>NZ_CP065177.1:0-4469125 GCF_014946775.2 Pectobacterium quasiaquaticum | reverse complement strand
GGCGGACTCCACTCGAACAAGAACGATCAAAAAGAAAAGAATAAGACGTTATTTATGTGACTCATGATTTTTTGGCGCCTGCGTCATCCACGATGGTTTCATTCACAATTCAGACAGCAGACACACCACGTAGCGTGGCGGTTTACCCCGACGATCCCGTCAAAAGGATCGCTAGCGGAACCGCGGATCATAACCTAATCCGCCAAAGAGATCTTCCCCTTCTGCACAGTTTCGATCCTTTTTATCCACAGGCTATTCTCATAGTGACTCCCCGCAACACGCCAGAGGGGCAGCGAGCACATATTTTACCCGCCCTACATGAAACGCATCCAAGCATACCGTCGGAAACACGATCGTTACGGTGACATCGATCATGATCTTACGGGACAGATCATTTGAGGATCCTTGCGCTTTGCAACAGAGCCCGTATAATTCCCTGCCCGCGCGTCTACGCCTTTTCTGTGCTCTGGCAGGCAGAAATTCCAAAAATAATCGGAATGGCTGGCGTGTTAAGTGTGATGTTAATTGACTCAGGACTGTACAATTATTACAATCCTGCCTCTTTCCGTTATATAGCTGTGATATGCGATTGAGGCGTCGGTCATTTTTTCACGCCGAACAGCCAAACGCGTTTACTGTGAAGTTATAATTTTCCAAGTTTAGGTAGAAATCGCCATGAAACGCACTTTCCAACCGTCCGTATTGAAGCGTAACCGTAGCCATGGTTTCCGTGCTCGTATGGCCACCAAAAATGGTCGTCAAGTTCTGGCCCGCCGTCGTGCGAAAGGCCGTACTCGTCTGTCTGTTTCTAAGTAATAAAAGCTAACCCACCGAGTGGTTAAGCTAGCATTTCCCAGGGAGTTACGTTTGTTAACTCCCAGTCATTTCACTTTCGTCTTCCAGCAACCGCAACGGGCTGGCACGCCGCAAATCACCATTCTCGGCCGCCTGAACTCGCTGGGGCATCCCCGCATCGGTCTTACCGTCGCCAAAAAGCATGTGAAACGTGCTCATGAACGCAATCGGATTAAACGCCTGACGCGCGAAAGTTTTCGCCTGCACCAACATTCATTGCCTTCAATGGACTTTGTCGTGCTGGTGAAAAAAGGGGTGTCTGAACTGGATAACCGTACTCTGACGGAAGCATTGGAAAAACTATGGCGTCGGCATTGTCGTTTGGCTCCCGACTCCTGATCGGGTTGATACGCGGTTATCAACTCGTTATCAGCCCGTTGCTCGGACCGCATTGTCGGTTCCGGCCAACGTGCTCGCAATACGGTATTGAAGCAATACGCAGGTTCGGCATGATAAAAGGCTGTTGGTTGACGCTTAAACGCGTATTAAAATGCCATCCTTTGAACCCTGGTGGTGATGATCCCGTACCGCCAAAAACCGACAATAACAGAGAACATTAACGATGGATTCGCAACGCAATCTTCTTCTCATCGCTCTGCTATTCGTAACCTTTATGCTTTGGCAGGCTTGGGAGACGGATAAAAATCCGCCAGCAACCACGCAGACCATACAGCAGGCGACGAACGCAGTGACCGGTGATGCTACCAACCAGGGCGTACCCGCCAGCGGTCAAGGCAAACTGATCACGGTGAAAACCGATGTGCTGTCGCTGACAATCAACACGCGTGGCGGTGACATCGAGCAAGCGCATCTGCTGGCTTACCCGGACACATTGGGTTCAGATAAACCTTTCCACCTGCTGGAAACCACATCCGAGTTTGTCTATCAGGCTCAGAGCGGTTTGACTGGCAAAAACGGCCCAGACAACCCGGCTAACGGCCCACGTCCGCTGTTTACCACCACGCAAGATAGCTTCGAGCTGGCGGATGGTCAGAGCGAACTGCGTATCCCGATGACATACACTGCGGCTGACGGCGTAACCTACACCAAAACGTTCGTTCTGAAACGTGGCGACTATGCACTGAACGTTGACTATAGCGTCAACAACACCAGCGCTCAGCCTCTGGAACTTACGTTGTTCGGTCAGTTAAAGCAATCTATCGAATTACCTAAGCACCGCGATACCGGCAGCAGCAACTTTGCACTGCACACTTATCGTGGCGCGGCGTTCTCTTCCAGTGAAGACAAGTACAAAAAGTACAGCTTCAGCGACATGGACGAAAACCTGAACATCACCACCAATGGTGGCTGGGTAGCGATTCTGCAACAGTACTTCGCAACCGCGTGGATCCCAACTACGGCAGGCGCTAACACCTTCTATACCAGCAAGCTGGGGAACGGTCAGGCCGCTATTGGTTTCAAATCCGCTCCGGTTGTAGTTGCCGCAGGTAGCCAGCAGGATCTGAAAACCACCCTGTGGGTTGGCCCAGAAATTCAGGACAAGATGGCTGCTGTCGCACCGCATCTGGATCTGACTGTCGATTACGGCTGGCTGTGGTTTATTTCTCAGCCGCTGTTTAAGCTGCTGAAATTCCTGCACAGCTTTATCGGCAACTGGGGCTTCTCCATCATTGCCATTACCTTTATCGTGCGCGGTATCATGTACCCGCTGACGAAAGCGCAATACACCTCTATGGCGAAAATGCGCTTGCTGCAGCCTAAGCTGCAGGCTATGCGTGAGCGTATTGGTGATGACAAACAGCGCATGAGTCAGGAAATGATGGCGCTGTACAAGTCAGAGAAAGTGAACCCGCTGGGCGGCTGCTTCCCGCTGCTGATTCAGATGCCAATCTTCCTGGCGCTGTATTACATGCTGATGGGCTCCGTTGAACTGCGTCACGCGCCGTTCGCGCTGTGGATTCATGACCTGTCTGCACAAGACCCGTACTACATTCTGCCGATCCTGATGGGCGTGACGATGTTCTTCATCCAGAAGATGTCACCAACCACCGTGACCGACCCAATGCAGCAGAAGATCATGACCTACATGCCGGTCATCTTTACGGTCTTCTTCCTGTGGTTCCCGTCAGGTCTGGTTATGTACTACATCGTCAGCAACCTGGTTACCATTCTCCAGCAGCAGTTGATCTACCGCGGTCTGGAAAAACGTGGCTTACATAGCCGCGAGAAAAAATAATCCGGTTGATGGCTAACCGATAGAAAGCGTAAGGCGGTCATTGACCGCCTTATTTTTTTAATGGCTGTTTTATCAGCCAACGATACGTAAAATAGCCTGCCAGACAGGCATCAATGCAGAGAGAACATCATGAGTAATACCGACACCATCGTCGCCCAAGCCACTCCACCGGGACGCGGAGGCGTGGGTATTTTACGCATTTCAGGACAGGCGGCCGCAGACGTGGCGCATGCCGTTCTGGGTAAACTTCCCAAGCCACGCCACGCCGATTATCTGCCGTTCCGTGATGCCAACGGCACCACGCTCGATCAGGGTATCGCACTCTGGTTTCCCGGCCCGAACTCCTTTACCGGTGAAGACGTATTGGAGCTTCAGGGTCACGGTGGCCCAGTTATTCTTGATTTACTCCTGCAACGTATCCTGACGCTATCTACCGTGCGCATTGCACGCCCTGGCGAATTCTCTGAACGCGCCTTCCTGAATGACAAACTCGATCTCGCGCAGGCGGAAGCCATCGCCGATCTGATTGACGCCAGTTCAGAACAGGCCGCCCGCTCAGCGCTGAACTCTCTGCAAGGCGTATTTTCCACCCGTATAAATCAGTTAGTGGAAGCACTCACTCACCTGCGAATCTACGTCGAAGCTGCCATCGACTTCCCAGATGAAGAGATCGACTTTCTCTCCGATGGCAAAATTGAAGCACAGTTAAATGGTGTGATGGCCGATCTGGATGCCGTCAGAGCCGAAGCGCATCAGGGGAGTCTGCTGCGTGAAGGGATGAAGGTCGTAATTGCAGGTCGTCCTAATGCCGGTAAATCCAGCTTACTCAATGCGTTAGCCGGTCGCGAAGCCGCCATTGTGACGGATATCGCCGGAACGACACGCGACGTACTACGTGAACACATCCATATCGACGGCATGCCGCTACATGTCATCGACACCGCCGGGTTACGCGATGCCAGCGATGAAGTCGAACGCATTGGTATTGAGCGCGCCTGGCAGGAAATCGAACAGGCCGATCGCGTGCTGTTCATGGTAGACGGCACTACCACGCAGGCGACCGAGCCTGAGCAAATCTGGCCAGAATTTATGGCGCGCCTGCCAAAAACGCTGCCGATTACCGTGGTACGCAACAAAGCCGACGTGACTGGCGAAATGCTTGGTATCGAAGAGGTGAATACTCACTCACTTATCCGACTGTCCGCCCGTACAGGTGAAGGCATCGATACGCTTCGCGACCATCTCAAGCAAAGCATGGGATTCACCAGCAACACGGAAGGCGGTTTTCTGGCTCGACGTCGCCACCTGCAAGCACTGGAACTGGCTGCACAGCATCTGATTCAGGGGAAAGAACAGCTGGTGAGCGCCTACGCGGGCGAATTGCTGGCAGAAGAACTGCGGCTGGCGCAGCAGTCCCTGAGTGAAATCACTGGCGAGTTCACCTCTGACGACCTGCTAGGCCGTATCTTTTCGAGTTTTTGTATTGGGAAGTGACGCTGAGTTCGTAAGCGTCCATTCACTTCCGCTGATCTCGCATAGCTGATTGTTATATGACCAACGGGCGGATTTTTCAGGCGCTCGTCATCCATAACGAATCCTTTAATCAGGTACTCTTGTAAGGTTTGCGTTGCCCACTGTCGGAACTGAGTGCCGCGGCTTGAACGGACGCGATACCCCACCGCTAATACCAATGACAGGCTAAAGTATTGGACATTGTATGATTTCCCATCTGCCGCAGTTGTTCGGTATAACCGAACAACTGAATTTTCGTCCAATTCACCTTCAGCAAAAATATTTTTTATATGTTCGCTAATGGTCGCTTTCGCTTTTCCATATAACTCACCGATCATGGCCTGAGAAAGCCACAACGTATCGGACTCAAAGCGACACTCAACACGGGTTTTCCCATCAGCAATGCAAGGTGTTGCTCCGCTTTTTGTCTGTCATTCAAAGACTCTGTTAAATCTTTAGCCATGTTGGTTATTCAGTGGATCAGCCGCCCTCTGCTTCATCATGTCAAAAATCAGCTCAACATAACTCGCCATAACTTGTTGGTCTTTGAGCAGCTTTCGAGCGATATCACCTTCTTTCAGCAGAGCCTGCACAACAGCTTGCTTCACGGCTTGCGGTAAGTCACCTTTGAGGGCTATCGACTTCTCATGCTTTTCCACCTGCTCAACCACAATTGGATTTTTACGATCAAAACGCTCCACCGCTAACGCCTTTATCTTGCCAGTGTTGATCATAAAACAGTGCGGCACTGGCAGCCCAAATGCTTTGGCAATGAGTAAACACAGATACTCATTTTCAACGCTGTCAGACATATCAATTGATTAAGAGTGACTCTCGATTTTACCAATCGGTAGCTTGATGATGTGGGTAGTTGGTGTGGCATTGAGAGGCAGGCACCAGCGATCATCCAGATAAAGCAGCGCCGTCTTTTCCTGTGCACCTGCGATAGAAATACGAAAATCGTCTTCAGTATCAATCATACTCAGCGGGGCATCGGACAGATATCCGGTCAGTATGTTTTCAAGCTGCTGCTCGGATAAAGTTTTGTATTCAATCTTTTTTATATCATGCACACCCGATAGCCGTTCATGTAAACATCGAGCGCAGCCATTACCATTCTTCCTTCCAGGATGATGCAACAGAGGCTTCGTTATTGATGGTGTCCACATTCCTGGGCGTAACAGTAAGTTCTAAATTCAATGCCGACAGGATTTTAAAGAAGGTTTCCAGCTTAGTGGAATCAGGATGTTGCTCGAAACTGGATACCGTATCCTGGCGAATACCCACTTTACTGGCCACTTTCCCTTGTGAAAGCTTCTGGGTGATACGAACATCTTTCAGATAGCTGCTAAGCTGCTTGCTGTTGGTGATCTTCATCATCTTATCCTACCGATTATAGGCGGTAGAATAAATATTACACGCTTTAGCCGGTAAAACAAGAATGACACGCCACAGCCGTTAATTGTGTATTTACCTGCTAAAGCGTGTAAGTAGCAAACAGAACCGTAGGGAAACACGGTGTATAGCGGGGTGAGATTGTTGGCGCTAACACTTTCTCACCCTCGATGGTATTTACCGCAGGCTTGTTTTGAAAAATTGCTCAAATTTCTCAAACGGTATTTTGCCTGCCTGATTGTCGTACAGGTCCACGTGATTGGCGCCCGGTATCACTACCAGCTCTTTACGCTTGCTGCCGACTAATTTGTAGGCATCTTCAGCAAAATAGCGCGAATGAGCTTGTTCACCGGTGACGACCAATGTCGGGATAGTAATTTCGCTCGCATAGCTCAGGAGCGGCATATTCATAAACGACAGCGGCATTGTCGCCTTCCACGCGCTTGTTGAGTTGACAGAGCGTTCATGGAAGCCGCGAGGTACACGATAGTAGTCAAAAAACTCTTTCAGTACCGGATGCGGATTTTCTGGCAGTGCTTCCGGCAATATACGGCTGGCAACCGTGGCCTTCCCGTCTTTATCAACATAAAGATCGTGCCCACCGGTCGCAAAGGTGCCACTTTCCGCATCTTTCCAACGCTGTTCGCTGAGGTATTGCAATACAGCACGGCGATCGGCTGTAGTATAGCGATCCTTACCGTCACCCACACCATGCCCCATCGCACGGCTCATATCGTACATCACACTGGTGGCTACCGCTTTCACGCGTGTATCCGCTGCTGCCGCATTTAACGCCATGCCGCCCCAGCCACAGATGCCCAGCAAGCCGATTCGGTTGCGGTCGACCTCTTTTTGCAGGCCAAGGAAATCAACGGCTGCACTGAAATCTTCAGTGTTGATGTCAGGCGAGGCAACGTTGCGTGGTTGGCCGCCGCTTTCACCGGTATAGGAAGGATCAAACGCCAGCGTGATAAAACCTTGATCAGCCAGCGTTTGTGCATATAAGCCGCTTGATTGCTCTTTCACTGCACCAAAAGGCCCACTCACAGCAATGGCGGCCAGCTTACGATCTCCCCGGTTTTTCGGGATGTAGAGATCGCCCACGAGAGTAATCCCGTAACGGTTCTGGAAGGTCACCTTACGGTGGTCGACGTTATTGCTTTGAGCAAACGTCTTATCCCATTGAGTCACCATGGAAACAGGCTGATTAGGATTGGCGTCTTGTGCATACGTCATAGTGGAAACTCCGGTTAATGCGACACTCAGTAACAAAGCAGACGCGATGGCTGTCAGCTTCTTAGGAAGGACATTCATGATAAATTTCCTTTAAAAACAGAGTATTGACTCAAGGTTGTTTGGTATGGGTCTGGTGGTTTTGTGACCCATGGGATTTATTTTAGTTAGAACAACCGGTGATGATTAGACGCTTAAATTAGATAACATTAATGTTCATATGTTATAAATCTTTGTAGTGACGCGCTCAAAAGCAATACCATTCCAGTCTGAACGTATAGGTGTGGATGAACATGACAGGCCGAGAAAACTATAACGATCTCTACGCGTTTATGCTGGTTGCGCGTGAAGGCAGCTTTACCAAAGCAGCAAGCATGCTTGGTTTGGCTCAGTCTGGTATCAGCCGCACAATACGCAATCTGGAAAATCGTCTGGGCGTGCAACTCCTAACGCGGACCACACGCAAGCTGTCGCTGACTCAAGCGGGTGAGCAACTTTACCGAACCACGGTAACCAGTTTTCAATCACTGGATATCGGCCTGACTACGCTTGCTCATTTTCGTGATACTCCTTCAGGCACCGTACGAATTAACGCCAGCCAGCACGCGATTGATAAGGTGCTGCTGCCCAAACTGGCGATATTCAGACAACGTTATCCCGATATTCGGCTGGAACTCATTAGTGAAAGTCGCTTTGTCGACATCATCAATGAACGGTTCGATGCAGGCGTACGGTTGGGTGGAGAAGTCGATGAAGGCATGATTGCCGTGCGCATTGCGCCTAGCATGGAGATGGTTGTCGTCGCAACACCAGACCACTTTTTCCATTACGGCTTTCCACAAACGCCAACCGATTTAGCGGTGCACCCTTGCATTGCCTATCAGTTTGCTGATGGCAGCCTTTACCAGTGGGAATTATGGCAGGAAGGCAATCAGATAAAACATAGGCCACAAGGGCAGTGGGTGTTTTCCGATAGCTACATGGAAGCCGAAGCGGCAAGACAGGGGCTAGGGCTGGCCTATGTTCCAGAGGAACTGGTAAGAGAAGATCTGGAGCGTGGCACGCTTATACGTGTACTGACACGTTATAGCCACCGTCTAGCCGAATTACACCTGTATTATCCCCATCGTAATGTGTCACCAGCCTTGAGAATGGTGATAGATACATTGCGGATATAAGCGAATTACATCAGGCAATAAACTCTCATTGATTTAAAAGCAATCGGCTCGGAATGATCTCTGAGCCGATTTTTAAGCGTTACTTTTTAAGGGTTATTTCAACGTCGCTTTCACGACGGCTGACAGCGGCGTGGTTGGGCGACCGATCAGGCGGCTCAGTTGCTTACCGTCATCAAACAGACCACCTTTAGATGCACCAGTGTCCGAATCCGCAATAATCTGCGCGAAACCCTCAGGTAGCCCGGCTGAAACCAGCGCAGCGGCAAACTCCGCTTCGGACAGATTTTGATAACCGATACTTTTTCCAGACTGTTTGCTGACTTCCGCTGCCAGCTCTGCCAGCGTGTAAGGTTCATCACCAGCCAGTTCGTAAACCTTACCAGCCTGCCCTTCCTGCGTCAGCACCACGACCGCAGCGGCAGCGAAGTCTTCACGGGTTGCAGACGTAATTTTGCCTTCACCCGCGCTACCGATAAACACACCGTGTTCCAGCGCCGCAGGGATGCTAGCCGCATAGTTTTCGGTATACCAGCCGTTGCGCAGCAGGACATGCGGTAAACCAGAATCCTTCAGCAACGTCTCCGTTTGACGGTGTTCTTCCGCCAGCGCCAGAGGAGACTTATCCGCGTGCAGCAGACTGGTATAAGCCACCAGTTTAACACCGGCTTTCACCGCCGCATCGATGACATTGCGGTGTTGTACCGCACGCTGACCCACTTCGCTCGAAGAGATCAGCAGCACGTTATCCACGCCTTGCAGCGCAGAAGCCAGCACTTCTGGCTGATTGTAATCTGCGGCTTTCACCTGCACGCCAAGCGCCGATAGATCGGTAACTTTGTTCACATCACGCACCAGCGCCACGATATCGTTCGCCGGAACCTTCTCTAACAGTTGTTTGATAACCAAACGGCCCAGTTGGCCGGATGCACCAGTAATAGCAATCATCTCAAGCTCCTTTTATTGACTGTCTTTTATTAACCGTCTTTTACTAACGGGTAGTGGCTGGCATAATAGCGGCAAAGCTAATTTTAAGTAAGTACATACATAAAGGTAAGTATAGTGAATCAATCCAAAACACCAGCAGATTTATTGCTACCCATTCTGCCAACTGGTGATGTCTTTGCTGAGAAATGTCCGTCTCGCCAGATACTTAACCACGTTACCAGTCGCTGGGGCGTGCTGATTTTGATCGCATTACTTGATGATACGCATCGCTTCAGCCAGTTGCGTCGACGGATTGGCGGCGTGAGCGAGCGCATGCTGGCGCAAACTCTGCAATGGCTGGAAAGTGATGGTTTTGTTCTGCGAACAGCCTATCCGGTTGTCCCGCCGCATGTTGAGTATAGCCTCACCCCATTAGGCAAAGAGGTTGGTGTGCGGGTAAAAGAGCTGGCGATATGGGTCGAAGGGAATCTGGACAAGATTATGGCGACGCAGCAGTCAGGCGAACAATCATCCATCGAATCATAATCAATGCGCCTTCTGAAAAGAGGTTCTGACTCAGGAAGCAGTGCGCTCGGGTAGCAGGCGGGAAATATCAGAGAAAATGGCTTTCCAGGTCTCGTCATCGACCGCCATAAAGCCAAAATAGCGCAGCAGGAATGCCCCTTCGGATGCCAGAAACGCCAGCCGGGCATCTCGCCCTTCCTGCGAATTCAGGTCAAGCTCGGCCAACTGGCTGTCATACCACGCCTGCGATCTAACAAGGTGCTCAGGCGTATTCAACAACGAGGCCATCATGCCCGCCGCTCGATCGCCTTCTGCGGCATCCGTCCGATAAGTGATGTCAACGTGCGCACGCACTCTGGCTTCCCGGCTATTATCCTCACCGATGCACACAGCGGCCATCTCATCAAACTCATCTTCCCAGCGCTGATACATCGCGTGAATCAGCTCATCTTTCGTCCCGAAACTCGACTGAATACCGCCTTTTGTCACACCCGCAGCTTTAGCGACCGCATCGATCGTCAGCGCAGCCGTTCCCTGGGTGCGGACAATCTGCTCCGCCGCATCCAACACGCACGCACGATTAATGCTCTTATGACGCCCCATATATCCCCCAATTTAAAATACGTTTGTATTTAAAAAGCAATTCTATATCATCAGAACGCTATCCGACAGATGAAAAAGAGAAGTTCAAGGTAGAGATCCTGCTATGCAATCACCAAAGAAGTGGCTGACCCTGGCCATTGTTTCCAGCGCCCTATTCCTGATTGTTATCGACATGACAGTGCTGTACACCGCACTCCCAACACTGACTCACGACCTGCACGCTACTGCATCGGAAAAGCTGTGGATCGTTAATATCTATGCGCTGGTTGCCTCCGGTTTACTGCTGGGGATGGGCACATTGGGCGATAAGCTGGGCCATAAACCTCTATTTATTTCTGGGCTGGTGGTCTTTGGTGCGGCGTCACTGTTTGCCGCTTATTCTCCTGCACCCAGTATGCTTATCGCTGCCCGTGCGCTGCTGGCAGTCGGAGCGGCGATGATGATGCCCGCCACACTGTCGATTATTCGTCTGACATTTACTGATGAACGGGAACGCGCACTGGCAATCGGTATCTGGGCTGCGGTCGCATCCGGCGGCGCAGCATTTGGCCCCGTGATGGGCGGGATACTGCTTGAGTACTTCTGGTGGGGATCGGTTTTCCTCATTAATGTACCGGTCGTTTTGCTTGCGCTCATCATGGGAATCACCGTGATTCCACACCGGCCGGGCAACGCCTCCCACCGCTGGGATTTCATCGGTTCTCTATTAATCATGGTGGGTTTGATTGGTATTACCTATGCCATCAAAGAGCTGGGCAAGCGGGTTCCGTCTTATGAGGATGCGCTAATCGCTCTGCTCATCGGCGTGACGTTCATTACCCTGTTTGTGCGGCGGCAGCGTAACAGCAAGCATCCCCTGATCGATTTCTCTCTCTTCCGCCTGCGGCCTTTCAGCGCGGCCGTGGCTGCCGCTATCGTGGCCGCAGCCGCTTTGATCGGCATGGAGCTGGCTTTCACCCAGCGATTGCAGTTAGTCGTCGGGCTGTCTCCACTACAGGCTGGGCTGTTCATTTTACCACTGTCACTGGCGTCCTTTATCGCTGGCCCGTTAACTGGAAAGATACTGCCACACGTGAATAGCGGGACAATGCTAGCCGCAGGTCTGTTGATTTCAGGGCTCGGAATGGGAAGCTATCTGCTGCTGCACAATGCGCCTACCATGATACAAATCATCAGCCTAACCGTTATTGGCGCAGGCGTGGGCTCCACCATGACGGCCGCATCCAGCACTATTATGCAGGTTGCGCCAGCGTCAAAAGCGGGTATGGCGGCGTCAATCGAAGAAGTGTCCTATGAGTTAGGGGGCGCTACGGGCGTGACGCTGATGGGCAGCTTGCTGTCTTTCGCTTATTCCGCAACGTTTATGCTGCCCGCTGGGTTTGCTGCACCGGATACCGCGTATGACAGTCTGGACGAAGCATTAATTTTTGCCGAATCCTTACCGGAAAATATGCGGCAGATGCTTACCACACAGGCCCATTCTGCCTTTGATTCGGGGTTTTCCATTGTGCTGGCCGCAGCCACGCTGATCCTGCTGCTGACCGCGGCCTTCGTCTGGACAACCCGCGATAATAAATCGCAATCCCGTAAAACGGCTGACACATAAAATAAGAAATCATGGTAAACCATATTAAAAACAAGGCTATAAACCACGAAGATATTACTTATCAGTAACATTACAACTTACTGAAACGATTCAATAATTTTATTAGTAACACGTGTGAGATTTAACATTAACCGACTTTTTACCTGCTCTATATCAAAGTCAGGGGGTTATCCAACTATTAGGATAAAGGCCACGATCGAGGGATCCAGAGTGGGAAAAGGTAATGAACCGATTTGTTATTGCCAGTACTCAAGACTGTATGGGGTGCCATGCATGCGAAATCGCCTGTGTCATTTCACACAATGACGAGCGTTATCCAGATAGCGCAGCGGTGTTTCAGCCCAGAATAAAAGCATTCAATACGCCAACGCTGCGGGCTGCCGTGACCTGCCGTCATTGTGAAGATGCCCCCTGCGCCAGCGTGTGCCCAACTCAGGCCTTGATCAGAAAAGACAATAGCATTCAGCTCGTTCAGGAAAAGTGCATCGGCTGCAAAAGCTGTGTACTGGCTTGCCCGTTCGGCGCGATGTCCATGGTGACAAGCCCTGTAGACAACAGCGCCATCGCCCACAAATGCGATCTCTGCGCCGATCGTCCAGAAGGGCAAGCGTGCGTAGAAGCCTGTCCAACTCAGGCCTTACAGCTCGTCAGCGAGCAAACGTTAGCAGCTCGCCGCCAGGAGAAACAGCAGGCAATGGCGCTGCGTTCCTCCGCTCACTGGCAGCGTGAAACGCCCGTGCTGAAAACGCTGACAACCCATCCGCTCAGCAAAAGAAAAAACTGGCCACGCCGGGATGCCGATAAAAAGCCGCTGACCCAGAGAACCTCCACGTTTGATGAAATCTATCATGGCTTCTCCATACAGCAGACAGAAGATCAGGCCGATCGCTGCCTTTCTTGCGGCAAACGCGCGATCTGCGAGTGGACCTGCCCGCTGCATAACAATATTCCCGAATTGCTGAGTCTGGCCAAACAAGGGCGGATTCTTGAAGCCGTAGAACTATCGCACCAAACTAGCAGCCTGCCGGAAATCTGTGGCCGAGTGTGCCCGCAGGATCGGCTATGCGAAGGAGCCTGTACGCTGGGTAAAGAGTACGGTGCGATTACCATCGGTAACGTTGAGCGCTACATTACCGACACTGCGATGGAAATGGGCTGGTCACCCGATATGACGCATGTTGTTCCCAGCGGCAAACGCGCGGCGATCGTCGGTGCTGGCCCAGCAGGGCTAGCCTGTGCCGATGTGCTAGCCCGCAATGGTGTGCAAGCCGTGGTGTTCGATCGTCACCCAGAAATTGGGGGACTACTCACGTTCGGGATTCCGTCATTCAAGCTGGATAAAGACGTCCTGATTCATCGTCGTGAAGTGTTCAGCGCCATGGGAATCGAGTTCCGGTTGAATACCGAAGTGGGGAAAGATATTTCTCTGGCTCAGTTGCTGGACGACTATGACACCGTGTTCCTCGGCGTAGGCACCTACCGCTCCATGAAGGCCAACATTGATAATGAAGAGGCTCCCGGCGTCTTCGATGCGCTACCGTTTCTAATCGCCAATACCAAACACGTCATGGGGCTACCGGAATTAGAGGATGAGCCTTATATCTCGATGGCGGGCAAACGCGTCGTGGTGCTCGGCGGTGGGGATACCGCGATGGACTGCCTGCGTACGTCCGTTCGGCAAGGCGCGGTATCCGTAACCTGCGCGTATCGCCGCGATGAAGCCAACATGCCCGGCTCGAAAAAAGAGGTGAAAAACTCCCGCGAAGAAGGCGTAGAGTTCCTTTTTAACGTCCAGCCGCAAAAAATCTGCCTCAATGAACAGGGCGAAGTATGCGGCATTAGTCTGATTCGCACCGAACTGGGCGAACCTGATGCCAGCGGCCGTCGTCGCCCGCGCCCGATTCCCGGTTCAGAATTCGTGCAGCCCGCGGAAGCCGTGATAACCGCATTTGGCTTTCAGTCACACAGCATGCCGTGGCTGGAAGACGCCGACATCGGTCTGGATAACTGGGGATACATCACCGCCCCGCTTGATAGTCAAATACCTTGCCAGACCAACCATCCGCGTATTTTTGCCGGTGGTGATGCCGTACGCGGTGCAGATCTGGTCGTGACCGCGATTGCCGACGGGCGAAAAGCCGCATTGGGCATGATTGCGACGATGGGGCTGACCGCCGCCACGGGTGCCATTCCCGCACACCCGCAGCGCCCTGAAATGAACGCAACCCGCGAGGAGCTCCGCTCATGAATCAATTTGTTATCGCCGAAGCAGAAAAATGTATCGGCTGCCGAACCTGTGAGATCGCCTGCGCGGTAGCCCATAGCGGGGGTCAAAGCGCACAACTGCGGCCTTCTCACTTCTTTCCCCGCCTGAAGGTCGTTAAAAGCGCCAGCGTCAGCGTTCCCGTTCTTTGCCGCCAGTGTGAGAACGCACCCTGTGCCAGCGTATGCCCGAATGACGCGCTGGTGCGCGATCGGGATAGCATTCAGGTTATTCAATCGCGCTGTATTGGCTGCAAAAGCTGCGTCGTCGCCTGTCCTTTCGGTGCCATCGACGTGGTGACAAAAACCTCGAATGACGAGGGAGAAACACACCTCATGCAAAGCGAGGTTCATAAATGTGATTTATGCGTGGATGTCGCCCAAAGCCCTTCCTGCGTTAGCGTGTGTCCAACATCGGCGCTGCGATTAGTGACAGAGGATGAGTTGCGCAAGCAGACGCTGGAAAAACAGCGGCGTTCCGCACTGGGGTGGTCAAGCCATTAAAACAGCTGGGAATGTGGCGGACAGGGAAGGATCGCCACAAAACACACGATGCAGAAAATTCGGTGTGCCTAATTAATAATTATCGCCGATTTATCCATCGATTTTTCTTTAGATCACATATTAGTCTGATAATATGCATCGGTAGTGCCTGATAGGTTCCCATCTTTTATCACGATCACGGAGTGAACAATGACCTGCCATTTTGTCAGGTGGACAAGCACGGAAGCGCTTCCTGACTTACAAAGACTGCCCGATAGACTCATCTCATCAACACAGAGTTTTTCAGCCAAACGCCGAGAGCGTTACCTGAAAAGTCGAGTGCTGCTGGCTGAGATGATGTTCTATTTTTTCGGCTATCCGCTGTTGCCCACGCTACTCGTGTCCCCTGAAGGACGCCCTTATTTTGCTGATCCTAATATGCCCAATTTCAGCATCGGCTATGCAGGCAATACGATTGCCATCCTACTGAGTGAAGAAGGCAGCGTCGGTATGGATATCGAAATCGTTCATGTCAGGCCAACGAATCAGGTCGTCCCACAGATGCAGGCGCAGACACAGGCCGAACAGGCGTGGATCGACGCGCAGCGCGATCCGCTGGAAGCGGCAACACAACTCTGTACCATCCGCCAGTCATTGATGAAGATCCCTGGCGTGAACAGCCAACCTCCCAATAACCTGAAACTCCACCCCGCCTCTGGTAGGCTGCGCTCAACCTGCATCCCGGCAGTAGAAGTGATGAGCGATGTTGATGATTACCTTGCCTGGGCCTGCGCCCATATCCCCACGCTTAACCGATTAATCATGTGGAAATACACGTCGGCAACGGGTATGAGAAAGTCGGGAGAAATACTACAGCAGCAGCGCCAGTCTGTACGCTATATGAAATTAATCAGCCATACGATAGAAAAAGCCACCTCTACCGCCTCACAGTAGCCAGCCGCCTTGTCGCAGGCTGAGGCTCCGGGAAAGCCCCGGAGCCACGAACACATTAATGCCCGTCGATAAACACAATTTTCAGCAGGAACAGCAGCGCAACCACGACCACGCAAGGGCTGATTTCACGCCAGCGACCCGTCGCCAGCTTCATCACACAGTAAGAAATGAAGCCCAGCGCGATCCCTTCAGTGATAGAGAAGCTGAACGGCATCATCACCGCGGTAATAAAGGCCGGTACGGCTTCCGTCAAGTCATCCCACTTCACACGCGCCAAGCTGGACGTCATCAATACGCCCACGTAAATCAGTGCGCCCGCGGCCGCATAGGCAGGCACCATCCCCGCCAACGGCGACAGGAAGATCACCAGCAGGAACAGCAGGCCTACAACCACAGCCGTCAGGCCGGTACGTCCACCCACAGATACGCCAGAAGAGCTTTCAATATACGCGGTAACGGATGACGTTCCGATAAACGAACCGGCCACAGAGCTGATGCTATCAACATACAGCGCCTGCTTCATGCGCGGGAACTTACCGCGAGCATCAACCAGACCGGCTTTATCCGTCACGCCAATCAGCGTACCGGAGGAGTCAAACAGGTTAACCAGCATGAAGGAGAAAATAATGCCAGACATCCCGAGGTTCAGCGCCCCGGCCAGATCGACCTGACCCACCACCGACATGACGCTCGGCGGCATGGAGAACACGCCAGAATACGTCACATCGCCCAGCAGCAGGCCAATCGAGGTAGTCACCACGATGGAGATCAGTACCGCAGCATGAATATTACGTGAAGCCAGCGCGACAATAATGAAAAAGCCCAGAGCGCCCAACAGCACGCTGTGTGACGTCAGGTTACCAATCGTCACCAGCGTTTCAGGGTTAGGAACGATAATGCCGGCGTTTTTCAGGCCCATCATGGCAATGAACAACCCGATACCGCTGGCGATACCCAAACGCAGGCTAAGCGGGATATTGGCGATCATCCAATAGCGAATCTGGAAGATAGTCAGCAACAGGAAACCGATTGCGCCCCAGAAAATAGCCCCCATCGCAACCTGCCATGGCAGCCCCATCGCACCGACAACGACAAAGGCGAAAAATGCATTCAGCCCCATTGCCGGAGCCAGTGCCACAGGCAGGTTAGCCAGCAGCCCCATCAAAATGCTGCCGAACGCCGCAATCAGACAGGTGGTCACAAAGACCGCTTTGGTATCCATCCCCGCCACACCCAGAATCTGCGGGTTAACAAAAACGATGTAAACCATCGTCAAAAACGTCGTGAAACCGGCAATCGTTTCCGTACGTGCTGTCGTGCCGTGTTGTTTAAGTTTAAACACGCGCTCCAGCAGGCCTTGCTCGGTAGCAAGACCGGGTTGTGATTTATTCATGAGTAACAATCCAAAGAAGGGAATAACTGTCGTCGGGTATCCTATAACAAAATGCGGCGTTTTTACGTTGATCCCACGTTTTTTTTCATCGAATAAGAAGAACCTATTAACGTCATCGTTTTCTCTCGGTTAAATCCCCCCGATTTTACGCAAGATAGCGCTAAAAATGATTTATATACTCTAAATACTTCGAGTTTCAGGAAGGCGGCAAGGGAAGGAATCCCGATGAGCTTACTTAGGTAAGTGATTCGGGTGACTGACAAATCTGCCTTGGCAGATTTGAACGCTGCTTGCAGCGGCCCCAACGGGGCGAGGTGCACGCCAGTGCATCGAGTAACGCAGCCAACGCACATGCAACTTGAAGTATGACGAGTATAGGTCGCAATATTGGGTCAATTGGTTAAAGTAAGGACTTCATCTTTTATTTCATCGATAAGGATTGGTCATGCCCCGTATTGAATGCGTCTTCTTCGACTGTGATGGCACGCTGGTTGATAGCGAAGTGCTGTGTTGCCAGGCTTATGTGAATATCTTCATCCCGTATGGGGTGAACTTATCGCTGGAGGAGGTGATAAAAACCTACAAGGGCGTGAAGCTGTACGAGATTATTGCCCGCATCAGCCAGCAGCATGGCTTAACCGTATCGGTAGACGATGCGGAGCGTCATTTCCGGCAAGAGGTGAAACGTCTGTTCGATGAATTCCTGCAACCTATCGAGGGCGCACGTGAGTTAGTGCAGTCGATTACTGTCCCGATGGCAGTGGTGTCCAATGGTCCGGTCAGCAAGATGCAGCATTCGCTCGGCCTGACGCATATGCTCGATCTGTTTGGCGACCATCTCTACAGCGGCTACGATCTGAAAAAATGGAAGCCCGATCCAGCAGTACTGTATCACGCCGCCGAGCAGTTACAGCTTCCTATCGAGCACTGCATTCTGGTTGAAGATTCCGCCGCTGGCGTACAGGCTGGCATCGCTGCGGGCATTCCCGTGTTCTATTACTGCGCCGATCCCCACAACCAGCCAATCCATCACCCGCTGGTCACGATGTTCGACGATATGCGCGAACTGCCGCAAATCTGGCGTGAAAAAGGCTGGAATATCACGGCGTAGTAGCAAAGGCGAACTTAAGGTTGCTGAAAAAGGTCGGCGTTTTCGTTCTGCAAATAAGTTTGTCGATAATCTGCATCCTCAGGCTGGCTTATTCCGCCACCATAGCAGACGGCGCTTCGGCTGCTTTTCCTGCTGGCTAAAACGGGCATTAACCCCGTTCGCCAGCAGCTCCAGCGACAGACAAAACACGAAGTAGACCAGCGCGACAAACAGGAAAACTTCCATCGGGTAGACCATGCTGCGGTTATTGACCTGCGTAGCGAGAAACGTCAGTTCGCCGACGCCAACAATGTAGGCCAGCGACGTATCTTTAATCAGGGAAATCCACTGATTAATGAAAGAAGGCACCATCATCCTCAGCGCCTGCGGCAGGACAATCTGCCACAACACCTGCCAGCGGCTTAAGCCCAATGAGAGTCCGGCCTGCCACTGACCGCGCCCAATGGCGACAATGCCTGCCTTCACGCCATGTGCCAGATACGCCGAGGCGATCAGCGCCAGCGCGCACACCACGGTCGTAATTTCTGGGATATCGACGCCAAAAACGATCGGCAGCAGGAAGTAGGTCCAGAAAATCAGCATGATGACGGGAATCGCACGGAAGAACCCCAGCAACATCGCCAACAGCGCACTCCACCATCCCCGGGACATCGCCAGCGCCACGCCCAAAATCGTACCCAAGATGGCAGAGGCTATACCTGCCAGCAGGCTCATCACCAGCGTCAACGCCGCGCCGCCCAGCGGGCCATCCGGAAACGTGCCCCACATCAAATAGTCGATGTTATCGGTGATAACGGTAAAATCCATCTTAGTGTCTCTCCGCCAGACTACGCTGCTGACGCCACATGCCCCAGCCTTCCATCACCGCAATAATCACGATGTACAACACCGTCGCCACACCAAAGGCCTGAAACGTACGCAGGGTTTCCGTCTCTACCTGACGCGACGCGTAAGACAATTCAGCAACGCCAATTGCCATCGTCAACGACGAGTTCTTAACGATATTCATGTATTGACCAAGCAGCGGCGGTAGGGCGATTTTTAGCGCCTGCGGCAATACCACATAACGCATGGATTGCCAGCCGGTTAATCCCAGAGCATGCGCCGCGTACTTCTGCCCGCATGCTACACCGCGAACACCGGAGCGGATTTCCTCCGCAATAAACGCGCTGGAGTAAAGCGTCAGCCCTGCTAATCCGGCTAAAAACTCAAAAGAAGGCCACGCTAACGTCATGCCCAACAGCGAAATAACATGCGGAGTGTTCAGCCATTGCATCATCGCTGAGGGAAAAAGCTGTCCGGCACCGAAATACCAGAAAAACAGCTGCACCAGCAGCGGTGTATTACGAAATAGCGAGCTATACGCCACCACAATGCCG
The DNA here is from genome assembly GCF_014946775.2 of Pectobacterium quasiaquaticum. Taxonomy (NCBI): domain Bacteria; kingdom Pseudomonadati; phylum Pseudomonadota; class Gammaproteobacteria; order Enterobacterales; family Pectobacteriaceae; genus Pectobacterium; species Pectobacterium quasiaquaticum. Next base: position 4,449,515 of record NZ_CP065177.1, on the reverse strand, counting down.
CGCAGCACATGAATCTGGCTGTCTCTGGCTGCCGCCAGCAGAAAACCCAACACTGTAGACAGAACGATCGTACTCAGGGAAAGACCCAGCGTGATCAGGAAACCGTGCCACAGCCAGATGAGGTATTGAGGAGCTAACAGCCACGACTCAAGCGATTGCAGCGCCATATCCATGCGTTTTATCTCTCTTTTTCATTATTGCGAGGTACAAATAGAAATGCCCTCTGCATGCAGAGGGCTAAGATCATCGCACTGAAGGTGTGAGCGATCAGGATTTAGGTTGCTGATCCAACGGGGCAAAGGTGAAGTCGCCACGCGGCTGAGCCGATTTCGTGCTTGGCCCAAACCAGCGATCGTAGATCGTCTTCGCTTCACCCTGTTTTTCCAGGTTGATCAGCGTGTCGTTAATTTTCGCCGTCAGGCGCTCTTCGCCCTTCGGAATCCCGACGCCCTGATACTCTTTAGTAATACTAAACGGAGATATTTCAAACTCCGCCTTCTGGGCATCAGGTACGTTAGCCAGCAAACCGACCAACTTGGCATCATCCTGCGTGATAGCCTGAACGTTACCGTTACGCAGCGCGGCGAAGGCCAGCGGCGTATCGTCGTAGGAAATCACTTTAGCCGTCGGGTAATGCTCGCGTAGGGTAATTTCCTGCACGGTGCCTTTATCCGCGCCAATACGCAGCGTTTTGATGTCTTCCGGCGTTTTCAGCACGCCTTTACGGGCGATGAATTTTTGCCCGGTTGCGAAGTAAGGAATACTAAAGTTAACCTGCTTGGCACGCTCATCGGTAATGGTGAAGTTCGCGGCGATCAGATCGACTTTCTGCGAGCTTAACAAAGGAATACGGTTCGCTGGGTTGGTCGCGCGCAGCTCCACCTTCACGCCCAACGCCTTACCAATCGCCTCGGCGATATCCACGTCATAGCCCACCAGTTTTTTGCTCTGCGGATCGACATAGCCAAACGGCGGATTGCTGTCGAAGACGGCAATTTTCACGATGCCCGCCTTCTGAATATCATCTAATTTATCGGCCTGTGCAGCACCAGAAACGGAAGCCAACCCGGCCAATAACGTCACTGTCAAAATCTGCTTTTTCATTCCCTGCCCCTTAATATTGCTGTATTAACAGCAGGCTATCAGCAGGGCGAAAACGCGGGAAATAACATAAATAGCTATAATATAACCTTATGTTACTTCGCTATTCTGGCAGATTATCCTGACGATTCAACGCACCTTGTCAGCGTATGCTGACAGAATAAACCAGGTCATCATCCCCCCAATTAGCCCCCAGAATGCCGCGCCGATTCCCCACAGCGTCAACCCAGAGACGGTGATCAGGAAAGTAACAACCGCAGCATCGCGCTGCTTTTCATCCAGCAACGCGCGGTACAGGCTGCCTGAAATCGTGCTGAGCAGTGCCAAACCGGCGATAGCGTGAATCAGCGGCTGCGGTAGCGCCGTGAAAAGCTGCCCGATCGATCCACCGAAAACGCCCGACAGCAGATAAAAGCTACCGGCAGCGACGGCGGCAAGGTAGCGTTTCTTCGGATCGGGATGCACATCCGGCCCCATACAGATCGCGGCGGTAATCGCGGCGATACACACGGAAAAACCACCGAATGGCGTCAAAATCAGCGCGATTAATGCCGTAACGGTAATCAGCGGTGAGATAGGAACCTGATAGCCCGCCGCTTTCAGCGTGGCAACGCCTGGTGCGTTCTGCGATGCCATCGTGACAATAAAAAACGGAATGCCAACGCCCAGCAGAGACGCCCACGAAAAATGCGGCGTAATGAGTTCCGGTACAGCGAACACCAGCGGCGAATCAGAGACGGCAATTTGCCCACGCAATAGGGCCAGCAGCAGGCCAGCAAGCAGCGTCAGCACAATGGCAAAGCGCGGCAGCAGCCGACGGCTGAGCAAATAGGTTACGCACATCGCAAAAGCTAGCCAGAAATCCTGTTGCAGGGAAAGAAAGGCATTTGCGCCAAAGTGCAGCAAAATCCCCGCCAACATCGCGGCAGAAATAGCCTGCGGAATGACGTTCATCAGTCGGGCAAAGAGACCTGTGATCCCACAGATAAAGATAAGCGTGGAGGCAAACAGGAACACGCCGATTGCCTCATTGAGCGACGTACCCGGCAGGCTGGTGACCAACAGCGCTGCCCCCGGCGTTGACCAGGCCGCCAGTATCGGCGCACGGTAGTATAGCGACAGACTAATCGACGCCAACCCTTGGGCAATCCCCAGCATGCTTAACCAGCCGCCGATCTGCACCGCACTGGCACCCGCCGCTTCCGCTGCCTGAAAAATGATAGCGGCTGAACTGGTGTAGCCCACCAGCACCGCAACAAAACCAGCAATGAGGGTCGAAAAGGTGACATCTTTTAGCGCAAATGACGCAGGCATGGTATACCTTCACTCTTGTCGTGCGCTATAACGCACAGAAAGCGTTAACATAACAGCGTGCGCTATAACGCACAAGCAGGAGCCGATATTGATGTCTGAGGAGCTAACCCGCCGTATTGGCAATACATTGAAAACGTTAAGACAAGAGAAAGGCTGGAGCCTCACACGGGCGGCAGAAGAGACGGGCGTAAGCAAAGCAATGCTCGGCCAGATCGAGCGCGGTGAATCCAGCCCGACGGTCGCCACGCTGTGGAAAATTGCGACCGGCATGAATGTGGCGTTCTCTACCTTTATTGAACCGACGCTCGTAGATGAAGACGTGACCTATCGCTCAGGTGCGGGATCGGCATTCAGGGAGGATGAGGCGGGAATGCACGTGGTTCCCCTCTTCCCCTTCGACGAAAAACTGCGTTTTGATATGTTGGTTATTGAGCTGACGGCGGGTGCCAGCAGCACCTCATCGGCGCATGATAACGGGGTGATCGAGCATATTATTGTGCTGGAGGGACAGTTGGAGATGACCGTTGATGGACAGACGCATTTGCTGTCCGCCGGAGATGCTCTACGCTTTGCCGCCGACAGAGAACACCGCTACCACAACCCTGCCGATACCACGGCGCGCTTCAACGATTTGATTCACTATCCTGATAAAAAATAACGCCCTGCAAGCAGGGCGTTATCACGATAAGCACAAAAACTGGCTTACTCTTCTTCTTTCTTATCTTTCTGCGCCAGCAGCTTTTCCAGCGCATCGCCACCCAGGTGACGGAAATCCTGACCTTTGACGAAGTAGAAGATAAATTCGCAGATATTCTGGCAACGGTCACCGATACGCTCGATAGAACGGGCGCAGAACAGTGCGGTCAGTACGCTTGGGATAGTGCGAGGATCTTCCATCATGTGGGTCATCAGTTGACGCACAATCCCTTCGTACTCTTTATCCACTTTTTTGTCTTCGCGATAAATACGAATCGCTTCGTCCAGATCCATGCGGGCAAACGCATCCAGCACGTCATGTAGCATCTGCACGGTGTGGCGCCCTAATGACTCCAGACTCACCAGCAACGGCTGATGCTGATGAGAGAATTTCTCCAGCGCGGTGCGACAGATTTTATCAGCCACGTCACCGATACGTTCCAGCTCGGAGATGGTTTTGATGATCGCCATCACCAGACGCAGATCGCTGGCGGTAGGCTGGCGCTTCGCAATAATGCGCACGCAGGCTTCATCAATCGCCACTTCCATCATGTTAACTTTGGCGTCGCCTTCAATCACCTGCTGAGCCAGATTCGCGTCCTGATTATGCATCGCGGTAATCGCGTCACTCAGTTGTTGCTCCACCAGCCCGCCCATGGTCAGGACCTGCGTGCGGATGTGTTCCAGTTCGGCGTTAAACTGACCGGAAATGTGTTTGTTCAGATTCAGATTATCCATGATGCTTCCCTAATCAACCGTAACGGCCGGTGATGTAATCTTCAGTCTGTTTCTGCCTTGGGGCAGTAAACAGGGTATCAGTATCGCTGAACTCAATCAGCTCACCCAAATACATGAACGCCGTATGATCTGAACAACGCGCTGCCTGCTGCATGTTGTGCGTCACGATGACCACGGTGTAGTCTTTTTTCAGCTCGGAGATCAGTTCTTCAATGCGGCCAGTAGAAATCGGGTCAAGCGCAGAACAAGGTTCATCCAACAGCAAGACATCTGGGCGAATCGCGATACCACGCGCAATACATAAACGCTGCTGTTGACCACCAGACAGGCTATATCCACTCTGGTGCAGCTTATCTTTCGTCTCTTGCCACAGCGCGGCCTTGGTCAGCGCCCACTGAACGCGTTCATCCATATCGGCACGAGACAGCTTTTCAAACAGACGTACACCAAACGCGATGTTATCGTAAATGGACATCGGGAACGGCGTCGGCTTCTGGAACACCATGCCGACTTTGGCACGCAGCAGCGCGATATCTTGCTTATCCGTCAGGATGTTATTGCCATCCAGCAGGATATCGCCTTCGGCGCGCTGCTCAGGATAGAGCTGGTACATTTTGTTCAGCGTACGCAGCAGCGTGGATTTACCACAGCCGGATGGGCCGATAAACGCGGTAACCTGATTCGCGGCAATATCCAGCGTAATGTTTTTCAACGCATGGAATTTTCCGTAATAGAAATTCAGATCGCGTACCTGGATTTTGTTGGATGTCTCAGTAGCCATACTCATCAAGACTTCTCTCTTTTTCCTGGCGCTGCCAGGCAGCACCTTGAATTTATTTAATGTTTCTCAGAAAACGACGCTTTCTTAGCGAATTAGTGCTTCTTGGCAGAGAAAATAACGCGCGCCAGAATATTCAGCAGCAGCACGCACATCGTAATCAGCAGTACCCCTGCCCAGGCCAGCTGTTGCCACTCCACAAACGGGCTCATGGCAAACTTAAATATGGTGACCGGCAGGTTAGCAATCGGATGCATCATATCCGTGCTCCAGAACTGATTCGACAGAGACGTAAACAGCAACGGTGCGGTTTCCCCAGCGATACGTGCGATGGCCAGCAATACCCCAGTGATAATGCCCGATACCGATGCCTTCAGCGTAATCGCAGAAATCATTTTCCATTTCGGCGTACCCAGTGCATAAGCCGCTTCGCGCAGGCTATCCGGTACCAGTTTAAGCATGTTCTCGGTGGTACGAATCACAATCGGCACCTGCAACAACGCCAGCGCAATTACGCCTGCCCAGCCGGAGAAGTGCTGCATTTTTGCCACCACCAGCGTGTAGACAAACAGCCCCACCACAATCGACGGTGCTGACAGCAAAATGTCGTTGATGAAACGAATCACTTCGGCGATCCAGGATTTACGACCGTATTCCGCCAGATAGATACCCGCCATAATCCCCAGCGGCGTCCCCAGCAGCGTCGCCCACAGGATCAGCAATCCACTCCCGACGATAGCATTCGCCAACCCGCCACCCGCTGTATTCGGCGGCGGCGTCATTTCGGTAAACAGCGCCAGAGACATGCCATCCACGCCTCGGGTCACGGTCGAAAACAGGATCCAGACCAGCCAGAACAGGCCAAACACCATCGTGGACATGGATAAAAACAGCGCAATGCGGTTTTTCTGGCGGCGCCAGGCCTGCATTTTACGCCGCGAACGCTCCAGTGCAGCGTCTTGCTCTATGCCTAATATAGCCATTAGCGCGTCCCCTCATTTTTAGCCAGACGCATAACCATCAGCTTTGAACATGCCAGAACAATAAAGGTAATCACAAACAGAATCAGCCCTAACTCCATCAGCGCCGCCGTGTGCAGTCCGGATTCGGCTTCGGCGAATTCGTTCGCCAGCGCAGAGGTAATACTATTGCCTGGCATATACAACGACGCGCTGTCGAGCTGGTAGGTGTTACCGATGATAAAGGTCACCGCCATGGTTTCCCCCAGGGCACGCCCCAGTCCCAACATCACCCCGCCGATCACGCCGTTTTTGGTATAAGGCAGCACAATGCGCCAGATGACTTCCCACGTTGTACAGCCAATACCGTAGGCAGACTCTTTCATCATCACCGGCGTTTGCTCAAACACATCACGCATCACCGCCGCAATGTACGGGATAATCATGATGGCCAGAATGACGCCAGCCGCCAGAATACCAATCCCGAATGCTGGGCCGGAGAACAGCGAGCCAACAATAGGAATACCGGACAGGACGTTGCCTATCGGTTGTTGGAAGTATTTGGCAAACAGGGGAGCAAAAATAAACAGCCCCCACATGCCGTAAACGATACTCGGAATGGCCGCCAGCAATTCAATCGCCACGCCAAGCGGACGCTTCAACCAGGTTGGTGCCAATTCGGTTAGAAATAGCGCAATCCCAAAGCTAATCGGGATTGCAATAATCAATGCAATCAGTGAGGTCACGACAGTACCGTAAATCGGAACCAGTGCACCAAACTGTTCTGCGGGCGCGTCCCACTCTTTCGTCCACAAGAAGGCAAAACCGAACTTCTCGATGCTGGGCCAGGACGCCACCATCAGGGAAACAATGATGCCACCCAATAGCAGTAGCGTGACCAGCGCCGCCAGTTTTACCAGCGTGCTGAAGAGGATATCGCCATACTTTCCCGGGGCTTTGATAGTTGGCTTGTACTCCGCCATACGTCTCTCTTCTCGTTTTAACTACATTTGATAAACTGTTGAAGGCAGAGAGGTTGCTATCACCTCTCCGCCCCGATACGACTTGTTATTCCACTACGTATTTCCCAGAACCTGACAACCTCATCATGCTCTGGTTATCAACACGACGTGTCGATACACTAATTAGTACAGTGCTTTGCCGCTGCTGTCTTTTACCTGAGTTTTCCAGGCTGCACGGATTTGCTCAACCACTTCTTTTGGCAGCGTGGCGTAATCCAGCGCTTCGGCTTGCTCACCGCCTTTCTTGAACGCCCAGTCGAAGAATTTCAACACTTCAGCGCCCTGCTCAGGTTTTTCCTGTTTGGTGTGAACCAGGATGAACGTGGTTGAGGTGATCGGCCATGCGTCAGCGCCTTTCTGGTTAGTCAGGTCTTGAGCGAAAGACTTGCTCCAGTCGATCTCTTTGGCTGCGTTGCTGAAGCTTGCGCCAGTCGGGCTAACCGATTTGCCATCGGCAGAAATCAGTTTGGTGTAAGTCAGGTTGTTCTGCTTCGCATACGCGTATTCTACGTAACCGATAGAACCAGGCAGACGCTGTACGAAGGCCGCGATACCATCATTACCTTTACCGCCCAGGCCGATCGGCCAGTTCACGGTAGAACCTGCACCAATCTTCTCTTTCCACTCTGGGTTCACTTTTGCCAGGTAGCTAGTGAATACGAAAGACGTACCAGAACCGTCAGCACGACGAACCACAGCAATGTCCTGATCCGGCAGTTTGGCATTCGGGTTCAGTTTAGTGATTGCTGGGTCGTTCCATTTTTTGATGTTACCTAGGTAAATGTCACCCAGCGTTTTACCATCCAGCGTCAATTCGCCAGATTTGATACCAGGAACGTTCACTGCCAACACCACACCACCGATAATGGTTGGGAACTGGAATAAACCATCCTGTGTTAATTTGTCGTCAGCCAGAGGCGCGTCAGAAGCACCAAAGTCGACCGTTTTAGCGATAATCTGTTTTACACCGCCAGAAGAACCGATGCCTTGATAGTTAACTTTATTACCCGTTTCTTTTTGATAGGAGTCAGCCCATTTGGCATAAACAGGCGCAGGGAATGTCGCACCGGCACCGGTGAGGTTAGCAGCAGCTAAAGCAGAAAATGCCGTCAGAGAAAAGGTTGCCGCAACAACACTGGCAAGAGTGGTACGCATCAGTTTCATAATCCCTCCTGTGGGATACTCAAACGTGTCGACGTAACGTCGTTATCTATCAGAGTTATCAAATCAGAATGTAGTTCGCAGGAGGAAAAATAGGACAATTTGGTGACAGTAAAATGTACGCAATATGACAGTTTTATGACAATAGCGCAGAGTGCAGGAAAATTCAGCCATCACCAGCCAGAACAGGCGTTCTGACTGGTGGAGTATATACCCTAAATAATTCGAGTGGCAGGAAGGCGGCAACCGCATGACAAATCGGTTCTAACCGATTTGAACAGCGCTAGCGCTGGCCCGAAGGGTGAGCTTCATTTATGAAGCTCATTAATCCCCAGGAGCATACACAAGTAAGTGACTGGGGTGAGTAAGAGAAGCCAACGCACATGCAGCTTGAAGTATGACGGGTAGATCGGTTAGTGAGTCTGGCTATGGCTAAGTAATTTGTAAATCGTATCAGGCTTATAGCTATCACCCTGATAATAAATCGCCCAGTCGGTGACTCGCGATATATCAACGGAATACACACCACCCTCCTGCATATCCTCAACGTAGAATGGATGATTGATTAAGGTTCCCGTCACTACGGTGTCATGTATTTTTTCGGGTATAAATCACATGTGCTCGCGCTCTTCTCCCTCACCGTCGGTTTATAGACGATTGTTCAAGAAGGAGACTTCAACGCCGGTAAAGGAACGCTAATGCTAATGTCGGCCAAGCTTGCCTCGTTATATTTTACATTCCCCACAATTATTTCATTCGGCACTGCGTCGCCCCAGGTTTTCATTGACTCCAACACATCGCGTAAACCTTCTCCCAGCGGAGTGAGTTCGTAAACAACGCGCGGCGGTGTTTCTGCATAGGCAGTGCGAGTGACCAATCCGTGCGCCTCAAATCTTTTCAGCCGATGAGTCAGGGTATGCGCACTTATGCCTGGCAGGGCATCTCGTAGTTGCGTGAAACGCTGGGGGCCAAGGAGCAATTGCCGCACAATTAAGGTCGCCCATGGTCCATCAAGAAGGACTAAAAACCGAGCGACTCCACAGCAGGGAACTTTATTTTCATTCATGGCAAAACATCTCTAATAGTGCATTTGACGTAACCTATCTTAACACAGCACTATTAATAGTCTGTTTATTTAACCATAGAGGTGTTTATGACATACGTAGTTCACGGCGCAACTGGCGCACAAGGATCCCCCCTGTTTAGAAAGTTGGTGACTGAAGGGAAAAATGTAACGGCTGCGATAAGGCATCCACAAAATCTTGAATCGGGTTCAGCCATAGCGGTGGATCTCACGTCCGTTCAATCCTTAGTTGCGGCGTACTTGGGTGCGAAAGGCGTTTTTATCCATTTGCCATTAGGGCCTGAAAGCCTGCGCCTGCAATATGCACAAAATATCGCAGAGGCAGTTGGGCTTGCCCGCCCCAAACGGGTGGTAATTTCTACTAGCGGATGGGCATTGGGTTATTCAGAGGATAAAAGTGCGTTAGCCGAATTGATCCGTGGAGTTGAAGCAACAGGCGTCTCTAGCGCGATAATTGCGCCACGTTTATATCTCGAAAATTTGCTGTTGCCGATAGTGATTGAGGCAGTGAAAACTGAAGGCGTTCTCCCTTATCCACTACGAGCAGATTACCCAGTTTCCTGGTGTTCGCATCTGGATGTTGCTGATGTCGCAGCGGCACTTTTGATGAGCGATGCGATCACAGGCGTCGTTGAGATTGGTCAGTTACCGGCTGTTACTGGTGATGAACTTGCGAAATCATTCACTAATCATTTGGGGCGAGAAGTCAGTTATACGAGTTTGACTCCGAAAGAATTTGGAGAGCGCTTGGCAGTATTGTTTGGTGCGGCGGTAGCGGCTGACGTTGTTGCAGGTTACGAAGCAAAAGCGCTAACCAAAGATTCTGCAATCAATGTAAAAATAAGTGCGCAGCAACTATTGAGTATTAATCCGCGCACAGTCGAACAGTGGTTAGTTGATATTGGCGTGTAAAAAGTTATCGCCTTTCATCACTAACACATGAAGAAACTGCCCCCAGTCTTGCGACGCAGTGGATGAAAATCAGGTCAGATTGGGAGAGTCAAAGCCTGTTGAGTTCGATGATTATTAAGATTTTCTAATTATTGAAAATTGAACAGGGGTCATAAATTTGGTTCATCGCACTTTACTGGGGAACGCTGCTTTTATCTTCATAAAAAAGTAGTCGTTATCCCAGTATCTGTATGCCATCCGTTTTATCACGTTGATCCTGTTGTTCATTCCATCAAGTACGCTGGTATTCAGACGATGCGTGGCACTCGCGATTATGCCGCTAACGTAACCCTCCAGCTTATCAGCGAACTGCTGCAACGCCTGATGCCACTTTCCTGTGCCTGCCTGTACCACTCATTCCAGCGACGCTGCGCAATGCCTTTATCCGAGGCATACCACCGCTCGTCATGGACAGCACAGTATCTGCAGCCACATAGACGACAGGATAGTGCAAAACTGGGGTCAGGCCGGAGCGTAATAAGCAGAGCATCCGGAGCAGGATGAGTGAAAGAATCAACAGTGAAACTTTCCCAAAAGAGGGAAGAAATATTAGCATTCACAGTAGACGGCGGTTGAGTGGCTGGTTGGTGTTTTGACGAATACAAAACTAGCCACTTTTACCGCCGTTTTCTATTGGTTCACGCTTAACCGCCATGAACCAATAAAAAGGCTCGCTCGTCGAACAATCTAGTTATGAACGTACAGTCTGCTGATTTACTGGTTATCACGGGACTGAAGCCATTCCTCATGGATCCGCCGAACCTTCACCCACAATTCCTTAAGTGATTCGTCGGGAACATTTTCGAAAGTTAGGGCAAATTCCTCGCTCAGTACCTCCAGCCATTCCGGTAGAGACTCCGAGGTATGAGTCGTCACGATACTCCCGTCAGTTTGTGTTAAAACGCAACCTCGCATTATCGTTTTACCGTTCGGCTTTAGAAGTTGTGCAGTGACAACTTTTGCATATCCAGATTCCGGAGAGTGCACATTAAAATGATGTCGGTCTAAGAAATCATCCATGTTAGCCGGCTGGTCAGCCATACTTACACCTGCAATCCAGCACGATGGGTCTGCCGTGAGATGCCAGTCGCCAACGCCATCCTCGCCTACTTCCTCCATTCCGAACTGCATCAAACCCTGGTGACGCGTAGCATTCATAAGAGGCATCTGTTTATGCAGCGCATCGCCAAGGCCAACATCCACCCACCAGCGACCATTGGGATTACTTTCGCATGGTATCCCCTCGGCGATGATTACAACGTGATTTTCCAGCTTTTTCAGCTCAGCACCTTCAGTCCCATGGACGTTGGCGGGGTTTATGCTTACGTTATAACCAAGGTGTGTGAGTAGTTTATGTAAGCCACCATTGAGCTGAAAACAGTAACCGCCTCGCCGCGTTGTTGCTGCTCTCTTGAAACTTTCTATAGGGTCAATTCCCCAGCCCTGTGCGAGGTGGATCCAGAAAGTTTCGTACGGTATCCGCTCAACGTGAGCTTGATGCAATCGGGTAAGTGCTTGTAGGGACGGCGGTTCGGCATCAAGACCAAGGCGGTCTAGGTAGGCTGTTACTAAGTCATTCATGTTAATTTCATTTTCCTGGGTGGGTGAAATAGTGTTTGGCAGTCGAGTTTGTTCAGTGCATAAGCTGTGAGTCATACATTCGGGCTTGAATAAGGCGTAAGTCCCAGCGGCGAGCCAACCGTCTTTGTAAGCACAGGGCTTGCGCAATGCAACCCTATAGACTTGTTCCAGATATTAGACGTTGTGTTATTCCTCGTTCGATCGGCCGCAATCAATTCATCTGCGTCTGGTTCTGCTAAACCATCGCTATGTTTACGATTCAAATCTCTAGTCCTTTTACATCTGATGGATGTCAAGTGAAATGAAGAATGGAATTCGCGAATATATCGTCAAGTAAAACTCTCGTATTTCTTGATATTCTCATGCACTTGTGAATTAGATTCTTTCGATTGAAAACAGCTGTATTCTAATTACCTAACCCAGTAGCCTGTAGAGTCAGAAATGAAAATATGGTTTCCATATTTGAGAGGGCTTGTGGATTTAAATGCCTTAAAGATGTTTATTCTTGCCGTCCGCAGCGGCAGTCTTTCTGCCGCTGCGCGTCAAAACAACATACCTCTTCCGACACTAAGTCGCAGGATATCTGAACTTGAGAATGAGCTGAACGTCGTTTTGCTTGAACGGACAGCGAAAGGTTGCAGAGCAACAGAGTCAGGAATAAAGCTCCTGAACCAGACCAGCTCAGCCATAGATATACTTAATGATGCAGAGCAGGCTCTCACAACCGGAACCCCTCACATTACTGGCCGATTGCGGCTGACGATGCCGCAATCACTTGAACCATGGTGGGAAATCATCAGGCAGTTTCAGCAGATGCATCCGAAGATAGCCGTTAACGTTTATGCGACTGAACGGCGAGTGGATTTAATATCTGAAGGCATTGATGTTGCCCTAAGGGTCGGTAGCATTGCGGATGATGATGTCGTGGCGCGCCATCTTTTGGATTTTAGACATATTCTGGTCGCCAGCCCGAAACTTTTCCTGGACAGTGAGCTCCCCAAAGAACCGTCAGATCTTATGAATTGCCCCTGTGCAGCTTGGGGGTCAGTGATAGGAACTCGCCCAGTATGGATGCTCGGTGAGCATGCCTATGATGTTCCTGCCATATTCATGGTAAATGATTATCTTCATTTGCGTTCGGGAGCGCTTGCTGGTGACTACATCACCGAATTGCCTGCATTTTTTGCTGCTGAGTACATTAACAATGGGAAATTGATTGAGATTTTACCTCAGACGCGCTTGCCTTACTCGTCATTGCATTTGGTTTACAAAAAACACAGACATGTTTCTGCGGCTGCAAGTGCTTATATAGAATTCTGTACGGATAATGCCTTCGTCCTGAAGGAGAAAAGCCGTATAGCGTCAGATAATGAAAATACGCATTCGTAAGCTGTTGTATAGTCCATATCGTCAACGGGTGTAAACAACGGGTAAAAAGTGATCCACTTACTGTCACCACCAACGGTTTAATATTGACCCACCTTGTTTACTCAGGATGAGCTTCAGCGATAACCCCGGCCTTTAGTTTCTGCAATCAACCGATAGCTCTCTCCTTTTATCTGCACAACGTGTGAGTGATGTAAGATTCGGTCCAGCATCGCAGATATTAGTGCTGCATCACCTAGGAACTTCTGATCCCATAGCCCGAACGGCAGATAGCCTATTTCATCGATGATGAGTAGTTTTGGGGCCATAACACCGCGATGAAGCATCGTTTTGTAACGCCCTTGTCGCTGTGCCGTCGATAGGCAGCCAGTTCGGGTTCTCCCTCAACCCATTAGATACTTCTTGCTCGGTAAACAAACGTCACTGAACTCCTCTTCCCTCCCAATAAGCTTTCTCAATCTGTAGCTTGTCGACGACGCGTTCCTTTCCCGAATCAGATGAATGCTTCACAGCTACAGCTATTTGAGTTTTATATTTAAAATCAATAAGTAGATCCTTCGTAACAACTTTAAGGAATCCTTTGATTTGCGGATGACGGCTGCCAAGCTGTAGACAGATATCCAGAGTGTCAGTTACAGGGATAGGGAATTGCTCACGGATACTCTCGCCTCGGCTGCTAAGCTCATCCACTTTGATGAATGGTTCATATTCTTTACCGATACCTAAACCGAATTTCTGTATGCGATGCAAATCCTTAGGATCGATAGGTTTGTTGGCGTCAGACATGAAAAAGCCTCCAGCTGTTGTATTGAGCATAGCTGGAGGCTTATTTTTATCAGACTTTATTATAATTTATCTATCTTTATTAGATCCCGACAACTATTTACCTTCATTTTTAAAAATTACTCTACCGTAACGGATTTCGCCAGGTTACGTGGCTGATCGACATCGGTGCCTTTAATCAGCGCGACGTGATAAGACAGCAACTGCAACGGCACCGTATAGAAGATTGGCGCAATCACTTCTTCGATATGCGGCAGTGGAATAATCTTCATATTTTCGCTGCTGGTGAAACCGGCATCTTCGTCAGCGAAGACATACAGCTCACCGCCGCGCGCCCGAACTTCTTCGATGTTGGATTTCAATTTTTCCAACAGCTCGTTGTTCGGTGCCACGACAACAACCGGCATATCCGCATCAATCAGCGCCAGCGGGCCGTGTTTCAGTTCGCCTGCGGCATAGGCTTCCGCGTGGATGTAAGAAATCTCTTTCAGCTTCAGCGCCCCTTCCATTGCGATCGGATACTGATCGCCACGGCCGAGGAACAGCGCATGGTGCTTGTCAGAGAAACCTTCCGCCAGAGATTCGATGAGTTTGTCCTGAGACAGCATTTGCTCAATACGCGCTGGCAGCGCCTGCAAACCGTGAACGATCTCATGCTCAATTTTCGCATCCATACCGCGCAGGCGGCCAACACGCGCCACCAGCATCAGCAGAACGGTAAGCTGGGTAGTGAAGGCTTTGGTCGAGGCCACGCCAATCTCTACGCCCGCTTTAGTCATCAGCGCCAGATCGGATTCACGCACCAGCGAGGAACCGGCGACGTTACAGATAGCCAGCGATCCCAGATAGCCCAGTTCTTTGGACAAACGCAGTGCTGCCAGCGTATCTGCGGTTTCACCGGATTGAGACAGGGTAATCATCAGGCTGTTCTTACGCACGGCAGGCTTGCGATAGCGGAATTCGGAAGCAATCTCCACGTCGCACGGAATACCGGCCAGTGATTCAAACCAGTAACGAGAAACCATACCGGAGTTGTAGGATGTACCACAGGCAATAATCTGAACGTGTTCAACCTTCGCCAGCAGCTCATCCGCTTTCGGGCCTAACTCAGACAGATTGATCTCGCCGTGGCTGAAACGCCCTTCAAGGGTGTTCTTGATCGCCATCGGCTGTTCGTAGATCTCTTTCTGCATGTAGTGACGATACGCGCCTTTATCACCAGCATCGTAATTCACTTTTGATTCAATTTCTTCGCGTGCGGCAAGCTGGCCGGATTTATCAAACACGCGCACATCACGACGGGTGATTTCCGCGATGTCGCCTTCTTCCAGGAACATGAAACGGCGAGTCACTGGCAGCAGCGCCAGCTGATCGGAGGCGATGAAGTTTTCACCAACACCACGGCCAATCACCAGCGGACTACCAGAACGTGCAGCAACCAGTACGCTTGGGTCCCGGTTATCCAACACCACCATGCCATACGCGCCGCGCAGCTGTGGGATCACGCGCTTAACCACGTCAACCAGCGTTCCGCCATTCTGTTGCTGTTCAAAATGAACCAGATGGGCAACCACTTCCGTATCGGTTTCGGAGACAAAGCGATAGCCGCGACCGATCAGCAGTTCACGCAGCGGCTCGTGGTTTTCGATAATGCCGTTATGAACGATAGTGATATGTTCAGAAACATGCGGGTGTGCGTTCTCTTCAGAAGGTTCACCGTGCGTTGCCCAGCGAGTATGGGCAATACCCGTACCGCCGTGCAGTTCATGCTCTTCGGCTGCCTGAGACAGCACCTGCACTTTCCCCAGACGACGCAAACGAGCGACATGTCCTTCGCTGTCAACAACCGCCAGGCCCGCAGAGTCATAGCCGCGGTACTCAAGACGGCGTAAACCTTCCAACAAAATTTCAGCAACATCACGTTGCGCAACAGCGCCTACAATTCCACACATCGATGGTATTCCTATAAAAGTGACATATTGTGTCACCAGGGATGTCTTAGACCTGATTGTTCCGGTTTTTCCGGGTTCCCCGAGCCTTGTAGAAAGTTGGGGATTATTATGTTTTGTTCTGTGCTCGGGGACCGACCCACACAGGGGATAGGCCAAAGCACAGGGCAAAACCGCCTCCGCCGCGTGCGGAGGCATTAAATATTATTTCTTTTTCACCGGACGTTGCCAGCCGGAAATATGCCGTTGCTTCACGCGACCGACCACCAGCTCATTCTCTGCCACATCATGCGTAACCGTCGTTCCTGCACCGATCGTCGCACCGCTGGCTATGCTAACGGGCGCTACCAGCTGACTATCCGAACCAACAAATACATCGTCACCAATAATTGTTTTGTGTTTATTTGCGCCGTCATAATTACAGGTGATCGTTCCCGCGCCAATATTAACACCGGAACCGATATCCGCATCCCCCAAATAGCTAAGGTGACCCGCTTTTGATCCTTTACCTAAACGCGCTTTTTTCAGTTCGACAAAGTTGCCAACATGCGCACCCTCAGCCAGTTCTGATCCTGGACGCAGGCGGGCAAATGGGCCAACGGTACACTGTGCTTCGAGTACGGCATCTTCCAACACGGAATAAGGGCTGATCTCACAATCATCGCCAATGATGCAGTTTTTGATCACGCAGCCAGCACCGATTTTCACTCGGTTACCCAGCTTAACATTGCCTTCCACGACCGTATTGATATCAATCACCACATCGCGACCATGAGTCAATTCGCCGCGCAGATCAAATCGAGCCGGATCGAGCAGCATGACACCCGCCAACAGCAGTTTATCCGCCTGTTCACGCTGATAAACCCGCTCCAGCGCCGACAGTTGCAGACGATTATTAACGCCTTCAACTTCGCTCAACCGCTCGGGATGGACCGCTTCAACACGCTGACCTTCTTCCGCTGCCATCGCAATAATATCGGTGATGTAAAACTCGCCCTGTGCGTTGTTGTTATTCAACTGGCTTAGCCAACGCTTCAGATCTTTGCCGTTCGCGATCAAAATACCAGTATTGATCTCGTTAATCTGGCGCTGTTCTTCGCTGGCATCTTTATGCTCGACGATCCCGACTACGGCACCCTTTTCACGCACAATTCGTCCATAGCCCGTCGGATCGTCCAGCTTCACCGTCAACAGGCCGATACCGCCCTGCGGCTTAGCCTCGCGTAAACGCCCCAGCGTTTGCGATGAAATCAGCGGCACATCGCCATACAACATCAAGATGTCTTCATCATCAGCAAAATGAGGCGCGGCTTGCTGCATCGCATGCCCAGTTCCCAGCTGTTCCGCCTGCAATACCCAGTTCAACGCCGGATCGGTCAATTCACGTTTTAGCAGATCGCCGCCGTGGCCATAGACCAGATGAACGTGCTGTGCGCCTGTCGTCATTGCAGCATCAATAACGTGCTGAACCATCGGCTTACCCGCCAGTTTATGCAGCACCTTGGGAAGGTCCGAATACATACGGGTCCCTTTACCCGCAGCAAGGATTACCACACTCATCGAACTATTTGACATAAGTATCCTGACAATACGGAGCCACCGCTCCGCAAGAATAAAATGGCCAGCCTGCTACGGCATGAATAACCAGAGTTTACCGAAACTACTGCTTAACGCGGATACTTTTTGGTGAGTTTTTTCTGAAAATTTCACTCAAAACGGCGAATGTTCATAAGGAGAAGAAACGGACACCGTGCTATCGACATCAACAGAAATGACACAGAGTTTCATAAAAAACAGACTTTTTTTTTAAGTATTTCCATTTGTGACACACACAAAAGAAACAGCGTTTCATTTATAGCAATATACGCGGGCAAATAATTCAATAACGAAGGAGATACAATGAAACGTTGTTCTTCACAAAAATGTGATTCATTACGGAAACACCGTTCTTCACGCCTCGCAGCCGTCGCGTTGACGAATGCATTACTTTTCAGCTTCAGTACACACGCCGCGACAGAATCATCGCCAGTCTGGCACGGTGTCGCCTTTGGCCAATCGACAGACGTCAACTTCTCATCCAATGTCCTGCCGGAAAAAGTTGGTGTTAATAACGTCACCATTAACGGCAAAAAATTATCACCGGGGGATAATGCTGATTTATCCACACCGATCACGATCGAGAGCCGTGGCGGAAAGATTGCCAACACCCATGACGGGCTGACGTTCTTCTATACGCAACTGCCTGCGAATGTGAACTTTACACTTCAGTCTGATATTACTGTGGAACAGTTTGGGCCAGAAAACGGCGCCAAACCGGCAGCTCAGGAAGGCGCGGGGATTCTGGTGCGCGATATTATCGGCGTGCCGCGTCAGGAACCGCTGAAAGAAGGGTATGAGGAATTCCCTGCGGCATCCAACATGGTGATGAACGCCATCATGACGCAGGATAAAAAGTCTCATACCGAAATCAAACTACAGGCAATTTTACGTAATGGCGTCACACAACCGTGGGGCAACGCCGGCGCGAAAATTACCAAAACCAGCTATCAGGAAAATGTAAATCTAGAGCAAACGCCAACGTTCCGTCTGAAACTGGAACGCACCAACGACGGCTTCATTACCTCTTATGCGCCGAAAGGCACGGACAACTGGGTATCAAAAGAAGTCAAAGGCGCGGACGTCGTCACCAAGCTGGATAAAGACCATTACTACGTCGGTTTCTTTGCTTCCCGTAACGCCAAAATTACCATCAGCAATGCACAGTTGACCACGACACCAGCGCAAACCAAAGGCTCACCGGAGTTTAAAGCCAAGGATTATGATCCTTTGCTCCAGGTTATGTCATCGCCTAAAACCACCAGCGAACACTATGTGGTTCAGGCCAGAGCCAATTACAATGGCACGATCGCGGTGTCGCAAGATGGTAAATCTCTGGGTGAAGCGAAGCAGGTAAAAGCGGGAGAAACCTTATCTCTGCCAGCGAAAATTGCTGGTAACGGCGCTGAGTTCAAGATTGCCTACCAGCCTACGGAAGGCGATGATAAAGCAGTAAAAGAGAGCACGTTCAAGGTTGAAAGAGTAGCCTATGCAGACGCTAAAAATCTGTATGTTTCGCCACAAGGTTCAGCCAGCAATGACGGCAGTAAAAATGCACCGATCGATTTAGCCAGCGCCGTCGCCGCTCTTCCTGCTGGTGGCACTATCTGGCTCAACGATGGCGATTACAGCGCGGCTGAAATCCCTGTCAGCGCCAGCGGCCAGCAAAAAACCGTCAAGAACCTGTTTGCTGTCGGCAATAAAGCCGTCATTCATGGCCTGCAGTTGAAAGCGAGCCATTGGCATGTTAAAGGGATTGAAATTACAGAGAAACCGTTCCGTATCGAAGGGAGCTATAACACCATCGAACGCGTTCTGGCGCACCACGCTGACGATACGGGTATTCAGGTGACCTCGACGGCAGATGTAGGCAGACCACTGTGGGCCAGCCATAACCTGATTCTGAATTCAGAATCTCACAGCAACCAAGATCCAGGCAAAATTAACGCCGACGGTTTCGCGGTGAAAATGCGTGTGGGTGAAGGCAACGTGATTCGCGGTGCGTTCTCGCACAACAACATCGATGACGGCTTCGACCTGTTTAACAAAATTGAAGACGGCGCCAACGGCGTTGTGGTGATCGAGAATTCAATTGCCATGAACAACACCAGCAACGGCTTCAAAATGGGTGGTGAAGGCCAACCAGTGGCGCATCAGGTTAAAAACAGCATTGCTGTGGGCAACAAACTTGATGGTTTCACTGACAACTTCAACCCTGGCGCCTTGATCGTTGAAAACAACATCGCGTTAGATAACGAACGCTTTAACTTTATCTTCCGCCCAAGCCCTTACTCTGGCCCGGAAAAACAAGGCGTCTTCAAGAACAACATTTCGCTGAAAACCAAAGCGGGTAAATATGATGATGCGGTTGTCGGCAATATCGATAACACCAACTATTTCATCAAAGAAGACCGTTCGGTTAACGCGCAAGGCAAGGAAATCACCGTAAATAACTTCGTATCCGTTACCGTTCCGGAGACGTTTACGCGTGATGCCAAAGGCAATCTGGTACTTGGCGATTTTCTGAAGAAAAAATAAGCCAGCGCAGAGAGCATCACAGATTTTGCCGTTATCCGGCGTAAAAAATTATGCTGAGGAGATAGCAGGCTTAGGATGAGCCGCATGGACGCGGCGAAAGCTTGCGCCACGTCAAGAACGTGTCGCAAGCGGTCCGTTAAGCCTGATACCGACGAAGGTACCGCGTAGCGGCATAATTTAGCCGGAAGCCTGGGTTCGCAGGGCGGCGGCGATTGAGCGTCCCTGCGTCGGGCGCGTGCTACAGAGCCGCATGAAAATGACGGCATTATCGCGCACGAAACCGTCTCTTAGTCTGCATAAAAATGTCACTAAGAGGCAAATCTGTGAAGGCAGGGAAGGGGCATAACCTTAAATACAAAAAGGCCAGTCAGTGTGAACTGACTGGCCTTCAATTATTGCAAGCTTATCTGTTACATCGCTTTTCTGGTCAGCTCGATAACACGCAGCTTCGCAATCGCTTTAGTCAGCTCTGCGGAAGCCTGAGCATAATCCACATCGCCATGCGAATTGCGGATATGATCTTCGGCTTTGCGCTTCGCTTCCAGCGCACGTGCTTCATCCAGATCCTGCCCACGGATAGCGGTATCAGACAGTACGGTGACCATATTCGGCTGCACCTCAAGGACGCCGCCAGAAAGATAGATATACTCTTCCTCACCGTGCTGCTTAACGATACGAATCATACCCGGCTTAATGGCAGTGAGCAGAGGGGCATGTCCCGGATAAATACCCAGTTCGCCTTCGCTCCCCGTTACCTGGATCTTCTGCACCAGACCGGAGAACATTTGCTGTTCTGCACTCACGACATCCAGATGGTAAGTCATAGCCATGTCACCCTCCTACAAGGCGTTACAGTTTCTTGGCTTTTTCCACGACTTCTTCAATGGAACCAACCATATAGAACGCCTGCTCTGGCAGGTGGTCGTATTCGCCTTCCATAATCCCTTTAAAGCCACGAATAGTGTCTTTCAGGGAAACGTATTTGCCCGGAGAACCGGTAAATACTTCCGCTACGAAGAACGGCTGAGACAGGAAGCGCTGAATCTTACGCGCACGGGATACCACCAACTTGTCTTCTTCAGACAGCTCGTCCATACCCAGAATCGCGATGATGTCTTTCAGTTCCTGATAACGTTGCAGAATAGACTGCACGCCACGAGCAACATCATAGTGTTCCTGACCAACAACCAGCGGATCCAACTGACGGCTGGTGGAATCCAGCGGGTCAACGGCCGGGTAGATACCCAGAGACGCGATCTGACGGCTCAGTACCACGGTTGCATCCAAGTGAGCAAAGGTGGTGGCTGGTGACGGGTCAGTCAAGTCATCCGCAGGAACGTAAACGGCCTGAACGGAGGTGATAGAACCGGTTTTGGTTGAGGTGATACGTTCTTGCAGAACGCCCATCTCTTCCGCCAGCGTCGGCTGATAACCTACCGCAGAAGGCATACGACCCAGCAGTGCAGATACTTCCGTACCGGCCAGGGTATAACGGTAGATGTTATCGACGAACAGCAGTACGTCACGGCCTTCATCACGGAATTTTTCCGCCATGGTCAGACCGGTCAACGCTACGCGCAGACGGTTACCCGGCGGCTCGTTCATCTGACCATACACCAGTGATACTTTATCGATTACGTTGGAGTCGGTCATTTCGTGGTAGAAGTCGTTACCTTCACGGGTACGCTCACCTACGCCTGCAAACACGGAGTAACCGGAGTGCTCGATCGCGATGTTACGGATCAGCTCCATCATGTTTACGGTTTTACCTACGCCCGCACCACCGAAAAGACCCACTTTACCGCCCTTGGCAAACGGACACATCAGGTCGATAACCTTGATACCGGTTTCCAGCAGTTCCTGTGAGTTTGACAGCTCTTCATAGCTCGGAGCTGAACGGTGGATAGCCCAACGCTCTTCTTCGCCGATGTCGCCTTTCATGTCGATGGGATCGCCCAATACGTTCATGATACGACCCAGCGTTGCTTTACCTACCGGCACTTCGATCGGGTGGTCCAGGTTATTCACGTTCAACCCGCGACGCAGGCCGTCAGAAGAACCCATTGCGATACAACGAACAATGCCGCCGCCCAACTGCTGCTGCACTTCCAGCACCAGTTTTTCAGCGCCGTTCTCTACCTCAAGCGCATCGTACACCTTCGGTACGGCATCTTGCGGGAACTCGACGTCCACCACGGCGCCGATTACCTGGATAATCTTTCCAGTAGCCATCTTGAATCCTCTACGTAATTCGACAATACGTAATTCGTAAACCTGCTTTAAACCGCGGAGGCTCCCCCGACGATTTCGGTGAGTTCCTGGGTAATGCTGGCCTGACGAGCTTTGTTGTATACCAACTGCAGCTCTTTGATCAGGCTACCGCCGTTATCGGTCGCGGCTTTCATCGCAACCATTCGCGCGGCCTGCTCACTAGCCAGATTTTCTACGACACCCTGATAAACCTGAGATTCTACATAACGGCGCAGCAGGGTATCCAGCAGCGACTTAGGATCGGGTTCATACAGGTAATCCCAGGCTTTCTTCTTCAACTCACCGTCATCCGAAGGCGGTAACGGTAACACTTGAACAACAAGCGGTTCCTGAGACATGGTATTAATAAACTTGTTGCTGACGATATACAGCTTGTCCAGACGACCTTCGTCATAGGCTTGCAGCATAACTTTAACCGGGCCGATCAATTCTGATACGGAAGGGTTGTCACCCATACCGGTAACCTGAGCAACAATGTTTCCGCCTACCGAACCGAAGAAAGAGACCGCTTTGGAACCAATTAGCGCTAAATCAGTTTCAACGCCTTTGTCGCTCCAGGATTTCATATCAGCCAGCAGTTTCTTGAACAGGTTAATGTTCAGACCACCGCACAGGCCACGGTCAGTAGACACCACCAGATACCCAACGCGCTTAACGTCGCGTTCTTCCAGGTACGGGTGTTTATATTCCAGATTTCCTAACGCAAGGTGACCAATCACATTGCGTATGGTTTCCGCATAAGGACGGCTGGCCGCCATACGATCCTGCGATTTACGCATTTTGGAAGCGGCGACCATTTCCATTGCTTTGGTGATCTTCTGCGTATTTTGGACGCTTGCGATCTTACTACGTATCTCTTTTGCGCCGGCCATCTTTGCTTCTCCTCAAAGCCTTGCGGCCTGCTTTACAGCAGGCCACCGGGCGTTACCAGGACTGGGTTGCCTTAAAAGTATCGAGGATGCCTTTAAACTTGCCCTCGATCTCATCGTTATAAGCGCCAGTCTGGTCGATTTGTTGCAGAAGTTCGCCATGCTCACGGTCAGCATAAGCCAACAGTGCCGCTTCAAAGCTACCGACTTTCGACAGCTCAACATCTTCCAGATAACCACGTTCCGCCGCAAACAGAACCAGAGACTGCTGTGCGACTGACATCGGCGCATACTGTTTCTGCTTCAACAGCTCGGTCACTTTCTGACCGTGGCTCAACTGCTTACGGGTTGCATCATCAAGATCGGAAGCGAACTGAGAGAATGCTGCCAGCTCACGGTACTGTGCCAGAGCGGTACGAATACCACCGGACAGTTTCTTCATGATCTTGGTCTGTGCTGCACCACCCACACGGGATACGGAGATCCCTGGGTTAACCGCAGGACGAATACCGGCGTTAAACAGGTTGGATTCAAGGAAGATCTGACCATCGGTAATAGAAATTACGTTGGTTGGAACGAACGCAGAAACGTCACCCGCTTGCGTTTCGATGATCGGCAGAGCGGTCAACGAACCGGTTTTCCCTTTCACTTCACCCTTGGTGAATGCTTCAACGTAATCGGCGTTAACGCGCGATGCACGCTCCAGCAAACGGGAGTGGAGATAGAAAACGTCACCAGGATAAGCTTCACGACCTGGCGGACGACGGAGCAGCAGAGAAATCTGACGATAAGCAACGGCCTGTTTAGACAGGTCATCATAAATAATCAGCGCATCTTCACCGCGGTCACGGAAGTACTCGCCCATCGCACAGCCAGCATACGGTGCCAGATATTGCAGAGCAGCAGATTCAGACGCAGTAGCAACAACAACAATGGTGTTTTCCAGTGCACCGTGCTCTTCCAGTTTACGTACCACGTTAGAAATCGTGGAGGCTTTCTGGCCGATAGCGACGTACACACATTTGATGCCGGAATCACGCTGGTTGATGATGGCGTCGATGGCCAGTGCGGTTTTACCCGTCTGACGGTCACCGATAATCAGCTCACGCTGACCACGACCGATTGGAATCATGGCGTCAACGGACTTATAGCCCGTTTGTACCGGCTCATCAACGGACTGACGTTCGATAACGCCAGGCGCAATCGCTTCAACCGCAGAGAAACCGTCATGATCCAGTGCGCCTTTACCGTCAATCGGTGCGCCCAGCGTGTTGACCACACGACCCAACAGGCCGCGACCAACTGGAACTTCAAGAATACGGCCGGTGCATTTTACTTTCATGCCTTCAGCCAGATCCGCATACGGACCCATGACTACCGCACCAACGGAGTCGCGCTCCAGGTTCAGTGCGATTGCATAACGGTTACCCGGCAGAGAGATCATCTCTCCCTGCATCACGTCTGCCAGACCGTGGACGCGGATGATTCCGTCACTGACGGAAACAATAGTACCTTCATTGTGAGCTTCGCTCACCACATTGAACTGAGCAATGCGCTGCTTGATCAGTTCGCTGATTTCGGTGGAATTCAGTTGCATGCTCCAGTCCCCTTAAGACTGCAAGACGTCTGCCAGACGTTCCAGACGACCGCGAATGCTGCCATCTATCACCATATCGCCCGCGCGGATAACCACGCCGGCCATGACAGACTTATCAATTTTGCAATTCAGCTTCACTTTGCGTGACAGACGTTTTTCCATAGCGGCAGCGATCTTCGATAGCTGCTGCTCATTCAACGTATTGGCAGAAATGACATCGACGTCAACCGTCGATTCTAGCGCTGCCCGCAGTTGAATAAATTGTTCCAGTACTTCAGTAAGCACCGGTAAACGTCCGTTCTCGGCCATCACCTTAATCAGGTTCTGACCGGCTTCATCAAGTTGATCACCACAAACGGCAATGAACGTTTTCGCCAGTTCAATCGGTGCTACCGCACCAGAAAGCAACTCGGCAATCTGCTCATTGCGCGCCACTTCGGCCGAAAACGCCAGCATGTTCTGCCAGCGATCCAAGGCCTGATTCTCAACCGCAAAGTCAAAAGCTGCTTTGGCGTAGGGGCGAGCTACCGTGACAAATTCAGACATCAGCCCCTCCCTCCTTACAGTTCAGCGACCAGTTTATCAACGATGTCGCTGTTAGCAGCTTCATCCACGGAACGTTCAATAATTTTCTCGGCACCAGCAATCGCCAATACAGCAACTTGCTTACGCAGCTCTTCACGAGCACGTTTACGTTCGGCTTCGATTTCAGCCTGCGCCTGCGCCACAATCTTGTTACGTTCAGCTTCCGCTTCAGCTTTCGCCTCATCCAGGATCTGAGCACGGCGTTTGTTCGCCTGCTCGATGATAACCTGAGCATCCGCTTTGGCTTTCTTCAATTGATCTGTCGCATTGGCCTGAGCCAAGTTCAAATCTTTTTTGGCACGTTCAGCAGAAGCCAGACCGTCAGCAATTTCTTTCTGACGTTTCTCGATGGCTGCCATCATCGGCGGCCATACATACTTCATGCAGAACCAGACAAACAGGACGAACGCAATGGCCTGGCCGAGGATTGTTGCATTAATATTCACAGCACAATGCCTCTTTCAAAGTTAAATAAGTTGATGTTTTAACCTCAGCAGAACACATTCTGCTTAGGCCACCGCAAACATCACATACAGCCCCAGACCAACAGCGATCATTGGGATGGCGTCAACCAGACCCATGACGATAAAGAACTGTGTACGCAGTAAAGGAATCAGGTCAGGCTGACGAGCAGCACCTTCCAAGAATTTACCACCCAGAATGCCGATACCGATCGCAGCACCGATCGCCGCCAAACCCATCATTAACGCGGCAGCCATGTACAGCAGATCCACACTCAGGTTTTCCATGACAGTCTCCAGTTTGTTTCAGTTAAAAACGTTATTTGTTGAAAGAAAATCAATGCTCTTCAGATGCCATCGAGAGATAAACAACCGTCAGAACCATGAAAATAAAAGCCTGAAGCGTAATAATCAAAATGTGGAAAATAGCCCAAGGCACATTTAACAGCCATTGTGACCACCACGGCAACAGACCGGCAATCAGGATGAAGATCAACTCACCCGCATACATATTGCCAAACAGTCGCAAGCCTAAGGAAATAGGTTTGGACAGCAGGCTGACACCTTCAAGAATCAGGTTGATAGGAATAAATACTGGATGGTTGAACGGTTGCATGGTCAGTTCTTTAACAAAACCGCCAAGCCCCTTCATTTTGATGCTGTAGAACAGAACCAGGATAAATACCCCAAGCGCCATCGACAGCGTGATGTTCACGTCAGCCGTCGGGACAGCACGCAGATAAGCATGCGCAGGGTCGAACCCCAATAGGCTGTAGACACCCGCCCAGGCTTGCGGCAACAGATCGATGGGCAGCAGGTCCATCATATTCATCAGGAAAACCCAGACGAAAATGGTCAGTGCCAGAGGAGCAATCAGTTTGCTTTTGCCATGGAACATATCGCGCACGGTACCATCAACGAAACCGATAACCAGTTCGACAGCGGTTTGCAGCTTACCTGGCACACCGCTGGTTGCACGTTTCGCTACGCGGTGAAAGATAACCAGAAAGAGGACCCCAAGAGCGATGGAGAAAAACATCGAATCGACGTTGATCGCCCAAAAACCCGTCCCGACCTGCAAATGCTGCAAGTGGTGACCGATATACTCTTGCGGAGTAGAGATTTCTCCAGCAGCCATGATGTCTCTTACCCTTTTGTTGTTAATTACGGCAACGATTAATTACGGCCGGTGCCACGATCTGCATAACCAGCACCGATAAATAAGTCAGGCCAAGCGGAAAGAATGCCGCTTTAAACACGCCTAACGCCACCACTAACAGTGCAATGGTGATAAATACCTTAAGCGCCTCGCCAATCGCGAATGACCAAGCCACCACACGTCCATCAGCAGGCTTGTGTGACTGGTGACGCAAGGCAAACAGCACAAACAACACATTCGGTAACCAGGCTGCCAATCCTCCGCCTAATGCAGAAGCAGCAGCGTTGACGCTATTGAGGCTGAAAACAGCACTCAACAAAGCAAAAGTCACTAACTGTAACAACAGCAGCCTTAAGGCGACTTTTCCGCTGTAAAGTGATACAGGCATGACGTTTGCTCTCTCCGTACCTTTTCAGAGGTATACCGAATGACGTATAAAACTGCCTTTACACCACTGAGTCAAGCAGCAAAAAACGAGCAAATTATACGGGTCATACCTGCGAATTCAATCGATAAGTAGCGAAAAGGTGAACAATTATTTAAATTTCTTTCTGAAGCCCCGTTTTTACTAACAATCCTCGCGACTCATGTCTGGTGTCATTAATGTCTAAAGGCCTCCAATCTGTGATATGACTCACATAAAAGGGCTTACGAATATTTACAACAGGATGTATTTTTTTTGTCCTTAGTAATAAAACGTATTTATTTTATTTAATTTCAATAATTTAATAAAAAACCTATCCAAAAATCGCAATAAACAAGCTTTCAACCACCTATTGACATTATTGATATCGTTTTTTTACTCAATTAACACAAAAATAACTAAATTTTGATGCCGATGATTTATTTTCGCTCGTTATTATTCAGTGCGAAAGCAAAAGGACAACGCTGAAAAAACGAAGATGTAAAATTTCAGTGATCGCAATGCGTTCCAGGACAATGCCACCGATAGACGAGGTGGCATCCTGACATGCAATATTTAGTTATAATTTTTTTGATAAAAAACAAAATTAGTTTGGTTTAAGCACGACCAAATGGCGTTCACCTTCCAGATCGGGAACGGATAAGCGAACAACTTGATCTAATAGGACATCTTGTGGCAAGGATGACAATTCATCCTCTGGAAGTAGGCCTTTTAGCGCATAAAACCGCCCTGTAGGTCTGGCTGGAAGATGGTTGCACCAGTTAATCATGTCCTGCAAAGAGGCAAATGCCCGACTGATCACCCCATCAAAAGGGGGTTCTGCTGGAAACGCCTCAACGCGACTCTGTACTGGCGTGATGTTTTCAAGCTGTAGTTCATGCTGAACCTGACGCAGGAAGCGCACACGCTTACCTAGGCTATCCAGCAAAGTAAAATGCGACTCAGGGCGAACAATCGCCAACGGAATTCCTGGTAACCCAGGCCCGGTACCCACATCGATAAAACGCTGTCCGTGTAAATGTGGCTCAACCACGATACTGTCCATGATGTGGCGGACCAGCATTTGCTGCGGATCGCGTACCGACGTCAGATTATAAGCTTTGTTCCACTTATTCAGCATATCAACATACTGTATCAGAAGATTTTTTTGCTTATCTGAAATCACCATACCAGCCGCGTTTAGCAGATTATCGAGTGTGTTGCGCACAATAAGATCCCGATGAAAAATATGAAGTTAATAATAAAAATAGCCGGATAACCGGCTATTTAGGGGATAAGGTTACCTTAAATCAGGCGCTGCGGCGCAGCAGACCTTGTTTTTTAAGCCAGATCAGTAGAATGGAGATCGCCGCAGGCGTAATACCAGAAATCCGTGAAGCCTGACCGATCGACGAAGGCTTGTGATCGTTCAGCTTGGCAATCACCTCATTGGACAATCCACTCACCTGTTTGTAATCCAGATCGGTAGGCAGCAGTGCATTTTCATTACGCTGCTGTTTTTCGATTTCATCCTGCTGGCGAGCAATATACCCTTCGTATTTGACCTGAATTTCAACCTGCTCTGCGGCCTGTTCGTCGGTTAATCTTGGAGCAAACAGCGGTAGCGCAGTAAGCTGAACGTAATCCACTTCCGGGCGACGCAGCAGTTCTTCACCGTTCGCTTCACGGGACAACGGCGTTTTCAGCAATGAGTTGACCTGATCTAACTGCTCAGATTGCGGGTGAACGTGAATGTCGCGCAGGCGCTGACGCTCTTTCTCAATATTCTCGAGCTTCTCGTTGAAACGTGCCCAGCGATGATCGTCGACCATCCCCAGCTCGCGACCCATTTCAGTCAAACGTAGATCAGCGTTATCTTCGCGCAGCATCAGACGATATTCAGCACGTGAGGTAAACATCCGGTAGGGTTCTTTCGTCCCCAGCGTACAGAGATCGTCAACCAACACGCCGAGATAAGCTTGATCGCGACGTGGTGACCAACCTTCCTTATCGGCAGCCAGTCGAGCTGCATTCAGCCCAGCTAGCATGCCCTGTGCGGCCGCTTCTTCATAACCTGTTGTTCCGTTGATCTGTCCAGCGAAGAAAAGGCCATGAACAAATTTGTTTTCCAGCGTAGGTTTCAGATCGCGAGGATCGAAGAAATCGTACTCAATCGCATAGCCAGGACGAACGATGCGTGCATTTTCCATCCCTGCCATCGAGCGAACAATCTGCCATTGGACGTCAAACGGCAAACTGGTTGAGATTCCGTTAGGATAAATTTCGTTGCTGGTCAGGCCTTCCGGTTCAAGAAAGATCTGATGCGTATTTCGATCGGCAAAGCGCATGACTTTGTCTTCGATCGACGGGCAATACCGCGGGCCGATCCCTTCGATGATCCCGGCATACATCGGGCTACGATCCAGATTATTACGGATCACATCGTGGGTCTTCTCATTGGTATGCGTGATGTAGCACGGCATTTGCGCCGGATGCTGGCTCGCATTACCCAGGAACGAGAAAACGGGCATCGGGTTGTCACCGTGCTGTTGAGCCAGCACGCTAAAATCGATGGTTCTGGCGTCAATACGTGGCGGCGTACCGGTTTTCAGACGGTTGACGCGCAGAGGTAACTCACGCAGACGACGCGCGAGCGGAATAGAAGGCGGATCGCCTGCACGGCCACCGCTGTAGTTATCCAGCCCAATATGAATTTTGCCATCAAGGAAAGTGCCTACCGTCAACACCACGGCTTTTGCACGGAATTTTAGTCCCATCTGGGTAACCGCACCGACAACGCGATCGTTTTCCACGATCAGATCGTCAACCGCCTGCTGGAAGATCGTCAGGTTTGGCTGATTTTCCAAAGCGGTACGGACAGCCTGACGATAGAGCACACGATCCGCTTGTGCGCGGGTCGCTCTGACTGCAGGGCCTTTACTGCTGTTTAGTATCCTAAACTGTATACCTGCCTGATCGACGGCACGCGCCATCAAGCCTCCCATTGCATCGATCTCTTTAACCAGATGACCTTTCCCAATACCGCCGATCGCTGGGTTGCAAGACATTTGCCCCAACGTGTCGATATTGTGTGTGAGCAAAAGCGTCTGTTGGCCCATTCGGGCAGAAGCCATTGCTGCTTCTGTTCCGGCATGACCGCCACCGATCACGATGACGTCAAATGGATCTGGATAAAACATGGTACTGCTCCTCGCATTATCGCGAATGATGAGTGGCGAACGATCGTTATTTGCCCTGGGGAGGCGATTCTACTCAACTTTGAGCCAACGACCAAGTCCGTTGGATCCTCGTTAATTAAAGAAAGATCTTTTTATTTAAAGATCTCTTTATTAGATCTCTTATTAGGATCGTCATGTTGTGTGGATAAGTGATTATTCATATTAAAGATCAAGAGAATGGAGATGATCCTTACCTGTGAATGATCGGTGATCCTAGCCAGTATAAGCTGGGATCTTAATGCGTAGTTATGCACAGGACAAAAAACATACTCGGGTTGTTATTGGGATAACTACGGGTTTTACACCTGAAATAAGCATAGTTATCCACATTCAACTGCCGAATATTTCATCTTATTTGAGTAAAATAACCCACGATCCTAGCCATTCTTCTGCAGGATCTTCTGGAATCTGATGCTGAGTGATGTCGATCTCGAGGATTTCACCGATCCGTTTGGCACCCAATTGAGCCAATACACGATCCGCTGTTTGGATCGCGCCACAGAACGTGTCGTACTCTTTACTCCCGATCCCCACAGCACCGAAACGCACCTGAGAAAGGTCGGGCTTTTGCTGTTCCAGTTGTTCAAACAGTGCTTTCAGGTTGTCAGGGAATTCTCCTGCACCGTGTGTAGACGTCACCACCAGCCATATACCGCTTTCAGGTAGTGCATCAAGCGTAGGGCCATGCAGAATTTCAGTGGAAAAATCATCCTTCTCCAGCAGTTCGGCCAAATGCTCTGCAACATATTCGGCACTGCCAAGGGTACTGCCACTGATTAAGGTAATGTCTGCCATAGCGATCCCATCCGATAAAAGACGGGACATTGTACGCTGTGATCTGGCTGGGATCTACCTGTGGATAATATGGGTATAGGAAAAAAACATTACGGCGCGATCGTCCGCATGATGGGGTTCTGCAGGGAGATGAGCGTTTCAGTGGACTGAATTTCATCAATTGTTTGGATCTTGTTGATAAGCACATGTTGCAGCGCCTCGATCGAGCGGCACATGACCTTAATAAAGATGCTGTAATGCCCGGTGGTGTAGTAAGCCTCGACCACTTCTTCCAGATTGTTCAACTTCTCCAGCGCTGAAGGATAATCTTTGGCGCTTTTCAGAATGATGCCGATAAAACAGCATACGTCATAGCCCAGCTGTTTTGGGTTCACGTCCAGACGCGTACCGACAATGATGCCCGCCTGCTTCATTTTTTCTACTCGAACGTGGATTGTGCCTGGACTGACGGAAAATTGTTTTGCCAGTTCGGCATAAGGCGTGCGCGCATTTTCCATTAAGGCGGAAAGGATGCCGCGATCGAGATTATCGATCTGATAAATATCTGCCACTTTTAGCCCCCTTATTTAACGAATAATGATTTTATACCGCTATAAAATGACGGATTAAAAGAACAAGTGCAATTTATCTATAAGATTATTGAATGACAGGCAGTTTTTATTGCTTAATGAATAACTAAATACGATGAATAAGAGACGCGGCAATGAAAAAGCAGTACATCGAAAAACAACAGCAAATCAGCTTCGTTAAGTCTTTCTTCTCCAGCCAACTGGAGCAGCTTCTGGGATTGATTGAAGTCCAGGCACCGATTCTCAGCCGTATCGGCGATGGTACGCAGGACAACTTGTCCGGTACGGAAAAAGCGGTACAAGTTAATGTTAAAGCCTTGCCGGATGCCACATTTGAAGTGGTGCACTCACTGGCGAAATGGAAACGTAAAATGCTGGGTGCGTATGACTTTAGCTCCGGCGAAGGCATCTATACCCACATGAAAGCACTGCGCCCGGACGAAGATCGTCTAAGCCCGATCCACTCAGTTTATGTCGATCAATGGGACTGGGAGCGCGTGATGGGAGATGGAGAGCGCAATGCCGAGTATCTGAAATCGACGGTGACGCGTATTTATCAGGGTATTAAAGCGACGGAAGCGGCGGTACATCAGGCGTTTGGCATTCAGCCTTTCCTGCCGGAACAGATTCACTTTGTACATACCGAAACGTTGCTACAGCGCTATCCCGATCTGGATGCCAAAGGGCGTGAACGTGCTATCGCTAAAGAACTGGGTGCAGTCTTCCTTATTGGGATTGGCGGTAAACTGTCCAGCGGACACTCTCACGATGTGCGCGCACCAGATTATGATGACTGGACGACGTCAGGCGAGCACGAACTGGCGGGCCTGAACGGCGATATCGTCGTGTGGAACCCAGTTCTGAACGATGCATTTGAGATTTCATCAATGGGCATCCGTGTCGATGCTGAAGCCTTAACACGCCAGTTAGCGCTGACGCAGGATCAAGAACGTCTGAAGCTAGAATGGCATCAGGCGCTGCTGCGCGGTGAAATGCCGCAAACCATCGGTGGTGGAATCGGTCAGTCTCGCTTGGTCATGCTGTTGCTGCAATTGCCACACATTGGTCAGGTTCAGTGCGGCGTCTGGCCACAGTCGCTGCATGAGTCAGTTTCTGGCCTGCTTTAATAAGCCTTGCCGTGCTGCCAACGGCGCATTAAGCGGCTTTTTAACCCGGTATCAAAGCGCCAGATATGGTCAAAGATGTGCATGATGCCGGGTTTGCCATGATCGGACATCGCTACAGCATGGAAACGATGCTGTAGCTGCTTCTGGCGGCTTTTCACCTTATTCACTACCTCATCCGGCAACCGCTGGGCGATAAAATCTGAAATCACCACGGCGTCGGCATCATGCCAGAGTCCGTCATCCATTTTATCCAACAATGCTGACAGGCAGGCGCTCATATCCGTGCCGCCGCGGAAGGATTGGCTGAGAAAACGTATCGCCTGCTCTAAGCCGTCCGCAGATGTGAGCTCATATTTCACCACGCCAGTAGAAAACAGCATGATGTAGCAACGGCGGTTGTCGGCGAGTGCGATGCGCATCAGCGCCAGACAGAAGGCTTTGGCACAGCGTTCATTAAAGCCGCCCATCGAGCCTGACGTATCGACGCAGACGATAAAGGGGCCACGTGGCTGCTGTTCGTTTTGCTGATGTACCACGGGGCGCTCGGTGATTTTCTCGCGCCAGCTCTCCCCCTGTAAGCGATAGGTCAGCAGCCGATGCTCTAGTAGGCGACGATAGAATTCATATTCCAATTCGCTAATGCCCAATGTGGCCAGCTCCGTCGGCATCAAACGCAAAATGTCATCGCTCTGATGTACGCCACTCACCTGCTCAGGCACGGTGGCCGGTTCTCGTACTCTTACCCGGAAGGCTTCTTGTGGTGCCTCTTGCGTGAGGATGGATTTGGTTTCCCGGCTGCGGCCTAAGCGTTCCGCCAGTTTTTGTAATGCGGGCTGGCGTTGCAGGAAGGCACCGAAATCCAGTAATGGACGGGGATCGGTGTGAACACGCTGTGCTGCGCTGAGATCCCAGAGCCTCCCAGCTGCATTTTCATTTTCGGCCAAAATCGGTTCGAGTTTGCCGCTGAGGGTCAGGCGTTGTTGCAGTTCATCCAGCAGGATTTCCCGCTCCTGATCCATTAACTGCTGATGCAGTGAAACGGTTTGCAGTGTGAGGCTTAGCCGCCAGCGCTGAAGAAAGAGCGCGTGGAGCCCACTGGTGATCTTCTGCCCTAAGGTTCTCTCTGGAGAGGTAATGAGCTGTGAGGCCTGCGTCAGAAAGGGGGATTCTACGTTGTTCAGCGTATCCATAATCGCAGGCAGGCGTGTCTGAAAAGCCTGATTGTCGATCGATTGTGAACGTTGGTAGCAGCTAAATTCTTTCTCCAGCTCTGGCGGTACCTGCGTAGTGCGCAGGCGCTGCTTTAAGGTTTCTTTCCAGTGAGGAAGATCGTTGAGTAATGCCGACTTCAGGCTGGGATACTTTTCAAAGAAGAAAGCGAGCTGCGGCGTTGCCAATAGCGTGACGACAAGATCGTCCAGCAGTTCGTTTTCATCGATAGACAGCAGCATTTCCAGTGATTCCAGCGTGATCATCGGCGTTAGTCCTGTTGCTCTGATTGCTGGATCTGTTCGGCAACCTCTTGCAAGCTGGCTTCTATTTTAGCTAGCCACTCTGCGGGGACGAACAGACAAGGCTGATGCTGGCTGAATAAGCGACGTTGTTCGCGTAGCTGCATGGTCAGCTTTTCATATTCATCGGTAATCGCGGTAGGCAATACACAGTCGCGCTTTTCCGGCAGAGAAAGCATGGAGGATTGCAGGCTGATATCGCGAACTGTCAGGTGCTGGCGATCGTCCACCAGCAGGTCGAGACGTTGAGTAAAGCCGATGCCGTTGAGCTTGCCCCGGATTTCTCCCCCTTTTTGCAGCCACCCTTGCAAAGTATTCTTCTCAATAATCAGGTGATTGACTTCAATATCGTGCAGGATCAGCGGGCGTTGTAGCACCAGATCCAGCGTTTCTGCGACGATCGTGTCAGGCAAGGTGTAATGGAATTTCCGTCCAAGGAAGTGCCCCTGTTTCTCGACAGAAAATGCCTGCAATTCGCTTTGTTCACGCTGATATTGCTGACGTTTGGTATTCGCCTGTTGCAGCCGGAACAGTAGACTTTTCTGCTGGTAGGCGTGCTCGGTAATCAGCAATTCAAGCTGGTGTTCGATGAGCATCAAGGTGCTTTGGTCATGCCAGAGACAGTCTTTCAGCAGAATGATATCAACCGGCGTAATAGTGTCCCGTCCGCAGAAAAATGCGCTGGCCTGAAGCAGGCGCAGGGCTTTTTTCCAGCGTCGATCGGAAATGTAAGGCGCCTTTTCCAGCGCATCGAGCTGCTGACGCAGCGTGTAAATCAGCTCGAAACCGACTTCAGGCAGCGCAATCTGATCAATATCCTTCTGCCACTGTAGGTACTCTTCATCGCTGACGCTAAGGGCGGGCGGGACGGGGTTATCGCGTTCGCTGCTATTATTCACGAGCAGTGCACGGAAATTCTGTTTTTCCTGCACGCGATCGAGCCACAGACGGATGAGCATTCGGTCGTAGAGCGCTTCCAGACCGCCATCCGCCTCTGGCAATTCATTCGAGGCCGCGACCAGCAGGCGCATGGGGATCGTATCTTCGCTGTTGCCATTACGGAAACGCCGTTCGTTAATGGCCGTCAGCAGGGTGTTCAAAATAGCGGGACCCGCTTTCCAGATTTCATCCAAAAAAACGATTTCGGCTTCCGGCAGATAACCGGCGGTGAGTCGCTGGTAGCGGCCTTCATCTTTTAATGCCTGAATAGAAAGGGGACCGAATACCTCTTCTGGGGTGGAAAAGCGGGTCATCAGGTACTCGAATGCGTTCGCATGACGAAAAGCGAATTTAAGGCGCCGAGCGATCATACTTTTGGCTATACCTGGCGGCCCTAGGAGAAAAACGCTTTCCCCGCTTAGTGCTGCCAGCAGACAGAGGCGAATGGCATGCTGTCTTTCGTAGAGCCCATGCTCTAGCGCATGACTGAGGCGAGAAATTCTTTCAGCCAATGCCGCAGTTTGACGCATAATTAATCCGTTAGTCCCATGATGTGATGTACTGAAATCGTTTATTTTTTGAATTCGGTTGCTCTACTGAAAGCGATGTCTCAGAAAAAACCTACTTTCAGAAAGACAATAGTAATAATAAACGGCAGATCACAGATTTTTATTAGAATACTTTTACGGATTATTCACCCTAACGGGGGAAGTAAGCAATAAACTACCTTTTACAGGATGTTTCTTATGCATGACCCCGCACCATAAACATGGTTTTTTACCCTGATTTGTGCATACTGTGCGCTTTCGGACGCGTTGCTGTGAATGACGCGCTTCGCGGACTGATTAACAACATGATTAACAAAAGAAGATAGGTTTATGAGCTCAGAACATAAACGTTCGCTTCCGGCTGTCACGCTGGCGGCCATCGGGGTAGTTTATGGAGATATAGGAACCAGCCCTCTTTATACGTTAAGGGAATGTTTATCAGGGCAGTTTGGTTTTGGGGTCGAACCTGATTCTGTCTTTGGCTTTCTTTCACTGATCTTTTGGCTGTTGGTCCTTGTTGTTTCGCTGAAATACCTGACCTATGTGATGCGTGCCGATAACGCAGGCGAAGGTGGAATTCTCACATTAATGTCGTTAGCTGGGCGCAATACCTCCGATAGAATGACGTCTGTGCTGGTCATCATGGGGTTGATTGGCGGTAGCTTCTTCTATGGGGAAGTGGTCATCACGCCAGCTATCTCGGTGATGTCGGCGATGGAAGGGCTGGAAATTGCCGCGCCGTCGATGGGCAGCTATATCGTTCCCCTCTCGATTGTCGTTCTGACATTACTGTTTATTATTCAAAAACACGGTACAGGTAGCGTCGGCAAGCTGTTTGCACCCGTGATGCTGATTTGGTTTTTGACGCTTGGCGTACTGGGTGCGCGCAGCATTATCGCTAATCCCGAAATTTTGCAGGCGTTGAACCCGATGTACGCCTTGCGCTTCTTTATCGAATATAAAGTAGCGTCGTTCTTTGCGCTGGGTGCGGTGGTGCTGGCGATTACCGGGGTCGAAGCGCTGTATGCCGATATGGGGCACTTCGGTAAATTCCCGATTCGTCTCGCCTGGTTTACGGTGGTGCTACCATCGCTGGTGTTAAATTACTTCGGGCAGGGCGCGTTGCTGTTAAAGGACCCGGAAGCCATCAAGAACCCTTTCTTCCTGCTGGCACCAGACTGGGCGCTGATTCCACTGATGATATTGGCTACGTTGGCGACAATTATTGCTTCTCAGGCAGTGATTTCCGGCGTTTTTTCCCTTACCCGTCAGGCTGTGCGGCTGGGTTACTTGCCGCCGATGCGTATCGTACATACGTCAGATATGGAATCCGGTCAGATTTATATCCCTGCCATTAACTGGATGCTCTATATTTCCGTTGTCATCGTGATTGTCAGCTTTGAGCATTCGGGCAATCTTGCTGCGGCTTACGGGATTGCGGTAACAGGTACGATGGTGATTACCAGCATTCTGTTCTTTACGGTGGCGGTAAAAAATTGGCTCTGGAATCGCTATCTGGCCTGGGTTTTGCTGGCGGGCCTGCTGATTATTGACGTGCCGATGTTTTTGGCAAACGTGGTCAAGATCTTCTCCGGCGGCTGGCTGCCGCTGGCATTGGGTATGGTTATGTTTATCATCATGACCACATGGAAAAGCGAGCGCTTCAGGCTGCTGCGCCGGCTGCATGAGCATGGTAATTCGCTGGATGCCATGATTGCCTCGCTGGAGAAAACGCCGCCGACGCGTGTGCTGGGGACCGCCGTGTATTTCTCGCGCGCGACTCGTGTTATTCCGTTCGCCCTGCTGCATAACCTTAAGCACAATAAGATCCTGCACGAGCGTGTGGTGCTATTGACCATGCGAACGGAGGATGCCCCCTATGTGCTGAACGCGCGTCGAGTAACGGTTGAACAGCTTTCGCCGACGTTCTGGCGCGTGATTGCCAACTATGGCTGGCGTGAGACGCCGGATGTGGAAGAGGTCTTTCAGCGCTGCTGGCAGGATGGGTTAACCTGCCAAATGATGGAAACCTCTTTCTTTATGTCCAATGAGTCACTGATTATCGGTGAGCGTCCGTGGTATCTACGCTTGCGCGGTAAGCTATTCATGATGCTCAGCCGCAATGCGCTGCGGGCGGCGGATCAGTTTGAAATACCGCCGAACAGGCTGATTGAACTGGGGATACAGGTCGAGATTTAAGTGAACCGAATAGATGATCTTATGTTGGGATAAGATCGAGATATACGGTCGACCACGAGGCGAGGCATCCCTGCGGGAACCTCATCCTCGTGTTTCCCTAATAACAGGCAGCGAGTTGCTGCTAGTACGTTAACTATTTTCCCAATTTACCGACACAATTAGCCCGCCTTCGGGCTGATTGGTGAACGTGACCCGCATGTGGTGTAGTTTTGCGATGTTGTTGACGATAGAAATTCCCAGACCGCTGCCGGATTTATCCTGCCCCGGCGGGCGATAAAAGCGTTCGCCAATTCTTGCCAGCGCCGCCTTGCTAATACCCGGCCCGTTATCGGTAACCTGAAAGCTGCGTTCTGTCAGCGTCAGGTTTACCGTCCCCCCTTCATGGCTGTAGCGAATAGCATTATCCAGCAAATTGCGTACCAGCAGAGTCAGCAACAGCGGATGGCCTTGCCGGATAACGGGGGCGTCTGGTAAATCTAGCGTCAGTTCGATACCCGCAGTTTTCGCCGTGTGGTAATGCGCGATCACTGTCTGTTGCAGGAGTTCATTGAACTGAACGGGCTGCATCCCTTCGGGTGACGATTCGGCATCCAGCCGCGATAGTGTCAGGAGTTGATCCACCAGCCGTGTAGCCCGATCGATACCTTTGTCCAGATTGACCAGTGCATGGTGCCGCATGGCTTCATCGTCATGCGCGAGCTGTGCGACTTCGGTTTGGACTTTCAACGCTGCCAGCGGGCTACGCAATTCATGAGCCGCATCGGAGGTAAAACGACGTTCACGAACCAGCATGTCGCTGATGCGGGAAAACAGGTGGTTTAATGCGTTGACCAATGGGCGAACTTCTTGCGGGATGTGCTGCGTCGCCAGCGGTGTACTTTCGCCCGGTGAACGCTGTTGAAGCTCGGTGGTAATGTGTTTTAGCGGCGAGAGTTCACGCGTTACGAGACAGAACAGCAGCGCCAGCATGATCGGCAGCGCAAACAGCCACGGCATCAAGTTGGTTTTTACAATATCCAGCGTCATGTCCTGACGGTATTCCCATTCCTGCCCAACGGCGATCACGTAACGATCATCTGCCGTTGTTAACCAGATGATGCGCCATGCGTCACTGTCATCACGCAATTTGCCGTCGGTAAAGCCGTTTCGCTGGTAATCAAAAATGAAATTTTTGCCGTTCTCACCATCATTCAACGCCATCTTCCCATCACGAGTAAAAATGGCGAAGGCTAGGGCATCATCATCCTGCTTGCCTCGATCCTTGTGTACCAAACTTTTGGTTTTGGGCAGAGAAGTTGACTGAATTCGCAATTCATCGGGGTTCATGGTGGCAAGACGTTTGGCAAATAGCAATTGCTGAGTATCAAATAACTCATTGATGTTATGACGCGTTTGATACCACGAAAGCAGACTGGCTACGCCCCAGCAAATCATAGTCAGCAGCGTAAAACCCGCAATCAGGCGTAAACGCAGGCTGAGTCGGTTCATAGTGCATCTCCCAAAATGTAGCCAACGCCATGCACGGTACGGATAAACCCGCTGCCCAGCTTTTTACGCAGATGATGGATATGCACTTCTACCGCATTACTGGAGACATCATCGTCCCACCCATAGAGCTTTTCTTCCAACTGTGCGCGCGTGAGTACGCGGTTTGGATTGAGCAAAAACAGTTCCAGTAACGCCAGTTCGCGAGATTTTAGTATCAGCGGTTCGTTGTTAAGCGTGACGCTCCGCGATCCTTGCTCAAGGGAAACCGCGCCGTGCGTTAATGCCGGTTGAAGCTGACCGTGACGGCGGCGAATCAGTGCCTGCAGGCGAGCGGCCACTTCTGTCAGCGCAAAGGGCTTACATAAATAATCATCGGCACCTCGTTGTAGCCCTTCCACACGTTGTTCCAGCGCATCGCGGGCGGTCAAAATCAGTACCGGTTCGTCATGCCCAGCCTGACGCCACTGGCGCAGAATATCCATCCCGTCCATACCCGGCAGGCTGAGATCGAGCACCACCGCATCATAGGGTGCCGCCTTCAATGCCGCTGCACCTGCTTTACCTTCCATAAACCAGTCGATATTAAAGCCTAGTTTGTTCAACCCCGCTTTCAGGCCGTCGCCAATCAAGCGATCGTCTTCGATTAACAATATTCTCATGGCTGCCTCGCAGGAAATGTGTCGCTGTTGCGTTTGCGCCTTTTCTGGTTTTATACGAAATCGGGGGGCGACGTGTACAGGACAAATCGCTGAAATCGGGCGATTTCGGCAATATAAAAAAATAAAAATGCAGACGCTGATTCCTTAAGATTCTGTTAAGAACGGTTTGTTTTAATCCTTCCCGAAGACCGATTACTCCCGCAGGTTGACTGCGAAACCGTTGACTGTGAAAAAACAGACAAAATAAGGAAGGTAAACATGAAAAAAGCAGCTGCGTTACTTGCCATTACCGCTCTGGTTTCTGTACCCGTATTTGCCGCACAAAGCGGCGGTGGTTTCGTCAACCCAGAAACGCCTGCGGTTGGCACGCATAAAGGGGGATTCATCGATCAACAGAGTTCCCTCACCACGGTAGATAAGGCTAAAGATTTGCGTGATGACAGTTGGGTGGCGCTGAGCGGCAATATTGAAAAACGGATCGGTGATGAGAACTATCTGTTCCGCGATTCAACGGGCACGATGGAAGTCGAGATCGATCACAAACGCTGGAATGGTCAGATGGTTTCACCCACCGATAAAGTGGAAATTCAGGGTGAACTGGATAAAGACTTCAACTCTGTCGAGCTGGATGTGAAGCAGATTCGCAAACTCTAAAACGTTATCCTCAATTCCCTAGTGGCGGGCTGTTGCCCGCTATTTCTCTTTTTATCAACCTTCTATAACGGCCTCGTGTTCTCTTTATTTTTTTGTTAGCGAAACGTTTCGATAGCGATCACATTTTTTTTATCTCTTCATTGCCTTTCTTGCTTCTTTTTCTAGAATGTTATTAGCGAAACGTTTCGCTAGTGGGGTGAGAAGATGAAAAAAGCAGCATTATTGAATTCAGATATTTCTTCTGTGATTTCTCGACTAGGGCATACCGATAGCCTTGTGATTGGCGATGCCGGTTTACCGATTCCTGAAACGACGACCCGTATCGATCTGGCGTTGACGCATAATGTGCCGACGTTCTTGCAGGTCGTTAGCGTTGTCACCAGCGAAATGCAGGTCGAGGCCGCTATTCTGGCGAAAGAGATTATTGAAAAGAACCCCGCAGTCCATGACGCATTACTCGATCAATTGAAGCAACTTGAACAACACCAGGGCAACTCAATTGCATTGCACTATGTCAGCCATGAAGAATTTAAAACCCAAAGCGGCAAAAGCCGGGCCATCATTCGCAGCGGAGAGTGCTCTCCGTATGCCAATGTCATCCTTTGTGCTGGCGTAACGTTCTGAGGCATCAATGCAACCTTTACTGCAACTGCAAGGCATCACGAAATCTTTTCCCGGCGTTAAAGCGCTTTCCGGTGCGGCACTCAACGTCTATCCGGGAAAAGTGATGGCGCTGGTGGGCGAGAACGGTGCGGGCAAGTCCACCATGATGAAAGTCCTGACCGGGATCTATCGTAAAGATGCCGGCAGCATTCATTTTCTGGGGAAAGAGGTCGATTTCAGCGGGCCGAAAGCGTCCCAGGAAGCAGGTATCGGTATTATCCATCAGGAACTTAACCTGATTCCCCAACTCACAATTGCCGAGAATATCTTCCTTGGTCGTGAATTTACCAACCGCTTCGGTCGTATCGACTGGAACAAGATGTATGCGGAAGCCGATAAGTTGCTGAAACGCCTTAATCTGCGCTATGACAGCCGTCGTATGGTCGGGGATTTATCGATTGGCGATCAGCAAATGGTAGAAATTGCCAAGGTGCTGAGCTTTGAATCGAAAGTCATCATCATGGATGAACCGACTGATGCCCTGACAGATACTGAAACCGCTTCGTTATTCAGCGTGATCAAAGAGCTGCAATCTCAGGGATGCGGCATTGTCTATATTTCCCACCGTCTGAAAGAAATCTTTGAAATCTGCGATGACATTACCGTGTTCCGCGATGGTCAGTTTATCGGCGAGCGTCCGGTTAGTGATTTAGAGGAAGATACGCTGATTGAAATGATGGTCGGTCGTAAGCTGGAAGATCAGTACCCACGTTCGAATAAAGTGCCGGGAGAGGTTCGCCTTAAGGTACAGAACCTGTCTGGGCCGGGCGTCGACAGTGTCAGCTTTACGGTGCGGAAAGGCGAAATTCTGGGCGTCGCAGGGCTGATGGGCGCGGGCCGTACCGAACTGATGAAGATTATCTACGGCGCACTACCGCGAACTGGCGGTAATGTGACGCTGGATGGCCGCGACGTTGTGACCCGTAAACCGCAGGATGGCCTGGCGAACGGCATCGTTTACATTTCCGAAGACCGCAAACGTGATGGTCTGGTGCTGGGCATGTCAGTAAAAGAAAACATGTCCTTAACCGCACTGCGCTATTTCAGCCATGCGGGCGGTCGTTTGAAACATGCCGAAGAGCAACTGACCGTTGCCGACTTTATTCGCCTGTTCAACGTGAAAACGCCTTCGATGGAGCAGCCTATCGGCCTGCTTTCCGGCGGTAATCAGCAGAAAGTGGCGATTGCCCGTGGCCTGATGACGCGCCCAAATGTCCTGATCCTTGATGAACCGACGCGTGGCGTCGATGTCGGGGCGAAGAAAGAGATTTATCAGTTAATCAATCAATTCAAAGAAGAAGGGCTGAGCATCATATTGGTGTCATCCGAAATGCCCGAAGTCTTGGGAATGAGCGATCGCATCATTGTGATGCATGAAGGGCGCTTGAGCGGTGATTTCCCTATTGAGCAAGCTACCCAGGAAGCACTGATGGCCGCGGCCGTTGGTAAGCAATACGGCGCAAAGCAGGAGTAAGTCAGACATGAGTTCTCAATCTATCGCGGCAAAACGCTGGTTCAGCAAAGAGTGGTTACTGGAGCAGAAATCGCTGATCGCGCTCCTGATCCTGATTGCGGTTGTTTCCGCCATGAGCCCTAACTTTTTTACCCTGAACAACCTGTTCAATATTCTCCAGCAGACGTCGGTGAACGCCATCATGGCCGTCGGCATGACCCTGGTGATTCTGACCTCGGGCATCGATTTGTCAGTGGGTTCCCTGCTGGCATTAACCGGTGCCGTAGCGGCTTCCATCGTCGGGCTTGAAGTCAATGCGCTGGTGGCGGTGTTTGGCGCACTGGCGCTGGGGGCGCTGATTGGTGCGGGTACGGGGGTTATTGTATCTAAAGGCAAAGTGCAGGCGTTTATCGCCACGTTGGTCATGATGCTGTTACTTCGCGGTGTGACGATGGTTTATACCAACGGCAGCCCGGTTAATACCGGTTTTTCCGACGTAGCAGATGCGTTTGGCTGGTTTGGTATCGGTCGTCCGCTGGGGATTCCGACGCCAATCTGGATCATGGCTATCGTGTTCGCGGCAGCCTGGTACATGTTGCATCATACGTGTCTGGGGCGCTATATCTATGCGTTGGGCGGCAACGAGTCTGCCACCCGTTTGTCCGGCATCAGTGTTGATAAAGTCAAAATTATTGTCTATTCCCTGTGTGGGCTGTTGTCTGCCCTAGCGGGAATTATCGAAGTCGCACGCTTGTCCTCTGCACAGCCGACGGCGGGTACAGGGTATGAGCTGGATGCTATCGCGGCTGTAGTATTGGGCGGCACCAGTCTGGCTGGAGGAAAAGGGCGTATCGTTGGTACGTTGATCGGCGCACTTATCCTTGGTTTCCTCAACAACGGACTGAATTTATTAGGTGTTTCTTCTTACTACCAAATGATCGTTAAAGCAGTCGTCATCTTGCTGGCGGTTCTGGTAGATAACAAAAGCAGTAAATAACCTTCATTCACACAGGAATTGAGTTATGAATATGAAAAAGCTGGCTACTCTGGTTTCCGCTGTTGCGCTGAGCGCGACTGTCAGTGCTAATGCCTTGGCCAAAGATACGGTTGCTCTGGTGGTTTCTACGCTGAATAACCCGTTCTTTGTTTCAATGAAAGAGGGTGCGCAGAAAGAAGCTGACAAACTGGGTTACGAGCTGATTGTGCTGGATTCCCAGAATAACCCAGCAAAAGAACTGGCTAACGTTCAGGATTTGACGGTGCGTGGAACTAAAGTTCTGCTGATCAACCCGACCGATTCTGATGCAGTAGGTAATGCGATTAAAATGGCTAACCAAGCCAAGATCCCTGTTATTACGCTGGACCGCGTTGCGAGCAGTGGTGAAGTTGTGAGCCATGTGGCTTCTGATAACGCCTTCGGCGGTAAAGTTGCCGGTGACTTCATTGCCAAGAAATTGGGTGAAGGCGCTAAAGTGATTCAGCTGGAAGGCATCGCCGGAACGTCTGCCGCGCGCGAGCGTGGGGCCGGTTTCATGAAATCTGCTGAGAAAAATAAATTCGCTATGCTGGCCAGCCAACCTGCTGACTTCGACCGTACTAAAGGGCTGAACGTGATGCAGAACCTGCTGACCGCGCACCCTGACGTTCAGGCCGTATTTGCTCAAAACGATGAAATGGCGTTGGGTGCACTGCGTGCACTGCAAACCGCAGGTAAAACAGATGTGCTGGTTGTCGGCTTTGACGGCACTCAGGATGGTGTGAAGGCCGTTGAGTCAGGCAAGCTGGCTGCGACTGTTGCTCAGCGTCCTGATCAGATCGGTGTGATCGGTATCGAAACGGCTGCGAAAGTGCTGAAAGGTGAAAAACCTCAGGCCATCATTCCGGTTGACCTGAAGCTGGTAGCAAAATAATTAAAGAATAAAGCAGGGCTCGCGCCACCCGTTTGTGGTGGCGCATTATTAACGTAGCGGGATTCGACATAATGAAAACGGGTAAGCTGGTGGTACTGGGCAGTATTAATGCTGACCATATTCTCAATCTTGAGCAATTTCCCCGTCCAGGTGAAACGGTGATCGGTGAGCAATATAGCGTTGCTTTCGGTGGGAAAGGTGCC
Source organism: Pectobacterium quasiaquaticum (assembly GCF_014946775.2). NCBI lineage: Bacteria > Pseudomonadati > Pseudomonadota > Gammaproteobacteria > Enterobacterales > Pectobacteriaceae > Pectobacterium > Pectobacterium quasiaquaticum. Next base: position 4,404,576 of record NZ_CP065177.1, on the reverse strand, counting down.
AATCAGGCCGTTGCCGCTGGTCGAAGCGGTGCAGACATCGCCTTTATTGCCTGCGTTGGAGAAGATGATATCGGTACCCGTATTTGCCAGCAGTTATCCAAGGACAATATCGATGTTTCCGCCGTTGAGGCTATCTCCGGGGAAACAACCGGCGTTGCACTGATTTTTGTTAACGCCGACGCTGAGAACATGATCGCGATTAATGCCGGCGCGAATGCTGCTGTGACGCCTGATTATCTTCATCGTCATCAGCAACACATAATTGATGCTTCAGCATTGCTTATGCAGCTTGAGTCGCCGCTGGAAACGGTCATTGCGGCCGCTAAACTGGCGCATGAACACCAAACGAAAGTGATTCTTAACCCCGCCCCTGCCCGTGAACTGCCCGATGAACTGTTATCGCTGGTTAATATGATCACGCCGAATGAAACCGAAGCGCAGTTCCTGACGGGAATTACCGTTGAGACGGAAGACGATGCGGCTCGCGCAGCACAGGTTCTGCACGATAAAGGCATTGAAACGGTTCTCATCACATTGGGTAGCCGTGGCGTATGGTTAAGTGAAAACGGTCAGGGGCAGCGCATTCCGGGATATCGTGTAAAAGCCGTGGATACTATCGCCGCCGGAGACACGTTTAACGGTGCGTTAGTGACTGCATTGTTGGAAAATAAGCCCATGTCCTCCGCAGTAAAATTTGCCCATGCGGCAGCTGCGATAGCCGTTACTCGCCGAGGCGCTCAGCCCTCTGTCCCGTGGCGTGAAGAGATCGACGCATTTTTGCAAACCCAGGGGTGATCTTTGGCCACCATGAAAGATGTCGCCCGTCTTGCGGGCGTTTCTACTTCTACAGTATCTCACGTCATTAATAACAATCGCTTTGTCAGCGACACCATTCGCGAAAAAGTGATGAAGGCCGTTGAGGATCTCAACTATGCGCCGTCTGCGCTGGCCAGAAGTCTGAAAATAAACCAGACCCGCACCATCGGCATGTTGCTCACTGCCAGTAATAACCCGTTTTATGCCGAAGTGGTTCGTGGCGTAGAGCGCTGCTGTTATGAGCGAGGCTATAGTCTGATTCTGTGCAATACCGAAGGCGATCGCGATAGAATGAGCCATAGTCTCGAAACGCTGCTGCAAAAGCGGGTCGACGGTGTACTGTTGATGTGCACCGAAAGCCATCGCCCTTTGCCCGAAATGATGAGCCGCTATCCTTCAATACCTATGGTCATGATGGATTGGGCCCCCTTTGAGGGCGTCATGGACGTCATCAAAGATAACTCTCTGCTCGGTGGAGAGATCGCGACCAATTACCTCATTTCTCGTGGCTATAAAAAGATAGCCTGTATTGCGGGTCCAAAAGACAAGACGACCGCCTATAACCGATTAGAAGGTTATCGACAGGCGATGCAGCTCGCTGGGCTATCCGTTCCCGCTGATTATGAAATTTTCGGTGATTTTGAGTTTGAAGCGGGCTACCGTGCTATGCAGCAGTTGTTAGCGCTGGAGGATAAACCTGAAGCGGTGTTCACCAGTAACGATGCAATGGCCGTTGGCGTTTACCATGCGCTTTATCAGGCTGGACTTTCTATTCCGCAAGACATGGCGGTTATTGGTTACGATGACATTGAACTGGCCCGCTATATGTCACCACCTCTTACTACCGTTCACCAACCTAAAGATGAACTCGGTGAATTGGCGGTGGATACACTTTTGTATCGTCTGGAACATCCCAATACTGAACCTAATGCGCTGGTGTTGACGCCGGAATTGATGGTACGCCAGTCTGTCCGATGAGGTTTTCTCTCAATTTGCGGCGAAAAACCCGGCATAATGGCGTCTTTTAATTCACTTTGCTGAAAAAATCCTCACTCGGTAGTTTTTTTGCATTTAGCGCTTGTCAGTGGCCGAGAAGTCCCTATAATGCGCCTCCACTGACACGGCAACAGCGACTTACGAAGTTGGTGTGACAGAAAAAATTCAACGAAGGCGGTCAGTAATGACTTGACTTCACAGCGGAAAAGCATAATATATGCGGCCCGCGCCACGGAAGATGTGGCACTGCTCTTTAACAATTTAATCAGACAATCTGTGTGGGCACTCACAAGACCGTATCTTAACGATATAAAAAAGTCTTGAAGAGTGAACAACAGTAAATTCATTACGAATAAACAGTTACTAATTCTTTGAGCATCGCTGACGAGTTCAGCAAATCAAACAAATCTTAAATTGAAGAGTTTGATCATGGCTCAGATTGAACGCTGGCGGCAGGCCTAACACATGCAAGTCGAGCGGTAGCACAGGAGAGCTTGCTCTCTGGGTGACGAGCGGCGGACGGGTGAGTAATGTCTGGGAAACTGCCTGATGGAGGGGGATAACTACTGGAAACGGTAGCTAATACCGCATAACGTCTTCGGACCAAAGAGGGGGACCTTAGGGCCTCTCGCCATCGGATGTGCCCAGATGGGATTAGCTAGTAGGTGAGGTAATGGCTCACCTAGGCGACGATCCCTAGCTGGTCTGAGAGGATGACCAGCCACACTGGAACTGAGACACGGTCCAGACTCCTACGGGAGGCAGCAGTGGGGAATATTGCACAATGGGCGCAAGCCTGATGCAGCCATGCCGCGTGTGTGAAGAAGGCCTTCGGGTTGTAAAGCACTTTCAGCGGGGAGGAAGGCGATGAGGTTAATAACCTTATCGATTGACGTTACCCGCAGAAGAAGCACCGGCTAACTCCGTGCCAGCAGCCGCGGTAATACGGAGGGTGCAAGCGTTAATCGGAATGACTGGGCGTAAAGCGCACGCAGGCGGTCTGTTAAGTTGGATGTGAAATCCCCGGGCTTAACCTGGGAACTGCATTCAAAACTGACAGGCTAGAGTCTTGTAGAGGGGGGTAGAATTCCAGGTGTAGCGGTGAAATGCGTAGAGATCTGGAGGAATACCGGTGGCGAAGGCGGCCCCCTGGACAAAGACTGACGCTCAGGTGCGAAAGCGTGGGGAGCAAACAGGATTAGATACCCTGGTAGTCCACGCTGTAAACGATGTCGATTTGGAGGTTGTGCCCTTGAGGCGTGGCTTCCGGAGCTAACGCGTTAAATCGACCGCCTGGGGAGTACGGCCGCAAGGTTAAAACTCAAATGAATTGACGGGGGCCCGCACAAGCGGTGGAGCATGTGGTTTAATTCGATGCAACGCGAAGAACCTTACCTACTCTTGACATCCAGAGAACTTAGCAGAGATGCTTTGGTGCCTTCGGGAACTCTGAGACAGGTGCTGCATGGCTGTCGTCAGCTCGTGTTGTGAAATGTTGGGTTAAGTCCCGCAACGAGCGCAACCCTTATCCTTTGTTGCCAGCGATTCGGTCGGGAACTCAAAGGAGACTGCCGGTGATAAACCGGAGGAAGGTGGGGATGACGTCAAGTCATCATGGCCCTTACGAGTAGGGCTACACACGTGCTACAATGGCGTATACAAAGAGAAGCGACCTCGCGAGAGCAAGCGGACCTCATAAAGTACGTCGTAGTCCGGATTGGAGTCTGCAACTCGACTCCATGAAGTCGGAATCGCTAGTAATCGTAGATCAGAATGCTACGGTGAATACGTTCCCGGGCCTTGTACACACCGCCCGTCACACCATGGGAGTGGGTTGCAAAAGAAGTAGGTAGCTTAACCTTCGGGAGGGCGCTTACCACTTTGTGATTCATGACTGGGGTGAAGTCGTAACAAGGTAACCGTAGGGGAACCTGCGGTTGGATCACCTCCTTACCAAGAAGATGTGCGTTAAGTGAAGTGCTCACACAGATTGTCTGATGAAAATAACGAGCAGAAATACCTTAATAGGCTTGTAGCTCAGGTGGTTAGAGCGCACCCCTGATAAGGGTGAGGTCGGTGGTTCAAGTCCACTCAGGCCTACCAACTCTTCCGTGAGTGGTATCTAAGGTATCTGTAAGCAACGATGGGGTTATAGCTCAGCTGGGAGAGCGCCTGCCTTGCACGCAGGAGGTCTGCGGTTCGATCCCGCATAGCTCCACCATCACTACTCGCGCTATAGAAAACTTCAGAGTGTACCTGTTAGGGTGCACTGCGACGTTTTGCTCTTTAACAATCTGGAACAAGCTGAAAATTGAAACATGACAGCTGAACATGCATGACAGCCTTCGGGTGTGTCGTGGTGAGTCAGTCTGTCAATGAGTCTCTCAAATAATCGCAGCGCGACAGTGACTTTGATTTATCAAAGACATCTTCGGGTTGTGAGGTTAAGCGACTAAGCGTACACGGTGGATGCCTAGGCAGTCAGAGGCGATGAAGGGCGTGCTAATCTGCGATAAGCGTCGGTAAGCTGATATGAAGCGTTATACCCGACGATACCCGAATGGGGAAACCCAGTGTGTTTCGACACACTATCATTATGTGAATACATAGCATAATGAGGCGAACCGGGGGAACTGAAACATCTCAGTACCCCGAGGAAAAGAAATCAACCGAGATTCCCCCAGTAGCGGCGAGCGAACGGGGAGGAGCCCAGAACCTGAATCAGTTTGTGTGTTAGTGGAAGCGTCTGGAAAGTCGCACAGTAAAGGGTGATAGTCCCGTACACAAAAATGCACAAGGTGTGAGTTCGATGAGTAGGGCGGGACACGTGACATCCTGTCTGAATATGGGGGGACCATCCTCCAAGGCTAAATACTCCTGACTGACCGATAGTGAACCAGTACCGTGAGGGAAAGGCGAAAAGAACCCCGGCGAGGGGAGTGAAATAGAACCTGAAACCGTGTACGTACAAGCAGTGGGAGCCTACTCGTTAGGTGACTGCGTACCTTTTGTATAATGGGTCAGCGACTTATATTCTGTAGCAAGGTTAACCGAATAGGGGAGCCGCAGGGAAACCGAGTCTTAACTGGGCGTTAAGTTGCAGGGTATAGACCCGAAACCCGGTGATCTAGCCATGGGCAGGTTGAAGGTTGGGTAACACTAACTGGAGGACCGAACCGACTAATGTTGAAAAATTAGCGGATGACTTGTGGCTGGGGGTGAAAGGCCAATCAAACCGGGAGATAGCTGGTTCTCCCCGAAAGCTATTTAGGTAGCGCCTCGTGAACTCATCTTCGGGGGTAGAGCACTGTTTCGGCTAGGGGGTCATCCCGACTTACCAACCCGATGCAAACTCCGAATACCGAAGAATGTTATCACGGGAGACACACGGCGGGTGCTAACGTTCGTCGTGAAGAGGGAAACAACCCAGACCGCCAGCTAAGGTCCCAAAGTCATGGTTAAGTGGGAAACGATGTGGGAAGGCATAGACAGCCAGGATGTTGGCTTAGAAGCAGCCATCATTTAAAGAAAGCGTAATAGCTCACTGGTCGAGTCGGCCTGCGCGGAAGATGTAACGGGGCTAAACCATGCACCGAAGCTGCGGCAGCGACACTTAGGTGTTGTTGGGTAGGGGAGCGTTCTGTAAGCCGTCGAAGGTGGCCTGTGAGGGCTGCTGGAGGTATCAGAAGTGCGAATGCTGACATAAGTAACGATAATGCGGGTGAAAAACCCGCACGCCGGAAGACCAAGGGTTCCTGTCCAACGTTAATCGGGGCAGGGTGAGTCGACCCCTAAGGCGAGGCTGAAAAGCGTAGTCGATGGGAAACAGGTTAATATTCCTGTACTCGGTGTTACTGCGAAGGGGGGACGGAGAAAGCTAGGTTATCCGGGCGACGGTTGTCCCGGTTTAAGCGTGAAGGTGGATGACCTTGGTAAATCCGGGTCGTCATTAACACTGAGGCGTGATGACGAGTCACTACGGTGATGAAGTAACCGATGCTACGCTTCCAGGAAAAGCCTCTAAGCTCCAGGTAACATCAAATCGTACCCCAAACCGACACAGGTGGTCAGGTAGAGAATACTCAGGCGCTTGAGAGAACTCGGGTGAAGGAACTAGGCAAAATGGTGCCGTAACTTCGGGAGAAGGCACGCTGATGGTAAGTGAAGTGACGTGCTCACGGAGCTGAAATCAGTCGAAGATACCAGCTGGCTGCAACTGTTTAATAAAAACACAGCACTGTGCAAACACGAAAGTGGACGTATACGGTGTGACGCCTGCCCGGTGCCGGAAGGTTAATTGATGGGGTCAGCCGCAAGGCGAAGCTCTTGATCGAAGCCCCGGTAAACGGCGGCCGTAACTATAACGGTCCTAAGGTAGCGAAATTCCTTGTCGGGTAAGTTCCGACCTGCACGAATGGCGTAATGATGGCCAGGCTGTCTCCACCCGAGACTCAGTGAAATTGAACTCGCTGTGAAGATGCAGTGTACCCGCGGCAAGACGGAAAGACCCCGTGAACCTTTACTATAGCTTGACACTGAACCTTGAGCCTTGATGTGTAGGATAGGTGGGAGGCTTTGAAGCGTGGACGCCAGTCTGCGTGGAGCCGACCTTGAAATACCACCCTTTAATGTTTGATGTTCTAACGTGGGCCCGTAATCCGGGTTGCGGACAGTGTCTGGTGGGTAGTTTGACTGGGGCGGTCTCCTCCCAAAGCGTAACGGAGGAGCACGAAGGTTAGCTAATCCTGGTCGGACATCAGGAGGTTAGTGCAAAGGCATAAGCTAGCTTGACTGCGAGAGTGACAGCTCGAGCAGGTGCGAAAGCAGGTCTTAGTGATCCGGTGGTTCTGAATGGAAGGGCCATCGCTCAACGGATAAAAGGTACTCCGGGGATAACAGGCTGATACCGCCCAAGAGTTCATATCGACGGCGGTGTTTGGCACCTCGATGTCGGCTCATCACATCCTGGGGCTGAAGTAGGTCCCAAGGGTATGGCTGTTCGCCATTTAAAGTGGTACGCGAGCTGGGTTTAGAACGTCGTGAGACAGTTCGGTCCCTATCTGCCGTGGGCGTTGGAAGATTGAGAGGGGTTGCTCCTAGTACGAGAGGACCGGAGTGAACGCACCACTGGTGTTCGGGTTGTGATGCCAATTGCATTGCCCGGTAGCTAAGTGCGGAAGAGATAACCGCTGAAAGCATCTAAGCGGGAAACTTGCCTCGAGATGAGTCTTCCCTGGGCACTAGATGCCCCTGAAGGGCCGTTGAAGACGACGACGTAGATAGGCTGGGTGTGTAAGCGTAGCGATACGTTGAGCTAACCAGTACTAATGACCCGAGAGGCTTAACCTTACAACACCGAAGGTGTTTTAAAGACTCATAGAGAACGATATTCAGCTTGTTCAGAGATTGGTTCTGGTGGTTACGGAGATGACAAAGAGAAAGTCATGTAAAGTAACGGCTGGAATGAAACAGAATTTGCCTGGCGGCGATAGCGCGGTGGTCCCACCTGACCCCATGCCGAACTCAGAAGTGAAACGCCGTAGCGCCGATGGTAGTGTGGGGCTTCCCCATGTGAGAGTAGGGAACTGCCAGGCATCAAATAAGTGAAAGCCCCTGTCGAAAGACAGGGGCTTTTTGCTATGGGAATTGGGTGGATTTACAAAAATCTGGAGATCACATGATGGATACAGCGCATGGGGAGGGTTTAGTTTTTTTGGGTTCAGAAGCCCATTTTCTGCCAGACATTATCCAATGGTTCAGTGTGAGCGGTAGTTTATTCCGCACTACAAACGGTTATTTTTGAGCCATTGTCGGATAAAAGCAGCAACCTGTTCTGGTTGATTGATATCGAGCACAGGAAGTTGGGCGTCTATCTCAGTATCCGCTGCAATCGCAATGACATATTCATCGATCAAATCACTTAATTCTCTACCCAACGATTGGCGAAACAAGGCTATTTTAGCGATCTTCTCGTGTTTGAACCCCTCAACCAGCACTAGATCGAGAGCTGATGCATCCATTTTCCCTGCTAGATCGTAAATATTGGGTTCTTCCTGATCAGGCGTCTCGGTCATCAGCGCCCATCTTTGGCTGCTGGCAACAATAGTTTGTGCTGCGCCTGCCTTACGTAGCTCATAGCTATCTTTACCTGGCGTATCAATATCCATCTGATGATGCGTATGTTTAATGAGTCCTACTCGAATACCATGATTAGTCAGTAGCGGGATGACGTGTTTAAATAATGTCGTTTTACCCGTACCGCTATAAGCAGTAATAGCGAGCAAAGGGACACGATTACGATTCACGGTGTTGCTCCTCCCAATTGGATAAATCTTCAGGCGAATTCATATTGCGAAAAGCTTCAGGCTGATCGCTAAATGAAACGGCGTTTGCTCCAACCTGTTCCATAAATAGCATCAGCTTACGGTTTCCGAGATGCAGATAGGTCTCTAGTGATTCAATAAGGTTTTTATTGATTAAGAGTAATGTGGGATGTGGCCGTTCTCCATCAGTGGCATAAGCCGCATTGGCTTCCCCACGTGCTTGCCACAAGCGGTTTACCAGATCGCAAGGGAGCGCTGGGACATCGCAAGGAACGAATGCAACCCATTCGGATGGAGAGGCATGTAATCCACTCAGAATACCCGCCAGCGGGCCTGGAAAGCTTGTATCAAAGTCACTAATAATGCGGCAGCCACTTTGCGCATACACAGCCTGATTGCGGTTAGCGCTGATCATGACCTCATCGACCTGTGCTTTAAGCCGAGACAGAACGTGCTGGTATAGTGGCACACCGTTCAGTACTACCAGACCTTTATCGTGCCCGCCCATGCGTGTTGCCCGTCCGCCTGCGAGAATAACGCCTGTAATCATTTCACTTTCCAATTATCGATACCCACTTTCCTCTACCGAAAGTTTGTGGGGCTAAACCATACGCTATTCTCTGAAAACTTTCGCAGAAGACCAAGTTCTTTCCTCATGTGAGCAAGGCTGTTATTTTTATCGCTATATACTAAATAGCGTTCAAGTCGCTTCCTGCATATTGAAATTTATTGAGTACAAATCGTTTTTAAGGAGAAAAAAATGAAATGTCATCGTGTTAATGAGTTGATTGAACTGTTGCACCCAGCCTGGCAAAAAGAGCCCGATTTAAATCTGGTGCAATTTTTACAAAACCTTGCACAGGAGGCGGGGTTTGAGGGGCAGTTAAATGAACTGACTGATGATATCCTTATTTACCATCTAAAAATGCGTGATGCAGATAAAGAACAAGTCATCCCCGGTTTGAAGAAGGACTACGAAGAAGATTTTAAGACAGCTTTGCTTCGTGCCCGGGGAGTTATTAAAGACTAGTGGAAAGGAATAACACGTTCATGATGCTAACTATTGCACGCATACCTCTTACGTTGCCTCTAACCATTTGTGGCCGTGATGAATAGTTCGATATTTAATTTTCAGACGCTATTCCCAGATCTGATCGTGGATGCCTTGCTGGATGTTGGGCTGCGCGTTGATTCTGGTTTGACGGCATTAAACAGTTATGAGAATCGGGTGTATCAGTTTGCGGATGAAGATCGTAAACGATTTGTGGTGAAATTTTATCGTCCGGAACGGTGGAGCGCGGTGCAGATTCAGGAGGAGCATACTTTTGCCCAGCAATTGGCAGAAGATGAAGTCCCTGTTGTCGCGCCCGTCTCGCTTAATGGGCAAACGTTGAACGTCTATGAAGGGTTTCATTTTGCTGTATTCCCCAGCGTGGGTGGGCGGCAGTATGAAATGGATAATGAAGACCAGCTAGAGTGGGTCGGTCGTTTTCTCGGCCGGATTCACCAGACGGGGCAGAAATCGTTATTCACCGAGCGTCCGACGATAGGGGTAAATGAATATCTGCATGAATCTTATCGGTTGTTGGAGACATGTCCGCTAATACCGAAAATACATCGACATGATTTTTTACAAGCGACCCGTCAACTGATTGATACAGTTGAAACTTATTGGCATAACGACTGGCGGCCACTGCGTCTGCATGGGGATTGTCATCCAGGCAATATTTTGTGGCGTGATGGTCCGCTATTTGTGGATTTGGATGATGCCCGCAATGGTCCAGCAATTCAGGATTTATGGATGCTGTTGCATGGTGACCGTCGTGAACAACGTATTCAACTGGATATCTTGTTAGAAGCCTATAGCGAATTTGCGGAATTTCAGGAGAAAGAGCTCGCGCTGATTGAGCCTCTTCGCGCGATGCGGCAGGTTTATTATCTGGCTTGGGTTGCCCGGCGCTGGGAAGACCCCGCGTTTCCGAAAAATTTCCCCTGGATGACGGATGCTGATTTCTGGTTGAAGCAAACGGCAATATTTATTGGGCAAACTCAGCTGTTGCAGGAACCTCCTCTACAGCTAATGCCAATGTACTGAAATTAAATGGAGAGAGTGAAATTTATGAAAAAATTATGGCTTGCGCTGATGGGCGTTGTTCTGGCATTTAGTGCTTCTGCTGCAGAGTTTTCTGACGGCAAACAATATGTAGAATTAGATAAACCTGCAACCCAAGAGTCTCAGGTTCTTGAGTTCTTCTCATTCTATTGCCCGCACTGCTATCAATTTGAACAGGTTTACCACGTTCCAGATGCAGTAAAAAAAGCGTTGCCAGAAGGTACGAAGATGACACGTTATCACGTGGACTTCCTGGGCCCATTGGGTAAAAACCTGACGCAGGCATGGGCTGTTGCTATGGCGCTGGGCGTTGAAGATAAAATTACCCCGCTGATGTTTGATGCCGTTCAGAAAACACAGACCGTACAAAAACCGGAAGATATTCGCGAAGTCTTTGTGAAAGCTGGCGTGAGTGCGGAAGAATTTGATGGTGCTCTGAATAGCTTTGTTGTGAAATCTTTGGTTGCCCAGCAGGAAAAAGCGGCGGCAGATTTACAATTACGTGGTGTTCCAGCCATGTTCGTTAACGGTAAATATATGATCAAGAATGATGGTCTTGATACCAGTTCAATGGATGGGTATGTAAAACAGTACGCTGACGTGGTGAAGTTCCTCATTGCCAAGAAGTAATTATTTAATAAGTCATGCGGGTAAAACCGCATGACTTTATACCTTACCGTGGTTCATCTTCTTATCTTTTATATCTCATCATCTCGCAATATCTATTTATCTGTTTGTTTATATCCACAAATTGGATGACGGTTTATCACGCCTTAAAAATAAACAGCTTATATTATAACTTCATGAAATTAAGGGATATAAAAAAATAACTTAAGATAATAGGGGAAATTAACAATTAAGCGGATAAAACTATTCACAAAGTTATCCACAGGAAGATCTTGCGAGGATCCATGCAAAATCAGCCAATACCTCACGTTAAGGATCGTCTCTTTCCCTGACCTATGGCATGCTTAGCGCTATGACAGACCACAACGATCATGGCAGGCTATGGCTCAGATTGCAGAAAATCCTTTAATACTGGTAGACGGTTCATCCTATTTGTATCGTGCTTATCACGCTTTCCCACCGTTAACAAACAGCGCGGGAGAAGCCACCGGTGCAATGTATGGCGTACTGAATATGCTACGCAGTTTGCTGTTGCAATATCAGCCCAGCCACGTTGCCGTCGTTTTTGATGCGAAAGGAAAAACGTTTCGCGATGAACTATTCGAAAATTATAAGGCTCACCGTCCACCGATGCCGGAGGATCTACGCGAGCAAATAGAGCCTCTGCATAAGATGGTGAAAGCAATGGGGCTGCCGCTTCTGGCGGTTTCCGGCGTAGAGGCGGACGATGTGATTGGGACGCTCGCCGTTCAGGCGGAAAAAGCGGGTAAGTCGGTGCTGATTAGTACCGGCGATAAAGATATGGCGCAGCTGGTGACGCCGAGCGTGACGCTTATTAATACCATGAATAATTCGATTCTTGGCCCACAGGAAGTGTGTGATAAGTACGGTATTCCTCCTGATCTGATTATCGATTTCCTCGCGCTGATGGGGGATGCATCAGATAACATTCCCGGTGTACCTGGCGTGGGTGAAAAAACGGCTCAAGCGCTATTGCAAGGGCTCGGCGGGCTGGATTCGCTCTATGCCAATCTTGATAAAATTGCCGGGCTTTCCTTCCGTGGTGCGAAGACCATGGCGCCGAAGCTGGAACAGCACAAAGACGTGGCCTACCTCTCTTATCAGCTAGCCACCATTAAAACGGATGTCGAGCTGGAGCTTAGCTGCGATCAGCTCACCGTTAACGAGCTGGATGTGGATGAACTGCATCGTCTCTTTTCCCGTTATGAATTTAAACGCTGGTTATCAGATATTGAATCCGGTACCTGGATGCAGGGTAAAAAGAGCAGCCAGCCTGTCCAGGCTGTCAGTAACGCGGTGGTTGAGCAAGTTGCTGAAGAAGATAATGCGCCTACACTTTCTGCCGAAGGCTATGTCACGATTCTTGATGAAAAAACGCTGCTCGATTGGGTTGAGCGTTTAAAACAGGCTGAAGTTTTCGCTTTTGATACGGAAACCGACGGGCTGGATACACTCACCGCTAATCTGATTGGGCTGTCATTCGCAATTAAGCCGGGTGAAGCCGCTTATTTGCCGCTGGCGCATGACTATCTGGATGCGCCGGAACAGTTGGATCGCACCAAGGTGTTGGCCTTGTTCAAACCGCTGCTGGAAGATGAGAAGCTGCTTAAGATTGGTCAGAATCTCAAATTTGATAAAGGCGTGATGCAGCGGTATGACATCGATTTACGCGGCATCGCGTTTGATACCATGCTGGAATCTTATGTGCTCGACAGCGTCGCGGGCCGCCACGATATGGATAGCCTGGCCGAACGCTATCTGAGCCACAAAACCATTACCTTCGAAGAGATCGCGGGTAAGGGAAAAAATCAGCTGACGTTTAATCAGATTGCGCTGGAACAGGCTGGTCCTTATGCAGCTGAAGATGCGGACGTTACGCTGCATCTACACCAGAAGCTCTGGGGGAAACTCCAGCCGCATGCCGATCTGTGCCAGGTTTTCCAGACTATTGATATGCCGCTGGTGCCGGTTTTATCCCGCATCGAGCGTACAGGTGTACTGATCGATCCTGCTATTCTCGCGGAACATTCAAAAGAGCTCACAATCCGTCTGGCAGAGCTGGAAACACAAGCCTATGAGCTGGCGGGCGAAGAGTTCAATCTCTCATCGACCAAGCAGCTACAGGGTATTCTGTATGAAAAACAAAAGCTGCCGATTCTGAAGAAAACGCCAAAAGGCGCACCGTCAACCAATGAGGAAGTGCTGGCTGAACTGGCGCTGGATTACCCTCTGCCGAAGTTGATCCTGGAATATCGTGGGTTGGCCAAGCTGAAATCTACTTACACCGATAAGCTGCCGCTGATGATCAATCCGGCGACGAAGCGTGTTCATACGTCTTATCATCAGGCTGTTACCGCGACCGGGCGTTTGTCTTCCAGCGATCCGAACCTGCAAAATATCCCAGTGCGTAATGACGAAGGGCGCCGTATTCGTCAGGCATTCATTGCACCGAAGGGCTACAGCATTGTTGCGGCGGACTACTCGCAAATCGAACTGCGTATCATGGCGCACTTATCCGGTGATAAAGGGCTGTTGAACGCGTTTGCTAACGGGCTGGATATCCACCGGGCAACGGCGTCAGAAGTGTTTGGCATCGCCTTGGATAAGGTGACATCAGAACAGCGCCGCAGTGCGAAAGCGATCAACTTTGGTCTGATCTACGGCATGAGCGCATTTGGTCTGTCGCGTCAGTTGAATATTCCCCGTAGCGAATCGCAGAAATACATGAACCTGTATTTTGAGCGTTACCCAGGTGTGCAGGATTACATGGAGCGTACGCGCCAACAGGCCGCAGAGCATGGCTATGTGTCCACGCTTGACGGTCGCCGTCTCTATCTGCCTGATATCCATTCTCGTAATGCGATGGCGCGTAAAGGCGCAGAACGTGCGGCGATTAACGCCCCAATGCAGGGCACCGCTGCTGATATTATTAAGAAAGCAATGATCGCGATTGACGATTGGCTACAGAAAGACACGCCGAAGGTGAAGATGATCATGCAGGTTCACGATGAATTGGTTTTCGAGATTCATGATTCGGTTATTGAAGAATCCATTAGTAAAATCAAAGCATTAATGGAAGGTTGTATGCAATTGAATGTTCCGTTACAGGTAGACATCGGTACGGGCATGAACTGGGATGAAGCACATTAATGGCCGATTCTTGCGCTATTTCTGTAATTAAATAACAGTATTGTGTGACCTGGTTTAACTTTGTGTAATCGATAACCATTTTCTATGAAAGTAAACAACAAAAAAGCCTTTGTTCCCGTGAAAAAATAGGGTAGAGTTAAAGACGTAGGGTACAGAGGTAAGATGTTCTATCTTTCAGACCTTTTACTTCACGTAATCGGATTTGGCTGAATATTAGCCGCCCCGCTCAGTTTTGAGCGGGGCGTTTTTTATGGGCTTTATCTAGGATATTTACCCTCAAAACGCCGGTAGCCGTGTAGCAGACAGCAACATGTCAACACGGTTACGCGTGTGAAAATAACGTTTCTGGTGGGTGATCATTGCGGGAAAGTAGGGGGCGTGATGCGAGTGATGATACTCTACACCACGCGAAAGGATTACTCTGCTTCTTGTTCTTCTTCAGCGTGTTCCAACGTGCTGAACCAGTTATCCAATTTCTGCCGTAGTTTATCGACGCCGAGCTTTTTCAGTGACGAAAATGCTTCGACCTGAATATCACCCATAAATGGTAAGACTGCCTCGCGAACCATGTTCAACTGTGTCTTACGCGCGCCTGAAGCCAGCTTATCGGCCTTGGTCAGCAGCACTAAGACTGGAAGCTGGACATCAACTGCCCACTGAATCATTTGCTGATCGAGATCTTTCAGCGGATGGCGAATATCCATCAGCACAACCAGACCTTTAAGGCTGTTGCGCTTTTGCAGGTATTCACCGAGCGCACGTTGCCATTTGATCTTCATTTGCTCCGGCACTTCGGCATAGCCATAGCCGGGAAGGTCGACCAAACGCACGCCGTCTACCACCTGAAACAGGTTAATCAACTGAGTACGGCCTGGCGTTTTACTGGTTCGTGCCAGGTTTTTCTGGTTGGTCAGCGTGTTCAGTGCGCTGGATTTTCCGGCATTAGAGCGCCCAGCAAAGGCCACTTCAATACCGCTATCTGTTGCCAGATGGCGAATATCCGGGGCGCTGATGATAAAACGCGTCATGTGGTAGTTATATTGCTGGGTCACGATGGTTATCTCTATCTGGATCTCTGTCTGGTTGGGGATTATACCTGTAACTGACAATAAAGGCGGCTTTATCTGTCGTGAAATGCAGCAGACTGATGCGAAAAGAAAAGCTCAGCTGTCTGATGTGGACGCTTTTTTATTCGCGGGCTTTCTGCTAGATTCCGCCGCACTTCCCTTATATCTGTGTACCTGAGAACAATATTATGAACCGACCTGTCAAAGGGGCTGCCGATAAGGCAGGGAAACCCAAAGTAAAAAGAAAGACCCGCGAAGAGCTGGAGCGTGAAGCGCGCGAGCGGAAAAAAGATAAAAAGCACCGTGGCAACGCGTCGGGCAGCCGAACTCAGGAAAAAGCCTCTACAGATCAGCGTTCTGGTCAGCGTAAAGTTGCCGATCCGCGTATCGGCAGCAAAAAACCTGTACAGCTTGGCGTGTTAGACAGCGCTGTGGCTAAACCTAAGCCTAAATCGAAGCCTTCTGAGCCTGTGGAGAAAGTCGTTGCTGCGAAGCCGACAATGTCGCCGGAAGAAGAGCTGGAAATGTTAGAAAACGATGCGCGCCTGGATGCTTTGTTGGATCGTCTGGATAGCGGCGAGACGCTAAGCGCTAAAGATCAGTCATGGGTTGATGAAACGCTGGATCGTATCGACATCCTGATGGAAGAGCTTGGAATTGAGCTGGGTGATGATGACGAAGAAGAGCCGCAGGAAGATATGTTGCAGCTTTTGAAACGTAATAACCCGAAAGACACGTTCTAATCAATGAAATGGCTGTTTCTGTTCCTGATATTGCTGGTTGCGTTTTATCTGCTCTGTCTGTTCAGTAAACTATGGCTATTGTCGAAGCGTAAGCACCGGTTGCACCGCGCCCTGTTTAATGGGCGCATGAATCAGGTGCGACGCCTACGCCCAAGACAAAAACGCCGGGAGCGTTTTTGAACGTCACAACGTGACGGCCCTTAGGGCGAGTCTCAGGGATGAGACGAGTAACAAAACGCCGGGAGCGTTTTTGAACGTCACAACGTGACGGCCCTTAGGGCGAGTCTCAGGGATGAGACGAGTAACAAAACGTAGGAAACGCTTTTGAACGCCATTTTTGGTGATCTGAAGGAGGGGAAGGATAACCCACCGAGTAAAAACTGGAAGGAGTGAGCGAATATGTCGATACCGTCCGTTGACTGGGATCTGGCCCTGATTCAAAAATATAACTATTCTGGGCCGCGTTATACGTCTTATCCCACAGCGTTAGAATTCAGCGAAGCTTACGATGAGCCAGCGTTTCAGCAGGCCATTACCCGTTATCCGCAGCGACCGCTGTCGCTGTATATCCACATCCCTTTTTGCCATCGGCTGTGCTATTTCTGCGGCTGTAATAAGCTGGTTACGCGTCAGCAGCATAAAGCGGATGAATACCTTGATGTGCTGGAACTGGAAATCCGCCAGCGTGCGCCGCTGTTCGTTGGGCGAACGGTGACGCAATTGCATTGGGGTGGCGGTACACCAACCTATCTGAATAAAGTACAAATCAGCCGACTGATGTCGCTGCTGCGCGAGCAGTTCTCTTTTTCCGATCAGGCTGAGCTGTCGCTTGAAGTCGATCCGCGAGAAATTGAGCTGGACGTCCTCGATCATCTGCGGGCTGAAGGGTTCAACCGCCTGAGCATGGGCGTGCAGGATTTTAATAAAGACGTGCAGAAGCTGGTCAATCGTGAGCAGGATGAAGACTTTATTTTTGCCCTTATTGAACGGGCAAAGGCGCTGGGTTTCACTTCAACCAATATCGATTTGATTTACGGCCTGCCGAAACAAACGCCGGAAAGCTTCGCCTTTACGCTACAGCGCGTTGCGGAATTAAGCCCGCATCGACTTAGCGTCTTTAACTATGCGCATTTACCCAGCCTGTTCGCCGCGCAGCGCAAGATTAAAGAAGCGGATTTGCCGAGCGCGGAGCAAAAGCTGGATATTCTGCAACAGACGATTGGGTCGCTGACGCAATCGGGCTATCAGTTTATCGGTATGGATCACTTTGCTCGCCCGGACGATGAGCTGGCGGTGGCGCAGCGAGAAGGGAAACTGCATCGCAATTTCCAGGGCTATACGACGCAGGGCGATAGCGATCTGCTTGGAATGGGCGTTTCGGCGATTAGTATGATCGGTGATAGCTATGCTCAGAACCAGAAAGAGCTGAAGCAGTATTATGCGCAGGTCAAGGACCAAGGGAATGGCTTGTGGCGTGGGTTACAGCTGACGCGTGATGACTGCCTCCGCCGCGATGTGATTAAGACGCTCATTTGTAATTTCCAGCTCAGCTATTCGCCCATTGAGGCGGAATATGCTATCGATTTTAAAACCTACTTTGAGCAGGATTTAGCACTGCTTGCTCCGCTGGTGGCCGACGGGCTGGTCGAGAGTCAGGAAGACGGGCTGGTGGTGACGCCGAAAGGACGTTTGCTGATCCGCAATATCTGTATGTGCTTTGACGTTTATCTACGTAGCAAGCTCAGAACACAGCAATTTTCCCGCGTGATTTAGTCAAAAAAACAGCCAGTCGATGTTAGTACCGACTGGCTGTTCTCAAACGTTTATAGCCGTCATACTTCAAGTTGCAGGTGTGTTGGCTGCGTTCACTCACCCGAATCACTTACCTGAGTAAGCTCATCGGGATTCCTTCTCTTGCCGCCTTCCTGAAACTCGAATTATTTAGGGTATATAGGATTAACTAAAGAAGTTAATCAGTGCGGCACACAAAACGGCGGCAATAGCAGCCTGCGGCGAATGGCTTGCCGCGGAGCCAATTTCAGCGCCGTGTGTTGCAACGGAAAGTGTTGCAACGGAAATCAATGAGTCCAGCATGGTGTTCCTCCCGAATCAGCGACACGATCATACTGCTGACTCGAGGCAAGTAAAGGACGAATTAATGACAATTTCGTGCGCCAGATTGTATTTTTTATCACCAGTTTGTTTGTTAACAATTGAGCAATAAAAAAGCAATCTTGCTACTCCATTCCCAGCTCTTTTAATTTACGCGTCAGGGTATTTCTGCCCCATCCCAACAATCTTGCTGCTTCCTGTTTATGCCCCTGCGTATGCCGCAGTGCCGTTGTCAGCAACGTCCTTTCCATTTCCGGCTGTGCCTCTGACAACAGATTTTGATGACCGGAACGCAGCGCGCGATCGGCCCATTGTGCCAACAGCGTGGCCCAACTGTCCGGCAGAATATGCACGGTGGAATCAGGTGCGGTGGTCTCGAACAATTCAGGCGGCAGATCCTGAATCAGCACTTCCTGACCAGCGGCCATGACGGTCAACCAGCGACAGGTGTTTTCCAATTGGCGCACGTTGCCAGGCCACGGTAAACGGGTTAGCGCCGTTTCTGCTTCTGGATGCAGATTCTTCGGCTCGACGCCCAGTTCTTTGGCTGTAGCCTGCAAAAAGTAACGCGCTAGACGGGGGATATCTTCCCGACGTTCGCGCAGCGGCGGCAGGTGAACGCGGATCACATTCAGGCGGTGGAACAAATCCTCACGGAACTTGCCTTCTTGCACGCGTTGTTCAAGATTTTGGTGCGTTGCCGCGATAATACGAACATCCACTTTTACTGCGGCATAGCCGCCAACGCGGTAAAACTGTCCGTCTGCCAATACGCGCAACAGACGTGTTTGTACGTCTAGCGGCATATCGCCGATTTCATCCAGAAATAGCGTACCGCCATCGGCTTGCTCAAAGCGGCCCTGACGAATCTGGTTTGCGCCTGTAAACGCGCCTTTTTCATGGCCGAACAGTTCTGATTCGATCAGATCCTTAGGAATGGCCGCCATATTCAGCGCGATAAAAGGGGATTTGGTACGCGGGCTGTGGCGATGCAGGGCCTGCGCTACCAACTCTTTACCCGTCCCCGATTCGCCATTAATCAGCACGCTGATTGACGAGCGAGAAAGGCGACCGATGATGCGAAAGACATCCTGCATCGCGGGGGCTTCGCCAATAATGTCGGTTGTCGGGCCGTTGATTGGCTGGTTGCGTACCGGCTGCTGCTGTTCCAGATAATGACTGATCGCACGCTCAACCAGTGCAACGGCCTCATCAATATCAAACGGCTTCGGCAAATAGTCGAACGCACCCTGTTGATAAGCGCTGACGGCGGCATCCAGATCGGAATGTGCCGTCATAATGATGACCGGAAGCATCGGGTGGCGCTGTTTGATTTGCTGTAAGAGCGCTAATCCATCCATCCCTGGCATACGGATGTCGGACAGCAGAACGTCGGGCGTTTGTGTCGCCAGCGCATGCAATACCTGATTTCCGTTCTCAAACGTTGCGCAGGTTAAACCCGCACCAGCAAGCGCGCGCTCAAGCACCCAACGGATGGAGCTATCGTCATCGACAATCCAGACTATCCCTCGTTGCATTGTGAACCTCACTGGCGAATGGGCAGGTAAACCGAAAATTCGGTGTGTCCTGGCCAACTGTTAAATTCAATTTTACCGGAGTGTTGGTCGATAAGACTGCGGGCAATGGAAAGCCCCAAACCTGTGCCCCCTTCGCGTCCGCTCACCATCGGGTAAAACAACGTGTCCTGTAGTTGAGCAGGCACGCCGGGGCCGTCATCTTCCACGTCAATACGCGCGGCGAGACGATAGCGCACACCGTGTAACGTAAGCTGAAAAGCCGTGCGGGTACGTATCGTAATCGTCCCGCCTTCCTCGCCCAGCGCCTGTAGCGCGTTGCGGGTAATATTCAGCAGTACCTGTTCAATTTGATCGGGGTCGTGCGTCAGCTCTGGCAGGCTAGGGTCATAGTCTTTCACCAGCGTCACGTTATCTGGCTTTTCCAGAGAGACGAGCTGACAAACGCGTTCAGCGACCTGGTGGATGCTTTGGGTGACGTGCAGGCCGGGCTGCTGTGGCCCGAGCAGGCGATCAACCAGATTACGCAGGCGATCCGCCTGTTCAATGATGACCTTGGTATATTCCGTCAATGCCGGGTCGGGCAGTGCTTTAGCAAGCAACTGCGCGGCACCACGCAATCCGCCAAGCGGATTTTTTATCTCATGCGCCAGACCCCGGACCAAATCACGGGCAGCCTGCTGTTGTGCATGTTGAAGCTGTTCCTGGCTGAGACGGCGCTGGTTATCCATCGGCGCCATTTCCAGTAGGATAAAATCGTTTTGTACCCGCTGAGCGGTGAGCGACATGATGTGCGCTTTACCATCCACGACGAGGGTGACTTCGTTATCCGTAAAACCTTGCCCTGAATCCAGACTTTCACGCAGCAAATCGACATTCAGAGAAAAGTATCCCAGCAAATCGGGCAGCGGCGTGCCGGATAATTTACGCGAGCTTTGTGCCAGTAATTGCTGTGCTGCTGGGTTGGAATAGTGAATAGCCAGATCGTTATCCAGCAATAAGATGCTGTTTATCAGGGAATTTAGGATCTGCCCAGCATCGGGCAGCGTGCCTGTTGCCATAACGCAGACTCCCGCACCGTCGTGGTGCATTGTAGTGTGGATGATGGATGTTACGTCGCAACGGCCAATGCCGGTGGTGAAAAAAGCCCATCCGAAGATGGGCTGAAGCGTTTCCACGGCAACAAAAACAAAATTATTAGTATTCTGTTGTTTATCGGCCATGATTGGGTATTAGCATACCCAACCACGCCGAGGTAAAGATTAGACGCTGTAGTTATTAGACGCTGTAGTACAGTTCGAACTCAACTGGGTGTGGCGTCATACGAACGCGGTCAATCTCAGGCTTACGCAGCTCGATGTACGCGTCGATAGCGTCGTCGGTGAACACACCACCACGAGTCAGGAACTCGCGGTCTTCGTTCAGTGCAGCCAGGGCCTCGTCCAGAGAACCTGCAACTTTTGGAATCTCTGCTTCTTCTTCTGGTGGCAGGTCGTACAAGTTTTTGTCCATCGCATCGCCAGGGTGGATTTTGTTGATGATGCCGTCGAGGCCAGCCATCAACAGTGCAGCGAAGCACAGGTATGGGTTAGCTGCTGGATCTGGGAAGCGTGCTTCGATACGACGTGCTTTCGGGCTAGCAACCACTGGGATACGGATTGAAGCAGAACGGTTACGGGCAGAGTAAGCCAGCATAACAGGTGCTTCGTAGCCTGGGACCAGACGCTTGTAAGAGTTGGTGGTCGGGTTAGCCAAGGCGTTGATGGCTTTAGCGTGCTTGATAACACCGCCGATGTAGAACAGTGCCAATTCAGACAGGCCGCCGTATTTGTCGCCAGCGAACAGGTTCGTGCCGTCTTTAGACAGAGACATGTGGCAGTGCATACCTGAACCGTTATCACCGAACATAGGTTTTGGCATGAAGGTCGCGGTTTTACCGTAAGCGTGAGCCACGTTATGCACGACATATTTGTAGATCTGAATTTCGTCAGCTTTTTTGGTCATGGTGTTGAAGCGGGTAGCCACTTCGTTCTGACCCGCGGTAGCCACTTCGTGGTGGTGAGCTTCAACAACCAGACCCATTTGCTCCATGGTCAGACACATAGCAGAACGGATGTCCTGTGATGAATCGACTGGTGGAACTGGGAAGTAGCCGCCTTTCAGACCTGGACGGTGACCTTTGTTACCGCCTTCGTAGGCTTTACCGGAGTTCCAGTAAGCTTCGATATCGTCGATAGCAACGTGGGAACCGGACGTGCTGCTGCCGAAACGGATGTCATCGAACAGGAAGAATTCTGGCTCAGGCCCGAACAGGACGGTATCGGCAATGCCGGAAGAACGCAGGAAATCTTCCGCACGTTTAGCGATAGAACGCGGGTCGCGATCATAACCTTGCATCGTGCCTGGCTCGAGGATGTCACAACGAATGATCAGTGTAGAATCTTCGAAGAACGGGTCGATCATTGCGGTGCTGGCATCGGGCATTAGAACCATGTCTGATTCGTTAATACCTTTCCAGCCGCCAATCGAAGAACCATCAAACATTTTACCTTCTTCGAAGAAGTCGGCATTGACTTGATGAGCCGGAATGGTGACGTGCTGCTCTTTACCTTTAGTATCCGTGAAGCGTAAATCAACAAACTTCACTTCGTGCTCATTCAGCATCGTCAAAACATGTTCTGCGGACATACTTGGTTCTCCCGATTGGTCATTTATCGTCGTGGAACGAATATCGTTGTGGATTGATGTTGTTGCCGTGAGTAGACTAAAGCTAAAAGTGTGCCAACTTTTTAAATGTGTGCAATGTGTTGCTCTGTGGGGCTTTCTCACGTAAACCCACTGCACCATTATAGTCTAAAGCACCAAAATGGTGCTCTATATGTGAATTATTGCACTTATTTAGTGCATTCATGTTCGCTTGTAGCGCTTTTGCACCGTGAAAGGGATCACAAAGCAGGCAGCTCTAGGTTGTTTATCATAGATGCTTGTGATCTTGTTTAGTCCCTCGATTAATACGTGTACAATAGCGCGCTATTTCTAAATGCCTGAGGCAAAGCTGTGATCGAAAATTTGCGTAACATCGCCATTATTGCGCACGTTGACCATGGGAAAACCACCCTGGTTGACAAGCTGTTGCAACAATCCGGAACGTTCGGTGAACGTGTCGAAGCAACCGAGCGTGTAATGGACTCCAACGATTTGGAGAAAGAGCGTGGAATTACCATCCTCGCAAAAAATACCGCCATTAATTGGAAAGACTACCGTATTAACATCGTAGATACCCCGGGACACGCCGACTTCGGCGGCGAGGTTGAGCGTGTCATGTCGATGGTTGACTCGGTACTGCTGGTTGTTGATGCGATGGATGGCCCGATGCCGCAAACGCGTTTCGTGACCAAAAAAGCATTTGCCAACGGTCTGAAGCCCATTGTGGTTATCAACAAAGTTGACCGTCCTGGTGCACGTCCTGACTGGGTTGTCGATCAGGTATTCGACCTGTTCGTGAACCTGGATGCGACTGACGAGCAGCTGGATTTCCCGATCATTTATGCTTCTGCGCTGAATGGTATCGCGGGTCTCGACCATACCGACATGGCGGAAGATATGACTCCGCTGTATCAGGCGATTGTCGATCACGTTTCTCCGCCTCAGGTTGAGATGGATGCGCCGTTCCAGATGCAGATCTCTCAGCTGGACTACAACAACTATGTTGGCGTTATCGGTATCGGCCGTATCAAGCGCGGTAAAGTTAAGCCTAACCAACAAGTTACTATTGTTGATAGCGAAGGCAAAACCCGTAACGGTAAAGTCGGTAAAGTTCTGACTCACCTGGGTCTGGAGCGTATCGACGCGACTGAAGCGGAAGCAGGCGATATCATCGCGATCACCGGTTTGGGCGAGCTGAACATTTCCGACACCATCTGTGATCCACAGAATGTCGAAGCGCTGCCAGCACTGAGCGTCGATGAACCTACCGTTACCATGTTCTTCAACGTCAATACTTCACCATTCTGTGGTAAAGAAGGTAAGTATGTTACGTCGCGCCAGATTCTGGAGCGTCTGAACAAAGAGCTGGTACACAACGTTGCCCTGCGCGTTGACGAAACCGAAGATGCTGATGCGTTCCGCGTTTCTGGTCGTGGTGAGCTGCACCTGTCAGTTCTGATCGAAAACATGCGTCGTGAAGGCTTTGAACTGGCCGTATCACGTCCGAAAGTTATCAACCGCGTTATCGACGGTCGTAACCAAGAGCCGTTTGAAAACGTGACGCTGGACATCGAAGAACAGCACCAGGGTTCAGTCATGCAAGCCATGGGTGAACGTAAGGGTGATGTGAAAGACATGATCCCAGATGGCAAAGGTCGTATCCGTCTGGATTACCTGATCCCTGCTCGCGGTCTGATCGGTTTCCGTACCGAATTCATGACCATGACGTCTGGTACTGGTCTGCTGTACTCCACGTTCAGTCACTACGATGACGTGCGTCCGGGTGAAATCGGCCAGCGTCAGAACGGCGTACTGATCTCTAACGGTCAGGGTAAAGCCGTCGCGTTTGCGCTGTTCAGCCTGCAGGATCGCGGTAAGCTGTTCCTCGGACACGGTGCAGAAGTGTATGAAGGCCAGATCATCGGTATTCACTCACGTTCTAACGACCTGACGGTAAACTGTCTGACCGGTAAGAAACTGACCAACATGCGTGCATCGGGTACTGATGAAGCAACCACGCTGGTTCCGGCGATCAAAATGTCTCTGGAACAAGCGCTGGAGTTCATTGATGATGACGAACTGGTTGAAGTTACGCCACAGTCTATTCGTATTCGTAAGCGTCACCTGACTGAAAACGATCGTAAACGCGCTAGCCGCGGCAGCAAAGACGTCTAATTTCAGACGGATTTGTCTTGTTACGCAACAGGGCACCTTCGGGTGCCCTGAATTTTATGCGTTTTTTTCTATTTTAACCTTTCCTTTATATTTCCTCCCTGTTCAGTTTCGCCATTTCCCGCTACAGTGAAAATCCTACGATTACGTCAGGAGGTCACTGCCATGCTGTATATCTTTGATTTAGGCAATGTCGTCATAGATATTGATTTCAATAGAGTATTGGGTGTCTGGAGTAATCTGAGTAGCGCGCCGCTCGCGACGTTGCAAGAGCGCTTTGTCATGGGCGAAGCGTTTGAACAGCATGAGCGGGGTGAGATCAGCGACGAGGAGTTTGCCACCAGACTGTGCCAGGAAATGGGCATCGCTCTGAGCTTCGAACAATTCACCGCTGGCTGGCAGGCCATTTTTGTCGCGCTGCGTCCCGAGGTTATCGGCATCATGCAGCGCCTGCGTCAGCAAGGGCACCGTGTGGTGATTTTGTCGAATACCAATCGCCTTCATTGTGCACATTGGCCTGCACTATTCCCTGAAGTGGAGACGGCGGCCGACAAGCTCTATCTGTCGCAAGACATTGGATTACGTAAACCGGAACAGGCGATTTATCAATACGTCTTGACGCAAGAAGGCGTGACGCCAGCGCAAACCGTTTTTTTTGACGATAATGCCGTAAATATCGATGCCGCACAGAGCCTTGGAATTCACAGCATTTTGGTGACCGATCGTCAGGTGGTGCAGGATTTTTTCTCCATGCAGGCGACGACGGCTAACGCATGATTTATATCGCAGGGGCGGACACAGCCCCTATTGGGAATGATAACATCGGGAGTAGTTGGGTTTTATGATTGCGCTAATTCAACGAGTATCCAGCGCCAGCGTGACGGTAGAAGGCAGTGTGGTTGGGAAAATCGATAAAGGTTTACTGATCCTGCTGGGCGTTGAGCAGGGCGATGACGAACAAAAAGCCACGCGACTCTGCGAACGTGTGTTGGGTTACCGCATATTCGGTGACGATGACGGGAAAATGAATCTCAATGTTCGTCAGGCTGGCGGTAATGTGCTGGTGGTTTCACAGTTTACGCTCGTTGCCGATACGCAGCGTGGCATGCGGCCTGGTTTTTCTCGCGGTGCACATCCTTCAGAGGCCGATCGCCTCTATCAATACTTTGTCGGACAGTGTCGTGAGCAAGGCGTTCACACAGAAACAGGGCAGTTTGCGGCGGATATGAAAGTGGCATTAGTGAATGATGGCCCAGTGACGTTCTGGCTACAGACATAGCGTTTTAACGTGCTATCACCGTTGTCGTCCCGCTTATAAATTTGCTTCAACCGTCTGATTTCATGAACCCTGATGCAATGAGGCATCTCGGTATAGAGGAAGGGTTATGTATCATTTGAGAGTACCTGAAAGCGCGGAAGAACTGGAGGCGTACTATCAATTTCGCTGGGAAATGCTGCGTAAACCTCTACATCAGCCGCTGGGCTCCGAGCGTGATGCCTATGATGCTCTGGCACATCACCAAACTGTGGTGGATGAACAGGGGAGGCTGGTTGCGATTGGGCGTCTTTCTATCAATGCGGATAATGAAGCGGCAATCCGTTTTTTAGCTGTTCACCCCGACGTCCGAGGGAAAGGGTTAGGCACGCTGGTGGCGATTACTCTGGAGTCAGTCGCGCGTCAGGAAAGCGTCAAGCGCGTGGTCTGTAGCGCTCGAGAAGACGCCATGGATTTTTTCTCCAAGCTGGGCTTTGTTAACCAGGGGGAGATCACCGCGCCACAAACCACACCCGTGCGGCACTTCCTGATGATTAAACCGGTGGCGACGCTGGATGATATTTTGCATCGTCCTGACTGGTGCGGACAGCTGCAGCAGGCGTGGTACGAGCATATTCCCCTGAGTGA
The DNA here is from genome assembly GCF_014946775.2 of Pectobacterium quasiaquaticum. Classification (NCBI taxonomy): domain Bacteria; kingdom Pseudomonadati; phylum Pseudomonadota; class Gammaproteobacteria; order Enterobacterales; family Pectobacteriaceae; genus Pectobacterium; species Pectobacterium quasiaquaticum. Next base: position 4,378,292 of record NZ_CP065177.1, on the reverse strand, counting down.
AAAAATGGGTGTGCGGATAAGCCAGTACACCGGAAAGCAATTTATTACCACCATGCCTGAAACGGGCAACCAGAACCCGCACCATACGCTTTTTGCCGGCAGCATGTTTTCTCTCGCTACGCTCACCGGGTGGGGATTAATCTGGCTGTTGCTGCGTGAACGGCACCTCGGTGGAACGATTATTCTGGCGGATGCGCACATTCGTTACAGTAAGCCAGTCAGTGGCCGACCGAACGCCATCGCTGATTTAGGATCGCTGAGTGGCGATTTGGATCGTCTCGCGCGTGGGCGTAAGGCGCGCGTGCAGCTCAATGTTGAGCTCTTTGGTGATGACAGTAAAGGGGCGTTGTTCGAAGGGGTTTATATTGTGCTGCCTGCTCAACCAGATACGCCACTGGAAGAAGGCGGGTCAGTAGTGGATTAGCCCGTGGCTAATCATTGTGACAGCCAAGCATGATAACGTTCTTCCCATCAATACATCACGCTGCATGTTAGCCAGCACATTTCGCCATAATAATACCCGTAGTTCTCACTGGGTGATGTTGCTGACAAAGTCCGTAGAGCGGGAGTAACGGATAGATCGTAAAGACGCTGCGAGTTCGTCCATGTAAGCTCGGCTTGCGCAGATATGAATCTCATCCCTGAGACCCACCCTTTGAGGGCCGTCGCAAGCGACGTTCAAAAACGTTCCTGACGTTTTTGTCCTTGGCGCAAACGCTTTACTCTTCTATCCCATTATCATCGTTTTCACTCTACGAAGAGGTTTTCCAACGATCAGCAAACACTGCTATCTCTCACTTCGGGCTTTCCAGCGTTCGCTCGTCAAGTAGCCGTTCACGCCCACATCCAGGAAAGGGCGTGGCGGCAGGTAGTTCGCCTGTCCGAGGGATTGCATATCAACGATCAGCGGGTTGTCTTCACCCAGCGCCAAATCCGCCAGAATATGTCCGGCAGCGGTTTGTTTCGACAGTCCCGCCCCGTTACAGCCAGCGGACGCGTACACATTGTCGCTTAGCTGCCCCCAAATTGGCGCGCCGTTGCGCGTTACGCTAATCAAGCCTGACCAGGTATGCGCCATCTTCACGTCGCTCAACTGCGGGAACATCCGAGCAAAAATAGCCGCGTGACGACGCGCGTGGCGTCCGGTTTCTACCGCGCTATTGACAAGCTCTGGGGTAAATTTCACATGCTCCCGAATCAGGAAGCGATGGTCGCGCGTATAGCGTAGCGTCGCGCTGGCCAGCGCATTAACCGGCGTCAGCCCCCAGTCCGGCATGTCGCCCATGCGTGCGAGTTGTTCCGCATTCAACGGTTCTGTCAGCGTCGCGAAGGTCGCCACGGCAAACACCCGGCCATTGAACAGCGGCAGGCCGCGCGCCGCGCCGTTAATCGCCATCATCAGCTTATCTGCCTGAATCTCGCCGTATGGCGTTTCCACGCGAATGCGCGATCCAGTTTCGATATTCAGCGCCGGAGAATGGGCGTAAACCGTCACGTTCTTCGGTAGGTTCGCCACCAGCCCGACCACCAGCGCCGCCGGGTTTAGCAAAATGCAATTGGGGGTGTACACCGCACGATGGTAGAAAGACGTGCCTAAGCGGCGGGTAAGTTCGTCTTTTTCCACCACCTGATAGGGTTCGCCAAGATCGTTCAATTCGCGGACATAGGTATCGATCAGGCCGTCAAACGTCGAACTGACGGCGCAGTGATATTTCCCCGCCACGCTCCAGTCGCACGCAATCGCATGGCGATCCACCTTCTCCTTCAGATGCGCCACGCCGGACTGCAACAGGCGACGATACGCCGCCGCTTTTTCCAGCTCGGCCGTCGAACTACCGATGTTGTGCGGCAAATCGATGACAAAACCGGAGTTACGTCCAGAAGCATTGTCACCAATCTCGCCCGCATCCAGCAGGATAATATTTTTATCCGGGCGCTGTTCAGCCAGACGCTGTGCAAAGGCGATCCCCGCATAGCCAGCGCCGATCACCAGCCAGTCTGCCGTTGTTTTTCCACGCTGCTGCGGGTAATTCGGTTTATCGACAAGATCTGCCGACCAGCCATTACGATTCTGATCGAAAGGAAGATGTTTGATTTTCACAATGGTGTAAGCCTTGAAGAGAACGGGTTGTACCAGAAGACTGACGATACGCGATGCTGATTAAGATAAAGAAAGGCAGGAAGCGGTGTCCAGCAAGAAATGTCGCTAAAACTTAGATAAATAAGTGAAAAGTCAAAGCGCCTGCGAATACAGGCACCTTGACTGCCTATATGTGTTACACAATCATCGTTACACGACGCCCTGCGCCAGCATCGCGTCAGCCACTTTTACAAAACCTGCCACGTTGGCACCGCGCACGTAGTTAGTTTGGCTGTCTTCACCGCCATACTGCACACAGGCACTGTGAATATCCAGCATGATGTGGTGCAGACGCGCATCCACCTTCTCGGCTTTCCAGCCCAAACGCGCCGCATTCTGCGCCATTTCTAGCCCAGATGTCGCTACGCCGCCCGCATTGGCCGCTTTGCCCGGCGCAAACAGTACGCCTGCATCCAGGAACGCGTCGGTCGCTGGGATCGTGGTTGGCATGTTGGCACCTTCTGCCACGGCTTTCACGCCGTTAGCAATCAGCGTCTGCGCCGCAGGCAGATCCAGCTCATTCTGCGTCGCACACGGCAGCGCGATGTCTACCGGTACTTCCCACGGCGTTTTGCCTGCGAGGTAAGTCAGTTTCGCTTCACGCGCATAATCTTCCACACGGCCATAGCGTTTATTTTTGATCTCTTCCAGCAGCGCCAGTTTCTCTGGGGTAAACCCGTTCTCATCCACCACCGTGCCGTTAGAATCCGATGCCGTAACCACGCGTGCGCCCAGCTCCATCGCTTTTTCAATCGCGTACTGCGCCACATTACCAGAACCGGACACGGCAACACGCATGCCTTCAAAGCCCAGACCGTGGCGTTTCAGCATCGCTTCCGTGAAATAGATCAGGCCGTAGCCCGTCGCTTCAGGACGGATCAGACTGCCGCCGAACGACAATCCTTTACCCGTGAAGACGCACGCGGTGTTGTTGGTCAGCTTCTTCATCATGCCGGTCATGAAACCGACTTCACGGCCGCCCACGCCGATGTCGCCCGCCGGAACGTCCGTATCCGCGCCCAGATGACGATACAGCTCCGTCATCAGCGCCTGACAGAAGCGCATGACTTCGCCTTGGCTTTTCCCTTTCGGGTTAAAGTCCGAGCCACCTTTGCCGCCGCCCATTGGCAGTGTCGTCAGCGCATTTTTGAACGTCTGCTCGAATCCGAGGAATTTCAGAATCGACAGGTTAACGGATGGATGGAAACGCATGCCGCCTTTGTATGGGCCGATTGCTGAGCTGAACTGGACGCGCCAGGCGCGGTTCACCTGTACCTGACCTTTGTCGTCCGTCCATGCGACGCGGAACTGAATCACACGTTCCGGTTCTACCAATCGTTCCAGCAGGCTGTAATCCGCATAGTGAGGGTTCTGGTCCAGAAAAGGCCACAGAGTGGAAAGGACTTCATTAACGGCCTGTAGAAACTCAGGTTGATGCGGATCGCGCTGTTGAACAGAATCAAGAAAACTTGCCAGAGATACGATTTGTGCCATGAACAGCTCCTGATTGAACGAATAAGTTCCCGTCTGCTTCTTTATTTTTAGACACGCAGAAGCTTGTGGGGTCGGTGAAAATGATGTTGTGTCCTCTGGACTATAACACTGGCGATGGATATTTAAGCAAGCGTTTTCTTTTCATATAAACGTTATAATCCAATGGGATAGGAAGGGTTTTTTGGTGATTTGAGAAGAGAAATCTGCTATAAGTTTTTGTTATATAACAAAAGGCACAGCTAAGAAGCCGTGCCTTTCATCACTGAAAAAAAATGCAAAAAAAGCTAATTTTTATTCGTCTTCCTCATCGTGCAGCGGCACGATGAGCATATCGACATGTACGGTATTAATCAGTTGGCGAGCAGAAGACATCAATTTGCTCCAGAAGTCCTGATGGTGACCGCACAGCACGAGGTCGACATCGTATTTCTTAATCGCATCAACCAACACCTGCCCTAAATCGCCGCTGCCGCTCAGCGTCTCGCTGATAGGGTAGCCCGCGTTCTGGGACAGCTCAGTCAACGCATTCTGGGTTTCTTCAGAGATACGCTGTTGCATGTCACCCAGATTGACGTCAATCAGCCCTGTGTAGAGATCGGAATAGTTCACATCAACGTGGATTAACGAGACTTTCGCATTGTACGGTCTTGCCATTGAAACGGCTTTTTCCACTAACACTTTGCTTTCTGGAGAAAGGTCAACAGCAATAAGGATATGTTTGTAAGCCATAATAAGACTCCTTCCGTAAAGACTAATTAAGGGTTAGCAGATATTTCTCCTGCCAATCTGATACTTAACAGCGGATTATAGGATAGCACTCGTCCACGCTATCGGACTGTTCAGTCGATCACAACCCGTTTTAAAACCTGTTAATTCTATTGATAAGTGTAGTAGAAACCGCTCCTTTTCACAGTTAAATCGCGCAGCTTCTCCTTTCTGAAATGGCATTATCTCGTCGAAAATCGTCCTTTATGCCGATTGCGCCAGCCTCTCTGGCACAAACGAACATTCTTCTTCTACACTACAAGTAGGGGTGGTGAACTTGTCCGCTGCACCTTGGGATGGAAAACGAGAATGGGGCTAGTCGTGATGCCGTTGGCTAGCCAAAATGACAATAAAATCGTGCGCAAGCGCGTGGCATAACTATTCGTAGAAAAAAATGTCACAGAAAAAACGGCGTCGATAAGCGTCGCGGATAATAAATAGTAACGCTTGTCACCGGTGACTGGTGGATAACGGGAATGTATGACCATCGAACCTGACGAATAGAACGACCGGGAGGAAAGCATGATTAGTACATTTGCGCTTTTCTGGGCTTTATGTATCGTCTGTATCATCAATATGGCGAGGTACTATTCTTCATTACGCGTATTACTGCTGATTTTGCGTGACTGTGACCCGCTGCTTTACCAATACGTTGACGGGGGGGGATTTTTTACATCGCATGGCCAGCCAAGTAAACAAATCCGGCTGGTACGCTATATTTACGCGCAACGCTATCTTGATCATCACGACCCTGAGTTTATTCGCCGTTGCGAGCGCGTGCGGGGACAGTTTCTGCTTACGACCGCCCTGTGTGGCCTTATCGTCATCAGTCTGTTTGCGATGACGATATGGTATTAAACGCGGATACTTACACAATTTTCTGGTATTAACATCACTATTGTTATTAACACCATCACTGGTATGACAACCATGAACGTCGATAAAAAGTAAAAAGGCGATTCCCCACAGAATCGCCTTTTTTATGATAGTTAGATCAGCTTCAACGCCAGCCAGTACAGCGTACCGGACATCAGCATTGAGACAGGCAGCGTCAACACCCAGGCAAGCAGAATACTTCTTATCGTTTTGCCCTGTACTCCCCCACCGTCCGCAATCATCGTCCCGGCAACCGCCGAGGATAATACGTGCGTGGTGGAAACCGGCATACCGGTGTAACTGGCAACGCCAATCGACAGAGCCGCCGTCACCTGCGCCGAAACGCCCTGTGCGTAGGTCATGCCTTTCTTACCAATCTTCTCACCGATGGTCACTGCAACGCGTTTCCAGCCCACCATGGTGCCCAGAGACAGCGCCAATGCGACAGCGACGATAATCCAGAGAGGCGCATACTCAACCGTCTGCAGCATGTCTTTACGTAGGTTGCTCAGGTAGCGCTTATCTTCGCCCGACGTTTCTGGCAGCTTGATCACTCGGTCCATCGTGTCAGAGATACACATCAGCAAGCGACGCACTCTGCTACGATCGTCAGGGTTCAACTGGTCGTAACTTTTCAGGTTATTCAGCAGGCCCTGTGTACGTTCAATCGCAATCATTACGCGTGAACTGTCACAGTGAAACTCTTTCTGACCGTTGCTGGGAGTCGTGCTTTCTGGCGTAGGAATGACTGGTGGAGACAGGTCGATAACGTGCGTCAGCGCGTCGCCGTGCTGCTTGTAGTATTCCTGCAAATTGACAACGGCATCACGGGTACGGCTGATGTCATAGCCAGACGCGTTCATGTTGACAATAAAGCCGGCAGGCGCGACGCCAATCAGCACCAGCATAATCAAGCCGATACCTTTCTGACCGTCGTTTGCACCGTGAGAGAAGCTCACCCCAATCGCTGATAAAATCAGCGCGGTACGCGTCCAGAACGGCGGCTTACGTTTGCCGTCCTGCTTTTCGCGATCGACAGGCGTCAGATGCACGCGCTTGCGTTTTTTGCTGTTGTTCCAGAACCGACGCAGTACCAGCAACATCAGACCTGCGACCACCATCCCCACAATCGGCGAGAGCAGCAACGACAGGAAAATGCTGATCATTTTCGGCACGTTCAACGCGTCCACGACGGAGGTATCCGTCAACAGCGCGTTGGTTAAACCAATACCAATAATGGAGCCGATCAGCGTGTGAGAACTGGAGGCAGGAATACCGAAGTACCAAGTACCCAGGTTCCAGATAATGGCGGCCAGCAGCATGGAAAAGACCATCGCCAGGCCGTGCGCCGAACTCACGTTCAGCAATAAATCCGTGGGGAGAAGGTGAACAATGGCATAGGCCACGCTCAGGCCACCCAGCAGTACACCGAAGAAATTAAAGACACCCGCCATAACAACGGCAAACTCGGCGCGCATAGCTCGGGTATAAATAACAGTGGCAACGGCATTCGCAGTATCGTGAAAACCGTTGATGGCTTCATACATCAGTACAAACAACAAAGCCAATATCAACATCAGGCCAGTGTAGTAATCCAAACCGGCAAATAAATGTAGCATAAACGTTAGGCCATTTAGTGGTCATGAACGCGGCGCATTATCTGCGACAAGCAGGGGTCTGGAAAAGCGAAATATGACATTTTTTTGACTTAATATGTGACGACGATCGGTGAATAAACCACTTAATCAATAAAAATCAAATAATTATATATTTTTACTAAAATATGCAAATTGTTACGCTGGTGTCGAACAAAAACCAACACTACAATTTGCCGCCCTACGGCTTTCAGCCTGTGGCAATCCAAGAAGATAAAATCACTCATCGGAGAAATGCATTGTGGAACAGTTTGACGCTGTCATCATCGGTGCCGGTGCAGCAGGCATGTTTTGCGCGGCACAGGCAGGACAACGCGGACTGCGTGTTCTACTGCTCGATAACGGCAAGAAGGCTGGCCGGAAAATATTGATGTCCGGGGGCGGGCGCTGCAACTTTACCAATATGTATGCAGAGCCAGCGGCCTATCTGTCTCACAATCCCCACTTTTGTAAATCGGCACTGGCGCGTTATACCCAATGGGATTTCATCAGTCTGGTCAACAGCCACCGCATCGCTTATCACGAAAAAACCCTCGGCCAGTTATTCTGCGATGATTCCGCCCAGCAAATCGTGGACATGCTGGTAACAGAATGTGAGCGGGCGAACGTCACCCTCCGTCTGCGCAGTGAAGTGACCTCGGTGGAGAAATCAGACGATCGGTTCACCGTCCAGCTAAGCAACGGCACAGCATTCCAGAGCGCATCGTTAGTCGTTGCCTGCGGCGGCCTGTCGATGCCCGGCCTAGGCGCGACGCCGTTTGGCTACCAGCTTGCCGCACAGTTCGGTATCAATGTGCTGCCAACTCGCGCTGCACTGGTGCCCTTTACGCTGCACAAGCCGCTGCTCGAACAGCTACAAACGCTCTCCGGCGTCTCCGTGCCGACCGTCATCACCGCAGAAAACGGCGTGACCTTCCGTGAAAACATCCTGTTTACGCACCGTGGGCTTTCTGGCCCGGCTATTTTGCAGATCTCCAGCTACTGGCAAGCGGGTGAATTCGTCACCATCAATTTGCTACCCGATCGCGATCTCACCCAGCTTATTAATGACGAGCGCGCCACTCACCCGAACCAAAGCCTGAAAAACACGCTGGCACAGTGGCTACCTAAACGACTGGTTGAATGCCTACAGGCGTTAGGACAACTGCCGGACGTCACACTGAAACAGCTCAACAGCGCACAGCAAATGCAGATTGAACAGAGCCTGCAACAGTGGCGCGTGCAGCCAAACGGTACGGAAGGTTATCGCACAGCCGAAGTTACCCTCGGCGGCGTTGATACCCGTGCGTTGTCCTCCAAAACCATGGAAGCCAGCGCGGTGCCGGGGTTGTATTTCATCGGCGAAGTGGTCGATGTGACCGGCTGGCTCGGCGGCTATAACTTCCAATGGGCGTGGAGCTCAGCATGGGCCTGTGCACAGGCGCTGCAAGCCATGCAGGAACGGTAACCTTTTCCCTTATTTCATCAGGAGCAACATCACAACCACAACCGTTCCAATGGATTCGACATTCAGGTCACCTTCGCGAGAATTAATACCCCCCATTAGTCGAACAAAGGGATGTATCATTGCCTGAAGATTTGTACACTTCACCGTGTGACGAATAATGGGTAATGCCTCCAATTAGTAGAACATATATTTTTCTTTTCGATGAAGGCTCCAATGACTTTTTCGTGGATTTCTATTGAGCGCGAGAAGCAAATCGTTTTGCGAGCCAGCCTCTTGATTCGCGTACGGAGAGTCAGGTTGTTACGCTCAATGCGCTGCGTAAAGATTTTACCCGTCAGATGCTTATCCCTCGGCACCTCTCTGGCATAGCTGCCCCATCACTGGTTATCATGCCAATGCTGAACGGCGTCAAAAGTGCCAGCAACTCCCGACATGTATCATCGGTACGTGGACCGAAGGTGTAGGCCAGTACACCACCGGTTTTGGTGTTGTAAGCGTACCAGAGCCAGTGTTGTCGCGCCTTACTGCCAACGAAGCTCCACTGTTCATTAAATTCACATATGAGTGCCACATCCGCATGGGCAACCGGAGATGACGTTATTCGTTTCGGCGCGAGTTTTTTAACGTGCGAATACGGTGTTAATACCGACGTTGAGTGTCCTTGCCGTATCTCGGACGCCCGCTCCGTTGAAGGCCATTTCGGTAATTTGCTCTTTGACACTGGGCTTACGGGCTTCATAGGTATAAGTGAGGAGGAACACGCGGTAGCAATCGCGGTAGCGAAACCGATCACGGCCTTTAGGGTTCTGCCCATGTCGGTAAACCAGAGCAGACTGACAACGGGGACAATGAACAGTAACGCTGGCCATAAGAAAACCTCAAAAGCGAGCAGTAAACGTCAATTCAACCAATTAGAGTCATTACCGATTTTTGGGAACATTCTGAACTAAAAAAAAGGAAAATATAGCAATACACGACATCAGCAAGCGCCAGGATAAAACCCTATTTTTATAATAGGATTATTATTGAAAGGGCAATTCTTATGAACGAACAGTTTTATAAGCGAATAGTGTGAATAGACGATATCGAACAAGGGAAAAAAATTAAAATGACTTACTGAGGAAGAAAATTGGTCGGCGAGAGAGGATTCGAACCTCCGACCCACTGGTCCCAAACCAGTTGCGCTACCAAGCTGCGCTACTCGCCGAATGCGGGCGCATATTACTGCTACCTTATTAGAGCGTCAATACCTTTTTAGCAAAAGGATTTTCAGTTGCCGTTAAAGTATCCATCTCTTGTATTTACAGCCTGAAACCGACGTCCTTGTCCGTGATTCATGTCAATTAGCGGGTTTCTGGCACCAGTTATTTTTAGGGTTAATACCGCCGTCAGGCGATGTGTATCCCACACATCCAAGAATCGTATCAAACAGCTCTTCATGGCGATGTGTTTTGCCAACGCGCTGCTGAGCCTTCAACTGCTCAAACGCATGCTGGTTATCGGGATCAGCCAGAAACTTATCCGATGTCCATACCATCATCGGTGAACGGAACTGTTCAGGCGGTGCCATCTGACGCGGAGTGCCGTGCAAATGGTAGTTATCATCGATGGATTCACCGTGATCGGAGGCATAAAACACAATCGCTTTCTTATCCCGCACCTGATCGATCACGCTATCAATAAAGCTATCGGTATAGAGCACACTATTATCAAAAGCATTAATCAGTTGCTCACGTGTGCAGGAAGCATCAACGCCCATACACTCTGGCTGATAGCGCGCATAGCTGCGGGGATATCGCATGGAATACAGGTAGTGGGAGCCTTTAGTATGCAGTACAACCAGGTGTTTACCCTTGGGGTAGCGTGCCAGCGATCCCTTGACCTCATCGATCAGCAACATATCCTGCACCGACTTGCCGTCATTGTGTTTCTCTGACGCGATCATTTCGCGGAAAGAATAGTTGTTTGCCTCGATACTATTGTAAAACCATACCTCACTTTGCATAGCAAACAGCTCAGAGGTAAAACCCAGCTCTTTCAGTACGGAAAAGATGTTCCGTTCTTTCAGCGTTCGCTGTGCGTTGTCTTCCGTACCGCCTTCTCGCACAAACATACAGCGCATGGAAAGCTTAGTTGAGGTATCACACGACTGACCACGGAATGCGACCAGGTTTTTTTCTTTTGATAGCTTCGGCGTCGTATCTCGCTCGTAGCCTAACAGCCCCATATGATCCCATCGAGTTGTTTCACCGATAATGAAAACCACGTAGGTATCGTCAATGCCTTTCGGCGGAACATAGGTAAAATGCTGAGCCGGATCAAAAAGATTAGAAGAATCCTGACTCTCGTCATACTTGGTATACGCAAACAACCCTAATGCAGACAACCAGTTGGAAGGAAGATATGAGTGAGCGACTACGCCGCCATAGCTGGGCAAATCCACATTGGATTCTCGTTCGGACACTGACTGAACGTTGTCCATATAGCGAAGTGGCATCCAAACCAGCGCAACAACAGCGGCAAGAACCACAAGAGGAACCAAACGCTTTCCCCGTGATTTAAGCTGTTCAAGCAACGTATGACGCAGCGAATTTTTCCAGATCAAAAACAGCGGCAGCGCACCCACCACCAGCATCCACAGGAAAAAACGAAAGCCAATGACTTCTTTAGAAAGATCAATATCCGTAGTCATGACCGCAGCAATAATGCCATAGCCAATCACAACATTAAAAAATGTCATGTAATAGCTGGCAGCAACAGAAATCAGCACCAAGAGAGAAGCGGCTATCCGATAAAAACGGCGTCCCCCGAGTGAAATAATCCTCATCAGGAAAAAGGTAAATAAGATACTCGCGGTCAATTCGACAAGAGCAGGAATAAACGTGGGAACCTGGCTACCAGCAGAGAGTGAAAAATAATCAAATCGGCGATAATAGACTGAGATATTGAGAAAAAGACCAATATAAATTGCAAGGACAAACGATAATTTGGGTTGCGAAAAAGATGCTACAAACTTCATTATGACAAGTGCTCCAACAAACCTTTCTTATTATCTGAAGCTATACGACAACATCCGTATGCCTGAGTTCAATGTAAATAATCAGACTATCAGGCATTTCTATATCGCAAAAACAGCAAATAGGCGTAGATCTTTAATTCGTAAATCTTACTTATGATTAAGTCGAGAGAACAGAAAAAAATTGTCCTTTCATGTGAATGAATCCACGAAAAAATAAAAGATGTGATCCCAACATGTTCTGAAAAATCATCACCGCTTATCTATGCACGCCTTCGCGATCTAATCGGGTCATTAATTCCATCACGATAGGGTGTTTCAGGAACGCCATAATCTCTTCTGCACGTCGCTCCCCAATACCGGAGAACTGTCGCCACTGTTGCGCCGTCCACTGCTGTAACGCCAGCGAATCCGCATTATCTAATGCGCTAATAGCGGAACGAGGAACAGGAATACCCAAGGCAAGTAGCCAGCGGGATAGTGGCATCTGCCGCGCCGACTGTAAGCTTTCATAGATATCTCGCGCTCGCTTATCGCCCATGCCATTGACCGCATTAAGCTGTACCTCCGTCAGCGATAGCCATGACAGCACATCCTCCAGTAAATCATGTTGCATCAGGCGCAGCCACATCCCTTCACGCACTCCCGCTAGCTTTAAACCGTGATCTCCACTCAACCAGACTAAGCGCGCCAAAAATTGCTGCTGGCAAACTGCGCTATACTGGAAACAGCTAAAAGTATGGAAATCATGTTCGCTGGGGGAGACGATAGCTGGCCGCTCAGTGCTACGCCATACCACATTATCCAGACGTGGAATCCCCTGCCCTGCAAGGCTGATGCTCACCCGATCGCCAGGCAACACGTCCCACTGTTTCCAACGAGACAGCGAGCCCACATTCACCCGGCTGACCGATTTGTCATCCAATTTAAGAGGATTGAGTTTTAATACCACGGCGATCTTACCCGTCCGCCCGACAGAAAACACCACATCAACGACTTCTGCAACCTGATGAACAGGCGGATATTTCCATGCGATCGCCCAGTCGGCTGATGTATTACGCCAATAGCGACCCTGCGGCTCTTTGGTCTGGCGGATAACTACGCCATCCGTCACAAAAGGCAGCGGACCGTGATACCAGTCATGACGCCATTTCTCCGCGTCGGTGAATGACTCAATAGCATGGGTATAGTCCGCCGTCATGGCAAACCCCATTTCCTTCAATTTCTCCAGACGTTCGGGCATCGTCTTTGGGCCATCCGGCCATTCCCAAACAAATAGACCAATCTGCGACAACACAGTCGATGGCTGATGACGACGCATTTCACCGGCCACGACCGAGCGAGCATTAACGCTGCCATGAGTGTGCTGATGATGATCGGTCATCTTCAGGAATAGTTCCCCCTGTAATACCAATGAGGAAGGCGCATCGGTTAATAAATGAGGAATTCCCGGAATCAGGCGCACTTTTTCCGTCCAGTCTTCGCCTTGCAGACCGTTGCCTCGGCTAACCGCGGACTCGAGCTTGCCGTGCTGATAGACGAGCGTAACAGCCACACCATCAACTTTTGGCTGAATCCATAAATCCTCACGCTGTGCGATCCATTGCACCAGTTGCCGACGATCGGACAATTTTTTCAGCCCTGTATGAGCAACAGGATGAGGCTGCTTGCCATTATCGGGTAACCGAGCGGGAATAGCGTTTTGGGGCTGAAAACACCCTAACCACTCGTTTAACTGTTCCCGCAACTGATCATAAACGTCATCTTCTATCGGACTTTTCCCTTCGGTGTAATACACGTTATCCCACTGTTCTAACTGGTGACGCAATACATCAATTTCTTTGCCGGAACGCGTGCTATCCCAATCAGGGCACTCTGCAGCCACGGCAGGGAAATTGCTGATGCCCCCCATGACGATGATGATCAAAAATGTGCGGATCCTGAGCCACATAGAACCTCCTGCCATCCATTAGCGAATGGCCGCAGTACATAGCAACGCAGAGGAAAATACGAGGCGAAAAAAGGAGAAATGCCAAACGTGCCGCAAGATGATTCATCGTTTGCAGCACTGATAAAAAAGACGGGAACGTGCTTCGCAATCTAAAAAAGAAACGTTGGAAAAACGTTTTCCCGATGGCATAACGAAAAAACAGTCAGTGGAGAATTTATCGCAGCGCGACTGATGACATATAGGCGTGTATAATGCGGGGAAATGCGCATTTTTCTGCTGCATGTCACCATTCACCATCGTAACCGTTAATAAAACTTCATTATGGCTCAAGGCACGTTATATATCGTTTCTGCTCCCAGTGGAGCTGGGAAATCCAGCCTGATTCAGGCGTTATTAAAAACTCAGCCGCTTTACGACACTCAGGTATCGATTTCGCATACCACGCGAGCTAAACGACCGGGAGAAAACCACGGCGAACACTATTTCTTCGTCGAAGTCGATGAATTCAAGCGTATGATTCAGAACCGTGAATTTCTGGAACACGCTGAGGTCTTCGGTAATTACTACGGTACATCTCGGCCAGCAATTGAGCAGGTATTAGCGACTGGCGTTGATGTTTTTCTGGATATCGACTGGCAAGGTGCCAAGCAAATCCGCGCCCAAATGCCGCACGCGCGCAGTATTTTCATTCTGCCGCCGTCAAAAGAAGAACTGGCTCGCCGCCTGCGTGGCCGTGGACAGGACAGCGATGAAGTCATTGCCCGTCGTATGTCTCAGGCCGTAGCTGAAATGACGCACTACGGCGAGTATGATTACCTGATTGTGAATGATGATTTTGATCTGGCGCTGCTCGATCTCAAAACCATTATTCGCGCCGAACGTCTGCGTTTGAGCAGACAACAGGTTCGGCATGATGCATTAATCACCAAACTATTGGCAGACTGACGCCTCTTTCAGTATGATGCCCAGTCATTTTATTTCCTGTGGAGTAGCACATTATGGCACGCGTAACTGTTCAAGACGCTGTAGAGAAAATTGGTAACCGTTTTGATCTGGTGTTGGTCGCTGCTCGTCGCGCCCGTCAAATCCAGACTGGCGGCAAAGATCCGCTGGTTCCTGAAGAAAACGATAAGTACACCGTGATCGCACTGCGTGAAATCGAAGAAGGTCTGATCAACAACCAGATTCTGGATGTTCGTGACCGTCAGGAACAGCAAGAGCAGGAAGCCGCAGAGATTCAGGCGGTTACCGCGATTGCTGAAGGCCGTCGTTAATCACACCACGAGTCGCCCTTGTACATTTTCGAAAGCCTTAATCTGCTGATTCAACGTTATCTGCCAGAAGATCAGATCAAACGTTTACAGCAGGCTTACTTAGTTGCACGTGATGCTCACGAGGGGCAGACTCGCTCCAGCGGTGAACCCTACATCACACACCCTGTTGCCGTCGCCTGTATTTTGGCGGAGATGCGTCTCGATTACGAAACGCTGATGGCAGCACTGCTGCATGATGTCATAGAAGACACACCCGCCACCTATCAGGACATGGAACAGCTTTTCGGTAAAAGCGTTGCTGAACTGGTAGAGGGCGTGTCCAAGCTGGACAAGCTGAAGTTCCGCGATAAGAAAGAAGCGCAGGCTGAAAACTTTCGCAAAATGATCATGGCAATGGTGCAGGATATTCGCGTCATCCTGATCAAACTCGCAGACCGTACCCATAACATGCGCACGCTGGGCTCATTGCGCCCTGACAAGCGCCGCCGCATTGCCCGCGAAACGCTGGAAATATACAGCCCGCTGGCACACCGGTTGGGTATCCATCACCTCAAAACCGAGCTGGAAGAGCTGGGTTTTGAGGCGCTGTATCCGAACCGTTATCGCGTCATTAAAGAAGTCGTCAAGGCTGCTCGTGGTAACCGCAAGGAAATGATTCAGAAAATCCTGTCGGAAATCGAAGGACGTTTGACTGAAGCTGGGATTGCCTGCCGCGTGAGCGGTCGCGAAAAACACCTGTACTCCATCTACTGCAAAATGCACCTGAAAGAGCAGCGTTTTCATTCCATCATGGATATTTACGCGTTTCGGGTCATCGTGAAAGAACAGGATACCTGTTATCGCGTGCTAGGCCAGGTTCACAGCCTGTATAAACCCCGCCCAGGCAGAGTAAAAGACTATATTGCCATTCCCAAAGCCAACGGCTATCAGTCACTGCATACTTCTCTAATTGGCCCGCACGGCGTGCCAGTTGAAGTGCAGATTCGCACCGATGATATGGATCAAATGGCGGAAATGGGTGTCGCTGCACACTGGGCCTATAAAGAAGGTGAAAGCAGCACTACCGCACAGGTACGCGCCCAGCGCTGGATGCAAAGCCTGCTAGAACTCCAGCAAAGTGCCGGTAGCTCGTTTGAATTTATCGAAAGTGTTAAGTCCGATCTCTTCCCTGACGAGATGTACGTCTTTACACCAGAAGGCCGTATTGTGGAACTCCCCGCAGGTGCGACGCCCGTCGACTTCGCCTACGCAGTACACACCGATATTGGCCACGCCTGCGTCGGCGCCCGCGTCGACCGCCAGCCTTACCCGCTGTCACAGTCGCTAACCAGCGGTCAAACCGTTGAAATCATTACCGCTCCCGGCGCCAGACCGAATGCCGCATGGCTTAACTTTGTGGTTAGCTCCAGAGCGCGCTCCAAAATTCGCCAGATGCTGAAAAACCTCAAGCGTGATGATTCCGTTAGTCTCGGACGCCGTTTGCTGAACCACGCATTAGGCAATGGCCGCAAACTCTCCGACATCCCTGAAAAGTCGCTTCAGCTTGAGCTTGAGCGCATGAAGCTCGCCACGCTGGACGATCTGATGGCGGAAATTGGCATGGGTAATGCTATGAGCGTCGTTGTAGCGAAAAATCTGCTGAACGAACAATCTGAACTGGGCACAACTGGGCTGCGCAAGTTGCCGATCAAGGGCGCAGATGGCGTCATGATCTCATTTGCCAAATGCTGCCGCCCCATCCCTGGTGACCCGATTATTGCCCACGTCAGCCCCGGTAAAGGGCTGGTTATTCACCATGAATCCTGCCGCAACATTCGCGGCTATCAGAAAGAACCTGAAAAATTCATGGCGGTAGAGTGGGATAAGGTGACGGAACAAGAGTTCATCGCCGAAATCAAAGTGGATATGTTCAACCATCAGGGTGCACTGGCGAATCTGACTGCCGCGATCAACACTGCAAACTCCAATATTCAGCGCATCAACACGGAAGAGAGAGACGGCCGCGTATACAGCGTCTTCATCCGTCTCACCACCCTCGATCGTGTTCATCTGGCCAATATTATGCGTAAAATTCGCGTGATGCCGGATGTCATCAAAGTTAACCGTAACCGAAATTAACCGTCATGACTCCTCAACGTTATGCACGCATAAAAGAAATGCTCAACTGTCGTCAGCCCGATCTGACGATTTGCATGGAGCAGGTGCATAAGCCTCATAACGTTTCTGCGGTTATTCGCACTGCGGATGCCGTCGGTGTGCATGAAGTCCATGCGATTTGGCCCACCAGCCGGATGAAAACGCTGGTCTCCTCCGCCGCAGGCAGCAATAGCTGGGTGCAGGTTAAAACCCATCGCAGCATAGGTGATGCGGTTGGTCACCTGAAGGCCGAAGGCATGCAGGTTCTGGCGACCAATTTGTCTGAACACGCGGTCGATTTTCGGGAAATTGATTACACCCGCCCGACCTGTATTCTGCTTGGACAAGAAAAAACTGGTATTACAGCCGAAGCGCTCAAACTGGCCGATCGGGATATCATCATTCCGATGACTGGCATGGTACAGTCACTGAATGTCTCCGTAGCCTCGGCGTTGATCCTGTATGAAGCGCAGCGCCAACGCCAGATCGCCGGTATGTACCAGCGTGAAGACAGCCCGCTTGATGAAGAAGAGCAGCAGCGCCTGCTTTTTGAAGGGGGCTACCCGGTACTGGCTCGCGTCGCAAAACGTAAAGGGCTTCCTCGCCCTTATATTGACCATCAGGGTCAGATTGTAGCGGATACCCCGTGGTGGGCCGCGATGCAATCGTCGGAGTGCTGATGAAAGGCCGCCTGCTGAACACCCAACCGCTGAGTACACTTACCGGCGTGGGTACAAGTCAGGCAACGAAACTCGCGCGACTCGGACTGGAAACCGTGCAGGATCTCCTGCTGCATTTACCCCTGCGCTACGAAGACCGCACGCATCTTTATCCTATTGGTGACCTCCTCCCCGGTATGTATGCCACTGTGGAAGGTGAAATCCTACGCAACGACATTACCTTTGGCAGCCGTCGCATGTTGACCTGCCAAATCAGCGACGGCAGCGGTATGTTGACCATGCGCTTCTTCAATTTCAGCGCCGCGATGAAGAACAGCCTCGCACCGGGACAGCGCGTTACCGCTTATGGCGAAATCAAGCGTGGCAAAATCGGCGCGGAAATCATCCATCCTGAATATCGTGTTCAGGGAGATAGTACGCAGGTCGAATTACAAGAATCGCTCACGCCAGTTTATCCCTCCACAGAGGGCGTTCGTCAGGCCACGCTCCGCAAACTTACCGATCAGGCTCTGGCGTTGCTCGATGCAAACCCCATCGATGAGCTGCTGCCTGAATCCCTGAGCCGATCGCTCATTAGTCTGCCGGATGCACTACGCACGTTACATCGTCCTCCGCCGGATATGCAGCTCAGCGAGCTTGAACACGGGAAACACCCTGCACAGCAGCGGCTGATTATGGAAGAACTGCTGGCGCATAACCTGAGTATGCTCGCCGTAAGAGCAGGGGAGCAGCGGCATAAAGCCTCGCCGCTACAGGCGCAAGACGGCTTGAAGCAACGTCTGCTTGATGCCCTGCCGTTCAAACCCACGCAGGCACAAGAGCGTGTTGTGGCGGAGATTGAAGCAGATATGGCGAAAGATTTCCCGATGATGCGTCTGGTACAGGGCGATGTCGGTTCAGGGAAAACGCTGGTTGCCGCGCTGGCAGCATTACGCGCCATTGCCAACGGCAAACAGGTCGCGCTGATGGCACCAACCGAGCTATTGGCCGAACAGCACGCCCATAATTTCCGTCAGTGGTTTGAACCGCTAGGGCTTGAAGTGGGCTGGCTGGCTGGCAAACAAAAAGGGAAAGCGCGTCAGGCGCAGCAGGATGCCATCGCCAGCGGTCAGGTTTCCATGGTTGTCGGGACGCATGCTATTTTCCAACAGCAGGTTAAATTCAACGGGCTGGCATTGGTCATTATTGATGAACAGCACCGCTTTGGCGTGCATCAACGCCTTGCGCTGTGGGAAAAAGGCGAAGAACAAGGCTTTCATCCTCATCAATTGATTATGACCGCCACACCAATTCCCCGTACGCTGGCGATGACGGCCTATGCCGATCTGGATACGTCCGTCATTGATGAACTGCCGCCGGGCAGAACCCCCGTCACCACCGTCGCCATACCCGATTCACGCCGCTGCGACATTATCGAGCGCGTGAATAATGCCTGTCAGCAGGAAGGGCGACAGGCCTATTGGGTGTGTACGCTGATCGAAGAATCTGACCTGCTGGAAGCGCAGGCAGCAGAAGCCACCAGCGAAGAGTTGAAGGCTGCTCTGCCGAACCTTAAGGTTGGATTGGTTCACGGCCGCATGAAAGCACAGGAAAAGCAGGCAGTGATGCAGGCCTTCAAACAGGGCGAACTGCAACTGCTGGTGGCGACCACCGTCATCGAGGTCGGTGTGGATGTCCCCAATGCCAGCCTGATGATCATTGAAAACCCGGAGCGTCTGGGCCTGGCACAGCTACACCAGTTGCGCGGGCGCGTCGGACGGGGGGCGGTGGCGTCTCACTGCGTGTTGCTCTACAAAACGCCGATGAGCAAGACCGCACAAAAACGGCTTCAGGTTCTACGCGACAGCAGCGATGGCTTTGTCATCGCGCAGCGCGATCTGGAAATCCGCGGGCCGGGTGAATTATTAGGTACGCGCCAGACGGGCAATGCCGAGTTTAAAGTAGCCGACCTACTGCGCGATCAGGAACTGATCCCACAGGTGCAGCGCGTTGCGCGCCATCTTCATGAGCACTATCCCGAGCATGCCGTTGCACTAATCGAACGCTGGCTACCCGAGCGCGCACGCTATACCAATGCCTAACCACTGCAGCGTATTCTTCATTTTTACTAAACCCTCGCCGGCAACGCATAGGCAGCGTGAAGTATGATGGGCATATCACCTTAAATAATAAGGCCTTGTTCATCAGACAACATTCATATCGAAAAGATGAGTTAGCAAACGTTTGCTTTCAACAAAGAGATCATTAAAATGCGCTCTTTGTCGTTTCAGGAACGCCAACTTACATCATGACTACCACCACGGAAACGTCCCAAACACAAGCCGCTGCCGCACCTCAGCGCAGTGAACTCATCTATCGCCTTGAAGACAGGCCGCCGCTGCCGCAAACGTTGTTTGCCGCCAGTCAGCACCTGCTTGCCATGTTTGTTGCGGTGATTACCCCCGCGCTACTGATCTGTCAGGCATTAGGTTTACCCGCTCAGGATACGCAGCGCATTATCAGCATGTCGCTTTTCGCTTCCGGTCTGGCTTCTATTCTCCAAATTAAAACCTGGGGCCCTGTCGGTTCTGGTCTACTGTCAATTCAGGGCACCAGCTTTAACTTCGTGACGCCGCTGATTATGGGCGGACTGGCGCTGAAAAACGGCGGCGCGGATGTTCCCACGATGATGGCAGCGCTGTTCGGTACGTTGATGGTCGCTTCCTTCACCGAAATCATTCTTTCACGCTTCCTGCATTTAACCCGTCGCATCATTACCCCGCTGGTTTCCGGCATTGTGGTGATGATCATTGGTCTGTCGCTGATTCAGGTCGGCCTGACCTCCATCGGCGGCGGCTATGCCGCAATGGGTAATAACACCTTCGGCGCGCCCAAGAACTTACTATTAGCGGGAGCGGTGTTGCTGGTTATTATTCTGCTTAACCGCCAGCGTAACCCTTACCTACGCGTCGCCTCGCTAGTGATTGCCATGGCGGTGGGTTATCTGGGTGCCTGGTTGATGGGAATGCTGCCGGAAAATGCGCCTGCTCAAAACGACACAGTTATTATGGTGCCCACGCCGCTGTATTATGGTTTAGGCTTTGATTGGAACCTGTTGATTCCGCTGATGCTGGTCTTCATGGTGACATCGTTAGAAACCATCGGCGACATCACCGCGACCTCCGACGTTTCAGAGCAGCCGGTCAGGGGCCCGCTGTACATGAAACGCTTAAAAGGCGGCGTGCTGGCAAATGGCCTGAACTCTTGCCTTTCTGCCGTATTCAACACCTTCCCAAACTCTTGCTTCGGCCAGAATAATGGCGTCATCCAGCTTACCGGGGTTGCCAGCCGCTATGTGGGTTTTGTGGTTTCGCTGATGCTGATCGCACTGGGGCTGTTCCCTGCCGTTAGCGGATTTGTGCAGCATATTCCAGAGCCGGTTCTGGGCGGTGCCACTATCGTGATGTTTGGTACGATCGCCGCTTCTGGTGTGCGCATTGTGTCCCGTGAGCCGCTGAATCGTCGTGCGATCATGATTATTGCGCTGTCACTGGCTGTTGGTCTTGGCGTATCGCAGCAGCCGCTGATTCTGCAGTTCGCACCGGATTGGATTAAAACATTACTGTCTTCCGGTATCGCCGCTGGCGGGATTACGGCAATCGTGCTGAATATTGTCTTCCCACACGAAGAAAAATAGCGCCAGCCCGCAATAATTTCAGTTCAGTTCATGTAAAAAGCGAGCGGTGATGCAACACTGCTCGCTTTTTACTGTCTGTAACAGCATTACCTATTGAGCCTTCAGGGAAATTGCGGCATAAGAACAGTTCTCCCTGACGATTGGCATGGACTGACACGATGAAATTTATCGGGAAATTATTGCTGACTCTACTGCTGCTGGCCTTTTTAGCGCTGGTGGTCGTATATGTATTACTGCAAACCAGTTGGGCGGCAGGCTGGATAAGTAATTGGGTAAACCAGAATACTGACTACCAGTTGTCACTGGGCAAAATTAATCATGACTGGTCAACAGCCGATCATATCCAACTCACCGATGTCAGTTTTGGTCAGAAAAATCAGCCGCCGACACTCACTGCAAAGCAGATTTCAGTTGGATTTAGCGCCCGTCAAATTACCGAGCCGCACCATTTCGCCAGTCTTGAACTGGAAGGCGGAACGCTCAATCTTTCCTCTCAGGCGGCGACACTCCCTATCGAGGCCGATGTGCTACAGCTGCGTACCATGGCGCTGCAGGCAAAGGACGGCAATTGGCATCTGAATGGTCAACAGATTAACGGTGGAATAACGCCGTGGAAGCCCGAGGCAGGCTATCTGCTGGGTAAACAGGGACAGTTCCAGCTCAGCGCCCGTTCACTCGAACTCAACGATATTCCCGCCAGTCAGGTATTGGTTCAGGGTGAAATCAACCACAACCAGCTGATTCTGAGCAATTTCGGCGCGGATGTCGCTCAAGGGCAGCTAACAGGCAATGCCAGCCGCGCAGAAGACGGCAGTTGGCAGATCGGTAGCCTGCGGCTCAGCAATGTCCGTTTGCAAACGCAGAGAACACCGGAGGCCTTCTGGCAACCCGTTACCGAACTGCCTTCTGTTACGGTTGACCGCTTTGATCTGATTGATGCCCGTATCGAAGGGCCGGGTTGGGCGTTTATCGACCTTGATGTTGCCCTGCAAAATGTCACGTTTAAGCAGAATGACTGGCAGAGCGAAGGGGGAACGCTGTCGTTCAATGCGACTGACATTGTAAACGGCAACATGCACCTTATAGACCCTATCGTAAATCTGGATTTGTCGCCGACGGGCGTTAACATCAAGCAGTTTTCTACGCGCTGGGAAGGCGGCTTACTGCGAACCAACGGCAGTTGGCAGCGTAGTAACCACCGTTTACAACTGAATGAATTTGTTGTGGCAGGGATGGAGTACACGCTCCCCAGCGATTGGCGTCAGCGCTGGCAAGCGACCCTGCCATCATGGCTGGCAGAAGTGAATGTGCGAAAATTTACGGCGAACCGCAATCTGCTGATCGATATTAACCCAGACTTCCCCTTCCAGCTAACCGCATTGGATGGCTACGGCAGCGATTTGCGGTTGGCTCACAACCACCAGTGGGGAATGTGGGCAGGATCGTTGAATCTTAATGCCAGCGACGCAACGTTTAATAAAGTCGATGTGCGCCGTCCTTCCATGGCACTGGTAGCCGACGATAATCAGATCGCCATTAACGAACTCAGCGCGTTTACGCAAAATGGCATGCTGGATGCCAAGGCAACGATCAACCAGCAACCGGCACGCAATTTTACCCTGTCACTGACAGGACGCGCCGTACCGCTGGATGTTCTGACACGCTGGGGATGGCCAGAACCCGCAACCGCACCGACGGGTAACACGAATCTGCAATTGCAGTTGAATGGGCGGCTTGTTGCCGATACTCCGCTGAAGCCGACGCTAAACGGTACACTACAGGGTGTGGATAGCAACGACCATCCGATAAGGCAACAAATGCATCAGGGAACCGTGACAGAAACGCCATAATTATTACGTTTTCAAAATACGGGGCTAGACCGCTGACAAATCTATTTACCAAATGGAAACGGGAGTAACGGAATAAAAGAGTAAAGCGTCGCGCCAAGGACAAAAGCGTCAGGAACGCTTTTGAACGTCGCTTGCGACGGCCCTGAAAGACTGAATTTCAGGGATGAGATTCATATCTGCGCAAGCCGAGCTTACATGGACGAACTTGCAGCGTCTTTACGATCTATCCATTATTACCGCTGTACTTTGTCTACTGCCCAGATTCCCGCAAGGTGTCGGTTAGTTAATGGCCGCGATAATCGTCAGTTGATCGTTCAGCCGCTGTTTGGTCAACGCGTTGGTGGCGCTGTCGCGCTGTTGCGTCAATTCCGCTACGCGTTTCTCCTTCTGCGCGGCATCCGGCAGTAGCAGCGATTTTACGTTGATGGATTGCACGTTGCTGTAGCGACCGTCGTCTGACGTCGGCACGCTGATTTTTCCGCTGTTGAGCAGCGATTCGATAATGCGGCGTTCGCGCTCATAGCCCTGCAATCCCGCCAGTTTCCAGCGCTGCGGCACCGTACCCTCGTATTGGCCTTTTTTCACCTCGGTCAGATAGCGGATGGTTAGGTTACGAATCGTACCCGCCTCTTCGCCATATTCCGCTTTGGTGTCTGACAGCACTGGGAACTGCATGCCTTCCAGCACGCCGCCTTTCTGCGTCAGGTGGCCCATGCGGTAGCTGTTCATGCCCAGACGAATCGGCATGTCGTCGGTAACTGGCGTGCCGTTATTCATTTTCAGGTCGGTGATGCGCTGCCCGGCGGGTTTCGTCAGGTCGATGGTGTACGTCACGCCGTCGAAGAAATCATTGGTGGAATACTTGGACGCGCGGCGCTGCGGATTGAAGCTGTAAGTCACATCGCCGTCCTGCAACTGGTTGAAGTAACCCGCAGACCATTCCATGTATTTCTTCAGTTCTTTTCCGGTGAGCTGATAAACCGTGATTTCACCGCCAGCATATTGATAGTTAAAGGCAATATCCTTGGCGGAGATGGTGCCGACGTTCAGCTTGGGCCGATCGTTATCAATTTGCAGCGCGATGACCTGCGCTTTAGGGGCGTAATGGCGGCTGGCTTCCTGGAACAGGGCGCTGATACCGGTGTCCTGCACGTGTACCTGAGGAATGCCTTTCACGGCATCTTGCGGCACCAGATCGTGCCCGAGGAGCTGCGCAATCGGACGGTTGGCGTTGGCGCGCAGGGTATTGTGATAAGGCTCGTAGATGTCTTCCATCTTGCGGTCAGAATCCACGTCCTTAATCGAATAGGTATAGCTGTCCTTATTGATTAGCACGTATTTGCCGTTCTGCTGCTCAAACTGCAAATCGATGCGCGACAGTGCACGACCATATCTGTCCGGTTCGGTGACAATCACGCCATTAATCACCTCTTTGTCCACTTTTATGTGCATATGGCCCGCGACAATAGCGGCTAATTCAGGGTTAGCGCGCGCGATATCACCGACGCCAGTGCCCGGCCGTTGGTTCTCGTTATCGATGCCCATATGGGCGACCAGCACGATGGCGTCGACCTTATCGTGAATTTGCTGGATCACGGTTTTTACCGCCCCGACAGGGTCAGTAAAGTTCAGCCCTTTCACGCGGTCAGTGCCTTTGGCGAATTCTGCGGTCATCGGCGTATCCATGCCGATGATGCCAATCTTCACGCCCTGCCGTTCGACAATTTTATAGGCGGGTAAGTAAGGTTTACCGCTCTCCCAAAAAATGTTGCCTGCCAGCGCGGTGCCTTTGAACTGGTCAAGCGAGGTGGAAAGCACGTTCAGCCCGAAATCGAACTCGTGGTTGCCCAGCACCCAGACGTCATAATTCAGGGCATTAAAACCGAGGATCATCGGGCTGTTTTTGTCATTCTTAAAGGTTTCGACAAAGTTGCCCTGAATGGTATCGCCCGCATCAACCAGAATCACATTCGGCTGCTGCGCACGAACCTTATGCACCTGTGTGGCGATCTGGCTTAGGCTACCAGCCATGTTGGCGGTGTCGGTGGCGTAATCCCAGGGAACAAAGGTGCCATGCAGATCGGATGTCCCCAGAATCGTAATATTGACGGGTTCTTGCGCGGCCATAGCAGAAGTGCTCAAACAAAGCAGAAGTGACAGAAGCGTTTTTTTCATTATGTCATCTTAGTGTCATAAAAGGTGATGCGCGGAATTATGCGATTTGCTTCTCATTAGTGCCACAGACTTTGCAAAAGCAGCGTAGGAAATGCGAAGCAGGCTAAGTTTTTAGTCGCCGATACGCTTAGCGTCGCGGCGACGAGATTGTTCAGGCGGGAAGATAGAAATCGAAGCGGTGGCTTTTGGTTTCCAGCATGGACTGTGCCGGTACGCCAGCCAGCGGCGGCGCATAGTCTGGTCGCTTCACCACGACGCGTTTTTTCGCCAGCGCGCGGGCAGGTTCCAGCAGCGCATCGGCATCGTCATCCGCACCCACCAGCGACTGAAACACGCGCATCTCTTTCTTCACCAGCGCGCTCTTTTGTTTATGCGGGAACATCGGATCGAGATAAACCACATCTGGCGGTGGTGTGATATCGCGAAGTGCGGTCATGCTCGATGCGTGCAGCAGGGTGAGCCGCTCTTGTAGCCACGGGCCAATTTCTGCGTCCCGATAGCCACGCTGCAACCCGTCGTCCAGCAGCGCCGCAACCACTGGATTGCGCTCCACCATGCGTACGTGGCAGCCTAATGCGGCCAGCACGAAGGCATCGCGCCCCAGCCCGGCCGTCGCGTCCACGACATCCGGCAGGTAATCTTTTTTGATACCAACAGCTTTGGCAACAGCCTCGCCGCGTCCGCTGCCAAAGCGGCGACGGTGCGCCATCGCCCCACCAACGAAATCCACGAAAATAGCACCGAGCTTCGGTTCATCCTGCTTGCGCAGCTCCAAACGTTCGGCTGTTAGCACCAGCGCCATGACCGCATCGGGATCGGAAACCAGCCCCCAGCGTGCGGCCAGAGAAGATAAGGCGCCACTATCGGCGCCTTCCTCTGCGATTAAGCAGATGCTCATCCTTTGATGCCGTAATGCGCGAGCATGGCGTCTAACTGCGGTTCACGGCCACGGAAGCGTTTGAACAGCTCCATCGGCTCTTCGGAACCGCCGCGGGTCAGGATGTTATCCAGGAAAGACTGGCCGGTTTCACGGTTGAAGATCCCTTCTTCCTCGAAGCGGGAATAGGCATCTGCCGCCAGCACGTCGGCCCACAGATAGCTGTAGTAGCCTGCGGCATAGCCGCCCGCGAAGATGTGGCTGAACGCGTGCGGGAAGCGGCCCCAACTAGGGCTTGGCACCACGGCCACCTGCGCTTTGATTTCGGCCAGCGTCGGCAGAATCTGTGCGCCTTTCGCAGGATCAAACTCGGCATGCAGACGGAAATCGAACAGGCCGAATTCCAATTGGCGCAGAATGAACAGCGCAGCCTGATAGTTCTTCGCCGCCAGCATTTTATCCAGCAGTTCCTGCGGCAGCGGTTCACCGGTTTCGTGGTGACCGGAGATAAAGGCCAGCGCTTCCGGTTCCCAGCACCAGTTTTCCATAAATTGACTTGGCAGCTCGACCGCATCCCACGGTACGCCGTTGATGCCCGCCACACCGGCGGTATCGATCTGGGTCAACATGTGGTGCAGGCCGTGACCAAATTCGTGGAACAGCGTGGTGACTTCGTCGTGAGTAAACAGCGCGGGTTTGCCGTTGACCGGGCGGTTGAAGTTACAGACCAGATAGGCGACCGGTTTTTGCAGTTCGCCGTTGCCTTTACGCAGTTTACCCGCGCAATCATCCATCCAGGCTCCGCCGCGCTTATGTTCACGGGCGTATAAATCGAGGTAGAAGCTGCCGCGCAGTTCGCCGCTTTCATCGAACAGATCGAAGAAGCGAACGTCTGGGTGCCAGACATCGACGTCTTTACGCTCTTTGGCGGTGATGCCGTAGATGCGTTTAACCACTTCGAACAGGCCGTTCACCGCGCGTTCTTCTGGGAAGTACGGACGAAGCTGCTCGTCGCTGATGGAATATCGATGCTGCTTCTGCTGTTCGCTGTAGTAGGTGATATCCCAGGCCTGCAATTCCTCTACGCCGTAGTGTTCTTTGGCGAAGGCACGCAACTGCGCGAGTTCTTCTTCCGCCTGTGGACGGGCGCGTTTCGCCAGATCGGTCAGGAAATCGAGTACCTGCTGCGGGTTTTCCGCCATTTTGGTCGCCAGCGATTTGTGCGCATAGCTGTCGAAGCCCAGTAGCTGTGCCAGTTCGTGACGCAGTGCCAGCTCTTCTGCCATCACCTCACTGTTGTCCCACTTGCCTGCGTTCGGCCCCTGATCGGAGGCGCGCGTGCCGTAGGCACGGTACATCTCTTCGCGCAGTGCCTGATTGGTGCAGTAGGTCATCACCGGCAGGTAGCTTGGGATATCCAGTGTCAGCAGCCAGCCGTCTTGTTCTTTGGCTTCAGCCTGCGCTTTGGCCGCTGCCAGCGCGCTTTCCGGCATGCCATCCAGCTCGGCGACGTCGGTAATCAGCTTGCTCCAGCCCATCGTAGCATCCAGTACGTTGTTGCTGTACTGCGAGCCAAGTTCGGACAGGCGAGCGGAAATTTCACCGTAGCGTTTCTGTTTTTCTGGCGACAGGCCGATGCCGGACAGTTCAAAATCGCGCAGCGCGTTATCAACCGATTTCTTCTGCGCCAGGCTCAGTGCGGTGTAGTGCTCGCCGTCGCGCAGGCTGCGATAGGCCTGATAGAGTCCGGCATGCTGGCCGACCCAGGTACTGTGTTCGGACAGCAGCGGCAGACATTCTTCATAAACCGCACGCAGCTCCGGGCTGTTCTTCACCGCGTTCAGGTGGCTGATAGGGGAGAAGATGCGACCAAGACGATCGTCGCTGTCTGCTAGCGGCTGGCACAGATTATCCCATGTAAACGGCCCCGCTTGCGCCACCACACGTTCTACCGTCTCGCGGCATTCATCCAGTGCGGACTTCACCGCTGGGACAATATCTTCCGTTTTGATACTGGAGAACGGGGGCAGGGTAAATGAGGTCAGTAATGGATTCGTCATGGTGCCGTCCTGATAATTGTGGGTGATCTCGTTGCCGGTAAGTGGAATCTGTTGAATAAAGGCCGGCAAGGCGGATATCTACTGGGGATTACTCACTAAGATGAGGTCAAGCGCCGTGAAAATCAATGGCAGAGGGATTATCGCTCGTGACCAACGGTGCGTTTTGTGGCCTTGGATAAGCCCCGTTTGTTACCTGAACACGGCGGCGAATGCCGTGTTGAATACGTTTTCCTGAAATTTTTTGCACTTTCCCTGCCCGATTTGGTTTTTCGCGTGACCTACCTGGTGTGTCTTTTTTTTCAATACTTCAGGGGAATGACAATGGCGATAAACAATCATAAGGGCGGGCGCATTGCGCACAAACCCGCCTTGACGGTGGCGCGGGCAGTGCATTTGGCGCTGTCCGGCGTGTTGATCTTGAGTGCCGGAACGGTCAGTTCGGTGCTGGCGGCGGAAACGCCGACAGCTGTCGCGGCGCCGACAGTGACGTTTTCTATCCCCGCTGGGCAACTAGGAACCACGTTGCAGGCCGTTGCCAGCCGCGCCAATGTCATTCTCACGTTTTCTCCCGATCAAACACAGAATAAAACCAGCGGGAGCGTTCAGGGAAGCT
The DNA here is from genome assembly GCF_014946775.2 of Pectobacterium quasiaquaticum. Classification (NCBI taxonomy): domain Bacteria; kingdom Pseudomonadati; phylum Pseudomonadota; class Gammaproteobacteria; order Enterobacterales; family Pectobacteriaceae; genus Pectobacterium; species Pectobacterium quasiaquaticum. Next base: position 4,349,607 of record NZ_CP065177.1, on the reverse strand, counting down.
ACACCGTTCAGGAAGCTTTTGCGGCTGCGCTGGCGGGAACGGGACTGAGTGCGGTACAGACGGCCACGGGCTATCGGCTGGAATCCGCGCTTGCCGCCGAAGGAAGCGACGGCAGCCTGATGATCCCGACGCTTTCGGTTGTTGGTGGCACATCGGACAGCGCCGCCGCCGGACGTTCGGTGTTGCGTCAGGCCGATGTTGACCGCGTGCAGGCCGATAATATTGCCAGCCTGCTCGATAAACTCCCCGGCGTATCGATGGCGGGGTCACCCCGTCCGGGTGGGCAAAGCCTGAATATCTGGGGCATGGGCGACATGGAAGACGTCAAAGTCGTGCTGGACGGCGCGCCGAAAGGCTTTGAGAAATACCGCCAGGGCTCGGTATTTATTGAGCCTGAGCTGATTAAGCGGATCGACGTCGATAAAGGCCCGCATGACATTCGCAGCGGCAACGGCGGCTTTGGCGGTACCATTCACGTTGATACCAAAGACGCTAGCGATCTGCTGCTGCCGGGAGAAAATTTCGGTGGGATGACGAAATACAGCTATCACACCAACGATCGGCAAAATATCTACAGCGGCGCGCTGTATGGCCGCACGGAAGACGGGATGGCTGACGGCCTGCTCTACATGAGCAAGCGCGATGGCGACAACATCGAACGCCCTGATGGCACGCGCTTTGTCTATTCGACCAGCGACATGGCGTCCTATTTACTGAAGACCAACATCTATCTGACGGATTCACAGACACTGACGCTCTCGGCCATGCGTTCCGAATCTGATGGCTGGCAGCCGTTTGCTGCGAAGCGTGACGATATGACAGCACCTTCACAAAGGGACATTGATCTCTACGGTTGGGAAGAAGCCTGGCTGCGCAAGCTGGTTTATCGCGATCAGGTGGATAAGAACTACTCGCTGAAATGGAATATCGCGCCGGAGGATAAGCCGTGGCTGAATCTGACGGCGTCATTTGCCACCTCAAAAACCGAACAGCATGACAAACGCCCTGATTCGGCGTCACAAGACAGTTTTCTGGGGACGCTGGGGAATGAAAGCTGGGTGAGCTATAAAGATCAACTGGCGGAGGTCAGTAACGAAAGTCAGTTCACCACTGGCCCGCTCGATCATAAGCTGCTGGTGGGTATGCGCTGGCACCAGCATAAGCGCGACACGCTGATCTATTATCCGTCCGGTAAGAATAGCGTTGAGTATAACTATGGCTATTTCCAGCCTCACTATATGCCGGCAGGCGAACAGGAAACCCGCAGCCTGTATCTACAAGATGCGGTGACGTTGGGCAGAGTGACGATAACGCCGGGCGTGCGTTATGACCATGTGACTAACACTGGTCAGCCCAACGTTGCCCCGCGTTATAACAGCAGTAGCCTGTCCGCAGGACATGATTACAGCAGCGTGACCTATACCGGCTGGTCGCCACGTATTGGGGCGTTGTGGAAGGCGACGGACAATCTGTCGCTGTTTGCCGATGCCAGCCGTACCTGGCGTGCGCCCGTCATTGATGAACAGTATGAAGTGCAGTCAGCGACCTCGGGTGTGCCGGGAAGTAGCCGTAATCTGGATGTGGAAAGCATCAAAGGCATCCGTCTAGGGGCGATTCTGGATTTCAACCACCTGGTGCTGGAAGAAGACAGTCTGCAAATTCGCACCACGCTGTTCCGTAACCGTGGCAAAAACGAAATTTTCAAACGCACCGGTGTTTATTGCGCGGCATCTTCCCAGACGGGCAGCAATTCTTCCTGCGCTGGGCCGTTGTCGGTTTACCGCAACCTGCCGGGCTATACCATTGAAGGGGTTGAGATTGAATCCTTCTACGACAGCCGCTGGCTGTTTGGCAGCCTGTCCTTCTCCTCGATTCGTGGAGAACGTGATGCATCGCCGCGTAACCCATGGGGCAATAAAACCTGGATCGCCGAAATACCACCGACGACAGCACACGCCACGCTGGGTACCAAAATCCCGAGTCTGGATATGGCCGTAGGTTGGACGGGGGATTTTGTGCGCAAGCAGGATCGTTCACCTGCCGATGGCGACCCGCTCGCTTCTGGTTGGGCGTTACCGAAGACGAAGGGATATGTGCTGCATGGTCTGTTTGCCAGTTGGCAGCCGCAGACGATAAAAGGATTCGAAGCGCGTGTGACGGTTGATAACCTGCTGAATACCGACTACTACCCGTATCTGGGCGAATCGGTGTCCGGCGTAGGACGTAACGTGAAAATCAGCGTGTTACAGCGTTTCTGATTGCGATGCTCGGGGCGGCTAGCCTTGCCGCCCCGTTCGCGAGGGGTGTTGCATGGGCGTAATGTAAATTCAGCAAATTTGAATAATTTTCGTTTCGGAACTTGACAGTCAGAGGGAAAAAACATAAATAAGAACGATTATCATTCTTATGTTTAAATAGTGCTCTGGGGTAAAGTTCGATGGTGAGGAAAGCGACGGCCAGCGTTAATGACTTTGCCCAGCAGCTCTATTTCGATCACCACCGATGGTTGTGTAACTGGTTGCGCCATAAACTGGATTGCGCCCAGCATGCGGAAGATCTGGCACAGGACACATTCCTGAGCGTGCTGATGAACCCAGAACTGCTCACGATTCGCCAGCCGCGCCCGTTTCTGGCTACCGTGGCTCGCCGTTTGGTCGCCAACCATTACCGCCGTAAAAAGATTGAAGATGCCTATCTGGATGTGCTGAGCACGCAGCCGGATGCTTGTATGCCCTCTCCGGAAACGCGTCTGCTTACCCTCGAAATTCTTGAACAGCTTGATGCTGCATTGGATGGCCTGCCAGCGCCGGTCAGGGAAGCGTTCCTGCTGGCGCACCTCCACGGTATGCGCTACAGCGATATCGCCGAACGCTTGCGGGTTTCCAGCAGTTCGGTGAAACAGTATCTGCAACGCGCCAACCTCCAGTGTTTCTTTGCGCTGCCGCTATGAACGATCGCACGTTTTATCGTGACCGACAGGGTCAGCCGATTCAGCCGGACAGCGCGCGTGAAGCGGTGGCGTGGCTGACTCAGCTGATGTCCGACAGCGTCACGGAACAGGATCGCCGCGAGTGGCAGCGTTGGCGGGAAGCCTCGCCGGATAACGAACAGGCGTGGCAGCATATCGAATCCGTGTGTGCCAATCTGGGTCAGCTTAACGCACGGGCGGCACACCAGAGCCTGTCGACGCTTAACGGTATGCAGCGTCGCAGCGTACTCAAAGCGCTGGCGATTCTCTGTCTGACCGGCGGCGCTGGCGTGGCGGGATCGCGCACCGACCTCTGGCAGTCGTTGACGGCGGATTACCAGACGCAGGTCGGTGAACAGCGCCATGCGGTATTGGACGATGGTACGACGCTGCTGCTGAATACGCAGACGGCGCTGAATGTGGCCTACGGTGACGATCTACGTCAGCTTACGCTGATTCGCGGTGAAGTCATGATCGAAACCGGTCAGGCGGAGAAGGCCGCGTTGTATCCGCGTCCTTTCATTGTGACGACGGCACAGGGAAAAGTGCAGGCGCTGGGTACGCGCTTCAGCCTGCGAGTGCAGGATGAACACACGCAGGTGGCGGTGTATGACGGTGCGGTAAGGCTTCATCCGCAGCAGAACGGTCAGGATATACAGGTGGTGAAAAGCGGACAGATGGCGACGTTCACCACGCAGCGCTGTGGCCAGATAGCGGCGGCGAAGGCAGAGCCTTCTTGGGTGAAAGGACAACTGCTGGCGGATAATCAGCGTCTGGTGGATTTTGTTGATGAACTGAGCCGCTATCGCAGCGGTATCATTCGTTGCCAGCCAGAGGTGGAGAGCCTGCGATTTTCCGGCGTCTTCCCGCTGTCTGATACCGATAATATTTTAGCGGCGCTGGTGGAGGCGCTTCCTGTACAGGTGCGTTATTTCTCTCGCTACTGGGTTCAGATTGCTGAGCGATAAAATATCCTGCTAAAACGTAATAACATTACTTTTTATGCTGTTTTCACTTTTTTTCTGCCCGATCCCCGTAGCTGAACGACCTACTATTATCTGCTGTCCGTTTTATCCTAACGATGTGATGAAGAACGCATGATGACCTCCTCAGAGCCCCATTCATTGAGAGTGCAGCCCCTGTCTCCACGGCGAGGGGCAGTAGGCTAATGGCTGCACAGACGCTGCAATACAATACGATTCAGCCCGCCACGACGGTTCGTTGGGGGAGCGGCTGGCTGCTGGCATTGGCGTTACACGCGGGGCTGATTGTCTGGATTAGCTACCATGCGCTTGATTCCTCCATTGAAGCGCCGCCGCCCGCCATGATGTTGATGGTGGCGGATAGCGTGCAATCGACTCCCAGCCCTCAGGATGCGCCTGTCGGCCCGCAGCAGACGCTGTCCACGCCGCAAGAAGCGGCGACTCAGCCGGAAAAAATGACGCAGGAGGTGCCTCTGCTTGCGCCCGCGCCGAAGCCGGTGATGGCGGCGGCACAAAAGGAAAAGCCGCAGCCGCAGAAAAAAGTGCAGAAAAAAATGGAAAAACCGGTGCAGGAGACCACGCCACAGGAAGAGATTGCGCCATCGGAAAAACCGCCCGCGCCCGTCACCAGCGCGCCGCTGCCTGGCAGCAGCCAGCAAGTCGCTGCGCCGTATAACAGCGATGCCGCGCAGATGCGCAAAGGGGTGGCGGACTGGAGCAGCCAACTGCTGGCACACCTGAGCCGCTATAAACGTTATCCGGCACAGGCGGTGCGGCAGCGATTACAGGGCGTCGCCCAGATTCGCGTGACGTTGGATCGGACGGGGAGTGTGCTGGCCGTCTCGTTAGCCAGCAGCAGCGGAGTGATGCCGCTGGATAAGGAATCTGTCGCCTTGCCGCAGCGTGCTCAGCCGCTTCCGGCTCCGCCAGCAGAGGTGATAGGGGATAATGCGCAGCTCACCATCACCATCCCCATTAGCTTTGATTTACGGGAAGTTCGCCGCTAGCGGGAATCTACTAACGTGGCGTGTGCGCATCATAGCCTGCATAAAAAAGAGGTATATTATTGCCCTGCTCGCCGAACGGGCTATTGATCTGCGCCTGATGGGCACTCTGGGAATCGGTAGTGCACGCGGAATGGTTAATAAGGAAGAACAGCATGACGCACCCGCAAGACGCTTCTTTGGCGATTGATTGGTCTCGATCTGGGCACGACGAACAGCCTGATTAGCGTTTGACAACATGGCGAGGCCCGCCTGATACCAAATGCGCTGAATGATAACTTCACGCCCTCGGCCGTCAGTATTGATGAAAAACGGCCATGTTTCTCAATTTACTGATTTAAGAGATAAAAATGGCTGGTTTGCGGGGCGGCTCGCAGAGGGGAGCGTTTGACGGGATATTTTCCGTCGCAGGCGGTTATACTGTCGGTTAATCGACGTTATTTATGAAAACTTCACCGGAAAGCAAGCATGCTAAGTTACCGCCACAGTTTCCATGCCGGCAATCACGCCGACGTGCTGAAACACACCGTTCAGAGCCTGATCATCACTGCCCTGAAAGAGAAAGAAAAACCTTTCCTGTATCTCGATACTCATGCGGGTGCTGGCCGCTATCAGCTCAGCGGCGAACACGCCGAGCGCACGGGGGAGTATCTGGATGGCATCGCGAAAATCTGGCAGCGTGATGACATTCCGGCTGAACTCGAACCTTACATGCAGGCCGTGCACACCTATAACCACAATGGGCGGCTGCGCTATTACCCCGGCTCCCCGCTGATTGCCCGCCAACTGCTGCGCGAACAGGACAAGCTCCACCTGACCGAACTTCACCCCAGCGATTTCCCGCTGCTGCGCAATGAATTCCAGAAGGATTCGCGCACCAAAGTGCTGCGTGACGATGGCTATCAGCAGTTGAAATCACAACTGCCGCCGCTTTCCCGTCGGGGATTTGTGCTGATCGATCCACCTTATGAGCTGAAAACGGACTATCAGGCCGTGGTGAAAGGCATTCAGGAAGGGCATAAACGCTTTGGCACAGGCGTATTTGCGCTGTGGTATCCGGTGGTGCTGCGTCAGCACATCAAACGCATGCTGAAAGAGCTTGAAGCTACGGGCATTCGCAACATTCTGCAAATTGAGCTGGCGGTGCTGCCGGACAGCGATCGCTACGGCATGACGGCGTCTGGCATGATTGTGATTAACCCGCCGTGGAAGCTGGCATCTCAGATGAAGAGCGTGCTGCCGTGGCTGCATAGCGTACTGGTACCAGAAGGCACCGGACATACGCTGGTGGAGCAAATCGTACCGGAGTAATGCGCCCCGTTGCGGTGGGTGACCCGGTTGATTTTTCTTATCGCAACCATAGGCATAACCTTTATTCGGCGTATGGCTCTGGCGTTACACTCTAGGCAAATTTTATTCACTTAAGCATGGATACACTGATGACCAAACACTATGACTACCTTGCTATTGGCGGCGGCAGCGGCGGTATCGCGTCTATTAACCGCGCGGCGATGTATGGACAAAAATGTGCGTTGATCGAAGCAAAATATCTGGGTGGCACCTGCGTCAACGTCGGCTGTGTGCCGAAGAAAGTGATGTGGCATGCGGCGCAGATTGCCGAAGCGATCCATCAGTACGGGCCGGATTACGGGTTCGATACCACGGTAAACCAGTTTAACTGGGGCACGCTGGTTAAGAACCGTAGCGCCTATATCGATCGTATCCACCAGTCGTACGATAACGTGCTGGGTAAGAATAAAGTCGATGTCATCCACGGTTTTGCCCGCTTTGTCGATGCGCACACGGTGGAAGTGAACGGCGAGAAAATTACGGCTGACCATATCCTGATCGCGACCGGCGGTCGTCCGGTTCACCCTGCTATTCCCGGTGCGGAATACGGTATCGATTCCGACGGTTTCTTTGAGCTGGATGCGTTGCCGAAGCGTACGGCTATCGTCGGTGCAGGCTATATCGCGGTAGAGATTGCCGGCGTGCTAAACGGACTGGGTTCTGAAACTCACCTGTTTGTGCGTAAACACGCACCGCTGCGCAGCTTCGATCCGCTGATTGTCGACACGCTGGTGGAAGTGATGAACACCGAAGGGCCGACGCTGCATACCGAATCGATCCCGAAAGCGATTGTGAAGAATGCCGATGGCAGCCTGACGCTGGAGCTGGAAAACGGCCAATCACAGACTGTTGATTGCCTGATTTGGGCGATTGGTCGTGAACCCGCGACGGATAACCTGAACTTGAGCGTCACCGGTGTAGCGCTGAACGACAAAGGCTACATTAACGTCGATAAATTCCAGAACACCAACGTTCCTGGCATTTATGCCGTAGGTGATAACACCGGTGCCGTCGAGCTAACGCCGGTTGCTGTCGCGGCGGGGCGTCGTTTGTCCGAACGTCTGTTTAATAACAAGCCGGACGAGCATCTGGATTACAGCAACATCCCGACCGTCGTCTTCAGCCACCCGCCGATTGGCACCGTTGGGCTGACCGAACCGCAGGCGCGTGAGCAGTACGGTGACGATCAGGTGAAAGTCTATAAATCTGCCTTCACCGCGATGTACACCGCCGTTACGCAGCACCGCCAGCCGTGCCGCATGAAGCTGGTCTGCGTGGGTAAAGAAGAAAAAATCGTCGGCATCCACGGCATCGGTTTTGGTATGGACGAAATGCTGCAAGGCTTCGCGGTCGCCGTCAAAATGGGCGCAACCAAGAAAGACTTCGACAACACCGTTGCTATCCACCCGACTGCGTCAGAAGAGTTTGTGACGATGCGGTAATGGCGTAGTAGTAAAGGAAAGCGGGTCTTACTGCTTTTATGAAAAACGAAAATGTGCTGGTTGAATAGTGAACTATTTGGCCGGCATTTTTTATGCCCGCTCAGGACGGCTTCTGGCCGGCGAGATGAAGAAAATGCTGCTTTTATCACGACATTCATCTGAATGGTGATAATGATTATCGTTAGTGTTTTGTTTATGGCAAGTTGCGGTGAATGGGGTTTATCCCGTGAACTGATTTTCCTTACAAAACATACGGTTTTCTCACTATGTCTTTAGCTACCCGTACAACGTCTTCCGCCTATCGGCTGTTCAACTTACGCTTAGAGAGTAAGACGTTACTCTCACCTTCATTCGCTCGCTGCGTGTTCACCGGCCCGGAAGTGCGCCAGATGAAACTGGATGCGCCGGATCAGCGCATCAAGCTGCTGTTCGCCAGTGAAAGCGGGGAGCTGACGCCGATGGCCGTGAGCGATACTTGGTATCAGGACTATCTGGCGCTGCCGCGTGAGCGTCGTCCGATTTTGCGCACCTATACGCTGCGTTCCGTTTCACGCGAGTCACAGCAGGCAACGATCGATTTTGTGCTGCACGGTGATACCGGGCCTGCCTCAAGCTGGGCGGGCCACGCTAAGCCGGGCGATGCGCTACAGATTGTCGCGCCCAATGCAGAGGCTGATGGCGACAGCGGTGGCTATGAATGGGCACCGCATGAGGGCGTTGAGCAGGTGCTGCTGATTGCAGATGAAACGGCGCTGCCAGCGGCAATGGGAATTCTTGAACAGCTGGCTACCCAGACTTCTCCTCCGTCGGTACAGGCTTTTTTTGAAGTGCCGAAAGTGGCTGACTGCGTGACAGCAGGCGACTTCCCGTTTGCGCAGATTCACTGGCTGCCGCGTGAGGAAACGGGCAGCGCAGTATGGGGCGAACGCCTGCTGGCTGCGGTGCAGCAGGACGTGAAGATTCCCGCCAGCGCCTGTACTAACCGTGATGAGAGCGCACAGGAAACGCCGGAAGACGAGCTACTGTGGGAACGGGCAACGGCACATCGCCCGTTTTACGCCTGGGCGGCGGGAGAGTCTTCCGCCATCAAACGGCTGCGCCGCTATCTGCTCGACGAGCGGCACCTCGATAAAGAGACGATCAACTTTATGGCGTATTGGTCGCATCGCTAAGAGAAACGTCAGGAGGGAGATTCCCTCCTGTGCCTATTTCCCCATCATCTCCGCCAGCTGCTGTGCATCCGGCAGCCCGACGACCTGCTGTAGCTCATTCTTATCATTCAGGTAATAGATGGCGGGCGTGACGTTTGCACCCAGTTCATCCATTAGTCGCTGATTATGCTGAATGTTATTCCAGATATCGCGTGATGAGTCCTTGGGGAACGGGGGCACCGTTTTGCCGTTCGACAGCTCATATTCATGCCAGGTTTTAGCCGGATCGCTGGCGGCAAGAATCGCAGCGGCATAACGCCCGCTTTCCGGTTTGATGACGCCAACCAGTAGCGTTTGCAGTTGGACTTTTCCTGCTTTTACCCACGGCTGTGCCTGTTGCCTGAACTGTTTGCAGTACGGGCAGAATGGGTCGGCAAAGACGATGATTTTACGCGGCGCATCCTTCGCCCCTTCGGTAATAAACGGCGCCTGCTGTAATTTCTGCCACATCTCCCGACCGGCAGGCACATACACTTCCTGCTGAATTAGCGCTTCACTCAGATTGTTGCCGTGTTCGTCATACATATAGCCCGAAATGGCATGCTTACCGTCCGGCGTTAAGTAGATGGTCACCCCCACGCCCTGATAGCTACCCAGCCAGCCTTGCACGCCGCCGGGGGCAGTGAACGGTTTGATGATCGTAATACCTTGTTTTTCGATGCTCTTCACCGCATCTGGCAGAGCATCTTGCGCCAGAGAAGGCGCGGAAAGCGTCAATAAAGCGAGCGTGAGGAAGACGCGTTTTATCATGGTGTTGCACCTGTATTGTGAGTCATTGCCTGCCGGATAGCGTAGCGGAAGGCAACCGGCTGGGGGAGTTTATTTACGCTTTTTGAATCTGGGCCTGATGTGAGCTGTCGCTATACGATCTTGGCTGAAGAGATGTGTTGGGTAGGGTCAGGCTCTGTCGTATATTACGCGGAGCTTAATTAGGATTGTTTGTCGGTTGTCTTGCACCATTCTTCTCGCAGAGAAGAATGCGTTTTGTGGTTTTCCCTGCTGGAGTGATGAATTACCGTGACGTTGACCGAATCGCTGATTGCTTTTACGTTTGCCGCGACGATATTAACCCTGACGCCGGGTTTGGACACGGCATTGATTTTACGCACCGCGACCGTTGAAGGCAGTAAGAAAGCCTTCCATGCGGCGTTTGGTATTCAAGTCGGCTGCCTGATTTGGGGCGCGATGGTGGCGTTTGGTCTGGGAACGCTGATTGCGGCGTCGGAACTGGCCTATAACATCCTGAAATGGTGCGGTGCGGCGTATCTCTGTTGGCTGGGTTTGCAAATGATCCTGAAACCCAGAACCGAGCTGGTGATGGCGGCGTCACAAGACGCACCGAAGCAGCAGAACTGGTTTCTCCGTGGCATGTTGGGTAACGTACTCAACCCGAAAATTGGCGTGTTCTATGTTTCATTCCTGCCGCAGTTTATCCCTGCCGGCCATTCGGTCGTGCTGTGGACTTACCTGCTTGTTCTTATTCACGTCTTTATCGGCACGCTGTGGTCGTCCACGCTGATTGCCGCTACGCGCCCGCTGTCGCGTTTTTTGCGTCGTGGTTCCGTAGTGAAGTGGATGGACCGAACGACAGGCGTTCTCTTTCTGGCATTCGCCGCGCGTCTGGCTTTGTCCCGGCGGTAGGACGGCTTTAGCATCGATATTATCGATAAACGCCCCTCATACCTCAGAGCCTGCCGAACAGTAGCGCGATGAGCGTGAGGATCGCTTTACTGAGCGCCTGCCCTTTCTCTTCTGCTAACAGATAGAGTGGGGTGGTGCGCCTTTCCCCCTGTTGCAACGGTAATATTTGCAATTCGCCCCGCGTAATGTGTTCTGCAATTCGTGCTTCCGGCAGCCAGCCATAGCCCACCTGATGCAAAACGGCCTGCGTAGCGGCTTCAAACGTGGTGAATGTCCAACTCTCGGCGGAGGAAGGCTGCGTATGTGGTGTTGTGCGCGTCACGATCTCTACGCAAGGGTAGTGAGACAGTGCCTCGTGGCTTAACGGCGCGGGGAGTGCGAAAAGCGGATGGTAGCAGTGGGCAACAGCGACAAAATCAACGTTCATCAGCCATTGCCCAGCGAGGCCGTCGAGCTCACGCTGTGTGATGACGTAAATGTCCGCATCGCGTGCCTTCAACTGTTCCGGCGTTTCATTGCGCAGTACTTCGGTCAGGTGGATACGTGTGGCCGGATGCTGTTTTTGAAAGGTGCTGAGCAGGTGAAATAGGCGATCTTTGGGGAAGGTGCTGTCAACCACCAGGTTGATGCTGGACTGTTCACCCATTTTCAGTGAATGGGCGCGGGCCTCCAACGCATGAAACGAACGTATTACGGGCCGCACCTGTGCGAGTAGATTTTCGCCTTCTGGCGTGAGCTCGGCTTTGCGTCCGTGGATCGTGAGTAGCGCGATGCCCAATCGCTCTTGCAGCAGAGCAAGCTGGTAGCTGACCGAAGACTGACTGCGATGAAGCGCATTTGCCGCCTGTGTATAGCCGCCCAAATCAATAACTGACTGAAGGATTTCCCACTGTTCCAGCGTCGTCTTTGCCAGCATCTTTAATACATCTAAATATTGAATGAGTTTCCCTGAAAAATAGCGTTATTCATCGAATTAATAAAGCTCTAAAGTGAATTCACACACTTCAGGAGAACGATAATGCCTTCATTCAATCAACACGATCTGAGCCATTTTGTAGGGAAACACCTGGTATATACCTATGATAATGGCTGGAATTACGAGCTGTATGTCAAAAATGCCAACACCATAGACTACCGCATTCATAGCGGTATCGTGGGTAATCGTTGGGTTAAGGATCAGCAGGTGTATATCGTACAGGTCGCCCGCGAGGTGTATAAGATTTCATGGACAGAACCGACGGGAACAGACGTCAGCCTGATTGCGAATATTGCCGATAAGATTTTCCACGGCACTATCTTCTTCCCGCGTTGGATCATCAATAATCCTGAAAAAACAGTATGCTTCCAGAACGAACACATTGCTGAAATGGAAGCCTATCGCGATGCGGGCCCAGCGTACCCTACCGAAGTTATCGATGAATTCGCCACCATCACGTTCATCCGCGACTGTGGTGAGAACAACAACGAAGTCATCAACTGTCCTGCCAGCGAATTGCCTGCGGATTTCCCTGCTTACCTGAAAAAATAAAGACCGAAAGGCGACACGCAGCAGTGCCGCCTGATTCGCTATAGTGCAACGCTGATTTAATGCTCCGGCCAGAACGGTTCGCCTAGCGTGAGCATCAGTCGGTTGGCCCATGAGAAGAAGGCGGCCGACTGCACCACATCGACAATCTCTAGCGTTTCCAATCCCTGTTCTTGCAACTGTTTCAGGTCGTTTGCGTTGACCTGCGCGGGCGTGGCGGAAAGGCGTGCCGAGAAATCGATAATCGCCTGCCAGCGCGGGCTGTGGCCGATGCTCAAATCCCCGCCGGGGACGACGTCCAGCAGCCGCTGCACATCGCCGTCCTGCTTGGATAGCTGGCTGGCTTTACGCGCGTGTACCGAGGCGCAGTAGATGCAGCCGTTGACCTTGCTGGTGACGGCGGCGATCAGTTCACGCTCCTTGCGCGGCAGGCCGCCTGCGGTATAGAAAATCCCTTTATCCGTCAGCGTGCGCTGTTCCAGCACCGGAAGATTGCGGCCTAGCAGACGGAAATAGTCGGAATCGGTGTGGCCGAAGCGCGCCAGAATCGCCTGCTCATCGGCATTGAAGGCGGCCAGCGGTTTGGGGGCGATCCACGGTTCCCAGCCCAGTTCTGCCTGAGTAAACGCCTGCGGCGCAGACTTACCGCTGTGCGTCTGCGGTTGGGTATGCCACTGACCTGCGACAGCGGCCTGAGAATGCGGTTGGCTGACGCGATGACCGGCAATCAGGCGATAGCCACGCAGCAATCGGCTTTGAAAATTCACAAACGCGATGAGCTGCGACAGCGTCACGATGTCGTCTACCGACCAGCCCGCCTGCTCCAGCGCGTCGACGTGGGACGCCGAGGCCTGCACAGGCGTTTTCGTCAGACGCTCGGCATGGTCCAGCGCCAGCTTTAGCGTAGGTGTCAGCGCGGGTTCCGGGAAGTCCACCAGCCGCTCGGCATAAAAATGCTGTAGCTGATCGTCCTGCTGCCAGCCGCTGATTTTGGTCGCAAACCAGAAGCGCAGCGATAGCGGAAATGTCGCATCGTCTGCGGCGTCGGCGTTAAACAGCGCATCGTAGCTGCCCTGAGTGTGGCGGGTTGCCGCCTCACGGGTTTTTCTGGCGGCGGCGAGGGCAGAATCCGAGCTGATTTCAGCAAGCGCATCCAGTACGTCATAGGTGTGTAACGTGTTAGCGTGCGTCATGCAATCTCCTGCCCGAGCGGGCTTTTCTGTTTGACGGCGGGTCTCCAGCCCAATGCCGGGGCCACCTGAGTGGCAATCAGTTCAAGCGAGCGCAGAATCAGCGCATGCGGCGGATCGATGGAATGCACCTGGAATGTCACATCGGTCGCACGCTCCAGCGAACTGTCTGTCCGCAATGACGCGATGACATCCTGCGCGGTGCCGACATGGCTATCGAAGGAGGCGATCAGCGCCTCTACCGAGTCGTGAGGGATCGCACGGAACGTGCCGGAACGGGCGGCGGAGCGATTAAGCCCTTTTTCTGCCAGAGTCAGCGCTAATTGACGATCGTCAGCCACAAAAACGCTGCGTGAGCTGAGAATGCGCGGTGTGACGCCCGTAGGCAGTGCGGCCAGATAGGCGTCGATCATCGGATTTTGCAGGTCAGCCAGCGTGGCGTCCGGGAAATGTTCCGGGCGTGGCTGGGTGCGAGAGAGCATCAGACCATCGCCCGCTTTACCCGCTCGTTCCGCGCCTTCGATAGAAAACGTGGCCTGCCAGACGCGCTTATCCAAATGCGGCGCGGCAGGGTAGAGCTGATTACCGTCTTCGCTCAAGGCTTCCCCCCGCCACGCGGCACGCAGTTTTTCCAGATAGCGCCCGAGGATCTGCCCGCGCTGTGTGCTGTCGTGGCCGAATGCGGCAAATGAGGACGGCGTGCCGCCAGAACCTACACCGACTTCCAGCCTGCCATTGCTGAGTAAATCGAGCACGGCGGTGTCTTCCGCTACGCGCAGCGGCTCCTCCATTGGCAGCGTAATCACGCCGGTGCCGAGTTGGATGCGCTGAGTGCGGGCGGCGACCTGCGCCAGAAACACCAGCGGTGAAGGCAGCCCGCCTTCATCAGCGTGAAAGTGGTGCTGTGCGACCCAGGCGCTATCGAATCCTAATTGTTCGGCTTTGACGATCTGTTCCGTCGCCAGCCGATAGCGCTGCTGGGCGGATACGTCATCCAGCAATCGAGTGAAAAATCCCAGCCGTTTCGTTGTCATTCTACAGTCCTTGGTTTAGTGCGACTTTTTTCAAAGTGAATGTGTTTCAGAGTGAATTTTAGCGTGGTGCGAGGGGGCAAAAGCTGGGTGTTTCTGCCCGGGGATGGCCTCGATGAGTTCACGGGTGTAGCGATGTTCGGGCTGGGCGAAGATCTGCTCCACCGGGCCGGATTCAAGCTGCTTGCCGTGGTACAGCACGGAAACGGTGTCGGCGATTTGGCGTACCACCGCTAAATCGTGCGAAATGAACAGGTACGTCAGCCCGAGTGATTCCTGTAATTCAGCCAGTAAACGCAGAATCTGCGCCTGCACGGTGACATCCAGTGCGGAAACGGCCTCGTCCAGCACCAGCACCTGAGGTTCCAGCACCAGCGCCCGGGCGATGGCGACACGCTGGCGCTGGCCGCCGGACAGCTCACGCGGTTTGCGTGACAGCAGCGCGACCGGCAGGGCAACGCGCTCGAACATCTCATGAATTTTTCGCTCCCGCTGCGCGGCGGTATGGCGATTAAAATTACGCAGCGGTTCCTCGACGATGTCGTAGAGACGCTGCGACGGATCGAGCGAGCTAAAAGGGTTTTGATAGACCAACTGGATTTTCTGCCGGAATTGCCGCAGCGCTTCACCTTTCAGATGCGTGATGTCGGTACCGTCGATCAGAATGCGCCCCGCGCTGGGGTGATGGAACCCGAGCAGGCTGCGTGCCGTGGTGGTTTTGCCGGAACCAGACTCGCCAACAATGGCGTGCGTTGTGCCGCGCGCCACGCTGAAAGAAACGTCATCCACGGCCCGAAAATGTTCCCCTTTGCGGCCCGACAGGGGAAAGGTCTGCACCAGATTTTCAACCGAGACAATAATATCGGAAGCATGGTTGCGCGGTGGACGCGGAGTGGGGTTAAGCGACGGCACGTTCGCCAGCAGCGTGCGGGCATAATGGCTTGCGGGCGCGTTGAGCACCTCAAGTGTTGGCCCCTGTTCCTGAATGTAGCCGTTCTGGAAGACCAGCAGCCGATCGGCACGCTCGGCCGCCACCCCCAGATCGTGCGTGACGAACAGCACCGCCGTCCCATTTTCGCGCCGTAGCTCATCGAGCAGATCGAGAATACGTTTCTGCACCGTGACGTCCAGCGCGCTGGTGGGCTCATCGGCAATAATCAGCGCGGGTTTTAGCGCAATCGCAATGGCGATCAGGACGCGCTGTTTCATACCGCCGGACAGCTCATGCGGATACTGCTTTGCGCGCAGCTCCGGCTGGTTTAGCCCCACGCGTTCCAGCAGCGCCAGCGTTTTCTGACGGATAGTCTGACGATCTTCCCGCTGATGAATCCGCAGAATCTCGTCTACCTGCTCGCCGATGGTCTGCACCGGGTTCAGGGAGCTGGTGGGATCTTGCGGGATCAGACTGATCTGTGCACCGCGCACGCTATCCAATCGCTTCTGCGACCAGCCGCTGATATCCACGCCATTTAGCCGAATGGAGCCGCGCGTTAACCTGCCGTTCTCGGCGAGTAAACCGATGACAGCCTGCGCGGTGGTCGTCTTCCCTGAACCGGATTCCCCCACCAGCGCCACCACTTCACCGGGCTGAATATGGAAAGAGACGCCTTCGACCACAGTCTGCTCGCGATCGTCACTGCGATAGGCAATCGTGACGTTTTCCAGAGCCAGTACGGGCACGGCCGCGCTGGTTTGTAAGCTGGCTGACAGGCTCATCGTTCCGTCCTCCTGATCGACTGGCTGATACGGTTAGCGGACAGCACAACGAGTACGACAATCAGGCCGGGGAAGGTGGTTAGCCACCAGGCGGTTGCGATGTAGTTGCGGCCTTCGGCGATCAGCAAACCCCATTCCGGCGTGGGTGGCGGTGCGCCGTAGCCGAGGAAGCTCAGCGTGGAGATAGCCAGAATCGCGCTGCCGAATTGCAGGGCGGCAAAGGCGAAAACGGTAGTCAGTGAGTTCGGCAGGATGTGCCGCCATAGCACGCTGAAAAAGGTGCCGCCGCTGCCATAGGCGGCTTCGACGTAGTCGCTGTGGCGCACGCGCAGCACTTCTGAACGCACCAGTCGGGTGAAACTGGCGACGGAGGTGACGCCCACGGCAATCGCGGCGTTAACCGTGCCGAAACCCAAGAGGATAATGACGCTCAGTGCCAGCAATAGGCCGGGGATAGCCAGTAATACATCAATGCTGCGCATCACGATGCTATCCAGCCAGCCGCCCACCGCGCCCGCCAACAGACCGAACAGGCTGCCGAGCACCAGACCCAGCCCGACGGCGATAACCGCGCCCGAAAGCGAGTGCACCGCGCCATAAACGATGCGCGCATAGAGATCGCGCCCCAACTGGTCGGTGCCGAGCCAGTAGTCGGCGTCAGGTGCCAGCCGCTGTGCGCCCGCGATGCCTTCCGTCGGGCTATAGCCGGTAAACCAGCTGGGGAACAGCGCCCAGAGCGCGACGGTCAGCATAACCAGCCAGGCCAGCAACAGCCCCGGCTGAAAGGCGTAGCGACGCAGCAGAGGCCGCTTGCGCAGAAGAGGAAACGTAATTTTTTCCAGCTGTACGGTAGTCATAGCGTGGCTCCTGGCGTTTTTTTCAGGCGCGGATCGAGAAGGGGATAGAGCAGGTCGACGGCCAGATTGACAACAACAAAGGCGGCAGCGGAAATCAGTACGATGGCCTGCAATACGCTGCTGTCCTGATAGTTCACGGCTTCCTGCGTCAACTGGCCGAGCCCGTTACGGCCAAATACGGTTTCGGTAATCAGTGCGCCCGCAATCAGCTCGCCCAACAGCAGGCCGGCGATGGTCAGTGTGGGCAGCATCGCGTTGCGGGCGATGTGTCGCCAGAGTACGCCGCTGCGGCTGGCGCCTTTGGCACGGGCGACGGCAACAAACGGCTGGGTTTGCACCTGATCGATGCTGCGCATTAGTACTTGGGCAAGCGGAGCGGAAATCGGCAATGCCAGCGTGAGAACGGGCAAAATCAGCCCTTCCCATTCGCCGGGGTTAATCACCGGGATCAGCCCCAGACGGAAAGAGAAAATTTGAATCAGTACGATGCCGAGCCAGAAGGTCGGCACGGAAATAAACAGCGACGGTAGCGATTGAAGCACGGTTCGCAGCCACTGGAACGGCGTTAACGTCGATAAGAACGCGAGGGCAAACGCCAGCAGCCCAGCGGCAATAAAACCCAGCACCGCGAGCAGCAGCGTAGGCGGCAGATTTGCGGCAATCAGCTCGGTGACCGGCACGCCCGCCTGAAGAGAGAGGCCGAGATCGCCCCGCAGGATCTGGGCTATCGCATGAAAATATTGCGTGAGTACCGGTGTATCGGCACCGTAGGACAAACGTAACTGGGCGATCTGCTCGGTGCTGAGGCCGAGCTCTGGGTTTTGGAACTTGATCAGTACCGCATCACCCGGCATCGCTTGAAGCAGGATAAAAGACAGAGTAAATGCCGCCCACAGGACGAGCAGTGCCTGACCGATGCGCAATGCCAGATATCGGTTCATGATGACCTCCTCCTTCTTTCTTCTGTGTTACTTATCCAGCCAGGTGTTGTAGAAGCTGGGGCGACCAACGGCTTCAAACGCGATGCCTTTCGTGGTAGGGGCGCCAGCAAACACCTGCGGTTCTTCAAAAATAGGAATGACGTAGGCCTGATCGATCAGGTAACTCTGCACCTCTCCAACCAGCGTCAGCCGCTTGCTGCGGTCGGTTTCCGCCGCGATGCCATCCAATAGCGTATTCAGATGTGAATCTACAAAGGTGTTCACCTTGTCGCTGGAACCGCCTTTTTGCAGCAGGACGTTACGTACCGTCGGGTAATACTGGCTTTTCAGCACATCCGGGTCGGCACGGCCTACCATCGCGGGAGCCACGCCGGTTTTCAGCGGATCCAGGCTATCGACGGTCTTGCTGCCCGCATCGCCTGCCAGCACGTTCAGCTTCACGCCGACTTTTGCCCACTGTTGAGAAACCAGCTGTAAGGTTTCTTTGTTCTGCGGTTGCGGCAGGGATTCATAGGCGGTCAGCTCCAGCGTTTTGCCATCCTTTTGCCGTAATCCCTGCGAGCCGGTTTTCCAGCCCGCGTCATCTAGCAGTTTGTTGGCCTGTGCGGGATCGAACGTGAGCTTGCTGGAGAGATCGACATAGCCAGCGGCGGTTTTAGCCAGCGGTGACGTGGCCTGTGGGTAGTTGTCTGAGAACAGCGTATCGATGATCTCTTTGGTGTTGGTGGCGTGCAGCAGTGCTTTACGCACGCGGATATCGGCGACCAGCGGGTTATCCGGGCGGAAAACTACGCTGTTATTGACGCCGCGCGTCGGCGGAGCATAAAGATTGAAGCCCTGACTCTGCACCCGCTTCTCATCATAGGCCTGAATCTGACGAATGAAGTCAGCCTGACCGGATACCAACGCGCCAATACGCACGCTGTCTTCCGGGGTCACCAGATAGGTAATACCGTCCAGATAGGCGCGCCCCTGATGCTTCGATTTAACCGGTGCCCAGTTGTAATCCTTACGGGCGGTTAGCTTCAGTTCGCGTCCCAGTTTCTCGCTGCTCACCACGAACGGGCCGGAGCCAATAATGTTTTTAGCATTGCCTAACTGGTTGAAATTGCGCTCCAGCGTACTGAGAGAAACCAGACCGGAACCGATGGTTGCAGTCCCTTGCAGAAAGCCCGGAGACGGCTTCTTAAAGTAAAACTTCACCGTGAGCGGATCGATGACTTCACTGCGTAGGTAGTTATTGATGACCTCGGAAACCGGCTGGTTGAGCGCCGTATTTCCTAACCCATAGGTATCGAAGTTTTTCGCTACCGCGTTGGCATCCAGCGGCGTACCGTCAGAGAAGCTGACACCGGGACGAATCTTGAACGTGTATTCGGTGTTACCCGCATTAATGGTCCAGGATTCCGCAATCCACGGCTCGATCTCCAGCGTTTCGGGGTTCTGATACGTCAGTTTATCGGTAATCTGGTTGAGAATGCCGCCGTTCGGGTAAAACCCACCTGCGGGCGTATAGAGGTTGGTGTGCGCCTGCTGTTCCAGATAAATCAGCGTGCCGCCGATTTTCGGTGTGTCGTTCGCTGCCTGTGCGCTTAACGCACCGCCCAGAAGGAGCAATGAGGCAAAAATAGTGAGTTTCTGATGAGGATGCAAAAAAGTCGCCACGATGGTTTTCCCTACAGGTGATGGTTTTTATTAAATTTGTTTTTTATCAGGTAAATACGCGTATCGATTACGTCCTGAAACGGGGAATACAGCAGAAGACGTTAACCGCTCGTTACAGCCGATACTTCCATAGGAAGTAAGAAACCGCAAAGAACAATACCGGTATTGGTTATCCAGTTTTTAGTTAGGAAAAAGCATGGTTTTTGCGAGAAATCGCCGCGTTTCGCGTGTGATGATGGGGTTGGTTCGTGGGGAAAAGCAGCGCTGCGAAAGCCTCGTCGCAGCGCTAAGGTCGACTTAGGGTTATTTCAAAACCTGCGGATTCACGCAGTTTTCTTTCACCTGACCGCTCAGGGCGGCAATCAGGTTGTCAACGGCGCAGGCAGCCATGCCGTAACGAGTTTCGTGCGTGGCAGAACCGATGTGCGGCAGCGCCACCACGTTAGGTAAATCCAGCAGTGGAGAATCGACGGGCAGCGGTTCTTTGACAAACACATCCAGACCTGCGCCCTGGATTGTCCCTTTCACCAGGGCTTCCGTTAGCGCGTCTTCATCCACAACGGCACCACGACCGATATTAATCAAAATGGCGCTGGACTTCATTTTTGCCAACTGCTCGCGGCCAATCAGATGGTGAGTTTCCGTCGTAAGCGGCAGCGTGATACAGAGGAAATCAGATTCAGCCAATAGCGTATCAAGATCGCAGTGGCGGGCATTAAAACGCTGCTCGGCTTCGGCGTGATGGCGGCGTGCGTTGTACAGAACCGGCATGCTGAAACCAAAGTGGGCGCGTTGCGCGACGGCCAGACCAATGCGGCCCATCCCCAGAATACCGATGGTTTTATGGTGAACGTCGGTACCAAACCAGTCGCTGCCTACCCCCTCTTTCCATTCGCCCGCCTTGACCCGCTCGGCCACTTCCACGACCCGGCGCGCGCTGGCGAGCATCAGTGCCAGAACTGTATCCGCTACCGTTTCCGTCAGCACGGTCGGGGTGTGCATGAGAATCACCCCTTTTTCATTCAGCGCGTCGACGTTAAAGGTGTCATAACCGACTGAAATGGTGGAAGCCGCGCGTAAACGCGGTGCGTGTTGCAGGAAATCTTTATCGACTTTACCGCCGGAACCAATGATGCCTTCGGCCGTTGCCAGAGCGGGGTGGTCGAGGGAGGGAAAGGCGTCAAGTTCAGTGACGGTGAAGTGTTGGTCTAAACGAGCGCGTAGGTCGTCAGCAATTTTTTTATACAGGATAACGCTAGGTTTCATCACAAACTCCAGCAGATTAAGGAAGTTAACGTAGAAATAGCTCATCGAATAATCGCGTAGCTGGCGAGAGACTGCAAGCGATACCGCCCCCGCACCTGCCCAAGGTTAACCGTGATTAATGGGAAGTCTGCACGATTGATGTGATGAGCAACCGCCTCATCGTAAACACACAGGATGTTCCTGTTTCCACTGCATGATCAGCGCCGTGGCCTGTGTATCCTGATTGACGTTTTCCTCCACGATGACAAATCCCTGCTTATGGTAGAACCGGCAGGCGCGCGTATTCTGCTGATACACTTCCAGGCTGAGTAAGGGGTACTGTGCCTGAACATGCTGGATCAGCGCTGTACCAATCTGCTTGCCATAATAGGCTTGTTCCACAAACAGCGCGCCGATGAACCGTGCCTCCAGCACGCTGATAAAGCCGATGAGGCTCCCTTGTTCCTCATAAACCCAGGTTTGCGACTGGGGAATATAGATCTCACGTACCGCGCTGGCACTTTCTCGCCAATAACCTTCACGAATAAACGGATGCGCCAGAGTGGTACTTTTCAGCCAAAGCTGCATCAGCGGTTCGAGATCGGGGTCGCGGTAAGGTCGAATCATGAGGGGCTTTCCTGATGACAAAAGCAGTCGGTGACATGGTCATTGACCAATCCACCTGCCTGCATGAAGGCGTAACAGATGGTTGAACCGATAAATTTGAAGCCGCGTTTCTTCAGGGCCTTGGACATGGCATCTGAAACGTCGGTTTTAGCTGGCACCTCGGTGAGCGAAGCGGGGTGATTGAGACGCGGTTGGTGTTCGACGAAAGACCAAATGAAGTGCGAGAAACGCTCTCCCTGACTTTCCATCGCCACCCACGCTTTTGCATTGGTGATAATTGCCTCGATTTTTCCGCGATGGCGAATAATGCTGCTGTCCTGCACCAGTCGCTCGACGTCATCCTGCGTCATCTGCGCCACTTGCTCAGGATCGAACTGGTGGAAGCAACGGCGATAGTGTTCGCGTTTTTTCAGGACGGTAATCCAGGAAAGACCTGCCTGCTGGCCCTCCAGACACAGTAACTCAAACAGCTTCTGGCTGTCGGTGCAGGGTTTCCCCCACTCGTTATCGTGGTAATCCTGATATAAGGTGTCTTGTGTAACCCAGCCGCAGCGTTGCATACCTTTCTCCTGATTAGGGTGAGCCGTTCATTGTAAGGCAGTCTGTCGCAAGTCGGGATCGATCATGGCATTTATGTTGCTGTATATGCAACCAGTGTTTTGCGGGTGTGCTCGCAGATATGAAAGGTCGCTTGCGGATGGGGCAGAAAGTCGTCGCGGAATCATGAATAATGTTTCGCCAACAGCTTAGGGCTATTTATTCGCTTTATTCGCTCAAGGCTGTTCAATCGATCATAAGAAAAGCATAGACAGAGACAGGGGTACAGGGAATGGCAGTAGAGTGGATAGCAGCCTATCTGGCATTAGGCGCGGTAGTTGGTTTTATGGCGGGGTTATTGGGTATTGGCGGTGGCGGTATTATGGTGCCAGTGCTAACGGCGCTGTTTGCTGCACAGGGCGTGGAGAATACGCATCTGGTGCATCTGGCGTTGGGCACATCAATGGCGGCGATTGTCGTCACGGCGATTTCCAGCTTGCGCACGCATCATCAACATCAGGCGGTGCTTTGGCCTGTGGTGATGCGGATTACGCCTGCCATCCTGATTGGGACATTCGCGGCCACCTGGCTGGCGACGCTGTTACCGACGCGGGCGCTGGCGATCTTTTTCTCCTGTTTTATGGCCTACGTTTCGCTGCAAATGGTGCTGAATATCAAGCCAAAACCGCAGCGCCAGTTGCCCGGTACGGCAGGTGTGTTGCTGGCGGGACTGGTGATTGGCAGCATTTCGGCGCTGGTGGCTATCGGCGGCGGGTCGCTCACCGTGCCGTTCCTGACGTGGTGCAACGTCCGTATTCAGCAGGCGATTGGCACATCGGCGGCGGTGGGGCTACCCATTGCCCTGTCCGGTGCGCTGGGCTACATGATTAACGGCTGGTCGACGACGGGATTACCTGATTACAGCGTCGGCTATGTCTCTCTGCCTGCCGTTCTCCTGATTTCTGCCGTCAGCTTCTTCACCGCGCCCGTTGGGGCTCGTCTGGCGCACCGTCTGCCCGTGGCGACGCTGAAAAAGGCCTTTGCCGCGCTGTTGCTGCTGTTGAGCCTGAAGATGTTGCAGACCGTTTTTTCCGGCTGATCCTGAAATTTGAAAGATGATGACGGGGGATTTGCACTTGTTGCCGCATTCTGGCTGTATATCTTGCGGTCAGAGGGTATACTGGCGCATTCCTTATAAATCCACTTGTATCGCGCGCGAATCCAACATGCAAAAGTTTGATACCAAGACCTTCCAGGGCCTGATCCTGACGTTACAGGATTATTGGGCTCGCCAGGGCTGCACCATTGTTCAACCATTGGACATGGAAGTCGGCGCAGGCACTTCACATCCTATGACCTGCCTGCGGGCACTGGGACCGGAGCCGATGGCTGCCGCCTATGTGCAGCCTTCTCGTCGTCCGACCGATGGACGCTACGGTGAAAACCCGAACCGCTTACAGCACTATTACCAGTTTCAGGTCGTTATTAAGCCATCACCGGACAATATTCAGGAGCTGTACCTCGGTTCTCTGAAAGAGCTGGGTATGGATCCGACCATTCACGATATCCGCTTCGTGGAAGACAACTGGGAAAACCCAACGCTGGGCGCATGGGGCCTGGGCTGGGAAGTCTGGTTGAACGGTATGGAAGTCACGCAGTTTACCTACTTCCAGCAGGTTGGCGGTTTGGAATGTAAACCGGTGACGGGCGAGATCACCTACGGTCTGGAACGTCTGGCGATGTACATTCAGGGCGTTGATAGCGTTTACGATCTGGTCTGGAGCGATGGCCCGTTAGGGAAAACCACCTACGGCGACGTGTTCCATCAAAACGAAGTCGAGCAATCGACCTACAACTTTGAACACGCTGATGTCGATTTCCTGTTCAGCTGCTTCGAGCAATATGAGAAAGAAGCGCAGCACCTGCTGGCGCTGGAAAAACCGCTGCCTTTACCGGCTTACGAACGCATTCTGAAAGCGGCGCACAGCTTTAACCTGCTGGATGCGCGTAAAGCGATCTCGGTTACCGAACGCCAGCGCTACATTCTGCGTATTCGTACCCTGACCAAAGCGGTTGCGGAAGCCTACTATGCCTCGCGTGAGGCGTTGGGTTTCCCGATGTGTAATAAGAAAGAGAGCTAAGAGGCAGCGATGACTGACAAGACTTTTCTGGTGGAAATTGGCACGGAAGAGCTGCCGCCGAAGGCTCTCCGTAATCTGGCAGAATCTTTTGCCGCGAATTTCACGGCGGAGCTGGATGCCGCCAATCTGGCACACGGTGACGTAAGCTGGTTTGCCGCGCCGCGCCGTCTGGCGCTGAAAGTGGCACGCTTAAGCGCTTCTCAGCCCGATCGCGAAGTAGAAAAACGTGGTCCGGCGATCTCACAAGCGTTTGATGCTGAAGGCAAACCGACCAAAGCGGCAGAAGGCTGGGCGCGTGGCTGTGGTATTACCGTTGAGCAAGCTGAACGTTTGACGACCGACAAAGGCGAGTGGCTGCTGTATCGCGCTCACGCGAAAGGCGAACAGGCGCAGACACTGCTGGCTGGCATGGTAAGCACTGCATTATCTAAGCTGCCGATTCCAAAATTGATGCGCTGGAGCGACAAAGAAACGCAGTTTGTGCGTCCGGTGCACACGGTAACCATGCTGCTGGGTGAAGAACTGATCCCCGGTCAGGTATTGGGTATCGATTCCGCTCGTACTCTTCGCGGTCACCGCTTTATGGGTGAAGCTGAATTTACGATCGATAACGCCGAACAGTATCCGCAAATTCTGCTGGAGCGCGGTAAAGTCGTCGCCGACTACGATGCACGTAAAGCGAAAATCAAAGCCGATGCAGAAGAAGCCGCACGCAAGATTGGCGGTAATGCCGATCTGAGCGACAGCCTGCTGGAAGAAGTCACCTCGCTGGTGGAATGGCCAGTGGTGCTGACCGCGAAATTTGAAGAAAAATTCCTCGCTGTGCCGTCCGAAGCGCTGGTTTACACCATGAAAGGTGACCAGAAGTATTTCCCGGTTTACGACAACAGCGGCAATCTGCTGCCGAACTTCATCTTTGTTGCCAATATCGAATCCAAAGATCCACAGCAGATTATTTCCGGTAACGAAAAAGTGGTGCGCCCGCGTCTGGCTGACGCCGAATTCTTCTTCAATACCGACCGTAAGAAGCGTTTGGAAGATCACCTGCCGCGTCTGGAAACCGTCTTGTTCCAGCAGCAGTTAGGTTCATTGCGCGACAAAACTGACCGTATTCAGGCACTGGCTGGCTGGGTTGCTGGTCAGATTGGCGCTGATGTGAATCACGCGACGCGCGCGGGTCTGCTGTCCAAGTGTGACCTGATGACCAACATGGTGTTCGAATTCACCGACACGCAGGGCGTGATGGGGATGCACTATGCGCGTCATGATGGCGAAGCGGAAGATGTTGCCGTGGCGTTGAATGAGCAGTATCAGCCGCGCTTTGCGGGTGACGAACTGCCGTCTTCTGCGGTGGCCTGTGCGCTGGCGATTGCCGACAAAATGGATTCGCTGGCAGGGATTTTTGGCATCGGCCAACATCCTAAAGGCGACAAAGACCCGTTTGCGCTGCGTCGTGCTGCCCTCGGTGTGCTGCGCATCATCGTCGAAAAACGTCTGCCGCTGGATTTGCAGACGCTGACCGAAGAAGCGGCGCGTTTGTATGGCGATAAGCTGTCTAATGCCAAGGTTGTGGATGACGTGATTGAGTTTATGCTCGGTCGCTTCCGTGCCTGGTATCAGGAAGAAGGCCACAGCGTGGATACCATTCAGGCGGTATTAGCGCGTCGTCCGACCCGTCCGGCTGATTTCGATGCCCGCGTGAAAGCCGTCAGCCACTTCCGTTCGTTGGATGCCGCCGCGGCGCTGGCAGCGGCTAACAAGCGCGTTTCCAACATTCTGGCGAAATCTACCGATACGCTGAACGAGAGCGTCAACGCTGCCGTATTGAAAGACGCGGCGGAAATTACGCTGGCCACGCACCTTGTCGTGCTGCGCGACAAACTGACGCCGCTGTTCGCTGAAGGCCGCTATCAGGAAGCGCTGGTTGAGCTGGCCTCACTGCGTGAGCCTGTCGATGCGTTCTTCGATCAGGTGATGGTCATGGCGGAAGATGAGCAGGTTCGAGTGAACCGCCTGACGCTGCTGAGCCAACTGCGTGAGCTGTTCTTGCAGGTTGCGGATATTTCCGTCCTGCAATAACGGCGATAGCGTTACGTAATACTAACCCCCGAGTAGGTTCGCCTGTTCGGGGGTTATTTTTTTCCGCTCCGCAAAGCGTCCCGCCTCACCCCGCGGTATCGATTCGTATCGATCCGTATCGACTGACGACTTCGTTGGTAAAATCCTATGGTCGCCCCGTGTATCCCGATGCCTAAACGAGCGGTATTCGTTGTCAGGCTTGGCCTTTTTCTGCACAGCCAGCCTGATTCGACTATGCTTATGTCGTAGAAAATCTTGTCATGGAAAATCCGTCGTCAGCGTGTTTTTGTTTGAATAAAGCATGGCTGGCGGGGCAGTAAGCGTAACAGGAGTAGGGAATGAGAAGGCTGATGACGTACCGTTCACGCTGGCTGCTGCCAGTTCTGGTTATTCTGGCGGCATTGCAACTGGCTGCCTGTGGTGACAGCGAAGCCGATCAGCGGAAGGCATTCGTTGCATTCCTGCAAATCGTGCAGTCGCAGCAGGATGGGAAATTGCCGACGTTGACGGAAGAGCAGAAGAAGAATTTTGGCAATTTCACTAACGATTACGCGATCTTAACCACCTTTTCTCAGCAGTTTAATCAGGCGGTGTCCGGCAGTTTAACACCGATGCTGGGACAAATTTCCCGTATTCGCGTCCCTAAAGACTATTTGGCACAGCGTGATGACCTTCGGCAATCCATTGGGGCAATGAACCTGTTGAGCCAGCATGTGCAGGCGGCGAAAGTGCAGGCAGACAATGCCCATCGGCTGCTAAAACAGCCCGAAGACGTGCAAATACCCTATGAGCGGTTGTATGCACGCACGGTAATACAGCCCACCAATGCGCTGCTACCCGCCATTCCGAATGCGATTGCCTTCGCACAGAGCCTGATCCAGATCGGCGATTTCCTTCAGGCTCAGGGCGATCAGGCTGTGTTTAATGGCGCGTCCGTGCAATTCCGTACGCCGCAACAGGTGGCGCAATATAACAGCATGGTGGCAGCGTTACCTCTACAGCAGCAGAATTTAATGAATGCGCTCAGAGGAATAACTGGCGTGAATTACCCCTAACCGCGTCGTGCCCCGACGCTTTAGCGATGTGGTATGGCAGAGAGGTGTTCTGGATAAGATGCATGTGGCTGGTGAGAGGGTAAAAATAAATTGTGATTAACGTCACACAAATAAAACAAATACAGGCCTGTAAAGTGTGACTCAAATCACATATAAGGCGCGGTGTTTGTCTAAAAATCTGTTTAGTTTTTCATTTTTAACGGCTTTTTGTGAAGTAAATCACCTATTTGTGTCGTTGATGTAGGGTGGTTGTGTGATTTTTGTCACGTTACCGCTATGGAGTTGCGGTATGAAAACAGCGTGTTAGAGTCCGCGCTGCATACAGTAATAATGACGGACGTCTTCTTGTGGTAATCGGTGTTTTTATTGCCACGCCGTCTCACGATAATTACCACGCGCTCTTATTGTCAGCGCGTTTCAATAGGGGTGTGTTTTTATGCTTTCACCAGATATTAAGATCAAGGTGCAAAACTTTGGTCGCTTCCTCAGTAATATGGTGATGCCCAATATTGGCGCATTTATCGCCTGGGGTATTATTACCGCGCTGTTTATCCCTACTGGCTGGTTCCCCAATGCAACATTGGCGAAGCTCGTCGGTCCGATGATTACCTATTTGCTGCCATTGCTGATTGGTTATACCGGCGGACGTCTGGTATTCGGTGAGCGTGGCGGTGTGGTGGGTGCGATTACGACGATGGGTGTGATCGTCGGGACCGATATCCCGATGTTCCTCGGCGCCATGATTGTGGGCCCGTTGGGCGGCTGGGCGATCAAACGTTTTGACCGCATGGTCGACGGTAAAATCAAGAGCGGCTTTGAAATGCTGGTCAACAACTTCTCTGCCGGTATCATCGGTATGTTGTTGGCAATCCTGTCGTTTTTGGCAATTGGTCCGCTAGTTGAAGTCTTCTCTCAGGTACTGGCTTCCGGCGTTAACCTGATGGTGCAGAACAACCTGCTGCCGTTTACGTCTATCTTCGTTGAACCGGCGAAAATTCTGTTCCTGAACAACGCCATTAACCACGGTATCTTCTCACCGCTGGGCATTCAGCAGGCGACGGAAACGGGCAAATCTATTTTCTTCCTGATCGAAGCGAATCCAGGCCCGGGTATGGGCGTGCTGATGGCGTACATGTTCTTCGGTCGTGGTAACGCGAAAGAATCAGCACCGGGTGCGGCGATTATCCACTTCCTGGGCGGGATTCACGAAATCTACTTCCCTTATGTGCTGATGAATCCGCGTCTGATTATCGCGGTGATTCTGGGCGGGATGACCGGCGTGTTTACGCTGAGCGTGCTGGGTGGCGGTTTGGTTTCTCCTGCGTCTCCGGGCTCCATTCTGGCGGTGCTGGCGATGACGCCAAAAGGCGCTTACTTCGCTAACCTTGCCGCTATTGCAGCGGCTTTCGCGGTGTCCTTCATCGTGTCGGCGATTCTGCTGAAAAGCACCAAGCAAAAAGAAGAAGACCTGAGCGACGCAACGCGCCGCATGCAGGAAATGAAAGCGTCTTCTAAAGGTACGGCGACTAATGTCGGTGTCAGCGGTGATATGAGCACCGTGCGTAAAATCATCGTAGCGTGTGACGCCGGTATGGGTTCCAGCGCGATGGGTGCGGGTGTGCTGCGCAAGAAAGTTCAGGATGCTGGGCTGACCAACATTTCGGTGACTAACAGCGCGATCAATAGTTTGCCGGACGATGTCGATCTGGTGATTACGCACCGCGACTTGACCGAACGTGCGATGCGTCATGCGCCGCAGGCACAGCACATTTCGCTGACTAACTTCCTTGATAGCGGTCTGTATAGCGATCTAGTGGCACGTCTTACCGCAGCACAGGGTGCCGTGAAGTCTGAAGCCGTCGCGACGCTAGCACCTGCTGTCGCCGACGCACAGGCTAACCTGTTCCAACTGGGTGCAGGCAATGTGTTCCTGAATCAGCATGCGACAGACAAAGAGCAGGCAATCCGTTTCGCCGGTGAGCAACTGGTGAAAGGCGGCTATGTCGAGCCTGCGTATGTTGAAGCGATGCTGGAACGTGAAAAGCTGACCTCCACCTATCTGGGCGAATCGATTGCTGTGCCGCACGGTACGATTGAAGCGAAAGACCGCGTGCTGAAAACGGGCGTTGTCTTCTGCCAATATCCTGAAGGCGTTCGCTTTGGCGATGAAGAAGATGAGGTTGCGCGTCTGGTTATCGGTATTGCCGCTCGCAACAACGAACATATTCAGGTCATCACCAGTCTGACCAACGCACTAGATGATGATGCTGTCATTGAACGTCTGGCACAGACCCAGGATGTTCAGGATGTGCTCGACTTACTCTCCGGTAAAAAGAGTGCCTAATTGATGTGGCTAGGGCCGCCTGCGGGCGGCCTCTTTTTATGTTTTTTTAAGGTTATGTCTCATGAAAGCATTACACTTTGGCGCGGGTAATATTGGCCGTGGGTTTATTGGAAAATTGTTGGCCGATGCCAACGTCGAACTGACATTCGCTGACGTCAATCAGCCGCTGTTGGATGCCCTGAACAGCCGTACCAGCTATACGGTGCGGATTGTCGGCGATAACACGCAGGTTGATACCGTGAGCAACGTGAGCGCCGTTCACAGTGGCAGCCAGGATGCCGTCGCGCTGATTGCCGTGGCCGATCTGGTGACGACCGCGGTGGGGCCGCAGATTCTGGAAAAAATCGCCGGAACTATCGCTCAGGGGCTGGTTAAGCGTCATAACGACGGCAATACCCGGCCGTTGAACATTATTGCCTGTGAAAATATGGTGCGCGGCACCAGCCAGTTAAAACAGCATGTGTTGAAACTGCTGCCTGAAGGCCATCAGGAATGGGTGGTTGAGCACGTGGGATTCGTGGATTCCGCCGTGGATCGCATCGTTCCCCCTTCCGAAGCCGGCAGCGACGATGTGCTGGCGGTGACGGTAGAAACCTTCAGCGAATGGATTGTCGATAAAACCCAGTTCTGCGGTGAGCCGCCAGCGATTCTCGGCATGGAACTGACCGACAACCTGATGGCATTTGTCGAGCGTAAGCTCTTCACGCTGAACACGGGTCATGCGATTACGGCCTACCTCGGCCAGCAGGCGCGTCACCAGACGATCCGCGATGCGATTCTCGACCCGAAAGTCAGAGCCGTGGTCAAAGGCGCAATGGAAGAGAGCGGCGCGGTACTCATCAAACGCTACGGTTTTGATGCGGAGAAACACGCTGCCTATATCAACAAGATTCTCAGCCGCTTTGAAAACCCGCATCTGCACGATGACGTAGAGCGCGTTGGCCGTCAGCCGCTGCGCAAGCTGAGTGCAGGCGACCGTTTGATCAAGCCGCTGTTCGGCACGCTGGAATACCAGTTGCCGCATGATAACCTGATTACCGGCATTGCTGCCGCGATGCATTATCGCAGTGAACAGGATCCGCAGGCGCTGGAACTGGCTGAATTAATCCGTACTCAGGGGCCGCAGGCGGCGCTGGTGCAGATTTCTGGCCTAGATGCTGACAGCGAGGTTGTCGCGCAAGCAGTGAATGTGTATAACGCCATGCAGTAATCGGCGTCTCTCGTCATCAGGCAGGTGTGGTCTTTTCGACACAGTGTAAGGTATACGGGCGACGTCGGGGATAGGATGTCGCCACACCTGCCGGTAAGCATGCTGCCGAGATGGGGATGCTGTGGGCGGGGTTAAAGGGTCGAGAAGTGACGATGGAAGAAACACAGGCGTTTGAAAACCGGGTTCTGGAAGCGCTGAACTCAGGTAATACCGTGCGCGAATTTATGCTCTGCGCCGTCGAGCTGCTGGCTGAAGCGGTCAGTATCCTGATGTTGCAGGTGTTCCGTAAAGATGACTATGCGGTGAAATATGCCGTTGAACCCCTGATGACGGGAACGGGCCCGCTGGGCGACCTGTCCGTGCGCCTGAAACTGATTTATGGCCTAGGAATGATCAGCCGTAAAGAGTACGAAGATGCGGAACTGTTAATGGCACTGGGCGAAGAGCTGGCACATGACGAGCGGCATTACCGTTTTACCGATGATGAAATTCTGGGGCCTATCGGCGAGCTGCACTGCGTGGCGGCGTTGCCTACAGAACCCGCTTTGCCGCCGGGGGCAGACGCCGCCGATCCGCTTTTGGTGAGTATGCAACGGCAGCGTTATCAGCAGATGGTGCGCTCCACGCTGGTGCTATCCCTGACCACATTGATTGCGCAAATCAGTCTGAAAAAGGCGTTTTAATCCCATTCCGCTATATTATGTCACTGCGTCATGTCATGCGGTTCCCGTCTTCACGCAACTCGAATTATTTAGCGTATAGTGTATGCTGTGCCCCGCATTATTCTCCCGTTATATAGGTTATCTTTTATGAAAGAGCAGGAAAAAGCAGAGATCAAACGCCTTAGCGACCAACTGGATAAGCTGACGCGTAAGCAGACCACGCTGCTGGAACAAGGTGATGCTGAAGCAATCGCCCTCAATCTGGAGGCCTGCGAGAAGCTAACGGCTGAAATCGAGCGCCTGCGTAACGTGAGAGAACAGAAGCTCAGCAAAGAAGCACAGAAACTGGCAAGCCTGCCTTTCAAACGTGCGATTACTAAAAAAGAGCAAGCTGATATGGGGACGTTGAAGAAAAGCGTTCGCGGTTTGGTGGTGGTGCACCCGATGACGGCACTGGGGCGCGAGATGGGTTTAAAAGAGATGACAGGCTTCGCGCCGAAACCGTTCTGAGGTTTCTTCTCTGCGCAGACCGATGCTGGTGATGGATTCGTTGATGAAGCCCCTGTTTAACAGGGGCTTTGTCGTTTTTGGTACGGTTGTTGATATTAGCGCGGCGCGCGCAGACGATGCGTTTGGTCGGCAAACGCGATACCCGCTGGAGTGTCATCGTGTGGTGTGCTTGCCAGACGGAAGACGGAAACCGCCTGCTTCAGCAGTCTCGCCTGCTCTTCCAACGAATCGGCAGCAGCAGAGGATTGTTGAACCAGTGCGGCGTTCTGCTGCGTGGTGCTGTCCATCTCAACAATCGCCTGACTAACCTGGCTGATTCCGCGACTTTGCTCATCCGATGCGGTAGCAATTTCACCCATGATGTCATGCACCTGCGTGATAGAGATGACGATATCATTCATCGTTTTACCGGCATTACCGACCAGCGCTGCCCCGCGTGATACCTGATTAACTGATTCAGAGATCAAACCTTCGATTTCCTTCGCGGCCTGTGAACTACGCTGTGCAAGGCTACGGACTTCGCTGGCGACCACGGCAAAACCGCGGCCTTGTTCACCCGCGCGAGCGGCTTCCACCGCAGCGTTCAATGCCAGAATGTTGGTCTGGAAGGCGATGCTATTGATGACGGACGTGATTTCCGCGATACGCTTAGAACTGCTCTCAATCGCCGTCATGGTTTGCACCACGTTATTCACCTGCTCGCCGCCTTGTTTTGCGGTTTGAGATGCGCTGATTGCCAGCTTGTTAGCGTGGTGTGCGTTATCTGCGTTTTGCTTAACCGTCGCGGTGAGCTGCTCCATGCTGGCGGCAGTTTGCTCAACGGCAGCGGCCTGTTGCTCGGTACGTGATGACAGGTCCGTATTACCCGCGACGATCTCGCTGGATGCGTTAGAAATCTGGCTGACGCCGACGCGAATGTCATCGATCATATTGTGCAGGTTGTCATTCATTTTCGACATTGCACTCATCAACTGACCCAGCTCATCCTTACGCGTCGTGTTGATGGACATGGTGAGGTCGCCTGTTGCGATTTTTTCAGCCATGCTCAATGTGTTGCCAAGCGGTGTCGTAATCTGACGTGAGATAAACCAGGAAATCAGCAGACCAAGCAGCAGCGTAATCAGTGTTGCGATGCTCATTTGCAGCGTGGCACTACGAATGTCTGCCTGTGAAGCCGCTAACTGATCGCTGAGGAGTGAGGTGATAACGGTATTTAACTGATCGGCAACCACCCGCATTTGCCCCGCCTGCGCCATTTCCTCTTGATAGGCTGGCATATAGGCCAAAACCTGCTCTTCATAGGTATTCATGATCGTCAGTACGGGTGTCAGCGTTTCACGCTGTTCGGCAGACAGGCTTTGATACAGGAAGGTCAATGACGTTTGTGCTGCGTTGATGGCATCCGTCAGTTTTTCTTCGGATTCTTTATTGGTAGACAGTAATAAGCCACGAACGTGGTAGCGAACGGCAATCAGTTTTTGGTTCAGGTCAGAAAGTAATAATTGAAGAGTAGTACTGTTGTTGTCCGTCTTTAATTGATCGTTAAGCTGTTCTAGCGGTTTTTCTGTTGTTGAGATATTCCAGCTTTTTCTGACGGCATCCTTTTTTCCCACTGCATTAATATAATTATTTTGTTTTTCCTGATAGCTGGAAATTAATGTGGGGATACTGGCTATTTTCTTGGTATCACTTTCTGACCAGTTAAATTCTTTTGCCTTTTCAGCGAGTTTACTGACGTTGGCAATGTGTTCAACGTTCTTTTTTATATCATCAGGATTATAGGTGGTGCCGTATAATGCGCGGTAATATTTAGCCTGGTTAATTTCATCATTGATATTGTTGCTTAAATTCACTTTATCAATACTGTCTTTCAGCGAGCCAATATGCATAATGCCCGCACCGGCAATCACCATGGTCATCAGCAGAATAAGGAAAAAACCTAATCCTAATTTTTTACCGACTTTTAGATTATCAAAATTCATCGTCATCACATCCCACCACTATATCGTATTGAGTCGAATTCACTATCCTGATGCACACGTATTTAGCGGTGTTAGCATCTCGGATTACCGCTTACCAAGCTTATCCCTGCACAATAACATGATAAAAACCTGCAATAGATATCGGCACGTTACTCCGAAACTTTATGCGCCAGTGAGAGAGGAATGCCAACGTACATGCTGCTCGGCATCGAGGTAGGGATAATAAAAAACTGGAATAACAGACTGTTATTCCAGTTTATATTCAAATGCAGAAGAGGCCTGATGGTAT
Organism: Pectobacterium quasiaquaticum; assembly: GCF_014946775.2. Lineage (NCBI taxonomy): Bacteria > Pseudomonadati > Pseudomonadota > Gammaproteobacteria > Enterobacterales > Pectobacteriaceae > Pectobacterium > Pectobacterium quasiaquaticum. The sequence goes on along the minus strand of NZ_CP065177.1, from coordinate 4,315,402 downwards.
CAGGCATTCAGCGGCTTTATTTTTTCGCGCTAGCGAAACGCGCAGCAGCTTCGTCCCAGTTCAACACGTTCCAGAATGCTTTAGCATAAGCTGGACGAAGGTTCTGATATTTCAGGTAGTAAGCGTGTTCCCATACGTCCAGACCGACGATTGGGTAGCCAGATGTGCCAGAAACGGCTTCACCCATCAGCGGGCTGTCTTGGTTTGCGGTAGACACAACGGCCAGTTTGCCGTCGTCTTTCAGTACCAGCCACGCCCAGCCAGAACCAAAGCGTGTTGCTGCTGCTTGCTCAAATTTCTCTTTAAACGCGTCAACGCTACCGAAATCACGCTCGATGGCGGCTTTCAGATCACCAGTCAGCGTCGTGCCGACTTTCAGGCCTTTCCAGAACAGGCTGTGGTTAACGTGACCACCCGCGTTGTTACGCAGTGCCGTTCTTTTCTCCGCAGGAACTTTGTCCAGTTGAGCAATCAGCTCTTCAGCAGATAATGTAGCCAGTTCAGGCAGAGATTCCAGCGCGGCGTTAGCATTATTGACGTAAGCCTGATGGTGTTTGGAATGGTGAATTTCCATTGTTTCTTTGTCGAAATGCGGTTCCAGTGCGTCATAAGCGTAAGGCAGCGATGGCAGTGAATAACTCATGTTTAGCATCTCCATGGTAAAAAATGTTACGGCACTGTGTTGTTAGTACCGCGTAAGCAATACCTTCATTATAGTTAATTAAATGATATTGAAAATGATTATTCTCGAACGGTCGGCATGAGTCAGATTGCTTTACTTCATGATAACAAACGCTTATGTCGTTATTGCACTATGTAAAAACAAATTAATCTATGCCCGTCATACTTCAAGCTGCCTGTGTGTTGGTTGCCCTTACGCGCTAAGACGCTGCGGATGCGTGTAGATAGTCGCATGTCCCGGCCGACAAAAACCGACCAGTGTCAGGTTGCAGCGTTGTGCGACCTCTACGGCCAGCGAGGTGGCCGCTGAGGCAGCAAACAGGATTTCCACGCCGCACATAGCGGATTTTTGGACCATCTCATAGCTGGCCCGGCTGGAAACCAGCGCTGCGCCTTGCTGCCACCCCTGTTTCGCTCGGGTACCCAGCAGTTTATCCAGTGCGACATGGCGGCCGACGTCTTCACTCCCCCCGGACTGCGTGCCGTCTGGCGCGACCCAGCTTGCGGCGTGAGTGCAACCCGTTACCTGACCGATCTTCTGCACATCGCGCAACCGCAGCAGCGCGTTTTCAAGTTTGCTAAGGGAAAATGTCTGCGTGAAGGGCAGCGGTGCGATCGGTTTGCCGATTTCTGCGAGCTGTTCTACGCCACATACGCCGCAGCCTGTGCGACCATCCATTGCCCGGCGGCGTTCTTTTAGCCCAGCGAAGCGTCGGCTCGAAAGCTCAATCTGTACTTCGATGCCGTTACAGGCGGTCTGTACATCAATGCCGTAGATATCTGCCGGTGATTGAATAATGCCTTCAGATAAAGAAAACCCGAGTGCGAACTGCTCCAGTTCCTTCGGTGAGGCCATCATGACGACATGCGATATGCCGTTATAAACCAACGCAACGGGCACTTCTTCCGCCAGCCAGTCAGACTGCGGCTGATGCAGCGAATCGGGATGATAGACTGAATGTTGCGTTGCGCCTTCAAGGGCGGCATCCGTTGATAAATGAACCCCTTCCACCTGAAATACCTGCATGTTAGTCACCCTAGAAATTAAAAGTATTATCTCACCGCGCCTGAAGGTAGGCGACTTTTTCTCGCAAGAAACTGTGCGTCAACTCGAAGAGTTGCCTTCTTCTCTGGCCGAATCCTGTCGCTAACCCCATACCCCGTATAGGCTTAATGTACGGCTTACTGTTTACCTCTTTTTTCACTGCGGCCTGGCCGCTCACTCGGAAATGAAAAGGAGACTGAAATGGCGCACGATAATCTCGAAGGCCGATCTGAATCTGGCGAATATGACTCTCTTAATCTGAAAAAACGCTATGACAATTTTATCGGCGGAGCCTGGGTACCACCTGACGCTGGTCAGTATTTTGTCAATTTGACGCCAGTAACTGGCCAGCCGTTGTGTGAAGTGGCCAGTTCGTCAACGCGAGATATTGACCACGCACTGGATGCCGCTCACAAGGCAAAAGCGGAGTGGGGTGGCCTGTCGGTGCAACAACGCGCGTTGGTGCTTAACCGAATCGCCGACCGGATGGAGCAAAATCTTGAGCTGCTGGCGCAGGTGGAAACCTGGGATAACGGTAAACCGATACGCGAAACCCGCGGGGCGGATGTGCCGCTGGCGATTGACCACTTTCGCTATTTTGCTGCCTGTATCCGCGCGCAAGAAGGGGGGATTAGCGAAATTGATGGCGATACCGTGGCCTATCATTTTCATGAGCCTCTCGGCGTTGTCGGACAAATTATTCCTTGGAATTTCCCGCTGCTCATGGCCTGTTGGAAGATGGCACCCGCGCTGGCTGCCGGTAACTGTATTGTGCTGAAACCCGCCAAACTGACGCCGATGTCGGTGTTGATTTTGATGGAACTGATTCAGGATCTGCTGCCGCCCGGTGTCATTAATGTCGTTAATGGGTCGGGCAGCGAAATTGGTGAATATCTGGCGACATCGAAACGCGTTGCGAAAGTGGCATTCACCGGATCGACCGAGGTGGGTCAGCAGATCATGAGCTATGCGGCGCAGAACGTGACGCCGGTAACGCTGGAACTGGGCGGCAAATCGCCGAACATCTTTTTTGCCGATGTGATGGACAAGGAAGACAGCTTCTTTGACAAGGTGCTCGAAGGTTTCACGCTGTTTGCCTTCAATCAGGGAGAGGTCTGCACCTGTCCTAGCCGTGCGCTGGTGCAGGAATCTATCTATGATCGCTTTATGGAACGGGCAATCAAGCGCGTTGAGGCGATCCGCATCGGTAACCCACTGGATAGCAAAACCATGATGGGCGCGCAGGTGTCCGCAGGTCAGCTTGACACCATCCTTAACTACATTGATATCGGTAAGAAAGAGGGCGCACGCGTGCTCACGGGCGGCCAACGCAAGGCGATGCCGGGCGGGCTGGCTGAAGGATACTATCTGGAGCCGACGATCTTGTTCGGTAAAAATAGTATGCGCGTCTTTCAGGAGGAGATTTTCGGACCGGTGCTGGCGGTCACGACCTTCAAAACGATGGATGACGCACTGGAGATCGCTAACGATACGGAATACGGCTTGGGCGCTGGCGTGTGGAGCCGTAACGGCAATATCGCCTACCGGATGGGGCGCGGTATTCAGGCTGGACGCGTCTGGACCAACTGTTATCACGCCTATCCGGCGCATGCGGCATTTGGGGGTTACAAGCAGTCCGGTATCGGGCGTGAAAACCATAAAATGATGCTGGAACACTACCAGCAAACCAAGTGCCTATTGGTCAGCTACTCTGATAAGCCGATGGGGCTGTTCTGATTCACGAACGCCGTGCTGTTCTTGCCTTTTCTGGCGAGTACGCATGGCGTTAACCCATATGGTTTGCCTGTATTAATCCGTCCTTATCACTCAGATTTACCCGATTGTTGATAGCCGATCATTGATAGTTGCTGGTTGTTAATAATCGATTGTACCAGCGCTTAACAACGGCTACGCTATTTTGAATAGCGCTTTTCTTTCAAGAGGTTGTGCATGACGGATAAGATCGGCTGGATTGATAATCTGCGGGCGCTGGCCTGCATGATGGTCGTTCTGATTCATAGCACAACGTATTATATTACCGCGGGCGGCACGCCGGGCGATGGACATTGGGATGTGGCGAATATCCTGAATTCTGCCTCGCGCGTCTGCGTTCCGCTGTTTTTCATGATCTCGGGCTATTTATTCTTTGGTGAAGATTGCGCGGGGAAGAAGCATTTTCTGCGCATCGGTTTATGTCTGCTGTTCTATAGTACGGTCGCGTTGATTTATATTGCGACGCTCACGTCGATCAATGGCCTGAATTCATTGCACCATGCGCTGCAAAAACCGATCTTTTATCACTTATGGTTTTTCTACGCGATTATCGTGATTTACTTGCTCTCTCCCCTTATTACCATCAAGCCAGTATCGGGTAAATATGTAGCCGTCTTGATTATTTTGCTGGCCGTTGTCGCTAACCCCAATACGGGACGAGTGGAATTTGAAGGATTTAAATTACTGCCCGTGAATCTCTATATTTACGGCGATACGTTTTACTATGTGCTGTACGCCGCGCTGGGGCGTGCGCTGGGCATGCTGGAAGTACCAAAGAAAGTCGTGCTAGCCGCTATTCCCTTCTTTATTGCGTGTGTCGCGTTGGTGGCGATGGGAACGAAGCACCACACATTATTGAACGATACATTCACCCAGACGTTTTACATCTACTGTGGCCCGCTGGTATTTTTGGCTGCGGTCAGCCTTCTAGTGGTGTTTAAGCACTACTTTAGCCAGCGGATGTTACCGGGCTTTGCTACCATTTCGCGCCATTCGCTGGCTATTTACGGCTTCCACGCGTTGATCATTCACTATCTGCGTACGCATGATGTGATACTGCCAGCTCATCCGGTTCTCGATATCTTCTCTGTTTTCGCCATCGCGCTGGCGGCCAGCCTGCTGCTTTCGATGGCGCTACAGAAAATCGATGTGCGCCGCTGGGTAAGTTGAAGAAGGATTAATTTTTACATCAACGGCTTAAGCTGTTGGTAGAGAGTCTTAAATGTACGCCTCCGCTCGGTATAGTCGGCGTGACGCTGGGGATCCGGTTGATGAATCTGTTCCAACTGTAGCGGCGGCAAGAGTTCTGCCAGTGGCGTATGCGGATGCATGGCAATTTGCGCCAGACGCGCGGCGCCCAGTGCAGGGCCGACATCCCCTCCCGTGCGGTACGCCAGCGTTTGACCACTGATATCCGCCAGCATTTGCCGCCAGTAGGCGCTGCGTGCGCCGCCGCCAATCAGCGTAATACTATCGGGCTTGAGCCCCGTCATATGCAGTGCATCCATGCCGTCGGCAAGCGCGAACCCCACACCTTCCAATACCGCTTTTGCCAGTTCCGGGCGTCCGTGCTGGTGGGTGAGCCCCCAGAATGCGCCTTTGGCATCGGGATTGTTGTACGGCGTACGTTCGCCGGAAAGATAAGGCAAGAACCACACTGGCGTTATCGTGTCATCGACGGGTGTCGAAGCGATTTCCTGCAGCAGCGCGGGAACGCTCTCCGCGTGCGTCAGACGGGCGATCCAGTCGAGGCAGGATGCGGCGCTTAGCATCACGGACATCAGGTGCCAGGTATGCGGCAGCGCGTGGCAGAAACTGTGGACGGCATGCTGCGGATTGCTGAGAAAGCCATCGCTGACGGCGAAGTAAACGCCGGATGTGCCGAGAGACAGCATCGCCTGACCCGTTTGATACAGCCCGACGCCAATCGCACCTGCTGCGTTATCCCCACCGCCAGCCACGACGGGAACGGGATCCATACCCCAGCGGCTGGCGGTGTCAGCTCGCAGATAGCCTGTAATCTGGCTGCCTTCATAAAGCGTGGGCATATGCTTGCGGCTCAACGAACAGGCTTCCAGCAGAGTATCGCTCCAGTCTCGTTTGGCAACGTCTAGCCAAAGCGTTCCAGCCGCATCGGACATATCGCTGGCAAATTCCCCTGTCAGACGCCAGCGGAGATAGTCTTTCGGTAGCAGAACTTTATCGATTTGGCGGAAGATCTCGCTTTCGTTTTCTTGCACCCATTTCAGTTTGGGCGCGGTAAAGCCCGGCATCATCAGGTTGCCGGTAATCTGACGCGATGTGGGTACCTGTTGTTCCAGCGTTCGGCATTGGGCTGCGCTGCGTCCGTCATTCCAGAGGATCGCGGGTCGCAGCACATTTTGGCGTGCATCCAGCAAGGTCGCCCCGTGCATTTGCCCGGTCAGCCCCAGCGCTTTCACGGCACGAAGGCTATGTGCTGCCGCCAACCCGTGTAATGCCTGATCGGTTGCCTGCCACCACTCTTCAGGCGCTTGCTCCGACCAGAGCGGATGCGGACGGGAAATGCTCAGCGCGGCGCTATGGCTAGCAACCACCTTGCCTGCTTCATCCAGCAGGATGGCTTTCACACCGGACGTACCCAGATCAATACCGATATACATAGTGGCTCCTGATAAGCCTCTGAGACAGGGTTTAGTCTGTCGCAGGAGGTGAGCGTACCGTTTTAGCCAAATAGGTGGCGGTTGACCAGATTTTCCAGCAATTCCTGCTGGCCACTCTGGTGTTGTGGTGCCAGTTGATGGCTTTCCGCATACCGAGCAAGCGATTCCAGCGAGGCCTTACCTTGCAGGATTTGCTGACCCAGTTCCCCGTTCCAGCCCGCATAGCGTTTAGCGACTAGCTGATTGAGCTTATCATCTTCAATCATTCTGGCGGCAGCCTTGAGCGCGAGTGCCATCGTATCCATCGCGCCGATATGCGCATGGAAAAGGTCATAGCGATCGGTACTCTGGCGGCGAACTTTGGCATCAAAGTTCAGGCCACCCGTTGTGAAGCCACCCGCTTTGAGAATTTCGTACATGATCAGCGCGTTCTCTTCCACGCTGTTAGGGAACTGATCGGTGTCCCAGCCGAGCTGCGGATCGCCGCGGTTCGCATCGACAGATCCGAAAATGCCCAGCGCGACCGCGGTGGCGATTTCATGATGGAAGGAATGGCCTGCCAGCGTAGCGTGGTTGGCTTCCACGTTGACTTTAATCTCTTTTTCCAGCCCAAACTGCGTCAGGAAGCCATAAACGGTGGCGACATCATAATCGTACTGATGTTTGGTCGGTTCCTGCGGCTTCGGTTCGATGAGCAGTGTGCCCTGAAAGCCGATTTTGTGTTTATGCTCGACGACCATCTGCATGAAGCGGCCGATCTGTTCACGTTCCTGACGCAGGTCGGTATTGAGCAGGGTTTCATATCCCTCACGCCCGCCCCACAGCACATAGTTTTCACCACCCAGTTTTTGGGTCGCGTTCATGGCGGTGAACACCTGTGTGGCGGCCCAAGCAAAGACGTCTGGGTCAGGATTGGTCGCTGCGCCTGCGCCGTAGCGGGGATGGGTGAAGCAGTTGGCGGTGCCCCACAGCAGCTTTACACCGCTATCCTGTTGTTTTTCCGCCAGAACATCGGTAATGACCGCAAAGTTATGCAGATACTCTTTCAGTGAGTTCCCTTCCGGCGCAACATCGACGTCATGAAAGCAGTAGTAAGGCACGCTGAGCTTTTGAAAAAATTCGAATGCGATATCCGCCTTGCGCTTTGCCAGCTCCAGCGCATCGCCTGACTGCTGCCACGGCCGAGCAAAAGAGCCGACGCCGAACATATCCGCGCCGTTCCAGCAGAACGTGTGCCAATACGCGACGGCAAAACGCAAATGATCCGCCATACGTTTACCAAGTATTTCCTGGTCGGGGTTGTAATGACGAAAGGCGAAGGAATTGTTGCTTTGGCTACCTTCATAACGGACTTTTTCGATCTGTTCAAAATAGGTTTGCATCGTTAACTCCTTAGAAACCACCCAGACGGAAGAGACGGGAATGTGATTAATTTTCGGAGTGGATGAGTATTTCCTCAATTACGTTATTTCACACTGAAATTCAGAGAATTATTAAATGTGCGCTGCGTCGCAAAAAATAACGGTGTTTTACTCTGAATACGTTTCGCAATAGGGAACCACATGAAAATGTGACTCGACAATAAAATATGACCCGTATCAAAAAATGGAAATTAAACCAAAAAACATAATTGGAGGATAAAAATCTGTAATTGATAGAGGAATGTTTAGCGACAATACTTTGCTGGCGATTGGAGTCTTAGATCCTGCATCTTAAATAAAAAAGGTACGCTATGATGAAAGTTAACCATTTTTTACTCTCAGCTTGTGCCGTATTCATTCTTGCTTGTCAGCCCGGATTCGCGAAGGACGTTAAAATAGGTATGGCGATTGATGACTTGCGTCTCGAACGCTGGCAGAAAGATCGCGATCTTTTTGTTGAGCAAGCAAAAAAGCAGGGTGCTGATGTTTTTGTTCAATCAGCAAACGGCAATGAAGCGACGCAAATTTCTCAAATAGAAAACATGATCAATCGCGGTGTCGATGTATTAGTGATTATTCCTTATAACGGTCAAGTACTTGGTAATGTTATTGCGGAAGCAAAACGTGAGGGAATAAAAGTGCTTGCTTACGACCGCATGATTAATAATGCGGACGTGGATTTTTATATTTCATTTGATAATGAGAAGGTTGGAGAACTACAGGCGAAATATCTCGTCGATAAGGTACCTGGCGGGAACTATTTCTTAATGGGAGGCTCACCGGTCGATAATAATGCGAAGCTGTTTCGTCAGGGTCAAATGAAAGTGCTCACGCCGTTGATCGAGAGTGGGAAAATAAACGTGGTCGGCGATCAGTGGGTTGATGCCTGGCTACCAGAAAATGCGCTGAAAATTATGGAAAATGCGCTAACGGCGAACAGCAATAAGATTGATGCGGTTGTGGCATCGAACGATGCTACGGCAGGCGGGGCGATTCAGGCGCTTGCCGCACAGGGATTGGCAGGGAAAGTTGCAATTTCCGGTCAGGATGCCGATCTGGCAGCAATCAAACGCATTGTGGCAGGTACGCAAACCATGACGGTCTATAAACCGATCAGCAAGCTGGCGAAAGACGCCGCAGATATCGCCGTGGCGCTCGGCTCCGATAAAGCCCCAGAATCCAATGCTAAATTAAACAATGGGTTGAAAGACATTCCTTCCTTCTTACTGACTCCGATTCCCGTCGATAAATCCAATATCGATTCCACCGTTATTGCCGATGGTTTCCACAAAAAAGCGGATGTGTATTAACGCACTCCACCGCCAATAGATTTCAGGATGTAGGAAAGAAGTTTACGGGCCACGACATCACGTTGTGGCTCGCCACTGTCGCAGGCGAGGCCTGAGACACCTGAATCACGGAGGCCAATGATGCCGCATCTGTTGGAAATGAAAAACATCACCAAGGCGTTTGGCACGGTGAAAGCCGTAGATAACGTTAGCCTGATGCTGGACGCGGGTCAGGTCTTGTCGCTGTGTGGCGAGAATGGCTCAGGGAAATCCACCTTAATGAAGGTGCTGTGTGGCATTTACCCATATGGCAGCTATGACGGGCAGATCGTGTTTTCCGGTGATGAGCTACGCGCAAACCATATTCGCGATACGGAACAAAAGGGCATTGCGATCATTCATCAGGAACTGGCGCTAGTGAAAGAGATGACGGTGCTGGAGAACCTCTTTTTGGGCAACGAGTGGACGCGTTTTGGCGTGATGGATTACGACAATATGTACCTTCGCTGCCAGCGTATGCTGGAGCAGGTCAAGCTGGCTGTCGACCCGAATACCAAAGTGGGTGAACTGGGATTAGGTCAGCAGCAACTGGTGGAAATCGCCAAAGCGCTGAACAAACAGGTGCGCCTGCTGGTGCTGGATGAGCCAACGGCCTCATTGACCGAGCGGGAAACCGCAATCCTGCTGGAGATCATTCAGGATCTGCGCGATCACGGTATCGCCTGCATCTATATCTCGCACAAACTTAACGAAGTTAAAGCCATTTCCGATGTGATTTGTGTGATTCGCGACGGGAAGCCGATTGGTATGCGTCCGGCGGCCGAGCTGAGTGAGGACCAGATCATTGCCATGATGGTGGGGCGTGAACTGACGGAGCTTTATCCCAATGAACCGCATGTCATTGGTGAAGAAGTGCTGCGCGTAGAACACCTGACCGCCTGGCACCCTGTGAATCGCCATATTCGTCGGGTGGATGGTGTTTCGTTTGCTCTACACCGAGGCGAAATTCTCGGCATTGCCGGGCTGGTGGGGTCAGGGCGTACGGAAACGGTGCAATGCCTGTTTGGTGCCTATCACGGCCGTTGGCAGGGCGACATCTTTATTGACGGCGAGAAGGTGACCATCAGCAATTGCCAACAGGCGATGGCACAAGGCATTGCGATGGTACCGGAGGATCGTAAGAAGGACGGCATCGTCCCGGTGATGAGCGTGGCGCAGAACATGACGCTGGCGGCGCTCGACCAATTCACAGGGGCGTTTTCCATGCTGGATGATGCCCGTGAGCAGGACATCATCCGGCAGTCGCTCGCGAACCTGAAAGTGAAAACCTCCAGTCCAGAGCTGGCGATTGCCCGGTTAAGCGGCGGCAACCAGCAAAAAGCGGTGCTGGCGAAATGCCTATTGTTGAACCCCCGTATTCTGATTCTCGATGAGCCCACACGCGGCATTGATATCGGTGCCAAATACGAAATCTATAAGCTCATTAATGCGCTGGTAAAACAGCATATTGCCGTCATTGTCATTTCTTCTGAATTGCCCGAAGTGCTGGGGTTGAGCGATCGGGTATTGGTGATGCATCAGGGGCGGATCAAAGCGGATTTGATCAATCGTGATTTAACCCAGGAACAGGTTATGGAAGCTGCATTGAGGAGTGAACATCGTGCTGAAAACATCGCAGTCTGAACAACAACATATCGCTGGCTCTGCCTCGATGCTGCAACGATTGAAAAACATCAATCTTCAGGTCTACGTGATGATTGCCGCCATCATCGCCATCATGCTTTTTTTCACTTACATGACCGACGGGGCGTATCTCAGCGCGCGTAATCTTTCCAACCTGCTGAGGCAAACGGCGATCACCGGCATTCTGGCGGTTGGCATGGTGTTTGTCATTATCTCTGCCGAGATCGATCTGTCGGTCGGTTCGATGATGGGGCTATTGGGCGGTGCGGCGGCGATTTTTGATGTCTGGTTTGGCTGGCCCTTGCCGTTGACCATCGTCGTGACGCTCGCGCTGGGATTATTGCTAGGCGCGTGGAATGGCTGGTGGGTCGCCTATCGGAAAGTCCCTTCTTTTATCGTGACGCTGGCGGGGATGCTGGCTTTTCGCGGCATTCTGATCGGTATCACCAATGGGACGACGGTTTCTCCGACCAGCGAAGCGATGTCGCAGATTGGGCAGAGCTATCTACCTGCCGGTATCGGTTTTATGTTCGGTGCCATCGGACTAATGGTGTTTATTGCCTGGCAGTGGCGTCGGCGCAGCAGTCGTGCCCGATTAGGGTTACCGGTAAACCCACCCGCAGGCGATATTGGCCGTCAGACATTTACGGCACTGGTGGTGCTGGGCGCGATTTATCTGCTGAATGACTATCGCGGTGTGCCAACGCCAGTGCTGGTGCTGACACTGTTGATGCTGGGCGGTATTTTTCTGGCGACGCGAACCGCGTTTGGCCGCCGTATCTATGCCGTGGGCGGGAATATCGATGCTGCTCGCCTATCGGGTGTGAATGTCGAACGCACCAAAATGGCGGTGTTCGCGATTAACGGCTTGATGGTGGCGGTCGCTGGGCTGATTCTCAGTTCACGACTGGGGGCGGGTTCGCCATCCGCTGGGAATATTGCTGAGCTGGATGCGATTGCCGCCTGTGTGATTGGCGGCACCAGTCTGGCGGGCGGCATTGGTAGCGTCGCGGGGGCGGTGATGGGGGCATTTATCATGGCGTCGCTGGATAACGGGATGAGCATGCTGGATGTGCCGACGTTCTGGCAATACGTCGTAAAAGGCGGAATCCTGTTGTTGGCGGTGTGGATGGATACCGCAACAAAGCGGCGCGTATGACGTGATGCAGAGTCTGCGAAGGAAATACGCGGCGGCTCGCAATAATCAGCAAATTATTTTGGCCTCTTGGGAGGCTGTGTTATTCAAGGAGGAAGACTTTATTCAATCAAGGAACTTGCGATTAATGAGCGCCAACTGCCATGTTTGAAAAACGCTATCGCATCACGCTGCTGTTCAACGCCAATAAAGTGTATGACCGTCAGGTGGTTGAAGGCGTTGGCGAGTATTTACAGGCTTCCCAGTGCGACTGGGACATCTTCATCGAAGAGGATTTCCGTTGCCGCATTGATAACATCAAAGAGTGGCTGGGTGACGGCGTGATTGCCGATTTTGACGATGGCGAAATCAAGCGGCTACTACAGGATGTGAACGTGCCGCTGGTGGGGGTGGGCGGTTCCTACCATCAACCGGAGGATTACCCATCGGTGCATTATATCGCGACAGATAATTATGCATTGGTAGAAAGCGCGTTTATGCACCTCAAAGAGAAAGGGCTCAACCGCTTTGCGTTTTATGGCCTGCCGGCATCCGGCGGGAAAGGCTGGGCGCAGGAACGGGAGCACGCTTTCCGGCAGTTGGTTGCGGCAGAAAAGTATCAGGGCGTGGTGTATCAGGGAATGGAAACCTCGCCGGATAACTGGCGATACGCGCAAAATCGGCTGGCTGACTGGGTGCAGGGGTTACCGCCGCAGACGGGGATTATCGCAGTGACGGATTCCCGTGCGCGCCATCTGCTGCAAGTCTGCGAACACCTGAATATTGCCGTACCGGAAAAGCTGTGCGTCATTGGGATCGATAACGAAGATCTGATTCGCTACCTTTCACGCGTTGCGCTCTCGTCGGTAGCGCAGGGCACGCGCCAAATGGGGTATCGCGCAGCGAAACTGCTGCACCAGCTGTTGTTGAATCAGTCTGATGTACCGCTACAGCGTATTTTGGTGCCGCCAGTTCGGGTGGTTGAACGTCGCTCAACGGATTATCGCTCTGTGCACGATCCTGCCGTCATTCAGGCTATGCACTTTATCCGCTATCACGCCTGCAAAGGGATTAAGGTCGAGCAAGTGCTGGATGCGGTGGGGATTTCCCGCTCTAATCTGGAAAAACGCTTCAAAGAAGAAGTCGGCCAGACCATTCACGGCATGATTCATGAGGAGAAGCTGGATCGAGCGCGTAACTTGCTGATATCGACCTCGCTCTCGATTGGTGAGATCTCGTTGATGTGCGGCTATCCTTCGCTGCCCTATTTCTATGCCGTCTTTAAGAAAGGGTATGACATCACGCCGAAAGAGTACCGCGAGCGTTATGGAGAAGGTTATTGAGACTATTAATAAAAGTCATGTTGTTCACTTAAGCGTGGATTTAGGGGGAAACACGGTGATGAGGTTCCCGCAGGGATACCTCGCACCGTGGTAGCCCTCGGTATCTCGATTCTTAAACGATCGGCATTAGTTCATAAAAGAAGGTCACGCAGGAAGGCGCGACGGTGCGCGCCTTATCATTAGGTTGGTGAACGGTTACGCTGGCACGCGCCAATAATCGTAATCGATGTGCTCAACCTGGAAGTTGGCGTTTTCTTTGTCACCGGTCAGACGGCTGGCGAGGGTAAAGGCAAAGTCGAATGTGACCCCCAGCCCCTTGCCACTGATCAGATTGCCGTCTTCCACGACTTTCTCGTCAACATAAACGCCATCGGTCACGTCCTGCCATAAATTCCCAGAGCAAACGTAGCGGCGGCCTTTCAGCAGTTTGTTACCACCCAGCACGCGGGCGGCGGCGGAGCACAGTGGGCAAATCAGTTTTCCCGCATCGTCGTGGCGACGGATAAACTCGACGACCATCGGGTTTGCGGCCAGATTTACCGTTCCCTGTGGGCCGCCAGGAATGACTACGGCATCAAACAGCGTGTCCTGGTTTCTTTCCAGCAGAGCATCGGCAAACATGCGAATATTGTGATAACTGTGTAGCTCCAGTCTGTCATAGCATGACAGCATGGTGACTTCTATCTTCATACGGTGCAGTACATCAATCACCATAATCGCTTCTGCTTCTTCAAACCCAGGAGCCAGCAGAACGGCGACTTTCTTAGACATAGCATCTCCAGCAATATGCAAGGGAAGGTGTTAACCGCAAGAGAATAGCAAAGAAATATCGCAAAAATGAAACGATGTTTTATTAATGTCGGGTGGGTCGCGTAAACGATTTTTGCTGCTTAGCTTGAAGAGAAGATAGCGCTATACTTGCTAACTTGGTCGTGAATTGGCCACGAATTTTTTTGCATGAAAGTATGACTCTTCTCTTCCTGTCCCGCCAAAAAGATGTTTAAATTATCACTCACTTATTTTGCATAAATATGCATTTGTGAGTGTGTCGATGTTGGTCATCGACCGGCCTGTTTGATGCAGGATGTGCACAGGGCCTGAGCGCTCATGAGTGTATGGCGTAACATAATGGTGTGGGCGACTCAGCTTATATCCAGAGATCTTTCGAGCAGGGATTATATATATGACAACGATTCTCAAGCATCTTCCGGTTGGTCAGCGTATTGGTATTGCGTTCTCGGGTGGTCTGGATACCAGTGCTGCGCTGCTTTGGATGCGTCAAAAAGGCGCGGTTCCTTATGCGTATACCGCGAACCTGGGACAGCCAGACGAGGATGACTACGAGGAAATCCCACGTCGGGCTATGGAATACGGCGCAGAAAATGCTCGCCTGATCGATTGCCGTAAGCAACTGGTTGCTGAAGGTATCGCTGCGATTCAGTGTGGCGCATTCCACAATACGACAGCGGGCGTGACCTATTTCAACACCACGCCGCTGGGCCGTGCGGTTACCGGTACGATGCTGGTTGCTGCAATGAAAGAAGACGGCGTAAACATCTGGGGCGACGGCAGCACCTATAAAGGCAACGACATCGAACGTTTCTATCGTTACGGCCTTCTGACCAATGCTGAACTGAAGATTTACAAGCCGTGGCTGGATACCGATTTCATTGATGAGCTGGGCGGCCGTCAGGAGATGTCCGAGTTTATGTCACAGGCAGGGTTCGGCTATAAAATGTCGGCCGAGAAAGCCTATTCCACCGATTCCAACATTCTGGGTGCGACGCATGAAGCGAAGGATCTGGAATTCCTTAATTCCAGCGTCAAAATCGTTAACCCGATTATGGGCGTGAAGTTCTGGGACGAGAACGTCAACGTGCCGGCAGAAGAAGTGACCATTCGTTTTGAACGCGGTCACCCAGTGGCGCTGAACGGCAAGACCTTTGCCGATGATGTTGAACTGATGCTGGAAGCGAATCGCATCGGTGGTCGTCACGGCCTGGGCATGAGCGATCAGATCGAAAACCGTATCATTGAAGCGAAAAGCCGCGGCATCTATGAAGCGCCGGGAATGGCACTGCTGCACATTGCCTATGAGCGTCTGGTTACCGGTATCCACAACGAAGACACCATCGAGCAATACCACGCTAATGGCCGTCAACTGGGTCGTTTCCTGTACCAGGGACGCTGGTTCGATTCTCAGGCACTGATGCTGCGTGATGCTTCTCAGCGTTGGATCGCCAGCGCCATCACCGGCGAAGTGACGCTTGAACTGCGTCGTGGCAATGATTACTCCATCATGAACACCGTATCTGATAATCTGACCTATAAACCAGAACGTCTGACCATGGAGAAAGGCGACTCGGTCTTCTCGCCAGATGACCGTATCGGCCAACTGACCATGCGCAATCTGGATATCACCGACACGCGTGAAAAACTGTTTAACTATGCTGCAACAGGCTTGCTCTCTTCCTCCGCCAGCACGGGTCTGCCGCAGGTGGGGCAACTGCAGGATAAAACAGAGAAATAACGCACAGATTGAGTAATATAAAAATCCGGAATCGTCTCGCGCTTCCGGATTTTTTTTATCCGTTTATCATATGTTTAGATTTGTTCTTCTCGCTGTATTTTTTCATGTGTGAACTCTTGCTGACAATGCAGGTTGCATCTGTACAACCGCCGAGGAAAGCGACAGAATACCTATAAATAATCAGCCAAGATAATAATCTGAAAGCGAAGGATTGGTGGGATGGCGTATCGTTTTTTGAGATTATGTATTAACTTTTCAATGGAGGAAAAATGTTAGAGATATTTGATGTAAATCACACCTTGTTGTCAGAAAAGAAATCAGAAGAGCTATTTACCCTCAGAAAGGAGACGTTTAAAGATCGACTGGATTGGGCCGTGCAATGTACTGATGGAATGGAATTTGATCAGTATGATAATAATAACACGACTTATCTTTTTGGCATAAAAGATAACATCGTTATCTGTAGTTTGAGGTTTATTGAAACAAAATACCCTAATATGATTACTGGAACATTTTTCCCTTATTTTAAGGAGATTAATATTCCTGATGGAAATTATCTTGAATCGAGTCGGTTCTTTGTCGATAAATCACGAGCGAAAGATATTCTCGGTAATGAATATCCAATTAGTTCGATGTTGTTTCTTTCTATGATTAATTATTCAAAGGATAAAGGTTATGATGGAATATATACAATAGTGAGTCACCCTATGCTGACGATATTAAAACGATCTGGCTGGGGAATTCGCGTGGTTGAACAAGGTTTGTCAGAAAAGGAAGAAAGAGTGTATTTAGTTTTCCTTCCCGTTGATGATGAGAATCAGGAAGCGTTGGCTCGTCGTATTAACCGCAGTGGGACATTCATGAGCAATGAATTGAAGCAGTGGCCTCTGCGAGTTCCGGGTGCTATTTCACTGGCTTGATAAGCTGTAACTCAACGCCGAGCCTGATGGCATGCTTGGCGTTAAGAACCCCAAGTTTTTTCACAACGTTGCCAATATGGAATTTTACCGTGCTGGTTTTGATACCGAGAATAATAGCCACTTCCAGATAGGTTTTACCCATACTGGCCCAGTAAAGAATTTCATTTTCTCGCTGAGAGAATATCTCTTTATTATCTGGTTTTTTTTTGCTTTCAACCATCTCTATACAAAGGGAGATGATTTTTTCATATGCCTCAATTAATAGCATCTGAAAGGTGTCTTTTTTTTCTTCAATGAATACGTCAACATCATCTGGATATGAGCTATCCACAATAATCGATAACATGGCCAGATTGTCGCCATGATCGTGAAGTACAAAAGTATATCCGTTGATAATATTATATTTTTTAGAGAGATCGAATATCTTGGCAAGCTGTAGTCGCGTGTTAATAACTAGGCTTTTATCCCAAGAGAAGGGCGATATTTTATTGAATGAAGCAAGAACCACAGGATCAATGTGCTGGTATTTGTTCTCCTTATAGAGGTCAACCCATTCATCGGGATAACTGGAAATGATGATCATCTGAGAAGGGTTTTTCTTATTGAGAACCATAAATGAGAACTTTATTCCATCATAATGATCCAAATTTTTATTGAAGTGTTTTTTTATTACCCTGCTTATTATTTCACTATCGGTGAATAATGGCGACATCTCATGACCTCAGTCTGAAGAATCAACATCCGTGTAACGGAAAAGTATATACCTACACCTGTACCTAAGTCTAATTGTTATGGGTGAGTGAAAAACATACAATCTTACGACGATTTTAAGAGCATAAAACAAGAGAAACAAACACCGCTCAGGATAGGCGTGATGATTGGCTAACATCAGGGAATGCTAATTAAGCGATATTTATCAATAGTATAATAAAAATAATTTTTTCTCCTCGATGGCCTGTATCGTTTTACAGGCCCATCAGGCCTCAATGACATTCGTTGTCTTCATGAGTAACACTCGACTTTTCATATTGTGCTCGCTTTTACTGTATCTCACGCCTCGTCGATATGATTTTATCCTCTTTTCGCAGCAAAATTCTCTGGAATATCATGGGTTTTCTGCCCGAAGCGCAACCGATAAGTTGAGGGCGTGAGCTGTAGCTGCTGGCGAAAATGGTGGCGTAACGAGGCTGCGGTACCGAATCCTACCGTTTCGGCGATTTTCTCGATCGATAAGCGCGTGTTTTCCAGTAAATCGCGTGCGGTATTCAGCCGTTCTGCCAGTAACCAGCGCGCTGGCGTCGTACCCGTAGCGGCAGAAAAACGGCGAAGGAACGTGCGTGGGCTCATACAGGAAATTGCTGCCAGTTTCGTAACGGAATACTCTTCCGCGAGGTTGGCGCGGACATGATCGATAAGCGGCCCGAGGCGTGAGCGTTCGTAGTCTACCGGTACCGCTTTTTCAATATACTGTGCTTGCCCACCATCGCGATGCGGTGCGACTACCAATCGGCGAGCCACTTGATTGGCCGCTTTGCTGCCGTAATCCCGACGGATGAGATGCAGCCCCAGATCGATACCCGCAGCACTCCCGGCTGACGTAAGCATGGTTCCCTCATCAATATAAAGAACGTCTGGTTCGACGTTGATATCAGGATATTGCATTTTTAACGTGTCGCTGTAGCGCCAATGCGTCGTGGCGCGTCGCCCGGAAAGCAGGCCTGTCGCCGCGAGGACAAAAACGCCAGAACAGATAGAGAGCAGTCTGGCACCCTGCTGATGTGCTTGACGTAATGCATCGACCAGATGGGCGGGGATAGGCACATCACTGCCTTTCCAGCCGGGAATGATAATCGTCCCTGCCTGTGTCAACAGCTCAAGGCCACCATCGGCAACCACATGGATGCCACCCGTTGCCCGCATCGCGCCACTGTCTAAACCCGCAACGGCAAACTGATACCAATTTTCCCCCATTTCGGGGCGAGGAAGGCCGAAGACTTCAACAGCGATACCAAATTCGAAGGTACACAAGCCATCATAAGCGAGTACGACAACAAGCGGATTGAACATCGATTTCCTCACCTCAATAACTTGTCATGATATTGACGATATATGGCAATAATGCCATCTGCCAGCCTTTATGTATCCGTTTTATAGTCGAGTCTCATTCCAATCAGTGAGAAAAATCGATGAGTTACGTGACTGACTATCCCTTTGCTGCTTCTGATATCGCCCAATCCCATTTTTCACGGCGTCTGTCTGTGGAAACAGACTGTGCGGATGTGGCGGGTTCGCTCTCTGACACCCAGCAGGACTTTGTGTTATTGCATGTGGTGGGGTCGACGAAGCACTTTAGCGCGCGCCATATACCGGGAGCGATTCATCTGCCGCATCGTGAAATCACACCTGAGCGTATGGCTGAGTGGCCCGCTGACACACGGTTTGTCGTCTATTGCGCGGGACCACACTGCAATGGCGCAGATCAGGCGGCATTAAAGCTGGCACAACTCGGTCGTCCGGTAAAAATTATGATAGGGGGAATCACGGGATGGGAAGATGAGGGCTTTGCCTTCGCCTGATATCCCCTGCCTATGGCAGAGGGGCCAT
Source organism: Pectobacterium quasiaquaticum (assembly GCF_014946775.2). Taxonomy (NCBI): domain Bacteria; kingdom Pseudomonadati; phylum Pseudomonadota; class Gammaproteobacteria; order Enterobacterales; family Pectobacteriaceae; genus Pectobacterium; species Pectobacterium quasiaquaticum. The sequence goes on along the minus strand of NZ_CP065177.1, from coordinate 4,296,336 downwards.
CCCTTCTGCCAACCCCTAATTCCCCTGATACCACGTCCAGATTTTGACCAGCAGTGCCGCTGATACACTCCAACACACGACTGCCGCGAGCAGCGCCTGTGGCAATTTCATCCACGCGGTAAAGTAATAAAGTGAGATGAGATAAACCAGATAAGGAACAACGGACCAGATGCCAAACAGGATGGTGGCGCGCAGCGCTTCCAGTCCACGTTCGGCGCCAACGATATAATGGGCGATCAGCGCGAATGTGGGAAATAGCGGCACCAGCCCAGCAATATAATAGTTTCGACTTTTCGCCAGTACGCTGATGAGCAATACGATCAGCGCGCCAATAACAGATTTGATAAACAATGACATAAGTATAACTTCTGGCTGAATTAATCATCGTGAATGCACAGAGAATAGCGAAAAAGTATCGGGATGGAATAGTGCGACCGCACAGCTTAAGATTTCAATTCGCGGTGATTTCGTTATTCTTAGCGTCAGAATGAATAAATACCGCGCACGATAGTCTTATCGTTCGCAGGTAAAACGATAATAAATCTGGAAAGGATGGATGTTGAAGACGCAAAGTCATGCAGTCACTCAGGGATTGGTTCCACTCAAGATTATTTCTACCGGCAGTGCGCTTCCTGCGCAGCGGGTGACCTCGGCTGAATTAGATGTGCGGCTCAATAAGCCCGCTGGGTATGTCGAAAGCCGTTCAGGCATTATTTATCGCCACCATGCGGACAATCATGCCAGCCAGGCGGAACTCGGTGTGGCGGCGTTAAATGACGCGCTGGCGCGGGGTGTTATTCCGCCAACGTCCATCGATCTGCTGCTGTTTGCTTCCGCGATTCCGATTCAGGCGCTGCCTTATAGCGCCAGTCACTTATTAAAAGCGTCGTCCCTGCCAAAAGGGACGGCCAGTTTCGATATTAACAGCAGCTGCGTCAGCTTTATTTCCGCGCTTCAGGTGGCGGCCGGGCTGTTAAATACCGGCGCTTATCGACGCATTGCCATCGTCTCTACCGAACTTGCTTCGCGCGGTATCGATTGGGATGACGAAGAGTCGTCGCTGATTTTTGGTGATGGTGCCGCGTGTGCCATTGTCGAACGCGGCGATGGGCGCAGCGGTATTGCGGCGTGTCTGCTGGAAACCTACCCGAAGGGCAACGAACTGTGCCAGATCCGCGCTGGCGGCACCTTGCGTAACCCGCGGGCGGGGATGGAGCTGCATGATTTTCTGTTCCATATGCAGGGAAAACGGCTATTCAGGCAGGCTTCTGCGCTGATTGAGGGTTATCTGCAACGGCTGCTGGAGGCCAGCGGTTATTCGCTGGATCAGATGGCGGCGGTAGTTCCGCATCAGGCCAGCCACCTGTCGCTGGAACATATGCGCAAGCGGCTGGCGATTTCGACGGAAAGGCTGATTGATATTTACCGCTATCACGGTAATCAGGTAGCGGCCTCGATTCCGACGGCACTGCATCACGCCATCGTGACGCAGCGTCTGCCTGAGGGTGAACCCGCGATGCTGGTCGGTACGGCCGCTGGGTTGACGCTGGGCGGGATGGTATTGATCCCATGAGCGTCTTCGTCACGGGCGCGACCAGCGGACTGGGGCGTAACGCGGTGGAGTGGCTGCTTCAGACCGGGCATCAGGTGCTGGCGTTCGGGCGCGATCGCTCGGTGGGGCAACAGCTTGAAGCGCTGGGCGCGCAGTTCATCGGTATCGATTTGGTGGACACCTCAGTAGACCAGTTTCGAACGCTGATGGCGGGCTGCGACGTGGTCTGGCACTGTGCAGCGAAATCATCGCCGTGGGGCCAATATAATGATTTTTATCAGAATAATACCGAGGTGACAGCACGGCTGGCCGACGCTGCCGGTCAGTTAGGTATCCCGCGCTTTGTCCACATCTCCACGCCCGCGATTTACTTCGACTATCAGCACCACCTGAATATCGATGAAAGCTACCGCGCGGCGCGTTTTGCCAATCACTATGCGCAGACCAAATTTTTGGCGGAAGAGCGCCTTCAGGCGCTGACATCGCGCTACCCGCAAACCACCTATGTGATTCTGCGCCCGCGCGGCCTGTTTGGCCCGCATGATCGCGTGATTCTGCCGCGAGTGCTGGAACAGATTGAGGTGGGCGGTGGCGTGCTGCGGCTCCCGCGTGGTGGCGAAGCGCTGCTGGATCTCACGTTTGTCGGCAACGTCGTGGAAGCAATGGCGCTTGCCAGCGAGCGAGCGGGGTTAGTGTCTGGTGCGGCGTACAACATCACCAATCATGAGCCCGCACGCCTTGTCGATATGCTGGAGCAACTGCTGACTGGGCAACTGGGGATGCATTATCGCGTTAGTGCGGTGCCGTATCCGTTGCTGCACGCGGTGGCAGGTGGCATGGAGCTGTTCTCGTGGTTTAGCCGGAAAGAGCCGCTGCTGACGCGCTACAGTGCGGGCGCGGTGAATTTTGATATGACGCTCAGCGCGGAGAAAGCCAGGCAGGAGCTGGGGTATCAGCCGCGTTTCTCCCTTAATCAGGGCATCGAGCTAACGGGTAACTGGCTCAACGCGCACCTTGCGCAGCAGAGGAATGGCGGGCATGGCTACTATTTCAACGTTTGAAGTCGGGTACTGTCTGCATCCCGGCTGCATGGCGCTGCGTGGTGCGGGATGGAAGGTGTGCCGTTTTCCGGCACGCGTCTGGATGCTGGAGAGTCAGGATAAGCGCTGGCTGTGGGACACCGGCTATGCCCAGCATTTTACCGATGCCACGCGATCCGGCCTGTTTCAGTTGTACCGCAGGATGACGCCGGTGCATTTCGAGACGAAAGACGCGCTGATTCACCAGCTACACGGGCAGGGGATTCAACCTGCGGACATCGACGGCCTGATTATTTCCCATTTTCACGGCGACCATATCGCGGGGCTGCGGGATTTTCCTGACGTGCCGTTTATCTGTTCGGCGCTGGGATGGCAGCAGACGCGGAATCTGCGTGGTTTCGCGGCCTTGAAGCGGGCGTTTGTGCCTGCCCTGATCCCTGAACATTTTGAGCAGGCGCTCCAGTTTGTTGAGAACTTCCCGTTTACCGATCTGCCAGCCGAGCTGGCGCCGTTTACGCAAGGCTATGCGCTGCCGGGTAGCGATAAAGAGATCGTGCTGGTGCCGTTGCCCGGCCATGCTGCCGGACACCTCGGCGCGTTTGTGCTGACGGAAAACGGCTGGGTGTTGCTGGCAAGCGATGCTGCCTGGTCGCCGCACAGCTATCGCGAAGGTCGTGGGCCGTCGCGATTGGCGAATCTGGTGATGGACGATCCAAAAGCCTATTACCACACGCTGGATCAACTGCACCAGTTGCACCTGAACGGGCAAGTCGAGATTCGGCTGTGTCACGAGGGCGACCTATGATTCCGCTGATGACGATCTGGCACTATTTCCGTGCCAGACGCCTCACCTTTGCCAGCCGTCAGGCGCTTGAACGCCATCAGCAGCGCCAGCTTTCTCGTTTTGCTCGGTGGGTGCTGGCTCGCAGCCCCTATTTTCGCCCTTACTGCCAGCTCCCCATGACATCCTGGCCGATGATGGATAAAGCCGTGATGATGGCCGAATTCGATCGGATGAATACCGCTGGGCTTAAACGGGATGAACTGCTCGCCTGCGCGCGCCGCAGTGAGGAAGATCGTGACTTCACGCCGAATGTGAGTGGATTCAGCGTCGGGCTGTCGTCCGGCACCTCTGGGCAGCGCGGGTTATTTGTCGTCAGCCCACGCGAACAGCAGGTGTGGGCGGGAGGCATGCTGGCGAAAATGCTGCCGGACGGGCTACGCGCCGGTGAGCGGGTGGCGCTGTTCCTGCGGGCGGATAACAACCTGTATCACAGCGTCGATAACCGCTGGCTCAGCCTGTCGTTTTACGATCTCTTTGCGCCGTTTTCCGAGCATGTTTCGCGACTGGAAGCGTGGTCGCCCTCAATTATCGTCGCTCCCGCGCAGGTGCTGCGCGAACTGGCGCTGGCGGTACAGCGCGGTGAGCTGCGGCTGACGGTCAAAAAGGTGATTTCCGTGGCCGAGGTGCTGGAACCGCAGGACAAGCAGTTGCTCCAGCAGGTCTTCGGGCAGGTTGGGGAAGTGTATCAGGCGACGGAAGGCTTTCTGGCATCGACCTGCGAGCACGGCACGCTGCATCTCAACGAGGAATTTATTCACATCGAGCCGCAGTGGCTGGATGATGAGCGCTTTACGCCCATCATCACCGATTTCACCCGCAGCACGCAGCCGATTGTGCGTTATCGGCTGGACGATGTGTTGGTGAGGCAAAAAACGCCCTGCGCGTGTGGCCGAGTGACGATGGCTATTGCCCGCATCGAAGGGCGTAGCGATGACAGTCTGCGATTGCTGGATAGTAACGGTGAGCCTCAGACCGTGTTTGCGGATCTCTGTAGCCGGATTATCGCCAATGCGCTGCCGCTGCATGCCGACTATCGACTGGTGCAGCAGGGCGATGCGATGCTGCATTTATCCGCAGCGTGTAGCCTGCCGGAGCTGGAAGCCTGTCGGGACAGCCTGTCGCAGCAGTGTGCGTTACAGGGGATTGACGTATCGCGGCTACGGTGGCAGTTAAGCGCCGGTGAGATTGCGCCGGAGTTTACGCAAAAGCGCAGACGGATTACCCGCGTGAAGGAGCGTGCATGAGGCTATTTCCGCAAAAAACGAGGCTGTTGCGGCTGAAAGCGCTGCTTTTCGGCTGGGGAACGGTCGGGCTGGTGTATCAACTGAGCGCGCAGTTTCAGGGGCAGGGAACGGTGCTGCCGACGTCGTTCGTTGATGAGTGGATTCCTTTTAGCGCCTCGGCGATCTGGCTGTATCTCTCGTTTTTTATCATCGTGCCGCTGTCTTACTTATCCTGCCCGATTACGCATCTGGCGGGGCTACGCCGCGCAACGCAGCTTACCGCGCTGATCGCGGGCGCGGTGTATCTGATTTTCCCGACCACGATGGTGTACCCGCAGGTCGTTGGGGACGATCTCTCCACGCGTGTGCTACAGCTTTTGCTGCTTATCGACTCACCGCAGAATTGCCTGCCGTCGCTGCATATTGCGCTAACGGTGCTGGCGGTGTGGGCGATGAGCGATAGACAGCAGAAGATGAAAACCGGCTTGTACCTGCTGTGGGGGGCGGCGATTGCCCTTTCTATCCTGCAACTGCGCCGCCACCTGTTCATCGATCTGGTGACGGGGGCGATACTGGCGGGCATCGCTGGGTGGGTTTTTCTGCGTAGCCGAGAGGCGGTGAAGGCCATTTCCCCAGCGGCTCCGCTGCCTAACGACAAGCAGCATCAGGAATGACATTATGATCGATTTAGCATTATCTATTGTCTGCATGCTGGTTGTGGCTCTTTCGCAGCGTGGAAATTTTTTGCTATGGCTATGTCGCCTGCACCATACCTTCGGCATGCTGTGGGCGGTGCATGTGGTTCACCCTCTGGGCGAGCATTTCAATCTCTGGGGTTGCATTGGGCAAAGGGGACGTTTTATCAGGCACCGGACGATGGTCTACTTATTAATCAGTTAGGTTTTCATCTGTATTCAAGGAGCGAGACTTCATGCGTTATTTATCTCTGGCCGTTTCATCCCTGCTGTTTTTCTTCACCTCGTCCGTCTGGGCGATGGATTGCAGCAAGGCCAGCACAGATACCGAGAAAATGATTTGTGCCAGCAGCCGTTTACAGCAGCTTGATACGGTATTAAACAAGGCCTATCAGGGTTATGTGAAAAAGGAAGACAAAGCGCAAGCGCGTCAGGAGCAGCGTGCGTGGCTGGCCGAGCGTGACCGCTGTAAGGATGACGTTTGCCTAGGGAATGAGATGGTTTCCCGTATTCAGGCGCTGTCCGGTAGTGAAAATATCTCCCTGATTACTCAGGCATCAGGCCAGTGGGACTTTGTTCTCAGCGTGGCGAGGTGCACTCTCGACCCTTCTTACTCAACCTGCGAAGGCCCCGGTACGCTGGATATCTTTAAGAAAGGGCGTGGTGACCTGTTCCAGCGTATCACGATGGAAAACCTGTTCATCGAGTTGAACAATAAGGGTGAAGTCACGGCGAATCTGGTCGAGGTCTACGGTGAGAACAACAGCGGGCTGGTGATTGATGACGCTAACTTCGATTACCACGCAGATATCATGCTGCGTAATGGCAATAGCGGCGCTTACGGTGGGCCGTCTTACGACGTCTACCTGTTTGATGTTGAAAAGCAGCAGTTTACTCAGAATGTGCCGCTGACCGAGTTAGCCAGCTCCAACCTCGGCCTGTTCGAGATTGATGAGAAAAGTAAGACCATCATGACGTTTACCAAAAGCGGCTGCTGCTGGCACCAATGGTCTACCTATCAGATAGCCAATAATAAGCCTGTCCTGATTGTCGAAACCACGGAAGCCTACTCCGAGGAGAAGCAGGCAATGGTCGCCACCACCCGTGAACTGGTGGGCGGCAAGTGGCTGGTGAAGGAAGAGATCGCGAAAATCGACGAGCAGTAAGCGTCTTCTGCTCAACAGACAGACGCTTACGGCTGGCGTCTGTCACCGCCCCGTTCAGTCCCACTTTGCCGTTATTCCCCTGCATTCTCCGATACTTTGCAAAATTGTTACGTCAGGCGTTCTCAGCATGACTTTTTTGCCACTTATCAGACTGGAATGGCAGCCATGAAAAGGTAAATGCAGTGCAGATCGCGCAGCATGGCAAAACTTCACAAAAAAGACGCGTTTTATTAACAACTCGTTTATGCGTTGTATTCTCTAACCCTACTTTGGAGATGCCTGACATGAGCACCACCCAAAAACGTATGTACATCAACGGTGAATTTGTTGAAAACAGAAGCGGGAAGTGGATTGATGTGGTGAACCCGGCCACAGAGCAGGTTATTTCACAGATTCCGGAAGGCTCCGCTGACGATGCAAAGAGAGCGATTGATGCGGCAGAAGCCGCACAGCCGGGCTGGGAAGCGCTTCCTGCGGTTGAACGCGGCGTTTGGCTGCACAAGATTGCCGACGGTATCCGCGAGCGCGAAGCCGAACTGACCGATACCATCATTGCGGAAGGCGGCAAGACGCACGGTCTGGCACAGACGGAAGTGCTGTTCACCGCTGACTACCTCGACTACATGGCGGAGTGGGCGCGCCGTTATGAAGGTGAAATCATTCAGAGCGACCGCCCGAATGAGAACATCTTCGTCTTCCGCAAAGCGATTGGCGTTACGACCGGCATTCTGCCGTGGAACTTCCCTTTCTTCCTGATTGCGCGTAAAGCGGCGCCAGCGCTGATTACCGGCAATACCATCGTCATCAAACCGAGCGAGATCACACCGAATAATGCGGTGATTTTCGCCGAAATCATTCACAAAATTGGCCTACCGAAAGGCGTCATCAATTTTGTTACCGGCTACGGCCCAACGGTCGGGCAAGAGCTGGCTGCTAACCCGAAAGTCGGCATGGTCAGCCTGACCGGCAGCGTGGCGGCGGGTATTGCAACCATGACGGCAGCGGCGCAGAACGTCACGAAGGTGTCGCTGGAACTGGGCGGCAAAGCCCCAGCTATCGTGATGGACGATGCCGATCTCGATCTGGCGGTCAAAGCGATTGTCAGTTCCCGCGTCATCAACAGCGGGCAGGTGTGTAACTGCGCCGAGCGCGTTTATGTGCAGAAAGGCATTTACGACGAGTTTATCGCCCGTATTAAAACCGCGATGGAGCAGGTGACTTTCGGCAACACGGCAGAGAAAAAAGCGCTGGATATGGGACCGCTGATCAGCGCCGCGGCGTTACAGCGTGTGGAAGACAAAGTGGCGAAAGCGGTATCGCAGGGCGCGAAAGTGCTGCTCGGCGGCCAGCGCGAAAGCGGCACGGGCTATTTCTATCCGCCAACGCTGCTGGTGGATGTCAAACAGGACATGCCGATCATGCACGAAGAGGTGTTTGGTCCGGTGCTGCCCGTCGCGACCTTCGACACGCTGGAAGAGGCAATTGCGATGGCGAACGACAGCGAATATGGCCTGACGTCGTCGATCTATACGCAAAACATCAACACCGCAATGAAGGCGCTGAAAGGGCTGAAATTCGGTGAAACCTACATCAACCGTGAGAACTTTGAGGCGATGCAGGGCTTCCATGCGGGTTGGCGTAAATCCGGTGTGGGTGGGGCGGACGGCAAACACGGCTTGCAGGAATACCTGCAAACGCATGTCGCGTATTTACAGTTTCACTAAAAGTGGCTTCACTAGAAAGGTCATTTCATTCGCGGTCATTCTATTGACCGCAAGAATGAAACCAACAAGAAGAAGGATGGGAAAGGACGATGATCATCTCTGCTTCAGCGGACTACCGGGCGGCGGCGCAGCGTAAGCTGCCGCCGTTTCTTTTCCACTACATCGATGGCGGTGCATATGGCGAGCACACGCTCAGGCGTAATACCGCCGATCTGGCGGATATCGCGCTGCGTCAGCGTATCCTGAAAAATGTCTCCGACCTGAGTCTGGAAACGCAGCTGTTCGGCGAAAAGCTGGCGATGCCAGTGGTGCTGGCACCCGTTGGCCTGACTGGGATGTACGCCCGACGCGGCGAAGTCCAAGCTGCCCGTGCGGCAGCGCAGAAAGGGATCCCGTTTACCTTATCCACGGTTTCAGTCTGCCCGATTGAGGAAGTGGCACCTGCAATCAATCGTCCGATGTGGTTCCAGCTCTATGTGTTGAAAGATCGTGGTTTTATGCGTAATGCGCTGGAGCGCGCGCAGGCCGCCGGGGTGAAGACGCTGGTGTTTACCGTGGATATGCCGACGCCGGGTGCGCGATATCGCGATGCGCACTCTGGTATGAGCGGCCCGAATGCGGCGGCGCGTCGTATTTTACAGGCCGTTACCCATCCACAGTGGGCATGGGACGTTGGCCTGAATGGTAAACCGCATGACTTGGGGAACGTCTCCGCCTATCGCGGCACGCCGACAACGCTGGAAAACTATATCGGCTGGCTGGCCGAGAATTTCGATTCCTCTATTTCGTGGCAGGATTTGGCGTGGATCCGCGAGATGTGGAAAGGGCCGATGATCATCAAAGGCATTCTCGACCCCGAAGATGCCAAAGAAGCGGTGAAATTCGGTGCAGACGGCATCGTGGTCTCCAATCACGGCGGTCGACAACTGGACGGCGTGCTGTCAACGGCACATGCGCTGCCTGCCATCGCCGATGCGGTGAAAGGCGATATCACCATTCTGGCAGATTCCGGTATTCGTACTGGGCTGGACGTAGTGCGGATGATCGCGCTGGGCGCGGACGGCGTGATGCTCGGGCGCGCGTTTGTCTACGCGCTAGCGGCGGCGGGCGAGGCGGGTGTGGTTAACCTGCTGAACCTGATCGAAAAAGAGATGCGTGTGGCGATGACGCTCACGGGTGCCAAATCCATTGCCGATATCACCACAGACTCATTGGTGCGCGCGACCCAGCGGCGGTTGGATGGCCTGTAAGCACGGATGACGTGGCGGGAGACATTTACCGTCTTTTCGCCGCGCTTTCTGATGGCTTTTGAATCGTCCCCTGAACGCTGATACCCTTTACGCGATAAGGCCGTGTTGGGGGAGCAGTGAATGGGCGGACGAACGATTGCCGTGGTGGATTACGATCCACTGTGGGCGACAAATTATGCAACGGCGGCAAGGGAACTCACGCAGGCGCTCGGCGAAGTTGCGGTAAATGTGCATCACATCGGTAGCACGGCCGTGCCGGGACTCCCCGCTAAGCCGGTGATTGATATACTGCTGGAAGTGATTTCGTTATCCGCTTTGGACAAGTTCGATCATGTCATGGTCGATTTGGGCTATCACCCTCGTGGCGAAAATGGAATAGCGGGACGTCGTTACTACACCAAAGGTGGCGATGCGCGTACTCACCATCTTCACGCTTTTGTGGTGGGCGACGAGTCAATCCAGCGGCACTTGGCTTTCCGCGATTATCTACGTGCAAACCCAGCCGTATGTGCTGAGTATGCGGCAATAAAACGTGCCGCAGCACTGGCGTGTGACAACGATGCCGCTGTGTATAGCCAGTTAAAAAATGACTTTATTGCCACTCATGAGGCGCTTGCCTAGCCATTTCCTCAGCACTATGCGCTTTTTCCTGAATTGCAAACGGTCGACTGCGTTCTATATTTCGAGGGCAGATTGAACGAAGGGAGATTCCTCATCCTTATCTTATTTATCTCACGCTGGCGTTTTTGACACCCTAGCACCGTATTATTCCGCCATCTTATGGGCGGTATGGAAATCTACGGTATCAACGGTTTTGTGATTGGCCCGCTGATTCCTCTTACGTCCAACTCTCTTGCCTCTCGGGCGTAATCCACACGACGCCTGCGGGCGCTTTGGCGAAGAATCACAGGCCAAATTCGTCTTTCAGCAAGCGTCAGAGGCTCAGACTTCATCGCGTGGGATCATGCGCCTTTGCCTCGTTTATCATTAGTGTTTAAGGTGAGGTAATGCTTTAAGGTGAAGTAATACAACGTAAATTTTCGAATAAAAAGCGGCGTAAAATAATCAGGATGTTCTGATTTTATAAAGGTAAGGGATGGTTATGTTCGGGAAAATGCTTCTGATTGGAATGGGCGCGGTATTACTTAGCGGATGCTCGGTCGCAACCTATAGTCATAAACTGGAAGATTATCAGGGTGCTGAGCGCGTGGGTATGACGTTCGATAACCGCAACCTTGACTATGTTCGCGTTTATCCGACGACCGACAGATGTATTAATATTGATGCACCAGAAAATGGCTATACCAATAATGCGTTTGGGTTCCAAACTAAACTCAATAATAAAGAACTCGGCTTTCCCGCTATTCCAGAAACGCCAACGATGATTCGTGAATTTTGGGTCAGCGCGCAGCACAATATTGCAGTCAGAATGATTGCTGCCAATGGTGGATTTAGTACCGTCACGTTTAAACCTGTGGTCGGGAATTACTATTATGTTACTGGTAAATTTGTTGATGCTTATTCGCCACGTCGCATCGTGGCGTATTTATCGAAGGTGGTGAGCGCCTGACAGCCGGTCAGGACAAGAAGGATGAAGGGGAGGACGAGGCAACGCATGTCGGTTGTTTTTCCTTGGAATGCTAACAACATTTGATCACGCTGATATAGCCTGAGCAATACTTAATAATATTGCCATCGTTTGTTATCAGTGCCAGACCTTCTATTTTCGCTTGAGAGACTAATATTCGGTCAAACGGGTCTTGGTGCATTTCGGGTAATCTTGTGAGGTTATAGGCGTGAGTTGCCTGCATAGGAAGCTCAAGATAACCCGCTGATAATAAACCTTTCGTTATAGCCTCAGCATCAATACTAAAGCTGGGCTTGTTTAGTGCCGTTTTGATTGCTATCTCTTGTATGCTGACGGAAGAGAAGTAAAAACGGTTATTGTCATCGGAAAGAATGGCGATTGTGTCGCTGCTAAGGTTTTCCGGCTCACCTGCTAACCAAATCAACGCGTGCGTATCTAACAAGTAGCTAGTAGAGCGCTGCTTTGGGGCATCGTCCTTGTTGATTGTCATCATTATTTCCCATTAAACATGTCGATAATTTCTTCTTTATTCAAATCATTAAAATTCTCTGGTGCTGAAACTTGGCCCTTCATGAAACCAATGCGTGGCGTTTTTTCGGTAAGGGTAAGAGGAACGATCTTCGCTACGGGTTTACCGTTGCGGGTGATGACATAGGATTCTCCCGTTTCAGATACATGGTTGATAATTTTAGAGAAATTGGTCTTTGCCTCGTAGAGATTGATTTTTTGCACAGGTCCTCCGAAGAGTTGGTCAAATTTTTAAAAAAAGTTGGTCTACATGAATGAGTCTACTGGTCATTTAAGAGTTGGTCAATCTGTGACCGATTAAAGCGTGGATAGATTTTTTGTGTCGATTTCATCGACCGAGAAAAGAGGACTGTATTCCCATTTTTGGCAATATCATGGGAATATAGTCCCTATTTGATTATTTTTTGCTCATCAATAGAGGCTGGAAGTTATCATCTGCCTTTGAGGTGATCGATTTTTTCCGCTTAAGCCGCGAGGACGCAACCCGTATCTATGACGAGGTACTTTGCACCGTAAAAGGCTGGCAAGAGGCCGCAAACCGATTGGGTATCAGCCTCAATGAGCAACTTGCCAAACAAGAGGCGTTTAATGTGTAGCGCGGGTCGGTTTATTGACGTGTTTCTATAAGGACAACATGGCGGTAAGTGTCTCTATATTTAGGATGAATAAGGACAAAACGCCAGATAATAAGGACAATTTGTAGGAAAGTTGTCCTTATTGTGCTCGAATAGGGACAGTTTAGGTGAGGTTTGCCGTGTGAATTGATACAACTCGTTGGCCGATTACCATCTTGTCGATGTGTTTTACGGGTTCAGATACTACGAGTTTCGTAGCCTACAATTATCTTACAGCACAAATCGAGACCTAAGATGCTTTCGATCAGGTGGGGTGAAGAATACAATACTTGCCTAAGTATCATCAGATGATAATATTAATACTCATGTATAAATACACAGTTGTAAATTACGGGTTGAGTGCCAATGCCAATAGGCTTTTATGAAACTATGCCAGAGGCCGATGGTCGAAGACGCTGCGTCGTCGGTATGATGACTGCTGAAACACTTTAAGCCTCTGTGTAGTAGATAAAAATAGTATTACGCAATAAAGTAAAACGTTGTGGCAACATAATCATAGATTTATTGTCTTAATTTAGGAGCTAGGATGAGCCTGCAAGAAAAATTTCAAATAATAACTAAAGGTTGGGTTGCAGCGAAAAAAGAGGGATTTACTAATAACCCGATTGCGAATTTATTGAGAAAAGAGTTAAAAAAAGAAATAGAGAATATAGTTAGTCAGTTCGATTCGAATTATAAAGTAGAAGCTAGTGCTGGTGCAGGGAATTGGGCAAGTGTTCCTTGGGTATCTATTCTCAATCCAAAAATTACAAGTACCACTCAAGAAGGCATTTATCCAGTATACCTTTTTAAAGCTGATGGCTCAGGATTTTATTTGTCCCTTAATCAAGGTACAACAATCCCAGCTAAAAAATTGGGAAAAAAAGTCGCCGAAGAACGCGCTGAATATATAAAAAAACAGCTATTAGAAAAAGTTTTTGGTTTAGAGGGTTGGGGGGGTAAAGATATAAATTTAACAGCAAGTACATCTCTTGGTAAATCGTATGAAAAACCAAGTATTATCGCAAGATATTATTCTGCTGACAGTATTCCGTCTGATGAAATTCTAAAAAGTGATTTGAATTCATTACTGAATATCTATAGAGAAATCGAGGGGGTAGAACTCGAAATGCAAGACGTACAGACCAAAGAAAAATCGAGTGTAGCAGATAATAATGCTATTCCCCTCCCAAAACCTTTCCTCTTACTTGCCGGTATCTCCGGCACGGGGAAATCACGTTTTGTTCGTGAACAAGCGGAAGCGACAGGGAGCCGTGAAGAAACGTATTGCTTAGTTTCCGTCCGGCCGGATTGGCATGAACCTAGCGATTTATTAGGCTATACCACCCGTTTGAATAACAATGCTGGGTACGTCACCACCGATGTGTTGCAATTTATTGTGAAAGCGTGGAAAGCCATTGCAGAGACCGGTGTGCAAATTGCAGGGAATAAAACGGCAGGCCACCGTGATGATTTACAGGCAATACCGCCGTATTGGCTATGCTTGGATGAAATGAATCTCGCCCCTGTTGAGCAGTATTTCGCTGATTATTTATCCATACTGGAAACCCGCGAATGGGAATGGGCAGATGATGAATTTACCTACCAGTGCGATCCGTTATTAAAAGCCTCCGTGATTCAGTCACTTTCTGATGATAAACGGAATGAATTGTGCGAAAACTTGAAGTTAGACCCGACTTCTGCGTTATGGCTTGAATTTTCTAAGCATGGTATCGGCATTCCCTTTAACTTACTGGTGGCCGGTACGGTGAATATGGATGAGACCACACATGGTTTTTCCCGTAAGGTGATTGACCGCGCACTGAGTTTCGATTTTGGTGACTTCTTCCCTAACGATTTTGACGATTATTTTTCACCAACGGTCGCACTTAAAAAACTGTCCTACCCGATTTATTCAAGTGCTGTGAAGAATAAAGAACGCTTGCCTGCGATTGATGCGGATGGCAAAGCGAGTATTCAATTTCTACATGCGCTGAATACCGTTTTGGACAACACGCCCTTTAAATTGGCCTATCGTGCCTTAAATGAATTGCTGCTGAGTGTGATCAGTCATCAACCTGAAGACGAAATTCAGTTACAAGCGGTTTGGGATGATTTTTTAATGTGCAAGTTATTACCGCGTATTGAAGGTGATAGCGATAAATTAGCTCAGCATGATATTGATGAATCGCTGCTCATAAAATTATCCGGTATTTTAAAGGAAAATCTGTCCGCTATTTGGAATGAACCAAACGCAAGACCGGATTTTTACCGTGAAAAGCAACAAGATGGTGCGACAATAATGATTGATTGCCGCAGTCGCGCTAAAATTGATTGGATGCAAAATAAGCTTGCGCAATCCGGCTTCACCAGTTTCTGGCCATAACCCACAAGGCGGTACGAAATGCCCGAATTATTGCGAGTACAAACTGAGCATTTTGAACTGTCGATTTGGTGTAATGATATCGCTAAACGGCAACAGGTTTACCGTAACACGCTGGCTAAACGCGTTCAGCACGCTGATGCTCTTCATCCCTCAGTTGAGAATAGCGTGGGCTCGGCGGTGCGTTTTTCCCCTGCGATGGATTTGCAGGAAGTGGCAGTTCTGGATGAAATGCTGATCTCTGAAACGTTGGGTAATGCCCCCCGTGTGCAGAGTGAGTCGATCGCTCTGCGGGAACCTTTGTTTTTTGAAAATGCGCAATATCAGTTTGAGTGGGTGTTTTTTAATGAGGTGGAGCAAGCCGCTTTAACCCACCGCGTAAGGCTGGTGAATGAAGGTTTTCGCTTTGCGGCAAAGAAACGTGATATTCCCGCTCGTTTAACGGGCACCATCAATACTGGTAATGATGTCGGCTGGATGCGCCTGCCGCTTAGCTATCGCCGTGCAGGTCAGGACTATCGGTTTACTCTCGCTTTTGAAGTGTTGCCGACCAAAATGGATTTACACCGTGATTTGTCTGAGATGTATCGCGTACTCGACAACAATTATCCGCTATGGCGTTTTAGCCTGGCGGAGAAAACGGAGCAAGATGCAGAACACAGTAAACAGCGTGGTGATTTTCCATTACTGTGGTTGGCTAATTTTACGGCGCTGAGGCAACGTTTAGAACAAAGTTTAAAAATAATCAGTCAGTCTCCTCATCGCCGTCTACAGCCCAATGTTTCATTTGTGCGTGCGGATCGTTTAAAAGGCCGCTTACCTCATCGCTTAACCGAAAACGTCATTAACGATCTGAAAAATGGTCGGTCTGATAAACGCTATCGCGTTGAAAAAAAATACTTGAGTGTGGATACGCCAGAAAACCGTTTTATCAAGATGGTGGTCACTCAATGCAAAAATCGATTAATCGAGTTTGAACGCAAACTGCGGAAAAATAATCAAGCACCTGAAAATCAACGTCTTTCCGATTCGTTTCTCACTGAAATTGGCAGTTGGCAAAAACCATTGATCAAAATGCTGAACCACAGTTTTTTACGTGACGTTAGCGAATTTAATGGTTTGGCTAAATCATCGCTCGTACTGCAACAAAAAACGGGCTACAGCGCGGTATATCGTATTTGGCAGGAGCTTAAATGCTACTTGGATGTTTTTGCTAATCAAACCAGTATTTCGATGAAATCTGTTGCTGATATTTATGAAGTGTGGTGTTTTCTGGCATTGCGCAATATTTTAATCGACGATCTTGGATTTAAGGATATCACCCCGAATCGCCAAGCCTTGGTATTAAAAAATGACTTTGAATATCAGTTAAAAAATGGATTTGCGGGCGCGTTTGTTTTTGAACGCGAGGATGGTTTAGTGGCGAGATTGGCTCACGAACCTCATTTTAGCCCAAACAGCGAAGATATTCGTTCTTACTTCGTCTCTCATCGTCCTGATATTGTCTTGAAGGTTGAATTCCCTACGCCGAGCGATAAGCGCTGTATTTGGCTATTCGATGCCAAGTACCGTATTCAAACCAAAGCGAGCCAAGTGGATGGCAGCGATGCAGATAAATATGATATTGATAAAATCGATTTGGTGCCGGACGATGCCATTAACCAAATGCACCGTTACCGTGATGCGTTGATCCGTATTACGCAAGACACATCATCCGTAGCAGGCCAGAAAAGTCGCCCCGTGTTTGGAGCCTTTGCCCTCTACCCCGGCTTTTTTAACCAAAACGTGGAAGACAACCCTTACCTTGATGCCATTTCTGAGGTGGGGATTGGCGCGTTTGCACTTCTGCCCAACAACGATGGTCAGGTTGGGTGCCGCTGGATTGTGGATTTTCTAAAGCACCAGCTTGGTGTTGCGGGAAATTATTACAGCACGCAACAATTACAAGAACGTTTATATCTGCAAGAAGCCGCACGGATCCCTTATTACGGAATGGGGCAAACGCTTTACCCCGATTTAGTGATGACGGCCGCTTTGGGTGGTAAGGTGGGGCGAACCAGCACGTATTTTGATAATTTTGAAAACGGCACATCCGCGTGGTACCACACCAGAGTGGAGACATTCAATGCGGCGATGAAAAAGTCAAAAAACCACGTAGTCGCAGAAATACGCTACCTTGCTATCGCCTCAACGAGTGACCTTGATCCCCACTGGAAATCGATTAAGAAAATATGGCCAGTTAAAAGCCAGAAAATCGTGAAAAGGAATGAACTAGACGTTGAGCAAACGGGAAAGTTAAGTGTCGATACTTATGACTGTATTTTGTTTGAATTAGGTAAACCCCTGATGTTAAAAACACCGATTGAAAACGTGCCTCACCGGCCCATTCGCAATTCGATGAAGCTAACAACATTGAATGCCCTGGAGGCGGCGCGACAATTTAATTCGGTGAAAGAAGTCTATAAGGAAGCCTTGCCGGTCTCGTATGTAGGAAAGGGTGAAGGGCAATAATGCAACGAAAACGCCCTGAGCACAGGGCGTTGTGGCCGCAGATGAATTTTACATTACTTGATGATACTGATGTGAGCCGAGCCTATGCTGCTTACTTACGTGAGTTACGCCAACAAGCAAAGCTGTCACGGGCTGCACTGGCAGAGCGAAGCTGCGTGCCTGCGGCCACGATTAAGAAGTTTGAGCTGACTGGGCAAATGTCCTTCCGCCAATTACTGTTGCTTTGGCAGAAGACACTTGACTCGCTAGACAGGCTATATCAGCTCACACAACCCAGCAAAGAGCGTGCTGCTATACCGACTAGCATTGATGAGGTGCTAAAAGATGAGTTTTAAACCCATTCAGAAACGCAGTGTAGCCCGCACGTCGGGTGAACAGGTCGCAGTGGGGGTGTTGGCTCAGAATTGGCAAGGCGTTTTTTTTCAATATTTTCTACCACAATAAGAGAAACCCATAATGAAGCTCGGTCGTAACGATCCTTGCCACTGTGGCAGTGGTAAAAAATTTAAAAATTGTTGTATGAACAGCGTATCTCAGCAGCATTCCCAACTCCTTGATGATGTTCAAGCCATGCTGGCAATGAACCCAAATTTGAGCCTTGATGAACTCAATGCTGCTTTACAACACAAAGTGCTGGATCGTAATAATCAACCTCATCCCGATTTTTGTGGGGTGACGCCAAGGCAAATGGCCAATTGGCTTTATGCGCCTTTTGATGAGTTACAGTGGGTCACAATCAACACGCCAGACTGCCTTTCTGCCAGCCCTGTGATGCGCTATTTAGCCCTGATTCTTGATGAAGCCATGGCGCAAGATGGCTCATTCAAAGCCACGAGCAAAGGCAACTTACCGACTAAGGTAGTCAAACAGGCCAGTGAATTATTGCCTGAGTTTGCCGTTGCTCAATTTGAATATGACAAGAGCATCAGTGAGTTTGCGGGCAGTAACGAAGATAAGTTTAATGCCTTGCACTACACCCGAGTACTTGCCGAAATCAGTGGCATTATTTATCAACGCAGCGGCCGCTACCATGTAAAAAAATCAGCGCAGAAGCAGTATCAGGCTTTAGGTAGCCAAGCATTCTTTAAACCCATGCTAGACGCCGCAACCAGTCAATACAACTGGGGGTATTTGGACGGCTTTGAATTCGATGCCGATTTGCGTACCTTTTGGTTGTTTATGCTGTGGCGCATACAACGTCATCACAGTGTGGATCAGCTTGTTAAAGAGGTGATGACGGCTTTCCCTGATTTGCTGCTGGCATTCCCTACGGACGGTTACTTCTCACCGAAAAGAAGTTTAAACATGCTAATCGAATCAAGGTTTATTGAACGCTTCTTACAGTTTTGGGGGTTTGTGACGGTTGATCCAAAACGTTATATAAGCGCAGAGCCTGTTGCCAGAATGGTTCAGGTTCAGCCTTTATTAAAACAAACTTTTCAATTCACCATTAATTCAGCAGAAAAGTCATCGTGAGCGAATATCAATACTATCGATTTGAGCGTCTGGATGGGTATTTAGACGCGAAGGCGCGACAAAAACTCAGAGCTATTTCAAGCCGTGCCGACATCTCCGCAACGTATTTTCAGGTGTATTACACCTACAGTGACTTAAAGGCGGAACCTTCTGAGCTGATGTTAAAATACTTCGATATCGGTTTTTATTAGGCCGACTGGGGCTCAATCGATGCCTACATTAAGCTACCTGCTGGGACGATACCGAGTGCTATGCTTGAGTTTGCAACACTTGAACTTTCTATTCATCAAACCGATGAGTGGCAATTGCTTGTTTTCTCTATCGAGGAATATTACGAGTATTTTGATGATGAAAGTGCAGACGATTTTTTCCAACATTTAGCCGCCTTACGCAGTGAGTTAATGCAAGGTGATTGGCGTTTGTTCTACTTCATATGGCTCAAAACGTTTGGCTTTAATGATGAACTTGAGGGAATACCGTTAATTCAGTTCGATTTTACGTCTCTCAGTGAGGGGCTACTGGCTTTTACTGCGCTTTATGATATTCCCTTAGCTTCTATTAAAGCGCTTGCCATGGTCCTGAGCGCTCAACCAAGTCACCAAGCCTCAGCGATGACGCGAAAAGAGTCTGTTAATAAAGATGAAACTTATCAGTATTGGTTAACTCCCGATGTGATTACCCCTTATATTCAAGAAGTACGAAGTCAATTACAGCAAGAGCAAGCCGAAGAATTAGCAAAGAAATTGGCAATCGAAAGAGCGGAAAAAGAAAAAGTGTTAGCCGATATTTATAGCCAGCGTGAGCACTGCTGGCAGCAAGCGCAAGAGCAAGCTAATCGAATCTGCGCTAGTGGCTACGATGCAGCTTCACGTTATCTGCATCAGTTGTTCGAAGCCTATCAGTTTAAAGGCGATGTCGCGGCATTTGAGCATCGTTTTAAGCGATTTACCGTGGCCAATAATAATCGTAAAGCACTGCTAAACCGGCTGAGCGATCTGCTTTAGGGACGCTTCGCCCTCTGTCAGCTACTGTCTTGACCAATTATTTTCATCGTTACCTATAAGGTAATAATGTGTAGATCTGTTTCTTGTTTAAGTTGAACATCAGGTCTACATTAAGTTACTTATTTTGTGACGTAGTGTAGACCTATGACTAAATCTGATGAGCTACTAAACGTATTTTCCAAAGCGGTGAACGCTGGCGGTGGCATTCATAGTGCAACAGAGCTGGCTTTTATGCAGGGTGTGCCATGTGACTCAGCCTTTAGAAAGTTCCTAGCCGATTGCGTAAAGAGGGGGTTGCTAAGACGAGTGGTGAAAGGCTTCTATGAAAGTGTTATTACACCACCTGAGCCTGAGACTGCCATTTATAAAATCATCAAAAAGTTGCGCAGTGGCGTATTGAACTACATCAGTTTAGAAAGCCAGCTCAGTCATACCGGTGATATTTCACAAGTGGTGATGGGTAGAGTCACGGTAGTGACTAAAGGTCGAAGTGGTTGTTTTGATACGCCTTATGGCGTGATTGAGTTTACCCATACTAAAAAGCCAGTCGAGCAAGTTGCACCTAATTTGTACTATGACCCTGACATTAAAATGTATCGCGCATACAAGGAACAAGCGATTGCAGATCTAAAGCACTGCCAGCGCAATCTACATATGTTGGAGAGCTAAGTATGGGGAAGTGTGTGGGAGATAACGTATGCTGAAGCAACAAATTCGCCAAATCGTCCAGTCAAACCCTGACTATGCCGCAGTGACACCCGTCATAGAAAAAGAGATCTTGCATCATGACATTATAGATGTGCTGATCAAACAGGGTGTCATGCAACGGTTAACGTTTATTGGCGGCACCTCATTACGAATGTGTTACAACAGTAGCAGGCTATCAGAAGACCTTGATTTCAATGGTGGTCATGATTTCAAGCCCTCAGCATTTGAGGGGCTGGAATCCGAGATCCAAACCTATATTCAGAACAAGTATGAAACCGAAGTTTGGGTAAACAAACCTTCTGGCGAGCAGCAAGGGGATACCGTTTCTTGGAAAATTAGTATCGTAAAAGAAGCGAATCGTCCTGATTTGCCACGGCAAAAAATGCATATTGATGTCTGTGCTATTCCATCATTTGATATTGAAAAGCGCCCGCTAATCAATCATTACGACATTGTTGTACCGACTGAAGGGATCTTGGTTCCGGTACAATCGTTACAAGAAACACTAGCCGATAAGCTGATCGCGTTAGCGTATCGGGCAAGACGTATAAAGCCTCGTGATATCTGGGATATTGTTTGGATTAAGCAGCGCGGCATTGATCTATCCAAAACACTGGTTGAAAAGAAACTCACCGCCAGACACAAGCAAACAGATGACTTTCGACAGGCGCTATCTATTCAGTTAGCTAAGTTAATGTCGCAAGATGAAGTCCGTGACGACTTTAATATGGAAATGAGCCGCTTTATCCCTAAGCAAATTAAAGAGAGAACCCTCGATAATCCCGAATATTGGGATTATGTTCAGAGAGAGGTACATGCCATCACGTCTGAGTTATTGAATGACGTAACACCAAAAAATCCATTTGATATGGGTTAACCCATGTTTTTCTTCCACGGTCATAAAACAAAAAGGCCATGATTTACAATGGCCTTTTTGATTGGTGAGATGTGATGAGACTCTATGAGATCGCGTGAAACGTTATTCTGGATCTGCTCGTAGAGTAGCGGTGTAGACCTTAATAAACTCAATGGTTTATCGAAAAGAAACCGTTCAAAAATGCCTGTTTGCCCACCAAACTGCCCACCACTTGCCTCTGGCTTTTACTAAATCTTAGTGGTTAGCAATGGAAAAACAGTGCCGCTTTACGCTGCTGTTAGGGTTAAAACATAGCAGTTTAGAAAGGATTTATCGAGTGATTTTTCAGCATCTTACCCACAAGTGGACATTATAGTATCTAATTTTGGTTTTATCTCGCTATAATGGGTATAACTGTATCCATTTGGTCTTTGCGGATGAATTTTACCTTACTTGATGATACCGATGTAAGCCAAGCCTATGCGGCTTATTTACGAGAGTTACGTCAACGAGCAAAGCTGTCACGAGCGTCGCTTGCTGAGCGAAGCTGTGTACCTGCGGCCACCATTAAGAAATTTGAGCTAACTGGGCAAATTTCATTTCGCCAATTGCTGTTGCTCTGGCAGACCCTAGACTCGTTGGATAGACTTTATCAGCTCACGCAACCTCACAAAGAGCGCGCCACTATGCCTTCTAGTATTGATGAGGTGCTAAAAGATGAGTTTTAAACCCATTCAAAAACTATCCGTTACTCGTACGCTAAGCTCAGGTGAACAAATATCTGTTGGAGTCTTGGCACAGAATCGGCAAGGCGCTTTTTTTCAGTATGCTGACGACTATTTGCAGCAGTTTGGCAATTTATCACCGTTTACCTTGCAAGCGAATGCGCAAGTTCAAGCCGCTCCTAAAGCGCCGCACCAAGGTGTACATGGCGTATTTGGAGATTGTTTGCCCGATGGCTGGGGCATGCTGTTGCAAGATCGTATTTTCCGGCAAAAGGGCATCCTGCCTAATCAATTAACGGCGATGGATAGACTGGCCTTTGTCGGTGATAAAGGCATGGGAGCATTGTCTTTTTCTCCGGTGTCTGAGTTTTCAGCCACGACGAACGCGGACATTGATTTAGCTACTTTAGGCTTAGAAGCGCAAACGCTGTTCGATTCTTCGATGTCAGATTATATGGATGATAATCACGATGAGTTAGATGGGCATACGCAACAGGTGTTGGCCGCATTAGTCGCCGGAGGTAGTTCGGGTGGGGCAAGGCCTAAAGCGCAGATTTATATGCCTGCTGGAGAAGCTCGGCATTGTCGAACCTTTGCTCAGCCTAAAGATGAGGCTTGGCTGATTAAATTTACCTCAAAAAATCTCCCGCTCGGCCATGAAGAAGGTTTGTGTGAGGCGGTTTATTTGCAAATGGCTGAGCAAGCTAAGTGTCAACCACCAGTCTGGCAACTCATTGAAGCACCATCTTCAAGCGCTGCATCTGCCTGGTTAGCGCTTAAGCGTTTTGATTATGTCACTGAACAGGCCGACTCAGGCAGTCAACTCAGTTCAGGTCGATTGCATATGCACAGCGCTTGCGGGCTGCTGGATGCAGACTTTCGAACGCCAAGTTTGGATTATATTGACTTGGTTAAAGCCAGCCGTCAGTTGTGTAAATCTCCAGCGGCTGGACAACTGCAATTTCGCCGCGCCATTTTTAACTTGCTGTCGTCTAATCAAGACGACCACAGTAAAAATTGGGCGTTTTTGCAAGCGGATGACGGTCAATGGAATCCTGCACCTTTTTACGATGTTACCTACAGCCCACATCCATTCAACGAACACGCCACTGCGTTCGGAGGTTATGGCAAAGCGCCACCGCTTAAGGTGATGCAAAAACTTGCTACCAGTGCTGGCTTTGCGAATTGGAATGATGCAAGGCAAGTCATTGAAGAAGTCGCAGAAGCCATCAGTCAATTTACTTATCTTGCCAAGCAACAAGGGATCAGTAAAACAACAGTGTCTGCGATTGCTAAGACATTGGATCAGCGCAAACAGGAAAATGCGGTCACGTATTCAACTCGGTGATCGTCAGGTAGAACGTTCATCTGTTTTCCGAAATATTTAGAAGAAGAGCCTGATGGCAACGGTTGAGGTAAAATGCCCATTTTGTGAGCAAACAGACTCGGTTAAAAAACATGGACTGGGAAGCACCGGTCATCAGCGCTTCCGCTGTCAGACCTGTTGTCGAAGTTTTCAGCTTGAGTATGAATATCGTGCCTGTCAGCAGGGTATGAAAGAGAAAATTGTTGACCTTGCCATGAACAATGCCGGTATCCGCGATACCGCACGGGCGCTGCATATCAGTATTAATGCCGTTGTACGCACCTTAAAAAACTCGATAATCGGCACATTCATCGAGCGTGAACATTATCTGCAATGACCTGATCTACATATTGAATACGTGACCATCAGGGGAGTGTACTTAAACGAATGTACTTAAGACTAAATAAGTACACCTTTAAGTACACTTCAAGTACGCGCTCTAGTGATACGATATGAGACTATATAAAACAGAAAAGGCCAGTATTTACAATGGCCTTTTTGATTGATGAGATGTGATGAGACTCTATGAGATCGCGTGAAACACTACTCGATGTTTTGAATCTGTTCCCGCATTTGCTCGATCAGCACTTTCAACTCAATGGCTGACGCGGTGACGTCGGCGTTGATGGATTTCGAGGCCAGCGTGTTCGATTCGCGGTTGAATTCCTGCATCATGAAGTCGAGGCGGCGGCCGACGGCTTCTTCTTTTTTCAGGATTTTGTAGGTTTCTTTGACGTGAGCGTCGAGGCGGTCGAGTTCTTCCGCGACATCAACGCGCTGTGCCATCAGCACCAGTTCCTGTTCCAGACGGTTATTTTCCAGTTGTACCTGCGCATCTTCCAGCTTGCTTTGCAGGCGTTCACGCTGCCAGAGCAGGATGTTCGGCATTTGAGCGCGGACTTTGACAACTTCGGCGCTGACGCCCGCCAGACGTTGTTCGATCATCCCTTTCAACGCGTTGCCTTCGCTTTCGCGGGCGGCGATGAAATCATCTAACGCGCCTTCTAGCGCGGTCAGCAGTTCGGCGCTGATGGCGTCCAGATCCTGCTCTTCCGCCAACATCACGCCGGGCCAGCGCAGGATATCAACTGGGTTGATTTCCCCTTCGTCGCTCTGCATTTTGACCCAGTTGGCGGCATTAACCAGCTGTTTCGCCAATTTTTCGTTCAGGATCAGCGCACTTTGCGCGCTCGGATCGAGCTCAAAACGCAGGTTGCATTCGATTTTTCCACGGGTTAAGCGGGCGCGGATGCGCTCACGGGCGACAGGTTCGAGGCTGCGGAATTGTTCCGGTAAACGAAGATAGGTTTCCAGATAGCGCTGGTTAACGGAACGCAGTTCCCAGGCTGCGCTTCCCCAGTTGCCCTTGATCTCTCGGCGGGCGTAAGCGGTCATGCTGCGAATCATTGGTGCATACCTGTAAAGCAAATGATGAGACGGATTATAGCGTTGAGTCCCGTGCAGGGGATAGGAAAAACCGCCTACATGGTGCCACCTGTCGAGAATCAGGCGGCGTAAAGTAAGGCTTCGTTCTGTCTGGCAATGTCGCGACAGCGATTTTTCATCATCTGTTTTAACTGCAGTGTCGCCTGTGACTGTGGGTTGTCACGGCGGCTGATCAGCGTGACTTCAAAAGGCAGCGGCTGATCGATAGGGACGATCTTGAGCTGGTCAGCATAGCGACAGGCGGTAAAGAGATCGACGATGCCCGTTCCGCCGCCCGCCAGCACCATGTCGGCAATCACCGAGTAGGTTTTGATGTAGAGCGACGCCGCTGGCTGTAGCGCTTTGTCGCGCAGCGCACGGTGTAGCACCTGACCGAGCGGATCCTTATGCTGCATCATCAGCAGATTGTTGTTGCACAGCCATTCCAGCGAGACAGGGCCGTTTATCGGGCTGTCTTTCGGCAATAGGGCAACCATTGTGGACTGGAACAGCGGTTCTGCCAGCAGCTCGGACGGCACCTGCTGGCCAAAGATCAGCGCGAAATCGAGCTGGTTTTGCAGGATGTTCTGGCACAGCGTGCTGAAGTGTTCGGTAACCAGTTCGACGTTAACCGAGGCTGCCTGCTTATGAAATTCCACCAGCGTTGGGGCCACGATCATTTGTCCGAACGCATGTGCCGCGCCCAGTCGTACGGAGTGGGCCTTGCTGGTTTTGATTTGTTCGGTGAGTGAACTGATGCTTTGCAGATGGCTGAAAAGTTCCTGCACTTTCGGTATCAGGCGCAGCCCTTCTTCGGTGGCGATCATTCCCTGTGTGCGGCGTTCAAACAGGGAAAAACCGAGCTGCTGTTCTGCGTGATTCAGTACCCGGCTGACGTTGGGCTGAGAGACGTTGAGTAAACGGGCGGCGCCGCTGATGGTGCCTGCCTGAACAATGGCCTGGAAGATTTCAATATGGCGTAATCGCATGGTTGCAGGCTCCGGCTGATGCTTTCTAATGAGCATCGTATGAGTAATAACCAAAATACCTGCAATTATTACGCCAGTTTCTAATTTTTTTCCTGCGCGGTCCGCTGCGTTTCTTAATAATACTCTTGCCCAATCATGGTGCGCAATGCCCCGTAATTGGGCGTCGTGGTCTAAGGTGGTGCAATTCAACCTGCATACGTAGGGAGACAGATTTAGCGATAAATATCGGCGACGGGGGCTTCTCCCACGTAACCGTAGCCGCGGTACATCCCTTCGCTGTTAAACGGCAGAGCAATGTTGCCCGCTTTATCGACGGCAATCAGCCCGCCGCTGCCGTCCATTTGCACGAGTTTCTCCATGACTACGCGATCGCTGGCCTGCTGTAGCGTCAGTCCGGCGTATTCCATCAGCGCCGAGACATCATAGGCGGCGACGGCACGCATGAAGACTTCCCCAGTGCCGGTGCAGGAAACCGCTACCGTCTGGTTATTGGCGTAGCAGCCTGCGCCGATGATGGGGCTGTCACCTACGCGTCCGGCCTGTTTGTTGGTCATGCCGCCCGTCGAGGTTGCTGCCGCAAGATTCCCCGCGCTATCCAGTGCTACCGCGCCGACGGTACCGAATTTACGGTCGGGATCGATAGGGTCGTTCTGGCCGTCATGGTCGAGGATGACGCGGCCTGAACCTGCTTGCGCGTTATGCAGCTGCTGGCGGCGTTCGTCGGTGGAGAAAAACGTAGGATCAACCATCTCCAGACCGTGATGCTGTGCAAATGCCTCTGCGCCGTCGGCGGTAAACATCACATGCTGGCTGGCTTCGAGTACGGTACGCGCGGCCAGAATCGGGTTACGGATATGACTGACGCAGCTCACTGCGCCGGCATCCAGCGTGCGTCCGTCCATGATGCTGGCGTCCAGTTCGTGGGTTTCTGCGTGGGTGAAGACTGAACCGTGTCCGGCGTTGAATAACGGACACTCTTCCAACAGCCGGACGGCTTCCGTTACGGCATCCAACGCGCTGCCGTTTTCAGCCAGAATGCGTTGTCCGCTGGCGACAATCTCGGATAGCGCCGCCAGATAGCGTTGCTCTTTTTCAGCGCTCATAGCTGAGCGGGTCAGCGCACCTGCGCCACCGTGGATCACAATCACGGGCTTTGTCATGCGATAAATTCTCTTTTCAATCGGTTTACGCCCCGGAATAAGGGGCGGATAAACTGGAATCAGTTTTGCGTCGTCGCCAGATAGGAAAAGGCACCCAGCAGGCTGGTGATTTCCCGCATGCTCTGCGCCGTATAACCTACGGTTATGGCATCCAAACGTTCCACATTCGGCAGCAGACAGAATAGATCGGCCAGTACCGGTTTTGCCACCATCAGTTCGAGGCGGTAGGGTGCCTGAATCCGTGAGTTCAGCGTCCGGTGCGCTTTTTCCACCGCCGCTTTTGCTGCGTCACGAATGACCTGACGCGCCTGTTCGGTGCTGAGGGATTCGGCCGCATGCTGCGAAATCGCGCGCTTGACGCAGGTGTAGTCGGTGGCGGGGTAGTAGCGGGCGATCCAGCGCTGGAGCGTGTCGTCACCGCTGACCAACCAGAGTGGTGTCTTCTGTTCTACGCCGGCGGCAGCGTAGATGTCGCTCTCGCCCATGATTTCACCGTTGATGCGCACGCGGTAGAACGCACGACCGTTGATGGTATGCGACAGCACGCCAAACTCGCCCGCCGCGCTGTGGTAGCCGATGAACATCAGGCCGTCGAACTGCTGTTGCTCCAGCCCTTCTACCATCGAATAGCCGCGCGGTTTGCCCTGTACCAGTCGGGCGCGGGCGTCGATGTTCTCCGCGCGCAGATTGACCATTGCCGCATGGCTGTCGGCGACCACCACCTCTGTTGCGCCACCCGCGAACGCACCGTCAATCGCGGCGTTCACTTCCTGCTCCATCAGGCCGCGTGCCAGTTGATATTCCGCGGTGCCAGGGCTGCACTGTTCTGGGCGCATCACGCCAGCGATCCCTTCGATATCAGCAGAGATAAACACTTTCATCATCAGTTTCCTACGGGAGAATTTGCTTATGGATAAAGAGTCGCAGCCAGCCGATCCAACGCTTGTGGCAGTGTCGGACGATGATGGCCACGAAAACCGGTCACGGCGTCTGCCTGAAGCATGGCGTCGAGTACAGCGTGTTCGGTGGCGTCGGCGGCGGCGCTTAACAGCGATTCAAGCTGCGCATCCTCCGGCGGTTGCGGCTGCGGGCAGGTGGAGAATGCGACGGCGATATCACCAGAACCGTGTCCCCAATAGCTGCCGAGCCGGCCTAATCCTGCACCGGCACGTTTGGCGATACGCTTGAGCTGGCGGGCATCGAGCGGGGCATCCGTCGCCATGATAATGATGATCGATCCAGCGTCCTGCTGCGGTGCGAGCTCGGGCAGGATAGGCGCGATAGCGTCGCCCATCTGCACGCCGTCCAGCGTCAGTGAGGAAAGCGTGCCGAAGTTTGCCAGCACCAACACGCCGAGCGTGGCGTTCAATTCAGGAATCAGGCGCGATGCGGTGCCGATGCCGCCTTTCAGACTAAAGCAGCTCATGCCGCGTCCGGCTCCTACGCTGCCGCGTGCGAAGCTGTCCGTTGCGCTAGCCAGCGCGTGTCGCGCCATGTGTTCCGTGACAGCCAGCGCCTGAATGTCGTTCAGCCAGCCGTCGTTGCACTCCAGCGCCAGCGGGTTAACCGTCGGCAGCGTGCGACCCAGTTCAGGATTGCGGGCAATGGCGTCGCGTACCAGCGTAGTAAACAACGTGCCGGTTGCCAGCGTATTGCTGAGCAGGATGGGCGTTTGTAGCACCCCCAACTCCTCGATCTGTACCAGTCCGACGGGTTTAGCGAAGCCGTTCAGCACCGCCGCGCCGCAGGGCAGAGGCTGGGTGAACAGGTTCTCGCCGGGCGGCACAATCGCCGTGACGCCAGTTTGCACTTCACCTGCCGCCAATGTGCAGTGGCCGACGCGTACGCCTGCCACATCGCTAATGCTGTTACGCGGTCCGTTAGCCGAGCGCGGCGTACCCAACTGCCGCGTCGTTTTCCAGCGTTGTAGCAATAGCGCCTGCTGCTGCTGTTGATAATCGTTCATCGGGTGATCGCCGCGCATCGCTTTCCTCAGCTTTTCAGTTTGGGATCGAGCGTATCACGCAGCGCATCCCCAAGCAGGTTAAACGCCAGCACGGTGAAGAAGATCGCCAGACCGGGGAACACGCTGACGTGCCAGGCGCCTGCCATCATCAGGCTGCGGCTCATCGCCAGAATATTGCCCCATTCCGGTACGTCCGGTTCTGGGCCAAGGCCGATGAAGCTCAGTCCTGCCGCGGTCAGGATGCTGGTACCGATACGCATGGTGAAATAGACGATCACGTTAGGCAGCGTGCCGGGCAGGATGTGGCGTATCAGCACGATGCGATCCGGCGCACCGGCACAGCGTACCGCTTCCACATAGGCCGCCTGTTTCAGCGACAGCGTAGAAGCACGCACGATGCGGGCGAAAACCGGTACGCTGAAGACCGCCACGGCGATAATCACGTTATTCAGGCCGGGGCCGAGGATCGCGACGACCGCAATTGCCAGCAGCATGCCGGGGAAGGCGAACAGCACGTCGGAACCGCGCATGATCAGCGTATCTACCCAGCGACCGTAGTAGCCTGCCAGCAGGCCGAGCACGATGCCGACCAGCATGCCCAGCGTGACGGAGAAAATGCCGATATATAGCGAGATGCGTGCGCCGTAGATGATACGGCTCATCACATCGCGCCCGAGATCGTCGGTGCCCATCCAGTGCGCCGCTGAAGGCGGTGAAGCCAGCGCCATCCAGTCGGGCTCCATTGGGTTCCACGGTGCCAGCCAGGGCGCGAAAATGGCGACCAGTACCAATAGCAGGACGAAGCCGCTGGAGACCAGCGCCATCGGGTTACGGATAAAGACCTGAACGAAGTCGCGCCACGGCGAACGTATCGTCTCTTCATCAAGCGTGGCAACGGCCACGACGGGTTCGGGAGGAAGGTTCATCGTGTCTCCTAACGTAGGCGAATCGCCGGATTGACCACCGCGTACAGCAGGTCGACCAACAGGTTAATGACAATAAATTCAAACACGAACAGCATCACCAGCGCCTGAATGACCGGCTGATCCTGCGTCTTGATTGATTCAATCAGCAGCCAGCCCAGACCCGGCCAGCTAAACACGCTTTCGACCACAATGGAGCCACCGAGCAGGAAGCCGAATTGCAGCCCCAGCATGGTGATGACTGGAATCAGCGCGTTACGCATCACGTGCTTCCAGGTGACCAGCCGATTGCGCAGCCCCTTGGAGCGAGCGGTGCGGACGTAGTCTTCCTGTGCGACCTCCAGAAACGCAGAGCGGGTAAAGCGTGCCATGACGGCAGCCACCGATGCCCCGAGCGTCAGCGCGGGCAGAATGATGTCGCTGGGCTGATTAAAGCCGCTGACGGAAAAGACGCCGAACGGCATGGCGACAAACTGAATCAGCAACAGGCCGAGCCAGAACGGCGGCATAGAAATCCCGCCGACCGCGAAGCTCATCAGCGCCCAGTCCTGCCATTTGCCCCGCTTGAGCGCAGACACCACGCCAATCAGCAGACCGAGCAACACCGACCAGACAAAGCCCGCCAGCGCCAGCCACATCGTGGGCATAAAACTCTTACTGATGACATCGATAACCGGCTGCTGGGTGCGGTACGTCACACCCAGATCGCCGCTGAACAGGCCGCCGAGCCAGTGGACGTACTGCTGCGGCAGCGGGTCGTTCAATCCTAACTGCTGACGGGCGGCTTCCACGGCCTCAATGGTCGCATCAGCACCGGCGTAAATACGTGCCGGGTCACCCGGCAGCAGTTTTATAAAACCGAACACTAACAGGGAGACCACCAGCAAAACCGGGATCATTTCCAGCAAACGTCGGACGATATAAGCAAACATGGCGTTCTCCCTGACCGATTACTTAAATTCAGCCTGATCGAAGATCAGTGAGCCATCCGCCAGCATGTACACGCCGTCGAGGTTCTTGGTTTTGCCGACAACGTTGTCCGGCGAGCCCAGGAAGACCACAGGCGCATCCTGCCAAATCTGACGCTGTGCATCCGCATAAGCCGCAGCACGTTTGTCGTTATCGGCCGTCGCCAGCCCAGCGGTAATCGCTTTATCCGTTACCGGATTGCTGTAGTAGGAAACGTTATACGCAACCGGCACCCATGACTCTGTCGCGAACAGCGGACGCAGTGCCCAGTCAGCATCACCGGTAGACGGAGACCAGCCGTTGTAGAACAGGTCAAATTCGGCGTCTTTCGGATCTTTAACACCGAACAGCTTGGCGTTACGCATCCCGGAATCCATCGGGGTAACGGTGACTTTGATGCCGACCTGCTCTAACTGCTGCTTGAAGAACTGCGCGCTACGGATGTAGTCGGTGCGGTTCGTCGTCCACAGCTTCAGGCTCAGGCCGTTGGCGTAGCCCGCTTCTTTCAGCAGCGCCTTGGCTTTTTCCGGGTTATAGGTGTAGTTCGGTGAGCTTTGGCGTGCGAAGAACTGCACGTCTGGTGCCATCGCAGAAGAGGCAGGAACGCCCATGCCTGCAAAGCCAACTTTCAGCCAGATGTCGCGGTTGATGGCGTAGTTCAGCGCCTGACGCACGCGGATATCGTTCAGCGGTGGACGCAGGTTGTTCATCGCCAGCCAGAATTGATAAATACTCGGGTCGCGCTGAATCGCCAGCTTGCTGTCGTTTTGTACGGTGCCGATCAGGTCGGAAGGCAGCGGATACACCGCATCAACCTGGCCGGATTTCAGTGACGCCACGCGGGTGGAATCTTCCGGCGTCGGGTAGAAGGTCACGCTGTCGACTTTCGGCCAGCCTTTCTGCCAGTAGTTGTCGAATTTCACCAGCTTCACGTCTTTACCCTGCTGCCATTCGGTGAACTTGAACGGGCCAGTACCGACTGGGTTCACGCGCAGCTGTGCTTCGTCTGGGTATTTCTTCAGCGCTTCCGGGCTGTGCATAACGGCAGACGGGTGCGCCAGCGTATTGACAAAGGCACCGAAAGATTTGTTCAGCTCGATTTTAACCTGCGTGGGCGACAGAACGGTGACGGTTTGTACCATGTTAAACAGGCTGTTGCGCTTTAAGCCTTTGCTCTGATCGGCCAGACGGTCGAGGTTAGCTTTAACGGCGTCGGCGTTGAAGGGGGTGCCGTCCTGGAAGGTGATGCCTTCGCGCAGCGTAACGACGAACTCGGTGGCGGTGTCATTACTGGTGTAGTCCGTCGCCAGACGCGGCACCAGTTTCATTTTATTATCGAACTGGAACAGACGCTCGAAGATGCCGCTCTGAATGGAGTAGCTCAGCGTGTCCGAGGTATCGTGCGGGTCGAGTCCGGTGATATCGGCATAGATGGAAATGCGAAGGTCTTGCGCCTGGGCGACAGCCGCCAGACACAGTGAGAGCCCGAGGGCAACGGCAGAGCGGCGAACGAATGGCTTCATGGTTTCTCTCCTGGTCAGCTATGAACGTGTGTTTTGTTTTGTTAGTGCGTTGTTTTTATTGCTATTTTCTTATCATGGCATCGTGTTTCAGGCTGCCGATTCGTTGTCGGCGACCCAGTGCTGCGGCGCGACCTCTCGGTAGCGCGTTTTGGCGACGGCCTCTCCTGCTTTACGCAAGGGTGAGAGGATTTCGCTGTCGTCAAACTGGCGTGCGCCGCGACGGGTTGGATCGGCAATCGGAACCGAGGCCAACAGGCGGCGGGTATACGGGTGCTGCGGGTCGTTAAACACCGACTGACGCGGGCCGATCTCCACAATCTCGCCGAGGTACATCACCGCGACGCGGTTGGCGATGCGCTCGACGACGGCCATATCGTGCGAGATGAAAATCCACGACACGCCGGTTTTCTTCTGGAGATCCATCATCAGGTTGACGACCTGTGCCTGAATCGACACATCGAGCGCCGAAACGGCTTCGTCAGCAATGATGACCTGCGGCTGTAGCGCCATCGCACGCGCAATCGCGATACGCTGACGCTGCCCGCCGGAAAACTCGTGCGGATAACGACGCGCGTGCTCAGGCAGCAGACCGACGCTTTTTAACAGCGCCTGCACCTGTGGTGTCGCTTCTTCCAGCGATTTCACCAGCCCGTGCAGCAGCAGCGGTTCGGCGATGGTGAAGCCGACCGTCAGGCGCGGGTTGAGCGAGGCGTACGGGTCTTGAAACACCATCTGCATTTCCCGACGCAGCGGCTGGAAATCCCGCTCTTTCATCTGGGAAATTTCGTTACCCTGAAAATGAATGCTTTCGGCTTGGCTCTGTACCAGACGCAGCAGGGCGCGTCCGGTGGTGGACTTGCCGCAACCGCTTTCCCCGACGATAGCCAGCGTTTCGCCCGGCCAGACGTTGAAATCAATCTGCTCTACCGCATGAACGTGGTGAGTGATGGTGGATAAAATCCCGCTGCGCATGGGGTAATACACGCTCAGCCCGCGAATATCCAACAGCGGCTCAGCGTCATAGCGGGCGGTAACCTGTTCACTGTTTTCCGGATCGGCAGCCTGCCCTAGTAAAGGGAAGCGCTTTGGCCAGAGGCTATCGCGCATGTCGCCCAGCTTCGGTACAGCGGCCAGCAGCGATTGGGTATAAGGATGTTGTGGTGCGGCAAAAATCTGTTCGACGGTGCCTTGTTCCACAATCTCGCCGCGGTACATCACCACTACGCGGTCAGCGATTTCCGCCACCACGCCCATATCGTGGGTGATAAACAGCACCGACATGTCACTCTGCTGTTGCAGGTCGCGCAGGATTTGCAGAATACGTGCCTGCACGGTGACGTCCAGCGCAGTGGTCGGTTCATCGGCAATCAACAACTGCGGATCGCAGGCCAGCGCCTGTGCAATCATCACACGCTGGCGCATTCCGCCGGACAGCGAGTGCGGGTAGCTTTTCATCACGCGATCGACGTCTGCGATGCGCACCTTGTGCAGCAGCTCACGGGCTTTTTTGTCCGCGCTGGCGGCATCGCAGATTTTGTGGTCAAGCAGGGCTTCGGTGAGCTGATCGCCGACTTTCAGTACCGGATTAAGCGAAGTCATCGGCTCCTGAAAAATCATGGCGAGATCGCGGCCGCGCAGCTTACGACGCGCTTCCGCTTTCATGCTCAGCAGGTCATGCTGTTGGCCGTCGCGTGCGGTGAAGCGGAGCGCGCCGCGTTCGATGTTGGCAGAATCCGCCAGCAGCCCCATCACGGCGAGTGAGGTTACGGACTTGCCTGAACCACTTTCGCCGACCACGGCGACCACTTCCCCTTTATTGACGGTAAAGGAAATGCCTTTTAGCGCCTGATGCGTGCCGGAACGGCCGCTAAAGCTGACGCTCAGATCGTCGATTTCCAGTACAGGCCTGGGGGCGTTACCGGGTGCTGTGGCGGCACCCGCGTGCATGATATCCGTCATGGTCACTCCGGTTGATGATTTAGGGTTACTGCGGTTAATGGCGTCATAGCCAAATTCGGCCAAGGTTATAGGTCAGATAAGGCGAACTGTCGGCGGCCAGCCAGATAGGGCCGTCGAGATCGACGTGCTCGGCATCGGCGGCGACGGGCAGGGCGGCTTCCATCGCCATTGACGAGCCCAGCGTGCAGCCGACCATAATGCGCAGGCCGTGAAAGTGGGCTTCGCGCACCATCGCCAGCGCTTCGGTTAGCCCGCCACACTTGTCCAGCTTGATGTTGATCATGTCGTAACGACGGCGCAGCCCGACGATGTCTCCGCTGTGGCGGCAGCTTTCGTCCGCGCAGATCGGAATCGGGTGAGAAAACCGCTGTAAATCCTCGTCCTTACCGACGGGAAGCGGTTGCTCAATCATGGCGACCTGATAAGGCAGCAGAGCGGTAGACAGGCTATGTAAATCTAGCCCGCTCCAGCTCGCTCTCGCATCGATAATCAATCTGGCGTTGGGCGCGGCGGCACGAATGGCGGCGACCTTCTCCAGAATCAGCTCGCGATCCAGTTTGATTTTCAGCAGCAGAGCGCCGTGGGAAACGGCATTGGAGGCGGCGGCAGCCATTCTCTCCACGCTGTCGAGCGCCAACGTTTGCGCACAGATCACGGATGTGGGGGGATGAATGCCGATGCGCTGCCACAGCGTCTGTTTTTCCAAGGCGGTGTTGAGCCGCCACAGGGCGCAGTCCAGCGCATTTCTGGCCGCACCCGGTGATAAATCTTTCTGGAGCTGTTCGATGGTCAGACCGTGTTCTATTGCCTCACGGACCGCAGAGAGCTGGCGACATACGCTGTCGGCGGACTCGCCATAATGGGCGACTGGCGTACATTCGCCTTGTCCAATAAATCCTTTTTCTTCCAACGCGACGCGGATAACGGTAACCGCACGACGCGTCCCGTTTTCAGCCGCCATAGGACGGGCTAGTGGCAGATTGACCGTTTCAATTTGCATATGCCGCATCATGATTTTTTCTCATCAACGCTCAGGGGATGAACGGACTATTTCATGATGCATCATCACTGACGAATACTTGTTCATCAGTAGGGTATAACCTCAGGTTATACCCTAAGTTCAAGGTATGGCTTTCTGATGCCGCTTTCCCGCAACGCGAAGGATTTCGTGTATAATACGCGCCAGTTTTCATTGACCCACCGGAGATGAGCCATGCGCCCAACAGGCCGAAGTGCACAGCAAGTACGCCCCCTTACATTCACCCGTCATTACACGAAACACGCTGAAGGTTCCGTTTTAGTCGAATTTGGCGATACCAAAGTGTTATGCAATGCCACGGTAGAAGAGGGTGTTCCGCGCTTTCTGAAAGGCCAGGGACAAGGATGGGTCACCGCCGAATACGGCATGCTGCCGCGTGCGACGCACAGCCGTAACGCGCGTGAAGCCGCCAAAGGTAAGCAGGGCGGCCGGACGCTGGAGATTCAGCGCCTGATTGCGCGTTCCCTGCGTGCGGCAATCGACCTGAAAGTGCTCGGCGAATACACCATTACGCTCGACTGTGATGTCTTACAGGCGGACGGCGGCACGCGTACGGCGTCCATCACCGGTGCCTGCGTGGCGCTGGCCGATGCGCTGAACCAGATGGTTGCCAAGGGTAAGCTGAAAAAGAACCCGATGAAAGGCATGATCGCCGCCGTGTCCGTCGGCATCGTGAACGGCGAAGCGCTGTGCGATCTGGAATACGTGGAAGATTCCGCTGCGGAAACCGACATGAATGTGGTCATGACCGAAGACGGCCGTATGATTGAAGTGCAAGGGACGGCCGAAGGCGAGCCGTTCAGCCACGAAGAATTGCTCACCCTGCTGGCGCTAGCCCGAGGGGGAATTGATACCATCGTTCAGGCGCAGAAAGCGGCCTTAATCGATTGATTTGTTAAAGCGATAAGCGACCAGATGGTCGCTTTTTTTATGTCTGATCAATTTTTAATTCTGATCGATAACGTGATTAATCCGTAAGACGAGGAGATGCCGTAATGAAAGCCTACCAGCGCCAGTTTATTGAGTTTGCACTCAGCAAGCAGGTATTGAAGTTTGGCGAGTTTACCCTGAAATCCGGACGTATCAGTCCCTATTTCTTTAACGCTGGGCTGTTTAATACCGGGCGTGACCTGGCCTTACTGGGGCGTTTTTATGCGGAAGCGCTGGTTGATTCCGGTGTAGAGTTCGACCTGCTGTTCGGACCAGCTTACAAAGGCATTCCGATTGCGACTACCGCTGCTGTCGCGCTGGCAGAACATCACGATCGTGACCTGCCGTACTGCTTCAACCGCAAAGAAGCTAAAGACCACGGTGAGGGTGGCAGCCTGGTCGGCAGTCCGTTACAGGGCCGCGTGATGCTGGTGGATGACGTGATTACGGCCGGGACGGCGATTCGTGAATCGATGGCGATCATCGGTGCGCACGGGGCGACGCTGGCGGGGGTGATGATTGCGCTGGATCGTCAGGAACGCGGCCGCGCCGAGCTGTCCGCGATTCAGGAAGTGGAACGCGACTATCAGTGCACGGTGATTTCGATTATTACGTTAACGGATTTGATCGCCTATCTGGCGGAAAAACCAGAAATGGCAGCGCATCTGGATGCGGTGAAAGCCTATCGTGAGCAGTACGGGATTTAACGTTGTGAGTCAGGAGCCCGCCATAAGAGAATATCTGGCGGGTTTACTATCTAAAGGCGGTGTTTAGTTCAACTGTGCCGCCAGCAGCGGCCAACGGGTGTCGAATTCCTGCGTCGGACGATAGCGGAATTCAGAGCGAATGAAGCGCGACAACATCCCTTCGCAAAATGCTAATAGTTGGCTGGCTAGCAGCGTTTCATCATGCTGGAAACCTTTACCATCGCGTAGCTTGTGCTCGCGCAACACCTGACGCAGTTGCGATTCAATACGCTCAAACAGCTGGTTAATACGCCCTTGCAAGCGATCCTGTTCAAACATCAGCGCATGGCCGGTCATGATGCGAGTCAGACCCGGATTTCGTTCCGCAAACCCTAAAATAAGCAGCAAAATCAGACGAAGACGATTAAACGTTTCTTTTTCGTCTTGCAGAATCAGGTTAATGCGGGTGGTCAGGCTATCCTCAATAAATTCAATCAGGCTATCAAACATCCGCGTTTTACTGGGGAAATGCCGGTAGAGCGCCGCTTCGGACACGCCGACGTTCGCAGCTAATTTTGCCGTGGTGATACGCTGGCTACCGTCGCTGGATTCCAGCATCTGCGCCAGCGCCTGCAAAATTTCCTCGCGGCGATTCCTTTTCGTATTTTCTTTTTCTGCCATGTCTGAAAAGACCCTTGCTAAATATTTGACTGACAAGCACCCGTTAGCGCCACAGTTGCCATTCCCGTTTGAGTCGGCGCTGTGGCTTATAGGAATTTTTACACTATGGGTGGCTGGAGCGCGTTAGCTACGGCCAGAGTGGCCGAAGCCGCCTTCTCCACGTTCGCTGCCGACAAAATCTTCGACCAGATTAAATTCGGCCTGAACGACGGGCACAAAAACCATCTGTGCGATGCGCTCGCCCGGTTCAACCGTGAACGTTTGTTGACCACGGTTCCAGACGGAAACCATCAGTTGCCCCTGGTAGTCCGAGTCAATCAGCCCCACCAGATTCCCCAGCACTACGCCGTGCTTGTGGCCCAGCCCGGAGCGGGGCAGGATAAC
This sequence comes from Pectobacterium quasiaquaticum, assembly GCF_014946775.2. Taxonomy (NCBI): domain Bacteria; kingdom Pseudomonadati; phylum Pseudomonadota; class Gammaproteobacteria; order Enterobacterales; family Pectobacteriaceae; genus Pectobacterium; species Pectobacterium quasiaquaticum. Next base: position 4,258,449 of record NZ_CP065177.1, on the reverse strand, counting down.
CGCTGCCAGCCCCGTATCGGCAATGTGAATCGCCAGCCCAGTTGGAATCAGGGTCGTTTCCCCTGCTTTGAGTTCAATCGCCTGATCCAGACAGGCACGCAGATCGAGCCCAGCAGAACCCGGTGTGGCATAGGTCGGTAACGGAAATTGCTGCCCAACGCGTGGGTCAACAATCTTAACGTCGATTTTTTTCATCATAACGGCTGATAATCTCGTCGATTAATTTTTGGCTAAGCAGACGCTTGTCGCATTGCGGCAACGGCGTGTCACCACCTTGCCAAAAGAGGTGTAACGCATTGGTTTCACTGTTAAAACCATGCCCAGAAAGAGAAACGTTGTTCGCGCAAATCAGATCCAACTTTTTACGCGCCAGTTTTTGTCGGGCGTATTCTTCCACATTCTGGGTTTCGGCAGCAAACCCGACAACATAAGGACGATTTTTCGTCATGGCGGCGACACCAGCGATAATATCTGGATTTTTGACCAGAGTGAGAGTCATTTCATCGCCCTGCTGATTCTGTTTTTTTATCTTCTCATCGGCGATGTGTTTGGCGCGGTAGTCGGCAACCGCCGCACAGCCGATCACAATGTGCTGATGGGCCGCGTGTGCCATCACCGCGTGCTCCATCTCCAACGCGCTGCCGACGTCAATACGCGTGACGCCCTGCGGAGTGGCGAGCGAAACTGGGCCGCTGACCAGTGTGACATTCGCACCACGGGCGGCAGCGGCCTGTGCGATAGCAAAGCCCATTTTCCCAGAGCTGTGGTTGGTGACAAAGCGAACGGGATCCAGCGCTTCTCTCGTCGGCCCTGCGGTGACCAGAATGTTCAGATGTTGCAGATCGTTGATGGCAGAAAAATGACGCTGTGCCAGCCCGACAATGTCCATTGGGTCGATCATGCGGCCTGGCCCAACGTCGCCACACGCCTGACTGCCGCTATCTGGCCCCCAGATCGGTAAACCGCGCGCGGCCAGCGTGCGCAGGTTGTCCTGCGTGGGCTGTGCGCGATACATCTGCTGATTCATCGCAGGGACAACGGCGATAGGGGCGGATGTCGCTAGACAGATCGTGGTTAGCAGGTCATTCGCCATGCCGGCGGCGACTCGTGCGATTAGATCGGCAGTCGCCGGGGCGAGAATGACTAAATCAGCCCATTTTCCCAGCTCGATGTGGCCCATTGAGGCTTCCGCCGCGGGGTCAAGCAGGTCGTCTGATACTGGGTAGCCGGAGACGGCTTGCAGCGTCAGCGGCGTGATGAACGCTTTAGCTGCAGAGGTCATGACAACGCGTACATCGGCTCCGCCATCACGCAGGCGTCGCACCAGTTCCGGGCACTTATACGCGGCGATGCCGCCGCTGATACCCAGCACGATTCGTTTGCCGGAGAGTGCATTCAGGCTGGAAAATTCCGTCATCATCATGGTCCGATTGAAAGTCAGAAGATGCGCCATTTTACCATAACCTTGCAGTCAGATAGGAATCTTAAGATGGTTACCGTGGCTTCCCTAAGAAGATTGCGAAGCGCTTCGCAGCCTTTTATCGCTGGTGTCGTCCGGTTTTTACGGGCGTGACATGATGCCGTCGAGCGGTATAGGGAGAAGGTGATGGGCTGGGAAAAGGGATTGGCACCGCGTGAAAAGCTGGTGCGCTTAGGGGCGGAATCGCTGACAGATGCCGAATTGCTGGCGATTTTTTTACGCACTGGGTTGCCAGGCGTGCATGTGATGCAGTTGGCAGAGGGCTTGTTGGTGCAGTTTGGGTCGTTATATCAGTTGATGACTGCTGACCAGTCCGCGTTTCATCATGCCAGAGGGGTAGGAATATCAAAATATACGCAAATCAAGGCGATCGCAGAGCTGTCGCGGCGGCTGTTTTTCTCTCGCTTGGCGAAAGAAGATGCCATGCTAAACCCAGAAGCAACGCGACAATATCTGCAACTGCTATTGTCTCGACGTGAACGCGAGGTCTTTTTAGTCCTGTTTTTAGACAATCAGCACCACGTTATTCGCCATCAGGAGATGTTTGTTGGTACGATTAACAGCGTGGAAGTCCACCCGCGTGAGATCGTGCGTGAAGCGCTAAAAGCCAATGCTGCCGCGTTAATACTGGCGCATAATCATCCATCCGGAAAAGCGGAGCCGAGTCAGGCTGACCGTGCGATAACCGAACAGATTGTTAAAGCCTGTCTGTTAATGGAGATCCGCGTGCTCGATCATTTGGTCATTGGGCATGGCGAATACGTTTCTTTTGCTGAACGCGGCTGGATTTAACAGATATTTCCGCGATCCAATGGGATCTTTAGCTGTTCGGGACTTGAGCACTTACGCTTCAGAGCGTATACTACGCCACCTTTGAGAATCTTGGGTGTGGCGTTAAGAGCCTATCTCAGCAGGTTTATCCTGATGACAGAGTCTTTTCAGTGAAGTTGCTGAGATGGGCTCTAAAGCCTGACGAGGCGGCCAAACCCTATACGAAGCTCGAGCTGATTTGATTTTTGGAGAATAGACATGTCCCGAGTCTGCCAAGTTACTGGCAAGCGTCCGGTGGCCGGGAACAACCGTTCCCACGCACTGAATGCGACCAAACGCCGTTTTCTGCCGAACCTGCATTCACACCGTTTTTGGGTTGAAGGCGAGAAGCGCTTTGTAACACTGCGTGTATCTGCTAAAGGTATGCGTGTTATTGATAAGAAGGGTATTGAGACGGTTCTGGCCGATCTGCGTGCCCGTGGTGAAAAGTATTAAGGAACTGAATCATGGCTAAGGGTGTTCGCGAGAAGATCAAGCTTGTTTCTTCTGCTGGTACTGGTCACTTCTATACCACTACGAAGAACAAACGTACTAAGCCGGAAAAATTGGAACTGAAGAAATTCGATCCCGTTGTCCGTCAGCACGTTGTCTACAAAGAAGCTAAAATTAAGTAATTTCTGCTTCTTGATAAAACCCGGCCTTGGTCGGGTTTTTTTTCGAGCTTATTTCCTAATTCTTCCCCTTGTATCCCTTTTTGCATTATGCCAATTTTCTGGGCTCTGGCTTCTACAACCATCCGGTAATGAAAATATGGACTCGACATTGCACCAGCTTTTGTTAGCGACACCACAGACGCGGCTCTTACTTTTGATCGAAACGATTTATGGTTTAGATCCAAAGGTAGACCAGCGTATTGAAACGCTGTTGTATCGGCAGGATACGGTGAAGCAGGGAAAATTGCTGAAAGAACGTATTGCATCTATTGCTCGTGGTAAACAATTTATTGATTATTATCAGAGTCATGGCTTTGCTATGGAGCTTGAGGCACTGGCTGGTGATATCGGTTATCTGATCGACGACGCACCGGAAAAAGCATTTGCACTGATTGACGCACTGATGTCCACCCATGTTCGTGTTTATGAGCGCGTGGATGATTCCGATGGGGCTATTGGCGAGGCGTATGTGGCGGCGCTTTCGGTATGGGTTAAGGCCGCAAGCCAGTGGCGAGCACAAGGTGGAAAGACGTGGAATTGGCCTGATGAGGTAAAAAAACGGCATGATGAGAACGATTATGCCGCATGGGATGATTTGATTGCACAAAGTGGCACGTTACTTACCGAGCCAGAGTTGCGGCAACTGGCGCAGGACTTTGAACGTGAATATGCTGCTGCCTTGGCCTCTGCACCGCACAAGGAATATAACTTTCGTGCTGCGCATGCCACTCTCGGTATTTCTGGGGTGGCGCAAGCTCTGCAAGATGTTGCCCTATTTGAGCGATCTATCCTCTTGGGTTCCCCAAAGCCTAATGAATTGCAAAAGCTCCACATTGTGGAGTTCTGTCTGTCGATCAATGACGCACAGTCGGCTCTGAAATGGTTATCAGAGCCTTTTGAGGGGCATGCCGAAGAAAAGCGCAGGGCATTGCTGGATAAAGCCTATGTCCAACTTGGCGATCAAGACGCACTCTTGACGTTACGGCGTGAAGCTTATCAGCAACGTCCTGATTATATTCGGCTACAAGCACTGCTTGCCGTTTTGCAAGATGAGACGGAACGAGAAACGTTACAGAATCAGGCGGCTACCCATGCGTTGTCGATGGGAGATGTTCAGTCCAGAATTGATACGCTGTTGGCACTGAATGATTATGCGCAAGCATCAGCACAACTGCTTGCCCATTGGGAGTCACTCAATGTCTTCTTCGGTGTATTGTTGGGTTGGGCAAATCAATTTCATGATGCAGAATGCCCTTTAGCTGAAGTGATTTGTTATCGTCTGCTACTCAACGATATTTTATCTGCTGGCCGGAGTAAGGCCTACGATCATGCTGCAAATTATTATCGCGAATTGGATGCTCTAGACTCGCAAGTTGCGGATTACGCGCCGTTATTGGCGTGGACGGATTATCAGGCACAGCTTAAGCAGCAACATGGCCGGAAATATTCATTCTGGCAGCGTTTGCAATAATTGAGAGACTCCCCAGAGAGAGAATATGCCTGAATTACCTGAGGTTGAAACCAGTCGTCGGGGTATTTCCCCTTATCTCGTTGGTCATACCATCCTTTATGCGGAAGTGAGGAACACGCGTTTGCGCTGGCCGGTATCGGCTGAGATCCTTTCACTGAGCGATGAGCCGGTGCTCAGTGTGCGTCGGCGGGCAAAATATCTGCTAATTGAACTCACGCGTGGCTGGCTTATTGTACATCTTGGCATGTCTGGCAGCCTGCGGGTGTTACCGGAATATAGCGAGCCGGAGAAGCACGACCATGTTGATTTGGTGATGGACAGCGGTAAGGTGCTGCGTTACACCGATCCTCGGCGTTTTGGTGCCTGGCTGTGGACGGATAATCCAGAAACCTGCTCGGTGTTGGCGCATCTCGGGCCGGAACCACTAGAGGCGGAATTCTCTGCCGATTATCTTTATCAGACTTCACGCGGTAAAAAGACGGCAATCAAACAGTGGATTATGGATAACAAAGTGGTCGTTGGCGTAGGCAATATCTACGCGAGCGAATCGCTGTTTGCTGCTGGCATTCATCCTGATAGAGCCGCTGGATCGTTAAATGAAAACGATGCAGCCGTATTGGTTCGCGTGATTAAGCAGGTGCTACAGCTTTCGATTGAGCAGGGGGGCACAACGCTGCGTGACTTTTTGCAATCAGACGGTAAACCCGGTTATTTCGCGCAGGAGCTGCGAGTCTATGGCCGCAACGGCGAACCTTGTCGGACATGCGGAACATTGATCGAAACCGCGAAGCATGGGCAGCGCAGCACGTTTTTCTGTCGCCGCTGCCAGAAGTAGTCGGTATTGTGGATAAAAATTCAGATAAGTAACAGTGACGATAATGCTTATTAAGGGAAAGGAAGTATGCAGCGCATTTTGTTGATAAGAATCGATTTTCTAGGTGACATGGTATGCACGACAGCATTGATTCACTCTCTGAAAAGAAAATGGCCGGCTGCTGAAATTCATGTATTAGCGAATAAATATAATTCATACGCGCTTGATGATAACCCTGGCGTAGAAAAAGTACATCGTTATGTTTATAGCAAAAGCCGAGAGAGAAATAATCGCAGTGGTTTAATCGGCTCATTAATCGATAAATTTCTTTTGATTATGCGCTTAAGGCGTTTGAATTTCGATTTGCTGATTATTCCTAATGGCGGAATGAATAAGAATGCAATCCAGTTTGCCAGATGGATGAATGTTCCTGACTCGCGTTGGCACAAGGCTGAGACAGAGTTTGACGACCGCAATACTGAACATGTTACCAATCGACCAATAAAGCATGAAGTATTGGCGGGGTATGATTTAGTGCCTGAGCTTGGTGTAACGAGCACTGACGAACTAAAGCTTTATATTTATCCTAATCCAGAATTAAAAAAACAATGGTCAGAAAAATTAGAAAATAACGGCAAAGCGAATATCGGGTTTTTTATATCAAATAAAGCATATGAACGTCGCTGGCCGTGGGAAAACTGGTACTCACTTGCTAAGTTACTCGGCAATGATTTCAATATTATTATTTTTTCTAGTCCAGGTGAGAAGCCGGAGCAAGATGCACTTAATGGCATTACGGTTCAGTGTATCGATACTGGAACAGTGCCTGATCTTATCGCAGCGATGAGCCAATTAGATCTGGTGGTTTCGGCTGATAGCGCACCTGTTCATCTTGGTGCGGCGTTGCAGATACCGGTTGTCGGTCTGTTCGAAGCAAGACCAGAGAAATATTTGCGTTGGTATCCGATTGGTGTCAATCACGTCTTGCTGCATTCAGGCAAATGCATCGACAGCATTAGTGTGGCTGATGTCAAAGAGGCCGTCATTTCTCTTATCCCGTAAACGGATTATCAGCGGAGCTTTTCCAGTAAGGCACTAACGATGGCATCGGGTAAGAAATGCGATACGTCACCGCCGTGACGAGCCACTTCTTTGACCAGAGAAGATGAAATAAACGACCACTCTTCTGATGGCATCAGGAACACGCTTTCGAGAGTAGGCATCAGGTGGTGATTCATTTTTGCGAGCTGGAGTTCATATTCGAAATCGGCAACGGCTCGCAAACCACGCACAAGAACATTCGCGTTTTGCTGTTGTGCGAAGTGCGCCATCAGGTTGCTAAAGCCGATGACCTCAACATTCGATAAATGCTGCGTTGCACCCTTTGCCAGCGCGACGCGTTCATCCAATGTGAAAAGCGTATGCTTGCTCGGGCTGGCAGCGATGGCCAGCACCACATGATCGAACAGTCGTGATGCACGCGTCAGCAGATCCAGATGACCATGGGTTAATGGATCGAACGTTCCAGGATAAATCGCTTTGATTGTCATCACGTTAGCCCTTCATTTACTGTCTCGGTAGCGACTGCTTTACTGTGTGCGCTGGGGTAAATAAGGTTCCAGTAGCGTAAGCAGCATCTGTAGTGCACCCTGATTTTGGTGTAACACTTCCACGGCATGTCGACCATAGTAGAGGCGATAGTCTTCGTCAGCGAGCAGTTTCCCGACTTCTTTTCCAAGTGAGTCTGCATCGGTCACAGTAATCAGCCCGTCTGCCTGATCGAGTTTGTTGCAGATGTCTTTGAAATTGAACGTGTGTGGCCCCATCAATACCGGAATAGCATGCGCTGCCGCTTCTAGCGGATTATGTCCGCCTCGTTCAACCAAGCTTCCACCGACAAAAGCCAGATCGGCGATGCCGTATAACAGCATCAGCTCGCCCATGGTATCCCCGATAACCACCTGCGTGTTTGCAGGAGGCTGTTCACCACTGCTGCGCAGCGTGTAGGTGAATCCCAAATTTTCTGCTAACGCCTGCGTGGTGGAGAAACGTTCTGGATGGCGAGGCACAAGAATGAGGAGTAAGTCAGGGTAGGTGGCAAGCAGTTGTCGGTGAGCAGCCAGAACAATCGCTTCTTCACCTTCGTGCGTACTGGTGGCTATCCATACCGGACGGTGTGGCGCCCATTGTCGACGCAATGTAATGGCTCGTGCTGCCAGTTCTGGCGTCACGGAAATATCAAATTTAAGGCTGCCAGTCACTTTCAGGCTGGAGCGCTTCAGACCAAGATCGATAAATCGATTCCCGTCTTCCTGATTCTGTGCAGCGACGAGGGTAATGCGCTGCAAGATATGGCGCATTAGCTTCCCGATCTTTTTGTAACCCGCTGCAGAGCGTTCGGACAGTCGGGCATTCGCAATAACCAACGGAATGTCGCGTTTATGCAGTTCCGCGATCAGATTTGGCCACAGCTCGGTTTCCATAATAATGACGATTTTCGGACGAACCTGATCAAAAAAGCGCTTCAGGGCACAGGGTAAATCATAAGGCAGGTAAACGTGATAGACCGTATCGCCAAACGCTGAACGCACGCGTTCGGAACCGGTTGGCGTCATGGTTGTCACGGTGATCGGCAGATTGGGATAACGATGGCGTAGCGCTCTCACTAAGGGAATGGCGGCCAGCGTTTCCCCCACCGACACCGAATGCAGCATGATACCGTCTGGTTTAACCTTCTCTGCACAAAAGCCGTAGCGTTCAGCCCAGCGTCGACGATAGGCCGGAGCCTTACGGCCACGAAGCCACAGGCGAAGCCAAATCAACGGTTGGATGAGGTACAGGATGATGGTGTAGAGAGTTTGTAACATAAGATCTACTGTTATCGGTTATCGCTAGGGGGATTTTATCGGGTAAATAAGAGCAAGGCTATGGATTTATTGAGATGTCCCTGTTAATTAAGCTGTAAATACACATGAAAATGTAAACTGGTGACGAAAGTATGGTAAATATACCTGAGGTGGTTAGTTGATTATTTGCATAAAATAACTATTTATTCTGCAAATCCGAAATTCTTTTCTGGAAATATTTATTCATCACCTTAATTAAAATTGGGATTTTAAATTTTCTGGTGTTATCACCACGCTCCAATTTTAAATTGTTTACTTGTAAGTAACGGGGGCAGGATATTTTTTTATGACAGTGTGGGCGGTGGCGTTATTCTTAAATGTGCGTACTCGCGAGTTCTGGTAACGTCTTCTGAGTTATCAGTAAAGTTGATGATAGCGTTGTTGCACTGCATTATCGACGATACCTATCGTTTTCAAGAGATCGTGCCGCGATTCGATATATCGGCCGATGATCTGATTGGCTGCCTGAACGTGAATGGTATACCCATGCGCGATACAGACAACCCCACGTCATCACAAAAAGGAGCATCTCAGAATAATATCTCCTCGTAAAGTGGGATCCCGCCCTGCCCTATATCATGAGGGGGAACCCTTATCACGCCGTGTAATGAATTCAATAAAACCAACATAAATATGCTATTGGTAATTACCAGCAGATTAGTTTTTTGTCCGCCATGAATTAGAGTTGTTATTTTTATAATAAGCTAAACTCTGTTCTTTATTCATAATATCAATATCAGGATGCCAGGGTAAATGGGTGACAGAATAACGACCTGCAACCCTTATTGCATCGAGTAAATTATTGAAGTAATATTTTTTATTATAGATGGCGAATGTTGTATCAATGGGGGCAGCATATAACTCAAACTGATCGTCGTTAATTTGCATATTCCAAAATCTACTTTCCCATTCGGCTACTGTAAATTTTTTAGGCGCAACATAAAATGGTTTGCGTTGTTTAGGTGTTGTCATGTATAAATCCTTTCCTATTTCTTTTGAAAGTGATAAAGCACAACCCACCTTATATATTTCATATTTTTCCGTCAGGTTAATAAAATCTTCCACAAAGCTTTCAGGAATATTATCCTCAAACGCCAAGTCAGGATCGGTATAACCAAAGAAATTAGGTAACGTCTCATAAAGCGGAGACATAAAACCTACTCTGTATCCAAAATTAAATTTCCCAAAAATAACTCGTGCTTTTTTACTGTCGTTTAAATTGTGCAGTGCCTTACGTGAATCACTGTCTGTTGAATTATTATCAATGATTATTGGTACGACCCCCAATCTATTAAGCTGCAAGGTCATGTTTTCCACATACACATAATTATTATATGATATTATTATTATTGGAACATCAATGCCATTTATCGCTGTTTTTAGCTCAGAGGCCATCTCACTCAATGCTTTGTTTTTAATGTAATCTCTTAATTTTTTCCAGAAAACCATGAACTCAGCCTCTCAATAAAAATCCATACCGATCCCAGCAAGCTAGTATAATTCGCCGTGTTGAATCTGGAAAGTGTTCTATACCCGTCATACTCAGTATAGGTTTCGATTTGTCCTGGTGGTCACTGCGAACCCGAACGCCATCAATTGCACCGTACTCCCTCCGCTTTAATGCTCATACATCACGATGTACCGGTAGATGTAAGTCAATGCCGAGGCCCGTGTTTTCCGATTCAGCCCATCAACACCGTTAAATGAACGAAAGACCAATCCCAGGGGGAAAACCGTCGGGTGTTAAGGACGCGTGAAAACGTGTACCGGATGGCAAAAGCGCAACGCCCAGCAAGGCGGCCAGGCAGAACAATAAACTAACAGCCGAGAGAAACCTTATGACATTAACGCAATCTTGGCGTTATACTGACATAATATTTACGTTTTAAGGCCGGTGGAGCAAAAGCAGATGGATCCTTTTAAATTTAGATGGACGAAACGTCACGACGATTTTTGCATCTCAGAAAATATTTTTCTTCAACAGCCATTCAATATTAAAGGTGTTTATAAAACCAGAAATCTGCTGTTATTTCAAAAAGGCTCGAGCGTTAAAATAACCCAGAACGTTTGGGTTGAAAGCTTTGCCACTATGCCCCAACGTAGTTTTTGCTCAATGGGTGCGTTTTCCTATGCTAACAGTCGGTTACGTGGTGACACTCAGATAGGCCGATTCTGTAGCATCGCAGGGGGAGTAAAAGTAATGGGGCCTGACCACCCCACCGATCGATTTACCAGTCATTTGTTTACCTATATAGATGTTGAAGCCAAAATGGCCAATGTAACGCCAACTGAATATGATAAATTACATCGGCCTGCACCAATAATCGGCAACGATGTGTGGATTGGTGAAGATGTGACCTTGAAAACAGGGATTACAATTGGTCATGGGGCTGTTATTGCTGCGAGATCTGTGGTCACGAAAGATGTTCCCCCCTATGCTATCGTTGGTGGAGTTCCAGCAAGAGTAATTCGATTTAGATTTGAGAATGATGTCATTCAAAAGTTATTATTGCTCGAATGGTGGAATTACAAACCCTCTGACCTTCCTCATCAAAAAATGGATATCAATGAATTCGTGGAGAGCCTTGAAAAGAAAATCTCCATGGGTGATATATCTAAGCAAGAATACAAAAAAATCCATTTATCAGATGTTTTTAAATCATTGTGTTAATTTTTCTTTTAGGAACGTAGTCAGAAGTATGCGTACGAGAAGGCGATTAGCGCACAGAAGATAACGAAGAATATCCGTATTGATGGTGGTAAAACCGGGAGGGGGCTACTCCAGCGATGGCGACAGGGAGAGCCCTACAGCCCCGTACATAGCCAGAGCATCGGTGGAGTTAAGGGTAAAGTAGAACGGTGTAAAGGGTTTGAAGTATCGATATTGGCTATTATTCGATCATCGCTGGGGGGAGTAAACGGTGGCTGGCGGTAAAAGCGTTAAATATGTCATCATAAAACATCTTCAATGCGCCAATATCACGCCTCACATTTTTCGCAGGGTAATCATTTTTCTAAATGATTAATATCAGCCATGATTGTGTTGACCATATAATCAGCGCTGTATTTATTCGCTATTGAATCTAAAGTAGGCGTCGTTTTTGCGTTGAGGAAGTTAGGTAATGATTTTATATCATCGTGTGATAATATAAAAAATCTGTCTGGATTATAAAAATCATATTCCATAATGTGTACATTATTGGTTATTAATTTTTTATCAAAGACCAGCGCTTCTATGGCACGTAAAGTGACACCCTTCTGTCCTGCATGATTTATTTCTATGATGACGTCGCTTCTAATCACTTTTTTTACATTCTCATCATAGCTCAGAGATTCATTTTTACAGAATGACGGGTAATTTTTAGATTGTTTTTTCTTGTCGACTAAATAAAAATCAGATTGGTAATTGACACTGTTTAAACAATCATAGATTTCATTAAGATAAGTTTCTCTTTCCTCTCTATATTCACCAATAAAAAAACAAGATTTCTCATTCGAGAATGTTGAATTTTTGTCTTTCAAAATATCCGAGATATTTTTGTTCGTGTAGGGTAAAAATTGATTTAGAAAGGTTAGATTGAATTTTTTGCAGTCATCAGGATCGAAACTATAGATTATATCAAATTGATCCCGAACGGTATTGATGAAATCATTTTTTGGAAGGAGCCATTTTTTATTTTCCTTCATCCCTTTTTCAAGATGAATGATGGTATCTCGAATGATCAACACCTTCTTGCAGTCGATGCTTTTTATTAAATCCAGACAGCCTAAAACACTAAAGCCATTGCAAATAATCAAATCATCGTGCTTTATTTCTCGCAGCTTTAGAAAATGATGTATTTTTACGAATAATTTGTTGCTGATGCCGATTTTTTTTAATTTAATATTGTTTTTTGTGAAGTGTTTCATCACGTTGTTTTTTTCTTTTATGCCAAGTTCTGATAAATTTGCAAGCATTAATTTTTCATAATTAGCATTCCACTCAATAAAGTAGATATTCATAAAATATTCTCTGGAGTGAAAAATTATTTTAAATAGTAATAGGCAATTCTAGCAAGAATACCATCCAGAAAGTGATATTTTCTAAATGCATGCTTAGATTTTTTCTTCCATTGTAATGCATTTGCTGGCGTTAGCAGTTTGACATCATGCCATGTGGATGCCTTGTAGGCGGTTTGGAAATAAATCGTTGATGGATATTGTCCCCATGCGCTCCACGGTTTTGTCGTACCGACATAATGGATAAATACACTTTCGTCATTAATAATGTTTTTAAATTTCAGGTGAGTCTTATCTTGAAGCTCGCTTTTGATACTGTAGATACAATTGAACTTTCGCGGTAAGAGAACGGTTTTACCACACAACAGAATATTAAGGGCATCTTGATCTGGATATTTTAGGGTTGTGTTTTCTTTAATAAACGCCAAGGTTCTTTCAGTGAGTTGATTCGCTGTCCAGTTTTTCAGGTGCGTAAACATTACGCCTGAATTGAAGTAATCAGTCTTCATTGCTGGGTTTTCTAAGCGAAGTGCGCATTGTTCTTGGATTGAGCTAATATCTGGTACTACTGCGCATATTTTGGTTTGAAAATCGAGAGTGGGTAATTCTGCCAGATTATTCTTACACATAACATCAGCATCAAGATATAATAAAGTATCCAGCTTATCCGTAAGATAATCAAAGGCTATAAGGCGAAAATAAGCAGAGCAAGGCCATTTATCTTGTGGTAAATCAGCTAATAACTCGGTATTAACTTTATAGATATGAATATTAACATGATACCGATTCGCCATGGCTTCAAAGCGGGACGTGATATCACTGTCAATATAGTCTGTGAAAAAATGAAATGCCAGCGGGATATTAGTATTGATGACAATCGACGTTGCGGAAATAGCGGCACCTAACATAAAATTTTTATCTATGCCGTAGGCAACATTAAATAACGTGCTCGCAGAGTTGCTACCAATAATATCAACTGTTCTTTCTATAATGGCTGATTTATCAAAATACATATTCACTCTCTTGTGTATTATCGAGCTAGTAGTTTACTCGTAAAATACTTGGCGTAGCTCATTAGCGATGGAAGTATATTCCCTTTATGAGCATAATGCTTGGCACAGTATCTCAGTTGGGTTGACGATTTTGCCTTTTCCAACGGTGAGTTTTCCCAAGGAGAATGTGATTTTGCAATTTGAAAATAGTGGCTGTTAGGATAATTAGCCCATTCGTGCCAAGGTTTTGTGGGCCCGATATAATGAATAAAAATGACGTTATCTGCAATAAAATGCGTCGTATCTTTATTTAGTTCGTAGTTAATACTATATTGATTATTATATTTTTTTGTAAGGAACAAAATTTTATCAACAAACAATATGTTTAAAATATCTTGATCTAAAAATGAAATTTTGTTTTTAACTTCATCACTGTCAAGCAGAACCATGGCTTGACGACTAATATCTTCTTTTCCCCATTGAGAAATATTTATCAATAGAAAACCTGCATTAAAATAACCAGCACTGATCCGCTCATCTCCCAGCGCCTGTGCACGTTTGGTCCACCACGGGTTCTCGCCTTCAGTTACTACTGCGGCAAGATGATTCTCCAGTTTCAGTTCAACTAATTCATCTACGTTTCCGTTACAGATTATATCTGCATCGAGGTAAAGAATTTTATCTTTTAATTCGTAAAAGTAGTCGGCAATGATAAATCTGAAGTATGTAGCGTAAGACCAGTTCTTTGTGCTGGGAAGTGACTTTAGTTCGTCACAATTCACAATATAAATTATGATTTGAGTATTGTATTGATGACTTAGTTTAGTGAATTCATCTCTATTTTTTTTATCAAAAAAATCAGTGAAAACATGAAATGTGAAATTTGTTTGCTTATTGTTCAGTAAAATGGATGCTATAGATATCCCGCAACCAAAAATGAAGTTTTTGTCAATTCCATAGGCGATGTCTAGCGTTTTTTTCGACGCGTCTAAAGATATATTTTCGTTTAAAATAAACTTATTGATAATAACTGTTTGAGGGGTAAAATACATGCTTTCACCATTATACGTTGTGCAATTAATTATTTTTGTGATGCTGTGTTTATGACACTTTTAAAGGTACGATAATAGTTATCATCATAAAAATCATGAATAGAGATTTTTATTATTTGTACATCAGGTGTCTCCCTACTCACAATAATTGAAGAGAGAATCGCTTGCAAAGCGTTCAGATCCCTCACAGGATAAAGCTGCCCATTGATGCCATTCCTGATGATATCTTCCGGCCCAGAAGGGCAATCACTGCTAACACAATAGATACCATAAGACATGGCTTCAAGTAACGTCATGGGTAGCCCCTCAAAGGCAGAGCTCATGACGAACGCGGAAACATTTTTAATATTATTTTGTACATATTCCCATGGCGCTGCATGCCAACCGTGCCAGTGGATGTGTGCGGCAATGCCCAATTTTTTAGCATACTCCTGACACGTCTGAGCATCAGAGCCATCACCAATAAAATGGCATTCCCAATCGCCTGTCAGCCCAGAAAAAGCGTCCAACATATCTTTGAGGCGTTTTTGCCCTTCAAACTTAAGCCGTCCGACGTAGACAAATACGGCTTTTTCCGCCTCGGAGGGAGGGGGGATCACCGTGGTTTGTGGTGTCACTGGATTGAAAATGACCGCAACACGATCGGCAGGAACGCCGCGATCGACCAACTGTTGTTTGATGCCGGAACTGATCGCCAAGTGGTAATTGGCAGCCAACACGTGCTCTGAATGCTTTTTATGGTCAAGTGAATAGTGTATCCAAGAGACCAGCGGCAATGTTTTCTTGCTTGCGCGAATGGCTTGTGCCGCTACACGGCATGAAGGTGAATCAAAGGCAATGACGACATCCGGTTGGCTCTGTTTAATATGATGTGCCAACGCACTGGCATGACTCAGTCGACGTAGAAATGAAATCTTGATGCTTGAACGGTGGCAAACGAATTTTTTCCCTTCGAGCCATGCTTTGTCCATGCGGTCATCGCGACATAAAAAATATAGGGTGTAGTCGTTTTTTGTCTCGACGTCATTTTCAAGAAAACCCGTTACTTTTTTCAGCACGGTTTCTATACCGCCGAACCCAGAAGTGGCTTCACCAACAAATAGTATGTTCATAAGTGTTATCAGGCTAAGGCCTTACAAAGCCTTGCGCTCCGTTCGCACGCGAATCTTTTCTGCCTTTACACGTGCTTGTTGAAATAGAGGCTGTTCGTGTTGCAGTGTTGTACGCAACGTTTGCCGATCAAAATAGATCGTTAAAAACCACAGTAAATCGTTTTTGGTTAAACCAATGTCGGTCGATGAAAAATAGAGGCCAATAAGATCTTTATTCCGCCAGCGCAGAGGAACACGATCGCGAAGTTGTGCTCGATGTAAATCAATAACTGAAATTTTAAATTGCGTGTCTGTGGGTTGATAAGGCAGATGCAGTAAAAAATGGCAGATATAACAATCGCGGTGATTAATCCCCGCAGCGTGCATGTCGCGTACCATTTCTGCAACGCGACGGATAAGCCGACGTTTTTCTTTCACAGAGGGCGGATTAGCCAGCCAGTTTGCACAATAGTCTTCCAGACTCATCGAAGGGTTAAGATCTTCGGTAATGATGAAAGAATGACGTCGTAGTGGGTTTAACCCACGTTGGCCGAATCCAATACCCTTCATGGTATCTACACCCAGATCTGCCAGACGATGGATGGCTTGCCATTCACGATCGGCACCGAGTACGGGCAGTCTGAGTGATAGCAAATTCTTTAACGCTTCTTTGAGCGCGGTGCCACGATGTATTTTGATGAAGTAGGATTTTTCTTTTAGTACAAAACGTAGCGTCCGGCGACTTTCCAATGCGCGAAAAACGTCGCCATCCAATTTTTCAACTTCTTCGAAGGGATCGCGATCTTTCCATTCCGATGCAAACGGCTCTTTTAGTTCAATCATGCTGTTTATTCACTCATCACTGCCTGAAATCAGCATCGCTGCTTTTTCAGGCAGGCTGTATAAATCTTCGCTATCGGCGAAATGGCGGGCGTTGTTAGCCCAGTTCAGTAATGTTTCCGGCTGATTCAGAGCATCATGTAGGGCCATGTTCAACGATGTTTGTGCATAAGGTGAAGGGATAACAGCCCCTGCCCGCGCCTTGTCGATATAGGGCGCGTAGCCACACACGTCAGTCACCATCACCGGTAGTCCAGCGGCTATCGCTTCAAGTAGTACAATTCCCGCAGCTTCCTGGTAAGCTGGATGCATCAACAGGTCTGCTGCGGCCATGAAATCAGGAACATCGCTACGCCCAGCGAAAAAACGCACGTGCTTATCAATCTCTAACTGACTTGCCAGCGTCTGATAGCGGTCGGGTTTATCTTGGCCGACAATCAGGAAAACGACCTTTTCCCGCAGCGCTTGCGGCAGGCTGGCAACAGCACGCAGGCTGCGCTCGACGCCCTTACGTTTAAAATCTGAACCGACTTGCAGCAGTACTAGGGCGTCTTCTGGGATATTTTGCGTGTGACGAAAGGTCTGACGAACGTCGGGAGGCTGCTGGTCATATTTTCTGTCCAGCGCAATGCCCGGCGGTAGAATCAGGAAACGCGCATCCTGCGTACCATAATGTTTTTTAAAATCTGCAATCTGGCGCTGAGTCAGCATCAGCATTTTGGTTTTCGCGCTTGGACTGAACACCGCCTTTTCAAAGGCGGCATAATGCCTGTAGCGTGGCATTAAGCGGTAGATTGCCCCTTTCTCTTGCTCGACTTTCTCGGCATAACAAACGTCGGCAGCATAGTAGAAATCCAGCCCTGGCATTTTATTAAAACCAACAATCCGATCGACAGGATAGTGTTGGAGATGGCACTGAACCCATTCACTATAACGCTGATTTCGTCGGTTATTGCTCATACCCGATACGGGAACGACAATAATCTCAAGGTTATCTGGCTGCTCACCTTGCCAGGATAAAACATAGACGCGGACCTGATGTCCCAGCTTTACGCAAGCTTGAGCAATACTATAAAAATCACGTTGCAGTCCGCCGAAAGGGAAATATTTATACAGGCAGATGGCAATATTCATTGCACTTCCTCGTTTGTCGAACGATCTGCCAATAGACTATTTACCGCTTGAATAACCTCTTGTGCAGGGATGCAGGAAAGGTATTTTTGGTTCCTATCGAGATTTTTTCTTTCCGGCATCGGGTGATAGTCCCCAGCCCAAATAACGATACTATTGTCAGACCAGGGTCGCCATTTCTTGTGATCCGTTGGCCCAAACAGACAAACTACTGGGGTATCGAGCGCAGCTGCCATGTGCATGGGAGCAGAGTCGACACCGAGATAAAGTTTGGCTCTATCGATTAATGCGGCGAGTTCCAGAAAACTGGTTTTACCTGCAAAGCTTATATTCGGTTTGTGCTTGCATAGAGCATGGATATCTTGAACAACATGAAGATCGTCCTGAGACGGGCCGCAGGTCAGTACCACTTCGATGCCTCTTACTTTCAGGTCGTCGATGACAGTCGCAAATTTATCATTGTCCCAGCATTTAAAAGACTGTCTCGCCGTAGGCTGGATGACAATATAAGCTTGCTCACGTAGTTGTGGAGAGAGACTGAACATACGATCGGCATCTTCCTCTCTGTAATACAGCGACATCCGATCTTTTTGCGTGGTCGGCTGTAAGTCGAGAGGAGAAAGCACGGAGCGGTTTTGCTCAACAATATGCGTTCCCTTTGCTGAAACGCAGGTGCTGAAAAATGAGCGCCACATCTTTCCCTTCAGATTATCGCCCCGATCGAGAGCAATGCTGTGACATCCCAATGATTTTACCAGTAGGGCAATCGGCCACTGGTCAGCTAAATTTACGATCAGATCGTAATTGTTTTGCTTAAGTTCGTGCCTGATTTCTTGGAAATTACGGATCTTTTCCAAAAGCGTGCCAGTCTTTCTTTTGAGGCCATAAAGCTGATGTATCTCTGGATTGGCGGAGAGAATTGGCATCGTATCCTGATACAGCAATACATCGATTTTGGCGTCAGGGTAATTGGCTTTCAGCGTGCTGATGAGCGGAGTGGTCAGCAGCATATCGCCATGATATCTGAGCTTTACCACGAGAATCCGGTGATAAGGGATGATGCGTTGACTCACTCGTTTTCCTTCATGTCATCAAAAGGTTAATTTTTACAGGCACGCTACCGCCTTGGCTCAACAGCGACCAAAAGGCTGATCCTATCCATGTGGTGTGACAGCATGGATAGCTAATTTTTCCGCTATGGTACTAAAACCCACCCCCCTCTCACAGTAGTAATTACTATTATATCCGTCATCTTGAAAGCTGCGCAGAGGTTACCTTTACCCACAGATTTCCGACTACCGCTGGTTTTTTGTTGTCATGCCCTCTCTCGTTTGTCGAAAAGATGTTGAGCGCATTGAATTGACAATTATACCGACTTAATTGTACAACTTAATTGAGATTAACCCGAAGCAATTTAAAGGAACATGCTATGTTGACCATGACTTTCTCTGATGTTCGTCAGAAATTTGCCAAAGTTCTGGATACGGCTATCACGCAGCCAGTGACGATTACCCGTCGTTCAGCGCCAGATATGGTGGTCATCACGGCGGCACAGTTTGCAGAGTTGCAGCAGGCTAAATTTGAGACTTCCCTTACCAAGGTAATGAGTAAGCCAAAGAATCAGGCGCTGTTTAAGGAACTCGCTGATAAATGATCTTCTTCTTAACCGTTGAACAGGTCATCGCTATTCACGACAGCCAGTTAGAAACCTATGGCGGTTTGGCAGGGTTTAGGGATATTGGTTTGGTGGAAGGTATGGTTGCCCGCGTTGAGAACCTTCACTCATACCAAGGTGAGAATGACCTACACGTGCTTGCCGCGTCGCTGTTGCTTTCGATAGCGCGCGGGCATGGCTTTAATGATGCGAATAAAAGGACTTCGGCAGCCGCGGCTATGGTGTTTCTTGATATGAATGGCGCATCAATGACTCCGTCAGAAAACTTTGCTGATTTCGTGGTAATGGCTGCACAAGGGGGTTACGACGTGCATACCGTAGCGGAAGCATTGAAAAAACTCGCCGATTAGGATCATTTCTGCTTTAACCATTTTCCAGTCAGCGTTGTGCCAAGACAAAACGCCATCAGCCACGCAATCAGCATGTCTCGTGAATAGAGAATGACATCGCTAAGTCCATACATCAGCAAGGCAAAAAGCAGCGCAGCAGAGAGGTGGCTGCGTAGAACAAAAAACGAAAAATAAAATAGGGAGGCATAAAGCAACACTAGCAATATTGCTCCCGGTAATCCCTTAAGGGAGAAGGCATCAATCACTTCGTTATGCAGATGGACATTCAAATATCCCAACGCGCCGGATAACTCAGACTCTTGCTTTGCTTGTGTCATGATATGTTCTGCACGCTGTTCGGCGGATTGTCCGAACAGGGCTTCTTCTCCTGCCTCTATACCTGATTGGTACATCGCAATACGCGCACCCACCGAGGTCATGCTGTTGTCCATACTATAGCTGTGTATATCGTTGATCAGGTCGTTGACACGTTGATAAAGCGTATTCTGGAAGAGGAATAAACACAGGAGAAGCGTGGCGGCTGAGCCGACGAATGCTTTAATAAGCAGGCGTTTATTATGCCTGACTTCTGACAATAAAATGGTCGCGCCGACAATCGGGTAGACGAATATCGCTGCCCGCGTCTCTGTTAGCAAAATAGCCACCATCACTAACAGAAAATGCCCCAGATAAAGGTAATATTTATGCGGTGAATCGAGTTTGAGCAGTGCCTGTGCGCTTAAGGCGCCGATGAACGTCAGAAAATAGGCTGCGCTAGTGGCCGTGCCAAATACCAGCCCAATGCGATGCATTCCACTGAACCATGCCTGATAAAATGCATAGCCTAACGCTAGCACACAAATGACGAGCATATAGGCATGTAACCGTTGTAGCTGACTCTTTTGTGAAAGATGCAAGACCGTTAGCAGGGTAAAGGCACCCAGAATACTGGCATGAGCGGATGTCCTGTAGGCGTTATACACATAAGGTAAAAGGCTATCGGGTTGATAATAGTGGTGATACCAAATGAGATTGGTCAAGCCGATAGCCAGCAGGCAAAGTGGAATTAGTAATAGCCGCTTAGCCGCTATTACTGTTCTTAAGTGTGTCGCCACATAAAAAACAGATAGCGAGCCCGTGAGATAAAAAAGCCACCCGGCAATAATGCTACTAAATGGCATCACGGCTAATGTGAGTAAACAGCCGGGGAAAACCGCTTTAAGCGCGACAGCCGAACTTATGCTGGGCGTTTTTCCCAGTTCGTACCTTAATTCATTGAGCATGTATTTGTTCACAGTCGGGAGCGATATCACTCGCCTGATGCCGGTAACTCTATACCCGTCATACTTCAAGTTGCATGTGCGTTGGCTTCGTTCACTCACCCGAATCACTTACCTGAGTAAGCTCATCGGGATGCCTTCTCTTGCCGCCTGCCTGAAACTCGAATTATTTAGTGTATATCAGCTTCTCTAATTTCTGATGGACGAGGCTAGCGGGAATAGTCTCCATTTTCTGGCTTTCAGACATTTCCACCACCTGATTCATTCCGTAGCCGCCAATCAGCCCTGGGTCGGTTGGCCCATATAAGGTGATATTTGGACGATCCAGCGCTGCCGTCAGGTGGCTAAGCCCGGTATCGACGGAAACGACGACTTTGGCGCCAGCTAATACCTCGGCGACCTGTTGCAGCGTGAGGCGTGGTAAGACGTCAACATGCGGAAAGCCTTCCGCCAGCCGTAAGGCGCGCTGGTGCTCATGCTCCGCTCCCCAGGGGAGTTTGATGCGTAATCCACTCGGTGCTAATAGAGCAATCAGTTCACGCCAGTGTGCTTCCGGCCAGTGTTTTTCATCACGCGTCGTGGCGTGGAGAAACACCAGATAGCGGTTGGCGTCTGCGGGCGACTGAGAGAGGAAGCGTGAGGCAATCGCATAATCGCCGCGCTCGGTGGGTTTCCGATAGTTCAGGCTGGCGGCAAACAGCTCCCGTACGCGCTCGACGGCATGCTGCCGACGGCTTATTGGGTGGTGGTAGTTATAAAACCAGCTTGCCAGTGGTTCACGCGCACTTTTGCAATCCAATCCGTGCTTCTTTCCGTTGGCGAGTCGCGTAACCAGCAGCGCGCTTTTAATCAGCCCTTGCGCATCAATCACGGCATCATAGCGGTGCTGGCGTAGCTGGCGTTTAAATTCCGCACGTTCCTGACGCACCGAGGCACTGAACCAGCTTTTGCGCCAGCGGCGTATTGCGACGGGAATTACGCGAGAAACCGCTGGGTGCCAGTTTGGAATCTGCGCGAAACCTTCTTCAACCACCCAGTCGAACTGGATACCGGGAATAGCCTGCATTGCATCGGTTAAGGCGGGCAGCGTATGCAGCACATCGCCCATCGACGATGTCTTCACAATCAGCACTCTCATGCGTCCGCTCCCGGAATGAGACTTTCTCTTGGAACGATATAGTTATCCAGCGCGCTGAGTACGCGTTCGGGCTGAATGTCGATCAAACTCTGATGATAACCCTGTTCGGCATCGCCTTTGCGCACCCGATGATAGCCGGTAATCAGGCGAATCACCTCGGCCTGATGGGACAGCGGCGGGGTAAAATCGGGGCTGCTTGGGCCATAAAGCGCGACCAGCGGACGATGAAGTGCCGCCGCAACGTGCATGAGCCCAGAATCGTTGCTGACGACGGCGTGGCAGGCGGCAATGAGCACTACCGCCTGTTCCAGCGAGGTTTTCCCCGCCAGATTAGCGCAATGCTGTCGTGCCTCTTCCGTTAATCCTTGAAGGATATCGTCACAGGCCGAACGGTCATTGGCCGAACCGAACAGCGCTATCTGGTAGCCGCGCTCGATCAGTGATTGTGCCAACGCCGCATAGTGATAATGCGGCCAGCGTTTGGCGGGGCCGAACTCGGCACCGGGGCAAAAGCCGATGATGGGGCGCGCATCGCTGAGATCGAAGGCCTGCATCATGTCCACAATTTCGGCCTGATTGACCTGCAACTGTGGCCACAGTAAGGGCTGCGGTAAGTCTTCGGCCCTACGAATACGATTACGATCATAGGCTAACGCGGTATAGCGCTGAACCATCAGCGGAAATGCGGCTTTATCCAGCACGCGTACGTCGTTCAGCAGCCCGTAACGCATTTCGCCACGCCAGCCTGTACGCTGCGGAATGTTGGCAAAGTACGGGACCAGCGCGGATTTAAAGGAGTTAGGCAGCACGTAAGCGCGGTCATAGCCCGCATCGCGCAGCGATACGCCAAGACGGCGACGTTCGCCCAACTCTAGTGCGCCGTGACCTAGCGGCATGGCTAACGCCTGATTGACTTCCGGCATCCGTGCCAGCAGCGGACTGCACCAGGCTGGTGCCATCACGTCAATGACCGCTTCCGGGTGTTCAGCCTTCAACGTGCGATAAAGGCTGTGCGACATCATCATATCGCCGACCCAGGAAGGGCCGATGACCAAAATTTTCATACCGCTTATGAATCCTTATCCGATTAAACGGTACGGTTCAGCCAGGCCATATATTCCGCTACGCCTTCGGCGACGGTTTTGAACGGCTTGTCATAGCCTGCGGCACGCAAATTGGTGAGGTCGGCTTGTGTATAAGCCTGATAGCGGCCTTTCAGCTTCTCAGGGAACTCGATGTATTCCACGCTGCCTTTTTTATGGAAAGCGAGGGTGGCGTCCGCGACAGCCTGGAAGGATTCGGCGCGACCAGTACCGCAGTTGAAGATGCCGGAAACACCGTTTTGCCAGAACCACAGATTGACGGCCGCGACATCACCGACGTAGATGAAGTCACGTTGGAAGTTCTCGCTACCGGAGAACAGCTTCGGATTTTCACCCTGATTGATTTGGTTGTTCAGATGAAACGCGACGCTTGCCATGCTGCCTTTGTGACCTTCGCGCGGTCCGTAGACGTTGAAATAGCGGAAACCGCAGATCTGCGATTCAGCTTCTGGAAGAATTTCACGCACGTACTGGTCGAACAGGAACTTGGAGTAGCCATAGACGTTCAGCGGCTGCTCGTATTGACGCGCTTCGATAAAGTTATCGTTGCGACCGCCATAGGTTGCGGCAGAAGAGGCATACAGGAACGGAATGTTGCGATCGAGGCAGTAGTGCAGCACGTCTTTAGAATACTGATAGTTGTTATCCATCATGTATTTGCCATCCCACTCGGTGGTGGAAGAGCAAGCGCCTTCATGGAATACGGCATCGATATCGCCCAGATCGTCACCTGCAACGATGCTGGCGATGAAATCTTCTTTATCCACGTAATCTGCGATGTCCAGATCGACCAGATTGGCGAACTTGGTGCCGTCTTTCAGGTTATCGACAACCAGAATGTCCCGATAGCCGATGTCATTCAGAGATTTTACGATATTGCTGCCGATAAAACCGGCACCGCCAGTAACGATAATCATGGGCGCGACCTTTATTAATCTTGCCGGTGAGGCACCGCGCCCCACACTGTTTATGACCGCTATAATAGCATTTCATTTTACCGCAAGCAGCCAGAGCTTAATTTATCCCGTGTTGCTCCCACGTTTTTAAGATGATTCAGGCCGTGACGAAGCCAGCATTTTCAGACTGTTTACCCCGCATTTCTGCCCACATCCGCTAGCTTAAAAACCATAACGCAATCTTTTTATGGGAGAGTGACGCTATGCCTGCCGCGTTTTATCAACAACTTACTGCACAAATTATGGCTGCACGCACCGAAGGCGTGTTCAAGGAGGAGCGCATCATTACCTCTGCGCAGCAGGCTGAAATCGAGGTGATGGACAGCAACCGCCTGCTCAACTTCTGTGCCAATAATTATCTTGGTCTGGCGGACAGCCCTGAGCTGATTGCCGCTGCAAAAGCCGGATTGGACAGCCACGGTTTTGGTATGGCTTCGGTGCGCTTCATCTGTGGAACGCAGGATATCCATAAAGCGCTGGAGCGTAAGCTGGCGGAGTTTCTGGGAATGGACGATGCGATTCTCTATTCCTCCTGTTTTGATGCTAACGGTGGGCTGTTTGAAACGCTGATGGGGCCGGAGGATGCGATTATTTCCGATGCGCTCAATCATGCCTCAATCATCGACGGTATTCGGCTATCGAAGGCGCGGCGCTACCGCTATGGCAATAACGATATGAGCCAGTTGGAAGCACAACTGCAACTGGCCAGAGCGGAAGGGGCAAGACACGTCATGATCGCCACCGACGGCGTTTTCTCGATGGATGGCGTCATTGCCGATTTACAGGGGATTTGCGATCTGGCGGATCGTTATGACGCGCTGGTGATGGTGGATGATTCGCATGCGGTGGGATTTGTGGGCGAACAAGGGCGCGGAACGCATGAACGCTGTGGCGTGATGGAGCGCGTTGACATCATCACCGGGACGTTAGGCAAAGCGCTGGGTGGCGCATCGGGCGGTTATACGGCGGGCAAGCATGAGGTGATCGACTGGCTGCGCCAGCGTTCTCGACCCTATCTATTTTCCAACTCGCTCGCCCCTGCCATTGTCACCGCGTCGCTCAGGGTATTGGACTTGCTGGAACAGAGCGGCGAACGGCGTGAGCGTCTGTGGACAAATGCCCGTCTGTTCCGTGAAAAGATGACGGCCGCAGGGTTCACGCTAGCGGGAGCCGATCACGCCATTATTCCCGTCATGTTGGGTGAGGCACAGCTGGCACAGGATTTTGCGCAGGCGCTACAGCGGGAAGGTGTTTATGTCGCCGGCTTTTTCTATCCCGTAGTCCCCCTCGGTCAGGCGCGTATCCGCACGCAAATGTCGGCCGCCCATACGCCGCAGCAAATCCAATTTGCCGTCGAGGCTTTTATCCGCGTGGGCAAACGTCTGGGTGTAATCATCTGAGGAAACCGTCATGAAAGCATTGGCAAAACTGCGGCCGGAAGAGGGCATCTGGATGGTGGACTCGCCCACGCCGGAGCTCGGGCATAACGACATCATGATTAAAATCCGTAAAAGCGCGATTTGCGGAACGGATGTGCATATCTACAACTGGGATGAATGGTCGCAGAAGACGATTCCCGTTCCGATGGTCGTCGGGCATGAGTACGTTGGAGAAATTGTCGCTATCGGTCAGGAAGTTAACGGTTTTCATATTGGCGATCGGGTCTCTGGCGAAGGGCACATTACCTGCGGCTACTGTCGCAACTGCCGTGCCGGTCGACGTCATTTATGCCGCAATGCTATCGGCGTCGGGGTAAACCGCCCCGGTTCATTTGCGGAGTATCTGGTGATTCCTGCCTACAACGCGTTTCGCATTCCCGACAATATTTCTGATGAGCTAGCCGCCATTTTCGATCCCTTCGGCAACGCGGTGCATACCGCACTGTCCTTCGATTTAGTGGGGGAAGATGTCTTGATCGCCGGCGCAGGGCCGATAGGCATGATGGCGGCGGCGGTATGTCGCCACGTTGGTGCAAGGAATGTCGTGATTACCGATGTGAATGCGTATCGTCTGGATCTCGCCAGTAAAATGGGGGCCACGCGCGCCGTCAATGTGTCAGAAGAAAAGCTGGCGGACGTGATGATCGAGCTGGGTATGACCGAGGGGTTTGATATCGGTCTGGAGATGTCGGGTGCGCCATCGGCCTTTCGTGCCATGCTGAAAGCGATGAATCACGGTGGGCGCATCGCTATGCTGGGTATTCCGCACGAACCGATGTCGATTGACTGGGGAGAGGTGATTTTTAAAGGGCTGTTTATCAAAGGAATCTACGGACGGGAAATGTTCGAAACCTGGTACAAGATGTCGGCGCTGATTCAGTCTGGACTGGATTTGTCACCGATTATCACCCACCGCTTTCACATTGATGAATTTCAGAAAGGGTTCGATGCCATGCGCTCGGGTCAGTCGGGCAAGGTGATTCTCAATTGGGATGAGACATAACCCTGCCGAAGCGAACCCGCACTATAACAGCAAAGTTGTAATGTCTGTTCTGGGCTAAGTTAAGATGTCCGTTACGTAGATTCACCATTAAGAGATTCTGATGACGGTTCATGCAGCTTCGATTTGTGAAATCGGAATCAACATTCACCTATTTTGAAGCCACGCGAGGCTATGGGGCAAGGTCACAACCGCGATATTGCATCCTGGGGGCCACTGTGCGCGACGATGAACATGGTGACGGCCGACCGACAATACGATTCGATTTCGTTGTCGTCCTCTGCTCTGGTCTCATCGAAGCGCGCGATAATCAGAAGGTCGGAGCCTTTGAAAAGCGCGGCAAACAAGCGAGCAGACTGAAGAGGATCGGGAACATTCAGAAGCGTCTTCGCGTGCAACTGACGCAAAAGAGCTTCGATTTGGGCGATGACATGAGCGGGACCGGCTTCATAATGGAGCCTGCTTAACGACTTTTGATTCGTCTTGTCGGCCATAACCATGGCTTCTACGCTACTAACGTCGGGTCTCAACAACGTGCGCAGCAGTAATGATCCCACCGCCATCAGTTGATCTTCAACCGAACCGTCGACGCCTTCAAGAAGGGCCTGCGGTGCAAACAACTGATGACAACCGGACACGATGGCCGCTCTGAACAGTGCCTCTTTATTCTCGAAATGCCGATAGATGCTGAGTTTGGATATCTTCGCCCGCTGGGCGACCTTGTCCAGGGTCGTCGCCTGAAATCCCAATTCTACGAAGAGTTCGGAGGCGGCCTCGACGATTGTCTGGCCAAGCGCCTCGTTGACAGGTCGGCCCCGCCGAGTCGGGTTGTTTTTATTGGTCACTATAAATACAGTCCTTGACAGTATCGTAATTATTTAATTACGATACCACGCAGTTTCATAATTTTGCAAGGTGTGCTAGAGCTAGCTCATCTCCTTACATCCTCAACACGGAACTCATCACCATGAATGACGTCATCATCATCGGAGGCAGCTTTGCCGGTCTTGCCGCCGCCCTGCAGCTTGGCCGTGCCCGTCGCAAGGTTACAGTCCTCGACACTGGCCGGCAACGTAATCGCTTTGCTGGCCGTTCACATGGTGTGCTCGGCCACGATCACAAGCCGCCGCAGGACATCCTAGTCGAGGCACGGCAGCAACTGGCACGTTATCCAACGATCAAGTTGGTCAATGCGAGGGGCGAGGGCATATCTGGTACCATCGACGATTTCTGCGTCGTCACGGACGATAACGAAAGCCTGAGGGCGCGCCGCTTGATTCTGAGCTATGGCGTTGTTGACCAGATGCCTGATATTCTTGGCTTTGCTGAAGGCTGGGGCACATCTGTCATCCCATGCCCCTATTGTGATGGCTTCGAAGTCGCTGACCAGCATTGGGGCCTCGTCTGGTCTGGTCCGCAATCGATGAATCAGGTCAGGCTGTTTCACGACTGGACCGACAGGTTGACTGTCTTCAGCAATGGTCACGACATCACCCCCGATATACGGGCCGATCTGGCGGTCCGCCAGGTACCTCTCGTTGATGGTCGGATCACCGAAATCGCGCGTCACGGGAGCCATAGTGCCACCATCAGGATCGATACCGGTCCTGATGTCGCAGTCGATATCCTGTTCGCGCATCCGCGTACCAGTCCGTCCGCAAGCCTTCATGACGCACTGGGCCTCGCCACGGTCAATACGCCAACCGGTATCGCCCTCAGGACCGACGAGCGTCGTGAAACCAGCATGCCAGGCATCTACGCCGCTGGTGACCTTGCCAACCCCGGCATCCCCTCGGTCACCACGGCAACATGGCAGGGCGTAATGGCGGGTATCTTCGTTCAGCAGTCAATGCTCGCCTGAGTGCAGGTAGCATCGATCACCCCAGTTCAATTTCACCATAGACAGGAGCGCCACCATGGCCGCCATAAAACCATTCAAACCTTTAGACGAGAAATTTCCATTTGACCGCCAACTCGGTATCGCGGCCGCGCCTCTCGTGCTCATCAACCTCTTCACGGTCGTCGATCTCGCCGACGAAGCGGGCTTTCTGGACGCTTTCAGGGCGGCTGCAGAAGTCATAACGAAGGCACCGGGCTTCATTTCCATGCAATTGCATCGGGCGATCGGCGATAGCCCGACTTACCTAAACTATGTAATGTGGGAATCCACCGAAGCGGTCCGCGCCGCCTTCGCTGATCCCGTGTTCCTCGCGAAACTTCCAGCATATCCTTCATCCGTCGTGGCAAGTCCGCACCTGTTCCAGAAGGTCTCCATCCCCGGCTTCTGCATGGCCTGATTCCGGAAATATGGCAAAGAGCGGACATCCGAACTTAGCTTTGACATGCGCGATGGCAAAAGAGAAACGCGCGCCTGACATTACGGTTGTTTGGATGCTTCGGTCGCGGCTGGCGCAATCCAGGTCTGCCAGCGGTGCTTGATAAATAGCACGGGGGCGCTTTCCCGAATGCTGCTGCTCACCAGCTTGAAGAACACATCGTTCTTCACCGGTTCCGGCGGCTGTTTGACTTGGCACTGCGGTATACCGCGGAACGGATTACGCGGTTTGACTGGCTGCGGCGGCTGAGGCTCATACTGCCGCGTCGGCTCATTAAGCAACTGGCTGGGGCGGACTAAGACAATATCGGCATCCAGCGTGGGCAACATCTGCTGTAAGACGCGGATGGTTGCAGGATGTGGATGCCCGATAGCGATGGCGGAACCGCTGCGGCGGGCGATTTGCACCGCGCGGGTAAACTGTTTGCGAATCTCGGCTTCGTTTTGCGAATCATCCAGAAAGACTTTGCGTTTGATAACTTTGACGTTCGTTCCTGCCGCGGCCTGGCTTGATTGGCTGCTGCCAATGGTCATGCTATCGAGGAAATAGAGCTGGTAGGCGCTCAGCGCCTGCATGACTTTTTGCATACCCGGCAGACTGGCGGTCATCGCGCTGCCCATATGGTTATTCAACCCCACGGCGTAAGGCACGTTATTAACCGATTGGCGGATAATGCGCTGAATTTCTTCGCTGCTCATGTCAGGGCGTAATGTATCGCGCTCCAGCGGCTGCTTGCTCATCGGTGCCATCGGCAGATGGATCAGCACTTCTCGTCCTTGCTGATGGGCTTTGGTTGCCATTTCACGGGCGTACGGCGCGTTGGGTAATACCGCGACGGAAATCGCTGTTGGCATCGCCAGAATCTGGTTTTCATTATGTGGACGATAGCCGAAATCATCGATGACGATGGACAGTTTTCCGGCCAGCGCCAAAGGAGACAGGGCGAGCAGACTCAACGCCAATAACGGTGTTTTGGTTAAATAAGACAAGACTATCTTCCCAGCCAAGGTTGTGGATTGACCGCCTGACCCTGACGACGGATTTCAAAATACAGTCCAGGCTGGCTCTGCCCGCCGCTGGTGCCGACCAACGCAATAGATTGTCCGGCCTTGACCTGAGCGCCAACGGAAACCAATGCGCTCTGGTTATAGCCGTACAGGCTCATATCGCCTTTACCATGCTGCACAACAACGACCAGCCCGTAGCCCTGTAGCCAGTCGGCCATCAGTACGGTTCCGTCGGCGATCGCCTTCACTTCCGTCCCTTCCGGTGCGGTAATCACCATGCCCTTCCAGCGCAGCTCACCCTGTAACGGTTCACCAAAGCGGTGCTCGATGCGACCGTTAACTGGCCAGATAGCTTGACCAGAAGGTCGCCCTAAACCGCCGGTTCGGGCCATAAGTGAGCGTTCACCTTCAGTCGGTTTGTAGCTGCTGCCGCTGCGTTTGGCCTGTTCTTCTTTAGCGCGAACCTTGGCGGCCTCACGTGCTTCCCGTTCGGCTCGGGCTTTCGCTTCTCGCTCAGCGCGGACGATCTGATCGCGCAACCGCGTTTCATTCTGGCGCAGTTCCGTCAACTGCTGCTGATCTTTTTCCAGCGAACTTTCCAGCGTCGACAGCGTTTTCTTGCGATCGGACTGTGCCTGCTCTAGCGTCTGCTGTTGTTGCTGTTGATCGCCCAGCAGCGTTTTTTGCTGTGCCTGTTTTTGTTCCAACTGACGCTTTTGTTCAGCCAGCTCCACACGCGTTTGCTGCAAGTCGTGGATGGATTTCTGCCGCGCTTCATTCAGATAACCGAAGTAGGCGAGGATGCGCTCGCTGCGCTGGCTTTCTTCTCCGCTCAACATTAATTGCAGTGCGCTGTGCTGACCTTGCCGGAAGGCGGCGTCAAGCTGACGGGAAAGTAGCGTTTGTTGCTTATCCTGCTGAGATTGCAGTTTGGCGATAGAGGCGCTGAGGCTGGTTAATTCTTTATTGAGTGTGGACAGCGTATTGCGCGTTTCATGCAGTTGACGACTGGCCTGAGAGATGGACTGCTCCTGCTTTTTCAACTGCTGGACTAAGACACTGCGTTGCTTTTGTTGTTCTTGAACGCTTTTTTCTTTCTCGGCGATATCGTGTTGCAGGGTCTTAAGCTGTGCCTGATTATCTTCCGCCTGGCCGAGTGCGGGCAACAACAAAACGCCAACGCAGAGCGCGTTGGCGCAGCGGGTGAGCAGCCTTTGTAATGCGGATACATGGCGATCGGCGCTACATGCTACTCGACTCTGTACAAATAACGCGTTTTTACTCATAGCGGTGAATTATTCCACGATGAACAGCGGCTTACCAGTTGTCTCTTGTCTGATTTCTATTTCCAGACGTGACAAGCATGGCACAAAGGTGGGTGTCTGGGCGCATCAATATAGAGATAAATGGAAAGCTCGCCGCAGATTCGATACGCTATATTGGCTTACTGGCTGTAATTGCCGTATCGCGCAGGTATACTCAGGAACCTTATATTTTTGTTGCTTAACTGATCCGGGAGTCGTTACACCCCATGCAAGAGATTATGCCATTCGTTAGCAAGAACCCTATTTTGAGCATCGCCTGGGTTGCGCTGTTGGTTGCGGTAATTGTACTTACTGTGAAGAGTAAACTGTCGAACGTAAAAGAAGTGGTTCGCGGTGAAGCGATCCGCCTGATTAATAAAGAAGATGCTGTCGTCGTTGATATCCGTAACCGTGACGACTATCGCCGTGGCCATATTGCCAACGCATTTAACCTGTTGCCGAACGACATTAAAAACGGCAGCGTAGGTGAACTTGAAAAACATAAATCGCAGCCGATTATCGTGGTTTGCGCCAACGGCCTCTCTTCACGCGAAGCGGCCGAGAATTTGCATAAAGCCGGTTTTGAGCGTGTGCAGGTACTGAAAGACGGCCTGGCTGGCTGGAGCGGTGAGAATCTGCCTTTAGTCCGCGGCAAATAAAATGGTTTGTGGTAAAACTATCCGCATCGTGCCAAGTGTATCAATCATACACCGTGAAAATGGCGGCGATTTTGCAGGATAACCTACAGGCTGATTGCAGTACTACCGTTATTGCAACTACAGTGATTGCAGTATGACAATGACAGAAATGTGCTGACGTCCGCCCACTTATGACGACGGAAGACGTCAAGAGAATCTAACAAAAGGGTATTACTTAACATGTCTGAACAAAACAACACAGAAATGGCTTTCCAAATCCAGCGTATCTACACCAAAGATATCTCTTTTGAAGCGCCGAATGCGCCTCAGGTGTTCCAGCAGGAATGGCAGCCGGAAGTAAAACTGGATCTGGATACGGCTTCTAGCCAACTGGCTGATGACATCTATGAAGTCGTACTGCGTGTGACCGTAACGGCTTCTCTGGGTGAAGAAACTGCATTTCTGTGTGAAGTTCAGCAAGGTGGTATCTTTACCGTTGGCGGTATCGAAGGAACTCAGTTGGCGCATTGTCTGGGTGCATATTGCCCGAACATTCTGTTCCCTTATGCGCGTGAGTGCATCACTAGCCTAGTTTCTCGCGGTACCTTCCCGCAACTGAACCTGGCACCGGTTAACTTTGATGCACTGTTCATGAATTACCTGCAGCAGCAGACCGAAGGTGAAGGCGCTGCGCAGCATCAGGATGCCTGATGAACGCGTCTGACGCTTCAATGACCGTTATCGGTGCCGGTTCGTACGGCACCGCGTTGGCCATTACGCTGGCGCGTAATGGCCATCGAGTCGTGCTGTGGGGTCACAACCCTGTGCACATTCAGGCGTTACAGGCCGCTCGCTGTAATCAGGCATTCCTGCCTGATGTGCCTTTCCCCGATTCGCTACAGCTGGAAACCAATCTGGCGCAGGCGCTTACTGCCAGCAGAAACGTGCTGGTCGTTGTGCCGAGCCATGTGTTCGGTGATGTCTTGCGTCAATTGAAACCCCACTTGCGTGCCGATGCGCGTATTGTGTGGGCGACTAAAGGGCTGGAAGCGGAAACGGGACGCTTGTTGCAAGATGTTGCACGCGAAGCGTTGGGCGAAGCCATCCCGCTTGCGGTGGTATCCGGCCCGACATTTGCCAAAGAATTAGCGGCGGGTATGCCGACGGCGATTGCGCTGGCATCAACGGACAGTGAATTTGCTGACGACCTACAACAGCTGCTGCACTGTGGGAAGAGCTTCCGCGTTTACAGCAACCCCGATTTTATCGGCGTGCAGTTGGGCGGCGCGGTAAAAAACGTCATTGCTATCGGTGCTGGGATGTCCGACGGCATTGGGTTTGGTGCCAATGCACGTACCGCTCTGATCACCCGCGGGCTGGCAGAAATGACTCGGCTTGGTGCGGCGCTGGGTGCGGATCCTACTACCTTCATGGGGATGGCCGGGCTTGGCGATCTGGTGCTGACCTGTACTGATAATCAGTCCCGTAACCGGCGCTTCGGCATGATGCTGGGACAGGGAATGGATGTACAGAGCGCGCAGGATAGCATTGGTCAGGTTGTTGAAGGGTACCGCAATACGAAAGAGGTGCTGGCATTAGCACAGCGCTACGGCGTTGAAATGCCGATTACTGAGCAACTCTGGCAGGTGCTGTATTGTGGGAAAGACGCCCGAGAGGCGGCGCTGAGCCTATTGGGGCGCACGCGTAAAGACGAAACCGCTAGGTTATAAAACACGTCGTTCCATACTCTAAATAATTCGAGCTTCAGGCAGGCGGCAAGGGAAGGAGTCCCGATGAGCTTACTTAAGTAAGTGATTCGGGTGACTGAACGCAGCCAACGCACATGAAACTTGAAGTATGACGAGTATATGCTGGGCTTCCTAATCCTGGAGGCTCATAGTATCTTCATTTTCTTGTATGCGAGCGGCGGTGCTACTAAGCCTGCCGTTTGAGAACAGATATACGTTGTGGTGTGTGGTATCTCGGAGAGTAAGGCAATGTCGACAGAAGAACTGGAACTGGTCTGGACCAATATCAAGGCAGAAGCGCGCAGTCTCGCGGACTGTGAACCGATGCTGGCCAGCTTTTTTCATGCCACATTGCTAAAGCACGAGAATTTGGGCAGCGCGCTGAGCTATATGTTGGCGAATAAGTTAGCCAATTCGATTATGCCCGCGATTGCTATTCGTGAGGTGGTAGAGGAAGCCTATCGTGCCGATCCACAGATGATCGTTTCTGCCGCGCGCGATATTCAGGCCGTCTGCCTGCGCGATCCGGCGGTGGATAAATATTCTACGCCGCTGCTCTACCTGAAAGGGTTTCATGCATTACAGGCTTACCGCATTGGTCACTGGCTGTGGTCGCAGGATCGTAAAGCGTTGGCGGTCTATTTTCAGAATCAGATCTCGGTTTCTTTCGGTGTTGATATCCACCCAGCGGCGAGAATCGGCTGCGGGATCATGCTCGATCATGCAACGGGCATTGTAATCGGCGAAACCGCTGTTGTTGAAAACGATGTTTCCATTCTGCAATCCGTGACGCTGGGTGGTACGGGTAAAACGAGCGGTGACCGTCACCCTAAAATTCGCGAAGGCGTGATGATTGGCGCGGGCGCGAAAATTCTGGGGAATATTGAGGTGGGTTGTGGCGCGAAAATTGGCGCGGGTTCTGTTGTGCTGCAATCGGTTCCTCCACATACGACGGCGGCAGGGGTTCCGGCTCGTATCGTCGGTCGCCCGGAAAGCGATAAACCCGCTATGGACATGGATCAGTATTTCAACGGGATCAATCGCGGTTTCGAATATGGTGATGGTATCTAATCCCACGACATAGGCGATTCATCGTTCTTGCTATCTCTCTGATACGGGTTCCAACCAGAATATAAACCGCCGATAAATAAGGTGGTTTTTTGTTATTTCAGCTAGGAAACGTCTGAAAGCGGAACGGAATTCACTATCTATTTAAGCAAAGTTGCTGTTTATCCCTTCATAATAGGCTGTTTTGGTTTCCCGCCTATATAGGCAGATGACGTAAACTGAACTATATATTCTGGTAAGAACCAAAAATAGTTTTGTTTGGATTACCTTTGTTTGAATGGAATCGTGACTCTGTTACAGAGAACCTTATATGTATTTGAAGCGAATTTTAATCACGTTGAGTTTGATTACACTACCCGTTGTCCCTTTTTTGAGTTACGCAGCAGAAAGCATAAATAATGTAGGGATAAATAATACGAGTAGCACGGCAAATCTCGCACCTGTCGCGGTTGATTCCAATGAGTCGGCGTCGGATAAGCAGGATGAAAGTTGGTGGCAGAGAAGTAAAAATAATCTGTCTACGACCTGGAATTCGCCGCAGAGCCACGATATTTATATCCCGACGATCACCTGGCATAACCGCTGGACGTACGATAAAGAAAAGACCGATAAATATAATGAAAGGCCGTGGGGCGCGGGCTATGGGGTTTCCCGCTTGGATAAGGATGGGGACTGGCACGGGCTTTATCTCATGGCGTTCAAGGACTCCTATAACAAATGGGAGCCTATCGGTGGCTATGGTTATGAAAAGCGCTGGCGACCAACCAGCGATCAGGATTTTCAACTGGGGCTGGGTTTTACGGCGGGTTTCACTATGCGTGATAACTGGAACTATATTCCAATTCCCGTCTTATTACCTTTGGCATCAATAAGCTACAGCAAGCTCTCTTTCCAGGCGACTTACATTCCCGGAACATACAATAACGGTAATGTTTTCTTTGCTTGGTTCAGATGGCAGATTTAATTCCACGGTCACAGGGTCTCTTTATTTGATAAAAAGAGGCCCTATTTTTTGCTAAAAGAGCAGCACTGACAGAATATATTTAATGACGTGGATTGCTCCCTGCTAAAGGCTATTTCACGTCATCTCTCTCCGTTGTGACGTTTATTTTTTGTTTGTTTACTCTTTAATCTAATGTAAACCACATTGACTGAAATTCATTCAGCCATCTCCGTTACAATGGCGATACTTTTTCCTAAGCGGATGTTGTTGTGCCATTACTTACTATCACCACTATCTTGTGGGCATTTTCATTCAGCCTGATTGGCGAATATCTGGCGGGTCAGGTTGATAGCTGGTTTTCTGCGATGTTCCGCCTGACGGCGGCGGCAGTGGTGTTTTTGCCGTTCTTACGCCTGCGCGGCTATGCCCCACGCGTTATTTTCTTGTATCTGTTAGTGGGTGCTTGCCAACTGGGTATCATGTACCTGTTCGTGTTCCAGGCTTACCTGTACCTGACCGTACCTGAGTTTTTACTCTTTACGGTGATGACGCCGCTGTACGTGACGCTGATTTACGACCTGCTTGCCCGACAGCGCCTGCGCTGGGGCTACGTGATGAGCGCTCTGCTGGCGGTATTCGGGGCGGCGGTGATCCACTATCACGGCGTGAGTGCACATTTCTGGTGGGGATTCCTGCTGGTGCAGGCAGCTAACGTGTGTTTTGCCGCCGGTCAGGTGGGTTATAAGCGTTTGATGGAGCTCTATCCGGTGCCGCAGCACTGCGCGTTTTCCTGGTTTTATCTGGGGGCGGCGATTGTGACGATAGCTGCATGGCTGCTTTTCGGCAATCTGGATAAATTACCCACTACAACCTTGCAGTGGGGCGTGTTGGTCTGGTTGGGGATTGGCGCTTCTGGCCTGGGGTATTTTATGTGGAACTATGGCGCAACTCAGGTCGATGCCGGAACGCTTAGCATAATGAACAACTTTCACGTGCCGGCTGGGCTCTTGGTCAACTTCGCTATCTGGCATAAAACGCCAGACTGGCTGAGCTTTATCGTGGGGACGATAATTATTACGTCCTCACTGTGGGTACACCAGCGTTGGGTCGTGAAGCGTCCTTCACAAATGGTAAGTGCTCACAAGCGTGCTGGCGCGCCGAACGAATAAACGCATCAATCACCGGTTGGCGCTGCTCTCCGTCACGGACGGCGGCGTACAACCGGCTCCACAGCCCGTCACCCAGCGATTTAGTCACAATCAGCCCCTGACGCTCGAAGCTTTCCACCACCCAGTGCGGTAGCGCAGCGATGCCCATGCGTGCGGCGACCATCTGAATCAGCAGCAGCGTATTGTCCACGCTTTTCAGCGTAGGGCTGACGCCGGCTGGTTGTAAAAAGTGACGCCAGACGTCCAGCCGTTGCCGCTGTACCGGATAGATCATCAGAGTCTCGGCGGTGAAATCCTCCGGTTCAATTTTCTCTTTTCCTGCCAGCGGATGGTCGGGAGCCAGTACCAGCCTGACTTCAAAATCAAACAGAGGTGAATAATGCAGACCGCTGCGCGGCATGATGTCGGAGGTCATAACCAGATCCAGCTCGCCTTGTTGAAGTGCTGGCTGAGGATCGAACGTCACGCCTGATTTAAAGTCCATCGCCACCTGCGGCCAATGCTGGTGGAACTCGTCTAGCGCAGGTGTCAGCCACTGAATACAGCTATGGCACTCAATAGCCAGACGCAGCATGGTTTGGTGCGGCTCATGGCACGACTGCAACGCCTGCTGGATTTGCGGTAACACCTGCTCTGCCAGCTGCAACAGAATTTCTCCCTGAGGCGTAAAGCGCAGCGGCTGGCTTTTACGCACGAATAGCCTGAACCCAAGGCGCTGCTCCAGATCGCTGAACTGGTGGGATAACGCCGATTGAGTTTGGTGAAGTGCAGAGGCAGCGGCGGCTAACGATCCGGTATTGCGCAGTGCTTGCAGCGTTCGCAGGTGTTTGAATTCGATCATGAGAGTCCTTCACAGTGACAGTGAATAAATTGCGCTTGTGCTTACTACACTACCTGCGGATTATGGATGTGTAAACATCTGGACGGCTAAATGAGGAATTAACGATGGCGATTGTGAATCACACACTGGGTTTTCCGCGCGTTGGACTACGCCGTGAACTGAAAAAAGCGCAGGAAAGCTACTGGGCAGGTAACGCGACACAGGAAGAGTTGCTGACCGTTGGACGTGAGCTGCGTGCGCGTCATTGGCAACAACAGAAGGATGCTGGCGTTGATCTGCTGCCAGTGGGTGATTTCGCCTGGTATGACCATGTGCTGACCACGAGTCTGCTGCTGGGTAACGTACCTGCGCGCCATCAAAATGAAGATGGCTCGGTCGATCTGGATACGCTGTTCCGTATTGGCCGCGGACGCGCGCCAACCGGTCAACCTGCTGCTGCGGCAGAAATGACCAAGTGGTTTAACACTAACTATCACTACATGGTGCCGGAATTCACCAAAGGACAGCAGTTCAAGCTGACCTGGACACAACTGCTGGATGAAGTTGATGAAGCGCTGGCGCTGGGTCATAAAATTAAACCTGTTCTGCTAGGCCCGGTGACCTACCTATGGCTGGGGAAAGTGAAAGGCGAGCAGTTTGACCGTCTGTCGCTGCTGCAGGACATTCTACCCGTTTACCAGCAGGTGCTGGCTGAACTGGCGAAGCGCGGCATTGAGTGGGTGCAGATCGATGAGCCTGCACTGGTGCTGGAACTGCCGCAAGCATGGCTGGCCGCATTTAAACCGGCTTACGATGCATTGCAGGGTCAGGTGAAACTGCTGCTGACGACCTATTTCGATAGCGTTAGCCAGAATCTGGAAACGATCAAAACGCTGCCGGTTCAGGGGCTGCATGTCGATCTGGTTCACGGTAAGGATGATGCCGCTACGCTGAGCACTCAACTGCCTGCTAACTGGGTACTGTCTCTGGGGGTGATTAACGGCCGTAACGTATGGCGTGCTGACCTGAGCAACTGGTTCGAACGTCTGCAGCCGCTGGTGGGGACGCGTGATCTATGGCTGGGCAGTTCATGTTCACTGCTGCATAGCCCTATCGATCTGAGTGTGGAAGTGCGTCTGGATGATGAAGTGAAGAGCTGGTTTGCCTTTGCCATCCAGAAATGTGCGGAGCTGTCACTGCTGTCTCAGGCACTGAACAGCGGCAATGGGCAGGCACTGGGCGCCTACAGCGCGCCGATTCGTGCTCGCCGTACCTCGACGCGTGTGAATAACGCTGCCGTTGCCCAGCGTCTGGCGGCGATTACTGCGCAGGACAGCCAGCGTCAGAACGTGTATTCGGTTCGTGCGGATGCCCAGCGTGAGCGCTTTAATCTGCCAGCATGGCCGACGACGACGATTGGTTCTTTCCCGCAAACCACCGAAATTCGCGGCCTGCGTCTGGATTTCAAACAAGGTCGTCTGGATGGCAATCACTATCGCACCGGCATTTCCGAGCACATCAAGCAGGCTGTGGCTGAGCAAGAGCGTCTGGGGCTGGACGTACTGGTGCACGGTGAAGCCGAGCGTAACGACATGGTGGAGTACTTCGGCGAGCATCTGGACGGATTCGTCTTTACCCAGAACGGCTGGGTGCAGAGCTACGGTTCTCGCTGTGTGAAACCGCCAGTCATTATTGGTGATGTGAGTCGTCCAGAAGCGATCACTGTTGAGTGGGCGAAATACGCACAGTCTCTGACCGACAAGCCGATGAAAGGCATGCTGACAGGTCCGGTGACGATCCTGTGCTGGTCGTTCCCGCGTGAAGACGTCACGCGTGAAACCATCGCTAAACAGATTGCACTGGCGCTGCGTGACGAAGTGGCAGATTTAGAAGCCGCAGGTATTGGCATCATCCAGATTGACGAACCGGCGCTGCGTGAAGGTCTGCCGCTGCACCGCTCGGACTGGGACGCTTATCTGACCTGGGCAGTGGATGCCTTCCGTCTGAATGCCGCCGTGGCGAAAGATGACACGCAGATCCACACCCATATGTGTTATTGCGAGTTCAACGACATCATGGATTCTATCGCCGCGCTGGATGCAGACGTGATTACGATTGAAACCTCTCGTTCCGATATGGAATTGCTGGAGTCGTTTGAAGAATTCGAATACCCGAATGAAATCGGTCCCGGCGTTTATGATATTCACTCCCCGAACGTACCGAGCGTGGAATGGATGGAAGACCTGCTGAAGAAAGCGGCACAGCGTATTCCCGCTGAACGCCTGTGGGTGAACCCGGATTGCGGTCTGAAAACCCGTGGCTGGCCGGAAACGCGTCAGGCTCTGGCGAATATGGTTCAGGCAGCACAGCGTCTGCGTGAAACCCAGTAATAATTAGTGGCTAATGCAATCAGGGAGGCGATGGCCTCCCTGAGCTTTTATAGCTAACGAGTAGATAAAAATACGCATTATTTTTCTCCCTCTCGGCTGTTTATTATTTCTACCCTGCAAATCTTCTTCCTTCCTGAAAATTAACTATATTGTCTTTTCTTTAATAAAACTCCCGCTCTATTCCCCGTATTTTTCTGCATTGACTGATAGGTTATTTTTTCGAAAAGGATTATTTATTCGCTATGAATATATTGATTCATCGGTAGAGTTAATCGATGCCGTCATAAAGCTAGGGAATATTGTGCCGATAAGGTAGACGATATGGAAGCGGCTCTGGATGTACCCATGGAGCGAGGTTTTTTTATTTTTTAACGTTTTACTGATGTTGAACGTGCACCTGCAATTACTCATCTATGAGTATTTATTTACACCCATACAACCTATTTATTTTCCCGAAAAAAACGATAATTCCCCACACTGCGGCGTTATGATACGAGCAGCAGTCATTATTATGTATTACCTAAAATGAGTGAGACATGAGTTTAGCGAATTGGCTATCGATTAGGAGGCGGATTTGCCATCTTGATTCTGATGTTATTTACCGTGAGTATTTTTTCTTTGTCTAAACTGTCCTCTTTTCAGGATGGTGCCAGAGATATCGTCAAAGAGGTTTATCCGCAAACGGTAGATGCGAATGACCTCATCGATAACGTGAATGGGCATTATCAGCGAGATTTCGCAGGCCAGCCGTGAGCAGAGCGACGGCATTAACCAGATGAATCTGGCGATTGGACAGATTGATACCACGACCCAGCAGAATATGGCTCTGGTTGAAGAGTCGGCCTCTGCGGCACTGTCTCTGCAAGCACAGGCCTCTGTCCTGGCGGAAGCGGTAAGCGCGTTTAAGTTGCAGTCATATGGCAGCGGCAAAACCGCTTCTTATGCATCGGCACCAATGCGTACGCCAACGCTGTCTTTAGCGCCAGCGGCAGCGAAAGACAAGGGCAATGACGGCGACTGGACGACGTTCTAAGGCTGTCTGTCTCTGTAAAACAGTAAAAAGGTAAAACGCCAACGCCACCATTGTTCGGTGGCGTTTTAGATCGTGGATAAGAACGAAAATGGTGTGATGGCGTTACGCCACGCCGTTTTTCTGGAACCACGCCAGCATATGCTGCCAGCCGTCGCGTGCGGATTCTGCATGATAGCTGGGGCGGTAATCAGCATGAAAAGCATGACCGGCATCGGGATAGACAATGATATCTGCCTCCGCATTGGCAGCACGCAGCGCCTGCCGCATGGTATCCACTTGTTCTAGCGGAATACTCCCGTCTTTCGCACCGTACAACCCCAGCACTGGGGCTGCTAATTCTGTTGCAATATCGACGGGATGTTTAGGGCTATTCAACGTTTTCTCACCCGTACATTTGCCGTACCAGGCAACGGCCGCCTTGAGCTGTGGATTATGCGCGGCGTAGAGCCAGGTGATGCGTCCGCCCCAACAGAAACCCGTTATCGCCAGCTTACTGGCGTCGCCGCCCTGTTTAATCGCCCAGTTGGCCGTGTGATCGAGATCGGATAGCACCTGCGTATCGGGCACCTTATACACCAGCTCGGTCAGGATTCGCTGAATATCGTTATAGTGGCTGGGGTCGCCCTGACGAAAATACAGCTCTGGTGCAATGGCCATATAGCCTCGTTTGGCCAGCCTGCGGCAAACGTCCTGAATGTGTTGATGAACGCCGAAAATCTCCTGCACCACCAGAATGATAGGGAGCGGCTTGTCATGGTTCGCCGGTCTGGCGATATACGCAGGCAACTGCTCGCCCTGAGAAGAAATAGTGGTTTCACTGGCAATGATACCGACAGAATCCGTCGTAATGATGGAGGAGGTCTGCGGTTCTACCGCTGGGGATAGCCCCTGAGGAAGATGTTTGAAGGTTGTCTGTTCATCAGTCTTCATTACGCGCACTCCTGTTATCGGCCGATTTTCATGTGAAAGAGGGATCTCAGAATATCCATCATAAATACTATTAATGATTAAAGAATCTACACTAGAAGACAATTAATCGGCAAAAATGAATTCCCCGTCCAATAAATAGTGATTTAAATCACATTTTTTATGTATGTTGATATTTGTTTCTTTTTTATCGGTGATTCTCGTCACTTAAAAAAACGTCATGATGCGCTAGAGTCTTTTTATTGCACGGACGCCTACAGGCTGCGTTTATGGTGCGTCCAGCACGATTTCTCTGAATACCCAATTGATTGCCCGGGAGGCAGTTATGTCTACATCTGATGTGTTCCATCTTGGTTTGGTCAAGAACGATTTACAGGGCGCGACGCTGGCTATCGTCCCCGGCGATCCTGAGCGTGTTGAAAAAATTGCTCGCCTGATGGATAACCCGGTACATCTGGCATCACACCGTGAATTTACGTCCTGGCGTGCGGAGCTGGACGGCAAGGCAGTGATTGTTTGCTCGACCGGTATCGGTGGCCCGTCAACATCAATTGCGGTCGAAGAATTGGCACAGCTCGGCATCCGTACTTTCCTGCGCGTCGGTACGACGGGGGCGATTCAGTCCGGTATCAATGTCGGCGATGTGCTAGTAACCACGGCAGCCGTTCGCCTTGATGGGGCGAGCCTGCACTTCGCGCCAATGGAATTCCCTGCCGTGGCTGATTTCGGCTGTACCACCGCGCTGGTGGAAGCGGCGAAGGCATCGGGCGCGGCGTTGCACGTGGGCATCACAGCATCTTCCGATACGTTCTATCCGGGTCAGGAACGCTATGACACCTTCTCTGGACGCGTGGTACGTCGTTTCCGCGGTTCGATGGAAGAATGGCAGAGCATGGGCGTGCTGAACTATGAAATGGAATCCGCCACGCTGCTGACGATGTGCGCCAGCCAGGGATTAAAAGCGGGCATGATCGCGGGCGTGATCGTGAACCGTACTCAGCAGGAAATCCCGGATGCGGCGACGATGAAGCTGGCCGAAACCACCGTCGTCAAGGTGTTGCTGGATGCAACCCGCCGCTTGTTAGCCGCTGAATAAGCACAAAAATTGATGGTATTTTGGGCTGGTCATCGTCGATGCCAGCCCGTATCCTGATATACCCGTCATTCTTCAAGCTGCATGTGCGTTGGCTGCGTTCGCTCACCCGAATCACTTACTTGAGTAAGCTCATCGGGATTCCTTCTCTTGCCGCGTTACGAGGCTCATAAATGAACCTCGCCCTAGCGGGTCAACGCTTTGCGTTGTTCAAAACGATAACGTTTTGTCCTGCAACTTGAATTATTTAGGGTATACACTAAATAGCTCAAGTTGCCTTGCTCGCCTTTCAACCTCGCAAGGAGATGTATGACCGAACCAACGTTGCTTCATCCTTCTTTATTACCGCTGGACGGCGGAATCAACTTCCGCGATTTAGGCGGTAACCGCGCTGCTGATGGGCGGCTTATCCGACACGGTAAACTTTTTCGCTCCGGCTCGCTGGATTTGCTGAGTCAGGCTGACTGTGAACACCTTGCGGGCGTGCCGATTTCCCACGTGGTGGACTATCGGGATGCTGATGAAATTGCGCAGAAGCCCGACGTCTTGTGGACGGGGGCGAATTACCACGCTTACCCAGCCAACCCATTGCGCCATGAAGTGACGGCTAATCTGGATTCATTGGGATCCGATGTGCTGGCGGCGTTTGATTCCCGCGCATTCATGTTGGAGCTTTACCGCCGTCTGCCTTTCAATAACTCAGCCTATAAACAGCTGGTATCGCTGCTATTGCGGCCGGATGAGGGCGGGCTGGTACAGCACTGCGCCGTCGGTAAAGATCGCACCGGTATCGGTTCGGCGCTGGTGATGTTTGCGCTGGGGGCAGATGAGCAGACGGTGATGGAAGATTACTTGCTCACCGAGACGACGCTGACGCCCTTCCGCCAGCAACTACTGACACATCTGTCGGCAACGCTGAATGAAAAAGCGCTGGGACAGTTCTCTTATGTGCTGTCGGTGCAGGAAGAGTTCATCGTGACGGCGTTGCAGGCCATCTACGAACGGCATGGTTCGATCGATAGTTGGCTTGAGGTGGAATACGGGCTGGATAATCGTGCGCGGAATTATTTGCAGGATAAATATCTGGCGTAATTTAGAATAGGACGTTTTTTAAGTTCGTTATTGTGTTCATAATTAGTCCTACTATCGGTTAATTCTATTCAGCTTACCCACGCCCGATGAATTTCATCAGGCGTTTTGCGTTTATTCAATCAGGGAGGAATATGTCTCATATCATAGGGATTGATTTAGGTACGACAAATAGTCTGGCTTCATTTTGGGACGGCGAGAAAGCCGTACTGATTCCTAATGCACACGGTGATTACCTCACCCCCTCAGTTATCGGCCTTGATGATAACGGCGACCTATTGGTGGGGCGTGTGGCTAAAGAGCGTTTGATTACTCACCCGCTTAAAACCGCAGCATTGTTCAAACGCTACATGGGGACGAAAAAGGCCTATTCGCTTGGTAATG
This sequence comes from Pectobacterium quasiaquaticum, assembly GCF_014946775.2. Lineage (NCBI taxonomy): Bacteria > Pseudomonadati > Pseudomonadota > Gammaproteobacteria > Enterobacterales > Pectobacteriaceae > Pectobacterium > Pectobacterium quasiaquaticum. The sequence goes on along the minus strand of NZ_CP065177.1, from coordinate 4,214,320 downwards.
TACAGACCTACCAGCCTGAGGAATTATCTTCTTTTCTGCTACGCGTGTTGAAAGCTGATGCTGAAGCATTTCTTGGTGCGCCCGTGACAGAAGCGGTCATCAGCGTGCCTGCTTACTTTAATGACAAACAACGCAAAGCAACGCAGATTGCAGGGCAGCTAGCTGGCCTCAAGGTTGAACGTTTGGTGAATGAGCCGACGGCCGCTGCGTTAAGTTACGGGTTGCACATCAATGCACCAGAAAACCGTTTTTTAGTATTCGATCTGGGCGGTGGCACCTTCGATGTGTCGGTCCTGACGCTATTTGACGGCATTATGGAAGTGAACGCCACAGCAGGGCACAACACACTAGGGGGCGAAGATTTTGTCGATACGTTGGTAAAAGCGTTTCTGAATACGCATGCGCTGACGTCGCTCGACTTGTCAGAAATGAGTCGCCTGCGCCAGCATATCGAAGGAATGAAACGGGAATTGACGCTGCAACATGAGGCGTCGATAGCGCCAGAGTTCGGTGGCGTATCGTATCCATGGCGCCTCACCCGCGATGATTTTGAATCACTTTGCACTCCTTTAATTGATGCGTTACGCCAGCCTATCGAACGGGCATTGAATGACGCGGCTATTACCCCGCGTGATTTGAATTGCGTCATTCTGGTCGGGGGTGCTAGCCGTATGCCCGTGGTGAGAAGCCTGGCTGCCAAACTATTTGGTCAGTACCCGATCGCGACGCTAAATCCTGATGAAATCGTGGCGTTGGGTGCTGCCGTGCAGGCTGGGCTCAAGGCGCGTAGCCAAGGGCTAGCGGAGGTCGTGCTGACTGACGTCTGCCCGTTTACCCTAGGGCTAGAAACGGCACGCCGCTTGCCGAATGGACATCTGGAGAGCGGTTATTATACGCCGATCATTGATCGTAATACGGTTGTCCCCGTGAGCCGGGAAAAGGTGTTCAGCACCTGTCATGAAGGGCAAACCAACATGCTGCTGCAAATCTATCAGGGGGAAAGTCGCCTGACGCGTAATAACGTCAAATTGGGTGAGCTGGAAATTGAGTTTCCGCCCACACCGGAAGATGAACCCATTGTGCGTGTGCGTTATACCTACGATATCAACGGCATTTTGGAAGTGCAGGCGACAGACCTCCATGAGGGCAACAGTAAATCAACGGTTATCCGCAATGATAGCTGTGATTTGTCGGACGCTGAGATACAGGCGCGCTTACAGCAGTTGGCAGAGATAAAAATACACCCGCGTGAGCGTATGGAGAGTCGATTGTTACTGGCACGCGGTGAGCGTTTATATGAGCAATTAATGGGCGAAGCGCGAGAACGTATTGCGCATGAATTGCAAGTTTTTGAAGATGCATTGGAAACGCAGGATACATTACATATTCGTCGGGTAACAAAAGAAATACAGAGCGTATTTGATGAGATGGAGCCTCATTCGTTATGAAAACGTCATGCTGGGTATTTTTAGGGATTGAGGAAACGGTCGACCAAATGGCTATTCGACGTGCGTATGCGCGTTTGTTGCGGCAGCATAATCCAGAAGATGATGCCGAAGCGTTTAAAGCGCTCCGCGCTGCGTACGAAGAAGCGCTCTTGCAGGCCCGCTATCTGGTGGCTAAAGGGGATGCCGAGCAGCAGGAAAACCCTGCGCCAGAGACGGCAGCAGAGGCTGAGAACATTAGCAATCCTGCGGCTAACACGGCGAACGATGACATTGCTTTAATGCAGGATACGATGCAGCAAATTGAAGCGATAAAGCAGCGTGTGGCGGCAATCTATGCGGATTTTCAGTGTCGTATCGACGATGAGGTGTGGCGTGACGTGCTATCAACATCGGTACTCGATCGTCTTGAAATCAAACAGCCTGTTTCACTGTGGCTGTTTGGTTTTTTAGGCCACTGTGCTTTCTTACCCGATACGGTGAAGCAGCACTTACTGGAAACCTTCGACTGGGAACATAACTCGTTACTGCTAAAGCGACATTATTCATCACAGCAGGTGGAGAATGTGTTGGAATGGCTGAATGATGAGGATGTCTGGCATATCCCAGTGCGTGGATTGAGGTTGCCTTCCGGCTTGACTGGAGAGGACGTCGACCGTTATTTCCACGATAGGGAACAGTTGGTTCGCATCGTTTATCAGCGTGATCGCGCGGCATTTGATCGACAACTAGCGCAGGTGTTAGCGCGAGAGATCTGCGATCCAGAGCTGCTCTGTTGGGCTATCGCCCACTACCATCGCCTTGGTGATTTTTCCCCCGCTCGTGAATGCTGTCGTCAGTTAATTGCAATGGTGCCGGAGCAAATAGACGGTTACCTGCGATTAGCGCAGATCGAGCTGCATGACCGACAGTATCTACGTGCTGCCGATGCGTTTAATCAGGTGCTGGAGATGCAAAGCGACCATGCCGTGGCGTTGAAGGGATTGGCTGGCTGTTTTCTGGCTCAAGGTCTGCTCTTTGAAGCTCGGGAACTGTATCGCTATCTTTGCATGCTGGTGCCGTATGACGTAGAAGCGCAGATTCAGGTGCTTAAAATCAATGCGCAGACCATTGCTGGTGGTTTCGCGACGATTAAACCGAAGCGTTACAGCATGGAATACTGTGAAGAAGTCGCAGAATGCTACCTGCAAAATGGTGCTTATACACTGAGTATTAATTTTATCCGCCATCTGATGGCTCGAGCAGAATACAACGCTACGTCACCCTGGCGCTTTATTAGGGGGAGTATTTTTGAGGTCATCTACCGCTCACTTTTCGTCAAGCATGGTGATTTCAGCCAGCGTCATCTTTCCTCGACGCTCTATATGACGCTTGGCGATGCCTATTATCGGTTGAAGCAGTATGAGGACGCACGGCAGGCCTATACATGGGCGATGGAAGAGGCGCAGCGGCAAGGAGAAAATGGCTACGATGCGCGGATTCGCTTAGCGCGAACCCTGTACGAAATGGAGACGTACAAGGACATGATCCCGCTATTGGAAAATGTATTGAGCTATCATCAGGACAATTCCGATGTCTGGTTTATGCTCTCGGAGGCTTTCCGTTTTACTGATGAGCCTGATAAGGCATTGGAGTGTGTGAATAAAGCTATCGCGCTGGATGCATCACATTGGGTGTATTTTTCCGCCCGTTCGATAATGTTGCTTTATACCTTTCATCGTTACCATGAAGCGTTACCGGATCTGGATTTTGCGGTGAGGTGCAAACCGTCCGATGATGGACTCTGGCATCGTCGCGGCATATGTCTAAGTCGCTTAGGGAGACACCGTGAAGCGATAGACTGTTTTGACGAAGCGATCGAGTGGGGCACTCGGCGGTCGATTACCGCACTGGAGTTGTTGAAATCTGCCTGTGAATTAGGCTTGTATGATAAGGCCCAGCGTGGCGCGAAGTTATACCAGGAATACGGCGGCGATATGGATGAGATCGGCGAATGGTTAATGAAGCTGGAGCGGATAGCGCCGGGGCGGCAGGGAGTAGATAACGCATGACCGTGGAAAATCAGGAAAATACGCAGCCTTTATCCAAAACTCAGCTATGGGGGCTGGCGCTGTCAGCCATTCTGACGGAAATGAATCGCGATCGCCATGATGTGCTGGATGGCGGGGGTGATAAACAGGAAGCGCTGAGGGCGATCCGCCATATTCTGAAACGGGATTGGGGCATTGAAACTCGCGAAGCGCTGCTGCGCCAGATCCATCGCCTGCTCAATGGTCACGGACACGGGCCTGGTTACCGCCGTCTACAGCATAGGCTGTCTGCGATGTCTGAAGCGGAGATGGATGCGTATATCCAGCGCCATCAACATGATGAAGAACATCACAGTGAATTACTGATCGTGAGGCTCAATCGGTTTGCGTTGGATCGTACCGGGATTGATGCCTGGGACGAAGGGCGTAGCGTCAACCTGTGCCGCTGGGGGATGGCGGTGGGTATGGTGGGCGAAGAGGAAGGTTGGGATATGATCATGTCTATGGCGCGGGATGCGCAACAGAAATATGACAGTTGGTATCATTTTGCCATTAGCTACGTGGTTGGGCGGCAATATTGGCGCTCGCTGGCGACGGAAGATTTTGTTAACGATCAGATGGATATTCTGCGTCGTTTAACCGGTAATCCTGAAAGTCCGTGGAACACGCTGGACTGGCATTTACCGTTAGATGGCGTCACGACGGTTATCTTTTAACCCATGTAAAGGAAGCCTCTCTGTTGAGAGGCTTCGTGAGTGAGTTAGTTTGGCGTATTAACGTGTTGTCGCAATTAACCCGTATTACGCATACCTGCCGCGACACCGGCGATCGTCACCATCAGCGCTAGCTCCAGATCGGCATCTGGTTTTTCCTGCTGACGTGAACGATGCAGCAACTCGGCCTGCAATACGTTCAGAGGATCGGTATAGACGTTACGTAATGCGATCGACTCGGCGATCCACGGCAGATCCGCCATCAGGTGATCGTCGTTAGAGATCGCCAGCACGATGTTGATATCGGCGGCCAACTGATCGCGCAGCTGTTGCCCTAACGGCCACAGCTTCTCTTCGACCAGACGCTGATCGTAATACTCCGCCAGCCACAGGTCGGCTTTGGCGAACACCATCTCCAGCATACCGATACGCGTCGAGAAGAACGGCCAGTCGCGACACATGGCTTCCAGCTGTTCCTGCTTACCGTCATCCACCACTTTCTGCAACGCGGCACCTGCACCCAGCCACGCTGGTAGCATCAGACGGTTCTGCGTCCAGGCGAAAATCCACGGGATAGCACGCAGGCTTTCCACACCGCCGTTCGGACGACGCTTGGCCGGACGTGAACCCAGCGGCAGTTTACCCAGCTCCAGCTCCGGCGTCGCGGCGCGGAAGTAAGGGACGAAATCTGGGTTCTCACGCACGTAGCCACGGTACATCTCGCAGGACACGCGGGACAGCTCATCCATCACCTCGTGCCATTCCTGTTTTGGTTCCGGCGGCGGCAGCAGGTTTGCTTCCAGAATCGCACCGGTATACAGCGCCAGACTGCTGATGGTGACTTCCGGCAGGCCGTACTTAAAGCGGATCATCTCGCCCTGTTCCGTCACGCGCAGGCCACCTTTCAGGCTACCCGGCGGTTGTGACAACAGCGCAGCATGAGCCGGTGCGCCACCGCGACCGATGGAACCGCCGCGTCCGTGGAACAGCGTTAATGCGATACCTGCTTTCTCACAGGTTTTGATCAGCGCGTCCTGTGCACGATATTGCGCCCAGGATGCGGCCATCACGCCCGCGTCTTTCGCAGAGTCGGAATAGCCGATCATGACCATCTGCTTGCCCTGAATAAAGCCGCGATACCAGTCGATACTCAGCAACTGCGTCATGACATCATCGGCGTTGTTCAGGTCGTCCAGCGTTTCAAACAGCGGTGCGACCGGCAAGGCAAATGGGCAGCCCGCTTCTTTGAGCAGCAGTTGAACGGCCAGCACGTCGGAAGGCGTGCGCGCCATTGAAATGACATAGGCTGCGACTGAACCGATTGGCGCTTTGGCGATGACACGACAGGTATCCAGCACTTCTTTGGTCTCCGCACTCGGCTCCCAGTAGCGCGGCAGGAGCGGGCGCTTGGAGCTCAGTTCACGGATCAGGAAGGCTTGCTTATCGGACTCTGACCAGCTTTCGTAGTCGCCCAGACCCAGATAGCGGGTAATTTCAGCCAGCGCTTCGGTGTGGCGGGTACTTTCCTGACGGACATCGATGCGTACCAAAGGCACGCCGAAGCAGCGCACGCGACGCAGCGTATCCAGCAGGCGACCATCGGCGATGATGCCCATGCCGCAGGTTTTCAGCGATTGGTAGCAGGCGTGGAGCGGTTCCCAAAGCTGTTCGTTGGTAACCAGCAGATCTTTAGGAGGCAGACGCTCTTCACCCGTCAGACGGGCTTCCAGATAGCTCAGCGTACTGCTCAACTGCGAACGCAGCGACTTCATGATGGCGCGGTACGGTTCCTGTACCTCGCTGCCGCCGGCCAGCTCCAGCAACTCCGGCGTACATTCGGACATCGACAGCTCGGAAACCAGCACCTGAATATCACGCAGGAACAGATCGGCCGCTTTCCAACGGCTGAGTAACAGCACATGGCGAGTGACTTCCGCCGTGACGTTCGGGTTACCGTCACGGTCGCCGCCCATCCAGGACGTAAAGCGCACCGGAACCGCATCAACGGGCAGACGGTAGCCAAAAGCCTGTTCCAGCTGTTCATCCAGCTCGCGTAAAAACGCAGGCACACCTTCCCACAGGCTGTTTTCCACCACGGCAAAGCCCCACTTGGCTTCATCTACCGGGGTAGGACGAATTTTACGGATTTCATCGGTATGCCAGGACTGTGCGATCAGCTGGCGCAGGCGGCGCATGATCTGATTACGTTCATAATCAGCCAGATCGTTATGGTCGAGTTGCTTGAGGCAGGTATTCACTTCCACCAGTTTGTGGATCAGCGTCCGGCGGGTAATTTCGGTCGGGTGCGCTGTCAGCACCAGCTCGATCGACAAGGACTCTACCGCGTCACGGATATCGCGTTCGGTCAGATTTTTACTTTCTTTCAGGCGCTCAAAGGCGTTGGAAAGCTGTGCCGGGTTACTCGCGGCTTCACCGTGCGGTGAAATCGTATGGTACTGCTCAGCGGTATTGGTCAGGTTAAGGAACTGGCTGAATGCACGAGCAACCGGCAACAGTTCATCGTTAGACAGGTTTTGCAGCGTGGTCAGCAGCTCCTGACGATGTTTTTCATTACCTGCGCGGGAAGACTTTGACAGCTTGCGGATTGTTTCGACTTTATCAAGGATGTTTTCACCCAGCGCTTCCTTGATGGTATCGCCGAGAAGCTTGCCGAGCATACTGACGTTACTGCGCATTGCGGAATATTGTTCGTTCATAGTTACCCTGACCATCCCTACCATTTTTGTAAGTTTATTTCACTTGACATATTTTGACGCACTGCCTCCATCTAGCCACGATAAGGCGGATTCGTCAATTGACGATTCTTTCTTCTCCTTATTCTTTGTACTTGCATTGAGGCGGGCTTGGCAATTTGTGAAATTTAATTACAGGGGCGCGGATATTAGGCTAACTAATATACTCGTCATACTTCAAGTTGCATGTGCGTTGGCTACGTTCAGTCACCCGAATCACTTACCTGAGTAAGTTCATCGGGATTCCTTCGCTTGCCGCCTTCCTGAAACTCGAATTATTTAGAGTATCGCGGAGGGGGATGGCGGGGCGCAAAGGCCCCGCGAGTGCGGTTATGCCTGTTTGGACGCTCTGACGACCAGAATATAAGTCAGCGTGAAAGAAAGCACGATGGCGATGGCCATGCCGGATACCGCGTAGCTAAAGTACGGGCCGATATAGGCTGGCAGGCTGAAAATACTCGACAAGATGTAGCCATACAGCCGGACACCGAAGTACGCGATAAAGGCCGAGGCGATGGAGCTGGCAATAGTGGCGGAGATAAACGCTTTTTTATACTTGGTCAGTACGCCGAACAGCGCCGGTTCGGTAATACCGAGCAGCGCGGAAACCCCAGCAGACAGCACGACGGATTTATCCTGACGGGTTTTGGCATGGAAGTAGATGGCAAACGTGGAACCCGCAATCGCCATGTTAGCCATACACATCATTGGCATCAGCATATCAAAGCCCTGATTGCTGAAATTTTGCAGCGCAATCGGTGTCATCGCGTGATGCATGCCAGTCAGAATCGCGACAGGTCGAATCGCACCAACCACGAAACCAGCAAAGATAGACGACACATCGAACAGGCTCTGAATAAACAGTGCCAGCAGTTTACCGAGGTAGATCCCGAATGGCCCGATAACGGTGAGCGACACCAGTGCGGCGATAAACAGCGTCAGCGTTGGGGTAAACACGGTTTTCAGCACCGAAGGCATGATGCGGTCGACCCAACGATGGATATAGCTCAGTGCCAACACGGAGAAAATCACTGGGATGACGCTGGCGGCATAGTTGAACACCGGAATGGGTAGCACACCGATGAAGTAAAAGGCGCTGACCGCATTAGGGCTATTGCTGGCTAGTGCCTTCGCCGCTTCTATCAACGATGGGTACATCAGGCAGGCTGCAACAGCCGCTGCCAGATATTCGCTTGTTTTAAAGATCCTGGCTGCGGAGATGGCGAGGAAGAAAGGTAAGAAATAGAACACACCGCTGGCGATCAGATCGAGGACGATCACGGTATCGGTTTTGGCAGAGACCACTTTCAAGGCGATCAGCCCTGCCAGCAGCCCTTTGATCATCCCCGCACCCGCGATAGCAGGGACGATCGGACCAAATACGCCGGAAACCGTATCCATGAACAGCGAAACCAGCCCCTTCTTCTGCTTCTGCACGTCTGGCTGCGATGTCGTTGTAGGCGAAAGCTGGGCGTTCAGCAGTTCGTAATACTCATTGACCTGTGGCCCGATAATAATCTGAAACTGTTCACTCTGGTGTTGCGCACCTAATATACCGGGCAGATTTTTGATCGCCTCGGTTTGCACTTTATTTTCATCAATTAAATCAAACCGAAGCCGTGTCATGCAGTGCCAGGCTTTATTTATATTATCGTTTCCGCCAACCAGTTTAATGATTGACTGAATAACCTCATTTTTTCCCATGGAATAAACTCCCCGCATATATCCGTCATAATTCAAATTGCATGTGCGTTGGCTTCGTTCAGTCACCCGAATCACTTACTTGAGTAAGCTCATCGGGATTCCCTCGCTTGCCGCCTTCCTGAAATTCGAATTATTTAGGGTATAGCCTTATGTTATTTTTGGCCGAATTATTTCCACCGATAGTAAAAACTTAAAGAAGAAAAAACAAACCAATAAAACATGAAGTTCGTCACATGGTTAGTCTATAAGGGGATATTTGTTGCCATTATTCGATAATTGGTCTGGTTTTTTAATCAATTAGATGGGTTTTTCAAACCAAAATAAATCTTTTAAATAAGAGGTTTACAATAAAAGAAAAAATAAGTAGAAAACAAAAAAAGAAACTAATTTTAGACTGTGTTTTTGCCGGGTAGCGCTATTCCGGTAAATGCTCTGGAGGATATTTTTGTGTTGCCGACAATCATTACTGACATTGAATGTCTTGTTACCCGCCCTGACCGCCATAATTTAGTGACGGTGGTGGTTCACACGGATAAAGGCGTGACGGGTTATGGCTGTGCGACCTTCCAGCAGCGCCCGCTGGCCGTCAAAGCGATGGTGGACGAGTATCTCAAACCGCTGCTGCTAGGACGAGATGCTAACCACATTGAAGACCTGTGGCACATGATGATGGTCAACGCCTATTGGCGTAACGGGCCGGTTATCAACAATGCGGTGGCGGGCGTCGATATGGCGCTGTGGGATATCAAGGGCAAGCTGGCGGATATGCCGCTCTATCACCTGTTTGGTGGGAAATCCCGCGATGCCATTGCCGCTTACAGCCATGCAGCCAGCGATACGCTGGACGGGCTTTATCAGGAAGTGGATCGGCTGTATGGGCAGGGCTATCGCCATATCCGCTGTCAGCTAGGATTCTATGGCGGCAATCCCGATGCGCTGCACAGCACGCGGCAGCCGACGGAGGGAGCCTATTACGATCAGGATCAGTACATGGCCAACACGCTCGCCATGTTCCGTGCGCTGCGTGAGAAATACGGCGATCGTTTCCACATCCTGCATGATGTTCATGAGCGTTTGTTCCCGAATCAGGCCGTGCAGTTCGCTAAAGCGGTAGAAGTGTATCGTCCCTATTTTATCGAAGACATTTTGCCGCCTGCGCAAAATGAGTGGCTGGCGCAGATCCGCAGCCAGAGCGCGGTGCCGCTGGCGACGGGGGAGCTATTTAATAACCCCGCCGAGTGGCAGAATCTGGTGATTAATCGTCAGGTTGATTTCATCCGCTGCCATGTCTCACAGATTGGCGGGATTACGCCGGCACTGAAGTTGGGCGCATTCTGTCAGAACTTTGGCGTTCGTCTGGCGTGGCACTGCCCGCCGGATATGACGCCTATCGGCGCCGCGGTCAACATTCATCTGAATATCCATTTGCACAACGCCGCTATTCAGGAATTTGTCGCTTACCCAGAAAATACCCGCAAGGTCTTCCCGCAGGCGGTGGAGCCGGAAAACGGCTACCTGTATCCGATTGAACGCCCCGGTATCGGCGTTGGGATCGATCTGGACGCGGCACGGCAGTTCCCCGTCGTCTATCGTCCGCACGAGTGGACGCAAAGCCGCCTGCCGGATGGCACGATGCATACGCCTTGAGTCTTACGGCGACTGGCGGAAGGTCAGGTTATCGAGATTTAAGCCTTGCCAGTATGCGGCAAGGCAATGTTGAGCCGGTCATTATTGTGGATAATCACTAATCCATGTTTTGTTCTATGTGGTTGGTTTTAAAAAGTGAAACGCCTTTTTCTCGTATCGCCGAAATCCATACATCGGCCATCCAGCTACCAATATCAAAGCACCGTATGACGGTTTCTCTCATAATACGGTGTTCATTCGCTATGGTTGTTGGCATGAGGGCGCTGTCATCAGTATTAATGCAGATCGATAATGGTCCAGATCGTAAACCATAGCGATTAAATTTTCCGCCAGGTTTCAACCAGTCCGGTTGCGGCGGGTTCCAGCGAAACAGAGGATGTTCGTGGTATTTTTCAAGACGCCCAATATAAATATTCGAGGTTGGGCAGGCTTCAACAACTAGGCTGAGTCGGCTGTATTTTTCCATCAGGAAATCCTGTATTGCTCCGTATAGCAGAAGTTCTCCTAGTGAAAGAAGATCCTCGTCTTCTTGTCTTTTTGGCGAAAAACACTCTCCCGTGTCTGGCTGGCAGTTAACAGAAATGATGCGATTGATCCAGTCTTGCTCATGTCCTTCTAATCCGCTATTCAGATAACGTTGCCAGAGCGTTTTTGCTGTTTTACTTTCTTTATCGTTGTGTTGTTCCTCCATCAGCCAGACGATATCGGGAGCCCACTCCTTGCGATTAGCCAAATCAGCCTGCATGTCCTGATAATCAATCCAGTTGCGCCTTAATAACCAGGCACGGTAAAGCTGATTAGGCGTATAGATATCGTTGAATATCTGCTGTGACCAGTGATGAATCTTGTCGCGTAGCTGGTGCATCACCGGAATATGTTCAGCAGTGTGTTGAGAGAGCTGTACTGCCTGATGGTAGGCCCACACTAAATTATCCAGATGTTGCCCTGCCGTAAGGTACGCACGGCGTTGGCGTTGTGCCCAAAGTGTGACATCTATCCCCAGCGCTAACCCGTGCCCGATTCGGTCACCTTCACGTAACTGACAAAACTCTACCGCTTCGTCTATCGCCCGCAGGCCACTGAGCAGGTGGCTGTAATCCTCACCGGCATGTACAGTAATGAAAGGGCGTGGCAAACGAATGGATGACAACATGCCCGCGGGGTGTTTAGCAGCGCGTAATACGCGCAAAACGGGAGCAAACACTTCAATCGGCAGTTCATTCTCATTTCCTGCAACATCATAACCACGTACCAGTCGGCGAACATCAATGTTCTGTGCTGGCTTACTGATATCCGGCTGGTAGATAACTTCCTGAAGTGTTACTGATGCCGAGAACTTTTCGAAGGCGCGGACTTGCTGTAATAGTTTGGCGCGAAAGCTTTGCCAGCGTTTATCGTGTGGAGATGAGTTTTTAGGGATGCTACGGGTAAAATGAACGACCAAATGTGCCTGTTCAGGCACATGCCAGCGCTGGTGTTGTGCAAAAAAATCTCTCAGCTTGTGGTGATAAATATTGGGACGCCGTTCGGTATCCCCTATTACCTCGTCCGGAGAGACGCGATATTCACGCGATACGGTAGCAGGTAGATCGTAACGCACGACCTGCTCTTTAAAATAGGACTTATCTGGGCGACGAACGTCTGTGCCGAAAAATTCGACAAATTGGCCTAACCCAACCGCAGATACCACCATATAGTTACGCAGAATCATACAAGCTCTAATCAGGTTCTCCAGGCCGCTTTGATAACCGACTGTGCGTCTTTGTAACATTAGGCCGCAGCAGAACAGGAGCCATCGCTGGTGACCGGGGTAGTCGGTTGGCGATGCGGCATGATGCAGTACCCGTTGTTGGGCATTATTGATACCATAAGACTCAACGTATTCACGCAGTAGCCACTTCTTCTGTTCAGGTAGACCAAGTTGGGTTAAATCGATCTCTGCTGTTGTGCCAGCGTAAATCTGCTCCAGCAGACAAGCGCTGTACCCTGAAATCCACGCAGGTAACTGGTTTTTCTCCAGGTGCTCACTTTCAAACAGGCGATACTCTTCACGCTGTGGCCAGATGAGCGTAGATTTTAAACGCGCATCCCCCATCATAAAACTGAGCATAGATAATGACGTATAGCCATGCCCGTTAAAATGCACATGGTTATCGGCATAACGCGTGTCGCTTTGGTCTGCGGGAAATGCAAAGGCGCACTGACGTTTGGTCAATAGCGTAACCAGCTCCCACTCGTCCAACACCTGCTGCTGAACTAATCGTACATAAGCACAGGCAATGATCCACGCAGGGTCAATCACCGAGCAGAGTTTCAGCCAGGCATCCAGATGTTCCTGACGGACTTCAAAACAGTCCCCCTGCCAAATGAGAAAGCTATCAGCAAGCTGAGCCAATAGGCTGAAACTATCCTGCTGAGGTGAGGGTAGCTGCCACTGTTGCAGGTTACTGGCAATATCCTCTTTGCGAAGATGGTTACCAAAGGAAAATTGGTAGTCTTTTACTGCCAGAGCCAACAGGCGTTTTTCCTCAGAGGCCACATCCAGATTGATGACTTGATGAATATGCTGCTGTAAATAGAAATGAAATAGTCTGTCTGATGCCAGATAAGCACAGGGTACGAGCCAGCGTGGATCTTGGGTATACATTGTTACCCTCCAAACATGCGATCGCGTTTGATTCGATAGCATGAATGAGATTCTGTCTGTGCTTTGTAAGGAAGTTCAAAAAGTGGATGTTTCCACATGACTTCTAGTAAAAGGCTAATTTCTGGGAGTTTGTTATCTTTTATATTTTTATAGTACGCTATTTTAGGATTTTCCTTCGAGTTTGTTTTATCTTCTAACGTCAAAACCCCATCAATATTATTCGTTAGGTTTTTATTTTTTAATAAAAAATCACCCCTATTCCTTATATCTTCAGATGGGGCCATTGTTGCGACATCTGGCATCATGATCTTTTCTGTTTTTAGGCAGCATAGAAGAGAATTCATGAATATATACTCGAACCGAATGGTGAGATCCGTGAAAAGTTCTCTTCGGATAATAAACTTAGGATCAGCTTTCATTCTGTGAAGTTGTGAAAAAACATTGTAAAAAACTTCACTTAATAGGGGTATGAGATTGGTGTTATTAAATGATTTCAGTGTTTCTTTATTATCTTCAATCCATCTAATGATTTCTTCTGTTATTTCGTTGTCACCATCACCTTTTTCATTAGACGCCAACTCCATTCCAATTCCTTCCACATCGAAAACCATATAGGAATAAAAATGTAAACGTTTCAATATACCATTGAATAAATTATTGTAATTATTGTGGTTAAGATTTCCTGTTACGGATAACATAGACCAAAATAGTATCTCAAATGCTCGTCCAAAAAGAACATTATGACGTTTTTCATCATCGCTGTAGCTATAAATTAATGCTAATTTTTTTGTATTACCTTGTAGGATGGTATCATCACCCTCTGTTTCAAAGTAAAATTTCTTAAACTCTATCGGGGGCATCTCCCATAGAGTATTGATAGATTTTATGTTTTCTTTGGCTATTGTTATTGCAGAGTCTATGGCATTTTCACTGCCATTCACTTTAGCACGACACCGATTTTGAATATGATAAAAATCACTCTTTCCCCAGTCATACATCGTATTCTGTATAAATGGATTAAAAGATATTAGGTTATATAGGAAAAGTATTCTTTCATTACCACTGGACGTTTCATCATTTTTTTCGACAATATCAAGATTGTTATCGATAATATCAATATAGGATATTGCATCGACAAGTGCTTGACCTTGTCGCCTTATCTCCGCTAGCCCCTTAAATTTTTGCCATAGATCTCTTCTAATTTTATTTTGTTTTTTTAAATCATTATTCTGTTTTTTTAAATCAATAGGACGGAAAAGCCTTATGCGTTGAACCAGCTCACGTGCATTCGCAGGTTCCAACCATTCTGTCTTGCTAGAAACCTTTCCTTCTCTATATTCAGCATCATGGCAAAAGGCATAAAAGAATGAAATAAAGCTATCATGGTAATTTGTATACTCTTCCGGTTTACCATTATATTTTATGACTAGGTCGGGTAATAGTTGAAAGATAGGTTGAAGCGGTAGCCGGTTATGAATTGGGAAAATTTTTGTCAAATAGGCATGCGATAGATTTTTTGCTGCTATTTTCCCCTCTTCAAAATTACTGGATTTTTCATCTTTTGCTAAAATCCCTTCAAATTCCATGGTTGTGGTATGTTGGTAAAGAGCGTCATCACCGCTCACAATGGGCAATATTAGTGGGCAGGAAAGCAAGCAGCGAATATCATCTAATGTGCTAAATGCCTTATCGATCTTCATATCAAGGTCATCGATAGGGAGCACCAAAGCATCACAGTCAAGAATCTCTACACTGGCGATTAAAAATTGATGAAAGTACCTTTCCAGGTGGATCCCAGAACGATATTTTTGAATACGATCAATACCCCTAAGGTCTTCAAAGTCAGCTCTGTTTCCTAGTGCGTTTGTTAGGTTTTTTAATGCTTTTATGAATTTATCTTGATGGCACCCTTTATTGACTATACTTTTAAATTTTTGTTCTACTGCGGCATAAATAGATGCAATAATCACCTCAGAGAAATTATCTTCAATATGCAGTAATGTTGGATCTATCGTGTCGATGAAATATAAATTAGGTGGGTCTGAAATCGGTTTTTTGTGTGTATTCCAGATGGTTTCAATGTTACGTAAAAAAATTGTTTTTCCTGCCCCTCGAGTACCACTGATAAAAATAGAATGATGGTAACAGCTTAATTTTTCTTTTTGATCTTCGCTATTTTTTATCTTTCTTTTATATTCTCTTGCTGTCAGCCCCATTGTTCTTAGCTTATCGGCTAACCTAAAATTTGCCGCTTTTTGCCACAAACCACTACTTTTAACCGTAGATTCATCTAGCATGAGGTCACTTTCATAAATGAAGTCACTTTCATATTCAGTTAGATCAAGGTCAAGAATTATTTTGCCCATAATTAATTTATCTCTAATAAATATCTTTGAAATAATCAACTAACGTATTGGAGTTTTAATCCACTTCGAAAAAACAAAACTAACATAAAAAAACAGAGACTAAAATTGAAAACTGACTTTATCAAAGGGTCACTGTCACTCCCTGCAAATTGATTAAACAATGAAATTAATAGTGTGATAATAATTTTACTTTAATATAACAGAGAGTATCGAATATGAATATTTCATCAACGGCACTGGTATGCTAGCATCTTATTGATCGTCGCGTCATGCTTCTATCATCATCTTCGGGCTGAGGTTTTTTCTTTTATCGAACGTCCGCTGCCGTTAAAGAATAGACCTGAATCATGTAACTGATTTAAATATAAAGGTTTTATTATGGAATGTTTAGATTTGTCATTTGAAGTCGTTAGCAACACCAATGCGACTGCACAGTATACCGGTGGGTGTTCCGGTGAGCGCAGCGATTGCTGCACTCGTGTTTGTACTCGCGCAGGCAATGATGACCAAAACTCCGGTCTTGATGCGTGGGAGAAGTACCTTGAGGTGAATGCTGGTGTGCTTCAGTATTAATCTTTAGTTTGGAATCGCCCTTAATGGGCGATTTTATTAGGAATAAGGGATGAACAGAAAAAAATATAAGATAAAAGAGACAGTTGATATTTTTATATCAGAGAATGATAAGGAAGATACGGTTCTCTTAACGTTCCATATTATGACTACGCGTGACAGAATAGAAATTAAAACGAATAAGCATGTTGCGAGCTTTATTGCCAGCCTAGACGGTGAAAAAAGTATTGATGATATCGTCCATTCTATGGGGAATGTTCGGTTCGATGAAATAGCTAAATTAATGGATTTTCTTTTAAAACAGCATCTCGTCTTCGATGTGAAAAATAAAGAAAATGACGACTTACGTTTCTCTAGGCAAATTACGTTTTGGGATGATTTCGTTTTGGATCGTCCAGGTAAAGAAACCCAATCTTTATTAGAAATAAAAAAAATTGTTCTGTTCGGCTGTGGTGCCGTAGGCGCTAAAATTATTGAAATTCTTGTTCGTGCAGGTATTAATAATGTTACTTTGATCGACTATAAATCGATATCCGCCTCGAATGCAGTAAGACACTGCTATTATAGCGATGATTACATTGGAAAGCCTAAGGTAGAGGTGCTTTCTGAGTTCTTAACTAATATTAATAAAAATATTAAAATTCATACAATTTTTGAGAAGCTTGTACCCAACAGTGATTTATCAACCTTAATTCCTGACGATGCTGACTTAGTTATTAACACATGTGATGAACCTTATATAGGCCATACTTCATTGAAATTGGGACGATATACCCAATCAAAGAATATACCACTTTATGTTGCTGGCGGATTTGATGCCCATTTGATGAGTTCAGGAGAGTTAATTTTTCCACCGAGAACGCCCTGTATCGATTGTGCCCAGAACACCTTTTCAAAAGCCCTAAAAGGGTGGAAACCAGTGTACAGTATGGTAGAGAGTCAGTCTTTGGCTTCTTCAACGGCAGTGCAGAGTAATCATTATATTCCCGGTGGCCCTGGAGGGCTGGCAATGATGAGCGGTTTTTCCGCTAATCTATGCTGTATGCAGTTACTGCATTTTCTTTTAGATGACTCCGCATTTTCTTACAACAATCATCGCTATGAATATCTTCCAAACAGCGGCCTGATGACTCAATTTGAATTGGTAAAGCAAGATGGATGCAAAATCTGTAATGGGTAATTTTAGATTACGCCAAAGTGTCGGCATTGTTGTTCAAGACGACATGGCGGAATTTTTTAAATCTAATGTCAGAGAAAGTGTAAAGATAAAAATTAAATTCCCAAAATTAATTCCTCTGTTACAAATGTTTGATGGAAAAACTTCATTAAAATCAATAGTAGAAAAATTTCCTGGCTTGAATGTTGAACAGCTCGATAATATTACTAATTTTTTAAATGTAAATAATGTCCTGATTCGCGAGGACTGTTCATATCCTGATGAGATTACGGATAATAAATATAGATTGATTAATACATTTGAAGATTACTGTCATACAACCAGTGAAGTGCTTTCCTGTATTAATCGAATTAAATCCTCAAAGGTTATGATTGTTGGTGTTGGCGCCGTCGGGAGCAATGTGGCAACCTATCTTGCCCATTGTGACGTAGGAACACTGCTTTTTGTTGATCATGATTCTGTTGATCTCAGTAATTTACATCGTCAATATTTTTTTGAGAATGATATTGGAATAAAAAAAAGTGAAGCGTTACGTGAAAGTTTAAAAAATATTTCACCGAATATTAGCGTCGAAACGATTTTTGATACAATTGATGATGGCTTCTTTCAAAGAAATGAATTGCCATTGGATATTGATTTAATTATTAATTGTGCTGATGAACCTAATGTTGATTATACTAGCAAAATAATTTCATCTTATTGCATGCTTCATCGTATACCGCATATTGTCGGCGGTGGATATAACTTGCATCAAACACTGATTGGCCAAACTATTATCCCCTATGAGACATCATGTTTTAACTGCTTTAATCTTTATTTAAATAATATAAACAGCAAAGATCTCGCTAATGTTAAGAAATTACATCGAACAAAACGTAAATTGGGCTCGTACTCCCCATTATCTGGTATGGCTGCAAGCCTTGCGAGTTTGGATGCGATAAAATTACTCAGCGGAAAGAAGGAATATTTGCAACAGACAAGTAAAAGAGTTGAGTTTAGCCTCCGAACGCTATCTTTTAACGTCAAGGATGTTCCCCGTAATCCACTGTGTGAATGGTGTGGAGATAAAAAATGAGCGAAATGGTTTTTGAAGGAATAGAAACACATAATCTGAAAAACATAAATGTTAATATACCTATAAACAAAATGACTGTCATCTATGGGCGTTCAGGCGCAGGGAAAAGTTCTTTAGCATTCTCATCCATTTATCAATTATGCAAAGATGAGTTTGATTCCATAGAGAATGGTTATTTGAATGAGGGTGATTATAAGATCACACACTATGATGGGTTAAAGCCAGCAGTTGCGTTGCCGCAGCGAAATACTAATAACAACCCTCGTTCAACAATATATTCATATTTAAATATTCCGCAAGCATTGTCGTCGTTAAAGGTTAAGAGTAATTTATCAATACCTGATTATCATCAGTTAAAATTGAATAAGTATGAGAATGCTTGTCCTCATTGTCTTGGCCGCGGTGACATCATTCAAATTGATGAGAATGAATTAATAGATAAATATCGTAGATTAGATGAGAAACCTTTTTCCTGTTGGAGAAGTGGAGCGTTGTCTGATTATCATAATCAACTTTTCTTAGCCTACTGTCAGAACAATGGTATTAATATTTCAAGTGATTTTTCTTCACTTTCTCAAGAAGATAAAGAAATTATTCTCTACGGGGTGAGTGATGAAAAAATAACATTCAAATGTAAACAGAAAGGAAAAATAAAACAGAAAAAAGCTTTTTATGAAGGTGTAATGTTATATGCCAATGCTAATATGGTACGAAATAAATCAGCTTCTCAATATCAAAAAGAAATCCCATGTCCTTCCTGTCAAGGAAGTAGAATAAATAAAAAACTAGCACAACTGGATGTTGTTGGGTTAAATTTTGAGAGTTTTTTATTATTACCGATATCAGCATTATGTACTGTACTTGAAAATGAGTCTAGTGAATCAACATTGTTTAGAGTCTTATCCTCAATTAACAATGTCGGGTTAGGATATTTGAATTTATCACGTTCAATTCCTAGCCTTTCAGGTGGTGAATTGCAAAAACTTATGTTCAGCCGGTTACTGACGTCAAATACAACAGGTATGCTTATTGTTATTGACGAAATATCATCTCAGGTTAACCCTGTAGATTATCCTGATATTTTATCAAAAATACAAAAAATAGCGGAGAAAAACACTGTAATACTAGTAGAACATAGCCAGCATTTTATTGATCATGCAGATAAAAGCATTCACATTGGTAAGTTCGCAGGTTCTGCAGGTGGTGTAATATGTGAATGTGAAGCTATTCAACCATTAAAAAACGTAAATGACAGGAATAAAATTTCTGACTTCCATCATTTTAAAGAACTTAATAAAAACAATATAATTAATCAAAGTGTAAGCTTTCCAAAAGAATGTGTCACTATTTTTTCTGGCGTATCGGGTTCAGGAAAATCATCTTTAGCGAAGGCTATTTGTGATACTACTGAATCAACTTATATTAGTCAAAGATTACCCTCTTATACCGGCCGCTCTTCAGTGGCATCTATAACTGAGTTAAATAAATCCATTGCTAGCTATTTTTCAAAAAAAACGGGACTGGACGATGTTTTTTTTCTACCCAGCATAGATAAAAAAGGAAATGGAGGTGGATGTAAGACCTGCGAAGGTAAAGGTGTTATAAAATATGAAAGGGGATTTGAAAAAGATATTTATATTACCTGCCATGAATGTAATGGAATGCTTTTTGACTCGAACTCGGATGAGGTAAATACGGTTGTTAATGGTATGAATATCATTGATATCTATAATACTGAGTTGAAAGATCTTCTTAACTATTTTAACGATCCAAAAATTGATCACATACTTGTGACGCTTGACACCTTAGGATTATCTCATTTAAAACTAAATAGAAAAACGCAGTCACTCTCCGGTGGTGAAATGCGTAGAATAAAGTTGTGTGAGATGTTATCGAAAAAAAGGAAAAGTAATAAGTTACTCTTTATCGATGAGCCTGCGGCAGGCCTTGATCCCGAGACTGCGTCGAAAGTCTTGGGGTTTATCTACCAAAAGTCTTCTTTATTTGGTGCAATCGTCGTTATTGAACATCGCCCTGAGGCGGAAGATTATGCTGACTTTAAGGTCTCTATTGGCCCAGGTTCCGGTGAACAAGGTGGACAAATCCTAGCTCAGGAAAAAATTTAAGCGTTACGGCGACTGGCGGAAATTCAGGTTATCGCGGTTAAAGGGGATGACGTAGGTGCAGGCGTAGTTGATGTCGATGATATCGCTCGCTTCGTACACGCGACCGCCCTGTAAAATACCGCGATTAAGAATATGCATCGCCGCCGTGCCTTTCTTGCAGCCCAGCAGCTCAGCCTGTGCTTTGGTGACGTTAACCGCCTGATAATGCGTCAGGTAGTGTGAAATCGCATAGCCCTTGCTGAGCACATACTGCTGAATTGAGCTTTCAATAATCTTCTGGCTCATGTCTGGGAAATCCGCGGCGGGCATCTTCGATATCTCGATCTGCACCTTACGGTTATCGACGTAGCGTAACCGGCTGAATTCCCAGATGAACGTATTTTCGCTGATAGCAAAAACCTGCTGCTCTTCCCGCGTCGGCAGCCGCTTATGCAGGCTAAGCAGACGGAATGAAATCTGATTAAATTTCTTTTCGGTAATCGAGTTATATACCAGCGGATTGCTGCGTACGCCCTGATTAATGAAGTTACCCGAGCCTTGTACCATATGGATCGCGCCGATGCTGGCGAGCTTTTCCAGCGCCTGACGGAGGGTAAAGCGTGACACGCCGTATTCTTCCGCCAGTTGGCGTTCCGGCGGCAGCTTTTCCGGCAGCGGATCGGTGTGCTGATAGATTTTGCTCAGTAAATCCTGCGCGATGAAGTCTTTCTTTTTCATGAGCTGTCTCAAAGTAGCCCTGTCAGCATGGCTGACAAGGCCGCTTTCGTTGGATCAGTGGTGGCAGAAGTGATGAATCACCTGCGAGATCAGATCCCGCGTTGGTTTAATAAACTTGGTATCAATATATTCATCCGGCTGGTGCGCCTGCTCGATTGATCCTGGCCCCAGAACCAGCGTCGGGCACAGCGTCTGAATAAACGGCGCTTCGGTGCAGTAGTTCACGATTTCCGTTTTCGTCCCCAGCAGCTTCTCTACGACGGACACCAGACGGTGGTCTGGTGGGCATTCATAGCCAGGAATCGGCGGATGCAGTTCACTGATGGTTAACCTGCCCGGCCAGCGCTGGCTGACAGGCTCAAGCGCTTCTGACAGCAGTCCGTCCAGATCGTTGAGCGTAATGCCCGGTAGCGGACGGATATCCATATGCAGTTCACAGCAGCCACAGATGCGGTTAGCGGCATCGCCGCCGTGAATGTGGCCGAGGTTCATGGTCGGGTGAGGAATGTGGAAAATCGGGTTGTGATAGCGCTCCTGTAGCGTGTTACGCAATACCAGCAGGTGGGAAATCGCTTCATGCATTAGTTCGATTGCATTCACGCCGCGTGAAGGATCGCTGGAGTGACCGGACTGCCCCTGAATGCGGATCGCGTTAGACATATGGCCCTTGTGGGCGCGCACCGGTTGCAGCGACGTCGGTTCGCCGATGATGGCGCAGTCCGGGCGAATCTGCGTGGATTCAGAGAAATACTTGGCACCGGCCATCGTCGTCTCTTCATCTGCCGTTGCCAGCACATAGAGCGGTTTTGTCAGCTTGGTCGGATCGATATCGCGCAACGCATCCAGAATAAAGGCAAAGAAGCCTTTCATATCCGCTGTACCCAAGCCGTACAGCTTGTTGTCATGTTCGGTCAGCGTGAACGGGTCGCGCGTCCAACGACCGTCGTCGAACGGGACGGTATCGGTGTGGCCTGCCAACAATAAGCCACCTTTTCCTTCACCAATCCGCGCCAGCATATTAAATTTATTGAGGGTGCCGGGAACCGGTTGGACTTCCACATGGAAGCCGAGATCGCCGAACCAGCCTGCCAGCAGGTTGATTAAGGTATGATTACTTTGATCGAGCGCGCTGTCGGTGGCACTGATGGACGGTGTGGCTATCAATGCCCGATATAGCTCAATAAAAGGGGGTAAATTCATCTTCACTGTTGACAGCCTCTGGTTAGGATAGTATCAATATTCATGCATTTATTTTGAATAAAAATACAATAATGCTCGGCGAAAGGAAACCCAAAGGTACGGCGATGGCGATTCGTCACTTTCACTGAGTTTCGCGGGTGAACAGCGTATCGACGCTGGTGAGCCCGGTTACCTGTTCCATAGATAAGTAAGAAGGTATACGGATCCCATGCTGAATACGTTGATTGTTGGTGCAAGTGGTTATACCGGCGCTGAGCTTGCGCTCTACCTGAACCGTCACCCACAGATGAACATAACCGCTTTGATGGTTTCTGCGCAAAGTGTCGATGCAGGAAAATTGATTTCTGATTTACATCCGCAGCTCAAAGGCATCATTGATGTACCGGTAAAACCGCTGACCGATGCGGAAGAAGCAGCGAAAGGCGTGGATGTCGTTTTTCTGGCGACCGACCACAAAGTCAGCCACGATCTGGCCCCTGTTTTTCTGGCGGCAGGCTGCACCGTTTTTGATTTGTCCGGCGCGTTCCGCGTACAGGATGCCGAATTTTATCGTCGTTACTATGGTTTTGAGCATCAGCACCCCGATTGGCTGGCAAAAGCGGTTTACGGGCTGGCCGAATGGCGTGCTGAAAGCGTGAAGCAGGCACAGCTGATTGCCGTGCCGGGCTGTTATCCAACGGCTGCGCAACTGGCGCTGAAACCGCTGCTGGACGCGCAATTGCTGAACCGAGCCCAGTGGCCGGTGATTAATGCCGTGAGCGGCGTGAGTGGGGCAGGGCGTAAAGCGTCGATGACCAACAGCTTCTGCGAAGTCAGCCTGCAACCGTACGGTATTTTCAACCATCGTCATGAACCTGAAATTTCAACGCACCTCGGCACGCCAGTGATCTTCACGCCGCATTTGGGCAACTTCGCTCGCGGTATTCTGGAAACCATCACCTGCCGCCTGCAACCGGGCGTCACCCAGCAGGATGTTGCCGAAGCCTATCACAACGCCTATCACGATAAGCCGCTGGTTCGCCTGTATGACAAGGGCGTGCCGGCGCTGAAATCCGTTGTCGGCCTGCCGTTCTGCGATATCGGTTTCTCCGTTGACGGTGAACACCTCATCGTGGTGGCAACCGAAGATAATCTGCTGAAAGGCGCGGCGGCACAGGCTGTACAATGCATGAACATTCGTTTTGGTTTCCCTGAAACCCAATCGTTAATTTAATGACTACTGGTCCCGACATTTCGAGGCGCGAAGCATAATGAATCCGTTAATTATCAAATTAGGTGGCGTTTTACTGGATAGCGAAGAAGCGCTGGAGCGTCTGTTCACCGCACTGGTGGCTTACCGTCAGGAGCATCAGCGTCCGCTGGTGATTGTGCACGGCGGCGGCTGTCTGGTGGACGAGCTGATGAAGAAGCTGGCGCTGCCAGTCGTGAAGAAAAACGGCCTGCGCGTCACGCCAGCCGATCAGATCGACATCATCACCGGTGCGCTGGCGGGATCCGCCAACAAGACGCTGCTGTCATGGGCGAAGAAGCATGATATCAACGCAGTTGGTCTGTGTCTGGGCGATGGCGGCAGCACGACGGTCACGCAGCTCGATGAGTCTTTGGGCTTTGTGGGCAAAGCGGAAGCGGGATCGCCTGCGCTGCTGAATACGCTGCTGTCTGCGGGCTACCTGCCTGTCGTCAGCTCCATTGGTATTACGGCGCAGGGCGACCTGATGAACGTCAACGCCGATCAGGCGGCGACGGCGCTGGCGCAAACGCTGGGCGCGGATTTAATCCTGCTGTCTGACGTGAGTGGCATTCTGGACGGTAAAGGCCAGCGTATTGCTGAAATGACGGCGGAGAAAGCCGAGCAACTGATTGCTCAGGGCATTATTACCGACGGCATGATTGTTAAGGTCAACGCCGCGCTGGATGCCGCGCGTGCGCTGGGGCGTCCGGTTGATATCGCTAGTTGGCGTCATGCCGAGCAGCTACCTGCGCTGTTCAACGGCGTGGCGATTGGTACACGTATTCTGGCGTAAGTCGTTTCTGGGTATGGCATGATGCGATACCAACATGAATTAAATTCTGGGAGTAATCGTTATGGCTTTGTGGGGCGGTCGGTTTAGTCAGGCAGCAGATCAGCGTTTTAAACAATTTAATGACTCACTGCGGTTTGATTACCGTCTGGCGGAACAGGACATCGTTGGCTCGATCGGCTGGTCGAAAGCGCTGGTGACGGTCAATGTGCTCAGCGAGCAGGAGCAGCAGCAACTGGAACAGGCGCTGAATGCGTTGCTGGTTGAGGTACAGGCTGACCCTGAGATGATCCTGCAAAGCGATGCAGAAGACATTCACAGCTGGGTTGAACAGCGCCTGATTGAGAAAGTCGGCGATTTAGGTAAAAAACTGCATACCGGTCGTAGCCGTAACGATCAGGTCGCGACCGACCTGAAATTGTGGTGCAAAGCGCAGATTGCAGAGCTGCTGCTGTCGGTACGCCAGCTGCGTCAGGCGCTGGTCACGACGGCTGAAGCCAATCAGGATGCGGTGATGCCGGGTTACACCCACTTGCAGCGCGCACAGCCGGTGACGTTTGCACACTGGTGTCTTGCCTACCACGAAATGCTGGCGCGTGATGAAAGCCGTCTGGAAGATACGCTGAAGCGTCTGGATGTCAGCCCGCTGGGCTGTGGCGCGCTGGCGGGAACGGCTTATCCGATCGACCGTGAGCAACTGGCGGGCTGGCTGGGATTTGCCTCGGCCACGCGTAACAGTCTGGATACGGTTTCCGATCGCGATCATGTACTGGAACTGCTGTCTGATGCGTCGATCGGCATGATCCACCTGTCTCGTTTTGCCGAAGATCTGATCTTCTTCAACAGCGGTGAAGCGGCGTTCGTTGAGCTGTCTGACCGTGTGACATCCGGTTCTTCCCTGATGCCGCAGAAGAAAAACCCGGATGCACTGGAGCTGATTCGCGGTAAATGTGGTCGCGTACAGGGCGCGTTAACCGGCATGATGATGACGCTTAAAGGCCTGCCGCTGGCGTATAACAAAGACATGCAGGAAGACAAAGAAGGGCTGTTTGACGCGCTGGATACCTGGCACGACTGCCTGATGATGGCGGGTCTGGTGCTGGAAGGCATTCAGGTGAAGCGTCCACGTTGTAAAGAAGCAGCCGAGCAAGGCTACGCGAACTCGACAGAGCTGGCGGATTACCTGGTCGCGAAAGGCGTTCCATTCCGTGAAGCGCACCATATCGTGGGTGAAGCGGTGGTTGAAGCCATTCGTCAGGGCAAAGCATTGGAAGCGTTGCCGCTGGCCGATCTGCAAAAATTCAGCGCTGTGATTGGCGAGGATGTGTACCCGATTCTGGCGTTACAATCCTGCCTAGATAAGCGTGCTGCACAAGGTGGCGTGTCACCGCAGCAGGTCGCTAAAGCGATTAGTGATGCGAAGCAGCGCTTAGCTTAACTCGCCCACCTCTGTTCTGTTCCCCCAGCGTGGTGTTTCGCGTTGGGGGAATTCCACCGTTACCGATCTGATTATTCTGCAAATTATCATCTATCCATTTTCATATGGAATGCGGCTCGCATTTTTCTGCTCAGCGTCTTCTCCCACCAGATTTGTTTCTGGACATCCATACAGTATCATTTTACCTTGACCGACAGCGTGAAAGGCCTGCGGAGGCAAAGTGGATATCAGCATATTTTATGGTCTGGGCGGCAGTGCAGTGGGTCTGTTGGTCGGGTGGTTAATTGCCAGCCTGATTTATCAGCAGAAGTTGTCGCGGCATGACACCGAACAGCGGTTGCTGGCGCAGACATTGCAGCAGACTCAGCAGTCGCTCAGCGAACAGCAGCAGGCAAAGCAACTGGACGAACAGCGGCTACGGCAAAACGAGCTGGAGCTGCGCACGGTCCACGCTCAACTCTCTGCCAGCCATGAAAAGCTGCAACAGCTCAGTGAACTCCGCGCGGAGTGCGTGCAGCTCAATCAGGAACTGCGGACGCTGCGTGAAATCAATAGCGCACAGGAAGCGGAGCTGCGGGAAGTCACCATTCGGCTGGAAGAAACCCGTATGGCGGCGGAAGAAAAGCAGCGGTTGCTGGTAAATAGCGAACAGCGGTTGACGACGCAGTTTGAAAATCTGGCGAACCGGATTTTTGAACACAGCGGCCGCAAAGTGGATGAACAAAATAAACAGAGTCTGGATAAGCTGCTGATGCCGCTGCGTGAGCAGCTTGATGGTTTCCGTCGTCAGGTTCAGGACAGCTTTGGGGCGGAAGCGCGTGAGCGTCACACGTTGGCGCACGAAATCCGCAACCTGCAACAACTGAACGCACAGATGGCACACGAAGCCATCAACCTGACGAAAGCGCTGAAGGGCGATAATAAAACGCAGGGGAACTGGGGCGAAGTGGTGCTAAGCCGCGTGCTGGAAGCCTCCGGCCTGCGTGAGGGGTATGAGTATCAAACGCAGGTCAGCGTGCAAACGGGGGCAAATAGCCGCCTGCAACCGGATGTCATCGTGCGCTTACCGCAGGGCAAAGATGTCGTGATCGATGCCAAAATGTCGCTGGTGGCCTATGAGCGTTATTTCAATAGCGACGATGACATCGAACGTAATGCGGCGCTGAACGAACATTTGCTCTCGGTTCGCAGCCATATTCGGCAGTTGAGCAGTAAAGATTACCAGCAGCTTCCGGGGCTGCGTTCGCTAGATTACGTGCTGATGTTTATCCCAGTCGAGCCCGCTTTTCTGGTTGCTATCGATCGCCAGCCCGAATTGATCAACGAGGCGCTAAAGCACAATATTATGCTGGTCAGCCCGACCACGCTGCTGGTGGCATTACGCACTATCACCAATTTATGGCGCTATGAACAACAGAGCCGCAATGCACAGCAGATCGCTGAAAAAGCGTCGCGGCTGTACGATAAACTGCGGTTGTTTGTCGATGATATGGAAGCGCTGGGGCAAGGTTTGGATAAAGCGCAGGGCGCTTATCGTCAGGCGATGAATAAACTTTCCTCTGGGCGTGGTAACCTTATTGGCCAGGCTGAGGGGTTCCGTGCGCTGGGTGTAGAAATCAAACGCACAATCAGCCCGTCATTAGCAGAAAAAGCAACGGCCCATGAGCACGCTGAACGCGATGAATTACCGGATTCCGTAGCACCCGATGCTGTTTCACCAACCGTGAAAACGGAGGGTGAAGAAGGGGAATCCCCCTTAGCGACCCGTAACCTATCCTAAATAATTCGAGTTGCGTGAAGCCAACGCACAAGCAGCTTGAAGTATGACGGATATAAATAGGTATGGATTTCGCGGGCTTGGCACCATGCTATGTGAAATTAGTGCAGTGGGGTTTTTATACGGGTCTGGTACACTCTCACCATAAATGGGTAGACCCGAAATTTGACTGAAATAGTAGGCGGATAAGATGGCAAGTGAGCAGGAGAATACGGCCGACTTTGGTTTTCGGACTGTCGCCAGGGATGAAAAAGAAGTCATGGTGGCTGAAGTTTTTCATTCTGTAGCAGCAAAGTATGACTTGATGAATGACCTGATGTCCTTTGGTATCCACCGAATCTGGAAGCGTTTCACTATCGAATGTAGTGGAGTAAGACGTAACCAGCGTGTTCTGGATCTTGCCGGAGGCACGGGGGATTTAACCGCTAAATTCTCCCGCATGGTTGGCGAAGGTGGTGAGGTCATTCTGGCGGATATCAACGCATCAATGCTGAAAGTGGGCCGCGAAAAACTGCGTAACAAAGGCATTATCGACAACATCAACTACGTGCAGGCCAATGCTGAAGCGCTGCCGTTCCCTGATGACTTCTTCGACTGCATTACTATCTCCTTTGGTCTGCGCAACGTGACGGACAAAAACAAAGCGCTGCGCTCCATGTACCGCGTGCTGAAGCCGGGTGGTCGCTTGCTGGTGCTGGAGTTTTCCAAGCCGATCATTAAACAACTGAGCACTGTTTACGATGCGTATTCATTTCATATCCTGCCGAGGATTGGCGAAGCCGTGGCGAGTGATGCTGGGAGCTACCGCTATCTGGCGGAATCTATCCGCATGCACCCCGATCAGGAAACGCTGAAAGGGATGATGAGCGATGCCGGTTTTGACAGTGTTAACTATTTCAACCTCACCGGTGGAATCGTTGCGCTGCATCGTGGGTTTAAATTCTGATTGGAAACGCCAATGCTGATAACGTCTTTTCTGACTGCTACGCTGGAAACCGCACTGAATCAGCTGCTTTTTCACGATACGGTTTCTTGCGATCGTGGTTTTTCTTGCGATCGAAGTATGAAGTCTGCCCGCCAGCGCTTACAGGGGAAAACACTTCAGATCGAGCTTGCTGAGCTGGATATGCCCTTGGTGCTGGTGTTTAACGAACAGCGGCTGGACGTGATTAGCCAATGGGGCGAGCCAGCGGATTGCTGCCTGAAAACACGCGTTCCGGTTCTGATGAAATTACGCGATCGTCAACAGCTATCGTCGCTGATGCGCAGCGGCGAGCTGGTGATAGAAGGCGATATTCAAGTTGTTCAACAGTTCATCGTGCTGGTTGATCTGGCGGAGTTCGATCCGGCGGAGTGGTTGTCCCCCTATCTGGGCGATATTGTTGCTCAGGGGCTTACCCAAACTGCACAGAAAACCCTGAGTTTCCTGAGACGCTCATTCCATCAGCAGCAACATTTCTTATCTGAGACACTAACGGAAGAGTGGCGACTGGCCCCGGGAAAACTGGAAAACGCTTGGTTCCATGAGGAAATTGTTGCGTTGGATAAATCCGCCGATACGTTGTCCGAACGGCTGGTGAAGCTGGAGGCTTTACGATGACGCCTGGTGAATTACGCCGCCTTTACAGCATTGTGCGTGTGCTGTTGAGCTATGGTCTGGATGAACTCATTCCTAAGATGCGCCTGACGTTTCCGCTGCGTGCGGGTCGTCGCCTGCTGTTCTGGTTACCTAATCTCCACCGCAACATGCCTTTGGGGGAACGCCTGCGTTTAGCGCTGCAGGAACTGGGGCCCGTGTGGATTAAGTTTGGACAAATGATGTCGACGCGCCGCGATTTGTTCCCGCCCGCTATCGCCGATCAGCTAGCGATGTTGCAAGATAAGGTTGAGCCATTTGACGGCAAGTTGGCGCGCGAGCAAATTGAGCTGTCGATGGGCGGAATCCCCCTTGAAGAGTGGTTTGACTATTTTGACATTATACCTCTGGCCTCTGCATCGATTGCACAGGTGCATACCGCCTGCCTGAAAAGCACGGGAAAAGAGATCGTTATCAAGGTCATCCGCCCAGATATTTTGCCTGTCATCAAGGCGGATATGCGCCTGATGAAACGTCTGGCTGGCTGGTTGCCGCGCCTGTTGCCGGATGGCCGCCGTCTGCGCCCGCGCGAAGTGGTGCTGGAATATGAAAAAACGCTGCTTGATGAGCTGAACTTGCTGCGTGAAGCGGCAAATGCCATTCAACTACGGCGTAATTTTGATAATAGCCCGATGCTGTATGTGCCGGAAATATATTCAGATTATTGCAGTGAAAGTATGTTGGTCATGGAGCGAATTTACGGTATTCCTGTTTCTGATGTCGACGCGCTGACAGCCAATGGCACGGATATGAAATTACTGGCAGAACGCGGCGTTCAGGTTTTCTTCACGCAGGTGTTCCGCGATAGTTTCTTCCACGCAGATATGCACCCCGGCAATATCTTTATCAGCTACGATCACCCAGAGAACCCGCAATACATTGGTATTGATTGCGGCATCGTCGGTTCGTTGAATAAAGAAGATAAGCGCTATCTGGCTGAGAATTTCATTGCCTTCTTCAACCGCGATTATCGCAAAGTTGCCGAACTGCACGTGGATTCGGGCTGGGTGCCTGCGGACACGAATGTTGCCGATTTTGAGTTTGCCATTCGCACGGTCTGTGAGCCGATCTTTGAGAAGCCGTTGGCAGAAATTTCGTTCGGCCATGTATTATTGAATCTGTTTAATACGGCCCGTCGCTTCAATATGGAAGTACAGCCGCAGCTAGTGCTGCTGCAAAAAACGTTGCTGTATGTTGAAGGTGTGGGTCGGCAGCTTTATCCGCAGCTTGACCTGTGGAAAACTGCCAAGCCGTTTCTGGAAAACTGGCTGAAACAACAGGTCGGTTTGTCTGCGGTTTTCCGTGCGCTTAAAGAAAAGGCGCCGTTCTGGGCTGAAAAACTGCCGGAAGTCCCTGAGCTGTTTTATGACGGGCTACGTCAGCATAAGATGTTAAAGCAAAGCGTCGATAAGCTGGCCTATGAGTTGAAGACACAGCACTCTCGTCAAGGACAGTCACGATATCTTCTGGGTATTGGCGCAACGCTGCTAATCAGTGGTACGTTATTACTGATCAGCCGTGTTGAAGCCGATAGGGTTCCCGCAGGACTGATGGCCGCAGGGATCGTCGCTTGGATTATCGGCTGGCGTCGAACTCGTTGAAGCAGATCATGATGTACGCCAGAATTACTCGATATAATTACGGGAATTCTGTCGTTCCCCTTTTTGAAAAGAGGTAAATGTTATGGGCGGTATTAGTATTTGGCAGTTGCTGATTGTTGTCGTTCTCGTCGTGCTGGTATTCGGGACCGGAAAATTAAAAACACTGGGTTCAGATTTGGGTGCGTCGATCAAAGGTTTTAAGAAAGCGATGGGGGATGATCAAGCCTCTAATCACGCAGATAAAACTCAGCAAGATGCGGATTTTTCGACTAAGTCGATCACTGACCACCCGTCAGAAACCAAACAGAGTGACACGAAGAGCCAGCATAAAGAGCAGGTGTAATCTGTGTTCGATATCGGTTTTGGTGAACTGCTATTGGTGATGGTTCTCGGCCTGATTGTTCTCGGGCCAGAGCGTTTGCCTGTGGCAGTCAGAACGGTTGCAAGCTGGATCAGGACGCTGCGTTCGCTGGCGTCTACGGTTCAGAATGAACTGTCGCAGGAGTTGAAACTCCAGGAGTTTCAGGAAAGCCTGAAGAAAGTCGAAAAAGCCAGTGTGCAGAATCTGTCGCCTGAGTTGAAAGCCTCAATGGATGAACTTAAAGAGGCGGCAGAAGCGATGAAACGTGGCTATACCGAGACAGTGTCGCCGCAAAAGGCAGATGGGCACCAAACGCCAGAGGGGCATCGCGCGACGGTGGAACCGCAGCACAGCACCCCGCTGAACGATCCCGAAGCAGCCTATGATGGGGTTATTGAAGCGGAAACCGCTGTACGTCCACGTCCTCCAGGCAGCCAGCCTAAACCTGAAAGCGCTGCTGCTGAACACCACCATGGTGATCGCAACGCCGCAAGTGCTGACGCTGTCGGCAACGATAATGTCAAACCTGAGCAGGCCCAGTTTTCTGCTGTTTCTGCCCGCCAACCGAGTGATAGTCGTTAGTTTATGGCCGATGAAGAGACTCAACCGCTAATTAGCCACCTGATTGAGCTACGCAAGCGGCTACTGAACAGCATTATCAGTGTGCTGGCGGTATTTATTGCGCTGGTGTTCTTTGCCAACGACATTTATCAACTGGTTTCTGCACCGCTCATTGAGCAATTGCCTGCGGGTGCCAGCATGATCGCGACCGATGTCGCCTCACCTTTCTTTACGCCGATAAAGCTGACGATGATTGTCTCAGTGTTTGTCGCTGCGCCGCTGGTGCTGTATCAGGTGTGGGCATTTGTGGCTCCAGCTTTGTATAAACACGAGCGTCGCTTAATGATGCCGTTGCTGGTTTCCAGCAGTCTGCTGTTTTATTCGGGCATGGCGTTCGCGTATTTTGTGGTGTTCCCGCTGGCGTTTGGTTTTTTTGCAAAAACCGCGCCGGTTGGCGTATTGATTGCGACAGACATCAATAACTACCTCGATTTTGTTATGGCGCTGTTCATGGCGTTCGGCGTATCGTTTGAGGTGCCCGTTGCCATCGTGCTGCTCTGCTGGAGTGGTGTGGTGACGCCAGAAGATCTGAAGAAGAAACGCCCTTATATTTTGGTGGGCGCATTCGTTGTCGGGATGCTGCTGACGCCGCCGGACGTTTTCTCACAGACGCTACTGGCGGTTCCGATGTATCTGCTGTTTGAAATCGGTGTATTCTTCGCACGGTTTTATGTTGGCAAAGGCCGACGAGCTGAAGCGGAAGATCCATCGCAGTAACGAACGGTTCCCTGCGGCAGGACGGTAAAATGACCTCTCTTTGAGAGGTCTTATTTTTTATTCGCCAGAGTGAGAGTCATGTTTGATATCGGTGTCAACCTAACCAGTTCTCAGTTTGAAAAAGATCGGGAGCAGGTCGTCATCCGGGCAAAGCAAGCGGGTGTCAGTGGCATCTTGATCACGGGCACCAACGCCCAGGAAAGCCATCAGGCCATGTTACTGGCGCAAGCCTATCCCGATTACTGTTGGTCAACGGCGGGTGTTCATCCGCATGATGCCAGCCAATGGAATGACGCTATCGCCGAACAACTCCACCAAATGGCAAACGCTGCTTGCGTGGTTGCTATTGGTGAATGCGGGTTGGATTTCAACCGTAACTTTTCGACTCCAGAAGAACAGGAACGGGCATTCAGCGCACAGTTAGCGATAGCGGCTGAACGGTCCATGCCGGTTTTCCTTCACTGCCGCGACGCACATCCCCGCTTTATTTCTCTGCTGATGCCATGGCTGAGCCAGTTACCTGCCGCCGTGGTCCACTGCTTTACTGGCAATCGTCATGAATTGGATGAGTGTCTGGCTGCGGGGTTGATGATTGGCATCACTGGCTGGGTTTGCGATGAGCGCCGCGGGCTTGAGCTGCGCGCCTTACTGCCGCATATTCCTGCCAATCGGTTGTTGGTGGAAACCGACGCACCTTATCTGTTACCCCGGGATTTACACCCTAAACCGGCCTCCCGCCGTAACGAACCCTGTTATCTGCCTCATATTATTCGCCAGATTGCGGAGTGGCGTGGAGAAGACGCCACATGGTTGGGACAGACAACAGATGAAAATGCCCGCCGGGTTTTCCGGTTGGCCTGATTCAGGAGAATAATGACATGAGCACTGCTTTTCCCGGCACGTTCCCCGGCCGACGTATGCGTCGCATTCGCCGCCATGATTTCAGCCGTCGCCTTGTTGCTGAAAATCAACTGACGGTGAATGATTTGATTTATCCCGTTTTCGTAATGGAAGGGATAAATCATCGTCAGGAGGTTCCCTCCATGCCGGGGGTATACCGGATGACTATCGACGTGCTTCTGAAAGAAGCCGAAGAGATCGCTAAGCTCGGCGTTCCGGTACTGTCGCTGTTCCCCGTCATTGAGGCGGATAAGAAATCACTCTATGCCGAAGAAGCCTATAACCCAGATGGTCTGGTTCCTCGCACGATCTGCGCACTGAAAGACGCCGTCCCTGAGCTGGGGTTGCTGACGGATGTGGCGCTCGATCCCTATACCACGCACGGGCAGGACGGGATTATCGATGCAGATGGCTATGTGATTAACGACGTCACCAAGGAGATTTTGGTGCGTCAGGCGTTGTCACACGCTGAAGCTGGAGCCGAAATTATTGCGCCTAGCGACATGATGGACGGTCGCATCGGTGCTATCCGCGATACCCTTGAAGCGCAAAACCTGATCAATACCCAGATCATGGCGTACTCGGCTAAGTATGCGTCGTGCTATTACGGGCCTTTCCGTGACGCCGTGGGCTCAGCTGGCAATCTGAAAGGTGGAAACAAGAAAACCTACCAGATGGATCCTGCTAACAGCGATGAAGCCTTACAAGAAATTGCGCAGGATTTGCAGGAAGGCGCGGATATGGTGATGGTCAAACCTGGGATGCCTTATCTGGACGTGGTGCGTCGCGTTAAAGATACCTTTGGTGTGCCGACGTTTGCTTATCAGGTATCTGGCGAATATGCGATGCACATGGCGGCGATTCAGAACGGCTGGTTGCAAGAACAGCCAGTAGTGATGGAGTCTCTGCTGTGCTTTAAACGCGCAGGTGCAGATGGTGTGTTGACCTATTTTGCCAAGCGTGTCGCACAGTGGCTACACGATCAGCATATGCAACGCTAGGTCTGTTCTTATCCGGCGCGTGATAAACGCGCCGGATAAGGTAAAGAGCAGAGGCGTCAAGCTACGTTTTTCGAAGGGCGATGTTTTTTATAAAGACTAGGCTTTGCGAAACTCGCGGTTATCGATGCTCTGTCTGACCTGTTTATTCAACATATTCAGCAACAGCATTGAGCGAGCTTCGCCGTCAGGTTCTGTGTAAATAGCCTGAAGACCAGAGAAAATACCGTCGGTAATAACCACACTATCGCCGGGCTGTGGCGTCATTGGGTCAATAATTCCCTGAATAGGGCGAAGTGACAATTCATCGATAACCTGCTGCGGAATGGTCGCTGGCAGCGCGCCGAATCGCACAAAGTTGCTCACCCCACGTGTCGCACTGATAGTGGTGGTGTGGATGCGTTCAGGGTCGAACTCCACAAACAGGTAGTTCGGGAACAGCGGTTCACATACTTCGGTTCGTTTACCACGCACAATCTTATCCAGCGTGATCATCGGGCTCACGCAGGTGACATCCTGACGTTCCAGATGCTCTTTCGCTCGCAGCAGTTGACCACGTTTACAATACAGTAAGTACCAGGCTTCCATAATTTCGCAGACTTATGATTCCGACGAGCAAGCATAACAAAAGCGAACACGGATAAAAAATTTTCGTCAGATATTTTTGTTACCACATTACGGCGATTGAATTCTTGATGGTGAGTAGATTCTTGCCATAAATAGGCGCAGCGGGAAGCGACAGGTTGGCGAAGAGACTTTATAATAGCCAGAACGATAGACTGCCCCCGATGAATAGCATGAAATACCGTGATTTACGCGAATTCCTCTCACTGCTGGAAGAGAGAGGGGAGTTAAAACGCATTACCCAGCCCATCGACCCCTACCTTGAAATGACGGAAATTGCCGACCGAACGCTACGTGCGGAAGGCCCTGCTCTCCTGTTTGAGAACCCCAAAGGCTATGACATGCCGGTGCTGTGCAATTTATTTGGCACGCCGAAACGTGTTGCATTGGGCATGGGGCAGGAAGACGTCAGCGCATTACGTGAGGTGGGTAAACTGCTGGCGTTTCTGAAAGAGCCGGAGCCGCCGAAAGGGTTCCGCGATCTGGTGGATAAAATGCCGAAGTTCCGTCAGGTATTGAATATGCCGACTAAACGCCTGTCTTCTGCGCCGTGTCAGGAACAGGTTTGGCAGGGGGATGATGTTGACCTTCGTCGGATTCCGGTGATGCAGTGTTGGCCGGAAGATGCCGCCCCGCTGATTACCTGGGGGCTTACCGTGACGCGCGGGCCGCATAAAGAGCGGCAGAATCTGGGGATCTATCGCCAGCAGGTGCTGGGTAAAAACAAATTGATCATGCGCTGGCTATCTCATCGCGGTGGCGCACTGGATTTCCAGGAGTGGTGTCAGGAAAATCCTGGGCAGCGTTTTCCGGTGTCTGTCGCATTGGGCGCTGATCCTGCGACGATTCTCGGTGCGGTGACGCCTGTGCCCGATACGCTATCGGAATATGCCTTTGCGGGTTTACTGCGTGGGCATAAGACTGAAGTGGTGAAGTGCCTGTCGAACGATTTGGAAGTCCCTGCCAGTGCGGAAATTGTTCTTGAAGGGTATATTGAACCCGGAGAAATGGCGGCAGAAGGGCCCTATGGCGACCACACCGGCTATTACAATGAAGTCGATAATTTTCCGGTCTTTACCGTCACGCATATTACTCAGCGTCAGAATGCCATTTATCACTCGACTTACACGGGCCGGCCGCCGGATGAGCCTGCCGTGCTGGGCGTGGCGTTGAACGAAGTTTTCGTGCCGATCCTGCAAAAGCAGTTTCCTGAGATTGTTGATTTTTATTTGCCACCGGAGGGTTGCTCTTACCGTCTGGCTGTCGTTACCATGAAGAAACAGTACCCAGGCCATGCTAAACGCGTCATGATGGGCGTTTGGTCTTTTTTACGCCAGTTCATGTATACGAAATTTGTCATTGTCTGCGATGATGACATTAATGCGCGTGACTGGAACGACGTCATATGGGCGATCACGACGCGTATGGATCCGGCGCGCGATACTGTATTAGTAGAAAATACGCCGATAGATTACCTTGATTTTGCCTCGCCGATTTCTGGCCTGGGCTCCAAAATGGGTCTGGACGCCACCAATAAATGGCCTGGCGAGACGCAGCGCGAGTGGGGTCGTCCCATCAAGAAAGACCCACAGGTTTGTGCCCGCGTTGATGACATATGGGATGAACTGGCCATTTTTAGTGACAGAGAGCCTCGGCGTTAAGGGCTGCTGCTCTGTTCTCAGTTTTGCTTTTATGACCCTATAGAGGGAATGCATGACAACATTGAGCTGTAAAGTGACTTCGGTCGAAGCCATAACCGATACGGTTTATCGCGTGCGTTTGTTACCTGAAGCGCCGTTTTCCTTTCGGGCTGGCCAGTATTTGATGGTAGTGATGGGCGATCGAGATAAACGTCCTTTTTCACTGGCATCGACCCCGATGGATAAAAACTTTATTGAGTTGCACATTGGGGCGTCCGAACTGAATCTTTACGCAATGGCTGTGATGGAACGGATTCACAGGGAAAAAGCGCTGACGGTCGATATCCCACATGGCGAAGCCTGGCTGCGGGAAGAGAGTACGCGCCCGCTGGTGTTGATTGCGGGGGGAACCGGATTTTCGTATGTGCGTTCTATTCTGCTGACCGCGCTGGCGCAGCAACCCGAGCGTGATATCGCCATTTACTGGGGCGGACGTGAATC
Organism: Pectobacterium quasiaquaticum; assembly: GCF_014946775.2. Taxonomy (NCBI): domain Bacteria; kingdom Pseudomonadati; phylum Pseudomonadota; class Gammaproteobacteria; order Enterobacterales; family Pectobacteriaceae; genus Pectobacterium; species Pectobacterium quasiaquaticum. The sequence goes on along the minus strand of NZ_CP065177.1, from coordinate 4,177,315 downwards.
CCAGCATCTGTATGACTTAACCGAGCTTGAAGGCTTTGCGGCCAAGCACCCTACTCTGCGCGTAGTGCCGGTGGTCGAGCAGCCGGAAGCAGGATGGGATGGTAGAACGGGGACTGTTCTGAGTGCGGTATTACAGGATTACGGCTCGTTGGCAGAGCAGGATATCTATATTGCCGGTCGCTTTGAAATGGCGAAAATTGCACGCGAGCGTTTTTGTAATGAGCGCGGCGCACTGACCGCGCATATGTTCAGCGATGCGTTTTCGTTTATTTAAAGCAGTCGCGAGTAGTAATACATAAGCTGTAAAATAAAAATCCCACGGCTGTGGGATTTGAGGCTGCTGACAAAGTTTGTATGGCTGTAGTAACGGATAGATCGTAAAGACGCTCTAAATGCATCCCTGTACGCTCTGATTGCGCAGATATAAATCTCGTCCTGAGATTAGCGCTCTCGCTATTCAAGGTTTTTGTGGAGCTGGATGAGCAATCGATCCATGCAGCGATAGCTCAGCGCTTCGGCAAGGTGTTTTCTCTCTATATTGTCCCTATCGCCGAGGTCAGCGATCGTGCGCGCGACTTTCAATATCCTGTGCCACGCACGTACGGATAAGCCAAGTTTGTTCATCACCTCTTCCAGATAGGTCGCATCAGCCATCTCCAATCCGCAGTGTTTTTCTATTTCACGTGAAGTGAGTAGCGCGTTGATTTTATTTGCCCGCTTCAGCTGTATCTGCCGTGCGATCAGCACGCGCTCACGAATTGTCGCGCTGCTTTCGCCTTGATAATGCTGCTGAGATAACACCCCTGGTGGCAGCAAAGGGACTTCGATTGAAAGGTCAAAGCGATCCAAAAAGGGACCGGAAAGTTTGCTGAGATAGCGCAGTATTTGTTGTGCCGGCAACCGGTTATGAACGCCCTGATAGTGTCCTGAGGGGCTGGGATTCATTGCGGCGACGAGCTGCACCCGTGCTGGGTAGCACACTTTAGCCCGAGTGCGGGAAATGATAATTTCACCGGACTCCAGCGGCTCTCGTAGTGAGTCCAGTACTCGTCGCTCAAACTCCGGTAGTTCGTCCAGAAATAGTACACCATTGTGGGCGAGCGAGATTTCTCCGGGTTTGGGCAGCGACCCTCCGCCCACGAGCGCAGCCATGGAAGAACTATGGTGAGGCGCTCTGAATGGTCTGGCTCGCCAGCGCGTCATGGTGGCATCAATGTTGATTAGGCTGTTGATGGCGGCGCTTTCCAGCGCTTCTTCATCGCTTAATGGTGGCATCAGATTGCCTAATCGGCTTGCCAGCATGGTTTTCCCGGTTCCTGGGGGCCCCAGCAAGAGCAGATTGTGGCCTCCTGCCGCCGCGATTTCCAACGCGCGTTTAGCCTGTTCCTGACCGATGATATCCTTCAGATCGAGCGTATCTTCCTCGATCGGTGGAATGTGCGTTATGTCGGAGCAACTGAGCAATTCCTCTTCTCCACTGAGAAAAGCACACACGTCCAACAAATGCCCAGCCATTAGCGCTTCACCCTGCGGTATCAGGGTCATCTCCCGTTTATTGTCATCTGGCAGGATAAGCTGGCGGCCTGCTTTTATGGCTTCCAATGCAGCGGGAATCGCGCCATTGACGCCACGTAAGGTGCCAGACAGGCCGAGTTCGCCAAGAAACTCGTAGCGGCTTAGCTTTTCACCATCGATTTGTTCTGAGGCAGCTAGAATCGCCAGAGCAATCGGCAGATCGTAGCGTCCTCCTTCTTTTGGCAGGTCTGCGGGGGCGAGGTTGACCGTGATGCGCTTTGCCGGAAACGTAAATCCGCAATTGATGAGAGCGCTGCGCACGCGATCGCGCGCTTCCTTGACGGTGGTTTCTGGTAAGCCCACCAGCGTTAGCGCCGGTAGCCCGCTGCTGATGTGAACTTCGATATAAACGTCCGGCGCTTGTACACCAATCATTGCCCGAGTATAGGTAACTGCCAATGACATGCTATTTCCCCTTTGCTGATGGTTTGCATCATGTCTGGCAAGGGAGAAGAAGTAGAGGCTGTTTTCGCCAATCTGCGCGGCGGTGTCATGAAATAATCCTCTGTTTCAGTAATGAGTAAAATTTGTGCGCGATGTATCGCAATTATCTAAGGTGAACCGATTGCTTAACGTTATCCGACGATCGACGACACCTGTTTTCATCTGCCACGTTTCTCATACAGCGCTCATTTTTACGCCAACGGGCGAAAATAATTTGGTGTGCTTTTACCTTATGATTACGTTGTATTTTTTTCCGTATCATAGGTAATCCTTACAGGTGGCAATGAAAAAAAATGGTTGTCAGGCCATGTCTGACTGTGATAACTCTGTAGGCATTCGTTCGACATAAGATTAATGAACAACCTATTATGAAAGCCCTATCCCTAGTGATTAGCCTAGTCGTGATTAGCGTGGTGGTGATTATTATCCCACCGTGCGGGGCTGCACTTGGACGAAGAATGGCTTAGAAATCAAGGCCTGATTCAAGAAAACCCCCGCACCGAAAGGTCGGGGGTTTTTTGTTGGGCATAATCTATAACGGAAAGGAACAGAAAATGAACATCAGCATAAAATTCTGTTATTCCCATAAGATATCGGGGAAATAACTATGAATGGAGCACAGTGGGTGGTTCAAGCGTTGCGAGCGCAGGGAGTGGAAACTGTTTTTGGTTATCCAGGGGGCGCGATAATGCCAGTCTACGATGCACTTTATGACGGCGGCGTGAAACACCTGCTGTGTCGCCACGAGCAAGGCGCGGTGATGGCGGCGATTGGCTATGCCCGCTCCACGGGTAACGTGGGCGTCTGCATTGCGACGTCAGGCCCGGGGGCAACGAACCTGATCACCGGTTTGGCCGATGCGCTGCTGGATTCCGTGCCTGTGGTGGCGATCACTGGGCAGGTTGGGTCAGCGCTGATTGGCACCGATGCTTTCCAGGAAATTGACGTGCTGGGGCTGTCGCTGGCCTGTACGAAACACAGTTTTCTGGTTGAGTCTCTCGAATCACTACCGGAAGTGATGGCAGAAGCATTCGCGATTGCTAACAGCGGTCGCCCAGGCCCTGTTCTGGTCGATATTCCTAAAGATATTCAGCTGGCGATGGGAGATTTCACTCCAAACTTTGCGCCTGTTGTTAACGATGTCGATTTCCCCGATCAAGATATTGCGCAGGCGTACGCTCTGCTGGCGAAAGCGCAAAAACCGGTGCTGTACGTTGGCGGTGGGGTCGGCATGGCGAATGCGGTTCCGGCACTGCGTGAATTCCTGAGCGTAACGGATATCCCTTCCGTTTCGACGCTGAAAGGGCTGGGAGCCGTGGATGCCAATCATCCCTATTACCTTGGTATGATTGGTATGCACGGCACGAAGGCGGCGAACCTGATTGTGCAGGAGTGCGATTTGTTAATCGCGGTCGGGGCGCGTTTTGATGACCGCGTGACCGGCAAACTGAACGCCTTCGCGCCTCATGCTAGCGTGATTCACATGGATATCGACCCAGCAGAATTGAGCAAATTGCGTCATGCTAATGTCGCGTTGCAAGGCGATCTGAAAACGATATTACCGGCGCTGCAACAGCCGCTGAACGTCAGCGCGTGGCGCCAGCAGGCGGCCATGATGAAGGCGGAATACCCGTGGCGTTATGATCATCCCGGTCAGGCGATTTATGCGCCTGCGCTGCTGAAAACGATCTCCGAACGAATGGATGCGGATACTGTGGTCACGACCGATGTGGGCCAGCACCAGATGTGGGCTGCACAGCATATGACGTTCAGCCGCCCTGAGAATTTCATCACCTCCAGCGGCCTCGGCACGATGGGCTTCGGCGTACCCGCTGCGGTAGGCGCACAGGTTGCGCGCCCGGATGATATGGTTATCTGCATTTCCGGCGACGGTTCTTTCATGATGAACGTTCAGGAGCTGGGCACTATCAAACGAAAACGGCTGCCGTTGAAAATCGTGCTGCTGGATAACCAACGGTTGGGCATGGTACGTCAGTGGCAGCAGTTATTCTTTGATGAACGTTATAGCGAAACCGACCTCTCCGATAACCCTGATTTCCTGACGCTGGCAAGCGCGTTTGATATCCCCGGCCAGCGCATCACCCGTAAAGATCAAATTGATGTCGCGCTGGATGCCCTGTTTAACAGCGAAGGACCCTATTTACTGCACGTATCGATCGATGAATATGAAAACGTCTGGCCACTGGTTCCGCCGGGTGCGGGTAACGAAACGATGCTTGATAAAACCGAGTAGGCTCGACAACACCAAACTAAGCTCGACAAAACCGAATAATGGCCGACTTACACAGAATAAGTGCTGGAGACAACAGAATGACACACCATCAACTTTCGATTCAGGCGCGCTTTCGTCCCGAGGTTCTGGAGCGTGTATTGCGTGTTACCCGCCATCGCGGTTTCAAAGTTTGCGCGATGAATATGGTGCAAACCACCAATGCCGATCACATTAATATTGAACTGACCGTTGCCAGCCATCGTTCGGTGGATTTATTGTCAACGCAATTGAGCAAGCTGTTGGATATTGCCTGCGTTGACATTCAACCGATGACGACATCACAGCAGATCAGCGCCTAACGCAAAGAATAAGGAAAAAGAAGAATGACAAAAAAAGCGGACTACATTTGGTTCAATGGCGAGATGGTTCCATGGGCTGAAGCAAAAGTACACGTTATGTCGCATGCCCTGCATTATGGCACCTCCGTCTTTGAAGGCGTTCGTTGCTACCATTCACATAAGGGCCCAGTGGTTTTCCGTCACCGTGAGCACATGCAGCGCCTGCGTGATTCGGCAAAAATTTACCGTATGCCCGTCGCGCAAAGCGTAGATGAGCTGATGGAAGCCTGTCGTGAAACGCTGCGTAAAAATAACCTGACCAGCGCGTATATTCGTCCACTGGTGTTTATTGGTGATGTGGGTATGGGCGTTAACCCGCCAGACGGTTATCAAACCGACGTCATCATCGCGGCCTTCCCGTGGGGCGCGTATTTGGGTGAAGAAGCGCTGGAAGCGGGTATTGATGCGATGGTGTCATCCTGGAATCGTGTGGCGGCGAATACCATTCCAACCGCCGCGAAAGCGGGTGGCAACTATCTGTCCTCTCTGCTAGTGGGTAGCGAAGCGCGTCGCCACGGCTATCAGGAAGGGATCGCGCTGGATGTCCACGGCTATGTTTCCGAAGGTGCGGGCGAGAACTTGTTTGAAGTGAAGGACGGTATTATCTTCACGCCGCCGTTTACCTCTTCGGCGCTGCCGGGCATTACACGTGACGCTATCATCAAGCTGGCGAAAGAGGCGGGATATGAAGTGCGTGAGCAGGTGCTGTCCCGCGAGTCACTGTATCTGGCGGATGAAGTCTTCATGTCCGGCACGGCGGCAGAAATTACCCCTGTGCGCAGCGTCGACGGCATTCAGGTCGGTGCTGGCAAACGCGGCCCAGTTACCAAAGCCTTGCAGCAGGCGTTCTTTGGCCTCTTTACGGGTGAAACCGAAGATAAATGGGGCTGGTTGGATCCGATAAATCAGTAAGCAGTCAAGACAGACAGTCAGGCGGTGACACGTTCCGTCATCGCCAAATTCGTAATTTTTGGAGTAAAAGAGCATGCCTAAGTACCGTTCAGCCACAACCACGCATGGCCGTAATATGGCCGGTGCCCGAGCCTTGTGGCGTGCCACCGGGATGACCGACGACGATTTTGGTAAACCGATTATCGCAGTGGTTAACTCCTTCACCCAATTCGTGCCGGGCCATGTGCACTTGCGCGATCTGGGTAAACTGGTTGCCGAGCAGATCGAAGCCTCCGGCGGCGTCGCGAAAGAATTTAACACCATTGCAGTTGATGACGGTATCGCGATGGGACACGGCGGCATGCTCTATTCCCTGCCTTCCCGTGAACTGATCGCCGACTCCGTGGAATACATGGTCAATGCCCACTGTGCGGATGCCATGGTGTGCATTTCCAACTGCGACAAAATCACCCCGGGGATGTTAATGGCGTCGCTGCGTCTGAATATTCCGGTGATTTTTGTTTCTGGTGGCCCGATGGAAGCAGGGAAAACCAAATTATCCGATCAGATCATCAAGTTGGATCTGGTGGATGCCATGATTCAGGGGGCAGATCCGAAAGTCTCGGATGAGCAGAGCGAGCAGGTGGAGCGTTCAGCCTGTCCGACCTGTGGCTCCTGTTCCGGTATGTTTACCGCTAACTCCATGAACTGTTTGACCGAAGCGCTGGGGCTGTCTCAGCCGGGTAACGGTTCTCTGCTGGCGACGCATGCTGACCGTAAGCAACTGTTCCTGAACGCGGGCAAACGCATTGTCGGTCTGGCGAAGCGTTACTACGAGCAGGATGATGCAAGCGTATTACCGCGCAACATCGCCAATAAAGCCGCATTTGAAAACGCCATGGTTCTGGATATCGCGATGGGCGGTTCCACCAATACCGTTCTGCATCTGTTAGCTGCGGCGCAGGAAGGTGAAGTGGACTTCACCATGACCGATATCGACAGGCTGTCACGTCAGGTGCCACACCTGTGTAAAGTGGCGCCGAGTACGCAGAAATACCACATGGAAGACGTACACCGCGCGGGCGGCGTGATCGGTATTCTGGGGGAACTGGACAGAGCGGGTCTGCTGAACCGTGAAGTGAACAACGTGCTGGGCAAAACACTGCCGGAAACGCTGGAAGCCTACGACGTGATGCTGACGCAGGATGACAGTGTGAAAAGCATGTATTCCGCTGGCCCTGCGGGTATTCGCACGACTAAAGCGTTTTCTCAGGATTGCCGCTGGGATTCACTGGATACCGATCGTCAGGAAGGCTGCATCCGCTCGCGTGAATATGCTTACAGTCAGGATGGCGGGTTGGCCGTGCTGTACGGCAACATTGCGCTAGATGGTTGCATCGTGAAAACCGCTGGCGTTGATAAAGATAGCCTGATTTTCCGCGGCCCAGCAAAAGTCTACGAAAGCCAGGATGACGCGGTAGCAGCGATTCTGGGCGGAAAAGTCGTGGCGGGCGATGTAGTGGTTATTCGCTACGAAGGGCCAAAAGGCGGGCCGGGAATGCAGGAAATGCTGTACCCGACGACCTACCTGAAATCGATGGGCTTGGGTAAAAGCTGTGCGCTGATCACGGACGGCCGCTTCTCTGGTGGTACGTCAGGGTTGTCTATCGGCCACGCGTCTCCTGAAGCCGCAAGCGGTGGCACCATTGGTTTGGTGCAGGATGGCGACATGATTGCCATTGATATCCCAAACCGCAGCATCGTGCTGGACGTCGCAGAGAATGAACTGGTAAGCCGCCGCGAAGCGGAAGAGGCAAGAGGCGAGCAGGCTTGGACGCCACATAACCGTGAACGTCAGGTCTCTTTTGCGCTGCGCGCGTACGCCATGCTGGCAACCAGTGCAGATAAAGGCGCTGTGCGGGATAAAAGCAAGCTGGGAGGCTAAAGCTGATGGCTGTGTCACAACCTCTTCCTGCCGCGCCGGGGGGCGCGGAATACCTGCGGGCGATCTTACGCTCGCCAGTGTATGAAATCACGCAGGTTACGCCGCTGGAGAAGATGGAAAAGATCTCTTCGCGGCTGGGTAATGTCATTCTGGTAAAACGTGAAGATAGGCACGCGGTGCACAGCTTCAAGCTGCGCGGCGCGTACGCGATGATGGCGGGTCTGAGCGATGAGCAAAAATCCCACGGCGTGGTGACGGCGTCCGCCGGTAACCATGCGCAAGGTGTGGCGCTCTCTTCCAGCAAGTTGGGGATTAAATCGCTGATTGTGATGCCGGTGGCTACGGCTGATATCAAGGTGGATGCCGTGCGCGGTTTTGGCGGCGAAGTGCTGCTACACGGTGCCAACTTTGATGAGGCCAAGGCGAAGGCGATTGAGCTGTCACAACAGCAGCATATGACCTTTCTGCCGCCGTTCGATCACCCTGCGGTGATTGCAGGACAGGGCACGCTGGCGATGGAATTGCTACAGCAGGATGCGCATCTGGATCGCGTGTTTGTGCCGGTCGGTGGTGGTGGTTTGGCGGCAGGTGTTGCCGTACTGATCAAACAGCTGATGCCGCAGATTCAGGTGATCGGCGTTGAAGCGGAAGATTCCGCCTGTCTGCGTGCGGCACTGGATGCCGGACAACCGGTCGATCTGCCGCGTGTCGGGCTGTTTGCCGAAGGCGTGGCGGTGAAGCGCATTGGCGATGAAACGTTCCGCCTGTGTCGGGAATATCTGGATGACGTGATTACCGTCGACAGCGATGCCATCTGTGCGGCAGTGAAAGATCTGTTTGAGGATGTCCGCGCGATTGCTGAACCGTCCGGCGCGCTGGCGTTGGCGGGGATGAAGAAATACATCCAACAGCATCAGATTCAGGGTGAACGTCTGGCGCATATTCTGTCCGGCGCGAACGTCAACTTCCACGGGTTACGCTATGTTTCTGAGCGCTGCGAGCTGGGTGAACAGCGCGAAGCCTTGCTGGCCGTGACGATCCCCGAGAAGCAGGGCAGCTTCCTGAAGTTTTGCCAACTGCTGGGTGGTCGTTCCGTTACCGAATTTAACTACCGCTATGCGGATGCCAAAGATGCCTGCATTTTTGTCGGTGTGCGTCTGACGCGTGGCTATGCGGAGCGGCAGGAGATTATCGCCGAGCTGTCCACAGACGGTTATGAAGTGGTGGATTTGTCCGATGATGAAATGGCGAAGCTGCACGTTCGTTATATGGTCGGCGGACGCCCTTCCAAACCGCTCCAGGAACGGCTGTACAGCTTTGAGTTCCCAGAGTCGCCGGGCGCATTACTGAAATTCTTGCATACGCTGGGAGCGCACTGGAATATTTCACTGTTCCATTACCGCAGCCACGGCACGGATTTTGGTCGCGTGCTGGCCGCGTTCGAGTTGGATGCTGGCGATCGGGAATTCGAGCAGCACCTACAGGCGCTCGGCTATGAATGTCACGATGAAACCAATAATCCGGCGTTCCGTTTCTTTTTAGCGGGTTAAGTTAGTTGATTACGAGCTGAGTTTCCCTTAACGCCGCCGATGGTGTTTCACCGTCGGCGGCGTTATCTTTATGTCATCTGATAGCAACAGGGATGGCATTTCTTTATGGCAACGCAGTTCACGGGTTTTTCTCAAGCGGGTTTAACGTTTCTTCAGCAGGTGTCTCAAGGCATTGTTGAATAAATCTAATTGTATTTTGTTATTATTATTTTCAAATTAATTGTTTGTTTTTCTAATTCCTTTAAATCTTGATAATAATTATTTTCTAGGTTAGTTTGGTGAAAATTGGAATAACACATGGAGATCGAGTGTGAAAAATAAAGAAAAAATTGCCATTCAGTTAAATGAACAATTAAAGAGTAGCCTTATTAATAGTTCGTTACCTCCTGAAGAAATACTCGCATTGATGATGAAACTATGCCTTTCTCTGATGCAGGTGACTCAAAGTAATCTTGTGGAAATGAAGACGTCAGATGGACGAAAACTTTCACTCAAGCTTGATACACCATCAGTGCATTGATCATATTTATTCTTAGAGGCTGCTAAAAATGTCGAGTATTATCTATTTGGAGTTGACGGGTGATAAGCAAGGATTAATTTCTTCTGGCTGTTCAACATTACAGTCAATTGGTAATAGAAGCCAAATTGGTCATGAAGATCAGATTCAGGTGTTAAGTTTAAGTCACTCAATGAGTCATGCTGATAATCTATCCTGTCACCCCGTTGAAATAATTAAACTTATCGATAAATCGTCACCGTTGCTTGGTGTTTCTACCTCTTCCAATGAAAAGCTAAGTGCAAATTTCTTTTTGTATAGGATAAATGCCGCCGGGCAATTAGAGTTGTTTTATGTCATTAAATTAACAGATGCCCGTATTGTTGACATTTCTTGTAGTTATCCGCATTCGATTAATGACAATGACGTCATGCCATACGAGAAGGTTTTATTAAAATATAATTCCATATCATGGGAGCACAAAGTTGCGGGAACATCAGGTTATAGTATCTGGAATGATAGTGGTATTTAGTTTTATTTGGCAATAAAACATACAGCCATTGATAATTATGTTATTTATGGCTTTTTTATTAACTAATTAATCACTAGCCAAAGAGATGCTAAATAATTTTGTATATTGGTACTGCATATTAATAAAAAGGAATTTACTCAATGCTAAGAGTACCTCAAGGACAAATAACCTTTGATGGGGAAGGGGATGATGTTCCCAATAGTCCTTTTTTTAGCCGGGTCGTTCACTGGCCAGGAAATCCCAAATCTGGTGTGACGCTGGGGCGCGGCTATGATATGGGGAAGAGAACCAAGGGCGAAATTTATTCGGATATGCTCAGAGTGGGTATTGGGAGTGAAAAAGCGAGTTTAATCGCGACGGGGGCTGGGCTCAAGGGCGGAGCTGCCGCTACTTTCGTAAAAGAGTACAAAGAAAAAATTGGCGTGATTACACATCAACAGCAGGTAGAATTGTTTAATATGGTTTATGGTGGGTATATAGACATAGCGAAAAAGCGATATGCACGTTATTCCGCTGATGTACCCGGTAGAGTGAATTGGGATGAACTTCACCCCGCTATTCGAGACATTCTGGTAGATCTTGCCTATCAAGGGATTCCTGGGGAGAAGACTATTCCAGTAGCAGCAAAGAATGATATCGATCTGTTAATAAAGTTAATAGAGAGCGAGCCAGATTTGCTAAAGTATGAGGCCGGAAGAAATCGAGCGAGTTATTTAAGGATGAAAAAATGAAAAATATCTATTTCTGTATTTTGATACTATTTTCTGTGAACGGTATATCTCCTGCATTTGGTGAGATTTACTGGAGAAAATTTGACGTAATGGAAAAAACGCTGTGTAAAGATCTGATGAAAGATGGCGGTTATAATAAAGTGGACCTATGTATTAATCTGATGCTCTCGGATTCGACAGAAAAACTGGAGAAGAGAAATAAAGAAATAACAGAGGCTCTATCTAAACTTGATTCTTTTGAAAATTTTGAAGATCTTGTTAAGTCTTTCAAGAAGGATCAAACTGCATGGAAAAATTATGCTTCCCGTCGTTGCTCATATAAGCAATTGGCATTCATAAAAGATAGTCCTATTTATTTTTCCAGTAATCGTCTTTGTCATGCTGTAGAAAATTACAGACGGATTGAGACGCTAGATGGTGAGCCCAACATACTTTAATTACTCATCTTTTAGATAAGTGTGTCACGCCGCCGATGGTGTTTCACCGTCGGCGGCGTTATCTTTATGTCATCTGATTAGTAACAGGGATGGCATTTCTTTATGGCAACGCAATTCACGGGTTTTTCTCAAGCGGGTTTAACGTTTCTTCAGCAGGTTCGTCAGTACAACGATAAAGCGTGGTTTGACGAGCATCGTGCGGTTTACGATGAGCAACTGGTTGCGCCGTTCCGTACGTTGGTGGATGAGCTCAGTCTGACGATGTTGCAGATTGACGACCATTTTGAAACGCGTCCCGCTATCGGTAAGACCCTCTCCCGTATTCATCGCGACACGCGCTTTTCTCACGATAAATCACGCTATCGCAGCCATATGTGGCTCACTTTCAAACGTACTCGTAAAGACTGGACGGACGCGCCGGTGTATTTCTTTGAAATCACGCCGGATACCTGGCGTTACGGGCTGGGCTATTACAGCGCGACGCGGAATACGATGGACCTGTTCCGTCAGACGCTGCGCGGTAATCCGTCGCAGTTTCTTGAAGTAGCAAGCTGTCTGGGAAAGACCTTCACGCTGGAAGGCGAAAGCTACAAACGCCCGCTGATTAAAGAGCAGGAGCCGGAACTGGCTGACTGGTATAACCGTAAGTCGTTTGCCGCAATATCTACCCGACAGGATATGGACGCGCTGTTTTCCGGCGATCTGGTGACGGTTCTGTCACAGGGTTTTACCCAGCTTGAACCGCTCTATCATTACCTGATGAACGTCGAAACCATGAAGAAGGCCGCGCAGGAAACGGAGTCCGATACGCGGGCATTTTCGGCGGATAAGTGGTTCGAACGTTAGAGCCAGAGATAGCCAACCTTACTGTGTTTTCTGCGGCTCCACTGGCGTTTTATCGCGCTCCAGCAAAGTGTTAAACAGGTAACCTTCTTCCCGATTGCTGCCGAAGGTGGCGATTTGTAGATGATCATCGTCAATGCAGGTGAGTAGTATTTTCACCTGCTGACCGAAGCTGCTTTCACCTTTGCCAATCGCCTGTACATCGCTCATCTGACGGGCCGTGAAGGCGGAATCATCCAGCTTGTTACCGTAGCGAAATGCAATGGATGCGCCGCCTTCAATCTTGCCGCGCTGGTTGGTCATCGTCAGGCTGACGGCGTGGTAGGGCGCTTTCTGGTCATACATTTCCCGAAAATAATCCCCCAGATCGCGATATTCCTCGGCGGAAAGCCCTGACATCACATATTCATAGCTGAATGAACCGTGGAAACAAGCGGTGCTTTTCACGGGTGTAATCGGGGAAGGGAGTGCGTGCTGCGCGATGTCATTCAGATAGCGCAGCCGATTTAGCTGTTGTTGATAACGCTGGCGCAAACAGTCTTCGTCTTTGCATTGATCGCGTGTGGTCAGCCAACTGCGTTGAAACTGGTTGAGCGTTTTTTCCCACGGCGCGCTGTTGTCGTACGCCGTCAGGAACGCGCGGGAGGTCTTCCAGACCTGTGCCAGTTCTTCATCGAGCTGCCCGAGCAGCGGGCTGGCGCAAATCAGCGTCTCCTGCGTTGAGGCGGCTTTTTCGCAGGGGAAACTGGCGGCTTGCGCATGGTGGCTGAGGGAGGCCAACGTCACCCCAGCGGCGATGATGGCAGTGAAGGCTATCTTCATGGGGTATCCTGTAATATGTCCCAAAAGGCGGCAATCAGCGGTTCGCTAAGCCGTTTTTTCTGTACGCACACGCCGAGTTCAAGCGGCTCCATCACCTGTTCGACAAAGACAGAGACGCGGTTGCGTACCGGTTCCGGGCTGTTTTCCAGCACTACATTTGGAATCAGCGCGATGCCGCAGCCCAGCGCAACCATCGATACCATCGCTTCGTGCCCGGAGATGGTGGCGTAAATCTGTGGGTTAGTGATGTGGTTGCGTCGGAACCACAGATCGATGCGCTTACGCACTGGGCCGTGTTCCGGCAGGATAAACGGAATCTGCGACCAGTCTGGGTCTGCCTGCCGCACCAGCGACTGCACGGGGCAGGGAAGTGCCGGGATAATCAACGCCAGTGGCAGTTTATCGAGCGGCATGAAGTCAACGCTGACAGGCAGCGCTTCCGGGCGTCCCGCAATCCCCAAATCCCCATCGTTCGACTGAATTTTCTCAACGGCATCGGCGGCATCGCCTGTCGTCAGTTTAATTTCCACCAGCGGGTGCAGCGCCCGAAAGCGATCCAGTATCGGCGGCAGGTGGCTGTAGGCGGCGGTGACGGAACAGAAGATCCGCAGTTCGCCGCTTAACGACGGCCCGTGCTGGTCTATCGTGTGGCGTAGCTGCTGGTATTGCAGCAACGTTTGCTGGGCGAACTGCTTCAGGTGATCTCCGGCATCGGTAAGCTGCACGGTACGGTTATCGCGCAGAAACAGCGTCTGTCCTAAATCCTCTTCCAGCCGCTGAATTTGCCGTGACAGCGTGGACGGGCTGATGTGCATCGCCTTGGCGGTACGGCCAAAGTGCCGACTTTCCGCCAGATGCAGGAATAATTTGAGATCACGTAAATCCATGCGATACAGGCCCCGTTTTTGATCTTGCAAATAGTGCAATGTGACGTTGTTAATATATCAATTTAAGCAACGCAATTCCTGTCATATGATGGGGTCATAGTGAATTCCCCTCTGGTGGGAATCCTTTCTCGAATAACAGACAAACAAAACCGTATACGGAGCACGACATGGCTAACTATTTCAACACATTAAACCTGCGTCAGCAGCTGGATCAATTGGGCAAGTGCCGCTTCATGGGGCGTGATGAATTTGCCGATGAGGCGAGCTACCTGAAAGGGAAAAAAGTGGTGATCGTCGGCTGTGGTGCTCAGGGGCTGAACCAGGGTCTGAACATGCGTGATTCCGGCCTGGATATCGCTTACGCCCTGCGTGCTGAAGCGATTGCCGAAAAACGTGCATCATGGCGCAAAGCAACCGAAAACGGCTTCACCGTTGGCACCTATGAAGATCTGATCCCGCAGGCTGACCTGGTGGTTAACCTGACGCCGGACAAACAGCACTCTGCCGTGGTTCAGGCAGTACAACCGCTGATGAAACAGGGGGCAGCGCTGGGCTACTCTCACGGTTTCAACATCGTTGAAGTGGGCGAGCAAATCCGTAAAGACATCACCGTCGTGATGGTGGCACCGAAGTGCCCAGGTACGGAAGTACGTGAAGAATACAAACGTGGTTTCGGCGTACCAACGCTTATCGCGGTTCACCCAGAAAACGATCCGAAAGGCGAAGGCATGGCCATCGCTAAAGCATGGGCTGCGGCAACCGGTGGTCACCGTGCTGGCGTTCTGCAATCTTCTTTCGTTGCGGAAGTGAAATCTGACCTGATGGGTGAGCAGACCATTCTGTGCGGTATGTTGCAGGCGGGTTCTCTGCTGAGCTTCGACAAACTGGTTGCTGAAGGCACCGATCCGGCTTATGCAGAAAAACTGATTCAGTTCGGCTGGGAAACCATCACCGAAGCGCTGAAGCAGGGTGGGATCACGCTGATGATGGATCGCCTGTCTAACCCAGCGAAACTGCGTGCTTACGCGTTGTCTGAGCAGTTGAAAGGCATCATGGCGCCGCTGTTCCAGAAACACATGGATGACATCATCTCCGGCGAATTCTCCAGCGGCATGATGGCTGACTGGGCGAACGATGACGTGAAACTACTGACCTGGCGTGAAGAGACCGGTAAAACGGCATTCGAAAACGCACCGCAGTTCGACGGTAAAATCGCTGAGCAAGAATACTTTGATAATGGCGTGCTGATGGTTGCGATGGTGAAAGCGGGCGTTGAGCTGGCGTTTGAAACCATGGTGAGCTCTGGCATCATCGAAGAGTCGGCTTACTACGAATCACTGCATGAGCTGCCGCTGATCGCCAATACCATTGCGCGTAAGCGTCTGTATGAAATGAACGTGGTTATCTCTGATACCGCTGAATACGGTAACTACCTGTTTGCTAACGCTGCCGTTCCGTTGCTGAAAGAGGCGTTCATGGCATCCCTGCAGCCGGGCGATCTGGGCAAAGCGGTCGCGGGCACCGAAGTGGACAACGCGCAACTGCGTGATGTTAACGAAGCGATCCGTAATCACCCAATCGAAACCGTAGGCCACACGCTGCGCGGTTACATGAAAGACATGAAGCGTATCGCCGTTGCGGGTTAATTTCCATCGGTGATCGAAATAGAAGAGGGCACAGCATTGGCTGTGCCCTCTTTTTTATCAACGAACGCTTTTATCGGCGGACTTTTGTAGCAATAGCAAACGTATGTGTTTTATCAAACGGACTTGTATTCTGCTTCCGCCTGATTGAAGCGGTCGGTAATCGCTTTTGATGGCGCTTTACCCAGTAGGCTGACGATGAAAATAGTCAGACTGTTGAAGATGAAGCCGGGGATGATTTCATACAGACCCAGCCAAGCGTACTGTTTCCAGATTAGCACAGTGGCCGCCCCCACAATCATACCGAGTAGTGCGCCGTTGCGCGTCATACGTGGCCACAGCAGAGAAATCAAAATCACTGGCCCGAATGCGGCACCGAAGCCTGCCCAGGCATAGCTCACCAAACCCAGTACGCGGTTTTCAGGGTTAAGAGACAGCGCGATAGCGATGATAGCCACTAACAGCACCATGGCGCGGCCCACCCAGACCAGCTCTTTCTGGCTGGCATTTTTGCGCAGGAACGGCTTGTATAAATCTTCGGTGATGGCACTGGAACAGACCAGCAACTGGCAACTCAGCGTACTCATCACGGCAGCAAGAATCGCTGACAGCAGCACGCCGGCAATCCACGGGTTGAACAGCAGCATGGACAGCTCGATAAAGACACGCTCGCTGTTTTGCGTCACATTGCCCGCCTGATCCGGATTATTGTGGAAGTAGGCGATGCCGAAGAAGCCGACTGTTACGGCACCGGCCAGACAAAGAATCATCCAGGTCATACTGATACGGCGCGCGTTGTGGATCGTGTGGTGTGAATCCGCAGCCATAAAGCGCGCCAGAATGTGTGGCTGGCCGAAATAGCCGAGACCCCAGCCCATCAGCGAGATAATGGCGACAAAATTCAGCCCTTTGAACATATCCAGATTGGCCGGATTTTTCGCTTCAATTACCATCAGCGAGCTATCGATTCCCCCAAGGGATAGGATGGCGATCACTGGTGTTAGGATCAGGGCGAAAATCATCAGGCTGGCCTGAACGGTATCCGTCCAGCTTACCGCCAGAAAGCCGCCGATAAAGGTATAAGCGATGGTGGCCGCTGCGCCTGCCCATAATGCAGTGCCATAGCTCATGCCAAAGGTGCTTTCAAACAGACGAGCCCCTGCAACTATGCCGGATGCACAATAGATGGTGAAGAAAATCAGGATGACTAACGCGGAGATGACACGCAGTAATTTGCTGTTATCTTCAAAGCGGTGGGTGAAATAGTCGGGTAGCGTAAGTGCGTTGTGGTTGACTTCGGTGTGTACGCGCAGACGTCCGGCGACCCATTTCCAGTTCAGGTACGCGCCTAACGTTAGGCCGATCGCGATCCAGCTTTCAGAAATGCCGGAAATGAAAATGGCACCTGGTAACCCCATCAACAGCCAGCCGCTCATGTCAGACGCGCCAGCCGATAGCGCGGTAACCACGCTTCCCATCCGGCGCCCGCCTAGAATGTAATCGCCAAAGTTATTGGTGGCGCGGTAGGCAAACAGGCCGATGAGGACCATCCCGAAAATATACACCAGAAACGTCACCAGCATGGGTGTGCTTATTGTCATTCAACTCTCCACATTCTTTTTCGTGCCGCTGTTACGGCGACGCTGTGTTTTATAGTAATCACTCAGGCCGGAACGAGGTCTGACGGTGATGATGGACTGCAACTGATCCATTTGTTAACAAGGTTGCACAAAGTTGCAGCATGATTGATATTTGCGTTATCCCGATGTGCATCTTCTCATGACAGGAGTGGACTCTATGGGTTCTACCACGATGGGTGTAAAACTCGATAAGGAAACGCGCGAGCGCATCAAGGCGGCAGCACAGCGTATTGATCGCACACCGTACTGGCTGATCAAACAGGCTATTTTCCATTACCTCGAACGCCTCGAAAGTGGCCCCAACACGCCTGAAACACCGCCATGGGCGAACGTCAGCCACATTGAAGCGGAAGAGATTATGCCGCAATCTCAGGAAGAAGAAACCCACCAACCCTTTCTTGATTTCGCCGAGCACATTCTTCCGCAGTCCGTTATCCGCGCCGCCATCACTTCTGTTTACCGCCGCCCCGAAAATGAACTGGTGCCTATCTTGCTCGAACAAGCAAGACTTACTGATGAAATGTCGCAGTTAACGCAGAAACTGGCTTATCAACTGGCAGGGAAATTACGCGATCAGAAAGCTGGAAACGGGCGTGTGGGCATTGTGCAAGGGCTGTTACAGGAATTCTCACTTTCTTCTCAGGAAGGGGTGGCGCTGATGTGTTTAGCCGAAGCGCTGCTGCGTATTCCTGATAAATCCACGCGTGATGCGCTGATCCGCGACAAGATCAGTCGGGGAAATTGGCAGGCGCATCTTGGCCGCAGCCCGTCACTCTTTGTAAATGCTGCAACTTGGGGGCTGCTGTTTACCGGAAAGCTGGTGGCGACGCACAACGAAGTGAACCTGTCGAATTCGCTGAACCGCATCATCGGGAAAAGCGGTGAACCGCTTGTCCGCAAAGGCGTCGATATGGCTATGCGGCTGATGGGGGGGCAGTTTGTCACGGGAGAAACCATGGGTGAAGCGCTGGCGAATGCCCGCGAACGGGAGAGTAAAGGCTTCCGTTACTCTTACGATATGTTAGGTGAAGCCGCGCTGACGGAGCACGATGCCGCTACCTATCTGACGGCCTATCAACAGGCGATTCATGCTATCGGCAAAGCCTCGAACGGGCGTGGGATTTACGAAGGGCCGGGTATCTCCATCAAGCTGTCGGCGCTGCATCCCCGCTATAGCCGGCCGCAGTATGACCGTGTGATGGAGGAACTTTATCCGCGTTTGTTGATGCTGACGTTGCTAGCGCGCCAATACGATATTGGGATCAATATTGACGCGGAGGAAGCCGATCGACTGGAGATCTCGCTCGATCTGCTGGAAAAACTCTGCATGGAGCCGCAGTTGGCGGGGTGGAACGGCGTTGGGTTTGTCATTCAGGCTTATCAGAAACGCTGCCCGTATGTGATTGATGCGCTGATTGAGCTGGCACAGCGCAGCCGTCGGCGGCTGATGATTCGTCTGGTGAAAGGGGCGTACTGGGACAGTGAAATCAAGCGCGCGCAGGTTGACGGGCTGGAAGGCTACCCGGTCTACACGCGTAAGGTTTATACCGATGTGTCGTATCTGGCGTGCGCTCGGAAGCTGCTGGCCGTCCCGAATCTGATTTACCCGCAGTTTGCCACGCACAACGCGCAGACGCTAAGCGCGATCTACCACATGGCGGGCAACAATTATTATCCCGGTCAGTATGAGTTTCAATGCCTGCATGGCATGGGTGAACCGCTCTACGATCAGGTGGTGGGCGCGGTGGCTGACGGCAAGCTGAACCGTCCGTGTCGTATTTATGCTCCGGTCGGAACCCATGAAACGCTGCTGGCTTACCTGGTGCGACGCCTGCTGGAAAACGGCGCGAATACCTCATTTGTTAACCGCATTGCAGATACCTCAATGGCGCTGGAAACGCTGATTACCGATCCGATTCGTGGCGTAGAGGCGCTGGCAAAAGTGGAATGGAGCATGGGCGCACCGCATCCCAAGATTCCTCTGCCACGTCAGCTATATGGGCGGGAACGGCAAAATTCGAGCGGACTGGATCTCTCGAACGAGCACCGGTTGGCTTCTCTCTCCAGCGCGTTGCTAAATCACGCGTCACAGCCGTGGTACGCCGCGCCGATGATTGAGGGGGAAAGCGAGGCAAGTGAAGAAAGGCCTGTCGTGAATCCCGCCGATGTACATGATGTGGTGGGCTATGTTCGCGATGCCTCCGTGGCAGATGTTGAGCAGGCGGTAGAAGCCGCGGTGCATGCGGGCACTATCTGGTTTGCGACGCGGCCCGCAGAGCGGGCCGCGATATTGAATCAGGCTGCCTCGCTGATGGAAAGGCAGTTGCAAAGCCTGCTCGGGCTGCTGGTGCGGGAAGCGGGTAAATCCTTCAGTAACGCGATTGCGGAAGTGCGCGAAGCGGTGGACTTCTTACGTTATTACGCGGCTCAGGTTCGTGACACGTTCACCAATGATACCTATCGTCCGCTGGGGCCAGTGGTTTGCATCAGTCCGTGGAATTTCCCGCTGGCGATCTTCACCGGACAAATTTCTGCCGCACTGGCGGCTGGAAACAGCGTGCTGGCGAAGCCCGCTGAACAGACCCCGCTGATTGCGGCGCAGGCGGTGCGTATTTTGCATGAGGCGGGCATTCCTCTGGGCGTGCTGCAACTGCTGCCCGGACAGGGAGAAACGATTGGTGCGGCGTTGGTGAACGATGAACGGGTACGCGGCGTGGTGTTTACTGGATCGACGACTGTTGCTAAAACCCTGCAACGCAGCATTGCGGGTAGGCTCGATCCACAGGGGCGTTTGACGCCGCTGATTGCCGAAACGGGTGGCTTGAATGCGATGATTGTCGATTCGTCTGCGCTGACGGAGCAGGTGGTGAATGACGTTATCGCTTCTGCATTCGACAGCGCTGGACAGCGTTGCTCGGCGCTGCGCCTGCTGTGCCTGCAAGAGGATATTGCGGATCGCACTCTGGCTATGCTGCGTGGCGCGATGGCGGAGTGTCGAATGGGGAACCCTGAGCGGTTATCGACCGACATCGGTCCGCTGATTGACGCGGATGCGAAAGAGAACGTGGAACTGCATATCCAGACGATGCGGGCGAAAGGCCATACGGTATTTCAGGCAGCGTATCCGCAGGATGAGGAGACGTGGCGGCACGGGATGTTTGTGAAACCGACCCTGATAGAATTGAGCAAGATAGACGAGCTGAAAAAAGAAGTTTTTGGTCCAGTTTTACACGTCGTTCGCTATCAAAGCCAGCAGTTGGATGCAGTGATTGCGCAGATCAACGCGGCGGGATACGGTCTGACGCTGGGTGTGCATACCCGCATTGATGAAACTATCTTGCGTGTGACGGGCAAGGCGAAAGTGGGTAATCAATATGTGAACCGCAATATGGTCGGTGCCGTTGTCGGCGTTCAACCGTTTGGCGGGGAAGGCTTATCGGGAACCGGGCCAAAGGCGGGCGGGCCGCTTTACCTGTATCGCTTGCTGGCACATCGGCCAGACGACGCGCTTGCGGCAGAATTCGCACAACAGAACCATGAGCAGGCGCTGGATGCATCTGCCCGAGCGTCGCTGTTGGCGGGGCTACAGGCGCTGGAAGACTGGGCGATTGCCGAGGAGCGTCACGGGCTGGCGACGTTATGCCAGCGCTACAGAGAATATAGCGTCAGCGGGACAACGCGACTGCTGCCTGGCCCGACTGGGGAACGTAATTCCTATACGCTGTTGCCGCGTGAGCGGATTCTGTGTTTGGCGGATAATGAGGACGATCGCTTGATTCAGACGGCGGCGGTGCTGGCGACGGGCGGGAAACTGCTGTGGCCGGAAGGTGAGCACGAGAAAATGCTTTATGGCCGTTTACCCGCAGGCGTGCAGTCGCATATTCAGTTCACGCCCGACTGGCAGCGGCACGGGGTGTCTTTTCATGGTGTCATTTATCATGGGGATGCCGATCGGTTACGGCAGTTGAGTGAGGTGCTTGCAGCGCGCGACGGCCCGATTATCCAGCCGTTAGGCTATGCGCAGGGCGATACCCACATTCAGTTGGAACGTCTGTTGATCGAACGTTCTCTGAGTATCAATACCGCCGCTGCGGGCGGCAATGCCAGCCTGATGACGATAGGGTAGTCAGGCATTAAATAGAAAAAGCGCGCTAAACCAGAAGGTCGGCGCGCTTTTTATGTTCGGTGCGTCGGCGTGACGACTGAGTGGCGGTGCAGCTTAATTGCGGTAAAGCACTTTGATCACATGGTAGCCAAACTGGGTTTTCACTGGACCAAACGGTTTCAGCAATTCGCAGGAAAACACTGCCTTATCGAACGCTGGCACCATGTCGCCTTTACGAAACTCACCTAAATCGCCGCCGTTGCGTTTTGACGGGCAGGTTGAGTGCTTCTGTGCCAGTTTCTGGAAGTCTGCACCTTTTTCCAGTTGCGCAAGAATGTCATTAGCTTCCTGCTCAGTGTCTACCAGGATGTGTAGGGCTGCTGCGGTATTTGCCATGTTATTACCTTTTTTGCAAAAGAGATTCCGGCGCGCAATGTAACATTTGCAACGCAAGATGTGGACTGCGATGTGCTTTCCTTAATAACAAATCCCTGGTCAAGATCGATACGGCTTTCTGCTACAATCGCCTTCCGTTTTATGAGTGAGCAAGATTGTTATGCGCTTAAACCCCAGCCAACAACACGCCGTCGAATTCGTCACCGGACCTTGTCTGGTGCTGGCGGGCGCAGGTTCAGGCAAGACCCGCGTTATCACCAACAAAATCGCGCACCTTATTCGCCAGTGTGGCTATCAGGCTAAGCACATTGCCGCTGTGACGTTTACCAACAAAGCGGCACGAGAGATGAAGGAGCGCGTGGCACAGACGCTGGGGCGTAAAGAAACGCGTGGGTTGATGATCGCGACCTTCCATACGCTGGGGTTGGAGATCATCAAACGTGAATACGTCGCGTTGGGCATGAAATCCAATTTTTCCCTGTTTGACGATCAGGACCAGATGGCGCTGCTGAAAGAGCTGACGGAACAGTGGCTGGAAAACGATAAGGTTCTGCTGCAACAGCTGATCTCGACGATCTCAAACTGGAAAAACGATCTGATCGATCCTGCCGGTGCGGCAGCAACCGCTCGCTCCGAACGCGACAAGCTGTTTGTGCATTGCTATTCGCTCTATCACGACCACCTGCGTGCCTGCAACGTACTGGACTTCGACGATCTGATTTTGCTGCCCACGCTGTTGCTGAAGCAGAACGCAGAGGTACGTGAACGCTGGCAGAACCGCTTACGTTACCTGCTGGTGGATGAGTATCAGGACACCAACACCAGCCAGTATGAGCTTATTAAGCTACTGGTTGGCACCCGCGCGCGTTTTACCGTCGTAGGCGATGACGATCAGTCAATTTACTCCTGGCGTGGTGCGCGACCGCAGAATCTGGTGTTGCTACAGCAGGATTTCCCCGCGCTTGACGTGATCAAGCTGGAACAAAACTACCGCTCATCCGGACGTATTCTGAAAGCCGCCAATATTCTCATCGCCAATAACCCGCACGTTTTTGAAAAGCGTCTGTTCTCGGAGCTGGGTTACGGTGATGAACTCAAAGTGATTACCGCTAACAATGAAGATCACGAAGCGGAGCGGGTCGTTGGTGAGCTGATTGCTCATCACTTTATTAAAAAGACCCAGTACGGCGACTATGCCATTTTGTATCGTGGCAACCATCAATCGCGTCTGTTTGAAAAGATGCTGATGCAGAACCGTATTCCGTATCGTATCTCCGGCGGCACGTCGTTTTTCTCCCGACCTGAAATCAAAGATTTACTGGCTTACCTGCGCGTACTGACCAACCCGGACGATGACAGCGCGTTCTTACGTATTGTGAACACGCCCAAGCGTGAGATTGGCCCGGCGACGATGAAGAAGCTAGGCGAGTGGGCAGGGCAGCGCAATAAAGGTCTGTTCAGCGCGAGTTTTGATCTCGGGCTGAGCCAGACGCTGACCGGTCGTGGGTTGGAGTCCCTGCAACGGTTTACCCAGTGGCTGGCGGAAATCGCCCGTCTGGCAGAGCGTGAACCGGTTGCCGCCGTGCGCGACCTGATTCATGGGCTGGACTACGAAAGCTGGCTGTATGAAACCTCGCCGAGCCCAAAAGCCGCAGAAATGCGGATGAAGAACGTCAATCAGCTATTCAGTTGGATGACGGAAATGCTGGAAGGATCCGATCTGGATGAGCCGATGACGCTAACGCAGGTCGTAACGCGCTTCACGCTGCGGGACATGATGGAACGGGGAGAGAGTGAAGAGGAACTGGATCAGGTTCAGCTAATGACGCTACATGCGTCCAAAGGCTTGGAATTCCCGTACGTCTTTTTAGTTGGGATGGAAGAAGGTCTGTTGCCGCACCAGAGCAGCATTGATGAAGATAACGTCGACGAAGAGCGCCGTCTGGCATACGTGGGGATTACGCGTGCTCAGCGTGAACTGTTCTTCACATTGTGCAAAGAACGCCGCCAGTATGGTGAGTTGGTGCGCCCTGAGCCGAGTCGCTTCCTGCTTGAACTGCCGCAGGATGATGTGGTGTGGGAAACGGAAAGAAAAGTGGTGAGCGCACAAGAGCGTATGCAGAAAGGTCAGACGAACGTCGCTAATATTCGGGCGATGTTGGCAAAAGCAAAAGGGGAATAATCATCCCCCCTTTTATATCCGTTAAGCTGGGGTTTCTTCCAGCATCAGCGGCCAGTGTACGTAGCTCTGCCAGCGGCTTTCCTGTTCCAGCATTTCTGTCCTTAACGGGTGCTGAGCCAGCCAGCCAGCGGGCAGAATCAAACGCAATGCTTCGCCTTCTACGCGCAACCGTACTGCTGGCAGCGTGTCATCGCGGCGGCGGCTGGCAAAAATAATCGCCAGACGCAACAGGCGGCAAAGGCGCTGTGCCTGATTGATCGGCAGCGCATTTTGCTGGCTGAGCGGCATTAAATCGACAGGGTTAATCTGGTTTTGCAGGAGCGTAGCTAACAATTTCTTCTGGGCGGGTGTAAAGCCAGGGAGATCGCTATGGCGAATCAAGTAGGCTGCATGCTGGGGCGATTGGCGAAAATCGATGCTCAAACCAATTTCATGAACCAGACAGGCGCTGCGCAGTAACTCGCGACATCGGCTATCTAACTGCCAGTCACGGGCAACCTGCTGCAGAAAGTTGTCCGCCAGTGTGCTAACGCGTTTAGCCTGTTCGGTATCCAGCAGATAGCGGCGCTGCAGTGTTGCTAACGTACGATGACGAATATCCTGATCGACGGGCAGATGCAACATGCCATAGACCAGTCCTTCACGCAGCGCGCCTCCGGCCAGCGTCATCGTTTTGATGTCAAGCTCCTGGAAGATCGCCAGCAGAATGGCTAATCCGCTGGGGAAAACCAGCGCGCGTTCCAGCGTCAGGCCATCAATTTCCAATTCTTCCAGCTTATCGCACTGAATCGCATGCTCTTTAAGCTGTCTGAGCTTCGGCAGAGTAATGTATTCATCCATTCCCTGCGCGACCATAATTTCCTGTAGCGCTTGGACTGTGCCGGAAGCACCGACGCAAATTTGCCAGCCCTGCTCGCGCAGAGAAGTCGCGACAGGACGCAGCATGTCACGTGCCGCCTGTTCAGCGCGTTCAAAGTTACCGGCTTCCAGATTGCGGTCGCTGAAATAGCGATCCAGCCAGGTTACACATCCCATCGGGAGGCTGATCAACTGGGTCGCTTTTGCGCCGATTCCCGTTGCCAGTTCGGTACTGCCGCCGCCAATATCTACAACAAGGCGCGCATCTGGGCCGCCTGTCGTATGTGCCACGCCTTGATAAATCAAGCGTGCTTCTTCTTCACCGCTGATAACCTGAATCGGCAAGCCCAAAATTTCCTGAGCCCGTTGCAGAAACTCGTCAGCGTTCGTTGCCAGCCGCAGGGTTGCGGTCGCGACGACGCGCACCTGATCTTGAGGAATGTCCTGCAAACGCTCGGAGAACAATTGTAGGCACTGCCAGCCGCGCTGCATCGCTTCCTGCGAGAGCCGATTCTGCTTATCCAGTCCTGCCGCAAGGCGGACTTTACGCTTTATTTTCGCCAGCGTCTGAATGCTGCCTGCGGTTTCCCGGGTGACCAGCATATGGAAGCTGTTCGAGCCGAGATCGATGGCAGCGTAAAGTGAAGAAGAGCTCAGCATCGACGGTTATTCCGCTCGTTTACGGTTATTACGGGGCGCTCCGCTGCGGCGCGGCGCATTGTGTCGGCGCGGGCCATTATTGGAACGCGGTGGACGCGTTAAACGCTTCGGCGCAGGTAAATCACTCATCAGTGCGTCACTGTTGTATTTGCTGACTGGGATACCGTGACCGATATAGGTTTCGATAGCTGGGAGATTCAGCGCGTACTCTTCACAGGCCAGGCTGATAGAGAATCCGCTTTGTCCCGCACGGCCCGTACGACCAATACGGTGAACGTAGTCTTCGCAGTCATCCGGCAGATCGTAGTTGAAAACGTGGGTCACAGAAGGAATGTGCAAACCGCGTGCTGCCACGTCCGTTGCCACCAGAATATCCAGATTACCTTGGGTAAATTCTTCCAAAATACGCAGGCGTTTTTTCTGCGCGACGTCGCCTGTCAGCAACCCAACGCGATGGCCATCGGCAGCAAGATGGCCCCAGACGTCTTCGCAGCGATGCTTGGTATTTGCGAAAATAATGCAGCGGTCCGGCCACTCTTCTTCCAGCAGTGTCTGAAGCAGGCGCATTTTTTCTTCGTTGGACGGATAAAACAGTTCTTCTGTAATACGATGGCCGGTTTTCTGCTCCGGTTCGACTTCCACGTACTCGGCGTTATTCATCTGTTCAAACGCGAGTTCACGCACCCGGTAGGAGAGCGTAGCGGAAAAGAGCATGTTCAGGCGCTGTGCCGCTGCGGGCATGCGGCGGAATAGCCAGCGAATGTCTTTGATGAAGCCGAGATCGTACATGCGATCGGCTTCGTCCAGCACGACAACCTGAATCGCGCCGAGATTGATATGGTTCTGTTTGGCGTAGTCGATCAGGCGACCGGTGGTGCCGATCAGAATATCAACGCCGCTTTCCAGCACTTTAAGCTGTTTGTCGTAGCCGTCGCCACCGTAGGCTAAACCTAATTTTAGCCCAGTTGCCTGAGACAGCGCTTCTGCATCAGAGTGAATCTGGACAGCCAGTTCACGGGTTGGTGCCATAATTAAAGCACGTGGCTGGTTGGTCTGACGCTCTGCATTTGCAGGGTGTGAAAGCAAATAATGGAAAGTAGACGCAAGAAAAGCCAGCGTCTTGCCGGTACCGGTTTGCGCCTGACCCGCAACATCACGCCCTGACAAAGCCAATGGCAGAGCTAACGCCTGAATAGGCGTACAGTTATGAAACCCTTTACTTTCAAGAGCTTCGATAACCTGCGGGTGCAGGGCGAAGTCGGAAAACTTCTGTTCAGTTAAGTGTGTTTTGCTCATAGTGTGGTAGAATATCAGCTAACTATTGCTTTACGAAAGCGTATCCGGTGAAATAAAGTCAACCCGTTGTTGGTTAATGCTACACCAACAAGGTAGAAATAATCCTGCGGAGTAAAATATGAGCGATAAAATAATTCACCTGACTGATGACAGCTTCGGCACGAAAGTATTGCAAGCTGAGGGCGCAATCTTGGTTGATTTCTGGGCTGAGTGGTGTGGTCCTTGCAAAATGATCGCTCCTATTCTAGATGAAATTGCCGAAGAGTTTGAAGGTAAACTGACGGTTACCAAACTGAACATCGATGAAAACCCAGCGACTGCGCCGAAATATGGTATTCGTGGTATCCCTACTCTGCTGCTGTTTAAAAACGGCGAAGTCGCAGCGACGAAAGTCGGCGCACTGTCCAAAGGGCAACTGAAAGAGTTCCTGACGGCGAATCTGTAATTAGCTGACCCCTGCGAAAGGGGATTGTCGACGGGCGCAATTGGGCAATATGTAATTCTCATATTGACTGCTTGCCGCTCGTCGGGAAGCGTGCTAGATTCTTCATCACTGCATATCGTACTTGCCTATGTTTAAGTCCTTAGGCTTAAGCCTAAAAGTTAGAGTCTAAAGCATTATTCTGTGTCTAAATCGAAAAGTCGTTGTTTTACAAAATGATCATTTTACAAAATGATTTTTTTGCAAAGTAAAGTAATTGTTTTACAACACCTTTGTGATCCGATTTAGGCAGTCTACTAGTTTTATAATACTTGGTTTTATGTGTCTTCGATCTCCTGCCGTTGATTTATGCGGATATCGTTTATGCGGATGTTGTTTTGCGCGGATGTCATGCGCTTCAGGTGTGAAACCAGACAGGAATCCGGTGGTTGAAGGCTGTTATAGAGGCACGGATGATCCTGCCATACCATTCACGTTATCGTTCGAGATTTACCCCGAGTTAAAGAACCCACCACTATGAATCTTACCGAATTAAAGAATACGCCAGTTTCTGAGTTAATTACTCTTGGCGAAAATATGGGACTGGAAAACCAGGCCCGCATGCGCAAACAGGATATTATCTTCGCTATTCTGAAACAGCATGCCAAAAGCGGCGAGGATATTTTCGGCGATGGTGTGCTGGAGATATTGCAGGATGGCTTCGGCTTTCTTCGCTCCGCAGACAGCTCCTACCTCGCAGGCCCCGATGATATCTACGTTTCTCCCAGCCAAATCCGCCGTTTTAACCTTCGCACTGGTGACACTATTTCTGGCAAAATTCGTCCGCCGAAAGAAGGTGAACGCTACTTTGCACTGCTGAAAGTTAACGAAGTCAACTACGACAAACCTGAAAATGCCCGCAACAAGATCCTGTTCGAAAACTTAACGCCGCTGCACGCAAACTCTCGTCTGCGTATGGAACGTGGTAATGGTTCGACAGAAGATCTAACGGCGCGTGTGCTGGATCTGGCTTCGCCGATCGGCCGTGGTCAACGTGGTCTGATCGTTGCACCGCCAAAAGCGGGTAAAACCATGCTGCTGCAGAACATCGCGCAGAGCATCGCTTACAACCATCCTGATTGCGTGCTGATGGTACTGCTGATTGACGAACGTCCGGAAGAAGTGACCGAGATGCAGCGTCTGGTGAAAGGCGAAGTGGTGGCGTCAACGTTTGACGAACCCGCTTCTCGTCACGTTCAGGTTGCTGAAATGGTGATCGAAAAAGCGAAGCGTCTGGTTGAGCATAAGAAAGACGTTATCATCCTGCTGGACTCTATTACTCGTCTGGCGCGTGCTTACAACACCGTGGTTCCGGCTTCGGGCAAAGTGTTGACCGGTGGTGTGGATGCTAACGCCCTGCATCGTCCGAAGCGTTTCTTCGGTGCGGCGCGTAACGTTGAGGAAGGCGGTAGCCTGACAATCATTGCCACTGCGCTGGTTGATACCGGTTCTAAGATGGATGAAGTGATTTACGAAGAATTTAAAGGTACAGGTAATATGGAACTGCACCTGGCGCGTAAAATTGCAGAAAAACGCGTGTTCCCAGCGATTGATTACAACCGTTCTGGTACGCGTAAAGAAGAACTACTTACCACCTCTGAAGAATTGCAGAAGATGTGGATTCTACGCAAGATCATCCACCCAATGGGTGAGATCGATGCGATGGAGTTTCTCATCAACAAGTTGGCGATGACGAAAACCAATGATGAATTCTTCGATATGATGAAACGTTCATAAATCCGAGCGTTCATCTATATACCCTAAATAATGCGAGTTGCAGGACAAAACGCTGGCGTTTTGAACAACGCAAAGCGTTGGCCCCTTAGGGCGAGGCTCAGAGATGAGCCGAGTATTCCAACGCACATGCGGCTTGAAGTATGACGGGTATATTACGGATAACTCGGGGAACGCCACGCTGGGTCGTGGCGTTTTTTTTATCCTCCGATTGGTCGGATGTGAAGGGGCTTTCTACTGGGAAGCTGCGGTTATCATGTCAATTTGTACTGGCGTTCAACATGGGCGATAGGATATAAGGCGTAAACCGAGTCTATACTGAACAGCTACAGCGCAGCTGTTAACGGTGAACTTACTCACTATGAGTACCGAATTACTATTTATTTTCTTGTTTTCTCTTGGCTTTATTTTTTTTGCTCGCAGCATCGCGGGTAAAATAGGGCTTGTCGATCGTCCCAACTACCGTAAACGCCATCGGGGGCTTGTGCCTCTGGTTGGTGGTATCTCCGTGTATGCGGGTATCTGCTTTACCTACTTTATTACCGATCAATATATCCCCAATTTCCGTCTTTACCTGCTATGCGCGGGCGTGCTGGTGTTTATCGGCATGCTGGACGATCGTTTTGATATCAGCGTGAAAATTCGTGCTGTTGTGCAGGCGCTTGTCGCCGTGGTGATGATGGCGTTTGCTGGCTTGACGCTACATAGTCTGGGATACATTTTGGGCCCATGGCAGATGGGGCTGGGGCCGTTTGGCTATCTGGTCACGCTGTTTGCCGTTTGGGCGGCGATCAATGCGTTCAATATGGTGGATGGGATCGATGGGTTACTCGGCGGGTTGTCCTGCGTCTCATTTGGGGCGATGGGCATTTTGCTGTACCTAAGTGGCCACACGAATCTGGCATTGTGGTGTTTTGCCATGATTGCGGCGACGTTGCCTTATATTTTGCTTAACCTCGGCATGTTTGGACGGCGCTACAAGGTCTTTATGGGCGATGCGGGTAGTACGATGATTGGCTTTACGGCTATCTGGCTCTTGATTCAAACGACGCAAGGCCCCCAGCACCCAATTAATCCGGTTACTGCACTGTGGATTATCGCGATCCCATTGATTGATATGATCGCCATTATGTATCGGCGCTTGCGCAAAGGGATGAGTCCGTTCTCGCCTGACCGACAGCATATCCATCATTTAATGATGCGGGCTGGTTTTTCTCCTCGCCAGGCGTTTGTGCTGATTACGCTTGCTGCCGCCTTGTTGGCTTCGGTCGGCGTGTTGGGAGAACACTTCTTTTTTATACCCGAATGGTTCATGTTGGCATTATTCTTGCTTGCATTTCTACTGTATGGCTACTGCCTGAAACGAGCATGGCGGGTCGCCCGTTTTATCAAGCGAATCAAACGGCGTATGCGGCATTCCGATGAGGAAAAGCAGTCATCCTGACCAAATAATTTTGGGGAAGTAATGAAATCAGAGAATTTGTCTACCGGGAATGCGTTGATTGATAACGAGCTGGATATCCGTGGGTTATTTCGCCTGCTGTGGCGTGGAAAGGTGTGGCCGATAGCGATTGGCCTGCTTTTTGCCGTTGTCGCACTAGGCTATTCCTATTTGGTGAAACAGGAGTGGAGCGCGACAGCGATTACCGATAAGCCGACGGTCAATATGCTGGGCGGGTATTATTCGCAGCAGCAATTCCTGCGCAACCTCGACGCCCGATCTTTTTCTACGCCTCAGCCCGAGCAACCGTCTATTTCGGCTGATGCTTATGATGAATTCATCATGCAATTAGCGGCTTACGATACTCGCCGCGATTTCTGGTTGCAGACTGACTATTATAAGCAGCGCCTAGAAGGTGATGAGAGATCAGATGCCGCTCTGTTGGATGAACTGGTCAACAATATCCAGTTTACGCCGCGTGACGATGGGAAAAAAACCAATGATTCCGTGAAGCTGGTGGCGGAAACTGCTACGGATTCCAACACGCTGCTTCGTCAGTATGTGGCGTTTGCCAGCCAGCGCGCCGCTAATCACCTGAATGAAGAGATTAAGGGGGCCTGGGCGGCAAGAACCATTTTCCTGAAGTCGCAGATCAAGCGTCAGGAAGCGGTAGCAAAAGCGATTTACGACCGCGAAGTCCGCAGCGTTGAACTGGCATTGAAAATCGCTCAGCAGCAAGGTATTAGCCGTAGCCAGACGGATACGCCAACAGATGAAATCCCCGCATCGGAAATGTTCCTGCTCGGCAGGCCGATGCTTCAAGCCCGACTGGAAACGTTGCAGACCAGCGGCCCGCACTATGAACTGGATTACGATCAAAATCGCGCGATGTTGGCGACGCTGAACGTCGGCCTAACGCTTGAGGGCAGTTTCCAGACATATCGTTATTTGCGTACGCCGGAAGAACCGGTGAAGCGTGACAGCCCACGTCGGGCATTCCTGATGGTGATGTGGGGGGCGATTGGCGCGCTAGTGGGTGCGGGTGTTGCATTGGCTCGTCGTCCGCGCTAACCAGTTTGCTGATGTTCAGTGAGCGCCTGCGTCTAACCTGATTAAAGAGATTCAATGTGAAAGTATTGACTGTTTTCGGCACCCGGCCGGAAGCCATAAAAATGGCGCCGCTGGTTCATGCCTTGGCTCAGGATGGAGCCTTTGAATCGAAAATTTGCGTAACAGCCCAGCACCGAGAGATGCTGGATCAGGTGCTGCGTTTGTTCGATATTACGCCAGATTACGATCTGGATATTATGCGACCGGGACAGGGACTCAGTGAGATATCCTGCCGGATTTTATCAGGACTGGAACCCGTTATGACGGAGTTCAAACCGGATTTGGTGTTGGTGCACGGCGATACCACCACGACGTTGGCAACCAGTCTGGCGGCTTTTTATCAGCGTATCCCCGTCGGTCATGTAGAAGCGGGATTGCGTACTGGCAATCTGTACTCGCCCTGGCCGGAAGAGGCTAACCGCAAACTGACTGGGCATTTGGCGATGTACCATTTCGCCCCGACGGAAAATTCACGCCAAAATTTACTGCGTGAGCATCTGTCCGATCGGCATATTTTTGTGACGGGTAATACAGTCATTGATGCGCTGTTCTGGGTGCGCGATCGTATTCTCGGGGATGCCACGCTACGCCGCAGCCTTGACGAAAAATATGCCTTTTTGGACGATAACAAGAAGCTGATTCTGGTGACTGGACACCGACGCGAAAGTTTTGGCGGCGGTTTTGAACGTATTTGCAACGCGCTGGCGGATATTGCTCGCCGACATCCTGACGTGCAAATTGTGTATCCGGTTCATCTGAATCCTAACGTCAGCGAGCCCGTGAATCGTATCCTGAGCAGCATTGATAATGTGATGCTGATTGCGCCGCAGGACTATCTGCCTTTCGTGTATCTGATGAATCGTTCTTACATGATTTTGACCGACTCTGGCGGCATTCAGGAAGAAGCGCCGTCATTAGGCAAGCCTGTATTGGTGATGCGTGATACGACAGAGCGGCCGGAGGCGGTGGAAGCCGGTACGGTTAAGCTGGTGGGTACGGAAGTGGCGAGCATTGTCGATGCGGTATCTATGCTGTTGACGGATGAAGAGGCGTATCAGGCAATGAGTCGAGCCCATAATCCTTATGGCGATGGACAAGCCTGTCAACGCATCGTTGATGCTTTAAAAAATCGCCAGGAGCGATTTTAAACATCGTTATACGACGACGGCCCGACATAAAAATTATCAGGTGACACTATGAGCTTTACTACCATTTCCGTAATCGGTTTGGGCTACATCGGTTTACCCACCGCTGCTGCGTTTGCGTCGCGCCAGAAAAAAGTCATCGGTATCGATGTGAACAAACTGGCGGTCGAAACCATTAATCGCGGCGAAATCCATATCGTCGAGCCCGATCTGGATGCGTTGGTCAAAGTGGCAGTGGAAAAGGGTTACCTTCAGGCGCTGACAAAGCCTGTGCCAGCCGATGCGTTCCTGATTGCCGTTCCTACCCCCTTCAAAGGGGATCACGAACCCGATCTGGCCTACGTTCAGGCGGCTGCGGCATCCATCGCGCCTGTTCTGAAGAAAGGCGATCTGGTAATTCTGGAATCGACATCCCCCGTAGGTGCAACCGAGCAAATGGCCGAGTGGCTGGCCGAGGCGCGAGCGGACTTGACGTTTCCGCAGCAGGTTGGGGAAACAGCGGATATCAATATAGCCTATTGTCCTGAACGCGTTCTGCCGGGGCAGGTTGTGGTCGAGTTGATTAAAAACGATCGCGTGATTGGCGGCATGACCCCAGTGTGCTCTGCGCGCGCCAGTGAACTGTACAAAATCTTTCTTGAAGGTGAGTGTGTGGTGACTAACTCCCGCACCGCCGAAATGTGCAAGCTGACGGAAAACAGCTTCCGTGACGTCAATATTGCTTTTGCCAATGAGCTCTCGCTGATTTGTGCCGAACAAAACATTAACGTATGGGAACTTATCCGATTGGCAAACCGCCATCCCCGCGTCAATATCCTGCAACCCGGCCCTGGCGTCGGCGGGCACTGCATTGCGGTCGACCCCTGGTTTATCGTGGCGCAGAATCCGCAGCAGGCCCGGTTGATTCATACCGCCAGATTGGTGAACGATGGCAAGCCGCTCTGGGTGGTGGATCGCGTAAAAGCAGCCGTGGCGGATTATCTGGCGCAAACGGATAAACGCGCCAGCGAGGTTACGGTGGCCTGCTTTGGGCTGGCGTTCAAGCCCGATATTGACGATCTGCGTGAAAGCCCTGCGGTGGGTATCACGTCCATGATTGCACAGTGGAATACTGGCGTGACGTTAGCCGTCGAACCGAATGTCAAACACCTGCCGTCCGTGTTGGCCGGACAGGTAAAGCTGGTCGATACCGGCCGTGCATTAAAAGAAGCCGATGTGCTGGTCATGTTGGTTGATCACCGTCAGTTTAAAGTGATTAACCCAGAAGATGTGAAACAACAGTGGGTTATTGATACCAAAGGAGTATGGCGTTGAAACGTATTTTAATTACCGGTGGTGCAGGATTTATTGGTTCGGCCTTGGTCAGATATATTCTGACGGAAACGCAGGACAGCGTCGTTGTTGTTGATAAGCTGACCTATGCGGGCAACCTGTCATCGCTGGCTCCCGTTGCTGATAGCTCACGCTTCGCGTTCGAGCAGGTGGATATCTGCGATCGTGCTGAATTGGACCGTGTCTTTACGGCTTACCAGCCTGCGCTTGTGATGCATCTGGCGGCAGAAAGCCACGTCGATCGCTCTATCGATGGCCCTGCGGCGTTTATCGAAACCAATATTGTCGGCACCTATACCATGCTGGAGGCGGCACGCCACTACTGGCAGAACCTGGCTGATGCCGATAAGCGTGCGTTCCGTTTTCACCATATCTCCACCGATGAAGTGTTTGGTGACCTACACGGGACGGACGATCTGTTTACAGAAACCACGCCTTATGCACCAAGTAGCCCTTATTCCGCATCGAAAGCCTCCAGCGACCACCTTGTTCGCGCCTGGTTGCGCACCTACGGGTTCCCGACGGTTATCACCAACTGCTCGAATAACTACGGTCCTTACCATTTCCCTGAGAAGCTGATTCCGCTGGTGATCCTGAATGCGGTCGCGGGCAAACCGTTACCGGTTTACGGTGACGGTGCGCAAATCCGCGACTGGCTGTTTGTCGAAGACCACGCTCGCGCACTGTACAAAGTGGTGACAGAAGGCGAAATCGGCGAAACGTACAACATCGGCGGCCACAACGAACGCAAAAACATTGAAGTCGTGCAGACCATTTGTGCGTTGCTAGAAGAACTGGCGCCGAAGAAACCCGCTGGTGTGGAACATTACCGCGATCTCATCACCTACGTGAAAGACCGCCCCGGCCACGATATGCGTTACGCGATCGATGCTGGGAAAATTGAACGTGAGCTGGGCTGGCGTCCAGAAGAAACGTTTGAGACGGGCATGAGAAAAACCGTCAGTTGGTATCTGAATAATGAAAAATGGTGGCGCAGCGTGCAGGATGGTTCTTATACCGGCGAACGTTTAGGGTTGAGCGACTAAACCTACCCTGTGGCAGAAGTTGGAAAAGCAGAAGTTGGAAAACCAGATGGCGGAAAAGAAAGGAGCGACACAATGCCCCATCCGATATCAGTAGGAAAGGGGAGGATTCGCGCTACGGTTGAACCGCTGGCCTGGGAGAGTGAATTCTTCCAGATGAACAGCGGTAAACTGAATTTTTCGCCTTCTGCACCTGCGTTGACGCTCGATGCGCTGAATGCATTGACGCTGACGCAGGCCAAAATTGCGGCGGACAATCTGGTGCTGGCAGATGCGCTTGCCGATCTTGGTTTTCGGTTGGTGGAAGGCGAGGTCGATCTCAGTCTGTCGCTGGAACGGGAAAGGGTAGTGACGCCGCTACCGCGTTGGCGTGAAGCTGTACCCGACGATATTCCTGCCCTGAGGGATGCGGCATCACGTGTTTTTGCACTGAGCCGTTTTCGTTCTCCGTGGTATCAGCCGCAGGATAGCGGGCGCTTCTATGCGCAGTGGATTGAAAATGCTGTGCGCGGTACGTTCGACCACCGCTGTTTACTGGCGGAAGATGCTGCTGGCAATCCACAAGGATGGGTCACGCTACGTAAAATGGATGACATGGATGCCCGTATCGGGCTACTGGGCGTTTGGCCGAGCGTTACGGTACGGGGCATTGGTTCACAGCTGATGGCGTTGGCGGAAATGTGGTGTCGACAACAAAGATTGATACGTCTTCGGGTCGCGACGCAGGTTGGCAACGTAGCGGCGCTTCGTCTTTATCTTCGCCGTGGTGCCACGATTGAGAGCACGGCGTATTGGTTATACAGGTGAACACATGATTCCATTTAATGCGCCACCGGTTGTCGGTACGGAACTGGATTATATGCAGGCTGCCATGAGCAGCGGTAAATTGTGCGGCGATGGGGGATTTACCCGCCGTTGTCAGCAGTGGCTGGAACATTATTCCGGCAGTAAAAAAGTCCTGCTCACGCCTTCCTGTACCGCTTCGTTGGAGATGGCTGCGATACTGTTGGACGTTAAGCCCGGCGATGAAGTGATCATGCCGAGCTATACCTTCGTTTCTACCGCCAACGCCTTTGTGCTGCGCGGTGCGAAGATCGTGTTTGTCGATATCCGCCCAGATACCATGAATATCGATGAGACGAAAATCGAAGCGGCAATTACGGAAAAAACGCGCATTATCGTGCCGGTTCACTACGCAGGTGTAGCCTGCGAGATGGACGCGATTATGGCACTGGCAAAGAAATACGATTTATATGTCGTGGAAGATGCCGCGCAGGGCGTGATGTCCAGCTACAAAGGCCGCGCTCTGGGCGCTATCGGCCATATTGGCTGCTTCAGTTTTCACGAAACCAAGAACTATACCTCGGGCGGTGAGGGCGGCGCCACGCTGATTAATGACGCAAGGCTGGTGGAGCGTGCGGAAATTATCCGTGAAAAAGGCACTAACCGCAGCCAGTTTTTCCGTGGGCAAGTGGATAAATACACTTGGCGTGATATCGGTTCAAGCTACCTGATGGCGGATATTCAGGCTGCCTATCTTTGGGGACAGTTGGAAGCGGCGCGGCCGATCAACGAACGTCGTCTGAAACTGTGGCAGAACTACTACGTGGCATTCAAATCGCTGGCCGATGCCGGGCGTATTACCCTACCGACCGTGCCTGCCAATGGGATTTACAACGCGCACATGTTTTATATCAAACTCAGTTCCCAGGATGACCGCAGTGCGTTTATCAATTACATGAAAGAAGCCGAAATTATGACGGTCTTTCATTATATTCCGCTACACAGTTGCCCAGCCGGTCTGAACTTCGGTCGTTTCTCTGGTGAAGATCGCTATACCACGCAGGAAAGCGAACGGTTGGTGCGTTTACCGCTGTTCTACAACCTGTCAGACGTCAATCAGCGGACGGTGATTAATACCATTCTGAGCTTCTTCTCCTGATATGTCGTTGGCGAAAGCATCGATATGGACGGCCGGTTCCACGCTGATAAAAATCGGCGCAGGGCTGGTTGTTGTCAAACTGCTGGCGGTCGCTTTTGGCCCTAGCGGCGTGGGGATGGCAGGGAATTTCCGCCAGCTTATTACGGTGTTGGGCGTGTTAGCCGGTGCCGGGATCTTCAACGGCGTCACTAAATACGTGGCGGAGTATCAGCAACAGCCGGAACGGCTGAGGCCGCTGCTCGGTACGTCTGTCACGCTGGTGCTGGGCTTCTCCACGCTGTTGGCGATTCTCTTTCTTTCCGCTGCAACGCCTATCGCTAATTTGCTGTTTGGGCATGATGACTATCGCGATGTGGTGCGGGCGCTGGCGTTTATCCAAATGGGTATCGCCTACGCCAACCTATGTCTGGCGATCCTCAAAGGCTATCGGGATGCGATAGGCAACGCGCTGGCCGTTATCGGTGGCAGCCTGATCGGGCTAGCGGCCTTTTGGCTCTGCCTGCAACTGGGCGGCTATGTTGGCGCACTGGCAGGGCTGGCGTTGGTGCCCGCGCTGCTAGTGATTCCAGCAGGCATCATGCTATATCGGCGCACTCCGCTGGCGCTGACATCGCTAAAACCCGCGTGGGATCGCGCGATTGCCGAGCAGTTGGGCAAATTTACGCTGATGGCGCTAATGACCGCGGTGACGCTACCCGTTGCGTACATCATGATGCGTAACCTGCTGGCGGCACATTACAACTGGGATGAAGTGGGAATTTGGCAGGGCGTCAGCAGTATTTCCGATGCTTATCTGCAATTCATTACTGCTTCCTTTACCGTGTATTTGTTGCCGACACTCTCGCGCCTGACGGATAAAGTCGCGTTGTCGCAGGAGATTGTCCGCTCGCTGAAGTTTGTGCTGCCCGTTGTGGCAGGCGTCAGCTTTTGTGTGTGGCTGCTGCGAGATTTTGCCATCTGGCTGCTGTTCTCCAGCGAGTTCATGGCAATGCGAGATCTCTTCGTTTGGCAATTGGTAGGCGATGTAATGAAAGTGGGCGCTTACGTCTTTGGCTATCTGGTCATTGCGAAAGCGGCGCTGCGCTTTTATCTGCTCACGGAAGTGAGCCAGTTTCTCCTGCTGACTGGGTTTTCCCACTGGTTGATTCCGCTTTATGGCGCACAAGGTGCGGCGCAGGCCTATATGGCAACCTACCTGGTCTATTTTTTGCTTTGTTGTTGCGTATTCATTATTTACCGTAGGCGAGCATGACGACACTGATTCATGTATTGGGATCTGACATCCCGCATCATAACCAGACCGTTTTACGTTTTTTTAACGACGTACTGGCGACGGAACTCCCCGAGCAGCAGATTCGGCATTTTATCGTAGCGTCCCGCGACGGTATTTCATCGGCCGATTTCCCCGCGCTGCGTATCGAAACCTGCGTGGATAAGAAAACGCTGGCTGAGGCAGTCATCGCCAGAGCCAAAGCGAACCGCAAGATGCGCTTTTTCCTGCATGGGCAGTTTAATCCCACGCTGTGGCTGGCGTTGCTGAGCGGAAAAATAAAGTCCGAGCAGGTTTACTGGCACGTTTGGGGGGCGGATTTGTATGAAGAGGCGAGCAGCCTGAAGTATCGCCTGTTTTATCTGCTGCGGCGTATGGCACAAAAGCGTGTCGGACACGTGTTTGCCACACGTGGCGATTTGGCGTGGTATCAGCAGCGTTCACCCCGCGTGCCGACGTCATTGCTGTACTTCCCAACGCGAATGGATCCAGCGCTAACGGGCATGCAGGTGGATAAACCGCTGGCAGGGCCGATGACGATTCTGGTCGGCAATTCTGGCGATCGCACCAATCGCCATCAGGCAGTGCTGCGGGCGATTCATAAGCAGTTCGGGAAAAATGTGCGGGTCGTTGTGCCGATGGGTTACCCCGCGAATAACGCGTCCTACATCGCGCAGGTGGAAAAGGACGGTTTGGCGCTGTTCGGCGTGAAAAATTTCCAACTACTGAAAGACCAACTGGCGTTTGATGATTATCTCAACATGCTGCGCACCTGCGATTTGGGCTATTTTATTTTCGATCGCCAGCAGGGAATCGGGACGTTATGTCTGCTGATTCAGTTTGGCGTGCCGTTCGTGATCAGTCGGCAAAATCCGTTCTGGCAGGATCTGACGGAGCAAGGGCTGCCCGTGTTGTTTTACGGTGACGAGCTGGATGAGGCGTTGGTGCGTGAAGCGCAGCGCCAACTGGCATCGGTCGACAAGCACCAGATTGCATTCTTCAATCCCAATTATCTGCAAGGCTGGCGGGATGCGCTGGCGTTGGCAGCGGGAGAACCGACATGACGCTGGGGCAATTTGGTGGTCTGTTTGTCGTCTACCTGATTTCAGTCATCTTTATCCTGAGCCTGACCTGGATGGAGTTTCGGCGGGTGCGTTTTAATTTTAACGTGCTGTTTTCCCTGCTCTACTTATTGACGTTCTATTTTGGCTTTCCATTTACCTGCGTGCTGGTGTTCCGGTTTGGCGTCGAAGTGGTTCCCGTGCAGTTCCTGCTTCAGGCAATGCTGTCTGCGACGGCGTTCTATGCTATCTATTACGTCAGCTATAAGACGCGGTTACGCCAGAAAGCCTCCGCGCCGCATGCGCCACTCCTGACGGTGAACCGGGTGGAAGCCAATCTGACCTGGCTGCTGTTGGCGTTGATTGCGGTCGCCACCGTCGGTATTTTCTTCCTCAACAATGGCTTCTTGTTGTTTAAGCTGCGTTCTTACAGCCAGATATTCTCCAGCGATGTATCCGGCGTGGCGTTGAAACGCTTTTTCTACTTCTTTATTCCGGCGATGCTGGTGGTGTATTTCCTGCGCCAGACGCAGCGTGCATGGCTACTGTTCCTCATCGGAACGGTCGCGTTCGGGATGCTGACGTATGTGATTGTTGGTGGGACGCGTGCGAATGTGATTATCGCCTTCGCTCTATTTCTGTTTATTGGCATTGTGCGCGGCTGGATTACGCTCTGGATGCTGGTTGCGGCTGGTGCGTTCGGGATTGTCGGGATGTTCTGGCTGGCGCTGAAGCGCTATGGATTGGACGTCAGCGGTGATTACGCCTTTTATACGTTCCTCTATTTAACCCGTGACACCTTCTCGCCCTGGGAAAATCTGGCGCTGCTGTGGCAGAACTACGACAAGATTGAATTCCAGGGACTGGCACCGATTGCCCGTGATTTCTACGTCTTTATTCCCTCCTGGCTATGGCCGGATCGTCCGAATCTGGTGTTAAACAGCGCGAACTATTTCACCTGGGAAGTGTTGAATAACCACTCTGGGCTGGCGATCTCCCCCACGCTGTTGGGCTCGCTGGTGGTGATGGGGGGCGTGCTGTTTATCCCGCTCGGTGCGATTGCAGTAGGGCTGGTTATCAAATGGTTCGACTGGGTGTACGAGTTAGGGAAGAACGACAGCAACCGTTATAAGGCCGCTATTTTGCAGGCGTTCTGCTTCGGGGCGGTGTTCAATATTATTGTGCTGACGCGTGAAGGCGTCGATTCTTTTGTTTCACGTGTGGTGTTTTTCTGTCTGGTATTTGGTCTGTGTCTGCTGGTTGCCAAACTGCTCTATTGGCTGCTGGAAAGCGCCGGACTCATCCGGCAGCGTCTGATGCGTAGGCGAGCCACGCCGATCGCGCCGACACCCAACACCGTGGAGCCTGTGATAACGGAGCAGGTATGACAGCGTTAAAAACCACAGAGACCATTCCTCTGTATACCATTCGTGGTTTGCCCATTCACGGCTTTCGCAATATGGCGCAGTTTGTTGATTACCTGTTTACGGGCGAGCAGGTTGAAACAGGCACGCTCGTCGCGATTAATGCAGAGAAAGTGCTGACGGCGGAAAAAGACGTCGCGCTGCGTGCGTTGCTCGATCGCGCTGAGTACAAGTATGCGGACGGTATCAGCATCGTGCGCTCTATTCGGCGCAAATACCCGCAGGCTGACGTCACGCGGATTGCAGGCGCTGATCTGTGGGAGGCGCTAATGGCACGAGCGGGTAAGGAGGGAACGCCGGTTTTTCTGGTGGGCGGCAAACCTGATGTGTTGGCACAAACGGAAGCGAAACTGCGGGCGCAGTGGAACGTGAATATTGTCGGCAGTCAGGATGGCTATTTTACGCCAGAGCAGCGCGATGCCTTGTTCGAACGTATCCGCGCCAGCGGTGCGCAAATTGTTACCGTCGCAATGGGGTCGCCACGACAGGAAATCCTGATGCGCGACTGTCGTCACCACTATCCCGATGCGCTGTATATGGGCGTGGGTGGAACGTATGACGTCTTTATCGGGCATGTGAAGCGCGCCCCGCTCGTGTGGCAAAACTTAGGACTGGAATGGCTGTATCGTTTGCTGTCCCAGCCGAGCCGTATTTTTCGGCAGTTTAAGCTGTTGAAATATGTCGCCTACCACTACAGCGGTCGTCTATAACTTCTTTAATATCAATCCGCGGATGTCTTTACTGGTCGGTGTCGCGTTTTTAGCCGTGGTCAACCTGTGTTATTTAGCTTGGAATGAGCAAATCCTAATCAAACGCATCATTTCAATAAAAAAGCACTAGACAGTCAGTCGCTAAGCCCGTAATATCCCGCCCCGCAACGGCGCTAAGCGCCCGTAGCTCAGCTGGATAGAGCGCTGCCCTCCGGAGGCAGAGGTCTCAGGTTCGAATCCTGTCGGGCGCACCATTATATTCTGTATGAAGTATGTTGTGTGCAAGAGCTGCGGTGGTACACTTTTTTTCGTAAAGAAAGTATCCCGTAAAAAGGAAGTACCGCGTAATAAGTCGTTAATGTAAAGTGTGGTGATGGTGGCTATAGCTCAGTTGGTAGAGCCCTGGATTGTGATTCCAGTTGTCGTGGGTTCGAGTCCCATTAGCCACCCCAGATTTTGCAGTTATAAATTATAGCAGTTGATTGACAGTTTGTGAGTTATGCGAAGGTGGCGGAATTGGTAGACGCGCTAGCTTCAGGTGTTAGTGTTCTTACGGACGTGAGGGTTCAAGTCCCTCTCTTCGCACCACACAAACGAAAACATCAGTGATGTTCAAAAAAAGCAGTACATTCGGCGAGTAGCGCAGCTTGGTAGCGCAACTGGTTTGGGACCAGTGGGTCGGAGGTTCGAATCCTCTCTCGCCGACCAATTAAAAAGAAAGCACATCGGAAGATGTGCTTTTTTTTCGTCTGCGATTTGTCTTCTTGCGAAAATCTTGTCGGATTCGTTAACCCGACAAGATGTTGTGGTTCCCTGCGATATCGTGCGTTACAGCGCGTAATGCACAGGTGCCAATGCGCTGCTATCGATACTTTTTCGCATTGATTTCAAAGCGGTATCGAAAGAGCATAGCGTGCCTTTTTCCGTCTGCTGGCAGCCCTGAGAGGTCAATTCTTCTTTCAGTAACGGCTGCCGATCGTCAAGCGACGTTAGAGAACGGATCTGATCCAGCGATTGTGCTTGGAAATAGATACGCAAAAAACGCTGCTGAGTGGTGGTATCGCGCCAGCGTTCGAATACCAGGCTACCCGCGGGTGGAATGTTATCGGCAGTGTCACCGGGGAGCTGCCAATGAAACTGCAACAGCGTGCGCAGATAGGCGATGTTGGTGTCGTGAGCGACATACAGCAAGTAAGGCACGGCTGGTGGCTCGCCTTGTGTGGTGTCCTGTTCTGCTGGCGTTCCCTGCGCCAGAGCTTGTGCGATTTGCTGCATGAATAGCGAGCCACCGCGCTGTGCGATATAGGGCACATCATTGGTGAAGTCGTATTTAGCCGTCATCGGTGCCATCAACGGGATGAGATCCTGTGCGTTGCGGACGTGACCAAACGCGACCTGCGCCTGCGGCAGATTCTCGCTGTATTCCAGCAAGAAAACCTCGCTCATATTTGCCAGCGTATTCAGGCCGCTGATAGAAGTCGAACCGTCTTTATCCTGTTTTATCGCCCACGGTTTATCAAACACCGGGCACGGCTTATCCGCTTCGCATACGACCTGCTTCAATAGTTCGATACTGGGCTTAAGACGCTCATAGGCGATATTCAAATCGCCTCCCATCGCTTTCAGTACCTCGGCCTTGGCCCGTTCGGGGTCAAGCGTGCCAATCCCCATTTTATCCCCGTGGAACAGTGGATCCTGTTTTTCATCCTCAACGGCATGCGTCGCAACGCCGCAGCCCGGAAACATGCCGTCCATATAGGCTTGTGCAGTTGCGCGGGTGCGCTGTAACGGGCTAGCGAGCACATAAATCTGCTGCTCCGTTGGACAACCTGACGTGAACAGATGCTGTTGACGATAATATTCACCCTCGTAGCGGCCTTTTAATACGGTGGCGGCATAGCCGTGTCCGGTTAATTCACCCTCGCGTGTGACCCACTGCGGCCACTCTCGTGCCGTGCCGGATTCCAGTGCCGTGGTGTTGGATTCTGTTGGAGGACGTACGCCATGACGGCTGACTTCAACGACCTTTTCCAGAAGATAGCGATCCTGAGCCAGGGCCTGAGTAGAGAAGGTTGAAATAATGATCATGGTAATCAATAAGCTACGGGGAGTACGTAATGTCGTGTGGTAAAGCATGATAATCCTTCGTCAGCGGTCATACGGATAAGGAGTTTCATTGTAGGTGGGAAAAAGTGACAAGCCGGTTTTTCAGCAGGAGAGAGTGTTAGCGAACATTTCTACATGCATAGTTTGCAATCAAACTTTTTGATCTAAGATAGATCCCGAAGGTATAAAGCGCATAATTTCCGCATGTTATATTTTTAAAAATTAAAAAGACGATATAAATCCCCGCCTGATAAATCCAACACTAACGAGTTAATTATGGCATCACATCTTATTGATTTTCTTCTTATAGGGAATAATTTTGGCACGCCTGAAATGCGCGGCGTCTGGTCCGAGCATAACCGCCTGACTAAACAGGTCGAAGTCGAGGTTGCCCTAGCGCTTGCTGAGGGTGAACTGGGTGTCATTCCGCTGGATGCGGCAAAAACCATTGCAGAAAACGCTGACGCAAGCGCGCTTAACGTTGAAGAGATTGCCAAAGATGCCGCGCGTATGAAGCATTCTCTGATGCCGACAATTGCCGCGATTCAGAAACAGTGTGGTGCCGCGGGTGAGTTTATTCACTACGGCGTGACCACGCAGGACATCGTTGATACCGCGACAGTGTTACAGCTGAAACAATCTTTCGATATTGTCGTCAGAGATACACAACTGCTG
Source organism: Pectobacterium quasiaquaticum (assembly GCF_014946775.2). Taxonomy (NCBI): domain Bacteria; kingdom Pseudomonadati; phylum Pseudomonadota; class Gammaproteobacteria; order Enterobacterales; family Pectobacteriaceae; genus Pectobacterium; species Pectobacterium quasiaquaticum. The sequence continues at coordinate 4,133,277 of NZ_CP065177.1, read as the reverse complement.
GCCGTTGAACTGAAGCGTCTGGCGAAGAAACACCAGCATACGCTGATGGCCGGTCGTACCCACGGTATGCAGGCGCTGCCCACCACGTTTGGCTTTAAACTGGCCGTTTGGCTGGATGAATTTATCCGTCATCTCGAACGTCTGGGTGAAATCAAAGAACGTGTTCTTGTCGGCAACATCAACGGTGCCATCTGCACCTACGCCTCTTTTGGCGAACAAGGGCCGGAAATCGAGCGTTTGACGCTGGATAAGCTGGGACTGAATACGCCGAATATCGGCTGGCAGTCTGCCCGCGATCGCTTCTCCGAATATGCTTCTGTTACGGTTCTGATCAGCGGTACGCTGGGCAAAATCGGTAATGAGCTGTACAACCTGATGCGCACCGAGATTAACGAAATCGAAGAGCCGTTCTCCGAAGGGAAAATCGGTTCAACCACGATGCCGCATAAACGCAATCCAGCTGCGCTGGAAGGGCTGGCGAGCCTGACGGCTCCGCTGTTTAAGAGCGCTGCACTGATTCATGAATCGATGAAAGTTGAGCATGAGCGTGATGCGATGAGCTGGCGTGCGGAGTGGATTGCGCTGCCGGAAATCAATATCTATTTGTCCGCTCAGCTTCAGAATGCGCTTGGCATCCTGCGTGGCATGTCCGTCAACGAGAAGCAGATGCTGGCGAACCTCGATCTGCAAAACGGCCTGCTGCTGTCTGAAAAAGTGATGTTCGAGATTGGTAAACGTCTCGGCAAGCAAACTGCTCACCATCTGGTTTATGAATGCTCAATGCAGGCATTCGAGCAGAATCAGTCCTTTAAATCGGTGCTGCTGGCGCATCCAGTGCTTTCTGAACAGGTAACCGCCGCCGATCTGGACGAATGGCTGAATCCGGCTAACTACGTTGGCAGTGCGCCGCAGAAGGTTGATGACGTGATTCGCTATGCAGATAACTCCGGCCTGCTGCCAGCATAAGGTGACATCATGAGTATCGTATTTCGTCAGGCCACGCTTGCGGATGATGAAACTTTTCTGGCATTGGCGCTGGCCGCATTTGAGCCGATTCGCCAACTGGGTATCAACTTTTCCGCCGCCCATGCAGATATCGACATGGTCCGTACGCATATTGCCTCACACGGCGTTTATGTGATGGAAAAAGACGGTGAGATGGTGTCGTCATTTACCATCCGCTATCCGTGGGGGCCTGAGCCGGGCCCGTTCGGTCTACCTCATCTGGGCTGGTTTGCAACGCACCCTGGCTATAAAAAACAGGGACTGGGTAAGAAAATGATGAGCTGGCTTGAGGAAGAAATTCTGATTAACCAGCTCAAAGCGCCTGCCGTGTCGCTTGGCACCGCGCAAAACCACCCGTGGCTGATTGAGATGTACAGAAATTATGGTTTCAAGGAAGTCGGGCAGACGAATCTGGGAAAAGGACACCTGACAATCTGGATGGAAAAAATCCTTGATAACCCATTGTATGACCAGTGGAAAGATAAAAAATCAAAAAGAGAGGCAGTAAAATGATGAAAAAAGTAACGTTGTCTGTTCTGGCGCTGACGACAGCCTTTCTTGTTGCTGGCTGTGATTCTGGGAAGAGCGGCTCTGAGCAGGAAAAAGTATTGAAAGTGGGTTCAACAGGCCAAAGTTATCCGAGTGGATTCAAGCAAGATAACAAGCTGGTCGGGTTTGACGTTGAAGTCACGGAAGCCATCGCGAAAGATCTGAACTATAAAGTTGAGTGGGTCACCGCCGATTTCAGCGGCCTTATGGGGCAGTTGGAAGCGAAAAAGCTGGATACGGTAGCGAACGTGGTAGCCATTACTCCAGCGCGTCAGGAAAAATACAATTTTGCTCAACCGTATAGCTTCTACGGCAGCCAGATTGTGACGCACAAAGACAACGCGGACATTAATACACTGGCTGACCTGAAAGGGAAGACGGTTGCTGGGGTTCTGGGTTCCAACCACGTCAACAACCTGAAAAAAGCGTTTGCCGACGGCAGCGTGAATATTCGCACCTATGAAACACGCGATGGCGCGATGAACGATGCGCTGTCTAAACGTGTTGAAGGCTACGTGAATTCACGTCCGATTCTGTTGGCAGAAATCAATAAGCGTAACCTGCCGTTCAAACTGGTCGGCGAGCCGCTGGTGATTGAAGAAGTGAGCTTCCCGTTCCATAAGGACGAGAAAGGTGATGCGCTGCGTAAGCAGTTCGATGCAGAGTTAACGAAAATGCGTGCAGATGGACGCTTGAAAGCGATCTCCGAAAAATATTTTGGTGAAGACATCACGGTATCACCGGCTAAGTAACCTCACACTGTTATCTCGGCCGAGTCATTGCGTAACCTGATGATTCGTTATGTCGCCAGATGGCTTGTTATGTAGCCAGATGTTCGTTATATAGCAAATAGTCATAACCCTGTTCCACCGGTGCAATATGGCCGGTGGAAGCATTAATGGTATTACTCATGAATATCGATCTTGCCTACCTGTTAAAGGTCTTTCCCCAGGTATTAATGTATTTGCCAACCACGCTGTTCCTCGCCGTGGTTTCGATGTTTTTTGCTATGGTTCTCGGCCTTATCCTGGCGTTAGTCCGTGAAAGCAAGATTGTCGTGGTCGTAAAAATCGTCGAGCTGTATATCTCGCTGTTCCGCGGCATTCCGTCGCTGGTTCAGCTGTTTATCATCTATTTCGGCCTGCCGCAGCTATTCCCTGGCTTATCCAATCTGGATGCGATGACGGCCGCGATTATCGGTTTTAGCCTGAAAACCTCAGCCTACATGGCTGAGATTTTTCGTGCGGGCTTGGCCTCGGTGGATTTCGGCCAGACGGAAGCTGGCTTATCCATTGGCATGAGCAAAGCACAGGTCTATCGCCGCATCGTGTTGCCTCAGGCCATGCTGAATGCGCTGCCTGCGACGGGGAACACCTTCATTTCCCTGATTAAAGATACTTCGGTGGCCTTTGCGCTTGGCGTCTCCGAACTGTTCGCGGAAGGCAAAATGATTGCCGCTGAATCTCTGCGTTTCTTTGAGACCTTCCTGGTTGTCGGTCTGATTTACTGGATGGTGATTGTGGTTTACGCCTGGCTGCAAAAGCAGTTGGAGAAGAAACTGAATCACTCGCTACAGCGATAAGGGGCTGACATGATCAGTGTAAAGAATCTTTCTAAACGCTTTGGCGATCAGGTGGTGTTGGACAACATTAGTCTGGATATCGCGAAAGGCGAAGTCGTGGCGATTATCGGTCCATCCGGTTCGGGTAAATCCACGCTGCTGCGCTGCCTGAACCTGCTGGAAACGCCAGAGTCAGGTACGATCGAAATTGGCGAACAAACGCTGGATACGCGTCGCTACTCCGCTAAAGAGGCCTATGCGCTTCGCCGCCAGACGGCGATGGTATTCCAGAGTTACAACCTGTTTAAGAACAAGACGGCGCTGGAAAATGTGACGGAAGCGCTGATTGTCGTGAAAAAAATGCCGAAGAAGCAGACGGATGAAATTGGTCTGGCGCTGCTGGAGCAAGTCGGTCTGCTGCCGCAGGCGGCACAGTATCCGGTGACGCTATCCGGCGGACAGCAGCAGCGCGTGAGTATTGCACGTGCGCTGGCGGTGGATCCGAAGGCGATTTTGTTTGATGAACCGACCTCGGCGCTGGATCCAGAAAGGGTACACGAGGTGCTTCAGGTGATTCAGAAGCTGGCGAAAAATGACACCACGATGGTGATCGTCACCCACGAAATGCAGTTTGCAAAAGAAGTGGCTGACCGGGTGATCTTCATGGCGGACGGTCATATCGTTGAGGAAGGTCCGGCGGAGCAGGTCATTAGCTTCTCGGATAACCCGCAAACCCAGCGTTTCCTGCGTCAGTTGACCAAGCTGCCTGAGCCGCTTGAGTACGATATTTAACGCATACGTAGACACACCTGCACGCCTGAACAAGGCTGCCCTGTCAGGCAGGGCACGATAATGTGGAGCAAGTATTCATGAGAACAGCATCTCAGCACGAGCCTCTGGCTCAGTTTATTCAGGCATTTCGCCACGATTTACACCGCAATCCTGAGTTGTCGAATCAGGAGTTTGAGACCACGAAGAAGATTCGTGCAGTATTGGAAAAAGAGGGGATTCGCATCCTCGACCTACCGCTGAAAACCGGTCTGGTTGCTGAAGTCGGCGGCTTACAGGATGGTCCACTGGTCGTGGTACGTTCTGATATCGATGCTCTGCCGATTGAAGAAGAGTCTGGTGTAGAATTCACGTCGCTCAACAAAGGGGTGATGCACGCCTGCGGTCATGATTTTCACTCTTCCGCTGCACTTGGCGCGGCGATTCTGCTGAAGAAAATCGAGCCGGAACTGAAAGGCACCGTGCGAATTTTGTTTCAGGCCGCTGAAGAGACTGGGCTGGGCGCACCGGAAGTCATCGCCGTTGGCGCGTTGGACAATGCGGTAGCCATTTTCGGCATTCACAACGATCCGACGCTGCCGGTTGGCGTCATCGGTGGGAAAGACGGCGCATTGACGGCGGGCGTTGACCGCTTTGAGATCAAAATCGCAGCGAAAGGCTGTCATGCGGCGAAGCCGCATGAAGGCAACGATCCGATTATCATTCTGGGTCAGCTGATTTCTGCCGTACAGACCATCATCAGCCGCACGGTCTCGTCCGACAACAACGCGGTGGTGTCGATTACGCAGGTTCATAGCGGCAGCACCTGGAACGTTATCCCAGACACGGCCTACGTTGAAGGTACGGTTAGAACGTTCAATCAGGACGCGCGTGATTTGATTGAACAGCGTTTCCGTCAGATTGTTGCAGGTATCGCTAGCACCTTTGGCGCAGAAATTGAGTTCCTGTGGCACGCAGGGCCGCCATCGGTAATCAACACGCCAGAGTGGGTTGAGTTTGCGCTGAATGTGGCGAGTGACGAAGGGTTTGAAGCGCGCCGCGTGGAAGCCAGCCCGATTGGTGAAGATTTCGCGTTCTATCAACAAAAACTACCGGGTACGTTCATGATGGTCGGTTCCGGCGGACCGTATGCGCTGCACCACCCGAAATTCCGCGTTGATGACAGCGCGCTGTTCCCGACTGCGCACTATCTTTATCAGGTGGCGAAGCAGAGCTTAGAGCAGTTGTCCTCCCGCTAATCTCCTCTCATTAAGTCAACGCTGTCCGCGTCGGTTTCCCGGCGCGGATATTTTCCCCTTTTTTTAAATTGAATCAGCAGCTTTGATAGGACTGTCGGAAAAACACGACACTCTGGGGGTTATGTTGTCGCAAAAAAGAGACATTTAATTCATTGATTATTAATGGTTAATATTTTACGTGACAAAATCGTCTCTGAATGGCGACAGGTTTTGTGAGCGCGATCTCGTTTTTGCCGCCCATCGTGTCTTAGCTTCTCTCATTGTGGATAAATAAAAATAGTATTTATTATTAGATGCTTAACTCTATTTTGTGAGGCTGTGATAATAAAGTTATGCATATTGGCATAATTTATGCTTAAATAAGCGGGTAGATGCTCATTCCACCTTCTATGCTTGCTTCGGCTTCATAATCCTGGGAATGACGCAGAGCCAATTTGAGGTGCCTATCGTCCAACTCCAGATGAAGATGCAAATCTCCATCGGGCCTTCCGGACATAACGTTGAGTGAGGCACCATTCTGTTGTCTGACAGACCTGATATTTTCAACGCTTACCGTTTATCGGTAAGCGTTTTTTTTCGTCTGAGTAAAATGCTCGGTAGCCGCCTTCTGTCGGACTAGATGAAACCGCCCATAAAAAGAGAAAGGCTCCAAAAGGAGCCTTATGAAAGAGTGGCGTAGCGATTAGTCGGCAGGTTGCTGTAGCGTGAGCAGTAGCCCTTCGCGCCGCATTTGCGCCGCTTCATCCGGCAGACGCAACCGGTCGAGTGCGTCGGCGCGCCAAGCATAATCATACGCGTCCGGTCGTAATTCCAGTGCGGTGCGGAAAGCATCGCTGGCCTTCTGCCATTCGCCGTGTTTCATCAGTAATTGGCCTAACGTGCTGCTCAGCAGCGCAGTAGAGGCTTGCTGCTTGATGTACTGGCGCAGTAATTTTTCCAGTTGTTCTGGGTTTCCGGCTTTGAGGCGTGGCATTAGCAGGATCAAACGTTCGTCATACTGGCGCTTGAGACCGTCGAGAATGATCTTCTGAGCGGTATCATGCTCGTCACACTCGATCAGATGCTCAGCCATCGCGACCTGAAGCGGGATCTCATGGCGTACTTTGCGACTCTGATTATTCCACCATGATTTCAGCCCTTCGCTGCCGCCATCTGCCATTGCCTGATTCATCAGACCGATATAGGCCTGCTGCTGTAGATCCAGTAGACGTTCTTCAGGGTACAGATTGATCTTGCGCATCGCAGGCAGAATATCCAGCAGCGCGCTATAGGCGTGAGTGCGCAGGAAAGCTTGCTCCGCTAAACGCAGTACCTCAGGATGGCGGGGCGCAACCTCCAGCAGTTTGTCGACGCCGTGACGTGCGGCATGATCTTCATTACGCGCTAGCTGAATACGCACGCGCGTAATATCCACCGGAAGCTGATCGGTATCTGCAACCTCGGCGGCACGCTCCAGATATTGCTTGGTGCGGAATTCGTCGCCGCGCTGCTGAGCGGCTTCGGCTGCCAGCAGGTAGTTAACCACGGGCTGCTCGGCATGGTCGGCATTGCGCGTCAGTAGCTTCTCTACCTGTAAATAATCCCCCTCGGCCAGCTTGAGCAGCGCGGCTTTGGTCTGTTTTCTGGCGCGGGTGCGTTTGCGGCCGAGGAACCAGCCGCGTGTGCGGGATCCGGTACGAAAGATCCGGCGGAGCACCCATTCCACCGCCAAAAAGGCGAGGAAGAACAGTACCAGCATGATGACCAGACCGGTCACGCTGGTTTGAATGTCATAGTTATCCGTTTGGATCAGGACGTAGCCTTGGTGACCTGCGACGATCGGACCGATCACCACGCCGGCGATCAGGATCAGGAACAGCAATAAGACTTTTAGCATGCTCATTCCCCTTGCTGTGTGGCTGGCGCCTGAGCCAATAGATTACGAACGCGCGTTTGCATCAGTTTTTCCAACAGCGCCTGACTTTGTAGCTCCATCGGGACATCCAGTGAAACCGACTGCTGGTTTAAGGCATCGAGCTGATCTAAAAAGGCCTGCGTCGTGGGGTCGGTAGTATCGAAGTAGGCGCGAACCCAGGTTGCTGCCGTTTCCAGCGACTGTTTGTACACTTCATTCTGGTGGCGAGGAATAGCCTGTGCGGCAACCAGCAGACGTGAACGGATATTCTCGCGCAGATACACATCCTGATTCGGTGCCAGTAGCGGTTCGGCAGCGCTGTCGCGGCGGCGAATGGTGATAAAATCAGCCAGGAAATTGTGCCAGCTCTTGCTCAGATTTTGTCGCCACTCGCTCAAGGAAGCGGACAGCTCTGTGCTGTTGGCGTCCATCGGCGCTTCATCGGTGTTGTTGTCGGCGAGTTGCAAGTTGTCCAACTGGTCGGTGAGCTGATTGACTTTCAGGATGATGCCATCAAAATCGACCTGACTTACGCCTGCCAGCGCTCCGATATCGTTGGTCAGCGCGCGGCGGATTTCTATCAGGCTGGGATCGTTCATTTCCGCCAGGCTGGCGTCCGCGCTTTTCAGCAACGCGCCTGCGGTGGTGACGTCTTTGTCGCTCCACAGCTTGCGTCCTGCCAGTTTCACCAGAAAATCGGCCTGAGCGATCAGCCAGGTATTGGTGTCATGGCTGGAAAGCGCCGCCAGCTTATCGCGCAGCTCGTCTGACTGACGCGTTAGCGCCTCAAGACGCTGTGCGGCAGTCTCCTGCGCTTTGCTTTGCTGCTGTTGAGCGTCCAGCCACTGCTGCTGCTCTTGCTTATGCTGTTGCTGCAATGTGTTGAACTGCGCTTCCAGACGTTGAAGCGCGGCCGTTTCTTTCTGCGCCTGCTGGTGGCCGTGGTAATACAAGCCTGCGCCTATGGCCAGTGCAATCACAATCGCGATCGCCCCCAGCACGGCACCGCTACGTTTGGGCTGCGGTGCGGGATCCTGCTGCTGATGCGAGGGTTCAACCCGTTCAGCAACCTCGTCGGATGGAGCTGTGGGGGTATTGTGTTCCGTCATAATGGTACATCCCATGATCAGGTTTATTGTAGTGCGCGCACGAGCGCATCGTTATCGGCATTATCAGCCACTCGGATATCACGCCAGCCAAGCTGACGAGCTTGTTCAGCCAGCCGTTCGCTGACGACGATCAACTGGCAGCCGAGTAACCAGGAAGCCCGATAGTAATCAGGTACTAAAGTATAGATCCGTTGTAGCATTTCTCCGCTGGTGATCACCAGTTTGTCGATGCCTATTTGTTGCCAGTGGCGGCTTTGCTCTAGCCCGTCATAGTGAACGTCTCTGCGCTGATAACATTCACAGTAGGTCACCTGTGCGCCCCGCTCGGTTAGCGTTTCCCCTAGCAGTTCCCTGCCGCCGTTGCCGCGCAGCAATAATGCGCGTTTACCGGAAACATCTTGCAGGTCAGGAAGTTGCAGGAGCGTTTCGCTGGTTTCGCGCTCAGGCGGATAGGTTACCGGGTGTGCGCTGATTTTATGCAGCGCCAGCGCGGTGGTACGGCCGATGGCGTAATAAGCGAGATGGGCAGGCCAGCTGATGCCCGTACGTACCAGCATCGGATCGGCGTAATGAATGGCGTGTTGTGAGAGCGCAAACACCAAATCGTCGGCGCTCAGTGCCTGCAATAGGGCAGGCAGACTGGCGAGTTCTCGTCCGGGTGAAAACTCGATCAGCGGGCTGTGCCAGGCGTTATAGCCGAGCTTTCTTAAACGGGTCACCAGTTGTTCGCCAGTTGGTGACGGACGGGTAACCAGAATTGTCATGATGGGCTTGATCCGTGATAAACGGCTTGAAGGATGGCGCTGGCTCCTTTGGCTAACAGCTCTTCAGCCAGTGCAATCCCGAGTTGTTCGGCATCGGAGACGTTTCCTTTGCGTTCACCGACGATCATTTTGCTGCCGTCCGGTGCACCAACCAGCGCGCGTAGCCACAGCGTATCGCCTTCCAATTCGGCGTAGCTGCCAATCGGCACCTGACAGCCACCTTCAAGGCGTACATTCATGGCGCGTTCAGCCAGTACGCGGGCGGCGGTAGCGGGGTGATTGAGCGGGGCAAGGAGTTGGCGGACATGTTCGTCATCCAAACGGCATTCGATGCCGATAGCGCCTTGTCCGACGGCTGGCAGAGACGCTTCCGGGCTTAACGCACAGCGGATGCGCGCTTCAAGGCCAAGACGTTTCAGGCCCGCGACCGCAAGAATAATGGCGTCATACTCGCCGTTATCCAGTTTTGACAGGCGTGTGCCGACATTACCGCGCAAATCTCGAATCACCAGATCGGGACGTCGGGCGCGCAGCTGGCACTGACGGCGCAGGCTGGAGGTGCCTACACAACTGCCTTCCGGTAATTGATCGAGGCTGTCGTAATGATTGGAAACAAAAGCGTCGCGCGGGTCGTCGCGTTCACAAATGGTGGTCAGACCGAGGCCGTCTGGGAATTCGACAGGGACATCTTTCATGGAGTGGACGGCAATATCGGCGCGCCCTTCAAGCAGCGCCAATTCCAGCTCTTTAACAAACAATCCTTTACCACCGACCTTTGCCAGTGGCGTATCGAGGATGATGTCGCCGCGGGTGACCATCGGCACCAGCTCCACGTGTAAATCCGGGTAGAGGTGGTTCAGACACTGCTGAACATATCGTGCTTGCCACAGAGCGAGCGGGCTTTGTCGGGTGGCAATTCTAATAATATTGGCTAACATGCTTGATACCGTTTTTATCATTTTCCGCCATCGTATCATTGATGGTGCGTTGGTGTCAGGTTGTGGGCATTCGCGGCGCGCCTTTTAAAACGGTCTGAAATTCGGGTGCCGCATACATAGATAGGAAGCCGTGCTGATGCAGTCGGGTAGGTAAATTCGTAATAAAGCAAGATAGATAAGTCTAACTTTCTTTACTTTCTTTACGCCCAATCAGCAAGGTGTTAAATTGATCACGTTTCCAGCAATAATTCGCTAAACATTCTTCTAATTTCATTATGCGGATTTGGAACACGGGGTTTTTCTAGGCACTGGGATAAATCAGGCGAAACGTCTTGTACTTCTACATCGAGACTTTGAAGCAAAGACTGGATGCGATCAACCAACTGCGTGTTGACCGTGCTCTGGGAGCAATGAAACCCGCTTTTCAGCAGGTTTACAGTCTTCTGCCCATTTTATTACATCATCATCACCCGTTGATGCCCGGCTACCTTGAAGGCAAGGTGCCTCACGGTATCTGCACTCACACGCCTGATGAAAAGCAGCAACAGTACCTTGATGGCATCGCGTTGCGCTGGGGCCAGTTTGACTGTTCTCATCCGCAGGGAGAACTGCCGATCACGGGCATCTATTCCATGGGAAGCACCTCGTCTATCGGGCAGAGCTGTAGCTCCGATCTCGATATCTGGGTGTGCCACCAATCCTGGTTGGATAGCGAAGAACGCCAGCTCCTACAGAAGAAATGTACGCTGCTGGAGCAATGGGCCGCGGCGCAGGGCGCTGAGGTCAGCTTCTTCCTGATGGATGAAAGTCGTTTCCGCCACAATGAAAGCGGTAGCCTGAGTGGCGAAGACTGCGGCACCATGCAGCACATCCTATTACTCGACGAATTCTACCGTACCGCTGTGCGTATGGCGGGTAAACGTATTCTGTGGAACATGGTGCCGGTCGAAGAAGAATCTCACTACGATGACTATGTCCTGTCGCTCTACTCGCAGGGCGCGCTGGCACCGAACGAGTGGATGGATTTAGGCGGCCTGAGCACGCTGTCGGCGGAAGAGTATTTCGGCGCGAGTCTCTGGCAGCTCTATAAAAGTATCGATTCCCCTTATAAAGCTGTACTGAAGACGCTGCTGCTGGAAGCCTATTCCTGGGAATACCCGGACACCAGCCTGCTGTCGACCGAAATTAAAAAACGTCTGCATGACGGCGAGATCGTCTCTTTCGGCCTCGATCCTTACTGCATGATGTTGGATCGCGTGACGCACTATCTGACGGCGATCAACGATCCCACGCGCCTCGATCTGGCGCGTCGATGTTTCTACTTAAAAGTCTGTGAAAAACTCTCCAGAGAAAAAGCCTGTGTCGGCTGGCGTCGCCAGATTCTGAGCCAACTGGTGCAAGAATGGGGATGGAGCGACGAACATCTGGCCATGCTGGATAACCGCGCTAACTGGAAAATCGAACAGGTACGCGAAGCACATAATGAGCTGTTGGATGCGATGATGCAGACCTATCGCAACCTGATTCGCTTCGCCCGCCGCAATAATCTGAGCGTCAGCGCCAGCCCGCAGGATATCGGTGTGTTGACCCGTAAACTGTATGCTGCGTTTGAAGCGCTGCCGGGTAAAGTTACCCTGCTGAACCCACAAATTTCGCCTGATTTGTCGGAGCCGAATTTAACCTTTATCTATGTTCCGGCGGGTCGCGCGAACCGCTCTGGCTGGTACCTGTACAATCAGGCACCATCGATGGATGCGATTGTCAGCCATCAGCCGCTGGAATATAACCGCTATCTGAACAAGCTGGTGGCGTGGGCGTATTTTAATGGCCTGCTGACGCCAAGCACGCGCCTGTATATTAAAGGCAACGAACTGTGTGACATTACGCGCCTGCAAGCACTGGTGGACGACGTAGCCAGCCACTTCCCGCTGCGTCTGCCTGCTCCCACGCCGAAGGCGCTGTACAGCCCGTGTGAAATTCGTCATCTGGCGATTATCGTCAATCTGGAACATGATCCGACGGCGGCCTTCCGCAATCAGGTGGTGCATTTCGATTTCCGTCATCTGGATGTCTTTAGCTTCGGCCAGCAGCAGCAGTGTCTGGTTGGTAGTATCGACCTGTTGTATCGCAACTCGTGGAACGAAGTGCGTACGCTGCATTTCAGTGGCGAACAGGCGGTGTTGGAAGCGCTGAAAACCATTCTGGGCAAAATGCATCAGGATGCGGCGCTGCCGGAATCACTGGAAGTCTTCTGCTACAGCCAGCACCTGCGCGGGCTGATTCGTACCCGAGTTCAGCAGTTGGTGTCCGAATGCATTGAACTGCGCCTGACCAGTACGCGTCAGCAAGAGCCAGGGCGTTTCAAAGCGGTGAAAGTGGCGGGGCAAACCTGGGGCTTGTTCTTCGAGCGGCTGAGTGTATCGGTGCAGAAGTTGGAAAATGCGGTCGAGTTTTATGGCGCGATTTCCAACAACAAACTGCAAGGCCAGCCTGTTCAGGTTGAAACCAACCATATACATTTACCGCCGGTAGTCGATGGCGTCGCCAGCGAAGGGATTATCCAGTTCTTCTTTGAGGATCTGACAGAAAATCAGGGCTTTAATATCTATATTCTGGATGAGTCTAATCGCGTCGAGGTGTATCACCATTGTGAAGGCAGTAAAGAGGAACTGGTGCGCGATGTCAGCCGCTTCTATTCATCGTCGCACGATCGCTTTACCTACGGTTCCAGCTTTATCAATTTCAACCTGCCGCAGTTCTACCAAATCGTACAGCTGGACGGTCGCACGCAGGTGATCCCATTCCGCAGCCGCGCACTTTCTCATCTGTCCATTACGTCCGTGGTAGATGATGAGGTGATGACGATGAAGCCGCGGCTACAGATTCTATAACGTTCTGGCACTCGGCTTTCAGCGTATTCAGAAAGGGATGTATTGATGGATTCGTTGCAACGCCGAAACCTGATACTACTGGCGCTCGGACAAGGGCTGACCGGCAGTATTATTTCGCTGATGACGCTGTGTTCCACGCTGGTTGGCGTATTAATGACGCCGGTTCCTCTGTTGACCACGCTGCCGATTACCACGACGGTGTGCGGTGCGGCGCTCATGATCTACACCGTTTCCTCATTGATGACGAAATATGGCAGGCGCAATGCGTTCATCATCGGCACGCTGATCGGGCTGGCGGGCGCGCTTTTGGCGGCGCTGGCGATTCTGCTACACAGTTTCTCCCTCTTTGTGTTTTCGACATTTGTTCTGGGGATGTCCTGCGCCTTCAACCAGTATTATCGCTTCGCCGCGGCTGAGATATTTATCGACAATCAGCAGAAAAATCGTGCGATATCGTGGGTGATCAGCGGCGGTATCCTAGGCGGTTTTCTCGGCCCGTTTGCGGCGAGCCAATCTTCTCAGCTCTGGGCACCGTACCCATTTTTCGGCAGTTTTATCGCGGCAGCGTTGATCTGCGTTATCACGTCTCTGTTGTTGCTTGGCCTTAAACTGCCTCCAATGTCCGTTACCACGCCCAGCACCCAGCGTAGTGAACCGCTGGCGGCGATTCTGAAAAGCCGGGCGTTTGTGTTGGGAACGGCAAGCTGTTCCGTCGGGTTTGTGGTGATGACGCTCTTAATGAATTCTGTGCCGCTGGCGATGCACCAGCACCACTTTTCTGTTAGCTACAGCGCGACGGTTTTGCAATGGCATTTTGTGGCTATGTATGCGCCTGCGCTGTTGTTAGTGCTGCTGGCGAAGCGGCTGACGCCGGTTCAGGTCGTGGTGATTGGCATGGTGTGCAACGTTGTTGGGGTAGCGGTAGCGCTGAGTGGTTTGACGTTCTGGCACTTCCTCTTTGCACTGATGTTGTTCGGCATCGGGTGGGCGTTTATGTTCAACGGCGGGACATTCATGCTGAATGCGTTTACCCATTCCGTGCATAAATCCCGTTTGCAGGGGATTAATTCGCTGGCGATTTACGTGCCTAACGCGCTGGCCTCGTTGTCTGCCGGTAGCCTGATGGCGCTGACCAACGGCTGGCCGTTGGTCAATATGGTAGGTATCTGTATGCTGTTGTTGCTGGTTCTGGGGTTGATCGTTCTGGGGCGGCGCTGATGTGTGGAGCGCCGCGAGGTCGTTGAAAGACAGTTACCCGAAGTGAACGGTTTCCCCAGCCTGAGCCGAGCAGGATGCTGACAGCAGCGCGATAAAATCTTCACCGCTGCGATCGCATACCCAGCGTTCCGCCTGACGGTTGAAGTGGTAACCGCCCGTTTTGGTCGCCAGCCAAATTTGGTGTAGCGGTTCCTGCCGATTAATCACGATTTTGCTGCCGTTCTCAAAACTCAGCGTCATCACGCCGCCGTTAGTTTCGTAATCGATGTCGGCATCACCCTCAAACCGATCCAGCGTTTCTTCCAACTGAAGCATGAGTTCGTCGGCAAATTGGTGGAACTCGCTATCGTTCATTTTCGATTCCTATTGATTTTCATGATCCACCTGCGATTATAGAGAGCATACAAGTATTAATGACAGGTCTTAACGTGATGAAAAACGTGTTTCGCCAGTTTTTTCTGGTGTTATCAGTAGTGAGTTTATTCGGTTGTGGTCTGAAAGGTCCGCTTTATATGCCTACCGATGGCAAATCCGGTGCGTCAACGACTCAGCAAAATGAGAGCCAGCCGCCGCAAAAGAAAACGTCAATGCGTCCTTAATGCGTGACGGCAATTATAAATAACAGGTCACGTAGATGTTTATCGCGCCCGGTTAAGCAAGCGGGGGAGTCAGGACAATGCAGTTCGCTAAGATGCACGGGTTAGGCAACGATTTCATGGTTGTTGATGCCGTTACGCAAAACGTTTATTTTTCACCCGAATTGATTCGCCGTTTGGCGGATCGACACTGTGGTGTAGGGTTTGACCAACTGCTGGTCGTCGAGCCGCCCTACGATCCTGAACTGGATTTTCATTACCGCATTTTTAACGCGGATGGCAGCGAAGTGGCGCAGTGCGGCAATGGCGCGCGCTGCTTTGCTCGCTTTGTTCGCCTGAAAGGGTTGACCAACAAGCGTGATATTGCCGTCAGTACGCAGACAGGCCGGATGGTGCTGTCGGTGACCGATGACGAACTGGTGCGCGTCAACATGGGCGAACCCAATTTCGAGCCGCAACAGGTGCCTTTCCGCGCGGTCAAAGCGGAGAAAACCTACATCATGCGCGCCGACGAGCACACGGTGCTGTGTGGTGTGGTGTCGATGGGTAACCCGCACTGTGTGATTCAGGTTGAGGATGTGGACACGGCGAAGGTGGCAACGCTGGGGCCGCTGCTGGAAAGCCACGAGCGTTTTCCCGAGCGTGCCAACATCGGTTTTATGCAAATTGTTGATAGCCACACTGTCCGTCTGCGGGTGTACGAACGCGGTGCGGGAGAAACACAGGCGTGCGGTAGCGGCGCGTGTGCTGCTGTGGCGGTAGGGATCCAGCAGGGATTATTGTCCGCGAACGTTCGCGTATCTCTGCCGGGCGGGGGGTTAGATATCCAGTGGGATGGGCCGGGACATCCGTTATTCATGACCGGGCCTGCAACGCATGTCTACGATGGATTTATTCATTTATGAAGAATGTCGAGGAACAGGCAGAGCGCGAGATCGCACTCAGTGACGAGATGGTTTTGCAGTTCCTGCAACAGAATCCTGATTTTTTTATCCGCAATGCGCGTCCCGTCGAGCAGATGCGCATTCCTCACCCTGTCAGGGGAACCGTGTCGCTGGTAGAGTGGCAACTGGCACGCCAGCGTAACCACATTACTCAGCTTGAGGAAGAAATAACGCTGTTGATGGAACAGGCGGGGGTGAACGAAGTGCTGTTCAATCGCCTGCTTGGGTTACAAACCGAATTGGCGTCAGCGGACAGCCTGACGGACATGTTGGATCGCTTGCAGTGCTGGGCGCGTCAGCTTGGTCTGGCGGGCGCAACGGTTCGTCTGTTCAGCGATAAATGGCGCCTTGGCGCGCCGTCTGGTTTTACCCACCTTGGGCTAAATCGCTCCACTTTTGAGCCGCTTCGCATTCAGCGTTTCGGACAACATAACCACTATCTTGGCAGTCTGAACGGGCCGGAGCTGTTGCTTCTACTGCCGCAGGCCAGACAGATAGGGTCGGTCGCGCTGTCGTTGATGGGTAATCATCACGATTTGGGCGTGCTGATTTTCAGCAGCCGCGACAGCCACCATTATCAGCATGGCATGGGGACCGTGCTGCTCCAGCAAATGGCTATGATGCTGCCAGCGATGCTGGCGCGTTGGGTTGAGCGGGTATGAACCAGCAGCCCGCGCCATCGGAAACGCCTTCTTCTTCGCTGTTACAAACCGATGTTGATGCGTTCCTGCGCTACCTAAAAGTAGAGCGCCAGCTAAGCCTGCTGACGCAGACCAGCTATTTACGCCAACTGTCTGCGGTTATCACAATACTCTCCGCGACGGGTGTGGCTGACTGGCGCAAGCTGGACGCCTCTGGCGTACGTTCCGTGGTATCCCGCAGTAAGCGCGATGGGCTCCATTCCAGCAGTCTGGCGCTACGTTTATCGGCATTACGCAGTTTTCTCGACTGGATGGTGTCACGCGGCGTGCTGGCAGCGAATCCCGCTAAAGGGGTATCCACGCCGCGAGCCGGACGGCCATTACCGAAGAATATGGATGTGGATGAGGTTAATCGGCTGCTGGAGATCGATTTAGACGATCCCCTTGCGGTGCGCGACCGCACGATGCTGGAAGTGATGTACGGCGCGGGGCTGCGTCTGGCGGAGCTGGTTGGTATGGATTATCAGCATATTGATTTAGCCAGCGGTGAAATCTGGGTCATGGGGAAAGGCAGTAAAGAGCGCAAATTACCGATAGGAAAAACGGCGGTATCCTGGCTGGAACGCTGGCTAGCGCTGCGCGAGCTGTTTGGCCCACAGGATGATGCTGTGTTTATCTCTAATCAGGGGCGGCGGATTTCGATGCGTAATGTGCAGAAGCGCTTTGCCGAATGGGGAGTTAAGCAGGGCATCAATAGCCATGTTCATCCGCATAAACTGCGCCACTCCTTTGCGACGCACATGCTGGAATCCAGCGGGGATTTACGGGCGGTGCAAGAGCTACTTGGCCACGCTAACCTTACCACGACGCAGATTTACACCCATCTTGATTTTCAACATTTAGCCTCCGTGTACGATGCCGCGCATCCACGCGCCAAACGAGGGAAACCCTGATGCATTTTTACCGATCTCTTGGCCCGATCCGAGCGCTCACGTTCGATCTGGATGACACGCTCTACGATAACGCAGACGTCATTCGGCGCACGGGGCAAGAGTCAATCCGCTTTCTGCAACAGTATCATCCGGCGCTTCGTGATTTTCAGGCGGATGATTTTGAGAACTTACGCCAGACCTTGCTTGAGCGCGAACCGGACATCTATCACGACGTGACTGAATGGCGTCGCCGTGCGGCTGAACTGGCAATGTTAGAGCGCGGCCTGAGCGCGGCAGAGGCTAAGGATGGCGCAAAAGCGGCAATGGAAAACTTTGCCCACTGGCGCAGCCAGATTACGATTACCGAAGAGACGCACCAGACGTTAGCGGCGTTAGCCGAGAAAGTACCGCTGGCTGCCATCACCAACGGTAACGCTGAGCCGCACCGCTTTGGCCTCGATCGCTATTTTTCGTTTATCCTGCGCGCAGGCCCGCACGGCCGTGCTAAGCCGTTTGATGACATGTACCATCTGGCGGCGCAAAAGCTCAATTTGCCTGTGCATGAGATTCTGCATGTCGGTGACGATCTCACCACCGATGTGGCGGGGTCGATCCGCTGCGGTATGCAGGCCTGCTGGATTAACCTGCGTGAAGGCAGCCTGACGCAGATTGGCGACGCCCGACTGCTGCCGCATATTGAAATTTCGCGGTTGGCATCGCTGTCGGCATTGCTATAATCACTGCATTAATCTGTATAAATCACCAGTGGAAACGCCCTTGTCGATGCGGTGTTTCCCTCACCGGATAACCCGTACCTATGGACGTTTCTGATCTGCTTGATGGCCTCAACGACAAACAGCGTGCCGCGGTAGCCGCGCCGCGCAGCAATTTATTGGTGCTGGCGGGGGCAGGCAGCGGCAAAACTCGGGTACTGGTTCATCGCATTGCCTGGCTCTTGTCCGTCGAAAACTGTTCGCCGTACTCCATCATGGCGGTGACGTTTACCAACAAAGCAGCGGCGGAGATGCGCCACCGTATCGATCACCTGATCGGCACCAGCCAGGGCGGCATGTGGATTGGCACTTTCCACGGGCTGGCACACCGCCTGCTGCGTGCGCACCATATGGATGCCAATCTGCCACAGGATTTCCAGATTCTGGACAGCGAAGATCAGCTGCGTCTGCTGAAGCGTCTGATTCGGGCTCTCAACCTGGATGAGAAACAGTGGCCGCCGCGTCAGGCGATGTGGTTCATCAACGGGAAGAAAGATGAAGGACTGCGCCCGCAGCACATTGAAAGCTACGGCAACCCTATCGAACAAACGTGGCAGCGCGTGTATCAGGCCTATCAGGAAGCGTGCGATCGTGCCGGGCTGGTGGATTTCGCCGAACTGCTGCTGCGCGCACACGAACTGTGGCTGAACAAGCCACATGTGCTGAACCACTATCGCGAACGGTTTACTAACATTCTGGTGGATGAATTCCAGGATACCAACCGCATCCAATACGCTTGGATCCGTATGCTGGCGGGCGACAGCGCCAAGGTGATGATCGTCGGGGATGACGATCAGTCGATTTACGGCTGGCGCGGGGCGCAGGTCGAAAATATTCAGCTGTTTCTGAAAGATTTCGCCGGTGCAGAAACGATCCGTCTGGAGCAGAACTATCGCTCGACCAGCAACATCCTGAAAGCGGCGAATGCGCTGATTGCCCACAACGGCGGGCGACTCGGCAAGAACCTGTGGACCGATGGCGCAGAGGGCGAGCCCATCTCGCTGTATTGCGCGTTCAACGAGCTGGATGAGGCGCGTTATGTCGTCAACCGGATTAAAGCCTGGCAGGAAAATGGTGGGGCGCTGAGCGATAATGCCATTCTGTATCGGAGCAACGCCCAGTCGCGTGTACTGGAAGAGGCGTTGTTACAGCAGAGTATGCCGTACCGTATCTACGGCGGCATGCGCTTCTTCGAACGTCAGGAAATTAAAGATGCGCTGTCTTATCTGCGCCTGATCGCTAATCGTAACGATGATGCGGCGTTCGAGCGTGTGGTGAATACGCCGACGCGTGGCATTGGCGATCGCACGCTGGACGTGGTGCGTCAGACGGCGCGCGATCGTCAACTGACGTTGTGGCAAGCCACGCGGGCGTTGTTGCAGGAAAAAGTGCTGGCGGGCCGCGCGGCGGCATCGCTACAGCGCTTTATCGAACTGATTGATGCGCTGGCCTATGAAACCTCTGAACTGCCGCTGCATATTCAAACCGACCGAGCGATTAAGGATTCCGGCCTGTGGAACATGTACGAACAGGAAAAAGGCGAGAAAGGGCAGGCGCGAGTAGAAAACCTGGAAGAACTGGTGACGGCTACGCGCCAGTTCAGTTATCAGGAAGAAGATCAGGATCTGATGCCGCTTCAGGCTTTCCTGTCGCATGCCGCGCTGGAAGCAGGCGAAGGTCAGGCTGACGCCAATCAGGACGCGGTGCAGCTCATGACGCTGCACTCGGCGAAAGGGCTGGAATTCCCGCAGGTGTTTATCGTCGGGATGGAAGAGGGCATGTTCCCTAGCCAGATGTCGCTGGATGAAGGCGGGCGTCTGGAAGAAGAGCGTCGTCTGGCTTATGTCGGCGTCACGCGTGCGATGCAAAAACTGACGATAACCTACGCGGAATCCCGCCGTTTATACGGCAAAGAAGCCTATCACCGGCCTTCCCGGTTTGTCGGCGAGCTGCCGGAAGAGTGTGTTGAAGAAGTGCGGTTACGCGCCAGCGTCTCCCGTCCGGTTAATCATCAGCGCCTCGGCACGCCGATAACGCAAAACGACAGCGGCTACAAATTAGGGCAGCGGGTTCGCCATGCGAAATTCGGCGAAGGTACGATCGTGAATCTGGAAGGCAGCGGCGATCACGCCCGTCTTCAGGTCGCGTTTCAAGGGCAAGGCATTAAATGGCTAGTCGCCGCTTATGCCAGACTGGAAACGGTGTGATCGTCACGATGCCGATGGGAGTATGACGGGATTACCGGCGCTTATATTCATGTCAGCGCCCCTAATTTCGCCGGTGCACCCAGCTTCTCTGTCCGTGCCATCACCTATTTGCCCGACAACGCCTGACAGATAAACGCTGTTCTTTTTTACGCTGAGGACTGTGTTTTTACCACTTTCCGCGCCGAATTTATTGGATAAACCTTATCCATTTGACCAATATTTTACAGCGTGTTTCAGCCGCGGTTTTAAAGTTGAAGTCTTTTTCATCTCAGCGTAACATGCGCGCATCATTATTCTCGGAGGACTAACGCCTTGGACACACCCAGTCGATACTGGCTCACTCACCTGTTCATTAGGTACAACTTCTAAGGCTATCTTCCTCTGCTGATACCCTTCGTGGTTGTCAGCGATGCTGTTTTTGTCGCTACGAGTCAGATCCGTCGAACGGACTGAAACCTGCTGGTGACATCTCACCTCTGTTTCTGTGCTTCAATCGCGTTGTCCATCTCTGCTACTGAAAGGGGAGCTATGGCCCATGCTGAGCGCATTTAAACTGGATAATTGCCGTTTATCTCGTCTGGAACTGGATGACTCCGATGATCTCACCACGTCAATTTGGGTCGATTTGATCGAGCCGGAAGACGATGAGCGTGAAAAAGTACAAACCGAACTGGGACAAAGCCTGGCAACCCGTCCGGAACTGGAAGACATTGAAGCGTCGGCACGTTTTTTTGAAGATGAAGACGGCCTGCACATTCACTCCTTTTTCTTTTTTGAAGATGCTGAGGACCACGCCGGTAACTCGACCGTAGCGTTTACTATTCGCGATGGTCGTCTGTACACCTTGCGCGAGCGTGAGCTGCCTGCATTCCGCCTGTATCGCATGCGTGCACGTAACCAGACTATGGTGGACGGCAATGCTTACGAACTGCTGCTCGATCTCTTTGAGACAAAAATTGAGCAACTGGCGGACGAAATCGAGAATATCTACAGCGATCTGGAATCGCTGAGCCGCATTATTATGGAAGGGCGTCAGGGTGAAGAATACGACGACGCGCTGTCCACGCTGGCGGAGCTGGAAGACGTGGGCTGGAAAGTGCGCCTGTGTCTGATGGATACCCAACGTGCGCTGAACTTCCTAGTGCGTAAAGCCCGCTTGCCATCCGGCCAGTTGGAGCAGGCACGTGAAATTTTACGCGATATCGAATCTCTGCTGCCGCACAACGAATCCCTGTTCCAGAAGGTTAACTTCCTGATGCAGGCGGCGATGGGCTTCATCAATATCGAACAGAGCCGGATTATCAAGATCTTCTCGGTGGTCTCCGTGGTATTCCTGCCACCGACGCTGGTGGCGTCCAGCTACGGGATGAACTTTGAATTTATGCCGGAACTGAAGTGGTCGTTTGGCTATCCGGGCGCGATTGTGCTGATGATTCTCGCTGGACTGGCGCCGTACCTCTACTTCAAACGTAAGAACTGGCTCTAAACCTGTCCGAATGCGTCTGATGGGAGTGACCCGTCAGGCGCGTTGATGGTCCTTCCTCTTATCGTTCTCCGGCTTGCTATTCTTGTTTGTTCTTCCGCACCAGTTCATTCTCCGGCCACCTTGTTTAGAATGGCGGAGAGTCTTTCTGTTCTTACTTTCTATTATTACTTTCTATTACTAAATACAGGTCGTGTGCATGAAAGGCATGTCTCGGACTATTGGCATTTGTCATCGCCATACAGACGCTGTGGCTGTTTTCGACACTGTTGTTCAGCCCGATCTTATCGCGCTTTATTTCCCGTCGTGTTGAGGCTGGGAAACTGTA
The DNA here is from genome assembly GCF_014946775.2 of Pectobacterium quasiaquaticum. Taxonomy (NCBI): domain Bacteria; kingdom Pseudomonadati; phylum Pseudomonadota; class Gammaproteobacteria; order Enterobacterales; family Pectobacteriaceae; genus Pectobacterium; species Pectobacterium quasiaquaticum. The sequence continues at coordinate 4,111,417 of NZ_CP065177.1, read as the reverse complement.
TTTGGCGTGTGCCGTAGCTTACGCTGTGTATAAAGTGCATCCAGAATAAACAGCGCCAGCGCACCCCAGATGAAGGCAAAAGTAATCAGTTTGTCGCTGCTGAATGTTTCACCGTAGAACACCACTGCCAGTATGAACATGATGGTAGGGCCGAGATACTGGAAGAAGCCTAGCGTTGACAGGCGCAGGCGCATCGCCGCTGAGGTGAAAAACAGCAACGGCACGGTGGTGACGATGCCCGCCGAGAGCAGCAGCAGGTTCAACGACCAGGGATTGGCTGTCAGGTGGCTGCTTGGTGTGTCGGCAACAAAAAACAGATAAATGACCGCTATTGGCAGCAGCCACAGCGTTTCGATCAGCATGCCGGTTTGCCCGTCGATACCAATCTTCTTACGCAGCAGGCCATATAATGCGAAGCTGAATGCCAGTCCGAGCGCGATAACGGGCAGCGAGCCAAACGTCCACAGTTGAACCAGTACGCCAGTCACGGCGAGCAGCACAGCCAGCCATTGCAGACGGCGGAAGCGTTCGCCCAGAAAGATCATACCCAGCATGACGTTGACCAGCGGGTTGATGAAATACCCCAAACTGGCTTCCAGCATGTGATGATTATTGACCGCCCAGATGTACAACAGCCAGTTACCGCCGATAAGCACCGCCGTTAATGCCAACAAAAACAGATGCTTGACGTTGCGGCAGGCAAGGCTCACCTGACGCCATTTCTGACCGACCGTCAGGAGGATCAACATAAAGAAGAATGACCAGATAATACGGTGCATCAGTATTTCATTGGGTGGAACGTGCTCAAGTAGCTTGAAGTAAACGGGAGCAATTCCCCAAATAAAATACGCGGCGAGGGCGAAAAAGATCCCCTCACGGGTTTGTTGCGCGTTCATGGGTGACTCGATAAGGACGGCGGGAAAACACTAAGTCTACCCAAAACTGTGAGCGCTTTCACGTAAAGTGTTGATGACAATTTTTTCTAACGTAAAGGTTACCCGACAATATAGGTTGCGGTGGCGCTGGCTAAATGCGAACCCTGTTCGTTATGCAATTCGGCACGGGCGACGGCGATTTTATTGCCACCGCGCAGCAGCGTGCTGGTAATGGTGAAGTGTTCTCCATAGCCCGGCCGCAGATAATCTACCCGCATATCAATCGTTCCCATGCGGGCGAGGCGGTGGTGGAATTCCTGATCGCTGATCGTCTCATGACGCAGCAGCGTGTTGCCGACGCAGACCAATCCGGCTGCAACGTCCAGCCCGGCAGCAATCACGCCGCCATGCAGAATCTTTTGTGCCGCATTGCCGATGAGCTTATCTTGCCGAGCGAACGTCAAGATGGCTTTGTCGGCTTCAAACTGCTGTAATTCAAGACCTAATTCGATGTTGAATGGCATCTTGTAAATGAAAATCTCGCCAACGAGCTGGCGCACGGTTTCTCTGGTTAGTGTGGTTCCCTGAAATGATGGTACGTCAGCCATAGTTGTTTCCCGCTCTGATAAGAGATACACATTAAATGTGGTTTATTTGATGCATTTGCGTTATGTGGATGTTTATTTTATGCATTGATTTTGTTTCTTGCCAGAAAAGGCCAAGAAACGGGAGAACGATAATTCAAACGTCGTTGAACTGTGTAGAATGGCCGGCTTGCGTGGGGAAATACTCATCACTCATTGGTTAAAACGAGCGTCGGTTAAAACGGACGTCGTACAAAAAATGTCGGAGAAAATGAATGCGTAAAATAGGATTCGTACTGGCAGCATTACTGATGGCTCAGGCTCAGGCTCAGGCTCAGGCTCATGCGGAAGACGTAACAAACGCGCCTGCGCCAAATCAACCTGCGGTACGTGGCAGCATTATTGCCAGCCTGTTAGAAGAGCATAATACCCCGTTTGTTCTCTATCCTTACGAGAGCAACTACATACTGTATACCTATACCAGTAACATCAATAAAACGGCGATACAGAGCTATAACTGGGGTGAAGAAGCACGTAAAGATGAAGTGCATTACCAGTTGAGTTTGGGGTTCCCGATCTGGCGTGGCATTCTGGGTGATAACTCGTTGCTGGGGGCGTCCTATACGCAGCGCTCGTGGTGGCAGTTGTCTAATAAGAGTGAGTCTTCTCCGTTCCGTGAAACCAACTATGAGCCGCAGATCTTTTTGGGCTGGGCGACGAACTACACCTTCGCGGGCTGGACGCTGCGGGATGTGGAAATGGGCTTTAACCACCAGTCTAACGGCCGTTCTGAACCGACGTCGCGCAGTTGGAATCGCGCTTATGCGCGCCTGATGGCGCAGAACGGCAACTGGCAGGTTGATGTGAAGCCGTGGGTGCGTTTCTCCGATAGTGAGGACGATAACCCTGATATCACCAAATACATGGGTCATTACCGCTTACGCGTCGGCTATGTGTGGGGCGACAGCGTGTTTAGCGCAGAAGGGCGCTATAACTGGAACAGCGGCTACGGCGGCGGTGAGTTGGGCTGGAGCTACCCGCTGACGCGTCATGTCCGTTTCTACACCAAGGTGTTTAGCGGCTATGGCGAATCCCTGATTGATTACAACCACCGTCAGACCCGCTTTGGCGTTGGTGTGACGCTGAACGACATGTTCTAACGATCGTGTTTCAGTGACTGGTGTTTTAGCGATTGTCGTTTTAACCCTTGTCGTTTTACCAAACTAACGATTGCAGTTTTACCTAACGACGCTGAAAATAGCGCCTGTTTGATTTCATTGAATTGGGGACGGCGTGTCTACGGCGGAAGTATTGAATAAGGAAGCGCTGGCGGTTCAGGTTCTGCGGGACACGTTCGGCTACCAGCAATTCCGACCGGGTCAGCAGGAAATTATCAGCGCGACGCTCAGTGGGCAGGACTGTCTGGTTATCATGCCGACAGGCGGCGGCAAATCGCTGTGCTATCAAATCCCTGCGCTGGTAATGGACGGGCTGACGCTGGTGGTGTCTCCGTTGATTTCACTGATGAAAGATCAGGTCGATCAGCTTCAGGCTTACGGCGTTTCGGCAGCCTGCCTGAATTCTACGCAGACGCGCGAGCAGCAGCTTGAGGTGATGGCGGGTTGTCGTACCGGTCAAATCAAGCTGCTTTATATTGCGCCTGAACGCCTGACGACGGACAGCTTCCTCGATCATCTTGCCCATTGGCAGATTTCCCTGATCGCGGTGGATGAAGCGCATTGCATTTCCCAATGGGGGCACGATTTCCGCCCTGAATACCGGGCGCTGGGGCAGATTAAACAGCGTTTCCCTCATCTTTCTTTTATTGCGCTGACCGCTACCGCCGACGAGGCCACGCGTAACGATATCGTTCGCCTGTTGGATCTCCAGTCGCCGCTGATTCAGATCAGCAGCTTTGATCGCCCGAATATTCGCTACACGCTGGTGGAAAAGTTCAAGCCGCTCGACCAGCTCTGGATGTTCGTGCAGGGGCAGCGTGGAAAAAGCGGCATCATCTACTGCAATAGCCGCTCCCGCGTGGAGGACATTAGCGCACGCTTGCAGGCCCGTGGGCTGAGCGCAGGCGCTTATCACGCTGGATTGGATAACGAGCGACGTGCACAGGTACAGGAAGCGTTCCTGCGTGACGATCTCCAGGTGGTGGTCGCGACCGTCGCCTTTGGTATGGGCATCAACAAACCTAACGTGCGGTTCGTGGTGCATTTTGATATTCCGCGCAACATCGAATCCTACTATCAGGAAACGGGGCGAGCTGGGCGTGATGGCCTCGCCGCCGAAGCTGCGCTGTTCTACGATCCGGCGGATATGGCGTGGCTACGCCGCTGCCTAGAAGAAAAACCGGCTGGGCCGCAGTTGGATATCGAGCGTCATAAGCTCAATGCGATGGGCGCATTTGCCGAAGCGCAGACCTGCCGCCGTCTGGTGCTGCTGAACTATTTCGGTGAAGGACGCCAAGAGGCCTGCGGCAACTGTGATATTTGTCTCGATCCGCCAAAGCGCTATGACGGGTTGGTCGAAGCGCAAAAGGCGCTCTCCTGCGTGTATCGGGTCGGGCAGCGCTTCGGTTTAGGGTATGTCGTCGAGGTGCTGCGCGGGGCGAATAACCAACGTATCCGTGACTTCGGCCATGACAAACTACCGGTTTATGGCATTGGTAAAGATAAATCGCAGGAGCATTGGGTTAGCGTGCTGCGCCAGTTGATTCATCTGGGCTTGCTGAACCAGAACATCACAATGCATTCCGCTGTACAGCTTACCGAATCTGCGCGCCCCGTGTTACGGGGGGAAATGCCGTTACAGCTTGCCGTGCCGCGTGTGATTAACCTGAAGCCTCGCGCGAATCAGAAATCTTACGGTGGAAATTACGACCGCAAGCTGTTTGCCAAATTGCGCAAACTGCGTAAATCCATCGCGGATGAAGACAATATTCCGCCTTACGTAGTGTTCAGTGATGCCACGCTACTGGAGATGACGGAGCTGATGCCGATCACCGCCGGTGAGTTGTTGAATATCAACGGGGTTGGACACCGTAAACTCGAACGTTTCGGTGCGCCTTTCATGAACATGATTCGCGATCATGTCGATAATAATGATGACGAGTGATGCTCGTCTTGTCTGACTGCATTAAAAAAACAGGAAAACCCACATGCTGATGTTATTTATGACGGTGGCGCTGGTGCATTTCATTGCGCTGATGAGCCCGGGGCCGGATTTCTTTTTCGTTTCACAGACTGCGGCCAGCCGTTCCCGCCGTGAAGCGATGATGGGCGTGTTAGGTATTTCTCTGGGCGTGATGGTTTGGGCGGCTATCGCGCTGCTGGGACTGCACCTGCTATTGCAAAAAATGGCCTGGCTCCATACGGCAGTTACCGTCGGCGGCGGGTTGTACCTGTGCTGGATGGGCTGGCAGATGCTGTGCTCTGCGCGCAGTAAAGCACAGATTGAAATCACCCAGGAGAAGGCGGTGGTACTGCCTCAGCGCGGCAAAACCTTCATGCGTGGACTATTGACGAATCTGGCGAATCCGAAGGCGCTGGTCTATTTCGGCAGCGTGTTCTCGTTGTTTGTCGGCGACAGCGTCGGCAGCGGTGCTCGCTGGGGGCTGTTCGCATTGATCTCGATTGAAACGCTGATCTGGTTCAGTCTGGTCGCGATGGTTTTCGCCCTACCGGCAATGCGTCGTGGCTATCAGCGTCTGGCGAAATGGGTGGATGGTGTGGCGGGCGTGCTGTTTACCGGGTTCGGCCTGCACCTGATTTTCTCTCGTTAACCTTTCCCTCAGAATGATAGGCGTGCACCGCTAGCCGATACGGCGCACTGCCTTAATCAGGCCTTTCTCGCGGTGGCGAGTAACGCGCCAACCAGCACGAACAGTGAACCAAATATCCGGTTGAGCGTCTTCATCTGCCGTGGGCCTTTCAGCCATCCGGCGATGCGCGTGGCTAGCGTGGCGTAACCAATCATCACGATAATATCGACCACAATGGTGGTGACGCCCAACACTAGATACTGTGCGGCCTGCGGCTGGTGGGGAATAATGAATTGCGGGAACAGCGCCGCCAGAAACACGATGCTCTTCGGGTTGGTCAGATTCACCAGCACCGCACGTTTAAAGAGCCTACGACGCGGCATGGCGCTGGCGATCGCCTGAAGGTCAAGTGCGCCTGCGGCGCGCCATTGCTGAATCCCCAGCCAGATCAGATACGCCGCGCCCAGCCATTTCAATACATCGAAAGCCAGTACTGACTGGTTAAGCAACGCGCCTAGCCCAATGCCGACCAGCACGATATGAATCGCCAGCCCGACCTGTAAACCACAGATTGAAGCTGCCGCGCCGCGATAGCCGTGGCTAATTCCGGTGCTCATGGTGTTGATGGCACCAGAGCCGGGCGACAGGCTGAGAATAAGCGTTGTGAGTAAGTAAGTTAACCACCAGTCCAATGTCATGAAGCATGCCCCTGAATCACGTTCTGTATTACGAGAGTCTGTCTGTTTTTTATGTCACAATACGCTTGTGCTCCACTGCTTGTCATGTTCTTCCGCTAGCTTTGTTTTCCCGCGTCACCGGAGAGGTGTGATGATTCAACGCCACAACACGTTGTTTACGTCGGAACGGTTAACGCCTGAAGGGTTAACCTCGAACCTGTTAACGCGAGAAGCGCAGTTTGCTGCTTTTGCTACCAGAGAATTACTGGATTTCTGGCGTCAGCGCGAAGAGGGCGAATTCTCTGGCGTTGATGATGTACCGATCCGGTTTGTTCGCTTTACCGCGCCCCAGCACGACAAGATTGTCGTTGTCTTTTCAGGCCGTATCGAAAGCTATGTCAAATATAGCGAAGTGGCTTATGACCTCTTTCATAGCGGCTATGATGTACTCATCATGGATCACCGTGGGCAAGGGCGGTCGGGGCGAGTATTGCAAGACGGCCACCGTGGACACGTGCTGCGCTTTAGTGATTATGTCGATGATGCCGAAACGCTGTGTCAGCAGCATATTGGCCCGAAACACTATACCCGCCGATTTGCCTTAGCGCATTCAATGGGGGGCGCGATTCTGGCGCAGCTTTTGATTCGCCAACCTGACACGTTTGATGCCGTGGCGCTGTGTGCGCCGATGTTTGGTATTCGTTTGCCGCTTCCTCACTGCGTTGCTGGTTGGATCGTCGATTGGGCGGAGCGTCGCCCAGCGATACGTGATTATTACGCCATCGGCACCGGACAGTGGCGTCCTTTGCCTTACCGGATGAATGTGCTGACGCACAGCCGTGAACGCTACCAGCGTGGCATTCGCTTTTATGCGGATTCGCCGGATTTACGCATCGGCGGCCCCACCTATCATTGGGTGCGCGAGGCGATACAGGCGGGGAAACAGCTACTGGCTCAGGCCAGTGCCGTCACCACGCCGCTTCTACTGTTACAGGCGGGAGAAGAGCGCGTGGTGGATAACCGCAGCCAGAATGCGTTTTGTCAGGCACTGGCACAGAGCGGTAACGCCAATTCAAACGGTGTTTTGCAGGTTATCCCCGGTGCGCGGCATGAGATTCTCTTTGAAACGGATCACCTCCGCGCTCAGGCATTTACGCTGATTCTGGCGCACTTTGCGCGTTATCATTAATTTTAGACTGTTGGCACGCCGTTCAACGGACGCTGCCAGCAACCTCGTTAATTTTTTGCGGCGCGTGCCGCCACAACACACCAGAAGTGAGATCTCATCGCTATGTACCATGTCGTTGCTTCCGATTTAGATGGCACACTGCTGTCACCTGACCACTCGCTGTCCCCGTATGCGAAAGAAACCCTCAGGCTGCTGACGGAAAAAGGGATTCACTTTGTGTTTGCGACCGGACGGCATCACATGGATGTTGCGCAGATCCGCGATAACCTCGGCATCAGCGCGTTTATGATTACCTCGAATGGTGCGCGCGTGCACAACTCACAGGGCGAGCTGATTTTCAGCCACAACCTGGATCAGGATATCGCCCGCGACCTCTACAGCGTCGTACACAATAACCCCGATATGCTGACGCACGTTTACCGCGATGATGAGTGGTTTATGAACCGTCCGCGCGCGGAAGAAGAGCGCTTCTTCAAAGAGTCGATCTTTAAATACAAGCTGTTCGAGCCTGCACTGCTCGAAACCGATGGCGTCAGCAAGGTGTTCTTTACCTGTGATTCCCATGAACAGCTGTTACCGCTGGAAGAAGCGATCAATGCGCGCTGGGGCGACCGCGTTAACGTGAGCTTTTCGACGCTTACCTGTCTGGAAGTGATGGCGGGCGGCGTGTCTAAAGGCCATGCGCTGGAACAAGTGGCGAAGATTATCGGCTTCTCGCTCAAAGAGTGTGTGGCGTTTGGTGATGGCATGAACGACTACGAAATGCTGTCGATGGCGGGTAAAGGTTGCGTGATGCAGAACGCGCATCAGCGCCTGAAAGATATGTTGCCGGATCGCGAAGTGATTGGCTCTAACGCGGACAGCGCGGTGCCGAATTACCTGCGTGAACTGTTTCTGAAGTAATCAGCGCTGAGGTTGTGCTGTGATTTATGGCACAAACGAAGGCGGCGTCATCATGACGCCGCCAGAGGGATGCTACAAGAGTGGGTTAGGCGCGACTGGCTAACTCTGCTTTATGTTTTTTCTCATTCAGCATAACAACAACCAACAGAAGTACCGCCAGAATGCTGCCGCCGATCATCACCATGAAGCCACCGTCCCAACCGAAGAAGTCAACGGTGTAGCCGACGATGGCGCTAGCGGCAACGGAACCACCGAGGTAACCGAACAGGCCGGTGAAGCCCGCTGCGGTACCTGCTGCTTTTTTCGGTGCCAGTTCCAGTGCATGCAGACCAATCAGCATGACTGGGCCGTAAATCAGGAAGCCGATAACGATCATACAGGCCATGTCCACACCCGGGTTGCCGGCTGGGTTCATCCAGTAAACGATGGTGGCTATTGTCACCAGCGTCATGAAGAACACGCCCGTTGCACCACGGTTGCCTTTGAAGACCTTGTCGGACATCCAGCCGCACAGCAGCGTGCCCGGAATACCCGCGTATTCGTACAGGAAGTAAGCCCAGGAAGATTTATCCAGTGCGAAGTGTTTAACTTCTTTCAGATAGGTCGGGGACCAGTCGAGGATGCCGTAACGCAGCAGGTAAACGAAAACGTTGGCGATCGCGATGTACCATAGCAGTTTGTTCGGGAAAACGTACTGCATGAAGATCTGCTTAGCCGTCAGTTCTTCTTCCGCTTTTTCATTGTAATCAGCAGGATAATCGTTTTTGTATTCTTCAATCGGTGGCAGACCGCAGGATTGCGGTGTGTCACGCATCAGTGCAAATGCGATAAGCGCAACCAGAATAGCGGCGAAGGCCGGCATGTAGAGTGCGGCTTTCCAGTCGTTAAACCAGGCCATACCCAACAGGAACAGCAGAGGCGGAAGCCCACCGCCGACGTTGTGAGCACAGTTCCATACGGACACGATACTGCCGCGTTCTTTTTGTGACCACCAGTGAACCATGGTGCGTCCACACGGTGGCCAGCCCATCCCTTGGAACCAACCGCACAAGAACAGCAGGACGAACATGACAGCAATGCTAGAGGTTGCCCAGGGTACGAAGCCCATGAATAACATGACGGCTGCTGCCAGAATTAGACCCGCAGGTAGGAATACACGTGGGTTGGAGCGGTCAGATACCGAACCCATGATGAATTTGGAAAAGCCGTAGGCGATGGAAATACCCGACAGCGCGAACCCAAGGTCACCGCGCGAGAAGCCTTGTTCAATCAGATAAGGCATGGCTAGTGTGAAGTTTTTACGTACCAGATAGTAGGCGGCGTAGCCAAAAAAGATCCCCATGAAAATCTGCCAGCGCAGGCGGCGATAGAGCGGATCGACGTGTTCTTGCGACACGCGTGGCTGGTGGGCGGCAGGCCTAAAAATACTCAGCATAGATATCTCCAATGCGAAAAAAAACGAGAGCTTTTTTGTTCTATTACGAACGATATTGTATGGGGCTAGCGTACAAATGAGTGTGATTCATGACGCTAATGTTACACTTTTATGAAACTGTGACGATTTTTGCGCTCATGTTAACAGAATTGGAAAATTCCACAGTGTGGTTTTAGTGATGAAAATCACACTTATTGTTTTTATACACCCATTGATTTTCGTTTTGTGCTCGTTTTTGCTCTTTATCAAACATTAACCCTTCTTTCTGTGTCCCAATAGCAACATATACGCCCTAAATAATTCGAGCTGCGTGACAAAACGTTAGCGTTTTGAACAACGCTCTGCGTTGACCCTTTAGGGCAAGGCCCATTTATGGCCTTGTAACGCGGCAACCGCGCGAATCCCCAGGAGCTTACTCAGGTAAGTGACTGGGGTGAGTAAGGGCGGCCAACGCACAAGCAGCTTGAAGTATGACGGGGATACCATCCGCCTGGAGCGAGAACATGATGCAAAATACGGGGAACTGGCGTGAAACTGACGTGGTTGTCATCGGCGGTGGTGCGACGGGAGCGGGTACGGCACGAGACTGTGCCCTGCGTGGACTGCGCTGCCTGCTGCTTGAACGTTATGACATTGCGACCGGCGCGACCGGGCGTAATCACGGCTTATTACACAGCGGTGCCCGCTATGCAGTAACCGATGGCGAGTCTGCCCGCGAATGTATTGAAGAAAACCAGATTCTCCGGCGGATAGCTCGCCACTGTATTGAGCCTACCGACGGTCTGTTTATCACCTTGCCAGAAGACGATCTCGGTTGGCAGGCGCAGTTTATTACCGCCTGTCAGCAGGCGGGAATTCGCGCGCAGGCGTTGGACCCGCAGGAAGCGTTACGACTGGAACCGGCAGCAAATCCGACGCTGATTGGCGCGGTGCGCGTGCCGGATGGTTCGGTCGATCCTTTTCGCCTGACGGCGGCCAACATGATCGATGCCTGCGAGAACGGCGCGGAAGTGTTGACCTATCACGAGGTCATCGGGCTGATTCGCAATGGCGATCGTATTACCGGCGTGCGCGTTTTCGACCATAAAAAAGGTGTAGAAACAGAAATTTATGCACAGGTGGTGGTCAACGCGGGCGGTATTTGGGGGCAACACATTGCGGAATATGCCGATCTGCGTGTGCGCATGTTCCCAGCAAAAGGCGCGCTGTTGATTCTTGGGCACCGCATCAACAACATGGTGATCAACCGCTGCCGTAAACCGGCGGACGCCGACATTCTGGTGCCGGGCGATACCATTTCGCTGATTGGCACCACCTCAACCCACATCGATTACGATCAAATCGACAATATGCTCGTGACGCCTGCTGAGGTGGAAACGCTGATGCGGGAAGGCTCGATGCTAGCGCCGACGTTGGCGAGTACGCGCATTCTACGCGCCTATGCGGGCGTTCGACCGCTGGTTGCCAGCGATAGCGACCCCAGCGGACGCAGCGTGAGTCGCGGCATTGTGCTGCTCGACCATGCCAGCCGCGACGGGCTGGAAGGATTTATTACCATCACCGGCGGCAAGCTGATGACCTACCGCCTGATGGCGGAATGGGTGACTGACTCCATCTGCAAAAAGCTGGGTCATGAGGTGGCCTGCTCAACGGCACAGACGCCGCTGCCCGGCTCTGAGTCGCTGGATGAGGTGAGAACCGCTCCTCACGCTCTGTCAGCTTATCCTGCGGCAAAACCGCTCTCTGCACCGCTGCGCGGTTCGGCGATTTATCGTCACGGTGAACGTGCCGAGCGAATGCTGTCCGGTGAGCGTCTGGACCGCAGTCTGGTGTGCGAATGTGAGGCGGTGACGGCGGGGGAAGTACGCTACGCCGTGGAATCGTTACAGGTGAATAACCTGATTGATTTACGTCGGCGCACCCGCGTGGGTATGGGCACCTGTCAGGGTGAACTCTGTGCCTGTCGTGCGGCGGGTCTGCTGTGCCGTCTGGGCACCGCGACGCCGGAGCAGTCGCTCACGCAGCTCAGCCAGTTTTTGAACGAACGCTGGAAAGGGATTCGCCCAGTTGCGTGGGGCAATGCGCTGCGCGAAAGCGAGTTTACCAGTTGGATTTATCAGGGATTGTGCGGCCTGACGGCCAGCGACAGTCAGGAGGATCGTCATGCGCTATGACGTTGTGATTATCGGCGGCGGGCTGGCGGGATTGACCTGCGGCATTCGCTTAGCGGAGCAGGGAAAACGCTGTGCGATTGTCAGCGCGGGGCAGAATGCGCTGCATTTTTCTTCCGGTGCGCTGGATTTACTTTCCCATCTCCCTGACGGGCAGCCCGTGAGCCAGCCGCTCGATGCGCTGGATGAGTTGGCGCGTCAGGCTCCTCATCATCCTTATTCCCGTATGGGCGCGACGGCAGTGGCGGCCCTGTTGCCACAGATTGAAGCATTGCTGGAACGCAGCAATATCACCCTGCAAGGCAATCATCACCAGAACCACTGGCGCATGACGCCGCTAGGTAAGTTTCGCGCCTGCTGGCTGAGCCCGGTCGATGGCGTCACGCGTGGTCTGCCGGATTCCCGCTTTGGCGACAATCCGCTGATTGCGGGTATCGAAGGTTTTCTGGATTTTCAGTCCCGTATTGTGGCCGGCACGCTGCAGACGCAGGGGATCGCGGCACGCAGTGATGAACTCAAGCTGCCCGTGCTGGATCGATTGCGTCATAACCCCAGCGAATTCCGTGCGGTCAATATCGCCCGCGTGCTCGACCGACCGGAAAATCGCTCGGCGCTGCTGGAGGAATTGTCGCTTCTGGCTCACGGTAACGATGCCATCATCATGCCAGCCTGTCTGGGCTTGGACAGCCCTGAAATCATCAATGAACTTGCTGATGCGTTAGGTAAACCGGTGCTGCTATTGCCGACATTGCCGCCGTCATTACTCGGGTTACGTTTGCATCAGGCGCTGTCGCAGCGCTTTCGCCAACTGGGTGGCATGGTGATGCCGGGCGATCGTGCAGTGCGCGCCTCGCTGTCGCCGCAAGAGATTGCGATTCATAGCCACCACCATCGCGATATTCCGCTGCGGGCGAAGCACACGGTGCTGGCGAGCGGCAGCTTTTTCAGTAATGGGCTGGTGACGCAGTTTGATCGGGTGACCGAACCGGTCTTTGGGCTGGACGTTCGATTCGCTGACCAGCGCGAGGGCTGGAGCCAGCAGGATGTGTTTGCGCCACAGCCTTATATGCAATTTGGCGCAATTGTCGACGAACACCTGCATCCGCGCATTGGGGGCGAAACGGTCAACAATCTGTACGCGATTGGCGCGGTGCTGGAAGGCTTCGACCCGATTGTGCAGGGATGTGGAGCGGGGGTTTCCTTGCTCAGCGCACTTTATGTTGCCGAACAGATTTTGAAGGAGGGCAACCCATGAGCCTGCTTAGCGATAACAGTTTTGAAGATTGCATCAAGTGTACGGTCTGTACCACGTACTGTCCGGTTTCGCGCGTGAACCCGCTTTATCCTGGCCCGAAGCAGGCTGGGCCGGACGGCGAACGCCTGCGGCGCAAAGATCCGGCGCTGTATGATGATGCGCTGAAATACTGTACCAACTGCAAACGTTGTGAGGTCGCGTGCCCGTCGGATGTCAAAATTGGCGACATTATTCAGCGCGCAAAGGGGACGCACAGCACCCACAAGCCGACGCTGCGCGATGCGATTCTGAGCCATACCGATCTCATGGGGTCGATTGCCACGCCGTTTGCGCCGCTGGTGAATACGGCGACCAGCCTGAAACCCGTGCGCCAACTGCTGGATAAAGCGTTGAAAATCGACCATCGTCGCCAGTTGCCGAAATACTCGTTCGGCACCTTCCGGCGCTGGTATCGCCAACAGGCAGCAAAACAGCAGGCCTATGATGAGCAGATCGCTTACTTCCACGGCTGCTATGTGAACTACAACCATCCACAGCTAGGTAAAGATCTGGTTCAGGTTTTTAACGCGATGGGTATTGGCGTCCAGTTGCTGAATAAAGAGAAATGCTGCGGCGTGCCGCTGATCGCCAATGGTTTTCACGACAAGGCCAGAAAGCAGGCGCACGCGAATATCAAATCGCTGGATGAGGCGATTAATCAGAAATCCCTGCCGGTGGTCGCGACGTCATCCAGTTGTACGTTCACGCTGCGGGACGAGTATCCACATTTGCTGGGCGTGGATAACGGCCATGTGCGCGATGGTGTCGAACTGGTGACGCGCCAGCTCTATCGCCTGCTGGAAGAAGAAGGACGAACGCTGCCTCTGGGTAAATTGCCGCTGCGGGTGGCGTATCACACGCCTTGCCATCTGGAACGAATGGGCTGGACGGCGTATACCCTGGCGCTGCTGCAACGCATCCCCGGTCTTGAGCTGGTGATGTTGGATTCCCAGTGCTGCGGCATTGCGGGTACCTACGGCTTCAAGAAAGAGAATTACGCCACGTCGCAAGGTATTGGCGCACCGCTGTTTCAGCAGATTGAAGAGAGCGGAGTTGATATCGTGGTGACGGACTGCGAAACCTGTAAATGGCAGATTGAGATGTCGACCAGTAAAAAGTGTGAACACCCGATCACCCTGCTGGCAAGGGCATTGGCGCAGCCAGAGTAAAAGGTGGCAGGGAGCAAAACGGGCTGTCACTCAGTTCGTATTGAGAATAAGAACTTATCGCAAAAAGCACTTTACAAGTGCGAATGATAATGATTATTATTGTCGTGCATTCTGGGGAACGATGCCATGCGCCTGTATTAGTTATTGATGGTGTTCATGACGATCCGGTTTCCCTGTGAAGGCACGACATTGCTCACATTGCTTCCAGTATTATTTAGCCAGCTCGGGTGCTGGCTTTTTTTTTGCAATTTCCTTCCAGCCCGTCATCCCGTTCTGATTTTTCGAACAGAGCGGTGAGTTTTTTGCGCTATCTTATTTATCGCCGCCCGTTACACTTTCCTTATCAAAAACGCGGGAGGAAATAACATGATCTATTTACGTCAAGCGCAAGATCGCGGACATGCGAATCACGGCTGGCTTGACAGCTGGCACACATTCTCATTTGCCGATTATTACGATCCTGATTTCATGGGGTTTTCGGCACTGCGCGTGATTAATGAAGACGTTATCGAAGGCGGTCAGGGTTTTGGCACGCATCCGCATAAAGATATGGAAATTCTGACCTATGTATTGTCCGGTGCGGTTGAACATCAGGACAGCATGGGAAATAAAGAGCAGGTGCCAGCGGGCGAGTTCCAGATTATGAGCGCGGGCACGGGTATTCGCCACTCTGAATACAATGCCAGCAAAGACGAACCGTTGCACCTGTATCAAATCTGGATTATCCCAGAAAAAACCGGGCTGACGCCGCGCTACGAGCAGAAACGCTTTGATGTGCAGCAAGGGCGTCAACTGGTGCTGTCCCCGGATGCGCGTGAAGGCTCGCTGAAAGTCTTTCAGGACATGACGCTGTGGCGCTGGGCGCTGAAAGCGCAGGAGCAATCGGTGTACCAGATTCAGGCCGGTCGCCGCGTCTGGATTCAGGTGGTGCGCGGTACGGTAGAGATTAACGGCCAGAAAGCGGAAGCTAGCGATGCGTTTGCAGTGTGGGACGAAACGGCGATCTCCGTACACGCCAGCGAGGACAGCGAAATCCTGCTGTTTGATCTGCCGCCAGTATGATGGCGAATGAAAAAAGTGAAGAAGCCCGCGTAGGAAAGGACGCGGGCTTTTTATTTATCACGACCTGATTACATCATTCAGATTCTGCCCTCAGTCTTTACTTTCTTAATGCTTTTTTTGTTAGACTTAGATTACTGTTTTTCAGGCATTTTAGTCGACGATGAAGAAAAAAAGACCCGTTCTCCAGGACGTTGCTGACCGCGTGGGTATTACCAAAATGACGGTAAGCCGTTATTTGCGTAATCCCGCTCAGGTATCCGCCGCGTTGCAGGAAAAGATCGCTATTGCATTGGATGAGCTGGGCTATATCCCCAACCTCGCGCCGAATATGCTCGCCAGCTCCACCAGCCGAGCGATTGGCGTACTGCTGCCGTCATTAACCAATCAGGTTTTCGCCGAAGTCTTGCGCGGGATTGAACGCACGGCGGAAGCGCACGGCTACCAGACCATGCTGGCGCATTATGGCTATCATCCTGACAGAGAAGAACAGCGTCTGACTTCCCTGCTGTCGTATCACATCGATGGGCTTATTCTGGCTGAACGTACCCACACGCCGCGAACGCGCCAGATGCTGGACGTTGCTGGTATTCCGGTCGTCGAACTGATGGATTCCGTCTCGCCCTGTCTGGATATGGCTGTCGGGTTTGATAACGTTGAAGCCGCTCGACAGATGACGCTGCGTATGGTCGCGCTGGGGCATCGTCATATCGTCTATCTCGGTGCGCGTCAGGATGAGCGTACGATTATGCGCAGTCAGGGCTACGAGCAAGCGATGTGGGAAAGCGGGCTCAAGAGCTATTGCGTGATGAGTGAGCGGGCGTCTTCCTATTCGCTTGGTGGCGAACTGCTGCGGCAGACGCAGGCGGAATACCCGCAGGTCGACAGCGTGTTTTGCACCAATGATGACTTAGCCGTCGGCGCGATGTTCGAATGCCAGCGGCAGGGGCTGCGCGTGCCGGATGACATTGGCGTAGCCGGTTTCCACGGGCACGACATTGGTCAGGCGATGGTGCCGAAGCTGGCTAGCGTACTGACACCGCGTGAATATATGGGACGCGTCGGCACCGAACAACTGCTGGCTCGTCTGCGGGGCGAGCCAGTGACGCAGGAGAGGGTCGATGTCGGCTTTACCGTGCTGGACGGCGAAAGCCTCTAAGCCGCTGCGTTAGCCTGCCGCGCGCAGTGCGTCAACGCAGCGCTGCACGACGTCTTCCCGGGTGCCGTCAATATCGACTTTCAGGACATCCGGCTCATCGCTATCCGGTTCTTCCAGCGCATCGAACTGGCTTTTCAGTAGTTCTGTCGGCATGAAGTGGCCTGCTCTGGCTTTGTGACGCTCCAGAACCAGCTCAAAGCTACCTTTCAAATAGATAAACACCATCTTTTCGTTGCCTTCGCGCAGGCGGTCGCGGTAACGCTTTTTCAGCGCGGAACAGACGATGATGCCGGTCTCGTTTTTGTGCGCCAGGCTGTAGGCAACATCGCTGAGTCGCTCCAGCCATGGTGCGCGGTCGTCGTCATTCAACGGCGTGCCGCTGGCCATTTTCTGGATATTCGCGCGCGGGTGCAGATCGTCGCCGTCAATAAATTTTGCCTGAATGGCGCGGCCAAGTTCAGCGCCAACTGAGGATTTTCCACTGCCTGATACGCCCATCAGAATAATGCTTCGACCTGACATAATTTGATCTCTATCCCAAACTGTAAATTAAATGATACTTAATGGTTCCATACTTTAACATGTTACCCGTATCATGTTACCGGTATCAAATGATGATGTGATACACCTCACAAACAATTAGCCAACCCAGACCGAGTGCCCTAAAGAGATTATTAACGATGACAGAAATCACCTCCGCCTATAGCGCCAGTGTGTTGTTGACCATTGCCGCTGGTGCAGTCGCACTGTTATTGGTGCTGATTATGCGCTTTAAAATCCATGCGTTCCTGGCGCTGACACTCGTCAGTCTGGTAACAGCATTGGTAACAAAAACACCTTACGAAAAGATTGTGCCGACGCTGCTGAGTGGTTTCGGTAGTACGCTGGCATCCGTTGCCCTGCTGGTTGGACTAGGGGCAATGATTGGCCGCCTGTTAGAGGTGACCGGCGGCGCGAATGTGCTGGCGGATACGCTGATTAATAAATTTGGCGAACATCGTGCACCTTTTGCGCTAGGGGTCGCTTCTCTGCTGTTCGGCTTCCCGATCTTTTTTGATGCCGGTCTGGTTGTTATGCTGCCGATTATTTTCAGCGTGGCAAAGCGCTTCGGTGGCTCGACGCTAAAATATGCGTTTCCTGCGGCGGGCGCGTTTGCCGCTATGCACGCCTTGGTACCCCCACATCCCGGCCCCGTTGCTGCGAGTGAATTGTTAGGCGCCAACATCGGCCTGCTGGTGATTATCGGGGGCCTCATCGCGCTACCGACCTGGTATTTCGGCGGCTACCTCTATGGGTTGTACGCCGGTAAAAAATTCGACATCAAACTGCCTGCAAGCTTCTTGTCTGCGGTTGAAACGGATACCGCTGTTAAACCACCGCGCTTTTCCGTGGTGTTGAGTATTCTGCTGCTGCCATTAGTGCTGATTTTTCTCGATACCGGGCTGAATACGCTAACGGTGATGGGAATAGTGAGCGGTGATAACGGTGTTGTTCAGTTCTTGCGTATGCTAGGGAAAACCCCTGTTGCGTTACTGATCACGGTGTTTTTTGCTTTGATGGTCTTTAGCGGCAGCAAAAGCCGAGCGCATCTGGAAAAAATTTGTGATGGGGCATTAGGGCCAATTTGCGCCATTATTCTGGTAACTGGCGCAGGTGGCATGTTCGGTGGTGTTCTGCGTGCCAGCGGAATTGGCAACGCGCTATCCGGTGCACTGGCAGATACGGGCATGCCTGTTATCGTTGCTGCATTTGTGGTGTCGATGGCACTGCGTGTAGCGCAGGGTTCTGCAACGGTGGCACTGACGACGACGGCAGCGCTGATGGCGCCCACAGTGGCGGCGACCACAGGATTAAGCCAGTTTGACCTGTGCTTTATCGTAGTGGCGATTGCGGGCGGGGCGACCGTGCTGTCGCATGTGAACGACTCGGGTTTCTGGCTAGTCAGTCGTTTCCTTGAAATGGATGAGAAAACGACCCTGAAAACCTGGACGGTGATGGAAACGCTGCTCGGCACCATCGCGTTCCTGATAGCGTTAGTGGGAAGTATTCTTCTCTGATGTGTTTAGCCCCCTCCTTGCGGAGGGAGGCTTTTAGTCACATTTTTATGCCGACCAAGAGACGGTTTCGTGCGCGATAATGTCGTTATTTTCATGCTACTTCGTAGCACGCGCCCGACATGGGGCGGCTCAAACGCCGCTCGGCCCATGACCCCAGGCTTCTGGCTAAATTATGCCGCTACGCGGTGCCATCGGCGTTCATGACCACTTTTCGAGCCGACTGTGACGCGCTCTCGGCGCGGCACAGCCTTTCGCGGCGTCCTTGCCGCTCACTCGGTGGTCATGCCCATCGCTGCATAATTTTTACGCCAGATAACGTCAACCCCCACACTAATTTGCACATTTATGCATAAGACACAGGGGGAAACGGAGCTGCTATAACTTCATATAAGCACGCACGCCATCGAGGAACATCTGCGTCGATAGCATGACCAGAATCAATCCCATCAATTTCTCCAGCGCACTCACGCCTTTCTCACCCAGCAAGCGCAAGAACACATCCGACATCAGCAGGATGATGAATGAAATCGTCCAGGCGATAAACAGCGCCAGCGTCAGGTGAGGTAGCTGGTTGGGATACTGGTGAGACAGCAGCATCAGCGCCGCGAGGATCGACGGCCCCGCTACCAGTGGAATTGCCATGGGCACCAGAAACGGCTCTTCGCCGGCTGGCAGACCGCTGCTATTGCCTTCCTGCGAAGGGAAAATCATACGAATCGCGATGAGGAACAGCACGATACCGCCGGAAATCGACACGGTTTCGGTGCGAAGATTCAGGAATGCCAGAATGCGTTCACCGGCGAACAGGAAGATCAGCATCAGCCCGAGTGCAATTAGCATTTCACGGATCAGCACTACACGTCGGCGTTTAGGGTCGAGGTGCTTGAGTACGGACATGAAAATCGGCAGATTGCCGAGTGGATCCATAATGAGCAACAGCAGCACTGTTGCGGAGATCATTTCTGTCATGTTGGTTTGTTACTCCCAAAACCTTGTTTCCTGACCGGGGCCATCTTCATGGACTGACCAACGTGATTATCCTGTGCCAGGTTGATGATATTAGAATGACTGCTGAAAAACGGCGTACTATCGAATAAATTCACTTGCGACTTGATGTACATTTTGTAAGGCTGAACGACACAATTATTTACGGGTTTACGACACGACACGCGCAAGCCTCTGCGGCAGATCACTGAGTCAGCAATCACTAAGCGCTATCGACGTTAGCCAGAATTCTTTTTGTTACCCCCAAAGCAGGACAGTTACCATGAAAAATGTTGGTTTTATTGGCTGGCGCGGTATGGTCGGCTCGGTTCTCATGCAGCGCATGGTCGAAGAACGCGACTTTGATGTGATTCACCCGGTATTCTTTTCGACCTCTCAGCATGGCGAGCCTGCACCCGCGCTGGGTGGTCATCAAGGCGTGTTGCAGGATGCTTATAATATTGAAGCACTGCGCGCGCTGGACATCATCATTACCTGTCAGGGCGGTGATTATACCAATGAAGTTTACCCAAAGCTGCGTGAAAGTGGCTGGCAGGGTTATTGGATCGACGCCGCGTCCTCACTGCGTATGAAAGATGACGCGATTATTATTCTGGATCCGGTTAACCACGGTGTGATTCAGCAGGGTCTGGATAAAGGCATCAAAACCTTTGCCGGCGGCAACTGTACTGTCAGCCTGATGCTGATGTCATTGGGCGGCCTGTTTGCGAACAACCTGGTGGAGTGGGTTTCTGCTGCGACGTATCAGGCGGCTTCTGGCGGTGGTGCGCGCCATATGCGTGAGCTGCTGACCCAGATGGGTGCGCTGCATGGTGAAGTGGCGAAAGAGTTACAGGATCCGGCCTCTGCGATTCTGGATATCGAACGTAAAGTGACCGCGTTGACCCGTAGCGGTTCGCTGCCGACGGATAACTTCGGCGTGCCGTTGGCAGGTAGCCTGATTCCGTGGATCGACAAACAGTTGGATAATGGCCAGAGCCGCGAAGAGTGGAAAGGTCAGGCGGAAACCAACAAGATTCTGAGCACCAGTAGCGTCATTCCTGTCGACGGCCTCTGCGTCCGCGTTGGCGCCCTGCGCTGCCACAGCCAGGCGTTCACCATCAAACTGAAAAAAGACGTGGCGCTGTCGGAAATCGAACAACTGCTTGCAACCCACAATGACTGGGTGAAAGTGGTGCCGAACGATCGCGATATCACTATGCGTGAGCTGACGCCTGCTGCGGTAACGGGCACGCTCTCCACGCCGGTGGGTCGTCTGCGTAAGCTGAACATGGGGCCGGAATACCTGTCCGCCTTCACGGTCGGCGATCAGCTGCTGTGGGGAGCTGCTGAACCGCTGCGCCGTATGCTGCGCATCCTGCTGTAGTTAGTTATCTTGCTATCGTTCTTCTACTTTTCTGGCGCAACATCGGTCGATGTTGCGCCACATTTCAATGACGGGCCTGACACTCTTCTTATTACGGTATCTGACGTTCTCTCCATCACGCCACGCTATCCAACTGCTCCAATGCCTGACGGGGTGAGATCAGCGGGACGCGCACTTCGACACGGGTAAATTTATCCGCTTCGCTGACCACCGTGATGCCATAGCGGTTGCCGTAGCGTGCTTTGATACGGCGGTCGACCAGATTCATGCCTAGCCCATCGCCGCCGCTGCGGGGCTGATAGGTGCCTGCGTTATCTTCTACTGACAGTTCCAGCGTGTTGGCGTGCAGGCGTCCGCTGATGTGGATGTGTCCGTGTTCAATCATCTGCGAAGTACCGTGCTTAATCGCATTTTCGACAATCGGTTGCAGGGAAAACGCGGGTAACCGTGCCTCACGCAGCGCCTCCGGTAGCGAGATTTCTACCGTCAGGTGATCGGCAAAGCGCGCTTTCTCGATTTCGAGATAGGCGTTAACGTGCTCCAACTCGTCATTGAGCGACACTTCATCGTTGCTGCGCTTGAGGTTTTTACGGAAAAACGTCGATAGGGACAGCACCAGTTGGCGAGCGTGATCGGGGTTGCGCCGTATCACGGCGGACAGCGTGTTGAGTGCGTTAAATAGAAAGTGCGGGTTGACCTGCGCGTGTAGCAGCTTGATTTCCGACTGGGCCAGTAGCTGTTTCTGCTGTTCAAAGCGGCCCGTCAGAATCTGTGCGGAAAGCAGGTGGGCGATCCCTTCCCCTAGCGTGCGGTTAATGCTGGAAAATAGCTTATTTTTGGGCTCATAAAGCTTGATCGTGCCGACAATGCGCTGATCTTCGCCACGCAGCGGGATCACCAGCGTGGAGCCGAGTTTGCAGTGTGATGAAACCGAACAGGTATAAGACACTTCGTTGCCGTCGGCGTACACCACCTGATTGTTGTCTATCGCCCGACGGGTATGTGATGACGTGATAGGCGCGCCGACGTTGTGGTGGTCGTCGCCCAGTCCGATAAAGGCCAGCAGCTTGTCACGATCGGTAATGGCTACGGCACCCACACCTAACTCTTCATACAAAATACGGGCAACGCGCATACTGTTTTGCGGGTTGAATCCCTGACGCAGTGCCCCTTCGGCGCGGGCGGCGATTTGCAGTGCCTTGGCGGAAAACGCGGAGGTGTATTTTTCAAAAATGGCACGTCTGTCGAGCAGGATACGCATGAACATGGCAGAACCGATGGTATTGGTGATCATCATCGGCAAAGCAATGTCTCTAACCAGTTCAACGGCATTATCAAACGGACGGGCGACCAGCAGGATAATCGCCATTTGTAGTATCTCCGCAACCAGCGCGGTCAGCCCGACGACGAGGGGCTGAAACAGCAAATCGATGCGGTTGCGGCGTGCCAGATAGCGGTGTAGCAGCCCACCGAGCAAGCCTTCGGCAATCGTCGATAACATACAGGCCAGCGCGGTCATTCCGCCCATCGAATAGCGGTGTAATCCACCCGTTAACCCGACGAGAAAACCGACAGAAGGGCCGCCCAACATACCGCCGAGCACGGCGCCCGTCGCGCGGGTATTGGCAATCGAATCGTCTATATGCAAACCGAAATAGGTTCCCATGATGCAAAACACGGAAAAAACCAGATAGCAGACCAGCTTGTGCGGCAGACGGATGGTGACCTGCATCAGCGGGATGAACAGCGGTGTCTTACTGAGCAGATAGGCGATGACCAGATAAACGCACATCTGCTGTAACAGGGAAAGAATCAGATCAACCTGGCTAACCATGGGCGGGGTCTCTTCACACGAAATCCATTAAATTGTACTGCTTTTTCCCTATTAACGAATCGATATTAAACAAATAATGCTAATTGTCTTGCGTCATAACTTATTCATATAAATATACACAGAAAAATTTAATCAATGTCTCTGATATTTCTCCACTCTTTGACTACGCTTAATTGAGGAGGGGGTTGTGCAAGAATGCTTTCATAATATTGATTATTCTTACACGTTATCATTATTTGTTAGCGTGCTAATAACTTATTATTTTTATTGGGTTTTTTTGTTTGAATGTAAGTGCGATCTTGTGATTTTTATTATATAAATTATTTAATTTAAATGGTTTATCAGAGGATGAATACCATGCCAGCGTTTTCTGAGGCGATTAATTTACTTATTTCCGGGCACTATGCCGACCCGTTTTCGCTGTTAGGTATGCATCATTCCTCCAAAGGTCTTGAAGTTCGGGCACTGTTGCCGGATGCGCAGGCAGTCTGGGTTGTGGATGCCAGCAATGGACGAAAAATCGTCGAGCTGGAACGTGTGGATGGTCGTGGTTTTTTTTGTGGTCTGGTGCCGCGTCGGAAAAAGGTTTTTCACTATCAATTAGCCGTGACCTGGCGCGAAGAAACCTGGGTGATTGAAGATCCCTACCGTTTTGGCCCGCTGTTGCAGGATATGGATATTTGGCTTTTGGCTGAAGGCACCCACCTGCGACCTTACGAGCGGTTAGGCGCACATCTGGAAACGCTGGATGGCGTTGAAGGCACGCGCTTTGCCGTCTGGGCACCGAATGCCCAGCGTGTTTCAGTGGTGGGGCAGTTCAACTTCTGGGATGGCCGACGTCACCCGATGCGGTTGCGACAGGAAAACGGTATTTGGGAACTGTTTCTGCCCGATGTGAAAGCGGGGCAGCTCTACAAATATGAAATGCTCGACAGCCACGGGAGCGTGCGGCTGAAGGCCGATCCGTATGCGTTTGAAGCGCAGATGCGCCCAGATACCGCATCGCTGATTACATCGCTGCCCGAGAAAGTCCCAACCAGCGACGCTCGGCGTGAGGCGAACGGCCTGCGTTCACCGATCTCCATTTATGAAGTTCACCTAGGTTCCTGGCGGCGGCATACGGATAACAATTTCTGGCTGAGCTATCAGGAACTGGCGAATCAACTGATTGATTATGTGCAGTACATGGGCTTCACGCATGTGGAGCTGATGCCAATTAACGAACACCCGTTCGATGGTAGCTGGGGTTATCAACCGCTGGGGCTGTATGCGCCAACGCGCCGTTTCGGTACTGCGTCGGAGTTCAGAGCGTTTGTTGATGCGCTCCATGAGGCGGACATCAACGTTCTGTTGGACTGGGTACCGGGGCATTTTCCCGGCGACGAATACGGTTTGGCACAGTTTGACGGCACCGCGCTGTATGAATATGCCGATCCGCGCGAAGGTTACCATCAAGATTGGAACACGCTGATTTATAACTATGGTCGCCATGAGGTACGTAACTATCTGGCGGGTAACGCACTGTTCTGGATGGAGCGCTATGGCATTGATGGGCTGAGGGTCGACGCTGTGGCTTCCATGATTTACCGTGACTACAGCCGCAGCGAAGGCCAGTGGGTGCCGAACCATTACGGCGGCAAAGAGAACCTCGAAGCCATCTCGTTTCTACGCTACACCAACCACATGCTGGGTCATGCGGCTCCTGCGGCGATAACGCTGGCCGAAGAGTCCACCGATTATCCGGGTGTCACGCTGCCACCAGACTGCAACGGCTTAGGATTTCATTACAAGTGGAATATGGGCTGGATGCACGACACGCTGACCTATATGCAGCTCGATCCGGTTCACCGTAAATACCATCACGATTTGCTGACATTCGGCATGTTGTATGCCTATAGCGAGAATTTCGTGCTGCCTCTGTCTCACGATGAAGTGGTGCACGGCAAGCGCTCATTGCTGGATCGCATGCCTGGCGATGTCTGGCAGAAGTTTGCCAATTTACGTGCGTATTACGGCTTTATGTGGGCGTATCCCGGCAAGAAACTGCTATTTATGGGCGGCGAATTTGCGCAAGGGCGTGAATGGAACCACGATGCCAGTCTGGACTGGCATCTGCTAGATGAAGCGGAAGGCTGGCACCGTGGCGTGCAAACACTGGTGCGCGATCTCAACCACTACTATCGCCAGCAGCCGTCATTATATCAGCTAGATTTTCAGCCGCAGGGCTTTGAATGGCTGGTGGTGGACGACCGGGAAAACTCAGTCTTTGCCTTTGTTCGGCGTGATGAGCAAGGCAATGAAGTGCTGGTGGTCAGTAACTTCACGCCAGTGCCGCGCTATGGCTATCGAATCGGCATCAACCAGCCTGGCGGTTGGCGAGAAGCGATGAATACGGATTCTGGCTACTACAACGGCAGCAATTTGGGCAATACCGGGACGATTTACAGCGAGGAGCAGGCCAGCCACCAGCGCCAGCATTCTCTCGTTCTGACCCTTCCGCCGCTTGCCACGCTGTATCTGGTGAAGGAGGCGTAAATGTCGGAATTGCAAACGGGCAAGCCGACGCCGCTGGGAGCCAGTTTTGATGGACAGGGCGTGAATTTTGCCCTGTTTTCGGCGGATGCCGAGCGCGTCGAACTGTGTGTATTTGATGAACGTCAGCAGGAACAGCGCATCGTGCTGACTGCACGCAGCGGCGATATCTGGCATGGCTATCTCCCTGATGCACAGCCGGGGCTACGCTACGGTTTCCGGGTCGATGGGCCGTTCGAGCCGTCGCAGGGTTTGCGCTTCAATCCGCATAAACTGGTGTTGGATCCGCGCGCCCGCCAGCTTGATGGCTGGGTGGTGGATGACGCCTGTCTGCAAGGCGGGATTGACCAGCGAGATGAACGCGATAGCGCTGCCATCATGGCGAAGTGCGTCGTTACGGCTGAGGATTACGACTGGAAGGATGACCAGCATCCGCAAACGCCTTGGCATCAGACGGTGATTTATGAAGCGCACGTTCGTGGGCTGACGCAACTGCACCCTGATATTCCCGAAGACATTCGCGGTAGCTATGCGGCGTTAGGCCATCCGGTGATGATTGATTATCTGACATCGTTGGGCGTGACGGCGCTGGAGTTGCTCCCAGTGCAGCAGCATGCGGATGAACCCCAGCTTCAGCAACTGGGGCTGCGTAATTACTGGGGCTATAACGTGCTGCTGCCGTTTGCTGTCGATAACAGCCTGGCCGCGGGTGACGACGCACTGAATGAATTTCGGGATGCGGTCAAAGCGCTGCATCACGCGGGCATCGAGGTCATTCTGGATGTGGTGTTTAACCACAGTGCTGAGCTGGACGTCGAAGGCCCCACGCTGTGCCAGCGAGGCATCGACAACCGTAGCTATTACTGGCTGGGTGAAGACGGCGAAT
This sequence comes from Pectobacterium quasiaquaticum, assembly GCF_014946775.2. Classification (NCBI taxonomy): domain Bacteria; kingdom Pseudomonadati; phylum Pseudomonadota; class Gammaproteobacteria; order Enterobacterales; family Pectobacteriaceae; genus Pectobacterium; species Pectobacterium quasiaquaticum. Next base: position 4,085,453 of record NZ_CP065177.1, on the reverse strand, counting down.
ATCCTAATTGGACCGGCTGCGGCAATGTGCTGCGCCTGAATCATCCGGCGGTGATGGATTGGGTGATCGACTGTCTACGCTTCTGGCGCGAGGTCTGCCACGTTGATGGTTTCCGCTTCGATCTGGCAACGGTGCTGGGACGTACCCCAGATTTTACCGCCGACGCGCCGCTGCTGTCTGCCATGAAAAATGATAGCCGTTTACAGGGCTGCAAGCTGATCGCCGAACCGTGGGACATTGGGCATGGTGGTTATCAGCTCGGTCAGTTCCCGACACCGTTTGCCGAGTGGAGCGACCGCTACCGTGACGACATGCGCCGCTTTTGGCTACATGGTGACATTTCTCTTGGCACATTTGCCCGCCGTTTTGCTGCCTCCAGCGACATCTTCCAACAGCGCGACCGCCGACCTTACGCCTCCATCAACAAACTGACGGCCCATGACGGCTTTACGCTGCGCGATCTGGTGAGTTTCAACCACAAGCACAACGACGCCAACGGCGAGGGCAACCGCGACGGCACAGGCAGCAATTTCAGCAATAACCATGGCACGGAAGGGCTGGAAGCGGACGACGACGTTCTTCAACGCCGACTGGTCAGCCAGAAGGCGCTGCTGACGACGCTGATTCTGTCGCAGGGAACACCAATGCTGCTGGCCGGCGATGAACTGGGACACAGCCAGCAGGGCAACAACAACGCCTACTGTCAGGACAATGAGTTAACCTGGCTGCACTGGGACAACGCGGATCGCACCCTGCGCGAGTTTGTCGCCGGATTGCTCCAGTTACGTCGCACGATTCCGGCATTACAGCAGGCAACGTGGTGGCAAGAAGGGGATGGCGCGGTGCAGTGGCTGAACCGAGAAGGGCAGCCTTTGACGCCGCAACAGTGGGAGCAGGGGGAGCATCAGCTACAGATTTTACTTTCCGGTCGTTGGCTTGTGTTGTTTAACGCCAGCTTGCATGCCGGAGCATTCATTTTGCCAGAAGGCCACTGGCAGGTTTCACCGCCGTTTGATGAAACGAATCCGCCTGAGGGTGGAGTTTGGCACGGACACGCGCAGGCGGTAGGCGTCTTGATAAAACAGACTGCCTAAGCGCAAGCCATTAAAAGAATAATCAGGAGATAGCCATGGTAAATAACGACAAGCATGACCCTCTGATGTTGGCAAGACAACTCCCTTTGAAATCCGTGGCATTAATTTTGGCTGGAGGTCGTGGAACGCGACTGAAAGGGCTGACGGCATTGCGTGCCAAGCCCGCTGTCCATTTTGGCGGCAAATTTCGCATTATTGATTTCGCGCTCTCTAACTGCCTGAATTCCGGTATTCGCCGCATTGGCGTGATTACGCAATATCAGTCGCATACGCTGGTGCAGCATATTCAACGCGGCTGGTCGTTTCTGAATGCGGAAATGAACGAATTTGTCGATTTGCTCCCTGCGCAGCAGCGCCATTCGACCGATCACTGGTATCGGGGAACAGCGGACGCGGTGTGTCAGAATCTCGACATCATCCGGCGCTATCGTGCGGAGTATGTGGTGATTCTCGCGGGCGATCACATCTACAAGATGGACTACTCACGTATGCTCATCGATCACGTAGAGAAGGGGGCGGAATGTACGGTCGCTTGCCTGCCCGTGCCGCTGGAAGAAGCCAGCGCCTTTGGCGTCATGAGCGTGGACAAACAGCATCGCATCCTCGATTTTGCCGAAAAACCGGATAACCCGACGCCGATGCCAGATAACCCGGACATGGCGCTCGCGAGCATGGGGATCTATGTTTTTAATGCGGACTATCTTTATCAATTACTGGAAGCAGACCGTAACGCACCGGACTCTAATCACGATTTTGGGCAGGACCTGATCCCGAAGATTGTGTCGCAGCGTCTGGCCTGGGCACACCCTTTCAACTTGTCTTGCGTCACGTCGGGTGAAGATGAACACCAATATTGGCGGGATGTTGGCACGCTGGAAGCCTACTGGCGCGCCAATCTCGATTTGGCGTCCGTTACGCCGGAGCTGGATGTGTACGATCGGCACTGGCCGATTCGTTCCGCGATTGAATCGCTGCCGCCCGCCAAATTTGTTCAAGACCGTTCCGGCAGTCACGGCATGACAATGAACTCGCTGGTATCTGGGGGCTGCATCGTCTCCGGTTCTGTTGTCACGCATTCCGTGCTGTTCCCGCGTGTGCGGGTGAATTCGTTTTGCAGTATCGATTCGACGGTGATCCTGCCGGATGTCAACGTGGGGCGATCCTGTCGTTTACGCCGTTGTGTGATCGATCGCGCCTGCCACTTGCCGGAAGGCATGGTGATTGGTGAAAACGCGGAAGAGGATAGCCGCCGTTTTTACCGTTCGGAAGAGGGGATCGTGCTGGTCACGCGATCAATGTTGGAAAAGCTGTAAACACCATCGGAACAAAACGGGAGTAATAATGCGGGTCTTACATGTTTGTTCAGAGCTATTTCCACTATTGAAAACCGGTGGACTGGCGGATGTGGCTGGTGCGTTGCCCGGCGCGCAGATTGCGGCGGGGATGGATGCCCGTGTCATCCTGCCTGCCTTCCCCGATCTGAAAAAAGGCGTCGCCAATCTACAGGTCGTGCGTGAGCTGGATACCTTCGCCGGGCACGTCACGCTGCTGTTTGGCCATTTTAATGACGTCGGTATCTATTTAATTGATATACCCGAACTGTATGAACGCGCGGGCAGCCCTTATCACGATCCAGCGCTTTATGCGTATGCCGACAACTACCTGCGGTTTGCGCTGCTGGGGTGGATGGGATCTGAAATGGCATGCGGTTTGGATCGCTACTGGCGACCTGATGTTGTGCATGCCCATGACTGGCACGCGGGGCTGACCTGCGCCTACCTAGCGGCGCGCAACCGTCCGGCGAAATCGGTCTTTACCGTTCATAACCTGGCTTATCAGGGGCTGTTTGATGCTCGGCATATGCCGAATATCCACCTGCCGAGTGATTTCTTTCAGGTGTACGGTCTGGAGTTTTACGGCCAGATTTCCTACCTCAAGGCGGGGCTGTACTACGCTGACCATATTACGACCGTGAGCCCAACCTACGCGCACGAGATTACGCTACCGGCTTATGGCTACGGGATGGAAGGCTTGCTGAAAACGCGGGAAGAAGAAGGACGGCTGTCCGGCATTCTCAATGGCGTAGACGAAACAATTTGGAATCCGGCGCACGACCCTCTACTCACCAGCCATTACTCCCGAGATGCTTTAGCGGACAAAGCCGCAAACAAGCGGCATCTGCAAACAGCGATGGGCTTGAAGGTCGACGACAAAGCACCGGTTTTTGCTATTGTCAGCCGCTTGACCAGCCAGAAAGGGCTTGATATCGCGCTAAGCGCGGTGCCGGACCTGCTGGAACAGGGCGGACAACTAGTGGTGCTGGGCGCAGGGGATGCCGATTTACAGGAGGGCTTTCTGGCGGCGGCGGCGGAATATCACGGTCAGGTTGGGGTACAGATTGGCTATCACGAGTCCTTCTCACACCGCATTATTGGCGGCGCGGATGTCATCATGGTGCCGAGCCGATTTGAACCTTGCGGGTTAACGCAACTCTACGGCCTGAAATATGGCACGTTGCCGCTGGTGCGCCGAACCGGCGGGCTGGCGGATACGGTATCGGACTGTTCGCTGGAGAATCTGGCGGATGGGCTGGCAAGTGGGTTCGTCTTTAACGATTGCAGTGTGGGATCGCTATCCCGCGCAATTCGTCGTGTGTTTGTCTTGTGGTCCCGACCCACGCTATGGCGCTATGTGCAGCGTCAGGCGATGGCGATGGATTTTGGTTGGCAGGTTTCTGCTCAGGCTTATGGTGCGCTTTATCAACGCTTGTATACCCACTAGTTTTCCCACTGCGCGTCATCCTCGTGCAATCTGGAAACGACAGGGTAAGGTAACACTCACTTGGGAATGAATATTATGAACTCGCCGTTTATCTATACTTCACCAACGATCAGTGTGGAAGCGCTGAAACACTCTATTGCTTATAAGCTCATGTTTAGCGTAGGGAAAGATCCTTCCATTGCGAATAAACATGACTGGCTGAATGCCACGCTGCTGGCCGTGCGTGACCGGATGGTGGAGCGATGGCTGCGCTCGAATCGGGCACAGCTTTCGCAGGATGTGCGGCAGGTCTATTACCTGTCGATGGAATTTTTGCTGGGGCGGACGTTGTCGAACGCGCTGCTGGCGATGGGACTGTATGACGATCTGAAGGCCGCGCTGGATGGCATGGGGCTGGAACTGGACGATCTGCTACAGGAAGAAAACGATCCCGGCTTAGGGAACGGCGGTCTGGGGCGTCTGGCCGCCTGTTTCCTTGATTCGCTGGCGACGATGGCTCTGCCGGGGCGCGGCTACGGTATTCGCTACGAATACGGTATGTTCAAACAAAATATCGTTAACGGCAGACAGGCGGAATCGCCCGACTACTGGCTGGAATACGGTAATGCGTGGGAATTCCCGCGCCACAGCACGCGCTACAAAGTGCGCTTCGGTGGCCGAATCCAGCAGGAAGGCAGCAAGTTACGTTGGCTGGAAACAGAAGAAGTGATTGCCTGTGCCTACGACCAAATCATTCCCGGTTTTGATACGGATGCCACCAATACTTTGCGTCTGTGGGGCGCGCAGGCCAGTAACGAAATCAATCTGGGTAAATTTAATCAGGGTGACTATTTTGCGGCGGTGGAAGATAAAAACCACTCGGAAAACGTGTCGCGCGTGCTGTATCCCGATGATTCCACCTATTCTGGCCGTGAGCTTCGCCTACGTCAGGAGTATTTTCTGGTTTCCGCGACGGTGCAGGACATTCTCAGTCGGCATTGGATGATGCATAAAACCTATGCCAATCTGGCGGAAAAATTTGCCATCCACCTGAACGATACGCACCCGGTGCTGGCCATCCCAGAGCTCATGCGCTTGCTGATCGATGAGCATAAATTCAAGTGGATAGAGGCGTGGACGGTGGTGAGAAAAGTCTTCTCCTACACCAATCATACGCTGATGCAGGAAGCGCTGGAAACCTGGCCGGTTGATATGCTGGGTAAAATCCTGCCGCGCCATCTGCAATTGATTTTCGAAATTAACGAACATTTTCTGGAGTACGTCCAGAAAGAAGTCCCTGATGACAACGAGCTGTTGGCGCGAGTTTCCATCATTGATGAAAACCACGGGCGTAAAATACGTATGGCGTGGCTGGCCGTGGTTGCCAGCCATAAGGTGAACGGTGTATCGGAGCTGCATTCGGATCTGATGGTGCAATCTCTGTTTGCCGATTTCGCCCGTCTCTTCCCCAACCGTTTCTGCAATAAAACCAACGGTGTGACGCCGCGGCGCTGGCTAGCGCTGGCCAACCCATCGCTCTCTAGGCTGTTGGATGACACCATTGGCCACAACTGGCGCACCGATCTGAGCCAATTGAGCGAACTGAAACAACACATCGATTATCCCGCATTTGTGCAGAAAATCAGCAAGGTGAAGCTGAAGAACAAAGTGCGCTTAGCGACCTATATGGCGGAAACCCTGAATATTGTGGTTAACCCGGAATCGCTGTTTGATGTGCAGATTAAGCGTATTCACGAATACAAGCGGCAACTGCTGAACGTGTTGCACGTCATCACACTCTATAACCGCATTAAGGATGACCCCGAGGTCGAGCGTGTGCCGCGTGTTGTCATTTTTGCGGGTAAAGCCGCATCAGCCTATTACATGGCAAAGCACATTATTAACTTGATCAACGACGTCGCGAAGGTGATCAACAACGATCCGGCATTGCACGATCGGCTGAAAGTCGTCTTCATTCCCAACTACAGCGTGAGTCTGGCACAGTTGATCATCCCAGCGGCGGATCTCTCTGAACAGATCTCGCTGGCGGGGACGGAAGCCTCCGGAACCAGCAATATGAAGTTTGCTCTGAACGGCGCGCTGACGATTGGCACGCTGGATGGGGCGAATGTCGAAATGCTGGAACATATTGGCGAAGAGAACATGTTCATCTTCGGCAACACGGCCGATCAGGTCGAAGCGCTGCGTCAGAACGGCTACAACCCACGGCAATATTACGATCAGGATGAGGAGCTGCACCGCGTGCTGACGCAAATCGCCACGGGCGTTTTCAGCCCTGATGATAGCCGACGCTACAGCGATCTGTTTGATTCACTGGTGAATTTTGGCGATTACTACCAGCTACTGGCGGACTATCGCAGCTATGTGGATACGCAGGATCGGGTGGATGAGCTGTATGAGAACAAGGACGAATGGGCGCGCTGTGCCGTCCAGAATATTGCTAATATGGGCTATTTCTCGTCCGACCGCACCATCGGAGAATATGCAGAAGATATCTGGAATATCAAACCGATACGGTTGTGATTACGCGTTGATGATATGAAAAAGCGCCGTAGGCAAAAACCTACGGCGCTTTTGTATTTGCACTAAAAGGCGCTTGTGATAACTGCTGATTAACCCGCTTTTGCTATCTGCTGGTAATGGTTTGCCAGCCAGTCGCTGATGCGTTGTTTCTGTGCATCATCGAAGCGCATGCCCAGTTTGGTGCGGCGCCAGATGACGTCATCAAGCATAACGGCCCATTCTTTTTCGACCAGATAGCGCAGTTCTGCTTCATACAGGTCGTGCCCGAAATCTTCACCCAGGTCGCTGAGGCCTTTCACGTTTGCCAGAATCAGTTCGCTGTTTGAACCGTAGGTGCGGCTGTAACGGCGCGTCAGTGATTCAGGCAGATTGAAGCGGCGACGCAGCGCAGCGGCGTAGTCATCACGTGTGCCAGCGATATCACCACCCGGCAGTACCGCGCCTTTCGTCCAGGCCTTACCCGCTTGCGGGTAGTATTTGTGCAGCTTGTCCAGCGCGTGCTCTGCCAGCTTACGGTATGTCGTCAGTTTGCCGCCAAACACGGAAAGCAGTGGAGCCTGACCGTTATCATCATCGACCGACAGCGTGTAGTCACGGGTAATCGCCTGCGGAGAATCGGATTCGTCATCACACAGTGGGCGCACGCCAGAGTAGGTCCAGACGATATCGTCACGCGTAAGCTGCTGTTTGAAATGGTCGTTATACACGTCCAGCAGGTAGGCGACTTCGCTGTCATCGATCTTCACATCGTGCGGATTGCCTTTGTACTCCACGTCGGTCGTGCCGATGATTGAGTAGTCATCCTGCCACGGGATCACGAACACAATACGGTGATCTTTGTTTTGCAGAATATACGCCTGCGGCTGGTTATGCACTTTTGGCACCACGATGTGGCTGCCTTTGATCAAACGGATGCCGTAAGGTGATTTCAGCTGCAGGCCGTCATCAAAGAATTCTTTCACCCACGGGCCCGTCGCGTTCACCAGACCTTTGGCGCGCCAGGTGAAGGTTTCACCGGTCAGTGAGTCAACCGCATCGACAATCCATACGCCTTGTTCACGGCGAGCGCGGGTCACTTTGGTGCGGGTACGGACTTCTCCACCGCGTTTTGTCACTTCCTGCGCGTTTAACACCACCAGACGCGCATCGTCCACCCAGCAGTCAGAATATTCAAAGCCCTGCTTCAATTCAGGCTTAAGCACAGACTCTGCGCTGAATTTCAGTCCTTTACTGGCAGGCAGGCTGACGCGTTTGCCGATGTTGTCGTACATGAACAGGCCGATACGAATCATCCAGGCCGGACGCAGGTGCGGCTGGTGGGGCAAACGAAAGCGCATAGGGAAAATAATGTGCGGGGCCATTTTCAGCAGCGTTTCGCGCTCAGACAGCGCTTCGCTGACCAAACGAAACTCATAGTGCTCAAGGTAACGCAGGCCACCATGAATTAGCTTGGAACTGGCTGAGGACGTGGCACAGGCAAGATCCTGTGCTTCCAACAACAGGACTGATAACCCTCGCCCAGCCGCATCTGCGGCGATGCCTGCACCGTTAATTCCGCCGCCGATAACGATGAGATCTTTGGTTTCCACGTTTCTTCCTCCACCCTCGAATAAATCAAAATGTTCGTTTTCGAGCATTATAATAATCGAAAACAAACAAATCAGCCAATGGTTAACCAAATAAAAACATTTATGCGTGACGAACCTAACAATATGATGATAGTTGTCACATTAAAAGCAGGGATATTGGGTTGGCATTGTGCTGTTTTGTCGCCACGACTTACGTTAGTGAAGCACTGTTTTTATAAATAACCGTATAATCACATGGGTTTTATGCCGCTGAAGGCGGGTTACAATGACGCCTCGGGTTGCCATGACGTCAGTGGTTACTAACATCCTGTCCATTATTAACAAGGTTGTCACTTTCGATGGAACAATTTGAAGCTATCAGTATTGAGCACGCCCATTCCCGCTGGCAGGAAGGGGGCGTTGTTGTTGATATTCGCGATCCACAGAGCTTTGCCGCAGCCCATGTTCCCGGCGCGACGCACCTGACGAACGAGACGCTGTCTGACTTTGTGCGCGGTGCTGACTTTGAAGCACCGGTCATGGTGATTTGCTACCACGGCATCAGCAGCCGCAACGCTGCACAGTATCTGATTAGCCTGGGGTTTGATTCTGTGTACAGTATCGATGGTGGCTTTGAGGCCTGGCAAAACCGCTACCCGCAAGACACGCAGGCGCAAGCCTGATCGCATGACGATTAAAGAACCTTTATTATCATGCTCCTAACTCAACCTACTCACTGGCGCTTCCCGCTATGATGATTCGCGTTATTGCTCTCTCCAACCCGCGTCTGGCTCAGGCATTTGTTGATTACATGCGTACACAGCAGGTTCATCTGGAAATGCGACCTCAGGGGTATGAAGCTGAACTGTGGCTGGAGGATGAAAGCCAACTGAGCAAGGTTCAGGGTGAACTGGAGATTTTTCTGCGCGACCCGACAAACCCGCGCTATCTGGCTGCCAGTTGGCAAACGGGATCGATGGATACTGGTATTCAATACCAACGCTACTCTTACCTGCAAACGCTGAAGCAAAAGGCAGGCCCGCTGACGCTCTCCCTGATGGTCGTGACGATTGCGGTGTTCATCCTGATGCAAATCTCGGGCTATGAGAGCGTGATGGTATGGCTGGCATTCCCGGCTGAGGGGCAACAGGTCGAGGTGTGGCGCTGGTTCAGTCATGTTTTGTTGCACTTTTCCCTGCTGCACATTTTGTTCAATCTTATGTGGTGGTGGTATCTGGGCGGCCCGGTTGAAAAAGTGCTGGGAACCGGAAAGTTGCTGGTCATCACGCTGGTTTCCGCGCTGGTGAGCGGTTGGGCGCAGTCCTGGTTTAGCGGCACCCATTTTGGTGGCTTGTCTGGCGTGGTCTATGCCCTGATGGGCTATGTCTGGCTACGAGGGGAACGAGAGCCTGACGGTTATTTATCCATGCCGCGCAGTTTGATGGTCTTCGCTTTACTGTGGCTGGTCGCCGGTTATTTCGATATTTTAGGCATGTCGATCGCGAATGCGGCGCATGTGGCTGGTCTGGTTGTCGGGCTATTGATGGCCTTTTGGGACACGTATAATAAAACAAACCCTCGGTAAATCGGGGCGTCTTAGGGGATAAATGTGAAGCAGACACAACGGCATGACGCCATTATTGAGCTGGTGCGCCAGCAGGGCTATGTCAGTACTGAAGAGCTAGTGGAGCATTTTGCGGTGAGCCCGCAGACCATTCGTCGCGATCTGAACGATCTGGCCGAGCAGAATAAAATCCATCGCCACCACGGCGGTGCGGCATTGCCGTCTAGCTCGGTTAACACGGCCTACCATGACCGTAAAATGATGTGGTCGGACGAAAAAGCGCGCATTGCCCGTCGGGTGGCAAGCCAGATTCCAGACGGCGCTACCTTGTTTATCGATATCGGCACCACGCCTGAAGCGGTGGCCTATGCACTGATGCAGCATAAAGATCTGCGCGTCGTCACCAATAACCTGAATGTAGCAACGCTGCTGACGGCAAAAGAGGATTTTCGCCTGATCTTGGCCGGTGGCGAAGTGCGTACCCGCGATGGAGGTATTATGGGTGAGGCGACGCTGGATTTTATCTCTCAGTTCCGTCTGGATTTCGGCATTTTGGGCATCAGTGGTATTGACATGGATGGGTCATTACTGGAGTTTGATTACCATGAAGTGCGCACAAAACGGGCGATTATTGAAAATTCTCGCTGCGTCATGCTGGTGACGGACCATTCCAAGTTTGGTCGTAATGCGATGGTGAATTTGGGTAACATGGATTTGATAGACTATCTTTTTACCGATCAGTCACCACCGCCCAGCGTACTGAAAATCATTGAACAACATAAGGTACAGTTGGAGTTGTGTTGAACTCGATGTGCCTTTTCCATGATGGACAAAGGAGGAGGCACGATGTCAGATTCTTCAAGAAAGTCGGGTTCTGCAAAAGTATCCGGATCGTCAACACGTTCAGCGGCTGCAAAAAAACCAGAGGCTTTAACGCAGCCCGTTTCCTCCACCCATCCTGCTATCGCCTTTGATGCCTCAGAATTTACCGCCGCGTTGCGCCGCCAACAGCGGCTCGGTGGCGTCGCGTCCCTGAACGCGATGACGCCAGTGCAGTGCTGGCGCGCCGTCAGCCTTGCGCTGTCGGAACAACTGCTGATGCACTCCGCGTCGCCCACGTCTTCCACGGCCAATACGCCTCAGCGCCATGTTAACTACCTGTCGATGGAGTTTCTGCCTGGTCGTCTGACGGGCAACAACCTGCTGAATCTGGGCTGGTATGATGCGGTAGCTGCCGTGCTGGCTGAGCAGGGGCTGAACCTGAGCGATATTCTGGAGCAGGAAACCGATCCGGGTTTAGGCAACGGCGGATTGGGTCGGCTGGCATCCTGCTTTCTGGATTCGATGGCGACGGTGGGGCAGCCCGCAACGGGGTACGGCCTCAACTACCAGTATGGCCTGTTCCGTCAGCACTTTGCGCAAGAAAAGCAGCAGGAAACGGCCGATGACTGGCAGCGCGATACCTATCCGTGGTTTTTATCGCGCGCGGAGCTGGCGGTGGATGTCGGGTTTGGCGGGCGTTTGCAACCTCAAACTGACGGCACCTTGCGCTGGCTGCCGGATACCGTTTTCAGAGGTGAAGCTTGTGATCTGCCGGTGATTGGCTATCACAACGGTGCGGCGCAGCCGCTGCGTCTGTGGCGTGCGACGCATCGCGATCCGTTTGATTTGACGCTATTCAACGAAGGGCACTATCTGCGCGCGGCACAGGCTGGGGTTTCCGCCGCCAGCCTGACCAGCGTGCTGTATCCGAATGACAACCACGCGGCGGGCAAACGCCTGCGCCTGATGCAGCAATACTTCCACTGCGCCTGTTCGGTGGCCGACATTCTGCGCCGTCATCTTAAGGCGGGGCGCGCGCTGTCCACGCTGCCGGATTATGAAGTCATCCAGCTTAATGATACTCACCCGACGCTGGCGATCCCCGAACTGATGCGGCTGCTGATGGATGAGCATCAGATACCGTGGAATGAAGCCTGGTCGATAACCGGACGTACCTTTGCCTATACCAACCACACGCTGATGCCGGAAGCGCTTGAGCGCTGGGACGAACGGCTGTTTGGCCGTCTGCTTCCGCGCCACCTGTCTATCATCCGGCAAATTGATACGCAGTTTAAGGCGCAGGTTGAACAGCAATGGCCTGGCGATCGGCAGATATGGGCGAAACTCGCGATTCGCCACCAGCGCCAGATTCGCATGGCAAACCTGTGCGTGGTCAGTTGCTTCGCGGTCAATGGCGTGGCGGCGCTGCATTCGGAACTGGTAGTGAAAGATCTGTTCCCGGAATATCACCAACTGTGGCCGACCAAATTCCATAACGTCACCAACGGCATTACGCCACGCCGCTGGCTAAAGCAGTGTAATCCGGCGCTGTCCGCGCTCATCGACGACACGCTGCACACGCCGTGGGTGAATAATCTGCCTGCGCTGCAAGGGCTAGAGCCCTATGCTGACGATGCTGGCTTTCGTGAGTGTTATCGACAAATCAAGGCCGATAATAAAACGCAGTTGGCGACCTACCTCCGCCAGCAGTACGACATCGTGATCGATCCGCACGCGCTGTTTGATGTGCAAATTAAGCGATTGCATGAGTACAAACGCCAGCATTTGAATCTGCTGCATATCCTCGCGCTCTATCGTCAATTGCGTGACAATCCGCATCTGGATATAGTGCCGCACGTCTTTTTGTTCGGTGCCAAAGCGGCACCGGGCTATGTATTAGCGAAAAACATCATTTATGCCATTAATCGGGTTGCCGCGGTCATTAATCAGGATCGCCGCGTTAACGATCGCCTGAAGGTTGTCTTCCCGCCGGACTATCGCGTCTCGCTGGCCGAACGGGTGATTCCTGCCGCAGATGTGTCTGAACAGATTTCAACGGCAGGTAAAGAAGCGTCCGGTACGGGCAATATGAAGCTGGCGCTGAACGGCGCGCTGACCGTCGGCACGCTGGACGGGGCGAATGTAGAAATGGCGCAGCAGGTCGGTGCAGACAATCTGTTCATTTTCGGTCACACCGTCGAACAGGTAAAAGCGCTACAGGCGCAAGGCTATGAGCCGTCTGACTACCTTGCTGTGACGCCGCTGCTGCGTGAAGTGCTGAACGAGCTAGCGAGCGGCGCGTTCAGTCAGGGGGATAAAAATGCGTTTGCCCCGCTGTTGGATAGCCTGCTGAAACTGGGCGATCCCTATATGTTAATGGCCGATTTTGCACCGTACTGTGAGGTGCAGCAGCGTGTTGATGCGCTTTACCGTGAGCCGGATGAATGGACGCGCCGCTGTGTGTTGAATACCGCCAGAATGGGGATGTTCAGTTCGGACAGGGCGATTCATGATTACCAGACGCGCATTTGGCAGGCGCATCGTTAGGAAAAGGAGAGGGTATTCAAGGTGGATAAACTGGCAAGCCAGCAGACAGGCATCGCGGAAAGCTATACCGATGCGTATGGCAAAGAGCACATTGTTGCGGCCGCAATCAGAGACCAGATTCAGGCAATGATGGACGTTTCTGATAGCGGCAATGCGCCCCTACCGCCTGTTTGTGTCTTTTTGCAAGGCCGGGATGCGGTCATCGAGCTTGCTGGTCACGGTGAATTCCTCTGGACGCTGATGTATGAAAACGGCGGTCAAATTCAAGGACAGATAACGGGCGGCTCAACGCTGGCGCTGCCGGGTGTGCTGCCGCTGGGCTACCACTACCTGACGCTGACGCAGGCCGACCAGCGCTGGAGCTGCCGGATTATTGTCGCGCCGCATCGCTGCTATGAACCCGAAGCCTTACTACAGGGTAAACGCTGGTGGGGCGTTACCGTCCAGCTTTACACCTTACGTTCGCAGAACAACTGGGGCGTCGGGGATTTTGGCGACCTGCGCCAACTGGTGGAGCAAATTGCCCGACGCGGCGGTGCCTTTGTGGGGCTGAACCCGCTGCATTCGCTGTATCCCGCATTGCCAGAGGCTGCGAGCCCTTACAGCCCTTCCTCTCGGCATTGGCTGAACATTATTTATATCGATGTCAATTGGATCGATGATTTTCAGCAGAGTGGGGAAGCGCAGGCATGGTGGCACCGTGAGGATACGCAAAGCGCAATCGTTTCGCTGCGTGCGGGGCGCTGGGTCGATTATGAACCGGTGACGGCGCTTAAGCTGACCGCCTTACGGCTGGCTTTCCGCTACTTTACGACACGCAGTGCGCTGGACCCGCGCATTAGCGCCTTTCGTCAGTTTGTCGTCAGCGGCGGGCAGAGTTTACAGCTTCAGGCGACGTTTGATGCGTTGCAGGCTCACCTGAAAAAACAGGGCGAGAATTATGCGGACTGGCACCAGTGGCCGGCCAGCTATCATGATGTACACAGCGAAACCGTAAAATCCTTCCGCCGTGAATACCACGACGAGATTACGTTCTACAGTTGGCTGCAATGGGTGGCGCACGAGCAACTCGCGGAGTGCTACGCGCACAGTAAACAGCTTGGCTTACCGCTCGGCCTGTATCGTGATTTAGCCGTTGGCGTTGCACAAGGTGGCGCGGAAACTTGGGACGAACGGCAGCTCTATTGTCTTGATGCCTCTATCGGCGCACCGCCGGACCCGCTCGGGCCACAGGGACAAGACTGGCAGCTTGCGCCGATGAATCCCACCATGATGCAACTGCGTGGCTATCAACCGTTTATCGACGTCCTGCGCAGCAACATGGCGCACTGTGGTGCGCTGCGTATCGATCACGTGATGGCGCTCTTGCGCCTGTGGTGGATCCCCAAGGCGGAGTCGGCGGGCAATGGGGCTTACGTGCATTATCCGGTTGACGATCTGCTGGCGGTGCTGGCGCTGGAAAGTCAGCGTCATCGCTGCCTGATTATCGGTGAGGATTTAGGCACGGTGCCACCAGAAATTGTCAGCAAGCTGCATGATTACGGTATCTATTCTTACAAGGTGCTGTTCTTTGAAAAAGACGATGCGAACCACTTCCGCGCACCGGAAGATTATCCGCGGCAGGCGATGGCAACCATCACCACTCACGACCTCCCGACGCTGCGTGGCTACTGGCAAACCGTGGACTTATCGCTTGGGCGGGAGTTAGGTTTGTATCCTACGGAGGCGTTGTTGCAGGAGCAGATGCAGCAGCGTGAGAAAGCGAAACAGGGGCTGCTTAATGCGTTACACGAGTTCGGGCTATTGCCGCAGCGGGTTGGCCGCAACTCATCGCTGACGACAATGGGCGCACCGCTAAGCCGTGGCGTTCATCGCTATGTCGCTGACAGCGCAAGCGCACTAGTGGGATTCCAACTGGAAGACTGGTTGGATATGGCGACACCGGTCAATGTGCCAGGCACCAATCGTGAATACCCTAACTGGCGGCGCAAGCTCACGCGTCCGCTGGAGTCGATCTTCGCTGACCGCTGCCTTGAACGATTGGTTCGGGATATGGATTTGCGCCGTGGCGCACCGATGAAAACGCAGAAAGCCGAATAACAGAATGAATACTCTTCCTCCCCGGAGTCGGGGGAGGAAAAGCAAGGATCAATCAGCAGGGGAGAGGATTAATAGTAGGAGTGCTCGCCGCGCTGGTGTTCGGTGAGATCTCTCACGCCTTTCAGCTCAGGGAAGGTTTGCAGCAGCTCTTTCTCAATCCCTTCTTTCAGCGTGACGTCAACCATAGAACAACCGTTACAGCCGCCGCCAAATTGCAGAATCGCCAGACCGTCATCGGTAATTTCCATCAGCGTCACACGGCCGCCGTGGCCCGCCAGCTGTGGGTTGATCTGCGATTGCAGCACATACTCCACGCGTTCCATCAGAGGGGCGTTGTCGTCCACTTTACGCATTTTGGCGTTCGGCGCTTTCAGCGTGAGCTGAGAACCTAGCTGGTCGGTTACGAAGTCGATTTCAGCGTCTTCCAGATAAGGGGCGCTGAGTTCGTCCACATAAGCGGAAATCTTTTCAAACTTCAGTACGGTATCGCTGGCTTCTACGGCATCCGGCGGGCAATACGACACGCCACACTCGGCGTTTGGCGTACCTGGATTGATAACAAATACGCGAATCTGTGTGCCTTCTTCCTGTTTTGCCAACAGTTTCAGGAAATGCTCCTGAGCAGCATCGGTAATACGGATCATAAGAGTAAGCTCGATAGTTGACTGCACTTATCGGTTATAATACGCCCATCCTCCCTCCGACTACAAGGTTCGGCACAAACACCAGACCTGAACGCCTGCCGCGCCTTGAGCCAGCAGTAGCCTGCTGATTTCGGCTGCGGTACTGCCCGTCGTGACCACATCATCCAGTAAAACCACCTGTTGCCCAGACAGCGAGACATCACAGGAAAATGCACCCCGCAGATTTCGTCGCCGCGCGCTGGCGCTGAGCGTTTGCTGTAGCGGCGTGCGTCGGGTACGCTGCAATTCGCGTGGCTCGTAAGTACAGTTCAGCCAGCGGGCGAGAGGCCGAGCGAGCAGCTCGGTCTGGTTGAAGCCACGCCGCCACTGGCGGTTTCGGTGCAGGGGAACAGTGAACAGTCGGTCAGGACGAAACAGAGGAACGTGTCCGGTGAGTTTTCGTTCGCGGTAGGTCGTCTGCCAGCGCAGCAACAGTTGTCGAGCGAGTACCGCTGCCAGTTCGGTTTTACCGTGAAACTTGAAATGCTTCAGCAGTGTGTTGAACGGTGGCGCGTAGTCGCTGATAAAGGTCATCGATTGCCAGGGCGGCGGGTTTTGCAGGCAGCGCCCGCACTGATGTGTTGTGTCACCAGAGGGCAAGCCACAGCGCGGGCAGCAGAGAGGCAAACGCGGCAAATGGCGCTGGCAGTACGAGCAAATACCCTGCTGGCTGTGATGAAGCGGCAATAAGCATAGCCAGCAGCGTGCGGAGATGGTTAACATTGTTTTCCTTAACGATCGTTTTCCCTGAAATATATTGACCCCCCATGCAAACGTGAAGGGGTTTCCTGAGGAAGGAAGATAACTGATGGCAGCGTTGTATTGGCAGACCGAAGGCGCAGGAAATACGGATCTTGTGTTGCTGCACGGATGGGGATTGAATGCGCAGGTATGGCAAAGCATTATTGCGCGACTCGCTCCGCATTTTCGTCTGCATCTGGTCGATCTGCCGGGCTATGGCAGAAGTCAGGGATTGGGGCCGATGCCGTTAAGCGATATGGCAGATTGCGTACTGGCACAGGCACCGGAGCGTGCCATCTGGTTAGGGTGGTCGCTGGGCGGACTGGTTGCCAGCCATATTGCGTTGAGCACCCCTGCGCGGGTGGAAAAGCTGATTACCGTGGCGTCATCGCCCTGTTTCAGCGCACAGGACGGTTGGCCGGGCATCAAACCGGACGTCTTGCTGGGGTTTCAACAGCAGCTCAGTGAAGATTTTCAGCGTACGGTCGAGCGGTTTTTGGCGCTGCAAACGCTGGGAACGGAAAGCGCACGGCAGGATGCCCGACTGTTAAAGAGTGTGGTGCTGGAACAGCCGACGCCGTCAGTCGAGGTATTAAACGGCGGGCTGGCCATATTGCGCGAAGCGGATTTACGCCAGTCGTTAGCCGACTTGGATATGCCGTTCCTGCGGCTCTATGGTGCCTTAGACGGGCTGGTGCCGCGCAAGGTTGCCGGATTGCTGGATGCGCAGTGGCCGAACTCGACGTCTGTAGTGATTCCAAAGGCCGCGCATGCGCCGTTTATCTCGCATCCCGATGCGTTTACCGAGCAGGTGATCGCGTTCGCGCAGGCCTAGCCGACGATAATTTACATTTTCTCCTCAATTTCTCCACGATTTAGCCGACGTCGGCAGTTAAGGTAATTCGGCACCCTGTGCGCAGGGTTTTCTCTGGGTTGAATTCTGTTTGAATATAAGTAGGCTGCTCGTGAAGCAGCCACGTTAAAATATGGCTGAGGAGTGTTGGAGAGATGGCGAACTTTTTTGTCGACCGTCCCATTTTTGCGTGGGTGCTGGCTATCCTTCTCAGCCTGTGTGGTATGTTGGCGATCAAGTCATTGCCGCTGGAACAGTATCCCGATCTGGCCCCGCCCAGCGTGCGAATCACTGCGAGCTACCCTGGTGCATCGGCGCAGACGCTGGAAAATACCGTCACACAGGTTATCGAGCAAAGCATGACCGGGCTGGATAACCTAATGTACATGTCCTCGGACAGCAGCAACACCGGGCAAGCCAGAGTCATGCTGACCTTTGAAGCAGGCACCGATCCCGATGAAGCCCGTCAGCAGGTACAAAACCAGCTTCAATCCGCTATCCGCAAGCTGCCTCAGGAAGTCCAGCAGCAGGGCGTCACCGTGAGTAAAACCGGCGATACCAATATTCTGATGGTCGCGTTTGTCTCTACCGATGGCAGCATGGACAAGCAGGATATCGCCGATTATGTCGCGACGAATATTCAGGAACCGATTAGCCGTATCAGCGGGGTGGGTGAGGTTTCTGCGTATGGATCGCAATATGCGATGCGCATCTGGCTGGATCCGGCCAAACTGATGGATTATGCGCTGACGACCAGCGACGTAGTGCGGGCGATTGAATCGCAGAACAGTCAGGTCTCGGTAGGGCAGGTCGGCGGCGTGCCGTCTGTGGATAATCAGGTGCTTAACGCGACAATCAATGCGCAGTCGCTGTTAGAGACGCCGCAGCAGTTTCGCGATATCACGCTGCGCGTCAAGCAGGATGGTTCCGCCGTGACGTTAGCTAACGTTGCGGAAGTTGAACTGGGCGCTGAACGCTACGATTTTCTCAGTCGTTTCAACGGCCAGTCCGCCTCCGGTCTAGGGGTGACGCTGGCGTCTGGCGCGAATGAGCTGGAAACCGATAAGCGCGTCAGAAAACGTATCGAGGAGCTGTCGCAGTACTTCCCGCACGGACTGGAAGCCAAAATCGCTTTCGAAACCTCCCCTTTTGTTAAAGCCTCTATCACCGATGTGGTGAAAACCCTGTTTGAAGCGGTGCTGCTGGTCTTTCTGGTGATGTACCTGTTCCTGCAGAATTTCCGCGCCACGCTGATCCCTACGATTGCGGTGCCGGTGGTGTTGCTCGGCACGTTTGCCGTGCTGTATGCCTTCGATTTTAGCCTGAATACGCTGACGATGTTCGCGATGGTGCTGGCGATTGGCCTGCTGGTTGACGATGCCATTGTGGTAGTGGAAAACGTAGAACGGGTGATGAGCGAAGAAGGACTCTCACCACGCGAGGCGACGCGAAAATCGATGGGGCAGGTGCAAGGGGCGCTGGTCGGGATCGCGCTGGTGCTGTCCGCCGTATTTGTGCCGATGGCCTTCTTTGGCGGCACGACGGGCGCGATCTACCGCCAGTTCTCCATCACGATTGTGACCTCAATGATTCTGTCGGTGCTGGTGGCGATGATTCTGACGCCCGCGCTGTGCGCGACGTTGCTCAAGCCGCTCGCTAAAGGTCAACATCATGGCCGCAAAGGGTTCTTCGGCTGGTTTAACCGGAGCTTTACCCGCACGTCGCTGAAGTATGAACGCGGCGTCGGCAAGATATTGATCAACAGCGGACGCTGGCTGCTGCTGTATATGGGCATCATCGGGATTATGGCCTTCCTGTTTTTCCGGCTGCCGACCTCGTTTCTGCCGCAGGAAGATCGCGGTGTGTTCACGACACAAGTGCAGCTCCCGCCGGGTTCGACACAGCAGCAGACCTTACAGGTGGTCAACAAGATTGAGCAGTACTATCTCACGAAGGAAAAAGACACCGTGACGTCCGTGTTTTCCACCATCGGCTCGGGGCCAGGTGGAAACGGGCAGAACGTAGCACGGCTGTTTGTACGTCTTAAAGACTGGGATGAACGCACCACGCCAGAGAGCAGCTCGTTTGCGATTATCGAACGCGCAACCAAAGCCTTTCGTTATATTCAAGAAGCGCGTGTGTTCGCCAGTAGCCCGCCATCAATTAACGGGCTGGGGAGTGCCGCGGGTTTCTCCATGCAGCTACAGGATCGCGCGGGGCTGGGACACGGTGCGCTGATGGCCGCACGAGATCAACTATTAAACATGGCTGACAGCAATCCCGAACTGACGCGCGTGCGGCACAACGGTCTGGATGATAGCGCACAGCTGCGGATTCATATCGATCAGCGCAAAGCACAGGCGCTGGGTGTGTCGGTAGATGACATTAACAGCACGTTGAAAACGGGCTGGGGCTCGACCTATGTGAATGACTTCCTCGACCGCGGTAGGGTGAAGAAAGTCTACGTTCAGGCGGCGGCGACGTTCCGCATGCTGCCGGACGATGTCAGCAAATGGTATGTGCGCAACAACAGCGGCGGCATGGTGCCGTTCAGCGCGTTTGCGCAAACCGTCTGGGAAACCGGCTCGCCGCGTCTTGAGCGTTACAACGGTTATTCCTCGCTGGAGATTGTCGGCGAGGCGACGCCGGGCGTTAGTACCGGCACGGCGATGAATGTCATGGAATCGCTGGTGGCGAAGTTGCCGGAAGGCTTTGGGTTGCAGTGGACGGGCATGTCTTTACAGGAGCGATTGAGCGGAGCGCAGGCACCGGCGCTGTATGCCATTTCGCTGCTGGTGGTGTTCCTCTGTCTGGCTGCGCTCTATGAAAGCTGGACGGTGCCGTTCTCCGTCATGCTGGTGGTGCCGATGGGCGTGCTGGGGGCGCTGGTGGCAACCTGGGCGCGCGGTCTGGAAAACGATGTCTATTTTCAGGTTGGGCTACTGACGGTGGTCGGGCTATCGGCGAAGAATGCCATTCTGATAGTGGAATTCGCTAACGAAATGAACCAGAAAGGGAAGGACTTGGTTGAGGCCACGCTGGAGGCTTCCCGTCAGCGACTGCGGCCGATCTTGATGACGTCACTGGCGTTTGTTTTCGGTGTTTTGCCGATGGCGACCAGCAGCGGTGCGGGCTCGGCCAGTCAGCATGCGGTGGGAACGGGCGTGATTGGCGGGATGCTGGCTGCGACTTTCCTCGCGATTTTCTTCGTGCCGCTGTTCTTTGTTGTCGTGCGCCACCGCTTTCCGTTAAAGGAGAAGGCATGATGGTGCCACAGTGGTTTAATAAAGACGAGTAATGCACTTGTCTGGCTACTCTCTTAACGGTGCGTGGTCAGACAACAATTTCATTGTCTGTGTGTGATGTAATTAACCTGAAACTGGCGAGTATATTCACTACAGCGTGCTACCAAATAAATATGTGTGAAATTATTTATTCAACATTTCATAATCATACTAATTAGATATATGACTGCTAAGTAAAAGCAGTAATGATATTACCTTTGATCTTTAAAATATTTTATGATAAAAATTTAGTTAGGATGCATTAATTTTCAAGGGAATGAATAGGAGTAGTAAATGGCTAGTATTATCTATTTAAAAATTAACGGTGAGAGACAAGGCCTCATATCGGCAGGCGCATCCTCGGTAGATTCGATTGGTAACAAATATCAATCAGGGCATGAGGATGAAATTTTTATATATGAGTTAATGAATCAATTTACGCGACTGGAAAATGTGTCTCTTCATCCGGTTGATATAAGAAAGCCAATAGATAAATCCACACCGCTTTTAGCTCAGGCTTTGAATGATAAAGAAAAATTAAATTGCGAATTTTTATTGTATAGAACGTCATCCTTAGGTGGGCATGAAGCTTTTTTTAAAATATCGTTAAAAGATGCGATCATTAATGATATTCGTTATTTTTATCCCCACTCATTGACGGATAATGATGGTCAACCTCAGGAAAATGTATCATTTAAGTTTTCATCAATAACATTGGAGCATGTTATTGCTCGTACGAGTAGTTATATGCTATGGAGTGATTCAATTTATTGATTTCTAGAAATCCAAGGACGGATAAAGTAAATGAGTAAGCGATCAGAAATATTGGATGTCAATCAGGTAATATCAGCGAAGTATGGTATCATTTACACCGAAATATTAGGTTGGGTAGATTTGGGGCATGCATCAGGTGATGACATCAGGAGTGTTTTGTCTCAAATGGAATTAGGTGAAAGTAAGCTCGATAAGTTTTATCATATTCGTTATGAACAAAACATGTTCGTTAAACGAAAGCTGGCAGGTACTGCTAAGTACAGTCTTTGGAAAATACGCCGAGGACGCTTACTATCTGAACGCCATAGTATCGCTCTTGCTATGATGATGAGAACGGGCATAGCATTTGAAGGGATGCAAGATAGTTGGCCTTTTAGCTGGGCTACAGACAGTGGCTTTAGTGGAGAAGACCTTGTGTCCGATTTGCTTGGGTTTTATCGAGCAATCCATGGTAAAAATTATCTTTCTGACTTAAAACCTGTTAGCAAAAGTGAGTCAATTAAACGATGGGATTATTATGGCGCTATTGGCAACTTTAAGAATAAAGGGTTTAGGCCTTTGTTGTTTCCTGATCCATCAAAATCACCAAACGCAAGGCCTTATCCAGGTGAATTACCCAGTTTTATGAAATCAGTGAAGCCATATTCAAATTTCGATTCTGGTGATGTTGTAATTGTAAATGACAGTGATTTTGGCGTGTATTTAAACAATAAGAGAGTCTATGGTGATTAATAAGAATATTGTTTTTTTTGCTTTTATAGCGATGACAGTATGTGTATTAATTAAACTAATGACTATTGATAGTCTTTCTTATACGAAAGAAAATTGGTTTTATGACCATTTTTTCTCAATGGAAGTTATAAGGGAGACTCCCCTTGTCTCTCAGGACTATTACATAACCTATTCAGCCCGTGATGGTAATAAACCTGAGGCAAATATAATATTTTTCATGGGAACAGCGGATCAATCAAAATTGGAAAGCTATTTAATAGCTAAAGGGTTTATTCCTGAAAATATTGATGCTAATACTATCCACTGGCGTTCGCTGTCTTATAGTGAATATGACGTTTATCTGAGTGTCTACCCTGATAAAAATGAAATTATTATGGCGGCAATCACTCTTGATTAGGGGGAATATAACGACAGTGCTGGTTTTTGCTTTTATCTCCGTCATACTTGGAGTTGTAGGTTCTCTGAGTTTTCCTGCTTACCCTATATTCTAAATAATTTAAGTTGTGCGATGGCGACCAGCAGCGGCGCGGGTTCAGCCAGTCAGCATGCGGTGGGAACGGGCGTGATTGGCGGGATGCTGGCTGCCACCTTCCTTGCCATCTTCTTCGTGCCGCTGTTCTTGGTTGTCGTGCGCCGCCGCTTTCCGTTAAAGGAGAAGGCATGATGGTGTTGCGGTTGCTCTCTTCATAATGAAGAGGAGTAATGCATTTGCATTGGTAATGCATTTGCATTATTCTTCCAGTAGGTCGCGAAATAATCGACATTCAAACACGGAGAATCAATGCGCAATATCGCGTTTTCTCCGGCATGACTACGTTTGGAACTGGACACTGACGCGCGATACTGAGGATTAAAAAATGTTTGATTTAAAATCAGCGGATGTGTTGTTGCGCGCCGATAGTCGCTTAACGGCGCGTAGTCAGACAACGATTCCATCGTCTGTGCGTGATGCAATGAACCTGCAACCTGGGGAGTACATTCATTATAGCGTGCTACCGGGGGGGCAAGTGCTGATCAGTCGGCGTGAAGAGGTGATAGATGATGACCCCGTTATTCATCACTTTTTGCATTTTTTGGCTGAAGATATGCAACGTCATCCAGAAAATATTAAGCCGTTTGATCAATCGCTTATGTCACGTGCGAGTGTGTTAACCGCAGGGATGGATATTGATCTGGATGCACCGCTTACTGACGACGAGTGAGCAAAATGGTTGATAAGCGAGTAATAAATGGGTGGCAGCTATTTACGCATCCTTGTTTTGATGCGCAGTTTGAGTCTCTTATTGTTGAAGTTGAGCAACTGCGCAAGAAATATCCAGAATCTTACCAGAAAAAGCAGGCAACTAAGCTATTGGCTGCAATAGTCAAAGTCATCCGTACTGAGATTTGTGGCGATCCGTCCCAAACGAAGTTTAGACAAGGCGATACGCTAGGCGGAGGTAACAAACATTGGTTCAGGGCAAAATTTCTGGGTCAGTATCGGTTATTTTTTCGCTATAGCGAGAGACATAAAACTATCATCCTTGCCTGGGTCAATGATTCAGACACTAAACGAGCATATGGCGATCAGCATGATGCTTATAAAGTTTTTAGCGGCATGCTAGCAAGCGGGAATCCGCCGGGAGATTGGGAGCAACTGCTCGCTGAATCCCATAGTGAGGCCATGCTTACGCAAATGCTCGTGCGGCCGTAATTTTTAAGGAAATTCATCAAACTGTAAAAAAAGGTAACTACGTTATGTCTTGCTAAACTACGCAACCAAGGACATAACAATGAAAGCTCGCTGGTTACTGCCTTTACTGATTTCTGCTGCGCTGCCAGGAATGGTGCAGGCTCAGGCCATTTATCCCATTGACCGCGCCACCATGTTGGCGGGCGGGAAATTCGATTTTAAAGTCGAGTTTGATGAAGTACTTAAGCCGGAAGATATTCGCATTCTGATCAACGGCAAGGATTACCAGCAGGTGCTGGGCAAAACGGCATCGTTTGTTGAGCGTGAAGACGGCGGCAACGCGTCCACGATCTGGCTGCGAGACGTGAACTTGCCGGAAGCGGGCAAGTATGTGGTAGAGGCGGAAGCCAAAGGCAAAAAGACGCAGGTGAACTGGGACGTTTATTCCGCGTCCGGCACGCGTAAAGCCAAAAACGTGATTCTGTTCATCGGCGATGGCCTGTCCGTTGCGCACCGTACTGGCGCGCGCATCCTGTCCAAAGGGGTGACGGAAGGGAAAGCTGATGGTCGTCTGGCGATTGATGATCTGCAATATATGGCGTTTGCCGGCACGTCCAGTACCGACTCTATCGCGGCCGATAGCGCCAACACCATGAGCGCCTACATGACCGGTCACAAATCCGGTGTGAACGCGCTGGGTGTGTACGTCAGCCGTAGCAAAAATTCACTGGAGCACCCAAAGCAGGAAACGCTGGGTGAGCTGCTGACCCGTTCTACCAAGATGTCTGTCGGCGTCGTCAGTGATGCTGAACTTCAGGATGCTACGCCAGCGGCGGTTGTCTCTCACACGCGTCGTCGTGCGGATAAAGCCGAAATCGTTGAGATGTTCTACAACGTGCAGCCTACGGTCATGCTGGGCGGCGGTTCTGCCTACTTCCTGCCGAAAAGCACGCCGGGCTCTAAGCGTAAAGACGAAACCAACTACGTTGAGAAATTCCAGCAGGCGGGCTATTCACTGGTTACCGATGCGGATTCACTGAAGAAAAATGCCGCGCAGGCCACCAAGCTGCTGGGGCTGTTCCACACCGGCAACATGGATGGCGTGATGGATCGTCGCTTCCTGAAAAATGACGTCGCCAAGAAATTCCCGAACCAGCCTGACCTGACCGACATGACGCAGGCGGCGCTGGATGTGCTGTCCAAAAACCAAGACGGCTTCTTCCTGATGGTGGAATCCGCGCTGATCGACAAAGCATCCCACCCGTTGGATTGGGAACGTGCTTTCACGAACACCATCATGCTGGATCAGTCTGTCGCCATCGCCAAGAAATTTGCCGAGAAAAACCCAGATACGATGATTATTGTGACGGGTGACCATACACACGGCCTGTCTATCATCGGTACTGTGGACGACAGCAAGCCAGGCACCGAGATGCGTGAGAAGGTCGGCGTGTATGAAGATGCGGGCTATCCGAACTATAAGGATGCCAACAAAGACGGCTACCCGGATGACCTGAACGTTTCTAAACGTCTGGCGGTGTTCTTCAACAACTTCCCTGACTATTACGAGACGTTCCGTCCGAAGCTGGATAACCAGTTCGTTCCTGCTATCAAGAATGAAAAAGATGAATATGTCGCCAACAAAGCCTACGAGAAAGTGCCGGGCGCGGTATTCCGTGAAGGGATCCTGCCACGCTCTTCCGATACGGGTGTTCATGCCGTTGACGACATGGTGATTCAGGCGAGCGGCCCAGGTGCAGAGCGTATCCGTGGTTACATGGAAAACACCGATCTGTTCCGGGTGATTGTTGATGCACTGGCGGTGAAACCGCAGGACAAAAAGTAATCCTACGACGCTATGAATAATGCGAAATGCAGCAAAGCGGGGGCGACCCCGCTTTTATTCTCTTGGCTGCGCGCGGTGCTGGTGCTCCTCCTCCTCGGTGGTATCGCCCCGGTGAAAGCCGCGCAGTCTGAACTCTCCTTCGACAAGCTGTACGCCTCTTACGGCGTGCTGGGTCTGGAATTCTCCAATGACGTCAAAGCGCTCTCCGGCAAACGGGTAAAAATGCGCGGCTTCATGGCGCCGCCGCTCAAGGCGGAGTCACAATTCTTTGTCTTAACCAAAATGCCGATGGCGCTGTGCCCCTTCTGTTCGTCTGATGCGGACTGGCCTGAAGATATCCTCGTCGTTTACCTCGCCAAACGTCAGACCTTCGTACAGAACAACACCATGATTGAGGTGGAAGGCGTGCTGGAGCACGGATCGTGGACCGACCCTGAAACGGGTTTTGTCAGCCTGCTGCGACTGCGTGAAGCCACGTTCGATACCCTTTAGGAGCACTGATGGCGGAGTTATTGATTCAACACCTGAGTGTGACCTTCCCCGATACGTCCGAGGCCGTGCTGGCTATTCCCGCGCTGTCTATTCGTTCTGGCGAGCGGGTTGCGGTGATGGGGCCTTCCGGCTCTGGTAAAACCACGCTGGTGAATGCTATTACCGGGATGGATCACAGCGGAACGGGCTGTGTGCAGTGGGAAAAACAGGATATCTGGCAGATGAACGAAGCGGAACGCGACCGCTGGCGGGCGCAGCATATTGGGCTGGTGATGCAGGATTTCCACCTGTTCCCCGGCCTGAGTGCGATAGAGAACGTCTTACTGCCTGCGCAGTTTCACCACTGGCGGATCCCCGCGGCGCTCAGGCAGCGGGCGGCAGATTTGCTGGCACAGGTCGGGTTGGATACCGCGAAACGTCCGATTGAAGTGCTATCACGCGGCGAGAAGCAGCGGGTGGCGGTCGCAAGAGCCTTGCTCAGCAAGCCTGACATTATCATCGCCGATGAGCCAACGGCCAGTTTGGATGCGCACAGCGGTGAGCAGATTGCCGACCTGCTGGTGACGCTGGCGCGCGCGAGTCGCGCGACGCTTATCGCGATTACGCACGATGCACGTCTGGCTTCACAGATGTCGCGCTGTATTCAACTGGAAAAAGGACGCCTCGTGGCGGACACGTTGCATCAGGAGGATCGCGCATGATTCCTTGGCGTCTTATTTGGGTCGACTGGCGTCGGCTCTGGCCGGGTGTGCTGGTCGTAGTATTGCTGATCGCCGTGGCGACGGCGTTAAGTATTTCGGTGAGTTTGCAGGAAAGAGCGCTACGTATGGGCAGCGCCAAAGCGGCTGACCGTTTCGATCTGGTGATTGGTGCGCCGGGGAGCGAAACCCAACTGGTGCTGTCATCTGTGTTTCTGCAACCGTCGGCGCTGACACTGGTTCCTGCGCAGGTGCTGACCGATCTGGAGAAGAACCCGCTGGTTGCCTGGGCGGCACCGGTCGCGTTTGGTGATTTCTATCAGGGGATGCCGATTGTTGGCACCACGCCGCCGCTGGTCACGGATAACGGTAAGCGGCAACTTACCGCCGGACGCGTGTTCAACGACGGCTTTGAGGCTGTGGTAGGCGCGCAAACGGGGCTGACGGTGGGGAGTACGTTCAGCCCGATTCATGGTCAGGTGGGAACGGAAGGGGCGCACGCGCACGATGATGTCACCTACACCGTTGTCGGTGTTTTACCTGCTGACGGCAGCGCGTGGGATAAAGCGATTCTGGTGCCGGTGAACGCGGTGTGGCGAGTACACGGCATCCATCCACCGCATGCTGCGGACGATGATCACGACCACAATGAGCATGAGGGGGAACATGATCATGAAAGTGAACATGACGGTCATTCGCATGATGAAACCACGCAGGCGGAAGGCGAACAGCATGCCGATGAGCATCACAACGAAGCTCATCCTGCGGAAGGCGCGGAAAGTGATGATCATCATGCTGTTGTCGCTCAGCCGGTAACGGCGTCACATGCCGACGAGCACGGCGAGGAAGAAGCGCATGGACACGCACATCAGGCGGGGTTGCCCGCTATTGTCGTTAAACCGAAAACGATCGCAGGTGCTTATCAACTGCGTTCGCTGTATCGCAGCAACATGACGCTGGCGGTGTTCCCTGGCGAAGTGCTGGTGAAGCTCTACTCGATGCTGGGCGACATTCGTGAACTGCTGACCTATATCTCGCTGGGAACGCAGGGATTAGTCGGCGTCGCGGTGGCGATGGTGGCGGTTATCCACCTGCGGCAGCGACAGAAACAGATCGGCGCTCTGCGTGCTTTTGGCGCGCCGCGCTACGGCATTTTCACGCTGATTTGGAGCGGGTTGATGTCGCTGGTGAGCGTCGGCGTGCTGCTGGGTGTCGGTCTGGGTTATCTTGCCGCCCGTGCGATAGCGGTGGTCATGAGCGAGAAAAGCGGCTTCGTCCTGCCAGTGACGCTGGAATGGGAAGACATCCACTTCGTTCTGCTCCTGTTACTGGTCGCCGCCGTGGTGCTCACCATTCCCGCGATGTTGTCTTACCGCCAATCTCCCGCCACGGCACTGCGTGGTGAGTAAGCCGCGACGATAGCCGTATTAGCATCAGGCGCGTAGTTTCCGCGCCTGAGCAGAGTCAGATGCGGCCAGTGTTTTTATTGAAGGCCATTTCTTCTGTAACTCTGGGTTCAACTCTGCCGGTATTTGCAAAGTAATATCACCAAACTGTTGAATTTCAGCCTACCCATTTTGTCCACTGGCGATTGCAGCGAGAACAAGAAATAGCACATCAACAAGATGTTGTTGTTGATGAATAGGAGAACGGGTTTCCTCTACCAGAGAGAGGGGGTAAAAAGGGTCATATCAAGACCTCAAAAAGCTATTCTACTTTGAGATCAGTCTATTAAAGAATAGTTCAATTTTTTAATAAAGTGTGATTCGGCCCTGACAACTTCTTGAAGATGGCATTGATCCATCCGAATTGCTTGGTTCTGCTTCTGCAACCAAGTCAGCAAAATCTAAACGTGCTCCCCGCCCGGCCAAATATAAATATGTCGATGAAAACGGCAATGAAAAATAATGGACAGGTCAAGGCCGGACACTTAAAGCGATTGCTGCTGCTATTGAAAGCGGTAAAAAGCGGGAGGAATTTGAGAGCTGATGCACGTATCAGCGTGCAACCCTATAATAAACAGGTTGTACGCTGAATAACAATTCATCATTTAGAGTCTTTAAATAATGGAAGACCTTGAGATTTTCTCCAGCGCTTTATTTCATTAAGAACCCCCTCCGGTGAGTCTTCTCGTCCATCAGGTGGATAAAAAATCAAACCATTTCCCTCTGGATGAAGCACAATTCTGTCAAAATGTTCAACCAGGCTATCTAAATGTGTTTCTAATTCTTTACCTCTAAGTCCCATAGGATTATCAAAAAACTCTTTTAGGTAAAAAATAAACTCTTCCTCAGTATAATCTTCAATATTTTCTTTTAAATTCATATATCCACCGTTATTTTTTATGTAAACCAATATGATTTTTTGGAGTATTCACTCTCAAATTTTCTATATTATATACTTCTCCACCATGCTGTATATTTTTAACATGGTGGATTTCAAACCGTTTTCTTTCCCCTACCTGCTCTTCAGGTATAGCAAAGGGGGCATTACCTGCTTTAATTATAGTTTTATTTGATCTATTAAACTGCTCCATTAACTCTGGGCATTCAGCAACAGCCAGCCAAAAAGCTTCCCTGAAATCATCAAAGCGTTCAAATTTCTGATCTCTCAGTTTATCCGCGACCTGTGCAGGCACTGGCGCACCTAATCCTGAACTGGCAGCTTCCAGCCATTTAGCTTCACCACTCAATACCTCACCTTTTCCTGTTACGGTTCCGGGTTTATCCCGCGCTGATTGCAGATAAACATAGATGGGTTTTATCTCTGAACCATCCGGGAATACCAAGATCCAGTCATTAAAATCATGCTCATCCGGCACAGGAAACGGGGGCGTGGTAGTCTCCGCTTCATCTTCTGGAATAGGATAGATTAGGATTGTCGGTTGATCGATGGGTTTTACCGGGCTACCTGTATGTCTAACAGGCTCAGCCCCTTCAGGTTTTTCCGGTGTCCACGTTATGGTTGGCCCATCTACTCCGGGCGCGGGGGTGAAGGTATAGCCCTGAATTTTCGCATCCCATACCATATTGGCAACACGTACACCTTCATAGGGCGTACCCTCGCCCGTATGAACACCATACACCTGCATTTTGCCATGAATATC
This sequence comes from Pectobacterium quasiaquaticum, assembly GCF_014946775.2. NCBI lineage: Bacteria > Pseudomonadati > Pseudomonadota > Gammaproteobacteria > Enterobacterales > Pectobacteriaceae > Pectobacterium > Pectobacterium quasiaquaticum. The sequence continues at coordinate 4,055,573 of NZ_CP065177.1, read as the reverse complement.
GGGACGCCAGAAAAACCGGACGCGCGTCGTTGCCGTTTCCCCCGCCCAGCCTTTACGCCGTAACTCATCCTCTAACCAGTGTTCATCTCGTCCCAGAACCTTATCACTACCTTCCCCAGCAGAAGGAATATAGAGCGCAGAGGCTAATGCACCAATATACGGCACGCCCCTAGCTGCGCTCAGCACACCACCCAGCGACCATTCTCCCCAGACTTGTGTCATGACCCCTGTAGCCGTCAGTAAACCGACACCTGCACTGGCAACAGGCTCTTCCTGTTTCTCCACGGCGATGGGATGAACAACCGATTTAGACGTCGGTAGCGGAGAATGCGTTTTATCATCCGTCGCAACCAACAAATCAAACAACGTTTTATACCAAGGCTCTAGCTCAGGGACTTTAGTAGGTGGCGGTACAGTTACGACCGTTTCCTTTTCTGTCTTCTTAGCCGCCTGCGCATGTTGAACAACATCATGGCTCTCGTCATGATGACCATAACCACAGCAGTCATCTTGCTCAGGTTGGGCAAACAGCACCATGTCCCCGAAATGTTCAACTGGCTCTTCCTCAGTTCCAGCCTTCGTACAACCGTCAGCAAGCAAACAAGATTTCGCGTAAACAGGGGGAACCGTCAGCATTGGTGTTAACGCCAGCAATGGCGCACGGGTTAATGCTGCCTGTTTAGCGCATTCCTGAACGGGAGAACGATGGGGTGTATCACCAATAATGACATTGCCACTGCCGGAGACAATGACACCACCGCAATTGATACCATCCCCAATACGCGCGGCGGGTTTACCGTTAATAATGACGGTGGATGAACCTTCGGCGATTTTTCGGGAATGCACACCATGGGGTGCATTGGGACAGGGACAACCGTGAAGCAGAACAGCATCACCTTGTCGGGCAGCAGACTGACCATTAATAATCACGTCTGGACTGCCTTCGATTATCGGGGTTTCAGGGAAACAGTCATGACCACTTCCAATGTCGTTGAGACGAGCAGCACGCGGCATTGTCATTCTCCTTTGACAGTAAAATATTCCTTTTGAGGGCTGAATGTTGGGCGCTTTTTATCAGGGATTCAATACCGAAATGGCTATCAGGCTTCGATACAGAGATGATGAATGAGATTTTTATTTATGGTCAGATATTATTTCCCATTAAGTCATAAACCTGTCAAAAATCCCTATCAGGGCCGGAGCATACTTTATGCTCCGAGTTTTCATCAAGAAGTCACAGAAAACACCAGCGAAAGACATCGAATTCGCCAAGAAGCGGTTAGCAGAGGTACTTAATGAAACTGGTAAGCCATAAAGAACTGCATAATGAGTGGATGCATAATGATGAATATCGCGCGGCATGGCAGGAAGAAGAACGCAAAGAGAAACTCAGAAACTTGTTGGCTGAATGGCGTAAGCATGACAACCTGACAAAAGCACAGGTTGCTGACCGCATGGGAGTCACACCTCCCGGAGCCTGTACATAAATTTGTGTAATTGCCTGATTTTGATATGTTCAACCCAACATCAAAAGCAGGTTACTTTATGGACGAAAAACAGTTGCAGGCTCTGGCTAACGAACTGGCCAAAAATCTCAAAACTCCTGAAGATCTCAACCAGTTCGATCGGCTGCTCAAGAAAATCAGCGTTGAGGCAGCGCTCAACGCCGAAATGTCCCACCACCTCGGCTACGATAAAAACCAGGCTAAAACGGGCTCTAACGCCCGCAACGGCTACTCCACAAAGACCGTAACCACTGTCGATGGCCCCTTGGAGCTGCGTACTCCCCGCGATCGTGAAGCCACCTTTGAACCGCAACTGGTGAAGAAAAACCAGACCCGGATCACCGGGATGGATAACCAGATCCTGTCGTTATACGCCAAAGGAATGACAACCCGTGAAATAGCGGCTGCGTTCAAAGAGCTTTATGACGCCGATGTCTCACCCGCACTGGTATCGAAGGTGACTGATGCCGTTATGGAACAGGTAGTCGAATGGCAACATCGGCCACTGGATGCGGTCTATCCTATTGTTTACCTTGACTGTATTGTATTGAAAGTCCGACAGGATAGTCGCGTAATTAATAAATCCGTGTTCCTGGCACTGGGTATCAATATCGAAGGCCAGAAAGAGTTATTGGGGATGTGGTTGGCCGAAAATGAAGGTGCGAAGTTCTGGCTTAACGTGCTGACAGAACTGAAAAATCGCGGGCTGAACGATATCCTCATTGCCTGTGTTGACGGACTGAAAGGATTCCCGGATGCGATTAACGCAGTCTATCCAGAGGCACGGATCCAGTTGTGCATTGTGCATATGGTGCGTAACAGCCTGCGGTTCGTCTCCTGGAAGGACTACAAGGCAGTCACTCGAGACCTGAAAGCGATCTATCAGGCCCCAACGGAAGAGGCAGCACAGCAGGCCCTGGATGCGTTTGCCGGTACCTGGGACAGTCGATATCCGCAGATAAGTCGAAGCTGGGAGGCAAACTGGGTGAACCTTGCGACATTCTTCGCTTACCCGGCAGACATCCGCAAAGTGATCTACACCACCAACGCCATAGAGTCGCTGAACAGCGTGATCCGTCATGCCATCAAAAAGCGTAAGGTGTTCCCGACGGACGACTCAGTAAAGAAGGTAGTATGGCTGGCAATCCAGGCGGCATCGCAAAAATGGACGATGCCGCTGAGGGACTGGCGTATGGCAATGAGCCGTTTTATTATTGAGTTCGGTGACCGCCTGAACGGTCACTTCTGAGAAAAGGCATTTACACAGAATGGTGTACAGGCTCACCTCCCGTTATTTCCCGTTTGGAAAACAACATAACCAAAGCCAGCATCGACACACTGACCCGTTACGCCCGCGCCTGCGGCATCAAAAAACCGGTCATTCCTCTGTATTGAGCAACCTGCCAATCAGCGCAGATCTATTTATAAAGTCTTTCGAATTTTGCTTTTTGCTCCATTGAATGATGGTTTCAGAGTCATCCTTTCGTCTTCACTCAGAAAGTCTGGCTTTTCACTCCATTCCTAATGTCTACTTCTGCAATACATAATCAGACGACCTAATCTCTTTAGTTCACGCAACATGGATAGTTATGTTTAAGCACTGTTTTATCTTTTTAGGGTTGTGTTTAGGACTACCGTTTACCCCCGCCAATAGCACACCTCTTCCTGTTACTGATGTTAAGTCTATCGGCCTTGCAGAAATAATCGTCAACGGCGGCAATTTCTATGTTGGCTCTATCTTTGGTTCCGAGGACTACGCCGCCCATGCCAACACCTCAGTAGCGTCTTTTGCTATGACGAAAACGGAAATCACCTATCAGCAGTACCATGCTTTGCTGGAGTGGGCAGACGCGCACGGCTATCAGCTCAGCGGCGGTTGTAATGGCGCCAGCTTCGAGGATTGCCTGCCGCCTGAACAGGACGGTGGTCTTCACCCTGTCACCAATGTGTCGTGGTGGGATGCGCTGATCTTCGCTAATGCACTGAGTGAACGGGAACGGCTGCCGCCTTACTATCTGACAGCAGACGGCGAAACGCTAAAGCGCGCGCCGGATGATGGCAGTGAAAAAGCTATACGTGAGAACCCACAGACTTCAGGTTACCGTTTGCCAACTCTGGCGGAATGGCAAATTGCGGCCAGAGGTGGCAGCAAGGGACTGGCGCAAGAGACGTACGGACAGCGCTATGCCGGCAGCGAACAGCCGGAGCGTGTGGCGCAATTTCCCGCTGATTCATCTTCGTTTGGTACGGTGCCTGTGGTGTCGAAGCGTCCCAACGCGCTGGGGCTTTACGATATGAGCGGCAATGTGTCCGAGTGGCTGAATGAGTCTTATGTGGTTGAAGGCGGTAAAACCATGTACTACTTTTGCGGCGGAAGTTATCTGGAACGCACGCACAGTCTTGCTAGCTGCGACCTGCACACGCCCGGTTTTTTTATGCCAGATATTGGTTTTCGATTAGTAAGGACACTTGATGGTCAATAAATTCGTAGGGTGGCTGGCGCTCTGTGCCATTAGTAGCACGGCGGCTGCACTCTCTCCTGTTGCATTGAAAGACGGCATCAATCGCGTGGATCTCAATCAGGACGGTGAGCAAGACTATGTTGTCGTAGCGCAGTTTGACAACAATACCTCGCATCCTAATCTCGGGATGACCTTTTTTGTCCGCCGTCCAGACGGTGGGCATAGCATCATGCCGGTAGCCAACAGTAATACGTTTACCTGGTTCGACTATCGCCTGTCCGCTGCGGCGGATTTTTTGGTGCAGGACAATCAACTGTTCCTGTCTGGAGGTCGTTACTTTCTGGTCTCGGCAAGGAAGGAAGGGGAAAACTCATTTGATCCTGCAAAAGTGATTTTGACGATTTACGGTTTCCATTCGTCGCAAGACGATCCGGGCGTGCCGCTTTATGAATGGTCGGAGCGCAAGCGTGTGGTAACGCCAAATGCCTACCAATCGGTCGATGAGGCCTACCAGGAAGTGGATGAGGCGATGCTGGCAAAATGAAAACATCGTTATTAATCGCATTCGGGCTATTGGCATCCTTCGGGGCGTGGGCGCAGCTCAGTGAGCAGGATTACCTGCAACGCGTACAGGCGTTTTTTGATGCGGAGCCGCCGCTGTGTCTGGGGGAGAAACAGTGGCCGGTTAACAGTCCTAAAGGTGATTCGCCCTGGAACAGTGGACGCTTATATGCACTGGTGGAGGCGGGGCTGGCACATGGGACGCCTGAAGGAGCGGGCACGGTATACCATTTATCGCCTGTCGGTGAGAAGAATTGGCGTCAATATGGCGATTTGTGTTACGGCCGCATGCAGGTGAGTCGCATTGAGAAAATCGATCGTGTAAATCAGGAATTGACGGTGGTGTATTTCACTTATCATCTGAGACCGTTGGAAAATTGGGCTCACAATCGTTCGTTACGTTTTTCCTTTAGTGAGTTGGATAATTTTGTCGGTGGAATGGAAACCACGCGCTATTCCGCCACGATTCGTGAGACGTTAGGCGGGGCTGCTAAATTACAGGATTATCCCGTGCCGGTAGAGCTGGATTATTAACTCGATCCTAGTGAAAATAATTCGTTGTTTTGAAAAGGTATCCCGACAGGTTCACACTGCGGGATACTTTATTATTACCGTCTAATCCTGTGATTACTGCTCGAAATAGCTGCGGATTTTCTCGATATCGTCGCCGTTAGACAATGCCAGAGAGAGCAGAATGCGAGCTTTCTGCGGATTGTAGAATCCACTGCCGATAGCACCGTCTTTCTTCTTATCCGTTACATAGCCGTTGCCGGTGCGTGTGCTGATCACCACCGGAATACCTTTAGCTACCGCTTTCTTGATGTCTTCTTTGATACGCGTTGGCGTAGAACCGTTACCGCTACCCGCGATAATGATCCCTTTTGCGCCCTGTTCAATCGCGGCATTCAGCAGGCCGCTGTCTTGATCCTGATAGCTGTACAGAATGTCGACCTTCGCCAGCGCTTCCTTATTACTTACGTCAAAGAACGGTTTGTTTTCGGGAGCAGATGGCTGGTAGAAGAAGCGCGGAACGCCACCGTAGAAGGCACCGAGATAGCCTTGTTCATTGGCTTTGAACGTGTCCAGTGCCGTGGCATTGGTTTTGGTGGTGTAGAAGGCGGAGCCGATGCGGTCGTTGAGCAGCACCATCGCGCCGCGTTTTTCCGCGTTCTTACTGGTCGCCAGCGTGACGGCTTCCAGCAGGTTCATGGAACCGTCCGCACTGATGGCGGTGGCGGGACGCATCGCGCCAACGATAACCACTGGTTTCTCGCTTTTTACCGTCAGATCCAAAAAGAACGCCGTCTCTTCCAACGTATCGGTGCCGTGAGTGATGACGACGCCGTGCGTGTTTGCATCGCTTAACTGTTTGTTAATCGCTTTGGATAGCTTCAACAGAATGGCCTGATCAATATTTCCGCTGGCGGTGTTGGCGATTTGCTCGCCTGTCACCGTCGCAACATCGCCAATGGCTGGCACCGCATTCAACAGTTCCTGAATGCCGATCGCGCCAGCCTGATAACCTGTCGTGGCCGTATTGGATTCTGCTTTTCCGGCGATGGTCCCCCCCGTCGCGTATATCGTGACGCCAGGTTTGACGTCATCGGCCAGCAGCGCATGAGATGACAGCATCAGGCAAGCGGCAGTGATGGTGCGGGCGATAAATGAAAGTTGCATTGGCAGGTCCTTGTTTTTTGGTATGGGAATACAAGAACAAAAGCAACTTCTATACCAATGCTTATTCATCTATTACCCTGCTAATTAATCACGGAGAGTCTTTGCTTTGGTGCACTGCGTGGGGCGCTGGCGGCTGTATTGCACTGTAATGGTGAGCACGGTGGCAGTGAATGGAATGAGAGGGAAACCTGTGCCGATAATCTTGAATGACGCCATTCGACGTCTTACCGACTCTGTATAAAAAACAGGGTGAACGTGGTTCACCCTGCTGCATTTTACTGTCTTGGCGTGACGCCAGAAGGGATTAGCGTAAATCCAGCATTGCGATATGGTCCATATCGTCAAACGTCAGATTTTCGCCGATCATGCCCCAGATAAAGGCGTAGTTTTTGGTGCCGACGCCGGTGTGAATCGACCAACTAGGTGAAATCACCGCTTGTTCGTTATGCATCACCAGATGGCGCGTTTCATGCGGTTCACCCATCATATGGAAAATAATGGTGTCTTCCGCCATATCAAAATAGAAGTACACTTCCATTCTGCGCTCATGGGTATGCGTCGGCATGGAATTCCAGTTGCTGCCTTCCGCCAGACGCGTTAACCCCATGCTCAGTTGGCAAGTTTCCACCACTTCCGGCACCAGATATTTGCAAATCGTCCGCTTGTTGCAGGTTTTGACGTCGCCCAGCGGTGCTTTGATCGCGTCATCCTGCGTAATGATGCGTGTCGGGAAAACGGCATGTGCTGGTGCGCTGTTATAATACAGTTTCGCAGGCTTGGCGCTGTCCAGGCTGCTGAACGCTAAGGCTTTCGCTCCCTTGCCGACATAGAGCGCTTCCTCATTGCCCACTTCATAGCTTGTGCCGTCGATGACGATTTTTGCCGGGCCGCCAATATTGATCAGCCCCAATTCGCGACGCTCAAGAAAATAGTTCACGCCAAATTGTTTGCCGATGCCGTCATCAAACGTTATCTCGCCATCCACCGGCATGATCCCGCCCACCACGATACGGTCGATGTGGCTGTAGGTCATGGTGTATTGGTTTGGCGTAAATATCTGCTCAATCAGAAATTTCTTTCTCAGCTCAGTGGTATCAAGCGTTTTCGCATGTTCACTGTGTACACTTTGTCGTACGTCCATTTTGCTACCTTCTTATGCGGTTTTAGGTGAAAAGCGTTTTGCCCATACTGCCGTAAGGATGGGCACCAGTACTGATGTCACGATCACACTGGTGGCGACTAACGCTGTTGCCTGTTGAGCGACCGGCGCGAATTCCGGAGCCATATTCGCGATCAACAGAGGCGTGGCGACGGCGGCACCCGCGCTGCTGGATGCGGCCACGCCTGCGGTTCCATTACCACCGCCGATAAATTTATCCGCTAGAATCAACGGGATACCTGTAACAACAATCACCAGCAGACCGAGGAAGAGTCCGGTGAAGCCCGTCTTGAGGATCACTGATAAATTAATGGTGTTACCTAACGCAAAGGCAAAGAAAGGAATCAGTGTTTGTACTGAATTACCGAACAGCTTTCTCAAGTCCGGGTCCAGGTTGCCCAATGCAAAACCAATCAGGAAAGGCAGAACGGCACCGACAAATAACTGAGGTTCAAAGGTAGCGATACCGCTGGCACCCAGAATGACCATGGTCATCAACGGGCCGGATTCCAGAGACATCAGTACGAAGGCACCCGCTTCTTCCTTCGAACCATATTGGTTCATCAGTGCCGCGTACAAACCGCCGTTAGTCATGTCCATTGCTGCGACCAGCGCCAGCACGGAGATCCCAGCCAGCATGCCATTTTGGATGCCGTCACCCGGCAGGAACGTGCCCGCGATCAGCGCCACAACCCAGGCGGTGGCGATTTTGGTGACCACCAGAACGCCTGATTTTCTCAGCATCGTTCCCGTTGCTTTAAATTCAATGGACGCGCCCATGCAGAAAAACCATACCGCCAGAATAGGGATTGTGCCCGTAATCAAACCGTTACTGAAAGAACCTAAAAATTTCCCAGCCCCCGGCGTAAAGGTATTACATAACGCGCCCAAAAAGAGCGGCACCAGCATTAACCCCCCAGGGATTTTATCAATAGCTTGTTTGATTTTCATAAAAGACCTCATTAAAAGATAAAAGCATATTCAGCCCGCTTTCAGTGAAAGCAGATGGAGTATTGGTATAAAGTCATAAATAGGGCGGAATAAAACCCAAGGGGTTATTACCCGATTTCATTAACTAGTGAAGGTGGTTGTCCCCATTATAAAATTGATAATTAATACTTTTCGTCATCTTAATGATGACTTATGTCATGTTTTTTAGTTATAGCTGGCCTTCCCGTAAGGCGTAATTAACGTTTACAGGTAATGATGTCGTGGCTATTTCCTACGTGAGTTTCAATAAATCACAAAGTGAAATTCACTAGGGTAATTTTCGTTAAATATATTATCTACTATCAATATTCCGGCTGTTAATATGAGCGGTAATCGCTTTGCTGGTTTTGATCAGGCTTGCCAGATGCTTTTCTTTTTTTCCATTCGCATATTGCGACTGCATACCGTTAACGCCAATGGCGGCGATGACTTCACCATTTTGGTTAAAGATAGGCGCGGCCATACAGCAGATCTCCTCGATATCTTCGCCGTCATCGATTGCCCAGCCTTGTTCCTTGACGATTTTCAGATGTTGTAGGAAATCTTCTTTTTTGGTAATGGTCCGGGGGGTTAAATATTCAAAAGTGCAATCAGCAATCAGGGCGTCAATTCTTTCCTGTGGCAGCCAGGCTAATAATACTTTCCCCAGAGACATACGATTAAATACAATTTTCTTACCTTCCCAGGATGTTTTTACGATGGCCTTGGGGGATTCGACTTTACTCAGGAAGAAACCGTTATCGCCGTCCATAATACCAAGATGGCAGGTCAGTTCTGTCTCTTTGACTAATTCATGCATAAAGTTAATCGTGTCTTTACGCAGATCAATATTCTTTATTACCAAACCGCCAAGCTCAAACAGTCTTAATCCCAAAACATAACGACCGTCAGCGCGCTGACGTAACAATTGCGTCACCACCAGCACTTCCAGTAGATGATGTACGCTGCTTTTGGGTATAGACAAATCAGTGCAAATCTCAGTGAAGCTGGCTTCGTCATGTTTGGCGATGTAGTCAATAATCATCACTAAACGGACGGCTGCCGGCGCTTTACTGTGTTCGAGCTGTTGGAATATATTCATCGGGTTCTATATATAAAACTATGGTTTCCTATATAGAACAATAATAACGCAACGGTAATTTATTTACCTAGATGCAGATCACAAAATAATCGCGAAGTGGTTGAATATTTCAATATAAATGAAACGTAGTTTTATTAGGGAAACAAAATGGCAGTATTTTGGCAGGAAAGATGCCTGACCCCGTAAATAAGGTCAGGCATGATTTAAATGACAGAACGGCGGTTAGCGCTTTTTAAAGGCGGCGGCCAGCGCATCGCCCATCGCGCTGTTGCCAGCGACAGGGGCGCTAGCGGGGCGAGGACGTGATTTACCGGCCGGCTGACGCGATGAAGTATTGCTATCGCCACGCGCATTGCCACCGCCACGGCGTGATGCGGTGTCGCCCGGCTGTTCATCAAGGCGCATGGTCAGCGCGATACGCTTACGTTGCAGATCCACTTCCATCACTTTCACTTTGACGATATCGCCAGCTTTCACGACCTTGTGCGGATCGTCGACGAAATGGTCGGCCAGTGATGAAATGTGTACCAAACCGTCCTGATGGACGCCGATATCCACAAACGCACCAAAGTTGGTGACGTTGGTGACAGCACCTTCCAGAATCATGCCCGGCAGGAGATCGTTTAAGGTTTCCACGCCGTCGGCGAAGCTGGCGGTTTTGAACTCAGGACGTGGATCGCGACCCGGCTTTTCCAGCTCTTTGATGATGTCGGTTACCGTCGGCACGCCGAAACGCTCATCGGTGAAATCCGACGGTTTCAGGTTACGCAGCGCGTTGGGGTTCCCCATTAGCTCCTGCAACGCCTGCTCGGTCGCGGCCAGAATACGTTCCACGATCGGATAGGCTTCCGGGTGAACGGTAGAGGCATCCAGCGGGTTGTTGCCGTTGTTGATGCGCAGGAAGCCCGCACACTGTTCAAAGGCTTTTGGCCCCAGACGGCTGACTTTCAGCAGCTGTTCGCGATTGTGGAAGCGGCCATTCTCATCACGCCAGGTCACAATATTTTGCGCCATCATGCGCGTGAGTCCGGCGACACGGGTTAGCAGCGCCACGGACGCGGTATTCAGATCAACACCGACGGCGTTTACGCAGTCTTCGACCACCGCATCCAGTTTCTTCGCCAGCAGACTTTGGCTTACGTCATGCTGATACTGACCCACGCCGATAGATTTCGGATCGATCTTCACCAGCTCCGCCAGCGGATCCTGCAAACGACGGGCGATAGAGACTGCGCCGCGCAGCGAGACATCCAGATCGGGGAATTCCAGCGCCGCCAGCTCGGACGCGGAGTACACCGATGCGCCGGCCTCGCTGACGATCACTTTCTGTGCTTTGATATCCGGGAACTGTTTTTGCGTATCGAGGAAGAAGCGTTCGGTTTCACGCGATGCAGTACCGTTACCAATCGCCACCAGCTCAACCTGATGTTTGAGGCACAGTGCGGCGATGATCGGCGCGGCTTTCGCTGCCTGACCGGTATGCGGATAAATGGTGTCGGTCGCGACCAGCTTGCCGGTGGCATCCACCACCGCGACTTTTACACCAGTGCGCAGGCCGGGATCGAGACCCATCGTGGCGCGCATGCCAGCCGGAGCGGCCATCAGCAGGTCGTGCATGTTGCGGGCGAAAACGTTGATCGCTTCGTCTTCGGCTTTTTCACGCACGCTGCCCATCAGTTCGGTTTCAAGGTGCAGCAGTACTTTAATACGCCACGTCCAGCTAATGACGGCGCGCCGCCAACTGTCCGCTGCCGCATTCCCCAAACGCAGGTTCAGGTGGTCGATAATAATCTGTTCGCAGTAGCTCTCACGCGGCGCTTCTTCGTGCTGCGGATCGGCGTTCAGCGCCAGTTGCAGCACGCCTTCGTTACGGCCACGGAACATGGCCAGTGCGCGGTGTGAAGGCACCTGAGCAATCGGTTCATGGTGATCGAAATAATCGCGGAATTTCGCGCCTTCTTCCTCTTTCCCTTCCACGACGCGGGAAACCAGATGGGCGTTTTTCCACAGATAGTGACGCACTTTCGCCAGCAGCGTGGCGTCTTCGGCAAAGCGTTCCATCAGGATGTAACGTGCGCCGTCCAATGCGGCTTTCACGTCCGCTACGCCTTTCTCGGCATCGACATAAGCCTGGGCCGTCAGTTCCGGATCCTGGCTCGGGTCTTGCCACAGGCCGTCGGCCAGCGGCTCCAGACCGGCTTCAATCGCGATCTGTCCGCGCGTGCGGCGCTTCGGTTTATACGGCAGATAGAGATCTTCCAGCTCGGTTTTGCTCAGCGTACCTTTTATTGCGGTAGCGAGCTGCGCGGTTAACTTTCCCTGATCGTCGATGGATTTCAGAATAGTCTGGCGTCGGTCTTCCAGTTCACGCAGGTAACCGAGGCGCGTTTCGAGCTGGCGCAACTGGGTGTCATCCAGCCCGCCGGTCACTTCTTTACGGTAACGGGCGATAAAAGGGACGGTGTTTCCTTCGTCCAGCAGGCGGACGGCGGCGTCTACCTGCTCCGTACGCGCCTGCAATTCGCTGGCGATAATGTGGCTTAATGAATCATTCATAGGTCTGATATCAATCGTCATCAAGTTAGTGGAGTAAATAAGTAGTGGAATTAAGTAGTGAGTGAAATAAGTGAGGACAGTTATACGGATTGAGCGTGCAAAATGCCAGCCGCCGCCGTCTGGAAAACGCGGATGATCTGGCGTTGTTCAGTGCAACAAAATTTACCTACCGTCGGCAGAATTGCGCATTGGGATGAGATGCACAAGCAGGATGAAATCAGGATCTACCGTCCACGTCAGATTTATACCGGACCGCCGCGTCGGGACTATGTTTCCGCGCTGAAAGAGTGATGCGATTTTCACCATGATGCCTATGTCATGGCATCATGGTGATCACGGGTAGGATAAGCCTAGAATTTTTCCCAGTTATCTTGTGCATTGCCGGCCGGCGCGAGCGCTAAACGAGTCGGTTGGGCTTTCTTCGCCATCGGCGCTGGGCGGGCTGCTGGCATCCCCCGTAGATGGAAATGGTTCATGAGCGTCACCAGATGAGAGGACTGCTCGCGCAGGCTGGTTGCCGCATTGGCGGATTCTTCCACCAGCGTTGCGTTCTGCTGGGTGACCTGATCGAGCTGGTTCACGGCATCATGAATTTGCGAAATGCCGGACTCCTGCTCCTGCGTTGTCGTTCCGATCTCATTGATTAAATCAGCCACGCTGCGCGCCTGACGCACCAGATCATCAATGGTGCTGCCGGTGTCTTCAACCAGACGATTCCCCGCTTCCACTTTTTCGACGCTGGTGTTGATCAACACCGCAATCTCTTTCGCGGCGGAGGCGGAACGCTGTGCCAGCGAACGTACTTCCCCAGCCACCACGGCGAAACCGCGACCTTGCTCACCCGCGCGCGCGGCTTCGACCGCCGCATTCAGCGCCAGAATATTGGTCTGGAAGGCGATGCCATCAATGACGCTGATGATGTCGCGGATTTTGTGTGAACTGGTGGAGATCTCTTTCATCGTAATGACCATATCGCTGAGGGCTTCGCCGCCCTTGGTCGCCGTTTCGCTAGTTTGGCTGGCAAGCTGAGTGGCGTTGCGGACGGTTTCCGCATTTTGACGAATTGCCTGACTCATCTGCTCCATTGACGCAGCCGTTTGCTGCAAACTGGCGGCCTGCTCTTCCGTACGCTGGCTCAGGTTTTCACTGCCTGCGGCGATTTGGCTGGAACCGGAAGCGATGGCTTCGCTGCTCTGCCGTACCTGTTCGACGATATCACCCAGGTTATGACTCATATGACGCATGGTGGCTAACAGGCTGCTGTGGTCGTTCGGCTTGATATTGATATCAACGGCCAGATCGCCATCTGCCACCTGACGGGCAACGTGCGTGGCGTAGAGCGGTTCTCCCCCCAACTGGTTTTTCAGCGTGCGGGTAATCAGCCAGGCCACGGCAGCGGCCATGACGGCGGCGGCAAGCGCGAGAATTAGCATGATGACGCTGCCGGACTGTGCATCCTGCTGCGCCCCGCTGACAATTTTGTTGGTATCCTGCTGCTGCGAGGCCATCATCGCGTCCAGCACTTTGAACAGTGCGTTTTGTGCCGTCTGCATCTCATTGAGAATAATAGCGTTACCTTGCAGACGCTGCTGTGGATCGGTGGATTGTACCAATTCCATCGCTTTCAAAAAGGCTGCAAGGTAGGGCGGGCGGGTGTCCTGAAACTGTTTCAGCAGCGCGCGGGTGCCTTCGGTATCGAGCTGTTGCCCCAGCTTTTTCAGGTTGGCGGTATTGCGGGCGATTTGCTCGTCGACGAACTGCTTTTCCTGCCTGATTTGTGCAGGGTCAGTGCTAATTGCAATGTTGCGAATCAGGCGAGCATTAGCATCAAAACCAGCTTTCACTTCCTGAATCAATAACATATTCGCCAACGTGGTGCCGGAAAGCCGATTGATGTCGTTACCCAGTCCAACCAGTTGGAGTCGTCCGAAGAATGCCACCATCAGGCTGATCATGATAACCAGAGTAAATCCCATTCCTAGCATATTACCGAGTTTGATTCTGTTCAGCATATTCATAAACATCCTTAATTTTTTGACATGCTATGAAGGCACAGCGGAGGGAGCTTGCTATCGTAATCGATGCAAGTAATGACAAGGTTTTATTGCCATAAAATTTGTTTCCGGGATACATCGTCGACTCCCGTATTTAAAAATGTATAGATAAGAATATCTTCAATATCGGCAAGAAAAGCGTTCGGTTGATCACGTAAATTACGGCAAGTGGGATTTCGTATAAAATGTGTGATCTGAGAGACAAAATGCGTGTGGGTATGGCGTTGGCGAATGGGAATAATGATAAAAACGTGGGAGAGTAGTGCGTTAACCCCTTTAGACGTTAACGCACCGATCAATCAAGAAACGCTGTCGCTGGTAAAAGGGGCGATATAGCGCTGATAGCGTGACTCTTTCAACTGCTTCAGATCGACGAGCACGAGGCCGTCGATGCAGTTATTGAAATCGGGATCGATGCCAAAGTCGATAAATCGCACACCTCCCGGCTCACACAGCTCTGAATACTGCTTGTAGAGCGTGGGGATCGCACACCCCATGTTGCTGAGCATGCTTTTCAACCGAGTGAGATCCTGCTGGTAGTCTGTTCCCTCAAACTGTTTCAGCACGTCAGGCAGCGAGGCCGGATAAGGGCGACGCGACGTAGCCAGCGGCTGATCGGGCGTGAAATGCAGACGATAAAATGCAACTAGCAAATCGCGTGCATGCGGCGGCAAGGTGCCAGAAAGCGACACTGGGCCGAACAGGTAGCGGTGTTCCGGATAACGCGCCAGATAGGCACCGATACCCAGCCAGAGATAATCCAGTCCGCGTTTACCCCAGTATTTGGGCTGAATAAAACTGCGTCCCAGCTCAATGCCTGACGCCAGTATCGGATCCATTTCGTCGCCGTACTGAAACAGACTGTGGCTGTAGAGGCCGCTTTTCCCTTTTTCTGCGATCAAACTGGCCGTCGAGACAAAGCGATAGGCACCGACAATCTCTAGCTCGCGGTCATCCCACAGAATCAGGTGCAAATAGTCATCGTCATAGCTGTCCAGATCGCGGCGTTGGCCGGATCCTTCGCCCACAGCCCGAAAGGCGATTTCGCGCAGGCGTCCGAGTTCGCGCAACAGCGGCACGTAATCTTCTTCACCGCGTCGATACAGATAGACAATCTTGCCATCCGGCGTGGTACCCAGCGTTTCGCATGCTGACAGCGCGCGCTTCAGCAGCACGCGATCTTCGGCCAGTGCAATGGGCTTTTCACCGGTAAAACAGCCGGGCTTTCCTTGCCCTAGGCGATAAACGTGACGACGGAAACGGGCCGCCAAATCGTTAGCGTTCCAGTCACCCTGACTCCAGGACGCATAGGGAATTCTGGCACCGATACGCAGCTTGAGGGTTTGATCGCGCTGACCAAACATCTCTCTCACCAGCAGGAGCGTGGATAGCGGGCGATAAACCATGGAAGAGAGATAGAACAGCGTGCTGTTGCGTCCACCGATATGAATCGGAACCACGGGCGCGCGGGCTTTGCTCGCCATGCGGATGAATCCGTTGTGCCAGTGACCGTCGCGAATACCTTGTAGGCTGGCGCGTGAAACCTCGCCCGCCGGGAAGACGATGATCGCGCCGTCGCCTTCCAGATGCTGCTGGATGGCGCTGATTTGCTGGCGTTTGGTGCGGTTATTGAAGTTATCGACGGAAAAAAACAGATTTTTGAGCGGGGCGACATAAGAGAGTAGCTGGCTGGCGACGATGCGGACGTCGGGCCTGACGCTGGCGACGGTACGCAGTAGCGCCAGACCGTCCAGTGAGCCAATGGGGTGGTTGGCAACCAACACCACTGGCCCCTGACTGGGGATATTTTCTAAATCCCCTTCGACCATTTCACAATTGAAGTTGAAGTAGTCAAGAATCTGTTCGACCAGATCTAAGCCTTTCAGATGCGGATAACGCCGCGCAAATTGGTGCATTTCATTTTCAAATAGCAGAGAACGCAAAACCGTTTTCTGCCAAGGGGGCGTATGGCGATGCGGGGCAAGATCTTGCAGAATGGCGTCTAAGCTAAACATAAATCGTTCTCCGTAGCTCTCTGTGGCTAAAAGTACGGGATAGAAATGACATATTTATGTCTATTGGTAGATTATTAGCCAAAACTGTAAATCTGTGTAATGAACGCGCGATTTTTGCACGTGGGAATATCGAAGCATGTGGTACGCACTAAGAGCCTAACGGGGTTACTGACTTGAAAACCAATCTGATTACCCGCGAGGGGTATGACAAACTGCGGGCAGAGCATGACCATCTCTGGAATGTAAAGCGCCCGGAAATTACGAAAATTGTCTCCTGGGCGGCGAGCCTTGGGGATCGTTCAGAAAATGCGGATTACACCTATAACAAGCGTTTATTGCGCCAGATCGACAGGCGTGTGCGCTACCTCAGAAAATGCCTGACGGAATTGAAAATCGTTGATTACTCGCCGCAGCAGGATGGCAGCGTATTCTTTGGCGCCTGGGTAGAGATCGAGAATGAACAAGGTGAGGTGAAGCGTTTTCGGATTGTCGGTCCAGACGAGATCTACGGCGACAATAAAGACTATATTTCAATCGATTCCCCGATGGCGCGCGCCATGCTGAAAAAAGCGGTTGATGAGGAGTTCATCGTGAACACGCCAGACGGCCCGCGTGAGTGGTTTGTTAATTCGATTGAGTACGTTAAGTAAAAAGTGGCCCGGTAGTGGCATGTAGAGGACATTTGCATGTGTGCGACATTCCGGGCAAACGCACTTTTATTGAGGAAAAACATCCCTCTTTTGCGAGCTATCGGCGCAACGGGCTGAGTTATCTACCCCTGCTGCACAAATCTCTTCTGCATGATGCAACCCCTGCGCGGTTTCAATAATCGCAGTAATGTTCACGTTTTCTAATCTATTACGATTTATCATTTCCTGCGCATCATGCAGCATTGTTGCGGATTCTATTTTAGGTAAAAAATTCCCCATTTGGCTGTTTTATGTTTGGATGGATCGTTATTTCTTAATTTTTCTTTATTATTAAGTCTATTCAGAAACTCGATATCTTCACTGAATTCCACTGAACCAAATTTGTTTAAACGTATATATCTTTTGCAATTTATTTCAGAGACGGCCGTATCACTTTTATCCCATTGGAGAATATTTTCTCTAGCCTGGTTTTTTTCATCAGGATGAACAGCATCTTCTAAATCAAATATCACGGCATCGGCACCGTAGCAGACGGCTTGTTGAAAGCGGTGGGGCGCATTATCCGGCACAAAGAGATAGATTTTAGCGTGTCCCATGCTGCTCTAATTTTGTTAATTAATTGATTAAATACATTTTTATTAAAATGCAACTCATCAATTGCGAATAAGAATGATACCTATTTACATCGCGGTGGTTAATGTGCTAGCTTTCCGTTCATTATTTTTCAATCCATCTATCACGACATTTTTATTACGTTTCGGGACGTGTTAACCCGAGATTTAACGACACCCTTTTATACGTTACTGCAATCGGTTTTTACTTGTTTTATCGGTATGAGGAGTGGTTATGAATATCAAGGTTGACGAAATTAAACACAGGGATATACATCAGGATGTAGATGATTTTCTCTCTGATTACTCAAATAAAAACGCGTTAAGGCGATTGATTCGCTGCTTTTTCGCAGAAGGGATTGTGAATAAAAATGACCTGATATTTATTGAGGATAATTCCAGGGCAGCAACGCTGGTTTTGCAAGGTGGCAAAGGGATATTGAAATTTGATGATATTTCGCCAGCACCGGCAAACACCTATATTAATAATGGAAATATTTATCTTATTCGTTCAGATGGAACGTCTTTTCCCGTTACCAGCCACGAGCGATTGATTGATTTACTTCGCGACAATTTCGATTTTCATCCTGAAGAAAGTGGCATCCGTGGCCTGAAGAAAGACGTCGGTAACAGCATTCGTAATGATACCAACGCCCGGCGCTATCGTTGCCAGTGGCGTGCTGAGGTGGCCGATGCCATGCAGCAGGACGGGCAGAACGCTTTCACGCCGTGGCTGCGTCGGCAGCTCAGCATTCGCGATGCCGCTATGTTTCTCGATCAGTGGGGATCGCTGGAAGGCCACCCTTACTACCCGACCTGGAAATCCCGCCCCGGACTGAGTGACGAAGACGTCCAGCAGTTGTCACCCGAATTTAACGCCCGCGTGCCGTTGCGTATTACCGCGTTGCGCCGCGATATGGCGTATGTCGAATCCATGCCGCACGTCGATGATTTTCATTCGTGGTTTGCTCAGGCATTTCCCGCGCTCTGGCAGGACTGGAAGCAGCGCCTGAATCAACAGGGGCTGGATGAGACACAGTGGCTCCCGCTGCCCATCCACAGTTGGCATTTGGAAAACTGGGTGAAATCCCACTATGCGGATGAAATTGCCGAAGGGATTCTGCTTACCGATGGCCCCGATCTCATTACGCTGCCGGGTATGTCGTTCCGTACGGTTTTGCCCGTTGAACCGCCGGCTTCCCCTTTCATCAAACTGCCCGTCGCCATCTGGATGACCAGCGAAATGCGCAGCCTACAGGCGAAATCCATCCACATGGGGCCACGTATCAGCACCATTATCGACGCGATTCTGGCGCAGGAAGGCGGGTTCGAACAGCGGCTGGCGTTTTTCCGCGAAGAGACGGCGTTCCACTACAAGCACGCGATTCATCAGGATGACGCGCCGGGCAAACATCTCTCCGTCGTTTTCCGCGATGCTCGAATTTATGAGCGCACCGACGGCGCGCTGCCCGTGACCGTCGCCACGCTGTTTACGGCACTGCCTCACCGCGACCAGCCGCTGTTCACCGAGCTGGTGACGCTGTCCGAGCTTGGCCCCGAAGCGTGGTTCCGCCAATACGTCCGCGCCGTTAGCCGGCCTGTTATCGCGATCTATCTGCTGTACGGCATCGGGCTGGAAGCGCATCAGCAGAACAGCCAGATCCTCTTTTCACCGGAAGGTGTCGCGCAGGGATTATTAATCCGTGATTTTGGCGACGGGCGCACCTATGCGCCGCTGCTGCGTCAGCGCGGTCATCACCTGCAACCCTACGTCTGGCCCGGCATTCTGCCCACGGTATTTGAAGACGACATCGAACCCGTGCGGATGTTTGTCGTCGATGCCTGCTTTGTCAGCCACCTGCACGAACTGGCGCTGGCGCTCAGCGCGGAATACGGCTTTGCCGATGCCCAGTTGTGGCAGGTGATGAAAGAAGAAACGGCCGCAGCGTTTGACGCTGTGAAGTCGCGCGTTGATGACGAGCTGTGGCAGACCGAACGCGACATGTTTTTGACCCAGCCTTGGTATACGCGTTCGCTGCTGCGCATGCACATCCAGGAATATCGCGACTACCGGATTCAGCACGGTCTGAGCAATCCCTTCCTCATTGAAGAGGAAGAAACCCGCATCGGATCGTGATGTATGGCGATGCTCCCGCCTCACAGGCTGAAAACGGGAGCATCTTTTTCACTCCTCATTTTGAGATGGATAACTTTGTTGATGAACGCCAGGAAGAACTTCACTCCACCTACCGGGAAGACTCGTTTTCCTATTCCCTCCGTGTTGGCCATCGCCGTAACGGCAGTGCTAAGCGGCATCGCGATACCCGCGCAGTCGGCAACGGGTGAGCGCGATGATTCCACTATCGTGGTGGAAGCTAAAGACGCGGATGCCGTGCAGGGGCTGGTCGCGGGCGGCATGTCGGCGCGGTCGTCCAGCACCGGGCTGCTGGGCAAAAAGGACGTGATGGATACGCCGTTTAACGTCAGCAACATGACCGCATCGTTTATTGAAAATAAACAGGCACAGACGCTGGGGCAGGTGGTCGCGCATGACGCATCGGTGCGGGTGAGCAGTGCTCAGGGCGGTCTGCTGGATTCCTACTACATTCGCGGTTTTCCACTCAATGAAGGAAACCTGAGCGACATCGCCATGAACGGCGTCTACGGTGTGGCGCCTAACTATCAGTTGATGACCGACTACATCGAGCGGGTAGAAGTGCTGAAAGGGCCGTCGGCACTGCTGTATGGGCTGTCGCCTAACAGCAGCGTGGGCGGTGTGATTAACGCCGTCACCAAACGCCCGACCACCGTCGGCAATCTGACCCGCCTCACGACCAGCTGGCAGTCTGATTCCCAGCTCACACAGCATGCGGATATTTCCCGCGTCTATGCGCTGGACAATAACAATCTGCTCGGCGTGCGTTTTAACGGGAATTACGGTTACGGCGACACGGTGTGGGATGGTAGCGACAAGCGCACGCAGGTCGGCTCGCTTGGGCTGGATTTCTCGTCAGAACGCTTCCGCGCCACGTTGGATCTCATCACTCAGCATCTGAAAACCCGTGCGCCGTCTCGTCCTTATTCGTTCGCGCAGGGTGTGACCGTGCCCGACGCACCGGATGGCAATAACAATATCTCTCAGCCGTGGGGATTCTGGCATTCCAAAGACCAGTCGGTGCTGCTGCATACCGAATACGACCTGGCGGATAACGTCACCTGGTTTACCGATTTAGGCGGTTCCAGCGCACACGTGAGCCGACTGTCGGAGCAGGTGCCGCAGGTGACGAATAATAACGGTGATATTCGCTCCAGTGTGGGGAATTATCGCTTTACCACCAGCCGCTACACGCTGGCGACGGGTGTTCGTGCGGATGTGGAAACGGGCTCGGTGACTCATAAGCTGTCGGTACAGACCAGCTACTATCGCGATCGTCAGGCTACAGGCATCGTCAGCGATCCAAATGTTAATTTCATTAACTCGAATATTTACAATCCAGTTTCTTCACCCGTGCAGAATATCGCCGCCCCTGCAACGATTAGCAAACGTTCTTCCACTGCGCTGTCGGGTATCGCATTGGCGGATACGCTCGGCTTTTGGAACGATGCGCTGCAAGTCACGGGTGGGCTGCGTTATCAGCAGATCAACTCGGACAATTTCGCCGCCCCGGATGGTGGGACGCGCTCTTCTAACGACAAGAGTGCAATCACCCCGATGCTCGGGGTGGTTGTTAAACCTTGGCAGCACGTCTCACTCTATGCCAACTACATTGAAGGGCTGAGTAAAGGTGATGTTGTTAGCGATACCAGAGCAAGCAATTATGGACAGGTGCTGTCGCCGTATAAGAGCAAACAGTACGAGGCTGGGGTGAAAGTGGACGCGCTGGGAACGATCTCCACGCTGAGCGTGTTTCAGATCACCAAGCCGAGCGGCGGGTTAGCTAACGGAGCGGGTAGTGAGTTTATTGAGGCTAACGAGCAGCGCAATCGGGGTATCGAGCTGGATGTCGTCGGTTCACCGCTGGAAGATCTGCGCCTGACTGGTGGCGTGATGCTGCTGGATGCCGAGCTGACCAAAAGCGTGACGCCGGGTGCACAGGGCAAGCGTGCGCCGGGCACGTCGCGTTTTCAGGCGAACGCCGGCGTGGAATATGATCTGCCGTTCCTGCGCGATCTGACGCTGAACGCCAACGTCACCCATAACGGGAAGCAGAACGTCAACACCATCAATACCCAGTCTATTCCTTCCTGGACCACCGTTGATTTCGGCGCGCGTTACAAGACGCGAATCTACAACGCGCCCACCACATTCCGTGCGGATGTCCTGAACGCCTTTGACCGCAATTACTGGTCTGGCGTGACGTCGTTCAGCACGGTATCGCAAGGAACGCCGCGGACGCTGATGCTGTCCGTCGCGGTTGATTTCTAAGGATAGGTATTTTTCAGGAACCGAACGTTAAGGAGATAGCGATGAGCAACCTGTTTAGCTTTGCCGCAGTGTCTTCCCTCCCTGTCGCGCAGGCCCACTGGCCTGAGAGACTGACGCCTTATCTGGATAGTGAGATTGAGCAGTTTCTTTTCAACTCGCCGCAAAGGCTGTCGTGGCTGGTTGAGCAGTATGGGTCGCCGCTGAATATTGTCTGGCCGCACACTGTGGCCAACAATATCGCGGCATTGCGGACAGTGTTGCAGCGTCACGACGTGGACTGCCGCCTGTACTATGGCGCGAAGGTGAACAAATCGCCGGGGCTGGTACAGGCGGCGGTTAACGCGGGTGTCGGCGTGGATGTTTCCAGCTTACAGGAACTGAAAGATGCGCTGCGGGCAGGCTGCGACGGCGCGCGGCTGTGCGCCACCGGCCCGGCCAAAACGCGTGAGTTCCTGACAGCGCTGGTTCATCACCGCGCGCTTATCGTGCTGGATTCACCGGAAGAGTTCGACGAGGTGCTCGCGCTGGCGGATGTGCTGCGCGTGACGGATCCCGTGCGGGTTCTGCTGCGCTATCGCCCGTCGTTCGCGCAGGCCAGTCGGTTTGGCATGCTGGCCGATGAGGTTGCAATCTGTCTGGAGGCGTTGAGCACCAGACAGGCTGTGCTTCATCTGGAAGGCTTCCATTTCCATCTCGGCGGCTATGATCCCGATACCCGCGTGGCGGCATTCGCTGAGGTACTGCCATTACTGGATCGTGCACGCTCAAAGGGGTTGCAGCCCGCGATGATTGATATCGGCGGGGGATTGCCGATTCAATATCTTTCGGCTTCACGCTATCAGGATTATTTAGCGAAGCAGAATGCGGCGGATTACCGCCACGGTCAGGTGCCGACCTCGTTTTACCCGTATGGCGGTGAGCGCTCGGCTGTCGACTATCTTGAGGCATTCCTGTCTGCCTCAATCGGGCAGGATCGCGTGGCGGACGTACTAAAACAGTACAGCCTGATTCTGGCGATTGAGCCGGGGCGCAGTCTGGCCGACCAAAGCGCGATTACCGTGTTTCGCGTCACGCGCACGCGCCGCCAGCCGGATGGTAACCACGTCGTGTTTGTCGAAGGCAGCAGCTTCAGCGCGTGTGAAACCTGGTTTAACTCTGAGTTTTTGATTGATCCTCTGCATGTTTTTTCCGTCAAAAAAGACACACGTCCGACGCCGGGTAAAGCCTGGATCGCCGGACACAGCTGTCTGGACGACGATGTCATTACGAACCGATTGATTCATTTTCGAACCGTGCCGCAGTCAGGCGATTTACTGATTTACGCGAATACGGCGGGATACCAGATGGACCTGCTGGAAAACGCGTTTCATCGGCATCCGCTGCCTGCGCGCCTGTGTGCGTTCAAAGGTAAGAAAGGTGAGCTGATTTTTTCCAGTGATAACTGAATGGAGCAGAACCATGATCCTGAATAAAGTAACTGATTTGATTGGTAATACGCCCGTTATACAGATTCCGGTTCCCTATGGGGATACGCGTTTGTTTTTAAAAGTGGAGAAGAACAACCCCGGCGGCAGCATGAAGGATCGCATGGCGAGAAACATGATTATTGCCGGACTGAAGTCAGGCAAAATCCGCCCCGGTAGTACCATTGTTGAGTCGTCATCGGGGAATACTGGTATCGGGCTGGCGCTGGCGTCAATTGAATACGGCCTGCGCTTTATCGCCGTGGTCGATCATCACGCAGCACAGGACAAAATCGCCATCATGCGCGCGCTCGGCGCGGAAATTCGCTACGTCTCCGGCGACTACGGCGAAGATGAGGTGGCGGTGGTGGAACGCCAGCGCATGGCGGCACAGCTGGCGCAGGAAATACCCAGCGCGGTGTTTATGAACCAGTCGGATAACGCGGCGAATGCGGGCGGCTATGCCGATTTTGTCCGCGAGCTGTTCAGCCAGATTGGCAAGATCGACGCGTTTGTCGGCTGCGTGGGCACCGGCGGATCGATGACGGGCATTTCGCACGGCCTGAAAGTCCATAACCCGGATATCACGACCATTGCGGTTGAACCGGTTGGCTCTATCGTCTTCGGTCACCCCGGCAAACCTTATTATCAGTCCGGCACCGGTACACCCGCGGGGGATACCGTGGGGCTGGTGCTGGATTACAGCTGCATCGACTGTGGCGAGCAGGTGTCGGATGCGCAGGCGTTTGAAACGGCACGCTATATCGCACGGCACTACGGTCTGCTGGTCGGCGGTTCGACGGGCGGGGTGATCTATAAAGCACTGGAGCTGATCTATCAGGATCGTATCGGCGGCAACGTGGTACTGGCGATTGCCGACGGCGGGGAGAAATACCTGCACACGGTGTTTAACGAAGAGTGGCTGGCGGCGCGTAATCTGACGGATAGCGGCGTATGGCACGATCTGGATCGCTGGCTGGGCAACGCGATTTCTCTGGAGCAGGCAAGCTAAGGAGTCAAGGATGACCGAAGCGCTAAGCGGGCAGCCGCTTAACGTGGTGATTTGCGGGGCCGGCAAGACCGGCCATCTCGCCACGGTGCTGTTTAAACAACGGCCAGACGTCAAGGTGACGCTGCTGGGCAGCCATCCTCGTCTGCTGGAAGCCTATCAGCAGAACGGTAAACGTCTACACGCGCTGCTGCCGGATGGCGAGACGCTGACGGCCACGCCGGACTGTGTGACCTGCGACCCGGCGGAAGCCTGCCGCGATGCGGATATCGTTATCATCACCGTTCCCGCCAACTTCCGCGCCGATCTTCTGGCGCGGATCGTTCCTCATCTTCCCAGTGATAAACCGGTTTATGTCGGGGCGATCCCCGGCTTTTGCGGCTTTGACTGGCTGGCCGAACGTGAGCTGACCGCGCGCCCAAATGCGGTGATTTGGGGCATGAAGGACGTCGCGCACATTGCGTTTGATTTGCTGCCGGGCCAGTCGATCAAAATGGGCGGTGAAAAGGCCGCGCTATATGTCGCCACGCATCGGCGCGAAACCGCTGCGAGCCAGCAGGCGCTGATGGCGCTGCTGCAACGGCTCTATGCTGCGCCCGTGGTGCTCTTGCCGGATTATTTGGAGATCACGCTGACGCCGGGTAACCCGATTATGCACAGCGCGGTGATTTACGGCCTGATCGGTCCTTACGGGCAGTGGCATGCCCGACCGCTCTTGCAGCCGCTATGCTGGTGGAATGATTGCCCGGAACTCGGTGCCTATTATCTGGAACGCATGGACGAAGAGAACCAGCAACTGTGTGCGGCGCTGGAGACGCGGCTTGGCGTGCGGCTGGATTCAGTGCTGCCGCTCAAGCAGGAGATTATCGATGCCTATGGCGATCAGATTGCCGATGCGCACACGATGCTTTCCGTGCTGCGCACCAATCAGGCTTATCACGGCATCGGTCTGCCGCTGCGAAAACATGACGCTGGTGGGTACGTGTTTGATACGCGGCATCGGGTGTTTCAGGAGGATATTGCCTACGGCTTGAGCCTGCTGGTGACGATTGCGGAGAACCTGGCCGTTAGCGTGCCGTACATTGAGGAAGTCTACCGGTGGTGCAGCGATTACATGGGAACTTCCACGCAGGATCGTCCCGACTATTTCCCGCCGCACTGGCTGACGGATGAGATGAATTGACGTGATGACCGTAGCGAAAATGAGGCCGGGTGACGCCGTGGAACCAGAAGGGGCTGACGCATGCGCTTGAACGGACAGGTCGCGTTCATCATCCACTTTATGTTTGTCGTACAGCTGGTGGCGATGGGGGCGATGGAGATGAGCGGGCCGTTTTGGCCGCTGCATCTGGAAAGTATGTCCTCCGGTGCGGAACTGAGTATCGCGGGGATTGCCGTGTACGTCGGGCCGATGCTGGGCATTATGCTGACCAGCGCCTTCTGGGGACGGATGGGCGACCGTCTGGGCAACAAAGCCATGATGATCCGCGCGCTATTCGGGCTGGCGTTAACCCAACTCGGGCTAGCGTGGGCAAACGACATCTGGACGATAGTCGCGCTGCGTTTTATTCAGGGTGCCTGTGCGGGCTATATTGCTCCCGCGCAGGCGTATGGTGTCGCGGTGGTCAGTCCGCTACAGCGCACGCGACTGTTTGCCTGGCTTCAGGTATCTACCAACGTGGGATCGCTGTTGGGAGCGATTGTCGGTGGGCTGATCCTCGATTACCTGAACTTCTTCTGGATCAACCTGAGTGCGGCGATCCTCTGCGCGCTGTGCGGCATCACAGTGGCACTGTTCCTGCCGCATGTCGCCCCCGATGTCCCTACGGCTCCGCCTGCGGATGCGCAGGTGAAAACTATTCCCCGCAGGCGGCTCTGGGCGCTGTCGCCGATTCCCGGTCTGCTGCTGATTTCTGGCCTGCTGCTGACCAGCCGTATGATCCCGCAAACGCCGTTTTCCCTCTATCTGGACGGCTTCTTTCAGGTGGATAAGTGGGTTATCGGGCTGTGTTATGGCTTGCAGGCGACCGGCGTGATTGTCTCTGCATCGCTGTGGGCGCGCTATTTTGAAAACCTCTCGCTGTCGCAGACGTTGAGCCGCCTGTGTGTGGTCATGCTGGCCTGCGCCATCGTGACGTTGACGGCCGCTACGATCCTGAGTATTGCGATTTTCATCCCGCTGTACTTCCTGTGGGGCGTGCTGTTGGGGGCGACGACGCCCGTGCTGATGGCGCTGATTTCCCGCGCGGCGGGGGCCGGACAGCAGGGTTACCTACTCGGCGTGGCGCAAAGCGTCAGCCAGTTTGCCTCGATTCTGGGCATTGCTTTGGGCGGATTGGTTCTCTATTCCCCCGGATTACGTTCGCTGTTCTTCTGCGTTGGCGCCGCCTATCTGGTGACCTTCCTGGTCTCGCTGATGCTGCTACGACGCCTGCGGATACAGGCGGAAAAACATGACTCTCTCTCGACGAAGGGAAATATCGAAAATGTGTAATCGTTGGACGCGGCAATATTGCCGTCGGTTATTGCTGAGCGCGCTGTTGATGGTCGGTCTGTCGCCGCTGGCGGGGCAGGCTGAGCAATCCGCGCAAACCTCCACTGTCATCAAGGACGTGTTGGGGCGCGAAGTGAGAGTCAACACGCCGGTGCAGCGCGTCATGCTGGGGGAGGGGCGTCAGTTGTATCTGGTCGCAATGCTCGACAGGGAAGACCCGGCGAAAAGGATTGTCGCCTGGAAGCGCGATCTGATTCAGTCCGATCCGGCCACGTGGCACCAGTATCGTGACCGCTTCCCTCAACTGGCAAAAATACCGACGTTTGACGGTACGGAAAAGGGCACGTTTGACGTGGAGCAGGCGGTGTCGCTCAAGCCGGACGTCATCATTATGAACATTGAGGCGCAGCGGTCGATTGTCGATGCGGGTTATGACCGGATACTGGACAGCGTCGGCATTCCGATTGTGTATGTCGATTTTCGCTATCACCCGCTGGAAAACACCGCGCCTACCATGCGTCTATTCGGCAAGCTGTTTAATCAGGAAGCACGTGCCGAAGCCTTTCTCGCATTCCGTGAGGCGCAGCTAAAACGCGTTTCCGATGTGCTGGCGGCGAAAAAACCACGCTCCCCGCGCGTTTTTATTGAGCGATTGGGTGGCTATACCGATGAATGCTGCCTGACGTTCGGCCCGGATAACTTCGGTAAATTCGTGCAACTGGCCGGTGGCGATAACGTTGCGGCAAAAAATGCGCCGAGCACTTTTATGCAGATGCACCCTGAACAGGTGATTGTGGAAAACCCGGAAATTGTGGTGATCACCAGCGGTAACTTTGAGGCCTTCGTGCCCGGCGGACGCTGGATTGGTCTGGGGCCGGGGCAGGATAGGGCGGAAGGACGTAAGCGTCTCGAATGGTTTCTGGGGCGTCCGGCCTACACCAACAGCGTCGCCAAGCAGCAGCGAGCGTTTCATGCCATCTGGCATCAGTTTTACAATGGCCCGTATGACTTTATCGCCATTCAGCAACTGGCCGAGTGGTTCCACCCAGACTTATTCCGCGATCTCAACGCGGATGACACCTTCCGCCAGCTTCACCAGCAGTTCCTGCCGGTTGATTACCAGCCGGGCTATTTCGTCAGTCTTGCGCAGTAAGCTACTAGCAGGCGGGCTCTGGCACCGATAGATAGAGAAAGAGACGGGGATTATGATGATCCCCGTGTGTTGTGCTGGATGAGCTTATGCGTTAATCACTGCGATGCGTTAACCGCTTTATGTTGTCGCGCTGAATTCAGGTGAGAACGCCCTCTCTCTTAGCTTTTCTCCGGCTTTTGCCGTCTCGCGCCTTTTTATTGATGGCCGCGTTACTATACTCTTCGTGCACAACTACTCGTGCACAACTACACTTCACCGCCCACAACGTTCACAAATCACTGATTATTTTATGACTGACGGCAAAGGAAATGATTGATTACACGCGTTTTAATATGCTTTGTAACAATTTTGCCTAGAATGTATACCAGAAACGACTGTCAGTAATTCGTATGTTTCTGAACAATAGCAGCGTCGGCGCTATTACGCCTTTGGAGAAAGAGAATGCAAGAAAACTATAAAATTCTGGTTGTAGATGACGACATGCGTTTGCGGGCGCTGTTAGAGCGTTATCTGACTGAGCAGGGTTTTCAGGTACGTAGCGTAGCCAATGCTGAACAGATGGACCGTTTACTGACCCGTGAATCCTTTCACCTTATGGTGCTGGATCTGATGCTGCCGGGCGAAGATGGGCTGTCCATCTGCCGTCGCTTGCGTAGCCAGAGCAATCCGATGCCGATCATTATGGTGACGGCAAAAGGGGAAGAAGTCGATCGTATCGTCGGGCTGGAAATCGGCGCGGACGATTATATTCCTAAACCTTTCAACCCGCGTGAACTGCTGGCTCGCATCCGTGCGGTGCTGCGTCGTCAGGCGAATGAACTGCCGGGCGCGCCATCGCAAGAAGAAGCCATTATTGCGTTTGGCAAATTCAAGCTGAATCTGGGCACGCGCGAAATGTTCCGTGATGATGAACCGATGCCGTTAACCAGCGGCGAGTTTGCCGTGCTTAAGGCGCTGGTGAGTCATCCGCGCGAACCGCTGTCTCGCGATAAGTTGATGAATCTGGCCCGCGGTCGTGAATACAGCGCGATGGAGCGTTCCATCGACGTACAAATTTCTCGTCTGCGCCGCATGGTGGAAGAGGATCCGGCGCACCCGCGCTATATCCAGACCGTGTGGGGTCTTGGCTACGTGTTTGTCCCGGACGGCAGTAAGGCATGATGCAATGGCGTTTTTCTCCGCGCAGCTCATTTGCACGGACGTTGCTACTGATTGTCACGCTATTGTTTGTCAGTTTGGTCACCACCTATCTGGTGGTGCTCAACTTTGCGATTCTGCCGAGTTTGCAGCAGTTCAATAAAGTGCTGGCATACGAAGTAAGAATGCTGATGACGGACAGTCTGCAACTGGAAGATGGCTCCACGCTTGAGGTGCCGCCTGCGTTCCGGCGTGAGATTTACCGCGAATTGGGTATATCGCTGTACACCAATGCGGCGGCGGAGGAAAGCGGCCTGCGTTGGGCCCAGCACTACAAGTTTCTGAGTGACCAGATGGCGCAACAGCTGGGCGGCCCGACGGATGTGCGGGTTGAAGTCAGCAAGAATACACCGGTGGTGTGGCTGAAAACCTGGCTGTCACCGGATATCTGGGTGCGCGTTCCCCTCACCGAAATTCATCAAGGCGATTTCTCGCCGCTCTTCCGCTATACGCTGGCGATAATGCTGCTGGTGATTGGCGGCGCGTGGCTATTTATTCGGGTGCAGAACCGACCCTTGGTTGAGCTGGAGCATGCGGCTTTGCAGGTCGGTAAAGGCATTATTCCGCCGCCGCTGCGTGAGTATGGCGCTTCCGAAGTGCGTTCTGTGACGCGTGCCTTTAACCAGATGGCCTCCGGCGTGAAGCTGCTAGCCGATGACCGCACGCTGCTGATGGCGGGCGTCAGCCACGATCTGCGTACGCCGCTGACGCGAATTCGTCTGGCGACCGAAATGATGGGCAAGGAAGATGACTATCTGGCGGAATCTATTAATAAGGACATTGAAGAGTGTAATGCGATTATTGAGCAGTTCCTCGACTACCTGCGTACCGGTCAGGAAATGCAGACGGAAATGGCCGATCTGAACGCCATTATGGGCGAAGTGGTGGCATCGGAAAGCGGTTATGAACGCCAGATCGACAGCGAGTTTGCTACCGGCGAGCTGCTGGTGCGTATCAGCTCGCTCTCAATAAAACGTGCTGCGCTGAATTTGGTCGTGAATGCGGCGCGTTACGGGAACGGCTGGATAAAAGTCAGTACTGGGCGTGAGCTACAGCGCGTCTGGTTTCAGGTAGAAGACGACGGAGAAGGCATCGCGCCCGATCAGTTGAAGCACCTATTCCAGCCGTTTGTGCGTGGCGATAGCGCGCGAACCACTAGCGGTACAGGGCTGGGGCTGGCGATTGTGCAGCGTATTATCGATGCGCACAATGGTGTGCTGGATGTCGGCAGAAGCGAACGCGGTGGGCTCTGCGTCCGCGCGTATCTGCCGCTGCTATCGGACGTCGCGGTAGCAGATGTGAGTGCCGCGAAAGAGTCATAAGCATTTTGTGCAGCACTGGCATGAATAAGAAAGGCGCGGAATCCGCGCCTTTTTCATGATGGTTTTTCTTCAGTGTTTACCGCTTCGGTCCTGCTTTGACCAGCGCAGCACCCGCTGGTGCATCGGTGTACTTATCGAAGTTGGTGATAAAGCGCTGTGCCAAATCGTCCGCTTTTTCCTGCCATTGTTCAACGCTGGCGTAGGTATCACGCGGGTCGAGAATGTCAGGATTGACGTCGGGCAGCGAGGTCGGAATCGCCAGATCGAAGACAGGCAGCGTCTGCATTTCTGCATCATCAATACTGCCGTTCAGAATGGCATCAATAATCCCGCGTGTATCTTTAATGGAGATACGTTTGCCGCTGCCGTTCCAGCCCGTGTTCACCAGATAGGCCTGTGCGCCAGCCGCCTTCATGCGTTTCACCAGCACTTCAGCGTACTGCGTCGGGTGCAGCATCAGGAATGCTGCGCCGAAGCAGGCGGAGAAGGTCGGTGTCGGTTCCGTCACGCCGCGCTCGGTTCCTGCCAGTTTGGCGGTAAAGCCGGACAGGAAGTGATACTGCGTTTGATCGGACGTCAGGCGGGAAACCGGTGGCAACACGCCGAACGCGTCCGCCGTCAGGAAGATCACTTTCGTTGCATGGCCCGCTTTGGAGATCGGTTTAACGATATTCTGAATGTGGTAGATCGGATAGGAGACGCGGGTGTTCTCGGTTTTGGAACCGTCGTTGAAGTCCACGGTGCCGTCTGCCAGCACGGTGACGTTCTCCAGCAGCGCATCGCGTTTGATGGCACCAAAGATATCCGGCTCTGCTTCCTTAGACAGCTTGATGGTTTTGGCATAGCAGCCGCCTTCAAAGTTGAAGACGCCATCGTCGTCCCAGCCGTGCTCGTCATCACCAATCAACTGGCGTTTTGGATCGGTGGACAGCGTGGTTTTACCCGTACCGGACAGGCCAAAGAAGACCGCCACATCACCTTTTTCGCCGACGTTTGCCGAACAGTGCATGGAAGCGATGCCTTTCAGCGGCAGCAGGTAGTTCATGATGGAGAACATCCCTTTCTTCATTTCGCCGCCGTACCAGGTGCCGCCAATCAGCTGGATGCGTTCTGTCAGGTTGAACGCGACAAAGTTCTCGGAGTTCAGCCCCTGTTCCTGCCAGTTCGGGTTGGTGCATTTTGCGCCGTTCATCACGATGAAATCCGGCTCAAAGCCTTCCAGTTCTTCATCGCTCGGGCGGATAAACATATTTTTGACGAAATGCGCCTGCCACGCCACTTCCGTGACGAAACGTACGCTGAGGCGGCTGTCTGGGTTGGCACCGCAGAAAGCATCGATGATGAACAACCGCTTGCCGGACAGCTGCGTGGTGACGAGTTGCTTCAGGTGCGTCCAGGTTTCCTGGCTCAACGGGTGGTTATCGTTCTTACCTTTGCCTTGATCGGACCACCATACGGTGTCGCGGGTGACGTCATCGCGCACGATGTATTTGTCTTTCGGGGAACGGCCGGTAAAGATGCCAGTATCGACGGCTACCGCACCCAGTTGGGTTTCGATGCCGCGTTCATAGCCTTGTAGGGTAGGTGAGCGTTCTTCTTCAAAAAGCAGGTCATAGCTGGGATTGTAGACAATATCGCGGACATCATGGATTCCATAAGCCGTCAGGGCTTGCGGGGTAATACCGTTGATCTGCATGTTGCTACTCCTCAAGTTATAGTTGTACTACTAAACATTGTAGGGAGTGAGCTTATTTTAACCGCGATAGCAATCATAAAATTAAATAAATTCATTAATAACTTTGCTTATTTAGGGTGTTTGAAAAACAACCATTGCGGTTTGTTGGTGGGAGAATAAGCAAAATAAAACGGGCACTGTCGTACCCGTTAGAAAGATTAATGCAACAGATTCCCTGATGAATCCTGCCGTATGGCGCGGATGTCCAGCGAATTAAACAGGTAGTGCGTACCACAATAGTCACAGTGCATATCGATTTCACCGTCCTGCTCGATCATCTCATTCACTTCCTGATCGGACAGCGTCATTAATGCATCTGCGCAACGATCGCGCGAACAGTGGCAGCGGAATTCGACATCCTGCGGCTCATACACGGTGACCTCTTCCTGATGGTAAAGGCGGTACAGTACCTCGGTGGCGGGCAGGGTAAACAGCTCGTCGGCTTTGACCGTCGTGGTGAGCTGGGCCAGATGATCAAAATCATTACGATCGGCATCCTGTGCGGGCAACACCTGGAGCAGCATACCTGCGGCGGCCTGCTTCCCGCCGTGTTGACCGGTACGGATAAACAACCGTGTTGGCAACTGCTCGGACTGCTGGAAATAGCTCTCCAGACATTCGGCCACGGTTTCACCTTCTAAACCGACGACGCCCTGATAACGCTCGCCGTCAGTCGGTGTAATGGTAATGACCAGATAGCCATTGCCCACCATCTCTTTCAGCGAACTCCTCGGTGCGATATCCCCTTGCAGACGGGCAACGCCGCGCATCTGCTGCTGGTGGTTACCGTTAATCACCGCCAGTTTCAGTGGGCCATCGCCTTGAAGCTGAACGGTAATATCGCCGCTGAATTTCAGCGTGGCCGTCAACAGGCTGGTGGCAACCAGCATTTCGCCTAGCAGCGTTTGTACCGCCGCTGGGTAGTCGTGGTTGGTCAAAATACGTTGATACGTCTCGTTAACTGTCACCAATTCGCCACGAACGGCATAATTTTCAAACAGATAACGATGTAGTTGGTCGTGAGCCATAATGTTTTCTCGTTGTAGTGCGCGATGAGTGGTACGGCGAATAAGTCGTGCGGCGATCGCTGGGGCTTCTCTGAAGGCCGGCGTGCTATTCTCGATCGCTGTATTTAAATTTAATCAGATCGCGTCGCTCTTTTTTATCTGGGCGGCGATCGGGGTGTGGCATCGTCAGCGCATTCATTTTCCGCGCCTGCGACAGCTTTTCTCGTTTCTCAATGCTTGCGGCTGTTTCCTGATACAGCGCCTGCGCCTCTATTGCGCTTCTGCGCTGACCGCTGACGGCCAAAATAATAACGGTGCGTTCCTCATTGCCCTGACGCAGTTTGATCTCGGCATTCAGTTCGACCTGTTTGCTCGGCTTACCGCGTTGCCCGTTATAGTGCACTTTGCCGCCGTCGATCATTTCGCGAGCTATCGCCCGGGTTTTATAGAAACGGGCTGCCCAAAGCCATTTGTCCAGACGAACGGCGTCGTCGGCCTGTTCGGTAGCTTTCACCATCAATCCCCCTGATTACCCTAATGCCGATCGTTTAAAGATCGCGTTACTGGGCGACCATGGTGCGAGGCATCCCTGCGGAACCTCATCACCGTGTTTCCCCCCCTCTGGCCACCTTACATTACCCTGCGTTAACGGAGTGGCGCAGGGCGGGTAGCAGCGCAAGGTAGTCGTTCATTGACGGATGTTGCAGGAATGCCTTTTCCTGCTGGCCGGAATCGGGATTACGCACACCCAGACAGTAATGGATGCCGAACGTTTTCGCGGCATCCAGAATCGGTTCGCTGTCATCCACGAATAACGTTCTGGCGGGGTTGAAGCCAGTCTGTTGCTGTACTGCCTGCCACAAGCGCTGATTCTCTTTCGGATACCCATAAGTATGGGTGGAAAGTAATAAATCAAGGTGCTGATCCAGCCCAGTGTGTTCGATTTTTACCGCTAGACTGTGTGGATGGGCATTGGTCAGTAGAATTGTCTCTTTACCGCATTCGCGCAGCGCCGCTAAAAACGGCGTCGTGTCATCGCGCAATCGGGCTTGCGTACCGATATCCGTCGTCATTTGATAGATATCCAGATCGAGACGTTCTGACCAGTAATCGAAACAGTACCAGTTTAGCGTGTGCTGAACCGCTCGGTATTCCTGTTCGATAAGCTGGTGCGCCTGTTCAAGGCTGATGCGACGTTTTTCACTGAGCGACTGCGGCACCAGTTGAAGCCAGAAATAGCTGTCAAACGCCAGATCGAGCAGCGTGCCATCCATATCCAGTATCACGGTGTCGATGTCGTGCCAGTTAACGTGGGGATTCATAACGACTCCAGATGCCGCTCCGTGCTATAGGGTGATGTAGCAGAAGGCGCACAATGCAATAGTGACAAGAATGACGGGAAACTGATTCCGCTAGGTTAGCATAACCGCAGGGTGGGCACGATGCCGTTAGCGGGGGCTCTGAGGACGATTGTCTGGGAACGAATTCGTCATCATATTGTACCGTGAGGTGTAATAGCACTGAATATCGGTCACTCGCTTCTGGCTTTTACGCATCTTAATGCCGGTCAGAACCGCATTAACGGTAAACGTCGCAGAAAAGAGCAGCAGCAACAGACACGTGCCGAGATAGCGCCAGACGGTAATGACGTCGGGTTCACTGTGCAGGCTGATGTGCTGGGTCCCGTTGGCATCGGTATTAAGCTGCGTGATAACGCCCGTGGCATTAAACGGCGTATGCAGTAGCATCGCGGAAAGCCGCTGGAGTTCCTGCCACTGGTCCGATGGCCGATATTCATTCAGCGGCATCGGAGGAAGCGGATGGTTAACGAACTGTCGGCCTTCGTCGCTGCGAATCAGGAATCCACTGGGCGGCGGGCTGTTCAGCGACTCTGTCGCGTGATTGATTTCCTGATAGAAGAATTGATCGGTGGAACTGTTGACCAATGACTCCAGCGTTTCTGCGCTGACGGCGGGCAGCACCACATTCATCCCTTTCAGCTTGCCGGAATTGGCGTCTTTTACCAGCGTATTCCAGTTCTTGACGTCGCTCAGGTTTACCAGCGCATTTTTCAGGCGGGAACAATCGTTTTCCTGCCTGCACAAATCTTGTGTTCTCAGAACAACTTCAGCGAAGTTTTTCATCAGAATCAGCCCTGATTTCTGGATCGTAGACGCTAATTGAGAGTTAACCTGACCTTCTTTGTCCGCTTGCGGATGAAGTTGGTTGTTGACGGATTTCAGCAGGGCAGAGGCTTTTTCTATTGTCTCGGATTCCGGCAATGGCAGCGGCGCGGCCTTATTCCAGTAAATAGCGGAACAGTCGAAAGGGCTAAACACATAGGGCGACGGTGCGGATACGGGATGAATGCCTGCCGGCACGTAGCACATGCCGTTGCCACGGATAGCCAGTGTGTCGCCAATGCGGAGCTGGGCGGTTTCCAGATCGCTGACCTGCGTGGCCTGAATACGCTGTGCGCCCTGCAGCCAAGCCAGACTGAGCTTGAGCGGCAGTTCAAGCGGCACGTTAGTGACGAGCAAAATCAGGCTGAGCAGTGAACCCACGGCCAGCAGCAGATTCCTGCTCCAGCGCTGTAGCGGGAAATATTTCACTTCATCGTGCAGCGACAGGTGCTCTCCCTGACGGATCACCTGTCGGTTGAGATAGATATCAACATCCGTTTTTCGCCCGAGATCCTGCGCGATATAGGGCTGCCAGTGCGGTGGGTAAATCAGATCGATATTACCGAGCGAGATATTACCGAGCGGCCCCTGATTGGATTCGCCAAACAGACCCAAGCCTTGCGGCGTGCCGTGAAGGCAGTGCACATCGCGCAGTTCCTGAGCGGATGGCGAGCGGAAAAGCTGCCACAGGCTCCAGCTTGCTAATAATGCTGCGGTACCGATCAGCCAGGGGAGCAGGGCGATAGGGCTATTCAGGCTAATTAACAAAAGTAGAAAAGACACGCACAGCACGGCCGTTTCCTTCAAGCCCCCAGAGTGGTGCATGGCGTGTTCTTCACGCGTTTCCTTACGGATAGTGACCAGCTCGGCATGCTCACTGTCTTCCTGACGGATGGAGGCGTTCGGAACAGGGACTTCGCTCGGCAGTGGAGCGAGTGGACGATCGTCGAGACATTCAGTTAGCGAGTGCCCGTTTAGGGAAATGACCAGCGGGATCGAGCGTGTCTTAATCAGTTCGACAGTGTTATTTTCGGTAATGAACGGTTCCCAACTGGGCGGCAGATGGATTTCTTGTGTATCGATATAGTAGCGCCACTTATTCTGAACATCGGTGCTCAGGCCGTAGCGTGTAATCGTATGAGTGATGGGGTAAACCCGATTACTTTGCAGGGAACGCGGTAGTTTAGGCTGCGCATTGGGGGTATTAAGTGGCGTAGTTTGCGTTTGCTGGCTGTTTTCCTGAGCCAGATAGCGTTCAACAGCGATCCGTTCGTCTTCAGTTAACCGTCGAGGAAGCGATTGCGAAACGGGTAACGGCGGAGCGGACAGGAATCGGTGACGCATACGGTAGCCGACAAGACCTCCTATAACGATCAGACAGGCAAGCAATATCGCCAATAGGGTAAATATTGTGCTCATGTCATCTCCATTCCAAAACGCGATGCTCCTTGTTTTCGTCCGAGTTTAACAAAATTATACAATCGATGATAACCCGTATGGCATTGTTTTCTTAGATTAATAACATAATTATGAATAGAATTAATCGTATAAGGTGACGATAGTAACAAGCAAAAAACGTCTCTTAAATGAGGATATTCCTATTTTTTTTAAGTTATTGACTTTTAGCGGTGGTTTCTCATACAGAGTGTGTCTTGCATGTTGCCTACACGTAAATTCATCGTCACGATAGTTGCAGCGAGGGGGACTGTTAACGCACAATGTGAACAGGATCAAAAAAGAATATTGTCGATCTCTTCTTATTCAACGGCATGCCGTATTCAGGTCGCGGTAAACGTAACCTCTCTGTGCGAGTTGGGCTAAGGTGCCGTTCTGGTCGTAACTCTCTGGGGGCATCAATGAGTCATCACCTGAAAAAACCTAAAATCCTCAAGGTAGAAACGGTAGCGCGTTCGCGCTTGTTCACTGTGGAATCCGTTGATCTTGAATTTAGCAACGGGGTTCGCCGGGTTTATGAGCGGATGCGTTCAAGCGGCCGACAGGCGGTGATGGTCGTTCCGATCATCGATGATGAACTGTTGTTGATCCGTGAATACGCCGTCGGCATTGAGGAATACGAACTGGGCTTTCCCAAAGGGCTGATCGATCCCGGCGAAACGGTTTTCGAAGCCGCTAACCGCGAGCTAATGGAAGAAGTCGGTTTTGGGGCGGAAAAACTGGAGTTGCTGGCGACGTTAACGATGGCTCCCTCCTATTTTTCCAGCCAGATGAATATCGTTGTGGCGCGTGGGCTGTATCCGCAGAGTCTGGAAGGCGATGAGCCGGAGCCGATGCCGCAAGTCCGCTGGCTGATAGATGACATGATGTCGCTGCTGCAAGAGCCTGATTTCCGCGAAGCGCGTAATGTCAGCGCGCTGTTTCTGGCCCACGACTGGCTGCGTCGCACACCTCGCTAATTTCCTGATTCATCATAGCCAAATAAAGAAAGCACCGTTTCTGGTGCCTTCTTTGTATGTGTAACGCTATCGAACGCTGGCTAGAATAATTCTTCGCTTTGTCCGTTATCCATCAACGTAGTGCCGACTTCATGCACTTCGTATTCTTTCGGCTGCGTTCCGTCAATAAAGTATTCGGAACGGCTGTTCCCGCCACCGTTAGACAGCTTGCCGCTGCTGCGGTCGATGACGACACTGACGATGCCTGCTGGCGGCGTCAGCGGTTGTTCCGGTACGCCATCCAGCGCGGCTTTCATGAAATCATCCCACGCAGGCTGCGCTGATTTCGCACCGCCTTCATAGCCGGAGATCTGATCTTTGATGACGCCAGATGCGCTGCTGGCACCCAGATCGCGGCGGTGATCGTCGAAGCCAATCCAGACCGACGTCACCAGATTCGGGCCATAACCGGAGAACCAAGCGTCTTTGGAACTGTTCGTTGTGCCGGTTTTACCGCCGATATCACGACGTTTCAACTCACGACCCGCGCGCCAACCCGTCCCCATCCAGCCCGGTTCGCCAAAGACGTTGCTGTTCAGCGCGTCTTTAATCAGGAATGCCAGCGGCGTGTTGATCACGTGCGGTGCGTAAGGTTGTGCGGCGTTTTGCTGTGCAGCCTCTGGTGTGACAGGCTCCAGTTCTGGCTGCGGCAAGCTTAACGGCGGTGCTTCGTTTGACGTGGCAACATCTTCAACGTTAGTAGTCGCTAATACCGGAGAACGCGGTGTTTCACCGTAGACCAGCGGGAGATTACAGGTATCACAGACCACTTTCGGTGTAGCGGTAAATACCGTGCCGCCTGCCTCGCTCTCTATCTTACTGATCAGATAGGGATCGACCAGATAGCCGCCGTTTGCCATGACGGCATAGCCACGTACGACCTGTAGCGGCGTAAACGAGGCGGCACCCAGCGCCAGCGATTCAGTATGGACGATATTCTGCGCTGGGAAACCGAAGCGTTGCAGGTAATCCGCTGCATAGTCCACGCCCATTGCGCGCATGGCACGCACCATCACCACGTTTTTGGATTGACCCAGCCCCTGACGCAAACGGATCGGGCCATCATAGGTTGCTGGGGAGTTTTTCGGCCGCCAGTCAGATCCTGCACCTGCATCCCAACGGGTGATCGGGACGTCGTTCAGAATCGTTGCCAGCGTTAAACCTTTGTCCATCGCAGCGGTGTACAGGAACGGTTTGATGTTGGAACCAATCTGGCGCAGTGCCTGCGTCGCACGGTTGAATTTGCTTTGGTTAAAGTCAAAACCGCCAACCAGTGCTTCTATCGCACCGTTTTTCGGGTTAAGTGAGACAATCGCAGAGTTGACGTCCGGCACCTGTGCCAGCCACCAATCATCGTTCACTTTACGTACCCAGACCTGCTGGCCTGCTTGTACAACGTCTGTGACGCGCTTCGGTGTCGGCCCTTGCTGCGTATCGGAACGGTATGCACGTGCCCAGCGCATGCCCGCCATCGGCAGGGCAATATTGCTGCCGTCAGACAGGATCGCAATCGCGTTGTCAGCCGTAGTGCTGGTGACGATGGCCGGATAGAGTGGGCCGTAGACCGGCAACGCTTTCAGGGCGGCAATCATCTTCGCCTGATCCCAGACGCCTTCACCGACTTTCCATAGCACTTTGCTCGGGCCGCGGTAACCGTGGCGCATGTCATAGGCGAGGATGTTATTACGCAGCGCATCCTGTGCGGCGGTTTGCAATTTTTTGGTGACCGTCGTGTAGACCTTATAACCGTCGTTATAAGCATCTTCGCCATAGCGTTTGACCATCTCCTGTCGTGCCATTTCTGCGACATACGGTGCGGAGAACGAAATATCCGGTGCGTGATAATTCGCGACCAGCTTTTCGTTACGTGCCGCATCGTATTGCGACTGCGTGATGTAATTTTCATCCTTCATACGTGCAAGGACGACGTTGCGACGGGCAACGGCACGGTCGTAGGAATAGAGCGGGTTGAACGTCGATGGCGCTTTCGGCAGACCGGCGATCATCGCCATTTCGCTCAGCGTCAACTGGTCAACTGGGCGGCCAAAGTACACCTGTGCCGACGCGCCAACGCCATAGGCGCGATAGCCGAGGTAAATCTTGTTCAGATAGAGCTCAAGGATTTCATCCTTGGTCAGCAACTGCTCAATACGGATAGCCAGAAACACTTCCTTGATCTTACGAATCAGGGTGCGTTCTGGGCTCAGGAAGAAGTTCCTGGCGAGCTGTTGCGTAATGGTACTCGCCCCTTGAGAGGCGTGACCTGATGTGAGCGCGATGGATGCGGCACGGATGATCCCGACGGGATCGACACCGTGGTGATCATAGAAGCGGCTATCTTCGGTCGCGATAAAAGCGTGTACCAATTCAGGGGGAATCTGGTCCAGCTTGAGCGGGATACGGCGCTTTTCACCAAACTGAGCGATCAGTTCGCCATCGGCGCTGTAGACCTGCATAGGCGTTTGCAGTCGCACGTCTTTCAGCGTGGCGACATCGGGCAGTTGGGGTTCGATATAACGGAACAAACCGTATATCGAGGCAGCTCCCAGCAGAATGCAAGAGACTGCAAGGATGAATAGATACTTTACGAACTTCACCTGGGATTTTCCATTCAGTAGCGTTTGGACAGTTTATAAACAATCGGGCGCTAGTATAAAGGTAAGCCAGCACTGTGGATACGTTTATTGGATAAGGAAATCGGGTTGAACATGGCTTATCACATCTGGCAGGTTGGAGTAGATATACAAAACGGCTTCATGCGCGCACTGGCGGTTCAACGCCGCCGCGATGGCTGGCAGCTTCGTCACTGGTGGCAATATCCGCTACCCGACGACACCTTGCGCACGGGTAGTCTACACCATACTGAGGCGCTTTGTGAGGCCTTGCGAACATGGCGTTGTTTACTGCCTGGACACATTTCGCTACGGGTGGGGTTTCCTGCTCAACTGATTTTACAGCAGCATTTACCGATGCCTGACCGGCGTTTACAGGAACCGGAGCGTAGCCTCTACATCGAAACCCTAGCGGCGCGTAAGCTGCCGATCGGTAGCGAATCGCTGGCGATCGACTATCGGGAAGACCCGCAGAGGCAGGGGACGCTGCTAGTGACCGCCGCACGTCGACAGGAGATCGATAAATGGCTGGCATGTCTGAATAGTGCGGGACTACACCCCGATGTGCTTGAGGTTTCAACCTGTGCGCTTCGGGCGATAGCGCAGCGAGCTGAGCTTGACGCTAACCGTCTGCTTCTGCATCGGCTGTTGGATAGCTGGCTGTGGGTTTCCCCGGTGAACCACGCTTTTCACTCGGGCGTGATACACCTTGATGAACTGAATGACGAGGCGGATATCTTATCAGTTGTAAGCACTCGCTATCAGCATGATGTTGATCACATAGCCTATTACTCTAGCGTCTCGCCCGATTTACCCCGCCAGCAGACCAACGTATTACAGCCGTGGTCGCCGTTAACGGTGTTTAACCATAGGCAGCCGCCGCTGCCGAGTTTCGCCTCGGCTTTTGCGATTGCAGGTGGGTTGGTATTGCGTCCTGAGGATGCCTGACTATGCTGCTGATTAATCTTTTACCTTGGCGTAAAACCCAGATGCGCCAGCGTGCACGTCGTTGGTTAGGGTTGCTGTGGCTACAGACGGGGGTGATGCTATGCCTTATCGCCGCGAGCTATCTGTTTTGGCAGCACAGACAGCAACGCGCGCAGGATGAACTCAATGCGGTGCTGGCCCAACAGCAGCAACTGACGGCGCGGTATCAGCAAACGCATCAGGCGCGGGAAGCGCTGCGTCGCTATCTGGAACAGGAACGCGCTGAGGCGATAGTCCAGTATGACAATCGTCGTAATCTCCATCTGTTAGATCAGCTTGCAGGCATGATGCCCGCGCGTCTGTGGCTGACGGAAATCGCTGACCGCGGATCGCATCTGCTGCTATCCGGTTTAAGTGAAAACTATCACGATATCATTACGTTACAACGAATGTTGTCACGTCATGTTTCTGTTGAGAGTGTGCAGTTGCTGCATACGTCCCGAGAGCGTGGTGTGAATACCCAACTGCGCTTTTCCTTTCAGGCCAACTGGCGCGATACAAGCGCTTCCTTGCAGGAGGAAGTCCATGATTAATCCATCGGTTTTGACTGACGTCGTGCTGAATCAGCCTGGGCTAGTGAATAAACCGCTCTGGCAGCAGTTGGCGCTTCAACTGGCGTTTGTCGCCACTGCCGGGCTGCTATCTGGTTGGTTCCTCATCGGTGAAGCTCGTAGGGCCGTGATTGGCATAGAAAAGCAAATCATTCAGGCGCGTCTGGATAGACAGGACGTCCAACAAAAGCTCGATGCGATGCCGTTACT
Source organism: Pectobacterium quasiaquaticum (assembly GCF_014946775.2). NCBI lineage: Bacteria > Pseudomonadati > Pseudomonadota > Gammaproteobacteria > Enterobacterales > Pectobacteriaceae > Pectobacterium > Pectobacterium quasiaquaticum. Next base: position 4,013,450 of record NZ_CP065177.1, on the reverse strand, counting down.
GTCGGTGCTACGCGAGCAATTAGCGGAGAAAGCTGTGCAAAACGATCCCTTTCAGCCTGACAGGCTGGCACTGCTTATCGTCGAGCCTCTGTCGCAGGCAGGGGCTTCGCTTCTATCGTGGCAGCCCGCGCTGCCTCATGCGGGAGTGCCCCATCAGGAACGTTGGCAACTGGTATTTAGCGCGAACTACACGGGCGTGTTGCAGGTGCTGCGTGAGCTAGCGGCGCTACCTTATGTGCTGCGGATAACGCAACTGACCATAAAGCCTGATGCCGTTCCAACGGAGTCGCCGTCAGAAATACCACGGTTACAGGTTGAGCTATCGCTAGTCAGACCGGAGGGAATGCCATGAGTCATATAACACGTTGTATCGCATTGATGCTGCTCTTCGTACCCCATAGCGTGCAGGCAGAAAAACTTGCAGAACGCATCGACCCTTTTCAGCCTCTGGCTGCTGCGCGCTGTCTGCCCTCCGCGACATTGCCACCGTGGCAGCTAAAAGGCGTGATTGGCTCTGGCGATCGCTGGATTGGTTGGCTAGCACAGCCTGAGGTTGGTTGGATCAAGCTGACAAGTGGTGAAACGGTCCCTCCGGGGTACTGGCTCGTCAGCCAATTGGATAAATCAGGGGCCAAATTTGTCCCGACAGCACGTGAGGCTGGCTGTGATGGCCTGCCAGATAGCCTGCTGCTGGTTTCTCCGTTTATCACTAAGCCTACGGAATAGGCGAGGTTTTTCTGGTGACACGTATTTTGAACGCAGTCTTTGGACAATCGTTCTTTGAAAAAAACGCTGGCAACAGCATATCTCGATAACAAGGAAGGTTATGAATATGAAGATGTTATGTCGAGTGGTGGCGTGGAGCGGGTTATTTCTTCTCGCCGCGCCGTTTCAGGTCAGTGCGGAAAGTTCGGTATCGATGGCGTTTGAAGACTCACCGATATCGCGAGTGCTACAGGCGTTAGCGGATCACCAGCAACTCAATGTGGTGATCGCGCCGGGGGTGACGGGGAACCTTAGCCTGAGGCTGGCAGATATTCCCTGGCAGCAGGCACTGGATATTGTGTTACGCATGGGGAAACTTAGCGTCGAGCGTAACGGTAACGTACTGATGGTTTTCCCTGCCGGGCACCTTGAGTCCTTGCAGAAAGAGCGGGACGAACACACAGCGGAACAGGCGCAGAAATTGCCGCTGCATAATATCTCTGTGGCGTTGCAGTATGCTGATGCAACGGACGTGGTGGCCAGTGTTCTGGCTCAACGTGGGACGCTGCTTTCTACACGTGGCAGCGTAACCGTGGATAAACGGACGAATACTTTATTGATTCGCGATACGGAAGAGGCTTTGGCACAGCTCGAACCGTGGGTGAAGGAACTCGATCTACCGTTAGCGCAGGTACAGTTGGCGGCGCATATCGTCACCATCAGCAGCGAGCACCTGCAGGCGCTGGGCGTGAACTGGGGGCTGGGAGAAGGGGATGCGGCGAGCAAGGCGCTCAGGCTGAATCATTTTAACGTTGGCCTACCAGTGGACACGCCGACGATCAATGCTGGGTTCCATTTGGCGCGACTGAATGGCCGCCTGCTGGATCTGGAGTTAATGGCGCTGGAACAGGAAAGTCAGGTCGAGATTATCGCTAGCCCTCGCTTGTTTACTGCGCACCAGCAGACCGCCAGTATTAAACAAGGCACGGAAATTCCGTACCAGGTTTCCAGCGGTGCCAGCGGATCGACGTCTATCGAGTTCAAAGAAGCGGTATTAGGGATGGAAGTTACGCCGGACATTCTGCCTGCCGGACGGATTACGCTGAACCTGAAAATTAGCCAAAACATGCCGGGACAGACGATTAAGCAGGGCGATAATGGCGAAGCGTTAGCGATCGATAAACAGGAAATCCAAACCCAGGTGACAGTCGCTGATGGTGAAACCATCGTTTTAGGCGGCATTTTCCAGCAGCAAAAAAAGAACAGTGACAGACAGGTGCCAATATTGGGTGAGGTTCCCGTATTTGGTCATCTGTTCAGAAACCATACTCAGCAGCATACGCGACGAGAATTGGTCATTTTCATTACGCCGACGCTGATACCCGCGTCATCATGAGTAAACCCAGGCAGGCTCTGATGTTATACGGTGTTTTTTTTTCGGATTGGGCGCAATATTTTGTCACGTTCGTCGCTTATGAGTTTGACGCTGCGGCGGATTTAGCTTACAAGGGTTAGCGAATTGAGCACTGAAGTGTTGTTCCACCGAAAATGTCGATAAAACATACTACATTGGCCACCTGTGGCCGGTGTGACATTTTATTCGGTTGCCAAACTACCCTGAGTCTTGAGATAATTTTTTGTCTGATTCTCGCACTATCGCTCATGAGGTTTCAGTTTAGGTCCCGCCGCTGGGTTAATTGGCGGGGCGGGTTATCATTAACGAATTGTCTTAGTAATACCAAAAAACATGGCAGAGAAACGCAATATCTTTCTGGTTGGGCCTATGGGTGCCGGCAAAAGCACTATTGGCCGTCAGTTAGCTCAACAACTCAATATGGAGTTTTTCGACTCCGATCAAGAAATTGAGCGACGCACTGGGGCTGATGTGGGCTGGGTATTCGATGTGGAAGGCGAAGAAGGCTTCCGCGATCGTGAAGAGAAAGTCATTAATGAATTGACGGAAAAGCAAGGCATCGTACTGGCGACAGGCGGTGGCTCAGTCAAATCACGTGAGACGCGCAATCGTCTTTCCGCGCGCGGCGTTGTCGTTTATTTGGAAACGACAATCGAGAAACAACTGGCCCGCACGCAGCGTGATAAGAAGCGTCCGTTACTTCAGGTTGAAACCCCTCCACGTGAAGTATTGGAAGCGTTGGCGAAAGAGCGGAACCCGCTTTATGAAGAAATCGCTGATGTGACCATTCGGACTGACGAGCAAAGTGCCAAGGTCGTTGCTAACCAGATTATCAATATGCTGGAAAGTAACTAAGAGCATACCTTATCCGCATTGAGCGGATCCTGAACGGGTTGTTTAACGCGCATGGAAAGAATTACCGTAACACTAGGGGAACGTAGTTATCCCATTACGATAGCCGCTGGATTATTTGATGATTCGGCTTCTTTTATGCCGTTGAAAGCGGGGGAGCAGGCCATGCTGGTGACGAACCAGACGTTGGCTCCTCTGTACCTTGACCGCGTTCGTGGTGTGTTGGAAAACAGCGGCGTGCATGTCGATCAGGTGATTTTACCTGACGGCGAGCAGCACAAATCGTTGACCGTATTGGATCAGGTTTTTACCGCGCTGTTGGCGAAACCGCATGGTCGTGATACGACGATTGTTGCCTTGGGTGGCGGTGTTATCGGCGATTTAGCCGGTTTTGCTGCGGCTAGTTATCAGCGTGGCGTCCGGTTTATCCAGGTGCCGACAACGCTGTTATCGCAGGTAGATTCCTCCGTCGGTGGTAAAACCGCCGTCAATCACCCGTTGGGTAAAAACATGATCGGGGCGTTCTACCAGCCCGTATCGGTCGTGATCGATCTGGACTGCCTGAAATCTTTACCGATACGGGAATTGTCATCTGGGCTGGCGGAAGTCATCAAGTACGGCATTATTCTGGATCGCGATTTCTTTCTTTGGCTCGAAGAAAACATTGAGGCCGTGCGTGCGCTAGAGCATGACGCGCTGGCTTACTGCATTCGTCGCTGCTGTGAAATTAAAGCGGCGGTGGTTGCAGCAGATGAACGTGAAAGCGGTATGCGGGCGTTGCTCAACTTGGGCCATACTTACGGGCATGCCATTGAAGCAGAAATGGGCTACGGTAACTGGCTTCACGGCGAAGCGGTTGCGGCTGGCATGGTGATGGCTGCGCATACGGCACGTCGTCTCGGGCAATTCTCCTCTGATGATGTCGAGCGAGTCAGGTCTTTGCTGATTCGCGCTGGCCTGCCGGTAAACGGCCCGACGCAAATGACACCTGAATCCTATCTTCCTCATATGATGCGTGACAAGAAAGTACTGGCGGGTGAGTTACGCTTGGTGCTGCCAACGGCGATTGGTCAATCAGAAGTCCGTGGTGGCGTCGCGCATGACATGGTGTTGGCTTCGATAGCTGATTGTCTTGCCTGATGCGTAATGCTATCGGGTGATGAAAGACGATCCGTTATGAAAGACGAGCCGTTATGAAAGATAAGTATTAACGACAGACACGCCCTGATGGGTTATGGTTAATAAAATACAATGCGTTACGATTCAATGATTCGCCTTGGCGACCGCGTGGCGAATTCGAGCTTTTTAGTGGGGAGATGTTAAATGGATGAGTTCAAGCCGGAAGATGAGCTGAAGCCTGATACCAGTGACCGTCGACCTACTCGTCAGCAGAAAAGCAGCAACTTCGCGGTACCTAAGATCGCGCTTTCCAGACAGCACCTGATGATTGGTATCGGGATCGTTGTGCTGGTGTTGCTGATCGTAGGTATTGGATCGGCTTTGCAGGCACCTTCTCAGCCACAAACGTCACAGACGCAGAATCAAGCGGGTGGCGAGCGAAATATCGATCTCTCTTCCTCGTCCGCAATGACCCAGAGCGCGCAGCTTTCCTCACCGAGTGAAAGCCCTGCGGCCGTTTCCGGCGAGGTCAGTCATGGTCAAATGCCAGGGCAGGCGTCTTCTCAAACGCCGACGTCGCCTCAGACATTAAGTGCTCCACCGATTTCCGGTACGCCGACGGATGCACAGATCCAACCGCCGGTGGCAGGCCAGCAGCGTATCGAGCTGCCGGGTAATATCACCGATGCCCTGTCGCAACAGGAAGGGCGAGTTAGCGAATTCTCTCAGGCCGCAACAGGAAATTCGACGCTGCCAACGGCACCTGCGACGGTTGCTCCGGCGGGAAAAACGCCAGCGGCCTCATCTGCTAAAAATACGCACAACGCGACGCCTGCACACGCTAGTAACGCTAAGCCTGCTGCGAACAGCGTGCCAAAAGCGCCAGTAGCAAGCAAACCTGCGGCTACCGCAAAAGCAGCTCCTGCGGCGGCTGGACAGAATGTCTCCGTACAGAATGCGCCTGCTAGCAGTTTTACGTTGCAACTTAGCAGTGCTTCACGCTCGGATACGCTGAAAGCCTATGCAAAACAACATAATCTCGCCCATTCGTGGGTGTATGAAACGAAACGAGACGGAAAATCCTGGTATGTGTTAGTGACCGGAGTCTATGCTTCTTCTGCGGACGCAAAACAGGCGATTGCCGCGTTGCCCGCAGAGGTACAAGCAAAAAAACCATGGGTTAAGCCGATCCGCCAGGTGAAGCAGGACTTAAATAAGTAACACCAATTTTAGCCCTGATGTGCTGTCTGACACAGAGTACAATCCGCGGCTCTGAAACGTATGAGTAACTAACGACGGCATGAAGAAGAACCGCGCTTTTTTAAAATGGGCTGGTGGTAAATATCCGCTGGTAGAAGAGATTCGTCGCTATTTACCTGCAGGAGACTGTCTCATTGAGCCCTTTGTTGGCGCGGGTTCCGTATTTCTGAATACGGAATACGATCGCTACATATTGGCTGATATTAATAGCGACCTGATTAATCTCTACAATATCGTTAAATCGAATGCAGATGAGTTTGTTACCGACGCCCGTAAACTTTTTACGGATGAGGTCAACACGTCTGAGACATTCTATTTACTGCGTGAAGAATTTAACCTTTGCAGCGATGCCTATCGGCGCGCGTTGTTGTTTCTCTATTTGAATCGCCACTGTTATAACGGCCTGTGCCGTTACAACATGCGCGGCGAATTCAATGTTCCTTTCGGGCGCTATAAAAAGCCCTATTTTCCTGAAGAAGAGATTCGCTGGTTCGCCTTCAAGGCACAGAATGCCACTTTCGTCTGCGAGCATTATCAGGACACGCTGGAAAAAGCAGAGAAAGGGTCGGTTATTTATTGCGATCCGCCTTATGCGCCGCTGTCTGCTACCGCGAATTTTACGGCCTATCACACGAATAATTTCAGTCGTGCCGACCAGCAAAGTTTGGCGCAATTAGCGCGTCGTTTGTCAGTAGAAAGTCAGATTCCCGTGCTGATTTCCAATCATGACACCTTGCTGACTCGTGAATGGTATCAGGAGGCTGTGCTGTATGTTGTTAAAGCGCGCAGAACGATTAGTCGTAATATTTTAGGGCGTAGTAAAGTAAGCGAGTTATTAGCCCTATATCGGTAATACCATTTTGTGTTCAGGTGGGGTAAACAGAGCGCAGTGAATCGGTTAATGTCATCTGAGAGGCGTCATTAGCTGGGAATAGGTTACCCGCAGGCATTCAGACTTTACCGTTTGGAGAAATGAATGAAACCGTTTTTAATCGCGCCGTCCATTCTGTCGGCTGATTTTGCCCGTCTTGGTGAAGATACCGCTAACGTATTGGCTGCCGGGGCGGATGTGGTCCATTTTGATGTTATGGATAACCACTATGTGCCAAATTTGACGATTGGCCCGCTGGTCCTGAAATCCCTGCGCGATTACGGCATTACCGCGCCGATTGACGTCCACCTGATGGTGAAACCGGTCGATCGTATCATCCCAGATTTCGCCAATGCGGGAGCCAGTTTCATTACCTTTCATCCCGAAGCCACGGATCATCTCGATCGTTCACTGCAACTGATCAAAGATCACGGCTGCAAGGCTGGGCTGGTGTTTAACCCGGCGACGCCACTGAGTTATCTCGATTACGTCATGGATAAGCTGGATATCATTCTGCTGATGTCGGTTAACCCTGGATTTGGCGGCCAGTCCTTTATTCCTAGCACGCTGGATAAACTGCGTCAGGTTCGTCGCTTGATCGACGACAGCGGTTACGACATTCGACTGGAAGTCGATGGCGGCGTAAAAGTAGACAATATCGGCGCAATTGCTGAAGCAGGCGCGGATATGTTTGTGGCGGGATCGGCGATTTTTGGTCATCCAGATTACCGTGCCGTCATTGATCAAATGCGTAGTGAAATTTCAAGGACGACACATGACTGAATTAACCGCAGTTCGCGGATTAGCTTTTGATTTGGACGGGACGCTGATTCACAGCGCACCGGGTCTGGCGGCGGCGATCGATCAGGCCTTAGTGGCGCAGTCGTTGCCTGCTGCGGGCGAAGCTCGTGTCGCAACCTGGATTGGTAACGGTGCGGACGTGATGGTTGAACGGGCGCTGCGCTGGGCTGGCGTTGAGCCTACAGGTGCACGCTTGCAAGAAACCCGTGAGCGGTTCGATGTCTATTATGCGCAGACGGTGGATAGCGGTAGCACGCTGTTTCCACAGGTAAAAGAGACGCTGGCGCAGTTGGCGCAGCAGGGCATTCCGATGGCGGTGGTGACCAATAAACCCACGCCGTTCGTTGCCCCGCTCTTGGCAGGCCTGGGGATTGGCGACTATTTTTCGCTGATCATCGGTGGCGACGATGTCATTGTGAAAAAGCCGCATCCTGCGCCGCTCTATCTGGTGCTCGGTAAGCTGGGGCTGCGTGCCAGCGAGCTTCTGTTCGTCGGCGATTCCCGCAATGATATTCAGGCGGCACAGGCGGCGGGCTGTCGCAGTGTCGGCATGACGTATGGTTATAACTATGGTGAAGCGATCGAGCTGAGTCAGCCGGATGTCGTTCTGGATCGTTTTGCCGATATTTTGCCCCTGATCGGGCATTCTTCTTCACACAATCAGGAACCCTTAGTATGAGCAAGCCCATTGTATTTAGCGGTGCGCAGCCGTCTGGTGAATTGACCATTGGTAACTACATGGGGGCGTTACGTCAGTGGGTCAACATGCAAGACGATTACGACTGCATCTATTGCATTGTGGATTTGCATGCCATCACGGTACGTCAGGATCCGCAGGCGCTGAGAAAAGCGACGCTGGATACGCTGGCGCTGTATCTGGCCTGTGGCATCGATCCGAAAAAGAGCACCATTTTTGTTCAGTCGCACGTGCCTGAGCACAGCCAACTGAGCTGGATACTGAACTGCTACGCCTATTTCGGCGAACTGAGCCGCATGACGCAGTTCAAGGATAAATCCGCGCGTTACGAAGAGAACATCAATGCTGGCCTGTTTAGTTATCCGGTGCTGATGGCGGCGGATATCCTGTTGTACCAAACGAATCAGGTGCCAGTAGGTGAAGATCAGAAACAGCATCTGGAACTGAGCCGTGACGTCGGGCAGCGCTTCAACAGCCTGTATGGCGACATTTTCAAAGTGCCGGAGCCGTTCATTCCGAAATCGGGCGCGCGCGTGATGTCGCTGCTGGAACCGACCAAGAAGATGTCCAAGTCTGACGATAACCGCAATAACGTTATCGGGCTGCTGGAAGATCCGAAAGCGGTGGCGAAGAAGATCAAACGCGCGATGACGGATTCCGATGAGCCGCCAGTCGTGCGCTATGATGTCGCGAATAAAGCTGGGGTATCCAACCTGTTGGATATTCTGTCCGGCGTGACGGGAAAAACCATCCCTGAGCTGGAGCAGGAATTTAACGGCCAGATGTATGGTCACCTGAAAGGCGCGGTGGCGGATGCCGTATCCGGTATGCTGTCTGAGCTGCAAGAACGTTATCATCGCTACCGTAACGATGAGGCTTTCCTGCAACAGATCATGCGTGAAGGGGCTGACAAAGCGAGTGCTCGCGCACAGGAAACGCTGAAGAAAGTCTACGACGCTATCGGTTTTGTTGCCCGTCCGTAAGTCTCAATTACCGTCAGGAGGCTCTCTCCTGACGGTGTCCTGCTACTCTTATCTAATCCCTTCGAGTCGGCCTCTTATCCCTGTGGGATAGGTGCAAACACGTTGTCTGGAATCGGGTTCTCAAACGGTGTCTGCTGCAATCTTTCCTGATGGTCGGCTTTTGCCTGTGCAATCAGTTCGGGCGTGGCCAGCAGATCGATAGCCAGTGAGGCCATTGCTTTGGCTGCGTATTCCGTGCCTTTGTGTGCGGCCCCGGTTTTCCCCTGTGCGACCAACTGCCATGAATGCGCTGGTGTGCCGATGGCGTAAGTGGCACTGCGAATCTGCACGGTTGGCACAACCCAACTGACCGTCCCCACGTCCGTAGAACCGATGAAAGCATCATTCGGGCTATACAGCGGATAAATTCCGTCGTGCAGCGTTAAACCCGGCTGCGGTTTAACGCCGAAACGTGCGTAGGATTCGGCGATGTCTTCGGCACTCAGCGCGGTCTGGAACATCGCTGCCATTTTGCGGTCTTCGTCATCGAACGGTATCGGGCCGAGCGCCAGCAGATGTTCGTGCATACGCGCTTCCAGCGGCGGGTTCGCCAGCAGATTGGCATCACCGCTAATCACTTCGCTGCTGACTTCGGTTTCCGTCATCAGCGCCGCACCTTCGGCAATTTTCTTCACGCGTTTGACCAACTGATGCAGTTCTGGCAACTGACGTGCCCGTACGAGGTAACGCACGGTGGCGTTGGCCTGAACGACGTTCGGGGCGTGGCCGCCGCTGTCGGTAATCGCATAGTGGATGCGGGCGGAGGACGGCATGTGTTCGCGCATGTAGTTGACGCCAACGTTCATCAGTTCTACAGCATCCAGCGCGCTGCGTCCCAGATGTGGGCTGCTGGCGGCGTGAGCCGCACGACCTTTGAAGTAAAAATTCAGTTCGTTACAGGCCAGCGAAACCGGGCTGTTGACGCCAGTGAAGGTCGCCGGGTGCCAGCAGAGGGCGATATCGACGTCGTCAAAAACGCCTTCCTTAACCATAAAACCTTTGGACGACCCGCCTTCTTCCGCAGGGCAGCCGTAAAAGCGTACGGTTCCAGCCAATGCGTGCTTTTGCAGATAATCTTTCACTGCCGTCGCAGCCTGTAGCGCCGCGGTACCGAGCAGGTTATGTCCGCAGCCGTGGCCGTTGCCACCGTTTTCCAACGGCTTTGGCTCAGCGACATTCGCCTGCTGGCTCAGGCCCGGTAGTGCATCGTATTCACCCAGAATGGCGATAATCGGCAAACCTTCTCCGAATTCACCCAACAGTGCGGTCGGCATGTCGGCGATGCCTTTCGTTAGGCGGAAGCCTTCTGCTTTCAGGACGGCTTCGTGCTGTGCCGCCGAACGATGCTCTTCGTAGTTCAGCTCCGGCGTATCCCAGATGCCGTCGCTCAGCGTACAAAACTGCTGCCGCTTAGCGGCAATCAAATCGCAGATCTCTTCCACGGTTTGGCGATTAACGGCCGGCAGCATTCCTTCATTATGTGTTGCATTCATGCGTGGTGTGCTCGTTTGATTTCTTTGATGGCATTGGCGAGGAGCGTGTCACAGCCAGTCAGCTATGACACGCGATTCAGCGGTTGGGTAACGCTTAGAGCGGCGTGGTGTCCATGCCGAACCATTTTTCGCTCAGTTTCCGGATGGTGCCGTCTTGCTTGGCTTGATCGATCGCCTTGTCGAACATGGCTTTCAGCTCAGGGTCGCTTTTGCGCAGGCCAACGGAAGAACCGCTGCCCAGAATGCCGCCGATGAACTGTGGTCCTGGCATCACGATGTTGTCATTGCCCGGTTTGTCCGTCGTGCTTTTCAGATAAGGCGCAGAAGCGATGACCAGATCCACACGGCCTGCTTTCAGATCCAGATCGTGTTCCTGTGTGGTTTTATATTCGCGTACTTTCATCACGCCTTTCAGATATTTATCCAAAAAGGCGCTGGCGATAGAGGCGGACTGCACGCCAATGGTTTTGCCTTCCAGCATTGGCTTCAGTTTCTCAATTTCGGCCAAGGCTTTCGCTTCATCAGCGGGCTCAATAGAGAAACGCACACCCGCGTCTGGGAAATCTTTGGCGAGTGAACTGGATTTCAGTACGGCAAACGTCTGCCCTGACTGTGTGTACGGCTGGCTGAAATCAATCACTTCACGGCGTTTTGCCGTGGCGGACATACCCGCGATGATCGCGTCATATTTACCCGCGTTCAGCGCAGGAATCGCGCTGGCGAAGGGCTGAACCATGATCTCGCATTTCACCTGCATGTTGTTACACAGCACTTTGTACAGCTCGATCTCCATACCATCCAGCGTACCGTCTGGTTTGGTGAAGTTATACGGGTGGTAAGCGCCTTCGGTCGCGATGCGAACGGTCGTCCATTTTTTCTCTTCCGCTGAGGCGGTGAATGAAGCGGCCAATGTTCCTGCCATACACAGTGAACAGGCGAGCAGTGTGAGTTTTGCTTTGATCATATTATTTTTTCTCCCGGTATTTTATATCGTTATATTTTGTTTATTTCCCACCACAGTAACGAGAGTGGCGAGGTTGTGTTTACCAACTGGCAATAAATTGCCGGAAGCGAGCCGACTGGCTGGCAGTGAAAACGTGCTCCGGCGTTCCCTGTTCTTCAATTTCCCCCTGATGGAGGAAGACGATGCGGTTGGAGACTTCGCGGGCAAAATCCATTTCGTGGGTCACGACCAGCATGGTCATCCCTTCGTCCGCCAGCGTGCGCATGACGCGCAGCACTTCGCCGACCAGCTCTGGGTCAAGCGCGGAGGTCGGCTCATCAAACAGCATCACTTTGGGTTCCATCGCGAGCGCACGGGCAATCGCAGCGCGTTGCTGTTGTCCACCGGACAAATGCGCAGGATAGTAGTGACGCTTATCCGCCAGGCCGACTTTCTCTAACAGCTGCTCGGCGTGCTCTACGCATTCCGCCTGTGGACGTTTTAAGACGTGCACGGGCGCTTCGATGATGTTTTCCAGCACGGTCTTGTGTGACCAGAGGTTAAAATTCTGGAACACCATGCCCAACTGGGTACGAATTCTGTCGATCTGCTTGAGGTTCGACGGGCGGTTCTGCCCTTTGCGGTTTGGCTTCATTTCAATCGCTTCTCCGCCGACGATAATCTCGCCCTGATCGGGAAGCTCAAGCAGGTTGCTACAGCGCAGCAGCGTCGATTTACCTGAACCGGACGATCCCAGAATTGAGATGACTTCCCCCTGATTGGCCTCAATCGAAATCCCTTTCAGGACGTCCAGAGAGCCGAAACTTTTATGAATGTTGCGCAGGCTAATGGCGGGTGTCGTCATTGCAGATCTCCCAATTTCTTAATTTTTTTCGCTGCCGGTTGCGCACCCGGCGCACGGAGATGAGGGGTAAGCGTAAATTCTGTCCACATCAGTAAACGTGTCAGAATAAGGTTAATAAACAGATAAATAGCGCCGGCGACCAGGAACACTTCGAGCGCACGGTAGGTTTCCGCGATGAGACGTGCAGCAATTCCGGTGATTTCCATCAGCGTGATGATGGAAGCCAGCGAGGTCGATTTGACCATCGAAATCAGCTCGTTGCCGTAAGCAGGGAGCGCCTGGCGAATGGCCAGCGGAAAAACGATACGCTTGAAAATCATGAACGACGGCATGCCGCAGGCGCGCGCCGATTCGATCTGGCCAACCGGAACGGACTGCAATCCGCCACGGATAATTTCACTGGCATAGGCACCGGTACACAGGCTGAGCGATAGCAGGGCACACCAGTGCGGTTCTCGCAGGAATGGCCAAAGCATACTTTCCCGAACCCAAGTGAATTGCCCCAGCCCGTAGTAAATCAGGAACAGTTGAACCAGCAGCGGCGTACCGCGGAAAAACAGCACGTAGGTCCGGGCAATGGAGCGCAGTACGGCAAAGGATGACAGCTGCATCAACGCTAAACCCAGCGCCAGGAAGAAGCCCAGAAAGACCGAACTGACCGCCAACTGCAGGGTTAACGGGATACCGGGAATAATCTCCAGAAACGTTTCGTACAGAAAAGGAAAATCCATCAGCGTTTCACACCCCGGGAATAATGAGACTCAGCACGGCGCATAATCCAGCCGGAACAGATTGAGATAGCCAGATACAGCAGCGCGGCCGCCATGAAGAAATCAAACGGTTTGCCGGTAGAGCCCGCGCCAGTTTGCGCCTGCGTCAATAGTTCAGCGACGCCGGTAACGGAAACCAGCGCAGAGGTTTTCAGCACCAACTGCCACACGTTGCCGAGTGGGGGGATCGCGTGACGCAGCAGGAGCGGGATGATGATGCGGCGCAGGCGCAGTAACGTTGGCATACCGCAGGCTTTGGCGGCCTCAATTTCCCCTTTGGACACGGCGTAGAAGGCACCGCGGTAGACTTCCGTCTGCTGCGCGCCGGAGGAAATGCCGACGGCGATTACCCCGGCGAGGAAGCCGGGAAAGCCAAAGAACGCATTGCTGCCAAACAGTTTGGCGAGCAGGGTTAACGCAGAGCTGCCGCCGAAATACAGCAGGTAGATGATGAGTAGATCGGGGACGCCACGGATAAGCGTCGTGTAGCCATCGGCCAGATAGCGCACGGGGCGATTGCCGCAAATTTTGGACCAGGCACCGATCGTGCCGATCACCGCCCCTAGAAGGAAGCCGCCGATCGCTAGTGCGAGCGTCATTCCTGCCCCGATGAGTAATAATTTCCCCCAGCCATGTTCACCAAAACTGATGAGCTGCCAGAAAGTAACGTCTTCCACAAGTGACTCCAAACTGCTTGCTTATTGTTCTGCTGAGCAGAACTGTTTTTGTGATGAGAGGACTACATACTCCGTTCAGGAACGAGAGTAGAAATACGTCATGACGCGATGTATCTCCTTTCGAGATGTACTCGTTCGATGAGACACTAATTTCGATAAACTACGTTTCGATAAATCACGATGGCTTGACGATGAAATCGGTTCGATAGGAACGATTCAGAGGTCGTGCCGCGAATCTATTAGAAAGCTAAGCAATAGTCGGGCCACGTTTTACGTAAACGATTATTGATTATTTATTCATATAGTCTGCTTATTAATGGGTTTTGTTTTAGTCAAAATAAGGCAGATGTGGCCTGCGGTAAAGCATTAAAGTGACATTTTGTAAGGGAGTATGTTCAAAATAGTGCATTGTTATGCTATTTGACGGGGCGTTGCATTATGATGGTGCATAACCGCTATCCGGTAGAGCGGATAGCGGGTGAGTAGGGTAGTAAGGAGAGGATTATGCTGTCTGGTCAGCGAACCAGCTCAATTTTTCCCGCAGCCCGACAACGTTGCCGATGATGATCAAACTCGGGCTGCTGGCTTGTTGTGCTAATTCGCTCAGTTGGGAGAGCTGTCCAGTCAGAACGCGCTGTTTGGTTGAGGTGCCGTTTTCGATAATCGCGACAGGCACGGTTTCCGGTAACCGCTGTTCGATGAGCTTACTTTGAATGTGCTCAGCCTGCTGAAGCCCCATGTAAAACACCAGCGTTTGTTTTTCCGCTGCGAGGCTAGACCAGTCTAGATCGGTATCATGCTTGACGTGTCCGGTGATCAGCCTTACGCCCTGTGAGTGATCGCGATGGGTGAGCGGGATACCGCTGTAGGCTGAACAGCCCGACGCGGCCGTAATTCCGGGCACGACGGAGAACGGTATTCCTGCCTGTTGCAGGTGCTCCAGCTCTTCGGCTCCACGGCCGAAGATAAAGGGGTCACCGCCTTTCAGCCTAACGACCCGATGACCGGCGCGTGCCTTTTCTTCCAGCAGTTGATTGATGTGATCCTGAGGAATGCTGTGATAGCCAGACGCTTTGCCGACGAAAACTCGCTCGGCGTCACGGCGTGACAGGTTGAGTATTTCTTTCGACACCAGCCGATCGTAAACGACGATGTCGGCCTGCTGAAGATGCTGTAGGCCTTTCAACGTCAGTAATCCCGCATCGCCCGGTCCGGCGCCGACCAGCGTCACCTCACCTCGGTCATCGAGCGGCGCGGAGAAAAGCAGTTCGGTCAGTTGGTTAACGCTCTGGCTATTGTCATTGGCCAGCGCCTGCGCCAGCCTGTCGTGTACGAAGAGCTTTTCCCAGAAACGGCGGCGCGCGCTCGTATTGCGGAACCGGCTTTTGACCCGACTGCGCAACTCGCCTGCGTATGTCGCCAGCTTACCGAGATTTTGCGGCAGAATACTCTCCAGTTTTTCCCGCAGTAGACGAGCCAATACCGGAGCTGCACCGCCAGAAGACACCGCGACCATCAGCGGTGAACGATCAATGATCGACGGCATAATGAAGCTGGCGCGTTCTGGTGAATCCACCACGTTACAGAAAATCCGGCGCTCACTGGCGCTGGCATAGACATGGTTATTGACGTCCTGATCGTCAGTGGCGGCAATCACCAGCCACACCGCGTCCAGTAACGTGGGATCGAAGGTGCCTTGTACCAGCGTTAATTGAGCATCCTGCTCCCACGCCCGAAATTGATCGTTAAAATCGAGCGCATTGACGGTAATCACTGCGCCAGCATCCAGCAATAGCCGGGCTTTGCGCTCGGCTATTTCCCCCCCTCCTACCAATAGACAAGGTTTATCGTGCAACTGACAGAATATTGGCAGGTAATCCATGTAACGCCTCTTGAAAGCTCAGGTTATTAGGGTAATGGTTGGCTATTATCAACCGCGATGTCACGGTCTGCGATGGATATTTGCACATTACCGTTGGTTACCTGAGTATCATAAGCTGCAACAGAATAGGCTCCATCCTCCAGACAGAAGCCATCATAAAGGCGGAAATGCTGTTTTTTCAATGGGCTTGCCACCCAAAGCTCGTCCTGATGCTCGCCCACTATCCCGCGACTTAATACGCTCGCCTGCGCGAACGGGTCGATATTGCTGATGGCGTAAACCTGCTCATCGTTACGTGGGCGGAACACGGCAATCTGTTGCTGCTCGACGAGCGCACACACGCCAGTGCCGGGCAGGATGTCGTCTAATTTACATACGGTCGTCCACTGGCTCATGCGTTTTCCTCCGCTAGTTCGCTATTTTTTATCTGATCAATGTGTTTCACCGGAATACGCTCGGCAGGGCGTGCCGGACGGTGTTGTTGACGTTCACTCACCATTTGCACATTCGGGTCACGTACCGGACTGTTAATGAAGTGGGCAAAGCGTTTCTGTGCTTCCGGATCGTCCAGCGTCGCCTGCCATTCGCAGGCGTAGCCTTCTCGCAGCCGTGCGATATCCGCTTCAAGCCGATCGTTAATACCCAGTTTGTCTTTCACAATCACGTTACGCAGATAGTCGATGCCGCCTTCGAGATTATCCAGCCAGACGGACGTACGCTGAAGCTTATCGGCCGTGCGAATGTAGAACATCATGAAGCGGTCCAGATAGCGGACTACCGTTTCGCGGTCTAAGTCAGCGGCCAGCAGGTCGGCGTGTCGCGGCTTCATCCCGCCGTTGCCGCATACATAGAGGTTCCAGCCTTTTTCGGTGGCGATAATCCCCACGTCTTTACCCTGTGCTTCTGCACATTCCCGTGTACAGCCGGAGACGCCAAATTTCATTTTGTGCGGCGTGCGGATGCCTTTGTAGCGGTTTTCCAGCTCGACGCCAAAGCCTACGCTGTCGCCGACGCCAAAGCGGCACCAGGTGCTGCCGACGCAGGTTTTTGCCATACGTAATGCCTTGGCGTAAGCGTGGCCAGTTTCAAACCCGGCTTCGATGAGCTGAGACCATACGTCAGGCAGGTCGTCTTTCTGTACGCCGAATAGCGCCATGCGCTGAGAGCCGGTCATTTTGGTGTACAGGTTATATTGCTTCGCGATGCGACCAATGGCGATCAGGCCATCCGGCGTGATTTCCCCGCCTGCGGAGCGTGGGATCACGGAGTAGGTGCCGTCTTTCTGGATATTGCCGAGGAAGTTATCGTTGGAATCCTGCAACGGCGTGTGCTGCGGTTTGAGCACGTACTCGTTCCAGCAGGAAGCCAGCAGGGACGCCACGGTCGGCTTACAGACCTCACAGCCGTAGCCTGAACCGTGTTTCTCCAGCAGTTGATCGAACGTTTTGATTTTTTCGATTTGGATCAGGTGGTACAGCTCCTGACGCGAATAGGCGAAGTGTTCACACAGGTGATTATTGACTTCGATCCCCTGTTTGCTGAGTTCCGCGTTCAACACCTGCGTAAGCAGTGGGATACAGCCGCCGCAGCCCGTACCGGCTTTGGTGGTTTCCTTAAGCGCCGCGACGGTATGACAGCCGCCGTTAATCGCTTTGATGATGTCGCCTTTGGACACGTCGAAGCAGGAGCAGATTTGCGCACTTTCTGGCAGCGCATCGACACCCAGCGTCGGTTTCGCACTGCCAGCGGACGCAGGAAGAATCAGCGCTTCAGGAGAATCCGGCAGCGGGATTTTGTTCAGCATGAATTGCAGCAGGTTGCCGTAATCCCGCGTGTCGCCGACCAGCACAGCACCGAGCAGCGTTTTATTGTCGGCGCTGACGATCAGTCGTTTGTAGGTTTCTTTATTTTCATCCAGCCACATGTAGCTACGAGAACCCGGCGTATGGCCGTGTGCGTCACCAATCCCGCCGACATCGACGCCCATCAGCTTGAGCTTGGCGCTCATATCGGCACCCTGGAATCGGTTTTCATGCCCTAACAGGTGGTCGACGGCAACCTGCGCCATCTTGTAGCCGGGGGCGACGAGACCAAATGGCCGGCCCTGCCAGGCGGCACATTCGCCAATGGCGTAGACGTCCGGATCGGAGGTTTGGCACCTGTCGTTAATCGCGATACCGCCGCGTGGGCCGATTTCCAGCGCACACTGACGCGCCAGTTTGTCCTGTGCGCGGATACCGGTCGAGAACACGATGAAGTCGACTTCCAGCGTGCTGCCGTCGGCAAACACCATCGTCTTGCGGTTTTCCAGACCGGAATGCTGAATAGCCTGAGTATTCTTGCTGGTGTGCACTCGCACACCCATGTTTTCAATCTTGCGTTGCAGCAGGGCGCCGCCCTGTGCATCCAACTGTTCGGCCATGAGCACCGGGGCGAACTCAATGACGTGCGTTTCCACTCCAAGGTGTTTCAGCGCGCCAGCCGCTTCCAGACCTAACAGACCCCCGCCGATCACCGCGCCGCGTTTGCTACGGCGGGCGCAGTTTTCGATGGCGTTGAGATCTTCAATGGTGCGGTAGACGAAACAGTCTTGCCCGTTTGATCCTTTGATTGACGGGATCCACGGATAAGAGCCGGTGGCCATGATGAGCTTGTCGTAATACACGGTACGGCCGGAATTAGAGTGAATGGCTTTTTCACTGCGGTTGATGGTGATGGCGCGTTCACCGAGCAGGATGTTAACGCCATTTTTTTCGTAGTAGCCTTCGCGTACTAAAGAGAGCTCTTCTACCGTGTGGTGTGCGAAGTAAGAAGAGAGGTGGACACGATCGTAGGCGACGCGGGGTTCTTCACAAAAAACGGTAATATCGTAGGTGGACGTTGGAGCCTTATCCAGCAACTCTTCGATAAAACGGTGGCCAACCATCCCGTTACCGATAACAGCGAGTCTGACTTTGTTCATTTTTGCCTCAAAATTGCTTCTTCTGAGGTTACCTTATCGCTCCACACTGGGCGCTTATTGATGTACATCAAATAGTCTTTTATATACTACTTTATGAGTATGTTTATGATTTTACTTATTTTTTATTAAGTATTGGTTTTTTATGGAGTTTTAGTGGCGGGCAAAAATGAGATCTATAGCACGCTTTTGGTCAGAAGCCGACTGGTTAGCGGGCAATCCGCGATCAGAGTAATCGTCCCCCTCGTCAATCATTCACGTTCCTGAGCGGTTAAAAATAAAACTAAGGGATTATCCATTTGTTTAGTAAGGATATGAAATATTCTGGTGATAATGCTCACAAGGTTGTGTGCAATTGCACAATTATCGGTGACATAATTTCATCATATGGAAGAAATTGCCTAATGACTAACGGCGTCACAACCTTAATAATTGAAAATAAAACAGCATTTTTTTTTAATCAGCACGCGATTCCTTTTCTGTGACATTGATCGATTTATAAGGTCGTACCAGAAAAATAGCAGTGTTTTTTAGCGACAAGGCCAACACAGTCAGTGGAGTTATTCTTTAATTATTTATACGGCTTACATTCGTCAATCTTGTACATGAGTTGTGTTAAACATCAAGGCAGGTAACAACGTGAAAATAGAATCAATTGATGTCACCGTCTTCACTTATCCCACACGCCGGGTTTCCGACAGTGCGGGTCATTCACACCCGGGACCTGAAAATCAGGCCAAGATGGCACTGTTAACCATCACGGCAGATGACGGCCAAAAAGGCTACGCTTTCGCGCCGCCGGAAGTGATTCGTCCTCATATCGTTAATGCTTTCTTCCGCAAAGTGTTGATTGGGCAAAACCCGTTCGACCGTGAGCGCCTGTGGCAAGATCTGGTGCACTGGCAGCGCGGTAGCGCCAACCAACTGACCGACCGCGCGCTGTCGATTGTGGAATCCGCACTGTGGGATCTACAAGGTCGTGTGCTCAACATGCCAGTCCATAAGCTGCTCGGCGGCTATCGTGAGAAAGTCCCTGCTTACGGCAGCACCATGTGTGGTGACGAGCTGGAAGGTGGTTTGTCTACGCCAGAGGAATACGGCCAGTTCGCAGAAAAGCTGGTGCAGCGCGGCTATAAAGCCATCAAGTTGCATACCTGGATGCCACCGGTGTCGTTCGCGCCTAGCCCGAAGATTGACGTACAAGCCTGTGCGGCAGTCCGTGAAGCGGTCGGTCCAGATATCTGCCTGATGCTGGATGGTTACCACTGGTACAGCCGTAGCGATGCACTGTACATCGGCCGTGAACTGCAAAAGCTCGATTTCACCTGGTTTGAAGAGCCGATGGAAGAACAGAGCATGGCGTCTTACAGTTGGCTGACCAAGAGCCTGGATATCGATGTGATCGGGCCAGAAAGTCTGTCAGGCAAATACTTCAGCCGTGCTGACTGGGTTAAAGAAGGCGCATGCGACATTTTACGCGCGGGCGTGCAAGGCGTGGGCGGTCTCTGGCCGTGTATGAAAGTCGCGAGCCTGGCGGAATCCTTCGGTATGGATTGCGAAGTTCACGGTAACGGTGCACCAAACCTCAACGTCGTGGGTGCGATCAAAAACTGCCGCTGGTATGAGCGCGGGCTGCTGCATCCTTTCCTCGATTATGACGAACCTGCTGCTTATCTGAATTCGATTGTCGATCCAATGGACAACGAGGGCTTTGTGCATCTGCCGCAACGTCCAGGGCTGGGAGAAGATATTAATTTTGACTGGATTGAGGAGCATACCCTAAGTAAAGAATAGCGTTGTGTTCTATATGAATAGTTTTGTTCGATCTGAAAGATAGCCTTACCTAAAAAATAAAAAGTTGTCGTCTTCCATGCTCCCACACCTGGAGAATAATGATGAAAGCACGCGCAATACTCCGTACCTTGCTGTTAAGTTCACTCTGCATGGCCGCTACGCCGGCCATTCTATCGGCAAAAACCCCTGACGATCAGCTGATCGTGGGGATGAACATGAACAACATGCTCTCACTCGATCCGGCCGCCATGACCGGTAACGAAGTGGTGGGCATTATCGTCAACCTCTATGACTCGCTGGTGGTGCTGGATCCCGCCAACCTGAGTAACATCCAGCCTTCTCTGGCGAAAAGCTGGAGCGTCAGTGATGATGGTAAGGTCATTACCTTCAATCTGGTGGATAATGCCAAATTCCATTCCGGTAACCCCGTAACGGCGCAAGACTTCGCCTGGTCGATGAAGCGTCTGCTTAACCTCAACATGGCACAGGCCACGACGTGGAAATCCTACGGCTTCACCGCGGAAAACGTGGAGAAAATGATCCGCGCCAAAGACGCGCACACCGTTGAAATCGAACTGCCAAAACCGAACGATCCAAAACTGGTGATCTACTCGCTGGCGACGCTGGGTAGCGGCTCGGTGCTGGATAGCAAAACGGTCATGCAGCATGAGAAAAACGGCGACTGGGGTAACGGCTGGCTGACCACGAACGAAGCCGGTTCCGGCCCGTTCAAGCTGGACGTATGGCAGGCGAAAGACGTGCTGCGCATCAGCAAAGTTGAGAACAACTGGCAGGGCGATGCGAAAATGCGTCGCGTGATTTTCCGTCACATGACTGAGTCACAGGCGCTGCGCCTGATGATTGAAAAAGGCGATATTGATGTTGCCTCTGGGATGTCGGTGCCGGATATCAATGCATTGAAACAAGATAAGGACGTTGTGGTTGATGAGGTGAAAAAAGGCACGCTGTACTATGTTGCCATGAGCCTGAAAAACGAGTACTTCGCTAAACCGAAAGTGCGCGAAGCGGTTCGTTACCTGATCGATTACGATGGCGTGAATAAGACGGTGATGCCTGGCTATGGTTTCTATCATCAGCGCCCTATCCAGAAAGGAATGGATGCGACGCTGCCGGATCCTGGCTACAAGCTAGACGTGCCACGAGCTAAAGCACTGCTGGCTGAAGCGGGCTACCCGAATGGATTTGAAACCACGCTGCGCGTCCTGTCCGATCAGCCGTTCCTGAATCTGGCGACGTCGGTACAGTCCACGCTGGCACAGGCGGGCATCAAAGCCAAAATCATCTCCGGCACTGGTAATCAGGTTTACGGCGCGATGCGCGATCGTAACTTCGATATGCTAGTCGGCCGCGGCGGTGGCGGCGTCGATCCGCATCCTCACTCCAGCCTGCGTTCTGTTGTCTATAACCCGGATAACAGCGACGAAGCCAAACTGACCAACTTCCAAGGCTGGCGCACGTCTTTCTACGACAAGCCTCTGAACGACATGATCGATCAGGCGCTGTTGGAGAAAGATCCTCAGAAACAGAAGCAAATGTATATCAACGCGCAGAATCGCTATGAAGAACTGTTCCCGGCCATCATTCCGGTGTCGCAGATGATCGATTCTGTGGTGTTGCGTAAGGACGTGAAAGGCTATGTGCCACATCCGTCTTCTACGACGCATCTGCGTGAGGTGTATAAGCAGCGCTAGTGTCCACACGTTAAACCGGATGATTAGCCGATACGTTCCCGGCTAATCATCCCGATCAGATACGTTAAAAAGAGATAACCGCGTGAGTGGTGGTTTGCTGTCGCCGCTCACCGGGATATCAGGAGAAAGAACATGGTTTTCTCTGATTGGATCAAGCCGGGTGGAGTACTGCGTCGTTTGGCAAAACGTCTGTTTCAGGTCGTCGTCACGCTGTTCGGGTTATTAATCCTGACCTTCGTGATCGGCCGTGTGATGCCAATCGATCCCGTCCTGGCTATTGTCGGACAGGATGCCGACCAAAGTACCTATCAACAGGTTTACCAACAGCTGGGGTTGGATAAGCCGCTGTATGTGCAGTTCTTTATTTACTTCAATTCGCTGATGCATGGAGATCTGGGCAATGCGCTCCTGACCGGGCGGCCGGTTATGGATGACATTATTCGCGTTTTCCCAGCGACCGTTGAGTTGGCAACGATGGCGATTATCGTGGGTGCCGGTCTGGGCGTGCCATTAGGCGTGCTGGCTGCGGCGCGACGCGGCAAGTGGGCGGATTATGTGGTGCGTTTTATCAGTCTGGCCGGTTATTCCACGCCGATATTCTGGGTCGGGATGATGGGGCTGTTGGTGTTCTACGCCTGGCTGAACTGGGTGGGCGGTGCCGGACGGGTTGATATGGCCTACGACGGTCTGGTGGAGAACCGTACCGGCCTGCTGCTGGTGGATTCGCTACTGGCGGGTGAGTGGGAAGTGTTCCGCAGCGCGCTGAACCATCTGGTGTTGCCCGCCACGATTCTCGGTTTCCACTCGCTTGCCTATATCAGCCGTATGACGCGTAGCTTCATGCTGGCGCAGCTTTCGCAGGAATACATCATTACCGCGCGAGTGAAAGGGTTGTCTGAGTTCCGTGTTGTCTGGGCGCACGCGTTTCGCAATATTCTGGTTCAGCTTCTGACGGTGGTGGCGCTGGCGTATGGCTCGCTGCTGGAAGGGGCGGTACTGATCGAAACGGTCTTCTCATGGCCTGGCTTTGGTTCCTATCTGACAGGCAGCCTGCTGCTGGGGGATATGAATGCGGTTATGGGATGTGTGCTGCTAGTCGGGTTGATCTTCGTGACGCTTAACCTGCTGTCGGACATGTTGTATCAAATCTTTGATCCGAGGACGAACGCATGAATATTTCCTCTGAGCCGTCGGTCAGTCGTGAATCGGTAATGCGAACACCGCCGGAAAAACGGGTGAGCCGCCTGCGGCTACGTTGTGCGCGAATCGGCGGGTTTCTCTTGACGATGCTGCGTAATCCGCTGACCGCGATTGGTTCTGCGATTGTGCTGATGTTGATTCTGGTCGCCATTTTTGCCCCGTGGATCGCCACGCACGATCCGCTGGCACAGGACTTGGCTAATGCATTACAGGCCCCGAGTGCGGCGCATTACTTTGGCACCGATGAGTTTGGGCGTGATGTGTTTAGCCGTCTGGTCTATGGTTCACGCATCACGCTGTATATCGTTGCGCTGGTGTCGGTAACCGTTGGGCCTATCGGGCTGGCGCTGGGCGTGGTGGCCGGGTATTACGGCGGGATCGTCGATACCATCCTGATGCGTATTACCGATATCTTCATTTCGTTCCCTAGCCTGGTGTTGGCACTGGCGTTCGTTGCGGCACTTGGCCCAGGTCTGGAGCATGTTGTGATCGCGATTACGCTGACGGCCTGGCCGCCGATTGCCCGTCTGGCAAGGGCGGAGACGCTGTCGCTGCGTCACGCGGATTTTGTGTCTGCCGTGAAGCTGCAAGGTGCATCCTCTATCCGCATCCTGCTGCACCACATTGTGCCGCTGTGTCTGCCGTCGGTGATTATTCGTATCACCATGAATATGGCGGGCATCATTCTGACAGCGGCGGGTCTGGGCTTTCTGGGGTTGGGGGCACAGCCGCCCGATCCTGAATGGGGCGCGATGATCTCTGCGGGTCGTCGTTACATGATGGAGTGCTGGTGGTTAGTAACTATTCCTGGGCTGGCGATTTTGATTAACAGCCTGGCGTTCAACTTCCTTGGAGACGGCCTACGTGACATCCTCGATCCCAGAACTGAATAAGTCTTCTCAACGTGCGCCGGGAAGCTCGCCCCTGATGGAAGTGGAAAATCTGCGGGTAAGCTTCGTGAACCGTGGTGCCGTGACGGATGCCGTGCGCGGCGTCTCCTTCCGGCTTGGCTGTGAAAAGCTGGCTATTGTCGGCGAATCTGGCTCTGGTAAATCGACGGTCGGTCGTGCGCTGCTGCAACTGCATCCGCACAGCGCGCGGATTACGGCAGACAAACTGCGCTTTGGCGATACCGACCTGCTGAAAGCGGATGAGGCGCGGATGCGTCAGATTCGCGGCAAGCGTATCTCCATGATTATGCAGGACCCAAAATATTCGCTGAATCCGGTGGTGTGCGTCGGCGATCAGATTGCCGAGGCGTATCTGGCACACCATAAAGTGTCGCACCGTGAGGCGAAGGCAAAGGTCATGGCGATGCTAGACGTGGTACGTATTCGTCAACCAGAGCGTGTCTACAATCTGTACCCTCATGAAATCTCGGGTGGACAGGGGCAGCGCATCATGATTGCGATGATGCTGATTACCGAACCTGAAATCGTAATTGCCGATGAACCGACCTCCGCACTGGATGTGTCCGTGCGTTTGCAGGTGCTGGCAATGCTGGACGATCTGGTCAGCGAGCGCGGTCTGGGGCTGATTTTCATCAGTCACGATATCAATCTGGTACGCAGCTTCTGCGATCGGGTGCTGGTGATGTATGCCGGACGCGTCGTGGAATCCATTGCTGCCGCCGATCTGGACAACGCGCAGCATCCTTATACGCGTGGGTTGCTGAATTCGCTGCCGGATATCGATCATCGACGCCCGCGTTTGCCGGTGATGAATCGTGATCCAGCCTGGATCAATGGATAAAGGGGATAATCATGGCAACTGAAGCAATGAGTCAGCGCAAGCCGATGATCGAAGTGAGTAACCTGAATCTCTCTTTTGGGCAGGGCAGCACGGCGAATCAGGTGTTGTACGATGTGAACCTTACCGTCAACGATGGCGATATCTTTGGTCTGGTAGGGGAATCGGGTTCCGGTAAAACCACGGTGCTGAAGTGTCTGGCCGGGCTTTTTAATCATTGGGAAGGCACGCTGCATATTGACGGGAAGAAACTGGCACACCGAATCGATCAGGCTCGCTGTCGCCGGGTGCAGATGGTGTTTCAGGATCCGTATGGATCGCTGCATCCTCGTCATACCGTGGAGTCGATTCTGGAAGAGCCGCTGTCGATCCACCGCTTTGACGATCGTGACGATCGTATCGATACCTTGCTGGAGAAGGTGGGGCTGGGAACGCACTTTCGTCGCCGCTATCCGCACCAACTTTCGGGTGGACAGCGTCAGCGTGTGGCGATTGCCCGAGCGCTGATTCTGGAACCGAGAGTGCTGCTGTTGGATGAGCCGACGTCGGCGCTGGATGTGTCGGTGCAGGCGGAAATTCTTAACCTGCTGACGGAGTTGCAGCAGCAGGAAAAGCTGACCTACCTGATGGTGACGCACGACTTGGGCGTGATTTCCCACCTGTGCCATAAAGTGGCGGTGATGCAATACGGGAAGATACTGGAAACGTTGGAAACCGACGACCTGACCAGCGATGTACCTAAGGACGCGTATACTGCCATGCTGGTGGACGCTAGCCGTCAGTACAGCCGCGATCTGGCGGTGCGTTCGGAGCGTATGGGCTAGGTATTTATAGACTAAGTACGTATGGACTCGTCGCGCTGCGCGATAATCATCATTATGAGGGCCGAGCAATCGGCCCTTTTTTTATCTTACGCACAGGTTTTCGTTCACAGTTGGTTACGAACAGACTTTTATACGTAAAAAAAGGTAAATGGGTAGCGTTGAAGGGTGTGGATACTTACAATCATTACGCTTTCTGTAGTCGGCCTCTTCAAAAAGGAATTCTCATGTTCAAACGTACTCTGGTTGCTGCGGCAGCCCTTATTTCACTGACGGCATTTTCTCCCGCCTTTGCGGCTTCCGACGCCACCACGCGTGTGCTGTTGACGACATCTGCGGGCAATATCGAACTGTCTTTAGATAATCAAAAGGCACCGATTTCGGTAAAAAATTTCGTCGAGTACGTTAACAACGGTTTTTATAACGGGACGACATTTCACCGTGTGATCCCTGGCTTTATGGTGCAGGGCGGCGGCTTTTCTGGCGAAATGAGCCAAAAAGCGACGAATGCGCCGATCAAGAATGAAGCCGATAACGGTTTACGTAACCAGCGCGGCACGATTGCGATGGCGCGCACGTCTGATAAAGACAGTGCGACCAGCCAGTTCTTTATCAACATCGCGGACAATGCGTTCCTCGATCACGGCCAGCGTGATTTTGGCTACGCCGTGTTCGGTAAAGTCGTGAAGGGCATGGACGTTGTGGATAAGATCTCCCAGGTGCCAACGAAAAATGTTGGGCCTTACCAGAACGTGCCGACTACGCCAGTCGTGATTCAGTCCGCGAAAGTGCTGCCCGGATTGGCAAAATAGATAAGCAAAGAAACGAGAATATGAAAAAGGCCACTGATGTGGCCTTTTGCGATCTTAACGTCTCGACTACCGCGTTATTCCAGCGCGTTGGCCATCTGCTGTAGCCACGCGTCCACGCCGGTGCTCGGCACATTCAACTGACGGTAGGTTGCGGTGGCAACAGGGTAGCCGCCGACGTCTTCCTGGCTGTTCACGAAGCCACCTTTCCTCTGTTTGAAATTGTCCACGATACGCTTATCGACGGCATCGCGATCTTTAGGACGCGCTCCCGCGCTTTGCAGCACCTGATTGGTGACGGCGCTGGCCGGTGATGCCGTTAAGCCTGCAGGCCAAATAGGGGACACTTTGAGTAAATTTATCCCGCTGCCTGACGTTTGCGGCGCCACTTTTCCTTGGGCATCGTACGCGAGGTTATCTGACATCCAGACATCGCCGGAGCTGTTGCTTCCTACGAGCCCTAAACCGGCTTTGGTATTGGCGCCGTAGTGCATCACGTTACCTGCAACGGAGACGCGTGGGCTGGCAGGCATGGTTTTCCCTTCCCATTCCCCTTTTACTCCACCGACGCGAACGCCCCAGATGCCAGGGTTGTAGATCAGGTTATTGACCATGACGCCTGTGGAACCCGCTTTGAACCAAGCGTTGCGTTCGTTGTTGTGCGCATACAGGCTTCCCACGATCGACACATCGGTCACGTTATCGTGAACCAGCGTCCCCATCGAGTGAATACCTTTGGTGTGAGCCGAATCGTATAGGCCTTCAGCAACGATATTATTCGAAAGCGTGATACGGTGTGCGGTGCCCTGCGGCCCGTCATAGCGCGGGCCGGAAATAGATAGGTTCTCGTCTGTACCCCAGGCAAAGCTACTGTGGTCGATCACCACGTTGTAGGCATCTTTGCCGTTGATGGAAACATCGCGTTCAAAGCCGCTTTTTTTACCTGTACCGGCATCGCCGATGCGAAAACGAATATGCTGCATCAGCACATCATGTGTGCTGATCCCCATTCCGCCGCGAATGATGGTGATACCGGGAGAGGGAGCGGTCTGACCGGCAATGGTGACAAACGGTTCTGCTAACCGAAGGTCACTTTTATTCAGGTCGATAATGCCGCCAACCTCAAAAACGATAATGCGCGGCCCTTTAGCGGCCAGCGCTTCCCTGAGTGAACCTGCTCCGGAAGAGGCCAGCGTGGTGACGCGAATAATGCGCCCACCGCTGCCTGCCACGGTATCAGTCCCGAATCCTTTCAACTCTGGTGCAGCCGGTGTGGCGGCGCTTGCCATCGGTATGCCGACGCTAAATACGAATCCAGTGCTGAACAGTGCGGCGAACAGAAGAGAACGTTTCATTTCATTTCCTTGAATATTAACGATAAAAATGAGCGAGCCCTTAGGACTCGCTCAAGTGCGGCCCGAACGATAAACCGACGTGCGTTAAGCTCGCTTGCAGGCCCCGTCCCTCATTGTCCGGTTAGCACCGGACAATGAGGGACGGGGCCTGCAATTCGCTTATTTACCTTTCACGCTTTACACATTGCAACTAGTTGCAATTTGCTGCTGTCAGCACGGCAAGGTTTTTGTTCACGCCAGCATAGTTCGCCAGTTTGTCCTTCACGCACTGTGCCGAAACCGGAGAGTAGCTGTAAGGAACAGAAGCGAATGTGCCAGTGCTTTTCCAGTCTTCGGCATTCACGTAGGGTTTGGTATCTTTATCCCAGGTTATGTTGTACTTAGCGAAATCGGCTGGGCTCATGACGTTGTTATTACGTAGTTCCCAGGTACCGAAGTTGGAACCGTCATAACGTGAGGTCACTGGGTTTTTCGCATTCTCAAACCAGTTACGTTCGATCAGCGCAATCCCTTTCTGGCGCACGTTCAGACCAGAACCTGTGATGCCGGTGTACAGGTTGTTGTACGCATGAACCTGACCACCACGTTGCAGTGGGAGGCGAGCGTTAACGTCGTCGTAAATATTGTGATGGTAAGTCAGGTCACGGCCCGTATCGCTGCTGCTGAAGCCGCTCAGACCCACTTTTTTGATGCCATGAATGTAGTTGTACGACACCGTCACGTTGGTTGAGGCTTTCTTGATATCAATCGCGGATTCGAACGTGGTGTCACCGTCTTTTGTGCCTGCGCATTCAAAGTTTTTCGCGAAGATCTCGTTGTGGTCAATCCAGACGTTCGGCGTGTTGTCGATACGAATAGCATCACCATCCTGCGCGCCGCCCGGCATGTAACCAAAACGCATGTTACGCACGACAACGTTGGAAGAGTTAACCATCCAGAGCCCGAAGTTAGCGGAAGACCCGTTGGTTCCGATGATAGTAATGCCTTTGGTGAACTCTTTGATTTCTACACCGCGTGCATCCTTACTCCACTGGCCGCAGATGTTAGCCTCAGCGGCGTTGATCAACGCATCTTCATTACCGTTATAGGTGATGACGAGCGGGTAAGCGCCGCCTTTGACTTTCTTACCTTTGGAATCCAGCTTCGCGGCTTCGATGATATCAACGATATCTTGCATGGAATGTGCTGTTTTTTTCACAGCTCCAGCAACGTCACCGCCATCAGTGGTGGCATAACCCCCCGTATTTGCCGCCATCGTTGGTTGGGCCGCAAGCAATAACAGCCCAGCGGCTGCAGAAGGCAGTAGGTATTTCATTAGGGTACTCTCCTTGGAATAGAATTTTTGTTTGGGCATTTATGATCCACATAACCCAGATTATATTGTCTTGGTGTTTCAATAAAAATAAAATCAAGGTTTATTGAAATCCCAATTAATTCTTACCATAAAAGAAAAATAATTCAATATTTCGATATTAAATATATAGGGTGAATAACGGTGGAAATCTCAAAGACTAATAAGTGCCTATTTTAAATGATAATATTTTTTTCATTTTTTCTAAAATCAAGCTGTTGAGAATTTTATGAAAAATAAAATTATATTTCGTTTTATTACGTGTTGTTGGATTCGATTTGACAGAGGTGATAACTGTGAGCGACATCAATAAATAAGTAAAATTCCTCGTTGAGAAAATGGGGTCAGAAATAGTTGATGCCGATCAAGTTATTAATTAATCGCGTGTTGATGAGCTGTTGTTATTTATATCGATTCATTCTTAATTAAAGGATGTTTTTCTTCATTAATAAATCAAGCTATTAATTTACATAATTAATAATTAGCATGATATTTAACTTATGCATGTTATTTAGGAATACCTATCCACTCTCATGCGTAGCTTCCA
Organism: Pectobacterium quasiaquaticum; assembly: GCF_014946775.2. Classification (NCBI taxonomy): domain Bacteria; kingdom Pseudomonadati; phylum Pseudomonadota; class Gammaproteobacteria; order Enterobacterales; family Pectobacteriaceae; genus Pectobacterium; species Pectobacterium quasiaquaticum. Next base: position 3,983,782 of record NZ_CP065177.1, on the reverse strand, counting down.
TAAAAAACAAGCGAGCTTTTAGCGCTCGCTTGGGTAGAACCATGCTTCTGTGTGAAGAGTCACGGCAGCGGGATATCCAGGCTTATTGCTTCCTGTCTTGATTCGACAGGGAAAGCCTGATCGCGTTTATTTGCAGTTAGCTGCTGTCAGTACCGCCAGGTTTTTACCTACGCCGGCATAGCTCGCCAGTTTATCCTTCACGCACTGTGCAGAAACTGGAGAGTAGCTATACGGGACAGCTGGGAACTTGCCAGTGCTCTTCCAGTCATCCGCATTGATATGCGGTGTAGAAGGTTTACCCCAGGTGATGTTGTATTTAGCAAAATCAGATGGGCTGGCAATGTTGTTGTTACGGAGTTCCCAAGTACCGAAGTTGGAATCGTCGTTACGTGCCGTCACTGGGTTGAGTGCATTTTCGAACCAGTTACTTTCGATCAGTGCGATCCCTTTCTGACGGACGTTAAAGCCTGAACTTTTGATACCATCATACAGGTTGTTATAAGCATGCACTTGACCACCACGTTGCAGCGGCAGACGTGAGTTAACATCGCTGTAAATATTGTGATGGTAAGTCAGGTTACGACCCGTATCCGTGTTGCTTGAACCGCTCAACCCTACCTTTTTCACGCCATGGATATAGTTGTACGACACGGTGACGTTGGTTGAGGCTTTCTTGATATCAACCGCTGATTCAAAGGTGGTGTCGTTGTCTGGTGTACCGTCGCATTCGAAGTTTTTGGCGAAGATCTCGTTGTGATCGATCCAAACGTTTGGCGTGTTATCAATACGGATGGCATCGCCATCTTTTGCACCGCCAGGCATATAGCCGAAGCGCATGTTACGCACGACAACGTTGGAAGAGTTAACCATCCAGATGCCGAAGTTAGCGGAAGAACCGTTGGTACCGAGGATAGTGATCCCTTTGGTGAACTCTTTGATTTCTACACCGCGTGGATCTTTGCTCCATTGGCCGCAGATGTTAGCTTCAGCGGCCTTGATTAGCGCATCTTCATTACCGTTATAAGTAATAACGAGCGGGTAGGCGCCACCTTTGACCGCTTTACCGCTTGAGTCCTTTTTTGCGGCTTCAATGATATCGACGATCTCTTGCAGAGAGCGTGCGGTTTTTTTCACAGCACCGGAAACGTCGCCGCCGTCAGTGGTGGCATAACCTCCCGTATTTGCGGCCATTGTCGGTTGGGCAGCAAGCAGCAACAGCCCAGCGGCTGCAGAAGGCAGTAGGTATTTCATGTATGTACTCTCCTTGACATAGAATTTTTTGGGTATTGATCACTACACACCCTGTGTAATAAAAGGCAGTTTCAACAAAAATGAAATTAAGGTTTGTCTATAGGCCAAGCTAAGTGTTAACAGAAAAAACAAACAATACAAGATGGGGCGTTAAATATATTAATTAAATAACAGAGGACAGCTGAGAGGATTTGTGTTTATTACTTTTAAATAGAAACTAATTTCCATTTAAATCATTTAAATTCATTTGCTTATGTTTTTTTAATATGTGTTTTCCCAATCTGGATTCTTTATTTTTTATCCATCTAACATGCGTGGTTTATTCGCTTTCTTAGCAATTGTGATCTTCATCAAAAATTAAAAATAAATATTGCTGGAACGGTTTTTTTACCTAGTCTCCCTCTTTCTTTTTTAAAAAATCAATTAATTCATGGTTTTTTGTTGTTATTATTTTTTTTGTTAAAAATTATTTCATGGTAATCATTTAATGTAGTGAATATAATAAATAAGGCCTATTAATAAAGATGGTTGTTACGGAAATAAATTATTTATGATCTATATGATTATTATCGTGCTAACTTTATGTTCTGACATCGTGTAAACACATAGCCCCGATTTTCCTCTGTTTGCAGAGGCGTTGTGCCGTTGAAGATTGCCGCTCACTGTTATGGATCGCTAAAAACAGGGAAGCTGGCCATGTGTTGCAACCGTTTATCTGCATAAATATTTTCGCCACATATTTTTTGTTGACAAAATTGGTTTTTATTGACTGTTAAATGTGTGAGAGGTAGCGTGATTGGAATACAGGGAAGCCATTTTCAAACACATCACCAGGAGCGTAATATGTTCATTTCAGATAAAAAATTGCAGCAAGTTTAATTGATAAATCAATCATTCTTATCGAAAAAATCAAAGCAGAATTAGTGGTGCTGAAAACTGAATTACCTCAGGAAGAGTATGAAAAGTGCCTGCATGTTGCCGAGCACTTAATTTATACCTTAACCGGTAAAGTGATAAATGATATTTCGATTGATCATCCCGATTTAAAACCAGACTGCTTCACGGTTTACGTGAATAAGGATGTGAGTGAGGCATAACGGTTAGGTTTTTCTAATGGAAAATGAAGTGCATTATCGGGTTTCAGTCATCGTTAGCCTTGTATACCGGATGACGTGTAACGATCGTGCTTGTCGCTTAATCAAACCAAACCAGAGATTCGTCATTGTTCTCCAATTTCATTCGGAATCTCTGTCTCCTATCATCCACTCGCCTCTGGATGCAGCTAACGTCAACGTCGTGTCATCCTTCTAACATATTGAAGGGCGGGGACGGTTGCTTTGCTGCTCAGGCAATGGTCATTTGCGATATTTCGTTACGCCAGCCTAAAGTTGAACATCATAAACCTCTGTCTCGCACTGAAATTACGGATTTCATGCAGACATTAAATCGTTATGGTGGCTATCGAACCACGGTGATTGCCTTAGAATTGATGTTACTGACGTTTGTCAGAACCGTGGAGCTTCGCAAAGCGGAATGGAATGAATTTGATCTGGATGGTGCCGAGTGGCGAATCCCTGCTGGAAGAATGAAGATGCGAGAAGAGCATATTGTCCCGTTATCAACGCAGGCGATAGTGCTGCTACGAGAACTACAGATATACACTGGCGGACGTGGGTGGCTGTTTCCAAATTATCGGAATCCACAGGATTGTATGACGGCGACCACTCTTAACCATGCGCTTGAGCGTATGGGATTTAATGGCAAGGACAGCATCGGTTTTTCTGCGCACGGTTTTCGCGCTACCGCATCAACTATTTTAAATGAAATGGGCTACCGCCCGGATGTGATCGAACGTCAGCTTGCTCATACTGAGCGTAAAAAGGTACGGGCAAGTTACAACCGTGCGGAGTATCTGGATGAGCGACGGAAGATGATGCAGATGTGGGCGGATTTTATTGGTAATTTGTGTTGTAAATAATTTTATTGGCTTGACGTGGGCGACAAAAATTTGCCACTACATGAGAGCTTTTCTAGAAGCACTACACTATGCGCTACGTCCGCTTTGCCCAGAGCGGACGTTAGGGCTTATCTACCTACAATGAAAAATGGCTACGAAAGCCGTTGCTATTCATTTTGTCTCTACCGTCTTACTTTATTTTTCGTTTGCTACCAGAAAGCGGAAAGTACGTGTCTTTCCGCTTCTAGTTCTGCTCCCGGCAACGTCTAGAGATGCTCACAAGCTTTCGCTAGTATATTCCAGCAGTCGTTGCTTGGCTTCCTGATAAACCTCCGAATTAGCCAGTAGGTGGGAACAAAAGTTTGAGCATTTTGCGCTGGGCTGCACCAGTTCTTCAATCGTACGCAGAGCGTCACTTATATTCCCTGCCCGCCTTTGCTTGTTTTCGGAAGTGCTAGCCAGATTAAATTCATCCAGAGCTTCACGGATGTCAGTCTCGAAAATGCGAAAATTTACTAAAATAGCGCCTCTTGGAGAAAAAAGTCTCTTATCTGACAGCCCGCACACTGCAATGGTCTTTTCAGCAATATCGTGGTTGGCTCCTGCTTTAGCCTCGATCATGATATCGTTATAGGTAAAGCAATCGCTGGGATCAAGGTCGTAAGGATTTATGATTGGTTCTCTCTGTGTATCATGATTGAGTTTCTTGTTATTGCATGCTTTGCAGCTGTAAAGGAGGTTTGTCCATTCGAAGGCTTTATTCGTGTAGAGCGATTTTGGATGAAAATGTTCAACCTCAGCAAAACCGGTTTCGGCAGGTTTTCCTTCACAGAAGGCACATTTCTGGAATGAGCTTTCTTTCAGTGCGTTCCTTATATCATCGTGACGATAGAACTTTAATGCTGCATCCTTTTCTGCTTTGGGTATTTTTTTGTACACACCATATTTATTTACCAAAGCCATAATATCCCTCGTCCAGGTTACACTGTTATCACATAAAACCTGTGGTTCAGGTGGTCGGGTTAGTTTAATCATTCGCCTTCGCCTCCATACCTGCAATACGGGTTTTCAGTATAATTAATACGGCATCCCCCGGATGACTGATGGATTCAAGACGGGCATAGTTTTCTTTAAGATCATCAAGGTTATTTTCCTTGATGTTTTCATAGCAATTCTTTACCAGTTTTTCGTAATCTTTATTATCAAGACTTCTTACTCCCATTAGCTCAGTCAGAATTAAGTCTGTACTCCAACCTGAATATGCTTTCTCCGAAGGCTGGAATTCATATGTTTCATCAATATATGATGGTGGAAGCAAGATGATTTCATTTTCTTTCGCCGAGGCCAAGAGATGTGGCGAGTGAGTTGTTACAATGAACTGTATATTAGGGAATATTGCCGCAATCCCATCTCTTACTGTCAGTTGCCACTCAGGGTGAAGATGGTTGTCCAATTCATCAATAAGTACCGTCCCATATGCTGTTTTTACATTTCGTTCGCCTACTGGTAAGCATGCCTCAATCCATTCAAATATGGAAATTATAATATATAAAACGGCTTGAAACCCTGATGATAGCTCCTCGAGGAAACATTGTTTATCATAGATTGAAAATACAGGTTCGAGATCACGCCCTGTTTCAATATATCGGAACTCACTGTTGAATGGCCCAATTACTGGTAATGATTGAATTAAATGATCCCAATTATCTTTTTCTTCTTTTGCCCAAGGTTTATCGATTATAAAGTAACGGTTAATGAGCCATTGTTTTACGTCGCGTGAGAAGTTGTTGTACAGGAAATGTAACGCATTAACACAATATATACTCTTGCTCTCTTGGCTGTCTTTTTCTTTGGTCACTCCGTTAATCGATTTATAGTTTATTTTTCTCTGTGCACCGATGACTAGTGGAGGGAATTTATACGCGGTATTAGCATTATATATATCAAATGACTGCCTCCCTTCTTCGGTGGGAGGGGCCACAAATCCCTTTATATGATTATTCCTGTAATTTTTATCTCTTAAAAAAATCTGACCGAAACCGAGTCTGAATCTTGCATCATTTTCAATTACATCTATCCAGTACTCACTGTCATCTTGGTGTCTTGAATATTCACCATTCCAAGCAAGACAGTGTGCAATGGCAGAGAGAAGAGATGTTTTGCCACAACCATTGGGGCCCGTAATAAAGTTGAATCTGTCATTAAATTTAACGTTAACTTCCGGGAATTGTTTTAAGTTTTTAACGTGTAGTCGTTCTATAGGCATCCTTGGTTCCTTAATAGATGTCAGAAAAAAATGTAAATGAAAGAAATATGTGTTGCGTATCTGAAGATCTCTCTGGCCATTTTATACTAAATTATAAAGCGTCCGGGTGACCTGCTCCCAATTGACTGAGACAAACCACCGTAATAACTTCCGCTCCTGGCACATAACTGACCATCAATCTATCTCCCAAAATAACCAGTCCGATAAATCAAACCAGTACCTTCAACCCATGCTTCTGCACCACGGTGAGCAGTTTCAGCGATAACCCGCTAGGGCGTTTTACGCCACTTTCCCATTTCTGTACCGTCGAAACACTGGTGTTTAGGTAGCTGGCGAAAACTGGCTGGCTGACGTTCAGCTTTTCACGCAGTGCCTTAATCTCAAGGGGTTGAAGATCGTCCACGCTGTTGAGACACGCTTTGTCAAAGTTGCGCATGGTTTCCTGTGGAATAGCGTCGACACTGAATAATCCAGAAGCCGCGCTGTGGATAGCCTCAAATGCAGGACTCTTGAATTTACTTTTTGCAGTCATGGCAAATCTCCACCAGTTCTTTACTCTTAATCAGTGCCGTAATCTTTTCATCGGCAAGGGTTGCGTAGTGCTTCGCCAACTCGCGGAATCCGGCCAGTTCACGATTATCGATATTCGCCATATCCTGCTTGGCATACAGGAACGTGTAAAACCAGTGCTGTCCACCTTTCGCCAGTATGATCGCGCGATCACGATTCTGGTTCAGCCGCTTCTTATAAACGCCGCCGCCAAGATCGTCAGCTTTCCCTTGTATCACCGCCTCAATAGCTTCATATAACTCGCTATCCTTGATTGCGTGGGATTTAGCTGCCTTAGTAAACCATTTGGTTTTGAATACACGCATCAGGCCGACATCCTGTAACCTTAACTATAGCACTTGGTGCTAGATTACTCGCTTTTTATGCAGAGTCAAAGTGCTTGGAATCTGCAAAAAATTTGTAGTATTTTTGACCGTCAAACCCTGCTGTCGATGACAGCCACCAATGTTTCCAGTATCGGGATGATACGAGTGACCTGTGAGAAATGCCTTCGGGCGACCACAAACACTTCCGTAGCCTGCAAGGAAAAACACGCTCAGTTGCGTGTGGTAAATCTGCCAGCCTTTGAAAGCAGATATCACCGGGTAGTTTGAACGTCGTTGCGAGCGTGGTGATGAAGGTTCGTTTTGACTACTTTACTTCAAGCCCAACATTGCCGTGGGCTTACTATACCCAGTCAGAGAACGGCTTCCATACTGCAGCCGAAGATCCCATTATTGCCTGAGACATGCACCTCAACTGCTGTGTCATGCATCTGACACACCCCTTTCATGCCGGAGACGGGTACAATGGTTTTTCCGTTTTAGCCCAAATAAGAAGGTATTGAAAAAAATTGTGGGTATTACAGCGGGTATCAAAAGGGTGTTTAAATTATAAATTCATTATTTATAAATAACTTAAGTAAAATATGCTGCTAATTATCGATAACTACGATTCCTTTACCTACAACCTTTACCAATACTTTTGTGAGCTTGGCGCCCAAGTCGTGGTGAAGCGTAATGATGAACTGACGCTGCGTGAGATTGAACAGCTTGCGCCTGAGCGATTGGTGATTTCTCCCGGCCCCTGCACGCCAGATGAGGCGGGTATTTCACTGGCGGCTATTCGTCACTTTGCCGATAAATTGCCTATTTTGGGCGTGTGTCTTGGTCATCAGGCGATGGGGCAGGCGTTCGGCGCTCGGGTGGTGAGGGCACGACAGGTGATGCACGGTAAAACCTCAGCAATTGCGCACAGCGATACGGGGGTTTTTACGGGGCTGGCTCAGCCGTTGACGGTCACCCGCTACCATTCACTCATTATTGATTCCGCCTCGCTACCCGATTGCTTTGAAGTTACGGCTTGGAGCGAACATGAAGGAACGCGTGATGAGATTATGGGGATTCGCCATCGCGCATTGCCGCTGGAAGGGGTGCAGTTTCACCCAGAGAGCATTCTTAGCCAACAAGGGCATCAGCTTTTGGATAATTTCCTTAAAATTTAGCTATATAGAAAGTTATTCTCCTCAGTAGCCGATTTAATATTGCCTGAAATTGATTTTTTATGCATATTTAGTGACTATATTTTCATTCCGATATGATGGACAGCAGAGTGAGGCAGCAAATGGCAGCAGAGCAGAAAGCAGTGACACGGGATACTCACGATAAAGTGATTTTGCCAGTTTATGCACCCGCGAAGTTTGTACCCGTGAAAGGTAAAGGGAGTCGCGTCTGGGATCAGGACGGCCGCGAGTATATCGATTTCTCCGGCGGTATTGCGGTTACGGCGCTGGGTCACTGTCATCCTGCATTGGTGAACGCGTTGCAGCAGCAGGGTGAAAAGCTGTGGCATACCAGCAATATTTTCACTAATGAGCCTGCGTTGCGCCTCGCCAGCAAATTGATTGATGCGACTTTTGCCGACCGTGTGTTTTTTGTTAACTCCGGTGCTGAGGCCAATGAAGCTGCCTTCAAGCTGGCGCGTCACTATGCGGTTAAACGCCATAGTCCGTATAAAACCAAGATCATCGCCTTCTACAATGCATTCCATGGTCGGACGCTGTTCACCGTCTCAGTCGGCGGACAGCCTAAATATGCCGATGGTTTCGGGCCGAAGCCTGCCGATATTGTTCATGTTCCCTTCAACGATCTGGCTGCGGTTAAAGCGGTGATGGACGATCACACCTGTGCAGTCGTGCTTGAGCCGGTTCAGGGTGAAGGGGGGATTACGCCTGCTACGCCTGAATTTTTACAAGGCGTTCGCGAGCTGTGCGATCAGCACAAGGCGCTGCTGGTGTTTGATGAAGTGCAGAGCGGAATGGGGCGTACTGGCAAACTATTTAGCTACATGCACTACGGCATTACGCCGGATATTCTCACAACGGCTAAAGCATTGGGTGGTGGTTTCCCAATTAGCGCGATGCTGACGACGGAAGAGATCGCATCGGCCATGACGGTTGGGGTGCACGGCACCACCTATGGCGGCAACCCGCTGGCCTGTGCGGTAGCGGAAGCCGCGCTGGATATTATCAATACGCCAGAAGTGCTGTCAGGTGTAGCGGATCGCCACGATCGCTTTGTCAGCGAGCTTGAGAAAATCAATCAGCAGTACGATGTATTCAAACAGATCCGCGGTATGGGGCTGTTACTGGGGGCTGAACTGAAACCGCAATGGCACGGTCGTGCGGGCGAGTTTCTGGCGGCGGCAACGGCTCAGGGGCTTATGGTGCTGATGGCTGGGCCGAACGTAATCCGCTTTGTGCCATCTTTGATCATTGATGAAGAGGATATTGCGCAGGGGATGGCAAAATTTGCTAAAGCCGTCGCGCAGGTCGTTAACGCAGCAGACTGATTATGCTCTCAAAAGATCAGCCATAAAAAACGTAGGGAACGTTTTTCAACGTTGCGTTAGCAACGACCCGTAGGGTGGCGAGCAGGAAGCTCGCCATAAAAAAAGCGTGAGGCCGAGGCTTCACGCTTTTTTATTGGTAGGGTACAGCGACAGGGGCTTAGCGAGTGCCGTAAACGACAATCGTTTTACCGTGTGCAGAGATCAGATTCTGGTCTTCTAACATTTTCAGAATGCGGCCCACGGTTTCACGCGAGCAGCCAACGATTTGCCCAATTTCCTGACGGGTAATTTTTATTTGCATGCCATCTGGATGCGTCATGGCATCAGGTTGTTTGGCCAGGTTGAGTAGGGTTTGGGCAATACGGCCGGTCACATCAAGGAAGGCGAGGTTGCCGACCTTCTCAGAGGTAACCTGAAGTCTGCTTGCCATTTGTGCAGACAGGCGCATGAGGATATCCGGGTTAACCTGGATGAGCTGGCGGAATTTTTTATAGGAAATTTCGGCCACTTCACAGGCGGTTTTTGCCCGAACCCATGCGCTGCGTTCCTGACCTTCTTCAAACAGGCCGAGCTCGCCGATAAAATCGCCCTGATTGAGGTAGGAGAGAATCATTTCCTTGCCTTCTTCATCTTTGATTAGCACTGCGACAGAGCCTTTCACGATGTAGTAAAGCGTTTCTGCTTTTTCACCTTGGTGAATCAGCGTGCTCTTCGATGGATACTTGTGAATATGACAATGGGAAAGGAACCATTCGAGAGTTGGGTCTGTTTGCGGTTTGCCGAGAACCATTCGCTATCATCCTCTGTTGTAATTCACTGCGCAAATTACAGGGGTCAGAGTTCCCTGTACGGCGTGTTTTACTGCTAAAAAAATAAAATTCAGTCTAGGCAGAATGACGTCAGGGAATATACTGAAACCACTGTACCCTTTATTTTCCGGTTGCTGCCTTGCCGCACCGTAAACGTGGCTGGGGTATGTCTGGCCAGGCCATCATCTTCTTCGTTTCTGGGTTTGTCCAGAAAAGGTCTATTCTGTTTTCGTTTTAACACAGCTTGAAGGACGTGTCTTGTGTTGTCTCGCTTCAGCATGACAAAGCGCTGATTAACGCTGGTTTTTGTACAGTAACGGTATAAATTTTCAAAAAATTTTTAGTGGAGAGGCATCATGCAGGCACGGGTGAAATGGGTTGAAGGCTTAACGTTTTTGGGCGAATCTGCATCAGGGCATCAGATATTGATGGACGGCAATTCCGGTGATAAAGCGCCCAGTCCGATGGAAATGGTGTTGATGTCTGTAGGCGGATGCAGCGCGATTGATGTGGTATCGATTCTGCAAAAAGGCCGCAACGATGTAGCGGATTGTGAAGTGAAATTAACGTCAGAGCGTCGGTCTGACGCACCGCGTTTATTTACCCACATCAATCTGCATTTTATCGTGACGGGAAAAGGGTTGACCGACAAAGTTGTCGAGCGAGCCGTCGCACTGTCGGCGGAAAAATACTGCTCTGTAGCACTGATGCTGGGTAAAGCCGTTGAGGTGACGCACAGCCACGAAATTAGAGTGCTGGAATAATCCCTTTCTCTGGGCACTCATTCTGGTCACTTAAGCCTGTTATTAGGGGAAACACAGGGGAGGTTCCGGTAGGGAGGCCTCACCCCTATGGCCGCCCCGTGTATCTCGATGCTTATTCGATAGTTTTCCCTTCAATTAACCGCTGCACCAGCGGCGCCATGATCAATTCCATCGCCAGCCCCATCTTCCCGCCGGGAACGACCAGCGTGTTGATGTGCGAAATAAAGGAACCCTGCAACATGGCGAGCAGATAGGGGTAATCAATATTGTCCAATCCCTGAAAATGAATCACGACGAAGCTTTCGTCCAGTGACGGAATCGATTTGGCTGCGAACGGGTTGGAGGTGTCCACGGTAGGCACACGCTGGAAGTTGATGTGTGTGCGAGAGAACTGTGGCGTGATATAGGTGATGTAGTCTTCCATTGAGCGGACGACGGAATCCATCACCGCTTCACGCGAGTGACCGCGCTCATTAACGTCACGAATCAGCTTTTGAATCCATTCCAGGTTGACGATCGGCACCACGCCGACGAGTAAATCGACATGCTGTGCCACGTCGTTTTGTTCGGTGACTACGCCGCCGTGCAATCCTTCATAGAACAGGATGTCCGTGGGTTCCGGCATTGGCTCCCACGGCGTGAACGTTCCGGGAACCTGATTATAGGGAATGGCTTCATCATAGGTATGAAGGTATTTACGCGTCTGACCGAGCCCGTGCAGGCCATATTCGATAAACGACTGTTCCAGCAGGCTGAAATCATTCGCTTCTGGGCCGAAATAGCTGATGTGGCGTCCTGAATCACGCGCTTTACGAATCGCCATATCCATTTCCGGGCGGGTATAGCGGTGAAAGCTATCGCCTTCCAACTGGGCTGCACGCAGATCAAACTGCTGGAAAATCTTACGGAAGGCCAGACTGGTTGTTGTGGTTCCCGCTCCGCTGGAGCCGGTAACCGCAATAATCGGATGCTGATGTGACATAAGACGCGTGACTCCGTGATCGCGAGGTTCGCATAGACCGAAGGCCTGCGCGCATCCTCAAAAAAGACGTAATTATTATCATTGTTAGCATGTTTGACGCGTTCTTTCACGACTTTCGCCATGCTCAATAAGGGGCATGTCCTCCAGCATTGAGCTGGTTGCGGGGCATGATATTGAGGGTTTCATGTAACTCAGACCACACCAACACCACCTTGCCAGACTGGAGTTGGCCGCGGATATCTTCCACTTTCTGCGCCAGCGATCGCTCCTGTTCGCCGTAATCGGTGCCTTCCCGCAGGACGAAAGATTCGATGATGCTATCCAGTGTTTCTGGATCGAGCTGTTGCCAGGGAATAATCACGCGATCTCTCCTGAATAAAAAATTCCTGATTCAAAGGGTGCCTGAGTAAAAACGGTGCCTGAAGAAAAAGAGTCGCTGGCTTGGTCCAAAAATGGGCTAAGCCAGTTGGGAATGCGCTGTTCCAGCCACATTTCCGGTTTCAGCAACGTTCCTCCGACGAAGCCGACATGCCCACCATGTTCCGTCAGTTGATACTCAATATTAGACGGTAACTGCGACAGATCGGGAATCACCTCCGACGTCATGAAGGGATCGTCCTTCGCATGGATAATGAGAAGCGGTTTACGAATCTGAGGCAACAGTGGCAGAGCGCTACAGCGTCGATAGTAGTCGGCTGCATCGCGGAAGCCGTGGATACGTGAGGTAATGACGTCATCAAACTCTCGCAACTGGCGGATTCGCTTCAACTGCGGCAACTGAATCGGCAGTGTATCTGGATAAGCCGCCAGCTTGCGACCGGCGTTTTGTTTCAACAGGCGCAGCAGGTAGTGTTGATAGACGCGAGAGAAACCCTGTTCCATCCGACGGCTACAGGGTTCGAGCATCAGTGGCGCGGAAACAATGACGGCCGCGGACAGGGAACAGGATTCGCCTTGCTGCGCGAGCAGGTAGGCCAGCATGTTGCCGCCGAGAGACACGCCAATGGCGGCGGTAGGCGCATTGCCCTGCGTCTCTTGCATCCAACGCAGGAAATAGCTGGCATCGCTGGTTTCGCCGGAATGATAAATGCGCTTCATTCGGTTGGGTTTCCCGCTGCATCCACGAAAATGCATGATGACGGCCAGCCAGCCGCGCTGCTTACAGGCATGCAGCAGGCCGTGGGCATAGGGGCTATGAAAGCTGCCCTCTAGCCCGTGGAACAGCACCACGCGCGGTTTGTGCCGTGCCTGTTCATGGGCTTCGCTCCAGGCCAGATCGACGAAATCGCCGTCCGGCAATTCAAGCGGCTGCCAGACTGGCGAGAATTGCGCATGACGGCGGATCAGACGCGGCAATAGCGTTTGCAGATGTGGATTATGCGCGCCGCTCAGCGGACGAAAATGATCATACATAAAGGATATAGAAATCTTGTTGTCGGCTCTTGTACGATCAATATCACACTGTTAGCTTCAATGCTGCCAGTTGGTACGACATTTGGGTCAGGAGCGCCCACAAATAATGGAACTGAGTTTATTTCTTTCGATGTTGGGTTTTTTGTGGGTAGCGGCCATCACGCCGGGGCCGAACAATATGCTGTTGACCACTTCGGGCGCGAATTTTGGCTTTATGCGTTCACTGTGGCTGATGGTCGGCATTATGCTGGGCATGCAGAGTATTTTGCTGCTGGTGGCATTCGGTGTCGGTGGTTTGATTCTGATTTACCCTTCGCTGCATTTTATCCTGAAAGTCCTCGGCAGTGCCTATCTGCTCTGGCTGGCGTGGAAAATTGCCACGGCGGCTTACGAACGGCTGGAAACGTCCGTTGCGCCGCCCCAGCCGATCCGGCTTTATCAAGGGTGGTTGCTGCAATTCCTGAACCCGAAAGCGTGGCTTATGGCGCTGGGCGCGGTGGCCAGCTTTAGTCTGGCGGGGGAAGGCTATAACCAGTCTGTGATCGCCATAAGCATCGGGATTGTGCTGGTTAATCTGGTGTCCGGCGTCATCTGGCTCGGGTTCGGCACGATGATTGGGCGGCTGCTGCGCAGTAAGAAAGCGTGGATTATCTTCAATGTGTCAATGGGACTGCTGACCGCCGCCTGCGTGCTGCTGATTTGGCATTAAGGCTTCGTTCACGAGTATAGCGAGCGGTTTTCCGCTCGCTATACCTTTCAGGACACAAATCTTAAAGCGAATCGTTCTGCATCATCTGCTCTAGCTGTTCCTGCGCGTCCAGCCAGGACAGCTCCGTTTCTTCCAGCTCGATTTTGACTTTGGTTTGTTGTTGCAGGCAATCGGTGAGTTCGGCTTTGCGGCTGATGTCATAGATGGCGCTGTCCGCCAATCGGGCTTCAAGCGCCGCCAGCACTTCCCCCAGCTTTTCCATTTGCTGTTCAAGCTTGGTTATCTGTTTGCGCAGCGGCTGCGTTTGCGTCCTCAACTCAGCTTCGCGGCGTTTCTGATCTTTTCTGCCCTGCGCGCTGTTGGCGGCATTTTCTTTTGGCGTTTCATCGGCCGCATTTTCCTGACGTTGCAGGCCGACCAGCCACTGCTGGTAGTCTTCCAAATCGCCGTCGAACGGTTCTACTTTCTGGTCGTGTACCAGATAGAGATCGTCCGTAGTAGAACGGATCAAGTGTCGATCGTGCGAGACGACAACCAGCGCGCCTTCAAAATCGATTAACGCTTCGGTCAACGCCTGACGCATATCCAGATCGAGGTGGTTGGTCGGTTCGTCGAGCAGCAGGAGGTTCGGGCGCTGCCAGACGATCAGTGCCAGCACCAGACGGGCTTTTTCGCCGCCGGAAAAGCGCTCGGTGATCTCGGTGACTTTGTCGCCCTGAAAACCGAAGCCGCCGAGGTAGTCGCGCAGTTGCTGTTCCGTTTCCCGCTCTGCCAGACGCACCAGATGCTGCAAAGGCGATTCGTCCGCACGCAGAAACTCTAACTGATGCTGGGCGAAGTAACCGAGCTTCACGCCTTTCGCCAAGCCAATTTCCCCTTTCAGTGGGGCGAGTGTGCCAGCAAGCAGCTTGATTAGCGTGGATTTGCCTGCGCCGTTATGACCGAGCAGCCCAATGCGGGAACCTGGCACTAAATTGAGTTTGATGGATTCCAGAATCAGCTTGTCGTTGTAGCCTGCGCTGACCTTTTCCATCTTCATGAGTGGATTGGGCAACGATTCCGGAGCGCGAAAGCTGAAGCGGAAAGGGTTGTCGACATGCGCCGGCGCAATCATCTCCATGCGTTCCAGCATTTTTATCCGGCTTTGCGCCTGCTTGGCTTTGGTCGCCTGTGCGCGGAAGCGATCGATATAGTGTTGCAGATGCGCGACGCGCTCCTGCTGATGCTCATAGAGCGATTGCTGCTGTGCGAGACGAGTGGCGCGCTGGCGTTCAAACGAGGAGTAGTTACCGGTGTACTCGTTGAGCGACTGCTGTTCGATGTGCAGAATCTTGGTCACCACCGGATCGAGGAAATCGCGGTCGTGCGAGATTAGTACCAAGGTACCCGCGTAGTTTTTCAACCACTTTTCCAGCCAGATAACGGCATCCAGATCGAGGTGGTTGGTAGGTTCATCCAGCAATAGCAGATCTGAACGGCAGATTAACGCCTGTGCCAGATTCAGACGCATCCGCCAGCCGCCGGAAAAGGCGCTGACGGGCTGTTGTAGCTGTGACTGAGAAAATCCTAGCCCATTGAGCAGGCTTGATGCTCTGGCCTGAATCGTCCAAGCCTGAATCGCATCCAACTTACCGTGCAGCGTGGCAATCGCGTTACCGTCGTTCTCTTCGTTGGCGGTCTGCAACGCAGCTTCCAGTTGGCGAAACTCGCGGTCGCCGTCAATCACGTAGTCCAGCGCGGGCTTGTCCAGCGCCGGCGTTTCCTGATTAACCCAGGCCAGTGACCAGTTTTGCGGGAAGGTTGCGGTGCCGCCGTCGGCGCTGATTTCACCTTTCAGTAATGACAGCAGCGTAGATTTACCACAGCCGTTTTTGCCAACCAGACCGACTTTCTGGCCAGGATTAACCGTTGCTGTCGCGTTGTCGATCAGAACGCGTACACCACGTCGAATTTGCAGCGAAGAGAAAACAATCATAAAGCGCCGTATGTTCAGAGTATGTTAAATTATGGACATATCAGGACACGCGGTGTCCCGTTTTTAGTCGTTGCGCTGCATGGTAACGGAAAACGATTATTATGACGACGCTTTGGAGGGGAATGATGTCGCAGCCACCGAAGATTTTGCTGCTGTATGCCCATCCGGAACCACAGGACTCGGTAGCAAACAGGGTCTTATTGCAACCGGCGCAGCAGTTGGCACATGTAACTGTGCACGATCTTTACGCACTCTATCCTGATTTTTTTATCGATATTCATCACGAACAACAGCTGCTGCGTGAGCATCAGGTCATTGTTTTCCAACATCCGTTTTACACCTATAGCTGTCCGGCGCTGCTGAAAGAGTGGCTCGATAGGGTGTTATCTCGCGGATTCGCGAATGGGATCGGCGGGAATGTGCTGGCGGGGAAATACTGGCGCTCGGTGATTACAACCGGTGAACCGGAAGATGCCTATCATGCTGATGGTAACAATCGCTATCCCATGGATGATTTGCTCCGCCCGTTTGAGCTGACGGCCGCCCTGTGCCGTATGCATTGGATGCGCCCCATGATTGTTTACTGGGCACGTCGTTTACAGCCCGATGTGTTATCGAGTCAAGCCAGAGCTTACGGTGAATGGCTATCCTCCCCTTTACCTGAAGAGGAGCGCTAGTATGGAAAGTTCTGCGCTACTGACCGCCAGCGTCTTATTTTTGTTTGTGGCGGTAGTCGCCGTACCGATCGCTGCCCGATTAGGGATTGGTGCCGTATTGGGCTATTTGATCGCTGGGATCGCCATTGGCCCTTGGGGGCTTGGCTTTATCCGTGATGTGGAAGCCATCCTGCATTTCTCGGAGCTGGGTGTCGTTTTCCTGATGTTTATCATTGGTCTGGAACTGAATCCGTCCAAGCTCTGGACGCTGCGCCGCTCGATCTTTGGCGTTGGGGCGGCTCAGGTCGGACTGAGTGCGTTGATTTTAGGCGGCGCCCTGTATCTGACGGATTTCTCGTGGCAGTCCGCGCTGATTGGTGGCGTGGGGTTGGCGATGTCGTCAACGGCCATGGCGCTGCAACTGATGCGCGAAAAGGGCATGAACCGCAATGAATCGGGGCAATTAGGTTTCTCTGTTCTGCTGTTTCAGGATTTGGCGGTTATCCCTGCGTTAGCACTGATTCCGATTCTGGCTGGTGTGCAGGGTGATTTTGGCGATTGGGAGCGGATTGGTCTGAAAGTCGCTGCGTTTCTCGGGATGTTAATCGGCGGCCGCTATCTGGTGCGTCCTTTGTTCCGTTTTATTGCAGCATCCGGCGTGCGCGAGGTGTTCACCGCCGCCGCGTTGTTGCTAGTGCTCGGCTCTGCGCTGTTTATGGAAGCATTAGGGCTTTCCATGGCGTTAGGCACCTTTATCGCCGGTATTCTGCTGGCGGAAAGTGAGTATCGGCATGAACTGGAAATCGCGATTGAGCCGTTCAAAGGTTTGCTGCTTGGCCTGTTCTTTATCTCTGTAGGAATGGCGCTGAATCTCGGGATCCTCTACACCCACATCGTGAAGATTATGGTTGCGGTATTGGTGCTGGTGGCGGTGAAAGCGGCCGTACTGTATGTCCTTGCGCGGATTAATCGTATGCGCCGCTCCGAGCGCTTGCAGTTTGCCGGGGTTCTGAGTCAGGGCGGCGAGTTCGCTTTCGTCCTGTTTTCCGCTGCGGCTTCATTCAACGTATTGAAAGGTGAGCAACTGCCGCTGTTGCTGGTGACGGTGACGCTATCAATGATGACGACGCCGCTGCTGATGCAGTTGATCGACCGCATTCTGGTGCGTCGCTATAACGTGCAGGATGTGCCGGATGAGAAACCGTATGTCGAGGATGACGAACCGCAGGTGATCGTGGTGGGCTTCGGGCGTTTCGGACAGGTGATTGGTCGCTTATTAATGGCGAACAAAATGCGGATTACCGTTCTGGAACGCGATATCAGTGCCGTGAGCCTGATGCGAAGCTATGGTTATAAGGTTTATTATGGCGATGCCACGGAGCTGGAACTACTGCGCTCGGCGGGGGCGGATAAAGCGCGCTCAATCGTGATCACCTGTAATGCACCAGAAGATACGATGGAGATTGTGCATCTCTGTCAGCAACACTTTCCAAATCTGGAGATTCTGGCGCGGGCACGCGGGCGTGTTGAAGCCCATGAGTTGTTACAGACAGGTGTAAAACATTTCTCGCGCGAAACCTTTTCCAGCGCGCTGGAGCTAGGGCGGAAAACGCTGGTGACGGTCGGCATGCACCCACATCAGGCGATGCGTGCGCAACAGCATTTCCGCCGTCTGGATATGCGCATGCTGCGTGAATTGATGCCGCAACTGACGGGGGATGTCGCACAAATCTCCCGTGTGAAAGAGGCACGCCGTGAGCTAGAGGATATTTTCCAGCGGGAAATGCTGCGCGAGCGCCGTCGGCCGAGTGTGTGGGATGAGGACGACGAGTAAGAACCTATTCTCTAGGCTATTTTACTTGCCATTTTGAACCTGGGCAGTGCTCGAAATCCTCACGTACTACGTGTACGCTCCGGTTTCTGCGCGCTGTCCGAGTCCAAACTGTCTGCGCCAATAACGCCTAGTAGAATAGGTTCTAGATTCCAGGTTCTAGATTTTAGGGCGGAGATGAATGGGAGTTATCATGCGTAAACGTTTTATTGCAGGGGCGGTGTGCCCGACGTGTCAGGCGCAGGACACGCTGGCAGTTGGACGAGAGGATGATGTCGAGGTTGTGGTGTGTGTGAAGTGCGGATATCGCCAAAGTCAGGCAGATGAGCCCACGACGGCATCCGTCCCACAGGCTAACGAGATTATCGGGATCTTCCGGCCAGAATGAGGGATGAGTGTCGTGGTGGCATTGTCACCAACCGTTTACGTTTTTTGATTCCAGACGGTACATAGGGATATTTTTCAGCTACAATTTGCGCCAGTTTGATTTCCAACGGTAGGAGATATCATGAAAGTAGCAAAAGATCTGGTGGTCAGCCTGGCCTATCAGGTACGTACAGAAGACGGTGTGTTGGTTGATGAGTCTCCGGTGAGCGCGCCGTTGGACTATCTGCATGGTCACGGTTCCCTGATTTCTGGTCTGGAAAACGCGTTGGAAGGCCGTGAGGCAGGTGAGAAGTTTGATGTGAACATCGGTTCAAACGACGCTTACGGCAACTATGATGAGAATCTGGTTCAGCGCGTACCGAAAGATGTCTTTATGGGCGTTGACGAGCTGCAGGTTGGCATGCGTTTCCTGGCTGAGACCGATCAGGGTCCAGTGCCAGTTGAAATCACCGAAGTTGAAGACGACCATGTTGTTGTCGACGGCAACCACATGCTGGCAGGCCAAAACCTGAGCTTCAACGTTGAAGTTGTGGCTATCCGCGAAGCGACGGAAGAAGAGCTGGCGCACGGTCACGTTCACGGTGAGCACGATCATGAACATGACCATGGTGACGGCTGCTGTGGCGGTCACGGCCATGATCACGACCACGGTCACCAGCACGGTAAAGGCGGCTGCGGCGGCAACGGTGGATGCGGCTGCCACTAATGAGTCGTAGCGCATACGCATAAAAGAAACCTCAGGTTGATGAAGATCGCCTGAGGTTTTTTTATTTATTGTTATATCTGGACGATGGTGGGCATCGGCATAACGGGCCGCGAATCTCAGTAATGCGGTGGCGGCGTTTCTTCCGACTGGGGGGCAACGAGCGAGGTTTGCTGGCTGCGCAGCCGATCGGTGAGTAGACGGACATGTTCACGCAGGCGGCTAATTTCCCGCTCGTGTTGAATAACCGTTTGGTTAAGTTCTTCTATGGTTAATTCCTGAAAAGCCTGTCGGCTTTCCAACTGTTCGAGCCGTTCTTCAAGTGCTGATGGTGACATCGGTATTTCCCCTTACTTCTTGTTACCCGCGAGTTTGTCAGAAAGCGGAAACTTCTGGTAGTAAAAACGGTCGCACTAGGGCGCAATGCACTATCCGGAATGGGGCATATCGTTGCCAGAAGGCCTTAGGACGACACAAATGATGTCAGAAAAGCTTCCTGACGTTTTTTATCAAAGGATTGTCGCGTGCGTCGTTGTGTTGTCTTCGCCCGCACAGTTATAGTAGGCGCGAATGTATTTTAATGATGGCTGGAGCGCGTCGCTCCAGATGCTGGAGAAATGGATGAAATCACTGTTTAAAGTAACGCTGTTAGCAACAACGATGGCTCTGGCTCTGAACGCAGGCCAGGCTCTGGCGGCAGACAAAGCGCAGGCATCTGACACCACTGCGGCAGCCAAATTCAAGAACGATGAGCAGGCAGCGGCTTATGCGCTAGGTGCATCTTTAGGGCGTTATATGGATAACTCTCTGAAAGAGCAAGAAAAATTAGGTATCAAACTGGATAAAGATCAGCTGATTGCTGGCGTTCAGGATGCCTTTGCTGATAAGAGCAAGCTGACTGACGAAGAAATCGAGAAAACGCTGCAAGGCTTTGAAGGTAAAGTGAAAGCTGCGGCTGAAGCCAAGATGAAGCAAGATGCGAAAGATAACGCGGATAAAGGCGCTAAGTATCTTGAGTCCTTCGCCAAAGAAAAAGGCGTGAAGAAAACGGAATCTGGCCTTCTGTATCAGGTTGAGAAAGAAGGTAGCGGCAACGCGCCGAAAGACAGCGATACCGTAGTGGTTAACTACAAAGGTACGCTGGTTGACGGTAGCGAGTTCGACAACTCCTACAAACGTGGTGAGCCACTTTCTTTCCGTCTGGACGGTGTGATTCCAGGCTGGACTGAAGGTCTGAAACACGTTAAGAAAGGCGGAAAAATCAAGCTGGCTATCCCACCGGCTCTGGCCTATGGCGAAAACGGTGTGCCTGGCATTCCGGCTAATTCTACGCTGGTGTTTGACGTTGAACTGCTGGACATTAAATCTGAAGCTGACCTGAAAGCAGCGGATGATGCGAAAGCTGAAAAACCAGCAGCCGAAGAGAAAGCGGCTAAATAAGCATCGCGATAATGGCGATATAACCGCAGGCTTCGACCTGCGGTTTTTTTTGTTTCACCATCACTTCCCAGCGATTGAATCCCTTTCCCGTTAACCGTGGCGGCACCCACTGTCATCCACCTCGCACTCCATCATCAGCACACCGCGCGTAGCACCTTCGCCAACGTCTTGACCGCCGTTTCCAGTTCATGCGGTGAGTGGGCAGCAAATCCCATGAGAAAACCGGCTTGATGCTGGTCCGACGTATACAGTGCTGTCAGCCCGAGCAGATCGATACCGGCCCGACGCGCGGATTCCACGGCATCGTGTTCAGAGATGCCACGGATGAAGATACAGGGCATCTGCATGCCTCCGGCTGGCACTCGTGGCTCCACGAAATCAGCCAGATGCTGACGCACCAGTTGTGCCAGCACATCGCGGCGTTCGGCATAAACGGCGCGCATTGTGCGTACATGGGCACCGAAGTGACCTCCTTCGATAAAACGCGCCAGCGTGAGCTGTGGAATGGGCGCGCTGTGCCCATCCATCAGCGTGCGTGCCACGGTCATGGGGGCAACCAGCTGTGGCGGCAGTACCATGTAGCCGATGCGCAGGCCGGGAAAAAGCGATTTGGTGAAGGTACCGATATAGATCGTTCTATCGTGCGGGTCGAGCCCCTGAACGCATGCGGTAGGTTTGCCCGCGTAGTGAAACTCGCTGTCGTAGTCGTCTTCAATAATCCAGCTCTGGTGCTGCCAGGCCCATTCAATCACGGCCAGACGCCGATCCAGCGCCAGCGTTGCACCGGTGGGAAACTGGTGTGAGGGCGTCAGGAACACGGCTTTAGCGGGCACATTATGTTTGTTGCTTGCCTCAAGCAGGTGATCAATCTGCAAACCATCGGCATCTAATGGAATCGGTACGCACGCGAGCCCGGCCGCCTCGAACGCCTTGCGGGCGCCGTGGTATACGGGATCTTCAAGGAAGATCGAATCGCCGGCATCCAGCAATACAGTCGCACACAGGGTGAGCGCTTGCTGGGAACTGGTCAGCACCAGTACGCGATCGGGCGTGGCACGAGCTCCCCGTTCGAGATTGACATAATCTGCGATGGCGCGCCTTAGCACTTCTATGCCCTGCGGTGGGCTGTGCAGCAGTGCCCGCGTGCCATATTCTTTTAGTACCTGCCGTTCCAGTCGTTCCCATGTCTGGAGGGGAAAACTGCGGGTTTCCGGCACGCCGGGCGCGAACGCGCGCGGGATGATGAAGTCGCGCACCCCGCCATTTTGGAACATGGCGCTACCGCGTTGACTGAGGCGCAGTTCTGCTTTGCTATCTCCCGTTTTCCGAGCTTTGCCACGCCCCGGCAGACGCTTTGCCCGCTCCGACACGAAACTGCCGCTGCCGACGCGACGTTCGATAAACCCTTCTGCATGCAGTTGGCTGTAAGCCGACTCGACCGTATCACGTGATACTCCCAGTGATGTCGCCAGCGCACGTGATGCAGGTAAGGGCTTGCCCACATCAAGAACGCCATCGAGGATTAACTGGCGAATCGCTCGCTGGATACGAGCGTGCAGGGGTAAGGCACCTTGCGCGGGGTCGCCAATCCAGGCCTTGACCGATTCAAGCTGGGCGTGTTTGAACAATTGGTCTGCCTCTTATCGGGAAAATGGTGGGGAACATCCAGCTATTTTAAATCTATAAATACGTTTCACAATCTATTCATCTTCTTCGTCAGGAGTGACGCTGATGTCGATATCCTCCGATACTCAAACTCGGCACGACAGGCACGACTGCTATCCTGCAACGGTGCGACTGCTGCCTGTCAGCAAGACCAAGCCCGAAAGTCTCCTGCGCATGGTCCATGCGGCAGGTTGTCGAATATTGGGCGAAAACAAGGTGCAGGAGGCGTTTCGTAAATGGGAAGCCATGCAGGATTTAACCGATTTACAGTGGTCTGTCATTGGTCACCTACAAACCAACAAGGCTACTACTGGCCCAATAAAACCAGCACCTCAGTGATGAACCTGATGACGTCGACACACTGGAATCGCTATCCAGCGTACTGATCAGACATGTGGGTTTGCGCACAGGACCTGTATTATTTCGGCGCAGACTCGCTAGTTTTTTTCATCCAGGTATTCGTTAGGGGCGGTGAGTACCACGCGAGCGAGGGCGCCGGAACGTTGTGGCCGGTTGCAGAGGAAAAATTTTCCATCGTGCAACTGAGCAATGCGTGTCACGATACTTAGCCCGAGGCCGATACCGCCATAGCGGCTGTCCATGCGAACGAACGCCTTACTTAATTCACCCACCTTACTTTCATCGATACCCAGCCCTTCATCTTCGATCTGTAGTTCAAGATATTGCTGTATAGCTAGGCTCACGGTGATCTGGCTTGCTTCTGGGCTATAGCGATAGGCGTTTTCTACCAGATTGCGTAACAGTAACTGGAGTAGCGTGGCATCCCCACGGAGAGTGACATCTTCTTGTGGTAATACCCATTTCAACGTCTGCTGCCGCTTTTGCAGCATCTCGGCCAGTTCATCCTGCATAGGAAAAATGACGTCTTTCAGGAACGCGACATTTTGGTGATGCCCCGCTGAAAACTCTTGTCCAACACGTGCAAGCAGCAAAAGCTGCTCCACCGTTTTCACCATTTTATCAATGCGTTTGATGAGTGAACTACAGTCAATCTGATGTTGCTGCTGGTGTAATTCAAGGTGTAGACGAATTCCAGCTAGCGGGGTGCGTAATTCATGAGCGACATCCGCAGTAAATTGCCTGTCGCGTTTCAACGTTTCGTCCAGACGTTGAAAAAGCTGGTTGATGGTATGGGTGACAGCAGCGATTTCTTTAATGTCACTCTGTTGTGGCAGTGGTTCCAGATTTTCCGCCGTGCGATCCTGCAATTCTTCCTGTAGGCGTGAAAGCGGACGCGTGATCCAACTGACCGCCTGAAAGCACATGAGCAATGTCAGAATGACCATCACCAGACTTGGAATACTGAGCGAGGCGATCGCCTCATTGATCTCTTGATCGATCTGTATGTTCTGGGCGCTGGCGCTCAGGGATTTATCAACCAGTAGGCCGATCTGTTCTTCGCTTTCGTGCCAAAGCCAGAATACGCTGATCATCTGACAAACGAGCAGGATGCCGCCCAGTGCCAGCACCAAACGACGACGCATGCTGGTGACGGTGTCGGTATCGCTCTTCATGGCTGTTCGCCTTTAGTCAGCAGATAGCCAAAACCACGCAGGGTTCGGATGCGGTCTTTCCCTATCTTGTGCCGCAGATTATGGATATGCACTTCTAGCGAGTTGGAGGACGGGTCGTCGTTCCAGGCGTAGATATCCTGATGCAGAACCTCGCGATGTACCTGGGAACCAGCTTTCAACACCAGACGGGACAGTATCGCAAACTCTTTCGGCGTTAGCACCACCGGTTTGTCGTCCAGTAACACCTGTTGATTGTTTAAATCCAACGTAATGTTGTCGACCTGTATCAAGCTGTTGCTTGAACCCTGATGGCGGCGGATCAGCGCGCGTACGCGTGCCTGTAATTCCGTTAGAGCGAAAGGCTTGGCAAGGTAATCGTCTGCGCCGACATCCAGCCCGCTGACGCGATCGTTTACCTTATCCCGCGCCGTTAAGATGAGTACGGGATGCTGGTAATGATGCTTACGCCAGCGTGAGAGCAGAGCGAGCCCATCTTCATCCGGTAAGCCAAGATCGAGAATGACCAGACTGTAGTGTGCGCTGCTGATGAGCGCGTCCGCTTCTTTGGCTGTGCCTGCACAATCACAGGCATAACCTTCATGACTCAACGCTAATAATAATCCTTCCTGCAACAGCTTATCGTCTTCAACAATCAATAATTTCATGTTGCCTTATCCCTGCACGGCTGAAGGATATCAAGCTGAGGCTGATATTCTTTCGTGGTGATAGTAAACATTCCCAGTATGGTATGGAAAAGATTATCTTGCGAGTAATCCAACTGTTTCGCGTTCTGGCGCAGGCAGGTGTCCTGAATGGACTGTTTTTGCTGGTAACCCGTTGATAACCAAATAAACATCGGGACATGCGTTTGCTGCTTCGGCGCAATAGAGTAGGGCATGCTATGCAGGTAGATGCCGTTTTCCCCTAACGATTCGCCGTGGTCGGACAGGTAAACCAGCGACGTATTAAATTTATCCTGATGCTGTTTCAGTAAATCGATCGCTTTATCCAGAACAAAATCGACATACAGGATCGTATTGTCATACGTATTGGTCAGCGCTTCCTGCGTACAGGTCTGAATCTGATTGGTATCACACGTTGGCGTAAATTTCTTAAAGGCGTCAGGATAGCGCTGGTAGTAGCTCGGGCCGTGGCTGCCCATCGTATGTAATACGATAATGCCGTCGTTATCGAGCTTGTTAATATAGTCTTCAACGCCGTGGAATAACGCTTCATCGTGGCATTCGCCGTTGGTGCATAATCCCGGCAGTTTCAGCGATGTCACATCAACGGTTGGCACTCGTGTACAGGCATCTTTGCAGCCGCCGTCATTCTCCTGCCAAAGCACGTTAACGTTCGCACGTTGTAATATATCCAGTAGCCCTTCCTGATGGCTGGCTACGTCACCATTAAAGCGTTGGCGCGGCATGTTGGAAAACATGCAGGGTACGGAAACGCCTGTTGATGTGCCACACGATGACGTGTTTTCAAAGTAGATAACGTTGTCTTTCGCCAGCAGCGGATTGGTCTCTTTCCCGTAGCCACCCAGCGAAAAATTTTGTGCCCGGGATGTCTCGCCAACTACCAGAATAACCAGATTCTTTTTTGCCGTCGGAGATGGCGGAGCCGCTTTGTGGGCATCCAGACCAATCTGCTCCAGAGGCAAATTAGCCAGCACACGATGTTTATGGTAGGACAAGCTGGCCGCCACAATATTGCTGGGCGTAATTGCTTTTACCAACTCTTTGTTATTACGCATTAATGAGGCGTAATCTTTATAAAAGAATGCCGCGATAGATAAAATAGCGAATAACGAAATAATGACGCTAAGAAAGCGCATGCCAATATAGAGCGTTGTCGGCTTGGCGGGTTTTATTTTTATCCAGACGGCGAGTGCCGCAGGAATGACGCCAATAAAGAATACCCAGGCGACAAGCTGTGGCGTAAGCAGTGAAAAGGATTCGCCAGCGGTTGTCTCCAGGATATTCTGGATCATGGTTCGGTCAATGATAATGCCGTAGTTCAGCATAAAGTATTGTGCTGCGGCACCGGTCAGCAGGAAAAGAACAATGACGGCCTTACGCAGATAAGGTACTGCCAGAAGTGTGAAAATGATATTCAGCACCGCGAAAATCACAACGGGCATGCTGAGAAAGAAAGGGATAGTAACCCAGTCTGTCATGTCCAGCAGTTTCAGCGTTTGGCGGTAGTAGGCAATGTTCTGGACCAGAGTAATAAAGGCAGAAAAGATCAGCACGAACGTGATGCTGCTCAGGTGTGGTCTGCCCATCGGTATTCGTTTTCTCATACACGTCTCTCGTGATTTCCATGATGGAGAGGAAAGAAGACGCTGACTCTAGCGGGATTAAATTAATGCAACCTTAAGAGGTAGCCCGTTAAATTCAGGGACGCGAGTGTGGACATTTGCTAGACTGTGTCCCTTGTCAATACAAATAAAAGATACCCGTCATACTTCAAGCTGCTTGTGCGTTGGCCGCCTTTACTCACCCCAGTCACTTACCTGAGTAAGCTCCTGGGGATTTGCGCGGTTGCCGCCTTCACGCAACTCGAATTATTTAGGGGATAATGATGCTGAGGGTGGTGTCTGCCATGTCTAATTCGCTTGTATCTGGCGAATCTTATGAGCTTGATTTGCTGGATGAACGTCCTTTTAGTCAAACGGACTATGAGATCCTGAAATCGTATGAAGCGGTGGTTGATGGCTTGGCCATGTTAATTGGCGAGCATTGTGAGATTGTGTTGCACTCGCTTGAGGATCTTAAATGTTCCGCCGTGCGTATTGCGAATGGGGAACATACTGGCAGGAAGATTGGCTCGCCGATTACGGATCTTGCATTGCGCATGCTGCATGACATGGCAGGTGAAGATAGCAGCGTGTCGAAAGCCTATTTTACCCGCGCAAAAAGCGGCGTGTTGATGAAGTCAGTGACGATTGCCATTCGCAATCGCGATCAGCGCGTGATTGGGCTGCTGTGTATCAACATGAATTTGGATGTGCCTTTCTCCCAGATTGTGCAGACCTTTATTCCACCTGAAACGCATGATGCCGCCTCTTCCGTCAACTTTGCGTCATCCGTTGATGATCTGGTGGCACAAACGCTGGAATTTTCGATTGAGGAAGTCAATGCGGATCGCAACGTCTCCAATAATGCGAAAAATCGCCAAATCGTACTGAGCCTGTATGAGAAAGGCATCTTTGATATTAAAGACGCCATCAACCAGGTCGCCGAACGTCTCAATATCTCCAAACACACGGTCTACCTTTATATTCGTCAATTCAAAAGCGGCGACTTCAGCGGGCACGAACGTTAATGCTGAGTTACTGTTTGCTGGTGACTGGCCCAGCTTATGGCACACAGCAAGCGAGCAGCGCGTTGCAGTTTGCACAGGCGCTGTTGGCTGAAGGGCACAGACTGAAAAGCGTGTTCTTCTATCGCGAGGGCGTGCTAAATGCCAACCAGCTAACGTCACCCGCTAATGATGAGTTTGATCTTGTTCGCGCTTGGCAGCAGTTGGGCGAAATGCATCAGGTGGCGCTGAATGTCTGTGTCGCCGCGGCATTACGCAGAGGTGTGACCGACGCACAGCAAGCGACTCAGCTCAACCTTGCTGGCGCGAATCTGCAACCCGGTTTTGTTCTGAGCGGGTTAGGGGAGCTGGCGCAATCGGTGCTGACCTGCGATCGGGTTATTCAGTTTTAAGGTAGCGTTATGAAGCGAGTCGCATTTGTTTTTACGCATTCTCCACATGGGAGCGCTTCCGGACGGGAAGGGCTGGATGCACTATTGGCGATGTCAGCCCTGACGGAAGAGATTGGCGTATTTTTTGTTGGTGATGGCGTACTGCAACTGCTGCCGCATCAACAGCCGGAAAAGATTTTGATGCGTAATTACATCGCAACGTTTGGCGTGCTGCCGTTATACGATATCGAAACTTGTTATCTGTGCGAGACTTCTGCGCGCCAGCGCGGGTTGGGTATAGAGACAGACTGGGTTTTGGATGTCGAACTATTAGCGCCGCAAGCATGGCGCAGTAAGCTGGCCGATTATCATTCCATCCTTTCATTCTAGCGACGGGTTTCCCCTTTATGCTGCATACGCTCTCACGTTCTCCTTATCACGTTGACCTGGATGCACTCTTGCGCAGTTTGGATCAGGGTGATGCGTTGGTCTTATTGCAAGACGGTGTTATCGCTGCGCTGGCTGGTGGAGATATTATTCCGCGTCTTCTTGATTCAGCGGTTCTTCTCTACGCGCTCCAGCCTGATACCGCGGCAAGAGGAATGGCTGAACAAATTTCAAACAATGTGACACTCATTGACTATAATCAGTTTGTTCAACTGACAGTGGAGCACCCGCAGCAACTCGCGTGGTAACGCCGAATTTTTGTATATTTCTTGACTCCTTCCACTGCCAGCCCTAAAATTCTGCGTCCTCATACTTTGCCTTGCGCAAACATGAGGCGATTTATTACGTGTTTACGAAGCAAAACCCAGGAGCTTTTTGAATGGCAACGATTAACCAGCTGGTACGCAAACCACGCTCCCTGAAGGCTGCTAAAAGCAACGTTCCGGCGCTGGAAGCATGCCCGCAGAAACGTGGCGTATGTACCCGTGTATATACTACCACCCCTAAAAAACCGAACTCCGCACTGCGTAAAGTATGCCGTGTTCGTTTAACTAACGGTTTTGAAGTTACCTCCTATATCGGTGGTGAAGGTCATAACCTGCAGGAGCACTCCGTGATCCTGATCCGTGGCGGTCGTGTTAAAGACCTGCCAGGTGTGCGTTACCACACCGTTCGTGGCGCGCTGGACTGCTCAGGTGTTAAAGACCGTAAGCAATCCCGTTCCAAATACGGCGTGAAGAAGCCAAAGGCTTAATGGTTCTCCGTTAAGTAAGGCCAAACGTTTTAACTTAAATGTCAAACTAAACTCGTAGAGTTTTGGACAATCCTGAATTAACAACGGAGTATTTCCATGCCACGTCGTCGCGTCATTGGTCAACGTAAAATTCTGCCGGATCCTAAGTTCGGATCAGAACTGCTGGCCAAATTTGTAAACATCCTGATGGTAGATGGTAAAAAATCTACTGCAGAAGCAATCGTCTATACCGCGCTGGAGACCCTGGCTCAGCGTTCTGGTAAAGATCATCTGGAAGCTTTTGAAGTAGCTCTGGACAACGTTCGCCCGACTGTCGAAGTTAAGTCGCGCCGCGTTGGTGGTTCTACTTATCAGGTACCAGTAGAAGTCCGTCCGGTTCGTCGTAATGCGTTGGCAATGCGTTGGATCGTAGAAGCTGCTCGTAAACGCGGTGATAAATCTATGGCTCTGCGCCTGGCGAACGAACTTTCTGATGCAGCAGAAAACAAAGGTACTGCTGTTAAGAAACGTGAAGACGTTCACCGTATGGCCGAAGCTAACAAGGCGTTCGCTCACTACCGTTGGTAATCCCTTCGCTGTAGTCATGCTAACCAAGCGGGCGCTAAAAATAGCCAACCCGCTTGGGTTAACTAAATTGAACGCCCTAGTAAATAGAGGATACAAATGGCTCGTACAACACCCATCGCACGCTACCGTAATATCGGTATCAGTGCGCACATCGACGCCGGTAAAACCACTACTACCGAACGTATTCTGTTCTACACTGGTGTAAACCATAAAATCGGTGAAGTTCATGACGGCGCAGCTACCATGGACTGGATGGAGCAGGAGCAGGAGCGTGGTATTACTATCACCTCCGCAGCGACAACTGCATTCTGGTCTGGTATGGCTAAGCAGTATGAACCGCATCGCGTAAACATCATCGACACCCCAGGACACGTTGACTTCACTATCGAAGTAGAACGTTCCATGCGTGTACTGGATGGTGCGGTAATGGTTTACTGCGCAGTTGGTGGTGTTCAGCCGCAGTCTGAAACCGTATGGCGTCAGGCAAACAAATATAAAGTTCCACGCATTGCGTTCGTTAACAAAATGGACCGCATGGGTGCGAATTTCCTGAAAGTTGTTGGTCAGATCAAATCCCGTCTGGGCGCGAACCCTGTTCCGCTGCAGCTGGCAATTGGTGCTGAAGAAGGTTTCACCGGTGTTGTTGACCTGGTGAAAATGAAAGCCATCAACTGGAACGATGCCGATCAGGGCGTGACCTTCGAATACGAAGAGATCCCAGCTGATATGCAGGAACTGGCTGAAGAATGGCACCAAAACCTGATCGAATCCGCCGCAGAAGCTTCTGAAGAGCTGATGGAGAAATACCTGGGTGGTGAAGAACTGACTGAAGAAGAGATCAAAAAAGCTCTGCGTCAGCGCGTTCTGAACAACGAAATCATCCTGGTAACCTGTGGTTCTGCATTTAAGAACAAAGGTGTTCAGGCGATGCTGGATGCGGTAGTTGACTACCTGCCATCCCCAGTTGACGTACCTGCGATCAATGGTCTTTTGGATGACGGTAAAGACACGCCGGCTGAGCGTCATGCAAGTGATGAAGAGCCGTTTGCTGCACTGGCGTTCAAAATTGCTACCGACCCGTTTGTTGGTAACCTGACGTTCTTCCGCGTGTACTCTGGTGTGGTTAACTCC
Organism: Pectobacterium quasiaquaticum; assembly: GCF_014946775.2. Classification (NCBI taxonomy): domain Bacteria; kingdom Pseudomonadati; phylum Pseudomonadota; class Gammaproteobacteria; order Enterobacterales; family Pectobacteriaceae; genus Pectobacterium; species Pectobacterium quasiaquaticum. The sequence continues at coordinate 3,953,440 of NZ_CP065177.1, read as the reverse complement.
GGTGACACCGTACTGAACCCAGTTAAATCAGCACGTGAGCGTTTTGGTCGTATCGTTCAGATGCACGCTAACAAGCGTGAAGAGATCAAAGAAGTTCGTGCGGGCGATATCGCTGCTGCTATCGGTCTGAAAGATGTAACGACGGGTGACACATTGTGTGATCCAGATAACGTCATCATTTTGGAACGTATGGAATTCCCAGAGCCGGTAATCTCCATCGCGGTAGAACCGAAAACCAAAGCTGACCAAGAAAAAATGGGTCTGGCATTGGGCCGTCTGGCTAAAGAAGACCCGTCTTTCCGCGTATGGACTGACGAAGAATCTAACCAGACTATAATCGCTGGTATGGGTGAATTGCACCTCGATATCATCGTTGACCGTATGAAGCGTGAATTCAACGTTGAAGCGAACGTGGGTAAACCACAGGTCGCTTATCGTGAAGCGATTCGTGCGAAAGTTACCGATATCGAAGGTAAACACGCCAAGCAGTCTGGTGGTCGTGGTCAGTATGGTCATGTTGTTATCGACATGTACCCACTGGAGCCGGGCTCAAATCCGAAAGGTTACGAGTTCATCAACGACATCAAAGGTGGTGTAATTCCTGGTGAATACATCCCTGCTGTTGATAAAGGTATTCAGGAACAGCTGAAAGCGGGTCCTCTGGCTGGTTACCCAGTGGTTGATCTCGGCGTGCGTCTGCACTTCGGTTCTTTCCATGACGTTGACTCCTCTGAATTGGCGTTTAAACTGGCTGCTTCTATCGCCTTTAAAGACGGCTTTAAGAAAGCAAAACCTGTTCTGCTTGAGCCGATCATGAAGGTTGAAGTTGAAACGCCGGAAGAGAACACTGGTGATGTCATCGGTGACCTTAGCCGTCGTCGTGGTATGCTGCGTGGTCAGGAATCTAACGTTACTGGCGTTGTGATTCACGCTGAAGTTCCGTTGTCTGAAATGTTCGGATACGCAACTCAACTGCGTTCTCTGACCAAAGGCCGTGCTTCTTACTCCATGGAGTTCCTGAAGTACGATGATGCGCCTAACAACGTTGCTCAGGCCGTAATTGAAGCCCGTGGTAAATAAGCCTCAGGGTTAAAACAAAATCCCGTGCTCTCTCCATAGGGGGAGAGCATTTGAGTAAGGAATATCGCCGTGTCTAAAGAAAAATTTGAACGTACAAAACCGCACGTTAACGTCGGTACTATCGGCCACGTTGACCATGGTAAAACAACGCTGACCGCTGCAATCACTACCGTTCTGGCTAAAACCTACGGTGGTAACGCGCGTGCATTCGACCAGATCGATAACGCGCCAGAAGAAAAAGCACGTGGTATCACCATCAACACCTCTCACGTTGAATACGATACCCCATCTCGCCACTACGCGCACGTTGACTGCCCAGGACACGCCGACTATGTGAAAAACATGATCACCGGTGCTGCCCAGATGGACGGCGCGATCCTGGTTGTTGCTGCGACTGACGGCCCAATGCCTCAGACCCGTGAGCACATCCTGCTGGGTCGTCAGGTTGGCGTTCCTTTCATCATCGTGTTCCTGAACAAATGTGACATGGTTGATGACGAAGAGCTGCTGGAACTGGTTGAGATGGAAGTGCGTGAGCTGCTGTCTCAGTACGACTTCCCAGGCGACGATACCCCAGTGGTTCGTGGTTCAGCTCTGAAAGCGCTGGAAGGCGACGCTGAGTGGGAAGCAAAAATCATCGAACTGGCAGGCTACCTGGATTCTTATATCCCAGAACCAGAGCGTGCGATTGACAAGCCGTTCCTGCTGCCAATCGAAGACGTATTCTCCATCTCCGGTCGTGGTACTGTTGTTACCGGTCGTGTAGAGCGCGGTATCGTTAAAGTGGGTGAAGAAGTTGAAATCGTTGGTATCAAAGATACGGCGAAATCTACCTGTACTGGCGTAGAAATGTTCCGCAAACTGCTGGACGAAGGTCGTGCAGGCGAGAACGTTGGTGTTCTGCTGCGTGGTATCAAGCGTGAAGAAATCGAGCGTGGTCAGGTACTGGCTAAGCCGGGTTCAATCAAGCCGCACACTCAGTTCGAATCCGAAGTGTATATCCTGAGCAAAGATGAAGGCGGCCGTCATACTCCGTTCTTCAAAGGCTACCGTCCTCAGTTCTACTTCCGTACAACTGACGTGACGGGCACCATCGAACTGCCAGAAGGCGTAGAGATGGTAATGCCGGGCGACAACATCAAAATGGTTGTTACCCTGATCCACCCAATCGCGATGGATGACGGTTTGCGTTTCGCAATCCGTGAAGGCGGCCGTACAGTAGGCGCGGGCGTTGTTGCTAAAGTTATCGCTTAATCGCTGATAAACGCAATGCATGAAAAAGGCACTTCGGTGCCTTTTTTTACGGTTAATGATTCAATGTAAATTGAAATAAAAATAATTCTTATTTAGAATAACTCAGTTGGTTAAAAAATCGCTAGGAGCGGTTTCAAATACCGTCTGCAGTGTCCCGAAAGGTCGTGTGAAAGGCACTCGCGATAACAATGAGTCATTCTGGTATGTATGTTTGTTTGTGTAACGCAATTTCTGACAAAGTCATTCGTAATGCTGTTCGTCAGCACCAACCTCAATCTATGCAACAATTACGCAAGCTCGTTCCTATTGGGACCGATTGCGGTAAGTGTATTCGTCAGGCGCGTGTCATTTTTGAGGAAGAACAGGCTAAAATTCCTGATATGTATGAAGTAGCATAAAATGTAGGGTCGTTTCTTTGACTCTCTGCTTACCGGTTCTACACTTTAAGAACTGGAGCGGAGGAGCATGTCATGAAAGGCGATAAAAAAGTCATCACACACCTGAATAAGTTATTGGGCAACGAGCTGGTAGCCATTAACCAATATTTTCTTCATGCCCGAATGTTTAAAAACTGGGGCTTAACCCGTCTAAACGATCACGAATATCATGAGTCTATTGACGAAATGAAGCATGCTGATCGCTACATCGAACGAATCCTGTTTCTTGAAGGTATCCCGAATCTACAGGATTTGGGTAAGTTAAATATTGGCGAGGATGTCGAAGAGATTTTACGTTCTGACCTTCAACTTGAATTGGATGGCGCAAAGAATTTGCGTGAGGCAATTGCCTATGCTGATTCGGTGCATGACTACGTCAGTAGGGATTTAATGATAGAAATTCTTGCTGATGAAGAAGGGCACATCGACTGGCTGGAAACAGAATTAGATTTGATTTCACGTCTTGGTATACAAAACTATCTTCAAGCTCAGCTAAAAGCTGAGTAACATAGCAGGTGATGCTATGTTGTATTGTTATCCCCAATCCGGCTGGAGTCGCACATATCCTCCGGCCGGATTTAAAATCATTTCATCCCGCTTGTTGCTTCCCCTGCCAATTTGCGTATAATGCGCGAGCTTGCCGAAACTAGGTAAGCCTGATTCAATCCGAATCAGACGGTCAATATTCATTTATTGCCCAAAACAATACTCCCGATATGGGGGTTATGTGCTGACGATTACACTCCCCCATCAATCGAAATGGGTGCGAGGAGTAATCATTTACGTTTATAAATAATTGGAGCTCTGGTCTCATGCAGAACCAAAGAATCCGTATCCGCCTGAAAGCGTTTGATCATCGTCTGATTGATCAATCAACTGCGGAAATCGTCGAGACTGCTAAGCGCACTGGTGCGCAAGTACGTGGTCCGATCCCGCTGCCGACCCGCAAAGAGCGCTTTACCGTTCTGATTTCTCCGCACGTCAATAAAGATGCGCGCGATCAGTACGAAATTCGCACTCACAAGCGTCTGGTTGACATCGTTGAGCCAACCGAGAAAACCGTTGATGCTCTGATGCGTCTGGATCTGGCTGCTGGTGTAGACGTGCAGATCAGCCTGGGTTAATCAGGTCATTGAGCGATTGAGAGGTTGAAACAATGATTGGTTTAGTCGGTAAAAAAGTGGGCATGACCCGTATCTTCACTGAAGATGGCGTATCTATCCCCGTAACCGTTATCGAAATTGAAGCAAACCGCGTAACTCAGGTTAAAGACCTGGCTAACGACGGTTACCGCGCTGTGCAAGTAACTACTGGTGCTAAAAAAGCAAACCGTGTTACTAAGCCAGAAGCAGGTCACTTTGCTAAAGCTGGCGTAGAAGCTGGCCGTACTCTTCGTGAATTCCGTCTTTCTGAAGGCGAAGAGTTCACTGTAGGTCAGAGCATTAGTGTCGAAATTTTCGCAGACGTTAAAAAAGTAGACGTTACTGGTACATCTAAAGGTAAAGGTTTTGCTGGCACAGTTAAGCGCTGGAATTTCCGTACTCAGGATGCTACTCACGGTAACTCCTTGTCCCACCGCGTTCCAGGGTCTATCGGTCAGAACCAGACTCCGGGCAAAGTGTTCAAAGGCAAGAAAATGGCAGGCCAGCTGGGTAACGAGCGTGTAACCGTTCAGAGCCTGGACGTAGTGCGTGTTGACGCTGAGCGCAACCTGCTGCTGGTTAAAGGTGCTGTTCCGGGAGCTACCGGTAGCGACCTGATCGTTAAACCAGCTGTGAAGGCGTGAGGAGATAGCAATGGAATTAGTATTGAAAGACGCGCAAAGCGCGCTGACTGTTTCCGAAACTACCTTCGGTCGTGATTTCAACGAAGCGCTGGTACATCAGGTTGTTGTTGCTTATGCAGCAGGTGCCCGTCAAGGTACTCGTGCCCAGAAGACCCGTGCTGAAGTAACTGGTTCCGGTAAAAAACCGTGGCGTCAGAAAGGTACTGGCCGTGCGCGTTCTGGTTCTGTTAAGAGCCCGATCTGGCGTTCCGGTGGTGTGACCTTTGCTGCTAAGCCACAGGACCACAGTCAGAAAGTTAACAAAAAGATGTACCGCGGCGCGCTGAAAAGCATTTTGTCCGAATTGGTACGTCAAGATCGTCTGATCGTTGTCGAGACGTTCTCTGTAGAAGCACCGAAAACTAAGTTGCTGGCACAGAAACTGAAAGATATGGCACTGGAAGACGTGTTGATCATCACCGGTGAACTGGATGAGAATCTGTTCCTGGCCGCTCGTAACCTGTACAAGGTTGATGTGCGTGATGCAGCAGGTATCGACCCAGTTAGCTTGATCGCCTTCGACAAAGTCGTTATGACTGCTGATGCAGTTAAGCAAGTTGAGGAGATGCTGGCATGATCCGTGAAGAACGTCTGCTGAAAGTACTGCGCGCGCCGCACGTATCTGAAAAAGCATCTACCGCGATGGAAAAAACTAACACCATCGTTCTCAAAGTTGCTAAAGACGCGACTAAAGCAGAGATCGTTGCTGCTGTCGAGAAACTGTTCGAAGTAGAAGTTAAAGACGTAAACACCCTGGTAGTTAAGGGTAAGGTTAAGCGTCACGGACAGCGTATTGGTCGTCGTAGCGACTGGAAAAAAGCTTACGTCACCCTGAAAGAAGGCCAGAATCTGGACTTCATCGGCGGCGCTGAGTAAGTCGGAGGAGAAAGACAATGGCAGTTGTTAAATGTAAACCGACATCTCCGGGTCGTCGCCACGTTGTTAAAGTGGTTAACCCTGAGCTGCACAAGGGCAAGCCTTACGCCCCATTGCTGGAAAAGAACAGCAAATCCGGTGGCCGTAACAACAATGGCCGCATCACTACCCGTCACATCGGTGGTGGTCACAAACAGCAGTATCGTCTGGTTGACTTCAAACGCAATAAAGATGGTATTCCTGCGGTTGTTGAGCGTCTTGAGTATGATCCGAACCGTTCCGCGAATATCGCGCTGGTTCTGTACAAAGACGGCGAGCGTCGTTACATCTTGGCGCCGAAAGGCCTGAAAGCAGGCGACCAGATCCAATCTGGCGTTGATGCTGCGATTAAAGCGGGCAACACCTTGCCTATGCGTAACATTCCAGTCGGTTCAACGGTTCACAACGTAGAAATGAAACCAGGTAAAGGCGGCCAGTTGGCGCGCTCTGCTGGTACTTACGTTCAGATCGTTGCTCGTGACGGTGCTTACGTTACCCTGCGTCTGCGTTCTGGCGAAATGCGTAAAGTCGAATCCGACTGCCGCGCTACGCTGGGCGAAGTTGGCAACGCTGAGCATATGCTGCGCGTTCTGGGTAAAGCGGGTGCTGCACGCTGGCGTGGTGTTCGTCCTACCGTTCGCGGTACGGCAATGAACCCAGTCGACCACCCACACGGTGGTGGTGAAGGTCGTAACTTTGGTAAGCACCCAGTTAGTCCATGGGGCCTCCAGACCAAAGGTAAGAAGACCCGCAGCAACAAGCGTACTGATAAATTTATCGTACGTCGCCGTACTAAATAATCTTAGAGGATAAACCATGCCACGTTCTCTCAAGAAAGGTCCTTTTATTGACCTGCACTTGCTGAAGAAGGTAGAGAAAGCGGTGGAAAGCGGAGACAAGAAGCCTTTGCGCACTTGGTCCCGTCGTTCAACGATCTTTCCAAATATGATCGGTTTGACCATCGCTGTCCATAATGGTCGTCAGCACGTTCCGGTGTTTGTTTCCGATGAAATGGTCGGTCACAAACTGGGTGAATTCGCGCCGACTCGTACTTATCGCGGCCATGCGGCCGACAAAAAGGCCAAGAAGCGCTAAGGTAGGAGGAAGAGATGGAAACTATCGCTAAACATTGCCACGCTCGTTCTTCTGCTCAAAAGGTTCGCCTAGTGGCAGACCTGATTCGCGGTAAGAAAGTGTCGCAAGCTCTGGAAGTTCTGACCTACACCAACAAGAAAGCTGCTGGTCTGGTTAAAAAAGTGCTGGAGTCTGCTATTGCTAACGCAGAACACAACGATGGCGCTGACATTGATGATCTGAAAGTCGCGAAAATCTTCGTTGACGAAGGCCCAAGCATGAAGCGCATTATGCCGCGTGCTAAAGGTCGTGCGGATCGCATCCTGAAGCGTACCAGCCACATTACTGTGGTTGTGTCCGATCGCTGAGACTCTGGAGACTAGCAATGGGTCAGAAAGTACATCCTAATGGTATTCGCCTGGGTATTGTCAAACCTTGGAACTCTACCTGGTATGCGAATACCAAAGAATTCGCTGACAACCTGGACAGCGATTTTAAAGTTCGTAAATACCTGACGAAGGAACTGGAGAAGGCTTCCGTTTCTCGTATCGTTATCGAACGTCCGGCAAAAAGCATCCGTGTGACTATTCACACCGCTCGCCCGGGTATCGTGATCGGTAAAAAAGGTGAAGATGTTGAAAAACTGCGCAAAGTCGTAGCGGATATCGCTGGCGTGCCTGCACAGATCAATATCGCAGAAGTTCGTAAACCTGAACTGGACGCAAAATTGGTTGCTGACAGCATCACTTCTCAGCTGGAGCGTCGTGTGATGTTCCGTCGTGCTATGAAGCGTGCGGTACAGAACGCCATGCGTCTGGGCGCTAAAGGTATTAAAGTTGAAGTAAGTGGCCGTCTGGGCGGCGCTGAAATCGCGCGTACCGAATGGTACCGTGAAGGTCGTGTTCCATTGCATACACTGCGTGCGGATATCGACTACAACACCTCCGAAGCGCACACCACTTATGGTGTTATCGGTGTGAAAGTGTGGATCTTCAAAGGTGAGATCCTGGGTGGTATGGCTGCCGTTGAACAACCGGAAAAACCGGCTGCTCAACCTAAAAAGCAGCAGCGTAAAGGCCGCAAGTAAGGAGAGTCGCTGATGTTACAACCAAAGCGTACAAAATTCCGTAAGGTGCACAAGGGCCGCAACCGTGGTCTGGCGCAGGGTACGGATGTTAGCTTCGGCACTTTCGGTCTGAAAGCTGTTGGCCGCGGTCGCCTGACTGCTCGTCAAATCGAAGCTGCACGTCGTGCCATGACTCGTGCTGTTAAGCGTCAAGGTAAGATCTGGATCCGTGTATTCCCGGACAAACCGATCACCGAGAAACCGCTTGAAGTTCGTATGGGTAAAGGTAAAGGTAACGTGGAATATTGGGTTGCCTTGATTCAGCCAGGTAAAGTCCTGTACGAAATGGACGGTGTGCCGGAAGAGTTAGCCCGTGAGGCATTCCAACTGGCAGCAGCGAAACTGCCTATCAAAACCACCTTTGTAACTAAGACGGTGATGTAATGAAAGCAAATGAGCTGCGTGAAAAAAGCGTCGAAGAGCTGAACACTGAACTGCTCGGCCTGCTGCGCGAGCAATTTAACCTGCGTATGCAGGCTGCCAGTGGTCAGTTGCAACAGACTCACCTGGTAAAACAAGTGCGTCACAATATTGCACGTGTTAAGACTTTACTGACTGAGAAGGCGGGTGCGTAATGACCGATAAAATCCGTACTCTGCAAGGTCGTGTTGTAAGCGACAAAATGGAGAAATCCATGGTTGTTGCTATCGAACGTTTTGTGAAACACCCGCTTTACGGTAAATTCATTAAGCGTACGACTAAGCTGCACGTACATGACGAGAACAATGAATGCGGTATCGGTGACGTGGTTGAAATCCGCGAATGCCGTCCGCTGTCCAAAAATAAGTCTTGGACACTTGTTCGCGTTGTAGAGAAAGCAATTCTGTAATAAAGTAGCGCTCTTCTCTTATGATAAACGGCTCTGCAAAGGGCCGTTTATTTTTTCTACCCATACCAAGGAAGCGGTGTTATAATGCTGCGCCCTCAATTATGGGGTATTTAATGGCCCGAAAGGGTCCTAGAGTAGTAGTTGACAAGCGGAGCACTAAAATGATCCAAGAACAGACTATGCTGAATGTGGCCGATAATTCCGGTGCACGTCGCGTAATGTGTATCAAGGTTCTAGGTGGCTCGCACCGTCGCTACGCAGGCGTCGGCGATATCATCAAAATTACCATCAAGGAAGCAATTCCTCGCGGTAAGGTGAAGAAAGGCGATGTTCTGAAGGCGGTAGTGGTGCGCACCAAGAAGGGTGTTCGTCGCCCGGACGGTTCTGTCATTCGCTTCGATGGTAATGCTTGCGTTATTTTAAACAATAACAGCGAACAGCCTATCGGTACGCGTATTTTTGGGCCGGTAACTCGTGAACTGCGTAATGAGAAGTTCATGAAAATTATCTCTCTGGCACCAGAAGTACTTTAAGGAGCGAATCATGGCAGCGAAAATCCGTCGTGATGACGAAGTTATTGTGCTAACCGGTAAAGATAAAGGTAAGCGCGGTAAAGTAAAAAATGTCCTGTCTGCTAGTAAGGTCATTGTTGAAGGTATTAACCTGGTTAAAAAACATCAGAAGCCGGTTCCGGCCCTGAATCAACCAGGTGGCATCGTTGAAAAAGAAGCTGCAATTCAAGTTTCTAACCTTGCAATCTTCAATGCGGCAACTGGTAAGGCTGACCGTGTAGGCTTTAGATTCGAAGACGGAAAAAAAGTCCGTTTCTTTAAATCTAATAGCGAAACTATCAAGTAATTTGGAGTAGTACGATGGCGAAACTGCATGATTACTACAAAGACGAAGTAGTTAAAAAACTCATGACCGAGTTTAGCTACAATTCTGTCATGCAAGTCCCTCGGGTCGAGAAGATCACCCTGAATATGGGTGTTGGTGAAGCGATCGCTGACAAGAAACTGCTGGATAACGCAGCAGCCGATCTGGCAGCAATCTCCGGTCAAAAACCGTTGATCACCAAAGCACGCAAATCTGTTGCAGGCTTCAAAATCCGTCAGGGCTATCCGATCGGCTGTAAAGTAACTCTGCGTGGCGAACGCATGTGGGAGTTCCTTGAGCGTCTGATTTCCATTGCTGTACCGCGTATTCGTGACTTCCGTGGCTTGTCCGCTAAGTCATTCGATGGTCGTGGTAACTACAGCATGGGTGTGCGTGAGCAGATCATCTTCCCGGAAATCGACTACGATAAAGTCGATCGCGTTCGTGGTTTGGACATTACCATTACCACTACTGCGAAATCCGATGATGAAGGCCGTGCGCTGTTGGCCGCCTTTAACTTCCCATTCCGCAAGTAAGGTAGGGTTACTAATGGCTAAGCAATCCATGAAAGCACGCGAAGTTGTTCGTGTGAAACTGGCTGAAAAATACCGCGCTAAACGCGAGGAATTGAAAGCTATCATCTCTGGTGTGAACTCATCCGACGAAGATCGTTGGGATGCAGTTCTTAAGCTGCAGACTCTGCCGCGTGATTCCAGCCCGTCTCGTCAGCGTAACCGCTGTCGCCAAACTGGTCGTCCGCACGCTTTCCTGCGGAAGTTCGGGTTGAGCCGTATCAAGGTCCGTGAAGCCGCTATGCGCGGTGAAATTCCGGGTCTGAAAAAGGCTAGCTGGTAATTGTCACCAATTGAATCACGGGAGTAAAGACAGATGAGCATGCAAGATCCGATCGCGGATATGCTGACCCGTATCCGTAACGGTCAAGCCGCGAACAAAGTTGCGGTCACCATGCCTTCCTCCAAGCTGAAAGTGGCAATTGCCAACGTGCTGAAGGAAGAAGGTTACATTGAAGATTTCAAAATCGAAGGCGACACCAAGCCAGTACTGGAATTAGAACTTAAATATTTCCAGGGCAAGGCAGTCGTAGAAAGCATTCAGCGAGTAAGCCGCCCAGGCCTGCGCATCTATAAAAGAAAAGATGAGCTGCCAAAAGTTATGGCCGGTTTGGGTATCGCTGTTGTTTCTACCTCTAAAGGTGTTATGACTGATCGTGCAGCTCGCCAGGCTGGTCTTGGTGGCGAGATTATCTGCTACGTAGCTTAATCGGGAGGAAAAATGTCTCGTGTTGCAAAAGCACCCGTCGTCATTCCTGCCGGCGTAGAGGTAAAACTCAACGGTCAGGATGTTTCGATTAAGGGTAAAAACGGCGAGCTGAGTCGTAAGATCCACGATGCTGTTGAAGTGAAACAAGCTGACAACGCTCTGACTTTCGCTCCACGCGAAGGTTTCGTTGACGGATGGGCCCAAGCGGGTACCACTCGCGCTCTGTTGAACGCAATGGTTATCGGTGTTACCGAAGGCTTCACTAAGAAGCTGCAACTGGTTGGTGTTGGGTACCGTGCTGCTGTTAAAGGCAACGTGGTTAACCTGTCTCTCGGGTTTTCTCACCCAGTAGAGCATGCACTGCCGGCAGGTATTACTGCAGAATGCCCAAGCCAAACTGAAATCGTACTGAAAGGTGCTGATAAGCAGGTTATTGGTCAGGTTGCTGCGGAATTACGCGCCTACCGTCGTCCTGAGCCTTATAAAGGCAAGGGTGTCCGTTACGCCGACGAAGTCGTGCGTACCAAAGAGGCTAAGAAGAAGTAAGGTAACACTATGGATAAGAAAGCAGCTCGTATCCGTCGTGCGACCCGCGCACGCCGCAAGCTCCAGGAACTGGGTGCGACGCGTCTGGTGGTACATCGTACTCCACGCCATATTTATGCGCAGGTCATTGCACCGAACGGTTCTGAAGTCCTGGTAGCCGCTTCTACTGTAGAAAAAGCTATCGCTGAACAACTGAAGTCTACCGGTAATAAAGACGCAGCAAGTGCAATAGGTAAAGCTATTGCAGAACGCGCGTTAGAAAAAGGCATCAAAGATGTCTCTTTCGACCGTTCCGGTTTCCAATATCATGGTCGAGTCCAAGCACTGGCAGATGCTGCCCGTGAAGCTGGCCTTCAGTTCTAAGGTAGAGGTGTAAGATGGCTCACATCGAGAAACAAGCTGGCGAACTGCAGGAAAAGCTGATCGCGGTAAATCGCGTATCTAAAACCGTTAAAGGTGGTCGTATTTTCAGCTTCACCGCACTGACTGTAGTGGGTGATGGCAACGGCCGCGTTGGTTTTGGTTACGGTAAAGCTCGCGAAGTTCCAGCAGCGATCCAGAAAGCGATGGAAAAAGCCCGTCGCAATATGATGAATGTCGCGCTGAACAACGGCACCCTGCAGCACCCAGTTAAAGGTGCTCACACGGGTTCTCGTGTGTTCATGCAGCCAGCTTCCGAAGGTACCGGTATTATTGCCGGTGGTGCAATGCGCGCCGTTTTGGAAGTTGCAGGGGTTCACAACGTATTGGCTAAAGCCTATGGTTCCACTAACCCGATTAACGTGGTTCGTGCAACGATTGATGGTTTGGCCAATATGAAGTCCCCAGAAATGGTCGCTGCCAAGCGTGGTAAATCCGTTGAAGAAATTCTGGGGTAATGACCGTGGCAAAGACTATTAAAATTACTCAAACCCGTAGTGCAATCGGTCGTCTGCCGAAACATAAGGCGACACTGCTTGGCCTGGGTCTGCGTCGTATTGGTCATACAGTTGAACGTGAGGATACTCCTGCGGTTCGCGGTATGGTCAACGCGGTTTCCTACATGGTTAAAGTAGAGGAGTAACAGATGCGTTTAAATACTCTGTCTCCGGCCGAAGGTGCTAAACACGCACCGAAGCGTTTAGGTCGTGGTATTGGTTCTGGCCTGGGCAAAACCAGTGGTCGTGGTCACAAAGGTCAGAACTCTCGTTCTGGCGGTGGCGTGCGTCGTGGTTTTGAAGGTGGTCAGATGCCTTTATATCGTCGTCTGCCGAAATTCGGTTTTACTTCTCGCAAAGCGATGATCACGGCAGAAGTTCGTCTGTCTGATTTAGCTAAAGTAGAAGGCGACGTGGTTGACCTGAATACGCTGAAAGCCGCTAATGTTATTGGCATTCAGATTGAGTTCGCGAAAGTGATTCTGTCTGGTGAAGTTGCTCGTCCGGTAACGATTCGTGGTCTGCGTGTCACTAAAGGTGCTCGTGCTGCTATCGAAACTGCTGGCGGTAAAATTGAGGAATAAGTAGCAGATGGCTAAGCAACCAGGATTAGATTTTCAAAGTGCTAAAGGCGGAGTTGGTGAACTGAAGCGCAGACTTTTGTTTGTTATCGGTGCGCTAATTGTTTTCCGTATTGGCTCTTTTATCCCAATTCCTGGTATTGATGCCACTGTGCTTGCCAAATTGCTTGAACAGCAGCGAGGCACCATCATTGAAATGTTTAACATGTTCTCTGGTGGTGCTCTCAGCCGTGCTTCTATCTTTGCACTGGGTATTATGCCGTATATTTCAGCGTCGATTATTATCCAGTTGCTGACGGTGGTTCATCCCGCGTTGGCTGAAATAAAGAAAGAAGGGGAAGCTGGCCGTCGTAAGATTAGCCAGTATACCCGTTACGGCACCTTGGTATTGGCTATATTTCAGTCGATCGGTATTGCTACCGGTTTGCCGAATATGCCTGGAATGCAAGACTTGGTAATAAATCCAGGTTTTGCTTTCTACTTTACCGCTGTTGTGAGCCTGGTTACTGGGACAATGTTCCTGATGTGGCTGGGAGAACAGATTACGGAACGTGGTATCGGTAACGGTATCTCGATCATAATCTTCGCTGGTATTGTTGCGGGACTACCGCCGGCCATTGGCCATACTATCGAGCAAGCTCGGCAAGGCGACCTGCACTTCCTCCTGTTGCTGTTGGTTGCAGTTTTAGTGTTTGCAGTAACCTTCTTCGTTGTTTTCGTTGAGCGTGGTCAACGTCGTATCGTCGTTAACTATGCAAAACGTCAACAGGGGCGTCGTGTTTATGCAGCACAGAGTACGCATTTACCGCTGAAAGTGAACATGGCTGGGGTTATCCCTGCAATTTTCGCCTCCAGTATTATTCTGTTCCCAGCTACGATTGCATCTTGGTTTGGGGGCGGTACCGGTTGGAACTGGCTGACAACTATTTCGCTGTATTTGCAGCCCGGACAACCGCTTTATGTGTTACTCTATGCGTCTGCAATCATCTTCTTCTGTTTCTTCTACACTGCGTTGGTTTTCAACCCACGCGAAACAGCAGATAACCTGAAGAAGTCCGGTGCATTCGTGCCAGGAATTCGTCCGGGAGAGCAAACGGCGAAATATATCGATAAAGTGATGACTCGCCTGACTCTGATTGGTGCGATGTATATTACTTTTATCTGCCTGATCCCGGAGTTTATGCGTGACGCAATGAAAGTACCTTTCTATTTCGGAGGTACATCTTTATTGATCGTTGTTGTCGTCATCATGGACTTTATGGCTCAAGTGCAAACTCTGATGATGTCGAGTCAATATGAGTCTGCATTGAAGAAAGCAAACCTGAAAGGCTATAACCGTTAATTAGGTGAGCTTGAGAAGTTACGGAGAGTAAAAATGAAAGTTCGTGCTTCCGTCAAGAAATTATGTCGTAACTGTAAGATTGTTAAGCGTAACGGTGTCGTTCGTGTGATCTGCAGTGCCGAGCCGAAGCATAAACAGCGTCAAGGCTGATTATCTCGCATATTTTTCTTGCAAAGTTGGATTGAGCTGGCTAGATTAGCCAGCCAATCTTTTGTATGTAGCTGCAACATTATTTGAGTATCCTGAAAACGGGCTTTTCAGAATGGTGTTGCTGTATAAAATTGTAGGAGTGCATAGTGGCCCGTATAGCAGGCATTAACATTCCTGATCATAAACATACCGTTATTGCGTTAACGTCGATTTTCGGTATCGGTAAAACCCGGTCGCAGGCTATTTGTGCTGCAACAGGGATTGCCGAAGATGTTAAGATCAGTGAGCTGTCTGAAGAGCAAATCGATAAGCTGCGTGACGAAGTTGCCAAGTTTGTTGTAGAAGGTGATCTGCGTCGTGAAGTTACCCTGAGCATCAAGCGTCTTATGGACCTTGGTACTTATCGTGGTTTGCGTCATCGTCGTGGTCTGCCGGTTCGCGGTCAGCGTACCAAGACTAACGCCCGTACCCGTAAGGGTCCGCGCAAACCGATCAAGAAATAATCGGGGTGATTGAATAATGGCAAAGGCACCTATTCGTGCACGTAAGCGTGTCAGAAAGCAAGTCTCTGACGGTGTGGCTCATATCCATGCTTCTTTCAACAACACCATCGTAACCATTACTGATCGTCAGGGTAATGCGCTGGGTTGGGCAACTGCCGGTGGTTCCGGCTTCCGTGGTTCTCGTAAATCTACGCCGTTCGCTGCTCAGGTAGCTGCAGAACGTTGCGCAGAGGCCGTGAAAGAGTACGGTATTAAGAACCTGGAAGTTATGGTTAAAGGACCTGGTCCGGGCCGTGAGTCTACTATCCGCGCGTTGAACGCGGCTGGTTTCCGCATCACTAATATTACTGATGTGACTCCGATCCCTCATAACGGTTGTCGTCCGCCGAAAAAGCGCCGCGTATAACGCCGCTTTTAGGATTGTTGGAGAAAGAAAATGGCAAGATATTTGGGTCCTAAGCTCAAGCTGAGCCGTCGTGAAGGCACCGACCTGTTTCTGAAGTCTGGTGTTCGTGCGATCGATTCCAAGTGTAAAATTGAACAAGCTCCTGGCCAGCACGGTGCGCGTAAACCGCGTCTGTCTGACTATGGTGTACAGTTGCGTGAAAAGCAAAAAGTTCGCCGTATCTACGGTGTTCTGGAGCGTCAGTTCCGTAACTATTATAAAGAAGCTGCACGTCTTAAAGGCAACACAGGTGCAAACCTGCTGCAACTGCTGGAAGGTCGTCTGGATAACGTTGTTTATCGTATGGGTTTTGGTGCCACTCGTGCTGAAGCACGTCAGATGGTAAGCCACAAAGCTATTATGGTAAATGGTCGCGTTGTTAGCATCGCTTCTTATCAGGTATCCCCGAATGACGTAGTCAGCATCCGTGAGAAAGCGAAAAAGCAATCTCGCGTGAAAGCCGCTCTGGAGCTGGCTGAACAGCGTGAAAAGCCAACTTGGCTGGAAGTTGATGCTGCCAAGATGGAAGGTGTGTTCAAACGTATTCCTGAACGTACCGATCTGTCTGCGGACATTAATGAACACCTGATCGTCGAGCTTTACTCCAAGTAAAGCTTAGTACCAAAGAGAGGACACAATGCAGGGTTCTGTGACAGAGTTTCTAAAACCGCGCCTGGTTGATATCGAGCAAGTGAGTTCGACGCACGCCAAGGTGACCCTTGAGCCATTAGAGCGGGGCTTCGGCCATACTCTTGGCAACGCACTGCGCCGTATTCTGCTTTCATCCATGCCAGGTTGCGCGGTGACCGAGGTTGAGATTGATGGTGTACTGCATGAGTACAGCACCAAAGAAGGCGTACAGGAAGATATCCTGGAAATCCTGCTCAACCTGAAAGGGCTGGCGGTGAGAGTTCAAGGCAAAGATGAAGTTATTCTTACCCTGAATAAATCTGGCATTGGCCCTGTGACTGCAGCCGACATTATCCATGATGGTGATGTCGAAATCGTCAAGCCGCAGCACTTAATTTGCAACCTGACTGATGAAAACGCATCTATTAGCATGCGTATCAAAGTTCAACGTGGTCGTGGTTATGTGCCGGCATCTGCCCGTATTCATACGGAAGAAGATGAGCGCCCGATCGGTCGTCTGTTAGTTGATGCTTGCTACAGCCCTGTAGAACGTATTGCCTACAATGTTGAAGCAGCTCGTGTTGAACAGCGTACTGATCTGGACAAGCTAGTCATCGAAATGGAAACCAATGGCACGATCGATCCTGAAGAGGCGATCCGCCGTGCGGCTACCATTCTGGCTGAACAACTTGAAGCTTTTGTTGACTTACGTGATGTTCGTCAGCCAGAAGTGAAAGAAGAGAAACCAGAATTCGATCCGATTTTGCTGCGCCCTGTTGACGATCTGGAATTGACTGTCCGCTCTGCTAACTGCCTTAAGGCAGAAGCTATCCACTACATCGGTGATCTGGTACAGCGTACCGAGGTTGAGCTGCTTAAAACGCCGAACCTGGGTAAAAAATCTCTTACTGAGATTAAAGATGTACTGGCTTCCCGTGGTTTGTCTCTGGGCATGCGCTTGGAAAACTGGCCACCGGCAAGCATTGCTGATGAGTAACCAGATCACAGGTTAAGGTTTTACTGAGAAGGATAAGGTCATGCGCCATCGTAAGAGTGGTCGTCAACTGAACCGTAACAGCAGCCATCGCCAGGCTATGTTCCGTAACATGGCTAGTTCTTTGGTTCGTCATGAAATCATCAAGACGACCCTGCCGAAAGCGAAAGAGCTGCGTCGCGTTGTTGAACCGCTGATTACTCTTGCCAAGACCGACAGCGTTGCTAATCGTCGTCTGGCATTCGCCCGTACTCGTGATAACGAGATCGTGGCAAAACTGTTTAATGAACTGGGCCCGCGTTTCGCGAGCCGTGCCGGTGGTTACACTCGTATTCTGAAGTGTGGTTTCCGTGCTGGTGACAATGCGCCGATGGCATACATCGAGCTCGTTGATCGCTCAGTTTCTCAGACAGAAGAAGTGGCTACTGCAGAGTAATCTGTAAGAGCGTAAAAAAGCCGGGGAAACCCGGTTTTTTTATATCTGAAATAAGTCATGCTTTTGCATAAATATACATGGTAAGCAACTATCTGTGTCTGAGTGAACTGAAAAATACACTCCACCTGTTCTCATCTACCCATTTCGACTATATACTCTGCACGTTTTATTGATGCACATACTAACCCGAGTTCCTTAGGAGTAATGATGACCACATACCGTCATAAACGCGGGAAAATACAGGATAACGCCATTGAGGCATTGCTACATGACCCACTGTTTCGTCAACGAATTGAAGTGAATGAAAAAGGGAAAGGAAGTTATCGTAGGAAAGAGAAGCACATGAAGAAAGGTAATTGGGAGGCCAGTGGTAAGCAATCAAATGATTATTTACCACTGGCCTTTCTACTTTCTGTGTAACGATACTGAGTCTAAGTAGAAACTTAATTCTTACTGTCTAGTTTGTTGTTCTTTTAGTAAGTCGCGAATTTCAGCTAGTAGCTTCTCTTCTGCACTCGGTTTTGGTAGGGCGGCAGGAGTATCTTCCTGTTTACGGCGCATTTTATTCATAAGCTTGATAGCTATAAAAATCGCAAAAGCGACGATGATAAAGTCGAAAATATTCTGGATGAAAGCGCCATAATTCATGACAACGGCAGGAATTTCGCCTTGTGCATCACGGAGAATAAGGCTGAATTGTTTAAAATCGACACCACCAATCAAAAGCCCAAGTGGCGGCATAATAATATCTGATACCAGAGAAGAGACGATTTTGCCAAAAGCTGCACCAATAATGACACCCACCGCCAAATCGACAACGTTGCCACGCATGGCAAACTCTCTGAATTCTTTGATGATGCTCATATCTGTTCTCCTTGCCAAAATTTATAAATTAATTCTAACCACTAGCCGTATCTTTGCCAGATTATCGATGGGCAATAAATCTGTTCCCACGTTATAAAAAGAAGGGACTTGGTTGAAATAGACGTTCAACATCAGGCACAAATTTCTTGTCGGCCAAGAACATGATGACATGATCACCTTGTTCAATTTTGCTATTTGCGTTGGCAATGATGACGTCATCACCGCGAACGATAGCACCGATGGTTGTACCGGGTGGAAGCTTAATATCTTCGATCATTCTGCCGACAACTTTCGATGTGCCCTCATCTCCATGGGCGATGGCCTCGATTGCTTCGGCGACACCACGACGTAAAGAGGATACGCTAACAATATCCGCCTTGCGGACGTGGCTGAGTAGCGCAGAAATTGTTGCCTGCTGTGGGGATATTGCGACATCGATAACGCTACCCTGAACCAGATCGACATAAGCCCGACGTTGGATCAGTACCATGACTTTTTTCGCGCCCATGCGTTTAGCCAGCATAGCTGACATAATGTTCGCTTCGTCATCGTTGGTAATGGCGATGAATACATCGATCTGCTCGATATGCTCTTCGGCGAGGAGTTCTTGATCTGAAGCATCGCCATGGAATACGACCGTATTTTGCAGAAGCTCAGCCAGTTCCACAGCTCGGTCTGCATTTCGTTCTATCAACTTAATGCTGTAGTCTTTTTCTAACCGCTGCGCTAATCCTGCACCGACGTTACCGCCACCAACGATCATTATCCTTTTATATGGTTTTTCAAGGCGCTGCAGCTCACTCATCACCGCACGAATATGCTGTGAAGCGGCGACAAAAAACACTTCATCTCCAGCTTCGATAATGGTGGAACCCTGTGGGCGAATTGGGCGATCGTGACGAAAAATAGCCGCAACGCGGGTATCTACGTGAGGAATGTGTTCACGGAGGGAAGTGAGGGCATTACCCACCAGTGGGCCGCCATAGTAGGCATTAACTGCCGCAAGACTCACTTTACCTTCAGCGAAGTTGACGACCTGAAGTGCTCCAGGATATTCGATCAGTTTGTAAATGTTATCGATCACTAACTGCTCTGGAGAAATTAAGTGATCGATGGGAACCGCTTCTGGTAAAAACAGCTGTTCTGATTCACGTATGTATTCAGTTGCACGAATGCGCGCAATCCGGTTTGGTGTTTTGAAAAGCGAGTACGCGATCTGGCAGGCTACCATATTCGTTTCATCTGAATTGGTAACAGCAACCAGCATATCGGCATCTTCCGCTCCTGCTTCACGCAGCACTCGTGGGTGAGAGGCATAGCCTGTAACGACACGTAGATCAAATTTATCTTGAAGCTGGCGTAACCGATTTGCATCAGTATCAACAACAGTGATGTCATTGTTTTCGCCTGCAAGGTTTTCTGCCAGTGTTCCGCCGACCTGACCTGCGCCAAGAATGATAATTTTCATAATAAGCCATGCCATTTATTAATTGCTGTTTGTTGCAGACAATACTGGGTTCAATATTAATTTTTTACCAGCTTCGCATAAAAGAAACCATCACCACCATCTGCATTGGGAAGCATCTGTATACCCGGCATTTCTCTTGTTCCTGTATCGACAAGCGTTGCATCGGTGTGGCGAGTCAGGAAATCAGCAACTTGTTGGGTATTTTCTTGCGGCAGAATAGAGCAGGTAGCATAGACCATCGTGCCGCCTATTTTGAGATGTGGCCAGATGGCATCAAGAATTTCTTTTTGCAATGCCACTAGCTCATCGATGTCTCTGTCTCGGCGCAACCACTTAATATCAGGATGACGGCGAATCACACCAGTGGCCGAGCAAGGGGCATCTAACAGAATGCGATCAAATACACGTCCTTCACACCATGAATCGGGGTAACGTCCATCACCTTGTTTTACGTCGGCATGCATTTGTAGCCGCAGTAAATTTTCTTTTACCCGGCCTAAACGGGTTTCATCTACATCGACAGCGAGTACATGAGACTTTGGTGCCGCTTCTAAAATGTGTGTTGTTTTTCCTCCGGGTGCAGCGCAGAGATCGAGGATCTGTTCACCATCTTGTGGATCGAGCCAATAGACGCAGTCTTGAGCAGATGCATCTTGTACCGTTGCCCACCCTTGCGAAAATCCTGGCAATTGATCGACCGCACAGGGAGAGGCAAGTCGTATTGCATCGCTGTATTCAACATGAGGAAATGCCTCGATTCCCTCTTGTACTAACAAGTCTAAATATGCTTCGCGTGTATGGTGTAACCGATTCACTCGTAGCCACATCGGAGGACGTTGATTATTCGCCTCAACGATATTTTGCCAGTGATTTGGATAGGCACGTTCAATGCGCGCCAGTAGCCAGCTTGGGTGCAGGTAGTGAGATGAGTGCGTCGCCTCACGTTGAATCAGTTCTTCCTGCTGACGCTGGAATTGGCGTAATACGCCATTAATCAGCCCCTTGAGTTGCGGTTTTTTTAACGCCACAGCACCTTCTACTGTTTCAGCCAGTGCTGCATGTGGCGGGATTCGCGTATATTGCAGTTGGTAGATGCCGACCATAATGAGGTAATGCAATGTGCGTTGTTTGCCCGTTAGGGGTTTGGCCATCAGTTGTTGAATACACCATTCCAACTGCGGTAAAACGCGTAATACGCCGAAGCAAAGCTCTTGCAAAAGTGCGCGATCTTTATCGGAGACTTCACGCTGATGAACAGGTAATAAGGTACTGAGAGATTGTCCCTGATCCAGAACCTGCCCCACCACTTTTGCGGCAATACTGCGTAGATTGTATGAGCTTTTCATGTGTTAGCGATGACGTATACGTAAAAGAGAGAGGATATACCGGCATGGCGCCGGTATGAAAAATAGACTAGTCCAGTGTATTACCGGGAACAAACCACTCACGACGTGAGTTAAGCAGATCCTGCGCACCCATGACTTTTTTGCCTGAGGGCTGCAATTCCTGAATATTCAAGATGCCATCTGCTGTTGCTACCTGAATGCCCTGCTTGTCTGCCTGTATAATTGTGCCAGGCTGTGAAGCATGTGCTTTGGCGATGACCTCAGCTTTCCAGACTTTCACTGGCTGTTCATCGACGATGAAATAGCTGACTGGCCAAGGATTAAAAGCACGAATACAGCGCTCAAGCTGCTCAGCAGATAACTGCCAGTTTAGACGAGCTTCTTCTTTGCTGAGCTTTTCTGCATAGGTTGCAAGGGCATCATTTTGTGCTTCAGAAACAGTGCTGCCATGAGAAAGCTGTTCCAGCGTTTCCAATAAGCCACGTGGGCCCAGCTCCGCAAGTTTATCGTACAAGGTTGCGCTGGTATCCTGTGGCAGGATGGGGCACGACATTTTGTGCAGCATTGCACCAGTATCGAGTCCAACGTCCATCTGCATGATCGTCACGCCGGTTTCACTATCTCCAGCCCACAATGCCCGCTGAATGGGTGCTGCACCACGCCAAAGAGGTAACAGAGAACCGTGGACATTAATGCAGCCAAGACGAGGCATGGATAATACGGGCTGCGGCAGAATTAAGCCGTAGGCGACAACGACCATAACATCGGCATTTAACGCCTGAACCATCGCTTGATTTTCTTCCGTCCGCAGAGATTTAGGCTGGAAAACGGGGAGGCTATACTGCTCTGCCAGTACTTTTACTGGACTGGGAGTGAGCTTGTTGCCCCTGCCTGCTGGACGATCGGGCTGGGTGAAAACGCCAACGACTTCATGGCCCGATGATAAAAGCGCGTCGAGGTGACGCGCGGCAAAGTCAGGGGTTCCGGCAAAGATGATGCGTAAAGAATCAGACACGGTGCTTCCTGTCAGGATGAAAATTATCGGGCTCGACTATTCTGCTTAGCCAGTTTTTCCAGTTTTTGACGAATGCGCTGGCGTTTAAGCGGGGAAAGGTAATCGATAAACAGTTTCCCAACCAGATGGTCCATTTCGTGCTGAATACAAATGGCGAGTAGCTCGCTTGCTTCAAGTTCGAACGCCTTACCTTCACGATCCAATGCGCGCACTTTCACATGCTCTGCACGAGGAACCAGCGCACGCGTTTCAGGGATCGACAGACAACCCTCTTCGATGCCAGTATCGCCGCTCTTTTCAATCAGCTCGGGATTGATCAGCACCAGTCGTTGGTCTCGTTCTTCAGAGACGTCAATAACAATAATACGTTGATGAATATCGACTTGTGTCGCTGCCAGGCCAATACCTTCTTCTTCGTACATGGTATCGAACATATCATCCACGATACGTTGAATATCTGCATTGACTTCTTTTACGGGCTGCGCAGTGATGCGGAGCCGATCGTCTGGAAAATGTAATACCTGCAAAACTGACATATATGTTTAGATCTGTATCTGAATAGTGAGAGAGTCTTAACGCTCATTCTAGACATTTCCTGCCCCGATTGACAGCATCAGCACTGAATTGCAGCACTTATCTGAACAGAGCTGAGTAAGGGGCGCCGATGCTATCAACGGAAATCTGGCTACGTATGACGGGCGTACGGCACCTAGGGGCCAGGCGTGCTCAGGCGATTGTCAGAAAGCTTATTGATTTAAATACGTTCGATAATGAGACTTTGAGTGCGTTAGGTCTTTCTGATGCTCAAATTGCCCAATTCTGTTCCTATGATCTTAAGATTATAGAAGAAACTCTCAACTGGTTGTCTCATCCCAATAATCACATCGTGACATGCGAAGATGCCCTGTATCCCTTTCTGTTGAGCAATATTCGTGATTTTCCGTTGTTGCTTTTTGTCTCTGGTTCTCCTCAGTTGCTGGCATCACCACAAATATCAATTATTGGTAGCCGAGGGAGCAGTGCTTACGGTGAGCGTTGGGGATACTTTTTCGCCCAGGAGCTTGCTGCGAATGAACTCACAGTGACAAGTGGGCTAGCGATTGGCATTGATGGTATTGCCCATCGGGCCGCTTTGGATGCCGGAGGCAGAACCATTGCCGTGCTGGGAAGCGGACTGGAGAATATTTATCCCAAGCGGCACGCTAAGCTTGCCGAACGTATTTGTGGCGGTGGTGGCGCGCTGGTTTCCGAATTTCCTCTCGCGATGCCGCCTTTCCCAACCAACTTTCCCAGAAGAAACCGTATTATCAGTGGGCTAGGGCTGGGGGTTCTGGTCATTGAAGCGTCTATCCGCAGTGGGTCGTTAGTCACTGCGCGTTATGCTTTGGAGCAAGGACGGGAAGTTTTTGCTTTGCCAGGGCCGCTTGGTAACCCGATGACTGAGGGGACACACTGGTTAATCCAGCAAGGGGCAAGCCTAGTTACACATCCGAAAGATATTCTTGAACAGTTGGTGAGTGAATTGCAGTGGTTGCCGATGCAAAGCGGGCAAACTATTTCTAACGAAGAAGAGGATGGCGAATTGCCATTTGCCGACGTGTTGGCTAACGTAGGAGATGAGGTTACACCTGTTGACGTTGTCGCTGAACGTGCCGGCCAACCTGTGCCAGAGATAGTCACTAAGCTATTGGAGCTGGAGTTAGCAGGATGGATCGCAGCAGTACCCGGCGGCTATGTCCGATTAAGGAGGGCAAGCCATGTTCGACGTACTCATGTACTTGTTTGAGAGCTACATCCACAATGAAACTGAAATGGGTGTCGATCAGGATACGTTAACTGATGACCTCACTCGCGCTGGATTCCATCGTAACGATATCTATAGCGCGTTGAGTTGGCTGGAAAAACTGGCCGATATTCAGGAAGGGCAGACCGCGCCGCTTTATTTAGCGAACGATCCTCTGGCTATGCGGATCTATACGCAGGATGAGGCGCTGCGTCTTGATGCAGAATGTCGTGGCTTTTTATTGTTCCTTGAGCAAATTCAGGTTCTGAACCTTGAAACGCGGGAAATGATTATTGAACGCATCATGGCGTTGGAAACGCAGGAATTTTATCTGGAAGATCTGAAGTGGGTCATTCTCATGGTGCTTTTCAATGTACCTGGTTGTGAGAATGCTTATCAGCAAATGGAAGAATTACTCTTTGAGGTCAATGACGGTTATGTGCAATAGCCAGAGGAATAATAGTTCGAATGGCTAAGTCTGCACTGTTTGCTGAAAAAAAACAGGAAATGTGTCCAGACTGTGGGTCAGTGCTGGTTATCCGTTCTGGTCGGCACGGCCCATTTCTTGGCTGTTCTGCATATCCAGAATGTGAGTTCATTCGCCCGCTGAAAGCACAGGCTGATGGACATATCGTCAAAGTGTTAGATGGGCAGCAATGTCCGCTTTGTCAGTCGATCTTGGTCTTACGGCAAGGTCGTTATGGGATGTTTATCGGCTGTGGCAATTACCCTGAATGCCATCATACCGAGACTATCGATCGCCCTGATGATACGGCGATTCGATGTCCACAGTGTAATGAAGGCACGCTGTTACAGCGTAAATCTCGCTACGGCAAGGTGTTTCATTCTTGCGATCGCTATCCCGATTGCCACTTTACGTTAAACTATAAGCCGATAGCGGGTGAATGCCCTTATTGCCATTACGCTTTATTATTTGAGAAAAAAACGGCACAAGGTATCAAGCTATTTTGTGCCAGTAAATTATGTGGAAAACCGATAGCGGTAGAAGTTGATAAGAATGAGTGATGTGTCTGATGAACGAATGATTCCCGTTTTGCGGAAGTTACATAACGAGCAGGTTATTGCGTACCCGACTGAAGCGGTATTTGGGTTGGGATGCGATCCTGATAGTGAAGTGGCGGTTAATCGCCTGCTGGCGTTAAAACAACGCCCTTGGCAAAAAGGGTTGATCCTGATTGCGGCAGATTTTAGCCAACTGGCTCCTTATATTGATGACAGTGCGTTATCCGATGAGCAGAAAGCCGTGATGTTTTCCACATGGCCAGGTCCGGTTACTTGGGTATTGCCAGCAAAACGCACGACTCCGCAGTGGTTAACGGGCCAATTTTCTTCGCTTGCGGTGCGTGTTAGCGATCATCCGTTAGTCAAAGAACTGTGCCTGCGCTACGGTAAACCGTTGGTATCGACCAGTGCCAATTTAAGTGGTCAACCGCCTTGCCGCACGGCTCAGGAAGTGTCTCTACAGTTTGGTGATGATTTTCCTATGCTGGTTGGGGATGTCGGCGGAAGAATGAACCCATCAGAAATCAGGGATGTATTAACAGGCGAGCTTATTCGTCAGGGGTAACGACAAGTTGGAGAGGAACGTGTCTGAAGTAACGTCTTTTGCGGTTTTTGGCAACCCGATTGCGCATAGTAAATCACCTCGCATACATGAGCTATTTGCTGCACAGACGGGGATAACGTTGACGTACCAGCGCGTGTTGGCGCCTCTGGATAATTTTGAGCAGATGCTGCGCCAGTATTTTCGTGATGGTGCTGGTGGGGCGAATGTGACAGCGCCCTTTAAAGAGCGTGCCTTTGCTGAAGCCGATGAGTGTAGCGAGTGTGCCGCGCTTGCGGGTGCGGTCAATACATTGAAGAGATTGAGTGACGGCCGCCTGTTTGGTGATAATACCGATGGCATCGGTTTGCTCAGCGATCTGCAACGATTGGCGCTGGTGAAGCCGTTGGATCGTGTTTTGCTGGTTGGTGCGGGTGGCGCAGCGCGGGGTGTTATCCAACCCCTGCTGGCTTACGGCTGTACAGTTGTGCTGACGAATAGGACCTTTTCCAAGGCCGATGCCTTAGCTAAGATCTTCCGTGATATTGGTGATATTAACGCTGTTGCTCTCGATGATTTACAAGGTCAATCGTTCGATCTGATCATCAACGCCACATCTTCTGGTATGTACGACAGCGTTCCTAACTTACCGACAGAACTCATTTCGCCGGAAACGTGCTGTTATGACATGTTTTACCTGCCGCAGCTGACACCATTTTTGTCATGGTGCGTACAGCATGGTGCCTTCCATTATGCAGATGGTTTGGGAATGCTGGTGGGGCAAGCGGCACATGCGTTTAAACTTTGGCATGGTGTCATGCCGGATGTGGAACCCGTGATTGCTTTACTAAAGCAGGATGTTGCTAAATGAATCAGGCGATCCAGTTTCCCGATCGTGAAAGCTGGGATGATAAGGTAATGGCAATCCGCTTTCCCGTTTTAGTGAATGGTTTTCAGCAGGAGTGTTTAGTGAGTGCTGAGCTGCTCCAGCAACGTTATGGCGGTGATAGCCCTGAACGGTGGCTGGCACTGTTCAGGGAATATCGATGGGATCTTGAAGATGAACTGGAACAAATGATCGTTGTGGAAGAATGGGATGATGAAGGTTGTTACTCGTTGTCCTGAGCAAGGTATTCATCTTTCCAGCGAACATAGTTGTTTGCCGAGTAAATCAACCCTTCTATTTCTTCTTGTGTGAGTGGCCGAATTTTTTTGATTGGGCTGCCGAGGTATAGATGTCCCTTCTCTAGCCGTTTTCCTGGGGGGACTAAGCTACCAGCGCCAATCATGACATCATCTTCAACAATTGCTCCATCCAGAAGTATTGATCCCATCCCGACCAGAACCCGATTTCCTATTTGGCAACCGTGCAGCATCGCTTTATGGCCTACCGTGACGTCTTCACCAATAATAAGCGGATTACCTTCTGGTTTTTTCTCTGAGCAATGGGTGACATGAAGTACAGAACCGTCCTGAACATTACTCCTTGCACCAACAGTAATGTAGTTAACGTCACCGCGTATGGCGACAAGGGGCCAGATGCTGACATCATCGCCTAGTGTTACCTTGCCAATCACCACGCTGGAATGATCGACCATGACTCTTTCGCCTAAAACGGGAGAAATACCGTTATAACGACGGAATGTTTTTGTACTCATCGATAACCTCGTAGTTATTTAGCATATGTAGTTATTTGCCACATACTGATGATTCGTTTTAGACAAAATATCGACAGATATGGGATGTCGGCAACTGAAAAGTGGTGTGGATCGAGTAAGATCTCATCGAAAGGGTCGAAAAACACGCGAACAGAAAAAAAGATCAATAAAGTTGTTGTGTAACGAAAACGGATCCCTATAATGCGCCTCCATCGACACGGCGCTGTGAACACACAACTGGGTCGATAAAGAAAGAGAAAACGCTTTAAAATAAGCATTGACTCTGAAGGTGAGAAGCGTAATATACGCCACCTCGCGAAGTGGTTAAGGCCGCAACGCACTGCTCTTTAACAATATAATCAGACAATCTGTGTGGGCACTCACAAGACCGTATCTTAACGATATAAAAAAGTCTTGAAGAGTGAACAACAGTAAATTCATTACGAATAAACAGTTACTAATTCTTTGAGCATCGCTGACGAGTTCAGCAAATCAAACAAATCTTAAATTGAAGAGTTTGATCATGGCTCAGATTGAACGCTGGCGGCAGGCCTAACACATGCAAGTCGAGCGGTAGCACAGGAGAGCTTGCTCTCTGGGTGACGAGCGGCGGACGGGTGAGTAATGTCTGGGAAACTGCCTGATGGAGGGGGATAACTACTGGAAACGGTAGCTAATACCGCATAACGTCTTCGGACCAAAGAGGGGGACCTTAGGGCCTCTCGCCATCGGATGTGCCCAGATGGGATTAGCTAGTAGGTGAGGTAATGGCTCACCTAGGCGACGATCCCTAGCTGGTCTGAGAGGATGACCAGCCACACTGGAACTGAGACACGGTCCAGACTCCTACGGGAGGCAGCAGTGGGGAATATTGCACAATGGGCGCAAGCCTGATGCAGCCATGCCGCGTGTGTGAAGAAGGCCTTCGGGTTGTAAAGCACTTTCAGCGGGGAGGAAGGCGATGAGGTTAATAACCTTATCGATTGACGTTACCCGCAGAAGAAGCACCGGCTAACTCCGTGCCAGCAGCCGCGGTAATACGGAGGGTGCAAGCGTTAATCGGAATGACTGGGCGTAAAGCGCACGCAGGCGGTCTGTTAAGTTGGATGTGAAATCCCCGGGCTTAACCTGGGAACTGCATTCAAAACTGACAGGCTAGAGTCTTGTAGAGGGGGGTAGAATTCCAGGTGTAGCGGTGAAATGCGTAGAGATCTGGAGGAATACCGGTGGCGAAGGCGGCCCCCTGGACAAAGACTGACGCTCAGGTGCGAAAGCGTGGGGAGCAAACAGGATTAGATACCCTGGTAGTCCACGCTGTAAACGATGTCGATTTGGAGGTTGTGCCCTTGAGGCGTGGCTTCCGGAGCTAACGCGTTAAATCGACCGCCTGGGGAGTACGGCCGCAAGGTTAAAACTCAAATGAATTGACGGGGGCCCGCACAAGCGGTGGAGCATGTGGTTTAATTCGATGCAACGCGAAGAACCTTACCTACTCTTGACATCCAGAGAACTTAGCAGAGATGCTTTGGTGCCTTCGGGAACTCTGAGACAGGTGCTGCATGGCTGTCGTCAGCTCGTGTTGTGAAATGTTGGGTTAAGTCCCGCAACGAGCGCAACCCTTATCCTTTGTTGCCAGCGATTCGGTCGGGAACTCAAAGGAGACTGCCGGTGATAAACCGGAGGAAGGTGGGGATGACGTCAAGTCATCATGGCCCTTACGAGTAGGGCTACACACGTGCTACAATGGCGTATACAAAGAGAAGCGACCTCGCGAGAGCAAGCGGACCTCATAAAGTACGTCGTAGTCCGGATTGGAGTCTGCAACTCGACTCCATGAAGTCGGAATCGCTAGTAATCGTAGATCAGAATGCTACGGTGAATACGTTCCCGGGCCTTGTACACACCGCCCGTCACACCATGGGAGTGGGTTGCAAAAGAAGTAGGTAGCTTAACCTTCGGGAGGGCGCTTACCACTTTGTGATTCATGACTGGGGTGAAGTCGTAACAAGGTAACCGTAGGGGAACCTGCGGTTGGATCACCTCCTTACCAAGAAGATGTGCGTTAAGTGAAGTGCTCACACAGATTGTCTGATGAAAATACTGAGCAAGCGCACCTGTTGATGCGATGAGTGTAAACTCATGCTGACGCGAGCGTACCAGGTTTATGACCTGGTGCGGATTTTTCGTGTCCCCATCGTCTAGAGGCCTAGGACACTGCCCTTTCACGGCTGTAACAGGGGTTCGAATCCCCTTGGGGACGCCAATCCGATAATGAGTGAAAGACATTATCATGAATATCTTAAAGATGATTCTTCGGAGTCATGTTTACGATATTGCTCTTTAACAATCTGGAACAAGCTGAAAATTGAAACATGACAGCTGAACATGCATGACAGCCTTCGGGTGTGTCGTGGTGAGTCAGTCTGTCAATGAGTCTCTCAAATAATCGCAGCGCGACAGTGACTTTGATTTATCAAAGACATCTTCGGGTTGTGAGGTTAAGCGACTAAGCGTACACGGTGGATGCCTAGGCAGTCAGAGGCGATGAAGGGCGTGCTAATCTGCGATAAGCGTCGGTAAGCTGATATGAAGCGTTATACCCGACGATACCCGAATGGGGAAACCCAGTGTGTTTCGACACACTATCATTATGTGAATACATAGCATAATGAGGCGAACCGGGGGAACTGAAACATCTCAGTACCCCGAGGAAAAGAAATCAACCGAGATTCCCCCAGTAGCGGCGAGCGAACGGGGAGGAGCCCAGAACCTGAATCAGTTTGTGTGTTAGTGGAAGCGTCTGGAAAGTCGCACAGTAAAGGGTGATAGTCCCGTACACAAAAATGCACAAGGTGTGAGTTCGATGAGTAGGGCGGGACACGTGACATCCTGTCTGAATATGGGGGGACCATCCTCCAAGGCTAAATACTCCTGACTGACCGATAGTGAACCAGTACCGTGAGGGAAAGGCGAAAAGAACCCCGGCGAGGGGAGTGAAATAGAACCTGAAACCGTGTACGTACAAGCAGTGGGAGCCTACTCGTTAGGTGACTGCGTACCTTTTGTATAATGGGTCAGCGACTTATATTCTGTAGCAAGGTTAACCGAATAGGGGAGCCGCAGGGAAACCGAGTCTTAACTGGGCGTTAAGTTGCAGGGTATAGACCCGAAACCCGGTGATCTAGCCATGGGCAGGTTGAAGGTTGGGTAACACTAACTGGAGGACCGAACCGACTAATGTTGAAAAATTAGCGGATGACTTGTGGCTGGGGGTGAAAGGCCAATCAAACCGGGAGATAGCTGGTTCTCCCCGAAAGCTATTTAGGTAGCGCCTCGTGAACTCATCTTCGGGGGTAGAGCACTGTTTCGGCTAGGGGGTCATCCCGACTTACCAACCCGATGCAAACTCCGAATACCGAAGAATGTTATCACGGGAGACACACGGCGGGTGCTAACGTTCGTCGTGAAGAGGGAAACAACCCAGACCGCCAGCTAAGGTCCCAAAGTCATGGTTAAGTGGGAAACGATGTGGGAAGGCATAGACAGCCAGGATGTTGGCTTAGAAGCAGCCATCATTTAAAGAAAGCGTAATAGCTCACTGGTCGAGTCGGCCTGCGCGGAAGATGTAACGGGGCTAAACCATGCACCGAAGCTGCGGCAGCGACACTTAGGTGTTGTTGGGTAGGGGAGCGTTCTGTAAGCCGTCGAAGGTGGCCTGTGAGGGCTGCTGGAGGTATCAGAAGTGCGAATGCTGACATAAGTAACGATAATGCGGGTGAAAAACCCGCACGCCGGAAGACCAAGGGTTCCTGTCCAACGTTAATCGGGGCAGGGTGAGTCGACCCCTAAGGCGAGGCTGAAAAGCGTAGTCGATGGGAAACAGGTTAATATTCCTGTACTCGGTGTTACTGCGAAGGGGGGACGGAGAAAGCTAGGTTATCCGGGCGACGGTTGTCCCGGTTTAAGCGTGAAGGTGGATGACCTTGGTAAATCCGGGTCGTCATTAACACTGAGGCGTGATGACGAGTCACTACGGTGATGAAGTAACCGATGCTACGCTTCCAGGAAAAGCCTCTAAGCTCCAGGTAACATCAAATCGTACCCCAAACCGACACAGGTGGTCAGGTAGAGAATACTCAGGCGCTTGAGAGAACTCGGGTGAAGGAACTAGGCAAAATGGTGCCGTAACTTCGGGAGAAGGCACGCTGATGGTAAGTGAAGTGACGTGCTCACGGAGCTGAAATCAGTCGAAGATACCAGCTGGCTGCAACTGTTTAATAAAAACACAGCACTGTGCAAACACGAAAGTGGACGTATACGGTGTGACGCCTGCCCGGTGCCGGAAGGTTAATTGATGGGGTCAGCCGCAAGGCGAAGCTCTTGATCGAAGCCCCGGTAAACGGCGGCCGTAACTATAACGGTCCTAAGGTAGCGAAATTCCTTGTCGGGTAAGTTCCGACCTGCACGAATGGCGTAATGATGGCCAGGCTGTCTCCACCCGAGACTCAGTGAAATTGAACTCGCTGTGAAGATGCAGTGTACCCGCGGCAAGACGGAAAGACCCCGTGAACCTTTACTATAGCTTGACACTGAACCTTGAGCCTTGATGTGTAGGATAGGTGGGAGGCTTTGAAGCGTGGACGCCAGTCTGCGTGGAGCCGACCTTGAAATACCACCCTTTAATGTTTGATGTTCTAACGTGGGCCCGTAATCCGGGTTGCGGACAGTGTCTGGTGGGTAGTTTGACTGGGGCGGTCTCCTCCCAAAGCGTAACGGAGGAGCACGAAGGTTAGCTAATCCTGGTCGGACATCAGGAGGTTAGTGCAAAGGCATAAGCTAGCTTGACTGCGAGAGTGACAGCTCGAGCAGGTGCGAAAGCAGGTCTTAGTGATCCGGTGGTTCTGAATGGAAGGGCCATCGCTCAACGGATAAAAGGTACTCCGGGGATAACAGGCTGATACCGCCCAAGAGTTCATATCGACGGCGGTGTTTGGCACCTCGATGTCGGCTCATCACATCCTGGGGCTGAAGTAGGTCCCAAGGGTATGGCTGTTCGCCATTTAAAGTGGTACGCGAGCTGGGTTTAGAACGTCGTGAGACAGTTCGGTCCCTATCTGCCGTGGGCGTTGGAAGATTGAGAGGGGTTGCTCCTAGTACGAGAGGACCGGAGTGAACGCACCACTGGTGTTCGGGTTGTGATGCCAATTGCATTGCCCGGTAGCTAAGTGCGGAAGAGATAACCGCTGAAAGCATCTAAGCGGGAAACTTGCCTCGAGATGAGTCTTCCCTGGGCACTAGATGCCCCTGAAGGGCCGTTGAAGACGACGACGTAGATAGGCTGGGTGTGTAAGCGTAGCGATACGTTGAGCTAACCAGTACTAATGACCCGAGAGGCTTAACCTTACAACACCGAAGGTGTTTTAAAGACTCATAGAGAACGATATTCAGCTTGTTCAGAGATTGGTTCTGGTGGTTACGGAGATGACAAAGAGAAAGTCATGTAAAGTAACGGCTGGAATGAAACAGAATTTGCCTGGCGGCGATAGCGCGGTGGTCCCACCTGACCCCATGCCGAACTCAGAAGTGAAACGCCGTAGCGCCGATGGTAGTGTGGGGCTTCCCCATGTGAGAGTAGGGAACTGCCAGGCATCAAATAAAACAAAAGGCTCAGTCGAAAGACTGGGCCTTTTGTTTTATCTGTTGTTTGTCGGTGAGGGCTCTCTGGAGTAGGACAAATCCGCCGGGAGCGGATTTGCACGTTGCGGAGCAACGGCCCGGAGGGTGGCGGGCAGGACGCCCGCCATAAACTGCCAGGCATCAAATAAGCGAAAGCCCCTGTCGAAAGACAGGGGCTTTTTGCTTATGTACTCTTATCCTGAGTGATTCTGACGCACTTGAACGTATTCGGCAGAAGTAGTACTGATAGTGCATACTTGGTCTCGTGAAACATTTTCACCTTATGCGTTGAGCGCTCGACATTAGTACGAAAACTCGTTATCTTCGGGCATCTGGATGTCTAAACGTTTAAACGTATGCTTTGAGGATATAAGGTTATGCCAATTCGGGTTCCTGATGAGTTACCAGCCGTCAATTTTCTGCGGAATGAGAATGTCTTTGTGATGACGTCCTCGCGTGCTAAAACGCAGGAAATTCGGCCCCTCAAAGTGTTGGTTCTGAACCTGATGCCTAAAAAGATCGAGACTGAAAACCAGTTTCTGCGCCTGTTATCCAATTCCCCCTTACAGATCGATATCCAGTTGCTGCGTATCGATAGTCGTGAATCAAAGAATACGCCGGCTGAGCATTTGAATAACTTCTACTGCGATTTCGACGACATCCAAAACGAAAATTTTGATGGCCTGATTGTGACCGGCGCACCGCTGGGATTGGTCGATTTCTGCGATGTTGTTTATTGGCCACAGATCGCACGCGTCATCGAGTGGGCAAAAGAGCATGTTACCTCCACATTATTCGTGTGTTGGGCTGTGCAGGCTGCTCTCAATATCCTCTACGGTATTCCCAAGATGACGCGCAAGGAAAAGCTATCTGGTGTTTATTCACATCAAACGTTGCAACCTCATGCGTTGTTGACTCGTGGCTTTGATGAAACGTTCCTGGCACCACATTCACGCTATGCAGATTTCCCTGCTGATGTCATTCGTCAGCAGACGGATTTAGAGATTCTGGTTGAGTCAGAGCAGGCCGGAGCCTATCTGTTTGCCAGCAAAGATAAGCGTCTGGCATTTGTTACCGGACACCCAGAGTATGATGTCTCGACGCTAGCGGGCGAATTTTTCCGTGATTGCGACGCTGGATTGGATCCGGCCGTTCCGGTGAATTATTTCCCCGATGACAACCCTGAACTGGCACCGAAAGCGAGCTGGCGTAGCCATGGTCATCTGCTTTTTGTTAACTGGCTGAATTACTATGTTTACCAGATTACGCCTTACGATTTACGCCGGATGAACCCTACGTTGGACTAACCCATTCCCCTTCTTTTCGCTAAGGCACCTTTTGAGGTGCCTTTCTTTTTTGTGCTGAACTCTTTCATTTCTGTTTCTTAGTGAAAGTTATTTCTCTTCCTTTTTGATTTTAATTTTCATTTTTATCATGAGGTTATTTTTACTTTTTTATTAAAATGGAAATTGTTTTTGATTTTGTTTTTTATTGTATTACGCTTAATTCTGTCGGCTAAGAAATGTACATACTGGTTTGCCGATTTGGCGGTTGTTGATAAATGAAGCGGAATCTGAAAAGGAACCACGAATGATGCAGCAGACGATAAGCAAAGAATTGGCGTTTAGTCAGCGTTTTGGTGAAGGTGAGAAGCAAATTCTTACGGAAGAAGCGATTGATTTCTTAACGGAGCTGGTCGCGCATTTCACACCGGCACGTAATCAGTTGCTCGCCGAGCGGCAGGTACAACAACGTAATATCGATCAGGGGAAGCTACCTGATTTTATTTCAGAAACGGATTCCATTCGTGATAGGGCATGGACAATACGCGGAATTCCCGATGACCTTCAGGATCGTCGCGTTGAGATTACCGGTCCGGTCGAACGCAAGATGGTGATCAACGCATTGAATGCCAACGTGAAAGTTTTCATGGCGGACTTTGAGGATTCGCTGTCACCGGGATGGGAAAAGGTGATCGATGGGCAAATCAACTTGCGTGATGCCGTACGCGGTACGATTTCCTACATCAATGAAACAGGAAAGATCTACCAACTGAAACCCAACCCTGCCGTATTGATTTGCCGGGTACGCGGTTTGCATCTGCCCGAAAAACACGTGTCCTGGCAGGGGGAAGCGATTCCCGGCAGCCTGTTTGACTTCGCACTGTATTTTTTCCACAACTATCAGGAATTGCTGAAGAAAGGTAGCGGCCCTTACTTCTATCTGCCAAAGACGCAGTCATGGCAGGAAGCGGCCTGGTGGAATGATGTTTTCTGCTATACGGAAGATCGTTTTGACCTGCCGCGCGGGACGATCAAAGCGACGGTGTTGATTGAAACGTTGCCTGCCGTTTTCCAGATGGACGAAATTCTCTATCACTTACGTGACCATATCGTTGGGCTGAACTGCGGCCGCTGGGATTATATCTTCAGCTACATCAAAACATTAAAGAACCATAGCGATCGCGTTCTGCCCGATCGCCAGTCGGTGACGATGGAAAAACCCTTTCTTAGCGCTTACTCGCGGCTGTTGATCAAAACCTGTCACCGTCGCGGCGCGTTCGCTATGGGCGGGATGGCGGCGTTTATTCCGAGTAAGGATGCGGAACGCAATAACTGGGTGTTGGATAAGGTACGTAAAGACAAAGAGCTGGAAGCTCACAATGGTCACGATGGAACCTGGGTGGCGCATCCGGGGCTGGCCGATGCGGTGATGGAAGTGTTCGATCGGGCGTTAGGTGAGCGTAAAAATCAGCTCGATATCAGCCGTGAACAGGATGCGCCCATCCGTGCAGAAGAGTTGCTGGAGCCTTGCCCGGGAGAGCGAACGGAAGTGGGGATGCGCGCGAATATCCGCGTTGCGGTGCAGTACATAGAAGCATGGATATCCGGTAATGGCTGCGTCCCGATTTATGGGCTGATGGAAGACGCGGCGACGGCAGAAATCTCCCGCACCTCAATCTGGCAGTGGATTCGCCACGGCAAGACATTGAGCGATAGCCGTGTGATCACCAAAGCGCTGTTCCGCCAAATGCTGGCCGAAGAACTGTTTGTGATTCAAGAGGAACTCGGTGATGCCCGTTTCAGCGAAGGGCGCTTTGATGAAGCCGCTCGGCTAATGGAGCAAATTACCACGCAAGATGAGCTGATCGACTTCCTGACGCTACCTGGCTACGCATTGCTTGATTAATCCTGACTGATAATAAAAAGGAACCTCTGCTATGACGACCTCTCGCACCCAACAAGTCCAGCATATTGAAAAAGAGTGGAAAACCGCCCGCTGGGAAGGCATTACGCGTCCTTACAGCGCAGAAGATGTGATTAATCTACGGGGATCGGTGAACCCAGAATGCACGCTCGCGCAGCTCGGCGCGGCAAAGCTATGGAACCTACTACATGGTGACTCACGCAAAGGCTATGTGAATTGCCTAGGCGCGCTGACGGGAGGACAGGCTTTACAGCAGGCGAAAGCGGGCATTGAGGCGATTTACCTTTCCGGCTGGCAGGTGGCGGCGGATGCCAATCTTGCGTCCAGTATGTATCCCGACCAGTCGCTCTACCCAGCGAACTCCGTACCTGCGGTGATTGAACGCATCAATAATACGTTTCGGCGTGCCGATCAGATTCAGTGGGCGAACCGCATTGAACCTGGCGATAAGCGTCATACCGACTACTTTCTGCCGATTGTGGCGGATGCGGAGGCGGGATTTGGCGGCGTGTTGAATGCGTTTGAGCTGATGAAATCGATGATTGAAGCAGGTGCTGCGGCGGTTCACTTTGAGGATCAACTGGCATCAGCGAAGAAATGCGGGCACATGGGGGGCAAGGTGCTGGTGCCGACGCAGGAAGCCATTCAGAAACTGGTTGCGGCGCGTCTGGCGGCGGATGTCTTGGGTGTGCCGACCTTACTGGTTGCGCGAACCGATGCGGATGCAGCGGATTTGCTGACTTCCGATTGTGATGAGTATGACCGTGATTTCATCACCGGAGAACGTACGGTGGAAGGCTTCTATCGCACGCGTGCTGGAATTGAGCAGGCAATCAGCCGCGGTCTGGCCTACGCACCGTATGCCGATTTGGTGTGGTGCGAAACCTCAACGCCGGATTTATCGCTGGCACGTCGTTTTGCTGACGCTATCCACGCGAAATTCCCCGGTAAGCTGCTGGCGTACAACTGTTCCCCTTCTTTTAACTGGAAGAAGAATCTGGATGACAGCACGATCGCACGTTTTCAGGACGAACTATCGGCGATGGGCTACAAGTACCAATTCATTACGCTGGCCGGTATCCACAGCATGTGGTTCAACATGTTTGACCTAGCCCATGCCTATGCGCAGGGCGAAGGGATGCGGCACTACGTAGAAAAAGTGCAGCAGCCTGAATTTGAGGCGATTAAAGACGGCTATACCTTCTCATCGCATCAGCAGGAGGTCGGTACTGGCTACTTCGATAAGGTGACGAACATCATTCAGGGAGGCGAGTCTTCAGTGACGGCGCTGACGGGATCGACGGAAGAACAGCAGTTCTGATCCTAACCCGGTCAGTGTTCGGCTGGCCGGGTTTCATCGGGAGATCATGATGACGCGTGACCTTGAAAAGCTGGTGGCGCAAACGATCCTGCAAGGGTTTGATGCGCAATATGGACGTTTTCTCGAAGTGA
Source organism: Pectobacterium quasiaquaticum (assembly GCF_014946775.2). NCBI lineage: Bacteria > Pseudomonadati > Pseudomonadota > Gammaproteobacteria > Enterobacterales > Pectobacteriaceae > Pectobacterium > Pectobacterium quasiaquaticum. Next base: position 3,916,166 of record NZ_CP065177.1, on the reverse strand, counting down.
CGGCGGGGGCGCAGCAGCGCTTTGAACAGGCTGATTGGCCTGCCGTACAACAGGCAATGAAACAGCGTATTCACCTCTACGATCACCATGTTGGTCTGGTGGTTGAACAGCTGCGCTGTATTACGGGTATTCGCTGCGATGATGCGGATTTTTTGGCTCGCGTGAAGCATATCTACACCCGCTTACTGCCGGACTACCCGCGTTTTGAGATTGCCGAGAGTTTCTTTAATTCCGTCTACTGTCGGCTGTTCAACCATCGGGAACTGACGCCTGATAAGCTGTTTGTTTTCAGCTCTCAGCCTGAACAGCGCTTTCGTGAGATCCCCCGGCCTATCGCCAAGACATTTGTGCCCACTGACGGCTGGCAGAGCATGTTGGAAAAGCTGCTGGGTGACGTGCCGCTGCGTTTACCGTGGGAAGATTTGCCGCGTGATATTGACTATATCACTGCGTATTTAAAGCGCACCTTCTCAACGGAGCAGCTTGCGCACGCGACGTTACAGGTGGCGAATGAGCTGTTTTATCGTAACAAAGCGGCCTGGCTGGTGGGCAAGCTGTCGCTCTCTGGCGGTGTTTTTCCGTTCCTGCTGCCGATTCACCACAACGAACGCGGGGCGCTATTTATCGATACCTGTTTAACCAGTCAGGCTGACGCTAGCATTGTGTTCGGTTTCGCCCGCTCTTACTTTATGGTGTATGCCCCGCTGCCGTCGGCGCTGGTGGCTTGGCTGCGTGACATTTTACCGGGGAAGACGACAGCGGAGCTTTATTTGGCCATCGGCTGCCAGAAGCACAGTAAAACCGAGTATTACCGCGAATATCTGCACTACATTGCGGCATCAGAAGAGCAGTTTATTATCGCTCCCGGCGTGAAAGGTATGGTGATGTTGGTGTTTACGCTGCCTTCGTTTGATCGCGTATTTAAAGTCATCAAAGATCGTTTCGCGCCGCAGAAAGAAGTGAGCGCCGAGCGGGTCATGGCATGCTATCAACTGGTGAAAGAGCACGATCGCGTCGGGCGCATGGCGGACACGCAGGAATATGAAAACTTCATCATTGATAAGCATCGTATCAGTCTAGAGTTGCTGGAGGAGCTTTGGCGTGAGGTGCCGGATAAGCTGGAAGATCTGGGCGATCGGTTGGTGATCCGGCACTTGTACATGGAACGCCGGATGACGCCGCTGAACCTCTATCTGGAACAGGCAAACGCACAGCAACTGCACGATGTGATTGAAGAATACGGCAATGCCATCAAACAGCTGGCCGCGGCGAATATTTTCCCCGGCGACATGCTATTCAAGAATTTCGGCGTCACGCGTCATGGGCGAGTCGTATTTTACGACTACGATGAAATTTGCTACATGACTGAAGTGAATTTCCGCAAGATTCCGCCGCCGCGTCACCCAGAGGATGAACTTGCCGGCGAGCCGTGGTACAGCGTTGCACCGAATGATGTGTTTCCCGAAGAGTTCCCCCATTTCCTGTGCTGTGATCGTCACATTCGTACGCTATTTGAGGAAATGCACGGCGATCTGTTTTGTGCGGATTACTGGCGAGCACTACAGCAACGTATCCGGGACGGGCACATTGAGGATGTTTACGCCTACCGACGCCGCAAGCGCTTCAGCCAGCGTGCTGATCCGCGATACACAACCGCTGAGAATGATTCTGGCCTTTGCCGTTATCTGGCGTAAAAAATTATGCTGAGGAGATAGCAGGCTTAGGATGAGCCGCAGGACGCGGCGAAAGCTTGCGCCACGTATGGAACGTGTCGCAAGCGGTCCGTTAAGCCTGATACCGACGAAGGAACCGCGTCAGCGGCATAATTTAGCCGGAAAGCCTGGGTACACAGGGCGGCGGCGATTGAGCGCCCTGTGTCGGGCGCGTGCTACGAGGTAGCATGAAAATAACGACATCATCGCGCACGAAACCTCCCAGAGTCTGCATAAACATGCACCTGAAAGGCCTGACGAGAAATACACCTTATTCATAACCCACTGTATTCCTGCATGACTTGTTTGGCGGCTTTGATCACCAGCGCGCCGAGTTCTGTGACGCGGTCGTCCGTGATGCGCGACACGGGGCCAGAGATGGAAATGGCGGCGAAGGCTTCATGATGTTCATCCAGAATACAGGCCGCGATACAGCGTAGCCCCAGCGCATGCTCTTCGTCATCGAACGAATAGCCCTGCTTGCGAATCAGCGACAGATTTTCCTTCAGCGTTTGCGGTGAACTGAACGTGTGTGGCGTGTAGCCGTGCAGCCCTTTCTTGTGCAGCAGTTGAGTGACCTGAGCATCGGGTAAATGCGCCAGAAACGCTTTCCCAGCCCCCGAAGCATGCATCGGCAATTTACCGCCGATGGGGGCGGACATACGCATCAGCGCCGTACATTGCACCTGATCGATGATGATCGCTTGACTATCGGTTTGATCGAGAACGGCCAGATTGACCGTCTCGCCCGAATCTTCCATTAACTTACGTAGTATTGGGTGCACAATGGCCAGCAGGTTGCGGCTTTGCAGAAAGCTACTGCCGACGATAAACGCGTGTGAGGCTATCGTCCACAGCCCCAAGTCGCCAACCTGACGCACAAAGCCCTGTTGCTGCATGGTGGTGAGCAGGCGGTGGGTCGTGGAATTCGGTAAACCGGCCTGTTGAGCGAGATCGGTTAGTGCCACGCTGCCGTTTGCTTTGGCGATATATTCAAGCAGCGTCAGGCCACGGGTCAGCGACTGCACTTGCCCGGTTGGCTGTGCGGCGGTGCTCGCGCTGGCTCTGGGTTTTTTCCCGCGTTTGGCTGGCTCTGGTGGCGTCATGGCGTCGATTCCTTTTTATGGTAATGGAATTGATTTTCGTTTTTTCACCGCAGAATGCAACTCTTCTTTCTCTGCGCTTTTTATCGGTAAATGACCTGAAAAAGTCTCATGCTACACGGCGTTAGCGTGCTCATAACTTATGCTAGGATATACCCGTCATACTCCAAGCTGCATGTGCGTTGGCTTCTCTTACTCACCCCAGTCACTTACTGATGTAAGCTCCTGAGGATTCGTGCGATTGCCGCCTTCCTGCAACTCGAATTATTTAGGGTATAGACACAACATATCGCATTTATTGGCCGGGGATGGGGTTCGCGTGAGTAATCAGGTAGACGAATTGCGGCGTCAGTTGGCGCAACGCATTATGGTGCTGGATGGTGGTATGGGAACCATGATCCAGGGTTATCGCCTGCAGGAAGCAGATTATCGCGGTGAGCGCTTTGCTGACTGGCCGAGCGATGTGAAAGGAAATAACGATCTGCTGGTGCTGACCAAGCCGCAGGTGATTAGTGAAATCCATGACGCCTATCTGGAAGCCGGTGCCGACATTCTCGAAACCAACACCTTCAACGCCACCACCATTGCGATGGCGGACTATGATATGCAGGCGTTGTCGGCGGAAATTAATACCGTTGCTGCACAGCTGGCGCGTGCCAGCGCGGACAAATGGACGGCCTTAACGCCGGATAAGCCGCGCTATGTTGCCGGTGTGCTTGGCCCGACGAACCGTACCGCGTCGATCTCTCCCGATGTTAACGATCCGGCATACCGCAACGTCAGTTTTGATCAACTGGTGGAAGCGTATCGCGAATCGACACGGGCATTGATCGCAGGCGGTGTCGATCTAATCATGATCGAAACCATTTTCGATACGTTGAATGCTAAAGCGGCGAGTTTTGCCGTCGAAAGTGAATTTGAGGCGTTAGGAATCGTACTGCCCGTGATGATTTCCGGCACGATCACTGATGCGTCAGGGCGTACGCTGTCAGGCCAAACCACGGAAGCCTTTTACAACTCCTTACGCCATTCCTGCCCGCTTTCCTTCGGCTTGAACTGTGCGCTGGGGCCAGATGAGCTGCGCCAGTATGTCGCCGAACTATCACGTATTTCAGAATGCTATGTGAGCGCACACCCGAATGCGGGGCTGCCTAATGCCTTCGGGGAATACGATCTTGATCCGGCCGATATGGCGAAACATATCGGAGAATGGGCGCGCTCCGGTTTCCTGAATATCGTGGGCGGTTGCTGTGGATCGACACCTGCGCACATTGCTGCGATGGCGAAAGTGGTGGAAGGCGTGCCGCCGCGTAAGCTGCCAGAGATTCCGGTGGCCTGCCGTTTATCTGGCCTGGAACCGCTGAATATCGATGCCAACACCCTGTTTGTTAACGTCGGGGAGCGGACGAACGTTACCGGCTCCGCACGTTTTAAGCGCCTGATTAAAGAAGAAAAATACAACGAAGCGTTGGATGTTGCCCGTCAGCAGGTGGAAAGCGGCGCGCAGATCATCGATATCAACATGGATGAAGGCATGCTGGATGCGGAAGCGGCGATGATTCGCTTCCTGAATCTGATTGCCGGCGAGCCGGATATCGCCCGTGTGCCGATCATGATTGACTCCTCAAAATGGGATGTGGTTGAGAAAGGACTTAAATGCATTCAGGGCAAGGGGATTGTTAACTCGATCTCCATGAAGGAAGGCGTCGAGGCCTTTATCCATCACGCTAAGCTGGTGCGGCGCTATGGTGCAGCCGTGGTAGTGATGGCGTTCGATGAAGTTGGGCAGGCGGATACCCGCGCGCGCAAAATTGAAATTTGTCGCCGAGCGTACCGCATCCTGACGGAAGAAGTCGGTTTCCCGCCAGAAGACATTATTTTCGACCCAAACATTTTCGCCGTGGCAACGGGGATCGATGAGCACAACAACTACGCGGTGGATTTCATCGAAGCCTGTGCGGACATCAAGGCGCAGCTACCGCATGCGATGATCTCCGGCGGCGTATCCAACGTGTCGTTCTCATTCCGCGGCAACGATCTGGTGCGTGAGGCGATCCACGCCGTCTTCCTGTATTACGCGATCCGCAATGGTATGGACATGGGGATCGTGAACGCCAGCCAGTTGGCGATCTATGACGATCTCCCTGTTGAGCTGCGCGATGCCGTTGAAGATGTGATCCTTAACCGTCGCAGCGATGCCACCGAACGCATGCTCGATCTGGCAGAAAAATATCGCGGCAGCAAAACGGAAGATGAAGGCAGCAAAACGCAGGCAGAGTGGCGTGGCTGGGACGTGCGGAAGCGTCTGGAATATTCGCTGGTTAAAGGCATTACCGAATTTATCGAGCTGGATACCGAAGAAGCGCGCCAGCAGGCGACGCGGCCGATCGAGGTCATTGAAGGCCCGCTGATGGACGGCATGAACGTGGTCGGCGACCTGTTCGGTGCGGGTAAAATGTTTTTGCCGCAGGTGGTGAAATCCGCCCGCGTGATGAAGCAGGCCGTAGCCTACCTTGAACCCTACATTGAAGCCAGTAAAGACAAAGGGAGTTCCGCTGGGAAAGTCCTGCTGGCGACGGTAAAAGGTGATGTTCACGATATCGGTAAGAATATCGTCGGTGTGGTGCTGCAATGTAACAACTACGAAATTATCGATCTGGGCGTGATGGTGCCGACGGACAAGATTCTGAAGACTGCGCGTGAAGAGAATGTTGATATCATCGGGCTGTCCGGTTTGATCACGCCGTCGCTGGACGAAATGGTCAACGTGGCGAAAGAGATGGAGCGTCAGGGCTTTACGCTGCCGCTGCTGATTGGTGGGGCGACGACGTCTAAAGCGCATACCGCCGTGAAGATTGAGCAGAACTATAGCGGCCCGACGGTCTACGTGCAGAATGCTTCGCGCTCTGTCGGCGTGGTGTCGGCGCTGCTGTCCAGTGCGCAATATGACGACTTTGTTGCACGTACCCGTAAAGAGTACGAAACCGTGCGCATTCAGCATGCGCGTAAAAAACCAAGAACGCCGCCCGTGACGCTGGAAGCGGCGCGCGCTAACGCTTCCGATCTGGATTGGGAGAACTACACGCCGCCCGTTGCGCATCGTCTGGGCGTGCAGGCGGTGACAGCCAGCATCGAAACGCTGCGCAACTACATCGACTGGACGCCGTTCTTTATGACCTGGTCGCTGGCCGGGAAATACCCCCGTATTCTGGAAGATGAGGTGGTGGGTGAAGAGGCCAAGCGCCTGTTTGCCGATGCCAACGCGATGCTGGACGACTTGTCCGCACGCGGTGCGCTGAATCCGCGTGGTGTGGTGGGTTTATTCCCAGCGAACCGCGTTGGCGATGACGTCGTGATTTATACCGATGAACGGCGTGAAACGGTGCTGTCAGTGAGCCACCATCTGCGTCAACAGACGGAAAAAACCGACTTCCCGAACTACTGCCTGTCTGATTTTGTGGCACCGAAATCCAGCGGCAAGCCGGACTATCTCGGGGCGTTTGCCGTCACTGGCGGGCTGGAAGAGGATACGTTGGCCGATCTGTGGGAAGCTCAGCATGATGATTACAACAAGATCATGGTGAAAGCGATTTCTGACCGTCTGGCGGAAGCCTTTGCGGAATACCTGCATGAGCGCGTGCGCAAGGTGTTCTGGGGCTATGCGCCGAATGAGAATCTCAGTAGTGAGCTGCTGATCCGCGAGAATTATCAGGGTATTCGGCCCGCACCGGGCTATCCGGCTTGTCCTGACCATACGGAGAAAGTGCAAATCTGGCAGTTGCTGGATGTGGAAAAGCATACCGGCATGAAGCTCACCGAATCCTATGCCATGTGGCCGGGGGCATCGGTATCCGGCTGGTACTTCAGCCACCCCGACAGCAAATACTTCGCCGTCGCGCAAATCCAGCACGATCAGGTAGAGGATTACGCGGTACGTAAAGGGATGGATGTGAGTGAGGTGGAGCGCTGGCTGGCGCCGAATCTCGGCTATGATGCGGATTAAGGGATTGAGTAAGGTGCTTACAGATATTGTTGTCTGAGTTATGTATGACTGTGAGCGTTTCGGGCGTGAGGGCAAAGGTGATATTTTGTGACGAATACGCCACGCCCGACATAGGGCAGCTCAAACGCCGCTTGCCCTATGTACCCAGGCTGTTGGCTGAAATCCTGCCGCTACGCGGTGCCTTCGGAATCATTGAACGCTAATCGAGCCGCCAGTGACGCGTTCCCGACGCGGCACTGGCTTTCGCGACGTCCTGTCGCTCACTCGGCGTTCACTGATACCTCAGCATGATTTCTGATGCCAGCCAGAGAACCTTCCCTACGTTAGCCAAGGTGTTCAGGATTTAGAACACCATTTCAATGAGAATAGTTATCAGTCTTATTGATGCAGTTTCATTGTAATGGTAAGGTGAGCATCAATTAAGCAGAAAGCATTTTTCTGTTTTCATTCCACGCATTTCCGCTAACCGCTGGCCTGATTCTGGGCGTTAAACAGGATGAGGGTATCTTCCTGCCCATGCTAAAACGACTCTTTTCCATTGAGGATTTCTTCGACATCGCTGAACGTTACGGGATTGATTATCACTTCCCGCAGCTGTCGTCTTGCTATGAGCGCACGAAAGAAAAGCGTATCGTGATGCAGGGTTATGTCGAAGAGATGACGCTGTCCTCTGGGATTTGCCTGACAAATTCTAACGTGCGCGTGTTGCAACCTTACGAATCGACGGCTTTGCAGTACTGTCCGTTTTATACGCTGGTGGTAATGAAACGAAAGCCGGGTTTCCCCGGCTTTTTCACATCATGTATTCGCTAACGATCAATACAGGCCAATCGCCTTCCACCACAGCAGACCCGCGCTCATGAAGATTGCCTGATTCACCAGACTGACGACGAAACCGGTGCGCCACCAGACGGCGGTGGGCACATAGCCTGCGCCGAACAGGATGGGGCCGCGAGCGTGGGTATATTGCGTCAGTGAACAGTACAGGCTGCTGGTAAACGCCAGCATGAACGCCATCGGCACTGCTGGAATATTCAGGTTGATCCCGACACTGAGGAACACGGCAAAAAGTGCGGCGATCTGCGCGTTGCCGCTGGCGAAGAAATAGTGGGTGTAGAAATAGGCTGCATTTAGCAGTAACAACACCAATACCCAACTGGTTCCCTGCATTAAGTGGCCGATGTTGCTGCCGATGAGATCGCCAAACCAGTTGGTGAAGCCGAGCTTTTTCAACTGATTTGCCATCATCAGTAGCGCGGCGAACCAAATCAGCGTATCCCATGCCCCTTTCTCGCTCTTCACGTCTTCCCAGCTCAGTACGCCGGTTAACAGCAGAAAAGACAGCCCGACAAAAGAGGCTGTCGTGGCATCCACGCCTAATTTATCGCCAAAAATCCACAGCACCAGCAGCAAGACGACGGTGAATGCCATCAGCCATTCACCGCGGCTCATGTTGCCCATTTTTGCCAGTTCGGCGACGGCCAGTTTTGGCGCATCCGGCGTATGGCGAATTTCCGGTTTGGTCAGCCAGTAGACGAGCAGCGGGACAACCGCCAGAGAGATCAAACAGGGCACGAGCGCCGCCAGAAACCAGCTTCCCCACGTGATGGTCACGCCCGCGTTGGCCGCGAGTTTCACCGCCAGCAGGTTGCCGGTGTAAGCGGTCATAAACAACGCTGCGGTCACGTCGTTAACGTTACCGATGCAGGTAATGAGGAAGGTGCCAATCTTACTGCGCGAGGCATCTTCCGGTTTGGAGTCGAAGCTACGGGACAGCGAATCGGCAATGGGATAAATAATCCCGCCGCAGCGTGCGGTGTTGCTCGGCATGGCAGGGGAAAGCACCAGATCGGCAAAGGCCAAACCGTAAGCTAGACCCAGCGTGCGTTTTCCCAACATGCGGATCATCTGCAAGGCGATGCGGCGGCCCAGCCCTGTTTTGATAAAGCCGCGCGCGATCATGAAGGCGACAACAATCAGCCAGATCAGCGAGCTGTTCAGATCGCTGAGTGCGGTTTGTATTGCGCCGCTGGCCGTTTTATCTCCTGCAGCGTATGTCAGTGCAAAGAGCGTGATACTGATAATACCGATGGCTCCAATCGGAAGGATGTTCGCGACAATACATACGATCGTGGCCACGAAAATGACGGCGGAGTGCCAGGCGGCGGGGCTTAAGCCGGTCGGGGGGGCTATGTGCCAGAAAAAAGCCGCGATGATAAGAATCACGATCAGCGGGAGCCAGTTCAGTCCATACGAGGTTTTCGTCTTCATCCATTTTCCTTACTTATGGCTAGCAGAGCGGTACGGGTATATAACCCATAGGAGTTATAGGGATAAAGAGAGCATAGCGCTAACTGGGGAAGGCGTGAGGCAAAACTATCGGCTTATTGATTTGGATTCTGTTTTTTAAATATTGTCAGTTAAGTAATTTTTATCATTCCTTGATCGCTGGACGATTTTGCTTGGGCGCGGGCTGCCTCGCAATACGGTCTGCAAACATCTGGTAAGATGGTGATTTAGTACTTCATTAATACTTTGTTTTCTTTCGATACACTGTATTTCATCGATATATTGTTTAGCTGGGAGCGAGGACTTTTTGTTAACACTGTTGAATCTCCTTTCTGCGATTACGTTGCTGGTCTGGGGCACTCACATTGTGCGTACCGGTATCATGCGGGTTTATGGTACCCAGTTACGGCGCGTGCTCAGCGATAGCGTTGAGAAAAAACCGTTGGCTTTTATGGCCGGCATTGGCGTAACCGCACTGGTGCAGAGCAGCAATGCCACTGCATTGCTGACGACCTCTTTTGTTGCACAGGGACTTGTGGCACTAACGCCTGCGCTGGTGATTATTCTCGGGGCGGATGTTGGTACGGCACTGATGGTGCGAATTTTGACGTTCGATCTGTCTTGGCTTTCTCCGCTGCTGATTTTTCTGGGCGTGATCTTTTTCCTCAGCCGTAAGCAGACGCGGGTGGGGCAGGTTGGTCGCGTGGCGATTGGCCTTGGGCTGATTTTGCTGGCGCTGGAAATGATTGTCGTGGCCGCTGCTCCGATCACGCAAACGTCGGGTGTGAAGGTGCTGTTTTCCTCGTTGACGGGCGACGTCATGCTGGACGCGCTGGCTGGCGCGCTGTTCGCGGTGATTACTTATTCCAGTCTGGCTGCGGTGTTACTAACGGCAACCTTGACGGCAAGCGGTGTGATCTCGCTGGAAGTGGCGATGTGCTTAGTGATTGGTGCCAATCTGGGCAGCGGATTACTGACGATGATGAGCACCTCGACGCAGAATGCGGCAGGTCGACGCGTGGCGCTCGGCAGCATGCTGTTCAAGTTGATAGGCTGTTTGGTTGTGCTGCCGCTGGTTGAACCGCTTTCGCGCTGGTTGACGCGTATCCCGTTAAACACCGAAGAGCTGGTCATCTACTTCCACCTGTTCTACAACCTGATTCGCTGCCTGCTGCTGATCCCGCTTACCGGCGTGGTGGCACGACTGTCCTGCGTGATGATTGCTGATTCGCCGCAAGTCGATCTCCAGATGAAACCGCGCCATCTGGACACCAGCTCGCTGGATACGCCGGCGCTCGCGCTGGCCAACGCTGCGCGGGAAACGCTGCGCATTGGCGATGTGCTGGAGCAAATGCTGCGTTTGTACCGTGAAGTCTTACAAGGCGACCCTATACAGCGGCGTGAGATTCGCCGACTCGATGATGATGTCGATATCCTTTACACCGCGATTAAGCTCTATCTGGCGCAGATTCAGAAAGACGGGCTGGATGAGCGAGATTCTCGGCGCTGGGCCGAAGTGATCGAAGTGGCGCTGAATCTGGAGCAGGCGGGAGATATTATCGAACGCATGGCAGATGACATTGCCAATCATTCCTCTGGTGTACGCATGGCGTTTTCCGCGCAGGGTCTGGAAGAGTTGAACCATCTGCATGAACAACTGCTGGTGAATCTGCGTCTGGGGCTGTCAGTTTTCCTGTCGGGGGATGTTACCAGCGCGAAACGCCTGCGCCGTGCCAAACACCGTTTCCGCATTATGAACCGCCGTTATGCGCATGCGCATGTTGATCGCTTACATCAGCACAACGTACAGAGTCTGGAAACCAGTTCGCTCCATTTGAGCTTACTTGGTGACATGAACCGACTGAATTCACTGTTCTGTGCGGTAGCGTATAACGTATTGATTGTGCAGCAGGATGGTGAGGAAGAACGCGAAGAGTCACCGCTGACGCTGTGACAGAATCTTGTGGGGGGTGTTTCCCCCACAAGATAGAAATTGCTTACTCGAACAGGCTGCGGTGCAGCGTTTGTACCACTCGCTCGGCGTCGTCACCCGGTACCAAGAAGCACAGGTTGTTGCTGCTGGCGCCGTAGCAGATCAGGCGAATACGGAACGGCTCCAGTACGCCAAATACTTCTTTCCCGACGCCACAGGCCTGAGACAGATTGTTGCCGATCAGCGCGACCAACGACAGATTCTCTTCAACCTCAACCCGGCACAGCGATGACAGCTCGGTCAGCAAGGCACTGGATAGCAGGCTGTCGCCCGTTGAGGTAGAGCCGGTTGTGTCGAGCGTCAAGGCCACGTTGACTTCTGACGTGGTGATCAGGTCAACGGAAATGTTGTGACGCGCCAGAATGCTGAACACTTCGGCCAGAAAACCGCGTGCGTGCAGCATGTTCAGGCTATACAGCTTAAGCAGCGTTTGTTTACGACGCAGCGCCAGCGCGCGGAACAGCGGCGGATTTTCGGTTTTATTGCACACCAGCGTACCGCCAGCAGCCGGATCTTTGCTGGAACCGACGAATACCGGAATATCGCTACGTACCGCAGGCATCAGCGTGGCTGGGTGCAGGACTTTCGCGCCAAATGTCGCCATTTCGGCAGCTTCTTCAAACATGATTTGGTCGATGCGTTTTGCGGTCGGTACCACGCGTGGATCGGTGGTGTAGATGCCAGGAACATCGGTCCAGATATCAATCCGGCCGACGTTGAGCGCTTCGCCCAGCAGCGCCGCCGTATAATCACTACCGCCGCGACCCAACGTGGTCGTGCGACCTTTCGCTTCGCTGCCGATAAAGCCCTGCGTGATCACCAGACCTTGCTCAAGACGCGGCTGCAACTGGCTGCGAGTCAGTTCACCTAAAACGTCGACGTCCGGCTGAGCACGGCCAAAGTGATCGTCGGTACGCATGATTTTTCGCACATCGAACCATTCTGCAGTGACATCACGCTGACGCAGAATCTCGACAAACAGCAGGGTAGACATCAGTTCGCCGTGGCTGACCAGTTCATCGGTCAGGGCGTTTGACGTCGCAAGCGCCGCTGCTTCAGACAGCGTGGTGACGCTGTCCAGCATGCGATCGATCTCATCGCGAATAACGCTCTGGTTAGTCAGTCTGTCGATGATGGCGTATTGGATCTGGCGGATTTTCGCCAGATTTTCAGCGCGCATTTCCGACGCCTGGCCTTCGGCGAGCGCGACCAGTAAGTTGGTGATACCCGCCGATGCTGACAGCACCACAACGCGTACATTGGGATTAGATAACACCACATCGGCGCTGCGATTCATGGCGTCAAAGTCCGCCACGCTGGTGCCGCCAAATTTGGCAATAACGGTAGAGTTCGCGTTCGCGGAGACTTCGGTTGCAGACATGTCAAAAAACCTCGTGTCAGGGGGTAGGCTGTTTTTCAGTAAACAGCATTCCATTAATCAGCCTTGGCACAGGGGGAGAGCAAAAGTAGGGGGCAGGCGTAGAAAATGACTACGATACACCCAGAAGCGCTCCACCTTGCTGGACGTCCATCAGGACAAATCCGGTGACAACCCAGAGGATTCAGCCTCTGTAGTCGATAAGGTGAAAGCCGTATTTTCACCGCATCTCGGCATCGCTCCCCCTCGGATATCATCAGCGGATTACGGTTCCTCCGATATCTTACCTGGGCGATGCGCCTCTTCTGGCTTGCACACCGAGTGTGCAAGTACGGTGTTACAAATAACGGGTTATGCCGTTTCTGTCAATAAACAAAAGAGCATGAACCGCTTTTAGCAAGAAAAGGGATCTCAATCGGGATTTTAAGGGATACAATCGATTCAGTCACTTTGAACTCATGCTTAGAGAGAAAGTCGCATTATGAAAAATATTAATCCAAGCCAAACTGCCGCCTGGCAGGCATTACAACACCATTTTGACGCGATGAAAGACGTGCAAATCAGTGAGCTGTTTGCACAAGATAGCGATCGTTTCGCGCATTTTTCTGCGACGTTCGACGATCAGATGCTGGTGGATTACTCCAAAAACCGCATCACCGCAGAAACGATGGAAAAACTGCACGCGCTGGCACGGGAAACGGACCTGTCTGCGGCGATTCAGTCCATGTTTGCTGGCGAGAAAATCAACCGCACGGAAGACCGCGCCGTTCTGCACGTTGCCCTGCGTAACCGCAGCAACACGCCGATTCTGGTGGATGGCAAAGATGTGATGCCGGAAGTCAACGCGGTGCTGGCGAAGATGAAAGATTTCAGCGAACGCGTGATTGGCGGTGAGTGGAAAGGCTATACCGGCAAAACCATTACCGATGTGGTTAACATCGGTATCGGCGGCTCCGATCTCGGCCCGTTCATGGTAACGGAAGCGCTGAAGCCGTATAAAAATCACCTCAACATGCACTTTGTCTCTAACGTTGACGGCACGCATATTGCTGAAACGTTGAAGCCGCTAAACCCAGAAACCACGCTGTTCCTCGTCGCGTCGAAAACCTTCACCACGCAGGAAACCATGACCAACGCGCACAGCGCTCGCGACTGGTTCCTGAAAACGGCGCAGGACGAGAAACACGTTGCCAAGCACTTTGCTGCGCTGTCCACCAACGCGAAAGCCGTCGGCGAATTTGGTATCGATACCGACAACATGTTCGAATTCTGGGACTGGGTTGGCGGACGTTACTCTCTATGGTCGGCGATTGGGCTGTCGATTATTCTCTCTCTGGGCTTTGATAACTTTGAGAAACTGCTCAGCGGCGCGCATGCGATGGACAAGCACTTTGCTTCCACGCCAGCGGAGAAAAACCTGCCCGTGCTGCTGGCGCTGATCGGCATTTGGTACAACAATTTCTTCGGTGCTGAAACTGAAGCGATTCTGCCGTATGACCAATACATGCACCGTTTTGCTGCCTATTTCCAACAGGGAAATATGGAATCCAACGGGAAATCTGCCGATCGCAATGGCAATCCAGTGGATTACCAGACTGGGCCGATTATCTGGGGTGAACCGGGTACGAACGGCCAGCATGCGTTCTACCAGTTGATCCATCAGGGCACCAAGCTGGTTCCGTGTGATTTTATTGCGCCGGCGGTGAGTCATAACCCATTGAGCGATCATCACAGCAAACTGCTGTCGAACTTCTTTGCACAGACGGAAGCACTGGCGTTCGGTAAGAGTCGTGAGGTGGTAGAAGCAGAATTTGCGGCGGCAGGCAAAAGTCCAAAAGAAGTTGAACACGTCGCGCCGTTTAAAGTATTCGAAGGCAATCGCCCGACCAACTCTATCCTGCTGCGCGAAATCACCCCGTACAGCCTGGGCGCGCTGATTGCGCTGTATGAGCACAAGATCTTCACTCAGGGCGCGATCCTGAATATCTTCACATTCGATCAGTGGGGTGTGGAGTTAGGGAAACAGCTGGCGAACCGTATTCTGCCAGAGCTGGAAAATGACAGTACGATCGACAGCCATGACAGTTCTACCAACGGACTGATTAACCGCTTCAAGGCGTGGCGTAACTAATCGGGCCTGTGCCCTTTGGTTTTTCAATCGCAAGGAGGAAGACATGCAGGTTCGTATTTTGTTGGGGCTATCAGCGGCAGTGTTGCTGGCGGGATGTAGCAGTAGCAGTAGCCAACTCAGCGCAGCCGGGCAGGCCGTGACGTTCACGGATACCAAGCCAGGCAGCGAATGTCAGCTGTTGGGGCAGGCTAGCGGTAGCCAGTCTAACTGGCTGGCGGGCAACCATAGCGACGGCAGTTCTATGCGCGGTGCGGCAAACGATCTGCGTAATAAAGCGGCGGCGATGGGGGGCAATACTGTCTATGGCGCAACCAGTCCGAGTGAGACCTTCTGGTCAAGCTTTGCGCCGCTGGACAGCAAGATGAGCGGCAGCGTCTACAAATGTCCTTAAGCTAAAGAAAAACCCGGTGAGAGTGGCATTTTGCTCTCACCGCTTTCCTAACGTATTGCTCAACCGACTATCCCAGCGTCATCCTGATGCTGCTTCATCCCTAAATCCAGCGGTGTTTTGCTGGCTTCTCCACCGATTTCCCGTGCCAGACGAGGCACCAGATAGCCGGATACCTTCTTCAGCAGCGCTTTGACCAAGATGCGCGCTTCGTTGTCATCTACCAGAAAATGCGCGGCACCCTGAACCTTATCCAGCACGTGCAGGTAATAAGGCAGAATTCCTGCGTCAAATAGCGCATTGCTGAGCCGGGCGAGTGTCTCTGCACTGTCATTCACTCCGCGCAGCAGCACGCTTTGGTTGAGCAGCGTGACGCCTGCACGGCGCAAACGCGCCATACTTTGTGTTAAATCAGGATCAATTTCCTGCGGGTGGTTAATATGCGTCACCAGCAACACCTGAAGCGAACTGCGTGACAGGCGATCGCACAGCGCATCGGTAATACGTGCAGGGATCACCACCGGCAAACGGCTGTGAATGCGCAGGCGTTTCAGATGCGGGATGTGTTCCAGCTCGGTGATCAGCCAGTCCAGCTCATGGTCTTTAGCCATCAGCGGGTCGCCACCGGAAAAAATAATTTCATCCAGTTCTGGGTGCTGGCGGATATAATCCAGCGCCTGACGCCAGTTTGCCTTGTTGCCCTGATTATCCTGATAGGGGAAATGGCGGCGGAAGCAGTAGCGGCAGTTTACCGCACAGCCGCCTTTAACCAGCAGCAGGGCACGGTTGTGATATTTGTGCAGTAGCCCCGGCACGACGCTATGTTGTTCATCAAGCGGGTCATGGGTGAAGCCTGGGGTGGCGATAAACTCCTCACGCGCGGTCAATACCTGTAGCAGCAACGGATCGTCAGGATTGCCTTTTTGCATCCGTGCAGCGAAGGCGCGCGGCACACGCAGCGCAAAAAGCCTGCGTGCATCACGGCCTTGCCGGAGTTTAGCGTGATCGTTCAGTGCCAAAAGTTGCAGTAATTCATCAGGATCGGTAATTACGTCTGCAAGTTGCTGCAACCAATCTTCTCTGGAAGGTATATTTAGGGTTACAATGTGTGCCATTTTTTGGCTTCGTACCAGTATTAAAATTGTAGAGGGCCTTTATGGCGACTTATTCTAGCAACGATTTCCGTTCCGGTCTTAAAATCATATTCGAAGGCGAGCCGTATGCCGTCGAATCCAGTGAGTTTGTTAAGCCGGGTAAAGGCCAGGCTTTTGCTCGCGTAAAAATGCGTCGCCTGTTGACGGGCTCTCGCGTTGAAAAAACCTTCAAGTCTACCGATTCTGCAGAAGGCGCAGACGTCGTCGATACCAACATGAACTACCTGTACAACGACGGTGAGTTCTACCACTTCATGCACCCTGAAACGTTTGAACAGCATCAGGTTGAAGAGAAGACCGTTGGTGATGCTGCAAAATGGCTGCAAGACAATGCCGAATGTATCGTTACTCTGTGGAACGGTAGCCCAATCACCGTTCAGCCACCGAATTTCATCGAAGCTGAAATCACCGATACCGATCCAGGCCTGAAAGGCGACACTGCCGGTACTGGCGGTAAGCCAGCAACGCTGAGCACTGGCGCAGTCGTTAAAGTGCCATTGTTCGTGCAGATCGGCGAAGTTGTCAAAGTTGACACCCGTTCTGGCGAATACGTTTCACGCGTTAAGTAATGTATCTGAAAATGCCGCCTTCTGTGAGGGCGGCATTTTTAATTCATTTTTTCCTCACCCCAGTCTCCCCCCTGTTTTGCTCCCCGTCCGAAAAAACCGGCACAAGCATTAAAATTGGCTACGCTTAAAAAGCAGTCACTTTCGTACCGTTGACATCCTACTCTCATAAAGAAGGAACCGAGTATGTTGAAGAAAGCGTTTGTTGCCATTTTCTCTCTGGTTATTCTCTTTGCGGTAGTTGGGTGCAATACCACCCGAGGTGTTGGGCAAGATGTTGAAGCGGGCGGGAAGGCAATTCAGCGCAGCACCCAATAGCCCAACGTGAGAAATAAGTCGTAATAACTTTTCCGAGTGGAGGAAAATGCGGTTTATGGTGTTTTCTTCCCCGCGGCGAGATAATGTGAAAGTGGATCACTCGGAGAAGTAATAATGTCGCCTCTTTTCATTACTGTCGGCATGCTGACGTTGAGTAATATATTTATGACGTTCGCTTGGTACGGGCATTTGCGCTATTTCAGTGGCCGAACCTGGATAATTGCTGCGTTGATTAGTTGGGGGATCGCATTATTTGAATACCTCTTGCAGGTGCCAGCAAATCGGATTGGTTATCAGGTTGCTTCTGCCGGTCAATTGAAAATATTGCAGGAAGTGATCAGCCTTTCCGTATTTATCCCTTTTTCCATGTTCATTTTAAAAGAACCGTTCCGCACCGATTATATTTGGGCGGGGCTGTGCCTGCTGGGCGCGGTTTTCTTTATGTTTCGCGATAAGATTATGGGATAACGCATTGGCTATCCCATTGTTGCGGTCAATATACTCAGATTACTGATTGACCCAGATAAGCGCCTCCGTTGGGAAGCCGTAGCGTTTGGCCGTGGCGACCAGTTTGTCGCGTGTCGCAGGATCCAACGTTGGCGTGCGTGAGAGAATCCACAGGTAGTCGCGGTTCGGCCCGCAAATCAGGGCGTAGCGGTAGTCGTCGTCCAGTTCAATAATGTTATAGCCGCCATAGAACGGCCCGAAGAACGATACTTTTAGTGTGCCCCGTTGAGGCGAACCCGTGAAATACGCCTTCCCAATGCTCTCTTTCCATTCCTGTTTTTCGACGTTAAAGCCGCGATTGATCACCTTGATGCCCCCGTCATCCCGCGGGCTGTAGGTTGCCGTCACGCGTTCCATATTGCGTTCAAAGCGATGGTCGAGGCGTGCGATCTCATACCATGTGCCGAGGTAACGATTGACGTCAAAATTTTCCACGACGGTGACGTTATCGGGCGGCGTCACGCTACAGGCGACAGAAAAGAGTGCTATCAGCACGGCAATGCAGGCTTTCCCACGTCGTCTGATTGTGAAGATAAGGCTTTTGAATAACGTGCTGTTAAAGCGAATAGCGTTAAAGGGCATCATATTGACATCTCATCGTTTTCATCTCTGTTCCAGTGTAGACGATGGATGCGGTCAGGCGGGGAAATAATACGGCCTGCAACTATCTCGTGCAGGCCGTTAGGTACAAATTTACCGATGTTACCTCTACAGAGTAACGACACCGATAACGGTAACCACGGTCAGGATGGTTGCCAGACCGTAGAACACCCATTTCCCAGCAGGAACGTGGATTTTCAGGTCATGCATCGCGTGGTGGATACGGTGCAGGCCACACCAGAGCGGCAGCACAATCATCAGCAGTAAAAAGACACGGCCGATAAAGCTCTGGCTGAACGCGGCGATGCGCTCATAGGTTAATGCGTCTGGGAACAAGCCCAGAGGCAGCATCACACCGACCAGCAGGATGATCACCGGAGCGAAGAACGCGCTCCACATCCCACCAGCGCCGAACAGGCCCCAGAAAGGCGGTTCGTCAGAACGTTTTGGCGTTGGGTTAATCACGTTATTTCTCCTGTTCAGAATAGTAAGGCGATCGCCAGAACGGCTACGGTTACCACCACGGTGACAGCCCACAGCCCTTTAATAATTGGCTCTGGCCCCATTTTTTCATCTTTAATCACGATGATGCTGGCCTTCGGTGCCAGTTCAAACCAGGTTTTGGTATGCAGCGCGGCAGCAAGCAGAGCAACGATATTGATCAGCAGCACCAGTGGGTTTTGCAGGAAGCTGACGAAGCCTGCCCAGCCTTCTGGCCCATTTTTCAGCGCGAAAACACCGAACATCAGTACGATGCTGAACCAGACGGCAGGGACGGCAGTCCCTTCACGCAACATATAAAAGCGGTAGAACCCCAGCTTTTTCCACCAGGTCGGCGACATACCGCGAACATACGCTTTACGTTTAGATGTCATCATTGTCCCTCCCTTATTGTGGTTTCAGCATGGCGATCATGAAGTCTTTCGCACTTTCGACTTTGCCTTGCTGGATAGCCGCGGCAGGGTCGACGTGCTTCGGACACACTTCTGAGCAGTAGCCCACAAACGTACAGGACCAGACGCCGTTATTCCCGTTCAACTGCGCCATACGCTCTTTCTTGCCGTGATCGCGGTTGTCCAGGTTATAACGGTGTGCCAGCGTAATGGCCGCCGGACCGATGAACTCAGGGTTCAGGCCGAACTGCGGACATGCCGCATAGCACAGACCGCAGTTAATACAGCCGGAGAACTGGTGATACTTCGCCATTTGCGCCGGAGTCTGTTTGTTCGGGCCGTCAGCCGGTTTACGATCGTTGCCGATGATATACGGCTTGATGGCTTCCAGACTCTCGATGAAGTGGGTCATATCGACCACTAAATCGCGCTCGATAGGGAAGTTGCCCAGCGCTTCGACCTTCAGACCGTTCGTGTATTCACGCAGAAAGGTTTTACAGGCTAATTTGGGGACGTTATTCACCATCATGCCGCAGGAACCACAGATCGCCATACGGCAGGACCAGCGGTAGGAGAGGTCCGGTGCCAGGTTATCTTTGATATAACCCAGCGCATCCAGCAGGGACGTCTGCGTGTTGTACGGAACATCGAACGTCTCAAAATACGGTTCGCTGTCCTGTTCAGGGTTATAGCGCATGACTTCCATTTTCAGGGTTTTGATCATCTCAGCCATTCGCCTGCTCCTTCTTGTTGCCTTCCTGCGCATCACCTTCTGCACCGTATACGCGTTTGGCCGGTGGAAGTTTGGTAATCTTCACATCGCTATACTCCAGACGAGGCGCGCCTTCGGGGTTATAGAACGCCAGCGTATGTTTCAGGAAGTTAACGTCATCCCGCTCGGTGCAACCGTCATCCAGACGCTGGTGTGCGCCGCGGGATTCTTTACGGTTGATTGCTGAGTGCGCCATACATTCCGCAACATCCAGGCTATGGCCCAACTCAACGGTATACAGCAGGTCGGTGTTGAACACGCTGGAGCGGTCGGTGATTTTCACGCGTTTGAAGCGTTCTTTCAGCTCTGCCATCTTATCGACGGTTTTCTGCATCAGATCGGTGGTGCGGTAAATACCGCAGCCTTCTTCCATCGACATCCCCATTTCGTCGCGGATTTTCGCCCAGCTTTCGGTGCCTTCCTGATTCATTAGGTCATGCAGACGCTGTTCGATATCGCGGGTTTGTGCGTCCAGCGCCGTGCCGTTGGCCGGTGCCGCCGCCTGTGCACGCTGCACGGCGTGTTCACCCGCAACGCGACCGAAGACCACCAGTTCGGCCAGCGAGTTGGAACCGAGACGGTTCGCACCGTGCAGACCAACCGAGGAACATTCACCGACGGCGAACAGACCCTTGATGCGGGTTTCGCAGTTTTGATCGGTTTCAATGCCGCCCATCGTGTAGTGCGCAGTAGGACGGATAGGAATCGGTTCTTTCACCGGATCGACGCCGACATAGGCTTTTGCCAGTTCGCAGATGAACGGCAGACGTTCCTGAAGTTTCTTCTCGCCGAGGTGGCGCAGATCGAGGTAAACCACATCGCCCAACGGGGTTGAGACGGTGCGGCCTGCGCGCCATTCGTGCCAGAACGCCTGCGATACCTTATCGCGCGGCCCCAGCTCCATGTATTTGTTTTTCGGTTCGCCGAGCGGTGTTTCTGGGCCCATGCCGTAGTCTTGCAGGTAACGGTAGCCGTCTTTGTTGACCATGATGCCGCCTTCGCCACGGCAGCCTTCGGTCATCAGGATACCGGAGCCGGGTAAACCGGTCGGGTGATACTGAACGAATTCCATATCACGCAGTGGAACACCGTGGCGGAACGCCATACCCATGCCGTCACCGGTGACGATGCCGCCGTTGGTGTTGTAACGGTACACGCGGCCTGCGCCGCCTGTCGCTAGCACCACGGCGTTAGCGCGGATCTGAATCAGCGAACCTTCCATCATATTGATGGCAACGAGACCGCGCGCCTGGCCGTCATCGACCAGAACGTCGAGGACAAAGTGCTCATCAAAACGTTGGATTTGTGGATATTTAAGGGAGGTTTGGAACAGGGTATGCAGCATGTGGAAGCCGGTCTTATCGGCGGCAAACCAGGTGCGTTCGATCTTCATTCCGCCAAAACGGCGCACGTTGACAGAACCATCCGGTTTACGGCTCCAGGGGCAGCCCCACTGTTCCAGTTGAATCATCTCTTCCGGGCAGTGTTTGACGAAGTGCTCAACAACGTCTTGTTCACATAGCCAGTCGCCACCGGAAACTGTGTCGTTGAAGTGATAATCGAAGCTATCGTGTTCCTGAGTCACTGCTGCTGACCCACCTTCTGCCGCCACGGTATGGCTACGCATTGGGTAGACTTTTGAGATCAGCGCAATTTTCAGTTGAGGGTTGGCTTCTGCGGCAGCAATTGCCGCTCGCAGGCCAGCGCCTCCGGCCCCGATAATGGCCAAATCGGCGTTAAAGGTTTGCAATGCATTCCTCCAGTTACTTAAGTTAATTAAGTTAAAATAAAAAAATAATATCTATTCGTTTCTGTCTTTATATCCGAGCTTAATATCAAACTCGCTGAAAATTATGTGATAGAGGTATAAAGAATAGATAAACCTATAATTTTTGTGTGGGAATGATTATACCGAATTATGGGTAGATGAAATTTGATGTGATCCTGCATTTTGTGGTTTTTTTAGCAGGTCGCGTATTTATTGATAAAAACGTGATCGAAAGGCTTATTTCGGGAGGAATAATGCTTTTATTTCTTTAATAACCCTTTTGAGATAGATATAAGAAAATGATCCACTGGATATAATTGACGGCTGCTATCCTTACCGCGCCTTCTTAGAGGGTAGAGCATGCGTTGCTGAAAAGCGCGTCTAGCCTTTTTTTCCGCTGGAAATTTGGGCTGATGCGGGTAGACTGCACCCCCTGTTTGACTTTGGAGTAAGAACCATGAGCGAGACGACAAGTTGGCAACCTAGTGCTTCTGTCGCTAATTTGTTGAAACGAGCGTCGATCATTGCTGCTGTCCGACGTTTCTTCACCGATCGTGGTGTACTGGAGGTTGAAACGCCCGCGATGAGCCAGGCTACAGTAACGGATGTTTTCTTATGCCCGTTCCAGACCCGCTTCGTTGGCCCCGGTGCTGCGGATGGCATGACGCTGTATTTGATGACCAGCCCGGAATACCACATGAAGCGCCTGCTGGCTGCTGGAAGTGGACCGATCTTTCAGCTGTGCCGCAGCTTCCGCAATGAAGAGTCAGGCCGACACCACAACCCTGAATTCACCATGCTGGAATGGTATCGCCCTCACTATGATATGTACCGCCTGATGAATGAGGTCGATGACCTGTTGCAGCAGGTACTGGATTGTGAAAGTGCGGAAATGCTCTCCTATCAGCAAGCGTTTTTACGCCATCTGGAGATCGACCCTCTGTCTGTTGATAAAGCGCAACTGCGCGAAGCGGCAGAAAAACTCGGGCTGGGCGATATCGCCTGCCGTGAAGACGATCGCGATTCGCTGGTGCAGATGCTGTTTACCTTTGGCGTTGAGCCGCAAATCGGGCGTGACAAACCGGCGTTTGTCTACCATTTCCCAGCAACACAGGCCTCGCTGGCAGAGATCAGTTCGGAAGACCATCGCGTCGCCGAACGTTTTGAAGTCTATTTCAAGGGGATCGAGCTGGCGAACGGCTTCCGTGAATTGACCGATGCCGATGAGCAACGTCAGCGCTTTGAGCAGGATAACCGCAAGCGTGCTGCGCGTGGTCTGCCACAGCAGCCGATTGATGAAAACCTCCTGGCGGCGCTGAAACACGGTCTGCCGGATTGTGCCGGTGTGGCGTTGGGCGTGGATCGTTTGATTATGCTGGCGCTGAATGCCGAGAAGCTGAGTGACGTGATTGCGTTCTCCGTAGAGCGCGCGTAACCGGTCTGATACAGGGCGGTGCCACATCTGTCCACCGCCCGTTTTCCCTTCTTATAAGCTGCCCGGCGTCCGCTGCCGTGGCGTCAGCGTTTTCCCACTGCGCGACAGATTGTCCATTTTCACCTGAAACGGTGGGAAAGGAAGCTCCAGATTGTGCTTGCGGTAGTTTTCCAGAATCAACTGATGCAGTTCGTGACGCAGCGGCATACGGTGCCCCATTTCGGCGGCGAACACGCGCAACTCGAAAATCTGGATGCCCTGTTGCAGGTCAACGAGGAAGGCTTCGGGCTCTGGCGTATCCAGAATCAGCGAACAGCGCTTCACTGCGTCCATCAGCAGTTCCGTGACTTCCTGACTGTTCGCGTTCGCCGGAGCAGGCACCGTCAGCACAACACGCGTGACCGAATCCGACAGCGACCAGTTGATAAACTGCTCGGTGATAAACGCCTTGTTCGGCACGATGATCTCTTTTCTATCCCAGTCGGAAATGGTGGTGGCGCGGGTGTTAATCCGCATGACGCTCCCCGTGAGATCGCGGATCGTGACCGTATCGCCGATGCGGATCGGTTTCTCAAACAGGATGATCAGGCCGGAGATAAAGTTGGCAAAGATCTCCTGCAAGCCGAATCCGAGTCCCACACCCAGTGCAGCAACCAGCCATTGCAGTTTCGACCATTCTATCCCGATCAGCGAGAAGCCCATCAGGCAGCCGATTAGCATCAGAATATATTTGCTGATGGTGGTAATGGCGTAACCGCTGCCCGGCGACAGATCCAGATGCTGTAGGATTGCCAGCTCCAACAGGGCGGGCAGGTTACGTACCAACTGCGCGGTAATAATGAAGATCAGAATCGCGATCAGCACCGATCCCAGCGTAATCGGCTGCACGCTCTCCACGCCTTTAACCGTGCTGGAGACATCCCACAGGCTGATATTCTCCAGAAACGCGAAGGCCGAATGAATTTCTGACCACAGCGCGATAACAGAAACCAGTGCGATCAGCGTCAAAATGGAGCGTACTAGCTGCAGGGACTTGGCGCTGATGGCGTCCAGATCGACGACGGGTTCTTCCACCGCGTCCGAACTGCTTTCATGGGATAGCCCAGACGGCGTGTCTTCTTCACCTTTGGCACGCTGCGCCAGAATTTCCGAACGTCGCTGTTTGGCGCGGTCGAAGGCGATGCGGCGGCGCTGAATTAACATCCAACGGCGAATAATGTGGTAAACCACCAGCAGGAAGAACCAGATAGAGACGGAGGTTTCCAGACGGGCTAGTAGCGCCTGTGCAGTCGCCAGATAGCCGATGCAGGAAGCCAGCGCTGCAACGAGCGGCATGGCGATCAGGATGTTCCACATCGCCCGGTTCACGGAGTTTTCCCCCGAGCCTTCTTTATCCAGATACAGCGGGATACCCGCGCGTTTTAGCCCAGTGGTGACCAAACTCAACGCCATACAGAGCAGGATGAAGCAGAGCCGTCCGAGCGTGCCGGAGAACTCGCGATCGTTGAGCTTATCGAACGTAATCAGCGCCATAATCAGCGGCACGATAAAGGCAATGGAGAGACGATAGTAGCGCATCGCTCTGGCTACGCGCTCTGGCGACCAGCGGAAGTGGACAATGAACAGCCCCTGCGGATGCGAGAACGAGGCGCTGATCATCACCAGCCACATCAACGGCACGGTGGCGGTCACGCTGTCGCCGATAGCGACGGCAATCGGGTAAGGCCAGGCGTTTTGCAGCCCGTAGCCCAGCGCGGCCCAGAGTACCGGCAGTGGCAGGGCGGTAAGGATAGACCAGAATACGGTACGCAGCGTCAGCATAAAGTGATCGAGTGTGACCTTGCCGACGCGGCTGCTGGCACGCTCCATAAACGCATGATAGTGACGGCGGGAACTGATGCTGAAGCCAACCAGCAGCAGTGCGCCCAGCAGCGGCAGCACGGTTTCCTGGCTGGTGACCATCATCACCAGCGCGCTACCCAGCTGTGTCAGCGTGTCTAATGACAGCAGGCGCGTCAGATCTTGTACCAGTTTGAGCGGATAAGCGAACGTCACGGGATCGACATCCGCCACCCAGAACAAGTCGCGATGGGCTGCTTCCCGTGTTTCGGTGAGCGCATCCGCCAGCTGGTTATTGGCGACTTTAAGTTTGGTTAACTCCAGTATTTGCGAATCACAGCCGGAGATCAGCGAAGTCAGCAGGTCGCGCTGGGTTCGTATCTGATCGGTCAGGATACGCTGCTGTGCGCTGGTCAGCGGATCGCCGTTATCCTGCTTGGCATTATCAAGATCTTGCGGTTTGTTAGTCAGGTCTTCAAAGTGCAGGCGCTGTACGCGCAACTGTGCCATGTCGCTATCCAGCAACTGAGGCTTGGGCATTTCTGGTAGGCGGGCTATCTGTGCCCGTAAGGTTTCACCCAATATTGGTGAAATACCGAGCCACTGTGCCTGTTCGCGGATGGTGCTCAGCGCCTGACGAACTTGAATGGTGTGTGTGGCAGCCTGACGCTGCTGAGAAGCAATGAGGTCCATCCGCTGTGCTTGCTGGTTCAGTGCGATGGAGAGCTCGCGGTTAACCTGTAGCTGCTTGCTGATGACGCTGGGTAAATCACCACTTTGTTCCGCGAGAAGCTCCGTGCGTTCTAATGCCTGTTCGGCTTCGCGCTGGCGTAGGTTGTTGAGTCGGCTGCGTAAATCCTGTTGCAGCAGATCCAGCTTGTCGTGGCGCTTTTTATACAGTTCGACGCGTAGCCGGGACAACTCCTGACGATTGCTGGCTGACAGCTGTGCCAGTTCCAGTTCATCCACTCTGCTTTTGCGCAGGGCAGATTCGGCCTGAAGTGCTGTGAGCTGCGCTTGCCCCAACGGTGTAGTGGGTGTGCCGAGAGATTGAATACGGCGTTCCGCCTCGCTTTGCATGCGGCTGGCTTCAGTTTGCTGCTGGGGAAGCTGGCTCAGTGAGTCGCTGATTTCACGCAGCCGATCCTGTTCCTGTTGTAGCTGGCGGGCCTGTTCCAACAGTTGGCTGCTGGTTTGCAGTAGCTGCTGTTCGAGATCGTTGCTAGAGAGACTTTCTGAAATAGACGAGGGTTTGCCATCTTCGGCATTAAGCTGGCGACGCAACTCCTGAACCAGCTTGGGGAAATCATCAATCACGCGCTGATACTGTGTGGCGCGCTCCAGTGACGCTTTGCGGTCCTGCAGGGTGTTCAGTGCAGCCTGATATTCTTCAACGACTTTCGCCTGATCGGCTGCACCTTTGTTGGCTTCCGCCTGCTGTAGTTGCTGGCGTAGCTGCGTTTCATTGGGCGCAGTGGCAGCCAACGCGGCAGTTGATAATAAACATCCCAAAAGAAAAGTCAGAATCAGACGCACGTTAGCTACCTTTATTACAGTATTACAAACAACACTCTTACAAGCGACGAAAGTCGGACGTTATTTACGGCACGTCGGGTTTGTGGCCGGTCTTGCCTGATGCATCGGCCGCAGGATGTTGTCCCTCAACCTGAACGTGCTCAGATGCTACTGCGGCAGGCGACAGTGCGGCGTCGTTGGCTTCCAGCTCTGTGCCTTCTGGGAAGACAACAGGCGTTTGCTCATCCTGACGGACTTCGGCAAACGGCTCGCCCATACGCGTCACGCTCATGGTATTCAGGTGAGCAGCAAACTGGAGATTATTGCCTGCGGCAAACAGGTTAATCACAGTGGAACCCAGCTTGAAGCGACCCATTTCTTCGCCTTTTGCCAGTACGACGGCTCCTTCTTCACCCGCTTGCGGGTAAGTCCAACGCTTGATGATGCCTTCACGCGGTGGCGTCACCACGCCTGACCACACAGTTTCGATGCTGCCGACAATGGTCGCACCGACCAGAATCTGTGCCAATGGGCCGAATTCAGTATCAAACAGGCAAATGACGCGTTCGTTACGTGCAAACAGATTCGGCACGTTATCGGCCGTCAACAGATTGACGGAGAACAGGTCACCCGGTACATAAATCATTTCGCGCAGCACGCCGTCGCACGGCATGTGGAGGCGGTGATAATCACGCGGCGAAAGATAAATGGTGGCAAACAGACCGTCACGAAACAGATCGGCCATCATATAGTTGCCAGCCAGCAGCGCTTCCAGCGTGTAGTCGTGATTCTTTGCCTGAATCAGTTTGCCGTTGGTAATGGGGCCAAACTGCGACAGCACGCCGTCAGCGGGCTGCGCCAGACGGTGCGTATGAGGATCGACAGGACGAATGCCTTGGCGCAGAGGGCGAACGAAAAATTCGTTAAACGTGCGGTAGGAGGCGGTATCCGGCTGCTGTGCTTCCTGCATATTGACGTTGTATTGGCGGACAAACAGATCGATCACCAGCTTGGTGAGTTTTCCTGCACGCTTATTTGCTCCCCAGCCCGCTAAGCGGGTCAGCCAGATCTTGGGAAGCCAATACTGTAATTTGATTTTGATATTATCCAGCACTGTGAGCCTCTTGGATTAATAGTGCGCTATAAAATAATTTGTCATGAAGAAATGCGGCATAAAACAAGCTGTCTGGGGAACACGCCTGGCATTGCCAGCGCCAGCCCAGAAAGCCGACGGTAGTTCAGAGGGTAAGTTGGCTCACCTACCCTTAAAGGGGGCGCATTGTAACGATGGTCATGATAAATGTCAGTTATCTGTATCCGAAAAGCCTTTACGCGTTTTTACTTGCGCCATGCTTTCCAGAATCCGGTGATAGTTATCAAAACGCTCTGTGGCAATCTCTCCACGCGCCAGTGCAGCATTGATCGCGCAGCCTGGATCGTTTTCATGTTTGCAGTCGCGGAACTTACACGAGCCGATGTATTTACGTAACTCAATGAAACCGCTTGTCACCTGTTCAGGCTCCAGATGCCACAGACCAAATTCACGTACGCCCGGTGAGTCGATCACGTCACCGCCGTGCGGGAAGTGGTAAAGCCGAGAGGCGGTGGTGGTGTGTTGTCCCAATCCTGAGTTATCAGACACCTCATTCACCAGAATGCGTTCTTCACCCAGTGCGAGCAGCGCATTAAGCAGGCTGGATTTCCCGACACCTGACTGTCCGGCGAAAATACTGATACGGTCAGTGAGTGCCTGCTCCAGCTCAGGGATACCCTGTTGGGTATGGCTGGAAACCATCAACACGCGATAGTCGAGGGCGCGGTAGATATCCATTTGTTTATCAACAAACTGGCGGGATTTGTCATCCAGCAGGTCAATTTTGTTCAGCACGATCAGCGGGTCGATCTCCAGCGTTTCGCAGGCGACCAGATAGCGATCGATAATGTTCAGCGACAGCTCAGGCAAGATCGCCGAAACGATCACGATCTGATCGATATTGGCGGCGATCGGTTTAATGCCATCGTAATAGTCGGGGCGGGTCAGGACGGAATGGCGGGGGTGAACGGCTTCCACGATCCCGCTGATGCCAGCAAGTGATTCATGGCCGGGGCGCCAGACGACGCGGTCGCCCGTGACCAGCGATGAAAGGGTCCGACGAATGTTGCAGCGGTGTACCACGCCATCGGCGGCTTCCACATCGGCGTGCATACCGAATCGGCTGATGATGATGCCTTCCTGTGCATCGCCCAGTTGGCTATCTTCCCATTCGACTTTGCTTTCCGTTTTTTTCAGGCGACGCTGGTGGTTTGCGCTAACCCGACGCTGCTGACCTTTCGACAGTTTCTTTTTGCTCACTGAGCCTCACTTAAGACGATTTATCGTTCGCGGCAGTGCGTTATCGCCCGCCGCGTTTGAACGGACTATAATACACCCTATTTGATTTTAATTAACTGATACCACCTTGTCGGTATCAGTATTGAGATGGTTACTGATATCCTTGCCTCGACGACAGGGCACAATGCAACAGGAATTCCCACGATGGTAGATGAAAATAACCTGATCTGGATCGATCTCGAAATGACGGGTCTGAACCCAGATCACGATCGCATTATTGAAATCGCAACGCTGGTGACGGATGCAAATTTGAACGTGTTGGCTGAAGGGCCGGTCATGGCGGTGCACCAGTCAGACAGCCAACTGGCGCTGATGGATGACTGGAATGTGCGTACGCACGGTGCCAGCGGCCTGACGGATCGCGTCAAAGCCAGCACGACGGATGAACGCGCTGCCGAGTTGGAAACGCTGGCGTTTCTACAAAAATGGGTACCGGCGGGTAAATCGCCGATCTGTGGCAACAGCATCGGCCAGGATCGCCGCTTCCTGTTCCGCTACATGCCAGAGCTGGAAGCTTACTTCCACTACCGCTATCTGGATGTCAGCACGCTCAAAGAACTGGCGCGGCGCTGGAAGCCAGAAATCCTGACGGGTTTTAAGAAGCAAGGTACGCATCAGGCGATGGACGACATTCGCGAATCACTGGCGGAACTGGCCTATTACCGTGAGAATTTCCTGCGGCTGTAGATGAAGCAAGACGGGGAGGGCGTGATGTGCAGCGAACCTCTGCTATTTACGTCACAACGTCTGTTTTGTCGGCGCATGTCTATTTTATCAACATATTGTTTTTTTTATCAGCAGTCAGACAATTTTTCATTTTTGGGGGCTTGCGGTTAAACGGATTTCTCGTATAATGCGCACCCCATACCGATGAAGAATTTCAATTAAAGAACGTCAACATCGTATAAAGATTTCCCGAGCGGGAATAGCTCAGTTGGTAGAGCACGACCTTGCCAAGGTCGGGGTCGCGAGTTCGAGTCTCGTTTCCCGCTCCAAGTTTTATCACTGTTTGTCACCATACAAGCCGTGTGCAGTAATCAGACGTAACGCCTGTTAATGTCTGTCCGATATGCGGGAATAGCTCAGTTGGTAGAGCACGACCTTGCCAAGGTCGGGGTCGCGAGTTCGAGTCTCGTTTCCCGCTCCAATCTTTTTTACTTTCTGTTATTAACTCTTAGTCAGATTATTTCTTATCCTGTTTTTTTGCGTATCGTATTTCCGTTTAGCTCTATGGCTCGGAAGGGATGATATCATCGCTATTCAGGTGGTCGAATTCAGTGTGCCGCTAAATATCGCGCGCTGGCAGGAGCTAAGTCAGTGCAATCCGTTTCCGCCAAAAGCGATTTCTTGATTTCGGGTAACCAACATTGATGAAATACCGCCACTTCCTGTTTGATCTTGACGACACGCTGTTGGACTTCAAAGCTTCTGAGCGTCTTTCGTTTGCGCGTACGCTGACGAACCTTGGCGTCGATATTGAGAATACGACCTTGTTCGCAGACTATCAGCGCGAAAATTCCCAGCTATGGAGCGAGTTTGAAAAGGGGGAAATCTCCAAGGATCTCCTGAAAGTCGAACTATTTCGGCGCACTTTTTCCCTTCATCGCATCGATATCGATCCCCACAAAGCGAGCAATCTCTATCTGGAATGCCTGCCTGAGACCGTAGTGTTGGTGGATGGCGCGGTTCAGATCTGTGAGGCGCTTGCCGAGATCGGTGAAGTTGGCATTATTACCAACGGCATTGAGTATGTTCAGGCGCAGCGAGTGGCAAATTCGGGCCTGGCGGATTGGCTCTCGTTTGTCGCCACCTCAGAGGCCTGCGGCTTTGCCAAGCCGGATGCGCGCTTCTTCGAGTTCTCCGCCAGCAAATTTAGCTCGTTCGAGAAAGCCAAAGCGATCATCGTGGGCGATAGGCTCGATGCCGATATTCTTGGGGCGAACCTGTACGGCATAGACAGCTGCTGGTTCAACGCAGGCGGAGCCGCCAACGATTCGGACATCATCGCGCCAACCTACGAGGCCGCAACCCTCCTGGATGTCTTCACGCAGCTCAGTGCGAAGTCTTAAGCCAATATAAAACCGCGTCGACGACAATCACCATGGTTAACTCGCGGTGGATTGTCGTCGCACTTATCACAATTGCTCACTTAGCTTTAGCAACATGCGCATCTTCAGTAATCGCAGACCAGAAATACGCGGTCGAAGCATAGGGCGGCAAGGTCTGTGCGATGGATGATGAAATTCAGAGTACCGTCATCCCACTGAAATTGTCCGTCCAGACAGACCTGAAACAGCACCAGCCAGTCTTGTGCTTCTCCCCCCAATTTCTGTGCTGCCTGCAACTCTGGCAATTCATGCTGGCTAAAGCCACAGCCGTTGATCCGAGCAATGCCCTGATATTCAGGCAATGGGGCATCAGGCGAAAAGTCCGATGGAAGCATGTCGTTGTTGATCATCCAGGCTAGCTGTTCTTCCGTCGCTTTGCTGCCAGGCAGCAGATTGAATGCGCCCAGTTGCCGTAACTGCCAGGCGTAATATTGTGCAAAGCCAAGATGGGACAGTGCATCGTCGTATGTATCATCGTCCAGCGCTGCCTGCTGCTCTAGACTCAGGTTCGAGCAGAGTATGGATCCAAGATGAGGATTTTGGCGCAATGCGTAAAAGCTGGGGACGGCGACGCTGATTCTCGGATATAGTTTGAAGGCGGGCTTCTGCCCGAGTGTCTTCTCGTCATTGAAGGTCAGGCCGGCAAAGCGAATGCCGCTGCACAGACTTGTTGCATCCTGCACATAGATGACTTTCCCTCGGGTTGTTACAGGGCTGCTTCCACATTCCAGAAAGAAGAATAAGGTGCCTTCGCGCGGTAAATAATCTTGCAATGGAGACAAATCGCGGCAGTCTATCTGTGCAATAAATTCCAGCGGTACACGGTAAGTTTGTGTGGTGTCATCCCAGGGGAAGATACAAATATCTTTTCCGTCTTCACTTTCTTCCCAGCATTCCTCGTATTTGAGCAGAATGTCTTCAGCGACGTTGACACAAGGATAGGGGATATCGAGAGGTAAATCCGGTAGACCGCCCAGCCGATGATTACCCAGCGCTGTCTGGTCGTCCTCTGTGCCATGATAGAAATCGACGCTGCTGCGTAAAGTGCCAGCCACTGCATGGGCTATGGGGGTGATGATATCCGCTGAGAGCAGCGTATCCACAAGGTGCCGCCGTAACGGAGAATGCTCCGCCAGCAGCGGGTGGATAGCGGGATTGACAGCCACGGAGGGATTGGCCGACTCTTCCGTGTGTATGATTGGCATAACTATTCCTGTCTGAATGGCACTTCAAAGTATCGGAGTACTCGATAGGGTGAGCCAGATTTCTGCATTCACTCTTCCCCCAGCGAACGCGATACGCGTGCTTTTCTTAATACGCCCTGTATACCGACAAACAGCACGCCGGTTAGCAGCAAGATAGCGATGAGGCCGTCGTAGCCGTAAAACGTGATGGCAGCACCAGAGAATAGCGGCCCGCTGATACTACCCGCCGACCACACCAGCCCCAGAAGTGAATTCATCACAATCAGCCTCTGACCGGCAAATTTCTGACCTGCCCGAACCAGAGACAGCGTGTAAAGCCCGCCTGCCGCTGCACCCAGTACGATACAGACGGGGATCAAAAGTGAAGGGGAGGAGAACGAGAAGGTGATCGAGACCAGCATCACACAAAAAAGGATGCCGCAGCCGATGTGGGTTTTGATGATGCCGCATTTGTCTGCCAGCCAGCCAATCGGCGTCTGAAATATGGCATCACCCAGAAAAATGAGTGTGACCAGTAAGATCGCGGATTTTTCGTCTAAACCCTGTTCCATGCCGTAAAGCGGAAAGAGCGCAAGGATACTGGCATCGAAGAAGGAGAAGCAGAGCACGCCAGAAGCGATTGCCGGGAGAAAAGGGATAAGATCTCGATAAGACGTCGAGGACTGTTCATCCGCTCGAACCATACTGGCGCAGTTCCTCAGCATGAACGCACACGCGGCGGATATGCCACAAATCAGCCATAGCGCATAGATTTGAATATGCTCCCCAGCGGCAATAAGCAGCGGCCCTATCAGCTGACATCCTGTGAAAACGGAAGCATACAGCCCTGTCAGCGTCGCTTTGTGTTTGTCAGAAGCCCGGCTGGTGACCCAGGTTTCTCCCAGCACCACCAAAACCCCCGAGGCCAGCCCGGTTAACAAGCGCGGTAAAATAAGCGAGACAGGGTGTGACAGCAGGAACGAGGCAACGGTGGATGCCGCCAGAACGATCAGGCTACCGGATAACAGATAGCTGGCGTGCAGGTGGCGGCTGAGCCATGGCGTAACGAAAGAGGATAGCATCATCCCCGCCGCGGGAAGGGCTGCCAGAATACCGAGTGTCGCGGTGCTGTGCCCGAGCTCGGCCAGCTTTAGGCTGATGAGCGGCAGCGTGTACCCCGTAACCAAGCCTACGAGTGAGGCGGCGATAATCATGTTCAGTGTCGTGAAATTGGCTTCACGGGAATGTGCTGTCATTGTCTTTCCAGTGCGGTTTTAACAAGCATTTTCAACCCCGGAAAGGCAGGTGGACACTTCCTGCATTAGCCAGGTATGAAATCGTACGTACTTTTCATTTTGTTCAAGGGGGATGGGCGATAATAGATAATAAGCAGACCCCTCCCGCGCAAATCCATACGGTGCATGCAGTTGCCCGTTTGCAATCTCGTCCTGCACCATCAGGAAAGACGCCATTGCCATGCCTAATCCTGATACCGCCGCCTGAATACACAGATAAAAGTGTTCATAGTCCGCTCTGGTGCTGCCTTTGAGTGACACATGCGTCTGTCGTTGCCAGGTTGCCCACGCTTTCGGTCGCGTTCCGGTATAGAGCAAACGCATCCCTTCCAGACTGTTTTTGCGCTCGGCTTTGTCGCGACTTACTGGCCCCATCCATTCGTCACACACTTTTACCCCATACGTTTGCGGATCCCAGTGAAAATCGTCACGCCGCAGCGCGAGGTCAACGCCGCTACGCACAAAATCAATCGGCCCGCCCGCAGCCACCAGATGAAGTTTGATATCGGGATTCGCCTGATTAAAAGCCGGTAGCCGCGGAATCAGCCATTTCATGGCAATCGTGGGCTCGCATGATAGCGTCAATACCTCATCCTGCGCACCTTGCTGTAGCCGATAGACCGCGCCTTCGAGCTGCTCGAAGACGGACTGCGTGACCGTATGCAAAGAACGCCCCGCCGCGTTTAAAAAGATCGCCCGGTTGCGTCGTTCAAATAGCTCAACCCCCAGAGACTCTTCCAGCAATCTGATTTGCCTGCTAACGGCACCATGCGTGACATGCAGAGACTCAGCGGCTTTAACAAAGCTACCGGTTTGTGCGGCCGCTTCAAAGAAGCGAAAAGAGGCTAACGAGGGAATTTTCATATACACGATGAAATTTGACAGATTTATACCAAGATAAATCGCTTTTTTGCCACATGCAAACGCTGAATAATCACACCATCTTCAGATTTAAAAGGCCTAACGGCCTAAATAATGAGGAAATATCGTAGGAGTCGCATCTTTACTAGCCGTATTGCGTCAGTGATGTTTGCATCCCTCCTTTAACCTGTCTGTTGCCCATCTGTGCAAAATCATCGTGAAAGTGATGGCTTGCCGAACAAGGAAAACGTTAATGAATGAGTTAATTGCCGTCGCGACGATCACCATTTTGGCGGTGATCAGTCCGGGGCCTGATTT
The DNA here is from genome assembly GCF_014946775.2 of Pectobacterium quasiaquaticum. Lineage (NCBI taxonomy): Bacteria > Pseudomonadati > Pseudomonadota > Gammaproteobacteria > Enterobacterales > Pectobacteriaceae > Pectobacterium > Pectobacterium quasiaquaticum. The sequence continues at coordinate 3,881,644 of NZ_CP065177.1, read as the reverse complement.
TGCCATGGTGACCCGCAACAGCTATGCCTTTGGCTCGCGCACCGGTTTACTCAGTGCGTTTGGCATTGCCTGCGGTGTCCAGATCCACGTGATGTATACCGTTTTTGGCATCGCGGTATTCATTGTGAACTCTCCGATACTATTTATGGCGATGAAAGTTCTGGGAGCATCATATCTGATTTATCTGGGGTATAAGTCATTAACTAATAAAACAAAAATAACATTAGAAGAAGCATCCGGTCATGCGCCGTCATCGCTTGCCGCGTTTCGCATGGGCTTTCTCACTAACGCGCTTAACCCAAAAACCATGCTGTTTGTTGTCGCCACCTATACTCAGGTTGTGCAGCCCGGTAGCCCAATGAGCCATAATTTTGGCTACGGGTTATTCATGTCGGTGGCGCACTGGGTCTGGTTCAGCATTGTCGCGCTGTTTTTTGCCGCACCGGCTATGCGTCGCCGGTTGCTCGACAAGCAACGTCTGGTCGACAAAGGTATCGGCGTTGCACTGATTGCGTTGGGCGCTTCGCTGGCGTTCACCAAAATTACGCTCTGATGAATGACGGTGGTGAATAAAGCCGTCTGTAATACGTCGTGCGAACATAAAAATGGAGAATTAGGCAAGAAAACAAGCGGAATGCTATACCTGTTTGCAGGGGGAATTGAGGAAAATATACCCGTCATACTTCAAGTTGCTTGTGCGTTGGCTGCCCTTACTCACCCCAGTCACTTACTCGTGTAAGCTCCTGGGGATGAAATGAGAGACATCCTGTCTCTCACCGGAGGCCAGCCGTTGGCTGGTCAAATTCGTTCCCGACGAATTTGTCGCTCGGTTGCCGCGTTACAAGGCCATAAATGGGCCTTGCCCTAAAGGGTCAACGCAGAGCGTTGTTCAAAACGCTAACGTTTTGTCACGCAACTCGAATTATTTAGGGTATAGCGTGTTTCTCAACATAATCGGTTTCTCAACAGAAAAGGAAATAGCCATGCTTGTACATGCGTATGGGGCCCATGCGGGCGATAAACCTCTTGAACCGTTGCAGATCGTCCGTCGTGCGCCGGGGGCCCACGATGTCCAGATTGAGATTGCGTACTGTGGTATCTGCCACTCGGACCTGCATCAGGTACGTGCTGAATGGGCAGGAACACAGTTTCCCTGTGTACCTGGCCATGAAATCGTCGGGCGGGTGTCGGCTGTAGGGGCTCATGTCTCAGCCTTTAAGGCTGGCGATCTGGTGGGTATTGGCTGCATCGTGGACAGCTGTCGGCACTGTGAAGAATGCGACGATGGTTTAGAAAATTACTGTGACGGAATGGTCGGCACGTATAACGGCCCGACTGCGGATGAGCCCGGCTGGACGCTGGGTGGCTACTCCCAGCAGATCGTCGTGCATGAGCGCTATGTGCTGCGCGTCCGTCATTCCGAGGCGGAGCTGGCCGCGGTCGCGCCTCTGCTGTGTGCGGGGATTACCACCTATTCGCCGCTGCGCCACTGGAATGCCGGGCCGGGTAAGAAGGTCGGTGTCGTAGGTATCGGTGGGCTTGGCCACATGGGGATCAAACTGGCGCATGCCATGGGGGCTTATGTTGTGGCGTTCACCACGTCTGAATCCAAACGTGAAGATGCCAAGGCGCTGGGCGCAAATGAAGTTGTGGTGTCTCGTAATGCGGAAGAAATGGCGGCGCACGCGGGCAGCTTCGATTTAATCCTGAATACCGTTGCTGCGCCGCACGATCTGGATGCGTTTCTGGTGTTGCTGAAGCGCGATGGCGCGCTCACGCTGGTCGGTGCACCTGCGTCGCCGCATCCTTCTCCTAACGTGTTCAACCTGATCATGAAACGCCGCACGGTGGCGGGTTCGATGATTGGCGGCATTCCTGAAACGCAGGAAATGCTGGATTTCTGTGCCGAGCATGGGATTGTGTCCGATATTGAGCTTATCCGCGCGGACGAAATCAATGAAGCCTACGAGCGGATGCTCAAAGGCGATGTGAAGTACCGCTTCGTCATTGATAACGCCACGCTGCACGCCTGATTAGCTGTACCCCACAGCACGGATTTCCCCGTGCTGTGGGATTGTCATTGATTGATTTATCACGCCTTCTCTACATCATGAGAAAAACCAAACCAGCGTAATTTCCTGTCACCAACGACGCGTGAATGCGGTACTATTCGTCGTCATGTTTTTATACCAACGCGTTGATTTTCCTTCTCTATCACAGCGAAAAGACAGTTCAAAATAGAAATTTATCTTGGTTTAGCTCTCCTGCGATGTTCGCTACCTCTTACTGCTACAGAATGACGAGAAAGGAATATCTTTTTGGCAGTTGGTAAACCCCATCAATACCGTGCTTTGGGGCAATGTTTCATCTGCGATAAATAATAAGGAAAAATAGAAAAATGACGGACAAGCATTCAAACGAAACAGGGGTATCACCACAACACGATTTCCCTATGCGGGACGAGTCGCTTACGGCAATCAACAAATGGTTTGATACGCAGGAGCAAAGGGGGGCTGAGCGTGACGCAGATACAGGAAAGTATCGTTCCTGTGCTGACTCAGGCTATCGCGCAGCGTGTTGAAAAACTGGCAGATACGGCGCTGATTGACTATCGGTTTTGCTTCCGTGCCATCTTCCCGGCAATGGAAGGCCGCCTACCCATCGTTTTTTTGCTAACGCGTTGCAGTATGCATCGAACTATCCGCTTCTTGAGGATTATGCGCGTACTGCGATTGAAGAATTTGAATGGTACGCCGATTCGGAAGGCGAAAAGTGCTGTATGCCGGGAAGCTATGCGGTATTCGGGCTGGGCCTGACTGAGGCGGGATACTTCCCACTCGTTAAAGATTACATGGAAAGTGTGGATGATGAGCATCAATCGGTACAGGATGCCTTCATTCGTGCATTTTTCGATACTGGGGTAATACCAAAAAGCTCGCTGCACTGGTGAAAAAATCGGAAGCGAAGCGCGGCGCGCTACTGACGTCGCTCATTCAGGCTTCTGCCTAATCGTAAACCTAATGACGACAATGTTCGGAGTGAGGCCGGAGGTGTCTCACTCTGCTAAGGAACGTGCTTATGACCGCTATTCTGCTGCTGGACTCGCGGGCCGATGAGATTGGCTCTGTCTTAAATCATGCTGCACCAGAGCTTGAGCTGGTGCTCTCGAACGGTACGGCAGAGCAGGCCGCAAGCTGCCCGATTTGGCTGGGTGAACCGGATACCGCTGCGGCATTGCTGGCTCAGGGAGCCAAACCAAAGTGGCTACAGTCGACCTGGGCAGGATTCAAACCATTGTTGGCTGATGAGTTGCCGCGTGATTACCGTTTAAGCCGTGCCGTTGGCGTGTTTGGGCAGCCCATCGCCGAATATGTGATTGCCTATATGCTCAGGCATGAACTGCGTCTGGGGGAACGGCAAATCAGTCAGGAAGAACGGCGCTGGGATCACCGTTTACCAGGATCGCTGGCGGATAAAAACGTACTGATTGTTGGTGCGGGAGAGATCGGCTGTGAAGTCGCAGGTTTTCTACGGCCTTTTGGCGTTGAGTTATATGGCATCGTTAGTACGCCAAGACAGCGGCCTGATTTTAAACGGATCATGAGCTTAGCGGAGTTATCCGCTGCGGTACCGAAGGCCGATTATGTCATCAATCTCCTTCCCGATACGTCGGCAACCACCGATATCTATGATGCCCTGCTGTTTGCTGCCATGAAGCCTTCGGCGCTGTTCATTAATGTCGGGCGGGGTAGCGCTGTGGTGGATGATGATTTGCGGGCGGCGCTATGTGATGCGCAGATTGCGGGAGCGGTGCTGGATGTATTCAGACAAGAGCCGCTACCGTACAGCCATCCATTCTGGAACACACCGAATCTGACGTTGACGGCGCACATTGCTGGGCCGATGGTGCCGAGACTGATGGGACGATTATTTCTGGATAATCTCACCCGCTTTCATGCTGATAATACGCTGCGGGGCGAGGTGGATTTTAGTCGCGAGTATTGATTGCTAAATTAATTACCGCCATAAATTAATATTTAAAATAATAATTGCATATAAAAACTATTGTAAAGAATTCTGAAAAATAACCGTTAAGACTATAGTAGGGCGGAATAATATCGCCCTAATTTAGTCCGTTTTTAACTCTGCGGTCGGGGTAAATCCCCCCTATTTTAGCTGCTCCCAGGATAAGCGAATAGCCAGATAACACATCGCAGTTCAGACCTATATTCGGTGCCTGGTGGATCAATTCAACCGAAATCGCGATGGCTCTTATATAGCCTAGATAATTCGAGTTTCAGGACAAAAACGGCAACGCGTTTTTGAACAGCGTTTGCGCTGACCCCGAAGGGTGAGGGATCCCCAGAAAAGGAGACAGGCATAGAGTTTTATGATCTACTAACGCTTAGCCGAGATAATTACGGTGAAACCATCGATATGGGGGTTGATATCCTAACAAGGCATCTCGCACGTTCTGCCCCTCGTGATGGTACTGCTGTGGCGATCCACCAACGGAACAGGGATAGCAACTGGTATAACCAAATATAATTAATAATATAAGGTTTCCGAGGCGTTAAACGGTGTAATGAAAAACCGCAGATGCCTGAGTGGTTGGTCTGTGGAAGCGTGTTCAGAGCTTCCACAGTTTACTACTTGCTGAAATCGCGCGGAGATGTTTTTCAGTGAAAAGGGCTTGCCACGCTGAGTTGGTTGGTACATAATGCTGTCCGTTGAATCGCCTGGTTATTAAATAGTGATTAAATTCATTAGGTTACGAGTGATTTGGCAGGGTTTGATAAATTTTGATTCAGTGTAGTTTGCTGAAGTAAAAAATAGTAAATCCGATTCTATGCGGGAATAGCTCAGTTGGTAGAGCACGACCTTGCCAAGGTCGGGGTCGCGAGTTCGAGTCTCGTTTCCCGCTCCAAAATCTTTCATCGTTTTTTCTAAAACCTTCCAATACACTGATATTAGGTTCTTATCTCTATACCGCCTATTATTCATCCTGGCTAAATATTGATACCTCGAAGACTCTTTTAGACACCGATTTTCCTACGGTTAAGAACATCGGTGTGACCGCAGATTAACGCTAGCTTAGTTGAGTTCTTGGCATGTGGTTCAGAAACTAGCATCGAATATGGCTATTTCATACTATTCCAGAGAGTGTTACCTGTCTTAAGGAGATCCAGCATAATCATTGGAAGCCCCTGTACAGGATTTCCATCGATAAGGTTAAATCCATTCTTTAACCCGGTTTCGGTGACAAAGAATACCCCATCGACATTTCGAAAGTCCGGTTCCTCAGAATGCAATGTAATCTCGCTGGAGGTTTCAATAATGAAGTTTTGATTTCCAGACGGTGTGTAGACAGAGAATTTACCGGAGAAAGGCTGACCTTCATTTACCGTCCCCTGACCGAAAGTGTTCACAACTTCTTCTAGGAATTCAAAATTTGTTCGATGATCGAACGAAAAGCCAGGATCGAGTGCATAGCGTAGAAATCCAGAATCCAGTGATGTTTTAGCGATTCCATCACCGGTTAGTATGCGTGCAGCTGTTGCAGTATCCGTTTCGGTAAATTTAAAGGTCTGCATGCGCCCACTGGTATCATACATTCCCCCACTATTGACGTTGGCACTTACGCCCCCAAACATACGATAGTCACCCAGATCTCTTGCCAGAGCGTCCACATACCCCAAGTCCGTTCCTTGTTGTTGAGTCTGAGCGTACAACTCGGACAACATACTGCGGTCCTCATTGGTGAGGAAGTTAACAGAGGGCATCTGCATCGTAGCTTCGGTTAATTGTGTCTGCACTGATGGGATAGTATCTGTACCACCAAACAAGCGAGACATCATCAGCCCTTTACCACTTATTTGGGCTTGCTTGGTCGATAATATCTCATCCTTCGTGCTATTTACCGTTGTAGGCAAGGGGCGAACTGTTTTTTGGTCATCGCCTGATATATTTTTTATCTGAGCGTATGCCGCTGTGGATGTATTGATAATCATAATGGAAATTACCCCTTGCCTGTTTTTAAAGGAAGCTAGAAATATATCGCTACCGTCAATTATAACGATGTGAATAATTAATTAGGCTAATAAGTATATTCCCAAGTAATGCTCTCTTTTTGTAATGGATGTAGATTCTCTCCGGGTTTTCCCGTCAGTTTGTGCTGAATTTGAATTCGTACACCGTGGTTAAAACGTAACTCATTGAATTGAGCGGTTGTTCCTGATGTACCTTTAGGGACAATAATACATTTTGTTGGTGATGTCTGATAAGGTAGATAATAACATATGTCGACACTTTCAGTATATGCAGTGGGGTAGGACGCTACGCTATAATTTACCTGGGTCAGCTTCTTAGTTTTGCTCAATGTCCCAGAGGGAAACTTTGTTGCACTCGCATAAAACTGGTTCAACGCAGGGGTACTTGAGCCATCGGAATAAACAAATCTTATTTGTGCTGATAGTGGTGTTTCACTGATACTGCCAGTGGCGGCCATTAAAGGGAACGCTGCTACACTGGCAGCAATTAGTAGGGACAAAGAAACGAATTCCTTCTTCATGATTTCTCTTGGGTATTCTTACGTTTTTTTACTCATTACAGTGCTTTTCTGCATCAGGCATCATGGCGGTATTTTTTGCTATCGATATCAGGATGTCAGTCTCTTGGCAGCCTTGTTATGGGGCAATAAATGTCCAACCATTGTGTTAGCAGATCCGGTACTTTGTTAATGGTTCCTATATGACGATTTCCTTCCAGCCAGTGTATTACTGCGCGGTCGGGGCCTTATACGAACTCCGCATTCACTATCCATTATTAACGGAACAAGAAAAGTAAAATTTAATGTTTATAAAAAATAAATCTAAACGATGAACGCTAAAGTGTGTCGGATGTTTTTTTCTATAGCGGTTCCAATTTTTCCGTAATATATATCATACACGTCTGTAATTCGACTGTGATTTTTGAGTTGGCGTTGTTGGTTAATAATGTGATCACGGTAATTATTATTGTGATCATTGTTTTTCCTGTGGGTTTTTTATTTGTTGTTGGTTTTTATTTCCTCAAGGGATTTGTGATGTCGACGGATTTATATGGAAATAAATTAAATTTTTTTCCACCTTTGCCGTTAAATTTCACAAAAGTTAACGTTGTTTTTTAGCGTTCCTCTGAAGTTATGGTGGGGGAAATAATATTACGTCGCCACTGGAATGGATTTGTGGCGCAGATTCAAGGTCTGTGCCGCATCTGAGCTGGGCGGATGTTCCGTCATACAAGCAAAAAAACATTAACACATGGAGAAAAGTGCGATGACTTTTAAAAAGGTGCTTCTGGCTAGTATTGTGACTTCTATGTTTGCTGCTGGAGCGGCTTAAGCGGGGCCTCCAGTGACTGTGACTTTCAAAAACTTGGGCAACGAAACCGCGACATACAAAATTATTACTAACAATGAAGTCAGTACTAACGCCAGCACCAGCCCCAAACCCGCTACGACTGTTCCTGCGAAGGAATCTGATATTTATCGGGTTCAGAATGTCATCAGCCCTGATGCTAATGCAGCAATTGTTCGTTATACCATGGGCAGTAAAACGTGCGTATTCGGTACTACCTTCGTCAATACCATCATTCCTGGTGGCCTTTTTAATCCTGGCGGCCCTAAAAAGGCTCCAAAATGGAATAAATCAGCTGAGGGGAGCGGTGGGGCTGTCTGTACTGCAACGATTACTTCGCAGAGTTTATCCACATATGCGTGGAATGTTGAATTCACAATGAAATAATCAGCAGGCGATGTATTTTGGCTGATAGGCGAGAGGTCGCGTTTTTGTATAAAACGCATCGCTAGCGCTATTATTATGTATGTCATGGGGACGTCATGCATCATTGACGTCCCTTTTTTGACTCGCTCAGCTTTGCTGGTATAGCACCGCGGTATGTTCAATGTCATTGCATCGCTGCTTTTAAATAGGGGCAGATTATGGAAAAAATAAATTCACTTGATGCTGTATCCAGCCGCTATATACCGGCCAATACGGTTGGAAAAAGCGCTGTTGATGCAAAGGCTGTAGCATCGGTTCAAGAGAATAATGCAACAGCGACGAACAATGAGAGCACTCAGGTATCCGCACTCGCTCGTCAGCTAAGCGACGCTGCTGTTCGTGCTGCCGCCCGAGATGCAGGAACCGATCGTGATGGTTTAGGGGAGATCGCCAGATCGGTCACTGAGAAGCTGTTAGGCGCGAACTATGATATGAATAAAGTCGCTCATGATGCTGAAGTGCCTAAAACAGAAGACCCCGATTTATTAGCTCGGGCCAAACAAGCGACCAGCTTCGTGAATGGTGATGGTGCAAATCCGTTCAGGGGAATGTCCCGCGAGCAGTTAGCGTTGATCACCTACGATAAAGTGGTGATTTCACCGTCAATGAAAGACGTGCGGCCTGGTTGGAGTCTTATGATCAAGAGCAGCAGTGGAAGCGTGCCGCGATCGCCAAAATGGATGAGGAGTATAACCGTACTGGACAAGTCTCTTCTGGTACATTGTCAGAGATTATTAAGCATTACAAATCCTTACCAGCAATTGAAGAAGCACAATTGCCCAAAGGATACGATGCGCAGCTATTGTCTCAGATTCAAGCTTCGGAAAGCGGTGGCTTACCTCAGAGCGTAAAGGACTTGCAAGTATTTCTGGATAGTATGATGGAGAGTTGATCTTAGCCAACAGCACATTCAGCCTTCATGACTATCAGCGTTATATATGGCGAACACAACAGCAGCAGTTGTTCGCTTTACCTATTTTTGTATTATCGTGTGAATAGTCGTTCAACCATCGGGTCTATCTATGGTTCAGGATCAACGCAGGTAACTGTAAATTGGCAAAATAGTCAATAAAAAGCAGTCGTAAGTTAACATGATATGCAAGCATTTTTTGCTAAACGATAGAATGTTTGCGTATTTTTTTCTCGCTAGCGTTGAATGTCTCTGTAACATAGACTGCTATAAAAATAGCGTGATTTTGGGAGGTATAAAAGTGTTATCAAAAGTTGATCTAACATCAGGCATCCTTTCCACAATGGGTACTGGAAAGCAAAATCAACCATTTTTCGATAATGAACATCAAATTAATCAGTCAATTGAATCGAAATCTAGCACTAAGGTGTCGCTGTCGTCTCAGGCACAGCAGCAGGCTGCATTACCTGATTCGATTGTCAAAAGATACCAAGAATTACGTAGTCGTGTCGATCAGAATGAAGTTGATTCTTATATTCGAGACCTATACGCAACACCTCGTCATTCAGGAGAGTTAGTTTCCATCGAACATTATCCTGATGTGTTTAATTCTTATACTGGTGAGCAAGTAACACCTGAGTCTGCTGCTAAATTTGCTGAGTGGGATCAGGCCGTGTTAGCAGAAACGACGCGTATATATAATAGTGAACGTGCAAAGGGTTCTTCATCTTCAGACATTTATTTAAAAATTCAGACGCATATAAGCCAACAACCAGAGAGTTTTTTAAGAAAGATCAATTGGCCGAACCAAGAGATGTAATTGATCGCTCTGCCCGTTTTATACCCGTAATACATCAAATTGCAGGTGCGTTGGCTACGTCATGTGGCACACTGATGTGTATCTCCAATGCTTTGTGTTGTTCAAAACCCTAACGTTTTATTCAAAACGCAAATTATTTTAGGCATATAGAATAAATATCTCGGCAATACGGAGTAATCGGAGAGGTAGCTAAATGATGATGTTGAAGGCTTTTCCTAAAGCATAAACAGTAGGATAATCCGATTCATATGATGCTCTAGGGGATCGGCAAAGAGGCAAGGATGTCTGATGCAAGAATAACGGATCTGATCTGTTTACAAGCTATTTCACACCTCTACAGTACCGGCGCTTCTTCTCAATCGGTATTACATGATATTTATCTATCCATTCCTGCCGGACAAAGCTGCGCTATTGTTGGTGCATCGGGTTCTGGTAAAAGCACCTTGCTCAATATCATCGGTTTACTCGATCAGCCCGTTTCAGGGCGTTTACTGCTTTCTGGGCAAGATATGACCAAAGCAAGTGCCGATGAACGCGCCATCATGCGCAATCAGGTCATTGGTTTCGTCTTCCAAAGTTTTAATTTGCTGCCGCGTCTGGACGCGTTGGATAACGTCGCACTCCCCTTGATCTATCGTGGAATGTCTCGGCAGGCTGCTCGGCAAGCCGCGCAAGTACAACTGGCGCGCGTTGGTTTGGCTGAGCGAACCTATCATCGCCCTGCTGATTTATCTGGTGGCCAACGTCAGCGGGTCGCGATTGCACGCGCACTGGTTGGCGAACCAGCACTTCTTCTCGCAGATGAACCAACCGGCAACCTTGATAGCCAAACAGCTGATGACATCATCACGCTGTTACTGGCATTGAACCGCGAACAGGGGACGACATTAGTGATGGTGACACATGATGAAGGTATAGCTTGTCGTATGGCTCGGTGCATTCATGTGCAGGACGGACGAATCCATGAGGTGAAGCATGTCTGACCGTCGTTTACGAACGCAAGCGTGCCAGACCCGACAATCCCACTATGGTCCTTCTCTGCAACAGCGTCTGCTTGAGCCATTGAACAGTCTCATTCTTCTAGGGCGGCGTGCCGTTCTGGCCCTGCTTGGGATTGCTGTGGGGTGTGGTTCTGTTGTTGCGTTGCTTAACATCGGGCACAACGCGGAAGCTGAAGCCATGGGGGTATTCAAAGGCATGGGCAGCGACCTGCTGGTCGCTGCCGTACAGAATAGGGCAGGGAGTCACGCTATTGGTTTGGTGCCTGCGGATCTGGATATCCCCGTTTTGCGACAAAATTTGCCTGATATTAAAGCAGCAACGGCTCTCATTATTACTGCTACTGAGGTGCGATTGCGCGGCCGTTCGTTTACCGGCATGGTTGTGGGGAGCAGGGCTGAATTGTCGGAAGTCTTAGGATTAAAGCTCGCACAAGGTCGCTACCTGAGCGATTTCGATGCACAAAGTACTTACATCGTGTTGGGTGCGAATGTTGCCGAACAGTGGGCATCGCAGGGGGGCGTAGCCGCTTTAGGTGAGCGCGTGCAGGTGAGTGGATACTTATTTGAGATCGTAGGAATCCTTCAACCGCAGGGGAACAACCCTTTGGTTCCCGTCTCAGTTGACGACGCTATCTTGATGCCGATCTCTGGTATGCGTCGTGTCATGCCAACACCACAAATCATCAGCGTGATTGCACGTAATAGCAGCAGCGACACGTTGGTGCAAACGGGCTCGCAGCTAAAGGATTATTTGGTGTCTCTGATGCCGAAGGTTGATATCGATGTGCAAATCCCACAGCAACTACTGGAGGGAATGGCGCAGCAGTCGCGGATGTTTTCATGGTTGCTAGCGGGGCTGGGAGGTATTTCCCTGTTGGTCGGTGGGGTAGGGGTGATGAACGTCATGGTGATGAATGTGTCCGAGCGGCGTCGCGAAATTGGTGTTCGTATGGCATTGGGCGCGCGACCACGTGATATTGCGGGGCTGTTTTTGCTGGAGGCTGTTGTGTTGTCTGCTTGTGGAGCCCTGATCGGGGCGATATGTGGTGTTGCGGCGGCGTGGCTGTTTGTCTTTTTTTCAGGTTGGTCCAACTTTTCACTTTCGGTATTGTCACTTCCCCTTGGCATTGGCAGTTCATTGGCGATTGGTCTGTTTTTTGGGCTTAACCCAGCAATGACTGCGGCTCAGCTCGAACCCGTACAGGCGCTACGCGATGCGTAAATCTCTCCTGTGTTTACTGATCCTGTTTTCTGCCCATCAAGGGTATGCAGAAACGGCTTTGAATCCTTCTCAGGCGACGCGGCAAGGGCTGGCGGACATGAGCGTATCGCTAAATGCGCAAACTATCGATCTCACGCTAAGCGATGCCATTTATCTTGGTTTGCGTGACAATCGCGCGATCCGCAGCGCCTATCTGGATCGTATCTCGCAGAAATTTGATCTGCGTGTCGCGGAGGATCGTTTTACTCCCAAATTGTCGCTGACGGGTAGCTATCTTTCCAATCGCAATCAAAGTGATCGTTATCGACAGGGCAACCTGACGCCAACATCGACACTGCTCACGCCTTATGGCACCCGCTTCAGCCTAGGCTGGACCTACCGCCACACGCAGGCTGATAACGCAGGGTTATCGCGTAATGATGGTGCCAACATCACGGTGATTCAGCCTTTGCTTCGTGGAGCAGGTAAAGATGTCACTACTGCGCCAGTTCATATTGCGCGTCTGACTGAACAACTCAATCGTCTGACGTTGAAATCTACAGTCTCGCAGACTATTACGCAGATTATCGCTGCCTATCGGGAACTGCTGCGTTCACAGGAGCAACTGCAAATTGCTCGTGATGTTCTGGCGCGTGCGCGCCAACTGGTTGACGTCAACCGTGCGATGATTGCCGCAGGGCGTATGGCCGAGTTTGAAATTGTGCAAACCGAAGCTGAAGTTGCCACGCAGGAATTGGCGTATGAGGAAGCTAGAAATCAACTGGATACCGCGCGGCTTGCGCTGCTGCAACTTCTGGCGTTGGATTTAAATACGCTGATTGTGGCAACAGAATCCATGCAGGCACAGCGCGTTGATGTCAACGCTGCGCAGGCGTTGAAACAGGCCGAAGCTTCTCGACCTGCTTATCTTGCACAGATTATCGCTAACGAGCAGGCGGCGCTCAGTCTGGCGGTTGCGCGTAATGATCGCCTGTGGGATGTCTCGCTAGTCGGCGGAGCGAGTCAGGTTCGTGACCGTGCAGCACAGAATAGCACTTCACGTACCTGGGAAAATTATGTGGGTGTTCAGGTGGAGATCCCGATTGGCGATCTGAGTACCCGTCAGGCTGAGGTTCAAGCGCGGGTCAATGTGCGTAATCAGCACATTCAGTTGGATGAGGTTAGGCAGCAGCTTGAACGTGATGTTGCCAATGCGGTGCGTGATATTGGGACACGCTGGCGGCAATTCGAGATTTCTCAACGTGCACGAGATCTGTCACGCCGTAAACTGGACATTGAGCGAGAAAAGCTCACGGTTGGGCGTTCCAGTAACTTTCAGGTGCTGAGCTTCGAGAACGATTTACGCAACGCGGAAAACGCCCGTCTCAATGCGCTCATTAGCTACCTTAATGCGCAGGCTGAACTGGATGAGACGCTGGGCACTACATTACAAAGCTGGGATATTGCACTTAATGATTAGACATCGCTTTCTATCTCGACTGCGTCGGCGTCACTATATTATCGTGTCGCTGATTGTGGCATGTGGTGTATTTATGTGGCTATTGACTGGGCGTACGGGTGAGCAGGAAAGCGTCCCTCAGGGGCAATGGCTACCCATTCAGCCTCAGCGATTGGAAAATCAATTAGGGCTGGTGGGACGAATTCAGGCCGCGACGCAGACAACGCTAGCTGCCCCTTTTGAAGGCGTTATCCGTGAGGTACTGACGCGTGAGGGGCAACGTGTCGAGCAAGGGCAAACATTGCTGGTACTGGACCCTGGGCAAATTGAGATTCAGCTCCGTCAGGCGCAGGCTGAACTGCTCAAAGCACAGCGTGAGGTGCAGTCACTCAAGCAGTGGGAGCAAAGCGCTGAGGTATCGCGGGCGCGACGTGCGGTAAATTCAGCCCAGTCAACGTTTAGCAACACGCAGGCCAACCTTCGCGATACACAGGCGCTGTTCGAGCGTGGCATTGTTGCGCGAATGGAAGTGGATACGTTAAAGCAGCAGATTCGTACCCAGGAGCAGGATGTTATCGCGGCGCAAGAGGAGTATCGAACGGTGTTGGCACGTGCGAACGGTGAGGATCGTAAGATTGCTGAGATGGAACTGATCAATGCACAGGTTCGCCATCAGGCGTTGGCGACACAGGTTGAACGACAGACCGTCAAGGCGCCGTTTAGCGGTTTTGTGGTGCGTCCTGCGACACCTGATAATGGTAAGCCTGTGGTCATCCAGCCCGGTTTGCTGGTTAGCCAAGGCGCGCCGCTGTTTGGCGTCATTGCCCAGGACCGTTTTCAGGTGGCAACTCGGGTAGAAGAGACGGATCTGCATCAGCTACAAGAGGGGATGGTGGTTAACGTGAGCGGGGATGGATTTGCCGGACAGACCCTGACAGGCAAGGTTACTTCGATTGATATGCAGGCCGATGCTGCTGAGATGTCAGGTAGCGGCGCTTATTATGATGTGGTGGTGTCACTTGATACGCCGTTGGCGGATTTAAGGCAACATATTCGACTGGGGATGAGCGCACGGCTGGCTATTATTGTCTATTGTAATGAGCACGGTATCGCGGTGCCTGCACAGGCTGTGCAGACTGATGAGAATGGCCGAGCCTATGTGGTTTACCGTCCGACTGCTGACAAACCGTCAAAGAAAATTAACGTGACGTTAGGGAAAACGGTGGCGCAGGGCGTCGAAATCTCCGGGCTGGCGGCGGGTGAAGTACAGATTCCGTAATTATCGGCTTAAGCATGTGCCGGATACTAGAAACGATAATGGTGAGTGTGTCGGTTTCTATTTTTTGACGCAGAAGTGGGTGTTAGGGTTGTTAGCACATGCTTGCCGTTTATTTCCCCTGAACACCCGCCTCGAAAATTAGCCGCTGTAGGACGATTGATCTTGCTTATTCAGCCTTTCCCGCAGGGGTGGTATTGCTCCCCATTGGGATATTACGTGGTAAAAGCAGGTCGAACAGATTGTTCAGCGGGTTTGCATTTTTCCCAGGCTCGCCGGTCACAAAGTTGTAATCCATTTCGATTAGATGTTTGAGTCGAGATTCGTAGTTGGCGGGAGCCTGTACCTGTTCGATTAACGGCAAGCCTTCATAGTGTTCCAGAACAAGTTTGAAGAACTCGGTTTGTTTAAATTCCCCTCGATTCCATTCTTGCTTGCTCTGCGCTACGACTCGATGGCTCCAGGCGCTTTCTATTTCATTTGATTCATGCAATGCCGCTCTGCGCTCGTTGACGGTAAAGGTATTGCTATCATCATAAATAATGAGTGAGAGTTGATCGCGAGAGAGTCCTTTAAAGGGGTTTGAGCCATGACCGTTAGCGAAGTCATTAGCTTGCTTTGCGCGAGCAAGTAATTGCGGATCGTCAGTATCAGGTAATTCTTCAGCTAGCGCTTTTCGGCGGCTTTCATAGCTGCTACCAGCCAGTTCCTCAATGACCGAATGTGCATATGACGCCAGTTTTCCACGGCTATTGCTGCTATCCCTCGCTTCTGCACGTATTGCGGCATCATTCAATTGCCGTGCCAGCGACGATACGCTGCTTTTATCTTTTGTTGTTGATTCATTTGAGGAGACGGATGACGTCGTTTTGTTCGACGTGTTGCCTGTTACCGCAGATGAGTTTGTTTTTTCCGTATCTCTAACATCAATGCTTTTGGTGGCGGGAAGGTTATTTAAATTAATCATCTTCAGGTTTCCAGGTAGCAGGCTGATATCTGAAAGATAAGCCACGCTAAAAGGTGGCTTATCCAATTTACTCATGTAAATGCTTCACCTGAGTGGTTCTATCTCATGGTGATTTCAACATCTGAATCATAAGTTGTGACACTGGCATAAGTGACTCGCAGATCGCATCGAGCACCGTTGCTTGGCGTTGTACTCTTCGTCCACTGTGGAATTTTATTCCCCAGAACATATTTTACAGTATAGGTCATATCAAATTGACAGACTTTAGTTCCAATCTTGTAGCGAACGTGCATTGAACTCACGTCATTATATGGGCTGGAGATTGTATAAGCATTTGATTGCCCAGCTAAGACGGAAGCCATTGGTGTGGGGGATGCGTTCGCTTGTGAGAAGACTTCTGCGGTTGTCGTCGGTGAGAATATTGCAGCTGGAGCAGAGGCCGAACCTAAATTCTTAAATGTTACATTGAATTTTGGGCCTGCATTGGCGGCAGCTGACGCTAACAGCGCTGTTGCAACAATAGAAGATAACAATACTTTCTTTGTATTCACTTGAAAAACTCCATGTATTTTCATCTGAGGCTACAGTCTTTTATCCTTACTCATACCATAGGGCGGAATACAGCGTCTGCGCGCTGTAGCCATAAGATTCAGACAAACCGCGATATGGGTATTAGTATAAAATCGGCAATTGAATTAAATAACTTTAATTCTTTGTGGTTATTTTGAAATAGATTTATAGCCCATGTTGATATATTTGGTGCGCTATTTTACTGAGTTTATTATTATTCAATCCCAGTGATGTTTCATTTTAATATAATTTCCATGAAATTATATTCATGGCTAATGTTTTTGATCTGACTATTCTGAATGCGTTAAATTTTAGCGCACTGTCTCGTGGTGTTATTAGGGAAAAACATGGTGTTGCAAACTTGTCACCGAAGCGTGATACCTGAAGCGTTTACTTGTAGACTGCTCGCACTATTCTCATTTTGCTACCCCACATCATTCGAGTGGTGAAAACGTGTCTACACCACCGCCCGACATGTGACGTACGTCGATAAAAGGATTTGCCATGTCCGCCCATTCCCCATCGTTAAAGTTTTATCTGGCTATTGGCCTGCTTCAGGGGCTGCTCCTTGTCGCGGCGCTGGAAATGAAAGAGGGCGCTCTTCAGGGAATGCTCATAACGATAGCGGTGGTTGGCGGCATCAGTCTGCAATTGCTGGAACGCACTCTCTTTGTGAAAAAGACGTGGCTGTTGGCTGGCGTGTTGACCGTGCTGATGACCGCCATCAGCGGTTGGGTCCTCTTCGAAAATGGACTATTCCGTCTGCTGGATTCCTGGGTGCTGTGTGGCATCCTCCTCGGCTATATCTGCTGTACTTTCATTTGCAGTTGGCCAGACCGTGAAGGGCGATGGCCGTCCTATGACGCACTTTGTAAACACGCCTGGATCAATATTTTTACTGTGCTGCTGGCCTGGTTACTTGTTCTGGTTGTTGTGTTGTTGCTCGTGCTGTGCGGCATGCTGTTCGACATGTTGGGATTCCGGCAGGTAAGTAAAGTATTCAGTCATTACCGATTCTATATGCTGCTTTTGCCGGTAGTGTTTTCTCTCGGCATATATATCGGAATGACCAAAGAAACCGTAGTCGGGTTGCTGCGCGGGATTCTGCTATCGGCGTGTCGTTTCCTGCTGCCGTTTAGCGCACTGATTACGGTGGTTTTCACCTTGACGCTGCCTTTTAGCGGTCTGGAACCGATATGGAATACCGGCCGTTCCACTGTCATTCTGTTATGCCTGATGGGCGTAAACCTCTTTTTGATTAACTGCACGTCTCAGGATGATAACGAAGGCCGCGCTTACCCGGCAGTGTTACGCGGGCTGGTTAGCGCCAGTGTGATGTGCTTGCCGATTTTGGTTGGATTAGCGGGCTATTCCAGCAGGTTGCGTATCGAACAGTATGGCCTGACGCCTTTCCGTTTTCAGTCGATCTTCGTCGTGTCGATCGCGATGCTTTATAGCCTGGCGATGGTATGGGCCGTCATCCGCCGCTCTGGCGTTTGGCTGGGGAACCTGCGCACGAGCAATCCGCTGCTTGCTGCTGTCACCTGCGTTCTGATGGTATTGCTGCATACGCCGTTGTTAAACCCAGAAGCGTTTAGTGCGAGAAACCAGGTTCAGCGTCTGCTTAGCGGGAAAACGCCGGTCGATGAATTTGACCTGTGGGCGCTGCGCGATGAGTTAGGGGCGGCGGGCAGGCAGCAGTTTACCTGGCTGACTGAGGAATTGAAGCAAGACCGGATACTGGATGAAACAGGGCGTCAGGCGCTGCGCGATCGGTTGCAGGGGCGCGCCGCACAAGTCCGCCCCGTTCAGGTCGAATGGGTGGGGCTGCTGGAGGACGGGGTCGAAAGCCTGTTGCAGGGCGATAATTTAGGCAATAGGTGCAGAGAAATCGCTTGCCTGCTCTTTGCGATTGATTTGACTGGCGATGGCCATAATGAAGTGCTCATTTTCCCTCGGGTAGGCTGGGGTGGCGGTGGCAAGATCCTCGCCCGTGATGAACAGGGGCAGTGGCAGATTGCGGCCAGTATGTATGGCGCGATAGGTACGGAAAAACTGGTCGAGCAGGTGAAGGACGGCAAGGTTGAAGTAGTTACACCACGCTTTAAGACTGTCAGAATCGGTGACCAGAATATGGAGATTACGTATCCCTGATTCCACCCTACGTTAGGTATTACTTATTGATTCGATAAAGACAACGGATTGGTGATAGTGATCACGTTTCTGTACTTTAGCCACATGCGAAAACACATGAGGATAAAGTGATGTCAGTAATCAATACCCAAGTTAAACCATTCAAAAACATGGCTTTCAAAGACGGTCAATTCATTGAGGTGACGGAGAAAAACATCGAAGGCAAATGGAGCGTGTTCTTCTTCTATCCGGCTGACTTTACGTTTGTCTGCCCGACCGAACTGGGTGATGTCGCTGACCACTACGACGAATTCCAACAGCGTGGCGTGGAAATCTACTCTGTTTCCACCGACACCCACTTCACGCACAAAGCGTGGCACAGCAGCTCTGAAACCATTGGCAAAATCAAATACACCATGATCGGTGACCCAACGGGTCAACTGACGCGTAACTTTGAAAACATGCGCGAAGCAGAAGGTCTGGCCGATCGCGGTACGTTCATCGTTGACCCACAGGGCATCATCCAGGCGGTAGAAATCACGGCGGAAGGTATTGGCCGCGATGCTTCTGACCTGCTGCGTAAAGTGAAAGCGGCGCAGTACGTGGCTTCTCACCCAGGCGAAGTGTGCCCAGCCAAGTGGAAAGAAGGCGAGGCTACGCTGGCACCGTCTCTGGATCTGGTTGGCAAAATCTAAGCTGACACCTCGGAAAATATGACTGTTTTGTCGGGTGCATTGCACCCGATTTTTCTGGCCCGGCTTTTTTGGGCCAGCATCCCCGCACGATTTTGCTTTTGTACTACCTTGCCTAATTAAGGACGACCAATGCTCGACAATACGATGAAAGTCCAGTTGAAAGCCTATCTGGAAAAATTAACCAAACCTGTTGAGTTGATTGCGACTCTGGATGACTCTGCTAAATCTACTGAAGTCAGAACCCTGCTGGCTGAGATTGCCGAGCTGTCCGATCGGGTAAGTTTTATTGAAAAGAATGATTTGGCAGTACGTAAGCCTTCATTCCTGATTACCAATCCAGATTCCCAAAGTGGCCCGCGTTTTGCCGGTGCGCCAATGGGACACGAATTTACCTCCCTGATTCTGGCGTTATTGCAGGTGGGCGGTCATCCGTCGAAAGAAGCGAAAGAATTACTCGATCAAATCCGCCATCTCGACGGTTCATTCCACTTTGAAACCTATTACTCGCTGTCCTGCCACAACTGCCCGGACGTGGTGCAGGCACTGAATTTAATGGCGGTCTTGAATCCAAATATCACCCATACCGCGATTGACGGTGGCGTGTTCCAGGATGAGATTCAAAGCCGTAATGTCATGGGCGTTCCGACCGTTTTCCTGAACGGCGAACACTTTAGTCAGGGGCGCACGAGCCTGGCTGAGATTGTGACGAAAATTGATACCGGTGCGGGCGCTAAACAGGTTGAGAAACTGAACCAGCGTGACGTCTATGATGTGTTAATCATCGGTAGCGGCCCAGCGGGCGCAGCGGCGGCGGTCTATTCAGCGCGTAAAGGCATCCGTACCGGTTTGGTCGGTGAGCGCTTTGGTGGTCAGGTGCTGGATACCGTTGATATCGAAAACTACATTTCCGTGCCAAAAACGGAAGGGGCTAAGCTGGCGACTGCGCTGAAGAGCCATGTTGATGACTACGATGTCGACGTGATCGACGCGCAGAGCGCAGAAGCCTTAATTCCTGGTGGCGAACCGGGTAAACCGCATCAGGTGATTACCGTGTCCGGTGCGACGTTGAAAGCGCGCAGTGTGATCATTGCGACCGGCGCGCGCTGGAGAAACATGAATGTACCCGGCGAAGATCAGTACCGTACGCGCGGCGTAACATACTGTCCGCACTGTGATGGCCCGCTGTTTAAAGGCAAGCACGTTGCGGTGATTGGCGGCGGAAACTCCGGTGTCGAAGCGGCTATCGATCTGGCTGGCGTGGTGAAACATGTCACGCTGCTTGAGTTTGCGCCGGAACTGAAAGCGGATTCGGTATTGCAGGAGAAAGTACGTAGCTTGCCGAATGTTGACATCATCCTGAATGCGCAAACCACGGAAGTGAAAGGTGATGGACAGAAGGTGACGGGGCTGAGCTACAAAGATCGTATTACTGATTCAGTGCATGATTTAGCGCTGGAAGGGATCTTCGTACAAATTGGCCTGCTGCCTAACACCCACTGGCTGGAAGGTACGGTAGCCAGAAACCGCATCGGTGAAATTGAGATCGATGCTAAGTGCGAAACCAGCGTGAAAGGGATCTTTGCTGCCGGCGACTGTACGACGGTGCCGTACAAGCAGATCATTATCGCGACGGGTGAAGGCGCAAAAGCGTCCTTGAGCGCCTTTGACTACCTGATCAGAACCCGTGCATAACGTCGGCCTGTTGAGGACGAAGGTGGATATATTTGCCATCCTTCTGTTTCTCTGACGACGATCTTAACGTTCCGCGCGGCGATGCCTCATCAAAGAGGTGTCGCCGCGTTTTTGTTTTTTGATCGTAAAATTTTTCTTTCGATCGTAAAAAGTAGATCTCAGCCCTTGCTAAAGGACAATAAGAAATTCATAATGCTCGCCGCTTTGTGCTGCTGCCCGTTTTTTACTGTCCACACAGCATCCTGTTTCGAGCGCAAGCGTTACCTCAAATCCACATCATTTTTTATCAGTTAATACAAAAAATAATATTCTTCTTAACAGACTTATCCACAGGCTGTGAGTTGGTTATTTATTAATCACGCTATATTTTTGATAAAATACTGTAGAGTATCTTATTGATATCTATTTATAAATTTTACTTATAAAACATTATAACTATCGCTTGTACTTTTTGTGACAGTTGATTGGCAACGGTTTTTTTTATTTATTCACAGCGCGTGCGACAAACTGATGACAACAGTTTTGAGCGGCTCACGCATCACGCGGTAATCCTTTCTCTACTGCACGAATAAGTCGTTTTTTCTGTGTGGATTGGACGTCGATTCCCAGTGATGCACGGCGTTCCAACTGCTGATGAACTGCCCAGTGGATATGTTCATCTAACAGTTCGCTTTCACCCAGACGCGCCTGCAGCGCCAGTACGATACTATCCTGATAGGGAGCATTCCCCAGTGCGACAGCAATATTGCGTAGCCAGCGGAGATGGCCGATGCGCCGGATCGGCGACCCTTCCGTAATGCGCAGAAATTTCTCTTCATTCCAGCCGAATAGCGCCAGCAGCTCTGGCGTATGCAGCGCGGCACGCGGGCTGAAATCTGCCTCGTCGGTAAGTTGTGAAAACCGATTCCACGGGCAAATCAACTGACAGTCATCACAGCCATAAATGCGATTACCCATTAGCGGACGAAATTCTTCAGGAATCGGACCTTCCAATTCGATAGTCAGATAGGAAATGCAGCGGCGGGCATCAACGGTGTAAGGGGCGACAATCGCGCCGGTTGGGCAGGTGGTCATGCAGGCGACGCATCGACCGCACTGTTCTTCCTGTGGGCGATCGACGGGTAGGGGTAAATCGATCAGCAGTTCACCGAGAAAGAACCAGGAACCGGCTTCTCTATTCAGAATTAGTGAGTGTTTACCAACCCAGCCAAGCCCGGCTTTCGCAGCCAAAGGACGCTCCATAATGGGAGCGGAGTCGACAAAGGGGCGAAAATTCAATTCACCGCAGTATTCCTGAATCTGGTCGCCGAGTTTTTTCAGTCGCTGGCGTAGCAGCTTGTGGTAATCACGGCCGAGCGCATAGCGGCTAACGTAGCCGAGCTCTGGGTTTTTTAAGGTACTGGCGAATGCGGCTTTGGCTGGCAGGTAATTCATACGAACACTGATGACGCGCAGTGTACCGGGCAGCAATTCATGCGGACGCGCCCGCAGCATACCGTGGCGCGCCATCCAGTCCATTTCCCCGTGGTATTGCTTATCCAGCCAGTCCTGAAGCCGAGGCTCTTCTGCGGACAAATCGGTGTCGCAGATTCCGACCTGCTGGAACCCCAATGCCTGTCCCCATTGTTTGATGTGTTGCGCTAATTCGTTGAGATCGTAGGGGTATGACATGATGGGGCCACAGAAATAAACAAGACGTGCCGATGTTACCATATTCGCGCTGCAGAGCCGATGCCTGCTGAGATGTGCGGAATGCTGGCGGTCGTTTAGGTTGCTTGCTAATTTTAAGCCATTGTAATGAAAACTAAGAGCAGATGATGACGCGTCACGACCGGAAGCGAGAGGATGAGTTGCCTGATTCGGTGTTTTACGCCGAGTGGGTGCGGTGTGAAGAAGCCAGAGCGGCCAGCGAGTCGGGGCTTTCGCTGTGGGAACTCATGCAGCGTGCGGGAGAAGCCGCATTTCAGGTGGCTCGCCGATGCTATCCCTCAGCTCGACGCTGGCGGGTGCTGGCTGGACACGGCAATAACGGCGGCGATGGATATGTGGTCGCCAGTCTGGCGCTGGCGGCGGGCATAGAGGTAGATGTTGTTGCCTGTGTCAGCGATAAGCCGCTGCCTGATGAGGCTCATCTTGCGCGCCAGAGCTGGCTGGAACAGGGTGGTCGTGTTCAGGACGTGAATGCGCAGGATGGTGATATACCGTGGCCGGATGGGATCGATCTCATTGTTGATGGTCTACTGGGAACCGGTCTTTCCGCTGCACCGCGTGCGTCTTATGCGGCGTTAATGACGCAGGCGAACACCTATCCTGCTCCCATTGTTTCACTGGATATTCCCTCTGGTTTAGATGCCGAAACTGGCGCCTGTGCGGGCGTTGCGATTTGTGCGGCACAGACGGTGACGTTTATCGCGCTGAAACCGGGACTACTGACCGGCCGCGCCCGTGAGCACGTCGGAACATTACATTATCATTCGTTAGGATTGCAGGCGTGGCTGGACTGCCAAACCGCGCCGATACGACGGTTGACCGCGGCGCAACTTCCCGAGTGGTTGACGCCTCGTCCAGCCGGACAACATAAAGGTGATAACGGCAGGCTGCTGGTGGTAGGCGGCAACGTCGGCTTAGGCGGCGCGGTATTGATGGCTGCGGATGCGGCGTTACACAGCGGCGCAGGATTGGTGCGAGTACTTACTCACAAGCAGTATCAATCGGCGTTTCTGACGGCTCGGCCTGAGCTGATGGTGCAAGAATTGACGACAAAGACGCTGCGGCAGGGGCTGGAATGGGCCGATGTCGTGGTGATTGGACCTGGTTTAGGGCAGGATGACTGGGGCAAAAGTGCACTGCGTCTGGCAGAAAATTGTAACAAACCCATGTTATGGGATGCGGATGCGCTTAACCTGCTGGCAATCAATCCGCATAAGCGGCAGAATCGCGTGCTGACACCTCACCCCGGTGAGGCGGCACGTTTACTGAATTGCCGCGTCTCTGATATTGAAAGCGATCGCTTACTGGCGGCCACAAAGTTGGTAAAACGCTATGGTGGTGTTGTCATATTAAAAGGTGCAGGAACGGTGATCGCCAGCGAGCGAGACGAGGTTGCCATTGCTGATGTGGGAAACCCCGGCATGGCGACAGGTGGCATGGGTGATGTGCTGTCGGGTATCGTTGGCGGTTTGCTGGCGCAAAAGCTCTCGCTGTATGATGCTGCCTGTGCAGGGGGTGTCGTACATGGTGCGGCGGCTGATTGGCTGGCAGCGCGACGCGGTACCCGAGGTATGCTGGCAACCGATTTACTGCCTGTGCTGTTCCGATATGTGAATCCCGAGCGGATGTTTCTAGAGCCGATGTTTTTAGAACCGATGTTTTTAGAACAATAGATAGAATGAAAAAAATAGTCTTACTTCTGCCGGATGAGGCAGCAACGATCTCTTTAGGTACGGCGCTGGCGAAAGCCTGTGACGGTGCTTGTGTTATCCACCTTTATGGCGACCTTGGTGCGGGAAAAACGACGTTTAGTCGCGGTTTTCTACAGGCGCGCGGTCATAAAGGCAATGTTAAAAGCCCCACTTATACGCTGGTCGAGCCTTATGCGTTATCGCCGCTGGCGGTCTACCACTTTGACCTCTATCGACTGGCCGACCCGGAAGAGTTGGAGTTTATGGGGATCCGCGATTACCTGGCACAGGATGCCATCTGTCTGATTGAATGGCCGCAGCAGGGTGCTGGTGTGTTGCCTGAGGCGGATATCGAACTGCATTTGCGCTACCAGGATCAGGGCCGACAGGCTGAACTGTCCGCTGTCTCTGCGGCGGGAGACGCGATGTTACAACGTTTTTCTCTTCAGCTAGGAACAGCAGAATCATGATGAGTCGTCTGGTTACGCTGTTCATCGGCGTATGGCTGTTGCTGGCAAGCTCGGCGTGGTCGGCCAATCTGTCGGATATCAAGGTGGATAATGCGTCAGGCCAGGCCACGGTGCGCCTGAGCTTTAGTGGTCAGCCTATTTATGCTTTTTTCCCGCTCAGTAACCCCGCCAGAGTGGTCATCGATATTCGTCAGACTGGTGTCATTAATGGCTTGCCGTTGGATTTCAGCGGACAAAATCTAATTAAGCGTGTGCGCACCAGCAACGCGCAGGATGCACAAAGCCTGCGTTTGGTGCTGGATTTGACCCAGGCGGCTAAAACGCGGGCGGTGACGCAAAAAGAAGGTTCGGGCTACGTTGTTGTCTTCACCATCACGGGTGATAAAGCGAAAACGGTACAAGCCTCAGCGCCTCCGGCTTCACGGCAGCAAAATAGTGCGCCGGCAGAACCCGCCAAAAATCCGTTTAGTAACAAATCGACGGTTGCAGTCAACAGCAGTTCGTCATCTACCCGCGCGCCGGCCCAACAAGGTAATGAACGGATTGTCGTGGCGATTGATGCCGGTCACGGTGGACAAGATCCTGGTGCGATTGGCACGAACGGGCTGCGGGAGAAAAATGTCACCATTTCTATCGCGCGTAAGTTACAAGCCTTACTGAATAATGATCCGGCCTTTAAAGGCGTGCTGACGCGTGACGGCGACTACTTTATCTCCGTTATGGGGCGTTCGGACGTGGCGCGTAAGCAGGGTGCGAATCTGTTAGTGTCGATTCACGCGGATGCTGCGCCGAACCGTAATGCTAAAGGCGCGTCTGTTTGGGTACTGTCCAACCGCCGTGCGAACAGTGAAATGGCAAACTGGCTGGAGCAGCATGAGAAACAGTCTGAACTGCTGGGCGGGGCGGGTGATCTACTGGCGAACAGCAGTGCCGATCCTTACCTCAGTCAGGCGGTGTTGGATCTGCAATTCGGTCACTCTCAGCGAGTGGGGTATGACGTCGCGACCAAGGTGCTGCGTGAGCTCCAGCGCGTCGGTGGGCTGCATAAACGACGCCCTGAGCACGCCAGTCTGGGTGTGTTGCGTTCGCCAGATATCCCCTCTCTACTGGTGGAGACTGGGTTTATCACCAATGTCTCGGAAGAGCGACTGCTGGGGAGTAACGATTATCAGGAAAAAATTGCTAATGCGATTTATCAGGGGCTGAGAGGTTATTTCCAAACGCACCCGATGCAATCCCTCCCAAAGCAGGAAAGCCGCCCACTACAGTCGGCGGCAAGTGATACAGAAACGTCGGGCGGTAACGTGACTACGGCAAAAGCGAGTGCGGGCAGCGCGCGTCATACCGTTGCGCGTGGTGAAACGCTCTCTTCGATTGCTCGGCATTATGGCGTTAGCCTCGCGGCTATGCGTGATGTGAATAAGCTGAACAACGACATCGTCTGGGTTGGACAGCGCTTGAATATTCCGGCTACTGGGACGAGACAGACGGCATCAACACCTGCGCCTAAAAAGGCAGCGCCGGTGAAGCATAAGGTCGTAAAGGGTGATAGCCTGAGTGCGATTGCTGCCCGTTACGGTGTCAGCATGAAAGAGATCCAACAGGCGAATAATATGCGCTCCGGCACGGTACAACTGGGGCAAACGCTGGTTATTCCGTCTGCCTGATTCTTCATGCTGACGATGTCGATAGATTGAGGATAGTAAGAGGAATACGCCATGCCGATTCAGGTGTTGCCACCGCAACTGGCTAACCAGATCGCTGCCGGAGAAGTGGTTGAGCGTCCGGCTTCGGTCGTGAAGGAGCTGGTGGAAAACAGTCTGGATGCAGGTGCGACCCGGATTGATATCGACATCGAGCGCGGCGGCGCGAAGCTGATCCGTATTCGTGACAATGGCTCGGGGATTGGAAAGGATGAATTAACGCTGGCGCTGGCGCGTCATGCGACCAGCAAAATCGCCACGCTCGACGATCTGGAAGCCATCGTGAGTATGGGTTTTCGCGGCGAAGCGCTGGCAAGTATCAGTTCCGTCTCTCGTCTAACCCTGACATCGCGCACCGCTGAACAATCCGAAGCCTGGCAGGCCTACGCCGAAGGGCGTGACATGGCAGTGACGGTTAAACCCGCGGCTCACCCTGTGGGCACCACGCTGGAAGTGCTGGATCTGTTTTATAACACGCCCGCCCGCCGTAAATTTATGCGCACCGAAAAAACCGAATTCACCCATATTGATGAGGTGGTGCGCCGCA
Organism: Pectobacterium quasiaquaticum; assembly: GCF_014946775.2. Lineage (NCBI taxonomy): Bacteria > Pseudomonadati > Pseudomonadota > Gammaproteobacteria > Enterobacterales > Pectobacteriaceae > Pectobacterium > Pectobacterium quasiaquaticum. The sequence continues at coordinate 3,854,976 of NZ_CP065177.1, read as the reverse complement.
TCGCGCTGGCGCGTTTCGATGTCGCCATCACGCTGCATCATAACGGTAAGCTGATGCGGCAGTATCGTGCTGCGCCGGATAAAAGCCAGTATGAACGCCGTTTGGGCAGCATCTGCGGGGCGACGTTCCTGCAACATGCGCTGGCAGTGTCATGGCAACACGGCGATCTCACCATTCATGGTTGGGTGGCCGATCCGGTTGGAGCCAAGCAACTGCCTGATATGCAGTATTGCTACGTGAACCAGCGCATGATGCGTGACCGGCTGATTAATCATGCCATTCGGCAGTCCTATCAGGATCAGCTTAGTGACGAGCAGCAGCCCGCCTATGTGCTGTATCTGGAGATCGACCCGCATCAGGTGGATGTCAATGTGCATCCTGCCAAGCACGAAGTTCGATTCCATCAGGCGCGTCTGGTGCATGACTTCATCTATCAGGCGGTGATGTCCGTTCTGCAACAGGCATCCTCACCGGCGCTCGGCATAACAGAGCCGGAGACCGGGAAACCCGTGCAATGGCAGCAGGAAAACCGCACTGCCGCCGGTGAAAACCATTTTGCCCAGCCGTCACGTACCGATAGTTCGCCGTCGTATGGTGGGAAAACGCCGCGCGCGAGCCATTCTGGTCAGGCGAGAGAATCTGCTTATTCCGGCTATCAACCAGAGAATCCGTACCAGAAGAAGCAGGGTGATCTGTATAAGGCGCTGCTGCAACCAGCGGATAATGCAGCAAGTGCACCCCCGTCGTCTGGCGAGCGTATTTCTGTACCGTCGAGTCACGTTATGTCGCCGGATAGGGTTGTCCCACCCACGGTATCGCATGACGCACCGCCAAATCGAACCGCGACGGACACCGCAGCTAACAATAACAAGCAACGTGCGCCGGTTGAATCACCGCTGGAAAGCCAATCAAACGGTTTTGGGCGGGTATTGACGGTTTATCCGCCGTGCTACGCGCTGTTGGAGTACCATAAGGGCTTGGCGATGCTGTCGCTTTCCGTTGCTGAACGTTATCTGAAAGCGGTGCAGTTGACGCCGTCGGAAGAGGGATTGCGGGCGCAGCCGTTGCTGATTCCGCAGCGCCTGACATTGAGTAAATCTGAGCTGAACGTTTTGTCTGCCCATCACGCTTTGCTGGCGCGTTTTGGTATTGACGTTGTGGTTGAGTCACAGCGTGCCACATTGCGTGCTGTACCTTTACCATTGCGCCAACAAAATTTACAAAACTTGATCTCCGAACTGATAGGCTATCTGGCCGACTATCAGACGGTTGAGAAACAGCAGGTGGAACCTGGCGAATTGGCATCGTGGATGGCAACGCGATTGCAGAGTGAGCAGGAAAGCTGGAGTCATTCTCAGGCCATACAATTACTGGCGGATGTCGAGCGGCTTTGTCCGCAGTTGGCGAAAGCGCCGCCGTCTGAACTTTTATCGATGATGGACATCCAGGATGCCATCAAGGCTTTAAAGCATGAGTGATGTAGAACAAGCGTCGTTGCCGCCTGCCATTTTTATCATGGGGCCGACGGCGTCAGGAAAAACGGCATTGGCAATGGCGTTACGAGAATATTTGCCGGTAGAGTTGATTAGCGTAGATTCCGCCCTCATCTATAAAGATATGGATATTGGGACGGCGAAACCGAGTGCGGAAGAGCTGGCACTGGCCCCGCATCGGTTAATCGATATTCTCGATCCGACAGAATCCTATTCTGCGGCCGATTTTCGCCGCGATGCGTTACGTGAGATGGCGGACATTACCGCTGCTGGGCGCATTCCCCTGTTAGTCGGGGGGACGATGCTGTATTTCAAGGCGCTGCTGGAGGGACTTTCTCCTCTGCCGTCAGCCGATGCCGCCGTGCGTCAACGCATTGAAGAGCAGGCAAAAGAAATCGGCTGGGAAGCGATGCATCGGCAGCTCAGTGAGATCGATCCGGTAGCGGCCATTCGGATTCATCCAAATGATCCGCAGAGACTCTCGCGAGCACTGGAAGTTTTTTTCGTTTCAGGTAACACTTTAACTGAACTGACAAAAACGTCTGGCGACGCGCTGCCCTATCAGGTTCATCAGTTTGCTATCGCCCCAGCGACGCGTGAATTGTTGCATGAGCGGATTGAACAGCGTTTTCATCAGATGTTGGCGGCAGGTTTTGAGACAGAAGCCCGGACATTGTTTGCCCGGCACGACCTTCATACGGATATGCCCTCTATTCGTTGTGTTGGTTATCGCCAGATGTGGTCATATTTATCCGGTGAAATTGATTACGATGAGATGGTTTATCGGGGAATTTGTGCGACGCGTCAGTTAGCGAAGCGTCAAATGACTTGGCTGCGCGGTTGGGATGATGTCTGCTGGCTGAATAGCGAAAAACCGACTGAAGCACTGGACAAGGTAATAGAGGTTGTTAGTGCATAGGTTGAGTGATTGTGTACAATCGGTGAGTCTCAGCGTGCAAGTTTTTTACACCGTTATTTTAGAACCGTAGGGTTCTTTGTTACAAACAACATACAAATAAGGAAAATATAGAATGGCTAAGGGGCAATCTTTGCAAGATCCGTTCTTGAACGCTTTGCGTCGTGAACGTGTTCCGGTTTCGATTTATTTGGTGAACGGTATTAAGCTGCAAGGTCAGATCGAATCTTTCGATCAGTTCGTGATTTTGTTGAAAAACACGGTAAGTCAGATGGTTTATAAGCACGCCATCTCTACAGTTGTTCCTTCTCGCCCAGTCTCTCACCATAGCAACAATCCAGGCGGCAGCAACAACTATCACGGTAGTAACACGACTGCTCAGCAGCAGTCACAGGAAGCTGATGACGCCGAATAAGGCGTATTGTCAATTCACCACGGCGCGGGAGAGCTTGACGCATCGCTCGACTCCTTCGCTGTGGTGTTTTTTGCTCGTTTGAGAGGTTATTCGCTTGTTTGACCGTTATGAATCAGGTGAACGGGCTATATTAGTTCATATTTTCTTTGCTCAGGATAGAGATACGGAAGATCTACTGGAGTTTGAGTCTCTGGTTTCTTCTGCCGGTATTGAATCCTTACAGGTGGTTACTGGCAGCCGTAAATCGCCTCATCCCAAGTATTTTGTTGGGGAAGGTAAAGCTGAAGAAATTGCTCAGGCAGTAAAAGAAACTGGCGCGTTTGTCGTGCTGTTTGATCACGCGCTGACGCCTGCTCAGGAACGTAATCTGGAGCGTTTGTGCGAGTGCCGGGTGATAGACCGTACCGGACTAATTTTAGATATTTTTGCCCAGCGTGCGCGTACGCACGAGGGGAAATTACAGGTAGAACTGGCACAGCTGCGCCACCTTGCGACCCGACTGGTTCGCGGCTGGACGCACCTTGAGCGCCAGAAAGGCGGTATCGGTTTGCGTGGTCCTGGTGAAACCCAGCTTGAAACCGACCGTCGCTTATTGCGTAACCGTATCAGTCAGATATTGTCGCGTCTTGAACGGGTAGAAAAACAGCGTGAACAGGGGCGGCGTTCGCGGGTCCGTGCTGATGTCCCCACCGTTTCGCTGGTGGGCTATACCAACGCCGGTAAATCCACGCTGTTTAACACGATTACATCGGCAGGCGTCTATGCCGCCGATCAGTTATTTGCCACACTGGATCCAACATTGCGCCGCATTCAAGTGGATGATGTGGGTGATACCGTGCTGGCGGATACCGTAGGTTTTATCCGGCAGTTGCCCCACGATTTGGTGGCTGCGTTTAAGGCTACATTACAGGAAACACGTCAGGCCTCGCTGCTGCTGCACGTTGTTGATGCTGCCGATCCTCGTCTTGACGAGAACATCGACGCGGTTGATGACGTATTGGCGGAAATTGAGGCAGACGAAATACCTGCGCTGTTGGTAATGAACAAAATTGATATGCTGGATGATTTCGTTCCGCGTATCGATCGCAACGAAGAGAATCTACCGGTACGGGTCTGGCTTTCAGCACAGACTGGCGACGGTATTCCGTTGCTATTTCAGGCATTGACTGAGCGGCTTTCCGGGGAAATTGCACAACATACTTTGCATCTTCCCCCGCAGGCAGGACGCTTGCGTAGTCGTTTTTACCAGCTTCAGGCAATAGAAAAAGAATGGATTGAAGAGGATGGGCAAATTGGTTTGGTTATTCGTATGCCGATTGCTGACTGGCGCCGCCTCTGCAAAAAAGAGCAGGAACTGATGGACTATATTGTCTGATCTGACTGGTATAAACAGTCTGAACGGTGAAATAGTCTGACGGACTCTGGGATATTGAACCTGAAGAACACCTATCATAAAGAATGGAGCTAAAACATGGCGTGGAATCAGCCCGGTAATAACGGACAAGACCGCGACCCGTGGGGGAGCAGCAGCAATAATGGCGGCAACTCTGGCGGAAATAACAATAAAGGTGGCCGAGATCAGGGGCCGCCGGATCTGGACGACATCTTCCGTAAGCTGAGCAAAAAACTCAGCGATCTGGGTGGCGGCAAAGGTTCAGGCTCAAGCAACAGCGGAAATTCTGGCGGCCCAGCACTGGGTGGCCGGATCGTCGGTATCGCTGCCGTCGCTGCAGTTGTGATCTGGGCTGCTACGGGTTTCTATACCATTAAAGAAGCGGAACGCGGTGTCGTCACGCGCTTTGGTAAATTCAGCCATTTGGTCGGCCCCGGCCTTAATTGGAAACCGACCTTCATCGACTCCGTTCGTGCGGTGAACGTTGAATCGGTGCGTGAACTGGCGACATCGGGCGTGATGTTGACGTCAGATGAAAACGTCGTGCGCGTTGAAATGAACGTGCAGTATCGTGTTACGCAGCCAGAACAATATCTGTTCAGTGTAACCAATGCGGATGACAGCCTACGTCAGGCAACTGACAGCGCGCTGCGCGGCGTTATTGGTAAGTACACGATGGACAAAATTTTGACGGAAGGCCGTACCATTGTGCGTACGGATACTCAGCGTGTACTGGAAGAGACGGTTCGTCCATACAACATGGGTATCACGTTGCTGGACGTGAACTTCCAAACCGCGCGTCCGCCGGAAGAAGTGAAGGCCGCGTTTGATGATGCGATTGCCGCACGTGAAAACGAACAGCAATATATTCGCGAAGCGGAAGCCTATGCGAACGAAGTGCAGCCGCGTGCCAACGGTCAGGCGCAGCGTATTCTGGAAGAGTCCCGCGCTTATAAAACCCGTACTATTCTTGAAGCTCAGGGTGAAGTTGCCCGTTTTGCCAGAATATTACCGGAATATAAAGCGGCGCCTGAAATCACTCGTGAACGTCTGTATATCGAAACGATGGAACGTGTACTGAGCCATACCCGTAAAGTTCTGGTCAATGACAAGGGGGGCAACCTGATGGTGCTGCCGTTGGATCAGATGCTGCGTGGACAAGGTGGTGAAAATACGCCAAGCAATAACAGCAGCAGCGCTAGTCCACTGCGTTTGCCTGGCAACAGCAGCGGTGCGACGAATAGCAACCAAACGCGCAGCAGCAACAATGGAAATATCATGGATCAGCGCAGAGCAAATGCGCAGCGTGATGACTTCACTCGAGTAGGGAGAGAATAATCGATGCGTAAGCCCTTACTATTTATCCTGATCCTGGTACTGATGGTGGTCTATGCGTCACTGTTTGTGGTGCAGGAAGGTCAGCGCGGCATTGTGATGCGTTTTGGCAAAGTATTGCGTGATGACGACAATAAGCCGCTGATCTATGCCCCGGGATTGCGGTTCAAGATTCCGTTTATCGACTCAGTGAAAATGCTGGATGCGCGTATCCAGACCATGGAAAACCAGGCTGACCGCTTTATCACTAAAGAGCAAAAAGACCTGATTGTCGATTCCTATCTCAAATGGCGTATCAGCGATTTCAGCCGCTACTATCTGGCAACGGGCGGTGGTGACATCTCTCAGGCGGAAGTGCTGCTGAAACGTAAATTCAGTGACCGTCTGCGTTCTGAAATCGGTCGTCTGGATGTGAAAGGGATTGTGACCGACTCACGTGGTCAACTGATGTCTGACGTACGTGAAGCGCTGAATACCGGTACTGGTGAAACGACCGAGGCCGATAATGCGATTGCTTCTGCGGCTGCACGCGTCGAGAAAGAGACGGCGAGCAAGGAACCTCACATCAACCCTAACAGCATGGCTGCGCTGGGTATTGAGGTTATCGATGTGCGAATTAAGCAAATCAACCTGCCAACTGAAGTGTCTGATGCGATTTACCAACGTATGCGTGCAGAACGTGAAGCGGTAGCGCGTCGTCATCGTTCACAAGGTCAGGAAGAAGCTGAAAAGCTGAAAGCAGCGGCAGACTATGAAGTCACCCGTACGCTGGCAGAAGCGGAGCGTCAGGGCCGAATTTCTCGCGGTGAAGGGGATGCTGAAGCAGCGAAACTGTTTGCTAACGCATTCAGTGAAGATCCTGATTTCTATGCTTTCGTTCGTAGCCTGCGCGCGTACGAAAACAGCTTCAGTAATAATCAGGACGTCATGGTTCTCAGCCCGGATAGCGACTTCTTCCGCTACATGAAGTCACCGGAAAGCAGTATGGTTCCACGCCGCTGATAGTCATTCACTGACGTCTCATCAAGCCCGGGTTATTTCTCCGGGCTTTTTTTTGCCATTTTCTGGCAGAGAGATATTCAAAGGGTTGGTCCTGCTCGAATCTGAAGCGGGGAAAGGGGTTGTTATGAATTCAATAATTTGGCTGGCGCTTGGGCTAGTTTTGGTGCTTGAAGGGCTGGGGCCGCTACTATTCCCTCGTCTCTGGCGGCGGATGATTTTGGGGATCGCGCAGTTACCGGATACTATTTTGCGCCGTTTTGGCGGCGGAATAGTCGTTGCGGGTTGCGTGATCTACTACATGTTGCGTAGTCGGATGGGTGGTTAAAATTAAGCGGAAAAATGTGCGCAACCGTGTGCTAAAAGTACTGAAAGCATCCAAATGAGATGTTAGAATCCTTTTTTAAGCAACCTGGTGATTCTTGAAATGGGTAAGAACGTCGTCGTACTGGGCACCCAATGGGGTGACGAAGGTAAAGGCAAGGTCGTTGACCTGCTGACTGAACGGGCTAAATATGTTGTGCGCTATCAGGGTGGACACAACGCTGGCCACACGCTGGTTATCAACGGTGAAAAAACCGTCCTTCATTTAATTCCTTCTGGCATTCTGCGTGAAAATGTTGTCAGCATCATCGGTAACGGTGTTGTGCTGGCACCTGACGCATTGATGAAAGAGATGACGGAGCTTGAAGCGCGTGGCGTCCCGGTACGCGAACGTCTGCTGCTTTCTGAAGCCTGTCCGTTAATCCTGCCTTATCACGTCGCACTGGATAACGCGCGTGAAAAGGCGCGTGGTGCGAAAGCAATTGGTACGACTGGCCGCGGTATCGGCCCTGCGTATGAAGATAAAGTTGCTCGCCGTGGCCTGCGCGTTGGCGATCTGTTTGATAAAGAAACCTTTGCTGTCAAATTGAAAGAGATCGTCGAATACCATAACTTCCAACTGGTTAACTACTATAAAGCCGATGCCGTCGACTACCAGAAAGTGCTGGACGATGTGCTGGCGATTGCTGACATCCTGACCGCGATGGTCGTTGATGTTTCCGATCTGCTGTACAAAGCGCACCTGCGTGGCGATTTCGTCATGTTTGAAGGCGCGCAGGGTACGCTGCTGGATATCGATCACGGTACTTATCCGTACGTGACTTCTTCAAACACCACTGCGGGCGGCGTTGCTACCGGTTCTGGTCTGGGTCCACGCTATGTAGACTACGTACTGGGTATCGTTAAAGCTTACTCTACCCGTGTAGGTGCAGGTCCATTCCCGACTGAACTGTTTGAAGAAGTAGGCGAGCATCTGTCTCAGAAAGGTAACGAGTTTGGTGCGACAACGGGTCGTCGTCGTCGTACTGGCTGGCTGGATGCGGTTGCCGTACGTCGTGCGGTACAGATCAACTCGCTGTCTGGTTTCTGCCTGACCAAGCTGGATGTTCTGGATGGCCTGAAAGAGATTAAAATCTGCGTAGGCTATCGCCTGCCGAATGGCAGTGAAGTGGATACCACGCCGCTGGCGGCTGAAGGTTGGGAAGGTCTTGAGCCGATTTACGAAACGATGCCAGGCTGGTCTGAAAGCACGTTTGGCGTGAAAGATCACAGCAAACTGCCGCAGGCTGCGCTGAACTACATCAAACGTATCGAAGAAATTACGGGTGTGCCGATTGATATTATTTCTACTGGCCCAGATCGTAGCGAAACGATGGTGCTGCGCGATCCGTTCGACGCTTGATTTTGCCACCCTTAATGGGTGATGCGAAGATGAAAAAGGACGGGATTCCCGTCCTTTTTGCTATTTATCGTGTCATCGCCGTGTGTGAACGACGACAGTTTGTCACACGCTATTCTTGAGCGTCTTTCGCCTTCTGCGCTTTCTTTTTCAGGCAATCCAGCAGCTTATTGTGGATGTTACTGAACCCGCCGTTGCTCATCACCAGAATATGGTCGCCAGGCTGTGCGGTCTTGACGATGTTTTCTACCAGCGTGTCAATATCCGCGCTCCAGTGAGCGGGCTGTACGCAGGCTTCCGCAACTTCTACCACCTGCCATGGAATATGTGCGGGCTGGAATAGGAAAACCTCATCGGCGCGGCCTAATGACGGCGCTAGCTCGTTTTTGCACATCCCCAATTTCATGGTGTTAGAACGGGGTTCAAGCACAGCCAAAATACGCGCCGTGCCGCCAACCTTGCTGCGTAGCGCCGACAGCGTCGCCAGAATTGCGGTAGGGTGGTGCGCAAAATCGTCATAAACCGTGACGCCATGCTCCGTACCGCGTAACTCCAGACGACGACGTGCGTTGATAAATCCACCCAGTGCGCGGCAGGCATCTGCAGGCAGTACGCCAACGTGGTGAGCGGCAGCAATGGCCATCAGTCCGTTGTGCATATTGTGTTCACCCACCAACTTCCAATGGACTTCACCGATGAGTACCTTATTCAGGTAAACCTGATATTGGCTGGCATCGGTCGACACTTTTTGTGCCCGCCATGTGCCTTCTTCGCCGACCAGTTCCAGCTCACTCCAGCATCCCATTGCCATCACCTGTTTAAGGTTAAGGTCATTGCTTGGCAGGATGATTTTCCCACTACCCGGCACCAACCGCACAAGATGATGGAACTGTTTCTGAATGGCTTTCAGATCGTCAAAGATGTCGGCGTGATCGAACTCAAGATTGTTGAGCACCAGCGTTCTTGGGCAGTAGTGTACGAATTTGGAGCGTTTGTCGAAGAATGCACAGTCATATTCATCGGCTTCGAGCACCATGAACGGGCTGTCCCCCAGGCGTGCTGAAACGGTGAAGTTTCCGGGAACGCCACCGATCACAAAGCCAGGCTGGTAGCCGCAATCTTCCAGAATCCAGGTGACCATCCCCGCCGTGGTGGTTTTGCCATGTGTACCCGCAACGGCAATCACCCAGCGATCGCGCAGCACATAATCATGCAGCCACTGTGGACCGGAAACATAAGGTAGTCCCTGTTCCAATATGGCCTCAACGCACGGGTTTCCGCGCGTCATCGCATTACCGATGATGACTAAATCAGGCGCAGGGCTAAGCTGTGCCGGATCGTAGCCCTGAATCAGTGTGATTCCCTGTTCTTCAAGTAAGGTACTCATGGGGGGATAAACATTTGCATCTGAGCCTGTGACGTCATGCCCCAGCGAACGAGCAAGCAGGGCAAGGCCACCCATAAAGGTGCCACAGATACCTAAAATATGAATACGCATACATTTTCCATCTTCACAGTGAGTCTGCGTCACATTCTAACGCTATGAATCCGCCATAAGAAATGGATTTGACTAGGTACTCACTTTCTCTTTGGGCTACACTGCATGCGCAAACGTTGGCGGTGCAGAAATGAAACCGCTTTTCATCCGTAGATTCTGGAATAGTGTTATGAAAACGTTAGGCGAATTTATCGTCGAAAAACAGCACGATTTCTCTCACGCCACAGGTGAGCTTACCGCGCTGTTGTCTGCTATTAAACTGGGTGCCAAGATTATTCACCGTGATATCAATAAAGCGGGTCTGGTTGATATCCTGGGAGCCAGCGGTATTTCTAATGTTCAGGGCGAAGTGCAGATGAAGCTCGATCTGTATGCCAATGAGAAACTAAAAGCGGCATTAAAAGCGCGTGGTGAAGTGGCTGGTATTGCCTCCGAAGAAGAAGACGAAATTGTTATCTTTGAAGGTGATAAGGCGGAAAATGCCAAGTATGTCGTTCTGATGGATCCGCTGGACGGTTCGTCGAATATTGATGTAAACGTCTCTGTCGGTACGATTTTCTCTATTTATCGCCGCATTACGCCGCTGGGAACGTCAGTCACGGAAGCTGACTTCTTGCAGCCGGGTAGTCAGCAGGTTGCTGCGGGCTACATCGTTTACGGTTCTTCAACCATGCTGGTGTACACCACGGGTCACGGCGTTCATGCCTTTACCTACGATCCGTCGCTCGGTGTGTTCTGTCTCTCGCATGAAAAAGTTTGCTTCCCAGAAAAAGGGAATATGTATTCCATCAACGAAGGGAACTACATCAAGTTTCCTGTCGGCGTGAAGAAATACATCAAATACTGTCAGGAGCAGGATGAAGAGACGCAGCGTCCTTATACGTCGCGTTACATCGGTTCACTGGTTGCGGATTTTCACCGCAATCTGCTGAAAGGCGGAATTTACCTGTACCCAAGCACCGCGAGCTATCCGAAAGGTAAACTGCGTTTGCTGTACGAATGCAACCCGATGGCGTTTCTGGCGGAGCAGGCAGGCGGCAAGGCCAGCGACGGTAAAAACCGTATTCTGGATATCACGCCAGAGAAACTGCATCAGCGTTCACCGTTCTTCGTAGGAACAGAATCCATGGTTGATGACGTCGAACGTTTCATCCGTGAATTCCCAGACGCCTAATTACATTAATTAGTCGTTAATGCTAATTAGTCATCAATTAATTAGTCATAAATATAATCCCGTGTGGTCGGATATTCGGCTACACGGGATTGTCTTTTAACGCTGTGCTTCGAACCAGCTCTCCAGAATAATTACCGCAGACGCCGCATCTACGCTACCTTTATCCAACGCTTTAAAACCACCGCGTTCGAAGAGATCGGCACGTGCTTCCACCGTACTCAAGCGTTCATCGTGTAACTCAATCGCGATACCAAAACGGCCATGCAGTCGGTTAGCGAACTTCCGCGCCCGTGCCGTCAGGGGTTGTTCGGTGCCATCCATGTTGAGCGGCAGGCCGACGACGACCAGATCGGGCTGCCATTCTGACAATAGCTTCTCCACTTTTTGCCAGTCGGGTATCCCTTCCTGTGCCTTGAACGATGTCAGTGCACGCGCTGTACCGGTAATTTCCTGACCGATAGCGACACCGATGCTTTTTGTCCCAAAATCAAAGGCAAGAAGGGTTCTGCTACTCATCAGGCATGTCCTGCTTCAGTGGAGATATTATGAATATCGATGCCCAACTTCCTGGCCGCTGCCCGCCAGCGTTCGGCAATCGGCGTGTGGAACAGAATGTCTTCATCGGCTGGCGTCGTCAGCCAGGCATTCTCCAGCAGTTCTTCTTCCAGTTGGCCATTCTCCCAAGCGGAATAGCCTAAGGCGACCAGCGTATTTTTTGGCTGTTTAGGCGTGCCTAACGTTTCCAGCACGTCTTTTGACGTGGTGATCATGGTGTCCTCAGAAATACTGATGCTGGAACCGAAGCCGGGGCAGGGCGTATGCAGGATAAAGCCACGGTCGTCCGCCAATGGGCCGCCTATGAAGACGGGTTTATCCAATCGAATGGTGGGATCGCGCGGTGTTGGGTCTATTTTTAGCTTTTTCAGCACATTTTCCACGGAAAACTGATCCATCGGTTTGTTGATGATCAGCCCCATGGCTCCGTCTTCATTATGTTCGCAGATATAGACCACCGAACGTTTAAATATAGAGTCCTGTAGTGCTGGCATAGCAATGAGGAAGTGATGCTGTAAATTCATTGTGTATTTTTATCGATATCCGTCAGCGTTGGAGAAACGGCCCGTATTGCGCGGGCCGGGTGGCGTCTCAGGTGTCTCTGGTCTTAGCGGGTACGTGCAGCCAGACGCTTTTCAATGGCGTCCATCAGCATGCCAGTGATGGAAACATCCGGGTAAGCCGCTTCGATTTCACGTACGCAGGTCGGGCTGGTGACGTTAATTTCTGTCAGGCGGTCACCGATGATGTCCAGACCGACGAAAATCAGGCCTTTGGCTTTTAACGTTGGTGCGACATCACGGGCGATTTTCCAGTCGCTTTCGGTTAGCGGACGTGCTTCGCCGCGCCCACCGGCTGCCAGATTGCCGCGTGTCTCACCGCTTTTCGGGATACGCGCCAGGCAGTAAGGAACGGGTTCGCCATCGACCACCAGTACACGCTTGTCGCCGTCTTTAATTGCAGGCAGATAGTTTTGTGCCATGCAGTAGCGGGTCGCGTGTTCGGTCAGCGTTTCGATGATGACCGAAACGTTGGCGTCATCCTGCTTCAAACGGAAAATAGACGCGCCGCCCATGCCGTCAAGCGGTTTGAGAATGACGTCGCCGTGTTTTTCATGGAACTGACGCAGTTTGTCTGCACGACGCGTAACTAGCGTATCGGGGGTTAGATGCGGGAACCAGGCGGTGAACAGCTTCTCATTGCAATCACGCAGGCTCTGCGGCTTGTTGACGATCAGCGTACCTTTCTCTTCCGCACGTTCCAGAATATAGGTGGCGTAGATGAACTCCGTATCGAACGGCGGATCTTTACGCATCAGCACCACATCCAACTCTTCCAGCGCAATATCCTGCTCGCCGGAGAAATCGTACCAGCCGTCGTAATCGTACTGGACGCTCAGGCGACGCGTTGTTGCACGTGCGACGCCCGCATGCATATAGAGATCGTTCATCTCCATATAATGCAGTTCCCAACCACGGCGCTGTGCTTCAAGCAGCATGGCAAAGCTGGTGTCTTTCTTGATATTGATGGTGTCAATCGGGTCCATCACGATACCGAGTTTGATCATTCTTTTCTCCTTTACCCCAAATCGCCGAAACGTACCTGTAAGGCGGTCATGGCGGTGAGTGCAGTGGTTTCTGTGCGCAAAACGCGTGGCCCCAACAGGATATCAGTGAATCCGTGTTCTGAGGTCATGGTAATTTCACCGGCGGTGAGCCCGCCTTCCGAGCCGATCAGTAGCCTGACCCGAGCGACCGGCAGTGGTAACGTATTGATGCTTTGTGTGGCGCGCGGGTGCAGATTTAATTTCAACGCGTTGTCTTGCTCCGCACACCAGGCTTCCAGCGTCATCGCTGGCCGCACCAGCGGCACACAATTGCGGCCGGACTGTTCACAGGCGGCAACCGCAATTTTCTGCCACTGGCTAATTTTTTTCTCCATACGCTCGGCATCCAGTTTGACGCCACAGCGTTCAGAAAGCAGTGGGGTAATCACATTGACGCCCAGCTCGATGGATTTCTGAATGGTAAATTCCATCTTCTCGCCGCGCGACATCACCTGTCCCAGATGTAAATGTAGGGGCGATTCTTTATCTTCCAACTTACCTGCTGTGAAGCGAACGCGCACACTCTTTTTGCCAGCCGCAATGATTTCTGCATCAAAGACATGATTGCTGCCATCAAATAGCTGCAATGACTGACCCATCGTCATGCGTAACACGCGACCCACATGATTGGCGGCATCGTCACTCAGTTCGACTTCACCACCGTTAAGGGGGAGCGTTTCGGGATGAAAAATGCGTGGTACTCGCATGCTGAATTAAGACCTTTGAATAAAATAGAGCGGCGCAGAAACGCCAGAAATAGGCAAAACCACCGTCATCTGGCGGTGGTTTTGCTGGAAACAGATTCGCTATAGTAGGTAGACGAACTAGCGCTGGCAAGCCTGTTGAACGTAGGGATTTGGGTTTCCCTGTTTTGCGGCGATACGCTGATTGCGGGTACATTCCCACTGGGTGACCGGGTATTGCTTATCCCAGGCTTCGAACAGCTGGGTTTGCTGGCTGGAAAGGCGTAATTGATAGCGGTCGCGCATGTAGAAATAGGTACGCGCGATCTGGCCGCGAGCGCGAGCGGGTGGTTCTGCCAGATTATTTTTGAAATCGACCTTCATCTCGCATTGACCATATTGGGATGCACCATCGTTCCATTGCCCATATATGGCATTGCCGCGATCGCCGTTGACCTCGCCGATAGCAGGTTGCAGGTTATGCAAATCGGTTTCCATCTCGCGGTAGACAGGGTCGCTGTTACAGTTCTTTCTGCCGCCATCCTGCCAGCACTGGCGCTGGTGGCCGAATTGCCAGGCCGGTACAACGTGCTCCCACTCGATACGGCTGGCACGCTGCTCATTTTTCCTCACCTGATAGCCGCAGGATTCAAGGTCAGGCGTGCCTTTCTTGCCCTGCCACGTAATCTTGCAGCCACAGTAGAACGAACCCGGCGCATCGCGATTAATGTCGACAGCCGCGGCCTTTGCCTGCGAAAAATTATTGATGTTTTGACCCAGCGCGGTAGCCGAAAACAGCGTCGCGCCAACGGCGGCGATAGCGAGAATTTTGCGTAGCATATTCCAAATAATCCACAGGCTGTAAAGTTGGCAGACTACCGGATGTCTCGTCGGCAGGCAAATGCAAAAACAGTTTTTAAAACTGGAAATTCCCTTTTAAATAGAATTTTTTACATCATGACGTAAGGTTTTCCCGCAACGACGACAGCGATATTCTGTTTCGCCGCGCAGCACCCGATTGTGCCGGCGGATCGTCAGCTCATGCTGTTGGCAATCACACAGGTAGGTGAAGGTTTTCCCCTGTACGGATTGCACCGCAAACCGATGCGTACGTTTTGCTGGGACGTGCAGGACGCTTTCCATCATCCAGCGCCATTCCTTGCCATGCGGTGCGACACGACCAAAACGGGCATAAACCAGCAGATGGGCCAGTTCATGAGGAACGACCTCATCGATAAAGGCCTGCTGATTTTCCTGCAACAAGATGGGATTCAGCCGAATTTCCCAGTGTTGCAGCCAGGCCGTTCCTGCCGTTGAACCGCGTTGCTGGTAATTTACTGCTGGCTCGGTGTAGTCCGTCTGCAAGGTGAGGTTAGCCTGCTGCAATTTATCACGCAGACAGCGCATCACAGCCTGATGGCTGGCAATGGGGATTCGGGGTGTATTCATTGCTGTGAGCATAAATTGAGTGGCAGGGAGACGCAATAGGCGAAACTGAAGCGAAATATTCAGGGAGCTAGAATGAAAAACGGCGAATTTTCATTCGCCGTTTTATACCCGTCATACTTCAAGTTGCCTGTGCGGGTTACAGGCCCGCAGCTTCGCGCAGCTCTGCGGCTTTGTCCGTTTTTTCCCACGGGAAATGTTCGCGGCCAAAGTGACCGTAGGCAGCCGTTTCCTGATAAATCGGATGCAGCAGATCCAGCATCTGGATTAAGCCGTAAGGACGCAGGTCGAAGAATTCGCGCACCAGCAGCGTCAGTTGCTCGGTGGGTACTTTCTCTGTGCCGAAGGTTTCGATCATGATAGAGGTTGGTTCTGCCACGCCGATAGCGTAGGACACCTGAATCTCGCAGCGATCGGCTAGGCCAGCCGCGACGATATTTTTGGCGACATAGCGTGCAGCATAGGCAGCAGAACGGTCTACTTTAGACGGATCCTTACCGGAGAATGCACCGCCGCCGTGACGTGCCGCGCCGCCGTAGGTATCAACGATGATTTTACGACCGGTCAGACCGCAGTCACCCATTGGGCCGCCGATAACAAAGCGCCCAGTTGGGTTGATGAAATATTTGGTATTGGCAGTCAGCCATTCTGCAGGCAGAACCGGTTTGATGATCTCTTCCATTACCGCTTCATGCAGATCTTTCTGGCTGATAGCTTCCGAATGCTGGGTAGACAGTACCACGGCATCGATGCCAGCAATCTTGCCATCGTCGTACAGGAACGTAACCTGGCTTTTTGCATCTGGGCGCAGCCACGGCAGAGAACCGCTCTTGCGGACTTCTGACTGGCGCTGAACCAGACGATGTGCATAAGTCACGGGTGCGGGCATCAAGACGTCGGTTTCATTGGTCGCGTAACCGAACATCAGACCCTGATCGCCTGCGCCTTGTTCTAGCGGATCGCGGCGGTCAACGCCCTGATTGATATCAGGAGACTGCTTGCCAATCGCACTCAGTACGGCACAAGAGTTAGCGTCAAAGCCCATATCAGAATTGACATAACCAATATCACGCACGGTACGGCGGGTAATTTCTTCAATGTCGACCCAGGCGCTGGTGGTAATTTCACCACCGACTAACACCATGCCGGTCTTTACATAAGTCTCACAAGCGACACGCGCTTTTGGGTCTTGCTCCAGAATGGCGTCGAGAACCGCATCAGAAATCTGGTCAGCAATTTTATCAGGATGTCCTTCAGAGACTGACTCGGACGTAAAAAGGTGTTTAGCCATGAGTTTCTTTACCTTCAAATCAAAGCCGTTAAGCAGAGTATCAGTTAATCAGTATAGACGGATTAACATCTGGATGGCTATTCTAGGTCACCTTTTAGTCTCAGTGCCAGTAGTTTTTCGCGTTAGCGCGCCATCGTCCTTTTATCATCGGCCGATTTTTCTTTTACAAGAGATGACTAGCGGTAATTTTCATTTTGCTTTTCCAGCAGCATGTAGGTATAAACGGCGAGCGGTGATACAACCCGCGACATCTTGAATTTTTTATTGATAGCTGACCGCATAGCCTGCGGCGCACGTGGAGGTGGTAGGATTAATGATCCGTTGTTTACTGAGTATATTGCGTTCGCAATATGTCCCTTTTGACGCTACCGCGTCCGCGACTCAACCCTTCTTTTCCGTTTCTCGACGTAGCCTGTCTTTAAATTCGACACAGGACTCCAGGGCTGGTTAACCTGCCTGTTATTCTTTCTGCCAGAAGCCTTTAGCGTCTTTCTGGTCACGTTCGCCCGGTGATTTTCACAACGAGTTTTATCGACCCGTAACACGGAGCCTGACAACGTGTTTTACACTAATAAGAGTAATAAAGTGACGGCATACTTCACTACGCCGGTTTTTTCACTGTCGATGCCGCATGTTGCAGGTATGCTCATGTGGGCTGTTTATTCAGGTACTGATGTGATCCGCAGTCTAGAAAAAGAAGAGGTTCGTTATGTCTGACGACATGATTCATCACGGCTCGTCAGCGACGGGTAAACATGAAAATTTGCGCTCTATGCAGGAGGTTGCCATGAATGACCGTAATGCCAGCGAAATGCTTCGTACTTACAATATTGCCTGGTGGGGCAATAATTACTATGACGTCAATGAACTCGGCCATATTAGCGTGTGCCCAGATCCTGACGTACCTGAAGCTCGCGTCGATCTGGCCAGATTGGTCAAAGATATGCAAAAAGAGAGCCATCAGCGCCTTCCTGCGCTGTTCTGCTTTCCGCAAATCCTTCAGCATCGCCTGCGTTCTATTAACGCCGCGTTTAAACAGGCTCGCGAATCGTTTGGCTATGAAGGCGGGTATTTTCTGGTTTATCCGATCAAGGTTAACCAGCATCGTCGCGTCATTGAGTCACTGGCTAATTCCGGTGAGCCGTTGGGTCTGGAAGCCGGTTCAAAAGCGGAGCTGATGGCGGTACTGGGCCACGCGGGCATGACCCGCACGGTGATTGTGTGTAACGGCTACAAAGACCGTGAATACATCCGCCTGGCACTCATCGGTGAAAAGCTGGGCCATAAAGTTTATCTGGTCATCGAGAAGATGTCCGAAATTCGGCTGGTGCTGGAAGAAGCCGAGCGCTTGAATGTGGTGCCGCGCCTTGGTGTCCGTGCGCGTCTGGCTTCTCAGGGATCGGGCAAGTGGCAATCCAGCGGCGGTGAAAAATCCAAGTTTGGTCTGGCGGCGGTTCAGGTGCTGCAACTGGTTGAGATGCTGCGTGAAGCGGGGCGGTTGGATAGCCTGCAACTGCTGCATTTCCATCTGGGATCGCAACTGGCGAATATCCGTGATATCGCGACGGGCGTGCGTGAATCCGCGCGCTTCTATGTCGAGCTGCATAAGCTGGGTGTAAATATCCAGTGCTTCGACGTCGGTGGCGGTTTGGGCGTGGATTATGAAGGCACGCGCTCGCAGTCCGATTGTTCAGTGAACTATGGCCTGAACGAATATGCCAACAACGTGATTTGGGGTATCGGTGATGCCTGTAACGAACACGGGTTGCCACATCCGACGGTCATCACCGAGTCTGGCCGTGCGGTAACCGCGCACCATACCGTGTTGGTTTCCAATATTATCGGTGTTGAACGCAACGAGTTCAGTGACCCGACTGAGCCGGAAGAAGGCGCTCCGCGTGCGCTGGAGAGCCTGTGGTCAACCTGGAAAGAAATCAAGCAGCCGGGGAAACGCCGTTCGCTGCGTGAATGGCTGCACGACAGCCAGATGGACTTGCACGATGTGCATACCCAATACACGCACGGCATGTTGGATCTGACGCAGCGTGCGAAAGCAGAGCAGCTTTATCTGAGCATCTGTCAGATGATTCAGGAACAGTTGGATCCGAGCAACCGTGCGCACCGGCCGATAATTGATGAATTACAGGAGCGGATGGCTGATAAGCTGTATGTCAACTTCTCGCTGTTCCAATCTATGCCGGATGCATGGGGGATCGATCAGTTGTTCCCAGTAATGCCGTTGGAAGGACTAAACAAGCCGCCTGAGCGCCGTGCTGTCGTGCTCGACATCACCTGTGATTCCGATGGTACAATCGATCATTATGTCGATGGTGACGGGATCGCGACGACGATGCCAATGCCGCCTTACGATCCAGAAAATCCGCCGCTGCTGGGCTTCTTTATGGTCGGTGCCTATCAGGAAATTCTGGGGAATATGCATAACCTGTTCGGCGATACGTCGACGGTTGACGTGTTTGTCTTCCAAGATGGTACCGTTGAGATTGAAGAATCTGACGAAGGTAATACGGTTGCCGACATGCTGGAATATGTGCAGCTTGACCCCAAAGTGCTGATGACCCGTTTCCGCGATCAGGTGAAAGAAACTGACCTGGATACCGAACTTCAGGCGCAGTTCCTGGAGGAGTTTGAAACAGGGCTGTACGGCTATACTTATTTGGAAGATGAAGAGTGAGTGTGACTGACTGAGTAAAAAGGGATGCGAGTGAGCATCCCTTTTTTTTCGTCTATCGCTCAGATAAGCGAATGACTCATATTGATATCGGCTGCTGGTTTTGGAAGGGAATCAAATTCCTCAATGACACTGTCTTTGAAGATAATTTTAGCAATAAGCAGTAAAGAGTTTTTATCCTGAACGCCATATTTATTCAGTAATCGTGATTTGCTGTTCAGTACTGACTTCTTATTTAATCCGATGATATCGGCAATCGCTTCCGCTGTGTAGCCTGCACACCAATGCTGGAATACGGTATATTCAGATTTTGACAGTCTGACGGGACTGAATAAACGGCGGTCGTGAAGGTGGACGAAATCGAGTAATTTATAAAAAGAATCGATGGTTGCTGACTTTGAAATAAGAATCGTTTTTTCGTCAATGCACACGGGAGGGTGATTGGGGGAATTATTGATGATAACGAACGACGACGCCATATTATAAAAGTGGGTTCTTATCGACTCGTAGTATTCCTCAAAGCCCTCGCTGCTACCGTCAATGATGAAAATACATTTCTTCTTTCCTTGCTGCAGCGTAAACCTGTTGACAGGTTTTATCGAGAGCATAGGGATACTGGATAGGATTTCCCGTAATCCTACCGTGGTAAAATTGCATTTACTGAAAATTCTCACATCCATGATTTTTAACACATATGAGTTTATTGTCTGAAAGTGGCCATAAACCAATAATCGCTGCTGATGTTATCCAGTTATTAAGAAATCGCGATCCTGAAATGCCTTTAAATCGCTAAAAAGTGGAGCCTCTAAAGAAACCTGCGTAAGCGATAACAGGTTTTATCATATATCTATATGATCAAACTGGAAAAATTCTTATTGGTTTAACATAGTATGCTTGATTTACTGGTTTATTTCTATCTTTAAATACAGGGGGTTACTCCATTATTCTTGTTTATTGCGATGTAGGTCTCTGTACTAATCGCGATTGTCTGTTTTTCCGTATGCTGCTGCATTCGCGGAGTGCTGCCTCCAGCATTTGGAAACCTGCTGAGATTCGTTTCTTAAAAAGAGAACACAAAGTAAATATGATTGAAAATAGCTATCTGTTTATATCTATTAATTCTTAAATCCTATCATTTTGAGGATAGAAGCGATCGCAGATAGCGGTTATGTAACCAGCTTACCGTGAATATGAGGGGGATGATAGTGGTCGGATGACTAGCGGGCAATTGAGATTTTTTCAATTGCCCCTGTGTGCATGCTTGGCGAGTAATCAGCGTGTGGGGTTACTTCTCTGCAGCGATACGCTCACGAATGTGTTTGGCGCGCCCTTCCGATGAAGGGTGGGAATCAAACATGCTGCTCTCACGACCTGCATCAAGTTTGGCTAGTTTTTCAAAGCTGCTTGCCAGACCTTCCAACTTGACGCCACGTTTCTTCAGCAGATCGAAGGAATAGTCATCTGCCTGCGTTTCCTGAGTTTGAGAGAATTGGGAATTAACCAGTTTTTCTCCCAGATCGGCGAGTTGAGACTGTGACAGGGACGCCGCTACGCCACCCGCAGAGCCAATGGCAGTACGTGCAGCCGTCGCTGCATAGGCAACCTGCATCGCTTTACGCGTGTGGCCCAGTGCAACGTGGCCAATTTCGTGGCCGAGAACGCCTTCCACTTCATTGTCATTCATCATATCCATCAGGCCGCTGTAGACACGGATGCAGCCGTTAGCCATTGCCCAGGCGTTAACATCTTTTGTCAGATAAACCTTATAGTTGGCTGGTGTACCGTTGATGTCATGACCCAGCGCATCTGCAATTTTATTCAGGCGCTGTGTGTACTTGCTGTCGGCAGGGGCAATCTTTGCTTCTTTATCCATTTGCTCACAGGACTGATTGCTGAGTGATTTAACATCAGCATCGCTGAGCGTTGCCGCCTGAAACGCCTGTGCGCCAGATTGCATTAAGGTATTGGTGTTTAAGTTCTGGCAGCCAGTCAGCAAGGTTGCGACACACAGCGCCAGTACAGAAGAACGAATAGTCATAAAAATCATCTCCATACGATTAATGTTTATTTTCTAATACCGAAAAAGCGGCTCTAAGGTACCCGAAAACGACATTCATAAATAGATCGGAAAATCTGATTTGTCTGCCCTCCGATATCTCGTCGACGATGAGTTTTTGTTTTGGTGCGTTCCAAAAAGACGTGGTTGATAAAGGTGAACCTACTAGAAAACATGGCGTATGGCGCTGTAATCAACTGCCTAATTGGTAAAAGAACCGCCATTGATTCGTTAGCTGATAAATCCCTGTTTTTTGCTCACGGTTCCATGTGCATTCCCTCTACTTTTCATGTACATTTGTAATCATATTTATTTTGTCATTCTTGTTTAACTTTTTGTTTTTTATCGATTATTCAAGAGTGGTAGTCGTTCAATCCGATCTGGAGTCAAGCATGTCCTCTCGTAAAGAACTTGCCAATGCTATCCGTGCGCTGAGCATGGATGGGGTGCAGAAAGCCAAATCCGGTCACCCGGGCGCACCGATGGGCATGGCCGATATCGCCGAAGTGCTGTGGCGCGATTATCTCAACCATAATCCGGCCAACCCTAACTGGGCCAACCGTGACCGCTTCGTGCTGTCCAATGGCCATGCGTCCATGCTGATTTACAGCCTGCTGCATCTCTCCGGCTACGACCTGCCGATTGAAGAACTGAAAAACTTCCGTCAACTGCATTCCAAAACGCCGGGTCACCCTGAATACGGCTATACCGCCGGCGTCGAAACCACCACCGGCCCGCTGGGTCAGGGTATTGCCAACGCCGTGGGGATGGCGATTGCCGAGCGTACGCTGGCGGCGCAGTTCAACCGTCCGGGCCATGAGATTGTTAACCATCATACCTACGCGTTCCTCGGTGACGGCTGCATGATGGAAGGGATTTCCCACGAAGTCTGCTCGCTGGCCGGCACGATGAAGCTCGGCAAGCTGACCGCGTTTTATGATGACAACGGTATATCCATTGACGGTCACGTTGAAGGCTGGTTTACCGACGATACTGCCGCCCGCTTTGAAGCCTACGGCTGGCACGTGGTGCGCGGCGTAGACGGTCACGATGCGGACGCTATCAAACGCGCTATCGGTGAAGCCCAGTTGGTGACCGACAAGCCGTCGCTGCTGATGTGCAAAACCGTGATTGGCTTCGGCTCACCGAACAAGGCCGGTACGCACGACTCCCACGGTGCACCGCTGGGTGATGCAGAAGTAGCAGCGTCGCGCGAACAGCTGGGCTGGGCGCATGCGCCGTTTGAGATCCCTGCTGATATCTATGCCGCCTGGGATGCGAAACCGGCCGGTCAGCGTAAGGAAGCGGCCTGGGATGAGGCGTTTGCCGCCTACGACAGCGCGTACCCTGAACTGGCTGCCGAGTTCAAACGCCGCACCGGTGGTGAACTGCCGGCCAACTGGCAGGCGGACGCACAGAAATTTATCGACGATTTGCAGGCAAATCCGGCGAAAATCGCCAGCCGCAAAGCGTCACAGAACGCGCTGGAAGCCTACGGCAAACTGCTGCCGGAATTCCTGGGCGGCTCTGCCGACCTGGCACCGAGCAACCTGACCATCTGGTCTGGCTCTGTTTCGCTGGATAAAGACCACGCGGGGAACTATATCCACTACGGCGTGCGCGAATTCGGTATGACGGCGATTGCCAACGGGATTGCGCTGCACGGTGGTTTTGTACCGTACACGGCGACCTTCCTGATGTTTGTGGAATACGCGCGTAATGCCGTGCGTATGGCGGCGCTGATGAAAATCCGCAGCATCTACGTTTACACCCACGACTCCATCGGTCTGGGCGAAGACGGCCCGACCCACCAGCCGGTTGAACAGCTGGCCAGCCTGCGCGTCACGCCGAACATGAGCAACTGGCGTCCGGCAGACCAGGTGGAAACGGCGGTGGCGTGGAAATACGCCATTGAGCGTCAGGATGGCCCGACATCGCTGATCCTGTCCCGTCAGAACCTGGCACAGCAGTCACGTACGGCTGAGCAACTGGCGAACGTGGCGAAAGGTGGCTACGTGCTGAAAGACAGCGAGGGTCAACCTGAGCTGATCCTGATTGCCACCGGTTCTGAAGTTGAACTGGCTGTCGGTGCGTATGACAAACTGACTGCCGCAGGCCGCAAGGTGCGCGTAGTGTCGATGCCGTCTACGGATGCGTTCGACAAGCAGGATGCAGCTTACCGTGAAGCGGTGCTGCCGAAAGCGGTATCGGCACGTGTAGCGATTGAAGCGGGTATTGCGGACTACTGGTTCAAGTACGTCGGCCTGAACGGCGCGATTGTCGGCATGACGAGCTTCGGCGAATCGGCTCCGGCTGAGCTGCTGTTCGAAGAGTTCGGCTTCACCGTCGATAACGTCGTTGAAAAAGCGCAGGCGCTGCTGAAGTAATCACGCCGCATTAGTCTCGATATGGGAAGCCGTCAGCTAGCGCTGGCGGCTTTTTTTCATCTTTAACTTAACCCACCTCTCAATGCGCGTTGTCTGCCCCCCGATCGCGGTTTTTTCATTTTTATGACACCGGTCACTCTTCTGGTGTGTGCCAGACGAGAATATTTCTTTTATGCGTTAATTCGTTTATGCTAGCTGAAGCGTTTCAGTTGTTGTGCTGACGGCGTTTCTTCAGGGGTTCTCTGGTATCTAAGAAGGGTATATCCTATGTGCTGGGTAACCCTGCCACGACACAAGGAATCACAAAGAACGCCATGACAATCCGTATTGCGATAAACGGTTTTGGCCGCATCGGCCGCAGTGTTTTACGTGCGTTGTATGAATCAGGCCGCCGAGCCGAGATTACCGTTGTGGCTATTAACGAGCTGGCGAGCGCGGAAGGTATGGCGCATTTGCTCAAGTATGATTCCAGCCACGGCCGTTTTTCGTGGGATGTGCGTCAGGAGTGCGACCAGCTTTATGTCGGTGATGACTGTATTCGGCTGTTGCATCAGGCAGAGATTCAGCCATTGCCCTGGCGAGAACTCGGTGTCGATATCGTGCTGGATTGCAGCGGCGTTTACGGTAGCCGGGAAGATGGAGAAGCCCATCTGGCGGCAGGTGCGAAGAAAGTGCTGTTTTCTCATCCGGGAACGACGGATTTGGATGCTACGGTGGTGTTTGGTGTCAATCACCACCAGTTGGAAAGCGGGCACCGCATTGTTTCCAATGCGTCCTGCACGACCAACTGCATTATCCCAGTCATCAAACTGCTGGATGATGCCTTTGGTATCGAGAATGGGACGGTGACGACGATTCACTCGTCGATGAACGATCAACCGGTGATCGATGCTTATCATCACGATCTGCGGCGTACACGCGCCGCCAGCCAGTCGATCATTCCGGTAGATACTAAACTGTCGGCGGGGATCACCCGTATTTTTCCGCAGTTTGTCGATCGTTTTGAGGCGATCTCGGTGCGTGTGCCGACGATTAACGTCACGGCAATTGACCTGAGCGTTAGCGTCAGGAAAGCCGTAAACGTGAATGAAATTAACGCACTATTGCAAAAATCAGCGCACGAGTCGTTTCGTGGTATAGTTGATTACACTGAATTGCCGTTAGTGTCGGCTGATTTTAACCACGATCCGCACAGTGCCATTGTTGACGGTACGCAGACTCGGGTCAGTGGTCAGCATCTGATTAAAACATTGGTCTGGTGCGATAACGAATGGGGCTTTGCCAACCGGATGTTGGATACAACACGGGCGATGGCGGCTAGCGGTTTCTAGTACGACGGTGGCGATCTGGGGTCGCTATCTCGCTCAAGCAACTTTAAAAGAGAATCAACAAGAGGATTCACCATGTCTGTAATTAAGATGACCGATCTGGATCTGGCTGGTAAACGTGTTCTTATTCGTGCGGATCTGAACGTACCAGTAAAAGAAGGTAAAGTGACGTCTGATGCGCGCATCCGTGCCTCTCTGCCGACCATCGAAATCGCCCTGAAACAAGGCGCTCGCGTTATGGTCACTTCCCACCTGGGACGTCCGACTGAAGGCGAGTACAACGAAGAGTTTTCTCTGCTGCCTGTCGTTGACTACCTGAAAGAGAAACTGTCTTCTCCTGTGCGTCTGGCGAAAGACTATCTTGATGGAGTTGATGTCGCTGAAGGCGAGCTGGTTGTACTGGAAAACGTCCGCTTTAACAAAGGCGAGAAAAAAGACGACGAAGTCCTGTCCAAGAAATACGCGGCGCTGTGTGATGTGTTCGTAATGGACGCATTCGGTACGGCGCACCGTGCGCAGGCTTCCACCCACGGCGTGGGTAAATTTGCCACTATTGCCTGTGCAGGCCCGCTGCTGTCTGGTGAGTTGGAAGCGCTGGGTAAAGCCTTGAGTGAACCCGCACGTCCTATGGTTGCGATCGTGGGCGGTTCTAAAGTCTCCACCAAGCTGACCGTACTGGATTCCCTGTCTAAAATCGCCGATCAACTGATCGTCGGTGGCGGTATCGCTAACACCTTCGTTGCTGCACAAGGCCACAACGTGGGTAAATCCCTGTATGAAGCTGACCTGATTCCTGAAGCGAAAAAGCTGCTGGAAACCTGTGATATTCCTGTACCGAGCGATGTGCGTGTCGCGTCAGAATTCTCTGAAACTGCAGCTGCAACGCTGAAGTCTGTTACGGCAATCAAAGACGAAGAGCAAATTCTGGATCTGGGTGATGTGTCCGCTGAGCGTCTGGCTGAAATTCTGAAGAATGCCAAGACCATCCTGTGGAATGGCCCAGTTGGCGTCTTCGAATTCCCGAATTTCCGTAAAGGAACCGAGACCATCGCCCGTGCTATCGCAGAGAGCGACGCGTTCTCTATTGCAGGTGGCGGCGATACGCTCGCTGCGATCGATCTGTTTGGTATTGCAGATAAAATCTCCTACATTTCTACCGGTGGCGGTGCATTCCTCGAATTTGTCGAAGGGAAAAAACTGCCAGCAGTGGTTATGCTGGAAGAACGTGCCAAGCAATAATTTAAGGTAAGGGGCGCTTTTCCTCTTCCCTGTGGTTGTCTCGATAGGTGATGTTCGCAATATCGTGTCGAGACAACCTTGTCGATTTAACATCGACCTCTCTAACCCCTCCACGGCCAACGAAACGGGACACGTAACATGTCTAAAATTTTTGATTTCGTAAAACCCGGTGTCATCACTGGTGATGACGTTCAGAAAGTTTTCGCAGTAGCAAAAGAAAACAAATTCGCCTTGCCAGCAGTGAACTGTGTCGGTAGCGACTCAATCAATGCTGTGCTGGAAGCCGCAGCCAAAGTGCGCGCGCCGGTCATCGTTCAGTTCTCTAACGGCGGTGCCGCATTCATCGCCGGTAAAGGCCTGAAAGCAGAAGGTCAGCAGGCGGCAATTTTGGGTGCGATTTCTGGCGCTCATCATGTGCATCAAATGGCTGAACACTATGGCGTGCCAGTGATTCTGCACACAGACCACTGTGCGAAGAAATTGCTGCCGTGGATCGATGGCCTGCTGGACGCAGGTGAAAAACACTTTGCTGCGACTGGCAAACCGCTGTTCTCTTCTCACATGATCGACCTGTCTGAAGAATCTCTGGAAGAGAACATCGAGATCTGCTCTAAGTATTTGGCGCGTATGGCCAAAATCGATATGACCTTGGAAATCGAACTGGGTTGCACCGGTGGTGAAGAAGACGGCGTGGATAACAGCCACATGGACGCTTCTGCGCTGTACACCCAGCCAGAAGACGTTGACTACGCGTACACCAAACTGAACGCGATCAGCCCACGTTTCACTATCGCTGCTTCTTTCGGTAACGTGCATGGCGTATACAAGCCAGGTAACGTGAAGCTGACCCCGACCATCCTGCGTGATTCTCAGGAATATGTTTCCAAGAAACATAACCTGCCGCACAACAGCCTGGACTTCGTATTCCACGGTGGTTCTGGTTCCAGTGCTCAGGAAATCAAAGATTCCGTTAGCTACGGCGTAGTGAAAATGAACATCGATACCGATACCCAGTGGGCAACGTGGGAAGGTATCCTGAAATACTACAAAGAAAACGAAGCGTATCTGCAAGGCCAATTGGGCAACCCGAAAGGCGACGATCAGCCGAACAAGAAATACTATGACCCGCGTGTATGGCTGCGTGCCTCGCAGGCAAGCATGGTGACTCGTTTGGAACAAGCCTTCAAAGAGCTTAATGCTGTTGATGTGCTGTAAGTCAGACGACGTAAACATGGTTTGATGCTAAGGCTCCTACGGGAGCCTTAATTTTGGCGAGTTTTCGTACTGGCGAATGGGTGGGTTTGGGGGGCGTGTCCGGCTCGGTCACGCAGGTACAGAGCTCTCGACGACGCGCAGGCGGTGTATTGGGATCTGCTGGAAAGCTTTAAACGCGTGCTGGATGAGCACCATATTGCCATTCCTTATCCGCAGATGGGTGTGCACCTGCATAACGTACCGCAGGAACGCGCGGAATAATCGTTATGTTATCAGGGGCCAATTGACCCCTGATGCGTTTCCTTTCTTATTGCCCGTAATAGGCGTTTTTCCCGTGTTTACGCAGATAGTGCTTATCCAGCAGAACCTGTTGCATGTCCGCTATGCCAGGGGTGAGCTGGCGTGAAAAAATCCCCATGTAAGCCACTTCCTCCAGCACAACGGCATTATGTACTGCGTTGTGGGCGTCTTTGCCCCAGGCAAAAGGGCCGTGGGCGTTGACCAGCACCGCAGGGATATCTGTAGGGCTAATACCACGTTGACGGAACGTTTCGATGATGACGTTGCCGGTTTCCAATTCGTAGTGCTGTTCGATTTCATCCTGCGTCATAAGCCGGGTACACGGGATTGAACCGTAGAAATAGTCAGCGTGCGTGGTGCCCCACGCGGGGAGATCCAGCCCAGCTTGGGCCCAAATGGTGGCGTGGCGAGAGTGCGTGTGTACGATGCCGCCGATATCGGTAAACGCACGATACAGCGCCAGATGTGTTGCGGTATCTGACGAGGGCTTCTTGCTGCCTTCAAGGGGTTGTCCAGAAACTAGGTCGACCACCACCATATCGTCTACGGTCATACAATCGTAGTCCACGCCCGAGGGCTTGATGACGACGACGCCGCGTTCTCGATCGACGGCGCTGACGTTACCCCAGGTAAAGGTCACCAGATGATGGCGTGGTAGATCCAAATTTGCTTCCAATACCTGTTGTTTAAGCTGTTGTAACGTTAGCATGTCATTCCCCCTTGCTGCATTTTCTGTTCTATCCAACGGCGCGCTTGAACAATTTCGGCGACCGGTTCATCGGCTTTTTCTGTCCACATTTCGATCAAAAAAGCGCCGCGATAATTGAGGTTCTTTAATGTTTTGAAAACGGAAACGAAATCCACGCAGCCTTCTCCAAATGGCACGTCACGAAACTGCCCTGGTGAGGTTTCAGTGACAGGAAAGGTGTCTTTTAGATGGATTGCGGCGATACGATCGATACCGAGTTGTAACTCATGGTTGACGTTATTGCCCCAGGCACTCAGGTTGCCGACGTCTGGATAGACGGTAAACCACGGTGAAGCTAGGCAGGCATCCCAGGCTTTCCACTTACTGATCGAGTTCATAAACGCGGTGTCCATGATCTCTACGGCTAACATCACTTGTGCAGCGGCTGCGCGTTCGACGGCCCACTGCATGCCTTCGGTAAATCGGGCGAGTGTCCCTTCATCCTGCTGTTCGTAATAAACGTCATAGCCTGCCAATTGAATCGTTCGGATACCGACATCATTAGCCAGTTGAATCGCCTGCTCCATGATCGCAAAGGCTCGCTGACGTAACGCCTCGTCGTGGCTGCCGAAGGGAAAACGCCGATGCCCAGATAGGCACATTGAAGGAATACGGATACCTGTTTCCAACATGGCGCTGACCAGCGAGAGCCGCTGTTCTTTTGTCCATTCCAAGCGTGAGAGGCGTTCGTCACTTTCGTCCACTGACATTTCGACAAAATCAAAGCCACAGGCCTTTGCCAGCGCCAGCCTTTCAGGCCAGGTCAGGTGTTTTGGCAACGCTTTCTCGTAAATTCCTAATGGGTGCTGGCGCATCTTAAGGCCTCCAGATTGTGTTAATCGCGCTGCGGAACTGCTGAGCTACGTCGATTGGATTGGGAGCATCGGACAGTGCACGTCCGGCAATGAAGGACGTGACGGCAATATCGCTGAACAGGGGGAGATCTGTGGGCGTCAATCCCCCTGTGACGGACAGTTCTATGCCGAGGTCTGATAGTGCTTTCATTGCGTCGAGATCCTGTTGTCCCCAAGTCTGACCGTTAGCCTGTGCATCGCGTCCACGGTGGTAAATAGCCTGTTTTATACCCACGTTGCGCCAATTTTTGGCGTCTTCGAGCGTCCAGCGACCAAATAACTCAATTTGGATTTCCCCTTGGTAGCGTTCTGCCACTTCCAATGCGCTTGCCATGGTAGGCAACGGTGCTGCACAAATGACGGTCATCCAGTTGGCACCGTGGGAAAATGCCTGTTCGGCGAGCGTGCCGCCTGCGTCAGCGACTTTCAGGTCTGCTACCAGAATGTGTTGTGGGCAGCGTTCCCGCAGATGGCTGATGGCTTGGATACCTGCGCTGATGCATAGAATGGTGCCCGCCTCGATAATGTCGACATAGGGATGAAGCTGCTCCACTGTCGTTAAGGCCGCATCCAGCCGAGTATGATCGAGCGCCAGTTGCAGGCGTGGTTGCATTTTCATGGTTTCTCCTTAACGGCGGGTTGCAGCGATTTTAATGTCTCAACCAGTGCCTGATAGTGTTGGTATTTTTTGTCGTAGGCTGTGCGAACGTCTTCATCTGGGGTAAGGCGTGTAATGCGTGGTGAGAGCACCCGCTGGGCGGCAGTGAAATCGCTAAAGGCACCGCTGCCGACCATCGCCGCCATCGCCGCACCAAGACAGCCGGTTTCTTCTACCTGTGGGAGTTCGACAGGCAGGCTGCTGATGTCCGCGAACATCTGCATCCAAGGGAGAGACTTGGCAGGCCCACCAGTAATTCGTAACGCGTCCACGTGAGGGAAGCGCTGACGCATACGATTCAGGTGCGCCATGTGGCAGAACACCACGCCTTCGTAAATGGCCTGAACGAGGTGCTCTCGCTGGTGGAACGCTTGCAGGCCGTAGAAGCTGGCGCTGAGCCCTAATCCGGCGTTGGAGCCATACAAGAACGGGACAAACAGTAGGGGGCTGCCTGCTTTAGGCAGATCCGAAACCCAGCGGTTGATCTGAGCATAATCGACCTCTAAACCGTCACTCAGCCCCCATTGTTGGCAGAACCATTCCAGATTGGCGGCAGACGTAGGGCTGGCTTCATGCACGATGTAACGGCCTGCTTCCGCATGGCGGCCATACACAAAAGGATGGTCGTAGCCATCAGCGAGCGTGTCGGTGATGCCGCTGGTAACAGACCATGTTCCCATTACAGCATTGAGTCGGGTTTCGTCCTGAAGCCCCGCACACAGCGCGGTAGAAACCACATCGAATAATCCGCCGACGACGGGGGTTCCTGCTTGTAGCCCGGTGAGCTGTGCCGCTTCTGGGGTAATTTGGCCTGCGATATCAGCAGAACCGATAAGCGGCGGTAAAGCATCGATGATTTCTGCAATCCCGAGCTGTTTTGCTAGTTCTGGGTCGTAGCGGCCCGTATCCATGTTGTAGAGATTGGATTCGGAGATATTGGTTTCTTCACAAGCCCGTTTTCCGGTCAGGCAAAAACGCAGATAGTCGTGTGCCATGAACAACGTACCGATTTGTGCATAGCGTGTTGGCTGGTGGTCTTTAAGCCACCGTAGTAGCGAAACCGGATGGCCTGTCCACAGCGTCTGCCGCGTCTGAGGATAAAGCGCTTGCGGTATCCCTGCCTGCTGCCATGCCAGAACCTGTTCACGTGCGCGTTGATCGGATGACAGCATCGCATTGCCTAGCGGCTTGTCATGTTTATCCAGCAAAAATAACCCTTTACCTTGGGCAGAGATCCCTACGCCAGAAATGGCGCTGGTGGGGAGTGCTGCTCTGCTCAGCAGTTCGCGAATAACCTCAGCAGCGGTCTGCCACAGGGTGTGCATGTCGCGCTCAGCCCAACCGGGTTGCGGTGTGGTAATTGGCAGATTACGACGTGCGATGCCGTACTCTGTTCCGGTGATGTCATAGATCCCTGCTTTGATAAAGGTACCGCCGCAGTCGAGCCCCAGAAAATAGTCCATCATGCTGCCTCCGTAGACTCATCGCAGCGCGGTGGTAGCATCATGGCCAGTACAGCAGCAATCGCCAGCGAGATGGCCAAACTGTAGACACCAACGTCTTTGTTAAAGGCTGAAATCAGGACGCCGACCATATAGGGGCCGCAGAAACCACCGAGATTACCGAGTGCGTTAATGACACCACGAGCGCCGCCAGCGACGCCGGCATCAAACAGCTTGGGAGGAATGGTCCAGAACACGCCCGCAGCCGCCTGAATGAAGACGCCACAGCCGACCAGTGCGGCATAGGACCACCAGATATGGTTTTTGAGCAAGACGGACAGCGCCATGCAGATAGCAAAACAGGCGAGCGGTAATGCGACGAAGACTTTACGCTTTCCTGAGTTATCGGACAGATAAGAGATCGTGAACATGCCGATGATCGCACCGATATAAGGCAAAATAGCCAGCATGCCGACCTGTTCCATATTGCCGTTGGTTAGCCCTTTTAGAATAGTGGGTAACCACAGGGTGTAGCCGTAAATGCCTGTCTGGTAAAAGAAATTTACCAAGATTAACTGCCACATCAACTTTTCGCGCAGTACTCGGCTTAGGGAGGCATTACGGACGGTTTTTCCTTGCAGGGCTGCTTGTTCTTCCTGTAACGTTTTGATCAGATAATCTTTTTCTGCCTGTGAAATCCATTTCGCTTCCTGCGGGCGGTTGCTGATGGTAAACCACCACAGCAGCATAACCACCAGCGAGAACCCTCCTTCAACCAGAAACAGCATGCGCCAGTCCCAGGTTGTGATCACCCAGCCAGAAAGCGGAGCGGTCAAAATTCCGGCGATAGGCACAAACATGATGACGATGGCGTTGGCACGACCGCGTTCTTTATCTGGGAACCAGTTGCTGATCATGGTTAACACCACGGGCAGCATGCCACCCTCAGAGACGCCGAGTGCGAAACGCAGAAACAATAACTGATATTGATTGGTCACCAGACCCGTCAGTACCGAGATAACAGCCCAGGCTAACAGCGACCAGCCGATAAACTTCTTACCATTGCCGTGTACCGCCAGTTTGCCGCCCGGAACCTGGAGGAACAGATAACCGATAAAGAAAATACCACCGGCCAGACCCGCCATAGATGCCGTAATACCCAGTTCATCATCCATACCGCCGGGCATGGCAAATGCAATATTGACGCGATCCATGTAGGAAATAATGCAGGTAATCAGAATAGGAGGCACGATCCTCAACCAGCGTAATCGAGGAATGTTTGCCGCTGTGGGCTGGCTAGAAGAAACTGTAGCTGTATTCATATCACTTTACCCTTCAACATGTTGCGTGCATGGCGTGCGTCATTTTGGGCTTTTTCGCGCGTAGCGATCCCCGCACATGCCCGCAGGCATGTGTCGCGTTACATGACAAAATCAGAAACGATTAGGGCGCGTGAAAGTGTGCCATCGGTATCTTCACCACTACTTTGCGGATTGAGCAGGACTGCTCGTGAATGCAGGCCGGACGATGCACATCCTGAGGAAAGAACACGGCAAAGTTGCCCGAATGCATGGTCAGCCAGGACTCGTCATCAACATCCTGATAGAACAAGATGTCGCGTGCTTCGTTCCATTCCTGATGTACCGGATTACGGCCGTTATCCGTTACCACGCCGATCTTTTCGGTTCCGCTGACTAAAAATTGCACATCAATATTGTGACGATGGACTTCGGGATGTAAGTCATTTTTAGCCTGCGTGTGTAGATCCAGTACCTGAACGGCATAGCCTGTCTCTTCATCAAGGTAGCGGCCAGCCGGTAAGGCGCTGAAGTCGGTTTTTTGCAGGTAGGCCAGCGCACGGGCGACAGGCGCAGGGTGCTGACCAAAAACGGTATTGTCGATATGACCGAAGATCATGGGACGTCTCCTTGTTAAAGCGCCTGAATTCGTGCCCACACCCTTTCATCAACTGGGATGCCGTCGCGCAAGTTTTCTTCGCGAATACGCGGAAACTTATGGCCCGGCAGACGGATGGCGACATCCGGTTGTGTGCGCTCGGCGCTGGTGATGTAATCCATTATGCGTTTCAGTTTTTCATCGCGGGTTTTGCCGTCGATCAACCTATCGATCTCAATGGCGATGAAGACCTGCGATACGCCGTATTCGTCGCGATGATCTTCTGTGACTTCTGCGACGGAGGCACCGCCGGACAGTAGGGTGGCGATCATGTCTAACACAATAGACAGGGCCGATCCTTTCCAGTAGCCCGCTGGGAGAATGCGCCTGTTTTCCTCGATAATGGCTGGATCGCGGGTCAAATTACCGTCGTTGTCAAACCCGCCATCAACGGGCAAGGTCTTGCCTGCCAATCGGTTTATCTCTAGCGCGCCATAGGAAAACATCGACATCGACATATCCACCATGGTGATTGGGTTGCCGGGGACGGCGACGATCAGCGGATTAGTGCCGATGCGGCAGGTTTTTGCTCCCCACGGTGGCATAACGGCGATCGAGTTAGTCCAGCAAATACCGATGTAGCCTTTCTCGGCGGCTTGCCAGCCGTAGCCTCCGCCGCGCATCCAGTGGTTGGCGTTGCGCAGCGCCACCAGACCGATACCGTGTGCATCTGCCAACTGCATAGCGCGACCCATCATACGGCGAGCTGTCAGGTTGCCAATGCCCTGATGGGCATCCCACTGCTCGATAGCACCGAGTGAGAGCAGTTTGCTGGGTTCGGCATTGGGTATGATATCGCCAGCGTCCAACTGCTGAATAAAGCGTGGGAACCGGTTTACACCGTGAGAATAAACGCCGTCGGCTGAAGTATCGGCGAACAGCGTCGCGCAGGCATCGGCGGTTTCTTCCGCTACATTGCGCGCCAGTAAAACACGTTTGAACTGTTGCTTAAGGTCGTTGTAACTCACTCTCATAACGCGTCTCCATGACGATAATTAGGTTGCTTTTTATTCGTCATATTTCATTATGCGAAATTGCATTTCAAATAAATGCTATACCTGTGCTTGCATGAAGTCAAAACGAGAGTGTGTTAAATTTTCATTTAAAAACAGATGGTTATTTTAATTTGATGAGTTTGTGATCTGGGGCGCATTTTGCCTTGTACGTGGGGTTTAGGCGTGACGGAGTAGGGCGATAGAATCGCCCTGCCAGAGAGGCGGCCCCCTATAGTGGGAGCGTTAGCCTGATTCGGTACAGTGATGTTGTTGCAGTAATATAGAGTTCATCGCCGTTGGGGCCCCCTAATGTGCAATTGGATACGCGTTCTGGTACATCGATCTTGCCAATTTGCTCGCCAGAGGGATTAAAAATTAATACACCATCGGCACAGCTACAAAAGAGATTCCCTGCACGGTCAAGACAAAAACCATCTGGAAAACCGGGAGCCACAGCAGCAAAATGGCGTCCGGTACCGAGTTGGTTTCCCTCTACCGGATAAACCCGTAGTTCGCGGCGGCCAAGTGTTGGAAAATCAACAATCGACATATCTGCGACATACAAGTGCGTTTCATCCGGTGAAAATGCTAACCCGTTAGGACGCTGGAGATCGCTGGCGGCGATACTGAGTAAACCGTCACGTGGATCGAAACAGTACACGTAACAGCCGATGACCTGGCTTTCTGATTTATACCCTTCCTCATCGCCAGTGATGCCGTAAGGTGGGTCAGTAAACCAGATCGTACCGTCGCTACGGATCGCCACATCATTTGGGGAGTTGAAACGTTTCCCATCGATACGATCGACCAACACACGAATCTCGCCATTGCTTTCGTGGCGGCTAATACAGCGCCGCCCATGCTCACAGCTCACGATACGTCCCTGTGCATCCAGCGCGTTACCATTCGCATAGTGCGATGGGGATCGCCAAATGCGTATATCGCCATCGCGATACCAGATAAACATTTGGTTTCCTTTGACGTCGCTGAATACCACGGCATCCTGCTGCGGTAACCATACTGGGCCTTCGGCCCAGATGGCAGGAGAACACAGACGCTCAAGTTGCTGTGTCATGATGTGGTCTCCACTTACTTCACGCCCCAAATGGATTTGTAATGGCTTTGATAGTCGTTCTGTGGGTCATATTGATTACTATTGCCGCCGTCGCTGCCAATATTTTCTGCGGTAACCAGATGTGCAGGCGTCACGTAACCTGAAGGTGGCTGTTTGGCAAAGGCACGGTTAAATTCATCCAACAACTGCCAACCGTGCAGTTTCAGCGGCTCGGGTACCGTAGCCGATTGGCTATCGCCGGAACGGATGCGCTGATAAGCGGAGACGGAACCGTCACCTGCTGAGATATTGTAAGGGGCATTTTTGCCACCTTTACCTGCTGTCTTCAGTGAAGGAGCCATAAAATCGAAATACAGATCGTTAATGGCCAGCGAATATTGGAAGCTATCTCCGTATTTCTGTAACAGGCTAAAGGTCATCGCGGGCATACGGTTTGCTGTATCTGCCAGCGGAGTATCAATAAACTCCAGCACTTTGCAGCCGCTGCATTTGCCGATCTCTTCCTTC
The DNA here is from genome assembly GCF_014946775.2 of Pectobacterium quasiaquaticum. Lineage (NCBI taxonomy): Bacteria > Pseudomonadati > Pseudomonadota > Gammaproteobacteria > Enterobacterales > Pectobacteriaceae > Pectobacterium > Pectobacterium quasiaquaticum. Next base: position 3,819,000 of record NZ_CP065177.1, on the reverse strand, counting down.
ATGACATTGGCTTTGTCGAGTGCAATTTGATAGAGCGAATCGGTAAAAATCAGCACATTGGCCTTGCCACCCGACTTCACGACGGCGTACTGTGCCGCAATACGGGCTACCTCATTAGAATCTGAGGTGACGTTATAGAAAACGTCATATTTGGGTAAGGGGCCGGGCTCTGGCACCGCATGCCAGGCGGTCAAAATGATGCCTTGCTGAACCGCTTTTTTCAGCGGGATCTTAGCAACGTTTGGATTCCATCCCCCGATGACGATACCATCTGGTTTCTGGGCAATGGCCTGATTGAGTGAAGACAGTTGGTCTTTGACTGATCCTCCCCCATCCAACGTTTCCAGTTTCCAGCCTGCGGCTTTTGCCGCTTCACTCAGCCCCTGTTGTACGCCCTGTACGCCGCCATTTTTCATATCGGAAGCGATAAAAATGATCTTTTTATTGGGTTGAAGTGCTGGCCCGCTGGTCGGTCCATCCCACTGGGTACTGCTGCTGGTCGCTTTGGCTACCGCTGCTGTCGCTTGATCAAGATAGCTGTCCGCCCATGTTGGCATACTGCTCAAGAAGAGTGCGCTAAGTCCTGATAACATCAAAAAACGTTTCATAGGGTGTACTCCTGCTAGTGATGTGTCGCGTTATGGTTATCATTTTCGGGTTTGAAGGTTTTCCTACTGAGAACTCTCCTGGTGAGGGCGTTGAGGCTTGACGGTTTGACTACGTTGTACTGCTTTCTGATTGAGTAACCGACGGCGCTGGGCATAGCCTGCCAGCGTGATAGACAGTAACAGCGTTGCACCGTTGAACAGCGGTTCAACCCAGAATTCGCCGCCAAATTGCTGGATTCCGGCAATGCCGATAGCAAGAATAGCGATGCCGACTACCGTTCCCCAGACGTTCACTCGTCCGGGGCGAATGGTGGTGCTGCCGAGGAAAGCGCCGACCAGCGCGGGTAACAAATAGTCCATGCCGACGCTGGCTTGCCCGACGCCCTGTTCGGCGGCAATCAGCACTCCGCTAAAACCGGTTAATACGCTTGAGGCAATGAAGGCACCGATCGTGAAACGGTTGACAGAAATGCCATTCAGTCTTGCGGCTGCCGGATTACCGCCGACGGCATACATACAGCGTCCAAGCGGCGTGTGTTCGGTGATGAGCCACAGTACGATGGCGACAACCAGCACATAAAAGGCTGCGAGAGGGATCCCCGCTATTTCGGTGTGATGGAGTGCAATAAAGGCATCCGGTAGATCGCCAACGATCTGACGCCCCCCTGAGTGCCACAGCGCGACAGCGTATAGCACGGTGCCTGAACCAAGTGTGGCAACGAAGCTGTCGATATCGGCAAGGGCCACAAGAATACCGTTAAGCAGGCCGTACAGTGCTGAAATCACGAGCACGATAAGCACGGCCATCTGCCATGAAAAACCGTATTCCACCTGAAGGGTAATCGCCAAAATGTGCCAGAGCACGATGCCAAAGCCGACGTTGAGATCGATTTTTCCGACGATCATGGGAATGGTAGCGGCCAAGGCTAATAGCGCGATTTTTGCTTTGCTAGACAGGATAGCCTGTAGCGTCAATAAAGACGCAAACGACGGCGTTGTCAGAGAAAATAGAATAACCAGTGCAATGCACAGCAACAGCAGACCATAGCGGGTCAGCATTTGCGTCAGCCACGGGCCTGCGCCATCCTGAGATAGACTCACGCGCTGTTCTAGTGCCGTTGATTTTACTGAAGTTTTATTCGACATTATTTTTTCCTTCAAACAGGTGATGCAATTTGGGTGGTTGGTATGGCTCACTGAAAGCCAACCGTTACCCATCAAGGCCGTCTGTGCTGTAATGCGTAAGCGAGCCTCTTAGATCGAGGCTGCGGTTTCCCCAGTGCTGGCAGAGGCCAGCTCTAATAAATTGGCAAAAGAGACTTGCTGATTTTTGAGTTCACCAACGACTTTCCCACGGTTGAAAACCAGCGCCCGATTGCAGATATGGGCGATTTCTTCAAAGTCGTTAGAGATCACCAATACGGCTACACCGTCCGCGAGTGATTTATTTAACAGATGGTAAATTTCTGCCCGTGCGCCCACATCTACGCCTGCTGTGGGGTCTTCCAGGATAAGTAAAGGCGCACCGAGGTGCATCCAGCGTGCCATCACCACTTTTTGCTGGTTCCCACCGGAGAGCGCGCTGATATCGATATTGACGTTCTTTGGCCGAACATCGAACAGTTGTACTTTCCACCAACTGGCCCCGATTTCTTCGCGCCGGCTATAGGTTGAGAGCAATTTATGTCCGCTGGCACAGGGATTGATGAACAAATTTTCGCGTACGCTCATCGACATCACTAGGCTCTCATTGGTGCGATCGCCAGCTACCAATGACACGCCACTGTTCATTGCCTGTTGTGGCGAATTTGCGCGGTAAGGTGCGTCACGAAAGCGGATATCTCCACTTTCGCGCTTGCGAAGCCCGAACAGCAAACGGCCAATTTCTTCCTGCCCTGCGCCGCGTAGACCTGCCAACGCCAGCATTTCCCCCGGTTGCAGGCTGAAACTGACTGGGCCGATATCACCGACGATGACATTGTCCAATTGCAAAACGGGGGACTGGGCTTCGGGTAGTGGTTCGCGTTGATCGCCTGATATCGCTTCTCCTACGATCATTTGCACGAGATCGCGCAGTGAGTAATCTGCGGTATTTCCTCCTGCCACATAGCGGCCATCGCGCATGACGCAAACCCGATCGGCAATTTCGATCACTTCATCTAGTCTGTGGGTGACGTAGATCATGCCAACCTTTTTCGCACGTAGTCGGTTAATGACGGAAAATAGATGACGAACATCGTTCGCTGGGAGCGACGCGGTGGGTTCGTCCAGCACCAGCAGTTCTGCATTAACGGCCACCGCGCGGGCGATCGCCAGAAGGGATTTTTCCGTTCGTGAAAGTTCGAATACACGGGCATCAGGATCCAACACGATCCCAACATCGTCTAAGGCCTGAGTGGCGCGTCGGCGTATCGCTCGCCAATCAATTAAGCCGTAGCGACGGGGGAAGCCCATCACCAGTGCCATATTTTCCGCGACGGTCATCCACTCGATCAGCCCGAGATCTTGATGGATAAAGGCAATAGGTTGGAGGCCGTCACTTTTTATCGCCGCGGCAGAGGCTATGTTGGTTCCGCGAAATTGAATATCGCCATGATCACGAGGATAAACGCCAGCCAGTACCTTAATGAGTGTCGATTTTCCGGCCCCATTTTCGCCGAGTAGCGCCAGTACTTCCCCCGGCATTACCTGGAGGCTGACATCGTTGACTGCAATATTTCCACCAAAACGCTTGGTGATATGGCTGAGCGTTAGTATGGGGTAATCCATATTGACTTGATTCATGTACGCGCCCTTTTATCCAGTACTTGTAACCTGCACGATGCAACATCGGTAAGTGACTTATCCTTGTCGCGTTTAGGCATCAGTACTGAGATACCTTCTCTGGTTAAGCAATGAACTAAAAACAAAATAAACAAACTATAGGTGTTTTAGTGAACGTTAAATTCCAATATACGAAATCTGATTTCAAAAAATAATATGCCGAACGTAACGTTAAAGCAAAGCCGAAAGCGTTTTTAATTTATATAAAAAACAATGTGTTATTTTTGTTGTTTCGTATTTGTGACGCACTACGCACTTCCTGGTTAAGGGCAATGTTGCGTATTTTTGTCTCCCTGTTGACAATGAAATGCCGTTCCACTTCACCTCATGTAGCCCTTGCGGTAACATCTTTATCTTGAAGAGAATTGGCGGCCCCGACGCACTGTGTGGCAGGAATTCCTGGGCAAGATTGCCTGGTGGCTCGATTCTGGAGATCTGTTATGAGTCCGAAAGCTGTTAATGAAAAAGACGATCAGAAAGAAAAACCGCTGGGGAGCCAGAGTCTGTTTCGTGGTTTACAACTTATTGAAATTTTGAGTAACTTCCCAAATGGTTGCCCGCTGGCGCACCTGTCCGAATTGGCAGGTATGAACAAAAGCACCGTGCACCGGTTGCTACAGGGATTGCATACCAGCGGTTATGTCACACAGGCCCCTTCGCCGGGCAGTTATCGTTTGACGACTAAATTTATTTCTATCGGGCAAAAAGCGCTATCGTCGCTGAATATCATCCATGTGGCATCTCCACATTTGGTGCAGTTGAATCTGGAATTGGGTGAAACGGTGAATTTCTCCAGCCGGGAAGACGATCACGTTATCCTGATTTACAAGCTGGAACCGACAACCGGCATGATGCGTACCCGTGCCTATATCGGGCAGCATATGCCGCTGTATTGTTCGGCAATGGGTAAGATTTTTATGGCATACGGTAAGAGTGATTATCCCGATCACTACTGGCAAACCCATCAGAATGAAATTCAGACGCTAACGAAAAATACCATCACGGAATTACCGAAAATGTATGAAGAGCTGGAGGATATTCGCCAGCGCGGACTCGCGATGGATCGTGAAGAAAATGAGCTGGGGGTATCGTGCATTGCCGCGCCGGTATTTGACATTCAGCAACGCGTTCCTTATGCCGTATCTGTATCATTGCCAACAGCTAAGTTGCAACAAATTGGTATTAAATCATTGATTAAGCCAGTGATTGCTACTGCCCAGCGTATTTCTCAAGAGTTGGGGTTTGTCATACCCAATTGAACATTAGCTTAGCTAATGTAGCGTTAGAATATTCAATTTCACTTATCTTATCGGCTTCCATACACTCCCCCGCGATAACAACAAATGATGCAGGAGAGAAGTATGTGGGCGGTGTATTTACAGGGCGTTTTGTTGGGAGCGGCGATGATTCTGCCTCTGGGGCCACAGAATGCGTTTGTGATGAATCAGGGCATTCGCCGGCAGTATCACCTGATGGTGGCGCTGCTATGTGCCTTGAGCGATATGGTGCTGATTGCCGCTGGTATTTTTGGCGGTAGTGCGTTGCTGAGTCAGTCTTCACTGCTGTTGGGGGCGGTGACCTGGGGCGGTGTAGCGTTTCTGCTCTGGTTTGGCTGGGGAGCGATGAAAACGGCCTTCAGCAAGAATATTGCGCTCGCCAGCGCCGAAGTGATGAAACAAAGCCGCTGGCGTATTATTGCTACCATGCTGGCGGTGACCTGGCTTAATCCGCATGTCTATCTGGATACCTTTGTGGTGCTAGGGAGTCTGGGTAGCCAGTTTGCAGGCGATGCCCGAAGCTGGTTTGCGCTAGGGACGATGACGGCTTCCTTCACTTGGTTCTTTGCGCTGGCGCTATTGGCCTCCTGGCTGGCGCCGTGGCTGAATACGCCGCGGGTACAGCGGGTCATCAACTTTTTTGTCGGCCTAGTGATGTGGGGCATTGCCTTGCAACTGGCGCGTCACGGTTGGCAATAATGGGTGCAAATAAATAACCCCACCTTACGCTGTGTTTCAGAAATTCACCTATATTGTGTGGAGTTGGTAATGCGTTATGTTGGCCGGTAAAGCAATCCGTCTTGTCTCTTTCATTCTGGAAGATACCGTGTTGGCACAGATAATCTATTGATACGGACAGTCTATTGATACAGACGATCTATTGATACAGGTAATCTGCGAGCGGCATGCGTGACGAAACATAAGTAAGGAGAGAGTGTGAAGCGAGGTATGATGAAGCTCAATGCACTGGCGTTGGCCGCTGCGATAGGACTGGGCGGTGTGTCAATAGCTGCGCAGGCTGCGGAATTGCCGGATGGCCCACATATCGTGACGTCAGGGACATCTAGCGTAGACGCGACACCGGATATCGCACGTTTGGCGATTGAAGTGAGCGTGTCATCGAAGGATGCGGCTGAAGCGAAAAAGCAGGTCGATGCCCGCGTTGCACAATATTTTGATTTTCTCGGTAAAAATGGCATTGAGAAAAAAGATATTAATGCCGCCAATTTACGTACGCAGCCAGAATATGACTATCTGAAAACAGGTGGCTCGGTGCTGAAAGGCTATCGTGCGGTGCGTCAGGTGGAAGTCACGCTGCGCCAGCTAGATAAACTGAACGAGCTGCTGGACGGGGCGCTGAAATCGGGGCTGAATGAGATTCGTACGGTAGAATTAGGCGTTGCCAACCCAGAAACCTATCGTGATGAAGCGCGTAAGAAAGCCATTGAGCAGGCGACGAGTCAGGCGGAAGCGCTGGCGCAGGGCTTTAACGCTAAGTTGGGGCCGATCTACAGCGTTCGCTATCACGTTGCCAACTATCAGCCGATGCCAATGGCACGGATGTTCAAAACGGCAGATGCTGCGGTGCAAAGCGAAGCGGCACAAACCTATGAACAGCAAACCATTCACTTTGACGATCAGGTGGATGTGGTATTTGAGCTACAGCGTACGCCGTAGCGAGAACCTTAAGCCATTGTGGTGTAAACCGTGATGAGAACAACAGGCCTGATTAGTCGGGCCTGTTGTTCTTTATCACGACTTCAGTATCACTTTCTCAGTACGTTATGATTGCCGCAGTACCTGATGACCGTGCGAGAGCAGAGCGTCCGTCACTTTCCTCATCATCCGGCTTTCCGGCGCGAAGCGGTGCCAGTAGAGCATCCGGCGCTGAAACAGCCCTGGCGTCAGGTCGATTAACTCGTTATTGGCAAGTTCTCTTTCGATTTGCAGATGTGGGATCATGCAGCAGGTTGTGCCTTGACGCGCCAGTTGTACAAACGCTTCCGACGAATTCACGATGTGGCAGGGAACGCTGCCAGGTGACAAATCAAAGTTCTGCTGTAAAAAGGCCTGATGCATATCATCCAGATGGTCGAAGGCGACCGCAGGGGCACGTAGCAGCGCCGAACGCGTTACACCATTCGGGAAATAGCGGGCGGCAAACCTCGGCGAGGCGACAAACAGATAGTCTAGTGCACCCAGTTTATCCACCAGACAGCTTGGCAGCGGCTGAGATTGAATACTCACCGCACCGACCACTTCACCCCGGCGCAGCCTTTCCTGCGTGCGCGTTTCATCTTCTACCTGCAAATTAAGACGAATCGGTGAATCGACCAGCACCGGTTGTAACGCAGGCAGCAGCCAGGTTGCGAGGCTGTCGGCGTTCACCGCCAGCGACAGCAGCAGTGGGATATCGCTGTTAGTTTCATTGCCTAGCCACTCTTCTTCCAGCAGCTCGACCTGATGCAGCAGAGCCAGCAGTTTCTGCCCTTGTTCTGTCGGACGAGGCGGGATGGTTCTGACTAATAGCGGCTGGCCGAACAGGTTTTCTAATTGTTTAATACGCTGTGAAACGGCAGATTGGGTAATACACAGTTTTTGGGCAGCGCGTTCAAAACCACGCTCGCGGATGACGGCATCCAGAGCCTGAAGCGTTCGATAGTCCGGGCGTTTCATGAAAGTCAAAATCCTCTGAATGAGTCTGTTTTTTTTCACTATGCCACATTTTGCAGATTTGCCATGCAGAAATCTTATTTTGGCTGTTGTGCGCAATCACGATTCAGCAGGGTAGGTGTGGAATGATGTGCATGAAATAATGCATCGGCGGTGAAGTGAATTTGCACGCTTTCCCCAACGTGCATGTTCTATAATACGCACACGTTTTCGTATATCGATTCTACAGGCCAGAAGCAGATTATGACGCAAGATGAACTGAAAAAAGCAGTGGGATGGGCAGCGCTCGACTACGTCCGCCCCGATACTATTGTGGGAGTAGGAACCGGATCGACGGCAGCACACTTTATTGATGCGCTGGGTTCGATAAAACATCAAATCAAAGGCGCGGTTTCCAGCTCGGATGCCTCGACGGAAAAGTTGAAAAGTCTGGGTATCCCGGTTTTTGACGCTAATGATGTGGATTCGCTGGATGTCTACGTGGATGGCGCGGATGAGATCAACGGACACATGCAGATGATCAAGGGTGGTGGTGCAGCGTTGACCCGCGAGAAAATTATTTCAGCACTGTCGCGCCAGTTCATCTGCATTGTCGATGCATCCAAACAGGTTGATGTGCTGGGTAAATTCCCGCTGCCGGTTGAAGTTATCCCGATGGCGCGGTCTTACGTGGCGCGTGAACTGGCGAAGTTGGGCGGGCAGCCAGTCTATCGTCAGGGCGTCGTGACGGATAACGGCAACGTCATTCTGGATGTGCACAACCTGAATATCATGGATGCGGTCGCAGTAGAAAACCACATCAACGGTATCCCCGGCGTCGTAACCGTTGGGTTATTTGCCAACCGCGGTGCGGATGTTGCGTTAGTCGGTACGGCTGAGGGTGTAAAAACCGTCGTTAAATGAGTGCGCGATCGTTCTGGCGTGGTGAACCCCCACGTCAGAAATTTTTTAGCTAAAAAAATCCATTTAGTTAACGGCTCATTTTTGGTACTTAATATCACATTTTCTTATTTTATTTATCGTCGATATGGCGATGCACATCTTTGGCAATATTTTTTGCCATAAATCAGGCGCGCTCCTCTGTGGCGCGATTTGGGCGAAGCAATCGTTTGTATTGCTGACTGCGTAATTTTTGTTATGTTGGCAGAAGCTATTGAGCACTCTGTCACATTTGAAGTCTGAAAATAAGGTCGGGAAATGGCAAAGGTATCATTGGAAAAAGACAAGATTAAGTTTCTGTTAGTGGAAGGCGTGCATCAGAGCGCGCTGGATAACCTGCGTGCAGCGGGTTACACCAACATCGAGTTCCATAAAGGTGCGCTGGAGCCTGAGGCGTTGAAAGCCTCCATCCGCGATGCGCATTTTGTGGGTATCCGCTCGCGTACCCATCTGACAGAAGAGATTTTTGCTGCTGCGGAAAAACTGATCGCGGTAGGGTGTTTCTGTATCGGGACTAATCAGGTTGATCTGTCGGCCGCGACCAAGCGCGGTATCCCGGTATTTAACGCACCTTTTTCCAATACCCGATCCGTGGCAGAAATGGTGATCGGCGAAATGCTGCTGATGCTGCGCGGTATCCCGGCGGCCAACGCGAAAGCGCACCGTGGTATCTGGCACAAGCTGGCTGTGGGCTCGTTTGAAGCGCGTGGTAAAAAGCTGGGGATCATCGGCTACGGCCATATCGGTATGCAGTTGGGTATTTTGGCTGAAAGCCTCGGTATGCACGTTTACTTCTATGATATCGAAAGTAAATTGCCGCTGGGCAATGCTCAGCAGGTGCGTCACCTGTCTGATTTGCTGAATATGAGCGACGTGGTGAGCCTGCACGTGCCGGAAAATGAAAGCACGTATAACATGATGGGGGCGGAAGAGCTGGCGCTGATGAAGCCGGGCTCAATCCTGATTAACGCCGCCCGCGGTACGGTGGTTGACATCCCTGCACTGTGCGACGCGTTGAGCAGCAAGCATTTGTCCGGTGCGGCGATTGACGTATTCCCACAGGAACCAGCAACCAACAGCGATCCGTTCCTGTCGCCGCTGTGCGAGTTTGACAACGTACTGCTGACGCCGCACATCGGTGGTTCCACACAGGAAGCGCAGGAAAATATCGGTGATGAAGTCGCTGGAAAACTGGCGAAATATTCAGACAACGGTTCTACGCTGTCTGCGGTGAATTTCCCAGAAGTGTCGCTGCCTGTCCATGGCGCACGCGCCAGCCGCCTGCTGCACATCCATGAAAACCGTCCTGGCATTATTACCAAAATTAACCAGATCTTTGCTGAGCAGGGCATAAACATTGCCGCGCAGTATCTGCAAACGACACCTGAAATTGGTTATGTGGTCATTGACGTCGAAACTGACGGTGCGCAAACGGCACTGCAACTGATGAAGGCGATTCCAGGCACCATTCGTGCCCGTCTGCTGTTCTGATGTGTGATTGATCCGTGCGTTATTAATCAGCCCCGAAAGGGGCTGATTGCGTTATTACAGCTCGATAACGATCTTGCCGCGCATATGCCCTTCCAGCACTTTACCGTGAGCCTGCTTCAGTGTGTCTACCGTTAACCCTTGCAGCGTTTCGCTGGCGGTTCCCTGAAGTTTTCCTGCATCAACCAGCTGTGCGACTTCGTGCAAAATATTCCCCTGTTCCGCGATATCCGGCGTGGTGAACATGCTGCGGGTAAACATGAGTTCCCAGTGCAGCGCCGCGCTTTTGAGTTTCAGCGCCGTTTGGTCGAGCGGATTTTTGTTTTCCACGATGGTGCAGATGTGTCCCATCGGCGCGATCAGTTTGCTGATGGCATCCCAATGGCCGTCCGTGTCGTTCAGACAGAAAATGTAATCGACCTGTTTGATCCCTTCTTTTTCCAGAGACTCGACCAGATTACGGTAATCCACGACCTTATGGGCACCACGCTGGCGGCACCACTCTGCCGAGTCCGGCTGTGACGCGGTGGCAATGATGTTCACTGCACTGCGCAATGCCGCCAGAGAAATCGCGAGAGACCCTACGCCGCCTGCGCCGCCGATAATCAACAGCGTTTTGTCGCTGTCGGCCTGCTGTATTTTCAGATGCTCGAACAAGCCTTCCCAGGCGGTCAGCGCCGTGAGCGGCAGTGCGGCCGCCGCTGCCCAGTCCAGCGACACGGGCTTGCGTGCCACGATGCGTGAATCAATCAGATGATGGGTGGTGTTGCTGCCGGGGCGGGTGATGTCGCCGGCGTACCAAACTTCATCACCTACCTGAAGGTCGCTCACCGCGCTGCCAGTTTTCAGCACGACACCGCTGGCATCCCAGCCGAGAATTCGGGGCTGCTGTAATCCATTCTGACGCAATCCAGCATGAACCTTGGTATCCACCGGATTGACGGAAATGGCTTTTACACCGACCAACAGATCGTATTCACCGGGCTCGGGGATATCCTGCGTGATGGCAATGAAATTTTCTGGCTGTTGTGGATCAACGGCTATCGCATGAGCGCTCATGGTCTGCTCCTCATTATTTTCAGAATATGGTCTTGTGAATAAGACATGTTTTTGAATAAAACCCATTGTAGAGCAAAGATATAGGGCTGATAAGATGGACAATAAATAATGCCGTATCGTGCATTGGATGGTTACTCAACGTTTTTGAAAAAGCAGTAGAGATTGTCGTACCTATAATATTTTTGTTTCATTTTTATAAGTATTTTTCAATTTTTATTGAAACGTGATTTCCATCAACTTATTTTAGGTACGTTTTAGACTGAAAATGCCGATAACAACCGTGGTTCCTTTTGACCTTTTTATGAAAGGTTTGTCCTGCGTGGCGTTATTGCCACAGTGATATCTTGGCTCTGCCGTACCAATAATGGCAGAGATAATGTAGACCAGTGATGGTGAAAATGAGAATGCAACCGATGTCTGTTCAAAAAGAGAAGTTGAGTTATATTAACAATATACGTCTCGTTTCGTTATTTATTACTCTTTTTTCAATTATCCTGATTTTATTTGCGCTTTCTATTGGCACAGCGAGCTATTTCTTAAAGCAGAGTAATGATTCCCTGGATAAGGCTAATGAGTTGTCTGATATCCGAGCTGGTATTAGCAGCAGCCTCGATCAGTTGCGCGTTGCCAGATTACTATTCATTCAGGCAGGTGCAGCAAACCGTATTAGCGATCACACGGTGTTCAAAGCGGCCTCCGAAGAGGCGGCTGGTCGAGTCAGAGCCTCACAGAAGCGTCTAGATGAATATATCGCGCGGCCAGATAAGCTAGAGAGCGAAAAGGCGCTGGATGAGGATATCCTTAAGGCATACGCCAACTACCGTGATAATGCGATTCTGGCTATGCAGAAAGCGACAAAGGATGGTGAATTTGAAGACCTTATTTCGCTGGAAGGGTCACTCACTCGCACGTTAGATGAAGCATTTAGCGTCCCGGTGCGTAAGAAAGTAAGCGAATTGACGAAAACCGCGCAGGATATCAACCATCGTGCGGCAGATAATGCCAAACTGGGTTACTGGATGATGGCGGGCTCATTTGTCTTAGCTATCATTATGGCGATCATGGCCTACATCATGGTACGCAACGTGATCCTCGCGCCCATCAACAGACTGGTTGATCGTATCCAGAAAATTGCAGCGGGTGATTTGACTCAGCCGCCGATGGCGATGGGGCGTAATGAAATCGGCATTCTGGGGACGAATATCCAGACTATGCAGGCGGAACTGACGGATACGGTGACGATCGTGCGCGAAGGCGCAGATTCGATCTATCAAGGATCGTCAGAAATTACGGCAGGTAATGTCGATCTCTCTTCGCGCACCGAGCAGCAGGCGGCCGCGCTGGAAGAAACCGCTGCGAGCATGGAACAGTTGACCGCAACGGTGAAACAGAACTCTGACAATGCGCACCACGCCAGCCAATTGGCGAAAAATGCCTCTGAAAAAGCCGAGAAGGGCGGACAAATTGTGCAAGGGGTGGTGGACACCATGCAGGATATTTCTACCAGTTCACGCCGTATTTCCGAAATCACGTCTGTCATTAATAGCATCGCTTTCCAGACCAACATTCTGGCGCTGAATGCGGCAGTAGAAGCCGCGCGGGCGGGTGAACAAGGGCGTGGTTTTGCCGTGGTGGCGGGTGAAGTCCGTAGTCTGGCCCAGCGCAGCGCACAGGCAGCGAAAGAGATTGAAGGGCTGATTGGCGAATCGAGCCGGCTGGTGGATACAGGGTCTGAGCTTGTGTCTCAGGCGGGCACAACTATGGGCGAGATTGTTCGTGCGGTCGTCAGCGTGACTGACATCATGGGGGAAATTGCGTCCGCTTCTGACGAACAGAGCCGAGGTATCGGGCAAGTCAGCCAGGCCGTGTCTGAAATGGATAGTGCGACGCAGCAGAATGCGGCGTTGGTGCAGGAAGCCTCGGCGGCAGCTGTTTCACTCGAAGAACAGGCTGCACGTCTGACGCAGGCTGTCGCGGTATTCAAGCTGGCTGGTGTGGCTCAGAGATTGAAATCGTCCTTGCCGCAGGTTGCACCGCAACCGCGCTTAGCGCCAGCGATGGCCCTTGCCGGAGCCAGTAGCAAAGGCCGCGATAGTCAAAACTGGGAAACGTTCTGATCGGATAAGTGAAGCCGTTTTGGAAAGAAAAATGGCCCGCAATTTGCGGGCCATTTGTTTATCACGTTCAGTGACGGCTTATTTAGCGATCTTCTTGTATTTGATGCGGTGTGGTTCCAACGCATCGGCACCCAGCGTACGTTTTTTGTACTCTTCGTACTCGGTAAAGTTACCTTCGAAGAATTCCACTTTACCTTCATCCTGATAATCCAGAATGTGCGTTGCGATACGGTCAAGGAACCAACGGTCATGCGAGATCACCATGGCACAGCCAGGGAATTCCAGCAGGGCGTTTTCCAGCGCACGCAGAGTTTCGATATCCAGGTCGTTGGTCGGCTCATCGAGCAGCAACACGTTACCGCCTACCTGCAACAGCTTCGCCAGATGCAGACGGCCGCGTTCACCACCGGACAGCTCGCCAACGCGTTTGCCCTGATCAACCCCTTTGAAGTTGAAACGGCCAACGTAAGCGCGGCTTGGCATCTCGGTGTTGCCGATACGCATGATGTCCTGCCCGCCAGACACTTCTTCCCAGACGGTTTTGCTATTGTCCATCGAATCACGGAACTGGTCGACTGACGCCAGTTTCACCGTTTCACCCAGCTCAATCGAACCGCCATCCGGCTGTTCCTGACCGGACATCATGCGGAACAAGGTCGATTTACCGGCACCGTTCGGGCCGATAATGCCGACAATCGCGCCTTTCGGTACAGAGAAAGACAGCCCGTCGATGAGCTGACGTTCGCCGTAAGACTTGCTGAGGTTGGAGACTTCCACCACTTTATCGCCGAGGCGAGCACCTGGCGGAATAAACAGTTCGTTAGTTTCGTTACGTTTCTGGTATTCGGTGTTGTTCAGCTCTTCAAAGCGCGCCAGACGTGCCTTACCTTTGGACTGACGGCCTTTCGCGCCTTGGCGCACCCACTCCAGCTCTTTCTCAATGGACTTACGGCGTGCCGCTTCCTGAGAGGCTTCCTGTGCCAGACGCTGATCTTTCTGCTCCAGCCAGGAAGAGTAGTTGCCTTCCCATGGAATACCTTCACCACGGTCTAGCTCCAGAATCCAGCCTGCGACGTTATCGAGGAAGTAACGGTCGTGGGTAATCGCCACCACGGTGCCCTCGAAATCGTGCAGGAAGCGTTCCAGCCAGGCGACAGATTCGGCATCCAGGTGGTTGGTTGGTTCGTCGAGCAGCAGCATGTCCGGCTTTTCCAGCAGCAGACGGCACAGCGCCACGCGGCGACGTTCCCCCCCGGACAAGGTGGCGATTTTTGCATCCCACTCCGGCAAACGCAGCGCATCGGCGGCACGCTCTAGCTGGTTGTCCAGATTATGACCGTCGTGCGCCTGAATGACTTCTTCCAGTCGGCCTTGTTCGGCGGCCAATTTATCGAAATCCGCATCCGGCTCAGCATAGAGCGCATAGACTTCATCAAGACGCTTCAGCGCGGTCACGACTTCAGACACCGCTTCTTCCACGGATTCACGGACGGTGTGCTCCGTGTTTAACTGCGGTTCCTGCGGCAAATAGCCGATTTTGATTCCAGGTTGTGGGCGAGCTTCGCCCTCGATGTCCGTATCAATGCCAGCCATAATACGCAACAGCGTTGATTTACCGGCTCCGTTCAGACCCAGCACGCCGATCTTGGCACCGGGGAAAAAACTGAGGGAGATGTTTTTCAGAATGTGACGCTTCGGCGGTACGACCTTACCGACGCGATGCATGGTATAAACATATTGAGCCACGTTGCGACTTCGCCTCTCTCTTATCTCTATGATTTGTCACCATAAGCGGGTGACCATATGTAGCACTGTGTTACCTAATACTAAATCGCTGCTAAGGAAATACCCTGGCAGCGGATCAATTATTCTAAGCGCATTACTCTAAGTATGAAGTGTAGCGGGTTTCAGCCTGCGATCCCAGCTATCCGGCGATTTGCCATGGCCGATCTGAGACGTATGCCCGCGTGATGAATTTCAGAATCGGTTTGCGGATCGGCGTATCGTTGTCTGGCATGATGTGCCACACTGGATCTGCCCGATATATCCGTCATACTTCAAGTTGCTTGTGCGTTGGCAATACTCGGCTCATCTCTGAGCCTCGCCCTGAAGGGCCGCCGCAAGCGGCGTTCAAATTGGCTTAGCCAATTTGTCCTTACTCACCCCAGTCACTTACCTGAGTAAGCTACTGGGGATTCATGCGGTTGCCGCCTTCACGCAACTCGAATTATTTTGGGTATAGGATAGGGGGATCGATACGATGAAGGATGCCGATAGCAAGTTCGATAACGGATGAGGTTAATGCAGGTGATAAAAGCGGGTCATTGGTGGTACGCCGTTTCGGCGATATGTCTGGCTGGGATTTCCGGCCATGCGCTGGCGGATTCTCTGGACGAACAGCGTCAGCGCTATCAGCAGGTTAAGCAAGCATGGGACAGCAACCAGATGGAGACGGTCGCGCAACTGATGCCGACGCTGCGCAGTTACCCACTTTATCCTTATCTTGAATACCGCTCGCTCACGCAGGATCTGAACCAGGTCAGCGCGACGCAGGTAAAACAGTTTATTGCAACGCACCCGACGCTGCCGCCTGCCCGTAACCTGACTACCAGCTTTGTGAATGAACTGGCACGTCGTCAGGATTGGAGCGGACTGCTGGCATTTAGCCCCCAGCCACCGAAGCCCGTCAGCGCACGCTGTAATTTTTATTACGCCCAGTGGGCAACCGGTCAGCGTCAGGGCGTGTGGGAAGCCACGCGTGATATCTGGCTGACAGGGCGCTCGCTCCCGACCGTGTGCGATAAACTCTTCTCCGTCTGGCAGCAGGCCGGCGGGCAGACGCCGTTGACGACGCTGGAACGTGCGCGTTTGGCGATGGATGAAGGCAGTGGCAGTCTGGTGAGTTACCTCATTAAGCAACTGCCTGACGATTATAAAACGATGGGCGATGCGCTGCTAAAACTCCAGAACGATCCGAGTTCGCTGGAGAGCTTTGCTCGTACCGTTGGGCCAACGGATTTTACGCGTAAAGTCACGCTGTCGGCCTTTACACGCACGGCGCGTCAGGATGCTGATAATGCCCGTTCGATGCTGCCAGTCATTGCCCGTTTGCAGAAAATGAGTGCGGCAGAACGTCAGGAGATGGAAGAAACGATTGCTTGGCGTTTGATGGGCAACGATGCCACGCCAGAGCAGGCGCAGTGGCGGGATAGCGTGGTGCGGCAGAGCACGTCGACCACGTTGCTGGAACGCCGCGTACGTATGGCGCTGGGAGCCGGCGATCGTCAGGGGCTAACGAGCTGGATGGCGCGTTTACCCGCAGATGCGTTACAGAAAGACGAATGGCGCTACTGGCGTGCGATGGTGCTGTTGGATCAGGGCAAACGGCAGGAAGGCGAGACGTTATTACGCAGCCTGATGCAGGAACGCGGGTTCTACCCGATGGCGGCGGCCCAGAAATTGAATGAGCGCTACCCCATTACTATCATGGCGGCGGTGAAGCCGGATCTTTCTCTGTCTCAGCTACCGGAAATCACCCGCGTGCGCGAGTTGATGTTCTGGCAGATGGATAATCTGGCACGCAACGAATGGAGTGGGCTGGTGGCGAATCGCAGCAAACCGCAGCAGGAAGCACTGACTCGCTATGCGTTTGAACAGCGCTGGGCGGATTTGAGCGTACAGGCGACGATTGTCGCGAAGCTGTGGGATCATCTGGAAGAGCGTTTCCCGCTAGCCTGGAACGATGAATTCCGCCGTGAAACGCAGGGGAAAGGTATTAGCCAGAGCTATGCGATGGCGATTGCTCGTCAAGAGAGCGCGTGGAACCCGAAAGCACGTTCCCCAGTTGGTGCATCGGGTCTGATGCAGTTGATGCCCGCGACGGCGCAGCATACGGCCAAAATGAGCAATATCACGTTCTATACGAACAGCAGCCAGTTGTTCGATCCCGAAACTAATATCCTGTTAGGGACGAACTATCTGGAGTACGTGTACCAGACATTTGGCCGTAACCGCATTCTGTCTTCCGCGGCTTATAATGCAGGGCCATCGCGTGTGAATACCTGGCTGAGAAACAGCGCCGGGCGCATCGATCCCGTTGCGTTTATCGAAAGTATTCCGTTTTCGGAAACACGGGGTTACGTGAAAAATGTGCTGGCGTATGACGTCTTCTATCGCTATTTCCTGAATCAGCCAGCCAGTGTGCTGACGGATGCGGAATGGCAGAGGCGTTATTGATAGGTGGCGTTGCGCTCGTTACCTGAAATTGTGTTATGCTGCCGTACTAGTTAAATAGTATGGCAGCCTGTTATGACTCCGTTATCGCTGATCGACCCAGCACTTTCTGAACAAGACAATGAGCACTGGTTACGCTTTGTCGCGCTATTGCAGCAGTCTATTGCGGAGGATCTTCAATTGCCGCTGCTCCAACTCCTGCTAACGCCGGATGAGCGTACAGCGTTGGGAACGCGGGTGCGAATTATCCAGGAGCTCATGCGGGGTGAAATGAGCCAGCGTGAGCTGAAAAGCGAGTTAGGTGCGGGCATTGCGACGATTACGCGCGGTTCAAACAGTCTGAAAGCCGCGCCCCCCGCGTTAAAAAGCTGGCTGGAAGCGCAGTTGCTGTCGGCAGATAAGCCGTTGAGTGGCGACGCGTAACGATTACTGTTTCGCTGTCTGAACGGGAATTTGATAGATCGGGTTATGAAATGGCACCAATGCCAGCAGCAATGCCTGATGATACACGCTAGTGCGTGATAATTTGCCGTCGGTGAAGACGCCGATGGCACCACCTTTATGCTTGATATTCTGAACGCCCGTCAAACGCTCCATTTCATCACCTAATTCCCGTCCTTCACGAATGCCATGTAATATACTTTCTGGAAGAACCAGGCTTGCAGAACGTGATTCGCCACGCAGGTGGGCGTTTTCGATCACCATCCAGGCGAACGTCATGCTTTCTTCAATGCCTGCTTCGACACCGACCCAAAAATCGGCTTCTGGTCGCACCTGGCGCGCCATCATGACGCGGTTTCTTGCGCCTGTACGGGTTTCGAGAGAGCCGAGAGGCTGGCGCGGGACGCCACTGTCGACGTCAACGCCTTCGATGCGGCAGTTTTCTGCACCAAAGACATCGGTGAATGCCAGAGTAATAGCCTTAATCTTTGCCGGGTTGGTAGTTGCAGCAACAACGTGATACATAACAGTTTCGTACCTTTAGTTAATTTGACGCAGTATAACGGAAAATAACCATGTTACAGGTATATCTTGTTCGCCACGGCGAAACGGAATGGAATGTGGCTCGACGTATTCAAGGTCAATCTGACAGTGCGCTGACGCCAAGAGGTGAGCAACAGGCACAACAGGTTGCTGAACGAATCGGGACGTTAGGGATTACGCATATTTTTACCAGCGATCTCGGGAGAACGTGCCAGACGACAGAAATCATCGCTAAATCTTGTGGTGATTGCCAGATAATCCTAGAGCCTGGGTTACGTGAGTTGAACATGGGCGTCTTAGAAGCTCGCGATTTGGATTCGCTGACCGCTGAGGAAGAAAAGTGGCGTAAAGGGCTGGTGGATGGCACGCCCGATGGCCGCATCCCAGAAGGCGAGTCGATGGTTGATGTGGCATTGCGCATGCACGGCGTTCTGGAACGTTGTCTGGCGTTGCCCGCAGGAAGTCGTCCTTTGCTGGTTAGCCACGGTATGGCGCTGGGGTGCTTGCTGAGTACGGTTCTGGGGTTACCCGCATCGGCTGAGCGGCGTCTGCGTCTGCGCAACTGCTCCCTGTCGCGCATTGATTATCAGCAAAGCCCGTGGCTGGCACCGGGATGGGTAGTGGAAACGGCCGGAGATATTTCGCATTTGGATATTCCGGCACTGGATGAATTACAGCGCTGAGAGCGGCTCTGTGTGCTGGATGGGGATAAAATACTCGCAGCGGATGATGTCAGGTATTTCCCCATCAGCATCACGACTAGGATGAAAACGCTCGGCGTCGAACCCTTTGCGACGTGTGAGTTGGAAGGTCGGCAGACAGGTGTCATACAGTGTAATAATGAAGTCCTGTAGCTCGTCTTTCGGCCCTTCGAATACAAACATCGCGTAATCTCCGCCCGGTAGCGTAATCGGTTCAACTGTGTGAACATCGTCAGGCAGATATTGTGGCTCCAGCGCGGTGGTGTAGAGCACTTCGTGTTCGTCGTCTTTCTCTTTGCTCGGCCGTGAATGATGTAGCCCGTAAAGCACCGGTGGGACGCTGCGTGTTTCTCCCAAAAACTGACGCCAATAGTGGACGCGAATTTCCGTACGGAAATTACAAATCTGCTCCAGACTGCAGTTATAGGTCTGCGTTAGCCCAAGAAGCTGTGTTTCTGGAAGGACGACAAACTGTGGTTGCGGCAGGGTAAACTCACCGAGCCTGATCGGCGGACGAATGCCGAACGTGTTCCAGTTATCGGAACGACGATAAGACGCGGGCGTTTGTGCAAACTGTTTTTTGAACGCGCGGGTAAACGTCTGTTGTGAATCAAAACGGTATTGCAGGGCAATATCAAGGATAGGGCGACTGGTCAGACAAAGTGCAACCGCTGCTTTGGTCAATCTCCGCGCTCGGATATATGAACCAATGGCATGGCCCGTCACATCTTTGAACATTCTTTGCAGATGCCACTTGGAATAACCCGCTTTCGCCGCCACATTATCGAGTGATAGCGGCTGGTCGAGATGGCTTTCCAGCCAGTTAAGCAAGTCACGTATGATACCGGCTTGATCCATAATCTTCCTCATCAAACACATTGAGCGCGAGCGTATTGAGATCCCGCATCATAGCAATATTTTCACTTTGGTACTGCCGAAGATTTTTGAAAATGTTCCGCAGGTAATTTGGATAAGGAGGGAGATTATAGCGGTTTATTTTGCTCATCCCCTTTTTAATTGTGGTTATTAATCGTTTGTTATGAATTGTCACAGGACCTGAAATATGAACATAAAGCGCATCATGGGAGCGGGTCTGCTATTGCTATCTACCGCTGGTGTTGTCAGTGCGGAAGAAGTTGGGTCTGTCGATACAGCCTTTAAACTGCTGGGTCCGGATCATAAGATTGTCGTGGAAGCGTTTGACGATCCGGAGGTATCCAATGTGACCTGCTACATTAGCCGAGCCAAAACAGGCGGAATCAAAGGCGGGTTAGGGTTGGCGGAAGACACGTCGGACGCTGCCATTTCCTGTCAGCAGGTTGGGCCGATTACGCTGTCCGATAAGATCAAAAACGGCGGCGATCGCGGATCTGTGGTGTTCCAGAAAAGAACATCGCTGGTTTTCAAGAAATTGCAGGTCGTTCGGTTTTACGATCAAAAGCGTAACTCGTTGATCTATCTCGCTTACTCTGATCGCTTAGTCGATGGTTCGCCGAAGAATGCGTTAAGTGCGGTGCCAGTTATGCCGTGGGGAAAGAGTGAGTAACGTGCGGTAAGAAGGGAAAACAGCCGGAACAGAAGCCTGTTCCGGCTGAGGGAATTAATTTTCCAGATCGCCGCAGAAGCGGTAGCCTTCGCCGTGGATTGTCGCGATGATTTCTGGCGTATCAGCCGTGGATTCAAAGTGCTTGCGGATACGACGGATGGTGACGTCAACGGTACGGTCGTGCGGCTTAAGCTCACGACCCGTCATTTTCTTCAGCAGTTCCGCACGTGACTGAATCTTACCCGGATTTTCGCAGAAGTGCAGCATGGCGCGGAATTCACTACGCGGCAGCTTGTATTGTTCACCAGCCGGGCTAATCAGAGAACGGCTATTGATGTCCAGTTCCCAGCCGTTGAAACGATAGCTTTCCACCAGACGACGCTCTTCGGTGCCACTGCCCAGATTCATGGTGCGTGACAGCAGGTTACGTGCGCGGATCGTCAGTTCACGTGGGTTGAACGGTTTGGTGATGTAGTCATCCGCACCGATTTCCAGACCGAGGATCTTATCGACTTCATTGTCGCGGCCGGTGAGGAACATCAAGGCAACGGTGGCTTGCTCGCGCAATTCACGTGCCAGCAACAGGCCGTTCTTTCCTGGCAGGTTGATGTCCATGATCACCAGATTGATGTCGTTCTCGGACAAAATGTGGTGCATTTCTGCGCCATCAGTGGCTTCGTGAACAACGTATCCTTCCGCCTCAAAAATGCTTTTGAGGGTATTACGAGTTACTAGCTCGTCTTCAACAATAAGAATGTGCGGCGTCTGCATGTTTGCTACCTAAAATTGCCAACTTAAATTATAGAAATCGGAAGTACAGAAGTCGCTGTCATACCCTGCTGGCCCGCTGGCTACAACGCCAGTTATTCTGGGTATTTCCCTGGAGCTTATCGAGGTAGACTACGCCCTCGCTCAACGTCAGACTCAAGTACGTAAATGCGTTACTGGTGTTCATTCTCTACCCGCTTAGAGGTACTGCTAGCGGATGAGCGTGGCGCTAATTTAACTGCGCTCAAAGTGGCGCACAGTTTAACCTTATTAACAGCAACATAACAGTAAGCACAGATTTTGCCTGCTGATAAATCTACGGTTCTGTTGACATATATCAAATTTCATTTTAGCACGTTAACTATTTTGTGATAAACACTTATAAGATTGCCAGTTTACGTCACAATTTAGCACTTTTTATGAACGATTTAGCATAGCAAATGCCAATAATCATAATTGGCGCTACACAGTCGCTGGTAGTTTTATAACTTATTGAAGTAAGGTAATTTACCTTGTTTTTATTAGGGTTTTATCTTCCCGCCCATATTTTGGACTCACCGATGTTTCCTACCGAAGGCCGAATTGATGCCGAAAATGTTGTTGGTTTATTGTTAATTTTTTACCGTGATGCCCAACAAATTGCCGTTATCAACAAATCGTCGTCATCAATAAATTGTTATCGATTGCAGGGCTGCGTTGTTTGGCGAGCAGATGAACTCTTGCCAAAACGCATGTAACCCATACTGAGGAGTCTATGCAGTTTCATATTATTTTGGTTGAGCCCGCTCGGGCTGAAAATGTCGGGGCGGCCGCTCGTGCGATGAAAACGATGGGGTTCAGCAGCTTGCGTATTGTCGGTAGCGCGGTACATCAGGAGCCCGCCGCCCGCTGGGTGGCGCACGGGTCAGGAGATATTCTGGATAACGTACAGGTGTTTTCCACGTTGACGGAAGCACTGGCAGATATCGATTTTACGGTCGCGACCACCGCGCGCAGCCGGGCGAAATATCGTTATTACTGCACGCCAGCGGAACTGACTGGCGTATTGCAGGAGAAGGTTCAATGGATGGCGTCTGCGGCGCTGGTGTTTGGTCGGGAAGATGTTGGCCTGACGAATGAAGAGCTCGAACTGGCGGATGTGCTGACTGGCGTGCCGATGAAAGCGGATTATCCCTCGCTGAATCTTGGTCAGGCGGTGATGGTGTATTGTTACCAACTGGCTGATCTCATGCAGGTCAAACCGGAAGCGACACAGCCAGCGGTGGCGGGGCAGTTATCGGCGCTGCGCGATCGTATGGAGCGGCTACTGGTCAATCTGGCGGTTGAAGACGATGCAAAACTGCGGGACTGGTTGCATCAGCGGCTAGGGCGTTTAGAGCAACGCGATACGGCGATGCTTCATCGGTTGCTACACGACATTGAAAAAAGGTTGCCGAAATAAGATAGCAGAGATGGCTTTTTTGGCAGTCGAACATCTTGAGTCACGTATTTTGACAACGGTTTGTCCGGCTTATTCCTGTTTAGGCAGTGGGTTGAGCGGCAGGGATTTTTCCTTCGGCGAGAAGAAAAAAAAGAAATCCGTTGACTTCAAAGGGCGATTGGCCTAACTAATAGGGCAGATAACTCTACTTCTAATGAGATTCAATTTTAGCATGCGCACTATCAGCCTAATCACCACGATTATTACCATCACCGATACAACCAGTAACGGTGCGGGCTGACGCATATAAAGATTCCAGAAAAAGCCCGCACCGAACAGTGCGGGCTTTTTTTTTATGGCAGGTTATCCCTCAACGCCGTCTGTAAGCGGCATACAAAAAACGCTTTCGGCGTTTGGTTGGCAGAAATTCAGGAGAACAGATAAAAATGCGAGTGTTGAAATTTGGCGGGACTTCAGTAGCAAATGCGGAGCGTTTTGCACGCGTTGCCGACATTATCGAGAACAACGCGCGCCAGGGACAGGTGGCTACCGTATTGTCCGCTCCGGCGAAAATTACCAACCATCTGGTTGCCATGATTGAGAAAACCGTCGCCGGACAAGATATCCTGCCTCATTTAAACGACGCCGAAACGATCTTTTCTTCGCTGCTGCAAGGCCTTGCCGCGTCTCAACCCAGCTTTGACCATGCCCGCCTGAAGGCATTCGTGGATCAGGAATTTGCACAGCTGAAACACGTTCTGCACGGCATCGCGCTGCTGGGCCAGTGCCCTGATAGTGTGAACGCTGCGATCATCTGCCGAGGGGAAAAACTGTCTATCGCCATCATGGAAGCGGTCTTTCAGGCGCGCGGCTATGGGGTCTCCGTTATCAACCCGGTTGAGAAGCTGCTGGCGCAGGGACACTATCTTGAATCCACCGTGGATATCACGGAGTCGACTCGCCGCATCGCTGAAAGTGCCATCCCGAAAGATCATGTGATCCTGATGGCAGGCTTTACTGCCGGTAACGACAAAGGGGAACTGGTCGTGCTGGGCCGGAACGGTTCTGACTATTCTGCTGCGGTACTGGCTGCGTGTTTACGTGCCGACTGTTGTGAGATCTGGACCGATGTGGACGGCGTTTATACCTGCGATCCGCGTCAGGTGCCGGACGCTCGATTATTGAAGTCGATGTCCTATCAGGAGGCGATGGAGCTGTCCTATTTTGGCGCCAAAGTCCTCCACCCCCGCACTATCGCTCCTATCGCCCAGTTCCAAATTCCCTGCCTCATCAAAAACACCGAAAATCCTCAGGCTCCCGGTACGCTCATCGGTATGGACAGCACGGATACGCAGTATCCGGTGAAAGGCATTACCAACCTGAACAATATGGCGATGGTTAACGTCTCCGGCCCTGGCATGAAAGGCATGGTAGGCATGGCGGCGCGTGTGTTTGCTGCGATGTCGCGCGCGGGTATCTCTGTTGTTCTGATTACGCAGTCATCTTCCGAATACAGCATCAGCTTCTGCGTATCGCAAAACGAGCTGGCGCGTGCTAGAAAAACGCTAGAAGACGAATTCTATCTAGAACTGAAAGAAGGCGTGCTGGAACCGCTGGATGTGATGGAGCGTCTGGCGATCCTCTCTGTGGTAGGCGATGGCATGCGCACGCTGCGCGGCTTGTCTGCGCGCCTGTTCTCGGCGTTGGCGACCGCAAATATCAATATCGTGGCTATCGCGCAGGGCTCCTCCGAGCGTTCTATCTCTGTCGTGGTGAATAACGATGTCGCCACCACTGGCGTACGTGTTGCCCACCAGATGCTGTTTAACACCGATCAGGTGATCGACGTGTTTGTGATCGGCGTCGGTGGCGTGGGTGGTGCACTGCTGGATCAGATCCACCGCCAGCAGCCGTGGCTGAAAGACAAGCATATCGACCTGCGCGTGTGTGGGATCGCCAACTCAAAAGCGATGCTGACCAATATTAACGGCATCTCGATGGAAAACTGGCATGAAGAGCTGGGTAAAGCCCGCGAACCATTTAATCTGGGCCGTCTGATCCGTCTGGTTAAAGAGTACCATCTGCTGAACCCGGTGATCGTTGACTGTACGTCGAATCAGGCTGTAGCCGATCAGTACGTGGATTTCCTGGCCGACGGTTTCCACGTGGTGACGCCAAACAAGAAAGCCAACACGGGGTCGATGAACTATTATCACCAACTGCGTAGCGCCGCGGCGAAATCCCGCCGTCGCTTCCTGTATGACACTAACGTCGGTGCAGGCCTGCCGGTGATTGAGAACCTGCAAAATCTGCTGAATGCGGGTGATGAGCTGATTCGCTTTACCGGTATTCTCTCTGGCTCGCTGTCCTTTATTTTCGGTAAACTTGATGAAGGCATGTCGCTGTCGGAAGCGACCACGCAGGCGAAAGAGAAAGGCTATACCGAGCCCGATCCGCGTGACGATCTGTCCGGTATGGACGTGGCGCGTAAGCTGCTGATTCTGGCGCGTGAAGCGGGTTATCAACTGGAGCTGGGCGATATTGAGGTGGAATCCGTTCTGCCTGCCAGCTTCGATGCCTCCGGCGATGTTGCCAGCTTCATGCAGCGCCTGCCGTCGGCTGATGATGAATTTGCCAGCCGTGTTGCACAAGCGCGTGATGAAGGTAAAGTGTTGCGCTATGTCGGCGTGATTGAAGAAGGCCGCTGTAAGGTCAAAATCAGTGCTGTTGGCGGCAACGATCCGCTGTTTAAAGTCAAAGATGGCGAGAATGCGCTGGCATTCTACAGCCGTTATTATCAGCCACTGCCGCTCGTGTTACGCGGTTATGGCGCGGGTAACGATGTTACCGCTGCTGGTGTGTTCGCAGATCTGCTGCGCACCTTGTCATGGAAGTTGGGAGCATAATTATGGTTAAGGTGTATGCACCTGCATCAATCGGTAACGTCAGCGTTGGGTTTGATGTGCTGGGTGCGGCCGTCTCGCCGGTAGACGGTTCATTGCTGGGGGATTGCGTCTCTGTTGAAGCCGCCGATCTGTTCAGCCTGCGTAATGAAGGGCGTTTTGTTAGCAAGCTGCCGGATAACCCGAAAGAAAACATTGTGTATCAATGTTGGGAACTGTTCTGTCAGGAAATTGGCAAAACCGTGCCAGTGGCGATGACGCTCGAAAAGAATATGCCGATTGGTTCAGGGCTCGGTTCCAGCGCCTGTTCTGTCGTCGCTGGGCTGATGGCGATGAACGAATTTTGCGGTAAGCCGCTGGATGATAACCGTCTGCTGACGCTGATGGGTGAGCTGGAAGGGCGCATTTCCGGCAGCGTTCACTACGATAACGTTGCCCCGTGTTTTCTCGGCGGCGTCCAACTGATGCTGGAAGAAAACGGCATCATCAGCCAGCCTGTGCCGTCATTCGATGACTGGCTGTGGGTCATGGCGTATCCGGGGATTAAAGTCTCCACTGCTGAAGCGCGCGCGATTCTGCCTGCGCAATATCGTCGTCAGGATTGCATCAGCCACGGCCGTTATCTGGCGGGCTTTATCCACGCTTGCCATACCGGACAGGCCGCGCTGGCGGCAAAACTGATGAAGGATGTCATCGCGGAACCTTATCGGACGAAACTGCTGCCCGGCTTTGCTGCCGCTCGCCAGGCTGCTGAAGATATCGGGGCGCTGGCCTGCGGTATTTCCGGCTCTGGCCCAACGTTATTCTCCGTCTGCAACGACATGGCGAGCGCACAGCGTCTGGCCGACTGGCTGCGGGATAACTATTTGCAGAACGATGAAGGTTTTGTTCATATTTGCCGTCTTGATACGACTGGCGCACGACAACTGGGATAACGCATGAAACTGTACAACCTTAAAGATCATAACGAGCAGGTCAGTTTTGCTCAGGCTATCAAGCAAGGGCTGGGTAGCCAGCAAGGGCTGTTCTTCCCGCTGGAACTGCCGGAATTCGAGCGCACTGAAATCGATGCTCTGTTGGATCTGGATTTTGTGACCCGCAGCAGCCGCATTCTGTCTGCCTATATCGGTGATGAAATTGCGACCGAAACGGTGTTTGAGCGTGTGAAAGCGGCCTTTGCATTCCCGGCTCCGGTTGCGCCAGTTGCGGAAGATATCGCTGCGCTGGAGCTGTTCCACGGCCCGACGCTGGCCTTTAAAGACTTCGGCGGCCGCTTTATGGCGCAAATGCTGACGGAAGTGTCTGGCGACGAGAAAATCACTATTCTGACGGCGACCTCTGGCGACACCGGTGCCGCTGTGGCGCACGCCTTTTACGGTCTGGAAAATGTCCGCGTTGTGATTTTGTATCCGCAGGGCAAGATCAGCCCGTTGCAGGAAAAACTGTTCTGTACGCTGGGTGGCAATATTCACACCATCGCTATCGACAGCGATTTCGATGCCTGTCAGGCGTTGGTGAAAAAGGCGTTTGATGATGAAGAACTGAAAAAGGCGATTGGCCTGAACTCAGCAAATTCCATCAACATCAGCCGTTTGCTGGCGCAAATTTGCTACTACTTTGAAGCCGTTGCACAACTGCCGCAGGAAGCCCGTAACCAACTGGTGGTTTCTGTGCCGAGTGGTAACTTCGGCGATCTGACTGCCGGTCTGCTGGCAAAATCGCTGGGTCTGCCGATTAAGCGCTTCATCGCGGCGACCAACGCCAATGACACCGTGCCGCGTTTCCTGAGCAGCGGAAATTGGGAACCGAATAAAACGGTGGCAACCTTATCCAACGCGATGGACGTAAGCCAGCCGAACAACTGGCCGCGCGTGGAAGAGTTGTTCCGCCGTAAGAACTGGCAGTTGAAAACGCTGGGCTTTGGCGCAGTGAGCGATGAGACGACGAAAGAAACCATGCATGAGCTGGATGCGTTAGGCTATCTTTCAGAGCCGCATGCTGCGATTGCTTACCGTCTGCTGCGCGATCAGTTGCAAGCGGGTGAATTCGGTCTGTTCTTGGGCACGGCGCACCCGGCGAAATTCAAGGAAAGCGTGGAAGACATTCTGGGCAAAAAGCTGGATCTGCCAGAAGCGCTGGCTGAGCGTGCCGATCTGGATCTGCTGTCGCACAACTTCCCAGATGATTTCGCGAAGCTGCGTGAGTTCCTGATGTCGCTGCCGGAATAAATCGATTGAAAGGGCGGCGTTTTCGCCGCCTTTCTTTTTTGCCTATCGTACTATTTATACCCTAAATAATTCGAGTTGCAGGAAGGCGGCAAGAGAGTGAATCCCGATGAGCTTACTCAGGTAAGTGATTCGGGTGAATGACCGTAGCCAACGCACATGCAGCTTGAAGTATGACGGGTATATTTACTGTTCGTGACGCTTGAACACCAGCTCGTCAGCCGAAGAATCCGCAGCCTCGAAAAAGTAACCTTCCAGATTAAACGCTTTCAACTGCTCTGGTTGAGTCAGGCGGTTTTGAATAATGAAACGGCTCATCAGACCGCGAGCTTTCTTAGCGTAGAAACTGATTACCTTAAACTTACCGTTTTTCTCATCCAGGAAAACGGGCTTGATCAGACGGGCATTGAGCTTTTTCGGTTTAACGGCTTTGAAATATTCGTCCGATGCTAAATTAACCAGCACATCGTCGCCTTGTTCGCGCAGCGCCTGATTCAGCTTTTCAGTAATGGTGTCGCCCCAGAAACTGTAGAGATCTTTACCGGCTTTATTTTCCAGCCTGGTGCCCATTTCCAGCCGATACGGCTGCATCAAATCCAGCGGGCGCAACACGCCATACAGGCCTGACAGCATACGCAGATGCTGTTGAGCGAAATCGAAGTCCTCCTCGCTGAAATCTTCTGCGGCCAATCCGGTATAGACGTCGCCCTTAAACGCCAACAGCGCCTGACGCGCGTTCTCCGGTGTGAAATCCGGCTGCCAATCGCTAAAGCGGCCTGCGTTCAGGTCAGCTAGCTTATCGCTGATGCTCATCAGAGAAGCGATCTGTGCCGGCGTCAGTTTTTTACACACATCAATCAACTGGCTGGAATAGTCCAGAAGTTCCGGCTGGGTATAACGCGTCGTTGCCAAAGGACTGGTGTAGTCGAGCGTTTTTGCGGGTGAAATAGTAATAAGCATGCGCCATGTCCTGTCGGTCTGATTTTTGATGCACCTACTATAGCAAGAACGTAGTAAGAAAACGGCGATAGCTATAATACGCCTCGTCTTTCTCGTTCCCGCGTGTTCGAGAAGGGGAAAATATGGCGTCTTATCGGCGTGTAAGCACCGTTGCAGGGGCGAGTGGGAAAAGGCTGGCTTGCGCGGGAAAGTGCGCGTGTTATTATCAGATTTCGGCGCAAAACAGACGGCCACCCGATTAGATAACCAGTCGATTCATATACGAGCTATTTTCATTCACGAGCACCACGTATAAACAACGAGACATGCCAACATGACGGATAAACTGACTTCCCTACGCCAACTGACCACGGTTGTAGCTGATACCGGCGATATTGCGGCAATGAAACTGTACCAACCGCAAGATGCGACCACCAACCCTTCACTGATTCTGAACGCTGCGCAAATTCCTGAATACCGCAAGCTGATCGACGAGGCAATTGCCTGGGCGCGTGAGCAGAGCAGCGATCGCAAACAGCAGGTCGTGGATGCCACGGATAAACTGGCGGTCAATATCGGTCTCGAAATTTTAAAATTGATCCCCGGCCGCATCTCCACAGAAGTGGATGCGCGCTTGTCTTATGACACCGAAGCCAGCGTGGCGAAGGCAAAACACCTGATCAAGCTGTACAACGACGCAGGCATCAGTAACGAGCGTATCCTGATTAAACTGGCTTCAACCTGGCAGGGCATCCGCGCGGCGGAGCAACTGGAAAAAGAAGGCATCAACTGTAACCTGACGCTGCTGTTCTCCTTTGCACAGGCGCGCGCTTGTGCTGAAGCGGGCGTGTTCCTGATTTCTCCATTCGTTGGCCGTATTCTTGACTGGTACAAAGCCAATGGCGATAAGAAAGAATTCGCGCCGAATGAAGATCCAGGCGTGGTTTCCGTTAGCGAAATCTACGACTACTACAAAGAGCACGGCTATGAAACCGTTGTGATGGGCGCGAGCTTCCGTAACGTCGGTGAGATTCTGGAACTGGCCGGGTGTGACCGTCTGACGATTGCACCCGCCCTGCTGAAAGAGCTGTCAGAAAGCGAAGGCGAAGTGGTTCGCAAGCTGTCTTACGTTGGTGACGTGAAAGTTCGTCCGGCGAAAATGACAGAAGCTGAGTTCTACTGGCAGCACAACCAGGATCCAATGGCGATTGATAAACTGGCCGACGGGATCCGTAAATTTGCTATCGACCAGGAAAAACTGGAGAAGATGATCGCAGATTTACTGTAAGCATTCTGCGGATAAAAATAGCCGGGAATTCCGGCTATTTTTTTGTCTGCAATTTGGTATCGCGGGGATACATTTATTTTGCCGTCGCGTTACGTGTTTTCTTCGCGATATAAAGATTATCATCGGCACGTTTCATGACCTCGCTGAGATCTTCCCCAGCGATATAGTATTCAACCAGCCCAATACTGACCGTCAGCCTGATAGCCCCAGCGGTTGTTTCACAAGGTGTGTCGCTCACGCGCTCTCTTGCTTTGTCCACGATGGTGTACGCATCGTCTAATCCGATATTAGGTAATACGATCGCGAATTCATCGCCGCCAATACGGCCAAAAATATCTTCGCGGCGAAATGATTTTTTGAAGGTGTCGCCGACAAACTTCAGCGCATCATCCCCGACGCTATGGCCAAAGCTATCATTCACCTGCTTAAAGTAGTCAATGTCGATCAGAATGACGCTAACGGGGCGCTTGGTCAGGTTAGCGATACTAAAGGCTTTATTTGCGGCCATAACGAACGCATCTCGCCGTAAATAACCGGTGAGATCGTCATACCGCGCGATGATGGGCAACTCCACCAAATATTTTTTCGTCAGCACTGAGAGCAGGCTGCCTAAAATAGCGAAAAGGAGTACGCTACCAACAATAATGAGGGTTGATGACAGGGAAAATAGCGTCTGGATAAATGATGGTGGTGGGCTTTCTGACGTCGTTCTTATCCAAATACCCAGTAATTCATCGGTTGGTGACAGAATAGGGAAAATAATTGTCAGCGTGTTTTTACCCGCATAGTCCCCGATAGAGGGCAGTTTATTTTGGCAGGTGCGAATAACGGCCATATCGTTGAAGTTGAGATCGGAAGAGGAAAGCTTGTTTATACATTCGCTACGTGAATCCCGAGTGTTAAAGGCAAATGTTCTGGTACGTGACAATAAATAAGTACCGGATTGCCGAATCATATCGCTTTCTGTTACTTCACCGCTGTTGGTGTAAGAACCGTAGGTTTTGATCGCGGTATCGAGATTTATCCGTTCTGTTTTCCAGGTCGACTTATTGGCTTCATGCATAATAATGATGGTGAAGATAAAGGAAATCGCACCGAACAGAAAAAACGCGTATGTCGGATGGGCAAAAAGTTTAAGTATTTTATACTTAAGGTCGGTCATGGCGACTTCCTTGATAGGGCTTTTTTATTTTTAGTGATACTAAAGAAGTGCTTTAATTTTATCATATTATTTGATTTAACGTGATGCTCTGTCGTGGTGGATATCATCCTTTTCTCTTTAATCTATCGGCGTATTTCACCCGCTCTTAATGGGTTAGCGATCTTTTTTATTTGCCTACTATTCTTAAATTTTAATTGCGCTGCGTTATTATTAATTTAAGTCATGTCCTGACTTTTTTTGAGACGCTATTTAATAATTATTATCAAATGTCATACCGCACTCAGCGTGAAATAACGAACATCGTGTGAATTTCCTCATGAGAGCGAATTGTTTGCTAAAAGCCGTCAATATCCTGATAAAATTGGTGTTTTGTTTAAACTGAGGTGCTTATGAACGTATTGCGTATTGGCTTGGTTTCCGTATCCGATCGTGCTTCCGGCGGGATTTATCAGGATAAAGGCATCCCAGAACTGGAATCCTGGCTCCGTAGCGCCCTGACTACGCCTTTTGAAGTGGAAACTCGGTTGGTGCCAGATGAACAGCCAATGATTGAACAAACGCTGTGTGAACTGGTGGATGAGCGTGGCTGTCATCTAGTGCTGACAACCGGAGGAACGGGACCTGCACGCCGTGATGTCACGCCAGACGCTACGCTGGCCGTTGCCGATCGAGAAATGCCAGGGTTTGGCGAGCAAATGCGTCAGATCAGCCTGCGTTTCGTACCTACCGCGATCCTCTCCCGCCAGGTGGGCGTGCTGCGTAAACAGGCGCTGATTCTTAATCTTCCAGGGCAACCCAAGTCGATTAAGGAAACGCTGGAAGGCTTAAAAGATGCAGATGGCAAGGTCGTTGTCGCCGGTATTTTTGCCAGCGTACCGTATTGTATCCAGTTGCTGGAAGGCCCTTATATTGAAACCAATGCGGATGTGGTAGCAGCTTTTCGCCCTAAAAATGCCGTGCGCGAAATAAAAAACTGAAGTTAGGCGATTTGAAACATAAGATTCAGCTTTGCTGGTGTATAAAAATTTTGCCGCTATAGTAATTTCTACTTTACACACTGCGGTGATGTTTTTTCTCACTCTGGCAATGCACGGTAACTTATGACTCAGGACCAACACGCCCATCCTCGCCGGTTGAACCGGCAGGACTATAAAACGCTGTCTCTGGCTGCGCTGGGTGGCGCGTTAGAGTTTTACGATTTTATTATTTTCGTCTTCTTTGCCGCCGTGATTGGCGATCTCTTTTTTCCACCCGATATCCCTGAATGGCTACGGCAGGTACAGACGTTCGGTATTTTCGCCGCAGGCTATCTGGCCCGCCCGCTTGGGGGCATCATCATGGCCCACTTTGGCGACAAGAGCGGACGTAAGAAAATGTTCAGCCTGAGCATATTGCTGATGGCGCTACCGACGCTGGCAATGGGCTTGCTGCCAACCTATGAAGCTATTGGTATTGCGGCACCACTTTTACTGCTGTTAATGCGCGTGCTGCAAGGTGCCGCAATCGGTGG
Organism: Pectobacterium quasiaquaticum; assembly: GCF_014946775.2. Classification (NCBI taxonomy): domain Bacteria; kingdom Pseudomonadati; phylum Pseudomonadota; class Gammaproteobacteria; order Enterobacterales; family Pectobacteriaceae; genus Pectobacterium; species Pectobacterium quasiaquaticum. The sequence goes on along the minus strand of NZ_CP065177.1, from coordinate 3,786,337 downwards.
GGAAGTCCCCGGTGCATGGGTCTTCGTTGCGGAGCATGTGCCTCGCGCCCGTATTGGTTTTGCCTGCGGTACGCTGACTGCTGGCTTAACGATGGGGATTCTGCTGGGCTCGCTGATCGCGACGCTGCTGAACACTGTGCTCACGCCAGAGCAGATGTCTGGCGGCGGCTGGCGTCTGCCGTTCTTTATTGGCGGAGTATTCGGTCTTGTCGCCATGTATCTGCGCCGCTGGTTGCAGGAAACCCCCATTTTTATGGAGATGCGTGAGCAGAAAAAGCTGGCGGAAGAGCTGCCGCTGAAATCTGTCGTCTTAAATCATAAACGCGCGGTTGTGGTTTCAATGCTGCTGACCTGGTTGCTGTCTGCGTGCATTGTCGTCGTTATTCTGATGGCACCGACCTACCTGCAAAAAGTCCACGGCATTCCTGCTGCGCTGGCATTGCAGGCAAACTGTCTGGCAACGATTGCGCTGATGGTGGGCTGCGTCGGTGCGGGGCTGCTGGTTGACCGCTTCGGTGCGAGCAAGCTGTTCATTGTGGGTAGCTTGTTGCTGGCCGTATGTAGCGGGTTCTTTTATAGCTCGGCAGCAAGCAGTACGACGCTGCTCTTTGTCAGCTATGCGATTGTCGGGCTCAGCGTGGGTGTGGTGGGTGGTGTGCCTTATGTCATGGTGCGGGCATTCCCGGCGGCAGTGCGGTTCTCCGGGATTTCTTTTTCCTACAATGTTTCCTATGCCATTTTCGGTGGCCTGACGCCCGTCTTCGTGACGCTGATCATGAAAGTGACGCCGATGGCGCCTGCCTTCTATGTCCTGACGCTGGCTGGCGTGGGATTGCTGTTGGGTATTTATTTGCAGCGCGATCTGGATGCGGACTCGCGTGCTTCGGCCGATAGCGACGCGCGCGATCGTTCGCCCGTCGAAGTTTAAGTCCGCTTTTCTTAAAAAATAGCGCGTCATCAAAAACAAACGAGCCCTGTCAATCTGACAGGGCTCGTTAGCATGTTACACCGGATCGCGTCGGTACGGGTATGGCGCCAGAACTTAGTGAGACGCGCCACGAGCACCAATTGGCAGTACGGTGCGACCAAACTTCTCGTTCAGCACTTCAGCCATGGCCAGATAAATCGCGCTTGCGCCACAGATGATACCTTCGTAACCCGCGAAGGTCAGCAGGGCGTGGTTGCCGGTAAAATTACCCACGGCCAGCAGCGCAAATAGCACGGTCAGGCTGCCGAAGACAAATTGCAGTGCGCGGTTGGTACCGAAGGTGCCGAAGAACATAAACAGTGTGAAGACGCCCCACAGGCCAAGGAACACGCCAAGGAACTGAGCGTCGCTGGCTTCCGCCAGGCCCATTTTTGGCAGCATAAGAATGGCAACCAGCGTCAGCCAGAATGCGCCATAAGACGTGAATGCGGTCACGCCAAACGTATTCCCTTTTTTATATTCCAGCAGGCCAGCCAGAATCTGGGCAATACCGCCGTAGAAAATACCCATGCTGAGAATGATGGAAGAAAGTGGGAAAAAGCCTGCGTTGTGCAGGTTCAACAGAATAGTGGTCATCCCGAAGCCCATCAGTCCTAATGGACCAGGATTTGCCAACGTGTTCGTGCTCATAAATCCTCTGCAATAACAGATTATTAATAGTCCCTTCGCGTCGGCGCTGCATTAAGGCTAGCGAGTGCGCCAATCACGTTGGGATAGGTGTCGTTTAGGTGTTATTGCCCGCTATTGTGTAGGGAAATGTCCCCATTTTTGCAGCGAGCGCGGCATCATATCGGGCGTTTGGAACGGACACAACATAGGGAAGGCAGAATAGTTTGATCGTACGAGGGGTAAAGGTCATTTTTTTTCATCTTCCCCCCTTGATGATAGAAATGTTGGCCCCATCTTATTTGCAACCGAAACAGTTTGACCTGCCGCAAAGGCGTGTGTCGGGCCGTTACATCGGTGGTTAGCATAAAAATGAAACGTGTGCTGCTGCTGAAAAACGAGGGGATGTCGTTGGAAAACGAGAAATCTTGTTGAAAAATGACATTTCGCCCGCACAGTAGGTTTAACCACCATACCGAATATGACTTTTTAGTGGAGATGTTTAGATGGGTAAGATTATTGGTATCGACCTGGGTACAACCAACTCTTGTGTCGCGATTATTGACGGTACTCAGGTAAAAGTACTGGAAAATAGCGAAGGCGATCGCACCACGCCTTCAATCATTGCTTATACGCAAGACGGTGAAACTCTGGTTGGCCAACCGGCTAAACGTCAGGCAGTGACCAACCCGAAAAATACACTGTTTGCTATCAAGCGTCTGATTGGCCGTCGTTTTAAAGACGAAGAAGTTCAGCGCGATGCCAACATCATGCCGTACAAAATCATCGCGGCAGATAATGGCGATGCTTGGCTGGAAGTGAAAGATCAGAAAATGGCTCCGCCGCAGATTTCAGCTGAAGTGCTGAAAAAAATGAAGAAAACGGCGGAAGACTATCTGGGTGAGACCATCACCGAAGCGGTTATCACCGTACCCGCTTACTTCAACGATGCGCAGCGTCAGGCGACTAAAGATGCCGGCCGTATCGCGGGTCTGGAAGTCAAACGTATCATCAACGAACCAACAGCGGCTGCGCTGGCCTACGGTCTGGATAAAGAAGTTGGCAACCGTACTATCGCGGTTTACGACCTGGGCGGCGGGACGTTCGATATTTCCATTATCGAAATCGACGAAGTTGATGGCGAGAAAACCTTTGAAGTGTTGGCAACCAACGGTGACACCCACCTGGGTGGTGAAGACTTCGATAGCCGCATGATCAACTATCTGGTTGATGAATTTAAGAAAGAGCAAGGTTTCGACCTGCGCAACGACCCGCTGGCCATGCAGCGTCTGAAAGAAGCCGCAGAAAAAGCCAAGATCGAGCTGTCTTCTGCACAGCAGACTGACGTTAACCTGCCGTACATCACGGCGGATGCGACTGGTCCTAAGCACCTGAACATCAAAGTGACGCGTGCAAAACTGGAGTCACTGGTCGAAGAGCTGGTGAACCGTTCTCTGGAGCCGCTGAAAGTGGCATTGCAGGATGCTGGCCTGTCCGTTTCTGAAATTCAGGACGTGATTCTGGTTGGTGGTCAGACGCGTATGCCTCTGGTGCAGAAGAAAGTCGCTGACTTCTTCGGTAAAGAACCACGTAAAGACGTGAACCCAGACGAAGCGGTTGCCATCGGTGCTGCGGTTCAAGGCGGTGTCTTGTCGGGTGACGTGAAAGACGTTCTGCTGCTGGACGTAAGCCCGCTGTCTCTGGGGATCGAAACCATGGGCGGCGTGATGACGGCGCTGATCGCTAAAAACACCACGATCCCGACGAAACACAGCCAAGTGTTCTCAACGGCGGAAGACAACCAGTCTGCGGTAACGATTCATGTTCTGCAGGGTGAGCGTAAGCGCGCGCATGACAACAAATCTCTGGGTCAGTTTAACCTGGATGGTATTCAGCCTGCGCCGCGCGGTATGCCGCAAATCGAAGTGACCTTTGACATCGACGCCGACGGTATCCTGCACGTTTCCGCGAAAGACAAAAACAGCGGCCGCGAGCAGAAAATCACCATCAAGGCATCTTCTGGTTTGAACGAAGAAGAAATCCAGAAAATGGTACGTGATGCAGAAGCGAATGCGGAATCTGACCGTAAGTTTGAAGAGCTGGTTCAGGCGCGTAACCAGGGAGATCACCTGCTGCACAGCACGCGTAAGCAGCTGGAAGAGGTGGGCGACAAACTGGCTGCTGATGATAAAACTGCGATTGACGACGCACTGAAAGCGCTGGAAAGCGCGCTGAAAGGTGAAGACAAAGCAGAAATCGAAGCGAAAATTCAGGCGCTGGTTCAGGTTTCTGGCAAGCTGCTGGAAGCATCTCAGCCACAGCCAGGTGCCGAAGGTGCCGCTGATGATGCCTCTGCTCGTCGCGACGACGATGTCGTTGATGCTGAGTTTGAAGAAGTAAAAGATAAAAAGTAATCGCCCTTGAGCGGGCGCAGTAGCTGTCACAAAGCTATTGCTGGCAATCAGCACGGGCGTCGAGGAAACTCTGCGCCCGTGCATGCATGTTGAGGGGCAGGAAAATAAATGGCGAAGCAAGATTATTACGAGAGCCTGGGCGTTGCTAAAAACGCGGATGAGCGCGAAATAAAGAAAGCGTATAAGCGTCTGGCGATGAAGTACCACCCAGATCGTAATCAGGGTGATAGCGAGGCAGAAGCCAAGTTCAAAGAGATCAAAGAAGCCTACGAGATCCTTACCGACTCGCAAAAACGCGCAGCCTACGATCAGTATGGACATGCGGCGTTTGAGCAAGGTGGTATGGGCGGAGGCGGCGGTGGCTTTGGCGGCGGCGGTGCCGATTTTGGTGATATTTTTGGCGACGTGTTCGGTGATATTTTTGGCGGCGGTCGCCGTCAGCGTGCGAGCCGTGGATCCGATTTACGCTACAACATGGAGTTGACGCTAGAAGAAGCGGTACGTGGCGTCACCAAAGAGATCCGTATTCCCGCACTCGAAGAATGTGATGTGTGCCACGGTAATGGTGCGAAGCCGGGTAGCTCCCCGATCACCTGTCCAACCTGCCATGGGAACGGTCAGGTTCAGATGCGTCAGGGCTTCTTTACCGTGCAGCAAGCGTGTCCGCACTGTCATGGTCGCGGTAAGATCATTAAAGATCCGTGCGTCAAATGTCACGGCCATGGTCGCGTAGAGAAGAGCAAAACGCTGTCGGTGAAAATTCCGGCGGGCGTGGACACGGGCGACCGTATCCGTTTGTCTGGTGAAGGCGAAGCGGGTGAGCACGGTGCACCGTCAGGTGATTTGTACGTTCAGGTGCAGGTTAAAGCGCATCCGATCTTCCAACGTGAAGAAAACAATCTGTACTGTGAAGTGCCGATCAATTTTGCGATGGCAGCATTAGGTGGCGAGATTGAAGTTCCGACGCTGGATGGTCGCGTGAAGTTGAAAGTGCCTGCGGAAACGCAAACTGGGAAACTGTTCCGTATGCGTGGCAAGGGCGTGAAATCGGTACGTGGCGGTGCGCAGGGCGATCTGTTGTGCCGTGTGGTTGTCGAAACGCCGGTTAGCCTGAATGAGCGTCAAAGACAACTGCTGCAAGAACTCGATGAGAGCTTTGGTGGCCCGTCTGGCGAGAAAAATAGCCCACGCTCGAAAAATTTTTTCGATGGCGTGAAGAAATTTTTCGATGATTTAACCCGTTAATGGTTTGTCGTTAATGCGTGATAAGAAACCGGTGGGGTAAACCTGCCGGTTTTTTTATGACGGACATCCCTGCGCGTCACCTTGTGGCCGTTACTGTGCAATGTTGAAAAACGCTCCCGACGTTTTTTTATTCCTTTCTCTTGATAGCCTCAATTCAATAGATCGTTTTTTACGATGATTAAGCCAGCTTTAATCTGCTTTTAGCGAGTGGTTAGATTGCGTAGTCTTGCCAGCAAGAAAGCGGGCATACGGTATTAACGCTCGTGCCTAATGGGAGATTAAGTCAATGATAACAATGATTCGTCGCTTTATTCGATTGGATGCCGCCGCTGGTGTGATGCTAATGATGGCAACAGTTCTGGCAATTGCGTTTGCCAACTGGTCGATGACTGCCGCTGGCTATCAACAATTCCTGATGATGCCGGTGGAAATGCGCTTTGGCGCACTGGAAATCAATAAGAACCTGCTGCTGTGGATTAATGATGGTCTGATGGCGATTTTCTTCCTGCTGATTGGTCTGGAAGTAAAGCGCGAACTTGTCGAAGGCTCGTTAGCCAGCCGCCAACAGGCGATGCTGCCACTGGCGGCTGCGGTAGGCGGAATGGTTTTTCCTGCTTTGTTCTTTCTGCTTTTCAACGCGAATGATGAGATGACGCGCGCGGGCTGGGCGATTCCCGCGGCGACAGATATCGCGTTCGCGATTGGTGTACTGACGCTTTTGGGTAAACGTGTTCCCGCTGGGCTGAAAGTCTTCCTGCTAGCGCTGGCGATCATTGACGATCTGGGGGCGATCCTGATCATTGCCCTGTTTTATACGCAGCAGATTTTTTGGCCTGCGCTAGGTGGCGCGGTGTTGGCGATTATAGCGCTGGCCTATATGAACAGGCAGCAGGTTGGTAAAAACTCCGCCTATTTGCTGGTGGGGATCGTCTTGTGGATCTGCATTCTAAAATGTGGCGTTCATGCGACGCTCGCTGGGGTGATTGTCGGATTCTTTATTCCTTTACGTACGTCCAACGGGGAATCTTCTCCGGCAGCTACGTTGGAACATGGCTTACAAACGTGGGTCGCGTTTCTGATTATTCCGCTGTTTGCCTTCGCTAACGCAGGCATTGTATTGCAGGGGATTGTGCTGGAAAAACTGTTTTCCCCTTTGAGCCTAGGCATTGCTGCCGGGTTGCTGATTGGTAAACCGCTGGGCATTACTTTGTTCAGTTGGCTAACCATCCGGCTGGGCTACGCGCGTCTGCCCGCTGGTGTTCACTTTAGCCAGATTGTGGCGGTGTCAATGCTGTGCGGCATCGGTTTTACCATGTCGATATTTATTACGCTGCTGGCCTTCTCCGGCGGCGATGCGGAGTTGATTACCTATGCCAAGCTGGGAATCTTACTGGCATCGGGGCTAGCGGCACTGCTTGGCTATCTGGCGCTACGTGTTGTGTTGCCTACGCTGGACAAGGTGATGCAACCGTGTAAGGGTTGATGCTATGCCGGAGGCGCGAAGAGGGGGCGGGTGTGTCTCATTTGAATTTTAATCATCTCTATTATTTCTGGCAGGTTTATAAGTCGGGATCCGTTGCGGGTGCGGCAGAGACGCTGTTCTTAACGCCGCAGACTATTACCGGACAAATCAAATGTCTGGAAGAGCGTTTACAGGGCAAGCTCTTCAAGCGTAAGGGGCGCGGGTTGGAACCGACGGAGCTGGGGCAGCTTGTTTTTCGCTATGCGGATAGCATGTTCCAGCTTAGCCAGGAAATGTTGGATATTGTGAACTACCGCAAAGAATCGAACCTGCTATTTGATGTCGGCGTGGCTGATGCGTTGTCCAAACGGCTGGTGAGCAGGGTGCTGGAAACGGTCGTAACGGAACAGGAACATATCCATTTACGCTGTTTTGAGTCGACGCACGAAATGCTGCTGGAGCAGTTGAGCCAGCATAAGCTGGATATGATTTTGTCAGATTGTCCGGTGGATTCGACGCAGCAGGAAGGGCTGTTTTCACTCAAGCTGGGCGAATGTGGTGTGAGTTTTTATTGTAAACGTCCGCAGCCTGAGCAGCCTTTTCCCGCTTGCCTTGAACAACGTAAGCTGCTGATTCCCGGGCGGCGAACCATGCTGGGACGGAAACTGCTGAACTGGTTTACGGCGCAAAATATTCAGACGACTATTTTGGGCGAATTTGATGATGCGGCTCTGATGACCGCGTTCGGCATTAATAACGACGCGATTTTCGTTGCACCGTCTCTGTATGCCAATGAAATCTACCAGCAGGGCGATATCGTCGAGATCGGTAGGATCGAGAACATTCAGGATGAGTATTATGCGATTTTTGCGGCCAGAATGATCCAGCACCCTGCGGTGCAGCGCGTCTGTAACGCGGATTTTTCAGCGCTCTTCTGTGATACCACAGACACAAAAAAACCGGCCTAGGCCGGTTTTTTCTTAGCAACAACACGCAGATGCGTGATTATTGCATGGCGTTGATGCGCGCAACCAGATTGGATTTATGACGTGCAGCTTTGTTTTTGTGGATCAGGCCTTTACCAGCCTGACGATCCACGATTGGTTGCATGTCATTAAATGCTTTCTGTGCCGCTTCTTTATCGCCAGTAGCGATCGCCGCGTATACTTTCTTGATGAAAGTACGCATCATTGAGCGACGGCTTGCGTTATGCTTACGGCGCTTCTCAGATTGTACGGCGCGTTTCTTAGCTGATTTGATATTAGCCAAGGTCCAACTCCCAAATATATTCAATCGAGGACAATTCAAAGGCCGTGGAATATGCTCGTTTAGCCTTCGTTTGTCAATGGATTTGTGCAAATAAGCGTCGTTTGTACGTCGACACTTGTTACGTTGTGATGGCGCAGGATTTTAGCAGCTTCACGCGGTGGAATACAGCTTTTCGCATCATAAATTCATCCTGAATTTGATAAAGCCCTGTCTGTCATCGGTAAAGTCGGATTGCATGTGCCGTCCGCCGTCTGGATATTCTGCGTATAGGCCTCATCCATCGATGATTCAGCTAAAAAACGTGCAAATACTGGCACGATTTACAAGGTGGCTGCAAAAGGCGCGAATCGCGGGTTAACCTTACTCGCTGTACAAGGTATAATCCGCCGATTTCCATAATATTAACCCTTTGTTCTGGGCCAGCCATGCAGCTAATTCGCGGTATACACAATCTTCGGGCACACCATTACGGCTGTGTGCTCACTATTGGTAATTTTGACGGCGTGCACCTCGGACACCAAATGCTGCTTGAACGACTGAAGCAGGAAGGTCGCGCTCGTGGGCTGCCGGTGATGGTCATGATTTTTGAACCACAGCCGCTGGAACTCTTCGCTGCGGAAAAAGCGCCCGCCCGTCTGACGCGTCTGCGTGACAAGGTGAAATATCTGGCGCAGGCCGGCGTGGACTATCTGCTGTGCGTCAGATTCGACGCACGTTTTGCCGCCAACGATGCTGAGACGTTTGTTTCTTCCCTGCTGGTGAAAAAATTGGGCGTGAAGTTTCTGGTGGTGGGAGATGACTTCCGCTTCGGGGCTGGTCGTCAGGGAGATTTCCTGTTATTACAGAAGGCTGGATGTGAGTCGGGATTTGATGTCATCAGCACTGATTCGTTCTGTAATGGCGGCAAACGGGTTAGCAGCACTGCCGTACGTGAAGCGCTCAGTCGTGATGAACTTGAGCTGGCAGAAAGTCTGTTAGGCCATCCTTACAGCATTTCCGGGCGTGTAGAACATGGCAAAGCATTGGGGCGAACCATTGGGTTCCCTACCGCCAACCTGCCGTTGAAACGTCAGGTTTCCCCCGTCAGCGGCGTGTATGCCGTCAGCGTTTATGGGCTAGGGCAAGAACCGCTACCGGGCGTTGCCAATATTGGCACGCGTCCGACCGTAAACGGTGACAAACGCCAGCAGCTTGAAGTGCATTTGCTGGACGTGACGATGAACCTCTATGGTCGTCATATTGAAGTCGTACTGCGTAAAAAGATCCGTAATGAACAGCGTTTTGCTTCGCTCGATGCGTTAAAACAGCAAATCGCCGATGATGTGGTGACAGCCCGGACGTTCTTCGGGTTAAAGACACCGGTTTAATTTTTCTAGCCGAAACGAAATCGAGAATCTAATGAGTGACTATAAGACTACCCTGAACTTGCCGGAAACAGGGTTCCCGATGCGTGGCGATCTGGCCAAGCGCGAACCTGACATGCTGAAACGTTGGTATGAGCAGGATCTGTACGGGATTATTCGCAATGCGAAGAAGGGAAAGAAGACCTTCATTCTGCACGATGGCCCTCCGTACGCGAACGGCAGCATTCACATTGGTCACTCAGTTAACAAGATTCTGAAAGATATTATTGTTAAATCGAAAGGTCTGTCTGGCTACGATTCCCCTTACGTGCCTGGCTGGGACTGCCACGGTCTGCCGATTGAGCTGAAAGTAGAACAGCTTATCGGTAAGCCGGGCGAGAAAGTCAGCGCCGCAGAATTCCGCGCGGAGTGCCGTAAATATGCGGCAGAGCAAGTTGCCGGTCAGAAAGCCGACTTTATCCGTCTCGGCGTACTGGGCGACTGGGATCGTCCTTATCTGACGATGGATTTCAAAACCGAAGCGAACATCATCCGTGCGCTGGGCCGCATCATTGAAAATGGCCACCTGCACAAAGGGGCGAAACCGGTTCACTGGTGTGCCGACTGTGGTTCCGCGCTGGCGGAAGCGGAAGTCGAATATTACGACAAAACGTCTCCATCCATTGATGTCGCGTTTAACGCCAGCGATGTGGCTGCGGTATTAGCTAAATTTGGCGTGAGTAGCGTAGACGGCCCTGTCTCGCTGGTGATCTGGACGACCACGCCGTGGACGTTGCCAGCAAACCGTGCTATTTCGCTGAATGCGGAATTCGATTATCAGCTGGTGCAGATTGGCGGTCAGGCGCTGATTCTGGCGGCCGATTTGGTTGAAAGCGTGATGAAACGCGCAGGTGTGACCCAGTGGATCGTTCTGGGCGACTGCAAAGGCGCGGATCTTGAGCTGCTGCGTTTCAAACATCCGTTCCTGGGCTTCGATGTACCCGCCATTTTGGGCGACCACGTGACGCTGGATGCGGGTACGGGTGCGGTGCATACCGCCGGTGGTCACGGTCCTGAAGACTATGTGATCAGCCAGAAATACAATCTGGAAATCGCCAACCCAGTTGGGCCGAACGGCTGCTACCTGAGCGGCACCTATCCTGAACTAGATGGCAAATTCGTTTTCAAAGCCAACGACCTGATCGTTGAAATCCTGCGTGAAAAAGGCATGTTGCTGCACGTAGAGAAATTGCAGCACAGCTATCCGTGCTGCTGGCGTCATAAGTCGCCGATCATTTTCCGTGCCACGCCACAATGGTTTGTCAGCATGGATCAAAAAGGCCTGCGTAAGCAGTCGCTGTCTGAAATCAAAGGCGTGCAGTGGATCCCGGATTGGGGTCAGGCGCGTATCGAAGCGATGGTCGCCAACCGTCCTGACTGGTGTATCTCCCGTCAGCGTACTTGGGGCGTGCCAATGTCGCTGTTCGTCCACAAAGAGACGGAAGAATTGCATCCGCGTACCGCACAGCTGATTGAAGCAGTAGCGAAACGTGTTGAAGCCGATGGCATTCAGGCATGGTGGGATCTCGATCCGGCCGATGTGCTGGGCGCAGACGCGGACAACTACGTCAAAGTGCCGGACACGCTGGACGTGTGGTTCGATTCTGGATCAACGCACTCGTCTGTCGTGGATGTACGCCCTGAATTCGGCGGTCATGCGGCGGATATGTATCTGGAAGGTTCCGACCAGCATCGTGGCTGGTTCATGTCTTCCCTGATGATCTCTACGGCGATCAAAGGCAAAGCGCCTTACCGCCAGGTACTGACCCACGGTTTCACCGTTGATGGTCAGGGCCGCAAGATGTCCAAATCGATCGGGAATACCGTCAGCCCGCAGGACGTGATGAACAAGCTCGGTGCCGACATTCTGCGCCTGTGGATCGGTTCAACGGATTACTCCGGTGAAATCGCCGTATCCGATGAGATCCTGAAGCGTTCCGCCGATGCCTATCGCCGTATCCGTAACACCGCGCGTTTCCTGCTGGCGAACCTGAATGGGTTTGATCCACAGCAGCATATGGTGAAACCAGAAGATATGGTTGTGCTGGATCGCTGGGCGGTCGGCTGTGCGAAAGCGGCACAGGAAGAGATCCTCGAAGCGTATGAAAGCTATGATTTCCACCGCGTCGTACAGCGTCTAATGCAGTTCTGCTCGATTGAAATGGGTTCGTTCTATCTGGATATCATTAAAGATCGTCAGTACACGGCAAAAGGCGACAGCGTAGCACGCCGTAGCTGCCAGACTGCGCTGTACCATATCTCAGAAGCGCTGGTACGCTGGATGGCACCGATTATGTCCTTCACCGCCGATGAGATCTGGAACTACCTGCCGGGTGAGCGTGCGCAGTACGTGTTTACCGAAGAGTGGTATGACGGTCTGTTCGCGCTGGATAGCGCAGAAACCATGAACGATGCGTTCTGGACGGATGTTCTGAAAGTGCGTAGCGAAGTGAACAAAGTCATCGAGCAGGCGCGTAATGACAAGCGCATCGGTGGATCGCTGGAAGCCTCCGTCACGCTGTACGCCGATGCTAATCTGGCAGGTAAATTGAGCCAACTGCATCAAGAACTGCACTTTGCGTTATTGACGTCAAAAGCGCAGGTCGAACGTTATGAAAATGCGCCGGATAGCGCGCAGGTAACGGAACTCACCGGACTGAAAATTGCCTTAAGTGAGGCAGAAGGACACAAGTGTCCACGCTGCTGGCATTACGAGACGGATATTGGTAGCAATGCCGAGCATCCTGAAGTGTGTGGTCGCTGTGCGACTAACGTGGGCGGTAACGGCGAAGAGCGTAAATTTGTCTGATGAATAAAATCTGTGCGAGTGGACTGCGCTGGCTCTGGCTGGCGATACTGGTTTTAGTTGTCGATCTTGGCAGCAAGCAGTGGATTCTTGCCCACTTTGCGCTGGGGGATACGGTGCCAGTGATGCCTTCTCTGAATCTGCATTACGCCCGTAACTACGGCGCAGCATTCAGCTTCCTGGCGGATAAAGGCGGTTGGCAACGCTGGTTCTTTGCTGGCATCGCGATTGCTATCGTGGTTGCTCTGCTGGTGATGATGTACCGTGGCAGCGTCAAACAGCGGCTCAATAACATTGCGTATTCGCTGATTATCGGCGGTGCACTGGGCAATCTGTTCGACCGGACATGGCACGGATTTGTTGTCGATTTCATCGACTTTTATGTCGGTGATTGGCATTTCGCCACGTTTAACCTTGCCGATACCGCTATCTGTATTGGCGCGGCGCTCATCGTACTGGAAGGTTTTTTCAGTACGTATGATGATACTGATACCGTTAAGCAAAAGGGTCACTGATGTCCGAGAGTGTTCAGCATAACAGCGCGCTGCTGGTGCATTTTATTCTGACGCTAGAGGATGGCTCAGCGGCTGAATCTACGCGTGAGCGCGGCAAACCAGCGCTGTTTCGCCTTGGCGACGGCAGCCTGTCTGACGCGTTGGAACAACATCTGTTGGGATTGCGGCGTGGCGATAAACGCAAGTTTACGCTACCGCCGGAGTCGGCCTTTGGGCCGACCAATCCGAACCTGATCCAGTTCTTCCTGCGTCGTGATTTCGCCCAGACCGGCGTGCCGGAAGTTGGCACTATCATGCTGTTCAGCGGCGTTGCCGGAAATGATATGCCGGGGATTATCCGCGATGTGACCGAAGAGTCCGTCACCGTGGATTTCAACCATCCTCTATCCGGTCAGGCGATAACCTTCGATCTTGAAGTGCTGGATATCGATCCCGTACAACAGGAGGTGACACATGCAGATCCTGCTGGCTAATCCGCGCGGCTTTTGTGCCGGTGTCGATCGGGCTATCAGCATTGTGGAACGGGCGCTGGAGCTGTTTGGTACGCCGATCTACGTCCGTCATGAAGTGGTACATAACCGCTATGTGGTTAACGGATTACGCGAACGTGGTGCGATTTTTATTGAGCAGATTGAAGACGTGCCGGACGGTGCGATTCTGATTTTCTCGGCACATGGCGTTTCGCAAGCGGTACGTAATGAAGCCAAAAACCGCGATCTGACGGTATTCGATGCGACCTGTCCGCTGGTGACCAAGGTGCATATGGAAGTGGCCAGAGCCAGTAAGAAAGGCGTAGAAGCGATTCTTATCGGGCATGCCGGGCACCCTGAAGTCGAAGGGACGATGGGGCAGTACAGCAATGCGGACGGCGGCATGTATCTGGTGGAATCCCCTGAGGATGTCTGGCAGCTACAGGTAAAAGACGAAAGCAATCTGTGTTTTATGACGCAGACCACGCTTTCTGTTGATGATACCTATGCGGTGATTGATGCATTGCGTGAGCGTTTCCCGCAGATCGTCGGCCCGCGTAAAGATGACATCTGCTATGCCACGACCAATCGTCAGGAAGCCGTTCGCCACTTGTCGGATAAGGCGGATGTCGTTTTTGTCGTCGGCTCTAAAAACTCCTCAAACTCCAATCGCCTTGCTGAATTAGCACAGCGCGCGGGGAAAGCAGCTTATCTGATTGATTCAGCAGAAGATATCCAGGAGTTATGGCTAGCGGGCGCTTCGCATGTTGGGGTAACCGCAGGCGCATCGGCACCGGATATTCTGGTACAACAGGTGATTCAGCGCCTGAAAGCATTAGGCGGCAAGGTGGCGGTTGAAATGCAGGGACGTGAAGAAAACATCGTCTTTGAAGTGCCGAAAGAACTGCGTGTTGACGTCAAACAGATAGATTAATGCTGTTTCTGCGGTAGGGCTTCTTCGGCCCTATCGCTGTTATTCCTATCTATGTTCCCCTGTTATTCACCCATGAAAATGTTAATGCATAAAAATGAATTTTTATGCGTTATGCCATGTGGTTTAATTTTGACCACTTTTGCTTATCTTCAAATACCTTGCGGCTTTTCATCGCTCTGATGCGCCATTTTGCTGTCTGTGGTTAGACAGTTTTGCTGATTTTCTGCGGCTTCAAACAGTATTTTCTAATCTGGCGGTAAATCCGCTGGCGATAGTGCGCAGCGCCCGTTAACCTGATGTTATTTTTATGTCGTCAGGATCAAAAAGAGAGAGACATTATGAAGGATTCATCCATCCGTATTGCGGTTGTAGGCGCGGGCGGCCGTATGGGACGCCAACTGATTCAGGCTATCGAGCAAATGGACGGCGTGGTATTGGGCGCGGCGCTGGAGCGTTCTGGTTCGTCTCTGATAGGAAGCGATGCCGGCGAACTTGCTGGGCTGGGTAAAAGCGGTATTACCGTGAATGAAAGTCTGGATGCCGTGCAGAATGATTTCGATATTTTGATCGACTTCACTCGCCCGGAAGGCACCTTAGCGCATCTGGCGTTTTGTCGTCAGCACCGTAAAGGCATGATTATTGGCACAACTGGCTTTGATGACGCAGGGAAAGCGGCGATTAAGCAGGCTGCGCAGGATATCGGGATTGTGTTTGCGGCGAACTTCAGCGTTGGCGTCAATGTCATGCTGAAGCTGCTGGAAAAGGCGGCCAAGGTCATGGGCGACTATACTGATATCGAAATCATTGAAGCACACCACCGTCACAAAGTGGATGCGCCATCGGGTACCGCGCTGGCGATGGGCGAAGCGATCGCCGATGCGTTGGGACGCGATCTGAAGTCCTGTGCCGTGTATGCGCGTGAAGGCTATACGGGTGAACGCGATCCGAAAAGCATTGGTTTTGCGACCGTGCGAGCGGGCGATATTGTCGGTGAACATACGGCGATGTTTGCTGACATTGGCGAGCGCGTTGAGATTACCCACAAGGCATCCAGCCGTATGACGTTTGCCAATGGTGCAGTAAGAGCCGCTATCTGGATTAGTTCGAAAGAAAGTGGCATTTTTGATATGAGAGATGTGCTTTCTCTGAATGATTTATAGTATTTAATTTTTATATAGATATTATATCTAACTGATAAAGGTGGTTATTTTTATGATCACCTTTACTTTTATCTTTTTGGATTATTTTTTCTATCACCATTGATTTTTGTTTGTGTTTTATTCTATTTTTTAGTGATGATTTTCCCTCCTTACTCTCAAAATGTCCTTGGCTGGTGATTTGTTACTCTTATTTTAGCAATGTTGTCTCGCAACCGTTTACTTCTCTCAGTTGATAGGGTTTTTTACGTCAGTGGGCCACTATTTATTTCGTAAAGCATAAAAATAAGAGAAAAAAAGCGGTTTGGGTAGACAATCGGGAAGACCATCATTAAAATGCGCCCAATTTGCCAAAAATTGGCCTTACGGGT
Organism: Pectobacterium quasiaquaticum; assembly: GCF_014946775.2. NCBI lineage: Bacteria > Pseudomonadati > Pseudomonadota > Gammaproteobacteria > Enterobacterales > Pectobacteriaceae > Pectobacterium > Pectobacterium quasiaquaticum. Next base: position 3,770,697 of record NZ_CP065177.1, on the reverse strand, counting down.
AGTTTTTGCATTGATTTAGTGACTCAAATCTGAATTAATATGCAAATAACGTGATTGTTTATTCCTTGGAGGGTGTTTTGATTAAGTCAGCGCTATTGGTTCTGGAAGACGGAACCCAATTCCACGGTCGGGCCATTGGGGCAGAAGGGTCGGCAGTGGGGGAAGTGGTCTTCAATACGTCGATGACCGGTTATCAAGAAATCCTTACTGATCCTTCCTATTCCCGCCAGATTGTCACTCTCACTTATCCCCATATCGGTAATGTCGGCACCAATGCCAACGATGAAGAATCCCCCTCTGTACAGGCTCAAGGTCTGGTTATTCGTGATTTACCTCTGATTGCCAGCAACTACCGTAGTGAAGAAAGCCTGTCTGAATACCTCAAACGCAACAACATCGTCGCCATTGCTGATATCGATACCCGTAAACTGACCCGTCTGCTGCGTGAAAAAGGCGCACAGAATGGCTGCATCATCGCGGGCGATGCGCCGGATGCTGCTGTCGCGCTGGAGAAAGCGAAAGCGTTCCCAGGGCTGAAGGGCATGGATCTGGCAAAAGAAGTGACGACGCCAGAAAGCTACAACTGGTTACAGGGAAGCTGGACGCTGGAAGGCGAATTGCCAGCGGCGAAAAACGAAAGCGAACTGCCTTACCACGTTGTGGCTTATGACTATGGTGTGAAACGCAACATTCTGCGTATGCTGGTGGATCGCGGCTGCCGCCTGACGGTGGTTCCGGCGCAGACACCTGCTGAGGACGTACTGAAGCTGAATCCAGACGGCATTTTCCTCTCTAACGGCCCGGGTGACCCGGAACCGTGCGACTACGCGATTCGCGCGATCAAAACCTTCCTGGAAACGGATATTCCGGTATTCGGCATTTGTCTGGGTCACCAACTGCTGGCACTGGCGAGCGGTGCCAAGACCATCAAAATGAAGCTGGGTCACCACGGTGGCAACCATCCGGTCAAAGATCTGGATAACAACTGTGTGATGATTACCGCGCAGAACCACGGCTTTGCGGTTGATGAAAATAATCTGCCTGCCACGCTGCGCGTCACGCATAAATCCCTGTTCGACCATACGGTTCAAGGGATTCACCGCACGGATAAGCCCGCGTTCAGCTTCCAGGGTCACCCAGAAGCGAGCCCAGGCCCGCACGATGCCGCGCCGCTGTTCGACCACTTTATTGACTTGATTCAGACTTACCGTTCTTCAGCTAAATAATCAGGAGCGAGAAAATGCCAAAACGTACAGATATTAAAAGCATCCTGATTCTGGGCGCAGGCCCGATTGTTATCGGCCAGGCGTGTGAGTTTGACTACTCGGGTGCACAGGCGTGTAAAGCGCTGCGTGAAGAGGGTTACCGCGTTATTCTGGTGAACTCCAACCCAGCAACCATCATGACCGACCCGGAAATGGCCGATGCGACCTACATCGAGCCGATTCACTGGGAAGTGGTGCGCAAAATCATTGAAAAAGAGCGTCCAGATGCGGTGCTGCCAACGATGGGCGGCCAGACTGCGCTGAACTGTGCGCTGGAGCTGGAACGTCAGGGCGTGCTGGCCGAATTCGGCGTTACCATGATTGGTGCAACGGCGGATGCGATTGATAAAGCAGAAGATCGCCGCCGCTTCGACGTAGCAATGAAGAAGATCGGTCTGGATACCGCGCGTTCCGGTATTGCACACAATATGGAAGAAGCGCTGGCGGTTGCGGCTGACGTCGGCTTCCCGTGCATCATCCGTCCTTCCTTTACGATGGGCGGCACCGGTGGCGGTATCGCGTACAATCGTGAAGAGTTCGAAGAGATTTGCGAACGTGGTCTGGATCTGTCTCCAACCAAAGAGCTGCTGATCGATGAATCGCTGATCGGTTGGAAAGAGTATGAGATGGAAGTGGTGCGTGATAAGAACGACAACTGCATCATCGTCTGCTCCATCGAAAACTTCGATGCGATGGGGATCCACACCGGAGACTCCATCACCGTCGCACCGGCGCAAACGCTGACCGATAAAGAATATCAAATCATGCGTAACGCCTCGATGGCGGTACTGCGTGAAATCGGCGTAGAAACGGGCGGTTCCAACGTTCAGTTCTCGGTAAACCCGAAAACTGGCCGTCTGATTGTTATCGAAATGAATCCGCGTGTATCACGTTCTTCCGCGTTGGCCTCTAAAGCGACGGGCTTCCCGATTGCGAAAATCGCGGCCAAGTTGGCTGTAGGTTACACGCTCGATGAGCTGATGAACGACATCACTGGCGGCCGTACGCCAGCGTCCTTCGAACCCGCTATCGACTACGTTGTGACCAAGATTCCACGTTTTAACTTCGAGAAGTTCGCGGGTGCCAACGACCGGCTGACCACGCAGATGAAATCTGTGGGTGAAGTGATGGCGATTGGCCGCACGCAGCAGGAATCCTTGCAGAAAGCGCTGCGTGGCCTGGAAGTGGGCGCAACCGGCTTCGATCCGAAAGTGGATCTGGACGATCCAGAAGCGCTGACCAAAATTCGCCGCGAGCTGAAAGATGCGGGTGCAGAGCGTATCTGGTACATCGCTGATGCCTTCCGCGCGGGGATGTCTGTCGATGGCGTGTTTAACCTGACCAACGTTGACCGCTGGTTCCTGGTGCAGATTGAAGAGCTGGTGCGTCTGGAAGAGCAGGTTGCTGAAAAAGGTGCAACTGCGCTGGATGCCGAATTCCTGCGTACGCTGAAGCGTAAAGGCTTTGCCGATGCGCGTCTGGCGAAACTGGCTGGCGTGGCGGAAAGCGAAATTCGCAAGCTGCGCGATAAGTTCGACCTGCATCCCGTCTATAAACGCGTCGATACCTGTGCGGCAGAATTTGCGACCGATACAGCGTACATGTACTCCACGTATGAAGAAGAGTGTGAAGCCAATCCGACTCAGGATCGTGACAAAATCATGGTACTGGGTGGTGGACCGAACCGTATTGGTCAAGGGATCGAATTTGACTACTGCTGCGTCCACGCTTCACTGGCGCTGCGTGAAGATGGTTATGAAACCATCATGGTCAACTGTAACCCGGAAACCGTGTCAACAGACTACGATACGTCTGACCGCTTGTACTTCGAGCCGGTAACGTTTGAAGATGTGCTTGAAATCGTCCGCATCGAGAAGCCAAAAGGCGTGATCGTGCAGTACGGTGGCCAGACGCCGCTGAAACTGGCGCGTGCGCTGGAAGCCGCAGGTGTGCCAGTGATTGGCACCAGCCCGGACGCGATTGACCGCGCAGAAGACCGCGAGCGCTTCCAACAGGCCGTTAATCGTCTGGGGCTGAAGCAACCGGCTAACGCCACGGTCGCGACCATTGAGCAGGCGGTAGAAAAAGCGCGTGGCATCGGCTACCCGCTGGTTGTCCGTCCTTCTTATGTTCTGGGCGGCCGCGCGATGGAAATCGTGTACGACGAAATCGACCTGCGTCGCTACTTCCAAAACGCCGTTAGCGTGTCCAACGATGCGCCAGTTCTGCTGGACCGTTTCCTTGACGATGCTATCGAAGTCGACGTTGATGCGATTTGTGACGGCGAGCGTGTGCTGATTGGCGGCATTATGGAGCACATCGAGCAGGCGGGCGTTCACTCCGGTGACTCAGCTTGTTCACTGCCGGCTTATACGCTGAGCAAAGAGATTCAGGACGTGATGCGTCAGCAGGTTGAGAAACTGGCGTTTGAACTCTGCGTTCGTGGTCTGATGAACGTGCAGTTCGCGGTGAAGGATAACGAAGTTTATCTGATTGAAGTGAACCCACGTGCGGCGCGTACCGTACCGTTTGTCTCGAAAGCGACGGGCGTTCCGTTGGCTAAAGTCGCGGCACGCGTGATGGCAGGCAAAACGCTGGCTGAGCAGGGCGTCACGAAAGAAATTATCCCGCCGTACTACTCCGTAAAAGAAGTGGTGCTGCCGTTCAACAAATTCCCTGGCGTTGACCCGATCCTCGGGCCAGAAATGCGTTCAACCGGTGAAGTGATGGGCGTGGGCCGCACGTTTGCTGAAGCGTTTGCTAAAGCGATGCTGGGCAGTAACTCGCACATGAAGAAAACCGGACGCGCCCTGTTGTCAGTGCGTGAAGGTGATAAAGCTCGCGTGGTGGATCTGGCGGCTAAGCTGTTGAAGTACGGCTTTGAGCTGGATGCGACGCATGGCACGGCGATTGAGCTGGGCGAAGCGGGCATTAATCCGCGTCTGGTGAACAAGGTGCATGAAGGTCGTCCGCACATTCAGGACCGCATCAAGAACGGTGAGTACACCTACATCGTCAACACCACCGCAGGACGTCAGGCGATTGAAGACTCTAAGCTGATTCGCCGCAGTGCGCTGCAATACAAGGTGCACTACGACACCACGCTGAACGGTGGTTTCGCGACCGCGATGTCGTTGACGGCAGATCCGACGGAGAAGGTCACTTCCGTACAGGAAATGCATGCGATGATTAAAGGCTGATTGACCGACCTCGGTAGGCAGTAAGCCGATAGTGAAGCCAGCGTTGGTAACAGCGCTGGCTTTTTTCATGGTAAGCGTTTTGGGTGTTAACCTAGCGCGACTTTGATACCTAACGCGATTAATACTGTGCCGAGCAGCTTATCCACCAGTTTCTGTGCTTTAGCCAATCCGCGGCGTACTGGTTCGCTTTGGAAAAGTACCACCAACAGCGGCCACCAGACGAGAGAGAGCAGCCAGATAATCATGGCGTACCACAGTTTTTCACCGAGGCCTGAGTGAATATTCAGAACCTGAGTGAACATCGCCAGAAAGAAGAGTGTGGCTTTCGGATTCAGCAGGTTGCAGAGATAGCCTTGGAGGAACGCTTTTTTCAGGCTGACGCTTTGCTGTGTCAGATTTGATACGTCCATTTTGCTTCCGCTGCGCGCGAATAGCGCTTGAATACCGATCCAGATCAGATAGGCGGCACCTGCATATTTCAGTACATTAAACAGCCAAGGCGTGGTGGTGATGACGACGGCTAGCCCAGCGACGCAGTACGCCATGTGAGTTGCTACGCCGCAGATGACGCCAAAGGCGGTCATCATTGCAGCAGCACGTGGATAGCGCGCCGCATTCCTGATAACGAGGAAAAAGTCGGGGCCGGGAGAGAGCATCCCCAGCGTGGCGATGGTCGCGACAAACAGTGATGTTTCTAACATGGTCATTCCAGGCAGTGAAGAAAGAGAGGGGCCGAGGGAAATCATAGTGCCAGAATAATGAATTCGCATCACACTTATTGGTTATTCGGCGGCGATATGTTAACAATTGTCCTTTCATTTTTTGCGGTTAATTTCAGGGGCGGGTTGAGATAACAACATGGTCAGTGAACGTGAGAACTGTGAACCATTCAGTAGTGAAAAACAATGTAGTGCCGAAAAACAGATGGGGGAAGCACCGATGCAGCGGGAAATAACCCGACTGTGCATCCAATGTGCGCTGTTGCTGTTACAGCATGGCGCAGAAAGCATGGTCGTAGAGCAGTTGTCGTCACGGCTAGGTATGGCACTCGGCGCTGATAGCGTTGAGAGCTCCATCTCAGCAAATTCGATTGTGCTGACCACCATCATGCAGGGGCATTGCCTAACGTCAACGCGGAAGAATGCGGATCGCGGTATTAATATGCACGTCGTCATTGAGGTTCAGCATGCGGTCATCATGGCTGAGCATAAGCTGCTAGATGTGGCAGGGGTGGAAAAACGTCTGGGAAATATCAAACCGTTGCGTTATCCGCGCTGGCTGATGGTTTCCGTTGTCGCACTTTCCTGCGGCTGCTTCAGCCGTTTGAACGGCGGCGGATGGGATGCGTTTATCGTCACGCTGCTCGCCAGCGGCCTGGCAATGTATATCCGACAGGTCTTTACGGCGCGGCACCTGAATCCGTTGATCAACTTCTGCATTACGGCGTTTGTGGCGACGTCGGCATCTGGGCTGTTGATGCGTTTGCCTGCTTTTGAACAAACCTCAACGGTCGCGATGGCGGCGAGCGTGCTGTTGCTGGTTCCCGGCTTCCCGTTGATTAACGCCGTGGCGGATATGTTTAAAGGGCATGTAAATACCGGTCTGGCACGTTGGACGGTCGCGAGTTTACTGACGCTGGCGACCTGTATTGGTGTGGTGATGGCGATGTCGCTGTGGGGGTTACGCGGATGGGCTTAAGTTTACTGTGGGCACTCTTGCAGGATATGGTGCTGGCGGCGGTTCCTGCGTTGGGCTTTGCGATGGTCTTCAACGTCCCGCTGAAAGTACTGCCTTACTGTGCACTGCTAGGTGGTGTCGGGCATGGCGTACGGTTTCTGGCGATACATTTCGGCATGAATATCGAATGGGCGTCGTTTCTGGCGGCGATATTGATTGGCATCATCGGTATTCGCTGGTCACGCTGGCTGCTGGCGCATCCGAAAGTCTTTACCGTAGCGGCGGTGATCCCGATGTTTCCCGGTATTTCTGCCTATACGGCGATGATTTCGGTGGTAGAGATTTCGCATCTTGGCTACAGCGAAGCGCTGATGAGCGTCATGATAACCAATTTTCTGAAGGCTAGTTTTATCGTCGGTGCGCTCTCTATCGGCCTGTCTTTACCGGGGATCTGGCTCTACCGTAAACGGCCGGGAGTATAAAACGCTTATATTACGTTTCGGTCTTGTATCTATATCGACGAGCGAAAGGGCTTTCCGTATAGTGTCTGCAATTTTCTGGCCTACAGGGTTTTTTCACCATGGTTATTAGTTTGATTGCTGCACTGGCAGTGGATCGCGTGATTGGTATGGAAAACGCGATGCCGTGGCATTTGCCAGCCGATCTTGCATGGTTTAAGCGTAATACGCTTAATAAGCCGATTATTATGGGGCGTAATACTTTCCGTTCTATCGGTCAGCCGCTGCCCGGCCGGCTGAACATTGTCGTCAGCAATCATCCCGGTGATGACGATCGTGTGACCTGGGTCTCTTCGCTGGACGCTGCGCTGGCGGCAGCGGGCGACGTCGAGGAAGTGATGGTGATTGGCGGCGGCAGTATCTATCAACAAATGCTGGCGCAGGCTAATCGCCTCTATCTGACGCACATTGATGCCGAAGTGGAAGGCGACACGCATTTCCCTGACTATGAGCCGGATGAGTGGCAGTCTGTTTTCAGCGAATTCCATGATGCTGACGAGCGCAACTCACACAGTTACTGCTTCGAAATTTTGGAACGTCGCTAAGCGCCTTTCCTGCGATAACATTCTGTCGATGACTCACTAAACCCGTCTTGTTGCGGGTTTTTTCGTTTCTGGCCCGATGTTTACTTCCCCGCCTGACAGCTTTCCCAAATGGCGTGTCTCAGCCAGCGATGCGCTGGATCGCTCTCGCGTCGCGTATGCCACACCTGCTGGAATGCAAAGTCGGGTATCACGAATGGAGGCGGAAAAATGTGCAAATCTAGCGTAGTGATGTGGGCCATGCTGCGCCGTGCGGCAGTCAAAATCAGGTCAGTACCGGCAATGAGATTGATGGCGGCGTGCCAGTGGGGCAGCGTCAGCACGACATTGCGCGACAGGCCGCTTGCAGCCAGCGCGCTGTCCACTTCATTGGCTGAATCGGGATGCATGGTGACCAGAATATGTGGTCGTTCCAGCCATGCCTCAAGCGACAGCGTACCGTTTTCCGGCAGCGTGGCGTGGTCGGCCAGACAGGCAAACTGTTCTTCAAAGAGAAGCTCGGCGTGTACTTCAGACGGGCGTTCAGGAAATACGCCGAGGCCTAAATCGATTTCTCCATCAATCAACTGTGCCAGCATCATTTCACGGCCGGCATGACTGACGGCCAGCGAAACGCCGGGAGCCTGCACGCGTAGATGCCGCATGAGCGTTGGCAAAACGGCATTCGTACCGTAATCAGAAAGCGCCAAACGGAAATGTCGCGTGCTATGGCGTGGATCGAACTGCGGAGCTTGTATGAGGCCATTTAGTTGATCAAGCGCGAGTTCCAGCGGGCCGAGTAGCGCCTGAGCGCGCGTCGTCAGCGTCAGACCGACTTCACGTCGGACTAACAGCGGATCGTTAAAAATCTGGCGAAGCTGTGCTAGTGAATGGCTGACGGCAGGCTGGCTGCGGTGCAGGCGCAGTGCCGCCCGCGTGACGTGTTTTTCCGTCAACAGTGCATGAAGCGTTAGCAGCAGATTCATATCGATACGCCGTAAATCATCCATTTTATGAATGCCTTTCGTATGAATTACGAATTTCCATCAGTTTAATGGATGATGGAGTATTGGAACATCCCAATTACGTTGTGAACTTATATTGTGAATCAGGGGACTCTATGTCGTTATTCTCTTCTTTTTCTCTCTCATTATTGTTGCCGCTGGGTATTGCGGTATTCGCTGGGAGCATTGTGCCTTTTCAGGCCGCCAGTAATGCGATGCTGGGGCGCTCGTTAGGCCATCCACTTTGGGCAACGCTGGTCTCACTGCTGGTTAGCATCTGCGTGCTGTTGCCGATTCTGTTTGCTGCTCGGGTACCCACGCCAACACTGGGCAATGCCTTGCAGGGGCCGTGGTGGATCTGGCTGGGCGGCGTGGCAGGCGTGGCCTATATCACCGCCGCCTTATTGCTGACGCCAAAGCTCGGAGCCTCAGGTTTTATTGTCTGCGTGATTGTTGGGCAGGTGGTGGCATCGCTGATCATCGATCATTTTGGTTTGATGGGGTTGGCGGTGAAGCCTGCGACGCTGGGGCGAATCGCGGGTGTCGCGTTAATCGTGATGGGGATGCTGGTGGTGCAATATTCTGCGGCTTCTCAACCACTGGCCGTACCATCATCCAAAAAGGCTCAGTCTGAGACGACTTTCCCCTTTTTATGACTTTGGCACGGTTGGCGATGGAGCAACGGCTTTCGAGCCTTTACTCACCCGATAAGGGCGCGCTATCGCCAGAAAGCTCGTCAGTTGATGAAGTGTTTGATGAAAGCGACGGTTGCGTGAAATAGCGCTTATCGTCCCAACGCAGCATAGTCAGATCTCCCCCCCAACAGCACCCGGTATCCAGCGCGTAAATGTTCTCCGGCGTGCCTTTCCCTTCCAGCGAGGCCCAATGGCCGAACGCAATAGCGTATTCCTCGGTAACCTGGCTCGGCAGCTCAAACCACGGTTTTAGCAGAGAAGGGGCATGACTCGGTGGCTCTTTACACAGCATATCCAGTTGTCCGCCAGAGAAGCAGTAGCGCATACGGGTAAAGACATTGGTGCTAAAGCGTAAACGAGCCAGACCGCTGAGCTCCGGGCTCCAGTGGTTCGGCATATCGCCATACATGGCATCGAGGAAAAGCGGATAGCTGTCGCTGCTCAGGATCGACTCGACTTCGCGTGCACACATAAGCGCCGTCGGCAGATCCCACTGCGGCGTGATGCCCGCGTGCGCCATAACCAGCTTCAGCTCTTCATCAACCTGCAAGATCGGCTGGCGACGTAGCCAGTTGATAAGCTCATCGGCGTCCGGTGCGGTGAAGAGGTCGTTGAGACGATCTTTCGGCTTATTACGGCTGATACCGGCATAAACGGCCAGCAGGTGCAGATCGTGATTGCCAAGCACCATACGGACAGAAGAACCGAGAGAACGAACAAACCGCAGAACCTGAAGCGAATCCGGCCCCCGTGCGACTAAATCACCCGTTAACCAAAGTGTATCTTGCTCTGGATTAAAGGAAACTTGCGCCAATAGCGCGTTGAGTTCAACGTAACAGCCGTGAACATCGCCAACTAAATAGGTAGACATAATTAATGTATCAGTGAAGGGATAGCCAGACGGAAAACGGGGATTGGGACCTGAAACGCTTTACCTTGATGGTCAACCATATGGTAGTGGCCTTCCATCGTGCCAAGAGGCGTTTCTATGACGGCACCGCTGGTATAGTGGAATTCGCCGCCGGGCTGGATAATCGGCTGTTCGCCGACGACGCCTTCACCCTGAACTTCAGTCTGGCGGCCGTTACCGTTGGTGATCTGCCAATAACGCCCCAAAAGCTGGACTTCATGACGCCCCAGATTGCGGATCGTAATCGTGTAAGCAAACACGAAACGTTCTTCATCAGGCTCCGACTGTGATTCCACGTAGAAGCTTTGAACCTGTAAACAAACACGGGGCGCATTAATCATGATGAACTCCAGTTATTCCTGTTTTGCAGGATGCTCGCTCAGCCAGTTCGCCAATCGGCAATATTGCTCAACGGTCACATTCTCTGCGCGACTGGTTACATTGATCCCCAGCTCGGTGAGGATTTCCGGGGTGAACAGGTTGCCTAGACTGTTACGCAATGTCTTACGGCGCTGGTTAAACGCTTCCGTCGTGATGCGGCTCAGCACGCGAATGTCGCTGACCGGGTAGGGGATCTCGGCATGAGGAACGAGTCGCACTACGGCTGAATCAACTTTAGGCGCGGGCTTGAATGCCTCTGGTGGTACTTCAAGCACTGGGATTATCTGACAATAATACTGTGCCATGACGCTCAGGCGTCCAAAGGCTTTACTGTTCGGCCCTGCCACCAAGCGGTTAACCACCTCTTTCTGCAACATAAAGTGCATGTCGCGGATAGATTGAGTATAGGTGAACAAGTGGAACATCAGCGGTGTGGAAATATTATACGGCAGGTTGCCGAAAACACGCAGCGGTTGCCCAGCCTGTTCAGCGAGCGCGGCGAAATCGATCGTCATGGCATCTTGCTGAATAATCGTCAGCTTGTCTTTCAGCGTCGGATGCGTTTCCAGGCGCGCTGCCAGATCCCTATCCAGCTCAATAACGGTAAAACGATCCATCCGTTCGCCAACGGGCGCAGTCAACGCGCCGAGGCCGGGACCGATCTCGACGATCGCTTGACCAGGTTGAGGATGAATCGCCGAAACGATGCTATCGATCACGAAGTGATCGTTTAAAAAGTTTTGCCCAAAACGTTTACGGGCGAAGTGACCTTGGTGTACGCGATTATTCATTACTGTGTTTTATCATTTTAATGGCAAGATTTAATGCCGTGATGAAGCTGCCGGGGTCGGCGCTGCCGGTTGCGGCCAGCTCAAGCGCTGTACCGTGATCGACCGACGTACGAATAAAAGGTAACCCCAACGTGATATTAACGGCGCGCCCGAAGCCCTGATATTTCAGAACTGGGAGCCCTTGATCGTGATACATCGCCAAAACGGCGTCAGCGTGTTGCAGATACTTTGGCTGGAAAAGCGTGTCGGCAGGCAACGGCCCAACCAGCGTGATGCCCTGCTGCCGGAGTTCGTCCAGCGCTGGGTTAATCACATCCAGCTCTTCACGGCCCATATGGCCGCCTTCACCGGCATGAGGATTTAGCCCACATACATAGATTTTCGGTTGAGCGATACCGAATTTTGTCTGCAAATCATGATGCAAAATCGTGATGACTTCGTGCAGGCTCTGGCGGGTAATCGCCGCAGAAACGGCTGCAAGCGGAAGATGCGTGGTCGCTAAGGCGACGCGCAGTTCTTCTGTTGCCAGCATCATGACGACACGGTCACAGCGGCTGCGATCGGCGAAAAACTCAGTGTGTCCGCTGAAGGGGACGCCAGCATCGTTGATAATGCCTTTATGCACTGGGCCGGTAATCAGCGCGGCGAATTCACCATTCAGGCAGCCATCGCAAGCACGCGTCAACGTTTCAACCACATAAGCGCTGTTAGCGACATTCAATTGGCCTGGAATGATGGTTGCTGGTGCGGCGATCGGCAGAATGGTCAGGCTACCCGCCTGTTGTGGTTGTGCGGGCTGGCCGGGTTGATAGTCACGCAGTGTCAGCGGCATAGACAGATGCAATGCGCGACTGAGTAACAGGTCAGGATCCGCACAGATCACGAGCTCTACAGGCCAGGCCTGCTGAGCCAGAGCAATCACCAGATCGGGGCCAATCCCGGCGGGTTCGCCGGGGGTGATCACAACGCGTGGCGTATTGCTCTCAGTCTGCATGAGTTTCAATCTGCATTAGTTACTGGCACCATTAATTACTTTGACATAGGCCGCCGCACGCTGTTCCTGCATCCAGGTTTGCGCTTCTTCAGCGAATTTACGGTTAAAGATCATACGGTACGCTTGTTCTTTTTGCGCCGCGTCGGTTTTATCAACCTGACGGGTGTCTAGCAACTGAATCAGGTGCCAGCCAAAAGAGGAATGAACAGGCTGACTGATTTCGCCTTTCTTCAGTTTCAACAACGCATCGCGGAAGGCCGGATCGTACATATCTGGAGAAGCCCAGCCAAGGTCGCCGCCCTGATTCGCTGAACCAGGATCCTGGGAGAGCAGTTTGGCTTGTGAGGCAAAATCGGTGCTGCCGTTTTTGATCTGCTGTGCCACTTCGGCCAGCTTGGCTTGCGCCTGGCTGTCCGTCATGACGACAGACGGTTTGATTAGAATATGGCGAGCATGCGTTTCGGTTACCGATACGCTTTTGTTACCGCCGCGAATATCGTTCACTTTCAGAATGTGGAAACCCACACCAGAACGGATCGGGCCAACGACCTGACCTTTCTGCGCCTGTGTTAAGCGTTCAGCAAACAGCGTTGGGATCTCTTGCAGCTTACCCCAACCCATTTGACCGCCTTTCAGCGCCTGAGAATCAGATGAATAAGTAATGGCCAGCTTACCAAAATCCGCACCGTCACTGATTTGTTTCACCAGCGATGTTGCCAGATTTTCCGCTTCATCAACCTGCTGCTGAGTCGGGTTTTCCGGTAATGAGATCAGAATGTGGCTCAGATTCAGCTCATCGTTTTCACCGGTCTGGGTGGCGATTTGCTTAGCCAGCGTATCGACTTCCTGAGGCAATACGGTAATGCGACGACGGACTTCGTTGTTACGTACTTCCGAAATCAGCATCTCTTTGCGAATCTGGTTACGGTAGGTGTTGTAGTTCAGACCTTCATAAGCCAATTGGCTTTTTAGCTGGTCCAGAGACATCCGGTTCTGAGCAGCAATATTGGTAATCGCCTGATTCAGTTGCTCATCCGTCACCTGAATACCCATCTTCTGCGCCATTTGCAGGATGATGTTATCCATGATCAGGCGATCGGTAATCTGATGACGCAGCGTGGCATCATCCGGTAACTGTTGCCCGGCCTGCTGGGCGTTCAGTTTTACCGACTGCAAAAGGCTGTTTACATCACTTTCCAACACGACGCTGTTATCGACCACTGCTGCGACTTTATCAACCACCTGTGGTGCTGCGAACGCGGTAGAGGCACTCAGTGCCAATCCGAGAATAAGCGTTCTCCAGTTCTTCATACCTTTCCCATTATTTCATCCGCAAGGCGGGTTAAAAGTTCCAACATTTCAGTGAGACAGCCTGTTTGCCCTTATCGGCTAAGCACTCTGGATGACATCAGAATGCGCGCTGGTAAGGCAAAATACCCGAGCGAAGCATTTTTTCGGAACCCAGACTGTAATTGCTGCTTAAACCACGTAATTCGATATTAAATGACACTTTGTTGTCGTATTCGCTGCTGCGACTGGCTCTGTTCCAATCGGTAATTTTACGTTCATAACCGACGCTCACGGCCCAACAACAGGTATTATACTGTAAACCAATCAGTTGGTTTGCCGGCTGATTGGCTTTGGTGTCGTAATAATAAGCGCCAACCACCGCCCAACGCTCGACAATCGGCCAGCTTGCGGTGATACCGACCTGCGAGATACCTTGCTGGAAGCCAGGGTTCGTGACATTAGGGATCATGTCCTGGATATATTCTGGGCTCGCGTAACGATAATTCAACTGCACCAGACGTTCCGCGTCGCGACGGTATTCTAACACGGCATCGCCCAGCGCGACTTCGTTCAGGCGATTGTCATACTGCAGACCTCCGCGAACACCCCATCTGTCATCGATTTTCAGGAAGGAGTCACCTGCCCATACTTGGCTACCGTTGTTATCGCTTTTATCGAGTGACGTGCTGCGGTCACCCGTGCGTGGGCGATCGAAGTAATAGATTTGACCAATAGAAGCGTTAAAACGTTCAACCAACGTATCATCATAAATACGCGTGGTGACACCGGTCACAAGCTGATTCGCGGACGCGATGCGGTCCAGACCGCTGTAACTGCGATCGCGGAACAGGCCGGAATAGTCAGTCTGCATAAGCGTGGAATCATAGGTATGGATACCGCTCTGATCGCGATAAGGCACGTAAAGGTACTGCGCGCGAGGTTCCAGCGTTTGGGTATAGGCCTGCGACCAGTCCATTTCGCGTTCAAAGACCATTTTGCCATCGACTTTATATTGCGGCATCACCCGATTCACTGAATCTTTCAGTGCATCTTTTGTCTCTTGGGCAATGTTTGGCGTCGAGGAGGCACGATAGCGATCTAGGTTATCCTGCTGATAGTGTGTCGCCAACAGCTTGGCTTCGGTATTCAGGCTAGCCCAGCGGTTTGCCAGCGGCAGATTCAGCGTTGGTTCAACGTGCAGACGAGTCGCTTCCGGCCGATTGTCGTTGACGTTGGTAAATTTTACTGCTTGACCATAAAGATGCATATCAACTGGGCCGATATCATTCTGGTAATAATTGATATCGAGCTGCGGCTCTGCACGATAGACATCACGGCTGGTCGCATTGGAAAAAACCTGAAACTGTTTGGTGGACAACGTGGTATTCCAGTTTTGGTTCGCATAGCCCGCACTGAATTTTTGGGTAATGTAGCCATCGGTGGTTGAGCCATACTGCGAGTCCAGATCGGTAAAGTAGCGATCGTCACTGACTTTTGTATAGTCCGCGTCAAAACGCCACACCTGATCCATCACGCCGCTGTGACCCCAGTGGAACAACCAACGGGTATCATTATCGTCCTGTGGTGTATATTTGGCGTATTCACTGTCGCTGGGTAGCCAGTCGAATTGAATAACGCCAAGGCCTGGCGTGGTCAGGTAGCGGAATTCGTTCTGCCACTGCATACCACGTTTGGTTTGCATATGCGGCGTGATCGTGGCGTCAAAATTAGGGGCGATATTCCAGTAATAGGGCGTCAGCAGTTCGAAGCCATTGCTGCTACCGTATTTCGCATTGGGGATCAGGAAGCCAGAGCGTCGTTTATCGCCGATAGGAAGCTGTAAATACGGGCTATAGAACACAGGTACGCCAGCAATCTTGAAACGCGCATTCCAGATTTCAGCAACTTGCTCTTCTCTGTCTTGAATCACTTCCGAACCGACGACACTCCAGCTATTATCTCCCGGCAGACAGGAAGTGAAGGAGCCGTTTTCCAGAATGGTGTAGCGATTGCTGTCACGCATTTTCATTTTGTCGGCGGAACCACGCCCTTGACGGCCCACCATCTGATAGTCGCCTTCATAGACGTCGGTATCTTTGGTGTTCAAGTTGGCCCACGCTTTAGGGCCTTTCAGGATAACCTGATTGTCGTCGTAGTGGACATTTCCCGTTGCAGTAATAGTACGCGTTGGTGTGCTACCCTGCGTTGTCGGATCCATCTGGTTCAGTTCCACCTGTTCGGCGGTCATGACGCTGTTGCCCTGCTGGATGTTAACATTGCCGATGAATTTGGCGTTGTCGGGATAACTGGCTTCGGTTTTGTCAGCCTGAATCTTGACCGGCAACTGGTTGGGATCGCCTGTTACCAGCGGTCTGTTGTACGTAGGTACACCCAGGATGCACTGTTGAGCGAGATCGGCCAGCGCGTGCTGGCTGTAAAGCGCCGACCAAACCAGAGTGGCCAGCAGAGTTGGGAAACTTTTTTTCATACGTGGTATCAGGTGTTCCGTCATCAGGGGCATCATGCTGGCAAACGGTCAGAGACTATATCACTCGTTAGCGTTGCGCCAGTGTTAAATCCCCACCGCCTATACGCACCGCCGTTAGGTGCAAAGATAAATGACAGGTATGATAAAGCAATTTTTGGCTGACGGCATGAGGATTTGAGGAGTATATGCGGTATTGGGGAAAGTTGCTGGGGTTGGCGCTGGGAATCGTCTCAAGTGCTGGCATCTGGGGAATGATCATGGGCTTACTGATGGGGCATTGGATTGACAAAGCTCGGGCATCGCGTCGCCGTGATTATTTCTCTGCTCAGTCTACCCGTCAGTCATTGTTCTTTCTCACGACCTTTCAGGCCATGGGACACCTGACCAAATCCAAAGGCCGGGTGACGGAAGCTGATATCAGGATCGCGACCAAAATGATGGATCGCCTTGAGCTATTTGGTGAGGCCAGAGCTGCCGCTCAACGGGCTTTCCGAGAAGGAAAAACCAGCCATTTCCCTCTGCGAATAAAATTACGCAAGCTGCGCGATGCCTGTCTGGGACGTTTTGATTTAATTAAGATGTTTCTGGAAATTCAGCTTCAGGTCGCGTTTGTTGATGGCGTTCTGCATCCTAACGAACGACGCGTGTTGTACGTGATTGCCGATGAGTTGGGGGTGACGCGCGAGCAGTTTGAGTTCTTTCTGCGGAATATGGAAAGTACCACGGGGCAGCAGTCGCGGCAGAATCAGTCACGCCAGAACGGTAAATCGTATCAGCGTCGCAGTAACGGTCACTCCAGCGGGGGTTACTCCAACGGACACTCTTATGGCGGCCAACGCCCGGCTTCACCGCCGCGAGGGCCAACGGTCGAAAGTGCCTGCCGTACGCTAGGCGTGCGCAGCAGCGATGACGCTGTGACGATTAAGCGCGCCTACCGCAAACTCATGAGCGAACATCATCCCGATAAGCTGGTCGCCAAGAAGCTTTCGCCAAGGATGATGGAGATGGCCAAGCGCAAGGCGCAGGATATTCAGGCCGCCTATGAACTGTTGAAAAGCGCGAATCAGACAAAATAATCCGCATCCTTCCTCTTCATTACTTCCCCATTTTAATGCTCTACCAAACACCGATTTGCAAATACCTTCAGTGAGTTTGCCTCAGAAATCGGCTTCGCAACGAAAGTGCATTGGGGTATTGAAAGCGGGGTGCGTGATAGCCAGTTCTTGTGCATGCAGTAAAAGACGGGGGGCCAGTGCTTTGGCATCGGGGTGCGCATAAAAGCCATCGCCGAGGATAGGGTGACCCAGCGCGAGCAGGTGGACTCGCAGTTGATGGGAGCGACCGGTAATCGGCATCAGCTTGACGCGTGTTGTACCGTCAGCGTCACGCGAAAGTACCTGATACTCCGTCTGTGCTGATTTTCCTGTTTCAAAGCAGACTTTCTGTTTCGGGCGGTTCGGCCAGTCGCAGATCAGTGGCAGGTCGATGACGCCCTCATCTTGCGCCATATGTCCCCAGACGCGGGCAAGGTAGGATTTCTTGGGTTCACGCTCGCGAAACTGACGCTTTAATTCGCGCTCGGCGGCTTTCGTGAGGGCAACGGCAATCACGCCGCTGGTTGCCATATCCAGACGATGTACGGATTCTGCGGTCGGATAGTCAGCCTGAATACGGCTCATGACGCTGTCTTTGTGTTCTGGCGCACGGCCGGGAACCGACAGCAGACCGCTGGGTTTATTCACCACCATGATGTGCTGATCCTGGTACAGAATAGGCAACCAGGGATCGGTAGGCGGATTATAGGGTTCCATTCACGCTCCAAAAATAGGCAAGAAACAGGGACGTCGTTGCTGTTTGACCGAGATACACGGGCTTATCACGGGGCGAGGTGTTCCTGCGGAAACCTCATCCCCGTGCTTTCCCTAATATGCAACTATCCGTGTGCTGAAAAGTCTGGCTGCCCATAATACGCATAACGCATAGTACGGGCGGAACATTACTGGTGTGTCACCACAACCAGACGGATCGCATCCAGACGCCAGTTGGCTTCATGCAGGTTGCTCAGCACTTGCTCGCGCTGGTTTTCCAGCGCGGTCAGCTCATCTTCACGAATGTTAGGGTTGACGGCTTTCAACGCTTCCAGACGTTCCAGCTCGCGGCGCAATTGCAGGTCAGCCTGCTCCTGAGCTTCGGTGATGAGCTGTCGTGCCTGCGTTTCGACCAGCGCTTCCGCCTGTTGCAACATGGCGTGAACATCGGCCTGTACCGCATTCACCAACTTGCTGGATGTATGACGGTTTACCGCGTTGAGCTGGCGGTTGAAACTCTCAAACTCAACCTGTGCTGCCAGATTGGTGCCTTTACGATCCATCAGCAGGCGAACCGGCGTAGGTGGCAGGAAGCGGGTCAGTTGCAGGTGTTTTGGTGCCTGCGCTTCCACCACGTAAACCAGTTCCGCCAACAGTGTGCCGACCGGCAGCGCTTTATTTTTCAGCAGTGACACCGCACAGCTGCCGGTATCGCCGGACAGCACCAGATCGAGCCCGTTACGGATCAGCGGGTGTTCCCAACTGATAAACTGTGCATCTTCGCGAGAGAGCGCCTGATCGCGATCGAAAGTGATCGTACAGCCGTCCTGCGGTAGGCCCGGGAAGTCTGGCACCAGCATATGATCGGATGGCGTCAGGATGATCAGGTTATCGCTGCGATCTTCCTGATTGATGCCAACAATATCGAACAGGTTCAGGGCGAATGTCACCAGATTGACGTCATTATCCTGCTCGGCAATGGCTTGCGCTAGCAGTTGAGCCTGTTCGCCACCGTTAGAATGCATTTCCAACAGGCGATCGCGGCCTTGTTCAAGCTGTTGTTTCAGGCTGTCGTGCTGTTGACGGCAAACATGGATAAACTCATCCAGTCCCTGCTGTTCACCGACTGTCGTCAGTCGCTCGATCAGCTGCGTGTGGTGGGCATCATAGATGGTACGGCCTGTCGGGCAGGTGTGCTCAAATGCGTCCAGCCCTTCGTGATACCAGCGCACCAGCAACGCCTGTGCGGTGCTTTCCAGATACGGCACCAGAATCTGAATTTCTTTGGCCTGCCCGATACGGTCCAGACGACCAATACGCTGTTCCAGCAGGTCGGGGTTGAACGGCAGATCGAACATCACTAAATGGCTGGCAAACTGGAAGTTACGGCCTTCGGAACCAATCTCTGAACAGATCAGCACCTGCGCACCTTCTTCTTCGGAAGCAAAATAGGCGGCGGCGCGGTCACGTTCCAGAATCGACAGCCCTTCGTGGAAGACGGCGGCGCGGATCGCTTCACGCGTGCGCAGCACTTGCTCCAACTGTAGCGCGGTGGCTGCCTGCGCACAGATCACTAGGATTTTTTCATTACGATTGGCGGTCAGGTAGTTCAGTAACCATTCTACGCGTGGATCGAAGTTCCACCAGGTGGCATCGTCCCCTTCGAGCTGTTGATAAATTTGTTCCGGGTACAGCATGTCGCGGGCGCGGACTTCCAGCGCCTTATTCGCGTTCATAATGCCGGATACTTTAATCGCCGTTTGGTACTGCGCCGGCAGCGGCAGGCGAATTTGATGCAGGACACGCTGCGGGAAGCCTTTAACCCCTTGACGCGTGTTACGGAACAGCACGCGGCTGGTGCCGTGGCGATCCATCAACATGGTGATCAGTTCCTGACGCGCCTTCTGATTGTCATCGCTATCGCTGTTGATGGCTTTCAGTAACGGCTCGATGTCTTGCTCGCCCAGCAGATCGCTCAGCGCATTCAGTTCAGCCGTTTTAGCCTTTTCGCCCGCTAACAGCAACGTGACGGCATCGGCGACCGGACGGTACTGCTGCTGTTCGGCAACGAACTCCTTATAGTCGTGGAAACGATTGGGATCGAGCAGGCGTAAGCGCGCAAAGTGGCTCTGCTGGCCAAGCTGTTCCGGCGTCGCGGTTAACAGCAGAACGGCCGGCGTGGCGCGTGCCAGCGTTTCAATAGCCTGATATTCTGGGCTGGGGCTTTCTTCGCTCCAGACCAGATGGTGGGCTTCATCCACCACCAGCAGATCCCAGTCGGCGTTGACGAGCTGCGCAAAGCGCTGGGCGCTGCGTTGCACAAATCCCAGTGAGCAGATGACCAACTGTTCAGTTTCAAACGGATTGCTGCTGTCCAGCTTGGCTTCGGCATAGCGCTCGTCGTCAAACAGGGAAAACAGCAGGTTAAAGCGGCGCAGCATTTCGACCAGCCACTGGTGTTGCAGCGTTTCCGGCACGACAATCAGCACGCGACTAGCACGACCCGCCAGCAGTTGCTGGTGGATGATCATCCCCGCCTCAATGGTTTTTCCCAGTCCGACTTCGTCCGCCAGCAAAACGCGTGGCGCGTGGCGTTGGCCGACTTCATGAGCGATATGAAGTTGATGGGGGATAAGGCTGGCACGCATGCCGCGCAATCCGCCCCATTGTTGTCGCGCCTGCTCGTTCTGATGCTTGCGGGCGCGATAGCGCAGGGCAAAGCGATCCATACGATCGATCTGTCCGGCGAACAGGCGATCTTGCGGTTTGTTAAACGTCAGTTTGCTATCCAAAAAGACTTCACGCAGTTCCGCCGACGTTTCATCGTCCAGGCGTTGGCCGCAATACACTAGCAACCCTTTTTCTTCTCGCACGTCATCCACTTTGAGCTGCCAGCCTTCATGGCTTGTGACGGTGTCGCCGGGATTGAACATCACGCGGGTGATGGGGGCGTCGCTGCGGGAATAAAGTCGGTTTTCACCGCTGGCAGGGAAAAGCAGCGTAATCATACGCGTATCGACGGCAACAACCGTTCCCAGTCCAAGTTCGCTTTCCGTATCGCTGATCCAGCGCTGACCAAGTGTAAAAGGCATAAATTCTTAGCTCGATGTTCGTCTGTGTCGGAGGAATGTCTGATTACATTATCGGGTGCTGATAATGCTGCTGATGCAAATTCAGAAAGGGCGTTATGGTAATAGATGACGGTGCGTTCGTCACCCCTCAAACTTGCTGTGGCGCGAATTAACCCCTTTCATTTAAAACAAGCCCATCTGGCCGGTTACCAGTGTAGCAAAATCGTCGTGCAGGAACGGTAGAATGGCGTCCGCGACGGGCTGGAGCTGGCGTTCGACATAATGCTGGTAATCCAGCGGAGAATGCTGGGTTTCCAGCGGTTCGGGGCCGTTGACGGTCATCACATAGCTGATCCAGCCGCCGTTTTGGTATTGCAGCGGTCGCCCTTGCTGGCGGTTATAGTCATCGGCGATTTTCGCGGCTCTGGCGTGGGGCGGCACGTTGCGTTGGTAATCATCGAGCCGGCGGCGCAGCCGTTTACGGTAGATCAGCAGGTCGTCAACATCACCGTTCAGGGTACGATCGACATAATCCCGCAGCCAGTCCTGATAAGGCTGTTGCTGAAAAATCAGCAGATAGAGCTGCTGCTGAAATTGCTGCGCCAGCGGTGTCCAGTCGGTGCGCACGGTTTCCAGCCCTTTGAATACCATCTTTTCGCCTTGTGGCGTGTCGATCAGGCCGGCGTAGCGTTTTTTACTGCCTTGTTCCGCGTCGCGAATCGTTGGCATCAGGAAGCGGCGAAAATGCGTTTCAAACTCCAGCTCCAGCGCACTGGTCAACTGCTGAGTGTCTTGCAAATGCTGCGTCCACCATTGGTTAACGTGCTGCACCAGCGTTTTGCCAATCTTTGCTGCTTCTTCTTCGCTATGCGCGTGCTTCAACCAGACAAAGGTGGAGTCGGTATCGCCATAAATTACCTGATAGCCCTGTTCCTCGATCAGTTCGCGCGTTTTGCGCATGATTTCATGGCCGCGTAGGGTGATGGAGGAGGCGAGACGCGGATCGAAGAAGCGACAGCCTGTCGCGCCCAGTACGCCGTAAAAGGCATTCATGATGATCTTGAGCGCCTGAGACAGAGGTTTATTATTGGCGCGCTTCGCCGCCTCACGCCCTTGCCAGATCTGCTCGACAATCGCCGGCAGGCAGTGCTGTTCGCGGGAGAACCACGCTCCGCGAAAGCCGGAGACGGCGTACTGAGCGTCAGGATTCTGTGTTCCCACCGCCAGCCCGACTGGGTCGATCAGGAACGTGCGGATGATAGAAGGGTAGAGGCTCTTATAATCCAGCACGAGCACCGAATCATACAGTCCGGGACGCGAATCCATCACAAATCCGCCGGGGCTGGCTTCAAGTGCGACGTCACCCAGATTCGGGGCAACGTAACCCATGCGATGCATGCGCGGTAAATAAAGGTGGGAAAATGCCGCCACGGAACCGCCGCTGCGGTCGGCCGCCAGACCAGTGACGCTGGCGCGTTCTAGCAAGAAAGGCAGCAGCTCGGTTTTGTCGAAAATACGCGTGACCAGTTCGCAGTCTTGCAGGTTATAGCGCGCGAGAGCGGGTTTATCTTCGGCAAAACGGCGGTCGATTTCATCCATCCGCTGATAGGGCGTGTCGATGGCTTTGCCTTCCCCCAACAGCGACTGCGCGACGAATTCCAGACTAAACGAGGCAAAATTCCACGTCGCAGATTTGAGCGCGTCAATGCCGTCGATAATCAAACGGCCGGTGGCGCTGGCAAAAAAATGCCCCTGTTTAAAGCCGTGCTCCCGCCATTCTAACGCCTGACCGTTGCGCCCCAGCTTGAGCGGAATGTTGTAGCGCTCGGCATGTTTCTGCAAGACACGCAGATCAAACTGCACCAGATTCCAGCCGATGATGGCATCGGGATCGTGCTGCTGCATCCAGGTATTCAGCTTTTCCAGTAGCAACGGACGGCTGGCAACATACTCCAGCGTAAAATCCTCATGCTCGGCAGGCGTGCCGTTCGGCGGGCCAAGCATGTAAACCTGACGCTGTCCGCAGCCTTCCAGCCCGATGCAGTAAAGCTCGCCGTGGCGGGTGGTTTCGATATCCAACGACACCAGTTTGAGCGTCGGGCGGTAATCAGGATTGGGCTTCATGCGGGCTTCCGTCAGCAGGCTACCTGACGTTGGGTTACCGCTAAACCACACGGGCGCGGTGATAAAGCGCTCCATCAGAAAGCGTTCCGTCGGCCGAATATCCGCTTCGTAAATCTGAACGCCACCTTCACGCAGCAATTTCTCCAGTCGCAGCAACTGGCGGTATTGTGGGCAATACAGCCCTAGCAGCGGCTGATGGTGGAAATCCTGCATGGCGAGCGGTTTTAACTGCCAGCGTTTTTCCTGCTGTAAAAGCGTTCTTGCGCGGGCTTCTTGCTGTGCTGGAATAAAGGCAACGGCCTGCTGTACCGGCAGGCGTGCGAGTTGCGGGCCCTCATCGGTGGCCAGCCAGAATTCAACCTGCGTGCCGGCTGGTGTATCGTTCCAATGGCGGGTCAGTAGAAACCCCTGACGAACCTGAGTCACTAAGCGGCCTTTTATCGCAAGCGAGATAGGGAAGGATGGTAGGAGTAAGTATGGTTATTTATACAGGTGATGTCCAGTGTTTGGCTATGCGGTAATGAGCCCGCTGTTATCGTCGGGCAGGGAAAAGGCCTCTCTCTCACCTGATAACATGACATTTATGGTTATGGCGCAAATGCGTTGTAATGGTGTTTTTCTGACACGATTTTTCGTGCGTAGCAACCCCCAATCATCGGTGGTGAAAAAACCAACATTGTTGACAGTAGTATCAGGAAAATCCTGCCTTTCCTGTTCCATGCTTACGGACGGGTTTTGTTTGCTGGCAATATCGGCAGGCAACTTCAATGATGGGATAAAATCAGGAGTTGACCGCTTCTGCTATGATCCAGACAATCCTTGTTTTTATAACGTACGGGTAGGTTTTATGGAAGTGTGGCTGGATCATCTGGTTACCCAATCACTCGCGTATTCACTGATCGCCGTCATGCTGGTCGCCTTTCTGGAGTCTCTGGCTATGGTGGGGCTGCTGTTGCCGGGCACGGTGATGATGGCAACGCTAGGGGCACTGATCGGCAGCGGACAATTGGGGCTTTACCCAGCGTGGGCGGCTGGGATTATTGGTTGCCTGCTAGGGGACTGGATTTCCTATTTTATTGGTAGGCGTTTCAAAGCCCCGTTACATAACTGGTCTTTCCTGAAAAAGTATCAGACGTTACTGAGTAAAACCGAATATGCCCTATATCAGCATCCGATGCCGACGATACTGATAGGGCGTTTCGTCGGCCCGACGCGTCCGCTCATCCCGATGGTGGCGGGGATGCTGGGGTTACCACCTTATAAATTTGCCGTGCCGAATATCATTGGCTGCCTGCTGTGGCCGCTGGCCTATTTCTTACCGGGTATTCTGGCTGGTGTCGCGATTGATATTCCCGCGGGGACAAACAGCGCAGGATTTAAATGGCTGCTGCTGATTACTGCCATCATGGTGTGGGGCGCAGGCTGGCTAAACTGGCGCTGGTGGCGCAGTGATAAGCGTAAGCATCATGACTGGTTTAACAGAACGATGCCGCTCAAACGCCTGCGCTGGGTCGCGCCCGTGATGTCCGTGGCAGCGGTTGCCTTGCTGATCGTACTACTACAGCATCCGCTGATGCCCGTTTACCGCCATCTGCTGTGGCAGGTGTTAAACGGGTAATGTTGGGCAGGCCGGGAAAGACCCGGCCAAGCCAGTTAGCAGTAGAACTCGGCGACCTGCTCGAAAATACGCATTTCTTCACCGTGACGGCGAACCTGAAGGACGTCTTCCAGCTTTTCCACCTGACTGATCATCTGCGGTAGCCGCTGGTCATCTTTGACCAGTAGCCAGATGCGGCTTTCTTCACCGTTGGCCAGCGGCATACACAGAATGCCTTCCACGTTAAATGCCCGGCGGGCAAACAGGCCGCAAACGTGTGACATGACGCCGGGATGGTTGCGCACAGAGAGTTCTAGCGTGACCTGATTTGAAGTTGGTTGAATTGACATAGTCATTAATCTCCGATCATATCGATGTTCGCTGCGCCCGGTGGCACGATGGGTAACACTTTTTCATTGGCGTCAATCAGTACGTGGATCAGCGCAGGACCTGGTTGATTGAGCATCTCTTGCAGCGCTGCCTGTGGGTCGGCGGCGGCGTTCAGATCGCAAGTTGCAAAGCCAAAACCTGCGGCAATCGCGAGGAAATTCGTGCTGTAGCGGTAATCGGCTGCGAAGATGCGTTTCTGGAAAAACATATCCTGTTGTTGGTGAACCAGACCGAGCGATTGGTTGTTCATCAGGACGATTTTTACGTTGAGTCCTTCTTCTGCCGCGGTCGCCATTTCCTGAATATTCATCATCAGGCTGCCATCACCCGAGAAACACACCACGGTGCGATCTGGTTCAGCCAGGGCCGCGCCAATCGCCGCAGGCAGGCCAAAACCCATCGTCCCAAACCCGCCGGATGTCAGCCACTGGCGTGGACGACGCAGCGGATAAGACTGCGCGACCCACATCTGATGCTGGCCGACATCGGTCGTGATGATGGCATCATCCGTCAGTGCCTGCGCCGTGGCCTGAACCAGACCATAATGGCTTAGTGGATCGTCAGCACTCGGCATGCTGAACGGAAATTCCTGTTGCAGCCCGCGGACGGTTGTGCGCCATACGTCACGCTGCTGTGGTGTAATCTGTGGCAGCAGTTGATCCAGCGCCTGTGCGACATCTGCGTTGATCGCCACGTGCGGCTGGCGGATCTTGCCCAACTCGGCGGGATCGATATCGATGTGAATGATGCTGGCCTGCGGGCAAAACTGTTCCGCTTTGCCAATCGCGCGATCGTCAAAACGTGCACCCAGCACAATTAACAAATCCGCCTGCTGTAAGATCAGATTGGTTGATCGTGCGGCGTGCATACCCAGCATCCCGAGTGACAGAGTGTGATCGACGGGCATGGTTCCCAGCGCCATCAGCGTCATGGTGGTTGGCAGGCTGGAGCGTTCCGCCAGTTGAATCGCCTGTTCGTGCGCGGCGCTGCTAATGATCCCACCGCCCAGATAGAGCACCGGACGCTGAGCCGCGTTAATCATGGCCGCAGCACGCTTGATTTCCTGCTGGGCAATGGCGGGTGGCGTATCGAGAGGGAAGACGTCCGGCAGTTCGCTCAGCTCAATGGTCGCATTCTGAATGTCTTTGGGAATATCGATCCACACGGGGCCAGGACGACCCGACTGCGCGATGCGAAAGGCTTCCGGGATCACGCGCGGCAGTTCGTTGATGTCGCGAACCAGATAGTTATGTTTGGTGACGGGAATAGAGATGCCGTAGGTGTCGACTTCCTGAAACGCATCGGTACCGATCATGCTGGAAGGCACCTGACCGGTGATACACACCAGCGGGATCGAATCCAGTTTGGCATCGGCGATGGCGGTGAGCAGGTTGGTCGCCCCCGGCCCGCTGGAAGCCATACAAACCGCAGCGCGTCCGCTGGCGCGCGCCATGCCTTGTGCCATAAATCCAGCGCCTTGTTCGTGGCGAGCCAGAACGTGGCGAATCGTCTTACTCTGACCCAGTGCATCATATAACGGCAGGGCCGCGCCACCGGGAATGCCCGCGACGGTGGTGATGCCCTGCTGTTCGAGCAGCCGAACAATTAACTGAGCGCCTGTATAACGCATGTTTACATCCTTCATCAGGGCCGGTGCGGTGTCGGAGCGGGGAGGGTAGAAACAAGAAACCCCGCTCGGCTTGCGCCGGCGGGGTTTGAGAATCTTTGATTCGGAACCCGTTACGGCGCGCTGCCGACGACGACCACGACTGCCACGCGCACGACGACGACCGCGTCAACATGCGCGGTGCTTAGTAGTGCTGAAGTGGAAGAAGAATAGTGCGTCACGGGAATCCTATTTATGTTCTAGTGAATTATTTATGGCCGAATGTTGTGTTCGAATGAGTTATTCACTCGTCAACTCATATAAGCACAGCAGTACAAAAAGACACAATACCTACAAGGGATAAAAACTGAATATGTCGAATTGGTCACAGTATACCCGTCATACTTCGAGTTGCATGTGCGTTGGCTGCGCTCAGTCACCCGAATCACTTACTTGAGTAAGCTCATCGGGATTCCCTCACTTGCCGCCTTCCTGAAACTCGAATTATTTAGGGTATATATTGGTATTTCACCGCACGACTATCGCCTGATTTTTCGCCGTATAACCGAGAGAAGCGTGACTGTTTTCACAATTGGAACAGGGTTTCAATGTTATAAATTATAAAATAATCATTGAGATAGTGGGTGGTGATAAATGGGCGTGTCCCGAGCGGTAGGGAAAGGCGTATTAAGCGGTATCTTATTGATGGCAATGGGTATCGGCACGGCGATGGCCTGTCAGGCTGGCCCTGCTAACGAATGGAAGCGGGGTATTGAACAGCAGCGTCAGGCGGATTTGGGCAATGGCTGTTATCTCAATCCGATTATTGCGGGCGATCATCCTGACCCCACGATGATCAAAGACGGGGATGACTATTACATGACGTTCTCGTCATTTGACGACATCCCCGGGCTGCTGATTTGGCATTCTCGCGATTTAGTGAACTGGGAACCGCTTGGTCCCGCGATCACGACGCCTGTCGACGCGATCTGGGCACCGGATTTGGTGAAGCACAACGGCAAGTATTATATCTACTTCACTACAAACCGGATTATCGACGCCAAAGGGACGAAAAAGAAAACGCTGTATGTGATTACCGCCGATGATATCCACGGCCCGTGGACGCCGCCGAAAGATACTGGCTTGAAAAACCCGGCTAGCGATCCCGGCCACGTCGTGGGAGAGGATGGCAAGCGTTACATCTTTATGTCTGGTGGCAACCGCGTGCAATTAACGGACGACGGGCTGTCGACGGTCGGCGACATGGAGGTGGTCTATCAGGGATGGCAGTACCCGGAAGAGTGGGATGTGGAAAGCTTCTCGCAGGAAGGGCCTAAGATGCTGCGCCACGGCGACTACTTCTACATGGTACTGGCGGAAGGCGGAACGGCTGGACCACCGACCGGGCACATGGTGATTGCCGCGCGATCTAAATCGATCAACGGACCATGGGAAAACTCGCCGCACAACCCGATTATCCGCACGCAGGATCGTTCAGAGAAGTGGTGGTCACGCGGTCATGCCACGCTGATCGAAGGGCCGGATAAAAACTGGTACATGGTGTATCACGGTTATGAAAATGGCTTTATGACGCTGGGGCGGCAGGCGATGCTGGAGCCAATTGTCTGGGGCGATGACGGCTGGTTTACGTCTGCCGGATTCGATACCGGCAAACCGATTCGCAAGCCGGCAGGGGGCGACGCGGTGCCTCACGGCATCGGCTGGTCTGATAGCTTTACCGACGAGAAATTTCCGGCTCGCTGGCATTTCTACCGCGCCAATGCGGAAGAGCTAAAGCGGGTTACGCTCAGTGACGG
The DNA here is from genome assembly GCF_014946775.2 of Pectobacterium quasiaquaticum. Classification (NCBI taxonomy): domain Bacteria; kingdom Pseudomonadati; phylum Pseudomonadota; class Gammaproteobacteria; order Enterobacterales; family Pectobacteriaceae; genus Pectobacterium; species Pectobacterium quasiaquaticum. Next base: position 3,742,550 of record NZ_CP065177.1, on the reverse strand, counting down.
CAAGCTGCACCTGAAGGCAAAAGGCACGTCGCCGAAAGATAGCGCGCCGCTGACGATGATCCCCGGCGATCAGGCTTACCAGATTGAAGTGACAGCGAACTTTGCGCCCGGTGCACAGGCTGGTTTATTGCTGTTCTACAATGCGAAGCTATATGTCGGGCTGTCGTTTAATCAGGATGGCACCGTCATGCATCGCTACGGGCTGGAAAGAGTGGAGAAGAAACTGCCGCATATTACGGGCAATGAGGTGCAGATTCGGATGAAAAACGATCGCCATATCGTGACGTTCTACACTCGAACCTCGGATCAGGAACCGTGGAAGAAATACCCGGTGCAGATGGAAGTGTCCGGCTACCATCACAACGTCGCGTATGATTTCCTCAGTCTGCGGCCTGCCCTGTATGCTTCAGGCGAAGGCGAGGTGACGTTCAGCAACCTGCGCTATCAGGCGTTGCCTTAATTTCTCAATCCGAAGACGGACGTGAAATTCCCAGGATGGCGGCGGCCTCAGCGCTGCCATCCTGTAGCGCCTGAGTCGGCCCGTCATAATAAATCTGTCCGTCCACGATCAGCACCGTACGCTTCGCGATCCGCATGGCATCATCCAGATTGTGGGACACCATCAACAGCGTGAATTCACGCTCCTGACACACGCTCTCAACCAGATCTAGCATCTCCTGACGCAGCGCAGGATCGAGCGCTGAGAAGGGTTCATCCAGCAGCAGAATAGGCTGGTGGCGCACCAGACAGCGTGCCAGTGCCGCGCGCTGGCGCTGCCCGCCGGACACCTGCGACGGCAGACGATCCAGAAGATCCGCCAGACCGACCCGATCGGCGATCTGCCGTAACGTTTCATGCTGTACAGCACTGAGGCGCAGGCCGGGATGTAGCCCCAGCGCGATGTTCTGTCCGATTGTCAAATGAGGAAACAGGTTATTTTCCTGAAACAGAATCGACACCGGTCGTTTAGCGGGAGGTGTCTCGCGGTGAGATTCGCCGTTAAGTCGTAATTCCCCGCTGTCTGCCATCAGGAAACCGGCAACCAGATTCAGCAATGTACTTTTCCCTGCGCCACTAGGGCCGAGGATGGCGATGCGCTCGCCCGGTTTGACGTGAAAATCAAAACGCATGGGCAAGTGCTGATAAAAGTAGGTCAATTTCTCAAGCGCGATCATGACGGCCTGCCAGTTTCTCAATCAGGGTAAATAACATAAAGCACAGCAGCATTAAGAGCAGCGCCGTGACTGCGCCGTCGGCGCTGCGATAGGAACCAATTTGCTGGTACAGGTAGAACGGCAGCGTGCGGAACTGCTCATTGCCGAACAGCGCGATAACGCCGAAATCACCAATCGACAGCACGCAGGCAAAAGCTAACGCCTGCGCCAGCGGCTGTTTCAGCGCGGCGAGTTCGATCAGTTTCAATCGCTGCCAGCCGCGAATATCCAGCGACGTGCAGAGTCGGTTGTAGCGCTCGGCAACGTCCAGCATGGGGTTTTCCAGCACTTTGATCGCGTAGGGAATCGCCATCAGCGCGTTGGTGAACACCACCAGCGCGTAAGGGGATTGCGGTAACCCGATGCTGTTATTCAGCAGCAGGAAAAAGCCGGTTGCCAGCACAATACCGGGCATGGCGAGGATGAGCATTCCGCTCAGGTTCATCAACTGCCCGTAGAGCGGCTTTTGGCGTAACTTGAGTTCGCGGCTGCTCCAGAGCAGCATCATGGTCAGTACCAGACACAGGAGCCCTGCGCCTAAGGCGATGCGCAGTGAGGTAAACAGCGTTTGCCAGAGCACAGGCTGTTGCAGCACGGTAACCAGCGATCGGTTCACGCCATCCACCACCACGGCCAGTAAAGGAGGGACGACCAGCAACAACAGCGCACCAATCAGCAGCCCATCGGTGAGGCGGCTTAAGGCGCTATCTTGTGGGTTGCGCCAGGCAAGCTGCTGTGTGCTGCCGACGGGCAGAATGCGCCCCAGCCGCTGGCTCAGCAGTACCAAACCAAGACAGCAAACCATCTGAATTAACGCCAGCAGCGCTGCGCGCCCCGGATCGTAATCAAAGCTTAATGCCTGATAGATAGCCAGCTCAATGGTGGTTGCCTGCGGGCCGCCGCCCAGCGACAGCACGGTGGCGAAGCTGGCGAAGCAGAGCATAAAAATCAGTGCGCCAGTGGGTAAAATCTGCCGACGCAGGGCGGGCCATTCCAGCAGTCGGAAATGCTGCCAGCTGTTCATACCCAGATTCGCGGCCAACTGACGTTGCTCGGTAGCGATGCCTTCCAGCGACTGCAACAGCAATCGGGTTGCCAGCGGCAGATTAAAGAAGACGTGCGCCAGCAGGATGCCCTGCAACCCATAGGGCGAAAATGTATATTTCAGGTTAAACCAGCCCAGCGCAGAAGCCAGCCAGCCTTGGCGACCGTAAACGCTGAGCAGGCCAAAAACGGCAACCAGCACGGGCAGCACCAGCGTCATCGCGCACAGGCGCAGCAGCCAGCGGTGGCCGGGAAAGCGTCGTCGGTACAGCGCTCTGGCGAGAAACATGGCTGGAACGGTAGAAAACAGCGCGGAGAGAAAGGCCTGCCAGAAGGTAAACCGAATGACATGCCAGAGATAGCTGTCATGCCATAGCGTGCGCCACTGGCTTTCGGGCGCCTGTAGCCACAGAGCGCCGAAAGCCAGTGCGGCAACGGAAATTAACAGCGTGGTGGCCAGTAGCCCCGGCCACAGACGTCCGCCGATCAGTGGCTGACGGCGCGTTGCCATGCCTGAATCCACTGCGTCCTTTGATCGGTTACTTCCTGCGCGCTGAACTGCATGGCTCTTTCCGGCACCGCGAGCGTCGCGAAGCCTGCTGGCAGATCGGTTTTAACCGCCGGATACATCCAGTTTGTGGTAGGGATCGCCTGCTGGAACGTTGGGCTTAGGATGAACTGCATAAAGCGTTTTGCCAGCTCGGGATTTTTGCTGGAAGCCAGCTGTCCGGCGACTTCAATTTGCAGATAGTGCCCTTCGCTGAAGGTCGCTGCCGCGTAGTTATCTTTCTTTTCTTCAATGATGTGATAGGCCGGCGACGTGGTGTAACTCAGCACCAGATCCGCTTCCCCTTTCAGGAACAGACCGTAGGCTTCACTCCAGCCTTTGGTGACGGTAACGGTTTTTTTCGCCAGCTTCTGCCAGGCTTGCGGCGCATCGTCGCCATACACTTTCTGCATCCACAACAGCAGCCCCAGTCCCGGTGTACTGGTGCGTGGATCCTGATAGATCACTTTCCACGGTTCGTTGCTGTCCACCAGCTCATGCAGGCTTTTCGGCGGGTTCTTCAGCGTGTTTTTGTTATACACAAACGCGAAATAGCCGTAGTCATAAGGCACGAACGTCTTATTGTTCCAGCCGCCCGGCACCGTGACGGCGCGGGTGTCCAGATTGTGTGGCGCAAACAGGCCGGTTTGTTCCGCCGCCTGCAACAGGTTGTTGTCCAGCCCCAGAATGATATCCGCTTTGCTGTTCTTGCCTTCCATACGCAGACGGTTCAGCAGCGAGGCACCATCTTCCAGCGCGACGAAGTTCAGTTCGCACTCGCACTCTTTTTCAAATGCGGTCTTGATGACAGGGCCTGGACCCCACTCGGAAGCAAATGAATCGTAGGTATATACGGTAAGCGCAGGCTTGGCGAACGCCGAAGCAGAGAGCAGTAGCAGGCAAGACAGGCTGGTTTTCAGCACGGTGGCTGAACGCGGTAATAATTGATTTAACACTTTGCACTCCTGAGAATCATAGGGTGGCAAAGGACTTTGAGGCAGCAATGAGCAGCACTCTCAAATCCCTTCGCCGGTATTAACCGGATCAGGTTCGACGGGTATCTTCTCAGCGAAAAATTTTCCGCACCCCGTTGAGAACGGCACATTGTAAAGGGTTAAGTCGGGCAGCGAAAGGCTCTCAGCGTTCCGGCGGTGCGAACCAGGCAGATTTAAAATCAAACCAGCCGAGCATATTCATCCTGACGCCGCGCATACTGCGCTGCCCCTGAAGCTGTAGCCAGTGATGCAGAAGAGGGTGCAGTTGGCCGCTGGCGATCAGCTTTTCACACCACTCTGCCATCGGCAGCGTGTGGTTACGCCACTGCTGTGCGTCTGCATGCAGATCGTCATCCAGACAGTGCTGTGCCAGCGGGAGTTCGTAGAGCATCGCGAATAGGGAGAATTCGATAGGCAGGTAACAATTCAGGCTACCAAACCAGATATCGCTGTCGGCATTGCCCTGATACCAGTCTTCGTAGCTGACCGTCTGAATATGTAATGTGACGCCATGTTGTGCCAGCAGTGTGCGCATTATCTCGCTTAATATCCGATATTCAGGGTGTGCCTGATAGAACGTGAGCGTGACGTCCGTTAGCCCTTTCGGCATGGATTGCGGTACATCGGGATGGTGATGGTGCCAGCGCGGTAGCAAACTGTAGGCGGGAGACCAGTCACGCTGGTTGCTGATATTGGCGTGGTTGAGTAGCGAAATAGGGTTAAATACCTGCCTGAGCCATCGCTGAGCTTCCGGTCGTGATGCTAACGGCGAACGCTTATCGAATAGCAGGAAATAGCCGCCTTCTTCCATCCGGCTTTCCAGCTGTTCGTGACGAGAATTGTCAGACTGGAGTTGGATAGATACCGGCATCTCCTCTGGCTCGTCGGGCAAGACCCAAATATTGACCTCATCAATTAGCGCCCGATAGCCAAAATAATCATCGAAGGCGCGGATCTTTAACTGGTTGCTGTTATTGCGCACCACGGCGTAAGGACCGGTACCAATCGGGTGTTGAGCGAAATCGGGGAGCGTTTGCCATTCCTGCGGCAAAATCATGGCGTGCACGCTGCCCAATAGCCACGGCAGCCATTTATCCGAGCTGTTTAGCCGAATATCAATCACGAAGGGCATCGGTGATATGACGGTTTCAAGGTGCGCAAACAGTGGCCAGGCGCTGAGGCGCTTGAGGGAGGTGATGACATCCTCCATCGTGAGCTCGCGACCGTGATGGAAGCGGATGGCCGGACGCAGATAAAATCTCCAATGCAGGGGGGAGATCATCTGCCAGTGATGAGCCAGATCGGGCTCAATTTCCCCATTTTCCTCATTTATATTGGTGAGTCCGCTGAAAATTTGTCGGGCAATGTGCATCTCTGAACGCCGTAGCGCCGAGCCGGGCAGTAAATTGCGTAAAGGACGGTAATAGAGGATGCGCAGAATGTGTTTCCCCTGCCGGAAGCTCCGCCCAAGGTGGGCTAGCAACATCTGGCGCACTGCTTCTTTGTCACCCACCAACTGCACTAGCTGCTCAATGCGATCCTGCTCCAGCAGATCCTCAGCGCGCTGCTGCTGTAGCGCCAGTCCGGTATAAACAAACGATAGCTGAGAGCGTTTTCCCCTGCCGGCTTCTGCCTGCCAGATCAGCCAACCTTCTTGCTGCATCGCGTTCAGCAATGAGCGGATATGGCGGCGGGAACAGTTCAACACCCCGGTCAACTCTTGCAGCGTGGTGTCGGTGGTTTGCCCCTGAAAGTGCTGCCACAGGCGGATGAACTGTTGTTGCAATCGAGGGGAAGACATAAAAGAGGAACTCCCAGCACTAAAGTCATCAATTTATCTTTCCCTATATTACGCCGATACTTTGCAACAAGAAAAGAGAGGAGGTAGCTGATGGCGATTTCCCGTTTGTACCCGTTCTATCAAACCTACTTATCGACCTGTAAAGCAAAGTGGTTGCGATGGATGTCTACCCAACAGCGTATTGCATTACTACAGCAGGCGACGCAGTGGCACCTGAAAGACATGTCTGACGACGAGTACCGTCATTGGCTTTAGGCGGTGCGAAACAATTTATTCTGAGTAATGGTGACGTTTCACCAGCCAGCGAGTTTTTCGCTGGCTTTTTTTATGGTGTTTACCTGCTGCGGGTGGTTTGCAGGGTAGTGAGGTCGCAGCGGCGTTGTTTACGTGATGCTTTTATATTCAGAATGACGAAATAATAAATCAATCAATAATGTTGAATGTCAAATCGTATTTTTTTCAATAAAAAAGAATGAGTTCGCTAATTTATTTTTTCTTTAATAATTAATATTAATGTAATAATAATGACTAAAATAGTTCATTAAGTTAGCGTAATGATTCCAATTATAAACTGTTTTTTTTGAAACTATTTCCGTTGAAATCATAGCGATTTTTTGTGATGACGCTCCTATGTATAAAATTATTTCTTATACGCCACTGTTTTTTATCTTGTCTTTAACGCACATTATCACAATCTTTAAATGTTATGTAACATGTGGCGGCATTTTGTTTTTTCTTGCTTACCGACAATTTACTTCACAGCAATTTTTTGAATAACTCGACGGATGTAAAAATGAGCGATATTCCTTATCAGTCAATAGCTATTTACGAAAAACCAGAACTCCAGCATTCCGCTTCTGGATTGCATAACATCAAATTAACTCCGCTTTTTATCGTTGTTTTTTCTGGTGTTTTACTGCTCTTTGCCTTGGCAGTTTCCACATCGTCCTATTTTCTTAAGCAGGCTGAACAGTCGTTAAATAGTTCGACGTTGGAATTGAATGTTCGAATGGAACTGGTTGATAGTGCTAATCATATGCGAGCAGCGCGTATGAATTTGCTCCATGCTGTGAATCACTTACGTAATGGTCTTACTGATAACTACAATGCGAGTATGAAAGCGGCAGAAGAACGTCTGTCGATGTCTCAGAAAATGTTTAATGGGTATCAAAATAGGTCGGTTCGTTCAGATGTTGAACTTGCCCGCGATAATGAATTAAAAGCGCGCTATGGCGATTATGTCGAACGCGGTATTAAACCCATGTTTGACATCGCGAAGAAGGGCAATGTTGAAGAACTCAATGCATTTGAGTCGACGACCCTGTCTAAATTGGATGATGAATATGATGTGCCGTTGAAAGCGTCCTATCTTTATCGTGTTGAAATGGCAAAAAATATTAATGTGACAGCTGAACGGAATTCCACACTGGGCTACACGCTCATGATAGGTGCCTTTATTTTAGCTATCGTATTAACGGGTATGACGTTCTTATTAATTCGTCGGGTCATTATTAATCCAGTGCAGTATTGGGTGTCGCGTATACAGGCCATCGCGCACGGAGATTTAACGTGCACAAGTGTGGATGTCGGGCGGAATGAAATCGGTATTTTGGGAAACAACATCCAGAAAATGCAGGACTCGCTCTCCGAAACGGTTGGCTCAGTGCGCGACAGTGCGGAGTCGATTCACAGCAGTTCGACGAAAATTGCCGTCGGTAATACGGATTTGTCTGCACGAACAGAGCAGCAGGCTGCGGCGTTGGCGGAAACGGCGGCCAGCATGGAGCAGCTCACGGCTGCTGTGAAGCAGAATACCGATAATGCGCACCATGCAAGCGTTGTGGCGACGGAGACCTCTGCCAAAGCGGTGAACGGTGGCGGTATTGTTGAACAGGTGGTGGGGTCTATGGCGGATATCGCCAAGAGTTCAGACAAGATTTCTGAGATTATTGCGCTCATTAACGGGATTGCATTCCAGACCAATATTCTGGCACTGAATGCGGCGGTTGAAGCCGCGAGAGCGGGTGAGCAGGGTAAAGGATTTGCGGTAGTCGCAGGAGAGGTGCGTAATCTGGCACAGCGCTCGGCTAATGCCGCAACGGAAATTGCTGCACTGATTAAAGAATCCGAAGCCAGAGTGACAGAGGGAACGACGCTGGCATCCGAAGCGGGTAAAGCGATGGCCGAGATTGTGGCTGAAATTAATAACGTCACCCGCATTATGAATGAAATCGCGCTGGCTTCCGATGAACAGAGCAGCGGTATCAATCAGGTATCGTTAGCGATATCAGAAATGGATCGGGTTACGCAACAAAACGCGACACTGGTGCTAGAGGCTTCCTCGTCTGCCGCATCGCTCGAACAGCAGGCCGAACGGTTGAATCTTGGCGTATCCCGATTTCATCTGATGTAACCCGGTTGGTAAAAGACATAAAGACGAGAATGCGTCATCAATGGCCAGCGGCTTTGTCGCTGGCTTTTTTTCGTCGTTTTTTCGAGCATGGGGATGTGAATCCGCTTCTGATAGAATCAGTGAAACAGGTACGCTGTTTCTGGCTATAAAGAAGTACGCACATGTCGCTTCCGCCAGAGCAATTTTGTACAAACGATAAGAGGATTCACGCGTGCATAAAAAGCCGATAGTGCAAGAGCAAACACATTTCAGACACCTGGAGGCATTAGGTGGTCTGGATATGTTGCAGGCGCAGTACTACCAGCAGCGTTTTCCTCGCCATGTGCATGATACGTATTGCATCAGTGTGATTGAGCAGGGAGCTCAGCGTTTTTATCGCTCCGGTGCAGAGCACGTTGCGCCCAAAGGCGACATCATTCTGGTGAATGCGGACGATGTACACACGGGGAGTTCGGAGGTCGAAACCGGCTGGGCCTATCGCGCCATTTATCCGCACCCCGATCTTTTTCGTTCGATTAATCAGGATCTGCAACGCTCAAAGGATTCCATCCCGTGGTTTCCCTACGCGGTTGTTCACGACCCAGGGCTGTCGGATCAACTGCTCATGACGTTCAATATGCTCGCTCAGCCGGGCAATATGCTCTTGAAAGAAACGCTGCTGTTGTCGTCATTAACCTGGCTGACGATGCGCTATAGCAAGACGCGCCTGACGCCACAGATGCTGCCCGTTGCGACCCAAAATATACTGAATGTTAAAGCGTTTATGGACAGCTATCCCGAGAGGGAACTGGCTCTCGTTGAATTAGCCGCGCTGGCTGAACTCAGTGTGTGGCACTTCTTGCGACAGTTTAAAGCGGTGGTGGGGATTACGCCTCACGCCTACTTGATTCAGGCTCGTCTGCGCAAGGCTAAGGAATTATTGCGTAAAGGCGACGCTATCCTTGATGTTTCCGTGTCGTGTGGTTTTACCGATCAGAGCCATTTCCATCGCCATTTCAAAAACTCGTTGGGATTGACGCCTGGCGAGTTTGCTAAAGGCAACGCATAAGCAGGCTTTCCCTCTATTCCGAGGGTAAGCAACTTTATCCAATACTCTTAAAAGACGGTTTGTTAGTTTTCCGCTATCGATATTTTTATGGTAGAGCAATGTTATATGGAAAACACCGTAGCCCGTTCATCGTCTGAATCAAAAGACACCGTGAGTCCGTGGATGCATTTTATGACCGGCGTGGTTGAAATGCTGCCGCTCTGTTTATCTGTAGTACCCTGGGGCATTCTGGCTGGTTCCATGGCAATCCAATCGGGATTATCTGTCGGGCAAAGTATCGGGATGTCCGCGATTATTTTCGCGGGAGCGGCGCAGCTCGTCTCGTTAGGCTTGCTTATGTCCGGAGCGAATGTTGCGACGCTATTAATCTCCGTTTTTTTTATTACCGCACAACACCTGATATATGGCCTGACGCTGCGTGAATATGTTTCAACGTTGAAATTAAGAAAACGGCTTCCGATCGGATTTTTATTATCGGATGAGCTTTTTGCACTCAGCGAAAAGAAAGACAGGAAGAACAACGTTAGCACGAGTTATTTAATCGGTGCGGGTTTCACCTTTTATATTTTTTGGAATATCTTCAGCATTCTTGGCGTGGTCATGGCGTCTTCTGTGCCTGATTTAGATAAGTATCATCTTGATTATTCTATCGTTGCTACGTTTATCACCATTGTCGTACCGATGATAAAGAAGATCAGTACCTTCTCTGGTGTCTTGTTTTCTCTGATGTTGTCGATGCTGTTGACCTATTTCAAGGTAGAAGGCGCCATTGCTATTGCTGGTGTCGGCGGCATGTTTTTCTCTGTGTTCGTTGCGTCTGTACTTAAGGAAGAAAAATGAGCTGGTTATTGATATTCGTTCTGGCAGGGATCGTTTTTTTTAATCGCTATATTTTTCTCGAACCCGCGGTGCCGGTAAAAATTCCGGTTTTACTCCATCGTGCATTAAAGTATTCAGCACCTTGTTTACTCACTGCGATTTGCGGACCGATTATTTTAATGGATCACGGCGTGATTCGCGCCTTTCCTGATAATCCATATTTTCTCGGCGCGATAGTGAGTGTCGTAATTTCATTCTTTATCAGAAATATAGTCGTCGCGGTGCTCTTGAGTATGCTGGCTTTCTATATGATTGCCGCTTTACTGTAATCCCCCCATTCTTCCAAAAGAAAAAGCCCGCAATAAAGTGCGGGCTTCGGGCTATCTGTAATCTTGAATCAGTTCAAAAATGCAGGCTGATTCTTTTCGTACTCAGTAATAGATGCTTCGTGTTGCAGCGTCAGGCCGATGCTATCTAATCCGTTGATCATGCAGTGACGGCGGAAGCTGTCGATTTCGAACGGATAGCGTTTGCTGCCCGCCTGAACAACCTGATTTTCCAGATCAACGGTGAAGTTAGTCCCTTCCTGACCGTCAACCAGCTTGAACAGCTCGTCCACTTCCTCGTCGCTCAGTTTCACCGGCAGCAGCTGGTTGTTAAACGAGTTACCGTAGAAGATATCGGCGAAGCTTGGCGCGATAACAACTTTGAAGCCGTAATCGGTCAGTGCCCACGGTGCGTGCTCACGGGAAGAGCCGCAGCCGAAGTTTTCCCGCGCCAGCAGGATACTCGCCCCTTTGTAATGCGGCTGATTCAGCACAAACTCAGGGTTAGGCTGTTGGCCCGCATCGTCCAGAAAGCGCCAGTCGTGGAACAGGTGTTGGCCGAAACCAGTACGCGTCACCTTTTGCAGAAACTGCTTGGGAATGATGGCGTCGGTATCGACGTTAGCGGCATCCAGAGGAACCACCAGACCTGTGTGTTGGGTAAATTTAGCCATGTCGGTTTCTCTCTTAATTCAACTCGCGGACGTCGGCAAAGCGACCTGTTACCGCTGCAGCCGCAGCCATTGCCGGGCTGACCAGATGGGTGCGGCCAGCGCGCCCCTGACGGCCTTCAAAGTTACGGTTGCTGGTTGATGCACAACGCTCACCGGGGTTCAGACGGTCATTGTTCATCGCCAGACACATGGAGCAGCCTGGTAAACGCCACTCAAAGCCCGCCTCGATGAACACTTTATCCAGCCCTTCCAGCTCTGCCATGGTTTTTACCGGGCCGGAACCGGGTACGACGATAGCCTGAACGCCAGCGGCGACTTTACGCCCTTTGGCGATTTCTGCCGCAGCGCGTAAATCTTCGATACGCGAGTTGGTGCAGGAGCCAATGAAGACTTTATCGATCTTCACGTCAGTCAGTTTAATGCCGGGTTGCAGATCCATATAGGCCAGTGCTTTGGCCGCGGAGGTGCGTTCTACCGGATCGCTGAAAGAGTCAGGGCTCGGGATTTCCTGATTGACGGCGATAACCTGACCGGGGTTGGTGCCCCAGGTAACCTGCGGCGCGATCTGAGCGGCGTCCAGCGTGACGATCGTGTCGAACTGCGCGTCATCATCGGATTTCAGCGTGCTCCAGTACGCAACGGCGGCATCCCAGTTGGCATCTTTCGGTGCAAACTGACGGCCTTTCAGGTAGCTGAAGGTCGTCTCGTCCGGTGCGACCAGACCTGCCTTCGCGCCCATTTCAATCGCCATATTACACAGCGTCATACGGCCTTCCATGCTCAGCGCACGAATAGCGGTACCACAGAATTCAACCACATGACCGGTGCCGCCTGCGCTACCGGTTTTACCGATGATCGCCAGCACGATGTCTTTCGCGGTGATGCCGTGTGGTGCATCGCCGGTGACTTCAATCTTCATGGTTTTGGCGCGACCTTGCTTCAGGGTTTGCGTCGCCAGCACATGTTCCACTTCCGACGTACCGATACCGAAAGCCAGTGAACCAAATGCGCCGTGCGTTGCCGTGTGCGAGTCACCGCAGACGATGGTCATACCCGGCAAGGTCATCCCTTGTTCAGGCCCAATAACGTGAACGATGCCCTGATACGGGTGGTTCAGGTCATACAGCTGAACGCCGAATTCCGCACAGTTTTTGATTAATTCCTGCATCTGAATGCGGGCCATCTCGCCACTTGCGTTGATGTCTTTGGTCTGCGTGGACACGTTGTGGTCCATGGTCGCGAAGGTTTTCCCCGGTTGACGAACCTTGCGGCCCATCGCGCGCAGGCCGTCGAAAGCCTGTGGGGAAGTCACTTCGTGTACCAGATGTCTGTCGATGTACAGCAGCGGCGTTTCGTTCGGCGCTTCATGAACCACGTGCGCTTCGAACAATTTTTGATATAACGTCTTACCCATGGTTATGCCCCTTGCGCGACAAAACGCGCAATCACGTCGCCCATTTCATTGGTGCCGATCGCGCTGCCGGTGCTTGCCAGATCGGCAGTGCGATAGCCTTCAGCCAGTGCGGTATTGACAGCTTTTTCGATCGCTTCTGCGGCATCATCCGCCCCCAGGCTGTAGCGCAGCAGCAGCGCCAGCGACAGAATCTGTGCAATCGGGTTAGCAATATCTTTACCCGCGATATCCGGTGCGGAACCGCCAGCCGGCTCGTACAAACCGAAGCCTTGTTCGTTCAGGCTTGCGGAAGGCAGCATGCCCATTGAACCGGTAATCATGGCGCACTCGTCGGACAGAATGTCACCGAACAGGTTAGAACACAGCATCACGTCAAACTGAGACGGATCTTTGATTAACTGCATTGTCGCGTTATCGATATACAGATGGGACAGCTTCACATCTGGATAGTCTTTGGCAACTTCATTCACGATCTCGCGCCACAGAATCGAGCTTTGCAGCACGTTGGCTTTATCGATGGAGGTCACGATGCTGCGACGTTTGCGAGCGGATTCAAACGCGATATGCGCGATGCGCTCAATCTCAAAACGGTGATACACCTCGGTATCGAAAGCGCGCTCATATTGACCGCTGCCTTCACGACCTTTTGGCTGGCCGAAGTAGATCCCACCCGTCAGTTCGCGGACGCACAGGATATCAAAGCCTTTCGCGGCGATGTCGCTACGCAGCGGACAAAACGCTTCCAGTCCTTGATACAGACGAGCAGGACGCAGGTTGCTGAACAGTTTGAAGTGCTTACGCAGAGGCAATAACGCACCGCGCTCTGGCTGTTCTGCCGGTGGCAGGTGTTCCCATTTCGGGCCGCCAACGGAACCAAACAGAATCGCATCGGCCTGCTCACAGCCTGCAACGGTCGCCTCCGGCAGCGGCGTGCCCTGACGGTCAATGGCGATACCGCCAACGTCATATTCGCTGGTGGTAATGCGGATGCCAAAACGCTGACGTACCGCATCCAGTACTTTATGGGCCTGCGCCATTACTTCTGGGCCAATGCCGTCTCCGGGTAAAACGGCGATATGGTAGCTCTTTGTCATCACACTGTTTCCTGACTGTTTTGTTGTTTGCTATCGTTTTGTTGTTGGTTACTGTGCTGCTGCAGACGTTGAATTTCTTTTTCTACCTGCTGAGCACGTTTGATGTTGTTTAATACATTTACCATTGCCTGCGCGGAAGATTCAACGATATCCGTTGCCAGACCAACGCCGTGGAAACGACGCCCTTGATAATCCGCGACAATATCAACCTGACCCAGCGCATCACGACCCTGGCCTTTGGCGGTTAGTTGGTATTTGACCAGCGAAACCTGATAACCCGTAATGCGGTTGATCGCCTGATAAACGGCATCCACTGGGCCATTACCCGTCGCGGCTTCTGATTGGGTTTCTTCGCCGCAGATCAGTTTGACAGAGGCGGTTGCCATCACGCTGGAGCCGGACTGAACGCTGAAATAATCCAGATGGTAGAACTCAGGCTCTTCCTGCTGACGGTTGATAAAGGCCAGCGCTTCCAGATCGTAATCAAAGACCTGACCTTTCTTGTCTGCCAGTTTCAGGAAGGCAGAGTACAAATCGTCCAGATTGTAGTCGCTGTCCTGATAGCCCATTTCTTCCATGCGGTGTTTCACCGCGGCGCGACCGGAACGGGAAGTCAGGTTCAACTGGACTTCTTTCAGGCCGATGGATTCCGGTGTCATGATTTCGTAGTTTTCACGGTTCTTCAGCACGCCATCCTGGTGAATACCAGAGGAGTGGGCGAAGGCGTTGGCGCCCACAACCGCTTTGTTGGCAGGAATGGGCATATTGCAAATCTGGCTGACCAGTTGGCTGGTACGGTAGATTTCCTGATGATTGATGTTGGTGTGGACATTCAGGATGTTATGGCGGGTTTTGATCGCCATGATGACTTCTTCCAGTGAACAGTTACCCGCACGTTCGCCGATACCGTTCAATGTGCCTTCCACCTGACGAGCGCCTGCGTGCACTGCCGCCATAGCGTTGCCAACGGCCAGACCCAGATCGTCATGAGTGTGAACAGAAATAATGGCTTTATCGATATTGGGAACATGTTGGTACAACGAGGCGATGATATTGCCGAACTCATGCGGCATGGTGTAGCCGACAGTGTCAGGAATATTGATGGTGCGAGCACCGGCGTTGATGGCAGCTTCAACCACGCGACACAGGTCTGGGATTGGCGTGCGGCCCGCATCTTCGCAGGAAAATTCAACGTCGTCTGTGTAGTTACGTGCGCGTTTGATCATGTAAATGGCGCGTTCGATCACTTCATCCAACGTGCTGCGCAGCTTGGTGGCGATGTGCATCGGTGAGGTCGCGATAAAAGTGTGAATACGGAAAGCTTCTGCGACACGCAGCGCTTCTGCGGCGACATCGATGTCTTTCTCAACACAGCGGGTCAGGCCACACACACGACTATTTTTGATGTTGCGGGCAATCGTCTGAACGGATTCAAAGTCGCCTGGAGAGGACACAGGGAAGCCAACTTCCATCACATCAACGCCCATACGCTCCAGGGCGAAGGCAATTTGCAGCTTTTCTTTTACACTCAGACTGGCCTGTAAAGCCTGTTCACCATCGCGTAATGTGGTATCGAAAATAATGACTTGCTCGCTCATCGGTTTAGTTCCTTGTCATGTCTACTTGTACTTGGCGCTCGGCGAGTAAAAAAAAACCCGCGCATCAGCGCGGGTTTTTGTATCGTGTGGCGAGAAACTTAGTTCTGAACTCTGCCCACAAACCTACCGCGCAAGAAGGATGCGTTTAGTAGTAGGCCTAGTAGGACAGTAAAATTGAACATAGTGTCTCGTCATCTAAAATTCGGTGTTCTTTTATTGGTACTCTATTATCAGGGTTATGTCAACGTTTGATTGGTGTGACGTGCGTCAAGTAAACCAGCGATAGCCAGCGGCGAATGAACGAAAGATCGTTGCAGTTTTGAACAATGACGGTAGACTGCACGCCAAATAATGTACAGCTGTACGCTGAAATGCTGTCAAATTCTTCCCCCTTAGAAATTCTTTTACAGATGAATAATCATTTACAGCCATACCATGTGGTGCACCGGGTCCAAGATCAAATCAATCACTGCGCAGGCCGTATTACGTTGCGCGAGTGGACGCCTGCGGGCGAACTGCAGCTCACCTGGACACAGGCCGGGCAGCGCATTCAGCGCATTGCCAGCGCGCTCTTAGCGCTGGGGCTGGATGTTCAGGAACGGGTGGCGATTTTCTCTCATAATTCAATGAACTGGTCGCTGGCCGATCTGGCGTTGCTGCACCTGCGTGCGATCAGCGTGCCAATCTATGCCACGAATACGGCGGCACAGGCGGCATTCATTATCAATGATGCGGATATCCGTACGATATTCGTTGGCGGTCAGGAACAGTTGGATGCGCTGCTGGCGTTGCGCGATACCTGCCCACAGCTGCGAAACATCATCGTGATGGATGACGGTGTTAACCTGCGCGGCAGTGACATTGTGCAATCCCTGCGCGATTTTGAAGCGCAGGCGGTAGACGATTTCTGGCGTGACGAATGGCAAACACGCATCGACAGCCGCGATCTCAACGATCTGTTTACGCTGATTTATACCTCTGGCACGACGGGTGAACCGAAAGGCGTCATGCTGGATTACACCAACATGGCGATGCAGCTAAAGCTGCATGACGATCGTCTGGATATGTCAGAAAACGACGTATCGCTCTGTTTCTTGCCGCTTTCTCATGTATTTGAGCGCGCATGGAGCTTTGTCATTATGCACCGTGGCGCGCAGAACGTGTATCTCAGCGATACGAATCTGGTGCGTGCCGCGATGCAGGCGGTGAAGCCTACCGTGATGTGTGCCGTACCGCGTTTTTATGAGAAAGTTTACAGCGCAGTCCATGAAAAAGTGGCGCAGGCACCGTGGTATCGCCAGCGTCTATTTAACTGGGCTATTGCGCAGGGACAACACGCTTTTCTGGCGAGCCAGGCCGCGAAGAAAGGCAGTCTTTTCCGCCGCGTGATGCATCGCTATGCAGACCGACTGGTGTTAGGGAAACTGCGCCAACTTTTGGGGGGAGAGATTCGCTTTATGCCAGCTGCGGGCGCGCGATTGGATGACAACATCATCCTGTTTTTCCGGTCGATTGGGATTCGCATCATCTATGGCTACGGTATGACTGAAACCTGCGCGACGGTTTCCTGCTGGGAAGAAGGCCGCTTCCGCTTAGGCTCTATTGGTACGCCTCTGCCGGGCATTGAGGTCCGCATTGGTGAGGAAAAAGAGATTCAGGTACGCGGCGCAACCATCATGCGAGGTTATTTCCACCGTCCGCAGGAAACCGCAGAAACCTTTACCGAAGACGGCTGGTTGAAAACCGGCGATGCGGGGGAACTGGATACCAACGGTAACCTGTTTATTACCGAACGGTTGAAAGATCTGATGAAAACCTCCGGCGGTAAATATATTGCACCACAGCATCTGGAAGGCACGCTGGGGCAGGATCGCTTCATTGAACAGGTTGCGATTATTGCGGACACGCGCAAGTACGTGTCTGCGCTGATTGTTCCCTGTTTCGAGGCGCTGGAAGAATACGCACACTCCATCAACCTGAAGTACCACGATCGTCTGGAACTGCTGCGCCACAGCCATATTATTGAGCTGTTCGAGCAGCGCCTGCGGGAGATGCAGAAAGAGCTTTCCCGCGTTGAGCAGGTGAAGAAATTCACGCTGTTGCCTGTCCCGTTTTCGATGGCGGAAGGGGAATTGACGCCAACGCTCAAGCTGCGCAGAAAGATCATCAACCAGCGTTACCAACTGGAAATTGATGCGATGTACGCAGAGTCTTGATGCTGTCGTAGGCCGAGAAGCGCGTTTCCTGAGAAGAAATGTGGTTTTCGGCCTCAATATTTCACTCTGTAATTTATGGCCTTTATGGACGATTTCTCAGGTCTGAAGGTTTCTAGTTAGTATTTTATCTCAGTTATTTTTCCCCTAACGTTCGATTTCCCCTGGGCTTGATTAAGGGCGGTGGTTTTTTGCCGTTTGTCTGCGCCATAATCTGGCGTTATGTTAATGGGTTATTAGCAATCCTGTAATATTTCGTATTGTTGTACTAAAAGTTAACAGTATTAACACAACGTGAGCGCGGGGATTTTCCCCGGTCAATACAGAAGCGGATTCCGCTTTCTGAACAAAAGAGGCAGACCCATGGAGATGTTGTCAGGCGCCGAAATGGTGGTCCGATCGTTGATCGATCAGGGCGTAAAACATGTGTTCGGTTATCCGGGCGGTGCGGTGCTGGATATTTACGACGCCCTGCATACGGTTGGCGGTATCGAGCATATTTTGGTGCGGCATGAGCAAGGTGCGGTACATATGGCGGATGGCTATGCGCGTGCGACGGGTGAGGTCGGCGTCGTGCTGGTCACGTCCGGCCCCGGTGCGACCAACGCGATTACCGGTATCGCGACTGCCTATATGGACTCCATTCCTATGGTGGTGTTGTCCGGTCAGGTTGCGACTTCGCTGATTGGCTATGATTCTTTTCAGGAATGCGACACGGTGGGGATTTCTCGGCCTATCGTTAAGCACAGTTTTCTGGTCAAGAAAGCGGAAGATGTCCCGACGATCCTGAAAAAAGCATTTTATCTGGCATCAACCGGACGTCCGGGGCCTGTGGTGGTCGATCTGCCGAAAGACATCATGAATCCGGCGAATAAGCTGCCGTACGTTTATCCAGAAAGTGTCAGCATGCGCTCCTATAACCCGACGGTTCAAGGGCACAAAGGGCAGATTCGTCGTGCGCTGCAAACTCTGCTGGCAGCAGAAAAGCCGATTATCTACAGCGGTGGTGGCGTGATTAACGCGGAGTGCCACGAAGAACTGCTGACGCTGGCGGAAAAACTTAACCTGCCAGTGACAACCTCGCTGATGGGGCTGGGCGGTTTTCCCGGAACGCACCGCCAATGCCTCGGCATGTTGGGGATGCACGGGACGTATGAAGCCAATATGGCCATGCATAACGCCGATGTAATTTTCGCCGTTGGGGTGCGCTTCGACGACCGTACGACGAACAATCTGGCGAAGTACTGCCCGAATGCGACGGTTCTGCACATTGATATCGATCCCGCGTCGATTTCCAAAACGGTAAACGCCGATGTTCCTATCGTCGGCGATGCCAAACAGGTATTGAGCCTGATGCTGGAGTTGCTGGCACAGGATGGCGCACAGCAGCAGTTTGATGCGTTGCGTGACTGGTGGCAGGGTATCGAACAGTGGCGTAGGCGTCACTGTCTGAAATACAGCACCGAAGGCGACAAGATTAAACCGCAGGCGGTCATTGAAACGTTGCATCGGCTGACCGAAGGCAAAGCCTATGTGGCATCGGACGTCGGTCAGCACCAGATGTTCGCTGCGCTGTATTATCCGTTCGATTTACCGCGCCGCTGGGTGAACTCCGGTGGGTTGGGCACGATGGGCTTTGGCCTGCCTGCGGCATTGGGCATCAAACTTGCTCTGCCGGAAGAAACGGTGATTTGTGTAACGGGCGACGGCAGTATTCAGATGAATATTCAGGAGCTTTCTACGGCGCTGCAATATGATCTGCCTGTGGTGGTCATTAACCTGAACAACCGTTTCCTCGGTATGGTGAAGCAGTGGCAGGACATGATTTACTCTGGCCGCCATTCCAGCTCTTATATGGAATCATTACCGGATTTCGTCAAGCTGGCTGAAGCGTACGGTCACATCGGGATTTCTATCGATACGCCGGACGAACTGGAAAGCAAGCTGTTGCAAGCGCTGGCACAGAAAGACCGTCTGGTGTTTGTTGATATCAACATCGACAGTAGCGAGCATGTTTACCCTATGCAGATTCGCGGCGGGGCGATGGATGAAATGTGGTTGAGCAAAACGGAGAGGACCTGATCATGCGGCGGATTTTATCAGTATTACTTGAGAATGAATCAGGCGCCTTGTCACGTGTCGTCGGCCTGTTTTCACAGCGCGGCTACAACATCGAAAGTTTGACGGTGGCACCAACCGAAGATCCAACGCTATCTCGTATGACTATCCAGACGGTAGGCGATGAGAAAGTGCTGGAGCAGATCGAAAAGCAACTGCACAAGCTGGTGGATGTCCTGCGCGTTAGCGAACTGGGGCAGGGCGCGCACGTTGAGCGTGAGATCATGCTGGTGAAGCTACAGGCCACAGGCTATGGTCGTGAAGAAGTGAAACGCTGCGCCGACATTTTCCGCGGTCAGATCGTGGATGTCACCGCCTCGCTTTATACCGTACAGCTTGCTGGCACCAGCGATAAACTGGACGCATTCCTCAGCGCCGTACGGGAAGTGTCTGAAATTGTTGAAGTGGCGCGCTCTGGTATCGTCGGCGTATCGCGCGGCGATAAAATCATGCGTTAATTGATTTTTCGCTGCTTTTTCCTTTAAGAGGCCCGATAATCGTATCGGGCCTTTTTATTTCCCTTATCTTATATAAACACAATATATTCAGCTTAAAAGACATCCATTATTGATATGGCAGCTTGAAATATGTGGGTAACGTGATAAAAGCAGTTGCCGTACAAAAGCTTCTGCTGTTAGATCTACGCCATATCCATGATGATTTTATGGTCATCACACTATTTATTGAGCCGGCCTACTTATTTTCCGGCCTACTAAGGGGTTACCGTGAAACTGGATGAAATCGCGCGTCTTGCGGGTGTTTCACGCACGACAGCCAGCTATGTCATTAACGGGAAAGCAAAACAATATCGCGTCAGCGATAAAACCGTTGAGAAAGTCATGGCTGTCGTCAGGGAGCACAACTATCATCCCAACGCCGTCGCGGCTGGATTACGTGCCGGGCGCACGCGTTCAATTGGTTTGGTTATTCCCGATTTGGAAAATACCAGCTATACACGCATCGCTAATTATCTGGAGCGTCAGGCCAGACAGCGCGGATATCAGCTATTAATTGCGTGTTCAGAAGATCAGCCAGACAATGAGATGCGGTGTATTGAGCATCTGTTGCAGCGCCAGGTTGACGCGATTATTGTGTCTACCGCATTACCGCCGGAACACCCGTTTTATCAACGTTGGATAAACGGCAGTCTGCCGATTATTGCGTTAGACAGGGCGTTAGATCGTGAGCACTTCACCAGCGTGGTGGGGGCCGATCTTGAAGATGCTGAAATGCTGGCACAGGAATTAAGGAAAATGCCTGCTAAATCGGTACTTTATCTTGGTGCCTTGCCTGAGCTTTCCGTCAGCTTCCTGCGTGAGCAGGGGTTCCGTCAGGCGTGGGCGGGCGATCCGCGCGAAGTGAATTACCTTTATTCTAATAGCTATGAACGCGTGGCTGCCGCTGCCGCGTTTATGGATTATTTGAAAAATAATCCTATGCCCGAAGCGTTATTCACCACTTCATTCCCGCTATTGCAGGGAGTGATGGACGTCAACCTGAAGATTAATGGGCGTTTGCCGAATAATCTGGCTATCGCGACCTTTGGGGACAATGAACTGTTGGATTATCTGGAATGCCCGGTATTGTCCGTCGCTCAGCGCCATCGTGAAGTCGCGGAACGCGTACTGGAGTTGGTGTTGGCCAGTCTGGATGAGCCGAAAAGGCCGAAACCTGGTTTGAATCGTATCCGGCGTAATCTGTATCGTCGTGGTTCTTTGAGCCGCGCGTAATCTCGACCTGCTTTTTGCGCCATAGATTGCTATGGCGTCTCTTCTTTACCCAGCCTCAATTCACTTTTACGGCAAGGCGACTCGGAATAGCCGACGGCAATATTCCAGAAAGTAGCCATATATCACGCCCGTCACCATCGACACTACCAAATTACTGGTAACAGCGGTCAGGATTTGTGCAGAATTCGCTCCGATAGACCAGAGAATAATGGCGTAAACCGGGGATTGGAAGCTGACATAGGCAAACAGATCGGCGACGCTGCGCACCAGGAAATGCTCACCGCCGTGACGTCTGGCCATATTCAACACGCGATCGCGGTAAAGCCCATACGGCCAGGCAATAGCAATATTGACGGGGATAGATAACAAGCGTGAAGACAGCGATTGCTCGACGCTCATATCGGAAAGCATGATTTCTATCGCCATGCCAGTGATAAAACAATAGACAACGAGCGCAAAGGTATCTGCGGTGGCACTTCGCAATCGTGACGTCGGGGAAAACATTCCTGGTTGCTCCATTATTAGTATTAGGGCGGATAACTGGTGTAATGATTATGTATGGTTTTTTGTCATGCCTTATTTTGTTTGTGTAGTGTACATCACTGCGTTGATGGCTTTGTACTAGGTAAAAACATTTATTTTTGATTTTTTTTTATACTTTCTCGCTACTTTATCTCTGTCCCATAACTTTCCCGTTTTTTTATCGCGACAAGGGATTTAAAGTTATTTAAAAACAATTTGTTATTCTTTTTGCGAGAGGACTTTTTGCGCGAGAGGGAATGGCGTTCAAGCATTAAAGGAAGTGAGTAGATGACCGATAAAATAGGGTTGCTTGCGTTGCCCCATTTTTAATGCGTCTTTGGATATGGGGACGCTCAATTTATTCGGCGCGTTTCCTGAACCTACTTTTCTTTTCAGGAAGCCGCATTCGTCAGTAGGGTATCCATCAACGTAAATCGGCTGATTAATGAAGAATCGGTGGTGTTGATGTTAAAAATGTAACATTGAGTAGATGTTAACAGCTACGGTATGATGCTGCGGCTTGTATAAGCCTTGGTATTCAGGGTGTTTGGCTTGGTAAGACTATTCTGAAAACGGCTGTCTTTGGTATCAGCGTGTGACAATAAAAATAATCGATATACCGGAGTTGGTGGCTATATGTTTGCAATATTCCCGTTCTGCTATGGATTTTCCTCAAATTATCATGATGTTAATCTTTGTTAATTCTGACTCCTTATTCCTTTTACCTCTATGACGGCCCCAATTCATTCAGGAATAATCCCAAAGCGCGTCCGCTCTGGCTTGACAAGGTTTTCATACCCTCCGTACACTCTTAAAGGTGGGATTTTGTGGGGTAAAGTGGTGAAAAAGGTGATGGAGGGGTAACTCAGGTATGTTTCGTGGAGCTACGCTGGTTAACCTCGACAGTAAAGGGCGCCTTGCTGTGCCTACCCGATATCGGGAAATGCTGAACGGGGAATCACAAGGTCAAATGGTTTGCACCATTGACCTGCATCAGCCCTGCCTGCTGCTTTATCCCTTACCTGAATGGGAAATTATTGAACAAAAATTGTCGCGCTTGTCGAGCATGAACCCTGCTGAACGTCGTGTTCAGCGTTTGCTATTGGGGCATGCCAGCGAGTGCCAAATGGATAGTGCAGGGCGTTTGTTGATTGCGAATACGTTAAGGCAGCATGCGGACCTCAAAAAAGAAGTGATGCTAGTCGGGCAGTTCAACAAGTTTGAACTGTGGGATGAACAGACTTGGTATCAACAGGTCAGGGATGATATTGACGCTGAACAATCGACTCAGGAACCTTTGTCTGAGCGGTTGCAGGACCTATCGCTATAGCCATGCTGGAAAATTATAAACATACCACCGTCCTGTTGGATGAGGCAGTAAATGGCCTGAACATTCGCAGCGGCGGCATATACATCGATGGCACATTTGGCCGTGGTGGTCATTCTCGTCTGATTCTTTCCCAACTGGGGCCGGAAGGACGTCTGTTAGCTATCGATCGCGATCCTCAGGCAATTGAAGCCGCCAAGGCGATTGACGATCCTCGTTTCTCTATTATTCACGGGCCGTTTTCCGCGATGGCGGAGTATGTTGCGGAACTCGGGCTGACCGGTCAGATCGATGGCGTTCTGCTCGATCTTGGCGTTTCTTCTCCTCAGCTTGATGACCCTGAACGGGGGTTTTCATTTATGCGCGATGGCCCGCTGGATATGCGTATGGATCCGACGCATGGTTTGTCCGCCGCTGAATGGCTGATGAAAGCGGAAGCTGACGACATTGTCTGGGTCTTGAAAACGTTCGGCGAAGAGCGTTTTGCCAAGCGTATTGCTCGCGCCATTGTGGAACGTAATCGTCTCGACCCGATGACGCGGACAAAAGAACTCGCCGAATTGATCGCTGCCGCTAGCCCGATTAGAGAAAAGCATAAGCATCCTGCAACGCGCAGTTTTCAGGCGATCCGCATTTATATCAATAGCGAACTGGAAGAGATCGAACGTGCATTAGAAGGTGCATTGAGCGTACTGGCTCCGCAGGGGCGTCTGTCGGTGATCAGCTTTCACTCGTTAGAAGATCGGATTGTGAAACGGTTTATTCGCCATCAGAGCCGTGGGCCACAGGTGCCAGTTGGTCTGCCGTTAACGGAAGAGCAGTTGCGTAGCCAAGGCGGGCAGACGTTAAAAGCTGTCGGCAAGAAACTGATGCCTTCGGAAGCAGAAGTGGCGGAAAACCCACGCGCGCGCAGTTCTGTTTTGCGTTTCGCGGAGAGACTGCCAGCGTGATAGGTAACGAGCGGCATACGCTGGTCGGCGTCATCGGTGAGGATCTGCTGCGTCATGCAAAGCTCCCAGTGTTGCTGATGGTTGCCGTGCTGGTTTCTGCGATCTTTGTGGTCACAACGGCGCATAAGACGCGCTTGCTAACAGCCGAACGCGAGCAGCTTCTGCTGGAACGTGATGCGTTGGATATCGAATGGAGAAACCTGATCCTGGAGGAAAACTCACTAGGGGATCATAGCCGTGTGGAGCGGATCGCGACAGAAAAACTGCAAATGGGGCACGTTGATCCGTCACAGGAAAACATTGTGGTTAAGCAATGAACTAAATAGGCAACCAGCTAAGCATGAAAGCAGCCCGTACAGGAAAGTTAAAGCGCCAGGAAGATCAAGCCAGCTTTGTTAGCTGGCGTTTTGCGTTGCTTTGCGGCTGTATTCTGCTTGCGATGGTTGGCTTGATGGCGCGTGCGGCTTATCTTCAGGTCATCAACCCAGATAAACTGGTACGCGAAGGGGATATGCGTTCTTTGCGCGTACAGGAAGTACCAACGGCACGCGGCATGATAAGCGATCGTGCTGGCCGTCCTTTGGCCGTTAGCGTGCCAGTGAATGCCGTCTGGGCCGATCCGAAAGAAGTGAACGATCGTGGCGGTATTACGCTGGATACGCGCTGGAAAGCACTGTCTGATGCGCTTGATATTCCGTTGGATCAGTTGGCAGCGAAGATCAATGCTAACCCTAAAGTCCGCTTTGTTTACCTCGCGCGTCAGGTGAACCCAGCCATTGGCGAATACATTCATAAGCTGAAGCTGCCGGGTATTAATCTGCGGCAGGAATCTCGCCGGTATTATCCTTCTGGGCAAGTGACTTCTCACCTCATTGGTTTCACCAATATCGATGGACAGGGCATTGAAGGCGTTGAGAAAAGTTTTGACCGCTGGCTGACCGGGCAACCTGGTGAACGAACCGTGCGTAAAGACCGGTTTGGCCGCGTGATTGAAGATATCTCCTCTGTTGACAGTCAGGCTGCACACAATCTGGCGCTTAGCATTGATGAGCGTTTGCAGGCGCTGGTTTACCGCGAACTCAACAACGCCGTTGCTTTTAACAAAGCTGAGTCAGGAACGGCCGTACTGGTCGATGTGAATACGGGCGAAGTGCTGGCGATGGCGAATAGCCCGTCTTATAACCCGAACAATTTGGCGGGTACGCCGCAAGACATTATGCGTAACCGAGCGATTACCGACATTTTCGAACCCGGCTCTACCGTTAAACCAATGGTGGTAATGACGGCGCTACAGCGCGGGGTCGTGAAAGAAAACAGTGTGCTCAGCACCCTACCTTATTACGTGAATGGCCATGAGATCAAAGACGTGGCGCGTTACAGCGAATTGACGCTGGCGGGTGTGCTTCAAAAGTCGAGTAACGTTGGCGTGTCTAAGCTGGCGTTAGCGATGCCTTCCTCTGCGCTTGTAGATACTTACGCGCGCTTTGGATTAGGAAAAGCGACCAATTTGGGATTGGTCGGAGAAAGCAGTGGCTTATACCCTCAAAAACAACGGTGGTCTGACATAGAGAGGGCCACCTTTTCTTTCGGCTACGGGCTGATGGTAACACCGTTACAGTTAGCGCGAGTCTACGCCACGATTGGCAGTTTCGGTATTTATCGTCCGTTGTCGATTACCAAAGTTGATCCACCCGTTCCAGGCGAGCGTGTCTTCCCTGAGGCGTTGGTGCGTTCCGTGGTGCATATGATGGAAAGCGTGGCACTGCCCGGCGGCGGCGGCACCAAGGCGGCCATCAAAGGTTACCGTATCGCGATTAAAACCGGTACGGCCAAGAAAGTTGGCCCAGATGGCAAGTACATCAACAAATATATTGCCTACACGGCGGGTGTGGCACCTGCCAGTAACCCACGTTTTGCTCTGGTTGTCGTGATTAACGATCCGCAGGCAGGGAAGTACTACGGCGGCGCGGTTTCTGCGCCAATCTTTGGCGCCATCATGGGCGGCGTTCTGCGTACGATGAATATCGAACCGGATGCGTTGCCGACAGGCGACAAAAACGAGTTTGTAATTAATAGAGAAGAGGGATCAGGTGGCAGATCGTAATTTGCGCGATTTACTTGCGCCGTGGGTGCAAGACACTCCGGCGTGCGCGCTGCGGGAAATGACATTAGACAGCCGCGTTGCGGCTGCCGGGGATCTGTTTGTCGCGATTGTCGGGCACAAAGCAGATGGACGGCGCTATATTCCGCAGGCAATTGCGCAAGGCGTAGCAGCGATTGTTGCCGAAGCAGAAGGTGAAGCCGCTGATGGCACCGTTCGCGAAATGCATGGTGTGCCAGTGGTATATTTCAGCAATCTGAACCAGCGGCTTTCCGCGCTGGCAGGCCGTTTTTATCAGCAGCCTGCGGAAACGTTACAGCTGATTGGCGTAACGGGAACCAACGGGAAAACGACGACGACTCAGCTTCTGGCGCAGTGGAGCCAGGCATTAGGCGAAACGAGTGCGGTGATGGGCACGGTAGGCAATGGCCTATTGGGTCGGGCGATTCCGACAGAGAATACGACAGGGTCTGCTGTCGATGTTCAGCAGGTGCTGAGCCAGTTGGTAGAGCAAGGTGCGACCTTCGCCGCAATGGAAGTGTCCTCCCACGGTCTGGTGCAGCATCGTGTGGCAGCGCTGCCGTTTGCGGCGGCGGTGTTCACTAACCTGAGCCGCGATCATCTTGATTACCATGGCGATATGGAAAGCTACGAAGCGGCGAAATGGGCGCTGTTCTCCGAGCATCGTGTTGGGCAGATGATTATCAACGCGGATGACGACGTCGGGCTGCGCTGGTTGGCGAAGCTGCCGGATGCGGTTGCTGTCACTATGGAAAACAATCTTGTCCCCGGCTGCCGTGGGCGCTGGCTGAAAGCGACACATATTGATTATCACGATAACGGCGCCACGATTGCGTTTGATTCAAGCTGGGGGCATGGCGAAATTGAAAGCCGCCTGATGGGCGCGTTTAACGTCAGCAATATGCTGCTGGCGCTGGCAACGCTGCTGTCTCTGGGCTATCCGCTCGATAAATTGGTTATCGCGGGTTCTCAACTGCAACCGGTATGTGGCCGCATGGAAGTTTTCCATGCTGAAGCAAAACCAACGGTCGTTGTGGATTACGCCCACACGCCAGACGCGCTGGAAAAAGCGCTTGAAGCGGCACGCCTGCACTGTCAGGGGACACTCTGGTGTGTGTTTGGCTGTGGTGGCGATCGTGATAAAGGTAAGCGCCCACTTATGGGCGGCATCGCAGAACAGTTGGCCGACCGCGTTGTGGTGACCGATGATAACCCGCGCAGTGAAGAGCCTCAGGCAATTGTTGCCGATATTCTCTCTGGGCTGCTGGATGCTGGGCGCGTTCAGGTGATTCACGGACGGGCTGAAGCGGTCACTAGCGCAATTATGCAGGCGCAGGAAAATGACGTGGTGCTGGTTGCGGGTAAAGGACATGAAGACTACCAACTGGTTGGCAATCAGCGTCTTGATTATTCCGATCGCATTACCGTTGCCCGCCTGCTGGGGGTAATTGCATGATTCGCGTCTCCTTGCAGCAGCTTGCCACGGTGCTGAATGCGCAGTTGATTGGCGAAAGTATTGATATTGAAGATGTTTCAACCGATACGCGTAAGCTGACGTCTGGCGGTTTATTTATCGCGCTGAAAGGCGAGAAATTCGATGCGCATGATTACGCTGCGGATGCAGTGAAAGGCGGTGCGGCGGCTCTGTTAGTCAGTAAGCACTTACCTCTAAATGTGCCGCAACTGCTGGTGAGCGATACGCGTCTGGCGCTGGGTCAATTGGGTGCTTGGGTTCGTCAGCAGTCAACGGCGCGTGTTGTCGCCCTGACAGGCTCTTCCGGCAAAACCTCGGTTAAAGAGATGACGGCGGCGATTCTGCGCCAGTGTGGCTCCGTGTTGTATACCGCTGGTAACTTCAACAATGATATCGGTGTACCGCTAACGCTGTTGCGTCTGACGGCGGAACACCAGTTCGCAGTGATTGAGCTGGGGGCAAATCACATTGGTGAGATTGCCTATACCACCGATCTAGTGCGGCCGGAAAGCGCGCTGGTCAACAATCTGGCTGCTGCGCATCTGGAAGGGTTTGGTTCACTGGCCGGTGTGGCGCAGGCGAAAGGTGAGATATTTTCTGGTTTGCCAGCAGACGGCGTAGCGATCGTGAATGCGGACAGCAACGATTTCCCGCACTGGCAGGTCATGCTGAATCATAAAACCGTCTGGCGTTTCTCACCGCAGGCTGCTTGCGATATCGATTTTTTTGCCAGCGACGTAGACGTTTTGGCGCAAGGCACGCGTTTCACGCTGCATACACCGTTTGGCGAAACGCAGGTTCTGCTGCCTTTACCGGGTCGACACAACATTTCTAACGCACTGGCGGCGGCTTCGCTAGCGATGTCCGTCGGAGCGACGCTGGAAGCCGTTAAAGCCGGATTATCTCAGCTTCAGGCGGTGCCGGGGCGACTGTTCCCGATAACTTTGTCTGAAGGCAAGCTGCTGCTGGATGACAGCTACAACGCCAATGTCGGTTCAATGACGGCGGCGGCACAGGTGTTGGCGGAGATGCCGGGCTACCGCGTGATGGTCGTTGGTGATATGGGCGAACTGGGGGATGACGCTCCCGAGTGCCATCGTCTAGTGGGAGAAGCGGCGCGTGTTGCAGGCATTGATCGCGTATTGAGTGTGGGAACATTGAGTGAATTGATCGGCACTGCCAGTGGCAATGGTGAGCATTTTCAGGATAAAGCCGCGCTGGTTTCACGTTTGAAGGTGCTGATGTCACAACATAACGTCATCAGCGTATTGGTCAAAGGCTCACGCAGTGCTGCGATGGAGCATGTTGTACATGCATTACAGGAGAATGCGCAATGTTAGTATGGCTGGCCGAACATTTGGCCAAACTTTATACCGGTTTTAACGTCTTTTCTTATTTGACGTTCCGCGCCATTGTCAGCCTGCTGACCGCATTGGTTATTTCCCTATGGATGGGACCACATATGATCGCCTGGCTGCAGCGTTTGCAGATTGGGCAGGTTGTGCGTAACGAAGGACCAGAATCACATTTCAGTAAGCGCGGTACCCCGACGATGGGCGGCGTGATGATCCTGGTGGCGATTATCGTTTCCGTTTTGATGTGGGCGAATCTGTCTAACCCGTATGTCTGGTGCGTACTGCTGGTGTTAGCTGGCTATGGCGCGGTCGGTTTTGTTGATGACTACCGCAAAGTGGTCCGTAAGGATACCAAGGGGTTGATTGCTCGCTGGAAATATTTCTGGCAGTCAGTGATTGCGCTTGTGGTGGCTTTCACCATGTATTCCATCGGCAAAGATACGCCAGCCACGCAGCTGGTTGTGCCATTTTTCAAAGACGTAATGCCGCAATTGGGCCTGCTCTATATTGCGCTGGCCTACTTTGTGATTGTCGGCACCAGTAATGCGGTAAACCTGACCGATGGTCTGGATGGCTTGGCAATCATGCCGACCGTATTTGTTGCCGCTGGCTTTGCATTGGTAGCATGGGCAACGGGGAACATGAATTTTGCTGGTTACCTGCATATTCCGTATATCCGTCATGCCAGTGAATTGGTGATCGTCTGTACCGCGATTGTGGGCGCGGGGCTTGGGTTTCTGTGGTTTAACACCTATCCGGCTCAGGTCTTCATGGGGGACGTAGGCTCGCTGGCGCTGGGCGGCGCGCTGGGGACTATCGCGGTCCTGCTGCGTCAGGAGTTTTTGTTAGTGATTATGGGCGGTGTCTTCGTAGTCGAAACGCTGTCGGTGATTTTACAAGTTGGGTCCTTTAAGTTGCGTGGGCAGCGGATTTTCCGCATGGCGCCGATTCATCATCATTATGAACTTAAAGGCTGGCCGGAACCGCGCGTGATTGTGCGCTTCTGGATTATTTCGTTGATGCTAGTGCTGATTGGCCTGGCAACGCTGAAGGTACGATAAGACATGGTGGACTATCAGGGTAAAAAAGTCGTCATTATCGGGTTGGGTCTGACTGGGCTATCCTGTGTTGATTTCTTTCTCGCGCGCGATGTCGTACCGCGCGTAGTGGATACCCGTATCAGTCCGCCAGGTTTGGATAAACTGCCGGAGCAGGTGGAACGACACCTTGGTAGCCTGAATGAAGACTGGTTGATGAACGCTGATTTGATTGTCGCCAGCCCCGGTGTTGCGTTGGCGACGCCGATTCTGTGTGACGCTGCCGACGCTGGCATTGAGATCGTTGGCGATATCGAACTGTTCTGCCGTGAAGCGCAGGCTCCGATTGTGGCGATTACCGGTTCTAACGGTAAAAGCACGGTGACGACGCTGGTCGGTGAAATGGCGCGTGCCGCAGGCTGGCTGGTGGGGGTGGGTGGCAACATCGGCCTACCTGCACTGCAACTGCTTGAACAGCCTGCTCAACTGTATGTACTGGAACTGTCGAGTTTCCAACTGGAAACGACGAGTAGCCTGCACGCCGCGGCGGCAACCATTCTGAACGTGACGGAAGATCACACCAACCGTTATCCGTTTGGTCTACAGCAGTATCGCGCGGCGAAATTGCGTATTTATGAACGCGCGGAGTTGTGTGTTGTGAATGCCGACGATGCGCTGACCATGCCGGTTCGCGGTGCGGATGCGCGCTGTCGCAGTTTTGGCGTCGATGTTGGCGATTACCATCTTAACCGCCAGCAGGGCGAAACCTGGCTGCGGGTCGACGGCGAACGTGTGCTCAATACCCGTGAAATCAAGCTGGTCGGGCAGCACAATTATACCAATGCGTTGGCAGCGCTGGCGCTGGCTGACGCAGTGAAGATTCCACGTGCGTCTGCGCTGACGGCGTTGACGTCATTTACCGGATTGCCCCATCGCTTTCAAATGGCTTTTGAGCGTAATGGCGTGCGGTGGATCAATGACTCTAAAGCGACCAATGTGGGCAGCACCGAGGCTGCATTGAGCGGTTTAGCGGTGGAAGGCACGCTGCATCTGCTGTTAGGCGGTGACGGTAAATCTGCTGATTTCTCGCCGCTAGTGCCGTATTTGCAGGGTGAGCACATTCATTTGTATTGCTTCGGCCAGGATGGGCAACAGTTGGCTGCGTTGCGCCCGGAAATTGCCGAGCAGACTGAAACAATGGAACAGGCAATGCGCGTTATCGCCGAACGCGTTAAGCCGGGCGATATGGTGCTGTTGTCGCCAGCCTGCGCCAGCCTGGATCAGTTCCGCAGTTTTGAACAGCGAGGCGATGAATTCGCTCGTTTGGCGGAGGAATTAGGCTGATGCGGTTCTTCGGGCTGGCGTTTATCGAGCGCATCAAGAGCTGGGTGATGGGAACGCGCGAAAGCGATACGCTCAGCATTGTTCTGTATGACAGAACATTGGTGTGGTTGACACTTGGGCTGGCCGTGATTGGTTTTGTGATGGTGACGTCGGCTTCTATGCCTGTCGGGCAGCGGCTTGCTAGTGATCCGTTCTTGTTCGCGAAGCGTGATGCGATTTATCTGGGGTTGGCATTTGGCTTGTCGTTAATCACGCTGCGTGTCCCGATGGAGATATGGCAACGTTACAGCCCGGTGCTGCTACTGCTCTCCATGGTCATGCTGCTGGTGGTGCTCGCAGTAGGAAGCTCGGTGAACGGTGCATCACGTTGGATTTCGCTGGGGCCATTGCGCATCCAACCTGCGGAATTATCCAAGCTGGCGCTGTTTTGCTACCTGTCCAGCTACATGGTGAGAAAAGTTGAAGAAGTACGAAATAACTTCTGGGGCTTTTGCAAACCGATGGGTGTGATGGTGGTGTTGGCGGTGCTGCTGCTGGCGCAGCCTGACCTCGGTACCGTGGTTGTTCTGTTTATTACGACACTGGCGATGTTGTTTCTGGCTGGTGCCAAAATGTGGCAGTTTCTAGCGATCATTGGTTCCGGTGGGTTTGCTGTTGGCCTGCTGATTGTGGCTGAACCCTACCGTATGCGCCGTGTGACGTCTTTCTGGAATCCATGGGACGATCCGTTCGGCGATGGCTACCAATTAACGCAGTCCCTGATGGCGTTTGGACGCGGTGAATTCTGGGGACAAGGGCTGGGAAATTCAGTACAGAAACTGGAGTATTTACCAGAAGCGCATACCGATTTCATTTTCTCCATTTTAGGTGAAGAACTCGGCTATATCGGTGTGGTTTTAGCGTTGTTAATGATATTCTTCGTCGCTTTTCGCGCGATGTCTATCGGGAAGCGAGCGCTGGAGATCGATCAGCGTTTTTCGGGCTTTCTGGCATGTTCGATCGGCGTTTGGTTCAGCTTTCAGACGCTGGTAAATGTTGGCGCGGCAGCGGGAATGTTGCCGACAAAAGGGTTAACGCTACCGCTGATCAGTTATGGCGGTTCCAGTTTGCTGATTATGTCGACGGCGATTGTGTTGTTGTTACGCATTGATTTTGAAACGCGTCTGACGAAAGCGCAGGCGTTTACGAGAGGTGCCCGATGAGTGGCGAAGGCAAGCGTTTGATGGTGATGGCTGGCGGTACGGGTGGGCATGTCTTCCCTGGGCTGGCGGTTGCGCACCACCTGATGGCGCAGGGCTGGCAGGTTCGCTGGTTAGGTACGGCGGATCGTATGGAAGCTGATTTGGTGCCTAAGCATGGCATCGAAATTGATTTTATCCGCATTTCTGGCTTGCGTGGTAAAGGTATTATGGCGCAGTTAAGTGCGCCGATTCGTATTTTTCAGGCCGTGCTTCAGGCTCGCGCGATTATGCGCCGCTACCAGCCTGATGTGGTGCTGGGTATGGGCGGTTACGTTTCCGGCCCTGGCGGCTTGGCAGCCTGGCTGTGTGGCATTCCGGTCGTACTGCATGAGCAGAACGGTATTGCAGGGCTGACCAACCGCTGGTTATCCCATATCGCAAAAAAGGTATTGCAGGCATTTCCGAGCGCGTTTCCCAACGCAGATGTTGTGGGGAATCCGGTCAGAACCGATGTGCTGGCATTGCCTGCCCCAGAAACACGATTAGCCGATCGCTCAGGCCCTGTGAGGGTGCTGGTTGTGGGGGGGAGTCAGGGCGCAAGAGTGCTGAATCAAACGCTACCCGGCGTTGCAGCACAGTTGGGCGATCGCGTGACGGTTTGGCATCAGGTTGGTAAAGGGGCGTTATCAACCGTTCAACAGGCCTATCAGGATGTTGGGCAGACGCAGCACAAGATTACCGAATTTATTGATGACATGGCGGCAGCTTACGCCTGGGCGGATGTGGTGGTGTGCCGCTCCGGCGCATTAACCGTCAGTGAAATTGCGGCGGTGGGGCTACCGGCACTGTTTGTTCCGTTCCAGCATAAAGATCGGCAGCAGTACTGGAATGCGCTGCCGTTGGAAAAGGCAGGTGCGGCAAAAATTATTGAGCAGCCACAGTTCAGCGTGGCGGCTGTTAGCGATGTGCTATCCAGTTGGGATCGCACAACCTTGCTGACAATGGCACAAAAAGCCCGCGCAGTGGCCATTCCAGATGCAACCGACCGGGTTGCGGCGGAAGTCAGTGCAGCGGCAGGCAGTCGGGCCACACATGTGGCTCATGGTTAATTAATACAACGTTGTCGGACATAAGGCTGTGCGACGACGCTACAAGGTAGCGATAGAATAAAGTGAATACTCAACAACTGGCGAAACTACGTTCAATCGTGCCCGAGATGCATCGCGTCCGACACATACACTTTGTCGGCATCGGCGGTGCTGGCATGGGTGGTATCGCTGAAGTGTTGGCCAACGAAGGTTATGAAATTAGCGGTTCCGATCTGGCTCCAAATGCGGTGACGCAGCAGTTGACTGAACTTGGCGCGCAGATTTACTTCCACCACCGTGCGGAGAATGTTCTGAACGCCAGCGTGGTGGTGGTGTCGAGTGCGATTACTGCGGATAACCCTGAGATTGTCGCCGCACATGACGCTCGTATTCCGGTGATCCGTCGTGCTGAGATGTTGGCGGAACTGATGCGTTTTCGTCACGGTATTGCGATTGCGGGTACGCACGGTAAGACGACGACAACGGCGATGGTCACCAGTATTTACGCGGAAGCAGGGTTAGACCCGACGTTTGTGAATGGCGGATTAGTGAAGGCGGCAGGAACGCATGCGCGTTTGGGCTCAAGCCGCTACCTGATTGCGGAAGCGGATGAAAGCGATGCGTCTTTCCTGCATTTGCAGCCGATGGTGGCGATTGTGACTAACATTGAAGCCGACCATATGGATACCTATCAGGGCGATTTTGAGAACCTGAAGCAGACGTTCATCAATTTCCTGCACAACCTGCCGTTTTACGGACAAGCGGTGATGTGTATTGATGATACGGTAATCCGTGAGTTGCTCCCGCGTGTAGGTCGTCATATCACCACGTATGGTTTTAGCGATGATGCTGATGTGCGTGTTGCTGGGTATCGCCAAACTGGCGCGCAAGGGCACTTTACGCTGGAGCGGAAAGATAAACCGCTGCTAAACGTTACGCTGAATGCACCGGGGCGTCACAATGCGCTCAACGCGGCGGCGGCGGTTGCTGTGGCGACCGATGAAGGGATTGATGATGAGGCGATTCTACGCGCCCTTGAGCGTTTTCAGGGCACTGGCCGTCGCTTTGATTTTCTCGGTGAATACCCGCTTGAGTTGGTTAACGGGCAAAGCGGCACGGCGATGTTGGTGGATGATTACGGCCACCATCCGACGGAAGTCGACGCCACGATTAAAGCTGCCCGTGCTGGGTGGCCGAATAAGCGGTTGGTCATGATTTTTCAGCCGCATCGCTATACGCGAACCCGCGATTTGTATGATGATTTCGCGCACGTGCTATCACAGGTTGACGTGCTGCTGATGTTGGATGTGTATTCCGCCGGAGAGTCGCCGATTCCAGGCGCGGACAGCCGTTCGCTGTGCCGTACGATTCGTGGAAGAGGTAAGATTGATCCGATTCTGGTGACGGATGTGGATACTTTACCTGAACTGTTGTCACAGGCGCTGCGAGGTGAAGACCTGATTTTGGTTCAGGGTGCCGGCAACATCGGTAAATTGGCGCGTAAACTGGCTGATTCCAGATTACAGCCGCAGATGAGTGAATGAGGAACATCATGACTGAGAAAGTTGCTGTATTGCTTGGTGGAACCTCTGCCGAACGTGAAGTGTCGTTACTTTCCGGTCAGGCGGTTTTGGCTGGCCTGAAAGAAGCGGGCATCAACGCACATGCGGTTGATACCCGTAACGTCTCTGTGACGACGTTAAAGGAACAAGGCTTTACCAAGGTTTTCATCGCGTTGCATGGGCGTGGTGGTGAAGACGGCACATTGCAGGGCGTTCTGGAATTCCTAGGGCTGCCTTATACTGGCAGCGGTGTCATGGCATCCGCACTAACGATGGATAAACTCCGCACCAAACAGGTGTGGCAAACGGTGGGATTGCCTGTATCGCCATACGTGGCGCTGGATCGTCGCCAATATTCAGAAACGGCGGCAAACGCCTTGTTGGCGAAGTTCACCCATCTCGGATTGCCGTTGATCGTCAAGCCAAGCCGTGAAGGTTCCAGCGTTGGCATGAGCAAAGTGAATACGCTTAGCGAGCTGCCTGCGGCACTGGAAGAAGCATTCCGTCACGACGATGATGTTCTGGTCGAGAAATGGCTGAGTGGCCCAGAGTATACGGTTGCTATTCTAGGTGATGACGTGTTGCCTTCTATTCGTATTCAGCCTGCGGGTACGTTTTACGATTATGAAGCGAAATATCTATCGGATGATACGCAGTATTTCTGTCCGAGTGGTTTGCCGGACGAGCAAGAGCAGGCGTTAGCGGGACTGGCAATGGCGGCTTATCGTGCGGTGGATTGTAGTGGGTGGGGGCGCGTCGATTTTATGCTGGATAGCGACGGCGCCTTCTATCTACTTGAAGTGAATACGTCTCCAGGTATGACGAGCCACAGTCTGGTTCCTATGGCGGCGCGCCAACGCGGGCTGACTTTCTCACAACTGGTCGTGAAAATTTTAGGGCTTGCTGGCTGATATGTCGCAGGCAGCGCTGAATACACGCGGACGAGAGCCTGAAACGAAAGGAACACGTCGCAGTAATGGAGGCCAACTGGCAGGGATGATTTTCCTGCTGATGGTGATAGGGACGATCGTTTGGGGAAGTTGGATGGTTGTGGGGTGGATGAAAGACGCCAGCCGCTTACCGCTCTCCCGCATGGCAGTGACAGGGGAAAGGCAGTACACCACCAACGACGATATCCGTCAGGCGATTTTGTCGTTGGGGTCGCCGGGAACGTTCATGACACAGGATGTGAACGTGATCCAGCAGCAGATCGAGCGTCTGTCGTGGATAAAACAGGCTAGTGTACGTAAGCAGTGGCCGGACGAATTAAAGATTCATTTGGTTGAGTATGTTCCGGTAGCGCGTTGGAATGATCAGCTAATGGTTGATGCAGAAGGAAATTCGTTCAGTGTACCTGCCGAACGTATTGGCAATCGTAAGATGCCATTGCTGTATGGTCCGGAAGGCAGTGAGGCAGAAGTTCTGGAAGGCTATCGTGCAATGAATCAGACGCTAGCCGCCGCGAAGTTTACGTTAAAAATGGTGGCGATGAGTGCGCGGCATTCGTGGCAACTAGGATTAGACGATGATACTCGCCTTGAGTTAGGGCGGGACGATAGGGCCAAACGTCTGCAACGCTTTATCGAGCTGTATCCGCTGTTGCAGCGGCAGGCTCAGAGCGAAAACAAACGTATCAGCCATGTGGATTTGCGGTATGACAGCGGGGCCGCGATAGGTTGGGCTCCTGCCTTGCTTGATCAACAACATGGTGATCAACCACAACACGGTGATCGGCAACGAGTTGGTCAGCAATAAGACATTGATCAGCAAAAGAACAGTAACCAGAAATAGGCACAGGCTAAACAACAATGATCAAGTCGACGGACAGAAAACTGGTAGTTGGGCTGGAAATCGGTACAGCAAAAGTGGCTGCGCTGGTAGGGGAAGTTCTGCCCGACGGCATGGTCAACATTATTGGCGTAGGCAGTTGCCCGTCACGCGGTATGGATAAAGGCGGCGTAAACGATCTGGAATCGGTCGTTAAATGTGTGCAGCGCGCTATTGATCAGGCTGAGTTGATGGCAGACTGCCAGATCTCCTCCGTGTATCTGGCGCTGTCGGGAAAACACATCAGTTGCCAGAATGAAATAGGGATGGTGCCTATTTCAGAAGAAGAAGTGACACAGGACGATGTGGAAAGCGTGGTGCATACCGCTAAATCTGTGCGCGTGCGTGATGAACATCGTGTTCTCCATGTGATTCCACAGGAGTACGCGATCGATTATCAGGAAGGGATTAAAAACCCAGTTGGCTTATCCGGCGTGCGCATGCAGGCGAAAGTCCACCTGATAACCTGCCATAACGATATGGCGAAGAACATTGTTAAAGCCGTTGAACGCTGCGGTTTAAAGGTCGACCAACTGATTTTTGCGGGACTGGCTTCCAGTTATGCGGTTCTGACTGAAGACGAACGTGAGTTGGGTGTGTGCGTTGTGGATATCGGCGGCGGTACAATGGACATTGCGGTCTATACCGGCGGTGCATTGCGACACACTAAAGTGATTCCGTATGCGGGCAATGTAGTTACCAGCGATATTGCCTATGCATTTGGCACGCCGCCGACGGATGCCGAAGCGATCAAGGTACGCTACGGTTGTGCATTAGGCGCGATCGTCGGCAAAGATGAGAATGTGGAAGTCCCGAGTGTTGGAGGACGTCCACCCCGAAGTCTGCAAAGGCAGACATTAGCGGAAGTGATTGAACCACGTTACACCGAGCTGTTGAACTTGGTGAACGATGAACTTTTACAGTTGCAGGAGCAGTTGCGTCAACAAGGCGTGAAACACCATCTGGCGGCAGGGATCGTGCTGACCGGCGGTGCCGCGCAAATAGACGGTCTGGCGGCCTGTGCGCAGCGTGTGTTCCATACACAGGTGCGTATTGGACAACCAATGAATATAACAGGGCTGACGGATTATGCCCAAGAGCCTTATTACTCAACGGCGGTTGGGTTGCTGCATTACGGAAAAGAATCTCATCTGGGTGGTGAGCATGAAGTCGAAAAACGTGCCTCAGTGAGCAACTGGTTCAAGAGAATCAACAGCTGGTTGAGGAAAGAATTTTAATTTTATCAAAGAGATCACTTGGCACAGTTTTATGATCTCGCAGTTACAGGCACAAACGGAGAGAAATTATGTTTGAACCAATGGAATTAACCAACGACGCGGTGATTAAAGTCATCGGCGTCGGTGGCGGCGGTGGTAATGCCGTCGAACACATGGTGCGTGAGCGCATCGAAGGCGTCGAATTCTTCGCGGTCAACACGGATGCGCAGGCATTACGCAAAACGGCTGTTGGCCAGACGATTCAGATCGGCAGTGGCATCACGAAAGGTCTGGGTGCAGGCGCTAACCCCGAAGTTGGCCGTAATTCGGCTGAAGAAGATCGTGAAGCACTGCGTTCAGCACTGGAAGGTGCGGACATGGTGTTTATCGCCGCAGGTATGGGCGGTGGTACAGGTACAGGGGCTGCGCCAGTTGTTGCCGAAGTTGCAAAAGACCTGGGCATTCTGACCGTCGCTGTCGTGACCAAGCCTTTCAACTTTGAAGGCAAAAAGCGTATGGCATTTGCGGAGCAGGGTATCGCCGAGCTGTCTAAGCACGTCGACTCGCTGATCACCATTCCAAACGACAAACTGTTGAAAGTGTTGGGACGCGGTATCTCCCTGCTGGATGCATTTGGCGCTGCAAACGATGTACTGAAAGGCGCGGTGCAGGGTATTGCCGAACTGATCACACGTCCGGGCCTGATGAACGTCGACTTTGCAGACGTGCGTACCGTGATGTCCGAAATGGGTTATGCCATGATGGGTTCCGGTGTTGCGCGTGGTGAAGACCGTGCAGAAGAAGCGGCTGAAATGGCGATCTCTAGCCCACTGTTGGAAGATATCGATCTGTCCGGCGCGCGTGGCGTGTTGGTCAACATCACGGCGGGCTTTGACCTGCGTTTGGATGAGTTTGAGACTGTAGGTAACACCATCCGTGCATTCGCGTCTGATAATGCGACAGTCGTCATCGGTACGTCGCTTGACCCGGAAATGAATGATGAACTGCGTGTCACGGTTGTTGCGACGGGTATCGGCATGGACAAGCGTCCTGAGATTACTCTGGTGACGAACAAGCAGGCCAGCCAGCCTGTGATGGATCATCGTTATCAGCAACATGGTATGACTCCACTGGCGCAGGAAAAACCGGCTGCTAAAGTGGTTAACGACCCGAATCCGCAGACGAATAAAGAGCCAGACTATCTCGATATCCCAGCGTTTCTGCGTAAGCAGGCAGACTAATTTGCTGCCAGATAACGTTGGAATCTCCGCTCTTTGTGCTAAACTGTGCCACCGAGCCTGGTGTATACTAGGTCGGTAGGTTCAGTAACATGCGAGATAAAATGATGATCAAACAACGTACATTAAAACGTATTGTTCAGGCGACTGGTGTCGGGTTACATACCGGCAAGAAGGTCACGTTGACCATGCGTCCTGCACCGGCAAATACCGGGGTCATCTATCGCCGCACAGACTTGAATCCCCCGGTTGATTTTCCGGCTGATGCAAAATCCGTGCGTGATACCATGCTCTGTACTTGCCTAGTTAATGAGCATGACGTCCGTATTTCTACGGTGGAGCATCTTAACGCTGCGCTTGCAGGGTTGGGCATTGACAATATTGTCATTGATGTTGACGCGCCGGAAATTCCAATCATGGATGGCAGCGCTAGCCCGTTCGTTTACCTGTTGTTAGATGCGGGTATCGAAGAGCTGAATTGTGCCAAGAAATTCGTACGTATCAAACAGCCTGTTCGTGTTGAAGATGGCGACAAGTGGGCCGAGATGAAACCGTTTAACGGCTTCAGTTTGGATTTCACTATCGATTTCAACCACCCGGCGATTGATGCAGGCAACCAGCGTTATCGTTTGGATTTCTCCGCTGATGCGTTTGTTCGTCAGATCAGCCGTGCGCGTACATTCGGCTTCATGCGCGATATCGAATACTTGCAGTCTCGTGGGTTGTGCCTGGGCGGCAGTATGGATTGCGCCATCGTTGTTGATGATTACCGCGTACTGAACGAAGACGGTCTGCGTTTTGAAGATGAGTTTGTGCGCCATAAAATGCTGGATGCCATTGGTGACCTGTTTATGTGTGGCTACAACATCATCGGTGCGTTTTCTGCGTTTAAGTCTGGACACGCGCTGAACAACAAACTGTTGCAGGCTGTGCTGGCAAATCAGGAAGCGTGGGAATACGTCACCTTTGAAGACGAAGCTGAAATGCCGTTGGCATTTAAAGCACCGTCTATCGTGCTGGCGTAACGCTTGAACTTGAAGTAATCACTTCTTATTACGACTGGTTTTACTGGTACTCTCTCCGGCCAGAGAAGCCAGTCGTTCTAATATCTTTCTGAGTTTTTCTGGGCTGTTGCCTGCTAATGTCCTCAATGTCTCCGCACTTTGTTCACTCAACTGACGCAACGGTTTGTCATGGGGATTTTCCGTCGCTGTAATGTCACTATTTTTCACGATTTCATGTCCTTTTGCGGCAAGCGTTGGATTAATCCTGATGTCGATTGAAGCCAATGATGGTAATATTTGTGCGCGTAATGCAGAGAGTAATGCAGGTTGTTCGTAACGTAACCGCATCAACCAACTGGCGTTGGCGGTTTCCAGTATCAGTAAACCTTGCCGGTAATTAGCGACGCGGCACCATGGGTGCAACGGTGCAGGCAATAACCCGCGTACGGCACGGTTGAGTTTTAATAAGGCGATAGCGCGCTGTTGCACATCTTGTAGCGGGCCTTTACCCGACATGGATGCGTTATCAAACAGAAATTCCAGTGATTGTGGGCGGCTATCACGCATAGACTTGGCTCCGGTGGATGTTACTCGTGATTGGTATTCTAAATCGTTGGCGACAATTTGGCAGACGTTATTTTTGGCCGCATCTCTTATTAGGGATGGTCGCGGCGAGTTTTGGCCTGCCGACAAGCCTGAACGACTCACAGGATATCGCTTCACTCCCTAATTCAAGCTCCAGCGTGAGTCGCCAGAATAACGTATCGCTGAACCTTACCGATCTGGTCGCGCTGAAAGAAGCGCATCGGCGCTCGTCCTACAGCGTTGACTACTGGCACCAGCATGCGATTCGTACGGTAATTCGCCACCTTTCTTTTGCGTTGACGACGCCACAGGCGGCTAGTGCCCAGCAAGTTGACGATCTTCAACCTCATTCTCTGGTTTTGCTGGATACGCTAAATGCGTTGCTGACGCAGGATTCCCACCATCCCTTTGTGATCTCCCCGCATGCTGGGCGCGTCACTTTTTATCTTCAGGCATACCATCAAATCGGTATCTGGCTTGCCCAAATCCGCGGCATCCGTGCAGGGCCCTCTCTTCTCAGTTGAAAGTGTAGTGGATAATTAGCTGAAGAAATTACTCTCGTTTTTGCTGAGTTTCTCAGTTTTTCGATGTTGTGTTGCCACTGGATACGTGGCACTTGTGAGATTAAAACTATTATGGTCATGAATATCCTAACCAAAATTTTTGGTAGCCGTAACGATCGTACGCTGCGTCGTATGCGTAAAAATGTTGATGTTATTGGTCGTTTAGAGCCAGAAATGGAAAAACTTTCAGATGAGGAACTGCAAGCGAAAACGCAGGAGTTCCGTGCCCGTCTGGAAAAAGGTGAGTCTCTGGAGAACCTGCTGCCGGAAGCCTTCGCCGTGGTGCGTGAATCCAGTAAACGTGTATTTGGTATGCGCCACTTCGACGTGCAGCTTCTCGGCGGTATGGTACTCAATGAACGCTGTATCGCGGAGATGCGCACTGGTGAAGGTAAAACGCTGACGGCAACGCTGCCTGCGTACCTGAATGCGCTGACTGGTCGTGGCGTACACGTAGTTACCGTGAACGATTATCTGGCACAGCGTGATGCCGAAAATAACCGTCCGTTGTTTGAATTCCTTGGCCTGAGCGTTGGTATCAACCTGCCGGGAATGCCTGCTCCAGCGAAGCGTGAAGCCTATGCGGCAGACATCACTTATGGTACCAATAACGAATACGGTTTTGACTACCTGCGTGACAACATGGCGTTCAGCCCAGAAGAGCGCGTGCAGCGTAAATTATACTACGCGCTGGTGGATGAGGTTGACTCCATCCTGATCGATGAAGCACGTACGCCGCTGATCATTTCTGGCCCGGCTGAAGACAGCTCTGAGCTTTATATCAGCGTCAATAAAATCATCCCTCACCTGATCCGTCAGGAGAAAGACGATTCGGATACCTTCCACGGCGAAGGCCACTTCTCTGTTGATGAGAAAGCGCGTCAGGTTAACCTCACCGAGCGTGGTCTGGTTCTGGTAGAAGAACTGCTGGTGCGGGAAGGCATTATGGAGGAGGGCGAATCACTGTACTCGCCGACGAACATCATGCTGATGCACCATGTTACCGCTGCGCTGCGTGCGCACGTGCTGTTTACCCGCGATGTGGACTACATTGTGAAAGACGGTGAAGTGATCATCGTCGACGAACATACTGGCCGTACCATGCAGGGGCGTCGCTGGTCCGATGGCTTGCATCAAGCTGTGGAAGCGAAAGAGAAGGTGGCCATTCAGAATGAAAACCAGACGCTGGCTTCCATTACCTTCCAGAATTACTTCCGCCTGTATGAAAAACTGGCAGGGATGACCGGTACGGCAGATACCGAAGCATTCGAATTCAGCTCTATCTATAAGCTGGATACGATTGTGGTGCCGACCAACCGTCCGATGGTTCGTAAAGACTTGCCTGACCTGGTCTACATGACCGAGCAGGAAAAAATCGATGCCATCATTGAAGATATCAAAGACCGTTCCGTAAAAGGCCAGCCTATTCTGGTCGGTACGATTTCCATCGAGAAATCCGAAGTGGTTTCTCAGGCGCTCGAAAAAGCGGGGATCAAACACAATGTGTTGAATGCGAAATTCCACGCCATGGAAGCGGACATCGTTGCGCAGGCGGGTCAGTCTGGTGCGGTCACTATCGCGACTAACATGGCCGGTCGTGGTACAGACATCGTATTGGGCGGT
Source organism: Pectobacterium quasiaquaticum (assembly GCF_014946775.2). Taxonomy (NCBI): domain Bacteria; kingdom Pseudomonadati; phylum Pseudomonadota; class Gammaproteobacteria; order Enterobacterales; family Pectobacteriaceae; genus Pectobacterium; species Pectobacterium quasiaquaticum. The sequence continues at coordinate 3,699,483 of NZ_CP065177.1, read as the reverse complement.
AGCTGGCAGGCCGAAGTTGCCCATCTGGAAAACCCGGATGATGCGCAAATTGCAGAAATCAAAGCGGCCTGGAAAGTGCGCCATGATGCTGTATTGGCAGCGGGTGGTTTGCACATTATTGGTACAGAGCGCCATGAGTCTCGCCGTATCGATAACCAACTGCGTGGTCGCTCCGGCCGTCAGGGGGATGCGGGTTCATCACGCTTCTATCTGTCGATGGAAGATGCGCTGATGCGTATTTTTGCCTCCGATCGCGTTTCCAACATGATGCGCAAGCTGGGTATGAAACCGGGCGAAGCGATTGAGCACCCGTGGGTCACCAAGGCGATTGCTAACGCACAGCGTAAAGTGGAAAGCCGTAACTTTGATATTCGTAAACAACTGCTGGAATACGATGATGTGGCGAACGACCAACGTCGTGCGATCTACACACAGCGTAACGAACTGCTGGATGTGTCCGATATCAGTGAAACCATAACCAGTATTCGTGAGGATGTGTTTAAAGCGACTATCGACAGCTATATTCCACCTGAATCTCTGGAAGAAATGTGGGATACGGAAGGTCTGGAACAGCGCTTGAAGAACGACTTCGATCTGGATATGCCGATCAAGGCGTGGCTGGATAAAGAGCCTGAGCTGCACGAAGAAACGCTGCGTGAACGTATTTTCCAGCACGCGCTTGAGGTTTATCATCGCAAAGAAGAAGTGGTTGGCACGGAAGTCATGCGCAACTTCGAGAAAGGCGTGATGCTGCAGACGCTGGATTCCTTGTGGAAAGAGCATCTGGCGGCAATGGATTACCTGCGTCAGGGCATTCATCTGCGTGGCTATGCACAGAAAGATCCGAAACAAGAATATAAGCGTGAGTCGTTCTCTATGTTTGCCGCGATGCTGGAATCACTGAAATATGAAGTGATCAGTACGCTGAGCAAAGTTCAGGTGAGAATGCCGGAAGAAATCGAAGCGCTGGAGCAGCAACGCCGTGAAGAAGCTGATCGTTTGGCGCAGCAGCAGCAGTTTAGCCATCAGGAAGAAGATGGCCTGAATACCGGTTCACCGGCGCAGGCAGACCGTAAAATTGGGCGTAACGATCCTTGCCCATGTGGTTCAGGCAAGAAATATAAGCAGTGCCACGGCCGCTTACAGAAATAATTGACTGCTGAATCCAGTGATTAACATGTGATAAGTAAAAGGCGGTCATTGACCGCCTTTTACTTGATAAGAACCTGATAGGAAGTGTCATGACGCAAAAAAAGTTATCTGTCGCGGTAGGCATCATCCGCAATGCGGATCAGCAATATTTCATTGCTCGCCGCCCTGATGGCGTTCATATGGCAGGGATGTGGGAATTTCCCGGCGGTAAAATTGAAGAAGGCGAAACGCCAGAGCTGGCGCTGATTCGTGAATTGCGTGAAGAAACGGGTATCGAAGCCAGCGCACCACAGCCGCTAAACAACAAAGCGTTTTCTACGCCGGAGAGAATCATCACGCTTCATTTCTTTCTGGTTGAAACGTGGCAGGGGGAACCCTATGGTCGGGAAGGCCAGGAATCTCGTTGGGTGAGCGTAGAAGAATTATGTGAGGAAGAATTTCCGCCAGCAAATGCAGAAATGATCCACTGGCTGAAATCGCTTTAATCTAACGTTACCTGCCTGAAAACCGCTATCGCGAAACGTGGTTGTTACTGCGTTTCGCTCCAGTCTTCACTATCAGAAACCATATCATCACTTGGAATGCGCTTTTCTTCATCAGCCCATTCACCCAAATCGATGAGTTGACAACGTTTGCTGCAAAATGGGCGATAGATGCTAGTTTCATCCCAGATGACCGCCTGCTTGCAAGTTGGGCATTTCACCGTCGTAATTTCTGTTGTCATAAGATTCTTTTTCACTCTATTTGTTACTTAACACATATTGGGTACTTAACGCATTTTGGTTTGTCAGGGCTGAGTCTAGCAGCAGGCCAGTTCAAATGTTAAACGCGGAGGAATGTGGCCGTTTTCGCTATCTAATGGCAGGAAACGGATGGCATAGCGTGTCTTATGGCCTGATATCTGCGGATAGAGTTGATGTTCCTGTTCAAGGCGCAAACGTAGCAGGTCAGCATCGGAGGCATTGTCCTGGAAAAAACCGTTCAGGCTGGTCTGTGGGCGGAACGTGCCAGAATGGCGGATCAGTTCCAGGATCATGTCCAACGCTTGTTTGAGCGGTGATAAGGAGTTAAGCCAGCCGGAAACCAATTTCTCACGCAGTTCCTGAGGCTGGTGCAGCCAGCTATGCAGAGTGGGCAGATCGAAACTACAGCACCCGCCGGGAATACCAAGCCGCTGGCGTACCATGCCAATCAGGCGATCTTCCCGTAAGAATTGCCCCATTCGTTGTGCGGCCATCAACGTACTGGCCAGATCTTTCAACTGGCGTCTCAACGTATGGATGCGCTCCATGTCAACGCCCGGTACATCACTCCATTGCAGCAGTTTTTGCTGTTGCCGTTCCAGTTCTTTCAGCAGCTCGGTACGTACATCTCCACGTTCCAGAACATCGAGCAGTTCGGCGATAGCACGAAAAAATGTTAGAGCGCCTCCCATATCGGTCAGGGAGTGGTTTTGATGTAACTGCTGCAATAATGATTCGATACGCAACCAGGTACGTGTTTTTTCGTTTAGCGGGTATTCGAATAAAATCGTTGAGGGGGCGTCACTCATTCTTAGTCATCCTGTCGGCTGCGGAGGCGGCAAGCTCCAGGTACTGGCGGTGTAATTCCGCAACCTGTGGAGCCAGCTCGTTTGGGCAGCGACTGTTATCAATAATATCATCGGCATAAGCCAGGCGCTGTTCTCGGGTAGCCTGTGCTGCCAGTATGTTTTCTGCTTGTTGCTGGCTGATGCCATCGCGGGCCAGCGTACGTGCAAGCTGTGTTTCTTTGTCTACATCAACGACCAGAATACGCTGTGCCCGCTGCTGTAAACCATTCTCCACCAGTAAGGGGACGACCCACAGAATGTACGGTGCGGATGCAGCCTGAAACTGGGCCTGTGTTTCTTGGTGGATCAACGGATGGAGTAAATTATTCAGCCACTGTTTCTCCTCTGGTGAGGAGAAAATCCGTTGGCGTAGTGCGGCACGGTTCAATGAACCATTAGTATTGAGCATAGCGTCGCCAAACCGGAGCCTGATGGCATCCAGTGCGGGTTCCCCAGGCTCGACTACCTGACGCGCGATAATATCCGCATCAACGATGGTGGCCCCTAATTTGGCAAATTCATCAGCTACGGTGCTTTTTCCGCTGCCGATACCGCCCGTTAAGGCTACGATGTATGTCATTGCACCCGTGTTGAAAAGTTAACATTTCTACTATTTTCAAGGGTGAGGAATATCTTCCCGCCCCCCTGAAGTCAATCAGGTATCAACCGCAGTGTGCTTCACGTTATCACTTGCTGGGTGATAGGTAAATTTCTCTGATTTTATCCCAAATAAAGTGAAAATCGCAGTCTTGCCGCAGGATTATTCCTGCGTATGATAACGTCACTGGTAAAGGGCATTATTTTTTCAGAAATGATTATGCTCAGTAACGATACTGAGTATTCCGCCGTCATTAACCAGGAACTCGAACCTCATGCGTATTGAAGAAGATTTAAAGTTAGGCTTTAAAGACGTTCTCATCCGGCCAAAGCGTTCGACGCTGAAAAGCCGCTCCGACGTTGAACTGGAACGTCAATTCACCTTCCTCCATGCTGGCGGCAACTGGTCCGGCGTACCGATTATCGCAGCCAATATGGATACCGTGGGTACGTTTAGTATGGCGGAAGTCCTGGCCTCTTTTGATGTTCTGACGGCTGTGCATAAACACTACTCTGTCGAACAATGGTCTCAATTTGTGCAACGCACACCAGCATCGGTATTGCGCCATGTCATGGTCTCGACTGGGACATCTGAGGCTGATTTCATCAAGTTAAAGCAAATCTTGGCGCTGTCGCCTGAGCTGAAATTTATCTGTATCGATGTCGCCAATGGTTATTCCGAGCACTTCGTCACGTTCCTGCAAAAAGCACGCGAGGCTTGCCCAGACAAAGTTATCTGTGCTGGAAACGTCGTGACTGGTGAAATGGTGGAAGAGCTTATCCTCTCCGGCGCGGATATCGTGAAAGTTGGTATTGGCCCCGGTTCTGTCTGCACGACGCGCGTTAAAACGGGTGTAGGTTACCCTCAGCTTTCTGCCGTGATCGAATGCGCTGATGCAGCACATGGTCTCGGTGGGCAAATCGTGAGCGATGGCGGATGCGCCATGCCGGGCGATGTCGCGAAAGCATTTGGTGGCGGAGCCGATTTCGTCATGCTGGGCGGTATGTTGGCAGGACATGATGAATGTGAAGGCACTATCGTTGAAGAAAACGGTGAGAAGATGATGCTGTTCTACGGCATGAGTTCCGCCTCTGCGATGGAGCGTCACGTTGGCGGCGTGGCGGAATACCGTGCCGCAGAAGGAAAAACCGTGAAGTTGCCTCTGCGCGGTCCGGTAGACAATACCGTGCGCGATATTCTTGGCGGCCTGCGCTCGGCCTGTACCTATGTTGGTGCATCCCGTTTGAAAGAGCTGACAAAGCGTACAACGTTTATCCGCGTAGCCGAGCAGGAAAACCGTATTTTCAACGGGTAATTGCCGCTGTTACGCGCCGTCTTTCCGTCCGCTGCTAGCGACGGTGCATACGGCGTAGTTTGTCGCTGTTTGTATGTTGTATTGGTTTGTATGTTGTATTGGCCGGTTCAGGCACCGGCCAATACATTCCCCAACTGGAAGATAGGCAAATACATGCCAATCACCAGCGCCCCGACCATTCCCCCGACGACCATCATCAACAACGGTTCCAGCGTTTGTGTCATCATGTCTGCCTGCTGTTGTACCCGACCTTCATGCCATTCTGCCAGTTGTGTAAAGATCGCATCCAACGCACCGGTTTCTTCCCCCACGCGGATCAGTTGCGGACAGGGCGCAGGGAACAGTATGGCGTGATGCTGTGTGGCATGGTATAGCGACGTCCCCTGATGCAGCTGCGCCTGTATTTGTTGAATTGCGGCCTGATAAAGTGGGTGACGGATCGTCGCGGCGGCATCCAGCCCTTCCGGGAGCGTCAAGCCAGCATGTTGCGTCATGGCGAGAATATGGAATATCTGGTTCAGCGATTTGCCGCGTAACAGGCTGGATACGATAGGAAGCTTCAGCAGCCATTCTTGCTCTCGGGTTTTCCACAATGGCCGTTTCTGCCTCAAGCGGGCGTACCCCACTATCAAACTGCTAAGTACCAGCACCCCAATGAATCCGTAGTCAGATATGACCTCTGCCAGATAAAGCAATTGCCGGGTAAACCACGGCAACGGCGTATCGAACGAGGAATAGAGCGATGCAAACTCGGGAAGAACCAGCGTTAACATCATCATACTGACTAGCATGGCGATGGCTAAAACAAAGCAGGGATAGCGTAACGCTTTGATGACTTTCTGTTGCAGCCTGGACTGTTTTTCTTGCTGCTTGGCGAGCTGTAGACAGCATGCGTCCAGCTTGCCGGTTAGCTCGCCGACGGCAATGAGGGAACGATACAGAACGGGAAAGATGTGAGGATATTCCTGTAGTGCTTCAGACAGTGAGCTTCCCTGAGCAACGTGGGTACGAACATCCCGTAATACGCAGCGCCAGCCGGGGCGCTCGTGCTGTTCCGATACTAGTTTTAATGCTTCCAGCAGTGGTAATCCAGCTTGTAGCAGGGCAGCAAGCTGTTTGATTAACTCACCTAGCTGTTCACGTTTCCAGTAGCGTAGCGACAGGTAATGGCTGGCTTTTACGAGAAGCGGTTGGTAACCCTGTGCAATCAGGCTGGCATAGGCGTGCTGGCGATGTGTGCTAATGAGTTCTCCATCGATAAATTCGCCCTCGGACGTGATGGCCTGCCAGTGATATAAGCGTTGTAGCCTCATTTCGCCTCCTGATTCATTGACCTCTCATCGCCCACCACACGGTAGACTTCAGCAAGTGAGGTCAGGCCGTCGTTGACCAACCCAAGCCCTGCAGCCAGCAACGTTGGAAAACCGGCATGGCGAGAGAGTGCAGATAATTCCCCTGTGCTGGCGTTGCCCGCTAGCGCTGCCTGAAAATCTGGCGTGATAGGCAACAATTCATAGAGCGCGACGCGACCATAGTAGCCAGAAAAACAGTGGCTACAGCCGCGGGCTTGCCAATGTTGCAGTGGCCCTTGCCATACGTTGTTTGGTAGTGAAAGTAGTGGTTCCCCTGGGGTTTTACAGTGCGGGCATAACCGACGTACAAGGCGTTGTGCGATGATGAGTTTTAGCGCCGCAGCTAACAGGTAACCGGGGATGCCCAGATGACTGAGGCGAGTTAACGTTTCTACGGCAGAATTGGTATGCAGCGTTGACATGACCAGATGGCCGGTTTGTGCGGCTTTTACCGCAATTTCTGCGGTTTCAGCGTCACGGATTTCACCGATCATAATGACGTCTGGATCCTGCCGCAGCAGCGCTCGTAAAATTCGGCCGAAGCCCAGTTCGGCTTTGGGATTGATTGCCGTTTGGTTGATGCCCTGCAAGGGAATTTCGACCGGATCTTCCACGCTACAGATATTGCGGCTGCACTCGTTTAGCCAGCGTATCGCGCTGTAAAGCGTGACGGTTTTTCCACTGCCTGTTGGGCCCGTGACTAATAGCATTCCCTGTGAGGCGCTCAGCACGCTAATCACCTGCTGTAACGCCTTTGCGGTTAGCCCGAGTTTATCCAGTGCTAACTCCTGCTGGTGCGTTTGCAGAATACGCAGTACGACTTTTTCGCCTTGTTGTACGGGCAGCGTAGCGATGCGTAATGAGTAGGCTTGTTGATCCAGCGTCAGGCTGAATTGGCCGTCCTGCGGCAATCGCCGTTCAGCGATGTTCAGCTTACCCATGATTTTCAGCCGTGCGGTAATACGGTTTGTCAGTTCGGGCGGCGGTGCGGATATGGCCTGTAGCACGCCGTCAATGCGTAAGCGTACGCGATAGCTGTCCAGTAATGGCTCAAAGTGGATATCAGAAGCGCGACGCTGAACCGCGAGACGCAGCGTTTGATGGATAAATTGTGCAACAGGGGAGTCATCGTCATGATCCTGCTGCCCTGTGCTGTTGTTATGAATATTGTTATGAGTGCTGGCATGGTAGGTTTCTGCGGGCTCGGCAACGGCGTTCACCGGGTTAAGCTGCTGTTCCATTCTGGCTTGTGGCCACTGTTCCACCATAATTCGGCGATTGCTGGCGAAACGCAGCGCGGCAATCATCTCTGCAGAAGGGGAGGCCGTGACGGCGACCGACAGCGTTTGTTCATCGAGACTGAGCAACAATGCCTGATAACGTCGGCACAGCGTCTGTAATTCGCTGAGGGTATGCTCGGAGGAGAAGGAGGAGTCTGTCATGATTAGCCTGCTGTATTATCGAAACGGAAAACGTCCTGACAGGCAGATTGCAGGCTTTCTGTACTGTCATCCGTGGCACAGCTTTTCGTCCAGCGTGAAGCGCCGATTTCGGTATCCCACGTTGGCGTCAGAATAACGCGCAGCCCTTGCAGAGTAGATTGGCCAGTCAGCGTAATCACGCCTTGAGCGACGCTAACGGCGCTGACATAGCGTGAAGATTTGCTACTCGGAATGCCCTGACTACCTGCATTGCAGGCGGTAAACGCGGCATTTTCCAGACCACAGAGATCGACAGGCGTTTTATAAGACACCATCGTCTGTAGCATGTCCGTTAGCGCTGCTTTTTGCAGATAGCCTTGATAAGCCGGTACGCCAATAGCGCTGAGGATGGCGACGATCGCAATAACGATCATCAGCTCAATCAGCGTAAATCCTTGTTGTGTTGTCATGTTGATTTCCCTGTTGTGGCTCATAAATTAAAGGCTTTGGTGCAGAAATCCATACGGATGGCGGCAGCATAGAAAAGGGCGCGAAGGCTGACGAGCAGGGAAATGTGAAACAGGAAAGCGCTACGACATGTTTTGAGCGGACTTGCAGAGGATTGAAAATTTTTTGCGAGCAGAGACGCAATTTTCACGCTGTCGGGACAGGAAGTCCGCGCGGGATTTGTAGTTTGTGTTGTTACGGTGGTGTGCGAGAGGATGAGATGTCGAGAGGTGAACGAGGTGCGGAATAGCACCTCGCCGATAGAAATAGAAGAGCGGTTAGACGAAGCGCATAGATAAATCCAGTGCCTGTACGTGCTTGGTTAACGCCCCCACGGAGATATAGTCTACGCCCGTTTCCGCATAGCCACGCAGCGTGTCGAGAGTGACGTTACCGGATATCTCCAGCAGCGCGCGGCCTTGCGTGGTGTTAACGGCTTCCCGGATGTTATCCAGACTGAAATTATCCAGCATGATGATATCGGCACCCGCTTCCAGCGCTTGCTGTAATTCGTCCAGTGATTCGACTTCAACCTCTACCGGAACATCGCTGCGCAGAGACTGTGCTTTTTCTACTGCATTTTTGATTGAACCCGCGGCGATGATATGGTTTTCCTTGATCAGGAAAGCATCGGATAGGCCAAGTCGATGGTTGTCTCCACCACCGCATGATACGGCGTATTTCAGCGCGGTTCTCAGCCCAGGCAGCGTCTTGCGTGTATCCAGCAGTCGAGTACGCGTTCCCTGTAATACGGCAACATAGCGGCTGACTTCAGTGGCGACGCCGGACAGCGTTTGCAGGAAATTCAGCGCAGTGCGTTCACCTGTCAGGAGCTGTTTGGCTGGGCCTGTGATGTCACACAGCGTTTGGTTGGGCGTGATAGCGTCGCCATCGGCAACGTGCCAGACGATCGTTGTTGTATCGCCTAATTGAGAAAAGACTTCCTCAAGCCAGCGCGTGCCGCAGAATATGCCCGCTTCACGCGTGATAATGCGTGCGCTGACAGTCTCGTTGTCGGGAAGCAGAAGCGCGGTAATGTCTTGATTAGCATCGACGATGCCACCTAAATCTTCACGCAAGGCCAGTTGCACGCTGGCGGGGATATCTTGTGTAATACGAGCAAGTAAGGCTTGTTGGCGTTGTTCCTGACTGTAGCGACGCGTTGACATGACAAAACTCCGAAAGGGGATTCGGAGGTCTATGCTACCTTGTTTATATCAGGACATCCAGAATGAATACTTATTACAATTCAATATGTTACTTTTATGAGTCTTCCGGCGAACATCCGTGGTCGCCGGAAAGCGGAGGCGATTTTAGAAGTGGTAACCTACGACCAGGTAGTAGCCCCAGCCGGTAGATTTCACTTCAAACGGGCCTTTGCCGAAATTGAGTTCTGCGCCATCAGCCCATTGGCCGCCTGTTGATATCCAGTTGAATAGATAGCGTGGTGTGAAACATGGTATCTTGAATACAAGGACTTTTGGTTACAATTGTTTTTACACTGACGTTGTTTTTACTCCTGAAATTGATTTTTCGCCTGATTCAGCCGGCAAACGATACGATGCGAGGTTATCGCCGATGCTTTTGGAAAATGGCTGGTTATCCGACATTACACACACGCCTTCACCGCATTATGATAGTCGCCCGAATGATGAGGTGCCTTCCCTACTGGTGATCCACAATATCAGCCTGCCGCCCGGTGAGTTTGGCGGTCCGTATATTGATCAACTGTTTACGGCGACGTTGGATCCCACTGCGCATCCTTATTTCGCCGATATTTCCCATTTACGCGTCGCGGCACACTGCCTGATTCGCCGCGATGGGCAAATCACCCAGTATGTGCCTTTCGATCAGCGCGCCTGGCATGCCGGTGTTTCGGTGTTTGAAGGTCGGGAACGCTGTAATGATTTCTCTATTGGCATTGAGCTGGAAGGGACGGATACGCTGCCTTTTACCGCACAGCAGTATCACTCGCTGGTTGCAATTACACGCCTGTTAATGCAGGCCTATCCTATTACGCTATCGCGAATTACCGGACACAGCGACATCGCACCGGGCCGTAAAACCGACCCCGGACCGGCATTTGACTGGGACGGCTATCATCGTCTGTTACAAGAAAACGGGACAGAGAACAAAGGGAGTCTGGATTAATGACGCTGTTTACACTGTTGCTTACGCTGGCATGGGAACGCTTGTTCAAACAGGGCGAGCACTGGCAGATCGATCATCGGCTTGAGGTTGTATTCCGGCACGTGCCGTCTCCGTCTTTGCTGCAAACGCTGTTTCTGACGCTCTGCAGCATGGGCATCGTGGCGTGCTTGCTGTGGCTCACGAGCGGCATTCTGTTTGGCCTGATTTCTCTTCTGCTGTGGATTGTCATCAGCCTGATGTGCATTGGTGCGGGTGAAATCCGTCAGCACTATCGGCGCTATTTGCAGGCGGCACAGCGCGGTGAGGCGGATGCCAGCCGGGAGATGGCGGCTGAACTGGCGCTGATTCACGGTCTGCCCGTTGGCACGGGAGAAGAAGAGCAACTGAAAGAGCTGCAAAATGCGCTGCTGTGGATAAATTTCCGGTTTTATTTAGCGCCGCTGTTCTGGTTTATCGCAGTTGGACCCTACGGGCCGATTGCGCTGACGGGGTATGCATTTTTACGCGCCAGACAAACCTGGCTTGCCCGCCACCACACCCCGCTGGAGCGCGCGCAGTCTGGCGTCGATAGTTTACTGCATTGGCTTGATTGGATCCCTGCACGTTTAGCGGGTGCCGCTTACGCACTGCTGGGACACGGCGAGAAAGCGCTGCCTGCCTGGTTCGCTTCGCTGGGGGATTCTCGCAGTTCACAGTATTGGGTGTTGACTCAACTGGCTCAGTTTTCTCTCGCGCGTGAATCCCACGTTGAGCCTGTAGATACGCCCAAAGCCGCCGTGACGCTGGCGAAAAAGGTGACGCTAGCATTGGTGGTGGTGGTCGCGCTCCTGACCATATACGGCGCGCTGGTTTGATTTTAAACGTTGATATGATCTAAAAATGGCCGACAGAGTCGGCCATGGAAAAGGATGTGGTGAACGCTGAGGCTTAAGCCGCCTGATTTTTCTTTTTGATAAAGTAGCCCACGGCCAGAATAACCAGCCAGACCGGAATCAGCATGACGGAAATCTGAATGCCTGGCGTCAGGAACATGATGACCAGTATGCCGGCCAGGAACAGCAGACAGATATAGTTACCCAGCGGATAAAGCAGCGCTTTAAACTTGGTCACCGTACCTTCTTTGTCCTTTTGCGCACGGAACTTCAGGTGCGCCAGACTGATCATCGCCCAGTTAATCACAAGAGCCGACACGACCAGCGCCATCAGCAACTCGAAGGCTTTACCCGGAATGAGGTAGTTGATCAGGACGCACAGCGCCGTCGCCAGCGCGGAGATACCGATAGCAACAACCGGAACGCCACGAGCATCGACAGTTTTCAGTACTTTCGGTCCGTTACCCTGTTTCGCCAGACCGAACAGCATGCGGCTGTTGCAATACACGCAGCTGTTGTAAACGGACAGCGCCGCGGTCAGTACCACGATGTTCAGCACCGTTGCCACAACGTTACTGTTCAGTTCATGGAAGATCATGACGAATGGGCTACCGCCTTCCACAACCTTGCCCCACGGGTACAGTGACAGCAGGATCGCGAGTGAACCGATGTAGAAAATCAGGATGCGGTAGATAACCTGATTGGTCGCGCGTGGAATGCTTTTCTCTGGGTCATCTGCTTCTGCTGCGGTAATCCCCACCAGCTCCAGCCCGCCAAATGAGAACATGATAACGGCCATCGCCATCACCAGACCGAGCACGCCATTCGGGAAGAACCCGCCCTGCGCCCACAGGTTGGTTACGGTCGCTTCCGGCCCGCCCGTACCGCTAAGCAGCAGCCAGCCACCGAAGACGATCATGCCAATAATCGCAACGACTTTGATGATGGCAAACCAAAATTCCATCTCACCGTAGACTTTGACGTTCGCCAGATTGATGGCGTTAATCAGCAGGAAGAAGACGGCGGCGGACACCCAGGTCGGAATGTCTGGCCACCAGTACTGGACGTAAATCCCCACGGCGCTAAGTTCGGCCATGGCAACCAGCACATACAGTACCCAGTAGTTCCATCCTGATGCAAAGCCCGCGAAATCGCCCCAGTATTTATAAGCAAAGTGGCTGAACGATCCGGCTACCGGCTCTTCAACCACCATCTCGCCCAGTTGACGCATAATGAGAAACGCGATCAGGCCGCCAATCGCATAGCCTAACAGGACCGATGGCCCAGCCATTTTGATTGTCTGCGCAATACCAAGAAAGAGGCCAGTACCTACCGCGCCACCCAAGGCAATCAACTGAATATGACGGTTTTTCAAACCACGCTTTAGCGTGCCGTCCGTTTGTTGATTATCCATCAAATTTAACCCTCTGCCAGTGCAAGTAAAAAACACGGTGTGAACGAACACGCGTATTAGTGACTATACGTTTGTGTAATTTTATTTTTACGGAACGGTATTTCTTAAAATAATGAAACCGCTACCGTTTGCCAGAGAATAGTGGTAAGTGCGCAAGATTGCACTGATTTCTTATCGTCTGATAATTAAAAGCTATCGCTACATCAAAATTTTCATCCTTCTTTAATTAAGAGCCTGATGACAAGAAAATCGAGAGAGGTTTTTTAGGATGGGAAGGGGTTGTTACCTCTTTAGGTTTACTCCTTTTTATTATCTCTTTATCCCCGCAGTAAAAAGAGTGCTCACCACAATGTGGCGTTGCTGGAGAATGCTTTTCTTTTTAGAATAAAAATTCTTATTTTTTGAATTAAAATTCATTATTTCCGTATTTAAACGGTTCAGCAATGCCTGCTTTACGTTTCAAAAAAGTTAAAATATAGACAGAGGGGATTAATGGTAATACCACAGGCGGGCTATCACTTTGCCGCATATTTCTCGTGCATTTGTTAAAATCTGGTGGGATTGGTGATTTAGCTCAAGGTCCTTATGGACAGAAGGTGAATACTTTGTTACTTTAGCGTCACGTTTTTGAAATTGGTATTACCAATTGACTCCGCGCCATTCGCAGAGAAGAATTCATTATGGCATACAGCAAGATCCGTCAGCCCAAACTGTCAGATGTGATTGAACAGCAGTTGGAGTTTCTGATTCTTGAGGGAACCTTGCGCCCCGGCGAGAAGCTCCCACCGGAGCGCGAACTGGCAAAGCAGTTCGATGTTTCCCGCCCTTCTCTGAGAGAAGCCATTCAACGCCTGGAAGCCAAAGGTCTCCTTTTGCGCCGTCAGGGTGGTGGTACCTTCGTTCAAGCCAATCTATGGCAAAGCGTCAGCGATCCGCTGGCAGAATTACTGAGCACACATCCCGAATCACAGTTCGATCTTCTGGAAACGCGTCATGCGCTGGAAGGCATTGCTGCCTACTATGCTGCGTTGCGTGGCACAGAGTCGGATCTGCAGCGTATCCGGGATTGTCATGCCGTGATTGAGAAGGCGAGGGAAGCGGGCGATCTGGACGCCGAATCAGAAGCCGTTATGCAGTATCAGGTTGCTGTAACAGAAGCGACGCATAATGTGGTGTTGCTGCATTTGGTGCGCTGTATGGGGCCGATGCTCGAACAGAATGTGAGGCAGAATTTTGAATTGCTTTATTTGAGCCGTGAAGTGTTGGCTCAGGTGAGCATTCATCGCGCCAGCATCTTTGAGGCGATTGTTGCCCGTGAGCCAGAGAAGGCGCGCGAAGCATCACACCGTCATCTGGCGTTTATTGAGGAAGTATTGCTGGATCTTAACCGGGAACATAGTCGGCGCGAGAGATCGCTGCGTCGGCTCCAGCAACGCAGGGATTGAGCATCCGTAATTTGGTGCTCTGAATGCGGTAATGACGACGATGAGCCTGTCTTCATGTGTTTTGCTTAGGACGAAACCTGACTCAGAATGCAGGAAGACAGGCTCCATAAACTAACTGATTAGAGAAGATAAGGAATAACCATGTCAGATCGTTTAAATAATGACGTGGATCCGATCGAAACCCGCGACTGGCTGCAGGCGATCGAATCGGTCATCCGTGAAGAGGGTGTTGAACGCGCCCAGTTCCTGATTGATCAGGTTCTGAGTGAAGCACGTAAAGGCGGTGTCAGCGTTGCTGCTGGTACAGCTGCACGTCAATACATCAACACCATCGCAGTGGAAGACGAGCCGGAATACCCTGGTAATCTGGATCTGGAACGTCGTATTCGCTCAGCAATCCGCTGGAACGCGATCATGACAGTGCTGCGTGCTTCTAAAAAGGATCTGGATCTGGGCGGCCACATGGCTTCTTTCCAGTCTTCCGCCACTTTCTATGAAGTGTGCTTTAACCACTTCTTCCGTGCTCGCACTGCGCAGGACGGCGGCGACCTGGTCTACTTCCAGGGCCACATTTCTCCGGGCGTTTACGCTCGTGCCTTCCTTGAAGGCCGCCTGACTGAAGATCAGATGAACAATTTCCGTCAGGAAGTTCACGGTAACGGTCTGTCTTCTTATCCGCACCCGAAACTGATGCCGGACTTCTGGCAGTTCCCGACCGTCTCTATGGGTCTGGGCCCGATCGGTGCTATCTACCAGGCTAAATTCCTGAAGTATCTGGAAAACCGTGGTCTGAAAGATACCTCTAAGCAAACCGTTTATGCCTTCCTGGGCGACGGTGAAATGGACGAACCAGAATCCAAAGGTGCGATCACTATCGCGACCCGTGAAAAACTGGACAACCTGGTGTTCGTCATCAACTGTAACCTGCAGCGTCTGGATGGTCCGGTTACCGGTAATGGTAAGATCATCAACGAGCTGGAAGGTATCTTTAGCGGCGCTGGCTGGGATGTGATTAAAGTCATGTGGGGCGACCGTTGGGACGAACTGCTGCGTAAAGACACCAGCGGTAAACTGATCCAACTGATGGAAGAAACCGTTGACGGTGACTACCAGACCTTCAAATCCAAAAACGGTGCCTATGTGCGTGAGCACTTCTTCGGTAAATACCCGGAGACGGCAGAACTGGTTAAAGACTGGACCGACGATCAAATTTGGTCACTGAACCGTGGTGGTCACGATCCGAAGAAAGTCTACGCTGCACTGAAAAAAGCGCAGGACACCAAAGGCAAACCAACCGTTATTCTGGCACATACCATTAAAGGTTATGGTATGGGCGACGCGGCTGAAGGTAAGAACATCGCTCACCAGGTTAAGAAAGTTAACATGGATGGCGTGCGTTACTTCCGCGACCGCTTCAACGTGCCAGTGTCTGATGCTGACATCGAAAAACTGCCGTACATCACTTTCGATAAAGAGTCTGCAGAGTACAAATACCTGCACGAACGTCGTCAGGCGCTGGGTGGCTACCTGCCATCTCGTCAGCCTAACTTCAGCGAAAAACTGGAACTGCCAACGCTGGAAGATTTCAGCACCCTGCTGGAAGAGCAGAACAAAGAAATCTCTACCACTATCGCGTTTGTACGTGCCCTGAACGTGATGCTGAAGAACCAATCTATCAAAGATCGTCTGGTTCCAATCATCGCTGACGAAGCGCGTACCTTTGGTATGGAAGGCCTGTTCCGCCAGATCGGTATTTATAGCCCGAAAGGCCAGCAGTACACTCCGCAGGACCGTGAGCAGGTTGCTTACTACAAAGAAGACCAGAAAGGTCAGATTCTGCAGGAAGGTATCAACGAGCTGGGCGCAGGTTCTTCCTGGCTGGCGGCGGCAACGTCTTACAGCACCAACAACCTGCCGATGATCCCGTTCTACATCTACTACTCCATGTTCGGTTTCCAACGTATTGGCGACCTGTGCTGGGCAGCGGGTGACCAACAGGCTCGTGGCTTCCTGATCGGTGGTACTTCCGGTCGTACGACGCTGAACGGCGAAGGTCTGCAGCACGAAGATGGTCACAGCCACATTCAGTCTCTGACTATTCCGAACTGTATTTCCTACGATCCGGCATTTGCCTACGAAGTTGCGGTCATCATGCATGACGGTCTGCATCGCATGTACGGTGAAGCGCAGGAAAACATTTACTACTACATCACCACGCTGAACGAAAACTACCACATGCCTGCCATGCCGCAGGGTGCGGAAGAAGGTATCCGTAAGGGTATCTACAAGCTGGAAACGGTTGAAGGTAGCAAAGGTAAAGTGCAACTGCTGGGTTCTGGCTCTATCCTGCGTCACGTACGTGAAGCAGCTCAGATTCTGGCGACAGACTACGGCATCGGTTCTGACGTATTCAGCGTGACGTCCTTCACTGAACTGGCACGTGAAGGCCAGGATTGTGAGCGTTGGAACATGCTGCATCCAACCGAAACGCCACGCGTACCTTACGTGGCTCAGGTACTGAGCGATGCGCCAGCGGTGGCATCTACTGACTACATGAAGCTGTTTGCTGAGCAAATCCGTAACTTCGTCCCTGCTAGCGATTACCGCGTACTGGGTACTGACGGTTTCGGTCGTTCTGACAGCCGTGAGAACCTGCGTCACCACTTTGAAGTTGATGCGTCTTACGTCGTGGTTGCGGCTCTGGGTGAACTGGCTAAACGCGGTGAAATCGATAAGAAAGTGGTTGCTGATGCCATCACTAAATTCAACATCGATGCAGATAAAGTTAACCCGCGTCTGGCATAAGAGGTAAAGATTACATGGCTATCGAAATCAACGTACCGGATATCGGTGCAGATGAAGTTGAAGTCACCGAAGTGCTGGTGAAGGTTGGCGATAAAGTTGAAGCTGAACAATCGCTGATCACGGTTGAAGGTGATAAGGCTTCTATGGAAGTCCCTTCTCCGCAGGCTGGTGTCGTGAAAGAGATTAAAGTCTCTGTCGGTGACAAAGTTGAAACTGGCAAACTGATCATGATTTTCGATTCCGCCGACGGTGCAGCTGACGCTGCACCTGCCAAGGCAGAAGAGAAGAAAGAAGCGGCTCCGGCTGCTGCCCCAGCGGCATCGGCAGCGAAAGACGTCAACGTACCGGATATCGGCGGTGACGAAGTCGAAGTGACTGAAGTGCTGGTTAAAGTGGGCGACACCGTTGCTGCTGAACAGTCTCTGATCACCGTAGAAGGCGATAAAGCGTCTATGGAAGTCCCGGCACCTTTCGCAGGTACGGTTAAAGAGATCAAAATCAGCACCGGCGATAAAGTTTCTACCGGTTCTCTGATCATGGTATTCGAAGTGGCGGGTGCTGCACCTGCTGCCGCTCCGGCACAAGCCGCTGCTCCAGCAGCAGCTTCTTTAGCGGCCTCTGCCGCTAAAGAAGTTAACGTACCGGATATCGGCGGTGACGAAGTCGAAGTGACTGAAGTGATGGTTAAAGTGGGCGATAAAATCGCGGCTGAGCAATCACTGATCACCGTTGAAGGCGATAAGGCTTCGATGGAAGTCCCTGCGCCGTTCGCGGGTACGGTTAAAGAAATCAAAATCAGCACCGGCGACAAAGTGAAAACCGGTTCACTGATCATGGTCTTCGAAGTGGAAGGCGCCGCACCTGCGGCGGCTCCAGTTGCTAAGCAAGAAGCGGCAACTGCACCTGCTCCAGCGGCAAAACCTGCTGCTGCACCGGCTGCGAAAGCAGAAGGCAAGAGCGAGTTCGCTGAGAATGATGCTTACATTCACGCCACGCCGGTTATCCGTCGTCTGGCTCGTGAATTCGGCGTGAATCTGGCGAAAGTGAAGGGTTCTGGTCGTAAAGGCCGTATCCTGCGCGAAGACGTTCAGGCTTACGTGAAAGATGCCGTGAAACGCGCTGAGTCCGCGCCAACTGCTGCCGCTGGCGGCGGTCTGCCGGGCATGCTGCCATGGCCGAAAGTCGACTTCAGCAAGTTTGGTGAAGTGGAAGAAGTGGAACTGGGCCGTATCCAGAAAATCTCTGGTGCTAACCTGAGCCGTAACTGGGTGATGATCCCGCACGTTACGCACTTCGACAAAACGGATATCACCGATCTGGAAGCGTTCCGTAAACAGCAGAACGCCGAAGCTGAGAAGCGCAAGCTGGATGTGAAATTCACCCCAGTTGTCTTCATCATGAAAGCTGTTGCCGCTGCGCTTGAGCAGATGCCACGCTTCAACAGTTCCTTGTCTGAAGATGCACAACGTCTGACGCTGAAGAAATACATCAACATCGGTGTTGCGGTTGATACCCCGAACGGTCTGGTGGTTCCGGTCTTTAAAGACGTGAACAAGAAGAGCATCACTGAACTGTCTCGTGAACTGATGGCGATCTCCAAGAAAGCCCGTGACGGTAAGCTGACCGCTGGCGAAATGCAGGGCGGATGCTTCACGATCTCCAGCCTGGGCGGCATCGGGACTACGCACTTTGCGCCGATCGTCAACGCGCCGGAAGTTGCTATTCTTGGTGTGTCTAAGTCCGCGATGGAACCGGTCTGGAATGGTAAAGAGTTCACTCCGCGTCTGATGATGCCGATGTCTCTGTCCTTCGACCACCGTGTCATTGACGGTGCTGATGGTGCTCGCTTCATTACCATCATTAATAACATGTTGTCTGACATCCGCCGTCTGGTGATGTAATCGAAAAGCCGGCCTGACGGCCGGCTTTTTTCTGATAAGCTGTAATTTGTTACAGCTGTCAGTGATCAAGGACAAATCGTTAGTCGCTTGTTGTTTCAAAATTGTTAACGATTTTGTAAACTACTGCGGCAAAGACACGTCCCGGTGGAAGAGGGCGTTAAGACTCAATAACAATGACGTCACAGACCCGCCGGAAATCAATTAAGAGGTCATGATGAGTACTGAAATTAAAGCTCAGGTAGTGGTACTTGGTGCCGGCCCCGCGGGTTACTCTGCTGCATTCCGCGCGGCGGATTTGGGTCTGGAAACCGTACTGGTAGAGCGCTACTCCACGTTGGGTGGGGTGTGTCTGAATGTGGGTTGTATCCCTTCCAAAGCCCTGCTGCACGTTGCTAAAGTTATTGAAGAAGCCAAAGCACTGGCAGAACACGGTATCGTGTTCGGTGAACCTAAAACCGACATTGATAAAATCCGTCTGTGGAAAGAAAAAGTCATCACCCAACTGACCGGTGGTCTGGCTGGCATGGCGAAAGGCCGTAAAGTTAAAGTGGTTAACGGTCTGGGCAAATTCACTGGTGCCAACACGCTGGAAGTTGACGGCGAAAACGGCAAAACGACGATCAACTTCGATAACGCGATTATCGCGGCGGGTTCACGTCCAATCCAACTGCCTTTCATTCCTCATGATGACCCGCGCGTATGGGATTCTACCGATGCGCTGGAGCTGAAAAGCGTCCCAGGACGTCTTCTTGTTATGGGCGGCGGTATCATCGGTCTGGAAATGGGTACCGTTTACCATGCTCTGGGTTCACAGATCGACGTGGTTGAAATGTTCGATCAGGTTATCCCGGCTGCTGACAAAGATGTCGTTAAGGTTTTCACCAAGCGTATCAGCAAGCAGTTCAACCTGATGCTGGAAACCAAAGTGACGGCAGTAGAAGCCAAAGAAGATGGCATCTATGTGACGATGGAAGGCAAAAAAGCGCCAGCCGAGCCACAGCGTTACGATGCGGTTCTGGTTGCTATCGGTCGTGTACCGAACGGCAAAAACCTGGATGCTGGCAAAGCGGGCGTGGAAGTTGACGATCGCGGCTTCATCCACGTTGACAAGCAAATGCGCACCAACGTGCCACACATCTACGCTATCGGCGACATCGTCGGTCAGCCGATGCTGGCGCACAAAGGCGTGCATGAAGGCCACGTTGCTGCCGAAGTGATCTCCGGCAAGAAACACTACTTCGATCCGAAAGTGATTCCTTCTATCGCCTATACCGAACCGGAAGTGGCCTGGGTAGGTCTGACAGAGAAAGAAGCGAAAGAGAAAGGCATCAGCTACGAAACCGCGACTTTCCCATGGGCGGCGTCTGGCCGTGCTATCGCGTCTGACTGCGCTGACGGTATGACCAAACTGATTTTCGACAAAGAAACTCACCGTGTTATCGGTGGGGCGATTGTCGGTACTAACGGTGGTGAACTGTTAGGTGAAATCGGTCTGGCGATCGAGATGGGCTGTGATGCAGAAGATATCGCACTGACCATCCATGCGCACCCAACGCTGCATGAGTCTGTTGGTCTGGCGGCTGAAATCTTTGAAGGCAGCATCACCGACCTGCCGAACCCGAAAGCGAAGAAGAAGTAAGTTCGCTCAGGTTCGACTAGCGTGAATTCAATCCGGCACCTTTTATAGGTGCCGGATTTTTTTTACGCATCAGAGGCGGGAAATACTCGTGCGCAGAGGAAATCGACGAGTGCCCGTACTTTTGGCATGATGAAACCGAGACTATTTTGGCGGTCATCGGTTATTACGAAAATCAGCAACTGGTAGATGACACTCTTGCTCAGGTTGAAGGTGTGATTGTCACTAAACGTGAACGAAACGCCAATGTCGCGAGCGCCATGTATAAGGCGCTCATTAATGACGGCATTGTGCTGGTGAGTGATAACTCAATTCCCAGGTGGGAAAACCTTGTGGGCACGTATGGCGCGTAAAGAAGCCGGTATTCAGGTATTTGTATTCGACTCAGAACAGCGTGCGTTTTGGCCGTATGACGGAGAACGAATCCGATATGATGGTCGCAGTATTCCCGAAAGCAATATCTGGAGTCTTGCACCGAATGAATCGCGCAAAGGGGCTGTGCTGGTGGCTGAACGTAAACGAGGTGAATCTGTAGCCTGATGTCATTTTGCGCCTACTGCTACGATGAATCATAATCCGGCACCGTAAAGGTGCTGGATTTTTTTTGCCTGCGGCTTCGCAGAATGCGCGTTCCGTCCGTTTATTTTTAGCCGCGTCAATTACAATCAAACCTCAAAAAGAAACGACGTTTTATTTTTGAGGTTATGATGAATCTTAATACCTTACGCTCCTCTGTCTGGCTACTGGCGGCTTTGCTGACCAGTCCTTCACTGATGGCGAACGATATGACCCCTACGATTCAACCCGCGACAGATCAGGCGGTGACGGATGAAGGGCTTCCTTCATTCTATCCGCAGCTGAAACGGCAGATGACCTACTCGGATTCCTGGCTATCTGGGCGTTTTACGGATTTTAGCCAGTGGCAAGCCCAGTCGAGAAAAACGCTGCGTTCGCTGCTCCTGACGCCGGATTCCACCAAAGACTTTGCCCCGCAGGCGATGGAAAAACAGGATCGCGGTAGTTACACGGCGGAGAAAGTCGCATTCAATCTGACGGATGAAAGCCGCGTAGACGCGTTGCTCCTGACGCCAAAAAGTGCGGGGCCGCATCCTGCGGTGATCCTGCTGCACGATCACGGCGCGAAGTTTGATATCGGCAAAGAGAAGATGATCAAGCCGTGGGGCAATGACGCACAGCTCGATTCCGCACAGGCATGGGCAGATAAGTTTTTCACTGGCCGCTTTGTCGGGGATGAGCTGGCGAAGCGGGGTTATGTGGTGCTGGCGGTCGATGCGCTAGGTTGGGGATCGCGCGGGCCGATCAAATATGAGCAGCAGCAGGCGCTGGCGAGCAATTTCTTTAATCTGGGGCGCTCACTTGCAGGGCTGATGGCCTACGAAGACATGCGGGCGACGGACTTTCTGGCATCGCTTGAACAGGTTGATAAACAACGCATCGGCGTTGTGGGCTTCTCGATGGGGGCCTATCGTGCCTGGCAGCTCGCCGCGCTGTCCGACAAGGTGGCGGCAACGGCAGCGGTGTCCTGGATTGGCACGTACGATGGCCTGATGACGCCAGGCAACAATGTACTGAGAGGGCAGTCGGCATTCTATATGCTGCATCCGGGGTTACCGACACGCTTTGACTTCCCAGATGTGGCTAGCGTCGCCGCGCCAAAACCGATGCTGTTATTTAACGGCGGCAAAGACAAACTGTTCCCGACGCAATCCGTCGAGGATGCCTATGCCAAAATGCACAAGGTGTGGCAATCCCAGCGGGCGGACAGCAAGCTGCAAACCAAGATCTGGCCTGAGCTGGGACACGTTTTCTATCAGGAGCAGCAGGAAGAAGTCTTTAGCTTTTTGGACCAGTGGCTAAAGCCTGCATCCCGCTAAAACCAGCATCTTGTTAAAACTAGCATTTTGTTAAAACAGTACCTTGTTAAAACAACAGCCCAAGCAAATAGAGTAAATCGCCTTCCTGCCGTAATGCACAGCGGTCGGCGATCTGATTGCTGTCGAGATGCGCCAGCGAACCGATCGTTTGCCGCAGTTTGGCGCGGAGATCGGTAGGGCGTGCCGAGGTTTCCTGACGTGTGGTGCGCTGGATTAGCGTGCTGCCGTTACGCAAGTGCAGCGTAACCTCATGAAAACGTGCTTCCGGGTCAAGCTCATCGGGTGGAGCGGTTTCATCGGCGTGGCGTATGACGCGGTTCGCTAGCGCGGCGATCGTGGTTTCAACCGGGGCTTCTGAAAAATGAGCCAGCTTTAGCTCCCCTTCAATCAGTGCTGCCGCAATCACATATTCCAGACTGAACCGGGCTTCTACCCCGTTTGTCGCGTTACGGATAAAGGGAGCAACATCGCCGCCCGGCGGGAAAGTCACCGTGATCTGTTCGATGGCAGCGGCCAGATCGGCATCCGCCCCATTCTGCTGATGCCACTGTTCCCGCAGGGCAAACGCGGCTTCGGCAGCGCTGTGGGTGCCACCACAGGTTGGGTAGCGCTTGAACTCCAGACCGGGAGACAACATACGCCACGGCGCGCCCCAGTTTTCAACCAGCAGCTCCGGCTGTTGTTTTTGATCGCCGTGCGCCGCAAGAAAGGCGTCAATCACCTGCTGTTCGTTGCCCTCAAAGCCCGCTAAGCCCAGCTTGACGGCGGTTAGCCCCGCTCTGGCGGAAAGCCCGGCATGTAGCGGTTTGACCGCTGAACCAAACTGCGCCCGCAGCCCAGCGGCCTGCGTGGCCGCCAGACCAAGAATGGTTTGCGTCTGTTCTACCGACGCGCCAGCCAGACGTGCAGCAGCGGCAGCGGCGGCGATAGCGCCGAGCGTCGCCGTGTTGTGGTAGCCGAGGCTGTAATGACGCGGGCCGCATGCCAGCCCGATTCTGCCTGCGGCTTCCACACCGATCACATACGCCGTCAAAAATGCCTCTTCCGTGACGGAGAAATCTTCTGCAGCCAGAGCAAACAGGGCAGGCAGAATGACGGTGCTGGGGTGGCCGCGAAACGCCGGATGGTAATCGTCAAAATCCAATACGTGACCGGCATAACCCAGAATCAGGCTACGCGTCAGGCTGTCCGTGCCGCTGAAGACCTGCTTTAACGGCGCAAGCCCGCTATCGGCAATCGCACCCTGTACGATGGGAAGTGCGGTTGAAACGAAGTCAGTCACCCCGTTACGGGCAGCCTCTAGCGCTTCTCGATGAGGTTCGCTATGGATGATGTGGTGGGCAAGCGTTGCGGTGATATCAGTCTGATTGGTCATGGATAGTCGTGTGCTGGCAGAAAAACACTAATTTACTGCGCATCGCTGAAGAGCGATTAATAACCAAACGGAATAATAAATTCCATTTGGTTATTAGTAATTCGGAATCAGAAGCGGTCTTTTAGCTGCCCCGGTGTGATACCGAATGCACGACGCAGAGCGGTGGCAAAGTTGGCGGGGCTGTTGTAACCGGCGATGCTGGCGGCTTGGGCAATACCGATCCCGTCTTTCTGCAAGGCCAGCATAGCGCGCTGTAAACGGCAGTTACGCAGGTATTCAAACACGCTCATATTGAACGTCTGACGAAAGTGGCGCTGTAGCGTGCTTTCGCTCATGTTGACGCTTTTAGCGATTTCACTCATCGAAAGATGGTCGGCGCTGCCGCTTTCCAGCATATCTCTGACCTGTTGAATGCGATGGTAGCTGCGCAGGGTCACACCGCTGCTTTTTTCCTGCGCGACGCTGGCGGTCAATGAGGTAAACGCCTCGATAATCAGGCTCATACACTGCATTTCCAGATACAGGCGCTGGAGCGGCGTTTGACAAGGTTCGGCATCCAGCGTTTGTAAAGCAATCGCCAGCGCCTGCCGGGACGGTGTCCACAGGTGTGTCGCCAGATGGGTCTGCGTGAAATCGTGGATGGCCTGCCAGTCGCCAACGGTATCCAGCATATTGCCGTACAGCCATTCCCTGTCGAACGTCAGCGTAATCGTTCGCTCATATTCATCGCGCTTGCCGATGCGGGTAAACATCGTCGGCTCCGTCAGCGCAATCAGCGAGGCGGGCTGCTTCTCTCCCAGATGCAGTTCCTGATGACCAAAGGAGATGTGCGCATTGCCACTTACCACGATGGCCAGCTTGATGGCGCCATCCAGCAGGTTTTGGGTTTTCATATTGTGGCGATTAATCACATCCGCGGTATGCAGGATCAGATGGGGATTGAGCTGTACGACAGTGAACGACCCGAATAGCACCGGCGTGTTATCGATCAGCCGGGGGCCGATAAACCGGTAATTATTCGCGACCAGACTCGATTGCTGAACGATGTGATCTTTATAGATCGGCTTTGATGACTGAGTGAAGCTGCGCACGTGATTACCTACCTGATTAAACCCTTCGACCTGCGCCTTCCATTTTGATGCTTTGGCAAAACATTTTGCTGCTAGAGCAAACCCCGTCCTGAATGACAAATGTAACAATGACCGCGCCAAAATGGTAATGCAAATACTTCTCAATAGCATTTTTCGTTGGGGACGTCACAGTGCGAGGCCTCATTTCTTACAGGGCAGGATAATTTTGATGAAACTACCACAATCGCGTCGTTATCTGGCGACGCTCATTGGCGTTAGCTGCGGGATGACGTCGTTTCTGAGCGCTGCGCAGACTTCGACCGCGCCTTCAACAGAACCTGCCCCTCAGGTGCAGAATCAGGCCGAAAGTAAAGCATCGGGCGATACGATGGTGGTGACGGCCGCTGAGCAAACCCGTCAGGCTCCAGGCGTGTCGGTGATTACGGCTGAAGATATCAGCAAACGTCCGCCCGCTAACGATCTGTCCGATCTGATTCGCACCATGCCGGGCGTCAATCTGTCCGGTAACTCAACCAGCGGCCAGCGTGGTAACAACCGCCAGATCGATATCCGCGGCATGGGACCGGAAAACACACTGATTCTGGTGGATGGCAAGCCCGTGTCGAGCCGTACAGCTGTGCGTTACGGCTGGCGCGGCGAGCGTGATACCCGTGGTGACACCAACTGGGTGCCTGCCGATATGGTCGAGCGCATTGAAGTGCTGCGCGGCCCAGCCGCGGCGCGCTATGGTAACGGCGCAGCGGGCGGTGTGGTTAATATCATCACCAAACAGCCGACGCAAGAATGGCACGGCACCTGGAATACCTTCCTGAACGCACCGGAGCATCGTTCAGAAGGCGCAACCAAGCGTACCGATTTCAGCCTGATGGGCGGCCTGACCGACAGCTTGAGCTTCCGTCTGTACGGCAACCTGAATAAAACCGAGGCTGATGCACGCGATATTAACCAAGGGCATCAGTCCGCACGCGCGGGCAATCAATCAGCTTCACTGCCTTCCGGACGAGAAGGGGTGCGTAATAAAGATGTTAATGGTCTGTTGCGTTGGGATATGACCAAGCAGCAGTCGCTGGAATTTGAAGCGGGTTCCAGCCGTCAGGGCAATATCTATGCGGGCGATACACAAAATACAAATACCGATGTCAATACAGGTTATGTTCGCGGTAATTATGGTAAGGAAACCAACCGCATGTACCGCCAAAACTTCGCAGTAACGCATCGCGGCTACTGGGACAGCGGCGTCAGCTCTACGTCGTATCTGCAATACGAACGCACGCACAATACCCGTATTCTGGAAGGATTGGCAGGCGGAACCGAAGGACTGTTTTCTGCAGCGGATACCTTCGGAACTATAAAACTGGATAATTTCACCGCGCACAACGAAGTGAATCTTCCGCTGAATCTATGGGTCGATCAGGTACTCACGTTCGGAGTTGAGTGGAACGAGCAGAAGATGACGGATCCGGTTTCGAACTTGCAGACGACAACCGAAGCGGGCAGCGTAGGTTCACTGAGCAGCAGCGGTCGTAGTGAGAAATCTGCGGCTCGTCTGGCTTCTGCCTTTGTGGAAGATAACGTCCAACTGACGGACAGTACCATGTTGACGCCAGCGCTGCGCGTCGATCATCACAGCACGGCAGGCACCAACTGGAGCCCGTCGCTCAACCTGTCGCAGGAACTGGGTGACGATTACACGCTGAAGTTAGGTATCGCTCGTGCTTACAAAGCGCCGAACCTGTACCAGACTAACGAGAATTATCTCCTCTATAGCCGTGGACAGGGCTGTGCTGGCGGCACGTCTTGCTACCTGATCGGCAATGAAGACCTGAAGGCGGAAACCAGCCTGAATAAAGAGATTGGTCTGGAGTTTCACCGTGATGGGTTGATCGCGGGTATTACCTACTTCCACAACGATTACCGTAACAAAATTGAAGCAGGCAACAATGTTATCGGTAAAGCGGTAGGCGGAACCAATACCCAATATGCTAATGCCAATATCTTCCAGTGGGGCAATGTACCGAAAGCCGTTATTCAGGGACTGGAAGGTAACCTGACCGTTCCTGTCACGGAAAGCATCAACTGGCGTAACAACCTGACCTGGATGCTGGAATCGAAAAATAAAACCACGGGCGATTATCTGTCGATTACGCCGGCGTTTACCCTGAACTCATCAGTGGACTGGCAGGCAACGGAAAGCCTTTCCTTCCTGGCCGATGTGACCTGGTATGGCCGCCAGAAGCCGAAGAAATATAACTACAAAGGTGAGCGAGTAACGGGTAGCGCAACCAATGAGTTAAGCCCTTATGCGCTGTTTGGGTTAAGCAGTACCTATAAGTTTAACAAGAACCTGAGCGTGACCGGTGGTGTCGATAACCTGTTTGATAAACGCCTGTTCCGCGCGGGTAATGCGCAGGATGTGGTGAACAATAACGTGGTTACCATTGCGGGCGCTGGTGCGGCAACCTATAACGAACCGGGACGGACTTTCTTTGTCAGTGTGAATACGTCGTTCTAAGTTTTATCTCCGTCATACTGAATCGCGAATGCCACGGTGCCATTGTGCCGTGGCGTTTTTTATGGCGTGCCATCTCTGGCCTTCACCCTGCGGGCCGTTGCCGCTATCAGGGACAGAAAATGCCTTTTAAGGTGGAGATGATTTTTTCCACGTCCTGATTTTCGATGCGGTAGTACAGCGTTTGTGACTCGCGCCGATAGCTAATCAACCCTTCTTCACGCATTTTTGCCAGATGCTGCGAGAGGGCGGATTGGCTTAGCGGGATGTGTTCAAGCAGCGTGCCAACCGACATTTCGCCGTGCTCGATAAGCAGGCAAAGCACCAGTAGTCTGTTCTCGTTGCCAATCGCGCGCAGCATAGCCGCTGCTTTTGCTGCGCCGTCCTGCATGAATTCTCGATCCGAATTGCTCAACGCCATGTTTCTACCATCCTGCGTAACTGACTAATTTAGTGATACCTAATATATTGAGCTTATCATACCCTCGGCTTCGAGCGGGATGATATCCGTACCCGTCATATTCACTTTTCCCGACGCTATTGCGAACATTCTGATTATCGTTACGCCATCAAACGATGATTAATCACACTATATTGTTAAAAACCTACCTATTATGTGGTTAACTCAGCATAGTTAGTGTGCACCGTCAGGGACATGCTATTCTGCTGAGGTCGGCATTTTTCAGTGAGAGCGAAATTGGGCACATAGCGTAGTTGAATAAAAATTAATGTTGCTATTATGTGAACGAATTAACAATCAATTCAAATCCTGATATGCTGACGAGGCTGGACCGGACACTCTACTACCTTACATCCACACGCTGGCACCCAGGCATGGACACCACAAGCGGGAACAAGAGCGCCGGGCATAATGAAGACAATGAGAGCGAGGAGAACGTCGTGCTAGAAGAATATCGTAAGCACGTAGCCGACCGGGCTGCGCAGGGGATTGTTCCTAAACCGTTAGATGCCACGCAGATGGCCGCGCTGGTTGAGTCACTCAAGAATCCCCCAGCGGGCGAAGAAGAAGTATTGCTTGACCTGCTGATTAACCGTGTCCCCCCCGGCGTTGATGAAGCCGCCTACGTGAAGGCCGGTTTTCTGGCTGCCGTCGCTAAAGGCGAAGCCACTTCCCCCTTGGTCACCCAGGAAAAAGCGGTTGAGCTGCTGGGCACTATGCAGGGGGGGTATAACATTCATCCGCTGATTGATGCGTTAGACAACGACAAGTTGGCACCGATTGCCGCCGAAGCGCTGTCCCACACGCTGCTGATGTTTGATAACTTCTACGATGTAGAAGAAAAGGCGAAAGCAGGCAATGCGCACGCCAAGAAAGTAATTCAATCCTGGGCTGATGCCGAGTGGTTCCTGTCCCGCCCGAAACTGGCGGAAAAAATTACCGTTACTGTCTTTAAAGTCACCGGTGAAACCAACACGGATGACTTGTCTCCGGCACCTGATGCCTGGTCGCGCCCGGATATTCCGCTGCACGCGCTGGCGATGCTGAAAAACGCCCGTGAAGGTATCGATCCCGATCAACCTGGCGTCGTGGGCCCGATCAAACAGATCGAAGAACTGAACAAAAAAGGCTTCCCATTGGCTTACGTCGGTGACGTTGTTGGTACCGGTTCGTCGCGTAAATCGGCAACTAACTCCGTGCTGTGGTTCATGGGGGATGATATCCCTCACGTCCCGAACAAACGCGGCGGTGGTGTAGTGCTGGGCGGCAAGATCGCCCCGATATTCTTCAACACCATGGAAGATGCCGGTGCGCTGCCGATCGAAGTCGATGTGAACGATCTGAATATGGGTGATGTGATTGATATCTACCCGTATGAAGGTGAAGTGCGCCGCCATGACACCAATGACGTGCTGGCGACGTTTGCGCTGAAGACTGACGTCTTACTGGATGAAGTCCGCGCCGGTGGCCGTATTCCACTGATTATCGGTCGTGGGCTGACGTCCAAGGCGCGCGAATCACTGGGCTTGCCGCACAGCGATGTTTTCCGTATTTCCAAAGCGGTTGAAGTCAGCAAAAAAGGCTTCTCGCTGGCGCAGAAAATGGTGGGACGTGCCTGTGGCGTTGCGGGTATTCGCCCTGACGAATACTGCGAACCGAAGATGACGTCTGTAGGTTCACAGGACACCACCGGGCCAATGACCCGTGATGAGCTGAAAGATCTGGCCTGTCTGGGCTTCTCCGCCGATCTGGTGATGCAGTCGTTCTGTCACACTGCGGCCTACCCGAAGCCGGTTGACGTGACCACGCACCACACGCTGCCTGATTTCATCATGAACCGTGGCGGCGTCTCGCTGCGTCCGGGCGATGGTGTTATCCACTCCTGGCTGAACCGTATGCTGCTGCCGGATACCGTTGGTACGGGCGGTGACTCACACACCCGTTTCCCAATCGGTATCTCTTTCCCTGCGGGCTCCGGTCTGGTGGCGTTTGCTGCCGCGACGGGCGTGATGCCGCTGGATATGCCGGAATCCGTTCTGGTGCGTTTCAAAGGCAAAATGCAGCCGGGCATTACTCTGCGCGATCTGGTTCACGCCATTCCGCTGTACGCCATCAAGCAAGGCCTGCTGACCGTTGAGAAGAAAGGTAAGAAGAACATCTTCTCTGGCCGTATTCTGGAAATCGAAGGTCTGCCGGATCTGAAAGTTGAGCAGGCGTTTGAACTGACCGACGCCTCGGCGGAGCGTTCTGCGGCTGGCTGTACGATCAAGCTGGATAAAGCGCCGATCATCGAGTATCTGAACTCCAACATCGTGCTGTTGAAGTGGATGATCTCCGAAGGCTACGGCGATCGTCGTACGCTGGAACGTCGTATTCAGGGCATGGAAAAATGGCTGGCCGATCCACAACTGCTGGAAGCGGATGCCGATGCCGAGTACGCTGCGGTGATCGACATCGATCTGGCCGACATCAAAGAGCCGATCCTGTGTGCGCCGAACGATCCAGACGATGCGCGCTGGTTGTCTGACGTGCAGGGCGAGAAGATTGATGAAGTCTTCATCGGTTCCTGTATGACCAACATCGGCCACTTCCGTGCGGCAGGTAAGCTGCTGGATAGCCACAAAGGCCAACTGCCGACCCGCCTGTGGGTTGCGCCGCCGACCAAGATGGATGCGGCACAGCTGACCGAAGAAGGCTACTACAGCGTGTTTGGTAAGAGTGGCGCGCGTATCGAGATCCCAGGTTGCTCGCTGTGCATGGGTAACCAGGCGCGCGTAGCGGATGGTGCAACGGTCGTTTCCACGTCGACGCGTAACTTCCCGAACCGTTTGGGAACCGGTGCTAACGTGTATCTGGCCTCTGCCGAACTGGCTGCGGTTGCGTCGCTGCTGGGTCGTTTGCCGACCTCGGAAGAGTACCAAACCTACATGTCGCAGGTGGATAAAACCGCGCAGGACACCTATCGCTATCTGAATTTTGACCAGTTAGGTCAATATACCGAGAAAGCGGATAGCGTGATCTTCCAGACGGCGGTCTAACTCGCTATAGTTCGCATCTCTACACCGAAGGAGGCCTTGTGCCTCCTTTTTTTCTGCCCGTTTTATACGCGTCATACCTCACTTTGCCTGTGCATTGGCGTTTGGTATCGTGCCTTTGCAACATGAAAGGTGAAGGTGTATCACGACGGTAGGGTGCAGAGGCGACTAAACTGAACATAAGCAACATCACAGTGAGGATGGCACCATGGACTATGAATTTTTGCGGGATGTGACGGGCCAGGT
The DNA here is from genome assembly GCF_014946775.2 of Pectobacterium quasiaquaticum. Taxonomy (NCBI): domain Bacteria; kingdom Pseudomonadati; phylum Pseudomonadota; class Gammaproteobacteria; order Enterobacterales; family Pectobacteriaceae; genus Pectobacterium; species Pectobacterium quasiaquaticum. Next base: position 3,668,712 of record NZ_CP065177.1, on the reverse strand, counting down.
CATCGTTCGTATGTCGATGGGACATGAAGCGATCGGGCACTGGTTCAATGAAGAAGTAAAAGGCCAGCTAACGGTATTGACTGATGTTGAAGAAGCGGCGCGCTCTGTTGCGGGCAGTGAGCGGCAGTGGCGGCGCGTGGGCCATGAATACACGCTGCTTCTTGATGAAGAAGAAGTGATGGTGCAGGCAAATCAACTGTCTTTCACCACGGATGAGCTGGAGGAGGGCATGAGTTATTACGACGAAGAGAGCCTGTCGTTATGCGGTCTGGATGACTTTCTGACGCTGGTGGAAAAGTATCGCGAGTTCGTCCTGCATTGAGCGTGTTGAAAACACCACCCGGCGAGCGAGTGGTGTTTTCCATCAATCAGCCAAGATCGGCATGACCAAAGCGTGCCTGCCAGTCATGATCGAACCGGTTAAGCGCATCGTCAACCGCAGGATCTTGCAGGAACAGTTCAGCAACGGCAGGGTCGACGGTAATCGCCCGACACCCCGCCAGCAGGCAGTCCAGCACCTGACGCGGCGTGCGAAAGCTGGCTGCCAGCACCTGAGTTTGCGGGCTGTGCAGGTTAATCAGGGTTTGCAACTCTTTTACTAGCGCAATCCCGTCTCCACCCTGTGCATCAATGCGATTGACGTAAGGCGCAATGTAGCTCGCCCCCGCCAGCGCGGCATAAAACCCTTGCCCTGCGCCATACACGGCGGTGCCGAGGGTAGGGATATCCAGCGCCGTCAATTGCCTGATAGCGCTTAAACCCGAATGCGTCACCGGCACTTTGACGACCAGAGAAGGAATCACCTCTCTGAGCTTCAATGCCTCTTCCACCATCACATCAGGATCGCGCGACATCACCTGAGCAAACAGCTGTCCTTCCGTGCCGATAATGGCCTGCATATCCCGCAGCACGCTGTAAATATCGGATTTTCCGCGTGCGACAATGCTCGGATTGGTGGTCACGCCTTTAATCGGCAACACGCCAGCGAGTCGTTCTACTGCGGCGACATCCGCCGTATCTAAATAGAATTCCATCATTTTCCCCATTAACTAAAATCGGTCTGTTGGATGACATTCATTATGCGGGCTTAGCGCACGATAATACCCAGCAGAATCCCTACCGCGCCGAAATCGGAATCGCTGAACGTGGTGTTCGCCAGTCCGATACTGCCTAGCACTGGGAGCAGGAAAACAGGCAGGAAGGTAATCAGTAATCCGTTGGCAAAAGAACCTAAAATCGCACCGCGACGTCCGCCGGTGGCGTTACCGAAAACGCCAGCCGCTGCGCCGACGAAGAAGTGCGGCACCACGCCGGGAATGATCACCGTCCACCCCATCAGGTAGAGCAGAACCATACCGATCACCCCAGCCGCAAAGCTGCTCAGGAAGCCGACCAGAACAGCATTCGGGGCATACGGGAAGACAACGGGGCAATCTAATGCTGGTTTAGCGTTGGGAACCAGTTTGTCAGAAATACCTTTAAACGCAGGCACGATTTCCGCAATCACCATCCGCACGCCTTGCAGCACGATATACACGCCAGCGGCAAAGGTAATGGATTGGATCAGCGAAAACATGAACCAGTTTTTCCCACCGGCGTTCATCGTTTTCACTGCTTCCGGACCGGCAAACAGACAGGTGAAAATGAAGATGAAAAACATGGTAAAGGCGATGGCAACCGGCGTATCACGCAGGAACAGCAGGCTCTTCGGTACTTCCATGTCCTCTGTTGATTTCTCTTTATTACCAAACTTGCTGCCGATAAACGCTGACAGCAGCTGTGATATCGCCGAGAAGTGACCAAAGGCGACGTCATCCGAGCCTGTGACTTTCTTCATATACGGGTGAATAATGGCAGGGAACAGCACCATTGATACCCCAACGACCAGTGACCCAACGGTAATCAGCATCACTCCTTTCATGCCTGCTGTTGCCAGAATCACCGCAACCATCATCGACATAAACAGCGTGTGGTGGCCGGTCAGGAAAATGTATTTCCACGGCGTAAAGCGGGCGATCGCGATATTAATGACCATCGCAAAGAACATGATCATCGCCATCTCGGTGCCGAAGTTCTTCTGTGCTACCGCGACAATAGCTTCATTGTTCGGTACTACACCGGCGATACCAAACGCATGGTGGAAAATCTGGGCGAAATCCCCCAGCGAGGACACTATAAGGCTCGCGCCCGCCCCGAGGATCAGGAAGCCCATTACGGTTTTCACCGTGCCTTTGATGCATTCCGTGGCCGGTTTTTTCTGTGCAATCAGGCCGATAAGCGCAATCAAACCGACCAATATGGACGGTTCAGACAGCACATCACTCATTAAAAAACGGAAGAATTCCATTTTTGATCCCTCGCTTATAACGCGCCAAGTTCTGTCAGGGCGACCGACAGGTGCTCTTTCATCGCCACTTTATCGATCATGTTATTCAGGGACACGATTTTTCCCCCCACTGCCTGCGCGACGAGCTGATCGGCAATATCCTTTGTACCGACAAAGATGTCGCTGTCCGTACCTTTCGCCGAACCTAAATCCACGTGGTCCACGTCAGCAACCACGCCGAGTTCTTTAACGATGTTTTTAATGCTCATTTCCATCATCAGGCTGGTACCCAGGCCGTTACCGCATACGACTGTAATTTTCATAATCTGTGTCCTCTGGTGGCAATTAATAACGAGAAATAACGGAAAGCACCTGTTCTACTTCCGTCGCGTTAATTAACGCGGCGACGTCATCAGGCGTGTCGAACAACTGAGCGAGCTGTGAAATAATATCGATATGGCTATTGCTGTCCGTGGCGGCCAGAACGATCAGCAAATGCACGGGATCGTTGCCTTCGGAATGGAAAACCACGCCGTCGCGAATCAGCGTCAGGCTGACGGCAAGTTGGTTCACGCCGTCTTCCGGGCGTGCATGCGGCATGGCAATTCCCGGGCCGACGACATAGTAAGGACCGATAGCCTCATGAGAGCGGTAGATCGCTTCAACATAGGTGGGTTCAATCGACCCGTTATCCAGTAAAGGCTTACAGGACAAGGCGATAGCGTGACGCCAGTCATCACAGGCAGGTAAAATCTGAACAATGTCTGGTGTTAGTAAAGTGTTAAGCATTAGAGTCACCTCTGTATCATTCTGAACGCAGGATAGTGTGCCGCCCTCGAAAATAATGTGATTAACATCTAAAAAGATAGCGCTAACTGATATAGCTATCATTAACTGTGACCGGCTTAGCACAAGCGGGGCCATTATTTGTTCCCCCGTGTTGTCACAGGCACACTATGAACGGCGATGACACGGCGTGAATGGCGCAGTAGAAATCAGGGTGTTCGCACGTTGCTTACCCCTTCACGCTAGCCTGAAGGCAATGACGTAACAGGCTGTTATCGCGACCGTGCGATGAGAAAAATGACGAATGGAGAGGAAGTGAGCATGCGTAAGCGTCGCAGTACCGGTAAGGTTACGCTACAGGATGTCGCCGACTACGCGGGCGTAGGGACGATGACGGTATCACGCGTAATGCGCAAACCCGATCTGGTCTCTGAAAAGTTACGCAGCAAAGTGGAACTGGCCGCCAGAGCATTAGGCTATGAACCCAATCAAGAGGCCAGCCAGCTCACCGAGAGCACGAGTCGCGTGACGCTACAGGACATTGCGAGCCATGCCGGTGTCGGCGCGATGACGGTGTCCCGCGCGTTGCGGGAACCCGGTCTGGTTTCTGATGCGACACAGAAGAAAATCAATGACGCGATAAAAACGCTGGGCTATGTTCCGAATCAGGCCGCAGGCGCGCTGGCATCAGCCTATCAGCCTGCTGTCGCGGTGCTTTATCCTTTTCAGCAAGATCGCGCCAGCGTGCGTTTTGTGCAGGCGCTGCAACAGGCGGTGGGCAAACATAACGTTCCGTTAATCATGGGCTGCCATGAATATCGTCAGCATACCGAAGCGGGAATGGTCGAAAAACTCCTGCAGCAGCGGCCAGCGGCGCTGGTGTTATTCAGCGCGCAACTCTCACAGCGAACCCGAGACATTATTCAGGCCAGCAACGTTATTACGGTGAACGTTTCCGGTGCTGACGTGCTGAGTGCGAATATCAATATTGATATCGCCCTGGCCGAAGCGGCGGAGCAACTGACGATGTCGCTGCTGGAAAAGGGGTATCGCCACGTGGCTTATATCGGCGCGCATACGGATAACCGTTTGCAAAAACAGCAGTTGAACGGCTGGAATAAAGCCATGCTGGCGCATTATCACAATGCGGATTTGAAAATTACGATCCCGGAAGCGCCTAGCCTACAGTTTGGCCGCTATGCGATGACGGAACTGCTACAAAACCAGCCGGAGCTGGATGCGATTATCTGTAGCCATGAGGAAATTGCGCTGGGGGCGCTCTTTGAATGTCAACGCCGTCTGATGAAAGTCCCTTACGATCTGGCGATTACCTGTCTGGATGGTTCTGAACAATGTGAGCACACGTTCCCGACGCTGACTGCAATGCGGCTTGATTATGAAAAGCTGGGCGCGGAGGTTGGGCGTCTGGTACTCGCCATGATGGACAACGACGAACATCCACCGGTAGTGGAAAAAGTGAAGTTTATCTTTGAACCGCGTGCCAGCAGCTAGCTAAACCGGCCTGCGCGGCCGGCTTAGCAAGGACAGTGTGATGAATTACAGCGACGCACCACCGCACATCACCAACTGCTGTCCGGTAATGGCTGCGGCAGACGGGGAGAGCAGATAGCCCACCAGATCGGCCACTTCCTGTGGCTGGATGAAGCGCCCAATCGGCGGCAGCTTCGGCGGAGAACTCTGGCGGCCCGGCATCGTCAGCATCGGCGTTTCCGTTGCGCCCGGCGCGACGATGTTTACCGTAATGCCGCGCGGAGCCAGTTCCGCCGCCCAGCTTCTTGCCATGCCGATCATCGCGGATTTGGTGGTGACGTACTGGCTACGCCCTGCTGAACCGCTCGACGTTCGGCTGCCCAGCAGCACGATGCGGCCACCTTGCGGCAGCTTATCGACCAGACGGTCGGCAAGCACCTGTGCCGCGTTGATATGCAATCGCCATAGCGTTTCACCGTCTTCGAGCGAAAGTTGACCGAGCGGGGCGGTTTTCATGATGCCCGCGGCATGGATGACGGCATCAACCTGCGTAATTTCGTCCAGAATGGCCGTCAGCGCGGGCGTATCCATGATATCCACCGCGCGGTGGGTAAAGTTTGGATGTGAGTAGTCACCCGGCTTGCGTGACAGGCCGGTTACCCGCCAGCCTTCCGCCAGTAATTTTTGTGTGATGGCGGCACCGATCCCTGAGCTGCTACCGGTAATCAGGGCGTGTTTAGGGGCTGTCGCTGACATGTGTCTCCTTAATCAAACTTAACGGCTTTGATGCAACCATTCTTAATTACAATAACGTGACGGGGATTTTAAACACGGCTTTTTTGACCGGAGCAGGGCTGTCGTTAATGGCACATAGCGCCTGATGGGCTTCGCCCGGATAAAACGTGACGAAGTCGCCTGCCCGCAGGTGGATCTGATGCGGCACCTGAGGATTATCCAGAATGTAGAGATCCGGTTTACGTTCGGTCGCGGGTTGGCCGTGCACATCATTCAGACCGTAACCGATAATTTCCTCGCCTTCCAGAATCAACTGAATATCGAGGTAGTTGCTGTGAAATTCGGTGTGTCGCGTGGCGCGCGGTGTGGTGTTCACGGTGCCGATGTTATAGAACCAGTCGGCTCCTTCCGGCTGATAGCGGCCTTCGGGTAGCGCATTCAGTTCAGCTAACGACATGCCCGGTGCGGACAGAATGGTCCACAGTGCATCGGGCAGCGTGGCGAGTTTGAGGGCGTTGAGGTTTCCTGCAATCATAATAGTGTCCTTAAGGTAGCGGGGGAGAGCCCCCGCTGACAAAGAGAAAAAGCAGCGTGGTTTAGTTCGCTTTGACCCACTCTTCACTCACCACGACGTGCTTTATCGCCTGACGGAAGTAGGTGAACGCAACGTGCAGTTTACCGTCCTGCGCTTGCTTGACGCTGGGGTAAGAGAACTCGCGGTTCAGCTTCTCCGTGGAGTTATTGGTCATGCAGTAGCCGTCGCCCACTTCGATATTGCGCTGCCACGGCCAGCTTTTACCGCCGTCTTCCGAAATGGCGAGCGTCATCGGGGCGCGCGGGGCACCCCAGAAGGCGCTACGAGCACCGGCTTGCACTTCCGGCATTTTGGCATTGCTGGCTTTGTCTTCTTCATCTTCGATTTCATCGTACAGCGACAGACGGCGTTCGGTAGCATCGGCGGCGCTCATGTGGTTGAACACCAGCGCCAGATGGCCATTCTCCAGCGTCGTCACCTGAATGGACGAGTTGTTGTTCGGCAACTCGGTCGGCACGGGATCTGACCAGGTTTTACCGCCATCCGTTGAACGGCTTTGGTAGATGAAATCCGCCCAGCGGCTGCGGTACAGCGCCAGCAGCGTGCCGTCCTTCAGCGGGGTGATGTTCATATGTACGCAGCCCGTGCTGTTCGGCACTGGATATTCCTGCCAGGTTTTCCCCTGATCGCTGGAAATTTTTACGGCGCTGTCATCATCGTTGCCGACCCATTTTTCACCTGGCTGAACGCGGCAGTAGAACACGGGCAGCAGCCAGTCGCCGTTTGCCAACACGGTGATGGGCTGGCGGATGAAGGTACCCGGTTGATCGAGCAGCGTGCCGATCTCGCCCCAGGTCGCACCGAAATCCGTAGACTGACGGTAGCGCACAATCGCGGTGTCCTGATTACCGGATTTCTGTGCGGTGTACAGTAGCCACAGCACGTTGTCCGGTGCGAGGAACAGCACTGGGTTCTGCTCGGAACGCGTAGCATCTTCAGACAGCTTAACGGCTTGACTCCAGCTATTGCTGCCTTTCACCAGACGGGACATGTAGATAGAGATATCCGCAATCCCTTCCTGTGTGCCGCCGAACCAGACGCACAACACATCGCCGTTCGGCAGATGGAGCAGGTTGGCCGCATGATTCTGCGGGCATTCCGATGGAATGTAGGCATCCATACGCGCGGCATCGCCTTCTGCGTGATGAACTTTTCCGCTACGTTCCACGGTAATGATTTCGCTACTCATGACTCAGGCTCCTGATTTATTTTCAGTTTGAGAAATTTTGATTTTGGTCGCTTTGTTCGGAATCATGCGGTCGATCAGCATGACGATCGCTGGCGTGGCCAATGCGACATACATGTTATCGATACCGTACGGGTTGCCGAGAATATACCAAACAGAGGTGACGACGCAGGCTGATATCAGGCTGGCATTCGCGCCTCGGGTGCTGTTAAAGAACGGCAGATAGAAGGCAATGATGGCGACCACCGAGATAGAAAGGCGGATGGCACGGGTAAAGAATGACAGCTTGAGAACTTCAGGCACCAGTAAAACGAAGATCAATGGCAGGAAGCCGATGATGAGCGAGAATACGCGCGTCATCTTCATCTCTTTTTCTGGTGTTGGGTTGTAATACGGAACATAAAAGTCTTTAACAATCAGTGAAGCAATCGCCAGTGCGACGGTACTCACGCTGATGAAGATAGACGCGACCAGTGATGTCGTAACCAGACCGGCAACCCATGGATTCATATCTTGTAGAAAAATCGGCATAGCGTAGAGGCTTTTGATTTCTGGGTGAGCAAACTTCGCTGCAACACCGATGACCGCAATAGCAATTGCGATAGGCATACAGAAAAAGAAAGCAACCCAGGTAGCGCGTTTGGCTGATTTTGCACTGCTGGTTGAAGAGATGGCCTGAATCACGAACTGGGTACAGAAGATGGAACCGATGGTGCCAATCAGCCAAGCGAAGATAGTGCTGGCCCCGATGTTACCGTCCCATGTCCAGTAGTAATCCGGCATTTTTTCGATCATCGGGGTGATGCCGCCGGTCATTTTCAATGCGACGTACAGGATGATCATCACACCAATGTATTTGATGGCACTGTGAATCAGGGTGACGTAAGCCACGCCTTTTAAACCACCAAAGTAGAAATAGAAGGTACTGACGATCGCCGTGATCAGTGCGGCGACGGGCAGAGAAATCTTCAACACCGTAGAGATTGCGGCTGCACCGCTGACGTAGTTGCCCACGTTTACCAACAGCAGAGCGTAGATCATGATGATCGAAATGATATTTTTGGTACTCGTACCGTATTTCTCGGCGATAGCACCAGAAATAGTCAATTTGCCGGTGTTATAGATTTTCTTAACCAGAATCATACCGAACAAAAGAAAGCCGATCGCGGCACCAATCACCGACCAGGAGGCGGCGATGCCGTTCTCAAAGGCAGACTGTGCCGTACCGACCGTCGATTTGGCGCCGATGAATTCGGTCATCAGCAAAACACCGACGATAAATGCCGGTAGCGCACGCGACCCTTCCATGAACTCAGCGTTTGATTTACTGCGTAGTTTGAGCGTTAACCAAGAGGTAAACGCGATATAAAACACTATCATCCCAATGATGATGAGGGTATCGGTGAAGTCAAAATGGTTCATATCTTCTCGGCCTTAAATGGAAATTGATATTTCTCTGTTACTGCGAGAATTGATTAAGGATGTTGCGGATGTTGTCTTCATCCTGTGCGGAAAACTGGATTGGATAGCGGCTGACGCCGACATCTTCACCCATGATCGCCAGCGCTTTTTTCACCACAGCCGGTGAGAACGCGATGGCGTACAGTGTCTTACGCAACTCGGCAACCTGTTCTTGTGCCTGACGAGAGCCTTCGATGTCACCGGCGTGGAAACGATGCCAAATCTGGCTGATCGGTTCCGGTGCTACGTTAGCCAGCCCAGAAATACAGGCGGAGCAGCCGTCAACAAAGCCCTGGTGAATGAGCGAGTCTGGGCCATTCAGTACGTTAAAACCCTGTACGCCTTTCACCGCTTGCACATAACCGCTCAGGCTTTCATAACTGCCTGCGCTGTCTTTAATGCCGATGATGTTCGGGTGATCTGCCAGCGTGCGGACGGTTTCCGGCGCCAGCGTATTCCCCGTGCGTGCAGGAATGTTGTAGAGAAACACCGGCACAGTCAGCGCATCGGCGACGGCAGTGTAGTGGGCGATCAGTTCTTCCTGTTTGAGTGGGATGAAATACGGGGTGATGACCGAAACGGCATCAACACCCAGCGCGGCGATGCGCTTGCCGAGCTTGATGGTTTCCCGCGTGGAGATTTCACCGATGTGGCCGACAACCGGCACTTTTCCGGCGACTTCATCAACGCAGGTTTCTGTGACGGCAACTTTCTCATCGGTGTGTAGAACGAAAAACTCACCGTTGGTGCCGTTACAGAAAATACCGTTGCCATAGCGCATCTGGCGCTGAACCTGAAGACGCATAGCAGCGGGATTAAATTCGCCTTGTTTATCAAACGGCGTGACGATGGCGGTCAGGACGCCGGTAATATTTTTACGCATTGTTCTTCCTCGTGACACGTAATCAAAAAGATGAAAATTTAAAACCGTTCAACCTAAATCCGTACGTTTTAAAACAGGGTCAGATAAACCTCGCGGACGTCGTCAGCGCTGACCTGTGTTGGCACGTTTTTCATCAGGCGTTGAACCTGTAACGCGGCATCAACCAGATACGGCAGGTGGTCTTTTTCCACGCCGAGCTGCTGTAAGGTGTTAGGCAGATTGAGGCGTTTAACCAACTCGCTAAAGTAGCTCACCAGCGCTTGCGCTTTTTCCTCGGTATTCAGCGTCAGATCGGCATCCGGCAGCAGGTCATACGCCTGTGCGAATTTGTCCTGTGCGGCGTCCTGCACGAAACGCATGCAAGGGGCGAGCAGGATGGCGTTCGCCACGCCGTGCGGGATGTGGTACTTGCCGCCCAGCGGGTAAGACATGGCGTGAACCAGATGCGTACCGGAGTGGGCAATGGCTGCACCGCCGTAGTAGGACGCCCACAGCATGTTCAGCTTGGCTTCCATATTGCTCGGCTCGCGCACGGAGGTTTCGAGGTTGGCAAACAGCTTTTTCAGGCCAATCAGCGCGTAGTTGTCGCTGACTGGGTTGGCAATCGTTGAGGTGAAACACTCAATCAGGTGGCAGAGCGCATCGATACCGGTTGAAGCGGCGATATGTGACGGCATGCTGATGGTCAGCTCTGGCACCAGCGCAACGTAATCCGGCAGCATCACTGGCGTAATAATGCCGACTTTGGTCTCTTTCTCTGGGATCGCCAGAATGGCATTTGGCGTAGCTTCTGAGCCGGTTCCTGCTGTGGTTGGGATAAGCAGGGATGTCGTGCGGCGCGTCGGTTTCTCTCCTGCCAGCAGGCTATCCAGCGTGACGGTTTCATCGCCCGCGCACAGTACGGAAAGCAGTTTGGCGACGTCCAGCACGCTACCGCCACCGACGCCAATCACCAGATCGGTCTGGGTTTGTGTGAGCTGGCTCAGTATCTGGGCAACGTCGTGTTGGCTTGGCTCGGCAGGAACATGATCAACCAACAGAACCTGCGGAACGGCGTGCTTAACTTGTGCGATCAGCGCCTGAACGTCAGGCAGCCCGACGATGTTTTTGTCGGTGACAAATAAAACGTGCTGTTTCCCTGCCAACAGGTGACTAATGTCCTGAAGTACCCGGTAACCGCTGAGGATAGTGCTATTGATATTCATGCTTATTACCTTGCCTTTTCTCTTCTTCGCCAGAGCGTTATCGCGATGATAATGGTTGCAATATTGATTACTTTCAGTCAAATGGAACGGTTTTAGTCACTGCTAAACGCCATTTGCCACATCGTGGTGATAATTTATAGGTGAAATTCCTTTTAAATAATTTGATATTGCTCACATATAATCAAATGTGATTCAATATAATCATTATCAGGTAATCATGAACCGGGGATGAGGTATGCCAAACGTGCAGCAATCAGCAGAACAGGTATTAGTGGTCGCTGATGACTTTACGGGTGCCAATGATGCGGGCGTCGGTCTGGCGCAGCATGGCGCGCGGGTTAGCGTCGTCTTTGACGTTAATAAACTGCACGCGGATTTACTGGGCGATGCGGTGGTGATCAACACCGATAGCCGTGCGGCGCGTGATGACGTGGCGTCTCAACGTATCGTAGAAGCGGTTACAGCTTGGCAGGCAGTCGGCGGACAAGGCTGGATTATTAAGAAGATTGACTCGACGCTGCGTGGGAATCTGGGGGCGGAAGTGGCTGCTGCGCTGTCTGCGGCAGGCGTGCCCGTGGCGCTGATTGCTGCCGCGTCGCCGACGCTAGGGCGTGTGACCCGCCAAGGCGAAGTCTGGGTGAATGGTCGTCTGCTTACCGACACGGAATTTGCCAGCGACCCAAAAACACCGGTTGCTTCGGCTTCTATCGCAGCCCGTCTGGCAGAGCAAACCGCTTTATTCGTGGCGGAAATACATCTTGATGACGTCCGTCAGGCTAATTTAGCCCACCGTTTGCAGCAGTTGGCGGACGAGGGCGTGCGTCTGATTATTCTTGATACGGACGTGCAGGACGATCTGACACATATCGTTGATGCCGCCAGAAAGTTGCCGTTTCGCCCCTTGCTGGTCGGCTCGGCGGGGCTGAGCGAAGCGCTGGCGAATACGCAGAATTTTACGCGTAAAACCGAAAAGCCGCTGCTGGCTGTCGTCGGGTCGATGAGCGACATCGCTCAAAAACAGATTGCGGCCGTCAGGCTGCGCAGCGATGTCACGCTGGTTGATATCGATATCAACGCACTTTTTTCAGCCGATTCGTCCACCGTCATGGCATCCCAGTGTGAGGACGCGGTGAAGGCGCTGATGATCGGTAATCACTGCATTATTCGTACTTGTCATAACGAAAATCAGCGCTTCGAGATTGACGCGCGGTGCCAGCAGCTTGGGCTTAGCCGACAGCAGCTTGGCGAAACGATCAGCCACTATCTGGGGGAACTGACGCGCAATATTGTTAAGGCGCTAGACACCCTGACGGCGGACAGCGCTAACCAGCGCCTGCCGGGCGGACTGTATTTATCCGGTGGTGACATTGCGATTGCCGTGGCAACCGCACTGGGCGCGACCGGCTTTCAGATTAAGGGGCAAATCGCATCCTGTGTGCCCTGGGGATACCTGCTGAACAGCGTTGTCGGCACGACCCCTGTGATGACTAAAGCGGGGGGTTTTGGCAACGAAACTACTTTGCTCGACGTTTTACGTTTTATTGAGGAGAAGGTCAGTGAGTAAAATTATTGCGGTAACGATGGGTGATCCGGCAGGGATTGGACCGGAAATTATTATCAAGTCTCTGGCCGAAGGCGAGCTTTCCGGTGCGTCTGCCGTGGTGGTGGGCTGCGTACAGACGATGCGACGTATTCTGGCGCTGAATGTGGTGCCAGCCGTAGAGCTGAAAATTATTGATAAACCAGCTGACGCGGTCTTCGCGCCGGGCGTAATCAACATGATTGATGAGCCGCTGGAAGATCCTCAGGCACTGAAGCCTGGCATTGTTCAGGCGCAGGCGGGCGATTTGGCTTACCGCTGCATCAAGAAAGCGACTGAACTGGCGATGGCGGGTGAAGTCCATGCGATTGCCACCGCGCCGCTGAATAAAGAAGCGCTGCACTCGGCGGGCCACCTCTATCCGGGCCACACCGAACTGCTAGCGAAGCTGACCAACAGCCGCGACTATGCGATGGTGCTGTATACCGATAAGTTGAAGGTGATCCATGTTTCAACGCACATTGCGCTGCGTAAATTCCTGGATACGCTGAACCGCGATCGCGTGGAAACGGTGATCGACATGGCGGATATCTTCCTCAAGCGCGTTGGTTTTACCCACCCGCGTATCGCCGTTGCCGGGGTTAACCCGCATGCGGGCGAGAATGGCCTGTTTGGTGATGAAGAGATCAAAATTGTGTCGCCATCGGTGGAAGCCATGAAGGCCAAAGGCATTGATGTGTATGGCCCATGCCCGCCGGATACCGTCTATCTACAGGCGTATGAAGGCCAGTACGACATGGTGGTAGCGATGTATCACGATCAGGGGCACATTCCGCTTAAGCTGCTGGGCTTCTATGATGGGGTGAATATCACCGCTGGATTGCCGTTTATCCGCACCTCTGCTGACCACGGCACGGCGTTTGATATTGCCTGGACAGGGAAAGCGAAGTCAGAAAGTATGGCGATCTCTATCCAGCTCGCCATGCAGTTGGCATGATTCAGGCTAACTCATCACGGCTGATAGCTCGGTTTTTGTAAGCGAATAAAACGCGATACAGCACGCATTGCAGGATATCTTCCTTCCCGCGTTTGGGAAGGTTTCTGGTATCCTGCAATCAAGAATAGAGAGTTTAACAACCGCAAGATGGATATCGCCGTGGATCCTACATTAACTGATGCTTTCCGCATGAGCGGGGATAAAGTAAGAGGCCAGAGCCGTCTTGATCAGATTATGGATTATCTGAAAAGCCATAATCTGGTGACAGTCGATGAACTGGTGTCCGTGATCGACGCTTCTCCGGCGACGATCCGTCGTGATTTAATCAAACTGGATGAGCAAGGCGTGATTAGCCGCAGTCATGGCGGCGTGACGCTCAATCGTTTTATTCCTTCCCAGCCGACCACGAATGAGAAATTACAGCGCAGCCTTCAGGAGAAGCAGGCGATTGCTCGCTACGCCGCGACACTGGTCAAACCGGGCAGCGCGGTGGTGCTGGATGCGGGAACGACCATGCTGGAGCTGGCGCGAAACCTGACACATTTGCCGCTGCGCGTGATTACCGCCGATTTGCAAATTGCGCTGTTTCTGTCTGAGTTCAAGCAGATCGAAGTGACGATTATCGGTGGACGTATTGATGACAGCAGTCAGTCCTGCATCGGCGAACACGGCCGCCGTCTGTTACGCAGCATTTACCCCGATATTGCCTTTATCAGCTGCAACTCGTGGAGTCTGGATAAAGGTGTCACTACGCCGACGGAAGAGAAAGCCGGCGTGAAGCAAGATCTCGGTGCGAATGCCAGTCGCCGGATACTGCTGGCTGACAGCAGCAAATACGGCGCGTACTCACTGTTCTGCGTCATGCCGCTGTCGGGGCTAACCGATATCATCACCGACAGCGCGTTAGCGTTTGAGGTGCAGCAGCAGCTCAACGCACAACCTTTTCAATTGCATCTTGTTTAAGCATGCTTACCGTTTAAGCGGGCTGACAATGTAGCTGGTAATCAATCTTCAGTGGTTTTTCTGGCGTTATTTGCTGGTTGGTCGCATAACCTTGCGCGGCGATAGGATTTTCCCTGAGGCTTTTGGGGCCAAGATCCCAAGCTGAACAAATGGGTTCAACACCCAAACAGCGGTTTCGCCCATTCCAGGGTGCATAAGCACGGCCACCATTGCTAAACCACAGCAAGCAGTGAGGAAGCGATTGCGTGTCCCAACGCAGCGTGACGCGGTGCTGTTGTGCTGGATAATGCAGACTGATGGCTGATACTGGGCTCAGTAGCTGGACGATTTCTTCCGTGGCTTCTGCTAATGGAAGCCGTTGCAGATTCATCGCATTGCCTGATACCGTTGGCACGGTAGCAAGGCTGTTGAACCTTGCCAAGGGGCGTAACTGGCTGATGCCTGGCTCCGGTGCTTCGGGGTACACCAGCCCACTTTGCATGTTTTCTGCCGTTAAAATGACATCTCCTGCGTCATTGCCAATGGGAAAGATGGGATGCAGGCCGATAGGAAAACGGCATTCTCGGCGCGCTTCAACAATCAGTCGAAAACACGCCCTTCCGTCGTCTTGCAACGTTACTTCACGCGTTAAGCGTGTGAGTGGAAAATCCTCAGCAAACAGAAACTGGAGCTGAATGACGTTTTCTTTCTGAGATGTAACCTGCCATTCACCGTTAACAGGCAAACCATGTGAAGCATGATGAAAAAAGCCCTCACCATCCTGTGAACTATGGCCAAATGGGACGGCCACCCACTCTCCCGCAAGGCGCTGCATTAATGGCGGAAGATTGGCACAGGCTGCTACATCATCCAGCCAAGGGGCGCGGTAGAGCACTTCTCGGGGCGGCAGAACGGATGTCTTGTAACGTAGCGAAGTCAAAATGCCACCCGCCGTACTCAGCGTGGCAGCAAGTTGGCCATCATGGCTGGTCAAAGAGAACAGGTGGGGTTGTGAAGGCATAATGTCTCCAAGGTAAAAGGAATACTACTCTTCACCTGCACTTTTACGGATCACTAGCTGCACTGCGAGATGCTGAGCGCCCACGCGCCGTTCAGGGTCAAGTAAGAGAGCGAGTGCTTGATGACCTAACTGTGCTTTATCAATCGCAACTGTGGTTAAGGGCGGATGAGCCAAACGTGCAGAATCAATGTCATCAAACCCGACAATTGCCATATCTTGCGGCAGATTAAGCCCTTGTTTTTGACAGACGCGCATAGCAATCAACGCCGCGGAATCATTATAGGCAAAAATGGCGTCAGGACGCTGCGGCAGTGCCAGCAGCTCTTCCACCGCCTGCGTCAGCGCCTTTTCGGTATCCAGCAATGGTGGGGCGATCGCTTCATACTCTGGGGGCATCAGCAATTTCGCTTCATATAGCGCTTGGCGGTAGCCTTTTTCTCGTTGGCGAATACTGTAGTGAGCCAAGCTGCTTGCCAAATAGGCGATACGTGTCCGGCCTTGGGCGATCAGATGCTGGGTCGCCAGATAACCACCTTGCACATTATCTGGGTTGACGCTGGGTAAATCAGGTGCCCAAAGATCCACCAACGCCAAAGGCAGTTGCATCTTGTGCAGCACGGCCAGAAGCTCAGGCTCAAAGAAACCTGCACACAGTAATGCATCCGGCTCGTGCAGCCTGACTTGTTCCTCGACGGGATCCATCGGCCCTAATGCAAGAAAACTCAAGGCAATACCTTCCTGACGGCAAGCATTTTCAACACCGAGCAACAGTGGAGAATAGAAGGATAATGCACTGGTGATGTTGTGTTGACGGTGTAGCAGAAACAGGACTCGACGAATTTTTTCTGTGCGTAATCGAGTAAAATCATAACCCTGTTGCTGGGCGATAGAGAGAATGCGCTGCCGAGTCTCTTCTTTTAGTCCTGGCTGTCCTTTTAGGGCTCGGGACACTGCTCCCGTGGACACGCCGGATGCGGCGGCAATATCTCTGATCCTGATCCGCTTGGTCATGCGTTACCTTACGCTGTGAATAAAAAGGAACTCCGTGATGATTGCATTATGGTATCACAACGTTTCATCGTCTGGCATGGGGTAACCGGCTTTTGCACCGAGCCAGGCAGCGCCGCGCACACCGCTACTGTCGCCGTATCTGGCTTGTACGATCGGCGTCATAAAGGTATTGCTAAACACGTAGCGGGCAATACGATCGCCAAGATCGGTATAAATCGCTTCGCTATTTGATAACCCGCCGCCCAGCACGATCACGTCGGGATCGAGCAGGTTGACCACACTGGCCAATGCACGTGCGAGTTGATCCTGATAACGCTGAAAGTAAGCCAGCGCGTTGCTCTCTTTGAATTCGACTGCATCCATAATTTCTCTGGCGCTCAGCGTAGTACCATTAAAGTGATTGTAGCGTTGGGCTAAACCGGTACCAGAGACAAACGATTCAATACAGTTGCTTTGCCCACAATAGCAACTGACCGCTGGGCCGTCATACTCCGGCGTATAGCGTGGCAGCGCATTGTGACCCAGCTCACCTGCACAGCGATTACGGCCATCCAGTACCCGCTGATGAATAGCGATACCACCGCCGCAACCGGTGCCGAGAATGACACCGAATACGGTATCGTAGCCTCGGCCCGCTCCGTCGATAGCCTCAGAGAGAGTGAAACAGTTGGCATCGTTGCTAATGGCGATGGGTTGCTTTACGTACGCCTCCAACATGGCTGGCAGCGGTTGCTGATTAATCACCAGAATATTGGAGTTCTTGATACAGCGGTTACTGGCTTCTACCGTGCCGGGTAGGCAGATGCCAATGGTAAAAGGCTGCTGAAGGGCTTTCCGCACCTCTTCAATCACTTGGCACAGACGGTGAAAGAAAGATTCATAGCTCTGCTTTTCTGTGGCATAGCGCTGTAGATAGACGACTTCGCCCGCTGCGTTCAGCACAACGGCCTCGATTTTAGACCCGCCGATATCAATGCCCAAACTTAACATGGTGTTTCGCTCCTGTGCCGCCCACTGGCGACAGAGATACGCCATAAATTAGAGGCGCTATAAATTGTTAATTTTCGTCTAGGGTACTTTTTATGTTTACTAAACTCAATCGGTGTTTTGGGGGGTTAGACAAGTGGGTTTTGGTTTTAACCTTTATTAATCATTGTTTTGTGTTTTTTTATTGTCATGGCATATGAAAAAATAACGCCATGTTGTGAATCACATCACGGATGTTTAATTAAAAAACTCATTTTGTTTACTAAAAAAACACTGAGTGCTATTACATAGGAGCCGCATTTACCCCCCTATGATTACAGTGAGCACGCTATGTTTTTTACCGAGGAAAAGTTAAGCCAGCGCTTGGACGAAGTAGCCCAATATCGATTGCGACAGATTCAATCGGTAGAGCTGGCGGAGATTTGCTTTGATCGTGAAGGAAAAAACGGTGCTTACCCACCGGGCACCGAGGCTGACTGGCAGCCCTGTAAACAGGGATTCCGCTGGCAGGAACGGGATATTTATGCCTGGCTGAAATTACGTGTAACGTTGCCACAGGGAGGCCCGCAATACACTGTCGTCGGGCATTTTGATTTTGGCTTGGGCGTGCAACGGCCTGACTTTGAAGCTCTGCTGTATATTGACGGTCTGCCGTTTCATGGCATCGATCAAAACCATGCGCAGGTTGTTTTCCCTGAGGAATATCAGGGTAAAACCCTCGAACTTTGTTTCCGTCTTTGGTCGGGGATTCTGGAAGGTAAGGTTCGTAAACATTTTCAGGCATTCCACGTTGGGAACGGGTTTGAAACCGCGCAATTTGCCGTGTTGGATAAACCGACTGACACGCTCTATTACACCACATTGGCAATCTTGCAAACGCTGGCAGTGTTGCCGGAAAACGATCCTTGGCGTATACGATTATTAACGGTCACTGATGCTGCCTACCGCCTGATTGATTGGCGAGATCCCGGCAGTGACGGTTTTTACCGCTCCATTACTGACGCTTCCACTCAGTTGGAGCGTGACTATGCGCAGCCCAACAAGTCACACCCAGTGACGGTGCATTGTGTCGGGCATACGCATATCGACGTCGCCTTTTTATGGCAACTCAAACACACACGTGAAAAATGCGCTCGTTCATTCTCCACGGTGCTGCGTTTGATGGAACGCTATCCTGAATACACCTTCTTCCAGTCTCAGCCCCAGTTGTATGACTACATTAAACAGGATTACCCCGATCTTTATCGTCAAATAAAACAGCGCATCAAAGAAGGGCGCTGGGAAGTGGATGGGGCAATGTGGGTTGAAGCGGATTGTAACTTACCCTCGGGTGAGTCTTTTGTGCGCCAGATTCTTCTGGGTAGTCGCTTTATGCAGGATGAATTTGGCATCACGCCACACTGCCTATGGCTGCCTGATGTTTTTGGTTATTCGTGGGCACTGCCACAAATTCTGAAAAAAAGCGGCATCAAATACTTCATGACCACGAAGATAAGTTGGAATGAATTCAATAAGATGCCGCATGATACGTTTACCTGGCGTGGTATTGACGGTAGCGATGTGTTGGCACACTTCATCACTACCCCAGAGGCTGGTCATCCTCGTTATACCTATAACGGCATGGTGAATGCGGAATCGGTGCAAGGTATTTGGGACAACTATAAAGACAAACCGCTCAATCAGGAATTACTGCTGGCCTACGGCTATGGTGACGGTGGCGGTGGCCCAACGGAAGAGATGCTGGAGTTGTTACGCCGCTTTGAAAAAATGCCGGCACTACCTGCGATTCAGATGGGGCGTGTGGATGATTACTTTACCCGCCTTGATGCGCGCTTGCAGGACAGTAATGAATACCAACACACCTGGGACGGTGAACTCTATTTTGAAAGCCATCGTGGTACCTACACCAGTCAGGCTCAAGTGAAAAAGGCCAACCGTCAGGCCGAGTTACGCTACCGTCGAGCAGAGTGGGTTCAGGTGCTGAGCGCCTTGACAGGTGGGGGCTGGTCACAGTATCGCGCTGACGATTTGACTGACGGTTGGAAAATCCTGCTGCGCAATCAGTTCCACGACATCATTCCTGGTTCCTCCATTGCTGAGGTGTATCAGGATGCGGCGTTGGAGTATCAGGAGGCAGAAAACATCGTGGCTGACGTGCTTAATGAAAGCTGGCATCACTTGGTGACGCCGCATCAGGATGCGGTGAGCTTAGTGAACAGCGGCTCTTGGAAGCGCGACGATATGGCCTTTATTCCTGGTGCTAGCGATGTGGTATGGCGTGATGCGCAAGGACAAATGCTGTTATCGCAGCCTGTGGATGGCGGAAGCCTGGTGCAGGTAAGTGATTTGCCTTCGCTGTCAGGTACGACGATCTACGCTACGCCGTTGGAAACGAATGTCGAAGAAAATACCCCGTTTGTGTTCGGTGAAGGTCAATTGGAAACGCCACACTACCTGATTGTCTGGAATGAACAAGGCCATTTGACGCGTATTTACGACCGACAGTATCAGCGTGAGGTCTTGGCGGATCACGGCAACGTATTGACGGTATATGAAGATAAACCATTGAAATACGACGCCTGGGATATCGAAATTTTCTACTTCCAGAAACAGCGCCCAGTAACCGAATTGGAATCAGTACGCGTTGTTGAACAAGGTGCCTTGCGCTGCTCCATTGAATTTGTATGGCGTTATCATAACAGTCGCGTGGTACAGCAGATGCAGGTTTATAGCCAACTGCGCCGTATCGATTTCCATACCCGTGTCGACTGGCAAGACTTTAATCAACTCCTCAAGGTGGTTTTCCCAGTGGCGGTGCGTGCCACAGAGGCCACCTATGACGTCCAGTTTGGCAACGTCAAACGACCCACAACCTGGAACACCACCTGGGACGCTGCGCGCTTCGAGAGCGTGGCACACCAGTGGGCCGATCTTTCGGAGTACGGCTATGGCGTTAGCCTGCTGAATGACTGCAAGTACGGTCATGCGATCAAAGATAACGTGATGCAACTGACGCTGATCAAATCTGCGGTTAGTCCAGATGCTCATGCCGATCGCGGCGAACATGAGTTTACTTATGCGCTGCTTCCACATGCCGGAGACTGGCGTGATGCTGCCGTGGCACAACAGGCCTTCTCACTCAATGAACCATTGCAGGTATTGCTGGGAGAATGGCGAGAAGCAGCAAATGGTGTGATTCGCTGTGATCATCCTTTTGTTGCGTTGGATGCGATTAAGAAAGCAGAACAAAGCGAGTGGGTTATCGTGCGACTGCATGAGTTTGCCGGTGGGCGGCAGCAGCTCACGCTTGATAGCTCGCTGCCTATCCGCGAGTGGAGGGAATGCGATCTGTTGGAAGCGCCGGAAAGCGGGAAAACGCCACAGCAGGGACCGCTGACATTGACGTTCGCACCTTATGAGATTAAGACGGTGGCCATCTGTTTTGCCCATGCCGATACCGCAGTCTGATGGGAAAGGACATGTCGATCTTAATCACAAATCGCGATCTGTCCAATTTACTATGTTGTATTTTTGTTTACTATAAAAATATCTGTTTAGTAATCATTTGGTGCGAGGCGGCATTCCCTGTAGAGATTGAATCGTGGGAAGTGGCTTTGCATCCGTTCAGTCATCGCAATGAAGAATAACGCTTTATGCGTCTGACACCAGGGCCATCCGAAAACGAGGAACAACCATAATGAAAAAAATAGTAGCCAAGGTAGTTGCGACCGCGCTGTTGGCGGGAAGCTCGTTGGCGGTTCACGCCGCTGACGAATTGAATGTCTGGATCCGAGCCAACAACAACGCCCGCGTCATCTATGAACAAGAAGCAGCAGCGTTTGAGAAGCAAACCGGTATCAAAGTGAGCTACTTCAGTGCCAGCACTGACTTTGAACAGCGTCTGGCTCGTGCAGCCGTAGGTAATACACTACCGGATCTGATCATCAATGATGCAGCTTACATGGGGCAGTTGATTCAATTAAACGTGGTAGATGCTATTGAGCCAAGTCAGTTGTCCTATGGGAAGGATCTGCAACCTGTGGCGTTGAACAGCCTGAAATTTGGTGATGGTAAATACTACGGTATTCCGACGTCGGTGCAGGCCTCCGCACTCTATATTCGCAAAGACTGGCGTGAAAAGCTTGGGTTACCGCAGCCAAAAACATGGGATGATCTGAAGGCGCTTGCGAAAGCTTTTACTGAAAAGGATCCCGATGGTAACGGTAAAAATGATACCTACGGTTTTGGCCTACCGGGTTCCGCTACGCGTGGTTATACCAGTTGGATCCTCTCTTCCTTTATTTGGCAGGCGGGGGGCGAATTTGTGAGCCGTCAAGGTGATGCTTTCAAAGCCTCACTGGATGATAAAGGCGTGGTCGATGCCGTAACCTTCATGCGTGGCATGGTGTGTGACAAAGTGGTTCAGCCGGGGGCTATCAACGCAGTAACCTCTGATATTTCCAACGCCTTCCGCTCTGGTCAGGTGGGTATGGTGCTGTCTGGCCCATACAGTATGCCCGTGTTCTCTAATGAGCCAGGTCCGGATAAGTTTGAAGTGGTAAAACCGCCGCGTGGTCCGGTCAGCAACGCTAGCCTGGCGGAAGGTGAAGCGATCTTCTTGGTAAAAAGTAGTAAGCAAAAAGCACAGGCGCTGAAGTTTATCGACTTCTTTATCTCGCAGGAAGGACAGAAGATCGGTACTGCTGTCGGCACGCCTAACGAACCGATCGTTCGTTTGCCAGTGAATAAAACGGTAGATGCCAATGCGATTTATCAGGATCAACGTTGGGGCGTATTTGCTGAGCAGTATGCCTCAGATGGTCACTATGTGCCTGCCGTGCCGAACTGGACGCCAATTCGTCAGGTAACTGCCGATGGTTTCAACAAAATCCTGTCCAATTGCCAGTCTGATATTCCAACTGAGCTGAAACAGCTCAATGAAAAAGTGAATATTGAACTGGGTAAACAAAAAGTTTTAGCAAAATAAGTCATTCCACGTCATCGCGTCCGCCTGTTGTTGGCGGCCGCGATGACGATGCATTCAGGCGGTGAATATGAGCATCCTTTCCCCACGTACTAAACGCTGGTTAACGCCTTGGCTGTTTCTGGCTCCGGCATTGATCGTTTTTACCTGGTTTAAATTCATTCCAATGGTGCAGGGCATGGTGATGAGTTTTTATCAGATCAACTTTGGTCAGCCCGATAATTGGGTCGGGCTGGCAAACTTTTCACGCATAGTGAACGACGGCGATCTCCATGATGCCACGCTCAACACCTTGCTTAACGTGGTAGTGACCGCGCTGGCGTCAGCATTTATTGCTTTCTTTATTGCCATTGTGTTGGAAGGGCCAGCACGGCATTTGCGTTTTATCCGTACTGCGATTTTCCTGCCAGCGATCACCAGCGCGGCTATCGTGGCAGAAATGTGGAAAATTATGTTCAACCCTACGCCCAACGGCGTGATCAACCACATGTTGTCATGGTTTAGCATTGATGCGCAGGGCTTTCTCACCGATCCGCACCAGGCTATGCCGATGGTGATGCTGCTGCAAATTTGGAAAGCGGTGCCATACAACATGGTGATCTTCATTGCTGGGCTTGCCACCATCAACCGCGAACTGTATGACGCAGCTAACGTTGACGGCGCCAGTCGTTGGAATCGTTTGCGTTATGTGACCTTGCCGGGGCTGATTCCCGCGATTTCGGTCATCATCATGCTCTCCTTCATTCGCGGTTTTCGCGTGTTTGCCGAAATCTACGCTTCTACCGGGGGCGGACCGTCAGGCTCGACAGAAGTCGTGATGACGCAAATTTATAAGGCCGGATTCGTTCAGTTTGATTACGGCTATGCCTCGGCGGTGTCGTTTGTGCTGTTCATCTTTACCGTGTTGCTGACGTTAATTCATTTTGCCGTCAAGAAACGTTACGTGAAGTATTAATTTGAAAGGCACCAGAGGTATGAGTAGATGAAAATGAAACTGTGGGATCGTATCGGTTGCGGCATTATTTATGCGGCGGTACTGATTGTTTTCGTGGGGCCGTTTATCGGTATCGTTATGACTGCGTTCAGTGGTGCGACGGTGAAACCGGGAGAGCTGGTGCTGTGGCCCTCATATTTTACGTTGGAGAATTTCCGTCGCGCCTGGTTTGAGGTTGGCGTCTGGAAATTTCTGTTCAATTCGCTGGTGGTGGTGGCTTTCGGTTTGATCTTACAGGTTGGGGTGAGCGCATTGGCTGCCTACGCCCTGTCGCGCAAAAAATTTCGCGGCGCGTCCGTCGTCGGGTTGATTATCCTGTCCACAATGATGTTGCCAGAAGAAGTGATCGCTATTCCGCTGTACGTCATTATCAACTGGAAGTTACCCGTGTTGGATGCCTCGATTGCCAACAGCTACATGGGCATGATCTTGCCGATTGTTGGCTGGGCCTTTTCGATTTTTGTGTTGAGTGAATTTATGTCCGCCATTCCTAAGGATCTGGAAGATGCTGCCCGCGTCGACGGGGCTTCCGAATGGCAAATTTTCTGGAATGTGATTCTGCCTTTGGTTCGTCCCGCGCTGGGTACGGTGGTGATTTTTGGTTTCATCATGATTTGGGATCAGTATTTGCTGCCGCTGATCGTGGTGAACCAGGAGAGCATGTACACCATTCAGGTCATGTTGCGTGTGCTCAGCTCGGATGAAAACAGTTCGCCCAACGTCTTTATCGCGATCACCCTGCTGGCGATGTTGCCGAGCGCCATTGTCTACCTGGGACTGCAAAAATATTTCAACCGTGGGCTGATGTCTGGTGCAGTAAAAGGGTGATTTCCCGTTGTGTTGCGGCGCGCAGGCAGCGCGCCGCCGGTTGGTTTTGGCGGCAGTCATGCGCGCCCTGTGAATGAGACTGAGGATTACTATGGGTTCTGTCATTCTTAAAAACGTCAGCAAATCTTTTGATAACACGAAAATCATTCGTGATGTGTCACTGGAGATCCCAGACGGGACGTTCTGCGTGCTGGTTGGCCCCAGCGGTTGTGGTAAATCCACGTTATTGCGCTTGATCGCGGGTTTGGAGGAGGTGACCTCGGGTGAGGTTCACATCAACGGCCTGAATGTGACCGAGCAGGAGCCCAAATTACGCGATATCGCTATGGTGTTCCAAAGCTACGCGCTCTATCCGCAGATGACGGTGCGGGAAAATATGGGCTTTGCACTTAAATTAGCAAAGATGCCGAAAAAAGAGATCAACCAGAAGGTGGATGACGTTGCCGTCCTGCTTGGGTTGGAAAAATTGCTCGACCGTTTGCCGAAAGAGTTGTCTGGTGGCCAACGTCAGCGTGTGGCGATGGGACGTGCGATTGTGCGCAACCCACAGGTGTTTTTGTTCGATGAGCCGCTCTCCAATCTGGATGCCAAACTGCGTACTCAGGTACGGGCGGAAATTCGTGAACTGCACCAGCGTCTACATACGACATCGGTTTATGTTACGCACGATCAAATTGAAGCCATGACCATGGGCGAAATGATTGTGGTGCTGCGTGATGGCGTGATTGAACAGGTAGGGTCGCCACTCGATCTGTACGATCGCCCTGCCAACCGTTTTGTGGCGGGATTTATTGGCTCTCCTGAGATTAACCAATTGTCCGGCTGGGCGGTTGAACATCAGGGCACCTGCGTGTTGCAACTGGATGAACATACCCAAATGCCCGTGCCGCAAGATGTGACGGTTACGGTAGGCCAACAAATCGTCTATGCAGTACGCCCTGAACACTTTGAATGGGTGGAAGAGGGAAATAACACGATCGCGGCTACGGTCGAAACGGTGGAAAATACCGGCAGTGACCTGCATGTTTTTTGCTTGTTGAGCGATCGTCGCCGCATCACTGTCAGCCAGAAAACACGCCTGATGCTGCAAGCGGGCGATCGGGTTTATCTGCGTCCTAAAGCCAATACGGTTCATGTTTTTGATCAAGCCAGCGGCAAACGTCTTAATGCCTAAACGTGTGCCCGCCCTTTTTCTTCAATGGGCGGGCAGCGTCGTAAAGCTTCCTCGGTGCAGATCCCATCAGGATGATGCCTGCGATGACATATCACGGACGGTACATCACGCCCGCTCCTTCTGACTAGCTGTAGTCCTGTGGCGGCTGTCAGTAGCGGCGAAAAGCGGCAGTGGCGCGCACCATCACGTTTACTTCATGCTGGCGGCGAGGGTATCGACGTTGTGTTTAAACGCGGCCGTGTAGGTTGACGCGGGGCCGGATGCATCGGTCAGCGCTTCTGGGTACAGTTCACCGCCGGGCTGCGCGCCGCTGGCCGTCGCGATTTGCTTCACCAGACGTCCATCGGTCTGGTTTTCAATGAAGTAGCTTTTCACCTTCTCTTGTTTGATTTGCTTAATCAGCGAGGCCACTTTTTTGCTGCTGGCTTCCGACTCGGTCGAGTAGCCCACTGGCGACAGGAACGTCACGCCGTAGGCCTGGCCGAAATAGCCGAACGCATCATGGCTGGTCAGCACTTTACGTTTTTCTGGCGGAATGTCGGCAAAGGTTTTCTTCGCATAGCGATCCAGTTCCTGCAACTGCTTGATGTAGGCTTCACCCTGCTGACGATAGTAATCGGCATTCTGCGGATCGACTTTTGCCAGCGCGTTGACGATGTTGTGCGCATAAACGATGCCGTTGCCCATGCTGTTCCAGGCGTGAGGATCGGTTTCGGTTTTTCCGTCTTCCACCATGGTGCGGGTTTCAATGCCGTTTGATGCCGTGATGACCTCACCACGGTAACCGGAGGCGGTGACCAGCCGATCGATCCACCCTTCCAGACCCAGCCCGTTAACGAAAACCAGATCGGCTTTCGCCAGCGTTTTGCTGTCTTTCGGCGACGGTTCAAACTCATGCGGATCGCCATTCGGCTTCACCAGATCGATCACGGTCACGCGATCGCCGCCGATGTGGCTGACCATATCGCCCAGTACGGAAAAGCTGGCGACAACATCAAGGTTCTTTGCCATCGCCAGTGGGCTAAGCAGCAGGCCGGATAACGCAATAGCTAACAGTGAACGTTTCATTTTTCCCTCACAGACAGTTGCAGATAACGAGATTCATCGGTCACCGACGCAGGCGTAACAGCCCACCGTTGTGACCAACGCAGACCGAGAAACAAAAAAACAGCGTAATCGTCAGAATGATGGCAGGCCCGGCGGGCAGCTCGGCATAGTAGGACCACAGTAGCCCGATCAGGCTGGCGAGCATCCCTTGCAGCACCGCAATGCCGAGCATAACGGGCAGACGCTGTGTCCAGAAACGCGCGCTGGCGGCAGGTAGCATCATCATGCCGACCGTCATTAGCGTGCCTAACAGCTGGAATCCTGCGACCAGATTCAACACCACCAGCGACAGAAATAGCCCGTGGATTAACGCCCGATAGCGCCCTGAACTGATGCGCAGGAAGGTCACGTCAAACGATTCAATCACCAGCGCCCGATAGAGAGCGGCTAGCACCAGCAAAGAGGTCGATCCGATCAGAGCAATGTCGATCAGCGCGGCGCGATCCACTGCGAGAATCGATCCGAACAACACATGCAACAGATCGACGCTGGAACCGCGCAGTGACACCAGCGTGACGCCGAGCGCCAGCGAACCGAGGTAAAATCCGGCAAAGCTGGCGTCCTCTTTTAATTCCGTATGGCGAGTGACGAAACCGGAGAGCATGGCGACAGATAGCCCAGCGATAAAACCGCCGATCCCCATCGCCAGCAGCGACATCCCGGATATGAGGTAGCCGATGGCGACGCCGGGTAAGACCGCGTGCGACAGCGCATCACCAATCAGGCTCATGCGCCGCAACAGCAGGAAACAGCCCAACGGCGCGGCGCTCAGCGTGATGACCAGACAGCCGACCAGCGCCCGACGCATAAAACCGAACTCGGCAAAAGGAGAAGTCATCAGGTGAAATAGCATCATGACGTGACGATCCTGAGCGTTGGCGTATCGCTGTCGGCCTTGCGCAGGCTATGTAATAGGGGTTGGGCATCTCCCCAGCGGTGGCCGTCTGGGGTGAGATGCAATATAGTCGGGAAGTGCTGACCGACCAGTTCCAGATCGTGCAACACGGCCAGAATAGTCCTGCCTTCGGCGTGAAGCTGCTCGATAATCTGCAAAAGCGCCTGCGTGGTGTGGCTATCGACCCCGGTAAAAGGCTCATCCAGCAGAATGATGGGAGCCTGTGTCAGCATCAGCCGCGCGAAGAGCACACGCTGTAGCTGCCCACCGGACAGGACGCCAATATGCCGATCGGCAAAGTCTGCCATTGAGACGGCGTCGAGCGCGTCTGCCGCTTTACGATGCCAGTTGGCATTGATACTGCGTAGTAATCCGCGGTGTGGCAGCGACCCCATGAGTACCAGATCGCGTACGCTGATAGGGAACTGCCGATCAAATTCGGATAGCTGGGGTAGATAGCTAATCGCGTTATCTTTACCGCCGTTACCGAGGCTGAACGAACCGGAAAGCGGCGGCAATAGACCCGCCAGCGTTTTTAGTAGCGTGGATTTGCCCGTGCCGTTTGCGCCGATAATTGCTGTCAGCGAGCCTTGATGAAAGCACCCGCTGAGCGTCGCGAGCGGTGGTTGATTATGATAGCCAAACGCCAGTTCCTGTAGGGCAATCATGGCAACATCACCGCCCACCCAACCACTAGCCACATGAGCATCAACAGCAGGGAAACCAGTAACACGCGCTTCAGCGCGGAGAGGGAGTAAAAACGTGTCATCATCATCGATAAAAGATTAATTGTTATATTATAACATATCATTTTTTGGTGATGACGACAGAGGGAATAGGTAAAAAATTATGTAAGCCGATTAGGTTTGGTTTGGTTTGGTTTGGTTTGGGGGAATATTTCGTGCGCCACACAGCTGACAAAACCCAGCTAACTCATATCACGATGGCGCTTCTTTTCACGGCGTAAAAAATTATGCTGAGGAGATAGCAGGCTTAGGATGAGCCGCATGGACGCGGCTCAAGCTTGCGCCACGTATGGAACGTGTCGCAAGCGGTCCTCTAAGCCTGATACCGACGAAGGCACCGCTTTAGCGGCATAATTTCCGCCAAAAAGCCGGGGTTCATAGGGGGCTGGCGTAGCCCCCTATGTCGGGCGCGTGCTACGACGTAGCATGAAGAGAACGGTGTTTGAAGCGCACGAAACCCCCTCGGCATAACCAATGTAGCTAAGCGACAGCCCCGCGAAATGAAACACATTACACCGTGACGAAATTCCCCTGCATATCAACCACAAAGTGCGTCGCGGGCTCATCGTTGATATAACCGGCGAGGATTTTCAGCATCAGGCCGAAGCGGTATTGCAGACTGTCCGGAGGTAGCGTGGCCGTTGGCGTGTAGGCCGCCAGCAGAGCGCGGTACTGTTTCACCCGTGCAGCCGGAATATCCTGCCAGGCGAGATCGCTGCCGTTGCGCAGGCAGTACCAGTCGGTCACCAGCGTGAGCAGTGAAATATCCTGTAACCCATCTGTGCCCGCGACCGCGTTCGGTTTGCGATCGGCCGCGTCGGGCAGTGCTTTGGCGCTGAGCGGTTCCTGTTGCTGTGCGATCCACAGCAGATCGGCGCAGTTCAGCGTATTGATGAGGGGTGACAAATCTTCCGGCCAGTCTTGCACCAGAAAACGCTGGCGTACCAGCAGTGCCAGATGATGGTGCAGGAAGTCGTAATAATCGCGGCTTTTCAGGATGTCGCCCAGCGGTTCACCAGTGCGATCCAACTCTTTCTGATAGAACGGGAATAGATGGTTGAATTGCGGCACGTTGCGCAGGACCAGCGTATCGATATCGACTCGGTCACTATGCAGCGTCGCTAGCTTCATGGCGGGCGGGTAAGCGGCCAGCGACGGCACCGCGACATTCACCAGCGTCCCCTGTGAACCGCGATACACGCCGGTATCGTTAACGTGCAGGTGGCCGCTGAAGTGTAGACGGATTCCGGCTGCCAGCGCCTGTTCGGCAACCTCCGGCCGCGGCGTGCGTTTAATGAAGCTATTGCTGCCAAACAGCTGTTTTTCGTCTTCTACCGTACCGTCGAGGAAATCGACCAACGGATAGTGCGAGAACACCAGCAGCTTCTTGTTCTGCGCTTTTGCCCGTTGCACGACCGATTTCACCCACGGCAGCATGAACGGCTTTTCCGTCAACAAGGCATTCCAACCAGTGTCGTTACTGGTGGAGTAGCCTTTAATCTCTTCGCGTTTCTCTGGGCCATCTTTGACCTGATATACGTTGGCATCGATGGAAAGTAGCCACAGTCCCGCTTCCGGCTCCACCAGATAGGAGGCGTCCACGATATTCCACTGCTTACTGCCGTCTGGCGAGCGGGCGAGATACTGGCGTTTACTTAGTTCATCGCTGTCGCCAAATGGGGTTTCCCAGTGCAGGAAGTCGTCGCGTTTAAAGAAACCAAACGGCTTCATCAGCGGCAGGCCGCGCTCATAGCCGAGCGCCTGCATCTTGGCGGTGACAATCAGCGACTGCGCGTCGCCAAGTTTAACGCCGGGTTTGCTGCTCAGCATGGTGCTGCTGCCATCAGCATTGAGCATTCTCTCCGAGCTGTCATCCCCCTGCGGGCGATTAACGTCGTGGTTGCCGGGCGTGGCAAAGAAGCGCATCCCGTGGCGCTGCTCATATTGCGTCAGGATGGCGGCAATCCCTTCAACGGTAGGCTGCTGGCCGTCATCAGAATAATCGCCGGACAGTACCACGTATTTCACCTGCTGTTTTGCCAGTTCGTCCAGCGCGGCCAGCAGCGCAAAGTAGGGTTCATTGAAGATGCGTGTCGAATTCACCGAATCTTTCAGGGTGCGAATGGTTAGCGTCTTTCCCGTCTGCGCATCGGGCAGGCCGTCAAAATCGTAGTTGCCGTAGATATTGTGGACGTGGACATCCGAAATAATGGCAATACGCAGCGGTCCGGCGGGTGCTGCCGATTCGCCGTTAGCGTGGAAAAAGCCGCCAGCCAGCGTAATGGCGCTGCCTGCACCGAGCTTGACGAAGGTTCTGCGAGTGAGTGATTCCATGACTATCTCCATAGGTGGGGTTGCTGGTCGAACCCAAAGGACTAGCGGTATAACGCATAATCATGACAGGCTATCAATCGCGCGCCGTCGAGTGCATCGCCCATCGGGGCCGCGAGTTGGGATTGCCACTCGTCTGGTAGCCAGGGGCGAATATGTAAGCCGATGCTGCCCATGAGCGACAGGCGGGGAGGCGTATGGCGTGCCACGGCGGCCAACAGCAGGCCGATTTCGCTGGCCGTCTGCGCGAGTAGCGCGTAAGAAACGGCATCGTCCTGCTGAGCGCAGTCAAATACGTGGCGGGCGAACTGCGCATAGTCGCCCGGTTTCGCCTGCTGGCTAAATGTCTGTAGCGCGTCGAGCGTGTTCGTAGGCGCTGTGCTGGCGGAAAAGAAATCGTCGATACGCTGACTGAGCGCAGACGGCGCGCACCAGCCTTGCAGCACATTATAGGTGTGTTGCAGCGCCGCCAGCCCAAGCCGTGCGCCGCTACCCTGATCGGAAATCGGGAATTCATGGCCGCCGTAGGCGGTAATCGTCTGGTTCTGCCACGCCAGCCCGCAGGAGCCTGTTCCGGCAATGACCACGCCTGCGTCTTTCCCTTGATTGACGGCCAGACAGGCACCCAGCGCATCGGTATTGAGCACCTGCGTCGCGTAAGGATGCGGCAACGCCAGAAACGCCTCGTAGGCGGCGCGATGTTCTGCGCTGGCGAGTGCCAGACCGACTTTCAGCCGGGATACGTCATCCGGCGACAGCCCGCTGTGCTTCAACGCCTGTGCAATGGCATCGTCCACTGACTGGCGCACGCTTTCCACGCCGAGCAGCAGATTGGCACGACCGCCGTGTCCCTGACCGAGCGGCGTACCGTCGTCCTGATAAATCCGTGCCCGACAGCCTGTGCCACCGCCATCCACACCGGCATAGAGCCATGTTGTCATGATGCGTGCGCTCCTGAATCCAGATAGGGAAGGCAGGCAATCGCCAGATCGCCGCTGAGGCTGATGGATTCAGTCTGTGAATCCGGCAGGCTGCTGAGCAGTAGAGCCAGCTCACCCGCGCAGCGGGTCAGCAACTGCACCGCCAGCGCGTCCTGCGGGTGTGCCAGCACTATTTGTCCGAACGTGCTGTAGTCAGCGGCCTGCGCCTGTTTTGACCAGTCGATCACGCGATCGATATGCTTATCGAAGTGCAGGAACAGCGCTTCACTGAGCGGTGTAAGCGGCGTGATGCCCTCAACGGCCTGAAGCATCTCCTGCACCGCCCACAGCCCCAGCCGAGATAGGCTGGCCGGATTGCCGAGGGGAAAGCTATCGCCGCCGCGACAGGTCAGGAGGCCGTTATGCCAGTGTAGCAGGCGAGTGAAGCCGCCGGTGACCAGCAGATAGCGGCTTTGTCCCGGCCAGCGCTGTTCGCACAACGTGCTCTCTTTTGCGCGATCAAAGGGGCGATCGCCATCGATGCCGATCTCCCTCAGTTGCCCTTTCACGGTGCGTTTTTCCGCTGTTGTTGATTCGTCGCGATCGTTTCGTTGAGGCGCTTCACATCGTTTGAGGTCAGGCGCAGATACTCATCAAATGACACCTGATCGTTCAGATATTGGGTAAAGCGCGTCAGGATGATAGGGTACAGTTCGTTCGCGCCCAGACTTTCCATACGTTCCCAATCAAAGACGTAAGACGGGATCTTTTTGATCTCTTCACGCGCGGTGTTCAGGCCGTCGATCACGTGCTTATCTTTGGTCTGGTAGTGCAGATCGGCAATATCCGCACCGACGATGATATTGAAGCGCTCGGCGATCTCTCGTTGCAGCGGCTCGCTGCCCAGCCATTCCATGAATTCGGCGACTTCCTGCGGGTGTTTGGTGGTGGTGAACGGCATGATGAAGGTCGCGCCGCCCATCGAAATACACTTCTCTTTGCAAGGCGCGGGCAGCACTTTCCAGTCAAAACCGTCGCCAATCTGCTTACTGAACTGGTTCAACAGCCAGTTGCCGGAGAAGTAGGTCACGATGTTGCCGTTCACGAAATCGTCCGCCATGCTCTTGTACTGACCACCGCCTGCCGCGCCCCACATTTCACGCGGGAACACGCCTTCGTCCGACCAGCGTTTCAGATCTTTAATCCACTGCTGCGCGGCGGCGTCCGGGAAGTTGATCAGCCCGTCTTTATCGTAACGTGCACCGTAAGAATAGGCTGGGCCAGAGAAGCGGAAACCGCTGCGGTCGATGGTGAAGGGAATATGCACGCCGATTTTTTCCGCGACCAGCTTCGAGGCTTTCATCAAATCATCAATCGTGTAGCCCGGCTGCGGCAGAGGCACACCTGCCTGCTCAAACAGCGTCACGTTAATAAATGGCAGGTCGGCAGTCCAGGAGGCGACAAAGCCCGGCAGTGCATCGGCTTTATGCACGCCTTTTACACGCATGATCTTTTCGATACCCGCGCTGTAGCGTTTCTCAAAGGCGGCTGGATCTTTCAGATAGGGGCGCAAATCTAGCGTATAGCCGAGCAGCCCCATTTGCGTGGTTTTGGCAATATCCGGGCCTAAGCCCGCCGCCAACTGCATCGGTAACTGTGTTTGCAGCGCGTTATAGCCGGTGCTGACAAAATTCACATCGATGCGCTCATTACTCTGAGAGAAAGATTTTACTTTCTGCTCCATGAAATGCACTAATTCGGGATCGTCGTCACTATATAAAAATGTTATTTGCGTTTTAGCGGCTAACGCGCTGTTGCTGAATAACCCCAGTGCAAGGGCGGAAAAAAATAACGCGGTGTTGGAACGCATCATAAACCTCTCCGTTGGTGAGCACATCTTATGTTTGATTAATGACGTAAATACCCTGGCGTTGGCGACGGGGTTTATTTTATTTCTGTGAATTATTCCGTTTTCTTATTAATGCAAATTTGCATTCATCTGTCATTTTCATCATGCAATCATGGACAGAACCCTGATTGATTTATGTGAAGCAGGTTAAAGATATTTTAAATATTGATTTAAATAAAACATTTTTGTGATATTGATCACATATGTAAACGCGATAATCTTATTTATTAATGCGAAATGTCAATAAATGAATGCAAATGAAATTTTAATGCAAATTTGCATTAAATTGCGATATCACGGTGCAAGGAATGCCCCTTCGCTCTACATATTGGCAGAGTGTGCACAGCGAAAGTGCAAATAAGTTACGCCATACATTTTCGTTATTTTATTTTTCAACGCCGTAAACAGGATTCCGTATGAATATCGGTTGGAAATTAAAGAAGAACGGTGTCATTAATCGGTTTCTCATCACCGAGTTGACGGAAAGACGTTATTTTGCCGAGCCGGATACGCTGCCGGATAAGGTGAATTACCGATTTATTAACGGTTTTGTCGATGTTGGCGTTTTACCCTGTCGCGTGCGTTTTTTGCAGGAAGAGGCAAAGCGTGAGGTGGTGCTGCCGGACGATTTACGTTTCCCACTGATGTGGAGCGGCGGCGATGAAAGCCGCAGCGTGAATTTCAGCGATTTCTGGCCGTGTCCGGTTCACGTGCAGCGCTTTTCCCGCTGCGTGATCCACAGCGACAGCGCACAGACGGCACCGTTTACGCTCAGCACCTGCGGCGGCGTTACGCTGTGGCTGAATGGTGAGCCGATTACCCGCTTTACGCCGTTTACCCGCAACACCGAACACACCTGTGCTATCACGCTGCCGCTGCAATCAGGGGCGAACACGCTGGTGGTGCATAGCGAAGAGCTGTGCGAGCGCGATACCGACTACCTGTTCAGCCTGTGCTATCAGGGAGACGACACGCTCTTCTGGCAGCTTGATGACGACGCGGCGTTCAGCGCACAGCTGACCGCGCTGGATAGCTGGGTGAACGGGCTGACGCTGGAAAATAATCTGATCCAACCGCCTGTG
This sequence comes from Pectobacterium quasiaquaticum, assembly GCF_014946775.2. NCBI lineage: Bacteria > Pseudomonadati > Pseudomonadota > Gammaproteobacteria > Enterobacterales > Pectobacteriaceae > Pectobacterium > Pectobacterium quasiaquaticum. The sequence goes on along the minus strand of NZ_CP065177.1, from coordinate 3,634,576 downwards.
CTGGTGCTCAATAGCGCGCAACTGCTGCCGGAATCCGTGACGATGGCGCATCGGCTGATTGGCAACGTCAACGAATCCGTCCCCGCATGGCAGCAAAAACAAACGCTGCCTGCTGGCAATCTCGGCTGGCAGGTGGATCTGCCTGCGGTTCTGGTGGGCTATTACGATCTGGTCTGCGCCGCGACCTGCAACGGCATTACGCTGACGCGTACGCTCAGTTTCGGGCGCTTGCCATCGCAAACGATGCCCGCGTTACCGACTCTGGCCGCGCGGCGTGAAGCGGTACTGCGCCATACCGCGCTGCACGGTTTTGAACGCCTCGGAAGGCTGCTGGCGATTGTCGCGACGGGTGAGGGCAGTGATGCGGCTGCGCCGATTCTCAACAGCGCGTTGCAGAAAATCAGTCGCCGCGAAGACTGTGCCGATTTCCAGTTGGTGCCGCTAATTTGGCTGTGGCAGCGCTATCAGGGGCAGCAGTTGCCACCGCAGGACTGGCGGCGCGTGCGCAGTGCCATTCTTGGCTTCCGCTACTGGATTGATGAACCGGGCAACGACACCATGTGGTTCTGGAGCGAAAACCACTGCCTGTGCTTCCACGTCGCGCAATATCTGGCCGGACAAAACTTCCCTGATGACACCTTCCCATGCAGCGGCCGTCGCGGTCTGGAGCAAAAGGCGATTGCTCACGAGCGCCTGACGCGCTGGTTTGATTCCATTCTGGAGCACGGGCTGGTGGAGTGGAATTCGGCAGCTTATTACCCCATCGATCTGATTGGGCTGGTGGCGCTGTACGAATTGGCACAGGACGCCGATCTGCGCGAGAAATCTCGCGTGGTGATTGACCGCATCATGCTGATGACGGCGTGGGTACATCAGAACGGCGTCGCGGTTGGCACCATGGGACGCGCCTACGATAAAGAACTGCGCTCCGGCATGTTGACCGAGCTGTCCGGCCTGTGTGCGTTGATGTGGGGCGAGGGCTGGCTGATTCCGCACTGCGCCGCGCTGCCGCTGCTGTGCCTGAGCGACTATCAGCCGCCGGAAACAACGGATCGGATCGCGCACTGGTCACTGCCGCACGGCGCAGAAGCACGTTGGGTGCAAGGGCTGAACCGTAGCGCCCGCATCATCGCCTGGAAGCAGCGCGACGTAGCGTTTTCTTCCGTCTTCGATCATCACCCCAGCCAGCCCGGACACCAGCAGCATCTGCTGGATGTACGTTTGGGGACACACTATGCCGCCCGCCTGTGGGTGAACCACCCCGGCGAAGATCGCCCTGACGGTGTGCACCGTCCTTCTTACTGGGCGGGCAACGGACGCTTGCCGCACCTGATGCAGTACCGCAATCGCGCGCTGATGGTGTTCGATCTGCAACAGGATATCCGCCCCTGGACACATCTCTATCTGCCACAAACCGCGCTGGATGACGTCATCGTTGAAGGCGTCTGGTGTTTCGTACGCGGCGGCAACGGTTATGCCGCCTTCCATAATCCCGCTGGGTTACAGCCGTTTGCGACCGCAGGCCAGCAGGCGGAAGGCGAACTACGCGCGTATGGCGAACAGAACGTCTGGTTCGTTGCCGTGGACAGCGGCGACGGCGCGCAAGGATTCGCCGCATTCGCTGCCCGTTTCCGAGGACGTTCGCTGATACAGGACCGCGACGGCGTACGCATCGACGATCCCGATTACGGCGAACTGGCCTTTAGCCACACGGCAGGATTCAGCGTGGCACAGCAGCCTTTCATTTTTCCCGACGATGTCCCGGTCGTCCCGCAGTTCAACACAGGAAACCCATGACATGCAGACAGGTTTACTTAACCGACAACAAACCGAAGCGCTGCTGGCGCAGGTGGCGCGGGCATTTTGCCGCCTGAAAGCAATCGACAGCGTGACGCAGGACGACACGCCGGACGCTGGACTGACGATTCAATTCGAAGAATGGGATTGGGAAGTTGGCGTCGGGCTGTACGGTTTCTGGAAGCTGGCGCATCTGACGCAGGACGACACCATGCTGACGACGCTGGCGAACTGGTATCAGCAAAAGCTGGATGCCGGGCTGCCGCCGCGCCAGATCAACTCGACGGCACCGATGCTGGTGCTGGCGTTGCTGTGTCAGGACAAGCCGGATGCGCCCGCGCAGTGGCGTGAAACGGTGAGCGACTGGGCGGACTGGCTGCTGCACTCGCTGCCGAAAACCGAGGACGGCGGCTTCCAGCACACGGTGAAAGAGCGCCCGAACACCGGACAGCTGTGGGATGACACGCTGTTCATGGCCGGTCTGTTTCTGGTGGTGGCGGGGAAATTGCTCTCCCGCCGCGATCTGATCGAAGAGGCGGAATACCAGCTCGTTACGCATGCGCGCTATCTGGCCGATGTGCGCAGCGGGCTGTGGTATCACGGTTGGACGTTTGTCGGTCGCCATCACTATGCCAATGCGTTCTGGGGACGCGGCAACGCCTGGATCACGCTGGTGCTGCCGGAAATGCGAGTGCTGGCGGAGGATCAACTGTCCGCGCCAGTTCTGCGCACGCTGGAAGCGATTCTGGAACAGCAAACGACCACGCTGGCACGCTGGCAGCACGAGTCTGGCCTGTGGCACACGCTGCTGGATGACCCAGATTCGCCGCTGGAGACCTCCGCCAGCGCCGGATTCATTGCTGGGATTCTGACGGCGCGTCGATTGGGCATGCTGCACGATTTCCCGCAGGACGTACTGGAAAAAGGCTATGCTGCCGTGGTGGCGCAGATTGACGCACAGGGCGTGGTGCAGGGTGTCTCGGACGGCACGGCGATGGGGCACGACTTACAGTTCTATCGCGATATTCCCAATGTTGCCGTGCCTTACGGGCAGGCGCTGGTCATGCTGATGTTATTGGCACAGTTAGATTCTGTTTGCGAGGGCTGACAATGGCGAGTCTGGAACTAAAAAACGTCCACAAAAATTATGGTGCGGTGAACATCATCAAAGGTGTGGACTTAACGATTCATGATGGCGAGTTCATGGTCTTTGTTGGCCCGTCGGGCTGTGGAAAATCCACGCTGCTGCGCATGATTGCCGGGCTGGAAGAGATCAGCAGCGGCGAGCTGTTGATCGACAACCGCAAGGTGAACGATCTCACACCGGCAGAGCGCAAGATTGCGATGGTGTTCCAGTCCTACGCGCTCTATCCGCACCTTTCGGTGCGTAAGAACCTCGCGTTCGGACTGGAGAACCTGCACTTCCCCAAAGACGAAATCGCTCGCCGTATTGATGAAGCCGCCCGCATGCTGGGGCTGGAACCTTATCTGGATCGCCGACCGCGTGCCCTGTCGGGTGGGCAGCAGCAGCGCGTGGCGATAGGTCGCGCGATTGTGCGTGAACCCGACCTGTTCCTGTTCGACGAACCGCTCTCCAATCTGGATGCCAAGCTGCGCGTGCAGACGCGCGGCGAGCTGTCTCGCCTGCACCAGAAGCTGCGCACCACCATGATTTATGTGACTCACGATCAGGTGGAAGCGATGACGATGGCGCAGCGTATTGTGGTGCTGAACGCCGGTCGCATTGAGCAGGTTGGCACGCCGCTGGAGTTGTTCAATCGGCCGAAAAACAAATTTGTCGCGGGCTTCATCGGTTCACCGCGGATGAATATGTTCCCGGCGCAGATTGTCGCCACTTGTGCAGACGGCGTTGAGGTGCAGTGTCCGTCGGGTAATCGTCTGGTGCTGCCGTTTATCGGCACTGTCGGGCAGAACGTCACGCTCGGCATTCGTCCTTCACACTGTGAGTTGGTGGGGGATGGCGAGGGCATGGCGCTGTGTGTCGATCGCTGCGAGATGATGGGGCATGAAACCTTTATCTACGGGCGAATGAGCGGCATTGACGATGAGATGATTGTCCATCTGGCGCAGCACCGTGAGTTCGCCGCAGGCGAATCGGTGTTCGTCCGCTTTCCACCGGCGTATTGCCATCTGTTCGACGGCAAAACGGATGACACATTGCCGCGTTGTACCGAGCACTAATTATCGCGACGGGAGAGGACGACATGAAAAAGATTGCCTTACTGCCCGCAGGATCGCTGCTCGACAAGCTGGTCACGCCAGTGGAAAAAGCGGTGAATCTGCTACAAAAACTCGGTGGCCGCAAAGTGATGCCGTGGTTTTTTATCGCGCCGAATATGCTGCTGTTCGCCGTTTTTGTCTTCATTCCTATTCTGCTGTCGGTGTGCTACGCCTTTACTGGCGGCACCAATATCCTGCTGTGGGAACGCCCTTACGTTGGCGTGGATAACTTTTCCACGCTGTTGAGTTGCGGCAACTACGCCGAGCCATCCACCTGTGAACAGGATCTGTTCTGGACCGGCGTCTACAACACCGTGTCGTTCACCTTTTTCAATGTGCTCTGCACGCTGCTGGTGGCGCTGGTGACGGCGCTGATCCTCAACCGCAAGATTATCGCCCGTGGCTTTTTCCGCGCCATGTTCTTCTATCCGGTGCTGTTGTCGCCGGTGGTCGTTGGTCTGATCTGGCAATGGTTCCTTAATCGCAACGGCCTGCTGAATCTGGTGCTGTCATCGCTGGGTGGGCAGCCGATTACCTTCCTGCTCGACCCGACGCTATCGCGTTTCTGGGTGGTGTTTGTTTCTGTCTGGTTTCACGTCGGGTTTTATACCCTGATCCTGCTGGCCGGATTGCAGGCGATCCCGCGTGATATCTATGAAGCGGCGGCGGTGGACGGCACCTCGCGCTGGCGTGGTTTCTATCGCCTGACGCTGCCGCTGCTGGCACCGAACATTCTGGTGGTGGTGATTCTGCTGACCATCCACAGCGTGCAGATCTTCGATGAAGCCTGGGTGCTCACCAACGGCGGCGGCCCCGGCACGGCCAACAGCTTTATCGTGCAGTACATCTACCAGACGGCTTTTTCGTCAAACGCGTCACTCTACGGGCTGGCTTCGGCTGCCTCGGTGTTGATGGGCGTGGTGTTGATGATCCTGACGGCGTTGCAGTTCCTGCTGACGCGTCGGCTGGAAGGGAAAAAATAACGGGAGCCATGATGAAAATAATCGCATTTCTCACCCGTACCCGTCATCCGGGGCGCATTCACATCACGGATATCATGAGCTGGGTCTGGCTGGTGGTAGGTACGTTGCTGGTGATGATTCCGGTGATGTGGGCGGCGATGTCGTCGTTCAAAACGCCTGCGGAGATCAACCGTTTTCCGCCCAGTTTTCTGCCACAGGCGGCGGATACCATCACGTTGCCTGAGTACCCGAAACCGCTGGAGTTGTGGCAGGTTAAGCAGGACGACGGCGAAGCGAAAACCATGGCGCTGGTCAGGCGCATCGGCCTGATCGCGCAGATGGTGAACCCAACTGCGCCCAGTGAGGTGGTGCGTGTATCGACGAAAGATCTGGTGCCGATGAAGGCCTTGCATCTGGAGACGGAGAACTACACGACGCCGATAACGAAGTTCCACTTTGCCACCTACCTGAAGAACACCGTATTCGTGACGGTGATCGCGACGCTGCTGACCCTGTTGCTCAGTTCGATGGCGGCGTTTGCACTGTCGAAATACGAGTTTCGCGGGCGCGGTACGGTGCTGACGCTGTTTCTCTCCACCATGATGATTCCGCTGTCGGTGGTGATGGTGCCGACGTTCCTAGTGGTGATTGGCCTGAACATGGGCGATAACCTGTGGGGCGTGATTATCCCTACGGTAGCGACGCCGACCGGCGTATTCCTGCTGCGGCAATACATGCTGACGATCCCCGATGAGCTGATCGAAGCGGCGCGTATCGATGCCGCCAGCGAGTTCCGTATTTACTGGAAGATCATTCTGCCGTTAACCGCCCCCGCGCTGGCGGTGCTGGCGATCTTCTCGGTGATCTGGCGCTGGAATGATTTCCTCTGGCCGCTTATCGTCCTCTCCAGCCAGGAGAACTTTACGCTACAAATCGGGCTGAATGCGTTTCAGGGGCAGTTCTCGGTGCAGTGGCACTATATACTGGCGATGACGATGCTCTCGCTTCTGCCGGTGACGGCGGTGTTCGTCTTCCTGCAAAAATACATCACGACGGGGATTGCCAACACGGGGATGAAATAATGGCGACACTCAAGGATATTGCCGACCGCGCCGGGGTTTCCATCAGCACGGTTTCCCGTGCGCTGAACGGGACGGCACCGATCAGCGCCAAAGTCAGGCAGCACATTATGGCGATTGCCACCGAGCAGGGTTATCCGCTGCATAAAGTGGGCAAAGCGGCCATCGCGCAGACGGAGCCGCTGCGCCACATTCTGCTGGCGACGCCGCGCAATCTGATGCTGGAGAGTGAGTACAATCTGGTGTCGCTGACGCTGATCAACGCCCTAAAAACGCTCTGCCTGCAACGTAATATCCAGTTGCGTCCGTTTCTGGGGGAGCACGACACCATTAACGAACAACAGTTGTTGCGTGAGCTTCAGGGCGGAAAAGAGAGCGGCATTCTGATTGTGAATGACGATCACCCGACGCTGCTGAACGCCGTTGCGGAAAGCGGGATTCCGGCGGTGCTGATCAACGGTGAAGATCCCTCAATGCGCCTGAGCAGCGTCACGCCCGCCAACCACTACGCGGCGGCGGCGGGCGTGCGTTACCTGATCGAACAAGGGCATACGCGGATCCTGCATCTGACCTGGACGTCGCGCATGACGATCAAACAGCGCGAGCGCGGCTATAGAGATGCGCTCATGCAGGCGGGCATTGCGGTGGATGAGGATTTGATCCTCTCGCTGCCGGATTTCCATCCGCGTACCGCGCGTGATGCACTGCTGCGCTGGCTGACGGCTAACCCCGACAGGCTGGGCGTCACCGCGATTTTCTGCGCCGCGGATAATCAGGCTATCGGTGTGATCGACGCGCTGTATCAGCATGGGCTACGAGTGCCGGAGGATATTTCCGTCATGGGCATGGACGACATTCTGCCGTTCGACATGCTACCCGTTTCGCTCACCACGGTGCATCTGCCGTTTGAGACCATCGCCCGCGCGGCGCTACAACTGCTGGCACAGCAAATGACGCCTGCACAGGCGCTGGGTATTGCCCAGCGCACCGAGCTAGCCGGACAGGTGGTGGTCAGAGAATCGGTGCGGCGGGTAGGGTAGGCGGGCGTTATTTACAGGGAAGTTTCATCCCGCATAAGCACTATAGTTTCTGCATAAATACTATTTTTTATGCATAAATACGATAGTTAAAGCGGCATTCTATATTCTATAACACCGGGTTTTTCCGCGATCCAATCATAAAGTCGCTGGGCGGTTTTATTGGTTTCCTGAGTATGCCAATACAGCCGATCGCAGCTTTTTTCCTGTGCCTGTTCTCTCACGTATTCAATCAGTTTTTTGCCAACGTTTTTACCGCGAGCGGTGGGGGTAACAAACAGATCCTCTAAATAACAATAAGAGTTTACTCCCCATGTTGAATCGTGAAAAACAAAGTGTACGAAACCAATAATGTGCGACCCTTCCCGCGCCACGGCGCAATACACGGGAATCTCGGCTTTAAAAAAACGATCCCAGGTGACTTCCGTGACCTCATCGGAAAGCTGCACCTTATAGAATTCCTGATAACGCTTCCAATAGGGCAGCCACTGCTCGTGATCTTCTGGCTCAACGGAATTAACAATAATTTCTTGGTCTCTATTCATCATCTTACTCTCATATTATCGTGGATAAGTGCTGGCAATCAGGCTGATATGTACCGGAATAAAATAGCAATCAAATAGATGGATATGCCCCTCCACTTATTGAGAGATAACCAGACCAATTCGTTTAAATTCCCACGGTCTGAGCCTGAACAGGCCGTGGGTTTTGCCGTAGTGTTAGCGGGCTGTTATGGTCATATCCCACGTTTGGTCTCCGGTGCGCCAAGTGAAAATGAATGCAAACGGCTTTATGGCGGCAGGTTATTTCGCAGAATGGAGGACGGCTATGTGGTGTTTATCCATACGGCGGATTGTCGTACAGGTAGCCTGTGCAGCGGGCGGAATAAATTTTAAATAAAGAAAATGTAATGGGTGTTATTACATTATTTCATGCCAAAATTAAGTGGTGGTAATTCACCATGTGATTCCATATAGTTTTTGATAAGTTTGTACTCTAATGATTTCGGTTCATCAAGTGTGGAGAAATAAAAGTCGATAACAATCTCATCTTGATGTTTATGGTGGGAAAGAAAATACATAATCCTGATATTCGTTTTTTGTGTTCTTAGACTAAGTTTTTCATATAAATCAACATCAGGAGTGGTCATATCTGATTGATGATTGTAGTTCTTGAAACGTTTTCTGAAACTATCGGTAGTGCAACCTATCTTTAATATAGGGCTGGTTCCTATTAATCGAGGGATCGGATGCTGTTGATATCGGATAACGTAGGCACCAATTTCTTCAGGGAAACCAGAAATATCAATTTTTTTCCTCTCTCGGGTTTGCGAAGAATATCCATTGCTATTTTCAATCAGAATTAGCGGTAGTGTCAGTGTTGGCACATGGTCAATATTTTTGTTCATGGTGTTACGAGCTTTCCATGCAAAATGGCCTGGATATTCAGGCCATTAAATAAATATATTAGTAATTATTCTAACTAACGCAAATTAGAACGGAATGTCGTCGTCGAAATCCATTGGCGGTTCGTTGCTTTGTGCTGGGGAATTATTTTGTGAGGAAGATGAGTTCTGGGCCGGACGCTGTTGAGACTGCGCGCCGCCGCTGAACTGGTTGCCGCCCTGCGGCTGCTGAGGTTGACCCCAACCGCCTTGTTGCTGACTGCCACCTGCATTGCCACCGCCTGCTGGTGCGCCGCCGCCCTGGCGTCCACCCAGCATCTGCATGGTGCCGCCGACGTTAACGACGACTTCGGTGGTGTAGCGCTCTACGCCAGCCTGATCGGCCCATTTACGGGTTTGCAGTGCGCCTTCGATGTAAACCTGAGAGCCTTTGCGCAGGTATTCGCCCGCGACTTCTGCCAGTTTGCCGAACAGCACGACACGGTGCCATTCGGTCTTCTCTTTCTGCTCACCGGTTTGCTTGTCACGCCAGCTTTCCGACGTAGCCAGCGTGATGTTGGCAACTGCACCACCATTCGGCATATAGCGGACTTCTGGGTCTTGACCCAGATTCCCGACAAGAATCACTTTATTAACGCCTCTGCTGGCCATGCTCGTCTCCTGATGAATCGGTAGATTTATTTTCTAAGTCTAAACGATCAATCTTACCATGTGGAAAACTCTCTGTCATACCTGCGAAATGGCTTCAGAAATGAAAGTAAAATTTGCAGCGTTTGCAAGGTAAACGGGTTTAATACTGGATATTCATTCAGCCTTGTTTGTGCCATAATTGCTCGTTTCGTACCGGTTCTCTCTCTTCGAGAGGCGATGACAAACCGTTTTTATTCCGGGAAGTGTGTGAATGGATAAGATCGAAGTTCGTGGTGCTCGTACCCATAATCTCAAGAATATCAACCTGATAATCCCTCGTGACAAGCTGATCGTAATCACCGGTTTGTCGGGGTCGGGTAAGTCATCGCTGGCGTTTGACACGCTGTATGCCGAAGGGCAGCGGCGCTATGTGGAATCCCTCTCCGCCTATGCCCGTCAGTTTTTGTCGCTGATGGAAAAACCGGACGTCGATCATATAGAAGGGCTGTCGCCCGCCATCTCTATCGAACAGAAATCCACCTCGCATAACCCGCGTTCCACGGTCGGGACGATTACCGAAATTCATGACTACCTGCGCTTGCTGTTTGCTCGCGTGGGTGAACCGCGCTGCCCCGATCACGATGTGCCTCTGGATGCGCAGACGGTCAGCCAGATGGTGGACAACGTGCTGGCGCAGCCGGAAGGCAAGCGCCTGATGCTGCTGGCACCGATTGTGAAAGATCGCAAAGGCGAACACAGCAAGACGCTGGAAAACCTGGCCTCGCAGGGCTATATCCGCGCCCGTATCGACGGCGAAGTGTGCGATCTGTCCGATCCGCCGAAGCTAGAATTACAGAAAAAGCACACCATCGAAGTTGTCGTTGACCGGTTTAAAGTGCGCGAAGATTTGGCGCAGCGGCTGGCAGAGTCGTTTGAAACCGCGCTGGATCTGTCCGGCGGTAGCGTGGTGGTCGCGGATATGGACGATCCGACGCAGCCTGAACTGCTGTTCTCGGCGAACTTTGCCTGTCCGGTGTGTGGCTACAGCATGCACGAACTGGAACCGCGTATGTTCTCGTTCAACAATCCGGCGGGCGCGTGCCCAAGCTGTGATGGTCTGGGTGTGCAGCAATTCTTCGATCCGTCCCGCGTGGTGCAAAATGCCGAGCTGTCGCTGGCGGGTGGTGCGATTCGCGGCTGGGATCGCCGTAACTTCTACTATTTCCAGATGCTGCGCTCACTGGCGGAGCATTACAAATTTGACGTCGATGCCCCATTTGAAAGCCTGAGTGCCGCGGTGCAGAAAGTGATTCTGTACGGCTCCGGTAAAGAGAACGTCGAATTCAAATATATCAACGATCGCGGCGACACCTCGGTGCGTCGTCATCCGTTTGAAGGCGTGCTGCACAACATGGAGCGCCGCTATAAAGAGACGGAATCCACAGCGGTGCGCGAAGAGCTGGCGAAATTCATCAGCAACCGCTCCTGTGCCAGCTGCGGCGGAACGCGCCTGCGTGAAGAAGCGCGTAACGTGTTCGTTGAACAGACGACATTGCCGCAGATTTCCGATATGAGCATCGGCCATGCGATGACGTTTTTCCAAAATATGAAGCTCAGTGGGCAACGCGCCCAAATCGCCGAGAAGGTGCTGAAAGAGATTGGCGATCGGCTGAAGTTTCTGGTGAACGTCGGGCTGAACTATTTATCGCTCTCTCGTTCGGCAGAAACGCTGTCCGGCGGCGAGGCGCAGCGTATTCGTCTGGCGAGCCAGATTGGTGCCGGGCTGGTTGGCGTCATGTACGTGCTGGATGAACCCTCTATCGGCCTGCATCAGCGTGACAACGAGCGCCTGCTGGAAACCCTGATTCACCTGCGTAATCTGGGTAATACCGTCATTGTGGTGGAACATGATGAAGATGCGATTCGTGCTGCCGACCATGTGATTGATATCGGCCCCGGTGCGGGCGTGCACGGCGGCCAGATTGTCGCAGAAGGCACGATGGAAGAGATCATGGCGGTGCCGGATTCCCTGACGGGGCAGTTCCTTAGCGGTAAACGCAAGATCGAAATCCCGAAACAGCGCGTGCCTGCGGATCCCACTAAAGTGCTGAAGCTGATTGGCGCCAAGGGCAATAACCTGAAAGACGTCACGTTGACGCTGCCGGTTGGACTGTTTACCTGCATCACTGGCGTGTCGGGATCGGGCAAATCCACCCTCATCAACGATACGTTATTCCCGCTGGCGCAGCGTCAGTTGAACGGCGCGACGCTGGCGGAACCTGCCGCTCACCGTGAAATTCAGGGACTGGAGCATTTCGATAAGGTGATCGATATCGATCAAAGCCCGATTGGCCGTACGCCGCGCTCCAATCCGGCAACCTATACCGGTATTTTCACGCCGATTCGTGAGCTGTTTGCCGGCGTGCCGGAAGCGCGTACCCGTGGTTACAACCCCGGCCGTTTCAGCTTTAACGTGCGCGGTGGACGCTGTGAAGCCTGTCAGGGCGACGGCGTGATTAAGGTCGAAATGCACTTCCTGCCGGATGTTTATGTGCCGTGCGACCAGTGCAAAGGCAAGCGCTATAACCGCGAAACGCTGGAAATTCAATACAAAGGCAAAGGCATCCATGAAGTGCTGGATATGACCATCGAAGAGGCTCGAGAGTTCTTTGATGCTATTCCGGCGCTGGCGCGGAAGCTGCAAACGCTGATCGACGTCGGTCTGTCTTACATTCGCCTTGGGCAGTCGGCCACTACGCTGTCCGGCGGGGAAGCGCAGCGTGTAAAACTGTCGCGTGAGCTGTCAAAACGCGGAACCGGACAGACGCTGTATATTCTTGATGAACCCACGACCGGCCTGCATTTTGCCGATATTCAGCAGCTTCTTACCGTTCTGCATCAGCTGCGCGATCAGGGCAATACCATCGTGGTGATTGAGCACAATCTGGATGTCATTAAAACGGCAGACTGGATTGTCGATTTAGGACCGGAAGGCGGCAGCGGCGGCGGAGAAATTCTGGTCTCCGGCACGCCGGAAACGGTGGCAGAGTGCGAAGCGTCTCACACCGCGCGCTTCCTGCGGCCGATTCTGGCGCGCGAAGCCTGATAGTGGGAGTACGGTGATGTGGGCACAATATGAAATCCGCCTGAAGCCGAAAGCCAGAGGCTTCCATCTGGTGACTGACGAAATACTGGCGCAGGTTACTGGACTGCGCCAGATAAACGTCGGGCTGATGCAGGTGTTCATCAAACACACCTCGGCGGCGCTAACGATTAACGAGAATGCCGACCCCACAGTGCGGCAGGATTTCGAGAGCTTTTTTAATCGCTTAGTGCCGGAGGATGAGCCGTATTACCGCCATACCTATGAAGGCAACGACGACATGCCCGCGCACCTAAAAGGTAGCCTGCTGGGCAACAGTCTAACGATTCCCATCACCAACGGACGCCTGAACATCGGCACCTGGCAGGGCATTTACCTGTGTGAACACCGCAACCACGGCGGCGGCCGCTCGCTGGTGGTTACCCTCAACGGGGAATAGCCTCTAAAATGCGTCGCGCCAGCGACGCATCTCGATAAGTGCTGAACTGCCTATGCGGCAGTGAACTTTTACCCACGGTTAACCCCCGTAATTCTGTGTTTCTAAGCTGCCTATGCGGCAGTGAACTCGACGCGATGGTAAGTCTGGCATATAACATCTTTCTAAGCTGCCTATGCGGCAGTGAACCAGCGGGTCGCGCCTTTGACAGGAGTTCTACCTTTCTAAGCTGCCTATGCGGCAGTGAACAATATAAGTCACCCATGATTAAAACCCTGGCTTTTCTAAGCTGCCTATGCGGCAGTGAACTCGCTACGTCCGGGCCTTTCGGCTCGTCTTTCTTTCTAAGCTGCCTATGCGGCAGTGAACGCGTGCGGGTGACTTTGCGCACATGGCGGGTGTTTCTAAGCTGCCTATGCGGCAGTGAACCAGGCTCGAAATATGTGTCGCGGCCCTGTCTTTTTCTAAGCTGCCTATGCGGCAGTGAACGCTTCGACGTCTTCGTCGGCCAGCTTGGTCACTTTCTAAGCTGCCTATGCGGCAGTGAACGCTTCACTCATTGCATTGGGTCCCATATCCGATTTCTAAGCTGCCTATGCGGCAGTGAACGCTTCACTCATTGCATTGGGTCCCATATCCGATTTCTAAGCTGCCTATGCGGCAGTGAACGGCTCTAGTCACAAAATTATTGAGTACGGGCGTTTCTAAGCTGCCTATGCGGCAGTGAACTCTATTACTGCGATACCCAACATTCAGGTTGATTTCTAAGCTGCCTATGCGGCAGTGAACAGGTCGAGGTAACCGCCGACGCTCAGGTTCTCTTTCTAAGCTGCCTATGCGGCAGTGAACGTCCATTGTGGCCCCGGTTAAACTTTAGTCAATTTCTAAGCTGCCTATGCGGCAGTGAACGCCGACCGCGCGCTACAAAGCTTAGGCAATCATTTCTAAGCTGCCTATGCGGCAGTGAACGTGGACCTGCTGTTCAAGATGGCCGACGTGATTTTCTAAGCTGCCTATGCGGCAGTGAACCCGGACGCTTGTCGTCGGCTGTTGCAATGGACTTTCTAAGCTGCCTATGCGGCAGTGAACGAGGTCAGCATGTTCGAGGCAGACATTATCATTTTCTAAGCTGCCTATGCGGCAGTGAACGAAGAACAGTTGCGCATAATCATTCGCGAGACTTTCTAAGCTGCCTATGCGGCAGTGAACCGATGCATGATGTGCTGGCTTATATGACTCTTTTTCTAAGCTGCCTATGCGGCAGTGAACGCTGGCAGTTCGGCTGTGTCGCGCGCCGCGGATTTCTAAGCTGCCTATGCGGCAGTGAACATTTACTGGCGCATAACTGCGAGCTGGGCCTTTTTCTAAGCTGCCTATGCGGCAGTGAACTCTATAGTGCCGTCTTTGGTGGTCTGGAACGATTTCTAAGCTGCCTATGCGGCAGTGAACGAGAAGTGGATGGACAAAAACTACGGCTTCGGTTTCTAAGCTGCCTATGCGGCAGTGAACTTTTTGGTCGACGCCTCTGCCCTGTCAAGCAATTTCTAAGCTGCCTATGCGGCAGTGAACTACGAATACGTCAGCCCAGCGACAGCGGTCGCTTTCTAAGCTGCCTATGCGGCAGTGAACGTTAAGTTTTTATGCTAACTACCAGATTGTTAAAGAGAATATTCATTTTATCGCGAGAAACCCTTTTTTATTAGGGCGACCAACTGCATTTAAAAATCAATGGGTTGCAGATGGTCGCCAAAAAAGGGTCAGAACCAAGGGACGGTGGCTTCTGCGCTTAGGCCGTAGGAGGAAAAGCGTCCGGCGACAGGGGCGTCTTGTAGCGGACCATGTTCCACAAACACGAAAAACATCTGCCCGTTGGACAAGCTCTTAATTTGCACAAACGGCAGTGCGCTGCGTTTTTCCACCGCATCGGGAATTCGTGCTGCGGCTTCCGCTTCCGTTAGCCAGCCTTTGTTCACCGAGCGTCGGCGCAACCGTTCTGCGCTGCTCTTGAGCTGAACGCGGCGCACGGTGCGAAATTTCACGCCGTTGGGTACGGCTTTACACTCAGAAATCAATGTGTAATCCCGCAATCCTTTCAGCCAGGCCGTTTGATCTAGCGTAGAGAGCGCCTCTTTTGTACCGTGCAGCCGCAAACATTCCCCCAGCGTTTTACCCACTTGGGGAAAGCTGATCCCAATCTTGCCATCCGCCACCTGTCCGAGTGCTCGGTGCAGTTTGGCAAACAGCGCGTTCAAGAGCTGCGAGGCAGTGAACTCAGGATCGGGCTGGACGCGAATATCAATGTAGTGATCCATACCGCCACCTTATTCGCCTTTTTCACCGAACACGCCGCCGCGAATCAGCGTGGCAATCACGTAATGCTGCTGCTCCGGTGCAGGTACATCGCCTTTAATCACCCAGTTATCCAGCAGCGTGTAAAAATCCATCTTCTCCTTGGGCTGGCGGTAGGCTTTACCCCGACTGGTGACGGAACCGTAGGGCTCGACGGCAATCGGGCCCGCTTCATCTGTGGCGGGATACCAGTCATCAACGGTGCGTAGCGCGTTACCGATTTTCTGCGAGTGGATAGCCGCGACATCGTTCACCTGATAGAGAATCTTGCTCTTGCCGTTACGCGCTTTTTCATCGAGCACGAGTTCCTGAGACGGGAAGACTTCCTGCCCGTTGCCTAACTGCACATAGGCTTCCACGGTAAAAAGCACCGATGAGTCGCCAGCCAACCCTTGCTCAATCGCCTGTGCCAGTGCTGCAAGGTCACCGGTTGGTTGGCTGAACTCACGCAGCGAATAGTCTTCGCCGTTAAATTCCCAGCGTTGTTCACCTGTGGTCACGACCACACGAATGGCTTCTGCCCCGACGCGGTTGCGCCACAGAAAACGACCGTTCGCGATATTTTCCGCATAGCGTGCCGCCAGTGTGCCAAAACCCTGATCCTGAACGTATCCGGTGATGATGTTACCCAGCGCGGTTTGATAATCCTGATCGTTACAGACCGAGGGTTGCGCCAGATTACCGAGCACCCGCAGAGTAAACACGACTTTCAGGGTATCGGCTCCGAAGGGAAGGGCGGCAACGTCTACGGTTTGCAGGTTGGCTTTTTGGATTTCTGCATCCAGCTTGGCGGGGTCGCTGGTGAGGGCATTTTTCAGGCGGTTGGAGATCGTCCCGCGCACCGATTTCTCCTGAATGGCAATAGGCGTCCAGTTATCCTGCTGCGCCCAGTTGCCTGCGTACATTACCGCGTCCGAATTCGCCAGCTTGCGTTCAAAAGCCAGTACTGACGCAGTTTTTAAACTTGTTGGTGCTTTTGCCATGATATCGTCCTTTTTAGTCATCGAATTCGTAGGAAGTGTCTTCTGCTGCTGAATGGGTGTCTGCTAATTGGCGGCAGTGATAATCGCCGTTCTGATAGTCGTACTCCCAGAGTATCTGGCGGATATCACTGATGCGATGCGCGCCTTGCCATTCCCCGATGCCGTAGGCGGCTTCGGCAAAACAGAATGGCGTGTGCGGATCGCGGGTTTTATCGACCTCGCCGGGGGCATAAAGCGTCGAAATGGCGCGGTAGCCGATCATTAGCGGGATCAAGAAACCACCGCCGCCGGGTTTGGGCTGGTACTGCCACTGTACATTGCTCCCGTTGGGATCGCGCTCTGCCCGCATTTTTAACGCGGCGAAATCCAGCCAGGCATCAATCAGTTCCGCTTGCGGATTGTCCTGCTGTAGCGTCTGGAAATGGTCATGCAGCAGCGATGTGCGATCTTTTAGTACAAAGCCAGGTAACAAACGGCGCATAACTTTACGAGTTTCCGCTTCGTCGCTGGGTAATGACTGGATGGTGACGCGCTCGATATCAACAATGGTGCCGCCCGCCAGTCGCTGGCACTGTGCCTGCTGGGTGAGGAAATCACACAATGCCGTGGTATCCGCTGGGATCTGGCCCTCACAGCGGATTAACAGCGAGACGGTCATGTGCATACGGCCTTCTTCATTGAAAGCGGCGGTTTTCGCTTCTTTGGTCAATGGATTGCGGGTCAGGGCGAAACTCCGTTCCCAGCTAGAACCGTAGGCGTGTAGCTGATGCTGATGGCTCACCACGCCGCAGCCTTCCAGCGTTAGCCCGTGGCTGGTTTGTAACTTGCGTGACAGCGCATGGGTAAAGCCGAGAAAGTGCGTAATAGCGGGGAAACCATAGGTCAGCCCGGCGATAGCGTTGGCATTTTCCACCTTGATACGGCGCAGGATAAGTAAAGTGCTCATGCCAGATCCTCTTTCATTGCGCTTTCCATTTCACGCATCCGGCGTTTGAACAGCGCAGCGGTAGACCATTCGCGACGTTCGACTTCGCCGAAGATCAACTCTTCATGCTGGAGCCGACGGTTCAGCCAGCGGCCAAAATCGTAGGCCACGGCCTTTTGCCAGTCTCCTGCTTCACGCTCGCGGCGGAAAACCGTATCCGTTTCTGCACGATAGGGATCGAGCCACAACTGCTGGGCGCGTTTCAGTTCAGACTCTGCGCTCCAGCCGGAGGGCAGGTTTTGCACGCTGGAGACATAAAAGAAGAGCTGATCGATCAACTGGTCGAGATAACGCAGGCGCTGTTGACGAATGTCACGATTGTTTTCCACCTCTTTGACGCTAAGCAGAAAGCGCTGCATCTGCGCTAAGGTCGCTCGGGTGTGATAGTCCACCTCGCCGCGTGGGCGGAAAATAGAGTCATGCTGCTGCGGCGGTTTTTCAATGCTGTTCCACTGTGGAGGTGCGCTACTGAGCAAATAGGAACGGCCGCTGCGGCTGCTATTGAGTGATGAAATATTTTGCGGCTTGGTGCCCCCCATATTCTGCACCGCCAGATTGGGGTAGCTGATGGAGAGCTGGTCGTGCCACTGATTTGCTTTTTGCGCCTGACGAATCGCTTTGGCTTCATCACCAAAGCGCACGGCATTAATCCGCTGGTGGAGCGCTTGCGCGAGTGAAGAGGAGTACAGCGGGCTGAGCAGATGGTATTCACCGTTTGCTATGGGGAAATAGATCTGTTTGGCTAGCTTATGTGAGCTGGGCTGGCGATCGGTGAAGACCTGCTGAAACCCTGCCAGCCACTGTGCGAGCTGTTCCGGGCTTTCTGCCAGCGCTTCTAATGCACGGTGATCGCCACGCTGTAGGGCCGCGACCAGCGAATCCCCGTCGTGCTCGGTCTGGAGCAATTTGGCGACATCAAGGGCGGCGGCGTTTCCCACGGCATCGATAGCGGGTTGTGCCAGCGTCGCAGTGGAGAGCGTTTTGGCCTCTGTTACCGTTTCAGCGCTAAAGACGCTGGTGCCTTTGGCATCGCTGTGGGTAAATTTCAGCGCGTGGGTGACCAGGCTGATTTGTCCGGCGCGGCTGGCGGCATCGCTTAACCACGCGCGAACCTCGTGTTTTTGCTCTATCTCTCGCCGCTTCTCGGCCAGCTCCAATTCCTCTGCGGCTAACGCTTCACCGCTGAGCACCGCACGTTTCTTCTCCGCTTCTTTATCGAATGCATCCAGTTTGGCCTGCTTTCGCGTGCTGATGTAGGAGAGTATGAACGTTTTCAATTTCTCACCACTCATAGTTAATCCTTTATTATTAGCCTTTTACATGAACTTTCTTCTAGTTTCGGTTGATTGTGATAGAAAAAATGGAAAATTGCTGTCCCTTTGCTGAACTGTCTGCTTGGTTATTGATATGCATGGTCATGGGTTTCATACAAAGGATGACAATCAAAATGGCGACCAATAACGCTGCTAATCCAATAACGTTTAATCGTTTCATATGCTGTGACCTGCTTAAAGCCTGCACTATGAAAGCATCATAAATGGAAATTCTTATGCATACAACCTAGATACTCTAAATTTTTTTGGTTTTCTGGTCTTTGTATAGCACTCCGTATAGAATGAAATCACTACCGCATTGGTAGCTTAGAAATAGATGCTCTAAGTAAAACTGCCGTACAGGTAGCGGCGCACTCAATTGAGTGCGCCAAACACTCCCAGTAGCGGGTTCCAGAGCCAGTCTTTTTCCTCGTCTTCCCGCAGGCGGATTTCGCCGAAGCGAGCGCTAACCCGTTTGAGTTCCCACTGTTTCTCATCCGCCAGCCGCTGGTATAAGGCGTGGTAGTTGGGATCGACCCATGCACAAACGCCTTCTGCCATGTGCAGTGACGTGGGGCGGATCACATCGCTTGGCTTCCATTTACTGGGGCTGTCGTCCGGTATCATGAACACGGCATCTTCATCGTCATCGGCGATCCATAGGATGTACGGTTCATCTCTGTCGGATTTTCGAAAGGGTGTGCGCCGTTGTAATTCACCGTTCCAGTGCGGATGTGCACGCCACCAGAATGCAGCGGGCGGGCGTTTCAGGCCATCGAGCTTTTGATTTTTGAGGCCAAGCAGCGTTTTTCCTAAAACAGCATGTTCTAACGCCACCAGTGAAAACGGTTTGGTGAGGGCCGGCGGTTGCACAATGCGCGGGGCGGCGTTGAGATGACGGTAGTCCTTCTCCTGCAATAGCTGACGAAGGTCGTGCGTATCCAGCCGTTCGTCTTTTGACTCGAAGCCGGGTTTACAGTACGCGATATCTTCCCCTCTCAGCGCGCGAATATTGTGGCTAAGTAGGCAGATATTCGGCGTTTTAGGCACATGCTGTTCATCCTGCCGATGGCGCAATATTCGTCCGGCGAGTTGGATGAATGAACGCATTGAGCTAGGTTCAACAATCGCCCAGTCGTAATCATGATCTCTACCGACTTCGGCGACCGAGGTCGCCAGCACCACAAAGATATGATGTTGCTGCGGCGTGTTTTCTATCGCCTGACGAATTTCATCGACCTGCCATAGTGCATCGGCGTCGTTACGCATCAGCGCGGCATCGAGCCGTTGCTCAATATAGGAACGCATCGCCAGCGGATGTTGGCTGTGGTAAATGCAGTAGTGAATACAGGTATCCGGCGGTGAGGGGATGGCAAGCAACTGGCGGGCGACGGCAACCAACGGGCCGATGTTTGCCATTCTGACCAGCCCCAGAGAAACGGCTTTGCCGTTCTTGTGTTTCTGATGGTGCTGTAAGTGCAAATCGCGTAGCAGTGGGTGGATCGCCTGCGCGACGGCCAGATGAACATCATCTTTATTTTTACTGGGGCTACTGACGGGCACAATGGAGGCCAGCCGGAGCGGGAGTTCCTCTTTGGTAAGATGCTTCAGCCGTTGCTGAACGAATGAATCGTGCCTGGTTATGAAGCCTTTCACATCGCCGTACTGCTCATGCTGACAATCAAATTCATCAAACCAGCCGCAGCACACGTTCAGCGGCGTATTCGGCGTGCCGTAAGCCTGTTGCCAGGCGGCACGGCCATCAAGATAGGCACCGAATAATGCGCGAATTAACGCGGGTGGCAACGTGGCCGAGGAAAGTAGAACACGCGATCCCAGCATGCCTGCCCAGTTAACCAGTCGGCAGAGCGCGGGAAGATCTTCCAGCCCAAAATCATCCGGTTCATCGAGTACCAGATCGGAGGTCAATAGCCGTAGCATCGGGGCAATTTGGTGGCCGCCGCGCAGGCTTTCTGTGGCGGGCATCAGGTGATCGATGGTGGTGATCAGCACCGGTGCACTCAGTAATTGATGCAGGGTTGGGCTACGTTCCAGCCACGTCTTTAACCTACCATCGTCCAGCGAGCCATCGTAACGAACATACTGATGTTCAGAGAACAGCGGGTCGGCGGATTCACTGCCCATCTGCGCTGTGTTTTGTTGGCACGTCTCATTTTCCAACTGCATTTCATGGAGATCTTGCACAGCCTGTGAACCAATCAGCACCGCTAAGTCGTCTTCATCCAGCTTTAAGCGCTGCCGTAGCGCATCACCCGTTTGTAGCGTCAGCGTGCGTAACCCTAACGCGACAGAGAAGCGACAGCCGATAGACTCGTCCGACAAACCATACATAATTCGGGCGTTAGCGAAGGTTTTCCCCCGGCCTGTCGAGGCCATGTTGACGCCGAAAAAACCATGCTGCCTGCTGGATTCACGAATGGAACAGGCGAGATCGAATGCGCGATCCTGCCAGCGAAAGCGCGGGTGTGTGCTGCGCTGGCGAAACCCCTTATGGCGAGTAATTGCGGGTAGCGTATCGCGCAGGTTCGGCAGGCTGCGCCCCAGCAGCAGAGCATTTTGCCCGACGCCGACGCAGTGTTCATCCAGCCTCTGTTTATATTCCCCCGTTTTGCGATCGGTGTTAGCCCAGACTGAATAAGTCATATCCTGCCAGCCAACCGTTGCCGCGCCTGCTGAATAATGATGGTCAGCCAGCATGAGTGCGAGACGCGCCAGATGCACGGTCAGCCGTTGATCTAACCGAGCGAAATGCATGAATGAGGGGAGCTTTAGCGCTCGACCCGCAAACTTGCGCGCCTTCTCACGCCAGACGCTGCTACGTAGCGGTGTGCCATGCGGAAACTGCCACACCTGTGCCAGATTGGCTGGCGTGACATCGAGCTTGCAATGATTGAGTGCATTCCATTGTGCCGAGAGATGGTCGGTTAACCATGTTTCTGCATAGTCGAGCTGGGGTTCACGGCTGTTGGGGGCAAGCTCTGCCGATTTGTTAAACACAGGCAGCCGATGGTGCGAAACAATCAGCCAGGCGATAACCTGCGCCAGCGGCGGCAAAGTGCGAAATGGACTGCTACTGGGCGTTTGCTTATCCCGCTGTAAGGCCGCCAGCAGGGTTGTTTCTGCCTCTGGAGTCACCGTGCTGAGCACGGTTAACCAGCCTTTATCGTCTTGCTCCCCCACGAAGGCCTGAAACAGCCGCAGTGATACCCATTCATGCCGATACGGTTGGCTGCGTGGACCTGTACCGCTCAACCCCGTCTGGAATAGCGCATTAGCCTTGCCGACATCGTGAAATAACCCAGCAATAGCGGCCAGCAGGCTAAACACCTCGGCGCTGTGCCACGGGTTTTCATCTTGCGCGCGCAGAATATCGCGGCTGGTGGTGTTGGTCGGTACGCTCCCTTGTGCATTAAAACGCCGTAAATTACCGACGATCCACAGCAGTTCGGTATGATTCGCACTGCGAACCCAGTGACAGGCGACGGCCGTGTTACGACGCGCCGTTTTGCGCAGCAGCTTGCGTAGCGTGTTCAGCCCTTCCTGCGTGATAGCGGTTTGCCACGTGCGCTCGCCCTTGCGTTCGGCAAATTGATCCAGTATCCGGCGGGTTTCGACCAGCGCGCGCTTATTGCATTCTGAAATCAGCAGAATGTTCATCGACCCACCTGACTCAGCTTGCCAGCGACATCCTGCAAGCTGCCGATCATCACATCCAGCGCGTCAGATTGTTGGAATGCGGTCAGGCAGCGCTGACGAAATTCTTGCTCATCTTCGCCTTCCATCGCGGCAATAAACGCCTGCGGCAGTACGAGTGCGTCCTTAATTAAATCGGCGACGTCGAATACCAGCCCACCACGGCGAGTTTTACCGTGCAACACGGCTAACCCGTGCGGCAGACCCAGCACCCATGTCGCGACGGCGGCCAGCCCGTAAGCCAGATAATTACCGTGGTCGAGAAAGCGGTTAGCCAAATCGGTGCCACCGCCGCGTTTGGCGCGGGTAAAGTCGCCATAGCTCACAGCAGTGGCGGCCAGTCTGTACAGAGCTTTGGTCATCATCGCTTCCTGCACCAGCACGTCATTGCTGGTGCGGCAGTCGGTTAGCCCTTTTTCATAGCGATCCAGAAGCGCCTGAAGATGGTCGGTTTTAAAGGTAAAACGAGATTCGCGGGACAGGCGAGAGCCCAGCCAGTGCTGACGAATTTGCGTTATTCGTACCTGTTGGAAAGCGATGGCGGCAGCCAGCCTTTTCTCATCATCGAACCAAAAACTCACCCAGTCCTGCAAATACTCGGTTGGCCGATATTCGCTCTGTGGCGATAGCCAGGACACCGCGACTTCCGCCTCGTTTGCCGCAAACAGCGGAGTACCGCCGCCGCCACAAAAACCGATCATCACGCCCGCTCTGGCAAATTCCCGCATCGCTGCCTGCGTGACGGAGGTGCCGGTTCCCAACATCACCACGCTGGTATTGGCGATGGGAATATTCCAGTACAGAGACTGGTTTCCTTCCTCCGTCACATATTCGACACGCCCACCGTTAACGAGAATGCGACAATGCTGGAGATAATAAACATTGGCACGTTTAGAATGCAGAATGGTTTTTAAGTCCGAAGGGCTAAAGGCGTTATCCATAATGTATTTTCTGCCGCAATCGATAATAGCTGTGACGCCAGCGGAATGAATCGCAGGCTAACTATTTGATAAAGAAAAAAATATAATCTTCAGAAAACTAACGAAAATCAGATTATCACAAATATTCAGAAAAAATGGTGGCTGCAAAAAATATGACCCAAACACAGACCCTTTTTATTTGGCCTATTTCACAGGCTTAACAATCAATGAGTTACAGATGAGCTGAAAAAAAGGGTTTTTGCAGGGAAAACGGCAATTGCTACTAATAAAACAAACCGTTAGAGTGATCGGGCTACAGTTCACTGCCGCACAGGCAGCTTAGAAACTGACGGCTGCAAACATTGCACGCAGCAGTTGCGTTCACTGCCGCACAGGCAGCTTAGAAATGATTGAGTTACGGTTAGCATTCGCTCTGAATGTTCACTGCCGCACAGGCAGCTTAGAAAAAACACAAACAGCGGAGCAACACAAAATGACTGTTCACTGCCGCACAGGCAGCTTAGAAAGTTCATTGAATTGTACATTCTGTTAACATTTTGTTCACTGCCGGATAGGCAGCTTAGAAATTAAGGTGGCCTTGTTAATGGATTGTTAATCAGTTCACTGCCGGATAGGCAGCTTAGAAATATTCGTCGTGGGTACTTCCGACCTTACGGCAGTTCACTGCCGGATAGGCAGCTTAGAAAATTCTGCAAACGGCCCTTGTTATCTTTGCCATGTTCACTGCCGTATAGGCAGCTTAGAAAACTTGCTGGATGAGCTGTCGATCCAGGCGTTAGTTCACTGCCGTATAGGCAGCTTAGAAATCTCCCTGTGTACCCGATGATGCGCTGATTGAGTTCACTGCCGTATAGGCAGCTTAGAAAACGGCACAGTTACTGACTGGCTCTACAGTGACGTTCACTGCCGCACAGGCAGCTTAGAAAAGCATTGGTTGAATCTGCTGACCTACGGCTGAGTTCACTGCCGCACAGGCAGCTTAGAAATGAACCAGTTAGAGCAGGAGAACGGCCCGCTAGTTCACTGCCGTATAGGCAGCTTAGAAAAGCGTGAATCATTACCGCGTCAATAGATCCTAACCCGCATTTATTTCTCGCCAGTTCAGCCAGATTCGCATATCAAATTCCAACTGGTGATAATCAGGATCCATATGGCAGCAGAGTTGGTAGAAGGCCTTGTTGTGATCTTTTTCTTTGAGGTGAGCGAGTTCGTGTATCACGATCATCCGCAGGAAATCTTCTGGCCCGTCACGGAACAGCATCGCTATTCTGATTTCGTTATTGGACTTTAATTTTCCGCCCTGCACACGCGCCACAAACGTATTGGTTCCTAGTGTCCCTTTTATCGGGTTTTGTTTATTGTCGTAAAGCACCTTTGATATCGCCGGGGCGTTTTTCAAATAGCGCTGTTTCAGCTCGGCGACAAACTGATAGAGCGACTTATCACTCTGGATCGGATGACGGTCAGGGTATTTTTTTTCCAGCCAGAGGCCGAGTTTGCCTTGATCGAGGAGCGTTTGTACTTGGGCAACAATCGCTGGGGGATAGCCGTTCAGGTAGCGTAGTTGGGTCATGGGATTTTTATCACAGAAGCCACTGAGTTAAGCGAGTTCACAACGGTGAGTCGGTTAACTCAGTGGCTTTATTATTTTACGATTTACTGAATCGCGGCGAAAGCCGCAGCAACGAGCTGGACGTTGCTGTGGTTCAGCCCCGCCATACACATACGGCCGCTGGCGATCAGGTACACGCCGAATTCTTCACGCAGACGATCAACCTGTTCCGGGCTGAATCCGGTGTAGCTGAACATACCGCGCTGGGTGAGCAGGTAGTCGAAGTTACGGTTCGGCAGTGCGTTTTTCAGTGCCGAAACCAGTTCCTGACGCATGCTCAGAATGCGGGTGCGCATCTCTTCGACTTCCGCTTTCCAGTCGGCATTCAACTGCGCGTCGTTCAGGACTTTAGAAACCACCTGTGCGCCGAAATTCGGTGGGGAAGAGTAGTTGCGGCGAACGGTGGCTTTTAACTGGCCCAGCACGCGCTGTGCGCTGTCAGCATCGTCACACACTACAGAAAGGCCACCAACGCGCTCGCTATACAGTGAGAAAATCTTGGAGAACGAGTTGGCGATCAGTGCCGGAACGCCCGCGCTGGCAACGGCGCGAATCGCATAGGCATCCTGCTCAATCCCGAGGCCAAAGCCCTGATAGGCGATGTCCATAAACGGAATCAGCTCACGCTGGATGATGATCTCAATGACGCGATCCCACTGTTCGGTGGTGAGGTCAGAACCGGTCGGGTTGTGGCAGCACGGGTGCAGCAGCACGATGCTGCGTGCTGGCAACGCTTGCAGGGTGGCGAGCATGGCGTCAAATTTCACGCCCAGACTTTCGCCATCGAAATACGGATAAGTGTGAACGTTAAAGCCCGCCCCCTCAAAAATCGCAATATGGTTTTCCCATGTTGGATCGCTGACCCACACTTCTGAATTCGGGAAGTAGCGTTTCAGGAAATCTGCACCTACTTTCAGCGCACCGGAACCGCCCAACGTCTGGATGGTGGCGATGCGACCCGCTTCCAGCGCCGCGTGGTTTGCACCAAACAGCAGTTGTTGGATCGCGGTACGGTAAGGCTGTAGCCCTTCCATCGGCAAATAAGAGCTCGCGCTCTGCGCTGGCTGTTTCAGGCTGCTTTCTGCCGCACTGACGGAGCGCAACTGCGGGATAATATTCTGCTCGTTGTAGTAGAGCCCGATACTCAAATTGATCTTATCCGCTCTTGGATCCTGTTTGAATTTTTCCATCAGAGACAGGATAGGATCTCCGGCATAGGTATCAACGTTTTGAAACACAGTGTAGCTCTCCTGAATGTGTCATTTTTATGGGTACCGCAACCCCGACGATGGTGGGGACAATCAGGCCGCGTAACGGCCGGGGCGATGGTTCATCGCGATAATCAGGTTCAGAATGGTTGCCCCCAGAATCGAAGCAATCAACATCGGTATGCTTACCACGAACAGGGAAGTCAGCACAATCACAACGTCAACGCCCATCTGGAGTTTTCCCGCCCGCAGGCCGTATTTGTCCTGAAGATACAGCGCTAGGATGTTCATGCCGCCGAGGCTGGCCTTATGGCGGAACAGCACCACGAAGCCAATTCCAGTGATGATATTGCCAAACAGCGTGGCGTAGAACGGATTGAGCTGATCGAAATGAACGAACATCGGGTGCAGGTCGGAAAACAGCGAAACCAGCCCGACGGCGCAGAACGTTTTCACCGTGAATTCCCACCCCATGCGGCGCAAGGCCAGATAGTAGAAGGGCAGGTTCAGCAGGAAAAACGCGACGCCAAAGGAGACGTTTGTCAGATAGTGGATAAGAAAAGCGATACCTGCGGTGCCGCCGGTGAGGGCACCGGCCTGACGCAGCAGAATGACGCCAAACGATACCATCAGCGTGCCGATCAGTATCGCCAGAATATCTTCCAGCAGCGTGTGTGATAGTTTTTGTGTGGGAATAACGTTATCCATGGTGAGCACTCAACAGACTGTCGTAAAAACATGTGCTTACCAAAGCAAGAATCACACCAAATAGTGCTACTTAGCGGCTGGCATCAGCATAATCTCGCCTGCGATAAGAGCAACATATTGAATTATATGAATGAAAATAATGCGCGATTCATGCGTTTTTTATCATTTATTTGTCTATTTTGTGCGTTTATTTGGATATTATTGCGTGAGATATTCATTTTCTGCACCAAATAGAGGCGATTGCCCCAATTTAGGGCAACGCAGGCCGTTCTGGTATCACCAAACCGTTCTCTTTGAGGCGGTTCAATACTACTGAGGTTTTCAGGTGCGCGACGCTCTTGTTCTGCGACAGAATTTGGCTAATCAGCGTGCTGAGTCCGGGCAGATCGGCCACGGCGACTTTTAACAGGTAATCGGCATCACCCGTGGTTTTATAGGCGTCGATGATGGCATCCACTTCCCCCAGCATCTGGTGAAAGCGCTCAACGTATTCGCTGGTGTGATTGATGAGTCGCACCTCAATTAACCCCAGACATTCCAGCCCGACGGCGTTCGGCGACAGGCGGGCATGATAGCCGAGAATCAGCTGTGCCTGCTCTAGCGCGATGCGACGGCGGGAACACTGCGAGGCGGAAAGCCCAACCAGATCGCTCAGTTCCTGATTGGTCAGGCGGCCGTTCGTCTGTAGCAGCGTCAGGATTTTCAGATCGAAGTCATCAATGTGGTACATCGCGTTTCCTAAACAGTATCAGGCAGTCGGCCAAACAGACTACCAGCTTTTTAGGCCGCGTTGCCTATGAGTTTTTTATTCCTGATTTTCGGCGCGTTTAATTTTCTTAGCTGCCTATACGGCAGTGAACTGAGATTAATTTATTCTCGCCGTTCGATGGAGTTTCTAAGCTGCCTATACGGCAGTGAACATTTATGACGAAGGCTCTATCACGTACCAGCATTTCTAAGCTGCCTATACGGCAGTGAACGTTGAAGACCCAACTGCTAGCGCTAAACCGTGTTTCTAAGCTGCCTATACGGCAGTGAACGTTCATATTTTACGGTAGTTGCCTAATTTTAAAAGGAAATAAACCATTTTCCCCGAAAAAACCTTTTTTATCAGAGCTGATAATCTAAATTTAAAATCAATAAGTTACGACGATGCGTAAAAAAGGGTCATGAACGTATGGCAAAGATTTTATTTATCGACAATAGGCCTATGTCAGGTATCTGCATATGCTATGGATATACAACCGAGTGATTAATATCTATACTTAGCCTATGTTTTAGCCAGCAATAATAAACGGTAAGTCTCTGGCTGAATTTATGTATTTATTAAGGAGGAGGTGCTCATGCGTATTGTTTCGGTATTTAAAAACGGTAACAACCGTGCCATTCGCTTGCCGCGTGATATGGACTTTGAAGGGGTCAACGAACTGGAGATTGTGCGTGAGGGAGATACCATCATGCTGCGTCCTGTTAAACCCAATTGGCATTCGTTTTTGCAAGAAGATCGCGCTGACGCCGACTTTATGACAGAACGTCAGGATGTGGTCGAGGAGGGGAGATTCAAACTGTGAGTCGCTTGTTCATGCTGGATACCAATATCTGTTCCTTCATTATGCGGGAACACCCTGCGGAGGTGATTGAAAAGTTGCAGCAATGCACGCTGCGGCGTGATCGTATTGTGGTCTCTGCCATCACTTACGCTGAAATGCGTTTCGGGGCGGTTGGTAAAAAAGCCTCGCCACGCCATATGCAACTGGTCGATGCTTTTTGCCGTCGGCTCGATGCGGTATTACCTTGGGATAGCGCCGCAGTAGATGCCACCACGAAAATCAAAATCGAGCTAGCCGCCGCTGGCACGCCTATTGGTCCAAACGATACGGCCATCGCGGGCCATGCCATCAGCGCTAAGGCCATATTAGTCACCAATAATCTGAGAGAATTTGAGCGAGTACCGGGGCTGACGTTGGAAGATTGGGTTAAATAATCGGTCAGGCTGACAGGATGATGTTTGGCGAAGTGAATGTCCTGATATTTGTTAAGCTGCCTATACGGCAGTGAACCTTGATGTTGTCGATAAGGTTAAAACGTGGTGTTTCTTAGCTGCCTGTGCGGCGGTAAATCCATCACTCAACAATAATCCGCTCGTCATTGTCTCCCAGACATACCGTTAACTGCTGACCGCTGGGGCTAAAAGCGCAGTAGGGGAGAGGTTCACGCAGGTAGAAATGCAGCGGGAGCGCGAAATAAAGCGCGATCAGCAGCAATGCAGCGACCGCTTTCGCATAGCTTGGACGTTGAGCGACTGGGTTGCGCCGCGCGTGTCGATATTTCATGACGCCGATGGCGGCCATGCCTGCGCCCACCAGCATGGAAACATACAGTTCGCCGGGCATCGGGGAAAGTATCAGCTCTTCGCTTTCATACGCCTGCCAATATTGAATGCGCCACAGTGCGCCGATACCGATTTGCACCAGCCCCGCGAGTATCCAGGCAACACGCCATCCTGAAAGCCGAAAGAGCGCCAGAAAGCAGAATCCCGACGCGGCGCAAGACCAATAGATGAGGTCGAACATCGCGCTAAACATGCCGCCAAACAGCGTGCCGCCGACATCCGTCGGTTTCAGAGTATAGAAATTGACGAGGGCAAACAGCGTCAGGATCGCGGAGACGGCAAGCCAGCTTGCCGTAGAGTAGATAACCCGTTTTAAGGTCGGCAAGCCATGAGCCTGCCGATAAAAGCTAGCCAGTCCGTTTTTACTCACCGTCGACGTATTCCAACGCAGTGCGCTGGGTTAAGCGCGTAATCAGTTCGTAGGCGCTGGCACCCGTATGCGCGGCAATGCGTTCAACCGGTAGCGTTGGCCCCCAAAGAATGACCTCATCGCCAACCTTGTCCTGCGCATCCGGCCCTAAATCCACCGTAATCATATCCATTGATACGCGGCCGGAAAGCGGCACTTCGCGCCCGTTGATGAGCACGGGGGTTCCTGCTGGCGCGCAGCGTGGATAGCCATCGCCGTAGCCGACGGCCACCACGCCCAGACGGGTATTGCGCGGGCTGGTCCAGGTGCCGCCGTAACCCACCGCTTCGCCCGCGTGGTGTTCGCGAACGGCAATCAGGTGAGACGTAAAGGTCATTGCGGGCTGGAAGCCGAAATGCGCGGCGTCTTCGTTATCCAGCGGCGACACGCCATAGAGAATGATGCCGGGACGAACGCGATCGCGGTGCGACTGCGGCCACAGCAGAATACCGCCGGAGGCCGCGATGGACTGCGCGCCGGGTTTACCCTGTGTAAAAGCATCGAAGCAGGCCAGTTGGCGTTCGGTGGTGCCGGCTTCGGGCTCATCGGCGCGAGAAAAGTGGCTCATGATATTGACCGGCTGAACCACATTGCGGCATTCGGTCAGGCGCTGCCAAAACGCATCGGCGTGTTCCGGCAGAACGCCAAGGCGGTGCATGCCGCTATCGAGCTTCATCCACACGGGGATCGGCTGTGGCAGCGTGGCCTGTTCCAGTGCGGCAAGCTGTTCGGGGCTGTGAACGGCGGTTTCTAGCTGGTGCTCGACCAGAAGCGGAAGGTCGTCGGCGGAGAAAAAGCCTTCCAGCAGGACAATAGGCTTGGTGATGCCTGCGGCACGCAGCGCCAGCGCTTCGGAGAGCCGCGCGACGCCATAGCAATCAGCGTCGGAAAAGGTATGGGCAGCGTCGATCATGCCGTGGCCGTAGGCGTTGGCTTTCACGATGGCAACGACCTGACTGCCAGGTGCTAGCTGGCGGATACGTTGCAGGTTGTGGCGCAAAGCACGCCGGTTAATGACGGCCGTTGCCGTTTTCATTCTTGTTCCTTAGTGCAGTGTTGTCATTGCTGAGCGCTGCGTTATTCATCGTCATATTGTGGGCCGGCATAGTTATCAAAGCGCGACCACTGCCCGTTAAAGGTCAAACGAACGGAACCAATCGGGCCGTTACGCTGTTTCCCCAGAATGATTTCAGCGATGCCTTTCAGGTCGCTGTTTTCGTGATAAACCTCATCACGATAGATAAACATAATCAGGTCGGCATCCTGCTCGATGGAGCCGGATTCACGCAGATCCGAGTTAACCGGGCGCTTATCGGCGCGCTGTTCCAGACTACGGTTAAGCTGCGACAGGGCGACGACGGGAACCTGCAATTCTTTTGCCAAGGCTTTGAGCGAGCGGGAAATTTCTGCAATTTCCAGCGTACGGTTGTCGGATAATGACGGCACGCGCATTAATTGCAGGTAGTCGATCATGATCAGGCTCAGGCCATTATGTTCACGGAACACGCGGCGGGCGCGGGATCGCACGTCGGTCGGCGTCAGGCCGGAGGAGTCATCGATGTACATGTTGCGTTTTTCCAGCAGAATCCCCATGGTGCTGGAAATGCGCGCCCAGTCCTCGTCATCCAACTGGCCGGTACGGATTCGCGTCTGATCCACGCGAGACAGAGACGCGAGCATACGCATCATGATCTGCTCGCCGGGCATCTCCAGACTGAAGATTAGGACGGGCTTTTCCTGTGTCATCGCGGCATGTTCGCACAGGTTCATCGCAAAGGTAGTTTTCCCCATTGATGGACGGGCTGCCACGATGATCAGGTCGGATTTCTGCAAGCCAGCGGTTTTTTTGTTGAGGTCCTGATAGCCCGTGTCCACCCCCGTCACACCATCATGTGGTTTCTGGTAAAGCTGCTCGATACGGGAAACGGTATCTTCCAGAATGCGGTCGATACTTTTCGGGCCTTCATCTTTGCTGGCGCGGTTTTCGGCGATCTGGAAGACACGAGATTCCGCCAGATCGAGTAGATCCTCACTGCTGCGGCCCTGTGGATCGTAGCCGGCATCGGCGATCTCATTGGCAACGGAGATCATTTCACGCACCACGGCGCGCTCGCGCACGATATCGGCGTAGGCACCGATGTTAGCGGCGCTCGGCGTGTTCTTTGCCAATTCAGCCAGATAGGCGAAGCCACCAGCGGATTCCAGTGAGCCTTGCAGTTCGAGCGATTCGGACAGCGTGATCAGGTCGATCGGCTTACTCATTTCCAGCAGCCGATGCATTTCGGTGAAGATCAGACGGTGAGCACGGTTATAGAAATCGTTAGCAACAACACGCTCGGCGACATTATCCCAGCGTTCATTGTCGAGCATCAGGCCACCCAATACCGATTGCTCCGCTTCCAGCGAATGTGGCGGAAGTTTCAGACCTTCCATCTGGCGGTCGCGAGGTGCATTCGATTTATTGGTGGGTCTTTTCTCTGCCATAAAACGGGTTCTTTACCGGTTGATTTGCCATTGGATTAGGGTGCATTGTATATGCCGCACGTCCGAAATAACACAATCCATATCCATAATAGAGCAATGATGAAGCTGTCACGATTAAGGAAATAACATGGCAAAACGCGTTCAGTTCCGAGCTTATGGTGGCCCAGAGGTTCTGCAATATGTGGATTTCACACCTGCCGACCCCGCAGCGGGAGAGATTCAGGTTGAGAACCGCGCCATCGGCATTAATTTTATTGATACCTATATTCGCAGTGGTCTGTATCCGGTACCTGGCTTACCTTCCGGTCTGGGAACCGAAGCGGCAGGCGTCGTGACGAAAGTTGGGGCAGGGGTTAGCGAGCTGAAAGTCGGCGATCGCGTGGTGTATGCGCAGTCTGGGCTGGGCGCGTATAGCGACGTGCACAACGTGGTGGCGGAAAAAGTGGCGCTGCTGCCGGATGCCATCAGCTTTGAGCAGGCGGCAGCCTCTTTCCTGAAAGGATTGACGGTTTACTATTTGCTGCGCCAGACGTATGAAATCAAGCCAAATGAAGTCTTCCTGTTCCATGCCGCTGCGGGTGGCGTTGGGCTTATCGCCTGCCAGTGGGCAAAGGCGCTGGGGGCGAAGCTGATCGGGACGGTGGGTTCCGATGAGAAGGCGGAGCGGGCAAAACAGGCAGGTGCCTGGGCGACCATTAATTACCGTACCGAGAATATTGCACAGCGTGTCGCAGAACTGACCGAGGGGCAGAAGGTGAACGTCGTGTATGACTCGGTTGGGAAAGATACTTGGGAAGCCTCGCTCGATAGCCTGCGCCGTCGCGGACTGATGGTTAGCTTCGGCAATGCGTCTGGGCCGGTTACTGGCATCAATCTGGGGATTTTGAACCAGAAAGGCTCGCTGTACGTCACGCGTCCGTCGCTGTTTGGTTATGTGACGAACCGCGCCGAACTCGAACAGGCCAGCAATGCACTCTTTTCACTGATCGCGAGTGGAGCAATTACGGTAGATGTGCCGCAGAACCAGAAATTCGCGCTGTCGGATGCGCAAGCGGCGCATCGGGCGCTGGAAAGCCGCAGTACACAGGGTTCATGTCTGCTGATTCCCTAATATTTGTTTCTGAAAAGCAAAGGGCTTCCTGTTAGGAAGCCCTTGCCGTTCGCCAATTTCATCAAACTGTATGTAGGGTACAGCGTGGTGATCGTCACGAAAGTGCCGCTGTGCGGCTATTATTTCCCTGACGATGATGAAATTG
Source organism: Pectobacterium quasiaquaticum (assembly GCF_014946775.2). Taxonomy (NCBI): domain Bacteria; kingdom Pseudomonadati; phylum Pseudomonadota; class Gammaproteobacteria; order Enterobacterales; family Pectobacteriaceae; genus Pectobacterium; species Pectobacterium quasiaquaticum. The sequence continues at coordinate 3,601,532 of NZ_CP065177.1, read as the reverse complement.
TGTGGCTTTCTGCCACAGTGCTTGCTTACCCGTGTAAACGACATTGGGGTATCAAACAGTAGCGCCATCCTAGCAGCCACATCTGGGAAAAAATATCTGCTGGCGCACACTTTTGTACTAAAACAGGTCATATTAAAATAATCCGTATTAAAACAAGCCGTAGTAAAACAAGTTGATGTTAAACACGGCGTTGCCCGTCATTTTTGTGCTCAACTCATTTTCGTGTAACCCAGATTTTTCTGGCATTACCACTCATTTCCGTTGCGCTGGCGATAGGTGTATTTGCGATAGGTATAGCGGTGCGAGTTGTAGACAGGTCGACCGCTAAATTTGCGCCACAGCCACACCGCTGCGACGGCTAAAATCAGCCACGGCAGCACCTTTATCGCGATGCTAAACAGCCCACCAATCAACATAAAAAGGGACGCCACAAACAGTGCCGCAATCACGCCCAGCAGTGACACGCCCGTCAACATCAGCATGATAAAAAAGCCAATAACGAAGAAAATTTCCAACATGGTGTGCTCCTGTAGCGGTTAAACCGCAGAGAAAAGTTCTGCGTGCCACATAAGCTATAACAAGAATCATGCCAAGATGCGCCGCTGGTAAGTGATTGATTTACCAGCGGCACAGGGAAGAGAAATGAAAGAGTGTTGGTGAAAAAGACTAACTGTTAGTGTTTTTTAAACCAGATTAACCAGCGCCAGCGCACGCTCTACCACCGCAGCGTCAGCACCGGGTTTGTGGGCGTTTTCACTCAAATAGCGTCGCCACTGACGCGCGCCGGGGATGCCCTGAAACATGCCGAGCATGTGACGCGTGATGTGGCCTAATGACGCGCCGCCAGAGAGTTCGCGCTCGATATAGGGATACATGGCTCGTACCACGCCAGCCAGATCCGGCGTGGCGGTGTCGATACCAAATAGCTCACGGTCAACCTGCGCCAGAATACCGGGATTCTGGTAAGCCTCACGGCCCATCATCACGCCGTCCAGATGCTGTAAATGCGTTGTGGCTTCTTCCAGCGTTTTGACGCCGCCGTTGATAGCGATAGTGAGCGCAGGGAAATCGCGCTTGAGCTGGTAAACGCGCGGATAATCCAGCGGTGGAATCTCCCGATTCTCTTTCGGACTCAGGCCCGATAGCCAGGCTTTGCGCGCGTGGACGATAAAAGTATCGCACTCGCCGCGTTCGGCGACGGTTTGAATAAAATCGCACAGGAATTCATAGCTGTCTTGATCGTCAATGCCGATGCGGGTTTTCACCGTAATCGGGATTGAGGTACTGTCTTTCATCGCCTTGATGCAGTCCGCCACCAGTGCCGCTTCGCCCATCAAGCAGGCACCGAAACGGCCATTCTGTACACGGTCAGACGGGCAGCCAACGTTCAGGTTAACTTCATCATAGCCGCGCTGTTCTGCCAGTTTGGCACACTGCGCCAGCGCTTGCGGATCGCTACCGCCGAGCTGTAGCGCCAGCGGGTGTTCTTCTTCGCTGTAGGCCAGATAGTCGCCTTTGCCGTGAAGAATCGCGCCTGTCGTCACCATTTCGGTATACAGCAGTGTCTGGCTGCTCAACTGGCGAAGAAAATAACGGCAATGGCGATCGGTCCAGTCCAACATCGGCGCGATGGAGAAGCGGTTAAGGCGAGAAGCGCGAGAGTCGGTGGATACCGTGTGGGGTGTACCTGATTTTACGTCGGTCATGGTTTGTCAGTTATCGTTTCGTGTGTCTGGCGGTGTGGTCTGAGGTTATCTTTTCTGGTGCCGACTATAGCACAGGGAGCGGGTTGTGACTGATAGCTATCTTACTCTGCATCAGGGAACAGACGTCCCGCATACGCGATAACCTGAGATCAAGAAGTATGAATCACGACGTTAGTTACGTATTACGAGGGTTGGAGCCGGCTGTGTCCTGTGTTCGAACACGCGACTTTACGTCGGTACTGAGCAGGGGGAAGAGCTCAAAGATCAAATCAGATTCAGGCGTCATCGGGAACGAAAAAAAGGAGCAGGCCATTGGCGTGCTCCCTTAATGAAGGTTGATGCGGATGCTTATGCCGTCGCGTCGTTGACCCTCTGTGTCAGCACCTTGCGCCATGCGTCTACCTGACCGAGGTAGTTTGCCGCCGGGATTTGCTGGAAATTCCCGTTAGCGTCTTCCAGCGCAAACGTGGGGAAGCCTTGTCCACGTACTTTTGCCAGTAATTCCCGGCTAGCGCTGATGTGTTTTGACAGCGTTTCTGCCTGAATAATGGTGAACTCGGTGCTGAACGTCTCACCATCCAGACCGATCGCTTCTGCACATTGACGTAGCACGGCGGCGTCGACGATTTTTAGTCCAGAAACATAGTGCGCACGCTCGATTTCGTGCAGCATCAGCATGCCTTTATCATCCATCGCTTCCGCAGCGAGTACGGCAGCTGTTGGCGGCGCGGAATCCAGTACGACGCTGGTGTCACGCAGTAGCCCTTCGTAATACGCTTCCCCGAAGGTTTGCCCGGTCATTTGCGCAATGCGGCGATCGTGGGGGATCACGTAATCGTGCCACTCTGGGGTGATAGTACGGCTATTGCTGCCCGTCATCATACCGCCGCCGTGGAGGATCAGATCCAGCCCGTCAATCTCCTGCGCTGCCAGTGCGAGTGGGGCGGCGCCGTAGCACCAACCACACAACGGATCGTAAATGTAATGCAGTCTTACTGTGGCCACTTCATTTCACCTTTCAGGACTTTGGCACTCAGTTCAAGACCCGATTCTTCTTTCAGCGTCGGGTAGTGTTTTTTCATTGCTGCGATCAGTTCGGCAGAATCTTTGCTTTTTGCCAGCTCTTTTTCCACCGTATCCAGATATTGCAGCGTAAACGTCACGTTTTTCAAGGTGTAATCCGTTGGCGCGATAAAGTGACCCGGCACGACGGTGGTTGGCTTCAGCGCTTCAATGGATTTCAGCGTGTCACGCCAGTGAACGCGAGATTCTGGCGTTTGGGTATCGGCAAGCCAGACGTGGATGTTGGCAGACACCGGAATACCGCCGACCACAGCTTTCAGCGAAGGGATCCAGACGTACGTGCGATCCGGCGTTGGTCCTTTCAGTCCTTTCACTTCCAGCTTTTTGCCATCAATGGTAAAGCTATCGCCTGCCAGCGATTGAGGAACCACGATCTCTTTCGGCGCGTTTTCTTTCAGAATTGGGCCCCAGTGTGCCACTTTGCCGTCTTTGCTGGCGTTGATCGCATCGATGGTGGCTTGGGTCGCAATAATTTTAGCGTCTGGGAACGCGGCTTTAATCACGTCCAGACCGAAATAGTAGTCAGGGTCAGAATGGCTGATATAGACGGTAGTCAGTTTTTTTCCGGTGGCTTTGATGCGATCAACCAGCGTTTGAGCATCGTTACGCTGGAACTGCGCATCGATCAACGCGACTTCTTTATCGCCGCTGATAATTTCAGAAGAAACTGGGAACATACTGGCTTCACCTGGATTAAACACGTCGATGTTTAACTCGGCGGCGTTAGCCGCAGAAGCCAGACTCATTGATGCCGCGAGTAAAGAGACAGTAAAAACGATAGATTTAGACATGGTGATACTCCACAGGTAGGACAGAAAGTGGGTTTATGTTATGTTGCATTAATCGTACGAAAAACCGCAAAACGGGCAATTGTTTGTTGCATAAAACGGACTAATTTATGGATCGTATTACGGCTGCTGAAGTGTTTGTCACGATTATCGATCGCGGTAGCATGATCGCGGCGGCAGAGACGCTGGACATGTCCCGGGCGATGGTGACGCGCTATCTGGCGGAGATGGAAACGTGGGCAGGGGCGCGACTATTGCACCGCACCACGCGCAAGTTGAGCCTGACGGATGCCGGTGAAAAAACGCTGGCGCGCTGTCGGGAGATGCTGGCGCTGACGGCGGATATGCGCGTCGAGGCCGATACCGACGATGCTACGTTAAGCGGTTTGCTGCGCGTCAGCTGTTCGCAATCGCTGGCGCAGGGCGCGCTCGGTATGGCGATAACCGCTTTCCTGCGGCGGCATCCTCGGGTCGCTATCGATCTGCAAATGAATAACCGAACGGTGAATCTGGTCGAGGAACGTATCGATCTAGCGCTGCGCATCACCAACGAACTGGATCCCAATCTGATTGCCCGACCGCTTTCACGCTGTGAGTCGGTGCTGTGTGCATCGCCTTCTTATTTGAATGAGCACGGTATTCCACGACAGCTGACCGATCTCTCGATTCATAACTGCCTGACCTACACCTATTTCGGCAAAAGCCTGTGGCATTTTTCCCGCGATGATGAAAAGTTTACGATTCCCGTTAGCGGTAACCTGAGCGGCAATGAGTCGCTGGTGCTGCTGGCCGGTGCGCTGGAAGGCGCGGGCATCGCGCTGCAACCGCGCTATTCTGTGGCGCCGTATCTCGCTAGTGGACAATTAGTGGCGCTGTTGCCGGAATACCGTCCGCAGGCGATGGGAATTTACGGTATTTACACCTCGCGCCGCCAGATGCCCGCTGCGCTGCGTACCCTGTTGGATTTTCTGGTGGACTGGTTTGCTCACGATCCTCGCTGGCGGGTGTCAGCGCTGTAATCGCTGATGTGAGCCAACCCAAGGCTGGAATATTACTGCCGCAAGACCTGCTCCAGACGTGAAGGTACATCGGCGGCATACTGCTTGAGTTGATCAATCACGGTATCGACCAGCGCCGAAGCAGGGCGGTGCAGTGGACGAATCAGGCTGACCGTAAAGGGCACGTCGATGCTGAAAGGCCGCACGACCACACCGGAAGCGGCATAATCCAACGCGGTGAGCGGGTTAACGATCGACAGCCCGATGCCTGCCCGCACCATCGCACACACCGATGCCGCGCTGTGCGTTTCCAGTACCATCCGGCGCGACACGCCCTGTTCCTGAAACAGCTTATCCAGCAACTGGCGATAGCTGTCGGCGCTCGATAGGCTGATAAAGGGCTCATCGGCAAAATCCTGCGGCGTGAGCACCGCTTTTTGCACCAGCGGATGCCCCGCAGGCAGCACGCACACTTCATTGAGTAACATCAGCGTTTGCCGTTCTGTACCCGCTGGCGTGAGGCTGTTTTCCGTTAAGCCCAAATCGTGGCGCTGGGCAGACAGCCACTCTTCCAGCAGCGGCGACTCTTGCGGAATGATGTGCAGATTAAGCAGCGGGTAACGCGCCAGCAACGGTTTACAGGCGTCGGGCAGCAGCGACTGTGAGAATACGGGCAGGCAGGCAATGGAAAGCTGTGCCTGCTGAAAACGGCGAATATCGCTGGCGGCGTTGATGATCCGATCCAGTCCATAATACGAGCGCTGCACTTCTTCAAACAGCTGTAGCCCCTGTGCGGTGGGGTAAAGCCGGCCGCGCAGTCGCTCGAACAGCGTCATCTGAATCAGTTTCTCGAAGCGGGCCAGCTCACGGCTGACGGTCGGCTGCGACGTGTTCAGCAGATCCGCCGCTTCCGTCAGATTCCCGGTCGTCATGACTGCGTGGAAAATTTCGATGTGTCGTAGGGATACTGCTGCCATATCGCCTCCTTCCTTTACTTTGATAAACCATCATTTTGATAAACCATATCAGAAATGAATAGAGTGTGCTTAAAACGATATTTGTTTACCAGAATGGTAATTTTTATAGTGATTCTTAACCACGATTAACCCGTAATTGGTAATTATTTATGCCTCACGATCTGAATGACGTAACACACGCCCTGAACGCGCAAAGTCTGCGTGAACTGCCTGCCCGCTTTGGTTGCCCGGTTTGGGCCTATGACGCGGAGACCATCGTTAACCGTATCGGCCAACTACGCCAGTTCGACACAATTCGCTTCGCGCAGAAGGCGTGTTCCAACACGCACATTTTGCGCCTGATGCGTGAGCAGGGTGTGAAAGTGGATTCGGTATCGCTGGGCGAGATCGAGCGTGCGCTGATTGCAGGCTTTGTTCCAGGCACCGATGCGCATGAGATCGTGTTTACTGCCGATCTGCTGGATCGTCCGACGCTGCAACGCGTTTCCGAACTGAACATTCCGGTGAACGCCGGATCGGTCGATATGCTGGAACAGCTTGGGCAGCAGTCGCCGGGGCATCCGGTGTGGCTACGTGTGAATCCGGGCTTTGGTCATGGTCACAGCCAGAAAACCAACACCGGCGGCGAGAACAGCAAGCACGGCATCTGGTACGGTGACTTACCGCTGGCGCTGGCGCACATTCAGCGCTATCAGCTGAAGCTGGTGGGAATCCACATGCACATTGGCTCCGGCGTCGATTACGGCCATCTGGAACAGGTGTGCGAGGCGATGGTGCAGCAGGTTGTTGAACTCGGTCAGGATATCGAGGCGATTTCAGCGGGTGGCGGGCTGTCGATTCCCTATCGCCACGGCGAAGAAGCGATTGATACCGAACACTATTACGGGCTGTGGAACGCGGCGCGTGAGAAAATTGCCGCGCATCTTGGTCACCCAGTGACGCTGGAAATCGAGCCAGGACGTTTTCTGGTCGCGGAATCCGGCGTGCTGGTGGCGGAAGTGCGGGCGATAAAATCTATGGGGAGTCGCCACTTTGTGCTGGTTGATGCCGGGTTTAACGATCTGATGCGTCCGGCGATGTACGGCAGCTATCACCATGTTTCTCTGCTGCCGGGCGATGGTCGCGAGATCAGCCAGTCCACGTTGCGCGACAGCGTGATTGCCGGGCCGCTGTGTGAATCCGGTGATGTGTTCACCCAGCAGGCGGGCGGCGGCGTGGAAACGTTCGCGCTGCCGGATGCGCAGGTTGGCGACTATCTGGTCTTCCATGATACCGGTGCGTACGGCGCATCGATGTCCTCGAACTACAACAGCCGTCCGCTGCTGCCAGAAGTGCTGTTTGAAAACGGTGAACCACGACTGATTCGCCGTCGCCAGACGCTGGATGAGCTGCTGGCGCTGGAAGCGCTTTAATCGAGATTGAGAAAAAGGGGCGTTTTACTTAGCGTAATACGGCCCTTTCTGTACCGACTCGCGGATTTTTAGTTCGCCGGTGAAGGGCTGTAGCGGGTTGACGTCCTTACCCGCGATCAGATCCAGCACTTGCGTAATCGCGGTAGCGGCCATCTCTTCAATCGGCATGTAGACGGTGGAAAGCGAAGGGTGCAGGTAAGTGGCGCAGGGCTCGTCGTCAAAGCCGAAGACGGAGACATCCTGCGGTAATTTTTTCCCCGCCTCGTACAGCGCTTTCATTGCTCCAATCGCCATGTGATCGTTGCTGACAAACAGCGCACTAAAACTGATGCCGCTATTCAGCAACTGGCGTGCAGCCTGATAACCGCTGGCGACCATACTGGTGCCATATGCCACTCGGCGCGGTTCAAGCGCGATCTGGTGAGCGGTTAATGCCTGCTGATAGCCCGCGAGCCGCGCCTGCGCCGTCGGTGTTTGCATGGGGGCGGTGATAAAGGCGATCTCGCGGTGGCCTTGTTCGATCAGGTAATTCACCACGTCAAACGCGGCCTGCTGCTGGCGGAAGAAAATGCAGCGCTCTCGCGCCTGCGGCAGATCGCGATTCATCACGATCATCGGAATGGTCAGCGTGTCGAGCAGCGTCATGAGGTCCGATTCGGACATATAACGGGTATAGAGAATAATGGCGTCACACTGCCTGTCTGACAGTAGTTGCACCGCGCGCTGCTCATCTTCCGGCGTATCGTGCCCGTCTGTCACGATCAGGTGTTTACCGTTGCTTTCTGCGATATCCGTAGCACGGCGCAGCAGGCGACCAAAATAGGGGCCGTTAAAATTGGAGATAACAAGACCAATGCTGTTTGAGGTACGGCGAGCCAGCGAACGCGCCAAAAAATTAGGACGGTAGCCTAGCTCCTCCATTGCCTGAAATACCGCATCGCGTGTTGTCTGTTTGACCTGACCCGTGCCGTTTAGCACTCTGGAGACGGTCGCTTTAGACACGCCTGCACGTCTTGCCACCTCAAGCATGGTTTTCATCGCTGCACCTTAATTGAGTATGATGACGGGCTAAACGCCTATCCATCCCTGTTACGAACGTCGTATGACATATTACCACAGGCATATTGTTGGATTTAACGCCTGATGTTCGTTTCTCAATCAGATTTTTGTCAATTTTGTGATGCAGCCATTTCTCGGCGTAACAAGACAATCTCTTCCGCCAAATCCCGGCATAGCATGGCGGTCATCAGATGATCCTGTGCATGTACCATGATCAGGTTGACGGGCACCTTGCCTTCCCCTTCGTCCAGACCGATCAGCCGTGTTTGAACACGGTGAGCCGCACGCGCCGCTTCTTGTGATGCCGCGAGCAGATCGTCTGCCTGTTGCCACTCCCGGTGGCGCGCCGCCTGAATAGCCATCATGGCGTTTGAGCGCGCTTCACCCGCATTAATCAGCAGTTCCATCACGGTTTGTTCCATATCGAATGCAGGAACGTTTTCTGTGTCTTTCATCGTCGGTTTCCTTATTACGGTCAGGAAAGCAGCCTAGGTTGGCTGAGAATTTATGGTATGCCAAAAATCACATTTTCATCATATTGGAATTCCAATATTGTCTTGTGAGAGTCGTGTCACAGAAAAATAATTCATTATGGTTGATTTTTGGTATGCCAAACGCGAAAGCGCGGTACCTGCATTTACCCTGCGCGTAACGGCCATCCCGCGTGTCACACGCGATATAACAATATGATGATGAAAGAGGTGGTGTTATGTCATTTAAGGACCAACTGATTGATTCATTGGGCTCCTTTGCCAATAAATTTAACAGTCTGCGTTACATTATGGCGATTAAGGCATCTTTTATTACGCTGATGCCCGTCATTATCGTCGGGGCGTTTTCCGTTCTGATTTCCAACATGGTGATGGATCCGAAAAATGGTCTGGCCAGTTTTTCCATGTTCTCGTTTCTGGCTGAACTGAAACCGATTATGAGCGGCATTAACTACGCCACGCTCAGCTTTCTGACTATCGGTGCCGTCTTCCTGATTGGTATCGAGCTTGGGAAGATTAACGGTTCACGCGGGCTGTTTCCCGGCCTGCTGGCGGTGATTTGCTTTATTGCCGTCACGCCAACTACGATCGAAATGGCCGTCAACGGGCAGATGATGGTGGTGAAAGACGTGCTGGCGAAACAGTTCTCCGATACGAAGAGCCTGTTTCTGGGGATGTTCATCGCCATCCTGTCTGTCGAGATGTACACCAAGCTGCAAAATGTCGATCGGCTGCAGATTAAAATGCCGGACAGCGTGCCGCCCAACGTCGCGGCCTCTTTTTCTGCGCTGTTTCCTTCCATTATCACGGTGGTTGCTATCGCCACCTTTGGGTTTGTGTTTCACCGCGTGACGGGCATGTACCTGTATGACGCCGTTTATAAAGTCGTACAGCAGCCGCTGGAATCTGTGGTGCAAAGCCTGCCTGGTTTACTGGTGCTGATGTTTGTCGCTCAGCTGTTCTGGGTGATCGGGATTCACGGCAACCAGATGATTAAACCGATTCGTGAACCGCTATTGCTGGGGGCGATTGCCGTCAACATGACCGCATTTGAGCAGGGGCAGGAGATACCGAACATTATCACCATGCCGTTCTGGGATGTGTACATGAGCATCGGGGGTTCCGGCCTGACGATTGGCCTGCTGCTGGCGGTGATGATTGCGTCCAAGCGTAAAGAGATGAAAGAGATCGCCAAAATCTCTTTCGGCCCCAGCGTGTTCAATATTAATGAGCCGGTGATTTTTGGTATGCCGATTATGCTCAACCCGATTCTGGCGATTCCCTTCATTATCACACCGTTAGTGACGGGCACGATTGGTTATTTCGCCACCAGCATGGGGTTTGCGGGTAAAGCCGTGGTGATGGTGCCGTGGACAACGCCGCCGATCATTAACGCCTGGCTGTCGACGGCGGGATCGATGGGAGCCGTCGCGACACAGATCGTATGCATCATCGTTGCGATGTTGATCTATCTGCCGTTTGTCAAAGTGGCGTCCCGTCGTGCCGAGCTGGCGCAGTTGGAAGCAGAAAAGCAGGCCGCAGCGGAAAAAGCCTGAAACAAACGGACGAGAAGAGAGGTAACGCATGAGTAAGGTTGCACTGACTATTCCACCGGATTTTATTCTGGGCGCGGCGGCATCGGCATGGCAAACGGAAGGCTGGAGCGGCAAGAAAGCCGGGCAGGATTCCTATCTGGATCTCTGGTACAAGCAGGATCGTCAGGTTTGGCACAACGGCTACGGCCCAGCGAAAGCGACGGATTTCTTTAATCGCTATCGGGAAGACGTGGCGCTGATGAAGCTGGCAGGGCTGACGCACTATCGTACGTCGATCAACTGGTCACGCTTTATGCTGGACTATGAGAAAGGCATCGTCGATGAAGAGTACGCGACCTATATCGATAACCTGCTGGATGAAATGCACCGGCAGGGGATCGAACCGATGATCTGCCTTGAGCATTACGAGCTGCCCGCCTGCTTGCTGGAGAAGTATCAGGGCTGGTCATCCAAGCAGGTGGTGGAGTGGTTTGTGCTGTACGCCGACGCGGTTTTCGCCCGCTATGCCGGGAAAGTGAAGCGCTGGTTTACCTTCAATGAGCCGATTGTGGTGCAGACGCGCGTTTATCTGGACGCGCTACGCTACCCTTATGAGCAGAACACGCACACCTGGATGCAGTGGAATCACCATAAGAATCTGGCAACGGCAAAAGTGGTGCAGCGGTTTCGGCAGCAGGGTTATCACCGAGATGGCGGTTCGATCGGCGTGATCCTCAATCCCGAAGTCACGTATCCGCGATCCCGTGCGGCGCACGATGTAAAAGCGGCGCACCTTTACGATCTGTTCTATAACCGCGTTTTCCTCGATCCGGCGTTAAAAGGGGAATATCCGGCGGAGCTGGTGGCGCTGCTGGCGCAGCATCGGGTGAAGTGGGATTACACGGAAGAAGAGCTGGCGATCATTCGGGACAATACGGTCGATGAGGTAGGGATCAACCTGTATTACCCGCATCGGGTCAAAGCGCCCAGCCGCGAGTGGAACAAAGAGACACCGTTCCATCCGGTCTATTATTACGAGCATTTTGAGCTACCGGGGCGTCGCATGAACACCTCGCGCGGCTGGGAGATCAATCCCAAAATCATTTACGACATGGCAAAACGCATAGAGCGCGACTACGGCAATGCGCCGTGGTTTGTGGCGGAAAACGGCATCGGTATTGAGAACGAGGCGCGCTTTAAAGACGACGCGGGCGTGATTCAGGACGATTACCGTATCGCATTTATTGCCGAACATCTGTACTGGACGTTGAAGGCGAAGGAGGAAGGCGCAAACTGCCAGGGCTACATGCTGTGGGCCTTTACCGACAACGTCTCGCCGATGAACGCGTTTAAAAATCGCTACGGATTGATCGAAATCGATCTGGAGCAGGATCGGCAACGGCGGCCGAAAAAATCCGCCGCCTGGTTTCGTCAGCTACATGACACGCGTCGGCTTGAATTGACGCTGGATGATGAAGAGAAATAGGTGCAGATAACCAAAATGAGGAACGGAATATGAAAAGAATCGTACTGGCCTGCTCAGCAGGAATGTCGACCTCACTGGTGGTCACCAAGATGGAGAAGGAAGCGGAAATGCGGGGAATGGAACTGAAAATCTACGCGATCCCTGAGCAAAACTTGCGGGATGAATTGCAGGAGTTTGGCGGCGACATTATTGCGGTTCTGCTGGGGCCGCAGGTGCGCTTCAAGCTTAACGAGAATAAAAAGCTGACGGACAGCTACCAGATTCCTATCGCGGTGATCGACCCTGTCGCCTACGGCACATTAAATGGCGCAAAAGTACTGGATCAGGCGCTGAGTTTGGTAGACTAATGCCCCGCCGCGACGTCAGTACGTGGCTGGGTATATTCGGTGCGGGCCTGACGTCCGCACCTAGGGCGACAGTGCATGTAGGGTGAAAGCGTGGCGAAGGATGTAGTTCTGCAAGAGAAGAAGCAATATCAGGAAATCGGCTGTGATTTGCGTCAGAAGATTCAGTCAGGGGACTACCCCGTCGGATCGCGCCTTCCTCCTGAACGAAATATTGCGGAAACCTATGGCGTTAGCCGGACGATAGTGCGCGAAGCGCTACTGATGCTTGAACTGGAAGGCACGGTCGATATTCGTCAGGGCTCTGGGGTTTATGTCTTGCGTATTCCCGATGAAGACGACGCGGCAGAGGGTGGAAAAAACCATATCGGCGCCTTTGAAATGCTACAGGCTCGTCAACTGCTGGAAAGCAACATTGCGGCGTTTGCGGCACGTATGGCAACGCGTGCGGATATCGAAAACCTGCGTAAGACGCTGGAACAAGAGCAGGCCGCGATTGCCGTAAAAGATTACCGTGGCGATTTCGATCGCCTGTTCCATCTGCAAATTGCCGGTGCGACGCAAAACCAGATGCTGCTGGAAACGGTCAGCAATATCTGGGCGTGCCGTGACGATAACGCGCTCTGGCAGCAGCTTTATACGCACGTTGGGACGCAGGGCTATCGTCTGAAATGGCTGGCGGATCATCAGGCTATTCTGGCGGCGCTGCGGCGTCGTGATGTGTCTGGTTCTTATCAGGCGATGTGGCAGCACCTCGAAAATGTCAAAAATACGCTGATGGAAATCTCTGACGCCGATGCACCAGAGTTTGACGGCTATTTGTTTGATTCTGTGCCGATCTTTCAGGGAAAACTGGTGTAATCATGACGGACATGTCTAGCGTGAAAATTGTTTATCTGGCGGATCATCCTCAGCATCAGGAACAAGTGATCGACTGGATTTGGCAGGCGTTCGGTAGCCAGAACAGCCGTGAATTCTTTGCCAGCGTGGTGCGCAATAGCCTGAACCCGGCGGCGCTGCCGCTGACGTTTATCGCGCTGGAGGGTGAGCGTTTAGTCGGGACGGTGGGACTCTGGCGCTGTGATTTAATCAGCCGACAGGATCTGACGCCCTGGCTGGCATCGCTGTACGTGGAAGAAAGCCAGCGTGACAAAGGGTTGGGTATCGCGCTGCAACAGCACGTACTGGATTTCTGCCGTCGTCGAGGCTTTGACGATCTCTATTTGTTCGCCACGTTTAGCGGCTATTACGAAAAACACGGCTGGCGTTACATCGGCGACGGGCTGGACTACCCGGATAAGTCCGTGCGGCTGTATCACCAGTCGCTATCACGCTAGAAAAACGCGCTAAAAGGCGGCGGCCTTACATGATTCACCAGAATCTTACAGTTGGTTGCACTTATAGAATAACTCTTTCGATTCATCGCTGGTGAAGAGCGGTGACGATCCTTAGAGTGACAAGTCCCAGAGGTATTGATTGGTGATATATCGATGTGCTCTGTACATTGAAACCATTTGATTACACCAACCTACGCGGATGCGTAGGTTTTTTTTTGCCTGAATTTCCCGTTTTCGTTATTTCCAGCCATTTTATGCGATGTGAATGCTGTGCCGTTGGCAATCTTCACGTTCAGCCGCGTGCCCATCACTTGAAGTATGATATGTATGTAGTATTTTGACGTATCGCCTGGTGGTTTTTGCGTTTCAGCAAGCTGCCCGTTTATCTGTCTATTGGGAGAAGGCATGATTCATACCCTGTTACGTTGGGTGTTCCAGCGTCTGTACCGCATCCGGATCGAGGGCGACAGCAGCCAGTTTCAGCAATCCAAATTGCTCATTACCCCCAATCACGTCTCGTTCCTTGATGGCGTTTTGCTGGCGTTATTCTTACCGATAAAACCCGTCTTTGCCGTGTACTCCTCCATTTCCGACCGCTGGTTTATGCGCTGGCTAAAGCCGTATATCGATTTCGTGCCGTTAGATCCCACTAAGCCTCTGGCGATTAAAGGTCTGATCAAGGTGATCGAACGCGGCCAGCCCGTCGTGGTTTTCCCTGAGGGGCGCATCAGTGTAACCGGATCGCTGATGAAGATTTACAGCGGCGCGGCGTTTGTCGCGGCGAAATCGGGAGCAACGATTATCCCCGTGCGCATTGATGGCGCAGAGTTCACGCCGTTTGGTCGGCTGGCGGGCGTCTTTAAACGCCGCTGCCTCCCGCAGATTACGATCACCTATTTGCCACCGACCACGTTGCCGATGCCGGAAGCCAACAGTGCCAGAGAACGCCGTGCGCTGGCCGGCGAGCATTTACACCAGATTATGATGAAAGCGCGGATGGATACGCGCCCGCAGCACACGCTGTATCAGGCCTTTCTGGCCGCGAGAACCCGTTACGGGCGCACCTCCCCCAGTATTGCGGATATCTCATTCAATGAAGACAGCTATCAGGGCTTATTGAAAAAATCGCTGGGCGTGTCGCGCATTTTGCAGCGCTTTACCCGCGTCGATGAACATGTCGGCATGCTGTTGCCCAACGCGACCATTACCGCGGCATCCATCCTGGGCGCATCGCTGCGTAACCGAGTTCCTGCCATGCTGAACTACACCGCTGGCGCGAAAGGGCTGCAAAGTGCGATGAAAGCGGCGGGGATCAAAACCATCGTCACGTCTCGCCAGTTTCTTGAAAAGGGCAAGCTGACGGATCTGCCGAAGCAGGTTAACGAGGCCAACTGGGTCTATCTGGAAGATTTGAAAGACACTGTGACGCTGACGGATAAGCTGTGGATCCTGTTTCATCTGCTGTTTCCTGCTCGTGCGATGCTGCCGCAGAAACCTGACGATGCGGCTATCGTGCTGTTTACCTCCGGCTCTGAGGGGAATCCGAAAGGCGTCGTGCATTCCCATGACAGCCTGCTGGCGAACGTTGAGCAGATTCGTACAGTGGCGGATTTCACGCCGCGCGACCGCTTTATGTCTGCGCTGCCGCTGTTCCATGCGTTTGGCCTGACGGTGGGGCTGTTAACGCCGCTGATGACGGGCGCTCGCGTGTTCCTCTATCCCAGCCCGCTGCATTATCGCATCGTGCCGGAGCTGGTTTATGACCAGAACTGTACCGTGCTGTTCGGAACCTCAACGTTCTTAGGCAACTACGCGCGCTTTGCCCATCCTTATGATTTTGCTCGTCTGCGCTATGTGGTTGCCGGGGCAGAAAAGCTGTCTGAAACCACGCGTCAGGTTTGGCAGGACAAATTTGGTATCCGCATTCTGGAAGGCTACGGCGTGACCGAGTGTGCGCCGGTGGTGGCGATCAACGTGCCGATGGCGACAAAAATCCATTCCGTCGGCAAGCTGTTGCCGGAAATTGAATCGCGTTTGATTACGGTGCCGGGCATCACGCGCGGTGGCCGCCTGCAACTACGCGGACCGAATATCATGAAAGGCTATCTGCGGGTGGAAAATCCCGGCGTGCTCGAAGCGCCTGCGGCAGAAAACTCCCAAGGTGAATTGCAGCAGGGCTGGTATGACACGGGCGATATTGTCGAGCTGGATGAAAGAGGCTTCTGCACCATCATCGGCCGCGTGAAGCGCTTTGCCAAGCTGGCAGGGGAGATGGTGTCGCTGGAAAGCGTAGAACAGCTAGCGGTGAAGATATCGCCGGAAGCGCAGCATGCGGCCAGTGCGAAAAGTGACAGCAGCAAAGGCGAGGCGCTGGTGCTGTTTACGACGGACAACCAGATAACCCGTGACGCATTGCTCGCACAGGCACGCAGCAGTGGTGTACCGGAACTGGCGGTGCCGCGCGATATTCGCTATGTGAAAGCCTTACCGCTACTCGGCAGCGGCAAGCCTGACTTTGTCACGCTGCGCCAGATGGCCGAAGAACCAGCAACTAACGCGTCGGAGCCGAATGCATGAGTCAACAGACTGAACCCGCGACGCCTTTGCTGTCGCGCAGTATGAGCGCGGTGATTATCGCGCAGTTCTTCTCCGCGTTTGGCGATAATGCGCTGCTGTTTGCCACGTTAGCGCTGATCAAACAGCTGGTGTATCCCGACTGGAGCCAGCCGTTTTTGCAGATGGGGTTTGTCGCTGCGTACATCATTCTGGCACCGTTTGTCGGGCAAATTGCGGACAGCTTCTCCAAAGGGCAGGTGATGATGTTCGCCAATACCCTGAAACTGGCAGGTGCGCTGCTGATTTGCGTGGGCGGTAATCCGTTTCTGGGATACACGCTGGTGGGCATTGGTGCTGCCGCTTATTCCCCGGCGAAATACGGCATTCTGGGTGAGATCACGCGCGGCGATCAGTTGGTCAAAGCAAATGGTCTGATGGAAGCCTCGACGATTGCGGCGATCCTGACCGGTTCAGTCGCGGGCGGCGTGCTGGCGGACTGGAACATTTACGGAGCGCTGTCGGTGTGTGCGGTAGCTTACGGCATAGCGCTGGGGGCGAATATGCTGATTCCTCGTCTCAACGCGGCGCGACCCGGGCAGCCGTGGCATCCGGTGCAGATGGCTGCAAGCTTCTTTTCCGCCTGTCGGGTACTGTGGCGCGATGGCGATGCCCGGCTTTCGCTGATCGGCACCAGTATGTTCTGGGGCGCAGGCGTGACGCTGCGCTTTCTGCTGGTGCTGTGGGTGCCGCATGCGCTCGGCATCACCGACAATGCTACACCGACGCTGCTTAATGCGATGGTCGCCGTGGGTATCGTGGCGGGAGCCGGTGCGGCTGCGAAGCTGATAACGCTCGATAGCGTGCGGCGCTGCCTGCCTGCGGGGTTCCTGATCGGCGTAGTGGTGGTGATTTTTACACTTCAGCACAACCTCATGAGCGCCTATTCCTTACTGATTCTGCTGGGGGCGCTCGGTGGATTCTTCATCGTCCCGCTGAATGCGCTGTTGCAGGAGCGTGGGAAGGCTAGCGTCGGTGCGGGGAATGCGATCGCCGTACAGAATTTGGGTGAGAACGGCGCTATGCTGTTAATGCTTGGGCTTTATTCTCTGGTGGTGAAACTCGGCGTGTCGGTTATCACCATCGGGATTGGTTTTGGCGCCTTGTTTGCGCTGTCAATTGCGCTGCTGTGGGCATGGCTGATTCTGGCTAAGCGCCGCGATCGCTCCGTCGGTGCGAAATAAACGAAATAGGAAGGGTAGCAATGAGTCTGATATGGCATGACTGGGATGTGGCAGACCTTAACGTGTATTCACTGCATGACATATTGGCGCTGCGCAATCAGGTATTCGTGGTCGAGCAAACCTGTCCCTATCTGGACATTGATGGCCGCGATCTGGTGGACGGCAATCGCCATATTACGGCGTACCGTGACGGCAAGCTGGCCGCATGCGCCCGGTTGCTAGCGCCCCATCCGAACAACGATGTGGTGACGATTGGACGCGTGATTGTCGCGCCGCATGCCCGCGGGCAACATCTGGGGCACCAGTTGATGGAACACACGCTGATTGCCTGCGCACGCCACTGGCCGCAAAAGCATCTTTTCCTGTCCGCGCAGGCTCATTTGCAAACGTTCTACGGCGCATTTGGTTTTGTGGCGACCGGTGAGGAGTACGACGAAGACGGCATTCCGCATATTGATATGCTGTCGGCGTTTTGAAAATTAGGGATTCCTAAAACCTGGATTTAGCATTCTGTCAGTACCATAAATGTTTCGTGCGCATTGATTAATGCTGTTTTTTGGATAACGCATCCGATTCGTTGATTGTGATATATCATGCTCGCTTTTCAGGTTTTCCCATGGGCAGCGTTAGTGTTCATTGTCCCCGCTGTCAGTCTGCTCAGGTTTGTCGCCATGGTCATAATCCTAAAGGTCGTGACAGATTTCGCTGCCGTGACCGCCACCGCGTGTTTCTACTCACTTATACCCACGAAGCGCGCAAGGTGGGTGTCAAAGAACAGATCACCGAAATGGCTTTCAACGGCACGGGAGGCGCGATACCGCGAGGACACTGAACATTGTTATCAACACCGTTATTCGCACGTTAAAAAACTCGCGCCGAAGCGAATAACATCCTCACCGATCGCTCATTCTGACGTGGTGCTTATCTGCGAACTCGATGAGCAATGGCGTTTTGTCTGACGATCCACTCGTCGATATCAGCTTCGCGCCAGCCAACGGCGCGGCCTCCCGTGATGCTGAATGGTGCAGGGAATTGGCCGCTCTCCCACATCACACGCAATGTTCCTCGATCAAGAGACACTTTTTCGCATACCGCTTTTTCGCGTAATATTTTTTCGCTCATGCCTGCATCTTCTGTTGATTGAAGTGATCGACCAGATAGCGCCGCATATCGTTGGGATTAGGGGGGAGCGAGTAAGGATTTACGCCATTTTCTTCCGCTAATTCACGTAGCTGGTGGCTGGTGAGTTTTGCCAGATCGATAGCATCATTACCGATTTTCACCACAAAGCTGTTTGCGGCGGCGTCGGCCTGCTCTTGTGCCAGCGCTTGCTGGTGGCGATAGTTGGCAATAATCTGCCGCTGGCGTTCGGCTTCTTCCACCTGTACGGCCTTGCGTTTGGCGTTTTCCGGTATAGCAAATATTTGGGGGAAGTTATCCAGCAAATACCCAGCAACAACGGGGGGAACATCGGAAGGGGTAGACTGGCGAAACAGAAACTTACGCCCTTTGTAATCAATGCGTTTTTCCAGCTTATCGCCGATGTAGACAATTCTCAGGTCAGTGCCGCCAAACGTGGTTTCTTGTTCTTCCTGGTGCTTTTCTTCTTCGCGTAATGCTTCAACTAATTCGTGAGCTTCCATCGTATGTATCCATGAAAAAAGCCTGCTGGGCGAACCATGCAGGCTTAGGGGTTATGGCAGATTTTAGGCATAAAAATACCAGAGCTGCTTTTTGGGCATACTCCGGTATCTTTCGCGAATCTAGCGCGTATTGATGAATGGGGTAAGAGGGATGTTGATTATTGTCTGACTGGATTTGACATGAACAGGTTTGTTGTTATGATTGGGTCATAACATTTACAGGATTACATATGGAACGTGATAGTGCTTTGGATTATCTGCTTTCATTGCATGGTGAGACAGTATATCGGGAAGATGGGTATTGGTGGAAAGTGGATGCCTGGATGGTTAAACAGACGGCTTCCATCCCCCACGGCATCCGATATGCGCTGACGCTGCATGATAAGCACAATACGCGGGTATTCGGAATGGATAACGCCCACGCCATCAAGCCCCCCAAGAAAGGGAAGTTTTCGGGGCGTCTGGTCTATGACCATGTACACCGAACACCTGTGGATAAAGGTTATCCGTATGAGTTTGTGTCTGTCGAACAGTTACTTGAAGATTTCTTTACCAAAATAGATGAAGTTATCGCAGAACGTGAAAAGAGAGGTTAATACGATGAAAGCCCTGATTGGCGTCATGCCAGAAGCCGTGATCCGCGCGAGAATGCTTGCCATCGTCAAAGGTCAGTATAAGCCGGAAGAAGGGGAGCCTAAAGTCTGGTTTACCTCCATGAACGCACTGGCTCAGGTTCTCAGTAATGAAAATATCGCTTTGCTGCGGCTTATGGATGAACAAAAACCGGAAACCCTCACTGAACTGGCGGGAATGTCTGGTCGTCAGAAAAGCAATTTATCCGTGACGCTCAAGACACTGAATTCGCATGGCTTTGTAAGGCTGGAAAAAGTCGGGAGAAGTGTTAAGCCAGTAGCCATGTTTACTGATTTTGATATTCAGGTGAAACAGGAGTTTATTGAGAAGTTTTCACCGAAAGCTGCCTGAACGTAGCCCAGTTCGCTGGGCTGCTATTCCCTGCCTTTTTTATTCCCGCCCAATTTCTCTATAGATCAGCAGAAAGGTGTCAGTTCGGTTGGTTCAGTTGGTTCACGGGCTGCTAAGCCGCGCCAGCACTGGGTTTATGTGAACCAACATAGCTCTTATTGCGTTGGTTCAGCGGTGATTTTTGTTGGTTCACCCGTCCAGCCAGAAAATAACCGGATAGGTCGCTGTGTTGGTTCAAACTGCCCGTTTGTTGGTTCAGTGTTGGTTCAAAATAGAAAATATTTTCCTTATAAAACAATGTAATTAACAAATTGAACCAACTGAACTGACTGAACCAACACATTTTCTCGCACGTAGGGGTTATTCCTGCGTGGCTTCTTCCTCTGGCATGTAGTGGATCACGTACACGTTAAACTGTCTCCCATCAATACGGGGGGATTTACGCTGAAACCCTCTGCCGCTGGTGGGCGGGGTCAACATCCCTGTGATCGTTCTCCCCACCAGCAACGCCGCTTCCAGAATGGCCAAACGCTCTGCTACACGGTGAACCTGTTCACCGCAGTTAGAAGGGATAAGCGATCGCCAGCGGCTTTCAGTGCGTCGGCATGATCTTTACCGCTCTTGTATCCGTGGAACTGCTGCGCCTTTTCCAGTGGTAAATTGAGTAAACGCACCAACTGACCGGCTTTGGATTTTATGCCTGCACTGGTCAGAAAGGTTTCCATATCCATTTCTCCCGTGCTGATCGCCACGGTGCGCCAGCGTTTTAGCTCACGGTTGCCGCCTTCCCGTGCGCGGGTGGAAATTGAACTAAATGTATAATGTATTGTTTTAATTTATTTTTTACTGATGATGTTTTTTTTCGTATAACTAAACGTATAACTAAAACGAAAAGTCACTCTGAAAAATAGTCTGCGTATGGCAATAGAGTTTCGTTTGATGTGTCGGTTTTTAGTGCTGGGAGTGCTGTAAATTTAATTTTGCTTTACGACACTCCAACACCATCATTTTTCGGGTGTGTTGCCATAGAATCCCATCGAGCAACATAAACTCGCGCCACTCGGCTGTACCAAAAGAAAGAGATCTGTGCATCAACTCGCCGACACGTTCGGCCAGGAGCAGGTTTCTTACACGTAGCAATTGCAACGGCGTGAATTGCCCATTATCACCAGCCAAAGGAAAGAATGCCTGGCGGCTGCGTTCTCCATGTTTCACCGCATTGGTATTACCAACGGGAGCGCCGGCACCGGCTCGTTTCCCACCCCAACCGGACGATCTTGATTGTTGGTTATATTTTTTGTCTTCTCTCATCATTGTATGGGACTGTATTAACGTAAGCGTTTTATCGCATCATCGTATGCTTCTGAACGCTCACGTTTTCCAACTGACACCACAAAAACTACCACTTTTTCATCCTGAACCTGGTAAACCAACCGGTAGCCAGCAGTGCGTAGCTTAATTTTGTAGCAGTCCGGCATACCCCGCAATTTGTTTGCTTCTATACGTGGAGCTTCCAGAATATCGGTCAGCTTCTTTTTGAATTGATTGCGAACAGTCTCGCCCAGCTTACGCCATTCCTTTAGTGCGCGTTCGTCAAAATCCAGAAAGTACGCCATTAAAGATCATCCAGCGTCACGCGTACTGGCTTGGGATTGCGAAGACGTTCACGAACAATTTCAATCAATTCGGCATCTTCATCACTAAGTAATGCTTGCTTAAAGGGAAGCCGTTCATTTTCAGCAATGTATTCCAGTGTAAGTCGCAATGCTTCTGAAGGGGTAACTCCCAATTTTTCGAGCGCTGCGTAGGAACGCGTTTTAAGATCATCATCGATACGGAGGTTAATGCTGCCCATTATATTTACCTTTGTAGTTACGTTTGTCTTTACGTAGTATCGCTCTTTTTTTATTCAGTTGCAAGGTGTGAGTAGGTTTTGTCAAATAAGGAATAAGGTTTTGTATCTTGAATTGTACTTTAACTCACATTGCTGAATGCGCGAGAGCGTACATCTGTTTCGGTTGTAGAGGAGGTCAGTGATCGTTACCAGCTTGTTTCGCTGCTAACAAATAGGTTTCAGTCAAATGAACTCTAAATAGCTTTGCATAATATTGCTACACTTGTTGAAGGAGGCACATTGCCAGCTCTGGCCTCGTCATATGATAAGTGAAGCATCAATGCGCGAAGTTATTTAGAAATAGTGGCAAGCCCCTATTTAATAGTACCATCTTGCAAAACCCACTTTTTCTCTTTTGTTAAATAATTTTCAACTATGCCCATTATTTGTTTTGAATAATCGATAATGGCTATGTTCTCTATTGGTTTTCTATGTATATATTTTAAAGAATAACCGCTTATTTTTACTGCTATTTGCCCATCTGAACTTTCAATAAATGCATCATTTAATTCTTCGCTATATTCACCAACACCATATGATATATTTGGTATTTTATTCATTAACATTTTTTCCAGTTCATGGATGCTATATTTTTCCCCTATAGAAATTTCATGTATAAAAATTTCATTTGTTAGACGATGTCCAAATATATTCCCTAATGTTTTTTCTGTGTAGGTATTTTGATTTTTAAACCATTCAATATCAACTTTAGGATTGAACTCCGTTATAATAGGAGGTGTTATTGCTACGATTTTAATGTGAATTTCTTTTATAAAAGGTGTTCCATCATCATCGAACCAGTCTGTATCGGCAATATCTCTCACAATTAGAAGGTCAATGTTATGCTGTTCCGCTTTTATTTTTGCCCATTTTGGTATCCGGTTCTTGTTGCATAAATTAATTTTAGACCAGGTATATCATGGGTTTTCCCAATTAATGCATCTATTTTCTCTATAGATATAGGAGATGAATAATCTTTACATTCTATGATGGTTTTATATTTTTGCCCTCCAAGTTCAAACTCCCAATAAATATCAAACTCTCTATCTATCCCAGATCTATCTTTTATTTTTTTATTTTTTTATTGTTTTCAATTTTAACATTAATTAAGTGAGATATTTTTTCCGCTTCAATTAACGACTCTTGAATATTTTTTACGAAATCTTCGTATTTCTTTCCATCATTTTTCATCATGCATACTCCTTTTTATTTATAACCTAACATTGTAAATTCAGGATAAAAATATGCAATATCTAACACTACTTTGTTCTCAGCCGCGCCGACTGCGCAAAAAACCATAGCATTTCGATACATGCGTACCGACCAAAAAATTGATTTCAAATTGAATAAAATGAGGCGTGGCGCGGGTTGCAGCGAGGTACGCAGTTCGCACTGCAATGCGTACAACTGCGTACCACATTGTGCATTTTTCCGTAACGGCGCTGTGTCGTTTTGCGCACTTTTTTGCTGGTAATGGTTTAACCCATCATGATTTTTGTGTGCGCAAATTCTTATAGATAAGCAAAAGTGGGTCGGTTCGGTAGGTTCAGTCGGTTCATGTGGTCAACTAATTGATAGATAAGATGATTATTTTCAGAATTGAACCGACCTATGGGTAGGTTCACGCGGTGTGTAAGTCGGTTCACCAAGCCAGCCAGAAAAGGGGCGTTTGGTTAGGTCGGTTCAAAATGGCTAAAGTCGGTTCAGGGTCGGTTCACTATTCAAATAAAAACAACCATAAATCAATGTATTAAAATAATGAACCTACCGAACCGACCTTATTTTACCTTGCGCGTGATTTACTCTTCCTCGTCGTCGAGCGTCATGAGCACCACAAAGCGCGGCTGCTTGCCGTCAATGCGCAGTGATTTACGTGTAATGCCTTTGGCGGGTTTATCCAGCATTCCGGCATCGGCCAGCACCTGCGCAAACGCGGTGGCATTCGCACCAGTGGCAATTTCGTTATTGAACACGGCGGGGAAGGTGTGAAACACCAGCGTATCGGCTCCCGGCTTTTTCACCCTATATCCTGCCAGATCCTTGATAGGTAAATCGCGTGGATCTGGATTGGGATGGGGTAAATAGCGGCTGTAGCCAAACTGGTGCAAAAAGGCGTCGGCCTGTTCTACCCAGGCTTTGGCTTCACGGTTGCCCATGCCAAATTCATTTACCCAGGCATAGAAGCTGTGTTGTAGCGCATCGTGGCATTCTTGCGCCGTCCAGCCGGTAAAAGAAGCCGAGAGTAATAAAGCGGCTTCCAGTACGGCAAAACGTGACGCCACCCGCCGCACTTGTTCGCTGGCATCATCGGGTAAGAGTGACAACCAGCGTCGCTCTGTTTTGCGGTAGGTTGTTAGCGCGTTTTCTTTCTGGCTGGCAAGGTGGGCGATCCACGCCCGACCAACTGCGCCATAATGGGCGTTGCTGGCATCGCGGATCGCATCGGCATGGGCTTTGCCATCCTGATAGCCATGAAATACAGTTGCTTTGGTTATCGGGACATTCAGCAAGCGCACCAACTGACCGGCATTCACTCGTCCGCCATCAGCGCGAATATAGCTTTCCAGGTCGATCTCGCCGGTACTGAACGCCATTGCCCGCCAGCGTTTTAGCTCTCGGTTGCCGCCTTCTCTGGCTCCCTGAATCTTACCCACGCCGTTAAACAGCGCATAGGCGGCATCGGTCACTGCTTTACGATTGCTGCCTTGCCCGATTTCATCTAGCGGCATAAAGCCGTCATTGTGGGCGGCGGCTTCGTTCACCAGCCCCAGCGCGGTGGAGTACCACGTCAGTTTAAGCGCATTAGGATCGCCATAGACGGAAGAGGCAACATTGCCAGTGATGGTTTTGCCCGCAGACGAGCCGCCAAAAAGATGCACGCCGAATCCGTCCGCGTTTACCAGCCCGATAAGCGGTGCGGCAAAGGCGCAGGCGATCCCCAGCATCATGGAGGGATTACCCTGTGCCAGCGCTGCGACGTTTTCGCGCCAGCTTTGCGCCGTTCCGCTGGTGGCATAACCTTTGGCGGCACCCGATTTACCGTTGAACAAGACGGGAATGCTCGGCGTACCGATAACAGAACCGTCCGGCATCAGGTATGCCCCATGTTGCCAGCCGGTCGCGCTGGCGATTGCCCAGAGGCAACCTGCATGACTACGGCACAAATGATCGGCCAGTATTGCCCGTAACCCGCCTTTAGCTGTGACTGCCAGCCCACCCGCACGTAATCGCGCCCAGCCTTCACGTTCGCCAATATCTCGCATTGGAATGGCTTCGGTACGGGGCTGATTTTCACCGCTTGGCGTCCAGCTTAAAACCAGATAACGTTCTGACTCATCCGATCCGATACCCGCTACCGTAATAGGGTCTGACAGCCAGCTTTCACGCTCGATAATGTCGCCGCTGTCATGGTCAGTCTTCGGCTCTACCCAATACAGCCCACCATGACGAATATCTGCGTAAGGTTTTAAGGGGGAAGCGGAAGACGGCTGCTGTTTTTGTCCAGGCTGATAAAGTGAAGCGGCAAAAGCCGATATCGATACCGCTGCGCCATGCTGCTGGTAGTAATCATTCCAGTCGGCTTTTTCAGTTTTTGGCGGGAGCGTCACCCAACCATTTACCGCCAGTGCTGCTTTTTCAGCCGCGATTTTTCCCGTGTTGTTACCATCGGTTTTATGGTCATTATCCGCAGCAAGGATGATTTTGGCGTCCGGCCAGACAGCACGACAAGACCGCGCAACGTGAATCAGATTACCACTGTCTAACGCGCTGATAGTGACACCTTGCATCAGTAACGATGCCGTAACTGCCGTGGCGTACCCTTCGGCAATGATCACGGTGTCCGTGTGTTCAGGTAGGGTACTAACGGGAATGAATGCGCCTTTCTTGCGGCTACCGGCAATTAGCTTTTTCTCTCCGTTAGATTTGATAAGCTGTGCGCCGGTGGTGGTTCCGTCCATGTTTTGCAGCCCCTTATTCAGCAGATAGCCAGATTGACCGGATACCGCTTTCGCCACCAGCGAATTTACCCGTTCGGTAATCAGACGATTATCAGGCTTTTCACTGGCGGGCATAACGACCGGCAACGGAAGCGCTAGTACCTCGGCGACCTGTTCCGCTGCTTGCCTCGCGTCACACTTGTTCACCTTCATCACCAGATCCAGCCCAGTTCCTGCACCGCAGTGAGAACAAAAATAGGTGCCACGGCCTTCTTTATCGTCAAAACGGTAGCAGGTATTCCCGCCACAGTTGGGGCATTCACTTTCCTGCCGATTGGTCGGGATGCCTAATCGCTGCAAAATCCCTTCCCAATGGCCGTTGGCTTTTGCCCGCACGTCTTGAATAAACGTGTTGCTCATGCGGCTTCGTCCTCCTGCGCACGGTGGAGCGCATCAAGCCGTTCGGCAAGAATGAACATCAGGCTCTCTTTTGCCTGCGGCTCCCTTAACTCCACAATGGCATAAGCCAACGCACGACACTGATCGATCAGTTCTTCCTGTTCCAGCGGTGTGTTATCAAACATGGCGCACCTCCTGCACGGGAAGGCGACCAGCAAAGAACAGAATAAAATCAGGCTCAAAATGCTGACGAGCGGATCGCTCATTTGGGGCAATAATGGCTTTACGGTGCGGTTTTTCGTGCGGCGCTGTGCGGTAGACCGCCAGAAAGAGAAAGGTGAAATGAGGGTGAAACGGGGTAGGGGTAGCAACCATAGCGGTGGCCTCTTGTACGGGTTTGAAAACCCCACCACTCCGCTGCTAAACAGGGTGGTGGGACGTAACAGGGTTAGCAGACCGGCGTACAAGAAACCGGCGAGCCCGAAGGCTCCCCCATTACGCCCCACCATAATTTGGGCATAACATGGTTTACGGACGTAAAAAAACCGCATGAAACTAAAGCGGTCGTCCGCTTGTACATTCAGGCTGCTAAACCTGGTCGCCGATTTTGCGGCAACAGCGAAACGATAAGCCAGATGCCCCGCCAGCGTCAATACGTTTTGTATTGGTTTTGCTAAGCGTTGCGCATTTTCCAGGGGGGTAGAAATAGACTCGCTATTGTGTATAAAAAGGGCTATTCCCTGATTTTTCGCGTAACAATGCCCGTTCCAGCCAGTGCCAGAGTTTTGGAACATCATATTTTTTGATTCCAATATGCCGCTATCGCGGCAATAAAAATGGATGTGTCGGCTTATGCGGTTTCGGTTTGCTGGTCACGTTCGGCAATACGTTGCCTTAACCAGTTGCTAACTTCATCCTCGAACCAGCCTACGCGCCGTAAGCCAACCCGAAACCCTTTGGGGAATTCTCCGGCATTGATCATTTCCTGAAAACTGCTGTCCGAGCTAACGCGCAGGATGGCTTTCACTTCTTTCTTTAACAGTATTTTTCTATCTAACAGGTTCATACGTGCTTATCTCCAATGAAACCGGTGTTGTCCGGTCAGTGCAGATAGTTAAACGGTTCTAGAGGGAGGTGTATGGTAATTTAGGTTTAAAATTGGGAAAATTAAGTAAATTCTTGAAATAATGATTCTGATAACTTCACGCTGCCTTACAACCAGTTTATGAAAGAATTCATTCTTATTCGGCGTGTTCTCACTGAGAACAGCACCGACTATATGCACTACATATTCCGCGCGTTTTTTCTGGTGCAGTTTATTGCCCCATATATAAATACAACATTAACCATTTGCGATGCGTAATCCTCTGGCTCCTTCCGACGCCATCACTTTTCCTGTTGCGGCTGTTTCGACAAATTCGCCCCACCAGCACATCAACACTTTGCGCTGTTCCAGATAGGTAGAACGGTTATAGGCGCGGCGTACTTCGTTGATGTCTACGTGGGCTAGGGCTGCTTCGATCACATCTGGCGGGAGGCCTTCTTCATTAGCGGCGGTACTAAATATGGCGCGTAGACCGTGGGATACCAGTACGCCTTTGTAACCCATACGGCGCAATGCGGCGTTAGCGGTTTGGCTGTTCATCGGCTGCTTCGGATCTTTACTGGAAGGAAACAGGTATTCCCTGTGTCCGCTGATGGGCTTCATGGCATCCAGAATGGCTAACGCCTGTGTGGGTAGGGGAATAACGTGCTCACGGCGCATCTTCATACGGCTGGCGGGGATCGTCCAGGTACTTTCCGTCAGATTTATCTCGCTCCAGCGGGTTTCAGCGGCTTCAGCAGGGCGGGTGACGGTCAGTAGTTGCCATTCAATCAATAAGCGGGTTTGTAGTTCGATACTGGCGACCGATAGCGTCTTCATCAAGTCAGGTAATGCCTCTGGCCGGATGGTCGGCATATGAGTTTTAACTGGTGTCTGAAACGCTTTGCGGATCTTGGCGGCGGGGTTAGCAGGAATCAGCCCAGAGTTAACCGCGTAATCCAATTCGCTGGATTACCCGCTTGACGGTTTCCAGCTTGCCGCTGGCCTGTATCGGTTCCAGCGCGGTGATGAAGTGACGAGCGGTAAGCTGGGTGATCGGTAGGGTTCCGATGAACGGGAACACGTGTTTTTCCAGCGAACGCCAGATATCTTTAATGGTGTTCTCGGCAAGCGGTTGAGACTTTTTTAATTCGTACCAGTCAGCGGAAACTTTGGTGAACGTGTTCAGGTTGATGGCTTGTTCTTGTTCGCGCTGTTGCTGCTGGTGGAATTGCGGATCAATGCCTTTGCTTATCAGTGCCTTTGCCGCCTCACGTCGTTGTCGGGCTTCGGCCAAAGAAACCGCAGGGTATGAACCAAAACTGATTAATGCACGTTTCTTCGTATCGGGACGGTAATAATTAAATCGCCAGATTTTAGAACCGCTCGGTTTCACCAGCAGATACAAACCATCCCCGTCCTGTAGTGTGTATTCCTTCTCGGCAGGTTTGGCAGCTTTGATCTCGGTATTGCTCAGTGGGGTAGTTATACGAGCCATCGTAGTTATACGCTTTTGTAGTTATATGGGGCGGTATAACTAAGCGTATAACTAAACTTTCCGGCTGTAAACGGGGTATCCCGATAGATAACAGGCAATAAAAAACCCACAAACTCAATGAGAATGCGGGTTTTTATGGTGTTTCCGGTCTTATCTGGTAATAACCGGAATCTAAATTGGTGGAGCTGGGGGGATTTGAACCCCCGTCCGGAACCACTCTACCGTCGGTACTACATGCTTAGTCTATCTTTACATTCGCTTGCCAGCTGCGAATAGACACGCCACTAACAAACTAGCCTGATTAGATTTAGTGCTTCAACCCCAGGCAAGGCATCCACACGATCTCTTTTGGGTTTGACCTCTCTTGATCCCCGTCCTAAGAGCGGAGGCTAGGGAGAGAGGGCTAAAAGCAGGTTATTAAGCTGCTAAAGCGTAGTTTTCGTCGTTTGCGACTATTTTTTTGCGGCTTTTTACGAGGCAAACCGCCCCTCGGCATGCACCTTGGGCTTTGCAAATCCCGTCGAATCCAGAATCAGCCCCCAAGAAACTGTTGCCAGTATATCAGAACTTACCGTTGTTAAGCCAGTGGCTTAACGATTGGCGTTCTTCATGATACGGGCTTTGTCTAACTTCCATTCACGTTCTTTGATGTCATCACGCTTGTCGTGATCTTTTTTACCTTTAGCCACGCCGATTTTGACTTTGCTCCAGGCATTTTTCCAATACATGGATAGCGCGACGACCGTGTAGCCTTCACGACTGACGCGGCCAAACAGTGAATCCAGCTCGCGTTTGTTGAGCAGGAGTTTGCGCGTGCGTATTGGATCGCACACCACGTGTGATGAAGCCACATTCAGTGGCGTGATCGTTGCGCCAAACAGGTAAGCTTCACCGTTCATGAAGGTGACATAGCTGTCGCTGAGGTTTGCTTTGCCTGCGCGCAGTGATTTGACTTCCCATCCTTGCAACGCAAGGCCGGCCTCAAATTCTTCCTCAATGAAGTATTCGTGACGGGCGCGCTTGTTCTGCGCAATGGTGGCGGAACCGGGTTTGTATGCTTTTTTCTTTGTCATAGTGCCGTCATTATACTGGATGTCATTGGGAATGAAATCCCCGCCGTGCGTCCGTGTCGTGGTTAATGATATCGTGCGATAAGCTTCGCAGAATTTTTGCCTGCCGGGCTATCAGTGATATTATTTTGCGCGTTTTATGAATCACGGAAAAGAGTATGCCAAAGATAAGTCGTTCCGCACTGGTGCCATTCAGTGCGGAACAGATGTACAAGCTGGTGAATGATGTCGCTTCTTACCCCGCGTTTTTACCGGGCTGTACGGGGAGCAGTGTGCTCTCTTCCTCAGAAGGAGAGATGATCGCCGCAGTCGACGTTTCCAAAGCCGGTATCAGCAAGACATTTACTACACGTAATACGCTGACGCACAACCAGAATATCAATATGCAACTGGTCGATGGCCCCTTCCGTCAGTTGGGGGGCGACTGGCATTTTACGCCGTTGAGCGCCGAGGCCTGTAAAGTCGAGCTGCATCTGGAATTTGAATTCACCAACGCCTTGATTGAACTCGCTTTTGGCAAAGTATTCAAGGAGCTGGCAGGAAATATGGTGCAGGCTTTCACGCAGCGAGCAAAAGAGGTCTACCGTGTCCGCAATGCAGGTTGATGTGGTCTACGCGTTGCCGGAACGCCAGTATCTACGCACGGTGAAGCTGGAAGAGGGCAGTACGGTTGAGCAGGCGATTGTGGCATCGGGCCTGCTGGAACTGCGCCATGATATCGATTTACAGGTGAATAAAGTTGGTATTTACAGCCGCGCGGCGAAGCTGGCCGATGTGGTGCAGGAGGGGGATCGCGTGGAAATTTATCGTCCGCTGATTGCCGATCCGAAAGAGCTACGTCGTCAGCGCGCAGAACGTGCTAAGAGTAAATCCTGAACGATGTCGTTGAACGGCACATGACGTTTTACTGAGCGCCCTTCTCGAAATGCCTTACAAAAAAACACAGGCAAACCTGAAGTGTTCAGATTTGCCTGCTGTTATACCCGCCATACATCAAGCCGCGTGTGCGCTGGCTTCATTCACGTACTCCGCCCATTGTGGGTTTGGTCTTAACTTGCCACTTCTGGCTGCCAGAATCGTTCATCCCGATTCAGCCGAACGGCATTGAAAACATTAATCCAGCGCGGGCTTGTTGTTGATGTTGGTTAACACGCCACTGCCGCTGAAGGTCAGCGTCAGCGTCTGCTGTTTTACCGACTCATGACCAGGCTGCTGGCGGAAGATGTAAAACCAGGTATCGCTGCCAAACGGATCCTGCATCATAGGTGTACCCAGCGTATAAGCGACCTGTTGTTTGGTCATGCCGGTGTGAATTTTCGCAACGTCAGCCGGTGCCAGATAGTTTCCCTGATTGATGTCCGGCCGATAGACCACCTTTTCCAGTGTGGAACAACCGGCAGTCAGCATAACAACCACCGCGGCGACGACAGTCAGCGTTTTACAGCGCATAGTGATTACATTCCTTAAGGGCATAGGTTGCCGATGATAATAGACCTTGCAGGACTTGGAAACCTGCAAGGCGATTGTATGACCTCAGGAAGGTAAAAAAGTTGAGCTTTTTTACCGGTGATGCACCTTTCTCGCCCTTGTCGGTTGTGAATTTTAGGCTGCCAGCAGTTCTTTGGCATTTGCCAACGTATTTTTGGTGACGGCGCTACCGCCGAGGAGACGAGCCAGTTCTTGTAGCCGTGCACGTTTATCTAAGGGTTGCATCAGCGTTTCCGTTTCTGCACCGTCCGTTTGTTTGCTCACGAAGAAGTGCTGATGACCGCAGCCTGCGACCTGTGGCAGGTGCGTCACGCACATCACCTGCGTGGATTCGCCGAGCTGGCGCAGCATTCTGCCGACGATGGCGGCGGTTGGTCCGCTAATACCTACATCGACCTCATCGAAGATCATCGCTGGCGTATCCATTTTCTGCGCGGTGATCACCTGAATAATCAGCGCGATACGCGATAGCTCACCGCCCGAGGCTACTTTTGCCAACGTCTGATGCGGCTGGCCTGGGTTCGTGGTCACGCGGAATTCGATACTGTCGGCACCGGTGGCCGTCAGGTTGTCTGGCGTAAATTTCACATCAATGGAGAAGTGGCCGTGTGGCATTGCCAGTTCACGCATATTGGTGGTGATGAGCTGTGCCAGTTCGCTGGCGTGGTGCTGACGGCGCACGTGCAGCTGTTCTGCAAGGTGCAACGCCTGCTGATGGTATTCGCCGACGGAAGCGCTAAGCGCGTCATGGTCGCTTTCCTGCTGTGCCAACTGTTGCTGTTCTTCTAATAGCTGTTGATGGAACGCTGGGAGCGCCTCTGGAGCAACGTGGTGTTTGCGTGCCAACGCGAGCTGACGCGACAGGCGTTGTTCCAGTTCATACAGCCGAATCGGGTCAAGATCCATCTGTTCGCTGTAGTGGCGCAGCTCATCGCTGGCTTCGCTAAGCTGAATGCCGGCTTCTTCGAGCATGGACAGCACGCCGGACAGCTTGTCATCCATACTGATGAGTTCGCCGAGATGATGTTTTACGCTGTGCAGCATACTGATGATGTTCTGCTCGTCGTCTTCGCTCAGCAGTTGCATGGCCTGTTGGCTCATCGTCAGTAGCTGACCGCTATTCGCCAGACGCTTATATTCAACGTCAATCTGCTCATATTCTCTGGGCTGTGGGGAGAATTCATTCAGCTCTTTTAATTGGTATTGCAGCAGTTCCCGGCGAGCCTCGCGCTCAATGGCTGCCTGTTGCAACTGCGCCAGCGCGCGGCAGCTTTGGTGCCACTGATGCCAAACCTGCTGCATAGCAACCAGCAGTTTTGGTTCATCGGCATAGGCATCCAGCAGGTGTTTTTGATGATCGGGTCGCAACAGTAGCTGATGGGCATGCTGGCCATGTACCTGAATCAGGTGTTGACCGAGTTCGCGCAGTTGAGACAACGGCACGGCGGTGCCGTTAATAAAGCCGCGTGAGCGGCCATCGGCGCTAATCACGCGACGTAGCAGGCACTCGTTGCTGTCATCCAACTGGTTTTCTTCCAGCCACTGACGTGCAGTTGGGGTATCTGCCAGCGCAAAGCGGGCACAAATGTCGGCGCGGGCGGTGCCCGGCCTAACCATGCTGGCGTCAGAACGATTTCCCAGACATAAACCGAGGGCATCAATCGCAATGGATTTCCCCGCACCGGTTTCCCCAGTTATAACGCTCATTCCTGACTGAAAATCGATTTCTAATTCGCGCACGATGGCGAAGTTACTGATAGTGAGTTGCGCCAGCATGATAAACCTCTGTATGTAATCACATGTGATTACATACAGTATAAACTGGTTTTATATACAGTAAAGTAGCTGGGTGAAATTTTAGAATAATTTTTTTGACCAACCGAGTTTTGAACTTAGTGTATTGAAATAACTGTAGTTTTTTGGGTGGATCAGATTCAGGTAATATTCGCTGCGGCGAATCAGGACTTCTTCGCCTTCCTGTACCGGTAACGCAATCTGGCTGTCACAGCTGATCTCCAGATCGTTGGTAATGCAGGAAAATTTTAGCCGAATCGTGCTGCTGCTGTTGATGACCAGCGGGCGGGCTGACAGCGTGTGCGGGAACATGGGCACCAGCGCAATGGCATCCAGCGACGGTGTTAGGATTGGGCCGCCAGCGGAAAGGGAATAGGCAGTGGAGCCTGTAGGCGTGGCGATAATCAGGCCGTCTGAACGCTGTGAGAAGGCGAATTTGTCGTCAATATAGACTTCAAATTCAATCATATGTGCAACTTTTCCTGGGTGAAGCACTACTTCGTTAATAGCGGTACTGATACTGTCGGGCTGGTTTTCGCGGCAAACGTGCGCTTCCAGCATGAAACGCTGTTCGCTCAAATAATGGCCGTCGAGAACGTCAGAAAGCTGCTGCTGTGCCTGATCAGGATCGAGATCGGTCAGAAAACCGAGGTTGCCACGGTTCACACCAATCACCTTGATGTCATAGCGCGACAGCACGCGCGCTGCGCCGAGCATGTTGCCATCACCGCCAACGACAACCGCCAAATCCGCCTGCTGGCCGATGTCGGCAAGGCTCGCTGTGGGTGCATCTTTTAGATTCAACTCACGGGCGATCTGCTGCTCGATCAGAACCGAGTAACCTTTGTCGGTGAGCCAGTGATAAAGCATCTCATGCGTTGCCAGCGCCGTTGGGTGGCGCGGATGGCCGACAATGCCAATACAATTAAACGGCCTGTTCATTGTAAGCGGTGTGTTCATTGCTGTTTTTGTCCTCAGCGTGGTGTATCGGCAGCGGTTGGAACCAATATATGACGGGTTCTCTTGAATCCCCGATTTTGATCCCCATAATAAGCAACTAGCGAGATTAATGCTAAACCGCGGAGAATTTCATGAGTAGTAAAGAACAGAAAACGCCTGACGAGCAAGTCCTGGATCAAAAGGAAGCAGCAAAAGGGCAGCAAGCGGATGCCGCGCCAGAGACGGCAGACGTAGCTGACCCGCGTGATGCACGCATCGCCGAGCTGGAAGCCCAGTTGAGCGAACTGCAACAGCGTGAACGTGACAATATGCTTCGCGTCCGTGCTGAAGCCGATAACATTCGCCGCCGTGCGGAAATGGATGTTGAGAAAGCGCACAAATTTGCGGTAGAGAAATTTGCCAGCGAAATGCTGCCGGTTATCGATAACCTGGAACGTGCGCTGGATACGGCGGATAAATCCAACGAATCACTGGCTGCGATGATTGAAGGTGTTGAACTGACGCTGAAATCGTTGCTGGATGCTGTACGCAAGTTTGGCATCGAGGTTGTGGGTGATGTGGGCGTACCGTTTAACCCAGAAGTGCATCAGGCAATGACGATGCTACCTTCGGCCGATCACCAGCCGAACCATGTCATGATGGTCATGCAAAAAGGCTATACGCTGAACGGCCGTTTGCTGCGTCCGGCGATGGTTGCGGTATCAAAAGCACAAGACTGATTCTGTTTGCTTTTACGCACCGTCTGCTTTTTACGTACCATAGTGACAGCGTATCTTCATTCCAAACCCCGTGCCATCGCATGGGGTTTTTTGTTTATATTTTGTTAAGATTTGTTTGATAAAAAAGATGTTTTTTAGGTTTTGAATGACTCATCATCATTAACTATCAAAAGAATTGGTATTACCACTTTAAATGCACTTGATAATCATTATCGTTTTTGTGAGAGTAATAAAACAACAGTGTTAGAAGGGTCATACTATGCTGGGTAGCCGTGTTATTGAGTCAACAAGCCGCACATCAAGGAAGGTTAAACTTTCTTTGATGGGTCCGGCGTTTATCGCGGCGATTGGTTACATCGATCCGGGTAACTTTGCCACTAATATCCAGTCTGGCGCGGCCTATGGCTATACGCTGCTGTGGGTGGTGGTGTGGGCGAACCTGATGGCGATGCTGATCCAACTGCTGTCCGCCAAATTGGGGATCGCAACCGGTAAGAATCTGGCGGAACATATCCGCGATCGCTTTCCGCGTCCGGCCGTTTGGGCCTATTGGGTGCAGGCCGAAATTATTGCGATGGCGACCGATCTGGCCGAGTTTATCGGTGCAGCGATTGGTTTCAAACTGCTCTTGGGCGTGTCGCTACTGGAAGGTGCGATCCTCACCGCCATTGCAACCTTCCTGATTTTAATGCTGCAACAGCGCGGGCAGAAGCCGCTGGAGATGGTTATCGGCGGCCTGCTGCTGTTTGTTGCGGCGGCGTATATTGTCGAGTTGGTCTTCTCTCAGCCTGAACTGTCCGCGTTAGCCAAAGGGATGGCGATTCCTAGTCTGCCAACCTCCGATGCCGTGCTGCTGGCCGCAGGCGTTTTGGGGGCGACCATTATGCCGCATGTGATTTATCTGCATTCTTCCCTGACGCAGCATGAAGGTAGCCATACTCGTGCCGAGCGTTATTCGGCAACGAAAGTCGATGTCGCAATTGCGATGACCATCGCTGGATTCGTCAATCTGGCCATGATGGCGACGGCAGCGGCGGCGTTCCATTTCAGTGGTAATCAGGATATTGCCGATCTGGATAAAGCCTACCTCACGCTGGAGCCGCTGCTAGGTAAAGCCGCCGCGGTCATTTTCGGTCTGAGTCTGGTGGCTGCTGGCCTGTCTTCTACCGTTGTTGGCACGCTGGCAGGCCAAGTGGTAATGCAGGGATTCGTGCGTTTCCATATCCCACTTTGGGTGCGCCGCGCCGTGACGATGCTGCCGTCGTTTATCGTGATTCTGTCCGGTATGGATCCGACGCGGGTGCTGGTATTGAGTCAGGTAGTGCTGAGCTTTGGGATTGCGCTGGCGCTGGTTCCCTTGCTGTCCTTCACGGGTAACCGTGAACTGATGGGGACGATGGTCAATGGCAAATGGGTACAGCGCATCGGGCAACTCATTGTCGTGCTGGTAGTTTCTCTCAATATGTATCTGCTGATTGATACGATGTTGGGGATATAAAACGGGTGCCACCGATTATTACGCCAGAATAGCGTGGCACCTTTCCACTTTTTATCACCAGCCTTTTTACTTGCTGGCCTTCCTCAATTCCGTCACCGGCACGCCGCCAATTCCCCAGTTGTCCGTTTCGACCTCATCAATCACCACCACGGTGGTTTTGGGGTTTTTGTTTAGCACATCGACCAGCAGTTGGGTCACGCCCTCAATCAATTGACGCTTTTGTTCAGCAGTGACGCCTTCATTGGTGATTTTGATGTTGACGTATGGCATTGGGTTCTCCGAGATTAGGATGGTAACCGACGGTAGGCGAAGCAGAGCCCTGCCGCGATGAAAAGTGCTGTTGCGCTACATAGCATCGCTGATACACAACGCCTATATCAAGCCCAACTCCACGGGGGCGATCTCGCGGGAGCCGGGCTCTTTTACCGTAGCTGCGGATACCTTCTTATCCGTTTATGCCGCCACTAAAAGTAGATATGATGAATTCGCGTTGTTTATATAAACGAACCATCCCTTCAGTCATCGAGCATCGAGGTGTTTGCATGTCGTCTCCCATTGATATCGTCGAAAAGAAGCTGCTATCCGATAATTGGTATATTCTGAACAAATATACATTTGATTTAAAAAGAAATAATGGCGGCGTCGTTCGCCAGGTTCGTGAGGTTTATGACCGTGGTGATGGCGCGACGATTCTGCTGTACAACCGGGCGAAAGGCACGGTGATTCTGACACGACAATTCCGTATTCCTACCTACGTCAACGGCAACGAAAGCGGCATGCTGCTGGAAACCTGCGCGGGTTTGCTGGACGATCATTCGCCCGAAGAATGTATCCGTAACGAGGCCATCGAAGAAACGGGCTATGCGATTGGCAACGTGGAAAAGCTGTTCTATGCCTACATGTCGCCGGGCAGCGTGACGGAGCGTGTGTACTTTTTCGCTGCTGAATACGATGAGTCGCAGAGGGATAATCTGGGCGGTGGTGTGGAAGATGAAGATATCGAGGTGCTGGAACTGCCGTTCAGCGAAGCCGTCGCGATGATGAACGATGGCCGGATTAAAGACGGCAAGACCATCATGCTGCTACAGCACGCGATCATTCGCGGCTGGTTTTCCAAGGCATAGGCATGTTTTGCGGCACACGGGTATCCCATGTGCCGCTTGATTTTCTGTGGTAACGCTTTCATTTTTGCGTAATTCCACGGTGAAGAGGTGATCATGGTTAATATGCGCTGATTAACCTTTTTACATCGCCATTTTTTGTTTTATTTTCAATGGTATGTGGTGGGTTCTGCTTTTATTTTCATCATTTTTATGGGCTGGTATGAGCTTTGTAGGAGGAAAATTTTCCTAAATTTTTTGTATTTAGATCGAATATTTAGTCATTTTTCTCCCTGTTGTGTGACCCGTATCACCGGATGAAAGAATGTAAGCGGTGTAACTCGTTGCTTCATTATGCAGTAACTCATATTCTCTCTTTACAAAAAGTAAAGAAGGACTGCTCTGATGAAGATCAAGAATAAAGTATCTACCCTATTTGCAGTTTCATTCCTCACGCTGGGCTTATCGAGTCACAGCCTGGCTGCTGAAGTCACCGTGTGGGCCTGGGATCCTAACTTCAATGTCGCGGCAATGCATGAGGCATCGTCGATATATAAAAAAGCCGATCCAAGTTTTAGTCTGAAAGTGATCGACTCAGGTAAAGAAGATATTGAGCAGAAATTAAATACCATGTTGGCTTCAGGGGTTAAAAACTCGCTTCCTGATATTGTGCTGATTGAGGATTATAATGCTCAGAAATATCTTCAGGCTTATCCTGATTCCTTTACCCCATTACAGGATGTTATCGATTATAGCCAGTTTGCACCTTATAAAACGAAGGTGATGACGGTAGGGGATAAGGTATACGGTGTTCCTTTTGATTCCGGCGTGGCGGGAATGTTCTATCGACTCGATTATCTGGAGGCTGCCGGATATAAAGAGAGTGATATGGTGAATATTACCTGGGATAAATATATTGAAATCGGTAAGCAGGTAAAAGCGAAAACCGGTGTTGATATGCTGACCTACGATATGAATGATGTAGTTCTCCCTCATATTATGATGCAGTCCGGTGGAGAATGGTTCTTCGATAATCAAGGACAACTCAATCTCACCAAAAATAATGCACTGAAAGAAACGTTAAAAACAATTAAAGCGATTAATGACGCGAAAATTGCACGTCCTATCTCAGGCTGGTCGAGTTTTGTCGGGAGCTTTAATGCCGGAAAATCGGCGAGTGTGGTTTCTGGCGTATGGGTGATTGGCTCCATTAAAAGTGCTGAAGATCAGAAAGGCAAATGGCGTGTCGCGCCGATCCCACGGCTGAACCTCGACAAAGCGGTACATGCTTCCAATCAGGGGGGATCGAGCTGGTATGTCTTAAAAGGTGGCAAAAATACTAAACAGGCGATTGAATTTTTGCAGAAAACCTTTGCGGCAGATAGCAATATGTATCAAACCCTTTTGGTTGATCGCGGTGCGCTCGCCACCTTCCTTCCCGCCACTTCCGGCCCTGCTTACGCGGTACACGATCCGTTCTTTGGCGGGCAACCCGTGTTCGCTGATTTCTCTAAATGGGTGACTGAAATTCCACAGGTTTCCTACGGTATGTATACCCAGGAAGTTGATAACGCCATTGCTGCTGAAATACCTGCATTACTGAAAGGCGATTCTGTTGATGACGTTTTAAAACGCGCCGAAGCGACATTAAAAAATCAGATTATGCAGTAGCGAGTGTGAGCTTGAGGGCGGCAAGCCCTCAAGTATTTCTCTCCAGAAATCGATGGTGTGATAATGATGTATAAACCTAAAATGAATAGGCTTTATAACATCAACGGCTGGGCTTTTGTCGCTACCGCTGTTGGGTTAATTGCCTTAATGACGATATACCCTATTTTCAAATCACTGTGGCTTTCTTTTCAGTCTGGCCGTGGTGTGGTGACACAATTTGTTGGCCTGGGAAATATCATTCGTTTATTCAGTGATCCTATGTTCAAAACGGCACTTTGGAATACGTTAACGTTTCTGGTAATCCAAGTCCCCATTATGATTCTATTATCACTGGCTATTTCTTCTTGTTTGAACTCGTCTCAGCTTAAATATCGCCAGTGGTTTAGAATAGCGATCTTTTTACCTTGTGTGACCTCACTGGTGGCCTACTCCATTCTTTTCAAGAGTATGTTTGAACTGGATGGCGTGATTAATTCATTCTTGCTGTTTATTCATGTTATTGACGATCCGATTCCGTGGTTGTCCGATCCTTTCTGGGCGAAAGTGACCATCATTATTGCCATTACATGGCGCTGGACGGGATATAACATGATATTTTATCTTTCTGCTATGCAGAATATTGATAAGTCAATTTATGAGGCGGCTAGGGTTGATGGCGTCAGCCCCATTAAGCAGTTTTTCTTCATCACCATACCCTTATTGAAACCGGTTATTCTTTTTACCAGTGTGACATCAACCATTGGCACATTACAGTTGTTTGATGAAGTCATGAATATCACGAATGGTGGTCCGGCAAATGCGACGCTGACGTTATCGCTTTATATTTATAATTTGTCATTCAAATTTGTACCGAACTTTGGCTATGCGGCAACGGTTTCATACGTGATTGTTGTTTTCTCAGCAATACTGGCGCTGATTCAGTTTAAAGCAGCACGGAAGGGATAATATGAGAAAAAGTAAAATTAACAGCATGCTGATGCATATTTTTCTTGTGCTGATGAGCATTTTCTCGCTTTTCCCATTCTATTGGATGGTGGTATCGAGCACGAATAGCACCAGCCAAATCAACATGGGTAAATTCACGTTTGGCGATCAATTACTGGTCAACTTTACCAATCTGACGAGTCAGGTGGATCTGGCATTAGTGTTTTGGAATACCTCAAAGATTGCATTGATCAGTACGGTGTCAACGCTGGTGGTGTGCTCTATCGCAGGTTATGCCTTTGAGATTTATTCCAGCAAGAATCGTGAGCGTGTCTATGTCGCACTATTAACGACGATGATGATCCCGTTTGCAGCATTAATGATCCCGCTTTTTACCATGTTTGGTAAGGCTGGCTTACTGGATACGCATTTTGCCGTTGTCATGCCGACGGTGGCCGGTGCGTTTATTATTTTTTACTTTAGGCAATGTACGAAAACGTTTCCGAGAGAGTTGATCGATGCTGCGCGCGTGGAAAGCGTCGCGGAGTGGAAAATTTTCTTGTATGTCTATGTACCGATTATGCGAGCCAGCTATTCCGCTGCGTTTATCATTGTTTTTATGACGTCATGGAATGCCTTTCTCTGGCCGCTTATTGTCCTCCAGTCTAATGAATTAAAGACGATTAATCTGGTGTTATCCAGCTTTGCTTCTGCCTATTCTCCAGACTTCGGGCTTATTATGGTGGGAACAGTCATCTCTACTCTTCCTAGCTTACTTATCTTCTTCGCCATGCAAAAGCAATTTATCGCCAGCATGACGGGCGCAGTGAAGTAATACGCGCGCAATGGCAAATTAAGTTTGAGGTTCAACATGGCTGATATTTTATTAAAAAATATAGTGAAGCGTTACGATAAGACTGAAACCATCCATCGTATTAATCTTGAGATTAATTCAGGCGAATTTGTGGTCTTCGTCGGTCCGTCGGGGTGTGGTAAATCGACGTTGCTGAGAATGATCGCAGGATTGGAAGATATCACGGATGGCGAAATTCATATTGATAACCGTTTAGTTAACCATTTCGATCCCGCAGA
Organism: Pectobacterium quasiaquaticum; assembly: GCF_014946775.2. Classification (NCBI taxonomy): domain Bacteria; kingdom Pseudomonadati; phylum Pseudomonadota; class Gammaproteobacteria; order Enterobacterales; family Pectobacteriaceae; genus Pectobacterium; species Pectobacterium quasiaquaticum. Next base: position 3,560,763 of record NZ_CP065177.1, on the reverse strand, counting down.
GCGGGGGATTGCGATGGTGTTCCAGTCTTACGCGCTGTACCCGCATATGACGGTGGCTGAAAATATGGGGTTTGGGTTGAGAATGAACGGGCACCCCAAAGCTGAAGTCGAAAAAATGGTGCGTAAGGCCGCGATGACGCTCCAGCTAGAAGCACTGTTAGACCGCACACCGAAACAGCTTTCTGGCGGTCAGCGTCAGCGTGTTGCGATTGGGCGTGCCATTGTGCGCGATCCTAAAGTGTTCTTATTCGATGAGCCCTTGTCGAACCTCGATGCCGAATTACGCGTGGAAATGCGTTTACAGATTGCCCGGCTTCATCAGGAAATGCGTAACACCATGGTTTATGTGACGCACGATCAAGTCGAAGCGATGACGCTGGCGGATAAAATTGTGGTGTTAAACAAGGGATATATTGAGCAGGTTGGGACACCGATGGCGCTCTACCATAAGCCAGAAAATCTTTTTGTCGCAGGTTTTATCGGTTCGCCGAATATGAACTTTCTACCTGGCGAAGTGCTACAGGTTGAAGGGAACAACGTGAGTATCTTGATCAATAAGCTCAATACGCTTTCCGTTAATCTTGCTAACCACGGATTGTGTGCCGATCAGAAAATTACCGTGGGTATTCGCCCTGAACACCTGAGTATTGACCCGAACGGTGGGGACGTCAGCTTGTCGATCACGAGTGAGGTCACGGAAAGGCTGGGTAATGCGACCTATATTTTTGGTGCGTATTCTGGCGTTAATAATTTCAAGGTTCATTTGTCGGGTGATAATAGTATTGTGCCTTACTCAACGATTCCGCTGACGTGCCGTAGTGAACATCTGCACTTTTTTGATGAAAATGGAAAGCGGATTAATTAAAAATAAAATGTCTGTCATGACGAGGATAACGCCATAGAAAACGTCATGTTGAATAAGTGAAAAATTTAGAAAATAGCTAAGCAGCCATTAATGGCTGCTTGGTTTATTCTGTGAAATTTATTTTTATCAGTATCCCCCTCTATTTTTAATCTGTACCTGGGTATTTATGTAATAAATGCCCTTTAAGCGTGTTACCTCAAGGAGAAATGAATGAAAAAGAATAATTATTCAGGAATCATCTCTATATTGTTAATGCTGTTTATAGGGTTTATGTCAGCCAATTTGGCGAAAGCGGCGCAGCCGTTTGCTTACGGCGCGGATATTGGCTGGGTAAAGCAATTAGAAGATCGCGGGGTAAGCTGGCGTGATGATGCAGGAACGCCGCGCGATGTATTACAGATATTGCGCGATCACGGTATAAACGCTGTACGGTTACGCATTTTCGTTAATCCCGACCCCAGTGCGCTATGGCATAAAGATAATACGACCTGGACGATGCTTGGCTATACGGATAAAACCCGCGTGGTGGATGCCGCGCAGCGCGCCAAAGCGATGGGAATGCGCGTCATGGTGGATTTCCACTACAGTGATGTTTTCGCGGATCCGGGTCATCAAATAAAGCCAGCGGCGTGGGCGAACTACAATCTGAGTCAATTAACGACGGCCGTTTATAATCACACTCATGAAGTGATGACTGCGTTGGTATCCGCTGGCGTGACGCCGGAATGGGTGCAGGTCGGCAACGAAATGAACCCGGGCATTTTACTCCCGGAAGGTAGCACAAGCCGGTTTGCCAATCTAACGCAGCTACTGAATGCGGGCTATGATGCGGTTAAAGCGGTCAGCCCTTCCTCTAAGGTGATCAGCCATCTGGCGCATGGGAATAATAATTCAAACTCTCGCTGGTTTTTTGATAATTTCCTCACCACGCACGGTGGGAAAACCGATGTGATTGGCTTTTCGTTCTATCCCTACTGGGAAGGGAAAAATTATTGGGAGCTCACTGGCGCTCTGGCGAGCAATCTCAATGATATGGCGAGCCGGTATGGTAAGGAAGTCATGGTCGTTGAAGTCGGCGGTTTGGAAACCAACCCGACAGACAGTTACTGGACGATCAGGGATACGATTAATCTTGTTAAAGCCGTGCCGGGAAATAAAGGGATTGGGGTTTTTTATTGGGAACCAGCGGCTAATGCAAAGGTGCTACCGGATGGCTACGCTTTAGGCGCGACGACGCAAGTTTCAACCAATGTATTGCAATTTACCCGAGCACTGGACGCGTTTGCCGAATCGCAAATCAATTTCGTCAACGGCACCCGCTATAAAATCGTTAATCGACACAGTAGTAAATCGCTGAATATCGTGAGCGGTTCGAGTGAAGATGGCGCATGGGTTGAACAATACAGTGACGGCAACTGGGACAGCCAGCGTTTTTATTTTAACGCGATTGGCAATGGTTATTTCAATCTGGTGAATGTGAATAGCGGAAAGTACATTGATGTTAATTTCAGTGCCAATGAGGATGGTGCGCAAATTCTCCAAATGTATAACACCGGCCATTTTAGCCAGCAATGGCTGATTTTAGATGCTGGCGATGGCTATTATAAAATCATGAATAGAAATAGCGGAAAGCTGCTGGATATCAGTAGTCGTTCAACAGAGAACGGTGCCTCCGGTATTCAATGGCATGATAATGGGGGATGGAATCAGCTGTGGAAAATAACCGCTAATTGACATTCTCTGGCCACGTAGTTTGCTTACGTGGCCACTTTATACCCGTCATACTTCAAGCTGCTTGTGCGTTGGCCGCCCTTACTCACCCCAGTCACTTACCGGTGTAAGCTCCTGGGGATTCGCTCGGTTGCCGCCTTCACGCAACTCGAATTATTTAGGGTATATTTGTAAGGATAGGAAAGATAAGGGGACGTATTATAAAAGGGCATCGTTGAGTGTGAAGCTTTCGCGCCACATCATCTCATAACCAATCTGTACGTGTTTTTTATAATAGCGTCCTGCCACCAGCTCTAAAAACAGATCGACGGCAGCTTCGCCCATTTCAGTGGGGTAAAGTCGCATTGTGGTCAAACTGGGATTGAGATGCTGTGCTGTGGGGATGTCATTCATCCCAACCACTTTTATTTGCTTAGGAATGGCAATACCTTTCTCTTGAATCGCCCGGTACACGCCAATAGCGATAATGTCTGTCGCCGCGAATACGACATCAGGCCACTCTTTTTGTTGCAGCAACTCATTCATCGCCTGATAGCCGGACTCAATACAGAATAGCTGACTGACCTTGCATCGCGACTCGTCGTAGATACCGTGTTTTTGCGTTATCTCCTGAAATACATGCAACCGGCTTTCATTGTTCCCTATAAATGCGGGGCGCTGAGCGCCACTATTCACAATGTAATGTAATACTTCGCGTGCAGCCGCTTCCCGATCAAAAAGCACGGCGTCACATTGTTTATCGAGAGGGGCCGAGTCGATAAAAATCAGGTTTTTATTTAATGAATAGATTAAGGCGATGTCGCTATCGCTAAAGTGACCTACGCAAATGATCGCCTGCGCCTGAGCTAAAGTCTGGCTATTGGATGATAAATTGGTGGTGAATAGATTGCGTAACGAAATATTAAAATGATGGCAGCGGTTTTCAATGCCAATACGCATTGCGGTGAAATAAGGGTCGTTGAGTTCTTCTGAGGGCGTAAGAAAGTGGACGACGGCGAGATTCAATACGTTTTCATTATCCATTTTGAAATGAGAGCGGACAACGAGCGAGTTCTCTAACTTTTTTTTCTGCTGCTTACGTTGTGTAGGCGATAAATAGGCCAACTCATGGGCGATTTTCTTGATGAGTTGGCGCTTTTCTTTGGTTATGGACAGGCTGGGATCGTTATTAAGTACGCGAGAAACGGTTGAGGCTGCCACCCCAGCTTTTTGAGCGATATCTGTAATCGTTGCCACAAAAAATTTTCCATAATTTGCTTATGAAAATGATAGTAGCCAATGCCTTATTGATTGAACATGCCCAGTACCCAAAAATGCGATGAAACTTTCAGTAATCGCCGTGTCACCCGCATGGGTTGTTCCTTGTCCAAATGGACTATCAGGGATGGGTTCTTGTGCGTGTTGCACTTGTGAGGTCATCAGAACGAGGAGGTGCAGCAGCGGCAGGAAAACCGCTGATCAATTTATCGCCGATTGGGCGCACTTTCCTGTTCTGGGGTGATACGGACGATATGAATAATCAGGTACAGCATTTCATCGTTAGAAATGTCGATGTTGAGCAGGTTGTGAATATAGTCTTTGATCAGTCGGCTGCATTTATAGGCATCAGGATATTCTTTGGTGACCTGCTCAAAAATAAAGTCATCGTTTGAATGAATCAGGCTATTTTCCAGCAGACGCTGAATAAAGAATTGCATGTGCGTCAGGAAGCGTGAGTAGTTAATGGATTCTTTATCAATCACGATATGGAAGTTGTACTGAATGATATTAAAGATATCTTTCAGCATTTTGACCGACTGGAGCGTGTTCTCCATATTCTGGACGTCGGTTTGGGCGTTGACCAAATGGAACGCGATATTGCCCGCTTCCTCTTCGGGTAACTCCAGGTTCATTTGCTGGTTAATGTCGTTGAGCGCCCGCGAGGCAATCGCAAACTCCTGCGGGTAAAATCGCTTTACTTCATAAAGCAGACGATTTTGTATGCTGATGCCTTTGCGATAGCGCTCAATCGCAAAGCTGATATGGTCGATCAGCGTAAAAAAGACCTGTTCGCTCAGGCGACCATGAAGCTGTCGGTTCGCATCATCAATAATCTTATTCACGATATGAACATATTCTTCCCCGACGTGCTCAATCAGACGAGCAAATTCGCGTGGCGATGTGCCGTCCTTGAGAATAAAGGTCTTCTCAATTTTGGTCGGATCGAGAATATCGCCGGTTTTGCTGTTAAAACCGATCCCTTTCCCCATGACAATGATTTCGTTGTTATCTGCATCGGAAGATAACACCAGGCTATTGTTCAGTATTTTTATTGCTTTTATCGGTTCAGCCATCATGCGTTTCTTGAGTGATATCAGTGGGAGCGTCAGTAAAATAATAACCCATTTCTTCTCTTTCATGTTGCGGGGGCGTTTTCCCGCAACATGAGTGATTCAGAGTGAGCTTATCTCTGTTTTAACAGCGTGTACCGGGGCGTCAGTATTAGGATTCCCCAGGAAATAACCGCGCGCCATTTGATGCTATGACGCCCTGATACCAGTAAAAACTTTTCTTTTTGATGCGGCGCAAATCTTTCAGCTCGAACTCATCGCGGTTCACATAGATAAATCCGTAGCGCTTACCGTAGCCCTGATGGGTGCTGACCACATCGATCGCCGACCACGGACAATAGCCAATAAGATCAACGCCATCGCTGATAGCGAGCTGCATCTGTTCAATATGACGGGCAATAAAATCGATGCGATATTGATCGTCGATCGTCCCGTCGGCCTCAAGCTTATCCGGCGCACCCATGCCATTCTCCGTAATCAGGATTGGCAGATGATAGCGCTCGTAGGTTTTACGCAGCGTTAAACGCAAACCAATGGGATCGATCACCCAGCCATAAGGCGTTTTATCGACGTGCGGATTGTCCGCCGCGCGGTAGACGCCGGGTTCGCCCAGCATGATTTGCTGATCGCCCGCGCGGGCGCTGACATCCGATGCATCGCCTTTACTGGCGGCAATGGTGGCGGTGGAGTAGTAGTTAATCGCCACGTAGTCGGGTTTGCCTGACTGCAGGATGTCGTCATCGTCGGGCAATGTCTCCGGCGCGAGGCCGCGATCTTCCAGATAGCGCCAGGCCAGCGCGTTGTAGCGGCCATGCACCGCGACATCCAGAAAGCTCCAGCAGCGCAGCGTTTCCCAGTTGTGCGCGGCGATGGCATCTTCCGGCTTGCTGGTGGCCTGATACATGGAGGTGGTGTTGATCGCCGGGCCAATCAAACCGTTGGGCGCGAGTTCGTGGCACAACGCCATGACCTGCGCCTGTGCCAGCATCATGTGATGGTTCTGCTGATACAGCACTTTTTTAGATGGCAAAACGCCACCTTCCGGCAGGCCAATCGCACCGGGGTGCAGAATCATGGTGTTCTGCTCATTAATCGTCAGCCAGTATTTCACCTTGTCGCCGAAATGCGTAAACAGCGTGCGGGCGTAGTGAACAAAGGCGTCAATTGTGGCGCGATTCTGCCAGCCGCCCTGTGCTTCCAGACAATAAGGCAAATCGAAATGGTAGAGCGTGACGACCGGCTCGATACCGTGCGCGTTCAGTTCATCAATCAGGCTGTTGTAAAACGCGATGCCCAGCGGATTTACTGCACCGGTGCCGTCGGGAAGAATACGCGTCCAGGCAATAGAGAAGCGATAGGCCTTTAATCCCAGTTCCGCAAACAGCTGCACGTCTTCTTTAAAGCGATGGTAGTGATCGCTAGCCACGGTGAAGTCGGCGGTGTTTTCCGGGTGCAGGCATTTATCAATGATCGACGGGCTTTTCCCCTCGGCCTGCCAGCCTCCTTCGACCTGATAAGCCGAGGTCGAGGCTCCCCACAGAAAGCCCGCAGGGAAGTGTTTTTGCTGTTGGTAATGCATATGTTCTCTCACATCCGGGAAGAGGCATCGGGCAGAGCACCCAATGCCTCTATGGGGATTAGGCGTTCACTTTAATGATGGTATCCAGCGAGGCGATCGGCTGTGGTGCGGTACAGACGACGCTGGCGTAGTCATCGCTGTTGATGATCACCACTGGCGTAATCGGGTCGTAGCCCAGACGCGTGATTTCATGCAGATCGAAGCTAATTAGCCTGTCGCCTGCGGTGACACGGTCGCCCGGTTTGATATGGCCGGTAAAGTGCTTGCCGTTGAGATTCACCGTATCAAGGCCGACATGAATCAGTAATTCCAGACCGTTATCTGTCCGGATACCGACGGCGTGTTTAGACTCAAGGAACGTGATGATTTCGCCACTAACCGGCGCGACGACTTCACCGTTGTCAGGAATAATCGCCACGCCTTGTCCCAGTAATCCCTGTGAGAATACGTCATCGTTGATGTCACTCAGCGCGACCAGCTTGCCGGACATCGGGCTGAGTATCGTTTGTGGTTCTGAGTGGCTTTCCGCCGCCTGCGGTTTTTTGGCGGTCTCTGTTTCCGAGGTAGACGGACCATTGGTGGTTGCTGTGGTCTCGGTTTCATCCACCGGATCGTCAAATCCCATGATCCAGGTGAGCGCAAACGTGACGACAATCGCAATGGCGCAGGTGATCAGCGCATGGACGATGTTCATCGGGTTTTCACCAATAAAGGCGGGCAGCGCCGCGAGACCCGGTGAGACGAAGGCATAGCGAACCAGCCCGGCCAGCCCGGCGTAGATCCCCGCACAGCCCCCGCCGATCATGGCGGCAATCAGCGGTTTCTTCAGTTTCAGCGTCACCCCGTACAGAGAAGGCTCGGTGATGCCCAGCAGAGCGGTGAAGCCTGCGGAAGAAGCCAGCTGTTTCAAATTCTTATTCTTGGTTTTCAGCGCTACGCACAGCGTGGCCGCACCCTGCGCAATGTTGGAGGCCAGCATGCCGGGCCCGTTGATCATCTCGAAACCGTTGCGAGTCAGCTGCGAGGTGGCAATTGGCGTCATCGCCCAGGCGGTGCCGGTGATCACCAAAAACGGTTGCAGACCGCCCATCAGCATCGGAATAAGCCAGCTCGCTTTTCCGTCAATGATCGCCGCACCGCTGGCGACCAGATCGTTGAGGAAAATCCCGAAAGGCCCAATCACCACCAGCGCGAGCGGCGCGGTAAACAACAGCACAATCATCGGCTTGGTGAAAAATTTGATCATCGAAGGCGAGATCTTTTCGGCAAACTGCTCGATGTAAGACATGATCCATACGGTAAGAATGATCGGCAATACCGATCCGGCATAGTCCGCCAGCCGTACCGGAATACCGATAAAGCTGATGGGGCCGCCGGAGGCCAGTAGCTGAGCCAGATTCGGGTGCAGCAGTGCGCCCGCAATCGTCATCGCCAGAATCGGGTTACAGGCGAACTTGATGGAGGCACCGTAAGCCAGCAGCACAGGCAGGAAGAAGAAGGCGGCATCGGAGATCGTGTCCAGCAGGCGATAGGTCGTGCTGTCGGCGGAAATTAACCCCGTCAGCTTGAGGATCGCCAGCAGCGCTTTAATCATCCCTGCGCCGGTAATCGCTGGGATAACGGGGGTGAAAGTGGTGGAAATCACGCTGATGATTTGCGAGAAAATGCCGCCTTTCTTCTGCGGTTCTTTACTGCTGGCAGTGCGTTGGCCGTTCATCTCGCCAATCTCGTTCAAAATCGCGCGATAGGTGATTTGGACATCGTTGCCGATGACCACCTGAAACTGACCGCCGCGATCGACCACGCTGATAACGCCGGGGAGTTTGGCAATTGCGTCTGCCTGTACGGCATCGCTGTCGTTGAACTCAAAGCGTAAGCGGGTAGCGCAGTGGGTCAGCTTGCTGACGTTCTGCTTGCCGCCGCTTAACGCGAGGATGTCGACTCCAAGTTTTTGATAATTCATTTTTTGATAATTCATAGCTTTACCCTGTGTTGACGCCAATTAGGCCAAAAAAAAAGACCAAAATAAAAATGCACCTCTAAAAAAGAGGAAATGCATTTTTATTTTGGTCTTGCCTGCCGGAGCAGTAGCACGCCGCGATAAAAATAGGCTGGTGCAACTTATGGTGTTGCGCCGCAATATCAGCATGCGGCGCTGGAGTCATGCAATGTGCTCAGATGAATTAATTGATCTGGATCACAAACAATAGCGCGGTTTGCGATCCTTTTGTGCACGATATCGCAGTCTACTACCGGTGTTTTACTGCATCGTCAGTTTACCGAACCGCCGCTTTACTTCAGCAGCGCCTGCGCTTTTTCGACCACGTTATCGAACGCATCCGTAGACGGCATGGACACTACGCGCACCTTGCGGCCTGCGGCAGTCAATTTGTCATACGCGCCGACAGCCAGTTCGACTCCAGACGTTACAGCTTGGCCGCCAGCAGCGCTTCCAGCTTTTGTTGATCGGCAGCGAACAGACGAATGCCTTCCGCCAGTTTATCGACGGCCATCGCATCCTGACAGTGTTCCCAGCGGAACTCGGCTTCAGACAGTGGCGAAGGTGGATTGAACGCTTCGGTCGACGGCGTCAGTTGGCATTCGACTGGGGCATGGCTGTTTTTCAATTGCTCCAGCAGCGTGGGGGAAATCGTCAGGCGATCGCATCCCGCCAGCGCCAGAATCTGTTCCACTTTGCGGAAGCTGGCACCCATGATCACGGTTTGGTAGCGATGGCGTTTGTAGTAGTCATAAATATGACGCACGGAGATCACGCCAGGATCGCTCTCAGCCTGATAGTCGCGGGTGGGCTGCTTTTCCTGATGCCAGTCATAAATCCGACCAACAAACGGCGAGATCAGAAAGACACCCGCTTCAGCGCAGGCACGCGCCTGAGCAAACGAGAACAGCAGCGTCAGGTTGCAGTTTATCCCTTCTTTTTCCAGCTCTTCAGCCGCGCGAATCCCTTCCCAGGTGGCGGCAAGTTTGATCAGAATGCGCGAGCGCGGAATGTCTTTTTCCTGATACATCCCAATGAGTTTGCGTGCTTTGGCGACGCACATACCGCGATCGAACGAGAGGCGGGCATCCACTTCGGTGGAGATGCGCCCTGGAATGCTTTTCAGCACTTCTGCACCGATATTCACAGCCAGTCGGTCGCTGGCGTTGATGAGGCGCGTTTCCGGACTACCGCCTTGCTGGTTTGCATAGGCGATCGCGTCATCAAACAGCGGTTGATACTGGGGCAAGGTGGCGGCTTTTAGAATCAGTGACGGATTTGTGGTGGCATCTTGCGGTGAAAATTGACAAATAGAGTCGATATCGCCGCTATCGGCGACCACCGCGGTAAACTGCTTAAGGGCTTCTAATTGATTCATGACTGAGCTCCTTGGTGTAAAAGAAGAATGGCATGCGTAAAACAGAGCTAACACACTGCGCCATGAGGTCGTGAAATAACATGCGCTTTTTCCGATTGCTGCGGTTGGGCTCTTTCGACGGAACGCATAAGTCGGTTGAACGGACGGTAAGACTGACGGCCAGCCAGTCTGGGGATAGCCACGGGCCGTCAGACAGGATTACCGGTGATTTTCTTGGTGTTCGTAGTAGCTGATTTTCTCGACTTTCGGTGCCGATCCGCCGCCTTCAAACTCGGCATCCAGCCAGGCACCGACAATCTCTTTTGCCAGTTCAGGGCCGATAACCCGAGCGCCCAGTGCGATCACCTGCGCATCGTTACTCTTTCTGGCTCGCTGAGCGGAATAGGTGTCATGGCACTGAGCGGCACGAATGCCATTGACCTTGTTAGCCACGATACTCATGCCGATCCCGGTGCCGCACAGCAGGATCCCACGTTGGTGCTTACCGTCTTTGATCGCGTGTGCCAGCATGTAGGCAACATCGGGGTAGATCGGGTTTTCCCCAGTGGGATCGTAACTGTAGTCGGTCACCGTCAGCCCCTTCTGCTGTAAATAATCAGTAATCGTGTTTTTCAGATCAATCGCGGCGCTGTCTGCACCAATTGCAATCGAGAGCATATCTATCTCCTGCCTAGCTGAGGGTCAAAGTGAGCCTGATATGTCGCTTTCGCTAAGTTGTTTATAAAAACATGAATAAACAGACGCTAACGAGAATCTCTCTACATGATTCCGTACATTTCCGGCCTTTTCATGGCTAAACATATACCGCTTTTTTCAAATGTTCAATGTGTGATTATTTGTTTTTTGTTTTCTCGGAGAGGAAACGATGATTCAAAGAGTGATCTTGGTCACTTTTGCGGCTTTTAAGGCGATATTTTACCTTTTTGATACATATTTAGATCATGCTCACAATTTTTAAACAGAGAGATAGGCAAAAGACTGGGGCAAATATATCGTTCATATGTTCATTTAGTGTGTTAATGATCTAAATCTTTAGAGGGCATAACAATGTGTCAGACCTGCATGCAAACCATAAAAAAGACAACGAACAACAAAGGTCACACCGGGTATCGAATGACGAAAGAGGATGAAATGCAGGAACAGCCTGGCGTAGAGGCAATGACAGGGAAGGGGTTGGCTATCGGTAGTAAGGGGGCTGTATGAGTAAAGTATCGGCTGCTGCAACGGCGGGGCAATCTGCCACAAAACCGTCCACCACCACACCATCTGCTGTAGAACAATCGGCCATTCGCAAGATCTCCTGGCGTTTGGTGCCTTTCGTCGGCTTGATGTTTTTCATTAACTTCCTCGATCGTACGGCTATTTCGTTCGCGGGACCGAATGGCATGAACACCGATCTTGCGCTCACCGTGGCGCAGTTCGGACTGGCTTCTGGCATTTTCTTCATTGGTTATATTCTGCTGGAAGTCCCAAGTAATCTGGCGCTGCACCGTTTCGGCGCGCGCAAATGGCTGTCACGCATTATGGTGTCGTGGGGCATCGTGTCATTGCTGTTTACCTGGGTAAGCAGTCTTGAAGGGTTGTATATCCTACGTTTCCTGCTGGGGATTGCGGAGGCGGGCTTTTTCCCTGGCGCGATCTTGTTCCTCAGTATGTGGGTGCCTGCCCGCTACCGTAGCAGGATCCTGTCACTGTTCTATCTGGCACAGCCGCTGACGGTGGTGTTAGGCGCGCCGCTGGCTGCCTGGTTGATTGAGCAGCATGGCCTGTTCGGATTGTCCGGTTGGCGGGTGATGTTCCTCGGTGTCTCTGTTCCCGCCATTATTGTTGGACTCATTACCTGGTTCTATCTGGTGGATCGTCCGGCCGATGCCAAGTGGCTGAATGCCGATGAAAAACGCTGGCTGGTCAGTGAACTGGAAAGCGAGCATGCCACCAAAAATCACAGCAAACACCCTGGCGTGATGACCGTGATGTTCAACAAACGCGTCTGGGTACTGTGCCTGATTTACTTCGGTTTTATTTACGGCCTCTACGCGCTGGCGTTCTTCCTGCCCACAATTATCGCGGGTTTCCAACAGCAGTTCGGCACGACGTTCAACGTCATGGATAAAGGGCTGATTACCGCGATCCCTTACTTGCCTGCGGCCATCGTGATGTATTTCTGGTCGCGTGATGCAACGCGCCGCGGTTGTCGTTCATGGCACATCGCCATCCCAGCGTTGACCGGTGCGATCAGCATTCCGCTGGCGCTGTTTATGGAATCCCCGACGGCGACCATTGCGGTGATTACCGTAACGGCCTGCTCCATCTTCGCTGCGCTACCTAACTTTTGGACGTTACCAACTCAGTTCCTGACGGGCGCATCAGCGGCGGCGGCCATCGCACTCATCAACACCATTGGTAATGTCGCTGGGTTCTCCGCGGGATACATCACCGGTGCGGTGCGGGGCGTAACCGGAACCTACGTGATGCCTATGATGATTGTCGGCGGGTTTATGCTGCTTTCCGCCGTGTTAATGGTTCTGCTTAGTCGTTCGGATCGGGTATCGAAAGCCGCCTCAGTAACACAGGAGCATTAATATGACGTATTTGTTCAACCAACCTTCCGCCTTTGCCCGAGAACTGACCGAAGGCTTTGCGGCGGCGCATGCTGACAAAGTGCGTCAAGTGCTTGGCGGCGTGGTCAGAAGCACTCGCAGCCGTGAAGGTGGGGTCGCTATTGTGGTCGGGGGTGGCTCCGGCCACTACCCGGCGTTTGCCGGACTGGTCGGGCAGGGGCTGGCGCACGGCGCGGCGATGGGCAACCTGTTTGCTTCGCCATCAGCCCAGCAGATCTGCTCCGTCGCCCGAGCGGCACACAATGGTGGTGGCGTACTGCTGACGTTCGGTAACTATGCGGGCGATGTGCTTCATTTCGGACAGGCTAAGGCGCGTCTGAATGCGGAAGGTATCCCGTGTGAGCTGCTGGCAGTTACCGATGATATTTCCAGTGCGCCACTGGATGAATGGCAAAAGCGTCGCGGGGTAGCGGGCGATCTGATGGTTTTTAAGGCGGCCTCTGCGGCGGCGGAAGCGGGCTATGATTTGGCCGCTGTGCTTGAGGTTGCCGAGCGCGCCAACCAGCGTACCCGCTCGCTCGGCGTGGCCTTCTCTGGCTGTACCCTGCCGGGCGCGGAACACCCGTTGTTCACCGTTCCTGAAGGAATGATGGCGGTAGGCATGGGGATTCACGGCGAACCGGGTATCCGTGATGTCCTTATTTCAACCGCTGATGAACTGGCTGAGCTGTTGGTCAGTTCACTGTTGAAAGAGGTACCGCAAGGCATCACGACGCTCTCCGGACAGCGGATTAGCGTGGTACTCAACGGCCTCGGCGGGGTGAAATACGAAGAATTGTTTGTGGTTTATCGCCGCGTTTCACAACTGCTGGTTGAGCAGGGGCTGACGGTGGTCGAGCCGGAAGTCGGTGAGCTGGTAACTAGCTTTGATATGGCGGGTCTATCGCTCACGTTGTTCTGGCTGGATGAGGAACTAGAACGTTTCTGGCGTGCGCCTGCGGATGCACCGGCATTCCGTAAAGGCAGTATGTCTCCCGCCGAACCGCTGGCTGAGCGGACATTCACGGCAGAACTCGATGTGATCCCAGTCGCGACGGCGGCATCGAAAGCAGCGGCACACTGTGTTGCGGCGGCGTTGAACGCGGCGCGTGACATTGTACTGGCTAACGTCACCGAGTTGGGCCGTATCGATGCCATTGCCGGAGATGGCGATCACGGCATTGGTATGGAGCGCGGGGTGATTGCCGCGGCGGAAAAAGCGGCGGAGATGCTGGAACGGCAGGCGGGGGCCGGCACGTTATTGCAACGTGCGGCAGATGCCTGGGCCGATCGCGCAGGAGGAACGTCTGGCGCAATCTGGGGCGTCGCGTTGAATGCGCTGGGAACGGTGTTGGGTGATGAGCAGCGTCCTGACGGTCGCCGCGTGGCTGACGGTATACGTCAGGCCAAAGAGAGCGTGATGCATTTCGGTAAAGCGAAACCGGGGGATAAAACGCTGGTGGATGCACTCATCCCCTTTAGTTTGGCACTGACGCAACGAGTCGAAGCGGGAATGCGCTTGCCAGAAGCCTGGCAGCAGGCTGCACAGTGTGCCCAACAGGCCGCTGACGACACGGCACAGCTGTTACCCAAAATTGGTCGCGCACGCCCGCTGGCAGAAAAAAGCCTGGGAACGCCCGATGCGGGGGCGATATCGCTAGCCATGATCCTTGATGCGGTGTCAGCCGTGTTGAACAGCGATACGACGCCGACTCTTTCGTATCAGACGACGGCGCAAGCGGAGAATGAGCGATGAGTTCGCGCAAATTAACGCTGGGCGTCAGCCTGAAAATGTATTTCGGCTACCAGCAGACACTCGACTGGTGCCAGCACATTCAGGCGATGGTGGCACAGCATCCATTATCGTCACTGCCTTCGGTCAGGCTATTTGTTCTGCCCGCTTTTCCGACGTTAGCGCCCGTTGTGCAGCGCTTTGCCGAGTCACCCGTTCATGTCGGTGCACAAGATCTGCACTGGGCGGATAACGGAGCCTTCACCGGAGAAGTGAGCGGCACCATGCTACATGAAATGGGGTGTCGCTATGTCGAAATCGGGCATGCCGAGCGCCGCCGCTATTTTGGTGAAACGGATGAACATTTCGCGCTGAAAACGGCGGCGGCCTGGCGTAATGGGCTAACGCCGGTACTGTGCGTAGGCGAGGAGAAACGTGGCTCGACGCAACAAGCCATCGACACCTGTCAGGCTCAATTAGACGCGGCACTGAATCTGGCCCAGAAGCAAGAGCTGACGGGCGATCTGGTACTGGCGTATGAACCGCAGTGGGCGATTGGTAGTACGGAGCCCGCCCCGACAGCGTACATCAGCGAGGTCTGTCAGGCATTAAAACAGCATTTTCCAACACAGGCTGGCGTGCGTGAGGGACGAATTATTTATGGCGGCAGCGCCGGGCCGGGATTGCTGAGTCAGCTTGGCGATTCGGCTGATGGCCTGTTTCTGGGGCGTTTTGCCCACGATCCGGCGGCGTTTAACGCCATTATGGATGAAGCCTTCACGCTCGGCTCGCAGGCGTAAGTGAGAGGAAATAAATATGGCAATTGGATTAAGTACCTATGCGTTCTTCTGGCGAGCCTCTTCCCGCGTGCCGAATCCGCTGGGATTGCAAGCGATGCTGGAGCAAACGGCAGAGTCTGGTGCAGGCGTTTTCCAGATTTGTGATTACGCCGCGGTGGAAGCGCTCTCGTCCACCGAGTTGGAAAAACTGCGACAGCACGCCGCCGATCTCGGTATTCAACTGGAACTGGGAACACGAGGACTTGCTACGGATCACCTGACGTGCTATCTCACGATGGCGCGTGCGCTGGATGTCCGTTTTATCCGCACCATGTTCAACACAGCAACACATAAGCCGACACAAGACGAGGCGCTTACGTTACTGCGTCAGGTGCTGCCTGAGTTTGAGCAGCACAATATCCAACTGGGATTGGAAACTTATGAGCAGGTAAGAACGCGCGACGTGCTGGCGGTCGTTGACGCCATCGACAGTCCGGCGCTGGGAATTTGTCTCGATCCTGGCAACTGTGTTGCCGCCCTGGAATATCCGCGTGAGGTGATTGAACTAACGGCCTCGCGGGTAGTTAACCTGCACATCAAAGATTTTGCGTTTGCCCGTCAGGAAGGTTGGGTGGGCTTTACCTATTCCGGCTGTCTGCTCGGAACTGGCCTGCTGGATTACGACGCACTTCACCAGATCGTTCGTCCAAACGAGCGAAACATTAATCAGATCGTCGAGCATTGGCTGCCGTGGCAGGCCAATGCGGAAGAAACGTGCCGTCTGGAAGACGCCTGGACGCGCCATAGCCTGAATTATCTCTACACGTGCAATCCCGATGCGAACCGTTCATCACACATTCTTTGAATATCCCAAATCCGAGGAGTAACAATCATGGCTGCTGAATTGAAAACCATTACCGTACTGGGCGCTGGCGGCAAAATGGGCATGCGTATCTCTGCCAATTTCCAGAAAAGTGACTATCAGGTGTTTTACTGCGAGAACTCACCGCGTGCGCAGGAGCAAGTGGTTGCCGCGGGCAGAGAATTGTCCGTTGCTGAGCAGGTGATTCCTGAAAGCGATGTCGTGATCTTGGCTGTGCCAGATATTGCGCTGAAGGTGGTCTCCGGACTGGTTGTCCCGCAGATGAAAAGCAACGCGGTGTTGCTGACGCTGGACCCGGCGGCGGCCTATGCCAACCTTATCGCCAAGCGTGATGATATCGATTACGCCGTTGCCCATCCGTGCCATCCTTCCGTATTTCTGGATCGCTTCACGCCGGAAGAACATGCCGATGCATTTGGCGGCGTGGCCGCGCCACAGCACGTTGCCGCCTCTTATGAGGCGGGCAGTGACGAGCAGAAAGCTGAACTGGCTCGCGTGGTGAAAGTGATGTATGGCCCAGTGCTTGATGTGCACTGGGTGACGGTAAAACAGCTGGCCTATCTGGAACCGACGCTGGTTGAAACCGTCGCCTGTATGGTTGGCACGTTGATGAAAGAAGCGCTGGATGAAACTATCAACACGATTGGTGTACCGGAGGCCGCGGCGAAAGCTATGCTTTATGGACACATTCAGATCGCGCTGGCGGTGGCTTTCCGCAGCACGAATCCGTTCTCGGATGCTTGTATGATCGCGATTGAATACGGTAAAGAGAACATCATCAAGCCAGATTGGAAGAAGATTTTCGATGAGAAAGAGCTCGATCTGGTGATTGCCAAAATGCTGAAGATTGATGCGATTCAACGGTAATATCCTGCCGCTGTCTGAGCCAGCCTTTTGGGCTGGCTTACGGCACGGCGGCCTTTGTTCGTTTGCGTCACCGTCAGGGATCATCGCGCCGGGCTTGAGCCTCTCTTCCCGGCATGCAACAATTATTCATCGCGACGGTTTTCATCTGTAGACACAGCGTCTGTATAAACCGATCCCATTGCGTAAGGAAAATGTGACCAGATGGAAAAACAATCAGGATCTCAGGAAAGCGAACTTCTGACTGAAATCGCCGTGGCTTATTATCAGGACGAAATTACTCAGGAAGAGATTGCCAAGAAATTTGGTATTTCGCGCATTAAAGTCGGGCGCTTGCTGAAACGAGCGAAAGAAGAAGGCATTGTTGAAATTACCGTGCGCTATCATCCGGTCTTCAGCACGCGTCTTGAACAGCAGATGCTGGAGCGCTTTTCGATCAAGCGCGCCTTGATTGCGTTAGATCATCAGGATGAAGAGGAACAGCGGCGGCAGGTTGCAGCGCTGGTTTCTAACTATCTGGCGCTGTCGTTGAAAGACGATACGGTGGTGGCGGTGGGGCAGGGGCGTAATGTGGCGGCGGTCGCAGATCATGTGAGCAATGTGGCGGAACGCAATTGCCGCTTTATCTGCGGTATCGGTGGAACACACCGTCCCGGCGATGCGATTAACGCCGACCATATCAGCCGCCGTCTGGCAAAGAAATTCGGTGGCAGCAGCGAAACGCTGTATTCACCCGCTTATGTCGAAAACCGGGCGCTGAAAGAAGCCTTCATGCAAAACGGCACCATTAAGGAAACGCTGGATCGGGCGCGCAAGGCCGATATCGCGCTGGTGGGCATTGGGGATATGAACGAGAACAGCTACATGGTTAAACTCGGCTGGTTCACCCCGCATGAAATTATTGATGCCAGCCTCAATCAGGGTGTGATTGGCGATATCGCCGGATATGACTTCTTTAACGCGCAGGGCCAGCATGTGGATACGGTGATGAACGAACGGGTGATTGGCGTGAGTATTGAAGAGCTACATAAAATCCCCTGTGTGATTGCCATTGCGTCTGAAAATACCAAAGCCTTAGCGATTCTTGGCGCGCTGCGCACCGGAGCCATCGATATTATCGCCACCAGCGCAGGCAACATTCGTACTATTCTGAATATGATGCAGTAACCTCTCTTTCTCTGTTGCGTGGTGTGTTTGCATCACGCGACGATCCTCCCCGTTTTCTCTGAATCTCTCTCAATTATCCCGCCTGGTGTCTTCGACGCTAGCTGCAAGTTGAACAAAAAACCGTCAAATAAAATAACTATATTAACCAGCATTCCCCCTCAGTTTTTGCCATCCTCGGTAGTTTAGCCATACGCAAACACTATACTGGGTACTCTTGACCCTACAGACACAACACAACAAAACCGAAAAGGTACATAAGATGGATGAACAGCTAAAGCAAAGCGCCCTTGATTTCCACCAGTATCCGATCCCCGGCAAAATTCAGGTTTCCCCGACTAAGCCGCTGGCAACGCAGCGCGATCTGGCGCTGGCGTATTCTCCCGGCGTTGCGGCTCCCTGTCTGGAAATTGCGGCAGATCCGCTGGCAGCCTACAAATATACCGCGCGCGGCAATCTGGTCGCCGTGATCTCTAACGGAACGGCTGTTCTGGGCCTCGGCAATATCGGCGCACTGGCGGGTAAGCCTGTGATGGAAGGCAAAGGCGTTCTGTTCAAAAAATTCTCTGGCATTGATGTTTTCGATATCGAAGTCGACGAGCTGGATCCGGACAAACTGATCGACGTGATCGCCGCGCTGGAGCCGACGTTCGGCGGTATCAATCTGGAAGACATCAAGGCACCTGAGTGTTTCTACATCGAGAAGAAACTGCGTGAACGCATGAAGATTCCCGTCTTCCATGACGATCAGCACGGCACCGCCATCATTTGTACTGCCGCCGTTCTGAACGGCTTGCGCGTAGTGGACAAAAATATCTCTGATGTGCGCCTGGTGGTGTCCGGTGCGGGCGCGGCGTCTATCGCTTGTCTGAACCTGCTGGTGGCGCTGGGTCTCCAGAAGCACAACATTGTGGTGTGCGATTCGCGCGGCGTGATTTTCCACGGCCGTGACGAAAATATGGAAGAAACCAAGGCCGCTTACGCCATTGAAGATAAAGGTGCCCGCAAGCTGGCTGACGTGATCCCTGATGCGGATATTTTCCTCGGTTGCTCTGGTCCCGGTGTACTAACGCCGGAGATGGTGAAAACCATGGCACCGCGC
The DNA here is from genome assembly GCF_014946775.2 of Pectobacterium quasiaquaticum. Classification (NCBI taxonomy): domain Bacteria; kingdom Pseudomonadati; phylum Pseudomonadota; class Gammaproteobacteria; order Enterobacterales; family Pectobacteriaceae; genus Pectobacterium; species Pectobacterium quasiaquaticum. Next base: position 3,541,757 of record NZ_CP065177.1, on the reverse strand, counting down.
CCGCTGATCATGGCGTTGGCAAATCCGGAACCAGAAATTCTGCCGCCGCTGGCGAAGGAAGTGCGACCGGATGCGATTATTTGTACCGGCCGTTCTGACTACCCGAATCAGGTGAACAACGTACTGTGCTTCCCGTTCATCTTCCGTGGTGCGCTGGATGTGGGCGCGACCACGATTAACGAAGAGATGAAGCTGGCTTGCGTGCACGCGATTGCCGATCTGGCGCTGGCAGAGCAGAGTGAAGTGGTTGCCTCTGCCTACGGCGATCAGGAGTTGTCGTTTGGCCCAGATTACCTGATCCCGAAACCGTTCGATCCACGCCTGATCATCAAGATCGCACCAGCGGTAGCGAAGGCAGCGATGGATTCCGGCGTGGCGACGCGTCCGATCGAAGATTTCGATGCCTATATCGAAAAACTGACCCAGTTCGTCTACAAAACCAACCTGTTCATGAAGCCGATTTTCGCGCAGGCGCGTCAGCAGCCGAAACGCGTGGTATTCGCGGAAGGTGAAGATGCGCGCGTGCTACACGCCACGCAGGAGCTGGTGACGCTGGGTCTGGCTTTCCCGATTCTGATTGGTCGTCCGAGCGTCATCGAAATGCGTCTGCAAAAACTGGGACTACAGCTGACCATCGGTAAAGATTTCGAAGTGGTCAATAACGAATCGGATCCGCGCTTCAAAGAATACTGGAGCGAGTATTTCGAGCTGATGAAGCGTCGCGGTGTGTCGCAGGAAAAAGCGCAGCGTGCGGTGATCGGAAACCCAACGCTGATTGGATCGATCATGGTTCACCGTGGCGAAGCGGACGCGCTGATTTGCGGCACGATTGGCACGTATGAAGAGCATTTCGACGTGGTTGAGAAAGTGTTCGGTTACCGCGAGGGCGTCCATGCGGCGGGGGCGATGAACGCGCTGATGCTACCGAGCGGCAACACCTTTATCGCTGATACCTACGTCAACGCGGATCCGACGCCGGAACAGCTGGCGGAAATCACGCTGATGGCAGCAGAAAGCGTACGCCGTTTTGGTATCGAGCCGAAAGTCGCGCTGCTGTCGCATTCCAGCTTCGGCACTTCGGATTCTCCGACGGCGCAGAAGATGCGTGCCACGCTGGCACTGGTCAACAAGCTGGCACCCGAACTCGAGATCGACGGCGAGATGCACGGTGACGCCGCGCTGGTGGAAGCGATCCGCCGCGAGCAAATGCCGGACAGCCCGCTGAAAGGATCGGCTAACATCCTGATCATGCCGAACATGGAGTCTGCGCGTATCAGCTATAACCTGCTACGCGTTTCCTCTTCAGAAGGCGTGACGGTAGGGCCGGTACTGATGGGTATTTCAAAACCAGTACACATCCTGACGCCGATTGCCTCCGTGCGCCGGATCGTGAACATGGTCGCACTGGCAGTGGTAGAAGCACAAACTCAGCCGCTGTAAGCCATTTCCTGTCATACAGACAAACCCAGCCAGAAGTCGGCTGGGTTTTTTTATTTATCGCAATTTATCGACCAAATAGTCGCCTGACTAAGATGAATCAATGGAATAATTTTGGTTTTATGCCATGATCCCGCCTCGTCTTTAGGGGGAAGCTCCCCCGGACTTGATAAAAAAACCAACGAGCGACTATCGGTTATGGCAACACGTGCAGTGAGCGAGAATACAGTAGAAAAAAGCAGTACAGGAAAGCGTCTTTCTTCGCTGTTTGGCGGGTCGATGATTATTGCTGGGACGATTATTGGCGCTGGGATGTTTTCCCTGCCGGTGGTGATGTCGGGAGCCTGGTTTTTCTGGTCATTGGCCGTGTTGGTGTTTACCTGGTTTTGCATGTATCACTCGGGGTTGATGATACTGGAGGCGAACCTTAATTATCCGACTGGTTCCAGCTTCGATACGCTGACTAAAGATCTGCTAGGTAAGACTTGGAATGTGATTAACGGCATATCGATTGCCTTTGTCCTCTATATTCTGACTTACGCCTACATTTCGGCGAGTGGTTCCATTATCCATCACACGCTTGCTGAGATGTCGGTTGATTTCTCTGCACGCATTGGTGGTTTCTTGTTTGCGCTGTTTGTCGCGTTGACCGTGTGGTGGAGTACCGCGGCAGTGAGCCGCATGACCGCTTTTTTTCTGGCAGCAAAGGTACTGACCTTTTTCATGACGTTCGGCAGCCTGCTGTGGAATGTGAAGCCAACGGTATTGTTGAATGTGGCGGAGCCGGTACCCAGCTATCTGCCTTATGTACTGATGACGCTGCCATTCTGCCTGGCGTCTTTTGGTTTTCATGGCAACGTCCCCAGCCTGGTGAAGCATTACGGCCGTGAACCGCAGATCATCAAGCGCTGCCTGTTTATTGGCAGTTTGCTGGCGCTAGTGATGTATGCCATCTGGCTGATTGGCACGATGGGGAATATTTCTCGCCCTGATTTTATCGGAATTGCGGAGCAGGGTGGGAATATTGACGTGCTGGTACAGGCGTTGGGGGGAGTGTTGAATAGCCCTTATCTGAATGTGCTGCTGACCGTCTTTTCCAATTTTGCTGTGGCCTGTTCGTTTCTCGGCGTGACGCTGGGGCTGTTTGATTATCTGGCAGATTTGCTGAAATTTGACGATAGTCGAATGGGGAGAGCCAAAACAGCGCTGGTGACCTTTCTGCCGCCGGTCATCGGTGGCCTGCTATATCCGAACGGCTTTATTTATGCGATTGGCTTTGCCGGGCTGGCCGCTACGGTGTGGGCGGTGATTACGCCTGCGTTGCTGGCTCGTGCGTCGCGCGTCCGCTTCGGTAACCCGCTGTTTCGCGTGCGGGGCGGTAATGCGATGGTTGCGCTGGTGCTGCTATTTGGCATCGGCACCGCGCTGATACATATTCTTTCCAGCCTCGATCTGCTGCCAGTGTATCGCTAAGTCAGTATCGCCATCCTGCTTTGCCTGTCAAAAGCAGCAAATGCGGGATGGCGAGAGCTTCAGGTCATTATGGCTTTTTTGACTGCTGCAACCACTTGTCCAGCTCATTCGCGAACTGCTGACGGTCCCGCTGGTTTAATGCGCTGGGGCCACCGGTTTGTATCCCGCTGGCTCGCATGGTATCCATAAAGTCCCGCATGTTCAGGCGTTCCCGAATGGTATCCGGCGTATAGCGCTCTCCGCGCGGATTCAACGCGACGCCGCCTTTTTCTATCACTTCCGATGCCAGCGGAATATCCGCAGTGATCACCAGATCGCCGGCTTCAACGCGTTGCACAATCTCATTGTCGGCAACGTCAAAACCCGCCGAGACGCGCAGCGTGCGGATAAAGCGTGAGGGTGGCACTTTTATGGTCTGGTTGGCGACCAGCGTGATCTGCATTTGTGTGCGATCCGCCGCGCGAAATAGCACTTCTTTAATGACGTTAGGACAGGCGTCAGCGTCTACCCAAATCTGCATGACTTATGCTTCCTTGTTGTGCGTGTGACTTTCTGCCAGCCAGTCTCTAGCGGGCAAGAAATCTCGATAAAGTGCGGCTTCTGGGCTATCCGCTTCAGGCTGGTGCTGGTATTCCCAGCGTGCTAGCGGTGGCATGGACATCAAAATTGACTCTGTGCGTCCACCGCTTTGCAGGCCAAACAGCGTCCCGCGATCCCAAATCAGGTTGAATTCCACATAGCGGCCACGGCGATAGAGTTGGAATTCACGTTCGCGTTCTCCCCACGGCAGATCTTTACGCCGTTCAACGATGGGCAGATAGCCATCGAGGAATCCGTTACCAACGGCACGGATGAAGGCAAAGCTGGTTGCAAAATCGGGCTCGTTGAGATCGTCGAAAAAGAGCCCGCCGATGCCGCGCGCTTCGTTACGATGCTTGAGGAAGAAGTAATCGTCGCACCACTTTTTATAGCGTGGGTAGACATCGTCACCGAACGGCTGGCACAGGTCGTGAGCGGTCTGATGCCAATGTACTGCGTCCTCTTTGAAACCATAATAGGGCGTAAGATCGAATCCGCCGCCAAACCACCAAACCGGTTCTTCTCCCGGTTTCTCGGCGATGAACAGGCGTACATTGGCATGGCTGGTGGGGATATAAGGGCTCAGCGGATGAATGACCAGCGACACGCCCATCGCCTGAAAGCTGCGGCCAGCCAGATCGGGGCGGTGGGTGCTGGCCGAAGGTGGCAATGATTTGCCGGTCACGTGGGAAAAATTGACCCCAGCGCGTTCAAAGATGCGCCCGCCGGACAGCACGCGGCTGCACCCGCCGCCGCCTTCGGCCCGCTGCCATTCATCCTTGGCGAAATCGGCTCCGCCATCGATCGCCGCAAGCTTCTGACAGATATCTTCCTGTAAGCTAAGCAAAAAATTTTTTACCGCATTGACGTCAGACATAGTAGGCATCTCGTTTCTTTGGCGATAGGGCACAATAATAAAGGCGGGCAGTATACCATCAATAAAATCGATCCCCGGCCACCCGTTGTGTGATTCCTGATGGCGGCGCGCAATTTGAGATTGCGTCTGATAAAAATCACGCGATAATCACGATTTACCTTATTGCAAAATGGCGACTGTGATGGAAATCCGCATATTTAGGCAGGATGACTTTGAAGCCGTGATCACCCTCTGGGAACGCTGTGATTTGCTGCGCCCGTGGAACGATCCTGAAATGGACATCGAACGTAAGCTCAATCACGATCCCGATCTGTTTCTGGTCGCAGAGGTGAACGGTGAACTCGTGGGATCGGTGATGGGCGGTTACGACGGACACCGTGGGTCTGCGTACTATCTGGGCGTGCATCCAGATTTTCGCGGCCGCGGCATTGCGAATGCGTTGATTAACCGTCTGGAGAAAAAGCTTATTGCCCGCGGCTGCCCGAAGATCCACCTGATGGTGCGTGAAGACAACGATGCCGTGATCGGCATGTATGAAAAGCTCGATTACGAGATTGTCGATAGTATCACGCTGGGAAAACGCCTGATTGAAGACAGGGAATATTGATTGCTATTGCGTTGATGCTAAACCGTTATTTCTGCACTGCCTCTCCCCCGAGTTATCCCCTTTTAGTAAAAGTGCGCCTCTGTTAGCGCACTTTTTTCATTTAACCTCAATGCGTTACTGTGATTTGTAATGATATTGCCTGCAGTTTGTTAGACTTTGTGGGTAACAGTTTTCATTTGTAAAACGATTCTCATTTGTATTATTATTTATTAATGTTGTCCGATCGGCCTTGACATGTTTTTTCGTGTTCCGATCTTGCTTACATTTTATCGCCTGGAAGATTGTGATTGCACGACTGACACCAGGAAGTTGAAGTTTAAGAGATGGAGTTGGATAGTGAGTCGTGAAAATCTTCAGGGGGCTTTGCTGGGTGCGAACCGCACTGGCCGCAGCGTATTGCTGGGTTCTCGTCCTCTTGCTCATTCCTATCCAACCGCAACGCTGACCGCCGATGTGCCTAACTGGCGTTCTCTGGCATTCTTTGTTTTGTCCTGCGTAGCGCATGCGGCGCTGGCGCTTTTCTTTCTATTGCACTCTTCCCCGAAAGAAAGCATTGAAGATATGGCGGGAAATGCAGGCGGAAGCATGCAGGTCACGATGATGGCTGCGGCAATGACGCAGCATGCTGATTCATCCCCTCCTACCGCAGAATCTTCCGATCCTCCCGTTGTGGCGACGCAAACCGTTTCTTTAGAACAACCGATTTCCCCTCCGTTACCAGAACACCCCAACCCGGTTATTAAACAACCCGTCATTGAGCGCAAGCCTGTCACACCTGTGGCGGAAAAGAAGCCGCCCGTGCGTGAGAGAAAGCAGCCTGAAAAGAAGCCGGAGAACAAACCAAAAGAACAACAGCAGGTGGCGCAGCAGCAGACAGAAAAAAAGAGTGAGTCTCCCGTAGCGACAAGCCAAACCGGCGATGCGCCTTCACCAATGCAAGCCTCTGCTGGTATGCCGGGGAGTGCAGCAACCGCTAAGGCTGGAGAAAGCGATAGCGGGCAGGCTGCGCGCGGTGCAGGGAAAAGCAATAGCCAAAATTTTAAAGCGCTGCATCGCCGCGTGAATTATCCCTCTCGGGCAAAAGCGCTGGGTGTGGAAGGAAAAGTACGCGTCAAATTCGATATTACCGGTAGCGGTACGGTCACTAACGTACAGATTCTGTCTGAAACGCCAGACGGCGTATTTGGCGATGACGTGGTGAAAGACATGGCGCGCTGGCGCTATCGCACGGAGGCTCCGGTGGAGAATCAGGTGGTTTCCATCGTTTTCAAACTGAATGGACACATTCGGGTTGACGACCAGCAATAAATATTACACATGGAATTTACAATAATATTTTATTTTTCAAATGATTATGCTTATTGGGGATTTTGAATAAATGAATAAGAACGTCTATTTAATGATGCTATTGTCATTATTATCAGGGCCTGCGCTCGCACAGCAAAACGACAACTCTGTTGATGAAAATCAGCAGAAAAACAATGCAGAAACCGAAGAAGAACAGCAGGGTGATTCCTCTTCGGAAAACGGCGAAGATACGATTTTAGTCCGCTCAACCCCGACCAGCCAGTCGATGGGGACGCAGATCATTAATGCTGAGCAGATTAAAAAGATGCCTACTGGAAACGGTTCGATACCGGAGTTATTAAAGAATAACGCTGCTGTGCAGTTCTCGAACACAGCGAATAGCAGCAATACGCTGGGCGAGTTGGCTCCAGAGAACGTCTCGTTCCACGGCGAGAAATTTTATAACAATAATTTTATGATCGATGGGCTATCGAATAATAGCAATATCAACCCTGGAGCCAATAAGGGGCAGCTAGATGGCGATCCTGATGGTTACAATGCGACAGATCTACCTGCGGGTGGGACACAGTCATTCTGGATTAACTCGGAGCTGATTGAGTCGCTGGAAGTATTTGATAGCAACATATCCGCTAAGTACGGTGATTTTACTGGCGGTGTGGTGGATGCCAAACTGATGGACCCTAAACTGGATAATGTATTTGGCAAGGTTTCTTACCGTACCTCGAACGATAGCTGGACGAGTTATCACGTTGATTCCAACATTAGCGAAAACTTCTATTCTGCTACTAACTTGTACTATCAACCAAAATTTAAGAAGCAGTTCTATTCAGCCACCTTTAATCAGCCGTTGAGTGATAAAGCAGGCTTTATTTTTGCCTATAACCGTCAGCAGTCAGATATTCCCTATTATCATCAGTATTTGCAACAGTGGGACGATCAGGAGCGAGTGAGTGAAACCTACCTGCTAAAAGGCGTCTATCTGGCGGATAATGGTGATATTGTTCGCATGATGGGCATGTATTCTCCGCACGAATCAAAATATTATAAACGAGATGTTAAAAACGGTTCGTTCACTAATACTGGTGGTGGTTACCGCTTTAATATGGAGTGGGAGCACAATGCCAACTGGGGGAAAGTGATCAGCTTGGCGGGATATCAGTCTGAACAAAATAAAATTGAACATGAGTCAAATTCTTTTCAGACATGGAATCGTTACAGTACAAGGGATAATTTTATTTCCGAAAAAATTGACTGGGTTAGTTCTGTTCCTGCTGGTAGCTATCAAAATTCATTAATAGGCGGATCCGGAACGTTTGCAACAGAAAAAAGCACAATTACATTAAAGCAGGACTATGAGCTTAACCCTTTAGCAATTTGGGGAACCCAGCATCAGTTAGATTTAGGCTGGCAAGTTGATTCTTATAATACAAGATACCGCCGCTTTAGCGATGTTAGCTCAAGCCGAGCAAGACCAACTTTTGATAAAAATACAGTGTGTCAGGCTGGGGATGACTATTGTATTGCCGGGGAACAATATTTCAAAGGCCGGACTCTATATCCAGAACGTACCGTTGAGGGAAGTTATACTAATTACGCCGTTTACCTTCAGGACAGTATTTCTTTTGGCCGTGTAGAAGTGACCCCCGGCGTGCGTGCTAGTTATGATGATTTTCTGGAGAACCTGAATTTCGCGCCCCGTTTTTCTGCCTCTTATGATGTCTTCGGCGACCGGTCAACACGTCTGTTTGGTGGGGCGAATCGCTATTATGGCGCGAATATGCTGTCGTATAAGCTGCGTCAGGGGATTAACACGAATATTATTCAAAACCGTACGTCAGCCAGCGATCCATGGGTTTCCAACCCTGCAAGAATCGCGGGTCTTGATTACGATATTTCTGATTTAAACACACCTTACAGTGACGAAATAACACTGGGGTTATCACAGCGTGTGATGAATACGGTGTGGACGGCGAAGTGGGTTAATCGTAAGGGAAAAGATCAGTTTGGCGCTCAATCAAAGACCGTTGATGGGCAACGCTACCGTGTGATGAATAATGCTGGACGGACGGAAGGGAATACATTGTCTCTGGAAGTGGAGCCAATTAGCCCGCATCGTTTCAGCTTCGCAGAAGTTAATTGGAAATTGGGCGCCAGCATTGCAGAAAATAAAGCTAACTCGATTGCTTATTACGATGACGTGAGTTCAGATGAGAGCAGGGTTATTGTTGATGATAAGCTGATGTATAAAGGTGATATGGATGCGATGGACTTCAACACCCCTTGGACTGCCTTCCTGAACGTGGATACTTACTTCCCAGCAATTCGCCTCAATTGGGGACAGCGAGTAGGCTATACCTCTGGTTATAAAGGATATATGCCGCTGGCATTGAATACGGTATGCCCTGGCGGTAGCCCTGCCTGTGACGCCGATCCTAGTTTTTCGGGGGATGCGAAAGAATATATCTCCACCCAATACGACGATTTTATCTCCTACGACTGGCGTTTTTCTTACTCTCAGCCGGTTTACAAAAAACAGACGCTGGATATCACGCTGGATGTGCTGAACGTTCTGGATAACGTGGTCGAAACGCAGCAGAAGACGAATATTAATACGACGACCGTAACCTACAAACCCGGCCGTCAGTTCTGGCTTGGCGTTGCTTACACCTGGTAAATCCTATGCCCCGTCATTCGTCACATGCTGACGAATGACGGGGCATTTTGCATTGATGCATTCAGAAATTGCCTTGCAGGCAAAAATAAAAACGAAAAGGTTGTTATGAACTGGAAGAAATGTTGCTGGTTATCGCTAACGGCTGTCGGCCTGTTAGCGGGGAGTCTGGTGAGTCAGGCCGAAGAAATCAAAAGTCCGCTGCCGGTTTTTAAAGAAGGAACGCTGGCGAATGGATTTCGCTACACCCTCGTACCGCTGGAAGGGCAGAAGTCACGGGTCGATGTTCGCCTGATTGTAGATGTTGGTTCGATTGATGAGAAAGACAACGAATCCGGCGTGGCGCACATGGTGGAACACATGGTGTTTCGCGCCAGCGACGCGTTTCCTCAAGGCGTGAGTACGGAACTGCATAAACAGGGCTGGGGACGCGGACAGAGCTATAACGCCGTGACCAACTACGAACGCACCATGTACATGATGAGCCCACCGAAAGGTAATCGCGATCTGGGCACGTCCTTGCAGGCGCTGAGCCAGATGACGGGCCATGCCAAGCTGCTGCAAAGCGATCTCGATGACGAGCGCAAAATCATTCTGGAGGAGTGGCGTGGCAAGCTGGGCGTAGCGGAACGTATGAACCAGCAACGTGTACAGGCGATTCGCCATGACTCTCGTTATCCTTCCCGCCCAGTGATTGGTACGGAAGCGTCGATTAACGACACGCCAGCCAGCGTATTGAAGGATTTCTATCAACGCTGGTATCACCCGTCGAATATGCGTTTGATGATTATTGGTGATATCACGCCTGCGGATGCAGAACGCGAAATTCAACGTTATTTTGCATCGCTGCCGAATGTTGCTGTGCCAGTTCGTGATTACTATGAACCGTTACTGAAACCGCGGCTCAACGTGGCGCGTTTGCAGGATAGCCAAAGCGGCAGCAGTCAGGTGTCGTTTGTCTACCGTTTCAATGATAAAGAAGCATTTGGCCAATCCGATTACCGTCATCGTTTACTCACGCAAATTACGATGTCTGCGGTAACGCGTCAGGTTCGTCGGCAACAAGCGGAACTGCCGCAAGACGCCAGTAGTCTGGTGGTGCGTAAATCCGATATCGGTAAAACCACTGCAGCGCTGGGCTTCTTCGCGAATGTGATGCCGGGTGGCCATGACGCGGCGATGTCTGCCGTACTGAAAGAAATTGAGCGGTTTAAACGCTATCCGTTAAACGAGCAAGATATTACGGAGATCACATCCGACATTCGTGAAGTCGCGCAGCGTATGGCTAACAAGCAGGAAGTACGCGAGTTCTCCGATTGGGTTCAGCAGTTGACCACCGTCTGGCAGCAGGATCGTCCTTATGTCGGCAGCCAGCAGCGTGGTAAAGACGCGCTGGAAGCACTGGATACCATCACGGCAGAAGATGTGAACCGCCATTGGCAACGCTGGTTAGCGTCACCGGATACGTTAGTACAGTTTAGCGTGCCGGGCGCGACGCCGTTCACCTTGCCGAAGCCGGATGCGATTCGTAAGTTACAAGCGCAGTGGGCTGCCGCGACGCTGGCACCGTTACAGGTAGAAAAAGAGAAAGTCATCCCTGAGCTTCCTGCCGTGACGCAAAGCGGGAAACGCACGGCGGTGAAAACCTTCGCTGCGCAGAAGGTCGAGCAGTGGCAGTTGAGCAATGGTGACCGCGTTGTGTGGCTACGCGCGCCGGAAGCGGGAAAAAAAGTCTACCTGACGGCAGTGAGCGACGCGGGGTATTTGTCCACGTCGACCAATCCGTGGCAGGTACAGCTGGCAAGCCAACTGGTAAACCAAAGCGGGCCTGCAACATGGAACGGTGAAGCGCTTAATAACTGGAAAAAGGAAAAGATGCTGTCGCTGGGTATTGCTCAGGAAGCAGATCAACTGACGTTGAGCGGGAGCGCCCCGATTGAACAATTGGCAAATTTGCTGGGGCTATACCGTGAGTTGAATGTTGCGCCAGGTATCGATCCTGAGGTGATGAAAGAGAGCATGATGGGCCTGGCGCGTCAAAAAGCTACTGACGATCAATCTGTATCAGGAAAACGGGCCAGTGACATTGCCAAACTGCGTTTTGGTGAGCCAGCCTGGCAGCAGCCTGAAATTGCAGAGCTGAAACAAATCTCAGCGCCAGCGCTGCTTTCACAGTGGCATAAAGCCGCTTTCGCACCGGTTACCTACTATTTGGTGGCGGATATGCCTGCTGCACAAATTTTGCCGCAGGTTGAACGTTATCTGGCGACAATTCCGCGTCAGCCTGCCAGCGAGGTAAAACAGTCTCTGGCGCTGCCGGGTAAACATGAGGCGACCTCGGCCATCAACATCGAACCGCGTGCCGATGTCCTGACCTGGAGCTTCACGCCGCATACGTGGACGCCGCAGGCCGCGGTGCAGGTGAGCGTTGCCCGCAATATTGCGAATAAATATCTCAAGACGAGCCTGCGTGATGATGCACTGGGTATTTATCGCATGCGTGTCGATAGCGAACTGGAAGACAAAAAACAGCGTATTGAGACGGAAGTGAGCTTCACCAGTGCGCCGGAACGTGCGCAGGAGCTGTGGTCGCTGGCTGAGCAAGTTTTTGCTGACCTGCCGACCAAGATTACGCAGCAGGATGTGGATGAGCAGAAAGCGCAGTTCATCCGTGCAGAAAAAGGGCGTCAGAGCGATCTCACAACGATAGAGCGCCGTCTGCTCCTGAGCTATCGCCACTATAACGACCCGCGTTATCTGACTAGCGTAGCCAAACTGGCGGATAGCATCACGCTGGAAGACGTACGGGCGATGTCAGCGAAGCTGTATAACCCGGATAACCGCGTGCTTTACATCACCTTGCCGCAAGAGGTGAAAGAGTGAGGAAGGTTGTCGCTCAATTTGTCGATCTCTGCCGCCCATTCTGGGGCGGCAAACGCAGCTGGCAGGCATGGCTCCTACTGCTTGTAACCATTTCGATGGGTGGGATGATCGTCTATCTCAATGTGTTGTTAAACGAGTGGAGTAAGACGTTTTATGATGCGTTAGGCGCATTCGACAGCAATTTGCTGCTGTCTCTGATGAAAGAATACGGCGTTTACATCCTGCTCTATATCGGGTCGATCGTGTATCAGGAGTGGTTTACCAAACTGCTGATTATCCGCTGGCGTACCGCGTTAACCGCCGAGCTGGTAGATAGCTGGCTGGCGAAGCGGGCATTTTATCGGATGTCAGTTGCGGGCAAGATTGATAACCCAGACCAGCGTATTGCCGAAGATATCAACCTGTTTGTCGACAAAGCCGTTAGTCTGGTGATCGAATTTTTGATCGTGACCGCGCGTTTGTTCTCTTTCGTCGTCATTCTGTGGGGATTATCGGGCGTTCAGCGCTTTACGCTGTTTGGCAAAGAGTGGGTAATCGAAGGTTATCTGGTCTGGATCGCTATTCTGTATACGCTGCTCGGCAGCCTGATTACGCATGTGGTCGGGAAGCGTCTGCATAATATTAATTATGAGAAGCAAAAGGCAGAGGCCGATTTCCGTGCGGCGCTGCTACGTAAGCATGATAACGCCGAGCAAATCGCGCTGTACGGCGGCGAAGCGCAAGAGAAAAGCCATCTTCAGCGGCATTTCTCTGCCATCGTGTCGAACTGGGGGCGTTTTATGAATGCCGAGCGTAATCTGGGCTTCTTCACCACAGGCTATATGCGTGTAAGCCAGATTGTGCCGGTCTTTGCCGCTCTGCCTGCTTTCCTGAGTAAAACGGTAACGCTGGGCGGGCTGATGCAGATTCGCGGGGCGTTTGCGCAGCTGCACGGTGCGCTGAGCTGGTTTATCCATAAGTACAAAGAATTCGTGATTCTTTCTGCCAGTATGGCGCGTCTCAGCCAGTTCAAGGACGAAATCAAACGTCATCAGTCTGAACAGGTCGATGCGCCGGTAGGGCAGGACTTACGTATTGATCTGCTTTCTTTCACCACGCCGCAGGGCTCTCCGCTGCTGCAAAATGTGGATCTGCGCTGTGAAGCGGGTAGCTGGAGTAAGTTTTCTGGCCGCAGCGGGCTGGGGAAATCCACGCTGCTGCGTACGCTAAATGGTCTGTGGCCGTATTACGATGGCTGCTGGCAATCGCTGGAAGGCCGTAGCCTGCTGTTACCGCAGCAAAGCTATCTGGGGCAGGGGACGCTGGCAGAGATCCTCTGCTATCCGCATCCGCCGCTAGCCGACAGCGAGATGCTGCGTCAGACGCTGGATAGCGTCGGGCTGAGCGCGTGGCGCGATCGTCTGGATGAGCAACTGAACTGGGATCGGGTGTTCTCCGGCGGGGAGCGGCAGCGTGTCGCCTTTGCCCGCGCGCTGATTGCTAAACCCGATACGCTCTATCTGGATGAAGCGACCAGCAATCTGGATCATGATGCCGCCAGACAGCTTTTGGCGCTGGTCAAGCTGGCGTTGCCAGCGTGTACCGTGGTGGCGATTACGCACCAGACTGAGCTGGACGATCTGTTCACGCACCGTTATGACTTAACAGATTTTGCCTCACAGCGTAGTTGATGTTGTTCGCAGGCCTTCCGAATGTCGGGAGGCCTGCGGTTCTGGTAGGTTTCTTCCCATATGCCCCTTATAATCTTCCGCAGGATTATCCCGTCTTTTACGGCACTTTTCGTTGCTTGCAGACTCCAACCCCCATCTTGCTATGGTGGCTGACGATGGAAGCCGTTCAATCTTGAGGAGTACATGCCATGAATTTTCGCCCGTTGGGTTTATCGCTGGTGCTGGGTTTACCGCTGTTGCTGACTGGATGCAGCACGCTGTCCAATTTCTCCTGGTCCAGCCTGTCGCCGTTTAACTGGTTCGGCAGCTCGCTGGAGGTTACCGATGCGGGTGTCGGTGGCATCAATGCCGGTACACCACTGTCCGAAGGGGCGCTACAGAGCGCGCTAGATGGCAGTTATCAACTGCGTAGCGGAATGGGAACGTCCAACGGTCAACTGGTCGCGTTTTATCAGGCGCTGGATGGCAAAGAGGTGAAAATGATCGTCAGCGGCCAGCCGAAGGGCAGCGTACGCAAAGTTGAGGTCATGGATCCGGCGATTGGCAGCGCAGGTGGCGTGAAAATTGGTGATGCTTTTAGCACTACCTACAGCAAAGCATTCGACTCCTGCCAACTGGGACAAGGTGACGATGCGCAGAGCGTGGAATGTGCCGCCCCGCAGAGTACGCATATCAGCTACGTCTATTCCGGCGAGTGGAGCGGCCCAGAAGGTTTGATGCCGCCCGACGATATCCTGAAAACCTGGAAAGTGAGCAAAATCGTGTGGCACGCGCAGGCGCGCAACTAAGCTAAGTTACGTCTCGTAACGGGCTAATTTGTTTTTACGCAAGGTTAAAGTCAGGCGGCTTCCGGTATGATACCCGCGCCGCCTGATATCTTTTTCGGCAGCCATATTCGCCATAATGACCGTAGTAAACCATAACAACAAAAGAAAAAACTGACGCTTGAGGAAGCAGAAATGACACCAATTCAAAGCGGTATTTTATTGGAACACCGCCGTTTTGCCATTTTTATGGAAGCGATGATTCAGGGAGAGTTTGATGCTATCCGGCAGGGATGCAAAAAATTCTGTCAGACGTTACAAGCGTTACAGCAGCAGTATCCTGATGCGGGATTGGGCGCGGTGCTGGCATTTGGCAACGACGTTTGGCGCGATCTGGATTGCAACCACGGCGCAGCGGAGCTGAAACCGTTCACGCCGCTGGGTAACGGGCTTGCTCCAGCCACGCAGCGCGATCTACTGATTCACATCCAATCACTCCGTCATGATGTTAATTTTACGCTGGCACAGGCGGCACTGGCCGCGTTTGGCAGCGCGATCCGTATCGAAGAAGAGACGCACGGTTTCCGTTGGGTGGAAGATCGCGATTTAAGCGGCTTTGTCGACGGCACGGAAAACCCGCAGGGCGATGCCGGTCACGCCGTGGCGATTATCCCTGAGGGCCAGCCGGATGCAGGCGGCAGCTACGTGTTTACCCAGCGTTGGGAACACAACCTGAAGCAGCTCCAGCGTTTTAGCGTGGAACAGCAGGAACAGATGATCGGGCGTACGAAGCAGGATAACGAAGAACTGTCTTCCGATGAACGCCCTGTAACGTCGCATCTTAGCCGCGTAGATTTAAAAGAAGACGGCAAGGGGCTGAAAATTCTGCGCCAGAGCCTGCCTTATGGCACCGCGAGCGGGAAAAACGGACTCTACTTTGTCGCTTACTGCGCACGTTTGCATAACATTGAACAGCAGTTGCTGAGCATGTTCGGCGATCGTGACGGTAAACGTGACGACATGCTGCGCTTTACGCGTGCCGTCAGCGGTAGCTACTTCTTTGCACCTTCTCTGGATCAGCTGTTGTCGCTGTGATCGCCGACGTGGGTTTTTTTAGGATTTAATAAGTGACAACGCTTGAGCTGTGTATTGGCAATACCCCGTTGGTGAAATTGCAGCGCATAACACAGGGGTTAAACAGTGAAATCTGGCTGAAGCTGGAAGGAAATAACCCTGCAGGATCGGTAAAAGATCGTGCCGCGCTCTCCATGATCCAGCAGGCAGAGAATCGCGGTGACATTGCCCCCGGTGACCGGCTCATTGAGGCGACCAGCGGGAACACCGGCATTGCGTTGGCGATGATTGCGGCGGTAAAAGGCTACCGGCTGCGTCTGCTGATGCCGGACAACATGAGCTATGAACGCCAGACCGCGATGCGCGCGTATGGCGCAGAGTTGGTGTTGGTGAATCACAAGCTGGGGATGGAAGGGGCGCGGGATCGGGCGAAACAGATGGTGCTGGCGGGAGAAGGAAAAACACTCGATCAGTTCAACAATCCAGACAACTCGCTGGCGCACTTTCTCACGACCGGCCCGGAAATCTGGCAGCAGACGGCGGGAAAGCTGACTCATTTTATTTCCAGTATGGGAACGACAGGCACCATTTCCGGCGTCAGCCGTTATCTGAAACAGCAGAACCCGGCAATTTGTACGGTGGGATTACAGCCTGCGGAAGGAAGCCACATTCCCGGTATTCGCCGCTGGACGCCGGACTATATGCCAGGGATTTTTCGTGCTGATCTGGTCGATCGCATTCTGGATATGGCGCAGGTGGACGCTGAGAATACGCTGCGGCAGTTGGCGCGTCAGGAAGGTATTTTCTGCGGTGTCAGTTCCGGTGGCGCGGTGGCTGGCGCACTGCGGCTTGCGGCAGAAAACCCCGGCAGCGTGATTGTGGCAATCGCCTGCGATCGTGGCGATCGGTATTTGTCCACCGGGGTATTTGACTGATGGCTATTCCCGCTCCAACGCGTGAATCGGTTCCATCCGTGCGGCTCGTCGGGCGGGGAAGAAGCCGAAGATAATGCCGATCAGGCTGGAGCACAGGAATGCGGCAATAATCGAGGAACTGGAATAGATCATCGCGAAATTGCTGCTGAACTGGGCGAACAGCACGCCGATAGCCAGCGACAGCCCCACGCCGATGATGCCACCGAACAGGCAAACCAGCACCGCTTCGATCAGAAACTGCTGCATGATATCGCTGGTGCGTGCGCCAACCGCCATGCGAACGCCGATCTCTCGGGTTCGCTCGGTGACGGAAACCAGCATGATGTTCATCACGCCGATCCCGCCGACCAGCAGCGAGATCAAGGCAATCATCGACACCAGCAGCGTGAGCGTGGTGGTGGTTTTCTCGATCATCTGACGGATGCTGTCCGTGTTCATGATAAAGAAATCTTTCGTACCGTGCCGCTGCGTCAGCAGGGCGGTGATGCTTTTCTCCGCGACGTTCATATCCACATTGTCTTTCACCCGCACCGTGATGCTTTTCAGGTAGGACTGTCCGACCATGCGCTTCATCACCGTGGTGTACGGCACCCAGACATTCAGGTTCTCATCGCTGCCGAAGCCTCCCTGATTCTTGCTGACGACGCCGATAATCCGCACGGGCAGCGAGCCCAGCAGAATCACTTTCCCAATGGGATCTTCGCCGTGGGGAAAGAGCTTATCGCGCGTGTTTTTGTCAATTACTGCGTCCTGCTTCAGTTCATCGACGCTGCTGCGCGGGAAAAGTACGCCGCGTTGCAGGGTGTAGCCACGCACGGTGAAGAACTGCTCACCAACCCCAGAAATGCTGGCGGAAACGGCAATGTTGCCGTAGCGCATCGTTACGCTGGTGGAGATAGAAGGCGTGACGCTATGCACGTAGGGTTGCTGCGTCAGCGGCTGGATATCACTGGCCCGCAGCGTCTGGATGGCGCTGGCATCCATGTCGCCGAAGTCTTTGCCGGGGAAGATTTCCAGCGTGCTGGTGCCCATTGAGTTGATGTCGGCCAGCACCTGTTCCTGTGAACCTTTTCCCAGCGCGACGACCGAAACGACAGACGCAATACCGATGATAATGCCGAGCATGGTCAGAAAAGTACGCATCCGCTGGGCGTTCATCGCCAGCAGCGCCATTTTAAACGCATCGATAAAGCGATCTTTGAACTGATTCAGGGCGGACGTCGCCGGAGAGCTGGCGGTTTCCGTTGACGGCACGGCGGCCTCTTCGGGGCGCGTTTGCCGGTCGGCAATCACTTCGCCATCGCGCAGTTCGATGATGCGCTGAGCATGTTCGGCAATTGTCATATCGTGGGTGACGATCACGACGGTATTGCCCTGCCTGTGCAGATCGCGAAGTATGCTCAGAACTTCGTTGCCGCTGTGGGTGTCCAGCGCACCGGTTGGCTCATCCGCCAGAATAATTCCGCCGCCGTTCATCAGCGCCCGTGCGATACTCACGCGCTGCTGCTGGCCGCCGGAAAGCTGACTGGGCCGATAGTGAAGACGACTTTCCAGTCCTAGCCGAGTGAGCAGCTCTGCTGCCCGCTGACGGCGCTCGAGCCGACGTTTGCCTGCATAAATGGCCGGCACTTCAACATTCCCCAGCGCGCTGAGGTCGCTCAGCAGGTGATAGCGCTGGAAAATAAAGCCAAAATGCTCGCGGCGCAGTTCCGCGAGCTGGTCGTTATCCAGTTCGCCAACGGCGCGTCCTGCCACCTGATAATCACCAGCGGACGGTTTATCCAGACAGCCGAGAATATTCATCAGTGTCGATTTTCCTGACCCAGACGCCCCGACGATCGCCACCATTTCTCCCTGATTGATGGTCAGGTTGATGTCTTTGAGGACGGTGACGTCCTGTTCGCCGTTGGAAAAGCGGCGGGTAATACCGGTCAGCTTAAGTAAGGATGTGGACATACGTTACATCCCCATCGGTGGGCCAGGATGCGTAGACGCGACATCGCCGGACGATGGGCTGACAACGACCTGTTCCCCCACGCTGAGCCCCGAACGAATCTGGGTGCGCACGTTATCGTTGAGGCCAAGCGTCACCAGACGCGATTCAACCTTCTTGTTCGCATTCACAACTTGCACGTACCACATGCCGTCACGCGAGATTAACGCCGTCGCGGGAACGACAATGGCGTTTTTCACTGAAGACAGCAGAATATACACCTGCGCCGTCATGGAAATGCGCAATACGCCGTCAGGGTTCTTCACATCGAACAGGCCGTTGTAATAGATCGCGGTGCTGGACGATGAACTGGTGCTGCTGCTTGAACTGGATGAGGTTGTGGTCGAGTCCGTGTTGATGGAGTCTGGCGCAGGCTCAATCGAGCTCAGCGTGGCTTCGTAACGGTTATTCGGTTCGCCCAGAATACTGAACCACACGGGCATGCCGGTTTTCACCTTGACGACGTCGGCCTCTGAGATTTTCACCTTGATGGTCATGGTGTCCAGATTAGCGACTTTGGCGATGGTCGGCGTCGTCTGAATCGCGTTGACCGTTTGCCCCGCTTCAACCGGAATGGCCACCACGGTGCCATCCATCGGTGAACGAATTTGGGTGTATCCTAGATTAACCTTGGCGGTGTTGACGGTAATCTGTGCCTGAATGATTTGGGCGTCCAGCGCGTCGATATTGGCTCTGGTAGTATCCAGCGTCGCGTTTGCGCTGTCGTAGTCGGCCTGTGCCCCAACGCCACGCTTCATCAACATTTGCTGACGCTGCCAGCTTAATTCGTTATTACGCAATTCCGCCAGTTTGGCCGCTCGCTGCGCCTGAATGTTTTTTAACGCCGCCTCACCATTTTTTAGCGTGTCCTGCTGAGTGAGGTCATCAATCTCGGCGATCAATTGCCCCTTTTTCACCTTATCACCCAGTTCGACGTGCAGCGCTTTGATTTGCCCCGAAGCCTGTGCACCGACGCTAACCTGCTTCTGTGCCTCAATTTTACCGTCAGCGAGCACGGTCTGTTCGAGATCCGCAATCTCGGCGGCGGTGGTAAGCGCATTGGGCGCTGGCGATGGCTTGTTGAAAAACAGATGAAGAACTACAGCAGCAGCGATAAGGCCAAGCGCGATCGTCGTACGGTGTCGTGTAAAAAATCGTGATTGCATCAGGGGAAGTCGTCCTTAATGAATGCATCTGTACCCGTCATACTTCAAGTTGCATGTGCGTTGGCTGCGCTTAGTCACCCGAATCACTTACCTGAGTAAGCTCATCGGGATTCCCTCGCTTGCCGCCTGCCTGAAACTCGAATTATTTAGGGTATCAACGGGAATAAATAACGCAGGTGAGTAATTTACCCCGAGTCCGTAAAGGTAGCGGTAATCTTTGCTGAAAGAAATGGTAAGGATTAAGTAAATCTGGCTGCGAATATTCACGTCTGGCCTGAGAATACAGCATCTATACCCATCATACTTCAAGCTGCTTGTGCGTTTCCTTCCCGCAACTCGAATACGTAGGGTATACCCGATTAATGAGGACAGGATATGAATATTTTACTGGTCGATGACGACGTAGAGCTGGGCGATATGCTCTGTGAGTATCTGAATGCGGAAGGGTTTTCGACCTCGCGGGTGCTGACGGGCAAAGAGGGCGTCGATGGCGCGATATCGGGGGATTACACGGCGATGATTCTGGATGTCATGCTGCCCGATATGAGCGGGATTGACGTGCTGCGCCAGATCAGAAAAACCCAGCAATTGCCCGTCATTATGCTGACCGCGAGAGGCGATAATATCGATAGGGTCATCGGTCTGGAAATGGGCGCAGATGACTATATGCCCAAACCGTGCTATCCGCGTGAGCTGGTGGCAAGACTGCGTGCGGTACTACGTCGCTATGACGATCAGCCGAGCACAAAGCGCGACGAGAGCCTAGCCGCCAGCGGCGATCTGGTGTTGAACCCTGCCACGCGCATCAGCGAATGGCGTGGGAAGCCGTTTGATCTGACGGCGTCTGAGTTTAATTTACTGGAACTGCTGTTACGTTCTCCGGAGCGGGTGGTGTCAAAGGATGAGCTGTCCGAAAAATGCCTAGGGCGTCGCCGTGAAGCGTATGACCGCAGCGTGGATGTGCACATCAGCAATATTCGCCAGAAGCTTGCGGTATTGCCAGGCAACATGATGACGATTGAAACCGTGCGCAGCGTGGGATACCGGATTCGCTAATGATGATGCGTGGAAGGCTCTTTTGGAAAATATTGCTGGGGTTTTGGCTAACGTTCCTTGTCATGTCTCAACTGCTGTGGCTGTCTTTTTCCCTGTACGGTGAGCGCCATAAGCCACTGGAAGAAATCGTGGTGTCGCGCATTGCGACGATGCAAACGGAATTGGTCGCTGCGGCGCTGCAACACGGTGGTTTGGGGGAACTCAACGATGTGATGTTGCTGCTGCCGCAAAAAGAGCAGAAATACATTTCCGTCACGGAATCGCCGTTGCCGCTGTCGGAACAGGAATTAGTTTCCGCTCCGCAGAACGCGTTGCTCGACGAGGCTTTTGCACCGGAGAAACGTGGCGCGCAGCGTGCTGCTGTCGTTATCAAACAGATCAGCGGCCCAACCGGAAAGTGGTATCAGATACGCTATGACGCCGAGCGGCTACGTAGCGAGTTTCGTCCCCCTCGTCCAATCGAATTTCTCAACGTGCCTGTGCCGTTTGTGATCATTGCGGGGGTTGGTGGCCTGCTGTTCAGCTCGGTATTGGCATGGAGTCTGGCACGCCCGTTAAGCCAGATCCGCGCGGGATTTGATCAGGTTGCGCAGGGCGATCTGAACGTGCGACTGCTACCAGTGATGCATAAGCGTCATGATGAAATCAGCGATGTCGCGCGTGATTTCGATTCGATGGTCGAACGGCTGGACAGCCTGGCCAGCGCGCGTGAACAGTTGCTTCATGATGTCTCGCATGAGCTGCGCTCACCGCTGGCGCGTTTGCAGCTCGCTATCGGATTGATAAGACAGAACACCGACAATATAGAGAGTTCCTTGCAGCGTATTGAACGCGAGGCGCTGCTGATGGATAAGATGATTGGCGAGTTGTTGACGCTGTCGCGCACGGAGCATTCCGGCATTGAGGAAGCCTATTTCGATTTGCTGGGGCTGGTGACGGCCGTGGTAAACGATACTCGCTATGAAGCGCAGGTCACCGGTGTTGAAATCCTGCTGACGGCGGATGAAAAAGAAGATTACACGATCAAAGGCAATGCAGAGCTGATGCGCAGGGCGGTCGATAATGTGATGCGCAACGCGCTACGTTTTTCTGCTCCCACGCAGCAGGTTTCCGTGTCGCTCATTGGCAATGAGCAGGAGTGGATGATTCAGGTCGCCGATCAGGGGCCTGGCGTGGAAAAAAGCAAGCTCTCCAGTATCTTCGATCCTTTCATTCGAGTCGATTCACCGCTATCTGGTAAAGGTTATGGGCTGGGTCTGGCAATTGCCCGCAAAGTTGTGCTGGCGCACGGTGGACATATTGAGGCGGAGAATGGTGAACAGTGCGGTTTAGTGATTCGTCTGTGCGTACCGCGCTGGAAAGCCTGAAACGAAAACGGCACCATCCGGGTGCCGTTTCGTGCAAACGTAGTAAACCATCCGTAGAAGGTGGCTTACTTTTTGATACGGATAACCGGCGTTTCACCGACAACAACCGTACCACTCAGTTTGGTCAATTCCTTGATTTCATCCATGTTGGAAATAACCACTGGCGTCAGAGTAGACTTCGCTTTTTCTTCCAGCAGAGCCAGGTCAAACTCGATAATGAGATCGCCTTTTTTCACTCGCTGGCCTTCTTCGGCGATGCGCTTGAAGCCTTCGCCTTTCAATTCAACGGTATCAATACCAAAGTGCACAAACAGCTCAATACCGCTGTCAGACTCGATGGAAAACGCATGGTTGGTTTCAAATATTTTACCGATGGTGCCGTCTACCGGAGCGACAATCTTGTTGCCAGTTGGTTTGATGGCAATGCCATCGCCGACAATTTTCTCTGCAAATACGACATCAGGAACATCTTCAATATTGACGATTTCACCGGACAACGGGGCAATAATTTCGATGCTGCCAGTGTCTTTTTTGTCGTCAGAAACCAGAGATTTCAATTTATCGAACAAACCCATGATTCTCTCCTAAGCATTAATATTGGGCCAGCGTATACCCTAATCTTTCAAGTCGATGTGGCATTGGCGTTCTTCGCTACCCCGACTGCGAATGCATCGCCTGTCGGGGGGCTGATTGCCACCTTGAAATCTATTAGGTAAAGCAGAATCAGCAGAGCGTTTTTTCTTTAATAAAGCGACTCACCAGATTGCTTAACTCTTGTGCTGTCGGTTGAGCGAGTGCTTGCTCCGCCAGCGCCTTCGCATCTTCGTAATTCGCATTACGGATGATTTTCTTGATGCTCGGGATAGAGATCGCACTCATGCTGAATTCGTCCAGCCCCATTCCCAATAACAGTAGTGTAGCACGTTCGTCACCGGCGAGCTCACCACACATCCCTGTCCACTTGCCTTCGGCATGAGACGCGTCAATAACCTGTTTAATAAGGGTCAGGACGGCAGGGGACATCGGATTATAGAGATGAGAAATCAGCTCATTACCGCGATCAACTGCCAGAGTATACTGGGTTAAGTCATTTGTCCCAATACTAAAGAAGTCGACTTCTTTGGCTAAATGTGACGCGATGGCGGCGGCGGCAGGTGTTTCAACCATCACGCCGACTTCAATGCTCTCGTCGAAGGCTTTACCCTCTTCTCTCAACTGCGCTTTTAGCATCTCCAGTTCGGCTTTCAGCTCACGGACTTCTTCCACGGAAATAATCATCGGGAACATGATACGCAGCTTGCCAAATTTTGATGCGCGCAGAATGGCACGCAACTGAGCATGCAGAATTTCTTTACGATCCAGACAGATACGGATAGCACGCCAGCCAAGGAACGGGTTCTCTTCCTTCGGCAGGTTCATGTATGGCAGGTCTTTGTCACCGCCGATATCCATGGTACGAACGATAACCGCCTGAGCACCAACGGCTTCGGCAACTGCCTTATACGCCTGGAACTGTTCTTCTTCGGTAGGCAGTGAGTCACGATCCATAAACAGGAATTCGGTACGATACAAGCCGACACCTTCTGCACCGTTACGCTCTGCACCTGCGACATCACGCACGGTACCGATGTTGGCACAGACTTCAACTTGATGACCGTCCAGCGTGATGGCCGGCAGATCTTTCAGCTTGGCCAACTCATGCTTTTCGGCGTGGTATTGCTGCTGAACCGCTTTTAATTCTTCAATTTTATCCGCGGTCGGATTCTGATAGATCTGGTTGTTCACGGCATCCAGAATCAGATAGTCGCCGTTTTTAACCTGCTGGGTCACATTTGTTGTGCCGACGATCGCAGGCAGTTCCAGCGAACGGGCCATAATGGACGTGTGAGACGTGCGGCCACCGAGGTCGGTGATGAAGCCCAACACTTTGTCCAGATTCAGCTGCGCGGTTTCTGACGGTGTCAGGTCCGTGGCAACCAGAATGACTTCATCCTGAATATCGCCCAGATCGACGATGGTCATATTGAGAATGTTGCGTAGCAAACGCTTCCCAATATCACGCATGTCTGCGGCGCGTTCTTTCAGATATTCATCATCAAGCTCTTCCAGTGCTTTAGCCTGGTTTTCGATGACGGAAAATGCAGCAGCGTCGGCGGAAGCATGCTCATCTTTAATCAGGGCTATGATTTCCTGCTCGAACTCTTCATCTTCCAGCAACATGATGTGGCCTTCGAAGATGGCTTCTTTCTCTGCGCCCAGCGTCTCGCCCGCTTTCTTCTTGATAGCTTCCAACTGTACGGATGCTTTGGAACGGCCAGTCAGAAAACGTTCAATTTCCTGCTCCACCTGATCTGCAGAGATT
The DNA here is from genome assembly GCF_014946775.2 of Pectobacterium quasiaquaticum. Classification (NCBI taxonomy): domain Bacteria; kingdom Pseudomonadati; phylum Pseudomonadota; class Gammaproteobacteria; order Enterobacterales; family Pectobacteriaceae; genus Pectobacterium; species Pectobacterium quasiaquaticum. Next base: position 3,517,535 of record NZ_CP065177.1, on the reverse strand, counting down.
TTTTTCCGGTTGATGAGAATTTCATCTTCTTTCAGTAACAGTGCCTTACCAAAAGCAATACCCGGTGATACTAATATGCCTGAAATCATAACCCTACCTTACTCGATTCTGGTGTTCACTAAAAAACTCGTCGTTTACTCGAGCTCAGCCATCAGCTTAACCAGGTGTTCAACCGCTTTTTGTTCGTCTTCGCCTTCCGCAGCGATAGTAACCACAGTTCCTTGTGTTAAGCCGAGTGTTTGTAATTTAAACAGGCTCTTAGCGCTAGCGCTCTTGCCGTTAGACGTCACTGTGATTTCAGAGGTGAAGCCTTTAGCTTCTTTGACGAACTGAGCAGCAGGACGGGTGTGCAGGCCATTCGGTGCGGTGATAGTCACTTCTTGCTGGAACATGCTTTTTCCCCAACTTATGGATTAGATTAATGTTGTGGAACTAAAGTTTAGTTGATTCACTGAACTTTAGCCTGTTTGGTTAGCTCCTGATTTATGTTACAGGGGCGGGCCACGATGCGACAAGAAAACCGTCAAACGTATTTCCTGAATAAAATACCATCAAACACCGCAGCTTCCGCTACCCATTATCTTAACCTCAGTCGCAAAACGGCGATGTGGGCTATCGTGCGCAGGGAAAAAAGTCATGCGCAGGAAAAACATAATGTGATGAGGCGCGGTGCTTGTCGGATATTAATTTCACGCATCAAAATAATTGTTCGGTTAAATACTAAACCTGATGTAGAAAAGCAATCCATATGTGGTGGAAAGTTTGAACTGTGCCACAAAAAAGCACCTAAATAGGTGCTTTTTTAACATATTGGTCACTTGTTGTTCGAGTGTGACTGGGAGGTTATTGTTGCAGTTCCTGCTCAGTAAACAGGTCGGCAAAGAGCGCCGTGCTGAGGTAGCGTTCGCCGGAAGAAGGCAGAATAACGACGATAGTTTTATCTTCAAATTCTTTTTCTTTGAGCAAGTTCAGCGCGGCAGCAACGGCGGCACCAGAAGAAATACCCGCCAGAATACCTTCTTCTTCCATCAAACGGCGCGCGGTGCCGATCGCTTCTTCGTTCGTCACTTTCTCTACGCGGTCAATCAGTTTCAGATCTAGGTTACCCGGAATGAAACCCGCGCCGATGCCCTGAATCTTGTGCGGGCCTGGCTTCAGCTCTTCGCCTGCCAGCGCCTGAGTAATCACGGGTGAGTCGGTAGGTTCAACCGCCACACTGATAATGGCTTTACCTTTGGTGTTCTTGATGTAGCGGCTGACACCGGTCAGCGTACCGCCCGTACCGACGCCAGAGATAAAGACATCAACCTGACCGTCGGTATCTTCCCAGATTTCAGGGCCGGTGGTTTTCTCGTGAATTTCTGGGTTAGCAGGGTTGCTGAACTGCTGTAGCAGCAGATAACGCTGCGGATCGCTGGCTACAATCTCTTCGGCTTTGGCGATGGCACCTTTCATGCCTTTCGCGCCTTCGGTCAGCACCAGATTAGCACCCAGCGCTTTCAGCAGCTTGCGGCGCTCGATGCTCATGGTTTCCGGCATGGTGAGCGTGAGTTTGTAACCGCGAGCGGCGGCGACATAGGCCAAGGCAATCCCTGTGTTTCCGCTGGTAGGTTCAACCAGTTCGATGCCCGGTTTGAGAACGCCACGCTTTTCTGCATCCCAAATCAGGTTGGAGCCGATACGGCATTTTACGCTGAAGCTGGGGTTGCGGGATTCCACTTTAGCGAGAATGCGTCCGTTGCCGATACGGTTCAGGCGAACCAGCGGCGTATGGCCGATTGTGAAAGAATTGTCTTCGTAGATCTTGCTCATAGCCTGTCCTTATAACTGTATGAAATTTTTGCGAACGTAGAGAGAATACTCGTTCACACCTTTCAGTGAAGTAAAGAATTGCTATATCGTTATGTTCTTAAGAAATATCTTTTCATTACAATAGAAAACACTGGCCGTTATCAGCTAGTGCTTGCTGTCTTTTTATGGCGATTTTTTCGGCAGGGTTGCTGACAGATCGCGATAACGATCCACCCACAACTGCGTTGCACCACATACCGCGACAGGCATGATGACCAGATTCAAAAAAGGCACCAGCGTAAACAGGCTGACCAAGGCGCCAAACTGCATATTGGCGACTTTGTGGCGACGTAATGCCTGACGCATCGTGGCAAATCCCACTTTGTGGTTATCAAAAGGATAATCGCAATATTGAATCGCCAGCATCCATGCGCTGAACAGGAACCATAGTACCGGCGCGACAGTTTGCCCAATGCCGGGGATGAAGTAGAGGAGCAATAGTACAATGGCGCGTGGCAGGTAATACGCCAGCTTTTGGACTTCACGCTTCATGATACGTGGGACGTCTTTAGCAATGCCAAGTATGCCGCTGTCCGGCAACGTTTGGCCGGTGAGTTTTGCTTCTAACTGCTCGGCTAACAAGCCGTTAAACGGAGCGGCGATGAAATTGGTGATTGTGCTAAATAGGTAGCTGAATACCAGCAAAATGGAGAGCACGGCAAGTGGCCAAATGAGGTAGCTGAGCCATTGCAGCCAGCTCGGAATGTGGCTCATGATCTGCGGAATCCAGTCATTCAACTGGGTAAAAAGCCACCAGAAAGCTCCGCCCATCAGTGCGATGTTCATCAGTAAGGGCAGAATAACGAAACGTCGGATGCCTGGCAGTGAGAGCAGGCGCCATCCAGCTAGAAAATAGTGTATGCCGCCGCGAACCTGGCCTGTGGTATTACCGTAAGACGATTTTTCAGAAGATGATGGTTTTTCTGAAGACGATGGTTTTTCTGAAGACATAGTGCCGATAGACTCAGTCATTTGTTTGTTGAGACATCATATCGGGATGATCTTATGCTGACTAGCCCGCATTTGGATGAAAAAACAGCAAAAAAGTGCGTTGTATCTATCTTTATTGTCATAAAGTACCGTGCAGGCTTGCACTTGTGTACTCAGGCAAATAGAGTTAGTAGTATAGGTATTTGCCGTAGTGGCAATGTTTTTTTGGAACAATTGGGATAGCAATGATGCAGGACTTGCGTCTGATATTAATCGTTGTTGGCGCGATCGCTATAATAGCGCTTTTACTGCACGGCTTGTGGACTAGCCGTAAAGAACGCTCGTCCCTTTTTCGTGACCGCCCAGCTAAACGTGTAAAGAAAGCGCGTGATGAAACGCCGCTTGACGATCTGGATGAAGGCGTTGGTGACGTTCGCGTGAAGGGTGCCCGCCCGCAGCAGAGTGAGCCTCCATTGGGCAGCGCTTCACTGGATAACGCGTCATTTGATGACCCTGCATTTAATAATTTTTCACATAATAACAGTGTACGCGAAGACGTTCGTTCAGAAGCGAAATCGCCGTTCGATCATCTGTCTCCCGTGTCTTCTTACGATCCTCTGCTGGATGAAGCCACGCCAGTAGATTCTCCGCGTGCGCAGGTACGTAGCGATACTCACCCGCAGGTTGTCATTCCTAGAGAAACCCCAGCTTCTGAACCGAGCATTAACGCTCCGCGTGAGTCGTTTGCGTATGCTGCACCGGCGTCAGCCCCACAGCAACATGCAGCACATTTGCTGCATGAAAAAGCTCAGCCAGCACCTGCACAGCCTCAGCAACCTGCAGAGTCAGTTGAACCCGCGGCGGCAAAAGAAGCGGTTCTGGTGCTGCACGTCGTGGCGCATCATGGCGGTGTCATCGGCGGTCAACTACTGTTACAAAGCCTGCTTCAGGCCGGCTTCCAGTTTGGTGAAATGAACATTTTCCATCGCCATGTGAACCCTGCTGGCGCAGGGCCGGTGTTGTTTAGTCTGGCTAATATGGTTAAGCCCGGTTCGTTTAATATCGATGCCATGTCTGAGTTCTCGACGCCCGGCGTGTCCATTTTCATGATGGTGCCGTCTTATGGCGATGCCAGCCAAAACTTTAAACTGATGTTACAGTCTGCACAGCGCATTGCTGACGATGTTGGCGGTGTGGTGCAGGATGATGAACGTCGAATGATGACGCCGCAGAAGGTTGAATCCTACAAAGCCCGCATTCGTGATGTGCTGAAAGCTAACGCCTGATAGTATAAAGCTTGTGAATTCTGTGGGTGAGAGAAGCCTCCGTTAGTGGAGGCTTTTTTTATTTTTCGACCCAGCAATGGTGTGGTGCAAAAAAGCAACAAAAGGTGAAACGTAGTGAGTGAAGCAAAAGGATTAAAACAAGAGCTTGGGCTGATTCAGGGCGTGGGGTTGCTTTCTACTTCTCTGCTGGGGACTGGGGTGTTTGCGGTTCCCGCGCTGGTCGCACAGTTGGCACAGCAAGACAGCCTATGGGCGTGGCCGATCTTGATCCTGCTTGTTTTTCCTATCGCCATTGGCTTTGCCGCGCTAGGTCAACATTTCCCGAATGCGGGCGGGGCTGCGCACTTTGTTAACCTCGCTTTTGGGCCGCGTATGGCGCGTGTAACTGGCTGGCTATTCCTGTCCGTTATTCCGCTGGGTCTGCCTGCTGCTTTGCAGATTGCTGCTGGGTTCTGGCAGGCGGCGTTTGGCTGGAGCGATCTGGAACTGCTCTGCGTACAGTTGCTGACGCTGGGTGGTATCTGGCTGCTTGGCTTGCGCAGTGCGGGATCCAGCGCCAACATTCAGATTGTCATTGCAATGCTAGTGGTGGGGCTGGTTGCCGCGATCTGGTGGCAGGGCGATATCACGCCTGCACACATTCCCTGGCCGTCGGTGAGTGAACTGTCGTGGTCTAACACTTTCGGTGCGCTGGCTGTGATGTTTTGGTGCTTCGTCGGCCTTGAAGCCTTTGCCCACATGTCGACGGAGTTTCGGGTGCCGGAGCGGGATTTCCCACGGGCTTTACTCATCGGCATGCTGGTCGCTGGCGCGGTGTATTGGGGATGTACGGTAGCCGTGCTGCATTTTAAGGCTTACGGAGAGGGAATTGCCGCAACGGCCTCACTGCCGAGCATCGTTGTGCAGCTGTTTGGCGAACACGCGCTGTGGATTGCCTGCTTTGTCGGGTATCTGGCCTGCTTTGCCAGTGTGAATATCTATACGCAGGGCTTTGCGCGTTTAGTCTGGTCGCAGGCATCGAAAGGAAGTGCTCTGGCGAAGCTGTCCGCAGGGCAAGCGCCGGTGAATGCGCTGTCGGTTGTGGTGGCCTGCTGTCTGGTGTGCTGCCTGTTAATTTACTGGCTTAGGTTGCCGCTGGATATGTTGATTGTGTACGCGAACGGCATCTTTGTGCTGATTTATCTGCTGTGTATGCTAGCAGGATGGCGTCTGCTGAAAGGGCGGGCGCGCGTGATGGCGGCAATAGGTGGAATACTCTGCTGTGCGTTGTTGCTGATGATTGGCTGGAAATCGCTGTATGCGTTAATCATGCTGGTTGTGCTGTGGTTGTTCCTGCCGCGTAAGCAGGTCGAACTGGTTTCCCACTGAGTCGTGTACAGGGGCTTTATGAGGTGGGCTTTGTTGAATAAATCAGAGTTAGTCGACAGGACAGATCCCGCTGGTGCACCTGTTATGCGGTCCGGACGCTATGCGGCATACCCAACGACGTCATCCGGTTCAGCGCGTTAACCATCGCCATCGCTTCACCCACCTGCGCGTCATTGTCTCGCTGATTCATCAAGCCAGATCGTCATTGAACCACGTTGTCTGAGCGCGTTGTTGTAGGCAGACCCGTTGGTGATTTTTTGCCATGAGGACCTGTGTTGAAACGAACTGTCGTGCTCAGATTCGCTAATCACCTGAACGTTCGATTTATTCAACAAAGCCATGTAACAGTGGTTTTCTCCGCATCAATAATGATTTCTAATATCGTTTTATCATTATCACTATAGTGATATGTAATGTGGTTGATGAAGGCATTTTTGCATTAGCCAATATGCTGGTTATTTCTTCCGTCATTTGGTCGTTAACGCTTTTGCTGGCACGGGTAAAACGACAACGCTGGTTCGCTACGCGCAGGCCAATCCTTACCGCAGAATGCTTTATCTCGCCTATAACCGAGCTGTTCGTGACGAAGCTGAACGTAAATTTCCTTTCAATGTTGAGTGTAAGACCTCTCATCAACCGGCCTAAATGAAGTTTGGCAAACATCTAAAGCCGAGATTAACGCCCAATTTTCGCATTACCGACGTTGCTCGGAAGCTAAACTCCGCCACTGGCCAGAATGGTGTTGGCTGCGCTGAACCATTTCCTGTGCAGCGCTTCCTCAGTACTCAGGCCGTTCTTCGGCCATGAACTTACTTAGCTTTTCCTGCTGAAATCCATTTTCGTCGAAGTTTGAAGGTGAGAGCCATTTTTCATAAGCATTGCACAGCGCTATGTATTCACTATTTATTATGGAATGCCAGGCTGTGTCACGATTGCGCCCATGAGTGACGACTGCCTGACGGAAGACACCTTCCAAGGTAAAACCATAGCGTATTGCGGCATCTCTTGAAGGTGCATTCAATGAATCACATTTCCACTCAAGCCGTCGATAGCCAAGCTCTTCGAAAACGTAGTTGAGCACGAGGTAGGTGATTTCTGTTGAGATCCGTGTACGTTTCATGAGAGGAGAATAGGTTACATAGCCCATCTCAATGACTCCGTTAGACGCGTCAATACGCATTAGAGCAAAAGTACCCACAGCTTGATCCGTGGCTAAATCGATGACGGCATAATGCATAGGGTCCGTCGCTTTCTCGATGTTCCTCAGATAAGCACACCACGATTCAAATGTTTCGAAAGGTCCAGCTGGGAGATACGTCCAGTCACGTCCATCCGTTGCTTCGTCGTAGGCCTCGTAAAGTTCAGCAGCATGGCGTTCAACATTGATGCGCTCAGCGCGGCAGTAGCGTCCTTTCAGGTTTTTCCCATCGGGAACGTTCGCGCCGCGCCAGTCTGGCAAGTCTGCACCGACTGGCTGTTGAAAGTTATTTACTCTCTGATTCATGAATATTATTAACTCCTCTATCACCGTAAGGAAATCACCAAATAAAGAGAATGAAGTATTTGTGGTATTATAAAAAGGTCCACAAAGTCTCATTTTTATGGGGCCATAAAATGTTTGATATAACTGAACCTCTGCATCCGGGAGCGACCACTGCGGATGGTGAGCGGATATCCTTACAGAAACAGCTCAAAGAGCGTATCCGTCATGCGATCCTGAGCGGTTTTCTGCCTCCGGAGAAAGAGCTTTTGTCCTCCCGTGCGCTTTCGAAAGAGCTGGGCATATCTCGTAATACTGTTGTGAATGTTTATGATCAACTGGCGGCTGAGGGATATATCTTGGCCGACCGCCAGGGTACACGTGTGGCTGCTCTGTCTGGTTCCGATCGTGTAATAGCACCCGCGTTAAAACTGCACATGTCTGACGTTAAGCTAGCCGAACGTCTGAGCCCGTTTGTGGATAATGCGCGTAGCCTGCCAGCAGATACCCTTCTGTCCCCCGGTATACCTGCGCTCAGGGAGTTTCCTCTCTCTGCTTGGCGACGCTCCCTTGACCGCGCAGCCAGGCAACTGTTACCAAGCTCCTTGGGCTATGCCGAGCCAATGGGCGAACGCACCCTTCGTGAAGCACTCGCAACACATCTGTTTATTGCGCGAGGGGTTCGCTGTGAGGCATCCTCTATAATCATTACCGAAGGGGCAAGGCAGGCACTGGAACTCTGCGTGAATTTGCTGACGGACCCCGGTGATACGGTTTGGATGGAAGATCCGGGTTATTACGGTGCAAGAGCGACATTCAATGCGAGTAAACTCAGGACGGTTATGATGGCCGTTGACGAGGATGGCATGCGGGTGCCTGATGAAGCCTGGCAGACTCCTATTCCAAAACTGGTCTACACCTCGCCAGCACATCAATATCCCACCGGCGCTGTGCTGTCCGTTTCGCGTAGGCTTGCGCTTATCTCTGAGGCAGAAAAGACAGGGGCCTGGATCATTGAGGACGATTATGATGGCGATTTCAGGCACTCTGGCAGTCCAATATCGTGTATGCAGGGACTGCTTGAAAACGCGTCTGTCCTTTACATAGGGTCGTTCAGTAAAACTATGTTTCCCTCGTTGAGAGTTGGATTTGTAGTGCTACCGGCAAGCATCATTGAGCAAGCAGGAAATATTCTTAATGAAGTACTGCGAAACGGCCAACATCTTCAACAACTGGCTCTGGCTGATTTTATGAAAAGCGGAGAGTTTGGCCGCCATCTGGGAAGAATGCGTCGCCTCTACCGAGATCGTCAGCGTATTTTACGGGATGCGCTGACAGCAAACTTCGCTCATGACCAGATACTTGGCGGTAAATCAGGTATTCACCTGGTGTTGAAGCTCGCATCAGGAACTGATGATAAAAGGATCGCCGAGCTTGCCCGCCAGAAAGGCCTTGGCGTTCAGGCATTGTCTTCATACAGCGCGAGTACCGACTCAGCTAGCGGGCTGGTCATAGGCTACGGAAATACTCATGCAGAAGATATCCCGGCTGCAGTCAACGTCCTTACATCGCTGATCAAACTAGTTAATGGCGACAAAGTGTTCTGACCCTGTTGTCCTCTTTGGCGTTTAGGTAGCGACTTAAAAACGTTATTTTGACAGGATATTCTCTTTTGAGGATGCGCTTTATGACAGTCACTATCGACGTTGCCTGCCGATATTGCCAGCAAACAGAACCCGTCCGTAAGCATGGAACAGGAAAGGCAGGATTTCCTCGATACTCCTGTCAACATTGTCGTCGTACTTTCCAGATTAACTACTGCTAAAACGCCCATAAACTGGGAAAAAATTGTCGATATGGCGATGAGCCGCTTTATTATCGAGTTTAGTACCGCCTAGACGGTCATTTCTGAGAAAGGCATTTACACAGAATCGTATACAGAGTCCCGTGATGTGAAACCTGTATTTTTGGATATGCAGAGTAGGGAATCGAGCAACGCCCTGATTAGGGCGTTGTATCGCGATGATGATGAGACGAGTGTTATGACGATTGGTCGTTTTCCGGCGCGGTGGCGGGCTTTTCTTCCGTAGACAGTTTCGCTTCCAGTTCGGTCATACGCTGTTCCAGGCGAGCAATCTTCTCGCGCGTGCGGAGCAGAACCTGCGTCTGAATATCGAACTCTTCACGGTTCACCAAATCCAATCGGGTCAGCTGTGCCTGCAAGACCTGACGAATCTTTTTCTCCACATCATCACCCAATTCCCGGATACCTTTTGGCATAGATTCATGCACTTGACGGGCGATTTGCTCAATCTTCTTTGGGTCAATCATGTCGCTTTCCTGATTAGGTTATGTAAGTTACTACTATAGCAAGTGTAATAGGTATAAATGAAATCTGACATCTGCTTTGCACATATTCAGCATGGTTTTACTGTAATTCAGAATAGTTTTACTGTAATCCAGCAGACGTTTTGCCCTATTTCCTGTTGTGGATCAATTGCCCTATCGAGGTATTAGCGTTATAGTAAACCCGCTTATTCTCAGGGCGGGGTGTAATTCCCCACCGGCGGTAAACCAGTGAACGCAGTCTCTGCGCACTGGAAGCCCGCGAGCGCTCTCGCTGTGTTTTCCGGTTTTTATTATCGGTTTCGCAGCGTGGGGTCAGCAGATCCGGTGTGATTCCGGGGCCGACGGTTAAAGTCCGGATGGGAGAGAGTAACGGTATCTCGAGCTATATGCTCGCTCGCGTTATTTTTGTTAGCTATTACTATGCAACCAGTAGTAGTGGTTACTCCTCAAGCTCGCCCTGATTCTGGTAATCCATAATAACATTGAGGTTTTTTACCATGAATCAGACATTACTTTCTGAATTTGGCAATCCTACCGAACGCGTAGAACGCGCACTTGATGCATTGCGTCATGGCCGCGGCGTGCTGGTGTTGGATGACGAAGATCGTGAAAACGAAGGTGACATGATCTTTTCCGCTGAAAATATGACCGTTGAACAAATGGCGCTGACGATTCGTCACGGCAGTGGCATTGTGTGCCTGTGCCTGACGGAAGAGCGTCGCCAGCAGCTGGAATTGCCGATGATGGTGGAGAAGAACTCCAGCCATTACCAAACGGCATTCACCGTGACGATCGAAGCCGCCGAAGGCGTGACGACGGGGGTTTCCGCTGCCGACCGTCTGACCACCATTCGTGCCGCGATTGCGGATAACGCCAAGCCGAGCGATCTGAATCGCCCTGGTCACGTATTCCCGCTGCGCGCCCAACCGGGTGGCGTGTTAACGCGCGGGGGTCACACTGAAGCGACGGTTGACCTGATGACGCTGGCGGGCCTGAAGCCGTCTGGTGTTTTGTGTGAACTGACGAACGATGATGGTTCAATGGCGCACGCGCCGGAAGTCATCACGTTTGCTAAACAGCACGATATGCCGGTACTGACGATTGAAGATCTGGTGGCTTACCGTATTGCGGCAGCGCGCAAAGCCAGCTGATTCACGCAGCGTATAGAAATAAGAAGGGCCGAGTAATCGGCCCTTTTGTATTTTACGGGGTTAGATTTTTTAACGGCTAGCCGGTGCTTACGGCTTTCTTGCCAGCAGCGTGGCGAAGCGCAGCTTGATGCGGTTACCCTGCGCATCGGTCTTGTGTAGCTCACCCATATCCTCGTTGTATTTGAGGATCTCCCAATCGGCGTAATAGTTCTTCAGCTCGCTTTCTTTAAAGGTGAACGAGAAAGGCATTGGGCACGGGCAATCTTCCGTCGACATCGCCGCGATAATCAGGTTATAGCCGCCGTTAACGGTGCTGTCCTGCATATTGCTGATGATGTGCGGAATGCGATCGCGTTCCAGGAACATCAGCACGACGGTCGACAGGATAAAGTCGTACCGCTCTTTGATTTCCGCCAGGTTGATGTTGTAAACGCCCGCCCGGATGTTTTCCAGCGCTTCACTCTTGATGATGTTATTCAGTGAATCAATGCTTTGCTCATGCTTATCACAGGCCGTGACGTCAAACCCGCGCAGGTTCAGGTACAGCGAGTTACGCCCGCCGCCGCAGCCTAAATCCAGCGCTTTTCCCGGTTTGATGTGCTGCACGGCGTTGATCACTTCGGAATGGGTGCGCGTCAGACCGTATTTCTTATGATAGAAATCTTCCGCCGAACAGAAAAAGCTGAGCTGACATTCCAAATCGTCAGAGAACGAGACGATGCGGTGCCACGCCTGTGGCTCAACAAACGGCGGCTGGTTCTGCTCGGAGAACTGGAATGTCTCCAGCGTATCGCCGTCTTCGGTCAGCATGGAGAAGGTCATTTCTCCCTTCAACACGGTCAGTTTCGCCCAGGTGCCTTCCTGCGTGTTGTGCTTTTCCTGAAAGGCGGCAGGCAACGTCTGGCTGTTCCACTGCGGCATCTTCTTATAACAAATGAGATCTTGCATTTTTACCTCTGTAAATTCCAAAAGCGATGGCCGCATTCTATTAATCCGCACGCAGGCTGACCAGAAATATGTATTTTAAATGCATTATTTATTTTGCTGTGTCAGGCAGTGGTTGAACTCACGGTGGAAAGCTGCCGCAGCAGCGGAAATGCCTCTTTCATCCGCTCGCCACCGACCACAAAGGCGCGCAGCACCTGCTGACAATCCAGCGCTTTCGCCACCATCCCTTGTTTGTTCCATTCCTGCTGCCAGTGCAAATCACTGCTGGTGGTATCGCCAGCCATCTGTAAAGGAAACAGCGGCGTTTTGATTTTAACCAGCATCGGCGGCAGCGTTAGCATCTCGTTGGCACCCAGCAGGTTTTTCGCCAGCGTAATCGCGCTGAGCTGAATCGGTTGCAGGAAGGGCAGGAGCTTACCGCCAATCTCTGCGCAGTCGCCCAGCGCATAAATCTGTGGATCGCTGGTTTGTAACTGCGCATTGGTCTGGATACCTTTCTGCACCGTTAACCCCGCCGCTTTTGCCAGCTGCGTGTTGGCCTGCAAACCGATAGCGGAGAGAGTTTCGTCCACTTCGACAGCTCGGCCATCGGTAAATGTAGCCTGTACGCCGGTTTCGGTTTTCTCCAACTGTTGCAGGGTTGTGTTCAGCAGCAGAGAAACGCCCTGCTGCGTCAGCGTGAATTGCAGGCGTGAGCTGACTTCGGGCGGCATCAACGCGGGCAGAATGCTGCTGGCGCAGTCAACCAGCGTGACCTGTTTTCCTGCGCGCCCTAGATCCATCGCCAGCTCAGTACCGATGAGTCCTGCACCGAGCACCAGTACGCGTTCGGCCTGCCAGAGCCGACTTTCGTGGGTGCGGTATTCCTGCTGACTATTGAGCGTCAACATATGTTCGCGTCCCGGAATCGGCGGCACCATCGCGCTGGCACCGGTCGCGAACACCAGCTTGTGGTAATCGTAACGATCCGTGCCGCAGATGACCTGTTGTGCATGGCGGTCGATGGCGGTGACGCGCGTATTGGCCAGCAGCGCAATGCGGTTTTCTTCAGCAAACGCGGTTGCTGACATCTTGGTCAGATCGTCAGCATGCTGTTGCAGGCTCATCATATGGCTTAGATCCGGCTTGTTGTACTCATCGCCGCTGTCGGCAGTAATCAGGCGGATAGGGCAGTGTGCATCCAGCTTGCGTAGCTGCCGGATGAGCTGGCGGGCGGCAAAGCCCGCGCCAATAATCACGATATCTTTCATCATCCTCTCCTTAGCGAATCGGATTGAAAACGTCTTTGCCCAGCCCACATTCCGGGCAGAGGAAGCTGTCTGGTACGTCCGACCACATGGTGCCAGGGGTGACATCCTGCATCGGCTCACCGAGCGCCGGATCGTAGATCCACTGGCAGACGCTGCACTGCATACAGCCGTTTTCTGACTGTGCCGCCGGCTGTGTGGTTGCCTGTGGTGCAGCGACTTCATTGCATCCGCAGGCGCTCTCGGCTGGGGCGCTCACATTCTGCGGGGCGGTGGTGGTTTGCGGTGCCGCAGCGATCTGTTTTACGGGAGAGATGACGCGACGGGCAGGCGTATCATCCAGAGGATGCAGTGCCCACTGACGCGCGATTTCGCGACCGTGCTCGCGACAAATTTCCAGCGCGGAACCATCAGGACGCCATTTGGTTTTCAGCGCCAGCGTGGTTTCAAAACCGGCATCCATCAGACGGGTTTGTACGCGGTCTACCGCGCCGCCGTTCCAGCCGTAGCTGCCGAACGCCGAGGCTTTCTTGTTTTGGAAACGCAGACCGGTGATCTCTTCCAGCATGGCAGCGACCTTCGGCATCATCACGTTATTCATGGTGGATGAACCGACTAACACGCCTTTCGAGCGGAAGACCTGTGTCAGGATCTCGTTCTTGTCGTGACGGGCGACGTTGTAAATTTTTACCGCTACGCCGGGATCGACATCGTTGATACCTTGCGCAATAGCGTCGGCCATCATGCGGGTGTTATTGGACATGGTGTCGTAAAACAGCGTGATGCGATCTTCCTGATAGCTGTCTGCCCACTTCAGATACAGGTGAATGATCTGGGCAGGATCGTCGCGCCATACCACGCCGTGCGAGGTTGCAACCATCGACAGCGGCAGGTTAAAGCCCAGCACTTCGTGGATCTTGGCGGTCACCAGGCGGCTGAATGGCGTCAGAATATTGGCGAAATAGCGTTGGCACTGCTCGAACAGTTCAGTCTGATCGACTTCATCATTGAACAGGTGCTCATCGCAGTAGTGTTGGCCGAACGCATCGTTACTGAACAGCACGGCGTCCTCGGTCATGTAGGTCATCATACTGTCCGGCCAGTGCAGCATCGGCGTTTCGATAAAGATCAACTGCTTACCGTTGCCGATATCCAGTGTGTCGCCGGTTTTGACCGTGTGAAAATTCCACTCAGGGTGGTGATGGTGACCGGTAATGGAATCGATCGCATTGTAGGTGCAGTAAATTGGCGTGTTGGGAATACGCGCCATCAGCTCGCTCAGTGCCCCAGCGTGATCCTCCTCGGCGTGGTTGATCACGATGTAGTCAATCGTGTTCAGATCCACTTCCGCCATCAGGTTTTGCACAAACTCACGGCTGAATTTGTGATCGACGGTATCGATCAGCACGGTTTTTTCTTCACGGATCAGGTAGCTGTTGTAGCTGCTGCCTTGCAGCGTCTTGTATTCAGTGCCGTGAAAATCACGGACTTCCCAGTCGCGTTGTCCAACCCAGTGGATATTGTTCTTTACGTGAATCGTCATGTTCTGAAACCTCAATAGTCGTATACGGGAATATGCTGTAGAGATTGCAGGAAGTGTGCCAGTTTTTAATTTATTGATTTATAACGCTTTAATAAATATTGATTGTCAAAATGACATATTTTATTTATTGTCTTAATGACACAGGTTCTGTCATTAGGACACACCATGACACTCTCTATTAACGCCCTTGCCCGTATCGCTATCGAACTGCAAATGGGGCTATCGAATCAGGATCGTTTCCAGCGCTTAATCAACAGCCTGCGCCAACTGCTGCGCTGTGATGCCTCGGCGCTGTTGCGTTACGAGAATCAGCTGTTCCGCCCGCTGGCGATCGACGGTCTGGCACCGGATGTACTGGGACGACGCTTTCGTCTGTCCGATCATCCCCGTCTGGAGGCGATTGCCCGCGCGGGTGACGTGGTGCGCTTTCCGGCAGACAGCCAGCTTCCCGATCCCTATGACGGTCTGATCCCCAGTCAGGAGGATCTTAAGGTGCACGCCTGCGTTGGCCTGCCGCTGTTTGCCAATCAAAACCTGATCGGGGCACTGACTGTGGACGGCATGGATCCGTGTCAGTTCGACCATTTTAGCGATGAAGAGCTGCGGCTGGTGGGGGCGATGGCGGCGGCGGCGCTGAGTAACGCGCTGCTGATGGAGCGTCTTGAGCGGCAGTTGCCCGCGCCGGTGCGGGCTGAAAGTCCGGCGGCGGAAAGCGTCGAGGAAATGGTCGGGCTGTCGGAACCGATGCAGCGGTTGAAGAAAGAGGTCGATATTGTCGCGGGCTCCGATCTGAACGTGCTGATTATGGGAGAAACCGGCGTTGGTAAAGAGCTGGTGGCGAGAGCGATTCATCGTGGTTCCAGCCGGGCAAGTCATCCTCTGGTGTACCTGAACTGCGCCGCGCTGCCGGAGTCGGTTGCGGAGAGCGAGCTGTTTGGTCATGTGAAGGGCGCGTTTACCGGTGCGATCCACCATCGAACCGGCAAGTTTGAAATGGCGGATAACGGCACGCTGTTTCTGGATGAGATTGGCGAACTGTCGCTGACGCTACAGGCGAAGCTGCTGCGCGTATTGCAGTATGGCGATCTCCAGCGCGTGGGGGATGACAGCAGTCTGAAAGTGAACGTGCGCGTGCTGGCGGCGACTAACCGCGATCTACGGCAGGCGGTGCTGGATGGCGCTTTCCGTGCTGACTTGTTCCACCGTCTGAGCGTGTTTCCGCTGTCTGTACCCCCGCTGCGTGAGCGCAGTCAGGATGTGGCACTGCTGGCGGGATTCTTCTGCGAGCGCAGCCGCGTGCAACTGGGGCTGGCACGGCTGGCGCTGACGGCAGATGCGGGCGCGCTACTGGAACAATACGACTGGCCGGGGAATGTGCGCGAGCTGGAACACGCCATTTACCGTGCTACCGTGCTGGCAAGAGCGGGACAGGAATCGGGTGAGGTGCTGTTAGGCCCTGAACATTTCAATCTTGAACTTCCCTCTCAGCCCGTTCATGCGACCTCCGGTTCATCGGGCGTTATCGACACGGCACCCGCCTATTTCATCAGCGGTGGCCTGCGGGAGGCAACGGACGACTATCAGCGTCGGATCATCCAACACACGCTGGCACGCCATGAAGGCAACTGGTCATCCTGCGCAAGAGAACTAGAAATGGACAGCGGCAATCTGCATCGTCTGGCGAAGCGGTTGGGCATCAAATAAAAAACGCCCCGAAAATCGGGGCGCTGTAGACCGTAGACAAACCTCTTTACCGAACGAAAACGGGAGTAACGGAATAGAAGAGTAAAGCGTTTGCGCCATGGATGGCGCAACCCGAGCGCACATGGACGTGTTTACAGCGACTTTACGATCTATCCGTTACTCCCGCTCGGCTGGCGTTAGTGGCTAACCTCTAATCACGGTAGGAATGAGTTAACCGCATTTCACGCACTTGGCGCTCTGAATCACCTGGAAGAAGTCGTTGCCTTTATCATCGACCAGAATAAAGGCCGGGAAATCTTCGACTTCGATTTTCCAGATGGCTTCCATTCCCAGTTCAGGGTATTCGACGCAGGTCAGGCTCTTGATGCTGTTCTGCGCCAGAATCGCAGCCGGGCCGCCGATGCTGCCAAGGTAGAAGCCGCCGTGTTTATGGCACGCGTCGGTCACCTGCTGGCTGCGGTTGCCTTTTGCCAGCATGATCATGCTGCCGCCGTTGGCCTGCAATAAATCGACGTAGGAATCCATACGGCCAGCGGTCGTTGGCCTAACGAGCCGGACGGGTAGCCTTCTGGCGTTTTTGCCGGGCCTGCAGGCGGAAGTGGTGTATGACCTGTTCCATGTTGTGGCGAAGTTTGGCCGGGAAGTTATCGACAGGGTGAGGGGTGACCAGGCGAATCAGCCGACTGGGCATGAGGTGAAACTGGCAGAGTTACTGGAGCCGTTAAATACGGTGTATATGATGAAAACAGCGCTGAAAGAGCTGTGGTATGCCTCGGATAAAGATGTTGCGCAGCGTCGCTGGAATGAGTGATACAGGTAGGCACAGAAAAGTTGCATCAGGGCGTTGCAGTAGTTCGCTGATAAGTTGGAGGGTTACGTGAGCGGCATAATCGCGAGTGTCACGCATCGTCTGAATACCAGCGTACTTGATGGAATGAACAACAGGATCAAAGTGATAAAACGGATGGCATACGAATACTGGGATAACGACTACTTTTTTATGAAGATAAAAGCAGCGTTCCCCAGTAAAGTGCGATGAACCTTATTAATTAGACCTTATTCTGGATAATTCTATGAAATTGTTAGAAAGCGAAATTCGCGACGTGATTTCAGGAAATAACGTCACCATCATCAGACCTGCCAATATTTATGAATGTGAACTCAAGGATAACGTATTCATTGGCCCTTTTGTTGAGATACAGAAAGGGTGTCTAATTGGTAGTGGTAGCCGGGTTCAGTCACACACATTTATCTGTGAAAACGTAACATTAGGCATGAACTGCTTCATCGGCCATAACGTGACGTTCGCAAACGATCTGTTTCATTCCGGTGCGCCGGACCCTTCACCGAATAACTGGATCACCATTTCCCTCGGAGATTCGGTCATTGTGGGAAGCGGAGCCACCATTCTGTCACCATATATATGCAGTGGTTCCGTCATCGGCGCAGGTTCCGTCGTGGTTAAACAGATTGAGGTAAAAGGGATTTATGCAGGAAACCCAGCAAAATTAATCAGGCTATTATGAAAAGTAAAAGGGCCTGTTACGGCCCTTTTTATCAGAGATAGATTTGTGAGTATGGTAGATATGCGGAAATGGATTCTTGTGGTTCTTTACCAACTGCCGCCCTGTATTCAGCGTCAGTTATATCACCTTTGCTAAGCAAATGACTGAGAACTTCTCTCCCCAGCCCTGACAGTATCTGTATTTTTGCAGTACTGAAATCAAACATATTATCTATCATACCTGGCTCCGGAGTTACCGGCGACCTAGCCAGATAGCCAGGTTTAACCACACTGGTAATTATGTTCCAGTAAGAGGAAAAGTCCCTAGAAGGATCTGGGATGAGGCCCGCCCGCAACCCTATACGGATGGTTTCCAGCCAGCTGTCATAAAAGCGTTTAACATGCAGTGAAGCCATGTGTTCAGCGCACCAGTCCTGCATAACAATTTTCTCCGGAAGTTCTGAATTCCCAGTGAAAACATTAATAACCCATTGGCTGATAATATCAAAGTAGGGAAATGCAGCACCGAAACCAGCAGTATCTACAGGAGGATTGATGACAGCGAGAGTAGGATCTTCCGTCCAAAAAAAATGTTCATACAGCTGTTTCCTGTCAAAACCTGGAACGAACGAATAATCAGGCATTTCGTAACCGGTACAGGTAATGATGACATCATATTTTTCCTGAGTTTCGTCAACGAATTCGATACACCCTTTATCCGTGAAACGCTCTACCTGAGGTTTAACCTTTATCTGGCCAGCGGCCACGTTAGGTATGATCTTTTCGTTAACGTGAACCGCATTATTATTCGCAAGGTCTGGCAATAAACCAGATGCACGGTAGGTCTGCATGTAGTCAGGCATAATGTTATCGAGATAATCGATAAATTCTGAATAATTCATGTGACTCAACATCCACCTGCCCAAATAGGAATGCATCATATCATTCGGACCAGTTCGGAATTGTCTTGGGAGGTAGAGCCCCATTTTTTTTACCGAAATACTCACTGTATTTGCATAGGGAACAAGATCTGAAGCAATATCAGCTCCACTGACACCACCACCTATGACGAGAATATTCTGCCCTTTAAATTTTTCCGGCTCGTGGTATTCCCGTGATGAGATCACCGTTCCTGAGAAGTGTTCAGCTCCGGACAAAGCCGGCGTACGTGGTTGCCAGAGTTCACCTGTTGCAATGATGACTCTGTCAAAAACATCCTCCCTGAATCGTCCTTCACAATCACTGCTGATCAACCAACTCTCTGATGTCTTTCGGAGTGAAATCACTTCAGTATTCAGCCGGGTAGCCTCACGAATATCATCTGAACCGGCCATCGCCGAAAGATATCCGAACACCTCCTCCACACCGGGAAATGCATCGATAGATCCCGGAGGGAAGTCCGTATAATGAAACGCATCCCGAGAATTTTGCATTCGAGCGTTACGATAAGCACCACCGCTCCTAGGGTTCCATATCCCTCCTATCTGAGTATTTTTCTCAAACAAAACAACAGAATGACCTGTCTGAATAGCGTTGCGAGCTGATATCAATCCGGCGGGACCTGCACCGATGATCGCAATATTCATACGTGTTTTCTCCTGCGGTTGAGAAGTGTCATGATCAGCACCGGTGCCGCCAGAAACAATGTGACAATATTAGCGGCGAGCACAGCAAAATCAGAGCGTTGGATGCCATAAACAATCCATGAAATAACCCCGATGAGGAACATAATGTACATTACAAGGGAGATACCTTCGGTATTGCGCGTCCGGAGCGTTTTGATACTTTGAGGTGCAAACGCAAACGTCGTAAAAAATGCGGCAAACAGCCCAGTAAAAAGAATAGTGTCCATTTTCTTTCAGAATGCCTCGATAATTTCCTGGATGTGAATACCTGACGACAAATCCGCCAGCATCGGGGTTGATGTGCCTTGTTTAACAAGGGCACACCAATCGTCATGAAGATGAATAAATGAATCCGACCAGAACGGAAGTTCTCGTGGAGGGTCAGGTAAACGTTTCACACCGTCGAAACGAATAGTTTCAGTACCGGTCTCATTAAACAGGCTCAGAACCAGACTGTTTTCCTGATGAGTGGTATATCGTATCTCTCCCTTCTCAAACACGATCTGCATGTGCAGCCCCAGATTCTGCCCTGTTTCAGATTTACTGGCATGAATTCTGAAATAGGCTCCCTTCTCTGAACACCCCATCACATACCCGTTATCATCCACTTCAACCAGACCATCTGATTTTTCGCCCACACGTGTTCCCTTTACCGTCCTGATCCCGTTAAGAGCAACTGGGCTTTCGCCTATAAAACAAAACAGGTCCAAGAGATGGCAGGAGAGATCGCCCAGTGCACCACTGCTCTTGATCTGCTGGGCAGAGTCACGCCAGGTAAGGCGATGGCGAGTCAGTGCCGAATTTTTATTGAACTCTGCAGAGAAGAAATGCAGATCCCCTAATTCACGGTCTTTTATCAGGTGCATAATCGTGTCGATAACCCGGTTATATCTGTAGTTAAAGGACACGATACTGCCTTCCGGCGCAATTGTTTTAAGATAACGGGCGGAGCTTAGATCCGTTGAGAGCGGTTTTTCGCACACAAACGGTATCGGTTTATAGCGAAGAACCTCTTCAGCTACACTGACGTGGAGATGATTGGGTGTGCAGATGACGAAGCCCTGACTCATCTCCGCCAACTGCTTCAGGTGCTGACAACGAGTTACCGGCAGGGCGCTGATCTCGCTGAGTTCGCGCATGTTATCTTCACTGACATCATACAGGGCAAGCCCAGTGACCAGCTTATTGAGGGAAAGTGCATACACATGGGCGCGGGCAATACCGCCACAACCGACAATACCAATAATCATCCCTTTAACTCCCTAAGTACGCTCAGTATTCCGTGGCAATAAGCATCATCCAGACTGCTGCCGTACTGTTTAATCGCGAACGGGTCAGCATTACCCACCAGATAACCTTTCCCTGCCTTCGCAAACATGGCGAAATCATTCGCGCTGTCCCCAAATGCGATAACGGCTTCTTTCGGGAGAGTGGTTTCTTCCATGAGAAACGAAACCGCCTGATCCTTGCCACAGCAAAGGGGAATAAATTCAATATCATAGCAATCGGGGGTCTCCGGCGCTCGGATTACAGCGGGTAAACACGACACGAACACGTCGTTCATCAGCCAATGCCTGTATGAAGGAAAAATCACTGTCCATTGCCGGACCTTCAGGATAGTAATAACTGATTTTATAGGGGCCCTGATAATCCTCAGGTTGTTTGCGCAGGGGCATACCTTTTTCCATCAGCATGCCGACTATGACGTCGACGTTTTCACGGCTATATCCTGAACGTTGTATCCGTTCAGACCAGGCATCCGATGGGCAGAGCATGCCATTTCTTACCCAGTAGAATTCAGTACCTAGGCTGCAACAGATAAAATGGGGACTCCGTGAAATATAGCCTTTGGACTTACGCCAGGCCGAATCCAGATTAGTTCCCGTCACCCAACCTGCGATGATTCCTTTTTCAACAGCATTGGATACAATATAAGACTCCAGTAAGTCGACTCCCCTAATGCCTTTTTGTCAATGGACGAGGGGATGTATGTTTCGTCAAGATCGCAGCAAACAACAGTACGAATCACCGTTGGGAAAGGAAATTCAGATGGCCATTTTTCATTTAAAATAGTCATACAGTACCTCGATAACTCTGTTCTGTTCTTGAATCGACATGTGGTTATGCAGCGGAAGATGAAACAATGCAGAATGAATAATTTCTGAAGGGATGAACTGTTCAGGACTGGAATAACCTGTAGCTAGTGGATGCTCCCCACAATGAGAAAGGATTGGGTAGTAAATATCTAACTCAATTCCTCTTTCACGCGCAAATGAGAACAAAGAATCACGCTCCTCCTGACAGATCAGTACAGGGAATAGATGCCAAGTATTCTGATTTTTCTCAGGCTGAAGCGCTATTTTATGCGACAGATCTGCCAGCAGAAGATGGTAGCGTGCGGCAAGTAGAGAGCGTTTCTTTGCGTTATTTTCAAAGTGTCTGAGTTTGACACTGAGCGTGGCAGCCTGCATGTTATCCATGCGGCTGTTGAACCCCAGTCTTGGGTTTTTATATTTTTTTTACCTTCAGCAAATCCATGATAGGAATATTGTCTCGCCATGCGGGCCAGCTCGGGAGATTGAGTCAGTATCGCACCGGACTTGCCAAAGGAACCAATATTCTTGAACGGGTTAAAGCTTAGAATCAGCAAGTCACAATAATTCATGAGTGACCGGATTCCGAAGCACTGTGCTGCATCTACAATAACCGGAATATCGGCCTCGCGGGCTATGCGGTAAATGGCATCAATATGCCGGCACGAGCCGTAAAGACAGACCGGTAATACCGCTTTTGTTCTAGATGTCTTAAGGCGTGCAACTTCATCTGGAAGCATATTGAAAGACTTATCAATATTTGCGAACACCGGTACTGCCCCGACAGCCATTACAGCATTCTCAGTAGCAGCAAAGGAATTCAGAGGGACAACCACTTCATCACCGGGACCAACACCAACAGATTTAAGTGCGATTTTTAACGCATCAGTCCCGCTACTGGTGGCAATGCATGTATGTGCATTATAAAAGCTTCTTAACGCCTCTTCTATTTTCCCTATATAAGGCCCGCTGGTAAATAATCCGCTTTCAATGACATCTGAAATAATGTCTCGGCATTCCTGCCGTTCTTGACGTGAGTTGAGTCTTGATAGAGGCAGAAATGCAATATCTCCGGAGCCATCATATTCATTCTCATCATTAATTCTGCGGTAAATATCTTTAAACCGTTCCTGTAGTTCATTCTCCGTTGATGCGCTGAAAACCATTTCATTTAACACACTGACATCGTCCAGTTTTTCCATAAACACCTCCATTTGATGTTGGCTAAAAATACCTCATCGGAGGGTAATGTTTCACATTCGTATTAAGAATACGTGAATGTAGTCACAGTTATATGAACCATGTTATTGATCTGTATTGTTTTTTTTCTTATCACAATATTAAGTTTCTATCTCTAAAGGATTTTTTCTGCTAACCCGCCTATTTCATCAGCGGTGGGTTGCGGGAGGCAACGGACGACTATCAGCGCCGGATCATCCAACACACGCTGGCGCGCCACGAAGGCAACTGGTCATCCTGCGCCAGAGAACTGGAAATGGACAGCGGCAATCTGCATCGTCTGGCAAAGCGACTAAAAATAAAAAAAGATGTTTTTTAATTCGGCAGCTATCACTTTTAGATAAAAAAGATCGCTGATTTTTAGTGGCGTAAAAGGGGCTGAACCGAAAGAGGCTTTCAGGATGAGCCGCATGGATGCGGCGAAAACCAGTGCCGCGTCGGACAAAAACGTCAGAGACGTTTTTGAACAGCACATGTGCTGGCCGAAGGGCGAGTCTCATTCATGAGACGAGTCATCGCGTCACTGGTGGTCCGGTAAGAAGCCTCTGGCGGTGAAGGCATCGCGTAGCGACCCCGTTCCGCCAAAAAGCCTGAGGTCAAGGAGCAGCGGCGATTGGCTGCTCCTTGTCGGGTGCGTGCAGAGAATCTGCATGAAAATACCGATTGTTATCGCACACGAAATATTCCCTAACCCCCTAATTACAACAGGACTTGGTTAACCGCATTTCACGCACTTGGCGCTCTGAATAACCTGGAAGAAGTCGTTGCCTTTATCATCGACCAGAATAAAGGCTGGGAAATCTTCGACTTCGATTTTCCAGATGGCTTCCATTCCCAGTTCAGGGTACTCGACGCAGGTCAGGCTCTTGATGCTGTTCTGCGCCAGAATCGCAGCCGGGCCGCCGATGCTGCCAAGGTAGAAGCCGCCGTGTTTATGGCACGCGTCGGTCACCTGCTGGCTGCGGTTGCCTTTTGCCAGCATGATCATGCTGCCGCCGTTGGCCTGCAATAAATCGACGTAGGAATCCATACGGCCAGCGGTCGTTGGGCCTAACGAGCCGGACGGGTAACCTTCTGGCGTTTTTGCCGGGCCCGCGTAGTAAATCGGGTGATCTTTGATGTACTGCGGTAAGCCTTCGCCGTTATCCAGACGCTCTTTCAGCTTGGCGTGAGCAATGTCACGGCCCACGATGATGGTGCCGGTCAGGGAAAGACGGGTGGATACCGGATACTGCGACAGCGTTTTCAGGATCTCGGCCATCGGACGGTTCAGGTCGATTTTAACCGCATCGCCTTCGCCCGTTTCACGCAGGTGTTCAGGGATATATTTGCCCGGATTCTGCTCTAACTGCTCCAGCCAGACGCCCTTGCGGTTGATCTTGCCTTTGATGTTACGGTCAGCGGAACAGGACACGCCCATACCGACGGGGCAAGAGGCGCCGTGGCGCGGCAGGCGGATAATTCGCACGTCGTGTGCAAAGTATTTCCCGCCAAACTGTGCGCCCAGACCCAGATCGCGCGCGGCTTCCAGAATCTCCTGCTCCAGCGCGACATCGCGGAACGCCTGACCGTGCTCGTTGCCTTCGGTCGGCAGTTCGTCGTAGTACTTGGTCGACGCCAGCTTAACGGTTTTCAGCGTGGTTTCTGCTGAGGTGCCGCCAATGACAAACGCGATATGGTACGGCGGGCAGGCCGCGGTACCCAGCGAGCGCATTTTCTCGATCAGGAAGCTTTTCAGTTTACCTGGCGTCAGTAGCGCTTTGGTTTCCTGATACAGGTAGGTTTTGTTGGCTGAACCGCCGCCTTTGGTGACGAACAGAAATTTATAGTCTTCGCCCTCGGTACTGTAGAGGTCAATCTGCGCGGGCAGGTTAGTGCCAGTGTTGACCTCTTTGTACATATCCAGCGCGGCGTTTTGCGAATAGCGCAGGTTGTCTTCAACGAACGTGTTGTACACGCCCTTAGACAGCGCTTCGGCATCATTACCGCCAGTCCAGACGTTCTGGCCTTTTTTACCGACGATGATCGCCGTACCGGTATCCTGACAGGTCGGCAGGATGCCCTTGGCGGAAATCTCTGAGTTGCGCAGGAATTGCAGAGCTACGTATTTGTCGTTTTCGCTGGCTTCCGGGTCGTGAAGAATATCGGCAACTTGCTGCTGGTGAGCGGGGCGGAGCATGAAAGAGGCATCGTGGAAGGCTTGCTGGGCCAGAAGGGTCAACGCGGCTGGCTCGATCTTCAGGATGTCCTGACCTTCAAACTGTGCGACAGAGACAAAGTCGCTGCTCAACAGGCGATATTCGGTATCATCTTTACTGAGTGGAAACGGATCTTGGTAATAGAAGGGTTTATTCGACATTTTTTTCTCACTTGCAATTGCATCAATTAGTAAATTTTCACCTTATAGGATTCAGCATCTTATTATTAAGGCGTATTACCGCAGCACTACAGGGATGTCTCGAATACAAAAGTAGTAATCACCATAATAGTATGGTTTTTTGTCGGGAAGTACTACTTTGGTACATCACAATAATAATGATGTCGTGCATTATTTTTTCTGTGACAGACGTGCGAAACCGCCGCGCGGCTCGGGTTTCCGTGTGCAGACAACACAGGAAAATGCTCATGGTTTAGCGTGAAAATATTTCTCTTTTAATTGGCTTAATTAAGTAAAGTAAATGGTGAAATTAAAAACAATAACCATTTCATCTTTAATGTTATTCATTGGCGATATAAAGAAACCGTTATTGGTTTTTTATCGCTTCATGAAAAAACAGACCGATCACAAAAGCCACGGTGCGGTGGCCGGTAGGATTACTGATGTGATTTTGCCAATCCAGTAACGGAGTTATGGCGGCGCACTCTCTTGTTGAGCAAGGAGATTGTCGATCATCCACAGTCCTGCCGGGCCGGGTGGATGAGGTTTGGACCAGACAACGTCCACGTCAATCCACTGCGGCCAGCCCGCGACAGGCAGCTCCACCAGTTTCTGCTGGTCGTATTGCGCCACCAGCCAGCGTGGCAGAATGCTCCAGCCGTGCCCCTGCTGTGCCATTTCCAGTAGCATCAGGTAGGACGGCGCAGACCAGACGATCCCTTCCGGTTGCAGTCGGTCGCTGCGTTTATAGGTATTGAGATAGAGCTGGCGGACTGTCGCCAGTTGGCTGCGCGTCACGGTTTTTTCCGTTGTCAGCGGATGCGCTGCCGACACGAAGATGGCCATGTCGGTCTTAATCTGCAAACGTGCGGCGGCAATATCGGGCGGGTAATCCGTCTGGGCACGCACTAGCCCGACATGCGCACGGTTCATTTGCAGCAGATCGATCACGTCATCACCTTCTGCAATCAGGCATTCAAACTCAATATCAGGAAAATGCTGGGCGAAACGTTGAAGCACGAGTTCGTAGTGAGGCGCTTGCCAGATATCGGACAATACAAACGTCAGACGGGGTTCGATATGGTCGGCCAGACGGATCGCCAGCCCATCCAGCTCTTCGCTGGCGGATAAGATCGCCTGTACGTGGGAAAGCACTTTTCTGCCCGCCAGCGTGAGCACCGGCTGGTGGCCGGTGCGATCAAATAACGTCAGCCCCAGATCGGCTTCCAGATTGGCGATGGCCGCGCTGATGGTGGACTGACTTTTATGCAAGCGCCGTGCGGCGGCGGAAAACGAGCCTGCATCAACGGTAGTGACAAAAGCCAGCAGGGATTCCGGTGAATATCGCATCTTTATCTATACCCTAAATAATTCGAGTTTCAGGAAAGCCAACGCACATGCAACTTGAAGTATGACGAGTATATCGTTTTTATCGATGGAATCTAACTGTACTCTACCACCTTATACGATGAAAATAAGGCCGTAATACGATGCCATCCAGGGTCATGGCGAAAATTGACCAGCAACGTGCAATAAATAAAAGTGAATGTGTTATGCAGAACAAAACCAGCAAAACTTTACGTGAACGCTTGGGCCATGCGGTGGGTTTTGAACTGATCGCGTTGACGATCTGTGCGCCAGCGGGCGCCTGGCTGCTGAATAAGCCGCTCTTCGATATGGGGGCACTGGCCATCATGCTGTCCAGCGCCGCGATGATCTGGAACATGATCTACAACTCGATATTCGATCGCCTGTGGCCTGCGGACCGTGTTAAGCGTCGGCTGCCGATTCGTATCGCTCACGCGCTGGGGTTCGAAGGCGGCTTTATCCTGATTGGTTTGCCGCTGGCGGCGTGGATGTTGAATGTCACGCTGTGGCAGGCACTGATGGTGGAGATCGGTTTCTTCCTGTTCTTCCTGCCGTACACCGTGGTGTATAACTGGGCCTACGATACGCTGCGGGAACGCATTATGAATCGCCGTCGCCACGTTCAGCAGGTATCGACCAGCTCTCGTCTGCGCTAACTCGCCTGCGGTAATGCTGCGCGTTACCGGTGTGTCAGCTTAACGCTCTGATACGCCGGTAGCTCAAGCGCTCGCCATAAATACCAGGATGCCACCGTGCGATAAGGCTGACAGTGCAGGCTCAGTGCCTGCAAATCGCGCGGTTTCGGCATGTCCTGCAAATCATAAACATAGCGTAACCCCTGCCGGATACCGAGATCGTCGAGCGGCATGATGTCGGTGCGTTCCAGTGAATAAATCAAAAACATTTCGACCGTCCAGCGTCCGATCCCCTTGAGCGATGTTAACTGCTGAATAAGCGTGTCGTCATCCCGCTCTGCGGCCTGTTCGAGGCTGGGCACCAGTCCGCTTAGCGCACCCTGTGCGATGCCGTGCAGCGTATCCGCTTTACGCGCAGAAAAACCGCACTGCCGTAGCGTGTCGGTGGAGCAGGCCAGTATCTGTTCCGGGGTGGGAAAGACATCGCCATGTACCCGCAGGAGTTTTGCGACCATCGCATCTCCGGCACGCGTCGTTAGCTGCTGATAGGCAACCGCACGCATCAGTGCCTCATAAGGTTCCCGATGTGGCGAGGTCTGATGGCGACAATCGCCAATCTGTTCGATCAGGCTGGCCCAGCGCGCATTGATGGCGCTGAGATGGTTTTTGGCCTGCTGAGTGAAATCCAACGGCGGATGGGATGGCATAAACGGCTTCCGTGATGAGAATGCAAAGGGCAGAAAATGAGCATAGGAGATTGCCGCATGGCGCGCCATGTGGGAAGGGCTATTCGGATGAAAAAGCAAGACGTGGCGAGGGGGATTACACACTGCCGCTCATATCGCCCCCTGATTGCAGAAAAAAGCTGAGTCTCACCGTGTACCATTTATTCGCATTACAGATTTGTTTAAAAAGTAACCGGTAATGTCGGAAGAAATATCAACATCGGGGCGATCCGAATGAAAAAGCAAGAGTGGGACGTGTGCACAAGGTCGCTTCGGTTTAGCGTTAGCGCATGGCATGACTTTCAGTAATAGTAAGATTGGCAGTAATGCCGAGATTGGAGTGAGGTGTACAAATGCGTAACGATACGATGCTGAGTGATACGCCGTTTCAGGATGCCGATTCGCGCTGGCAGGCGGTAGTGACGCGCAATCAAGCGGCTGATGGCTGCTTTATCTATGCGGTGAAGACGACGGGGATTTACTGTGCGCCCTCCTGTGCATCACGCCAGCCTCGGCGTGAAAATGTGGTGTTCTTCGCGACGGCCGACGAGGCGCAGGCAGCGGGTTTCCGCCCGTGTAAACGCTGTCGTCAGGGAACACTTTCGCGGCAGGAACAGCAGGCGCAGCAGATTGCCCGCGCGTGCCGGATGATTGAGCAATCGGAGCATCAGCCGACACTAGCGGTGCTGGCTCAGGCCGTGGGGATCAGCGCGTTCCATTTTCATCGCGTGTTCAAAGCCATAACCGGTCTGACGCCCAAACACTATGCCAGTGCCCATCGTCATCGGCAGCTACGCGAACAGTTGGCTGATAGCGGCACGGTGACCACAGCGATTACGGCGGCGGGCTATGACGCCAGCGGGCGCTTTTATGCCGAAGCGGGCGCACATTTAGGGATGACGCCGACGGCGTTTCAGAATCGTGGAAAAGGGATGACGATCCGCTTTGCCGTTGGCCGCTGTTCACTCGGTGAAGTGCTGGTGGCGGAAAGCGAGAAAGGGATCTGCGCTATCCTGCTGGGGGACGATCCTGACTCTCTGCTCAACTCGCTTCAGGAGATGTTTGCTAACGCACAGCTGATCGGTGGCGATGCGGTGTTTGAACAACGCATGGCGCAGGTTGTCGGGTTTGTTGACGATCCTGCAATTGGGCTGACGCTGCCGCTGGATATTCGCGGTACGGCATTCCAGCAACGAGTTTGGCAGGCGCTGCGCGCGATCCCCGCAGGAGAAACACTGAGCTATCGTGACGTCGCTGAGCGCATTGGCGCGCCGGCCGCCGTGCGCGCTGTCGCGGGGGCTTGTGCGGCGAACCGACTGGCGGTCGCGATTCCCTGTCATCGCGTGGTTCGGCATGACGGTGCGCTATCTGGCTATCGCTGGGGCATCGTGCGTAAACGCGCCCTGTTGGAGAAAGAATTGGTGGAGAACGAATTGGCTACGGATCAACAAGGGGAGTCGCCATCGTGAATTTTGATTTATTTGCCGATGAAGCGCCGCGCCGTTGGACGGAAACGCTGGCTCCAGGCGCGCTCATCCTGCGCGGTCGCGCCTATGACGATGCTCCGGCGTTGCTTGCTGCACTGAGAGCCGTCACCACGCGAGCGCCGCTGCGGAATATGGTGACGCCGGGCGGCTTTGTGATGTCGGTGGCAATGAGCAACTGTGGGCCACTTGGCTGGGTGACGGATGAACGCGGCTATCGCTATACCGCACAGGATCCGCTGAGCGGAGAGGCGTGGCCCGCCATGCCAGAGGTTTTTTTCCGGCTGGCGAAGCAGGCGGCGAGCGAAGCGGGTTTTGCTGATTTTGAACCGGATGCCTGCCTCATCAACCGCTATGATGTCGGCACGCGCATGTCCCTGCATCAGGATAAAAACGAACGGGATTTTCACCAGCCTATCGTGTCCGTCTCGCTGGGGCTCAGCGCGACATTCCTGTTTGGCGGCATGGCGCGCAGTGATAAAGCGCAGCGTGTTGCGCTGACGCATGGCGATGTTGTGGTCTGGGGCGGTGAATCGCGGCTCTATTTTCACGGCATTCTGCCGTTGAAAAGCGGCAGCGTGCCGGAAGGGATGTCCGAAGAATGCCGTTTTAACCTGACGTTTCGTAAAGCTGGATAGGGCAACCACAGGGATACTTCCCCAGTGGTTGCCCGTGTATCTCGATGCTCAAACGATCGGCATCAGGCTTAAGCGCTGGCGCTTATTTCTTGCTGAACTTCATATAATCGAGGGCGCTTTCTGCCGCGATACGACCGGAGTTGAGCGCAAAGCCAAACGTGCCGCCGCCTAACAGCAGGTCATAGGTGTCGCCATACATGCCAGCAGCATCATTACCCGTGACGTACAGGCCCGGAATAACCTCGCCGGATTTATCGATTGCCTGCATTTTCTCGTCAATCTTCACGCCGCCTAACGTACCCAGCGCGGCGGGCTGCATTCTCACCGCATAGAACGGGCCGGTTTTTACCGGACGCAGGTAATCCATGTTTTTGTTAAACACGTCATCCCGCTTTTGCGTCGCAAATTTGTTGTTTTCTTCCAGTGTATTCTTCAGCACGCTGGCATCAACGCCCATCTCTTTGGCCAGCCCGTCAATGGTGGCGGATTTGAAGACGAAGCCGCGATTTTTCTGACTTTCCTTGGTAAATTCGCTATCAAATTTAGTCAGCTTGGTATTGGCGATTACCCATTCACCAATCGGCACATCAATGCCGTCTTCGACGTAATGCTTACGGGAGGTTTCGTCGAAAATGGAGTACATGATGCCGCCCGCTTTGGACAGCGCGTTGCCGGAGTGTGGCCAGATAATGACGTTGGATTCATCGGTAAAGCGGCGGCCGTGTTGATCAACCCACAGATAAGGCTGACGCGCGGCGGCCAGCAGGTGAGAGTTCGGGGCGTAGTCTGGCAGGCCTGGGCGATAGGCTTGCAGGAGACCCAGACCGTCCGGTTTGGCACCGGCCTTCCAGGCCATATTAATCCCGTCGCCGTCTTTACCGACGTTGCCGACCATAATGGTATCGGGGAAGGCGGCGTATTTTTGCAACATCTCTTTATTGTTGGCGTAGCCGCCGGTTGCGATGATGACGGCCTTGGCGTCGATCTGGAAGGTGTTGCCTTCGCTATCCTGTGCGACGACGCCCGTGACTTTGCCGTCTTTCACGATCAGATCTTTACCTGCCGTCTTCACCAGCGTGGTGACATCCATCGTTTTAAACTGCTCGTGGAATGTCTTGATCAAGTGGCGTCCGTGGCCGGGGCCGTCGATCACATGCCAGGTCAGCATGCCGCCAGGGCCACCGGGGCCGATATATTCAAATTTGATGCCTTTCGATTTCACCCATTCAATCGTGTCTGCAGAACGGTTGACGAAAGCGCGAACTACAAAGGGATTGGCCATCCAGTGGCTGTATTCCATGATGGTTTTAAAGGCCATATCCGGGGTGACCACAATCCCCTGACGCTTCTGCATACTGCTGTTGGCGGCGAAGATGCCTTCGGCAAAGTTACCCGTGCCGCCGACAATCGGTTGTTTTTCCAGTAAGACGATTTTCGCTCCTTTCTCTGCGGAGGCCATGGTTGCCGAGGTGCCCGCCGCACCCGCGCCGATAATCACGATATCGGCGCTTTTCGGGATTTCCGGCGTTGCCGCATCCGCCGCCTGTGCGGTAGACCAGCTCATCATCGAGAGGCAGAGCGTTGCGAGTACACTTTTTCTGAAGCGTTTCATGATGTTTTCCTTAATATTATTAGTATTCTTACCACACGGTATTAATTCGCCTTAGCCTGCGAGTACGCGTCTTCCGCCGCTTCTTTCACCGCACCGCTGGTCATCGTGGCGCCGGACACCCCATCAACCTGGATGCTCTGCTTTTCGGTCATGGTTTTCGCGAGTTCTATGGCGGCTTCCCCGCCGACTTCCGGCGTTTCTTCTGGGGCATCAATCGTCGATTTAAGGACTTTCCCCTGCGCATCGATATCAAGCGTAACGGTGACGTCCCCGCCGATACCCTGTCTCGCGGCGGAATAGGTGCCCGCTTTAAAATTTCCTTCTTGCGCCACCGCGGTTCCCATTGCGAATAACAGGCAGAGTGGAAGGATTCCTGAGCAGATTTTCATATCAATAGTTCCAGTAGTTTTTGAATGAATACGGTGAATCACAAATCTATTTCCCATAAATAACGCTATCTCCCATGAATAAAGTGATAACCATCGTCGTTATTGAGGGGCCTGAATATCAGGCAGCAAAGGGGTAAGCCAATGCCGAGTAATAAAAACAACAGACTGAAGTGATTAAGGTTGAAGAGGATTTCAAACTGAGAAAGAAAACGTAATATCGGAAATGTCAGCGTCATACTGAGCATGACGGAAAGTAATTGGCTAATGGTTAAAAGATTATTACCGCTGTGGTACGTGCTGTTATTCAGGTTGCTAAAGGCCAGCGTACTTTCTGCTGAATATAAGGTTGAAATCAGCACGCCTAGTATCATGGCGATGATGCCGATGAGCGGCATTAATTTCTCTTGCACGGCGACGCTCAACGCGAGGATACACAGAGACGTTACGCTGGTTGTCAGCATCAACAAACGACGGTAGCCAATACGCGTGACCAGCGGTTCGAACAGTATTTTTGACAGCAGTGCACCACTGGAAAAGAGCAGCAAAACCAAGCTGGTTTCCGCAGGTTTACAGGCCAGCGTCGTTTGCAGCATTAACGAAAGCACGACGGGCGTTGATGCCAGTAATGTGCGCGTTGCGACGCCGCCAATAACGCCGACAGAAAAGGTTCTGATGCCAAACAGGGCACGAGGAAATAATGCCGTCTCTGCAATGAGATGCTGTCGATAGTAAATAAACACCAAGCCCAGCGTGCTGCAAGACAGGAATAGCATGACGAACGTTGGCAATATATTTTTCGTGGCAGTGGTTAACATGAAGGCCACGAGAAATAACATCAAAATGGGAAAGGCGACTTCATAGGCACCCGTGCGTGATGTCTCTTTTATCGTTGCAGCAGGAATATAGTAGGTTGCCAGAAAAAAGCAGAGTAAAGCCAGCGGAATATTAACGAGAAAAATAGCCTGCCACGAGATAAAGCTAACCAGAATATTGCCGAAAACGGGGCCGATCAGGGTACCGAGTAATCCCAATAAGGTCACCCGATTCAGGAAGCGTAATTTCAGCTTCTGCGGTGTGGTGCGTAATATCACGGTTCTGATGATGGGCAGCATGAGCGCACCGCCGATGCCTTGAATAAAGCGGAAAATGCTTAAGCTGCCGAGTGTGGTTGCTGTCATGCACAGCAGCGAGCCGAGCGTGAAAATGGCAATCGCGATCTGGTAGGTTTTCCGTTCCCCTAGCCGCTCCGCCAGCCAGCTATTGGCAGGCGTAAACGCGACGACCGTGACAATGTAGGCGATCACGATCGTCTCCATATGCAACACCGGCTGGTGTAACGACTGCGCGATGGCGGGGATGGCGACATACACCATGGTGGTATCCAGCGATTGCATGAAAAAGGTGGCAGAAGCAATCCAGAATAAGACCCATGACGTATTCATTCAGGCCACCGTCATTTGTCCGGCATAAAGCACGAACAGTCGTAGCAGGAACACGCCGAACAGGCTCATGACGGCTAACGTAATCACTTGCCCTTTGCCGGAATGGGAAGAGGGCTTGCGTACCCGGTTGGCAATAGCGGGAATCACAATACCGATGCCGATAATGCCGATCCAGAATACGCCGCCCCAGAAACCCGATAGTGCGGTTTGTGCGGCGACAACCTTTTGCCCGCCGCCAAGCAGCAGCCCGATAAAGAACGCAAACAGCAGGAACAATTCGGCATACACCACTGGCGTTTCCACGCGGTGGATGAAATGCAGGGAGCGTGAATGCCCCGACGTATTGCGCCCCCATGCACTGGCCAGCAGCATGACGGCAATGCCGGAGGTGGTGCCGGATACCAGAAACAGGACGGGCAGAACAGGGTTATTCAGCAGCGGGAACGATTTCAGCGCGGACAACAGAAAGCCGGTATAGCAGCCGAGCAAGACTGCCAGCACCAGCAGCAGGTTCTCAATCACCGCCGCTTGTTTGACGATTACCGCTGTTAACTGACGGGCTCGCGTCGCCAGCGCAGGTCGGTGCCAGACGGTTTCAAGCTGCGTCAGCCATGTATCATGATAAAGCGTGATCAGCCATAACAGCATCACGACGAAATACACCTGAAAGAGCATCACGCCAAGCGACATGATGGAGGTCGGGTTGTAAAAGACCATCAAATACCAAAAGGTAAAGGGTTTGGTCAGGTGGAAAATCAGAATCCCCAGCCCGAGGATCACGGCGAGCGGTGCGACGATAGCCGTGGTTTTGATGACAAGATTACTGCCGCGATATTCGCTGGGAACGTAGTGCCTGAGGAGCATCGAGAGCGATACCATTCCCGCTGAAATGCCGACCAGAAGAAGATAAACGGCGATGGGCCAATCCCATACCAACGTGTCGAACGTGAAGGCATTATGCATTGTCGATTTCTCCTCGTTTCCCCGGCATACGGTAGAGCTGGGGTTCAGTACCCAAATAGACCTTGGAGCGGTAGGTCGCGTTGCTCTCGATCATCTTGGCAATGTTGCTTTCAGGGTCGTTGAGATCGCCAAATACCAACGCTTTGGTGGGGCAGATTTCGACACAGGCAGGCTGTTTCCCAGCGGCCAGATTGGTTTCCCGGCAAAAATTGCATTTGTCTGCCGTTTTCGTGACGGGATTGATAAAACGCACATGGTAAGGACAGGCGGCAATACAGTAGCGGCAGCCCACGCAGCGTTTATCGTTGACGTCGACGATACCGGTAAGCGCGTCTTTGAAGGAGGCTCCCGTTGGGCAGACGGCAACACAGGGCGGATTCTCGCAGTGCTGACAGGATTTACGGAAAAATTGTTTGATGGCGCGCGTCTTCTCGACGGCAGGAATATCGACGGTTTGCAGTATATCCAGCCGAGTTACGCCATCGGGCACGTTATTGGTCTCTTTACAGGCCTTGATACAGGCTTTGCAGCCGATACAGCGCATTTCGTTATGCAATAAGCCATATTTAACGGCTACTTTACCCTGCGTTTTTTCGGGTTCATTTTGCGCTTGTGCGAGACCGATATGCCCACTAATGGCAATCGTACCTCCCATATAGGCAATAAAACGACGGCGAGATAAGTCTTCCATATTATAAATCTTCACATTGGGGTGATAGCCGCGCGACGGCTAGATATTATGCATCCAGCAATAGCATTAATATTTCTCAGTGTGGCGCTAATAGGAATAACGCTCCGTTATTACGATGAAAATAATAAGCAGACCACGTTGTTATTGTGGTTTTATTGAAACATGGGAAGTAACGGGTAAGTGTGCGATTGGTCACGTTTATTTTTTTGTAGATCCGTATATAACAAATATAGATTTGTTATAAATGAAATTTTATTGTGTTATCGCTTTATTCTTAGTCCTTCCTGTTTTTAGTCATCAAGGCTTCCACTAGGGTGATTTTTTTATTTCCTCTATGTACGGTGATTTTGAATAATTGATGTATATCAGATTATACGTTTTTTTATGTGATAATAAATGAGAGGGGAATTGATAATGGCATTTTTGGTAACAAATAAAAAACGTTAGTGCTTGTTAGGCTCTAACGTTTATGCAACATGAGTTATTCGGGTATAAAATTTTAATTGTCTGCAGGCATCAAGGTTTTAAGTGCTTATCAAGAAAGCGGATGGTAATTTTCATGATTTCCGGTTGCAGCCAATGCGGTCCACCGTGCTCTGCGCCTTTCACACTATAGTAGGTTGACGCGATCTTTTTCTCTGTTAGTGCCTGATGCAGCCTCTCGGTCTGACGTGGAGAAACTACGGTATCGTTCGTGCCGTGCATAATCAGGAATGGGGGCGTCGCGCTGTTGATAAAGTTAATAGGGTTAGCGGCAGCAGCTTTTTCAGGGTAGCGGGTGATTGCGCCTCCTTCATTAAATACCGAGGTGCCATTGACCCAAATTGCTTCTGTCGCGGAAGGTGATGCGTGTTTCTGAACGACATCGTCAGGGAAACCTTCACCCACAAGCGTCAGGTCGGATAAGCCATAGAAATCAATCACGGCCTGAACATCACTGCTTTGATCGAGATTATCGCCTTTATCATAGTCCTTTGAACCATTTGTCGTCCCGGCAAATGCTGCCAGATAGCCTCCCGCAGACGCACCGAAAACCGCAGCGTGTTGTCCGTCAATGCCGAATTTTTTCGCATTGGCACGCAGATAACGAATGGCGGACTTGACGTCTTCCAGCGGAGAGGGAAAAAGCACGGTGGGGGCGACACGATATTCCATGCTGGCAACGACATAACCGGCTTCGGCGAGGTTAAGACGCTGTTGCAGGTAATTATCTTTATTGGCATTAACGAATCCGCCGCCGGTAATGAATAATACGACGGGAAGTGCGGTTTTCGCTTCAGGCTGAAGGATATCCATTTTTAATGCGACGTTAGGATAGCCCCGCACCGATACCTGAGAGTAAACGACGTCAGAGATTAACTTCACGGATGTCGTTTCCTGCTTGACGGTGATTTCATGCTGGTTCTGTGCTGCATTGATTGCCGTCGCGCTCATCATTGCCAAGGTCGCTAACCCTATTTTTGTCGTTTTCGAATAATCCATATCTTAAGTCCTTTTGTTAGTGGTATGTAAATTTTTTTGTTTGAAAAAGGTGATGTCATATTTGTAAAGGTAATATTAAAAAATCTTTAATATTATTGGTGTTTCGTCTTAAATGAATGAATTATTTCCTCGTTGATAATAAGTTGACTATCTCTACTATTAACGTTATTTCTCATGAATTAAATGTGCATCTAATCACATTTGATTATTTACAAATCATTATAATTGTTATTATGGCCGATTATAGAAGTTATCGTTGATGCGTAATATAAAACAATGTTCAGCATAAAGCGTGTGATTTATTATCAGGAGCTCATCCGAGTCGGGAGTTTCACTAAGGCGGCAAAGGCGCTGAATATCTCTCAGGCTTTTTTGTCACAGGAGATCGCCCGCCTAGAGATTGAAACGGAAAGAAAGCTGATTAACCGAACCACCCGGCAGTTTTCTCTTACACCATTTGGGGAGATCTTTGCGGACAAAATTCAGGGGATGATTAAGGAGCATTATGAGCTGGCGCAGTTCGTCAGCAGCTATGAGGAAAGCACGGATGGTGCGCTACTGGTTGGCGTGATCCCGATTTTTAACCGTCTAGCTCACTACAATATGTTTAACCTGTTTCAGAAAGCCTATCCCAATATCGATATCTCTTTCATTGACGGCGTGAGCACCGATTTGCTGGAAAGAGTGCGCAATGGAGAGATTCACCTGTCTTTCTCGACGCCTTTTGATGAATACCTGAACGATCCGTTATTTCATCACACCATTTGTCAGATCGATGACGTTGTTGCGGTGATGGCAAGGTCGCACCCGCTTGCCGACAGTAAGACGCTTAGCTTGCCGCAGATGGTAAAAGAAAAGCTGATCGTGCCGCAGAAAGGGACGGGGGAACACGCCGCTGTTTCTGAATCTTTCACTCGGCAGGGCATCAACCCCAGCTACTTCCGCGAATGCAGCAACATGGACATCATTATGGATCTGGTGATTAACCTATCCGGCGTGGTCTTCCTCTGTTCGTCCGTTGCCAAAAGCCTGACTGCTTACGACGTCGCGGTGATTCCGCTTGAAGAGCAACTGAAAAGGACTTTTGCTATTAGCTATCTGAAGCGTAGCACGAACATTCCCATGGTGCGCCTGTTTCTGGATTTCCTGCAAGACTACAACAGCAAGTCTGCCCGTTAGGAGATTTTCCTTGTTCAAAAGGTGCCGATATCCAAGGCATGCACTGCAACAGATAACATGCTCTGTGCGTATCCAGCCCTAGCAGCGCTGAGCGCACAAGCCGCCGCCAACCTTTTTATCTGCCCACGTTTTATCCCTGCGGCGCACTCTGGTTCTTCCTCCCGCTTTTCATGAATTTTAGATAAATGTTGCAGATGTGAATAAATGTGAGGTGATTCAAATTATCTTGATTAATATACTTGTATGGTAGTCGGCATAAACGAATAGCTACATGCACAGAAGGATAAGTAACGTGAAGATTGTCAGCGCTGAAGTGTTTGTCACCTGCCCGGGGCGAAACTTTGTCACCCTGAAAATTACGACAGATAGCGGATTAACCGGCCTCGGCGATGCGACGCTCAACGGGCGTGAGCTGCCGGTCGCCTCTTACCTCAAAGATCATGTGTGTCCGCAGCTGATTGGCCGCGATGCGCACCAGATCGAAGATATTTGGCAGTATTTCTACAAAGGCGCGTACTGGCGTCGTGGCCCGGTGACGATGTCTGCCATTTCGGCGGTAGACACGGCGCTATGGGATATCAAGGCCAAAGCCGCCAACATGCCGCTCTACCAGTTGCTGGGCGGCGCATCGCGTACGGGCGTCATGGTGTATTGCCACACCACGGGCCACTCGATTGATGAAGTGCTGGATGATTACGCTAAGCATCGCGATGAAGGCTTCAAGGCGATTCGCGTGCAGTGCGGCGTGCCGGGTATGAAAACCACCTACGGCATGGCGAAAGGCAAAGGGCTGGCGTATGAGCCAGCGACGAAAGGCAACTTGCCGGAAGAGCAACTGTGGTCGACGGAAAAATACCTCGATTTCACGCCTAAGCTGTTTGAAGCGGTGCGTGACAAGTTTGGTTTCAACGAGCATATGCTGCACGACATGCACCACCGCCTGACGCCGATTGAAGCGGCGCGCTTTGGTAAAAGCATTGAAGACTATCGTCTGTTCTGGATGGAAGACCCAACGCCTGCGGAAAATCAGGAGTGCTTCCGCTTAATCCGTCAGCACACGGTTACGCCGATTGCGGTGGGTGAAGTCTTTAACAGCATCTGGGATTGCAAACAGCTGATCGAAGAACAGCTGATCGACTACATCCGTACCACGATTACCCACGCGGGCGGGATTACTGGCATGCGTCGCATCGCCGACTTTGCTTCGCTCTATCAGGTGCGCACCGGTTCACACGGGCCGTCGGACCTGTCGCCTATCTGCATGGCGGCGGCGCTGCATTTTGATCTCTGGGTGCCAAACTTTGGCGTGCAGGAATACATGGGGTACTCGGAGCAAATGCTGGAAGTGTTCCCGCATAACTGGACATTCGATAACGGCTACATGCACCCAGGCGAAAAACCGGGGTTAGGCATTGAGTTTGATGAAAAGCTGGCGGCCAAATACCCCTATGACCCCGCTTATCTCCCAGTTGCCCGTCTTGAAGACGGCACGTTGTGGAACTGGTAAGAGCGGAATAGGTAATCAGAGACCAAAATATGAAAAGCATTGTGATACAGCAGCCGAATTCGCTGGTGATTGAAGAACGTCCTATTCCGCAGCCAGCGGCAGGTGAAGTTCGGGTGAAGGTAAAGCTGGCCGGTATCTGTGGCTCGGACAGCCACATCTATCGCGGGCATAACCCTTTTGCCAAATACCCACGCGTGATCGGGCATGAATTTTTCGGCGTGATTGAGGCGGTGGGTGAGGGCGTGGAGGCATCCCGGCTGGGCGAGCGCGTCTCGGTCGACCCGGTAGTGAGCTGCGGCCACTGCTACCCTTGCTCAATCGGCAAGCCGAACGTCTGTACTTCGCTGGTGGTGTTGGGTGTGCATCGTGACGGCGGGTTCAGCGAGTACGCTGCCGTACCGGCGAAGAACGCGCACATCATCCCGGATGAGATCCCTGATGAGTTCGCCGTGATGGTCGAGCCCTTCACGATTTCAGCCAACGTGACCGCACAGGTGAAGCCGACGGAGCAGGATGTCGCCCTGATTTATGGTGCGGGACCGATGGGGTTGACCTCGGTTCAAGTGCTCAAAGGTGTGTTCAACGTGAAGGAAGTTATCGTCGTCGATCGCATTCCTGAACGTCTGGATATGGCATTACGCAGCGGCGCGGACAGGGTCATTAACAACGCATCGCTGTCATTAAAAGACGAGCTGGAAGCGCTGAATATCAAGCCTACGCTGATTGTTGATGCTGCCTGCCATCCATCTATTTTGCAGGAAGCGATTACGATTGCTTCTCCTGCGGCACGTATCGCCATCATGGGCTTTTCCAGCGAGCCTTGTCAGGTCAGCCAACAGGGAATAACCAGCAAAGAGATTTCCATTTTCTCATCGCGCTTGAATGCCAATAAATTCCCTATCGTGATTGCGTGGCTGAAAGAGAAACGTATCGATCCGGCCAAACTGATTACCCACCGGTTTGATTATCAGGAGGTTGTACAGGCAATTGAAGTTTTTGAAAAAGATCAAAAATGCTGCTGCAAAGTCCTGCTGACATTTAATGATGCATGACACGTTATTGGCAACAGGGATATATAAAAGGGAAACACATTATCGATTACAGAAAACTATAATGATTCCTTTGAAGTAATTATTTCTCTCTTAATCACTCCAGACCATTAATAACGGGCTGGAGTGGATTGCGACACCATGATGAACGGTAATTTTACTTACTGTGATCTATACCCTAAATAATTCGAGTTGCAGGAAGCTAATGCACATGCAGCTTGAAGTATGACGGATATACCATAATTACAAATCGTCGAGAGTATATATGAATACGAAAATAGCATCTGGACAAGAAAAACCTGCAAGAAGTACCTCTGACTTAGTTAAAGCGGCGGTGTCCGGCTGGTTGGGCACCGCATTGGAATTCATGGATTTCCAACTGTATTCGCTCGGTGCGGCATTGGTTTTCCATGAAATATTCTTCCCTGAGCAATCGGCAGCGATGGCGCTGATTCTGGCAATGGGAACCTACGGCGCAGGCTATGTCGCACGTATCGTTGGTGCCTTTATTTTCGGTCGCATGGGGGATTCCATCGGTAGAAAGAAAGTACTCTTTATCACCATTACCATGATGGGGATCTGTACCACGTTAATTGGCGTACTACCGACCTACGCACAGATTGGTATTTTCGCGCCCATCTTGCTGGTGACCTTGCGTATCGTGCAGGGGTTAGGGGCGGGTGCCGAGATTTCCGGTGCCGGGACCATGCTGGCTGAATACGCGCCGAAAGGGAAACGCGGGATTATTTCCTCACTGGTTGCAATGGGTACCAACTGTGGCACGCTCAGTGCTACGGCTATCTGGGCCGTCATGTTTTTTGCCCTCTCAAGAGAAGAGTTACTGGCGTGGGGTTGGCGTGTGCCGTTCCTGGCCAGCGTCGTCGTGATGATCTTCGCGATCTGGCTGCGTATGAATCTGAAAGAAAGCCCAGTCTTCGAAAAAGTGAGTAATGATGTCTCGGGTACTGAAGATCCGTCACCTGCTCTGGTGGTTGAGCAAAGCGAGCAAAAATCAGTACTGTCCATGTTCAAAAGCAAGGCGTTTTGGCTGGCAGCAGGATTACGCTTTGGGCAGGCGGGAAATTCAGGATTAATTCAGACCTTCCTTGCGGGATATTTAGTCCAAACGCTCTTGTTCAATAAATCTATTCCGACCGATGCATTGATGATCAGCTCCATTATTGGTTTTATCACGATTCCATTATTAGGCTGGCTCTCGGATAAAATTGGCCGCCGCGTACCGTATATTATTCTGAATATCTCGGCGATATTGTTAGCCTACCCAATGCTGTCTCTTATCGTTGATAAAGAGAATAGCGTTAACGTGATTGTCGTCAGTATTATCATTATTCATAACTTCGCGGTACTGGGATTATTTGCGCTGGAAAATATCACCATGGCGGAAATATTCGGTGGACGCAGCCGCTTTACGCAAATGGCGATTGCCAAAGAAACCGGTGGTCTGGTTGCCGTTGGTTTTGGTCCGGTGTTAGCGGGTATTTTCTGCAACATGACTGGTTCTTGGTGGCCGATTGTCGCGATGATGATGGTTTATTCTGCGATCGGTCTAGTCGCGGCTATCTGTATGCCGGAAGTGAAAGACCGCGACTTGGATGCATTAGAAGACGCGGCGTAACAGAACACTACATCGCTCCTGTTTGCGGAGCGAAAACGGGGGGAATGGGATAGAAGAGTAAAGCGTTTGCGCCATGGATGGCGCAATCCGAGCGTACAGGGATGTATTCACAGCGTCTTTACGATCTACCCATTATCCCCGTTCCTCTCAGGTTTCCAGCAGTTGACGTATTTTTTGAATCACCTATCAGGGATAACGATGAGTATCAGTGAATTTTCTACGCTTAAACCGCAGGTTGTGGTGCCGTGTTACGACCGACGCCTGCTAAAAACACGTATTGCGCATATTGGCTTTGGCGCATTCCACCGTGCGCATCAGGCTGTCTGTGCCGATAAGCTGGCGGCGGAGCACGGTGGCGATTGGGGCTATTGCGAAATTAACCTGATTGGCGGCGAGCAGCAGATTGAAGCCATTCGCCAGCAGGATTTGCTGTGGTCGGTGTCCGAAATGGCGGACAGCGGCTGGAATAGCCGGGTCATCGGCGTGGCAACCCGCGCGCTGCACGCGGAAGTCGAAGGCATCGAGGCAGTGCTGGAAGCGCTGAGCGCGCCGGATATCGCCATTGTGTCGATTACGGTCACGGAGAAAGGCTATTGCCACCATCCGGCGACGGGGCAGTTAAATAGTGAACATCCGCTGATTTGCCACGATCTGGGGTTACCCGCAGAACCACGCTCCCTGCCCGGTGTGATTCTGGCTGCCATCAAACGCAGACGGGAACGCCAGCTACCGGCATTCAGCGTGATGTCCTGCGACAATATGCCGGAAAACGGGCACGTCACGCGTAACGTGATCGTGCAACTGGCTGAGTTGCAGGATATCGAACTGGCGCGCTGGATTGAACAGCACGTCACCTTTCCCTCCACGATGGTGGACAGAATTGTTCCGGCTATCACCGAAGAAACGCTGGAGACGATTCAGGGACAGCTGGGCGTAGTCGATCCCGCGGGCATTGCCTGTGAACCGTTCTTCCAGTGGGTGGTTGAAGATAACTTCGTCAACGGTCGTCCTGCGTGGGAAAAAGCCGGTGCGGAGCTGGTACAGGATGTGCTGCCGTTTGAGGAAATGAAGCTGCGTATGCTGAACGGCAGCCACTCGTTTCTGGCATATCTGGGCTACCTTGCTGGCTATCAACATATCAGCGAGTGCATGCAGGACAGTGACTTGGTCGTGGCGGCGCATCATCTGATGCTGCGTGAACAGGCTCCGACGCTGCGTACACAGGGTGTCGATCTCGCCGCCTATGCGGATGCGCTGTTGGATCGCTATCGCAACCGTGCGTTAAAACACCGCACCTGGCAAATTGCGATGGACGGTTCGCAAAAACTGCCACAGCGGATGCTGGACTCGATCCGCTGGCATCTGGCACGCGGCAGCCGTTTTGATGCGCTGGCGCTCGGTGTGGCGGGATGGATGCGCTATGTGGGCGGCGTGGATGAGCAAGGAAAACCGATTGAAATTAGCGATCCACTGAAAGATTTGATCGCTGAAACGGTGCAACGCAGCCCGGAAGGCGAAAGCCGAGTTTCGGCGCTGCTGACGCTGACGGCGATTTTTGGTGAGGACTTGCCGAAGAAC
The DNA here is from genome assembly GCF_014946775.2 of Pectobacterium quasiaquaticum. NCBI lineage: Bacteria > Pseudomonadati > Pseudomonadota > Gammaproteobacteria > Enterobacterales > Pectobacteriaceae > Pectobacterium > Pectobacterium quasiaquaticum. The sequence continues at coordinate 3,474,462 of NZ_CP065177.1, read as the reverse complement.
CCTGTCTTTGTTGATGCGGTGACGCAGCACTACCTGTCGCTATTAGCGAAGGGCGTGAAGGGAACATTGCAGGATACCAACTGGTAGGATGAAAGCGCGGCGGCGGCCGTCGCGTAACTGAATGAGATAGCCGTAAATCATAAAACAACACAGGGCAAGGCCAATGCCGACGATGCCTTGCCCTGTGCCTCCCGATCTCACCACGACAGGCGTTGTAACACTGACACTCGCTGCGCTAAGCGTGTATCATAAGCGGTAAATTTCTCGGGCAAGCATAGCGGCATGGATACCTCTTTTCAGATCAACAACAACGAACCAGTCAACCAGCAAATTTATCGCGTACTGCGCAAAGACATTGTGGAATGCAATATTCCGCCGGGTAAGCTGCTGTCTGAAAAAGAAATTTCTGTGCGTTTTGACGTTTCCCGCCAGCCGGTCAGAGAGGCTTTTATCAAGCTGGCAGAGGCCGGACTGGTGCAAATTATGCCGCAGCGCGGCACGTTTGTGATGAAGATCTCGGAGCAGCGCGTGGCGGATGCCCGCTTTATCCGTCAGGCGCTGGAGTGTGCGATTGCGCGCCGGGCGGCAGAAATGGTGACGGAAGAACAGCTGCTGACGCTGGAGCACAACTTACGCCGTCAGGAACTGGCCGCGCAGAATGATCAGGTGCGCGAGTTTCTCAGCCTTGACGACAGCTTCCACCAGCTTCTGACGCAGATTGCCAACTGTCCGCTGGCGTGGGAAACCATCGAATCGATTAAAGCGACGATGGACCGCGTGCGTTTTCTCAGCCTGAGCCAGGTTTCACCACCGCCCAGCCTGATCCAACAGCACTACCTGATTTTTAGCGCCCTGAAAGCGCGCGATCCTGATGCTGCCGAAAAAGCGATTCGTGAACATTTGCAGGAAATGATCTATTCGATCACGCCGATTGCGCAACAGAATAGCGACTGGTTCGAGCACGCCTGAACGCGTTGACCTGAGTGTGTTGACTAGTGGCTTCCCCGTCTCCGGTGGAAGCCATTTCACAGAAGACTACTTGAGCGGCTGTGGCAGAGTAATCACCCACAGTTCGTTATCGGCTTCTGGCTTCTCCAGCGGTTTGATGGCTAACGTAGTCTCGACTGCCTTGCCGTCCCGCGTCAGTTTGCCATCGGCAGTAACCTGATAGTCGTCCGCCTTATCTTTCGCTTTCACCGGGGATTGCAGCACGGATTGCAGGCCAAAATCGTTGTCGTTAATGACAGCCAGCGTTTGCTTATCGACAAGTGCCAGACCTTCCACTTTCTCCTGCTGCCAGCCGAGCTTACGCAGATCCACCAGCTCCTGCTTGCTCGCCAGCGTAATGCCACGTTTTTCCAACTGGGCGAGATCGTCAAACTCCGGTGATTTACCGTCAGCATCGAACGGTGTCAGGTCACTCGCCTTGCTGAGATCGACCAGATAGATGCGGTTCTGCATTTGCTTGTCTTTATCCGCACCTTGCTCGACCAGCAGAATACGCTGATTATCCAGCGCGACGATATCGCCGATCTTGGCATCCTTCGCTTTCTTGTAGCTGTCGATGTTGATGGGGTAGCCCACCATACGGCTGGTTTTGGTTTCCGGGTTAAACATCACCAGACGCGTAAACTGCGCTTTGTTTTTGCTTTTGCCGTCGATATCCAGCGTGCTTTGCACGGCCATGACGATCGTACCGTCCGGCAGGCGCGTCAGCCCTTCAAAACCTCGATTCGGCTGACGCCACTTGATGATATTCGGTAAGCCGCTGGCAACCGAGTGTTCGCTGCCCGCAGGCGTCGGCCCGAATTTTTGCAGGATCTTCCCGCTGGCATCAACGTGAATCAGGAACGGACCGTATTCGTTACACAGCCAGAAGCCGCCGTTGCCATCCGGCGTAATTCCTTCGGTGTCCAGCCCGCGCTGGCTGGTGCTGAGCGGTTGCAGTGCGTCATTCAGCGCCACTTCGTTGGTGGTACCGATAACGTCCGCGGGCAGCGGCAGGCCAGTGATATTGCCCTCGGCATCGTGCAGCGGACGGGCGTTGATCGCCTCGGCGGCTTTCGCGCTGACCCGAATATTCATCATCAGCGGCGCATAGTCAGGGCTGGCGAAGATCTTGGCTTCTTTCTCACCGACCAGCGGTGCATCGGCATTCGGGCCGCGATCGGTGACGGTGGTGAACATCAGATCGTCGCCCTGTTTGCCGGTGAAATAGAGGCCGGAGCCAATGCCGACAGGCAGGCCGTTGGGGAAGTTCTGGGCGAATTTGCCCTGATACGCAACATGATCGCTGGCTGGGAAGGTAACGACGTAGCGCGTCACTTTCTCACCTTCGGCCTGAACGCTGAACGGCAAAAATCCGGCAACCAGCAGTGCTAACAACGTGTGTTTCATGGGATTAGCTCTTTGATGTGGGGCGATTTGACAGAAGTATCGTCGGAGCATAGATAATCATCATGTCAGTTTTGTGACCGCACACTTGATTTTGCCATGAAGCATGCGGTTTTCATTGAATATCAATTGCTGACTGGGGCGTTATCCTTTTCCGCGCGGTTTCCTGAAGGCGAAAAAGAGTTGGATTGTGTTGCACAGCACCAGAAAGGCGGTGATGACGAAAACCCAGCGGAATCCCATCAGGGCGGACACGCCGGAACCCACCAGCGGCCCCAGTACGTTGCCCAGATACATGAATGACTGGTTATAGCCGAAGATGCGACCCGTCACCTGTTGACTGCTGTATTTGACCAGCAGTGCCTGCACGGTTGGCATCAGTGCGCCGTCGGCAAAACCCAGTAGAAAGCGCAGGATGCCGAGCTGTGTAGGGTTTTGTACCATCGCCATGACCAGAAACAGCAGTACGCTGATCGCCAATGCGGCGATCAGGACGCGATGTGCGCCGATCCGGTCGCCTAACCGGCCAAGTCGCGGGGCGGATAGCAGGGCGGATACGCCGGGAATCGCGGCAATCACGCCGCTGATAAAGGCAATATTGTCGGTGCCGGGGGCCAGATCTCGGATGAATAGGGTCAGGATGGGGCTGATGGAGCCGTTCGCCATCTGGATCATCATTGTCGTAATGAACAGGCAGATGATGAGCGCCGGATACGGCAGCGACGCGAAGACGGCTTTTCCGCTGAGCCGATTCTCTTTGGTAACTTTAACCACGCTCTCTTTAATCGCGAAAAGCGTAATCAGGAAGCTGGTAAACAGCATGCCACCGGTGATGAAAAAGACGATGCGTAGCCCGATGTAGTCGGCCATAAAGCCGCCAAATAAGGGGCCGAGAATGACACCGGCGATCTGCCCAGTCGATAGCATTCCCAGCGCCCAGCCGCTTTTTTCACGTGGAACCTGTGAGGCGATCAGCGCCATCGCATTGGGAATGTACCCGGAGGTCAGCCCCATGAGCGTGCGCAGGATAAACAGATGCCACACGTTGGTTGCCAGCCCTTGCAACGACATCACGATCGCCATGCCCAGCGCGGCGCGCAGCAGCATAAGTTTGCGACCTTTACGGTCGGCGAGACTTCCCCATAGTGGCGCAACGGCGGCGGAGACGAGAAAGGACGAACTGAAGATCAAGCCGGACCACAGGCTCAGTGATTCGTGCGAGTGAACGCCGAGCTGCTCAATGTACAGCGGCAAGAAGGGTAATATCTGGCTCATGGCCAGCCCGGTGAAAAAGCATCCCAGCCAGGCAGAGAAGAGGTTAAGTTTCCAGGTTTCCATGGGGGTAGGAATGGGCCTTCGTCAGCGAATAACCAATGGCGAAACCGTGGTGACTGCGCGTGAAAAGTGTGCTAACCGACAGTGAATGGCGCTCAGTTAATAACGGACAGTGACTAAAATTTCGTCTTTCATCATGAGCATAGCATAGCTAGCGGCATATTGGTCACTGAGGATAATGATTCGCAACAAAAGAAAATCAGCGTGGGTATAAGCTGGATTGGGGGGAGGGCCAGTGAATTTTATTGTGTGACTTGCATCACAAAAAATGTGCTTTTGCTCAACAAGCGTGTACAATTCCCCCCGCATCAAGCGGGGCGCTGCCATTAAGACAAGTCATCGCTAAACAGTCATTCCATCGCTTAGTTAAACAATAAGTTAAGTAAAACCAAGGTGAAAAAAGTGCGTAACTTCTTTAAAAAAATGCTGGCGGCTTACCTGAATACCTATAAAGACGTGCCGCCCGGCGCACTGTTCTAAGAGTCTGTGCTATGCATCGTATGAAACAGGCCGCCTTATTGGCGGCCTGTTTTTTATGGGGCCGACTTATTTTGAGAGCCACGTAACGTGGTTCTGAGTCGGTTCCCTTTTTGTGGTGATATTACTTCGTGCTGTAGACCGGAACGGCCGTTACTTCTGGAACGGCTTCGGTCAGGTAAGCACCGGCTTCGCTGCTTCTGACTTCATTTTCATCAATAAAGCCATAGAACACGCCCTGCGACGCGGAAGCGCCGCGAATTTCCGCATCGCCACGCATCTGCGCATTGCCTGACAGCACAATGCCGCGCTCAAACGCACCCGGCCCCATGAAGACGGTATGCAGACGCGCGTTATCGCGCACGATGGTATTACCCTGCATCACCGTCAGGCCGCTGACAACGGCGCGTCCTTCCACTGTCCCGCTCAGAATCGTTGCACGATCTTCAATTCTGGCGTTATCTCTCACCGTCCCGCCGATGACGCGCGCGTAAGGCCCGACGTAGGCGGTAGGGGCAACATTGGCTGAGTTGGACACCCAGCCGCCGCCGTTGGCGTGACGAGAACCGTTAGCGGTTGGATTCGGTGCACCAGGCTGGCTGCCTTCCGGCCAGACGCCGGTGAAATCAGCCATCCACGGGTAGCGGTAAAGGGAATAGTAAGCCTGATCCCACTTGATCTTCTGCATTTGCGACGGTGTGCCCATGACCACCATGTAAATGCCGCGATCGTCCTGACGAATCGTGAAATTTTTCACCGTGGCAGACGCGCCGCGCTGCAATTCACTGTAGCGAGAAACGCCGTCCGAACCGATAGCGACAATCCCCCAACGCCAGTCGGAATTCGGCTGCGGCATGGTGGCCGGATCGTTTTTCAGCCCAGGGAAACGGGTAATGGCCGATTTACTCTGCACCATGCCACGGAATTTGACGGTAATTTGTGTCGCGCCACTTTCCGGGATCAGCCGGACGATATTGTAGCCCAGTTGCTGCGGCGCTTGATCGAACGGTACGGAGAAGCGACGGAGGCTAGCGCTGGCACCAACAACCGGCTCAAGCGTCGTGGTTCTCAGCAAACGGTCGGCGTTATTCTGGTTGGGTTGTACCGCACCATAGCCTCCGTAGGTTGAGCGATAGAAACGACCACGATCGAAGCCGTCTGGATCGATGTAATCCCAGTTGACGTTGTGCATTGCCCAGTCGCCGAAGACGTCGTTGAATTCAGACTGGCTCCAGCCCATGTTGGTACGCAGAACGGACAATGGATCGGCAGTCGACTGACCGCTTTCGCCCCATTTCGGCGCTTTTGCCCACATATCGTTGATCGCGCCATAGCCAAAGCGGTTCTTCAGGTGTTCCATAAACTGCCAGTTGCAGTAACGGTTACGCGTTGAACCCAGATAAATATGCGAATAGTTGACCTGCATTTCCGAACAGTGTGCCGACGTTCCGCGGAATTCATCCAACTGGTGCGTCATCCAGTTTGCGTGGGATTCCCAAATCCAGCCAACGTAGTTATCGCCTGAACTCTGGAAGCCGCCGGTTTGCCCTTGCAGCGCATGGGTAAATTCGTGCGCCAGCCCCCAGTTATCCTTGAGTGACGCAGGGCCAATCCACATCCCCATGCTGCCACCACCCGCAACTCCCCCGCTGAGCCCAAAGGTCGGGTCGATGTGAATATTGGCTTTATATTTCACGGTCTGTTTGCAATAAGGCTCGGGGAACTCAATTTGTTTAATAAACTTATCCCAAATTTGTTCCAATTTCTGGCCTGCGGCGACCGCATCATTGCGGTTAACGTCGTTATTATTCCAGCGGAAGGCAAAGTGCTCAGTCTGGTATTTCACGGAAGGCATATCAGTGATGGAATTATCCACCTGCCAGTTACCTGCGACACAGGTTTCAGCAGCGTTTGCCGTATTGACCAGTAGTGCGCCACTTAAAACGAGTAGACAGTTTAGCGGCGTGAGACATGTTTTTATTTTTGGCATAAATCCTTTTCCTAGCATGACTATTGCTAATCAGCCTTATTATTTCCTGAGAGTGTATTTCTCGTTGATAGATAAGGCCCATCCCAAGGCCATCATGGCCTATTTTTTCTTAAGTAAAAAACTATCGGCCTCTGTAAGAAGAGGCCGATAGGATTATAGATTAATTTTATCTTGTTACCTATTTCATTTTAAATTTTGGTTATGCTTTAGTTTCCTAAAATAAACATTGTTATTGATGTGATGCTGTATTACCCAATAAAGCAGACTAGCGGCCAGTAACGAATTAAATGCGGGTACGCCCCACTCAAAGGCTAATCCGACGATGGCTCCGGCAGTGCTGGCAATAATAGCCGGCCAGCCAATCAGCGGCGTTTGTGCGCTGTCGGGTAATTGGCCTTCGGCACGGCTGGTTTCGAGCAATGTCTTGTGGGTGCGCAAAATATAATAATCAACCAGCATCACCCCGATAATCGGTGGGAACAGCACGCCTAATAGCGTCAGGAAATCGATAAAGCGATCCAGAATACCGGCAACTGAAAGCAGTGTGCCGATGAGCCCAATCACTAGCGTGATTGAGACATAGCGTAATTTCTTCCCCGTGACGCCCTCTATGGCATTGGCGATTCCCAAAGAGGAGGAATAAAGATTGATATCATTTACTCTCAGTGTCGAAAATATCACGGCAATCAGCCCGATGCCGCCAGCCGCCTGAGACATGATCGTCACAACGTCTGCGGTATTGAGCGCACGGGCAATAATGATGGCGAGGCCATTCACCACAAATTCCCCGACGATAATTGATAGCATCGTCATCCAGAAAACGTGTTTTCCTTTTTGGGAATAGCGCGTCATATCGGGAGTAATTAAACTCGCGACGATACAGCCGCCTACAACCATCGTCGCGCCAGCGCTAATGGAAATGGCTTCACCGTTAGGTGCGGAGGCGAGCAGTTCAGCAATATTGTGGCCGGAGAGCGTCATGATCGAAATATAGCCGACGACGATAACAAACATGGGCACGGCGATTTTGGCCGTGAAGCGTAACGCCCTGAAACCAAAGGCAACCAGCAGCGTCAACGCAATGCCGGACAAGGTGGCAGACCAGCCAAAACCGAGCTTATCCGCCATCGCAAAGTTAAGCGCCTTGGCGAATACGGCATTCTGGACGCCGAACCAACCGATGAGGCTAACGGCGATCACCAGCCCAATCAGGACGGAACCAATACGGCCAAAGCCGCACCAGCGTGCGAGCAGGCTGCCCGACATGCCTTCTTTCATTCCCGCATAGCCCAGCCCTACGGTCACCACGCCAAAAATGGTGCTGCCAATAAAGATGGCGATGAATGCCTGACTTAGCGTCATGGAATGGCCGAGTACCGCGCCTAACATAAACTGGTCTAGCGCGGTTAACATGCCGATGTGCACTAATGCCACATTTAAAAAAGGCAGCCGGACACTAAGCGGAACGCGACTGACTGGGTAGTCATCTATTTTTTCCATGTAGATAGGTTCTCTTATATAAATTGAATGCCTTTCTCGATGAGAGAGTTAGGAATATAACCATCGATCCCAAGATGGCGACAAAATTCCTCAAACTGAGGTAATGAATGCGCCTCTGCCTTTTGATACATATTATATATTCTGTTCTCTATTGTTTTTGGTGATACGTTCATTTTTCTTGCTATTTCTTTATTTGATAAGCGCTGTAGTATCAAGAAGATAATATCCAGTTCTGATTGAGTGAAAATACTGGTTGTTAATTCGGTTTGTAACGTGGTCGGCTTCTTTTGGTCTATATAGATGAGCGGAGACCGCGTATCCAGAGGCCTGGCATTCCACATCGTACCAATGCAAAGCTTATTTTCATCAAAGATGGGGATCTTTTCACTGACGAAGGGCGTCAGTGTTTTCTTTCCATACCAATAGTGTGTTTCGATAACCGTGACTCTCTGTTCACTATTTTCTGTTAGTCTATCGTGTTCTTTTAAATCGTCAGAAAGCTCCGCCCAACTGGCAGGAAATTCATCATCTAGTCGTCCTTCAATATCAAAACGCATTGGCGTATTGGTATAAAGGTAAGCGGCTTTATTCATGTAAACATGGCGTGATGATAAATCTTTAATACCCCATGGTTCATTTAAACATTCCATCATAATAATCAAATTACGAATATAATCAGTCATGTTTGCTTGTGATGATGGCATCCTGCCCTCCTTAATAGGCCGGAATTAATTCAGCGGATCAATTTAGCTAAATAATGTCGAGTATGCTTGTGCGCATATCCTGGTAGGTTCCCATATTCTTTGTAGCCCAACTTTTCGTAAAATCCCTTAGCCTGAAATCCGAATGTATCCACATAAGCCAGATGGCAACCACGCTTTAATGCTTCTTTTTCAGCAGTCTGCATGAGTTGACGGCCAAGCCCACTTTTACGATGTTTCTCACTAACCCAAAGATATTGAACTTCTAATGCACCCCACCAGGTTCTGGAGATTAACCCTGCGATAATATTATTTTCATCGTCTTTGAAATTTAAGAATAGAGGGGAGATATCAACCGTGTCGTACTGTTCATTGTGTTTCCAAAGGCTTGCTATTACAAATTCTTCTTCATCTGAATCTGGTGTGTTAGTAATATGTAGATTCATTACAATAAAACCTCATTATTAGCACGCTAAATTATACTTTCAATATGAATCTTTCTTTATCATATAAAACATATTTAGGCAAGAGTGGATTTCACTCGTTCTTAGGTTGCTATAGTGTTCTATGATAAGAAACATAATCTGATAGACATTGATTGTGTTGTGATGAAAATCAGAAAATAAGCACGTATTTGCCTCACCAGGGAAAATACCAGATTTTTTATAATAAAAGTGTATATTTTTTCGAAAGATATTTTTTATGAATAGGTTACTCCTCTATTTTTGTCCTTAACTAACTTATCACTCAGCTCGGTTTATGCCAGCGAAATGCATTATCGCTTCACTGGCCTCCTTCTCCCGTTCATCCCCTTCGCCTGCGTATGTTGCAACCTATGCAAAAAGGCGACATTGTGACTGCCTATCATGGCATGGTAACGGTTTCTCATGACGTTGTTCTGACGGACAGCTCAATAGCGCGCCATTTTGCCATTCACGTTTTTTCTATTCATGTTTTTTCACGTACATAGGCTGGAGAGTGGGTTGCATGTCGTTAAAAGCCTTACGCACATTGGTTGCGATTGCTCAGTATGGATCGTTTGCCCGCGCGGCTGAAGCCGTATGCCTGACGCAATCGGCCGTCAGTCTGCATGTCCGCAGCCTGGAAGAAGACTTCAAGGTGTCGCTTTTCGATCGCTCACGTCGCATCCCAGTACTCACTGAAGCCGGACATCGTGCGGTGGAGCAGGCGCGGGATATCCTTGCGCAGTATGACGGCATTGCCGCCGAGTTAGGCGAGAGTGGGGAACTGGCCGGACGCCTGCGAATTGGTGCGATCCAGACTGCGCTGGCTGGTGTTTTGCCCGCCGCGCTGGCTGCATTGCGTCACGCTCATCCACGCTTGCGTGTTCTGGTGAATTCGGGGATGTCAGCAGAGCTGGCAATTCGTATTGATGCTGGCGAACTGGACGCTGCCGTGACCACTGAGCCGGTAAAACCTTACCCAACTGGTCTGGTGAGTACGCCGCTGTATCAGGAGGGATTCTGGATCGTTGCCCCACCAGCGCTGGCGTCTCTGGATGCCAGACAGCTCCTGCAAGATCGTCCTTTCATTCGTTTCGATCGTCGTGCCTGGGCTGGGCGAACTATCGATCGCGAGCTGCGCCGCCAGCGGCTGCGGGTACAAACTGATATGGAGCTGGACAGTCAGGACGCGATTATTCAGATGGTCGCCAGTGGGCTTGGCGTAGCGGTGATTCCACTGTCCGAACGGGAGAAGAACCGTTTGGATAATCTGGTCTGTATCCCCTTCGGTGAGCCTCAACAGCAGCGGCGCGTTGTGCTGCTGGAGCGTGAAGATCGTCCGGCAGCGCGCCTCGCTGCGGCGCTGGCGGAAGCGATCCGAAAACAGTCTGGTGACGATGCCATTCATGAGAAATAATTGAGCTAATGTCGAGTTAATCTCGTTTTTTTCTCATCAGAAGTCCCGCTATGGTAGTGCCTGTTTCTTCAATTCAGGTATTGAGTCATGGTGTCCAACCCGCAATCCTTCCCGCTTTCACCTTCTGTGCCGTGGCGTGTCAGCTTATGATCGTCTCGCTCCTGCTGGCGCTGTTGCCTATCGCGCTACTGATCGTGCTGGGATCGTGGTTACGCCAGCGATCTTTTTTGGCTGCGACATTTTGGTCACAGGCTGAAAGGCTGGGTTATTACATTCTACTTCCCGCACTATTTCTGCATGGGCTGGCGACGGCACGTCTGGATGGCGTGCCGGTAACAGCGATGATCCTGACGCTGGTATGCTCAACGTTGGCCGTTGCTGTCGGGTTGGTCGCGGTGCGTCGCTTTTTTCTCGTTGATGATGCGGCGTTTACCTCGGTATTTCAGGGCGGCGTCCGTTTTAATAACTACGTAGGTGTGTCTGCCGCCGCTGGGCTGTTTGGCGCACATGGCGTGGCGCTTGCAGCCGTCGCGAACGCGGCGATTGTGCCGACGGTCAATATTCTCTGTGTCTTGGTCTTTGCCCGCTACGGCAATGCCGGGACGCCGTCATTCAAGAATATCGTGCGGCTGCTGGCGCTGAACCCGCTAGTGGTGGCCTGTGCGATTGGCATTACTTTGCAGATTACCGGATTAGGTTTGCCACCGGGGATTGAGCCAGTAATGAAATCATTGGGACAGGCGTCGCTGCCGCTGGGGCTGCTGTGCGTGGGCGCAGCGCTGGATTTCTCTGCCGCGCGTAGCTGGCTGCGGCCTGTTGTGATGGCATCATGCGCGAAATTTGTTGCGATGCCGCTGGTGACGATTGCTGCCTGCTACCTCGTTGGTCTGTCTGGCTCGGCCGCGATTGCCGCACTGCTGTTTCAGGCGCTGCCGACGGCATCGTCGTCTTACATTATGGCTCGTCAGTTAGGTGGTGATGCACCGTTGATGGCGGGTATCATTGCGGTTCAGACACTGGTAGCGGGCGTCGCGCTGCCGCTGGCAGTCCTTGGGCTGAGTGGCCTACTGTAAATTCCTCGGATGTTATTTTTGTAACAATGATTTGTTAACGACATGGTGATCGGTTCTTTTCTATCTGATTATATTCTAAATGAATTAATCCTTGCGTTGAAATAACAATAATAATTCGTATGGTTATCATTAAATCATGACGTTTTAATTCCTTATTACTTCTGGCTGGATGGTAGATGGCTGATTACCGTTCGGTCAAACGGATGATATGTTTTTAGCCTGATTTCAGCATACTTTGCGTATCGGCATAAATGACGATCTAGCTCGTAAACGCATCCTCACTATGAAATCAGAGAATAAAGGGAAATATATGAATTCCGCTGAGCATATTAGAAGTATTTCAGAAATCATGATGATGCCTTTGGCCGCAAAAGCATTATGCGTTGCAGCGGAAATAGGGATAGCAGATAAAATAGGGGAGCAGGGGACAACCATCGCTGAATTGTCAAAGGACTGTCAGGCGAGTGAAAAGAACATTTTTGATATTATCAAGGTGCTTGAGGTCTTTGGCTTTTTTGAAGTGAAAAATGGAAGTATTATTAAAAATAATGCACGTTCTGCGCTGCTGATGTCGGATAACATCAGCTCAATGAAGCATTTCTGTATGCTGTTCGGTAATGAATACTATCAGGGGTTTGATGGACTATTGCATACGAGTCGTACAGGGGAGTCGGGGTTTAAGCAGGTCTTTGGGCTGACATTATATGATCATCTGGCGCACTCCGCATCACGAGCAGACATTTACGATCTTGCCATGCGGGATTTATCTCGCCCGGTGGGATATGTGCTGGCGAAAGAATATGCGTCTCTTTTTAAAACGGCTGGCAGCGTTGTTGATATTGGCGGTGGTAGCGGTGTTATTCTGACTGAGCTGATAAAGCAGTATCATCATTTAACGGGTTGTCTTTTCGACATGACCGGTGTCTGTACCAGAAGTGAAAAGCGTGTCGCACAGCACTATCCTGAATTGAAAGAAAGAATAGTTTTCATTCCCGGCAGTTTCTTTGAGGCGATTCCTTCTGGTTATAATATCTATCTGCTTAAAAACATATTGCATAACTGGAACGACGAATTCTGCCTGAAAATATTAAAAGCCATCGCGCAATCAATTGGGCATTCGACGCTATTAATCATCGAACCTTTGCTGGATCATGAAGAATCCTCACCAAGGTTATTGATGAATGCGCTTTTTCAATCCGTTATCTGCCAGGATGGCACGCGATACAGAACGTTGAAAGATATGGAAAATATTCTGAAGTTAAGTGGATTAATCATCGTTGGTACAAAGAAAATAACCACTGGCCATACGGTCGTTGAGATTAAATTAAACGCAGCGGCGTAGGGTTGAATACCGTGGGTGCTCTTTTTTTCTACTTTTTCCTCGTGCTGAACTAATGAACACTGTTATTAAAGCCATGTTATTAAAAACAGTATTGACACCGTTTTTAAAATGCGTAGATTGGAATTACAGCAGTAAAGTTTCAGCTTGCTGTAATGTTAAAGACATCGAATATGTTCTTTAATAAATATTTTGCGATACAGGTCACGAAATATTTTTGTATGGGGAGTCGATGTTGAGAAGAATTCATACTCTCACTCGATGATGCTTTAAGGCCACGTAGTCAGTATCGACAATCGCAAAAATGGGGTGAAAGCGCGATGATGTAAGGCCATGATTTTGTTATTTTTGGTTGCGATTACGTGTTGGTTTAGTGATGTGAAAAATATCGCAACGGGAGTAAGGCCACGCATCAAAGAGTCTATATCGCGCAGGGGGATGTACTTGTTGATCTGCCATATCTTTGAATGGTGATAAGGTTGGCAGAGTGTTTAAATCAGTAAATATAGGGAGGTTTAGTTAATTTTAGTGCCCAATATTATCTGTTATAAACGTGTACATTTGAAGCTGTACCGATAGTAGTAAGTGTTATTAAGTCAATGAATGTTAAATCTTAAATATGCAGTACCCTAAAAGCCCTGGCTAATATAGTCAGGGCTTTTATCATTTGGCGTGTTGCGATATCAAGCCGTTATTTCAGGTGTTTCTGCAACTCGAGGATTCTCGAATCATCGGGTCGATCTGGCGATGCGAACGGAGCAAACAGGATGGTAAGTGACAGATGCCACACCTACTCTCAGGTGTGGCATAGCGTGTTATTGTGCGCGAACTCGCACGCCCGCAAAAACAATCACCATTGCTGATACCAGCAATAATTCGCCGTCCGGTTTCATTATGGTGATTCACTGTCAGTTATTGACCACTATTTTTCCAAAAACGTTGCGTGTCATCAGCCGCTCGAACGCGAGTTTTGCATCGTCGAATGCGAAACGGCTGTCGATGATGGGGTGGATATTATGTTCGGTAATGAATCGCACCAGATCTTCGAGGTCTTGGCGGCTGCCTAGCGCGATGCACTGGTAGTGAGCGTGGCTCCTGAACATAGACATGAATTCGATCGTTCCTTGCAAGCCAGCCACTACACCCACTATTGATACCTGTCCTCCCACTGCGATGGCCTTGATCGACTGTTCAAATGTGCCTGGGCCGCCGACTTCCACGATGCGGTTCACTCCGTACCCATCAGTCAACTCTCGAACCTGCTGAGACCATTCTGGATGCTCTTTATAATTGATCGCTTCGTCTGCGCCCAAGGCTTTGAGTTGCTCGGCTTTTGTGTCGCTGGACGTGGTGGCAATGACTCTGGCCCCCATCGCTTTCGCCAGTTGGACGGCAAACAGCGACACACCACCAGTTCCCAGAGTAAGTACTGTGTCGCCCGCTTTCACACCTTTAATGGCAGACCATGCTGTGACGCCTGCACAAGGCAGCGTAGCGGCGGCGTCGAAATCCAGGCTGTCTGGAATCGAGATCAATGAATCAGCTGCCACCGTACGATAGTCCGCAAGCCAACCGTCTACATCTCCAGAGTATTGTGAGTACTTTCCAGTAAAGGGGCCATCGATCCACTCTGGGAAGAATGAGTTGGTAACCCGGTCACCTATTTTGAATCGGGTGACACCCTGCCCGACGGCTACAACCTCGCCAGCACCATCTGAAAGCGGAATGCGGCCTGCTGGGATGGAGATATTGTAATTGCCCTCCAGAATGATCAGGTCCCGGTAGTTCAATGAAGACGCCCGCACGTGCACAAGAACTTCGCCGGGCGCTGGCGTGGGAATAGGCGCTGGACGAACGGATAGGCCAGAAATGCCGATGGTTTCATTGATGCTAAAAGCGCGAGATTGTTTAGTTTTTTTCGTCATGAAAATATCCTCGATAGTTGAGGTCTCTATTGTTCATCAGCAAACAGATCTTGAGAATCCACCTCCAACTGCTCATACTGTGTAGATGAACTACACAATTGGTCGAAATGATCTGGATGGCGTGGTGGTGTTTCTGGCAGTTGCTGAGGAGCGCGGCTTTCGCGCGGCTGCCAGACGTCTGGGGATTACCCCATCCGCCGTTAGTCAGGCAATCCGCGCTTTTGAAGGTCGTATCGGAGTGACTTTGCTGGCACGTACGACGCGGAGCGTCGGACTGACTGAAGCTGGGGAAAGGTTGCTACTGCAAGTTCGGCCAGCAGCACAGCAGTTGCTCAACGGAATAGAGTCCGCTCGCAGTCTGGGGCACTCAGTTACTGGACTATTGCGCATCAGCGTTCCCAGAGCGAGTGTCCAGCTACTAACCGAGCGTTTTGTTGCGGGATTCCTTGTTGAGCATCCCCAACTGCAACTGGAGTTCGTCGGAGACGATCGCTTGGTAGATATTGTGGCTGAGGGGTGTGATGCTGGGGTACGGCCTCGGTCATTTGTGCATGCGGACATGGTAGCTGTGCCGCTCACTCGTGAAGAGCCGCAAGTGGTGGTTGGTTCACCTGCATTTCTGGCGCGCTACGGGCGTCCAGCAAGACCGGAAGACATCCAAAACGTTCCCTGTATCACGTTCCGACAGGCAGGAATCTTGCTCGACGAATGGGTATTCAATGTTGATGGAGAGCGACGTAGCATCCACGTCAGCGGAGCATTAATTCTTGACGACGTTGCCGCTAGTGTCCACGCTGCAGAGCAAGGGGTAGGGTTGTTCAGGCTCCCACGCTCTATCGTCGCACGCAACATCCATGCAGGAACGCTTGAAGTTATTCTCAGCAATTTCTCGCAGAAGTTTCCTGGATTAGCACTCTACTACCCCAGCCGGAGTACTGTTCTTCCAAAACTGCGCGCTTTTGTGGATTACGTATTAGCTCATAAGATCTGATAAGGCTCCACTTTACTACGAGCCAGAAAGAATCAGTTTCCCGCACCATCTTGCTTATATCTGGTTACCCATCCAGCGTGAGCGCCAGATTTCCCAGCGTGACCCCTTTGGCAATGCGTGCTTCACGTAATGCCTTGATAACGGTTTGATATTCTTCAGAGTAAACAGAATCCATCGATTTAACCCCATAGATAATTTCTTAACAATACATTGGCCCAAAGGCGAGAGGTTAATTGCTTGCGCATTGGGAAAGCGGCCTGAGGAGATCTGGCCGTCACGCTATCAGAGTATGAGACCGAATCATGGGGAAGGGGAGGCGGGATAACGCGCTTGTAGAGAATCGAACGGTATTCGATGAAGAGTCCACACGCCAGAAACGAAAAACCCCCGCCAAAGGCGAGGGTTAAGAAGAAGTGATGCCGGACTCGGAATCGTATACACGATTAACATGCTGTTTATAATTGGTTTTATTGTAAACAGCGCCCCCACGAAAGCCCCCATAAAAAATCGCTTTGTTTTTGTGATGGTTGTCACGATGAATCGGTGTTTTAACAGTTAACGGCGCTAAAAACGTGGTTTCATCTCCCATGCTGGCAATGGCCTGTTCCTCTCTGCATTGAACATCTTTCAAACGTAGACTTGATATGTCGGATTCGTGATTTTTGAGATAATAATAAAAAGTCTTATTTATAATTTATGGATTATATTAGTATTTTTGCTATTATTTTGAGATATCGTCATGCTCTATTTGAGATAACTACGTATCATGGCTCAATTTAATCACTTTGAACTCTCGCTCCTGAACCCCAGCTTTGACTCCCCTTTGGTCGATGCGCTGACGGAACTGGAGATCCTTCGGCATCTGAGGTTGGAAACGGATGTTCACCCTATTCTGTTTGCGCAGTTGAAAGCCGTTTTCCACATGCTGGAGAGTTTGGGCTCTGCGAGGATTGAGGGAAACCACACCACGCTTGCCGACTATGTGGAAAGCAAAGTTGAAGGAACACAGGGTTCGACGGATCAGCTCAAAGAAATCAACAATATTGAAGCCGCGATGGAATTCATCGACGAGCATCTAAATAATGGTGATGAGATAACGGAATATTTTATCCGCGAGCTACATAGTCTGGCGGTTGTCGGATTGCAACAGGAAGGTGATAAAACTCCCGGTGCCTATCGGCAGCATAACGTCAGCATCGCTCAGTCTGACCATTTACCACCGGATCATATCCATGTTCCTGACTATATGTCAGAACTGACCGCCTTTATTAACCGTGCTGATAAACCAAAATATGATCTGATGAAAATTGCGCTGGTGCATCACCGCTTCGGCTGGATACACCCCTTTGGCAACGGTAATGGCAGAACGGTCAGATTGCTGACCTATGCGTTATTGATCAAGTATGGTTTTAATGTGCAGGCAGGTGGCCGGGTTCTTAATCCGACAGCGGTATTCTGTAATGATCGTGAGCGTTATTACGCCATGCTTTCGTTAGCGGATAAGGGAACAGAGCGGGGCTTAGAAGAATGGTGTTTATATGTACTTTCGGGAATTTCATCTGAGTTGAAGAAAGTCGATCAACTGACAAACCATGCTTTTTTGAGTACAAAAATACTGTATCCGGCGATCGACTTTTCATCTGAAAGAGGGCTAATAAACCCGTTGGAATCTAAAGTTCTTAAACGCGCTGTCGAGCTAGGGACGATAAAAGCGGGTGATCTCCGTACCGCTTTACCTGACATGAAACCAGCGCAGGTGACTTATCAGCTCGGTAAATTGATTGACCGGGGACTGCTCCAACCAGTGGAAGAAGGTGCTCGTTCCTATACGGCGAAGTTTTCTAACTCATATCTGATTCGTGGGGTGATTAAGGTACTGCGTGAAGAAGGGTTTATTCCTGATTTGTGATATTTAGAATTCGTGTAAACCAGATGATATTTGAAAAATATCTTATTTAAACAAATTATATTTCTAGATATAAATTCATCTTGTGTGGTCAGCTTATCGGTCAATGTTATAAACTGAGTGATGTGTCTTTTATCATTGGATTCGGTGATCATTTGAATGATCACCTTTAATATGATCTTGGTCTCACTGGCTTTTTTATCAAATCTGTTTGATTAAACACACTTAATATAAATCATCCAATCCTTTTAATATCAAATAAATTGCTTCATCCATGTATTCAGTGTTAAATAACTTATCGTTTTCCTCTTCTGATAATCCATTGTTAAGGTTTTTATAATTTAGTATTTCATTTAAATTAGTGTAATTAGGTGAATATTTATTGTCAATTTTGGTTATGTAATCGAGTAGTGTTTTATATCCACCATTTCTGTAAATTTGCCAGTCTCTAGTTAACTCTTCTGGTATATTACCTGTTTTGATACAATTACATATGTAACTTGTAATACCCCCGAAACCACCTAAGAGGAAAAGCGGTTTTTTATTCTCTATCGCATAGAGTACTTCTTCCAGCACTCCAGGCATACAGCCTTTATAGCCCGTTAGTCTTCCTCCAGCACAAATTCTTGCATCGCAATTCTGTATCATTTCATTCCTCATTTGGGAAAGTGACTTAGACCAAAGGTATTTATTTTCTTCAGTATCTGGAGGAATGAAAATATTTTCGTCTACAGTCAATTGACTGGTGATTAGCTGTTTGGGTAAATTACATTTCTCAAATTTTGCAACTCTATTATATCTTGCTTGCCAGTTTAATAAATCAATGCTCGCATTTAAATAAATTGGCCAAGAGATGTAATTTTTGATAGATATCTTTCTGGATTTTAGACGGTTTTGAATTGCTTCTGCTTCATCTAATAAAAATGATGTAAATCCGTCTGGGCGTAAATCCCCACCATAAATAAGGATTGCCTCTCTGGATAAAATATGCCTAGCTAAATCTTGTGACAACAAGATAAGGTTGTCAGGGCGTTTTCCTATTTTTATTAATTCATGATCTTCAATATCTGAAATAGATATACCGATTTTTTTATCTTTTATTTTATTGAATCGATATGTCAATATGGTTTTTGCATCAATGTTTAATTCCTTTAGTATTTGATGTTCATCTTCATATACCGGAGGGTCTGGGTATATTATTTTTTTATTTTCTACACCTTTTTGTATGATTTTTAATATGTCTAAAAGTTCAGGTGGTCGATATAGTCCTGTGATATCGCTATCTATCCATCCCCTTTGCTTGTATTTTTTGAACTGAACTTTAGAATAAAAAAACCTAATCGTTTCTAATAAAGCAGTAATGATTATTCTATAACAGTCTTTATCTGATATTTTATTTTCCTGAGAGTGTGGGACATGAATAGCTGGGATGTTAGAGAATAATGGAAAACGCCGATCTTCGTACTCTTCAAGACAATCTACTGCAATAATAGGACGATTATGTTTTTTGGCGTATTCTAACTCTTTCTGACACCAGTATCGAGAGGAGTAAGGATCTGAATGAATCGCTATTAAAGATGAGTTTTTAATATGATTTTCTATCTCTGTTGAGAATTCATATCCATGAGCGATATCAGTAGCATCAAAGAAACACGATAATCGACTTTGATCTAAAAATTGCTTCAACTGTTTAGCAATATTTTCTCCTTGTTTACCGTCTTTTGTATGGCTAAGGAAAAATTCAATAGTTGTATCTGTTCCTTTTTTTATTTCTTCGAAGTTCTCATTTAGCGTTATACGGTAAATCTCATGAGCAATAGATATAAATAAATTTTCATTAAAAAAACCAATGGGAAAATCGTATGCTCTTATGAAGTTTACATAGTTTAGATTGTTGGTTATATTATAAGCATGTGGGTTAATCGCGATGGGGATAACGTAATGGTTTTTTTTGCTTTGAAGTTTTGATAGATAACTAACCCAATCATTATTGGTTAATAGATAGTTGCCAATGAAAGCAAATACTAGCGTTTTATCTGCCGTCTCGGGGGTATCTGATGGAGGACTTTCATCCAGAGATGTTCTGAAGAATACAGGTAAGTTAAGTGCTCTGGAAAATGGCCTCTGTATATCTCTCTTCAGTAAATTAAAACTATAATCTATACCATTATCAACATTCTCGTTTCGGTCTTTATTATGATAGATGAAATATATTGCAATACTTTGCTTTGATGACATATATGATATCTCTTAAGAGTTGTTTTTTCTCATTTCTCTGGATAAGTCATAATCATTGTTAATCTTTGATTTGCATGTTTTATCTATTAGCTCTGACAGGAAGTCTGGGTTGGATTCAATGTTGTTCCAATTAGTTACTGATATTTTTACTTGTGATCTTAACATATTGTCTATTATTCTTGCCGGTAAGTAGGGATGGTTTTCTTCGTATTCAGATCGGGAGCTATATGTTGTCCAACTGATTCCAGAGTAACTTTGCTGTTCATCATGCGCGGCGAAGATATTACCTGAAATGGTTGGTAGATTTATCACTAATATGCCTGATTTTTTGTTTATTTTCCCATCATACATACTCGAATACAGTTCCCAATCAATATGTTTTCTTTTTTTTGTTTCTGTACCAACCAGTAATATTGTCACTGTTGAGTCTCTAAGATATTCATCACGAATTTTTTCACGAATAACCTGATCTTCAAGATTTTCAGCAATATCGCCCGTATAAACAGACTTATCAATAAAGATTTGATACTCTTTATTTAGCTTTAAAAGCTCTTCTTTATAGTACTGATCATTATCGTGATGATAGCTAATAAAGACATTATGTTTAGCCATATGTGATCTCCTTTTTAAATAATAAGTTTAAATCTTTCAGAATCGTAGTTGTTATATGTAATAATAAGAATGGATATAACTATGCCAGTCATGGTAAATAACTACTCTTCAAAAAAATCGCTATAATCTTAACAGGATAGCATTGAGCGTTTGAGTCTATAATTGTTGTATGGTGTTTATCTTTCCTGTGCCTAACTGGTTTCATGTCCATTGATGACCACTTTTAGCTATCTGAGCCGCACTAGCATAACATTTGATTTTGCAATTATATATATCGATTATTTATATCAATCTGCGATCTGCATTCTATAAAACATCCTTGCTGTTAACCGCTAATCGCGATATCTTTTATCCGCACCTGCAAAATCAGGTGCCGGGATTGGTCTCCTGAAATACTTCATCGGCGACATAGGACGCGCCAGCGTCTTTTTTTATGTCGTATGCTTAGCTATGCCGAATTATGGTGGGCTGGGCGGGGGCACCGCAAGGTGCGCCGGTGTCCGATGAGGCCGGTAAGACCAACTCCGTTCAGTCCACCACCCGCAAGATTGGTCTCTTCGGTGGTGGTAATATTCCTTACTCATCGGAGGCTGCTACTATGGCTACAACCCTCACCCAGACTCACCCGTTACTTACCATTCCCTTTAGCACCGCTACAGATTTCACCGTACTGGCCGAACATTGTGAAAAGTGCGCAGATACTCAGGCGGAAAGCTACGATCCTGTACTGACGATGGCTCTCTGTGGTCGGCTTGCCGCCGGTCTTGCGCTGCTGAAACCGGGCCTAAGCGATCCCATTCCGCCTCACCTGATAGACAGCCTGACCGTAGATACGCTGCCCAAAAACTCTCCTCGTTTTGCCCCCGATGCGGATACGCTTTGCGATTACTGCTTTACCCTGACTCAGCTTCTGCTTTGCCGGATGTTTCCGCCACAAGAGGAAGAACAATTACGCTGGCTCTTGGCGGAACTGGTTGATTATTTCGCCGCTGAATTGAAAGCCCCCCGCTGGATACGTACTGCCGATGGTGTGAAGTGTATTAATGAGGAGGCGGCATGAATCAACAGGACTGGCATCCCGCCGATATTATTGCGGCGCTGAAAAAGCGAGGAACAACACTGGCAGCCGTTTCCCGAGAAGCGGGGTTAGCGTCTTCCACGCTGGCAAACGCGTTAACAAAACACTGGCCGAAAGGGGAAAAGCTGATTGCGGAAGCGCTGGGGGTTTCACCTGCGGAAATCTGGCCTTCCCGTTACCGCAAATCAGAAGATCGTTAAAGTAAAACAGGATCTCCCTAACCGTTATCGACCTAGGTTGGTAACGGTTCGGGAGAAGGCAAGCGAAGCGCGACAGTTTACTTTTGTTGTTCGCCCCATGCTCTCACCCCGTGACTTCGCCCCATGGTATGGGGCAAGTATATGCGGCGAGCGCATGAGGCGAATGCGGTGGCAGCAATGCAGCCCTGTGCCGGAAAATACATTTCCCGGCACAAAACGGCGTGCGCCAGTTCATGCGGGCTGGACGCCCTTATTGCCTGTCGCATGGGGGTAATGTCGCGGCTGGACGCCACGCCAAAACCCCCAAGGTCAACAGTGGCACACCGTCGCACGCTACGCGCGACCAACCCCTTTAAGACGCGCGTTTTAGCCTGTTATTTCTCTTTCTCGCAAGCTCGGTGCGAAATAACGGGAAACGCTGCTTTAAATGGGTTGGTCGCGCCTCGCTACCGGCTTTTGGCCGGAGACTTAGCGGCGACGGTGTGCGGGGCAAGCCCCCCAAATAAACCGACGCGTGGGCGCGTCTTTTTGCTCGCTGGGGCGGCAAAATTTATTCGGCTCCCCCCGGCCTGCTCGGTTTCCCTAGGGGAAACGCTCGCGGGTGGGTTCGGGCGACGCAAATTAGCCATTTCTGCGAAATGGAATTTACTCGCCTCACGCCACTTTTTAATTTCTGCTGTTCGCATCCATTAAAAAGCCATACAAGGGCGGCCTGTCATATCGTTTGTCCCTGTAAACACGAGTAATTGCGATGGTGAAAAATCCGCTGTTTTATCAGGGATGTTCTGTGCTCGCTCTGCCGCGCTCCGCCTCAGCCCTGATACAACAGCGGCGTAGAGAAACAAGATAAGCCGCCTCTGTTCGATTAGAAGCGACTTATTCCAAGTCTGGCTCAGGCAACCTTAATCGACTTCTCAAAGCGATAAGCCGGGATGAGTTGATGCTGGCAGGCATCGAGATAATCTGACCACCATTGCATCATCTGAGTCCGTTCGTCGAGGTGTTCCGCTTTGTGAATATAGGCGGCACGAACGTGATTGCGCTCCTGATGGCTCATCTGCCGCTCCACAGCATCTTTTGACCAGCGACCTGATTCGATCAACGCACTACACGCGATCGTGCGGAACCCATGTCCGCAGATGTCCACCTGTGTGTCATAACCCATCGTGCGCAGCGCTTTGTTGATAGTGTTCTCACTCATTGGCTTACGGGCATCGTGATCGCTGGGGAAAAGTAAATCCCCGTTGCCGGACAACAGTTTTAGCTGTTTCAGCACCGTTACCGCCTGTTTTGACAGCGGCACAAGATGCGGTGTTTTCATTTTTGCGCCACGCTCTGAGTGGCGCACGCCAGCTATGGGCTCCCGCTGTGCGGGAAGTGTCCACATGGCGTTATCCAGATCGATCTCTACCCAACGGGCAAAACGCAATTCACTGGAGCGGATAAAGATCAGCAAATTAAGCTGTACGGCCAACCTTGTTAGCAGTCTGCCTGAATAGCCTTCTATTCTTTCCAGCAGTTCCGGCAACTTTTCCAGCGGTAGGGCAGGGTAATGGTTTTTCGGCGGCGGGGTGATTGCGCCGCAGAGGTCATTGGCCGGATTGCTGGCAATTAGTCCTTCCTGTACGGCGTAACGCATGATAACTGTCGTGCGTTGCTGTATCCGTGCAGCCGTTTCCAGACAACCCTTTTTCTCCGCTACCCTCAGCGGGATCAGCAGGTTGGCGGTTTTCAGGTCGGTGACAAGGACATTGCCGATGAGCGGGAAAACGTGCAGTTCCAGTGAACGCATGACTTTGGCAGCATGTGCCTCACTCCAGCGAATGTTCGCGGCCACCCACTGACGGGCGACGGCTTCAAAGGTATTGCCGTTTTTCTTCGCCTGTTTGTCGTGCTGTTTTTTTACGCTGGGATCGTCCCCTGCGCTGAGAATAGTTCGGGCTTCTTCACGCAGTTTACGGGCACTGGCAAGCGATACCGTTGGGTAAGCGCCAAACGCCAGCTTTTTCTCCTTGCCGCCGAAGCGGTACTTGAGATGCCAGAGCTTGGAACCGTTAGGTTTAATCAGCAGGTACAGACCCTGCGCGTCGCTGAGTTTGTAAGGTTTATCGAGCGGTTTGGCGTTGCGGATGGCGGTATCAGTCAGAGGCATGGCGGGGGCTCCGTAGTTTATCGAACCGACAGGCCCCCAATTAAGCCCCCAAAAACTACGGATGTAAAAGAATCTGGTAGTACCTTGAGGTACTCCAGATTTTCATCAACTCACTGATTTTGCTATGTTCCCGGACGTATAGGAACGTCCCAAAACAAAAATATGGTGCCCAGACTCGGAATCATTCAGCTTTCTATTAAGTTGAAATGTAGCATAAATTTTATTCTTGCCTATTGTCAAGACCCGAAGGTTGACCCGTATTTTCATTGATAGATCAGAATGATGGGTCACATGCGATAAAGAAATTTCCGGTTCGTTCCTTGGGTTCGATTCCCCGTAGTACTAATAAATCGTAATGACATCAGCGTTACGTTTGCTGTATGATTAATATCCAGAGAGTGAGCCGGAGGATAACATCATGCCAGCGACGAACAGCGTTTCTGTTAAACGCGAAACATTGAATTTACGCATCAAACCCGCCGAACGCGATCTTATTGATCGTGCAGCAAAGGCTAGGGGAAAAAATCGCACTGATTTTGTCCTTGAGGCCGCGCGTGCTGCCGCAGAGGAAGCATTGATCGATCAACGTATCATCATGGCAGATCCCGATGCTTATCAGGAATTCCTCGCCCGTTTGGATCAGGCTCCTGCACCAAATGCTGCGCTGCGAAAAACCATGCAAACACCTGCACCGTGGGAACAGAAAAAATGATCTCCGCCCCTGAGCCTCTCCACGCCGAACATGTACTGTCCTCATTCTGTTGCGGCGTGGAGTCTATGGACAACTGGCTGAAACAACGGGCGATGAAAAATCAGGTATCTGGCGCATCACGGACTTTCGTTAGTTGCGATGATTCAAAAGTGTTGGCGTATTACTCATTGGCTTCCAGCGCCGTGGCAACGAATGCCGCTCCCGGACGTTTTCGCCGCAATATGCCCGATCCGATCCCGGTCGTGGTGCTGGGTCGTCTGGCAGTAGATAAATCATTGCATGGTCAGGGTGTTGGCCGTGCTCTGGTACGTGATGCTGGGCTAAGAGTGATTCAGGTTGCTGATACTATCGGCATTCGCGGGATGTTGGTTCATGCGCTGTCCGACGAAGCTCGAGATTTTTACCTGCGGGTGGGGTTTGAGCCTTCGCCGATAGATCCGATGATACTGATGGTGACGTTGGGGGATTTGGTGGGGAGTGTTTAAGATTTTTTGTTAAAAAGTAAATATCATTTTTCAACTCTATGTTTTTTAAAATCGTAATAGAAAAAAGATAGCCGAGTTGTGGCCTCTTCTATTGTCGTCTGCGTCATTAAGGATAAGATAGCTCGGAACAGTGTAAACAATATACTAAGGGTATTGTATGTCGATTCTCTCTATTAATGCCGTTCGTAGTTACCAAGGTGAAAATCCCGCTCAATTAGATCTGAATAAATACGTTACTCTCATTTATGGACAGAACGGTTCAGGTAAATCAACAATTTCTGGATATTTTTATAAACATGGTAGACCAGAATATTATCAATGTAGGCTTATACCTCCTTTGGATATGAATTATCTGGTTTTCAATCAAGAATATGTTAATGATATTTTCACTCAGCCATCTCAACCGGGTATTTTTTCTTTAAATAGCGAAAATTCTGAGATAAAAGCAGAAATTGAAGCTCTAGAGGAGAGGCGGGAAGGATTAAATTCCGAAATAAGGAATCTAGATGCAGAAATAAATGAAACTGACAGGATGGTAGAGCTCGTTAAAACTGAATGTGCGAGACAGATCTATAGCACTGCGGCTGAGATCAGGAGAACAGATTTATGGGATTTAATGGCAGGGTCTAAACAAACAAGCAGCCTTTATCAGGCTATTCTTACCCATCCTAAATTTGAAGACACCTCCACTCAGGAACTGAATGAGGAATTGCATACTCTGGAATCTAGTAAAGGAAATCCATATCCTTTGATTGCACCATTTCCAGTTTTTCCACTGAATGAAAGTGACATTGAATTATTGAAACAACCTCTTATCCCGACTGGTGACAGCCGCCTAGCCGCTGCTATTAATCAGTTAGGCAATATAGATTGGGTGGCACAAGGACAGAAATGGCTAACAAATGATACTTGCCCATTTTGTCAGAGCTCAGTGGATGGACAACACCTTCAGCAGGAAATTGCTGCGCTTTTTGATACCTCATGGGAAAAGGCAATATGCGATTTACGGGAACTTCAAGGTCGGCACCAGCAGTGGCGAGAAGTACCTGAAGGTCTACGCCAAGCCGTGAATGAATGTCCACTCGTCGGTCAGGAACATCCCGTTTATCTAAGCTTACTCGAATTAGAACAGGCGTATCGTAGAAACAATGTTCTCATTGATGAGAAAATAGCAGCCCCCTCTAAATTGACCGTAATTGAAGATCTTTCTCTGTTGGTTGATAGTATTTCTACTCAGATATCTAATATTAATGCGACGATCAATGAGCATAATCGAAAGTCGGAGAACTATCAGGCCGAGCGAAAAAAACTGGAACAACGGCTTCGTGGTCATATTCGAAAATTGGCTACGGATACGATAGTTAATCATGATGAACAGTTAGTTGAATTAGCCGAAAAGTCTGCGAGTTTGATGACTTCTCAGAAAGAAATAACGGGACGGCTTAAAGATCTGGTTGTAATGATCCAAGATAAGTCCAGCCAAATTGTTAATACGAAAGAGACTATTGATCGAATCAACGAAACCCTTATTAGCCTTGGAATTACTGGTTTTTACATTGCACCATATGATGATAAAGATGACTACTGTTTAGTCCGAGAGGGGCAAGGTAGTAATGCACTTGTGTTTAGTAGTCTGAGTGAGGGGGAAAAGACTTTGATTGCTTTTCTTTACTTTTTGGAAACTTGCCGTGGACGTCAAAGCCGTAATGATGAAGACCGTCGAGAGCGCTTAATCGTCATTGATGACCCTATCTCCAGCTTGTCACAAAACTACGTATTTGAGATAGCTTCGCTTATCCAACACCAAGTTATACGTAAAACTATAGCCGCTAAAATTATCATTCTGACACACAGTTTGTTTTTCTTTCAGGAGCTGTTGTTGTCTTCTGGGAAAAAACCTGTAGGGAGTTGCCCTTCTGACTGGGCGCTTTACCGTATCTCCAAATCGCAGCACAGTACGGTAGCTCCAGTATCTGAAAAAGAGTTACTAAATGACTATCAAGCATTGTGGTACGTACTGCGCCACTCTAAGGAAAATGATGTTGCAAGTGTCGTGATCCCAAATACGATGAGGCAGATTCTTGAGTATTACTTTGGATTTTCAGGAAAAAGTGAAACGTTGTATAAGGCGCTTGAAACGCTCGCCAGTGGTTCAGAAGGGGAGCCGGGATTTCGGATTTTTGCTCGCTACCTAAATCGACACTCTCATCACGATGCCCGTAATATAAAACTACATGATAGCGTTTCTGTAGAGCGCTATCTTGTCTGGTTCAAGAAAGTCTTTGAGGCAGCGCAGGATGAAGAACATTACTCTTTGATGATGGAAAAGACGGAGAGAACAAGCTAAAAATAAAGTGAAAAGACCATCACCCCTGGGATTAACCGTTAGCAGTTCGGCAAAGAGCGCATGTGCTGGCACACGTGCTCCCAGCGACCAAAACGGAAACGCATATACTGGTGAACCAGCACAGTTTTCTGTTTCATTCCGGGCTCCTTTCTTTCGACGCCGACAAGCTGCCAGCGAGCCCCGTACACCTCGTACGAGCATGACTATCGTGTGGAGGCTAAGGATCCCAGGGGGATGGGTAAGATCATAGTAAGTAATTTTCTCTAGTCACTCAATATTTTCATTAGAAAATAATTTATTGGAAAAATTGTGTACTTCTTTGGTTTGACGCTGCGGATGGCTCTAGGTGTAAGGCTAGATGCGAATACTCTAAACCCCTCTCAAATCCCCCAAAACATCAGATTAATAGCATCCTTTATTTCATCCGCGTAGTCGCCAAGATCCGCAATCACTTCACCAATGACCTCAACGGGAACGCTCGATAGCTCAGTGGTCATCAGCCGATAATCTTCGCCGTCGATGCGGAGCTGAGGGAACAATGTTTTATTCACTTTCTCAGACAAGTGATGTGATTCGATAAGCGGAATGACCATGCGCCGCTTGGGCGTCTCGACAAGATCGCTTTGCACATCGACAAACATTTTATAGTGACTGGTTCGTTTGTATTGATAAACAATGAATTGCATGATCACCAGTTCCTGTTTTCATCCGCAAAGGAGCCATGCTGTGCGATAAATCGGGCGACTTCTTCCATCCCTTCGCGGTTTTCCTTCTTCCACTCCTCAGCCTTGATGCGGCGGGCTTCTTTGCCAATGGCATCATTCACCAGCCCGGAAATATTGACTCCGGCAGCACTCAGAACCTGATAATTGTCTTTGTCCACGGTAACGCTGACGCGGTGTTTCATGATGGTGCCCCTCTCTTGTACATACTTTGAGTATATACTTCAAATGATTGTTCAACAATTAGCCAAGATTCAAATCCAACCCTTTCAACTCCTCAACCGTATAAACCCGAAAAACATTACGGTGCTTAGTTTCCAGCGGGATGTGCTGATGATCCACGATGGCGTATTTCACGCTATTGAGCATCCGTTCAATAGCTCGCTTTATCCGCGGATTGGGCACGATATAGAAGATATACATCCAAAGTTTTTGAGTACGAGTTATCAAATGCTGGGTGATAATTGCCTGATAACGGGCCTTGGTTTTCAGACGGCGCTCAGTCTCAACAGCGATAACTGTCCCGTCTGGTAACGTTATCACCCCGGCCGGGCGATGATATACCTCATAGCGGCTGCGGAATGTTGAATCAGCGCCGCTGATCCACCCATAAGCGCCTTTCTTCTCAAGAAGGAGCCGTGCTAGCTGACGATCAAGGCGCTGCATCAGCGTCCAGCCAGTGACTTTCGAGGGCTCAAACCGTGCAGGAAAACCATCCTCATGGGGTGTGACGACAACGGCTAATCCGTCATTGGTGATACCCCACAGAGAGGTTTTCACCATTCTGGTGTTTATTTCATGCTTTTGGATCAATCCCATGTCGATGGCTTTTGCCAGCAACAGATACAGCGGCTTGTGATTTTTATAATCAAAAAGCAGCATCAGGGTTTTAAAATCGCTGTAGGTTTCTTCTTTCAGAAAGGTGAGCAGACGTTGCATTTTTTCGTGACTACGCGCCCGGCGTTCACGGTAATCAGAAATCAGCATGGTTCCTCCTTCGCATTTTACTGGGTGTTTGCTCTTTCGGTTTTATCGCCTCATTGCATGGGGGAATACCTTCGCCCACTGGCATGAGTCGACGTCATGAGGCGATCTTGTGGGGATAAATAGGTGACCGCGATGCGGTCATGTGCCGAAAAATATATTTCCCGGCACAGAACGGCGTGTGCCAGTTCATGCGGGCTGGACGCCCTTATTGCCTGGCACATGGGGGTAATGTCGCGGCTGGACGCCACGCCAAAACCCCCAACGTCAACAGCGGCACACCGTCGCACGCTACGCGCGACTACCCCCTTTGAGACGCCGTTTTTAGCCCACTTTTTCTTTTGCCCGTGCCGGTCAGCGAAAAAATGGGAAAACGCCTTCAAAGCGGGTAGTCGCGCCTCGCTACCGGCTTGTGGCCGGAGACTTAGCGGCGACGGTGTGCGGGGCAAGCCCCCCAAATAAACCGACGCGTGGGCGCGTCTTTTTGCTCGCTGGGGCGGCAAAATTTATTCGGCTCCCCCCGGCCTGCTCGGTTTCCCTTGGGGGAAGCGCTCGCCGGTGGGTTCGTGCGACGCAAATGAGCCCTTTCTGCGAAAGGGCATTTACTCGCCTCACACCACGGATGAATGCCCGCGAGGCGCAGGCATTCACCCGCCTAACCCCGTCGCGTCCTGCGTTGTGCCTGAATGGTCTGTTGAGCGCTGTCAGCATTGCGAAAATAAAACGTGTTGGCATGTCTTCTCCCACGCTGGAATTAGCCAGTAGGGAAGGCTATCGGGAAAGGACAGTGTTGCCTGCAAACAACTCAATATCGGATAGGGAGAATTATGGTTATTGAGCCATGAAAGCAAAAAAGCTCTGACCTAACGGCAGAGCTTTAATCAGGCAGGCTATATTCAGATGGCTATCTGGCGGTGAGTGAATGTGCGCGTTTTTGCATATCGGTAAGGGCAGGGATGAGTAAACTGATTGCCGTGAGCCCATGTCCCAATTGGCACAAACTTTCTGGTGTCGATTCACACACGTCATTATCGGCAAAAGTAATCAGCGCATCGCCAATGAAATTCAGGCAATGGCAAAGTCCGGCCTGTGTTTCGGCGCAATACTCTGTGACCAGCGAGAGTTCGTCATTGTCCATATTTGAAAAGTCCAGACGCGTCAGCGCGGCACTCATGGCTGAGTAACGGTTCTCATAATCCGGCAGTGATTGATAAGACGAGCCCGTGTTACTATCGGTGTCAGCCATAGCATTAGTCTCCTTAATGTTGTGGTCAGAGGCCCGGTGAGTGTTCCTAGCACTGCCGGGCTTCGTTCTTTACTGTTGCAAAGCACCATGTAATTGCGGTGTAATTACAACTATACCATGCTATGGAATTTGTAATTACAATGTCAAGTGAAAAATCAAAAACAGACCAGTATCAAATTCGGCTATCCCACGAATTTCGTGCGCAATTAGAAGAACAAGCCCATAAGGATGGCGACAAGACATTGGCTACGTGGATAAAGCGTGTTCTGCGTAAGGAACTCCAGACGCGCGGTATTGAACCAAAAGGCTGAGCGGTGGTTAAAGTCAGTCGATGTAGCAAATCCTGGCGTAGCAAAAGGCGGTTGGCCGAATGCCCAGATGGTTTTAAGACTACGCTCCTGACGGGTTTTCTATCACATAGAAAGCCCGTCAGGAGCCAACAAGCGTAGCGCGTTAGCCAGCCGTATAACTTCGCGCATAAATATACGGCGCGACGTAGCCCTCGCGGTTGACGTCCAGATAATCTGACCACCATTGCATCATTTCGATTCTGGCTTCCAGATGCTCCGCTTTATGCACGTAAGCAGCCCGCACGCCGTTGCGTTCTTTGTGGCTCATCTGCCGCTCAATGGCATCCTTTGACCAGCGTCCGGACTCGTTCAGGGCGCTACAGGCCATGGTTCTGAAACCGTGGCCGCAGACCTCGGTTTTGGTGTCATAGCCAATCACGCGCAGCGCTTTGTTAATGGTGTTTTCACTCATCGGCTTGTTCAGGGTATGTGCGCCGGGAAAAACGAAGACCGATTCGCCGGAAATCGCCTGAATCTGTTTCAGCAGGGCGACCGCCTGCCGTGACAGCCGCACCAGATGTTCATCCTTCATCTTTGCACCACGCTCTGAAAACCGCACGCCGTCTACCGCTTGGCGCTGGGCAGGCACGCTCCAGATATGCGCTTTCAGGTTGAATTCATCCCAGCGGGCAAAACGCAGCTCACTGGATCGCAGAAAAACATGCAGATTCAGCTCCAGCGCCAGACGGGTCAGCATCCGGCCTTTGTAGTTCTCAATCTTAGCCAGCAGCTCAGGCAGGCGTTTAAGCGGCAGGGCGGGGTGATGTTGGGTCGCCACCGGGGTCACGACGCCATCTAAATCGTAAGCCGGATTGTATTTGATGACGCCCTGCTGCACGGCGTGGCGCATAATTTTAGTCAGATGCTGGCGCACCCGTCCGGCGACGTCATGCACGCCTTTATCGTCAATCGCCTTAACCAACTGCGCCAGATGGCGGGTTTCAACCTGAGCAATATCCATCGCGCCAATGGCGGGGAAAACGTAGCGTTTCAGGCAGATGAGGATTTTATCTGCATGGGCGTCCGACCAGAGCTTGAGACTGCTGGTGTGCCACGCCTGAGCGACATACTGAAAGGTGCGGGATTCCTCAACGGCGGGGTTGTTCGATTTACGAAGCTGAGAAGGGCTGAGTCCAGACGCCAGTAGCTTACGTGCTGCATCGCGCTTTTCGCGGGCTTCTGCCAGTGTGGTTTGAGGATAGTGGCCAAAGGCCAGACGGTTCTCTTTACCGCCGAAGCGATAACGGAAATACCATAGCTTAGCGCCGCTGGGTGATACCGTGAGGTACAGGCCTTGCGAATCAGTGAGCTTATAAGATTTTGCGAGAGGTTTCGCGGATCGGACTTTGCTGTCAGTTAACATATGAGGGTCACTCCCGTTCATCGAACTGAATGACCCGCAATCTGACCCACAAATTCCCCGATACGAAGGGATAAATCAAAACGCATCGGAAAAGATTTTCACGCCAACCTATTGAATCGCAACAACATAGGGATTGATAAGGAAGCATAAAAAAGGAAAGGTGGTGCCGGACTCGGGATCGTACTCACGATTAACTTGCTGTTAATTATCTATTTTGTTGATATTTATCGTAAGCAGCGCCCCCCACGAAAGCCCCCATAAAAAATCGCTTTGTTTTTGTGATGGTTGTCATGATGAATCGGTGTTTTAGCGGCTAACGGCGCTAAAAACGTCGTTCCATCTCCTATGCAGGCAACAGTCGACAGCTCTCTGTATTGAATATCTTCTAAACGTAGATTTGATATGTTGGATTTTTAATTTTTGAGATAATCATAAAAAGTGTGATTTATAATATATGGATTATATTGGTATTTTTGCTATTATTTTGAGATGTTCTCATTCTCGATTTGAGATAACTACATATCATGGCTCAATTTAATCACTTTGAACTCTCGCTCCTGAATCCCAGTTTTGACTCCCCTTTGGTCGATGCGCTGACGGAACTGGAGTTACTCCGGCATCTGAAGCTGGAAACGGATGTTCACCCTATTCTGTTTGCGCAGTTGAAAGCCGTTTTCCACATGCTGGAGAGTCTGGGCTCTGCGAGGATTGAGGGAAACCACACCACGCTTGCCGACTATGTTGAAAGCAAAGTTGAAGGAACACAGAGTTCAACGGATCAGCTCAAAGAAATCAATAATATTGAAGCTGCGATGGAATTCATCGACGAGCATCTAAATAATGGTGATGAGATAACGGAATATTTTATCCGCGAGCTACATAGTCTGGCGGTTGTCGGATTGCAACAGGAAGGTGATAAAACTCCCGGTGCCTATCGGCAGCATAACGTCAGCATCGCTCAGTCTGACCATTTACCACCGGATCATATCCATGTTCCTGACTATATGTCAGAACTGACCGCCTTTATTAACCGTGCTGATAAACCAAAATATGATCTGATGAAAATTGCGCTGGTGCATCACCGCTTCGGCTGGATACACCCCTTTGGCAACGGTAATGGCAGAACGGTCAGATTGCTGACCTATGCGTTATTGATCAAGTATGGTTTTAATGTGCAGGCAGGTGGCCGGGTTCTTAATCCGACAGCGGTATTCTGTAATGATCGTGAGCGTTATTACGCCATGCTTTCGTTAGCGGATAAGGGAACAGAGCGGGGCTTAGAAGAATGGTGTTTATATGTACTTTCGGGAATTTCATCTGAGTTGAAGAAAGTCGATCAACTGACAAACCATGCTTTTTTGAGTACAAAAATACTGTATCCGGCGATCGACTTTTCATCTGAAAGAGGGCTAATAAACCCGTTGGAATCTAAAGTTCTTAAACGCGCTGTCGAGCTAGGGACGATAAAAGCGGGTGATCTCCGTACCGCTTTACCTGACATGAAACCAGCGCAGGTGACTTATCAGCTCGGTAAATTGATTGACCGGGGACTGCTCCAACCAGTGGAAGAAGGTGCTCGTTCCTATACGGCGAAGTTTTCTAACTCATATCTGATTCGTGGGGTGATTAGGGTTTTGCGGGAAGAAGGGTTTATTCCTAACCTATAATCTTAATGAGTAAATTAAATTACAGGCTCCATGTTTTTGTCTTCTATAAATATTAAGGTGGTTATTTCCCAAACCACCTTAATTTAATATATGTTAATTAATATGCTATAAATTTTCTTGTAACCAAGATTCTAACGCATCTACTTGTACAAAGTTAATATTAGTTTCATAGGGTGGATATCTCAACCACCAGTAAATTTGTCTACTAATGTACAAATTAATGAATTTGACGTCATGCTTATCTCTGGAGTTATTCCAGTTTAGTAGGGTAAGAATATCATTATAATTTTCCGCTAGAAAATTAATTCTTTTTTCTATTTTCCCAATCTGTCCTCTTTTATCACCTCTACCAAATATTTTCTCTCGTAAACGACGCATATCTTTAATGCAATAGTAGGGCTGATTATACTTACACTCTATATTCAACCAAGTGTTGCTATCAGGAAAATAGGCTAAAGTATCAAAATCACCTACATCAGGGAATTTTTTCTTTGGAAAGCGTTTCTTAAATTCGATGCCAAGTTCAATTTGGGTTGCGAACCTTTTTACAATATTAAAAGTGGTTATTTCTAATTGCTTTTCAATACCCTCTTTTATCTTGCCAACCTCATGTGAAATGTGGCTCCATTCAAACTCGGCAGGAAGATATCCATTTGCAGTATGAGCAATCCATATTGTCCCAGCTCGATAAGCTGCCGCAGCGCCCCAGATTATATTACTATTGCTTGTTTCTATTAGTGGGCGAATATTATATCGATGATCTCGTTTATTGTGATCGGATATAGGAACATCAAAACATTCAGAATCAGTACCAAGTAACTTTCTTATCTTATTGGGATTGAGAATAAGAAAGTCTATTATCTTCTCTACTTCGTCATTAACCAAGTTTGTATTGTTTTTAAGCAATATGTTTACCATATCAGCCCTTGTCGTCTGATATGAAGGATTTAATTCAATTTGGTTAAATCTGGCCCATTGAAACAGAATAGAGAAAACAGAAAGTAAACTAGAGTATTTGAAGCCTAGATCTTGTTGAAATGCACGATCAAGAACATCCACTTTTTCATTTATAATATCGGAGTCTACAGAGTCAGTGTCGTTTAAATTATAACCTAACTTATAGCCAGCCTGTTCTTCACTAAACTTATCTTCTTTAATTTCACGATCTTCGGAAAAAAATACTTGTGGGATGTAAAAATTATCTATATTCAAACCGCCTACATCAATATCATTATGCAAGATGTCACTTGCATTATAAAGTACGATTAACCAATCGATATCAGCGAGTAATTGTAAGATATCATCGGTAGTAGGTATGGTTTCATTTTTTGAGTTAAGACTTAAAGTGCATTCAAGCAAGTATCTATAATTTGCTGACATACGATTGAATTCATTACTCTGGTTTGCTAATTTTTCTGTTCTATTATAATTAACCTCATGTTGAAGGCTTAACATAATGTTTTTCTTTTTTCTATGGTCTTCGGCTACATAAGCATCATAGTTTTCAATTACAAATTGTAGCAAGTGCTCTCTGTTCATAGAGAGTATTGTTGCGTGGATTTTTTCTCTGAAAAAATCGGCTAAAGGGTTAATGATGTCCTTGGCATTTTGTAGCTCATAACTACCTTCCTTAATTCCAGACTCTTTAATTAAGTTAGCTAATTTTTTTCTGGCTAGTTTAAAGTGTTTGGCTTCAGGAATATTGGGTTTTATTTCTAGAGTATCAAAGGTGCGCTCTTCGCTGGATATTGCCATCCTGGCAGGTCTGTTACCTGTGTTGACTATTTGTTGCCTGATGTCTTCGGAGAACTCGATATTAAGTATTTTGGATAGCAATTGTAAGAATGTAATGCAGACATCAGCCTGGAAACTGGCATTTTGTGGTCTGTTAAGACGATATTGCATGAAAGGTAAATTAATGCAAATTTGTATGTTCGCAGAAGAATTATAATTATTAATTAACGATGTATGAGTGAACAGCTCAGGGGAAACATGTTCTGCAATATCAGAATTACTATTTACCAGGTATTTTTTGTCAACAGCACAATGAACAGTGATTCTGTCTATGTTCTGGAATGATATGTTTTTAAAAATATCTTTTCGTTGCGATAAAGCATCACTGGCACATTCTAAAAATAATGTCAGAAGCTGACCGTTAAGATGATCTTCGTTTAGTAATGGCTTGCAATCGGCACAAAAATGAATTGTGCAATTATTAATCGTTGTAGACCAGGATACATAGAAATGACTTTTCGATATTAATGAAATATTTCCTTGGTAACTACTACTGATGTTCCATTTCACATTGGCATCAGGGAAATTTGAGGGAACCTGTGACCAGTATTTTTCCAGTTCTTCATATCTCCAATTAGAACCCCAATGAGGATCAAGAGTAATCATGTTAAAATTTATGGCACCATCTTCTAATACAGAATGAGTTCCTTTGAATGATGCAAACTTATCTATTATTGAAATAAGGAACGGATTTGTTTTTGATTTATTTTGATCTAAATATGAAAAAAACAATGATAGTTCATTTAGATTATCTATTGAGTCAAATAATGCAATAAATTCTGTCAAAAAGAGAATGTGGTAACTATATTTTAGTCGCGGTGGCTCAAAAAAATGCATGGCAGTAGTAAGATTAGAATTTATGAAAATAAATTCAATATCATTAATTGATAGTTGTTCCCCTGAGCCATTTCGAATACCTAACAATTGTGATGATGAAATCGGTGATAAAGCCCACTTACCTTGATTAAAAAGTTCAAAAACGTCTTCTTCTATATTTTTTAACTTACTTGCTGAATCAATATCAAAAAGAGCAAATAAATAAAACTTATCATTACCCTGTAATAATCCTGAGAATTTATAAGGTAGGACCTTTTTTTTGCTCAGGAGCAGAAATGGTCCCTCAATTATGCTTTCAAAACACTGTGATATGAAATTTGAAATGGCATCAGAACAATCGATATCCATTTTTTTGGAAGCGTAGTGCTCAATAATTACATTTGCCATATTCCTGAATGACAATGGATAAACATGATTATCAATGCTGACGCCAATAGCAGGGAGTGCTACACCTTCCATTATTATATTTGATAATTCAGAGAGGGAGTTAATGCTTTTAAACTCCCCGGATTTTTTAATAAATATTTTTTCTGTCTGACTTATTAATTGTTCAAACGCATGACTTGTATCCGTTAAAGCCTGCCGGCAAGCTTTCCAGAACGTTTCTGGGGGGATTTCGACATGGCCGGGCGAGAGTTCTTGCTCTGAGAGAGTATCAACTGGATTTATGCTTGATAAAAATTTATCCTGTAAAATAAGAACATTTTCCATTTGCTTAAGAATAATTGGATATTTCGCGTATCTAATTCCAAAAGCTTGAATATAATCATATAAGCGTTCGACTGAGCTACCGTAAAAAATTCTATAAATATTATCTCCCCATGGTATTCTTATTTTTCCCCAGTCTTGTTCAGGGACAAAGTCTTCCATTTGAGGAATGTCAGGTAATATCTTATAAATAATGCTAAAAAATTCGCTTGCTTGTTGATATGTTTTAAGTTCCTTTTGGTTATCAAACATACTAACATCCATGGAGAGCAAGGTGTTGAAAGCTATAGTGTGTTTTACAGGTGATGAGATATTAGGTAGCCATAATTCGGAAATACTTAATGTGAGAAAAAGTTCTGCAAGGTTATACTCTTTATAAACAGATGTTAAATTATATTTTATTTTTGGCATAACGTCTTCATAGTTTCTATTTCCCTTGCCAGGAGATTTTTCTCTGGATTTGTTATTGCTTTTTTTCTTTTTTAAATCTCGTTTTGCCTTGCTGTTCTTTCCCATTTTAAAATCCTTTTGAGAACTAGGTGTATCGATATGCTGGATTTAATATCCTTCAAGTCTTAACTTTGCATGCCGATCATTATTTGCAGCATCAAAATCATAATGTGAAGCAAGATCATCAAAGACACTTGCTAGTTTGGGATGAGAAAAATATAACTGGTTGGCAATTTCTTTGTACTGGT
Source organism: Pectobacterium quasiaquaticum (assembly GCF_014946775.2). Taxonomy (NCBI): domain Bacteria; kingdom Pseudomonadati; phylum Pseudomonadota; class Gammaproteobacteria; order Enterobacterales; family Pectobacteriaceae; genus Pectobacterium; species Pectobacterium quasiaquaticum. The sequence continues at coordinate 3,436,757 of NZ_CP065177.1, read as the reverse complement.
CAACTAGTTTTCGTTCTTTATCACCGCCTTCATAATAAGCTCTTACTGTTGCGCCACGGCTATTAATAGTGCCAAAATAGAAACCTTCTCTGATTTCATCCCGTTCTGTTTCTTCCAGTAAATCTTTGATTATTATGCTGTGCCATGGTGCATTATTTATATTTTTTGAGCGGGATATCCATTCGCCGATTATATAATCGGTAGTATTGCTTCTGTCATTTTCTGTCGCCAGTTTCCTTACTTCCTTAATCCAGTTATTAAATACGAATTCATCAATATTATTATCTGGTTTCAGACCGGGGATCCCTTTTCCTTGATTCAGAACTCTGCCTGCTTGTTGTGCCGCAGCCATTAAGGATTCATCCTGTTTATATTCTTTCTCGGATTCTGGTTTATAAGCAAGATATATTAATTGAATAAAGAGTGGTGGATTGGAAAGTAACTCAGCGTAAAGATTTTTCGCTCCTTTTTCACAATTTCTGAATGCTGAGAAAAAAAAGAATTCCAGTAAGGCCAAATCTAAACGTGAAACCTGGCCTGATGATTCAAGGTATTCTATAGCCTTGGATAAATGCCAGCCATTTGGTATTGGTACATCTTTTTCGGTGCTAGTTCTGAATCCATGTAACAGTTTCAAGATGTTTTGCCAGGAAATTTTTTCCATACGATGTTTTACGAGATTAAATGCCGATATATACCTTTCAGAAAGCATCATTTTTCCGATAAAGTAGTCAATTTCATCAGCATCATCACTCCAGATATGTGGATAATTTATCCTTTTCCAGTACAGGGCTTGGGCGCTCTCGGGGTAACTCGCAAGGTTGTGCCATGTAGCCATATTGGGTGGGAGTATTGAGTGGAATGCGGCAATTTTCTCATCACTATCCATCTCATTTTCGAACTCTTGAGAATTTAACAGAATAAGTTGTTTTTCTTCAGGGAGCCAGGTATAAAATGAACTTATCAATGGATCGTGAAATGGGAAACCATTGTCTTTAAATTTTTCAACAATCCATGAGAATGACTCAATCAAATTTAAGTTGCAGGTAGCCAGGGACTCACCTATTACAGACGGCGATTGTGCTAATGAAAGTAAAGATGATATTCCATCCCATCCTTGCTGGAAATATATCTCTTCTATTGCACTGGTTCGCATTTTTATTATTTCTTTGCTGTGAACCTCATAATCTCGCTCACTCCCTTCGGCCAATACGGGATATTGAGAAGTGAACAATCGACGTTTATCAAGAATAATATCCTGGAGAGTAAATAAACTGACAAATGCCATGAGGTTTTCTGCGACCGCTCTGCTTTTTTTATCTCCATCTGTGTTATACGAATTATGCCAGTTCAGATAGTGATACAGTGCTTCTCTCACAATTTCCTTATCTCCATCGGAAAAAGAAATTGTGCTTTTAATTAATGTAATAAGCCTTTCCTGGTAGGCACCTTCAAAATGATCTATTCGCCTGATAAGAGCTGCTATTCTTTCAGCATTATTTTCTGCCAGATTCAGTATTCGCTCACCCAGTGCAGAATAATATGCACTAAGAAAAATCCCTCTCATTTGCGCACTGCCAGCATCATCATCCCGCCATTTTGGTCTGGCATTTTCCATATACATACCATCCATAGGATCGGTTTGTTCATAGAGAAAACGCCAGATAATGCTCTCGTGTTTTTTGATAAGCATATCAAGTACGATAAGTCTTTGTTCATCAGTAGCCATTGTTTGAGGCCAGTAGGGCCTGAGCAACGATTTCAGGGTATTTTCCGGCGTGTTGGCCCAGTTTCCCTGAATTCTTAATGATGATAGCGTTGCCAGAATAAGGCTGACTCTGAATAATCGCCTTGGATTCCATGCCAGGATTTCCAGCGCATGTAATAAGTCAGCATGCCAACAACGCATACCAAAGCCAGTGCTTTCACTCGTTTCCGTTAGTGGGCGAGTAACGGCAACCTCTGTTGACTGTAAGCTTGTTTCTATGGATTTTAAGAACACCTCTGGTGATGCTTCAGCTAATGAACATAATACATCTGTTAATGACAGCCATCTCTCACCATCGGCATCCATCAGCAGATCTCTAACCAGATTGTCGATGGCAGCAATGATGAAGTCTGAATTAATCCCTTCACTGCTTTCAGCGTAGATTCTGAGCTTCACCAGTGAGTCAGCGATTGATTTCAGAATAAAATCTGATTCTGAACGAACTTTTCCATAGATAGATGCCATCCAGCGATCTTCGTTTTTAAGCTCCAGGGCCGGATCGGGTTTAAGTAGCGTCTGTTTTACAACCAAGAAGAAACGTTCGAGCTGACTTTCTGTTAGTCGGGGGGCAAGCTGATACAGTAGCTCAATGGGAGATTTTGCTTTCCATACATCACCAATCTGTAAAACCGGAGAGTCATCCCGAAGAGATATTTCGCGTAGTTCCTGTTCCAGTTCTTCGTAATCTTTTTGCGCAATAGTTTCAACGCAATATTTATCGCCTTCCTTTTTGCCATTCCAACATCCCACCAGGGTCAACGTGATTAACGCTTTTGCTGGCGATGTGGTCAGCCATACGGGAGATGAAATTGTCGGGTTTCTGGCCCTAAGGCGTCGATAAACTGACCAGGACCGCCCGGTTGTTCGTGATAACCGCCTTGCATCGGATTCTTCTTCTCCTAAAGCAATGAGCTTCTCTTCAAAATCACTTCGGGTAAGACGCTCCAGTGTAATGGTATCGTTTTGTTTATTGCCTGTCGTATTGTGATCGCCCAGGGAAAATGGAATAAAAACAGTTCGTTCAGGCTGGCATCGGCTTTGTCTGGAAATATCACTGTTCATCGCCAGACAAAGTTGAATTGAGGGATTTTTATCAATAAAGCGCCATCCATCATCAGTAGTTATACAGGCTGCTATATTTTCATGACCCATTTCTATTAGGCTGGCACAGGCAAAAGCGATAGCCTCTTCCTGACTGTCTGCCCGGATAATAATTTGTTCTTTTTTCTCTGACAGAAAGCCGTTCAGCGTATTTTTTTCTTCTTCTCTACCCGTCAGTAAGGTTTCTTTTGTTAACGGAAATTGTGACTGATTGCGCCATCGTTCCCAGAAATGGGAAATGGATTCAATGCCTGCGCCAGTATGGCCCGTTAGTTCACCGAACCAGAGAGCTACAGCCGGTGCGTTTTCCAGCCACGTTTCCAGATCGTCAGCATCAAATGCATAAACGTTGGACCAGATGTTTTCAGCTTGGGCTTCTTTGAGCCAGTTATCTTTTTTTGGCCACCGACGTGGTGATACGAAAACGAAGCGGCTTTGAGCCGCTTCCTGTGGTGAAATTTGTTGATTTCGTTTCCGAAAATCTGAGCGGGCTTTAGTAATGATGTCGGAGGAACAGCCCATTTCCCAGAAAGAGGAACCACCAGGAACCCAGATATTGCCTTTGTCAGCCTGGACAATACCATCCCAGCCGCTGCCTGAAACAGAATCACCGCCGGGCATACTCAATGCTGTTATTGTTGTGGTCGCACTGATTAATCGCCGGATCAAAATGGGCAATATTCCCTGAGCGTCTCTTGTGTCCGCCCACTGTTCGATTTGGGTCGCGGTGATCCTCATATTCAGATCCTCAAGATGTGTTTTCTGGATTATATTTTAGGTTACTGAATGAATAAAATGGGGGCTATTGGTAAGTAGCGTTTATTTTCTGTATTCTACTATTTGCTATATGATTAGTTTAATTTTTAAAATCATTATATAGATTAATTTATTTTTTCCATTGAACCATTTCACCATTATGTAATTTTAAAATTATTTCAGCAAAATCATCATCAACCGTATAAAAATAACACTCCGGCACATTAAGCACTTTAGCAAACGCGCACATCATCTCAAATGTTGGGCGGTGTATACCGCTTTCATATTGGGATATGCGTGATCGTGCAGTGGCTTCTTCAATGCCAGCCAGCACGCCTAGCTTTTCTTGAGTGAGATTGGCTTGTAAGCGAGCCGTTTTAAGACGAATGGGCAACATGATGGCACCATCAATAAGGATACTGATAGCATGTTTAGCACTACTTTACATGTAGGTTGCTTAGACTTCCTGAACAATAGAGGAGGGGATTTATTTGCATTCGTTAAGAATGACTCTGATATTTAAGGTAAAGCCCCAGAACCATCTCAGCAAAATCATCGTTAACGGTGTAAAAGTAGCATTCCGGCACATTAAGTACCTTTGCAAATGCGCACATCATTTCAAACGTTGGACGATGTATCCCACCTTCATATTGAGACACGCGGGAACGCGCAGTTTCTTCCTCAATGCCAGCAAGAACTCCCAATTTTTCCTGAGTTAGATTAGCCCGTAGTCGGGCGGCTTTGAGACGATTAGGCAGCATTCATTACACCATCAATGATCATACATTGACTTAGTGTTTAGCATTACTTAACATTGTGGTTGTTTAGACTATCTGAACAAATGATGTTTAATGTGAGGCCACAAAATAAGGATCATGGAGATGATTGATAAGGATTGGCACCCGGCAGATATCATCGCCGGGTTAAGAAAGAAGGGAACAACACTGGCAGCCGTTTCCCGAGAAGCGGGATTAGCTTCTTCCACGCTGGCAAACGCGTTAACAAAACACTGGCCGAAAGGGGAAAAGCTGATTGCGGAAGCGCTGGGGGTTTCACCTGCGGAAATCTGGCCTTCCCGTTACCGCAAATCAGAAGATCGTTAAAGTAAAACAGGATCTCCCTAACCGTTATCGACCTAGGTTGGTAACGGTTCGGGAGAAGGCAAGCGAAGCGCGACAGTTTACTTTTGTTGTTCGCCCCATGCTCTCACCCCGTGACTTCGCCCCATGGTATGGGGCAAGTATATGCGGCGAGCGCATGAGGCGAATGCGGTGGCAGCAATGCAGCCCTGTGCCGGAAAATACATTTCCCGGCACAAAACGGCGTGCGCCAGTTCATGCGGGCTGGACGCCCTTATTGCCTGTCGCATGGGGGTAATGTCGCGGCTGGACGCCACGCCAAAACCCCCAACGTCAACAGCGGCACACCGTCGCACGCTACGCGCGACTACCCCCTTTGAGACGCCGTTTTTAGCCCACTTTTTCTTTTGCCCGTGCCGGTCAGCGAAAAAATGGGAAAACGCCTTCAAAGCGGGTAGTCGCGCCTCGCTACCGGCTTGTGGCCGGAGACTTAGCGGCGACGGTGTGCGGGGCAAGCCCCCCAAATAAACCGACGCGTGGGCGCGTCTTTTTGCTCGCTGGGGCGGCAAAATTTATTCGGCTCCCCCCGGCCTGCTCGGTTTCCCTTGGGGGAAACGCTCGCCGGTGGGTTCGGGCGACGCAAATTAGCCATTTCTGCGAAATGGAATTTACTCGCCTTACGCCACTTTTTAATTTCTGCTTTTCGCACCCATTAAAAAGCCATACAAGCGCGGCCTGTCATATCGTTTGTCCCTGTAAACACGGGTAATTGCGATGGTGAAAAATCCGCTGTTGTATCAGGGATGTTCGGTGCTCGCTCTGCTGCGCTCCGCCTCAGCCCTGATACAACAGCGGCGTAGAGAAACAAGATAAGCCGCCTCTGTTCGATTAGAAGTGACTTATTCCATCGGTGTATCAGTCTGGCTCAGGCAACCTTAATCGACTTCTCAAAGCGATAAGCCGGGATGAATTGATGCTGGCAGGCATCGAGATAATCTGACCACCATTGCATCATCTGAGTCCGTTCGTCGAGGTGTTCCGCTTTGTGAATATAGGCGGCGCGAACGTGGTTGCGCTCCTGATGGCTCATCTGCCGCTCCACGGCATCTTTTGACCATCGACCTGATTCAATCAACGCGCTACATGCTATCGTGCGGAAGCCATGCCCGCAGATATCTGCCTGCGTGTCGTACCCCATCGTTCGCAGCGCCTTGTTGATGGTGTTCTCACTCATTGGTTTACACGCATCGTGATCGCCCGGAAAGAGCAAATCCCCGTTGCCGGATAGTAGTTTTAGCTGCTTCAGTACCGTTACCGCCTGTTTTGACAGCGGCACCAGATGCGGTGTTTTCATTTTTGCCCCACGCTCTGAGTGACGCACACCCGTAATGGGCTCCCGCTGTGCGGGAAGTGTCCACATGGCGTTATCCAGATCGATCTCTACCCAACGGGCGAAACGCAATTCACTGGAGCGGATAAAGATCAGCAAATTAAGCTGTACCGCCAACCTTGTTAGCAGTCTGCCGGAATAGCCTTCTATTCTTTCCAGCAGTTCCGGCAACTTTTCCAGCGGTAGGGCAGGGTAATGGTTTTTCGGCGGCGGGGTGATTGCGCCGCAGAGGTCATTGGCCGGATTGCTGGCAATTAGTCCTTCCTGTACGGCGTAACGCATGATAACTGTCGTGCGTTGCTGTATCCGTGCAGCCGTTTCCAGACAACCCTTTTTCTCCGCTACCCTCAGCGGGATCAGCAGGTTGGCGGTTTTCAGGTCGGTGACAAGGACATTGCCGATGAGCGGGAAAACGTGCAGTTCCAGTGAACGCATGACTTTGGCAGCATGTGCCTCACTCCAGCGAATGTTCGCGGCCACCCACTGACGGGCGACGGCTTCAAAGGTATTGCCGTTTTTCTTCGCCTGTTTGTCGTGCTGTTTTTTTACGCTGGGATCGTCCCCTGCGCTGAGAATAGTTCGGGCTTCTTCACGCAGTTTACGGGCACTGGCAAGCGATACCGTTGGGTAAGCGCCAAACGCCAGCTTTTTCTCCTTGCCGCCGAAGCGGTACTTGAGATGCCAGAGCTTGGAACCGTTAGGTTTAATCAGCAGGTACAGACCCTGCGCGTCGCTGAGTTTGTAAGGTTTATCGAGCGGCTTGGCGTTGCGGATGGCGGTATCAGTCAGAGGCATGGTGGGGGCTCCGTAGTTTATCGAACCGACAGGCCCCAATTAAGCCCCCAAAAACTACGGATGTCAAAAAATCTGGTAGTACCTTGAGGTACTCCAGATTTTCATCAACTCACTGATTTTTCTGTGTTCCCGGACGCATAGGAACGTCCCAAAACAAAAATATGGTGCCCGGACTCGGAATCGAACCAAGGACACGAGGATTTTCAATCCTCTGCTCTACCGACTGAGCTATCCGGGCAACGGGGCGCATTAAACCGTATTGGCCGCGTGGCGTCAACGGGTTTCTGTCACAAAGCGGAGCACCTGCGCTATTTTCAGGCAATTGTATTATTTGCTAGCCAGTTTCTGGCGATCCTTTCAGCACGCTTAGCGTGGTAACGTTTATTCCTGATTCGCGCGGCATGTTTCGTTGCACTTTTTACCACCTTGAGTGCGGGCTGGATTGTTGAATTTGATGAAGAATAATGCCACTATTGCGCGGTTTTTAACGTCTCGTTCACCTGAACGCCCCTTTAAGCGTAGTTAGCGTTAGCTAAAGAGGATCGCCGATATGTCAGATTCATTGCTCATGGTGTCGTATGCTCGCGCCAGTTCGTTGATGACGTCGCTGCGCGTTTCTTCTTATCACCGCTGCGCGGTTTACTTTTCTCCCCGTCGATTATCCTCCTTCACCATGCGGTGAGGCGTTCGTTCGCTCGCTGTTAGGCATGAGTAAAAATAGAGTACGGCTCTGCTTTTACTGATGTCTATCGGATGGTGCTGGCTCCAGTTTTTCCATTCTTAGCCTACAGTTTACCTGTAGGGATCATACGCTTGTCGTTATTGATTGGCATTGTGATTGGTCGGGATTGTTATCCCTGAACGGTGTCTTCCAGGCACGTACACTTACCTTTAACCGTTTGGGTTTGGTTACATGAAACAGTTAAAAATTGCGGCGAATGCAGCGGTTGCCACCCGTTTAACCACAACGCGCGAGATTGTCGCGTTGAGTCAGACTGACTTCACGGATGTGGCGGCGGTCGTGGTTTCTATTGAGGAAGCCCGTAGCGGCATTCTGTCGATATTGCAGCACACCGGTTTTAGCATTCCGGCGTTTGTCGAAGAGCCCGATGAAGATAAAGAGTTAGATGTTCTGCCTGCGGGCAGCGAATGGCTGTTTCTTGATGACGACGGCGAGCACGCCAACGTGCTGGAGCGAGCGGCGAAAGCCTATCAGGATACGCTGCTGCCACCGTTTTTCGATACGCTGACCAAATACGTCAACATGAAAAACACGACCTTTGCCTGTCCGGGGCATCAGGGCGGCCAGTTCTTCCGCAAGCACCCGGCGGGGCGCCAGTTTTTTGAGTTTTACGGTGAGAACGTGTTTCGTTCGGATATCTGTAATGCGGACGTCAAACTGGGCGATTTGCTGATCCACGAAGGGGCGGCGAAGAAGGCGCAGAAGCACGCTGCGCGCGTGTTTAATGCCGATAAAACCTATTTTGTGTTGAACGGCACCTCCTCGGCGAACAAAGTGGTGACGAACGCGCTGCTGGCGCGCGGCGATCTGGTGCTGTTTGACCGCAACAACCATAAATCCAACCACCACGGTGCGCTGATTCAGGCGGGCGCGACGCCGGTTTATCTGGAAACCGTGCGCAACCCGTTCGGCTTTATCGGCGGCGTAGATGCGCACTGTTTTGATGAAGACTATCTGCGCAAGCTGATCGCGGAAGTCGCGCCGGAACGCGCCAACGAGCCGCGCCCGTTCCGTCTGGCCGTTATCCAGCTTGGCACCTATGACGGCACGATTTATAACGCGCGTCAGGTGGTCGATAGCATCGGGCACCTGTGCGACTACATTCTGTTTGACTCCGCTTGGGTCGGTTATGAGCAGTTTATCCCGATGATGGAGCAGTGTTCGCCGCTGTTGCTGGATCTGAATGAGAACGATCCGGGGATTTTCGTGACGCAGTCGGTGCATAAGCAGCAGGCGGGATTCTCCCAGACTTCGCAGATCCACAAGAAAGATACGCACATCAAAGGTCAGCGCCGTTTCTGCAACCATAAACAGCTGAATAACGCCTTTATGCTGCATGCGTCGACCAGCCCGTTTTATCCGCTGTTCGCCGCGCTAGACGTCAATGCCAAAATGCACGAAGGAGCAAGTGGGCGTCGGATGTGGATGGACTGCGTGAAGCTGGGCATTGAAGCACGTAAGCAACTGCTGACGCGTTGTTCGCTCATCAAACCGTTCGTGCCTGTGACGGTGGGCGGCGCGCTCTGGCAGGATCACGATACGGAGACGATCGCGCAGGACGTGCGCTTCTTCAACTTTGAGCCGGGCGAGAAATGGCATGCGTTCGAAGGGTACGCGGAGGATCAGTATTTTATCGATCCTTGCAAGTTACTGCTGACCACGCCGGGTATTGATGCGATTAGCGGCGATTATACCGAATTTGGTATTCCGGCGACGATCCTGGCCAACTACCTGCGCGAGCACGGCATCATCCCTGAAAAATGCGACATGAACTCGATCCTGTTCCTGCTAACGCCAGCAGAAGACGCTGCAAAAATGCAGGAGCTGGTGAATGCGCTGGTGCATTTCGAAACGCTGATCGCCCGCGATGCACCGCTGAGTGAAGTGCTGCCTAGCCTGTATCAGAAATATAAAGAGCGTTATCGCGGTTACCGGCTGCGTCGGCTGTGTCAGGAAATGCATGATTTTTATGCTCAACACAACGTGAAAGATCTGCAAAAAGCGATGTTCCGCAAAACCGAGTTTCCGTCCGTGGTGATGTTGCCGCAGGATGCCAACAGGGAATTTGTGCGCGGGAATATCGAGCTGATTCCTATCGACGCAGCAGAAGGGCGTATCGCGGCAGAAGGGGCATTGCCTTATCCGCCGGGCGTACTGTGTGTCGTGCCGGGTGAAACTTGGGGCGGGGCGGTACAGCGCTATTTTCTGGCGCTGGAAGCGGGCATTAACCTGCTGCCGGGCTTTTCCCCAGAATTGCAGGGCGTTTACAGCGTCGCAGAAGAAGATGGCAGCAAGCGTCTGTATGGTTACGTAGTAGAAGAGTAATTACGGATGTAGATAGGCTAAGAAACGCAGGCTCGGAAACGAGCCTGCGTTTTTTCTGTCTTAACCTTAACGCAGGCTGGATTCCTGCTGGTCGGTGAGCTTCACGGCTTCTCGCTGCTTTTTCAGCCCACGCCAGCCGATAATCAGCATGATCGCCAGTACCGGAATTGTTGCAACCGTCCAGGTGCCGTTCGGGTAATCAAACGCCATCAATCCCAGCACACTCACCAGAAAAGCCAGCGTCAGCCATGATGTCACAGGCGCACCAGGCATTTTGAACGCCACCGGCTTGGCTTTCCCCTGACGAATCGCTTTGCGCAGCTGCATTTGGCACAGAATGATGAATGCCCAGGAGCAGATAATGCCGAGCGAAGCGATATTCAGGACAATCTCGAACACCTGCGACGGCACCACGTAGTTCAGCACCACGCCGATAATGTGGATGCCGACCGTGACTAAAATACCGGTATAGGGTACGGACTGGTTGCTCATTTTCGACAGGAAAGCGGGAGCCGAACCACCCAGCGACAACGAGCGCAGGATGCGCCCCGTTGAGTACAGACCGGAGTTCAGGCTGGACAACGCGGCGGACAGCACCACGATATTCATGATCGTGCCGATATAAGGAACGCCCAGCTTGCTGAAGAAGGTCACGAACGGGCTTTGTCCGGCCTGATACGCATTCCACGGCAGCAGGCAGACCAACAGCGCGACCGAGCCGACGTAGAACAGGCCGATACGCCAGATGACGCTGTTGACCGCTTTCGGCAGCACCTGCTCTGGGTTTTTACATTCGCCTGCCGTCGTCCCGATGATCTCGATACCGGCAAAGGCAAATATCACCCCTTGAACCAGCACCAGCGCAGGCAGAATGCCGTGTGGGAACAGGCCGCCGTTATCGGTAATCAGGTGCAGGCCTGGCGTGTTGCCATCCAGCGGGCTGCCCGTGCCGAGATAGACCGTGCCGACCACCAGAAAAATGGCGATAGCTGCAACCTTAATCAGCGCGAACCAGAACTCCATTTCGGCAAACCACTTCACGCCAATCAGGTTCATCAGCGTGACGATGGACAGTGCACTCAGCGCGAACAGCCACTGTGGAACGTCGGCAAACGTGCCCCAGTAGTGCATGTAGAGCGCGACGGCGGTGATGTCGACAATCCCAGTCATCGCCCAGTTCAGGAAGTACATCCAGCCTGCAACGTAGGAGGCCTTTTCCCCCAGAAACTCACGCGAGTACGACACGAAGCTACCGCTGGTGGGGCGATGCACGATCAGTTCGCCCAACGCGCGCAGGATGAAAAAAGAGAAGATGCCGCAAACCAGATAGACCAGCGCCAATGCAGGCCCCGCCATTTGTAGACGGGCTCCCGCGCCAAGAAACAGCCCGGTGCCGATGGAACCACCAATGGCGATCATCTGCACATGGCGATTGCCGAGACTTTGGTGGTAACCCTTTTCGTGGAGACGCTGTTCAGCGGCATGACGCTTGCCGTGAGGGGAGGAATGTTGTGTCATTGGTGTCCGTGTTTTCCTGTCTGTCACGCATCTTGTGATGATGCGTTTGATATGATTATTTCTAATTCAACTGGTTATGTTTTTGCCTGTGGCGTTTTTTTATGTCGTACATCCCTGTACGCCATCCTTCGGGCCGTTGCTACGCAACGTTGAAAAACGCTCCCGGAGTTTTTTTATAGTGCGCTGAGCGCGGTAAGCCGCATGGCAGAAAACAACGGCAGCGATGCTACCTTTTCCTGTGTTCTGTGGCAAAAAATGGAGAGAAGGAAAGTGTGTCAGAGCATGATGCGTGGGGGAACGTGGGGCATTAGTCGGGGAAAACCCTTCACCGCCCCAGTTATATGATAAATACCGGAGCGGGATGGAGAACAAAAGGCGATGGGTTACACGCCGATATCTGCGCGCGTCGGCCCCTGAAAATGGATGGCGTTGATATGGCAACTGCGCGGTTGGATGAGCACGAAACGCATGGCTTCCCATATCGAGCGGGCATTCAGTAGATGCTCGCCCATTTTTTCCCCGCTAGCGGGATTGTCATCAAGGCCGGTAACCTCAAAATCTGGTGGATAAAACCCCGTCACGCGAATGTTTTCCTGCGCGACATGATGTGCCAGATTCTGGCTAAAACCGCTCATGCCGTGCTTGGCGGCGAAGAAGGCGGGGTGGGCGATAGAGTCGTGGAACTGCGGGATGCCGCAGACGGAAACCATCGCCAGAATGTCGGCACCCTGTGAACGGCGTAAGCTTGGTAATAGCGCTTTGGTGAGCAGGATAGAACCGGTCAGACCGGAGTTGATGGTACTGACGATATCCGTATCGGTGTCTTCTTCCCCCAATGTGCCTTCCAGCCATTGGGCGGCGCTGAGCACCAGAATATCGACGGGCGTGCTGTCTTCCAGCAGCTGTGCGGAAAAATCTCTAACCGAATCAGGGTTGGCAATATCGCACTGATACGCGCGTGCTGTGCCGCCTTCCTGATAAATGATGTCGACGCTGGCCTGTGCATCGGCCAGTTTGCGGGCGCAAAGATCGACCTTCACCCCTTCGCGAGCCAGCCAGACGGATACCGCTTGTCCAAAATCGCGGCCACCGCCGGTGACAATCGCGCGTTTACCTTTCAGCATCATGTGTTCCCTTGGCAACGTGTGTTCTTCCGTTGCTGCGTATCCGGTGACAGGGCGGGACGCAGCATAGATGTGTTCGTTAGGTTTTCTGTGAAGCTGCCTGTGCAGCGTCTTCTTCTGCCTGCCGTAAAATGGCTTTGGCGACCCACTGCGTGACACCCTGAATGCCGTCTTCTTCCAGATGCCAGATATCTTTCAGCACCAGGAAAACCTCCGAACCATAAATAAGCGATAAGGCATAAATTACCCGCTGTTGTGCTTCCGGCGTGATTTTTCCTTCCAGTGGTTCAGTGGCAATCTTGAGCAGGCGTTTACGATTGCCGCGCGTCAGCGTATCCGTATGCAGGCGGTTGGAGCGGCGATCGGCCCATTGTTGCAGTGACAGATGCAGCGCGGCACGCAGCGCACCTTCATGCTCCAGCATTCTCGGGTAAGCAAAACGCAGCAGTTCAGACACGCGTTCGCTGGCATCCGGCTGTGCCGGGTGCCACGCCAGAATCGGCCCCAGGCTTTCGCCGACAACAGCGGAGACTAACGCACTTTGCGTCGGAAAATAGCGGTAGGCCGTCGCGCGTGAAAGCTGAGCCGCAGCGGCAACATCCGTAATGGAAGGGAATATGCCTTGATCGAACATATTCATGGCAGTATCAATCAGTAAACGACGGGTTTTCGCCCGTGTTGATGTCAGTTTTTCATCCCGTTCAATCACATAGACCTCATTGAATTTTCGGGCCGGACGCTATCGGGCAGCACGGCGTTGTCGCCTGAACTATAGCAAATTGAGTGATTCTTGTGCCACGTCAAGCTTTCTTACTGTTAATGTAATGCCATACATAACATTTTGAGACTTTTGTCTCATTTGTATATTTAATGATTTGTTTTTATGATACTTAAGTCTCAATATGGTGGTAAATTAATCTTTTCTGTTTTTTGGCTCTCTTAATTTCCAATTATATCAATCTATTAATTGTTTCGCTAACGATGGGAGGGATACCAGGTGGGAAGTGAAATTGGCAGCGTTTATATTGCAAGTACCGCTGATACTAAAGGAAAAGAACAGATTTACGTCCGCGATCTGATTGCCGCTACGGGCTTAAAAACTGTCACGGTCGATCTGTCAACGACACCGCCGTCGGCAGATACACGCGTGTCAGAGGCGACAGATATCAGCGCCGCAACGGTGGCATCGTACCACCCACAGGGCGCATCGGCGGTGTTTTGCCATGACAGAGGTCGGGCGATTAGCGCCATGGCCGTTGCGTTTGAGCACTTCATGCTGTCCCGCGAGGATATTGCTGGGGTGCTGGGTCTCGGCGGCTCCGGCGGAACCGCGCTGATTACGCCCGCGATGCAGGCGTTACCGATTGGTATGCCGAAGCTGATGGTCTCGACGATGGCCTCCGGCGATATCTCCGGTTATATCGGTGCCAGCGATATCAGCATGATGTATTCCGTTACCGATGTGGCGGGTCTGAACCGCATTTCTCGTCAGGTTCTTGGCAACGCCGCGCACCAGATCGCCGGCGCCGTGACGTTTCATATTCAGGAACATCATGACGATAAGCCCGCGATTGGCCTGACCATGTTTGGTGTCACGACGCCGTGCATTCAGGAAGCCAGTAAATTACTGGAAGCGGAGTTTGACTGTCTGGTCTTTCACGCGACGGGCAGCGGTGGGAAAGCGATGGAAAAGCTGGTGGACAGCCATTTGCTCACTGGCGTGCTCGATCTCACCACGACTGAGGTGTGCGATTTACTGTTTGATGGCGTGCTGGCCTGCGGGCCGGAACGGTTTGATGCGATCGCCAAGACGCAGGTGCCTTATGTGGCGTCCTGCGGCGCGCTGGACATGGTGAATTTTGGTGCACCAGCCAGCATACCGGAGAAATACGCGCATCGCCTGTTTTACAACCACAACGCGCAGGTCACTCTGATGCGGACCACGATAGACGAGAATATCGCGATGGCGCGCTGGATTGGGGAGAAGCTGAACCGCTGTGAAGGCGAGGTGCGCTTCCTGATTCCGGAAGGCGGCTTCTCCGCGCTGGATGCACCGGATCAAGCATTCTGGCACCCGGAAGCACGCGACGCGTTTATCAGCACGCTGGAGAGCGTCGTGCAGCAAACGGCAAGACGACAGATTATTCGTCTGCCTTTCCATATTAACGATCCTTTATTTGCCCATGCCGCTGTCGATGCGTTTCGGGAATTAGTGAAATAAGAAGGGAAAAAGTATGAAGTCAGGCATGAATCGTCAGGAATTGCTGGCAAAATTCCGCGACATGATCGCGCGCCGCGAACCGATTATCGGCGGTGGTGCAGGAACAGGCCTTTCCGCGAAATGTGAAGAAGCGGGCGGTATCGATCTGATCGTGATCTACAACTCCGGACGCTATCGCATGGCAGGACGAGGTTCGCTGGCTGGCCTGTTGGCTTACGGCAACGCGAATGAGATTGTCGTGGATATGGCGAAAGAGGTGCTGCCCGTTGTGAAGCACACGCCGGTACTGGCGGGTGTAAACGGAACCGATCCTTTCTGTCAGTTTGATAAGTTTCTGGATGACCTGAAAGCGCTGGGTTTTTCTGGCGTGCAGAACTTCCCAACCGTTGGGCTGATTGACGGTAATTTCCGCGCCAATCTGGAAGAAACCGGCATGGGATACGCGCTGGAAGTGGACATGATTCGTCTGGCGCATGAAAAAGACATGCTGACCACGCCTTACGTGTTCAGTGCGGCAGATGCCGTCGCGATGACGAAAGCAGGGGCGGATATTATTGTGCCACACATGGGGTTAACCACCGGCGGCAACATTGGCGCGGAAACCGCGCTTAATCTGGCAGATTGCGTTCCGTTGATTAATCACTGGGCGGATGAAGCGAAATCCATCCGTAAAGATGTGATTGTGTTGTGCCACGGCGGACCGATTTCAACACCGCAGGACGCACAGTTCATTATGGATCACTGCCCGCAGTGCGATGGTTTTTACGGTGCCAGCTCTATGGAGCGGCTGCCGACAGAAACCGCATTAACGGCGACTACACAGCAATTCAAAAAAATTAAGCGATAACAGACTTTTTTGGCTATATACCTAAGCTGATGTCCAAAAGTAGGAAGAAGGCAGGTAAATTTTGCGCCACTATCAGGGAATGCGGCCAGCACATGCTGGCCGCAGTTTTTTGTGTATTAAACAGAGGTACTAAATAGCGTTTTAGGTCGCATTGGTCATAAAGTCATTGTTATAAATGCTATTTTTCACAGTGCAGAAACTTCGGAGAAATAGGTATGACATGGCGTATCACGATAGGGTTGATAACGAATTTACTACTCAGTTTTGCTGTTATGGCAAACACTGGCATTGGCTTTCAACACATCACGTTAGCGGATGAAGGCAATAACAGGCCGTTAGACGTCGCCGTCTTTTATCCTGCATCGTCATCCTCACAGACCACGACCATGGGTGACAATGCCGTTTTTCCCGGCATCGCCGTGAGTAAAAATGCCGTGCCTGAGTCCGGTGAGCATCCCTTGATTGTCGTTTCACACGGCTATGGCGGGAGTTGGTTTAATCAATTCTGGCTGGCGCAGGTGTTGGTTAAACAAGGCTATATTGTCGCTGCGCCCAACCACCCCGGAACCACCTTTAAAGATATGCGGACCGAGAAGGCTCAGGCACTATGGCAACGGCCTCATGACCTCAGTCGCGTGATTACGGCGTTACTCGCCACGCCAGAAAAAACGGGGCTGGTTGATGCGAAGCGCATTGCCGCTGTGGGTCACTCGTTGGGGGGATGGACGGTGCTGGCGCTGGCTGGTGGGCGCTTTAGTACGGAGCAATTTGAGAAGGATTGTCTGACGCACGCTGGGCTGGCGTCCTGCAAGGTGTATGAAAAGATGCAGGTCGAAAAAAATGCCGCATCGCGTGTGCAGCTTGATAAAGCACTCGCGGATCCACGTATTAGCGCCGTGATTTCGCTGGATATGGGGCTGGCGCGAGGGTTTACCGCAGAGAGTCTGGCGGCGATAAACATTCCTATCTTGATTATGGCGGCGGGGTATCCCAATGACGAGCTGCCTGCCAAGCTGGAATCCCACGATCTGGCGCAGAAGCTGTCGCCAGCGCATTCAGCGTATAAAGAAATTGCCGACGCAACGCATTTTAGTTTTATGCAGCTTTGTAAGCCGGGCGCCGTTGAGATTATCAACGCCGAGAACCCGGGCGACGGCATGATTTGTCTCGACGGCGGTGAGCGTTCGCGTGAGCAGATCCATCAGGAAGTTGGGAAGGATGTCAGCGATTTTCTTCAGGCGGCGTGGCGGAAGTCGTAGTCTGTTCCTGAAGTGGGTACTGACTACGCCAGACGCTGGGGCTCATCCCCGTTAGCCGCAAAAATTCGCGGTTGAAGTTTGATTTAGTCTGAAATCCGCTGGCCAGCATGATATCTGTGATTCGGTCATCCGTTTGGCCGAGGAGGCGCTTAGCCTCCTCGATGCGGTATTCGTTCATCACCTGCGAGAAATTACGACCGTGAACGCGGTTGATGGTTTCGGACAAGCGTCTGAGCGGTATGCCCATGCGCCTGCTCAGACGCTGAAGCGTCATGCTCGGATCGGTGTACAGCGCGTGAGTGCGGATGAAATCATCTAACGCTTTCGCGAGCTGGTGCTCGTCTTCGGTGGCGGGTATGGCTTCATGCTTCTGGTCAGGCGGCGCGACAAGCCCTGCCTGCGCAGACGTGCGGTATGTGACGATCAGCAGGGTCAATATCGCCAGCATGATGATGTGGAATGCGGTGATGATGGTTGCTGCGCTATTGCCGCTGTAGAACGCGATATCCAGAGCAATGACGGTGTCGATAGCGCCGGAGATAAGCACATACAGCCCGGCGATAAACGGCGCGCTTTTCCATCTGGGTGATGACGTTTGTAGACGGCGAGCGCGGTAAATCAGCGCTGCCCCATAACCGAAGTAAATACTCACCAGCATCAGATCGATAAGCGGAACGGGTGTTCTGTTCTGGATCGCGCCTGCGCCAAGGATGAGTAAAGGCGGTAACAGATGCCAGAGAGAATGTCGGCGTCTGCGGGTTATGTCCTCAGATGCCTTGTCGCCGTGGGGGAAAAGGCACAGCCATAGCAGCGGCGGAATTAATGCGGCAATCGCGGGTTGAATAAACGCGGGTAAGGCAACATGACTGCCCCAGCGTAACGCCACCAGCGTCAGGGCAAGACAGCTTACGCCGATGAGTATCGCTTCTGCCGTTGCACTGCGTTTTTTAGTGTTCTTGTTATGGGAATGGTTGTGAATAGCCAGAAACTGGATGCGAAAAAACAAAATAACCAGCAGAAGTGCGGTAATCAACGGTAAAGGGATCGCGGTCATCGTGTTTATCAACAACGTTATTGTAGATATCTGGTCTGATGAAACCGTGCTACCGGAGTAAACCCGGTAGCACGGCGTTCTGTGGTGCGCGTGAATTAGCGGCGGTAATTTTTCTGTGCCGTGTTCACTTTGTACAGATAGCGACGTGATTCACCAGACGGGTGCTTCGTCGTCAGCGTTTGGTAGACATCGCTCGGTGACATGTTGTTGATAATGCCCACGGCGCGATCGCGATCGCTGGAGAAGACGCGCAACACGCTGCCTGCGCCACCGTTATACGCGGTGATGACGGCATAGCGTTTCGACGTCGGGTTCTCGATGCCGGCCAGATAGCTGTTCTTCAGAATCGACAGATAGGCGGTACCTGCGTCGATGTTTTGTTCTGGATCGAACAGATAGCTGCGACTCGGTTGTCCCCATTTCCCTTTCATCTTGAAGACGTCACGTCCTGCGCTGTGCTGTACCACCTGCATTAGACCCAGCGCATCGGAACGGCTGACGGCGTAAGGGTTGAAGCTCGATTCTGTCTGCATAATCGCCAGAATCAGCGACTCTTCAATACCGTAACGCTCGGAGGCTTTACGCACCAGCGGCAGGTATTTGTGCGCACGCTTATCCAGATGGTTAGGGACAAGCTGCATCGTGACCGACCAGATAACGTGCATACCGGAGGTGCGTTTTTGCAGACGGTTCTGGAGCAGGTAATCTGCAAAGCTGGCGGCACGGCCTTCCCAGCGGATCGGCTGTCCGGTGTTGTCCAGCACCTGTCCGTACAGCAGCGGTTCGCGGCTGATTTGAATATCGTTAGCGTCGGAATACAGATCGGTGTTACTGGCGTCATCGCCCATCAGCAGGGTCGTGATAATCGCCTGGCGCAGGCTGGCAACGGAATTGGTGGCCGAAATGGTTTCGATCGTGATTGAACCGGCATCAAAGTTGATGTGGCTACGCGTCTTATATTGATCGGTGTATTTGACGTAGTCTTTCGGGCCGGCGATCAGTACTTCATTCATCCCCCAGATATTTTCGATGTTGTTGGCGAACTGGCCCATCAAAATATCGAAGGCGTTGGTATCCTTGAGAAACTCTTCGTCGTTGGCATTCCCTTTGTTTCCTGAACAGGAAACCAGCAGTGGTGCAATCACCAGCAGCGCTAACATTTTCTTCATATAACAAGCCGTGTCGGAATGGGGACGTAAGCGGGCCCGAAAGCCCGCAATCTCAGTGGCTCGGAGGCGTATAGCCTTCGATGTGTACGTCCTTCCCTTCAAACAGGAATTTGATCATTTCCTGTTCCAGCAGCTTACGGTCGTCAACATTCATCATGCTGAGTTTTTTCTCGTTGATCAGCATGGTTTGTTTGGTTTGCCACTGCGCCCAGGCTTCTTTGGAAATGTCGTTATAGATGCGCTTGCCCAGATCGCCGGGGTAGAGCTGGAAATCCTGTCCTTCGGCGTCGCGTTGTAAAAAAGTACAAAAAATGGTTCTGCTCATGCTTCTTCCTCATCAATTTCGCAGGCTTTCAAATGTGTTGACTGCGGGTGAGCCAACTCCCTCAGCAAGCGTTCTACCGGGGCGGCCAGTCCGACAGACGGCGGCTGCGCTAAGTTATACCAGAGACCTGCACCGTCATCCATGCAGGACCGGTTTTGTGAGCGGTCGGTCTGCGATACGTCTAGCCAGAGCGGAACGATATCCAGATGAAAATGGCTAAAGGTATGGCGAAACGCGACAAGCTGTTGCAATCCATCAGGATTCAGACCGCGTTGTTGCAGCCAGAGTTCCAATTCCCGACGTTCGCTGAACTGTGGGAAGCAAAATAGCCCGCCCCACAGGCCGACGGCAGGTCGCTGTTGCAGCCAGACCTGAGAACTTTGTTGCATCAGCAGGAACCAGCCGGTTTTTTCCGGCAGCGTCTGCTTCGGTTTCTTGCCAGGGTATTGCGCCCAGCTGTGGTTGGCATAGGCAATGCAGCCGGTGTTCAGCGGGCACAGCTCGCACTTGGGACGGCTGCGGGTGCAGACCATCGCACCGAGATCCATCATCGCCTGATTAAACTGGCTGACGCCCTCGGCTGGCGTGACGTCTTCACTCCGCGCCCACAGTTTCTTTTCGACCTCTTTCTTGCCCGGCCAGCCGTCAACGGCGTAGCAGCGTGCCAGCACGCGCTTCACGTTACCGTCGAGAATGGGGTAATGCTGGCCGAGAGCGAGCGACAGCACCGCGCCGGCGGTGGAGCGTCCGACGCCTGGCAATGCCGCGACTTCATCAAAGGTGGTGGGGAATTCGCCGCCGTGACGTGACACGATAGTTTGTGCCGCTTTGTGCAGGTTGCGCGCGCGGGCGTAGTAGCCCAGCCCGGTCCACAAGTGGAGCACTTCGTCCAGCGGCGCTGCCGCCAGTGCGTTTACGTTCGGAAAGCGTTCCATAAAGCGTTGGAAATAGGGAATAACCGTGGTGACCTGCGTTTGTTGCAACATCACTTCGGATAGCCATACTTTATAGGGAGTTTTCTCAAGCTGCCACGGCAGGGTTTTGCGGCCATAGCGTTGATACCAGTCCAGCACCTGATGGGCGAACTGTTGCGCTTGCATCATAAAATGGGGTCACTATCCGACAGATAAAAAGTTTGACAGCGATTCCAGCACAGAGTGAATGTGCTGTAAACCGGAACTTTCCGAGGCAGTGGGCTTGCTAAACCACGGTATCCTTGCATAATGCGCGTTTCCTTAATGAAATCGGACAGCAAGTAAGCACTCTTTATGATTAACAACGTCATTTCACCGGAATTTGATGAAAATGGGCGCCCGATGCGTCGTATCCGCAGTTTTGTCCGCCGTCAGGGGCGTTTGACGAACGGGCAACAGCTGGCGCTGGATAACTATTGGCCGGTGATGGGCATGGAATATCAGACCGAGCTGGTCGATTTTAACGCGCTATTTGGTCGTGACGCGCCGGTAGTGCTGGAAATTGGGTTTGGGATGGGCGCCTCGCTGGTGACGATGGCGGCACAGCATCCTGAGCAGAATTTCCTCGGTATCGAAGTTCACCTGCCGGGCGTAGGTGCCTGTCTCGCTGCCGCACAGGAGGCGGGAATCAGCAATCTGCGCGTGATGTGTCACGATGCGGTTGACGTGCTGATGAATATGATCCCAGATGGCTCACTGTCCATGGTTCAACTCTTCTTCCCAGACCCGTGGCATAAAGCCCGCCATAATAAACGCCGTATCGTCCAGGTACCTTTTGTCCAACTGGTACAGAGTAAGCTGAAAGTCGGCGGCGTGTTCCATATGGCAACAGACTGGGAACCTTATGCGCAACATATGCTCGAAGTGATGACCTCTGTCACCGAGTACCGTAATCTTTCCAATAATAATGAGTACGTTGAGCGGCCGGAGTCCCGTCCGCTGACGAAATTTGAAGCACGTGGCCAGCGTTTGGGGCATGGCGTGTGGGATCTGATGTTTGAGAGGATAAAATAAAATGGCACAAGCTCGTAGCCGTCGTTTACGTAAAAAGCTTCATATCGATGAGTTTCAGGAATTAGGTTTTTCTGTCAGCTTCCGCTTTCCAGAAGGCACTAGCGTAGAAGATATCGATCAACTGATGGATAAGTTCGTTGACGACGTCATTGAACCACAAGGACTGGCATTTGAAGGCAGCGGTTATTTGCTCTGGGAAGGTCTGATCTGTCTGCAAAAAATTGGTCACTGCACCGAAGAGCATCGTCAACTGGTTAGCCGCTGGTTGGAAGAGCAGAAACTGACGGACGTGAAAGTCAGCAACCTGTTCGATATCTGGTGGGATCTGCCAGAACACCTGCTGTAATCCTTGGTCTTATCAAGGCATGCCTGAGCTGATTCTGGCTCAGGCGTTATCCGCCTCCTCAACGGGCGGATTACCGCTCTCCCGCTACTGCCGTTGTTTTCTTCAGGAGAAAATATGTCGCGTAAAATAACCCTGGGTTTATTGATGTTGCTGTCCTGGCAAGCGCAGGCGGCCTACCAGTGCAACGTGAACCCGCAGGACGACATCATTATCAGTCCGCAGCACGTACAGGTCGTGGGTGCCAGCGGCAATTTACAACTCTCCCCGCAGGGCGATATCGTCCGTAACGGTACGCCACTGACTCTGAATGCCGAACAGCGCCAGAAGGCCAAAGCCTATCAGGCAGATTTACGCCAGCAACTGCCGTGGATCGATCAGGGCGCGCAGCAGCATCTTGAAAAAGCGCGAGTCGCGCTGGATAACGTGATCGTGCAGGAGCTTGGCAGCGACAGCAATGTGCGCAATCGTCTGACTACGCTGGATAAACAGCTCAAGCAGCAGATGAATCGAATTATCGAACACCGCACCGATGGCCTGACGTTTCACCATCAGGCAATTAAGCAAGTTGAGCAAGACGGCAAGCAGCTCGTGCAGCAAAGCATGGGCGGCGTCTTGCAGGACAGCCTGAACGAAATGGGCGTGAAACAGATGTCCAGCGGCGGCAACCCGCTACAGGCGATGATGGGCAACCTTGGTGGTTTGCAGAAAGCGATTCAGGCCGAATGGAACAATCAGGAACTGGAGTTCCAGCGCTTCGGCAATGACGTATGTAGCCGCGTCACATCGCTGGAAAACCAGCGCAAGAGTCTGTTGCAGACGCTGAAGTAATTGTTCAGCGTTCTTGTGCATGCATTAAAGAAAACCGGGCATTGCCCGGTTTTGCGTTTATGGTGCCGGAAACGTAAAACGACGGTGGATGGCTTCCAACTCGTCGAGGATCTCGCCGTCCAGCGTCAGGTTCTGGCTGTCGAGGTTGGTTTGCAGCTGTTCCAGTGTCGTCGCGCCCAGCAGCGTACTGGCGACGAACGGCTGCTGACGCACAAACGCCAATGCCATTTGCGCCGGATTCAGACCGTGCTTTTGCGCCAGTGCCACATATTCGGCAACGGCTGCCTGAGCCTGTGGGCCGGTATAGCGGGTGAAGCGGCTAAATAGCGTGTTGCGCGCATTGGCCGGTTTTGCGCCGTTCAGGTATTTCCCCGTCAGCGTACCGAATGCCAGTGATGAATAGGCGAGAAGTTCCACGCCTTCATGCTGGCTGATTTCCGCTAATCCGACTTCGAAACTGCGGTTCAGCAGGCTGTAGGGGTTCTGAATCGACACGATACGTGGCAGGTCGTGCTTTTCCGCCAGATGCAGATAGCGCATCACGCC
Organism: Pectobacterium quasiaquaticum; assembly: GCF_014946775.2. Taxonomy (NCBI): domain Bacteria; kingdom Pseudomonadati; phylum Pseudomonadota; class Gammaproteobacteria; order Enterobacterales; family Pectobacteriaceae; genus Pectobacterium; species Pectobacterium quasiaquaticum. Next base: position 3,413,576 of record NZ_CP065177.1, on the reverse strand, counting down.
CCACGGGGTTTCGTTGGATACACCAACGTAGCGGATCTTACCGGCACGCACCTGTTCATTTAGTGCTTCCAGCGTTTCCAGCAGCGTCACGACCGATTTATCTTCAGTATATTGCGGTTTGTCATCCGTATACTGATAGTTCAGTTTGCCAAAGCAGTTGGTCTGGCGCTGTGGCCAATGCAACTGATAGAGATCGATATAGTCGGTGTTCAGGCGTTGCAGGCTGGCATCCAGCGCGGCACGGATGTTTTTTCTGTCCAGCGCCTGCTGTGGCCGGATGCTGTGATCGTTTCCGCGCACGGGGCCGGAGACTTTACTGGCCACAATCAATTTTTCACGTCCGCCACGGGATTTCAGCCAGGAACCGATATAGCTCTCGGTTAGCCCCTGTGTTTCAGGGCGCGGAGGAACGGCGTACATTTCTGCTGTGTCAATCAGGTTAACACCTGCGGCAATGGCGTGATCTAACTGGGCATGAGCGTCTGCTTCGCTGTTCTGTTCGCCAAAGGTCATCGTACCAAGGCCCAGCACGCTTACTTCTAAAGAACTATGAGGTATACGGTGATATTGCATTGCCAGCTTCCTTATGTCTGAAAATAGCAGGCGCATTTCCCGTCATCTCCGCATGATTTGCTGCGATTCCAATGATTTTGGGAAGACACACCTGAATTCGACTATAACGAAGCCGTGGCGAGTGGGGAAGTCTCTTCTATTGCCGTTAGCAGGATTTTGCTGGAAGACGTCGCCCGATGGTGGGAATATCGGGCTAAAGCTGAGGCTAGCGCTGCACGATCTGGGAGATTTGATCGCTGTTGATTTGTTTCTGATTACCTTGCTCATCGGTATAGCTGAGCAACCCGGTATCTTTATCCAGCACGGGTTTTCCCTGCGTCAGGAGCATTTGCCCCTCTTTTGTCGCCATCACGTAGTCACTGGAACAGCCTGCCAGAGTGAATAATAACGCTAGTGTGATTGCCATTTTAATCCGTACTTTCATCCTATTAACCCGTTCATAAATGCAAAATCTTAAAGTGAGTCTAGCAAATGGTTGTGGGGGATAACGTAGGAATAATGGAAAAAGTGTGTTTGGAGGGAATTAATATTGTGTAATCAGGCGACAGGTCGCCGCCTGATTATGACGTCTTTATCGTGAGCACTCGCTATGCGGCGATCAGTGCGCTGCTTTTTCTTTTTTACTGCGCAGCAGGTTCAACGCCTCGACGGACATCGAGAAGAACATGGCGAAGTAGATGTAGCCTTTCGGTACGTGAATGTCGAAACTTTCCAGAATCAGGGTGAACCCGACCAGGATCAGGAATGACAAGGCCAGCATTTTGACGGACGGATGGCGTTCGACAAACTCGCCGATAGGGCGCGCAGAGAACATCATCACGAGAACGGCAATAACAACCGCTGCCATCATAATAAACAGATGGTCAGACAGGCCGACAGCAGTGATCACCGAATCCAGGCTGAAGATAATATCCAGCATCATGATCTGTACAATCGCGCCAAAGAAAGAGTACACCCTGGAAGTATGGTCTTCTGAACCGCCTTCGACGGTTTCGTGAATTTCCATACTCGACTTCCAGATCAGGAAGAGTCCCCCGAAGAACAGGATCAGATCACGTGTGGATATTTCATTGCTAGCGACGGTAAATAGCGGGTCGGTCAGACGCATGACCCAGGCAATAGAAGCGAGCAGTCCCAAACGCATTAACATCGCGCCCATCAGCCCGATGCGGCGAGCTTTGTTTTGCTGGGCTTTAGGCAGTTTGGCGACAACCAGAGACAGGAAAATAATGTTATCGATCCCAAGAACGATTTCCAGAATAGTCAGCGTTCCCAATGCCAACCATGCGTTCGGATCAACAATCCAATCAAACATTATATCAATACACCTTAAACGAAACGTAAACGATATTATACTCTGCCAGCTCGGGGCGTAGGCAAGCGAAAGTGTGATGTCGTAGAAATATACTCGTCAGGCTTCGCATTGCGGCCGTGTGCTGGCGTCCCTTTTGCTCTGGGTTGGCGTCAGGCCTTTCCCCGTTGTTTCCTTTGCCGCTCTATTGCTGCGTAATAGCGTGCGGCGTATGAGGCTAGTGTACGATGAAGCGGGGCGATGATGAAGCATCGTGCTAATGAAACACGATACGAATGAAACTCAGCGGCTTAGCTGCATAAAGTGGCGGGCGAGTAGCGGCGCGGTGAGGGTTTTTTTCAGGTAGAACCCGCGTGGTAAGGTCAGAATCGGTTGACCAAACTCGCCAATTGCCTCGGTTAATGCTCGGCTATTTGCCGCTTTTGGGCGTAGTTGCAGTACTTCGCCATGTCGGGCGGTGATGCTTTCTACCCGGCCAAGCACGATCAGGTCCATCAACTCTTCCCAATCGCAGCGCAACTGTTCCTCTTCCTCTTCATTGGGGCTCCAGATCAGCGGTGTGCCAATGCGGCGTTCTCCCAGCGGGATATGGCGTGAGCCTTCCACCGGAATCCACAATACCCGCGCGAGCTTATGCCGAACGTGGCTGCTTTCCCATGTCACGCCGCTGTTGCCTGTTAACGGCGCGACGCAGACGAACGTGGTTTCCAGCGGTTTGCCCTGTTCATCAATAGGAATAGTTTTTAGCTCAACGCCGATGTCGGGGAAATCCTGCTCGGGCTTGCTACCTGCGCTTGCGCCGAGAAAACGCTCCAGCAAGATACCAATCCAACCTTTATCACGTTTCAGGTTGGCAGGAAGGCGCAGGCGAGCGATGTCCGCTAATTCAGCGAGATTATAGCCCGCGAGGGATTGCGCGCGCTCCAGCAACGTGTGCTCACTTGGTGGTACAGTCGTGTGAACCGTGGGTGAATTCATAGCGTATAGCCCGATGTTTTTCCGCTCAAAAAAAATACAATAGATAGAAAATACCCATACACAGCCTGCAAGACTGTGGAGAAAAACAATAATAGCATGATTCGTAGTGCTTTTTTTTAGTGTGATGACGATCACTTAACTCCGTTTTGCAAATTGTGCACGTATAGCCACCGACAATAAACAGGATCTTACACTAGGTTATCCACAGATTTCTTGGATAACCCACATAAACATGAATTACTGGTTCGATTTACAGCCTTGACGCTCGGCCTTTTTGCTGTTTTTGCCTATTTATTGCCTGACTTTGAGGTATTGCCTGTGGATAAAATCGGCATAGTGCGATCTTTCGCCAACCTTGTATTGTATGTCATTTGAACAAAAAATAAGGGAGCGGCATTTCAAGTAAAATGGTTTGTAATTTTATGAATAAAAAGCATTAATTTTTAATTCGCATTAATATTTTTTCTTCATTAAAAATGAGTTTTACTCACTTCTTCATGGGTTCTGCACAAAGATGTCCACAGAAAAAGTGAATAAATTGCCGATTCTTGTCTTCACATGTTTATAACTTTGATCTTATCTGTGGGTTATCTTACTTTTATTCGTATCACATGCTTTCTAAGCAGTGGTTTACCACCTGACGGGAGTGTGAAACAATCAGGCCATCTTTGCATTGATGTTTATCGAGGTAGTCCGGTGATCGATGATGATGGCTACCGCCCAAACGTTGGTATTGTAATTTGTAATCGGCAGGGGCAGGTGATGTGGGCCCGGCGCTATGGTCAGCACTCCTGGCAGTTTCCTCAGGGGGGAATTAACCCCGGTGAAAGTGCTGAGCAGGCGATGTACCGCGAACTGTTTGAAGAAGTCGGGTTAAGAAAAAAGGATGTGCGCGTATTGGCATCTACCCGTAACTGGTTACGCTATAAATTACCAAAGCGTTTGGTGCGTTGGGATACAAAACCGGTCTGTATCGGCCAAAAGCAGAAATGGTTTTTGCTACAATTGATGTGTAATGAATCGGATATCAATATGCAGAGCAGCGGCACGCCGGAGTTTGATGGCTGGCGCTGGGTGAGTTACTGGTATCCGGTACGTCAGGTCGTCTCTTTTAAGCGAGATGTCTATCGTCGCGTGATGAAGGAATTTATCAATCCGGTGATACTGCTTCAGGAGAGTGTTGCAGCTCGAGTGGTTACGCCATCCGGTCTTCGGCGAAAAAGAGGGTAATTTAGGCACATTATGCTCACGCGCTTGCGAGAAATTGTCGAAAACGTTGCGGCAACGGCCCGCCTTAGTGATGCGCTGGACATTCTGGTCAATGAGACCTGTCAGGCTATGGACACGGAAGTCTGTTCCATTTATCTGGCCGATCACGATCGTCAATGTTATTACCTTATGGCAACGCGCGGGTTGAAAAAGCCGCGCGGGCGTACGGTTACGCTGGCTTTTGGGCAAGGTATTGTCGGGCTGGTCGGGCAACGTGCTGAGCCCATCAATCTGGCTGACGCGCGTGCACACCCCAGTTTCAAATATATCCCCGCTGTGAAAGAGCAACATTTTCGCTCTTTTCTTGGCGTTCCCATTATCTACCGTCGCCACCTGCTGGGCGTACTGGTAGTGCAGCAGCGTGAACATCGTCAGTTTGATAAAAACGAAGAATCGTTCATGGTGACGCTGGCCACGCAGATGGCCGCTATTCTTTCCCTTTCACAGATAAAAACGCTCTTCGGTCAATACCGTCAGACGCGCGTTAAGGCGCTGGTGGCTGCACCCGGCGTGGCGATTGCCCCCGGCTGGCAGGATTGTACTCAGCCTTCTCTGGAACAGGTTTTCCCCGCATCGAGTCTGGACAGCGAGCGTGAGCGCTCCCGTTTAACGCAGGCGCTGGAAGAGGCAACGGCGGAATTCCGTCGCTTCAGCAAGCGGTTTAGCGCCAGCGCGCAGAAAGAGAGTGCGGCGATTTTCGATTTGTACTCGCACTTGCTGAACGATGCGCGGCTCAAGCGAGAACTCTTTCAGGAAGTGGATGCGGGCAATGCCGCCGAGTGGGCCGTGAAGCTGGTGATCGAGCGCTTTGCCGCGCAGTTCACCAACTTGCAGGATACTTATTTACGCGAACGGGCGGGCGATCTGCGTGCGTTGGGGCAACGACTGTTGTTCCACCTCGACGATAACGCGCAAATCATGGGGCAATGGCCTGAGCGCTTTATCCTCGTAGCGGATGAATTAACCGCCACGCTGCTGGCGGAACTGCCGCCGGAGCGTCTGGCGGGCGTTGTTGTCTATGACGGTGCCGCGAATTCGCATGCGGCGATTCTCGTCCGTGCCATGGGCATTCCGACGCTGGTAGGCGCGGACATTCAGCCTGACATGCTGCATCAGCGACAGCTGATTATCGACGGCTATCGCGGTGAGCTGCTGGTCGATCCTGAACCCGTGTTGGTACAGGAATACCAGCGTCTGTTGACGGAAGAAAATGAGCTGACTCGCCTGGCCGAAGGCGAAATGGAACAGCCTGCCGTACTGAAAAGCGGCGAACGCGTTCAGGTCATGCTGAATGCTGGCCTAAGCGCTGAACACGAAAAACGCTTTATCAATCAGGTTGATGGCGTGGGGCTGTATCGGACGGAAATCCCATTTATGCTGCAAAGCGGATTTCCGTCCGAAGATGAGCAGATGGCGCAATATCAAAACATGTTGGAACTTTACCCTACGCGTCCCGTGATGCTGCGCACGCTGGATATCGGTGCAGACAAACCGCTGCCTTATCTGCCTATTAGCGAAGAGAACCCATGTCTCGGTTGGCGCGGTATTCGTATTACGCTCGATCAGCCTGAAATCTTTCTGATTCAAGTTCGCGCGATGCTGCGTGCTAACGCACATATTGGCAACCTCAACATCCTGCTGCCGATGGTCAGCAGTCTGGATGAAATCAGCGAAGCGCGTCGCCTGATCGATCAGGCCGCGAGCGAAGTAGAAGAATTGCTGGGCTTCCCGCAGCCCAAGCCGCGAATCGGGATCATGATCGAAGTGCCGTCGATGCTGTTCCTGCTCCCTCATCTGGCTTCCCGCATCGATTTTGTTTCGGTTGGTACGAACGATCTGACACAGTATCTGCTGGCGGTAGATCGTAACAACGCTCATGTGGCATCGCTTTATGACAGTCTGCATCCTTCCATGTTGCAGGCGTTGAATATGATCGCCGTCGAGTGTGAGCGGCATAATATTCCACTTTCCGTGTGTGGTGAAATGGCGGGTGAAGCGCTTGGTGCACTGCTGCTAACCGGGCTGGGGTATCGCTCGCTCAGTATGAACGGACGTAGCGTTGCACGAATTAAATATCTGCTGCGCCAAATTACGCTGGCGGAATCGCAGGCGTTGGTGAAGCAATTGCTCGGTGCGCAGAGCGCGACGGAAGTCCGACAGTGGGCGGCGATCTTCATGGAAGAGCGCGGGCTGGGCGGCTTGATTCGCGGCGGACGCTAATTCGTCGCGGTGCGGTATTGACGGAGACATCAAGATTTAATTGCGAGTAAATGTTTAACAACGACTCAATGTTTTACAGAACTTTTCCCCTCTGCGATCAACGAGCGTGGGCGCGTATGCTATGATTCGCCACCGCGGTTCGCAGGAACAGATTCATTCTCCTGCCTTTTGCCTATCAATGACGATCCCAAAAGTAGGGATAACACAATAAAATATGTGGTGAATGATGACGACAAGCTATCTGGTGTTTCCTCAGTTTGATCCCGTGATTTTCTCAATCGGCCCGCTGGCGCTGCACTGGTATGGGCTGATGTATCTGGTGGGTTTTGTATTTGCCATGTGGTTGGCGGTGCGTCGGGCGAATAAACCGGGTAGCGGCTGGACCAAAGATGAAGTCGAAAACCTGCTGTATATGGGGTTCCTTGGGGTCTTCGTCGGCGGGCGTCTGGGTTATGTCCTGTTTTATGCCTTCCCATCATTTCTTGAAAACCCGCTCTATCTTTTCAAAGTCTGGGATGGCGGCATGTCGTTCCACGGCGGCTTAATGGGCGTCATCTGCGTCATGCTGTGGTTCGCTCATCGCACTAAACGCCATTTCTTCCAGGTTGCTGATTTTATTGCCCCTCTGATTCCTTTCGGGTTGGGTGCTGGCCGACTGGGTAACTTCATCAATGGCGAACTGTGGGGACGCGTGACGACGGATACGCCGTGGGCCATGCTGTTTCCTGGCTCGCGCGGCGAAGATATGGCGCTGGCCGTCAGCAACCCGCAATGGCAGGCGATTTTCAATCAGTACGGCATGCTGCCGCGTCATCCTTCCCAACTGTATCAAATGATGTTGGAAGGTGTGGCGCTGTTTATCATTCTGAATCTCTTTATTCGTAAATCTCGGCCGATGGGCAGCGTTTCAGGGCTTTTCCTGATCGGTTATGGCATGTTCCGAATCATTACTGAATTCTTCCGCCAGCCGGATGCGCAACTGGGGCTGTTCGGCGGCCTGTTCAGCATGGGGCAAATTCTGTCTCTGCCGATGGTGATCGCTGGTATTCTGATGATGGTCTGGGCCTACCGCCGTCAGCCTGCACAGCAATAATCCGCCGTCCTTCTTTAATATTTGTGGTGAGGTAGTATGAAACAGTATCTGGATCTGATGAAAAAAGTGCTTGAAGAGGGCACGCCGAAAGCCGACCGTACCGGCACGGGCACGCGTTCTATTTTCGGCCATCAGATGCGTTTCAACTTGCAGGACGGGTTTCCGCTGGTGACCACCAAAAAATGCCACCTGCGTTCGATTATTCATGAGCTGCTCTGGTTCCTGAACGGCGATACCAATGTTGCTTATCTGCATGAAAATAAGGTCAGTATTTGGGATGAATGGGCGGATGAGAACGGTGATTTGGGGCCGGTTTACGGTAAACAGTGGCGTTCATGGGGCGCTGCCGACGGTCGTGAGATCGACCAGTTGAAGAATGTTCTGACCCAGTTGAGACAAGATCCAGATTCTCGCCGTATTATCGTGTCTGCCTGGAACGTGGGTGAGTTGGACAAAATGGCGCTGGCACCGTGCCACGCGTTTTTCCAGTTCTACGTGGCGGATGGCAAACTCTCTTGCCAGCTTTATCAGCGCTCGTGCGATATCTTCCTCGGTCTGCCGTTCAATATCGCCAGCTATGCGCTGCTGGTGCATATGGTGGCGCAGCAGTGCGATCTGGATGTCGGTGATTTCGTCTGGACTGGCGGCGACACGCATCTGTACAACAACCATCTGGAACAGACGCAATTGCAGCTGAGTCGTGAGCCGCGCGCGCTGCCTAAACTAGTGATTAAGCGCCGTCCGGATACGCTGTTCGACTACCGCTTCGAGGACTTTGAAATCGAGGGATACGACCCACATCCCGCCATCAAAGCATCGGTTGCGATCTAAAGCCTCTCTCTATTTTCGAGGGCCGCGTCATGCGGCCCTTTTTGTTATTGCTCTTCGTGCAGCGGACATACTGCTTCCTGAATCTACCGTATGTGAAAATCAATCGTTTCGAATATTGCGATTTTCGTTTATTTCGATTAATGTTTGTTTTAACGATGTCAGTCCTTGGGGCTGATATTGCTACTCTGAAACTTACGAACCGAAGAACGCTGGAATACTTGATGAAAAATACTCCTCTAAATAGTTTGAGCCTTCCGGCTCCAAAAGAAATGGAGGCCGCTATTCGTGGACAAAGGCAGCTTGCAACCTACTTGTCTACGAAGCTGGAAACACAGGAAATTTCGATTCAGGATGCACATGATATTGCCCATCGGATCGAGTTGCCTACCTCAGCACTCACGCTTTTGATGAGCATCCTTGGCGAACTGGCGGCGGGTAATGCTGTCCAGATTGTCCCCGTGCAGGCTGAGTTAACGACACAAGAAGCGGCAAATATTCTGAATGTTTCACGGCCACATATGGTGAAGCTTTTGGAAGAAGGGCATCTTCCTTTCCATAAAACAGGTCGTCATCGCCGCGTGCTTTTTGCTGATTTGATGCAATACAAAGAACAGCGTGAAAGTGAAAGTATGCAAGCCATGCAGGAACTGACAGACCGAAGTCAGGAACTCGGGTTTTACTAATGAATCACTCCCCCTATCCCGTGGTACTTGATGCGTGTGTCATTTATCCATCTTTGCTACGGGATTTGCTCATGCATCTTGGTTTAACAGGGCTATATCAGCCAAAGTGGACGGCACTAATTCAGGAAGAGTGGCAGCGAAATTTGTTGCTAAATAATGCAGACGTAACGATGGATAAGCTCAGGAACATTGAGCATTTGATGAATAAGGCATTACCTGATGCCAATGTGACTGGTTTCGAACAACTTATCCCTGCTCTGGTTTTACCTGATGCGGATGATCGACATGTATTGGCCGCTGCGATACGCGCTAATGCAGAAGTTATCGTCACGGCAAATCTGAAAGATTTTCCAGCAACGGCACTTTCCGAGTTTGCGGTGGAAGCCATGCACCCAGACGAGTTTATTGCCGATTTATTTGATCTCAATTCTGCACTGGTACTTAAAGCCGTTCGAACTTCACGCACAGCTTTCAGAAAGCCTCCATTTGATGTGGACGAGTATCTGGATTGTCTCCTGCGTCAGGGGTTACCTATGACGGTAAAAGAACTGGATGCGTATCGAGCACTGATTTAACGATATACCCTATCAGACGGCGTCTTCCATACAAGCAGGCGCCGTTTTTTCATTGTATTTTCCCTACCTCCCCGCACGCTTTTTCTGTTGTTACACCGTTGCAGTAAAACATTGCGGGCCGCCGCGTATAACGCGGTTAACACGCTGTTTTTACAGATAAGATTCACTATCCTGACGCCATGAAAACAGGGAATCGACAACGGCGAGGGTTCACCTTGCTTGAATTATTGGTGGTGCTGACGATTGTGGCGCTAATGGCGGGGAGCGGCCTGCATGGCTGGATTCAGTATCAGCAGGCAATCCGTCTGGAGCAGAGTGCGCAGCAACTGCTGGACTTTTTGGGGCGGGTTCAGGCGAATGCCTACTGGCATAACGAAACCCGCACAGCGAAGCTCATATCGCAGGGAGAGCTATGGTGCATGGTGGCAGGGCAGAATGAAAAGCAGGCAGAGGAGACGTGCCGTGAGAATCATCCGGGGCAGTTCGTTCGCCGCACGCAGGATGTTGTGCTGACAAAGTTCACAAGCAACGTTTTTACGTTCTTTGGCTTGCGCAACGCGGCACAGGCCGGACATATCTCGTTGTCGAATTCTGCGGGTCAGCTACGCCTCATCATCTCGGTAAGAGGGCGGATACGTCTGTGCAGCGAGGCGCAGGTTGTCCTGGCGATTCCCCTATGCTGAAACCGCTCGTGTTGACACGAACAAAATTGAGGCAACCAAAGCCGAAGTGTAAGCAGCGTGGATTCACTCTGCCGGAAATCCTGCTTGCACTGAGTTTAGGGAGCCTGATTATGCTGTCGGCGGCGCAGTTGTATCCTCTGCTACGCAGTCAAAGCCAGGACAGCGCACAGCTTTTCCGGCTGGAGCAATTGTTCAGTCAGGTGGCGATGGGGGTTGAGAAAGATATTCGTCGGGCCGGTTTTTGTGCGGGAACCTGTCAGGGAAAGGCAATTAGCATAGGGAAGTATCTGGGCGAGGCGGAAAACAGCTGTCTGAATGTTTCTTACGATCTGAACCGAAATGGGGTTTGGGATGGTGGGGAACAGCAGGATGCCGAGTCTTTTGGCTATCGCCTGCGCGGTCGGTCGTTGGAAATTCAGAGCGGGGCGCATAACTGTCAGGGCGACAGATGGGAGAAGCTGTTTGATCCGCAAGAGGTGGTGCTCACGGTGTTCCGGTTACAGCGCCTGTCTGGACAAAATGATGCGGCGTTATATGAATTACAGCTCGCTGGTTATTGGGCCAAACGTCCTGCCGTTCAGCAGCATACCTCCCGCCTTATTCTGGGTCGTAACCAATGAGAAAAGGACACCAGGAGGGAAGTGGAACGCTGGCTATGGTGCTGCTCATCGCCATTATTGGCCTGCTGTTGATGTCCGGTTTGCAACGCCAGCTTGATGCTGCCATTCAGGTGGGGAACGATGAACGGCACTATCTGCGCGCGTTCAATCAGGCATTGTCCTCGCTGAACTGGGGAAGGGGGCAGCGTTGGGGAACGCTAACAGAAAACTGGCAGTGTCAGCGGCTGTCGGCAGAACAGCTTGTGGTGTGTCTGCGTGCGGCCTCGGATGGGGAACAAGGATTACTGCGTGGCGAAGGAACGCTTCCCGCTTCAGCGCGACCGTTGACGTTGTACCAACGGGTATCCTTTTCGGCACTGTCGTCGAACCAGATTGCGATTCAACCATTGGGTAATGGCTGGCTAGATTTTTGTCCTGATAAGGAGGTGACACGCTGTGATGCAACGGAATAACGCGCTGAACAAGAGGATTGTGAGCCATCAATCTGGCTTTAGCCTGCCGGAGACACTGGTGGCGGCGCTTTTGTTTGCCGTGTCGCTGATGGGGCTACTGCAATATCACCAAATCTTGCAGCAGTCATTTCAACACCAGTTGCAGCAGCGTCAGGCCTGGCGATTTGCGATGCAGCAGTTGGAAGCCTATGAAGCGGGTGTGTCGTATGATCCGTTCGCGCTTGGTCATGAAGAATCTCTTAGCAAAAACTGGCAGTTTAGTATGTCAGAGCAGTTCCAGAATGGAGAATGCCGTCAGGTAATGGCAAGAGTCATGACGCCACGCCGCTATCAGGCTACACTAAACCGTTGGTTTTGCCTGTCATCGCCTGTTGGGCAGGCATACTTGGGTAAACTATGAACTATAAATCGTAAGCCGCGGCGAGCAGGAGCCAGAATGTTTAGAATCTATCACTCTAATCAGTTAGATATCTTGAAAAGACTGATGGTTGAGCTGATAAAACGTCAGCCGCTTGCGGATCCCTTCCAGCAGGAAGTGATTTTAGTTCAAAGCCCGGGGATGGCGCAGTGGCTGCAAATTGAACTGGCTGGACACTTCGGGATTGCTGCCAATATTCAATTCCCGCTGCCCGGTGTTTTTTTGTGGAATATGTGTCGCCATGTGCTGCCGGATATTCCAAAAGAAAGTGCCTTCAGCAAGGATGCGATGACGTGGAAGCTTATGCATTTGCTGCCCGATTTGTTGGCTCAGCCTGATTTTGCGGCCCTTAACCACTATTTGCAGGATGACGATAACCAGCGCAAGCTGCATCAGCTTGCTGGACGCGTAGCGGATCTTTTCGATCAATATCTGATTTATCGCCCGGAATGGATCAAGGCATGGCAAGAAGGGAAACAGGTTGACGATCTTGGTGGTAACCAGCTGTGGCAGTCCGCGCTGTGGCGCGCTCTGGTAGATTACACGCGTGAACTGGCGCAGCCCGAATGGCACCATGCGATTCTGTATCAACGCTTTATTACTGCGTTAGAACAGGCAAAAACGTGCCCGAAAGGCCTGCCGCCACGCGTTTTTATCTGCGGTATTTCGGCGTTACCCCCCATCTATTTACAGGCGTTGAACGCGCTGGCGCGTCATATTGATGTGCACCTGCTATTTACCAATCCTTGTCGCCATTACTGGAGTGACATTCAGGATTATAAATTTCTGGCGAAGCTAAAAGCCCGCAACCGCCGCTTACATCGCTTTGATGGCAAACAGACTGATGAAACCCGCCCGCTCTTTCGCGATCCTTCACAGGCAGAAGCATTGTTCAACGACGACGGTAAACAGTCGATTAATAATCCGCTGCTGGCATCGTGGGGAAAGCTGGGGCGCGATAACCTGTATCTACTGGCTGATTTGGATAGCGTGCAGGAGATCGACGCTTTTGTTGAGTCGGATGGCGAAAATCTGCTGCAAACCTTGCAGCGCGACATTCTTGAGCTGGAAGACCACGCGGTAGTGGCCGTCAGTCACGAAACGCAGAACACCAGCATGCAAAAACGCCTGCTGGCTCTCGACGATCGTTCGATCGATTTCCACGCTTGCCATAGCCCGCAGCGTGAAGTGGAAGTGCTTCACGATCGGCTGCTGGCCATGATGGCTGACGATCCTGAACTGATGCCGCGTGATGTCATTGTGATGATGGCAGATATCGACAGCTATACGCCGTTTATTCAGGCGGTGTTTGGCAACGCGCCAGATAACCGCTACCTGCCTTTTGCCATCTCCGATCAGCGTGCGCGACATGTGCATCCCGCCTTGCAGGCGGTAATCAGCCTGCTGGATTTACCGACGAGCCGTTTTACGGCGGAACAGGTTTTGGCATTGCTTGAAGTGCCTGCGTTGGCCGCGCGTTTCGGTATTCAGGAAGAAGGACTACGGCGTCTGCGTCTGTGGGTGGTGGAATCCGGTGTGCGCTGGGGACTGGATGACGACAACGTGCGCGATCTGATGCTGCCGCCAACAGGGCAACATACGTGGCGTTTCGGCCTGACGAGAATGCTGCTGGGCTATGCGATGGACAGTCAGGCCGGCGATTGGCAGGGCGTACTGCCTTATGATGAATCCAGCGGCCTGATTGCCGAACTGGCCGGTCAACTGGCCGAACTGCTGATGCAGATCCATCACTGGCGTCAGCGCCTATCTCAGCCGCGCGTACTTGTCGACTGGCTACCGTTATGTCGAGAGCTGATCGAAACCTTCTTTGACGCTGACAGTGAGACCGAAGCGGCGCTGGCGTTAGTTGAAAAACAGTGGCAGTACGTGATTGGTATGGGCACGATGGCGCATTATCCGCAACAGGTGCCAATCTCCCGGTTACGTGATGAACTGTCGCGGCGTCTCGATCAGGAGCGGCTCAGCCAGCGTTTTCTTGCTGGTTCGATCAATTTTTGTACGCTGATGCCGATGCGTTCCATTCCGTTCAAGGTCGTGTGTTTGTTGGGCATGAATGACGGCGTTTATCCTCGAACGCTGCCACCGCTCGGGTTCGATCTGATGGGGCGGAAAATCAAGCGCGGCGATCGTAGCCGACGTGATGATGACCGCTATCTGTTTCTTGAGGCGCTTCTGTCGGCGCAGCACAAACTCTATATCAGCTATATCGGGCGCTCAATTCAGGATAATACGCGCCGCTATCCTTCCGTATTGGTCAGCGAACTGACGGAATATATCGCGCAAAGTTACGTTCTGCCGGGCGATGAAGCGCTGGATATCGATAGCAGCGCGGAGCGCGTGGTGAAGCACCTTTGCCGCGAACATAGCCGTATGCCTTTTGATGCGAATAACTTCCTGTCTGCACCGCAGCCGTTGAGTTTTGCGGCCGAGTGGCTGGCGGCGGCGAACCGAAAAGGGGAAGCTCAGCCTGATTTCGATCGCGAAGCGCTGTCCGCAAGAGCGAGTGATAGGGATGTCAGCCTGGACGATTTGAAGCGTTTTTATCGTCATCCTGTGCGAGCCTTTTTTCAACTGCGGCTTGGTGTGAGTTTCATGCTGCACAGCGATGAGCTGTTGGATGAAGAGCCCTTTGTGGTTGATAGTCTTAACCGCTATCAATTGAATAGCGAGTTGCTTAATACCTTGATTAATGAAGGCGATACGGAAAAACTGTATCGCCGTGCCAGAGCCGCGGGTGAGTTGCCCTATGGTGCGTTCGGCGAAATTTACTGGCAGGAACAGCAGCAGGAGATGGCGCAGTTGGCTGCGCGTGTGCGTGATGAATTAACGCCGTCGCTGTCGGTGAGTCGGGAAGTGGATATTCTCCTCGACGGTGTACGCGTCAGCGGCTGGCTGAATCAGGTGCAGCCGGATGGTTTGCTGCGCTGGCGTCCCGGCACGCTTTCGATGAAGGATGGCATTACGCTGTGGTTGGAGCATCTGGCCTACTGTGCAACGGGCGGGCAGGGTGAAAGTCGACTGTATGGGCGGGAAGAGACGGCGTGGCGCTTTGCTGTCTTGTCGGAATTGCAGGCCAGAGAACATTTATCTGTCATGCTGGATGGCTATCGTCAAGGAATGAGCAAGCCGCTGTTATTGCTCAATAAAGCGGGGAGTGCCTGGCTGGCTGAATGTTATGATCGCGAAAGCGATAGCCTGCGGTCGGATGAGGAGGCGCAGAACAAAGCGCGCGCCCGTTTACTGCAAGCCTGGCAGGGCAACATGGGAATGCGGGGTGAAGGGGAGGATTATTACCTGCAACGTATTATCCGTGAGTTGGATGAAAAGCGAATGAATGAGGTGATTGAAGCGGCGCAAATCTGGCTACTGCCACCGTTCCGCTCTAATCTGGCGTGATGAGTTTGTTTTGGGTAATGCCCGAGTCGATTTCGAGGTGCGAGAAGATAACGCACTGCAACGTGAAAAGTGATGGATATGAGGTTGGAGAATTGCATGCGTAAACAGTGGGTCTGGATTACCGGGTGGTTTCTTTTATTCACATTCTGGCTTCCGGCGAGTTGGGCTGAGACGGGCTGGCAGCCGCTGGCTCAGACGATTCGAAAAAGCGAAAAAGATCCGCGGCACTATCAGGCGATCAAACTGGATAATGGAATGACCGTTCTGCTGGTTTCCGATCCGCAGGCACCCAAATCGCTGGCATCACTGGCGCTGCCTATTGGCTCGCTGGACGACCCCAATAATCAACTGGGATTAGCGCATTACCTCGAACACATGGTGCTGATGGGATCGAAACGTTACCCAGAACCAGAAGCGCTGTCAGAGTTTTTGAAAAAGCATGGCGGTAGCCACAATGCCAGCACGGCGTCTTATCGCACGGCGTTTTATCTGGAAGTGGAAAATGATGCGCTGCGGCCCGCCGTCGATCGGATGGCGGATGCGATTGCGGAACCGCTGCTCGACCCGGTGAATGCCGATCGCGAACGTAACGCGGTCAATGCGGAATTAACGATGGCGCGTTCGCGTGACGGTCACCGCATGGCGCAGGTGGGAGCAGAGACGCTGAACCCAGCGCACCCGAGCGCGCGTTTTTCGGGGGGCAATCTTGAAACCCTGAGCGATAAACCCAGCAGTAAACTGCATGATGAGCTGGTGAAGTTCTATCAGCAATACTACTCAGCCAACCTGATGAAAGGGGTGATTTACAGCAATCAACCTCTGCCTGAACTGGCGAAACTGGCGGTTGATACCTTCGGGCGTATTCCCAATCACAACGCCAGCGTCCCTGCTGTTACCGTTCCTGTGGCGACGGAAAAGCAGCGTGGCGTAATGATTCACTATGTTCCTGCTCAGCCGAGAAAACAGCTGCGCATTGAGTTTCGCGTCAGCGATATTAGCCAGGAATTTCGCAGCAAGACGGATACCTACATAAGCTATCTGATCGGCAACCGCAGTCAGAATACGCTCTCTGACTGGTTGCAAAAGGAAGGGCTGGTTGAGTCTATCGGGGCGGGTTCTTCGCCGATCATCGACCGTAATGGCGGCATGTTCGCTATTTCAGCCTCGCTGACCGATAAAGGTCTAGCACAGCGTGATGAAGTGATCGCTGCAATATTCCGTTACCTGCAACAAATCCGCACAGAAGGGATTCAGCAGCGCTATTTTGATGAGATCGCGCATGTCCTGGATCTGGATTTCCGCTATCCGTCCATCAGCCGTGATATGGACTACATCGAATGGCTGGTGGATACCATGCTGAGCGTGCCGGTCGAACATACTCTGGATGCGCAGTATGTCGCCGATCGCTACGATCCGAAAGCTATCGCCGCACGACTGGACGAGATGACGCCGCAGAATGCGCGCGTCTGGGTCATCAGCCCGAATGAGCCGCATAATAAAGTGGCCTATTTTGTCGATGCGCCGTACGAGATGAATAAAATCCCGTCAGCCACATTTGCAAAATGGAAAACGCTGGGGCAGAAAATGTCACTGTCGTTGCCGACGATCAACCCCTATATCCCGGATGATTTCTCCCTGATCAAAGCCGATAAGGCGATCGCTAAACCGACACTTCTGCTGAATCAGCCGGGGCTGCGCGTGCTTTATATGCCAAGCCACTACTTCGCTGATGAGCCGAAAGCGGAAATCACGCTGTTCCTGCGTAATCAGGAAGCGCGCAGTACCGCCCGTAATCAGGTACTGTTTGCGTTAAACGATTATCTGGCAGGTCTGGCGCTGGATGAACTCAGCTATCAGGCTTCGATCGGCGGCATCAGTTTCTCCACCCGCAGCAATGATGGTCTGGTGATTAGCGCCAATGGTTATACCCAACATTTGCCACGATTGCTGCTGACGTTGGCGGATGGCTACGCCTCCTTTACCTCGACGGAAGCACAGTTGGAGCAGGCAAAGTCCTGGTACATACAGCAATTGGATGCGGTAGAGAAATCAAAAGCCTTTGAACAGGCGTTACAGCCGGTTCAGGCGATATCGCAATTGCCTTACTTTGAGCGCGCAGAACGTCGTAGCCTGCTGAAGGATATCCGTTTACAGGACGTGGTTAACTACCGTAAAGACCTGCTGCAAAAAGCCACGCCGGAAATGCTGGTCGTCGGCAATCTGGCACCAGAACGAGTTACCGAGCTGGCGAATATGCTGAAGGCGCATCTGAAGGCTGGTGGCGAGAATCTGTCGCGTAGCGATGATGTCAAAGTCAGTAAGCCGCAGCTTGCTAATCTGCAACGCCCGGGCAGCAGCACGGATTCTGCGTTAGCAGCAGTGTATGTACCGACGGGGTATTCGGAAACGGAAAGCATGGCGTATAGCTCGGTGCTGGGGCAGATCGTTCAGCCTTGGTTCTACAGCCAACTGAGAACGGAAGAGCAACTGGGTTACGCGGTGTTTGCCTTCCCAACGACGATCGGCCGACAGATGGGCATTGCCTTCCTGCTGCAAAGCAACAGCAAACAGCCTGCTTATCTGTATCAGCGCTATGAAGATTTTTACCTGAAAGCGCAAAAACGACTGCGTGAAATGAGTGAAGAAGAGTTCACGCAGTATAAGCAAGGCGTGATGAATGAACTGAATCAGCGCCCGCAAACCTTAGGTGAAGAGGCTAGCCGACTGCGTAAAGATCTGGATCAGGAAAACTTTGCTTTTGACTCGCGTGAGAAACTGCTCGAACAAATCAAACCGCTGACGGTCACGCAACTGGCAGACTTCTTCCAGAAAGCGCTGAAGCCTGAAGGGCTGGCGATTCTGTCGCAGGTGTCCGGTAGCCATCATGGTAAAGCGGACTATGCCGCACCGAAGGGATGGCACACCTACGCGGATGCGTCTTCATTGCAGAAAACGTTACCGCGTGAGAAAGCGCCTACGATGATCCCTGCGCCAGCAGCATCGACAGCGGTCGGTAAGGTTTCAGCAGAATGAAAAATGCCGCGCCGCAATCATTAGACGTTATGACGTTGCCGCTCCTCGGGGAGCGGTTGATTGAGGCGTCGGCCGGAACGGGGAAAACCTATACGCTGGCTGCGCTTTACCTGCGCCTGCTGCTGGGGCTGGGGAAACAAGCCGCGTATCCACGTCCACTACTGGTCGAGGAAATTCTGGTTGTGACCTTTACGGAGGCGGCGACCGAAGAATTGCGGGAGCGTATTCGTGCCAGAATTCACGCGTTGCGCATCGCCTGCCTGCGTAAAAGCGCGCAGGGTGAAGAAGCAGATAAGCCTAAAGATACGTCGCTAGCGCAGCTGCTGGCGGAGATTTCGGATCACCGCGATGCGGCCGACGTATTGCTGGCGGCCGAACGCCAAATGGATGAAGCGGCGATCTACACGATCCACGGCTTCTGCCAGCGTATGCTCAGTACCAATGCGTTTGAATCCGGCGTGCTTTTCGAACAGGTGCTGATAGAAGATGAACAGCCGCTGCGCCGCCAGGCCTGTGCCGACTTTTGGCGTCGTTATTGCTATCCGTTGCCAGTAGAGGTCGCACGTATTGTCGGTCTGGAGTGGAAAGGGCCGGAAAACCTGCTGGCCGATCTGGCTCCCTATCTGCACGGTGAAGCGCCTGTGTTTCGCTTGCCGCCAGAAGAGGGCGAAACGTTGCAGAGCCGCCATGAGAAGATCGTGGCGACGATCGACGCGTACAAACAACGCTGGCTGGCGTCAGCCGCGGACCTGGAAGTGTTGATTAGTGCTTCTGGCGTCGATAAACGCAGCTACAGCAGTAAGCATCTTCCCAACTGGCTACAGAAAGTCACGCTGTGGGCAGAGCAGCCGACGCTGGATTACCAACTGCCGAAAGATCTGGTGAGATTTGCCCAGCAAACGCTAATCGAGAAAACGAAGAAAGGCGAACCGCCTGTTCATACTCTCTTTGAGGAGACCGAACGGCTGCTTGAAGCGCCGCTGTCGCTGCGCGATTTAGTCATTGTTCGCGCGCTGTCGGCGATCCGCGAGTCGGTGAGTGAGGAAAAACGGCAGCGAGCAGAGCTTGGGTTTGACGATTTGCTGAGTCGTTTGGATGTTGCGTTGCAACAGCCTGGCGGGGAACAGCTTGCCAGCGCCATTCGCGAACGTTATCCGGTGGCGATGATCGATGAATTTCAGGATACCGACCCCCAACAGTACCGTATTTTCCGAACGCTGTACGTCGGGCAGTCGCAGTGTGGGCTGCTGCTGATCGGTGACCCTAAGCAGGCTATTTATGCGTTTCGCGGTGCGGATATTTTTACCTATATGCACGCACGCGGAGAAGTGGCCGCGCATTATACGCTGGGTACGAACTGGCGCTCGTCGCACCAGATGGTACGCGGCGTTAACCGCTTGTTTGAACGTCTGGAAAATCCTTTTATTTTCCAAAATATCCCTTTTCTGCCAGTCAAGCCTGCTGAGTCCAAGCGCGGTTTGGTGTTTGAGGTTGCGGGGCAGCCTCAGCCTGCG
Source organism: Pectobacterium quasiaquaticum (assembly GCF_014946775.2). Lineage (NCBI taxonomy): Bacteria > Pseudomonadati > Pseudomonadota > Gammaproteobacteria > Enterobacterales > Pectobacteriaceae > Pectobacterium > Pectobacterium quasiaquaticum. Next base: position 3,393,905 of record NZ_CP065177.1, on the reverse strand, counting down.
CTGCAATTCTGGCTAACGGGTTCAGAACCGATTGGCGTAGGTGATTATCAACAGCAGATGGCGCGTCAGTGTGCGGCGCAGATTCGTGACTGGCTGGCTGCCAGTCAGCGCAATGAAGCCTGGCTGGTTACTGATGACTCCCGCCGTTTGGTCAGGGCATCTGACATGAGTGTGCTGGTGCGTAGCCGGCGTGAAGCCTCGCTGATTCGTGACGCGCTGAGCCGTTTGTCCATTCCCTCTGTATATCTGTCCAATCGCGACAGCGTATTCAGCACGCCGGAAGCCAGCGATATGTTGTGGCTGTTGCAGGCGGTGCTGGCACCGGAACAGGAGCGCACGTTACGCAGTGCGATGGCGACGGCTCTGATGGGGCTGGATGCTGAACAGGTTGATGCATTAGGGCAAAGCGAAGCCGCATGGGATGCGTTGGTCGATGAATTTGCAGGCTACCGTGCTCTGTGGCGTCAGCGTGGCGTGCTGCCGATGCTGCGGGCGTTGATGAGTCAACATCAACTGGCGGAGAACCTTCTAGCGAGTGCGGAGGGCGAACGCCGGATTACCGATATTTTGCACATCGGTGAATTATTGCAGGATGCCTCGGCAACGCTTGATAGCGAACATGCGCTGGTACGCTGGCTATCACAACAGATTGTCCAACCTAATCCGCAGGCAGAGAATCAGCAGCTACGTTTGGAAAGCGATCGTCACCTGGTGCAGATCGTGACGATCCATAAATCGAAAGGGCTCGAATACCCGCTGGTGTGGCTGCCTTTCATCAGTAACTTCCGCGTGCAGGATCAGGGAATTTATCACGATCGCGAGAGCTATCAGGCCGTGTTGGATCTGCAAAATAATGAAGAAAGCCAGACCCTGGCAGAAGAAGAGAGGCTGGCAGAAGATTTACGTTTGCTGTATGTCGCGCTGACCCGTTCTATCTACCACTGTAGCGTGGGCGTCGCGCCGGTTCAGCGGTCGCGTAAGAAAGATGGCAGCAGCGATATGCACCAGAGCGCGCTGGGCTATTTACTCCAGCGCGGTAAAGAAGCCGAGGCTGCCACGTTAGTCAACGAGCTGGAAGGCATGGTTGGCGACGGTATCGCATTAACACCGCTACAGGCAACGGAAGAACAGCGTTGGCAGCCGGATAGACCGGAATTGGCAGAGCTGCGGGCTCGCTACATCGAACGTCAGTTGCGCGACGGCTGGCGAGTAACGAGCTATTCGGGGCTTCAGCATCAGGGCTCTGCAAGCGCACAAGATCTGGTGCCGCGTCTGGATATCGAAGCGATAGGCGAGCGTCAGGAAGCGGACGAAACCCAACTGACCCCGCATACGTTCCCGCGCGGCGCGAGTCCGGGAACGTTTTTGCATAGCCTGTTTGAAACGCTGGATTTCACTCAGCCCGTTGAGGATGACTGGCTGGCCGAGCAGTTACAGCTACAGGGATTTGAAGCGCACTGGCATCCGGTATTGAAGACGTGGATGGATACGCTGTTGCATACGTCGCTTAACGAGCAAGGGATTATGCTGTCATCGCTGGATAACGCAGATAAGCAGGCCGAATTACAGTTCTATATACCGATTGATGCGCCAATACAGGCGGCGCAGCTCGATCGGTTGGCAAAGAATCACGATCCGCTATCTGCGCGGTGTCCGGCGCTCTCTTTTCAGCAGGTTAAAGGCATGCTGAAAGGGTTTATCGATCTGGTGTTCCGCTGGGAAGGGCGTTATTACCTGCTGGACTATAAGTCCAACTGGCTCGGCCCTGATGCCAGCGCGTACACTCAAACGGCCATGATGCAGTCGATGGCCGAACATCGCTATGACTTGCAATACCAGCTCTACACGCTGGCTTTGCACCGCTATCTGCGTCACCGGATTGCGGATTATGACTATGAGCGCCATTTTGGCGGGGTGTTTTATCTGTTTTTACGCGGCGTTGAAGTGTCTCACCCCGGCAATGGCATCTTTGCCTGTCGTCCCTCTGCTGAATTTGTTTTTGGGCTGGATGCGCTCTTTAAGGGAAAGACGCCTGACGATGCTGATACAGGAATTCCCTCATGATTGTGTTACTTGAAACGGCACTGGCGCGGCGGTTACTGCGCCCGCTGGATGTTCAGTTCGCCAGAATGCTGGCGGATGAGACAACGCCCGATCTGCTGTTGACCGCGGCCTGCCTGAGTGCACATTCGGGCGCGGGGCACGTGTGTTTGCCGCTGGAGAACTTGCAGGCGCAGACGCTGTTTGACGGCCGCGAGCCTGAGCTGGCACAACAGCTACTCACGGAGGCAGGGCTAAACACGGTTGCCGCATGGCGGCAGCGCTTACTGGCGTCCGATGCCGTCAGCGACGGAAGCCAGCCGACGCCGTTGGTGTTGCAAGGAGAAAAGCTGTACTTACAGCGTAGCTGGCAGAGTGAAGGCCGCGTGGCGCGGTTTATCGCCAGCGAGCGCGATACAGTCCTCGTCGATGAACCCGCGATCCGAGCGGTTCTTGATCGGCTGTTTCCTGACGTGGGCGAAGAGGTTAACTGGCAGAAGGTCGCTGCGGCTGTCGCCTTGACGCGCCGCATTGCGGTGATTTCCGGCGGGCCGGGAACGGGGAAAACCACGACGGTGGCCAAATTGCTGGCGGCGCTAATTGAGCTGAATACGGGAGAGACGTTACGTATTCAACTGGCTGCGCCGACTGGGAAAGCGGCTGCGCGGCTCACGGAGTCGCTAGGGCAGGCTCTGCACCGTCTAGCGGTGGATCCTTTGTTGCGGGATGCGTTTCCGCAGGAAGCGACAACCCTGCATCGGCTTTTGGGGGCGGTGACAGACAGTCAGCGCCTGCGTCACCATCAGGACAACCCGCTACATTTGGATGTGCTGATTGTGGATGAGGCGTCGATGGTCGATCTGCCGATGATGGCGAATGTGATCGCTGCGCTTCCGCCACACGCCAGAATTATCTTTCTGGGTGACCGCGATCAACTGGCGTCCGTCGAGGCGGGGGCGGTGTTGGGCGATATCTGTCGTTTTGCCGAGGTTGGCTATAGCCGCGCGCGGGCGCAGCAATTGCAGCGGCTGACGGGTTGTAAGCTGGATGAAAGTGGTCCTGAAGGACAGACGACGGTCAGTGACAGTATCTGTCTATTGCGCCGGAGCTACCGTTTCGATCCGCATTCCGGTATTGGCCAACTGGCGCTGGCGGTGAACGACGGTGATGACGCTCGTGTGCGTTCTGTGTTAAACGGCGAGTTTGCCGATATTACCTGTAGCCCGTTAACCGCGGCTGAGGAGTATCAGGCCATGCTGGCACAGTGTGTCGAAGGGTATCGTGATTATCTACAGCTTGTGGCGGCGGGAGCCACGCCGGACGCTGTGCTGCTTGCTTTCCAGCGCTATCGCCAACTGTGCGCATTGCGCGAAGGGTCATTTGGCGTAGCAGGGCTGAATCAGCGCATTGAGCAGGCTTTGCATCAGGCTGGGCTGATTCAGCGTAGCCGTAATCCGCTTAACCGCTGGTATCTCGGCCGACCGGTCATGATTGAACGTAACGATGCCGCATTAGGCCTGTTCAATGGGGATATCGGTATCGCCATGATGGGAGGAAGCGGTGAGCTGCGCGTATTTTTCCCGTTGCCAAATGGCGAAACCAAAGACGTTACGCCAAGCCGTCTGCCGCCGCATGACACCGCCTATGCGATGACAGTGCATAAATCGCAGGGATCGGAGTTTGATCATACGGCGCTGGTGCTGCCGAACCACTATTTACCGGTGCTGACGCGGGAGCTGGTGTATACCGCCATCACGCGTGCGCGCCAGCGTTTGTCACTCTATACCGATGTCCGCATTCTCTGCCGGGCGGTGAAAACGCCAACGCAGCGCTATAGCGGCTTGGAAGAGAGAATTAGCGCATTAATGGTGCGCTCTTCTGCTAGTAAGATGCCATTCAGTTAGGGAAGTACGATACGCTGCGGGTGTGAATTGCGTTGACAAATTGGCATGATATCCCTGTCTGATGGCTTATTGAAATGAACAACGTGAGCGGTGAGTTTGGCAAGCGGCCATAAGCGGATAAAAATAGCGTAGCCGATTTTGCGATCGGCCACGAGAAGTGTTATCGAGTGGAATAACTCAGAGATCCAGCACCAGAATCTTCGAGCGACGCTGGTAGTTATACAGCGCCTGCTTTTTCTTCGGCAGCATTTCCACTTCGGCGGGTAAAAAGCCGCGTTCCTGGAACCAGTGGATGCTGTGCGTCGTCAGTACAAACAGCTTTTTCAGACCCTGCTGACGTGCCTGAGCGGCAACGCGTAGTAACAGCATATCGCCGCGTGATGAGCTGCGGTAATCTGGGTGAACCGCGACGCAGGCCATTTCGCCAATGCTCTCTTCTGGAAACGGATAAAGCGCGGCGCAGGCGATAGTCAGGTTATCGCGTACCACGACAGTAAATTTGTCGATCTCCATTTCCAACTGCTCGCGCGAGCGTCTGACCAGAATGCCTTGCTCTTCCAGCGGGCGAATCAGCTCCAGAATACCGCCAATGTCATTGATGGTCGCACGGCGAACCTGCTCGGCGCTTTCCATCACGATCTGCGTACCGATTCCGTCGCGTGAGAACAGTTCCTGCAACAGCGCACCGTCGTCCTGATAGCTGATCAGGTGGCTGCGGCGCACACCGCTACGGCAGGCTTTGACCGCGCCGCGCAGGAACCGGACCGTACCCGAATGGTAATCACCAGCCTGTTCCAGTGCATCAATACGCTGCTGCGCATCGTCGGGGAACAGCTCGGAAATGATGTTGCCTTCTTCATTGGTCACGCCCTGCGAGGAGCAGAAACCGATCATCTTTTCCGCTTTCAGCTTAATAGCGAGCTGGGTTGCAACCTCTTCCGAGGTTAAATTGAAACTTTCACCGGTGACTGAAACCGCAACCGGGCCGAGCAGCACAATCGCGCCGCTATTCAACTGGCGGTGAACCGCTTCTTCATCAATACGACGAATACGGCCACTGTGGCAGTAGTCCACGCCGTCATCCACGCCAAGCGGCTGCGCGATAATAAAATTACCGCTGACGACATTAATGTGGGCACCTTGCAGGGGCGTGTTGTTCAGGCTCATCGACAGCCGAGCGGTGATATCCAACTGCAGCATTCCCGCCGCCTGTTTGACCAGCTCCAGCGTGGCGCTGTCGGTGATACGGGTGTTTTTATGGTAGTGAGGCTCATAGTGATGCGTTGTCAGGTTGGCGTCGATCTGGGGGCGAGCACCATAAACCACCACCAGCTTGATCCCCAGACTGTGTAGCAGCCCGATATCATTTACGATGCTAGAGAAGTTGGCATGTTCAATGGCTTCGCCACCTAACATGATGACAAACGTTTTGCCACGGTGGGCATTGATATAGGGAACTGAATGGCGGAAGCCCTGAACCAGTTCTGTACTCCGTTCCTTCACTACGAGCCCTCTTTGCATTTTTATTCGTAATTTCTGTATTTTTATTCTTTATGACGTAAAAGGCAAGAGGAAGTATTAACCAGAAAAGCGAGGTTAATGCTTCAAATTTATGATATCCGCCTGTTATAAGGCCTCCACAGGATTTTTGCATGACAGCGTGGAGCAGATTCGTTAAAGTTTTTGACAATTTTTACCTTTATTCATTTTTAATGACCTATCCAGTGCATTGGCAACACAACGGCACAGGATAGCGCACAGCAATCAGATCGGAGTGGCATGTCTCATTCGAATCATCGTTTGACTCGACGGCGTCTATTACAAACCGCAGCAGCAACCTGGCTGTTAAGCGTAAGTGGTGTAGGGATAGCGGCGACGACACAGGTCGTTGCCGTGCGCGTCTGGCCGTCTTCTTCCTATACCCGCGTCACGCTGGAATCCAATCACCCGCTGAAATATAAACAGTTTAGTCTGAGTAATCCTGAACGCATCGTGGTGGATATCGAAAATGTTCATCTGAACAGCGTGCTGAAGGAGATCGCCAGCCAGTTTAAGCCAGATAACGACGCCCTGATTAAAGAAGCGCGTATCGGCCAGTTTGATAAAACCACGGTGCGCTTGGTGTTGGAGCTCAAGCAGCAGGCGACGACCAAGGTCTTTACGCTGGGGCCAGTGGCCGAGTTCAAACACCGACTGGTGCTGGATTTGTATCCTGCCGCAGGGCGCTACGATAACGAAGACGATCCGCTGCTGGCGCTGTTGGAGGATTACAACAAAGGCGATCTGGAACGTACGCTGCCGGCAGAAGCGCCTAAAGCGGGGAAAGCCGGACGGGATCGTCCGCTAATTATCATGCTCGACCCCGGTCACGGCGGTGAAGATCCCGGCGCGATTGGCAAGAATAAAACGCGCGAGAAAGACATCGTGCTGCAAATCGCTCGCCGCTTGCGCAAGCTGATCGACAACGAATCCAACATGAAAGCCTATATGACGCGCAATGAAGATGTATTCATTCCGCTGCGCGTAAGGGTGGCGAAAGCGCGCAAGCAGCGTGCCGATCTGTTTATTTCTATTCATGCTGATGCGTTTACCAATCGATCGGCAAGAGGATCGTCGGTTTTTGCCCTCTCGAAAAAAGGGGCAACCAGCACCGCTGCCAGATTTCTGGCAGAGACCCAGAACGAATCGGATTTGATCGGTGGCGTGAGCATGAGTGGCGACCGCTATCTGGATCACACCATGTTCGATCTGGTGCAGACCGTGACGATTGGCGATAGCCTGAAATTTGGTAAAGAGATCCTGACCCGGCTGGGCAAGGTGAATCGTCTGCACAAAAACAGCGTCGATCAGGCCGGGTTTGCAGTACTGAAAGCCCCAGATATCCCCTCTGTTCTGGTTGAGACGGCCTTTATCAGTAATCTGGAAGAAGAGCGTAAGCTGCGCACTAGCCATTTCCAGCAGCAAATTGCGGAATCCATTTTTGCAGGCATTAAAGCCTACTTTGCCAGTCAGGCTGAGCGGTAGTTGATGTTGCAGATATAGAACGCACGATGACCGCGCCTAGCTGGCGCGGTTCAGAGGGAATGAGGTCTGGGGCATGGTACGTAGAAGCAGATAGTACGTAGAAACAGATAGTTCGTAGAAGCAGATAGTATGTAGAAACAGATAATGCGTAGAAAACAAAAAAGCACCTGTTAAGGTGCTTTATCGCGCAGTTCTTAATTTAAAGAACCTTAATTGGTTGCGGGGGCCGGATTCGAACCGACGACCTTCGGGTTATGAGCCCGACGAGCTACCAGGCTGCTCCACCCCGCGTCCGTAATGACTTATTTTTACTGCTTTCACATCTCTTGATGGACGACTCACACCAATTGGTTGCGGGGGCCGGATTCGAACCGACGACCTTCGGGTTATGAGCCCGACGAGCTACCAGGCTGCTCCACCCCGCGTCCGTAATGACTTATTTTTACTGCTTTCACATCTCTTGATGGACGACTCACACCAATTGGTTGCGGGGGCCGGATTCGAACCGACGACCTTCGGGTTATGAGCCCGACGAGCTACCAGGCTGCTCCACCCCGCGTCCGTGGATGCGCACTATACTCGTCATGAACATTGATGCAACCTATTTCTGTAAAAAACGCAGCATTGGGTTGTTGGGTGATTAATTTATCATCGAGTGGGTTGATTTGTCACCGAATGGATAGTTTTGTGAACGGAATACGACGATTAACAGAAAAATCGATTTTTTACGATGCCGTGTGCTGAGTAGCATTTGTTTGACCCGTGGATTTATGTGCTCTCCCATTCCTTTCTCGATAGCCGTTTGTTATCGTTCGACGGTAAATTTTTTGATGTAAAAAGCGAGCGCAAAGATGAAGGGACGGTGGGGAAAATACGTGCTGACCGCAGTGGTCATTGCCATTCTGGCGGGGTGCCAATCCAGGCCAACCGATCGCGGGCAGCAATATAAAGATGGTCACCTCAACCAGCCTCTGGAATTGGTGAATGAACCTAATGCCAAAGGAAAACCGGTCAACGCACGGGATTTTATGACTCAGGTTTCTGAAATTCGGTCGGCGTCACCTAATCTGTACTCGCGCAATAATACGACCTTTCAGGCGATTGAAAACTGGATGATGTCCGGTGCCGATACCCGCGAGCTGAGCAAGTTTGGTCTGAATGCCTGGCAGATGGAAGGCGTTGATAACTTTGGTAACGTGCAGTTCACCGGTTATTACACGCCGGTATTGCAGGCGCGTCATACCCGTCAGGGGGAATTCCGCCATCCTTTATATGCCATGCCGTCAAAGGGCAAAAATAGCCGTCGGCTACCAGATCGCGCCGGTATTTATTCAGGTGCGCTGGATGAACGGCTGGTTCTCGCTTGGACTAACTCGCTGGTCGATAACTTCATGATGGAAGTGCAGGGCAGCGCCTATATTGATTTTGGCGATGGACGTCCGCTGACGTTCTTTGGTTACGCTGGCAAAAATGGCCATGCCTACCGCAGTATTGGTAAGGTGCTGATCGATCGTGGTGAAGTGCCGCGTGAAGAGATGTCGATGCAGGCCATCCGCAAGTGGGCGGAGCAGCATTCCGAATATGAAGTGCGTGAACTGTTTGAGCAGAATCCTTCTTTTGTGTTCTTTAAGCCAATGATGTCTGCTCCCGTCAAAGGGGCTAGCGCCGTGCCGCTGGTGGCTAAAGCCTCCGTTGCCTCTGACCGTTCGCTGATCCCAGCAGGTACGGCTCTGTTAATGGAAGTGCCGCTGCTGGATAACGTTGGAAAATTCACCGGCAAGTATGAAATGCGCCTGATGATCGCGCTGGATGTCGGCGGGGCGATTAAAGGCCAGCATTTCGATATGTATCAGGGCATTGGGCCAGATGCAGGTCACTCGGCGGGTTTCTATAACCACTATGGCCGGGTCTGGGTGTTGAAGAACGCGCAAAGCAGCCCGACGAACGGTTCAGGATCGCTGTTAGTCAATAATCCTCAGTAGTCATTCTTTCGTTTGAAATCTCAGAAGTGGAATTAAGATGAACCACTTCTGAGATGAAACACTTGTTCTCCACGCGCCAGAACAGAATCAGCGGTTAAAGCCGTATTTGCTGCTCAATCCTAATTCGTTCACGATACGAATACCTGACTCCAACGCTTCGCCCTGCAAACCCCGCAGCGGACGGCGCAGGCTGCCTGCTGGTAAACCCACCGCCTTCATCAACGATTTCACCGCCACCGGATTGATTGCCGAGTAGGTATAGTGCAGCAGCGGCAGCAAATGCTGATACGCCTTCCGGAAGCGTTCTGCATCCTCGCCGTTTTTCCACGGGCGCGAAATTTCTGCCAGTTCTGCCGGTGCAATATTGCCTGTCATGTTGGCAGTTCCATGGCCTCCCAGTGACATCGTTGGCACGACTAAACCCAGATTGGGCGAGTCGCAGCACATCACCGACACATCGGGATTGCCTGCCAGTACTTGTGCCACCTGACCCACGCGAGTGGTGGATTCTTTATGAATGACGTAGTTTGGGTGTTGGAAAATACGCAGCAGCGATGTCCAGTGCAGGTCCGTTTTTACGCGCGGTGGGTTGTTATAAATCCCTAATGGCAAATCGGTCGCGTCTGCAATTTCCAGAAAGTAGTTTTCGATATCGCTCTCACTGGCACAGATATAGGCAGGGGCGGCGATAATGGCACCGTCTGCGCCGTTGTCATGTGCATAGCGAACGTAGTCAATGGTGGTATCGGTATTGTTACCGGTACAGCCATAGAACAGCTTCATTTTGCTGGTGCTGTATTGCGCGGTTCGGCGGATGATCGCTTTTCTCTCATCTGGGGACAGCATGGATACTTCCCCGGTTGAGCCCATAATCAAAACGGCTGCCGTACCGTTATCTTCCTGGAATTTTAATAACGCTTCAAATGCGCCGAAATCCACGCTGCCATCGTCATTGAAAGGTGTAATGAGGGCAACGAATGACCCTTCAATTTTTTCTCTGCTCATGTCTGTTTCCTGTCGGTTTAAACGTGTTACGAATAACGAAAAATCAGGACTGAAGGGATGTCTCAGTCAGTGGTTTGGCGGTAAAACCCGCCTCGACAAAACGTAATAGGTGCGACAGCACGCGATCGTCATCGCGGTTGTCGCACAGCCCTTTGGAGAGCAGCGCCAGACGGCCAGAACGCGGATCGGCGTCGGTTAACACGTGCATGGCGGCACCGCGGGCAAATTCATAACGCCAGATCACCTCCGCGCGCGATAGCGCCGGTAAAGCACGAGAAAAGGCATCGATAAAACGGTGAGCGACGTGATCGAACTGGGCCGACAGCAGGGCGGTTACCTCCAAACCCGGTGTCGCCCGCAGATGCTGTAATAGGCGAACGACAATACGTCCACCGTCGGGCGTGCGAGCTGTTTTAACCAGCGGGCGCAATAGCGCATCCAGCAGCACGGCAACGGGCAGTTCATCACCGTGATTAGCCTTTTCCACCTCATCCAGCAGACGCGTTCTTTCGTCATTTAACGGGCCGAGAACGTTGTCCAATACGGCACGCAGTAACCCTTCTTTCGAACCAAAGTAATAATTCACCGACGCCACATTCACGTTGGTGGCTTCTGTTATTTCGCGAATCGTTGTTAGCTCACTGCCTTTGCAGGCGAAGATCGTGATGGCCTCACGCAGGATGCGCTGTTTAATGTCTGCCTCTTTTTCTTTGCTTTGATCTTTAGTTTTCAATAACGCCACCATGATTCATCCTTTTTGCTCACGCTCGCCGTCGGATGCTCCGACGTCATGCATTGTTAGATTGAGGCCGTGGGGAAATGCGCTCCCTCTAGACTCGGTTACTGATAACGTCAGTCCTTGGTAAACCCAGTTCTTGATAAACCAATGTCGCCCAATAGCGGATCCCTAATGGGATCAGCGCATCATTAAAGTCGTAGTGCGGGGTATGTAGGTGATGCACGTTGGGCGCCTTTTTGTCGCTGTTCCCCAGCATCATGAAGGCGCCAGGGCGCTGCTCCAGCATGTAGGCAAAATCTTCTGCACCCAGTAGCGGCGTCATCGCGGCGTTAACCTGTTCGAATCCGACCACCTGCGCGGCAGCGTTAACGGCTAACTGCGTGGCGTGCGTGTCGTTAACCAGCGCGGGATACTGCCGTTCATAATGCACGTCGGCCGTTGCGCCAAAACCTTGTGCGGTGCTGTGTGCCAGCTCTCGCAGGCGCGTTTCCAGCAGGTGGCGCACGCTCGGCGAATAGCTCCGTCCGGTTCCTTTAAGGATGACGCTATCTGGGATAACGTTTGGGGCATGGACATCGCCGCCCTGAATATGACCGATGCTGAGCACTGCTGCCTCCATCGCAGGGACGTTGCGGCTGACGATGGTTTGCAGGCCAAGCATAAATTGCGCGGCGGGCAGCGTCGGGTCGATAGAAAGGTGAACGCCTGAACCGCCGTGTCCGCCTGTGCCGTGAAACGTGACCTGCCAGGTATCACTTGCCGCCAGCATCGGGCCGCTGCTAATCGCGAATTGACCCACCTCGATACCGGGCTTGTTATGCAGGCCAAACAGTCGGTTGCAGGGGAACCTGATCAGCAGGCCGTCATTGAGCATGGCAAGCCCGCCACCTAATCCTTCTTCCGCGGGCTGGAAAATAAAATGTACCGTGCCAGCAAAGTCGGGGTGCTGAGACAAATAGCGTGCGGCACCCAGCAGCATGGTGGTGTGTCCATCGTGTCCGCAGGCATGCATTTTCCCAGCATGCACCGAGGCATAGGGCAGGTCCGTTTTCTCATTGATATACAGCGCATCCATGTCTGCCCGCAGGCCGATGCTGTCTTCACCGGGATAACGGCCATGTAGGGTGGCGACCACACCCGTTCCACCGATGCCGGTGGTGACGGCAAGCCCCCATGCCGCCAGCTTTTCCGCCACCAATTGCGCGGTAGCAACCTCTTCAAAGCCGATTTCTGGGTGCTGATGAATATGGTGACGAATCGCAATCAGCTCAGGTAAAAAATCCTGAATGACCGATTCCATCGCTGCTTGGTCAATAGCGGTTGATGTACTCACTTGGCGTTCACTGTGCTTATCCATGCGCCTGCCTGCTCATCAGCTGTGGAGATACAGACGCTTCGCGCTGCCCGCCGCCGGGGACGGCATCAATCAGTTTGCGGGTGTACGGATGCTGTGGCTGATGCCAGATGCTGTGGTGATCGCCACTTTCCACGCAGCGCCCGTTTTGCATCACCATGACCCGGTCGGCGATATAACGAACCACCGCGAGATCGTGGGAAATAAATAGCAGCGACAGGCCCATTTCGTTTTTTAACTCAACCAACAGATTGAGGATCTGCGCCTGAATAGAGACATCAAGTGCGGACACCGGCTCGTCGCAAATCACCAGCGAAGGACGTACCACCAGCGCACGGGCAATACCGATACGCTGGCGTTGCCCGCCGGAAAACTCATGGGGATAGCGGCTCAGGCTGCTTTGCGGCAGACCAACACGATCGATGATATTTTTGATCGCCTGCTGTCGCTGCGCACGCTCGCCAAGGCCGTGCACAATTAGCGGCGTTTCAAGGATATGCTGAATACTGTGGCGTGGATTCAGCGACGCATAAGGGTCTTGAAAAATCATCTGCACCCGCTGACGCAGCGCTTTCAGCCGTGATTCTTTTAGCGTCGTGATGTCTTGCCCATCGAACACGATCTGCCCGTGTGAAGGCGGTAGCAGGCGCAGAATGGTTTTGGACAGGGTGGATTTACCACAGCCGGATTCGCCCACCAGACCAAGCGTTTCTCCGGGCAAAATCGTCAGTGACACATCGTCAACGGCTAGCACCTTGCCTTGTGCGGTTGAATAGCGAGTATGAATATTTTTCAGCGAGAGCAGCGGCGGCTGGCTCGTATCGGTGGCTCGGTGAATTAAGGTGGGCGGCGTCAGCAGCGTAAAGCCTTCATCCGTTGGCGCGTGATGGATTTCCGCCAGCCGATGGGTGCGGTAGTGTCTGTCCTGATCCATGTGCAGCGATGTCGCTAACAGCCCGCGTGTGTAGCTGTGCTTGGGGGCGAAACGGTGTGTGGATGGCTGAAACAGGTCGGCTGCCTGTGCTTCTTCTACCTTTTGCCCGGCATACATCACCGCCACATGGTCGGCCCATTGCGCCACCAGCCCAAGGTCGTGCGTAATCAGCAGCAGGCTCATCGAGAATTCACGACGCAGGTTATCCAGCAGCGCCAGAATCTGTGCCTGAATGGTGACGTCCAGCGCCGTGGTCGGTTCATCAGCAATGAGCAGACGCGGACGGCACGCCACTGCCATCGCGATCATGACGCGCTGACGCTGTCCGCCAGACAGGTTATGTGGATAGTCATCCACCCGGCGTGCTGGTTCAGGGATCTTGACCAGATCCAACAGCTCGATGGCGCGCGTCCGTGCTTGTGCGGGCGTCAGCGTTTCATGCAACCGCAGCGTTTCGCTAATCTGTTGCCCGATGGAAAGTACTGGATTGAGCGAGGTCATCGGTTCCTGAAAAATCATCGACAGCGCACTGCCACGCAGCTGGCGCATCTGCCGGTCTGGCAGGATTAGCAGATCCTGTCCATCAAACAGGATGCGGCCGCTGATTTTCCCCGGTTCGGCGACCAATCGCATCAGGGACAGCGCCGTCGCGGATTTACCGCAGCCGGATTCGCCAACCAGCGCCAGCGTTTCTCCGGCGTTAATCGTCAGGTTTAGCCCTCGAACGGCCTGATGACCGGGAAAATCAACGCGTAAATCTTGAATATTGACCAGCGGCTTCATGCGCTTCTCCCCCGTAACCGTGGATTCAGGGCATCGTTCAACGCGTCGCCCACCAGATTCAGTGACAGCACGGTTAAGACCAGTGCGGTGCCGGGTAGGGCAGTAAGAAACCAGGCGGTACGCAGCGATTCACGGCCAGCGCCGATCATGCTGCCCCAGCTCACGCGGTTCGGATCGCCAAAGCCCAAGAAGGAGAGGGCGGATTCAATCAAAATGGCCGAGGCGACCATGACCGACGTGGTGACGATGATCGACGGCAGCGCGTTCGGCAGCATTTCCTGAAAAATAATACGCAGGCTGGAAAATCCCTGACTGCGTGCGGCTAACACAAAATCGCTTTCACGCAGCGAGCGAAACTCGGCCCGCACCAGACGTGCAATCGTCGGCCAGGAGGCAATACCGATGGCCAGAGAAATCAGAGTCACCGAAGGGGAGCCGATGGCGACCAGCACCACGACTAACAAAAAGGTCGGGAAGGTCTGGAACAGTTCGGTAATGTGAACCAGCAGGTCATCAACCCGACCGCCAAAATAGCCCGCCAGCGCACCGACGACGGTGCCAATTAACAGGCTGACGATGACCGCCGAGAAGCCAATCTGCAAAGAAACCTGTGAACCGTGGACGATTCCAGCGGCGACATCCCGGCCCATCGAATCGGTTCCTAACGGGAAATCAGGATTTTCGCCCGGCCACAAGAAAGGCTGAGCGACCATATCCAGCGGATCGCCGGGATACAGCAACGGTGCGAAAGCGGCCATCAGAAATACCGTAATCAGCAATAGCAGGCCAGCCATCCCGGCGGGGTTGCGGATAAATGCACGTACCTCAGGTGACAGGCGAAAAGGCATTTTTAACGGGCGAGTTGCTGCTGAGCTAACGCCGTCCGCTGCGGCTTTCTTCGGTGTGAGATTTTCAGGAGAAAGGTGATTCATATCAGCGCGCCTTAATTCGGGGATCGAGCCAGGATTGCAGTAAATCCACCAGCACGTTAGCCAAAATGACTAAGAAGGCGGAAAGCAGCAGGACGCCTAACAAGACGTTGAAGTCACGTGCCATTACCGCTTCCAGCGCCAGACGGCCCAGTCCCGGCCAGCTAAAGACCGTTTCGACCACCGCCGCTCCGCCCAGCAGATTGCCGAAGTGCATACCCGCAACGGTCGTGATAGGCAGCAGCGCACAGCGTAGAATGTGCCTGACGGTAACCCACAGCGGCGACAGCCCTTTGGCATGTGCGGTGCGCACAAAATCCTGCTGGGCAATTTCCAACATGGCCGCGCGGGTCAGGCGGGCATAAATGGCGATAAAAAAGCTGCTCAGTGCCACAACCGGAAGGATGGCATGCTGCAACATATCCTTGAAATATGCCCAGCCAGTGAGGTTTGCGCCGATGGTGATATTGCCGCCGCTTGGTAGCCAATCAAGATGTACGGAAAACAGAATCAGCGTCATCAGGCCGATCCAGAACCCCGGCGTGGAGTAGAGCAGCAGCGCGATCAGCGAGAGCAGGCGGTCGGGCCATTTACCCGCCCACACCGCCATGATCGTTCCCAGCGTTATGCCGATGATGATGGCGAAAACCTGTGACAGCAGCATCAGGAACAGCGTGCCCGGCAGCCGTGACAGGATCAGATCCATTACCGGTGCGTTATAGCGAGGCGAAAAGCCGAGGCTGAACTGTGCCAAATTGCCCAAATAGACAGAAAGCTGTTGCAGTATGGGTTGATCGAGACCGAACTGAGCGCGCAGGTGTGCCATGGTCGCTTCGGTTGCATTGCCTGCCTCGCCAGCCAGCACATCAACGGCGTCTCCCGGCACCAGTTGCAACAGGAAAAACACCAGAATGATAATGCCAATCGCCGTTGGCAGCGCGTGAAGCAGGGTACGCCACAGTACGCGCCCGATTCGTTCTACTTTATTCATCACATACCTTCATGAGAGTTCCCCTGCTCGAGCAGGGGAATGCCGTATTACGATTACTGATCCAGCCACACGTCGGCCAGACTGCCGTTGACGCCCTGAATATCCGTGACGACGTTATGCACGCGCTTGTTGTAAATCGTCTGGCGCTTAATTTGGAGCAGGTTCAAATCGGGAATATCCGTGGCGATGATGCGCTGGAACTGCTTGTACAGCTCCACGCGTTTTTCAGGATCGGTTTCTACCGAGGCCTGCTCAAGCAAACGATCTACTTCTGGATTGCTGTAATGTGAGCCGTTGCCGAAAGGTACGCCCGGTTGATAGGTTTTTGACCAGTACAGACGCTGTACGCCCACGGCAGGATCGAACAGGTTCGAGATGGAACCATTGTTGAAGTCAAAGTCGCGGTCGGTATAAACGCGCTTAACGAAGGTGGCGAAATCCTGTGAGCGAATGGTGACGTCAATCCCCACTTTGGCCAGTGCGGATTTGAGGTATTCCGCCACGCGTTTGAAGCTATCGCCATAGGGCATGAAATCATGTACCAGCGTGAAGCGGATACCGTTTGCCTGACGTGGGAAGCCGGCTTCGTCCAGCAGTTTGTTCGCTTTGGCAATATCGAAGCCATAAGGTGACGGCGTTGCATCATGGAACTGCGCCAGTTCTGGCGTAATCGGCGTCGGTGAACTTACCGCATAGCCGTACCACACCACATTTTTCAACACATCAATATTGATGCTGTGCGCAATGGCCTGGCGAACCTTCAGGTTCTTCAGGTAAGGGTTATCCAGATTGAACTCAATGCGGGTTTGCGTTGGGCTGTAACCGTAGCCAGCGGTTTCAATGCCCAGCTTGGGGTTTTTCTTGATGCGTTCAATTTCACTCAGCGGAACGGGAGAGTCGCTTCCCAGATCGAGCGCGCCGGTTTCAAGCGCAATCGTGCGAGTGGCGGCATCGGGAATAATCTTCACCACCAGTTTATCGACGTAAGGCTTGGGACTGTCCCAGTAGTTTGGGTTACGTTCATACAGGATATGGCTGCCACGAACCCATTCTTTGAAGACGAACGGGCCGGTTCCAATCGGTGCGGTATTGTGGGGATTCGACAGAATGTCTGTGCCTTCGTATAAGTGTTTCGGCACGATAGGCGCTTCATTAGCGGAGAACGCGCTCAGCAGGTAAGGTGCGGGTTTTGACAGTTCCAGGATCGCGGTATACGGATCCGGGGTTTTCACTTCAGTGACGTTAGCAAACGTGCCCTGACCGCGTGAATTGTATTTTTTGACGGTCAGAATAGAAAACGCGACGTCCGCAGAGGTGAAGTCTTGCCCATCATGCCATTTCACGCCTTTACGCAAATGGAACGTATATTGTTTGCCGTCCGGGCTTACTGACCAACTGGTTGCCAGCTGCGGGGTCGGCTTCATATCGAAATCGTAATTCAACAGACCTTCAATCACCTTGGCGTTGACCTTCATCACTGCGCCGCTGGTGCTGACCAGACTGGTTAATACGGGCGGTTCAGGCTCGGCCAAAAAGTTCAGCGTGCCGCCGCGCTTTGGCGTCTGCGTTTCTGCCTGTGCGGCAAGGCCGAAGAGCGAAGACGTCAGAATCAACGCTGACAAGAATAGATTTTTTTTCATATTTCCCATCCGTATGCAGAGGGCAGCGTTGTGCGCTCCGCCTTTATTTTTTTAATGGCGTGTTTTGAATGATGTGTTTTGGGTGACAAAAAACCGTTCTCTTCAGGAGGAAGAGAAATCAGGCTGAATTAAGTCAACATCGGGGCAGTAAAATAGCGTCATTACCGTTGCTGTGTGGCGTAATGGGTTTCATGCTGCGTTCCTGGTTTGAATAACGAAAAAATAATAAAACTGCCTGAATTTTAAGGCGGATCACTTAGGCCTCATTTTAGGAGAAACACGGGGATGAGGTTCCCGTAGGGATACCTCGCCCCGTGGTCGCTCCGTGTATCTCGGTTCTTAAGCGATCGGCATTATCCTGAGCCACCTCTTTATTTTCTGGTTAAACCCTAGCCCAACGTGTGTTTTAAACGAACGTTTAAATATGGATAAGTAATGCCACATTACGCATAAGCTATTCACGCTTCTTGCTGTTGGGGACACCGATAATTCGGGTTATTATCCAGCCTGCTAATTACTTATCCTGAGGTTGTCATGGCGATTAAACGTTATCCACATCTTGCGCACTGGGGCGCGTTTACCGCTGTGGTTGAAGACGGCAAGCTGATTCGCTGCGAGCCATTTGCCGACGATCCGGCACCGTCCGCCATGCTCGATTCCATCGTGCCGCTGGTGTATTCCGACCGACGTATCCGTCGGCCTTCGGTGCGTCGATCCTGGCTTCAGAAACGCGAAAACAGCGACAGAACGCTGCGTGGTCGGGAAGATTTTGTTGAAGTGGATTGGGACGTCGCGCTCGATCTGGTCGCGCAGGAGAATCGCCGTATTCGCGATCGCTACGGTGCGGACGGTATGTTTGCCGGTTCTTACGGCTGGTCGTCTGCGGGGCGTTATCACCATGCGCGTTCTCAGGTTCGACGCTTCTATTTCTCCGGCGGCGGTGCGGTCGATCAGCAGGGCAATTACAGCTGGGGTGCGGCGCAGTTCTTCCTGCCGTACGTGATTGGCACCTTTCATCCGCTGACGGGCAAGGTCACCGAGTGGCGCAGCGTCGCCGAGCATTGTGATATTTTCCTCGCGTTTGGCGGTCTGGCGCTGAAAAACGCACAGGTGGCATCCGGCGGGGCCGGGCACCACACGCTTAAGCCCGCGCTGGAAGCGCTGGTGGCGAAAGGAATTCCGGTGATTAACATCAGCCCGATGCGTGATGACTGCCCTGAATTTGTGAATGCCGAGTGGATTCCAATTCGCCCGAATACCGATGTCGCCTTGATGCTGGCACTGGGCTATGAAATTCAGCGCCTGGGGGCTGACGATAAGGATTTCCTGCAACGCTACTGCGTCGGTTATGAACAGCTGATTGACTATTTGCACGGTCGCGGCGACGGCGTGGTGAAAACCCCCGAATGGGCCAGCGATATCACAGGCATTCCCGCCGAGCGCATCCGACGTCTGGCGCAGCAACTGATCGGCGTACGCAGCTTCATTACCTGCTCTTACTCCGTGCAGCGTGCCCATCGTGGCGAACAGCCTTACTGGATGATGATTGCGCTGTCTTCCATGCTGGGACAGGTGGGGTTACCGGGCGGCGGATTCTCCTTCGGCCACGGTTCGATGAATAGCGTCGGCAACGAGCGTATTTCAACGCCTGCGCCAGCTTCTCCATCAACCCCGAATGTGGGGAAGGCGATTCCCGTGGCGCGTATCGCCGATATGCTACTGCATCCGGGAACGCCTTATACCTTTCAGGGCGAAACCCACACCTATCCCGATATTCATCTGATTCACTGGGCGGGCGGTAACCCGTTCCATCATCACCAGCAGTTGAACCGTTTGGTGGACGGCTGGCGCAAGCCGGATACGGTGATTGTGCAGGATATCGTCTGGACGCCCGCGGCGCAGATGGCGGATATCGTGCTGCCCGTCACCACGACACTAGAGCGTAATGATATCGGTGGGTCGTCTCGCGATCGCTTTATCTTTGCCATGCATCAGGCGATTGCGCCGCAGCATCAGGCGCGTAATGACGTGGATATTTTCAGCGAATTGGCAGAGCGTCTGGGTTATGGCGAGGCGTTCACGCAAAATCGCAGCGAGCAGCAGTGGCTGGAACATCTTTATGAGGAATGTCGTTCAAGGCAGCGAGATGCCGCTGATCGCTGGCCGTCATTTGAGGAGTTCTGGCAGCAGGGACATGTAGAAATCCCGATGGATGAAAAGCCATTTGTGTTCTTTGAGGATTTCCGCCGCGATCCGCAGCAGCATGCGCTCAGTACGCCAAGCGGTAAAATTGAACTGTTTAGCTCTGCCATCGCCAGCTATGGCTATGCGGATTTTGCGCCGCATCCTGAATGGCAGCCTCCCGTTGAATGGCTGGGCGCCAAAAGCACGGAAGAGTGGCCGCTGCACTTTATTTCCATTCAGCCGTCCGACCGTTTGCACAGCCAACTGGCCGCTACACCGCAGGTTGCCGCGAATAAGACCGCAGGAAAAGAGACGCTTTATATGCACCCGCAGGACGCCGCTGCGCGGGATATCGTCGATCGCTCACAGGTGGAAGTCAGAAACGCGCGTGGCCGTATTCTGGCGGGCGTACAGATTACCGACGGCGTCACGCCGGGCGTGGTGATTATGTCCACCGGGGCCTGGTTTGAGCCCGGCTTCGGCCAGAAAACGTGGCATCCGGTTGAACAATCAGGAAATGCGAATGTACTGACGCTGGATATCGGCACGTCGCCGCTGACGCAGGGACCGAACGCCATGAGCTGTCTGGTGGATGTCGTGCGGGTTTAGCGCTATCCTGAGCCGCTTTTTCTCGCGGTTTTATTTTCCTGTGATTTTGTTTTCGTAAGGTTGGTTGAATGAGTACGCAATTATCCGAAGCCTATTTGCAACGCTTCGGCGGCACTGCGCGGTTATATGGTCAACAGGCGCTGGCGCTGTTTTCTCAGGCTCACGTTTGCGTGATTGGCATTGGTGGCGTCGGCTCCTGGGCGGCTGAGGCGCTGGCACGTACCGGCATCGGTGCGATCACGCTGATCGATATGGATGATGTGTGTGTCAGTAACACCAACCGGCAGATTCACGCGCTGCGTCAGCACACCGGACAGTCGAAGACGGAAGTGATGGCCGAACGTATTCTGGCGATAAACCCGGAATGTCGCGTCACCTGTGTGGATGATTTCATTAGCGCGGAAAACGTGGCTGAGCTGCTCGACCAGAACTTCAGCTATGTGATTGACGCTATCGACAGCGTGCGCCCGAAGGCGGCGCTGCTCTCCTACTGCCGCCGCTATAAGATCCCGGTGGTGACAACCGGCGGTGCGGGCGGGCAGATCGATCCGACCCGCATTGAAGTCGTCGATCTGGCGAAAACGATTCAGGATCCGCTGGCCGCCAAGCTGCGTGAGCGGTTAAAGCACGATTTTAACGTGGTGAAGAACAGCAAAGGAAAGCTGGGCATCGACTGCGTGTTTTCCAGCGAACCGCTGGTGTATCCGCAGCCTGACGGTTCCGTCTGTGCGTCGCGCAGTACGGCTGATGGGGTGATGCGTATGGATTGTGCGTCAGGCTTTGGCGCTGCGACGATGGTCACCGCAACCTTTGGGTTTGTTGCGGTATCTCATGCGCTGAAGAAGATGATAGCGAAAAGGGAAAGAGCGTCTGCGCTGCAGAAATAAATAGCGCGAATACCGCTATTTGTCCGCAGCCTCTTGTTCAGCTATCTCCTTGATTCTGGCGGCCAGCGCCGCCAGTCCGCTTGAACGCGAAGCGCTGAGCTGCGCGCGAAGCCCTAGCTTATCGAACAGCGCCAGCGGATCGTGCTGCAACAGCGCTTCTGGCGTTTCTCCCTCTACGGCGGTTAACAAGACCGCCAGTAATCCCCGCACAATGCGCCCGTCGCTGTCGCCGTAAAAATGCAGCCTGCCGCCTTCCTGACGTTGATAACCCAGCCAGACGCGATTTTCACAGCCGGATAATGAAATCTCCTCGGTTTTCAGCTCGTCTGGCAACGTTGGTAATGCCTTTGCCAGCAAAATGAGCTGCCGATAGCGATCTTCCCATGCGCGGCAGGCATCGAAGCGCACCAGCAGGTCGGCGACAGTGGTGTGGTGGCCAAAAGGATGCATAGTGTCAGTTGTCTGGGTCATGGTTTAGTCGATCAGTAATTCAAGGGCGTTGCTCACTGCGGCGATCAGCGCAGCAACATCTTGTTGGTTGTTATACGGGGCAAACGAGGCGCGGAGCGTGCCGCTGACACCGAGTGCGTCCATCAGCGGCTGCGCACAGTGATGTCCGGCGCGCAGTGCGATGCCGCTTTCGGCTAGCAGCGTAACCAGATCGCTGTGGTGCACATCGGCAATATCAAAGGACAGTACGCTGGAATGCGGGCTACGGAAGCTGCGAAAGCCGGGGAACTGCGCTAAATACGTTTCGGCAAGCTGCGCTAACTGCTGGCTATGCTGCTCTGCGGCGTGCCAATCCAGCGTGGTCAGCCAGTCGAGTGCCGCAGACAGGCCAAGTACGCCGGCAATGTGCGGCGTTCCCGCTTCAAAGCGCTGTGGAATCGCCTGCGGTTTGAAACCGTCAAAGGACACCTGCGTCATCATCTTCCCGCCGCCTTGCCACGGCATCATGCTTTCCAGCAAGGCGGTTTTGCCGTACAGCACGCCAATCCCGGTTGGGGCATAAAGCTTGTGCCCGGAAAACGCGTAGAAATCAATATCCAGCGCTTGCACATCGGGCGGGCAATGAACGATGCCCTGCGCGCCGTCAACCATTACTACCGCACCATAGCGGTGAGCCAGCGTAATCGCTCGCGCCAGATCGGGCTGCCCGCCTGTCACGTTTGACATCTGTCCCAGCGCCAGCAGGCGGGTTTTTGGCGTGATCAGCGTGGCGAGCTGTTCGATATCCGGTAACCAGTCCGCGCCTATCGGTAACTTCACGATATTCGCGCCCGTTTGCTGCGCCACCATCAGCCACGGAATGAGGTTAGCGTGATGTTCCGCTTCGCTTACGACGATCTCGTCGCCAGGTTGAAGTCGGGGGCGCATATAGCTCTGCGCGACCAGATTGATCGCTTCCGTCGTGCCTCTGGTCCAGACAATGGAACGCGGATCGTCTGCGTGGAGCAAAGCGGCAACTTGCTCACGAGCGCCCTCAAAACGCTGGGTTAACGCCTGCGCGCCGCGATGCTGGCTACGATGCACCGTACCACTCTCACGGCAATAGAACGCTTGCACAGCATCAATGACGGGCTGCGGCTTCAGTGCGGTCGCGGCACTATCAAGATAGACAGTTGAATGCTGGAGAGCGGGGAACTGTTGGCGAAAGGTGGCGGGGTTAAACGGTGTCATGAGCATCCTCTTTTGGAGGGCAGATCCTGTCCCATTTTGTCGAGAGAGACAAGTTTAGGACTATGCCTAATGCGATTTTATGGAAAAAAAAGTAACCATTGCTACGCTTTAAAGTGTTAATTTTCAGGATTTCCTGATGAATAAGGTTAACTAGAAAACATTTAAATTCATTGAGGGTTAACTATGAAGAATAAAATTTCTATTTTTGCCGCTATCGTGATGGCGTTTTCTCTGGCAGCCTGTTCCAGTAATTACGTCATGCATACCAATGACGGGCGTACCATCGTCGCAGAGGGGAAACCGAAGGTGGATGATGAGACGGGTATGATCAGCTATACCGATGCCTACGGTCAGCAGCAGCAAATTAACCGTGATAATGTGAAAGAAATGGCGAAAGGGAAATAGTGTCGTTTGCCCATCATCACACGTTGCCTGTTAAGCCGTGCCAGAGGCTAGATCTGCGTGCCATGGCATTCAGGTGTGAAACGTAAGCAAAAAAAAGCACCGCAATTTGCGGTGCTACACAAAAAATCACTTTGGACAGACAGGGTAAATGTTCAGGAAGTGAATAGGGTAGACTCGCTACCACATCTGCAAAAGGCAGACAAACAAATAGCAAACACAACATCACAACCACAAGCCAAAAGCACCTCAGGTCACCCCTCCGCACTTTTCGTTCCGGCCCAGGAAGTTGCGCTAATATAGGTATTTGCTGGTACATCCTCAACGGACAAATTATAATGTCTCGGATTACAAAAACTAATATATGTACCCGTCATCTTTTCGTTGTGGAGAGGTTGGTCGCTGTCGATTATTTTGATCGTGTAGACAGCGGATCGGCTGGGGCGATTTCCGATTGTCGCCTTTCTGCACCTTAAGCGTTATTGGGTACGAATGTGCCTGATAAATCGCTGATTTAGCGTAAACCAAAAGATTTCATTCATGTCAAAACGTCTCCCTCCGCTCAACGCATTGCGCGTTTTTGATGCGGCGGCTCGCCATTTAAGTTTTACCAAAGCGGCAGAAGAACTGTTTGTTACGCAGGCTGCCGTCAGCCACCAGATTAAGTCACTGGAAGATTTCCTAGGGCTTAAATTATTCCGCCGTCGTAATCGTTCCCTGCTACTGACGGAGGAAGGGCAAAGTTACTATCTTGATATCAAAGAGATCTTCTCCTCTTTGAATGAGGCAACCCGTAAGCTGCAATCCCGCAGCGCCAAAGGCGCGTTAACGGTCAGCCTGCTGCCCAGCTTTGCCATTCATTGGTTGGTGCCGCGTCTTTCGAGTTTTAACTCCGACTATCCGGGGATTGATGTGCGTATTCAGGCGGTGGATCGAGATGAAGATCGTCTAGCGGATGATGTGGATGTCGCGATTTTCTACGGCCGGGGAAACTGGCCGGGGCTGCGGGTTGAAAAGCTGTACGCCGAATATCTGTTGCCCGTTTGCTCGCCGGTGCTGCTGACGGGGAATCATCCGTTAAAAACGCCGGACGATCTGGTTGCACATACGCTGCTGCATGATGCGTCGCGGCGTGACTGGCTGTCCTATACGCGCCAGCTTGGCGTGCAGATTAACGTGCAGCAAGGGCCGATTTTCAGCCACAGCGCGATGGTGTTGCAGGCAGCGATTCACGGGCAGGGCGTCGCGCTGGCAAATAATGTGATGGCGCAGACGGAACTTGAAGCGGGGCGACTGGTGTGCCCGTTTAACGATGTGTTGGTCAGCCGGAATGCTTTTTATCTGGTATGTCATGACAGTCAGGCAGAACTGGGTAAAATAGCCGCCTTTCGCCATTGGATTCTGGCGCGGGCAGCCAGCGAACAGGAAAAATTTCGTTTCCGCTATGACAACAGCACGCGCTGAAGCCGTGTCGCGGGCTGATTAACCGAATAACTCACGTAGGTAACTACGATGATAGGTAATAACGATGAATAGTCGTTTCATGCTGGTGTTTGCTGCTATCAGTGGCTTCACTTTTGTCGCGCTGGGCGCGTTTGGCTCTCACGTTCTCAGCAAAACGCTGGGTGTAACGGAGCTGGGTTGGTTGAAAACCGGCCTTGAATATCAGGCATTTCACACGCTGGCGATTTTGGCGCTAGCGGTTGCGATGCAACAGCGAACCAATCTGTGGTTTTACTGGAGCAGCGTTTTTCTGGCGTTGGGAACGGTACTCTTCAGCGGAAGTTTGTACTGTCTGGCGCTTTCTCACCTGAAACTGTGGGTTTATGTGACGCCGATTGGCGGAGCCTGTTTTCTGGTGGGATGGATATTATTATTGATTGGCGCACTGCGTCTGAAGAGAAAGGCTAAACGCCATGAATAAAGTCATTTTGTATTGCCGTCCTGGATTTGAGAAAGAGTGTGCGGCGGAAATAACGGAAAAAGCTACGCAGCATAATGCGTTCGGCTTCGCACGGGTAAAAGAGAACAGTGGCTACGTCGTGTTTGAATGCTATCAGCATGAAGATGCCGAACGTCTGGTCAAAACGCTGCCGTTTCATGAGCTGATTTTTGCTCGCCAGATGTTCGTGAGCGGTGAACTGCTACGCGACCTGCCGCCAGAAGACCGCATCACGCCCATCGTTGGTATGCTGACGGGAGCGATTGAACGGGCGGGAGAGCTGCGCGTTGAAGTTCCCGACACCAATGAAAGCAAAGAGCTGATGAAGTTCTGCCGCAAATTTACCGTGCCGCTGCGCGCGGCATTGCGCGAGCACAAAATTCTGCTGGGTTATGAAAAAGCAGATCGTCCGGTGCTCCATGTGCTGTTCATTGCGCCCGGCTGCTGCTATGCCGGTTACTCTTATAGCAATAACAATTCACCGTTTTATATGGGGATCCCACGCCTCAAATTCCCTTCTGATGCACCAAGCCGCTCGACACTGAAGCTGGAAGAAGCGTTTCACGTCTTTATTCCTGCCGACGAGTGGGATGAGCGTTTGGGCAGCGGCATGTACGCGGTGGATTTAGGTGCCTGCCCCGGCGGCTGGACTTACCAACTGGTTAAACGCAGCATGATGGTTTATGCGGTAGACAACGGCCCAATGGCACCGAGTCTGATGGATACTGGACAGGTGATGCACCATCAGGCGGATGGTTTCCGCTTCGAAGTACCGCGTAATAACGTGTATTGGCTGGTGTGCGATATGGTGGAGAAGCCTGCGAAAGTCACCAGCCTGATGAGTGATTGGCTAATCAAGGGCTGGTGTCGTGAAGCGATATTCAATCTGAAATTGCCGATGAAGAAGCGCTATGAAGAGGTGTCACAGAATCTGGCCATGCTGCGTGAGCGCCTGAGCGAAAATGGCGTTAATGCTGAAGTGCATGCCAAGCATTTGTATCATGACCGTGAGGAAATCACCGTGCATGTTCGTCGTTTCTGGAGCGCGGTGCCCGGCCGTCGCGACGAGCGATAGTCTCCAACAGGTGCGTATCTGAGGCCACTCAGGTACGCATCCGTCTTCATCCGCTAGTGAGAATGCGGCTGAGCGATATTCTGCACCGGCAGCCTCAACTGTTGAAGATTGCCATTAAGCGTTAAATCGGTACGTAGCGTCGCAACCTGACGGCTGATCAGCGCCATTTCTTTATGCTGCTCCAGCTTCTTACGCCACTTCTCCGGTACGGTATCCAACTGCTGATACAACGCCTCCAGACTTCCTGCCTGTTGCAAAAGCTGTGTGGCACTTTTAGGACCGATGCCTGCGACGCCCGGAATCTTGCTGCTGCTAATACCTGCCAGCCCCCAGTAGTCCGTAAGCTGCTGCGGTGACACACCAAACTCCTGTTCGATAAACAGCAGATCCAGCCAGCGTTTCTGAAAGTAATCCCGGATCTGAATGTGTGGAGCCAGTAGCTGGCAATACCCTTTGTCAGTCGACACGATCGTTGCCTGATGACCTGCGGATGACAGCTTGGCGGCCAGCGTAGCCGCCAGATCGTCTGCTTCATTGCCGGGACTATGCCAGCTTGCTACGCCAACGGCGGCAAATGCCGCTTTAATCTGCGGGAGTTCCTGCTTCAGATTCTCTGGCATTGGCGTGCGTCCTGCTTTGTAGTCCGGCAAGAGCTGGTGACGCCAACTGGTATCGCGATCTTCATCATCAAAGACGGCGACCGCGTGCGTAGGCTGACTGTTTTGTATGAGTTGATGCAGCGCATGTTGGCATGCCGTGATACAAGGCGAACCTTGTACCGCATGAATGCGACGTATCAGATTGAGTGCGTCGACAATCAGCAAATGGACGGGCATCGCGTAATTCCTGATGTGATAAGAGGGGGGGAAGCGAGGCTTCCCCACAGAGGTACGATCGAGCGGTGAACCGTTAGGCGCAGATTTCGTAGCAGGGGATATAGGCGCTGCCGGGCAGCTTCATGCGCTGTTGTGCGACAAAGCCCTGTAGCAGCGTATCCATGCTTTTCATCATCTGCGGGTCGCCGTGAATTTTGTACGGCCCACGTTGCTCAATCGCCTGAATACCGACTTCCTTCACATTACCGGCCACAATACCGGAGAACGCTCGGCGCAGCGCGGCAGCCAGCTCTTCAGCCGGCTGATTCGGATGCAGATTGAGGGCGGCCATATTTTCATGTGTCGGCTCAAAAGGCAGTTGCAGATCGGGTGCGATGCGCAGTGACCAGTTAAAGCTGTAGGCATCGCCCGTGTGGCGGCGGCTTTCTTTCACCTGTGGCATCGCTTTCTTCATCTGACGGGCGACTTCTGCGGCATCATTAATGATGATCGAGTAGTAACGACGCGCCTGACGGCCCAGCGTGCTAACAATGAATTCGTCCAGCACGCGGAAATAGTCGGCACTTTCCTCTGGCCCGGTCAGGATAATCGGCAGCACCTGCTCGCTATTTTCCGGGTTCATCATAATGCCCAGCAGATAGAGGAACTCTTCCGCCGTTCCGACCCCGCCGGGGAAAATAATGATGCCGTGTCCGATACGGACAAACGCTTCCAGACGCTTTTCGATATCTGGCATGATAATCAGTTCATTGACCAGCGGATTCGGTGGTTCAGCGGCAATGATGGACGGTTCAGTCATGCCGATGAAGCGTCCTTCTTTATAGCGCTGCTGCGCGTGACCGACGGCGGCACCTTTCATTGGCGCTTCCATCGCGCCCGGACCGCAGCCCGTG
Organism: Pectobacterium quasiaquaticum; assembly: GCF_014946775.2. Taxonomy (NCBI): domain Bacteria; kingdom Pseudomonadati; phylum Pseudomonadota; class Gammaproteobacteria; order Enterobacterales; family Pectobacteriaceae; genus Pectobacterium; species Pectobacterium quasiaquaticum. Next base: position 3,366,072 of record NZ_CP065177.1, on the reverse strand, counting down.
CAGATATTCAGTTCACGCAGGCCGAGCTGACTGCCCACCTTACGGCCATACTGGTATTCGGTTTCATTAATCGAGTGTCCGCCCCAGCAAACCACCATGTTCGGTTCTTCCCCGACGTGGAGCGCTCTGGCATTACGCAGGATAGAAAACACCAGATTGGTGATATGGGCAGAATTTTCCAGATTCAGGTTCTGATAGCGACCTGCGCTGGCGATTTGGCCATTGACGAACAGAATGTCGCGCAATACGGCGAACAGGTTAGCCTGCAAGGCGCGAATGATGTTGCCGTCAACGAAGGCGTCTTCCGGCGGGTTCACCAATTCCAGTTTGACGCCGCGCTCGCGGCGCAGCACGTTGATATCAAAATCTTCATAACGAGACAGCAGCTCTTTGCTGTTATCTGTCTGGCTACCGGAATTCAGTACGGCGAGGGAACAGTTGCGAAACAAACGGTAGAGATCGCTGCTGGCTGTGCTTTTCAGCATGTCCACTTCCAACTGCGATAACAAATCCATCGATCCCAATGGGCTGATATGTGTAATCAATTTTGCTCCTTGAAACGCAATATAATTCGCGATGCCATGCTGGCTGCCGAGAGCACGTTCCGTTGTTACACGCTCGACGTTTCAGCAGCACGGCACGAATGTCATTCATTTAAGGCGCTACGCGCATGCGTTAAATACCTCGGCCTAAATGAAACCTACTTGAGCACCGTTCAGACGTTATGGATCTTTTGTTGTCTGGCACACCACCTTAACGCGCTGCCATCATTTTTTCCAATGTTGGCGGCAGTCTGTTGCCTAACTTGCGTGACGCCACGCATATACCCGTCATACTTCAAGTTGCATGTGCGTTGGCTACATTCAAATACTCGGCCCGTCGTGGGCCTCGCCCTGAAGGGCCGCTGCAAGCAGCGTTCAAATCTGCTCCCGGCAGATTTGTCACCCGAATCACTTACTTGAGTAAGCTCATCGGGATTCCCTCACTCGCCGCCTGCCTGAAACTCGAATTATTTAGGGTATCTTATCGTGCGGACTTTTGATTTATCGGTCGGTTACTGGCGCGGCAGGCGTCCAGTTGGCGCGTTAAACGGGGTATTGCTGCGCCACGGGTTGATATCCAGCCCGCCGCGGCGGGTATAACGGGCATACACGCTGAGTTTTTCCGGCTGGTAGTAGCGCATGATGTCGTTAAAAATTCGTTCCACACACTGTTCGTGAAATTCGTTATGATGACGAAACGAGACAATGTAGCGCAGCAGCGCTTCACGGTTGATACGCTTGCCACGGTATTGAATCTGTACCGACCCCCAATCGGGCTGATGGGTGATCAAACAGTTGGATTTCAGCAGATGGCTGACCAGCGTTTCTTCAACGACTGGCGCGTCCTGTTCGTTGGTCGCCAGATAGTCGGCGTTGAAGTCGTAGCTGTCGATCTGGATGTCTTGGTCGTCAATGCAATCGCCTGTGAACCCCGCGAGCGGCAGGCCTTCAAGCTCGTTGAGTTTGAAAAGCGTGATGCTGACATCCCCCTGTGCACAATGCGCCAGATCCTTGGCTAACGTTGCACGAACGCTTTCCCAACTGTCGAATGCCGTCTGATTAAAGCTGTTCAGATACAGCTTAAAACTTTTTGATTCAATCAGATTCAGGCTTTTCGCATTGAGATGCATTTCACCAACGGCTACCTGAGGTACGCCGCGATTGTTCAGCCAGGAAAGCTCATAGAGCGTCCAGATATCCGCACCATGAAAAGGCAGGCTGTCAGGATAAATGCCGAGTGGATCGCGGTTCAAGCTACGTGGCACGGGTTGCAGAAGTGCGGCATCATAGCGGTCATGATAGGGAGTGGGTTTGCCCAGTGTCAGCCCGCTCAGGGCCTGATGCTTGTCATAGACGGACATGCTGTTACCTTGATGTGATAAGCGTGATGGCGAATAGTGTAACCTGACTAAAAGAGTGATGAGAAAAATTATGGAGCATGAGGTTGTTTCAGCGCTGACGGCGTTCACCCAGCGCTATGTTGCCTGCTGGCAGCAGGAAAAGGGGCATTTGCCCGCCAGTGAAGCACTTTACGGTATACCTTCCCCGTGTATTGTCGAAAATCGTGACGATACGGTTTACTGGTTGCCACAGCCTTTTGTGCCTTCAGCCGCATTGGATGGCGTGGAACGTGCGCTGGAAATCAGCCTGCATTCCGATATTCATGCTTTTTACACCGCGCAGTATGCTGGGGATATGACGGCGCAGTTTGATTCGCTATCGTGCCAGCTGTTGCAGGTATGGAGCGAAGAGGATTTCACTCGGATGCAGGAGAATCTGATTGGTCATTTATTAACGCAGAAGCGCCTTAATCTCACGCCGACGCTGTTTTTAGCGACAACCGATTCGGAGCTGACAATGGTGTCGCTGTGTAATGTTTCTGGGGAAATTATCCTGGAAGAATTTGGCACGAAAAAACGTCAGACTTTAGCGCCAACGCTAGCGGTGTTTCTTTCTGGCCTTAAGCCGTTAGCGGTCTAATGGTTAATCGAATTTCACTTTCTGCTTTGTGAGAGATCTCTTACATTCTCTGTAAGAAATGTCTTATCTTTAATGTTGAAAATATGTTTCATTTTAATTTTTTCATTATTAATTAGTTAATTACAATAAAAATCCGCAGTGTCACTTGAGGGGTATTGAGAAACACTGTCAATTACCCCTTGCTGAAAGCTGACAATTAATACATCTTATTACTTAAGTTAGTAACCGGTTACAGTGTGTGTAACCGTTACTATAGGTAACAAAATAACGTTACTGCACTCGGGTTGTTTTCAGGAAGAGATATTGTTTCAGGAAGAGGCATTGTTTCAGGAAGAAACGCTGTTTTAAGGATAAACACTGTTTTAGGAAGAAACAGTCGTTTCAGGAAGAAGCGTTATTTTCAGGAAGAAGCACAGTTTTCAGGAAGAAACATGATTTCAGGATGAAATCAGGGACACCTCTAGGAAGGAGACCGAGAGCCGATTAGGAATATCGGTGGGGCAGGAGCCTAAAAGGATTGAATCACGGAAGATACAGGATGGAAACGTCAGGAAGAAAGTGGGACGCCAGCAAGGATTGTAGGTTAGGACGACCAAAAAGGAAAAGTTTTCACGGATGAGCAGGGATGCAAATGTGTAGCGGGATAGCTATAAAACGAACCGGGGGTACTGAGCAATCAGTACCCCCAATTTTTTGCCTGTGACTGGAGGGGTTATCATCGATAGCGTATCGCCAACATGCGACGATTGGGCACTGGCTGATATCAGTGCTATGCTTTGCCGCCATTACTGTTGGCGTCAAGGGGGAGAAACCGCATGAGCAGAGAGAACCAGATTCGTCAGTCATTATTCGATATTGAGCGCGCACTGAGGGAAAGCGCTTTCTGGCAGGTTGTCCCACCGGAAGAGCTGGCGTTTAACAGCACGGAGCCTTTTAGCCTCGATACCATGAAACCCGAAGAGTGGTTGCAGTGGGTTTTTTTGCCGCGCATGCATGCCTTATTGGACAGCGATCTGGCGCTGCCCGCTGAACTGGCTTTACTGCCTTATTTCGAAGACGCGCTGGAAGGGTCGCCAGAAGAAACAGCGGCGGTTCTGTTGCGTATCAAACTGCTCGATGAGCTATTCGCCCCCGATGTACAGGATGGCGCAGTGCACGATGCTTGAGATTATTTATCAGGATGAGCATGTGGTTGCCGTCAATAAACCCAGTGGCTGGTTAGTCCATCGTAGCTGGCTGGATCGCAAAGAAAAAGTCGTGGTGATGCAGACCGTGCGCGATCAGATCGGCCAGCACGTGTATACCGTTCATCGTCTCGACAGGCCGACATCCGGCGTGTTGCTGCTCGCGTTGTCCAGCGAGGTGGCCCGTGCGCTATCACAGCAGTTTGAATCACACCAGATGCAGAAAATGTATCATGCCGTTGTGCGGGGCTATGTGCTGGATGATGGTGTGATCGATTATGCGCTCACCGAAGAGCTGGACAAGATCGCTGACAAGTTTACTAATCCTGATAAGGCACCGCAGCCTGCTGTTACGCATTACCGTTCCTTAGCGCAGGTCGAGATGCCGGTTGCCATCGGCCGCTACCCAACGGCACGCTACAGTCTGATGGAGCTGAAACCACAGACCGGACGCAAGCACCAACTCCGCCGCCATATGTCACATATCCACCATCCGATTATCGGCGATACCGCGCACGGCGACTTGCGACACAATCGCGGTATGGAATCGCACTTCTCTTGTGGCAGGCTCATGCTGCATGCCAGCGAGTTGCAGCTGAATCATCCGGTGAGCGGGCAGCCATTGACGTTGCAGGCGCGTTGGGATGCGCCGTGGCAGGCCGTGATGACACAGTTTGGCTGGCAGGGGATTCTCCCTGAGTTTGCAGGGGTTGAGTTTCCTGCCGACTCAGGTCAGGATAGCGAGCATTTCGTCGAGCAGTAATCGCTGTCTTATTACTGCCGTATTACTTTTATATCCAACATATCGAATTAAACAGGGAGTCAGAAGCATGGCGCAGATTGGTATTTTTGTTGGTACGGTCTACGGGAATGCATTGCTGGTGGCCGAAGAAGCCGAAAATATCCTCAAGGATCGTGGCCATGAAGTTAAGGTCTTTGAAGATGCGACGCTGGAATCCTGGCTGGACTACCGCGAGCAGACGGTTTTAGTCGTCACGTCGACGACGGGACAAGGCCAACTGCCTGATTCTATTGTTCCGCTTTACGCCGCACTGCGTGACAAAGGCGGTTACCAGCCCGCGCTGCGCTATGGTGTGATTGCGCTGGGTGACAGCAGTTACCCGAATTTCTGCGCGGGTGGGCATCTTTTCGATGCGTTATTGCAGGAAATCGGTGCTGAGCGCCTGGGCGATGTTTTGGACGTTGATGCCGTCGAGCATCCTGAGCCGGAAGTGATTTCATGCCCGTGGGTTGAAGCATGGGCTGATTTGGTTGACGCGCAGTGATGCTGTGCTGAAATGAGAAACGGGAGCCTGTCGCGCTCCCGTTTTCGTTGCGGCCTGTTGAGATAATCGTGCTTAGCGATTCTTGGTTAGTTTCTCTAAATCTGCTTCGATTTCGGTAATTTTGTTGGAAACCACGCTTTCCAGATGACGCAGGTCGTCAAGGATTTTGCGTTTCAGATCGACTTCAACCTGTTCCTGTTGGCAGATTTTGTCCAATTCATCAATCACATAGCGAAGATTTGGGCTGATCTCGTTGATCTCTTTGTAGCCCTGTCCAGAATTGTCTGCCACGATGGTCTTGCGCTGGCGTGGATACTTGAACTTCACGCTTTTAGCGAAAAACTCGCCCTTATCTTTACGAAAATAGATTTTTAGGATGTCGTTGTTTGCTTCCTGACGCAGGCTATAGCGATCGATATCATCGGGATTGGTAATGCCCAGGCTTTTTAGATTGTCATACATAGCGTCACCTTCTCGGTTTTTAGATAGTCCTGATTATCGTTCGAGCATAAAAAAACGGCGGGTGATTAACCCGCCGTTTCTAGTTTAGTCGATGGAGCGTAATAACTCATTGATTCCCACTTTCGCGCGGGTTTTCGCATCCACTTTCTTCACAATGATTGCGCAGTACAGGCTGTGGCTGCCATCTTTAGACGGTAGGTTGCCGGAAACCACAACGGAGCCAGCTGGGACGCGACCATAGTGAATTTCACCGGTTTCACGATCGTAAATACGGGTGCTTTGGCTGATGAACACGCCCATGGAGATGACGGAACCCTCCTCAACGACAACGCCTTCCACAACTTCAGAACGCGCACCGATGAAGCAGTTGTCTTCAATGATGGTTGGGTTAGCCTGCAACGGTTCCAAAACGCCACCGATGCCGACACCGCCGGACAGGTGAACATTTTTACCGATCTGAGCACAAGAACCGACGGTTACCCACGTATCCACCATCGTGCCTTCATCGACGTAAGCACCGATGTTGACGTAAGACGGCATCAGCACGGTATTACGTGCGATATAAGCACCGCGACGCACGCTGGCTGGTGGTGCAACGCGCACACCTTCACGCTGGAAACGCGCTTCATCATAGTCAGCGAATTTCATTGGCACTTTGTCGAAGAAGCGTGTTTCTCCGCCTTCGATAAGTTGGTTATCGTTAATACGGAAAGAGAGCAGCACGGCTTTCTTCAGCCATTGATGGGTAACCCACTGGCCGTCGATTTTCTCTGCAACGCGCAGGGCGCCGCTATCCAGCAGGTTGATAGCCTGATTGACGGCTTCACGCGTGACGGTGTCTGCGTTTGCCGGAGTGATTTCAGCGCGGCGCTCGAAAGCCGTCTCAATGATGTTCTGTAATTGTTGGTGCATCCTGATTTCTCTTTCCTGATTGTAAAAATTAACTCAATGGTACTTTATCGTTTGGGTTAAGGGCTTCTGTCAACCGTTCTTGCAATTTAAGGCGTAAATCCGGCTTTAATGCCCGTCTGTCGCTGTCGGCCAGAATGAAAAGATCCTCTACCCGCTCGCCGATCGTGGAAATTCGCGCGCCGTGCAGCGACAGGTTGAGATCGGCAAAAATTTCACCGATCCGTGCCAGTAGCCCTGGTTGATCGAGTGCGCTGAGCTCCATGTAGCTGCGTCTGTCCGTGTGCGTCGGCAGGAAGTTGACTTCCGTTGGTACGCTGAAATGACGCAGCTTGGGCGACGGTCGGCGTACGCGCGGGTGTTGGTAATGTCGGTGCGTCAGCGACTGCTCCAGCGCATGGCGTATCATTTCATGCCGATCCTGCGCCAGCGGGCTGCCGTCCGGTTCCAGCACGATGAACGTATCCATCGCCATGCCGTCGCGGCTGGTAAAAATCTGCGCATCGTGCACGCTGAGGTTGCGCCGATCCAGCTCGCCGGCGACCGCCGCGAAAAGATAAGGCCTGTCTGGGCTCCAGATAAAAATCTCTGTACCGCCACGGCTGGCCTGATGACTGATCAGCACCAGCGGTTTGTTGACATCATGCTCCAGCAAGTGGCGCGCGTGCCAGGCAAGCTGATTTGGCGAATGGCGCAGGAAATAATCGGCCCGACAGCGGCTCCAGATGTGGTGCAGCGCTTCTTCATCAATATTGTCCATACGCAGCAGCGCCAGTGCCTGCAAGCGGTGATGCCGGACGCGTTCGCGTAAGTCTGGCGTATTTTGCATGCCGCGGCGCAGCTGTTTTTCCGTCGCGAAGTAGAGTTCACGCAACAGGCTCTGTTTCCAGCTGTTCCACAGCGTTTCATTGGTGGCACAGATATCGGCAACCGTCAGGCTGACCAGATAGCGTAAGCGGGTTTCGCTCTGCACTTCGGTGGCAAATTGCTGAATGACAGTGGGATCCTGAATGTCACGACGCTGTGCGGTGACGGACATCAGCAGGTGGCAGCGCACCAGCCAGGAAACCAACTGAGCTTCACGCGAATTCAGCCCGTGTAGCGCCGCAAACTCCAGCACATCCTGCGCGCCCAGTTCAGAGTGATCGCCCCCACGGCCTTTCGCGATATCGTGGAACAGCGCGGCCAGCAGCAATAATTCGGGCTGTGGCAGGCGAGGGTAGAGCTCGACGCACAGCGGATGCTGGGGTCGCGTATCCTCGTCGGCGAAGCTTTCCAACTTGAGCAAAACGCGGATCGTGTGTTCGTCCACCGTATAGGCGTGAAACAGATCGAACTGCATCTGACCGACGATGTTTCCCCACAGCGGCATATAGGCCCACAGCACGCTGTGGCGATGCATTGGCAGCAGTGCACGGCTTACTGCATGCGGGTGGCGCAGAATATTCATGAACAGCTTGCGCGCTTCTGGGATGGTGCAAAGCGGGCTGGCGAGATGGCGACGAGCATGACGCAACTGGCGCAACGTGGTGGAGTAAATGCCGCTGATATCACGGTTGCGTACCATCAGGTAGAACATGCGCATGATGGCTTCCGGTTTTTTGATAAACAGGTTTTCATCGCGCAGGTCCAGCAGATTGCCGCGTAGCTGAAATTCATCGTCAATCGGGCGGGGCTTTTCACTCGCATCCAGCGCCAGAATCGCTTCGTCAAAGAGCTGCAACAGCATCTGGTTCAACTCGCTGACGCGACGCGTCATACGGTAGAAATCCTTCATCATGCGCTCGACTGGCGTGTTGCCTTCACCCTGATATTGCAGCAGCTGTGCGACATTCAACTGCCTGTCGAACAGCAACCGGTTGTCGTAACGCGGCAGGATCAGATGCAGGGCGAAGCGGATGCGCCACAAAAAGCTTTGGCACTCGTTCAGCTCTTTACGTTCCGCCTCGGTTAGAAAGCCGAAACCGACCATTTCATTGAGCGAGGTCGCGCCGAAGTGACGTCTCGCGACCCACAGCAGCGTGTGAATGTCGCGTAGCCCGCCCGGGCTGCTCTTGATGTCGGGCTCCAGATTGTAGCTGGTGCTGTGGTAGCGCTGATGGCGTTCCTGCTGTTCGGCGATTTTTGCTGGGAAAAACGTGTCTGACGGCCAAAATTCATCACTGAATACGTTTTTTTGCAGCGAGAGAAATAGGGCGACGTCGCCGCATATCATGCGGGATTCGATCAGGTTGGTGGCGACGGAAATATCTGCGCGGCCTTCCTGTAAGCACTCTTCCAGCGTTCTGACGCTATGGCCGACTTCCAGCTTCAAATCCCACAGTAGGGTGATGAATTGGCCGACGCGCTGGGAATGTTCTTCACTCAGCGCTGTCTGGCTCAATACCAGCACGTCGATATCGGAAAGCGGGTGCAGTTCACCGCGGCCATATCCGCCTACGGCGACCAGTGAAGTTTGCGCGATATTTTCAAAGCCGTAGAAATACCATAGCCGCTGCAACAGGCGATCGATGAACAAGGTTCTGGCATCAATCAGCTTTTCTGCGCTGACGCCGGAACGGAATTCTGAACCGAGCCAAAGCTGAAACAGTTCCAACTGCTGTTTTAACGTCTGACAATCCAGCATGTCATCCGCGTAGGTCAGCGGTGAAGCGGGCAACTCTGCGGGTGCAATGGGGTATACAGGGCTGTTTGATGAGGCAGCGTCAGGTGGTGTACTGTCTGGCGAAAAGCGGTTATCTGTCATAGCGCAGCCCATAAAAAAAGCCGGCATCTGCCGGCTTAGTGTTTACTGTTCATGCGTGATGATGTTGGGGATGGTGTCATCCTTTCGCAACGTCATTATTTCGCAGCCGTTATCGGTTACCACAATAGTATGCTCGTACTGTGCCGACAAGCTGCGATCTTTGGTTTTTACCGTCCAGCCGTCTTTCATCGTACGAATACGGTAATCACCAGCATTGAGCATAGGCTCGATCGTGAATGCCATACCCGCTTGCAGCACGACGCCACCGTCGTCTGCATCGTAGTGCAGCACCTGTGGCTCTTCGTGGAAGCCTTTGCCGATGCCGTGACCACAATACTCACGCACCACGGAGAAGTTATTCCCTTCCGCAAACTGCTGGATCGCTTTACCCAACGTGCGCAGGCGAATGCCCGGCTTAACCATTCTCAGCGCCAGATAGAGGCTTTCCTGCGTGATGCGGCAGAGGCGCTCACCCAGAATGGTCGGTTTGCCAACGATAAACATTTTTGACGTATCGCCGTGGAAGTCGTCTTTGATTACGGTGACGTCGATGTTGACGATATCACCATCTTTCAAAATGCGTTCTTCGCTAGGAATGCCGTGGCACACCACTTCGTTGATGGAGATGCAGACGGATTTCGGGAAGCCGTGGTAGCCCAGACAAGCTGAAATGGCCTGCTGCTTGTTGGTGATGTGATCGTGACAGATTCTGTCTAATTCGGCAGTACTTACGCCCGGTACCACGTGGGGTTCGATGATTTCCAGGACTTCGGCAGCCAGACGGCCAGCTACACGCATTTTTTCGATGTCTTCAGGAGTTTTAATTGAAATTGCCATTGATGATTGTCCGCAGGTGCCTGTTAAGCACAAAAATTAAGAGCGATAACTAATAACTTATGTTACCAGCCATGCCGTTTGCTTGCCAAACTATCATTCTGATTTGCGGACAATTGAATAACAAATGTTGGTGTCGCCGAGGGATTTATGGTATAAAGCGCGCCGATGATCCGGCTGGATATCGGTTATACGGTATTCAACGACATCGACTAAACTCACTTTGTGTAAATAACACACACATGTCGGCACGTTCGCCGGGGTGCTCCTGAGGTGTTTCACCAGATGGGGTCGGCGCAATGGGACATGTGGAGGCATAACCCCATACTTAATTAATAGAGGTAATCATGGCAACTGTTTCCATGCGCGATATGCTCAAGGCTGGCGTACACTTTGGTCACCAGACCCGTTACTGGAACCCGAAAATGAAGCCATTCATCTTCGGTGCACGTAACAAAGTTCACATCATCAACCTTGAAAAAACTGTACCAATGTTCAACGACGCTCTGGCTGAGCTGAGCAAAATTGCTTCTCGCAAAGGCAAAATTCTGTTCGTTGGTACTAAGCGCGCAGCAAGCGAAGCGGTAAAAGATGCAGCCAACAACTGCGATCAGTTCTTCGTGAACCATCGTTGGTTGGGCGGTATGCTGACTAACTGGAAAACCGTTCGTCAGTCCATCAAACGTTTGAAAGATCTGGAAACCCAATCTCAAGACGGCACGTTCGACAAGCTGACCAAAAAAGAGGCGCTGATGCGCACTCGTGAACTGGACAAGCTGGAAAACAGCCTGGGCGGTATCAAAGATATGGGCGGTCTGCCAGACGCGCTGTTCGTTATCGACGCCGATCACGAGCACATCGCAATCAAAGAAGCTAACAACCTGGGGATTCCGGTATTCTCAGTGGTTGATACCAACTCCGATCCAGATGGCGTTGACTTCATCATCCCTGGTAACGATGACGCAATCCGTGCAGTTAACCTGTACCTGAGCGCTGTTGCTACTGCTGTCCGCGAAGGCCGTTCTCAAGATCTGGCTGTGCAGGCAGAAGAAGGCTTAGTAGAAGCTGAATAATAAGTCTGGCTCGTTGAGCCCTTATTAACCAGGTAGTACTAGTTTGGTTAGGGGCCTTTTTATGGCCCCTTTTTCACTTTTAAAGCTGTTTGGTCGTGACGACCAGGCAGAAAAAATCTTCCGAGGATTTTAGAATGGCTGAAATTACCGCATCCCTGGTAAAAGAGCTGCGTGAGCGTACCGCTGCGGGCATGATGGAATGTAAGAAGGCGCTGGTTGAAGCTAATGGCGACATCGAGCTAGCAATCGAAAACATGCGTAAATCCGGCGCGATTAAAGCGGCGAAAAAAGCAGGTAATGTTGCTGCTGATGGCGTGATCAAGACTAAGATCGACGGTAACTACGCAGTGATCCTGGAAGTTAACTGCCAGACCGACTTCGTTGCTAAAGACGGTGGTTTCCAGGCATTTGCTGACAAAGTGCTGGACGCTGCGGTTGCAGGCAAAATCACTGACGTTGACGTGCTGAAAGCACAGTTCGAAGAAGAGCGTGTTGCGCTGGTTGCTAAAATTGGTGAGAACATCAACATTCGCCGCGTTTCCGCTCTGGAAGGCGATGTTCTGGGTAACTACCAACACGGTGCGCGTATCGGTGTTCTGGTTGCCGCTAAAGGCGCTGACGAAGAGCTGGTTAAACACCTGGCTATGCACGTTGCAGCAAGCAAACCAGAATTCGTTAAGCCAGAAGACGTGTCTGCTGAAGTGGTAGAGAAAGAGTACCAGGTTCAGTTGGAAATCGCGATGCAGTCTGGCAAGCCGAAAGAAATCGCAGAGAAAATGGTTGAAGGCCGTATGAAGAAATTCACCGGCGAAGTTTCTCTGACTGGCCAGCCTTTCGTGATGGATCCAGCCAAGTCTGTTGGTCAACTGCTGAAAGAGCACAACGCTGACGTGACTAACTTCATCCGTTTCGAAGTGGGTGAAGGTATTGAGAAAGTTGAGACTGACTTTGCTGCTGAAGTTGCAGCAATGAGCAAGCAGTCTTAATAGCAAAAAAAGAGCCGCCAGTTGGCGGTTCCTTTTTATCCAGCCCAAAGAGTTTTAGTACGCTTGGTTTCCTGCATTCAGATAGGGGCCGAGTGGAACAGTTTTGATTTTTACAACCCCCCAATACGACGACAGCCTGTAGGATAAGAACACCATGGCAACCAATGCAAAACCCGTCTATCAACGAATCCTGCTGAAGCTCAGTGGCGAAGCTTTACAGGGAACTGAAGGTTTTGGTATCGATGCGAGCATTCTGGATCGCATGGCTCAGGAAGTGAAAGAACTGGTTGAGTTAGGCATTCAGGTCGGTGTAGTTATCGGCGGTGGTAACCTGTTTCGTGGCGCGGGTCTGGCTAAAGCGGGTATGAACCGCGTTGTGGGCGACCACATGGGAATGCTGGCGACCGTCATGAATGGTCTGGCAATGCGTGATGCGTTGCACCGTGCCTATGTGAACGCTCGTCTGATGTCTGCCATTCCCCTGAATGGCGTTTGTGACAATTACAGCTGGGCGGAAGCGATCAGCCTGCTGCGTAATAACCGCGTAGTGATTTTCTCTGCTGGAACAGGCAACCCTTTCTTCACCACGGATTCAGCGGCTTGCCTGCGCGGCATTGAGATTGAAGCGGATGTCGTATTGAAAGCGACAAAAGTCGATGGCGTCTATTCTGCCGATCCGGTACAAGATCCTTCAGCGACGATGTACGAAACGCTAACCTATCAAGACGTGTTAGAACGTGAGCTGAAAGTGATGGATCTTGCCGCGTTTACGCTGGCACGCGACCATAATTTGCCGATCCGTGTTTTTAACATGAACAAACCTGGCGCACTGCGTCGCGTTGTCATGGGTGAAAAAGAAGGGACGTTGATTAGTCAGTAATAACGGCTAATCCCGATTATAGGGTAATATATTCTCAGTATTGCTCTATACGCCAGCCGTGCGCTGGCATTAATTATTCACTGGGTCATGTACTGACATGGCCTGCCAGGCAACCAGTTTTCAAGGGTTCACAACGTGACTAATGAAATCAGAAAAGATGCTGAAACGCGCATGGACAAATGTGTTGAAGCGTTTAAAAATCAGATCAACAGAATCCGTACCGGCCGTGCATCACCGAGTATTCTTGATGGCATTCAGGTTGAATACTATGGCAGCGCAACGCCATTGCGCCAACTCGCTAACGTCGTGGTAGAAGACTCCCGTACGCTGGCGATTTCGGTATTCGATCGTTCACTTGGCCCGGCAGTTGAGAAAGCGATCATGGCTTCCGACCTCGGCCTGAACCCGTCTTCTGCTGGTACTGTAATCCGTGTTCCGTTGCCACCTCTGACGGAAGAACGTCGTAAAGATCTGATCAAAGTCGTCCGTGGCGAAGCAGAACAGGGGCGTATCTCCGTACGTAACGTGCGCCGTGATGCTAACGACAAGTTTAAAGCACTGTTGAAAGACAAAGCGATCAGTGAAGATGAAGAACGTCGTGCTCAGGACGACGTGCAGAAACTGACTGACAACTTCATTAAGAAAGTGGACGTCGCACTGGCAGAAAAAGAAGCGGAGCTGATGGAGTTCTAATCAGCCTATTGGATAGTGCGTCGCAGGGAATCTGTAGGCTTACCCTCTTTTTTCCGGCGGCGCTTTATTTTATGGTGATACAAGGAATGGGTGAAGGCTAGCCCCTCTGGGTAGTAAACAATTTTTTGCTGTCTATGTGTCTGTGACTGTCGTGACTGTGATCGATAGCAGAGATATATCATGGTAATCGCCTCAGACTCGTGTACCTTCCTGTCATCAAATCCGGTTATTCAGAGCATTTTTAATGAAGCAACTGACAATTCTTGGTTCCACCGGCTCTATTGGCGTCAGTTCACTGGCAGTGATTAAAGCCAATCCCGATAAATTTGCCGTACGCGCGTTATCCGCTGGGTACAACGTCAAATTGATGCTAGAACAGTGCCTCACTTTCCAACCCGCCTATGCCTCAATGGCTGACGAAGCCTCTGCAACCGCCCTGCGCCAGCAGTTAGTGGAATATGGTTGTAAAACGGAAGTGCTGGCGGGAGTTCAGGCAGCATGTGACCTTGCTGAATTGGATGGCGTCGATCAGGTGATGGCCGCGATTGTGGGAGCGGCAGGGTTATTGCCAACGCTAGCGGCAATTCATGCTGGAAAACAGGTTTTGTTGGCGAACAAAGAATCACTGGTCACCTGCGGACGTCTCTTTATGGACGCCGTGGCACAAAGTGGCGCACAGCTTTTACCGATTGATAGCGAACATAATGCGATTTTTCAGAGTTTACCTGAGCAAATTCAGCGTCAATTAGGTTACGCTTCATTGTCGCAGCATGGGGTCGAACGTATTGTTCTGACCGGTTCCGGTGGGCCGTTTCGTGAAACCCCGGTGTCGGCGTTGGCGGACATGACGCCGGATCAAGCGTGCGCGCATCCCAACTGGTCAATGGGGCGCAAAATTTCGGTTGATTCTGCCACGATGATGAACAAAGGGCTGGAGTATATCGAAGCGCGCTGGTTGTTTAATGCTTCTGCCGAACAGATGGAAGTCATTATTCATCCGCAGTCGGTGATTCACTCGATGGTGCGTTACCGTGATGGCAGCGTTCTGGCGCAGTTAGGATCGCCCGATATGCGTACGCCGATTGCTCATGCAATGGCTTATCCTGAACGCGTGGCCTCGGGTGCAAAAGCGTTAGATTTTTGCCAGATTGGCGCGCTGACATTTTTGGCACCGGACTATGCGCGCTATCCTTGTTTAGAGCTCGCTATTGACGCCTGTAATCATGGACAGTCTGCCACCACGGCACTGAACGCGGCGAATGAAGTTGCGGTGGCGGCATTTTTGCAGTCGCAGATTCGTTTTACGGATATCGCAGCGGTAAATCGGCATGTCATTGAGCAACTTACATTGCCAGAGCCCGCCAGCGTTGATGATGTTTTGTTTATCGACCGTTGGGCCAGACAGGTCGCAACACAGACACTGACACATTACGCGCGATAGCGGCGTGGCACAATTTGTTCATGTGCGGTGGAGGTGGTATAGTCTGCGCCACTCAATGGTTGATTATGCGAAAGTTGTTTAATCGACTGTGAAGCTAAGCCGTGATCGTTCACGGCTTTTTTTGCGCTAACGGGATCTGATGTTACGGAAGAACTGTTGTATTTCTTGCTTGAGGAAATAAGTACGCGTTATGCCGTCCGATAATCAAAAAAATACTCACGATCTGCCACCCGCTGGGCCGCGGCATGTTGCCATTATCATGGATGGCAATGGTCGCTGGGCAAAAAGCCGAGGGAAAATGCGGATTTTTGGCCATCAGGCTGGTGTCAAAGCTGTGCGACGGTCGGTCAGTTTTGCAGTGAGCCAAGGGCTGGACGCACTGACACTTTACGCATTTAGCAGTGAAAACTGGAACCGTCCGGCGCAGGAAGTTTCCGCACTCATGGAACTGTTCGTTAGAGCGCTAGACAGCGAAGTGAAAAGCCTGCACAAGCACAATGTTCGCTTGCGTGTCATTGGCGATATCGGTCGCTTTAGTCCGCGTTTACAAGAGCGAATCCGCCGTTCCGAGGCACTGACAGAAAAGAATCAGGGGCTCACACTGAATATTGCCGCGAATTATGGCGGCCGTTGGGATATTATTCAGGGAGTACGGCAACTTGCAGAGCAGGTGCAGGAAGGCATTCTGCGCCCTGATAGCATTAATGAAGCGTCATTATGTCAGTACATCTGTCTGCATGATCTGGCTCCGGTTGATTTGGTGATCAGAACCGGTGGAGAACACCGCATCAGTAATTTTCTTCTGTGGCAAATTGCTTATGCTGAACTTTACTTTACCGATGTCCTCTGGCCTGATTTCGATGAACAAGTCTTTGAAGGTGCGCTGAATGCTTTTGCACAACGCGAGCGCCGCTTCGGGGGAACAACACCTATCGATGTTGATGCATCCTAGGGGGAACTTTTGCTGAAGTATCGCCTGATTACTGCTTTTATTTTGATCCCGATTGTTATTGCAGCACTTTTCTTGCTGCCTCCTCTGGGATTCACGCTTGTTACGCTGGCTGTCTGTATGCTGGCGGCATGGGAATGGGGTCAGTTGGCAGGGTTTGCCTCTTATGGTCAACGCCTGTGGCTCGCGATCCTGTGTGGTTTTTTGCTGGCGCTGATGCTGTTATCACTCCCGGCCTACCATTATTCCGCCCATATTCCGCAAATCAGCATCGCGCTCTGGTCATCACTGGTGTGGTGGGGTGTCGCGCTGCTGTTGGTGCTGTTCTATCCAGCCTCCGCCTCATTCTGGCGTCATTCGCGTACATTTCGGTTGGTGTTCGGTATTATGACGATCGTACCGTTTTTCTGGGGGATGGTCGCGCTTCGTCATTACCATTACGCAATTAACCCATTTGCTGGTGCCTGGTGGCTGTTGTACGTCATGCTGCTGGTGTGGGGCGCGGACAGCGGTGCCTACATGTTCGGTAAACTGTTTGGTAAGCGTAAACTCGCGCCAAAAGTTTCGCCGGGCAAAACCTGGGAAGGCTTTCTCGGTGGCCTGGCAACCTCAGCGCTCATCTCCGTGCTGTTTAGCCTGTATGCGCCATTAACGGTAGCGCCATCGACGTTGTTGATTTGTTCTATCGCCGCTGCGTTGGCCTCGGTGTTGGGGGATTTGACAGAAAGTATGTTCAAACGCGAGGCGGGCATCAAAGACAGTAGCCATTTGATTCCGGGGCACGGTGGTGTGCTCGATCGTATCGACAGCCTGACTGCTGCGGTTCCTGTGTTCTCTTGCCTGATGCTGCTGCTGTTTAAAGTGGCTTAGAATAAAGCGGTAGAGCTATTTATGCTGAGTTTTCTCTGGAATCTTGCCGCGTTTATCATCGCACTGGGTGTGCTGGTTACTGTCCATGAATTTGGGCATTTCTGGGTAGCGCGCCGCTGTGGTGTGAAGGTCGAACGCTTCTCCGTCGGTTTCGGACGTGCGCTATGGCGTCGTCGCGATCGTACCGGTACAGAATTCGTGATTGCGCTGATCCCACTTGGCGGCTACGTGAAGATGCTGGATGAGCGCGTCGACACCGTTGCGCCAGAATTTCGTCACCAGTCATTTAACAGTAAAACGGTCTGGCAACGTGCGGCTATTGTTAGCGCTGGGCCGATTGCCAATTTTCTGTTTGCGATTGTGGCGTACTGGCTGGTGTTTATTATCGGCGTACCGGGCGTGCGTCCAGTCGTCGGTGGAATACTGCCCGACTCCATTGCGGCGCAGGCGGAAATGTCGGCGGGGATGGAACTAAAGTCCGTTGACGGTATCGAAACGCCTGATTGGGATACTGCGCGTCTGGCCCTGATCGGTAAAATCGGTGATAGCGATGTCGTGATCGGAACTGCACCTTTAGGTTCCGACCGTGTCGTCCTGAAAACGCTGGATTTGCGCGAGTGGCAGTTTGAGCCTGATAAGCAAGACCCTGCTGCCTCGCTCGGGATTATCCCGCGTGGTCCGCAAATCGAGCCGGTACTCCATCAGGTGCAGGTCGGATCGGCGGCGGAAAAAGCAGGTTTGCAAGTCGGAGATAGGATCGTTAAAGTCGACGGGCAAGCGCTAGCACAATGGCGTGATTTTGTTATCGCCGTGCGTGACAACCCCGGACAATCTATTGCTCTGGAAGTGGAGCGCAACGGCTCAACCGTCCCGTTGACGTTAACGCCAGACAGCAAATCTGTGGGAAGTGGCAGAGTTGAAGGGCTGGCAGGCGTTATGCCAAGTGTGACGCCGCTGCCCGAAGAATACAGGACTGTGCGCCAGTATGGGCCGTTCAGTGCGATCTACCAGGCAACAGATAAAACCTGGCAACTGATGAAATTGACCGTCAGTATGTTAGGGAAACTGGTTATGGGGGATGTTAAGCTGAACAACCTGAGTGGTCCCATTTCGATTGCTCAGGGCGCAGGAATGTCAGCAGATTATGGATTGATTTATTACCTGATGTTTTTGGCCTTAATCAGCGTCAATTTGGGGATCATCAATCTGTTCCCTCTGCCGGTATTGGATGGTGGACACCTGCTCTTTCTTGCGGTTGAAAAGTTGAAGGGCAGGCCGGTTTCTGAGCGTGTGCAGGACGTTAGCTATCGCATTGGTACAGTGTTGCTGATGTTGTTAATGGGACTCGCACTTTTCAATGATTTCTCTCGTCTCTAGGCGTGGGATTAGGTTAGGAAAAACGCATAACAACGATGGCGATCAAAAAGTTGCTCATAGCGTCGCTGCTGTTTAGCAGCGCAACCGTATACGGTGCAGACGGGTTCGTAGTGAAGGACATTCATTTCGAGGGCCTGCAAAGGGTTGCCGTCGGAGCGGCATTACTCAGTATGCCAGTCCGCGTTGGTGATACCATCGGTGACGATGATATCGGTAACACCATCCGTGCCTTGTTTGCGACCGGAAATTTTGAAGATGTTCGTGTCCTGCGTGATGGCGAAACGCTGATTGTGCAGGTTAAAGAACGTCCAACCATCGCCAGTGTCACGTTTTCCGGCAATAAGTCAGTCAAAGACGACATGCTGAAAGAAAACTTGGAGGCCTCTGGCGTGCGCGTCGGTGAAGCGTTAGACCGCACTGCGCTCACTAGCATCGAAAAAGGACTAGAAGATTTCTACTACAGCGTGGGCAAGTACAGCGCGTCGGTTAAAGCCGTTGTCACTCCACTCCCACGTAACCGCGTAGACCTTAAACTGGTCTTCACAGAAGGCGTTTCCGCCAAGATCCAGCAGATTAATATTGTCGGTAACAAAGCGTTCAGCTCTGATGAATTGATCTCTCGTTTCCAGCTGCGTGATGAAGTGCCGTGGTGGAACGTGGTCGGCGATCGTAAATACCAGAAACAAAAATTGTCTGGCGACCTAGAAACGTTACGGAGTTTCTATCTGGATCGCGGCTATGCACGTTTCAACATCGATTCCACACAGGTGAGTCTGACTCCGGATAAAAAAGGTATCTATATCACCATCAATATGACGGAAGGCGAGCAGTACAAGCTGTCTGGCGTCACGGTGAAAGGTAATCTGGCTGGTCACTCTGCGGAAGTCGAAGGGCTGACGAAGATCGAACCAGGTGAACTCTACAACGGGACTAAAGTTACCCGGATGGAAGAGGACATCAAGAAACTGCTGGGCCGCTATGGCTATGCCTATCCGCGTGTGGTCACACAGCCGGAAATTAATGACGCAGACAAGACGGTGAAATTAAATATCAACGTTGATGCCGGTAACCGTTTCTATGTGCGTCATATCCGCTTTGACGGTAACGACACGTCTAAAGACTCCGTTCTGCGCCGTGAAATGCGTCAGATGGAAGGTGCCTGGTTAGGCAACGATCTGGTTGAGCAGGGCAAAGAGCGTTTAAACCGACTGGGATACTTTGAAAGCGTTGATGTAGAAACGCAGCGTGTTCCCGGCGTGGCCGATCAGGTTGATGTAACGTATAAAGTCAAAGAGCGTAATACGGGGACATTCAACTTTGGTGTTGGTTTCGGTACAGAAAGTGGCGTGAGCTTCCAGGCTGGTGTCCAACAGGACAACTGGCTGGGAACGGGTAACTCTGTTGGTATCAGCGGGACGAAAAACGACTACCAGACGTATGTTGAGCTGTCACTGACCGACCCGTACTTTACCGTTGATGGCGTTAGCCTCGGCGGCCGCGTCTTCTATAACAAATTTGAGGCGTCTGACGCCGATCTGTCCGACTACACCAACGTGAGCTATGGCGTTGGCAGCACCTTGGGCTTCCCGATTAACGAGAATAACTCACTGCGTGTTGGTCTGGATTATGTGCATAACGATCTGTCGGATATGAGACCGCAGGTGGCGATGTGGCGTTATCTGGATTCTGTCGGGGTTAATCCATCCGTAGTTGGTGAGAATGTTAAATCCAGTGCAGATTTCAAAGCGAACGATTTCTTCCTGAATACCGGATGGTCGTATAACAATCTGGATCGCGGTTACTTCCCGACGAAAGGAACGCGTGCGTCAGCGAATGCCAAGATCGCTGTGCCGGGTTCGGACAACGAATACTACAAACTGACGTTTGATTCGACGAGCTATTACCCATTGAGCGATAGCGGTAACTGGGTGGTGATGGGCCGTACGCGTGCAGGCTTTGCGGATGGTATCGGAAGTAAAGAAGTGCCGTTCTACGATAACTTCTATGCTGGTGGTTCCAGTACAGTACGTGGCTTCCAGTCGAATACGATTGGGCCTAAAGCGGCGTATTATAAGTGTCCAGCGAACCTTGTTGGCTCTGGCTTTAACTCTTACTCCAGTTGCCCGATTGACTCAAGCAATATAGATGATGCCGTGGGCGGTAACGCGATGGCCGTACTGAGTGCGGAACTGATCGTGCCGACGCCGTTCATCAGTGATAAATACGCGAGCTCCGTACGTACGTCCTTCTTTGTGGATGGCGGTACGGTATGGGATACCAACTGGAAAAATACACAGGAAACGATTGACGCAGGTGTGCCGGATTACAGCAAGGCAAGTAACTTCCGTGTTTCCAGTGGTATCGCGCTGCAATGGATGTCTCCGCTTGGGCCATTGGTCTTCTCCTATGCCCAGCCGGTTAAAAAGTACGATGGAGACAAGTCGGAACAATTCCAGTTTAACATTGGCAAAACCTGGTAGTGTGACGTCAATAGATCGTATGCAGGGAATGTCGCATCGTGATTCGTTGAGACGAGTATGTCGTTGATATGAATAGTTCATGGATAGGAATGGTTGATCATAAGACGTTCATACCATGACGCGATGCTCATAATTAAAGTGTTAAGACACAAATTAGGTTAGGTTGAGGAGTTTATAGTGAAAAAGTGGTTATGTGCCGCAGGCCTCGGTTTAGCATTGGCTGCTTCAGCCAGCGTTCAGGCTGCTGACAAAATTGCCGTTGTTAACGTCTCCAGCATTTTCCAACAGTTGCCGCAGCGTGAAACCGTTGGTAAACAGCTGGAAAACGAATTCAAAGGTCGTGCTTCTGAACTGCAATCGATGGAAAACGATTTACAGACCAAGATGCAGAAACTGCAACGTGATGGTTCTACCATGAAAGCGAGCGATCGCAGCAAAATGGAGAAGGATGTCATGGCGCAGCGCGAGCAGTTCTCTACCAAAGCGCAGGCTTTTGATCAAGACAACCGCCGCCGTCAGATGGAAGAACGTAACAAAATCCTGAGCCGTATTCAGGATGCTGTGAAAGCCGTTGCAACCAAAGAAGGTTATGATGTTGTGATTGACGCTAACGCGGTTGCGTATGTCGCCAATGCGAAAGACATTACTGCCGATGTGCTGAAACAGGTTAAATAAACCATGGATTCAATTCGACTGGACGCGTTAGC
Organism: Pectobacterium quasiaquaticum; assembly: GCF_014946775.2. Classification (NCBI taxonomy): domain Bacteria; kingdom Pseudomonadati; phylum Pseudomonadota; class Gammaproteobacteria; order Enterobacterales; family Pectobacteriaceae; genus Pectobacterium; species Pectobacterium quasiaquaticum. The sequence continues at coordinate 3,344,673 of NZ_CP065177.1, read as the reverse complement.
TCAACAGTTGGATGCACAATTACACGGTGATGGCGATATCGTCATCACCGGTGTTGCTTCTATGCATTCGGCAAAAACTGGGCAAATTACGTTTCTTTCCGACAGTCGTTACCGTGAGCAACTGGCCGGGACGCAAGCGTCAGCGGTCGTGCTGACGGAAGCGGATTTACCTTACTGTCAGGTTGCGGCGCTGGTAGTGAAGAATCCCTATCTGACCTATGCGCGTATGGCGCAACTGCTGGACACTACGCCGCAGCCAGCAACCGATATTGCGCCGAGTGCGGTTATTGCTCCAGACGTGACGCTGGGCCAGAACGTGTCCGTTGGTGCACATGCCGTTATCGAATCTGGTGCACAGCTGGGTGATGGCGTTGTCATTGGCCCTGGCTGTTTTATCGGCAAAGATGCCCGCATTGGTGCCGGTACGCGTTTATGGGCAAATGTAACGATTTATCACCGCGTTGAGCTGGGTGAGCATTGCCTGATCCAGTCGGGAACCGTGATCGGTTCTGACGGCTTTGGCTATGCCAACGATCGCGGCAACTGGGTGAAGATCCCGCAGTTGGGAACGGTCAGAATTGGCGATCGGGTTGAGATCGGTGCGAGCACAACCATCGATCGTGGTGCGTTGGATGATACGGTCATTGGTAATGGTGTTATCATTGATAACCAATGTCAGATTGCGCACAACGTCGTGATTGGCGACAATACCGCGGTCGCGGGTGGCGTCATTATGGCGGGGAGCTTGAAAATAGGTCGTTATTGTATGATCGGTGGTGCCAGCGTGATTAACGGGCACATGGAGATCTGCGATAAAGTGACGGTAACGGGAATGGGGATGGTCATGCGACCCATCACAGAACCTGGGGTATACTCTTCGGGCATTCCTTTGCAACCTAACAAAGTGTGGCGCAAAACTGCAGCGCTGGTGATGAATATTGATGAGATAAGCAAACGGTTGAAAGCCGTTGAACGAAAAGTCGATAACGTTTAATCACTCGCGTTTTATTTGCGGCCTGCCTGAAGACACCTAATTTAGGGTCTGCGCAGGCCGTGTTGTTGATGGCATCAGTTTTTATGGACAGGAAGAGTATTTTGACTACTGACACTCATACTCTGAATATTGAAGAGATTTTAGAATTATTACCGCACCGTTTCCCGTTTTTGCTGGTTGATCGGGTACTGGATTTTGAAGAAGGTAAGTTTCTGCGGGCGGTGAAAAACGTCTCTTTCAACGAACCCTTCTTTCAGGGGCATTTCCCGGGTAAACCGATTTTTCCCGGCGTCTTGATTCTGGAAGCCATGGCTCAGGCTACTGGTATTCTTGCGTTTAAAAGCGTAGGCAAACTGGAACCGGGTGAGCTGTATTACTTCGCCGCTGTTGACGAAGCGCGCTTTAAGCGCCCGGTACAGCCAGGCGATCAAATGATCCTTGAAGTTGAATTCATCAAAGAGCGTCGCGGCGTTGCGCGCTTTAAAGGTGTTGCCAAAGTTGATGGCGAAGTGGCCTGTGAAGCGTCAATGATGTGTGCTCGCCGTCGGGAGTCCTGATAACGTGATTGATCAAACCGCCTTTATTCACCCTAGTTCGATTGTTGAAGACGGTGCCATTATTGGTGCTGGCGTTCATATTGGCCCGTTCTGCTATATCGGTTCTCAGGTTGAGATCGGAGCGGGGACGGTGCTGAAATCACATGTCGTCGTCAATGGCGTCACTAAAATTGGTCGCGACAACGAAATCTATCAGTTCACGTCAATTGGTGAAGTGAACCAGGATCTCAAATATGCCGGGGAACCGACCCGCGTTGAGATTGGCGATCGTAACCGCATCCGTGAAAGCGTCACGATTCATCGTGGCACGACACAGGGCGGTGGGTTGACTAAAGTCGGTAGCGATAACCTGTTGATGATCAACACACATATCGCACATGACTGCGTCGTGGGTAATCGTTGTATTCTGGCCAATAATGCGACGCTGGGTGGCCACGTTTCCGTTGATGATTTTGCGATTATCGGTGGGATGACGGCCGTGCACCAGTTCTGCATTATCGGTGCTCACGTCATGGTGGGTGGATGTTCCGGCGTGGCGCAAGATGTGCCGCCGTATGTTATCGCGCAGGGTAACCACGCTACGCCGTTCGGCCTGAACATTGAGGGCCTGAAGCGTCGTGGATTCGAGAAAGACACTCTGCACGCGATTCGTAACGCGTACAAGCTTCTCTACCGCAGCGGTAGAACGCTGGACGAAGTGAAACCGGAAATTGAAGCGCTGGCTGCTGAACACCCAGCTGTGCAGGCGTTTACCGATTTCTTTGCCCGTTCTACTCGCGGCATCATTCGTTAATCCATGTCGTCACGTCCTTTGACTATTGGGCTGGTCGCCGGAGAAACTTCCGGCGACATCCTTGGCGCAGGCTTGATCCGTGCGCTTAAAGAAAAGGTACCTGATGCGCGGTTTGTCGGCGTTGCCGGGCCACGTATGCAGGCCGAAGGCTGTGAAGCTTGGTACGAAATGGAAGAGCTTGCTGTCATGGGCATTGTTGAGGTGCTTGAACGCCTTCCTCGCCTGCTGAAAATTCGGCGGGATTTAACCCGGCGCTTTAGCGAATTTCAACCTGATGTTTTTGTCGGCATTGATGCCCCTGATTTCAATATCACGCTGGAAGGCAACCTCAAAAAGCACGGTATCAATACCATTCACTACGTCAGCCCTTCTGTATGGGCATGGCGGCAAAAACGCGTTTTCAAAATAGGTAAAGCGACCAATCTGGTGCTGGCCTTCTTGCCTTTTGAAAAAGCGTTTTACGATCGTTTCAATGTGCCCTGTCGCTTTATCGGTCATACGATGGCCGATGCGATGCCGCTGAATCCCGATAAACTGGCAGCACGCGCGACTTTGGGTATTGCGCCTGATGTGCATTGTCTGGCGCTGCTGCCGGGCAGTCGAGGTGCAGAAGTTGAAATGCTTAGCGCAGATTTTCTCAATACGGCTGTGCTACTGCGCCAGCATTTTCCCGATCTGGAAATCGTGGTTCCGCTGGTCAACAGCAAGCGGCGTGAACAGTTTGAGCGGATAAAAAGTAGCGTGGCGCCCGATCTACGCGTGCATCTGCTGGATGGGCAGGCGCGAGAAGCCATGATTGCCAGTGATGCGACGCTATTGGCATCCGGTACGGCGGCACTGGAATGCATGCTGGCTAAATGCCCGATGGTTGTCGGTTATCGCATGAAGCCTTTTACCTTCTGGCTAGCACAGCGCTTGGTCAAAACGCCGTGGGTGTCGCTGCCGAATTTGCTGGCTGGGCGGGAGCTGGTGACGGAATTGCTACAGACCGATTGTACGCCGGATAAGTTGGCTGCTGCGCTGCTGCCGCTGTTTTCCGATACGGAAGAAATGGCTGAGCTACGCGCAACGTTTGTGGATTTGCATCAGCAGATCCGCTGTAACGCCGATGAGCAGGCGGCTCAGGCGGTACTGGAATTAGTCAAGCCATGTTAGTAAAACCATCCAATAAAACCATGAGTGAAATATTTATCTATCCGCAGGCGACCTGTATTGCTGGTGTTGATGAAGTGGGCCGTGGCCCTCTGGTTGGTGCGGTCGTGACGGCTGCGGTGATTCTTGACCCGACTAGGCCAATTGTCGGGCTGGCGGACTCCAAAAAGCTGAGTGAAAAACGTCGGCTGGCGCTCTATGATGAAATCAAAGAGAAGGCGTTGGCGTGGAGCCTTGGTCGGGCAGAGCCGGAAGAGATTGATCAACTGAATATCCTGCATGCTACCATGCTGGCAATGCAGCGTGCGGTGGCTGGATTGGCTGTCGAGCCTGATTTTGTTCTGATTGACGGCAACCGTTGCCCGGCGCTGCCGATGCCCGCTCAGGCGGTCGTAAAAGGGGATAGCCGCGTGGCAGAAATCAGCGCGGCCTCGATTATGGCGAAAGTGACTCGCGATCGTGAGATGGTCGAGTTGGATCAACGCTTCCCCGCTTATGGTTTTGCCCAACACAAAGGCTATCCAACGGCTTTTCATCTGGAGAAACTGGCCGCACTGGGCGCCACTGAGTTTCACCGTCGGAGCTTCGCGCCAGTCAAACGTGCACTAGGGTTGGCTTAAAACATAGGCTGGCGTAAACATCATCATTCACTCTCGGTATGGCGTGGGCACGTAAGCGTGCCGTTGCCATGCTGACTAATCGATAAATTCTGGGATCTGGAGATGGCCGAACCACGTTTTGTTCACCTGCGTGTTCACAGTGACTATTCCATGATCGATGGGCTGGCCAAAGTCGGTCCGCTGGTAAAAAAAGCGGCAGCACTCGGCATGCCAGCGCTGGCGATTACTGATTTTACCAACCTGTGTGGTCTGGTTAAATTCTATGGCGGCGCGCATGGCGCGGGAATCAAACCCATTATCGGTGCAGATTTCTGTGTCGAAAGCGACGAATTGGGGGATGAGCTCGCACATCTTACCGTCCTGGCCATGAATAATGCTGGCTACCAGAATCTTACGCTGCTGATTTCCCATGCTTATCAACGAGGCTATGGTGCTGCTGGGCCGACGATTGACCGAGATTGGCTGATTGAGCATCAGGAAGGGCTGATTTTACTGTCTGGCGGTCGTCGGGGTGATGTCGGTCGATTTTTGCTGCGCGGCAACCAGACGCAGGCCGAACAGTGTCTGGCCTTCTATCAGGAACACTTCCCCCAGCGTTACTATCTGGAACTGATCCGCACGTCCCGCCCCGATGAAGAAAGCTATTTGCACGCAGCCGTCGAATTGGCGACGAAGCACGGGATACCCGTGGTGGCGACCAATGAAGTGTGCTTTATCAGCACCGATGATTTTGACGCTCACGAAATCCGCGTAGCGATTCACGACGGCTACACGCTTGATGACCCCAAACGTCCACGTCATTACAGCCCGCAGCAGTACATGCGTTCCGAAGAGGAAATGTGCGAGCTCTTTGCGGATATCCCCGAAGCGCTGGCGAACAGCGTTGAAATTGCCAAGCGCTGTAACGTAACGATTCGTTTGGGCGAATATTTCCTGCCGCAGTTCCCGACGGGCGACATGAGTACGGAAGATTTTCTGGTTCAGTGCTCGAAAAAGGGGCTGGAGGAGCGTCTCGAATTCCTGTTCCCCGATCCGGAAGTGCGCGCTGCGCGTCGGCCTGAATATGATGAGCGTCTGGATATTGAGCTGGGCGTGATCAACCAGATGGGGTTCCCCGGTTACTTCCTGATCGTAATGGAATTTATCCAGTGGTCGAAGGATAACGATGTGCCTGTGGGGCCGGGACGTGGTTCCGGTGCGGGTTCGTTAGTAGCCTACGCGCTGAAAATCACCGATCTGGATCCGCTGGAATTCGACCTGCTGTTCGAACGTTTCCTCAACCCTGAACGTGTCTCCATGCCTGACTTCGACGTCGATTTCTGTATGGAAAAACGCGACAAGGTCATCGATCACGTCGCCGAAATGTACGGGCGTGATGCGGTATCGCAGATTATCACCTTCGGTACGATGGCGGCGAAAGCGGTGATTCGTGACGTCGGGCGCGTGCTTGGACACCCTTATGGGTTTGTCGATCGCATTTCAAAGCTGGTGCCGCCCGATCCGGGTATGACGCTGGAAAAAGCGTTTGCTGCTGAACCGCAGCTGCCAGAAATTTATGAGGCCGATGAAGAAGTTAGGGCCCTCATCGATATGGCGCGCAAGCTCGAAGGGGTAACGCGTAACGCGGGTAAACATGCGGGTGGGGTGGTGATATCCCCCACCAAGATTACCGATTTTGCACCGCTGTACTGTGATTCCGAAGGAAACCATCCGGTTACCCAGTTTGATAAGAACGACGTCGAATATGCTGGGCTGGTGAAGTTCGACTTCCTTGGCCTGCGTACGCTGACCATCATCGACTGGGCGCTGAGGATGATTAACGCCCGTCGCGCGAAGCAAGGGCAGGAGCCGATTGATATTGCGGCGATCCCGCTCGACGATAAGAAAAGCTTCGACATGCTGCAACGCTCGGAAACCACGGCGGTATTCCAGCTTGAATCGCGCGGCATGAAAGACCTAATCAAACGCCTTAAGCCCGACTGTTTCGAAGATATGATCGCACTGGTGGCGCTGTTCCGCCCTGGCCCATTGCAATCCGGCATGGTAGATAACTTCATCGACCGTAAGCACGGTCGTGAAGCGATCTCGTATCCTGATATCGAATGGCAGCACGAGTCACTTAAGCCTGTGCTGGAGCCGACCTACGGCATTATCCTGTATCAGGAACAGGTCATGCAGATTGCGCAGGTTCTGGCAGGCTATACGCTGGGCGGCGCGGATATGCTGCGTCGTGCGATGGGGAAAAAGAACCCGGTCGAAATGGCGAAGCAGCGTGGTGGCTTCGAAGATGGTGCCAAATCTCGCGGCGTGAACGGCGAATTGGCGGTTAAGATTTTTGACCTGGTGGAAAAATTCGCCGGTTATGGCTTTAATAAATCTCACTCCGCGGCCTATGCGCTGGTGTCTTACCAAACGCTATGGCTGAAGGCGCACTATCCGGCAGAATTCATGGCGGCCGTAATGACGGCCGATATGGACAACACGGATAAAGTGGTCGGCCTGGTTGATGAATGCTGGCGGATGGGGTTAAAAATCCTGCCTCCGGACATCAACAGCGGGCTGTATCACTTCCACGTTAATGACGATGGCGAGATTGTTTACGGCATCGGCGCGATTAAAGGCGTGGGGGAAGGCCCGATTGAGGCGATTATCGAGGCGCGTAATCAGGGCGGCTATTTTAGAGAGCTGTTTGATCTCTGCGCGCGTACCGACATTAAAAAGCTGAACCGCCGCGTGCTGGAAAAGTTGATTATGTCTGGGGCATTCGACCGTCTGGGGCCACATCGCGCCGCGCTGATGAATTCATTGCCTGATGCGCTGAAGGCCGCCGATCAGCATGCGAAAGCGGAAGCCATTGGTCAGGTGGATATGTTCGGTGTGCTGGCCGACGCGCCTGAACAGGTTGAGCAATCCTACAGTTCGGTGCCGCCGTGGCCGGAGCAGGTGGTGCTGGATGGTGAACGGGAAACGTTGGGGCTGTATCTGACCGGCCACCCGATCACGCAATATATTAAGGAAATTGAACGCTATGCCGGTGGCGTGCGTTTGAAAGATATGCACCCGACGGATCGGGGTAAAATGACCACTGCTGTTGGGCTGGTGTTGGCGGCTCGCGTCATGGTAACCAAGCGGGGTAACCGTATTGGTGTCTGTACATTGGACGATCGTTCCGGTCGGCTTGAGATCATGCTGTTTACCGATGCATTGGAAAAATATCAGCATTTACTTGAGAAAGACCGTATCCTTATCGCCAGTGGACAGGTCAGCTTTGATGACTTCAGCGGCGGGCTTAAAATGACCGTCCGAGAGTTAATGGATATCAGTGAAGCGCGGGAAAAATACGCGCGCGGGCTTGCTATCTCGCTGACTGACAGGCAAATTGATGACCAGCTATTAAACCGTCTCCGCCAATCGTTGGAACCCCATCGATCGGGGACGATCCCAGTGCATCTCTATTACCAGCGTGAAGATGCGCGTGCCCGACTACGTTTCGGCGCAGCATGGCGTGTAACGCCTGCCGATGCGCTACTGAACGAGCTGCGCACATTAGTGGGTAATGAGCAGGTGGAACTGGAATTTGACTAATATAGGAATACTATGAGTCTGAATTTTCTTGATTTTGAGCAGCCGATTGCAGAGTTGGAAGCGAAAATTGACTCGCTGACCGCAGTCAGCCGTCAAGACGAAAAATTAGATATTAATCTGGACGAAGAAGTCCAGCGCCTGCGTGAGAAGAGCGTTGAACTGACGCGCAAAATCTTCGCCGATTTGGGTGCCTGGCAGGTTGCGCAATTAGCGCGCCATCCGCAACGTCCTTATACGCTTGATTATATTAAGCATATCTTTACCGACTTTGATGAATTGGCTGGCGATCGTGCCTATGCCGATGATAAAGCCATTGTCGGCGGGATTGCCCGTTTGGATGGGCGTCCGGTGATGATCATTGGTCATCAAAAAGGGCGTGAGACCAAAGAAAAGATTCGCCGTAATTTCGGCATGCCTGCACCGGAAGGCTATCGCAAAGCGCTGCGCCTGATGGAAATGGCCGATCGCTTCAAGATGCCGATCATCACCTTCATCGACACGCCGGGCGCTTATCCGGGCGTTGGCGCAGAAGAACGCGGTCAGTCTGAAGCTATCGCGCGCAACCTGCGTGAAATGTCGACGCTGCGTGTGCCAATCATCTGTACCGTTATCGGTGAAGGTGGTTCTGGTGGTGCACTGGCTATCGGCGTGGGTGACAAGGTCAACATGTTGCAGTACAGCACCTACTCGGTGATTTCACCGGAAGGCTGTGCGTCTATCCTGTGGAAGAGTGCGGATAAAGCGCCGTTGGCGGCGGAAGCCATGGGCATTATTGCGCCGCGTCTGAAAGAGCTGAAACTGATCGATACCGTGATCCCTGAGCCGCTGGGGTCGGCGCACCGTAATGTCCCAGTGATGGCAGCGTCGCTGAAAGCACAACTGCTGGCCGACCTGCTCGATCTCGACGGCCTGACAGAAGAAGAACTGTTGAACCGCCGTTATCAGCGTTTGATGAACTATGGTTACTGTTAAGTACAGTGGTTACTGCTGATAAGGCGATTGTCTGATTGATGTGTTATCAATCAGGTGATTCTGGTGTTACTTTTAAAATCCGTTGTCAGAAATGACAGCGGATTTTTTGCTATGAGGGTTTGAAGCATGCTGAAGCTGCTCGATGTCCATCACATTGCGGTGATTGCCTCTGACTATGAACGCAGCAAGGCATTTTACTGTGATGTGCTAGGGTTTACGTTGAACAACGAGGTCTACCGTGAAGCACAGCAGTCGTGGAAAGGGGATCTCTCGCTGAATGGATGCTATACCATTGAGCTATTTTCTTTCCCTCATCCGCCCGCGCGGGTGAGTTGTCCGGAAGCCTGCGGCCTGCGCCACCTGGCTTTTGCTGTGGCTAACGTAGAACAGGCTGTCGCCTCGCTGGAGCAGGCTGACGTTATCTGTGAACCTGTCCGGATCGATCCTGAAACGCAGCAGCGCTTCACCTTTTTCTCCGATCCTGACGGCTTGCCTTTAGAACTGTATGAGATCTGATACCGTGAACCGCACCGAACCTGATGATGGATTACTCCAGACGATTGTGACGCAAACGGCCGGATGCGAGTCGATCCTGTTGGCCTACAGCGGTGGTCTGGACTCTAGCGTGCTATTGCATCTGCTGGTGGCTGTGCGTCAGCGTTCCGGGCTACTTATTCGTGCGGCTTATATCCATCATGGTTTAAATCCGCGGGCCGATAGCTGGGCTGAACATTGTCGCCAGCAGTGTGAACGCTGGCAGGTGCCCTTTGCCTCGCTGCCGGTGAAGGTTGAAGCGCAGAACGGCGGTATAGAAGCCGCGGCCAGAACGGCACGTTATCAGGCTTTGCAAGCGCATCTGCAAGACGGGGAAATCTTGTTGACGGCGCAGCATCTTGATGATCAAAGCGAAACTTTTTTACTGGCGCTGAAACGCGGCAGTGGGCCTGCCGGATTATCTGCGATGGCGGCTAGTACTCTTCTCGGTAACAGTACAACGCTCGGTCAGCATCGTCTTGTGCGTCCGCTGTTAAGCATTTCTCGCTTGCAGTTGGAAGCCTATGCGCAGCGGCATCAGCTTGACTGGATTGAAGACGACAGCAATCAGGATGAACGTTTCGACCGCAATTTTCTACGTCGTCAGATCTTGCCGCGATTGACGCAGCGCTGGCCGCATTTCTCCTCCGCCGTCGCGCGTAGCGCCGAGCTTTGTGCCGAACAGGAACAGTTGCTAGATGAGCTACTGGAGGAGTCATTGCAGGCGTTATGCCAGCCGGATGGCGCGCTGAATATTGACGGTCTGGTAACGCTAAGTCCGGTGCGTCGTTTTGCACTCCTGCGTCGCTGGCTGGCGCAGCGAGGGGCGATGATGCCCGCGCGTGAACAGCTACAACGCCTCTGGGATGAGGTGGCGACGAGCCGTCAGGATGCGGAACCGGTATTGCAACTGAATCAGATGCAGATCCGTCGTTTTCGTCAGCATCTCTATCTGCTGCCGCTGATGACGTCACTCAAAGACTGCATTATCTCGTGGCAATCGCCGTCATGCCCGTTGTCGCTACCCGATAATCTGGGCACGCTGTCGCTGGCCGATAGCGGCGTGGCGATTCGCGCGCCGGAAAACAGTGAGGCGGTGAGCATTCGCTTTTCGATCAGCGGAACCGTGCATATTGTTGGCAGAGCACATGGGCGACAAATCAAGAAACTCTGGCAGGAATTGGGCGTTCCGCCCTGGTGGCGTGACCGTACGCCGCTGGTGTTCTACAACGAGCAACTGATTGCGGCAGTGGGGCGATTTGTCACGCGAGAAGGGCAGGCGAGAGAAAACCAGCCTGTATGGCGTATTGTTTGGGAAAAGTAAGTTTGGGAAAAATAAGCCAGGGGAAAAAAGCTGAGGGAAAAGCCTGACGCTGAGGCTAGTACTGAAATAAAAACGGACAACCTGCGTTGTCCGTTTGGGAAGCATGGGTTCAGCGTTTGCCGCTGAATGAAAGGAGAAGTCTGTCAGGATTCGCTGACGACGACCTTCCCGATTTCAGGATGACTGAAACTGACGATGTGGTCGAGACGCAGCTCGCGCGTTGTGCCTGAGGCTTCAATCACCAGATATTCGACCTGCTTACGTGAGATCATATCACTGGCTTTACCGGTCACAACTTCACCATTGCGTAGTTCCAGCGTCAGCGTCAAATTCTGCTGACAGGTGGCTTCCAGGCTGTCGTAATCATCACAGTTGATGGGTTGATATTCATTACTCATTGACATAATCACTCACCAATAAGTTAGCGGCGGCAAAAGCGGCCTGTTCCCTGACGGAGGATGGCAACGCATCATTCGCAGCAATGCCATCCAGGGTTTTCAAAACACAACCCAGCGAATCGGGTATATAGCCCAGATCGCCACTGGCGATCTCTGCGTATAAGCGACGTACTAATTCACAGTATTCTTGCACTATATCCTCCCTTGAAAGCTTAGCTCGGTAGATATTCATGCATCATCACTTGCTGTGGTGCGCGATGTTGTAAGCCTACGAAGATAAACTCTATTTATCAAACCGACTATAGCATAGGCACTAACAGGATATCAGTAGTCCTTAGAGGCCTAATCTATCGGTTACGTGGCAGATATCACCTTTACTGTGAGGATGGCGCTAACTCAAGTAAACTAGGAGGGAATAAAGACGAGGTTACTGATGGCATTAAAAGCAACGGTTTACAAAGCAGCAATCAATATTGCCGATATGGATCGGAATTTTTTTCACGACGTGAACCTGACGATAGCGCAGCATCCGTCTGAAACCGAGCAGCGCATGATGCTGCGACTTTTAGCATGGATCTGCCATGCTGATGAAAACCTGCGTTTTACCAAAGGACTCAGCGCAGATGATGAACCGGAAATCTGGCGACGTAATGATACGATGGAGTTGGAACTGTGGATTGAGCTAGGTCTGCCGGATGAAAAACGGCTCAAGAAAGCCTGCAACCAGTCGCGTTCCGTGATGTTGTACGCCTATAGCGAGCGTGCGGCACAGGTTTGGTGGAGCGCAATATCGGGTAAGGTCTCTGGGTACAAGAATCTGGCTATCCGCTTTTTGGATGATAGTCAGCTGACTCAGCTTGCCGGACTGGTTCAGCGCACCATGGCATTGCAGGCAACGATACAGGAAGGCACGATCTGGTTATCTGACGACAAGAATAGTCTGGAAATAGCATTTTCTGAGTGGAAAATTCCTCAGACTAAGGGATGATAACCGATTGGATATATTCCAGAACGTTGAGTAAGAACGATAAAAACAGGGCAGAGACGGCAGGAAAATAATGATGAAAAAACTGGCTATCGGTGTGCTGTTGATTGTAGGGATTTCTGGATTGATCGGGTGTCATACCCGCTCACAAGCTCAGGAAGAAACCCTTAAACCAATGGCGCAAAGTTATCGTGGCGTTTTAGCCTGTGCGGACTGCGGAGGGATTGATACGTCGCTGTTTTTGGAAAAAGACGGGACTTTTGTTCTGCGTGAACAGTATCAAACGACGCGAGAGGGCAACAACACGTTTGCTTCCTATGGGCAATGGCGGCGCACTGCCGACAAGCTGGTGTTGACGGAGAGTTCGGGTGAAAAACGCTACTTCCGCCCGGTTGATAACTCTCTTGAAATGCTGGATCAGCAAGGGTTGCCCATCAACTCTTCGCTTCCTCGCCAACTGACGGCAACCGAGCAGGCATTGCCGGATACGCCGATGTCGATGAAGGGTATGTACCGCTATCTGGCAGATGCTGCGACCTTCTCTGACTGCGTGACAGGGAAAACGTTTGTAGTAGCGAGTAATGCTGTGCTCGAAAGACTGTATCTTCGTACTACGGCGTCGGCAGGTGAACCGGTGCTGGTTTCCTTTACCGCGCATTTTGCTGTGATTCCATCAATGGAAGAAGGGCAGAGGGTGAAAGCGGTGGTCCCTAACAGCAGCGATAACGCACGTATGAACGCCCAGGCAAACTGCGATACGCAGATAGATTAATACCGTGTTAAAAAGAAAAGGCACTGATTCCAGTGCCTTTTTTGTATCGACTACGCGTTAGAGCATTTTCTTTAGCTGGTAAAGCCAATCTAACGCCTGACGCGGCGTGAGTGTATCAGGATCGATGGCTTCCAGCGCTTCAATTGCTGGAGACGGCTCATCATTGCTCAGCAGCGCCAACTGCGCGCCATCGATATGGCTGGATGACGCATTATTCGACAACGTTTCCAGCTCCTTCAGCTTCTGGCGCGCGCGCTTAATCACTTCTTTTGGTACGCCAGCCAGTGCGGCGACGGCAAGGCCATAACTTTTGCTGGCTGCGCCATCTTGTACGCTGTGCATGAAGGCGATGGTATCACCGTGTTCGCGCGCATCTAAATGCACATTCACCACGCCTTCCATTTTTTCCGGCAGAGTGGTCAGTTCAAAGTAGTGTGTTGCAAACAGCGTCATCGCTTTGATGCGATTCGCCAGATTTTCGGCACAGGCCCAGGCCAGCGACAGGCCGTCATAGGTTGAGGTTCCACGACCAATTTCGTCCATCAATACCAGGCTGTTTTCCGTGGCATTGTGCAGAATATTCGCCGTTTCTGTCATTTCCACCATGAAGGTGGAGCGGCCAGAGGCCAGATCGTCGGCGGCACCCACACGAGTGAAAATACGATCGACGGGGCCGATGATCGCCTGATCCGCAGGCACAAAGCAGCCGATGTGCGCCATCAGCACAATCAGTGCGGCCTGACGCATATAGGTACTTTTCCCGCCCATGTTGGGGCCGGTGATAATCAGCATACGACGCTGTGGTGCTAGCGATAGGGGGTTCGAAATAAACGGCTCACGAAGCACCTGCTCGACGACGGGGTGACGACCGCCCGTAATTTTGATACCGGGCTTATCGCTCAGCGTCGGGCAGACGTAATTCAGCGTATCGGCACGTTCAGCCAGATTCGTCAGAACGTCCAATTCTGCCAACGCGGCGGCGCTTTGCTGAAGTTCGGCGAGATGAGGCAACAGCAGATCGAAAAGCTCATCATAGAGCGCTTTTTCCAGCGCCAGCGCTTTGCCCTTCGAGGTCAGAACCTTGTCCTCGTACTCTTTCAGCTCGGGAATGATATAGCGTTCGGCGTTTTTTAGCGTCTGGCGGCGCACATAGTGGATCGGCACCAGATGGCTTTGGCCACGACTTACTTGAATGTAATAGCCATGTACGCCATTGAAGCCGACTTTTAGCGTATCGAGCCCCAGTTTTTCGCGTTCGCGAATTTCCAGACGATCCAGATAATCGCTGGCACCGTCGGCCAGCGCGCGCCACTCATCTAGCTCTGCATGGTAGCCCGGCGCGATGACACCGCCGTCACGTACCAGCACGGGCGGTGCTTCGACAACGGCGCGTTCCAGCAAATCGCGTAGCTCATCAAATTGCCCAATCAGGCTGACCAGACGACGAACGGAATCGGTATTCAGTGGCGCAAGCTGCTCACGAATATCGGGGAACTGCTGGAAAGCGTGGCGCATACGAGCCAGATCGCGCGGGCGTGCCGTGCGCAACGCGAGTCGCGCCAGAATACGTTCCAGATCGCCGACCTGACGCAGATAGGGTTGCAGATCGGGCGTGATGTCCTGCAATGCGCTGATGGCCTGCTGGCGCTGTTTGAGCGCATCAATATCGCGGCTGGGCATATGAATCCAGCGCTTCAGCATCCGGCTGCCCATTGCCGTTACGGTGCAGTCCAGTACAGCAGCCAGCGTATTCTCCACGCCGCCGGACAGATTCTGCGTCAGTTCAAGGTTACGGCGGGTGGCTGCGTCCATGATGATGCCGTCCTGCTGGCGCTCCATGGTAATCCCGCGGATATGCGGCAGTGAGGTGCGCTGGGTGTCTTTTGCGTATTGCAGCAGGCAGCCAGCGGCCCGCAGTGCGAGCTTGGCCTGCTCTACGCCGAAACCGGTCAGATCGCGGGTGCCAAATTGCAGGTTAAGCTGCTGGCGTGCAGTATCCGGTTCAAACTCCCACAGTGGACGACGGCGAAGCCCATGGCGATTTTCGATCAAATCCATGGACTCGAAAGATTCAGGATAGAGTAACTCTGCCGGATTGGTGCGCTGTAACTCAGCCGCCATGGTTTCCCGATCGTCTGGTTCGCTCACGCGAAAACGTCCTGAGCTGATATCCAGAGTGGCATAACCGAACCCCCGACCGTCCTGCCAGATTGCGGCAAGCAGGTTATCCTGCTTTTCCTGCAATAGCGCTTCGTCGCTGATGGTTCCTGGCGTGACGATACGTACAACTTTGCGTTCTACCGGACCTTTGCTGGTAGCGGGATCGCCAACCTGTTCGCAGATAGCGACGGATTCGCCCATTTGCACCAGTCTGGCAAGGTAGTTTTCAACGGCATGGTGAGGAACGCCCGCCATCGGTATCGGTTCCCCTGCGGAGGCACCGCGCTTCGTCAACGAGATATCCAGCAGTTGAGAAGCCCGCTTGGCATCGTCATAGAACAGCTCGTAAAAATCGCCCATGCGGTAAAACAGCAGGATTTCCGGATGTTCAGCCTTTAACCTAAAGTACTGCTGCATCATTGGCGTATGGGCAGTGAAGTCCTTCTCTGTGGCTTCATTCATATTGATTTTACTCAGTCTTAACGCTGTTTTTCGTTCAGGTGATGGCGCTGGGTTTGATGGTCAACCTTGCTGATGGCACGTCACCTGAGCATTGAAATGGAATGCCAGAAGTATACTGGCTGACGGATGAAAAACATCACCCGCGAATGCGCTATCTTACCACCGGTGGCCGTTATTTGGCGCCAGACGACGTTACCAGACTGGGACCGAGATGCGTATGCGATTTTTCCTCTATTGCTCAGGCTCGCGAGGCGGCTCGCAAGTTTGCCTGATGTATTCATTCAATAAAGCGAAGGCTGAATACAATCGAATTGCTCTGGCTGTCGTGATACGAAGCCATAACGCGTAGCCATCAGTGCCGATATATATGGCAGTTACTGTAGCGAGTAACTCAATTTATGAATACAGCCTCATCCTTCCCCGGCAACCAACATGGTCAGGATAAAGTGAAACGGGGATATACGAAGCTATTTAGGCTGTGTCCCTTAACTTAACAATCGCTTTAAAAATAACCTGATCGCTCCCAGTTTTAGCATACTCAGGTAGTTTCTGGCTGCTTTCTCCGAGCGGGTGGCAATACGGCGATTTTCTTTGAGTATCGCAAAGCAACGCTCCACGACATTGCGTTTTTTGTACAGACTCGTATTGAGAGGCCGACGTCCGTCCTGACTGGCCTTCTCATTCGATTTAAACGGAATAACCGCTTTTATTCCTTTTATTTTCAAATAAATGCGAATACGTCTACTGGAGTAACCCTTATCCGCCAGTACTGCTTTCGGACGTGATTTCAGGTTCCCGCTTTTTCGGATAACCCCGACTCGGTTAAGCAAGCTTTCCGCATATCGGCTTTCGTGGGCTTGTCCACCGCTCAGGCAAAAACTCAGCGGTAATCCTGTGCCATCTGTCGCCAGATGGATTTTGGTGCCAAAGCCGCCGCGAGAGCGACCCAGCCCATGGTCCTCGTGTTCATCGGGATGTTTTTTTTCGCACCGGCCGCCGCTTTCAGGGCGCGAACGTTACTGCCATCCAGCGCGATAACATCCCAGTCAATCAGTGCTTTTTCATCCAAGAGTTGGAGTAATTTATTGAAAATACTGTTCATTACTCCGGCTTTAGACCACCGGTTAAAGCGGTTGTAAATGGTTTTCCATTGACCATAACGCTCTGGTAAATCCCGCCACGGCGCGCCGGAGCAAAGTACCCAAAATATGCCATTCATGACATGCCTGTGAGCAAAGTAAGGACGCCCGCCTCGGGAAGAGCCTCTTTCAGGCGGCAGCATAGGAGAAATCAGTGCCCATGCATCATCGGGAAAATCGTAACGAGCCAAATTGAAGCACTTTTTATGGTGAAATCATGTTCCTGATTGTACAAAAAATAGTTACGGGACACAGCCTAGAACGAAGTTCGCAGAACACGGTATGCCGATGCGGTAGATAAGTTGGGTGATCGTAATGCCGCTGAAATCACACGCAATGACGTGATTACGCTTATCAATGGCATAGTTTTGGTTAAAATGCTCAGGTACGCACAGTGTGCGATGGATGGCGGGACGGCAGACGCCGTTTACGGGGATACTTACACGTTGGCTTTCTTACTTAGCCCATCAATTGGCCTCGTCTTACGGGCCAACGCGTTGCGTTATTCAAAACGCAACGCGTAGTGTCCTGCAACTCGAATTATTTTGGGTATACACCCAAAATAATTGTGATAAGAGTTATTGATCTAAAAACTTAGCGGAGGCTCTTTCTACGCTAAAGAAAAGCTCTGCATCTGGATATTTTATTTTCATGCGGTTTTGAAATTCGGCGCGACTGCTTGATTTGGAAAGTTCTTCTTCAAAAACCAAAAGATATTGTTTTGTGAAATAAATTGCACTGTAGGCGTCAAGTTTTTTATTCGGAAAATTATGCCCTGGAATAACGATTTTAGGGTTTTGTTTTGCAAGCTCATCGAGATTTTGAACCCAGCGTTTTCGGCTCTCAGGCGTCGTTTCGACGGTATAGACGTGCATTTGATCATAGGCCATGTCACCGACTACCGCGACACGCTCTTTTGGGAACCAAAGGTAGGAGTTTTCATCAGTATCCCCCTGAAGATGTTTATGAATCTCGATTTTTGTACCTTCAATACTGAGTTGGTCTCCATCGTATCTGGTTATGGGAATTTCACGGGTAGCAGCCTTTGACGACAGTATCCCATGCCACTTTTCAAGCTTGGCCTTGTATACCTCATCTATACGGCTCGCGACCTTAGAGTTAGCTAAAATCTCCACTTGTGGAAAAGCGTCCTTGAAGACCTCCAACCCCAAAAAATGGTCAGCATGTTCGTGAGTGATATAAATCTGCTTAAGATTCTTTTTGAGCGATCGTATCAAATCGAGGACTTTAAGCGCATTCGCTCGAGTAAGTTGCGCGTCAATCAGCAGGAGTTCTTTATCCCCCTCAACAATCACCGAGTTATCAAAAAAGCCATCGTCTTCTGAAGTGAATACATGAAAAGTCAGATCGGAAACGTTGACTGATTGGCTGGCGAAAACTGTTCCAGTTGTGAGAGTAAGGGTACAAAGTATCAGGAGGTTTTTTATAATTCCATTTATTTTCATATACATATAACGTTCCTATAGAATTGTTTTCACAGAGCCATCATGGAACGATAAGTACAAGATGTCAAGATCTTTGGCCTGTCGCCGATTTCATAACTGATTAGCATGGGCGAAGCTGTCGAATCGGCGGTATCGGTACGTTGAAACATGGGAGTTCTCCTTGTAGAAAAATGTCAGGTGGCACCGTATAAAAGTGACCGGCATCGACCTTGCCTTGCTGGCGGCGACCGAGTTTCGTGGAAAATTTCCAGACGCTATCGAGCAGCCCATGCACGATCTTGCTCGGCGCCGGGTCAATCAACGGGTCGCTCAAGCCTGAAAAGCTGCTCCGCGCTGATTTCGAAGTAGTCGGCCGGCCCACCGCCGCGCAGGATCGGGCGTGCCTGCGCAGTCTGGTACACGCCGTCCTTGATCAACTTCCGGTCAATGTGGATCGCTACTGCTTCGCCCAACACCAGCCACGCCGGCAGCGCCGCGCCGCCCTGCGCCTCAAGCTGCACGATCTGGGTAACCACGCACTCTAACTGCACCGGGCTAGCCGCAACGCGCGATGGCCGCACTTTGGCAGAAGGCAGACTCTCCAGCCCGGCTAACCCGAACTCATCGACGTGTGCTGGTACCATCGCCGCGGAGGCGTTCATCGTCTCGACGAGCTCTCTCGTCACCAGATTCCATACGAACTCGCCGGTGTCACGCGCGTTGGCGAGCGAGTCCTTCGCACCCAGCGAGCAAAAGCCGATGATCGGCGGTTTGTAACTGAACAGGTTGAAGAAGCTGTAAGGTGCAAGGTTGCGCACGCCATCGTTAGAGACTGTGCTGATCCAGCCGATCGGTCGCGGAGCGACGATGGCGTTGAGCGGATCGTGACGCAGGGAATGCCCCTGCGCCGGTTCATAGAAATGCCAGTCGGTCATAGTCTTACCTCTTTGGGTACGGGCAAAAGGAATGTAGCCGGCGCCTCCGGTTCGGTATGCGTCCGCAGCGCCAGGGCCGGAGCGGTGGTTATATTCATCCCGATACCCGTCCAGCGAATGGTGTTGGATCGGAGCCAGATAAGCTCCACGCCGGAGGAATGTACAAGACATCCGTTTCAGGTCAATTTCGCGGCCCCGTTTCCAGGAACTGGGCCGCTTCGTCTTTCTTACTTGTTTACCCACGGCATAGAAAGGTCGATGTCAGAGACCAGCTTTCCACCGCCGAAGCTCATGCTCTCCAGGGGAATAGCCTGCATTATAAGGGTGACATCGTCCTGGCTGACGCCGACCTTTTCTACTGCGTAGCGGGTGACCAACTCCGCAAGCTTGCGTTTTTGCTCCACTGTCCTGCTCGTACCGGTCGTCACCGTTACGAGCATGCGCTTGTCAGATCTTTTCATGTCAGGAAAAGTCGGATGGATGAAGAATTCATCGTCCTTGTGCTCGCTGATGATGACGAAACGGTCATCCATAGGTGTATCCATGGCTTCATGAAGTGCGAGATTTAAGGCATCCGCCAGAGCCCGCTTCTCGTCGCCAGAGAATTTTTGAGCCGGAATGTGAGCGTGAAATATTGGCATGAGTGTTTCCTCAGCTGTGTTGTTCAGGTTAAATGAGGTGCTGTTTTCTCGGCTTAGCTGAAAAAGTCCTGACCGAGTGTTCCTTCGAGTCGCTCCCTAAGGCCGGATGAAAACTCACGAACGACGGCAAACGGGCTTTGGAAGAGCTTGATATTGTTGATGAGGCCGGACTCATTTCGAGTGAGCAGGGTGACGCCGGCGATCGGCTTGCCAGCGTGGATGGCATTCCACTCAAGGTAAGTCTTCGCACCGTCGACGGTCTCCGCAGTGAACTCGAAGTGTTCGTACATCGTGCTCGTCGCGGCAAAGAACGCCCCGATGAGTGTCGGGCCGACCACGGTCTGGCTGAGGGCTGAGGTCTGAAGGCTGGCGTCAGCGGTAAACGACTTTGCGAAGTCGCTCGTTCCTTTCTTCATGACGATTTGCATCCATGCCGTTCCCGGCGCGTTGGTTTCAGTAGTCATTACCATCTCCTGTCTGATGTCTTGTCAGTAGTCATTACAATCTTCTATCGAGTATCTGCGTCTTCGCAGAGTGTGCGCGGCTATTTCTCGAGGTGCCCGATGAGAAACTCGCCGGCTCGCTGTAGCGCGTCGTGGGCCTGAGGCAAAGAGGCTGTCTGGATGTGCCAGACGTGGAGCATCTCCGGCCAGACCTCAAGGTGCGACTCACCGCCGGCCGCTCGCACCTTTCGGTCAATTTCAAGCGCGTCGTCGAGAAGTATTTCATTGCTTCCGACATGGATGAGCAGTGGAGGAAAACCGTGCATGTCGGCGAACAGGGGGGAGATACGCGGATCCTTCAAGTCGTGGTTGCCTGCGTACGCCTCGACCATCTCCCGCATCGCGCTCGCGTTGACCATTGGGTCGCGGTCGGCCAACTGTGTTAACGAGGGCAGCGCCAGCGTTAAGTCTGCCCATGGGCTAATGAGTAGCGCGGCTCGCGCGTCCTTGTGGCCCTTTGAGGATGCGTAGGCAAGAACGTTGAGAGCCATGCCGCCGCCACTGGAATCTCCTGTCACGGCGAACGGTTTGCCAAGCGCACGCACGGCTTCGTAGCCGCGGATGGACTCGTTGTAGGACGCCGGAAATGGGTGCTCGGGTGCCCTAGAGTGGTCCAGAACGATGACCTGGGACTTTGCCGCTCGAGACAGCTCTCCGAGCATGCCCAAATGCGAGGCAGGAGAGCCCGCCACCCAGCCACCACCGTGGAAATGATAGATAACCCGGTCTTTGGACGCGCTGGGAGCCGTAATCGCCACCGCAGCGACACCTCCGAGTTCGGTTGACTCGACGGTCAGGTCAGCCGCCGGTGGGTTGGCTTGTGAAATAGCCTCCATGCCGACGCGCAGCGTCTCGATGGTGTGTACTGGGTTCGCAATATTGAAGGCAAATATCGTCTCGCGGAGCTTGCGGGCGGAAGATGCGTCGTAGGTCATGATTCACCTCACTTCAGGTTGACGAAGGTAGCCGGCACCCAGTCATAGCCCACGCCGTTGTCTGCCTGGCGAAGACGGCCCAGGCCAGGGAACGGCATGTGGGCTGCGGCAATCATCGTCTTGTCCGCGGCGAGTTTCACCAGAAGGGCTTCACGCGTTTTGACAGCCGATACGCTGTCTGAGTCAAAGACGATGCTGACTTCCGGGTGTGGCATCTGCACGGCGCCAACATGAGCGACGTCGCCCCACACCAGCAGTGACTGACCCTTTGAGGAAATCATGTAGCCGGTGTGACCGGGCGTATGGCCGGGAATGGCATACGGTGCGATGCCGGGGACGATTTCGTCCATGCCTTCGTACGGTTTCCACTTGCCTGCAGCGATGTAAGGCGCGGCGGCATCCTGTGCCACCGTGAAGAAGATTTTTGCGTCTTCCGGGGCCTTGGCCATGATGTCCTTCGACAGCCAGAAGTCAGCGTCGGCCTTCTTCATCATCACGGTCGCATTCGGGAAGACGCGTTTCCCGTCTTTGTAGATCCCGCCAGTATGGTCAGCGTGAAGATGGGTCAGCAGCACCAGATCAACCTGCTCCGGCTTGTAGCCAGAAGCCTTCAGGTTCTGCACGAGCTTGCCCAGCGTGGGACCGCCCCAGTGGCCGCCTGAGCCGGTATCGATGAGAACGAGCTTGGATCCTGTGTTGACGAGGTAGCCCTGGACGGTGGCCGAGACTTTCTTGGGATCATTTTGGAAGGAGCGCGCCAGGAGGGACTGGATGAGCGCCGGATCGCCATGCAGGAGGCTGGAGTCAATGCTGCCGCTGCCGTCATGGAGCACGGTGACTTCATAGTCACCAATCATTGTGCGATAGAAGCCAGCAACCTGCTTGTGCTGCATCGGCGCTGCAGCCTGGGCCGGTGCGACAGCAACGAAAGTGCCGCCGAATGTTAACGATACCGCGAGCAGGGTACGCGAACTGATAGTGGAGAATTTCATCGTGTTTCCTAATCATTGTGTGTAGTGAGATAGGTACGTAAATACGTAATGATCTTTCGCGGAACGCCGGCTCATCGTGCCATGTCGTTATTGCCTTTCCGGCCACCCGCATTACCGAATTGCCGACATAATCCGTGGTGAAAGCCACACGCATGTTCGATTTCGCTGTCGAACCGTCAGGAATTTCATTACTTGCAAACTGCAAGTGGTTGCATGGTATTTGTGAAACTTGCATAATGCAAGTGAAGATTTAAGGAGAATCGCTGTGCCGCAAACAAGACGATCGGGCTGCCCGATCAACCTGACGCTTGAACAGATAGGCGACCGCTGGAGCCTGATCGTTATCCGCGATGTTATGTTCGAGAACCGACGCAGTTATGGCGCCCTGCTGGAGCAAAATCAGGAAGGCATCGCCACTAACATTCTCGCAAGTCGGCTGAAACACTTGGCCGCGTCAGGCCTGCTGACACGATGTCCGGATCCGAATCATCATCAGAAAGGGATCTACAGCCTTACGGAAGCGGCCATACAGCTTGTACCTCTGCTCGCACAGATGGCTGCTTGGGGTCTTCGACATACGCAAGCTAGCAAGGACGCGTCTTTGCGTGCGGAGCGGCTGGAAAGGGGGGGGCCCTCATTTTGGAGTGCCTTTATGGATGAACTCCGTTACCTGCATCTCGGTGCACCGCGTCCAGCGCGCTCAGTTTTGGCCGAACTCAGCGCCGACGACGAGAAGGCAATCGATCATTAGTACTCATCTTTGCGCCATGACATACATCCCGATGGCAACACACATCCTGATGGCAGTTGGACCTTGCAGCAACCATTCCGTGAACTACACTAATGTACGCTGAATAAATAGCCTGAAGTTGAAGCCGCTAGGTGGCGGTTTGATCAGGCTGCTGAGATGAAATGAGAAACGGTGGGGTACTCAGATGTTTTGTTTAGGCACAACGCTGCCTGCTGGCAATTTCTGGTTTTACACTCCGGTAAGTGCGGGCCTGATATTTTTTGATGATACCGATTCAGGTTATCCCATCAGAATCTGAATGGGTAATCTCGCTTTTTGGCCAGGCCGACATTGAAATATCAATGAGCTGTGAAAGCGTCTGTCGGCTTGCTCCGGCTGAAGGCAGATTGACAACCGACTGCAGAATGCCAAAGTAATACCAGGCCAGCAGTTCCAGATCGACATCCTCCGCGATTTCACCCGCTAATTGCCCTTGCGCCAAAATGTTTAAAAATACCTGTCGCTGTTGGCAAATGCCCACATTAGTAGTTATTTTTCCTTCGGGTGTCAGGTCTGCCTGCTCAGTGAGGCTGCGAGACAGCAGGCAACCTTTGCGGTGGCTTGTTCCAGCGCTGTCAGGAAGGAATTCACGCAGCAATGCTTCAACCCTCACTCTTGAAGACTCAGATTGAATCGAATTCATGCGTGTCAGGACGCGGCCCGTATACAGCCTGAGGCACTCATTGAATAGCCCGTCCTTATCTCCAAAACGCTGATAAAGGCTCGACCGAGACAGGCCAGTTGCTTCAGTAAGGTCGCTGATGGATGCGTTTGCATAACCATGCCCCCAGAAAACATCAATCGCTGCATTCAGCACGGTATTTTCATCGTATTGCGGTTTACCGCTCATAAATCCTCCGTTGACAATCTGGAATGATCGTACCAAGATACTGTACTGATCGTTCCATCATATAATAAGGCTTCACCATGCTTAATCAATCGAATACTACTGCACCTGAACTTCGCATCGCTGTTGCGGGCGCTACAGGTCGGGTCGGTTCACACTTAATCAATAAGCTTTCATCAGATCCCGTGGAGATTATTTCACTCACGCGTCAAAAGGAACCTAAACATATTTCCGACAGAGTATCATTTGCGGTTGTGGATTTTGATAAGCCTTCAACGTTAGAAATGGGGCTTGTGGGTGTCGATAAGCTTTTTATCTCCCATGGTACATCCCTTCAACAGGTGGCTAATGAGATAGCACTCATTGATGCAGCGGTAAAAACAGGCGTACGCCATATTGTTAAACTTTCCGTGATGGGACCCGCGACGCTCGCCAATCCTTTTGCGTGGCATGCTGCGATAGAGGCTCATCTGGCCCAACAACCTGTAGCCTCAACCGTATTGAGACCGACGACTTTCATGGATGTACTCAAGCGTGCTGGCAAACATGTCGCTGCTGGAACTTG
This sequence comes from Pectobacterium quasiaquaticum, assembly GCF_014946775.2. Classification (NCBI taxonomy): domain Bacteria; kingdom Pseudomonadati; phylum Pseudomonadota; class Gammaproteobacteria; order Enterobacterales; family Pectobacteriaceae; genus Pectobacterium; species Pectobacterium quasiaquaticum. The sequence goes on along the minus strand of NZ_CP065177.1, from coordinate 3,320,573 downwards.
GGCAGGCGCAGCAGGTAAGGGACGTGTCAATCTGATTGACGTTCGGGATATAGCCGATGCGGCACGTGCGGCGCTACTTGAAAAAGTAGAGGAAAACTCCCAGCGTGCTTATCACCTTACCGGCCCACGTAACTGGACAATGCATGAGGTTGCAGAGCAATTATCCGATCTTTTAGGTCGTACGGTCACCTATATGGGCCGCTCACCCGAGGAACAGCGTGCTGCGTTACTGGCTGAAGGGCTGCCTTCATTCGTTGCAGAACTGCTGGTTGGACTGGAGCGAATATTCAATCAGTCAGTACTGATAGAGCGAACCCTGACGGTCGAAGAACTAACTGGGTCAGCCCCGCGTGAGCTTTCTGACTGGCTTAAGGAACACATTGAGTTCTTTAGGTAAAAGACCAAGGGTGTCCTTTAACCTCCTTGCATATTAAAAATGGCTGCAGGAATCAATAAATGCAATCGGTGTGATTGTTGGTGGTGCTCAGTTTGTTTCTGGATTTGGTATTCTTGCTGGTGCAACAACATATGTTGGGAGATTTATGGGTGCTCACATTGTCTTCACTGGTACAAGTTCATCCATAGAGAGTTTTTTCCATCTTATTGGGAATGATAATGAAATTGGATTTATGAAGTCTGGTTATATACGTACGGCAGAATTTCTGGGATTTGATAAAAAATCAGGCCTGTTAGCTTATCATTCAGTCGATCTTGTCACTTCATTCTATGGCATCGTAAACTTAACACTAAAAACTGGAGGGTTTTTCGATATATTCCCCGCGATTATTATAGAAAAATAAATACGATGAGCAGAGCATCACTGATACTGAAGATAATCGTGCGGCCGATATCATTCAGACTCACTCACCCGAATCACTGACTTGAGTAAACTCATCGGGATTAAATGAGAGACATCCTGTATCTCACCGAAGGCCAGCCGTTGGCTGGTGAAACTCGTTCCCGACGAATTTGACCTTTTCTTGCCGCGTTATTCGGCCTTACGACATCAGCCCTTTGGGGTCAGCACAAGCGCTGTTCAAAAACGCCTTGCCGTTTTTTCCTGAAACTCGAATTATTTTGAGCATAACGTTATGGCACAGCCAACACCGCACAATTACATAAGTCATCACTTTCAAAGTTGGTCATATCACCTGCCTGCATGCCAGGAACAGGGAAAACGCGAACAGTAAGTGGTTTATTTAGGCGAAAAGCCATCGTCCCAGTGTCTCTCATTAAAGCAGAAAGTTTATCAATAGATACATCACCGGGAACAGGAACAGTATCCAACCCAATTCCACAAACAGCGCTGTAAGTCAGCAGTGCACGAATATCAAAATTTGATTTCACAGAGCCATCGGCTAAACCTTGATCTTCGGTTAACGCAAGCATTAATCCAGAAAAACCCACTAATTCTGTCTCTTTTACTGATTTAAATACTTTGGTTAATAGCCCTGATGCTTCAACAGTACCTGATGCACCAAAGTATTCGACCCCCATCTGTTCATAGACTTCTGCCATACTGGCACAATATTTAGAGGGAGCTGCCGAACTATCGAAGCCTGAAAACTTAAAAGGAAAATCCATTTCTGCATGTGTAATAATATTTTTAATTGCTGAAATATGATACTGAAGCGCTGTGCTCAGTATGGTGTAATAATTACTGAATAGTTCATTATGATTTTTTATGCTTTTCTCTTCATTAAAGGTTTTTAATGTATTAACCAGTAGGTCGGGGGTTTCAAGGCCAATAACAAAGCAATCCCCTAATTCTTTTTTGTGATATCCAGCCGGAAAGTAAGGAATCAGTGGCTTGCAATTGAAGTTGACTGTAAAGTTAAAGTTTCCCTCACCCCGAGGAGTTATTATACTGATTTTTTTTACACATAAAGCGGCAGTTTTAATAAGCTCATTGTCGACAATGCCATAATCATCTAAGGGGATATTTACACAGGCATTACACAAATCGCCAAACTCATTGATGAGATCAGGCAGTATCTCAATTTCTCTTGTTGTTTTTGCTTCACCAATAGCAAATCTTACCCTTACTCCTGAGTGATTATTGTGAGCCAATAATTCGCTAATATAGTGTAAATCAGCTCGGGCATTCTCTATACTGCTTAGATTGAGATATTCCCCAAATGGATTGGTAACAATGCGAATGGACTGTACCGTGTAGTGGTGACGTTGAAACTCTGCCATTAAATCTGATAAAAATTTTGAGGCTTTATTAATTTCTGTCTTCCAACTCTCTTTATCGTGACGTAATGATAGAAACGTTGTCACAGTCCGTATTTTACAAAGTGCTTTCTCTTTATAATCCACTAGGTTCTCCTTGGAAACTATTGCCATACAGTGAGTGACTCTGTCATATCATCCTACTCGGCATAGCAAAAAAAATACAATGGCATTTGATGTATACGGCGACGTGCACTGCTTTTTTATACGCATTAATATGTATGAGTCGCGATTGGATCTGAAGCATTATCTTGAAAAATAGCGTGTTGCTGGTTTTGATATGGATGCACACCCGATTTTTCCACTATTACTGAAGTGCGCGAGGCGGTACGCAAGTATTCCCAATGGCATGATGCCTCGCGCTGATCCCTTATTCTGTGCGTGATTCAATGGTCTGAACTTTTTTCCAGCTAGGCAGGTTTTTCAGGCGCTGTGAGTAGCGCTGTATATTTGGGAAGCGCTCGCCGGGAACGAGTCTCTCCACGACGGTGTTAATAACAAAGCCCAGCATAATATCTGCGCCGCTCAGCGTATCGCCCACGATGAATTTCCGTGAAGATAGTGAATCGTCTAAGAATGAAAAGACTTTCTCGAATTCGTTGTCAGCGTAACCTTCGAGGAAATTCAGCGTGGTGCCGGTATTCTTTTCAAACTCGCCAAAGATCTTCAATAAAACTGGAAGCATGGCGGAGCTTTCCGCAAAGTGTATCCATTGCAGATAGTCAATGTATTCGGCCGCATTTGAATCCGGGGCCAGGTGTTTTGCGTGGCGATTGATCAGGTATTCAACGATAGCGCCGGATTCTGCGATGATCTTGCCATCTTCTTCAATCAACGGTGATTTACCTAAAGGATGGATCGCTCTCAAGGAGGCCGGTGCTAAATGCGTTTTTTCATCCCGCTGATATCTGACGAGTTCATAGGGTATCCCCGCTTCCTCAAGCAGCCAGAGGATACGAACAGACCGTGAATCATTAAGATGATGCAATTTTAATCTCATATCGCGCTTCCTTAAATCCTGATGGTTTGAGCTAATCGCCATAGTGGTGTTCCCACTATGTGTATTGGTTCCCTGTCACACAGGCAGAATAGCGGTTCTGATAGCTCATGGCTAACAAGGCTATTTTCGAGAGGGCATAAATATTTTTATGAGGTAGTTATGCCCACGAATACTGGATAAAAAACATGACCCGCTATCACCGCACCACACACATCGGCTGTCCTGAAATGGGCTCGGCGTGGATCTCCGCATCAATGCTGAACACCTGCTGGAGTAATGCCGGTTTCATTACCTCGTGCGGTGATCCCTGCGCCATCACGCGTCCACCTGCCAGCATCACCAGATGATCGCAATAGCGGCTGGCCTGATTCAGATCGTGCAAGACGGTCACGACCGTTTTGCCCGCCTGATTCAGTTCACGCAGCAGTTTCATTAACTCGACCTGATGATTAATATCGAGATAGGTTGTCGGTTCATCGAGCAGGACGACGGGCGTATCCTGCGCCAGCAGCATCGCCAGAAATGCCCGCTGACGCTGTCCACCGGACAAATCGGTTAACCGTTTGTCGGCGAGGTCGACGATGTGCGTTTTCTCCATTGCGAGCTGCACGCGCTGGCGATCGTCCTGCGATAATCGTCCCCACAGTGACAGCCAAGGGCTGCGCCCGTAGGCCACCATGTCGCGCACGGTGATCCCCTCTGGCGTCAAATGCTGCTGCGGTAACAGCGCCAGATGGCGCGAGAGCTGGCGGGCAGAGAACGCAGAGAGCGGCTTGCCGTCGAGCTGAATAACGCCGGATTCCGGGGTAAGCAGCTTGGCAAAGCACTTCAGCAGCGTTGACTTGCCGCAGCCGTTGGGGCCGAGCAGGGCAGTAATTTTTCCGGCGGGCAGCGACAGCGACAATCCGTCAAGAATACGCTTGTCGCCATAGCCCGCCGTCAGGTTTTGTGTTGTCAGTTCCATTTAGCGCATTCTCACGAGAAACCAAAAAAACCAGGGCGCGCCGATAATGGCAGTGAGCACCCCTGCGGGTAATTCCATCGGTGGGTTCAGCGTGCGCGCCAGCAGATCGGCAAGCAGCAGTACCAATGCACCAGCAACGGCAGAAGTTGGGAGGAGCCAGCGGTGCCGTCCTCCCAGCAGATAGCGGATCAGATGCGGCACCACGAGGCTGATAAAGCCGATAGGCCCGCACACGGCCACGCTGGTTGCGGCGAGTGCGACGGCGAGCGCTAACCCCCAAAACTGAATGCGCCCGATATTCACGCCCAGCGTGCTGGCACGGTCGTCGCCCAGCGCGAGCAAATCCAGATCGCGGCAAAAGCGCAGGCTGAGCGGAATCAATACGCAGAGGACGGGCAGCGCGACCATCACGAATGACCAGTCGCGCCCCCACAGGCTACCCGTCAACCACAGCAGCGCGTTGTTGATATCCTGCGGGCGGGAGAGAATCAGGTAGTCGGTGACGCTTGCCCAGGTCGCGGACAGCGCGACGCCGATGAGTGCCAGCCGCATTGGCGATGATGTTCCCGCGATGAGTCTCAGGAGCAGCAGCCCGGCGATGCCTCCGATAAACGCGAGCAGCGGTAGCCAGATCACGGGCAGCGCGGGCACCAGCATCAGTGCGCCGACAGTCGCCAGACTCGCCGCGTGGTTCACGCCGAGAATATCCGGCGATGCCAGCGGGTTACGCACAATTCCTTGTACCAGCACGCCGGAAATAGCCAGTGCCGCGCCGACGAACAGTGCCAGCAGCACGCGGGGCAAACGGTATTGGGTCAGTACATAATGATGTTCGCTGGTGCTGTGCCAGCCGCTCATCAACGCCGACCACGGCAGCGGAATCGCGCCCATGCGCAGCGACAGAATGCTGGTGGCGAGTAGCAGCAGCGTAATCGAGATGAACACAGTAATGGGGCGCATTATCCTCGCCTCCTTGCCAGCCAGACGAAACAGGGCGCGCCGATCAGTGCCAGTACCGCGCCAGCAGGCAGTTCGCCCGGCCAGGCGAGCACACGGGCAAGCAGATCGGCCAGTAACATAAACGCCGCACCCATCAGCATGCTCATGGGGAGCAGCTTTCTTTGGTCGTAACCGATCCAGAAACGCGCCAGATGCGGTATCAACAGGCCGATAAATGCTACCGGACCGGCGACGCTCACGCAGGAACCCACCAGAATCAGCACGGCCAGATTGAGGATCAGGCGCAGACGGCCTAAGTTGACGCCCAGCGTATGGGCGCTCACGTCACCGATGTTCAGCAAATTAAGCTGATTCGTCAGCAGCAGGACAACCGGGGTGACGGTGATAACAAACGGGAAGAGTTGCCAGAATTCGACCCAGCGCGCGTGCGATACGCCACCCGCCAGCCAGTAAAAAATGCCATAGGCGTGATCTTCCGCCAGCAGAAGCGTAATCCGCGTTAAGGCCATACACAGCGCAGAAAGCGCGACGCCCGCCAGAATCAGCCGATTGCGATCGAGCGTTTGTCGCCAGCCGCCTGCGGCCATTACCATCAGCCAGCACAGGCCGCCGCCGATAGCAGCAACAAAGGCAATAGGGTAACCGGAGAGCGAGGAACTGAACGCGCTGGTCAGCGCCATCGCCAGCGCCGCACCGCTGTTAATGCCGAGCAGAGAAGGAGAAGCCAGAGGATTATGGGTCAACGTCTGAAGCAGGGCACCGGACAATGCCAGACTAGCGCCGATTAGTACGGCAACCAGACTACGGGGCAGACGCAGGTTGAGCACTAGCGCCTCCGGTAGCGAAGAGGACGATCCCGTTACCAGCGCCTTGAGGGCACTCAAGGCGGGAATGGGGATTGCGGAATAACCGAACAGGCTAAGCCAGAACACGCCTAGCAGTGCCGCTATTGGTAATCCCCAACGCCAGAATGGATGAAAACTTTGCCTCATTGCTCGCTGCTGACGCTAACGGGCTGATGCTTAAAAATTTTCACCGTATCGCTGCCGATGCGCTCCGCTGCAAAAATACCGCGCATCCGCGCCCAGGCATTGCTGTCAACGGCGGCAATCTGCTGTTTTTGCTGCGCTTCCAGCAGGTTCCAGAGCGTATCCTGCTGCCAGCGTTTCACAATACTTTCTTCGCGATAGTGCGTCACGATCAGCCACTGTGGGTTAATCGCCAGCAACTGTTCCAGATTGATGGAAGCCATCGGGGCATTGTTGATCGGTTTTGGGACGCTCAGACCAAGTGCGGCCAGCACGCTGCCAGTGTAGGCATCGCTGGAGTACAGGTTAAACTGCTGCTCGCGCGAGGTGCCGAAGGCCACATTTGTGCCTTGGGGAAGCTGGGCTGCGTAGGCTTTCATCGTCTCGCGATGCTGGGCCAGACGAGCCTGCATCGTGCTATCTTTCCCCAATACCTTACCGATGATCTCTGCTGAGTGCAGATTCTCTTCATAAGTTTCGTTGCGTGATTTCAGTAACAGCACCGGTGCGATGGCCTTCAGTGCCGTGTAAATGCCGCTATGACGGCTGCTGTCGGCGATAATCAAATCCGGCTTCAATGCGCTGATGGCTTCCAGGCTCGGCTGTGCGCGTGTGCCTACGGAATGCCAGGGGTTAAGATGTTCGCGGACTTCTGTCAGGATCCGGTCTGGATCGTTATCATCGGCGATGCCGACTGGGCTGACATCTATCGCGGCCAGCGCATCGGCAAAAGACAGTTCCAGCACCACAATACGCTGAGGCGGTGTGTCGAGCGTAAAGGAACCTTGTTCATCCTGCACGGTTACCGCATTGGCGCGGCCCAGTCCGAACAGGCAAAGCGTAGTAATCAGTGCAACGCGAAGTAGAGCAGACATAGCGTAACCCCATAATGGTCATTATCGTGATTGAATAAGTCATAATCGTCAGTCAGGCTGGGCATCGGCCCAGCGAGTGATAACGTGACAATCAGAATTTCAGCGAGCCCTGCATATAGAAGGTGCGGGGCTGGCCGGCATAAATCCCTTTGTTGTTGTCATCGCTGTTCGAGCGCGTGTAGTAATCGTGGTCGAACAGGTTTTTCACACCCAAGGCCAGATTGAGGTCAGAGAACTGCGGGCCAAAGTCGTAAGCTGCGCGTGCGCCCCACAGCATAAAGCCGGGGATACGTCCGGCGCTGCCATCGGCGCTTTCGGCAACGGTGTTGGCGTTATCCGCAAACTGGCTGGACTGGAACTCGCTGTTCAGGTTGAACGTCCAATTGCCCGGCTGATAATCGACGCCGAATCCGCCGCGGTGTTTTGAAGAGAAGGGCACCTGATTGCCGTAGGTATCGCCCGCTTCGCGAATTTCCGCATTCACATACGAATAGCGCGCATAAACCGACACCGTGTCTAAGCGGGGTGACAGCTCGGCGAGGTGATAGCGAGCCTGCGTTTCCAGCCCAGAATGGCGAGTTTTCCCCCGTGTGGTGACGGTGTTGTTGGTCTGATTGGAGTCATACTGGTTATTGAAGTTAACCAGAAAAATGCCCATTTCTGCCGTCAGCGCGCCGTCGTCGTAGCGGGAACCGACTTCCCAGGTGCGCGCTTTTTCTGGCTCCACTTTGCCGCTTTGAGCAGCCTTGCCAATTCGGCTGTACTGTACGGTGCCGAATGATCCTTCGGTGTTTGCATAAAGATTCCAACTCTCGTTAACGTGGTAGAGCACGTTCAGGGCAGGCAGCGGGGCGTTGTAGCTGACCGCTTCGCCTGTGCCTTTCAGCGTGTTGTCCTGATGAGATTTGATGTGCTCAACGCGCATTCCCGGCGTAATCGTCCAGTTGCCGATATCAACGCGGTCGTCGATGTACCAGGCGTGCGCTTCTGTACCCGCACGGGTTTCGCGGTCGATAGGGCTGCTGGCGCTTGGCAGCGTCTTGCTGGTGGTGCTGGTGAAGTAACGCACCTCATGGGTGGATTCGCTGACATAACGGTAGCCGACGCCCACTTCATGAGCGGAAGATCCGAGGGTAAAACTTTGGCTGTAGCGCGGTTCGATGCCACGTACCCAATATTCGCGTGGCGACAGGGTAATGATCGAATTCTGTTCCAGATAGCCACTGCGCAGCGTACGCGTGTAGAAGCCCTGAATATTGAATTTATGCTGCTGATCCGGCTGGTATTGATAGCCCAGACTGGCAAGCTGACGACGCCCCCAGAAGCGATCGTACGGGCGCGTTGACTGCCAGCGGTCCGCATTGTAATCGGCACGCGACAGGCCGCCCGGCATATCGGCGCTGCCATCGTAATATTGCAGCAGGCTGTTAAACGTGTGCACGTCGTTTGGCGCGTAGCGGCTTTTCAGCATCACGTCGTCAATGCGCGTCGCGCTGTGCTCGCGCCAGTCGCTGCCGCGCGTGCCGGAATAGAGCAGCGCTGAACCAAAACCGTTATCCGCCGTGCCGCCAATCAGCAGGTTGTGCGTTTCTTTCGGGTTGTGCTGTGAAGACGTCGGGCTGTGTTGACCTTCTATGCCAGCGCTCATGCCAAACTCTTTCGGGATCGCCCGGGTGACGAAGTTCACGACGCCGCCGACGCTCTGTGGTCCGTAGCGCACAGCACCGCCGCCGCGCACGACATCAATGGCGTCCATATTGCCAAGCGAAATGGGCGCGAGGGAAAGCTGTGGCTGACCGTAGGGCGCAAACGGCACCGGAATGCCGTCCATCAGCACGGTGGAACGGCTGGCAAGGCGCGGGCTGAGACCGCGAATACCAAAATTCATGGCCAGATCGTGGCTGCCCGTGCCGTTATTTTCCGGCGCATACACGCCCGGCATACGGTTTAAGACATCGCGCATCGTGGTGGCACCGGTCTTGGCGAAGTCCTCACGACGGATCACATCGCGTGCGCCGGCGTGTTCAAAGACATCATTTTCACGCGCTTCCCCCAACCAGTCGCCAACGACCGTCAGCGTTTCTTCCGCTGCTACTGGGATCGGTTCCAGCGTCCAGGCGTTATCGCCCAGCGCCTTCAGTTGCAGACCGCTACCCGCCAGCAGGGCTTTCAGACCGCCGTCAATGGTGTAGTCGCCGTGTAGGCCGTTGCTGCGTTTACCCTGCGTCAGGCTGGCATCGACCGACAGCGTAATCCCGCTGCGGGAGGCATAGTGGTTGAGTGCTTTGTCTAACTCGCCAGCAGCAATATCGTAGCGTGCGGTGGCGGGCGCAATCGCCGCGTAGGCCATTCCTGTCGTGAGACCAACTGTTGACAGCAGGCTGAGCTGTATCGCCATGGCTAAAGGGGCTGCTTTACGAAAGGCACGTAAGCGCGTCATAACATCTCCATCATCATTTTTGTTCTATACACCTAAGTCGAATGAGAGGGAGAAAAAGGACAATCAAGAATGATAATTTTTTGCGTTATCGTTTAGTGTGCGGAAAGAATATTGACCCAGTAACGAGTAATGTACTGAATTTTAACAGGAAGTGTTTTCTCGATGACCTGTAACACCGTATCGGTATTTTTCAGCGGGAAGGTGCCGCTTAACCGCAGCGTCGCGACCTCTGGGCTACAGCGCAGCACGCCGTGACGATAGCGCGATAGCGTCGCTATCACATCGCCGAGCGGCTTATTGCTGAAACTGAGAATGCCCTGCGCCCAGTTGCTGTCTTCTTCCTCTGCGGATTGGGTTTCGCCTAGCTCCCGTGTGCTGAAGCGCAGGCTTTCACCCTGCCGCACGATGCGCTCTTGGGTTGGATCTTCTGCCAGTACGACTTTCACCGCATGGTGTTGCACGCTCAGTAGCGTGCTGTCGGCTTCCTGGCGGACCGTAAATTCAGTGCCGAGTGCGGTCAGTTGCGCGTGTCGTGTCTGCACGTAGAAAGGGCGACTGCTGGTATCCTGTCCGGTGGTAATCGCGATTTCGCCGTACCAGAGGTGAATACGCCGCTGCTGTGGATCGAAGCGAACATCGACGGCGCTGTCGGTGTTCAGTGAAAGCAACGTTCCGTCTTCTAGGCGCTGCTGACGGATCGCGCCTTTCGCTGTGGTGTAGTCGGCCCGTAGGCCTGTTCCGATATCGGAACGCCAAAGCTGCCACCCGCCGCCCACGCCTAACAGCAGTAACAGATCTCTCATCACTCTGCGACGGGTAAGCTGCGTATCCTGAAGGGCGCGGTGGGCGACGTTGCTAGGCACGACGTTCATCTGGTTACGCAGGTTTTCTACCTGCGACCAAGCCCACTGGTGATCCCGACTTTGCGCATACCACTGCTGCCATTTCTCGGTTTGCTGGGGGCTCACGCGTTCGTCGCCCAGCACCGCATACCAATGCGAGGCGGAGCGCAGAGCCTGACGCTGGGAATCAGTCAACGGGAGGCTCACAGCCCGTGCTCCAGACGGAACAGCACGCAATGCTCTGTGGCTTTGGCAACGTATTTTTTGACGGAGCTGACGGAGACATTCAGCCGTGTGGCGATCTCACCGTAAGCCATGCCATCAAGCTGGGAAAGCAGAAACGCCTGCCGTGCTTTGTGGCTCAGGCCATCGAGCATGAGATCCACCTGCTGGAGCGTCTCAAGCTGCTGTTGCTGGATCTCTGGTGAAGGTGCAAGCGCCTCCGGCAACTGCGCCAACCTGTCCAGATAGGCTTTCTCCAGCGCATTGCGGCGGAAGAGATCGACCATCACGCGCTTAGCAACGGTACACAGAAACGATTTAGGATCGCGGATTGCGCTCAGTGACTCGCTGTTCATCACGCGCAGGAAGGTGTCCTGAGCAATATCATCAGCGTCAAAAGAGGATTGGAGCTTGCCCGTTAGCCAATGCTTCAGCCAACTATGATGCGAACCATAGAGTGATTCAAGCGTCAGTTCAGCAGAGGGAGTGGCGTGGTCAGATATCATGAGCAGAGATAGAAAAAATGTATCGACAGTCAATAATAGACGTTATGTTAATATGATAATGGTTCTCATTACAATTAAATCACAACGCGATAGTGGTAAGAAATAGTGATGAAAGGCAACTGGCTGTTTTTTAAGGTAAATATTGAGTGAAATAAGAAGGCAAATAGAAAAGCAAATAGCGATGTCGCCTCTACCTGAGAGGCACCGCAGAATCCGACGGTTGCTGGCATCTTAAAATCAGAATTATTTGAGGTAGTGCTACATTGTCGGGAAGGGTTGTGTGCTATGGTGGATTTCTCATAATGATGATGCGTCGCTCCTATGAAAAAAAGCCTGCTAGCCTATTTTCAAACGCTCTATTTTAAGAAAAATTTTTTCTTATTACCCTCCAGCCTGTTTTTTACGTTGGTTGTGCTTTTTGCGTTGGTGCTTGCGGTTTATTCGACATTTTCGCTCAGACAGTTTGAAGGAGAAGTGGATGATTTTTCTAAGGTCACCATTGGACATGCTGAAAAAATAATCTTGCAGGCGACATCTGCACTCGATATTTTAGAAAAAAGCTATCCACCTTATTGTGATGATTCGCATCTGGATTTATTGCGTAAAATTGCTTACGACAATGATTATATCCAGGATGTGATCTATATCGATGGAAATCGGCTTCGCTGTTCTTCAATGCTGAATGACATTAATACGATGTTTCTTCCAGAGCCTGATTGTCGTTATAAAGGCATCTATGACATCTGGTATAAAGTCGAAAGTCCGCTGAATAAAGATAAGCCGATGATTTATGTTGGTACTACGCGTCATCTTGTGGTGTTGAATCCACGTTCATTTCTGGATGTTCCTTCCTACAGCTATAATATCAAATATGCATTACTGGCGAAAAATAAGCTGGATGGTCGGGTTATTCTGTCGGACTCGATGAGTAGCCATATTTATTCACGTTTGACTTCAGGGGGAAATAACCCCGATAGATTTTATATTGACGATAAATATTATGTCCTGAAACCACTACTCGATAGCGATTTTACTTTGGTGGTTATGGCAGATAAATCTGCGGATTTTTTATTTTACTTAACGATTTTTTTCTCTTCCTTGCCCATTTTCATGCTCATTTCTCTGCTGCTATCAGAGGTTATCTCCAGAAAATTTCTGGTAATTCAAAGTCCACGCTATGTTCTCAATCAGGCGCTGAGGCAAAACGAGTTTGAATTGCATTATCAGCCGATTATTAAATTGGATACTGCGCAGGTCGTGGGGTGTGAAGCGCTGATTCGCTGGCGTCATTCGGATGGTCATCTGATTACGCCAGACTCTTTTATTCCCATGATTCGTCAGGTTGGGTTGATGAAAGAGTTAACTTTGTTCGTCATTAATCAGGCGCTACAAACGGCCAGTGTACTGAAGAAAAATGACCCTGAAATGTTTGTCTCTATTAATCTTGAGGCGGCTGAATTTGAGGATATGTCCGTTTTTAATTATCTCGTGGAGCAGGTTGCCGTATACGATCTTGATGGCGCCAATGTTAATGTCGAATTAACCGAATCATCCATGATTGAGCCTCAGAAAGCAGCACCGATGGTGGAGTTGTATCAACAAAAAGGCATTGATGTTGCCATTGATGATTTTGGTACCGGCTATTCTGGGCTGTCGTATCTTGAGCGGGTAAAAGCCAATAAGCTTAAAATCGACAAGTCCTTCGTGGGGAATATTAGTGACCATTCACCGACCGATATCGTGCTGTCTCATATTGTCAGCATGGCACACTGTCTTAATCTGCATATTGTTGCCGAAGGGATTGAAACTCCGGCTCAGGAAGCCTATCTGAAAAGCCTTGGCGTCGCTTATGCGCAGGGCTGGCTGTATTCCAAAGCGCTAACGAAAGAAGCATTGATTGCGTTTCTGGCGGCAAGAGGCGAAAAGGTGTCAGATGAGCTGTAAAGTCAGGATAAACGCGGCTTCACTATCAAAAATATGCATAAAAAGGTAAAATATCGAAAATAGGGAAGTTACCTAATGATATTTATTACTTTTTTATTGTGAATTTTTCAGGAGTTTATCATGCAACAGTTACCTCATTGTCCAAAATGCAGTTCTGAATATACCTGGCAAGAAGGTGAGATGCTTAACTGCCCTGAATGCGGAAATGAGTGGTCGGCAGCAGGCGATGCACCAGCGCAGGATGACGGTTTAGTAGTGAAAGATGCCAACGGAAATCTGCTGGCGGACGGCGATACGGTAACAGTTATTAAGGACCTGAAAGTCAAAGGCAGTTCGACGCCGCTGAAAATCGGTACCCGCGTGAAGGGGATTCGTCTGGTGGAAGGCGATCACAATATTGACTGTAAAATCGACGGTTTTGGCCCGATGAAGCTGAAATCCGAGTTTGTGAAGAAGAACTGATTCGCGTGCGATGGCGCGCTGGTCTTCCATCTGGTCGGCGCGCTGCATTTTTTCACCTCTGGCTGGTTTTTTCACATCAGACAATCCTTTACCATAGCCTGTATTGATTTCTTACCTGGCTATACGGATATCTGATGCGTCATTTGGTTCGTTTTCTCCCTCTGCTCATTTTGCTCTCGGCCTGTAGCAGTCAGCCTTCCCCTCCTCCCGCAGAAGCGCCTTCAGGTAATCCTTTTAAAGGTGGTTTCCTGCTTGAACCCGCACACAATGTTCATCCGCTAGGCGGTGATTTTGCGACTAACCCGGCTACTGCACGGTTTGTCGATAAAATGGTGCTGGAGCATGGCTTTAATCGCCAGCAACTGCATGATGTGCTGGTGCAGGCAAAAAGTCTGGATTGGGTGATCCGTCTGATGGATAAGCAAGCTCCAGCATCGCGCCCGCCTTCAGGGCCTAACGGATCGTGGAACCGTTATCGCAATCAGTTTATTACGCCAGACAATGTGCAAAACGGCGTGGCGTTCTGGAATCAATATCAGGATGCGCTACAGCGTGCTCAGAATATTTACGGCGTCCCGCCTGAGATCATTGTCGGTATTATTGGCGTGGAAACCCGTTGGGGCCGAGTGATGGGGAAAACGCGCATCATTGATGCGTTGGCAACGCTGGCGTTTGATTACCCGCGACGTGCCGATTACTTTGCGGATGAGTTGGAAACCTTCCTGCTGATGGCGCGTAAAGAAGGCAACGATCCGCTCAGTTTGCGCGGCTCGTACGCTGGCGCGATGGGCTATGGGCAGTTTATGCCGTCATCATTCAAGAACTACGCGGTGGATTTTGACGGCAACGGGCATACCAACCTGTGGGATCCGGTGGATGCGATTGGCAGCGTAGCCAATTATTTCAAAGCGCACGGGTGGGTGAAAGGTGCCCCTGTCGCGGTGCAGGCAAACGGTCAGGCGCCGCTGCTCCCGAACGGTTTCAATACCCGCTACTCGCTCACGGAACTACAGGCAGCGGGTTTAACGCCACAGCATTCGCTGGCGGGATACAATGAAGCCAGCCTGCTGCGCTTGGACATCGGCACGGGTTATCAATACTGGTACGGATTACCAAACTTCTACACCATCACGCGCTACAACCACAGCACGCACTACGCCATGGCCGTGTGGCAACTGGGTGAGGCCGTAGGCCGCGCGCGCTAGGGCCCGAGCGATTAAGTTTTCCATTTACAGGCTGTCTCTTCGTCATATTTTCAATACAGACGCAGAGACAGTTTCGTGCGCCATAACGCTGCTATTCATAGACTATACGCATAGCGGGAATCTGCCTCAGATAAGCCGATATCCATTATTATGGTCGTGAGTCAGGGCGACGGCAATCGCGCAGCCTGCGACTTACTGAAACTCCACGCGATTTCTGCCTTTTTCTTTGGCCTGATAGAGCGCGGCATCCGCGGCACCGTAGAGCGCATCGAAACGGGTTTTCTGCGGTGCCCAACTGACGCCGAAGCTGGCGGTGACGCGTTGTTGCGGCAGCACGCTGAGCGGCATTCTGTTGAGATCCTGATGCAGGCGGTTGGCGAGCGAGACGGCCTGTATGAGCGAGTGCCCTTCCAGCAGGATGGTGAACTCTTCACCGCCGACGCGACCAATGCTGTTCGAGGTATTCAGTACGCGCTGCACGCGCGAGACCAGATCGCAGATCACGGCGTCACCGGTAGGGTGACCATAGGCATCGTTCACCTGCTTGAAGTGATCGATATCCAGCACGATGAGTGCCGCTTGATTGCGTTCCAGCGCATGGTTGATGCGTTCAATAATCGCACCGCGGTTATACACGCTGGTCAGCGGATCGTGGCTGGCTTTGTACTCCAGTTCGACTGCCAACTGATTGAGCTGCGCGTTCAGACGGTTTAGTTCTTTCTCCGCTCGATCGCTGCGCGAAATCAGGCGGTGCGACTCGCGTACCAATCGCTGATAGTGGTCGGTTAATGCCAGCAGCGTGTCGCGATAGACTTCTGCTGGTCTTTCCTGCTGGTTAGCGATGTTGCGCGCGGCGAGCAGAATGTCGTATTCCGGTGTAAACAATTCAATTGTGCTCATGGTTATCACTCAAAATCGTGCTGTTAAAGGTTAGGGCAGGGAAATCGATGTGAAGCTCTTCACCAAATTCTTCCGCAATATCGTCGTCTTTGTCGTAATACCAATACAGCGCAATCGAGAGTGCTTGTTCTGCAGCCTGATTAAGCTGGTTGAATAAACTGAATAGCATCTTGGTGCTGGAACTGTTGAAATAAATCAGGGAGACGTGTATTTCGATGCTCGGCAGTGCTTCATCCGGCGGCATCGTTTCTGCGTAGGTTGTTAACGTGTGTAAATACGTTTGAATCTCGGTGAGCAGCGGGCGATAAAACGCCGCAGCGTTCTCAGGATAAGATTCGCCGGAAAGATAAAGACGATGTGTGTCAAAGTGGAAATCAACCGTCGGGGTACAGGATGTCCCCGAAATATAGAGGTTGCTGAGGGTTGTTATATTTTTCATGTCAAATGATTGCCTTCAGATAAAACGTAGATAGCCCCGTTGATGCATCGGCCCGAAACGTAAACTGGAGTGGCTCACTGGCATCACGCGCGACGGTCAACAGCCCCATATCCGCGCCTTTGCTTGATGACGGGGTTTCATCACGCAGAGAGACTTTGTAGGCGAGTCGGATTTCATCAAGCGTCATATTGCGCAGCGGTTCAAGACGTCCTCGCAGTGTCTCGACATCGTCGGGGTGTATCGGATTGGCGCATAACAGGAAGTATTTCCCATTTTCGTAACCCAGACACACGGAGCCATGACGGACTTCGACGGTATGATCGCGCGCGGTTAACGGTGCAGCGGAATAGCGGGTAATGTTCTGCACCATTTCGACGAACGTAGAAAACAGTCGGCGACGGATGCCGGCAGGAAGCTGTTTTTTCTCCAACTGTAGCCGCATGGTTTCGGCCAGTGAACTGATGATGTTTTGTGAAAAATAGCCCACGTAATACAGCGTAATGTCATGCTGGTGTGAGGGTGAAAAAAATTCGGTGTATTTGATGTTTGGCATCATTCTGTCTGCCTGATTAAACAAAAGTCGAACAATGTCGGAAGCCCCAAAATGTTAAATCATCTCGCCGGGTCTGATCGCCCTGGTAGATCTTGTGTGCCGACAGGAGCTGGCTAGCCAGTTCGCGCATCGGCTGGTGTTGATGGTGTCGGAGGTACTCCTGTAGACGACGTTTACCAAACATAATTCGGCGTTCTCCGCCGATTTGATCCGTCAAGCCATCCGTGGTGGTGAAAAACATATCATTATCATGAAGCGGCAATTCATAGCTCGACCACTGGTAGTCATAAGGCGTTTCGGTGTAGCCAATTCCCATACGATCGCACTGGAGTGGCGTCAGTTGCCCGGTATCGCGTTGCAGCATGAAGGCGGGCATGCGTGCGCCGGAAAACGTCAGTGTGTTGCGCATCATATCGCAGAACACCAGCATCGCGTCGCAGCCGTCGTTAGAAGCAGAAAGCTGGCGTGCTTCGTCACGCTGCCCCAGCGTATCTTTGATATGACGGTTGATTGCCTGTAATAACTGCGCCGGCAGCATCGGACCGTGCTGTGTCAGCGCCTGTTCCAGTGCAGAAGAGAAAATCAGGGTCATGAATGCGCCGGGTACGCCATGTCCGGTACAATCCGCGACGGCGGCAAGCCAGCCGTTCTGATAGGTTTTAAAGGCATAACAGTCGCCGCCCACACAGTCTCGCGGCTCCCAGGCTAAACACCAGTCGGCAAGCGTGCGGGACATCGCCTGTGTTGATGTCGCCAGCATCGCTGTCTGAATCACGCTGGCATATTCGATGCTCTGCATAATCTGCTGATGCTGGCGTAGGTGCATATCGGAGACGGCCTTGATCAGATCGATGCCTAATCCGATACCGATATAACGCCCGTTCTCGGTGATCATAAAGCCATCCGTCAGCGATTTATCACCAGTAATCACCGTTTGATCCGCTACGTCGTTCAGCGATGCCAGTGCGTCGACAATCAGCGGATTTTTATCCATAAACGCGATGCAGCTCTTTTTGTCGTACAGTTCGCGATAAAAAGGCCGGGACATCTGCGAGAGAAAAATATGGCGGTTGATTAAGCCGAAAGGGCGTCCATCCTCCACCACAGGCAGACTGACCCACTCTTTATTCTTACTGAATAACTGCAATACGGTGGCGTTGTCGGTGTTAGGAGAAACGTCCGGCAGAGGAATGCAAAGATCTCGCGCCACGGGTGTACCCCGCAGGAGTGGTCGGGCGCAAGGAACGGGCATGGCGATCATGGTTAATCTTTGGGCGTATTGATCTTTAAGTCAAAATACCCGCCCTTGATGACCAAATGATGACAACGCCCCGTTTTCGGTAAGGCTATTGCGCGTCCAGCACGTTGGCCATGATCTGATTTTGCCAGTCGAAGTAGGGGTTGAAGGTCAGGCGCACATGGGTTTTGCCATTTTCCACGTATCCCCAGTCTGAATACCACAGCGTGCTGCGATCCTGACAGGCTTTCAGGTCGTTCAGGGGTTGGCCGTTGGCGCAGATGACGATTGATCCGGTTTTGCCGTACTCCTTATTCTCTGGTGAGAACAGGAGCGACATGTGCGAGAACTGGCTGATGCGCCAGTCGGGCAGCGAGCCTGTCCGCACCAAAACGCGTGAGGAATGGATACCGGCAGGGCGATCGCCATACCAGATCAGACGGCTGCGCGGGTGGGTAAACTGTTTATCGAACGTGTCGACAAGGTAAGTTGTATCGACGACGGAATCATGTTCCGCCAGCACGATTAACACCGGGTTGTCATAAGGCTTTTTGGCAAGCTCTGAACGCACACCGCTGCTGGAATAATAATATTGGGCGAAACCGTTGGTCGGCACGCGCATATAGCGGGTTGCCAACTGCTGAGGATAGCCAGGGCGTGGCGGCATCAGCCAGTCGGTAAACACGGACAGCACTGGTGCCATGAAGGCATATTTTTCGTTGGATTTTATCGCGGGGGAGAACAGCACCAGCCCTTTGATTTCAGGGTGCTGCAAAGCGTATTCCAGTACCAGATTGCCGCCGGTGGAAAAGCCGCCGAGATAAACTTCATCGACCTCTTTGCTGAGAATGGCAGCCTGCTCGGCGACCACGTTGCGCCAGTCGTCGACGGTAACGTGTAACAGATCGGCGGGGCGGGTGCCATGCCCCGGTAGCAACACGGTTCTGACCAGAAAGCCTTGTTCGACCAATTTTGGGGTGATGTCAGTGAATGAACCAGGTGAATCGCCCAATCCGTGCACTAATAAGATGGCTTTCTCCGGCTGACCAAGGGGGCGAGTTTCACTCGGCGTATTCCAACGTAATTCCAACTGCTTATCCGTGGTTTGAAAGGCGCGGCGCTCTGCGACCCAGCGCGTGGTGTCTTGCTGGTAACGCTCGAATGACGTTTGCCCTAATGGCGCGATGTCGCGTGGACTGCTGTTGCATCCCGCCATAAAAAGTACGCCGATGAGGGCGAAAAAACCGGCCACTCCCCGTTGCCAGCCTGTCCACGAAACGAACCGGAATACGCTTATTGTCATTTATGCTCCTTGCTTTTTGGCAATACCAATCTGATCGCTAATGGGATAATGGCGTGTTGACAACACTATATCCGAATCCTAAATCATTTAGCATGCAGATTGCTCAACGTGCGGCGTTGTATGGCTTCATGTTATACTTCAGACAAATTGGGCGTTTTTTCTGTCTTTTGGTCAGGCCAATATTACGATGGCCGATGTTGAATAAAGGGATGGCGGTATGCGTTTATATCAGCAGATTGGCGATAATCTTCGCGCGGAAATTCTGAAGGGAAACTACCAGATTGGCGACCGCTTGCCTCCCGAGCGTGATATTGCTGAAACCTACAACGTCAGCCGCAGTGTGGTGCGTGAAGCCCTGATCATGCTGGAGCTGGAAAAGCTGATTGAGGTGCGTAAAGGCTCTGGCGTTTATGTCATGCAACTGCCGACCGCGCAGGGAAAAGACAGCGTGGTAGACAGCGGCTATGGCCCCTTCGAGCTGATGCAGGCGCGTCAGCTACTGGAAGGCGAAGTTGCTGCGTTTGCCGCAATGCAGGCGACCAAAAGTGACATCGTGAAAATGCGGCAGGCCATTGAACAAGAACGGGCGTCGCTTGAGAACGGCAGTGTGGATGAAAGCGCCGATGAACAATTCCATTGCCTGCTGGCGCAGTCTACCCAAAACAGCGTCTTAGCCAATATGGTGTATGAGGTGTGGCAGGCGCGTAAACGCAGCCCAATGTGGCAGGGCATTCACTCCCATACCGATGATTTCAGCTATCAGCGCCAGTGGCTGGACGATCATGAACAAATCCTGCGTGCCGTGTCTCGCCGCGATGTGAACATGGCGCGTCAGGCAATGTGGCAGCATCTGGAAAACGTAAAAATTAAACTGTTGGAAATCTCGAATGTGGACGATCCGGCCTTCGACGGCTACCTGTTCGAGTCTGTTCCCTCACGTCTGGAATCCTGATTCCCCTGTATACCCGTCATACTTCAAGTTGCATGTGCGTTGGCTGCGTTCACCCACCCGAATCACTTACCTAAGTAAGCTCATCGGGATGTCTTCTCTTGCCGCCTTCCTGAAACTCGAATTATTTAGGGTATGTGTCCCTGTGTGAATTTTCTCTCCGGCATTGCATCGGTGTACGGAGAGAAAAGATATCAGACCAAATAACCCATTCCTGACTCTTTTCCTCATGGTCTCAGCCAGAATACGCATGATGTTAGTCCAAAACGCGAATTTTTTGTGTAATTGGTCAATCAATTCGTGAGTTTCGTTTGACAGCTTGTCCCGGTGAGGTAGGCTTTTCCTATTTATTGATGAAAGAAAGTGACGAAAACAACTCTCTCACTTGGCGAAAAAAGGTAACTCAATATGGAACAAACCTGGCGTTGGTATGGCCCGAACGATCCTGTCTCACTAGATGATGTTCGGCAAGCTGGAGCGACCGGCGTGGTGACGGCATTGCACCACATCCCCAATGGCGAAATCTGGTCGGTTGAAGAGATTGAAAAGCGCAAAGCCGAATTGAAGGCGAAAGGGCTGGTATGGTCAGTGGTGGAAAGCGTACCGGTTCATGAAGAGATCAAAACCCAGACGGGGAATTATCAGCAGCATATTGCCAATTATCAGCAATCGCTGCGTAACCTGGCGCAGTGCGGCATTGATACGGTGTGCTATAACTTTATGCCCGTACTGGACTGGACGCGAACCGATCTGGAGTATGTTCTGCCGGATGGCGCAAAGGCGCTGCGTTTCGATCATATTGCCTTTGCGGCTTTTGAACTGCATATCCTGCGGCGTCACGGTGCTGAAAAAGACTACACGGCGGATGAACAGGCACAGGCTGCTGACTACTTCCGTGCAATGAGCGAAGAAGATATCGCGCGCCTGACGGGGAACATTATCGCGGGCCTGCCGGGCTCCGAAGAAGGCTATACGCTGGAGCAATTTCGCGGACGTTTGGCGGAATATGACGGTATTGACCATGCGACACTGCGTGAGCACCTTGGGCATTTCCTGCGTGAGATTGTGCCCGTTGCGGAAGTTGTCGGTATTCGCCTGGCCATTCACCCTGACGATCCACCGCGTCCGATCCTTGGGCTGCCGCGGGTGATGTCCACGATTGACGACATGCGTTGGTTGAAACAGACGGTTGATAGCCTGCATAACGGTTTTACCTTCTGTACAGGTTCTTACGGCGTACGGGCCGATAACGATTTGGTTACGATGCTGGAAACGTTTGCCGATCGCGTGCATTTCACCCATCTGCGTGCGACCTGTCGCGAAGACAATCCCAATTCCTTCCACGAAGGGGCGCACTTGCAAGGTGATGTGGATATGGTAGCGATCATCAATGCCATTCTGGCAGAAGAGCTACGTCGTCAGAAGGCCGGCGATCGCCGGCCGATTCCGATGCGTCCGGATCACGGGCACCAAATGCTGGACGATCTGAAAAAGAAAACCAACCCCGGCTACTCGGCAATCGGTCGTCTGAAAGGTCTGGCGGAACTGCGTGGCGTCGAGCTGGCGCTGAAGCGCACGCTGTTTACCGAATTGCAGCAAGGGTGATGAAATGAAACAGACCGTGCTTAGTAGCACGGTCTGTCGATGACTGATGCGTCAGGACCCCAGAGGAAGTTAATTACGTGTGAATTCTGCCAGCAGAATTACAGGGCTTTAACGTTTGAGCGGCTGACTTTGCAGTTCTTGGTATCCCAGAACTCTCCGTATTTATCGGACTTTCCTTTCCCTTTTTCTACACCGTTAAACTCTTCACATACCGGCGGTTTACCTTCTTTGTAGCCTTTAATACGCAAATCGCGGATCTCAGCGACATCGCCAAAGTTACGGTTTACGCCAGCGATGCTGTCGATGGTGCCGTTAACGGTTGCGCTGATGATGGTCAGGTTACGTGGGCCGCCGTTGTTGGTGCAGTCACCGCAAGAGCGCCACAGTTTGCCGTGTTGCCCAGTCAGGGTGAAGTTACCTTGAACGATAGTGTGGCTGTTTTTGGCATTCTGTTGCAGCACTTTGTCCGGTTTTCCACCAGGGCCATTAGTGGTGTTATGGGCAACACCGCCGACGATGGTCATGGTTTTGCCGTTGTTGGTTGCTGCATCTTCACAGATGTCTTCCCAAATCACGTTTTCAATACGGCAGTCGCCGCTTGCGCAGTGGATGCCGTCAGAACCGCCTTTTGCCGAAATGCGCAGATTTTTGATGCTGGCATTTTCCAGCGTGATAACAGGAGGTTGCTTATCACTGTCACCGCTACAGCTCAGACCCAGAGTAATCCCATCGCAGTCGACAGATTTGTTTTTGATGACTGCACCGGCCTTACATTCAGAGCTTGCAGCCTTAAGCGGAGCGGCGCGCAATGGTGCTGGTGCCGTTGATGCGGCATTAGATTTCAGGACACTCTTATTGCCGCTAACGGTATCTACCCAATACCAATAATCCGATTTCGGATTGGCGGTTAAATCCGTAAAGGTTCTATCGGTGGAATTGAGCTCTGCGATTTTTTCGCTGCCTGCCTGATTATCACTGGTGCTGCGATACACATCCTGGCGAACAACGTTGCCTGCATCGGTAGACCAGCTTAAATAAGTGGCATTGTCTTTTTTCAGAAGCATCAGCATGGTGTCACTCGCCTGAGCCTGAAAAGAGAAAGCAGCGGTACATAAAAATATCGGTGTTAAATACTTAAACATTTGTTTTTCCTTGTAAATTAAACGGATATTTTTTCTCTTTATTTATTCCAAATAAAGAGGGAGTCCTTGCACATCGAAAATGATTATATAGCAGGGAATATGAAATGAATAATAATTCGACGAAATTGTTGAGGTTAATCAGATTATTTAATTTAGCGTGTTATTATTTTTTATTTAATTTTATTTATTGTTTATTATTTTCTTATTAATTATTTTTGGGAAATTAATAAACACGCGAAAATCTCTTGTTAAAGGATAAGAGAAATTAATGGTATGAAGAGGCGGGGATCTTATCACTCGCCTATTGCTGTGCGTGATGGGATTCAGTGTGTTTCCACGTTTCGTTGATGTGTTATTTAATTTATGGTGATCATTTAACCACATGTAAAGCTGAATGCTTTTATTGATAAATTGGGGCGTGAATTCAGATAACAAGTGCAGCGCATCGGCGTTTGCTTCTGGAAATGCATCAGGGAACGCTATCAGAGCTGACGGGGGAAGCTCGTAATCAGGCCTCGCGGGATGCTGTGGCGCAGATTAGTCGGTAACGTAAATCGGTGCGGCTGAATACCGTGCTGTGAGGTATCACACACCGTTAGCGTGAAGTCTGACAGGCATATATTAATTCGTTGAATTCTGGGGCAGAATAAACGCCAATGTTAGCAGGCTGCTAACAGAGTTGACGTTTTTATTTACAGATCAGGCACCTGACGTATCTGATCTGCCACTTAACTCAATAAGTTGGTATAGGTTATGAAAAGGATATTTAACGCATTATTCGTTGTTGTTTTTGTTTGTTTTTCGTCTCTGGCAAATGCGGCAGAAAATCTACCTAACATTGTTATTCTGGCAACCGGCGGGACAATCGCCGGTTCCGCTGCGGCCAATACGCAAACCACGGGGTATAAAGCGGGTGCGCTGGGCGTAGAGACGCTGATTCAAGCAGTACCAGAGCTGAAAACGCTTGCCAATATTTCAGGTGAGCAGGTTGCCAGCATCGGCAGTGAAAATATGACCAGCGACGTGTTGCTGAAACTGAGCAAGCGCGTGAACGAGCTGCTGGCACGCAGCGATGTTGATGGCGTGGTCATTACGCACGGTACGGATACGCTCGACGAATCGCCTTACTTCCTGAACCTGACGGTGAAAAGTGACAAACCGGTGGTCTTTGCCGCCGCGATGCGTCCGGCAACGGCAATCAGCGCCGACGGCCCAATGAACCTGTACGGCGCAGTAAAAGTGGCAGCGGATAAAAACTCTCGCGGTCGCGGCGTTTTAGTTGTGCTGAACGACCGTATTGGCTCTGCTCGTTTCATCAGCAAAACCAACGCTTCTACGCTGGATACCTTTAAAGCGCCGGAAGAAGGTTATCTGGGCGTGATTATCGGTGACAAAGTTTACTACCAGACTCGTCTGGATAAAGTTCACACCACACGTTCCGTATTTGACGTGACCAACGTCGATAAACTGCCAGCCGTTGACATTATTTATGGCTATCAGGACGATCCAGAATACATGTATGACGCCTCTATCAAACATGGCGCGAAAGGTATTGTCTATGCGGGCATGGGCGCAGGCTCGGTATCCAAGCGCGGCGATGCAGGTATCCGTAAAGCGGAAAGCAAAGGTATCGTTGTTGTGCGCTCCAGCCGTACCGGCAGCGGCATCGTGCCACCAGATGCGGGCCAACCTGGTCTAGTTGCTGATTCTCTGAGCCCAGCTAAGTCACGTATTCTGCTGATGCTGGCGCTGACGAAAACGACGAACCCAGCGGTGATTCAGGATTATTTCCACGCGTATTAATCGCCTGATCGATTTGTAGTGTGATGGCCCCGCCTTTAAACGCGGGGCTTTTTATACCCGTCATACTTCAAGCTGCATGTGCGTTGGCGTCGTTCAGTCACCCGAATCACTTACTTGAGTAAGCTCATCGGGATGCCCTCGCTCGCCGCCTTCCTGCAACTCGAATTATTTAGGGTATATTTCCTGTCATCCTATTTTTACTTTTAGTTATTCAACTTTTCGTTTCCACTGAGAAGTCACTTCCCTCTCTGTTGATTTTATCGGTATGATTCAGCCCACGACAAAGCAGGTAATCACCCCTATTTATCTTTGATACCCGAAATAATTCGAGTGGCGGCACTGCCTTCGCGCGTCCAGCTTGAAGTATGGTGGAGGGGGCAATAAAGAAGAAGGATACGTCACTACATGACACACCCCATTTTTATGGTTGGTGCCAGAGGCTGTGGGAAGACCACTGTTGGGCATCAACTGGCACAGGCGTTAGGATATGACTTTGTCGATACCGACCTGTTTATGCAACAGACCACCAATATGACGGTGGCTGATGTGGTTGCGCAGGAAGGATGGCATGGATTCCGCCAGCGTGAAAGTCTGGCGCTTCAGCAAGTGACGTCCAACCGTTGCATCGTCGCAACAGGCGGCGGTATGGTGTTGGCGGAAGCCAATCGGCGCTTTATGCATGAGAAAGGTACTGTTATTTACCTCCATGCGGATGCCGAACTGTTGGCCCAGCGGCTGGAAGAAAACCCGCAGGATAACCAGCGGCCGACGTTGACCGGTCGCCCTATCGCCGAGGAAATGGCCGATGTACTGGCCGCACGCGAGGCACTTTATCGCGGCGTCGCGCATCACGTTATTGATGCATCGCAAACGCCGGAAGTGATTGTGGCAAGCGTGTTGAAAGTGCTGCGCTCGTCGGCTGCATAGGCCGGTGGGCTGGACACTGGCAAAATAATCACCAGTCAGTGTTACCGAACACCAACTTTCAATGAATAGATCGTGACAGTGGCTCGACTCTCCTTTTAAGATGAATTTCATGAATTTTTTCGATGATAGGGTGCCGCGCTATGCTGAATGTAAATGAGTATTTTGCAGGGAAGGTCAAATCAATCGGTTTTGAAGGCGACAGCATTGGCCGCGCCAGTGTTGGCGTCATGGATGCGGGTGAATACACCTTTGGAACCGGACAGCCGGAAGAAATGACGGTGATCACCGGAGCATTGAAAGTACTGCTGCCAGGCGCACCGGATTGGCAGGTTTTCACACCGGGAGAAACGTTTTTCGTTCCGGGAAAAAGTGAGTTCAATTTGCAGGTGGTCGAACCGACCTCTTATCTTTGTAAATACCTGTAATTTCTATTCTATCTGTGTAGATTAGATCATTCTCGCCGCGTTGTGTACGACATAACGCGGCGTTTTTTTACCCTTTCGGTACTCTTTAGGTCGCGTGGGATGTTATCTGTTGTCACAAAGCGTTGAGTAAGTTGTTCTATTAATCGAGTATGCGCGTGTTCCATTCTTTTCTGATCCTGATCGGCCTGCGTAGAGGTAACATTACCATTGGGATTGTTACCTCTCTACTGAAAATGGCAATCGCGATTTTCCACAGAAAATAAAGTATATTTGGTTATTTCTAGCATGTTTATCTGTCAAAAAAATGTCATCTAATCTTTGTCACGCCCATCATTAATTCCATATATGAGTTATTTTATTTAATGGTGTTTATTAACTAATTGCGTAAAAGAATGTCGTGGTTATTAGGAATAATCCCATGATTGTTAAAATGCGGCGGATTATGGCATTGACCGATAATTTTATATTATGGTAGGTAAATAAGTTTTTTGTTCTTTTTATTTTCGTTAATTTGGTCTAATGCTCTGTTTTGTTGGTTTAAAATCCATTTGATGTCTTTTTTTTTATAAGGATTTGGTTAAACATATTAATTGTTTTTTTGAGTTTTAAGATAAATGGTGGTTGTGGAATGTGATCGCATTCAAGTTTTATTTTGCTGTGCCGTTATGGATAGTATAACTATTTTATGCAAAGAGTATTTTATGCTGAAAACGACGCGTTCCCGCATTCTTGCGGCCTGTTCGACAATTGTTGTGCTTTCGCTTGTTATCAATACCTTTCTTAATTACAGCATCGCCAATAACGCCAATAAGGAATCGATCCAGAATACGCTGAATGCGGTAGCGACAAGCCATAGTATCGCTATTAGCGACTGGGTTTCTTCTAAAACGCTGATGATCTCTGCGTTGCATGACCGTGTCACCACTGATGAGGATCCGATTCCGCTGTTTAAACAGATTGCGGCATCCGGCGGCCTCCTGAATGTGTACATGGGTTATGCTAATGGCACGGCCAAGTTTGCCGATTCTGGCGGTATTCCTGCCGATTACAACCCAACTGTCCGGCCTTGGTATCAGCAGGCGGTGAAAGAGGGCAAACCGCTGGTCACTGCCCCCTACGTTGATGCGGTGACGAATACGTTAGTGGTTTCTTTCGTTGCTTCCGTGGTGCAAGGCGGAACGGTCAGAGGCGTAGTCGGTAGCGATGTCACGATGAAAAGCGTGATTGAAAACGTAAAAGCAATTAACCCAGCTAAAGATAGCTTCGGTGTTCTCATCGAGCGCAGCGGTCTGATCATTGCTCACCCAGATGAAAAACTGACGCTGAAAAATATCACCGACATTGCCCCTGGGATTGATTTGAACGATATCCTTTCAGCAGATAGCGCCCGTGATGTGGATTTTTCTGGGTCGACAAAGCTTGTGGTGGCAAAACCGATTGCTGGCACGAACTGGTTCATGCTGGTGGCGTTGGATAAAGCCGAAGCCACCGCGAGCATGCGTTCTCTGCTGTCTACCTCTGTCATCACGCTGGTCGTTATCGCGCTGTTGGGCTCGTTGGTGATTGGTTTCATTATTGCGTCAACGCTTAAGCGCTTGCTGCAAATCCGTGATGCAATGGATGATATCAGCAACGGTAATAACGATCTGACGAAGCGTCTGCCGGATGAAGGGCATGATGAAGTAGCGCAAATTGCCCGCTCGTTTAATATTTTTGTCGATAAAATCAGTCAGGTAATGATGCAGATTCGGGATATCAGCGCATCGCTTCAGGTGGCTGCGGATGAAATTTCGGCGGGAAACAACGATCTCTCTGCGCGTACTGAATCTGCGGCGTCGAGCATTCAGCAAACCGCCGCCTCGCTGGAAGAAATTTCTGCGGCGGTAACGCAATCGGCAGGTTCTGCACAGCAGGTTAATGCTAAAGCTTTACTGCTGTCGAAAGATGCCGGTACGGGCGGAAAGGTGGTATCCGATGTGATTGTCACGATGGAAGAGATCGTGGTCGCGTCTGGCAAAATCGGCGATATCATCGGTGTGATCGATGGCATTGCATTCCAGACTAACATTCTGGCGCTTAATGCTGCGGTTGAAGCCGCGCGAGCGGGCGAACAGGGGCGTGGTTTCGCCGTGGTTGCTGGTGAAGTTCGCAGTTTGGCACAGCGCAGTGCGCAGGCTGCAAAAGAAATTAAAGAGCTGATTGAAGCGACAGTCTCCAGCGTGACGTCTGGCTCGGTGCAGGTTCGTCAGGCCAGCGACACGATGAATGAAATTGTCGGCGGCGTCTCTACGGTGAGTTCGGTGATGTCTGAAATCACACATGCGGCAGATGAGCAAATGCGTGGCATCAACGAGATTAACAAAGCGGTCGCACAGTTGGATTCGATGGTGCAACAAAACGCCGCGCTGGTGCAGGAATCTGCCGCTGCGTCGGGTGCGTTGCAGTCACAGGCTGAAGAGCTGAACGCTGTGGTTGGGGCATTCCGGGTTTAACGGATTCGTCACTGAGTTGCATTGCCCGCTGCCATAACGGTGGCGGGCAATCATCTATGATATTAACAATCGATGGTATTAATACTACGATAATATTAACGTTGGGCTTCTCCGCCCAATGCTTCAATCAGATTCGCAATCAATGCCGCCAACTCGCTGGTCATCAAAATAAAATCGGCATCAAACCGTTGAGCAAAATCTTCCCGATCGATATCGTCGTTTTGTTCCCGCAGCGTATCGGAGAACTTCAAGCGTTTTACTGAACCGTCCTCGGACAAGACTAAGTGAATCCTTTCCTGCCAGTCCAGCGCTAGCTTGGTGACCAGTTTGCCTGCTTCAATGTGTACGGCGATTTCATCGCAGACCAAATCCTGCTTTTTGCAGCGGATAACGCCGCCGTCTTCCAGAATGGCTTTCAGCTCTGCTTCATCCTGTAGTGTAAAACCTGCTGCTGGTTCACCGGATCGAACCCACTCGGTCAGCGTCAGCTCGATAGGGTTTTCCATCGTTAGCGGCACAACGGGCAGCGAACCCAGCGTTTTACGCAGCAGCGCCAGCGTATCTTCCGCTTTTTTGGCGCTGGCGGCATCGACCATTATCAGGCCGTTAACCGTATCGATCCACAGCCAAACCTGACTAAAGCGGCTAAATGCACGCGGAAGCAGGCTATGCAGTACTTCGTCTTTCAGCGAATCTTTTTCGGTTTTTTTCAGCTTGCGGTGCTGTTCCGCTTCCAGACGTTCAATCTTGGCCTGAAGGGTTTGCTTGATGACTGGGGACGGCAGGATTTTTTCTTCTTTGCGAACACAGATAACGATTTGCCCATTTACGACGTGGGTTAAGGCATCGCTATGGGATCCCATCGGTGATACCCAGCCCGTTTTCATCATATCTTGACTGCCGCACGGGGTGAACGCGAAAGCACTGAGCCGTTTTTCCAGTTCGTCCGCAGACAAAACGTTATCTTTGGACAGTACGCTGTCTCGGCTTAGGCGGTAAATCATTAAGTTCTTAAACCACAACATGGTGTTATCCCTGACTGGGCGCGCAGGTTTGCACGCGGGTTTGTAATGTTGCGCGCATGATAACGAATTCGAGGCGGTTATGTGGAATAAAATACCGAGATCCAGAGGAATCCCATCACGCGTTGAATGGTAACTAATTGGTTTATCTAGTCATATTCGTCATGCTTCAAGCTGCATGTGCGTTGGCAGCACGACTCAAATTATATTGAAACGTTTATCTCCGGCACCGAGTTTGCCGTGGATTACCAACGCCCGTGCTTCAGGCCATACACGGCGACTCCAGCGGGGTACGCGGAGCCGCCTGGCTCTGGCCGAAGACGGAATAATGGTTAAACGGCGTACTGCGGCGCCAGCCGGCTGACGCCCAGCCCGTTAATCTTCTGCACTTTGATCTGTACCGGAATACGCTCTTTCATGGCTTCGACATGGCTAATGACGCCGATGGTTTTACCGGAGGCGTTCAGGTTATCGAGGGCATCCAGCGCGATATCCAGCGTCTCAGCATCTAGCGTGCCGAAGCCTTCATCCAGAAACAGCGAGTCGATGCTGGCTTTGTGGCTGACCAAGTCGGAGAGCGCCAGCGCCAGCGACAAACTCACTAAGAAGCTCTCGCCGCCGGACAGCGTACGCGTATCACGCTCGGCGTCCGCTTGCCAGGTATCCATCACCAGCAGCTCCAGATCGTCACCGGGTTTCCGTTTCAGCATATAGCGCCCGTGCAGGCGAGAAAGCTGGAGATTGGCGAGATAAACCAGATGGTCCAACGTTAGCCCCTGAGCAAACTTACGGAATTTATGCCCGCTTTGTGAGCCGATGAGCGTATTAAGACAGCTCCAGTCGTCATACATTTGCTGGCTTTGGGCGATCTCATTGAGTAAATCCTGCTGATTCTGGCGCTGTTGTTTATCGTCAGCCAACTGACGCTGGAACTCGCCTTGCTGCCGCAGGTTGGTTTTCAGTGTTTCATCCAGCGCTGCCAACTGCTGTTGTACCGCTTCTTGTGTGGCGTCTTCCGTCAGGGAAGCGGGGCGCTTTTGTTGATGGGCGAGCAGCTCACGTTCAGCCTGCTGGTGAAGTGCCGCCGCCTGCTGCAAACGCTGAGATAGTTCTTCCTTCCACGTCTGCAACGTCAGGCGTTCCTGCTCATCAAGCAGCGCATTGAGGAACGTGGTTTCATCGGCGAAAGTGCTTTGCTGCAACGCCTGAGTAAAGCGTTCGGTCGCACTCTCATGCTGGCGTGTGCTCTGTTCATACTGCTGTTGCGTGCTAGCCAGCTCTCCCGTCAGACGGCTTAACGTTGTTTCGGTTTGCTGACGAGCTGACAGGGCTAGCCTGAGTGCATCGTCGTACCGCTGGCTGATGTGCTGTAGCTGTTCACGCACAGTGGCAATTTGCTTGTCCCCAAACAACGCCTGCCGCTCTTGTTGGCTTGTGTTGAGTTGCGTGAGGTACTGTTCCAACTGCTGTTGCTGTGTTTGGATCAGTTGTCTCGCCTCTGTCACGCTGCGATTCAGATGTTGAAGATCGCTTTGCAGCGTGGCTAATAGAGGAACTAAGCGAGATTGCTGCTGCTCTTTGGTTTTCCAGTCTTGCCACTCGTTCTCGCGCTGAGCCAGCCAGTCATTCTGGGCATCGGCCTCCGGCAGAGGAAGGTTTAAGGTTGTCAGCGTCTGCGTGATTTCCTGAGTGTGCTGTGTGATTTGCTGGTGCACGTTTTGCAGCGACTGATCGATTTCTTGCTGCGTAATGCTTAGCGAGGATTGCTGCTGGGTATTCAGCGCGATTTTCTGGCCGAGTTCCCGCTGCAATGCCTCTGCGGCAGTCAGTAAATCCTTACTTTCCTGCCACTGTTTTTGCAATTGCTCGCGTGCGGCAATCTGCTGTCGAATGGCCTGTTCTTCGGCTTCACGCTCTGTAAGCCAGACGGCTATCTCGTCCTGCTGTTCCAGCGAGTAGGTAACTTGTAAGCGCTCACTGACATCTTGCCACTGTTGCAGCAGGGCGTGATGTTCGCTATCGATCTGAGCGATCTCCTGTTGCAACATTTCCCGCTGTTGCGCTAGCGAGGCCAACTGTGCGGTCGTATTCGCCAGCGCTGCCGTTAACTGGTTCACGTCCTGCTGTAGCGCCGTCAGGCGCTGTTGGGTTTCAGACGGTTGCAGCGCTTGATAGCGTTCAATGGCTGGATGCTCGGTTGAACCACATAGCGGACACGCTTCTCCGGCCTGTAGCCGCTGGCGTTCGGCTTCCAGCTTAACGATACGCTCTTCCTGCCGGAGCAGCGTTTCCAGATCGACCAGATGCTGGCTTCGCTGCTCATGCTCGGATTGCTGCTGTTTCTTTAAGATTTCTGACTGGCTGATATGCCCTTGTACTTCACCCTGTTTGGCAAGGTACTGTTGCTTGCGGACGTGCAGACGCTGGAACTGGTCGCTGATTGTCGCGAGTCGTTGGCGTTCAGCATGCTGGTCAATGCGTTGATTAAACTGCTGTTGCAGGGCGTAAAGCGACTGGTACGCCTCCTGCTGTTGCCGTGTTTTATCGTGTTGCATGAACTGCTGACGGGCAGCATCAACGACCGTTTGTTGTTCACGCTGCTGTGTCGCCAGAGTCAGTGTCTCTTGCTGTAGCACTGCCGATTGTGCTGTGTGCTGCGCCTGTTTTTGCTTCAGCTTCTCTTGCTCGTCCTGAAGCTGGCGCAGTTGGCGAAACTGGGTGCGCCACAGAGGAAGTTGTTCTCCCCATTGCTGATGATGCGCGTGTTGCTGGCGGTAAGACTGGATCTGTTCAAGCTGCTGTGTAGCCTGCTGCTGTTCCGCCGCCGTCTGGGTTTGTTTACTTTCATCGGCGTGCAGACGAGCCTGCGTTTTTGCCAGTTCGTCTTGTTGCTGCGCTTTTTGCTGCTCCAGCGTGGCAATGCGATGGTCAAGTGGCACAACCTGTTCGTTGATCACCCGCTCTTGTTGCTGCCGTACCTGTTTGTGCTCACTCACATCCCGCTCTGCTTTTTCTTCCTGCTGGCGTAGCGCGGTTAACGTCACCTGTTCGGCGGCCTGCTTCCCAGTCAGTTGTTCAATACGCTGTGACAGCGTGAGAGATTCCTGTCGATAGCGTTCTCGTTCCTGATGTAGTGGCCTCAGTTTTTCTGCGGGTTCGCTGTGAGTTAACCTGTCGAGCTGCGGTTTAGCCTGCTGAATGGCGGATTCGGCGCTTGCATGTTGCGCCTGCGTGTTGGTTCGTTGTGTGTGCTGCTGCGTCAGTTGCTCAAACCAGCGCAGCGTAGTCAGCGCTTGCTCACGTTCGACGTTGCCCCGTTGCTCGTGCTGGAGCAGCTCGGCAAGCTGTTCTTCCACCTGCTGGCGCTGGTCGTCGATTAAAAGCTGAATGCCTGATGCGCGCGCCTGTAACGTGCTCAGTGCGACGTTTGCCTGCTTGTGCTTGTCATAGACGCGTTCGGAAATCAGGCCGTAAATGTCCGTGCCGGTCAGCTCTTCCAGCAGTTCCGCTCGGTCATCTGCTTTGGCGTTGAGGAAGGCGGCAAACTGCCCCTGAGACAGCATCATGGATCGCGTGAAGCGGCCAAAATCCAGCCCGGTGAGCTGTGTGATCATCTCTTTCTTATCATTGAGCTTTTCACACAGAATCTTGCCGTCTTCAATGAGCGCAAGTTCGGCCTTTGGAGACTGCAAATTGCCGTCTGGGGCGTTTCTTGCCCGACGCTGGCTCCAGAAGGCGCGATATCCGACGCCTTTAACTTCAAACTCGACTTCGGCAAGGCACTCAGCGGTGTTACGCGTCATCAGGTCATTCTGGCTGGCGGAAAGCAGCCCAAGCCGTGGCGTTTCGTGGTACAGCGCCAGACAGATCGCATCCAGCAGCGTGGTTTTCCCCGCGCCGGTCGGGCCGGTAATGGCAAATAAGCCGTTACTGGAAAAGGGCTCTTGCGTGAAATCGATCTTCCATTCGCCTTTCAACGCGTTGAGGTTTTTTAAGCGCAGACTGAGAATTTTCATTTGGCCGTCTCGCTATTTTCCAGTTCGTCAATAACCTGATTAAACAGCGTGCGAACACGCTGTTGGCGGCTGTCTTCCATGTCTGTCTCCGTTACCAGACGACGCTCAAAAACGTCATGTACGCTCAGTTCGTTCAGCGTTTCCTTGTCCTGTCGGGTAATCGCCTGCAGGCGTTGTTCACGCGTGCGGCGCAGCAGCAGCACTTCTACGGGCAGGTTCTCGGTCATCGCCTGAATGCGTTTTTGCATGTCGCTCAGATAATCCTGCGTGTTGATTTCAATATCCAACCACACGGGTTTATCGCCCTGATAATTCTTGAAGGTGGCCAGCTGTTGTTCAATATCGCTCAGGCTACCTTTAATCAATTGCATCGGCTGAGTCATGGGAATTGACAGGATGTCTATCTGCGGAGGCGTTTGCGGTAACGCGTCAGGTGCAAAGCTCACCAGACAGACCGATTTCTCGCTGTTTAGCTCATCAAAACTCAACGGGATGGGCGAACCGCTGTAGCGAATATGCTCGCTTTGGGTCACGCGCTGCGGGCGGTGAATATGGCCGAGCGCGATATAATCCGCAGGCGGAAAAGCCTGAGCAGGGAAGGCATCGAGCGTACCAATATAGATATCGCGTACGGATTCTGAGGGGGTTGCGCCAATCGTCGTCAGATGTCCGGTTGCGATAATCGGCAGCGGCAGGCCAAGCTCGTCGCGCTTTTGGCAAGCCAGTTGATAACATTGCTGGTAGTGCGCGGTAATCGCTTCCTGTAGTGCCAGCTGTTTTTCATCCCCGGATTGCCCGGCTTTGCTGGTCAACACATCACGCGGACGTAAAAAAGGAATCGCGCAGAGCAGGGCTCTGGGCTGTCTTTGACGGTTTTCTAGCAGGAGCACCTGTTGGGCCGGATCGTCGCTGGCGCAGGCAATCACTTGCGTGTTCAGGCAGGCCAGCAGTTCGCGAGATTCATTTAGCATCGCGACAGAATCGTGGTTACCGCCGAGAACAATGAGCTGGCAGCCTGTGCGCTGTAGCGCGACCACGAAGCTATAATACATTTCCCGCGCATAGCTGGGAGGAGAGCCGTTATCAAAAATATCGCCAGCAACGATAATGGCATCGACCTGGTGTTGTTCCACCTGAACGATAAGCCAGTTTAGAAAAGCCTGATGCTCAGCAGCGCGGCTTTTGGTATAAAAATATTGCCCTAAATGCCAATCGGCAGTATGGATAATGCGCATCGTGCTCTCTCGATATTCATGCCGCGTGGCGGTGGATGACGTTGTCATTATTTATTATGTGAAAGGGTGTGTCGTCGCCATGGTGCTTTGTCATCGTAATGCCATGATTATATATAGCAGGGATGGCGGCTGTCGCGGTGGAATCAGGCTTTTGGAAAGCGGCTCGAAAAATCGGATGTACGCGTTGTAACAATCGTGCAGAGAGGCCCGTGTGCTTTTCATAAATCTGTCATAAAACTGACGCATAATGCCTCCGCTTGCTAACAGCGACGATGATTAACGACAGGATTAACAATGGCAAAACGCATATTAGTCGTGGAAGATGAAGCACCAATTCGTGAAATGGTCTGCTTTGTACTGGAACAAAATGGTTATCAACCCGTTGAAGCTGAAGACTATGACAGCGCGGTGACGCAACTGTCGGAGCCATTCCCGGAACTGGTGTTATTGGACTGGATGCTGCCAGGCGGGTCGGGCCTGCAATTCATCAAGCATATGAAGCGCGAGGCGCTGACGCGTGATATTCCGGTGATGATGTTGACCGCGCGTGGCGAAGAAGAAGACCGCGTGCGCGGGCTTGAAGTGGGGGCGGATGATTACATTACCAAACCGTTTTCACCCAAAGAATTGGTGGCGCGTATCAAAGCCGTCATGCGCCGAATTTCACCGATGGCGGTGGAAGAAGTGATTGAAATGCGTGGCCTGAACCTCGATCCTTCCTCACATCGCGTGACGACCGAGGAGCACGCGTTGGACATGGGGCCGACGGAATTTAAACTGCTGCATTTCTTTATGACGCATCCTGAACGTGTTTATAGCCGGGAACAGTTGCTGAATCACGTTTGGGGCACTAACGTTTATGTTGAGGATCGTACTGTCGACGTTCATATTCGTCGCCTGCGTAAAGCGCTGGAAACCAGCGGACATGACAAAATGGTGCAAACCGTTCGGGGAACGGGCTACCGTTTTTCAACGCGTTACTGAGGTGATCGTAACCGGAGACACATTAACGTGCTAGAACGTTTATCCTGGAAAAGGCTGGCATTGGAGCTAGCTTTTTTTTGTTTGCCCGCTTTACTGCTGGGGCTGATTTTTGGCTATCTGCCCTGGTTTCTGCTGGTCGCCGTATTAGGCTTACTGTGCTGGAATTTTTATAACCAGCTAAAACTCTCTTATTGGCTGTGGGTTGACCGCAGCATGACGCCGCCGCCCGGCCGCTGGAGCTGGGAACCGCTGTTTTACGGTCTCTATCAGATGCAGTTGCGTAATCGACGCCGACGCCGTGAGCTGGCGCTCCTTATCAAACGGTTTCGCAGCGGTGCCGAATCCTTACCTGATGCCGTGGTGATCACCACCGAAGAAGGAACGATCTTCTGGTGTAATCATCTGGCGCAGCACCTGCTGAGTTTTCGTTGGCCGGAAGATAACGGTCAGAATATCCTCAACTTATTGCGCTATCCCGAATTCACGAATTACATGAAAGGACAGGATTTTAGCCGTCCTCTCACGCTGCAGTTGAATAATTCCCACCATGTTGAATTCCGCGTGATGCCCTATTCCGAAGGCCAGCTATTGATGGTGGCGCGTGATATTACGCAAATGCACCAGCTTGAAGGAGCCAGACGTAACTTTTTTGCCAACGTGAGCCATGAACTGCGTACGCCGCTGACGGTGTTGCAGGGCTATCTGGAAATGATGCAGGAAGAAACGCTGGATGCGGCGCTACGCGGAAAAGCGTTGAATACCATGCAGGAGCAGACCCGACGCATGGACGGGCTGGTCAAACAGTTGCTGACCCTGTCCCGTATTGAGGCGGCAACGGCCATCGATCTGAATGAAAAGGTCGATATTCCGTTGATGCTGCGCGTATTGCAGCGTGAAGCGCAGACGCTGAGTCAGGGGCGTCATGAGATCGTCTTTCGTGTGAACGAAAGCCTCCGCGTGTTTGGTAATGAAGAACAGCTGCGCAGTGCGGTATCCAATCTGGTGTATAACGCGGTCAACCATACGCCAGCGGGAACGCGTATCGAAGTTTGTTGGCAGAAGATCCCACAGGGCGCGCAATTTCAGGTCAGCGATAACGGGCCTGGCATTGCGGCCGAGCACTTGCCGCGCCTGACGGAACGCTTTTATCGGGTGGATAAGGCGCGCTCACGACAAACGGGCGGCAGCGGGCTGGGGCTGGCGATTGTGAAGCATGCGCTTAGCCATCATGATTCGCGTCTGGAGATCATGAGTGAGGATGGTCTGGGCTCACGTTTTGTCTTTACGTTGCCGAATCGGTTGATTGTCCCTGCCTCTCTGGCTGAAAATACGGTGAAACCTTCAGCCTGACGGAAAACGCTATCTATGACATCCGCCACTCGTATTGCGGGCGCTTTTTTACTGCTGCTCAGCGCGTTGTGTTCCGCACAGCCTCGTCAGATGCTGGCGGGTAATCTCTCCAGTGCGGGGTCGGATACGCTGGCTAACCTGATGGCCTTTTGGGCGACGGATTTCAGCCAGCATTACCCGAACGTGAATTTACAGATTCAGGCCGCCGGTTCGTCCTCTGCGCCGACGTCTCTGGCATCCGGTGCCGCGCAGCTTGGGCCGATGAGCAGGGCGATGAAGGCCAGCGAAATTGAGGCGTTCGTCCAGCATTATGGTTACCCGCCGCTGGCGGTGCCGGTGGCACTGGATGCGCTGGTCGTGTTGGTCAATCAGGATAACCCGCTGTCTGGGCTGAACTTGTCGCAGTTGGACGCCATCTTTTCAATTACGCAGCGCTGCGGTAACCACCAGCCGATAAAACAGTGGGGTGATGTCGGCCTGCACGGCAGTTGGGAAAAGCGCACGCTACTGCGCTATGGGCGAAACTCTGCGTCGGGAACCTATGGGTTCTTTAAGCAAAAGTCGCTATGCCGTGGCGATTTCCTTCCTCAAGTTAATGAGTTGCCGGGTTCGGCGTCTGTCGTACAAGCGGTTGCAGCGTCAACCGATGCCATCGGCTATGCCAGCGTGGGGTTTCGTACCAGCGGTGTGAGAATGCTGCCGTTAGCCGCACAGGGCACCGACTACATCTACCCCTCGACTGAAAATATCCGCAGCGGTTTGTATCCCTACACCCGCTATCTCTATATCTATGTAAACAAAGCGCCCAGCCAACCGCTGGAAGCGCTGACGGCGGCATTTTTAGATCGTGTGCTGTCCGAAACGGGGCAGTCGCTGGTGAATCAGGATGGTTATTTACCGCTGCCGGAAGACACGCGTCGTCAGGCGCGTCAGCAGATTGGCCTGCCGCAATAATTCCCCTTTCCACTACGAATTTGTGATGTTTTCACGTCATGTGAACTTTCTTCATGTGACGTGAAAATTCTTCTATTGCCCTGTGATTCGCCACGTGACAGGATAGTTTTAAATTTAGACGTCCAGATGGCTAAATAAGATTAAATGTAACTATCCCTCTGGGCAAATATTTCATATTGAAACTATCTGTCAGTACACTTCTTTCCCGAAGAGCGGTGCTGGCAACATGTCAGGAGCGACATATGGCGAATACCTTATCCCCTTTCCGTGCCGATACCGTCGGCAGTTTCTTGCGTCCAGCAGCGATTAAGGAAGCACGTCTTCAGCATCAGGCGGGCGAGATTGATGATGCTGCGCTGCGTAGCATTGAAGATCGTGAGATTCTGCGAGTAGTAGAAAAGCAGCGTGAAGCGGGCCTGCAGGTTGTGACGGATGGTGAACTACGTCGTGCCTGGTGGCATTTCGACTTCTTTGCCGATTTGAACGGTGTGGAGCGCTACGAAGCCGATCACGGTATTCAATTCAACGGTATTCAGACCAAATCCCATGCGATTCGCGTCGTGGATAAAGTGAGTTTCAATCCCCAGCATCCGATGCTCGATCATTTCCGTTATCTGAACAGCATTTCTGGCGATGCTGTCGCTAAAATGACGATTCCAAGCCCTAGCGTGATGCATTTCCGCGGCGGCCGCAAAGCGATTGATGCGACGGTTTATCCGGATCTGGCGGACTATTTCGACGATTTGGCACAAACCTGGCGCGATGCGATTCACGCATTTTATGACGCAGGCTGTCGCTTCCTGCAACTGGATGACACCGTATGGGCCTACCTGTGCTCTGACGATCAAAAACGCCAGATCCGTGAACGTGGCGAAGATCCGGCACAGCTGGCGCGGACCTATGCTGATGTGCTGAATAAAGCGCTGGCTGATAAGCCTGCGGATCTGGTTATCGGTTTACATGTCTGTCGCGGTAATTTCCGCTCAACCTGGATTTCTGAAGGCGGGTATGAGCCTGTGGCAGAAATTCTGTTTGGCGAAGTGAATGTTGATGCGTTCTTCCTGGAATATGATACCGAGAGAGCCGGTGGATTTGAGCCGCTGCGTTTTGTGAAGCCAGGCCATCAGCAGGTGGTGCTGGGGCTGATCACGACGAAGAACGGTGAGCTGGAAGAGGCAGAAGTCGTGCAGGCGCGCATCGCGGAAGCGGCAAAATATGTCGATCTCAGCCAGATTTGCCTGAGCCCGCAGTGTGGCTTTGCTTCAACGGAAGAGGGCAATAGCCTGACGGAAGAGCAGCAGTGGAATAAGCTGAAGCTTGTCGTGGATATCGCCAATCGCGTGTGGTGACAACTAGAGATCACCGTATCACTGTAATGGATAAACAAAAGCCGGATCATTTGATCCGGCTTTTTTGTGCTCATTCTTCTGCTCCCTACCCGCGACGTTCTGTGAAATAGGTTTTTTATGATCGAACAACGCATTTTATGACGGTTTTTGTCAGTTTTATTGCATTGAAATATCGATAAATGCGCAAATCATGTGTTATGCAAATAAGGATAAACCAATTTATATTCTTATTTTTTGGCATAATTAGGCTTGATGCTCTGGTTTTTGGATCTCTGCTTGTCTTTTTACGCTATAAACGTTTTACTTAGCACCCAATATGGCTGTGCAAAAAATAACTCCTCTATGCTCGCCATCTTTCGCGTCGTCAGAGCGTTGGCTCATTCTTCGGGTTACCCGTTTGCGAATGTTTTCTGGCGGCGATAAACGACACCGTTTTCTTTTATCGATTTGATACAGGCAACACGACATAACTATGAGTCATCGTTTAACTTCCAAAGATATCGTGGCATTAGGTTTTATGACCTTTGCTTTGTTCGTGGGGGCAGGAAATATTATTTTCCCGCCGATGGTGGGATTGCAGGCGGGAGAGCAGGTTTGGACTGCAGCGCTCGGCTTTCTGCTGACGGCAGTTGGCCTACCGGTGTTGACTGTGATCGCATTGGCACGGGTTGGCGGTGGCGTTGACGCGCTGAGTTCGCCGATTGGTAAAAAGGCTGGTGTTGTTCTGGCTACCGTGTGCTATTTGGCCGTTGGGCCACTGTTCGCCACGCCGCGCACGGCAACCGTGTCGTTTGAAGTCGGCCTTGCTCCTTTGGTCGGCAACGGAGCCTCTCCGCTGCTGATTTATAGCCTGATTTATTTTGCTATTGTGATCGCGATTTCCCTGTATCCCGGCAAACTGCTGGATACGGTCGGCCATGTATTGGCACCGTTAAAGATCATTGCGCTGGCTGTTCTGGGCATTGCTGCGATGCTGTGGCCTGCCGGCTCGCCTATCCCAGCGACAGAAACGTATGAGCAACTGCCGTTCTCTAATGGTTTCGTCAACGGCTATCTGACGATGGATACGTTGGGCGCAATGGTATTTGGTATTGTTATCGTGAATGCGGCGCGCTCGCGTGGAGTGACCAGCTCCGTGCTGCTGACGCGTTACACCATGTGGGCAGGATTAATTGCGGGGATCGGTCTGACATTAGTCTATTTGAGCCTGTTCCAGCTCGGTTCCGTCAGTGGTGAACTGGTGCCGCAGGCGCAGAACGGCGCAGAAATTCTCCACGCCTATGTGCAACATTCGTTCGGTAACATGGGAAGCAGCTTCCTGGCGTTGTTAATCTTCATCGCGTGTCTGGTGACGGCGGTGGGGCTGACCTGTGCCTGTGCGGAATTCTTTGCGCAATACCTGCCGTTGTCTTACCGCACGCTGGTGTTTGTGTTGGGAACGTTCTCGATGGTGGTGTCTAATCTGGGCTTGAGCCATCTGATTCAACTTTCCATTCCTGTACTGACGGCGATTTATCCACCGTGTATCATTCTGGTTTTATTGAGCTTTACGCTGCGTTGGTGGAATAGCGCTTCACGTATTGTGGCCCCCGTCATGTTAGTTAGTCTGTTATTTGGCATGATTGATGGTATAAAATCGTCGGCTTTCAAATCGCTGTTGCCAGAGTGGAGCCTCAACCTGCCGCTGAGCGAGCAAGGGTTGGCCTGGCTGCCTCCGTCACTGCTGATCTTACTGGTTGCGGTAATTTACGACAGACTTTGTGGCCGTCAGGAAGTGACGGTACATCAATAATATCGTTAATGCCTGATAGCGCTGGGGTGGTAGGGATAGCGTACTGCTCCAGCACAAGGTTGGGTTTATGCACCACAGGTCTTTGCCTGTGGTTTTTCTTTTTGTAATGTTTTTCTTTATATAAGACAGGGTTGCTTATCAATGGAACAACCATCCTCCAAGCTCAAGCGTGGGTTAAGCACGCGGCATATCCGCTTTATCGCCCTTGGCTCGGCGATCGGAACCGGTCTGTTTTATGGTTCCGCGAGTGCGATCCAAATGGCTGGCCCCAGTGTGTTACTGGCTTATCTGATCGGCGGGGTTGTCGCGTATATCATCATGCGCGCACTGGGCGAAATGTCGGTGCACAACCCGCAGTCCAGCTCGTTTTCCCGCTATGCACAGGATTATCTCGGGCCATTAGCGGGGTATATCACCGGCTGGACCTACTGCTTTGAGATGCTGATTGTCGCCATTGCCGATGTGACCGCGTTTGGTATCTACATGGGCGTCTGGTTCCCTGCCGTGCCGCACTGGGTGTGGGTTC
Source organism: Pectobacterium quasiaquaticum (assembly GCF_014946775.2). NCBI lineage: Bacteria > Pseudomonadati > Pseudomonadota > Gammaproteobacteria > Enterobacterales > Pectobacteriaceae > Pectobacterium > Pectobacterium quasiaquaticum. The sequence goes on along the minus strand of NZ_CP065177.1, from coordinate 3,278,887 downwards.
TGAGCGTGGTGCTTATCATCGGTGCCATTAACCTGATGAATGTGAAAGCCTTTGGTGAACTGGAGTTTTGGCTCTCTTTCTTTAAAGTCGCCACCATTATCATCATGATCGCAGCTGGGATCGGCATCATCATCTGGGGTATTGGCAACGGGGGGGAACCAACGGGGATCCACAACCTCTGGAGCAATGGCGGGTTCTTCAGTAACGGTGTGATGGGGATGATTCTGTCGCTGCAACTGGTGATGTTTGCGTACGGTGGCGTGGAGATCATCGGGATTACCGCCGGTGAGGCCAAAGATCCGCAGAAGTCTATCCCTCGCGCGATTAACTCTGTGCCGTGGCGTATTCTGGTGTTCTATGTCGGTACGCTGTTCGTGATTATGTCGATTTACCCATGGAATCAGGTTGGTACTAACGGCAGCCCATTCGTGCTGACGTTCCAGCATATGGGTATTACGGCGGCGGCAGGTATCCTGAATTTTGTTGTGATTACCGCGTCGCTGTCGGCGATTAACAGTGATGTATTCGGCGTCGGCCGTATGCTGCACGGGATGGCGGAGCAGGGGCATGCGCCGAAGGTGTTTAGCCGTATTTCCAAACACGGTATTCCGTGGGTCACGGTTGTCGTGATGATGATGGCGCTGCTGGTGGCGGTGTACCTGAATTACATTATGCCCGGCAAAGTTTTCCTAGTGATTGCTTCACTGGCCACTTTTGCGACGGTGTGGGTATGGATCATGATTCTGTTTTCTCAGATCGCTTTCCGCCGTCGTCTGAGCCCGGATGAAGTGAAGGCGCTGGCGTTCCCACTGCGCGGCGGCATCGTAACCTCCGTTTTCGGTATCGTCTTCCTGTTCTTCATCATTGGTTTGATTGGCTACTTCCCGGACACGCGCGTGTCGCTGTATGTCGGTATCATCTGGATATTGTTGCTTTTAGTGGGCTATGTCTGGAAGAAGAAGCGTCAGAACGCGGTAGCGGCACAGAATTAAGTTAGTCGATTGATATCAGAGGGAGCGCTCAGACTGTCCGTTGACTAGCCTATTTGCCGAACGAAAACGGGAGTAATGGAATAGAAGAGTAAAGCGTTTGCGCCATATATGGCGCAAGCCGAGCGCACATGACGTGTTTACGGCGACTTTACGATCTATTCGTTACTCCCGCTCTACGGACTTTATTAGCAACCTCTGCGCTTCCATTGGAGCATTTTTTTGTGCCTATTTTTACGCTTTCGGCGTAGTCATTTGCTGCGCCATGATCCGCATATCGTGGCCGGTTGGGATTTGATGAATGCGGAGATCGAACTCCGGTAAGATCGCAAAGATATGGTCGAAAATATCAGACTGAATGCTTTCGTAATCGACCCAGGCGGTCGTGTTGGTAAACGCATAAATCTCCAGCGGTACCCCTTCTGACGTTGGCGCAAGCTGCCGTACCATCAGCGTCATCCCTTTATGAATACCCGGATGCGTGCGCAGATATACCTGAAGGTAGGCGCGGAACGTGCCTAAATTCGTCAGACGACGGCCGTTCAGCGGTGATGTCAGGTCGGAGTCGGACTGTGCATTATGTTGCTCCAGTTCACTCTTCTTGTTCTGAATATAAGGCGACAGCAGCTTGCTGCGCAGCAATCGCGCCTGCTCGTCTTCCGTCATAAAATGCACGCTGGTGGTATCGATATTGATACTGCGCTTGATGCGCCTGCCCCCAGATTCGGACATCGAACGCCAGTTCTTAAAAGAATCGGAGACTAACGCGTAGGTGGGAATGGTGGTGACGGTATTGTCCCAGTTTCTCACTTTTACCGTTGTCAGCCCGATATCGATAACGGCCCCGTCAGCGCCTGCTTCCACCCGTGTCCCTCGGTTTTCCCCTGCTTATTGAGTGAGCGCAGTACCATTCTTTTCAGCACAACCTGATGAAAAATCAGGTGGATGACGGCAGAAATGAGCAATATCAGCCCAAGAACAATCAGTAACGCAATGAGGCTAGCGTGTTGTATTCCAGCTTCTCTCAGCCATAGCGCGAGATTTTGTTGCATGCGTTCTCCTTTTATTCCAATGAATCTGTCGTGCATTAACACGATGTGGCTTTAAGGCTAAGTATTTAGCGCCCCTAGTCAACCTTTTGTATTATTTAAGATATCGCCGGGAAGAGACGGTGAGAGGTGAAGAAGAACAGAGGGATAAATGGCGGGCAAAGAAAAAGCCAGTTGCATAGCAACTGGCTTGGTCATCATATTGCCATGTCGGCAGGATGAGGAATTAAAGCTTGTCTGCGTTCTCAGACAGGTATTTCGCTACGCCGTCTGGTGACGCACCCATACCTGATTTACCTTTTTCCCACTGTGCTGGGCACACTTCGCCGTGCTCTTCGTGGAATTGCAGGGCGTCAACGGTACGCAGCATTTCATCGATGTTACGACCCAGCGGCAGATCGTTAACCACTTGGTGACGAACGACGCCGTTTTTGTCGATCAGGAAAGAACCACGCAGTGCAACACCCGCTTCTGGGTGCTCAATGCCGTAGGCCTTCTGGATTTCGCGCTTGATATCAGCAACCATCGCGTATTGCACTTCGCCGATGCCGCCTTTGTCCACTGGGGTTTTACGCCATGCGTTGTGAACAAACTCGGAGTCGAAGGAAACGCCAACCACTTCTACACCGCGTTTCTTGAATTCGGCATAGCGGTGATCGAAAGCAATCAGCTCTGACGGACAAACGAAGGTGAAGTCCATCGGCCAGAAGAAGATCACGGCAGCTTTACCGTTGATGTGCTTCTTCAGGTTGAAATTTTCGACGATTTCGCCACTGCCTAAAACGGCAGCTGCGGTGAAGTCTGGGGCTTGACGAGTTACCAGGACCATAATTACTCCTGTAGATAGCGGTTAATGATCGGATGATATAAAAAAACAGCGATCAGTATAGGGATTCTGTCTGAGTGAATACAGGCAAAGAGACCAATCAATGAGATAGTTTCTGTCTATTGAACTCATCGCTATTTCCTTTCAAGAGGCTAGATTAACCCTTTTGATGGAAAGGACAATACCCGTCATACTTCAAGCTGCTTGTGCGTTGGCTACTCTTACTCACCCCAGTCACTTACTTGAGTAAGCTCCTGGGGATTCGTGCGCTTGCCGCCTTCATGCAACTCGAATTATTTAGGGTATACGCCGCGTAGAAAAACGGAAAAGTCGCGATCTTACAGCTGCTGCGCTTTCGCTAATTGCATCATTCGTGGATAAAACTGCCAGAAGAGTGTTTCAAATTGGTGATAGTGCTGCTCGATATCCTGAAAAGAGCCGGACAGCGCAGCCAGTTTCGGACGGCGTACCGACATTCTGTGCAGCACATCGGCGATAAACGGCAGCTCTGCATAACGGGTCATCCAGCGTTCCGGCCACAGATAGCGATTCAGGTTCTGAAAGCGTTCTGGCGTTTGCGCCAGATGCGGCTCGATTTGTGATTGCGCGCTGTCGATAAAGGCTTGTAAGGGCGTCTCCGGCACCAACTGTAGCCAGTGACGCGCAAGATAGTGATCCCACAGCACATCTAACGTAATCGGCGAAACACGGCGGAATTCATCGCTGAAATACTGACGCGCCTGTTTGACTTCCGGCAGGCTGTCGGTCAGCGAATCAACGCGACGATGCAGACGAATACCCGCGACGATCTCGTCAGCATAGCTGTCCTGCGGGTTGCCGCGTACGAAATCCGCCATCAGATTACCTAATAGGGAGCTGTCGGCCAGCGTGGCCAGGTGGAGGTGAGCAAGAAAATTCATTGGAGTAGTATATCCGTTTCTTCTTTTATTATGCACGTCCTCTTACATGGCAAAGTGGGAAGCCGCCGACTTTGGCTGTGATGCATTCACCGACTCAGGTGCTTATTTCTTGCAGCCATGCGCTTGCGGCTCTAGACTAGGCCGCCCATTTTTAATGTATTACAGCTAAGTGAATTGCCATGCGTGTTGCCGATTTTTCGTTTGAACTTCCTGAATCATTGATTGCCCATTATCCACAAGCGGAACGCAGTGGTTGCCGCCTGTTATCGCTGGACGGGCCGACGGGAAATCTGACGCACGGTGTGTTTACCGATTTGCTGAATAAACTGAATCCCGGCGATCTGCTGGTGTTCAACAATACGCGCGTGATTCCTGCTCGTCTGTTTGGCCGTAAAGCCAGCGGCGGCAAACTGGAAGTACTGGTCGAGCGTGTGCTGGATGACCATCGGGTACTCGCGCACGTTCGGGCGTCAAAAGCGCCAAAACCGGGTACGGAACTGCTGCTGGGCGATGACGAAAGCGTCAAAGCTACAATGGCCGCTCGCCACGATGCGCTATTCGAGCTGCATTTCGATGATGCTCGCGATGTTCTGTCGATCCTGAATGATATCGGCCACATGCCGTTACCACCGTATATCGACAGGCCGGATGAAGACGCTGACCGCGAGCTTTATCAGACGGTGTATAGCCAGCGTCCAGGCGCTGTAGCGGCACCGACGGCGGGCTTGCACTTTGATGAGCCGATGTTGGCCGCGCTGCGCGAGAAGGGCATCGACATGGCGTTCGTTACGCTGCACGTCGGGGCGGGGACTTTCCAGCCTGTACGCGTCGATACGATTGAAGATCACATCATGCACGCCGAATATGCCGAAGTGCCGCAGGACGTCGTTGATGCTGTTCTGGCGTGCAAAGCGCGGGGAAATCGCGTAATCGCCGTTGGCACCACCTCGGTACGTTCACTGGAAAGTGCCGCACAGGCCAGCCAGAACGCGGCGATCGAACCGTTCTTCGGCGATACCAAAATTTTCATCTATCCGGGCTATCACTACCGCATTATTGATGCGCTGGTGACCAATTTCCATTTACCCGAATCGACGTTAATCATGCTGGTGTCGGCCTTTGCCGGTTACCAGAACACGATGTCTGCTTACCGTCAGGCGGTGGCAGAGCAATATCGTTTTTTCAGCTACGGTGATGCGATGTTTATTACGCACAACCCGATGGCCGAACAGGAAAAAGTAGGGTAAACCTATTTTCGACATAATAGGAACGCCACAGACCACGTTCTGTCAGGCGTTAATACATCATTACCATCAGACTGTTTTTCTGATGCCGGAGGCTAAGTGAAGTACGAATTACAAACAACGGACGGCCGTGCGCGACGCGGCAGATTAATTTTTGAACGTGGCGTAGTGGAAACCCCGGCTTTTATGCCCGTGGGGACGTACGGCACGGTGAAAGGCATGACGCCGGAAGAAGTGAAAGAAACTGGCGCACAGATTTTGCTCGGCAATACGTTCCATCTGTGGCTGCGTCCCGGTCAGGAAATCATGAAACTGCACGGCGATCTGCACGATTTCATGAACTGGCACGGCCCGATTCTGACGGACTCCGGCGGTTTTCAGGTGTTCAGCCTCGGCGATATTCGCAAGATTACCGAACAGGGCGTGCATTTCCGTAACCCGATCAACGGGGATTCGATTTTCCTGAGCCCAGAAAAATCGATGGAGATTCAGCACGATCTCGGTTCCGACATCGTCATGATCTTTGATGAGTGTACGCCGTACCCTGCTGATTGGGATTACGCCAAGCGCTCTATGGAGATGTCACTGCGCTGGGCGAAACGCAGCCGTCAGCGTTTTGATGAGCTGGAGAATAAAAATGCGCTGTTCGGTATTATCCAAGGAAGTGTTTACGAAGATTTACGTGATGTATCCGTAAAAGGTCTGGTAGACATTGGCTTTGATGGGTACGCTGTGGGCGGTTTGGCGGTAGGTGAGCCGAAAGAAGATATGCACCGTATTCTGGAGCACGTTTGCCCGCAGATTCCAGAAGATAAACCACGCTATTTGATGGGCGTTGGCAAACCAGAAGACTTGGTTGAAGGTGTCCGCCGTGGTGTCGATATGTTTGACTGCGTGATGCCAACGCGCAACGCACGTAACGGGCATCTCTTCGTGACGGATGGCGTAGTGAAAATCCGTAATGCGAAGCATAAAGATGACGTTAGCTCGCTGGATGAACACTGTGATTGCTACACGTGTCGCAATTATAGCCGCGCCTACTTGCATCATCTTGACCGTTGCAACGAAATACTCGGCGCACGACTCAATACCATTCATAACTTGCGCTATTATCAGCGTTTAATGGCGGGTTTACGTCAGGCCATTGAAGAGGGTAAATTAGAGCACTTTGTGGTGGATTTTTACCAACGGATAGGCAAACCCATTCCGCCGCTTGCTGAAAAAGACGTTGCCACAAGCAACTGACAGCCCGTTTGCTATGAATTGCATTTTGCTGTGAAGCGTTTTCATGATTGTAAGGTTGATAACTTATCTTTTTGATAGCTTATCTTTTGACAAAAAAGAGGATATTTAAATGAGTCTTTTCATCTCCGATGCTGTAGCTGCAACTGGCGCTCCGGCTCAGGGAAGCCCGTACTCTCTGGTTATTATGCTGGCCGTTTTTGGTCTGATTTTCTACTTTATGATCCTGCGTCCTCAGCAAAAACGCGCCAAGGAACACAAAAAGTTAATGGATTCTATCGGCAAGGGCGATGAAGTATTAACGACCGGTGGTCTGGTTGGTCGCGTAACCAAAGTGTCCGAAACTGGCTATATTGCGATTGCGTTGAACGAGACCAATGAAGTGGTTATCAAACGTGATTTCGTGGCTGCCGTGCTGCCGAAGGGCACGATTAAGGCCCTGTAATTTCCGATTTTCCCGAAGGGAACTGCCGTGTTAAATCGTTATCCTTTGTGGAAGTACCTGATGCTGGTCGTGGTGTTGTTCGTCGGCCTGCTCTACGCACTTCCTAACCTATATGGTGAGGATCCGGCGGTACAAGTTACTGGCGCGCGGGGAACCGCCGCCAGCGAAACGACGCTGATCCAAGTCCAGAATGTTTTAAAAGAACAGAACATTACCAGTAAGTCGATTGCATTGGAAAATGGTGCAATTCTGGCTCGCTTCTCTAACCCTGATGTTCAGCTCCGCGCGCGTGAAGCGCTCGTTAATGAGCTGGGCGAAAAGTTCGTCGTTGCACTTAACCTTGCACCTGCTACGCCAACCTGGCTGCGGTTGTTGGGCGCTGAACCGATGAAATTGGGGCTTGACCTGCGCGGCGGCGTTCACTTCCTGATGGAAGTGGATATGGATACGGCGCTGGGTAAACTACAAGAACAAACCATGGACTCTTTGCGCAGCGATCTGCGTGAGAAGAACATTCCTTATGCCTCCGTGCGTAAAATTGATAATTACGGTGTCGAAATTCGTTTCCGTGATGCTCAAACGCGTGATGAGGGCATCAACTATCTGACGACTCGTCACCGTAATTTGGTTCTCAGCAGCAGCGACAGCAACCTGCTACGCGCAGTGATGTCTGACGAACGTCTGCGTGAAGCACGTGAATACGCCGTACAGCAGAACATCAATATCCTGCGTAACCGTGTGAACCAACTGGGTGTTGCTGAGCCTCTGGTACAGCGTCAGGGTGCCGATCGCATCGTCGTTGAGTTGCCGGGTATTCAGGACACGGCGCGCGCGAAAGAAATTCTTGGTGCAACCGCTACGCTGGAATTCCGTCTGGTAAACAGTAATGCTGATGCAACCGCAGCGGCGAACGGCCGTGTGCCGGGCGACTCTGAAGTGAAGAACATGCGTGACGGCTCACCTGTGGTGTTGTTCAAGCGTGTGATTCTGACGGGCGACCATATTACCGATTCGACATCGAGTACGGATGAATACAACCAGCCTCAGGTGAATATTTCTCTGGACAGCGCGGGTGGCAACACCATGTCCAACTTCACCAAAGACAGTATCGGTAAGCTGATGGCGACACTCTTTGTGGAATACAAAGACAGCGGCAAGAAAGATGCGACTGGCCGTTCGATATTGGAAAAACACGAAGAAGTGATCAACGTCGCGACGATTCAGTCGCGTCTGGGTAACAGCTTCCGTATTACTGGTATTGATAACCCGAACGAAGCGCGTCAGCTTTCTCTGCTGTTGCGTGCGGGGGCGCTGATTGCACCGATCCAGATTGTTGAAGAACGTACCATTGGACCAACGCTGGGGATGCAAAACATCACTCAGGGGCTGGAAGCCTGTTTGTGGGGCTTGATCGCATCGATCCTCTTTATGGTCTTCTTCTACAAGAAGTTTGGTGTTATCGCGACCAGTGCATTGGTTGCTAACCTCGTGTTGATTGTCGGTGTGATGTCGCTGCTACCAGGGGCAACGCTGACCATGCCGGGTATCGCGGGTATCGTGCTTACGCTGGCGGTTGCAGTCGATGCTAACGTACTCATTAATGAACGTATCAAAGAAGAACTCAGCAATGGCCGCTCCGTGCAACAGGCCATTCATGAGGGCTACAAAGGTGCATTCAGTTCGATTGTTGATGCGAACGTCACGACGTTGATTAAAGTCATCATCCTGTATGCGGTTGGTACCGGTTCTATCAAAGGGTTTGCTATCACGACTGCGATTGGGATTGCGACCTCAATGTTTACGGCGATCGTCGGTACTCGTGCCATCGTTAACCTGCTTTACGGCGGTAAACGTATCAACAAGCTGTCTATCTAGGAGTGCGTTGTGGCACAGGAACAGGAATACAACATTGAACAACTAAACCATGGGCGTAAAGTCTATGATTTCATGCGCTGGGACACATTGGCATTTATCATTTCCGGCCTGCTGATCATTGCTTCTATCGCGATTATGGGGGGTCGTGGTTTTAACTGGGGGCTTGACTTTACCGGTGGTACGGTCATTGAGATTAACCTTGAGAAACCGATCGATCTCGATGTCCTGCGTAGTTCATTAGAGACCTCCGGGTTTTCAGAGCCGCAGGTGCAGAACTTCGGTAGCAGCCGTGACGTGATGGTACGTATGCCACCCGTTTCTGGCAGCGAGAACGAAGCACTCGGTAACAAAGTGCTGAAGGTGGTGAATGATACCTTCCAGCAGCATGCGACGGTGAAACGTATTGAATTCGTCGGGCCGAGCGTGGGGAGTGATTTGGCACAGGCGGGCGCATTGGCGCTGATGTCTGCGCTGATTGCTATCCTCATTTATATCGGTTTCCGTTTTGAATGGCGTCTTGCGATGGGGTCCGTGCTGGCTTTGGGGCACGATGTGATCATCACGATGGGTCTGTTGTCTCTGTTCTCTATTGAGATTGACCTAACGATCATTGCGTCGCTGATGTCGGTAATTGGTTATTCACTTAACGATAAGATTGTTGTGTCTGACCGTATTCGTGAGAACTTCCGCAAGGTTCGTCGTGGCACACCTTACGAAATTACCAACATCTCTCTGACGCAGACGTTGCATCGTACCATCATCACATCAGCGACCACGCTGGCGATGATTGTGATCCTCATGGTTTTCGGTGGAGCCTTGTTGCATGGCTTCTCGTTGACGATGTTTATCGGTGTGATCATCGGTACGATTTCTTCTATCTATGTTTCTTCCGCTCTGGCGTTGAAACTGGGTATGAAGCGTGAAAACCTGATCGTTCAGAAAGTGGAAAAAGAAGGGGCGGACCAACCGTCTATCCTGCCTTAATCTGCTGACTGTAAATATGAAAAACCCCGCGTCGCCGCGGGGTTTTTTGCATTTGTGCGTGAGGAAATGCGTTAATTAGGGAGATTCGGTTGTGGCAACGGGCGGTGGGCTCTGTATTTCCTGAACCTGATGCAAACGAACAAAGCCGAGTTCTTCCGGCGACAGGCCGCTCAGGCGCAATTCAATAATCGCCTCGGCTTTTGGTAATAGTGTGGGAGAAACGACAAACGACTGTGTTTGCGTGTCGCCCGTTAAAGGTTTCCCGCTCACGGGGTCGAGCCTCCCCCAATCAAGCTGTGCGCCAAAGGTTGGTAGCCCCTTCGCATCAAGCGTGCGAATGTGCAACAACGCGCTTGTTCCGTTTGCTTCCGTCTCGATATTGCGCAACGACACATTGAGTCTACCAATACTGCTTTCTAGCACGGTGCTAGTTTGCGCCGCAGGCAGTAAATAAATGCCGGAGGTGGACAGGGAATTCAACGCATTTTGTCGCTCTAATGCTGTGGCCTGATCGGTCAGCGTTTGCAATTGCTGATTGAGTTGGCCTATCTGGTTCTGCAATTTGGGCATCTGGCGCTGTTCAGAACATCCCGCGAGCAAAAGTAGCGCTGGCAGGAAGGTCAGTACGCGATATCGGGTTCTCATATCTGTGGTTCCCCTTTCGATGTTTTTATTTATTGATCCGTTGATCCCTGTTGCTGAGTTTAGCTGCGATTAAGCCTAAGTCATAGGTGAGACAGCTTTTTTCATCCTATTACGGGAAGAGATGCGAAACCCTTCGCAACGCGGATCAGGAGTTTTGGTTAGTCCGTTAATTCAGGGTAAACTGTCGCTACGTTAAGGATTACTGGTCAGGACACATCATGCATTGCCCGTTTTGTTCCGCTGTTGATACCAAAGTCATTGATTCCCGTCTGGTTGGCGAAGGTTCGCAAGTCCGTCGTCGTCGGCAGTGTCTGGTTTGTCATGAACGCTTCACCACGTTTGAAGTGGCTGAACTGGTGATGCCGCGAGTCATCAAAAGCAATGAAGTGCGCGAGCCTTTTAATGAGGATAAATTGCGCAGCGGCATGCTGAAAGCGCTGGAAAAAAGGCCAGTCAGTTCTGATGACGTCGAAATGGCGATTAATCACATTAAATCTCATCTTCGTGCTACCGGAGAACGTGAGGTTACCACCAAGATGGTGGGGAATCTGGTGATGGAAGCGTTGAGAAAGCTGGATAAAGTGGCTTATATCCGCTTTGCATCGGTGTATCGCAGCTTTGAAGATATCCGCGAATTTGGCGAAGAGATTGCGCGTTTGCAGGATTAAGTCGCGTCAACGCGACGGGGATAAGAGGTTCGGGAATGAGCGTTTTTCAGGAAAACGGCCACTTGCCGCAGGATGAATTATATATGGCGCGTGCGTTAGAGCTGGCGCGCCGTGGTTGTTTCACGACAGCACCCAACCCCAATGTTGGCTGTGTGATTGTTCGTGATGGCGAAATTGTAGGTGAAGGCTATCATTTTCGTGCTGGCGAACCCCACGCAGAGGTGCATGCGCTGAGAATGGCGGGGGGACGTGCGCGTGGTGCGACGGCTTATGTCACGTTGGAACCCTGTAGCCATCATGGGCGAACGCCGCCTTGCGCCGATGCATTGATTACGGCTGGTGTTTCCCGCGTGGTTGCTGCGATGCAGGATCCGAATCCACAGGTGGCGGGTCGTGGTTTGCATCGCTTACAGCAAGCGGGGATTGCCGTTAGCCATGGCTTGATGATGGCTGAAGCAGAGAAAGTGAATGTAGGCTTCCTGAAACGTATGCGGACAGGCTTTCCTTACGTGCAGCTCAAAATGGCGGCATCTTTGGATGGGCGAACTGCAATGGCGTCGGGAGAAAGCCAGTGGATCACCTCACCGCTGGCGCGGCAGGATGTGCAGCGTTTTCGTGCGCAGAGCGCAGCGATTCTGAGCAGCAGTGCGACAGTGCTAGCTGACAATCCTTCTCTCACCGTCCGCTGGTCAGAGCTGGGGGGCGATGTGCAGAAACGCTATTCAGAAGCGGATCTCAGGCAGCCCGTGCGGGTGATTGTGGACAGCCAGCAGCGCGTCACGCCACAGCATCGGATTGTTAACCAACTGGGTGAGACCTGGCTGGCACGCGTGCAGGCGGACGAACAAGTGTGGCCGCAGGGCGTTGAACAAGTGATGCTACCGCAGCACAATGGTGGCGTTGATCTGGTTGCGCTGATGATGGTGCTGGGGAGACGGCAGATTAACTCTGTTTGGGTCGAAGCCGGAGCCAGTCTGGCTGGTGCGCTACTTAATGCTGGCGTTGTTGATGAACTTATCGTTTATCTTGCCCCCAAATTGTTGGGTGAAAATGCCCGTTCGCTGTGCCTCTTACCTGGACTGGATCGGCTGTCTCAGGCACCAGAGTTTGATATCGTAGACGTTCGCCAGATTGGCCCAGATTTGCGATTGTGCCTGAAACCTAAATTCTGATGTGTATGTAAATAGCTGGTGTAGGTCCGACAAAACCGGATACGTGCCAGCAAAAATTATGATAGAATCCGCCCCCCTAGCGGGCCATAAAGACCAGATACAAGGAAAGCTATGAACGTTATTGAAGGTGTTGTTGCTACTCCTGATGCCCGTGTAGCGATTGCGATTGCGCGTTTTAACCATTTTATTAACGACAGCCTGCTGGACGGTGCGATTGATGCATTGAAACGCATCGGTCAGGTTAAAGACGAAAACATCACCGTTGTCTGGGTGCCGGGTGCTTACGAACTGCCATTGACGGTTCGTGCGCTGACCAAAAGTGGGAAAAATGGCGGATATGATGCCGTTATTGCTCTGGGAACGGTCATCCGTGGTGGAACAGCGCATTTTGAATTTGTTGCTGGTGAATGTAGCTCAGGCCTGTCCTCTGTTGCGATGGACAGTGAAATCCCTGTCGCTTTCGGCGTTCTAACGACGGAAAGCATTGAGCAGGCGATTGAGCGTGCCGGTACGAAAGCGGGGAACAAAGGTGCTGAAGCTGCTTTGACCGCGCTAGAAATGATTAATGTATTGAAGGCGATTAAGTCAGCCTGATTAAGTAAGGGGAATTCCGTGAAACCTGCTGCTCGTCGCCGCGCTCGTGAATGTGCGGTTCAAGCGCTTTACTCCTGGCAGTTATCTAAAAATGATATTGCCGATGTTGAACACCAATTCCTGAGCGAGCAGGATGTCAAAGATGTCGACATTACCTATTTCCGTGAATTGCTGGCGGGTGTTGCCACTCAGGCTGAGAAGCTTGATCAACTGATGGCACCTTTCCTGTCTCGTCAAATTGAGGAATTGGGACAGGTTGAAAAAGCGATTCTGCGTTTGGCGATGTTTGAGCTGAGCAAGCGCGAAGACGTTCCTTACAAGGTGGCGATTAACGAGGCCATCGAACTGGCTAAAATCTTCGGTGCCGAAGATAGCCATAAGTTTGTGAATGGCGTGCTAGATAAAGCTGCTCCGAGTGTACGGAAAGGCAAGAAGTAAAACGAATCGAATCAGGGCCGGATATCCGGCCCTGATCGCTTTTGAATGATAGGCTGGCTGGAAAGGTTATGGTTGAAGGCGAGTTTGACCTTATTGCCCGCTATTTTAATCGGGTCCGAAGTTCACGTCGCGATGTCGAGCTGGGCATCGGTGATGACTGCGCGTTACTGACGGTGGCAGATAAGCAGATGCTGGCGGTGAGTACCGACACGCTGGTATCTGGTGTTCATTTCCTACCTGATATCGATCCCGCCGATCTGGGTTACAAATCTCTGGCGGTCAATTTAAGCGATCTGGCGGCAATGGGCGCCGATCCTGCCTGGCTTTCTCTGGCCATTACCCTACCTAAAAACAATAGCCAGTGGCTATCCGCGTACAGCGACAGCTTGTTTGAGCTGCTTGATTACTATGGCATGCAATTGGTAGGCGGGGATACGACGCGTGGCCCGTTGAGCCTGACGCTGACTATCCACGGTCTGGTGCCAGCAGGTCGGGCGTTGACGCGTCGCGGAGCCAGAATTGGTGACTGGATTTATGTTACTGGTTCATTAGGCGACAGCGCGGCGGGTCTGGCTATCCTCCAGAATACCCTGCACGTTGATGATGAAGAGGCGCGTCAGAGATTGATCCAACGTCACCTTCGTCCTCAGCCGAGAATTCTGCAAGGTCAGGCGTTGCGCGATCTGGCCAGCTCGGCCATTGATCTTTCCGACGGCCTCATCTCCGATCTGCAGCATATACTTAAAGCTAGCGAGTGCGGTGCGCGTATTAATCTGGAATCGATCCCACAATCTGATTGGCTACGGGGCTGCGTCGATGAAGAACAGGCGTTGCGTTGGGCGCTATCTGGCGGCGAAGACTATGAGCTGTGCTTCACCGTGCCGGAAATTAACCGTGGGGCGCTGGAACTGGCCTTGGGGCATCTCGGCGCTGACTACACCTGCATTGGGCAAATCGGGCCTTCCTCTGAAGGGTTACGCTTTTTCAGAGAGAATAAAGCGACCGAGCTGAACTGGAAGGGGTATGACCATTTTAGCGAGCAAAACTGACTCTGCGAACAAGGCGAAAGGTGCTGAAGTGGCAAAACGCCGCTTACGGCTGAGTAACCCGTGGCACTTGCTGGCGACTGGGTTTGGCAGCGGTCTGTCTCCTTGGATGCCGGGCACGGTAGGATCGCTGGCGGCGATTCCACTGTGGTACCTCATGTCGTTCCTGCCGCTTGAATTGTATTCGCTGTTGGTCATGCTGAGCATTTGTATCGGTGTTTACCTGTGTCATCAGACCGCGAAAGATATGGGCGTTCACGATCACGGTAGCATCGTCTGGGACGAATTTGTCGGCATGTGGATTACCCTGATGGCAATCCCGGTGGATAAATGGCAATGGGTGGCAGCTGGGTTTGTCGTCTTCCGCTGTCTGGATATCTGGAAACCCTGGCCGATTCGCTGGTTCGATCGCAACGTGCATGGCGGCATGGGGATCATGATCGATGATATTGTCGCAGGGGTGATCTCTGCGGGTATTATCTACTTCATCGGCTATCACTGGCCGATATTCTGACGCTATTGTGTTATTGAGCGACTGACATTATTGAACTGGGGCCATGTGCCCCAGTTATCGTTAGCGGCTTATTCCATCCACTGCGCGATTCTGCGCTCGATGCCAGAGGCATCCAGACCCAGATCGGCACGGATTTCTTCCTGAGAACCTTGTGGGATAAAGACGTCCGGTAGCCCAATGTTCAGCACCGAGACAGCAAGGCGTTTCGCCATCAGGAACTCATTCACGCCGCTCCCTGCGCCGCCCATGACCGCATTCTCTTCCAACGTCACAAACGTACTGTGAGACTGCGCCAGCTCTTCAAGTAACGCTTCATCCAGCGGTTTAACAAAACGCATGTCGACGAGGGTGGCGTTTAACTTCTCTGCCGCAATCTGGGCTTCCGGCAACAGCGTACCGAAATTCAGAATCGCGATCGTTTCTCCCTGACGACGCACCACGCCTTTACCGATTGGCAGTTCTGATAGTGGCGTCAGCTCCGTACCCGTACCGTTTCCGCGCGGATAGCGTACTGCCGTAGGGCCTTTCTGGTAGTGATAGCCCGTGTGCAGCATCTGGCGACACTCATTTTCATCGCTGGGCGTCATGATGATCATATTCGGGATACAGCGTAAGAAAGAGAGATCGAACGCGCCCTGATGCGTTTGTCCATCCGCCCCGACAATACCGCCGCGATCGATAGCAAACAGAACCGGTAGATTCTGGATCGCCACATCGTGGATGACCTGATCGTAGGCACGTTGCAGGAACGTCGAGTAAATGGCGACGACAGGATGGTAGCCACCGACAGCCAGACCGGCAGCAAACGTGACGGCATGCTGTTCGGCAATCGCGACGTCAAAATATTGCTGTGGGTAGTCGCGGGAGAATTGCACCATGCCAGAACCTTCGCGCATTGCAGGTGTGATTGCCATCAGCTTGCTGTCTTTGGCGGCCGTTTCCTGTAGCCATTGACCGAAGATTTTGGAATAGGTGGGTTTGGCACCTTCTTTGCTTTTCGGCAATGTACCGCTGGCCGGATCGAATTTCGGCACCGCGTGCCAACTGATCGGATCCTGCTCAGCAGGAGCGTAACCTTTGCCTTTCTTCGTCATGATATGCAGGAGCTGCGGGCCTTTCAGGCTGCGCATATTTTTCAGCGTATGCGCCAGCGCCTGAACGTCGTGGCCGTCAACTGGGCCGATATAGTTAAAACCCAGCTCTTCAAATAACGTGCCCGGCACGACCATGCCTTTAAGGTGTTCTTCGGTGCGTTTCACCAGCTCTTTGATAGGCGGTAGGCCGGATAAAACCTTTTTACCGCCTTCGCGCAGGCTGGCGTAGAGCTTGCCGGATAGCAGTTGCGCCAGATGGTTGTTCAGTGCGCCGACGTTTTCTGAAATCGACATTTCATTGTCGTTCAGCACAACCAGCAGATCGGATTTGATGTCGCCCGCATGGTTCATCGCCTCAAAAGCCATGCCCGCGGTAATTGCGCCGTCGCCAATCACACAAACGGTACGGCGGCCTTTGCCTTCACGCTCGGCCGCAACGGCCATGCCCAGCCCGGCACTGATTGAGGTGGATGAATGCCCGACGCTTAATACATCATATTCGCTTTCATCGCGCCACGGAAAAGGGTGCAAGCCGCCTTTTTGACGGATCGTTGAAATACGATCGCGACGACCGGTAATGATCTTGTGCGGATAAGCCTGATGGCCGACATCCCACACCAGATGATCAAAAGGGGTGTTATAGACGTAATGCAGTGCAACCGTTAATTCAACCGTCCCTAACCCTGAAGCAAAATGGCCGCTTGAACGGCTGACGCTGTCCAGCAAATATTGGCGCAGCTCATCGCACAGCTTTGGCAAGCTCTCTTTCGGCAACAACCGAAGTTCATCCGGTGTTTCCACTAACGCCAATGTAGGGTACTTCGCGGTATCAAAACTCATTAGAGACTCATTAGGTAATTACTTATCGCGTTCAACGATGAAATTCGCCAGCGCTTGTAGTGGGGCAATATTCAGGGGAATTGAGCTGGATGCGACGAGGTCGTCAAGCGATGCCAGTGATTCCTGATAGAGCTCCTGTGCTTTTTTTCGTGCGTTATCTAGCCCCAGTAAACTGGGATAGGTGCTTTTACCTAGCTGCTGGTCTGCACCCTGACGTTTGCCTGTCGTCGCGCTATCGCCAACAACATCGAGAATATCGTCCTGAACCTGAAAAGCGAGCCCAATCGCATTAGCGTAGCGATCCAGATGGGGCAACGCATCGCGGCCTGTTTCACCGGCTGCTAGCGCGCCTAGTCGGACTGCCGCGCGAATCAAGGCACCGGTTTTGTGGCGGTGAATCCGCTCTAATGCGGCCAGATCGACCTGATGACCTTCCGCTTCCAGATCGAAAGCCTGACCACCGCACATGCCTGCAACCCCGCTGGCGTGAGCCAATTCTGAGAGCATCGCCAGCCGATCGCGGTCAGAGACCTGTGGCATCGGTGCATCGGTCAAAATGGAGAACGCCAGCGTTTGCAATGCATCACCTGCCAGAATGGCATTAGCTTCACCAAATTTGATGTGGCAGGTCGGCTGCCCACGGCGTAAATCGTCGTCGTCCATCGCCGGTAGATCGTCATGAATCAATGAATAAGCATGGATACATTCGACTGCCGCAGCAGGGGCATCCAGACTCTCCAACGGCATGCCAAACAGTTCGCCAGTAGTATAAACCAGAAACGGGCGCAGGCGTTTGCCTCCTAAGAGTGAGCCATACTCCATCGCATTGACCAGTGGACTACGCTGAAAGGGGAGGTCGGCGATGAAATGCCCCAACATACGATTAGTGCGTTGGTAATGTGCATTCAGTTTCGTGCTGAAATCGGTCATAGCGAGTCGTTATCCGGCGTAAACGGTGACAGCCGCGCTTCGGGATCGTCGCTCAGCAGGATTTGTACGCGCTGTTCTGCCTGTTGCAGTTTTTGCTGACCCTGGCGAGCGAGCTGGATGCCATGCTCGAACTCATTTAGCGCATCGTCTAGCGGCAGTTCGCCTGATTCGAGGCGGGTAACGATTTTTTCCAGTTCGTTCAGCGAGCTTTCAAAGCTGACTGGCTGCTCGGTCTTCTTAGGCATAGTGGTTTCAGAATCCTGGTGTTATACGCCGTTGGCTTGTGGCGGCAGAGCGTGGTGTTGCGTGTGGTCATCCGTGGATGCGCAACAATTATACGGTTAAAGCGCACAGTATATCTTCATATAATGATATACTCCGCGCCCTGGATGCTATTGGTAAAATCATCCCTGTTCTGGCTGATTTTACCGATAACGTGATTTTAGTGCTCAGGGTAAATTTATTTACGCCTTTCTGACCAAGTAACGACAGCCACCATGAAGTTTATCATTAAATTGTTCCCGGAAATCACCATCAAGAGCCAATCTGTGCGGTTGCGCTTTATCAAGATTCTAACCGGAAACATTCGCAACGTATTAAAACACTATGATGAAACGCTGGCGGTTGTCCGTCACTGGGATCATATCGAAGTTCGGGCCAAAGACGAAAGCCAGCGTGAGGCGATTCGTGATGCGCTGACAAGAATTCCCGGCATTCACCATATTCTGGAAGTTGAAGATCACGCCTATACCGACGTGCACAATATCTTTGAACAAGCGCTGGCGCTGTACCGTGAGCGGTTGGAAGGCAAGACGTTTTGTGTGCGAGTGAAACGCCGCGGTAAGCATGAATTCAGCTCACAGGACGTAGAACGCTACGTCGGCGGTGGTTTGAACCAGCACATTGAAACGGCGCGAGTCAACCTCACTGCACCGCAGGTCACCGTGCATCTGGAAATCGAGCAGGACCGTCTGCTGCTGATTAAGGGGCGCTATGAAGGTATCGGCGGTTTCCCGATTGGTACGCAGGAAGATGTGCTGTCACTGATTTCCGGTGGTTTCGATTCCGGCGTATCCAGCTATATGTTGATGCGTCGCGGATGTCGTGTGCATTACTGCTTCTTCAACCTTGGCGGTGCAGCACATGAGATTGGGGTGAAACAGGTCGCACATTATCTGTGGAACCGCTTTGGTAGCTCGCATCGGGTGCGCTTTATTGCTATCGACTTCGATCCTGTCGTGGGTGAAATTCTCGAGAAGGTCGACGATGGCCAGATGGGCGTCGTGCTGAAGCGCATGATGGTACGTGCGGCCTCCAAAGTTGCTGAGCGTTACGGTGTTCAGGCGCTGGTGACGGGCGAAGCGTTAGGGCAGGTGTCCAGTCAGACGCTAACCAACCTGCGTTTGATCGATAATGCCTCTGACACGCTGATTCTACGTCCGCTGATTTCTCATGATAAAGAACACATTATCAAACAGGCTCGTGAACTCGGAACAGAAGATTTCGCCAAAACGATGCCGGAATACTGTGGTGTAATCTCGAAAAGCCCGACGGTGAAGGCGGTGAAAGCGAAGATTGAGGCCGAAGAAAGCCACTTCGATTTTGCTATCTTGGATCGCGTGGTGAGTGAAGCTCGGAATATTGATATCCGTGAGATCGCCGAGCAGACCAAGCAAGACGTGGTTGAAGTGGAAACGGTCGCGTCGTTTGCGCCAACCGACGTGCTGCTGGATATCCGTGCGCCGGATGAGCAGGACGATAAGCCGATTGAACTTGATCAGGTCGAAATCAAATCCTTACCGTTCTACAAGCTGGGTACGCAGTTTGGCGATTTGGATCAGAGCAAAACCTATCTGCTTTACTGCGAGCGTGGCGTGATGAGCCGCTTGCAGGCGCTATACCTGCGTGAGCAAGGTTTTACCAATGTGAAGGTATACCGTCCGTAATTAATACAGAAAGGCGCGCAAGCGCCTTTTTCATCGACGTTAATCGCGATAGTTATGAATTCCCGGTGGCAGGATGAGCTGTGCGGCGACTTCGGCGGCTTTTTCTTTTCCCAGCAGCAAATCAATGATCTTCAAAGCGAAATCCATGCTGGTGCCTGGCCCCTGCGTGGTTAACAGATTCACACGCGGATCGTAGACGACGCGCTTTTCCATCCATTTTTCTGGCGCAATCTTATCCTTAAACGCCGGATAACCCGTCATATTTCCCACGGGGAACAATTGGTGATACTCCAGTACCAGCGCAGGCGTTGCACACATCGCAGCGACAATTTTCCCTTCCAGATGCGCTTGTCGAATGCATTCCACCAGTATTGGGCTATCGCGGAAGCACTCCGCACCTTGCAGTCCACCCGGTAACACCAGCACATCGAAAGGCCGATCGGCGACGGTAGCCAGTGGGGCATCTGCCAGTAGCCTTACTCCACGCGAGCAGACGATTTCCAGATTGCCATCGCTGGCTACGCTGGCAAGCGTGACCTGAATACCTGCCCGGACAAGCAAATCGATGGTCGTGACGGCCTCAGTTTCTTCACTACCAGGTGCCAGACACACCAGTGCCGATGCGGTCATAATCATTTTCCTTTTGCTTAATGTAGTCAAACAGACGAGCATTTTCGGGGAGCGTCAGGCCGTGGAGACGCGCACGGTGCAGTAAATACCCGGTAATGTAATCAATTTCGGTATGCCGCTGGGCGATGATGTCCTGCAACATCGATGAGGTGTTTGCCGCCGTGTTCTGAATAATTTGATTCACGTAGAGCAGCAGACTATCTCGTGATGTATGGAAGCCTTCTCGTTCCATGACGCTGGCCACTTCCTGACAAAGTGACACAATCAGTTCCGGGTAGGCAGAAAGCTCACCATTAGTGCAGTGATATTTCACCGTCAGCGGATTGATAACGCAGTTAGCCGCCAGTTTCAGCCAGCAGGTGGCGCTAATGTTGGTGTGCCAGGCCACATCAGGCAAAGCCTGATGCAGTACTTCAGCTAAATGGCTTTGACTGCTGTCACCGTTAAATGTGCCAATATGCGTTGTGCCTGCCGCAACGTGTACGACGTTATTGATGTCGCGTCGGGCGGCGTGGGTGGTGATGCCGAGCACCAGTGGCTGCTGCAACGACGGTAATTCTTCCCGCGTGCCCATCCCATTGTGTAAAAGTAGAATCGTGCACTGTGGGTTGAGCTGCGGCAACAGCACGGTAATGGCATCGGAAACCTGCCAGGCTTTTAGCGTCACCAGCAGAAGTTCGCTTTGGGCAAGGTGATCGGGGTCGTTCGCTGTCAGGTTGAGATTACAGTGCTGACCGTCCAGCATAGTGACATTGACTGGACAATACGGTTGCGGAATGCGCAGCCATCCCTGGACATCATGCCCTTGCTGATGCAACGCGGCGAGCCAAAGTTGACCTAGCGCGCCACAGCCAAGAACGGTGATTTTCATGTACGTCTCCCCTATTTGATGCGGGCGCTGTCGTTCTGCCATGATAGGCTATCATTCATGTCACGATCTTGTGTTATTCGGCCTGTTTGCCGGATGCCGAGTAAAAATCGGGATTGTGTCTGGCATCTTGCTTATCGCAGAAGAGCGGTTATTATGCTCGCCAGCCAAATTTGTCAGGAGAGCGAATTATGCCATCTTTCGATATTGTTTCGGAAATTGATATGCAGGAAGTTCGTAACGCGGTGGAAAATGCGACGCGCGATCTGAGCACCCGTTGGGATTTTCGTAATGTTCCGGCCAGCTTTGAACTGAATGAGAAATCACAGAGTATCAAAGTGGCCAGCGAGTCTGATTTTCAGGTACAACAGCTGGTTGATATTCTGCGTGAAAAGCTGGTTAAGCGGGGTATTGAAGGCGGTTCGCTGGAAATCCCAGAAGAAATGGAACACAGCGGAAAAACGTACAGCGTGGAAGCGAAGCTGAAGCAAGGTATTGAAACGACGCTGGCGAAGCAAATCATCAAGCTGATTAAAGACAGCAAGCTGAAAGTGCAGGCGCAGATTCAGGGTGAACAGGTTCGCGTCACCGGTAAGTCACGTGATGATTTGCAGGGCGTGATGGCGTTGATTCGTGGCGGAAATCTGGGGCAGCCGTTCCAGTTTACCAACTTCCGCGATTGATACCTTTAGTCAGCCGCCGATGAACCGAAAGGCCAGCAAAAGCTGGCCTTTCTATTTAGTTCTGTCCTACCAACTGTTCTAGCTGCTGCCGATTGGTCTTTTTGTTGTCGATCTTCACATAGGCGCTCTGTTCATCCGGTACGACGACCACTTCTGCAACGCCGGGTTGGGTACGTATTTTCTGTTCTAATTCACTATCGCGCAGCGCTAAATCAGGCAGTGTAATTCTGAGGCTGCTGAGATAAGGCGGCTCTTGCATGGTGAAGCTGACGAGTAGCCAGATGGCCGCAATGGCCGCGCCAGCCATAAAGACGGCAGACGCGCCATAAAGCTCAAACAGGCCGCCGCCGAGGCTCCCGCCAATTGCCACACCGATAAACTGCGTGGTGGAATAAACGCCCATCGCGGTGCCTTTATATCCTGCTGGTGATTCCTTGCTAATCAGCGATGGCAGCAGCGCTTCCATGACGTTGAAGGCCAGGAAGAACAGCTGTACGCCGATGATAATTTGCCAAAGATGGTTACCTGCCGCCCATAAGACAACCTCCGCAGCGATCAGCACCACGATGCAGCCGATGAAGACCTGCTTCATTCGTCTTTTCACTTCCGCATAAATGATGAAAGGTACAACGCCGGCAAAAGAGATCAGCATCGTGGTCAGATAGACTTTCCAATGATCCTGCGGTGCTAACCCTCCGGATTCCATGACGCGGGGGAGGGCGACGAAGCTCGACATCAATAGAATATGCAGACACATGATGCCGATGTTCAGTTTCAGCAGGCGGCTATTGCTGAGCACTTTGCGGAAACTGCCGCGCACCATCGCCGATTCTCGATTCAGAACGTGCTCAGGTGCGGAAGGAATCAGCGTCAGGGTAATGACAATACCTGCGAGTGACAGAAGGGCGATGCCCCAGAAGAGCGCCTGTAAACCGAAGGCATGGGTAATGATAGGCCCAACGACCATGGCGATAGCAAAGGTGACGCCGAAGCTCACGCCGATAAACGCCATGGCTTTAGTTCGGTTCTGCTCACGCGTCAGGTCGGAAAGCAGCGCCATGACGGCGGCAGAAATCGCGCCAGCGCCCTGCAATGCCCGACCAAGGATGATGCCCCAGATGGAGTCGCTTAGTGCGGCGATGACGCTGCCGAGTGCAAATATCAGCAGCCCCCCGACGATCAGCGGTTTTCTGCCGATACGATCGGAGACCAAACCAAAGGGAATCTGGAAAATAGCCTGCATCAGGCCATAAATGCCAATGGCAATACCGATCAGCGCTTCACTGGCCCCCTGTAAGGCCATGCCGTAAGTCGTCAGGACAGGCAACACCATGAACATGCCAAGCATGCGTAGTGAAAAAACGGCTCCCAAGCCCCATGTGGCGCGTAATTCGCCAGAGGTCATTTTATTATCGTTCATGTGTACCTCGAAAAACAATTGGCGCTATTTTAGTGTGTTATTGACCAAACAGTAAACGATAGGTTTGTGACGTGATTTGGTAGAGGAGGAAGTAAGGAGAGGGGAAAAGAAAAAACCAGGGAACGTTTTTCAACGTCTTTGCGACAATACGAAGGGCGGTGTGCTGGAAGGCGGTCATAAAAAACAGGCGGACGAGCCACCTGTTTTTATTAATGCAGGTAACGCTGCTTGTGATTAACGCAGGTAGGTCAGCATGATTTCATGCGCGGGTGCCATTGAATCCACGGACATCATGACGCTCAGTGACGTAATCGCGACAATGGAGAAAACAAACAGTTTTCTTGCCCACACGCGGTCATCAATCGCATTTTTATAGCCTGACAGCGCCATACCCAACCACCAGACGCTCACTGCTGCGGCAACGATCAGATATTTATAGCCAGCATAGCCGCCGAGAGACAGCATCAGAGTCGCTACCGCAAACGCCACGATGTACAGCGTGATGTGATGCTTCGCAACGGAGATGCCTTTCACAACGGGCAGGACCGGGATGTTGGCGGCCTGATAATCCTTGAAGCGGAAAATCGCAATCGCATAGGAATGCGGCATCTGCCACAGGCTAAAGATCAGCAGCAGAATCAACGCGCCTGCGTCGAACTGGTTGCTGACGGCACAATAACCGATAACCGGTGGTGCCGCGCCGGACAGGCTGCCAATCAGCGTGCCATAAACAGAATGCCGCTTCATGTACAGGCTATATACACCGACATACACGACGAAGCCCATCACCGCCAGCCACATGGCCAGCGGGTTAGCCGCGATGTAGAGCAGAGCAAAGCCCGCAATACCTAACAGCGATGCGTAAACCAGTGTTACCTTCAGCGAAATCAGTCCCTTTACCAGAACCCGATTTTTGGTTCTCTCCATTTTCTTGTCGATGTCGCGGTCAATGACGTTGTTAAACACGCAGCCAGATGCAACGACTAACGACACACCCACGAGGGTGGCGAAAAACAGGGGATAATCAATGCGGCCTTGGGCCGCAAGGAGAAATCCACCGATAACGGAAATCAGATTTCCGAAAATAATTCCTGGTTTAGTAACTTGCAGGTATTGCTTAATCATCTTTTACGGCTCTGTTACTGGATCATCATATTGTGGTGTGCGCTCATCATAATCCAGATGGAGCCCACGACGACAATAGCGATAATCAGGACGGCAAACACAAGAGCCACCACGTTCCAGCGCTCTTCTGAGGACGTATTCAGGTGCAGGAAGTACACTAGATGCACCAGAATCTGAACCACTGCACATCCCACCACCGTGAAAAGAATGGCACTATGTGAAGCTGTGCCACTCATGACCATACTGAAAGGAATCACTGTCAAAATCACCGACAGAACAAAACCTATCACATATGACTTCACGCTGCCGTGGCTGGCACCTGAATGATCGGTTGTTGAATGACTCATTACATTGCCCCCAGCAGATAAACAACGGTGAAGACACAGATCCATACCACGTCGAGGAAGTGCCAGAACAGGCTCAGGCACATCAGACGCGTTTTATTGGTTGCAGTTAGGCCACGCTTGGACACCTGAATCATCATGATGACCAACCAGATCAAACCGCCCGTTACGTGCAACCCGTGGGTGCCGACCAGTGCGAAGAAGGCAGACAGGAACGCGCTGCGATCTGGGCCATATCCTTCAGCGATCAGGTGATGGAATTCATAGATTTCCATCCCGATAAACACCAGACCGAACAGGAGAGTCACGCCTAACCAAGTATTAACCTGAGATTTGTTTCCCTTATTCATGGCGATCATTGCCATGCCGTAGGTAATACTACTGAACAACAGCGCGAACGTTTCCACCAGCACGAAAGGCAGTTGGAAAAGGTCCTTCCCGCTTGGGCCACCCGCAGTACCGTTAACCAGTACCGCATAGGTTGCGAACAGTGACCCGAAAATGATCAGGTCGCTCATCAGGTAGACCCAGAAGCCGAATACTTTGTTGGCTCCTGCGTCGTGGTGCCCATGCTCGGCATGGGCAGTATTGTGGTTAGTCAGAGTTTCAGTTGACATGTTTCACGCCTGCCTTACTGAGTTGATCAAAATTCTGATTCTCAATTTGCTCAATTTCTTTAACCGGCACGTAGTAATCCACGTCCTCATTAAAGCTATGCACAATCCAGGTCACAATCATGCCTGCGAAGCCGAGAATTGCCAGCCACCAGATATGCCAGATCATGGCGAAACCGAATACCAGGCTGAATGCAGAGATAATTACACCAGCGCCAGTGTTCTTCGGCATGTGAATCTCTTCATAGCTGGCAGGGCGCTTGTAAGCTTCACCTTTCTCTTTCGCTTCCCAGAATGCATCACGATCGTTGATGTGTGGCACGATAGCGAAGTTATAGAACGGTGCAGGAGAAGAAGTTGCCCACTCCAGCGTACGTCCACCCCACGGGTCGCCCGTCAGATCGCGGTTCTGGTTACGGTCACGGATACTGACGTAGAACTGCATAACCTGACACAGTACACCCATACCGATTAATGCAGCACCGATGGAAGCCACAACCAGTAAGGCGTGGAACTCAGGGTTGATTTGCTGGCTCAGACGACGTGTCATTCCCATGAAGCCGAGGACATACAACGGCATGAAGGCAACGAAGAAGCCGATAATCCAGAACCAGAATGCGCGTTTACCCCAGGTTTCGTTCAGGGTGAAGCCAAAGGCTTTTGGGAACCAGTAAGTAATACCCGCGAAGCAACCGAACACCACGCCGCCGATGATCACGTTATGGAAGTGAGCAATCAGGAACAAACTATTGTGCAGGACAAAGTTCGCACCTGGTACGGCAAGCAGAACCCCAGTCATCCCACCGATAGTGAAGGTGATGATGAAGCCTGTGGTCCACAGCATCGCGGAGTTAGATTCAATACGTCCTTGATACATCGTGAACAGCCAGTTGAAGATTTTAACCCCAGTCGGGATTGAAATAATCATGGTGGCTATACCAAAGAAGGCGTTGACGTTCGCGCCGGATCCCATGGTAAAGAAGTGGTGCAGCCAAACGATGAACGACAGAACCGTAATCGCAATGGTTGCCCACACCAGTGAGGTGTAGCCAAACAGACGTTTCTTACAGAAAGTCGCAACCACTTCGGAGTAAATACCGAAGACTGGTAGCACCAGAATGTAAACCTCAGGATGACCCCATGCCCAAATCAGGTTGATGTACATCATCATGTTGCCACCCATATCATTGGTAAAGAAATGGGTGCCGAGGTAACGGTCAAGCGTCAGCAGCGCAATGGTAACGGTTAAGATTGGGAATGCGGCAATGATAAGCACGTTGGTACACAGTGCTGTCCAGGTAAATACTGGCATTTTCATCAGCGTCATGCCCGGTGCGCGCATCTTCAGAATCGTCGCGAAGAAGTTAACACCTGTCAGCGTGGTACCGATACCGGATATCTGTAGACTCCATATCCAGTAATCGACCCCGACGCCCGGACTGTACTCCTTCCCTGACAGCGGCGGATAAGCCACCCAACCCGTTTGCGCGAACTCACCGACCCCAAGAGAGAGGTTGATCAAGATAACGCCAGCTACAAACAGCCAGAAGCTGAGGGAGTTCAGGAAGGGGAAAGCAACGTCACGCGCACCGATCTGCAAAGGAACCGCAAGGTTCATCAGACCAACGACGAACGGTGTCGCCACGAAGAAGATCATGATCACACCGTGCGCGGTGAAAATCTGATCGTAGTGGTGAGCGTTTAGGAAGCCTTCTTGCCCGGCAGAAGCCAGAACCTGCTGGCCGCGCATCATGATGGCATCGGCAAAACCACGTATCATCATCACCAGACCGACGATGATGTACATGATACCGATTTTCTTGTGGTCTACTGAGGTGAACCACTCGGCCCACAGCCATTTCCACTTGCCGAAATAGGTTATTGCCGCTAGCAGCGCAAGGCCGCCAACGATGATCGCCGCCACGGTGACCATAATAATGGGTTCGTGATACGGAACCGCATCGAGTGTAAGTTTTCCGAACATCGTATTATCCCTCGGCTCCTTTGTGCGAGCTATGCTCGCCCATGTTCATACCCTCACCGTGTTGCATGTTTTCTTCGTGCTTCATGCCTTCACCATGATGTTGCATGTTCATGCCGCTGCCTGTGAATTTGCGAATAAGATTATTAAACAAATCCGGCTGGACACTGGAGAAGTATTCGACAGGATGGAATTCACTTGGTTTAGCCAAGGCGTTGAATTCATCCATGGTATTCAGTGTCTTAGGGGACGACCGAACGTTCGCAACCCACTGATCGAACTCTTGTTGAGTTGGTGTAGCAATCGCGGTGAACTTCATACCAGAGAAGCCTTTACCACTATAGCCGCCAGAGATACCGTCATATTTGCCCGGTTCATTAGCGATTAAGTGTAGCTTCGTCTGCATTCCAGCCATAGCGTAGATCTGTCCGCCAAGACGAGGGATGAAGAAGGAGTTCATCACGGAGTCGGATGTAATCTTGAACGCAACAGGTACGTTGGCAGGGAAAGCCAGTTCGTTAACTGTCGCGATGCCCAAGTCTGGGTAAACAAACAGCCATTTCCAGTCAAGCGAAACAACTTCGACATTGATAGGTTTGACGTCCGACACCAGTGGCTTATAGGGATCAAGTGAGTGCGTCGTCTTCCAAGTAATCGTGCCAAGAATGACGATGATGATAATGGGTACAGTCCAAACTACTGCTTCTATCTTATTGGAGTGTGACCAGTTCGGGGTATATTTTGCCTTTTGATTGGAAGCGCGGAACTTCCAGGCAAAAGCTATCGTCATAACGATAACGGGAATCACAACGATCAACATCAGCCCGATGGCAGTCAGTATTAACGATCTTTGCTCTAACCCGATCTCTCCTTTGGGGTTCATCAGCGCCATATCGCAACCGCTCAGCAGAGCAGTGGCTGCAAATAAAGACAGCATCCCAAAAATTGTATTGTATTTCTTGAGTCTCATCTAGCGACCTCAATAACAAGGGCTCTATTGTCATTTTAAGCGAACGGTCATTTTACGGGAAGGTTACTGTACTGTAAACATGATTAAGGTTATGTCAGCCGATTGTTGCTGTTTTTTGCCCTTAATGTCACAAAGATAGCCAAAATAAAAATGGTATTGAAAAACAGCAAATTAAGTGGCTACCCAGATAAGAGTATGGATGGATAATAAGAAATTACAACGTATCATAACGCTTATTTTCTATTTTTAGTTTGGTGAAAATTTTGCTCAATCTATGTTTTTGATAACGAGTGAAATTAGTTTTGACGGGTTTTACGAGGAAATAAAATGCCCTCTAGCAAGATAATTATGAAAATTTTTTAAATAAAGTAACCGTGTAATAGGTTCAGGCAGCGGATAAGCGCTGCCTGAGCGAATATCGTTAGTGCGTGGACTGTTTGGACGCGCGCCGGAGTGACAGATAGTCCAGCAAGCTACCGAAGAAAATGCCCAGCAGAGCGAGAGTGCCGCCTGCGGCAAGCAGGCATTCTGCCAACATAGGCAATGAGGACCATTCCAGCGCATTGCTGATCAGCAGTATGATCCACAATACCAGCACGATCGCACCCAATCCCAGCACATGTATGGCCTTGTTGTAATAATTCTGGAAGTTTGTGCGTAACTGAAAGGTGTCGGTTTTCTGGGTGAACTCCAACGTCTCACGGCAGATCAGCAGGATGGCCAGGCCCGGTAACGCGGCAAAAATCGAGAACAGGTAGAACCATGCCCAGCCATAGGATTCGACAAACCATCCTGCGATAGGGCCAACGTAAACCCGCCCGACGGCGGCAAGGGCGGAAAGCAGAGCAAACTGTGTGGCTGAGAACGACTTATTACACAGCGTCATCAATAGTGCGACGAATGCTGCTGTCCCCATACCGCCGCAGAGATTTTCCAGAAAAACAGCGGTAGCCATGGTGAACAGATTTTTGGCGGTGATAGCGAGCAACCAGTACCCCGCGTTGGACACGGCCTGAATAATACCAAACAGCATCAGCGCTCTGAACAGGGAGAGCCGCTGCATCAATAATCCACCGTAAATGGCTCCCACGATGGTGGCGAGGAGTCCAAGCGTCTTATTAACCAGCCCGACATCACCCGCATTGAAACCAACGCCGCGTATCAGGAAGGTTGTTGTCAGGCTGACCGCAAAGGCGTCACCGAGCTTGTATAACACGATAAGCAGAAGAATGAGCCAGGCGTTGTTGCGTGCGAAGAAATCGCGCAGGGGGGCAACAATCGCTTGTTCCATGCTGCGTGGTGCTGGTTGGCTATTCAGTGGTTCCGGTGCTAACAGGGTCGCGAACACACCGATCAGCATTAATCCTGCCATTAACCAATAGGTGGCCTGCCAGCCGAAATAGCGATCGGCAATCCACAGCGCCAGTCCGCCTGAAACCAGCATGGCCAGACGATAACCTAATACCGAAGTGGCGGCCCCCGTCCCGCGTTCTTCAGGGGGAAGTAAATCTGTCTTATAGGCATCAAAAACAATATCCTGAGAAGCGGAGCAGAACGCGACCAGAACCGCCAGTACAGCCAGCCACCAGAGATCGCGAGCCGGGTTCATAAACCCCATACCAATAATGGCAGCAATCAGCAGAAGTTGACTGAGTATCAGCCAACCGCGGCGTCGGCCGAGAAACGGTGGGGTGTAGCGGTCCATCAGCGGGGACCACAGGAATTTGAATACGTAGGCTTGACCAACCAAAGAGAAGAAACCAATGGTTTTCAGATCGACATTCTCGACAGTCATCCAGGCTTGTAAGGTGCCGGAGGTCAATGCCAGTGGTAAACCAGAAGCGAAGCCAAGCAACAGCATAAAAAGCGAATTACGTTGGCTGAACAAAGCAATGATGCGACTAAACATGAAGAGTCCTTTCCCTTGCTCCGTGAGCGTTCAGGAGCAAGGGAAGCGGCGTACAGAAATTAACGGGCGTTTTCTTTGACGAAGCTGCTTACGCTGGTGTCTTGTGCCATGTCGTTGATGACATCGCCTAACACGGTGTTAACTGCATCGGTGATTTTTTCGTTGCTCGCAGTGAAAGCACCCTGAACGTTATAGGTTGAGCGGTAGTTTTTCACTTGCTTGTTGCCATTTGCTGCCTGAGACATGATGGAGATATCTGCTTTGGTCGTGATGTTGTAACGCAGGTTGCCTTCAGAGACATCGGCGTACAGGTGGTTAACCACGATCTGCAAGGCGACTGGGCCGCCGGTTCCGATCATATAACCACGCGCGGTCATTTGCTTTTCCAACGCTTCTTGCAACAGGAAACGCAGATCGCGGGAAGGTGTCAGCGTAATCAGTTGCCCATCGCGATTCACTTTCGCCAAAGCCTGATCGGCGCGCTGGTCTGCACCATTGATGCTAATCGTTACGCCCATCAGGGTCGGATCCTGGGAAGGCACGCTAATTTTTGGGGTGATGTTCAGTGTGTTACTTTTTGCAGCACATCCTGCAAGCAGAATGATGGCCAGAAGAGGGAAAAATAATTTTTTTAACATTCGTATTTTCTCTGTAATGATTTAGTGTGGTGAGCTGACAAATATTGTTGATATCATATCATCGCTACTGGCAGGAAAAAGAGCCGATAGCAGGTAAATTGTCCTGAAATTCATCTTTTTCATGCCGTTGACCTGGAAAAACCGTTTTTATCACATCAAGACCGCCGATGATATATCCACCCTTCGCGACCCCTTTTCTTCTTTGTTATGTCACCTTTACGCATAACAGGTTGAAAAACGTTAAGGTTATACCCTAAATCATTCGAGTTGTATGAAAGTGGAAAGATAGGGAATCCCCCGTCAAGTAAGTGATTCGGGCATCGGTGAATGGCAGCAATGTCGCGTTGATATCAAATTTTCCCCAAGCCGAAAGGGTAGCCGTATGATGCGTGAAACGATAGAAGAAAAGCTGCGTGTAGGTTTTGAACCCGCTCATTTAGACGTGACTGATGAGAGCTATCGTCACAACGTGCCTGCGGGCGCAGAAAGTCATTTTAAAGTTGTGCTGGTCAGCGATAAATTTACGGGCGAACGTGTGATTGGGCGGCATCGCGCAGTCTATGCTGTACTGGCTGCGGAACTGGCGGGGTCGGTGCATGCACTCGCGCTACATACGTATACGATAAAAGAGTGGGCCAGCTTGCAAAATGCTGTCCCCTCCTCACCGCCTTGCGGTGGCGCTGGCATTCTTTCTTAAGTCGTTAATATGGCCCGTTCCTGACATATTCAGGGCGGGTTACTGACAAAAGTGTGAATCCGTTGCTGTAATAGTCTTCCCGCCGTTCTCGACTCATCCCCTCTATATCGCTATAATGCTGCGTCTATTTTTCCTGAATGTATTCGGGACGCTTCTGACTACAGGGACGGGGTTGGCAATTTCTCGGTTCTGCGAGGTGTATTTAAGCCTGTGTGCCTTGGTGCCAGTTCTGAATCAGCCTTGCTGTCGTGAGAGTTTTCGTCGCGAGAATAGTTTTGGGGTTGACCGATCACTGTGATTTTTTGAGGTAACAAGATGCAAGTTTCAGTTGAAACCACTCAAGGTCTGGGACGTCGCGTAACGATTACCGTTGCTGCTGACATCATTGAGAGTGCGGTGAAGAGCGAGCTGGTCAACGCGGCCAAAAAAGTACGTATTGACGGTTTTCGTAAAGGCAAAGTGCCGATGAATGTTGTTGCTCAGCGTTATGGTGCCTCTGTGCGTCAGGACGTATTGGGTGACCTGATGCAGCGCAACTTTGTTGACGCGATCATCAAAGAAAAAATTAATCCGGTTGGCGCGCCTAACTACATCCCTGGCGAATATGCTGTAGGTGGCGATTTCACTTACTCTGTTGAGTTTGACGTATACCCAGAAATCGAACTGAAAGGTCTGGATGCAATCGAAGTTGAAAAACCAGTTGTTGAAGTAACTGATGCTGATGTTGATACCATGCTGGACACGCTGCGCAAGCAACAGGCGACTTGGAAAGAAACCGACCGCGCTGCGGTAGCCGAAGATCGTGCAACGATCGATTTCACTGGCTCTATCGACGGTGAAGTCTTTGAAGGCGGAAAAGCGTCCGACTTCGTTCTGGCAATGGGCCAGAACCGTATGATCCCAGGCTTTGAAGATGGCATCGTTGGGCACAAAGCGGGTGAAGAATTCACTATTGACGTGAACTTCCCAGAAGATTACCACGCTGAAAACCTGAAAGGAAAAGCGGCTCAGTTCGCTATCGTCCTGAAGAAAGTTGAAGAGCGTGAGCTGCCTGAACTGACTGAAGAATTCATCAAGCGTTTCGGTGTGGCTGATGGTTCTCAGGAAGGTCTGCGTGCTGAAGTTCGTAAAAATATGGAACGTGAGCTGAAAGGCGCGGTGCGTAACCGTGTGAAAACTCAGGTTCTTGACGGACTGATCAACGCCAACGAAATCGACGTGCCAGTTGCACTGATCGATGGCGAAATCGACGTTCTGCGTCGTCAGGCTGCACAGCGTTTTGGCGGCAACGAGAAGCAAGCGCAGGAATTACCGCGTGAGCTGTTCGAAGAGCAAGCTAAACGTCGTGTTGTTATCGGTCTGTTGCTGGGTGAAGTTATCAGCACCAATGAGCTGAAAGCTGACGAAGAACGCGTTAATGCGCTGATCGAAGAGATGGCTTCTGCTTACGAAGATCCGCAGGAAGTTATCGAGTTCTACAGTAAAAACAAAGAGCTGCTGAACAACATGCGTAACGTCGCTCTGGAAGAGCAAGCGGTAGAAACCGTGCTTGCTAAAGCGAAAGTCGTTGAGAAGTCTGTCAGCTTCAACGAACTGATGAATCAAACGACTACAGCATAAACCTTGTTGATATCAACATTGTTTATTGCGTAGCGGGGATACTTCCCTATCAAAAGCCCGTGCCTTATGGCGCGGGCTTTTTGCTTGGTGCTTTGTACAATACTGATGATCGTTTGGGGCTACGTCGTATCTGATGTTCCTGTCAGGGGACACACGAGAATGACCGCCTGAAATTGCACTACTATTAAGCTAGGTAATTAACTCAGGCAGGGAATTTGTTAGGTCAGGCAACGAGTTAAACTGCAGCGTTGCTGTGCCGATAAGGTGTTAAGAATAAAATAATTGGCTCTTTAATAGAGAACGATTGATAGTGTAAGCTTGAAATACAATGCGTGTGCCCCCACTCACTGAAGAGGAAAAGTAGGCACAGCAGGTAAGGATTCTCGGCCGTATAGGTTGTTCAGCAGTGAAGGGATAGGGTTCCATAGTCATCCCCCCCTATCTCTAGTAGAATTGAATGCAATGCTTGAACAACGTAACAAGAGTGCCGGACGCATTTTATCTAGGAGACGTGAATGTCATACAGTGGCGAACAAGAAAGACAAGCACCTCATATGGCGTTAGTGCCGATGGTGGTTGAACAGACCTCGCGTGGGGAACGTTCTTACGATATCTATTCCCGTCTGCTAAAAGAACGGATAATCTTCCTGACTGGTCAGGTGGAAGATCATATGGCGAATCTGGTTGTGGCACAGATGCTGTTTCTGGAAGCTGAAAATCCAGAGAAAGACATTTATCTGTACATTAACTCTCCAGGTGGCGTGATTACTGCGGGTATGTCCATTTACGACACCATGCAGTTTATCAAGCCGGATGTTAGTACGATCTGTATGGGACAGGCTTGTTCAATGGGCGCGTTCCTGTTGACGGCGGGTGCCAAAGGCAAACGTATTTGTCTGCCTAATTCGCGCGTTATGATTCATCAGCCATTGGGTGGTTTCCAGGGGCAGGCAACGGATATTGAAATCCATGCCAAAGAAATACTGAAAGTGAAAGCCAAAATGAATGAGCTGATGGCGCAACACACGGGGCAACCTCTTGAAGCGATAGAGAGAGACACAGAGCGCGATCGTTTCCTCTCTGCCAGTGAGGCAGTAGAATACGGTCTGGTAGACTCCGTATTCACTAACCGTGGGTAACACACCGCCATATTAGCGGTCTGGTGTAGCTAAAAATCAGTGTTCGACCGATAGTCTGTTGTGCGGGGTTATTTTACGCGTATTGGCTATAAGTATCGGCGTTCGTTGTAGCAATATCGCTGTGGTTGGCCTGCGGGCAAAAGACGAAGAAGAGGTTTAACTCATGACAGATAAGCGCAAAGACGGTTCAGGAAAGTTACTGTACTGCTCTTTTTGCGGCAAAAGCCAGCATGAAGTGCGTAAGCTGATTGCCGGGCCGTCGGTGTATATCTGCGATGAATGTGTTGACTTGTGTAACGACATTATTCGCGAAGAAATTAAGGAAGTAGCGCCCCACCGTGAGCGCAGTGCGTTGCCGACGCCACACGAAATTCGCCGCCACCTTGACGACTACGTCATCGGTCAAGAGCAGGCCAAGAAGGTGTTGGCCGTTGCGGTATATAATCACTATAAACGCTTGCGTAATGGTGACAGCAGCAACGGGATCGAACTGGGTAAAAGTAACATTCTGCTGATCGGTCCTACGGGGAGTGGTAAAACTCTGCTGGCTGAAACGCTGGCGCGTTTCTTGGACGTTCCGTTCACTATGGCGGATGCGACTACGCTGACTGAAGCGGGCTACGTCGGTGAAGACGTTGAGAATATCATTCAGAAGCTGTTGCAGAAGTGCGATTACGATGTGCAGAAAGCGCAGCGTGGCATTGTCTACATCGATGAAATCGACAAGATTTCTCGTAAGTCAGACAACCCATCGATCACCCGCGATGTATCTGGTGAAGGCGTTCAACAGGCTCTGCTGAAACTGATCGAAGGGACTATCGCAGCGGTTCCACCGCAGGGTGGCCGTAAGCATCCGCAGCAGGAGTTCTTGCAGGTTGATACCTCTAAGATCCTCTTTATCTGTGGCGGTGCGTTCGCGGGTCTGGACAAGGTGATCGAGCAGCGTACTGACACGGGACGTGGCATTGGCTTTAACGCAACGGTTAAAGGTACTGCAGATAAAGCGACAGAAGGCGAACTGTTAGGCAAGGTTGAGCCAGGTGATTTGATTAAATTCGGTTTGATTCCTGAGTTTATCGGTCGTCTGCCAGTCGTTGCTACGCTGAGAGAACTGAGTGAAGATGCGCTGATTCAGATTTTGCGTGAGCCGAAGAATGCGTTGACCAAACAGTATCAGGCGCTGTTCAATCTGGAAGGTGTTGAGCTGGAATTCCGCGATGAAGCGCTGACGGCGATTGCTAAGAAAGCGATGGCGCGTAAAACCGGTGCACGTGGTCTGCGTTCTATCGTTGAAGCTGCTCTGCTAGATACCATGTATGACCTGCCATCACTGGAAAGTGTAGATAAGGTCGTCATTGATGAATCTGTTATTGCGGGCCAGTCCGAACCATTGCTGATCTATGGCAAACCTGAGACACAGCAGGCGTCCGGCGAATAATCAATCAATTTGGCCGTATCAAAAAATAAAAATGGGGGATTTTATCCCCCATTTCTTTTTACACGCATGCTGGTCGTTGAATGTGAGACATTTATCCCCATATACTCAAATACCTATTTGATGAAACCCGTGAAAACCGCGTTTCACGAGATTCCCATAACCTGGCGGAAACGAAACTAAGAGAGAGCTCTATGAACCCTGAGCGTTCCGAACGCATAGAAATCCCCGTATTGCCATTGCGCGATGTGGTGGTTTATCCGCACATGGTCATTCCGTTGTTTGTTGGTCGGGAGAAATCGATTCGGTGCCTTGAAGCCGCAATGGATCATGATAAGAAGATCATGCTGGTGGCACAGAAAGAAGCCTCAACGGATGAGCCAAGTATTAACGATCTTTTCTCGGTAGGGACGGTAGCTTCAATTCTTCAAATGCTGAAACTGCCGGACGGCACGGTAAAAGTGCTGGTCGAAGGGTTACAGCGTGCGCGTATTACGACGCTTTCTGACAGCGGTGAACATTTCGCTGCACACGCAGAATATCTTGATTCCCCAGCGATTGATGAGCGTGAGCAAGAAGTGCTTATGCGCACGGCGGTCAATCAGTTTGAGGGATATATCAAGCTGAACAAGAAGATCCCGCCGGAAGTGCTGACATCTCTGAACAGCATTGATGATGCTGCGCGTTTGGCCGACACCATTGCTGCGCACATGCCGCTGAAATTGGCTGATAAGCAGTCTGTACTTGAAATGTTCGATATTACTGAACGTTTGGAGTACCTGATGGCGATGATGGAATCCGAAATCGACCTGTTGCAGGTAGAAAAACGGATTCGTGGCCGCGTTAAGAAGCAAATGGAAAAAAGCCAGCGTGAGTACTATCTGAATGAGCAAATGAAAGCTATTCAGAAAGAGCTGGGTGAGATGGATGACGCACCGGATGAACTTGAAGCGTTAAAACGCAAGATTGAAGCGGCGAAAATGCCGAAAGACGCGCGTGAGAAAGCCGAAGCAGAATTACAAAAGCTGAAAATGATGTCACCGATGTCAGCGGAAGCGACAGTGGTGCGCAGCTATATCGACTGGATGGTGCAGGTACCGTGGAATGCACGCAGCAAAGTGAAGAAAGACTTGCTGAAAGCGCAGGAAATGCTGGATACCGATCATTATGGTCTGGATCGCGTAAAAGAACGCATCCTCGAATATCTTGCAGTACAGAGCCGTGTCAGCAAGATCAGGGGGCCGATCCTGTGTCTGGTGGGGCCGCCTGGCGTGGGTAAAACCTCGCTCGGCCAGTCTATCGCTAAAGCGACTGGACGTCAGTATGTGCGCATGGCGCTGGGAGGCGTGCGTGACGAAGCAGAAATCCGCGGGCACCGTCGTACTTATATCGGTTCAATGCCCGGCAAGCTGATCCAGAAGATGGCAAAAGTTGGTGTGAAAAATCCGCTATTCCTGCTGGATGAGATCGACAAGATGTCTTCTGACATGCGTGGCGATCCCGCTTCTGCCCTACTGGAAGTGCTCGATCCTGAGCAGAACGTGGCGTTTAACGATCACTATCTGGAAGTTGACTACGATCTGTCCGATGTGATGTTTGTTGCGACGTCTAACTCGATGAACATCCCGGCACCGTTGCTTGACCGTATGGAAGTCATTCGTCTTTCTGGTTATACCGAAGACGAAAAACTGAATATCGCCAAACAGCATCTGCTGCCAAAACAGATCGAACGTAATGCGCTGAAAAATGGCGAGCTGTCGGTAGAAGACAGCGCGATTGTTGGCATTATCCGTTATTACACGCGTGAAGCTGGCGTGCGTAGCCTCGAGCGTGAAATCTCCAAGCTGTGCCGTAAAGCAGTAAAAACGCTGTTGATGGATAAATCCACTAAGCATATCCAGATTTCGGGCGATAACCTTAAGGATTTCCTTGGGGTACAGCGCTTTGACTATGGCCGTGCGGATGATGAAAATCGCGTAGGTCAGGTGACTGGACTGGCCTGGACGGAAGTTGGCGGGGATCTGCTGACGATTGAGACTGCTTGCGTACCGGGCAAAGGTAAGCTGACTTATACCGGTTCATTGGGTGAAGTTATGCAGGAGTCGATCCAGGCTGCGCTTACTGTGGTTCGTGCTCGTGCAGAAAAATTAGGCATCAATGCTGATTTTTACGAGAAACGTGATATCCACGTTCACGTTCCAGAAGGTGCGACGCCGAAAGATGGTCCGAGTGCGGGTATCGCGATGTGTACCGCGTTGGTTTCTTGTTTGACTGGGAACCCGGTGCGTGCAGATGTAGCGATGACGGGCGAGATTACCCTGCGTGGTCTGGTGCTGCCGATTGGCGGTCTGAAAGAGAAACTGCTGGCTGCACACCGTGGTGGTATCAAGACGGTCTTGATTCCTGACGACAACAAGCGCGATCTGGAAGATATCCCACAGAACGTGATTGCCGATCTGGAAATCCATCCAGTGAAACGTATCGAGGAAGTCTTGGCACTCGCATTGCTGAATGCGCCTTCTGGCATGCAGGTGGTCTCGACGCCTAAAGCCAAGCCCAAAGCCAAGGTAAAAGAGTGACCTGTCGCAAAAACCCTTGAGAAAATCAGGGCTGGTGAGTGAAATCGTGCTTGCCAGCTTTTTTTTGTACCGCTAAGTTAGTGCACTGTTAGTTTTAGCCATAACTGGCTAGGCATGACAGTATTGATAATAAGTCACGTGTCGCGTCTTGGGATATTGAAGCGCGATAAGAGAATTCCAGAGGGGATGACAGAGTGAACAAGTCACAATTGATCGACAAAATTGCCGCAGATGCTGATATTTCCAAAGCGGCAGCAGGGCGTGTGTTGGATGCAATTATTGGTTCCGTTACCGAATCCCTGAAAGAAGGGGATGATGTTGCTTTGGTCGGTTTTGGTACTTTCTCAGTGCGTGAACGTGCTGCTCGTACCGGCCGTAACCCGCAAACGGGTAAGGAAATCAGTATCCCTGCGGCGAAAGTACCAGGATTCCGTGCTGGTAAAACGCTGAAAGACGCCGTTAACTGATTATTACGTCACAGGTTTGGCGGATAACCACTTTGGGTGCCAAACAATACCTGACGCAATGATATTGGTAGGGTAAGATACGAGGCGCATCATTTTATGATGTGCCTTTTATTTATATAGGATTTTACATACCCGACACATGGCAGAACGTGGCGGGCAATAAGCTTAAGTGCGCCCTAGCCTTGTATTGGGCTATAGCAATCGCAAGGATGCATGGCTCCGGCCAGCGCAGGGAGTTTTATCCATTCTACAGCGGAGTGTTGTCACATTATGATGGACAATTTACGTACGGCCGCGAATAACGTCGTGCTCAAAATTATTCTTGCTTTGATCATCGCATCATTCGTTCTAACTGGCGTTGGTGATTATCTTATTGGTGGTTCAGGAGATTACGCTGCAAAGGTGAACGGGCAGGATATTACCCGCGCACAGCTTGAGCAGGCGGTACAGAACGAACGCAGTCGTCAACAGGAAGCCTTGGGGGAGAATTTCTCTCTTCTGGCGAGTAATGACGGTTACATGCAGCAATTACGTAGGCAGGCACTCTCCCAACTCATTGATGAAACCTTGCTGGACCAGTATGCCAACAAGCTGGGACTGAACATCAGTGATGAGCAAATCAAACAGGCGATCTTTGACGTTCCCGCGTTTCAGACCAACAACCGTTTTGATAATGAAAAGTATCTGGATCAGGTTCGTCGCCTTGGCGTCACACCGGATATGTATGCTCAGATGCTGCGTAAACAACTGACTTCACAGCAGTTGATTCGCGGCTTTGGCAATACTGCATTCCTGCTGCCGCAGGAGATCGATAATCTGGTGAAACTGGCTGCACAAGATCGCGTTGTCCGTGTCGCAACCATTGATATTGCTGCCAAGGCGAAAGCCCAGACGGTTGCTGACGATGAAGTCCAGAGTTATTACGATCAAAACAAAGGGAATTTCATCGCACCAGAAGAATTCAAAGTCAGCTATATCACGCTGGATGCGGCAAGCATCATGGACGGAGTGAAAGTAGACGATGCTGCCATCAACGATTTCTACGAGCAGAACAAGAGCGACTATTCCCAACCTGAGCGCAAAAAATTCAGCGTTATTCAGGTGAAGAATGAGGCCGATGCAGCGTCTATTCTGGATGCGCTGAAGCAAGGTGGTGATTTCGCTACGCTGGCGAAAGAAAAATCAACGGACGTTATCTCGCGCCGCAACGGTGGCGATCTGGGATGGATGGACGAAAACAGCATGATTGATGAGCTGAAGCAGGCAAAACTGACGGAGAAAGGTCAGGTTTCCGAAGCGATTAAATCCTCTGTTGGTTATCTGATTGTACGTCTGGATGATGTTCAGCCGCAGCAGGTCAAACCGCTGAGCGAAGTGCGTGCCGAGATCGCTGAGAAAGTGAAGCACGAGAAAGCGCAGGATGGTTACTATGCGCTGCAACAAAAAGTCAGCGAAGCGGCCAGCAATGACAACGAGTCTCTGGCTTCAGCAGAAGAAGCTGCTGGTGTGAAAGCCACGCAGACCGACTGGTTTACGCGTGAGAAAGTTCCCGCTGCGCTGAACTTCCAGCCAGTAACGCAGGCTATCTTTAGCGGTGCGCTGTTGGGCGAAAACGGTGCTGCGGGCAACAACTCCGATGTGATTAACGTCGACGGCGATCGTGCTTTCGTTCTGCGTATCACTGAGCACAAGTCTGAAAGTACTCGCCCTCTGGATCAGGTTCGTACTGAGATCGTAGAGACGCTGAAACGTCAGAAGGCTGAACAGCAGACTCGAGTAGACGCTGAAAAAATTCTGGCTGAACTGAAGCAAGGTAAAGATGATGCGCTTAAAGCTGCGGGCCTGAGCTTTGGCGAGGCAAAAACGATGTCTTCTATCTCTCAGGGTGATGCAACGGCCGAAGCAATCTTTGCTATGCCACATCCGGAGAAAGATAAGCCATCTTATGCTAT
The DNA here is from genome assembly GCF_014946775.2 of Pectobacterium quasiaquaticum. Classification (NCBI taxonomy): domain Bacteria; kingdom Pseudomonadati; phylum Pseudomonadota; class Gammaproteobacteria; order Enterobacterales; family Pectobacteriaceae; genus Pectobacterium; species Pectobacterium quasiaquaticum. Next base: position 3,238,355 of record NZ_CP065177.1, on the reverse strand, counting down.
TACTCAGGATCAAGCCGGTAATGTCGTGCTGGTCGCGCTGGATAGCGTGACGCCACATCAGCTAAACGATGAGCAGAAAACACAGTTTGCTAGCCAGGTTCAGCAAGGTTCTCTGGGCGCGCTGTTTGATTCTCTGCTGTCCAGCTTACGCAGTGAAGCGAAAATCAAGATGGGCAATGCGGCGCAAGAACAGCAATAAGCTCCGCAAAAATTTGCAAATCGTTGCAACAACAAAAGGCCGCTTTCGCGGCCTTTTCCACATTTAAATTCTGCTGTTTGCGGTGTTGATGAGTCTGCGGCAAGGTAGCCGTGCTGTCACACACAAGGAGGAAACAGCATGAAAAAATCAGGAATAAAAGCACTGTGCTTAATCATTGGGATGAGCTTGTCTGGGTTGCCATTACTGAGTCAGGCGGCACCTAAAGCCGCCGACAGTACGGCAACAGCGGTGAAGTCTGCGCCAGCAGATCAGAAAGCGGAAAAAGCAACGCTTCCTGATGGTGATGAGGATAAGGTAAGCATTAATGCAGCAACCGCTGCTGATTTGGCGGAAATAATGAACGGTGTCGGCCTTAAAAAGGCGGAAGCGATCGTGACCTATCGCGAGCAAAATGGTCCTTTTACTCAGATCGATCAATTAACTGAGGTCCCGGGAATTGGGGCTGCGTTGGTTGAACGAAATCTCTCTCGCTTAAAACTGTGATGTCAGTCGCAGCCCAGTCGTGCACTTCCTCTGGGCTGCGAACCTCTGCTAGGCTAATTATCAGGTCATACCAGTTATTGGTGTTGTCACAGGAGTATTATCGCTATGCAGACTTTCATTACCGTTCGTGGTTATCACATTGATGTTTATCAGCATGTTAATAACGCGCGCTATCTGGAGTTTCTGGAAGAGGCGCGTTGGCAATGGCTGGAAACGTTGCCTGCTTTTGGCTGGATGCATAGCAACAATGTCGCTTTTGTCGTAGTGAACATCAATATCAACTATCGCAAGCCTGCCGTTCTCGGTGACGTGCTGCGTATTGATAGCGAGCTACTACAGATGAATACGAAAAGTGGCGTGCTCAGCCAGAAGATAACCCGAGTGTCTGATGAAGGCGACGTGGCCGATGCCACGCTGACGTTTGTCTGCATCGATTTATTGACGCAAAAAGCACTGCTGTTGGAGGGAGAACTGCTGGAACACCTAAACGAGATTCGCCGTTAACATGAAGCAACAGGCCACTACCTGTACGGTGTGGCCTGTTTTTTACATGGCGTGATGGTTCTGCATGTAGAGTTCTGCGTAGCGACGTGAAGTCTCAGCGTAATCCTGCTTTCTGCTTCAGCGATGCCATGATGGCAGTGGAGTCGTTTTGATATTGTGAGAGCCCGTTTGCTCGTAAATGACAGGCGGCACACTGACCACACCCATCACCCTTGATGCCGTTATAACAGGTTAGCGTGTGGTAACGAACGGTATCAAGTTGCTGGTAATAATCCGCCAGCGCCCAAGTTTCTGCCTTATTAAGCCACATCAGCGGGGTTTCAAAACGGATATCGCGGGCAATACCTAAAACAATAGCCTTATTCAGTGCCTTGACGAATTCATCGCGACAATCTGGGTAACCGGAAAAATCAGTCTCACATACACCGGTAATCACGGCTTCTGCACCAACCTGATAGGCGTAGATTGCGGCGAGCGTCAGGAAAAGGATGTTTCTTCCTGGAACAAAGGTGTTGGGGATGCCTTGTGCATTGGCGTCGTAATCGGGAACAGGGATACTGTCGCGCGTCAGACTGCTGGTGGCGAGTTCGTTGAGCAAACCGGCGTCCAGAACCTTATGCGCCGTTGCCCCCAGTTTCTGGCTGAGTTCCCGAGCGACATCGATTTCCGCGCGGTGGCGTTGCCCATAATCGAAGGTGATGCAGTGGACGTCATCATAATCTTGCAGGGCCTGAATCAGGCAGGTCGTGGAATCTTGTCCACCGCTAAAAACGACAACAGCACGCTTCATTTTTCATTCACCTTAACGCGACGTTAACCGCAATACGTCTGCAACGCACTGCGGTGTAAAGCCGTTATTTTACCTGAAAAACTCGGTTATCTGAAAAATCACGTTACCTGAAAAGTAGCCCGCATTCAGCGCTGGGACAGCGTGCTGCGTAGGCGAGCCTCACGTCAAGCTGGATTCTGGCGAAAGCTGATATATCTCTGGATTGTTTAGCTCATTGAGATAAGGACTTATGTCGCCGATATTTTTTTCTACCCAACGGCTGTTGTAGTAGGTGTCCAGATAGCGTTCGCCGCTGTCGCAGAGCAGAGTCACGAGCGCACCTTTTTGGCCTCGGTTCACCATCTCTTTGGCCAGTTGCAGCATTCCCCAAACGTTGGTGCCGGTAGACGCGCCTGCTTTGCGGCCTAACACGCTTTCCAGCCAGTACAGTGTGGCGATGCTGGCGGCATCCGGCACTTTGATCATGCTATCAATGACGTCAGGAATAAAAGACGGTTCGGCACGCGGACGGCCAATACCTTCGATCCGACTGCCGCACGGGCCAGTAATGGAGCGATCCCGCTGTTGGTAACAGTCGTAGAAGACGGAGTTTTCTGGATCGACGACGACCAGTTGTGTATCCAGCCCCTGATAGCGAATGTAGCGACCGAGCGTTGCTGACGTACCGCCCGTTCCTGCACTCATCACAATGTAATCCGGTACGGTATGCGGTTCACGTGCCATTTGGCGGTAAATGCTGTCAGCAATATTGTTGTTGCCGCGCCAGTCGGTAGCGCGTTCTGCGTAGGTGAACTGATCCATATAATGGCCGTTCATCTCTTGCGCGAGCTGCTCAGATGCCGCATAGATTTGTCCCGCCTGTTCGACAAAATGGCAGCGCCCGCCATAGAAAGCGATTTGCTCGATTTTTCTTTTTGCGGTGCAGGAAGGCATGACGGCGATAAACGGCAGGCCAAGCAAACGTGCAAAATAGGCTTCTGACACGGCCGTGCTGCCGGATGACGCTTCAATAATCGGCGTGCCTTCTTTAATCCAACCGTTGCACAGTCCGTAGAGAAACAAAGAACGTGCCAGACGATGCTTCAGACTGCCGCTGGGATGTGTGCTTTCATCTTTGAGGTAAAAATAGATACCCGGATAATCTGGCAGTGTCAGTCGGATGAGATGCGTATCAGCCGAACGCTGAAAATCTGCTTCGATAGCGCTGATGGCATTTTTAACCCAGGCATTGGTCATGATAAAAACTCGGTTAGACAGTGATGTGAATAGAGTAACGAGTTTTTAGGATAAAAAAGTTATCTTTTTATCTCTTTTTGGCTAATTTAAGGGAATTATTTACCCTTTTGTTATTTATATGTAGATTTTTTTCTACTGAGGCGAATGGCGAGTTGCTATCTTTAAAATTATGATAACAGCGGGGGGGCGCAACGAGGGTCGGTAAGGTCATCGCTATGTCGATGTTGCCAATAATGCTATCACCATGATTCTGGGCGGGAAGAACATTACTTTTCTCTCTTAATGAGAGAGAGTGGGGAAATTTTTCTATCGGCAGCGCTATATTGGGTAAAACTATGTTAGATAAAATTGATCGCACACTGCTGAATATGCTGCAACAGGATTGCACGCTTTCGCTACAGACGCTGGCCGAGGCGGTTAATCTGACATCCACGCCGTGTTGGAAACGACTGAAGCGTCTGGAAGAAGAAGGGGTCATTCGGGCTCGGGTGGCGCTGTTGGATAATGAACGCCTAGGGTTAGGGCTGACGGCGTTTGTCTTATTGAAGACGCAACAGCACAACCGCGACTGGTATCAGACTTTCACCCGCGTAGTGTCTGACATGCCGGAGGTGCTGGCTTTCTATCGTATGGCTGGCGAATACGATTACCTGATGCAGGTTCAGGTTGCTGATATGAAAAGCTATGATGATTTCTATAAGCGGCTGGTGAATGGTATTCCCGGACTGGTCGATGTAACATCTAGCTTTGCTATGGAACGAATCAAACATACCACGGCATTGCCCTTATCCCTGTGATTCATCGTATATCCGTCTTTTGTATAATCACTTGTCTGAGTCTGTCATGATCCTCTGGCTATTGGAATGAAAACCGCGTGAGACTGTTTGCTCAACTGAGTTGGTATTTTCGCCGTGAATGGCGGCGTTATCTGGGTGCTGTGGCGCTATTGATTTCGATTGCTATTCTGCAATTGCTGCCCCCTAAACTGGTCGGCGTAATTGTCGATGGTGTGACGCAGCACGGCATGTCGATGACTGAAATGATGAAGTGGATTGGCGTGATGCTGCTGACCGCCGTCATGGTCTATCTGCTGCGCTACGTGTGGCGCGTGTTTCTGTTTGGAGCGTCATACCAGTTGGCGGTTGAGTTACGAGAGGATTTTTACCGCCAACTGAGCCGTCAGCATCCGGCATTTTATCAACGTCACCGAACCGGCGATCTGATGGCGCGTGCGACTAACGATGTCGATCGCGTGGTCTTTGCCGCCGGAGAGGGCGTGCTGACACTGGTCGATTCAATGGTGATGGGGTGTGCCGTACTGGTTGTCATGTGTACTCAAATCAGTTGGGAACTGACCCTGTTGGCGCTACTTCCGATGCCGGTCATGGCGATTTTCATCAAACGCTACGGCACCCAACTGCATAACCGTTTTAAATCAGCACAGGCCGCGTTTTCTTCGCTTAACGATCAGGCGCAGGAAGGCTTGACCAGCATTCGGATGATTAAAGCCTTCGGGTTGGAAAACTATCAGTCCGCGCGTTTTGCACAGGTTGCGGCGGATGCTGGTGCCAAAAATATGCATGTTGCCCGCGTTGATGCCCGCTTTGATCCCACCATTTATATTGCCGTCGGGCTGTCGAATTTGCTGGCGATTGGCGGCGGCAGTTGGATGGTGATTAACGGCTCGCTGACGTTAGGCTTGTTGACCAGCTTTGTCATGTACCTGGGGTTAATGATCTGGCCGATGTTGGCGCTGGCCTGGATGTTTAATATTGTTGAGCGTGGTAGTGCGGCATATAGCCGTATTCGTCAACTGCTTGCGGAAGATCTCGTGGTGAAAGACGGTGAGGAATCCTTGCCTGCCGAGCGGGGCGTGCTGGACGTGAATATCTCTGCGTTTCGCTACCCAGATACTACTCGTGATGCTTTACAACATATTCAGTTTACGCTGGCACCGGGCAATATGCTGGGGCTGTGTGGGCCGACCGGGTCGGGGAAAAGTACGCTGCTGGCGTTGATATTGCGTCATTTCGATGCTCAGTCGGGAGAGATTCGTTATCACGATCGTCCATTGAGCGCGATTCGGTTAGATGAACTTCGGAGCCGTTTTGCCGTTGTGGGGCAAATGCCCTTTTTGTTTTCCGATACGGTGGCGCAAAACATCGCACTGGGTCGGCCTGATGCTACCCAACAACAGATTGAACAGGCGGCACGCCTTGCCAGCGTTCATGACGACATTCTGCGTTTGCCTCAGGGTTATCAGACGGAGGTCGGAGAGCGCGGCGTAATGTTATCAGGCGGTCAAAAACAGCGGATCGCGATTGCCCGTGCATTACTGCTGGATGCTGAAATTCTGGTGCTGGACGATGCGCTGTCTGCGGTTGATGGACGAACGGAACACCAGATTTTGCAGAATCTCAAAACATGGGGCGAAAAGCGGACGCTGATCATCAGTGCACACCGTCTGTCAGCCTTAACCGAAGCGAATGAAATCGTGGTGTTGCAGCAAGGACAAACGGTGCAGCGTGGCACACATCGGATGCTGGCGGCACAACCCGGCTGGTATCGGGATATGCACCGTTATCAACAGTTGGAGGCGGCGCTGGATGATGTGCCGCAGTTGGAAGGAACGAAAAATGAATAGCCCTCAACAGTTTTGGCCAACCCTGAAACGTCTGCTGGCCTATGGTTCCCCCTGGCGAAAACCGCTGATGTCAGGTGTCGTGATGTTGTGGGTTGCTGCCGCCGCAGAAGTTTCCGGCCCTATATTGGTGAGCTATTTTATTGACGATCTGGTGGCAAAAGGCCACTTTCCGCTGGCGATTGCGGCTGGCTTGGCAATGGCCTATATCCTGCTACAAATTCTGGCGGCCTCTCTACACTATTTTCAGACGCTGCTGTTCAACCGCGTTGCGGTCGGTGTCGTCCAGCAACTGCGCATTGATGTGATGGATGCGGCGTTGCGCCAGCCGTTGAGTACATTTGATACGCAACCCGTTGGGCAACTGATTTCACGCGTCACCAATGACACCGAGGTGGTTAAAGACCTGTACGTCATGGTGGTGTCAACGGTATTACGCAGTGCGGCGCTGGTTGGTGCCATGTTGGTGGCGATGTTCAGTCTGAACTGGCAGATGGCGCTGGTTGCGTTGATGATTTTCCCTGCGGTTGCGACAGTTATGGTGCTGTACCATCGTTTTAGTACGCCGATTGTGCGCAAGGTGCGGAGCTATCTGGCCGACATTAATGATGGTTTCAATGAAGTAATTAATGGCATGGGCGTTATTCAGCAGTTTCGTCAGCAGGCTCGCTTTGGCAAGAAACTGGGCGCAGCCAGCTATGAACATTATAAAGCGCGGATGAAGGCCCTGCGTCTAGAAGGTTTCCTGTTGCGGCCGCTACTGAGCCTGTTTGCCGCGATGGTGCTGTGTGGCTTGTTAATCCAATTCGGTTTCAGCTCAATGGGATCGGTTGGCGTCGGGGTCTTGTACGCGTTTATCAACTATTTGGGCCGTCTGAATGAACCTCTGATTGAACTGACAACCCAGCAGTCCATGTTACAGCAGGCGGTCGTCGCTGGTGAGCGTATCTTTGAATTGATGGATGGCAAAAAGCAGCGCTATGGCGATGATGAGCGTCCTCTGGCGACTGGGCGCGTCGATATTGATGAAGTTTCTTTCTCGTATGGCACAGAAAAACGTGTGCTACAGAATATTTCTCTGACGATACCAGAGCGCGGATTCGTCGCGCTGGTAGGGCATACCGGCAGTGGGAAAAGTACGCTAGCCAGTTTGCTTATGGGGTATTACGCGCCAGATGAGGGTGAGATTCAGCTTGATGGCCGTCCGCTGTCGACGCTCTCCCATGCGGTGTTGCGCCAAAATGTGGCAATGGTGCAACAGGATCCAGTTGTGCTGGCGGAATCCATGTTTGTGAATGTAACGCTGGGGCGTGATATCAGCGAAGAGGCCGTCTGGCACGTGCTGGAAGTGGTGCAGCTTGCCGAACTGGTTCGGGCTTTTCCTGAAGGATTGCACACGCGCATTGGTGAACAGGGGAATAACCTGTCTACTGGACAGAAGCAACTGCTGGCGATTGCGCGAGTACTGGTGCAAACGCCTAAAATCCTGATTCTTGATGAAGCGACGGCGAATATTGATTCGGGTACGGAGCAGGCGGTACAAAAGGCGCTGCGCATTATCAGGGAACAAACGACCTTAATTATCATCGCCCATCGGCTTTCCACTATCGTTGAGGCCGACACGATTATGGTTCTCAATCATGGGCAAACCGTTGAGCGGGGAACGCATGAGCAACTGCTGCAACAGCAGGGGCGCTATTATCAAATGTATCAATTGCAACTTGCCGGAGAGGATCTTGCAGCCACTAGCACTGAGGCTTGTCCTGCGCACTGAGACTGATCTGGGATAGTATCTCGGTCTGCACCGCCTTGTGTGGTGCAGACCGACAGTCTATTCGTGGCTTCGCACCATCAATAAGCATCGTGATTCTGGCTCCCCCCCGAGTTGCACTGAAAACACTCTTCATGCACTGTATTGGTGCGGTTTTTGCCCAAATCTTCCTGCATTTCTTTCCCATACTGTTTTCCTTTTGCCCTTTCTTATCGTTAATCGCGTTCTCTTTCCTGATTTATGTCAGATAAATAATTTATGGCACACTCTTTGCTTTAGTCATGACGTAGACCGACTTCATAGAGCATGTAATCGAACAAGTGACGGGCGAAAGCCTGAACGTAATGGCTAGGGGGAAGATAAATGAAACTGGTTACTGTGGTGATAAAACCATTCAAGCTGGAAGATGTACGTGAAGCGTTATCTTCTGTCGGCATCCAGGGACTCACCGTCACTGAGGTGAAAGGATTTGGTCGTCAGAAAGGGCATGCGGAGCTATATCGCGGCGCGGAGTACAGCGTTAACTTTTTACCCAAGGTAAAAATTGATATCGCAATTGCAGACGATCAACTGGATGAAGTGATCGATGTCATCAGCAAAGCCGCGTATACCGGGAAAATTGGTGACGGCAAAATTTTTGTCGCCGAGTTGCAAAGAGTTATCCGTATTCGTACGGGTGAAACTGACGAAGCCGCACTTTAACAACACCTAGCGTAGATACGTAAATAGGGATGGATGAAAATGAAAAAACGACTCTCTTCATTAGGTCTCGGTGTGGCGGCATTACTCCCGTCCTGGGCAATGGCTGCGACACCGACGATTGATAAAGCGGATAACGCTTTTATTATGATTTGTACCGCGCTGGTACTCTTTATGACTATACCGGGCATTGCACTGTTTTACGGCGGCCTGATTCGTTCTAAGAACGTTCTGTCCATGATGACACAGGTGAGCGTAACGTTCGCGATGGTTTGTATCCTGTGGGTGGTTTACGGATATAGCCTAGCGTTCAGTGAAGGGAATGCTTTCTTCGGTGGTTTCAGCACCTTTATGCTGAAAGGCATCGGGATTGAGTCCATCAGCGGCACCTATTATCAATTTGTACATGTGGCCTATCAGGCTTCCTTTGCCTGCATCACCGTCGCGCTGATTGTCGGTGCGATTGCTGAGCGTATTCGTTTCTCTGCGGTGCTGATCTTCGTTGCGCTGTGGCTGACGTTCTCCTACCTGCCGATGACGCACATGGTATGGGGCGGTGGCTATCTTGCTGCGGATGGTGCGTTGGACTTCGCTGGTGGTACGGTGGTTCACATCAACGCTGCGGTTGCTGGGTTGGTGGGGGCTTACCTGCTGGGTAAACGTGCTGGTTTTGGCAAAGAAGCCTTCAAACCGCATAACCTGCCCATGGTATTTATCGGTACGGCGATTCTGTACATCGGCTGGTTTGGTTTCAATGCCGGTTCTGCCGGTGCTGCGAACGGTATCGCTGCTCTGGCTTTCCTGAACACCGTTGTCGCGACTGCTGCTGCAATTCTAGCATGGGTTGGCGGTGAGTGGATGGTACGTGGTAAGCCTTCTCTTCTGGGCGCATGCTCTGGTTGTATCGCTGGTCTGGTGGCAATCACGCCTGCAGCGGGTACGGTTGGCGTCGGCGGTGCATTGATCATCGGTCTGGCCGGTGGCGTTGCAGGTCTGTGGGGCGTGACGGTACTGAAAAGATGGCTGCGTGTGGATGACCCGTGCGATGTGTTCGGTGTTCACGGCGTGTGCGGTATCGTTGGCTGTATCCTGACTGGCGTATTTACCTCAGCATCACTGGGTGGTACTGGCTATGCGGAAGGCGTGACGATGGCACACCAAGTTTGGGTGCAACTGTTTAGCGTGATTATTTGTCTGGTGTGGTCTGGCGTGGTGGCATTTGTCGCCTTCAAGATCGCGGATATGGTTGTTGGCCTGCGTGTACCTGAAGATCAAGAGCGCGAAGGTCTGGACGTCAACAGCCACGGCGAGAGTGCTTACAACCAATAAGATCGCGTAAATTAATCAGTAAGATCGTGTGAGTACAGTAGGCAGGCGTGGGGAAACTCCACGCCTGTTTTATTATCAGCTTTAAACTATTATCAGCTTTAAACCACCTCTTTCGGCGGTAGTCTTTTACGTTACGAGGCTGCCGCAGGTTTTACGGCTGGCGGCGACGTATGACGCCTTCCTGCACGCTGGATGCAACCAGCACGCCTTCCCGGGTATAGAATTGCCCACGAACGAAACCACGGGCACCGGATGCAGACGTGCTTTCGACGGTATATAACAGCCAGTCATCCAGCCGGAAATCACGATGGAACCACATAGAGTGATCGATTGTGGCGACTTGCATACCGGGTTCCAAAAAGCCAATGCCGTGAGGCTGCAAGGCTGTGAGTAGGAAATTGCAGTCAGACGTATAGCCGAGCAGATATTGGTGAATACGTTTATCGTCCGGTAGCGGGCTGCTGGCACGGCACCAGACGTGTCGCACTGGCTCGTCCACTTCGCCTTTTAGTGGGTTATGGAATTTAACTGGGCGCATCTCAATCGGGCTGGCCTGAATAAATTTATCGCGAAAGCGGGGCGGCAGAAGGTGCTGCATGCCTTGTGCGATTTCCTGCTCAGATTTCAGATCCTCAGGTGGTGCGACGTTTGGCATCACATTTTGGTGCTCAAACCCTTCTTCATGACTTTGGAATGAGGCGGTCATATAAAAAATAGGGCGACCATTCTGGATAGCTCTAACGCGTCTGGCGCTGAAGCTGTTGCCGTCGCGTAGGTTTTCAACGTCATAAATAATCGGTTTCTGGCTATCGCCGGGTAGCAAAAAGTAGCTGTGGAATGAATGAATGTTGCGCTCGACAGGGACAGTCTGTTTGGCGGCCGACATGGCCTGGCCGACAACCTGCCCGCCAAAGACCTGACGCAGCCCCAAATCATCGCTTTGTCCGCGAAATAGCCCTTCCTCGAGCTTCTCTAAATGCAGGAGGTCGAGAAGATGTTGTAGTGATTGACTCATGGTATCGGCCCCAATGGATGCGAATGGCTAGTTACTTGTTTGTTTTTAATATATAAAATCTAATTTTGTAGATTTTACTGCAATAAATATGTGGATTTCAGGGAAATATCAGAATATTGCACCATCATTATTGTGTTGGTTGAATCATACTATTTATGAATGCCGGTTTTCGATACCGGTAGTCTGACAATAATAAAGGAGACTGACCGAATGAAATTATGGCATATCTTAGGTGGTATCACGTTATCGATGACTCTGGCTGCATGTGCACAGAGGAGTGATTATGGCGTTTCTCCTCAGACAGGCGCACCTGTCACCAGTGTTTCCTCACAGCGTCCGGCTGTCGCAATGCCTGTGGTAACGGGTACGGTGAATATTCGTCAGCGGATTGCGCTACCTCACAACGCCGTTTTGACCGTTACCGTGTCTGATGCATCGCTGGCGGATGCGCCTTCAAAAGTGATTACCCAGCGTGTGACGCGTACAGAAGGAAAGCAGGCACCTTTCCAATTCGAGCTACCGTATAACCCAACTGATATCCAGCCCAATGCACGTATCTTACTCAGCGCTGCGATTGCAATCGATAATCGGATCGTGATGGTGACGGAGAACGTCTTACCGGTTATTAGCAACGGGGTAAATAACGCCGATTTAGTGTTAGTACCTGTCCCCTCAGTTCCCTTACCGGCGAAAAATAAGGGATCAATGATGTCTAACCCGACGAATCAGAGCCCTCATATGCTTCAGGGGCAGCCTAGCCAGTCATCTACGGCACCACAGACCATCTGGTAATTCATCTGGATACGCGCTGTTATGGCGCGTATTGCCAGCGGTATTTCGCAAGATCAACTTTTCCCTGACGATTGAAAATAATGCCCTCCGCCTGTAGCGCTGACTTTTGACGCACATAGTCTCCACCAACCAGCGATATTTCGCCTTTACGGTTGATTACCCGATGCCAGGGGAGTTTGCTGTCTTTTGGCAGACGTTTTAATACCCCACCGACTTGTCGGGATGCTCTGGGCGAGTCAGCAAGCTGTGCGATGTCGCCATAGGTCGCTATTTTTCCGTAAGGGATTGCCGCAACGATTTGAAAAACGCGCTGGCGGAAATTATCGTTTTCTTCTGACATCAGCGGATGTTCCTGCTGTTCCTAAACCGATTGAGTATCATAGTGGCATAGTGAGGTGGGTAAGAAAACAACGGTTAGTGTGGGTTAGCTTGCAATTGCCTATCTCATCGCCGATAATGCCAACCGCTTTGTGACACGTTGCGGTTATCATATGCAAGCTGTTATAAAGTCGTCAATGGAGGCCCTGTCGGTTCTCCCGCAACACTAACCTGTGGATTCGGTCAGGTCCGGAAGGAAGCAGCCGCAGCAGGAGACGTGTGTGCCGGGATGTAGCTGGCAGGGCCTCCACCAATTTGTGCCCTCGGTAGCCGCTTCATCGCCAGGCTGGTCTTCATCTCCTGCACATAAACGACATTCTCTGCCATAAACTCGGTTGCTGGCATACATAAATGCTGAACCGCCATTCTTTGCTCGATCGGTGTCATTTTCCGATCGCTGCTTCTTAGAGAGCATTATTGTGCATCTTTACTTAGCGAGTAATCATTGCGGTAATTATTACATCCTCTATTTTCATCACGGGATATACTATGCGTGGATACGATTGATGCGATTGTTATAAGCGATGAGTGCTGAGGAAATAAGTATGGGATGTGAGGAATAATTCATTTTTACTTAATATAAAGAATACAATTTGTTACAAGTCTTACGCAATTAATACGCTAAAAAGATAATAAAAACAAAGGCCGATAATATTATCGGCGCAGTGTGTTTAATGTCAGTTTTTGTATGCGTTTCGTTAGTAATTAACGAACGTATCGCCATACTGCTGTAGGGACTTTGTCGTAGAGTTTGTTCATCGTCAGTTCTGCCAGACGATGATCTGCTGCGGAAAAGAACATCTCCAGTTCATCATTGGAGAGTTCATACTTGTTTTTTTCAATAACGCGTTCGAGAGTGTCAATAGTTGTGCATTTACGCAAACGCATCAAATAGTCGATTTTTTTCATAATGGCCTATGCAAGCAGTACCTGGTGGTTAAAAATTTAAATAAATTATTGCTTAAGTTTTAGCAGGCATACAGATGTTCTCCCCTGAGAACATTCCGAATAATTTTGCTTTGGACTTCTGCCAACGTCGCAGTTCAGCATCATTAATTCCATAGTTGCTAAACAAGACGTAAGTATCATCCAAATACTTTTCAACCTGCTCTGAAAGCTCACTTTCGTTAGGGTATTTTATTTTAAATGTGAGAATAAACGTAGCGATATGCTCAATAAGTTCATTTAATTGGAGATTGATCGCAGATGTCGGATCATTGACCCAGCCGTGACTGCTATCACCTAACGTTGCTATGCTTTCGTCACACAGATTTTCACATAAGAATCTGAGTTGGGCAATATCATAATATTTTGGTGTGTACTCATCCATATCAATCCCTCCGTTAAGCCGTTATTCAGTGTTACTGCGGTTAACACCTGGTAAACAGGTAGACTGATGAAGCTTAAAAGATAAAACGTTAACGTTGTTTCGTATTCATGTTGTTACAGACAGGGCGTTGAACCATTGTGATTGGTTCTGTAATGAATGAGAAAACAGTGATTATCGTCCCTCCTAGTATCTACTATGTCGCGAAATCGCGCTGGCGTAAATACCAACATCTCATGAATTAACCTTAAGTATAGCTATACCATGCTGGTTCCGGTTACGTCATTCTATATATGATTATAGCAAAGGTGTTCGTAAACTTCGCGGATGATAGGTAAGGTTTTCACTGCCCTTTATTTTGATTAATCCTCATCATTCTTGTTGTAACAATGAGCATAGAATAAACTCGGCTGCTGATTATTTAATTATTTCTATCTGAAAATATGAGAAATGGCAGACGGAATACGAAGAGATTACTCAACGGATAGGGGGATTGGTACTCCGTTATCTTATTGTTTCTGTGGTTTTTTTCATGCAAATCATCCCGTACAGTCTTGTTAGCGTTATAACACTGACTGTATCGGGATGGGAGTGAGGAAGATTAACCTTTTTTCTTTTTCCCGCCTTGCACGGCTTTAAAGCGCGGGTTGGATTTGCATATAACGTAAATTCGCCCGCGACGGCGGACCACAATACAATCTTTATGACGATTCTTTGCTGAACGTAGCGAACTAAGCACCTGCATTTAATAGCCCTCTCTGATTACTTGAAGAAGTTGCCAAAGCGCTGCTGGAAGCGCGCTGTGCTGCCTTCTTTGGCATATTCTTTTTGCTTCCCAGTGTAATAGGGATGCGATGCCGAAGAAACGTCAATGGGGACGTAAGGGTAATGTGTACCCTCAAGCTCAATGGTTCGCTCGGTTTTAATGGTTGACCCCGTCCTGTAATAGACATCCGCGCTGGTGTCATGAAACACCACCATGCGATAGTCAGGATGAATACCTGCTTTCATAGCTACTCCAATTTGTTATGTTATAACATATCTATTATGTTGCGCTTTTTTGACATCAGGATCAACCATTATGTTGTAGCAGACGTCAACATTCTCTAAGCCACTATAGATACGACTAATCTGAGCTAAACAGCGCATAGTGCTTCTTAGCTCGGATTAGTCGTACGGGGCAGGGATGTAAAAAAGGCCGCTAGGAGGCGGCCTTTTCGAGTATATAGGAAGAGATCCAATCTTAGTGCGCTATTGTGTCGTCCACTTTCTTGCCGAAGCGACGGCGGACAACAACAAAGAATACAGGAACGAAGAAGATAGCCAGCACGGTTGCGGTAACCATCCCGCCCATTACGCCAGTACCAACGGCGTTCTGTGCACCTGAACCTGCACCACTACTGATAACCAACGGCATGACACCGAGGATAAAGGCTAGTGATGTCATCAGGATTGGACGCAAACGCATACGAACGGCATCGAGTGTTGCTTCAATCAGTCCTTTCCCTTCTTTTTCCATCAGATCTTTAGCAAATTCGACAATCAATATGGCGTTCTTCGCGGATAGCCCAATGGTTGTTAGCAGGCCTACCTTAAAGTAAACGTCGTTTTCAAGACCTGTCATATTTGCTGCAATCAATGCACCGATAATCCCCAATGGAACCACCAGCATCACTGAGAACGGAATTGACCAGCTCTCATAAAGTGCCGCCAGACATAAGAACACGACAATCAATGAAATGGCATAGATTGCCGGTGCCTGGTTGCCTGATAACCGCTCTTGATAGGACATACCCGTCCATTCGTATCCGATACCCTGCGGTAATTTAGTAACGAAGTCTTCCATTAACGCCATGGCTTCACCGGTACTCTTACCTGGAGCCGCTTCGCCCTGTATCTGCATGGATGGTTGACCGTTATAACGTTCTAGACGCGGTGATCCGTGTTCCCAGTGGCTCTGGGTGAATGCGGAGAATGGCACCATTTGTCCGTTGTTACCTCGGATGTACCAGCTTTTAATGTCATCTGGCAGCATACGGAAAGGCGCATCGGCCTGGACATACACTTTTTTCACACGACCACGATCGATAAAGTCATTCACATAAGAACCGCCTAACGTGGTTGCCAACGTTGAGCTGATATCTGATAGTGACACGCCAAGTGCCTGAGCTTTTTCCTGATCGATATCAAGACGGAACTGTGGCGTATCTTCCATCCCGTTAGGACGAACTTGTACCAGTGTGTCAGGGTGTTGTGCTGCCATGCCTAGCAGTTGGTTACGTGCTTCTGTCAGTTTTGCATGCCCAAGGTTAGCTTGGTCAATCAACTGGAAGTCGAAACCTGTTGCGGTACCCAGTTCGATAATCGCAGGAAGGTTGACTGCGAAAACCATCGCTTCTTTATACTGGCTAAAGGCCGCGTTTGCCCTTGCTGCAATCGCCAGAACTTTATTTTCTGTACCGCTTCGTTCACTCCAGTCATTTAGGCTAGCGAAAGCCAGACCGACGTTCTGCCCACGGCCAGAGAATCCGAAGCCCGTCACGGTAAACACAGACTTGACGTTACTTTTCTCATTATCGAGATAGTAGTTCGTCATTCTGTCCATAATTTGCTGTGTGTTTTCTTGCGTCGCACCTGAAGGTAGTTGAACGATGTTCAGGAGAACCCCCTGATCTTCGTCTGGCAGGAAAGACGTCGGCAAACGTAAGAACAACAGTGCCAGACCTACAACAATCAGCAGATAGATGACCAGGTAACGACCCGTGCTGCGCAGGATATTTGCCACGCTATCGGTGTAGTGATTGGTGCTTTTCTCGAACAGTCTGTTGAACCAGCCGAAGAAGCCTTTCTTCTCACCGTGATCGCCTTTGACAATCGGTTTTAGCAGCGTTGCGCAGAGAGCAGGTGTCAAAATTAATGCGACCAGAACCGACAGCACCATCGCAGAAACGATAGTGATGGAGAACTGGCGATAGATTGCCCCTGTGGAGCCACCAGTAAACGCCATCGGGACGAATACCGCGGACAGTACCAGCGCAATACCGACTAACGCACCTTGGATCTGCTCCATGGAACGTTTTGTCGCTTCTTTAGGCGGCAGACCTTCTTCCGCCATGACACGTTCAACGTTTTCCACGACGACGATGGCGTCATCCACCAGAAGCCCGATGGCGAGGACCATAGCGAACATCGTCAAAGTGTTAATGGAATAACCAAACGCGGAGAGGATAGCAAACGTCCCCAGCAAGACGACGGGTACCGCGATGGTTGGGATCAGCGTGGCACGGAAGTTCTGCAAGAACAGATACATAACCAGGAATACCAGTACGATGGCTTCCACCAGCGTTTTCACGACTTCGTTGATCGAGATCTTAACGAAGGGCGTTGTATCATACGGGTAAACCACTTTCATGCCAGAAGGGAAGTACTCTTCCAGTTTTGTTAGTGAATTTTTTACGGCAGTTGCGGTATCCAGCGCATTCGCGCCTGTCGCCAGCTTAATACCGATACCAGCAGCGGGCTGACCATTGTAACGTGCAATCGTGTCATAGCTTTCTGCGCCCAACTCAACGCGGGCAACA
Organism: Pectobacterium quasiaquaticum; assembly: GCF_014946775.2. Taxonomy (NCBI): domain Bacteria; kingdom Pseudomonadati; phylum Pseudomonadota; class Gammaproteobacteria; order Enterobacterales; family Pectobacteriaceae; genus Pectobacterium; species Pectobacterium quasiaquaticum. The sequence continues at coordinate 3,221,589 of NZ_CP065177.1, read as the reverse complement.
TCTTTAAGACGAACCTGAGAGCCGTCAGCGTTAACCTTCAGCAGGATTTTAGAGAATTCTTCTGCTGAATTCAGTCGGGTTTGAGCAATGATCGACGCATTCAACTGCTGGCCGGGAACAGGTGGCGATCCCCCCAGTTGTCCTGCCGCGATCTGGTTGTTTTGGACTCTGATCGCCGCAGTGACATCACCTGAGGTTAACTGATAGTTGTTCAGTTTGTTCGGATCGAGCCAGATACGCATGGCGTACTGTGCACCAAACAGCTGTGCGTCACCGACGCCAGACGTACGGCTGATGGGATCTTTAACGTTAGCAGCCACGTAGTCAGCGATATCTTCCTGTGACATTTTACCGTCTTCACTGATGAAGGCGGCGACCATGAGGAAGCTGCTGCTTGATTTCTGAACGTTAACCCCTTGCTGCTGTACTTCCTGCGGCAGCAGTGGCATAGCCAGTTGCAGTTTGTTCTGCACCTGGACCTGTGCGATATCCGGATTGGTACCTGCGTCAAAGGTCAGCGTAATCTGTACCGTACCAGAAGAGTCACTGCTTGATGACATGTACATCAGGTTATCGATACCGTTCATATTCTGTTCGATAACCTGCGTCACGGAATCTTGCAGCGTTGATGCATCGGCCCCTGGATAATTTGCTGTTATTTCAATCGCAGGTGGTGCGATCGTTGGATACTGAGCAATAGGTAATTTAACTATTGCTAGCAATCCCGTCAGCATCACCATGATGGCGAGCACCCATGCAAAAATGGGTCGATCTATAAAAAACTTAGCCATGAATTATACCGGCTCCTGTTAGAACGTCTTAAGACTTCGCGGGTTCTGCTGACGCTTGCGGCGCCTGCTGATTTTCTGGAGCGACTTCTTTCGTTTTCACCTGCGCACCGGGCCTAATTCTTTGCAGTCCGGTGACGATAACGCGATCGCCCGCTTTCAAGCCTTCGGTAACCAACCATTTGTCACCAACTGCCTTACTGGTTTTAAGCGTGCGAGGCTCGACTTTATCGCCTTCACCAACCACCATCGCCGTGGCTTGACCACGTGGATCGCGGGTAACACCTTGCTGAGGAACTAACAAGGCTGTTGGGTTCACGCCGGAATCGAGACGCGCTCGTACAAACATTCCGGGAAGGAGGTTGTGCTGTGGGTTCGGGAAAATAGCGCGCAGTGTGATGGAACCGGTGGTTTCGTCTACCGTAACATCAGAGAATTCTAATGTACCTGCCTCAGTATATTCAGTACCGTTTTCCAAAAGCAGGCGGACATTTGCTTTGCCTTCACTTTGTTTCAGCGTGCCGTTTTCCAGCTCTTTCTTCAGTTGTAGAAAATCATTGCTGGACTGCGTGACGTCAACATAGATCGGATCAAGCTGTTGGACGGTCGTTAATGCCGTTGCTTGCCCGGTTGCCACTAATGCGCCTTCCGTTACCGTTGATTTACCTACACGGCCTTCGATTGGCGAATTGACTTTGGTGTAAGCCAGATTGATTTGCGCGGTGTCAACCGCCGCTTTAGCTGCCTGAACCGCAGCATCAGCTTGACGAGAGGTGGCAACAGCCTGATCGTAATCCTGCTTGCTGACGTAGTTGGTGCCTAGCAGCGGTTTATAGCGATTAACGGTCAGACGGGCAATTTCTGCCTGAGCCTGAGTCTGAGCGAGTGAACCCTTGGCGCTGTTGTAGTTTGCCTGGTATGTCGCAGGATCGATCTGATACAGCGATGCGCCAGCTTTGACGTCAGACCCTTCAACAAAATTGCGTTTGAGGATAATCCCGCCAACCTGTGGGCGAACCTCAGCAATGCGGTAAGCACTTGTGCGGCCTGGCAGCTCGGTCATGACATTCAGCGCTTCCGTTTTCAACGTCACAATACCCACTTCAGGCATCTGCCGCTGTGCGCTGCCCTGCTGATTGTTGCTGTCATTACATCCTGCGAGTATTAAGCCGCCAGAAAGCATCAGAACTGCCGCCAGAGGCGTTAGCCCTCTGTTTTTGTTCATAGATAAACCTCAAGTGTCCGATTTGAAATTGACCAATGGATCACAAGCTTAAAAACCCATTGCTGCTATAGTCTTATGTTCATGCTATGTTACATACATTCTCGAATGTATGTAAATCACGCTTTCCTTCAAATACAGCGATATGGCACGAAAATCCAAATTATCATGGCACGAAAAACCAAAAAACAGGCTCAGGAAACTCGACAACATATACTGGATACTGCGTTAAGAGTCTTCTCTGAACATGGAGTGTCCGCGACTTCATTGTCTGACATTGCGACTGCTGCTGGTGTGACTCGGGGTGCTATTTATTGGCATTTTAAGAACAAAGCCGAAATCTTTGATGAGATTTGGGCGTTGTCAGAGTCAAAAATCAGCGAGTTTGAAATAGAGTATCAGACAAAATTCCCTGATAATCCACTCCGCGTGATGCGTGAATTATTGATTTATATGCTGCGTTTAACCGTTAGTGATACACATTGGCGCTCCATTATGGAAATCGTTTTTCACAAATGTGAGTTTGTCGGTGAAATGTTGCAATCGTACAATGCGCGCAAAGAGCTCTATCTCTCCTGTTATGTTGATATTGAAGAAAACCTGATTAAGTGCATTCGAGTGGGGATGTTGCCGACGGACATTTATCCCCGTCGTGCGGCGATTGCGTTGCGTGCTTATTTTTCTGGCGTGATGGAAAACTGGCTATTTATGCCGGAAAGTTTCGATCTCGATCAGGAAGCCCCTGCGCTGGTGGATGCCTTTATCGATATGTTGCATTTTAGTCCGGCGCTACGTAAACCCGCTGAATAAGCTGTTGATCGACGGTGCTAACACAAGTTGCCTTTACGTGCTGAGTTATTTTTGCCTTAGGCAGAGTATTTAGCGCCACCGTCTTCTTGTGAACGCTTCTTTTCAAAATCGGTCCGTACAATCTCCAAGGCGGCAAGCGCGATACGTGGTTCGATCTGGTTTTCTTCCAGCAACATAATCAAATCGACCGCCAGCTTGACCTCGGGTGGGGCATTTTCAAGTGACATGAACCCGTTCCTCTTTTTTCTTGGTGAATCCGCCGTGCTATGGTTCTTGCTCTCGGCGTTCTATCTTCCGCTCCAGTCGCGATAGCGCCTGACGGCAGCGTGACAGCCGTCCTTCCAGCGCTGCCAGCTCTTTTTGCAGCCGCTGTTGCTCGCTGAAGAGCGTCTGAGTGATGAGCAGGCTTTCTCTATCCTGAATCATAGAAAGCAGACGGCGTTCATAATCCTGATGTTCCGCCAGCTTGTGATACATATCTTCCTGCTCTGGTGCTGCTCGTTGCTCTTGCCTGCGCAATGGTTGCGTTGCCAGCTCACGCTGCAATGCGGCTATCTGGCTGACCAATTTTTCAGCCAGAAACGCTACACGTTCGGTGCGTTGCTCTGCGACTAATTGCTTTATTACGTGCAGGTTTTGTTCAACTTCGGCGCGATAATCACGTAGCCGAGTGCCATAGCTGCTAAAAAGCTGACGATCAAAGCGTGATTGCGGCACAGCTTTATCCGCCAGCGGCTCAAGTGCTTTCGCTAGCGTGTTAATTTGTTGTTCAAGTGCTTGCAGCAATCGGTGCGTGTTCACTTTTTTCCCTTACGGTCAGGCTGATGATTCAGCGAGTCGGCGCGTGGTAGATCGGCACAGTGAGTCTGTGTCGCCTTAATACACAGCATGAGGATATCTTAACTAATTCATCGGACAAGGTGGTGATAAAGTGTGATGGATATTGTCGTAGACAAAGCATATTGAGTAGACAACACATAGTAGTAGTGAACAAAGTATAAAGGTGAATATGTATCGCGTGTTGCTGATGATATTGGGGTGGGTTTCCGTTGTGCTGGCAACGTTGGGCGTCGTGTTACCTTTATTACCAACAACGCCTTTCTTGCTACTGGCCGCCTGGTGCTTTGCCCGCTCGTCCCCGCGTTTCCATGACTGGCTACTGTACCGTTCCTGGTTTGGCAGCTATCTGCGTCATTGGCAGCAACATCGGGCGCTGCCGCCTGGGGCAAAATGGAAGGCTGTAACCATGATTCTATTAACGTTCGCATTGTCGCTCTGGCTGGTTAAGCTGGTATGGGTCAGGATTTTGTTGTTGGTCATTTTGGTTATTTTGCTGACCTTCATGCTTCGTTTACCCGTGGTTGATCCAGAACAACAAACACAGGGCGCAGATCCGAAAAGATAGCGTAAGCGGCGGCCTCTGTGACGGGAATACAAAAAATACGCACCCAGAGTGCGGATAGTTGCATTTGCCCGTAACTTTGACTAAATTTTACCGTTTTCGTGCGCGGGTCGCCATTTTCCTCTTTGTCATAATGCCTCTTCATCACCTCATGCGATGATGAAAGCCTTGTGGTGACCGGCATTGGTATGTTCAGAACGTTTTATCAGGCACAACTATGATGACCGTAACAGCGCAACAGCAGGCAGAATTAATTAAAAACAGTATCAAAAGCATCCCCGATTATCCGAAGCTGGGCATACTGTTCCGTGATGTCACCAGCCTGCTGGAAGATCCTGTGGCCTATGCAGCCAGTATTGAGATGCTGGCAAACCGTTACCGCAACACTGGCGTGACGAAGGTTGTTGGTACGGAAGCGCGTGGTTTCCTGTTTGGCGCTCCGGTTGCGTTGGCGCTGGGCGTAGGTTTTGTTCCCGTGCGTAAACCGGGCAAGCTGCCACGTCCGACTATCAGTGAAAGCTATGAACTGGAATACGGTTCAGATACGCTGGAAATTCATGCAGATGCGATCTCCGCTGGCGACAATGTGCTGGTGATCGACGATCTGTTGGCAACTGGCGGTACGCTCGAGGCCACGGTGAAATTGATCCGTCGTCTGGGGGGGGCGGTCAATGATGCTGCGTTTATCATCAATTTGTTCGATCTGGGTGGCGAGCAGCGCCTGACCGAGATGGGTATCACCTGCTATAGCCTGGTTGACTTCCCCGGACATTAATCATAACAGTCTCGCCGATAGCGGCGTGGCTGTGTTAGCATGATCGCCTCAATAACTCGACTGTTGCGGTATTGATGAGCTATCAGGTTCTTGCCCGTAAGTGGCGTCCCCAAACCTTTTCCCATGTTGTCGGTCAGGAGCATGTCCTGACCGCGTTGGCTAACGGCCTTTCCCTAGGCAGAATCCATCACGCTTATTTGTTTTCCGGCACCCGCGGTGTCGGGAAAACGTCGATTGCCCGTTTGTTGGCAAAAGGGCTGAATTGCGAACAGGGCGTGACGGCAACGCCCTGTGGTCAGTGTGACAACTGCCGTGAAATCGAGCAGGGTCGTTTTGTCGATTTGATCGAAATCGATGCCGCGTCTCGCACTAAAGTCGAGGACACGCGCGATCTGCTGGATAATGTGCAGTACGCTCCTGCGCGGGGGCGATTCAAGGTGTACCTGATTGACGAAGTTCACATGCTATCGCGCCACAGCTTTAATGCGCTGCTGAAAACGCTGGAAGAGCCGCCTCCGCACGTTAAATTTCTGCTGGCGACTACCGATCCGCAAAAATTGCCGGTGACTATTCTGTCGCGCTGTCTGCAATTTCATCTCAAAGCGCTGGATGTCGAACAGATTCGCGCGCATCTGGAGCAGGTATTACAGGCAGAAAATCTCGTCAGTGAGCCGCGTGCGCTACAGCTTCTGGCACGTGCTGCCGATGGGAGCTTGCGTGATGCGCTGAGTCTGACCGATCAGGCCATTGCCATGGGACAGGGGCAGGTCACGACCGCTTCCGTCAGCCAAATGCTGGGAACGCTGGACGATGAGCAGCCGTTGGCACTCATTGAGGCGTTGGCGAAAGGCGATGGGGCACAGGTCATGTCGCTGTTAGATCAGGTCGCGGCACGAGGTGTGGATTGGGAATCGCTGCTAGTAGAAACCCAGACGCTGTTACACCGCATTGCGATGGTCCAACTGCTGCCCGCTGCGCTGGGCGATGATTACGCCGCAGTTGAAGCGCGTATGCGAGAGTTAGCGCGTGCGCTGCCGCCTACGGACGTGCAGCTTTATTACCAGACGATGCTCATTGGTCGCAAAGAGTTGCCTTTTGCGCCCGATCGTCGGATGGGCGTTGAAATGACGCTACTGAGAGCATTGGCGTTTCATCCCAGCCAGATTATCGCCGAGCCTGTAGCGCCGGTGAGCGCTGCGCCAGCTCAAACTGCGCGTGTGCCTTCTATTCAGCCTCCTGTGCAGCAGCAGCCCGTTGCGACGGTATCGGCGACGGTCCGTGCGCCAGTGCCACAAAATACAGCAGTTCCCGAAGATATGCCGCCGCCATCCTATTCTCCCGAGCCGCCGATGGATGCCTCTGCCTATGCGCCGCCGTTAGGGGAAGCGCCTGCTTCAGCGGAGCAGCATGATGAGAGCGAATTGCCTGATGCGACGTCTCAGCTATTACAGGCGCGTAGTCAGCTCTTGCGAAAACAGGGGAGTACGCCACCAAAAAAGGCTGATCCGGCAGCGTCTGACAACACGCGGCCGGCAACCTCAGCGCTGGAGCGATTGGCTTCGGTGACTGAGCGCAGCATTCAACGGCAAAATGCGAAAACGTCTCCCTCCGAGCCCAAAAAGCCGGAAGCGTATCGTTGGCGGGCGCAGAATAAAGTCGAAGAAGAGAAGGCCGATGTAGCGACGCCAAAAGCGTTGCGTTCAGCATTAGAGCACGAAAAAACACCTGAACTGGCGGCACGGCTAGCGGAAGAGTCACTGGAGCGGGATGCATGGGCGGCGGAAATCCATCGTCTGACGTTGCCAAAGCTGGTACAACAGCTGGCACTTAATGCGTTTAAAGAGAGCGAAGAAGCAGGTAAGATCCATCTGCATCTGCGTTCATCCCAGCGGCATCTTAATTCGCCTGCGGCGCAAAAGACGCTGTTGGACGCATTGACGGCTCACTACGGGCATCCTGTAGAATTACTGATTACTGAAGACGACAACCCCGCGGTACGGACGCCGCTGGAGTGGCGTCAGGCTATCTATGAAGAAAAGCTGGCGCAGGCGCGTCAGTCAATTTTGGCCGATACAACGATTCAAACGCTGCGGCGTTTCTTTGATGCGGAACTGGACGAAGAAAGTATCCGCCCTGTTTAACCGCTGCGAGTGTGCAGCCCGACGTGATAGAGAGAAAACTATGTTTGGTAAAGGTGGAATTGGCAACCTGATGAAGCAAGCCCAGCAGATGCAGGAAAAAATGCAGCAGATGCAGGAAGAAGTGGCGAATCTGGAAGTCACGGGCGAATCGGGTGCAGGTCTGGTGAAAATCACGATCAACGGTGCGCATAACTGCCGCCGTGTTGAGATCGATCCAAGCCTAATGGAAGACGACAAAGAGATGCTGGAAGACCTGATCGCTGCGGCGTTCAACGATGCCGCTCGTCGTATTGCTGCAACGCAAAAAGAGAAAATGGCGTCGGTTTCCAGCGGTATGCAACTGCCGCCGGGCTTCAAGATGCCGTTCTGATGCAGACCAGTCCGCTTCTTGAATCACTGGTGGAAGCGCTGCGTTGTCTGCCAGGCGTTGGGCCCAAGTCGGCGCAGCGCATGGCGTTTCAACTGCTGCAACGTAACCGCAGTGGCGGTATGCGTCTGGCGCAGGCGTTGACGCGGGCGATGTCCGAAATCGGCCACTGTAGCGATTGTCGGACATTCACCGAGCAGGACGTTTGTGCGATTTGCTCGAACCCGCGCCGTCAGCAAAATGGGCAGATTTGCGTGGTAGAAAGCCCGGCTGATATTCATGCCATTGAACAGACGGGGCAGTTTGCTGGTCGGTACTTTGTACTGATGGGGCATTTGTCGCCGCTGGATGGCATTGGCCCGGACGATATCGGTTTGGGGCGGTTGGAAGAGCGCCTGCAGGTGGAATCGATAAGCGAAGTGATTCTGGCGACTAACCCGACGGTAGAAGGCGATGCGACGGCAAACTATATCGCTGAACTGTGCGCACAGCACGGCGTGATGGCCAGCCGCATTGCACACGGTGTTCCCGTTGGCGGTGAGCTGGAAATGGTCGATGGCACCACTCTTTCCCATTCGCTTGCAGGTCGTCAGCCCTTCCGGTTTTAATCTGTCGGCTGCCAGTAGGATTATCTGGCAGCCGCAGTCTTGTTTTCCTCTTTCCTCTCACCGTTTTCTTTTTTCGCTGAAATTTACCCCTTGAAATCAGCTTGGTTTATCCCCATTTGCTACTTATCGTCAGTTTAATCAGCCTGAATAATATTAGGATTGAGGTAAGCAACAATGAGTATGAAAGGCCAAGAAACTCGCGGGTTCCAGTCCGAAGTTAAGCAACTCCTGCATTTGATGATCCATTCGCTCTATTCCAACAAAGAAATTTTTCTGCGTGAATTGATCTCCAACGCCTCCGATGCGGCAGACAAATTACGTTTTCGTGCGCTGTCCGCACCAGAACTGTATGCGGGCGATGGCGACCTGCGCGTGCGGGTGTCTACGGATAAAGAAAAACGTACGCTGACGATTTCTGACAACGGTATCGGCATGAGCCGTGACGAAGTCATTGATAATCTGGGTACGATTGCGAAATCCGGCACCAAGGCTTTTCTGGAATCTATGGGTTCCGATCAGGTTAAAGATAGCCAACTGATTGGCCAGTTCGGCGTGGGTTTCTACTCCGCCTTCATCGTGGCGGATAAAGTGACTGTGCGTACCCGTGCCGCGGGTGCGAATGCCGATCAGGGCGTGTACTGGGAATCTGCCGGCGAAGGTGACTACACCATCGCTGACATCACCAAAGACGATCGCGGTACGGAAATTACTCTGCATCTGCGCGAAGGTGAAGACGAGTTCCTGGATGACTGGCGTGTGCGTTCCGTCATCAGCAAATATTCCGACCATATCGCGTTGCCAGTAGAAATTGAAGCCCAGACGGAAAGCGAAGAAGAAGGCGGTGAGTCCACCGTTAGCTGGGAAAAAATTAACAAGGCACAGGCCCTGTGGACGCGCAGCAAATCAGAAGTCAGCGATGAAGAGTACAATGAGTTTTATAAACATATCTCCCACGACTTTACCGATCCGCTGAGCTGGAGCCACAACCGTGTGGAAGGTAAGCAGGAATATACCAGCCTGCTTTACATCCCTGCGCGTGCACCGTGGGATATGTGGAACCGCGATCATAAACACGGCTTGAAACTGTACGTTCAGCGCGTCTTTATTATGGATGACGCTGAGCAGTTCATGCCGAACTACCTGCGTTTTGTTCGTGGCCTGATTGATTCCAACGATCTGCCGTTGAACGTTTCCCGTGAGATTTTGCAGGACAGCCGCGTGACGCAGAATTTGCGTAATGCGCTGACTAAGCGTGTGCTGCAAATGCTGGATAAACTGGCGAAAGACGACGCGGAAAAATACCAGACGTTCTGGCAACAGTTTGGTCTGGTGCTGAAAGAAGGCCCGGCGGAAGACGGTAGCAACCGCGAAGCGATCGCGAAACTGCTGCGCTTTGCCACCACGCAATCCGACAGTTCTGCACAGACGGTATCGCTGGAAGACTACGTTAGCCGGATGGTGGAAGGTCAGGACAAGATCTATTACATCACCGCAGACAGCTATGCGGCGGCGAAGAGCAGCCCACATCTGGAGCTGTTCCGTAAGAAAGGTATCGAGGTATTGCTGTTGTCCGAGCGTATTGACGAGTGGATGATGAGCTACCTGACCGAGTTCGACGGTAAATCCTTCCAGTCAGTCAGCAAAGCGGATGATACGCTGGATAAACTGGCTGATGAAGAAAACGATGCGCAGAAAGAAGCACAAAAAGCGCTGGAGCCGTTTGTTGAGCGTGTGAAAACCCTGCTGGGCGAGCGCGTTAAAGATGTGCGTTTCACCTACCGTTTGACCGATACGCCTGCGATTGTCGTAACGGATGCGGACGAGATGAGCACGCAGATGGCGAAACTGTTCGCCGCAGCGGGCCAGCAAGCACCGGAAGTGAAGTACATTTTTGAACTGAATCCGGAGCATGCGCTTATTAAACGTGCGGCTGACGTTTCTGATGAAGCGGAGTTTGGCGAGTGGGTCGAGCTGCTGCTGGATCAGGCTCTGCTGGCCGAACGCGGTACGCTGGACGATCCGAACCTGTTCATCCGCCGTATGAATCAGCTGTTAAGTGCCTGATAGTGCTATCCTCCAGACCCCGGTGTTAACCGGGGTCTTCCCCCCGATTTTACGTTTCCTTCCGTTATTGGGCGTTTCTTCGTCTACACTGAATGGCAACATTGGGCAGACGGCAAACCGTATTTTTAGGTATCTTGCTTTTTTTCATCTGCCTGCGCGTTGCTGAAGCGAGCCCGTTCCTTGAGCATAAGCGTCTGGAATGGTATGGTTTAGCGTTTTTCAAATTTATTTTATAAATATTACATAGCAAGGGGATTTACGCGATGCGTATTATTCTGCTGGGCGCTCCGGGCGCAGGCAAAGGTACTCAGGCTCAATTCATCATGGAGAAATACGGTATTCCGCAGATTTCCACGGGTGACATGCTGCGTGCAGCGGTAAAAGCGGGTACTGAATTGGGCAAGCAGGCTAAAGAAATCATGGACGCAGGTAAACTGGTCACTGATGAACTGGTCATTGCTCTGGTTAAAGAGCGCATCGCCCAGGAGGATTGCCGTAACGGTTTCCTGCTGGATGGTTTCCCACGCACCATTCCACAAGCTGATGCGATGAAAGATGCAGGCATCAATGTGGATTACGTTATCGAATTTGCCGTTCCTGATGAACTGATCATCGATCGTATCATTGGCCGTCGCGTTCATGCGGCGTCCGGTCGTGTCTATCATGTAAAATTCAATCCGCCTAAAGTTGAAGGCAAAGACGACGTGACGGGCGAAGATCTGACTATTCGTAAAGACGATCAGGAAGATACCGTGCGTAAGCGTCTGGTTGAGTACCATCAGCAAACGGCACCACTGGTTTCTTACTATCAGAAAGAAGCTGACGCGGGTAACACGCGCTATTTCAAAGTGGAAGGCACGCGTAAAGTGGAAGAAGTTCGCGCAGAACTGGAAACCATTCTGGGCTAATCTTTCTAACTAAGCGAATCATACTCCGCTATCTGAATGCCAGACGACCATCTGGCATTTTTTCGATCTGAGATCCTCATTTACTTTGTTTCCTCTATTGATAGCATCGGCGTTACCCCTGCTATCTATCCGTATTTGTTTAGCTTTTTTTCGCTACAATAGGCATTTGATGTTACGCACGGGCGGGCTGAGAGAAAGCCTGCTTCTCCATAAAAGGAAGACGGCGATGAAACAAGAGAAATACGGCGTGCTGATGGTGAACTTAGGGACACCCGATGCCCCGACGCCGCAGGCGGTGAGGCGTTATCTGGCGGAGTTTCTAAGCGACCGACGCGTAGTCGATACGCCGCGCCTGCTATGGTGGCCACTGCTGCGCGGTATCATCCTGCCAATCCGCTCACCGCGAGTGGCGAAGCTCTATCAGTCGGTCTGGATGGAGGGGGGATCGCCGCTGTTGGTGATTAGCCGCCGACAGCAGCAGGCATTAGCTGCGCGCATGCCGGAAACGCCTGTGGAACTGGGGATGAGCTATGGCTCACCCAGCCTGCGTTCGGCGCTGGATAAGTTACTGGCGCAGGGTGTCACGCAGTTGGTGGTATTGCCGATGTATCCGCAGTATTCCTGCTCGACAACCGCAGCCGTGTGGGATGGATTAGCGGCGCAGTTGCGTGATAATCGTCAACTACCTGCGATTCGTTTTATCCGTGATTACGCCGAACATCCTGCTTATATTGCGGCGTTGAAGCACCGTGTCGAGCAGTCTTTTGCTGAACACGGTGAACCGGACAGATTAGTGATCTCCTATCATGGCATCCCAGTACGTTATGCCAACGAAGGGGATGACTATCCACAACGTTGTCGGGCGACCACAGAGGCGCTGATTGCTGCGCTGGGGCTGCCGGAAGGCAAAATAATGATGACCTTCCAGTCACGTTTTGGCCGTGAACCTTGGCTGACGCCATATACGGATGAAACCATGCAGGGGCTACCCGCGCAGGGAATCAAGCACATTCAGATTATGTGCCCCGGTTTTTCCGCTGACTGTCTGGAAACGTTGGAGGAGATTCAGGAACAGAACCGTGAAATTTTCCTGCACGCAGGCGGAGAGGCATTTCACTATATTCCTGCGCTCAATGACGATCCGCTGCACATCGATCTGCTGGAACAGCTAGTGAGTAAAGCAGAGTAGGGAAAGACGGTTTTTTGTCTGGCGACGTTTGCAGACATACCGCATAGCGTAAAAAATGGCGTGCTCATATTGCCCGCCATTTTGGTCTCTAACGTGTAGCCATTTAGATAGGGCACGCCTGAGGTGCGGGTGGAATGTCATCCAACTTCAGCAGTGTGATCATGCTATTGGCGATTTCCCGTTCCCCCATCACCACCTCGTTGGCACCGTGCTCGATAATGTAGCTGACTTCATCGTCATAGTGCGCGCGGGCAATAATTTCTAGGTCTGCACGCTTCTCACGAGCTGCCGCGACGACTTCTCCCGCTTCATAGCCGTTCGGAATCGTCAGTAATAACCAACGGGCGCAGTCCAGACGCGCAATATCCATGATTTCAGGCTTGGTGGCGTTGCCCAATACGGCTTTAATTCCCTGCTCGCGCAGTGCATCAACCCGTGTACGCGAATTCTCAATGACAACGATGGGAATTCCGGCCTGATGCAGCTTGGCGCCAATCAGGCTACCAACGCGACCATAGCCGACCAGCAATGCGTGGTTGCACATATCGACAGGAATCTGTTTCTCTTCCTCAATCGCTTCTTCCACGATCTGCTCTTCGATGGTTTCATGCTTCGCCAGATAGCGCTCAAGCAGCGTAAACAGCAGCGGGTTTATCATGATGGAGAGAATGGCACCGGCCAGTACCAGATTCCGTCCTTCTTCGGACAGCAGCCCCAGCACAATACCGAGCCCGGCTAAAATAAAGGCAAATTCACCGATCTGCGCCAGACTGGCCGAAATCGTTAATGCTGTCCGCTTGGAGTGACCAAAGAGTCGAACCAGCACGAAAGCGGCGGCTGACTTACCGAACACGATAATGGCCAGCGTGATCAGCACGGAAATGGGGTCGTTCAGCAGGATCATCGGATCAAACAGCATACCGACGGAAACGAAGAACAGTACGGCGAAGGCATCGCGCAGCGGCAGCGTGTCGTGCGCTGCTCGCTGGCTGAGTTCAGATTCGTTCAATACCACTCCGGCGAAGAAGGCGCCCAGTGCAAAGGAGACATCAAACAGTTTCACTGCGCCAAAGGCGATTCCGAGTGCCATGGCTAACACCGCCAGCGTGAAAAGCTCGCGTGAGCCGGTGCTGGCGCTTTTTGCCAATACCCACGGCACCAGACGGCGACCGACGACAATCATCAGGGTAATAAACGCAATCACTTTACCGATGGTCCAGGCTAAATCGGTCAGCAGTTTTCTGGTGTCGGCATGCTCAGCGCCGATCATGTCGCCGAAGGCCGGTAGCAGAACCAGCGTAAGGACCATTGCCAGATCTTCCACAATCAGCCAGCCGATGGCGATTTGGCCACGCTGGCTATCAATCAGTTGTCTTTCTTCCAACGCGCGTAGCAGCACTACGGTACTGGCGGTTGAGAGGCAAAGGCCGAAAACCAGGCCGCTCGCCAGGCTCCAACCCAGCATGGTGGATAACCCCATTCCAAGCAGCGTTGCCACGGCAATCTGGGCTATCGCACCGGGAATGGCGATGGACTTTACCGCCATGAGATCTTTCAGCGAGAAGTGCAGACCAACGCCAAACATCAACAGGATAACACCAAGTTCAGCGAGTTCTGATGCCAGTGAGGCATCGGCGACAAAGCCGGGTGTAAAAGGACCGACAAGAACGCCTGCTGCAAGGTACCCAACAAGGGGGGAGATACGCAGGCGGTGTGCCAGAATACCAAGGATGAAGGCAAGAACCAGCCCCCCAGCGATAGTAGAAATTAGCGGTGTTGCAGCATGCATCCCAACTCCTTGTGCCATAGGTGAAACGTCATTGAGCGGATTTACCCTTTTTGCTTTGACGTTACTGCATGGTTAGCAGCACTTACGTACCCTTATGACTTTTATTATGTACCGAAAAGTGTATTGGGATTCGTTCGTTTGCTGTTTGACTGCAACGCCAATGATTCCGAGTATAGATAAAATCTATTGCATATAGCGAAATGTTGCTTGGATAAAAGTGGTGTTTTATAAAAAATATCAATTTTATCCAGTAAAAGGTAGTCTAGCATAGATTTAATGATGATTTCTCATGGTTGGTATTGATAAACATGCATAATTATTATTTTTTCCTGATGTTATAGGCTGTAATTTCCCGCGACTTTCTCATGTATTCAGTGGAATGGTTTTATCCACCTGCGTAAAACCTCGGGAAATAGGGGATAAACAGTATGTTGTTGGATTATTCCGATGAAGTATCCATATTAGCAAGAATTCGTGACAGCATGACGACGGCACCAAGCCAGCGTGATATTACTCTGGCTGCGATACCTAATCTGATTTTGTCGGCTATCGCGCATTGATGACGGGCGGCGTGAATGCGCTTCGCGCATTGTTCATCTTGCTGTGCTAATTTGTGTGGTGAATTTCTTAGTGGTTCCACTGGGTCTTTAAAATAAACGGAGATTTATCATGCGCTTTTCAGTAAAAGCTCTGGGATGTGCGATGGCGGTATCGCTCGCGCTAACACCTGTGATGTCAATGGCTTGGGAAAAAGACAAAACATACGCTATCACTATTTTGCATACCAATGACCATCACGGCCACTTCTGGCATAACGATCACGGTGAATATGGATTGGCCGCACAAAAAACGCTGGTCGATCAGATTCGTCAGGAAGTGGCGAGTAAAGGTGGCAGTGTCCTGCTGCTTTCCGGTGGTGATATTAATACCGGTGTGCCTGAGTCCGATTTGCAGGATGCCGAGCCAGATTTCCGCGGTATGAACATGGTCGGCTATGATGCAATGGCACTCGGCAACCATGAATTCGATAATCCGCTGTCTGTCCTGCGTCAGCAGGAGAAATGGGCGAAATTCCCGCTGTTATCGGCCAATATCTACCAAAAAAGCACTAGTCAGCGCTTATTTAAGCCCTATGCCCTGTTCGACAAGCAAGGTGTGAAAATCGCGGTTATCGGCCTGACAACGGACGATACGGCCAAATTAGGCAATCCTGAGTATTTTACCGATATTGAATTCCGTAACCCTTCTACGGAAGCGAAGCAGGTTGTTGAGCAATTGCGTAAGAGCGAAAAGCCGGATGTGATTATTGCTGCGACGCACATGGGGCACTATGACGACGGTAATCATGGTTCTAATGCGCCGGGTGATGTGGAAATGGCACGTAGCTTGCCTGCTGGATATCTGGACATGATTGTTGGCGGCCACTCGCAGGATCCGGTCTGTATGGCGCAGGAAAATAAAAAGCAGGTGGGTTATGTGCCGGGCACGCCTTGTGCTCCCGATCGTCAGAACGGTACCTGGATTGTTCAGGCGCATGAGTGGGGTAAATATGTCGGCCGTGCTGATTTCACATTCCGCAATGGTGAGTTGAAGCTTGAGCATTATCAACTGATTCCGATCAACTTGAAGAAAAAGGTAGAGAAAGACGGAAAAACCGAACGTGTTTTCTATACGCATGAAATCACGCAGAATGCTGACGTTATGAAAATGCTGACGCCGTTCCAGGAAAAAGGGCAGGCGCAGTTGGGCATCAAGATCGGTAGCGTGAAAGGCAAGCTGGAAGGCGATCGCAATCAGGTGCGTTTCCGTCAGACCAATCTGGCGCACGTGCTGCTGTCTGCACAGCTTGAACGTGCTGGGGCTGATTTTGCCATCATGAGCGGCGGCGGTGTACGTGATTCAATTGAATCCGGTGATATCACCTATAAAGATGTACTGAAGGTTCAACCGTTTGCCAACACGCTGGTCTATGTGGATATGAAAGGCAGCGACGTCGAAAAGTATCTGGCCGTAGCCGCCAATAAAAAGGTGGATTCTGGTGCCTATGCGCAATTTCTTAACGTCAGCCTAACGGCAGATGGGCAGGGTGTGCAGAATGTTAAAATTAAAGGTGAGCCGTTGCAGGCAGATAAAGTTTACCGGATGGCAACGCTGAACTTTAATGCGATGGGCGGCGATGGCTACCCACGTCTTGATAATCTGCCGGGCTATGTAAACACCGGCTTTGTCGATGCTGAAGTGCTGAAGCAATATATCGAGAAGCATTCACCGCTGGATGCGGAAGCCTACGCACCGAAAGGTGAGATTGTTTATAAGTAATAAATAGTAATGGCGGTTTTGTCTCTTTGCTGGTGACATAAACCGCCATTTTCTTGAGGCTTTTCTGAGAAATACTGCTGCATTAAGCACGTAATTATTAGAGGTAAAATAATATAATTATCTTGTTTTATTTGTTGAAAAGATTTTCTTTACTAAAGTGCATTAAAATAATATCCCTGCCAAACGATCGATACTCCTGATGTCTTTTATCAACGGAGTTATTAACACTATGCAAAGCGTAAATATTGAAATCAACGTCTGTGACAGTACAGGAAAATCAACGTGTACCATTCACCCTCCTATTCAAGTTGATCCTCATTCCTGCTGTCATTCAAATAACGAATGCGAACCGCAACCCAGTGTTTCCGGCGTTACCTCAGTATTTGGGCGAACTGGCGTTGTAACCGCACAGCTCGGCGACTATACGGCCGATCAGATTACCGAAACCGCCACCAGAAAATTTGCCTCACCGGATGAAAAAGCAGTTTGGAATGCAAAGCAGGATGCACTAGTTTCTGGCACCACTATCCGCACGCTCTTTGGTCAATCGCTGCTGGGCAGCGGTGATTTTTCACCGACGCCAGCGCAAATGGGGGTTGCGGCCGCAGATCACACGCACACCACAGCGGACATCACCGACTATACGCAAAAAACGAAACAGCTTATCCATTCCTCGCTGGAAGCGGGTGCCGGTGTGACGCTGAGCTATAACCCGGTGAATGAGAAAACCATCATCAGTGCTGCTGGTGGTTCCGGCAGCGGCGGTTCTGGCTATATCGTTGCCGATCGTCAGGGCGCAACGGCAGGGGAAAACCACGCATTCAGCATTAGTCCACAAAATACGTTTAATCTTGCAGCGTACGCGCTGAAAGAAGAGGCAGGTGCGGTAAATCAAACTTACGTTGTTGATGACTTTAATGCATCGAGTGAGCCGAATTATAACGCGACGAATGCGGTTATTTTTGATGGGCAAGCACAGCCATACATGGGTGGGGTTGTCGAATTGGTTGAATCAGGTGGAGAATATTTTGCAGATATAAAACCTGGAGCTAAAGCGTTATCAATCGATGATACGGAAACAACGTCCATTATCCCTGAAATGGAATCAAATGTATCTCCGAGCGGATATACGATTTCTTCATCATCGATATACACTCCAGCATATTCTGGGTGGATGGCGTTTTCGTCGACCAATCCTGGTTTTTGGAATTCTGAAGTTGGACCAACAGCTGAAGAACCTCAGTGGCTGCGGGTAGATCTACCGAACCCAGAAGCTATCGGCGGTTATTCAATCCAGAATCGATTATCATCTGTTATCAGTAGTCCACGATCATGGCGATTTGAGGGCAGTCATGATGGGATTACATGGGAATCCCTTCATTCTGTTAATAATGATACGAATAGTAACGCTGGGATTATCAGAGAGTACAGAATATCCTCATCAGTAGCGTATGCGTCATACCGAATTATTATCACTGAATCAAATCCAAATACTAACTATGTTGTTATACAAAACATTAAATTATTCCCCCATGGCCGCATGCTGATTAATGGCAATGATAATGCATGGTATACGGTTAATAATGGATTGCTGGAGAATATTGCAACGGCTGACTTTAGTCGTGGATTTTCATCATCTGGAACTATTAATGGCTCTGATTTTTCCGCTATTTCTCCGTTCTCAGTACACGCAGAGAATCAGCGCAATATTAAATTGACGTATCTCCCGAATTCACAAATCGTTATCAGTAAATCTCTATTATCTGCCTCTGCGGGTTCATGGGCACAGATCAATGCCGCCACACTAACCGCAACGCAGACGGGCAACGGCAAGGTGCGTGTCGCTGTGACACGGGATCTGATTAACTGGCATGCCTTGCGGAACGGGGCGTGGGTTGATGTGGGTACGCTTTCAGCCGATACCGCAGGCGCAGAAGCACTGATTGCGGACGGTATGACGCCAGCCGAGCTCGGCGCTATTACTGCGGCACAGTGGACGCAGCTGTTTGCATCCAATAATGGTGTGCCGGACTCACTCGCGTTTGCGTTTGCACTCGATATCACCGATCCGGTCACCGATGTTGCGACCATTGATCGACTGGTGCTGAACGTCAACGATGCGTCCAGTTGGAAGGTGCAGTCGCCTGCGGAAGTGGAAATCCGCTGGCGTACTGACAGCGTGACATTCCGCACCGTAACGGCAGGTAATTACAAACTGGCGTATCAGGTTCCGTAATCGTTCACCACATTCAACACTCTACTGGCCGCTGACGTCGCGGCCTTTTCTTTTTTTGATGCCGCCCAATTTCTTTCCCGCCACTCACGGCGTCATTCTAACCGCTTAGTACGCTATTTTACCGCCTACCTAAATACCCCCTCTACGCGCGTACGCGATGACGTATTGTGCCGCCACTATTTTCCTTTATCGAAATTTTTCTTTATCGAAATGTGCGATAACCCGCGTTATCGCACAACGCATTACCAGGGTTTATTTTTCTACAGCTAACAAAATCAAACGATTGTGATTTTTAATTGAAGGATGTCTTATGAAGAGCAACGCCATGCTTAAACACATCCCTTGGATGATTCTTGGAATCATCGGGGCTGCTTGCCTCGGCGTAGTCGCACTACGTCGCGGTGAGCATATCAGTGCATTATGGATTATTGTTGCTTCTGTCGCTGTTTACCTCGTGGCTTATCGATACTACAGCCTGTATATCGCACAAAAAGTCATGCAGTTAGATCCGACCAGAGCAACCCCCGCCGTTGTGAATAACGACGGTCTTAACTATGTGCCGACGAACCGTAACGTCCTATTTGGACACCACTTTGCCGCTATCGCAGGGGCGGGTCCGCTGGTTGGGCCGGTACTGGCTGCGCAGGTCGGCTACTTGCCGGGCACCTTATGGCTGCTGGGCGGCGTGGTGTTGGCAGGTGCTGTGCAGGACTTCATGGTGCTGTTTATTTCGACCCGTCGTAACGGCGCGTCGTTAGGCGAAATCGTTAAGAAGGAATTAGGCCCGGTACCGGGTACGATTGCGCTGTTCGGCTGCTTCCTTATCATGATCATCATTCTTGCCGTGCTGGCGCTGATCGTGGTGAAAGCACTGGCAGAAAGTCCATGGGGCGTCTTTACCGTGTGTTCTACGGTGCCGATCGCGCTGTTTATGGGCGTTTACATGCGCTTTATCCGTCCGGGTAAAGTCGGTGAAATCTCGGTGATCGGTATCGTGCTGCTTGTGCTGGCAATCTGGTTTGGTGGCGTAGTGGCACATGACCCGTACTGGGGCCCAGCGCTGACATTCAAAGATACCACCATCACCTACACGTTGATTGGCTATGCCTTCGTGTCCGCACTGCTGCCAGTATGGTTGATTCTGGCGCCGCGTGACTATCTGGCGACCTTCCTGAAAATTGGTGTCATCGTCGGTCTGGCGATTGGTATCGTGATTCTGAATCCTGATCTGAAAATGCCAGCGGTAACGCAGTTTGTGGATGGTACCGGTCCAGTCTGGAAAGGTACGCTGTTCCCGTTCCTGTTTATTACTATTGCCTGTGGTGCCGTATCTGGCTTCCACGCGCTGATAGCTTCCGGTACTACGCCGAAATTGATGGCTAACGAAAACGATGCGCGTTTCATCGGTTACGGTGCCATGCTGATGGAATCTTTCGTGGCAGTGATGGCGCTGGTTGCGGCGTCTATCATCGAACCGGGTCTGTACTTCGCGATGAATACCCCGCCAGCGGCGCTGGGTATTACGATGCCGGATCTGCATCGTCTGGGCACAGCAGATGCGCCGATGATTCTGGCACAACTGCAGGACGTATCCGCACACGCGGCGGCGACCGTGAGCTCTTGGGGCTTCGTTATTTCTCCTGAGCAGATTATGCAAACGGCGAAAGACATCGGTGAACCTTCCGTTCTGAACCGTGCAGGCGGTGCACCTACGCTGGCTGTCGGTATCGCACACGTGTTCCACCAGATCATTCCTGGTGCCAACATGGGCTTCTGGTATCACTTCGGTATTCTGTTTGAAGCGCTGTTCATTCTGACGGCGCTGGATGCGGGGACGCGTGCAGGTCGCTTCATGCTGCAAGACCTGTTGGGTAACTTCGTTCCGTTCCTGAAGAAAACCGACTCTCTGATTGCCGGTATGATCGGTACGGCGGGCTGCGTCGGTCTGTGGGGCTACCTGCTGTATCAAGGCGTGGTTGATCCATTGGGCGGTGTGAAGAGTCTGTGGCCGTTGTTCGGTATCTCTAACCAAATGCTGGCTGCCGTGGCGCTGATTCTGGGTACGGTTATCCTGATTAAGATGAAACGTACGCAGTACATCTGGGTAACGCTGGTTCCGGCGATTTGGCTGCTGATTTGTACTACCTGGGCGCTGGGTCTGAAACTGTTCAGCGACAATCCTCAGTTGGAAGGCTTCTTCTACATGGCGAACATGTTCAAGGGCAAAATTGCGGAAGGTGGTGCCAATCTGAGCGCGCAGCAGATCTCGAACATGAACCACATCGTGACCAATAACTATACCAACGCTGGTCTGAGCATTCTGTTCCTGATCGTGGTGTACAGTATTATTGCGTACGGTATTAAAGCGGCACTGGCTGCACGTAAAGTGGCTGAGCGTACCGATCAGGAAACCCCGTATGTTCCGGTTCCTGAAGGTGGCGTGAAAGTCTCTTCCGGCCACTAAGTGATTCGCGCCCGTCAGATTTTGCGAGACAGCTAGCAAGGCTGAACGTGAAAGATGACGGGTACAGATACCCTGTATAATGTATAACGTTATACAGGGTATTTTTTATCTAGCCGCTATTGCAGGCGATGGTCTGGAGGTAATGATGTTTGGCAATCTGGGAAAAGCAGGAAAATATTTGGGCCAGGCGGCGCGTATGCTGGTCGGTATGCCAGATTATGATACCTATGTGCAGCATATGCAGACTAATCATCCCGATAAACCTGCGATGACGTACGAAGAATTCTTCCGCGAACGCCAGCAGGCGCGCTACGGTGGAGACGGCAAAGGCGGGATGCGCTGCTGTTAACGACTTGGGACCTGTTATGACTCAACCTTTATCATCTGATGTGGCTAAACCCGTGTATGTCACTATTCTGACCGGGTTTCTCGGTGCAGGAAAAACGACCTTATTACGGCATATTCTGAATGCCGAGCACGGCTACAAGATTGCCGTAATTGAAAACGAATTCGGCGAAGTCCCGATTGATAATACGTTAATCGGCGAACGGGCGAGCCAGATTACGACGCTGAGCAACGGCTGCATCTGTTGCACGCAGTCTAATGAACTGGCCGATGCGCTGCTCGATCTGGTCGATGGCGTGGATAACTGTACGTTGGATTTTGATCACGTCATCATTGAATGCACCGGTATGGCCGATCCAGGGCCGGTGGCGCAGACCTTCTTCTCGCATGACGTTATCTGTGAACGCTTTGTGCTGGACGGGATTATTACGCTGGTGGATGCCGTACATGCGCAGCAACAGCTCGATCAGTTCACTATCGCCCAGTCGCAGATTGGCTATGCCGACCGCATACTGCTAACCAAAACCGACGTGGCAGCCGAAGACGAAACGCTGCTACCGCGTCTTCAGCGGATCAATGCGCGTGCACCGATCTACCCTGTGGTACACGGCGATATCGATCTGAGCGTGCTGTTTAACATCGATGGTTTTGTTCTTGGCGATAATGTCCTCAGCGACAAGCTGGACGTGAAAACGCCCGTATTTCGCTTTGTTGCTCCTACGCAAAATAACGTGCAATCAATCGTTGTGTATCTCGATAAGGCGGTTGAGCTTCAGTCTGTTTCCGATGTGATGGAAAACCTGCTACTGCAATTCTCCGATAATCTGCTGCGTTATAAAGGTATTCTGGCCATCAACGGTGATGAGCGTCGCCTGCTGTTTCAGGGCGTTCAGCGCTTGTATAGCGCTGACTGGGACAGAGAATGGCAGCCTGATGAAGAAAGAAAGAGTGTGCTGGTGTTTATTGGCGTCGATTTACCTGAACAGGAAATCCGAGACGCTTTCGCTTGCCTGACGGTATGACGCTATTTATTTTCTCTGTGCTGGTCGTTCAGGCCAGCACCACTCCCCCGATCCTACTTTCTTTTACATCCCTTGATCTGCTTACGCGACGCGCGGCCTGACAAGGGGGGGCTTCTGCCATAGGCAGATTCGCAGGATGGAAATAGGGCAATTGCACGAAAAAAAACCTACCTTATTGTAATTATTACGAATACATCTAAAACGTGATCGCCTCTTACTTTTTAATGGAATGTTGGTGGTATTTTATTAAAACGATATTTCATTATTTAGTGGGGTTAAGTATGCGTAGTGGTCTTGCTCTGTCATTAATGGCTTCCTGCATCACGTTGGGTATTCAGGCTGGTTCGGCACAAGCGGCCAGTTCCGTAAAATTCCCGGATAAAATCTGTGACGTCACGCAATACGGGGCCGAGGGCCACCGCCTACAGATCGCACTGAATACCCAAGCCTTCCAGAAAGCGATTGATGATTGTGCTGCGGCCGGCGGCGGAACGGTACATGTTCCTCGCGGTAACTATCTGGTCGATCCGCTGTTCCTGAAAAGTAACATCAGACTGGATCTGGCAAAAGATGCGACCATCGTTGCATCGACCGAAGTGGCGGCGTATCGCGCGACGGAACAAACCAAGTACGCTGAAGCGGAAAATGGCTGGCTTCCCTTTATCAGTATTGCCGATGCACAGAATGTGGCTATCACTGGGCAGGGCACGATTGATGGACAAGGCGCTGTCTGGTGGGAACGCTGGCGCGAGAATATTCGTGCAACCGGTAAGAAAGGCGGCACCGATCGTCCACGTCTGATTTATATCAAAAGCTCTAGTAACGTGCTGGTGGACGGCGTTACGCTCACGCACTCCCCGAGTTTCCACGTTGTGATGCGTTACTCGCATGATGTGGATGTGAACGGTACTCGGATTTTGTCGCCGTGGCATGCGCCAAACACCGATGCTATCGACCCGATCGACAGCCAGAATATCCGTATTACCAACAACTATATCGATTGTAATGACGACCACATCGCGATAAAAGCCGAGAAGCCGGATAGCCGCTTCCCGAATGGCGTCGTGGATAACATCTATATCGCCAACAATATCCTGAAGCAGGGGCGCGGCATCTCTATCGGCAGCGAAACCTCCGGTGGCGTGAATAACGTGCTGGTTGAAAATAACCAGTTTGAAGGTTCCATGTACGGTATCCGCATTAAAACCCTGCGTGGTAAAGGCGGAGAAGTGAAAAACATCACTTACCGTAATATCAAAATGGTGGATGTTGAAATCCCGCTGGTCTTTGCCGCTTACTACAAAGCTGCGCCGATTGTGCAGGCTGAAGTAGACAAGATGCTGGCCGAAGGCGGCTTCACGATGGGGGAGCAAATTTACCCGCCGGATACCGATCCAGAGCAGCCGTTTGATCAGTACAAGACGCCGCATTTCAGCAATGTGACGATCGAGAATCTGGAGTCGACCGGTAAGACTAAGGCTGCTGCATATATCATCGGCGTACCGGAAGCGCCGCTCAGTGGTTTCCACTTTGATAACGTGCGTATCGATGCGGATAAAGGTATCCGCGTGAGGAATGCGGAACTGCAAACCAAAGGCTTGGCGCTGAATGTGAAAGAAGGCCCGGTGATGCAGTTGGATAAAGGGGCGAAAGTCGATCAGTAATCGATTATGAAGCGGTAGCAGGGGACACACTGGCCGTGGAGTCCTCTGCTATCTGCTTCGCTTTGATGCTACATCGCCTGGCTGGTTATGTTCGTTTAATGGCGGGCATTAATCATGCTTGGCGATATCGGCAAAAGTAGCGCGCAGCAGGCGTGCCAGATCGTCGGCTGACAGCTCAATATCCAACCCACGTTTACCACCGGAAATGAAAATAGTACCGAACTGGCGCGCCGGTTCATCAATCACGGTCGGCAGCAGTTTCTTTTGCCCCAGCGGGCTTATTCCACCAACCAGATAACCAGTGACTCGTTGAGCGATGATCGGATCGGCCATATCCGCTTTTTTGGCCGACAGCGCGCGAGCGACTTTCTTGAGATCCAGCATGCCGGCGACTGGCGTGACGGCCACGGCGAGATTTTTTGCATCACCATTCAGAGAAACGAGCAGCGTTTTATACACCTGTTCTTTATTCAGCCCCAGCTTTCTGGCCGCTTCTTCGCCAAAATTGGTTTCGTCGCTGTCGTGGTGGTAGCTGTGTAGCGTAAAGGCGACTTTGTTCTTTTCGAGCAGATTGACTGCGGGTGTCATGATTTCACTATCCTTAACCCTGTAGCGGGCTTTATCTTGCGGACGCGGTTACGCGCCATAACGTGTTTTTCATGGAGTTGCGGTATGACCGTTTTTGAGCAGCGTGGGTAAATTCTCATCGCCATACAGATGCAATGCGCCTACGGCCACAACGTAATTGCCGGGTGGTAACGCCTGAAGCTGCTGTTGCCAGCGGCGGTTACGCTGACCCATCAGCAGGTCGGTCATTTCATTGCTGAACGTCGCGGGGATATCCGGCGTATATTTGCCGGGCCTGCTGTCTAGCCACCAACCGACCATCGTTTGTAGCAAATGCGCGTTGGTGCGCCAGTGTTTAATCGTATCCTCTAGCAACAGCAGGCCGCCCTGCGGCAGTTGTTGTAATAAATCAACCTGCGTCTGCTGACCTTCCAGCTCGATAACCTGAATACCGTGAGATTTCGCGGCGTTGATTAACTGATAATCGATGCCGTAGTCGGGACGTAAGCCCAGCAGCTGCGCCTGTCTCGCTTGCAGCATCAGTGCGGCCTGCCAGGCCGGCAGCGTACTGATATTGCTCTCATCGAAAGAAAGCGACTCACAAATTTTTTGCAGTTGGTGGTAGTTTTCCGAGCTAAGGCGCTGCATGAGCGGCGACTCGGCGTCACTGTGGCCGAAGGGGGAATGTGAATCGGATATATCAGCTTCGACGATAAGTGCGGTCGCCTGCCGGAGCTGTTGCAGCAGCGTATCGGGCAGCGGTGCCATATCTTTGCTACCCATATGAATACTACCGACCAGATGCAGTTGCCGTTCATTGGCAAGCTGAACGTCTATCGCCGGGTAGGCATAAGCCAGCGGTGAGATAAAGCCAAAAAAAGTCGCGATTCTACGCAGCAGTTGCCCCATGGGTTCCGTCTCCTGATATGGAATAACTATGCTAAACGCTAGACGCGGAACAATACAAGGTATACCGAAGCTGGAATGAGCGCGGTTGAATTGGTCTGGCTACAGGCGAGAAAAATCGTGACGATATTTAGCAAAGGAAAACGCGGCACGTTGTTGAGACGTGCCGCGTTTGCATTACTGACGTTTAGGTTTAAAACGCAGCAGGCGGTTGGCGTTGCTGACTACCGTGATGGAGGAGAGCGCCATCGCGGCACCGGCCACCACCGGGCTAAGTAGCGTTCCCGTCAGCGGGTAGAGTACGCCTGCGGCAATGGGAATCCCCAGCGAGTTATAGATAAACGCGCCCAGCAGGTTTTGCTTCATATTGCGCAACGTGGCATTGGAGAGCGCCAGCGCATCGGCGACGCCGTGCAGGCTGTGGCGCATCAGCGTGATAGCGGCGGTTTCAATCGCGATATCGCTGCCGCCGCCCATTGCGATACCGACATCGGCCTGTGCCAGTGCCGGTGCATCGTTGATTCCATCGCCAATCATCGCCACACGTTTGCCCTGAGCCTGTAGCTTTTTGATGGCCTCTGCTTTGCCGTCTGGCAGCACCCCAGCGATCACCTGATCGATACCCGCGTCTTTCGCGATGCTCTTCGCCGTAAGCGGATTGTCCCCCGTTAGCATGACGAGCTGATAGCCCTGCTGGTGGAGACGCTGTAAGGCGCTGACGCTATCCGTTCGCAGCGGATCGTGGATAGATAACACCGCAATGATGTGACCATTCGCCGCAAGTAGTACCGGTGTGATGCCGTGCTGAGCCTGTTCATTGATCAGCGCTTCACCTGCAGTGATATCGATCTGATGCTGTTTGAGCAGTGCCGGATTCCCCAGCAGCAGATCGGCGTCGCCGATCTTGCCACTGACGCCGAGGCCGCGCAGCGTACGGAACTGTTCGGCTGGGGTGAGCGTCAAATTCTCTGCGCGTTCAAGAATCGCTTTTGCCAGTGGGTGATTCGAGCCTTGCTCCAGCGAAGCCGCCCAGGCCAGCGCCTGTGCTTCCGTTACGTCACCGAAAGTATGAACTGCCACGACGCGAGGCTGCCCTTCGGTTAGCGTGCCGGTTTTGTCAAACACCAGCACATCCAGCGTGCTGGCCTGCTGCAAGGCATCGGCATCACGCACCAGCACGCCAAACTCCGCGGCACGTCCGACGCCGGAAATAATCGACATCGGCGTTGCCAGCCCAAGCGCACAAGGGCAAGCAATGATCAGGACGGTCGTGACGATAATGAGCGTGTAGACCATCTGTGGCTGCGGCCCCACGAAGAACCAGACTGCACCGCTGAGAAGCGCGATAGCCACGACGACGGGAACAAACACGGCAGAAATACGATCCGCCAACTGGCCGATAGCGGGTTTGCTGCTTTGCGCCTGCCTGACCAGTCGGATGATTCGCGATAGGGTGGTTTGGTTGCCGATTGCGTCTGCACGAAAAAGGACGCTGCCGTCGGAAACCAGCGTGCCGGCGTGAACCGTATCGCCGGACGTTTTGGCTTGCGGGATCGGTTCACCGGTCAGCATGGCTTCATCCACCCACACTTCACCTTGCAAAATCTCACCGTCGACAGGAATACGATCGCCGGTTGTCAGGCGCAGCGTCATGCCGGACTGCACGTCGGACAGCGGAATGGATTTCTCACCTTCCAGCGTCACGACGCGGGCGGTGGGGGGCGTCAAATCCAGCAGCCGTTCCAGCGCACGAGAAGATCGCTGACGAGCGCGCTGTTCCAGCGCATGACCGAGGTTGATTAAACCGATGATCATGGCGCTGGCTTCATAGTAAAGGTGACGCGCCGCCATCGGGAAAAGATCCGGCCACAGGTTAACGGTAATAGAGTAAAGCCAGGCGGCACCCGTTCCCAGCGCGACCAGTGTATCCATGGTTGCCGTACCATTTTTCAGGCTGCGCCAGGCATTACGGTAAAAATGATTGCCAGCGAACACCATCACCGCCAGCGTCAAAATACCGATGACCAGCCACGGCGTTTGGCTTTCTGGCGTCAGACTCATGCTGCCGCCCAGCACGCCCCACAGCATTAGCGGTACACCGAGCAGCAATCCCAGCGCGGCCTGCCATTGGAAACGGCGAATAGCCTGCTGAGACGTCTGCTGCTGGCGCGCGCGGCGTTCTTCTTCGTCCTGAATAATTTCCGCGCCATAACCCGCTTGCTCAACGGCAGCAATCAGCGCTTCCGGTTCGGCGTGACCGCTGACCAACGCGCTGCGCTCGGCCAGATTGACGCGCGCCTGTGTGACGCCGCTGACGTTTTGCAGCGCTGTCTGTACACGGTTTACGCAGCTGGCGCAGCTCATGCCCTGAAGCAGGAGCTGCACGCTGTCGTCATCGCGGGGGGCATGTATTGTTGTTGCCGGAAGAGTACTCTCGGCCGCTGGCAGCGCTTCCGGCGTCGTCGCTACCTGTGCCAGCGGCTCAGTTTTTGGGTGAACGTTCTCCTGCACGCTGGCGTGATAGCCGGCTTCTTCAATGGCACTAATTAGTGTCGTGGCCTCAACGTTGCCGTACACGGTTGCCTGCTCTTTGGTGACATCCGTCGCCACGACGCCGGGAATGGCTTCCAGCACTTTACGCGTAGCGGCGACGCAGTGATTGCAACTCAGGCCGGAAAGCTGGAGGGACACATCCGGCGTGGTAGCAAGCTGTGCTTCGTAGCCGGCCTGTTCAATGGTGTCGATCAACGTCTGCGAATCAATGTTGCCGCTGACGCTGGCGTACTGTTGGGTGACGTCGGTTTGTTCGACCGCAGGCAGCGCATCCAATGCTTTTTTAACGCGTTGGACACAGTGTCCGCAGGTCAGTCCCTGCAATGACAACACGATAGTTTGAGACATAATAATTTTCTCCCGTGATCACAGCCGGCGGTGAAAGACGTTGACCGGCCATCTGATTTCTACTAGTTATTGGGTAAGGTAAACCTTCTAGCAAGGGGAGGGTCAAGGGGGAAATCATGAATATCAGTGATGTTGCGAAAAAAACCGGTCTTAGCAGTAAAACCATTCGCTTCTATGAAGAGAAAGAACTTCTGACTACGCCGCTGCGTTCTGAAAATGGTTACCGCAGCTACGACGAACATCATGTCGAAGAGCTGACGCTGCTGCGTCAGGCGCGTCAGGTTGGTTTTAATCTGGATGAATGCCGAGAGCTGGTGACGTTATTTAACGATCCGCTGCGGCGAAGTGCGGATGTAAAAGCGCGAACCTTGCAGAAAGTGCAGGAAATCGAGATGCATATCGAAGAGCTGAAAACGATGCGTGAACATTTACTGGCCCTGGCGGAACAGTGCCCAGGAGATGGTGGCTCGGAGTGTCCGATAATCAACAATCTGGCGGGCTGTTGTCAAAAAGACTAGGTCAAAAAGGCTAGTGTCACAAAGGGGAGACAGGCTCCCCCAAATAATGGGTTATGTTAGTGCGTGGTCGGGTGCACATGCAGCGTGATACCGTCAACGGCAACCACTTCAACCCGCGTGCCGATGGGCAGATCTTGCTCTGATTTCACGCGCCAACTGCTGTCGCCGATGTTTACTCGGCCGAAACCGTTGATCACTGGATCGGTCAGCGTAGCGCGCAGGCCAATCAGTTGCTGCCCGCGCTGGTTGAGTGTCGATTGCGGGCGTGACAGCGTCCGTTTGCGCAGCCAATACCACCAGAGCAGTGCCGTAACGATCGTCAGAATGGCAAAAATCGTTCCCTGCCATGGCCAGCCCATCGGCATGACCCACGTTAGTAGCCCAACCAATACCGCTGATAAACCGCTCCACAGCAAATAGCCACTGGCGCCCAGCATTTCGGCGGCTAACAGCAGGCCGCCAAGCGACAGCCAGAACCAGTGCGCATTTTCCATCACCAGTTCAATGCCCATTAGTGACCTCTGCTATCTTTGCTGTCTTTAATCAGCTCCGTAATCCCGCCAATGGCGCCCATCAGATTGCTGGCTTCCAGTGGCATCATGATCACTTTGCTGTTATTGGAAGAACCAATCTGTTGCAACGCGTCAGTATATTTCTGGGCAACAAAGTAGTTAATCGCCTGAATGTTACCTGCTGCGATGGCTTCGGACACCATTTTAGTCGCCTGCGCTTCCGCTTCGGCTGCACGCTCACGTGCTTCGGCTTCCAGGAAGGCGGATTGGCGCTGGCCTTCGGCCTTCAGAATCTGCGACTGTTTTTCCCCTTCAGCTTTCAGGATCGCGGCTTGACGCACCCCTTCGGCTTCCAGAATATCGGCACGCTTGTTACGCTCTGCTTTCATCTGCGCATTCATGGCTGCAATCAGTTCCGCGGGCGGGCGGACGTCGCGGATTTCAATACGGGTGATTTTCACGCCCCACGGGTTTGTGGCTTCATCAACAATGTGCAGCAAGCGGGTGTTGATGCTATCGCGCTGAGACAGCATTTCGTCCAGCTCCATGGAACCCAGCACCGTACGGAAGTTGGTCATGGTGAGGTTCACGATAGCCTGTTCCAGATTGCTAACTTCATAGGCGGCTCGTGCGGGATCGATCACCTGAATAAAACACACGGCATCAATAGCCACATTGGCGTTATCGCGTGAGATAATTTCCTGAGAGGGGATGTCTAATACTTGTTCCATCATGTTGATTTTACGACCAACGCGATCCATAAACGGCACGACCAGATTCAGCCCTGGCATCAGCGTTTTGGTATAGCGACCAAACCGTTCCACAGTCCATTGGTATCCCTGAGGTACGATTTTGATGCCTGACCAGACGATGATGAGTGCAACAAAGATCAAAATAGGAATGACGGTAAGCATGTTTTAAAACCTCCAAGCTGTTTTATATCAGTCGAAAGACAATGTCTGCAGATAGTGTAACGCACTTGAGTATGAATGCGGGCAGGAAATGCGCCCGCCAGCGAGAGCTGTAGGGGGAGTGGCGGGAATTAGATATCGAGTTCAATGTCGCCCTGCGGCATACAGCAGCAGGGGAGGATTTCATCCTGTTGGATACAGGCCAGTGGGGTTTGACGATATGCCACTCTGCCTTTTATCAGACGTAGACGGCAGGAACCGCAATAGCCTGAGCGGCACTGATATTCAATGCTGACTCGGTTGGATTCCAGCACATCCAGCAGGGAAGGGCCGTCGTCTGAACAGGAAAACTGCGCACCGGATGTGCGCAGCGTGATCGTTGGATTGCTCATAAATTACAGTTGGAAATCGCTTAGGTCGTCGTCGCTGATTTCTGAATCGATCTGACCGACCAGATAGGAGCTGACTTCGACTTCCTGTGGTGCGACCTGCACGTTATCGGACACCAGCCAGGCGTTGATCCAGGGGATGGGGTTCGTGCGCGTCTGGAACGGCAGCGGCAGCCCAACCGCCTGCATGCGGATGTTGGTAATGTATTCCACGTACTGGCACAGAATATCTTTGTTCAGGCCAATCATCGAACCGTCGCGGAACAGGTATTCAGCCCACTCTTTTTCTTGCTGAGCAGCGAGCACGAACAGGTCATAACACTCTTGCTGACACTCTTCGGCAATTTGGGCCATTTCTGGGTCGTCATGGCCGGAACGCATTAGGTTCAGCATGTGTTGCGTGCCGGTCAGGTGCAGCGCTTCGTCGCGGGCGATCAGCTTGATGATTTTGGCATTCCCTTCCATCAGCTCGCGTTCTGCAAAAGCAAACGAGCAGGCGAAGCTAACGTAGAAGCGAATCGCTTCCAGCGCGTTTACGCTCATCAGACAGATATACAACTGCTTTTTCAGTGCATACAGGTCCACGGTCACGGTCTTACCGTTAACCTGATGTGTCCCTTCACCCAGCAGGTGATAGTAGCTGGTCATCTCAATCAGCGAATCGTAGTAACTGGAGATATCCTTGGCACGCTTCAGAATTTCTTCGTTTGTTACGATATCGTCAAACACCAGCGATGGATCGTTCACGATATTACGAATGATGTGTGTGTAGGAACGTGAGTGAATGGTTTCCGAGAAAGCCCAGGTTTCCACCCAGGTTTCCAGCTCAGGGATAGAAATCAGCGGCAGCAGCGCTACGTTTGGGCTACGCCCCTGAATCGAATCCAGCAGCGTTTGGTATTTCAGGTTGCTGATGAAGATATGCTTTTCATGGTCGGGCAGTGCCTGATAGTCGATGCGATCGCGGGACACGTCGACTTCTTCTGGACGCCAGAAGAAGGACAGCTGTTTTTCGATCAGTTTTTCGAAAATTTCATATTTTTGCTGATCGAAACGCGCAACGTTAACCGACTGGCCGAAGAACATGGGTTCTAACAACTGGTCATTTTTATTCTGTGAAAAAGTGGTATAGGCCATGAGTCTCTCCAAAAAAAATGCCGAGAGCATTTTTTAACGCCGCGAGTGAAGCACCCATAAAGGGCGGGCAGCGACGTTTGCGATAAAAGAGAAAGGCTGCATCGGCAGCCTTTCATTATTGGCTTAAATCTTACACGCGCCGCCTTCGCAGCCGTCGTCCTGCGGTTCTGCCAGCAGGTCGTCTTGTACATCTTCCGCGCCGTCACGGGTGTTTTGGTAATACAGCGTTTTAACGCCGAATTTGTAGGCCGTGACCAGATCCTTCAGCAGCTGTTTCATCGGGACTCGACCTGATGCGAAACGTGATGGATCGTAGTTGGTGTTGGAAGAGATCGCCTGATCGACAAACTTCTGCATCAAACCAACCAGTTGCAGATAGCCGTCGTTATTTGGCATATCCCACAGCAGTTCGTAAGAATCCTTCAGCGTTTCGTATTCCGGCACCACTTGGCGCAGAATGCCGTCTTTGGACGCTTTGACGCTGATGTGGCCGCGCGGTGGTTCAATACCGTTGGTGGCGTTGGAGATCTGAGATGAGGTCTCAGACGGCATCAGTGCAGACAGCGTGGAGTTACGCAGACCGTACTCTTTGATGTCGTTACGCAGCGCTTCCCAGTCGAGATGCAGCGGTTCGTTGCAAATCGCATCCAGATCGCGTTTATAGGTATCGATAGGCAAAATACCCTGCGAATAGGTGGTTTCATTGAACCACGGGCAAGCACCTTGTTCGCGTGCCAGCACATTCGACGCCTTCAGCAGATAGTACTGAATAGCTTCAAATGTCTTGTGTGTCAGACCGTTGGCGCTGCCGTCGGAGTAGCGCACACCGTTTTTCGCCAGATAGTAGGCGAAGTTGATGACGCCAATACCCAACGTACGGCGACCCATCGCACCACGTTCTGCGGCCTTGATCGGGTAATCCTGATAATCCAGCAGCGCATCCAGCGCACGCACGGCCAGCGTCGCAAGATCTTCCAAATCGTCTAAGCTATTGATGGCGCCGAGGTTGAAAGCAGACAGCGTACACAGCGCGATTTCACCGTTTTCATCATTCACGTCATTCAACGGTTTGGTCGGTAATGCGATCTCCAGACACAAGTTGGACTGGCGAACGGGGGCAATCTGCGGATCGAACGGGCTGTGCGTGTTGCAGTGGTCAACGTTCTGGATATAGATACGGCCTGTAGACGCGCGTTCCTGCATCATCAGGGAGAACAGTTCGACTGCTTTGATGCGTTGTTTGCGGATGCTGCTATCCTGCTCATATTGCACATACAGACGCTCGAATTCATCCTGATCGGCGAAGAAAGCATCGTACAGTCCCGGCACGTCAGACGGGCTGAACAGCGTGATCTCTTCACCTTTTACCAGACGCTGATACATCAGTTTGTTCAACTGCACGCCGTAGTCGAGGTGACGAACGCGGTTGCCTTCTACGCCACGGTTGTTTTTCAGTACCAGCAGGCTTTCCACTTCCAGATGCCACAGCGGATAGAACAGCGTGGCAGCCCCGCCGCGTACGCCGCCCTGAGAGCAGGATTTCACTGCTGTCTGGAAGTGTTTATAGAAAGGAATACAGCCGGTGTGGAAGGCTTCACCACCGCGAATTGGGCTGCCGAGCGCACGAATGCGGCCCGCGTTGATGCCGATACCGGCACGCTGGGAAACGTATTTTACGATCGCGCTGGAGGTCGCGTTGATGGAATCCAGACTGTCGCCGCATTCAATCAGCACGCAAGAACTGAACTGACGTGTTGGCGTACGCACGCCCGCCATGATTGGCGTCGGCAGAGAAATTTTGAACGTCGAGATCGCGTCATAAAAACGTTTAACGTAATTCAGACGCGTCTCGCGTGGGTAGCCGGAGAACAGGCAGGCGGCGACCAGAATGTACAGGAACTGGGCGCTTTCGTAGATATCACCGGTGACGCGGTTTTGTACCAGGTATTTCCCTTCCAGCTGTTTTACCGCCGCATAGGAGAAATTCATGTCACGCCAGTGATCGATGAAAGCGTCCATCTGGGCGAATTCTTCTTGGCTATAATCTTCCAGCAGGTGCTTATCGTATTTGCCCAGATCGACCATTTTGGTGACGTGGGTCAGCAGAGCAGGCGGCTCAAACTGGCCGTAGGCTTTCTTACGCAGATGGAAGATAGCCAGACGCGCAGCCAGATATTGATAATCTGGGCTTTCGCGGGAGATCAGATCGGCTGCGGCCTTAATGATGGTTTCATGGATATCAGAGGTTTTGATGCTGTCATAAAACTGAATGTGTGAACGCAGTTCGACCTGAGAAACGGAGACATTGTGTAAACCTTCTGCGGCCCAGGTAATGACGCGGTGGATTTTATCCAAATTGATTTTTTCTTTACTGCCATCGCGCTTGGTAACGAGCAAGCTCTGGTTCATGTTGGGATTTACCTATTGGTGAAAATAAAAAATATCCCCTGTTTATTCACAGACGTGCCTCTGTGACTAACTCTGTGGATAAATACTAGATATAGATATTTTTTAATAAATGGCTACTACATGGTGAGTATTTTAGTCTGGATTCGTTTGAGTACAAGGCTTGATTTTGGTGTTAATTTCAGGTTGCCGAACCGTTGGTTTCTCGAAATCCTGATTTTGTAAGGGCTAAGAGGATGTCAATATTCTGTAAAAAAAATAAGTCGTGGTCGTTTTGTTGGTTTTTCAGGTAAAACCTAGAAAATTGCGCGGTGAAAAACCACGCAATTTTTAAGAGTGTTCTTAATCGGTTCTATTTATCGTGCCGAGTGTGCAGCATGTAGTTCACGTCCACGTTTGGACCCAGTTTAAAATGGTCCGTCAGCGGGTTGTAGTGCAGCCCGGTGATATGCTTTTCACGCAGTGGTGTACTGTCAACCCAGTGCATCAGCTCTGCTGGTCGAATGAACTTTTTAATGTCGTGCGTGCCGCGCGGCACCATTTTTAGCACGTACTCAGCACCGATAACGGCCATCATCCACGCTTTCGCATTGCGGTTGATGGTGGAAAAAAAGACGTGCCCGCCCGGTTTGACCAACTTGGCGCAGGCCTGCACCACGGATTGCGGGTCGGGAACGTGCTCCAGCATTTCCATACAGGTGACGACATCGTAGAGGCCCGGATGCGCGTGTGCATGCGCTTCTACCGTTTCCTGCACGTAATCGACGGCGACACCGCTTTCCAGCGCATGCAAACGAGCGACCTGCAACGGTTCTGCGCCCATATCGAGCCCGGTGACGTCCGCGCCTTCACGCGCCATGCTTTCGGCTAAAATGCCGCCACCGCAGCCGACATCCAGCACTTTCTTGCCGAACAGGCCTTCCGCATGCTGAGAAATATAGCCCAGACGCAGCGGGTTAATGCGGTGCAAGGGTTTGAATTCACCTTCTAAATCCCACCAGCGTGAAGCGATAGCCTCAAATTTGGCAATCTCCTGATGGTCAACGTTCGGAGTTTGATTTTCTGCATTCATGTGTCATCACTGCCTTTCGTCATCTTTATCCTGCCGCGAGTATACTCCCTTCGCGCGGCAACATGCAGCCGTGTCCGTTTTCTCTAAAGGATATCTGAGGAATGAAGTCGATTGGGAAAACAGTCTGTTCAGCGCGGAAGGGAGTTTCCCCCGAAACGGCGGTTTGTGATATAATTTTTCACCTTTTGAACAGTTCACCTTATCTGAACGGTTCACGTTTCTGAACACGGGTAGATGCCTAAATAGAGGGATAGCGGCTCCATGAGCGACCTTGCCAGAGAAATCACACCGGTCAACATTGAAGAAGAGCTGAAAAGCTCGTATCTGGATTATGCGATGTCCGTTATTGTCGGGCGTGCATTACCAGATGTTCGAGATGGACTGAAACCGGTACACCGCCGCGTACTGTATGCGATGAGCGTACTGGGCAACGATTGGAACAAACCGTATAAAAAATCCGCCCGTGTCGTCGGGGATGTCATCGGTAAATACCACCCGCACGGCGACTCTGCCGTTTATGAAACCATCGTACGTATGGCGCAGCCTTTCTCACTGCGTTACATGCTGGTCGATGGTCAGGGCAACTTCGGTTCGATTGATGGCGACTCCGCTGCGGCGATGCGTTATACCGAAATTCGCATGTCGAAAATTGCTCATGAACTGCTGGCCGACCTCGAAAAAGAGACGGTCGATTTTGTGCCCAACTATGACGGCACCGAGCAGATTCCTGACGTCATGCCAACGCGTATTCCCAACCTGCTGGTTAACGGTTCTTCCGGTATCGCTGTCGGGATGGCAACGAACATTCCACCGCACAACCTGACAGAAGTCGTGAACGGCTGTCTGGCATATATCGACGATGAAAACATTAGCCTTGAAGGGTTGATGGAACACATCAAAGGCCCAGATTTCCCGACGGCGGCGATCATCAACGGCCGACGCGGCATTGAAGAAGCCTATCGTACCGGGCGCGGTAAAATTTACATCCGTGCGCGTGCTGAAGTAGAAGCGGACGCGAAAACTGGACGTGAAACCATCATCGTGCATGAAATTCCGTATCAGGTGAACAAAGCGCGCCTGATCGAGAAAATTGCCGAGCTGGTCAAAGATAAGCGTATCGAGGGCATTAGCGCGCTGCGTGACGAATCCGATAAAGACGGTATGCGTATCGTCATCGAGATTAAGCGTGACGCTGTGGGCGAAGTGGTACTGAATAATCTGTACTCTCAGACGCAGCTTCAGACGTCATTCGGCATCAACATGGTCGCTCTGCATCAGGGCCAGCCGAAGATCATGCCGCTCAAAGACATTCTGGCCGCATTTGTGCGCCACCGTCGTGAAGTGGTGACGCGTCGTACCATTTTTGAACTGCGTAAAGCCCGTGACCGTGCCCACATTCTGGAAGGTCTAGCTATTGCGCTGGCGAACATCGATCCGATTATCGAACTGATTCGCCGCGCGGCGTCACCTGCTGAAGCGAAAGTCTCGCTGATCGCACAAGCCTGGGAATTGGGCAGCGTGGCTGCGATGCTGGAACGTGCCGGCGATGATGCTGCGCGTCCAGAGTGGCTGGAGCCAGAGTTCGGTATCCGTGACGGTCACTACTACCTGACGGAACCGCAGGCGCAGGCGATTCTGGATCTGCGTTTGCAGAAGCTGACCGGCATGGAGCACGAGAAGCTGCTGGATGAATATAAAGCGCTGCTGGCGGAGATCGCTGAGCTGCTTTATATCCTCAATAGCCCTGAGCGCTTGATGGAAGTCATCCGCGAAGAGCTGGAAGCGATCAAAACGCAATACAGCGACGAGCGTCGTACGGAAATCACGGCGAACACCGCTGACATCAACATCGAAGATCTGATCAACCAGGAAGATGTTGTCGTCACGCTGTCTCACCAAGGTTACGTGAAGTATCAGCCGCTGAGCGACTATGAAGCCCAGCGTCGCGGTGGTCGTGGCAAGTCTGCTGCTCGTATTAAAGAAGAAGACTTTATCGATCGTCTGCTGGTGGCCAACACTCACGACACGATTCTGTGCTTCTCCAGCCGTGGTCGCTTGTACTGGATGAAGGTCTACCAACTGCCGGAAGCCAGCCGCGGTGCGCGCGGTCGTCCGATCGTCAACCTGTTGCCGCTTGAGCCGAATGAACGTATTACCGCGATTCTGCCGGTTCGTGAATACGAAGAAGGCCGCCATATCTTCATGGCCACCGCGAGCGGTACCGTGAAGAAAACGGCGTTGACGGAATTCAGCCGTCCACGCAGCGCGGGGATCATCGCGGTTAACCTGAACGAAGGTGACGAGCTGATTGGTGTTGACTTGACCGACGGTAGTGATGAAGCGATGCTGTTCTCTGCGGAAGGCAAAGTGGTTCGCTTCTCCGAGCAGGCGGTGCGCTCGATGGGCCGTACGGCAACGGGCGTCCGTGGTATCAACCTGCAAGGCGAAGATCGCGTCGTTTCTCTGATCATTCCTCGCGGCGAGGGTGATATCCTGACCGTCACGCAAAATGGCTTTGGTAAGCGAACTGCTGTCAATGAGTACCCTACCAAGTCGCGTGCGACGAAAGGGGTTATCTCTATCAAGGTCAGCGAACGTAACGGTAAAGTGGTTGGCGCGGTCCAGGTTGATACCGCAGACCAGATCATGATGATCACCGATGCCGGAACGCTGGTGCGGACTCGCGTGTCTGAAGTCAGCATTGTTGGCCGTAACACACAGGGTGTCACGCTGATTCGTACGGCGGAAGACGAGCATGTTGTCGGCCTACAACGCGTTGCCGAACCGGTAGAAGATGAAGAGTTAGATGGTGTAGTAACCGTTGAAGGCGAAATCGCCGAAGACGATGATGCTATCGACGACATTGATGGCGATGATGATATTGCTGAAGATGACGAATAAGTCTTTTTCTTAAGCCGGAACGAGTAGAGTAAGCCAGCGCGATGCGCTGGCTTTTTTTATCGACTCTCGGTAGTGTATCAGCCAACGGGTTCTCCCATAATTCAACGGTATCCACTTGAAATATCTCGCCTCATTCCACACCACATTAAAAGTTTCCCGCTATTTATTTCGGGTTCTGGCGGTCATGTTGTGGGTATTGGGGGCGTTGATATCCATTTTTTATGTCACTAAAATATTGAATGAAAAAGAGTCAGAGCTGCGGCAGGCGTATAATCTAAGCTTTGATCAGTCGCAGGGTTACATCCGACACGCATCGGATATTGTGCGTGAACTCCAGTATCTGGCGGCAAATCGCCTAGTGCTGGCAAGAGAAAAAGCAGAACCGACAACGGAAGACGGTCCCAGTGTTTCTGCCTACGCGTTTGCTCCTGGCGCAACCTGTTCCACGCAATATGGCGGGAATGCGGCACTGCTCTCGTTGAGTCATTTTTTCAACGGCTGGCAGGATAATTTCTCTGCTGTCTACGATCTTAACCGGGTTTTTTTTGTCGGCGGCGATCGGCGCTGTATGATTGATTTTGGCATTCGTAAACCGTCGATCGATCGCGATAATTTGCTTAAAAACGTGCAGGATCGGTTTCAGGAACAGAAAAAGAATCGAACCCAAACTGGACGTGATGAAACGCTTTATTGGATCACGCCCGCGTCTATCCCCGATGTTGGCTATTTATATGCCCTGACGCCGATTTATGTAGATAATAAGCTGGAAGTCATCATGGGGATTGAACAGACGATCCGCCTAGATAACTTCGTCACCATGGGTAAATTTCCGATCAATGCCAGGCTGCTGGATCAATATAATCAGGTGGTTTTACAGTTTTCCGATAACAAAGAGCGCTACGTTTCTTCGGTAGACAGCTATCCCTCCGATCATAACTATTTTGGCTATGTGAATGGCTATGATGAACTCATTCTGAAGAAGCTGCTGCCGCCGACGTCCTTCAGCATCGTGTATTCGCTGCCGTTTAAGGTGCTGCTTTCCCATATCAGCGCACTGATGATCAACATGATCGTGCTGAATACACTTTCGGCTATTTTGCTGTTTGTACTGGCGCTAGTGTTCGAGCGGAAAATGCTGTTGCCTGCGGAGGTGAATGCATTCCAACTGGAAGAGAATGAGCAATTCAACCGCAAAATCGTGGCGTCAGCACCGGTAGGGATTTGTATCCTGCGTATTAATGACGGCACAAATATTCTCAGTAACGAGCTGGCGCACAACTATCTTAACCTGCTTACCCATGAGGATAGGCTGCGAATTACCCGCATCATTTGTGAGCAGCAGTCCAAGTTTGTGGATGTCATGACCAGCCGTAATCATCACCTGCAAATCAGCTTTGTCCATTCACGCTATCGTAATGAAAATGTGGCGATTTGTGTGCTGCTGGACGTCAGTGCGCGCGTCAAAATGGAAGAGTCGCTACAGGAGATGGCGAATGCCGCCGAGCAGGCAAACCAGTCTAAATCGATGTTTCTGGCTACCGTCAGTCATGAATTACGTACGCCGCTGTACGGGATTATCGGTAACCTGGATTTACTGCAAACCAAATCGCTGCCGCAGGATGCCAATCGTCTGGTTGCCGCGATGAACAACTCTTCCTCATTGCTGCTGAAAATCATCAGCGATATCCTCGATTTTTCCAAGATTGAGTCGGAGCAGTTGAAGATCGAAGCGTGTGAGTTTGCACCGCATGAAGTCATCAGCCACATCACCAGCAACTATCTTCCGCTGGTGGTCAAAAAACGCCTGACGCTGTACTGCTTTATCGATCCCAACGTACCAGTCAGCCTGTTTGGCGATCCCGTACGTTTACAGCAGGTGTTATCTAACCTATTGAGTAATGCCATCAAGTTTACGGACACGGGTTGCATCATTTTCGAAGTCGGCTGCCGCGATGGTTATCTGGAATTTGTGGTGCGTGATACCGGCGTGGGCATTCAGCCGCGCGAGGCGGTGAAGCTGTTTGACCCGTTCTTCCAAGCTGGGAGCGGTGTTCAGCGTCATTTTCAGGGGACGGGCTTAGGGCTGGCGATTTGTGAAAAACTGGTCAATCTGATGGATGGCGATATTACCATTGAGTCGGAACCTGGGCTCGGCAGCCTGTTTGGTGTCAGAATTCCGCTGTATAAAGCGCATTATGCTCCCGTGGCGATCAACGCCAGCCTGCAAGGAAAAATGTGCTGGTTGAGGATACGCAATGCTCGGCTGGAGGCTTATCTGCTGACGCTGTTGCAGGAACAGGGGTTGCAGGTGGTGCGTTATCAGAATCAAGCCGTGTCGCCTGAGGATGTGATGATTAGCGATTACGTGTCAGAAGAGGCCGTTAACGTTCGGGCGCATATCGTGATGAGTGGCGCACATACTGGGTTAGCACAGGAAGTGAGCGACGGGCACTGGGTGCAAGGGACGTCCACACCTCAACATCTGCCTGATTTGCTAGAGAAAATCTATCGCTCAGAAAGCGAGGATAGGGCTCGCGCCGAGATTTCCCCGCCGCTGACCAACTACGTACGGGTTGAGAATGGTGACATTATGATTCTGGTGGTTGACGATCACCCTATCAACCGTCGACTGCTGGCGGATCAGCTCGGTTCTCTGGGCTATCAGGCGATGACGGCGAATGATGGCGTAGATGGGCTGAGCGTGTTGAGTAAAAATCATATTGATATCGTGCTAACGGATGTCAACATGCCGAATATGGATGGTTATTTGTTCACTCGACGTATGCGCAAGCAGGGGTTACGTTTCCCTGTTATCGGCGTGACGGCAAATGCGTTGGCAGAAGAAAGAGAGCGTTGCCTCGGGGCTGGTATGGATCACTGTTTGTCAAAACCGGTTACGCTGGATACGTTACAGCAGGCGTTGGCGCATTACAGTAACGTGGCGCGTCAGGCGAGAACCTCTGTGAAATAACCTGCACCAGCGGCTGCCAGTGCAGGAGAGGAAATCCTTAGTCTACCTGCGTCG
Organism: Pectobacterium quasiaquaticum; assembly: GCF_014946775.2. Classification (NCBI taxonomy): domain Bacteria; kingdom Pseudomonadati; phylum Pseudomonadota; class Gammaproteobacteria; order Enterobacterales; family Pectobacteriaceae; genus Pectobacterium; species Pectobacterium quasiaquaticum. Next base: position 3,180,231 of record NZ_CP065177.1, on the reverse strand, counting down.
CACCGCCGTTAACGGAGGACAGGTAATTCAGCAGGGCGATATCGTTCTCGACGCCCAGCTTGGTCATGGCTGACTTCTTCTGGCTACTAATCGTTTTGATACTGCGATTCAGTTTTTTGGCGATTTCGGTAACCAAAAAGCCTTCTGCAAACAAACGCAGCACTTCACTTTCTTTCGGGGACAGGCGTTTGTCGCCGTAGCCGCTGGCGCTGATTTTTTCCAGCACTTTGGATACGCTATCCGGCGTGAATTTCTTCCCTTTTTGCAGGGCAGACAGCGCTTTGGGTAAATCGGTCGGCGCACCCTGTTTCAATACGATGCCTTCGATATCCAAATCCAGTACCGCGCTCAGAATCGCCGGATTATTGTTCATGGTAAGAACAATAATAGAGAGATGGGGAAAATGGCGCTTAATGTATTTAATGAGGGTAATACCATCGCCGTATTTATCGCCTGGCATGGATAAATCGGTGATTAAAACATTAGCGTCCAGCTTAGGTAGGTTATTGATCAGCGCTGTTGAGTCTTCAAATTCGCCAACCACATTGACCCATTCAATCTGCTCAAGCGATTTTTTGATGCCAAAAAGAACAATAGGATGGTCGTCGGCAATAATTACGTTTAAGTTACTCATCGTTTTGGTTACTCATCTTGTTGGCTACCTTGCTGCCCTTTAGGTTCTACTGGGGATAGTAATGCACTGACAAACCTCTCAATTTCATGAAGGTTAGCCTCGATCTGTTCACTATCATGCGCGGTAATATGCTGTTCAAGCTGTTCACACAACTGTTTGCCAGGATGCAGATTAAGCATGGCAAACACGCCTTTCAGCCGGTGTGCCGTCTGTGAAAGCGACGGAAAATCGCCTGCTTCCACTTCAGTATACAGCCTCTTTAAATCATCCGGTACTGTCTCCACGAACAGCGAGTAATAGTCGCTTGCTGCTAATTGTGCGGCGTAAAATTCGACATTATCCGGTTCCCCTTCCTGTAGCGCATCGGGTGATGTTTCCAGTTGTAGCTCAATCAGCTTAAGTAATGCCTCCAGCAGGAGGTGGCTGATATTATAATTCACCCGCAAACGGCGCGGGCCCAAAGGCGTTACTGTGTTATCGTCATGACTCAACAGCAGCGTATAATCTGCTTTTTTCTCCGGGTCGTCAGTCATGCAGATATCTGCTTCCTGATTAATCTGGCGTTCATCGCTAACCAGATAATTGGCACCCCAGCCCGTCAGCATATTGCCGACAATATGCTGTACTTCATCAGACGTCACATCCAGCAGAACGGTAATACCATCCAGCAGCTTTTCTTCCTCAACGGGAAGCGCTTCCGGCTCCAGTTTTAGCGTCAGAATATAGTGTGTACCTAATCCGGCCTTACTGTTGATAGTTAACGCGCCGCCCAGTTTATTACAGAGTTGATTGCACAAAAATAAGGTCAATCCTGAATTTTGTCCGAAACGATCGGACGTCGCAGGATGGAGGAAAGGGTGCCGAATATTTTCCTGCTCTTTGCCTGAAACATTCGTTCCCGTATCGCTGATCTGAATAATCAGCGTATCCGACTCATTATTTTTTCTATCAATCGACACCGTAATCTTGCCGTAATCCGTATTGGTCACCGAATAATTCAGCAACAGCGCCAGCGTCTTTTTCAACAGCTCGGCATCGCCCACGTAGGTTTGATTCATATCCAGATTGTAATGATGGAATAGGGTCAGACCTTTTTGATTCAATCGTGGCAGCAGCTCAAGGAGAACTTGGTCGATAACCGTCAGCAGTGAAAAACTCTCGTTGACCACGTTCCATTCCTGCGCTTCCAGCTTTTCGTGCAAGGCGATATTTTCCAGCAGTTCAATCGCACAGCGGGTATCCGCCGTTAGCTGATCCAGCGTAGGTGTTGGTACGGTTGCTGTCTCGCTGTGGCGTAGCGCCTGAATATGTTGTCGTAGTGAAATCAGCGGCTGTTTGAATTCGCTGAGCAGATTTTGGAATAACCGTTTTCTGGCATGAATATTCTTTTCGTATTCACGCTGTGCGAGCAACAATCTCCGCTGTACCAGAATTTCTTTATCCTGTTCACGCAGCAGGAAGAGGCAATAGTCAGGTGAATATTGGCTGCGGATTTGACGTATTTCATACATCTCATTATTAATTGTGACCTGAATGACGCCCTGATGCTCGTCCGCCATATTGGTGATTTTTTGCAGGCTCAGGTGCGGAAGCAACTGCTCTGCGCGCTCATTCTGTATGACGACTTTATTGTTATTGAAATCATAAACCAGCACGCCCATCGGGATTCTGCCCGTTGTTTCGCGGTAAATATCCAGCGTCTTTTCCAACTGATGCGAGACATCTTCGCTGGGATGCGCATACTGTCGACGGAAAAGATAAAAGCCGACGATGGACAAACACAGCAGAACCAGATTCAGCAGCAGAAACCAGACGTTATTACGCAATGAATCAATAATCAGGACTTTTATTGGCACCTGAAAAACAATTTTTAGCGGCGCATTCACGAGCGTGGCGGAAATTTCAAGATTCGAGCCGTGAAGCTGCACGTCAGCCGTGCCTTCGCCATTATTGTTATCCGTATTGCTGGCCGCTGGCGTATCCGGCTTCAGCATAAGATGCTCACGCGGAATGGTGTCTGGGATTAAATCGTTAATCGGTAAATCGAACGCCAGAATCGTCGCCAGATGGCCCGGCTGATTGAATGTGGTGCGCAGCGTAAAATAGTAGTCGTTATAGAAACGTAATTTACGCAGCGGGGAAAAACTTTCGCGTTCGTCTAATACATTCGCCTGTTGCAGCATTTCTGTCCGACGGGCTTCGGCGATGACCGTAATATAATTCCCGCGGAACTGCGAGGAGATATCTTTCAGCGTCTGTGTGGAAATCATCGTCAGGCTGTTGTCGATGCCATTCAGGTAATACATGGAATAGACGCTATTCTCCGCACCCCAAAGAATATCAAGATAACGTGATATCCGGCGAACCGAGGTGAGCGTCCCTTTATCGTGTTGCCCAAAAATCAATGCATCCGTTTTCTGACCGTTTTTTTCTACGTAGAAAATATTCGGCATTAAATTAATCGCGGTAATGTTGGTGTCGCTCGCGGCCGGTTCGCTGTTCAGGCTGCCATATATTTGATAGGTGAAAAAACGATAGGTATCGACGCGTTTTTGTATGCCCTGGGCGATGGTCGTCAGCGAGTGTTTTTTGTCCGCCAGCAAATCGGTGATGTGGCTATAGCCGAACGTTCCGGTAATCAGGAGCGAGAGCACCGTAAGGAGTGAAAAATAACGCAGAATCATGGCTGGCATCAATTAACGCTCCTGATTAGCGGATAACGGCACGCGCGCTGGCGCTAACGCCCAGCAATAGCAGTGCGACAAACCCGAATGCGGTAGCCAAATTGCTGAACTGTGCAATAAAGCCAAGAATGGTCGGGCCGATCAGAATACCTGCATAGCCCACCGTGGTAATGGAGGCGATGGCCAGATTCGGCGGCATGATCTTTTGATTCCCCGCTGCGCTGAACAGGATCGGCACCACATTCGATGCGCCGATGCCCACCATCACAAAGCCAAGAACGGCGGTGATCGCATTATCAATGCTGATCGTTAACACCAGACCGAGTGCGGCGCAGAGGCTGCCACCGGTCAGAATCGCATAGCGGCCGAGCGCATTAACGATGCGATCGCCGTTCAGCCTGCCCAGCGTCATCGCGACGGAGAATGCCGCATAGCCCATGCCCGCCTGCGCGCCACTCAGGTGGCGTTCAACCGTTAAAAAGAGGGCGCTCCAGTCCAGTATGGACCCTTCGGCTAAAAACATGATGAAGCACAGTGAGCCAATGAACATCACCCAACCGCGCGGGATGACAAACAGCGGGCCGTCGTCATCTTGATTTGTGGTGCGCAGCAGGTGTTTGTGCGCGGTTGCCATCACTATCAGCATGAGTGCGACAATCGCCAGAATTGCCATAAGCGGAGACAGGCCAAGCCACAGCAGAGCGCTAACACCCCCTGCACCGACAATCCCTCCGATGCTAAAGAAACCATGAAAGCCTGACATCATCGCCCGGCCGCTGGCCCGTTCGACGATGACAGCCTGAATATTCATCGCGACATCAATCATCCCCATGGATGCGCCGAAAAAGAGCAACGTTATCGCCATCAGAGGTAGCGTTTCCGCCTGTGTCAGCGCGGGCAATACCAGACAAAGCAGCACACTTGCCAGCAAAATAACGCTGCGGCACCCGAGTTTACTGGTGAGAAAACCGGTCAGCGGCATGGCTAAGAGTGAGCCAATACCGAGAGAAAGCAGCAACATCCCCAAAGAGGCATCACTGATAGCCAGCCGCGTTTTGACAAAGGGCACCAGCGGCGCCCAGGAAGCCATAGCAAAGCCCGCAACAAAGAAAACGAGGCGCGTGGCTGCCTGTGCTTTCTTACCTGGCAGATTCTGATTAATGCATAACGGGGTGGTATTCAGTGTTGTACTCATCCTGAACGCGGCTATCCGGTCGATATAACAAGGGCCTATGTTTACCATAATTAGTGGTCTGAATGAAAAGAATCCTGGTGTGCGGTGTTGGCGCAAGGGAAGAAGAGAAGCGTGGGGCAGTGAGGCGGACAAAAAAATGCCGATTAGATAATCGGCAAAAGAATCGGTCAATTGAAGCAATAATGATGATGGAGTGGGATTTTAAAGCGATGCGCGCGACCCGTTTTGCCGTTTGGTGCGATTTCAGTCCGTGCTCACCGTTATGGTCTTGCGTAACCTCTCACCCACGGCGTGTTTTTTTCCCGTATAATCCCCCACTTTGTGTTAGGTCTCCGGGGTAACGGTGAAACAACTTTCCGACTTGCTGCGGCATCTGCAGCAGGCTTTGCGCGAGCCACAGCCTGAATGCGCAGGTTTCAGACAAATAACGCGTTCATTACGTCTTAGCGAAACGTCTGAGCTATTGCCGTGGTTGGCGACTCAGCCAGTGTACCCCCAGTTCTATTGGCAACACCGTCAGGATCGTGAAGAAGCCGCCGTGTGCGGCAACGTGTGCGGATTTCGCCACATTCAGGATGCTGAGGCATTCCTCGTTCAGCAGCAGTGCGATCCCGATGTGCGCATCTGGGGGCTGAACGCGTTTAATCAAACGAAAGAGGACGGGGCTTCTTCACCCGGCTACCTGTTTTTGCCCCGTGCGGAACTGCGGCGTCAGGATGATACGCTTAGCCTGACTATTAACCTGTTCAGTGACACGTCATTGCAGCAGGATGCCATTGAAGCCTCGGCGTTTATTAACCTGCTTCTGCCGCCCGCTCCACAGCCTCTTTTACATGCGGAAGTGCAGTCCGTCGGGCATCAGCCGGAGCGTCAGGGATGGATCGATTTGCTCCAGCGGGCGCTGCATGACATCAATGCTGGGCTGATGGAAAAAGTGGTTCTGGCGCGGGCGACCACACTCACGTTGACGCAGCCGCTACAGGCCACCACCTTTATGGCCGCCAGCCGTGCGGCAAATCACCACTGTTTCCATTTCATGCTGGCGCACGATGCGCGCCATGCGTTTCTTGGCTCCAGCCCAGAGCGGCTTTATCGCCGTCGGGGTAGCGAACTGGAAACGGAAGCGCTGGCGGGAACGGTGGCAAGCGACCGCGATGCGCGCAAAGCTGCGGAACTGGCCGACTGGTTGATGAATGACACCAAAAATCAGTGCGAGAACATGCTGGTGGTGGATGATATTTGCCAGCGGCTACAGCAGTCCGCGCTGTCGCTGGATGTCATGCCGCCGGAAATTGTGAGTCTGCGTAAAGTACAGCATCTGCGCCGTACCATTCACGCCACGCTGCGCACTGCATCCGATAGCGCGTGCCTGAATGCGTTACAGCCCACGGCCGCCGTGGCGGGCCTGCCGAGGCAAGAGGCTCGCCGTTTTATTGCTGAACATGAACCGTTTGAACGTGGTTGGTACGCGGGTTCCGCAGGTTACCTTTCGCGTCAGCAGTCTGAATTCAGCGTGGCGCTACGTTCGGCCGAAGTGCGAGATCATGTTTTAACGCTCTATGCCGGTGCCGGAATTGTGGCGGGTTCTGATCCAGAACAAGAATGGCAGGAGTTAGAAAACAAAGCAGCAGGGCTAAGATCCCTGTTAGACGGTGATATGTCATAGTTTTGTTTTAGGGTTGTTGTGCGAGGTACTGGTTTATATCAAAGTCAGCGTGATAAAAAAAAATATAATAAGGCTGATCTCGATGTTTGCTGACGTGCACCAGGCCGCCAACAGTTTGATCATTATTATTTGTTTATAACCTGCAACCTGAGTTGTTGAGTACAACATGTCAACAAGTGTATTTAATCGCCGCTGGGCTACATTACTGCTGGAATCGCTGACCCGCCACGGTGTCCGGCATGTCTGCATCGCGCCTGGTTCTCGCTCCACCCCGTTGACGCTGTCTGCGGCGGATAATCATGCACTGATTTGCCACACGCATTTCGATGAGCGGGGGCTTGGGCATCTGGCGCTGGGGCTGGCAAAAGCCTCACGTGAGCCGGTTGCGATTATCGTGACGTCAGGCACCGCCGCGGCGAACCTTTATCCTGCCATCATCGAAGCTGGGCTGACCGGAGAACGGCTGGTGGTGCTGACAGCCGACCGCCCGCCGGAGCTGATTGATTGCGGTGCGAATCAGGCGATTCGCCAACATGCACTGTATGCTTCACACCCCACGCTGGCGCTCGATTTACCGCGCCCCACGCCCGACATTCCGGCTAGCTGGCTGGTTTCCTCTGTGGATAGTGCAATGGCGCGACTGACGCACGGCGCGTTGCACATTAACTGCCCCTTTGCTGAACCGCTGTACGGTGCCGATGACGGCACGGCGTATCAGGACTGGTTAATGACGCTGGGCGACTGGTGGAACAGCCGTGAACCCTGGCTGCGTGAAATGCGCCAGAGCACGCTGGCGGTGCAGCCGGACTGGCCGCAGTGGCGAGATAAACGGGGTGTTGTTCTCGCCGGTCGCGTGACGCCAGAACAAGGTACGCGACTCGCGGCGTGGGCGAACGAACTGGGCTGGCCGTTGATTGGTGATGTCCTGTCACAAAGCGGACAGCCGTTACCCTGTGCGGATATTTGGCTGGCGCATCCTGACGCAGCGGCTCGCTTACAGCAGGTGGACATTGTCTTGCAGTTCGGAGGTAGCCTGACGGGTAAGCGCCTGCTGCAATGGCAGGAACAGTGCCAGCCGCAAGAATTCTGGTTAATTGACGATTTACCGGGACGGTTGGATCCGGCTCACCATCGCGGGCGTCGTCTGGTGGCGGACGTGAGCGAATGGCTGTCTGCGCATCCGGCGCATAAACAAGCGCCGTGGGCGGAGTTGTTGGCGGATATCGCCGACAGAACACAGCGGCAGGTCGACGCGCATCTGGCTTCCCGTTTTGGTGAAGCGCAGTTGGCGAAGCGCATACCGGCGCTGTTGCCGCCGGGCGGGCAGCTGTTTGTCGGCAACAGCCTTGTTGTTCGCCTGATCGACGCATTGGCTCAACTCCCACAGGGATATCCGGTGTACGGTAACCGTGGTGCCAGCGGTATTGATGGTCTGATCTCCACGCTGGCCGGTGTACAGCGTGCCACGTCAAAAGCCACGCTGGGCATCGTCGGCGATCTTTCTGCGTTATACGATTTGAATGCGCTGGCGCTGCTGCGTCAGGCTCCCGCACCGCTGGTGCTGATTGTGGTGAACAATAACGGCGGCCAGATATTTTCCCTGCTGCCGACGCCGGTTGCACAGCGCGAAGCATTTTACTGCATGCCACAAAATGTGGAATTCGGCCACGCGGCCGCGATGTTTGGCCTGAATTACGTGCGCGCCGAGAGCTGGGAACAGCTGGCGAATACGGTGGCGGATTGCTGGACTCAGGGCGGCGTCACGCTGCTGGAAGTGGTGGTTGAACCGAAAGACGGCGCGAAAACGCTCAATGAACTGGTCGCGCAGGTGGCGACATGGGCGCACTAGATTCCCAGAGGCTGGTTTTTCAGAGACCAAGTTTTCAAAAGCTAAGCTGCCAGAAAGTGACGCATGGCGCGGTGGCTCCGAGGCAGCCGTGGCTGGTGTGTCTGCATGGTTTATTAGGCAGTGGCGAAGACTGGCTACCCGTTCTACCGTTTTGTCGTGACTGGCCGGTGTTGCTGGTGGATTTACCCGGACACGGTGCATCGCGAACGATTTCCACAACCGGTTTTGCCGATGTCAGCCGCCAGTTAAGCAAGACGCTGTTGGATCAAGGCATTGAGAATTACTGGCTGCTAGGCTATTCGCTCGGTGGGCGTATCGCGATGTATCACGCCTGCAACGGACAACATGACGGCATGCTGGGGCTGATGGTCGAAGGCGGTCATCTCGGTCTGGCAACGCCGGAATTGCGTACGGAGCGTATCCACCATGATGCACGCTGGGCGCAGCGCTTTCGTCAGGAGCCGCTGCCAGCGGTCTTGCAGGATTGGTATCAGCAGGCGGTGTTTGCCGATCTGGATTCAGCGCAGCGTGAACAGCTGATCGCGCGCCGCAGCGCGAATCACGGTGCATCTGTTGCGGCAATGCTGGAAGCGACCTCGCTGGGGCGACAGCCCTTTTTAGCGAAACGCCTCCGGCACCTGTCGATACCTTTTGTTTACTTATGCGGTGCCAGCGACGTGAAGTTTCAAACGCTGGCGGCGCAATACGGCCTGCCGTTACTGAGCGTGGTTCAGGCGGGTCATAATGCTCATCAGGCGAATCCAACGGCCTATGCTGAGCGGGTTCGCTCTTTTCTTTTGCATCACGTTAAGGATTGATAACTATGCTTTATCCGAGTGAAGATCTGCTTTACGCACCGATTGAATGGCACGATTGCAGCGGCGACTTCGCCGATATTCTCTACCATAAATCCATCGATGGCATTGCCAAAATCACGATTAACCGTCCTCAGGTTCGCAATGCGTTCCGTCCGCAAACGGTAAAAGAGATGATTCAGGCGCTCGATAATGCCCGTCACGACGACGGCATCGGGACGATCATTCTGACCGGCGCTGGCGATAAGGCATTCTGCTCCGGCGGCGATCAGAAAGTACGCGGCGACTACGGCGGTTATCAGGATGACAGCGGTGTGCATCACCTGAACGTGTTGGATTTCCAACGTCAGATCCGTACCTGTCCGAAGCCGGTTGTTGCGATGGTCGCGGGCTATTCCATCGGTGGCGGACACGTTCTGCACATGATGTGCGACCTGACGATTGCGGCAGAGAACGCCATCTTCGGTCAAACGGGTCCACGTGTCGGTTCTTTCGACGGCGGCTGGGGCGCGTCTTACATGGCGCGCATCGTAGGTCAGAAGAAAGCGCGTGAAATCTGGTTCCTGTGCCGCCAGTACGATGCGGCGCAAGCGCTGGATATGGGGCTGGTGAACACCGTGGTTCCGCTGGCCGATCTGGAAAAAGAGACGGTGCGCTGGTGCCGTGAAATGCTGCAAAACAGCCCGATGGCGCTGCGTTGCCTGAAAGCGGCACTGAACGCAGACTGCGACGGTCAGGCTGGTTTGCAGGAACTGGCGGGGAACGCCACCATGCTGTTCTACATGACGGACGAAGGGCAGGAAGGCCGTAACGCGTTCAACGAAAAACGTCAGCCTGACTTCAGCAAATTCAAACGGAATCCGTAATGCGTCAGGTCACTCTCTATCGTTACAGCGTGCCGATGGAAGCCGGAGTGGTGCTGCGCAATCAGCGTCTGAAAACCCGCGATGGGCTTATCGTTCGCCTGCAAGACGGCGAGCGATTGGGCTGGGGCGAGATCGCGCCGCTGCCGGAATTTAGCGTGGAAACGCTGGCAGAGGCGGAGTCCGCCGCGCTTGAACAGCTAACATCGTGGGCGGCAGGGGCGGCATTTTCTGACAATCTTCCGCCTTCTGTTGCTTTTGGCTTGAGCTGTGCGCAGGCCGAGCTGGATCAGCGTCTGCCGCAGGCGGCAGACTATCGCAAAGCGCCATTGTGCAGCGGCGATCCTGACGAACTGTTTGACATGCTACAGGCGATGCCGGGCGAGAAAGTGGCGAAGATCAAAGTTGGCCTGTACGAGGCGGTGCGTGATGGCATGATCGTTAACGTCCTGCTGGAAGCCTTGCCGGATCTGAAACTCCGTCTGGATGCTAACCGCAGTTGGACGCGAGCCAAAGCCGACGGCTTCGCTCGTTATGTCGCGCCGTCATTGCGTTCGCGCATTGCCTTTCTTGAAGAGCCTTGCAAAACCCGTGAAGAATCTCGCGAGTTTGCGCGGGAAACGGGCATCAATATTGCCTGGGACGAAAGCGTGCGCGAGGCGGATTTTCGGGTAGAAGCCGAGCTGGGCGTGAGCGCAATTGTGATCAAGCCTACGCTGGTCGGTAGCCTCGCACGTTGCCAGCAACTGGTGCAGGAAGCGCATCGGGTTGGATTAACGGCGGTGATCAGCTCCAGCATCGAATCCAGTCTGGGCTTAACGCAACTGGCACGTTTGGCGCACTGGCTGACACCGGACACAGTCCCAGGGCTGGACACGTTGGATCTGATGCAGGCGCAGGTGATTCAATGCTGGCCGGAGAGCGCGTTGCCGCTGCTGGCTGCTGAGCAACTGGACGTGGTATGGCAATCCTGACTGACTGGCCGTGGCGACACTGGGCTAACCAGACGCCGCAGTTTGTTTTGTTGAATGAACCTGTTTCGTTGAATGAGTCTGTCGCATTGATTGACGGCGAAATCCGCTGGAGCTGGCGGTCGCTAGCCCAGCGGGTGGATCATCTGGCGGAGCATTTCACACAGCAGGGCGTGAGGGCCGACAGTACGGTCGCGCTACGCGGGAAAAATAGCGGTCAGATGCTGTTCAGCTATTTGGCGCTGTTACAGTGCGGCGTGCTCGTGTTGCCGTTGAATCCACAGTTACCTGATGCACTAACCGAGGCGCTGCTGCCCACGCTGAATGTAACGTATGGTCTGTGCCTGAATGATAAACCGTGGCCGAATGCGATACGCACGCTTTCTTCGCCATCAAGCGATACCGAAGAAAGTCACTGCATCGATCGATTACGCTGGCAGGCAAATCGGCTGGCGACGCTGACGCTGACATCCGGCTCCAGCGGGATGCCGAAGGCGGCGGTGCATTCATTTGCTGCCCATCTCTCCAGTGCGGAAGGTGTGGTGCAGATGATGGCATTTTCCTCCAGCGACAGCTGGCTGTTGTCACTTCCACTCTTTCACGTTTCTGGGCAGGGCATTGTCTGGCGCTGGCTTGCGACTGGGGCAACGATCGTTGTCCGCGCACATCAGCCTCTGGATAGCGCATTGCGCGATTGCACCCATGCTTCTCTGGTGCCAACCCAACTGTGGCGACTGCTGTCAGAGGGGACATTCCCTTCGGCACTGAAAGCCGTATTGCTTGGCGGCGCGATGATTCCGCAGGCGCTGACGCAACAGGCGGAGGCGCGAGGCGTCAGTTGCTGGTGTGGCTATGGTTTGACGGAACTGGCGTCCACGGTCTGCGCGAAACGTGCTGACGGGCGTTCGGGCGTCGGCCTGCCGCTTCATGAGCGAGAGATCCGGCTGGCGGAGGATGAAATTCTGCTGCGTGGCAGCACGCTGGCCGCGGGCTATTGGCGTGATGGAAAACTGATTCCACTGGTCGATGATGACGGCTGGTTCCATTCGCGGGATCGCGGGCGATTTGCCGAGGATGAATGGCATATTCTGGGGCGTCTGGATAACCAATTCTTCAGCGGTGGAGAAGGGATTCAGCCCGAGAATATCGAAGCCGTACTGTTGGCGCATCCTGATGTTCAACAGGCCTGCATTGTGCCCGTTGACGATGCAGAATTCGGCCACCGTCCTGTTGCGGTATTGGAGGTGGCACAAGCCACGACGCTTGATGCAATACGCGATTGGCTACAGCCACAGCTTGCCGGATTTCAGCGTCCGGTCGCGTATTATGCGCTGCCCGCTGAACTGAAAAATGGCGGGATTAAGCTATCTCGCCAGCAGGTGAAAAACTGGGTCAATACAATTTATCACCAGTAAAAAGGTAGAATTTCCCAACCATACGCAATGCATCCTCCATGCTCGTACTGGTTTCGTGTTCAAATCGTGCTAACTTTTCTTGATAAAAATGTTCACGATGACTAAAAGAATAAATCGCTGCTCAGGGCAATTTCATGCTGGAGTGAGAGGACGTTTCGGGTAGAATCGGCAACGATAGCATCTTTACACGCGCGTTTAACGACGGTTTTAAGGATATTGAAAATGAAAAAGTTTGTGATTGCCTGTGCGGGAAGCCTGTTACTTGCAAGTGCTTCTGTACATGCCATTAGCCTTTCCGGGGAAGCAGGTCGCGATTACGCTGGTGCCAATGCAGGCTTCGGTCTGGGCATTCCTGGGCTTGCGGGCAATGTGAGCTATGCCCACGGCGACAACAGCAATGATGTATACGGTTTTGGCCTGGGGTACACCATTCCTGTTGGCCCACTCAAGCTGACGCTGGGTGGCAAAGCGCTGTACCTGAATCAGGATCACGGCAATGATGGTTATGGCGTCGCACTGGGCGGTGGCGTGCAGTGGCCGCTGAGCCGTCAGTTCTCGCTGTATGGTGAAGGTTACTATTCACCAGATTCCTTCTCCAGCCATGTCGACCACTATGTTGAAGGGAAAGCGGGCGTTCGCTGGCAGGTCTTTGCGCCGCTGAGCGTTGATGTCGGCTACCGCTATATCAATATGGCGCGTGAGAACGGCCCAGATAACAGACTGGCGGATTCTGCCTATATCGGCGTTGGTCTGAGCTTCTAATAGTTCTCTGAAGTTAGAAAGAAAAAGAGCGTGAATGTTGAGTTCACGCTCTTTTTTTATGACGGACATCCTTGTCCGTCACCCTACGAGCATAAAAAACGCTCCCAGCGTTTTTTTATGTCTTGGATTAACCAATGAGAAGGTTAACTAATCGACGGTAGCCAGCCTGCTACCATCGCCAGTTGGATCAGGATAATCGCTACGCCGCTGGCGAAGACCAGTGCCAGGACCGGCGCGCCACCGCGCGTTGCGCGTATTTCAGGACGCTGTTTGCGCACCTGCCAGCTCAGCAGAACGGGAATAAGCAGTGCCAGCACGGCCAGCGCGATCGCCGCATAGCCCAGTGCCATCACGAACCCTTGCGGATAAAAGAGGGCAAACACCAGCGGGGGAATAAAGGTCAGCAACCCCGTTTGCGCACGCCCGATGACGCTATTTTTGCGCTTAAACAGATCGGCTAAATAATCGAACAGCCCCAGCGCCACGCCGAGGAAAGAGGTCGCCAGTGCCAGATCGGCAAACAGGTGGACGGCCAGTTCAACGTGCGGAGAGGCAACCAGCGTGCGAATCGCCTGCATCAACCCATTCAATCCCGCCTGATCGGCCAAAATAGCGTTGAATGTTGAAGAACTGAGGCTGCCTAGCATCACAAGCTGCCAGAAAATATAGGCAATCAGCGGTATCACGCTACCGATAAGGAATATTCGGCGCAGCTTACGACTGTCGCCACCCATGTAGTGCACGATACTGGGGATACTGCCGTGAAAGCCGAACGACGTCAGGATAACGGGTAATGCTGAGAGCGTCAGACCCTGTTGCAACGGCAGCGTTAGTAGGTTGACGCGCTGAATATGCGGCACCACGACGGCCAGCATAATGACAAGCATCAGTACTTTGCCGCTAAACAGGATGCGGTTAAATAAATCGACGGAGGATGTCCCGATACAGACGACGCCGCCGGCAACCAGCGTAAAGAGCAGAATGCCTGCGGGCAATGGAAGTGAATAGCCACTCCACTGGCTGATACTGCTGGCGAGCAGTTCGCCTGCGCCGCTGATATACGCTGCCGTGAGCGCATACATCAGAAATAGCATACTGAAACCGGTGATCCACTGTCCCCAGCGGCCGAGGTAGATTTTTGCCAGCGTGCCCAGCCCGGTGTGCGAGGGCTGATGTTGATATACTTCAACCAGCAATAAGGCGCTGTAACACATCAGTGCCCACAAACCGATTAATATCATCAATGTAGTACCAAACCCGACGCCGGCGGTTGCTAGCGGCATCGCCAACATTCCAGCTCCAATAGTGGTGCCTGCAACGATAAAAATGCTGCCAAGAGTACGATTTTTCACCTATTCCTCTATAAATAGCGTGGCTATCCAGATATTTTTGGCAGCAGGGTAGAGTATTCAGTGATTTCTGTCAAAACGCCGTTACGAGGGGTGTAATTTTATATTTACACTGGAGTGAGGGCGTCGGAGGTGATATGTCATTGGGCAGGCAGAAAGAAACATTGTGTTTGTTCATGCGACTTTTTAAAGTGGTTTCAGGATCGTCACGAGGAATAAAAAATGCTTAGGGTCGAGATGTTATGTACCGGCGATGAAGTGCTGCATGGTCAGATTATTGATACCAATGCGGCCTGGCTGGCGGATTATCTGTTTCAGCAGGGATTACCGATGACCAGCCGGATGACGGTGGGGGACGATCTCGATGCGCTGGTGACTGCGATAACGCAGCGTAGCCAGATTGCCGATATCCTGATTGTGAACGGCGGCCTAGGGCCGACCAGCGACGATCTCAGCGCATTGGCGGCGGCCACCGCCGCAGGAGAAGGGTTGGTTGAGCACGCGGAATGGCTGGCGCGTATGGAGGCTTTCTTTGCTGAGCGTGGAAGAGTGATGGCACCGAGCAACCGCAAACAGGCACAAATTCCCGCCAGGGCGGAAATGGTGGATAACCCGGTGGGCACCGCCTGTGGTTTTGCGCTGCAATTGAACAAGTGCCTGATGTTTTTTACGCCGGGCGTGCCGTCTGAGTTTAAGGTCATGGTCGATCAGCAAATTATGCCGCGCCTGCGTGAGCGTTTTGCTGTCGCCGATGCCCCGCTGTGCCTGCGCCTGACCACCTTTGGGCGCTCCGAGAGCGATCTTGCAAGCCAGTTGGATGGTATGGCGTTACCGCCGGGTGTAGTGCTGGGCTACCGTTCTTCTATGCCGATTATCGAGCTGAAGCTGACCGGCCCTGCTGCACAGCAGGAAAATATGGAGCAACTGTGGGAAACGGTGCGCACCGTGGCAGGGGAAAATACCCTCTTTGAAGGAACCGAAGGGTTACCGGCACAGCTGGCACGGCGTCTGGCCGAGCGTGATATGACGCTGGCAGTGAGTGAACACTTCACGGCAGGATTGCTCAACTGGCAGCTCCAGTCGGCAAATGTTCCGCTGGAGGGCGGAGAACTGCTGGCAAAGGTTGAGGATACCAGCCTGTCTGGGCTTGTGGACTATGCTCGCCATCTGACGGAGCGTCAGGGGGCATCGTTAGCGCTGGTCGTGGGTAATCGGAATGATGCGGAGCTGTCATTAGCGCTGCATACGCCGGAAGGATCTTTCGCCCAAACGATACAGTTCAACGTACAGCGCTACAGCCTGAAAACCCATCAGGAAGTCGTTGCGATGCTGGCGATGAACATGCTGCGCCGCTGGCTAAACGGCTGGTCAGTGTACGGCGGACACGGCTGGATTACGGTGCTGAAGACGCTGTAGTCAGCGGGAATTACCGAGGATCTTATCCTTAACCTGCCTCTTAGCCACATTTCTATTCGGCTTTCGGGGTTAGTTTCGTGCGCGATGATACCGTTATTTTCATGCTACCTCGTAGCTCGCGCCCGACAAGGGACGGCTCAAACGCCGCTCGCCCCTTGACCCCAGGCTTTTCGGCGGAAATTATGCCGCTAACGCGGTGCCTTCGTCGGTATCAGGCTCAACGGACCGCTCGCGACACGTTCCCGACGTGGCGCAAGCTTTCGCCGCGTCCTGCGGCTCATCCTAAGCCTGCTATCTCCTCAGCATAATTTTTTACGCCGAGTTAGCACGCCCGAAACCATCATATCAATCTAGCATAAGACGATAAGTCTATAAGCCGATGGCTAATACTCGCCTGCAAATAAAAAGGCCAGAATCAATGTTCTGGCCTTTTTCACAAGATAAATCAATATAATAACGAATAGAGCTGGCGGCGGTAGCGGGCGGCGAGGGCGTCGCTGGTGCCGAGGGCGGCCATGATGTCCATCAGCGTTTTACGTGCGCTGCCGTTAGCGACGGCCAGATCTTTCTTCAGAAAGCCCATCAGCAGTTCAAGCGCTTCTTCATTACGGCCGACTTGATGCAGTTGCAGCGCTAGCTGTACCGCGAGATCCGCATTTTGCGGATCGGCGTCCAACTGCTGCTGTAGATGCTGAATTTCCGGCGTATCTGCCGCCTGTTTCAGCAATTCAATCTGCGCCATGAGGCTGTGGTAACGCGTGTCTCGATCTTGCAAAGGAATGGTGGCCAGTACGGCTTCCGCATCTTCACTGCGTTTAATTTGAATCTGTACTTCTGCCAGCATCAGACCGATGTCGCTGCGCTGCTGGCTGAGTTGCCAGGCGTCTTTCAGCAGTTGCATCGCTTCCGGCAGTTTGTCTTCCTGAATCAGCTGCTGCGCCTGCGCGACTTTCAGCTCTTCTTCTTTCGGCAGCGCGCGTTTCAGCAGTTCACGAATCGCTTCTTCCGGCTGTGGCCCTTGAAAACCGTCCAGCGGCTGCCCGTCTTTAAACAGATACACGGTTGGGATTGAGCGCAGGCCAAACTGAGCCGCTACGCGCTGTTCGGCATCACAGTCAACCTTCGCCAGAACAAACTGTCCTGCATATTCCTGCGCCAGCTTGTCCAGCACCGGTTCCAGTTCCAGGCAGTGCTGACTACGCCCCGACCAGAAGTAAAACAGGACTGGCAGTGTCATGGAGTGTTCCAACACCTGATGCAGGTTGGATTCATTGACGTCAACGATAGTCGCTTGTTGTTCTAACATGAGTAGTCTCTCTTACTTCTTGAATTCATTTGACTCTTAGATGGGGCCTGTCGGTGTCACTTACAAGCCTTGTGCAGAGGTGAGTGCGCAATACATCGCCCTCTGCGACGTTATCCTCGTAATACCTTATCCAGAAGATACCCCGGTAGCAAACGACGCAGCCAGGTTAAGGCGTGAGCCACCAGCGTCACGGGATAGCGTAATTTAGGCCGTGAGCTTTCCAGCGCATGATGGAGCTTCGGTAATATCGCTTCCGGCGGCAGCGTGAAGCGCTTGGCGATGCCGGGGTTGGTCACCGGTTTGTCCGTCTGCGTCTGTGCGACATTACTGGTAAAGCGTGTACTGATCGGACCGGGCTCGATCAGGCTGACGTGCAGGCCGCTGCCGTGTAATTCCATACGCAACGCATCTGACCAGGCTTCCAGCGCATATTTGCTGGCGGCATACGCACCGCGACCCGGCGTTGATACCAACCCCAGCACGGAACTGGTCTGGATGATACGGCCTTCACCATGCCGCAGCATCGCAGGCAATAACAGCTGCGTGAGCTGATGCGTGCCGAACAGGTTGCTGGAAAACTGCTGTTCAAGCTGCTGGCGCGAAATGGTATTCAATGGACCGTACAGGCCATATCCGGCGTTATTAAATAAACCGTACAGACGGTTATCGGTCAGTTTGATCACCTCCGCCGCCGCTTGTTCCACGCTGGCGCTGTCATCCAGATCGAGCGTAATGGCTTCCAGACCTAGCGTAGTCAGACGAGCGACATCCTCTGCGCGGCGGCAGGCCGCAATCACGCGATAGCCGCGTTTTTGCAGATCCTGAGCGGCAATCAGGCCAATGCCGCTGGAACAACCGGTAATGAAGACCGTTTTTTGCATAACTTTACCTAATTCAAAAGCCTATTTATTAAGACTCATGGTTAACTAAGGGTTCCAGCTGCTTCGCCATCCATTCTGCGATAAACGGTTGGGCATCTCGGGTTGGATGGATGCCATCTTCCATCATCCACTCCGGTTTAAGATACACCTGCTCCATAAAGAAAGGCAGCAGAGGAAGCGCAAACTGCTCCGCCAGTTTGGGGTAGATATTGCTGAAGGACTCGGTGTAGCGGCGGCCATAGTTGGTCGGCAAACGAACCTGCATGAGCAACGGTTGGGCATTAGCTTGTTTGACCAGCGTGATGATTTTCGCCAGATCCTGCTCGATATTGGCTGCCGGAAATCCCCGAAGCCCATCATTGCCGCCCAGTTCAATCAACACCCAACGTGGCTGATGCTGTTTCAGCAGGGTAGGAATACGCGCCAGCCCCTGTGCGGTGGTGTCACCGCTAATACTGGCGTTAACTACAGCGATACCTTTTTTCTGCGTCTGCCACTGTGTGTTCAGCAGCGTTGGCCACGCGTTAGCGGCCGGCATCTGGTAGCCCGCACTGAGGCTATCGCCCAGAATTAATAATGTGTCAGCGGCGAAAGCGCGTACGCTGCATAATCCCAGAAGCAAAAGGACGAAAACATGTTTGCGAAGACCAGCCCAGCGAGTGCTACGCCAAGCAAAACTGCGCACGTAGAAAACATTCTTGAAGTTCATCATCTTAGTAAGCACGTTGGTCAAGGAGAAAATCGGCTTTCCATCCTTACCGGAGTTGAGCTTATTGTCAAACCTGCGCAGACAATTGCCCTGATTGGTGAATCCGGTTCGGGGAAATCGACGTTACTGGGGATTCTTGCTGGTCTGGATGATGGCACAGAAGGTGACGTTAGCCTGATGGGCAAGTCACTCAACGCATTGGATGAAGAAGGTCGTGCGGCGCTGCGCGCTCAGCACGTTGGTTTTGTCTTTCAGTCTTTTATGCTGGTGCCGACGCTGAACGCGTTGGAGAACGTGCAATTACCTGCGTTGCTGCGCGGTGAAAGCGACAGCCACAGCCGCGGTCAGGCTGAGCAACTGTTACAGCAGCTCGGATTGGGTGAGCGCTTACACCATCTTCCTGCTCAGCTTTCCGGCGGTGAACAGCAGCGTGTGGCGCTGGCGCGCGCGTTCAGCGGTCGTCCTAACGTCTTGTTTGCCGATGAACCTACCGGGAATCTGGATCGTAAAACCGGTGAACGCATCGTTGATCTGCTGTTTTCCCTCAATCGTGATTATGCCACCACGCTGATTTTGGTGACGCACGATGAACAACTGGCGGCGCGCTGTGAACGACGCCTGCGCTTAGTCGACGGCAAGCTGCGGGAGGACGCATGATCTGGCGGTGGTTCTGGCGCGAATGGCGCTCTCCTTCCTTATTGATTGTCTGGCTGGCGCTAACGCTGGCCGTGGCCTGTGTGCTGGCGTTGGGCACGATCAGCGACCGCATGGAAAAAGGGCTCAGCCAGCAGAGCCGGGATTTTCTGGCGGGCGACCGCGTGCTGCGTGCGTCACGGCCTATCGCGGACACCTGGCTTCAGGAAGCGGAGCAGCGAGGGCTGACGCTTAGCCGCCAGATTTCTTTCATGACCATGACATTTGCGGGCGATACGCCGCAGCTGGCACAGGTTAAAGCGACGGACCAACGCTATCCGCTGTACGGCAATTTACAGACTCGCCCCGAAGGGCTGCATGCGGAAGCGGGAACGGTGCTGGTGGCTCCACGCCTGCTGGCCTTACTTGAACTGAAAGTCGGTGACATGCTGGACGTCGGCGATACCTCGCTGCGTATCAGCGGTGAACTGATTCAGGAACCGGATGCCGGCTTTAATCCGTTTGAGACCGCGCCACGTATTCTGATGAATCTGGATGATGTCGAGAAAACGGGGGCGATTCAGCCGGGGGGGCGCATTACCTGGCGCTACATGTTTTCTGGCAACGAGAAACAGATCAGTGAATTTAGCAACTTCATCAAGCCACAGCTCAAGCCCGATCAGCGCTGGTATGGCATGGAGGATTCTGAAGGGGCGCTGAGCCAGTCGTTAAAGCGGTCACAGCAGTTCCTGTTGCTGTCGGCGTTGCTGACGCTGCTGTTGTCTATTGCCGCGGTCGCGGTGGCGATGGGGCACTACTGCCGCAGCCGCTATGATTTGGTCGCTATTCTGAAAACGCTGGGGGCAGGCAAACAGGCGCTGAGGCGGTTAATCATCGGGCAGTGGCTTTCCGTGCTTGGTCTGGCGGCGGTTTGCGGTAGCGTGCTCGGTCTGGGGTTTGAAGCGCTGTTGATGAAAATGCTGGCGCCAGTGCTGCCTGCGACACTGCCTGCCTCCGGGCTGTGGCCGTGGGTATGGGCGCAGGGATCGCTGGTGCTGATCTCACTGCTGGTTGGGCTGCGTCCTTATCGACTGCTGCTGGCGACACAGCCGCTGCGCGTGTTGCGTCAGGATGTGGTGGCGAACGTGTGGCCGCTGCGCTATTACCTGCCGATCGTCTTGATTATTGTCGTCGGGCTGCTGGCCGTCTTGTCCGGTGGCGGCGTACTGCTGTGGTCGCTGCTTGGCGGCGTGGCAGTGCTGTCGCTATTGCTGGGTGTCATTGGTTGGGGCGGTCTGCTGCTGCTACGGCGTTTGACGGTTAAACGACTGGCGTTGCGTCTGGCGATTAATCGCCTGTTGCGCCAGCCGTGGTCGACGCTCAGTCAACTGGCTGCGTTTTCGCTGTCCTTCATGCTATTGGCGCTGCTGCTGGTGATGCGCGGTGATTTGCTTGAACGTTGGCAGCAGCAGTTGCCGCCGGGTAGCCCGAACTATTTCCTGCTGAATATCACGGCAGATCAGGTGCCACAGATAAGGGATTTCCTTTCTCAGCATGAGGTGATACCGGAGCAGTTCTTCCCCATTATTCGTGCGCGCCTGACGGAGATTAATCAGCAGGTTGCGACGGAAGTGATCCATGAGGACGATCCGGGGGGTAACACGGTGAACCGTGAGCTGAACCTGACCTGGATGAACGGGATCCCGCAACACAATGTGCTGGTGGAAGGTGAAGCACCGAAGATGGGCGAAGTCTCGATGGAAGAGAAAGAAGCCAAAAAGATGGGGATCAAGATTGGTGATACGCTGACCTTCACCGGCGACACGCAGCCGTTTAGCGCCACGGTGACCAGTTTCCGTCAGGTGGATTGGGAAAGCCTGCGTCCGAATTTCTTCTTTATTTTCCCTGCGGGGGCGTTGGATAACCAGCCGCAGTCCTGGCTGACCAGCTTCCGCTACGATGGTGACGAGAAGATGATTACGCAACTGAATCGCCAGTTCCCGACGGTGAGCGTGCTGGATATTGGCAGTATTCTACGTCAGGTTGGGCAGGTCTTGCAGCAGGTGAGTCGTGCGCTGGAGATTATGGTCATCCTGGTACTGTTCTGTGGCGTGCTGCTGTTGCTGGCTCAGATTCAGGTCGGGATGCGTCAGCGACGTCAGGAACTGATGGTGTATCGAACGCTGGGGGCTGGGCTACGCCTGCTGCGTACCACGCTGTGGTGTGAATTCGCGGTGCTGGGCCTGGTTGCGGGAACGGCGGCGGCGATTGGCGCAGAGTCGGCCCTGTGGCTGTTGCAGCGCAAGGTCTTTAACTTTGCCTGGGAACCGAATATCGGGATGTGGATAGCACTGCCGTTAATCGCGGCGTTCCTTTTGTCGCTCTGCGGCGGCTGGCTGGGGCTACGACTCTTACGTGGTAAAGCACTGTTCCGGCAGTTCGCTGGGTAATATTGCGTATAAGAATACGCCATTTTCTCTGAGACGAATTGCTATGTAAACACAGAGAAAGTTTCGTGCGCAGTACCGCCGCCACGTTTATGCAAAACCTTATAAGCGCCCGACGCAGGGCGCTCAAGCGCCGCAGCCCTGCGAACCCTGGCTTCTGGCTAAATTATGCCGCTACGCGGTTCCATCGGTGTTCATGACCGCTAACCGAGCCGCCAGTGACGCGTTCCCTACGCGGCACTGGCTTTCGCGACGTCCTGTCGCTCACTCGGCGGTCAAGCTCACCGCTGCATAATTTTTGATGCCGGATAACAGAGAAACTCGATCTTTTTACCTCACTGACTGATAGAACTTCCCGGTGCTTCGCCGCCGGTTCCCGTCACGGTTTTGTGTTTCGCCAGATAGTAAAGTGAGATTGTCACGCTCCAGCGGTCGTAGCTGAACGGAATTGCTCGTACCGGACATAGTAAATCCTTAATTAATATAAAGAGACGTGAACCGTGGTTACCGAGATCACGCTGGCATGATGATACCAACGCGAGTATAGCGGCGGTGCGTTCTGTGTAGAATGTTCAATGAGAACTCGTAAATACTTAACGCATAAAGAGGGGAGAAAAAATGATGATGACTAGCGAGTTGGTGTCGAAAGAAATAAAGAAGTGAACAAGTAATAAAGAGTAAGGCTCCGCAGGGGAGCCTTACTCTATGATGAAGCGATGAGCTGACAACATCACTCGGCAGCATAGCCCTGTGGCGGGATGCGAACGCTGTCCAGCCAGGCTTCATTATCCCGCATCACCAGTCTGCCGTTCAGGAACCAGTTGATGACCATTGGATAAATCGTGTGCTCGTGCGTCTTTACGCGCTCGCTCAGGCTTTCTTCCGTGTCGTCATTGAATACAGGCACTTTCGCTTGCAGAATCAGTGGGCCGCCGTCCAGTTCATCGGTGACGAAATGGACGGATGTCCCATGTTCCCGATCGCCATTTTCCAGCGCCTTGCGGTGTGTATGCAGGCCGGGATATTTGGGCAGCAGAGAAGGATGAATGTTCAGCATTTTGCCGGCAAACTGGGCAACAAATTCTGGGCTAAGAATCCGCATGTAACCTGCCAGAACCACCAGCGCCGGCTCATATTGCTCAATTTCATTTGCCAGTGCGGCATCAAATGCGGCGCGGTCGGCAAAGTCTTCAGGATTCAGGACGCACGTAGGAATATCCGCATCCTGTGCGCGTTCTAGCCCGTAAGCCTCCGCATTATTACTGAATACGGCGACGATCTTTCCTTTAAGGCGTCCGTTCTTACAGGCGTCAATCAACGCCTGTAAGTTGCTTCCATGACCTGAAATCAGCACAACGATGTTTTTCATCAGTTAATAACCACTGCGTCTCCGGCATCGGTTTGAGTAATGACGCCGATTTTCCATGCGTTTTCGCCGCTGCTGTTGAGTAATGCAACGGCCTCGTCTGCCTGTTCGGCTGGCAGTGCGATGATCATACCAACACCGCAGTTGAAAGTACGATACATTTCGTGACGGCTGACATTACCTGCCTGTTGCAGCCAGTTGAAAACGGCAGGCCATTGCCAACTGGATTCGTCGATCGTCGCCTGCATGCCTTCTGGCAGTACGCGTGGGATATTTTCCCAGAAGCCGCCGCCGGTCAGGTGAGAAATGGCGTGGACATCGACTTTCTCAATCAGGGACAGTATAGATTTCACGTAGATTTTGGTCGGGGCCAGCAGGTGATCGGCCAGTGATTTACCTTCCAGCTCGAACTGCTCTGGATCGGTTTTGCTGACTTCGAGCACTTTGCGCACCAGCGAATAGCCGTTTGAATGCGGGCCGCTGGAAGCGAGGGCAACCAGAACATCGCCGTTCTGAACTTTGCTGCCGTCAATAATTTCTGATTTTTCTACCACACCGACGCAGAAGCCAGCAACGTCGTAGTCTTCGCCGTGATACATACCCGGCATTTCGGCGGTTTCACCACCGACCAGCGCACAGCCTGATTGCTTACAGCCTTCCGCGATACCGGTAATCACACTGGCTGCGGTGTCAACATCCAGCTTGCCTGTAGCGTAATAGTCGAGGAAGAACAGCGGTTCAGCGCCCTGAACGACCAGATCGTTCACACACATCGCAACCAGATCGATACCAATGGTATCGTGGCGTTTCAGGTCCATCGCCAGGCGCAGTTTGGTGCCGACTCCGTCAGTGCCGGAAACCAGAATCGGTTCGCGGTATTTTTGCGGTAAGGCGCACAAGGCACCGAAACCACCCAATCCACCCATAACTTCCGGGCGACGGGTCTGTTTCACTACACCTTTGATACGGTCTACCAATGCATTACCCGCATCGATATCCACGCCTGCGTCTTTATAGCTGAGAGAGGTTTTGTCGGTCACTGCTGAGTCCCCACGAAGGTTACGGGTCGTATTCAGAAAACACGGTATTTAGAAAACATACTGTGGTAAAAATAATGCGCGCTAATTCTAACAGTGTAGGCAATCGTTTGCGAGTGATGAGTCATCGGCTGGCTATTTTTCGTTAATGGCGACAATTTCTTTCCTCGGTTGATCTGGATCAGGCTTAATCATATGGCGCTAAGTAAAAAAGGCGGTATAATCCCGCGATTTTTTTTACGACGGGCTCTCATGCCCGCCGCCCTGCGGGCCGCCGCAAGCGGTGTTTAAAAACGCGCTTGGCGTTTTTGTCCGTCCACTTAGCCGATGGGGAGATAATGATGAAGATCGTCGAGGTGAAACACCCACTCGTCAAACACAAACTGGGTTTGATGCGTGAGAACGATATTAGCACGAAGCGTTTTCGTGAGCTGGCTTCCGAAGTGGGAAGTTTGCTGACTTACGAAGCGACGGCTGACCTGGCAACCGAAAAAGTCACCATTGATGGTTGGTGCGGTCCGGTTGAAGTCGATCAGATCAAAGGCAAGAAAATTACCGTCGTACCGATTCTGCGTGCAGGGTTGGGGATGATGGACGGCGTGCTGGAAAATGTGCCTAGCGCGCGTATCAGCGTTGTCGGCATATACCGTGATGAAGAGACGCTGGAGCCTGTTCCTTATTTCCAGAAGCTGGTTTCCAATATCGAAGAGCGCATGGCGCTGGTGGTTGACCCCATGCTGGCAACCGGTGGCTCAATGATTGCGACGATCGATCTGCTGAAAAAAGCAGGTTGTCACAGCATTAAGGTACTGGTATTGGTCGCGGCGCCAGAAGGGATTGCCGCACTGGAAAAAGCCCACCCAGATGTCGAACTTTACACGGCATCCATCGATAAAGGCCTCAACGAGCAGGGCTACATCATGCCGGGTCTGGGTGATGCGGGCGATAAAATATTTGGTACTAAATAACAGGTAAGCCGACTTATAGTCGGCTTTTTTTTGGCGCAAGGATACCCGTCATACTTCAAGCTGCTTGTGCGTTGGCCGCCCTTACTCACTCCAGTCACTTACTTGTGTAAGCTCTTGGAGATTCGTGCGGTTGCCGCCTTCACGCAACTCGAATTATTTAGGGTATCGGTATTGCCTATGGTGTGCCACGGCCTGTGTTACGTCACACGCAGTTCTTTTATACATCAGCAGTCAACATGTTCCTGCTTCACTACGGTGGGGTTGGATGAGTTTGGCTGTCATAAGAAGTGTGGGTATACCTGCACACATAAATAGCAACACTAGATAACAACACTACAGAGGATATTGAAGATGACTCGTCGCGCCATCGGGGTAAGTGAACGACCACCCTTGTTACAAACCATCCCGTTGAGTTTCCAGCATCTGTTCGCGATGTTTGGCGCTACCGTTCTGGTACCCATTCTGTTCAAGATCAATCCGGCAACCGTACTGTTATTCAACGGTGTAGGTACGCTGCTTTATTTATTCATTTGTAAGGGCAAAATCCCGGCGTATTTGGGGTCGAGCTTCGCGTTTATTTCCCCGGTTTTGCTGCTGTTGCCGCTGGGGTATGAAGTTGCACTGGGTGGCTTCATCATGTGTGGCGTGTTGTTCTGTCTGGTGGCGCTGATTGTTAAGAAAGCGGGCACCGGCTGGCTGAATGTGCTGTTTCCGCCTGCGGCGATGGGGGCGATTGTCGCCGTTATCGGTCTTGAACTGGCGGGTGTCGCAGCGGGAATGGCTGGGTTGCTGCCTGCCGATGGCACTTCTGTCGATTCTACCGCGGTGACGATTTCACTGGCGACGCTGGCAATCACCATTCTGGGCTCGGTGCTGTTTCGCGGCTTTCTGGCGATCATCCCGATTCTGATCGGGGTACTGGCTGGCTATGCGCTGTCGTTCGCGCTAGGCGTGGTGGATTTGACTCCGATTCGTGAAGCGCACTGGTTCGCGATGCCGACATTCTATACGCCACGTTTTGAGTGGTTTGCCATTCTGGCGATTCTGCCTGCGGCGCTGGTGGTGATCGCGGAACACGTTGGTCACCTGGTGGTGACGGCGAATATCGTGAAGAAAGATCTAATGCGTGAACCGGGGCTGCACCGCTCTATGTTCGCCAACGGCATTTCTACTGTGCTGTCTGGCTTCTTCGGTTCCACACCGAACACAACCTACGGTGAAAACATCGGCGTGCTGGCGATTACCAAAGTGTACAGCACCTGGGTGATCGGCGGTGCGGCGATCCTGGCGATTCTGCTTTCCTGCGTGGGCAAACTGGCAGCGGCGATTCAGGCTGTACCGGTCCCTGTTATGGGCGGCGTGTCGCTGCTGCTGTACGGCGTAATTGGTGCATCCGGTATTCGCGTGCTGATTGAATCCAAAGTGGATTACAACAAAGCGCAGAACCTGATCCTGACCTCCGTGATTCTGATCATCGGCGTCAGCGGTGCGAAAGTGCATCTGGGCTCGACCGAATTGAAGGGCATGGCGCTGGCGACGGTTGTTGGTATCGGCATGAGTCTGGTGTTTAAGGTCATCAGCCTGTTCCGCAAAGAGGAAGAGATCCTCGATGCGCCGGAAGAGAACGACGCGCGTTCATAACCGCGTCATTCCTCCCCTGTTGAGGCCGTGCGTATCGCGTCCTCAACAGGGGCCGGTTTCTGTGATAAACTCGATCCGTTTCCTGCCCGTTTTGCTTGAGGTGATTCTGAACACGCCGGCACAGCTTTCATTGCCACTCTACTTACCCGATGACGAAACATTTGCCAGTTTCTATCCGGGTGAAAACGCGTCTCTTCTTGCCGCCGTCAATAATGCTTTGTATCAGGAGCATGGTAGCTACATCTATTTCTGGTCACGCGAAGGGGGCGGGCGCAGCCATCTGCTGCATGCTGCCTGCGCCGAATTGTCGCGTCAGGAACGTGCGGTGGGCTATGTGCCGCTGGATAAACGTGCCTACTTTGTACCCGATGTGCTGGAAGGGATGGAGCAACTGGCGCTGGTGTGTATCGATAACATCGAATCTATCGCGGGCGATGAAGAGTGGGAAATGGCGGTGTTTAATCTGTATAACCGCATTCAGGAAACAGGGCGTGCTCGGCTGTTGATTACTGGCGATCGTCCGCCACGCCAGTTGAATTTACGTCTGCCCGATCTGGCTTCTCGCCTTGATTGGGGACAAATCTACAAGCTGCAGCCGCTGTCGGATGACGAAAAAGGGGAAGCGCTACAGCTGCGTGCCAGATTGCGCGGGTTCGAATTGCCGGAAGACGTCAGCCGGTTTCTGCTTAAGCGTCTGGATCGGGAAATGCGCACGTTATTTATGACGCTCGATCAGCTTGACCACGCTTCCATTACCGCCCAGCGCAAGCTGACCATTCCTTTTGTGAAAGAGATCCTCGGGCTGTAGTTGACGATCGTTATTAACGATCGTCGTTGAGGATCGCTTACGGCTATCGTTTTACCTACAACTACAGTATTTCCAGCACCTGTTCCGGCGGACGACCAATACGTGCCTGACCCTGTGCCACGACGATAGGTCGCTCGATGAGCTTAGGATTGTCGATCATCGCCTGAATCAGCTGCGCTTCCGTTAGCGCGGCGTCGGACAGCCCCAACTGCTGATAACTCTCTTCTTTGGTTCTCATCAACTCGCGTGCGCTGTTGAAGCCCAATTGTTGAATAAGCTGAGCCAGCGTCGCGGCATCGGGCGGCGTGTCGAGATAGAGCACGACGTCGGGCGTGACATGGTGTTCCTGCAACAGCGCCAGCGTTTCACGGCTCTTGGAGCAGCGCGGGTTGTGGTAAATCGTCACGGCTGGTTTGGGTGAATAAAGTTGAGTTGGAGATTGTGTCATCGTTATGCTCCTTATCAGGATTTCTGGTACTGGCGGAAGCGCTGCTGCAACTGGCGGAGCTGGTCAATGCGGGCGTCGTAACGCGCCTGTTCCAGACTCCCCAATTTTACCAGTGAACTCGCGTTGCTCAGTAACCGAATAGATTGATCGAGCTGACCGCTGAGGGCCAGACTCTCCGCTCGCGCGGCCAGTTCTTCTGCCCGCTGTCCTTGTGCTGCTGCGGCTTGTGCCAGCAGATCCCAGCCGTTCGAATCGTCAGGGTGCGCATAGGTGTAGCGATACAGTATTTTGCTGGCGGCAGCAGGTTGTTTCCCTTCTACATAAGCATTCGCCAGATTAAGCTGAAGTACCGGGTTCGCCTGCATTCCAGGCACGTTTTGTAAACGGGCGATAGCCTGTGTCGCGCGGCTTTGTCCCAGATCGATATCAGTCATCATATCCAGAAACCACGGATTTTCAGGCGCGCTGCTTAGCAGCGGTTGCAGCGCATTACGGGCTTCATCGTACTTCTTCGCCTGATAAAGCTGTATCGCGCGGCCATATTTCGCGGCCAGTTGCTCCCGCACATTGCCTTTTTCCCATTGCTCCAGCAGATCGTTGTTCAGCGGTCGTTCCGGTGATCCATACATGCCAAAGGTGCGTATTTTGGCGAACAGGAAATCCTGAGAAGATTGCACTGGCGTTGAGCGCATCTGGTTGGCGCGGTTGCGGGCATCGGACAGGCGGCTTTCCGGCAAGGGGTGAGTCAGCAACATTTCCGGCGGTCTGGAGGCATAGCGAGATTGATCCGCCAGCTTTTGCAGGAAATTCGGCATGGCCTGAGGATCAAAGCCCGCGCGCTGCAACACCTGAATACCGATGCGGTCTGCTTCCTGTTCATTCGACTGAGTGAACGTAATCATGCCCTGCTGCGCGCCCGCCAGTGTGCCGCTGAGTGCCGCCATTCCCAACTGTGGGTTGGCCATCGCCAGAAGAATAGAACCGAGCGCGCCGACCCAGGTGAGCGGAGCGCTACGCTGCTGGGATTCCATGCTGCGTGCCAGATGGCGCTGGGTAACGTGAGAGATTTCATGCGCCAGCACCGAAGCTAGCTCGCTTTCGCTATCGGCATAGCGGAACAGCGCGGAATGCAGCACTACGTTGCCGCCGAAGAAGGCGAAGGCATTGATGTCGTCATTGCGGATTAGGTAAAAATGGAACGGTGTACGCACCGAATCAGCCTGTTTGACCAATCTGTTACCGAGCTGATTAATGTAATTGGACAGCAGCGGATCGTTGATAAGCGGCGCACCCGCCCGCAGTTGGCGGACGTAAAAATCGCCCATCGCCAGCTCCTGATTGATACTGAGCGTTCCGCCTGCGGTGGTGCCGATATCCGGCAGCCGATCCTGCGTGTCGGCTTGAACAAGGGGCAGGTTGCCAGCCAATAGCGCCCCAAACAGGACGGACATGACCGTTTTTCTTAACCGAATAGACATAACGGAAGATAACCTTATCAACAGCTAACGTGAAAACATTCTGCTGACTATCTTAGCCAGCGATGGCAGACAAAGAAATGCCCGAGCGGGAAAAACGTGGTTAAGAGAGAGAATGGCAGGAAAAACCGGCACGTATGACGGTGCCGGTGGACGAGCTGAAAACTGCGAATCAGGCGTTTTTCAGATAATCGAGAACGATGTCGTGGTGGTTGCTGGTTTTGAAGTCGTCAAAAACCTTCTCTACCTTGCCGTTTTCGTCGATCAAGAAGCTGATGCGATGAATACCGTCATAGGTTTTCCCCATGAAGGTTTTTTCTCCCCAAACACCAAATCCTTCTGAAACCTGATGATCCTCATCAGAAAGCAGCGTGAAATTTAAGACTTCTTTCTCGACAAAGCGGGACAGCTTTTCTGATTTGTCCGTGCTAATACCGAGAACTTCAACGCCATGTTTTTTCAAATCGTCCATATTATCGCGCAGTCCGCAAGCCTGAACGGTGCATCCTGGCGTCATCGCTTTAGGGTAGAAATACACCAACACTTTCTGTCCCTGGAAGTCGGTTAAATTTACTTGTTCGCCATCTTGGTCGGGCAAGCTAAATTTCGGTGCAATATCACCGGCTTTCAGTGTGTTCATCACGACTCTCCGTCTTGTGTCTCTTCATGCTGTGGATATACCCATGCTATTTGCAATAATAATGGCAACGTTATGCTAGTGGGCATAGTTAACGACGCTAATACTGCCTTGTGCGTGCAATTCTGTACATAGCTGATGAAAGGCTGGCTCAATAATTGAGCTATCAAGCGTGGCCGAACTGTGCGCGGCAATCTGAATATACAACTGCGGCGGCTTGTCACCCTCGGCAGGCTGGGTTTTGGAAACCAGCTCAGCAATGTTTAACTGGTGAGAAT
The DNA here is from genome assembly GCF_014946775.2 of Pectobacterium quasiaquaticum. Classification (NCBI taxonomy): domain Bacteria; kingdom Pseudomonadati; phylum Pseudomonadota; class Gammaproteobacteria; order Enterobacterales; family Pectobacteriaceae; genus Pectobacterium; species Pectobacterium quasiaquaticum. Next base: position 3,149,978 of record NZ_CP065177.1, on the reverse strand, counting down.
CGAACAAATCAGTAAAACGCTCGATGATGTGAGGGGAGTCGGCAACGTCAACCTTCACCCAGACAGTAGAGGGCGTCGGCTGGCTAGCCTGTGATTCCGTCCGCTTCATCACGATCAGCAGATCCATCTCTGCGCCTTTCAGCGGCAGGGTTGATTCGATCAGCGTTATCGCGTTCCAGCTACCGGACAGTAACATAATGAAGGTGAACTCTTTGCCCAGCATGGCAAGACGGCTATCTTCGATATTGCAGCCACAGCTGCTGACGTGGCGGGTAATCGCATTGACAATACCAGGGCGATCCACCCCCAGTGCGGTAATAACCAGATAGTATTCTTGTGAGCTTGGCAACATCATGCTTCCTGTCTTTTTTCCCATGAATACATGGTAAACATAAAAAATTGCTTGGAGCAATTTTTAACGCCGCTCGCGGCGGCCCGAAGGGCGGTGGGCAGAGATAGCCCACCGTAAAAAACGGGAGCAATGTTGGCTATCCTTACTAGCCTATTTCCCAAAAACATCAGAAGCATTTTTAATTTCGTTTACTGCGTCATAAAAAAACCTGCGTCAGGCACCTACAACGCCCTTGTCCGCTTGCTTTTGCATAGAAGTCAAAAGTACCATGAAGCACTTGTTTGTGGAGGGGATGGCCAATGTTTACGGGAAGTATTGTTGCGCTAGTTACGCCGATGGACGCCAAAGGCGCCGTCGATCGGGCGAGCTTGAAAAAACTGATTGATTATCATGTCGCTAGCGGTACATCGGCGATTGTCTCTGTCGGCACAACGGGGGAATCCGCCACGCTGAGTCACGACGAGCATGGCGATGTCGTGTTGCTGACGCTGGAACTGAGCGACGGACGTATTCCTGTCATCGCTGGAACCGGTGCGAATGCTACCGCTGAAGGCGTTTCACTGACTAAACGCTTCCATGGCACCGGTGTTGTTGGCTGCCTGACGGTTACACCGTACTACAATAAACCGACGCAGGAAGGCCTGTACCAGCACTTCAAAGCGATTGCCGAGCATACCGATCTGCCGCAAATCCTGTATAACGTACCTTCCCGCACCGGCTGCGACATGCTGCCGGAAACCGTTGCCCGTTTGTCCGAAGTGAAAAATATTGTCGCAATTAAAGAAGCGACGGGGAACTTAAGTCGGGTAAGCCAGATCCAAGAGCTGGTTAGTGAAGACTTCATTTTGCTGAGCGGCGATGACGCCAGCGGTCTGGACTTTATGCAACTCGGTGGTAACGGTGTGATTTCCGTAACGGCGAACATTGCTGCGCGTGAAATGGCGGAACTTTGCAAGCTGGCTGCGCAGGGCAATTTTGTTGAAGCGCGTCGTTTGAATCAGCGCCTGATGCCACTGCATCAAAAATTATTTGTTGAACCCAATCCTATTCCGGTGAAGTGGGCCTGTAAGGAATTGGGACTCATGGCGACCGATACGCTGCGCCTGCCGCTGACACCGCTGACCGATGCAGGTCGTACGGTGATGGGGCAAGCACTTAAGCAAGCGGGTTTGCTGTAATCGTTAGGGAGATTTAATGAGTTATTCATTACAAAAGTCGATGGTGGCGAAAGTTGTTGGCATATCACTCGTGATGTTGCTGGCGGCTTGTTCCAGCGATCAGCGCTATAAGCGCCAGGTCAGTGGCGATGAATCCTATCTGAAGGCACCGGCGCTACACGCGCTGAATACGCCTGCCGGGATGATTTTACCGGTACAGAACGGGGATTATGATATACCGCCAGTGACCCTAAATGGTGCGGTCGGCAAAGAGCTGGATATTCGTCCTCCCGTGCAGCCATTGGCTTTGTTGAATGGTTCCCGTACCCAGACCTCAGGAGATACGGCAACGCTGTTGTTAGAAAACAGTGCGCAAAACAGCCAGCTCTGGTCTCAGGTTATCCGCGTGTTGCAAGACAAAGCGTTCACCATTGCCAGCCGTCAGGATGCCAACCAAACGCTGACGACCGACTGGATCTCATGGCCGCGTGAAGATGAAGATGTCCCATATCAGGGGCGTTATCAGATCTCCGTGCAGCAGCAGGGCTATCAGGTCGCACTGGTCGTGAAACTGATCGGATTACAGCTGAACGGTCAGCCGGTGACGGCGGGCGATCAGACTCAGCGCTACACCGGCCTGATGCTGAATGCGCTCAGTAATGGTCTGGACTCTCAGGCAACCGAACGTGAAAACGCGCTGGCAAACCGCACTATTGGTTCGCTGGATGTGCAGAGCGGGGCGGATGACACTGGCCTGCCACTGTTGATTGTACGTGGCCCGTATACCGTGGTGTGGGATCGTCTGCCTGTCGCGTTGGACAAAATCGGCATGAAGGTTAACGATCGCAGCCGTCCGCAGGGTTCTGTCTCCGTGACGTATCGTGCACCGAGCGGTGGAACCTGGGATGACCTGGGTGCGAAAAACCCTGAACTGCCTAACGGCGATTACAAATTGCAGGTCGGCGATTTAGATAACCGCAGCAGTCTGCAATTTATCGACTCCAAAGGGCATACGCTAACCCAGTCTCAGAACGATGCACTGGTGGCCGTATTCCAGGCGGCGTTCAGTAAATAACGCATAAATAAACCAAGGGTCGGATTATCCGGCCCTTCTTCATTCAACAATCTCTACCCGAATTGACGGGCGCTATCGGCAACCGTTCGGGGAAGCGTTAAATATCGGGTCGTACTTGTTGACCCTCACTGTGTGGAGTAATTAAAGATGCAAAAGCTAGCTGAGCTGTATCGTGGAAAGGCGAAAACCGTCTACACCACCGAAGATCCCGATCTACTGGTGCTGGAGTTCCGCAATGATACATCAGCAGGAGACGGTGCACGCATTGAGCAGTTTGACCGTAAAGGAATGGTGAATAACAAATTCAACCATTTCATCATGAGCAAACTGGAAGAAGCTGGAATCCCAACGCAAATGGTGAGCTTGCTGTCTGACAATGAAGTGTTGGTTAAGAAACTGGACATGGTGCCGGTCGAGTGTGTCGTGCGCAACCGCGCGGCGGGATCGTTGGTAAAACGTCTGGGTATCGAAGAAGGCATCGAGCTGAACCCGCCGTTGTTCGATCTGTTCCTGAAAAACGATGAGATGCATGACCCGATGGTGAACGAATCTTACTGCAAGACGTTCGGCTGGGTGAATGAAGAGAATCTGGCTCGCATGAAAGAGCTGAGCTACAAGGCGAACGACGTGCTGAGCAAACTGTTTGGCGACGCTGGGCTGATTCTGGTCGATTTCAAGCTGGAGTTCGGTCTGTTTAAAGGTGAAGTTGTGCTGGGTGATGAGTTCTCACCAGACGGTAGCCGCCTGTGGGACAAAGAAACGCTGAACAAAATGGATAAAGACCGTTTCCGTCAGAGCCTCGGTGGCTTGATTGAAGCGTATGAAGAAGTTGCGCACCGTATTGGCGTAAAATTAGACTAACTGCGCAATCGTTTACGTTCAGGTCGCCGGTCGGCTATAGGCTGACGGCCTGAATGTTTTGCCCATTTCTCTCTCGAAAAGCTGCCTTTCTATTCTCGTCTCAGCCCGAATGATTTGCTCACTTGGCCCTTACTTCGATTCCTGCCACTGACCCTGATTAATGCTATTATCGCGGTTTGCTTAACGCACAACCTGACGACTTTCGACAGATTCGCATCCATGACCTATCTCGATCCAACATTGTTAATCCTGCTCGTCCTGGCGGGGCTGGGTATCATCAGTCACAACATGACTGTCACGCTGGCAATTCTGGTTCTGCTGGCGATACGTATCACACCGTTGAACAGCTATTTTCCGTGGGTGGAAAAATACGGCCTGAGCATCGGTATCGTCATTCTGACGATTGGCGTGATGGCACCGATTGCCAGCGGAAAAATTACCGCCAGTGAAGTCATGCATTCCTTCCTGCACTGGAAATCTCTGTTGGCGATTCTCATTGGCGTTGCCGTGTCCTGGCTTGGCGGACGCGGCGTGTCGCTGATGAGCAATCAACCCTCTGTGGTTGCGGGGCTGCTGGTGGGTACGGTCATGGGCGTGGCGCTGTTTCGCGGCGTTCCCGTTGGTCCGCTGATCGCCGCAGGGCTGCTTTCCCTGCTGATTGGCAAGACCTGATTGATTCGGCGCGTGTGATGATGTTGCATGATTTTCTCCACAGCCAGCGCCAGCAGCAGCGCTATGGCGTCCGGCGATTGCTGGTATTGAGCGGCGAACCGAGCTGGTGTGAAGAACAGGCGCTAACCCTTAGCCGCCAATCGTCTGGCGACTGGCTGTGGATCGGCGAGTCCGCGTCTGATTCCGTCACCGTGCTGCCAACCAGTCGAGTGCGGACGCTGCTGGGTCGGGAGTTTCTTCACGCGGTGTTTGATGCGCGCAAAGGCGTGGACGTCGAAGCGCTGGCGATGCTATCAGGCACGCTACAGGCCGGTAGCTGGCTGATTATGCTGGTGCCGTCGTGGCAGACATGGCTGACGCTGCCGGATGAAGATAGCCTGCGCTGGAGTGAACAAGACCAGCCGATTGCTACCCCGCACTTTATCCAGCATTTTCAACGCCAGCTGTTGGCCGATGAGGATGTGGTGCTCTGGCAGCAGGATCAGGAAGTCGTGATTCGGCCACTGGCCGCGCGATCGGACTGGCAGCCTGCGAACGGTGAACCGACAACGCAACAGCAGCAGATTTTGCATGAGCTGAATGCCGCAGAATCTGGTGTGTTTGTGATTACCGCACCGCGCGGGCGGGGGAAATCAGCGCTGGCGGGAATGCTGACTCAGCGTAGTCGGGGTGCCTGCTGGATTACCGCACCTTCCCGTGCCGCGGCGGAGATTCTGCAACAGCACGCACGTACCGAGACGCAGTTCTGGGCACCGGATGCGCTGCTGGCACACTGCCGCCTTCATGGCGCACCCAATGTCGACTGGCTGTTAATTGATGAAGCGGCGGCGATTCCGTCTTCCGTGCTCTCCGCGCTGTTACCGTATTTTCCCCGCATTCTGATGACCACGACGGTACAGGGGTACGAAGGCACCGGACGGGGATTTCTGCTGAAATTTTGTGCGATGCTGCCGCAGTGGCGGGCGTTTACGCTGGACGATCCGCTGCGCTGGGTCGCGAACGATCCGCTGGAACGGGTGTTGGATCAGGCGCTGCTATTCAACGAGCCCGACGCGTTTCAGTCCCCGCCACAGCCCGATCGACCTATTCCCTCTTCTACGCTGGAAAGTCGAATCGAACGTGCCGACGACTGGCTAATACACCCTGAGCGTCTGGCATGGTGCTACGCGCTTTTGTGCAGCGCGCATTACCGTACTTCGCCATTGGATTTGCGCCGCCTGATGGATGCGCCGGGTATGCATATTGCCAGCGCACAGATGGCGGGCGAGATGTGTGGTGTGCTGTGGCTGGTGGAAGAAGGCGGACTGTCGGACTCGCTGGCTCATGAGGTGTGGGCAGGACGGCGACGCCCGCGCGGTAATCTGGTGGCGCAGTCGCTAGCGGCACACGCTGGTTTATGGCATGCGCCGATGCTGCGTGCACGCCGCGTGAGCCGGATTGCAGTGGCATCGACATACCGCCGACAAGGTATTGGTCGTGCGCTTATTGCAGAACAGCGGCGTGAGGCACAGCGACAAGCGTTGGATTACCTGTCGGTTAGCTTCGGTTATCAGCCAGAATTGTGGGCGTTCTGGCAGTCGTGTGGGTTTCAACTGGTGCGTATTGGCAGCCATCTTGAAGCCAGCAGCGGCTGTTACAGCGCGATGGCGGTGCTGCCGCTGAGTGAAGCAGGGCATAGACTGGCGGAGCAGGGAAGTCAGCAATTGGCGCGTGACTGGCATTGGTTACAGCGCTTGATTCCACTTAACCTCGTACTGCCGCAGACAGAAAGCATGGCGTTGAATGAAGACGACTGGCGTGAACTGGCAGGTTTTGCGTTTGCGCATCGGCCGATGGAGGCCAGCTTCGCCGCGCTTTGCCGCCTGTTGGTTCACACCGCATTGCCGCTGCCTGCGCTACGCCTGCTGGCGGAAAAACCGGGTGAAAGCGAGCAGATAGCCATGATGCTGGGGCTTACTGGCAAAAAAGCGCTCCTGAGGCGTTGGCGTGAAGAAGCCGCCAGTGCGCTGCTCGATCTCGATGCGCAACGGTGCCGTGGATGGGTTTCCCAAATTTTGTGAAATCTGATAAGTTGTAAGAATCACTCTGTGCCTTTCAGGATAAGCCAATGCTGGAATTACGCCCCAACTGTGAGCAGTGCGATTGTGATTTGCCGCCGGATGCTGAAACATATATCTGTTCCTATGAGTGTACGTTCTGTCCTGACTGTGCCGATTCTGTCTTTCACCACGCCTGCCCGAACTGCGGCGGTGAACTGGTTAAACGGCCTGTGCGTCCAACACGCTGTCTGGTGAACGATCCGGCTTCAACGATCCGTATTATCAAACCGCATTGACAGGGAGGGGCGAGCATCTCTGTCTGTCGTTGCAAAAAATGGAACATCTCGTTCAGTAATTCCCGATTTCTCCTGTTAGTGCACGGCGTATAGTGAGAACTAACCGTACTTTATGACGAATATCGGCAGGTGACGCCTTCGGCGAATGCCTTCAGGAGAGAAACGTGAATCAAGATTATGTTGTTGTTCAGCAGCCTTCGGAAGCAAATCGGTTAATCTTGCTGTTTCATGGCGTGGGCGATACCGCCGCAGGCATGGCACAGATTGGGCGCTATTTTGCCGCCGCATTGCCGCAGGCGATGGTGATCAGCATTGCTGGACCGTTCAGCAGCGGCTATGGCGACGGGCGGCAGTGGTTCTCTGTTCAAGGTGTCACGGAAGAGAATCGGTTATCTCGTATTGAAGCAAACTTGCCGCGTTTTATTGAGACGGTGCGCCATTGGCAGGTGCAAAGCGGCGTGAGCGCGGAACAAATCGTGCTGGTGGGCTTCTCGCAAGGCAGCATTATGTCACTGGAGGCGTTGAAGTCTGAATCCTCGCTGGCTGGGCACATTATTGCGTTCAGCGGTCGCTTTGCTGTGCTGCCAGAAAAAGCCTTTGCTGATGTTGCGGTGCACCTGATTCACGGTGAAGCGGATGGCGTGATTGTGGTTGGACATGCGTATGCTGCCGCGCAGCGCTTTCAGGAACTGGGTACGTCATTTACGTTGGATGTTGCGCCCGCTGTCGGGCACGGCATTGATGAACGGATGCTGAAGCAGGCGCTGGCCTATCTGAAGTAAGCGTATATTCCATCAGATTATCTTCTTGGTTATTCCTGATATGGCAGCGTTCGTTATCATTACGTATGGTGTGTGAAATGAATTTTCGGCGCTGCCGTTATTCAAATAAGAGGACATATTTTATGGAATGAGAATTTATCCATATGAAAAATAATATAGTCCATATCAGGGTGTTAAATAATATAGGCAATGTTTTTATTTGTGTTGAGTGTTCAATATTTATCTTATTTTTTCAGATATAAATATCGCATCCTTATGGAAAAAGAGGGTGTGCCATGTTTAAACGTATTAAAGTCATTACCATCCTTGTTATCTTATTATTTGTGCTGGGAATATCTCAATTTTTAACCGGTGCGCTATCCGTTCGTGCATTGACTAATGACAGAGACGGATTCCTAGTTTCCCAACGCTCTAACCAGAATGTAGCGGCCTTTACTGATGCATGGATTATGATGAATCAGACGCGCATCGCTATCGGTTCTATTATACAAAACATGATGATGGGGAATGCGGATAAAGAGGCTATGCAGGTTCTTTTACAGCAAGCAAAATCGCAATTGGCCGCCTCAGAGAGTAGTTATAAACACTATTTGTCTCTGCCTAATACGCCCGGGTTGGATGAAGCATTATCCAAAAAACTTGAGGCGAGCTATACCGCTTACGACAAGCTACTGAATGATATTGTGGATTCGCTTTCCGGTGGTTTAGCGGGGGCGGCGATGAAATTGAGTAGCGGTGCCACGCCGCTGAATGTGGCCATGCAGGACGCCTATATTACGTGGCGAGCGGCACAAAACCAGCTATCGGATGACGGGCTACAGGAAAACCACGCCGCATTTGAAACGATGCTGTGGCTTCTGGGCGCACTTTCCGTTGTCGTCGTGCTAGTGATTATCCTCAGTTGGATCGGGTTACAGCGTATTCTTTTGCATCCGCTGCGTACGCTCATGCAGCATATCAGCGCGATTGCCGAAGGCAATCTGACACATCCTATTGATACGGCTGGGCGAAATGAGATGAGCCAGCTTGCGGCGGGGCTACATCATATGCAGCAATCATTAATCCGCACCGTGAGTCTGGTGCGCGACAGCTCCCACTCCATCCACGCTGGGGCCAGTGAAATCTCGGTGGGCAGCAACGATCTGTCTTCGCGCACGGAGCAGCAGGCTGCATCGCTACAGGAAACCGCGGCCAGCATGGAGCAACTGACCTCAACGGTGAAGCAGAACTCAGACAATGCGCGTCAGGCTACGCTGCTGGCAAAAAATGCGTCGGAGACGGCCAATAAAGGCGGTACTGTCGTCGACAATGTTGTGAAGACGATGAATGAGATCGCCGACAGTTCACAAAAAATCGCCCACATTACCAGCGTGATTGATAGCATCGCCTTCCAAACCAATATTCTGGCGCTGAATGCGGCAGTAGAGGCGGCGCGTGCCGGGGAGCAAGGTCGAGGCTTTGCCGTGGTGGCGGGGGAAGTACGAACGCTGGCACAGCGCAGTGCTCAGGCTGCCAAAGAGATCAAATCGCTGATTGATGATTCGGTTAGCCGCACCAATATCGGCTCTTTGCAGGTAAAAGACGCGGGTGACACGATGAAAGAAATCGTTGGGGCTGTGAATCGGGTGACGGATATTATGGGGGAAATCGCGTCGGCATCCGATGAGCAAAGCCGCGGGATCGATCAGGTTGGTCAGGCGGTCAATGAAATGGATCGTGTCACTCAGCAAAACGCCTCGCTGGTAGAAGAATCCGCGTCTGCTGCGGCGGCATTGGAAGAGCAGGCCAGATATTTACAGAATGCGGTGGCGGTGTTCAAGCTTGATCAAGCCGCAGCGCAGGAACATCGTGCCGAGAGCGTACCTTCGCTTGCTGCATTACCAAAATCACTGTTACCTAAACCCGCTCATGCTGGGTCATCGAATGCAAATTGGGAAACGTTTTAGCTGACGAGAGCGTTTTAATGAAAGTGTAATTATCCAAACCGCCTGCCGCGCGGTGCTTAGCTCGTGTGCAGGCGGTTTGACGATGATAGGTGTCAGGGTTTTTTCTTCGGCCAGTCTTCGTCTTCTTCCTTGTCCCACTTGTCGTTGTTGTCACGGTGCGGGGGCAATTTCGGTTTATTGAGCAGAAAACGCGTATGGTCAACGTTGCGCAATTCTTTGATGCCGTTAATCAGCATGCCTATCAGGACAATCAGAATTATCCACCAGTAATCAGCCAGCCATGCCATGGTTACGCCTCATCAACATTATGAATATAACGGGTAAACAGCTGCGGCAAGTTCTGGCTGAGCCAGGGGTAGCCTGCAATGTCTTCATCTTGCCAGGCGGCAAGAATGAGGTCGGGTGTTAGCAGTTCTTCCGCATACTGTGCGAGTGGATAATAGCTGATATGCCAGAGTTCGGCTGCGACACCGCCGAGATCGTGCGCATAAGGTCGATAAAAACCGTATTCATGCATGTGCGCACTCAGCCACATATTCAGTGCAGCAAAGTAACCGCCTTCTTCATATTCCCACGGCTCCAACTGGAGCGAACGGCCTGCGGGTAATAAATCGGGATCGTAGATATCGAGATCGCTGCCCCAATGGTGGCGGCTGGAACCGGGCATAGCGGACCAGCGCAGAATCGCTTCACAGCGCTCGCCTTCGTCCAGAGAGTGCACGTCCAGCGGCTGGCTGTTGGCATCCATGACGGGCCGCTCGCCGCGAAATTTGCCATTCCAGATCTGACGCTGGCGCTCGAAGTCACGAAACGTGCTAGCGGGTTGTAGGTTAAATCCCGCCGTTTTTGCCGCCTGCTGTAGCGCCAGAAACGCGGTTACCGCCTCCGGTTGAAGACGATGATGACCCTGTAAAGCGACCAGATGTTGATCGCTTTTACCGGTTAACGTAGCTGGCGTCATCATGCGATGAGCTGCTCCATAATGCGCTGGTACATGCGGCTCAGCAGTTGCAGGTCTGCCGCGCTGACGCATTCATCCACTTTATGGATCGTGGCGTTCACGGGTCCCAGTTCAACGACCTGTGCGCCCATGCGGGCAATGAAACGGCCATCGGAGGTGCCGCCGGTGGTCAGCAGCTCTGGGGTAACCTCGTTGTAATGTTTAACGGCATTCACCACAGCATCGACCAGTTCGCCGCGTGCGGTCAGGAATGGCTGGCCGGAGAGCTTCCAGTCGATGGTGTAATTAAGCTGGTGGCGATCCAGTAATTCCGCCACGCGTTGCTGGATTAACACATCTGTCAATTCGGTGCTGAAGCGGAAATTGAACTGCACAAATAACTCGCCGGGGATGACGTTATTGCTGCCGGTGCCTGCCTGAATATTGGCGATTTGCATCGTGGTCGGTGGGAAGAAGGTGTTGCCCTGATCCCACTCGGTGGCGATCAGCTCGTTAAGCGCCGGTGCTGCGCGATGAACGGGATTGTCCGCCAGATGAGGATAAGCCACGTGCCCTTGCACGCCGTGTACGCGGAGATTCGCGGTGATAGAACCACGACGGCCATTTTTGACCACATCACCCACAACATGCGTACTGGAAGGCTCGCCGACCAGACAGTAGTCCAATCGCTCGTTACGTGCCATCAGCGCCTCAACCACTTTTACGGTGCCATTAACGGCGCTGGCTTCTTCGTCCGCGGTAATCAGGAACGCCAGACGCCCTTGATGATTAGGGTGGGTGGCGACAAAACGCTCGGCGGCAATTACCATTGCCGCCAGTGAACCTTTCATGTCAGCGGCGCCGCGACCATACAGCATGCCGTCACGAATGATGGGGTCAAACGGTGGATGCTGCCAGTGGCTTTCATCACCGCTGGGAACCACATCGGTGTGTCCGGCGAAGGCCAGCGTTTTCCCTGTGCCGCGCCATGCCCAGAAATTCTGGGTATCGCCAAAATCCATCGCTTCGACGGTAAAGCCAATCGCCGTCAGGCGTTCAATCATGAGCGCTTGGCAACCCTCGTCATTCGGGCTGAGGGAAGGGCGTTTAATTAACTGTTGAGCGAGTTCTATGACTGGGCAAGACACGTTATTTGTTCTCCGCAATAAATTTCTGGTAGCTGTCGATACTGAAGCCAAGCAGCGCGTGGCCGTCATCGGTCATCAGTAACGGCCGTTTAATCACCGCTGGCTGCTCCAGCATTAAGTTTTTGGCTGCCTCTGCGCTGTCGCTGGTATCGCTGTTGATCCGTTCACGCAGGTCTTCGCTGAGTTTACGCCAGGTGGTTCCGCGTGTGTTGAGTAAGACCTGAAACCCCAGTTGGTCGATAAAACGCTGTAGCAACTGTTCATCCAGACCGTCGGCACGGTAATCATGGAAGCGATACACCACCTGTTGATCGTCCAGCCAACGGCGCGCTTTCTTTATAGTGTCACAGTTTTTGATACCATACATGGTCAGCGTCATAGGGATAAAATCCTTTCTGCTTATTGGGTTGCATGACGATTGCTGTGCAGGACAGTACTGCCTGACTGAGCCTAATCGTGCGATAGCCCAGCATGCCGAAAAAAGGCGGGGAGATCTACTGTGAACTGTGTAGCAGAAATAAATATTAGTACGCTTTTTATACTGCCACGGTACTTTCACTTGATTAAAAAATATGCGTATAATACGTCGCTGTTAATCACCAAGAGGTTCGTATGGTAGAAGTAGAAGTGAGTACTTGGAAAGATTTTATTGAAACAATGCTACGTAAATAATAACGAGAAGTACTGTTAGTCATTCCATACCAGGAATAAAATCATGTGAAAAAGCAGTATTGGGTCTCTCAATACTGCTTTTTTTCTTTGTGAAAAGGGGAAACTTGAGTGAATAAAAGAGGCTATTATTAGTTTGCGTATGAATTTTATTTTATCGAATTAATTCATAGTCATGACTGGTTAAGCGCAAATTTCGCAGCGGCAATCGCGTGGAGCCTGCTGGTATCAAAAAGAGGAACTTCCGCATCTTGGGCGCTGATTAATAACGGAATCTCCGTACACCCCAGAATGATGCCTTCTGCACCTTGCTGTTCAAGCTGCTGGATAATGTCCCTATAGACCTGCCGCGATGCGTCGTTAACGTTTCCCAGACACAGTTCATCGTAAATGATGCGATTAACGGATTCTTTTCCCTCATGGTCAGGAACTACCACCTCCATGCCAAATCGTTCCTGAATGCGTTTGCGATAGAAATCCTGCTCCATTGTGTAGCGGGTTCCAAGCAAACCGACTTTCTTCAATTTGTGCTGTTTCAGGCTGGCGCCAGTGGCATCGGCAATATGCAAAAGAGGAAGCTGGCAGGCGCGTTCAACGTCATCGGCCACTTTATGCATGGTGTTGGTACAGATGACGATCGCCTCTGCTCCCGCCTGACGTAATCCTACTGCGATATTGCTGAGTACAGCGGCTGACTGCTCCCAATCACCTTGTGACTGCAACCGTTCGATCTCGTGGAAATCGACGCTGTGCAGGATGATTTTTGCTGAGTGCAGGCCGCCAAGTTGGCTTTTCACATACTCGTTGATAATGCGGTAATACGGGATGGTAGATTCCCAACTCATGCCCCCGATCAGACCCAGCGTTTTGCTTACCATGATGCTTTCCTTCATATCGTAAAAAGTGATGAATTGGCCAGAACTGAGCTCTCTGCGTTCTGCATCGGGTTAAAATAGGACACCAGAGTTGCGCGGTATACATTTTTAGCGACTTTTATCACTTTTTGCCCAACTTCAACTGGACAAAAGGTCAATCTATTGTTGTACTGTACCTGACACAGATTTTGTGTCTTTCATTCATGTAAAGGTAAGTTTGATGTCTAAGATTAAAGGTAGTGTTAAGTGGTTCAATGAGTCTAAAGGCTTCGGTTTCATCACTCCTGAAGATGGTAGCAAAGACGTGTTCGTACACTTCTCTGCCATTCAGAGCAATGGTTTCAAAACTCTGGCTGAAGGTCAGCGTGTAGAGTTCGAAATCACTGACGGTGCCAAAGGTCCTTCAGCTGCTAACGTTAACGCTATTTAATTATACCGATTTCGTGAAAAACCCGCCTATGGCGGGTTTTTTTTGCTTCATTTTCCACATGCTATCAATTTTCGTGTGACCTCAGTGTGTTGTCACCCACGTGACCAGCGCAAACGCCAGCGCGGTCATGAGCAACGAACCCACCAGATTTAATAGTAGGTGTAACCCCGCCACCGCAAGCTGCCCACTTTGCAGGAACATGATGACTTCTGCGGAAAAGGTCGAAAACGTCGTTAAACCGCCGCACAGCCCGGTGGTAATCAATATTTTCCAGTCCTGATCGAGATGAGGATGGCGCAGGAAGAAAGCGAGCGCACCGCCAATAACAAAAGCCCCGATCACGTTGGCAAGCAGAGTACCTAGCGGCAACGTTGGATACAGATTGTTAAACTTAATGCTTAGCTGCCAGCGCGCAACGCTACCGACTCCGCCACCAATAAATACCGCGAGTAATGTACTAAACATAGAAACCTTTCTTTGTGTTGTATTACCTGAATTGTTTTTGCGATCTCGGAGAGTGTTGGGTAAGACGCCACGCCCTCTCTGCGAGTGAACGTAGACATCATTAGCCGAGTGGCGGTTGTACCCTGTTTTAAGGCTGTCAGTGTTTTGGCTGCGCGAGGGTAGGGAGGAATGTTATCTCCGCTTTAGTCAAGAAAGTTTACGCCGTCAGAAGGCATTTTTGTAGTGGTGCCGAGGTGAAAGTTGTAAAGCAATTTGAATGCGCGAGAAAGCGCTTTTGTCGAGTCTTACTTTGTTACATATGCTAATTGTGCCGCGCTGCATAAGGTCTTAGATAGAGGTCATAGAGTAAAAGAATTATTTTCAATAGAAATCGTTCTCGTCCGCTGGCGTCTCCAGCATCTAAATCAGGTAGGTTTGTATGGAAGGTATCAGTATTGCCAAGCTGTTGGTGATTGGCGCGTTAATCATTCTGCTGTTCGGTACGAATAAACTTCGTAGCCTCGGCGGTGACTTGGGCGCGGCGATTAAAGGCTTTAAGAAGGCGATGAATGACGAGCAGCCGGCAAAGACGGATGATACGGTAGCGCTGCATGATTCATCTCGTAAAGAACCCTGATCGCATCTCACACAGCAAAACGGACGGCGATTGCCGTCCGTTTTTTATGCCACATAAAAAATGTGTAAATATGTATGAACGCTTATTTTACTTCGATGCCCTTTGCCTGTAGGTCGGCATGGTAGGAGGAACGAACAAATGGGCCGCAGGCAGCATGGGTAAAGCCCATCGCCATCGCTTCGGCTTTCATCTCATCGAACTCATCTGGGCTGACGTAGCGCTGTACTGGCAGGTGATGGCGGCTCGGCTGTAAATATTGTCCCAGCGTCAGCATCGTCACACCGTGGCGACGCAGGTCACGCATCACTTCCACGATTTCCGCATTGGTTTCCCCCAATCCAACCATCAGGCCAGATTTGGTCGGGATATTTGGATGTGCGTTCTTGAAGTTTTCCAGCAGCTTCAGTGACCACTCATAGTTCGCACCAGGACGAACCTGACGGTAAACGCGTGGTACGTTTTCCAGATTGTGGTTGAACACATCTGGCGGCGTGGCGGTCAGGATCTCTAACGCGCGATCCATACGACCACGGAAGTCTGGCACCAGCGTTTCGATGCGGATACTCGGGTTTTTGCGGCGAATGGCGCTGATACAGTCTGCAAAGTGCTGTGCACCACCGTCGCGTAGATCATCACGGTCAACGGAGGTGATCACGACATAGCGTAAGCCCATGTCATGGATCGTCTGTGCCAGTTTCTCCGGCTCATTGGCATCCGGCGTAAGCGGGCGGCCGTGGGCAACGTCACAGAACGGGCAGCGACGGGTACAAATGGCACCCAAGATCATGAAGGTGGCGGTACCGTGGTTGAAACATTCCGCCAGATTCGGACAGGACGCTTCTTCGCAAACTGAGTGCAACCCGTTTTTGCGCATGGCCGCTTTGATTCCCTGAATACGGCTTGAATCTGCCGGAAGTTTAATCTTCATCCATTCAGGTTTGCGCAGAAGCTCCTGGCGTTCGGTGACGACGGTACGTACTGGGATTAGCGCCATCTTATCGGCATCGCGGTATTTAACGCCGCGTTCGATCTGAATCGGTTTACTCATGTTTGCGTAAGTTCCAGTTCTGAATCGTTTCTTTAAATTTGTAATTCAAATTCAAAGGATTATGTTTTTAGTTAAACTTTTTTTTAAAAAACTATAAAAATTATATCATCTTGCCTAACCACAATCAGCCTTTGCGCGATCAAAATGAAGAAATTATGTGAATAAAATGTAATTTATCAAAAAACGATCGTCTACCTGACTGATTTTTATTAACAGGATGAAATACATTAACCAGGAAGCGGCTCACCCTGAACGTCCAGATTCCACGAAACAAATTCCGGGGCGTAGTAGCCGACTAACTGCAAAAAGGTGTTCACCAGCACAGGAGCGGTGTCATCCACTGTGACGCCTTGCACCAGATCGCTGAGTTGCGTCATCTCCATTCCGGCGTAACCGCACGGGTTGATACGCAGGAAAGGGGAGAGATCCATGGCAATATTGAGCGCCAGCCCGTGGAAAGAGCAGCCTTTGCGAATACGCAGCCCTAGCGAACAGATTTTACGCTCACCGACATAGACGCCGGGCGCATCAGGGCGTGCATGGGCTTCAATATGGAAATGTGCCAGTGTGCCAATCACGGTATTTTCGATGGCGGTGACGAGCTGACGAACGCCGAACTTGCGACGCTTCAGGTCAATCAACACGTACATGACCTGCTGACCGGGGCCGTGGTAGGTCACCTGGCCGCCTCTGTCGCTCTGAATCACGGGAATATCACCGGGCATGAGGAGATGCTCGGCTTTGCCTGCCTGACCCTGCGTAAATACGCGAGGGTGCTGAACCAGCCATATTTCATCTGGGGTTTTATCATCACGTCGGTCGGTGAAATTATGCATCGCCAGAGAGACGGGTTCATACGGCTGTACGTCAAATTGGCGTACGATGATCTTATCCTGTAGCAAGTGTGTCATCTTCAGGTTAAGGAAAGGTGGGGGGGATTATAACGGCGGGAAGCCTCAGCGAACAGCACTTTGCAAAATCACAAAACTCTGCCGCACTCGCCAGTTTTCCCGTCCGTTTTGATTACATATGACTTTTACAGAACTCTAGGTCTTACAGAATTCTATGCTTTACAGAACCATACGCACGATGTCGATGTTGCCCAGTTCTTCGTATAGCGTTTCCACCTGCTCAATGTGTGTCGCAGTGATGGTGATGGAAACAGAGTGATAATTCCCTTTGCTGCTGGGCTTGATCTGCGGCGTGTAGTCGCCTGGCGCATGACGCTGTACCACTTCAACGACCAGATCGACCAACTCTGGTTTTGCCTCGCCCATGACCTTGTAGGTAAAAATACATGGGAATTCAAGCAGTTCGTTTAATTTGGTTTTCATTTGCGCTCCAGAGAGGGTAATACGTCGGCATCATTCCGACGGTATTAGCACTGACATCAGTACAGTATACTAAAAAAGCTAACTCCCGCGTTCTGCGGGAGTTATGGATGGTATCTATATGGGGACGTTTTGGCCCCACACAAGGGGGATTAGCCGAACCAGTGATGGAACATCAGTTTGATGTAGTCGATCATGCGGCCAAAGATCCCGCCTTCTTTCACTTCGTTCATGACCACCAGCGGGCGCTGATCGATGGTTTTGCCATCCAGTTGGAAGTTGATGGAACCCACAACCTGATTTTTGGCTAACGGCGCATGCAGTTCCGTGTTGTCCAGAACATAGCTGGCTTTCAAATCTTTCATACGGCCGCGCGGAATAGTCAGGTAGGCATCTTTCTCAACGCCCAGCGCAACGCGGTCGCTGTCGCCAAACCAGACGGGCTCAGACGCGAATTCTTTGCCTGCTTTCAATGGCGCGACGGTTTCAAAGAAGCGGAAGCCCCAGGTCAGCAGTTTCTTACTTTCTGATTCGCGGCCTTTGGCGTTACGTCCACCCAGTACCGCAGAAATCAGGCGCATCTGGCCTTCTGTTGCAGAGGCGACCAGATTAAAGCCTGCTGATGATGTATGGCCCGTTTTGATGCCGTCAACATTCAGGCTGGAATCCCACAGCAAACCGTTACGGTTAGGCTGACGAATATTGTTGAACGTGAACTCTTTCTCTTTGTAGGTCGCGTATTCTTCTGGCACATCGCGGATCAGCGCCTGACCGATCAGAGCCATATCGCGTGCCGAACTGAACTGGCCCGGCGCATCAAGACCGTGCACGGTTTCAAAATTGGTATTTTTCAGCCCCAGTGCTTTCACGTAACCGTTCATCAGGTTAACGAAGGCATCCTGACTGCCAGCAACGTAGTCGGCCATGGCGACGCAGGCATCGTTGCCAGATTGCAGGATAATGCCACGGTTTAACTGGGAGACAGGAACGCGGTCGCCCGGCTTCAGGAACATCAGGGAAGAGCCCTGGAAAGTCGGGTTGCCGGTTGCCCAGGCATCTTTACCGACAGTAACGATGTCATTCGGGCTGATTTTTCCTGATTTAATGGCCTGACCAATCACATAGCTGGTCATCATTTTCGTTAAGCTGGCCGGATCGCGGCGCGTGTCGGCATTCATTTCCGCCAACACTTTCCCAGAGTTGTAATCAATCAGGATGTAGGATTCAGCATCGATTTGCGGGACGCCAGGGATCATCGTTTTAAGATTGATATCTTCGGCATAAGCAAAGGAAGAGGCACTAATGGCGAGCAGTGCGCCAAGCGCAGTACGTTTAGTAAAACGAGACGTGTTTACAGTATTCATGATTGGAACAACAACATCCGTGGGTATGAGTTAAAAAACGAGCCACACTATAGCAGATGGGAAATAGGCAGGCATCAGACATTACGTTACGTGATTTTGCAAAAGGGCGGTATGTTCAATGCCATAGCCGCCGTTTTCGCTGAGTGAGTCTGCCGATTATCCGTTACTAGAGGGGGCTGGGCGCCGCGGTAATAAACGATTGCTGCTGAGCTTCGACTGACAAACGTTGTTGAAGTTCAACGGCTTGCTGGCGATTCTGGAATGGCCCCAGTTGGATACGATACAGGCCGCCGCTCGCGGTGACTTTTCCGGCCACGCGGAAGCGTTCGCTCAGGCTGCGCTGCCAGGTTTGCGCGCGCTGTTGATCGCTCAATGCACCGACCTGAACCACATAGCGACCCGTGGCAGATGGCGTTGCAGTCGCGGGAGCGGCAACCGTTGCAGCTGCAACTGGCGCGGCGTGCATTGGTGCTGCGGATGACGATGGCGCTACCGCTGGCGTCACGCTGGACTCAACCACGCCAGCACGCAGGGCGGAAGGGGCGCCCAGAAAACCACCGCTGTGCGACGGTGCGCTGCTCTGCGGCTGTGTGCTTTCTGCTGGTGCACTCAGGCTGCTATTGCTGATCGGGCGCACGGCGCTGTTGGGCGTTGGCGACGTCGTTTCCATCATCGGTGTGCCCAGCCCGCTGGCACCGAAGCTTGGGCGTTCCGGCAGTGCGAAGCTTTGCTTAGCGACGGTGGTGCCGACGGTTCCGGGGCCGGAGAGCGTACCGTCTGGTGCGACGTTGATGAAGTCCACTTTTACTTTGGTATTGTTCGAGATATTCAGCCGATCGCCTGCGGCCTTCGACAGATCGATAATTCTGCCCGGCATATACGGCCCGCGATCGTTCACACGCACCACCAGACGGCGACCATTACTCAGGTTGGTCACGCGGACATAGCTTGGTAGCGGCAGCGTTGGGTGGGCGGCGGTTATCGCATTAGGGTCAAACGTTTCGCCAGTTGACGTGCGGTTGCCGTTAGCTTCTTCGCCATACCATGCCGCTAAGCCTGTCTCGCTAAAATTTTGCGGATTTTGGACAATCTTATAGCTCTTGCCTTTGATGTTGTAGTCTTGCAGCGTGCCTGGGTTGTAGGGTTCATAACGCGGCTCTGCGCCACCGATTTCTTCTGTCGGTCCGCTGTAAACCTGAGTCACGGGCGGCGCAGGCTGCCGCTGTTCCGTTGTGGTACAGGCCGCAAGCGCCAGAGTTGCTACGCCGACCCAAAGCCAATCCTTACGCATTGCTCACCTCGTGTTATAAATTCTTAGATAGCAGTTTGCGGTGAGTATGTATCGACATGACGATACCGAACCCCGCCATTAAGACGACCAGCGCCGACCCACCGTAGCTGACTAACGGCAGCGGCACGCCAACGACGGGAAGTATACCGCTGACCATCCCGATATTGACGAACACATAGAAAAACAGAATCAACATCAGCCCGCCGACCATCACTCGGCCGAACGACGTTTGCGCATTCGCGGCAATGACCAGACCGCGCATGATCATGAACAGGTACATGGTGAGCAGAATCAATACGCCGATTAAGCCGAGCTCTTCTGACAGCACGGCAAAGATAAAGTCGGTGTGGCGCTCTGGCAGAAACTCTAACTGAGACTGTGTGCCATGCAGCCAGCCTTTCCCAGACAGGCCACCGGAGCCTATCGCAATTTTCGACTGAATAATATGGTACCCTGCCCCGAGCGGATCGGTTTCCGGATCGAGCAGCATCATGACCCTAGCGCGCTGATAATCATGCATCAGGAAAAACCAGAGTATAGGAATAAAAGCGGCGAGTAGTAGGACGGCGATGCCAATTAAGCTCCAGCTCATACCCGCGAGAAAAAGCACAAATAGCCCTGATAGCGCGATCAGAATTGAGGTGCCTAAGTCGGGCTGTGCGGCAACCAGCAGTGTAGGGACAAAAATCAGCACCAGCGCGATTGCCGTATTTTTTAGCGAGGGTGGGCACATATCACGGTTGATAAAACGTGCGACCATCAGCGGTACGGCGATTTTGGCAATTTCTGACGGCTGAAAGCGGATAAAACCCAGATCCAGCCAGCGCTGTGCGCCTTTACTGATTTGCCCAAAAATATCCACGATGAGCAGCAGAATTACGCAGACGATGTAGAGGTAGGGAGCCCAGCCTTCGTAAACGCGCGGGGGAATTTGCGCCATCACGATCATTACCGTAAACCCCAGCACGATTTGAATGACTTTTCGCTCCATCATGCCGACGTCCTGCCCGCTGGCGCTCCATAAGACAAATAGGCTATAGCCCAGCAGTGCCAGGATGCAGAGAAGAAACGGAAGATCGATGTGGATTTTCGCCCAGAACGACCCCTTTTGTTGGCTATCGGTCATGACTGTCTGTTACTCACTCTCGCTACCTGGTGGCGCAGGAGGCGCACTGGGTAAATCGGTATTGTTATCGCCCAGCAGAATATGGTCAAGGATCTGGCGGGTGATGGTGCCAACGGTCGGGCCTGCGCCACCGTTTTCCAGAATAATCGACATCGCAACTTTTGGGTCTTTATACGGGGCAAATGCGACCATTAATTTATGGTCACGCAGATGCTCTGCGATCTTGTGTGCATTATAGGTTTCGTTTTCTTTCAGCCCGAAAACCTGTGCTGTACCGGATTTTGCCGCAATTTTATAAGGCGCATCATCGAAACTCTTGTGTGCGGTGCCGTTAGCACGGTTAGCCACACCATACATTCCATCCTTCGCTACTTCCCAATAGCCCGAATGGACATTGCCAATCTGTAGATTCTCAGTTTGTCGGAAAGGCACGATAACGCCATTTTCCCGCGAACTATAAAGCAGGTGTGGCGTTTTGACCTGGCCGTCGTTGATCAGTGTCACCAGCGCCTTATTCATCTGGAGAGGGGTTGCCGTCCAGTAGCCTTGGCCGATCCCGACAGGAATGGTATCTCCCTGATACCAGGGTTTCTTAAATCGCCTGAGTTTCCATTCGCGGGTTGGCATGTTGCCGGCGCTTTCTTCCGAAATATCAATGCCGGTTTTCTCGCCATAACCAAATTTATTCATCCATTCTGATAGGCGATCGATCCCCATGTCATAAGCGACCTGATAGAAGAAGGTATCCGCAGACTCTTCCAGTGATTTGGTGAGGTTAAGGCGGCCATGTCCCCATTTTTTCCAGTCGCGGAAGCGTTTTTCGGAACCGGGTAATTGCCACCAGCCGGGATCGAACAGGCTAGTATTCGTGGTGATCACGCCCGCCGTCAGGGCAGAAACCGCGATATAAGGTTTAACCGTGGAAGCGGGGGGATAAATCCCCTGTGTTGCGCGATTGATCAGCGGACGATCGGGGTCACTTTGCAGTTTTGCGTAATTTTTGGTGGAAATCCCGTCGACAAAGAGGTTGGGGTCGTAACTGGGGGTGGAAACCATCGCCAGAATACCACCGTCGCGTGGATCGGTGACAATCACGGCGGCACGGCTGCCTTCCAGCAGCTTCTCGATGTAGATTTGCAGGCTCAGATCCAGCGTCAGATAAATATCACGCCCAGCCTGCGGTGGCTGTTCGTGGAGCTGACGGATCACGCGCCCGCGGTTGTTAACTTCAACTTCCTCATAGCCTGGCTTACCGTGGAGCAGATCTTCGTAATGGCGTTCAATACCTAGCTTACCGATGTCACGCGTGGCGGCATAATCGGCAATTTTTTCTTCTTTGGTTAGTCGCTCTACGTCTTTATCGTTAATTTTCGAGACATAGCCGGTGACGTGCGTCAGCGCAGAACCGTAAGGATAATAGCGGCGCTGGTAGCCTTTAACTTCAACACCGGGGAAGCGGTATTGGTTGACGGCAAAGCGGGCGACCTGAATCTCATCGAGCCCAGTTTTTACGGGGATAGAAGTAAAACGGCGTGAACGCTTACGCTCTTTTTCAAAATTTTCCAGATCGTCATCGGTCAGATCGACGACGGGGCGCAGGGCTTCTAGCGTATCTTTAAGGTTGTCGACTTTGTCTGGCACCAGTTCTAACTGATAGATAGTGCGATTCAACGCCAGCGGCGTGCCGTTACGGTCATAGATGATGCCACGACTTGGCGCGATAGGGACCAGCTTAATGCGGTTCTCGTTAGAACGCGTGCGATAGTCATCAACACGCACAATTTGCAGATGATAAAGATTAGCGACTAATACACCGGAAAGCAGCAAAATGCCCAGAAAGGCTACCAAAGCACGGCGCACAAACAGGGCGGACTCAGCCGTATAATCACGAAAGGGTTTACGTTCTACTTTCATCCAGCGTTATTTCACAGGTTTCATCGTATCGCCTTACTCCCGATGGTAAGGGTGATTAGTCGTAATGCTCCATGCACGGTACAGGCTCTCCGCCACCAGTACACGAACAAGCGGGTGCGGCAGCGTTAATGGCGAGAGTGACCAGCTTTGTTCTGCTGCGGCTTTGCACTCCGGCGAAAGTCCTTCAGGTCCGCCAATCAGCAAACTGACGTCGCGCCCGTCCTGTTTCCAGCGCTCTAGCTGTTGTGCCAACTGCGGCGTCTCCCAGCGAGTCCCGGGTATGTCCAGCGTAACAATGCGGTTGCCTTTGCCTACTGCGGCTAGCATCTGTTCGCCTTCGCGCTCCAGAATGCGTTTGATGTCCGCATTTTTACCCCGTTTCCCCGCCGGAATTTCGAGTAATTCGAAAGGCATGTCCTTTGGGAAACGGCGCAGATAATCGGTGAAACCAGTCTGCACCCAGTCGGGCATTTTGGTGCCAACGGCGACCAGTTGCAGCTTCATACTAGCCCCACAATTTTTCTAATTCGTACAACTGGCGGCTTTCTTCTTGCATGACATGAACCATCACGTCACCTAAATCGACAACAACCCAGTCAGCAGCGCTTTCGCCCTCAACACCGAGTGGAATCAGACCCGCGGCGCGTGAAGACTGCACGACGTGATCGGCGATAGACGCGACATGACGCGTAGAGGTACCCGTACAGATAACCATGTAATCGGTGATGCTGGACTTACCCTGCACGTTAAGTGCAACAATATCCTGGGCTTTTAAGTCATCGACCTTATCAATAACGAAGTCTTGGAGTGCTTGACCTTGCAAAGGTTCCCCCTCAATGGCGTTTTGTCAGCAACTGACGAACGCGTGTGGCGCTGAATTGTTTAGGAAAAAGGTAAATCACCGAGTAATTGCCGAGAATTTTCGTGTTTCTCGGTGATTGAAACCAGCCGCGGAGTATATCACGCACTTTTACCGAGTGGTATAAAGCCCGTGGTTGATGGGCAGGAAAAGCGGTGTTATTGGTACAGGCCGCTTTCGTCGATGTAGCTGAGCACGGCGGGAGGTAATAAATCGCGACAGTCCAGACCTTGCTGGCGACGCTGGCGAATGTCCGTGGCGGAAATGGTGACCAGCGGCGTGTCTGCTAAAAAAATCCGTCCCTGCGGTTGCTGATGAAGATCGTCCGGCGTGTGGGTCAGATGATCGTCCAGCCACTGCTGTAATTCGGGTGTTTCCAACGTCGAGCGATAGCCGGGCCGAGCGCATACCAGCAAATGACAAACGTTAAGCAGATCTTGCCAGCGATGCCAATAATGTAGCGTCAGCAGCGAGTCCTGCCCGATGATAAAGCCCAGCGGCGCATCATGGCCTTTTTCAGCCCGCAGTGCTTCCAGCGTATCGATGGTATAGGAGGGCGTTTGCCGTTGCAGTTCACGATCGTCTACGGTAAACAGCGGGTTGCCTTCCACGGCCAGCTCAGCCATATGAAAACGCTGCCGAGAACTGGCTTCGGGCTGCTGCCGGTGCGGCGGAACGTTGTTGGGCATCAGGACGACGTGAGTCAGCCCCACGCGCTTTGCCAGTGCGGTCACTGGCTGAAGGTGACCGTAATGAATGGGGTCGAACGTGCCGCCAAAAAACGCGGTCAGGGATGGCGCTGCGGGTGACGTATTCAGATGAATGCCTCCGGCAAGGCTTTGCCGCACAGCAGCATGGCAAGCGATTCCAGTTCAGACCAAACGGACTGACCATAGTCTTGCTTTAAGGTTATTTCCACCTGCGTTAGCAATCGTACGGCCTGCTGTAGCTGTTGAAGAGAAAGCCGCTGCAGTGCCTGAGTGAGCAGGTCACGCCGGTTTTGCCACACTTTTTGCTGATCGAAGAGCGTACGCAGCGGCGTGTCTGACATACGCCGTTTTAGCGCCAACAGCTGTAATAGTTCACGCTGTAGCGTGCGCAGTAAAATGACAGGCTCGCAATCTTCCTGTTTTAACTGCTGCAAAATGTGCCAGGCGCGTTTGCCTTTGCCTGCCAGCAGCGCATCAAGCCAGTGGAACGGGGTGAAGTGAGCGGCATCATTGACCGCACTTTCCACGCGCGGCAGGGTCAGCTTGCCATCGGGATAAAGCAGTGCCAGCCGCTCTAACGCCTGAGACAGTGCGAGCAAGTTGCCTTCATAGCAATAGCAAATGAGCTGCGTGGCCTGGTCATCCAGCGTTAACTTCATGGACTTGGCTCGCTGAGCAACCCAGCGAGGGAGCTGGGCCTGTTCCGGCGTCAGACAATTGATATAGACGCTGTCTTGCGCCAGCGCTTTAAACCAGGTGCTGTTTTCCTGCGCTTTGGTCAGCTTATGACCGCGCAGAATCAGCAAAATGTCGGGGTGCAATAATCCAGAGAGCTTAACCAGATTTTCACCCATCGCGGCATTTGGGCCGTTTTCCGGCAAAACCAGTAAGAGCGATTGGCGTGAGGCGAATAGGCTGAGCGCCTGGCAGGTGCTGAAAATGGCATCCCAGTCGGTATGAAGATCCAGAATGAAGCTGAAATGCTCGCTGAATTCGTGCTGTTGAGCAACCCGTTTGATACTGTCGAGACTTTCCTGTAGCAGCAGCGGGTCTGAACCGAAGACCAAATAACAACCGCGCAGCCCCTCATGGAGCTGAGCGGTGAGTTGTTCGGGGTAAAGCCGAATCATGAACGCGTGGCGGCAGCGGTGGAATCGGTAGACTGCAGCCGATTTTTGACTTTCTGACTACCGTTGACGGTCAGCAACTTACGCACCAACTGCTGGGCAGCCTGCTCACGCATTTCCTGACGGACGATGTCCTGTTCGGCATCTTTCGCCAGTGCAGCCAGCGGGTTATCAAAGAACGTGCGGAACACCGTCACGCTGAGCGGATAAATATCTTCACCCGGCATCAGCACCTGCGCCTGCAACGTCAGCACCATCTGGTACTCCGCTGTTTTACCGTCCTGAAAAATAGAGACGGTATCGCGCGTTTCGCTTGAGCCCAGTACCCGCAGAGACGGGATATCCTGACGCGTCGCATCGTCAACGATTTTCACATCGCTGAGACGGAGCTGCTCACGTACTGCACGCGTTAGCGGACCATAAGGATCGCTGCTGTCGAGCACCAGTGTTTGTAACTGCGCAGGCACTTGTGTCGTGCCGCGCAGATGAAAACCGCAGCCAGCGGTGATTAACACCGCCAGCCCCAGCAACAACGTGAATAGACGATGTCGCACAGTTCCTCCTTGCCTTAACCCACAACCAGGTTAAGCAGTTTGCCAGGGACATAAATCACTTTACGAACCGTGACGCCGTCCAGATATTTCGCGACCAGCGGTTCCTGTGCAGCGCGTTCGCGCACCTGTTCTTCGCTTGCGTCAGCGGCAACGGTGATTTTACCACGTACTTTACCGTTAACTTGAACAACGACCAGCTTGGAATCTTCAACCATCGCGTTCTCATCTGCAACCGGCCACGGCGCAGTATCAACGTCGCCTTCACCTTGCAGCGCCTGCCACAGCGTGAAGCAAACGTGCGGCGTGAACGGATACAGCATACGAACGACGGCCAGCAGCGTTTCCTGCGTCAGTGCGCGATCCTGATCGCTGTCCTGCGGCGCTTTCGCCAGCTTGTTCATCAGCTCCATGATGGCAGCGATCGCGGTGTTGAAGGTCTGGCGACGGCCGATATCATCGGTCACTTTAGCAATCGTTTTGTGCAGATCGCGGCGCAGTGATTTCTGATCTTCCGTCAGTGTAGCGATATCCAGAGCCGTTACCGCACCTTTCTCGGTATGCTCGAATGCTTGTCTCCAGACGCGTTTAAGGAAGCGGTTTGCGCCCTCTACGCCGGATTCCTGCCATTCCAGCGTCATTTCTGCCGGAGAAGCAAACATCATGAACAGACGAACGGTATCTGCACCGTATTTCTCTACCATGACCTGCGGGTCTATGCCGTTGTTTTTAGACTTCGACATTTTGCTCATGCCCGCGTAAACCACGTCACGGCCTTCGTTATCGACGGCTTTGACGATGCGTCCTTTCTCATCACGCTCAACGGTCACGTCGGTCGGAGAAACCCAGATGCGCTCGCCGTTATTACCGAGATAATAGAAGGCATCGGCCAGCACCATGCCCTGACACAGCAGGCGTTTGGCAGGTTCATCAGAGGTAACCAGACCGGCGTCGCGCATCAGTTTGTGGAAGAAGCGGAAATACATCAGGTGCATGATGGCGTGTTCGATACCGCCAACGTATTGGTCAACGGGCAGCCAGTAGTTGGCGGCAGCCGGATCCAGCATTCCCTGATCGTACTGCGGGCAGGTATAGCGCGCGTAGTACCAAGACGACTCCATAAAGGTGTCGAACGTGTCGGTTTCACGCAGCGCTGGCTGGCCGTTAACGGTTGTCTTCGCCCATTCCGGGTTAGATTTCAGCGGGCTGGTGATGCCATCCATCACGACATCTTCCGGCAGGATCACCGGCAACTGATCTTCTGGTGTCGGTATAACAGTACCGTCTTCCAGCGTCACCATTGGGATTGGTGCGCCCCAGTAGCGCTGACGGGAGACACCCCAGTCGCGCAGGCGATAGTTGACTTTACGCTCGCCGATGCCTTTTTCTACCAGCTTATCGGCAATGGCGTTGAACCCGGCTTCGAAATCGAGACCGTCAAACTCACCAGAGTTGAACAGGTTGCCTTTTTCCGTCATCGCCTGAGCGGACAGATCGGGCTCGCTGCCGTCGGCATTCAGAATAACTGGCTTGATGGACAGATCGTATTTGGTGGCAAATTCCCAGTCGCGCTGGTCGTGGCCCGGAACGGCCATCACTGCGCCCGTACCGTATTCCATCAGGACGAAGTTGGCGACCCAGATAGCGACTTTCTCACCGTTCAGCGGGTGAATCGCATACAGGCCAGTGGCCATGCCTTTTTTCTCCATCGTCGCCATATCGGCTTCGGCAACTTTGGTATTACGGCATTCTGCAATGAAATCGGCCAGTGCTGGGTTGGTTGCGGCAGCCTGCGCAGCGAGAGGGTGACCAGCGGCAACGGCAACGTAGGTCACGCCCATGAACGTATCCGGGCGCGTGGTGTAAACGGTCAGTTTCTCATCGCTGTCTGCCACGTCAAAGGTGATTTCCACACCTTCAGAACGGCCGATCCAGTTACGCTGCATGGTTTTGACCTGCTCAGGCCAGCTTTCCAGCGTATCCAGATCGTTCAGCAGTTGGTCTGCGTAAGCGGTGATTTTGATAAACCACTGTGGAATTTCTTTGCGTTCGACTTTGGTGTCACAACGCCAGCAGCAGCCGTCGATAACCTGTTCGTTCGCCAGTACGGTCTGGTCGTTCGGGCACCAGTTAACGGCGGAGGTTTTTTTATAAACCAGACCTTTCTCGTACAGCTTGGTGAAGAACCACTGTTCCCAGCGGTAGTAGTCTGGTTTGCAGGTCGCGACTTCACGATCCCAGTCATAGCCAAAGCCCAGCAGTTTGAGCTGGTTTTTCATGTAGTCGATATTGGCGTAGGTCCAGGGGGCTGGCGCGGTGTTGTTTTTAACCGCTGCGCCTTCTGCCGGTAGACCAAAGGCATCCCAACCGATCGGTTGCAGAACGTTTTTGCCCAGCATGCGCTGATAACGGGAGATCACGTCGCCGATGGTGTAATTACGGACGTGGCCCATATGTAGTCGGCCAGAAGGGTAAGGCAGCATGGAAAGGCAATAGTATTTTTCCTTGCCGGGCTGTTCGGTGACTTTAAATGTCTGCTTCTCTTGCCAGTGAAGCTGGACGTCCGCTTCTATCTCTTCTGGGCGGTATTGCTCTTGCATGGCTGCCAGGGGTCCTGTTTAGTGAAGAATCGCTACGTGAGTAGCCTGTTCTGATTCATAACAAAAGATCCGCATAGCATAGCCGTAAGCGGCGCGGGCAACAACACCCAGCGTCCGACTGAGGAATATTTCTGATCGGTGAGCGACATACTGCGAGGCGTTGCGCAAATTGGCGACAATTTATCAGGCGTACCGAAAAAATAATCTAAAATAGAGAGAGATAGGCAATGTATCGGTTTTTGGCTCAGTGTGCCAGACGGCGAATATGCGTGCTTTATCACCTTTCAACCCGCTTAATTCAGGAGGAAGCATGAATAAACTAGCCCGCTATTACCGCGAGTTAATGGCTTCAGTGACGGCCCGGCTGAACACTGGTGAACGCGATCTCGACAGTCTGGTGCAGAGCGCCCGCAAAACCTTGCAGGAAAGCTCGGAACTGACGCAGAAAGAAATCGAGCAGGTGATTCAGGCTGTTCAGCGCGATCTGGAAGAATTTGCCCGCAGCTATAACGAAAGTCAGGATGAGTTTACTGACAGCGTGTTTATGCGAGTCATCAAGGAAAGCCTGTGGCAGGAGCTGGCGGATATTACGGATAAAACGCAGCTAGAGTGGCGTGAGATCTTCAAAGATGTGAATCATCACGGGGTGTATCATAGCGGTGAAGTGGTGGGGCTAGGTAACTTGGTGTGTGAGAACTGCCATCATCATATTGCATTCTACACGCCGGAGGTTTTACCACTCTGCCCGAAATGCTCGCATGACCTGTTCCACCGTCAGCCGTTTCAGCCGTAGGCTGTTGGGGGGAAATAAGCGTGCCTTGCGGCACGCTGTATCTGATTATTAATGCAGGATTTTCGCCAGGAAGTCTTTCGCGCGTTCGGACTGTGGGTTATTGAAGAAATCATCCTTGCGGGTGTCTTCAACGATTTTACCCTCATCCATAAAGATCACGCGGTGTGCTACTTTACGGGCAAAGCCCATTTCATGGGTGACGACCATCATGGTCATGCCTTCCTGCGCCAATTCAACCATGACGTCCAGCACTTCGTTGATCATCTCTGGGTCAAGCGCGGATGTTGGCTCGTCAAATAGCATCGCGATAGGATCCATGCACAGCGCGCGGGCGATGGCGACACGCTGTTGCTGACCGCCGGAAAGCTGCCCTGGGTATTTGTTGGCGTGCGCCGCCAGCCCAACGCGTTCCAACAGCTTCTGCGCTTTAGTTTTGGCGTCTTCACGCTTACGTTTCAGCACTTTCACCTGCGCCAGCGTCAGGTTCTCGATAATTGATAAATGCGGGAAAAGTTCAAAGTGTTGGAACACCATCCCGACTTTGGAACGCAACTGAGCCAAATTGGTTTTCTTATCGTTAACGGCAATGCCATTGACGGTAATTTCACCTTGTTGGATCGGTTCCAGACCGTTTACGGTTTTGATCAGGGTTGATTTACCAGAGCCAGAAGGCCCGCAGACGACCACGACTTCACCTTTTTTTACTTCTGTGGAGCAGTCGGCTAGCACCTGAAATTGGCCGTACCATTTAGAAACATTTTTCAGGGAAATCATCAAACCGTCCTTTTTTTCAGGTAACTGACCAGCATTGAGGCAGTAATGCTGAAGAGAAAATAAATGAACCCGGCAAACAGGATCATTTCAACTTGTGTTCCGTCACGCTCGCCGATGGTTGAGGCGGTACGGAAGAAATCAGCGAGGCTGAGCACGTAAACCAGTGAGGTATCCTGGAACAGAACAATCCCCTGCGTCAGCAGCAATGGCACCATGGCGCGGAATGCCTGCGGCAGAATAACCAGCTTCATGGATTGCCAGTGCGTCATGCCTAATGCTAGCGCTGCGGAGGATTGACCGCGTGACACACTGAGAATACCCGCACGAATGATTTCCGAATAATAGGCTGCTTCGAACAGCGAGAAGGCTACCATAGCTGAAATCAGTCGAATATCGGTTTTCGGCGATAGCCCAAGTACATTTTGTAATAAGCTAGGAACCACCAGATAGAACCACAGCAGCACCATGACAAGTGGAACGGAGCGGAACAGGTTCACATACAGTTTGGCAAACCAACTAACGGCCTTTATCGGCGACAGGCGCATCACCGCCAGAATTGTGCCCCAGACAATCCCGAATACCACCGCTGTCAGCGTAATTTTGAGTGTGACGACCATCCCCTGAATCAGGTACGGCATGCTTGGCCCAATTGAGCTCCAGTCAAATTCATGCATGATTTATTTGCTCCCCATATTGCCCGGCAAACGGGTTTTTCGCTCAACGACCTGCATAATCAACATAATGATGGCATTGATGCCAACGTACGCCAGCGTGATAGCGGTAAAGGATTCATACGCGTGGGCGGAGTAGTCCAGCAGTTTCCCTGCCTGTGCCGCCATATCCACCAGACCAATTGTGGACGCGATAGCCGAGTTTTTTACCAGATTCAGCATCTCTGACGTCAGCGGCGGAACAATCACGCGGTACGCATTCGGCAGTAATACATAGCGATAGGTTTGCGGCAGCGTCAGGCCCATTGCCAGACCTGCGGCTTTTTGTCCGCGTGGTAAAGACTGAATCCCCGCACGCACCTGCTCACAAACGCGCGCTGCGGTGAAGAGCCCCAGGCAAATCATCGATGACAGGAAGAATTGAATATTCGGGTCTAGCTCGGCTTTAAACCACATTCCGATGTTGACGGGAAGCAGCTCGGGAACCACCAGATACCAAGTAAAAAACTGGACAATCAGTGGAACGTTGCGAAATAGTTCGACGTAGCAGGTGCCAATACCCGCAAGAAAACGATTTGGGACGGTACGCAGGATTCCAAATAAAGAACCAATAAGAAAAGCGATAATCCAGGCACAGATAGATAATGTGACGGTGACTTGCAGGCCGGACAAAATCCACCCGAGGTAGGTTGTGTTGCCGAAGGGGGCGGCTTGTAAAAATATGCCCCAGTTCCAATCTATTGACATAACGAACTCCGGTAAAAAAAGGGTAGCGAAGCTACCCTGAAGATTGATGAGCGGCCATATCCCGTTCTTTTTCAAACTACAGGCGTCTGTTTCAAACTACAGACGTATTGTTTATTTTCCTGTTTATCGAAATTTCTCGGGGCAACATGTGATGGGGAACGACCATCACATGCCTGTCTGTCCTGCCACGAATCAGCAATCAGAGGGCAGATAGCTCTGCCCTTATTCTCATTATTAATTAGTTTAGTGCTTTGTCATTTGGCGCTTTGAACAGCGCTTTCATTTCGTCTGACAGTGCAAAGTTCAGGTTAAGATCTTTTGGTGGGATCGGTTGTTTGAACCAGCGATCGAACCACTTTTCAGCTTCACCGGAGGTCTGAACTTCAGCGATGGTGTCATCAACCAGTTTCTTGAATTGTGGGTCATCTTTACGCAGCATACAGCCGTAGGCTTCTTCAGACTGCGCTTTGCCGACGATATCCCACTGATCGGCGCTTTTCGCTTTCGCACGTTCACCCGCCAGCAACGCATCATCCATCATAAAGGCAACCGCACGACCGCTTTCCAGCGTACGGAAGGAGTCGCCGTGGTCTTTCGCACTGATGATGCGCATTTTCAGCTGTTTTTCTTCATTCAGCTTGTTCAGCAGAACTTCAGAGGTCGTACCGGAAGTCACGACGACGGTTTTACCCGCCAGATCTGGGAAGTCTTTTACGCCGGAATCTTTTTTGGTTAACAGACGTGTACCGACCACGAAAATGGTGTTAGAGAACGCGGCTTGTTTCTGACGTTCCAGGTTGTTAGTCGTTGAACCACATTCAAAATCAAAGGTACCGTTCTGCAACAGCGGGATACGATTCTGAGAGGTGATAGGGAGTAGCTTGACCTGCAGGTTAGGCGCATCCAGTTTTTTCTTAACCGCTTCGACAATTTTGTCTGAGTAGGCTTGAGAGTAGCCGACCACTTTTTGCGTGTTGTCATAGTAAGAGAAAGGCACGGACGATTCGCGGTGTCCAATGACGATCACGCCATTATCTTTGACCTTTTTCAATGTACCGGCTAGATCTTCAGCCTGAGCTACGCTGGCGGCGGTGCCAAGCAGAAGCAGTGATAATGCCAGTTTACGCATTTGCATGTTCTAACTCCTTTGCTGTCGTTACAGTGCAATAGTGATAGCGCTGTCATTAATAACCGTATGGTTAATGTGCCCGTTATCTTCAAGTTAACATTGTCTTCAAGGTAAACAGCGGATCGCTGCATCACTCATAATACTTTGCTACTTCTCAGTGATAACGCTGCACCGTTAAAGCGCGAAGTTACTGTCTATACAGTTAAAAAGTAGCTGATTGTAAATAGATTGAAATAGGAATGTTTGTTTTTTGCGATATCCGCCGCACCAAATGGTAGCAATGTCACAGGGTGGCACCGATTTGGTGCGTCACTTGCCCCAATAGAGCGCTTTACGCCGACGTAATATCCAAAAAAATACAGAAACAACCCTTTACAGGGTAATAAGAGGCAAATACCGTGCCATAAATAAAAAAGACATGCAAAAGCATGCCTTTAGGGATGTGAGGAGGGGACAACTATCGGCGACGCAAACCGAAGAAAGCGGCAGCGCCACCGCCCAGTAACGTAATGATCCAGAGCGGCCAGGAACCGAAGCGCGCATAAGGTGTTATCCCCGTTGCTGGCACGACCTGCGTGCTTAGCACCGCACGCGTAAACTGCGGCAGACTGGCGGTGACTTCGCCATCTGGCGTAATCACCGCGGTGACGCCGTTATTGGTGCTACGAACCAGAGGGCGGCCTAATTCCAGTGCGCGCATGCGGGCCATCTGGAAGTGTTGCCATGGGCCGATTGAATGACCAAACCAGGCATCGTTCGAGATGGTCAGCAGCATATCGGTGTCTGGCCGGAAGTTATCACGCAACTGCTGGCCTAAGATGATTTCATAACAAATGGCGGCATTAAGCTTGAAACCATGAACGGAAAGCTGGGGCTGAACATAGTCTCCACGGCTAAACGACGACATCGGGAGATCGAAGAAGGGTGCCAGCGGGCGTAACAACGTTTCCAGCGGGACAAACTCGCCAAAAGGTACCAGATGGTTTTTGTTGTAACGGTTCGTTGTGGGGTAGTGATACGGATCTTTGTCACCCAAAACGATCACTGAGTTATAAAAATCGGTTTTATTACCCTCACGTCGGATATCGACAATACCCGTAATCAGGCTGCTATTACGGCTATGCAGAATGTCGTCAATTTGCTTTAAATAGGCACCCTGACGGCTTTCAATATCAGGAATCGCCGTTTCTGGCCAGATAACGATAGGGGCCTTGTCCATATAGGGCAGGCTGTTATCCAGATAGATTTTCAGCGTGTTCAACAGCTCATCTTGTTCCCACTTCATGGCCTGAGGGATGTTACCCTGTACCAGCGCGACATTGACGGCGCGTTCAGGTTGCAGGGTGTACCACTGCACGTTGCGCAGCGGCCATAATAAAACGAAAACGCCGATGGCAATGGCTGCTGGTGCGATTTTTCGTTGATTGATGGCATAAACGAGTAGCCCGCTTAGGCTCATCAATAGGAAGGTAATGGTGTCGATACCCAGAATAGGCGCGATGCCTTTCAGCGGTCCGTCAATTTGGCTGTAGCCGAATTGCAGCCAAGGAAAACCGGTGAGCACCCAGCCGCGCAAAAATTCGGTTAACTGCCAGAGCACAGGAGCGGCAAGCGCCAGACGCCACAGTGTTGTTTTCGGCCACAAGCGTGAGAGTAGGGCAGAAAACAGCAGAGGGTAGAGCGACAAATAGGCGGCGAGCAGAACGACCAGCGCAACATTGACAGCGCCCGGCATTCCGCCAAACTGCGCGATGCTGACGTAAACCCAGTTAACGCCGCTGCCGAACAGACCCAGTCCCCAGCAAAACCCTATCGAGGCTGACTGACGACTCGTACGGTTGAGCGTCAGTGCCTGTAAACCCATGAGCGAGATAATCGCCGCAGGCCAGAAATCAAAGGGAGAAAATGCCAGCGTGCCACTGGCACCAAATAAGAGCGCCAGCAGGGCTTTGACCTGCTGGCGTTGTAGAAAAGAAGCGACAACCATTGCCAAATTATTCTTCCAATTTTGGTTGAGGGGCATTGTCAGGGATTCTGACATGAACCTGAATAATACGGCGGCTGTCCGCCATCGCAACTTTAAACAGGTAACCTTCTATGTTGATGGTTTCGCCACGGGCAGGAAGATGGCCGAAAGACTGCATAACCAAGCCACCAATAGTGTCGACCTCGTCATCGCTGAACCGTGTACCGAAAGCCTCGTTAAAATCTTCGATATCGGTTAACGCACGAACGGTGTAAGTCTGGCGATTAAGCTGACGAATATCTCTGTCTTCTTCATCGTCGTATTCGTCTTCAATTTCGCCGACAATCAGCTCAAGAATATCTTCAATCGTGACCAGGCCGGATACGCCACCAAACTCATCGATGACAATCGCCATGTGATAACGCAGCGAGCGGAACTCATTCAGCATCCTATCAACGCGTTTACTTTCCGGCACAACCACGGCTGAACGCAGAACTTTATCCATACTGAAGGGCTCGGAATCGCTGCGCATAAACGGCAGCAAATCCTTCGCCATCAGGATGCCTTCAATATGGTCTTTATCTTCGCTAATCACGGGGAAACGAGAATGGGCGGATTCGATAATCACGTCCAGACACTCTTCCAGCGTTTGATCGCGCTTGAGCGTAATCATCTGCGAGCGAGGGATCATGATGTCGCGTACACGCTGGTCGGCGATATCCATGACGCCTTCGAGCATATCTCGTGTTTCAGGATCGATCAGTTCATTCTGTTCGGAATCACGAATCAGAGTGAGTAAACCGTTACGATCTTTTGGCTCGCCGTGAAAAAGCTGATTAAGAATAAGAGAAAAGAAGCCCTTTTTGGGACTGGGTGCATCGCTGTTTTGAGAATGGTCGTCGCTCATGCGTTTTAATTAACATCACTCTTGTTAAGGGATTATTGCCAGCCGTTGGAATCGACACAGCGGCTGACGTGGAGCAGATTAGTACCCGATATCTTCCCGATCTCGGGCTATACAAAATGTATTTCTATTTATTCGGTGAGGCCATCTTTTTCTGCAAGGTAAGGATCGGCATAGCCCATGCCCTGCATAATCTCGGTTTCCAGCGCTTCCATTTCTTCGGCTTCACTGTCTTCGATATGGTCGTACCCTAGCAGATGCAGGCTACCATGGACAACCATGTGCGCCCAGTGCTCTTCTACGGTTTTTTCCTGCTCTGCAGCTTCACGCTCGACAACCTGACGGCAGATGATTAAATCGCCAAGCAAAGGAAGCTCGACTTCAGGCGGTGCCTCAAAAGGAAACGATAGCACGTTGGTCGGCTTGTCTTTACCGCGATAGGTGTTATTCAGGTCGCGGCTCTCTGCCTCATCCACGATACGGATCGTGACTTCAGCGACATCCTGAAACTGTGGCAGAACGCCTTCCAGCCAGCGCTGAAAGTCTTTTTCTTCCGGTAGCCCTTGTGCTTGCTCGCTGGCGATTTGTAAATCCAGAATCACCTGACTCATTTTTGCTCCTGATCTGATGCCGCAGCCTGTGCTTCACGCTTACGCTGTTCTGCTAAGGCGTCTTTACGTTTCTGTTCGGCATTTTCCCACGCTTCATAGGCATTCACAATCCGCGCGACCACCGGATGGCGCACCACGTCTTCGCTGTTGAAAAAGTTAAAGCTGATCTCTTCCACATCGGCCAGTACTTCTATCGCGTGGCGTAAGCCGGATTTCAGATTCTTCGGCAAGTCGATCTGCGTGACGTCACCAGTGATGACCGCTTTTGAGTTGAACCCGATGCGTGTCAGGAACATTTTCATCTGTTCGATGGTAGTGTTCTGGCTTTCATCCAGAATGATAAAGGCATCGTTCAGTGTTCGTCCACGCATGTAAGCCAGTGGCGCGACTTCAATGACGTTGCGTTCGATAAGCTTCTCTACGCGCTCAAAGCCCAGCATTTCAAACAGGGCATCATAAAGTGGGCGTAAATAAGGATCGACTTTCTGGCTCAGATCGCCCGGCAGGAAACCCAGTTTTTCACCCGCTTCGACGGCTGGGCGCGTTAACAGAATACGGCGAATATCCTGGCGCTCCAACGCATCTACGGCGGCAGCGACAGCTAAGTAGGTTTTACCCGTTCCCGCAGGGCCAACACCAAATGTGATGTCGTGATCGAGGATATTGGCGACATACTGCGCCTGATTCGGCGTGCGCGGTTTGATCACGCCGCGTTTGGTGCGGATGTTGACCACTTTGCCATAGTCAGGAACGTGTTCCGCAGACTGCTCCAGTACGCGAGATTCTTTAATCGCTAGGTGGATTTGCTCAGGATCGATATCACCGATGACGCCACGTACCGGGGCCGTATCGACATACAGACGTTGCAGGATATCGGCGGCAGCTTGCGTGAGCAGGTTTTTACCGACCAGCTTAAATTGGTTATCGCGGCGATTGATCTCGATGCCTAAACGACGCTCTAACTGTTTAATATTGTCATCAAATGGACCGCAAAGGCTGAGCAGGCGTTGGTTATCCGCAGGTTCAAGGGCAATTTCTTTTGTCGTTACGTTCAAATTATTCCTCTTGAGCGTTACTGTGCTGGCTCCATCCTGCCCGCACAAAGTGAACAGTTGTCAGACGGCCTGATGTGTCCGCCCTATGAGTGAATTATTCATCGTGAATGCCCGATGGTGCAAGTCACAATCATGATATTGGGATGCCGCCTCGCAAAAGCAAATGTAAGCGGCATGAAATTGAAGCGGATAGCCTGCCATAAAAAATGGGTGGCAGAGCCACCCATCAATCACGCTGAGACTGAAACGTACATCGGTTACGGCTGATAGAACCCGACGCCGATCTCGTTCTCTTTGCGGGTACGCGCAATCACGGAAGACGGTGATTCATGTACGCGCAGATCCATTTGATCTTCGGTGCGCACCACGATGCCGCGCAGCGAGTTGGTATAAACATCAACGATTTCCACATCGACGAATTTACCAATCATATCTGGCGTGCCTTCAAAGTTGACGACGCGGTTGTTTTCCGTACGGCCAGACAGCTCCATCACGCTCTTACGTGAGGTGCCTTCAACCAGAATACGCTGGACGGTGCCCAACATGAGGCGGCTAAATCGCATGGCCTGCTGGGTGATGCGCTCTTGCAGAAGGTATAGACGCTGTTTTTTCTCTTCTTCTGGCACATCATCGACCATATCTGCGGCCGGTGTTCCGGGACGGGCGGAATAGACAAAGCTATAGCTCATATCGAAATTCACATCGGTAATCAGCTTCATCGTCTGTTCAAAGTCAGCCTGCGTTTCGCCAGGGAAACCGACGATAAAGTCAGAACTGATCAGAATGCCCGGACGTGCGTTGTGCAGTTTACGGATGATCGCTTTGTATTCCAGCGCGGTATGGCGGCGTTTCATCATCGTCAGCACGCGGTCGGAACCGCTTTGTACTGGCAAATGCAGGAAGCTGACCAGTTCCGGCGTATCTTCATAGACGCTGATAATATCGTCTGTAAATTCAATCGGATGGCTGGTGGTAAAGCGGACGCGGTCGATCCCGTCAATAGCCGCGACCAGGCGCAGCAACTCAGCAAAGGTGCAGATTTCACCGTCATAGGTTTCGCCGCGATAGGCGTTGACATTCTGCCCAAGAAGGTTGACTTCACGCACGCCCTGCGCGGCCAGTTGAGCGATTTCGAACAACACATCATCGCACGGGCGGCTGACTTCTTCGCCGCGGGTATAAGGCACCACGCAGAATGTGCAATATTTATTGCAGCCTTCCATGATGGAGACGAAAGCGGTTGGCCCTTCGGCTCGTGGCTCTGGCAGGCGGTCGAATTTTTCGATTTCAGGGAAACTGATATCCACTATAGGGCTACGGGTGCCCTGTACGTGATTAATCATTTCCGGCAGGCGGTGCAAGGTTTGCGGGCCAAAAATAACGTCAACGTAGTGCGCACGTTCACGAATATGCGCGCCTTCCTGTGAGGCCACGCAGCCACCAACACCAATAATCAGGTTAGGATTGAGATCTTTCAGCGTTTTCCAACGGCCAAGTTGATGGAAGACCTTTTCCTGCGCCTTTTCACGGATCGAACAGGTATTGAGCAGCAGGACATCGGCTTCTTCAGCGATTTCAGTCAGCTCATAGCCGTGCGTACTTCCCAGTAAATCAGCCATCTTCGATGAATCGTACTCATTCATCTGACAGCCCCAGGTTTTAATATGCAGTTTTTTTGTCATCGACTTACCATTACTCAGTGCGGATAAGAAAGATTCCCCCTCATTTGGGGTTGGTATTGTAATCGCTCGCCGACGTTGTGACCAGCGCCGGAAACCACGCTGATTTGATAACGCCTTACTTTCTATAAAAATGCGGCTTTTCTGAAAAATTACCCGTAAATCCAGTACACTATTTTCATGCATTTTTACTGGTGTGAATAAATCAGAACCAGAGAGGATAAAGCCAATATGCATTACGATGCGATTGTGGTTGGCGGTGGTATGGTCGGCGCGGCCGCGGCGCTTGGGTTGGCACAGCAAGGATTTCAGGTTGCCGTGGTTGAGCAGGAAATGCCGACGCCGTTTGATGCCGCCAGTCCGCCTGATTTACGGATCTCGGCGATTGGCTATGCGTCGGTTGCGCTATTGAAAGAACTGGGCGCATGGCAGCGAGTGCAGCAGATGCGCAGCGCGCCTTACCGTCGGTTGGAAACCTGGGAATGGGCGAATGCTAGAGTCGTTTTCGATGCTGCCGACATTCACCTGCCCGAGCTGGGTTTTATGGTGGAAAACCGCGTGCTGCAACGGGCGCTCTGGGAAAGTTTGCAGGAAGAG
This sequence comes from Pectobacterium quasiaquaticum, assembly GCF_014946775.2. Lineage (NCBI taxonomy): Bacteria > Pseudomonadati > Pseudomonadota > Gammaproteobacteria > Enterobacterales > Pectobacteriaceae > Pectobacterium > Pectobacterium quasiaquaticum. Next base: position 3,110,808 of record NZ_CP065177.1, on the reverse strand, counting down.
GAACGCTGCCAATGCTATTGCCCAGCTACGCCGCAGAACCTGCAACGCACCGATGATGGCTGGTGCTTACAGCTTGCCGATGGGCAGCAACTGATGGCTTCGCTGGTGATTGGAGCCGATGGCGCGAATTCTCAGGTTCGCCAGTGGGCGGGGATTGGTATCAACGGCTGGCAGTACCGTCAGTCTTGTATGTTGATCGGCGTTGAGACCTCGCAGCCCCAGCAGGATGTGACCTGGCAACAGTTTACGCCAAGCGGCCCGCGTGCATTTTTGCCGCTGTTTGACCAGTGGGGATCGCTGGTGTGGTACGACAGTCCGCAGCGTATTCATCAGCTTCAGGCGATGCCGCTTACACAATTGGATAAAGAAATTGCGGCTGCGTTTCCTGAGCGATTGGGCACGGTTAAGGCGCTCTCCGCTGGGTCATTCCCGCTGGTCAGACGCCATGCACAAACCTATATCAAGCCAGGCTTGGTGCTGTTGGGTGATGCCGCGCATACTATCAATCCGTTGGCAGGGCAGGGGGTTAATCTGGGGTATCGCGACGTTGAGGCGCTGCTGGACGAGTTAATTAATGCGCGTAATGCAGGAGAAGGATGGGCTTCTGAGCGCGTGTTACGCCGCTATCAGTGCCGCCGTATGCCGGATAATCTGATGATGCAAAGCGGGATGGACCTCTTCTATAACGCGTTCAGTAATGCGTTACCGCCGCTGAGCTTTGCGCGCAATATGGCGCTGATGGTTGCACAGCGCGCTGGCGTGTTAAAACAGCGCGCATTGAAATATGCCATTGGCGTCTGATGAATAATGAGGACGCCGCCCGCTACAGCACGGGCTCGGCGGTGAAGATAATATCGGTGTCCTCATTAGTCGTTGCTGTAAAGCGAACATGTCCTATCTGCCGAACGCCTTTACCTGAGGCCTGACTATCATGAAGCAGGCCGAACATCATCTCGGTCACTTCAGGGCTTTCGATACTATTTTCACCTGATGACGTGTTCTCACCCAATAGCGCAGAAAATGCGGCTGTAACGATTTGCAGATTCTGTCTTGTTGCTTCTGCGGATTCTGACGCGGCGTTGAGTAGCAAGATTCCATTAAGCTGTTGGCTTTTACTCTCTACCGACCCAATTAATCCAACATGCTCGTTAAAAATGTGCTGAAAGTCATCGACGGAACTTCCCTTTTCCAACTTAATGGTCAATGCGAGAGGGATATTGAGTTTCGTCAGATTGGCATTCATCCGGTCAGCGAACGTTTGCGATGACATCTTAAAAGAAGTGACATTGGCGGCATAAGTCGACGCGATGAAACAAAATGGCAACGCCACGCTGAGTAACAGTTTGCTTAACTGTGCACGCATCACGGATCGCCGCAATTGGCTGAAACCATGAATAACAGAGGATGTCGATAAAACCTTCATGCCCGCCCTTTTGGGAAAATCGAATGATTGGTTTGCATATGTTAGCACCAGACTATGTTAATACCAGACATAACAAAACGGGGCGACATCTTTTGATTGATCCATTGTGGATCGTCCAAAGGCGACGGCTTCCCCTTTGGTGGAAAACTGCTTACACACCTGCTTGCCTTCGCGTCCGTGTGGGTAGCACTCACACAGCCATTTTCCTGATGTTTGCTTACGAACTGCCATACAGCCCCCCTGTTAACTGAGGGCTGTATTTTTACTGGATAAAAAACAGCAGCCAATGTTTGAGTTACTTCAGGTTAAAAAAGAATGATTTCTATTTCAGAATTTCTAAAATGTTAAACTCGTTAAGTCTCTTATTAAATTAGATGTGATTGGGATTTTGAAAACGACATCATCCATATCTTTAAAGTAAACAAATAGATTGTCTCGTGATAATCCTAAGTATATTCCAAAAAACACATCATTTAAATCATAATACTCATTCACAATTAGATTTGATTTTCCTATGGTAACGTCTATCTTTTTATAATTCCCGCTTGGTGATTTTGTTTTGTTTTCTTCAAGCATAGATTTCAATTCATTTATTGAGTTTAATAAAAATGTATCACCTTCAGTTAATTGAGTCTTTCCCTTTATTTCAGCTGGTTCAATTTGCAATAGTTGAACTATTGAGTTTATATCATTGGTTGCGTCAAACGTTTCTTTTAATGCATTGGATATTTTAGAGATCTCATTGTTTACGTTATCTATCCTTAGAGCTTGATCATATGGAGAATAACGAAACCCTTGCACATCGAATATATTATCTGTTTTATTGTCTTTGATGAGAACGGTTTTTTTATTGAATGCTTGTCGTAAACCTAGCTCATATAGAACATTTGGATTTCTCCCACTTAGGTCGCATATAGCAATATCGGATTCTACAATTTTTTGTAAAATGTCTACAACAATCATATGAGAACTGCTTACATCATCAGATCTGACGGGTTTGAATCCTGCAGCCTCACATGCTGGTGTTATAAGGTGCTTATAAACTCTTGTAAAATGACCGGTGTCATAGCCTGCTACATCTGCAATAGGCATAATCACAAAGCATGTTTTTTTCTTTTCTGGCTGTGTTTGCGGTTCTTTTTCTTCCGATTTTACTGTGTTACTTTTAGCATTCATTTAAAATCCCCACAAGTATAATATTAAATTTTTATCTGATGACTAACTAAATGAATGAATGGAATAAAATCTTTCCTTTTTTATCAGTTATCATCTTCTTTTTTAGTGCTTTCGCCAACGTTATCAGATTTTTTGGTTAGCATGTTTCTTATCTGAGTTAATAATCCATAAACTGATGGCGGTTGTTCTGTTTTTCCAGAAAATGCGGTATCACCGGACATATTCCAGTCTTTAAATACATGGATCGCATCTTCTTTTGAGGCGGTACCACCAAAAATCTGTAGGAAAATTTGCCCAAACATCAAAGCATGCTGGCGATCTTTTCTCCTAATTGACTCGTGAGTGTATCGTCTTGAATTACTGAAGCATACATAGGAAAGCCATGAAAGTAATCCTATCCCTAACAATCCACGAGTAAATAAATAAAATAGACTTATTGAATTTAATTCATCGTTTTTTAAAAGGGTATCAATGCCTTCTATGAAAGTACAAAATGCTGCTGAAATTGCTCCCATGCAAAATACTGCTCCGCACCCAGACCAAAGATGTGACATTTTTATAAAAAAACTATCATCCGCATTAAGTTTGTCCTTTACTGAATCTACATAACCAGAGATGTTTTTATCGATCCTAGATTGCTGTGTTTTTTCTTTTAATTCTTTGTTTTCTTCATTCAGTGTTTTTATTTTATTTTCTTTTTCTTTTAATATGATTGAAATTCTTTCTAAATCATGATTATAAATTTTTTGATGTTCTTTGAGCGTTGCGTTTTCTTCTGAGAGTGATATTAATCTCTCATTGATTAATGAAATTTCTTTCATGTTTTTTTTATATTTAACAAACATGTCTTTTTCATTTGTTTCATTATTTTTTTTATTACTTATTATATCATCTGTTATCTTTTTAACTGAATTGAATTCACGCACGTTAATTAAAGAATTGAGGGTTTTATGCATGTTAAGATCTAACATGCCATTTTCTAATAATTCATCAACTCTACTTCTTAATTCATCAGCCATTAATATTTCAGCCATTAAACTATTCCTTATTTAAAATTGTTGGTTGTTATTTTTGATAAACACCAACCCCACAATCGAACGCCATACCAACGCCGCTAACTTGCACTTTGCCTACAGGAATGTGCGTCAGATCGTGGACGCTGGTTTTGCCCTCAATCTCAACCAACCACTTGCCGTCTGTCACTTCATCAAACTTAGGCTGAACGGGTACAACAATCACGTTAGTCAGAACTTCAGCTTCGTAGAACATATGCTTTAAAACGTGCTTGGTTGCAAATGATGCCCCATGTTTCTGAATATTACAATTTAAATTCTTTTGGTCGTCGTATGAAAAATAGGCGTATCGGTGAACTACGATCATGACAAGAACGGGGAGTCCTCCCGAATCACTTCCAGGTGGGATTTTGACATACGTTGGATATAGGGGATTCTTCACTTGGCGTGAAACGCCCTCAAGGGCTTCATATCGTGAGATATGATCAGGCTTAGGAATTTATCTTGCGTGGCGCTATGGCTTTCTGACGAGTTGTTGGGAAATGATTGGGGTTAAGTAGAAGAGTGGAATGTTGTTTTCGTCTATTGAAGGGGGATCTTAGTATTTAGAATAGAGAGGGGGAGTAACCGTAGGATGAACGTTAAAGTTTTTGCCGCCACGCGCATAAGAAAACGGGGCGACATCTTTCGATTGTCGCCCCGTTTCTTTGCTGTTTTACCAGCTTTATTTGGCTGGGGTACGAGGATTCGAACCTCGGAATGCCGGAATCAGAATCCGGTGCCTTACCGCTTGGCGATACCCCAAAAATATGGTGGCTACGACGGGAATCGAACCTGTGACCCCAGCATTATGAGTGCTGTGCTCTAACCAGCTGAGCTACGTAGCCAAATGTACTGCTAATGTTACTTCACTTCAACAAATCTTCTACTATCAAGTAGATGGCTGGGGTACCTGGATTCGAACCAGGGAATGCTGGTATCAAAAACCAGTGCCTTACCGCTTGGCGATACCCCAACAGGACAACGAATTTTTCAGCATATGTTTTGAAATGGCTGGGGTACCTGGATTCGAACCAGGGAATGCCGGTATCAAAAACCGGTGCCTTACCGCTTGGCGATACCCCAATCACTACAAAACACTAACAGGCTTCGAAAAGCGATGTCAGACCGACAAGATGATATGGTGCGGGAGGCGAGACTTGAACTCGCACACCTTGCGGCGCCAGAACCTAAATCTGGTGCGTCTACCAATTTCGCCACTCCCGCAAAAAATATGGTGGCTACGACGGGAATCGAACCTGTGACCCCAGCATTATGAGTGCTGTGCTCTAACCAGCTGAGCTACGTAGCCATCTTTTCCGCGTCACCTTCATCGGCGTTGCGGGGCGCATTATGCGTAGTTGGCCTAATTGCGTCAACTAGTTTTTTCCCGAAAAGTGCCCTCAATGTACCGTTTGTTTGGGTTGTGAACAGTATGGTGAGAAAAACGCCAAAAAGCACGCATTCCCAGTCAATTAAGCATACAAAAACGGGCCATGATACTCGTCATACTTCAAGCTGCATGTGCGTTGGCTACGTTCAGTCACCCGAATCACTTACTTGAGTAAGCTCATCGGGATTCCTTCTCTCGCCGCCTTCCTGCAACTCGAATTATTTAGGGTATATGGCCCGTTGACTGAAAAAATTAAATCGAATTATTTGTAGGCGGACTGGTGTACGCCAACCGCACGGCCTGAGGGATCATCCAGTTTCTTGAAAGATTCATCCCACTCAATCGCTTTAGCTGACGAACAGGCGACTGACGGGCCACCCGGTACGCATTCTGCTGCGCTTGGAACCGGGAACAGCTCTTCGAAGATTTCACGGTACAGATACGCTTCTTTGGAGCCTGGCGTGTTGTACGGGAAGCGGAAGCGTGCTGTCTCCAACTGCTGATCGGTCACCTGCTGAGCCGCTACTTCTTTCAGCGTGTCGATCCAGCTGTAGCCTACGCCGTCAGAGAACTGCTCTTTCTGACGCCATGCAACGCTGTGCGGCAGATAGGATTCAAAGCACTCGCGCAGGATGTGTTTTTCCATCTTGCCGTTGCCACACATTTTGTCGCGTGGGTTGATGCGCATAGCGACATCGAGGAAGTTTTTGTCCAGGAACGGTACGCGAGCTTCCACACCCCAGGCTGACATCGCTTTGTTCGCGCGGGCGCAGTCGTACTGGTGCAGTGCCAGCAGCTTACGCACGGTTTCTTCATGCAATTCTTTGGCATTTGGCGCTTTATGGAAATAGAGGTAGCCGCCGAACACTTCGTCAGACCCTTCGCCTGACAGCACCATCTTGATGCCCATCGCTTTGATTTTACGGGACATCAGGTACATCGGCGTTGAGGCGCGGATCGTGGTGACGTCATAGGTTTCGATGTGATAAATCACGTCGCGAATTGCATCCAGCCCTTCCTGCACGGTGAAGTGAATTTCGTGGTGCACGGTGCCCAAGTGGTTAGCGACTTCCTGTGCAGCTTTCAAATCTGGCGCACCTTCCAAACCGACGGCGAAAGAGTGCAACTGAGGCCACCAGGCTTCACTGCGCGCGTCATCTTCAACGCGACGTGCCGCATATTTTTTGGTGATCGCAGAAATAACGGAGGAATCTAGGCCGCCAGAGAGCAACACGCCGTAGGGTACGTCAGACATCAAGTGGCTTTTCACGGCTTCTTCCAGCGCATCGCGCAGCGCTTCTTTATCCGTTTCGTTGTCTTTTACTGCGTCGTAATCAAACCAGTCACGCTGGTAATACTCGCGAATTTCGCCGTCTTTACTCCATAGGTAGCTGCCAGCCGGGAATTCTTTGATGGTGCGGCAAACCGGCACCAGCGCTTTCATTTCAGAAGCGACGTAGAGGTTGCCGTGCTCATCGTAACCCATATACAACGGGATGATGCCGAGGTGATCACGGCCAATCAAGTAGGCGTCTTTTTCGCTGTCATACAGGGCAAAGGCGAACATACCGCGCAATTCATCCAGGAATGCCGCGCCTTTTTCCTGATACAGCGCCAGAATCACTTCGCAGTCAGAGCCAGTCTGGAACGCGTAACGGTCACCGTATTGCTGACGCAATGCCTGATGGTTATAAATTTCACCGTTAACGGCCAGAATGTGGGTGCGCTCGGCGTTGTAAAGAGGCTGTGCGCCCGTGTTGACGTCAACAATAGATAGACGTTCGTGAGCCAGAATCGCTTTGTCGCTGGCATAAACGCCGGACCAGTCTGGCCCGCGGTGACGCATCAAACGGGATAATTCCAGCGCTTTCTTACGCAGTTCAACAGGATCGCTTTTCAGATCAAGCACACCAAAAATAGAACACATACATGACTCCCAGTAATGACAGATTCGAACTCAGTGCCATTGATTTAGCATCAAAGTGCCATAGGAATTCAATATTATTTAATGAAAAAAGCCATAAGCATGGCGTTTCGTTAATTTATTCGGTTTTTTGGTGTTGATTCGTCAAATTCATAGAAGGGAAAGGCCGGATTTTTAGTGATTACATAATCCGGCTAGAAAGGGAATCAGGCGTTTTCGAGCAATTGCTGTAGCAACACACCGTTTAGCATCGCCCGTTTGACCAACGCGAACGCGCTGATAGCGGAAAGGTGGTTGAGGCTGGAGACCTCAATCGGCAGGTTGTGACGAAATTCTTTCAGCACCTGCGCGTTGATGCAGCGTTGGATCGCAGGAAGCAGCGTTTTTTCTGCTTCGGTGATTTCACCAGCAATCACGACTTTCTGAGGATTGAACAGATTGATCGCGATGGACAGTGCTTTGCCCAGATTGAGTCCGGCCTGTTCGATAACTTCACGGGCGAGGGCATCACCGCGGTTTGCCGCTTTGCAAATTGCAGAAATCGTACAGCTATCGGTAGAAAGCTTGCTGGGGTAGCCCTGACCCAGCAGGTGTTGTACGCGTTGTTCAATGGCGGCGTTGGCGACGACGGTTTCCAGACAGCCGAAATTGCCGCAGTGGCAGCGATCGCCAAGTGGATCGATCTGAATATGGCCGATCTCGCCCACGTTGCCGTTACTGCCGAGAAAAATTTGCCCGTTGACGAGAATACCCGCGCCTGTGCCGCGATGGACGCGTACCAGGATGGAATCCAGTGAATCGTGGGTGGCACCGAAATAGTGTTCTGCCAGCGCCAGGCTGCGGATATCGTGACCGACAAAGCTGGTGACGTTGAAGTGACGTTGCAGATTTTCGACCAGTTGCCAGTTATTCACGCTGATGTGTGGCATATAGCGGACGATGCCCGCAACGGGATCAACCAGCCCCGGCAGAACAACCGAGATCGCAATGAGCTCGCGAATACGGCGTTGATGGCTGGCGATAAAGCCGCTGATAACGTGAAAGAGTGCGGCTTCTAGCGACTCCTGCGTTTTTTCTTGCAGATCGTAGTGCGCTTCTTCCAGCGCTTTTCCCTGCAAATCGTACAGCGCAATAGTGACGTCATAGCGACCAAGGCGTACCGCTATGGTATGGAAAGGGCGGTTTTCGGTGATAATCGAAATGGCGCGTCTGCCACCGGTGGAGGCCTGTTGATCGACTTCTTTGATGAGCCCACGTTCCAGAAGCTGGCGGGTGATTTTGGTCACGCTGGCGGGGGCAAGCTGGCTCTGTTCTGCTATCTGAATTCGTGAGATCGGACCCTGCTGGTCAATCAGGCGGTAAACCACCGCACTGTTTAATTGTTTAACCAGATCGACATTCCCTATCTGCGCTTGTCCGCCTGTGGTCATTAAGAAGTTACTCGCTTAGGTTTAACTCAACGTAGGGGTAAACCTTATCTCAGTTTACCCCTAGGTATTTCCGCTTTACCCCAAGGCGTTTCTCGTTTTATCCCCAAACAGGATTACCGTTAACAAACGTCTTGAGAATGTGATAGTCACGGTCAAAGACGGTCAGGTTGGCCACTTTACCGCTTTCAATACTGCCTAACTGCTTATCCACGCCGATGGCGCGAGCAGGATAGAGTGTTGCCATCCGAATTGCTTCATCCAGCGCGATGCTCGCATGTTCGACGCTATTACGTACGGCTTCGATCATGGTCAGTGCCGAACCGCTCAGAGTGCCGTGTTCATCGACACAAATACCATCCCGGTAGTATATGGTTTTACCAGCAAAAATGAACTGGTCAATATCCGCACCGGCCGGTGCCGTGGCGTCGGTCACCAGCACCAGCTTATCGCCCTTGATACGTTTACTGTTGCGAATATTAGCCCAGTCAACGTGTCGTCCATCCGCGATAATACCGCAATAGACTTCCGGGGCGTCGTAAATCGCGCCGACCAATCCGGGTTCGCGGCCGGTCAGATACGGCATGGCGTTGAACAGGTGGGTAGCGAAACGAATACCAGCGGCAAAACCCAGCTTTGCCTGTTCCCAGGTGGCGTTGGAATGCCCGGCAGAGACGATGATGCCCGCCGCTGTTAGCTGACGGATAACCGACGGTTCGACTTCTTCCGGTGCCAGCGTGATTTTCGTAATGGCATCTGCGTTGGCGCACAGGAAGTCGACGAGCTCCTGCGTTGGTTTGCGAATAAAGGCAGGGTCATGCGTGCCTTTCTTGAGTACATTCAGCCACGGACCTTCGAGATGAAGCCCAAGCGCCTGATGCTTATTCTGCGCCAGCCAGTCTCTCATCACATTAATGCTGTGCTTCATAAATGCATCGCTGGAGGTAATCAGCGTAGGTAAAAAACTGGTACAACCTGAACGCTCGTTCGCCTGCTGCATGATCTCCAGCGTCTTGACAGAGATCGTGTCCAGCGAGTCGTTGAACTGCACGCCGCCGCAGCCGTTCAACTGGAGATCGATAAAACCCGGGGCGAGGAACGCACCGCTCAGGTCGTGTTGTTCAATACCGGCAGGAAGCTCGGCAAGTGGGCAGACTCGCTCGATCAGCCCATCGGCAATCACGACGGCGTGATTATCCAGAATCTGATGGCCGGTGAAGATCCGGCTATGGGTTAATGCGTACATCATCGACTCCCGCATCGGTTAGAGATTTTTCATGCTTTCCGTTTCTAACTCACGGAAATATTTAACAGTTTTTACCTTCAGCTCCATTGTTGAAGGCTCGTCACAAACCATGATGGCTTTGGCGTGAAGTTGCAGACAGCTGATAGTCCACATATGGTTAACATTGCCTTCTACCGCAGCCTGTAGCGCCTGCGCCTTGTTACGACCGGTCACCAGAATCATCACTTCCTCGGCATCCAGCAGCGTACCGACGCCCACGGTCAGGGCAAATTTAGGCACCAGACTGACGTCCCCGCCGAAGAAACGGGAATTGGCGATACGGGTTTCTTCTGTCAACGTTTTGATGCGGGTGCGGGAGGCCAGAGAGGAGGCGGGTTCATTGAAGGCGATATGTCCATCATTGCCCACGCCGCCCATGAAAAGATGAATTTTCCCGTAGGACTTTATTTTCTCTTCATAACGGCGACATTCTGCTGTGGTGTCTTCTGCGTTGCCGTTCAACAGGTTAATGTTTTCACGCAGAATATCAACGTGATTGAAGAAATTCTGATGCATGAAGGTATGATAGCTTTCTGGATGGTCAGTCGGCAGGCCGACATACTCATCCATATTGAAGGTGACAACGTGTTTGAAGCTCACCAGACCGGCTTTGTGCATGGCGACCAGTGATTTGTAGGCCTCCAACGGTGAACTGCCCGTCGGCAATCCCAGAATAAAAGGGCGCTCTGCGCTGGGCTTGAACGCGTTAATTTTCTCAACGATGTGGCGGGCGGCCCATTTTCCGACGTCGGCGGCGGTGGTTAAAGGAATGAGTCTCATCGGCGCTCTCCTGATTTTTTAGTGGAATTAAATACGTTATTGCGCAAATCGCGCCAGTTGCGCGTTTTGTCTATGCATTAAAATTAGTCTACTCCGTTTTTTTTAATCTTGAAATAAGTTGGGGCTTTATTCAGGTATAAACTTTTTGTATGCAGTTTTTTGGTGATTTTTATCACATAATTACGGGGTTTAATTTGTGTAGCGAATTATTTTTCTTACACTCCCCTGAGAACTACTGCTGCCATGTTTTCTCGACAATGACGTTTTCGACAGCGACGTTCTTCGGCAGTGAAGTTTATTGGCAGGTTTGTTTGCCCCACAACATTTCATTACCTCGCAAAGGTAAGAGAGGGAAAAGTGAGTACTCTGAGCTATTTACAAAAAGTCGGTCGGGCATTGATGGTGCCTGTCGCGACGCTGCCTGCTGCCGCTATCCTGATGGGGATAGGTTACTGGATTGATCCGGTTGGTTGGGGAAGCGAGAACGCGTTGGCGGCACTCCTCATCAAATCGGGTGAGGCGATTATCGGGCATATGGCCGTGCTGTTTGCTGTCGGTGTCGCGTACGGTATGTCGAAAGATAAAGATGGTGCGGCGGCATTGACCGGTTTTGTCGGCTATCTGGTGCTGACCACGCTGTGTTCACCGGCCGTTGTTGCCATGATCCAACGGATCCCTGTTGAACAGGTACCCGCCGCATTTGGCAAGATTGAAAACCAGTTCATCGGGATTCTGGTCGGTGTCATGTCCGCCGAGATGTATAACCGTTTTAGTCAGGTTGAGTTACCCAAGGCGCTGTCGTTCTTCAGCGGACGCCGTTTGGTTCCGATTCTGGTTTCCTTCCTGATGATTCTGGTGGCGTTCATTTTAATGTACGTCTGGCCGGTGATTTACAATGCGCTGGTGTCGTTCGGTGAACACATTCAACAGATGGGGTCGGTCGGCGCTGGGGTTTATGCCTTCTTTAACCGCTTGTTGATTCCTGTTGGATTGCACCATGCGCTGAATTCCGTGTTCTGGTTTGATGTCGCGGGTATCAACGATATTCCTAACTTCCTGGCCGGCCAACAGTCTATCGATTCTGGTAAAGCCGTCGTGGGGATCACCGGACGTTATCAGGCAGGCTTCTTCCCGATTATGATGTTCGGTTTGCCGGGTGCCGCGCTGGCGATTTATCACTGCGCACGCCCTGAAAACAAAAGCAAAGTGGCTGGGATTATGTTGGCGGCGGCATTTGCCTCCTTCTTTACCGGGATCACCGAGCCGCTGGAATTCTCCTTCATGTTTGTTGCGCCGGTGCTGTATTTCCTGCATGCGCTGCTGACCGGTTTTTCTGTTTTTATCGCGGCCAGCATGCATTGGATTGCCGGCTTTGGTTTCAGTGCGGGTCTGGTCGATATGGTGCTGTCCTCACGTAACCCGCTGGCCACCCAGTGGTACATGCTGCTTGCTCAGGGGCTGGTATTCTTCGCCATTTACTATGTGGTGTTCCGCTTTACCATCACTCGCTTCAATCTGTTAACGCCAGGGCGTGAGCTGGCTGTGAGCGGTAGTGAAGCCGATGGCTATGACGTGAGCACGGCGTCTGCGGGCGCGAAATCAAGTGATACGGCGACGCTGGCGCGGGGCTATTTGCAGGCGCTTGGCGGAAAAGCCAATCTGACGGGCATTGATGCCTGTATCACACGTCTGCGTTTGAACGTGGCTGATTCTTCTCTGGTTGATGATGCACAGGCAAAACGTCTTGGTGCGGCGGGCGTTATTCGTCTGAATAAGCAGAGCGTACAGATTGTGGTAGGTACGCAGGCTGAATCGATAGCGACCGCGCTGAAAGCAGAGTATGACAAGATATAATGACAAGGTGTAATACGACGATGTTGATCGTTTAACGCGGTGTTATACCGATGAAATGGATAGGGCGAGATAGCAATCTCGCCCTTTTTTTTCGTTATGAATAATTAAATGAAACTAACGGTTGTTTCCCAGCGTAGCTTGTTGGATCATTGTCGGTTATACGTCGTTTTAGCATTGAGGAATGAAGAATGAGTGAGGCTGAAGCCCGCCCAACCAACTTTATCCGTCAGATTATTGATGAAGATCTGGCGTCCGGTAAGCATGACCATATTCAGACGCGTTTCCCGCCAGAGCCGAACGGCTATCTGCATATTGGGCATGCAAAGTCTATTTGCCTGAATTTTGGTATCGCGCGTGACTATCAGGGGCAATGCAACCTGCGTTTTGACGATACCAATCCGGTAAAAGAAGACATCGAATACGTTGAGTCGATCAAACGTGACGTCGAGTGGCTGGGTTTTTCATGGAGCGGCGACGTTCGCTATTCTTCTGATTATTTCGATCAACTGCACGCTTATGCGGTTGAGCTGATCGGTAAAGGGCTGGCTTACGTTGATGAACTGACGCCTGAGCAGATTCGCGAATACCGTGGTACGTTGACGGCTCCAGGCAAAAACAGCCCTTATCGCGATCGCACCGTGCAGGAAAACCTGACGCTGTTTGAAAAAATGCGTAACGGTGGTTTTGCGGAAGGTACAGCCTGTCTGCGTGCAAAAATCGATATGGCATCGTCCTTTATCGTGATGCGCGATCCGGTGTTGTATCGCATTAAATTTGCCGATCATCATCAGACGGGCAACAAGTGGTGCATCTACCCGATGTATGACTTCACCCACTGCATTTCCGATGCGCTGGAAGGGATCACGCATTCGCTGTGTACGCTGGAATTCCAGGACAACCGCCGTCTGTATGACTGGGTGCTGGATAACATCACCATTCCTTGCCATCCACGTCAGTACGAGTTCTCCCGCCTCAATCTCGAATACGCGATTATGTCCAAGCGTAAGCTGAATCAACTGGTGGTGGAAAACGTCGTTGAAGGATGGGACGATCCGCGTATGCCGACCATCTCTGGTCTGCGTCGTCGTGGTTACAGCGCAGCCTCTATCCGTGAATTCTGTGCGCGCATCGGCGTAACGAAACAGGATAACAACGTGGAAATGGCCGCGCTTGAGTCCTGTATCCGCGATGATCTGAATGAGAACGCTCCGCGCGCCATGGCGGTGCTGGATCCGGTCAAAGTCGTTGTCGAGAATCTGTCAGCCGAGCACGAAGAGTTTGTCGCGATGCCAAACCATCCGAACAAGCCAGAAATGGGTTCACGTCAGGTCGCATTCAGTCGCGAAGTTTACATCGATCGTGCTGACTTCCGTGAAGAAGCCAACAAGCAGTACAAGCGTCTGGTGCTGGGTAAAGAAGTGCGTCTGCGTAACGCTTATGTGATCAAAGCAGAGCGCATTGAAAAAGACGAGCAGGGCACTATCACCACGATCTACTGTAGCTATGATGCGGAAACGTTGAGCAAAGATCCGGCTGATGGTCGTAAAGTGAAAGGCGTTATCCACTGGGTTTCTGCGGCACACGCGGTACCCGCTGAATTCCGCTTGTACGATCGCCTGTTCAGTGTGGCAAACCCGGGCGCGGCGGAAGACTTCCTGTCGACGATTAATCCAGATTCACTGAAAATTACGCAAGGTTTTGTAGAAGCAAGCCTGGCGCAGGCAGAAGCTGAGAAAGCGTATCAGTTTGAGCGTGAAGGTTATTTCTGTGCTGACCGCGTTTACTCCAGTGCAGAACATCTGGTGTTTAACCGTACGGTTGGGCTACGTGATACCTGGGTAGGCTAAGGCCAGCGGTAAGAAGACAAAAATAAAACCGCCTCGGCGGTTTTATTTTTTATGCGGTCGATTTATCGTGTTGAATCGTGCAGGGTTTCATCCTCTCGGCAATCCCCTTCACTGCAATGCCCATAAAGATACAGACTGTGGTTGGACAGTTTGATGCCGTGTCTTTCTGCGATCTCGCGCTGACGTGCTTCGATAGATTCATCTCGGAATTCAATGACTTTGCCACAGTCGAGGCAAATTAAGTGATCGTGATGATGCTGCTGCGTCAATTCAAAGACGGATTTGCCACCTTCGAAGTTATGACGGGTTACGATACCCGCATCATCAAACTGGTTGAGCACGCGATAGACGGTAGCAAGACCAATCTCTTCGCCCATATCAATCAGTTTTTTATATAAATCTTCCGCACTGACGTGATGGCAGACAGGGTCCTGTAACACTTCCAGTATTTTCAGTCTTGGAAGAGTGACTTTTAGGCCGGCCTTCTTTAATGCGGTATTGTTGTCAGTCATGCGGGTTTAATCCTGTTGCTTACTTATCAATGGAGGCTGCCTAGCCTATGACATCGGTCGGCGCAAAAAATGCAAAAGCGTCTCAATTATAGAACCGCGCATACAAAATGAAAACAAGCGAATGTTAACAATATTGTCCCCATTCACACTATTGGTATACAACGCAATCCGTTGTTGATGAATGAGGAAATGTTGATGCACATACAAAGCCGATGGGATTATTGTACAGGTTTACTGATAGAAGTTAAAAAAATGTATCAATTATTATCAAAGGTTTTATCTATCAATTCTGTTTCGGCTCTGATCGGGATTATCAGAGCCGAAATGGCTTAACCCACCAGTTCTTCCAGGTTCAACTCATCGCTGATCTGTTTCACCCACGTCGTTACGCGTTCGCTGGTCAGTTCAGGCTGACGGTCTTCATCGATAGCCAAGCCGATGAAGTGATTGTCGTCAGCGAGTCCTTTAGAGGCTTCAAAGTAATAGCCGTCTGTTGGCCAGTGGCCGATAATTGTCGCACCGCGAGGCTCAATAATGTCACGGATGGTGCCCATGGCATCACAGAAGTATTCTGCATAGTCTTCCTGATCGCCGCAGCCAAACAGGGCAACCAATTTTCCTGTGAAATCCACTTCTTCCAGCGACGGGAAGAAGTCATCCCAATCGCACTGAGCTTCACCGTAATACCAGGTTGGAATACCCAGCAGCAGAATATCGAAACCTTCGAGGTCTTCTTTGCTGCTTTTGGCGATGTCATGAACATCAGCGACGTTGGTTCCTAACTGCTGTTGAATCGTTTTGGCGATGTTTTCAGTGTTGCCAGTATCACTGCCAAAGAATATTCCGATGAGTGCCATGAATTGAATAACCTCTTGATTCCTAATGGTATGGTGTAATGTTTCACCCACTTATCTGTTAATAATAACAGACACTCACATCGGGAGAAACTCGTATCGGTAAGGATGCGTAAATCAAGAGTGTGTGAAATGCGAGGTAAGTCAGAAAACGAAAACATCGCGACTGATGCAAAATTTCCTATAATGAATAGGGATCATGTTGTCGTCTGAGATTATGTGTACATTCCCTTAATAAATTTATGGTTGTTTATTTATAACGGCGTTTCATTTTTTATGAATGTACTTTTTATTTTATGGTTTGTTTCGGTTGTAATTAAAAGCAGGCTTCTGTTTGTGGATTATAAAACTATGGAATTGAACATGACTATTCGTGGGGAATAAAATGCGTACAAAAGATAATGTTTTTATAGAATTGAAAATCTGGCACATTTCTCGGGAATATTCCCAATGAATGGGAATAAGAATTATAACCATTTGCAACTGAAGTAATGCAAGTCTATAAGGGAGGTATTCTTTTGATGTTAAAGAATAAAGTGAAATTGCATTCAAACTGCCCTGTCGCCTAATAACATGTCCATGCTAACGCCCGCAGGATGCGTGCGGTGAATTATCTCGCAAGCCTATGATTAGATAGCTTATATCTATAAAAATAGGTGGGTTTATTTTCAGTATGAAAATTTATATTAATAAATGTAGCGAGAACGCTAAATATTCTCTGTATTTAGCCGATGAATTAGCGTGGTTTTTGAGTTTTCAACTCGGTGAAATGTGAACGCTAGGGAGAAGTGACTTGTTTCATGTTATGAATTTTCTGATTCATATCGGTTGATTAGCGATAAAAATCTTTTTAACCATTTTCCTGATTTGGAGTGAACGATGAAACTTATAAAAAATATTGCCATCAGAACCGCGATGCTATGGGTGCTGGGCATTTTTTGTGTTCTTTGGGGGGGCGTATCGATATATACCATGTTCTCTTTTAAAGAGATGACGGCGACCTCAAAAACCAGCACTTTGTTGGTTCAGAATATGAATTTTATCAACCAGGGCAACGATCAATATTTCCGTATGGTAACCCGTCTGGCGCGTGCGGTTGACGCTCGTCGCAGCGGTGATAATGCCACCGCAGATAAAGAGCAGGCTTCAGCACTTGTCGCGCTGGATAAACTGAAATCTGATTTGGTGGCGTTTAATGCTATCGACCATGCGGATCTGGATGCTGCGCTAGTACAGGCCGTCAGCCGTGACTGGAATAACCTCGTGACTCAGGGGGTTGAACCGCTTTACCAGAAGGCCGCTTCCAACGCGCTGGATGACTACCAAAATCAGGCCAAGAATGTTGTGCCGCCATTGAGCCGTCAGTTTGGCGTCTCTCTCTCCGCATTCAGTAACGCCAGCGCAGAGAAATTTGATGCAGCGGGTGTTCGTTTTGAACAAATCACCACGATTGGGCAGAACATTTTACTGAGTGGATTGGTTATCGGTCTGATTATGCTATTCCTGACCGACCGCTATCTGGTGATGTGTCTGGTTCGTCCATTGAACGATCTGCGTTATCACTTTAGCGCGATTGCTTCTGGTCATTTGGGTAAACCGATTCTGGACTTTGGTAATAACTGTGTCGGTCGCTTGTTCCCATTGCTGCGTGAAATGCAGGGGAGTTTGGCCAGCACGGTTAGCACGATCAGAAACAGCACGGATTCCATCTATCAGGGCGCTTCTGAGATTGCCGCAGGCAACAACGATCTGTCTTCACGTACCGAAGAGCAGGCTTCCGCGCTGGAAGAAACCGCGGCGAGCATGGAGCAACTGACAGCAACGGTGAAACAGAACGCCGAAAATGCCAACCATGCCAGCCAACTGGCATTGCAAGCTTCGACAACGGCGAAGAAGGGCGGTGAAATCGTTGAGAACGTGGTGAAAACCATGGCGGAAATCTCCGGCAGCTCGAGAAAAATCGCAGAGATCACCACCGTGATTAACGGCATCGCGTTCCAGACCAACATTCTGGCGCTGAACGCGGCAGTAGAAGCGGCGCGTGCAGGTGAACAAGGTCGCGGGTTTGCCGTGGTGGCGGGCGAAGTACGCAGTCTGGCGCAGCGTAGTGCGCAGGCGGCGAAAGAGATTGAAGGACTGATTTCTGAGTCTGTTCGCTGTGTGGATACTGGTTCTAATCTGGTTAGCGACGCGGGTGACACCATGCAGAATATCGTCCGTGCGGTAACCAACGTGACGGATATCATGGGTGAAATTGCGTCGGCATCGGAAGAACAAAGCAAAGGGATAGCACAGGTTGGTCAGGCGGTGGCGGAAATGGACAGCGTAACGCAGCAAAACGCCGCGTTGGTTGAACAGGCCTCGTCAGCAGCCTTGTCGCTGGAAGAGCAGGCGGCGCTGTTGAACCAGACTGTATCGCTGTTCCAACTGTCTGATACGCAGTCAGGACTGCAAATGACGGCAAAACCTGTGCAGAAAACGCCAGTGATTGCCCCGCGTACAGGTAAGGCACTACCGCCCAGTAACGACAACTGGGAAAAATTCTAAGCGTCGTTTTAATCTGAGATAGCGTGTGTAATCTTGGGTGAATGTTCAGGCGGCGTCAGGAATGGCGCCGCACAAGAGGTGAATACTTAAGTTATTTAAATACAACGTTATATAAATATCAGATTACGTCAATCAGGATTGCTGCTCGGCCAACTGTGCCAGCAGCATCTCTTCAATCAATTCACTGCGGCTAATGTTCCGCTCTTCAGCAAGGCTGTTCAGGATATCGACGGCGTCGCTGTTAATTTTTAATTCAACACGGCGCAACCCACGAACTTTATCGCGACGTAGTTGATTACGCTTGTTGATTCTTAGTTGTTCGTCACGCGTGAGCGGGTTGGTCTTGGGGCGGCCCGGACGACGCTCGTCTGCGAACAGATCCAGTGTGGTGCGATCCGTTTGTTCTTTTGCCATAAGTAATGATACTGCAAGGTATTCGGACCAAAACACACGGCGCTGTCCGTCTTGTTCAAAAGATAAAACCGATGCCTATTCTCATCCTGATATAGGGTTGTCAGGTGGTGGTTTTCTATCTGTGAAACATATCGGGAAATTATGCGTGCATTTTGATGAAGTGGTTACAATGCTTGTGGCTGAATCAGCCGTCCCTCTACTGCGGGCGCCATCATACCCTAGCCGCACTGGCGGCGACAACGGATAACTGCCGCCGTTATCATGAATCCGCCAGTGTCAGTGTCGTCTGGTTAATTCGTGTCCAGAAAACGGTGGATAGTGCGCAAAACCGCATCGGGTTTTTCTGAATGAACCCAGTGTCCAGCACCGCTGATCACATGCGCACGCGCTGCCGGGAATTGACGCAATAGCGAATCGCGGTAGGAATCGTCCAGATAGGGAGAATCGCCGCCGCGAATGAACAGAATTGCTCCTTGCCAAGCTGGAACCTCTTGCCAGCCAACGATGTTTTCGTACTCATCCCACAGCACTGTCACGTTAAAACGCCACTCTCCCTGTTGGAAGGATTTCAGCAAAAACTGAATCACGCCGTCTTCTTTTATGTGCTGGCGCATGAGTGTTGTCGCTTCTGCGCGTGATGTCACGCCCGCTTCCGTCACGGCGCGTAGCGCGGCAAAGATAGTGTCGTGGCGGCGTACCTGATAATCCACCGGTGCGATATCAATGGCGACCAGCTTATCTAGCCGTTCGGGAATGAGCGCGCTGAGCGCCATGGCGACTTTTCCGCCCATTGAATGCCCAATAACGATAGCGCGTTCGATGTTCAGTTCATCCAGTAATGCCAGCACATCCTGCGCCATCGCGGGGTAATTCATCTGCGATGAACGCGGCGACAAACCGTGATTACGTAAATCGATTTGCAGAATGTCATGCGTGTTTTGCAAATCCCGGCCCAATACGCCAAGGTTATCTAATGTACCAAACAGGCCATGAATCAGGATGACAGGAAGTTTATCTGTGGGCTGGTGCGCATAAAGCCTACGATGATTCAATTTCATGGTGAAGTTCATTCAGAGAGACATGGGCTTAGGGTATCATGACTTTAGAATGAATGTTGTCGCTGAAGGAACCGTATAGCCACTCGAAAGAATGAAAGGCATTGGGGCATAGTCTGACTTTTGGTATTGTCCCATTATGTCGCTGTTCGATAATGTTTGAACGCCTGTATAATCCTTTTGATTTGAGTCATCTACCCATCAATGTCGGGTTACAGAAGGGGAACGTCTCTGTAATTTGCATGGTAATGGGTAAAAACAGCACTGGATAAAGATGAAAACTATTGAAGTCGACGAAGAGCTTTATCGTTATATTGCCAGCCACACACAGCATATTGGTGAGAGCGCATCAGATATTTTACGGCGCATGCTGAAATTTACTGCTGGGCAGCCTGTCACAACGCCTGCGGTAGCGGCTGCCGCAACGACGACAACGTCTCAGCCTGCGGCTGCGCAGAGCCCGCGCGATCGGGTACGAACCCTGCGTGAGCTGCTGCTGTCGGATGAATACGCTGAACAGAATAAAGCCATCAATCGCTTTATGCTGGTTCTGTCCACGCTGTATACCCTGTCGCCGCAGGAATTTGCTGCCGCGACAGAATCTCTTCATGGCCGCACCCGAGTCTATTTCGCGGGCGACCAGCAAACCTTGCTTCAGCATGGCACACACACCAAGCCCAAACATATCCCAGGCACGCCATACTGGGTGATCACCAACACGAATACCGGTCGTAAACGCAGCATGGTTGAGCACATCATGCTGGCAATGCAGTTCCCCGCGGAACTGACAGAAAAAGTGTGCGGAACCATCTAACTATCTATTAACCACTTATCTAACCACAGCGTTAGGGAGAAGCGCCAATGGCTAATCACCCAAGGGCCGGACAGCCTGCCCAGCAGAGCGATTTGATTAATGTGGCACAGTTAACGTCACAATATTATGTGCTGCGCCCAGAAGTTGGCAACACAGCGCACGCGGTGAAATTCGGTACGTCTGGCCATCGCGGTAGCGCGGGGCGTCATAGCTTTAACGAACCGCACATTCTGGCAATTGCGCAGGCGATTGCAGAAGAACGTAAAAAGCAAGGCATCAGCGGCCCGTGCTATGTTGGTAAAGATACTCACGCGCTCTCCGAGCCGGCGTTTATCTCCGTGCTGGAAGTGTTGGCTGCCAACGGCGTGGATGTGATCGTGCAGTTGGATAATGGCTTTACCCCAACGCCTGCGGTGTCTAACGCGATTCTGGTTCACAATCGTCAGGGCGGTGCGCTGGCTGATGGCATTGTGATTACGCCGTCCCACAATCCGCCGGAAGATGGTGGGATCAAGTATAATCCGCCGAACGGTGGCCCTGCGGATACCAACCTTACCAGTGTGATTGAGACGCGTGCGAACGCGTTGCTGGCGGATGAACTGCGTGACGTGAAGCGGATTACGCTGGATCAGGCATTGAACAGCGGACACGTCCATGAACAGGATCTGGTCCAGGCCTATGTCGAAGGGTTGGCTAGCGTGGTGGACATGGCGGCGATCCAACGTGCCGGTCTGAAGCTGGGCGTCGACCCGCTGGGCGGTTCCGGCATTGCCTACTGGCAGCGTATCGCAGAGCACTACAAGCTGGATCTGACGCTGGTGAACGATGCCGTCGATCAGACATTCCGCTTTATGTCGCTGGATCATGACGGTGTGATCCGTATGGATTGCTCGTCAGAATTCGCGATGGCTGGGTTGTTGGCGCTGCGTGACAAATTTGATCTGGCGTTTGCCAACGATCCTGACTATGACCGCCACGGTATTGTCACGCCTTCCGGGCTGATGAACCCGAACCACTATCTGGCGGTAGCGATCAACTATCTGTTCCAGCATCGTCCACAGTGGGGACAGTCTGTTGCTGTCGGTAAAACGCTGGTATCCAGTGCGATGATCGACCGCGTAGTGGCAGATTTGGGTCGTAAGCTGGTAGAAGTGCCGGTTGGCTTCAAATGGTTCGTTGATGGTTTGTATGACGGCAGCTTTGGCTTCGGTGGTGAAGAGAGCGCGGGGGCGTCTTTCCTGCGTTTCGATGGCACGCCGTGGTCGACGGACAAAGACGGCATCATTCTGTGTCTGCTGGCGGCGGAAATTACGGCCGTGACGGGCAAAAACCCGCAGCAGCACTATGATGAGCTGGCACAGCGCTTTGGCGCCCCGAGCTACAACCGTATTCAGGCTTCCGCGACGCATGCGCAAAAAGCGGTGCTGTCTAAGCTGTCGCCTGAGCAAGTATCAGCCAGCACGCTGGCTGGCGATCCGATTACTGCACGCCTGACCGCTGCGCCGGGCAACGGGGCATCGATTGGTGGCCTGAAAGTGATGACTGAGAACGGCTGGTTTGCTGCGCGTCCTTCCGGTACGGAAGAAGCCTACAAGATCTACTGTGAAAGTTTCCTCGGGGCGGAACACCGTGAGCGAATCGAGAAAGAAGCGGTAGAAATTGTCAGTGCGGTACTCGCAACGGCTAAATAAGTGAAAAGGCGCTGCTTGTAGCGCCTTTTTTAATCGTGTACGGACAGAAAATGCAGAATGTCTTTATCCCAACGCGACAAGTAGCGCTCCGACGGAAATCAGCGCCACGCCAGCTCCCGCCACCAGCGAAATTTTTTCTCCCAGCATGACTGCCAGCACGACAGAGAAGATTACGCTGAGATTATCGATCAGAATAACCTTGCGGTGCACACGGCAGACAGCAAAGCGTAAATTAACCAACTACTTATGGCGGCATATTTCTGAAGAAAAGACAGGCGTGTACTGCGGAAGCGGTTCTCCACGGACGTTGCCCGATACAGGAGGAGGATTTTACGGCATAAAACGATAGCCGATAGCGGTTTCAGTCAAAAGATGGCGCGGTCTTGCGGGATCGCTTTCCAACTTCTGGCGCAGGTGCCCCATATAAATGCGCAAATAGTGGCTATGCTCGACGGCGTTCGGCCCCCAAACCTGCGTCAGGAGCTGGCGTTGCGTCAGCACTTTGCCGGGGCTGGCGAGCAGTGTTGCTAGCAGGCGAAACTCGATAGGTGTCAGGTGCAGTTCCTGACCGCCGCGATTCACCTGTCGATTAAGTAAATCGACAGTAATATTACTGAAGCTCACCAGCGGCGTTTCCTGCTGCATATTGCTGTGGCGACGCAGTGCGACGCGCAGCCGTGCCAGCAGTTCGCCGATGCCGAATGGTTTTGTCAGGTAATCATCGGCACCGGCATCCAGCGCATCGATTTTATCCTGCTCGTCGGTGCGGGCAGACAACACAATCACGGGCAGGCTGCTCCACTGACGTAAATCGCGGATGTAGTCGATACCATTGCCGTCCGGCAGGCCCAAATCGAGAATAATCAGATCGGGTTTACGTGTAGCCGCTTCCAGCAAACCGCGCTGCATCGTTTCTGCGTCAAACACGCGGCAGCCTTCGCTTTCCAGCGCTTGACGAACGAAACGACGGATCTCTTTTTCATCTTCAACGATCAGAATAGTGGCCTGCAATGGATTTAGTGCTCCTCAATATCTTCTGGTTCGAGATCCGGCGGTGCCGATAGCGGTAGGGTGAAATGGAAAGCCGCGCCGCCGTTTTCTGCATTTGTTGCCCAGATACGACCACCGTGAATTTCCACAATCGCTCGGCAAATCGCCAGCCCCAGTCCCACGCCGGGAATCGATGACTCTTTGTGACCGCGGGAAAATTTATCAAAAATCATGCTTTCCTGACCGTGTTCAATCCCCAGGCCATTGTCCTGCACGATAATTTCCAGCGCGCTTTCCTGCGTATCGGGCTGTGAGGCAGTACTCTCTGGAACCCAATTTGCTGAAATAATGCTTGCTGAAATCACGATGCTGGCCTGTTCGCCAGCGTACTTCAGCGCATTCTCCAGCAGGTTAATGAATACGCGTTCGACCAGCCCTGCATCACAATAAACCAGAACCATCTCATCAGGTAGATTAACCTGAATGGTGTTTTTCGCCAGTGCGCTTTCCAACTGTTGTAGGGCACTGCCGATAAGCTCCTCCGGCGTTTGCCACTCTTTGCGCAGGTTAAAGCCGTCCGACTGAATACGCGCCATATCGAGAAGATTATTCACCAGCCGCGTGGTGTTTAAAATGTGCTGGCGAATCTGGTTGGCTTGCTGAGCATAAGGTGACCCTACGCTTGCCAGATTCAACGTCAGAATCTCGGCCTGACCAAAAAGCACAGTCAGCGGTGTGCGGAGATCGTGGGAAAGTGCAGCAAGCAGCGAGTTACGCAACTGCTCACGCTCGGCATCCAGCCGGGCATTTTCCGTACTTTGCATCAGGTGCAGACGTTCCAGCGCATTAGCAATCAGCACGGTAAAGGTTTCCAGCAGGCGCTGCTGCTCGGGGATCATCAACTGCCGAGCGTTATTCGGCTCGATTGCCAACACGCCGAAGATTTGCTGTGTGGTGGCGAGCGGCAGGATCTGATACGACACGCCGGGCAGGGTGGATGTTCCCGCTCCGGCAGGCGCGCGATGATCGAAGCTCCAGCGGGCGACAGCATGATCGACAATCAACTGCTGGCTGTCCCGTGTAGGCTGCGCAAGTTTGGGCGACGTATGATGAAGGCTGTCGGCGAGCAGAATCGCGATCCTGGCCTGAAACGTCGTGCTGAGAAAATGCTGGCTGGCTTCGACAATATCGGTGCTGGACAGGCTGCGGTTTAGCGCCTTGGACATCTCATACAGATGGCGGACGCGCTGCTCGCGATAGCGGGCGACTCTGGCCTGATAGCGTACGCCAGCGGTCAGATTACCGACCAGCAAGCCGACGCTAAGCATCACGGCAAACGTGACCAGATATTGCGCATCCGACACGGCAAACGTGCCGTGCGGCAGAACAAAGAAGAGGTCGAAACTGGCGACGTTGATGATAGCGGCGAACACCGACGGCCAGCGGCCAAAGACGTGCGCGACGATCACCACGGCTAGCAGATAAATCATCACCAGATTGACCGGCTCCAGCATGGCAAATGGCGACCACGAGGCGAGCAGGGTGATGAAGGCACACAGCAGCGTGGCGAGCCCACAGCCAAACAGCTGCATACGCCATTTCTCTACCAATCCGCGGGTATCCGGTGTTTTTATCGGCGTGGCTGGCACGTCATCTTGCACGGCGACCACGACCAGATCGAGGTCCGGCCCCAGCCTACCGAGCCGTTCGGCAAAGCGGGTGCGCCACCACCAGCCGAAGCGCTGCTCCACATGGCGACCAATGACGATTTTGCCGAGATTATGTTCACGCGCATAGCGCAGGACGGCAAGCTCTTCGTCGGGTTCGGACAGCGTAACGGTTTCTGCCCCTAAATCCTGTGCCAGCTTGAGTGCCCGCAAGATGGCGCGCCGCTGCGGTTCGGGCAAACGATGCAGACGCGGCGTTTCGACGTAAACGGCGTGCCAGGCGCTGCCCAAACGTGCCGCCAGCCGCGCGGCCGTACGTACTAGCTTTTCATTGCCCGTGCCGTGGCCGATGCATAACAGAATAGCATCGCGCGTATGCCACACCTGCTCACGCCCTTTTCCGGCACGCATCGCGCGCATTTGATCGTCAACCCGATCCGCCATGCGCCGCAGCGCCAGCTCACGCAGGGCGATCAAATTGCCTTTACGGAAAAAGTTCTCTATGGCGCGCTCAGCCTGAAGCGGCAGATACACTTTGCCCTCATTCAGGCGCTGCCGCAGATCGTCCGGCGGCAGGTCTACCAAAATCACTTCGCTGGCCTGATCGAAAATCGGGTCTGGTACGGTTTCCCGCACGCGAATTCCCGTGACGCCGCCGACCACATCGTTCAGGCTTTCCAGATGCTGAACATTCACCGTGGTAAAGACATCAATACCCGCATCGAGCAGTTCCTGCACGTCTTGCCAGCGTTTTGGGTGGCGAGAGCCGTTTACATTACTGTGCGCCAGTTCGTCGATCAGAATCAGAGCCGGACAGCGCGCCAGTGCCGCATCCAGATCGAATTCAACCATATGGCGACCATGATGGCGAAAATGCCTGAGCGGCAGCAGCGGTAAACCCTCCAGCAGCGCGGCGGTTTCGCTGCGGCCGTGGGTTTCGACCACGCCGACAAGAATATCTAATCCCTGCGCCCGTAGCCGCTGGGCTTCCTGCAACATGGCATAGGTTTTCCCAACGCCCGCGCAGGCACCAAAAAAGATCTTCAGCTTGCCGCGCGGTGGCGCACCGACCTGAGCCAGCAGGCTATCGGGATCCGGGCGACGATCTTCACCGTCAATCATGTTCTATCCCTTATTAGCGCGGCCTGAACAGTCGTCAGGCCGCAGCAAAGACGGCGGGGAGTTTGGCTCCCCGTATAATGATTAATAGTAACGCACTGTCGATTACGGCAGAGGCTTTTCCTTATCCAGCGCCAGATTCAGCAACAGGACATTGACCGCTGGCTGCCCAATGAACGCGGGTTTACTCGTCTCAGTAAAGCGATCGATCAGTTGCTGCACCTGCTGGAGCGACATTCCTCTGGCCTGCGCGATGTAGAGCGCCTGATAGCGCGCGGCTTCTGGGGAAATCTGCGGATCCAGACCGCTGCCGGATGCCGTCAACAGTTCAGCAGGCACTGGCTGCTGATTGCCAACCGCCTGATGCCAGTGAGCGGCGCGTTCACCGATCAGTTTATCCAGCGCCGGATTGCTGGCGGCCAGATTGCTACCGCCGGACGCCAGTGCGTTATACGGGGCATCTGACGTGGCCGACGGACGCCCCTGAAAATAGCCCGCTCGACTGAACGATTGCCCGATCAGGGATGAACCGACGACGGTATTCTCACGGTAAACCAGCGATCCGTTTGCCTGTGTTGGGAACAGCCACTGTGCCAACACCGTTGTCAACAGCGGGTAGGCCAGACCGGTAAACAGCAGCAGTAATAGGAATAAAAACAAAGAAGAACGTAAATAGCGCATAGCGTATACCCGTCAGTCCTTAAGCCAGATTCAGCCCAGTCAGCAACATATCAATCAGCTTGATACCGAGGAACGGCACCAGCAGCCCGCCAAGACCATAAATCCATAGATTGCGGCTTAACTGCGCCGCGGCGCTCATGGGGCGATAGCGAATCCCTTTGAGCGCTAGTGGGATCAGAAACACGATAATCAGCGCATTGAAGATCACCGCCGACAGCATGGCCGAGGTGGGGGAATGCAGTTGCATCACGTTGAGCGCATTGAGCTGAGGATAGGTGGCAGCAAAAGCAGCCGGGATAATGGCGAAATACTTCGCCACGTCATTGGCGATACTGAACGTTGTCAGCGAACCGCGCGTCATCAGCATCTGTTTGCCGATATGCACCACTTCGATCAGCTTGGTTGGATTGGAATCCAAATCAACCATGTTGCCCGCTTCCTTTGCTGCCTGCGTGCCGGAGTTCATGGCCACCGCCACATCGGCCTGCGCCAGCGCGGGGGCATCGTTCGTGCCGTCGCCGGTCATTGCCACCAGTCGACCTTCGGCTTGATACTGACGGATCAGCGCCAGCTTGGTTTCGGGTGTCGCTTCCGCCAGAAAATCATCGACGCCAGCTTCTGCGGCAATCGCCGCTGCCGTGAGCGGGTTGTCGCCGGTGATCATCACGGTTTTGATCCCCATACTGCGTAGCTCGGCAAAGCGCTCTTTGATGCCGCTTTTCACGATATCTTTCAGTTCCACTACACCAAGCACGCGCTTGCCTTCTGCAACGACCAGTGGCGTCCCCCCGCTGCGTGCGACGTTGGATACCGCTTCTTCAACCTGATGCGGGAAGTCACCATTGTTCGCTTCAATGTAGCGACGCAGAGCATCGACGGCACCTTTACGAATGGTGCGCTGACCAAAATTCACGCCACTCATGCGTGTCTGGGCCGTAAAAGGAACAAAGGTTGCGTCCAGCGAGCTGAGCTCCTGATCTGCCAGATTAAAGCGTTGCTTCGCCAGCACCACGATGCTGCGGCCTTCGGGCGTTTCATCGGCTAATGAGGCAAAACGCGCGGCGTCAGCCAGCGCTTGCTCGGTCACGCCAGGCGCGGGCAGGAAAGCGGAAGCCTGACGGTTGCCCAGCGTAATGGTGCCGGTTTTATCCAGCAGCAGAACGTCAATATCGCCCGCCGCTTCGACGGCACGCCCGCTGGTGGCAATCACGTTAGCGCCCAGCATCCGGCTCATCCCAGCCACGCCGATAGCCGACAGCAGGCCACCGATGGTGGTCGGGATCAGACAGACGAGCAGGGCGACAAGTACAGTCACGCCGACAACATCGCCGCTGTGATTCGCCTGCACGCCAAACCAGGAGAACGGGTAGAGCGTGGCCGTTACCAGCAGGAAAATCAGTGTCAGCTCGATCAGCAGAATGGTCAGCGCGATTTCGTTCGGCGTTTTCCGACGCTGTGCCCCTTCGACCATGGCAATCATCCGGTCGAGAAAGGTTTCGCCGGGATTGACGCTGCACTGAATCACCAGCCAGTCTGACAGCACGCGGGTGCCGCCGGTGACGGAGGCGAAATCGCCGCCGGACTCGCGGATCACCGGCGCGGACTCTCCGGTGATGGCGCTTTCATCGACGGACGCACCGCCCTCCAGTACCTCACCGTCGCACGGAATGGTTTCGCCCGCGCTCACCAGTACGATATCGCCCTTGCGCAGGCTGTCGGCTGGCACTGATTCTGAGCTGGCATCGTGATGTGGCGCTGAGAGCTTGTTAGCCCAATTGGTTTTCTTAACGCCTTTCAGCGCATTTGCCTGCGCCTTACTGCGACCTTCCGCCAGCGCTTCGGCCATGTTGGCGAATAGCACGGTAAACCACAGCCAGAGTGATACCAGACCGGTAAACACGGCGTTCCCTTCCGTTTTACCGGCCAGAATCGCCAGCCAGACGAGGGTGGTCAGCATACTGCCGAGATACACCACGAACATGACCGGATTGCGCCACTGCACGCGCGGGTCGAGTTTCTTCAGCGCATCTTTCAGCGCAGAATGGATTAACGCTCTGTCAAACAGCGCTTGCTGTTTACGTTTGCCAATGTGGCGGGATGCCTCGCCCTGCTGGGCAGAGGCCGGTTCCTGTGTTGCCTGATGATTCATCGTGTGGCGAGTCATAAAAAGTCTCCAGCCTTAGTGAGTCAGGCCGAACTGTAAATGTTCAGCGACTGGCCCTAACGCCAGTGCAGGGATAAACGTCAGTGCGCCAATCAGCAGAACGATGGCGATGAGCATGCCGATAAACAGCGGACTGCGGGTGGACAGTGAGCCTTTGCTTTCCGGCTGGCGTTTTTTCACGACCAGCGAACCGGCGATAGCCAGCACGGGCACCATGACGGCAAAGCGGCCCAGCAGCATGGCGACAGCGAGCAGGACGTTATAAAACGGCGTATTGACGCTCAGGCCGGCAAATGCACTGCCGTTGTTGTTCGCGGCGGAGGACACGGCATAGAGCACTTCGCTAAAACCGTGCGCGCCGGGGTTCAGAATGCCGCTGCGTCCGGCTTCCGTACTCAGCGCCAGCGCCGTGCCGAGCAGTACCAGTGCGGGCGGAATTAGAATCGCCAGCGCCGTCATTTTCATCTCATAGACTTCGATTTTTTTGCCCAGATATTCTGGCGAGCGGCCAATCATCAAGCCGGCAATAAAGACGGTCAGAAGCACGAACAGCAGCATGCCGTACAGGCCAGAACCAACACCGCCGAACACCACTTCGCCAATCTGCATCAGCCACATGGGAACCATGCCGCCAAGCGCAGTGAAAGAGTCGTGCATCGCGTTCACCGCACCTGTCGAGGTAGCCGTGGTGACAACCGCATACAGGCTGGACGTCAGAACGCCAAAACGCGTCTCTTTACCTTCCAAATTCGCGGCGCTGTCTGCGCCTAATGCCAGCAGATGTGGGTTACCGTTGACCTCCATTTTCATCACTACAGCAGCGGCGACGATAAAGATCAGCGCCATTGCCCACAGCAGCGCGTGGCCCTGACGCTTGTCGCTCACGGCTTTGCCAAAGGCGAAGCACAGCGCGGTAGGGATCAGCAGGATCGCCAGCATTTGCACGATGTTGCTCAGCGCGGTCGGGTTTTCAAACGGGTGCGCCGAGTTAGCGCCAAAGAAACCGCCGCCGTTGGTGCCCAGCAGTTTAATGGCTTCCTGTGAAGCAACAGGCCCCATCGGCAGGGTTTGGGCTGCGCCGTCCAGCGTGGTCAAATGCTGATAAGGCAGCAGGTTTTGCAACACGCCCTGACTGACAAAAAACAGCGCCAGCAGCAGGGACAGCGGCAGCAGCACATACAGCGTGATGCGAAACAGATCGAGCCACGCGTTGCCCAGCGTGTCGACGCAGCGACGGGAAAATGCGCGGATTAACGCGAAAGCGACGGCGATACCGCTGGCGGAGGACAGAAAATTTTGTACCGTTAGACCAACCATCTGGCTCAGGTAGCTGAGCGTGTTTTCCCCGCTGTAAGCCTGCCAGTTGGTGTTGGTGGCAAAGCTGATTGCCGTGTTTAACGCCAAATGCCACGACAGCCCCGGCATATTTTCTGGGTTAAGCGGCAGAACCCCCTGCGCCATTAACAGGACAAACAAGACGGCAATGCCGATCAGGTTAAGTGTCAGGATAGCCGCCGCATACTGTTGCCAGCGCATCTCCGACGTATCGAAAGCGAAAAGGCGCGCCGTTCCTGTTTCAAACTTTTGCAGGAGCGCACCCGTTTCGCCCTCAATCAGACGGGCCAATCCGCTGCCCAGCAGTTGGGCTACGATCAGCACCGTGAGCAGCAGACCAAAGATCAGTAGAAAAGCGTCAGCGGCCATCAGAATTCCTCCGCCTTCAACAAGGCATAAACCAGATAGATCAGTAACAGCAGCACGAGCAGGCCGCCTAAGACGATGCTAAGCGTCACAACACACCTCCAGAACAGAATAGACAGCGTCAGAGTAGGAAAACGCAGGAAAAGAAGGTGCAAATTTCCCGTCTGTGGGCGTAAAAAAAGTATAAAAATGGGATGAAAAGTAGGCGGTGGAGGCCATAAGAGGGTTGTGGCGTCAGCAAAGTTGAAGGCAACGAGAAGAGAACATTAAAGAATAGGGAGTAAAGTGATCCAACCTAAAACCATAAATTAACTACTGGTAAGTTTATTTTTAACCTTGCTGTAACTTAATGACGTGATGACGAAAAAAATTGGCGATTATTTCATCTTTAACTGGTCAGATGAGTAGTAAACTTTCATAAAAAGCGGTAAAATTTTAACCAATGTCACAGTTCTTATTCTATCGTTATGAAAAGCGCCGCTGAATAAGGGGGCTTATCCTAGAGGAGGATCGTTATGTCGCTTTATACTACTTATCCCTTGCACCGTATTCTCCTGCGTCGCGCTGCCGTGATTGCTATCGGCGTGCTGGCGTTACCGGTAATGCTGTTCCGTCGCGATCGGGCGCGTTTTTACAGCTATTTACACCGCGTCTGGCTGAAAACCAGCGATAAACCCGTCTGGATGGCGCAGTCCGAAGCCGCCGCCTGCGATTTCTATTAAGGCCAGCGCGTAAGGTCTCTCGTGTTTATCTGTCATCCTCGGCAGATAAACACGAAAAATGAACCGGTGAAATATCGGTTTAAGGTTGTTTTGATACGGTTTACCCTTTTCCCTTCCCGCATCTTCTTCCGGTATTTCTCCCCAATCTCATGATTTATTACTTTATTCTTCGCTGTGGCTGCACAGAATTGTGGTGAAATCCGCTATGCTGATAAGAGCGTTTGTAGAATGCCAACACACGTACAACTTGAATGAAATATGACGGGTATAAGGATAAATCATGACGCTCGAACTCATCCCTGTTGGTATCAGCGCCTGTTTGCTCGGTAGTCCCGTGCGATTTGATGGCGGACACAAGCGTTTGACGTTTGCTGCTGAACAACTGGCACCCTATTTTCGTTTTGAGCCGGTCTGCCCAGAAATGGCGATTGGTTTACCGGTGCCGCGTCCGGCACTCAGGCTGGTGCGAGAAGGGGAACACCATATCACGATGCGTGCCAGCAATGGTTCGCCGCTGGATGTTACCCAACAGATGGCGGAGTTTTCCGCTGAAAAAGTCAGCCAGCTTCAGCACTTATGCGGTTATATCGTCTGCGCCAAATCGCCGAGCTGCGGTATGGAGCGTGTGAAGGTTTACAATGAAACGCAAAAGGATGCGCGTAAAAGTGGTATCGGCTTATTTACACAGGAGCTGATGCGGCAAATGCCTTGGCTACCGGTTGAGGAAGACGGACGCCTGCAGGATCCTGGCTTGCGAGAAAATTTCATTGAGCGCGTTTATGCGTTACACGAACTGAATCAG
The DNA here is from genome assembly GCF_014946775.2 of Pectobacterium quasiaquaticum. Classification (NCBI taxonomy): domain Bacteria; kingdom Pseudomonadati; phylum Pseudomonadota; class Gammaproteobacteria; order Enterobacterales; family Pectobacteriaceae; genus Pectobacterium; species Pectobacterium quasiaquaticum. The sequence goes on along the minus strand of NZ_CP065177.1, from coordinate 3,078,914 downwards.
CTATGGAAAAACGGGCTGAGCCGTGGTGCGCTGATTGCTTTTCATAGCCGCTATAAACTCCTGTTGCTGGCGCATTCCCAGCCGGAATACCGCGAACTGGGGCCGTTTGTTGCGGGAATCGATAAGTGGGAGTCGCTGGAAGACTACATTGTTGAATACCGGAAGCGGTTGATGAAACTGTTGTCAACGCCTGCGACGCGGCGCAACCACACCAATGTGTTGATGCACGTGCAGGGTTACTTCCGACGTCAGCTCAATTCTCAGCAGCGACAGGAACTGGCGCAGCTCATCAATCGCTATCGACAGGGCTTGCAGCCGCTACTGGCACCTATCACGTTGCTAAAACATTACATGGCGGAATACCCCGATGCGTATCTGGCTCAGCAGCGTTACTTTGAGCCGTATCCCGAGGCACTACGCCTGCGTTACGGACACTAGTTTGACCGCCCGAGGAATTTCATGACCACGCATGCCGTTAAACATGTAGTCTGGTTACGCAACGACCTGCGCGTTACCGATAATCTGGCGCTGTACGCGGCCTGTCAGGATCCTAACGCCACCGTGCTAGCCGTCTTTATCGCCACGCCGGCGCAGTGGGAAAAGCACGATATGGCCCCGCGTCAGGCAGCCTTTCTACGGGAGAACCTGACGCTGGTGCAGCAGGCGCTGGCCGAAAAGGGTATGCCGCTGCATTACCACGAATGTGCTGACTTTGCGGCGTCGGTTGACTGGCTGGTGCAGTTTTGTGCGCAACAGCAGGCCACCGATCTTTTCTATAATTATCAGTATGAAATCAACGAGCGCCTGCGTGATCAGCAGGTGAAAGATCGGCTGGCCGATAGCGTGGTTTGTCACGGTTATCATGACAGCCTGTTACTACCGCCGGGTAGCGTGCTGACGGGTAATGGCAAGATGTATAAAGTGTTTACGCCCTTTCGTCAGGCCTTTATCAAACGACTACTGGAGTCGGATACGACGTGCGTGCCAGCACCGCGCGCGCGCGGTGAGCCGATCACTAACACAGTGGAACTGGCACCGTTCAGCTATCCGCAGCGTGAGGTGGATGGCGACGATTTCCCCTGCGGCGAACGTGCGGCGTTGCAGCAACTGCGACGTTTTTGCCGCGAGCAGGTGCAGGATTATGACCAGCGGCGTGATTTTCCGGCGCTGCCCGGCACCAGCAAACTTTCTCCGTATCTAGCGCTTGGGATCGTATCGCCGCGCCAGTGCTTTAACCGTCTGCGTGCTGAATGCCCAGAGATGCTGGAACGGGGTGAGGGTGGAGCGTTTACCTGGTTTAACGAGCTGGTCTGGCGTGAATTTTACCGCCACCTGATTGTGTCCTGGCCGCCGCTGTGTAAACACCGACCGTTCACCGCGTGGACGCAGTGGGTGAAATGGCGAGAATCGCCGGAAGATTTAGCCGCCTGGCAGCAGGGGAAAACGGGCTACCCGATCGTGGATGCAGCGATGCGTCAACTGAATGAAACGGGATGGATGCATAATCGCCTGCGTATGATTTGCGCCAGTTTTCTCGTCAAAGATTTACTGATCGATTGGCGCGAAGGCGAACGCTACTTTATGTCGCAACTGCTGGATGGCGATCTGGCGGCGAATAACGGCGGCTGGCAGTGGGCGGCGTCGACAGGCACCGATGCGGCACCTTATTTTCGTATTTTTAACCCGACAACGCAGGGCGAGCGCTTCGATCCTGAAGGTCGGTTTATCCGTCACTGGCTGCCCGAGCTGGCCGCCGTGCCGGATAACGATATTCATCAGCCCCATTGTTGGGCTGACAAACACCACCATCGGCTGAACTATCCGCAGCCCATCGTCGACCATAAAACCGCGCGCCAGAATACGCTGGCGGCGTTTGAGGCGGCGAAAAATATCGGTATGGCGGATAACGATCGAGAAGAGAAAAGTAAGTATGCGTAATGTGGAATTGGAAAGAATCATTAACGAGAAACTGAGCACGGCGACGTTTCAGGACTACGCACCGAACGGTTTACAGGTTGAGGGACGTGCAGACGTAAAACGTATTGTGACGGGCGTAACGGCCTCACAGGCGCTGCTGGATGCGGCGGTAGAAAAGCAGGCCGATGCGATTCTGGTTCACCACGGCTACTTCTGGAAAAACGAACCGCAGATTGTCTGTGGTATGAAGCGTAACCGGCTGAAAACGCTGTTGCTCAATGATATCAACCTGTACGGTTATCATCTGCCGCTAGATGCACACCCAGAACTGGGGAATAACGCACAGTTGGCGGCGCTGCTAGAGATTCAGGTGCAGGGCACGATCGAGCCGCTGGTGCCGTATGGTGAGCTGGCGCAGCCCATGACGGCAGATGCTTTTTGCCGTCGTGTAGAAAAACGGCTGGGGCGTAGCGTGCTGCATTGTGGGGATAATGCACCGCAACAGATACAACGCGTGGCCTGGTGTACTGGCGGCGGTCAGGGCTTTATTGAACAAGCGGCCCGCTTTGGGGTCGATGCGTTTATTACCGGTGAAGTGTCTGAGCAAACGATCCACATCGCGCGTGAGATGGGGTTGCATTTCTTTGCTGCCGGACACCATGCCACCGAACGCGGCGGCATCAAAGCGTTGGGCGAATGGCTGGCGGCACTGCATGGTTTTGATGTGACATTTATTGATATTCCTAACCCCGCGTGAGGGGCTGAAAGTCTCTGTATCGCACATGAATGATGCGATGCCTTCTATGTTGGCACCGTTGTTGCTTCGCTGTTGGGAGGAAAATATATCGGTAAGCAACACTAATCATTTAGCCATGTTCACCATGACGGATAAAACGCGATTCAGGAGGAAAGATTGCAACGAGCACGGTGTTATCTTCTGGGCGAGAGGGCTGTCGTTCTGGAACTGGAACCGCCAATGTCGCTGGAGAGCCAGCAGCGGATATGGGGGCTTGCCGAGCGCCTGAATCATCATGAAGAGGTGCTGGAAGCGATTCCGGGCATGAATAATCTAACGGTACTATTGGCGCATCCGCAGCAGGTGGCGCTGGATGCGATTGAACGCTTGCAGCGCTGGTGGGAAGAGAGTGAATCGCTGGCGTTTGACCCACGCGATATCGATATTCCCGTTGTGTATGGCGGAGAGGCAGGGCCAGATTTGGCGGAGGTTGCCGCTCACAGTGGCCTGACAGTGAGTCAGGTTGTTGAAGCACATGCGGCCGCACAGTATGTGGTCTACTTTTTGGGCTTCCAGCCGGGCTTTGCCTACCTTGGCGGATTAAACGAGAAACTGCATATGCCGCGTCGCGCCGAACCACGCCTGCGTGTGCCGGCGGGGTCGGTCGGGATTGGCGGCGCGCAGACGGGGATTTATCCGCTGGCGACGCCGGGGGGCTGGCAGCTGATTGGCCGCACGTCGTTGAAGCTGTTTAATCCACAAACGATGCCGCCAACGCTGTTGCGACCTGGCGATAACGTTCGGTTTCTGCCACAGAAGGAGGGCGTATGCTGAAGGTTATCCATGCCGGCTTGCATACTTCGGTGCAGGACGGCGGTCGCGTCGGCTTTCGCCGTTTGGGTATCAGCCAGTCAGGCGCGCTCGATCTGCCCGCACTGACAATGGCCAACCTGCTGGTGGGCAACGCGGAGAATGCTGCCGCGCTGGAAATTACGCTGGGCAAGTTTACTGCAACATTCACCACCGCCTGCTGGGTGGCACTGACCGGTGCGGACTGCCATGCCGACTTAGATGGCAAACCGCTCTGGACAGGTTGGCGTTTCGCCGTGAAGCCGGGGCAAACGTTGAAAATGCGTATGCCACGTAACGGAATGCGTAGCTACCTAGCGTTATCCGGCGGTGTGGATGTGCCGGAAATGCTCGGGTCGCGCAGTACCGATTTGAAAGCCGGTTTTGGGGGCTTTGACGGACGCTTGCTGATGGATGGCGATGAACTTCTGCTGGGAACGCCGACTCGCGAACTGACGCGAGAAGTCGGTATCAAGCAACTGTTGTTCGGCAACCGCGTGCGGGCATTGCCGGGGCCGGAGTATCAGGAGTTCAGCGAAGAGATGCAGGAATTGTTCTGGCGAACTTCCTGGCAACTGAGCCCGCAAAGTAACCGCATGGGCTACCGTTTATTGGGCGCAGAGCTACAGCGTGCCGTATTACTGGGTAGCAAACCGCGCGAGCTGCCATCACATGGGGTGCTGCCGGGCGTCGTGCAGGTTCCGCACAATGGTCACCCTATCGTACTGCTGGCGGATGCGCAGACAACCGGCGGTTACCCGCGTATTGCGACGGTGATCGAAGCGGATTTATTCCATTTAGCGCAAACCCGACTCGGTGAACCGATACATTTTATTCACTGTACGCAGGCACAGGCGCAAAAAGCGGACGAAGAACAGCGGCGTTACCTCGAACAGCTGGCGTGGAGGCTGCATGATTATTGATCTGAATGCCGATCTGGGTGAGGGCGCTGAGCATGACGAAGCGCTGCTGAAGTTGGTGACGTCAGCCAATATTGCCTGCGGATTTCATGCTGGTGACGCACAAACTATGCGTCAGTCGGTGCGTTGGGGGATCGGCTATGGGGTTGCGCTTGGCGCACACCCGAGCTTTCCCGATCGTGAGAATTTTGGTCGCAAGGCGATGAATGTGCCTGCGGAAATTGTCTTTGCCCAGGTGGTGTATCAGCTTGGCGCGCTGAGCGCGATTGTCGCGGCTGAAGGAGGAATACTGTCGCACGTTAAGCCTCATGGCATGCTTTACAATCAGGCCGCATACGAACCGGCGCTGGCCGATGCGATAGCCAAGGCGGTGAAGGTGGTGAATCCGGCGTTACGCTTAGTCGGTCTGGCGGGAAGCGAGTTAATCCGCGCTGGGCAACGGTTGGGGCTGGAGACGCGTCAGGAAGTGTTCGCCGACCGCTGCTACTTGCCTGACGGATTGCTGGTGCCGCGCACGCAGGCGGGGGCCTTGATTAACAGCGATGAACTGGCACTGGCTCAGACGCTGGAGATGATTCAACGTCAGCGGGTCAGAGCGATTGACGGCTCTTGGGTGAACGTGCAGGCGGATACCGTGTGTATTCACGGCGATGGACAACACGCGCTGCTGTTTGCCCGCAAGCTGCGACACTGTTTTAGCCAGCATCAGATCGCTGTTGCGGCGGCATAATCATTATTTTTGTATGGCGGGATAACCGATGAAAACCGTTTTGATCACGGCGTTTGAACCTTTTGAGGGGGAAGCGACTAATCCCTCATGGGAGGCGGTAAAAGGACTTCATCAGCGAGAAATCGGCGGTGCACGCGTGGTGGCCTGCCGTTTATCTTGCGTCTTCGATCTGTCACTGGAACAGCTTTACCGTGCGATAGCCGAATGGCAGCCGGAAGTGGTGATCGCGGTGGGGCAGGCGGGCGGCTGTGCTGATATTTCTGTCGAACGCGTGGCGATTAATATTAATGATGCCCGAATCGCGGATAACCGAGGCAACCAGCCGATCGATACGCCGGTAGTGGAAGGCGGGCCTGCGGCATATTTTTCGACGCTGCCGGTGAAAGCGCTGGTACAGGCATTGCGCGTGGCGGGCATTCCCGCCTCGGTGTCGCAAACCGCAGGGACGTTTGTCTGCAATCACGTGATGTACGGCCTTTTACACCAGTTGCACCAACAGGGTGATACGGTTCGCGGTGGATTTGTTCATATCCCCTATTCACCTGAACAGGCCGCACGACACCCCGGTGAACCGAGCATGCCCACGCCGTTAGTCACGGCGGCGCTGGAAGTGATGATCCAGCAATCGCTGGTGCAGCAGGTTGATATGGCGGTGACGGGTGGCGCCCTGCATTAGTGTAGTTAACCGAGAGTGTGGTTAATTGCGCAATATGTCTGAATTTCAGGGAGTAAGGTATGCCCGAAGGACCGGAAATTCGCCGGACGGCCGATAAGCTGGTTGAGGCTGTTGTGGGCAAAACGCTAACGCGTGTCTGGTTTGCATTTCCAGAATTGAAGCCATACGAGGCAGAATTGGTCGGGCAGCAGGTCAGGCAGATTGAAACGCGCGGAAAAGCGCTGCTGACCTATTTTAGCAATGATCGGGTGTTGTATAGCCACAATCAGCTTTATGGCGTGTGGCGAGCCGTGAGTGCGGGTGAATCACCGGAAACAAAGTGGGATTTGCGCGTCCGGCTGGAAACGCAGGATCGCGCTATTCTGCTCTACAGCGCGTCAGATATTGAAATGCTGACGCCGGAGACGCTCTCGACGCATCCTTTCCTGCAACGTATTGGCCCCGATGTCTTGGATCTCTCACTGACGCCGGAACAGGTGTGTGAGCGTCTGTTATTACCGCGCTTTCGCCGTCGCCAGTTCAGTGGGCTGCTGTTGGATCAGGCATTTCTTGCTGGACTGGGGAATTATCTGCGCGTCGAGATTCTCTGGCAGGCACAGCTTGCGCCGCAACACACGGCAGCGCAGTTGAATGAGAAACAGTTGCAGAGGTTAAGTCGAGCGCTGCTGGAGATTCCCCGTTTGTCCTACAACACGCGTGGCACCGTTGATGAGAATCGACATCACGGGGCGATTTTTTCGTTCAAGGTTTTCCATCGTGAAGGGGAACGCTGTGAGCGCTGCGGTGGGATCATCGAAAGAACGATGCTGTCATCACGCCCGTTTTATTGGTGCCCGCACTGCCAGAAGTAATAATGTGAGTGATTTATGCGCAAGATGAATACGTTAATTCCAGAAATGATTGTCTCTGATTTACAAAAGAGTCTGGCGTTTTATTGCCACGTTTTGGGATTTCAGATTGAGTACGACAGGCCTGAAGATAAGTTCGCGTTCCTTTCTTTTCATGGGAGCCAACTGATGCTGGAACAGGATTATTTAACCGAGTCACCCTGGCGTGTGGAGCCTTTAGAACCGCCGTTTGGTCGTGGTATGAATTTATCGATTGAGTGCCCAGATGCTCAGGCGCTGGCGGCGGAGATTGAACGTGCGGGTTATACGCTACGCAGACCCGTGGAAACGTGCTGGTATCGCGATCATGAGGTGTACCACGGGGAAAGTAATTTTCTGGTACAGGATCCGGATGGCTATTTATTGCGATTCACGCAAAGTTTAGGTTGTAAGTCATCCCTTTAGTGCCGTTATAAAAAAAGGCCGGAAAATCCGGCCTTTTTACACGTACGGAATGGATTAGTCGTTTTTCAGATTGGACGTAAAGTCACGTTTGTCATAGCCAGTATACAGCTGACGTGGACGGGCAATCTTGATGCCGTCGGCGTGCATTTCGCTCCAATGTGCAATCCAGCCCACGGTGCGCGCCATCGCAAAGATAACGGTAAACATGGAAGACGGAATACCCATCGCTTTCAGGATGATGCCTGAGTAGAAGTCGACGTTCGGGTACAGTTTCTTCTCAATGAAGTACGGGTCGTTCAGCGCGATATTTTCCAGCGCCATCGCCACTTCCAGCAGGTCGTCTTTTCTGCCCAGCTCTTTCAGCACTTCATGGCAGGTTTCACGCATGACTTTGGCGCGCGGATCGTGGTTTTTGTATACACGGTGGCCGAAGCCCATCAGGCGGAAGGAGTCGTTCTTGTCTTTAGCACGCTCGATAAACGCAGGGATGTGCTCCACGCTGCTGATTTCTTCCAGCATACGCAGACAGGCTTCGTTCGCGCCGCCGTGCGCCGGTCCCCACAGCGAGGCGATCCCCGCGGCGATACAGGCAAATGGGTTCGCACCAGACGAACCTGCGGTACGTACGGTAGACGTCGAGGCGTTTTGTTCGTGATCGGCATGCAGGATCAGGATACGGTCCATAGCACGTTCCAGCACCGGATTCACAACATACTCTTCACAAGGGGTGGAGAACATCATGTGCAGGAAGTTACCCGCGTAGGACAGGTTGTTTTTTGGATAAACAAACGGCTGACCCAGCGAATATTTGTAGCACATTGCTGCAACGGTCGGCATTTTGGACAGTAGTCGATAGGCCGCGATTTCGCGGTGGCGCTCAATGTTAATGTCCAGTGAATCGTGGTAGAACGCCGCCAGTGCACCGGTGACGCCGCACAAGACAGCCATTGGATGTGAATCACGGCGGAAACCGTGGAACAGACGAGTAATCTGCTCATGAATCATGGTGTGACGTGTCACGGTGGTCTTGAAGGTTTCATACTGTTCTACCGTCGGGGTTTCGCCGAACAGCAGGATGTAACAGACTTCAAGATAATTCGATTTTTCAGCCAATTGGGCAATTGGGAAACCACGGTGTAGCAAGATGCCTTCGTCGCCGTCGATATAGGTAATCTTGGATTCGCAAGATGCGGTAGAGGTAAAACCGGGGTCAAATGTGAAGTAACCTTTAGAACCAAGGGGACGAATATCAATCTCATCATACCCCAATGTACCCGATAGGACATTTAGCTCAATTGGATCTTTACCCTCTAGAGTAAGTGTTGCTTTCTTATCAGCCATTTACAGTCTCCTTAGCGCTTTAATTTTAAATATTTTCACTGAAGAAATACCGTCATGCCTGTGCACCGGGCGGATAATGGCCGGTGAAACTCTGTCGTGACACAGTCGTCAAATAGGATACAGAGTAAGGCGGATAGCCGCATTCAGGATGAAAAATTCGTTCTCCAGGTAATTAACGATATTCAGATAAATGCGTTGTGCTCTGAATAGATTGTAGTCATTACCTATGACTTTTACGTGGACTCTCCTCACTGTTACATAAGTTACGCCAGTGTGGAAGTGTCGCCGTCGTGCTTTAACACATCATAAGGAATTCAATCCCCTAGTTGTAATTGAAATGTTGAACTTTTGTCAAATCGGATAATCAATTTTATATGAATTGTGAAATTCGTGATCTAAATCACTGTTCGGGGCAAATGTCACCAAACAGTTTGTATGGGAATTGTAATGGGAATGTGAAGTACCTATACTGCCAACAGGTCTCCGGAATCACCCTGCAGTAGGAGCACCCAGTATGAAAGGATCATGCGCTGTTTAGACACCGGAATGTCGATGTTTGAGCGCGTATCGTAAACCCACTTTTCAGGGCTGTAACTTTCATGCTGTCTGACCTCACATCAGGCCCGGAGGAAGAAACAATAATAAAAGCTGTGTGGGCAAATCTGTGAAAAAACAAAGACCTGTCAATCTGGAATTGCAGACGATCCAGTTTCCCGTTACTGCGATAGCATCTATTCTTCACCGCGTCTCCGGCGTTATCACCTTTGTCGCTGTCGGTATTTTACTGTGGCTGTTAGGCACTTCTCTTTCTTCAGAGGAAGGGTTCCTGCGTGCTGCGGAAATTATGGATAGCTTCATCGTCAAGTTTATCGTTTGGGGCATCCTCGTCGCGTTGGCTTATCACATTGTTGGTGGTATACGTCACCTATTGATGGATTTTGGCTATATAGAAGAAGACTTTGCCGCAGGCAAGCGTTCTGCAAATATCTCCTTTATTATTACTGTCGTGCTTTCAATTCTGGCTGGAGTCCTCGTATGGTAAGCAATGCTTCTGCGTTAGGACGCAATGGCGTACACGATTGGTTACTGATTCGCGCTTCCGCCATCGTCATTGCTCTATATGTAATTTATATTATTGGTTTTATTGCTACGGCTGGCGACATCACGTATGAAATCTGGCGTGGTTTCTTCGCGATGGCCCTCACCAAAGTATTCACACTGCTAACGTTATTTTCCATTCTGGTTCATGCCTGGATAGGAATGTGGCAAGTGCTGACCGACTACATTAAACCGCTGGCCTTACGCCTGACTTTACAGTTGGCGATTGTCGTAGCGCTGTTGGTGTACGTCATTTATGGAACTATTGTGGTGTGGGGTGCGTGATGAATTTGCCAGTCAGAGAATTTGATGCCGTTGTTGTTGGCGCGGGTGGCGCAGGTATGCGTGCCGCGCTGCAAATTTCCCAAATGGGCCTGTCCTGTGCCCTGTTATCGAAAGTGTTCCCAACCCGTTCTCACACTGTGTCCGCGCAGGGCGGTATCACCGTTGCGCTGGGAAACACTCATGAGGACAACTGGGAATGGCATATGTACGACACCGTAAAAGGGTCGGATTACATTGGCGATCAGGACGCGATTGAATATATGTGTAAAACCGGCCCAGAAGCGATTCTGGAACTGGAACATATGGGGTTACCGTTCTCCCGCTTGGATGATGGCAGCATTTATCAGCGTCCGTTCGGTGGTCAATCCAAGAATTTTGGCGGTGAGCAGGCCGCACGTACTGCGGCTGCCGCTGACCGTACCGGTCATGCCCTGCTGCATACGCTGTATCAGCAGAACCTGAAAAATCACACCACTATTTTCTCCGAATGGTATGCCCTCGATCTGGTGAAGAATCAGGATGGCGCGGTGGTCGGCTGTACGGCGATCTGTATCGAAACCGGTGAAGTTGTCTATTTCAAAGCGAAAGCGACCGTGCTGGCGACCGGCGGCGCAGGCCGTATTTACCAGTCCACCACCAACGCGCACATTAATACCGGTGACGGGGTGGGCATGGCACTGCGTGCGGGCGTTCCGTTACAGGACATGGAAATGTGGCAGTTCCACCCGACCGGTATTGCGGGTGCGGGTGTGTTGGTGACAGAAGGCTGCCGTGGTGAAGGCGGTTACCTGCTGAACAAGCACGGTGAACGTTTCATGGAACGTTATGCGCCAAACGCGAAAGATCTGGCTGGTCGTGATGTGGTTGCCCGTTCCATCATGATCGAAATTCGTGAAGGCCGCGGCTGTGAAGGCCCGTGGGGACCACATGCCAAGCTGAAACTGGACCATCTGGGTAAAGATGTTCTGGAATCCCGTCTGCCGGGCATTCTGGAGCTGTCTCGCACATTTGCTCACGTCGACCCGGTAAAAGAACCGATTCCAGTTATCCCAACCTGCCACTACATGATGGGCGGTATTCCGACCAAAGTAAGCGGTCAGGCATTGACTGTGAATGAGAAAGGTGAAGATGTGGTGATTCCTGGGCTGTTTGCCGTGGGTGAAATTGCCTGCGTCTCGGTTCATGGTGCTAACCGCCTGGGCGGTAACTCGCTGCTCGATCTGGTGGTATTTGGTCGTTCGGCGGGTATTCACCTGCAAGAGTCGTTGAACGAGCAGGGCGAGAGCCGTGATGCCAGCGCATCCGATATTGAAGCCTCGCTCGACCGCCTGAACCGCTGGAATAATACGCGTTCAGGGGAAGATCCGGTTGAAATCCGCAAGGCGCTACAATCCTGTATGCAGAACAACTTCTCGGTCTTCCGTGAAGGCGATGCGATGGCGAAAGGGCTGGAAGAGCTGAAAGTGATCCGTGAACGTCTGAAGAACGCGCGTTTGGATGACACCTCAAGTGAGTTCAACACCCAGCGTATCGAATGTCTGGAGCTGGATAATCTGATGGAAACCGCGTATGCGACGGCGGTATCGGCCAACTTCCGTACCGAAAGCCGTGGTGCACACAGCCGCTTCGACTACCCAGAGCGCGACGATGAAAATTGGTTGTGCCATTCGTTGTATCTGCCGCAAACCGACAGCATGACGCGCCGTGAGGTGAACATGCAGCCTAAACTGCGTCCGGCGTTCCCGCCGAAAGTACGTACTTATTAATTGCGGAGATCAAACGATGAAACTCGAATTTTCTATTTATCGTTACAACCCAGATGTTGACGACGCTCCGCGGATGCAGGATTACCAGTTGGAGGCGGAAGAAGGCCGCGACATGATGCTGCTGGATGCGCTGATGCTGCTGAAAGAGCAGGATCCAACGCTGTCATTCCGTCGTTCTTGCCGTGAAGGCGTCTGTGGTTCCGATGGCGTCAACATGAACGGCAAAAATGGGCTGGCCTGTATCACGCCAGTTTCCGCGTTACGTCGCGGAAACAGCAAAATTGTTATCCGTCCTTTACCTGGATTACCGGTTGTTCGTGATTTGGTAGTGGACATGGGACAGTTCTATGCTCAATATGAGAAAATAAAGCCTTACCTGTTGAATAATGGGAAAAATCCGCCGGCGCGTGAGCATCTGCAATCGCCTGAACAACGTGCCAAGCTGGATGGGTTGTATGAATGCATCATGTGCGCCTGCTGTTCAACATCTTGCCCGTCGTTCTGGTGGAACCCGGACAAGTTTGTCGGACCTGCGGGGCTGTTGGCAGCGTATCGCTTCCTGATTGACAGCCGCGATACTGAAACCACGCCACGATTGGACGATCTGGACGATGCGTTCAGCGTCTTCCGCTGCCACGGCATCATGAACTGCGTCAACGTGTGTCCGAAAGGGCTGAACCCGACCAAGGCTATTGGTCATATTAAATCGATGCTGTTGCACCGTAGCGCGTAATGACTCGTCAGTACGTAACGTGTTATTGCATAAAGATTAAGCAGTAAAACATGTATCTCCCTCTGAAGTTGCTATTCTTCAGAGGGAGCGCAGGAAACCTTTAAAAACCGGCTTACGCGCCCGAACCGGTTTTTAAAGGTTCCTTAGGGGGGATGGATACCCTAAGCGCGTACCGAAGTACGACAAGTGAACCGTTTTTACGGCGAACAATATACGGACACTAATTACATGTTAACCACGGCGAAAACTGAAGCTTATTAGCTTAAGGGATCATAATGCAGAACGGCGCGATGAAGGCCTGGCTGGATTCCTCCTATTTGGCGGGTGCGAATCAGTCCTACATAGAGCAACTCTATGAAGATTTTTTAACCGATCCTGACTCGATCGAACATAGCTGGCGCTCTATCTTCCAGCAATTGCCTACGAGTGGGGTCAAACCGGATCAACTCCATTCCAAAACGCGTGAATATTTCCGCCGTCTGGCGAAAGACTCTTCGCGCTTTACCTCGTCAGTCACCGATCCCGATATTGATGCTAAGCAGGTCAAGGTATTGCAACTGATCAATGCGTTCCGCTTCCGTGGACATCAGCAAGCTAACCTTGACCCGATCTTCCTGCGCCCGCAGGAACCTGTTGCAGAATTGGATCTGGATTACCACAACCTGACGCAGGATGATCTGCAGGAATCCTTCAATGTGGGGTCTTTTGCCATCGGCAAAGACACCATGAAACTGGAAGATCTGTATGACGCGCTGAAACGCACCTATTGCGGTTCTATCGGTGCAGAATATATGCACATGACCAGTACGGAAGAGAAACGCTGGATCCAGCAGCGTATCGAATCGGTAATGGGGCAGCCGTCATTTTCTCTTGAAGAAAAACGCCGTTTCCTGAAAGAGTTAACCGCAGCCGAAGGGCTGGAGCGTTATCTGGGGGCCAAATATCCTGGTGCTAAGCGTTTCTCGCTGGAAGGCGGTGATGCACTGGTTCCGATGCTGAAAGAGCTGATTCGCCATGCGGGTGCAAACGGTACTCGCGAAGTGGTATTGGGGATGGCACACCGTGGCCGCCTCAACGTGCTGATCAACGTGTTGGGAAAAAAATCTCAGGATCTGTTTGACGAGTTTGCTGGTAAGCATAAAGAACACCTCGGTACCGGTGACGTGAAATATCACCAGGGTTTCTCGTCTGAATTCGAGACGGCTGGCGGTCTGGTGCATTTGGCGCTGGCGTTCAACCCATCGCACCTCGAAATCGTCAGCCCGGTAGTAACAGGGTCTGTACGTGCGCGTCTCGATCGTCTGAATAGCCAGAGCGGTCCGCGTGTTTTACCTATCACCATTCACGGTGATGCGGCAATCAGCGGTCAGGGCGTGGTGCAGGAGCTATTGAACATGTCGACGGTGCGTGGCTACGAAGTTGGCGGCACACTGCGTATTGTGATCAACAACCGTATCGGCTTCACCACCTCTAACCCGCTGGACATTCGCTCAACCGAATACTGTACCGATATCGGCAAGATGGTGCAGGCGCCGATTTTCCACGTTAATGCAGACGACCCGGAAGCGGTGGCGTTTGTTACGCGTCTGGCGCTGGATTTCCGTAATGAGTTTAAGCGTGATGTGTTCATCGATCTGATTTGTTATCGCCGTCATGGTCATAACGAAGCTGACGAGCCAAGTGCAACGCAGCCGATGATGTACCAGAAGATCAAGAAACACCCGACGCCGCGTAAGGTATACGCCGATCGTCTGGAGCAGGAAAAATCCATTACGCTGGAAGATGCCACCGAAATGGTCAACCTGTACCGCGATGCGCTGGATGCGGGTGAATGCGTGGTGGAAGAATGGCGTCAGATGGATATGCAGTCCTTTACCTGGACGCCGTATCTGAACCATGAGTGGGATGAGCCTTATCCGCATGCAACGGAAATGAAACGCTTGCAGGAATTGGCGAAGCGTATCAGTGAAGTGCCGGAAGGGATTGAAATCCATCCTCGTGTTGCCAAAGTTTATGCTGACCGTGCCGAAATGGCGGCGGGCAACAAACCGTTTGACTGGGGCGGGGCAGAAACGCTGGCCTACGCCACGCTGGTCGATGAAGGCATTCCGATTCGTCTGTCTGGTGAGGACAGCGGTCGCGGTACCTTCTTCCATCGTCATGCTGTCGTGCATAACCAGAAAAATGGTTCCAGCTACACGCCGTTGAACCACGTGCATAACGGACAGGGCGAGTTTAACGTCTGGGACTCCGTATTGTCTGAAGAGGCGATTTTGGCGTTTGAATACGGCTATGCGACCGCAGAACCGCGCACCCTGACTATCTGGGAAGCGCAGTTTGGTGACTTCGCCAACGGTGCGCAGGTCGTTATCGACCAGTTCATCAGCTCCGGTGAGCAGAAGTGGGGTCGTATGTGTGGTCTGGTCATGCTGCTGCCGCACGGTTACGAAGGTCAAGGCCCTGAGCACTCGTCTGCCAGACTGGAACGCTACCTGCAGTTGTGCGCTGAGCAAAATATGCAGGTCTGTATTCCGTCAACGCCAGCGCAGGTTTATCACATGCTTCGTCGTCAGGCGCTGCGCGGTATGCGCCGTCCGCTGGTGGTCATGTCACCGAAATCTCTGCTGCGTCATCCGCTGGCGATCTCTTCACTGGATGAACTGGCAAATGGTTCCTTCCAGCCGGCGATTGGTGAAGTAGAAGAATTAGATCCGGCAGCCGTGAAGCGTGTCGTGCTTTGTTCCGGTAAGGTCTACTATGATTTGGTAGAACAGCGCCGCAAGAACGAGCAAAAGAATGTCGCGATCGTCCGTATCGAACAGCTTTATCCGTTCCCGCATCAGGCCGTTCAAGCTGCGCTGGAATCGTTTGCCCATGTTCACGATTTCGTGTGGTGTCAGGAAGAGCCGCTGAATCAGGGAGCCTGGTATTGCAGTCAGCACCATTTCCGTGAAGTGATTCCGTTTGGGGCTTCTTTACGTTACGCAGGACGCCCGGCGTCTGCATCACCCGCCGTTGGCTATATGTCCGTACACCAGAAACAACAGCAAGATCTGGTTGATGACGCGCTGAACGTTGATTAAATAAAAGGATAGATAATGAGTAGCGTAGATATTCATGTACCCGACCTGCCTGAATCCGTCGCTGACGCCACCGTTGCGACCTGGCATAAAAAGCCAGGCGATAGCGTTCAGCGCGATGAAGTACTGGTTGAAATTGAAACTGACAAAGTTGTGTTGGAAGTGCCTGCCTCTGAAGCGGGCATTCTGGATGCCGTGCTGGAAGAAGAAGGCGCGACCGTAACGTCTCGCCAGTTACTGGGCCGTATCCGCCGTGGCGATAGCTCCGGTAAAGAAACCAGCGAGAAATCACAGAGCAAAGAATCAACACCAGCACAGCGCCATACGGCTGGGCTGGAAGAAGAGAACAGCGATGCGCTTAGCCCGGCAATCCGCCGTCTGATTGCAGAGCACGATCTCGATGCCTCTGCTATCAAAGGCAGCGGCGTCGGCGGTCGAATTACCCGTGAAGACGTGGATAAGCATTTGGCTACCCAGAAGAAGGAGCCTGCTAAAGCGGCTAAGTCCGAGGCTCCGGCGGCTGCTCCACTACCTGCTCTGGGCGCGCGCAGCGAAAAACGCGTACCGATGACGCGTCTGCGTAAGCGGGTTGCAGAACGTCTGCTGGAAGCGAAAAACAGCACGGCAATGTTGACGACGTTCAACGAAATCAACATGCAGCCAATCATGGATCTGCGCAAGCAGTACGGCGACGCATTTGAGAAGCGTCACGGTGTGCGTCTGGGCTTCATGTCCTTCTACATCAAAGCGGTGGTCGAAGCGCTGAAGCGTTATCCAGAAGTGAATGCGTCTATTGATGGCGAAGATGTAGTGTATCACAACTACTTCGATGTCAGCATCGCGGTGTCTACCCCGCGTGGTCTGGTTACGCCAGTCCTGCGTGATGTGGATGCGCTGGGCATGGCCGACATCGAGAAGCGCATCAAAGAGCTTGCCGTAAAAGGCCGTGACGGCAAACTGACGGTTGAAGAACTGCTGGGCGGTAATTTCACCATTACCAACGGCGGCGTCTTTGGCTCTCTGATGTCTACCCCAATCATCAACCCACCGCAGAGTGCGATTTTGGGTATGCACGCCATTAAAGATCGTCCGATGGCGGTTGATGGTCAGGTTGTTATTCTGCCGATGATGTATCTGGCGCTGTCTTACGATCACCGTTTGGTCGACGGCCGTGAGTCCGTTGGCTTCTTGGTGACGGTGAAAGAGATGCTGGAAGATCCAGCGCGTCTGCTGTTAGACGTTTAGTCCGACAGATAGGCTCTCGGGCGGATAACCCTGACGGTTTCCGCCCGAAACGATATACCAGATTATGTGCTATGCAGGCCGTTTCTTTTCAACGGCGTTATCCAAATATATCAGAGAGTTAATGGCGCTTTTCTCTACCGAAAGATTCGGTGATGAAAAACCGTCTGCCGACTTATCTCCAAACCTAAATGGATAGAACATCATGAATTTACACGAGTATCAGGCAAAACAACTCTTTGCTCGATATGGTTTACCGGCACCGACCGGCTATGCCTGTAGCACACCGCGTGAAGCGGAAGAAGCCGCGTCTAAAATTGGTGCGGGTCCGTGGGTCGTAAAATGTCAGGTTCACGCAGGCGGTCGCGGTAAAGCGGGCGGCGTTAAAGTCGTCAGCAATAAAGAAGATATCCGCGCCTTTGCTGAAAACTGGCTGGGTAAAAAACTCGTTACTTATCAAACTGACGCACAGGGTCAGCCGGTTCATCAGATCCTGGTTGAAGCTGCAACGGATATCGACAAAGAGCTTTATCTGGGCGCAGTTGTTGACCGTGGCACGCGTCGTGTGGTGTTCATGGCGTCCACCGAAGGTGGCGTAGAAATTGAAAAAGTGGCAGAAGAAACGCCGGAACTGATTCATAAAGCGGCGATCGATCCACTGGTCGGCCCACAGCCTTATCAGGGCCGTGAACTGGCCTTCAAACTGGGTCTGAGCGGTAAGCAAGTGGCTCAGTTCACCAAAATCTTTATGGGGCTGGCGACGCTGTTCCTTGAGCGCGATCTGGCTCTGGTAGAAATCAACCCGCTGGTTATCACCAAGCAGGGCGATCTGATCTGTTTGGATGGCAAGCTGGGTGCGGATGGCAATGCCTTGTTCCGTCAGCCTGAGCTGCGTGAAATGCGCGACCCAAGTCAGGAAGATTCCCGTGAAGCCCATGCGGCGCAGTGGGAACTAAACTACGTCGCACTGGACGGCAACATTGGCTGTATGGTCAATGGTGCGGGTCTGGCGATGGGCACGATGGACATCGTTAAGCTGCACGGCGGTGCTCCTGCTAACTTCCTTGATGTAGGTGGCGGCGCGACGAAAGAACGTGTGACTGAAGCGTTCAAAATCATTCTGTCTGACGACAAGGTAAAAGCCGTTTTTGTTAACATCTTTGGTGGCATCGTACGTTGCGATTTGATCGCTGATGGCATCATCGGCGCCGTAGCCGAAGTGGGCGTTAACGTACCGGTTGTTGTACGTCTTGAAGGAAACAATGCGGAACTGGGTGCCAAGAAACTGGCGGATAGCGGCCTGAATATTATTGCCGCGACCAGCCTGACGGGTGCTGCTCAGCAGGTTGTTGCAGCTGTGGAGGGTAAATAATGTCCATTCTGATTAATAAAAATACCAAAGTTATCTGTCAGGGTTTTACCGGTAGTCAGGGGACATTCCACTCTGAGCAAGCACTTGCTTACGGTACGCAAATGGTTGGCGGTGTGACGCCGGGTAAAGGCGGCACGGAACATCTGGGTCTGCCCGTATTTAATACGGTGCGTGAAGCAGTAGAAGCGACGGGCGCAACGGCATCGGTTATCTACGTTCCCGCTCCGTTCTGTAAAGACTCCATTCTGGAAGCGATTGACGCAGGTATTGAGCTGATCATCTGTATCACCGAAGGTATCCCGACGCTGGATATGCTGACGGTGAAAGTGAAACTTGATCAGAGCGGCGTGCGGATGATCGGTCCGAACTGCCCAGGTGTGATCACGCCGGGCGAATGTAAAATCGGTATCATGCCGGGCCATATTCACCTGCCGGGTAAAGTGGGTATCGTTTCTCGTTCCGGTACGCTGACGTATGAAGCGGTGAAGCAAACGACCGATGCGGGTCTGGGTCAGTCAAGCTGTGTGGGTATCGGCGGCGACCCGATCCCAGGTTCTAACTTCATCGATATTCTGAAGCTGTTTGAGCAGGATCCGCAGACGGAAGCCATCGTGATGATCGGTGAAATCGGCGGTACGGCGGAAGAAGAAGCGGCTGCTTACATTAAAGAGCACGTGACGAAGCCGGTTGTCGGCTACATCGCGGGTGTGACGGCACCGAAAGGTAAGCGCATGGGCCACGCTGGCGCCATCATCGCGGGTGGTAAAGGTACTGCTGACGATAAATTCGCAGCGTTAGAAGCAGCGGGTGTTAAAACCGTTCGCAGCCTAGCGGATATCGGCGATGCAGTAAAAGCAATATTATCGCGTTAATCGATTAGCCGATTAAATATACCAGCCACCTTCGGGTGGCTTTTTTGGTAATGGCGCCAATGAGTAGAACGTATATTTTTCGATGAAGGCTCCAATGACTTTTTCGTGGATCTCTATTGAGCGCGAGAAGCAAATTGTTCTGCGAGCCAGCCTCTTGATTCGGGTACGGAGAGTCAGGTTGTTACGCTCAATGCGCAGCGTAAAGATTTTACCCGTCAGATGCTTATCTTTCGGTACGTAATTTGCGCTTTGACACCGAGCTTACGGGCTTCATAGGTATAAGTGAGCAGGAACACGCGGTAGCAATCGCGGCAGCGAAACCGATCACGGCCTTTAGGGTTCTGCCCATGTCGGTAAATCTGAGCAGACTGACAACGGGGACAATAAACAGTAACGCTGGCCATAAGAAAACCTCAAAAGCGAGCAGTACACATCAATTCAACTAATTGGAGTCATTACTCTGTTTAGCAAGAAATATTGCACGGTTGCCAGCAATAAAAATAAAAATTCGACATAAAATAGAAGATGAGAAAAGCATGTGAATAATCGATTACTGAAAGTAAAAATTATATTGCTGAATTAATTTCAATTAAACCGAAAAGCAACATTGCATTAACAATGAGTGCAATAAAGAAATTAATGCAACGCACTAATCACGAGAGAAGCATTAAATTGTTTTAGATCAAAAAACGCCTCTGGATATAATTTCTGAAATAGGCTTAAATTGCGCGAGGTCAATTATCGCCTTTCGTGTCTTTTAGTTGGAAAGTTGATTTGAAGCCAAAAACCTAGTCTGGGTCACGTAAAAACCTATTTATTATAGGGGATTACAGGCGTAATATACGGCTACCTCCCTATGGGGTACGCAATTTGTAATACTTGTGATTTATCTTGAGCTTGCTGCTGGGGGGTTGCGGTGTGACTGCCCTGATGAACGGTATTCCTAACGTTCATTACAGCTTGTATTAAAGCAATTCTTGTTGTGTTCTTTTGGGTGTAATGGCCGGATGTTTGGCAGCTTGTCAGCGTTTGCAAGCTAATCCCTTCCTGCGAGGAGCAAGGAGTCAAAATGTTTGATGTAGTCGAACTGTCACGTTTACAGTTTGCCTTAACCGCAATGTACCATTTTCTATTCGTACCATTAACGCTCGGGATGGCGTTTTTGCTGGCGATTATGGAAACGGTATATGTGCTGTCCGGCAAACAAATCTATAAAGATATGACCAAATTCTGGGGCAAGTTATTCGCAATTAACTTCGCTCTGGGGGTCGCTACTGGATTGACCATGGAGTTTCAATTCGGGACTAACTGGTCATACTTCTCTCACTACGTCGGGGATATTTTCGGCGCGCCGTTAGCGATTGAAGGCCTGATGGCGTTCTTCCTGGAATCGACCTTTGTTGGCTTGTTCTTCTTCGGTTGGGACCGTTTAGGAAAGGTGCAGCATATGGCTGTGACCTGGCTGGTCGCGCTGGGCTCTAACTTCTCCGCTCTGTGGATTCTGGTTGCCAATGGCTGGATGCAGAACCCCATCGCTTCGGATTTCAACTTCGAAACCATGCGTATGGAAATGGTAAGTTTCGCCGATCTGGTACTGAATCCAGTTGCTCAGGTGAAATTCGTTCACACGGTAGCGGCAGGTTACTGTACGGGTGCGATGTTCATTCTGGGTGTCAGTTCTTACTATCTGCTGAAAGGCCGTGACATTGCGTTTGCCAAGCGTTCATTCGCTATCGCAGCAAGTTTCGGTATGGCTTCTGTCCTGTCCGTTATTGTACTGGGTGATGAATCTGGTTATGAAATGGGTGACGTACAGAAAACCAAACTGGCAGCGATTGAAGCCGAATGGGAAACACAACCTGCTCCGGCATCCTTTACGCTGATCGGCATCCCGAATCAGGATACGATGGAAAATAACTATGACATCAAGATTCCTTATGCCTTGGGAATCATTGCCACGCGTTCTACTGATAAAGAAGTTACCGGTCTGAAAGAACTGCTGGCGATGCATGAAGTGCGTATTCGCAATGGTATGAAGGCCTACCAGTTGCTGGAAGAATTACGTGCGGGCAATACTGACCCAGCGGTAAAAGAAGCGTTCGAACAGTCTAAGCAAGATCTGGGCTATGGCCTGTTGCTGAAACGCTATACGCCAAAAGTCTCTGATGCGACAGAAACGCAGATTCAACAGGCGGTTAAAGATTCTATCCCACGTGTTGCACCGCTGTATTTTTCTTTCCGTATCATGGTGGGCTGCGGCATTCTGATGCTGTTGATCATCGGCCTGTCTTTCTGGACCGTTCTGCGCAACAAGATCGGCCAAAAACGTTGGCTGCTCCGTACGGCGTTGTACGGTATTCCGCTGCCCTGGATTGCTGTCGAAGCCGGCTGGTTTGTGGCTGAATATGGCCGTCAGCCTTGGGCTATTGGTGAGATCCTGCCGACAGCCGTTGCGACGTCATCACTGACTGCAGGGGATATTCTGTTCTCCATGGGGCTGATCTGTGGTCTGTATACGCTCTTCCTGGTTGCAGAAATGTATCTGATGTTCAAATTCGCACGTCTTGGGCCGAGCAGCCTGAAAACAGGACGCTACCATTTTGAACAACCTATAGCGGCTGCGCAGGAAGCACGGTAAACAGGAGTCCACTATGTTTGAATATGAAGTCTTACGTTTTATCTGGTGGCTGTTGATCGGTATTTTACTGATTGGCTTCGCTATCACCGATGGTTTTGACATGGGCGTGGGTATTCTGGTGCGTCTGATGGGACGTGGTGATACCGAGCGTCGCGTCATGATTAACAGTATTGCGCCGCACTGGGACGGTAATCAGGTCTGGCTGATCACTGCGGGTGGTGCCCTGTTTGCTGCTTGGCCGATGGTTTATGCCGCCGCGTTTTCTGGTTTCTACATTGCCATGATTCTGGTGCTAGCCTCACTGTTCTTCCGTCCTGTGGGCTTCGATTACCGTTCAAAAATCGAAGATCCGCGCTGGCGTGGTATGTGGGACTGGGGCATCTTCATCGGTAGCTTTGTCCCACCGGTAGTGATTGGTGTGGCATTTGGTAACCTGTTGCAGGGCGTGCCGTTCCACGTTGATGAATATCTGCGTCTGTACTACACCGGAAACTTCTTCCAACTGCTGAACCCGTTTGGCCTGTTGGCTGGTGTGGTTAGCCTGACGATGATCCTGACTCAGGGTGCAACCTATCTGATGATGCGGACCACGGGCGACCTGCACGTGCGTTCCAAATCTGCCGCGCAGATTTCCGCGTTGGTGATGATGGTGACGTTTGCTCTGGCTGGCGTATGGGTCGTTTACGGTATTGATGGTTATGTGGTGACGTCTGCGATTAATACCGCAGCTGAATCTAACCCGCTGCGTAAAGAGGTCGTTCAGCAAGCAGGTGCCTGGATGATCAACTTCAATAATCATCCGATATTGTGGGCTATCCCCGCGTTGGGTGTGGTGTTGCCGCTGCTGACGACCCTCATGGCGCGCGCAGAGAAAGGGGCATGGGCATTCCTGTTCTCCTCTCTGACTATCGCTTGTGTGATTCTGACCGCAGGGATCGCGATGTTCCCGTTCATCATGCCGTCAGTGACTGTGCCTAACGTTAGCTTGACATTATGGGATGCAACATCGAGCCTGCTGACGCTGAAAGTCATGACCGTGGTTGCGATGATTTTCGTTCCAATCGTGCTGTCTTATACCGCATGGTGCTATTACAAGATGTTCGGTCGTATTACCAAAGAGCAGATTGAGCAAAACACTCACTCTATGTACTAAGTAAGGAGCTTAATTTATGTGGTATTTTGCCTGGATACTCGGAACGCTTCTTGCTTGCTCACTGGGGATCGTCACGGCCCTGGCTATTGAGCAGAGTGAGGCAACTGAAGAAGATAAGCAATGAGTGATCTGGTCGATAAATTTTATCGCCTGATGGATAAGAGCCCGATAAGGGCTCTTTCCTTTATCGTAGCGTTGCTGCTGGCTGGTTGTGTGTTCTGGGATCCGACGCGCTTTGCGGCGCGAACTAGCGAACTCTCTGTTTGGCAGGGGCTGCTGCTGATTTGGGCCGTTTGTGCTGGCGTTGTTCATGGCGTTGGTTTCCGTCCACATCGCCTGCTCTGGCGCGTGTTTTTCGCCCCACTTCCCGCCTTTGTGATCCTGTGCGCAGGATTGTACTATTTCTTCGGTTAAAATAGCCCCCTATTCCATTTAGTTATGGGTTGCTTGCAGCCCATAATTATTTTCTTTCCGTTGCCACAATCCATTCCAAACCTGATTCCTCTTGCGTATAGTAGCGAGGTTTAATGCATTACTGGGATGTAGAGTGAGTAATTCGTTGTTTCGCTGGCCAGTTCGAGTCTACTTTGAAGACACTGATGCAGGTGGCGTTGTCTACCATGCACGCTATGTTGCCTTTTATGAAAGGGCAAGGACTGAGGCGTTGCGTGAGCGCAACTTTCACCAGCAAGTTTTGCTAAGTGAGCATATCGCGTTTGCTGTTCGTCGGATGACGGTGGAGTATCTTGCTCCTGCGCGCCTCGACGACATGCTGGAAGTGCAAAGTGAGATTATCTCGATGCGCGGTGCTTCTCTGACTTTCGCACAGCGTATTCTCAATGCTCATGGCATCCTGCTAAGCCATGCTGAAGTTTTGATCGCATGCATCGATCCACATCAAATGAAGCCAATTGCGCTTCCTAAGTCTATTGTCGCGGAGTTCAAGCAGTGACTGACATGAACGTTTTTGATTTGTTCCTGAAGGCAAGCCTTCTGGTCAAACTAATCATGCTGATTTTAATCTGTTTTTCTATCGCTTCTTGGGCGATCATTATTCAACGTACCCGAATTCTGAACTCGGCGACGCGTGAGGCTGAGGCGTTCGAGGACAAATTTTGGTCTGGTATCGAACTGTCGCGCCTCTATCAGGAAAGTCAGACTCGCCGCGATAGCCTGACGGGCACTGAACAAATCTTCCATTCAGGTTTCAAAGAATTTGCACGGTTGCATCGTGTCAACAGTCATGCGCCCGAAGCTGTGGTGGAAGGGGCGTCTCGTGCAATGCGCATTTCAATGAACCGTGAATTGGAAACGCTGGAAACACACATTCCATTTTTGGGCACCGTGGGTTCTATCAGTCCGTATATCGGTCTGTTCGGTACTGTTTGGGGAATTATGCACGCTTTCATCGCGCTGGGCGCAGTGAAGCAGGCAACCTTACAAATGGTTGCCCCTGGTATTGCCGAAGCCTTGATTGCAACTGCAATAGGGTTGTTTGCAGCTATTCCTGCGGTTATGGCGTATAACCGCCTTAACCAGCGGGTGGGCAAACTGGAGCAGAACTACGACAACTTTACAGAAGAGTTCATCGCGATCCTGCACCGTCAGGCGTTCTCCAGCGACAACAGCAAGTAATCAGGGGGGAGCATGGCACGAGTACGCAGAGGTCGTCGTGAGCTGAAATCCGAGATCAACATTGTTCCGCTACTGGATGTGTTGTTGGTGCTGTTGCTGATTTTTATGGCGACAGCGCCGATTATTACTCAGAGCGTTGAGGTGGATCTGCCTGATGCGACCGACTCAAAAACGGTTTCCAGCAACGATAATCCGCCCGTGATCGTAGAGGTTTCGGGCATAGGACAATATAGCCTGGTGATTGAACAAAACCGTATGGAGCAACTCCCAGCAGAACAGGTGGTTGCTGAAGCGCAATCACGACTGTTAGCTAATCCAAAGACGGTCTTTTTAATTGGTGGCGCGAAGGATGTTCCTTATGATGAGATCATTAAAGCGTTGAATTTGTTGCATCAGGCTGGCGTAAAATCCGTTGGTTTGATGACGCAACCGATTTAAATGAGCGTATTACGGTAATGATCGTTAAGCCTATTTCTGGCAACACTGTTTTTGGGAATCGCTTGTGTTAAAGGCAAACCAACAAAACGATAAGCTGAAACGTGCCGTGATCATCTCGGCTGTTTTGCACATCATACTGATTGCTTTGCTGCTCTGGAGTTCGTCGACGCAAACGATGGATGCCAGCGGGGGCGGCGGAGGCTCGTCAATTGATGCTGTAATGGTCGATCCGAGCGCAGTGGTGGAGCAATATAACCGCCAACAGCAGCAGCAGACCGATGCGAAACGTTCTGAACAGCTGCGTCAGAAGCAAGCTGAACGGCAGGCCGAAGAACTCCAGCAGAAGCAAGTGGCTGAACAGCAGCGGCTGAAAGAGTTGGAAAAAGAGCGTCTGCAAGCGCAGGAAGAGGCGAAAAAGCAGGCTCAGGAACAGGCTGAACAGCGTAAGCAGTCTGAAGCGGCGGCTCAGCAGGCAAAAGAACAGCAGAAGCAAGCCGAAGCTGCAGCTGCAAAAGCTAAGGCTGAAGCTGAACAGCAGGCGAAAGCGGCGGCAGACGCTAAAAAGAAAGCGGAAGACGAAGCGAAGAAACAGGCCGCTGCAGCTGCTGCGGCTAAGAAGCAGGCAGAAGAAGAGGCTAAAGAAAAAGCTGCTGAAGCTGCTAAGCAGAAGGCAGCAGAAACCGCTAAAGCGGAAGCTGCAAAGGTAGCCGCAGAGGCTGAACAAGCTAAACAAAAAGCAGCAGCCGAGGCGGCTAAGCAAAAAGCCGACGCTGAAGCAGCGAAGAAAGCAGAAGCCGCTGCAGCAGCTAAGAAAGCCGCTGATGATAAAAAGAAAGCGGCCGCAGAAGCGGCTAAGCAGGAAAGCGCCGTTGATGATTTGCTGGGTGGGCTGGCTTCATCGAAAAATGCGCCGAAGTCTGGTGGTGGTGCGCCTGCGGGCACAGGTAACAATAAGAAGAGCGGTGCATCAGGTGCAGCGCTTGATAGCTATGGTAGTCAGGTGCGTTCAGCCATTCAGAGCAAGTTTTATGACTGGCAGCTCTACAAAGGACGTACCTGTACGTTACGGATTAAGCTGGCGCCAGATGGTCTGCTGATTGATGTCACTGCTGAAGGCGGCGATCCGGCGTTATGCCAGGCGGCTATCGCGGCTGCCAAACAGGCTAGAATACCGAAGCCACCCAGTACGGATGTTTATGAGGCTTTTAAAAATGCGCCAATAGACTTTAAACCGCAGTAACCGGGCTGTTTACCCATAGGTTTAAGATTATTACGATGGTAAATAAACCAGGTTATGTTGTTTTGTTGACATTGGTTTGTTTTTGTTAAAATTCTGCTAATTTATCGTAGACTTCGCGTCTGGATAAGGGAGATGAGATGAAGCAAGTACTGAAAATTGCAGTAAGCTTTTTAATGCTGTGGGCAGCGGCGCTGCACGCGGAAGTACGTATTGAGATTACCCAAGGGGTAGACTCTGCACGTCCTATCGGTGTTGTTCCGTTCAAATGGGCTGGTCCGGGCGCTGCGCCTGAAGACGTAGGCGGCATCGTGGGTGCTGACTTGCGTAACAGCGGAAAATTCAACCCGATCGATGCAAACCGTATGCCTCAGCAACCTGCAACGGCATCTGAAGTGACGCCAGCAGCATGGACGGCATTGGGCATTGATGCGGTTGTGGTTGGTCAGGTTCAACCAAGTGCTGATGGCAGCTATCTGGTTTCTTACCAACTCGTCGATACTTCGGGTAACCCAGGCAACGTATTGGCGCAGAATCAGTTCAAAGTGACCAAGCAGTGGTTGCGCTATGCGGCGCACACAGCCAGTGATGAAGTGTTTGAGAAACTGAGTGGTATCAAAGGGGCGTTCCGTACCCGTATCGCTTACGTCGTTCAGACTAACGGTGGTCAGTTCCCTTATGAACTGCGCGTTGCGGATTATGACGGCTACAACCAATTTGTGGTTCACCGCTCACCACAGCCGCTGATGTCTCCGGCCTGGTCCGCAGATGGCAGCAAGCTCGCCTATGTAACGTTTGAAAGTGGCCGTTCTGCGTTGGTTATTCAGACGCTGGCAAATGGTGCAATCCGTCAGGTTGCTTCCTTCCCGCGTCACAACGGTGCGCCTTCTTTCTCTCCTGATGGCAGCAAGTTAGCGTTCGCACTGTCTAAGAGCGGTAGCTTGAATCTGTATGTGATGAACCTGGGATCGGGGCAAATCAGCCAGGTGACCGATGGTCGCAGCAATAACACGGAACCAACCTGGTTCCCAGACAGCCAGACCTTGGCCTATACTTCAGACCAGGCTGGTCGTCCGCAGGTTTATAAAGTGAATGCTAACGGCGGCGCGCCACAGCGTCTGACCTGGGAAGGTTCTCAGAATCAGGACTCAGATGTGAGCGCCGACGGGAAATTTTTGGTAACGGTGAGCTCGAATGGTGGAGCTCAGCATATTTCCAAACTGGATCTGGTAACGGGTGCCGTACAAGTATTGACGGACACGTTCCTAGACGAAACGCCAAGTATCGCACCGAATGGCACGATGGTGATCTACAGTTCCAAACAAGGGCTGGGTTCAGTGCTACAGTTGGTTTCGACAGATGGGCGTTTCAAAGCGCGTCTTCCGGCTACTGATGGACAGGTTAAATTCCCTGCCTGGTCGCCGTATCTATAAGTACAGATATGTACAATAAACTCGTCAAAGGACATAAGAAATGCAATTCAATAAAGTGCTGAAAGGCCTGATGTTGGCTCTGCCGGTACTGGCAGTGGCCGCTTGTAGCTCCAACAAGAACGCAGACAATGACCAATCTTCCATGGGTGCAGGCAACAACGGCATGATGGACGGTGGCAACATGTCTTCTTCTGAGCAAGCTCGTTTGCAGATGCAAGAATTACAGCGCAACAACATCGTTTACTTCGGTCTGGACAAGTACGATGTGAGCTCTGAATTCGCTCAGATGCTGGACGCACACGCTGCATTCCTGCGTAGCAACCCGTCTTATAAAGTGACTATCGAAGGTCATGCGGACGAACGCGGTACGCCAGAATACAACATCGCTCTGGGTGAGCGTCGTGCCAACGCGGTACAAATGTACCTGCAAGGTAAAGGCGTTTCTTCCGATCAGATCTCTATCGTTTCTTACGGTAAAGAGAAACCAGCTGTTCTCGGTCATGACGAAGCGGCTTATGCCAAAAACCGTCGTGCCGTTCTGGTATATTAAGAGAATCGCATGAGCAGTAACTTCAGACATCACCTGTTGGGTCTGTCGTTACTGGTTGGCGTAGCGGTCCCTTGGGCCGCTACTGCCCAAGCGCCAATCAGTAATGTCGGCTCAGGCTCGGTCGAAGATCGCGTCACTCAATTGGAGCGTATTTCTAACGCTCACAGTCAGCTTTTAACCCAACTTCAACAGCAGGTCTCTGATAATCAGCGTGATATTGACAGCCTCCGTGGGCAGATTCAGGAAAGTCAGTATCAGTTGAATCAGGTTGTTGAACGACAGAAACAGATCTATCAGCAGATTGATGGATTAAGTTCGCAATCATCTTCTACACCGACGACAGACGGTGCACCTGCCGCTGCGGCGGGTACTGATACTGGTGCTGCCAATACGGCGGCACCAGCCAGTACGGGTGATGCGAATACAGATTACAATGCCGCAGTCGCCCTCGTGATGGAGAAAAAACAGTACGATCAGGCTATCAGCGCATTTCAGGCATTCGTCAAAAAGTACCCAGATTCAACGTATCAACCTAATGCTAACTATTGGCTTGGTCAGTTGAATTACAACAAGGGGAAAAAGGACGATGCGGCGTACTATTTCGCCAATGTAGTCAAAAATTATCCCAAGTCACCAAAAAGCTCCGAGGCGTTGCTGAAGGTTGGGGTGATCATGCAGGAAAAAGGTCAGGTTGATAAAGCCAAGGCCGTTTACCAGCAAGTTGTAAAAATGTACCCCAATACGGAAAGTGCAAAGCAGGCACAAAAACGTTTATCTGCATCGTAACCCCGTCTTAATTGGCACAAAAATTGCGCATCATGAGCGGTTTTTGTGCCTAAACGTCTTAAGAGTAAGCAATCAAACAGTTTTTTAAGAAAATAGGTTGCGCCGAAAATTTAAATCAGTAATATGTGCCGCCGTTGCCAAGGCAAATAGCAAAACGCTAAAGCAGCATGAAATTGGGTCGTTAGCTCAGTCGGTAGAGCAGTTGACTTTTAATCAATTGGTCGCAGGTTCGAATCCTGCACGACCCACCAATTTCAAGTTCAGTTATAACAGCATTAAGTATCAAAGTAGTTCCGCATTGCGGGTCGTTAGCTCAGTCGGTAGAGCAGTTGACTTTTAATCAATTGGTCGCAGGTTCGAATCCTGCACGACCCACCATATCCTAGCAATTCAATTCAACATTATACAATCGCTATTCCTCTCGTTATTCACATACCAAGTATCTTGACTTTAATCAATTGTTCGCAGGTTCGAGCCGAGCGAAACGAGACAGCAACGCGTTAGCGTTGACCCCGAAGGGGCGAGGCCGGAGGCCGAGTTATCCTGCACGACCCACCACTTCGGCAGTAGATTTCCTTCCTCGAATAAATTCATTTTAAATTATATATCGCACGTGTTGTGTAGGTGAGATAAAGCCCATCATCATTTCCTACTCATTAATACTTTGCGGTATATTAGGTCTTTGTCCCTCTCAATGGACTATACAACCCGTCAGGAACTGTTTTCTAATCCTATCGAGCAGGGATGGAGTCATTGCCACAGGGAAGCGCGTATTGCCCTGTTTAGGAAGATATATGATTGGTCCGTTGATTAATGGCGCCGCTATCTTGATTGGTAGTGGTCTGGGTATTACTTTGCGTCGTTTTATCCCTCAGCGTTTGCAAGATGGCCTTCCGCCAGCATTTGCGATGGTGTCGATTGCAATGGGGGTGACGCTGGTTGTGAAAGTCCAGCAACTGCCTGCGGTGGCGCTGGCTATTGTGATTGGCGTTGCGTTAGGTGAGCTGCTACGTATGGAATCCGGCGTGCAGTGGGCTGGCATGATGATTCAGAAAGGATTAAACCGCGTGCTGCCTGCACAGGAACACCGCTTACCGCAGGATGTTTACACTCAGAATTTTACCGCGTTAATCGTCCTGTTTTGTGCCAGCGGAACCGGTGTGGTTGGGGCGTTGACGGAAGGACTCACTGGTGATTATCAACTGCTGATCATCAAATCTGCTTTGGATATTTTCACAGCGCTGATTTTTTCCATCACGCTTGGCCTTGCCGTGATGTCGATTGCGATACCGCAGGTTATTATCCAGACGCTGCTATTCTTCTCCGCCAAATTGATTATGCCCTTTATGACTGAGATCACTATGGGTGATTTTTCTGCCTGTGGAGGAATTATCATGATTGCTGTAGGACTAAGGATCGCGCAGATCAAATCATTTGCGGTGGTTAACTTCCTGCCTGCGTTGGTTCTGGTTATTCCTGTCTCTCTGTACTGGCATCGCTTCTTCGCCTAAAGCGCTGCGTCTGATTAGCGGCTGACGATCGAAGGCAAGTCGCCGCTAAATTTTGTGTCATTTCCTGATCGGTAAACGTGTGGTGGTAAAGGCATAGCTAATTGCTCTGTCACTTCTGGTTTAGTGTCCACGTTTATGACGGTCAGGGTATCGCGATATAGTCTGATATAGAGGCTGGCCACGCCATTTCTCTCTTTGCCCCTCTTCTACGTCTCTTTTCTACGAGTCATGCAATGTACGCATTTACCCTACTATTTTAAGCATAATAAACAGAATGGCGGGTTTTATGGAAAAAATACCGCGACTTTAGGGCAGGATTTCGGTATTTTGTTTAGGATAAAAAACGTCGATACTGATCATTAATGAGTATCTGGTGTTACAACCCGAGTTGTCATCGTGGAAATTTATAATGAGTATCCTTTTTGATAGCAATGAGACCATTTATCCCTTTCCGCCGAAGCCCAGACCTTTATCGGCTGATGCAAAACAGCACTATCGTAGCAGGATAAAAACGCTGCTGCGGGAAAGAAATGCCGTCATGGTCGCGCACTACTATACCGATCCTGAAATTCAGGCGCTGGCGGAAGAAACCGGCGGCTGCGTAGCGGATTCGCTGGAAATGGCACGCTTCGGCAGCACCCATTCGGCATCGACGCTGCTGGTCGCGGGTGTCCGCTTTATGGGAGAGACCGCCAAGATACTCAACCCGGAAAAGACGATTCTGATGCCTACGCTGGAAGCAGAATGCTCGCTCGATCTCGGTTGTCCCGTCGATGAGTTCAGCCGTTTTTGCGATGCACACCCAGACCGAACGGTGGTGGTGTATGCCAATACCTCCGCGGCAGTGAAAGCACGTGCGGATTGGGTGGTGACATCCAGCATCGCGGTGGAACTGATCGAGCATCTAGATAGCTTGGGAGAAAAGATTATCTGGGCACCGGACCGCCATCTGGGAAGCTATGTACAAAAGCAGACAGGGGCGGATGTACTGTGTTGGCAGGGCGCGTGCATTGTGCACGACGAATTTAAAACGCAGGCGCTGCAGCGCATGAAGATTCTGTACCCGGATGCAGCAATTCTAGTCCATCCGGAATCGCCACAGAGCGTGGTAGAGATGGCTGACGCCGTTGGGTCAACCAGCCAACTGATTCAGGCGGCGAAAACGCTGCCGCAGCGCGAACTGATTGTGGCGACCGATCGCGGCATTTTCTACAAGATGCAGCAGGCCTGCCCAGAGAAAACGTTGCTGGAAGCGCCCACCGCGGGCGAAGGGGCAACCTGCCGCAGCTGCGCCCACTGCCCGTGGATGGCGATGAACGGGCTTGAGGCGATTGCTAACGGCCTGGAGCAAGGCGGTGACGCTCATGAGATTCATATTGATGCAGCCCTGCGAGAAGGTGCGTTAATCCCGCTGAATCGCATGCTGGATTTTGCGGCTTCGCTAAAATTGCGTGTGAAAGGGAATGCCTGACGGAGATCTTGGGCATCTTGATAGCGTTTTTTTACAATAATTGAGACAGGGTGGTGAGATGGACTTTTTAAGTACCAGCAATATTTTAATTCATATCCCTTTGGGGGAAGGGGGATATGCGCTTTCCTGGATTGAGGCGATTGGGACTCTGTTTGGCCTGCTGTGTATCTGGTTCGCGAGTCAGGAAAAAACTATCAACTATCTGTTTGGATTGATTAACGTCACGTTGTTTGCCGTGATCTTTTTCCAGATTCAGCTTTACGCCAGCCTGTTGCTGCAAATCTTCTTTTTTGTTGCCAACATTTATGGCTGGTATGCCTGGACGCGCAAGACAGATTCGCAGGAAGTGGAGTTACGCATCCGCTGGCTACCGGTGCAGAAACTCATTGGCTGGTCGGTAGCGTGCGTTGTCGCGATTGGCTTGATGACATTCTACATTGACGCGGTGTTTGCCGTGCTGACGCGTATTGCCGTTTCTGGTATGCAGGGGCTGGGGTTGTCTGTGCAGATGCCGACTCTCCAGCCAGATGCGTTCCCATTCTGGGATTCCACCATGATGGTGCTGTCGATTGTGGCGATGATCCTGATGACGCGCAAATACGTCGAAAACTGGCTGCTGTGGGTGGTGATTGATGTGATAAGCGTGGTGATTTTTGCTTATCAGGGCGTCTACGCGATGGCGGTAGAATACGCGATTCTGACGCTGATTGCCCTGAACGGCTCTTGGCTGTGGATTAAGAGCGCGCAGGAGAATCGCGTCAGCGCGGTTTCACACGGCGTGTAGTCCAAACTTAATGCTTGTGGTGGTGACCTTCTGCATCATGGCTTTCATGATAATGACTTTCCTGATAGTGGAAAGTGCAGTGGTCATCATCACAGCGTTGATATTCCATCTGAACCGTCGCGTGTTCAATCTGGTAATGCTTCAGTAAATATTCCTGAATCCGCCTTAACAACGCATCGTGATCGTGAGGGGGAACTACCTGTGCATGCAGCGTCATCATCGGTTTTTCGCCAACCTGCCATAAGTGAACGTGATGGATGTTTCTGACTTCGGGAATATTCAGCGTCAGATCTTTCTGTAGAACCTCAACGCTAAGTTGTCCGGGCGTACCTTCCAGCAACTCATGAATACTCTCTTTCAATAACGCCCACGCACTACGCAGCACCAGACACGACACTAAAATGGAGAGAATCGGGTCGATAGGCGTCCAGTTGGTATAAAGAATGATAATGGCTGCGGCAATCGCACCAACGGATCCGAGCAGATCGCCCAGCACATGCAGGGCTGCCGCGCGGACGTTAATATTTTTCTCTTCACTGCCGTGGTGTAACAGCCAAAATGCCACGATATTTGCCACCAAACCGGCAACGGCGACAAGCAGCATAGGCACGCCCGCAACGGGCTGGGGATCATAGAAGCGCTGAACGGCTTCCCAGAAGATGAAGGCGGTAATCAGTATCAGCGTCAGCGCGTTCACAAAGGCGGCGAGGGTCGTGAGTCGCAAATAGCCAAAGGTATGGCGCGCATTGGGCTTACGCTGTGCAAAACGTACGGCGACAAGCGCGACGAACAGCGCGGCGGCGTCCGTCAACATATGGCCTGCATCCGCCAGCAGGGCGAGGGAGCCGGACAGCAGGCCGCCAATGACTTCTGCCACCATAAACGTGGCGGTAATGATAAACGCGGCCAGCAGACGTTTACTGTTACCTGATTCTGTGTGGCTGTGGTTATGTGCCATAGATCACCCTGAGTTGCGGTTTTATCCTACTTTACTGAAACCCACAGAGAAAACCTATTCTGTGGTTCACCCGATCTGTCCGTTGCGCTATTTTCTGGTGAAAATAGGACGGATGCGGCATCTGAGAGCATTTGATCGCGTAAATCCCGCTGATTTCAGCGCCCTGACAACACCAGCTTGACATATAATAATCAATCTTCAATATGAAACATCCCGTTTCTCAGGCGACCCGTATAGGCGGGATGGCGCGTATTGGATGGGGCTAACATACCGTTTCGGAACCGATGGATTTATTTATGAATTACCAAAATGATGATTTAAGAATTAAAGAGATTAATGAACTTTTGCCGCCGGTTGCTTTGCTAGAAAAGTTTCCAGCCACGGAGAAGGCAGCGGAAACGGTATCGTTCGCGCGTACTGCCATCCATAAAATTCTTAACGGCAATGACGACCGCCTGCTGGTGGTCATTGGTCCTTGCTCGATCCACGATACGAAAGCAGCAAAAGAGTATGCCGCACGTTTGCTGACGCTGCGTAACGAGCTGAGCGACGATCTGGAAGTGGTTATGCGGGTTTATTTTGAAAAACCACGCACTACGATTGGCTGGAAAGGGCTGATCAACGATCCACACATGGACAACAGCTTCCAGATCAATGACGGCTTGCGCATTGCACGCCAGCTGCTGCTGGAAATTAACGACATCGGTTTACCGGCTGCGGGTGAATTTCTGGATATGATCACCCCGCAATACATGGCGGATTTGATGAGCTGGGGCGCTATCGGCGCACGTACGACGGAATCTCAGGTACACCGTGAACTGGCATCTGGCCTGTCATGCCCTGTCGGCTTTAAAAACGGCACCGACGGTACGATCAAAGTCGCAATTGATGCGATCAACGCCGCCAGTGCACCACACTGCTTCCTGTCTGTGACCAAATGGGGCCACTCGGCTATCGTGAACACCAGCGGTAACAACGATTGCCACATCATTCTGCGTGGCGGAAAAACGCCGAACTACAGCGCTGAGCATGTGAAAGACGTGAAAATTGGTCTGGAAAAAGCGGGTCTGACGCCGCAGGTTATGATCGATTTCAGCCATGCGAACAGCAGCAAGCAGTTCAAAAAGCAGATGGAAGTTTGTACTGATGTTTGTGGGCAGGTTGCACAGGGTGAAAAAGCGATTATGGGCGTGATGGTGGAAAGCCATCTGGTCGAAGGCAACCAGAATCTGGAAAGCGGTGAACCGCTGGTTTATGGCCGCAGCGTGACCGATGCCTGCATTGGCTGGGAAGATACAGAATCCCTGCTGCGTCAACTGGCTTCTGCGGTACGTGAACGTCGTAGCAAGTAACATCGAATGGCAATTTCATAAAAAAACCCGGCACAGGCCGGGTTTTTGTCATTCAGGGGAAAATTACTTCGCTTTACCCTGATTCGCTACTGCGGCAGCTTTTGCAGCGATTTCGTCTGCGTTGCCCAGGTAGTAACGTTTGATCGGCTTGAAGTTCTCGTCGAATTCATAAACCAACGGCACGCCAGTTGGGATATTCAGTTCCAGAATTTCGTCTTCGCCCAGGTTGTCCAGGTATTTCACCAGCGCACGCAGTGAGTTACCGTGAGCCGCAACGATCACACGCTCACCGCTTTTGACGCGTGGCAGGATGGTTTCGTTCCAGTAAGGCACAACACGTTCGATGGTCAGCGCCAGGCTTTCAGTCAGCGGCAGCTCTTTGTCGCTCAGAGCAGCGTAACGTGGGTCGTGACCCGGGAAACGTTCGTCATCACGCGTCAACTCTGGAGGCGTAATCGCAAAACCACGACGCCATTGTTTAACCTGCTCGTCACCGTATTTCTCAGCGGTTTCGGCTTTGTTCAGACCTTGCAGCGCACCGTAGTGGCGCTCATTCAGTTTCCAGGATTTCTCAACTGGCAACCAGGCTTGATCCAGCTCGTCCAGTACATTCCACAGTGTATGAATGGCACGTTTCAGCACGGAGGTATAAGCGAAATCAAAGGCAAAACCTTCGTCTTTCAGCAGCTGACCTGCGGCTTTGGCTTCTGAACGGCCTTTGTCGGATAGATCGACATCGTACCAGCCTGTGAAGCGGTTTTCGTTGTTCCACTGGCTCTCACCGTGTCTTACCAGTACCAGCTTAGTTACAGCCATAGCTAAACTCCTTCCTATCCTAAGATTTCTGTGATAACTGATTTCATTATAGGGGTGGAGAACGGTTATCGGCAATCGATAGTCGATGGCAAGCGTGATTTATCCGCAGGTTATTTGCGTAAAATCACGCTCTGGCTTTACCGTTTCAGCAAACCGGAATCCCCCTTGTGCAATAACAGATAGACCGCAGGGATCACCAGCATCGACAGCAGAGGAGCGCTCACCATCCCGCCGATCATCGGCGCGGCAATCCGCTGCATGATTTCGGATCCGCTGCCGCCACCCCACATGATGGGAAGCAGCCCTGCCATAATCGTTGCGACGGTCATCATTTTTGGCCGTACGCGCAGAACCGCCCCTTCGTGGATGGCATCCATCAACTGCTGGCGTGACAGCGCCTGGCCTGCCACGCGGTGTTTCTCTACCGCATGATTGAGGTACAGCAGCATGATGACGCCGAATTCCGCCGACACGCCCGCCAGTGCAATAAAGCCCACAGCACCGGCTACAGAAAGATTATAGCCAAGGATATAGAGCAGCCAGACGCCGCCAATCAGTGCGAAAGGTAAGGTTGCCATGATCAGCAATGCATCTTTGATGCGGTTGAAGGTGACATACAGCAGCACAAAAATGATCAGCAGCGTAAAGGGTACGACGACTTTCATTTTCTCCGTAGCGCGTTCCAGATATTCAAATTGACCGGACCAGCTCAGTGAAACGCCTTCCGGCAGCGTGACCTGCTGGGCAACGGCTTGTTGCATGTCTTCAACGGCGGATTTAAGATCGCGACCACGCAGGTCGACATAAATCCAGTCCGACAGTCGACTGTTTTCACTTTTCAGCATCGGTGGCCCTTCGCTGACGCGAATATCAGCCAGCTCTGCCAGCGTCACTCTGCTGCCGTTGGCCGTCACAATGGGTAGGTCACGCAATTTTTGTAGCGAATCGCGTAATTCACGTGGATAGCGGATATTAATGGGATAACGCTGGCGACCTTCAATCGTTTCGCCGATGTTTTGCCCGCCGATGAGTGTGGAAACCACCGACTGAAGTTCCTCGACGGACACACCGTAGCGCGCCGCGCGTTGCCGGTCGATATCAATATCGATATAGCGCCCGCCCGCTAGACGTTCCGCTAGCGCAGATGTCACACCCGGAACCTGCTTCACCACCTGCTCGATTTGTGCGGCGGTACGTTCGATGTCAGCCAGATTATTACCGTTAACCTTAATTCCAACTGGGCTTTTGATGCCAGTCGCCAGCATGTCCAGCCGGTTGCGAATAGGCGGTACCCACACGTTGGCAATACCCGGCAAGCTGACGGTACGATCCAACTCGGCCACCAGCTTGTCCATGGTCATGCCTTCGCGCCACTGGTTGCGCGGTTTCAGCCTGATTGTGCTTTCCAGCATGGTGAGCGGGGCGGGGTCGGTGGCCGTTTCGGCTCGGCCTGCTTTACCAAAGACCGATTCGACTTCGGGCACGGTTTTAATCAGCCGGTCCGTTTGTTGCAGTAGACGGCCCGCCTCACGCGCGGAGATACCGGGCAGGGTGGAAGGCATATACAGTAGATCGCCTTCATCCAGCGGCGGCATGAATTCACTTCCCAGACGGCTGAGTGGAAAGAGCGTCAACAGCAACAGCAAGCCGGAAACCAGCAGCGTGGTTTTCGGGTAGCTCAATACCTTTTGCAGCACCGGATGATAAGCTGCAATCAGCCAGCGGTTAATCGGGTTCGCCTGTTCGTCCGGTATCTTGCCGCGAACGAAATATCCCATTAATACCGGCACCAGCGTGATCCCTAATCCGGCGGCGACGGCCATGGCATAGGTTTTGGTAAAGGCCAGCGGGGAAAACATGCGGCCTTCCTGCGCTTCCAGTGAGAACACGGGGATAAACGACAGCGTAATGATCAGCAGGCTGCAAAACAGCGCAGGCCCTACCTCTACCGCAGCCCGTTCCGCTAACTGCCACCACTCATTATTCTGAGGCTGTTTCCCAGGGTTCTCATGTCGCCACTGCTCAATGACTTTATGCATGTTTTCTATCATCACAATCGCGGCATCCACCATCGCGCCGATAGCAATCGCAATACCGCCCAGCGACATGATGTTGGCATTCACACCCTGATAGCGCATGATGATAAACGCCCCCAGAATACCCAGCGGCAGGCTGATGATCGCCACCAGCGCCGAGCGGAAGTGAAACAGAAACAGGGCGCAGATAATCGCCACGACGACAAACTCTTCCAGCAGCTTGAAGCTGAGCGTATCGATGGCGTGTTCAATCAGTTGCGAGCGGTCGTAGGTTGGGACGATTTCTACACCTGCTGGCAGGCTTTTTTGTATTTCCTGTAACCGCGCTTTGACGGCATGCAGCGTATTCAGCGCATTCTTGCCATAGCGCAGGACGATGATGCCGCCAGCCACTTCACCTTCGCCATTCAATTCGGCGATGCCGCGCCGCATCTCCGGCCCTTCTCTGAGCGTAGCCACATCCTGCAACAGCACGGGAATACCGTTGCGAGTGGTAATCACCACGTGGTTAAAATCCTGCATACTTTTCAGGTAACCCGTGGTGCGCACCATA
Source organism: Pectobacterium quasiaquaticum (assembly GCF_014946775.2). Classification (NCBI taxonomy): domain Bacteria; kingdom Pseudomonadati; phylum Pseudomonadota; class Gammaproteobacteria; order Enterobacterales; family Pectobacteriaceae; genus Pectobacterium; species Pectobacterium quasiaquaticum. Next base: position 3,040,654 of record NZ_CP065177.1, on the reverse strand, counting down.
TACTCTGCTTCGCCCAACTCCAGCACGGAACCGCCGTTTTCCTGATTGGCGGCCTGTACGGCACTGACGATCTGCTGGTGGGTGATGCCCTGCGTCCGCATGCGTTCTGGATCGACGACGATCTGATACTGTTTGACCATGCCGCCCACGCTGGCGACTTCCGCCACATCAGGCACCGTTTTCAACTCATATTTCAGCAGCCAGTCCTGAAAGCCGCGCAGGTCGGCCAGACTGTATTTGCCGCTGCGATCGACCAGCGCATATTCGTAAATCCAGCCGACGCCAGTGGCATCCGGGCCGAGTGACGTCTTGGCGTCGGCTGGCAGGCTGGATTGCACCTGGCTGAGATATTCCAGCACGCGAGAACGCGCCCAGTAAGGGTCGGTGCCATCTTCAAACAGCACATAAACGTAGGCATCGCCGAACATGGAGAAGCCCCGTACCGTTTTGGCCCCCGGAACGGAAAGCATGGTGGTGGTCAGCGGGTAGGTCACCTGATTTTCCACCACCTGTGGTGCTTTTCCCGGATAGCTGACGCGAATGATGACCTGTACGTCCGATAAATCGGGCAGAGCATCCAGCGGCGTTTTTTGTAGCGATAGCAAGCCCCACGCCGCCATGAACAGCGCTGCCAGTAAAACCAGAAGACGGTTTTTGAGCGACCAGCGAATGATGTAGGCAATCATGGATGACCTCCGTGGCCGGCATGCGGATCGTCAGCGGGTAAAAAATGCAGGAGGCGAACCCCGCTGTCGTCCATGCTGAACTGGAAACTGACGGTGCTGCCGATCCCCACTCCCTGTGGCAGCCCTGACGATGGCAGCGTGAAATCCATCGTCATCGGCGACCAGTTGAGTGCCGGAACCGCTTCGTGTTCGATGGTGGCCTGATTGCCGTTTATCGCCCTGATGACTCCCTGAGTGTGATAGCCAACGGGCGCAGCCGACGTTTCTGGGGCTGTCGACTTTTCCGCATCAAACTGCGGTAGGGCGCTGCGCAGGCTGGCTTCGGAATCAATCAGGAACTGACCGGAAGTGACCACGTTGTCACCTGCCTTCAGTCCATTGAGGATTTCGACCCAGTCGCCCAGCGGCGCGCCCACAGTGACGTTACGTGGGGTGAAATGACCCGTGCCATCACTCAGTAAGACCCGGTTTTGGCTACCGCTGACCAATAGCGCTTCCTGCGGGATCGCCAGACGCGGCTGTGCCTGAGCGTGAGAAAACTGCACGGTCAGGTACATACCGGGTTTAAGCTGCTGTTGCGGGTTCTCCAGCACTACACGGGCTTTTAACGTGCGTGTGGTGCTATCTAATACGGGCAGCAGTTCGCTGATCTTGCCGTGGAAGGATTTACCTGGCCAGGCGCTGCTGGTCGCGCTGATGTCGCTGCCGAGAGTGAGCTGCGCGGCTTGCGACTCGGGATAATCGACATCCACCCACACCGGATTCAGACTGGCAAGTTCAAATAGAGGCTGAGCTGGGCTTAACTGCATGCCTTGCCGCACCTCCAGCTTATTCACGTAGCCGTCTTCCGGCGCGGTAATCGCGATCCTGTCTTGCGGTTTGCCGCTACGTTCGACCTGACGAATAACCGTTTCTGGCATAAAGAGCAGTGCCAGGCGCTGGTGGGCTGCTTGAGTCAGCATCTCGTCGCCCAACTGCCGTACCGCCAGATATTCGCGCTGCGCCGCCGCCCAGGTCGGGTTCCACAATGTCGCCAGCGTTTCGCCTTTCTTCACCTGCTGTTGCAGTGCATTGACCGTGAGTTTCTCGACAATGCCGCCGCTGGGTGCCACCAGCGTGTGCAATCCACGTTCGTTGATCGCGACGGTGCCGTAACCCGTGCTACTACTGGAAAGTTCGCGCATTTCTGCGTGCGCCGTGCGAACACCGAGGTTTTGCTGCTGGCGGGCGCTGACCGTAATACCACCGTCACTCTGCGCTTCATCGGCGTAGCGGGGCACCAGTTCCATATCCATAAAGGGGGATTTCCCCGGTTTGTCGAAGCGTTTATCCGGCACCATCGGATCGTACCAATAGAGGACGGTACGTGCTGACGTTGCGGCGGAAGAAGACTGTGGCATTGGCTGTTTACCCACCAGATAACCCACGCCACCTGCGCTGAGAATAGCCAGCGTCATGAGGCTAAACCTCAGTGATTTGTTCGTGATTGTTTTGCTCATCGCGTAGGGCTTCCTTGTGGCGTCAGATAGCGGATAGCGGCCCAATATTGGGCCATCTCTCGTGCGGTATCCTGAACGGCGATCCGGCTTTCGAGGAGCGCCCTGCGGGCATCCAGTACGGCAGAAAGGTTACTGCTGCCGGATTGGTACTGAGCCTGAATCAGTTTGATGCGCTGTTGTTGGAGAGGGAGAACCTCGTTATTCTGGCGCTGCCAGCGAGACTGTGCGGCTTGATATTGAGCAATCAGCGTATTGAGTTGCGCCTGATGCTCTCGTTCGGTGAGCAACACTCTGTCGCGCGCTTCCATGCTGCGTGAGACGTCTGCGGCGTAGTCCTTATCCTGACGTTTGGATGTGAACAGCGGCAGATCGACCGTCACCATCATGCCCGCCATGTCGTCGTAATCATCCCCACGCTTCGCGTAATAGACTTCAACATCGACATTGGGGATAGCGGCAACGGACGATTGTGCGGAGCGAGCCTGAGCCAACTCGGCTTCACGCTGCGCCTGCTGCATTTCTGGATGCTGATGAATGGTGCCGCTCAACACATCTGGTGAGGCAGGCAGCCGTTCAAAGCGAGGAAGATCGCCGTTCACATTGATATCTGTAATACCGGTAAGCTGCACTAATCGGGCGTGCGCGATACGGGTATCACGCTCTGCATTGGCCAACCTGTCCTGCATGGCTGCCAATGTCAGGCGAGCATCCAGCACGCTACTCGCTTCACTACCGGCTGCCACACTCGCTTTTTGCGAGGCGATCTGGCGCTGGCTTTCATTAACCAGCGCGGTGACGTCGGCCAACGCCTTTTGGGAGAGCGCCAGATCCAGCCATGCCTGTGCCGTTTCCCGTTGCAGGCGAGCACGAATACTCTCGCTATTACTTTGCAATGCATCGGCCTCTACCCGAATGGCCTGTGCTTTGCTATCACGCTTACTGCTGCTGACATAAGTTTGCATGACGCCGATACGTTGCATCGTCATGCCTTCACGCGTGAGCCGGCTACCGTTGTTACCACCCAATGGCAAATTTTCGACGCCAAATTTCAACTTTGGATCGGGAAGCTGTGTGGCAGAGTCGGCCATGTTCTGTAGCGCGTTAATCTGGTGTTGATTGGCTGACAGGTCGGCGGAGTAACGCTCCGCCGCCTGTAAAGCCTGTTCAAGACTCAGATCTGCCGCAAAGACGGCGGCAGGCAGCCACAGCAACATCGCCAGACACGCGCGCACGGCGTCGTGTTTGGATAAGTTCATGTTGTGCTCCGGTTAAGGCTGCTGTGGCGTAATTGCGGTCAGGGTGTAGCCGCTATCGTTCTGGATAAAGCTGAACGTAACGGGGGTATTGACGGGCAACGGCGTGATTCCTCCGCGGGATGGCAGCGCGAAGGCCATCGTCATGGCAGGCCATTTGAGGTCGGCAATCGGCGCGTGGGATAGCGTGACGCTGTTAGCGTTCCACTGCTTAACCATCCCGATAGTTTGATAAACGGCTGTCGTGGCCGCAGAGGGAGTGGTCGGCATCATCGCGTGATGCTGGTGGTCGTTGGCCCACACGGGGAAGGTGAAGGAAGAAACAGAAAAAATCAGGCCGCTGATCAGCGCCATATAAGTGATACGCATAAAAATAATCCCAATGTACCCGTCATACTTCAAGCTGCTTGTGCGTTGGCTGCCCTTACTCACCCCAGTCACTTACTTGTGTAAGCTCCTGGGGACTCGCGCGGTTGCCGCCTTCCTGCAACTCGAATTATTTAGGGTATGAAAAATAATTGATAAACAAGGTGTTGCGCCTACTGGCGCAGGGGTTATCAATTGCTTGGGTTATTCTCTGAATCGGCAGAAGCGGATTTCAGCCGGAGGGCCGAGCGCAGGAGGCGAGAGCCAGACATCAGATGTCGGGCTAAGGGTAACAGGATTATCCGCTAAGACTAGCTCACCGCTGACCGGCAGCGCTAATAATGCCAGCGAGCCGTTATCCTGTTTCACGCTATCCGGCACGCAGTGTTTTTCGCACAGCGGCGTTTGCTGGTCAGCTGCGTAAGATGCTTTAGCCGTATGCTGAGCATGAGACGATAACGGCTGAACGTTAGCCTGTTGCAGATGTGCTTGATGCTGGAGTGCGGGGGAGGTCTGGCTGATCGTCATATCGCATTGATGACCTGCGATAGCCAGTTGTGCATTCAGGAAAAGCCAGCACAGCGCCAATAGCCATCCCCATCTGCCTTTATGGCGCAGATGATGAATGAATAATGGTGACCGTGATGATGCGGACATGGCGTTTCCTTTTTGAACCTCATAGCAGTGTAAGCGTCTGAGTTGGAATGCGGCAAGCGGGGAATAGCATAGTTTTGTAAAGTAGTTTTGTAAATTGGCAGATAGCCACCTGCCAATGTTATCAATGGGTTAATTATCTTTTACTGTTCGGTTACTGGGTGAGGAACTGGTACGTGGTATCCGAGCGATAGACTTTCCCCGGTTTCAGCCAGCAGTCGGGCTGCGGCCAGTCGGGGTGATTCGGGCTGTCCGGCAGGAATTCACTTTCCAGTGCGACACCGGCATAGTTTTCATATTGACCGCCGTCTCGCGAGGGGGTTCCGGCCAGAAAGTTGCCGCTGTAGAGCTGTAAAGCGGGAGCGCTGGTGAAAACGCTCATCAGCACGCGGCCATCGGATGACCATAAATTGGCAGCCGGACTTTCGCTGGAACCGCAGGTGCGATGCAATAAATAAGCGTGATCGTAGCCGCCGACAGCCATTTGATCGCTGTCGCGCAGGAAATCTTCTTCCAGCGTTTTTGGCTGGCGGAAATCCATGCCGGTAGCGTTTACCGGTGTCAGATCGGCGTTAGGAATACCTGAACTATTAACCGGTAAATAATAGTCGGCAAACAGCTGCAACTGGTGCTTACGGACGTCAGTCAGATCGCCATCAAGGTTGAAATACGCGTGGTTGGTCAGGCAAACGGGGCAGGCTTTCTCTACGGTCGCCTGATACGAGATTTCCAGCGAATTATGTTCGGTCAGCGCGTAGGTCACCTGTACGTTGAGATGCCCTGGATAGCCTTGATCGCCATCCGGTGAGTGCAGTTGATAAGTCACCTGAGCGGCATCCTGACTGGCAATTCGCCAGCGGCGGACATGAAAGCCTTCCGGGCCACCGTGCAACTGGTGCTCGTTCTGGTTTGGAACCAGATGGAACGTTTCGGTCTCTCGACTGAATGTGGCTTTGGCTATGCGGTTGGCATAGCGGCCAATCGATGCACCGAGATAAGCGCTTTGTCGCGGATACTGCTCGGGCGATGCACAGCCCAATAAGACTTCTCGCACCTCACCCTCTGGTAGCGGCAGCTCACAGGAAAGCCAGGTTGCCCCCCAGTCCATCAGGCGCACGCGCATGCCTGCCTGATTCTGCAAGGTCGTTAATTGAAACGGCTGACCATCGGGTGCCAGCGTGCTAAGACTTTCATTCAACATGACTTGCTCCTGTAGAGGCCTGAGAAGATAGAGAGGATTGGCCGATGGTTGCAGATAGGGGAAGGTTGCAGAAATCAGCTCTGCCGCGCTTCCCTTATCTGTCACTCAGCGTGAAAAAACGCCGTTATGCTTCTTCGTACCCGTTGGGGTGCTTGGACTGCCAGCGCCAGGTGTCCTGCGCCATTTCTTGCAGTGAGCGTGTGACTCGCCAGTTAAGGTCTTTCGCTGCACGCTCGGCATCTGCCCAATAAGCAGGCAGATCGCCCTGACGACGTGGGGCAAAATGGTAAGCTAGCGGTTTGCCACAGGCCTGACTAAAGGCTTCGACGACCTGCAATACACTGTAGCCTACGCCTGCGCCCAGATTATAAATATGCACGCCAGCACGATTTTGCAGGGTGTTCATGGCGGCGATATGACCCTCAGCCAGATCGACGACGTGGATATAATCTCGCACGCCAGTGCCGTCAGCGGTAGGGTAGTCATTACCGAAAATCGCCAGCGAGTCGCGACGTCCGACAGCAACCTGAGCGATGTAAGGCATCAGGTTATTGGGCACACCTTGTGGGTCTTCACCCATCTCACCCGATGGATGTGCGCCAACCGGGTTGAAATACCGCAACAGCGTAATACTCCATTCCGGTTCTGCATGCTGTAAGTCTTGCAGGATTTGCTCGACCATCAGCTTGCTACGGCCATAAGGGCTGGCAGGGTGCCCTGTGGGGAAACTTTCTTGATAGGGCGTGCGTGGTTGATCGCCATAGACGGTGGCGGAGGAGCTAAAAATCAGGTTCTTCACGCCTGCTTTCTTCATCGCCTCTACCAGTACGAGCGTACCGTTGACGTTATTGTCATAGTAGCTCAGTGGTTCACGCACGGATTCGCCTACGGCTTTTAAGCCGGCAAAGTGGATGACAGAATCAATGGAATGCGTAGCGAAAATATCGTCCAGCAGCGCGCTGTCGCGGATATCGCCCTGATAAAAAACGGGTGTCTTATCGGTTAAGCGTGTAATGGTTTTAACGACGCTAGCCTTGCTGTTGCACAAGTTATCGAGAATGATGGGAGTGTGCCCAGCAGCGAGTAATTGTACGCAAGTATGACTTCCTATGTAACCGCTACCACCTGTAACAAGAACGTTCATAATAACCTCTATTATCGCAATACGGCAAAATAACATGGCTAGATGCTGAAAAAGGTGATCTACAGCGAGAATCTGCCTCTGTTATCGATGGTTTTTTTACGAGTAAACTGAGTGAAGCATAATCTATAGTGTAAATGAGCTTGGCTTTCTACCCTACATTTTATTTTGTGGTAGCGTTATCATCCCTGTTTTTAGGCGTTATTTACATAACGCGTCAATCTGGTAGCGGTAGATGTCGTTGTGCGGGACGAAAGTGAGCCGATGCGTGATGCACTCGGGCGCGTCTTCCGCGTGGTGAGAGACAAAGAGTAGCTGCGTTTCGCCCTCGCCAATCAGAATATCCAGCCAGCGGCGTACCAACTGGCGATTGAGCGGATCAAGCCCCTGTAGCGGTTCATCAAGAATGAGCAGAGCAGGGTGTTTGACTAACGCGCGGGCAATCAGCGTCAGACGCTGCTGACCCCAGGAGAGCGACTGAAACGGGGTATCGGCAATAGCGCCATTGAGCCCAAGCAGAGTGAGCCACTGTTCGGTCAGGTGGCGCTGACGGTCGGAAACGGCCTGATAAATGCCGATAGAGTCAAAAAAGCCTGACAGGATAACGTTGCGCACGCTGGTGCTGATGCGGTAATCCAGATGGAAGCTGCTGCTGACGTAACCGATGTGGCGCTTGATGTCCCAGATGGTTTCACCGCTGCCGCGTTTACGGCCAAACAGCGTGAGATCGTTGCTGTAGCCTTGCGGATGATCGCCCGTAATCAGGCTGAGCAGCGTCGATTTCCCCGCGCCATTTGGCCCGACAATCTGCCAATGCTGACCGGGCAACACTTCCCATGTTAGCTCGTGCAGAATAGGGCGGTCGTTGTACTGCACCACGCCGTTACGCAGCCGAATGCGTGCCTCGTCAGCGGGAAGCGCCATATACCGCTGCGGATCTTCCGGTTCTGGCAGCACACTTCCCGACAGTTTTTCGCTAAACGCGAGCTGGGCCACCAGCGCTTCAGAGAGGATCGTTTCACGCTCGCCGACGCGGGTCAGCGTACAGTCTGCCAGCACACCGACATGGTTGATAAAGTCAGGGATGTCGTCGAAGCGATTCAGAATAAGCACCAGCGTATAACCGGTGCCTGCCAGTTTTCGCAGTTCATCGGCAAGCTGCTGGCGGGAGGCAACGTCCAACCCATCGAAAGGCTCGTCGAGAATCAGCAGGTCGGGTTGAGGCATCAGCGCCTGACACAGCATCGCCTTACGGGTTTCCCCCGTAGAGAGGTACTTGAAGCGGCGCTCCAGCAAATGCGCGATACCAAACTGGTGTGCCAGTTGTTGGCAACGCACGGGATCGTTGAGGCTATCCTGAATCACTTCTGCCGTGGTGCGGCCAGTGTCGTCTTCACCTTCACTGAGCAGATCGGTGTTATTGCGCTGCCACTCATCAGAAACCAGTTTTTGTAATTGTTCAAACGACAGTCGGACGGGGCGTTGAAATCCCGTTGTTCGTTCACCACGCAATATTGGCAGTTCGCCGGATAGCGCCCGCGCCAGTGCAGATTTACCACTTCCGTTGGCCCCGACAAAGGCCCAGCACTGGTTTTGTTCGAGCGTCAGTTCGTCCAGACGCAGCATGCGGGTGTCGCTGAGACGAAACAGCCCCTGAGTGATTTTTAACAATGACATTTTCTATCCTTCGTCAGACGGCGATAGCGCTAAAGCGACATTAACAAAGTGTGGCGATAATAACCCGGTCCGCATTGAAGCAGGCTTTCACATCCGCTCCCTGTTGCAGCTTTTGCTGCTCAAGTAAGACATTCGGCACCATGGCACACAGGGCTTCCCCCCCGGTCAGCGTAATCAGAATTTCGCTGTTTTCCACACCGTGCTGAATGGACTGAATTTGCCCTGATAAGACGTTATCAACATCAGGCGCGGCGGATGTTGCAGCGTACACATCGATCCACGGTGCTTTAATCAGTGCCAACACCTCTTTCCCTTTCTGTAATTGCAGGCGCTCTGCGCTTTGTTGCGTAATCATGGCGCTGATCGTTGTTTTACCATCGGCGAGTAAAAGATCCAGATGTTGTTGCACCTGTTCTTCACCGCGTGCGAGCACGGTTCCAAAAAACTGGTTACGAGCGCTGGTTTGCAGTGAGAAACGCGCGATGGCTGCCAGCAGGCTATCTAACGGCAGACCGTCTTCCTGCAAGACATCAAAGGCTTTTTGCTGAATCTGCGCGAGCAAATCGTACAGTTGGAGAAGACGTTCGCCGTAGCGGGTGAGCTGAGCCCCGCCACCGCCTTTGCCGCCGGTCATACGTTCGACGATGGTTTGTTCGGCCAATTGATTCATCTCATTGATGGCATCCCATGCGCTTTTATAGCTAATCCCCGCCAGCTTGGCGCCCTGACTGATTGAACCGGTATGACGAATTTGCTTGAGCAATTCAATGCGCCGCGGATCGGCGAATAAACGCTGTTGGAGTTTCAGGGTGAGAAGAATTTCAGCCTGCATAGTGGGGGCACCGTTGGTGAGTTTACTTCTCTATATTGTCGCTATTTTCTTCATCAGGGGCAAATCGCACAAATAGACGCACTATTTTCTATTACTGCGGTAGACTACGTGGCAATTACGACGATCTCGGCTTACAGTGAAATAGCGTGTTATGCAGGCTAAAGTAGCGGTAACCGTTGCAATAAGTGAGGTAAGCATGTTGGAGTTGTTGAAGAGCCTGCTGTTTGCAGTTGCCATGGTTCCTGTGATGATGGTGATTATTATGGGTGCAATTTATTGCCTGGGCGAAGTGTTTAACGTGTTGTCCCGCATCGGTCATTCCGACGGCCAGCGCGCAAAGAATCAGCATTGATTCACGATCCTTTCCTATTTTGATGTCCGGCTTTTGGCCGGACATTTCTTTTCTACCCCCTATATACCTCTTTAAAGCACATGACACTGCTTCATTATTCGTTATATCATTATTTACATAACGATAATTGTCAGGAGACAAGAATGAAGCAGCAATGGTTAAAATGGTTTGCCGCACTGACCCTCAGTGCAGGAATAGCGCTGCCTGCGGCAGCAGAAGATAACGTTACTGTATTCGCCGCCGCATCATTGACGAATGCGTTGCAGGAAATCGCCACGCAATATCAGAAAGAGAAAAATGTCGCTGTTGTGGCGTCTTACGCATCATCCTCAACGCTGGCGCGCCAGATTGAGCAAGGTGCGCCTGCCGATCTGTTCATCTCCGCTGACCAGCAGTGGATGGACTACGCGCAGGATAAAAATCTGATGGACATCGCTACGCGTCACACGCTACTGGGCAATGGGCTGGTGGTGATTGCGCCGAAGGCGAGTGCGCAGAAAGAGATTAAGATTGACGACAAAACTGACTGGAAAAGCCTGCTGAAAGGCGGACGTCTGGCCGTTGGCGACCCAGATCACGTGCCTGCTGGGATCTATGCCAAAGAAGCCTTACAGAATCTGAAAGCCTGGGATGAGATTTCTCCGCTGATGGCGCGCGCCAATAACGTACGTGCAGCTATGGCGCTGGTGGAGCGTGAAGAAGCCCCGTTGGGTATCGTTTACGGTTCTGACGCGGTTGCCAGCGACAAAGTGAAGGTCGTCGGTACATTCCCTGCGACGAGCCACAAGCCTGTCGAATACCCGATGGCAATAGTCAAAGAGCATAAAAACGCGGCGGTTACCGGTTTTTATGACTACCTGAAAACGCCAGAAGCGGCAGCGGTATTTAAACGTTACGGCTTCGCACCGCGTTAATGATGCTGAGTGATTACGAATGGCAGGCGGTTGAGCTGAGCCTCAAAGTTTCCGTTGTGGCCGTGGCGTGCAGCTTGCCGTTTGGGATACTGATGGCGTGGATTTTAGTGCGCTGTCGGTTCCCCGGCAAATCACTGCTGGATAGCATTATCCATTTACCATTGGTGCTGCCGCCAGTGGTCATTGGTTATTTGCTGCTGGTGGCGATGGGAAGACGTGGCGTAATCGGTTCCTGGCTCTATGACTGGTTCGGCTTCAGCTTTAGTTTTAGCTGGCGCGGTGCCGCATTAGCGTCGGCGATTGTCGCATTTCCGCTAATGGTTCGGGCGATCCGGCTGTCGCTTGATGCCGTCGATACGCATCTGGAACAGGCTGCTCGAACACTGGGTGCCTCGCCGTGGCGCGTGTTTTTCACCATCACATTACCTCTCTCTTTTCCTGGGATTGTTGTTGGAACCGTATTGGCGTTTGCCCGTTCGCTGGGCGAATTTGGCGCGACCATTACGTTTGTTTCTAATATCCCCGGCGAAACCCGAACTATTCCACTGGCGATGTATACCCTGATTGAAACGCCCGGCGCGGAGGCTGATGCAGCAAGGCTGTGTATCATTGCCATCGTCTTGTCGCTGGCTGCGTTGTTAGCATCGGAATGGCTAACAAACTGGAGCCGCAAGCGGTTGGGGGGATAATGCTGCAACTCGATTTTCATCAACAACTAGGTAGCCTCGAACTTCGCGTTCAGTCTGAACTGCCTGCGAACGGCATCACCGCGATTTTCGGCGTATCCGGGGCAGGGAAAACCTCGCTGATCAACGCCGTTGTTGGCCTGACTCGCCCAGATGACGGGCGGATTGTGCTCAATAATCATGTGCTGGTGGATACGCAGCAGCGTATTTTTCTGCCACCAGAAAAGCGGCGAATTGGCTATGTATTTCAGGATGCTCGCCTGTTTCCGCACTATCGCGTGCGCGGTAATCTGCGTTACGGCATGGCGGAGACAATGGAATCGCAGTTCGATGACATCGTCAATTTACTGGGTATTGAGCCGCTGCTAAATCGCTATCCACGGACGCTGTCCGGTGGCGAAAAACAGCGTGTTGCGATTGGTCGGGCGTTGCTGACCGCACCGGAACTGCTGCTTATGGATGAACCGCTGGCGTCGCTGGATTTACCCAGAAAGCGCGAGCTGTTGCCGTATCTGGAGCGTCTGGCGAAAGAAGTCAATATCCCGATCTTGTATGTCAGCCACAGTCTGGAAGAGATTGTCCGGTTAGCCGATCATGTCGTGGTGCTTGATAAAGGCAAAGTGAAGGCGCAGGGGCTGCTGGAAGAGGTGTGGGCCAGCAGCGCGCTACGCCCGTGGTTACCGAAAGACGAACAAAGCAGTATTCTGAGTGCGCGCGTGTTGGTTCAGCATGAGCATTACGCGATGACGGCACTGGCATTAGGCGATCAGCGGGTGTGGGTCGGAAAAGTCGAACTCCCGCAGGATGCCGCGTTACGCATTCGCGTGAATGCTGCCGATGTCTCTCTGGTGCTACAGCCACCGGAAAAAAGCAGCATCCGTAATGTGCTGCGTGCCAGCGTGGTGGAGTGCATTGATGTCGACGAACAGGTTGAAGTGAAGCTTGCGATCGGCCAGCAGACGCTGTGGTCCCGTATTACTCCGTGGGCACGGGACGATCTCGTACTTCATCCTGGGCAAACGATCTACGCGCAGATTAAGAGCGTGTCGATCACGGCGTAAGCACAGGCCGAGCGATGGAACGGCCGTTCATATCGCTCGGTCTATCTCGTGAATCAGTCGATATTCTGTGACTAAGATAACAAAATGAGTATTGAGAGTGATTTTCAATTCGTTTTTTCTACCGCGTAAACAAGGTAGTCAGATAAATTATCCCCGCGTTGTTATTTTTTCATCATAAAAAGTAATCGATTACTTTTTTGTTTTCACCTGTGCTACGGGATAAAAATAGGAGAAGGACATGCCCTGTATGACGTTATTGCGCCGTGCGTTCGCTATACCGCTATTGTTGATAGTTTCATCGGGTTTGGCGCTTGCCGAGCGTCCAGCAGAAAACCAAAAAATAGCGTTGCAGATGTATACACTGCGCAGCTTGAATACGCTCGACGAGCAATTCTCCATGGCGCGAGACGCCGGATTTAAGGCGGTTGAGCTGGTGGGGACGCATGACATTAGTGCGTCAGAAATGAAGGGGTTATTAGGAAAGTATCAGTTGAAAGCCATTGCTGCGCATGTCCAGTTTGGCGAACTGAAAAGCAATATGGCTGAGGTTGTAGCCTTTAACAAAGCCATCGGCAACAGCATGATTATCGTGCCGTGGCTAAATGTAGAAGACCGACCAGATAGCGCAGAGGGCTGGAAGCGCTTTGGTGTGGAAATGAACGATCTTGGGCGTGAGTTGAAGAAGCAGGGCATGAAGTTGGCTTATCACAACCATAATTTCGAGATGAAGAAGTATCGCGGTAAAACCGCGCTGGAAATCATGATGGATGCGGCAGAGCCAGAGAACCTGATGCTGGAAATGGATGTTGCCTGGGTATCGCGCGGAGGACAGGATCCTGTGCGTCTCCTGCGCCAGTACAAAGGGCGTATTTATTCAATTCATGCGAAAGACAATACGTCAATCGGCATCCGCGATGATGAAATGAACTTTGCCCCACCGGGTGAGGGCATTTTGGCGTGGGAAGAGATTCTTCCTGCTGCGTCTAAGGCGGGTGCTCAGTGGTTTGTTGCTGAACATGACTTACCGAAAGATCCACAGGCCATTGTTTCCGCAGCTTACCAGTCTCTGTATGAAAAACTGAGTAAAGTAAAAAGTAAGTAAGGAAGCGCTATCAACCTGCGGTCAGCGAGCCGCAGGTTGTAAAATGTGGGATAGTGAACCGGATATTCTAAGTCAGTTAGCTGGATGCCCGTTCGACAAACGTCCATTCCAGTAAGCGCTTTTCTGTTTCGCTGGCAGGTTGGTCGATTTGTTGTAATAACAATTTCACGGCCTCTCTGCCGATATGTGCGGACGGCTGCTGAATCGTACTGAGCTGAGGCGAGGTGATGTAACCCAGCTCTGAACCGTCGAAACCGATCACTGCAATATCCTGCGGCGCGCTCAATCCCGCCTCACAAATTGCCGACAATGCGCCCGCAGCCAACGTATCGGACACCACAAAGACGGCATCTGGCCGATCTGGATCGTTAAGCAGCGCGTTCATTGCGGCTTTTCCGCCTGCGTAGCTCAGCGTACTGGCGTATTCGACTTTGCCGTAATCAAACCCATTCTCTGCGATAACGTCGCGATAGCCTTTCTCTCGCTGCTGGGCATAGAGGTAATTCATGTCGTGGTTAATCATGGCGATACGGCGGCGGCCTTTGCCAATAAAGTGATTAATCACGAAACGGGATGCTTCGGCGTTATCAATCCCGACGGATGAAATAGCGGATGTATCGTCATGCTCGGCGCACTGCACCCAAGGCGCGGTGCCAATCATGTCCTGGAACGCTGACAGCGTTGAAATGGCGTCCATGGTGATCACGCCATCGACCATTTTACCGGACAGCAGTTGCAGGCTGGAGTGGGCGCGAACGATATCGGCACCTGAATTGCACAGAAGAATGCGGTAGCCGTTTTCTTCCGCTTCCGCCTCAATGCCTTTCACGACATCGGCACAGAAGGGGTTGGCAATGTTGGAAACCATGACCAATAACATCTGGCTGCGCGCGGTACGTAGCTGCCGGGCCAGTAAGTTCGGCTGATAATTGCTGCTTTTTATCGCATTGAGAACACGTTCCCGGTTTTGCGGTTTCACGCTACCAATGTTGTTCAACACCCGTGAAACGGTGGCAACCGAGACTCCAGCTATCCGTGCTATTTTTTGAATCGACATAATTCAGAAGGCACTCACGCTACTTATGCTTGGCTGAGCAGATTACCATAAATATCTCTGACTGCATCCCGCAGGCGTCGCACCTGCGGGATGAATACCGTGAGAGAATGAACGGTCTGATGCCTTAATTGGTGACCTTCACCCACGTTTGTTGCTGATGGCTTTGCACGATGGCGTCAATGATGAACATGATGTTCGCACCGTCGTAGAAGGTGGCGAAGTTGAACGGATCGACGCCCGGCTGTTTGCCGTCACGCAGATAGGTATAAAAGTTCGCCATCATGTTCTTGAACGCATCCGGCCAGCCTTCGATATGCCCTCCGGGGAAGTGGACCGCGGCGGCGGCTTCTGGGTTCAGCAGTCCAGGATCGTCCGACAACACCTGATTCGGTTTATCACGATGACCGATCCACAGCTGTTGCGGCGTTTCCTGATCCCACGCCAGAGACTGTTCACTGCCATTCACCTCAAACGTCAGGCGATTTTTCCGGCCAGCGCTGACCTGAGAAACGGTAAAGGATCCACGGCTACCATCCTCAAAGCGCAGTAACACGGTCGCGTAGTCTTCGGTTTTGACCGGTTTGTCGTCGTACTCTGGCAGCGCGTCGGATGATGAGAATGTGGCTGTGCCGTTCCGATTGGATTTGCGGATCGGATGGACGATGGCTAAATCGGCGAAGACGTCGACAATTTTCCGGCCGGAAATAAATTGCACCGTGTCGCACCAGTGCGATCCGATGTCGGCCACTGCGCGGGAAACTCCGCCGTACTCCGGTTCAACACGCCAGTTATAGTCGGTGTCGTGCAGCATCCAGTCTTGCAGATAGCCGCCGTGTACCGCAAAGACGCGGCCGATCTCCTGACGCTTAATCATACTGGCAGCCTGCTGCACCATGCCAAACTGGCGATAGACAAAGCTGACGCCGTGAACAACGCCTTTTTCTTCCGCCAGTGCGACCAGTTCACGCGCTTCCTCGCTGGTCATACACAGCGGCTTTTCCGAAAAGACGTGCTTGCCTGCCTGAATAATCTGCTTATTGATCGCCGCATGAAGATGGTTCGGCGTGCAGTTATGGATCGCATCAATACCGGGATGATTTAACAAATCAGCGACGCTGCCGTAGGCACGAGGAATGTTGAGCTGACGCGCTTTCTGCTGTGCCAGATCGAGCGAATTTTCCGCCAGCGCCACCACCTCAACGAAGCCAAGGCGACGAATCGCTTCAATATGTGCTGGGCCAATAAAACCGGAACCAATAATGCCAACGCGAATCATTCTGCGTTCTCCTCTTTTAATCCCAACATTTTTCTGACTAACGGACGATCGTCGCTGGTCGCAGCGAAATCGTCAAAAGCGCGTCCTGTGACGGGAATAATGTGGCGGTTGATGAACGCCGCCCCTTCTTTCGCACCGCAGTTGCTGTCTTTCAGACAGCATTCCCATTCCAGCACCGCCCAACCGTCGTAGTCGTATTGGGCCAGCTTGCTGAAGATGCCGCCGAAATCGATCTGACCATCTCCCGGTGAGCGGAAGCGGCCGGCGCGTTCAGCCCATGACTGATAGCCGCCGTAGACGCCGCTTTTGCTCGACGTGTTAAATTCTGCATCTTTCACATGGAACGCTTTGATTCGTGCATGGTAACGGTCGATAAAGCCGAGGTAGTCCATCTGCTGCAAATGCATATGGCTAGGATCGTAAAGAATGTTGGCGCGCGGGTGGTGATTGACGACATCAAGGAAGCGTTCAAAGGTTACGCCGTCGTGTAAATCTTCTCCCGGGTGCAGCTCGTAGCACACATCCACGCCGTGCTCGTCAAAACAGTCGAGGATCGGCGTCCACAGGCGACCGAGTTCTTTAAAGGCTTCCTGAATCATGACCTCTTTACGCGGTGGCCAGGGATAAAAATAGGGCCAGGCCAGCGCACCGGAAAACGTCGCGTGGGCGTTTAGTCCTAAGCGTGAAGAGGCCTGTGCTGCCTGCTTGATTGCCGCAATAGCCCACTCTTGGCGAGCCTGCGGATTGCGGCGGTAAGCTGGTGGTGCGAAATCGTCAAATGCATCGTCATACGCAGGGTGGACGGCAACGAGCTGTCCTTCCAGATGGGTCGACAGTTCGCTGATAGTCAGCCCATGCTGCGCCAACAGTCCTTTCACATCATCACAGTACGTTTGGCTGTCGGCGGCCGTGGCCAGATCGAAAATGTGCGGGTGATTACAGGGGATTTGTAGCGCTTTAAAGCCTAATCCGGCTGCCCATTGCGCCAGATTTTCCAGCGTGTTAAAGGGGGCCTGATCGCCAATATACTGGGCGAGAAAAATACCCGGTCCTTTTAACGTCTTCATTATTACCTCCTTTGGCAACAGGTGTGGTCATGAATACCGTTGCACGATTGCGATAGCGGAGAATGCAGTGGGATGAGGTGCCATAGGCGACCTCATCCCATTTTCTCGTTAAATAATCTGTCTTAAATAATTAGGCCCGCTCTTCTTTATATTTGAAGGAGAAGAGGAAGATGACGGCGATGATGGCTGCGGCAACCGCAGGGATCCACCAGAAGGTCGCCCAGATTTCAGGCGCGTTTAACGTACCGTTGTCGAAGAGACGGTTATAGAGTGCACCGGAAACCTGCGAGCCCAGCAGCATACCGATACCGTAGGTGAACAGGACCACCATACTTTGTGCCTGCCCTTTGATTTTCTCTCCCGCGATGCGGTCGGTGTAGATGAAGCCAATGACGAAGAAGAAGTCATAGCAGATACCGTGCAGCAGGATACCGATGTAGAGCAACCAGCGTGTTTCTTCATTCACGCCCATCGCGAAGAGGGCATAGCGTACGAACCACGCCAGCATGCCGATGAACAGCATGTATTTCACACCCAGCTTTCTAAACAGCAGCGGAATGATCAGCATGAAGACGATTTCGGACATCTGACCAAACGACATGGCGGTGCTGACGTCGCTGATACCCGCATTGCTCAGGAAGGACGCGGTGTAAGCGTAGTAGGTGCCCAGTGGAATAGAGATCAGCATCGCGCAGATGGCAAAGACCAGAAAGTGGCCTTTCTTCAGCAACGCAAAGGCATCAGCACAGAACAGATCGCGCACTGCCAGCGGCAAGCCTTTTGCCGGCGCTGGGGTATGCGGCAGCGTCAGGCTGTAAGCTGCCAGAATGGCAGAACAAGCGGCCGCGACGTAGAAGATATTGACGCTTGCGGAGATGCCCGCTGTTCCGATGCAGACACCGGCGACGATCCAACCAATGGTGCCGAAGACTCGCACAACCGGGAAGCTCTTCTCACTGTTAGTCAGGTTATGGAACGCGATGTTGTTGGTTAATGCCAGCGTTGGCATAAAGCACAGCGTGTAGGCGAACAGCAGGATGAGCAACTGTGAGCCGTCTTCGTTGATTAACGCGGTAGGCACAAACCACAGAATGACAGCGCCGATCAGGTGCAGCAGCGCCATGACTTTTTGTGATGGGAAGAAGCGGTCAACCACCATGCCCAGTACAAACGGCGACAGGATGGAGGCGATTGGTCCGGCAGAGAAGGCGTCGCCAATCATGGCGGCCAGGTTGTGCTGTGTCATAACCAGACCCAGGGTGACAGACCATGAGCCCCAGATGAAGAACTCTAAAAACATCATGAGTGACAGTCTGGGAACCACGAAGGCCGGCTGTAACGATTTGGTAGCTGTGTTTTCAGATGAAGAAACGATGCGGTATCTCTCTTAAAAGTAATCGATTACAATTTGTGTTTTCTAAATGTAATCGATTACTTTTAACTTAACCGCAGCTTTTAGCCATAAATGAGATCCTTATCACTAGAAAGTTATATAGCCATAGCGTAGCTGGCTGTTTTCGCGCAATGATCGGGAATCTGCTTTGCTTGAGGGGAAAAGAAGAATGACGCACTTTGTTTTAGTGGGCGATGTCGGTGGCACCAATACGCGTTTGGCACTGTGTGATGCCACAACGGGTGAATTATCGCAAACCGAGACCTATTCCGGGTTGGATTTTCCTTCGCTGGAAGGGGCCATTCGTGATTATCTCGATTCGCGGCAGGTCACGGTACAGGATGCCTGTATCGCGATTGCCTGCCCGATTACCGGTGACTGGGTGGCAATGACAAACCACACCTGGGCGTTTTCCATCGCAGAAATGAAAGCGAGTCTGGGCCTGCGCCACTTTGAGGTTATCAACGATTTTACCGCCGTCTCCATGGCGGTGCCGGTGATGACTAACGCGGATTTACTCCAATTTGGCGGCGGGGAGCCTGTGCCAGGCAAACCCATTGCTGTGTATGGTGCAGGCACGGGGTTAGGCGTCGCTCATTTGGTACATGCCGCCAATCAATGGATTAGCCTGCCGGGTGAGGGCGGGCATGTAGATTTCGCGCCGAATAGCGATGAAGAAGACAAAATTCTCTCTGTTTTGCGCCAGTCGCTCGGGCATGTTTCCGCTGAACGCATACTCTCTGGACAGGGGCTGGTAAATATCTACCGTGCTGTGGTGCTGTCTGATGACCGCACGCCGGAGGAATTGGAGCCGAAAGATATTACCGAACGGGCTGTCAACAATACGGATGTGGACTGTCGCCGCGCGCTGTCGCTCTTCTGCGTCATCATGGGACGCTTCGGTGGTAATCTGGCATTAAATTTAGGCACATTTGGTGGCGTGTATATTGCTGGCGGCATTGTTCCGCGCTTTCTTGAGTTCTTTAAAGCTTCCGGTTTTCGGGCGGCGTTTGAAGACAAAGGGCGGTTCAAAGGCTATATGCAGGATATCCCCGTGTACCTGATTACCCATGAACAGCCGGGATTAATGGGGGCGGGGGCGTACCTGCGGCAGGTGCTGGGTAGTGCGCTGTAAGTTTGTTGGCGAGTCGCACGCAATCAGGCAAGCGAGAGCGGTCGCTTTTCCTGATTGCGTCATCGTCGGTTATGCCAGAATACGGGTGCGGATGACATCGGCGATACTCGGCTCTTCATTGCTGCCAATCACCAGATCGGCTCTCGCCTTGATTTCATCGGCGCTGTTGCCCATCGCGACACCCAACCCTACGCCTTCCAGCATACTGATATCATTAAAGTTATCGCCGAATGCCACGACGTCCTTCATGCTGATGCCCTGTTCGCCTAGCCATTGCTGGAGCAGCTTGCCTTTGCTGTTGCCAGTTTGGGCAATATCAACCTGATCCTGCCATGACCACTCGCAGGCGAGTCCGAGCTGCTTTTCCACTTCTGCGGCGAAATGGTTTAGCGTGGGAACATCGGCGTGCGTGGTCGCGAATTTCCAGATAGCGTGGGACGCTTCGGTCTGACGCACCAGATTTTCTACCTGAGCGAAACGAGGACGCTGCTGTTCCGGCAGGTTAGCAGCCCATGCCAGCGTGCGGACTACGTGTCCGGTCGGATACTGGTAATACATATCGTCATCGGCATACATCAGCCCATGAATATCACATTCCTCTAGCAGCGTGATGACATTTTTTGCCTGTTCGACAGAGAGCGGATTGGTGTGCGATGCTTGACCTCGCTGGTAATCATAAACGTAGGTGCCGTTACAGCAGATGGCGGGCGTATCCAACTGCAATCCCTGATAAAAAGGATGGATTGCCGAGTGGTGGCGTCCGGTGACGATCATCACTTTTATGCCTTGCTGACGGGCCAGCGCGAGTGCGCTGAGCGATTCGGGCAGGATTTTTTTCTGTTGATTCAGTAGCGTACCATCAAGATCAAGTGCAATTACTCGGTAGGTCATCGTTGTCTCGCAAATAAAAATGTGGATATCAAATGAGTCTTACGATAAAGGACGCGGCGAAAAATAGACAGACAACAGCGAGATAAAAAATGTCTGAGGTTCATTTGATGATGAAGGATTCAGCGCGGCGGTGGGAAATAAGGCTAAACGTGCGGTTTTACAACACCATTGTCGATTTTCTATGCTTTCAACGGCTTATCATCTATTTTTTAAGCAGTTGACCACAACGCCGCTTTACAATGTGCGGCGTACTGTTTATAGTGCGCGTCATTGCGGAGGAGTGGCCGAGTGGTTGAAGGCACCGGTCTTGAAAACCGGCGACGCGAAAGTGTTCTAGAGTTCGAATCTCTACTCCTCCGCCACATATTCAATAGAATCAATAAGTTATGAGTTTTTTGATTCTCTCCTGCATAAAGTGCAGCATAAAAGCTTCCTTAGCCGGAAGCTTTTTTTGTATCTGGCCTATCTATTTTTCATCTTATTTCTCCCTGATTATCCGCTCATCTCCTCTTGTCCATATCGTCAGCAATTATCAAGGATACCGATAAACCGTTTGCTGAAAAAGTGCTCACGGGCGAGTTTGATCGGCTGTTTAACCTCTACCTGAGCAAAAATGACCACATGATGGATACCAAGGTCGCTGATGCCATGAAGATGAACGAAAAAGAAGAAGAGGAAAAATAGTGGTATCAGCAGTAACGATGATGATTTATTGGTCTTTTCAGATAGTTGTAGGTGGTGTTTTCTAGCACCACCGAACGGAATTGTTAGCCAATCAAAGCCTTAGCTTTTGCTCTGATGAGTTCTAACTCATTAGTAGTCACTTTGCCTTTCTTTGTTGCCTTACAGTTACGCCAGTCTACACAAGTGACCTGATCGGTGAGAGCCACGCTTTCACAGTCTCCAGATAATTCGACTTCGAAGCTATATTCTTTGCGCTGGGTTGTGCATGGGACGCATAAGCACATTCCGGTCAAATTATTATAAGCGAAGGGGCTAAGAACAACAGTGGGGCGATGTCCTCCCTGCTCATGCCCCACTACCGGATCAAAATCTAACCATCTTCTGCTTTACTTATGCCAGTGAAAGCATAACCCCATCAGAAAGATTGCAATGTAGTGATGTTACCCTGCTGCCAATTCATTTCAGACTGACGTAACGCCTTACTGATATCAGCCAGATTATTTGTAGGTAATGTTTTGGGTAACAGGTCGAACCCCACGGTTGAAAGGATCTGACCGTAGGTATTACGCAACTCAGCATACGCTAAATCCTGACGCAGGTTGGCGTTGAGTGCATTAAGCTCACCTTGTATCAGTTGTAACTCACCGATGCCATGTGCCTTGTAGCGGTTTCGTAACTGTTCGACGATCTGACCGTCAAGTTCATGCAGTTCGGTGCTGGTTTTGTACTGTCTCTGGGCTTCACTGAAGTTGGCCCGCGCAATATACAGCTGTGCCATGATCGCCAATGACATGGCTTGGCGTTGTACTTCTGAGACAGATTCGTTTGCTTGTGCCGTTTTGTAGGCGGCTGGGCCAGATATCACGTTAAACAGATTCCAGGTCGCTTTTACCCCTACGTCTACCCAACTGTTGTTGATGAGAAAGGAGTTGCTGTCATAGTGGCCGCCAGCGCTGATCTCAACACCAGGTAACATACGCAGCAGTGACTTGCGGGTTTCCGCCGCATGGATACGTGCTTGATAATCCTGCTCCTTGAGTTCAGGGCGATGGGTCAATGCACTCAGCTCGAGTGTTTTCATGTCCATCGTTAGCTGGGGAACGGCCATTTCCTTACTGTCTGGCAATGCCAGCGTATAAGGTGTATCCAAGGGCATATTCATCAGCGCAGCCAATTCGGTTTTTGCTAATGATAACGCACGACGCTGCTCTTCTAACTGCCGGGTAGCTTCAATCAGCGCTCTGCGGTAGCTCAGCACTTCTACCGGGTCACCAATTTGCTGTGTTGTCATGCGTTCACTGGCTTCTCGCGCTTGATTGACGCGCGCAAGTAAATCATCAATGTGCCCTAACAGTCGTTCAGCGGTGACAGCACGCCAATAGGCTGAGCGTACATCCTGAAGGATAGTGTGTACCACTTTGCGTTTGCGTTCATCGGCAATCCAGCGTTGGTCGGCGCGCTGTTTGGCGGTGACATAGCTCACCCCGAAATCGAGCACATTCCACACCATGGTGAGATCGGCAACGTTACGATCGCGATCTAATGATGTTGATGGTTCCACGGACTCTTTACCGCTAAAGATATTGCGGCTACGGGATTCACTGGCATTGTTACGCCCAACGTAACCGGCAGACATCGCAACACGCGGTAGCATGTCATAGCGTGCCAGCTCCAACTGTTGCTGTGACAGTGCCTGCTCCATGACCTTCAGCCGAGCTTCCAGGTTGTACTTGAGTGCCCTGGCCATGGCATCGTAGAGCGTAATCGATGTGCTTACCGGCTCCTGCTGACTGAACATCACCACTCTGTCTTGCTGGGCTCGCTGAGTGCTTTGTTGCTTCGAAATCGGGTCAGTGGTGACGGCACAGCCGCTGACTGTCACCATGATCAGGCTAAGACTGAACAATTTTCGCCCTTTGGACACGATCCCACCCTGCTTTCTAACCTCGTTTGCTGCTGTCATTATTGTTGTACTCATGAACGTTCTGCCTCAATGCTGTGTTTATCCATATCAAGCAACGCCTGTTCGATAACCGCCAGTCGTTGTAATTTCAAATTGCCAATGCTTTGTAACTGCTGTTCTAAGTTAGGTGCAAATTCCATGGCAGTTGCATCCGGTAGTGATGTCAGTGGGGTGCGACTGTTGTTATCAACGTTAACCCCTTGCCAACTTCCGCGGGAGAACACTTCCATCGGCGTAATCGATGGAAGATTCATGCCAGAGAACACGCCCGATAAGGTAGAATTTCCCCCTAACGCCCCGCCGTTATTAAAGCTGGGGAACGCGCCAAGTGAGCTATCAAATCGGCTTGTCGTCCCCACATCAAGGCTTCTCGGCGCAAACGTATTCGCTATCTGGCCCATGGGCATTGCGCCTGCTTGGGGTTGATTTACAGGAGACTGAAAAAGCGTTGATGTTACCGTTGATGTATTGGTCGTTCTGTTGGCATCAAACCCTGGAAGTGACGCTTGAGAGAATATGCTACCCAGCGTAATGGGGGTATTCTGTGACTGGCCCAAGGTTATCGTCACCGAATTCGTCGGTGACATTATAGGTGTTTGATCATTACTCCCCAGTCTGAATTCAGGATCGCCACCGTTTACGGCAGCAGGGGTAACCGACATGCTGAATGTGGTGCTGGCCGCGGCATTGCTGCCGTCGGTGGCCGTCACCCTAATGCTCAGATTGCCGACATCGCCGTTAGCTGGCGTGCCGGAGAAGGTGCCGGTGGCCGGGTTAAAGCTGAGCCAGCTCGGCAGCGCCGAGCCGTCCGCCAGCGTGGCGCTGAGGGTTAAGGTATCGCCCACATCGGGATCGGTAAACAGGCCGCCCGGCAGGGTGAAATTCAGCGGGCTGTCCTGCGCCACGCTTTGTGGTGCCACGCTGCCGGAAACCACCGGTGCATCATTGATATTGCTGACGGTCAGTGCAAAGGTGTTGCTGGCCGCGGCATTGCTGCCGTCGGTGGCGGTCACCCTGATACTCAGGCTGCCGACATCGCCGTTAGCTGGCGTGCCGGAGAAGGTGCCGGTGGCAGGGTTAAAGCTGAGCCAGCTCGGCAGCGCCGAGCCGTCCGCCAGCGTGGCGCTGAGGGTTAAGGTATCGCCCACATCGGAGTCGGTAAACAGGCCGCCCGGCAGGGTGAAATTCAGCGGGCTGCCCTGCGCCACGCTTTGTGGTGCCACGCTGCCGGAAGCCACCGGTGCATCATTGATATTGTTGACGGTCAGTGCAAAGGTGGCGCTGGCCGCGGCATTGCTGCCGTCGGTGGCGGTCACCCTGATACTCAGGTTGCCGACATCGCCGTTGCTCGGCGTGCCGGAGAAGGTGCCGGTGGCAGGGTTAAAGCTGAGCCAGCTCGGCAGCGCCGAGCCGTCCGCCAGCGTGGCGATGAGGGTTAAGGTATCGCCCACATCGGAGTCGGTAAACAGGCCGCCCGGCAGGGTGAAATTCAGCGGGCTGTCCTGCGCCACGCTTTGTGGTGCCACGCTGCCGGAAACCACCGGTGCATCATTGATATTGCTGACGGTCAGTGCAAAGGTGGTGCTGACCGCGGCATTGCTGCCGTCGGTGGCGGTCACCCTGATACTCAGGCTGCCGACATCGCCGTTAGCTGGCGTGCCGGAGAAGGTGCCGGTGGCCGGGTTAAAGCTGAGCCAGCTCGGCAGCGCCGAGCCGTCCGCCAGCGTGGCGCTGAGGGTTAAGGTATCGCCCACATCGGGATCGGTAAACAGGCCGCCCGGCAGGGTGAAATTCAGCGGGCTGCCCTGCGCCACGCTTTGTGGCGACACGCTGCCGGAAACCACCGGTGCATCATTGATATTGCTGACGGTCAGTGCAAAGGTGGTGCTGACCGCGGCATTGCTGCCGTCGGTGGCGGTCACCCTAATGCTCAGGCTGCCGACATCGCCGTTAGCTGGCGTGCCGGAGAAGGTGCCGGTGGCCGGGTTAAAGCTGAGCCAGCTCGGCAGCGCCGAGCCGTCCGCCAGCGTGGCGCTGAGGGTTAAGGTATCGCCCACATCGGAGTCGGTAAACAGGCCGCCCGGCAGGGTGAAATTCAGCGGGCTGTCCTGCGCCACGCTTTGTGGTGCCACGCTGCCGGAAACCACCGGTGCATCATTGATATTGCTGACGGTCAGTGCAAAGGTGGTGCTGACCGCGGCATTGCTGCCGTCGGTGGCGGTCACCCTGATACTCAGGCTGCCGACATCGCCGTTAGCTGGCGTGCCGGAGAAGGTGCCGGTGGCCGGGTTAAAGCTGAGCCAGCTCGGCAGCGCCGAGCCGTCCGCCAGCGTGGCGCTGAGGGTCAAGGTATCGCCCACATCGGGATCGGTAAACAGGCCGCCCGGCAGGGTGAAATTCAGCGGGCTGTCCTGCGCCACGCTTTGTGGCGACACGCTGCCGGAAGTCACCGGTGCATCATTGATATTGCTGACGGTCAGTGCAAAGGTGGTGCTGGCCGCGGCATTGCTGCCGTCGGTGGCGGTCACCCTAATGCTCAGGTTGCCGACATCGCCGTTAGCTGGCGTGCCGGAGAAGGTGCCGGTGGCCGGGTTAAAGCTGAGCCAGCTCGGCAGCGCCGAGCCGTCCGCCAGCGTGGCGATGAGGGTTAAGGTATCGCCCACATCGGGATCGGTAAACGTGCCTGTCGAAACGCTAAAACTGAGATTATCGTTTTGTGCGATAGTCTGGTCAGCGATCGAGGTGGAGACCACTGGTGGGTTGTTATTGTCATTGACCGCTAACCCAAAGGTCGTGCTAACCGATGCGTTACTGCTGTCCGTTGCTGTTATTCTGATCGTCAGATTACCGATATCGGCGTTAGTCGGTGTCCCTGAGAAGGTTCCGGTAGCGGGATTGAAACTCAGCCAGCTCGGGAGTGCCGAGCCATCTGACTGTGTTGCGCTCAGTGTCAACACCTCGCCATTATCGACATCGACAAAAGTATCCACTGGCACGGTGAAGCTGAAGACGGCGTCTTTGGTTGCACTTTGGCTACTGACTGTACTGTCGATAGTGGGGGCATCATTCACACTGGTGACGACCAATGAGACTTGTGCACTGTTGGTCGAGAATGCGCTGCTGCCGCCAGATGTCGAGGTGTCCGCCAGGCCTTTACTGCCACCAACTGTCGCGCTACCACTGGTTTGATCCCACGCCTTGAAGCTCAGCGTGGTCGTTTCACCATTGGCGCTGTCCGGTACATAACGAAGCTGCGCCGTTGAGCCCAACAGCAGTGCCGATGAGCCAGATACTGTCCCGATACTAAACCAGTTAGCGCCATTATCCGTGGAGTACTGCCAGTCGCCATTCCCTGCCGCGGTAGTAATCGCAATGCCGCCGGACGCCCCGCTATCGACATCGCCATAGCCTGCGCCGCTAAGCAACGACGACACCGTAGTGGCAGACGATGTCACATCCTCCGTCGTTGAGGCCAGGTTTACCGTCACGCCGCTCGATAACGTCGGCGCATCGTTAACCGATGTTACGTTGAGGGTCATTGTCCCTATGTCAGTGGACGATGCTGTACCATCGCTGACTGTCCAGGTAAAAGTGGCATAACCCACGCCGTTGGCATTCGCTGCCGGGCGGAACACTAGCTTCTCGACCTCATCCGCACTGACCAGGGACCCGACGCCGACAATGGAATCACCGAAGCCGCGCACCCCGTCGCTATTGGCATCAATAAACAGCTCATCGGTGGGCGGCGCCGTCAGGATAGTGATGGAGTGCAAGGTATCGCCGCTGTCCACATCGCTAAAGCCAAAATCCGAGGCGCTAAAGGTCTGGACGCTATCCTCATTGAAGGTTTTGCTGATGTTAGTGTCGCTGATGACCGGTGCGTCGTTGACTGCTGTTACATTGAGCGTCGTGGTCCCGATGTCAGTGGACGATGCTGTGCCATCGCTGACCGTCCAGGTAAAGGAGGCATAACCCGCGCCGTTGGCATTCGCCGCCGGGCGGAAGGTCAGTTTGTTGATATTGGTCGCACTGACCACGGCCCCGTCGCCAAGCAACGTATCGCCGACACCGCGTACACCATCACCGTTGGCGTCAATAAACAGTTCACCGACAGTCGGTGCGGTGACGATGGTGATCGATTGCAGGGTGTCACCACTGTCCACATCGCTGAAACCGAAATCTGAGGCACTGAAGGTCTGAGCACTATCCTCATTGAAGGTTTTGCTGACCGATGAGTTACTGATGGTCGGTGCATCGTTAACGGGCGTGATGCTCAGTACCGCCTGATTACTGCCGCTACTGTTGAGCGATCCGTCATTAAAGGTCCAGTTAAGCGTTACGCTGGACGGTGGGTCATTCGAGTCATTGGCATAGGTCAGAGATTGCAGCACGGCATCGACTATCGCCGAGGCGGCATTGCTGTTAAACGTCAGCGTCAGCGTACCGCCTGAATTGGTCGTGACGCTGCCCACGGCAGTACCGTTGTACGTGAAGTTTTGCCCTTGCGTCAGCGACCCCAACAGCCCGCTATTGCCGAAGGTATCGTTACTGCTGGCCCCACCATTGCGGGCGATGGTGATCGACGCGCCGTTATAGTTGCCCTGTCCGCTGTTAAGCGCGCCGAGTTCGGTATCGGCGACGGTGACATTATTATCCATCACCACCGCGCTGCCATTTTCGGTATAGGTGGCGCCGCCGTTCAGGTTGCTGAATACGGGGGCGGTGTTGGACGATGTAGTGACATCGACCTTGGTTGCACTGAGTATCTGGTTGTTGGCGCTGTCTTTTGCCACCACATACACGTCGTAGCTACTTGCACCGTTTAATCCCGTGACACTAAAGGAATAGGTATAAGGTGCGCTGCTGACGACATGGCTGCCGGAACCGACTGCCGTCGCCCCTGACGCATTCTGACCGGCGATAATCTGACTCACGCTGGGAGCTGAAGCCCCGTCAGCGACAATCACGTAATAAATCGTTCCTGCCTCATCCAGACTGGCAGAAAGGTCAAAACCGCTTGCACTGATGTTGGTCGCCGCTGGTGCAATGTCAAATGTCGGTCTGACATCATCGCTTACCGTGACTGAAAAGACTTTTTGATAGGTGTCGGTACCGTCACTCACCTGTATGCGCACAGAATAGGTTCCAGATGTCATCGTGGCGGCGTTGTTCACTTTCAGCGTGCTGCCGGTAATCGAAAACAAGCTGTTGTCGGTACTGCCGGTACCCGATACCAGCGTATAGGTGAAGGAGTTAGAATCGACATCCGTTGCACTGAGCGTGCCGACCGTGCCATTGCTGCCCAATGACTGCCCTATGCTACTTGACGTGAGCGAGATATCCGTTGGGGCATCATTGACGGCATGGATGGTCACTTGACTACTGAGACTGGGCGAAGCCGTATTATTGGTGCTACCGCTATCGGTTAGCTGGTTGAGCGTCACCGTGCGTGAGGTGACGGACGGGTTTTCACTGCTATTACGGTAAGTCATACTCGACAATAGTGTGCTCATACTGGCACCACTCATGGCCGCGCCAGATAACGTCACCGTTGCCGTGTTGCCACTCTTAATGACGCTGGCGGTGCCGTAACCACTGCCCAGAGAGAGGCTATTCCCGTTGGTGAGTGCAACATCCACCCCATTAATGGTCAGGTATTCTGTGCTGTCAGCCACATTGCTGACGGTAAACACCGCACCGCTAAACGTCTGCCCGCTGTCATTGGTGGCGGCCGTCACGCCGGAAAACAGGCTCACGCCAGAGCCATTTTCCGTGTAGGTGGGGTTAGTCACGCTGCCGGTGACCGTGGGCGCGGTATCCGTCGATACATTGACCGATGTGAACGTGAAGACTATTGTCCCATTAGTAAACCCGCCATTCCCTACATCAATATGGATAGTTTTACCGGAAACGGTAGCGGTCACATCGTTGGTGTTTACCCCTGAACTGGAGGTCTTGTTAATACCGGTAAAATGGTCGAGACTGCCGCCCTGAAACACCAGGTCAAACCCGGTGTCCAGCGATGCGCCACTGCTATAAGTAATCGTAATCGTGTTATTCGTCGGGTCGATATCAATAGGATTGCCATTGTTATCAAATTCAACACTGCTACCTACCGACGTCGAGGGATAGTACTCCGTGTTCGTATCATTAGTTGCGGTCACCGTGACCGAAGTGCTATTCACCGACAACAGATTGGTATAACTGCTGATAACCAAATCCTGTACACCAATCTCACCGGTATGAAATTCTGTTACCCAATCACCACCGAGCGCCGATGCCCCTGTCGGGTTGGTTGACGCCGCCACATCTGCCGAGGTTAACTGCGCCAGCAGAGAAGCAAACTGTTGCCCGGACGCCTGCGCCACATCACAACCATATAGCAAGAGATCGCCATCAGTATTCAATGCAGCACCGAGCGTCGCCAGATCATTGGCACGGGCAAGAGCGGTGGCGCTGTTTAGCGTCAGGGTACCGAGTTGCGCGGTTCCCTCACTGCCATGACTGAGTACATGAATGGCATCGTAACCGCTGTGCGTTTGCGCCCATACGGCCATCTGTGTCAAACCATCTTTGCTGCCGTCTAGCAATACGACTTCCATCCCGGCGGGAACGTTGGCAACCAAGGACTGATAACCGGCCACTGAGGTATCGATAAAGACCACTTCTTTATGAACGTTTGCCCCCGCAACTGTCGCAACATCACTGCTATCGGCAGTGGTACTCGTCGTTGAGGTACTGTCAGTTGAAGTACTCTTGGTGGCTGCACTCTGATTGTCGGTACCCTGACCCGCATGACCACTGCTATCAGACTGAGATTCTGTCTCTGTCGAAGTCGTGTTGGCAGTCGTCGTGCTGGCCAGTTGAGTCTCGGTAGTGTGTGTATCGGCCGCCTGCTCGACGGTGGCTGCAATTGCGCCATCAAACAGCATACGGGCTTCCAGCACATAGCCGCAGACGAAAGGATGTGCATCCGTTTCAGAGATGGCGGCTGGTTTGCTAGCCTGCTTTTTAAATAATTGACGCCACAGCATAAAAAACTCCGATAGTTATCGGTAATTAACGACAGGTACATGTAACCGGATTAATCGGTTTATACACACATTTACCGGCTCTAATCATCTGGCAAGGACGTTGGGCAACCTTGCCAGATAGGTAAGACTTAATCTCGTGGTGGATAGAGCCCCAATACAGCAATACACGGCAACAAGGTCAGTGACTGTGGCCGAATATCCACTGGCGCTGCTGCAGGCAGATTAGGCTGCACACTAACAGCTCCGCCGGTCGGCACTTTAAACGTGAAAGCAGGGGTTCCCGCCGAACCCGACACGGTGGTGTCGACAGGTGCTGACGCCGTCACCGAACTCGGTTTCGTCTGTGAGAACAATCCGGTAAAACTGACGTTATAACTTGATAAGCCATTAATCGCTTTGGCCGTCAGGGCACCAAGATAGTTACTGGTTCCTGTCGGTATGGGGGTTGTTGTCGCCGTACCGCTGGCGGTCGTGACAAGCGGTAGTGAGGCTCCCACACTTAAGGTGCTCGGCTGTGCCGGAACAGTAACATCAACTGACGACTCACCCTGTGTAAAGACGGCGGGATGGATATGCGGCGCAATTTGGTTGTTCAATAATGTCACGGAGGCTTTGCCGGCTTTTGCCCCTATATTATTGGAGTCGGCGCTACCAGAACCTTGACCAAGAGGAAAACGTCCACGTAAGTCAGGCACGTTAAACGTTGCTTTGCCATCACCACCGTAGGTGGTGCTTAATAAGGAATAAAGCGCGCTATTTTGCTGAATAGTCAGTGCACGTCCATCCGCCGGAACAAAACCGGAAGGACAAAATTGCGCTGCGGTATAACAGACAGAGCCAATGTATTCTTCCGAACCACAGGCTGAAGCAATCTGGGGCCATAAAATACCGCCAACCATAACTACAGTTATTGATGTTTGGGTAAAAATCTTCTTAGCATGCATCATGGGTATATCTCCTCACCATCGTAAAAGTGTTATCTATGCGATTTATTGGATGATTATTGGTATGACCCCAAAAATGCTGGAGAAATACATAGAATATGAAATAGTTTCAAATTGCAACAAAATATATTTTATCAATCACAATAAAAACATAGTTGAAGCAGGAAAGATTGTCCGCCGGCTGAATAAAATTATTTCCCGAACCATCACACAAACAGCAATTCAGTAAAATTAATCATATGACGCGTTTTATCGTCATTAAAAAATCGCATTAGCCACATCAAAATCCGCTTTCTCGGATCCCGATCGCGGCAATTCGACGCCATACCGCGCCAAGAATGGATTCCGTTTCGCCTTCCAGTATCACACTGCCTCGTAACGGCTGTTGCGGCAGCGGGAACTGCCCCTGCTGAACCGCGAAACGCACACGGTACTGTGCCTGGACGGGCTGAGGGTTATGATCCCTGTCGCGACGCACGGCGATCGGGCCGTGGCGATCGGAGGCCAACATTTCCTGCTGTAACCAAGCAGTGCCGGTGGGGGCAATGTCTTTCAGTTGTACTGCCAGTCGAGGATAAGCAGGATCGTCTGCGATAAAATCACCCTGCATGCCTGTTTTCGCCCGTTTTAGCGTGTCTTCCGGTAAATATCCCTGTACCTTTCCTGCACCTTGTTCAACGATGCGCAGCAAGGGCATATCCGCCGTTAACCATCGACCTTCCGTCATATCACGAGCCACATCTCTCACTTGTCCTGCCTGCAAAGCGGTGATGGATAATCGTTGTCGCTGTGCATCAAGGCCTCGATAACGGGCGAGCGATTCGGCCAATTGGCGATCAATAATCTGCGTTTCACTTGCAGTTTCCTGGCGCACGGCACCGCGTTGTCGCTTTTGCTGCAAGACGGCAATCTGCTGGCGTTCAATATTCATGCGGTAATCCAGATCCGATGACGTCAGTTCCAGTAACACTTCACCGGCTTTTACCTGCTGGCTCTCGGTGACATATAACGCTTTTACCTGGGCGGCAAGGGGGGCATACATGACACTGACGTTTTCTGCTTCCAGTACTGCCGGAATACGAATGCTGCCGTGCCAGGGAAACAGCACCAGCACCAGTATGGCTGCCACAATCAGCCCTGAGCGCAGCAGATTAACGGGATGAGCAATTTTACGCATGGTCCACCAGATATAGGCTTCCTTGACGATGGGGAGCACAATAAACCACCCTATTTCTACCAGCATCAGCACAATGCCAACGACTTTAATAAAAAAGTGATACACCAGCAGCGCGATGCCGAAAAACAGGAAAAAACGCCATATCCATGAGGCATAGCCCCAAAGTAACAATTTACGTTGCATTGCTGGTGACCACGTCTGTGGCGCAGGCTGACCGTAACCAAATAACACTTCACGCAGCCGCCAGCGGCACAACGCATAGGCACGTTCCTGTAAGTTTTCTACTCGCCAGAAGTCACTCAGTAGAAAATAACCGTCAAAACGCATCAGTGGGTTAAGGTTGATAATAAGCGTTGTTACCCATGTGACACCGGAGAGCATAAATGCGACGGTACGGATCGGGCCGTCTGGCAACAGTGACCACGTAAGTAGAGCAATAGAGGCCAGTATCAATTCAGCGAAAATACCTCCTGCGCTGATCAATAAGCGGGCTCGATGATCTTTTTGCTTCCAGGCATCGCTGACATCAGTGTAAAACAGGGGAAAGAGTACGATAAAAGCAACGCCCATATTCTGCACCCGACATCCGGCGCGTTTGGCCATAAAGGCATGCCCCAGTTCATGGATGAATTTGGCGAAGATAAGCGTGATGCCAAAGGTTGCCATCCCCTGTAGGCTGAAAAGATGGGGAAAGGTGTGGGTGTAACGGACCCAGTCGCGGCTGACAAGAAATCCCCCCAGTAGCAGAATCAATGGTAACGTAATGCGTAGAAAGAGAGGGCCAATGCGTTGCAGTACAGGCCAACAACGATTAAGCCATGGGTCCGGTCGCCACAAGGGGATACGAAAAAAAAGGTATTGATGTAGCAGTTTCTTCCACAGGCTGACTCGTGATGCGGCTGCCTTAAATGCATACTTTTTACGTTGTTCTGCATCACTCGCAGCAATCAAGTCATTGTTGCTCAAAAAACGCACGAATGTTTCAAGCTCTTTAGCTTGAAGTTGTAGCCCTGGTTCCTGATTAGCGGCATCAAGTACGCGTTGGGGATAGCGCAGGGACCAGTGCCGCAATAAACGCATTGCTGAGGGGGTGAGCTTGAAATAGCGACCCGTGACCGGATCGACCAAGACCCATTGCGGAGCACCATCCAGTCCTACGGCGGATTCCGTGATAGTCAGATCCGTTCTTAAGGGGGGTAAATATTCACTCATAGCCCTACCGATTGACGTATTGCTGCAAGTGGGCGTCGAAAGAGATAAACAGCCAAATGAACGTATTCACCAGAGACTTTTGCTGTCCCACGTAATCCAATACGCGGCGGGGTGTCCGTAAAGCGAGCATCCAAACGGTAAGCAAGGTTGCCGGTCGGTGTAAGTTCAGACTCATACGCGATACGCTCTAGTACTGCGGCATGTGGTATCAGGGGATCGCTATCCAGAAAGAGAGTAATAGGCGCGTCGGGTTCTAACTGAATAGCGTCACCAACATCCAGCTCGATACGCAGCGATACAGATGATGGGTCGGCAAGCTCCATTAATCGCTCCCCTGTTCGCACGGGCTTACCTGTCCAGCGTTCAGCATCAGCAAATACAGCAATCCCGTCACGTTCTGCACGAATTTCTGTTCGGTTCAGCAATGCATTCGCATAATCCCGTTCAGCTCGCTTTTGTGCTACCTGTGCCGCAAGGAAGTCCAGCCTTGTTTTGGAGTCTGCATCCTGAAAGGCGCGTTGTGAGTTAGCGCGATATTCTGCTTCTGCCACGTTTAATGCCCGTTCGGCAACATCAGCTTGTGCTTTCAGTGTGGTATCGTCAATACGCACCAATACATCACCTTTGCGCACATGTTGATTCGGTTGCACGGTAAATGATTGAATCACTCCATCGAGTGGGGCTGCGACGACTCGCCCATTGAGAGGGATCACTTCTGCTGGCGCCAGTACAGATTGACGTACGGGAATAAAAAGACAGGCGGCGATCAGCACACAGGGTATTGCGAATTTCCACTGCCAACGTGTGCGCTTCCAGGCACGCAGTGGCTCCAGTGCCAACCAGGCGTGGCTATAGGTATGAGTAAGTTGTTCCACCAGTACCTGTTCTGCCTGTTGCCAGGCGGTATCTCTAGCATACCAGATTCCGCCAAACGTGCGACCCTTGCGATCTTTCAGAGGGGCCCACAGCACTTCGGCAGCAGACAATGACTGCCAGTCGTCGCGGCTTTGCTGATCCAGTGATGCGGTGTTAACCACAGTGCACTGTTCATATTGTTGGGTTTGCAGCAATTGTGTAAAAGCGCGCTCAATAAATGCAACAAAAGGTGCATGAGGTGCGGGTTGCGTTACTCCTGTGACTGCCCGAACCGTACCGTTAATCAATAATGCAGCATGACGGAAACCGAACAATGTGTGGCTGTCGTTGACCATACAATAGGCCAACTCTTCCGTGGTATTGGCTGAACGTACCTGACGTTCAATATCTAAAAAACGGGCGAAAATACGTTCGCCAGAAACGGGCTGCGTCGTGCTCACGGCTTCTCCGAGAAATGTGCCGTACCGCTCATGCCAGCTATCAGCGCGGCGTCCTTGGTTTCGATTGTCCCTGTCAGGCTGAGTGTCTGACTACTCTCATCGATACGCGCACCCAACCGTGAGACACTGGCTCGCAGAGGTTTACCCGTTTCATCTGGTGTAAACGTAAACGGCAGGCCGGGTTTGATAACAGACAGCCAGCGAGAGGAAACAAGTAACGTGATTTCAAGATGATGGTTATTGACAATATCTACTATCGGGGTGCCAAGGCCAACACTTTCATAGGCTTGAGCACGACGTTTGACAACTTGTCCGTCAAAGGGAGCGACAAGGCGACAGCGATTAACCTGAATCTGATAAACTTGACTTTCTGCCTGTGCCTGTGAAAAACGCGCGGCAGAGAGTGCGACAACGTGTTTTCCCACCGATTTCATTTGCGCCAGTTGTTGATTTTGGCTTAGCTCGGCTTCTGCAGCCCGCATGGCGGATTGTGATGCCGCTAGTTGTGCCTGATAAATCGAGCAATCAAAGCGCACCAATAGGTCGCCTTTCTTGAATGACTCCCCTTCTTTAAACGGTAATTCGATGATTCGTCCTGCCAGATCGCTGGAAAGTGTCGCTTGTGCCACCGCCGTGAGTATCCCACGAGCTTGATTGTCTGAGGCGGTGAGTGAGGACGGGATCTGGGAAGGTGGCGCTAATAATGGGTCGTCAGCGTGTGCATTAACCGTAAATAGAAAAAATGTCAGCAGTTTTACGGCATGTTGCAATGCTGAGTTGTTGGAATTACCCACATTAGCCTACCTTTGCGTTTGCGTTGTGGACGATCTGCATTCAGAGAAGGCACCCGTCACTAAAGAATGCTACTGATGTTGTCGGTTATTCTGGTACAGAATGGTCCCGATTGACAACATCAACGATGAGATTATTGATACAATCCATGAGCTTTCACTCGATTCTCCTGATTTTTTAGCAGCACCAAAATTGCTAAAGCCAATACTTTATATTGACGTTTTAATTTAAAAATCACCGATGATGATGTTGAGGTGGTAATGCCTCCAATTAGTAGAACATATATTTTTCGATGAAGGCTCCAATGACTTTTTCATGGATTTCTATTGAGCGCGAGAAGCAAATCGTTTTGCGAGCCAGCCTCTTGATTCGCGTACGGAGAGTCAGGTTGTTACGCTCAATGCGCTGCGTAAAGATTTTACCCGTCAGATGCTTATCCCTCGGCACCTCTCTGGCATAGCTGCCCCATCACTGGTTATCATGCCAATGCTGAACGGCGTCAAAAGTGCCAGCAACTCCCGACATGTATCATCGGTACGTGGACCGAAGGTGTAGGCCAGTACACCACCGGTTTTGGTGTTGTAAGCGTACCAGAGCCAGTGTTGTCGCGCCTTACTGCCAACGAAGCTCCACTGTTCATTAAATTCACATATGAGTGCCACATCCGCATGGGCAACCGGAGATGACGTTATTCGTTTCGGCGCGAGTTTTTTAACGTGCGAATACGGTGTTAATACCGACGTTGAGTGTCCTTGCCGTATCTCGGACGCCCGCTCCGTTGAAGGCCATTTCGGTAATTTGCTCTTTGACACTGGGCTTACGGGCTTCATAGGTATAAGTGAGGAGGAACACGCGGTAGCAATCGCGGTAGCGAAACCGATCACGGCCTTTAGGGTTCTGCCCATGTCGGTAAACCAGAGCAGACTGACAACGGGGACAATGAACAGTAACGCTAGCCATAAGAAAACCTCAAAAGCGAGCAGTATACGTCAATTCAACCAATTAGAGTCATTACCACCTATTCGTTATTGCCCACATCTACACCGTCACCTAAATCAATCATTACTTAAATCAATAGTAGCCTTGCGATGTCTCTGTAGAATAGAGTAATTGGTCATTTATGGTATACCGTGCGTCAGGTTGAGCAAGTTCGTTATCCTTCTGATGAACCAACCTCTTTTGAGCCTTCCTGTGCCGCCACATTCGCGTGAAAAATAAGGAGAATACGATGCAGCAAGTGGTTTATGTCGCCAGCCCGGAAAGCCAGCAGATTCATGTTTGGCAACTCGGTGCTCAGGGGAATCTGACATTATTGCAAACCGTTGACGTTCCAGGGCAGGTTCAGCCGATGGTGATCGCACCGAACAAGCGTCACCTGTATGTTGGGGTTCGTCCTGATTTCAGGGTTTTGAGCTATCGTATTGATGAGCAGGGTAAATTAGCGCAAGCGGGTGTGGCGTCTTTACCGGGTAGCCCGACGCACCTGTCTACCGACAACGACGGACGTTTCCTGTTCAGCGCGTCTTACAGCGGTGCCTGCGTTAGCGTTAGCCCGATTGGTGCTGACGGCATCGTCGGCGAGCCGATCCAACAACTGGACGGACTGGAAGGGTGCCACTCTACCAACATCGATCCAACCAATTCTGTCGTGTGGGCACCGTGCCTGAAAGAAGACCGTATTCGCCTGTACGATCTGGGGGCTGCGGGCGAATTGAGCGTTCATCGTCAGGCCGAAATGACAACGGTAGCGGGTGCCGGTCCACGCCATATGGCCTTCCACCCCAATCAACGCTTTGCCTATTGTGTGAATGAACTGGACAGCTCGGTAGATGTGTATCAGTTGGATGCAACTGGTGGGGAAGTGCAGAAAGTGCAAACGCTGGATGCTATGCCAGCAGGCTTTAGCGATACGCGCTGGGCGGCAGATATTCACATTACGCCGAATGGTCGCTTCCTGTACATCAGCGATCGTACTGCCAGCCTGCTGAGTGTTTTCCAGGTGTCTGAAGACGGCAGCACGTTAACGCTGACCGGACATCAGCCAACCGAAACGCAGCCGCGCGGTTTCAATATCGACAACACCGGTGAGTTCCTGATTTCAGCAGGGCAGAAATCGCAGCACCTTGAGGTGTATCACATCGACCAGAACTCGGGCGATCTGCAACCGCTGGCTCGTTATGCCGTCGGTCAGGGGCCAATGTGGGTGTCGGTGCTGGCGCTGGACTAAGTTAGCTACGCACAACAATAAGCCCTGCATTGATCCGCAGGGCTTTTTTTCGATTAACCCCGGTATTCGATGATCGACAAACCCGCGTTGTAATCCGTGCTGTAGATGATGCCGTCGGCATCAACAAACACATCGCAGGACTGAATAATCTGCGGTCTGCCGGGGCGCTTGTCGACCATTCTGTCTGGCGCAGCAGGCACCAGTGCACCCGTTTCCTTCGGCTGATACGGGTTACTGATGTCATAAGCCCGTACCCCTGCGTTTTGGTACGTGGCGAAAATCAGTGACGAACTAATGAAGCTACCGGGCCGGTTTTCATGCAGGTTATGTGGGCCAAAGTGTGCGCCTTTCTTCACATAGTCCGCTTCTTTCGGCTGCGGAAAGGTGGCGATGCTCACCGGATTGCTCGGTTCACGAATATCGAACACCCAAATCAATTTCTCGCCATCTTCCTGATTATCCAATACTGCTTCATCCAACACGATCAGCAGATCGCGATCCGGCAACGGCAGCGCTGTGTGTGTACCGCCGCCAAACGGTGGGCTCCAGTTACGGTGGCTGATGAGCTGTGGATTGGTGCGATCGCACACGTCCAGCAGTGTCAACCCGCCATCGCGCCAACTGCCATAGGCGATGTTGCCGCTGATGATGGCATGGTGCAGGGCGTAACGCTTGCCTTCCGGCCAGCTTGCGGTTTCCCCACCGGCGGTGTGCATGCCGGGTAGCCAGTAGCGGCCAGCAACTTCCGGGCGCTGCGGATCTGCCAAATCGATAGTCAGAAAGATGTAGTCGCTGTAGCCATCAAGTAGAGCGGAGACATAGGCCCAGCGTCCGCCCACGTACCAGATGCGGTGAATACCGATGCCATCCAGCGTCAGGAAGCTGATTTCGCGTGGTTTATCCGGTGTTGAGATATCGAAAATCCGTAATCCAGCGCTCCAGCTTTTGCCCTGCTGTTTGGTACTGACCGTATCGGCGACGGAGCGAGTGTAATAGACCTTTTCCTCGGCGAAGC
The DNA here is from genome assembly GCF_014946775.2 of Pectobacterium quasiaquaticum. Lineage (NCBI taxonomy): Bacteria > Pseudomonadati > Pseudomonadota > Gammaproteobacteria > Enterobacterales > Pectobacteriaceae > Pectobacterium > Pectobacterium quasiaquaticum. Next base: position 3,002,047 of record NZ_CP065177.1, on the reverse strand, counting down.
TGGCGTCGGCAAACAAATCGCGCGCGTTGACGACAAGCAGCAGGTCATCGTGCGTTTGCAGGTGGATATTCCAGGTGCCGGGCGGGGCAGCAATAAACCCCGCCGGTTTGGGATTGCTGGCATCGCGCACATCCACAATCGACACGCCTTGTGAAACCATATGCCCGATGTAAGCGTAGCCGCGATGAACCATCACCTGCACGCCGTCGGGTCTGCCACCTTGATCGCTGTGCCCAATCAGCCGCATATTGCGGCTGTAATCGGGGGTAGGCAGAGGGGTCGATGCCATGGGTTATCTCCGTGTTATTTCGCCTGTTTGGCTTCCAGTGTAGCAAACCACGGTGCGATAAAATTATCCGTTTGGCCCCAGCCTGGGATGATTTTCGCTAATCCGGTGACGTTGACCGGACCTGTTTGGCTGGCTAAGAGCGCTTGCGGAATGGCGGCTGCGCGGAATTCGTAGGTCGCAGGTGTTGGTTCACCGGCAATCTTGTTGGCAACCAGACGCAGGTTAACTTTACCGATCAATTTAGGATCGACAGCCACGCTGACTTTCCACGGGCTGCTCGCTTCGCGCATCAGTTGTAAATCCTGATTGGAGATATCGATGCTGTACAGTTTGATTTCGGTCCGGCCGTTTTCTTTCAACGCCTTATAAGCACCCTGGCTGAAGGCATCCCACGATCCCCAGATGGCATCGATTTTGCCTTTCGGGTATTTCGCCAGCACCGCGCCGACTTTGTTAGCGGTATCGCCCTGAACGTCAGAGGACACGGCACCAATCGATTCCAGTTCTTTGATGCCGGGGTTGGCTTTCAGAATCTGTTGATAGGCAAGCTGGCGGCGTTCCATCGGCGGGAAGCCAGCGACCCACAGTTTGATAATGTTGGCTTTACCGTTGAAATCTTTCACCAATTGGCCAAGTGATTCGTTAGTCAGGGAGGCGTCATCCTGCTGGGTGACGGTCACGCCCGGAATTTCGCCATTCACGGCGGTATCAAATACAGAAACGGCAATGCCGCTGTCGACAATACGTTTAATCAAATCGGTAGAGTAGGGATCGCGGCCCTGTGACAGGATGATGCCATCATATTTCTGGCTAATCGCCTGATTCACGAAATCCTGAAAACGGGCATCATCGCCGTTGCTCAGGAAGGTGCTGACCTTGAAGCCTAGTTTTTTACCTTCTTCGAGCACGCCGGAAACAAACTGCGTAGTGTTGTCGTCGGAACCCAAGTTGCGGATAACCGCGATGCGAACCGGACCGTCATGATTGGCGATAGCGGCCGGAACGGGAGCAATAGTGGCATTTTGATTCGCCAGTGCCGGTAATGCTGTCAGTAAGCTCAGTGCAAGCAGGGCGGGCGTAAATTTCTTCATTATCAGCTCCATGGCGTTTTATAAAGGGATCTTGTGTTGATGAAAGTGTGTCGTGTCGATGGCAGTATTGTTATGTTTTCTGCGTCACTACTTTATAGCTGTCTTTATGTCTGGATGTCTATTTAAAAATGATACTGTATCATAGCCGTTGAGCGATAGACGAGGAAGAGGGGAGCATTATGACTTTTGGGTTTAAGTTATAACGATTCGTACTGACTGCGGATAAAAAGAAAAATGCCCGCGAGGCGGGCATTTCAGGCGGTGATGAAATGAAAAGAACCTGAATTATTTCTTCGTTTCTTTCTCTTCCATTTCACGCGCCCAGCGTGGGTGGTGTTTACGCGCCCAGCGCTTGGAGACCTTTCCTTCGATCATGCCTTTGATCGACCCTTTGACCCAGAATGCCATGTACATATGGATCAGGATGGCATGGATGAGAACGATAGCCGCAACGGCATGAATCAGAATGGCGTAGCGCACGACATCAATCGGGAACAGGTGGGCAAAATAGGGGCGCCACATGATAACCCCAGTGATCAGCAGTACCAGCGTCAGTCCCATGATGCTCCAGAACATCATTTTCTGGCCTGGGTTGTATTTACCCACTTCAGAGACTTCATGCTCATTGCCTTTCAACACTTCAATAATGTTGAGGAACCACGGCAAATCACGCTTCTTCGGAATGTTATGGCCAACAAAGCGGAAGAACATCGGGATCAGGCAGATGACAATCAGCACGCCAAAAAACGGGTGCAGAATACGTCCCATTTGTGGCGTACCAAATGTCTGTGTCAGCCATTGTAGGGTCGGGAAAAACAAAGCAATACCTGAGAGCGCGACCAAGAAAAAGCTAATCACCACAATCCAGTGACAGATGCGATCGATAAACTTGGTACGCAAAATCATTTGTGGCTTACTCATGTTTGTCTCCCCCTTTTTTCTCTTCTCCCTCGTGTTCATGCTCCATTTCTTCTGTGTTCGGACCCACACCGACGTAGTGGAACATTAACCCAGCGAACGTGGCGACAAACCCTAATGCAGAGAGTGGTTTCAGAATACCTTTCCACAGATTGACCGGCGTAGAAATCTGCGGATTATCTGGTAGATTGTGGTAGAGCGATGGTCTATCTGCGTGGTGCAGAACATACATCACGTGCGTACCGCCCACGCCCTGCGGATCGTAGAGGCCTGCGTTCGCATAACCACGGCTTTTCAGATCGGCGATGCGTTCTTCTGCCAGATGCTTCATCTCTTCTTTCGTACCGAAACGAATGGCACCCGTCGGACAGGTTTTCACGCAGGCAGGCTCTTGCCCAACGCTGACTCTGTCGACGCACAGCGTACATTTATAGACGCGGTTATCTTCTTTGTTCAGACGCGGAATATTGAATGGGCAGCCGGCGATGCAATAGCCGCAGCCGATACAGTGTTCGGACTGAAAATCGACGATACCGTTGGCATACTGGATAACTGCACCAGCGGAAGGACAGGCTTTCAGACAGCCCGGATCGCTACAGTGCATGCAGCCATCTTTACGGATCAGCCATTCCAGACGATCGTTCTCTTCCACTTCGGAAAAGCGCATCAGCGTCCAGGATTTGGCGCTCAGATCCGCTGGGTTATCATAAACCCCGAGGTTATGGCCGACGTCGTCACGAATATCGTTCCACTCTGAACAGGCCACCTGACAGCCTTTACAGCCGATACAGGTGGTGACATCGATCAGTTTTGCCACTTCGCTTTTGTCATCACGCACATGCGGAGGCGGTGTAAAGCCGTTGGTGGCCGAACGTTTAATAACATCTTGTGATTGCATTGACATAGTTGGCTACCCTTACACCTTCTCTACATTAACCAAAAACGCTTTGTACTCAGGCGTTTGTGAATTAGCGTCACCGACGCTCGGGGTGAGTGTGTTAGCCAGGAACCCTTTACGCGTGGTTCCCTCAAAGCCCCAGTGGCAGGGAATACCAATGGTTTCCACGCTGCGTCCGGCAATTTCCAGCGTTTTGATACGCTTGGTGACCACCGCTTTGGCTTTGATGTAGCCACGCTGGCAGGAGACTTTGACTTCATCGCCCGCCTTAATGCCTTTGCTCTTCGCCAGATTTTCACCGATCTCAACAAACTGCTCTGGTTGCACAATCGCGTTCAGACGCGCGTGTTTTGTCCAGTGACGGAACAATTCGGTAATCGAGTATGTCGTTGCCACGTAAGGGAAATCTTTCGCGGTACCCATGGTTTTCGCATCACGTGCAAACAAACGCACGACTGGGCTGGAAATCACCGATGGGTGCAGTGGGTTAGTGCCGATAGGCGATTCGATCGGTTCGTAGTGTTCAGGGAACGGCCCGTCTACCAGTTTGTCTACGGAGAACAAACGCGCCAGACCTTCCGGCAGCATGATGAACGGCCCAGTGTCTTTGCCTGGTGGGACAGTGGCGGCGAAGTCAGGCACATCAATGCCTTGCCATTTCTGACCGGTCCATTCCAGCAATTTACGCTTGCTGTCCCACGGCTTTCCTTGCAGGTTGGCGGAGGCGCGGTTGTAGAGAATGCGGCGGTTTTGCGGCCAGCACCATGCCCAGTTCGGTGTACAACCCAGACCGGCATCTGCGTTGTCGCGTCTATCCATCTGGTTACCGGCTTCTGTCCAGCTCCCAGCGTAAATCCAGCAGAAACTGGACGTGGTACCGTCATCACGCAGTTGTGAGAAATCGGCGAGCTGCTGGCCTTTCTTCAGAATCAGTTTGCCGCTGTCATCGTAGATATCAGCTAGCGCCATCCCGTTGGCTTCGCGCGCGATCTCTTCCGGCGTCGGATCTTCCGGGTCTTTATAGTTCCAGTTGATATTCATCACTGGATCAGGATAAGTACCGCCTTCTTCGCTATACAGTTCACGCAGGCGCATCAGCAGCTTACCGAGGATTTTACCGTCGTGACGGGCTTCTCCTGGTGGCTCGGCCGCCGCCCAGTGCCATTGCAGCCAGCGGCCGGAGTTGGCGATAGAGCCATTCTCTTCGGCAAAGCAAGAAGACGGCAGACGGAAGACTTCAGTCTGAATGGACTTCGTATCCACGTCATTGAATTCACCATAGTTCTGCCAGAACGTAGAGGTTTCTGTTACCAGCGGATCGATGATGACCATGTATTTGAGTTTGGAGAGCGCTTCGGTCGCTTTATTCTTGTTAGAGAACGCCGCGACAGGGTTAAAGCCCTGAACGATGTAGCCGTTCATTTTGCCTTCCACCATCAGCTCGGTTTGCACCATAACGTCGTAGCTACGATCCCACTTCGGCAACCAGTCATAACCCCAGTTATTCGCGGCCTGTGCGTGATCGCCGTAGAAGCTCTTCATCATGCTGATAAAGAATTTTGGCGTATTTTTCCAATAGTTAACTTGATCGGGCAATACGGCGGTTGGCGTAATTTGGCCCAGATAGGTATTCAGATCCGGCTGTTTTTCTGACGGCAGTGGCATATAGCCCGGCAGATTTAACGACAGCAGACCCAGATCGGTATACCCCTGAATGTTGGAATGACCGCGCAGGGCGTTGATGCCACCGCCTGCCATACCAATATTCCCCAGCAGAAGCTGGATCATGCCGGCGGAGCGGATAATTTGCGCGCCGTTGGTGTGGTGCGTCCAACCCAGTGCATACATGAAAGTTGCGGTTTTATTCGGTACACAGGTTTCAGCCAGCGTACGGCAAATCTCTTCATAATCTTTGGCTGAGGTGCCACACAGCGATGTCACCATTTCCAGCGTATAGCGGGAGACGTGTTTTTTCAGCAGGTTCCAGACGCAGCGCGGATGGGACAGCGTGTTGTCACGTTTGGCGAAACCGGACTCATCTAACTCGTATTGCCAACTGGATTTATCATATTGACGTTTTTGTTCGTCATAGCCGCTGAACAAGCCTTCGTCGAAGCTAAAGTCATCGCGTACGATCAGGCTGGCATTGGTGTAAGACACCACGTATTCACGATGAATTTTATCGTTCGTAATAAGGTAGTTAACGATACCCAACAGGAAGGCGGCATCTGAACCTGCGCGAATAGGTGCGTAGAGATCGGCAACGGCAGCGGAGCGGTTAAAACGCGGATCGACCACAATCAGCTTCGCATTGTTGTGCGTTTTCGCTTCAACGGCCCATTTGAAACCGACCGGGTGGGCTTCTGCTGGGTTGCCGCCCATGACGATGATGACGTTGGCGTTTTTGATATCAACCCAGTTGTTGGTCATTGCGCCACGGCCGAATGTCGGTGCCAGCGCGGCGACGGTTGGCCCGTGACACAGGCGAGCCTGGCAGTCGATGGCGACCATGCCGAGAGAGCGGGCAAATTTCTGGTCGAGAATGCCGGTTTCGTTGCTGGCGGCAGAAGAGCACAACATCCCAGTAGTCAGCCAGCGGTTGACGGTTTCGCCTTTGGCGTTGGTGCGTTGGAAGTTGGCGTCGCGGTCAGCTTTCATCAGGCGCGCGATGCGTTCGATCGCGTCGTCCCAACTGATTCGTTGCCATTTGTCTGAGCCTGGCGCACGGTATTCTGGGTAGAGCAGGCGGTTTTCGCTGTGGATGTAGTCGACCAGACCCGCACCTTTCGGGCAAAGGGAGCCACGGCTGACTGGGTGGTCCGCATCACCTTCGATATGAAAAACGGAAGGCTTCGCGTTTTTGGCGCCATCGCCCAGGCTATACATGAGCACACCGCAACCGACCGAGCAGTATGTGCAGTTGTTACGCGTCTCTTTTGCCCGTAACAGCTTATATTGACGTACTGATGCCATTGCTTCCGTGGGTGTAAAGCCCAATACCGCGAGAGTGGTTCCAGCCATCCCCCCCGCGCAAACTTTAAAGAAACCTCTTCTATTCAGTTGCATTAGTTTCCCTGTGTAATTATGTGTCATTTTTGTTGCGAGCAATTTAACAACACATAAATTGTGGGCTTTGCGCAAAATCAAAATTTAAGTATTTAAACCCCCATAACACCTATAAAGAGGTATATTTTTCATTCGCTATATATTGTAATGCATAACGATTTTGTTATTTCACGGTTACAAATAATGTGGCGTGACGAGCCGGTCAAAGGGGAATAAGCGGGAGTTTGTGGAGGAATTGTTGCAAAAAAAGCCGGATAAAAATCCGGCTTGATGTGGTGGTTATTTGACCTGCATCCCAGGCTGAGCGCCGCTGTCTGGGCTCAGCAGGAAGATATCTTTCCCGCCGGGACCGGCTGCCATCACCATACCTTCTGATATGCCGAAGCGCATTTTACGCGGAGCCAGATTGGCGACCATCACGGTTAAACGGCCTTCCAGCTTAGCCGGATCAGGGTAAGCTTCACGAATGCCAGAGAAGACCTGACGGGTTTCGCCGCCCAGATCCAGCGTCAGACGTAAAAGCTTGTCAGAACCATCAACCAGTTCAGCCTGCTTAATCAGTGCGATACGCATATCGACTTTGGCAAAATCGTCAAAGTTAATGGTGTCCTGCACCGGGTTGTCTGCCAGCGGACCTGAGACGACTTTTTGTGCGGCAACCATGTCTTCTTTCGACGCGTCAACCATTGCATTAACTTTATCCAGATCGATGCGGTTGAACAGCGCTTTGAATGGGCTAACCTGATGGCTCAGCAGCGGCGTGGCAATCGCATCCCAGCTCAGTTCCGTGTTCAAAAATGCTTCTGTTCGTTCTGCCAGAGAAGGCAGGACCGGTTTCAGGTATGTCATCAGTACGCGGAACAGGTTGATGCCCATTGAGCAAATGGCTTGCAGATCTTCATCCCGACCTTCTGCTTTCGCCACAACCCACGGTGCCTGTTCGTCAACGTAGCGGTTGGCAATATCTGCCAACGCCATGATCTCACGAATGGCACGCCCGGATTCACGGTTGTTATAGGCTTCGGCAATGCTGGTGGCGGCATCGGTGAAGGTTTTGTACAGCTCGGCGTCGGCTAACGTGTCCGCCAGCTTGCCGTCAAAGCGTTTGCTGATGAAACCGGCATTACGTGATGCCAGATTCACGACTTTGTTAACGATGTCAGCATTCACGCGCTGAACGAAATCTTCCAGATTGAGGTCGATGTCATCAATGCGAGAAGACAGTTTTGCCGCGTAGTAATAACGTAGGCAATCGGCATCCAGATGTTGCAGATACGTGCCCGCTTTGATGAAAGTGCCGCGTGATTTAGACATCTTGGCGCCGTTGACCGTGACATAACCATGTACGAACAGGTTTGTCGGTTTACGGAAACCGCTGCCTTCCAGCATGGCTGGCCAGAACAGGCTGTGGAAATAAACGATGTCTTTACCGATGAAGTGGTACAAATCTGCGTCGGAGTCTTTCTTCCAGAAATCATCAAAATTCAGATCGCCACGTTTGTCGCACAGGTTCTTGAACGACCCCATGTAGCCGATTGGCGCATCCAGCCAGACGTAAAAATATTTGCCCGGTGCATCAGGGATTTCAAAACCGAAATACGGTGCGTCGCGGGTAATGTCCCACTGTTGCAGGCCAGAATCGAACCACTCCTGCATCTTGTTGGCGACTTGCTCCTGCAATGCGCCCGAACGCGTCCAGGCTTGCAGCATCTCGCTGAACGCAGGCAGATCGAAGAAGAAGTGTTCTGTTTCACGCATTTCTGGCGTGGCACCAGACACCACTGATTTGGGTTCGATCAGCTCTGTAGGGCTGTAGGTCGCGCCACAGACTTCGCAGTTATCGCCGTATTGGTCGGCAGCCTTACATTTCGGGCAGGTGCCTTTGACGAAACGATCCGGCAGGAACATGCCTTTCTCTGGGTCGTACAGCTGAGAAATGGTGCGATTTTTAATAAAACCGTTCTCTTTCAGCCGACCATAAATCAGGCCTGACAGCTCGCGGTTCTCTTCGCTGTGCGTAGAGTGGTAGTTGTCATAGCTGATATTGAAACCGGCAAAGTCCTGCTGATGCTCCTGACTCATTGCCGCAATCATCTGTTCCGGCGCAATCCCCATCTGCTGTGCTTTCAGCATGATTGGCGTGCCGTGGGCGTCGTCCGCACAGATAAAGTGAACCTGGTTGCCGCGCATTCGCTGGTAACGAACCCAAATATCGGCCTGAACGTGTTCAAGCATATGACCGAGGTGGATTGAACCATTAGCGTAAGGCAGCGCGCACGTTACCAGGATTTTCTTTGCGACTTGAGTCATGAGGAACTTGCTTTCTTTTGTGAATAGAGGGAGATCGATGTTAACCGATTGCGCCTTGCTGCGTAAACCGCTGGCGTGAGTAAAAACGGCAGGAAACCCCATGGCAGATTTTTATTTGCGTAGCGTTTCCACGTTTTTGATGCCGAAGGGCGTCAGGCTCCCCGCGCTCTGGTATGCTATATACGGTCTCAACGGTCAAATATGAGAATTTCAAGGAGCCGGAATGAACGCGACAGTCCCCGAACAACGCCCTGAAGCACTACGTGCGATGGTCACTGGGGTTTTATCTACTTTTCAGCACCCGACACTGAAAAATAACCTGACGACACTGAATGCACTGCGCCATTGTGCGCTGCTGGACAACGTATTGCATATCGACCTGACGATGCCGTTTGTCTGGCTGAGCGGTTTAGCTGTATTAAAGGAAACGGTTAGCGATGAGTTATTACGTTTATCAGGCGCAAAGGCGGTTGAATGGCGTTTAACGCACGATATCGCGACGCTGCGCCGTGTTAACGATCAGGCTGGCGTGAAGGGCGTGAAAAACATCATTGCCGTTAGTTCCGGCAAAGGTGGGGTCGGCAAATCCAGTACTGCAGTCAATATGGCGCTGGCGCTGGCGGCTGAAGGCGCGAATGTGGGCATTCTGGATGCCGACATCTACGGTCCTTCCATTCCGACCATGCTGGGCTCGGCCAGTGAGCGCCCAACCTCGCCAGATGGCCAACATATGGCACCGATTATCGCGCACGGTCTGGCAACCAACTCGATTGGTTATCTGGTGACGGACGATAACGCTATGGTGTGGCGTGGGCCGATGGCCAGCAAAGCGTTATTGCAACTGCTGCAGGATACACTCTGGCCGGATCTGGACTATCTGGTATTAGATATGCCGCCGGGTACGGGTGATATTCAACTGACGCTGGCACAGAGTATTCCTGTCACGGGTGCGGTCGTGGTGACGACGCCACAGGACATTGCACTGATGGATGCCATGAAGGGCATCGCGATGTTTGAAAAAGTCAGTGTGCCGGTACTGGGCATCGTTGAGAATATGAGCGTACATATCTGTAGCAATTGTGGTCATCTGGAGCCGATCTTCGGCACGGGCGGTGCGCAGAAGCTGGCGGAAAAATATCACTGTTCTCTGTTAGGTCAGCTTCCACTGCATATCTCTCTGCGTGAAGACCTCGACCGCGGTGAGCCGACGGTAGTCAGCCAGCCTGACAGCGAGTTTACTTCTCTGTACCGCGAACTGGCGGGGCAGGTTGCCGCTCAGCTTTACTGGCAGGGTGACACGATTCCCGGCGAAATTTCTTTCCGGGCGCTGTAACGCTTCTGCCAGAGGGTAATCAGCCGGGGGATCTGCCCCGGCTTGATCCTGCGCCAGCATGCGATTTCCCTCGGGCGCAATACGCGGAAAGGGTGGCGTGAAGGGGGGTAACTCCCTATAATTGCCGCGTCAAAGCGCCCGTTGGCGCATTCCCCTCTCTTTTATTTATGTTAATCAGGTCGTTAATACCATGACTGATCAGTCTCACCAGTGTGTCATCATCGGGATCTCAGGAGCGTCCGCTTCGGGTAAAAGTCTTATTTCCAGCACCTTGTATCGAGAATTGCGCGATCAGGTCGGCGATCAGCATATCGGGGTGATATCTGAAGACAGTTATTATAAAGATCAAAGCCACCTGACGATGGAAGAGCGGGTAAAAACTAACTATGACCACCCGAGCTCGATGGATCATAGTCTGCTGCTCAAGCATTTGCAGATGCTGAAAGCTGGTCAGGCGATCGAAGTCCCGCAGTACAGCTATGTCGAGCACACCCGCAAGCAGGAAACCGTGCATATCGAGCTGAAAAAGGTCATTATTCTGGAAGGTATCCTGCTGCTGACGGATGCGCGTCTGCGCAGTGAGATGAATTTCTCTATTTTTGTCGATACACCGCTGGATATTTGCCTGCTGCGCCGTATGCGCCGCGACGTTAATGAGCGCGGGCGTTCAATGGATTCCGTGATGGAACAGTATCAGAAGACCGTGCGCCCGATGTTCCTGCAATTTATTGAGCCCTCTAAGCAATATGCCGACATTATTGTGCCGCGCGGCGGGAAAAACCGTATTGCGATTGATATTTTGAAAGCCAAGATAAGCCAGTTTTTTGAGTAGTCGATACCCTAAATAACCTTCGTAGCATCACTAACGCGGGGCAACGAGCAGCATGACGGGTAGATGAGGTTTATCTGATAGATACCGGCATCGAATGGAGAATAAGATGAGACTGTGTGACCGTGACATTGAAGCCTGGCTGGATGATGGCCGACTGGTGATTACACCCCGTCCGCCTACTGAGAGGATCAGTGGTGCGACCGTTGATGTTCGTTTGGGAAATCAGTTTCGCGTCTTCCGCGGACACACTGCGGCCTTCATTGACTTAAGTGGCCCGAAAGATGAAGTCAGCGCGGCGCTGGATCGCGTTATGAGTGATGAAATCAATTTGCCAGAAGGTGAGGCATTTTTCCTACACCCAGGAGAATTAGCGCTGGCAGTGACGTTTGAATCCGTTACGCTGCCGGATAATGTGGTTGGCTGGCTGGATGGTCGCTCTTCGCTAGCCCGTCTGGGATTAATGGTTCACGTCACCGCACACCGCATTGATCCAGGTTGGCAAGGAAGAATTGTGCTGGAGTTCTATAATTCAGGTAAGTTGCCGTTGGCACTACGCCCCGGCATGATGATTGGCGCTCTGAGTTTTGAACCGCTTTCCGGGTCGGCGGCTCGTCCTTACAACCGCCGTCAGGATGCCAAGTATAAAGATCAACAGGGTGCGGTAGCGAGCCGGATCGATAAAGACTAAGCGTCTGGCGGTCGGCCTGTAAGGTAAAAAGCAGGTAGCCGTGCGTTTCACAATGAGGATGGCATGAGAAGATTTCTGACGACGCTGGCAATTCTGCTTGTAGTGCTGGTGGCAGGAATGACGGCCTTGGTCGTACTGGTTAATCCCAATGACTTCCGCGCCTACATGGTGAAGCAAGTTGAGGAACGTAGCGGCTATCGCCTTCAACTGGATGGCGATCTGCGTTGGCATGTGTGGCCGCAACTGAGCATATTATCAGGCGGGATGTCGTTGAGCGCGCCGGGATCCCGTGCGCCGATTGTCAACGCCGAGAACATGCGTCTTGATGTGCAACTGTGGCCGCTGCTGTCGCACAAGCTCGCGGTCAAACAGGTGATGCTGAAAGGTGCCATTATTCGCCTGACGCCGGAAAGTGAAGCCAAACAGTCTACCACTGCGCCCATTGCCCCAGCAGGATCGCAGACCCCATCTGAGGAACGGCACTGGCGGCTGGATATTGATAAGATCAAAGTCGCCGATAGCCTGTTGATTCTGCAACGCAGCAATAACGAGCAGATTAACGTGCGTGACATTAATCTTGCGATGGAGCAGAACAGCGACCGCCAGGTCAGCATCGAATTATCAAGCCGTATCAATCGCGATCAGCGCGATATTGCCTTCTCTCTTGCCGCAGATGTCGATTTGCTGCATTTCCCCCAGCAGGTCAATGCCAATATCACCAAGCTAGATTACCAGCTTCAGGGAGCAGGAATACCAGCAAACGGTATCAGCGGAACGGGGAGTGTTCAGGCAAGCTATCAACAGCAGCCTGAAAAAATCACGTTTAGCCAGCTTTCACTTAATACCAATAATAGCCAACTATCTGGTGCTGGTAGCGTGACGCTGGGGGAGATCCCTCATTACGAATTAGATCTGTTGTCTGAGAAGCTGGATTTGGATTCCCTGCTGGGGATCGCGTCGGTAAAAGAGAACAATGCCGCTGTGGTGCCAGCTAAATCATCAGCCCCTGTGATTTCAAATGAAAGCGAGTTAGCCAAGCCAGAAGACGGCTTACAGACATTCACCGCGCGTCTGTCATTACAGGCCGCGGCGCTGATCTATCGTGGGCTCGATGTCCGTCAATTTACGCTACGGGCAGACAATCAGCCGGGGCTGCTGGATGTGACGACCTTGAGCGGTGAATTAGGCGGTGGGCATTTCTCATTGCCTGGTAAGGTTGTGACGAAGCCATCGACCAACATCACGCTACGGCCAGACCTCAAGGATGTTGAGTTATCCCAGTTGATGTCCGCATTTGCGCTGCCTGCTGAGACGGTCAGTGGGAAATTGTCGATGGTGGGGCAGTTCAGCGGCAATAGCTTTGCACTACCTGCGTTGTTCCAGCAGTGGCAGGGGACAGCGACGCTGCAAGGTAATAATGTTCGTCTACAGGATTTGAATATCCAGCAAATGGTGCAGATGGCCGTGGCGCGTAGCAATGGGAATGTGCGAGGACAAGAGCGTTATGAGCGCTATACCGAACTGCAACAGTTGACTGGGAAAGTGCAACTGAACGCGGGTAAGTTACGCCTTACCGATCTCAATGGCCGTTCAGAACTGCTGTCGCTAACGGGGGCTGGCCAATTCGATTTGCCAGCCCAGACGTGTGACGTGAATTTGAATGTCTCTATCACGCAAGGGTGGCAGGGGGATGAGCAACTGGTCAGCGTGTTGAAAAACACGGCGATCCCGTTACGCATCTATGGCGAGTGGGATAAATTGAATTACCAATTACAGGTGGATCAACTGCTGCGTAAACGCCTGCAGGACGAATTGAAAAAACGCCTGAATGATTGGGCCAGCCAAAATCAGCAAAGCCAGAAGGGCAAGGATCTGAAGCAACTCCTCGATCGTCTTTAATTTTCTGAAATGCTGCGCTTTTAGCCGGTTTGCTGACTCCTATCAGCAAACCTGCAGCTTCTCGCCAACGTTTTCCCTCTGTTTATCACCCTCCAGACTGGCTATGTGCTCGGTGTCTCTTTTTTAACGCTGCATATTAATATTTTTCTCTTTTTTTATTTTCTAAAGCAGTAAACTTCGCTCCCTGTTTTCGGTGCGGTGTTACTCCGCTGCCGGGGAATTTCTGTCAGATAATTTATTACTCAGGTATCGAAACCCACTATGCTCGAACTTTTGATTGGTGTTGCTGTAACGATTCTGGTTGGGCGTTACATTATAAAAGGGTACTCCGCGACTGGCGTGTTGCTGGTGGGCGGCCTCTTACTTTTGGCAATCAGTGCCATGCTGGGAAAAAACGTATTACCAGCCAGTGCGAAGGCGACGGGCTGGAGTGCAACGGATATTGTTGAATACGTAAAAATTTTGCTGATGAGCCGCGGTGGCGATCTCGGCATGATGATTATGGTGCTGTGTGGATTTGCGGCTTATATGACGCATATCGGTGCCAATGATGTCGTCGTGAAGCTGGTTTCCCGCCCGCTGAAAATGATCAACTCGCCTTATTTACTGATGATTGCGGCCTATTTTGTCGCCTGTCTGATGTCGCTGGCGGTGTCATCGGCAACCGGACTGGGAGTGCTGTTAATGGCTACGTTATTCCCCGTTATGGTGAACGTCGGGATTAGCCGCGGAGCTGCTGCCGCAATCTGCGCCTCCCCTGTGGCGTTGATTCTGTCGCCGACATCGGGCGACGTAGTCCTTGCCGCACAGGCATCACAGATGAAATTAGTGGATTTTGCCTTTAAAGCCACGCTGCCTATTTCCATCATGGCGATCGTGTGCATGGCCGTCGCGCATTTCTTCTGGCAGCGCTATCTGGATAACAAAGCGAATGTCAGCCATGAGATTCTGGACGTCAGCGAGATCACGACGGATGCTCCGCGTTTTTACGCCATTCTGCCGTTTACACCGATCATGGGTGTACTTATCTTTGATGGTAAATGGGGGCCGGAACTCCACATTATCACTGTACTGGTTATCTGTATGGTGCTGGCCGCAGTACTGGAATTTGCCCGCTCGTTCAATGCACAAAAGGTGTTTGATGGGCTGGATGTGGCTTACCGCGGGATGGCCGATGCCTTCTCTAGCGTCGTCATCCTGTTAGTTGCAGCCGGTGTCTTTGCCCAGGGGCTTGGCACCATTGGTTTTATCAGCGGCCTGATTGGCCTGGCGCAGTCATTCGGCAGCGGTGGGTTGGTGATTATGCTGGTACTGGTCGCGATCACGATGTTGGCTGCGATGACAACGGGCTCGGGCAATGCGCCGTTCTATGCGTTTGTTGAGCTGATTCCAAAGCTGGCGTCGCAAATGGGCATCAACCCTGCTTATCTGGCGATTCCGATGCTTCAGGCTTCCAACTTGGGCCGTACCATTTCTCCGGTATCCGGCGTAGTTGTTGCGGTCGCTGGGATGGCGAAAATATCGCCGTTTGAGGTGGTTAAGCGCACATCGGTTCCGGTTTTGGTTGGGCTGATTGTGGTGGTGATTGCTACCGAAATTATGGTGCCAGCCTGATAGTAGAAATGAGGTAAACACCAGCACCTTTAGGCTATTAGGTTATGTGGCCTAGAGGTGCTGGCTGTCACTATATCGGGCTATTTGTTTGATAAAACGTTCGAAGTCGCTTAAACGATGAGAAATGACGTGGATGACAATATCCAGATTGAGTGTCTGATAGTCATGCACGGCAATGTTTCTTAATCCCACCATTTCTTGCAAATTGTCAGAGAGTTCAAGAGTAATAATCTGGTTTGCAGCGAGAAGCGCAAAGCTATCGCGGCTACTCTGTGGTATGCCTAGCTGCTTGATACGGATAAGATAATTGGCGATATCAATCGCGGCTTCGCAGGCGCGTTGTATGTTGAGTATGACGGAATCTTGCTTGGTGAAGTTCTGACGAAACCCTTCCTCAGTATCGAATTCCTCACGGATACGGCGTAGGCATCTTTGTATGGTGCTGCTTTTGTTGAGCAAGATATCTGTCATGCTTTTAGATCCTGATTAAAGCTACGAATGATATCCGCACGCTCTTTTTGCAGATGCTGGTACATTGAAAGTGTTGTCATTTCAAATTCTCCCGCCGTTGCTTCCACATCGTAAAGTAGCTTGCCGTTACGAACGATCTCCATTTTTAATACCGTCGAGGCCTGCAATAAATCGATAAGATCGACATCATGGCCTATTTTTTTTGCTAACTGGTGGGATAGCTCCCAGCGTTCAACGGGACCCAGGGCTCGCGTCGCCATGATGGCGATATCAACATCGCTGTCTGCTCTGGCATTCCCCGTTGCCTGGGAACCAAAGAGATAAATAATCTTGATGTCGGGCATCTGTTTTTTCAGTGTCAAAACGATCTCATCGAACATGTGATAGCTCCCGCCCCTACGATTCTCTCATTGTCTGACAGGATTGCCTGAACATCAATTTATTGCCAGCCAGTGGAAAGGAAGAAGGGAAGTTATCCCTTTCACCTCTATTTCACGTTTGATTGACCTATTTGCTCACACTTCAAAATCAGTCTGTGGTTCGTCGTTTGGTGTGATGCGGACCTCAATGATACGGTGGCTTTCCACCGCCAGAATAGTGAACTGATAGCTATCGATTGACAGTGTATCACCCACCTGCGGAACCCGCTGCGCATGCTCCATCAACAGCCCCGCCAACGTGTAGTATTCGCGCTTTTCATCCAGCGTCAGCGGAACATACATCGTTAAGTCTTCCAGCGGGATATAGCCATTTACGGTCCAACTACCATCGTCATTCTGCTGAATACTATGGCGCGCATCGCGATCTTCCCCTTCGCGCGGCAGGTTGCCAGCAATGGTTTCCATCACGTCGCTTAATGTGACTATCCCTTCCATCGAACCAAATTCATCAACGACAAACGCAAAATGTGTTCGTGCTTCTCTAAACTGTTCCAAAGCTTGTAACAGTGAAAGCTGTTCAGGAAAGACCAGCGGCTGACGAATCAGAATACGTGGATTGAAGGGCTCGCGGTTTAGCTGCTGCTGGAGTAAATCGGCAACATGTACAATACCCAGCGGTTCGTCGGAGGTACTGCTGTCGGTTACCACCAGTCGGGAATGCTGATTGGCCGTTAACAGTTTAGCGAGTGCATCCTGTGTAATATCCAGCTCAACCGAGTCAATGTCATGCCGCGACGTCATAATGCTGCTGATGGTTCGCTGCGCCAGCCCCAATACCCGCTTTATCATCCGGCGTTCCTGAATATTGAAAACTTCCTGACCCGCTCGGGTGTTGTCTGCAATCATCGATGAAGTTTGATTGTCCAGTTCAGCTTCTTCATGGTTACCGCGCAAAATACGCAAAACCACTTCTGCAGTACGTTGGCGCAGTGGAACCGAGGAGGAGAGAAAGCGCCTGCGGTTAAACTGGGAAACCTGATTCAACATCTCAATCAGTACCGAGAAACCTATCGCTGCGTAGAGGTAACCTTTAGGGATGTGATAACCAAAGGCGTCTGCGACCAGACTGAAACCAATCATCAGCAGGAAGCTGAGACACAGGATAACGATGGTCGGGTGTTCAGCGACAAAACGGGTCAGCGGCTTGCTGGCCAGCAGCATGAGGAAAATAGCAATGGTCACGGCGGACATCATGACCAGCAGATGATCGGTCATGCCGACGGCGGTAATCACCGAATCCAGCGAGAATATGGCATCCAGTACCACGATCTGTGCCACTACCGGCCAGAAACGCGCGCCTTTACGTTGAGCTTGCTGCTCCTCATCCTTCCCTTCGAGGCGCTCGTTTAGCTCCATGGTGGCTTTAAAGAGTAGGAATAGCCCGCCAATTAGCATGATGACATCGCGAGCGCTGAAGCTGTGCTCAAGGAACGTGAAGAGGGGGGTAGTCAACGACACCAGCCATGAAATGGACGCCAGCAGACCCAGACGCATAATCAGGGCAAGTAACAGGCCAACGACTCTGGCTTTATCGCGCTGTTCTTTGGGTAATTTCTCAGCCAGAATGGCAATAAAAATAAGATTATCAATGCCGAGAACCAGTTCTAGGACAACCAGTGTGGCCAACCCGGCCCATATCGTTGGATCAGCGATCCACTCCATATCTCTTTTTTCACCTTTAAATGAACATAACCCCGATAGCCTATCAGGGCAGGCACAGATGAACCAGAATTTGCAGGGATATTCTTTACTATGCTGTATTGTGAGTAGGAATGATGACGTGTTTTTGTGTGTTTTTTATATGCAGGATGTCAGATTAAGTTCAACTCATGTTAAAAAATCCCATTGTTGCCCTTAAGCAAAATTTTATGCTGTATAACGGAGATACAAGCCGTAACATTTGATCATGCTATGTATCCAAGCATAGAATAACGCGCCGCTGCTAATCCCCACATAATCATGTGGTTTTACATCCCATGCAGCCAGTTTTATGACTGAAACAGGCAGGCTTTATTCTTTTCGTCGGTTTTTTATCCTTATGGAGGTTTTGCCACAATGGATGTTCATAGTCTTATTCCTAAAAACCCCGCCCTAAACATCTTGTTCTTGTGCTCCCGCTTGAGTGGTTAATACTATGTTAGTTCTTTGGGTTAAGTCACATCCCTCACATCTAGGATATGGTTTACCTAATGTATCTGTTGTCATAAGGGGATCCGGTTGAGGGTATACCCTGTCTGTACAATGAAAATCATAATAAATACGTAACTTAACGCTTTAGAATTTAAACCACAGGACAGGGGCCGTACTTTGATAGTGCATTGGTAGCTACAAGCCAAGGGCGGTAGCGTGCCTGATGCATAAACATACAACGGTAATGATGGTGTAAAAATGCAAGAATTCATAGTGATCTTTCTAAGCGCTTTTATCGCACTTTTCTTAGCAAGAAAAGCGGCGATCCGTGTTGGTTTAGTCGATAAACCCAATGTACGTAAAAAGCACCAGGGTCATATTCCCCTCGTTGGTGGGGTGTCCATCTACCTTGCGCTATGGGTTTTATATGTACTGCAGCCAGATTGGCTACCTGATTTCTCTCTGTATATGATTTGTGCCACCGCACTTCTGGTCGTCGGTGTGCTCGATGATCGTTTTGATCTTCCTGTCTTACCCCGTGTGGGGCTACAAGCCGCTGTCGCTGGGTTAATGATGTATGCAGGGTTGTACCTGGAGACATTAGGGCGCGTTCTCTTCGGGTATGAACTTTTCCTCGGTATCTTTGGCTACACGGTGACATTGTTTGCGGTATGGGGAGCTATCAATGCCTTCAATATGGTTGACGGCATTGATGGCTTACTGGGGGCGCTATCCTGCGTGGCGTTTGGCGCGCTTGCTATTGTATTCTACCTTGGTGGTCATCATGAGTTAGCACTCTGGAGTGCTTGCCTGTTGGCCGCAACATTGCCTTATATCCTCCTTAATTTAGGAATATTGTGGGGGCGGAAATTCAAGGTATTCATGGGGGATGCGGGTAGTACGCTGATCGGCTTTACGGTGATATGGCTACTGATGCTGGCGACGCAGAGTGAAAAAGCAGTTATTCATCCGGTCACTGCGCTCTGGTTTATCGCTATTCCACTTATGGATATGGTAACGATTATGGTTCGCCGTATCCGTCGTGGTGATAGCCCATTTAAGCCCGATCGTGAACATTTGCACCATATATTAATGCGAGCAGGCCTGACGCCACATCAGGCACTGGTCGTTATTCTTTTTGTGGCGATGCTATTTTCCGCTATAGGCATTTTAGGCGAGCGGATTGGCATCGCTGAGTCTATTATGTTTAGTGTATTTCTCATGGCCTTCTGCGGTTATTTCTGGATGATCAGTCGGATATGGCGGGTGTTGACATGGTTTCGTAGAACAACCCGAGACTCGGACGCCAGTGTAACGAGCGTCGATAAAAATGGCACCACGCCGTTAAAACGGTGAATTGCTAGCGTTTTATACCGCAGACCATGGGGTAGTCTACTAATTTATTCTCTATAATGATGGGCTGTTTTGTAGGGATTTGCGCAATATTCTATTAAGAGCGATGGCATAGACAGGATGATAAAGCACAAACGAAAATTGATGCCCTTGATGGTGTCGGTAGCGCTACTTAGCGGTTGTACCCTGGTTCCTGGTTCCCACCTTTCTACTAGCGGTAAAAATGTAGTCGAGCAGCAAGATGCGGATTTCAATATCGATAAGCTCGTCAATGTTTACCCAATGACGCCTTACTTAGTTGAAAAAATGCGCCCTAAACCACTGATAGCCCAGACTAACCCTGCATTGGAAAAAGAATTGCAGAGTTATGAATACCGCATCGGTATTGGTGATGTCATCATGGTGACAGTGTGGGATCACCCTGAGCTAACGACACCAGCGGGCACGTACCGTACCGCAGCCGATACCGGCAACTGGGTACATTCTGATGGCACGATTTTTTATCCCTATATTGGCAAAGTCAGCGTTGCTGGCAAAACAGTCACTGAAGTTCGCGATCAGATCATGGGCCGTTTGGCGCAGTACATTGAATCACCGCAAGTCGATGTCAGCATTGCAGCCTTCCGTTCACAGAAGGCCTACGTAACGGGTGAAGTCGCGACATCAGGGCAACAGGCAATTACCAACGTGCCATTGACAGTACTAGACGCAATCAACAGAGCGGGTGGTCTCACTGAAAATGCCGACTGGCGTAATATCGTATTAACCCACAATGGGCAAGAGCAACGCCTCTCGCTTCAGGCGCTGATGCAAAATGGCGACCTTTCACAAAACCACCTGCTTTATCCCGGTGATATCCTCTACATCCCACGTAACGATGATCTGAAAGTGTTCGTTATGGGGGAAGTCAAAAAGCAAAGTACCCTCAAAATGGATCGCAGCGGCATGACGCTGACGGAAGCATTAGGCAATGCGGAAGGGATGGATCAGACATTTTCGGATGCTACGGGGATCTTTGTAATTCGTTCATTGCGCGGCACCCAAGGCCCTAAACTGGCCGATATCTATCAGCTTAATGCCAAAGATGCTACCGCGATGGTGATGGGCACCGAGTTTCAGTTACAGCCGTATGACATCGTGTATGTCACCACCGCGCCGATTGTTCGCTGGAACCGCGTTATTAGCCAACTGGTACCGACCATTTCCGGCTTTAATGAGTTAACTGAAGGTACATTACGTGTTCGTAACTGGCCGTAGAGATAACTATGTTTGATTCAATTTTGGTGGTGTGTGTGGGCAATATTTGCCGTTCCCCTACAGGGGAACGGTTATTGAAACAGGCTTTGCCGACGAAAAAAATTGCGTCTGCTGGGTTAGGCGCACTGGTAGGGAAGCCCGCCGATGCGATGGCAACCGAGGTGGCAAGTCATCATGATCTTTCTCTTGAAGGGCACGAAGCGCAGCAATTAACCTCTGCGCTATGCCGCCAGTACGATCTGATTCTGGTGATGGAGAAAGGTCACATCGATGGAGTAAGCCGCATTGCGCCAGAAGTGCGGGGCAAAACCATGCTATTCGGGCACTGGTCAAACCAGCAGGAAATAGCCGATCCTTATCGTAAAAGCCGCGAAGCATTTGAATTCGTTTACTCACAACTTGAGCAGTCTGCGCAAAAATGGGTGCAGGCGTTAAATCGTTAATCGTCAGAGAATCCGATGACAGAGAAAACTTCAGTAAAAGTATCTGAAACCAATTCAGATGAGATCGATTTAGGGCGTTTATTAGGGACATTGCTGGATAACCGCTGGTTGATTATTGGTGTGACAGCGGTGTTCACCGTTTTAGGCATTATGTATGCCATGTTAGCCACACCGGTTTATAAAGCCGATGCATTGATTCAGGTGGAACAAAGCTCGGGTAATTCGTTATTAAATGACATTTCCAGCATGTTGCCCGATGCCAAACCCCAGTCTGCTGCTGAAGTAGAACTGATTAAATCCCGCATGGTGATTGGCAAAACGGTGAACGATTTAGTTTTGGATATCAGCGTTCAGCAAAAATATTTCCCGCTAGTGGGCAAAGGTATTGCGCGTTTGGCAGGCAGCGAGCCTGGAAAGATAGCCGTATCTCGTCTTGATGTGCCAGCATCCTGGCAGGATGAAACGCTATCGCTGGAAGTATTGCCTAATCAGCAATACGCTGTCGAAGCGGGTGATGTCGTGAAATTCACCGGCACTATCGGCCAGCTCGAAAACCACAACGGTATTACTTTATTAGTCAGCGATATTGTTGCTGAACCGGGTACCATTTTTCGTATTCAAAAGCTAAACCAGTTAACCGCGATTAATGATCTGCTGGAGAATTTCAGCGTAGCGGATAAAGGGAAGGACACGGGCGTATTGGCGCTGAGCCTAGAAGGTGACGATCCGACACTGACGACCAAAATACTGAGCAGCATTAGCCAAAATTATCTGCAACAGAATGTAGAGCGTAAATCCGAAGAGGCAGGCAAGAGCCTGGAATTCCTGAAAGAGCAACTGCCGAATGTGCGCAGTTCACTGAATGACGCTGAAAACAAGCTTAATCAGTTTCGCCAACAGAACGAGTCGGTCGACCTTTCTTTGGAAGCGAAAGCAGTACTGGATACCACCGTTGCAGTTGAAGCACAACTGAATGAACTGACGTTTAAAGAAGCGGAAATTTCGAAGCTGTATACCCGCGAACACCCCGCTTACCGAGCCCTGATGGAAAAACGTAAAACGTTAGAACAAGAGCGGGATAAGCTGAATAAACGTGTAGGGGCAATGCCGAAAACCCAGCAGGAGATCTTGCGCTTAACGCGGGATGTACAGGCAGGGCAAGAAGTGTATATGCAACTGTTGAACAAACAGCAGGAGCTGAGCATTAACAAGGCCAGTACTGTCGGTAATGTACGCATCGTGGATAACGCCGTAATACAGCCTAAGCCAGTGAAACCGAAAAAGGCACTGATTGTGTTGCTGGCAATGATTCTGGGCGGCATGGCATCAACAGCTTTCGTCATACTGAAAACGCTGTTGCATAAAGGCATCGAAAGCCCAGAACAGCTGGAAGAATTAGGTATCAACGTCTACGCCAGCGTGCCACTTTCTGAATGGCAACAGAAAAAAGACCGAGCCTTACTAGGTAAGAAGAGTAAGAAAGGCAACACGCGAGCGACGGATTTATTGGCATTAGGCAATCCGGCCGATCTGGCGATTGAAGCAATTAGAAGCCTCCGCACCAGTTTGCACTTCGCCATGATGGAAGCAAAAAACAATGTACTAATGATTTCCGGCGCAAGCCCTGCTATTGGTAAAACATTTGTTAGCGCCAACCTGGGGGCGGTTATTGCGCAATCAGGCCAACGAGTACTGATTGTTGACTGTGATATGCGTAAAGGTTACGCACATGAACTGATGGGAACCCATGGCACGGATGGCTTGTCAGATATTTTATCTGGTCAGTGTGGTGCCGAAAAAAGCGTGCGTAAAACTGCCGTGGAGAATATGGATTTCATTCCCCGTGGGCAGGTGCCACCGAACCCTTCTGAATTATTAATGCACAGCCGCTTTGCCGAGTTTCTTAACTGGGCGGGTGAGCATTATGATTTGGTGCTGTTGGATACGCCGCCAATTTTGGCAGTTACGGATGCGGCTATTATCAGTCGTCATGCAGGAACATCTTTACTCGTTGCCCGTTTTGAAATGAATACGGTAAAAGAAATTGAAGTGAGTATTCGTCGCTTTGAACAGAATGGGACTGAAATTAAAGGCGTGATCCTTAACGCGATTGTTAAGCGCGCTGCGAGCTATTATGGGTATGGTAATTATCATTATTATACTTATGATTATAAATCTGAAAAATAATTCGTTTTTACAGCACCTGTTAAAATATTTAGCAGGTGCTGTAGTTTGTGGATTTTTTCTATTTTCAATCGCTATCTTTCCCTCAGTATCCTCCCTTTGATACATATCTTCAGCATATTTTAAAATATTGAAGCCTCTAATGTTAAACGTTAACGCTGCATGTTTAATATGCGGGTTTTTATGTATTCTAAAGGGAAACTATGAATTTAAGTTATGATGGTGATTAAATTTTTTATCATAGAGTAGTAAATAATGAAATAGAGTAGTGCGAGTGTTGCGTAATTCAACTTTCGTAAACGCTTATATTCAGGAGATAAATAGTGAAAGGTATTATTTTAGCCGGTGGATCAGGTACGCGTCTTTATCCTATTACGCTTGGTGTTTCAAAACAGCTTTTGCCTGTTTATGACAAGCCAATGATTTATTACCCCTTGTCGACGCTCATGCTTGCTAATATCCGTGATGTACTAATTATTACAACTCCAGAAGACAGTGCTTCTTTTATTCGCCTGTTAGGTGATGGGTCAAAATACGGCATCAATATCGAATACGCTGTTCAACCAAGCCCAGATGGATTAGCACAAGCCTTCATTATTGGTGAATCTTTTATTGGTAACGATAAGTGTTGTTTGGTTCTCGGCGATAATATTTTCTATGGACAGTCTTTCTCACGTACCCTTGCTCAAGCTGCTAGCCACGATATTGGCGCAACAGTGTTTGGTTACCGCGTGAAAGATCCAGAACGTTTTGGTGTCGTAGAATTTGATAGTAGTAATAAAGTGATTTCCATCGAAGAAAAACCCAAAAAACCAAAATCAGATTGGGCTGTTACGGGGCTTTATTTTTACGATAATCGAGTAATTGACTTTGCGAAAGCGGTTAAACCTTCCAGCCGTGGTGAACTTGAAATTACTGCTGTTAATCAAATGTATTTGGATGATAGCAGCCTTAATGTAGAACTATTGGGGCGCGGTTTTGCGTGGCTTGATTCTGGTACGCATGAAAGTCTACATGAGGCATCTTCATTTGTTGAAACGATCGAACATGTTCAGGGGTTAAAGATTGCTTGTCTGGAAGAGATCGCTTGGAGAAAAGGATGGTTAAGTGCAGAGGAACTTGTCAAGCGCGCTGAGCCTATGCTTAAAAATGATTATGGAAACTATCTGATATCTTTGCTTAAACCTATTATTTCCTGAGAACCAAAATGAAAATATTAATTACAGGTGCATATGGGCAAGTTGGCACCCGCTTGGTCGAGCGCTTAACTAGCAATACTGACATTTTGGCTCTTGATCGCGATGTATTGGATATAACAGATCGAGATGCAGTTTTTAAAACTGTTACAGACTTTAAGCCTGATGTGATCATTAATGCTGCAGCGTATACTGCGGTAGATAGAGCAGAGCAGGAAGTTGAACTGTCGTACAAGATCAATCGTGATGGTCCATTATATTTAGCTGAGGCTGCTCAAAGCATTCATTCTACGATATTACATATTTCCACTGATTATGTATTCAATGGTGAAAGCGATGTTCCTTATGTTGAATCTGACTTTGTTGATCCCAAAAACGTATACGGAAAAAGTAAACTAGAAGGTGAGTTAGCCGTTACCGCAGCATGTAAGCGCCATATTATATTAAGAACTGCCTGGGTATTTGGTGAGGATGGGAATAATTTTGTCAAAACCATGCTGAGGCTTGGAAAAGAGCGTAATTCATTAGGTATTGTTGCTGATCAATTTGGTGGGCCGACCTATGCAGGTGATATCGCTGATGCATTAGTCCTTATCGCTGAAAAAACGCAGTCTCCTGATTTTAATTCATGGGGTGTTTTTCATTTTAGTGGAATACCTTATATTAGTTGGTTTGGGTTTGCAGAAAAAATTTTTGACTTAGCAATTGAAAAGAAAATTTTAAATAGTAAACCTGTGTTATCTCAATTGACTACTCAAGATTATCCTACCCCAGCACAACGACCTAGTTATTCCAAACTTAGTTGTGAAAAAATAAACCATGTTTTTGGGATTAAACCAAGTAATTGGATTAATGCTCTGAAAAATATCCATTTATATAATTAAGTGATTAGTAATGAAAATCATTGATACAAGAATACCAGATCTTAAAATTATAGAGCCTGACGTTTTCGGTGATGATAGAGGTTTTTTCTTTGAGAGTTTTAACCAGAATAAATTCGAAGAAGGTATAGGTTTTTCAGTTAATTTTGTACAGGATAATCACTCTAAGTCAACTAAGGGGGTTCTTAGAGGATTACACTATCAACTAGCACCACACGCACAAGGTAAGTTGGTCAGATGCGTTGAGGGAGAGGTTTTCGATGTGGCAGTAGATATCCGTAAGTCGTCTTCAACTTTTGGTCAGTGGGTCGGAGTTCACTTATCTGCAGAAAATAAGCGTCAGTTCTGGATACCCGAAGGATTTGCTCATGGATTCGTTACACTGAGTGAGTCGGCTGAGTTTCTTTATAAGACTACAAATTATTATGCTCCTCAAAGTGAAAGAAGCATTAGATGGAATGATCAAGACTTAAATATAGTTTGGCCTCTAAGAACTGTTCTATTATCTGAAAAAGACAAAAATGCATCTTTCATAAAGAATACGGATTGCTTTAAATAGTGTTTAGCCTAAGGAAGTAATTCTCTATGCAGATTAAAATAATTCAGCTTCAGACTCATGGTGATGACAGAGGTTCTTTGGTTGCTTTAGAACAGGATCATAATATTCCTTTTGAGATTAAACGCGTTTATTATTTATTTAGTACGAAAAAAAATGTTAGGCGTGGCTTTCATGCACACAAAGAACTGAAACAGGTGGCAGTAGCGGTACGAGGCTCGTGTCGATTCTTACTAGATGATGGCAATGAAAAGATAGAGTTATTATTAGACAACCCAGCGCAGGGGTTGTTAATTGAATCTTTTGTGTGGAGAGAAATGTATGATTTTTCAGAGGATTGTGTGCTGCTGGTATTAGCTGACAGATTCTACGATGAATCAGATTATATAAGAAATTATGATGAATTCATCGATTTAGCTAAGGTGTAAAATAATGTTTATTCATCCCCTCAGCGATGTTTGCTCTAGTAATATCGGCGAAAGAACAAATGTTTGGCAGTTTTCTGTTATATTAAAGGGGGCTGTAATTGGAACGAATTGTAATATTTGTGCTCATACGTTTATAGAAAATGATGTAATTATTGGCAACAATGTCACTATAAAATGTGGAGTGTATGTTTGGGATGGGATCCGTATCGAAGATAATGTCTTTGTTGGGCCTAATGTGACATTTACTAATGATAAAAAACCGCGATCAAAAAGATTCCCTGAAAATTTTTTGAATACAATAATAAAAAATTCTGCATCAATAGGAGCTAATGCAACTATATTACCTGGCTTGACTTTGGGTGAGAATTGTATTGTAGGAGCTGGCTCCGTGGTTACCAAAGATGTCCCTCCAAATTGTGTTGTTGTTGGTAATCCTGCTCGAGTGATTAAAATGGTGGATGATATAAAATGATTAGTTTTTTAGATTTGAAAAGTATTAATGAGCAATATAAAAACGAATTAAAAGCAGCCTGTTCAAAAGTAATTGACTCTGGTTGGTATATTAATGGTCCAGAACTAAGTGATTTTGAAAAGTCATTTGCAGAATATTGTGGAACTAAACATGCTATCGGTGTGGCTAATGGCTTAGATGCATTGATTCTTGTGTTACGGGCATGGAAAGAGCTTGGTAAACTAAAAGATGGTGATGAAGTTATTGTTCCAGCTAATACTTATATAGCATCTATATTAGCTATCACTGAAAATAATTTAACTCCAATTCTTGTTGAACCTAATCCCACTACTTATAATTTGTGTCCAAGAAATGTTCGTCTGGCAATTAGTTCTAAGACAAAGGTTATTTTACCAGTACATTTATATGGGCTAATATCGCCTATGCCAGAATTGGTTGAAGTAGCAAATGAGTATAATCTATTAATTTTAGAAGATAGTGCTCAGGCTCATGGTGCGAATATCAGTGGGCGTAAAACTGGTAACTGGGGGGATGCGGCGGGATTTAGTTTTTATCCTGGTAAGAATTTAGGTGCATTAGGAGATGCAGGTGCTGTTACTACTAATAGTGATGAATTAGATAAGACAATAAGAGCGCTGAGAAACTATGGTTCTCACAAAAAATATGAAAACATATATCGTGGTGTTAATAGCCGTATGGATGAAATTCAAGCAGCTATGTTACATGTAAAACTTAGCTATTTAGATAAAGAAAATGCGAGAAGAAAAGAAATTGCTAATATGTATCTAAATGGTATTAATAATATGCATGTAGCATTACCATCTTGTTCTAATGATAGTACACATGTATGGCATTTATTCGTTGTGAAATGTCAGTGTCGAGATGAACTTCAAGCCTATTTAGCAAGAAATCAGATACAAACATTAATTCATTATCCTATACCCCCGCATAAACAAAAAGCATATCCTTGTTTTAACAAGAACTCTTTTCCTATCACTGAGAGTATTCATCAGGAAGTCTTATCGTTACCAATAGATCCGACTATGCAGAATGACCAAGTAAATTATGTTATTGAAAAAATTAACGGTTTTCTGTATGAAAAAAATATTTAAAGTCACCGCGATGACGGCTGGACTTACTATGATGAGGATGTTAATAGGATTCGTAATTGCTAAAGTTATAGCAGTGTATACGGGGCCTACAGGCATTGCATTGTTAGGGCAAGTGCAAAGTACGGTTGCATCACTTACAGGGATAGTTAATGCCTCAACTGGCGCTGGGGTAATACGCTATACAGCTGAGTACAAAGATAGAGGATTCGATGCTTGTGCCCCTTGGTGGAGCGCTAGTTTACAGTGGGCTTTGCTCCTGTTGGGAGTAGTCATGCCGTTGGGATTGTTGCTATCTGAGTATTTTTCTCAATGGCTATTTTCCAGTAGCGGATATTCTTGGCTAATAATCGTTACAGTTATAGCGCTTCCTTTTGCTGTTATAGGAAATTTAATTAATTCAGTAATTAATGGCCAGCAATTATATATACGCTATGTTCTTATGGGAGCTGGGGGTGTATTTATATCTGGTGCAGTGATGGTAACCCTTATAGTTCAAAAGAACTTGCAGGGCGCTTTGTTAGCTGCATCAATGCAAACAGGCCTTATCGGTGTTGTCATGTTGTTTTCATCACTACGCCAGCCTTGGTTGAAAGTTCGCTATTGGTGGCAATGGAATGTAAGCACACAGCGTAAGGCTATCGGTGGTTATATTCTGATGGCGATCACCACTGCGCTAACGGTACCGATTGCATTAGTGTTGGTTCGCAAAGTTTTAGTTGCAGAGGTAGGATGGGAACAGGCTGGACAATGGCAGGCAGTGTGGAAGATATCGGAAGTATACCTCGGGGTTATTACAATGGCATTGAGTACATATTATTTGCCAAAGTTATCCTCTCTAAAAGATCCTACATCTATACGCAATGAAATTAACCAAACCGTAAAAGTAATCTTACCACTTGTTGGGGTAATGGCATTCTCCATTTATCTGCTACGAGATTTTGTTATTTCGATATTATTTACTGATGCGTTTCGCTCATCTAGAGATCTTTTCGCGGTTCAGCTAATAGGGGATGTGATTAAAATAATTAGTTGGTTGTATGCCTACCCTATGTTGTCTCGTGGTTGTACTAAATGGTTTATTTCAACCGAAATTATCTTTTCTGTTATTTTTGTATCTTTGTCATGT
This sequence comes from Pectobacterium quasiaquaticum, assembly GCF_014946775.2. Taxonomy (NCBI): domain Bacteria; kingdom Pseudomonadati; phylum Pseudomonadota; class Gammaproteobacteria; order Enterobacterales; family Pectobacteriaceae; genus Pectobacterium; species Pectobacterium quasiaquaticum. The sequence goes on along the minus strand of NZ_CP065177.1, from coordinate 2,973,060 downwards.
GTTCTTGTTCCTATGTTCGGTGTTCTAGGCGCTAATTTAGCTTATTTGATCAATTACACTATTTACATGTTATATATTATCTTTTTTGTAAAACCATGGTTTCGATAAATGATATGAAAAAAAACATCCTTAAATTAAAGGAAAAAGTAAAGAGTTTAAAGATAAATCATATATTACTTTATTTTTTTATATTAAGCATCAAAGAAAAGCCAGTGGTGGTTAACAAATATAATAACTGTTTAATAAAATCAACTGAAAAGGTAGTAATAATATTTGAAGATTTTTTCTCTGGTAATAATGCGACTGTGCTTTCTTTTTCTGATAATTGTCAGGTCAATTTTAACAAAAGGTTTTTTTAGGGGATGGAGTTAAGATAATTGTTGAAAAAGGAGCGAATTTATATATTGGTGGTGGTGATGGGCAGGTTTCTGGAATAACTTGTAATTCTATAATAATATGTTCCAAGGAAATAAGTATAGGTGAGAATACTATTATTTCTTGGGGGTGCTATATCACGGACACCTCAAATCATAAAATAAATGGGAAGATAAAATCACAAGCTATTGCTATCGAGAATAATGTTTGGATTAGTGAAGGTGTAACTGTCTCCGCAGGAAGTGAGGTCGGAAGTGGTTCAATTGTAGGTGCGAAATCATATGTTAATAATAAATACCCTCCAAATTCACTCATTGCTGGCTGTCCAGCTCAAGTTAAAAAAAATGATATAACTTGGGATAGATGATAATGAGTGATGAACGTATTTATATACCCCAGAATCATTAATTCAGTGAAGAAAAGCAAAGGCACTTCATTGGATATGATGATGATTTAAAGAAAACAGCCGATGATAAGCCAATTCTGCTTATCGATGCCGTTCATCCGATACCGGCAATAAAGCTCAGTTATGGGAGGATGCGGCAAGGGTATAAAATCAGTAAAAAAAAGAAATACCGAACTCAGGGCGAGATTGTGAACGTTTTATGATCAAATTCAGAACGCTTTGACCTGTGGATTGGGTGTGATCTTATGCTCCCTTTTCTTGGGAGCCATCCATGCAGCTTGATGCCTTTTCTGAATTCTTTTCTGAGCCTAACGACCCATGTGTATCAGCGAAAATCTCCTATCCACTCTTCGACATCCTGTTTCTGACGGTTTGCGCTATCATCGGCGACAGCGAGGGCTGGGAGGATATTGAAGATTTTGGACAGGCTCACAGTCGTTGGCTTTAGTGTAAATATTTGTTTAAAAAGATTTTTCATTCACAATACGATTGCTAGAGTGATGTCCAGTCTTGCCCTGAACAGTTTCAAGCCTGCTTTCTCAAATGGATGCAAGCGGTTAGCTCACGTGTCAAAGTGGAGCTGATTGCTATCGATGGTAAGGCTCTGTGTAGCTCCCATAATAGGGGCGACCGACAGTCGACCATTCATATAGTCAGTGCGTTTGCCATCGCTAACAAAGTGGCGCTCGGGCAAGTCAAAATCGATGCCAAGTCTAACAAGATAACCGCCATTCCTGAACTGCTGGCGCTGCTGGATATGAGAGGCTGCCTGATTTCGATTGATGGCGATGGGCTGCCAGACCGCGATAGCGGCCCAGGTTGTAGATAAGAGTGGAGCCGTAAAGGGCAACCAGGAAACCCTACACCGAGCTGTTCGAGAAGCCATGGCTCCTCTGGCACGCGAAGGAGGCCATCAGGCGACTATCGAGCAGTCATTAGGCAGGATAGAGCTGCGGAAATACCATTTGATGCCAGCCGGTTACATGGTAAAGCCATTTCCCATGTGGAAAGACTTAAACACGCTGGGTGTGGCGATTGGCTACCGTCGTGATAGCAAGGGCAATGCGTCACTGAAATATCTGTATTACATCAGTTCAGTCGACCTGACCGAAGAGCAGTTCGCCAATACCGTGCGAGGTCATTGAGGATAGAGCATCAACTGCACTGGGTACTGGACGTCACAATGAAAGAGGATGCGTGTCCTATCTATCCTAGGGAAGCGGCTCAAATATTAGCGACGGTGAGACATATAACCCTGAACAAGTGCTCTTGGCTGAAATTGACGCGACGAACAAAAATTGTACACTCATGTTCTCATCCTAGCTTAGCATTGCACTTCGGAGCTGAATTTTCCACTGTAAGCGAGAAAATGCGTCTGGATATATAGGGTCAAATCCATATATAAAGGAGGACACAATAATAAGTTGTACACGAGTTTGGATGCAAGAATCAAAGAAGATGATTATCGAATCAAAAGAGGGGGGGAGATAGCAGAATTATTCTCAGTGATAGTACATGTCGAGATAAATGTATTGTCAGAAAACAAAGAGTTTAAAGAGGATCTGTGCAGAAAAATAAGTGAACGAAGATTAGTGGAAAGTCTCTCGCATCAACTGTTAAGGGCAGAGAATTAATACTTATTCTTCATTCAGATTGGCCATTAACTAAACTGATTATTTTTTTGAGATATTTGGAGTGTACAGTTTACGTACAATGAGAGCTAATTTATCATTAAGTGGCTATTAACAAGTATTCATAATTTTGCCTCGCGTCAACTGTTGATTTCTGCTGGCCGTAGGTTTCGTTATTTTTCTCTGATTCACTCGGTTTGTTAGCAGAAATTATAGCTCTATTGTTAACAGTACGATGTCGTGAGCAGACAGCAGAAACGATCTCGTCTTCTATTTGATTTATTTAGGTAAATTCAGAATTCATTTTATGAATAGGCAAAAAATCTCAATAATAACACTGACGTATAATAATTGGTGTGATTTATCACTTGCTATTGAATCTGTATCACAACAAAAAATCTCCAGTAATATTGATATAGAGTATTTAATTGTTGATGATGGGACCAAAAATTTTGATTATCAATATATTTATTCTCTTCTTAAGGAGAAATGCCCGTTTCATTTTAGAATATTACAGAATGAAAATAATATCGGGACAGTTCGTTCTTTTAATAATGCTATAAAAAATAGTAACGGAGAAATTATTATACCTCTCTCGGCAGATGATCGGTTTTTTGATAATAATGTTGTGAATATGATTGCTGAAAAATTTCAGGACCCCGGTGTTTCTTTATTTACAACGAGACGTCTTCCTGTCGCTGACGGTAAAGTATATTCAAGTTTGCCAAGGAGAGATGAAATAGAGTTATTCGATAGTCAACACCTATTGTTTAATTATATTTTGAAACGTGGTAATTTTATTTCTGGTTCCTGTACCTATTATCGTAAATCTTTACTGGAAAGGCTAGGATATTTTGATGAAAGCTATAGATTATTAGAGGACTACCCTTTCTATATAAAGGTTTTGTTAAACAATATTACCATTCATTTTCTTGATATTATATCTATCAAATATAGTTTGGGGGGGGTGTCTGCGCTTGGTAAAAGAAACCCACTACTTACACAAGATTTTAGGAGACTATATTTGTATATAATCTCTCTTGATTATCTTAGTGTTTTCTGGAAAAGAAATATTTATTTTACTAAAGTTCTCTCTTTTCGCGAAAAAATGTCTTTAAAAAATATAATTATTTATCCAGAGCAATGTATCTTTTTATCATGCTTATCTTTTTTAAGAATTATTAAAAAATATGTTGGTGCTATAAAAATTTTTATCTCATCCAAATAAGAAATGTTTTTTCTTTATTATGAAAATAATTCTTATTGGTACAATAGGTGGGGTAAGAGCATGAGTCCTTATTATTTCACTTGGGTTGTTTTTTAACCAATCTTGCTGAGGTAGTTGGATTGTACAGTTTACAGACTGTGTGAGCTTAATTGATCGTCAGTGACAATTAAAAAATATTCGTGACCTTGCTCGTGACCTTGCTTTGGTATAACAGGATGTTATGCACGATGAGTATATTTTTTGAATATTTCGATATTTATATAGAGAAAATACATAATTATAAAGTTTCAGATAATGAACATATTGGAGTTATATAGTGAAGAAAATTGCGGTGATTGGAACTGTTGGTATTCCCGCTTGTTATGGTGGGTTTGAGTCTCTTGTAGAAAACTTGACATTGTATAAATCTGGGGGATATAAATACTATGTTTTTTGTTCTAAAAAAAATTATAAATATAAACTTTTATCATATAATAGCGCTGAATTGATTTATTTACCTCTGAATGCTAACGGAATACAGAGTATTTTTTATGATATATTATCGCTTATTAGATGTCTTTTTTTAAAGCCTGATACTGTTTTGATTCTAGGCATATCTGGAGGGATTTTTATTCCTTTTTTCAGGCTATTATCAAGATCGAAGATAATTACTAATATAGATGGACTAGAATGGAAGCGAGATAAGTGGAATTATTGGGGGAAAAAGTTCCTGAAATTATCAGAGTACTTTTCTGTAAAATATTCTCACGTAATTGTGACAGATAATCAGGCTATTGGTGACTATGTAAAGGAAGAGTATGGCGCTTCATCGGTTACTATTGCATACGGTGGAGATCATGCCCTTCGTAATATTGATTCTCTGCCTTTTTGTCGAATGGCTGAAAAATATGCTTTGGGGATTTGTCGTATTGAACCTGAAAATAATGTGAGTATGGTGCTAGAATCATTTTGTTTATTAAATCATAAGATTAAATTTGTCGGTAACTGGATGTCTAGTACATATGGCCGTGAACTCAAAGAGAAATACAGTAAATATGTTAATATAGAGCTAATTGATCCAATTTACGATCTTGATGAACTCTATAAACTGCGTAGTGGGTGTGAGATTTATATACATGGACATTCGGCTGGGGGAACCAATCCTTCTTTGGTTGAAGCGATGCATTTTTCTGTGCCTGTATTTGCCTATGATTGTATTTTTAATCGATATAGCACTGAAAATAAAGCTCATTATTTTAAAAATCCTTCACAGCTTATCGAATTAATTAGAAATACACACCATCAAGAGTTGAAAAATAATGCTGATAATATGCAAGTTGTTGCGCTGAAGCGATATACTTGGAAAGTGATTTCTTCATCATATGAAAGTTTGTATTAATTTTCTGGAAGGTGCTAAATGGCTGAGTTAAGGGTAATTCTTTCAAAGAATATGTATTTTGTGTTGGATATGGCGTGAAAAATAGGGGCTACGCACCAGTCGCTTGATACGAGGTCTTAGTGTCAGATAGTTGTTTATGAGTAAATACCAGACAAATATTTTCTTTCTATATTTCTCTGACATAACTAGTTCGTGGCAGATTTCATTCGTAGACCTATATAGTTATTTAGGGTGAGAATATTAATGCCTATTATTCACTCAGGTTGAGTATTAACCAAATTGACTATCTTTCAAGGATAGTTACTGTACCATTTACAGATAGCGCACGTTTGATTGATCGTCAAATGGCGATTAAAAATCATTCGTAATTTTGCCCTACCTATATAGAAGAGGTAAGTATGCCAGCGTTTTTTGTATTGTGTGCACTCCAGAGTCAGTGTTATCGTTACTTTAAGTTTTATAATGATAGGTAAATTTGAACACATGATGGTAATAGCGACAGCGAAGTACTTCATGTCCTTTGAGACTTTGGCCGTGGTGATAAAGCAGGATCAATAAATATTAACACGGGAAACAGAGAGTCTTAAAAGCGAATACTAGACATCGGATTAAATCAATTTTAGGTATTACCGAAATAAAATACTATTTTTACAAGGTAATGTATAAACTAAAAAAATTAAGTTATTATTATGTATAATTCATTTTTTAAACTACAGTTATCTAATGTATTAAAATGTAGAACTTATTTAAAACATAATACCAAGAGATTAATATATTCATTGCTATTCTCATATAAATTAACATCTTCTGGTCTAAATAATGTTGATTTCATAATTTTCGATACTACTCCATTAAAAGGAAGAAAAGATTATGAAAATTATATGTGTGATTTTATAGCGGCATGTAAGAAGCAACGTCCTGCCATAGAATATTCTGTAAAATATTACTTTTGCTTGTATGATGTTTTTTGTAAAATAGGGTTTATCTGTTTGAATGCTACGCGTGGATATAATTTAAAAGAACTAATTCAGTTGTCTCAACTTTATGATTTATACATAAAAATAAGACAGTTAAATTTAAAAAACAAAAAAATAGTGACTTTTTGTGATGCTCACCCTGAGGATAATCTTATATCTCAATTTTGTAAAAAGTATTTTGAGTGTCATACATATACCTTACAGCATGGTTATTATACTTTTTCCCCAGGGACTATAAACCAGGAAGTGTATTTAAACTTTGTCTCTGATTTTATGCTTTGTTGGGGAAATACCTCTGTAGACAATATTGTTGATTGTGGCATTGAACGAAAAAGGTTGATTCCTTTTGGGTGTTTTAAGCGAGCTGAGTTAATTTATAAAAAAGGTAATAATATATTTTTACTCCTTAATGGTAGGCATAATGCTTTGGGAAATAGCATTTTGCTCACTTTTGCTGAGAGAATAGTATCAGAAACAGGACTCAGTGTTTTTGTTAAAAAACATCCTGATGATTTGAATGATTATCCATATATTAATAATGTGACATTTGTTGATTCGATAAAAGAGGGTATGGAAAATTCAAAAGTTGCAATTTTATCTGAGAGTGGTGTATTTGTGGATTTTTATCTTTCGAGTTTTCCTTTTTTCATTGTTAATACACCTGATACAAAAATGGAATTCTCTCGATTACCCAATGCTATCGATTTGGATGAAGTTATAGATATAATCCAAGGCACGAAACCGATTTCTCCACAATCACTTCCATTGCTAATCACCATGTCACCAAATTTTAAGGAATTATAATGAAGGAAATTAGATTCTGGGGGTGGTATAGTGATTATGATTGTTTCACAATTTCCTCGTTACGAAAATATTATAATGTAAAAAATATCTCCATGTCAAAATTGACAAGGGTGTTTTTTAAAATTATCAAATTTTTTCTTCCTTCGGATATGGGCGTGAAAATTATCAAGTCCATTTTGAAAAGAAAGTTGAATCATGACTTTATTCTAATATTTAGTGATGATGTTTTGCACTATTTATTCTTGGTTAATGATTTGGCAACCCCAAGGAAAATAGTTATTTTCAGGAATTTAATTAATAAGAAATATAAGAAAAGAGTTGAGGGGTTGCGTGAAAGTGGTTTTGATATGTATACGTTTGATCCATCAGATGCACAGTTTTTTAATATTAAATTTAAAGATCAATACCTTCCTGTATATAAAGAAAAAGAAAATATTCCAGAGTGTAGAGCTTATTTCCTTGGCTTGAATAAAGGAAGGAGATTAATATTGAGTCGTCTTTCTGAGAAATTAACTGAGAAAGGTATCAATTCAGATATCACTATAATTGAAGAAAGCGACTTTTCATATTTATTTTTCCGAAAGAATGTAAGTTATCGGAAAAATGTGAATAATGTGTTAAAATCAAGTTATATCATAGATATAGTCAAAGAAGGGCAGGATGGGTTAACATTAAGAGCTTTAGAGTCTGTTTTTTATCAGCGAAAATTGATTACTAATAATAAAAAAATTGCAAGTTATGATTTTTTTAATCCACAGAACATATTAATATTAGATGATGATATGAATATTCCTGATGATTTTTTAAAAACATCATTTATTGTTCTGCCTGAAAATGTATTGGATAAATACAAATCAGATAATTACTACATTGGTATTATTGAAAAGGTATCCTAGTGTGATCCGAATTCTCGATTTATCAGCTGTTCTTTTCATTATATTTGTTTTTGCTTTTTTATTTGTGGCAAATAAAACTAATGAAAAATTGTTTTTTCTGATTTTTGTTATATATTCCATTTTCTTAAGTTTAAGAACAATTGGTGATGATACAGCTGAATATATTAGTATTTATACTGCTGTAGTACCACAATTTTCATGGGATATGCTTCAGGTTGTCAATGGTTTTAGGATAGAAGTATTATGGTTTAATTTTATTACTATTTTAAAAACCATAGGTATGAACAAGCATTATGTGTTTTTCTTTCTCTCCGCTTTTTTACCTTCACTTGCGATTATCTGGGTCTATAGAAAAACATGTTTGTTTTCAGTGTCAGTATCTGCATTTTTTTATTGTCTTTTTTTATTAATATTATACCAATATGAAATAAATGGGGTTCGCGCCTTTGCTGCAAGTTGTTTCGTATTTCTCGCGTTATGGTTTTTTTACGATAAAAAAAATTTAAAATGTTTGATGACGGCAATTTTTGCAATAATGCTACATACTAGTGCTTTTATTATATTGCCATTTATTTTTATTTTTAAAATTAAATTCAATGTTCGAGCGTTGTTTTTTCTTTTTTCTTTTTTCTTAATAATTATCATTGTTGCTTCTCAGTTGGATTGGGATGAGCCCTTCTTGGCATATATATACTTTAAACTAGATTATTATTTATTTTCTATTGAACATGATATGCTGAACGGAAATGGTGGTAGAGAGCTGTATGTCATTTTTGTACGTGGTTTATTTGTTGCATCGGCCCTTTATAGTTTTATTTTGTTGTTACTAGGTGCTGATTCTTATAAACAAAATGCATTTATTGAAGGTTTGTATAAATGTGCAATGTTCACAACGATTGGTTGTATGCTAATGATGATATTTGGTGTTTATATGTTTGCCTATAGAATATTAATGTTCGTACAAATAAATCTTATTTTCATTACCTTGCACAGTATGTTATATAAACCTAAAAAATATAAGTTACCTTTATTTATAGTAGTGACGGGTTTTTTCTGGACTTTTTTCATAATTTACGCTAGTAGATTCTATGATTCTTAAATAGTTTATATGGACACCGACCCAGTGCAAGCATGGGCAGATCTCTTTCTGACAAAGTAGTCACACATATATCCTGCTTCATGAGTCCTGATGAACATCCGTACTCTCTGGCTCCATTATTGCAATAGCCTTCTATGGCCCAGCTATTTGTCAGGTTTACAGAGAGTCGGTTCTACCCCAGTAAGTGTCAAGGTAGCTGTCACCCCTGGTTAAGTTAAGCGGCCTGTGTTTCCCGCTCCGGATTCAGTGTTACCGGACCTTCCGACTGCCAGTTTCTCGTTTTGCCTGACCAGCGCTCCGGGTGCGCTTTCTGTGCCGTCCGGTACAGGTCATCACGCTGCTTCAGCAGGGCATTATCTTCGCCACGGTGACGCTGTCCCAGCGTCACATATCGTATCCCGCTGTGACGATGCTCTTCGTTGTACCAGCGGGTAAATTTATCCACCCACTGACGAGCTTCACTCAGCGTTCTGAACCCCGACGACGGCCACTGTGGAACATATTTCAGTGTCCGGAACAACGACTCTGAATACGCGTTATCATTACTGACACGGGGTCTGCTATGAGACGGCGTGATATTTACCGATGTTCTCTATTCTCTGCATACGGCAAGTGGGGAGGGATATATTTACTGCCTCATTGAGCACCAGAGTAGTTCGGATAGCCATATGGCGTTTCGTTTGATGCGCTACGCTGTTGCTGCCATGCAACGTCATTTGGATGCAGGGCACAAAACATTGCCACTGGTCATTCCTCTGTTGTTCTGTCATGGTCGTGCCAGCCCTTGGCCTTTCTCGCTAAACTGGCTGTCATTGTTCAGTTGATCTTGACCCGCCATCTACGGACAGCTTTTGTATCTTAAGTTAACGATGCCCGCTGTTGCCGGTATTCTCGTGGAGAAAGGTATCCCAGCGCACTGTGCGGGTGATTTTCATTGTAATGCGTGAACGCTGCTGCAAGGTTTTGCAGCGCTGTTCTCACATCCGGTTTTGGCATGAACGCGATATAGTCTTCCTTCATCGTCTTCACGAACCGTTCCGCCATGCCATTACTCTGCGGGCTGCTCACCGCTGTTGTACACGGCTCCAGATTCAGCTCTCTGGCGAACCTCCGCGTTTCATGCGCGGTATACGCGGAACCGTTGTCCGTCAGCCACTGCACCGCTGTGTCCGGCAACTTATCGCCGAAGCGCTTTTCTACCGACCTCAGCATGACATCCTGCACGGTTGAGCTGTCGTAGCCTCCCGTGCTCGCTGCCCAGTCTATGGCCTCGCGGTCGCAGCAGTCCAGCGCGAACGTTACACGCAGTTTTTCACCATTATCGCAGCCGAACTCAAAGCCATCTGAGCACCAGCGCATATCACTTTCCGCAACCGCGATTTTACCTTGATGCTCACGTTTCAGCCGCTCTGGTTTGTCATGTAATAACAGCAGGTTATGCTCGCTCATGATCCTGTAAAGCCGTTTGGCATTGATCGGCGGCAGCCCTTCTGCACGACGTTGCTTACGCAGGATACCCCACACGCGGTGATAGCCATAACTCGGCATATCGCTGATGATATCGAGGATACCCGACAGTATTTCAGCGTCTGCTTCGTCATTACGCCGGTTACAACGCCTGTCCTGCCAGTCGGCAGAACGCTTCACCCGCAGTGATAGTTGCGCACGCGACACGCTCATGGCGCGGCTGACCAGAGCTATTCCCCGTCCTTTGGCAACAAGGGCGCGTGCGCTATCCATTTTCGCGACTGACCGTACTCCACGGCTTCTTTCAGGATCTCAACTTCCATCGTCTTCTTACCCAGAAGCCGCTGGAGCTCCCGGATCTGCTTCAGCGCAGCAGTGAGCTCTGAAGCAGGAACGACTTCCTCTCCGGCCGTTACGGCGGTGAGACTGCCTTCCTGATATTGCTTCTTCCACTTGAACAGCAGGCTGGGCTGAATACCGTGCAGGCGTGCGACGTGGGAGACATTCATGCCGGGCTCCATCGTCTGCTGGATAATGGCGATTTTCTCCTGAGGAGTCTTACGTTTACGGACTACTTGCCCTAAAAGGATCCCGTTCATCTTAAAATTGGCGTTAGTGTTAGACATATATTCAAGCCTATCTCTTATCTGGAGATACAGCTACTGTCTGGTGTTTCAGGGGGCTACATCACTGTCATTGTTCAGTGAACCAGAGATTGCCCGACAATTGTATACAGGCGCTTTCCCGTTGGTTGATGTTGGCGTATTAGACGATGATAACATCATGCAACACCTGCGTATGGCAATGCTGGAGTTGTTGCTCAAGCATATCCGCCAGCGAGATCTGGTCGACCTAACGGAACAACTGGTCACGCTATTGTTGGATGGGTACACTACAGGCGAACAATTGGTCACTTTGTTGAATTGGATGCTGCAAACTGGCGACACCAGCGAACCTGAGTTATTCCTACAGACTCTGGTCTATCGGTCACCACAACATGAGGAAGTCCTTATGACTATCGCACAGAAACTAGAACAGAAAGCGCGTATTGAGGGTCATACCGAAGGACTAGCCGAGGGGATGACGGAGGGGCTCAATAAGGGGATGAGTGAGGGTCGTCTCGAAGGTAAACGTGAAGTCGCGCGTGCTATGTTAGAAAATGGCATTGACCGTTTTTCTGTCATGCGAATGACAGGGCTGTCTTCCGAAGAGTTGGAACAGATCAAACACTAAAAAACGCTATTATCCTTATCCTTATCCTTATCCTTATCCTTATCCTTATCCTTATCCTATCTAGCTCTTCTGTAACATACGCTTTTTCATCACGTCAGAACTGTCTGATGTGGCGAAGAGCGGATGCGTCACTGAATGCAGGTCAAGTGTATCGTTTCTTGTGTAGCTCAATTGAGCTACAATCTTAGGGTTATTAAATCGAGGAAAATATCATGGCTGCAAATGCATTTGTACGTGCTCGTATTGATGAGAATCTTAAAAATGAAGCCGCAGAAGTGTTGGCTAGCATGGGGTTGACGGTATCGGATCTGGTGAGAATAACGCTAACGAAAGTTGCTAAAGAAAAAGCGCTTCCATTTGATATGCATGTCCCTAACAAACTTACCGCACAAGCGATGGCTGACAGCGAGAAAGGGGTTGACGTCCATACAGCAAAAGACGCCGACGATCTGTTTGAAAAATTAGGGATTTAATGGATGAAAAAGCAAAGGGAAATTGCGTATTCTGGCCAATTTCAGCGTGATATAAAGAAAGCGCAACGGCGACATAAAGATATGAGCAAGCTTAAAAGGCTTATGCAGCTTTTGCTTGAAGACAAACTACCGTTGCCACAGGAATATCAGGATCATCCTCTTCAGGGGAATTATAAAGGTTACAGAGATGCGCATATCGAACCGGATTGGCTTCTTAATTTACAAACTGACCGATGATGTTTTGCGTTTTGAACGTACAGGGACGCAATCAGACCTTTTCTAAATAGATTCATAAAGACGATTTTGTTGAGGAATGTTCTTTACCTGCATGATGATAAAAACGGAATATTCCAGCGCGTCAGAAAAAGTCAGATACCTGAGATCGCTTTGTCACAGATTGGGTGTAATCTTAGTGTCATGCATGGCGTTGTGAGATTACGCTGCTAAGTGAAAAGTGTTCGATAAAACAAAATCGTTCGCCAGATAAAAACCATCAGATTGAAGAGAGTCAATCCATGACATCATTGAAAGCTATTATCCCTGTAGCAGGTTTAGGGATGAATTTGTTACCCGTGACCAAGGCCATTCCTAAGGAAATGTTGCCATTGGTTGACCGCCCTGTGATTGAGAAAATCGTCAACGAGTGTGTGAGGGCGGGGATTAAAGAAATTGTTCTGGTGACGCATGCGTCTAAAAACGCAATTGAAAACCACTTCGATACCTCATTTGAGCTTGAATCTCTGCTGGAAGAACGCGCCAAGCGTCAACTGCTGGCCGAAGTACAGTCTATCTGCCCGAAAGGTGTGACGATCATGAACGTTCGCCAGGGGGAAACGCTGGGGTTAGGGCATGCGGTCTCCTGTGCTCGCCCAATCATTGGTGATAGTCCGTTTGTGGTGGTGTTGCCGGATGTGGTGCTGGATGAAAGCACGGCCGATCAGACGAAGGAAAACCTGGCGCTGCTGATCTCTCGCTTTGAAGAAACAGGGCGTAGCCAGGTGCTGGTGAAGCATCGTCCTTATGAGGTGTTGCCTGAGTATTCTGTCGTCGATTGTGACAAACCGCTGGTGAACCCGGGCGATGCCGCAGCGATTACGTCTATGATTGAAAAACCTGAGGCACCCTCTGAAACGGGGTCTGATCTTTCTGCGGTCGGGCGTTATGTATTAACGGCCGATGCCTGGCCACTGCTGGAAAAAGCGCTCCCCGGCGCATGGGGACGTATTCAGTTAACGGATGTCATTGCCGACATGATTGCGACGCAGCAGGTTGATGCTGTGCAAATGTCAGGCAAGAACTTTAACTGCGGCCGTAAATTGGGTTATGCGCAGGCATTTGTGTCCTATGGGTTACGCAATCCTGAGTTTGGTGCCGAATTTAAAGAAAGTATTAAGGCGCTGCTGAAAAAGTAATATTGTAGATAGGATTAAACCGCAGGTAGAGCATCTGCGGTTTAGTTTTTCAATACTGGAATAAGTAATTATCTGGATCGACCGGCTCGGGGAAAACGCGCTAAGAACTTTTGCGATGCGGTTATGATGTGCCAATTGAAATTCAGACATTGAGAAAACCGTTTCCTACTTCATTGGCAAGCCGCCTAATGAGCTGTTTTTCATCGACAGTGAGTTTATTCTGTTCAATATATTTCCAGTTACGCTCGTAGAAATTGAGTGCTTCACGATCGTTAAACTGGGCATCAGGGGCTAGATACCAAGCACAGTCTTTCATTTGTGGATAATCGGCAACTCTTATCATATGTCCCCCCGTCTAATTTTGTTCATTATACAACCACTTTTTTGCGCCTTCAAATTAGGCGCGTCGGCCCTGAAGGCGTGCCTGTGCAGGCAGGGCTGAGTTTACTCTCGGCTCTATTCAAACCATGGCAACATACGATCGCGAGACCATTTAGCGTATTGAAATAATTCGCTATTGATCAGGTTTTCATCAAAATGAAGCAAGAATTCGGGAGCCAGAGCATGGAATTCCTCTGGGATGCCAAGCCATTCCAACGTCTCTTCATGTTCTTCATGCTCAGGATCGTTAAGAACCTCGCGTAGCCGGAAATAACCCGGAATCCCGCCGCAATCTTCCGGTGGGCAGCCCCCTTCTCCGCCGAGGCAATGGAGAAAACCTGATTCATCATCGTCAGGATAAGCGCTATTTTCCAGCTCAATAACGTGTTCCCAGCTATCGCCAAAGTCATACACATAGTGCAGTGAGCTGCCTTTGCGTTTTAGCAGTGTATCCAGGCGATGCAGGCTCTCTTCCTCAACATTGTCACTGTGGTCAAGATCATTGAACGTATCAGTGAAGCGCTGTTTTTTATACATGAATTCATGCAGATGGCTGTCTTCCCATCCCATGACGATTTGCAACACATCATGTAGCCGGTCAAGCGTGATGTTGGCAGGAACGACAACACGTCGCCAGATAGTTGGTTGCGAATCCAAGAGTGAAACTTTTAGCTGGTAGCGTTTTAGCGACATGATGAGCTCTCTTTTGATAGGAGTGACTCATTGATGCTAAATGAAGCAGAATATGTTGTATAGCACAGTGTGCTGCCGAATAAATTGTGTTTTTACTTTTAGGCATTTTCGCTATCAAACCAATCACTACACACTCACGCCAAGCTGAGTTACCATGTCGGCCTGTTTTTAAATTGCTTGTGAGGTCGCAATGCGAGGCGTTGTCGCCGTTGCAGGCAGGTTATCCTTCAGACAGGAGTTGCTTTAATGTCCAAACAGCAAATTGGCGTTGTCGGTATGGCGGTGATGGGGCGCAATCTGGCGCTGAACATTGAGAGCCGTGGCTATAGCGTTTCCATCTTTAACCGTTCTTCCGATAAAACCGATGAAGTTATCGCGGAAAATCCGGGTAAAAAACTGGTGCCGTCTTACACCGTTGAAGAGTTTGTCGAATCCCTGGAAAAACCCCGCCGTATTCTGCTGATGGTGAAGGCCGGTGAAGCAACCGATAAAACGATTGAATCGCTGAAACCTTATCTGGAAAAAGGCGATATTCTGATCGATGGCGGTAACACCTTCTATAAAGATACGATTCGCCGTAACCGCGAACTGTCCGCTGAAGGGTTTAACTTCATCGGTACAGGCGTATCTGGTGGGGAAGAAGGCGCGCTGAAAGGACCTTCCATCATGCCGGGCGGCCAGAAAGAAGCGTATGAACTGGTTGCCCCAATTCTGGAGCAGATTGCCGCGCGTGCTGACGGCGAAGCCTGTGTGACCTACATTGGTGCTGATGGTGCTGGTCACTA
Source organism: Pectobacterium quasiaquaticum (assembly GCF_014946775.2). Classification (NCBI taxonomy): domain Bacteria; kingdom Pseudomonadati; phylum Pseudomonadota; class Gammaproteobacteria; order Enterobacterales; family Pectobacteriaceae; genus Pectobacterium; species Pectobacterium quasiaquaticum. The sequence continues at coordinate 2,957,822 of NZ_CP065177.1, read as the reverse complement.
CGTCAAGATGGTGCACAACGGCATTGAATACGGCGATATGCAGCTGATTGCTGAAGCCTATGCATTGCTCAAGCAGGCACTGAATCTGAACAACGACGAGCTTGCTACAACGTTCTCTGAGTGGAACAAAGGCGAGTTAAGTAGTTACCTGATTGAAATCACTGCCGATATCTTCAAGAAAAAAGATGAAGAAGGCAACTATCTGGTTGACGTGATTCTGGATGAAGCGGCTAACAAAGGCACGGGTAAATGGACTAGCCAAAGTTCTCTGGATCTGGGCGAACCGCTGTCTCTGATCACGGAATCCGTTTTTGCCCGCTACCTATCTTCACTGAAAGATCAGCGTGTTGCTGCGTCTAAAGTGCTGACTGGCCCGACGGCTCAGCCATTCGGTGGTGATAAAGCTGAGTTTGTTGAGAAAGTGCGCCGTGCGCTGTATCTAGGTAAAATTGTTTCTTATGCTCAGGGCTTCTCACAGCTGAAAGCGGCATCAGACGAGAACAACTGGGATCTGAACTACGGTGAAATCGCCAAGATTTTCCGCGCGGGTTGCATCATCCGTGCGCAATTCCTGCAGAAAATCACCGATGCGTATGAGCAGAAAGCGGATATCGCGAACCTGTTGTTGGCGCCTTACTTCAAGCAAGTGGCGGACGAATACCAGCAAGCACTGCGCGACGTTGTCTCTTACGCGGTTCAGCAAGGTATCCCGACGCCAACCTTCTCTGCTGCCATTGCTTATTACGACAGCTACCGTTCTGCCGTGCTGCCCGCTAACCTGATTCAGGCCCAGCGTGACTATTTCGGTGCTCATACTTATAAGCGTACGGATAAAGAAGGCGTATTCCATACCGAATGGCTGGAATAATCGTTTCTTATGCTTAGATAGCACGGTTTGTTAATAAAACGCCAGATTAGGAAATATCTGGCGTTTTTTATAGTGCTGAATGAATACATGGATATCGTTAAGATATCTATGACTTTTTTTCTGCAATACTGTAAATTTCATTAAAGAAATCTGCTTTTTTACCGAGATCATTGCTGTTTATTACATCGGGATCTTGCTATTTTTAATTGTATTGCAAAAATCGAGTTGTAGTTTTGCTTTCTGGTGTTGCTTATCAGAGGTGGTTTGATCTCATCGATGGTTTGATCGCCATTGAACGGTAACGCATTACTGGGAGGATCCCAGTAACGGTCGGTAACGACGCAAAAATAGAGCGTTTTGCCGTTGTGCTGGCTGGAATGAAGGACGGGGTATGGTCTTTTTGACGGTACCCCACCCTGAAGTACTTCATGTTTAAAAGGAAATCGTAATGAAGAAAACGTTAATCACGCTGGCTGCGGTACTGGCTATGTCGTCAAACGCGTTTGCTGTTGATGGCGTCTCCAGCGCAACGGCTGCGGGTACCACGACCACCACGACGACCAGCGCAAGCGTTGGTGTTGCTGCTGGTGCTGCGGGTGCCGGTGCTGCTGCGGGTACCACTGCACTGATTGCAGTCGGTGTTGCGGCGGCTGTCGCTGTTGGTGTAGCTGTTGCTGTTGCCAGCAATGACAACAACAATACTACGACAACGACGACGAGAACCTAACGTCTCACTACTCCCAAGGCCACTTCGGTGGCCTTTCTTTTTCTGGGCTACGCGGTTCAACGAGAACTTCATCGCATGACAAGAATAAAACGAATAGCAGAAATGAAAGCGCTGATTGCTATCCCTCTTTTCTCAATTCTGTTGACTGGTTGTTCCCAAAATATGGAGCAAGTGGGCAAAACCTTCAAACTGGCATTTTGGGGCCAGGATGATACCCATGTGACGGCCAAACAGGTTGCCAATACACCGTATGCATCAGCTTACCTGAAAGTGGGTAAGGCACCACAGGCGTTTGTCGTGCTCGCTTTTGCTGAACAGAACCAACTGAAATGGATTGGGGCCGATAAAAATATGGTATCGACCCAACATGGCCGCCTGGTGAAAACACAGGGCTTCGGCGAAGACATTACCTATGTGGATAACCTGCACCAGGATCCCCTGACGTTAGGCCTGTTGAAGACATCGACGCCAATGACATGGCAAAGTCGAGTTGAATGGGCTCAGGTCTTCCGTGGGGGTTACGATACTCGGTCCGTTTTTCAGGCTCATGGCAAAGAAATCGTAAAAATTCTGGATACCTCACGTGAGTTGCTGCGCTTTGATGAGCAGGTCATCGTCCCTGCGTTGAATAAATCTTACACCAACAGTTACTGGCTTGATCCGACTAACGGAAGTGTGGTTCAAAGCCAGCAGTATATGGGGCCGAGTATGGCATTGGTTACATTCACCGTATTAAAACCCTACGCACAATAAGGGGCTGCAATGTTGGCACTCAATCGTATCGCGACCTTGTTGCTGCTGGTTTCCGGCGTTGCGACGTCTGCGCAACTGACGGTGAAATCGCCTCAAGAGACGGTCGCTGTCGTTAAACTCGACGACGGTACGCGTCTTGAAAAATTTTACGAACAGGTTCCCTGGCCACAGAATATTAACTGGCAAACCGCATTTATTTCTGATTTTGCGACGACGCAGAAAGTACGCGCGCAAGGGGATGTCTTACTGCAAAAGCTGGCGGAATTGGAAACGCGCTGGCGAAATTCAGGCGATGGCGATCTGGCGATCTCCGCTTGGCTGCTGAGAAAGACCATTAATCCGATTAATGTTGCTGGGCGTATCCGCACAGATTTGGATCCTGACCGCGTGCGCGTATATGCAGAAAATAATCGCCCTCTGGTGGGGGAATATGCACTGTATGTGGCACCTCATCATGACACGCTGTCCCTGCTCGGTCTGGTCAATACCTCCGCCGATGTGGGGGAACTAGAGACATCGGGGAACGTGGCGCTGCGTGCCGGATGGTCGGTCGAAAATTATCTTTCTGGACGTCGGCTCCTTGCGGGAGCGGATAACAGTTATGGTTATCTGATCGCGGGAAATGGCAAGTGGCGCAAAGTGCCGCTGGCGCTGTGGAATCGTCAGCACGTTGAACCCGCTGCGGGAGAAACGCTCTTTATTGGTTTTAACCCCTCAGTGTTGCCTCAGGATATGTCATCACTTAACGATCAGCTTGCTGACTATCTCGCTAACCGGACGCCACTCGAATGACAAAGAATAGAAACGTTAAACTAGGCTGTCTGTCGTTGGCGATTGGCAGCATCTTGAGTGCACAGGCGATGGCGGCTGAAACCGCAAGCCCCCGTACTGCGACCAACCCGAATCTGCGCTTTCAGCCTGCGGGAGTCTCGCAGTCTGATTTTGGTGGCACAGGTCTATTACAGATGCCTACGGCGCGTATGGCTGAAACGGGCGAGTTTAGCCTGAATTACCGTGATAACGAAGAATACCGACGCTACTCCATCTCCCTCCAGCTCTTTGACTGGCTGGAAACCTCTGTACGCTATACCGATACTCGTACTGCACCGTACAGTTTCAGTTCTGGTTTTAGTGGCAATCAAACCCATAAAGATAAAGGATTTGATATAAAAGCGAGATTGTGGCAAGAAAGTTATTGGCTACCGCAGGTCTCCGTAGGATTACGCGATATTGCGGGTACAGGGCTGTTTGATAGTGAATATCTGGTGGCTAGTAAGCGTATCGGCTCGTTTGATTTCACCTTAGGGATGGGATGGGGCAATATGGCTGAGAGTCGTAATATCAAAAATCCCGCTTGTTCACTGAAAGCCAGCTTCTGTCAGCGTAGCGAGGGTTATTCAGGTAAAGGTGGCCAATTTGAGGTCGGAAATTTTTTCCATGGCCCAGCCGCGTTGTTTGGCGGAATTGAGTACCAGACACCGTGGGATCCGCTGCGCTTAAAGTTGGAGTATGATGCCAATGATTACAGCCGAGAGTTTGCCGATCGTTACCGTAGTGAAAAAATCAAACAAGATTCTCCTTTCAACATCGGCGCAGTCTATCGCGTCGGCGATGTGCTAGATACCACGTTATCGTGGCAACGCGGCAACACCCTGATGTGGGGCTTTACCCTACGTACTAATTTCAATGATCTGAAGCCGAACTACTTAGACGATGCACCACCCGTCTATGCGCCGGTGCAGGATGGCAAAGGGACAAACTGGCAGCTCGTTTCGAAAGAGCTGAATGATAAGGCCGGCTTTAAGGATGCCGATATCTACGCGGACCAAAAACAGGTCACCATTGTTGCCGATCAGACAAAATATCGTGACAGCGATCAGGCAACACAGCGTGCGGCGACGGTATTGGCGAATCATGTACCGGGTAGTATTGATGAATACCACATTGTTCAGCGCAGCCAGCGTCTACCGATTGCCAGCACGGAGGTGGATGCCAAAGCGTTCCATCAGGTTAAGCAGGCCGCCGTCCCACTGGGTCAACCAGAACCTGAAACTCATCGTAAAGAGCTGGTATCCGATGTTCGTGGTCAGCAGGTGTTGCTCGCAGAGCCCGATCGTCTGACGTACTCATTAGATCCAACGCTGACACAGTCTTTCGGTGGCCCTGAATCCTTCTACATGTACCAGATTGCTCTGAAAGGTAACGTTGATTATCGTCTCAGCGATCACTGGAGCGTCGGGGGAACCGCGACGCTGAATCTGTTGGATAACTACGACAAGTTCAATTACAAAACGCCGCCGGCGGATGGGGCTGCGCTGCCACGCGTCAGAACCTGGGTGCGTGAATATGTGACCTCTTCCGATCTATTGTTGACCAATCTGCAATTAACTCGTAGGGATAACCCTGCGCAGGACTGGTATACCCAGGTCTACGGCGGCTATCTGGAAATGATGTACGCGGGTGTCGGCTCTGAGGTGCTGTATCGGCCGTTTGGTAAAAGCTGGGCGCTGGGGATGGATGTTAACTACGTCAAACAGCGTGACTGGAACGACATCATGAGAATGGCCGATTACGATGTGGTGACAGGCCATCTGACCGCGTACTGGGAATTGCCGTTTGTGGAAGGCGCGGTGGCGAAAGTGAGTGTGGGCCGTTATCTGGCAGGGGACAAAGGGGTTACCCTCGATCTGTCTCGCCGCTTTGACAGCGGGATTGTTGCGGGTGCCTTTGCAACCAAAACCAACGTCAGCGCCGCTGAATACGGTGAAGGGAGCTTCAGCAAAGGCTTCTACGTCTCCATACCGTTTGATCTGCTGTTCACTGAACCGACGGTGAAACGTGGGGCCGTCGGTTGGGTGCCGCTGACGCGTGACGGTGGTCAAATGCTACAGCGCCGTAGCTCGCTGTATGGTCTCACCGAGCACTAATCGATCTCCGCGCGTTTAGGGTATTAATCAAGCCCGTCATGGTCAGGTGCCACGACGGGCTTTTTTGTGCGTGTTGGCTTTGCGGAGTTAATTCATCTGGTAACTAATGTGAACTATTTCATTTGGTTATCGTTTGTATCTTAATCATCGAATGGTGAGGATTGCGCTTTTGGGGCTTAATTCTTAATTTGCTTGTAATTTAGCAACTTAATGGCGGATATCGCGACGGGCTGGGCGATTTTTAAGAAGAAATGTTTCCTGTGGGTAACGGTTGAAATAGTTTCGTCATGGAAGATTCATATAGCAAAACCTATTATCTCCTGCCGCAATGGCGAAATAAAACATAGCCATAGATCTTCATGGTAGTGCTAATAGGAGAGTGCAACCCGATGAATTTGCCTATTTCCGCTGTTATCTCGTTAATGATGAGCGCTGTTTGGTCTGTTCCTTTCTATGCCACAGCACAGGATAATCCTCTTGGTATCTATCAACTGATTCAGGAGCGGATGGTGTTGATGAAAGATGTTGCGGGGTATAAGGCTCGTCAACACCTGCCCGTTGAGGATCTAAAACAAGAGGAACGTATCTTGAGTAAGGCACGGGAGCAATCTGCTGCCGTTGGCTTATCCCCTCAGAGTACACCGCTGTTTTTTACTTCATTAATGAATGCCAGCAAAGCGATTCAGTATCGTTACATGGCGGATTGGCTTGCGACACCGGAGAGCGACTGGACGCCGCTTTCGCTGAACGACACCATTAGACCCACGCTACTCACGATTGATGACCAGCTCTTGGTGAGTATTAAACGTTATCTTGCGAATGGCGGGCATTTTGCGCCTCAGCAAGAGGCGACGTTTCTTTCTTCTATTAATGTTGAGCATCTGTCACAGAACGACAAACGCCAGATTTATGCGGCATTGAGTCAAATTGAACCAGACGGAAAATAGCTGAGTGGAGAGAAGACGATGACTTACCAATTATTGAAAGGGAGTGAACGCGGAAATATCGCTGACGCCGTGTACCGCGAACGCTGCGATGTTAATGAAAATGTTAGAGTCATGCTGGTGTTGCGTTTTACGACGCCAGATGATGAGTATTACACCGAACTACACGATAGCATCGATCCGCAATTTGGTGGCATCAACGCCAATAAACCGCTGTCGCGCGCCAGTTATGCCAGAAAGTTCGGCGCTGATGAGGCCGATCTAGAGCATGTCCGTGCGTTTGCGCGACATTATCGGCTATCTGTCGAGCGTGAACATGTTGCCAGCCGTACCGTCTTCTTGACGGGGACAGTGGCGCAAATGGAGCAGGCATTTCGCGTGAGCTTGGCCCGGTATGACCACAAACAGGGGGCATTTCGTGGCAGAGCAGGGGGAATTTATCTGCCTGAATACCTACAAGGCGTAGTTATCGCCGTACTAGGCCTTGATGAGCGTCTGGCGACAAACTGTTGCCTACGTATGAACGATGCCTTCTCCAATACGGCCAAAGGAGTATCAGGCTATACGCCACTCGAGTTGGCGGAGTTTTACCACTTTCCAGAACATGACGGCGCGGGGCAGTGTATTGGCATTATTGAATTGGGGGGCGGGTATCGCTTACCGCAGTTAGAGCACTATTTTAAACGCATGGGCGTCAAACCGCCGCAGATCGTTGATATTTGTGTGGGCGGCGCTAAGAATGCCCTTGCTTCCTCAGATGGCGACAAAGAGGTGAACCCGACAGATATCGAAGTACAGATGGATATCGAAATTGCGGGTACATTGGCACCTGCCGCTAAAATTGTGGTGTATTTTGCTCCGAATACCGATTCTGGGTTTTTAGAGGCGATTAACGCGGCGATTCATGATGAGAAAAATGCACCGTCGGTGATTTCGATTAGCTGGGGATCCAGTGAACCACGCTGGACTGCGCAGTCATTACAGGTGTACAACCTAGCCTTTCAGACCGCCGCGGCGCTAGGGATTACGGTGTGCGTGGCGTCTGGCGATCACGGCTCAAAGGATGGCGAACCACATGGTTTGCACGTCGATTTCCCCGCATCCAGCCCCTACGTTTTAGCCTGTGGCGGCACTCGCTTGCAAAAATCGATGGAAGAAACCACCTGGCATAGCCGAGACGGCGGCGCGACAGGCGGTGGCGTCAGCCGGCACTTCGCGTTGCCCGGTTGGCAGTTAGGGATGTCTCTGGTCGACAAATATGGCGGTCATCATCCTTTGCAACACCGTGGCGTACCGGACGTCAGCGGTAATGCCGATCCCGAAACTGGCTATCTGATAGAAGTTAACGGACGGGAAGGCGTTGTTGGGGGAACCAGCGCTGTTGCACCGCTGTGGGCGGGATTGCTGGCACGTATGCTCGCGTTAACCCATTCGGCCTCGCTGTTTATTCCTCCCTTGTTGTACCGTAACTGTAATAGCTGCAAGGATATTGTGCGGGGAAATAATGGGGCCTTTGTGGCCTCTGAAGGGTGGGACGCCTGTACGGGGCTGGGGTCGCCGGATGGAATGACGTTGCTCAGGCTGTTGCAGCGACTCGTGAGGCTCAATGGTAATGGCGTGCACGACAGCGACGACGGACACGGGCGGTGAGTCTGCATGCCTGAGAGGGCTGGCACAGGGACACGCCTGCTCAGGTGAGGACATTATCGGTGATATTCATCACAGATTGCCCGACCTCGGTTTGAGTCTGGGGCGGTTAGTAGATATAACCCGATAAGAAGGACGTGATCGGGCCTGGATCCGAGCGAAACCTGATACGACGCATGTTATTCAGACATGTTGGTATCAGGTTTTTTTTTGTTAACGCGAATAGGCTATACGTTTCCAAAGTGCAAAACAGCAGGTAAGGCCAGCGCGCCTTCCCGTCAGATAGGACGGCTGATGCGATGATCATTGAAAAAATACTGAGCAATAACGCCGTTCTGGTGCTGGCAGATGACCAACGGGAAATTGTGGTGATTGGTAAAGGCGTCGGCTTTGGCAAGAAAGTGGGTGATCCTATCGATCCGCGGCGCATAGAAAGCCAGTTCGTGAAGAAAAGCGACGGCATAGCGGATGTGCTGTCACAACTGCTGGCGGACATTCCGCCCGACTGTCTGGCGGTCACGCAGCAGATTATTACTCTGGCGCAAAAAACGCTACGGCTTGATGTCCAGGACACGTTATTTCTGGCCTTAAGCGACCATATTAACTTTGCTATTCAACGCTATAAGAAAGGGCAGACGATCAAGAACCTGATGCTGTGGGATATTCGCCAGTTCTATCGCAGTGAATTTACCGTTGGGTTAGAGGCACTGGAACTGATTCGCACCAGACTGGATATCGATTTGCCGGAGGATGAAGCGGGGTTTATTGCGCTGCATTTGGCAAATGCAACGAATAACAGCGATATGCAGAGCACGGTGCAAAGCGCGGGTATCATTAAAGATATTCTGACCATTCTGAAATATGATCTACACATCACATTTGATGAACATTCGCTTAATTATCAGCGCTTGATTACGCATCTGAAATTTTTCGCTCTGCGTTTGCTAAATCGGGAAACCGTGAACCACGGCGACGATTCTATCTATCAGGGGATCACTGAATTGATGCCGCGGGCCTATGCCTGTGCGATGAAGGTGTATGACTATGTGGAAAAAAATTACGCCTGCCATCTCACCACCGATGAGATCATGTTTTTGACTATTCATATTAATCGGTTACAACCCTCCCAAGCTTAATAACATGGGCTATGATGACGGGTACACCTGCGGTAATAATCGATACATAACGAAAATTAGGTAATGCCTCCAATGAGTAGAACATATATTTTTCGATGAAGTCTCCAATGGCTTTTTCGTGGAGCTCTATTGAATGCGAGAAGCAAATCGTTTTGCGAGCCAGCCTCTTGATTCGGTTACGGAAAGTCAGGTTGTTACGCTCAATGCACTGCGGAAAGATTTTACCCGTCAGATGCTTATCTTTCGGTACTTCTCTGGCATAGTTGCCCCAGTTATCACTGGTTATCATGCCAATGCTGAACGGCGTCAAAAGGGCCAGCAACTCCCGACATGTCTCATCGGTGCGTGGACCGAAGTAGGTCAGGCTGCCACACCCAGCACGACGAATAACCAGTTAGCGACGTCTCCGACTAGCCGCGCTGCTGTTTTTCACTCTGATCTGCGCCGTTTCCCTGCCGGTAGGCCAGCGATACCATCAGCGACTGCACCAGACACAGCGTGGCGGACTGTGAACGGAACGCATCAACCTGCGCTTCCTTCACGACAAAGCAAACGTCACTGAGCGTTGCCAGCGGACTGATCTGGCTGTCGGTAATCACGATTTGCCGCGCACCGGCCTTCGCGGCCATCTCGCTGACCATCACGGTTTCCTGTGAGTAGGGCGAGAAGCTGATGGAAACCACCACATCGCGTGAACTGACACGGCTGAGCTGTTCGCGAAACATGCCTCCCAGCCCGTTAACCAGAATGGGGCTGCTTTCCAAATGACTAAGCGCATAGGTGAGGTAAGTGGCGACGCTGAACGAGCGCCGCAGCCCGACGATATAAATCGTTTCCGCCTGAGCCAGCAAATCGACGGCTTTTTGCAGATCCTCTTGCGGGGTACGTGCCGCTAGCTGTTGCATCGCCTGCGCGTTTGAGCGGGCAAACTCATGCAGAATATCCAGCGGCGTTTCTGGCACGGCATCCGCTTCCATCGCTCGAAACAGCCGCGCCCGATCGGTATAGCTGGCGGTTTCTTCCACCAGATTCATACGGAACAGCTGTTTCATTTCGTTGAAACCGCTGAAATCAAAAGCGTTGGCGAAGCGAATCAAGGTTGAGGGAGGAACGTCAGCGCGCTCGGCGATCACCGCGACGGTATCGAAAGCGATGCTGTTGGTATTATCCAGCACATAGTGCGCTACCTGCTGTAACCGCTTGCTGAGCGAATCATAACGCTCGCGGATCTGTTCCTGTAATTCTCTCAGGCTGGTTGCCATGGGCATATCGGGTTATCTCCCAAAGACGTATAAGAACCTATCCCATTAGGGGCGATTGCATGACTGGCGCCTGAAACGGAACAGAAAATTCATTTCTGGATACGGCTGTTTTATCTGTACGACATTTCCGGCGGCACACCTTTTATCGATACGGCTATTTTCAGAGGCTGCTCGCCTGCCTTTATGGACAGCTGTCTTCAAGTTTACATAAAAATTCGCAGCGGATCACAATAATCAACATTTATTTTATTTTTACATTAAATGGAATATTCATTTCATATACTGTAATCCGATAGCAGCCGTTTGTCTCCTCAAAACCCACAAAGGTGTAAACATGGAAACCGTATCTAACTTCATTCAGGGGGCGATTGCCTCCAGCACCAGCCAGCGCTACGCCGCGGTTTACAACCCTGCGACGGGCGAGCAGATTCGCCAGGTTGTGATGTCTGATAAGGCGGAAGTCGAGCAGGCTATTGCCAGCGCGGCGGCGGCATTCCCTGCGTGGTCAAAACATTCTCCGCTGCGCCGTGCACGCGTGCTGTTTCGCTTCAAAGCGCTGCTGGAAGAACGCATGGATACGCTGGCCCGGCTGATTTCACAGGAGCACGGCAAGGTCTATTCCGATGCCGTGGGGGAGGTGACGCGCGGTCTGGAAGTCGTTGAATTTGCCTGCGGTATTCCCCATTTGCAAAAAGGTGAACACTCGGCGAATGTCGGTACCGGAGTGGATAGCCATTCACTCATGCAGCCGCTCGGCGTGTGCGTCGGGATTACGCCGTTCAACTTCCCAGCGATGGTGCCAATGTGGATGTTCCCGATTGCGTTGGCGACCGGTAATACCTTTGTGCTTAAGCCGTCGGAGAAAGATCCGTCGCTCTCGCTGCTGTTAGCGCAACTGCTGAAAGAAGCGGGTCTGCCGGACGGCGTGTTTAACGTCGTTCAGGGAGATAAAGAAGCGGTAGACGTCCTGCTGACCGATCCGCGCGTGCAGGCGGTGAGCTTTGTGGGATCGACGCCGGTGGCGGAATACATTTATCAGACGGCGTCGGCGCACGGTAAGCGCTGTCAGGCGCTGGGCGGGGCGAAAAACCACTGTATCCTGATGCCGGATGCCGACATGGATATGGCCGCCAGCGCGATTATGGGCGCGGCGTTTGGTGCGGCGGGCGAGCGTTGCATGGCGCTGTCGGTGGTGGTCGCCGTTGGTGATGACACGGCGGAAGCGCTGCATCAGCGTCTGAGCGCACAGATCAAAGCAATGCGCGTCGGGCCAGGCCTGGTGGACGGGCAGGAAAATGAAATGGGGCCGGTGATCAGCGCACCGCACCGGGCGAAGATTGCCGACTATATTCAAAGCGGCGTCGATCAGGGCGCGACGCTGCGTATCGATGGTCGCACGCTATCTGTTCAAGGGCACCCGCAAGGTTACTTTATCGGGCCGACGCTGTTCGACAACGTCACGCCAGAGATGAAGATCTATCAGGAAGAAATTTTTGGCCCGGTGCTGTCCGTGGTGCGCGTGCCGGATTACCAGACGGCGGTGACGCTGATTAACAACCATGAATACGGCAACGGTACCGCTATTTTTACCCGTGACGGCGAAACGGCGCGTCAATTCTGCGAAGAGGTGCAGGCCGGTATGGTCGGTGTGAACGTCCCGATTCCGGTTCCGATGGCGTTCCACAGCTTCGGCGGCTGGAAGCGCTCCATTTTTGGGCCGCTGAATGTTCACGGCAGCGACGGCGTACGCTTCTACACCCGTATGAAAACCGTCACCAGCCGCTGGCCCGCCAGCGTCCGTCTGGAACACCACGCCAGCAGCTTCATCATGCCCACGCTGGAGTGAGGATGTATGTCACGTTGGTAACGATAACAAGAGCCGAAAATGGGCTGCATCAATAATGTGTAGTTTTAGGGGGAACACGGGGATGAGGTTCCCGCAGGGACACCTCGCCCCGTGGTATACCCGTGTATCTCTATATTGCAGCAGGGATCAGTAGTTTTCATCCTCCCTTACGTGAAGGAGTAGATCAATGGATACGTGTCGCATCACCATGGCGCAGGCGCTGGTCAGGTTTCTCAACCAGCAATACCTCAGCGTAGACGGTGAAGAATCCCCCTTTGTGCAGGGCGTCATGACCATTTTTGGTCACGGCAATGTGCTGGGCATCGGCCAGGCGCTGGAGCAGGAGGCGAACCGTCTCACCGTGCATCAGGGGTGCAACGAACAGGGAATGGCGCACATCGCCGTCGGGTTCGCTAAACAGCACAAGCGGCGGAAAATCTATGCGGTGACCTCATCAGTGGGGCCGGGGGCGGCAAATATGGTCACTGCGGCGGCGACCGCCACCGCCAACCGCATTCCGGTGCTGTTGTTGCCCGGCGATCTCTTTGCCTGCCGCCAGCCGGATCCGGTTTTGCAGCAAGTCGAGCAATATCACGATCTGTCGATTAGCACCAATGACTGTTTCAAACCTGTTTCCCGCTACTGGGATCGCATTAATCGTCCTGAACAACTGATGAGTGCGCTGATTAATGCCATGCGTGTGCTGACCGATCCGGCAGATACTGGCGCGGTAACGCTGTGTTTACCGCAGGATGTGCAGGCGGAAGTCTGGGATTATCCGGCCTCGTTTTTCCGCAAACGCGTCCATCACCTTGAACGCCGCCCGCCGGATGCGGCACGGCTGGATGAGGCGGCTGCGCTAATTACCAGAAAGCGCCGCCCGATGCTGATTTGCGGCGGTGGCGTTCGTTATTCCGGCGCACATGATGCGCTGGCGCAGTTTGCCGAGCAGTTTGCGATTCCGTTTGGCGAAACGCAAGCGGGCAAAGGCGCGATCGTTTCCTCACACCCGCTGAACTGTGGCGGTATTGGCGTGACGGGGGGGCTGGCGGCGAATCGGCTGGCGCACGAGGCGGATCTGATTATCGGCGTCGGGACGCGCTTAACCGATTTTACCACCGGCTCCAAATCGCTGTTTCAGAACCCGAACGTCGAATTTTTACTGCTCAACGTTGCCGAGTTCGATGCGTTAAAACTGGATGCATTGCCCCTGATCGCTGATGCGCGTGTCGGGCTGGAGGCGCTGGCCGAACGGCTGGCGACGGCATCGTATCGCAGCGGCTGGCAGCAGGCCGTTGAACAGGCTCGCGCGGAATGGGAACGCGAGCTACAGCGGCTATTTACCGTGCAGGACAAGGGAGAACTGGTGCCGGAAGTGGTGGATGGGCTGGAAGACAAGCTGGATGAATATCGCCAGATGTTGAATACCCATCTGACGCAAACGCGCGTGCTGGGCATACTGAATGAAGAGCTGGAAGACAATGCGGTTGTGGTGGGCGCGGCGGGCTCGTTGCCGGGCGATCTACAGCGCGTGTGGCAGGTGAAAACGCCGGACAGCTACCATCTGGAATACGGCTACTCGTGCATGGGATACGAAATTGCGGCAGCGATTGGTGCACGCCTTGCGGCACCGCAACAGCCAGTCTACGCGATGGTCGGTGATGGTTCCTATCTGATGCTGCATACCGAACTGCAAACGGCGGTACAGGAAGGCATTAAAATCACCGTGCTGCTATTTGATAACGCGGGCTTCGGCTGTATCAACAACCTGCAAATGAGTCAGGGAATGGGCAGTTTCTGTACGGAAAACCGCTACCGCGATGCGGAATCGGGGCAACTGCGCGGGGCGCTCATTCCGGTGGATTTCGCCAAGAACGCGGAAAGCTACGGCTGTAAAGCGTGGCGGGTGCACGACGAAGCCTCGCTCAGGCAGGCGCTGACGGAATCACGCCAGCATGCGGGGCCTGTGCTGCTCGACATCAAGGTGTTACCGAAGACCATGACGCACGGCTATGAATCCTGGTGGCGCACTGGCACGGCGCAGGTTGCGGATAACCCAGAGATTGAGTCTGCGGCCAATAGTGTGAAAGCCGCGCTCTCCCGTGCCCGTCAGTACTAGGTGAATTTCCCTGCGTCACGGTCTCTTAGTCACAATGATGTAGAGTCGCTAGTGGGGTTAGGCGTTATCCGGCGTAAAAAATTATGCTGAGGAGATAGCTGGCTTAGGATGAGCCGCATGGACGCGGCTCAAGCTTGCGCCACGTCGGGAGCGTGTCGCAAGCGGTCCGTTAAGCCTGATACCGACGAAGGCATCGCGTAGCGACATAATTTAGCCGGAAGCCAGGGTTCACAGGGCGACGGCGACTGAGCCGCCCTGTGTCGGGCGCGTGCTACGAAGTAGCATGGAATGGTGGTATTGCTGCGCACGAAACCGTTCCGAATCTGCATAAAAATTTGACGAAGGGATCGCTTATGCAAATGGCGTTTGCGATCTCGTTCTGTATGGTGCTTTCCTCCTCCTGTACATAAGAAATCTAATTGAAATATTCATTTCATTTTCAAACCACGGTTTCATTTTCCTTCCCGCTGTGCGCTAGCGTCTGACCGATCCTCTGACATTCCGGTATACCGCCACAGACATACATCATTAGATGTGTGATTGGGGTTGCAGAAAACAGCGAAGATGTCATGAAAATGTTAACTGGCACGCAAAAATATAATTTTCAATTTATACAAAACTGAAATAAATGTTTTATTTTACCTATCAGGATTCGCGGTAAAGAGCGGGTGATGATGGGGCTGGGGAGAATGCGACTAGCCGTTATCCGTCACTTTTTCAGTCTGGCATTAAACGCCACTCAGGCAGCAAGGGAGCACCTATGTTTAACATCGCTTTACTGGGCGCGGGCCGCATCGGTCAGGTCCATGCAGTGAACATCGCGGCACACAAAGAAACCAACCTGTACGCGGTGGTCGATCCCAACCCAGCCAATGCCACGGCGTTGGCTGAACGCTACCATACCAACGTGCAAACCGTGGATGAGGTCATGAACGATCCGGCGGTACACGCCGTTCTGATTGCGTCCGCGACCGACACGCACGCCGACCTGATTGAGCTGGCTGCCAAACATGGCAAAGCCATTTTCTGTGAAAAACCGGTGCATCTGGATATTGCCCGCGTTCGCGATTGCCTGACCGTTGTCAAACAGCAGAACGTGCCGTTGTTTGTCGGTTTCAACCGCCGCTACGACCCGCAATTCCGTCGCGTCAAAACGCTGGCTGGTGAAGGCCGCATTGGCAAGCCGGAATCTCTCCTGATTATCTCTCGCGATCCGTCGCCGCCGCCTGCTGAGTACGTCCGCGTTTCCGGCGGGATGTTCCGCGACATGACGATCCATGATTTCGATATGGCGCGCTTCATTATGGGCGAAGAACCCGTGTCGGTCTTTGCGCAAGGCAGCAATCTGGTCGATCCGGCGATTGGTGAAGCGGGCGACATCGATACCGCATTCATCGTGCTGAAATTCGCCTCTGGCGCGATGGCGACCATCGTCAACAGCCGCCGCTCCGGCTACGGCTACGATCAGCGTCTCGAATTGCATGGCGCGAAAGGCGTGCTCAGCGCGGGTAACATCCGCGAAAACGTGGTTGAGCAGTGGACCGACGACGGCTGTCTGGCGGCGAAACCCGAATACTTCTTCCTGCAACGCTATCACGCCGCCTACGCGGCAGAGTGGCAGCACTTTGTCGACGTGCTGAATGGCCGCACGCAGCCGGAATGCTCCGGGCTGGACGGCGAGCGTGCGCTGAATCTGGCGGATAAAGCCTTTGAATCACTGGCTCAAGGCAAGGAGGTCGCCGTGTAACCGTATCGGCATCGGCACATCGCGTTTTACCTGCTTTCAACCCTACACCCATACTCATAACAGAAGCAGAGAAAAGACATATGAAAAAGATCATCAGCGTTTCCGCAATCGCCATCGCACTGGGTCTGTCTGGTTTTGCTCAGGCCCAAAATGAACAAATCGTTTTCAGTACGCCGAATCTCGCTATGCCGTTTGAAGTACATATGCAGCGCACCGCTGTTAAAGCCGCCAAAGAACTGGGCGTGAATTTGCAGGTGCTGGATGGGCAGGGCAGCTCACCGAAGCAGGCCGCCGACTTGGAAAATGCTATTACGCGTGGGGCGCAGGGCTTTGTTGTATCGCCGAATGACGTTAACGCGGTGTCCAGCGCCGTGACCGACATTCAGGATGCCAAGCTGCCCGTGGTGACGCTGGATCGTTCGGTAAAAACGGAAAAAGCGGTGCCGCACTTTGGTGCCAATAACTATAAAGGCGGTCAGGCGATTGCCGACTATGTCAAAACCAAATTCCCGAATGGCGCAGAGATCATTCTGCTGACCGGTCAACCGGGTTCGTCTTCTAACATCGAGCGTACGCAGGGGATTCGCGACAGCCTGAAAGCGGGTGGCAGCAAATACCACATTGTCGCGGACCAGACGGGGAACTGGATGCGTTCCGAAGGGATGCGCATCGTGGAAAGCGTTTTTCCTTCGCTGCCTAAACGCCCGCAGGTGATCCTCTCTGCGAATGACGACATGGCGCTGGGCGCGATTGAAGCGTTACAAGGGCAAGGCCTGAAACCTGGTGAGGTAATGGTAACCGGCTTTGACGCCGTGCCGGAAGCGCTGGCTCGCGTACGTGACGGCTGGCTGGCCGTGACTGCCGATCAACGTCCGGGCTACGCGGTGACCACTGCGTTGACGCAGTTGACCAACAACATCCGCAGTAAAGCGCCTATCACCGGGGCAGACTACCAACCGACCATGATTACCAAAGATAACCTGAACGATGCCGAACGTATTGGCGAAGCGGGTAAATAAGTCGTTTTCTACGTAATCAATAAAGGTATTCAGCAGGCCGCGTTCGCGCGGCCTTGCGGGAGGAAGGTAAACATGACGGAACCCCTACTGAACATTACCAATCTGGCAAAGAGCTTCTCAGGCGTTTGGGCGTTGAGCAACGCGCAACTGACCGTACAGTCGGGAGAGATTCATGCGCTATTGGGAGAAAACGGCGCGGGCAAATCGACGCTGTTGAAGGCGCTGGCAGGGGCGCAGCCGCAGACCAGCGGCGACATCTGGTTTGGTGGCGAGACGCTGTTACCGCTCGAATCGCCCGTTGAGCGCCAAAAGCGGGGGATTATCACCATTTATCAGGAATTTAATTTGCTGCCCAATATGAGCGTGGCGGAGAACATGTTCCTGGGACGCGAACCGCAAAGCAGCGGGGTATTCGTGGACGCGCTGGCGGTGAATCGCGAGGCGAAAGCGGTACTGGATTATCTGAAATTGAACATTGCGCCGACGACGCAGGTCGCGCGTTTGAGCGTGGCACAGCAGCAGATGGTGGAGATCGCCAGAGCACTGACGCTGAACGCCAAGCTGATTGTGATGGATGAACCGTCGGCGGCGCTAAGCGACAGTGAAGTCGACAGCCTGCACCGTGTGGTGCGCGAGCTGAAAGGGCGTGGTGTGAGCGTGGTGTATGTCACGCACCGGCTACACGAAGTCTTCCAACTGTGCGATCGGTTTACCGTGTTTCAGGATGGCCGCTACACCGGTTCCGGCGATGTTGCCAGCACGAATGTGCAGGAGATTATTCGTCTGATGGTCGGCCGTGACGTGGTGTTTAACCGCCGTCCGCCTTCGGAAACGCATCATCAGGATAAGCCGGTACGGCTGGCGGTGAAGGGCTTAAGCCGGGAAAAACCGCCGCTGGATGCGCACGGCATCGCGCTGAAGGATATCAACTTCCAGGTGCATGCGGGCGAAGTGCTCGGTATTGCCGGGCTGGTAGGCGCGGGACGTACGGAAATCGCACGTTGCCTGTTTGGTGCTGACGCATTCTCTACCGGTGAATTTGTGCTGGATGACGAACCCTATTATCCCTCCACGCCGCTGCATGCGCTGTCGCAAGGCATCGCGCTGGTGCCGGAAGACCGCAAGAAAGAGGGCGCAGTGCTGGGGTTGTCGATCAGAGAAAATATCTCGCTTTCCAACCTCTCGTCGCTGATGCGCTGGCGCTGGTTTGTCGACACCCGTAAGGAGGACGACCTGATTGAGGCCTACCGTCAGGCGCTGCACATCAAGATGGTGAACAGCGAGCAGGAAGTGCGCAAGCTGTCGGGCGGTAACCAGCAAAAGGTGATTCTTGCCCGCTGTATGGCACTGAATCCCAAGGTATTGATTGTGGATGAGCCCACGCGCGGCATCGATGTTGGCACCAAGTCTGAGGTGCATCAGGTGCTGTTCGATATGGCGAAACGGGGCGTCGCCGTGATTGTGATTTCCTCCGACCTGCCGGAAATCATGGCAATTTCCGACCGCATTATCACGCTCAGTGAAGGGCGGATTAGCGGGGAAATTCATGGCGATGACGCCACAGAAGAAAAACTGATGACGATGATGGCCATTTGCCACGACGCATTACACGCAGCATAACGGAGGTGACGCATGTCCCAGCAGCCGCTTTCTAAGAGCATTACGCCGTCCAATCCGCGCGGACGTTTTGACCCAATCGCCTTTTTTGAACGCTTTGGCGTGTTTATTTTCATGATTCTGCTGCTGATTTTCTTTCAGTCGCAGAACAGCAATTTTCTGTCCGAGCGTAACATCACCAACATCCTGACCGAAGTCTCCATCTACGGGATCATGGCCGTAGGGATGACGTTCGTTATCCTGACTGCTGGGATCGACCTGTCTGTCGGCTCGATTCTGGCGGTGTGCGCCATCACCGCCGCTTCGGTGATTAAAGGCGACAACTTCACCACCGTCGATCCGGATGCCTGGTACGGCTTGAGCTGGCTGGTTGCACTGGGCGTCTGTCTGGCGATGGGCACCTTCATTGGCTTCCTGCATGGTTTGGGTGTCACCAAACTGCGCCTGCCGCCGTTCATCGTCACGCTAGGCGGGATGACGATCTGGCGCGGATTAACGCTGGTGATGAACGACGGTGCGCCGATTGCTGGCTTTGACTCCGGCTATCGCTGGTGGGGGCGAGGCGAGATCCTGGGTATTTCGGTACCGATCTGGATCTTCGCACTGGTCGCTTTGCTCGGTTATCTGGCGCTGCATAAAACCCGCTGGGGCCGCTTCGTGTACGCCATCGGCGGCAACACCGAAGCCGCGCGGCTGGCTGGGGTGAACGTGCAGCGTGTGTTGGTCAGCGTTTACGTCGTGATTGGCTGTCTGGCCGGGCTGGCGGGTTTCATTCTCAGCGCCCGTCTCGGTAGCGCAGAAGCGGTTGCGGGGATCACCTTCGAGCTGCGCGTTATCGCCTCGGTGGTTATCGGCGGTACCTCGCTGATGGGCGGCTATGGCCGGATCAGCGGCACCATTATCGGCTCGATCATCATGGGGATTCTGATTAACGGACTGGTGTTGATGAACGTATCGGCCTACTACCAGCAGATTATTACCGGGTTAATTATCGTGCTGGCCGTGGCGTTCGACACCTACGCCAAGAGCCGTCGCGGCGCTATCTGAGCCACACCTATACCGACTCTTTTTTCGCACCGAGGTGGATATGAAGGATGTACGCATTGGGTTAATCGGCACTGGCTATATCGGTCGTGCGCATGCCATCGCCTACGCACAGGCACCGACGGTCTTCCCGCTGAAAGGCAATCTGGTGAAGGCGATGTTGGCAGAAGTGTCGCCGGAGCTGGCAGCCCGACGGGCGCAGGAGTTTGGCTTCCTGCGCTCAACAGGGGACTGGCGTGCGCTGGTGGCGGATCCAGACATTGATGTGGTGGATATCTGTGCGCCGAATTTTCTGCATAAAACGATGGCGATGGCGGCGATCCAGCACGGCAAGCACGTTTATTCGGAAAAACCGCTGGCGCTGAACGCGCGTGATGCCCGAGAAATGGTCGACGCCGCGCAGCAGGCGGGCGTGAAAACGCTGGTGGGCTTCAACTACATGAAGAACCCGACCTCACAGCTGGCCAAAGAGATTATCGCCAGCGGCGAGATTGGCGACGTGGTGCATTTTTACGGCACGCATAACGAAGATTATCTGGCCGATCCGAACAAACCAGCCGACTGGCACTGTTTCAAAGAAACGGCTGGGCTGGGCGCGCTGGGGGATCTGGCGGCGCATATCGTCAACATGGCGCAGTATTTGGTGGGTGATATCGCCAGCGTCTGCGGTGACCTGCAAACGGTGATTGCGCAGCGTCCGACGGCACCGGGCAGCAGCGAATTCGTACAGGTAGAGAATGAAGATCAGGCGCATGCAATGGTGCGGTTCGCCAGCGGCGCTCGCGGTGTGATTGAAACGTCGCGTATCGCCTGCGGCCGTAAAATGGGCCTGACCTATGTCGTGACCGGTACAAAAGGCACGCTGAGTTACACGCAGGAACGCATGGCGGAGCTGAAGCTTTATCGGCATGACGAACCGGAGAACCGGCAGGGATTTAAAACGCTGCTGACTGGGCCGCAGCATCCTGACTATGCGGCCTTCTGCGCCAGCGCCGGACACGGTATTGGATTTAACGATCAGAAAACGGTAGAGGTGCGCGATCTGATTGACGGTATTGCGGCTGACGTCCCGATGTGGCCGGATTTCGAAGAGGGCTGGAAAGTCTCGCGAGTTCTGGATGCGATCGTGCAGTCACACGAAACGGCGCGCTGGGTGAATGTGGATGAGGTGGGCTAATACGTCAGCTGACGTGATTTCTTCTTTTTATACCCGTCATACTTCAAGTTGCCTGTGTGTTGGCTGCGTTCAGTCACCCGAATCACTTACTTGAGTAAGCTCATCGGGATGAAATGAGAGACATCCTGTCTCTCACCGAAGGCCAGCCGTTGGCTGGTCAAATTCGTTCCTGACGAATTTGTCCTTCGCTTGCCGCCTTCCTGAAACTCGAATTATTTAGGGTATATGAGGCTTTTTTTATGCGATTTTTACAGGATTGGCCGCTATGAATAAGGAAAAGACGTTTGATGTGATTTGCATGGGGCGCGTTGCTGTCGATCTGTACGGGCAGCAAATCGGCGCGCGTCTGGAAGATATGGGCAGTTTTGCCAAGTATCTGGGCGGGTCGTCCGGCAACGTGGCTTACGGCACGGCGCGACAAGGACTACGTTCTTCTATGCTGGCGCGGGTGGGCGACGAGCATATGGGGCGCTTCCTGCGTGAAGAGCTGAATCAGGTCGGCTGTGATACCAGCCATTTAATTACCGATAAGGAACGTCTGACAGCGCTGGTGCTGTTGGGCATTAAAGATCGCGATACCTTTCCGCTGATTTTCTACCGCGATAACTGCGCCGATATGGCGATCTCACCGGAAGATTTCACCGAGGATTACATTGCGTCGTCACGCTGTCTGGCGATTACCGGCACGCATCTCTCTCACCCTAACACGCGTGAAGCGGTGCTGACGGCGCTGCAATACGCACGGCGCAACGGGGTGAAAACGGCGTTGGATATCGACTACCGTCCGGTGCTGTGGGGGCTGACGTCGCTGGGTGATGGCGAAACGCGTTTTGTTGAAGCGCAGGCGGTCACGGAGCAGTTGCAGCAGGTGCTGTCGCTGTTCGATGTGATTGTCGGCACCGAGGAGGAGTTCCACATTGCGGGCGGCAGCACAGATACCTTGCAGGCGCTACGCACGGTGCGGCAGCACACGCAGGCGGAACTGGTGTGCAAACGCGGGGCACTGGGGTGCTCGGTGTTTAGCGACGCGATTCCTGACCATCTGGATAAAGGCATCACGATCAAAGGCGTGCGCGTGGATGTGCTGAACGTGCTGGGGGCGGGCGATGCGTTTATGTCCGGCCTGCTGCGTGGCTATCTCAACGGAGAGGGCTGGGAGAAAGCCTGTGCATATGCTAATGCCTGCGGCGCGCTGGTGGTATCACGCCACGGCTGTGCGCCAGCCATGCCAAGCAAGATCGAACTGGATAACTATCTGGCCCGCGCGGCGAGCGTCCCGCGCCCTGATTTGGACGAAGAGCTTAACCATCTGCACCGTGTTACGACACGCCGTAAACAGTGGCATGAGCTGTGCGTGATCGCATTCGATCACCGCAGCCAGTTGGAAGACATGGCGTTGAACTGCGGCACGGAAATCAGCCGTATTCCGGCGCTGAAAAAGCTGATTCTGCGTGCCAGCTATGACGCAGCACAACAGGCGGGGCTGGAAGGTAAAGCGGGTCTGCTGTGCGACGGCACGTTCGGACAGGATGCGCTGAATGACATCACCGGGAAAGGCTGGTGGATCGGCCGGCCGATTGAGCTGCCGGGATCGCGCCCGTTAATGATGGAGCGCGGTAATATTGGCTCACAGCTGGTGAGCTGGCCGCTAGAACACGTCGTGAAATGTCTGGTGTTCTTCCACCCGGAAGACGCTCACGCGCTACGGCGCGAGCAGGAAATGAAGGTGATGGAGGTCTATCAGGCCTGTCGTCAATCCGGCCATGAGCTGCTGCTTGAAGTCATTCTGCCTGCGGGGATGCCGCACAGCGATGCGCTTTATCTGCGCGCGATTCAACGCTTCTACAACCTCGGCGTACGGCCGGACTGGTGGAAACTACCGCCGCTGTCCTCCGAAGGCTGGGAGCAGCTTACGCCGCTGCTGGCGCAGCGCGATCCTTACTGTCGTGGCGTGGTGATTCTGGGGCTGGATGCGCCGCTGGAAACGCTGCAACAGGGCTTCAGCGCCGCCGTGGACTTCCCGATTGTGAAAGGCTTTGCTGTCGGTCGTACCCTGTTTGCCCAGCCAGCACAAAAGTGGCTGCGTAACGAGATCGATGACGCCGAATTGATTGAGCAAGTTAAAGATAACTACCTGCAACTGATCGCCGTCTGGCGTCAGCGCGGTTAACCCGTTTCTATGCTCTAAATAATTCGAGTTTCAGGAAGGCGGCAAGAGAAGGCATCCCGATGAGCTTACTCAGGTAAGTGATTCGGGTGACTGAACGTAGCCAACGCACATGCAACTTGAAGTATGACGAGCATATCTATTTGAATAAGGGACATAACATGAACGTTCAACTTGGTATTAATCCACTCACCTGGACCAATGACGATCTGCCTTCTCTGGGCGCGGACACCCCGCTGGAAACCTGTCTGAGCGAAGGGCGGCAGGCTGGTTTCGCCGGTTTTGAATTAGGTAATAAATTCCCGCGTCAGGCCAGCGTGCTGGGGCCTATTCTGCAAGCGCACGATCTGCGCTTAGTCTCCGGCTGGTACTCCGGCGAACTGCTCACCCGTTCAGTCGAAGAAGAGATTGAAGCGGTGCAGGGGCATCTGGCGTTGCTGCGCGACCTCGGCGCGACGGTACTGGTGTTTGCCGAAGTGACGGGCGCGATTCACGGCGACCAACAGAAACCGGTCCATCTGCGCCCGCGTTTCCCCGAAGAACGCTGGCCGGAATACGGCAAAAAGTTGACCGAGTTTGCGCGCTACACGCAAAGTCAGGGCGTGCAGATTGCCTATCATCACCATATGGGTACGGTGATTGAAAGCGCGCAGGATGTGGACAATCTGATGGAACATACCGGGCCGGAAGTCGGGCTGCTGCTGGATACCGGACACTTTACGTTCGCGGGTGCCGATCCGGTTGCGGTGGCGAAGCGCTGGATTAACCGCATCAATCACGTTCACTGCAAAGACATTCGTCCAGACGTGCTGAAAGACGTGAAAAATCGCAAGACCAGTTTTCTGGACGCGGTGCTGAGTGGCGTCTTTACCGTGCCGGGCGATGGTTGCGTCGATTATCCGGCGGTGTTTAGCATCCTGAAAGCCCAACACTACAGCGGATGGCTGGTGGTCGAAGCGGAACAAGATCCGGCTGTCGCGCATCCGCTGACGTACGCGACACTGGGCTACAATAACTTGCAACGTTTCGCCCAGCAGGCGGAATTGATCTGATTCGTGGTGATATCCCCCGCATCTTCACGCTGCCAGCAGACCAACGTGCAGGCAGCGTGAAGTCGGGGGAGATAAAGGAGGCAAAAGATGTCCCGACTGTTATCACGCCATCGTGCTCCTGACGAACATGGCCGTACGCAGCACATCACGCCGGAAACGGCGGGCTGGCGATACGTGGGGTTCGAGGTATATCAATTGGTACCGGAACAGGTGCTATCGCTGCCCGCCAGCGATAACGAACGCTGTCTGGTGCTGGTCAGCGGCAAGGCAACGGTTGTCACGCCGGGTGAGCGCTTTGAGCAGATTGGCGACAGAATGAGCCCGTTTGAACGCAGAAAACCCTATGCGGTTTATGTCACGACGGGAGAGACGATTACAGTGACGGCGCACACCGTGCTGGAACTGGCCGTTTGCGCTGCACCGGGGGTCGGCACGCATCCGACCCGACTGATCGCTCCGCAGGATATCGACGCCGAGCAACGTGGGGTCGGTAATAACCAGCGCTATGTGCATAATATTTTGCCGGAGGACAAAGCCGCCGACAGCCTGCTGGTGGTCGAAGTGTATACCGATGAAGGCTGCACCAGTTCTTATCCCAGCCATAAGCACGATGTCGATAATCCGCCGCAGGAAACCTATCTGGAAGAAACCTACTACCATCGTTTGAACCCAGAACAGGGATTCTGCCTGCAACGTGTCTATACCGATGACCGTTCATTAGATGAATGTATGGCGGTTTACAATAGGGACGTGGTGCAGGTGCCGCGCGGCTATCACCCGGTTGCCACCATTGCAGGCTATGACAGCTACTATCTGAATGTGATGGCTGGCCCGACGCGCCAGTGGCGTTTCACCTGGGAAGCCGATCATCAGTGGATCAACAGTCCTGAGTATGCGGATAAGCATAGGAAGGGATAGCAATAATCGTATTGCCGTAAGATGATAGTGAACGTATCTGGCATAGTGCCTCTCTGTTTTGCGGGGCGTATGCCAGTTTTACGTTTGGTCAGTGCGTTTTCTCATTTAAACCTACCGTTTCTATTAGGCTACTCGTTATATTGCCTCGCAAGCATCATAAGGAATGACGGTAAGGGATTCATGGATGACATAAAAATCTCTGCATTGGCGGAGGCTGTTGCTGAGGCGATAAAGGATATTGTTTATAACGCGATAACTGCTGGCCTGATGAAATCGGTGACCCCTGCAGTATTTTTTACGGCAGGCTCTCCCGGTGCTGGCAAGTCTGAGTTGATTAACCAAAGGCTCGAGCATTTTTCTAATATTTTAGTAATAGATGCTGATGAGTTTCGTCGATTATTGCCATATTACGAAGAAACCAATGCGCCACTCTTTCAACGTGCAGCATCGAATCTTGTTGAATATGTCTACATGAAAGCAACAGCCGAAGGCTTAGACATCATCATGGATTCAAATTTTGCGAGTTTTAAAAACGCTGAGTTTAATCTCTCTCTGGCTTTAGAGCTTGGTTATGTAACGGCTATTGATTATGTCTATTTGGATCCTGCACTCGCTTGGGCGTATGCCAGACAGCGAAAGCGCAAGGTGCCGTTGAGTGTACTAAAGAATAACTTCATGAAGTGTCGCTCGACGATTAAGAAGGTGTTGAAGGATGAACGATTTATAGGAAGGGTACAGGTGACGGTGTATTACCGTGAAAAAGACTTTACGCAGCCCAATAAATTTAACGTTACTCGTATCAGAAACATTAAAACAGAGACGGAGTTTTTGAACTCGCATTGCTGTCCCTACACTAAACTTGCCCACCTTAATGTTATCGCTGTATAATAAATACCCAGATTTAAGGAGCGATTATGTCATCAAAATCCGAAGCCATACGGGAGAGAAATGCATTTTCTCTTGCCGATCTCTATGGTGAAGACATTTCTCCTGATGCCGCAGATGCTGACATGGTTGCTTTCGAGCGTTCTATGGATGATATGCTCCCCGCATTACTTTCCGTGAATGCAGAGAAAACGGGTCTCTCCACCGATCTGCTGAGAAAAAAACTTGTCGTTGCCGCTAAAGGTTCAGCTAAAACTGATGAGATTGCCTTAGTTGAACATATTGTTTTGGTGGAAAATTCAGGAATGCACAGGAATAGTGAAACGAGGCGTCGACGGAATAAACCGGTATTCGCTTCCAGATTCAAAAGTAAGTAATAAATCGGCTTCACATCAGAAGCCGATTTCAGTTCATCGAACCGCGTTACCATTCTCTTTGTAGATTACTCTGCTTCTCGCGTCATTCCCGCCATTCCAACGTACCTGCTTTCAAATAGCCAATGTGGCTGGCCATCAGTTCGGCTTCTCGTTCGCTGTGCGTGACTAAGAGCGCGGTTTGTCCGGCGTCGCGCAGGATATCGCGCACTTCCTGTCCCAGTCGTTTACGGCTGTCGGGATCGAGGCTGGATAGCGGTTCGTCGAGCAGTAGCACAGCAGGTTGCGGGGCCAGCGCCCGTGCGAGTGCAATACGTTGCTGTTGTCCGCCGGACATCTCATGCGGGTAACGCTGTGCCAGCGAGACGAGATCGACCAGCTCAAGCATGGCGCAGACGCGCGATTGCTGGAGATCTTTCGGCTGTTTTCTCAGGCCGAAAGCAATATTCTGCGCGGCGGTCAGATGGGGAAACAGCGCGTAGTCCTGAAACACCATCCCGACGTTGCGCTGTTCCGGCGGCAGATGCACGTCCGGGCCCGCCACACAGCGTCCGCCGACGTGAATCGTTCCCTGAGTCAGATGCTCAAAACCCGCAATCGCGCGTAACGCCGTGGTTTTACCGCATCCTGATGCGCCCAGCAGACAGGCCAGTTCGCCCGCGGCAACTTCCATAGAAAAACCGTTCAGCACGTGATGCACATTGTGCTTGTGCCCGTAGGCGACGTGGACATTATTCAGAACGAGTGTAGCCTCAGACACCTTGACTCTTCCTCATGATTTTTATTCTTTCTCAACCGACGTTTTTAGCTGACTGCGAGCCAGCAGCACAACGGGCAGCGTACCCGCCAGCACAATCAGCAGTGCGGCAATCGCGCCTTCTTCGTAGGTGCCTCTGGCGGCTTCGGCATACAAAACGGTCGCCAGCGTTTCGAAATTAACCGGCCGCAGCAGCAGCGTGGCGGGGAGTTCTTTCATCGCGTCGGCAAACACCAGCAGCGCACTGGTCACCAGCGCGGGGCGCAGCAGGGGAAGGTGTACGCGGAAAAAGGTGACGAATTCACTTTCGCCCAGTAGACGCGATGCCTGTTCCATCACGGGCGGAATGCGCGTCAGCCCCGCATCAAGCGCACCAATCCCAATCGCCATAAAGCGAATGGCGCAGCAGACTACCAGCAGGATACCGACGGAAAGCAGCGGCAATCCCTTATAACCTATCAATCCCGCGAGAAAATTATCCGTCGCCATGCCGGGCGTCAGCATGCCAATCGCCAGTACCGTACCGGGCACGGCATAGCCCAGCGAGGCGATTCTCAGTATCGTGCGGCGGCGTTCTGGTGAACGGTCAGTAATAGCTGAATGACGGGCATACCACGCAATAATCAGGCTAACGAACGTGACGACCAGCGTGACGCCAACGGCCAGCAGCAGCGAGTTCTGCAATGACTGTATCAGACCCGCGGAGATCGTCACGCTATCGCCCAGTCGTTTAGCGCTTTCCCAGGCCAGAAAGAGGGCAGGGGCGATGAAGCCGAGCAGGATAGGCAACGCGGTCACACCGGTTGCCAACCAGGCGCGCACGCCTTTCAGCTGTGCGGGCATGATACCGCGCATTTGTCGGCTGGTACCGTAGCGCTGGTTTTTCCGGCCGTAATATTCCAGCGTCAGCAGCAGGATAACCACCGTTAGCATCGTACAGGCAATCTGCGCCGCGGCGGGTAAATCCGAACGGGTGACCCAAGTGGTGTAAACCGTCACGGTCAGCGTATTCACCCCAAGGAATTCGGAGGCACCAATATCATTCAGCGTTTCCAGCAAGGCCAGACTGGTGCCAACGGCCAGCGCAGGGCGCGCCATCGGCAAGGCGACGTGCAGGAAGGTGCCTGTTGCGCTCAATCCCAGCGTGCGTGCGGCCTCCAGCAGGTGTGCGGGCTGGCTGATAAACATTGCGCGCATCGTCAGATAAACGTACGGATAGAGCACCAGACCGAGTAGCAGAATTGCGCCCGTCATAGAACGCAGGTCCGGCAGGCGGAACTGACGTGGGCTGTCGTAACCCAGCACACTGCGGATCGCTTCCTGAATCGGCCCGATAGGATGCAGCAGATCGAGCCAGGCAAACGCGACAATATAGGTTGGCATCGCCAGCGGCAGCAGCAGCGCCCAACTGACGAACTGTCTGCCGGGGAAATCAAACGCTGTCACCAGCCAGGCGCAGCCAGCACCAATCACCATGACGAGTGCGCCGACGCCGACGAGCAGAATGAGCGTATTGAGTGCGGCATCGGGCAGCACGTAGCGCATCAGGTGATCCCAATGGCCAACACCCGCGCCAGCCGCTAGCCAAAGCAGGGAAACCAGCGGAGCCAGAACACCGAGTGCAATAATGACGGCAGCGATGCGAAGCGGAGAAAAAAAGAGGCGCGGCCGCCCGAAGGCGCCGCGCAGGGTTGACGAACCGGTCTTATTGATCGAATCCAACTTTATCTACCAACTGACTGGCCTGTTTACGGAATTTAACGATGTCAGTCAGCGGAATACTATCCACATTCACTTCACCAATCGTGCTGCCGATGGTGGAATCCAGCGTGACGCCTTTGCGAACCGGATATTCGTAGTTTGCCTGAGCGTAGATCTGCTGAGCCGGAGCGGAGACCAGATATTCCATCAATTTCACGGCTTGATCTTTATGTGGAGCATGACGTGCAACGGCTGCACCGCTGATATTGACGTGTGTGCCGCCATTTTCAAAGGTAGGCTGAACGACTTTGATGGCATCACCCCATTTACGGGCATCGGTGCCTTCTTTGGCGTTCTTCATATGGCCGACATAATAAGAGTTCGCCAGACCTACATCGCAGATACCACCGAGGATATCGCGCGCAACGTCGCGGTCACCGCCAGTCGCTTTACGCGCCAGATTGTCTTTCACACCGCGTAGCCAGGTTTCGGTTTTGGCTTCACCGTGGTGGGCAATCATCGCGGCAACCAGTGCGGTATTGTAAGGGTGTTGACCCGCACGGATACACACTTTGCCTTTCCATTTTGGATCGGCAAGATTTTCGTAAGTCATGCCGGTCAGCGGCAGTGATTTTTCTGCATAGAGCACGCGAGAGCGCATCGACAGACCAAACCATTGGTTATCTTTGTCGCGCAGCGCCGCTGGGATAGCCTCGGTTAACGCACTGGACTGGATCGGCTGTGTAACACCGGCGTCTACCAGATCGATCAGGTTACCGGCATCAACGGTCATCAGCAGGTCAGCTGGTGAGTTTTGGCCTTCTGCCTTCACACGCTCCAGCATGCCGTCCTTGATGAACACGGTATTGACTTTAACCGACGTCTCTTTGGTGAACGCATCCAGCAGCGGCTGAATCAGGCCGGGTTCACGCGTGGTGTAGAGCGTCAGAGAGTCGTCTGCGGCAGCAGCAGGCAGGGCATACGCCACCATGAGCGATGACGCTAGCGTCAGCAGGCGCGCTTTTTTGCGCAGAACAGACAGCGTTTTTGACATGTTATTATCTTCTCCAGAGTGAATGTGGGGCTAAATGAATAAAATAAGGAGATATTTTCTGCAGGTGACAAAAACTATATATGATAATCACTCTTGTTTTCAATCTCATTGAGCGGCACGATCCACGATCGTGATGAGGGTCAACATACGGACTCATCGGGAGAACGCGGCGCGTTATTTTTCAGCATGCTGATAAACATAGAATTGATTGATTATGTTGAGTGAGGCAAGTGCTACGGCGTCTGGCTTTCGGCCAGCCTGCTGATATGCATGGTCAGCCAGGTAAGCTCTTCTTTCGGCAAGGCCATTTGGTATTTTTCCTGCACGTAATCCCTGATGGCCCAGGAAATCGCCATCGCGTCGGGATAGTGTTTCAGCAGTTCCTGATAGAAATCGTCTGTGCGTCCCGGTGCGATTTTGCGGGCAATTACCCGCTCGGAGAAATAGCGCAGATGGGTGATAAAACGCAGATAATCGACGGCGTTGACATCAATATTCTTGTTTAACTTATAGCGGACAATCTCCGCCAGACGATTCACCAACTGCACCTGCTGGTGGGCATCGGCAATTTCGGCGCTGCCGGCGGCATTGATGAGGTGGAACGCAATGTTGATGGCTTCGTCATCGGGTAGCGTGACGTTAAAGCGCGCCGACACGCGATCTTTTGCCTGCACGCCGAGGGCGTACTCTTTTTGGTAATAGCGTTTCACTTCCCAACTGAGCTTATTGATGAAGTGGTTGCCCGTTTTGCTACGTTCAACGGCAAAATAGAGATGTTCCGCCAACGTAAAGAACAGCACCGAATTCAGTTTTTCGGCGTACTGACTTTGTGCCAGCGTGACGATCTCATGCGTGATGTCAAAAAAAGCCGCAGGAATGGTGTCGGTCAATGAAAGAAAATGCCGTGATTTCAGGTTTTCCAGCGGAATGAAAACCTGCTCAACGTGCGTCACATCAATCAATGAACCGGGTTTGGCACCAAATCCGATGCCTTTACCCAACAGGATCATCTCCTGCTGTTCATGGTCGACTAACAGCATGCTGTTATTTAACGCTTTTTTCACTTTAATCACGTTTTTCTTCCACTCATGCTGGTTTTCTCATTACGTTTTCCAATCACAGTCATTTCCTGTCATTGCGCACGTAGCCTGCGGCAGCGCGGTCTGTCAGGTGAGGTCGGCACCGTTGGTCGCGATAACCTTCTGATACCAGTAGAACGAATCCTTCCTCAGCCGCGCCAGCGAACCGTTGCCCTCATCATCCTGATCGACATAGATAAAGCCATAGCGTTTGGACATTTGTGACGTGCCCGCGCTGATGATGTCAATTGCTCCCCAACTGGTGAACCCCATCAGTTCAACGCCTTCGCCAATCGCTTCACGCATTTGCTCGAAATGTGAACGGAAGTAGTCAACGCGGTAAGGATCGTGGATTTTCCCGTCTTCGACAACGTCTTTCGCACCCAGCCCATTTTCGACAATAAACAGCGGCTTTTGGTAGCGATCGTAAAGCTCCAGCAGGGAAATTTTCAGCCCGACTGGGTCGATCTGCCATCCCCAGTCTGAGGCTGGCAGGTACGGGTTTTTTACGCCCAGAACGGTATTCCCTGGGATTCTCTCGGCGTCCGGCTGCGTGGATTCCGTGAGCGACATGTAATAGCTGAACGACACAAAATCCACGGTGTGCTGCTTGAGAATGGCTAGATCGTCGGGCTGCATGGTGAGGTGAATACCACGACGTTCAAGGTCGCGCTTGATGAGCGGCGGATATTCACCGAACACCTGCACATCGGCATAAAAATAGTTTTCAAGATTCTTTTTCAGCGCGGCTTCGACATCTTCCGGGCGGCAGGAGTGCGGATAGGTCGTCAGCTTGGTCAGCATGCAACCGACCTGACTGCCGGGGATTTTTTCATGGCAGTCGCGGGTGACGATAGCCGAGGCAACAAACTGGTGATGCAGCCCCTGATAAATATCCTGCTTGGCCTGTCCCGGCGTGCTTTTTTCTTCACGGATACCCGCAGTGGTAAACGGATGACGATGGATACTGTCGATCTCGTTAAAGGTCAGCCAGTAGCGCACCAGATCCTTATAGCGATCGAAGCAGACATTGCTAAAGCGCACAAAGGCATCCAGCACGCTGCGGTGTACCCAGCCATTGTATTTCTCACTCAGCGCCAGCGGCATTTCGTAGTGTGAAAGCGTCACCAGCGGTTCGATGCCGTGTTTGCGCATCTCGCGGAACAGATCGTCGTAAAACTGTAAGCCCGCTTCATTCGGCGCGCTGTCTTCTCCGGTCGGAAAGATGCGCGACCAGGCGATAGAGACGCGCAGCACCTTGAAGCCCATTTCGGCAAACAGCGCCAGATCGCCTTGGTAGCGGTGGTAAAAATCGATGCCGCGTCGCTTGGGATAGAACGCGTCATTTTTTCCGTTGAGCGCGTCGGCGATGTTTTCATCTGTCAGCGCCATGTGGGCATGGTAATTCTTCAGGTCGAGATTCGGCTTCCAGGTAATGGCGTCCGCGACCGACGGCCCCTTGCCGTCTTCATTCCATGCGCCTTCGGCCTGATTGGCGGCAATCGCGCCGCCCCATAAAAAGTGTTCCGGGAATGCGATGTTTTTATCCATTACACAGACTCCTTTAAGGTCATGATGATGGTGTGAGGAGTGATGGCGACGTCAGTGGCTTCCGGTATCACACGAAAGCGCTCGCTGTTGATGATAACCATCATGACGACGGGATCGTAACCCGCAGCGATGAGGCTATCGAGGTCAAATTCAACGAGGACATCACCGGTATTAACCTGTTGGCCGGCCGTGACTTTCGGCTGAAAGCCCTGACCATTGAGTTTGATGGTATCGATACCGATATGGAAAATCAGTTCGGCACCGCTGTCGGTGAGCATGCTGACGGCATGACCCGTTTCAAACACGTTCTCAATGGTGCCGTTTGCCGGCGCGTAGAGCACGCCTTTCTCGGGGATGATGGCAATGCCGTCACCCATAATCCGTTTGGAGAAAATCTCGTCATTCACGTTGTCCAGCGGAATCACTTTTCCTTCAATCGGGCTGGTGAACTGGTATTCGGTAACCGCGTGATGGCTTTCTTCTACGGTGACGACAGGCTTCTCTTCTCGCCAGAGGAACAGGGCGGAGAGAAAGGCGATGACAAAAGAGAGTGAGGCACCCGCGATGGCATAGACGATGTTCCAACTATTTTCCGGCGAGATAAACATGGAGATGCTAGCCAGGCCGGGGCCAACCAGCGCAAAAGCTTCAATCGCCATCCAACCGATAAACGCACCGCCGACCAGGCTACCTGCGATCACGCTATAGAGCGCCTTTTTATTCAGCAGCGTAATCCCGTATAGCGCGGGTTCGGTGATGCCGAACAGGGCAGAAATACCGGCTGAAATCGCCGTTGATTTTAGCGTTTTGTCTTTGCTTTTGAGCGCAATCGCCATACAGGCACCCGATTCGGCAATGTTGTGCGCAAGCGACGCGGGCAGATAGAGCATTTCCTTGCCAAACTGGCTCATGGAGGAAACGGCATAGGGCAGCATCGGTTTATGCATCCCCGACGCCACCATGAAGGGCAGCGCCGCGGCGAGCAGCCCCGTCGCCACAAAACCCAGCTTGCTGTACAGCCAGAGGATCACGCTAGCCAGACCCGCACCGAGTTCATAACCGAGCGGGCCAAGTACCAACAGCGTGACGGGAACGGTAACCAACAGCGACAGCATCGGTGACAGGAAAATACGTAACGCGCTCGGCGAGTAACGATTGAAGAGCTTTTCGGTTTGCGCATAAAAAATGACGCACAGAATCGCTGGGAAAACCTGCGACGCGTAAGCGACGTTTTTCAAGTCGAGGGAGAGAAACTCCGCACCGTCCGCCAGCTGTTTAGACATGGCCGGCAGCACCATCACAGAGACGGCGGACACGGCGACCAGCACATTCACTTTCAGTTTCATTGCGGTGGTGATACCCACCAGAATCGGCAGGAAATAGAGTGGGGCGGAACCGATATTATCCAGCACTTTATACGTTGAGCTGTCTTTGGTGAGCCAACCGAGCAGATCCAGCAGCAGTAACAGCGATTTGAGCACGCCGCCACCGGCAATCGCAGGCACCAGCGGCTGAAAAATGCTGATGATAAAATCGATAGCAACAGCGGTGCGATTGGTTTTTGCTGGCACGGCGCGATCTGTTTTCTTACGGCCTGCCGCGAGGTTCTGCACCGCCTCGTACACCTGCATCACTTCGCCGCCGATGATCACCTGGCACTGTACGTTAACCCGAACGCCCAGCACGCCCGGCACCTTTTCCAGTTCGTTCTGGTTTACCTGGCTGTTGTCATAAAGACTTAGCCGTAGCCGTGTAGAACAGTGTTCAATGTGCTCAATGTTGTCAATTCCACCAACTAACGTGATGATTTTTTCAGCGGTAGTGGCATAGGCTGTCGCGTTATTATCTGCTGCTGTGTGGCTCATACGACGATTCCCCTGATCCAGAAACGAAAAAAGACCTGAAGCACTTCCCATGATGTTGAGTGGGAGAGCTTCAGGTCTTGCCTAGAAAACTAGTTACACGCCTGTGCTGTTGTTGTAAGTCCTCGTACGCGGGAAAGTCAAACAGATCGTGCAGCCTTAATGGGTAAGTGTGATGGCAATAGCAGAATGGAGGGGGTAGCGCTGACAGCGCCGATGAATCTCAGGCATGTTGCATAAAATAGGGTGCTTTTTAACCGATTATCGAAAACAGAACGAGATAAACTCGCCAAGTTTGTTTCCTTTGATTGTATATAGCACAGGTAAGGTACAGGGGCGCTTGTTAAGTCAGAAGACATCCAACGCCTGTTTTTTAAATGAGTAGGGGTACGAAAGGTAACGCTTAAATAATCCGCGCGGCGGAACATCGATACATAGTCAACTTGACGTATGGCGAGTCTATACGGTCTTACCAGCCGCAGACGTTAGTATCTTCATCCGCATCGTAGCCACGTACGATATTAACCAACTCTTTTACTGCGTCAGCCGAAATCGTCTTGTCTTTTAATTCTTCGACCGTGGAGAGAACTTTATCAACGGACACGCCGTTATTATTATTCGTAACCGTCAGCAGAAAACCTTTGTTATTTTCGCTGGTTGAAGACAGCTCGTTGAGTAATTCTACCACTGCGCCTGCGGCAAAATCGGGTACATAAAAAGCCATCGGTTTAAGATAAACTTTTTCTGCTTTTTTATTATTTTCTCGATTCAATAGTGTTAATGAATAGCCTTTATTTTCACTTGTCATTATGTTTACCTCAACCTTCTATCAAAATTTTTGGATCGACATAAAAATCTACGTTAAATAGCGCATCATCAGATAACGCTTCGATTCTGTGCCATTTTTCTGGCGGGAATACACCAAATTGTCCGGCTTCAATAGTCAGCGTTTCGACGGGCTCAGGGCTTGTCCCATCGGCATAACCATAATAACGAATTGTCCCTTGCATCACGCACAAGCGTGGGTAGACGCCTTGCCGCGTCCCTGCATCCAAATGGCGCTTCCAGATAGACGCTGGGGCTGTTTCTTTTGTCCAGAAAGGTGTTGTACGGGTATGAACATAATTCGCTGGTATAACAATTCGTTCCATGTTTAAACCTCATGCTTTACCCAGCCAAATTGCAGGCGGGAAGGAAAAAACCATATAGTGCATATCATATACCTCTTTTAATGTTTGTGAATTATTTTCTGCTAATTAATTTTTTACAATGCCGCAACATCTCGCAGAAACGCCGTATTATCAGGGTTCAACGTTTCTCATATCGGTTATTTTTCTTCACCGATGGATTGAAACGAAAACTAACATCAAGGAATAGTTACATTAAGTTATTTTTTGATGGTCTACTTATTAGGGATGTTGAATTGAATAAATTCACCTTACCGCTACTCAATTAGAGTTATTGTTAAAAATAAATCAAAAGAGTAAAAATGAGAAAATATAACGCTACTCTATAGTGAGGTTTTAACTCAAATGAAAAAGAACGTAAAACTCAGTTCATTTTATTATGGTTTCCCTGTTTTCCTTGTTACGACGATTGATAATAGCAACGGAGAGGTCAATGTTGCTTCTATATCTTCGTCAATTTCTCTCGGTGATAAAATTATTATTGGTGTCACGAAAGGAAGTAAAACCTACAGTAATTTATTATCCGGATCCGATGTTGTCATCAATATTCCGGATTACAAACTCTGGGAGAAAGTTGAAGAACTGGGTAAGTTGACCGGGAGCGATACGCTGTCTGAAGGTCAGATTAAATGGGGCGTTCAGGTCTGCCACGATAAATTCTCCAAGGTCGGCCTTCATACCGAAGCCTCTACCGATATCACGCCGCCTCGGGTGATTGAATGTCCTATTCAGGCGGAATGTAAAACCGTCAGTACGACGGACAAAGGCCGTTTTATTCTTGTCGAACTGGATATTGCTAATGTCTGGGTGGATAGCGAGCTATTAGGGGAAAATGATGTCGTCGACTCGTCAAAATGGAAGCCTCTGATTTACAACTTCCGCGAATACGACACCACGGGTGACGCATTAGGTTTTAATTTTAAATACAACCATTAATCTTATTGAGAGAGCGGTATCATTCTTCCCTGAAATACGACCCCGTCTAAGATCCGCTCCACTCTTTTTTCGATGCGCCAGCGTTTGAAAACTCACACAAACTTGCCGAAGAATTTGTGCCATCGGATATGGCAGCGCTTCAACATGTTCTGTTCGATCACATTCTAAACGACTGGTGAGATGTATTTCCCTGGAAAATCCAGCGTCCGACACTGGTGGTGTCCAGTGAACACAGTCACTTGCTGGAAAATCGTGCTTCCTGGCTGAGAATACGTGAGCGGCAAACCGCTAGAATCTCATCGGCTAGGGCGGAATCATCTGGGCAGGCACGTGACAACACCAGAGCGCCAACAAGGTGAGCAAGAGCGCTAATTCTTTCGGCACGTACGTCGTCTCCCGACCCATTCTCGCTTTCTAATGCAGCCAACTGATTCTCAATTCCAACTGCGAAACTTTCCTTAATTGATGCTGACTGGCGTGCTGAATCCACACTAAGCGCTGACATCACACAGCCATTTCCCATTGAATCACGATGCTTGCGAGAGAGATATTGCGCTACAAAACTCGCCATATCGACACCCACAGTATTTTCTATCGAATGCGAAAAACCGTAGCTCATCGCCTCCGACATCAAATCTGCCTTGGAGCTAAAGTGTTTGTAAAATCCGCCGTGTGTTAAACCTGCGGCTGACATGAGTTCCGCTATACCCACGCCGTCATACCCCCGCTCACGAAACAGCACCGAGGCCGTCTCAACAATACGCATTCGATTTTCGCGAACCTGCTCTTTTGAAACTTTCATCGCTTTAGAGTCCTCTCTTAAAAATTTATGTCATAAGTATACATTGATGATGATCGTAATCAAACCGTTTGACTTTTTAGATTGCGATCATCATCATTATATCTGGCGTTTCACAAATCACTATCAAGGGAACAAGCATGACGAACCAACAATTATTCCAACCCTATAGCCTTGGGCCAATAACGCTCACCAACCACATCGTGATGGCACCGTTAACACGTAATCGTGCCGGAAAAGATCTGGTGCCCAGCGAACTGGCAGCAACGTATTACGCGCAGCGTGCCACAGCCGGCCTGTTGATTACTGAAGCTACGCAGATCTCCGCACAAGCGCAGGGCTATCAAGATACCCCAGGGATCTACACGCCAGCGCAAATTGAAGGTTGGCGTAAAGTGACTGACGCGGTTCATGCCAAAGGCGGACATATCTTCGTACAGCTATGGCACGTAGGGCGTATATCCCATGTCGATTTACAACCTGGTGGTGCTGCGCCGGTCGCTCCGTCTGCCATTCGCGCCGAGACTAAAACGTTTGTGAACAATGGATTCTCGGACGTCTCTGAGCCACGTGCGCTCGAACTGGGAGAAATAAAGCGCATTATCGACGATTTCAGGAAGGCAGCAGCCAACGCGATTGCCGCTGGATTTGATGGTGTTGAGATTCATGGTGCGAATGGTTACCTGCTGGAACAGTTCCTTAAAGACGGTGCCAATCAGCGTACGGATGAGTACGGCGGCTCTGTCGAGAATCGTGCGCGCCTGCTGTTAGAAGTCACGGCGGCCGTTAAAGAGGAGATTGGTGCAGATCGCACGGGTGTGCGCATTTCACCGGTTTCCCCTGTGAATGCGATTTCTTGCAGCGATCCGCAACCACAATATGACTACGTCGCTGATCAACTCAATGCATTAGGCATCGTGTATCTCCACGTCGTTGAAGGCGCTACGGGCGGCCCGCGTGATGCAGTACCGTTTGATTACGATTCTCTGCGTCGACGCTTTAAAAATACCTACATTGGCAATAACGGCTATGACCTGACGTTGGCTTCAACTCACCTCTCTGAAGGCAAAGCCGACCTGTTCGCGTTTGGTCGTCCGTTCATCTCCAATCCTGATCTGGTCGAAAGGCTGAAGATGGGGGCGCCTCTGGCCTCACTCAATCCTGAAACACTTTATGGCGGTGGCGCCCAAGGGTACACAGATTATCCGTCGCTTGCCGAGGCCAGCAAGTAAATCTGTGAGTGTCACTGTTCTACCTGCATCGCACATTGCGGATTCTGTTTACACATTAATAGAGAAGATCAACTTATGACTAAAGCTTCAGTTCTCATTACAGGCGCATCCACGGGTATTGGTGCAGTTTACGCTGAACGGTTTGCTCGCAGGGGACACGACCTTGTTCTGGTTGCCCGCGACAAAGCAAAGTTAGAGACACTTGCCGATCGTCTGCGTCAGGAAAATGGCATTTCTGTCGATGTGTTGCCTGCTGACCTTACGCAAACGAGTGATTTAGCCGTGGTCGAAGCTCGCCTGCGGGAAGACGCGCAGATTGGCATTCTTATCAATAACGCGGGTATCGCGCAGTCGGGCAGCTTCACCGAGCAGACGCCTGATTCGATAGCGCGTCTTATTGCGCTTAACGTCACCGCTCTGACCAGACTGGCGAGTGCAATGGCTCCACGGCTTGTGCAAGCGGGTGAGGGATCGATCGTCAACATCAGTTCCATTGTTGGCCTGGCACCGGAATTTGCCATGACGGTTTATGGCGCAACCAAAGCCTTTGTGCTTTTCCTGTCTCAGGGAATGAATGTAGAGCTGTCATCTAAGGGCATTTATATCCAGGCGGTACTTCCTGCCGGTACTTATACGGAAATCTGGGACCGTGCAGGTATCGACATCAGTAATTCTCCAAAATTCATGGAAGTGGGCGAGTTAGTGGATGCCGCACTGGTGGGCTTTGATCGCCGTGAACTCGTCACTATCCCGCCGTTACATAATGCTGCACGTTGGGACACTCTTGATGCTTCGCGTCAGGTTCTGCTTTCAGACATCAAACAAGATGAAGCCGCAGAACGATACAAAGTCCTTTAATCAATGAGTCGCACTCTGCAGAACGCCGATAACCGTTTTTCGGCTGTTCTGCAGATGATAACTCCAAACCGCAAATGAAGGTCTTATTCCAGCATCACAAATAAACGTGTAGTGCTTATTACGGGCGCCTCATCAGGAATTTGCGAGGCATCGGCTAACAAATCAAGCGGCTCAGAGTTCACAGCCTAAGTTACGCTACACGGCGGGGAAATTGGCAGGTCAGTTGAATTTTTTGCTTAGATTTGCGCTCGCAAAGTTTCTGGACAAAGTTTTGCGTAATAGTCTTCAGCTTGATACGACAGGATAAATAAAAAATGAATAATAAGACGATGAAAGCTTTCACGTTTAAACGTTATGGTAAGCATCCTGAATTGGGATTCGATGACGTAGATTATCCTTCGCTCAACGCTGATGAAATCTTGGTTAACGTGTACGCTGTGGGGCTAAACCCTATCGACAACATGATCCCTACCGGAATATTTAAGCCAGTTCTGCATTTTACGCTTCCTGCGACATTGGGCAGTGACCTGTCTGGTGTTGTCATCGCAGTAGGGAGCAGTGTGACTCGTTTTGCGCCAGGCGATGAAATTTTTGCCAGCATTTTCGATAGGGGAACGGGCTCTCTCGCCGAATTTGCCGTAGTGCCTGAGAATGCGGCGGCCATGAAACCAGCAAACCTGGATTTTGTGCAGGCGGCTTCGCTCCCAATGGTGAGCCTCACATCCTGGCAGGCACTGATCGAGCGTGCCAAACTCCGGCCTGGTCAGAAGGTTTTTATCCCAGCAGGTTCGGGGGGCATTGGTACCTTTGCCATCCAACTATCGAAACACCTTGGCGCAACGGTGGGAACGACCACGAGTACAGGCAACGTCGAATGGGTAAGTCATCTTGGTGCAGATGACGTGGTTGACTATAAAAAGCAAGACTTCGAAAACGTATTGAGTGGCTACGATATTGTACTTGGCACTCTCAGAGGTGACGCGATTGAAAAATCCATCAACACGCTTAAGCCTGGAGGCATAATTGTTTCTCTCATCGGGCCGTTAGATGCCGGGTTCGCACGGGCTCGGCGATTAAACTTTTTTCTGACTTTCGTTTTCTGGCTGATGAGCCGAAAGATTATGCGCCTTTCGAAAAAGCGGGGCACTGCCTACACATTCCATTTCGTTCGACCTGATGGTGCCCAACTTACCCAAATTGGCAAACTCCTTGAAACGGAACAGATCAAGCCAGTGGTCGACAAGGTGTTTTCTTTTACTGAAACAAAAGATGCACTTACCTACCTTGCCCAAGGGCATGCAAAGGGAAAAGTTGTCATCAAGATGCAGGGGTAGCTTCTTTCCGTTAACAATGAAGTCATCATGCTATGGATCTGAGACTCTTAAGGCGTTATCAGAAGGTTTTACGTTGCGGATTTTTGAGTCGTTAAGAGACAGTAGAGGGTCACTTCATTATCGAACCGGAAAGACCCCAAATCTGACCACCACATTTTCCCGATGCGAAGGGGAAAACTGAAAAAGCATCGGGAAGGATTTTCACGTGAAGATATTGAATAAATGGATAAAAATAAAAATCCCGCTTAAGTTTTCTTAAGCGGGATTTTCTAAATTGGCTCCTCTGACTGGACTCGAACCAGTGACATACGGATTAACAGTCCGCCGTTCTACCGACTGAACTACAGAGGAATTGTGTGAACGGGGCGCATGATAACGGCGCGTGTCGCGCATGTCAAAGGCGTAAACCACAAAATCGCACTGTTCGGTGAGAGAATGTGCAATCTGCCGATATTTTTGGCAAATACCGGCATTTTATCGCGCCTTGGCATCGTTAGAGTGTATTCAGCGGCGCTTTCTGTTTATCGGAAAAAGCATACAGTGGCCCTTTTCCTGACAGCGTAAATAGGGCGATCGCTGTAAAGGAAAGGGCAATGCCGCCTAAAATCAGGTAAGTGCCATGAAAACCGATGCTGTCATACATATTGCCAGCAAAGATCGACATGAAGATGATGGATACCTGTTTAAAGAAGCAGAAGCACACCAGATAAATTGTCGCGGAAAAACGGACTTCAAAGACCGTAGTAATGTATTTGAAGCAGCCGACAATCAGGAACGGCACCTCAAA
Organism: Pectobacterium quasiaquaticum; assembly: GCF_014946775.2. Classification (NCBI taxonomy): domain Bacteria; kingdom Pseudomonadati; phylum Pseudomonadota; class Gammaproteobacteria; order Enterobacterales; family Pectobacteriaceae; genus Pectobacterium; species Pectobacterium quasiaquaticum. The sequence goes on along the minus strand of NZ_CP065177.1, from coordinate 2,916,456 downwards.
CATGTGCAGCGTTTTCAGTACAATCACTTCCAGCACGGAACTGGCAAAGGCCGAACCAATAATGCGCACGGACATAATCGTCCCAGCAATGAGCAGGGCGTTTTTACCACCGATACGGTTCACAATCAGCGGGGCAAAAAACATGATGCTGGCATTAAGTAATTCACCCAGCGTGGTGACGTAGCCAAATACTCGTGTTCCTTCCTGTCGGGTCTCGAAAAACGAGGTGAAGAAGTTGGCAAACTGCTGATCGAACACATCGTAGGTGCACGACACGCCGACGACATAGAGCGTCAGGAACCAGATTTTGCGTTCTTTTAGCAGTTCGGCTGCCATTTTTAGGTTGAACGGTTTCTGGTTGGAGCCTACCTGATCGGCAACGAGAGCGCTGGAGGAGGCCTCTGGTTTTGCCAGCAGCAACAGGATGGCGAGGATGACGGCGCAACCGGAACCCAGCCAGAAAACAAACTGGTTATTGATGGTAAACATAATACCGACGATAGACGCACAGAGCGCCCAGCCGAGACAGCCGAACAGACGCGCACGGCCAAATTCAAACTGGCTACGGCGGCTGACTTTCTCGATATATGCTTCAATGGCCGGTGCACCGCCGTTGTTGATGAATCCCAGGTACATCCCGCCGACGATAGAACCTAAAACGATATTGTATTTTAGTAATGGGCCGAAAACATAAATGAAGAACGGAGCAAAAAACACCAGCATTATGGTAATAAGCCATAGCAGGTGTTTTCTCAACCCTAATTTATCGGAGAGCAAACCAAATATGGGTTGAAATAATAGGGCGAAAAAGGAAATACAAGCGAAGATAATACCTGTATCGCTTTTACTTATTTGGTTAATATCATGAAGCCAAATAGGGAAGAAGGGGAAGTAAGCCCCCATGATGAAGAAATAGAAAAAGAAAAACAGGCCGAATATCCAGAAATTCTTATTATGTAGGTAGTACATGTTATTTTCTCCGATATGCATAATATCCGCAACGTTTATTTTGACGTCGGATAGATACTTGCTGGATATAAACAGGGTGGAAAGAGGCGGTAATAACCGCTCTCTTTCGTTATTTTTTTAATACTGTTTTTTCATATCAATATGGCTGGTGATGTTGCATGGCGATGCGATAGTGATAATGCGTCGCTGTGAGTAAATCATCGCGATGAACGCTAGGGCTCCAAGAGTCATCGCCGCCAATTCCCATGTGGAAGCCATCCAGATTGAGCCAAACGCCTTTTTCCTTTTCTAATAAGTGGTGGTGAGTGCACGTCATTAATTGTGTTAGTCCGTAGCGGCTTAACCCAAAGTGGAAGTTTCCGGTGATAGTCCATTTGCCATAGGTCAGCGTGCGTGTATTGCAGCGCAGCCCGTTTTCCGTTGGGAAAATATAAGGTGTGTGGAGGTCATCCAGCGGCAGATTCCAGTGCCCATGCTGTGCCGCGAGCTGTCGGTCTGGGTAATTTTCATGTGGTCCAAGCCCGACCCAACTGACCTGAGGCGCGACGTCGGCTAACTGGCAGCTCAAGCCTACTCTGGCCAGTGACGGCAGCACCGTAGCGGCATCAACATCGACATCCACGGTCACCACGCCATGTGCATCAATCTGCCAGTGCTTTTTACTCCGCAATAGGATCTGTCCGGCATGGAGGAAGACGTGCTCGGTGACAATGTGCACGGCATCGGTGAGTTGGTCAGCCTGAATCGCAACACACTGCGTCTGCAATTGATAAAGTCCGGCCGATTTCCAACGTTCGGCCCAGGCGCGTGGATCGATGCGATCGACCTCGCTGATACCGATGTCGTTATCCAGCGGTGCCCGAATAAACAGATCCTGCAAAGGGGTTAACAGCGTTGGGGCATCCGCCGTCCACCACTGTTCCAGCCAGCCGCTCTGGCGGTTAAAGCGCCAATGCTGTTCGCCCTGAATAATGTCAAAGTACGCATCGGACGATTGCAGAACGGGTGGTTTCTTCTGTCCAGAACTCGGTGTCTCTGGAAGATGAAGCGGTGCAGGAAGTTGCCACTGATCCCAGGCACAGCGGTGATTAGCTTCTGACCAGGCGGTGGCTTTCGGCTGTACGACTTCAACATTGAGCCAAAGCTCTCCTGCGCTATCGACTGTGGGAAGGGCTTCCAGCAGCGTCAGTGTTTGGGTAGTCTGCGGAGCGAGCGTCAGCGGCAGCGAACCTTCTGCGAGCGTTTTATCATTCAGCGTAATGCACCAGTTCAACTGCTCATTGTCCGTATGGCGAAATAGGTATTCACTGGTGACGCGCAGCTCACACGGCGACTCAGCCTGCCAGGCGAATTGAATGTGCTGCTGTGCCCGCTGTGCTTCATACAGACTGGGATGTGGGGTGCGATCGGGAAAAACCAAGCCGTCCAGACAGAACTGGCGATCGTTAGGCATGTCGCCAAAATCTCCGCCGTACGCCCAATAGGCATTCCCTTGTTCGTCGCGGCGGGTCAGTGCCTGATCGACCCAGTCCCAGATAAATCCGCCCTGTAACCGAGGATATTGGCGGAATGCCTGCCAATAGCGCGCGAATCCTCCCAGACTGTTGCCCATCGCGTGTGCATACTCGCAGAGGATGAGGGGCCGATGCTCGTCTGGCATGCTGACCCATTTGGTGATCGACCATTTGGGGACGCTGGGGAAGGGCTGATCTTCATCAACGCGAGCGTACATTGGGCAAACAATGTCGGTCGCACGGCTATTCGCGCCACCGCCTTCATAATGCACAGGGCGAGTCGGATCGTGGCGTTTGATCCACTGGTAGAGCGCATCATGGTTTGCGCCGTAGCCGGATTCGTTCCCCAATGACCAGATAATGATGCTGGGATGATTGCGGTCGCGCTGCACCATCCTTGATACACGTTCGCTGTAGGCTGGCAGCCAGACGGGATCGTCCGACAGACGATTCATCGGCTGCATGCCGTGCGTCTCAATGTTCGCTTCATCCACAACATAGAGACCGTAGCGATCGCACAGTCGATACCACAGCGGATGGTTGGGATAATGTGAGCAGCGTACGGCGTTAAAGTTATGCTGCTTCATCAGCATAATATCGCGCCGCATTGTGTCTTCATCCATGACCTGACCGTGCTGCGGATGGTGTTCGTGACGGTTAACCCCGCGGATCAGCAGCGGTTGACCGTTCAGCAGCAGCAGGCCGCTGCGGATTTCAACTTTTCTGAAACCGACATCATAGGCTTCCGCTTCGACTAGCTCACCTTCTGCCGTTTCCAGTGCGATAACAGCGCGATACAGGTGCGGCAGTTCGGCGCTCCACAGGTCGGGCTGTGGCACGTCGATGCGGAGAAAAGATTTGTCATGATAGGCACCGCGTTCATCGACAATATTGCTGCCGAACGCCTGCCGCGTGTCGCCGATGAGTCTATTACCGCGCCAAAGCTGTACGTGGATGCGATGGTTTTTGGCCTCAGCTTCAGAGAGCGTTGCCTTCACCTGAATATCCAGCGTGCCGTGGCGGAAATCGGCGCTGAGCGGCGTAGTGAGTTGGATATCGCTAAGGTGGATCGTCGGTTTGTGCAGAAGTGTAACGTCGCGGAAAATACCGCTCATACGCCACATATCCTGATCTTCCAGATAGCTGCCGTCAGACCAGCGTAGCACCATCACCGCCAGCCGATTCTCGCCGGTTGTCAGATAGCGGCCGATATCAAACTCCGCAGGCAGGCGACTATCCTGTGAATATCCCACCCAGTGGCCGTTACACCAGAGATAAAACGCAGAGTTAACGCCATCAAAAATAATCCGGGTTTGTCCGCGACTGATCCAGTCGTGGTTGACCTTAAAAGTGAGCGAATAACAACCTGTAGGGTTGTCTTCTGGTACATAGGGTGGGTTGACGGGGATCGGGTATTTTACGTTGGTGTAAATCGGGGTGTCATAGCCCTGTAGCTGCCAATTGGCAGGCACCGGAATGGTGTCTGAATCAGGCAGATCCTGCTGTAACCAGCTTTCCGGTACGGCTTCTGGGTGGGTGAAATAACTAAACGTCCATTCACCATTCAGGCAGCGAAGCCGCTGAGACGGCTCATCTTGCTGTGCTGCAGCCACGCTGCGCCAGCTGTTGAACGGTGGGTGAGCGGGAAGCCGCTGATAGTGAGTACAGGCTGGATTTTCCCAATCACGCCGGGCAAGGATCTCTTGCAGTGTGGCGCGATGGCGTGCTGGATACGGTAAAACGGTATCGCTCATGATGGCTTGGCTCCTGAACGTCTTGAGTCTGTTTCTGTGATTGGATAGTTAAATTGTTATCCGCTCACAATCTCTATTGTTCATAACATATCGACTCGTTAGAGCGAGTAAAGTGGAACGTGACAATAAAGTGGAAGCGATCACAAAGATCGTTTGTAAAATGAGTGGCCATACATCGGATTTGGAAAGCGCTACGCAATAAATTAACGAGAGATGATAAATAACTTATTGTTTATCATCTTATTTTGTTAGGGTTTTGCATCGATGGTGAAAAAGGTGCTGCTGTGTAAAGGGTTACAAGTCGTGTAAGGGGTTACAAACATAAAGGGTTACAAACATAAAGAGTTACAGCCTTTGTAGCTGGCGTGTAATGTCCAACAGGTTTTTGGTGAGTTCTTGCAGGGAGGCATGGGTTGATGAATGTACGGCGGTGCTATGGCGTACGATCAGTTCTGTGGGTAACAGCAGTGATGTGCTCTGGGTAGGATCGCGCAGCGTGGCGAGCAAACGAGTGACGCCTTCTTTACCTAATAGCCTGAAATCCTGGCGAATGGTTGTCAGTGGCGGAGTGTAATAGGCGCTGTCCTGAGTATCGTCAAAACCGATCACTGACATCTGCTCTGGGACGCGCAGGCCATACTCGTGCAGCGCACGCAAGACGCCAAGCGCCATTTGATCGTTCGCGACAACAATGGCGGAGACGCGCAGGGATTCTCCCAGCAGGGCCAGCGTCTGGTGGTAACCGGATGCGGCGCTCCAGTCACCGTGTAGCACGGAAGCGGGGGTGAGCTGCTGTTTTTCCAGCTCGGCTAGCCAGCCTTCATAACGCAGACGGGCGGAGATCGACGTCATTGGTCCGGTCAACAGGGCGATGTGTTGATGCCCCAGCTGTACCAGATGCGTGATGGCTAAACGTGCACCGTGATCGGGGTCGAACATGACGTTGAGTATGTCGGTATGCGGATCGGCATCCATAAACAGGACGGGTGTGTCGGCACAGGTCTGGCTAATGTGGGCGACGTCATCCGTGGATAGCGGAACATTCACGATAACGCCGCTGACACGCTGAGAAAGCAGGTCGTTAACGGCATTATTGCAGGTGTTGACATCCGGACTGCTCAGCATGGACATCACGATGTTAATCCCTAGCTGGCTGGCGGTGGTCTTAATCGCTGCGGCAATTTGTGAAGGCGCGTGCAGTGACAGATCGGTAGTGACCAGCCCCAGCGTGGTGATGGTTTTTCCTGCCAACTGCTGTGCAACGCGATTAGGCGTGTAGTTAAGCGCTGCCATCGCCTGTTCTACTTTACTGCGAGTACGGGATGAAACATGAGGCGCTTGGTTCAGCACACGGGAAACCGTCTGATAGGAAACCCCAGCGTACTCGGCGACATCGTTTAAGGTTATGGGTTTCTGTTTCATCGCGGCGATTCCGTGCGTGATTCCATGCATAAAAGAGCATCATCATAACAAATTGCACAGGGAATCCGTAACAGGCGTATGTATTCCGACACAATCAAAATAGACCGAAGAGAAGCTGACGTTCGTAGGCGTTTTTAGATGTTTGTAAAAAGTAAAACCGGGAGTAAGTGCTCCCGGTTTGAGGGAGGGTTACTTGATGTTTACTGCTCGGACAACACAAACATGCCGTAAGGGTGGATTTGCAGATAGTAGCTGTCGCCCGGATTCGGCTGAAGCTGGGTTGCGTTAACTTGCAACAGCATCGACTGACCGTGCCAGTCCACCTGCACTTCGTACTGCGGTCCCATGTAGGCGACCTGCGTGATGGTGCAGCGCTGGCTTTCGTCACCCTGATGGCTGAGCGTAATGGCTTCCGGGCGAATACCGACGGTCGATTCGCTTAAGCCGGCGGCAAAGCCCTGCGGACGCGGAATGAGGTAGCCGTAGATATTCACGCTGTCTGCCGTGAAGGTGGCAGGGAAAATGTTGGCATCTCCCATAAAGCTGGCCATGAAGCGGGAAGCCGGCTGGCGATAAAGCTCCTGCGGCGCACCCAACTGCATGATTTTGCCTTTGTTCATCACGAGAACCATGTCGGATACTGCGAAGGCTTCGCTCTGATCGTGCGTAACATACAGCGAGGTGATGTTGAACTGCTGCTGAAGCTCACGGATTTTCTCACGCATGCTGCGGCGCAGGTTAGCATCAAGGTTACTCAGCGGCTCATCGAATAGCAGAACTTTAGGTTTGAGGATCAGCGCACGCGCCAGAGCGACACGCTGCTGCTGTCCACCAGAAATCTGGTCGACGTAGCGATCTTCAAATCCTGCCAGGTCAACCAGCGCCAGCGCTTCTTTTACACGCTGATTGATTTCTGCCTTCGGACGACCGAGCATTTTCAGCCCGTAACCGATGTTTTCCCCCAGCGACATATGCGGGAAGAGAGCGTAAGACTGGAACACCATGCAGATATCGCGCTGTTGAATGGAGCGCTCGGTGACGTCTTCGCCATCAATGAAAATCTGGCCTTCTGTCGGCTTTTCCAGACCGGCAACGGCCCGCAGTACCGTGGTTTTACCGCAGCCAGACGGCCCCAGAAGCGTGACCATTTTTCCCTGTGGGATCGCCAGATTCAAGTCATCAATGACGGTGTTGTTGCCGAAGCGTTTAGTGATGTGCTTCAGTTCGACAAAGCTTTTTTCAGTATTCAAGGTAATCACTCCGCTTAGGCATTATTCTTGGCTTTCGTGCGGGAAATCCGCGCTTCACCGACCAGATAATCGAACAGGAAAATAATGGCCAGCATGACCACAATCAGGATGGAACCATAGGCAATCGCCATACCGTATTCACCGTCTTCCACGCGGTTAAGAATGTAAGACGTGGCGACGCGAGTATCTGGTGTAACCAGAAAGATAATGGCGCTGACGGTGGTAATGGCGCGCACGAAGCTGTAAATCAGTGCGGACAGAATGGCCGGACGCAGCAGCGGGAGCAGAATATAAAACACCGTGCGCATCGAACCTGCACGCAGGCTGAGTGACGCTTCGTCCAGTGATTTATCCAACTGCCCCAGTCCGGCAATACCCGCACGGATACCAACCGGCACGTTACGCATCACCATCGACATGATGACAATCACCGCCGTTCCCGTTAAGTAAACCGGCGCGCTGTTAAAGGCCAGAATGTAAGACACACCGGCAACGGTGCCCGGCACCGCAAAGCACAGCATGGTGGTGAACTCGATAGCCTTCTTGCCGTAGAACTGCTGGCGCACCACGATGTAGGCGATAAGTAGCCCGAACAGTGCCGTAATCGGTGCTGCGATACCTGCGAACAACAGCGTATCCAGCAGGGAAGGCCAGGCACCGTCGCTAAAGCCTTGCCCGAACAGCTTGCTGAAGTTTGCCAGCGTCAGGGTGTAATCCACGCCCCAGTTAACGGTAAAGCTGCCGTAGAAAATGCTGCCGTACAGCAGGACGTTAAAGGCAATCCAGACATAAAGCAGGATGCTGACGATCCACACCAGCGAAACAGGTAGCGGCTGCACATCACCCCGAGAGGATTTACCGGAAATCGTGACGTAGGAGCGTTTACCGATCCACAGATATTGCACGCAGAACACGGCCAGTGAGAACACCAGTAGGACAACGCCGAGCGTACTGGCTGCCTGGTAATCCAGCTGTGCGCCAGTGATGTAGAAGTAAATCTGCGTAGCGAGTACGTCGAAGTTACCGCCCAGCACCAGTGGGTTACTGAAATCGGCCAGCGACTGGACGATCACGATCAGGAACGAGTTGGCGAGCGCCGGTTTCAGTAAGGGCAGGAAAACCCGCTGAAAGGTTTGATAACGGTTAGCACGCAGGGTGTACGACGCTTCTTCCAGCGATGGATGAATGGTCTTCATCGCGCCTTCCAGAATCATAAATGACATTGGCGTGAAGGCGAGTACCTGTGCCAGCCAGATGCCGGTAAAACCGTACAACCAGTTGGTGTTCGTCAACCCGAACCAATCCACCATCAGCTCGGTCATGTAACCGGAGCGGCCCATCATCAGCGTCACGCCTAATCCGACAACAAACGGTGGCGTAACGATAGGCAGAATGGAGAAAATGCGGCCGATAATCGCGGAGCGGCGGGCAATACGCGAGGTGTAGATCGCCAGCACCATACCGAAGAACGTACAGCCGATACCGACAGCAACCGACAGCAGGAATGAGTTCCAGATCACCCGTAAAATGTGCGTCTGACCCAAAACCTGCATAAACGCCAACGGTGCGAACTCACCGCTATCGTTGGTGAACATCGGGATGAAGATGGCGATGCTAGGGTAAAGGATAAAGACGCCAATCAGCGCGATGATGCTGATGAGCGAGCCGATGACGAAGCGATCGCCACCCAGCCAGTCCAGCCTAGAGAGCGCCAGCGTAATAATCGCACTCAGCGCGACAAACAGCACAATAGTGCCATAGCCCATTCCGCGTCCTTCAACCGTGGCACTGATGACCACGAAAAGAGCACAGAATAACGCGTAAGCCGCATCAAAGCGGTGGCGGCCACGCTGTTCCCGACCGGGTGTCAGCAGCGGACGTGCCAGCAACCCGACTGGGAGCAGGAACCACAGCAGACTGATATTCAGGTTCGACCAGCTGTAGGCTGCCAGCAGTTCATCGCGTGAGGCATCCAGCAGGCCGTAATCCAGGCTCCACGCTGGCAGCAGCAAAAAGGTTGCTGCAATCAGCGCCAGCCACAGGAAAACGGGATCCCGCTTAGGCGTCGGTGAAAGAGTTAGTGTGTGTGACATGATGGTTCCCTGGTGCTTTATAGCGTTGTTTTATAAGATTGAATCGTCACAGGTATTAAGCGGTGAATAATATTGAGTAATGGTTAATTAGCGATGCTGAGAACACGGCGTTAAGCAAAATGCGAGCTTAGCGCTGTGTTCCCGTTGTTTTTGCAATCAATAAAGGTCAATGAATCGAGATTATTGGCCCATTTTGACTTCGTTAACCCACTTGGAAATTAGCTCTTTACGCACGTCTGCTGCACCGTATTTGTCCATGTCGTAGTTGATCAGTTTCAGATCCTGCAACTTCAGAGACAGCGGAGAAGCTTCGGCGGTGGTGTTGGTCAGAATCTGATAGGACTGGCCTTTCTTCCAGGAGAGTTCCTGTGCTTCTTTTGACAGCGCCCAGTCAACGAACAGCTTGGCGTTATCCATATTGCGCGCGCCTTTCAGGATGCTGACGCCGCCAATTTCATAGCCAGTACCTTCACACGGGGAGATCAGCGTCAGCGGGGCGCCTTTCTCTTTTTCCAGCGAGTAGTCATGCAGGAAGCCGATGCCGATAGCCGTTTCGCCACGTGCAGCGTTACGTGCTGGGGCAATACCGGATTTGGTGTACTGCGACACGTTAGCATTCAGTTTTTTCAGGTAATCAAAGGCCTGATCCTGACCCCACAGTTGGGAGAAGGTCGCCAGTGCGGTATAGGCCGTACCGGAACTTTGTGGATCGGCAATCTGGATTTCGCCTTTGTAGACTGGGTTGGTCAGATCTTTCCAGCACTGTGGAACGGGCAGGTTTTTCTCTTTCAGGCGATCGGTGTTGACGCCGAAGCCGAGAATGCCGACGTAAACGGCTGACGAGTAGTTGCCTTTACGTTTGGCGGGATCGCGGAACTGCGGCATGATCTGCTCAAGGTTTTTAGACTGATAGGGTTCCAGCAGATCCATTTCGCCCGCTTGAGATTGCGGATCCAGCGTGCCGCCGTACCAGACGTCAGCCTGGGGGTTTTTCTTCTCTGCATCGACTTTCGCCAGCGTGCTGCCGGAACCGTTGCGGATAAAGGAGGTTTTAACGTCGTATTTTTCACCGAAGGCCTTTGCTTCTTCCTCGCAGAAGGCGTTCGTGGCGCTACAGTAAATGACCAAGCGACCTTCCGCCCGAGCGGTGGTGGTGGTAACGGCAGCAACGGTCAGTCCAGCGGCGATGAGGGTAGTTAAGGTACTCAGTTTCATGATGTTTTCCTTATAGGTATCTATCTGTTGTTATTGCTATTTTGATGTCATCAAACGTTCCCGGCGGCTGACACCTGCCATCAGCAGCGGCATCAGTAACAGTCCGATGCAGGCTGAAGCCAACGCCAGCAGAGTAAAAAATCCCGACCATCCGTAGTGTTGCAGCACCTGTGCCAGCGGCCAGCCCGCCAGCGCTGCCCCCAGATAGGCAAATAACGCCAGAAAACCTGTCACCGTGCCTGCGGCATCCTTATGGCTGTATTCCGTCGCAGCCAGACCGATCAACATCTGTGGTCCAAAAACAAAAAAACCGATACTGAAGAAACAGGCCGCGAGTAGTGAATAGTGGTGAATCGGTGCTAACCACAGCGCGGTCATGGTTAAAAACAGCCCTAATGCAAACAGCAAAATCATCGGTGCGCGTTGACCACGAAACAGCAGGTCCGACCCCCAACCTGCAAACAGAGCCCCCATTAATCCGCCCAGTTCAAACAGTGACAGCGTGGCGTTCGCGCTGAGGAGGTTGAAGCCGTGGCTCTCCGACAGCCAGATGTTCCCCCAGTCATTCAGTGCGATGCGAATCAGGTACACCAGAATGTAGGAAAACCCGAGTAGCCAGATGGTACGGTTACGCAAAATCGCATCGCGCAGAATCTGGCGCATTGGCATCGGCGGGCTTTGCTGCTCCTGACGAAGCTCCAGCGCATCGCGCCGCCACTCGCCAACGCTGGGCAATCCCTGTTGTTGCGGTTTATCGCACAGTTGCCAGCACAGCCACAGACCAATCACAATGCCGATGATGCCCGGCACCAGCAGTGCCGCCTGCCATCCCCATTCGGAGGCCAGATAGCCGGCCAGCAGGGGAACCGCCGCACCGCCGATGTTGATCGACGTATTCCAGCATCCCCACCAGAGGCCGCGTTCATTGCGCGAATACCAACTGCTCAGCAGTCTGGCGCAAGGCGGCCACCCCCAGCCTTGAAAGAACCCATTCAGCGCCCAAACAATCAGCAAACCCGTGAGCGACTGGCAGTACATAAACAGAATATTCAGCACGCCAGTAATCATCAGCCCGACACCCATAAACCAGCGCACCTGACTGCGATCGCACACGATGCCAGAAATAAACTTGGATGCGCCGTAACAGAGATAAAACAGCGTCCCCAACAGACCGATATCGCCTTTGCTTAACCCTAATTCCAACTGCATCACTGGCATGACGAAGTTGATGCTTTTACGCGTCAGGTAAAACGTGGCGTACCCGATGACCATAGAAATCAGCAACCGTGGTCGCCAGTAGCGATAACGCTGGCTGATTTGTGTGGGTGAAAGCTGTCCCGTTGAGTCCTGTCCCGTAGAAAACATGGGTGCCTGCATAGGGTTCTCCGTCGCGTTGAGAGAAGAGTAGAGGGATGTGAATTAAAAAGGATGAGACAAGGTTTTAGGTGGCTAGGAATAATTCCTAGCTAATCGTCTTTTTGTTTAAATTTTGTGGGCAAGTTAACAATTATGTGCGTGCCACGCAGCGTGGCAGATTCGCTAAGGGTGGCAGCGTTTACCAACCAGTTACCGCCCAACGCCTGTACGCGTTCCTCGATGCCCCGCAGGCCAAAGCCACCGCCTGTCGGATGCGATCTGTCTTGTGCGATGCCTACACCGTTATCAATAACGTCGAGCGTAATCAGGTCAGCCTGTTGGGAAAGCCGAACCGTAATCTGCGTAGCGCTGGCGTGCTTGTTGATGTTGTTAAGCAGTTCCTGCACCAGCCGGTAAAGGGTGAAAACCACGACGTCATCATGCGGAGGCGTGGGGAGCTGATAATCTAGCTGAAACTGGATACCGCGAGCCGAGAAGGCAAATTCATCCGCCAGATGATGTAGCGCTTTATCCAACACCATTTCATCCAGCACCGGCGGGCGCAACTGGCGCAGAAGCTGGCGGGTGGTGTGGTGGATGCGCCGCGACAGCTCGCTGATTTGTCCGGCGGCATGCTGAGCCGCCTCGGCCGGTGCGCTGTGTTTCACCAGCATGGCCTGAATCTGAATGGCAGTGATGTTTTGACCGATGTCATCGTGCAGCTCGCGCGCGATGTCTTTGCGTACGGCCTCTTCGGTGTGGATGATGCGCTCCATGAGTCGCCGCCGAGTTTTCAGCTCCTGCTCCAACTGATGACGATAGCGCTGGAGCCGCTGTGCCAGCTGTTGCTGACGGCTGATCGCGATCCCCAGCCCAATGCCGAGCAGCGCCTGTGTAGAGAGAAAGAGTTCCAGTTCACGCAGATCGTCGAAGGCTCCGCTCACCTGACGCGTGACGGCAATCATCAGACTGCCGAGTACGGCGGAGAGCACGCCGCCTTGCCAGCCGAATTTATACGCCATGACCACGTTAGGCAGAAAAACGAAAATCAGCAGCAGGCGTTCCATCTCAGGTGTGAACGTCATTTGCAGGCAAACGCCGATAGAAAAAAACAGCGAGCACCAAATCAGCAGCGAGGTACGCAGCGGCGGATCGGGGATCTCTTGTGCCAGCAACGTCTGCAAGTGCTGCTGCTTGATGTATTCGTACAGCAGATAGGTGAACGGGATCAGCAGGACGCCGCCGGTAAACGTGGCCAGCAGCGTTTGTGTCAGCTGCGAGTGTAACCAAGGGCCGATAGCGATGCCGTGCAGAACGGTATTGAACGTCAGCGCGGCCAGCAATAGCAGAAGTCGCTGCCAATAAAGCGTATAGCGATGCCAGATTTTATGCGTGATGATGGCCGGAATCAGGCTGAGGAACGGAGAAAGTAGCAGCAGCGAACGCGTTATGAGCTGCTCGCTAATAAGCCAGCTCTGGATGGCGATTTCCGCAAGCAGTAAGGTCGGCCAGTACTTTCTAGGCAGCAAAATCATCAACGCCAGCCGCAGCCCTTGCGGTAACAGCAACGCTGCCTGCTGGCCGTTGTTGCTCAAATAGAAACTGATGGTCCACAGCGCCAGCCAAATCAGGCTATAGAAAAAGGCCAGAAACAGCGTCATGCCGATGACGTGCAGGCGACGCATGATTTACTTCCCAGCCAGCAATTGGTGTTGCAGTGCAAAGTGCACCAGCTCTACTGTGGATTCACACTGTAATTTACTGAGAATATTGGCACGGTGAACGTGAACCGTCTTATGGCTGAGCTCAAGCTGTTCAGCGATGCTTTTGACGCTAATCCCGTTGATTAGCAGGCTGAATATTTCCCGCTCGCGCGGGGTCAGCGCCAGCAGCTCTTTCGGTGGCTGCTGCTGATGGCGAATGGCATGCAGTGCATCGGCGCAGAGGTAAAGACCGCCGCTGCTGACTACGCGAACCGCCTGCACTAACTCTTCCGGGCCACAGCGCTTCGTGAGATAGCCGCCTGCACCCGCATCCAGTGCGCTTTGTACAAATGCGGTGGTGTCATAGATGCTCAGAATAATGGCGCGAAAATTAGGACGCTGCTGACGCAGACGGGTTAATAGCGACAGGCCGCTTTCATCCGGCATGGCGATATCAATCACGGCAACATCAATCGGCTGTTTGAGTAGATGGGGCCACGCCTGCGCCGCCGAAGCATATTGTCCAACAACCTGAATATCATTTTCTAACGTCAGAAGCTGTGCAAAGCCAGACCGTACAACGATGTGATCGTCAACCAAAGCCACATTAATCATGGTTTCGCCGTGTGAATGCAAAGTCATCAAAACGTCATAATGCGGGGGAATGCAGAGGCGAGCAATAGCAGATAGGTAAAATGGAATCGGCTTAACAGATATATCCGTCATACTTCAAGCTGCTTGTGCGTTGGCTGCCCTTAAATACTCGGCCCGTCGTGGGCCTCGCCCTAAAGGGCCGCTGCAAGCAGCGTTCAAATCTGCTCCCGGCAGATTTGTCACCCCAGTCACTTACTTGTGTAAGCTCCTGGGGATTCGTGCGGTTGCCGCCTTCACGCAACTCGAATTATTTAGGATATATATCACTCTTTATTGACCAAATGATGAAATGCATATTCATAGAACGCAGAGTTATTTGACTCGGTGAATTATGGGGCGTTACTGTTTTTCTCTTTAAATCGATACAGTTACGATATCAGGTAAACCAGAATGATGAATAAATGGCGTATAGCGCTGGTGGCGGGAATGGTCACGGCGGCGATGGCGTTGACGGCATGCGATAGCGCAAGCAATTCTGCCAACCACATTAAAGTCGGTGTGATTAACGGTGCGGAACAAGACGTTGCCGACGTCGCGAAGAAAGTGGCAAAAGAAAAGTATGGTCTGGAGGTTGAGCTGGTAGGGTTCAGCGGTTCACTCTTGCCGAACGAGGCGACGGATAAAAGCGATCTGGATGCGAACGTCTTTCAGCATCGTCCTTTCCTCGAACAGCAAAACCGTGAACACGGTTATAAGCTGGTGGCGGTAGGAAATACCTTCGTTTTCCCGATGGCAGGTTATTCGAAGAAAATTAAAAATATCAATGATCTGAAAGATGGCGATACCATTGCGATTCCTTTCGACCCTACCAATTTGGGGCGAGCGTTGCTGCTACTGCAAAAGACCGGATTAATTACTCTAAAGCCTGACACGGGGTTATTACCGACGGTGCTGGATATCACGACGAATCCGCATAATCTGCGTATTATGGAAGTGGAAGGGGCACAGTTGCCGCATTTGTTAGACGATCCGCAAGTGACGGTAGCCATTATTAGTACGACCTATATTCAGCAAACGGGCTTAACGCCAACGAAAGACGGTATTTTTATTGAAGATAAAGAATCACCGTATGTGAATATCATTGTGACGCGTGAAAATAATAAAGAGGCGGAAAACGTCAAAAAGTTTATTCAAGCCTATCAGTCTGATGAAGTTGAACAGGCTGCGAACCGTATTTTTAATGGTGGTGCGGTAAAAGGCTGGTAATGACACTGTTTTTTCCGTTTTGAATCGGGTCCGGTAGATATTTCACCGGACCCATTATCTGTCGGAAACGGCGAATCAGGCGGCGATATCATTTCTCGGACTGTGGGTAAAATACCACTCAACCGTTTTCTTAATTAACTCTTCCGTCGCATCGACATAGTGCTGTGGTGACGTTTTGACTTCCTGCTCCAGAATTAGAGGAAGCTCGGTACAACCCAGAATAATTTTCTCAACGCCAGCCTGTAACAGGCGATCTTTTACCGGTGACAATAGGCTATAGGCTCTGGCGATATCACCGGATTTATACGCGTAGATGCTTTCCATTACCTGGTGTTGGTCTGCATCATCCGGCGTGTAGCACTCAATATTATCGGTAGTCAGATTGTCCTGATAAATTCTTGCTTTCACCGTCGCCGTCGTCGCCAATAGGCCGACGCGTGTGGTGTTGGCATGCTTAATCGCCTGACAGGTCACATCAATAATGCTGATCATTTCTGCACGGCACTGCTGTTTTAAGTCATTAAACCAATAGTGCGCGGTATTGCACGGAATAATGATGCATTCAGCGCCCGCGTTTTCGAGAATTCTCATATATTGCAGCATCTTATCCAGCGGCGACGCGCTGTGCTGGAGAATGCATTGTGTTCTGTCTGGGATATCAGGAATAGAAACCGCAATCATCGGAATATGGTCTTGATCCCGATACGCTGGCGTGTTTTTGATCAGCTTTTGCATCGCATCAACGGTAGCACCCGGCCCCATACCGCCAAGAATTCCCACGAGACTGTTCATGCTGTTAACCCTGTAGCATTATGAAATTAAAAGGATAATCGCACACTGCTGGGCAATGTGAATTGCTAAATTCCCATCTGCTATGTATGATTTGCATAACAATTGGCATCTCTATGCTTTTACTGGGTTTAACGGCCTTCGGTGGAAAGTATCTTTGTTGGCGATGCAGAACGTTGGTATAGAGCGCGAAAACAGGGCGCGGAGCGTTTTGAGTGAGGGACGATGCTGAACAATATCGAAACCAAGTGGCTGTATGATTTTATCGTACTGGAAGAGCACCGGAGCTTTACGCTAGCTGCTGAGAAGCGCAATATTTCTCAGTCCTCATTTAGTCGGCGAATTCAGGCGCTGGAAGCGGCGGTTGGCTTTGATATTTTTGACCGTAGTGCGCTGCCACTACAGTTAACCGAGCAGGGACGGGTGTTCCACGCTTATATCCGCAATACGCTGGACGATTTGGAGTATCAGCTCAATAAGCTGCACGGTGGGGATAATTACAAGAATAAGATCACCATCGCGGCGGCGCATTCGCTGTCGGTATTCATCATGCCGGAATTGTTAAAAGACGTACCGGATCCGCAGGAAAAAATCTTCTATGTCGAATCGATCGATGTCGATGAGGCGGTGCTGAATCTCAAGGAAGGGCGCAGTGACTTCATTTTCTCATTCTACAATGAGGATCTGATGGGGGAGCCCTTCATGCATGAGAAGATACTGGAGTCTCGGCTTTATCCGGTCTGCGCGTGTGATAGCACAGGGAAGCCACTGTTTGATGTCAGCGCCTCATCGGTGCCGCTACTCAACTATACCGAGACGAGCTACATGGGGCGTCAGGTCAGCCGCTACTTATCTAGCGTCGACAGCGATAAGTTTACGGTCAATTTTGTTTCTTCCATGAGTGACTTGCTCAAGCGTATGACGAAGAAAGGTTATGGTATTGCCTGGCTGCCGGATTATTCCATTCAGGAAGAGCTAAAAAACAAAGAGCTGGCGATCCTGAGCATGGAAAATGCCGTGATCCGCATGGGGGTTTATCTGTATCGCCTCGATGCGCGGTTGAATGTGGCTTCTGAGAAATTCTGGCGCTACATGAAAGGGCTGTCATCGGAATCTGGACTCTAAGCGTCGTGACCATACAGATGATGAAACGAAATGTGGGCAGGCAACGAGAGATAAAAAAATAGCGACCCGAAGGCCGCTATAGATGAAGCATTCACTCACTCAGCATTAGCTATTTTGCGTAGCCTGCTGAGGTTCCTTATAGGCGACGACTTCGTCGGTAGCCTCTTCCTCATCATCGTGGATGTCTTTTTCCAGACTGGCCACAACGGCGGTAGAGATACTGTTACCGATGACGTTAGTTGCAGTACGGCCCATATCCAGAAACTGATCAATACCGATGATCAGTAGAATACCGGCTTCCGGCAGGCTGAACATCGGCAGCGTTGCGGCAACCACCACGATAGAAGCACGTGCTACGCCCGCCATCCCTTTACTGGTGATCATCAGCGTCAGCAGGATCAGGATTTGCTCAGTAACGCTTAGGTCGATGTTGTAAGCCTGTGCGATAAACAGAATCGCAAAGGACTGGTACATCATAGAACCGTCGAGGTTGAACGAGTAACCGAGCGGCAGCACAAAGCTGGTGACTTTTTTCGGCACGCCGAATTTGGTCAGCGCTTCCATGGTTTTCGGATAAGCCGATTCACTGCTCGCCGTGGCGAAAGCCAGCATGGTCGGTTCACGAATCAGCTTCGCCAGTCTAACGATGCCTTTGCCCAGGAACAGGTAGCCAACCAGGAACAGAACGCCCCACAGTAAGGCCAGACCGAGGTAGAATTCACCGATCAGTTTACCGAAGTCGTAAAGCAGGCCCAGACCTTGCGTGGTAATCGCGGAAGCGATTGCGGCAAAGACAGCAATAGGAGCCAACGCCATCACGTAGTCGGTCACGCGGAACATCACTTTGGTCAGTTCTTCGATCATGGAAATGATCGTGGTCGCGTGCTTGTTGTGGCCTTTTACATAGGCAAGCGCGGAGCCGAAGAACAGAGAGAACACCAGAATTTGCAGGATCTCATTGTTCGCCATCGCTTCGACGATACTTTTCGGGAAGATATGGCTGATGAAGCTCTTAAGTGTAAAGCTGTCGGTATTCAGGCCTGTCGCAACATGCTGTACGGGGACTTCGAGATTCATGCCCGCACCGGGTTGGAACAGGTTAGCGAAGAGCATACCAATGAGCAGAGAAATGAACGAGGCGCTGACAAACCAGATCATCGCTTTCATACCGATACGGCCAACGGCAGAAGAGTTTCCTCCCATGCTTGCTAGGCCGGAAACTAGCGTAGCGAAGACCAGTGGTGCGATGATCATTTTGATCAGACGCAGGAAGATATCGGTAACCATGTTGAAATAAGATGCAACTTCTTTTGCTCGACTGCCGTCAAGATATTGATGGCAAGCCCAGCCGATTAATATTCCCAAGACGATAGCCAAGACTATCTGTACAAGTAACTTCTGCCTTTGCATATAAACCTCATGTTGATGAATTGATTCAGACAACACAATATTATTGCCGCGTGATGGATGGTTGGTGCTTTCCCTGAATACACCAACTCCTCACCCGAACCTGTTATTGGGGTGTTGTGTCTGCCCGCCGATATTACAACGATTCTTGTTTTTTACATTTTTTTTCTGCGGATTGTTATGTAATTGTGATCTTTGTCATGCGAAAAATGCATGTCCATGTCGCTTGTAATGATAAATAGGGATGTGATGGGCAGATCCTGTAAAGCATGGTTTTTTTATTAATTCATTGTTAAACAATGAGTTGATTTGGTTTTTCGCCAATGAAAGTCGATGGGCTAAGGTGTTGAAGTAGTGTTGCTAATAATACAGGAGACCACATCAATAAAACATATGGTGAATTACTTAAAGATTAAGTAAAAATAAAAGAACAATTAACGAAAAGTTTATATACAGGTCATTTTATAAAAAAATTAATTTTTTAATTATTTAAATCGTGACTTTCAATTTATGGCTAATGATTTATTTTTGTGTTGTTGATTTAACGTTTGATTATTGCTCTAGATGTTTCTGTTTGTAACTATCTGGGCGTTTAGCGTGTTTAAAATGGTGTTTTTTATTTTTTAAACATATGTTACTGATGATTTGAGGCTGAGCTGTTGGTTATTTCACCGAAAAAGATCGATGCTTACCTTATCGTGGCACGCTTTTTCCAGATGCTTTTTCATCCACTCTGCCGCTGTTTCTATCTCTCCCCGTTGCAGGAAATCCAGAATCGCCAGATGCTCTTCAATCTGTTCCAACCGCTTGGGATTGAAGACTGGGCTCCCTTGTCGATATTCCACCAGACGCCGTAATTGATTGATTCGTTGCAAGCTATGGTGGGCGAAGCGATTGCCGCTACAGGCAAGCAGCGTTTCATGAAAGTGCGTATTGGCATCGAACATTTCATGTGGTGTGAGCGTCAGATAACCCCCATTGAGAATGTCTTCCTGCTGCTTACGACAGGCATTGAGCGTGTGTTGATCGATACGAAACTGCGGCGACAGCAAACTGAGTGGCTCGACCAGCAGGCGAAACGTAAAACTTTCCTCATAGGCCGTGACGGAATCGATGATTGGCGTGGTTCGCCAGCCTTGACCTGTGCGAAATTCGAGCCAACCTTCCTGTTGAATACGCGTCAGAACGTTACGCAGTACGGAGCGGGACACCTGACATTCTCGCATCAGATCCACTTCTGAAAACTGTTCCGGCAACCGACGGGAGAGGCGCATGTCGACAATCTTCCGGTAGAGCGGTTCTTCGCTGCTGGCGGCTAACTCGGTGAGCAGATGCCCTAATTCATGGGCATGGCGGTTAAGATAAAATCCCCGGTTGCGGTGGTAATGCAGCATGCCTTTTTCCGTCAGATACCGCAGTGCGACTTTGACCGGCGTGCGCGAGGTGTTCAGTACCTGCGCCAGTGACGATTCGATCAGATGAGCGCCGAGCGGCAACTGCTCGCGGCGAATATAGGCGACAATCTGTCTGACAATCCTTGTTTGTAGGGGAGTTAAAGCCATGGCTATCCTGCTATGTCGTTTAGGGGCTATGTCGTTTAGGGTGTTACGAGGAATCGTTATGTTCTTGTCAGCACGGCTCGCCTGTCAGTAAAGCCTGCTCCGGCAAGGCCGGAGCAGGCCTGTTTTACTGGTGATAGAACGGAAACGCGCCGAAGACAATACCACCGACCAGCAGTGACAGGCTGACAAAAATCGCCCATTTGATTGCAAAGCGTTGGTGATCGCCAATGTCCACTTTTGCCAGACTGACCAGCAGGTAGAGCGACGGTACCAGCGGGCTGAGCAGGTGGAACGGCTGGCCGACAATCGACGCGCGGGCGATCTCCTCTGGAGTAATACCATAATTGACCGCCGTCTGGGCGATAACCGGTAAGATTCCGAAATAGAACGCATCGTTGGACATCAAAAAAGTAAACGGCAGGCTAATGAGCGCAGTGAATACCGCAAGATACGGACCGAAACTTTCGGGTATCACCTGCAACAGGCTCTTCGCCATGGCATCCACCATACCTGTACCGGATAAAATGCCAGTGAAAATTCCAGCGGCGAAAATAAGTGATGTCACTGCTAGCACGTTAGCGGCGTGTGAGCCGATCCGCGCTTTTTGCTCCTCCAGCTTGGGATAGTTGAGCATGACGGCGATAGCGAAACCGAGCATAAACAGCACCTGAATTGGCAGAATACCAATCACCAGAAATACCAGCAGCAGGGTGGTGAGGATAAAGTTCGGCCAGAACATGTTAGGGCGGCGATTGGCGTCGCTTTCTTCATCGCTGCCGTTGCCCAGATTGATCGACGTATTCTGGAAGTTGCTGACATCAATGATCCCCAGCCGTTTACGCTCCTGTAGACCCAGGAACACGGCCACGCCGACCAGTGTCAGGCTGGCTAAAATAATCGCTGGGAGCATCGGAAGGAAAACGTCCAGTGCATCAACGCGTAATGCGGCGGCGGCACGCGCGGTGGGGCCGCCCCAAGGGGAAAGGTTCATCACGCCGCTGGCAATGTTAACCAGACAGGTTAACCCCAGTACGTTCATTCCCAACCGCTGATAGAGCGGCAGGAATGCAGCAATCGCGATCATATAGGTCGTGGTACTGTCGCCGTCCAGCGCTACCATCAAGGTTAATACGGCGGTGCCGACCAACACTTTCAGCGGGTCGCCTTTAACCAGCCGGAGAATGAAGCGTACCAGCGGATCGAACAGCCCCGCATCGATCATGATGCCGAAGTAGAGAATAGAAAACGTCAGCATAACGCCGGTTGGTGCCAGCGTTTTGATGCCATCCAGCATCATCGTTCCCAGCCCCTGATAGAAACCCGCTGCCAATGCAAACAGCGTAGGGATAAGAATCAGCGCGATCAGCGCAGACATCCGCTTGGTCATGATCAGGTACATAAAGCAGATGACCATAGAGAAACCGAGAATAGTGAGCACAGTGAATCTCCTGTTTTTTATTATATTCTGAATAAATTACTGCCTTTCTTTCAGCGAATTTTGGGAGCCCAAAACCGTACGGTTTTTATAACCGTATATCGAAAGGGATGGAATTAGCTTATTTCCCGATGTCAGCGACGTTCAGGGGAATAGGAATGAAAGGCGTGAGTTAGCTTCCAGGGTCAATACGAATAATAAATGACAGATAATGAGGGAGTGATAAGGTAACGGTAATCGGTAACATAAACGACCTCTATGCGAGCAACAATAATATTCCTTTTATCCCCGCAAGCATCAATCTAACCGATTGTTTAGTGATTGTTTTGATCGATTTTATGACTGCCGTTATAAGGGGGCTCTTTTTGTTAAAAACAAATTAAAGCATTGTAAAATAAAACGCAAATTGCGCTAAATTGCAATAAAGAACAATTGTGATGAGGGAAGGTCGGTGATAGCAACATAATTTTAAAAGATAAACAGAGGTGTGAAAATTTAATTGCTGCGTAGAAGTTTATTATCGATTAACCGAAATTTATCCGTTTTCATTCATGAAATTTTACAAGATGAGGTGGGGAATAAGGCATTATTGGTGAGGAAGGTTAAACGTTGTCTAAACCATCCGTATTTCCTAAGCCGCCACGGCTTTTACCGGACGGCTGAGGTTCGCGGCGGCTTAGGTAAGGGAGATTAACTGACGTTTTCTGCGGTGCTGCGCAGCCGATCTTTCAACTGGCTGTATTCCTGTTGTACATAGTTCTCGGCTGCCTGCTGATCGTCGATGGCTTCCAGTTTAACGGCGCAGTGTTTGTATTCCGGCGTTTTGGATACTGGGTCGAGATGATCCAGCGTCAGTTCATTGCAGGCACCGATCCACCACTGGTAGGTCATGTAGACGGCACCTTTATTGATGCGCTCGCTGACGGCAACGCGAGAGATCACCTTGCCGCGTCGTGACGAGATCCAAGCGAGCTGCTGGTCGTGGATGCCTAAACGTTCGGCGTCGTGCGGGCTCACCTGCACGTAGCCCGGTTCATCCGCTAGCGTTTGTAATGCGGTGCAGTTGCCCGTCATGGAACGGCAGGAGTAATGGCCAACTTCGCGCACGGTGCACAAGACCAACGGGTAATCCTCATCCACCAGCTCCATCGGCGGTCGCCACTCGGCCGTGAGCAGTAAGCCTTTCCCGCTGGGACGATCGAAGTGATTACCGGCGTACAGCCACTGCGTGCCGGGGCTGTCTTCAGTCGGGCATGGCCACGGCACATAACCCAGTCCCGCCATTTTCTCGTAAGTTGCGCCGTAATACAGCGGGCAGAGTGCTCGCAGCTCGTCCCAGATCTCCTGCGTGTTGTTATAGTGCATCGGATAGCCGAGTGCTGTAGCCATCAAGCTGATGATTTCCCAGTCGGGTTTCACATCGCCCTGCGGCTCCACGGCTTTATAAAAGCGCTGGAATCCTCGGTCGGCGGCGGTATAGACCCCTTCGTGCTCGCCCCAGGAGGTTGCGGGTAAAATCACATCGGCAATCGCAGCGGTTTTGGTCATGAAGATGTCCTGCACGATCAGCAACTCCAGCTCGTTGAACGCATCGCGCAGCATCGACAGATCCGGCTCGGTTTGCAGCGGATCTTCGCCCATCACGTAATTGGCTCGGATCTTCCCTTCTTTTATCTTGTGCGGGAGATCGGTCAGCGAGTAGCCGATTTTGTCGGAGAGTGCAGGTACGCCCCAGGCATCGGCAAATTTCGCCAGCACCGCTTTATCCGTGACGTTTTGATAACCGGGGAACATATTGGGCAGCGCCCCCATATCGCAGGCACCCTGCACATTGTTTTGCCCACGCACCGGCCCGACGCCCACGTTCGGACGCCCCAGATTCCCAGTCAGCAGCGCCAGACCAGATAGACCTTTGACCACATCAACGCCTTGACCCCACTGCGTCACACCCATTCCCCATAGAATGGTGGCGGACGGCGCAGCGGCATAGATCCGCATCGCGTCGCGAATCAATTTCGGCGACAGTCCGGTGATGTCGGCGACATACTCCGGCGTGTATTTCGCGACGGTCTTGCTGAATTCCTCGAAGCCCTCGGTATGGCGGGCGACGTAGGCTTTATCGTAGTGGCCTTCGTTGATCAGCACGTTAGCGAACGCGTTGACCAGTGCCATGTTGGAGCCATTTTTCAATGGCAGCCACAGATCGGCGATGCGGGCGGTTTCAATATGGCGCGGATCGCACACGATGATTTTTGCCCCGCGCGCTTTCGCTTTCAGGATTCGACGCGCCACGATGGGGTGTGAGTCTGCGGCGTTGTAGCCAAAAATCAGGATGCAGTCGGTTTTTTCGATTTCGCAGATAGAGTTGCTCATTGCGCCGTTGCCCAGCGTAACCTGTAGCCCAGCAACTGAAGGACCGTGGCAGAGTCGGGCGCAGCAGTCGACGTTATTATTCCCGGTGACCGCTCGGGCAAATTTCTGCATTACGTAATTGGTTTCATTACCGGGACCGCGTGACGAGCCTGTGTGCATAATCGACTCGGCACCGTACTTCTCTTTAATGGCTTTTAATCGCGAGCTGGCGAAGTCGATAGCCTCATCCCAGCTCACCGCTTCAAAGGGGGCGCCTTTCTGACGTCGAATCAGCGGCTGCTTTAAACGCGGCGTCAGAATTTTCGTGTCGTTAAGAAAATCCCAGCCGTAATAGCCTTTCAGGCACAGCTCACCTTCATTGGTGACGCCGTTTGCGCCTTCTGCACCAACCACTTTGCCGTTCTCTACCAGCAGGTTAATTTTGCAGCCTGACCCGCAATACGGACAGACGGTAAGCACTTTCTGCATGATTATTCTCCAAAGCTGAGTCTTGGATCGTAAGAACTGCATTCCTGCGGCAGGCTGTTGATGCAGTCATCTAACCTTCGATAATCACCGATAAAGAAAATTAATTTACTGATCGTGGTCATGCTCAGGGCGATGATAAATCGTCCTAACGTGTTGAGTGCCGCGACCTTTTTCCATAGGACATTCGTCTGGAAAATAACGTGACAGCGTATTTATCCTCTTTATCTGTTAATGCCTATACTGTTTTTGACGATATTAACTCTATGTACCACCGATGAGGCTGGGGTAGCCATGCCTGTCGGCTGTTTAAAACAACGGAAATTGGCATCTCAAGGAAGATAACGCATTCTATTCGTTAATTTTTTGAGCTAGATTTCCCATCTAATGGGGCATGAATCAGGGAATTCCAGAACGTCTGTGAGATCGCGTGGGATAAGGGCGCGAGACAACGGGCGGCACCGTCATGAGTAAAAGTAAATACTTTTCCGACAGAGCGTGCGGGCGGGAAATATTTGTTAACGTCGCGGAGTGCATTATGGAATTTCTAAGAAATGTCAGCATAAAAATAATGGTGCTGGTCATAGTGGCTTCCCTGTTAGTGGCGTGGGGAGTGGCATCAGGATTCAGTCTTTATTCGCTTTATCAGGTCACCAATTTGCTTGATAAAAGTGAGACTCAGCGAAAAACGTATTCCCATCTGGTCTATGGAACCGATCAATATTTTCGGGCCGTAACTCGTATGGAAAGAACGATGGATTATTTGCAGCGTAACGAGCCAGAAAACGCCAAAAAGACGTTGGAAATGGCACAGGTCGCGCTAAAAAATACCAAAGACTCGCTGGAGAAATTCCAGACTGCGGAGCATGTCGGCGTCGATCAGGCAACGGTTGATGCGGTAAAAAATACCTGGAACACCTTGATCTCGACCTCTATCGATCCGATGAATGCGGCACTGCAACGTAATGATTACGAAGGATTCCGACAGATATTTCGCTCTGTTTATCCGCCGATTAGCCTGACGTTTGGCGAAGACGTCAAACGCTATTCGGACAGCATTACCTCCTCGTCGTTGATTCCAGCCGTGAATGAACATAATACCCAAAACCGTAATTCGTTAATTGCTGTGATGGTGATTGGCCTCATCGTGTTGATTTTCACGGAATACTATTTGAGGAACTATCTGGTTATTCCGATTTCAGTGCTCAAGTCCCATTTGGCACAGTTGACGGCGGGGCGCTTAGGCTGTGAGCTGGCGGAATTTGGCAAGAACTGTGCGGGACGATTGATTCCCGATATTAAGAAATTGCAGAAAAGTTTGCGTGATACGGTGACGGTCATCCGGCAGAGCACGACGGAAATCAACAACGGGACGTCGAGCATTAAGGATGGCAACGATAACCTTTCCAGCCGCACGGAACAGCAGGCTGCTGCACTACAGCAGACGGCGGCCAGTATGGAAGAGATTAGCTCCACGGTGCGGCAAACGACCGAACACGTGCATCAGGTGCGTAAGCTGGCGAAGGATGCGGCGGATACGGCGCAAAAAGGCGGGAATATCAGCAGCAACGTGATGACGACGATGGATGGTATTAGCGCCAGTTCCCGACAAATTTCCGATATCACCTCGGTGATTAACAGCATTGCGTTTCAGACCAATATTCTGGCGCTGAATGCGGCGGTTGAAGCCGCGCGGGCGGGGGAGCAGGGGCGAGGCTTTGCGGTTGTCGCCGGTGAGGTTCGTACACTGGCGCAGCGCAGCGCGCAGGCGGCGAAAGAAATTGAGGCGCTGATTGCCGAATCGGTTTCGCGCGTTGAAACCGGTGCAGGGCAGGTTCGACAGTCCGGTGAAGCGATGACGGCAATTATTGCCTCCATTTCGCATGTGAACGATCTGATTGGTGAAATCGCGGCGGCAACGGATGAGCAAACGCGTGGCATTACGCAGATTAGCCAGGCGGTGCACGAAATGGACAGCGTCACGCAGCAGAATGCATCGTTGGTGATGCAATCGGCAGAGGCTGCGGCCCGTCTGGATGAACAAACCAGCGAGTTGTCCGCCGTGGTGGATGTGTTCGATCTGGAATCAGATTGCGATCCGACAATGTCTTTTTCCCGTCAGGCGATCGCTGCCCCCGTCCATCGCGCGGTTGGGCAGGGTTCTACGCCGCTACTGTCGGCACAGGGTCGCAACGGTGAGGGATGGGAAAAATTCTGATCCGTAGCGGGTTAAATACGCGACAGATGTTGAACGTAAGATAGCCCATGGGGCTGGCGACGAACCGGACGGAAAGGAATCTACCCGGTTCTGTTGATCGCGGGTAATCGCCCAAAAATGGTCGGTGAAACATGTTGGCGTCAACACGTGTAATGCGTTGGATTACAGAGAGAAAATGGTGTTTTACTCTGTAAATCGGCTTGTGTTAATGTAAAGAAATATTATTTTAAGACGGGTGTCTCTGATATTGAAATTGGCAAATTGAAATACTGGCATACTTATTGCTTCATTTTCTTGGCGATTTTTTGCCATTTTTGAGATCAAAAAGCGGTACTTTTCTGGGGGTTATAGAAATAAAACGTTATTTTAGGGTGTAAAATTAAACCTGAAACCATTTGTTACACACTAAAGCGGTTGTTGCTTATGTTTTCGTGACGTAAATCAAGACAGATGGCGGCTTCAAAGTGATAATAAGAATAAATATCATTTGTGCTTTATCACTCGCTTATGTCTATCTTGCAAAGAACGCTTCTCGTGTTGTGTTGGCTGTTGAGTTGTTCAGTGGCCGTTGCCGTTGCCGCGACCGATTACGCCTCATTTATTCAAGATATCGAAACTCGGCTGGATAAAACGGCTCAGCTCTATGAGCAGCAAAAGCTGGATGATGCCCGCACCGAAGTTCAGATGGCCTATTTCGAGGTGTTTGAAAACCTTGAAGGCCCTATCCGCATCAATATTTCTGCGCAAAAAAGCTATCAGTTGGAAGCGACCTTCGGTGAAATTCGCCGCATGATTGGCGAAGGCAAACCGCAGGCCGAGGTGCAAGCGAGAATCTCTTGGCTGAAGGGCGAACTGGATGCCGTTCTGCCTGTGCTGTCGGAAGGGCACAAACTGGTCGCGCAGGAGCAGCACGGTGCCTATGACAACACCGACATTGCGCCGTACTGGCAGCAGAGTTTCAAAATCATCGATGACCAGCTCGCGCTAGCCGTGACGGAATATCAGGCCGGCGATTACAAAAAGGCCAGTCAGAGCGTGCAGCAGGCGCACTATCAGGGCTTTAAAAACTCTGAAATGGAGATGTCGGTCAGGCAGAATCGCTCGGCGCAGCAGGCGGCTTCAATTAATCAACAATTCTCCGCGCTGATTACGTTAGCCAGCCAGCCCGATCAACTGACGGATATCTCCTATCGGGTCACCACGTTGTTGCAGGATATCGAAGATGCCTTGCCGGGATTGCCAACAACGCGTGACAGCCAGCAGGCGACGGCAACATCTGCCGCGAACGCTGATACGGGTGCGGTGTCGGATGCGAACTGGGCGAACGTCGCCGACGATATCAATCAGGCTATTGTTGCCGCGATTGCGCAATATCGTCAAGGTCAGGTCAAACCTGCCATCATGGCGGTGCAGGATACCTATTTCGATTTGTTTGAAGCCACCGGCATGGAGAACAAGATTGGTTCTCGCGATGCGGCGTTCAAATCGACGCTCGAAGGCTATTTCACCCGTCTGGTGAGTTTGATGAACGCCAAACAGCCTGCGGAGCAACTGCAAGGGCAGGCCGAAGCGCTGCAGCAGGAACTGGCGAAGGCTGTGACCATGCTGGGCGACGGTGGTGAAACTCACTGGAGCCTGTTGATATACAGCCTGCTGATTATTGTGCGCGAAGGTCTGGAAGCCTTGCTGATTGTGGCGGCGATCGTGGCCTATCTGGTGAAAAACAATCAGCAGGACAAACTGCCGCTGATTCGCCAGTCGGTTTACGCCGCGCTGCTGTGTAGTGTGATTACCGCCGTCATTTTCCAACTTGTGTTCACCCATTCCGGTGCCAGCCGTGAGCTGCTGGAAGGCATTACGATGCTGATTGCCGTCGAGATGCTGTTCTTCATGAGCTACTGGCTGTTGTCCAAAGTGGAAGCGCGGCAATGGAAGGCTTATCTGGAAGGCAAACTGTCGCATTCGCTAAGCAGCGGTTCCATGATCGGCCTATGGCTCACCAGCTTTCTGGCCGTGTACCGCGAAGGCGCGGAGACGGTGCTGTTCTATTACGCGCTGGTCGGTGATGCCAGCAACATGGCGGGGCATCTCTCTATTCTGGCTGGTTTTGTCATCGGCTGTCTGATCCTGCTGATTGCCTACTTCGTGATGCGCTACACCATCGTCAAACTGCCGCTGAAGCCGTTCTTTATGTTTACCGGATGCTTTATGTACCTGATGGCGTTTGTGTTCGCGGGTAAAGGCGTGCTGGAACTGATCGAAGGCAAACTGTTTGAACCGACGTTGCTGACCGGCGTACCGGAAATCAGCGGGTTGGGGATTTATCCTTATGTTGAGACGCTGATTCCACAGGGTGTGCTGGTGGTCGCGGCGCTAATCGCCTTATGGGTGATGCGGCGCAGGGCGCTGCCATCTGATAAAGAAGGCATTCGACGTGAATTTAATACTGAAAGCAATAAGAGCAGCAAATAACCATAACAACCCCAATCGCTTAGCGAATTAAGCGAAGAGGGACGACTGAGATGAGGATGGGTTTGATGAAGAGGCAAAAAAGTCTGATTGCGGGTGCCGTTATTGCCGGTATTTTCACTGCACCTGCCGCACTGGCGTTTAAAGAATATCCAGCGGGTGAGCCGGTTTCCATGAACGAAATGGAAATTGCCGCTGTTTATCTGCAACCTATCGACATGGAACCGCGTGGCATGGGCCTGCCTGCTGCGAAAGCGGACATCCATCTGGAAGCCGATATCCACGCCGCTGAAGGCAACAAAAACGGCTTCGGTGCCGGTGAGTGGATGCCGTTCCTGACCATCGCGTACACCCTGACCAACACCGATACCGGTGCGAAGCAGGAAGGCACATTCATGCCGATGGTGGCCAGCGATGGCCCGCACTACGGCGCGAACATCAAAATGATGGGCGTGGGCAACTACAAAGTGACTTACCACATCGACCCGCCATCAAAAGCCGGTATGCACCGTCACACCGATGGTGAAACGGGCGTAGGCCGCTGGTGGAAACCGTTTGATGTCAGCTTTGACTTCAAATACGTCGGTTTAGAATAAGGTCTTCTGTCCGCGATGTTCTGTCGCGGTCATGTTCACGCCTCTGCGGGCACACCGTTGTTGCCCGTAGAGGTGGTGATTTTCCAGCCAGTGTGCTGATGCCACTCGGCATCGCGCTCAACCGACGCACCTGCAACTTGAAAGGTGACGGGTATATATGAATTTTTTTATCACGACCCTCCAATCCTTCCTGCCGATAGCGCTATTGCTGGGGCTGAACTGGAGCCATCGTTCCACGCCGACGGTCAGAACGCTGGGGTGGATCACGCTGCTGGCGCTGTTTGCTGGGATGTTTATTGGCGTGCATTTTCCTAACGGGCAAGCATTTCTGCTGGGCTTTACGGCGCTTCAGGCGCTGGCCTTGATCCTGTTTCTTGTCTGTCAGTGTTTTTCCCACCCGCGTATTGGCTATCTGTGGCAAGTGCTACTGGTGGCGGGCGCGGCGGTACATTGGGGCAACGATCCCAATCTGACCGCGCTGACAACCACCCATGTGGTGAATACCGATCTGCTGCTGAATTTCAGCGCGGTGCTGCTGGCGTTTGGCTGGCTGGTGTTCTGTGCCGCGCTGTGCGGCATGATTGCGCGCCGCATTCATTTACTGCGCTGGCCACTGCTGGCGCTGCTGGTGACGCTTCTGCTGTTGCCGATAAGCGGCAATTTATTGCTGCTGTTGATGAAATTACAGGCGCTGGGGCTGACTAAGCCGCGCCTGAGCTATGTGGCGCATGTCACCAACAGCGCGCATTTATTGAATTACCTCAGTGCGTTGTTCATGGCGGCGGTGGCTGCCGGGCTGGTTTGGCCGCTGCGGCATGCGCGCCGCCAGATGTTGGCCACGCATGAGGCGATTGAAAAGCGTAAAGCGACAGCAGGCTATCGCACGCTGCGCCGCACGCTGTTGGCAACGCTCACGGCGCTGTTGGTGGTGGCGTTGGCCCAGCTTTATTGGGACAAGGTCGCGTCGCAACCGCCTCGTCTGTCGGAAGCACAGCCCGTGACGCTGGCGGCCGATGGCAAAGTGCATATTCCGATTGAGCAAGTGCGTGATGGCAAGCTGCATCGTTTCGTGTGGATTGCCGATGACGGCAAGGCCGTGCGCTTTTTCATCATTAACCGCTATCCCGATCGCCTGCGTCTTGGCGTAGTGTTTGATGCCTGCCTGCTGTGCGGCGATCAGGGCTACGTGATGGAAGGCAATCAGGTGATTTGTGTCGCCTGCGGCGTGCATATCTTCATTCCTTCTATTGGCAAAGCGGGCGGCTGTAATCCGGTGCCGATTGAAGGGTGGAGCAACGACGATAATGAACTGGTGATTGGACGAGCCTCACTGGCGGCAGGCACTAACTACTTCTCGACGGTGGTGTCGATGGAAGTCATCGACCCGGTTGATGGCTCCAAACTGACCAACGTGAGTGCGGAACATAAATATCGCTACGGCGGTAAAACGTACTTCTTCTCGTCGGAAGCCAACTACAACCGCTTCCGCGAAAGTCCCGCGAAATTTGCCACTACCAAAGCAGCGGCAACTGGCGAGCAGGCTGAGGAGGAATAATCATGCTGTGGCGACTGTTACGTCAGTCCTGGCGCAGAAATATTCGGCGTAAATCGCTGGCGGTGCTGACCGTGTTTTTGGCGGCGGGGTTGATCTCCGCGCTGCTGGCGGTGTCCATTGATATCGGCGACAAAATGGCACGCGAGCTGAAATCCTACGGCGCGAATATTCTGATTGAGCCAGCAGGACAAGCGGCGCTACCCGCGCTGTTTGGCGAGCGCAGTAACCCGCTGGAAGGGCAGGATTTTCTCGATGAGGCGGAGCTGCCGAACATCAAAGATATCTTCTGGCGCAATAACATTGTCGGCTTTGCGCCGCTGCTGAGCGGTGATGTCGAGATCAACGGACAGCCGGTTGCCGTGCTGGGCACCTTCTTTTCTCAGCCTGTTGCGGTGCCGGATGAAGAAGACTATCGCTCGGGACAAATGACCGTTAGCCCCTACTGGCAGGTGGCGGGGCAGTGGCCGCAGGAACCGGTGACGACGGAAAATGTGGCGCAAACGCTGGTGGGAAAACAGCTGGCGGTGCAAACGGGCTGGAAAGTCGGGGATAAACTCGCCTTGCACGGCGCAAAAGGGGACGCAACGGTAGAGGTGAGCGGCATTCTGATCAGCGGCGGTGATGAAGAGAGTCGTCTGGTGATGCCGCTGGCAACGGTGCAATCGCTGCTGGGGCTGGCTGGTAAAATTCAGGCCATCCGCGTGTCGGCGCTGACCGTGCCGGAAAATGAACTGTCGCGGCGGGCGCGGGAAAATCTGGAAGCGCTGAATGCCGAAGAGTATGACCTCTGGTACTGCACCGCGTATGTGTCTTCGATTGCGCACCAGTTGGAAGAAGCCATTTCTGGCTCGGTGGTGCGTCCTATCTGGCAGGTCGCCGCCTCGGAAGGCGTGGTGATCGACAAGATCCAATTGCTTCTGGCGGTGGTGACCTTTGCCGCGCTGGTGGCGGCAGCGATGGGGATTGCCTCGCTGATGACCAGCACCATCATGGAACGAGCCAAAGAGATCGGGTTGATGAAAGCGCTGGGGGCACGTCAGTGGCAGATCATGCTGCTGTTTTATCTCGAAGCGGCGCTGAGCGGGCTGGCTGGCGGAATCGCGGGCTGTGTCGCAGGCTGGGGGCTGGCGAAGGCCATTGGCCTGATGCTGTTCGGCGTTCCGCTGAGTTTCGCGTGGATTGTTATCCCTTGTGTGCTGGTGATCTCGATGCTGATCGCCATCATCGGAACGTGGTTCCCGGCGCGCCGGATCGCCAAGCTGTATCCGGTGGAGGTGCTGTATGGGCGCTAATGGCTTGATGAACAGCATGTTCTGGCGGCTGGTGTTCCGCGCGCTGCGGCTGCGTATGCAGCGTGTTAGTGTGGTGTTCGCGGCGCTGATGGTTGGTGCGGCGATTGTGACGGCGATGTCTGCCGTCTATTTCGATATCAACGCCAAGATGAGTCAGGAACTGCGCACCTTCGGCGCGAATTTTTACATCGGTCCGGCGCGAGGCAATACGATTCCACAGAGTACGTTTCAACCGATTATCGACAACGCACCGGCTGGATTAATCAACGCGTCCAGCCCTTATCTGTATGGCATGGCGCGTACGGAGCTGGAGAAAGTGGTGCTGATGGGCGTGTGGTTCGAATCGCTGCGGCAGTTGGCACCGTACTGGCAGGTCACGGGTAACTGGATTGGCGTCAGCTTCGATGACCGTAACGCCATGATCGGAGTGAAGCTGGCGGAGAGACTGAACGTCAAAGTCGGCGACAGCATCACGCTGGTGGGTGATGGTGGGAAACAGCGGTTGCAGATCAAAGGTATCGTGGAATCCGGCGATGCGACGGACAACATGCTGATCGTGAATCTGGAACTGGCACAAAAGTGGCTGGATAAAGAAGGCGCGATCAGTAATGCGTTGTTGAGCGTCAGCAACGATCTGGGGCAGGTCGATCGCTTCGCTGCGCAACTTCAGCAGCAGTATCCGCAACTGGAGATCCGCCCGATCCTGAAAGTGTCGGCGTCGGAAGGTCAGGTGCTGAATAAAATTAAAGGGCTGATGGGGCTGGTATCGGCGGTGATTCTCGTGCTGTCTTCCCTGTGTGTGAACACGACGCTGATGGCGATTGTCGGTGAACGTGCCCGCGAATTTGCGTTACAGAAGGCACTGGGCGCGAGCGGACGAGACATCATCCGGCAGATGCTGGCGGAAACCGGCATCATCGCGCTGGCGGCCGTATTATGCGGTTCGCTATTGGGCTATTTGCTGGCACAGGTGTTGGGGATGGCGGTATTCAACGCGACGATCTCGCTGCGTTTACCGGTGTTCCCGCTCACGCTGGTGCTATCGTTGCTGGTTGCTGCCGTCGCGGCAGTGGTTCCTACCCGGCGTGCAATCTACGTCGAACCAGCCAAAGTCTTGAAAGGAGAGTAGCTCGATGTCTGTAGAGGTGAACGCGCAGGAAAGTGCGCAGGCCGCGGAGGCGGTGATTGAAACTCGCCAGCTCTATAAACGCTTTGGTCAGGTTACTGCGCTGGAAAATATCAATATCCGCATCGCGCGCGGCGAGTTCGTCGCCATCATGGGCGCGTCTGGCTCGGGTAAAACGACGCTGATGAATATTCTCACCTGTCTGGATACGGTGAGTGAAGGGCAGGTATTGCTGGACGGCGTCGATGCCGCTGGGCTGGATGAAGAAGGGCGACGCCAGTTCCGGGCCGATAAGATTGGGCTGGTATTCCAGCAGTTCCACCTGATTCCGTTTTTGACCGCGCTGGAAAACGTGATGCTGGCGCAGCATTACCACAGCGTGGTGGATGAAGCGGCTGCGCAGCGCGTGCTGGAACAGGTGGGGCTGGCGCATCGCGTCGATCACTTACCGAGCCAGCTTTCCGGCGGTGAGCAGCAGCGCGTGTGTATCGCCCGTGCGCTTGTGAATGAGCCTCCCGTGATTTTCGCCGATGAACCGACGGGGAATCTGGATGAAGAGAATGAACGGCGAGTGCTGGATCTGCTGAAAGATCTGCATCGGCAGGGGCGTACCATTGTGATGGTGACGCACAATCCTGAGTTAGGTCGGTTTGCTGACCGTATTATCCGCCTGCAACACGGCAAGTATTTTGGTGAAGAGGTGAATCATCATGAAATGGCGTAACGGGATTACTGCACTTTGTCTGCTGGGCGCAGTGGCGCTAAGCGGCTGTAAGGAAGAACAGGTGAGCGTTGGAGCGCAGGCACCGGCGCTGGCGGCCTACGATCTGGCGGGGCAGCAGGTGGATCTGTCGAGCTGGCAGGGGAAAAGCGTGTACCTGAATTTCTGGTCGTCGGGCTGTGGCGGCTGCATGGTTGAAATGGGCGCGCTGGAGAAGCTGAGCAAGGAGTATGGCGATAAAGTCGTGGTGGTTGCGGTTAATACCGATCCTGACGGCGTGGATATCACGTCGATGCTGGCGCACCACAAGGTGACCTATCCGGTGGTGCGCGATCAGTTGGGTATTACCAAAGAGCGCTATCAGGTCAGCGGCACGCCAACCTCATTTATTATTGATGCCAACGGCAAGGTGACCGATCAGCATCAGGGGGCGAGAGATGAAGCGCAACTGAGCGCGCTGTTTCAGAAGCTGGCAAGCCGGACATAAAGACCGGCTATTTTCCACAGCCTCTTAGGCGTGCGTTTACTCTGGCCGTGAAACCGGCATCGGGACTTCTACCACCGTTGATTTTTTCACAACGACAGGTTCCGGTTTCACGCGCATCGCGTAGATCACCCCGACGATCAGGCAGGTGATGCCACAGAGCGTCAGCAGCGGCGGCCAGGATTGCCGGATGATGAAGGCATAAGTTAGCCCCGCCAGCGTTTCAAACACAATCAGCGGCCCCACCAACACCGTCGGCAGACGCTGGCTGGCTTCGTTCCAGAACAGCGTACCAATCCACGAACAAAACAGCCCAATCGCCAGCATCAGCGGGATGAAAACCTCAGGCCGCGGGCCGAACGGCTGCGTAAAGGTGCTATCCGTTAGCGCCAGATGGCCGCACACCAGCAGATAACCCAACAGCGCCAGCGGTAGCGTGACCAGCCCCTGTGCCGTGGCCCAGGTGGTCGGCGTATTGCCTTTGTGGTCGCGCAGCCAGCGGGCGTTGCGCAGCGGATACCAGGTCCAGCAAACCACGGCGAGAAAGGCCATCGCAATCCCACTGGCATAACGCCATACATCGAATTCGACGGTGGTGCCTTTCAGTTCCGCAATATTGACGCAAACCAATCCCGCCGCAATCAACAGCAGCGAGGGCAGTAGCCGACGCCAGGCTACGCGGCCATCGTGCTTGCTGTACAACATATTGGCGGTAACGGAAATGACCACGGGCAGGGTGCCGATAATCATCGTTGAGATCGGCGCACCCGTGCGCTGAATCGCGCTGGCGAGCAGAAAGTAGTACAGCAGATTACCGATAATCGTGAGCTTCGTGGCCTCCAGCCAGTCGCTGCGGGTCAGCTGGCGCAAACGACGGCGATCGAGCCACGCCAGCGGTAAGGCAATCAGCCCAAAAGCCAGATAGCGTCCGGTGGACTGCAAGGCGGCAGAGTAGTCCGGTACGAGCACTGGCCCAACGAAAATCAGCCCCCACATCAGCCCAGCGGCAAGCGCAAATAAAACACCAATCAGCATAATAAACCCGTTTTTTCACAATAGTGCATTGCGCCAGTCTAGGGAGAGTCGGTGTTGAATGATTGTAGGATATTGCTGTTTATTATCCGAGGGAGGAGGCTAGCGCCGAACCGGATACACCTGCTTTTGGTAGCGAATGGGCGTGACGCCATAGCGTTGGGCAAAGGTGCGAGTCAGATGCGCCTGATCGGTTAACCCGACGGCGACGGCGACATGGGCGGCCGCCATACCGCGTGTCAGCATCTGTTTAGCCTCATACAGTCGGATTGCCATCAGCATCTGGTGCGGCGTGACGTGGAACTGCGCTTTGAACTGGCGCAGGAAATGATACGGGCTCAGGGAAACCAGCGCCGCCAGCTCTTTTAAGGTAATGGTGTGGGCGAAATTCTCGCGCAGATAGGCTTTCACCACATCAAAGCGGTGCAGCGGCTCAATCCTCTGGCGCTGGGCAATGTGCGCGTGAGGTCGGAAAAGCGCAATCAGCGACAGCAGCAGGCTTTCACTCGCCAAGGGATCGGTCGTCTGCCACAGCGCGGCCAGCGTCATCGCCAGCTGGCGTGCGGTTGCGGGATCGTGGCGCACGACGTCGGTAAACCACCAGCCTTTCTCGCCGGAGACGTTCTCCAACACATCGGGTGGAATGTAGATCATGCGATAGCGCCAGCCGTCTTCCGTCGCGGATTCCCCCGTATGTAGCTCATCAGGGTTCATCAACACTAACGAATCGACAGGCGCAATATGCTTGGCGCCACGATAGCGGAATCGCTCCGCACCGTCGTCAATGGTGCCAATGCCAAACGCCTCATGCGTGTGCGGCTCAAAGGCATAACGGCAGATGTGCGCGTGATAAAGCTCAATGCCAGGCAGCGCCGGTAAGTGCCGGAACTGGGCATAGTCTCTCTCATCGGTAAACTGTTCCGGTACACCCTGCATGCTGCCACCTTTTCTCTGGTTCTGACCGCCATCATAGCAGCGATAGCGCGTCAGCTTGAAGTCGTGCGTCCTATTTAGCCTGAGCAGAAATACGGGAAAAAGGGAATAAAAGCACCGAAATAAATAGACCGGAAAGGCATAAATCATAGCGAAATGGTTGATTAATGGTGCGTGCGTGACAAAAGTGACTTCCTCTAACTATTTGATTCTACTGTTTATGTCTATTCCTTGTTAGATAAGATAGCGCGACAGACATACCGTTAGTATAAAAAAATATAATCAACTCCATTTGCTTATTTGTTCTGGCTCTCATTACTTGCATCAATATTGCTATCTGTAATAAAGGACAAGGGAGTGAAAGGTGAACTTTCAGCAACTGAAGATTATTCGTGAATCAGCACGGTGCAATTACAACCTGACCGAGGTGGCGAATACGCTGTTTACCTCTCAATCCGGCGTGAGTCGCCACATCCGCGAGCTGGAAGAAGAGTTGGGGATTGAAATCTTCATCCGTCGCGGCAAACGCCTGTTAGGCATGACCGAACCGGGAAAAGAGCTGCTGGTGGTGGCAGAGCGCATTCTGAATGACGCTAGCAATATCCGGCGGCTGGCGAATGTCTTCACCAATAACGACACTGGTCAGTTGGTGATCGCGACCACGCATACGCAGGCGCGTTACAGCCTGCCGCCAGTGATTAAAGCCTTCCGCTCGCTGTATCCTCAGGTGCGTCTGGTACTGAATCAGGGCACGCCGGATGAGATCGTGGCGATGCTCCATTCTGGTGAGGCCGATATCGGCATTGCCAGTGAGCAGTTGATTAACGATCCCTCGCTGGCAGCGTTCTCCTACTATCGCTGGCACCATTCGGTGATTGTGCCGGAGCACCATCCGCTGACGCAGGAACCGGTGATTACGCTTGAAATGCTTAATGCAGAGCCGTTGATTACCTATCGTCAGGGAATTACCGGTCGCTCGCGTTTGGATCGCGCGTTTCAGGCCGTGGGCATGTCACCGGATATTACGCTGAGCGCGCAGGATTCGGATGTGATTAAAACCTATGTTGAGCTGGGGCTCGGAGTGGGGATTGTGGCCGATATGTCATTCGATCCGGTGCGAGACAAAGGGCTGGTGCGGTTGAATGCCGAGCATCTGTTTGAAGCGAACACGGTCTGGCTGGGGTTAAAAAAGGGTCAGTTACAACGTAACTATGCCTGGAAATTTATTCAGCTGTGTAATACAGAACTGTCGCTGGATGACATTAAAGATAAGGTGTTCTCGGATAACGATGAAGCGGTGATTGATTACCAAATCTGAATGACATAACCGTTTCCTAACCCGATGCCCAGCCAGCATTTTTTCTGACTGGGCGGGCGTTTTCCTTTCGATTTCGTCGCGATTTTTTGTATCGCGATACCCGCCGTTTTCTGTACTTGATTCAGCATAAATAGGGTTTATCGCGCCGATAATCTGCTTGATCTGAACGTGCCGGAATAGTAACATCCCTATTATAACA
The DNA here is from genome assembly GCF_014946775.2 of Pectobacterium quasiaquaticum. Classification (NCBI taxonomy): domain Bacteria; kingdom Pseudomonadati; phylum Pseudomonadota; class Gammaproteobacteria; order Enterobacterales; family Pectobacteriaceae; genus Pectobacterium; species Pectobacterium quasiaquaticum. The sequence goes on along the minus strand of NZ_CP065177.1, from coordinate 2,878,221 downwards.
ATAACTTATGTCTGTATTTTTGTTAGGTGATACAAATACTTGTGCGTTTTTATTGAATAATTATGCTAACAATTTTGGTGTCACAATAGCAAGTTTACCTTAAATAATGCGAGTTGCAGGACAAAACGTGTGCGTTTTGAACAACGTATAAGCGGCTTGAGTTATGGCGGGTTAATCCATCAGACATCCTTCTCACTAGTCAGTCACCTCCACGTTGATTTTTTCGGTTCGCATTGCGCCGGAGTCGCGCTAGCGCCATGTTTGTGATGGCGGGGAGTTTAAAACGGAAAATGACGATGAAAACACAAAAAGTCAGCCTTGCCTGGCAAATCCTTATCGCGTTGGTTCTGGGTATTGCACTCGGTGCCGTGCTGCATGAACAGCAAGAAAGCCGCCAGTGGCTCATCAGCAATATTCTTAGCCCTGCGGGCGACATCTTTATCCGCCTGATTAAAATGATTGTTGTCCCGATTGTGATCGCCACGCTGATTGTCGGGATTGCGGGCGTAGGGGATGCCAAAAAGCTCGGACGCATCGGCTTCAAAACCATCCTCTATTTTGAAATCATCACGACGGTGGCGATTATCCTTGGCATCACGCTGGCGAACATCTTCCAGCCAGGCCACGGCATTGACATGTCGACGCTGACCGCCGTGGATATCTCGCAGTATCAAAAGACCACCGAGCAGGTGCAGAGCGGCTCGCACAGTCTGGTGGGGACGGTGCTGTCGCTGATTCCGCCGAATATCTTCGCGGCGATGGCTCACGGTGAAATGCTGCCGATTATTTTCTTCTCCGTGTTGTTTGGTTTGGGGCTTTCTTCGTTGCCGAAAGATCACCGTGACCCGCTGCTGAACGTCTTCCGCGGCGTGTCGGAAACCATGTTCAAGGTGACGCACATGATCATGCGCTACGCACCAGTTGGGGTGTTTGCGCTGATTTCCGTCACGGTGGCCAACTTCGGTTTTGCGTCGCTGTGGCCGTTAGCCAAGCTGGTTATGCTGGTTTATGCCGCGATTTTCTTCTTCGCGCTGGTGGTGCTCGGTATCGTCGCACGGCTGTGTAAGCTGCGTATCACCATCTTGATCCGTATCCTCAAAGATGAGCTGATCCTCGCGTACTCCACTGCCAGTTCCGAAACCGTGTTGCCGCGCATCATCGAAAAAATGGAAGCCTATGGTGCACCGAAGTCGATTACCAGCTTTGTGGTGCCGACCGGTTACTCCTTTAACCTCGATGGCTCTACGCTGTACCAAAGTATTGCGGCGATCTTCATCGCACAGCTCTACGGCATCGAGCTGTCGATTGGGCAGGAAATCGTGCTGGTGTTGACGCTAATGCTGACGTCCAAAGGCATTGCTGGTGTACCGGGCGTGTCGTTTGTCGTACTGCTGGCGACGCTGGGCAGCGTCGGGATTCCGTTGGAAGGTCTGGCGTTTATTGCGGGCGTTGACCGTATCCTCGACATGGCGCGTACCGCGCTAAACGTAGTAGGGAATGCGCTAGCGGTGCTGGTCATTGCCAAGTGGGAACACCAGTTCGATGAGAAAAAAGCGCAGGCCTACGAGCGCGAAATAAAGGGAATCAGTACGCAGCCTGCCCAGCAGGGATAATCCTCGTCATAATGTAAATAGCGATATAGCGATAATGAAAGCGGGCGCATTGAATCATCAATGCGCCCGTTTCTTTTTCTTACTTTTGCATCTACCGCCACGTTCTGCTGAGCGGCTGAATGCAGATCATGAATTACAGGAAGCCGTACATCGCGGCAAACACCCACCCAAAGACGCAGGATGTGCTCACGCCAATCAGGCCTGGGAGAATGAAGCTGTGGTTGATAACGAAACGACCGATTTTGGTGGTACCGGAACGGTCAAATTGGATAGCCGCCAGATCGCTTGGGTAGGTCGGCAGAATGTAGTAACCATAACAGGCTGGTGCAGACGCCACGATATATGCGGGATCTACCCCAATTGCCAGCGCAACGGGCACAATCGCCGCCAGCGCCGCCGCCTGTGAGTTAACGAACTTGGACACAATCAGCAAGATAATGGCGTAAGCCCACGGGTAGACTTTCACCAGTGAACCGAGCGTGCTTTTGATCTCTTCCAGATGCGCGCCGAACATGGTTTCCGCCATCCAGGCGATACCGTATACCGCCACGATGGCAATCATCCCTGAACGGAACACTTCATTCTTCGAGATTGATGATGGATTGGTTTTGGTCGCGATAATGATGATGGCGCCGGAAAGCAGCATAAACATCTGGATGACCAGCACCATTGACAGCGGCTTACCGGCAAAGACTGGACGCAGCTCTTCAACGGCACCCAGAATCGCTACCGCCGCGATGGTTGCCAGAAAGATCCACATGGCGATCCAGTTACTGCGTGGCAGTTTTCTGTCGAGCAGCGTGGCGGTATCGCCATATACATACTGTTTGTTTTCTGGATCGGCGATGAATGTCTGAAAGTCTTCATCTTTGTCCAGATCCTTGCCGCGGAACCAACTGAAAATCCCAATCGCCAGAATACCCAGCAGGGTAGAGGGAATAGTAATCGACAGCAGATCGAGAAATCCCAGATGTTTACCCTGGAAGGTGAAATTAGCCAACATGGCAACCAGCGACACCACCGCAACAGAGACCGGACTGGCGATAATCCCCATCTGAGCGCCGATCGAGCTGGCGGCCATCGGTCTTTCAGGACGGATATTATTCTTGATAGCGACATCATAAATAATCGGCAGAATGGTATACACCACGTGGCCGGTACCGCACAGGATAGTCAGAATACAGGTGACGAATGGCGCGATAATCGAAACGTATTTCGGGTTACGCCGCAGCATACGCTCTGCGATTTGCAGCATCACATCCAGCCCGCCCGATGCCTGAAGCGTTGCCGACGCAGCCACCACGGCAATGATGACCAGCATGACGTCAACGGGCGGTTTACCCGGTTGTAGTTTAAAAATAAAGACCAGAATAACAAGTCCAATCCCGCCTAATAAACCCAGCGCGATCCCGCCTTTTCTTGCCCCGTAAAAAAGGCAGATCAGGACAATGACTAATTGAATGATGAAGTCCATAGTAGCCCCATTGCATTGCTTTATACCCGTCATACTTCAAGCTGCTTGTGCGTTAGCTGCCTTTACTCACCTCAGTCACTTACCTGAGTAAGCTCCTGAGGATTCGCTCAGTTGCTGCGTTACAAGGCTCATAAATGGGCCTTGCCCTAAAGGGCCAACGCTTTGCGTTGTTCAAAACGCTAACGTTTTGTCACACAGCTCGAATTATTTAGGGTAATAAGATGAACTGATTAGTTAGAATTAAAATAAGTGAGTTTTTACTACGGCTACTATATGGACGGGTTGTTATTTGTTTTCTTGATCTAAATCTATTAATTTTTATCTTTGCGCTATTTCCTGAAAATAAAAGATCTCGCTCGCAATAATTGCGCCTTTTGGTTTATTTAGTTTTTTAAGTGTAAATTTAATTTATTAATGATTTGAGGGTGTGCTTCTTGATGTGGTTGTTAATGAATGACACGTGGTTTTTAAAGATGATTAAATTCCTGTTCTTATTTTGTTGTGTTTTGTGTTCTTTTACTTTTTATTTTCGTTAACGTTAATTGCAAAAAACCATATTCTGATGTCTCTCTTCCTACTCCCAATGAGGTATTTTTGCATATTGTCTTGTTTTTAAATGATTACTTTAAAAATGATAAAATGAATCCCTTTTTGATAATGAAGTCAACGTCAGGCCACTTGAGAATAGCCGAAAAATAAAAATGGCTGCCGCGACATCGCTATTCACGTCGGGAATATAGCTGACTGTCTTTCTGATATTTTTACATTGAATGCGAAGAGGGAGACTCTTTATAGTGTGATTGGTTATTAATATGAAACTTTTATAAGTTTTTTAGAATATATGGATATCAATTATTTTCCTTACCCCAGTAGCAGCAAGGCGGCGATTTTCCACTGCGTCATGCATGCTGTTGGATTTCAGGGGGATAATCGTTCATAAATTTAACGTAATTGATAATTATTATCACATATGACAAACCGAAAAGCAGCGTTAACTCTTCTTCAGATTGGCGGATTCTCGCCGTCGACTACACTTATCGTTGTTGACGTATTATTTGATTGAGAGGAATGACGATGGCGACGAAGGACGATCCCAAAGAGGTGACGGTTAGCGAAGGGCTGGCAAAGGTGCATGAAGCATCAGAGCAGTTGACGGAAGAAGAGATTGAAGCGCTGGCGGAGGAAGCCAGACAGGCCGCCACGCAGACGCAGAAAGGGTCGGGCAACGCGCCCTAGTGTAATGCCGCAGGTTGCAGAACAGAGCGACAGGTAAGCGCAACGTGGCAGGTTTTTTGCACAGACATTTTGCAGATAGTGATGAAAAACAAGATGGTTTTCTCTCTGTAAGGAAAATGTATGCACGATAAATTACTCATAGAAGGCAAGCTGGTCGCGGGGAAAGGCGAGGCGTTAGCGGTATTTAATCCTGCCACAGGAGAGCAAATTGCCGCCATTGCGCAGGCCGATCTGCACCAGGTTGATGCAGCCGTGCTGGCCGCGGAGTCTGCTTTTGCACACTGGGGACAGACCACGCCGAAAACGCGCGCGACGCTGCTGCTACAGATTGCCGATGCCATCGAGGAACACGCCGAGACGTTTGCCGAGCTTGAATCGCTGAACTGCGGTAAGCCCTACCATGCGGCGCTGAATGATGAAGTGCCTGCGGTCGCTGATGTGTTTCGCTTTTTTGCCGGCGCGGCGCGCTGTCTGAGCGGTTCGGCGGCGGGAGAGTATCTCGAAGGGCACACTTCGATGATCCGACGCGATCCGGTTGGCGTGGTGGCGTCCATCGCCCCGTGGAATTATCCGCTGATGATGGCATCGTGGAAGCTGGCACCGGCGCTGGCGGCGGGAAACTGCGTGGTGCTGAAGCCGGCGGAGCAAACCCCGCTGACCACGTTCTATCTGGCGCATCTGCTGGCGGAGATACTGCCCGCTGGCGTGGTGAATATCGTGTTCGGGCGTGGTGCTGATATCGGCGATGCGCTAACGGGGCATGAGAAAGTGAACATGGTGTCGCTGACCGGCTCGATTGCGACCGGCGCGCATATTTTGTCGCATACCGCCGCGAGCGTAAAACGCACACACATGGAGCTGGGCGGCAAAGCGCCGGTGATTGTCTTCGACGATGCGGATATCGATCAGGTGGTGGATGGGATCCGCAGTTTCGGTTTTTACAATGCGGGGCAGGATTGTACTGCCGCCTGTCGGCTGTATGTACAGCGTGCGATCTACGATGAGGTCGTAGAAGCATTAGGCAAAGCGGTGGCGACGCTGAAAATGGGCGATCTACACGATGAAACCACCGAACTGGGGCCACTGATTACCGAGCCGCAACTGGAACGTGTGATTGGCTTTGTCGAACGCGCCAAAGCGCTGCCGCACATTACGGTGGTGACCGGCGGCGAGCGGGTGAAAGGGCAGGGATTCTACTTCCAGCCCACGGTGCTGGCGGGGGCAAAGCAGGAAGACGAAATCGTCCAGAAAGAGGTGTTTGGACCCGTTATCTCCATCACGCCGTTTGATGATGAAGCGCAGGTGATTGGCTGGGCGAATGCCTCGCATTACGGGCTGGCCTCGTCGGTCTGGACGCGGGATATCGGGCGGGCACACCGTCTGGCCGCGTGCCTTCAATACGGCTGTACCTGGGTGAACACCCACTTCATGCTGGTGAGCGAAATGCCGCACGGCGGGCAGAAGCTGTCCGGCTATGGCAAGGATATGTCGATGTACGGTCTGGAGGATTACACTATCGTGCGTCATATTATGATCCGGCACTGAGGATCTTCTGCCTGCTTAGGGATTTTGTTTATCCTGCACGAGAAACCGTTACTGGAGAAACAGGTACTGATATAGCGCGTTTGTCCAGCCCCGGCGTGCCCCAAAAAGGGGCGCGCTGGGCAAAAGCAGGGCATCACGTGTTGCTTTGATTTTCTTCATACTGGCATGTGCCATTCTTATTGGTTATTAATTCCGCCTATTCGTATTTAGTTCAAATCATCTGCTGAATTTTTGGATTAGATCGCGTTTTTGTATTTTATTCTAATTTGGGGCGGGCGACTGGCGTGTTATGTGCATTAATTAAAGTGGCATCGCGTGATGTCCGTTTTCAAGGAGCGCATTTTGTCCAGATCAAACGCCCACCTTAACCCGCTAGAGTGTACTCAGCAGGCACTGCATTGGATTCATAGTGACACGCTATCCCACGATGACATGGCGACACTGAATCGAGAAGTTTTGAGTTGTTTTCGCGAATACGTCAACCCGGGTTTTCTGGAGTACCGAAAATCTGTCACCACCGGCGGCGATTACGGCGCAGTCGAATGGCGCGCCAGCGGCCCGAATACGCTGATTGATACCCAAGGGAATGAATATCTGGACTGCCTCGGCGGTTACGGCATTTTTAACGTTGGGCATCGTAACCCTAACGTGATTGCTGCCGTTGAGCGCCAGCTCGCCAGACAACCGCTGCACAGTCAGGAACTGCTCGACCCGCTGCGGGGATTACTGGCAAAAACGCTGGCGGCGCTGACACCGGGCGATCTGAAATACAGCTTCTTCTGCAATAGTGGAACGGAATCGGTTGAAGCCGCTTTAAAGCTGGCGAAGGCTTACCAGTCACCGCGCGGTAAATATACCTTTATCGCCGCGACCGGTGCATTCCACGGGAAATCGCTGGGCGCGCTTTCTGCCACCGCCAAACCTGCGTTTCGTCGTCCCTTCATGCCGCTGTTACCCGGCTTCCATCATGTTGCTTTTGGCGACATCAGCGCGATGCGCAAGCAGGTTGAGCTATGCCAGAAGACCGGCGATGACGTGGCTGCCATCATCCTTGAACCTATTCAGGGAGAAGGCGGCGTGATTGTGCCACCGGAACATTACTTGCCTGCCGTCAGAGCATTATGCGATGAGGTTGGGGCATTGCTGATTCTGGATGAGGTACAAACCGGCATGGGCCGCACGGGCAAGATGTTCGCCTGTGAGCATTATGGCGTACAGCCTGACATTCTGTGCCTGGCGAAGGCGCTGGGTGGCGGTGTGATGCCGATTGGCGCCACGGTGGCAACGGAAGAGGTCTTCTCCGTGCTGTTTGAAAATCCGTTCCTGCATACTACCACGTTTGGCGGCAATCCGCTGGCCTGCGCGGCGGCGCTGGCGACAGTCAATGAGTTGCTGACGAAGAATCTGCCGGAACAGGCAACCATACAGGGGGAATTTTTGTTGCAGGGCTTACAGCAACTGGCTGCCGAATATCCTCAATTGATTATCGAAGCACGAGGAATGGGGCTGTTGCAGGCTATCGAGTTCAGGAAAAATGAGATCGGGTATGCCTTCGCGAAAGAACTGTTTCAACGTCATGTTCTGGTGGCGGGCACCTTGAATAATGCTAAATCGGTCAGGATTGAGCCACCGCTTACGATCACGCGCGAGCAATGTGCCCGAGTGCTGAAAGAAGCGAAGGAAGTGCTCAAGAAGCTCAATGGCACGATGCCTGACGAAAATAAAATGAAGGAATATGCGGTAGAGTGAAAAACGAGACGGAAACACGCAACACCCTATTAGGTTCACTCCGAAAGCCAGTCAGCCCTTACTGACTGGTTTTTTTATCCTCCAGAGAGATACGGGAACCTGCCATTATGCTTTAAATATAATTAATTCAGTCACGTTACACTATATTGAGTGTCACAAAGCGTAATAATATGGACAGTTTGTTAATCAATCTTAACTATTAGCTTTCTAACTTATAAGTCTGATTTAATTAATGGAACTCGGATTTTTCCCATTATTATTTTTTGATAGAAAAAAACGATCGAATAGAGGGGATTGAACGGTTTAATGATCGTTATTTCCGATCGATATTTTATTTCCGATAGTGTAGAGTTATGAAACTTAGCAGGTTGAATCTTGATGTCATTTTTATAAGTGAATGACATTCATTAAACGTCATGCTTATCTAGGCTAGTAACGTGAATGCTAAAAACTTAACCATTATTATAGATGGGTTGTTTTCAGTTATTTTCATGCATACGGTGAGATTTGTAATGAAATAAAATCGGAGTCTTTAAAATTATTTAACCAGGTAAATAGTTATATACTCTAAATAATTCGAGTTTCAGGACAAAAACGGTAAAACGTTTTTGAACAGCGCTTGCGCTGACCCCGAAGGGGTGAGGCCATAAGGCCGAATAACGCGGCAAGCGAAGAAACCCCGATGAGCTTACTCAGGTAAGTGATTCTGCCGGGAGCAGATTTGAACGCTGCTAGCAGCGGCCCTTCAAGGCGAGGCTCACGACGGGCCGAGTATTTGAACGTAGCCAACGCACATGCAACTTGAAGTATGACGAGTATACATATGCAATGTGAACTATAAAAATATATGGCCAAATGGATTTCTTATGCCTGTTTTCTGTTACCTGCATCAGGAAATAAGAGATCTAGAGAAGCCAGGGAGCCTCGTGCGATAGTGGTTAGCTTTACTGTTTGTCCTTCTTCGTTAGATGGACAGTGGCTTAATATGTCAACGTATCGTGATCGGGTGAAATTTTTCAAAATGTAATATTCTGGTGCTGAAATGAACTTTCTCAAAAATATAAAAATTGGCAACCGACTTTTCCTTGGGTTCGGTTTGTTAATTGTATTGACACTTTTTTTATCATCAATTAGTTACTTTTTTATGAAGAATATTGGTACTCAACTTGATGAAATTACTGAAAACAGAATGGTCAAGGTGGATATGCTGCGCAATATTCAAGACGTGCTTAACACAAACGTCCGTACTTTGCGTGATATTATTCTTCTCCCTGCGGATAAAAATAAAGAAAAACGACAGCTTAAGGACGATATAGTAAAAACCACTGACGTGGCAAGCGAAATATATAAAAAGCTTGATAATAGTATCAACATGGAAAAAGCACGCGAATTATTTAATCAACTCATTGATATAAGAAAACAGTATAGCCTGTCGGTTAATAACGCTATCAACTACGCCATGGAAGATCAGGATGCGTTGGCGACAGAAGTGGTATTTGGTGACATAGCGAAAATTCAAGGCATTTATTTTAACAAACTAAATGAGCTGATCGCATTACAGGTATCATTGGTTGATACGGCCAAACAGACGACAAAAGAACATATCACTAATGCACTGCTATGGCTGCTGACGCTATCCGCGTTTTCTACCGTTTTAGGCTGCCTTGCCGCCTGGCTATTAACCCGCAGCGTAACCGCACCGTTATCTATTGCGCTTTCTTCCGCGAAGCGTATCAGCGCCGGCGATCTCAGCGGTTCAATTGATGTAAATAGTCATGATGAAACAGGCCTGCTCTTGGAGGCCATGAAAGAGATGCAAAGTGCGCTGACGCGGATGGTCGTTGGTGTGAGGAGTAGTGCGGAGAGTGTCGCGACGGCCAGTATGCAGATTGCGCAGGGTAATGCTGATTTGTCATCACGGACTGAAGAACAGGCGAGCGCGCTTGAAGAAACGTCTTCAACCATGACGCAATTGGGTATGACGGTAAAAAATAACGCTGACAATGCCCGTCAGGCGAATGTACTGGCCCAAAATGCAAGTACCGTGGCGCTTCAGGGGGGCAATGTCGTCAATGACGTGGTGGATACGATGAAGTCCATTAATGAAAGTTCGCGCAGCATTGCGGATATTATCAACGTCATCGATAGTATTGCATTCCAGACGAATATTTTGGCGCTTAACGCCGCTGTCGAGGCGGCCCGAGCGGGCGAACAGGGGCGAGGGTTCGCTGTTGTCGCGGGAGAAGTGCGAAATCTGGCGCAGCGTAGCGCAGAAGCGGCTAAAGAAATCAAAAATCTCATTACGGCGAGCGTTGAACGTGTCGAGCTCGGTTCGGTATTGGTGAATAAAGCGGGAGAAACGATGCAGCAGGTCGTGATGTCCATCCGCCAGTTGAGCGATACCGTATCAGAGATTAGCTCTGCAAGTGCTGAGCAGTCGACGGGGGTAGAACAGGTTGGTATCGCGGTTAGCCAAATGGATCAGACAACACAGCAGAATGCTGCGTTGGTGGAAGAGTCAGCGGCGGCGGCGCAGAGTCTCAAGGAGCAAGCGGATCAGCTTGTCAGAGAAGTCTCGGTGTTCAAAATAGTTAATGATCAACGGTCCACGCCGAAGCCTGTCACGCAGACACTCTCGCTTGCCAGACTCCCTGCGTCTTCCAGTGCATCAGCCTCGGGCACGTCAGATTGGGCAAGTTTCTGATAGAGATTATTGTGGCAGACAGCATGTCAGGAGCCGCGCCAACATCATCGCTACCAACTGGGGCTGCCACCCAGATTGAGAACGTGCCTGGTTGCGGGGATATCGATACGTGAAACCGCTAACCAGCCGCTGAAAGGGTGAATCTCAGGGATGAGATTCATCTCTGCGCAAGCCGAGCGTACATGGACGTATTCACGGCGTCTTTACGATCTATCCGTTACTCCCGCTCTACGGACTTTGTCTGCAACCAACGAACGCCACGGATGTGGCGCTTTTGCTATGTGGTCTACAACCTAGCGGCCAATGAGCCGCAACTGGGTGCAAAACGGGCAACCACAGCCGTTAATAGAGGTCGCATCGCACTGGCCGGGATGAATGGTTTCCAGCCCCATTGGCGTAAAGCCTGCAAAGGTGCGCTTAGGTTCATCAATATTGTTCAATCCACTCTCCGTAGACTGAGCCATTTTTGCCTGAAACGCCGAGGCTTGTGTCGCGACGAGGGAAAGAAACAGAACTGACAGACCTTTTTTCATTGGGCTTATCCGCTAGTGTATTTGTTCTGTTATAACATAACGCATTTAGTCGCGCCAGAGCAGCCGGCCGCCTGAAGAGCGGTCGACTGCCTAACCGCGTCGTCCGATTAACGGAATGGTGGCTCGTTAAAGGTGCGCAGTTTACGTGAGTGCAGCTTATCGCTTTCCGCCCGCAGCAGATCGATAGCGCAGATGCCAATCTGCAAATGCTCCGAAATCGCCCCTTCATAGAAACGGTTCGCCTGTCCCGGCAGCTTGATTTCACCGTGCAACGGCTTATCCGAGACGCACAACAACGTGCCGTAAGGGACACGGAAGCGATACCCCTGTGCGGCAATCGTTGCACTTTCCATATCCACGGCGACGGCGCGACTGAGGTTAAACCGTAGAGCAGAGGCCGCATAGCGTAGCTCCCAGTTGCGGTCATCGGTGGTAACCACCGTGCCGGTACGCAGACGCTGTTTAACTTCTTCCCCCGGCATACCGCTGACCATCTTGGTGGCGTCATACAGCGCGCGCTGCACCTCGGCAATGCTGGGAATCGGGATATCCGGCGGTAGCACGGCGTCCAGTACGTGATCGTCACGCAGGTAAGCGTGCGCCAGCACATAATCACCGATGGACTGGCTTTCGCGCAGGCCGCCACAGTGGCCGATCATCAGCCAGGCATGCGGACGCATCACCGCGAGGTGATCGCAGATGGTTTTCGCGTTGGATGGCCCGACGCCAATGTTGACCATCGTAATCCCTTTACCCTGACGAGGAATCAGATGATAGGCGGGCATCTGGTGGTTCTTCCAGGCCAGATCGGACACCGTCTGCTCAGGGTTTGGCGTCTCGGCGGTGATATAGATGCCGCCCGCGCAGGACAGCGCCTCATACGGGCTATCGGGATCGGCAATCTGCGCACAGGCCCAGCGTACAAACTCATCGACATAGCGCGTGTAGTTGGTGAAGAGGATGAACGGCTGAATATGTTCTACCGGCGTGCCGGTGTAGTGACGAAGCCGCGCCAGCGAGAAATCGGTACGCAGCGCGTCGAAGTGCGACAGCGGTGACATGGTGGTGGCGTGAAACAGTCCATCTGCCGTCTCGTCCCCAATCTGCGACAGCTCTGTCGTGGGGAAATGCTTGGCGATACCGGCACTCATCGAACGGTCAAGAATCAGATCGGAACCGTCGAGCACGTAGGGGAACGGAATTTCCTGCTGTGATGGGCTAACCTCGATGGTGACATCATAGTCGCCTTCCAGTAGCGCCAGCTGTTCCGCCAGATAAGCGCGCAGAAATGCCGGGCGGGTAACGGTAGTGGAGTAACTGCCGGGATGGGTAAAACGCCCATAGGCGCGATGGCGGGGATGGCCGGTCGAATTGCCACTCCAGCTAACGCGGAGAGCAGGGTAGGCAAATAGCCCCGCCGTGCGCGCATTAGCATCAGGCAGCGTGCCATCATTGATGAAGTCCCCGATGGCGTCGCGCAGTGCTGAGACGGCGTCATCATACAGCGCTTCCAGTTTATCCAGAGTCTGAGTGACGGTAAGACTGACGTGGGATCCGCTGTTATGCATATTCTCTCCTTTAAATTCTGTACTTAGGCAGAAGTTAGCTCACAGCGTAACTGAAGATGCACAGCCCCGCCATCGTGAAATCTGGCGGAGCTGTGAACGTGGAGAGAAGCGGCGCTTAAGCTGTGTCCCATAATAGATTAGTGCTTGTGGCGACCGGAGAGGTTCGCCGCGCTCACCGCTAGTATCGACAGCACGCCGAGTGCTGCCGCTGGTGCCAGCACGCCCCAGAAGGCACGTTCGATATACGGCATACCTTCGGCTAGAACGCGTCCCCATTCCGGCGTCGGTGGTGACGCGCCCAGACCCAAAAAGCCGAGCGATGCCAGCGCCAGCGCGATGCCAGGCAGTTTCAGCATAGCGTGACGGAAAAGCGGGCCAATCAGCGCGGGCAGAATATAGAACAGGCTACGCCGTATCGGGCCGACGCCGAGAATCGGCAGCATTCGAATATAAGGGCGCGCATTGATTTCGGCGACCAGTGCCGCCGTGTGGGCTGCGAGCGGTGCCCAACTCACGGCAATCACGGCAATCGCCGCACCCGTTGCCGTCGGGCCGTTTACCGCAGCAACCAGCAGTCCGGCAATCACTGGTGGCAGGGCGTTAGTCACTTCAATCGGGCCGGTGAACAGACGCGGAAAGAGCCCAACCAACAGGCCGATCGCCAGACAGGCCAGCGACACCGCCAGCGCCAGCAGACAAGTATTTAACGTACCGTGTGCGACGCGTGCCAATAAATCGCGCCCCATCGCATCCGCGCCAAAAGGCAGCAGGAACGACGGCGGTTGCAGGCGCAGAAAGGCGGAGGTGTAGGGATCGCGCGGCAGGCCAGCCAGCAACAGCAGCGCCAGCAGCAGCACGCAGATAATCGGCAGCCAGATAGCATGACGAGACGCAGGGCTACCGTGTTCCTCCGGCACGGGCATCGCGCCGCTCCGCAGCGCGCGTCCGAGAATCAGCAGTCGCACGCCGCTGGCGGCGATGCCAGTGAGCGAGGCGATGAGTAAGAGAATCAGCACGCCGACCTGCAAGGCGGGCAGATCCTGTGCCGCCGCGGCCCCCAGCGTGGCGCGTCCCAGACCGGGAATCGCGAACACTTTTTCGACGGCGATAGCACCGCCGGTTAACGAAACCAGCACCAGCCCAACCAGCGGCATCACGCTGGGCAACGTGCGTTTCAGCACCGCCAGCGCAATATGACGACGGCTTACGCCCGACACGCTCCAGGTGGTGAGCCAGTTTTCGCTGAAGGTGGCGGATAGCGCGTCGGCAATAATCCGGCCAAGGTAGCCGCCTGCTGGAATACCGAGCGCCAGCGACGGCAGCACCGCGTAGTGCAGACCTAGCCAGCCATAAGGGGGAAACCACTGTAGCCAGACAGCACCGACGATCAGCAGAAATGACGCCAGCAGGAATTCGGGCAGTGCAGTAAACAAGGCGGCAAACAGGCCGCCTGAACGATGAACCTGACCGCGTAACCCTTGCCGAAAGATAGGGGCGCACAGCACGGCAGCCAGCGTAAAGGCCACCAGCGCCGAAGACGCCATCAGCGTGAGCGAGACGCCCGCCGCCTGCAACATCCCCGGAAGAACTGGCCGACCAGACACCCAGGAATTACCCGCATCGCCGTGCAACAGATCCGTCAGCCAGTTCAACAGCAATTGCAGCGGGCCTTGATCCAGTCCGAGTGAGTGACGAATCGCGTTTAGCGTTTCCGCCGTCGCTTCCTGCTCGCCGGAACGGGCGCGCAGCAGCGCCAGTGCCGGATCCTGACCGGATAACCACGGCAACATACCAATCAGCACCACAATCCCTGCCAGCGTCAGCAGCCGCGAAAACAGTGGAATCAGCACGCCGTATCGCGGGCGTTGCGTCTGGTTGATGGTCGCACAGGTGCGGCAATACAGCGATTCGCTCATAAATTCGTCATCTTTCTGGTTGCGGATGCGCTATCCGTTACTTTGCGCCGGTAACAATATGCGTAGCGGTGTTAATCAAAGTGCGTTCACGCGGGTCGCGCAGTGCGTCTTTTACCTGTGCGCTTTCACCTTGAATCACACGCTCATGCAGCATTGGGATCGCGGCATCGCTGGCAAGGATCAGGTTTTCTGCCTGCATGATGGCCTGACGGCGTGCAACGCCCGCAGGGATTGCGGCTGCTTTTTGCAGCGCCTGATCGATCTCTGGGCGGCACAGTTGCGCGATATTGAACGACCCTTCACAGGCGAAGTCGCTGTATAAATAAGCTACCGGATCGCCGGAATCCAGCACCGTCGCGCGCGATAAGATAAAGGCGTCAAACTTGCCTGCCAGCGCGTCGGATTCGATCTGTGCATATTCACGCACCACCTGTTTTACCGTAAACCCAGCGGCAGTAAGCTGCTGTGCCAGATAGACCGCCACTTCAGGCAGTTCGGCGCGATCGCTGAAGGTTGCCAGCGTAATGGTGGCGCCTGCAGGCGTATCGGCTTTGACCGGATTCGCCACCGGCTGACGCAGTTGCGCCGCCCACGGCAGCGCAGGACCTAACAGACCTTGTGCGATATCGGCACGCTTCTCATACACGTTATCCACCAACTGCTGGCGATTGATCGCATCGCGCACGGCGGCACGCATCGCAGGATCTTGCATCACGCCATGACGCGTATTCAGATACAGCGTATTGGTGCGCGGCATCGGGACTTCATGCACCAGTGATTGATCTAGCAGTGGTGCCTGAGAAACCGGAACGGCTTCGACAATGTCTGCCGTGCCGGTACGTAATGCGGCAGCACGCGCAGCGCCGTCGGAGACAAAGCTCACGTCGATACCGCTGGCCTGTGCTTTCTCACCCCAGTAACCGTCGAATCGATCCAATACCGCGCTGCTGGTGCCGGTGACGGTACGCAGAACGAACGGGCCGCTTCCTGTGTTGATCGGATTGACGACGCCATTTTTACCGTATGCCGCGCTGGAGAGAATCGCCAACTGCGGGCTGGATAAACGCTGCGGCAGCAGCGGATCCGGTTTAGCCGTGGAGACAACGACGGCGTTATCGCCATCGGCTTTTACCGTTAACTGCACGCCGTCCAGAATGCGTGGTTTGGGGGCGGCGGTGGAGGCCACGGTGAGCGCATTCACTACCGTGGCGGCGTTTAAGGTGGAATTATCGTGAAAATAGACGTTCGGGCGTAGCTCAAAACGCCAGGATTTATCATCGATCTGCTGCCATTTTGTCGCCAGCGCAGGCTGGGCTTCGCCGAGTTTGTCGAGCACCACCAGCGTTTCTGCGGTGCTCCAACGCGACAGCTTAAAGGCATCATCGCTCAGCGGTGTCAGGCCGGAGCGCGGCGGCTGAAGCATCGCCAGTTTGATTCGACCGTCATGATGCGAGGCGTGGTTTTCCTCCGGCTCGTTGAAGCAACCTGAAAGCAGCAGCGTGGCTGATAGCAAGCCAGAAACGGGCCACAGACGATTACGCATATTCATCAATCTTTCCTTATTCATTCACGGTTGAAGCGGATTTAAACGGGCGGCAGATGACCATCATCGCCAGCGAACTGCACAACGGCACGGCGGCGAGCAGCACCCACGGAATGGCGGCCTGCGGTGACGGCGTCAGCGCGCGGTCAAGCTGGCTGCCGAGGATAAAGTTGCCGACCAGAACGGCGATGCCACCCATCGACGCCAGCGCGCCATAGTGCGCACCCAAATTCTGGTTGTTGGCAAAGCGCGGGATAAGGTCCATCCCGACGGGAACGATCAGCATTTGACCCAGCGTCAGCAGCGTAATTAACGAGATAGCGGGAAGCAGGCGCTGCCAGCCTTCAGGCGGCGTGCTGGAGGCAAACAGCGCGACGCTAAAGAACGATGCAGCTAGCAGCGCAAAGCCCAGTGGCAGCATGCGTGCCGCGCCAACCCGGCGGGCAAAACGCGCCAGCGGGAGCTGCAATCCGATCACCAGCAGGGAAGCAAGCACAAATAGCGGACCGAGATCTTTCTCGCTGCTGCCGGAGCGATGTAGTTCAACCGGCAGCGCCAGATAGAGCTGGTTGTAGCTGAACAGATAAGCGCTGTAGGCAATGATGAACGCGACAAAGCGGCGCTGGCGGAAGGTCTCCCACCACGGGGCAATCTGCAATTCTCCCCGATTACGCTGCGTTGGCGGCAGGCTGAAAAACAGGACGATAAGTGCGATAACAAACACGCCCGCACCGGCTAGCGCCACGCGCTGGAATCCGTATCCCGCCAGCACCGAACCGAGCAACGGCCCCAGCACCGCGCCTAACTCGCCGCAAATAGCAAACAGTGCGAACCACTCGGAGCGGCTGCGTTTTCCCTCTTTTTCACTTTGCGTACCGGCCTGTGCCATCAGCGCTTCAATGGCGGGAGAGAACAGAGCACCGCCGACACCGGTCAGACAGGCACCGAGAATGATCGGCCACAGCGAGTCGCCTAACGCCAGCAGGAGATAGCCGCTGATACGCACGACGCAGCCGCACAGGATGATCACGCGCGCACCAAAGCGATCGGCCAGCGCACCGCCGACTAAAAACATGCCCTGTTGAGAAAAGGTGCGTAAGCCAATCACCAGCCCGATGGCCCAGCCGGAAAGCAGCATATCGTCACGCAGGAAAATAGCCAGAAACGGCACGACGGCATAAAAGCCAATGTTGAAAACCAGCTGGCTACCCAGAAGTAACGGGGGATAAGGCCGCGGGGCGCGGTTGGCGGTAAGGTCTGACATGTCATGATCCGTTATAAAAAGCCCGTTACGGGGAATGTGTTATTGATGCGATATTTTATGGTAAAAAGCGCGTTTTCAGCGAGCTAATAGCCCGACGTCGATAGGGCGGGAACGGCCTGCAACAGACGGGCGGTGTGCGCCTGCTGCGGCGAAGCCAGCACCTCGGCTGTGGGGCGATCTTCAATAATGCGTCCGTCGTCCATGACCAGCATTCTGTCGCACAGCCCGGCGAGCATAGAAATGTCGTGCGATACCATCAGCAAGCCCATCTTATTTTGTTCGGTAACCTGTTGAAGCAGGGCTTTAATTTGTTCACGCAGCGGCAAGTCCAGACCGCTGACGGGCTCGTCTGCCAATAAAAATTCGGGTCGGACGATCAGCGCTCGTGCGAGCGCAACGCGCTGTGCCTGTCCTCCGGAAAGCTGTCCGGCGACCTTATCCAGAAGCGTGACGCTCAGTCCTACCTGATCCATGACGTCGCTCAGGCGGGCAGAATGATTTCTATTAACGTGGCGGACCTCATCGGGGCGGAGTCGTTTCAACGGCTCGATGAGGAGATCGGCGACGCGCTGACGCGGCGCGAGCGAGCCTGCCGGATCCTGCGGAATGTACTGAACGCGGCGGCGATACCAGAGCAGCGAACGCACCGAACCGGGCGTAATCAGGTTGCCGTCGCAGTACACTGCGCCACGCTCCGGCGCTTCAAGCGCGAGCAGGGTTTTTAGCAGCGTGGATTTACCACAGCCGGACGCACCAACCAGCCCGACACGTTCGTGCTGTTGCAGGTTCAGCGACAGGTCGTGAAAAATCGTACTGGCGGGATCGGCCTTTTGCCACGGCAAACGTGACGTCTGGCGATAACGGCTGACGTGTTCAAGACTTAAAAACGGTGAAGGAACCGCATGCAGGTGGTGGTTCATCCGGCGAGTGCTCCGGCAGCGGGTAACATCCTGTCGGATAACACACTGTCAGATAAAAGCGTGTCAGCACGACGGGCGGCAGCGACCAGACTGCGGGTATAGGGCTGCTGTGGTGCATTCAGTAATTGCTGCATGCTGCCGGATTCAACGATCTGGCCGTTTTCCATCACCAGACCACGCTGGCAGAGTTGGGCAGCAACGGCGATATCATGCGTAATAAACAGCAGAGCGGGCGCATCCGGCTGCGTGCTACGTTCCTGTAAGACCTGCAATACCTGCTGCTGGGTCATGACATCGAGCGCGGTGGTGGGTTCATCTGCTACCAGCAGGCGCGTTTTGCCGAGTAGGGCGAGGGTAATACAAATGCGCTGGCGCTGACCGCCGGACAGTTCGGCAGGATAGCGTTGCAACAGGTTGGGGATATCATCCAGTTTCATGGCGCTAAGGAGCGCAGAAAGTTCAGCGGAAGAGGGGGCTTTCAATGCCAATGACAGCTGTTTTCCCAACGGCATGAGGGGATTGAGCGCCGTTGCTGAGTCCTGGAACACGGCCGAAACGCGGCTAACCGATGGGCGTGCCAGCGCTTTCAACTGACCAACCTCTTCGCCATTCACCCGAATACTGCCGCGAACCTGGCAGCCCGACGGCGGTGTACCGATGACTGCTTTGGCGGTGAGGGATTTACCAGAACCGGACGCACCGAGTAAACAGACACGCTCACCCGCGAACAGCGTAAAGCTGATATCGCTGACTTTGGTTTCACTGCCCATAGACAGGCTCAGGTTTTCTACCTGAAGAATGGCGTCTGTGTGTCTGTTCCGGTTAATCATGAATAACGTATAGGGTCAGTGTAAATCGATATGTAATAACATAACAAATTACGACGAAGTGATGCAAAGGAAATGTGATCCAGCGCGTATAAATTGGCGCAGAGACGCCGTCTTAGTCGACCGCGTCGATGATTAAATAGAGGGGGGTAGAATAAACCGTAGGGAAGTGCGGACTATCTCGTGGCGTTGTATTTTTAGAGCCTACTCATTCGATGAGTCAACAAGCTGCGCCAGTTCCGTCGCGCTCAACTGAGTAATCTGACAAATTTGAGCAGGTTCCATGCCGCTTAGCAGAAGCTGACGAGCAATGTGTCGAGCACTGGCTTTCATACCTTGCTGCATGCCATGTTTGATGCCTTTTTCAAACCCGATTTTCTCAAGCTGCTGTGCGATGGTCATGATCGCCTCCCGATCCGTTGACAGAGACTGCGCGACTGCCTCAATAAACTCTGCCGGTTTTGATGTATTGCCGCTCCGCGCGATGTAAAACAGAATCGCTCTTTTTTGCGGCAGCGGTACCTGCCAGCGCTCAAATAATAGCCCGATATCCTGCGCCAGTTCCAGCATATCTCGCGTGCGAATGTGTTTTTGTACTAACTCCAGTAGCGCTACGCGGCGATGCGTCTTGATTTCCTCATCTTGGATTACCGTTAGGTCAATCAAAGGAAAGGATGAATTGTAGAGCTTTTCTGCCTGAATAGCGTCGGTAAAACCGTCGAGCCAGCGCAGAGTATAGGGATAAGGGCTACGCTGGCCGTGATAAAACAGTAAAGGAACGACGAGCGGCAACATGTCGTGACCTTGAGAGAGGTGCTGCTGCATAGCAGCCAGCGCGTAGCGCAGCAGGCGAAATGGCATCAGTTTTTCTGGGCGACTCTGATGCTCAATCACACAATAGATATAGCCTTGCCCTGAGGTGGTCTGAATTGAATACAGCATATCCGATATTCTTGCGCGTAGTTCCTCGTCAACAAAAGAGGCCGATTGCAGTTGTAGCGAGCTGAAATCGCAGATATTCCTAATTTCTTCTGGCAGATGAATGGCGAAGAAATCCTTTGCGACAGCGGGATCGCTGAGAAACTGTTTAAACATCGCATCATGCGCGGCCATGCTGTTTTTCCGTCCCTGAATCATCTGTAGGTAAGGGTAAAAGAAGCTGATACGGGCAGGGAAGAAGCGCGGAGGACGACTGCGTCGATATGGAAGGATGTACGCAAGAAAAGTGAGAAATGAAAGTAACGACGCGATCTCACTGGGAGCGAGATCGCGTTCAAGGTGTGAGAGTTAAATCTGTTGCTCGGTTAGCCACTGGCGCAGGCGTTCGGGCTGCTGTGCGCCGCTCAGGCGAGCCTGTTCTTCACCATTTACGAGCCATAGCAGGGTCGGTAACGTCCTGACTGCCAATTGCTCCGCGAGGGTAATGTGATGATCGGCGTCCAGATAATGGCTCGGCAAGTGGCGGTATTCCTCGTTATCCAGAATCGCTTCTAACTGGCGGTAGAGGCTCTTGCAGTGGACGCAGCGCTCTGCGCCGACCAATAACAACTGTGGACCTTGTTGGGCTACCAGCTCAGGCCAGTCGTCGGCGGTCAGCGGAGCAAAGCGCTCACGGTTGACGGCAAAGAGCTTCGGACTGCGCTTGAGGTCTTCGCTGTCGGTCGCGACGCACAGGGCATCGCCGCTCTTTTTATAGGGGCGCGTGCCCTCAATACGAATCACACTGGCGAAGCCGGGGGCGGCGGCACCGGGTTGACGTAGTTGGGTGTTGTCGGGAGCAATCACCTGGGTTTCCTGTGGACGCGGTAGCTGTGGCACCCACTCGTAGGGCACGCGGTAGGCGCGATACAGCATGTTAGTGTTCACCGTCTTGCCCCAGTAGGGGGAAATAAACTCCCAGACAATCTCGTGATCGACGGTGACTTCAAATAGCCGACCGTTGGCCCCTTCGTTAATCAGCGTATTACCGTTCGGCAGACGTTGGATATTGCTGATGTACGGGCTGTAAAAACGGAAGGCGTCGGTTGGATCCGGGATGCCCGCTTCGTACGGCGAATAACGCCAGACAATATCCAGCGTTATCGGATTGATTTCCAGCACGCGGGAATAGTCACGCCAGGCGTTTTTCACACCGTCGGTTGAGGCCGGATTGGGCGCGCCGTAGCCTGCCCAGCCGCCGTTATCAAACACCAGAATATTGCCCGCGCCTGGCAAGCCGGCAGGGATCATGTGCGCGTGATGCTGACCGATAATCCAGCCGATGTGTTTGAGTTCAGGCGTGTTGTAGTTGGGGCCAAGCTGCCAGACGATATTGCCGCTTTGCTTGTCGATGATGGCGATGATGTTGGACTCGCGCGCGTCCCAGATGATGTTATCTGGGTGGAAACGGGTATCGCCCTGATCGAACCACGGGTTGGGGCCGAGTGCCGACATGGAGTTGATGTGCATCCAGTCGCCCATCCCACCGCCGCTTTTGCGCAGGTTAGGGTTGTTGTACAGCGCAGTTTTCGCGTCGTCGTCAAAGCCCAGCTCATCGAAATGGTCGCTGCAACGCCATTCCCACAAAATGTTGCCCTCCCAGTCCACTTCGATGATGGTGTCGTCGAGCAGCAGTTTGTCGCTAATGCGTTCATTGTGCAGGTTGGTATGCGCCAGCAGTAGCGTGTTGCCGCCAATCGACTGCGGTTCCTGCCCCGGTGCGTAATAGCCTACTGGATTACCGCTGCGCTGGTAGTCATGATGGACGCGCGCCATCCATTCAGGCGGAAGATCGGGATCGGTAATGTGCTCATAGCCGTTGAATTTCCACACGACGTTGCCGTCCCAGTCCACCTGAATCAGGTCGACCATGTCCTGCATGCCGTAGCGCGAATCGCGTTCGCCGCTGTGCCCGAGAATGTAACCGCCGGGCAGGATTTTATTGGGGAAGCCGTGCAGGCCTTCCCACAGGCGCAGTTCGGTGCCGTTCATATCCACCAGTACCGCGCCACGTTCCAGTGCCTGAAAGACGGTGTAGCCGCCCCAGGCTTTTTCCGGGTTGTAAATCGTTGTGCCGGTTGGGTAGACGGAAGGGTGTCCCATAATGGTGCTCCAGTATTTACGTGTTCAGAGAAGAGAGGGCTGCCGTATCGGCAGGCTGCGTCAGCAAGGCGAGCAGATCGCTGCACTGCTGGTGAAAGGCCTGACTGTCACGCTGGCGCGGATGCGGCAGAGAAATTGTCGCAATCTGGCGGATACGCCCCGGGCGCGGGGCCAGCACGACGACGCGATCGGCGAGATAGACTGCTTCCTCGACGTCGTGCGTGACCAGCAGCGTGGTGGTGCCTTCCGCCTGATGAATGCGGCGCAGCTCCTGTTGCATCTGCTGACGGGTCAACGCATCCAATGCGCCAAAAGGCTCGTCCAGCATCAGAATGCGTGGATTGGCGACCAGCCCACGTGCGATAGCCACACGCTGTGCCATACCGCCGGAAAGCTGGGCGGGCAGGACATCGGCAAAATCCTGCAAATGCACGAGTTGGATAAAGTGGTCGATCAGGCGCTTCCGTTCTTTGTCGTCGATGGCTTCATTCGCCAGCCCGAGCGCGATGTTTTGCCGCACCGTCAGCCACGGAAACAGACGCGGTTCCTGAAACACCATGCCGCGCTCACGTCCGATGCCGCGCACGGTTTTCCCTTCGACCAGCACGTGTCCATGATAGTCGTTGTCCAGACCGACCAGCATACGCAAGAGCGTGGATTTACCGCAGCCGCTGCTGCCGACAATCGCCACCAGTTCACCGCTGTGGATCGACAGGGAAAAATCCTCAATCACCGTTAACGCCTCACCCTGTACGCGAAACTGTTTACGAAGTCGATCGAACTGCACCACCGGCGGTGATACGTCAAGGGTTGTGGATGTCATGCGATTTCTCCTATGGAACGCCAGCGCGTCATCCGCTGTTCCAGACCTAATCCGACGCGGTCGAGTACCGCGCCCGTTAATCCAATCAACAGCATACCGCTGATAATCAGGGGCATATCCAGTAGCTGCTGGGCGTTGATCATCAGGCTGCCGATCCCGGTGCCGGATGACATGAAATATTCCGCACCGATGGTGCCAAGCCAGGCGTAAATCAGCGACAGACGTAAACCGGCAAAGATTGCGGGAGCGGCACCCGGCAGGATCAGCACCCGCAGGCGGGTCCAGAGATGGAGTTGCAACACCTGTGCGACTTCCTGTAAAGCCTGAGAACGCTGGCGGATACCGCGATGGCTGGCCACCAGCATGGGAAAGAAGGAGGCCAGCGCCACAAACGTGATTTTCCCGACTTCATCGTTGCCGACCCAAGCGGTCAGCAGCGGCAGCCAGGCAAACAGCGCGATCTGGCGCAGCGTCGCGACCGTAGGTGTAAAGAGGGCATCGCTGGTGGCATTCAGTCCCAGCAGCACACCGCATACGAGCCCTGCGATAATGCCGCATACTGCACCGGCGAGCGCACGGGTCAGGCTGGCCTGCATCGCCTCGGTAAGCGAACCGTCACGGATGCCTTGCAGCAGCATGTGCCACACATCAGCGGGCGGTGGCAGCAGCAGCGGGTCGATCCAGCCAAAACGGCTGGCCTGTTGCCAGAGCAGCAGAAGCAGAAAAGGTAAAACCAAAGCGGATAAACGACGAGACGGTGCGGTAGTTAAGCGACTGAGCGGCGGGTGTGGCCAGAAGACCAGACGGCGTTCCAGCCGATTGATTGCCCACTCCATTGTCAGCCCCGCCAGCCCAATCACGGCGATGCAGACAAATACAATATCCAACTGAAACAGCTGACGTCCCCATACCAGCAGGTAGCCAATGCCCTGAGACGATGCCAGCAGTTCGACCACGATCAGCGACACCCACGCCTGTGAGAGCGCCAGCCGTAAGCCGGTTAACCAGGTGGGGAGCGCGGCGGGCAGCGTTAATTTGATGAGGCGCTGATGCCACGGCAGGCGCAGAGTGTGAGCGACTTCCTGTAGCGCATGCGGCACGTTACGCACGCCCGTTTGCGTATGCAGCGTCACAGGGATAATCACGGCCTTGATGATGACCGCGAGTTTTAAACCGTCATCAATTCCGAACAGCACCATAAACAGCGGGATCCAGCCCAGCGTTGGAATTTGTGCCAGCGCGTATACCGTCGGGTGCAGCAGGTGTTCGGCGCGGCGCGAGGCGCCCATCAGCGCACCAAGCAGCGTTCCCACCAGAACGCCTGCCAGCAGGCCGCTCGCCAACCGTTGCAGGCTGATAAAGAGCTGCGGCAGGAGATCGTTGTGCCAGAGTTCGACGGCAGTTTTAGCGACGACATCGGGAGCTGGAAGAATCTGAGCGGGCATCCAACCGTAGTGGGTGCTGATATACCACAGGGCCAGCAGCGCCAGCGGTACGATTAGTGGCACGACAAGAGAATAGGCTCGTGCTATCGGCAGTGCAGGCCAGACGATCGCGGTTTTTTTCAGCGGTATCGACTTATTCATTTTATTCCCGAAAACCATCGCAGTTGGATGAATAGGGAATAAAAAACAGGTTTCGACGTTGAACGCCAATGCAATAAAGCGATGGTCGCCGTGCAATAAATGCATATGCGTAGCCCGAGCCCGCCAGCCCTGATTTATGCTTTTTTCCGCTGAACAAACCTGTAAATGTTATTTAAGCCTGACGCCGACGGTTCGTTAGTTTTCATGGCAGATGAAACGAATGATTAAGGAAAACCGTATGCAACAAACCACCCTGTTGATCACTGCCTCGCCGATAACGGCATCTTCCCGCTGGCGCAGGGGGATGAAGGTGTTAAGTACTGCCTTGTTGATGGGCGCGGCGCTCGTTTCCACCGTTCAGGCAAACGACGCCGCCCCGCAGGATGCACAGAAACCGACGGAGATTCGCATTGGTTTGCCGGATCAGAGTGCAGGCAGCAAGCCTTTTATCCGCGGGCCGCTGGGGTTGGCGCATATTCGCCAGCAGTTGGAGAAAGAATTTGAGCCGCAGGGCATCAAGATTCAGTGGTCGTTCTTTAAAGGCGCGGGCCCGGCGGTGAATGAGGCGCTGGCGAACAAGCAGCTGGATGTAGTGTATCTGGGCGATCTGGCGGCTATTATCGGTCGTTCAGGTAGCCTGCCAACGCGGGTGCTGGTCGGGTCACGCGGCTCTAATTCTTATCTGGCGGCGACGCCGGAATCGGGTATTCAACGCATTGAAGATTTACGCGGCAAGCGGATTGCAGTCTACAAGGGAACGGCCGATCAGCTGTCGTTTGAACGGGCGATTAAAAGCGTCGGGCTGAACGAGCGGGACGTGCGGGTGATCAATCTTGACTGGACGGCGGGCAAAGCAGCGCTGGCGGCCAGACGCGTGGATGCGGTGTGGGGCGGTGTCTCTCTGCTGGCGTTGCGTAAACAGGGCATCAATATTGTGACCACCAGCCGGGCGCTGGGCTGGCCGAACACCACGCAGGCTGCCGTGCTGGCGACGCAGGACTTTATCGACCGTTATCCGGGCACGACGCAGCAACTGGTGAATGTGCTGGTGGACAATGCGCAGTGGATCGGCGATGCGCAGCACCTGCCGGAATACACCGCGCTAATGGCCGAACAGAGTCAGATTCCGCAGGCGATTTTTCAGGAAGAGCTGAAAGCGGAAGATCTCCCGTTTCAAAGCTCTCCGCGTCTCGATCCGTTCCTGCTCAGCAGCTTGCAGGACAGCATAGAGCGCGCAAAAGCAGCTGGGCTGATTCGTAACACGTTTTCGGCCAGCGACTGGTTTGCCGGCCAGTTTGTTGACCGAGCGCTGAAAGCCAAAGGGCTGGAATCAAACTGGGCGGTGTATGACGCCAATGGTAGTCCCACGAAATAATCACGAATGCGCTCACAGGGTCGGCAGTGCCGGAGCCGGTGAGCGCAGCCTGTCCTGCGCCAGTATGCTTTCGATCATCAGCTCGGCCAGCGGTGGTAGCGTTCTCTGCAAACAGGTGACAATACCGAAGCGGGTTTGCATATTTCCCCATTCCGGCGGCGTGCCCGTCAGCGGAATTTCTACCAACTGATGGCTTAATCGCCCCAGCGCAAAGCCATCCTCGCTGGCGAAGCTGATGGCCTGCGTGTGTCGCAGGATGCTGAAGACGGAATAGATATGGTCACACTGAATCTGTGGCCGATAATCGGGCTGACGCGTTAACGCCGCCAGCACCTTGCGCATGCCAACGGGCATAAAAGGGGAGGCGAGCGGAAAGCGCAGAAGATCGTCCGGCGTCACATTTGCCTGCTGCGCCAGCGGGTGTGAAGAGTGGCAGATAAAAAAGCAGCGCTGCTGACTTAATGGCTGTACGTGGAGGTTGGTTTCCATTTCGGCCTGCCAGGTATCGGCAACGATAAAAGGCCACTCGTCGGCCAGCAGCCGCTCACGCAGGGACTGCCAGTTATCTACGCTGTAGGTGACTTTGGCGCGTGGACGAAGGGCATGGAAATGCGCGACCGCTTTGGGGATCAGCGTGGTCGACGGTGCGGGGCCGCAGCCAAACGTCAGTTCGCCTTCCTGTGCCTCGCTGATCTGCCGCATGTCGGTCATCAATTCCCAGGACAGTTCCTGCATACGCCGCGCAAACGGCAGCAGCGTATTGCCCTGCCACGTCAGCGCAAAACGGCGGCTCTGACGGTCGATAAGCGGATGCCCCATCGTTTGTTCCAGTGCCTGAATGCTGCGGCTGAATGCCGATTGCGACAGGCAGACGGCCTCAGCGGCCTGTACAAAACTCCCCTGTTCGGCCAGTGCAAGAAAATTGCGTAATTGCCGTAAATCCAGATGCATGTTGCAGCTACCTAACATATCGATTTTCCCCACTTTTTAGGCGGAGGTCGGCTAGCAACGCAATGAACAAAAAGTCATAAGTTATAACGAACTGATTGCTATACCCGTCATACTTCAAGTTGCATGTGCGTTGGCTGCACTCGGTCACCCGAATCACTTACTTGAGTAAGCTCATCGGGACTCCCTCACTTGCCGCCTTCCTGAAACTTGAATTATTTAGGGTATATCGACCTTCAGGCCGCGGTCAGCGGCTATTTCGCCAGCGCACAGGAAAAATCCTGAATTTCTTCCACGGAGCCGAGACTCATATTGAACACGTCAAGGCTGCTGGCGAGCAGCACCTTTTCGCCTGCTGGCGTGGAGACCATCGCAAGGCCGTATTTGCCGATAGATTCATCCCGCTGCTGGGCGTAGCGATCGAGTGTTTTGAATGGATCGCTTTGCGTCAGTTCGTTCGCCGTGAGCGTTTTTGCCAGATAGATGTGCCCGTTGATTTTCACCGGCAGCGTTTTCCAGTCGGCAGAGAGCGTCGGGAATTGCTGATTCAACGTTTGATAAATTTCCGGGCGCAGGCAGGCAATGTGGATATGCAGTTGGTTTTGCGTGCGTCCATAGCGTGAGTTTATTGCCAGCGAGAGGTAATCATCTTTGATCGGTTTGCCCGCTTCACGTGAAAGATGGCCGCGTCGATCCCACGCCTGCATAAAGAAATTAGGTCTGTTTTGCTGCAAGAGTTCAGGGCTTTCGATGCCGCTGATTTTATCGATTGGGAGTAACAGATCGTGATAGGGACCGTTTCTGTCATCGAAGAGCACGTAGCCCTCTGCCAGATTAACCTCCAGACAGGGGGCGGGTTTACCGTTGTGCTGTTGGTTGGGCACGCACTGTTCGCTGACGATTTCCCACAGCGCATTGCTGTTTCCCCGACCAACCTTCCACCCTATTGCCGTGGCTGCTGCGAGTAAAATGATGGCAGAAACCGTGAAGATCAGGATCGTGTTACGTTTCATGACGGGTCTCCGGCAGGCGCACGAGGCGCAAAGTAGCAGGGAAAAACGGGGCATGAGAATTCAGTGATAAGCCAGCAGTATGGGCCAGGGGTAATGTCATTAATATGACTTTGGTGCAAGGAGACATCCTAATCGGTAACGGATTGTAAGGGTGAGAGACGGTAGGTTAACCCGCAGGAGATGGGGATAAAAGGCATTCAGTGTAATGCTGTCGGGATGGCTGAACACCATCCCGACAGGTTGCGACGGTACGAATACCGATAATAGAAATCAGAACAAGTCGACCCGCACGTCCACGCCAACGGTTCGACCTTCATTGACCTGCGCGTAGCCCGATGTGCCGCTCATAAAGCCAAAGGTGCGGTAGCGGCGGTCGAAGACGTTATCCACATAGCCAGCGATATTCACCCGGTCGGTGGCCTGCCAACTGAGGCGCAGGTCGGTGGTGGTATAGGTGCCCTGACGCAACGCATTGTCGCCGTCGAAGTAGTGCGGCCCTACCACGTTGAAAGCCAGACGCGGCATTAACGCGCCGAACGAGGTATCGATCAGTCCGTTCAGGCTGGTGCCAGCCCCGTAGCGCGGTACGAAGGGTACGCGTTTATCCTGATAGCTCTCACTATCGCCCGTAAATTCAGAGCGGACATAGGTGCCGTTGATATCCCATGACCAGTTGGGAACGACCTGCCACTTCAGCATCATTTCTACGCCGCTAGCGTCGGCACTGCCTGCGTTGCTGAGCGTTTGCATACTGACCGGGCCGGAATACAGCTGCATATCACGTGTGTGGGTGTGGAACACCGCGCCCTGAAGCTGCACATCGCCACTCTGATAGCGCGAGCCGATTTCATAGTTAATCGATTTCTCTGCACTATACGGAATGGCCTGCGTGCCAGCGGCAGGTGAATAGTTAAAGCCCGTTGGCTTGTAGCCCTGCGCGACGCGGGTATAGACACGCCAGTCATTATTCAGCAGATAGCTGGCGGAGAGCTGTCCCAGTACCTGATCGTCATCGACGCTATTGCGGTCACCCACGTTCATACCGGAGAACTGCTGGTGGTAACGGGTTTCGGCTCTATCGTGTGATACGCGCAGCCCGCCGCCCAGATCGATGCGGTCGGTCAGATGCCAGGTCAGATCGCTGTAGGCGGCTAAGGTCTCCGACGATGTGTTGGCATTGCTTTTCATAAACGGGGAACCTGCCTGGATGTAGGTCAGATCAAGTTTCTGACGCGTGTTCTGCCGGTAAAGGCCGAACACCATATCCACCGTGCGGCCTGCGCCGTGCGTGGCGGCTCGCAGTTCCTGCACGTCCTGATTCCAGCGCTCCGGCATGTCAGCAATTCGCGTACCGTTCGGGAAGGTGCGCGCGTAATTCTGCTGTTGCCATGCGCCGATCAGGCTAAAAATCCAGTTATCGGTGGTGTATTTTCCGCTCAGCGACTGGCTGTGCGTGCAGCGGTGTAATGTCGGGTCGGGTGCGCCCGCGGCGATCTCCAGTGTCCGGTTTTTGGCATCACCAAACGGCAGATAGGTATCCTGCGTAGCGCGCGTGCAGTCTTCCGTTAGCGCCAGACTGGTTTCCCATGGCTGATCATCGGGGGCCAACCGGAGTCGAAGATTCCCAACGCTGGATTTTGTTCCGCCAAGGTTATCGCTGCCCGTGGCGGGATTGGTCATCGCGCCTGAATCGACCTGACGCAGCAGCGTGACACTGCCATACAGCAGGCCATCCTGAATGGGGCCGCTGAGGTTGATTTTGCCGTGATAGCCGTCGCGGCTGGCAACGCCGCCTTCGACATAGCCACGCGGCGTGCTGTCCGGCTGCTGAGTCACGATGTTGATAATGCCACCCTGTGCGCTTTTACCGTACAGCGTTCCCTGCGGACCGCGCAGCATTTCGATGCTTTCCACATCGGAGAGTGCCTGCACGGTGTTGGTGGCGAGCTGCGGCACGCCGTCCACGTAGACCGTCACCGCCGGACTGTAGAAATCCTGGGCGGAAGACACGCCGCGCAGTGAGATGGAGGGGAACAGCAGGCTACCGTTATTCCCGAGGTTCAGGCCGGGCATCACGCGAGTCAGCTTGTCGGTGCTGGTAACCCCAGCGTCTTTCAGCTCCGGTGCTGTTACGATGGTAGAAGAGACGTTATTGGCCGAGGCGGAATAGGGCGACTGTTTGCTGGCGGTGACAACAAGCGTATCGTCCTGAGCGGCAAAGGCGCAGGAAGAGAGAAACACGCCGGTTAAGGCAAGCGGATAAAGACGCATTATTTTCATTATTAAACCCCTGAAAAGACTAAAATCGCTGTCAACGTAATGGCGTTCATCACGACGCGCTTTAGCACAATACGGAAAGCGTGTGAGACAGAGAGTGATGAAAGTTAAATGATAATCGTTTGCGTTTTTTGAGCTACCCGTATCGGGTCTATTTCAACCCGAATACAGCAGACTTCTTGCGTATTTTCCTGCCTTAATCCTGCCCTCGCTGGCTTGCTGTAGCGGGAGTGATTCCCTCTGAAAACGCGTGGAAAAGCCGCACAGATAGCCGTTTGGCGGGCCACAGGCTGGCGACGGCGAAGCAGGCCAGCACGCCCAGGGTGGTCTGGTAATTTGTGTGATGGGCTAACTGAAGCGCAGCAATCGACACGATCATGGCGACAGCCGCATCGGTCGATTGAAACAGCGCATAGTCGGAAGCGGGCTGATGCGGTCTGACTAAGCCCATCAGAACGTTGTATAGCGTGACAAACCCGACGGCGGCGGCCAGATTGACCACGCCAAAGAGCACGATCCACATGTTCAGAGCAAACAGCGGGTAGCCGACGGCCAGCACAATGGCGAGCAGAGCGTGCACGACCATGACGGGCAGCAGACAGCGCAGCGCGCCCATACGGCGAATCAGGACGTTGGCGAGCACAATCCCGATGCCGCTGACGGCGGTGCTGTATACGGTCATGACGATGCCCAACTGGCTCAGGCTAAGCTGTCTGTCGATCAGCATGACGGTTTGTAGCGCCATCATGCCGCGCATTGCCAGATAGAAAATGGCCGTGAAGGCTACTACCGGCCAGAGCGCCTTAAGCGTCAGACGATTTAGCGTCGGGCGTGCGGCTTGCTGACGCTGACGATCCGGACTCTGACGATCCAAAGTCTGGCTGTGCTGGATAGGGGACTGCTGGATATAGCGCAGCGGCAGAATGAGCATCAGCAGCGATAGCCCCGCCAGCGCGAAGAAGCCGCCTTGCCATCCCGCCTGTTCCGCAATACTCAGAAACGCATAAGAGCCGAACAAAATACCCAGATAGCTGCCGCCGACCTGTGCGGTATTCGCCAGCGCGCGACTGGTGGCGCTGGTGGTGCAGATCGTGATGCCGTCGGCATAGATATCGTGGCTGGCGGAGAGCAATGCCAGCAGCATCAGCGCAATGATGATAGTCAGGACAGAGTGCTCGGGGGAGATGACGCCAATCACGACCAGCGTTGCCGCCATCGCGATCTGGAGCAGCACCAGACTGCCTAAATAGGGATTGCCGCGCAGAGGAAGCGCGTGACGCTCGCCCCACGGTGCCCACAGGCATTTAGCAATCCACGGTAGAAAGGTCAGCGATAGCCAGCTTAGCTGCGCAAGATCCAACCCCGCGTGGCGAAAATAGCCCGCCACGCCTTGCATAATGAGTGCGGTGATCATGCCCTGATGGAGGTAGAAACACCAATAGGGCAGATAGCGTGTCATCGGGTTGTGCGTCATGGTTTGTCGCGATCCAGCAGCATTATCGCCAGCGCCTGTGCTTCAAGCGAGGTGGCGACGACAAAATAGGCATACGGCGCCTGCCCAGACTGCGCCCAGTTCTCCGCCCATTCCACGTACTTTTGTCTTTTGGTTTCGTCGCTTTCGATGCGAATCGCACCCGCACAGTATTGCTGTTGCAGGCTGACGTTATCGCGCGTCCACTGAAGATAAGCATTCATAAAAACAGGGGAGCGATGGGGCAGGTCGGCACCCGTCATACAGAGTACAAAGTGTTCTTGCGCGGCATACAGTTGCGCGATCTGCGCCATATAATCCGCGGATTCCTCGTCGGGCACCTGTTCTGGCATGTGTAAGAAGACCATCGGCCAGGCGTCTGTATCAAGGAAAGGATGCGGCGTTGCAATGGAATCGGGCATAGCGGTTTCTCCGGCTTATTATGGAGAAAATGATAATCATTCGCTGTTGAGGCGCTACCCGAATCCAGTCTATTTGTACCCGTATCGGGATGAATGGGGACGTTGGCGATCCACTAAATGTTTAGACGCTTGAAAGCAGAAGGCGTGACGCCGAACTGCTTTTGGAAGGCGGCGCTAAAGTGGCTGGCGTTGGCGTAGCCCAGATCGGTGGCGACCACCATGACGGGCGCGCCCGTGACAAACAGCCGACGCCGCGCTTCGTGCATACGTTCGGCCTGAAATAACCCATAGATGCTGTTATTGAAGAGTTGACGGAATCCGCGTTTCAGCTTGAGTACGCTTAATCCGGTTTCTCTGGAGAGCATGGCGATAGTAGGAGCCTGTGACAGATCCGCCAGCAGTAGATCTTTGGCACGCAGTAGCTTTTGGCGATCGGCCAGGCTGAGCGTGTCCTGCTGGGGAACCGCGTCGGCATGTCCGGCGACGGCGAGACTCACCAGAATCATGCTTTGCCCCAGTAACCACAGCGGCGCATGGCGGTTTTCACCGGTCTGCTGCGGGTGCGTCAGGCTGGACAGCGCGTGGCTTAACACTTGCGCGGTTGCCCGCATTTCGGCATTGCAGTCGCAGTGGGTGCAAAGCCGACCAGAGTCCAACTGCTGTTGCAGGTTACCGGTGAGATCCGGCACCCAGTTAGCCAGTAGCTCAGGGCTCAGCGACACCGTGACGCTTTCAAACTGTCCGGCGTAGGATGACGTACCCTGACAGTCTGGGGTGTAGCTAATGCAGCCCGACCCTTGCTTCAGTACATGTTCCCGTCCCCGATCGCCTTTCAGTGCAAATTGCGAATCTCCCTGCAACGAACAGGAAAAATTGATGCGTCCCCAGTCGTCATGCAAATGCATGGTGGTGGGCTGTCGGAACTGTCCGCGCCACACCAGAATATCCAGCCCTTCCTGAAGCGTAGCGCGCAGCAGGCTACAGTCCGCACCGGTATCCGGCCGCATGACGTGCAGTTCAGCGATCAAATTCGAAAGGATGACTTCAGGCTCGCTGGCGGCTTTCAGTGGGGAGGCATTCAATGGACAGACTCCTGAAGAGACGGGTTGCGAACATCGGACGATCCGGTAATTGGACGATCATCGCACCGCGGTTGATGACAGAAACCCGTACCGATTCGGGTAGAAATCGGCTCGAATCGGGTAGATATGCAATTGAGAATAGTTATTATTCCTGACTTTATTGCCGCCGTCGAGTTGATTTGCTTGCGTTACGGGTAAGCGACTGTGCGGGAAGGAGAAAAGAGAACAACTATGCCACATTCCGCTGTTGAGGGCGGTTCATCCGCTGCCACGCCGCCTTCTACGCCACAGAACCGAGCCTGGCACATTATGCACCCCGTAAGAGGGCAAATTCGTCTGGCGATGTGCCTGTCGGGGCTGTCGGTTCTGGCTGGCATCGCATTTCTGCTTTTTCTGGCATGGAGTATCCAACTGCTGAGCGTGCAACCCGCGTCATGGCCGCTGTTGACGATCGTCGGAGCGTTGCTGTGCCTGTGCGCCAGCTATCTACTGCGTCTGCTGGCTTTTAATCAGTCTCACTACGCCGCGTTTCGGCTGGAAAATCAGATTCGCAGCGCGCTGGCGGAACAGCTGGCGCGGATCCCGCTGGGTGAAGTGCAGCGTATGGGCACCGGTTCGCTGGCGAAGATCGTGCAGGATGATGTCAAAGCGCTTCACTTGTTTGTAGCGGACAGCACGCCGCTCTATGCCCGCGCGGTTGTGGCACCGCTGTGCACGGGAGCGTTACTGTTCTGGCTAGACTGGCGTTTAGCTCTGGCCGCCTTGCTAGTGCTGGTCATCGGTGCCGTGGTGCTGATGCTGGCGATGCGCAATGCCGGTGAGATGAACCAGCGCTATAACCACGCGCGGGAAGAAGTCAGTACCGCTGTGATCGAATTTGTGCAGGCAATGCCGGTGGTGCGCACCTTTGATACGGGGGCGTCAACGTTTGGGCGCTACCAGCAGGCGCTGGAAAATTATCTGGACGTGCTTACACGCTGGTATCAGCAGGCAGGTTTCTCGGCGCGTTTCTCCTTCGCGGTGCTTAATCCGCTTCCCACGTTGCTGGTGCTGTGCTGGGTAGCGTACGGTTTCTATAGCGCCGGCGAGCTGGACTTCAGCCTCTGGGTCGCGGTGCTGCTGCTCGGTAATGGCATGGCAGAAGCGGTTATGCCGATGATGGCGCTGAACCACATGGTAGCGAAAACCCGATTGAGTATAAGCCGGATTCAAGACGTGCTGGCGCTATCGCCGCTGCCGGAAACGGAAAGCGATGCCTTGCCTGCCGATGCCAGCGTGAGCTTTGAACAGGTGAGTTTCCGCTACGACCAGCACGCGAGCGACTGGGTACTGGAGGACGTTAGTTTTCAGGTGCCAGCCGGAGCGGTTACGGCGCTGGTAGGGGCATCTGGCGCAGGGAAAACCACCGTGGCGCGGCTCATTCCCCGCTTTTGGGATGTGACGGCTGGGCGCATTTTGATTGGCGGCGTTGATATCCGGCAGATGAAAACCGCCACGCTCATGCAGCAGGTGTCGTTTGTTTTTCAGGAATCCTTCCTGTTTGCGGACACTATCGCTAATAACATCCGGCTTGGCTTGCCTGAAAAAAGCATGGAAGAGGTGATTGCCGCTGCGACGGCGGCACAGGCGCACGATTTTATCATGGCGTTGCCACAGGGTTACGACACGCTGGCGGGTGAGCGCGGCCAGTTCCTGTCCGGTGGACAGCGCCAGCGTATCGCCATCGCGCGGGCGCTGTTGCATAACCGGCCGATTCTGGTTCTGGATGAACCGACGGCCTTTGCCGACCCGGAAAACGAGGCGGCGCTGCTGGCAGCGCTTGGCGTCTTGATGCAGGGTAAGACGGTCATCATGGTGGCGCACCGCCTGTCGACGATCCGCGATGCTGACCAGATCGTGGTCTTCGACCGTGGAAGGCTGAGCGAGTCTGGTCGTCATGACGTGCTGCTGGCGGCACAAGGTCGCTATAGCGAACTGTGGCGACACTATGAGCAGGCGCAGAACTGGGCGCTAGGCAACGCACCGTGCAGCACATCATCGAGCAACGGACGGTCAGGAGATCGCGCGTGATGAACAAAAACTATACCGTCATAACGACGCAGTTATCCGCGTGGTGGCACACGTATCGTCAGATGGAGCGGGTGACGGGTTCACAATCTCGGCTGTTCCGTCGGTGTTGCTTAAGCCTGCTGGCGGCGGCGATGACGCAGGGGTTGGCGCTGGCGTGCCTGTTTCCGCTGCTGTCGGCGTTCACCCACGTGGAGGCTTCCCGCGAGATAGCGATCTGGCTGGTACTCATGACACTTTTGAGTCTGCTGACGTTGGTACTGCGTTGGTATGGGCAAGGGTTTGAATATCGCGGGCAGCTTGCGGCGGCGACTCATGAGCTGCGTATGCGTCTGGGAGAACAACTGCGCAATATGCCGCTAACCACGCTCCAGTCCGCACGGGCGGGGGATATCAACGCGCTGCTGCTGGGCAGCGTGGATGAGAACCTGAATTATATGCTGGCGATAGTCAACCAACTGCTGCTAGCTATCGTGACACCCGTCGTGATAGCGCTCGTCATGCTGCTGGTAGAGTGGCGACTGGGCGTGAGTTTACTACTGCTCTTTCCCGCTATCGCGCTGCTTTATCGCTGGAGGCGGCCGGCATTTACGCGCACGATGCAGGCGCTGGCGGAGGCGAATCAGCAAACCAGCGCCGATATTGTGGAATATGTGCAGGGGCTCGCCGTTCTGAGAACCAGCTGTCAGCAGGCTGAACGTACATCTGCGCTGCGTCAGCGTTTTCAGCATCTACAGCAGATACAAACGTTAGCTCACCGCCGCGGTGCCAAACCCGGTGCGGTGGTTGCCAGCGTCGTGGAGTTAGGTCTTCAGGGCGTACTGATTCTGGGTATCAGCGGCGTTGTGGTGGGCGCGTGGGATATAGCTATCATCGCCGCGATGATGGTGATGGTGGTGCGCTTCTCTGAACCGCTGGCGACGTTTGTCAGCTATACGGCCGTGCTGGAATTGATTAATACGGCGCTGCATCGCATTGACGATCTGCTGGCGATTGAACCGCTTCCCGTACACCAGCCTGTCGAGATGCCGACAACGTATGCGATTACGTTCGAGCAAGTGAGTTTTCGCTATGCCAACGAGGCTGAGGCGGTGCTCGATAGCATCGATATCGTGCTGCCGGAAAAGGGGATGACGGCGTTGGTCGGGCCGTCAGGCTCAGGGAAAACGACAGTAACGCGACTGCTCATGCGCCATACGGATCCGCAACGCGGACGCGTGTGTATCGGCGGCGTGGATATTCGGCACATTCCAACGTGTGACCTAAATCGGCTGATTTCTGTGGTGTTTCAGGATGTCTATCTGTTTGATGATTCAGTGCTGGCAAACATTCGGATGGCGCGGCCGGATGCCAGCGATGCCGAGGTTGAGCAGGCTGCGGACGCCGCGCAGTGTCTGGCATTTATTCAACGGTTGCCGCAGGGATGGCAAACACGGCTGGGTGATATCGGCGGCAGGTTATCCGGCGGTGAACGGCAGCGTATTTCGATTGCTCGGGCATTACTAAAGGACGCGCCGATTGTGATTCTGGACGAACCGACGGCGGCGTTGGATACCGAAAGTGAACTCGCCGTACAGCGGGCGATTGACAGGCTGGTTCAGGACAAGACGGTTATTGTCATCGCACACCGATTATCGACCATTGTTGGGGCACATCGAATTCTGGTTGTCGAGAATGGGGGGATTTCCCAGCAGGGAACACATAGTGAATTACTGCATGCTGAAGGCCGTTATCGCGCGTTGTGGAACGCGCAGCAGTCTATTTCACTAAGGTGAAATAGACTTGATGGGATTATAAGGGTTCAGGCTTGATAAGCTGTAATTCTACGCCCAGTCTAATGGCATGTTTGGCATTCAGCACGCCGAGCTTTTTTACCACATTGCCAATATGGAATTTCACGGTGCTGATTTTGATATCCAGAATCAGCGCAATTTCTGGGTAAGTTTTTCCCATGCTGGCCCAGTAAAGGATTTCGTTTTCACGCTGGGAGAAAATCTCTTTGTCACCTTGCTTTTTGCTCTGCGGGCTTTGCGTCATCTCTTTGTAAAGCGTGGTGATTTTCTCATGAATGGCGATGAGCAGCATTTGCAGTTTGTCTTTGTTTTCCTCAACAGTATTTTCCATATCTGTTGGCGCGTGTTCTTCAAACATAATCGATAACGCCGCCAGATTATTATTGTTGTCATGCAAGACAAAGGTGTAGCCATTAACAATGTCGTACTCTTTTGACAGATTAAAAATCTTGGAGAACTTCAGCTTAGAGTTAATAACGATGTTGTCTTCCCAGGAGAACGGCGAGACTTTATTTATCGCCGTTAAAATAACCGGATCGATATGCTGATAATTATTTTCTTTATAGGTATTAACCCATTCCTGCGGGTAATTTGAGATGATCACAACCTGAGACGGGTTCTTCTTGTTCATGATCATGTAGGCGTATTTCAGGTCGCCATACTGCTTTAATTTTCGGCCGAGATAGCTTTTTATCGTGTTATTGATAATTTCATTGTCAGAGCAAAATACAGACATGTAACGGCCTCAATAAAAGCGAGAAAGTATCCATGATATAGATGGCATCCTAAAAGTATAGTGCTGACCTATACCTAAGTCTAACTACTGTTACCCCATGATATCACTTATAATTTTTTCATGAACAGGGCAATTTATAAAAAATTCAAGACAGTAAATTTTAAAAAAATTGTTACAAATTGATTTGCCAACCCAGGGAATTACCCATAATTTTGTTTCTGTTCTGTCTACTGAATTTAGGGTGTGTGGTATCAAACTACGCGCCCTAAATTCAGTTCTCCCGTCATACTTCAAATTGCATATGCGTTGGCAATACTCGTCTCATCTCTGAGCCTCGCCCTGGCGGGCCGCCGCAAGCGGCGTTCAAATCAGCTAAGCCGATTTGTCCTCGCTCACCCCAGTCACTTACTGAAGTAAGCTCTTGAGGATTCACTACGTTGCCGCTTTCCTGCAATTTGAATTATTTAGGGATATGCCGTCATTCGGAGCTGGATAGTAAATAATCCGTTTTCGCTTATCAACCCCCGTCGTCCGTTGCTGTTCATCGTCATGTCTTTCTCCCCTTCGGCGTTTTTCAAGCTAGTTGCCACCATTGACCGATTTACGCTGCGCTAATATCTACACATTTTGACCAGTATATCGCTGATGCGGTGTGACGAACCTCAATTGTCTGCGCTTATGCTCGTCGTTATACCAACGCGTAAATTTCAGCACCCACTTCCTCGTTTTATCCAGATTCTTAAAGCCTGCTGATGGCCAATCTGGGCGGTATTTACATGTACGGAACAGCGACTCAGAAAAGGGAGGGGATGTTGCTCACTCGTGGCCGATTGTACGACGTTGACACACCATTTTTGTAAAATTAAAACTGAACCGTACGGTATGTTTTCGGTTTTTTCTGACTGCGGTGTCAAGAGCGGTGTGAGGTTTTCTTCTCAGGCAACATTTCTGTCACGATTTGGGATAAGGTGTTGGCAAATTCTGCCGATATTAATGATTCAGGGAATGTGGCCTGTACCTTAAAGATGCTAGCTGGCTGTTATACTGAAGAGGGCTGATATCCGTCTACTGGTCCGATCATTAGCATCGTTGGATGATAAGTCTGACACACTTAACAAATATTTACGTTTGACGCTGGATAAGATTGAAGAACACGACTATTACGTACAGTGGAGCGGTCGGATGTTGGTTCCTGTTTGCTCGCATCTCGAATGTTGCCTTGTTACGGTATACCTATAATGACAATGACTCGCACTGAGGAAAACATGGATAATTTTCAAAAAGAAATTGATGAGAGAACAAACCTCACCTCTGCTAATAAATTTGAACTCTTGTTATTCCAGTTGGGCAAATCACCTGAAGGTGGCAAATCTGAGCTGTTTGGCATCAACGTGTTTAAATTGCGTGAGATAGTGCCAATGCCTACGCTGACCAAAGCGGCTGGCATGAAATCGCCAATGCTGGGTATGGTCAACATTCGTGGACAAATCATTCCCGTTATCGATCTTCCTGCTGTGGTTGGCAGTTCATCAGACACCGGTCTGAATATTCTCCTTATCACGGAGTATGCACGTAGTACGCAGGCATTCGCCGTGGAGTCAGTCGACGATATCGTTCGTCTGGAGTGGAGTCAGGTTTTGACCGCTGAAGCGGGCGTGAGCGGTTCCTATATCACCAGTATCGCGCGTCTTGATAACGACAAAGATAGCAACCGTCTGGCACTGGTGCTGGATGTTGAACAGATTCTGTTTGATATCATTCCTGGCGATCGCGAAACCAAGCTCAAGAGCACAGAAGATAAAATTTACCCTTATACGCCAGGTGCGATTGCGATTGTGGCGGAAGATTCCAAAGTTGCTCGTTCGCTGCTTGAGCAGGGGCTAACCCAGATGGGTATTCCGTTTAGTATGCACGTCACCGGACAGGATGCTTGGAACAAGATTCGACAAATTGCGCAAGAAGCACAGTCAGAAGGCCGACCTATCTCGGATAAGATTTCGCTTGTACTGACCGATTTGGAAATGCCGGAAATGGATGGCTTTACGCTGACAAGAAACATCAAGCGTGAAGAATATCTGAAGAATATTCCTGTCGTGATCCACTCTTCGCTGTCCGGTAGCGCGAACGAAGATCACGTACGCAATGTTGGCGCAGATGCTTACGTCGCGAAATTCGAGATCAATGAGCTGTCGACGGCGATTCAGACGGTGCTGAATAAAGTGAAAGTACGCCGCTAATTCGTCAAGCGCGCGTATTACCCTATTCGGCCTTTGCTTCCTC
Organism: Pectobacterium quasiaquaticum; assembly: GCF_014946775.2. Lineage (NCBI taxonomy): Bacteria > Pseudomonadati > Pseudomonadota > Gammaproteobacteria > Enterobacterales > Pectobacteriaceae > Pectobacterium > Pectobacterium quasiaquaticum. Next base: position 2,838,375 of record NZ_CP065177.1, on the reverse strand, counting down.
CTTAACGGGAGAAGGCAAAGGCCGATTTTTTTAGTTGTTGAATACCGCCTGCATTGCTCGGCAGGCGGCAGAAGATTAATCCAGATCGGCTGCCTGATGGCGTTCGGCGACCTGTTCAGACTCTTCGCCCCAGGTACGGTTGACCTTGCGACCACGGATTACCGCCGGACGGGCAGCAATCTCGCCGGCCCAACGAATCACATGCGTATATTCGTGTACGGACAGGAACTCTCCGGCGGAATAAAGTGTGTTTTGTACCAACCCACCGTACCACGGCCAGACGGCAATATCGGCAATCGTATAGCTGTCGCCGGCCAGATAGTGGTTCTCCGCCAGTTGACGGTTGAGCACATCCAACTGACGCTTGGTTTCCATCGTGAAACGGTTGATCGGGTATTCAAATTTTTCCGGCGCGTAGGCGTAGAAATGGCCGAATCCACCGCCAACGTAAGGGGCGGAACCCATCTGCCAGAAGAGCCAGTTCAGGGTTTCGGTGCGCGTGGCGAGGTCATTCGGCAGCAGCGCACCAAATTTCTCTGCTAGGTACACCAGAATGGAGCCGGACTCAAACACGCGAATTGGTTTCTCGCCGCTTTGGTCAAGCAGCGCCGGAATTTTGGAGTTCGGATTGACGTCGACAAACCCGCTGGAGAACTGATCGCCATCGCCTATCTTAATCAGCCAGGCATCGTACTCGGCACCTGAATGGCCCAGCGCCAGCAGCTCTTCCAGCATGATTGTCACTTTCACGCCGTTTGGCGTTGCCAGCGAGTAAAGCTGAAGCGGATGTTTGCCAACGGGCAGCGCTTTTTCGTGCGTTGAGCCAGCTATCGGACGGTTAATATTGGCAAAAGCACCGCCGGAAGAGGCGGGCTGCCAGACTTTTGGCGGCACATACGTTGGGGAGGTAGCCATTCAAAAACTCCTTATGCATGAAAAGAGAGCGAGTTAAGGTAACACCATAACAAACTCACGCCGTTCGCTGATACCGTTCTGTTCTATCTCTACGACCTATCGATATAACGCGAGATCCGCATAGTGCTGAGGGTGCTGCTCACTATGCTGATCGTCGTCAAAATTTACTCGCTGGTGGTAAAGTGTTAGCGCAAAAAGACGCAGAATTTTAGCGGTTTGCGTTGCCATATCGACCCAATCTACATATCACGGCATTGTGCGACCTTGCTCGCACTAGGCCAGCATACCATTTCACTTGCATCGTAAATCTGGAATGCCGCTTCGGCTTCTTTAATTATGTCGGTGCATGTCGTTTTATACCACGTCATTATTCACATTATTGCTTTTAACCTATATAGCATTTGAGCTATATTAGAGGTGGCCCAGTGTGGAAAATTGAAACGACGGACGTGTTTGATAGCTGGTTCGGCACATTAAATGATAGGGATCGCGCATATGTGCTTGCAGCACTTATCGTGTTACGGGAAAAAGGCCCAATGCTATCTAGGCCTTATGCTGATACGGTAAAAGGCTCCCAGTATAGCAACATGAAAGAATTACGTATTCAGAGCGGAGGGATGCCAATACGGGCATTTTTTGCTTTCGATCCACATCGCACGGGGATCCTCCTCTGTGCGGGGAATAAGTCCGGCAATGAAAAGCGCTTTTATGATGAGATGATTCCGCTTGCCGATCGGGAATTCACAAAGTATCTGAAAAAATCAGAGAAGAGAGGGTAATGCTATGGGCAGAACGCTGGAACAGCTCCTTGCGGATGAAAAACCAGACGTCGTCGTTGAGGCTCACGCTATAGCGGCAGACATGTTACTCAATATTCATCTCGCCGAACTGCGTGAGAGGGTGCAAAAAACGCAAGTGGAAATGGCGCAGGTGCTTGGATTAAAACAGCCAACCATTGCGGGAATGGAGAAACCCGGCCGCGATTTGAAACTTTCCACACTCAAACGCTATGTTGAGGCGACCGGCAGTAAACTGCGCCTTGATGTTGAACTGCCGGACGGTTCTCACTACGGGTTCACGCTGTAACGTCTCATTCTGTATGGCCGAAAAGACGATGTTTGTCCTATTTGTCCGCGCGGGTTTTCGCGTCATTAAGTAGCGTGAGATAGCGTTGGCTTGAGATGTTCCTGCCGGTGATGACGCAGACGGTTTTGCGTCCGCCAATTTCTTTCGCGTAGCGAATGGCTCCCGCGACAGCGGGCACCCCTGAAGGCTCGACAACATGGCGATGCAGATCGAGCATTGATAGCATCGCAGCTTTGATTTCGTCTTCAGAGACGGTGAGCACACGATCGACGCGATCGCGAACCAGCGGCCAGGTCATCGCGCTGGGCTCTATATAGCCACTCACGCCCTCGGCGATGGAGGAAGCCAGATCGACGGGAATCGCTTCACCTGCTTCTTTCCAGCGGGCGAACGTTGGGCTCGCTTCACTTTGTATGCCCCATACTTCGATCGCGGGATTGATTGCTTTGGCCGCTGTCGCAATTCCTGAGATGAGCCCGCCACCGCCGATGTTCACCAGGATGATCTCTGCATCCATCCAGTCTTCCATGATTTCAAGACCGACAGTGCCACCGCCTGCAATCATATGCGGGTTGTCGTAGGCAGAAACGAAGGCAGCACCTGACTGCTGCGCCGCTGCGATAGCCGCTTGCCTCGCTTCTTCGATGTCATCAAAGAACGTAATACGTGCGCCACAGCCTTTCATGGCTGCGACCTTCATGGGATCTGCCGCGCGTGGCAAAAAGATGGTTACGGGGATGCCTGCGACCTGCCCGGCATAGGCGAGTCCTAATCCATGATTTCCTGCCGTGGGGGCAATAACGCCAGCACGGCGCTGTTCTGCATCCAGATTGGCAAGAACGTTTGCCGCACCACGCAGCTTAAAGCTACCGGTCTGCTGGAGGTTTTCCATTTTGAGTCGGATTTCCGCACCGACAACGGCCGATAGCGGTGGCGAATGCTCCAGCGGTGTCCTGCTTATTGTTCTCTTGATCTGCTGAGCGGCGGCGTAAATATCCTTCAACGTTACAGAGTCGGTTGCCCTTTGGTGTTCGCTTGTCATAGTATTTCCCTATCAACTGTATATGGAAATAACTATATAGGTATTTGGCTATATGAACAAGCATGTGGCGACAACGGCCGATGTGCTGCGGGCGCTCGGCAATGAGCAACGGCTCATCATTCTTGAATGGTTGGCCGATCCTCGCGCACATTTCCCAGAACAGCAGGATGGCGATTTGGTTAAGGATGGGGTGTGCGTAGGGTTTATCACTGAGAAGATCGGCCTGAGCCAGCCAACCGTCACCGGTCATCTTCAATATCTTTCGAAAGCCGAGATTGTCACATCGAAGCGCATCAAAAATTGGGTGTTCTACAAGCTCGTCCCTGAGCGTTTAGAGGAGGCAACCTCGGTATTGTCTGAGCTTGCAAAAGTCGCCTCGCGTCAACATAAACCGTCAGAATAGGCCGTTAGCCGTCATCACTTCCCCTGAGACTTAGCTGAGCGAGCCCGTGTAGCCCAGTTTGGCAGATGGGTGAAGGCAAGGACGACAAGCACCATACCACCAGCCAGAAAGAAGGTCAGCTGCATGCCATTTGCGAGTGAAGCAGAGGGCGCATGGGCAAAATCTTCCGTACCGACACCCAACGCGAAAATCTGTCCCATGATTGAAGCACCGACGATCAACCCAATATTGCGCGACAGGTTAAGCAGGCCAGAGACCGTACCGCGCTGATTTCCGGGAACCTCGGCAAGGGTGGCGGTGTTGTTTGCCGCCTGAAAGAGCTGGTAGCCCGGCGTCAGGACAATAATGGCAAGGATGTAACCCGTAACGCCAAGCATTGTTGGCAAGATCGCCAGCATAAAGGTGCCAGCAATTACGAGGGCGAGTCCGGCGATGAGTGCCCGTCCAAATCCCCAGGTATCGACCAGTCGCCCTGACGGAATGCCGCAGAAAATCGCAATAGCAGGGCCAATGGCCATCACCACCCCCACCAATGTTTCTTTCAAACCCAGACCCTGACCAAGGTAGTAGGGACCGATGATTAGCGTCGTCATCATGATGGCGGCGACGGCGGCATTGATCGTGAGGTTCGGCAGCAGCGTCGTGTTCCGCAGCGGTAATCCTCCTGATAACGCAGCCTTTTCCTTCACCGGCGTGGCTGGTAGTAGGGTAAAAGCCATGAACAACACGATCGTGACCAGCGGGATCTGTATCCAGAACAGGCTACGCCATCCTGCTATCGCAAGCAGGAAGCCGCCGACAGAAGGGCCAAGCGCGGTACCCAGTGCGGATACCGTTCCCAGCATCCCCATCGCTCGCCCGACATGCTTCTCCCCAGCCGTCTGCCTCAGCAGTGCCATGCCGAGCGTCATCAGGAAGGCGGCACCGATCCCCTGAAATGCTCTTGCCGCGATAAGTTGCCACAGCTGGGGGGCAATGGCGCACAGCAGCGACGCGATGGCGAAGAGCCCAAGACCTGCAATGAAAACGGGTTTCAGCCCATAGCGATCGCCAAGGCGACCCGCGATCACAACCGAAAGCGCCATGGCTGCAAGATAGGCGATGACAACGGCCTGCACCTGCGCGAAGGGCGCAGAAAATACGGCTGTCAGCCTCGGAAGGGCAATATTGGCAATGCTTGTTCCCAGCGAGGCCGACAGTATTGCGAGTGCCAGTGTGATGGTGACTCCCAGTTTGGCCTGCTCTGGTTCGCCCAGTTGGTTAATTGTCATTTTTTATCCTTGTCAGAATGTGGGTTCCAGAGCATGCTACAAATTCAAGTCGACTTGAGGTCAAGTATGAAATTTCTGGATATAGGCGAAATCGCGGAGAAGAGTGGAATCAAGCCTTCGGCGCTGCGTTATTATGAGGAAATTGGGCTAATTGCTTCGGTGTCCCGCCACGGGCTTCGTCGGCAGTTTCCTGCCGACGTGCTGCTGCAACTCAGGTTGATTACGATGGGGAAATCCGCGGGGTTCTCACTGCAAGAAATCGCTGGCATGTTTAACAAGGATGGGATGCCGGACTTGCCCCGCACTACGCTGCATAAGAAGGCCGACGACATCGATCGGCAAATCCATGAGTTGACGATATTGCGCGACACGCTGCGGCACGTCGCCGACTGTTCTGCGCCATCGCATATGGCGTGTCCGACGTTCAGGAAACTTGTGGAGACCACGCATCGAAAGAGCCAGATGCGCGATCAAACGAGCAAGCCAGCCACGCGAAAAGCGCCTCAGAAAACGAAAAAATAACCTGCAATTCCGCTGTCTGGGGCGGGGGTTTCTACGCCGCCAGACCCGTTCGTATCGGATATGCAACCGGTTCCTTATTTCTGTTCATGCCCTCTCTTTTCCTCTAGAATTTCCGCCATTCGGGTCGTGCTGAATCAAAGCAACGTCAGGCAGAACCACGACATTAAAGAATCATCTTCGATAAATAATCAGCATTGATAAAGGATAAGTGCCATGAGCGAAAGATTTCCGCACGGCTTTATGTGGGGCGGGGCCACCGCAGCGAATCAGGTCGAAGGGGCCTACAATACCGACGGCAAGGGACTGTCGATTGTGGATGCCATTCCCGGCGGTAAAGCGCGTTTAAATATCGTGGCTTCCGACGCGTTTGACTTCACGCTGGATGAGCAGCGCTACACCTATCCTAACCATAAAGGCATCGATCACTACCATCGCTTCCGTGAAGATATTGCGCTGTTTGCCGAGATGGGCTTCAAATGTTATCGCTTTTCTATTGCCTGGACGCGCATCTACCCGAACGGCATTGAGTTGGAGCCCAACGAAGCGGGGCTGAGTCATTACGAACAGGTGATTGATACCTGCATTGCCCACGGCATTGAGCCCGTGATTACGATCTCTCACTATGAGATGCCGCTGCACCTTGCCACCGTCTTTGGCGGCTGGAAAAACCGTGAGTTAATTGGTCACTTCGAGCGCTTTGCCCGCACGGTGTTGGAGCGCTTCGGCCACAAAGTGAAGTACTGGATGACCTTTAACGAGATCAACAGCGCGGCCCACTTCCCGATCATGAGTCAAGGGCTGACGGTGCAGACCGGTGCGCTGGATCCACAGGCGAAATTCCAAGCATGGCATAACCAGTTTGTCGCCAGCAGTCTGGCGGTGAAAATTGCGCACGAGACCCATCCGCAGATCCAGATCGGCTGCATGATTCTGTTTGCCACTCACTACGCCTATGACTGCAACCCCATCAATCAGTTGGCGGCGCTGAAAGAGACGCAGTCATTTAACTTTTACTGTGCGGACGTGCAGGCGGGCGGGAAATATCCCTACTACGCGAAAAGCCTGTGGCAGTCGCTGGGCGTCACGCTGGATATTCAGCCGGGAGATCTGGAGCTGATTAAGCAGCACACCGTCGACTATATCGGCTTCAGTTATTACATGTCTTCCACCACCTATAAAACTGACCCAGATGCGGCAACTGCCCACGGTAACCTGCTGGGCGGGGCACGTAATCCGTTCCTGGAAGCCAGTGAATGGGGATGGGAAATTGATCCGGTGGGGCTGCGAATTGCGCTCAACCAACTGTATGACCGCTACGAAAAACCGCTGTTTATCGTCGAAAACGGTCTGGGTGCGGTGGATAAGCCGGATGCAGATCGCTACATCGCCGATGACTATCGCATCAACTATCTGCGTCAGCACATCGAAGCAATGGCAGACGCGATTGCCGACGGCGTTGAGCTGATGGGATATACTCCGTGGGGCTGCATCGATTTGGTTAGCATGTCTACCGGCGAGATGAGCAAACGCTACGGCTTTATCTACGTCGAACTGGATGACACGATTTCCGGCAGCGGCAACCGCTATAAGAAGAAATCGTTCCACTGGTATAAGAAAGTGATTGCCACCAACGGTGGTGATATCAGTTAAATCAAGGCTTCCCGATGCTGAGGGAATAGGCATCGGGAATGTTTTTGTGTGGTATTCATTTATACCCCTTTATCAACCCTACCAGGGGGCCGCAAACATTGCTTTCATAAAGGATTCGGAATGATAAAAGAGCTGTGCATCAAGCAAGGGGGAGCCGTTCAAGCTCTGTGACCCACTAATGGGCGTTGTAAGAATGTGGATACTCCGCTCGGCTAAATTTTATAAGATCGATTAGAATTTTCCTAAAAAAATGGATAAAATACCAGCATTCTACCGTTGAATACCTTCGTCATACCCCATGTTGGGTATGCAGTGATGATTTTATGGGACATACGGAATTCGTGCTATGAATGATAATGATGATTCACTATTTAAAAATAATAGCCTTTCTCTTCAACAAAAATTAGAGCGTGCTCGCACAGAGCTTCTTGATTTATCTGCGCGTAATAAACTCCTCAATATTCCACGTTCTAAAACAGCAAAGCTATTAGAAATTGTCGATGAAAGATCTACGGATATATATCGTTTACTGGTTAAAGAAGGAAAAGTATTTACTTTTCTACCCGGACGAGTTGGAAGAAAGGGAGAGTTAATTGATGATGAAGATATTGAAACGGATTCGGATGACGCTCTTGTAGGTGAGCAGTTTTTTGCTTTTGATGAAGATGTTGATAAAAATGCCAGCCGTGCTGAGCATCAGGATACAAAACTGCAAACACGATTAACTCCACAAGGTCTGCAGAAACGATTATTAGATCTTTATCATGATTCTAAAACATTAGAAGAAGAGCAGGGCGTAAATATATTGTACCTGACGCTCGGAACCTTAAAATGGATTGATCCTAATAACAAAGAAAATATCAGATATGCTCCTTTAATTTTGATACCTGTATCTCTTGAACGTGGAACTGCTGGCGATAGATTTAAACTGCAGGTAAGACAGGAGGAGATCATTGAAAATCTTTCGCTAGAAGCATATCTCCAGCGTACGCATGAGATTTTATTACCTAAGTTTAATACAGATGAAGAATTGGATCTTTCCAATTATATCGATGAGGTTGCTCAGGCTGTACAGATAAAACCTGATTGGGGCGTTCAAGAAAACGATATTACGTTGGGATTCTTTTCCTTTGCTAAGTTCCTTATGTATCGGGATTTAGATCCAGAAAACTGGCCTGAGAATGACAATATAACAGATCAACCACTTATTCAGTCACTCATGGTCGATGGTTTTAATGAAAAGGATGAAACGCTTTCAGATGATGCATCGATAGATCCCTTCATTTCTCCGAAAGATATGCTTCACATCATGGATAGTGACACCTCTCAAACTCTTGCTATCCACGATGTTCGTAGAGGGAAAAATCTCATCATTCAGGGGCCGCCTGGAACAGGTAAATCTCAGACGATTGCGAACGTAATTGCTTCTGCAGTGGCTGATGGCAAAACAGTATTGTTCGTAGCAGAAAAAATGGCTGCGCTTGAAGTGGTTAAACGCCGTCTTGATTATTCGGGAGTGGGCGATGCATGTTTAGAGTTGCATAGTAATAAGGCGAACAAAAGGGTCTTCCTGGAAGAATTAAAGAGGGTTTGGGAGTTAGGATCACCAAGAGGTGAATTTCCAGACACATTAGTTGAAAACTTAACGGATGCAAGGGATAAACTGAACGAGCATCCTGCAAGGTTACACAAGATATATCATCCTTCCACTTTGTCTCCCTATCAGGTAATGGGGCACCTTGTCCGGTTACGTCAGTTAGGACAAGCTCCGACCTATTTTAGTCTCGAAAATTTTGAACATTGGAATGATGACGATCTTAAGAAACGTCTTGATCTCGTAAAAGAGATTGTTGATCGCATCCAAGATATTGGTTTGCCTAATCAGCATCCATGGAATGGTGTTGGTCTTGAGCAGATCTTACCTATGGATGTAGAGAAACTACTTCCACGTCTGCAAGAAATTGAAGGGGATATTGCACGCATTACAAATGATGTAGCAAGTCTGTCTGCTGAACTTGCAGTGATTCCTGTTCTGGAAACATTCTCCTCAGTCGAGAAATTAGTTGAAGTTGCTGAATGCATCAATAAAGGGCCAGACTTATCACCGAAAGCGCTTACTTCAGCAGTTTGGCATGATAGCGTACCTGCAATTAAACGCCTTATTGCGTTGGGCAAGCAGTATCAGCAAATTCGCTTAGACCTTGAAAAAGATATAACAGCCGAAGAGATTGAGACTTCGGTTATTGAGCTGGAAGATGCACTGACCAGGCTTCCCCAGGATTTTCAGGTTAACGGCTTTTCAGTCGCTACTTCTCTGGTAAAACCCTTAGCTAAGTTACGCCTTGATGCAGCTCGCCTACATGAAGAACTTAGTACTCAGGAAGGATATTACACAGTTCAAGAAATAGAACGACTTATCGCACTGGGCGAAAGAATTGCAGCAGCTCCTAATGCCAGTCCCGATGCCTTTATTGCGTCAGTCTGGGATCATGGTGTTGAGAAAGCTGCTGAGCTGGTTGAGTCGATAGCTTCGTTCAGAGCCGTTAGTGAAGTTCTTAGCCCTAAAATCAATGAAGTTGCTTGGAGTACAAATGTTCTGGAGGCCAGAAATATTCTGGCGAGCCATACGGGTATTTTTCGCTTCCTAAATGGAAACTGGAGAAAAGCGAAGGCACTGGTTGGCTCTTTACTGCGTGATCGCTCCTTGCCTATTGACCAGCAGGTGTTATTGCTGGACGAGCTTATTAAAGCGCAAGGAGAGAGGAAAAAAATCCAGGAAGGCAATGATTTTGGTCATTCTGCTTTCGGTAGCGATTGGCGTGGTGAAAAAAGTGACCGTTCTCCTTTAATGGCATTAGTTGAATGGATGAGAACGCTTCGTGACGTAGGGCCTGAAGCTCGATTGTTAGCCAGTCGACTCGTTGACCGCGAGGATGTGAAACTCCGGACGCAACAATTGAACCAGTTACTCCAGCAGGTTCGGTCCCAATTGGATGTTCTCTGGAGTTCATTTGGGTTATCACCTGAGGAACACTTTACCAACCAGATATCTATAACCCGTGTTTCATTAGTTTTCATTGAACAAAAAATCCAACACCTTATAGAGGTGGATGAACAATGCGCTCGTGTGATGGTGAAACCACCTGCTCGTATAGATGAGCGTTGCCAGTTAGTCACTCGGATGATTGATCTGCAGAAACTTATTATTGAACTGCGTGCGGAAACTCCGATTGCTGAAAGTGCTTTTGACGAACAGTGGAAAGAGTTGTCATCTGATTGGGATTACCTTGGTCTGGCTTGTTCTTGGTTAGAGCAGAATAGCGCACTACGCTTTGTGGCAGCAAAACTGACGAACAGAGCTGAAACTGCCCAGATTGCACAAGAAACTCACCAGTTCAGCCAAAAAATAGTTAATGAACTGGAACAAATTGCGAAGGAGTTAAAAGGAACGGTTAAAACCCTTTTCGGATCATCATCTGATGAATTGAAAATATCAGTTGCGTGGGAGAAGCTTCAAATATGGATTGCGAATTCAGAGCAACTCTCTAAATGGGTTGCGTATCAGCATCGTGTCGCTCAGGCTCGAAAATATGGATTATCTGAGGTAGTAGAAAAACTCGCCTGTGGGGGGCTTTCGCTAAATTCTTCGATTTCCGCCGTAGAGCGTACCTATTTTGAGTCGTTACTTAAGGTTATGGCTCTTGAAGAACCCGATTTGGTTCGTTTTGATGGTGAGCTTCACTCTCGTCAGGTTACAGGATTCGCAGAGCTTGACCTTAAACGAATCAAAGCTGCCAGCCTTGAGGTTGTGCGTGCTCACCATAGGCAAATACCATCCAAGAGTGGTGGTGTTGGCCCTGTTGGTGTTTTGCGTTCAGAAATGGTGAAAAAAAGAGGTCATTTGCCGATTCGTCAGTTAATGCTAAAGGCTGGCGTGGCGATTCAGGCTTTAAAGCCAGTAATGATGATGAGTCCTTTATCCGTTGCCCAATTCCTTATCCCTGGCAGACAGAAATTCGATCTTCTGGTTATGGACGAAGCAAGTCAGATACAGCCAGTTGATGCAATTGGCGCAATTGCTCGCTGTAAACAGGTCGTAGTTGTTGGGGATGAACGCCAGCTTCCACCAACACGATTCTTCGCTAAAATGACAGAATCTGCCGCTAATGACGATGATGATGAGGTGTCTCAGGTCGCTGATATAGAGAGTGTGCTGGGCTTATTTGTTGCCAGAGGGTTACCTCAACGTATGTTGAGATGGCACTATCGTAGTCGTCATCAATCATTGATTGCTGTATCCAACAGTCAGTTCTATGAAAATAAACTATTTATTGTACCGAGTCCGTATACTCAGGAAGCGGGTATGGGTTTGCAATTCCACCATATTCCAGATGGTGTATTCGAATCAGGCGGAAAGGGAACCAATACTGTAGAAGCTAAAGCTGTCGCTAAAGCAATCATGGAACATGCTCGCAAATATCCTGAACAGTCGCTCGGTGTTGCAACATTTTCTGTTTCCCAACGCAAAGCTATTCAGGATGAACTTGAGCTATTACGTCGCTTGAACCCCGATCTGGAAGAGTTCTTTAATGCCCATCCGAGTGAGCCTTTCTTTGTTAAAAACCTTGAGAACGTGCAGGGGGATGAGCGTGATGTGATTATAATATCCGTTGGCTATGCCAGAAATGCACAAGGATACATGGCGATGCGTTTTGGTCCTCTGGGGTCTGAGGGAGGGGAACGAAGGTTGAATGTGTTAATCAGTCGAGCCAAACGGCGATGCGAGGTTTTCGCCTCAATCACAGATGAAGATATTGATTTGGAACGAGCAAAGGGTAAGGGCGTATTTGCTTTTAAACTCTTCCTGCAATATGCACGTACTGGGCGTATATCTTTAGCTCAGCGTTCAGAAAAAGAAATGGATAGTATATTTGAAGAGCAGGTTGCTAATGCGCTGCAGAAAGCTGGTTATCAAGTCCATCCTCAGGTCGGTATCGCTGGATTCTTTATAGATTTAGCTATCGCCGATCCAGATATGCCGGGGAGATACATGATCGGTATTGAATGCGATGGTCGTGCTTATCACTCATCACGCTCTGCTCGTGAACGTGATCGCTTGCGTCAGGCTGTACTTGAAGATCATGGCTGGATTATCCACCGTATATGGAGTACCGATTGGTTCCATCGCCCAGAGGAACAACTGGAACGTACACTTCAAGCTATAGAGTCGGCAAAAAAAGAGCTATCAGACCGAACTGAACAATTACGGCAGAGGGCACGTGCAGTACCTGTTGAGATTGTTACTGTTGATAGAGGGCCTATAGTTGAGATTGGCCTTGTTGATTCGGATATTCGAAATGAATCTGAAATTGCCTACCTGGAGGCAACTCCTGCAGCTAATATGAGTTATGAACTGCATGAAACTCCTTTAGGTATTCTCAGCGAAATGGTGGAACAGATTGTTGAAGTTGAATCTCCAATTCATCTAAGTGAAGTTATTACTAGGTTACGAACAGCTTGGGGATTGCAACGCGCAGGAGCTAGGATTGAGGCTGTTGTGAACAGGGCTGTTAATTTAGTCTGCAACAAAGGTAACATTCTTCAGGATGGACAATTTTTAGTACATCAGAAGTCAAAGATTATCTTACGAAACCGACAGCATGTTCAGTCATCGGGATTGCGTAAATCTGAAATGTTACCTCCTCAGGAAATAGCCGTAGGAATCGTTCAGGTAGTCAAAAATAACCTTGGTGCAACAGAAGATGAGATAATTATGTCTCTCTCTAGATCTTTCGGATTTAAAGCAACCAGTGGAACCCTACGCAAGGTCATTTCAGAGGTTATTGAACAGCTTCTGTTTAAAGGAGCTATCCTTAGAGAAGATACTCTACTCGTTGAAAATAAAGAGGCAGTCACAGAGTAATTCAGGCCTCTCACGAACCCCATGCTTTGAGTGGGGTTCGTGAGCCACTCAGGGTTACTAATAAATTACAGACCGTGTACATCGTTGACTTTAAAGGGTTTATCAGAAGGTTTAGGGTTGCGTTTTTTTCCTGTCATTAAGAGGCATAGGGTGGTTGCACCATAATTGAACTCAAATGACCCCAGATAAGACGTTACTAACTGAATAGTGTATTTAGTCCTGAAATCAGGCCACCGTTCCCCCGAGACCAGAAATTTATCGTCCAGACTTAACCCAAAGACGTAGTCTGCGCAGGCATAGTGCTTTACACTGCGCGCTGCAAAAACTGAGTAGATAAACGATTAAGTAGGCGACAATGGCGATGAACGGAACGATCACAACCTGGTTTAAAGATAAAGGCTTTGGATTTATCAAAGATGAAAACGGCGATAACCGTTATTTTCATGTGATTAAGGTCGTCAACCCTGATCTGATTAAGAAAGATGCGGCGGTCACTTTCGAACCCACGACGAATAACAAGGGATTGTCAGCTTATGCTGTGAAAGTGGTACCGGAAAGCAAATACATCTATATCGCGGGCGAGCGCATTAAGCTCACGTCGATCAAATCTTATCTGGTTTACAGTGAAGAAGTGCCTGTCGATATCCGCATTGATAAAGAAAATACGGTGCTGTCTGTGGGGGCACTGATGGGTAGCATCAGGCCGAAATCAACCGCTCAGCCGGGTGAAATGCGCTCGCTGAAAAAACTGGCGATCACCACCTTCCAGGGAACGACGTTAATCTTCTCGGAAGATGAGATAGACATCGATGCCACGGCGAAACTGCTCAAGGTCTGACATCATTCGGACTGATCCTGTGCCGAAATCTCTGCGCTACTCATTAGCAGAATTTCGGCATTGTTTCTGCTAGCCCCTCCAAACTCACTCCACACCGCGATCGGCCCCTGCAACCTGGTGCAGCCTCAAAAATTACAGGTATAATCCCACATATTATTCAACGGGTTTAGGAACGAAGATGACAAAGCTCACCTTACAAGAGCAGATGCTAAAAGCGGGATTAGTGACCAGCAAAAAAATAGCCAAAGTCCAAAGAACGGCGAAGAAATCACGCGTTCAGGCTCGTGAAGCAAGAGAAGCTGTGGAAGAAAATAAAAAAGCACAGCTTGAGCGTGATAAACAGCTAAGTGAACAACAAAAACAAGCGGCTTTATCTAAAGAGTATAAAGCGCAGGTGAAGCAGCTTATTGAAATGAATAGAATCACTATTTCAAAAGGCGATATTGGTTTTAACTTCACCGATAATAATTTAATTAAGAAAATAACGGTGGATAAGCTGACTCAGGCTCAGCTTATTAGCGGTCGCCTCGCCATTGCTCGTTTGATGGTTGATAGCAGCGGTGAGAATCAATACGTTATTATCCCTGCAAGCGTAGCCGATAAAATTGCACAGCGCGATGCGAGCAGTATTGTATTAAATAGTGCGCTGAGTCAGGAAGAGCAAGACGAAGAGGATCCGTACGCTGATTTTAAAGTGCCCGATGATCTAATGTGGTAATTAACGTTTTGCCGATGCGTATATAGATGAAAAGCCCTTGCGGGCTTTTCATTAAGGCTTATGTATCGCTCAACCCGGGCGGAACCCGCTTCAAGTGATCCATGTGGCGACGTTATTTAGCCAAGAGTTCTTTGCGGACGATTGCCGCGCCGGCACTTAACGCATTGAGCTTGCCTCTTGCGACGCGACGAGATAAAGGCGTCATGCCACAGTTGGTAGACGGATAGAGCTTGTCAGCATCCACAAACTGAAGGGCTTTTCGTAACGTATCGGCGACTTCCTCTGGCGTCTCAATGGTATTGGTTGCCACGTCAATGGCACCTACCATCACTTTTTTACCGCGAATGAGTTCAATAAGGTCCATTGGAACCCGAGAGTTCTGGCATTCCAGTGAAATGATATCAATCGCCGATTTTTGCAGCTTAGGAAAAATTTCTTCGTATTGGCGCCACTCGGATCCCAGCGTCTTTTTCCAATCCGTATTGGCTTTGATGCCATAGCCATAGCAAATATGTACCGCAGTTTCACATTTAAGCCCTTCAACGGCTCGTTCTAACGCGGCAATGCCCCAGTCATTCACCTCATCAAAAAACACATTAAAGGCAGGCTCATCAAACTGGATAATGTCGACACCCGCAGCCTCTAACTCTTTAGCTTCTTGATTAAGAATTTTGGCGAATTCCCAGGCGAGTTTTTCGCGACTTTTATAGTGGCTATCATAGAGCGTATCGATCATCGTCATTGGGCCAGGCAGAGCCCATTTAATAGGTTGCGTGGTTTGCTGACGTAAAAATTTGGCATCTTCAACAAAAACGGGCTTCTGGCGAACCACAGCGCCAATGACTGTCGGTACACTCGCATCATAGCGATTACGAATTTTAACGATCTCACGTTTCTCAAAATCAACACCGCTGAGGTGCTCAATAAAGGTCGTGACAAAATGTTGGCGCGTTTGCTCGCCATCGCTAACAATATCAATCCCTGCCTGTTGTTGATCCGCCAGACTCAAACGCAGCGCATCTTGTTTGCCCTCAATCAGTTCATCGCCTTGCAATTTCCAAGGGGACCACAGTGTCTCAGGCTGCGCCAGCCAAGAAGGTTTCGGTAAGCTGCCAGCCGTGGAGGTAGGTAACAATATTTTCATAATAATCGGTGACCTTGTGTGTTTGATTAATCAAAGAACGTAATTAGCAGACCATTGCTCAAGAATTGCGTGGTATGGTTTGATGAAGTTTTTCTCAGTAAACTTTCCCTGCTCGATAGCCAACAGGCTACGTTCTTCTCTATCGTAAACAATTTGAGTGAATGAATGATCCTGATGATTCAGGCTTGGCTGATAGCATTGGCCTGCCGGAGAATTGGCATTGTAAATCTCAGGTCGGTAAATCTTTTGAAAAGTCTCCATCGTGGCGATGGTGCTGATCAGCTCAAGATTCGTGTAATCACTCAGTAAGTCACCAGAAAAATAGAAAGCTAAAGGCGCGACGCTATTTGGCGGCATAAAATAGCGAGCCTGCAATCCCATTTTATGGAAGTATTGATCGGTCAATGAATATTCATCTTGCTGGTATTCGACGCCTAACACAGGGTGCTGATTGCCAGTCCGATGGTAGGTGTTTTTACTTGAAACGCTCAGGCAGATAACTGGCGATTTACTAAATCTATCTTTGTAACAATCTGAATTTACGAAGCATTTAAAGATATTGCCATGCAGATCGCCAAAGTTATCGGGAGTGCTAAATCCGGGGTGGTTCTTATTATGATCTGATAGCAAGACGCTAAAATCATAATCTCGCACGTAGGAGGAGAAGTTATTTCCTACAATGCCTTCAATGCGCTCGTTAGTTTTTTTATCAACAATATTGGTTTTCAATATTTCAATGACGGGGAAACTGTCGCCATTACCTTCTATATCAACCTCAACGGAAATGATATCAAGTTCGACAGAATAGCGATCCCCTTTGGGGTTATCCCAACTTGCTAGGGAATTGAAACGATTGTCAATCATCGTTAAGGCGTTGCGCAAGTTCTCCTGGCGATTTTTTCCTCTCGCCAAGTTCGCAAAGTTTGTCGTGATACGCGTGTTTTCGGAGGGGTTATAATTTTCATCGAAACACGTGTTCTTAATCGTAAAGGTAAAATTCTTATTCATCGCGATCTCGCATCCTAATTCTTGATATAAAACCTGAAATTATTGCTTGCTTTGCCAAGGTTTTCAGGTTTTATAATTTTGCAGGTTTCATATTGTCTATAGTATTGCACAATTTATGCCAGACACATCGAGTGAGTAAAAGTGATTTAATTTCAATAGACATGAGCCATCTTCATGACCTGGTGTATGGTTCGAGTCGGTGTGGTTGTTGTCGGTATTAAATAACCTGTTTTATGTTTTAGATTCATGTGGTTAGATGTCATTAACTGCATGATTTATGGTAAGGTGCTAGTATCAATAGATATAGACCTTAACCCTTGGGGACGACGTATGAGCAATGAAATACCACTTAAATTTTATGACATCACGGATGAGTATGCGACGGAATCTGAAAAGCCGGTGAGCGAGTCAGAACGTGACGCTCTGGCGCGCTATTTCCAACTGCTGATCACTCGCTTAATGAATAACGAAGAGATCAGTGAAGAGGCGCAGAAAGAGATGGCCAGTGAGGCCGGTATCGACGCGTTTCGTATTGATGAAATCGCGACATTCCTGAATCAATGGGGCAATGAATAACGCTTGTTTAGGGCGTTTGGAAACAAGCAACATTGAGGTTGTGATGTTCGCGTCCCGCTTAGGTTGCCATAAGCGGGATTTTTCAATTTGGCTGGGGCAGGGCGATGGGCGTATTTGATTTATATACCCTACTGGCCTGTCTGTGGCTGTAACTGTAACTGATAAATCCATGCCGTAACCTGCTGGTCTTCCGCTGTAGTAACCACAACCTCAACGCGATCGTAGCCGTCTTCAAATTCATCCAGCATTGGCCAGTGCGCTTCGAGATTATCAGATAAAAATAGATAACCGTTGACGCGCGACCCGTGATCATCCAGCACGATCCCCGGAAAATCTGCGGCAGCACCCCAGCCACGCTCATAAAACGTGCCTGTCACGTAACCCGGCAGCCAGTCTCCACCGATGTTTTCCAGAATATAGGCATTTTCGTGGCCTGGGCGCAGCGTCCCGTAGACAAACAAGCGTTCCATTTTCCCTCGTCAATCAAAACAATGAATACCCAGCGGGTGAAGAATAATGCTCACGTTAGGGTTTAATAATGCGGTTCGCAACAGAATCTTCACCGCTGATGAGGGGAGCGGAGTGAATTGTGTTCTCCGCATCTGGTGCTGGGGGCTATCAGCCATCCATTCGATCTGGTGTTTGTCGCGGTGACAACGACGTCATTCAACCTGACGTTATTCGTAGTATATTGAGAGCATTGTTTACTATCAGGCTGAGTACATGTCTTACTCCATCGGTGAATTTTCCCGGCTTTGTGGGATAAATGCGACGACGCTCCGCGCTTGGCAGCGTCGTTACGGCCTGCTCAAACCGATGCGCACAGACGGTGGCCACCGGTTGTACAGCGATGACGATGTCCAACAGGCGTTAAAAATTCTCGACTGGGTGAAAAAAGGGGTCCCGGTCAGCCAGGTGAAACCGCTACTGGCTCGCCCAGGTACGCGTCGAACAAATAATTGGCTTGCCCTGCAGGAAAGCATGTTGCAGCGGTTGAAAGAGGGAAAAATCGAATCCCTGCGCCAGCTGATTTACGACGCGGGCCGCGAGTATCCGCGTACGGAACTGGTCCGTGAAGTATTGCGCCCGCTGCGCAGCAAAGTCTCGGCCAATATTCCGGCGATGATGACCCTGCGCGAAATTCTCGACGGCATCATCATCTCCTACACGTCGTTTTGCCTTGAAGGGGATAAAAGAGCGCCAGGTGATAACTATCTGATTACCGGTTGGCATCTGAGCGATCCGTGCGAAATTTGGCTCGAAGCGCTCATGCGCACCGGTCAGGGGCTTCGCATTGACGTCCTTCCCGTACCGCCAGCCACTCTGGCACCGGAGATTTTCCCGGAGCGAAAATGGCTGCTGGTCACCACCGGTAAACTCACCGCGGCTCGCAAAAAACAGATTGACCTTTGGCAACAGCACGTCGCTTCCTTAGACGTCATTCCTCTGTAATTCCGCTTTTTTCATCTCGCAATCCTTCACTTCGCTGCCACCTGCAAAGGTGGCGGGCGGGTGACGTCGTCTAAGAATAGAAAGTTCCACCTATAAAATTGATGTAAATAATCTATTGAAATTATTATTAAATAAAAAATAACTCCGTTAAAACTTGGACAAATAAAAATAATTGTGTAGATTTTAATTATGCGATTACGCCACGTTGTTCCAAGCTCAGGTGAGACTCATGAACACATTGTCATCCGTCATCAACCGATTTGTGGATTACTACGCCGAGCTGGATACCCAGCAGCCATCGGTGCTGGCTGCGATTTATCATCCGGATGCTTCACTTATCGACCCGTTTGGTGAACATGAGGGGCTGGCTGCGATCCAGCGTTACTTCACCCATCTGCTGGCTAACATTGAGCAGTGCCGCTTTTCCATTGACTCCCCCCTCAGCAGCGGCCATTGTTTTGCCGTAACCTGGACTATGCACTGGGCCCACCCGCGAGTTGCTGGGGGAGAGGCGCTTACCCTACAGGGATGCTCAATCGTGGATATTCAGGACGATCTGATTATTCGCCAGCGCGATTATTACGACGCCGGAGAGATGATCTACGAACACCTGCCGTTACTGGGCTGGGCGGTGCGCGGTGTGAAAAGGAGGGTGCGTTCATGAAAACGGTCCTCATCACGGGTGCAAGCTCTGGCATAGGCGAGGGGCTCGCAAAGTCCTGGGCCGATGACGGTTACCGCGTCATCGCTTGCGGGCGAGATCCAGAGCGTCTGGAGGCGTTACACCAATACAGCCCAAACATTACGGTTAGGTCGTTCGATATGACCGATCCTGAGGCCTGCCGTCAGGCGCTGTCCAACTGCGCTGCCGATTTGGTCATTCTCTGTGCGGGAACCTGTGAATATCTGGATCATGGCGTTGTGGATGCCGCGCTGGTGGAACGGGTGATGACCACCAATGTTCTGGGGCCGGTAAACTGTCTGGCTGCGCTACAGGGGCAGTTGGTTTCGGGAAACCGCGTGGTGCTGGTCAGCTCCATGGCACACTGGCTGCACTTCCCACGGGCAGAGGCTTATGGTGCATCGAAAGCGGCGCTGACCTGGTTTGCCAATAGCCTGCGTCTGGATTGGGAGCCAAAAGGGATTGCCGTCACGGTCGTCTCGCCGGGCTTTGTTGACACGCCACTGACCCGCCAAAATGATTTTTCCATGCCCGGTCAGGTGAGCGTAGATAGCGCTGTGGAGGCTATCCGTCGTGGTCTGGCTAAAGGGAAAGATCACATCGCATTCCCGACAGGTTTCAGCCTGATTTTGCGCCTGCTGGCAGGGCTGCCTAATTTTCTTCAACGCGCGTTGCTGCGCAGGATGGTGCGTTTATGAACATTGCTATTATCGGCAGCGGTATTGCCGGGTTGACTTGTGCCTGGCGACTGGCCGGACACCATCAGGTTACGCTTTTCGAGGCCGAACCCACGTTAGGTGGGCATACCGCTACGGTTGATGTCACCACTCCGCAGGGGATGTATGCCATCGATACCGGGTTTATCGTCTATAACGACCGCACCTATCCGCGTTTTATGGGCCTGCTCAGCGAGTTGGGCATCCGTGGGCAAAAAACGCAAATGAGCTTCTCCGTGCACAACCCAGAGAATGGTCTGGAGTATAACGGCCATACTGTCGCTTCGCTGTTTGCCCAGCGCCGTAATCTTGTCAATCCGACATTCTGGGGGCTGCTGAAATCGATCGTACGTTTTAATCGATTGGCAAAAGAAGCGTTGGCGGGTGAGGTGGACGAGAGCGCTACGCTACAGACTTTCCTCGATCGGCACCATTTTAGTGGTTTTTTCGCCCGTCATTACATTTTGCCGATGGGGGCCGCTATCTGGTCGTCGTCGCTTCAGGAGATGCGCCGCTTCCCGCTACCGCTGTTTTTGCGTTTCTTTGAGCACCACGGTCTGCTGGATATCGCTCATCGTCCGCAGTGGTACGTGGTGCCCGGCGGTTCGCGGGAGTACATTCGCGCTATGCTGGCACAACTGGGCGATCGCCTGACCCTTCATCTTAACGCGCCAGTGCAGAAGGTGATGCGCCACGACGGAGGCGTTCAGATCCAGCTTGAGGGATCGAGCTATACGTTCGATCAGGTGATTTTCGCCTGCCACTCCGCGCAGGCATTGGCGATGCTTGACGAGCCGACGCCGGCCGAGCGTGAGGTGCTGGGGGATATCGGCTGGCAGCGTAACGAGGTGGTGTTACACAGCGACCCAAGCTGGCTGCCGGTACGCCAGCGCGCCTGGGCCAGTTGGAACTATCGCCTGAGTGAGCGTGAACAGGATAGTGCCTGTGTCACCTATAACATGAATATCTTACAAGGGTTGCCAGAGGGCAGCCCCCTGTTCTGCGTTACCCTGAATCCGGAAACACCGATTGACGAGCGCTATGTCTGGAAGCGCTTTGTCTATGAGCACCCGCTGTTTAACCCCAAAAGCTGGCGCGCACAGGCGCGGCGCAGTGAGATTAACGGCTGTCAGCGGAGCTGGTATTGCGGGGCTTACTGGTACAACGGTTTTCATGAAGACGGCGTACGTAGCGCACTCGATGTGGTGAAGGGGATCGCCGCCGCAGGAGAGGGGAACTGAAATGAACAGTTGCCTGTATCAGGGGGTTTTACGCCATCGGCGGCTCCAGCCGAAAGTGCACCATTTTCGCTACAGCATGTTTATGGCTTGGCTCGATCTGGATGAACTCGACATGCTGCCATCGGCAGGCATCCGCCGTAACCGATTTGCCGCTGCCGCTTTCCACGATGCGGACTATCCGCTCGGCACGCCGCTCAAAGAGAACGCCCTTGACCGGCTTGAAAGCCTGACCGGCGAGCGACCTGATGGACGGGTTATGCTTCTGACCCAGTTGCGCTATTTCGGGTTCCACTTTAATCCGGTCAATTTTTACTACTGCTATGACCATATGGGCATCCTGCGCTGGATACTGGCGGAGGTGCGCAATACCCCGTGGAACGAGCGACATTACTATGCGGTCGATGGTCATGCGGTAGATGGTCAGGAGGCCCGCCCGTTGGAAAAGGCGTTCCACGTCTCTCCCTTTAACCCGATGGACATGGTTTACCACTGGCGTTTCAACAGCCCCGGTAAAACGCTGCATATGCATATCGAAAATCATCAGGAATCCAAAGTATTCGATGCCACGTTGGTGCTGCGCCGTGAACCACTGACGCGCGCAAACCTGACGTCACTTCTGCTGCGTATACCGTTGATGACGCTGAAAACTGTGTTCGCTATTTATTGGCAGGCGCTGCGGCTATGGCTTAAGCGTGTGCCGCTGTACAACCATCCCGTCAGCAGGAGTGAACGCTCATGACCGATCCCGTCTTTGCGCTTGAACCCGACATCCCGCGCAACGCTCGTATCGCACGTTGGCTGCTCTTTCGTTTGCTAAGTGGTATCCGCGAGGGTGCGATCACGGTACGTGAAGGGGCGCAGACTTTTCATTTTGGCGATGCTGCCGCCACACTGCGCGCCGACGTGCAGATCCTTGCTCCAAGCGTGTACTGGCGTTTGCTGACAGGCGGTAGCCTCGGCGCTGCTGAAGCCTGGATAGACGGCGAGTGGGAGACGAATCAGCTTACCCCGCTGTTGCAGATTCTTGCGCTCAACAGCAAAGTGCTAGAGCAGATGGAAAGCGGCTTTCGTCTGCTGGGTAGGCCGATTGAGCGACTTCGCCATTGGACGCGGCGCAACCATCGGCAGCAGGCGCGGGAAAACATCGCTGCCCATTACGATCTGGGCAATGAGTTCTACGCACATTTTCTCGATGAGGAAATGCTCTACTCCAGTGCACTGTTCACCGCCGACGAGCAGGATCTTACGCTGGCCCAGCGGGCAAAGATGACCCGTCTGTGTGAACAACTGACGCTGACGGCCAGCGATCACCTGCTGGAAATCGGCACCGGTTGGGGGGCGATGGCGGAGTTCGCCGCTCGTCATTACGGCTGCCGCGTCACCACTACCACGCTGTCGCAGGAGCAGTACGACTGGGCGAAAGCGCGGATTGCCCGCGCGGGGTTGCAGGATCGGGTGCATGTCCTGCTGTGTGACTACCGCGATCTGACCGGCGAGTTCGATAAGCTGGTGTCGGTCGAGATGATAGAAGCGGTAGGGCAACGCTACCTGCCAGCCTTTTTCCGCACCTGTCAGGCACGTTTGCGCCCGGGAGGAAAAATGGTGATTCAGGCCATCACCATTCAGGATCAGCGCTACCGCGACTACAGCAAAAGCGTCGATTTTATCCAGCGCTACATCTTCCCCGGCGGTTTTTTACCAAGCATTACGGTGATGAGTGAGCTGATGACGCGACACACCGATTTTGTCGTCCGCAATCTGTTCGACATGGGGCCTGACTACGCTCGCACGCTGGCACAGTGGCGGCAGCGGTTTGTACACGCCTGGCAGGATATTGAAAAGCTCGGTTTTGATGACCGGTTTCGTCGTATGTGGCTCTACTACTTTGGCTACTGCGAAGCCGGATTTAATGCACGTACTATCAGTGCGGTGCAACTGACCGCGGAGCGCGTATGAAGCGCTATGTGCAGGTCTTTCTGATGGCAATAGCGTTCGATCTTTACTGGACGCTGGTGGTGTTGTTTCGTGAACGAGGCCTGTTTTTGTGGCTTGCTCTCGCGATACTGGCCTGCCTGATGCTGTCGCCTGCACACCGTCTTTACGCTCTCCTGCTCGCCGCGGCGGGGAGCGGTCTTGATGCGTTCTGGGTGTGGACGGGGCTGATCGACTTTGACGGCGACGCGCTGCTGCCGCTGTGGATGGTGGCGCTGTGGTTGATGTTCGCTACCATCTGGACTGAACTGACCCGCACGACCACGCTGCCTGTGTGGCTACTGACGCTGCTGGCGACCTGTGGCGGGCCAGTGGCGTACATCATCGGTGAACGTCTGGGCGCGATGACCTTCCTGAAGCCTGACATTATCGTCGCCAGTTGGATGGCGTCGGGCTGGCTGATTCTGATGCTGTTTTTCCACATGTTGATGGGGAAGCGACAATGAGAACCGCGTTATTGATGTTGCTGTGGCTGACGGCCATCACGCCCGTCGCCCATTCCGCCGACTGGTTAAGCTGGCGCAAAGTGGGGGATGCAACCCTAACCTGGGGGCCGTTCACCGTCTATACCTCCCAACTGCTCACGCCGGACGGCCGGTATAACGGTCCAGAACAGGATCTGGCGTTGATTATTACCTACAAACGCAATATCGACCGCGACGAGCTGGTAGAGGCCACTCGCGATCAGTGGCAGGCGCAGGGCGTTCTGGCGCGTGAACCGCAGAGTGAATCCTGGCTGCGCATGCTGCATTCCCTCTGGCCCGACGTCACACCGGGGGCGCAACTGGCCTTTGTGTTTAACGGTAAGCAAGGGCAATTTTGGTATCGCGCCTTGGCATCACAAAAAAGTTTTGTCCCGCTCGGTCCGAGCCAGCCTGCAACCTTCAGTACATGTTTTCTGGCCATCTGGCTCGATCCTCGCACGCAATATCCCGGACTGCGTCAGCAGTTGATTGGAGGTAAAAAATGAAACGTATTCTGACACTGTGCCTGATGCTGGTAATGCTGACAGGCTGCAGCACAGAGGTTACTGACTACCGACACCAACAGCCGTCGCTAGATATCTTCCAGTATTTTCAGGGGAAAACCGAAGCGTGGGGTATGGTGCAGGATCGCAGCGGTAAACAGTTGCGTCGTTTCCACGTCGACATCACCGGTAACGTCATCGGCGACACGCTGACGCTTAACGAGCATTTCGTCTATGACGATGGTGAGCAACAACAGCGCGTGTGGCATATCCGGCGCATCGCTGCCGATCGCTACGAGGGCACCGCGGGCGATATTGAAGATGTGGCGACAGGTCAGGCTGCGGGCAATGCTTTTAACTGGCGTTACAGTATGAACGTTAAAGCTGACGGCCGTACCTGGCTGTTACACTTTGACGACTGGATGTACCTACAGGATGGCACGCATCTTTTTAATAAAACAGAGATGAAGAAATTCGGGATCACCGTCGGGACGGTCACGCTTTTCTTCACCCGAAATACGCAGTAAAGAGGGGAGTGCCATGACCATTCAACCCGTCATTGGGATCAGCGGATGTTTAACCGGCTCGGCCGTACGGTTTGACGGCGGGCATAAACGCATGAACTTTGTCATGGATGAACTGGCGCAGTGGGTGACCTTCAAACCCGTCTGCCCGGAGATGTCCATCGGCCTGCCCGTGCCCCGTCCGGCTCTGCGTCTGGTACAGAGGGCGGAAGGCGACATTCGCATGCGTTTCAGCCATGCCCCACACGAGGATGTAACGGAGAAAATGGCCGACTTCGCTGAGACTTACCTCTCACATTTGGGGCAACTGTCGGGCTTTATCGTTTGTGCCAAATCGCCGAGCTGCGGTATGGAACGCGTGCGGCTGTATGACGAAAAAGGCAATCGCGGGCGTAAAGAGGGAGTTGGTCTTTTTACCGCTGCATTACTGGAGAAATACCCGTGGTTACCGGTTGAAGAAGATGGTCGCCTGCACGATCCGGTGCTGCGGGAGAACTTTGTCGAGCGTGTTTTCGCCCTGCATGAGCTGAACACTCTGCGTGCCAACGGCCTCACGCGGCGTGCGCTGCTGGACTTCCACAGCCGCTATAAACTTCAACTGCTGGCACACCACCAGGCGGGCTACCGTGAGATCGGGCCGTTTGTCGCGTCGCTGCATGAATGGGAAAACCTGGATGATTTCTTTGTGGCCTATCGCGAAAAACTGATGACAATCCTGAAGAAACCCGCTTCGCGGAAAAATCACACCAACGTGCTAATGCATATTCAGGGTTATTTCCGTAATCAGTTGACCCTCCGCCAGCGTGGTGAACTGCGCGAGGTGATCCTGCACTATCGCGATGGACTGTTGCCCATCCTCGCCCCACTTACGCTGCTGAAGCACTATTTGGCCGAATACCCTGACCGCTATCTGCTAACTCAAAATTACTTTGACCCTTATCCGCAGAGTTTGGGTCTTCGCCTCCCGATTCACTGAGGAAGAAAGAGGGAAAGGGCATGATAAATGGGCGAAAGGTTACTCAATCTGAATACGCGTATGGGAGCCCTGCATCATCACGGGAGTTTCCATTGCCCTGAACATCTCCCGCGGATATTCATCAAAGAAATGTTTTGGTGGCGCGATACAATATCCTGGCACATTAAGGGGTTCTGAATTTTAGCAATCCGCCGAACATTAGGCTGTGTCCTTTAACTTAACAATCGCTTTAAAAATAACCGGATAGCGCCCAGCTTAAGCATACTCAGGTAGTTTCTGGCTGTTTTTTCCGAGCGGGTTGCAATTCGGCGATGTTCCTTCAGCCGGGCAAAACAGCGTTCAACGACATTACGTTTTTTGTACTTCTGGATATCAAGTTTTCGACGCCTATCCCGGCTGGCTTTTTCATTCGACTTGAATGGAATTACAGCTTTTATTCCTTTTATTTTCAAATAATAACGTAGTGAATGGCTTGAGTACCCTTTATCAGCCAGCACCGCGCCTGGGCGCGATTTCAGGTGCCCGCTTTTTCTGATAATCCCAATCCGGTTAAGCAAGGTTTCCGCATATCGGCTCTCGTGGGCCTGTCCACCGCTCAGACAAAAACTCAGTGGTAATCCTGTGCTATCCGTCGCCAGATGGATTTTGGTGCCAAAGCCGCCGCGAGAGCGACACAGCCCATGGTCCTCGCATTCATCGGGATGTTTTTTTTCACACCCGCAGCCGCTTTCAGCGCGCGAACGTTACTGCCATCCAGCGCGATAACATCCCAGTCAATTAGCGCTTTTTCATCCGGAATCTGGAGTAATTTATTGAAAATGCTGTTCATTACTCCGGCTTTAGACCACCGATTGACGCGGTTGTAAATGGTTTTACAT
The DNA here is from genome assembly GCF_014946775.2 of Pectobacterium quasiaquaticum. Lineage (NCBI taxonomy): Bacteria > Pseudomonadati > Pseudomonadota > Gammaproteobacteria > Enterobacterales > Pectobacteriaceae > Pectobacterium > Pectobacterium quasiaquaticum. The sequence continues at coordinate 2,811,851 of NZ_CP065177.1, read as the reverse complement.
TGACCATAACGCTCAGGTAAATCCCGCCAGGGGGCGCCAGAGCAAAGCACCCAAAATATGCCATTCATGACATGTCTGTGAGCAAAGTAAGGACGCTCGCCTTTGGAAGAGCCTCTTCAGGCGGCAGCATGGGAGAAATCAGTGCCCATGCATCGTCGGGAAAATCGTAACGAGCCAAATTGAAGTACTTTTTGTCGTGAAATCATGTCCCTGATTGTACAAAAAATAGTTACGGGACACAGCCTAGCTACGATAACATGATGTTAAATATCGAAACGATGAAATATCGTTTCGGTATTGTCAAGTAGTGCGATGATGGACTAGGTAATTTACTTCTTCTGGCGAGGCGGACTGCATAATTTTTGAGTTAGTTGATTACCTTTACCTGATTCAGGATGCTGGCGTTATTTTTAAATTCCGAAAAAATGCCATTGTACCGGACTCAAGCCATACACCAACACCACCTCGCTGATTCGCACCTAGTTTCAAGTCTGTAACTATAAGGGATGGCGCTGATTTTCCGTCGAGATAAAGCTCAGCTTTTTCTCCTTTGACAACAATTTTCATGTGTATCCAGCGTTCCATATCCAGTTCAGCATAGCTTTCGTACTTTTCTGGGGAGTCTTGCCTCAGTTTGTCAAATCTGTAATCAGGATAAGCTACATACTGAACACTGTGATTACGCCGAACCTGATCTTCAGCAACGCTATTTGTAGGACGCAGGTAGATACTTTCAAAATGTCCCTTGCTGTTTATACGAAAAGTCAGGCCAATGAAACCTCTGGCATAGGTTGGCGCTTCATCCACAAGCTTACTGGCAATATCAACCTCAATTACACCGTCACCAAAATCAAACGGTAACCAAGCCATATAATTTCGGTCAGCCAGCTTTTCCTTATTCGGATCCTGAATGGCATCAGTTGGCATGGTCATTTTGAATGCTGGTTCACCTTTGAAGGAACTGTGCTCGAGAGACACACCTGATAGCGTGAAATCCTTGATAGAAATATTAGCAGAAGCACTTGCCGAAAAAATTTCCGCAGCACAAAGAAACACAGTGGTAAAAGGAAATTTCGGTATCAAACTCATAATTCCTCCGAATTATTTGAATTAATATTATGATGCTTAATTTTTCTCTGAATAAAAATTACCGACAGGTATTATAAGTTTGCCTGGAGATGGATGAAACTGTAACGTTCTTCACATGCACGGATATATGATTTCGCTGATTTTTCTTCATGCAAAAGTATTCTCCTGAACCATAAACAACTTTATCTATGAAAAAATTATCTAACCAATGATAAGCGGAGTCTTTCCGAAAGATAAAGTTCCATTTCGAATGGACACTCCAAACATTTCGTAGCGATTCCCAGTCCTTTTTTTGACGTGATGAGATAATGCTTATAGAGGATACGGATGTAATGTATGTAAAAAGCAATGTTCGTAGCATGCCCTCATGATGTAGATGAATACATTACTAACATCGTTATATGTTAATCAGAAGGGATGAGAGCATACAGAAAAAATCAGCAGCCTCAATTTATGATTCGTTTGATCGGTAATCCCCCCTTAAATTAACAGGCGTCAAAAGTAGAATTTTCTCGTACTATAAACGCAGGAGATTCCGCATGAAAACATCAAAATTTACAGACAGCCAAATCATGGCGATCCTCAAACAAGCCGAAGCCGGCACGCCCGTTCCTGAGCTATGCCGTGAGCATGGCATGAGTTCGGCGACTTTTTACAAATGGAGAGCTAAATTCGGCGGCATGGATGCGTCGTTGATGGCTCGCCTAAAATCGAGAAGGTAACTAACACTCGTCTTTTAGGCGAAGTGGATAGAGAATGGTGCTTAGTCCGGAAAGCGTTAGCGAGTAAAACCGGCGAACGTGGTCATGTAAACGGCTCCAAATGCATCTAGCCTTTTTCTGATATGCTCGTCTGTTTTACCATATACAGTCAGTCCAGTCACATTAACATGCGACAGAAAGCGTTCAGCGAATGGAGCGAATGTTACATCTACATGAGATACCAGTGCATCAGCCTTATAGCCTTCGATGATATGCGCTGTTTTTTCGTCCTCACTGACACTGTACATATAAGTCAGTGTTCCCCGCTCTTTCTCAGTCTCATTTACAATCTCCGACACCAGATTGCGGAAATTCGAAAACTGCCCCTCTTTTACAGACAGAGTGAATACACAAATAATTTCATTCTTCATTACGTAATCCTACTGGCTGGATAGTAAATAATATTTCATTTAATATTTACTGATTTAATACTGCTTATTAATCAGCATGGAACATCCGATTGATAATGTGCACAAAAAAACAATTTTAATAGATGTAGCAATGTTAAAAAGTGTAGAGCGATTTTTTCCAGTACCATGTAATTAATTCGTTCACGGTACTGGACGTCCGGCAGTTTTATAAATGCTCTTTAGCCTGACTTTTTCATCGTTTCCGAAAAAATTTCACCAGAAATAGCCCAGTTTTCGGTTTTCACATCATTAAAAATGACATAAACATATTGTGGATCGACATTGGCGTGTGTGGCAATTGCTTCTGTTACCGCACGGGCAATAGCAGGTTTAGCCTCATCGCGGCCATCAAACATCTGAATATTTACTACAGGCATGGTATGTCCCTCATTGTGGATAGTTAACAGATAGTGCGTTGCAGAATCTGTTAACTATCGTCGTACAGAGTGAACAATTGATAAACCCATGTAGGGAGGACGCAGTGGGGAATTTTTTTCCCTAATCAGGCAAATGCATTGATATCGGCCAGCCGTATCAGCTCATCAACAATAAACCTAACCCCGGGCATGAGTGCCCGGGCACGAGGCCAGATTACGCTCAGATCTGTAGGCGACGGTGTAAGTTCCGGTAGAACGGGAATAAGTCTCGCATCAGCAAAATAGGGGCGCAGTAGCGATTCAGGGAACTGTATAATGCCTGCTCCGGCAACCCCTGCGGCTATCATGGCATCACCGTCACTTATTTGATGAAATGGGACCGGATTGAAACGTATATCTTGTCCTTGCGGATCGCGAACTAACCAGTTGAGTGGCGAGCCTCCCCGCCAGGCCATAACGCATCGATGTTTATCCAAATCATCCAGGGTAAGAGGTGTTCCATAGCGGGACAGATACTCTGGTGAAGCACACAGGAGCAAATGTTGTGCATTCAGGGAGCGGGCAACTAGATCAGTCGTGTCTTTCAGAGGACCAAAGCGAATAGCAAGGTCAAACCCCATATCCAGTGGATCGATAATACGGTCATTAAATGTCAGCACCAGTCGGATCTCGGGATACTGCGCAGCGATTTTAAGCAGCACCGGCATCATAACTGTTTTACCAAATGCAGCAGGCATATCAATTCTGACCACGCCCGATGGTTCTGTCTGTCTGGCGAGTAGAGATGACTCAGCGGCCTGCATTGTTTCCAGCGCACTTCTGCAACTGGCAAGATAGGCTTCACCCTCGGTAGTCAATGTCATCTTTCGTGTTGTACGATGAAAAAGCTTAGTACCCAAGCGTTCTTCCAGTCGGACAATGCTCTTACCTATTGCTGAGCGGGTCATTCCCAGATGATCGGCTGCTTCTGTAAAACTGTGTGCATCCGCCACGGTAACAAAATGGACAATGGCCCGGAGAGAATCAATGGTGAAAGGTGCTGGCATACAGGAATTCCACTACAACGCACGGCGGGTGGTCGGGAGTGAGACCCCCGGACCAGTACCGAAGTGACGGGTCGAAAAATCAAGAAAGCTGCGGAGCTTGGGCGTCAGCCTTCTGTCCGGAGCATACATCACATGCAATGGTCTTAAGGGTACGCTGTATTCTGGTAATACAATAACGAGTCTGCCAGCCAAGATATGCGGCCACACCAGTTCCGTGGGTTGCATTGCAATACCAAAACCAGACAAGGCTGCGCTGATCAATGCCTCGCCGCTGTCCAGAAGCAGGCGTCCAGAAACGGGCAGTGAAACGTGGCCTTCTGGACCATCAAACTCCCACTGTGTTCTGAGGGTGGTATGAGTGAAAATTAGACATTCATGCTGCAATAAGTCTTCTGGTTTTTTCAGTGGAAGTGATTTTTTCAGATATTCAGGTGCTGCACAAAGGAGCAATTGATAAGGAGCAAGAGATTTTGCCATCAAAGCACTGTCTGCCAGTGTTCCGACACGAAAAACGGCATCGTATCCTTCATCAATCAGGTCCACTTTGCGGTTAGTTAGCGTCATTTCGACCGATACTTCCGGATGTTGTTCAAGAAACAGTGGCAAAAGGGGAGCAAGCGCATTGATGCCAAAGGTCACGGGTGCATTGATTTTAAGTCTGCCACGCGGAACAGCCCTCACCTCCTCGGCAAACGATTCGGCGATTTCCACCTCGGCAAGAATAATTTTTGCACGCTCGTAAAAATGATGACCTGCCTCGGTCAGGCTGTGCTGGCGAGTGGTTCTGCTGATTAACCGTACCCCAAGATGGTGCTCAAGCGCTGCAATATGTTTACCAACGAGTTGCGCGGACAAATTCAGCACATCCGCTGCGGCAGCGAAGGAACCCAGCTCAACTGCTTTGACATAGATAGCCATACTGGTCAATCTGTCCATTAGAAACAATCCGGTTATAATATCCAATCATTAAAGCAATTTATCATACTATGACATAACAATAGACTGGTTTCGTTAATCATCGTGAGGAACGAAACATGAAAATTGGAATCATTGGTACTGGCAATATGGGGGCAGGGCTTGCAGCTCTTTTTTCTGGTAAGCATGACGTTTTTATCGGGCACCGAGACCCGGCTAAAGCCGCTGAACTGGCCAACAAAATAGGTGCTTCTGTTCAGGGAGGCGGGATTGCCGCTGCGATCTCCGTTGCAGACATTGTTATTCTTGCCACCCCTTACCCTGCTGCAACTGATGTCTTTTCAGCCGCTGGCGATCTGGCAGGCAAAGTGCTGGTCGATATTTCTAATCCGGTGAGTGCTGATTTCAGTGAGCTGGTTATTGGTCATGAGACCTCAGCGGCAGAAGAAATTCAGAAACTGATTCCGGGGGCTAATGTTGTGAAAGCGTTCAATACGCTTTTTGCTCAGTTGCTCTCGGAAGAATCACGCCAGAGCAATAAATTACAGGTATTTATAGCCGGGGATAATGAGCTGGCACGTGAGCAGGTAGCCAAACTGGCGACATCCGTTAATCTGGAGCCGGTATATGCGGGTCCACTCAAGAACAGTCGTTACCTTGAACCTATTGGCGCTATGAATATCCAGTTTGGCTATTTCCTGGGTCAGGGGCCGGTGGTCGCTCCTGCTTGGGTGAAAGCCTAAATATTCTGAACAATTATCCGGCTACCCTCGGTCGGATAATTTTTTATTGGAGCCCGTTCGATTCCTGAACTGTTTCAGACGGGTTCACCTGCACATACAATTTATCCGGATATTGTTTTGAAAAATTTTAAAAAGCATGTTGTCCAAGGGGTTTTCACTCTTCTTATGACTATTACATCTCATGCCGTATTTGCCGCTTCTGCCGTTGATGTCATTGGTCAGGACGTTATTTTTTCCGCTCCGCCTGAGGGTATGCCATCCAAGCTGTCCGAATTCAAGGGCTTACAGATAAACACGTTTACCACCAGCGATGGCGTCAAACTTCGTTACTGGGAAGCTGGGAAAGGGCAGCCTCTGGTGTTTGTACCCGGTTGGGCCGCTAATGGAGCAGAGTATATCTATGTAATGTACCTGTTAAGTCAAGATTTTCATGTTTATGTACTGGATCCCAGAAACCAGGGGCTATCTGAATCCGTATCCTACGGAAGTCGTATATCTCGTTTTGCCATGGATCTCCGGGAAATGACGCAACATGCAGGTATTACTAAAGCCAGTTTTAGTGGATGGTCCATGGGAGCATCGGTTTTGTGGAGTTATATCGATTTGTTTGGGACTTCTGGCATAGAACGAATTGCATTTGTGGATGAATCCCCCTCTATTTACAGTCATCAAAACTGGACAGAACAGGAGCGCCTGGAAGCGGGCGGAAGTGTGACTTCACCCGAAGCAATGATCGAAGCATTTCGTGGCATGAAAACACCTAATAAGCTTGTTTCCGACCTCAATGCATTCGAACGGGTACAGTTAATGGACTCACCTTGGTTTGCCAGCTCTGAGAATTTTTCCCGTCAGGTAATTCATAACAAACCACAGGACCTCGAACGGGTTCTCTTTGATCATCTTACCAATGACTGGCGGGATGTTATTGAACACAAGATAGATATTCCAACGGCAATATTTACCGGTGAGTACAGTCCCTATATTGAAAGCCAGCGCTGGATGCAGTCGGTCATTCCAAACGCCAGATTATTTATTTTTACCCGCGCAGAGCAAGGCGATCACTTTTTGATGTTCAAAAACCCGTTCAAGTTTACGTCTGAACTTAAATCGTTTCTGATCGGGAAAACGGATGGCAATTTGCACACAACTGAGAGCGATAACAAACTCAAAAATAAAAGGAATGGTTATTCTGATAACCACCCATGAGGAATAGGATTAATGAGGGGGCTTGTCGCAACGACAGGGGGGGATTCCACTTTGTTGATGAATTAACCAAAGATAACCTCGCTACGAAAATCTCCTGACCATCCGGCACATTGTCGTTTGCCCGCTATGCTATCTTTTTTTCCTTCATGCTGTTTCAGGACACTCAATGCCACTCGATTGAACAGCGCCATATGCGCTGCCCCTTCCGTGAAGCGTTTTACCGTCAATCGCTATCTGTTTTCTGCCATTACTGCTGCGACGTTCATTAATCCAGCTTAACAGTGCTGACATCAGGGACTGGCTATCTAATGCCTTGATAATATTGGCGATACAGTGACGTTTTGGAATGCCATTAGCAAAAGGAGAATGCTGTCTCAGCCACGGGAGTTGGCACTCACCGAATTGCTGTATGGCTTTCCATCCCGATGCACCGCTTAGCACGGCGGTAAAGGTGAGGAAAATGACGTCCATCAACTCATGCTTTTTATTCGTTTCGCAGCGTGGGTCGGGTATTTCATTGATACTATTAAAGATAGTCATTGTCTTTCACTGGGTGTTAGTGGAGATAAAGCTCAGATCAGTAAAATCGAAATAAGTTCTCTATTTCAATAAGTAAAGTGGGATCCCACCCTGGGTCATATCCTGATGCTTAATCGACCATGCCGATCTATCGTTTCACTTCCGAAGGTGCCTAGATCTGTGTACAACACGATATTTTTATGAATTAAAAGAACTCCTAAATATAAGGTATATATAAATAATGGGTTGATTAAGGACTTTGGTAAAAATATCGATCTTGGGGGGGGTTAACCATACGAATTGAGCTACCATAGAAGTTTCTACGCATAAGGAAATAGTATTTTACTTTTCCAAGTATGCATTATTGCAATATGCATAATAAAAATTCTTTGCTTGAGAAGTATTAATCATAGATACCTATGATATCCTTTTCTGATTTTATTAAATCAGAGGTTATATTATGCAGATCATCCCAGTCAGCTCTGAACATATTCCTGATATTCAAAAAATCTATGCATGGCACGTTGTGAATGGTATCGCTACGTTTGAAACGATCCCTCCTACCATTGAAGAGATGAAAGAGCGGATTACTAAAGTTCAAGATGCTGGAACGCCGTGGCTTGTTGCGTTAGTCGATGGTATTGTTGTTGGCTATTGTTATCTTGCGCCATACCGACCACGCCCAGCCTATCGTTTCACACTCGAAGATTCTATCTATATCGATCCTGAACAACTGGGGAAGGGTATCGGGAAAGCATTGCTTACCGTAGCTATCAACCAAGCAGAAGCGTCTGGATTTCGTCAGTTAGTTGCTGTTATTGGTAATAGTGAAAACCGTGGTTCTATTTCTTTACATCGTTCTCTTGGTTTTGAACTGACAGGAACCTTAAAGTCTGTTGGTTTTAAACACGGACGTTGGGTTGATACTGTTATCATGCAAAAAATATTGGGTAATGGCGATACGGATTTACCAGACGCGTGAGATATATTTATTTTTTAATAAATTAAGCGCTTATATCTAAGCGCTTACCCCACGTAGCCTATCACATATGAGCGGTTAAGTTAAATAAACTAAAACGTGAAAAGTAGAATGGTATGAAACCGTATTAATATTAATTTGGTGATGTGTGGATAATATCTGGGTTATGATTTTTTATTTCATTAAATAAAAACATCTTTCTGTATTGATAATCATCAAAAATATGGTAAGTGATAATATATAAAAAATACAAAGAGGTGTAATGTATAAAAATAATGATGAAGTCATTGATTGGGAAGCCAAGCGACTTTTAGATGATGGTATCTATACCAATACGGAATAGGCCTATTTATAAACAGAGAAAATAGTAATCAATATTAGGGAACAATCAAAGCAGCGCCTGATAAAACAACAGTTCAAGATGAAAATAAAATCAATCAAGAAACAAATTGGTAATGGTAATGGTAATGGTAATGGTAATGATTATGCGGACATCCCTTATTTCAGCAAGAAAAAACATTTGGGAGAGCACAAATGATCAGAAAAGATATCAAACAACAAATTGCTTCAGCACAAGAACGCCTATACTTCTTGGAAGCTAAAAAGAAACAACAAACCAAAAAAGAAAATACTCGTCAAAAAATTATTTTCGAGACTGTAATTTAAATTGTGTAATTGCCTATTTTTGATATGTTCACTCCAACAACGGAGACAGGTAAACGATGGACGAAAAGAAACTCAAAGCACTGGCTGCTGAATTAGCTAAAGGCCTTAAAACCGAAGCCGATCTCAAATGCGTTTTCCCGCATGCTGACGAAGTTAACCGTCGAAACGGCGCTCAATGCTGAACTCACTGAGCATCTCGGGCACGAGAAAAATGCCCCTAAATCAGGCTCTAATACCCGAAATGGTTACTCGTCTAAAACCGTGTTATGCGACGACGGTGAGATTGAACTGAGCACGCCACGTGACTGCGAAAACACCTTCTGTTTTCCTTCGAAGCGATAGCCTAACTGCCAGTATTTCGAGCCGTTGGGATGTACCAGCAGGTAGAGGCCGAACCCGTCAGTGAGCTTAACCACCTTTTCTGATGGTTTGGCATTTTTTACTTTAGTATCAGTAAGTGACATGACGGTTCCCTCCGATTGCTGGTAAAAACGAAATCGAACCAGCTTTACCAGTATTTTTACCAGCAAAAGGGTATGGCTTCGAGTGTTTTTGGGTGAACGAGGGTGAACCTGAAGAAGGGGATAACCAATTGATTAAAAGCAAAAAAGCAGACGTCTGTGAACGTCTGCTTTCTTTAATTTGGCTCCTCTGACTGGACTCGAACCAGTGACATACGGATTAACAGTCCGCCGTTCTACCGACTGAACTACAGAGGAATCGTGTGAACGGGGCGCATGATATCCGCCACCCGCGGTACTGTCAACGGCAAAATCAGCTTTATCGTCTGACTGTTTAGGCTGTGTACAATTCGCTGTTTTTTTATCGGTTAGTAAATGGATGGCGCACGGTAATGGGTACTGCTTTGCCAGTTTTTTAGACGGGTGAGTGGATCCTGCTGATAGAACTTTTGGAAGCAGCGGTACAGATCGGGGAAACGCGCGTCAAGAAGTTCGGGGGCGCTGAAGAAGTATTCCGACAGCACCGCAAAGCACTCTGCCGGATCGTGGACAGCGTAGGGATCCATGCTGGCGGCATCTTCGCCCACCAGATCGATTTCTTCCTGCATGGCATCCATCGCGCCGTGCAGATGCTGTTCCCACGCAGCTATCTCACGCAGAGGGATAAGGGGAACGCCCGTCGCTTCGCCGCTGCTGCGGATGTCCAGCTTGTGCGCGACTTCATGAATGATGAGGTTGAAACCGGAGAGGTCGAAGGAATCCTGCACTTCCTGCCAGTTGAGGACAATCGGCCCCTGATCCCAGCTTTGGCCGGATTGCACCATTTTCCCCTTATGCACGAGCCCTATGTCATCCTGCCACTCTTCTTCAACAATAAACGGGCCGGGGTAAATCAGAACTTCATGGAAGCCATCCAGCGCATCCATTCCCAGCGACAGCACTGGCAGGGAAAACAGCAGGGCGATGCGCTGCTGCATGATGTCCGTCAACACCAGCTCCTGCAACGGAATCAGGCGCTTTTGCTTCAAAAACTGATCGGCAAGGGCGACCAGTTGCTGGAGATCTTCGTCGCTTAAAGGTGCGAGAAGCGGGATGGAAATCGCAGCGTGCCAGTGTTCAAGCGTCTGCACCTGAGGTTGAGTGTTTTTCCACGGCCATTTAATCATTGTTATTGCTCGTTCAGTCGTCACTTGAATTTAAAGGCGAGGGCGGGTGCTGTTAACATGCCGTAAAAGTAGGCATCATGGCAACTGCTAACGGAGAGATGCTGGAGCGACTGACCGAACCCGTCCCGAAAACGGGAGTCGGGCAACGCTACTGGGGGTTCAAATCCCCCCGTCTCTCCACCGCTATTCAAACACTTACCCCGCATTTAGTCTGTGATGCTTTCCACACTTGGCAGTGGCTTAAAGCGGACAGCTTAAATCCCCTTCTTCACAACGTAGCATGCTTTTGAATTCTTCTACGCGCTCGGCGGTTTTCTGCGTCAGGCACTGGGAATACACCATGCCATGCACCGATCCCCCAGTTGTCGGGAAGGCCTGAAACTCACAGTCAGCGTCGCGGTACGCGATCCATTTTCTCTGCGCTGACTTGAGCAACGCCTTGTGTTCTTCAATCACCAGGCGTTTTACGACATCCTGATACAGCCGATTAAGCTCGCCATCCACTTTTTTATATTCATTAGCCGCACACTGGCTCATCTCCATCTGCGTGTTGGCGTTACCACAATCTGTGGCGGCGGCTTGAGTGATGGGCAGTAGCGCAAAAAGAGCAATGGCTCGCTTTTTCATGATTGATCCTCTGTAAGTTGGCGCTAGGTATGAGTATTTATTATACCAGCCATGCGTTCAGGTACACATAAACTGAGCGAGGAGGGCGCTTTTATGTCGCTGAACATGTGAGCACGTTGAAGTTTACGGCGCTATTCCTCCAATCAAATAGGGACATTTTCATCGAGAATCCTATACTGAAGGCGCTGACATATCGTTTGCTTGGATGCATTGCATGTTCATAACGACTGGGAGGGAAGAATATGAAAATTGAGACTGGAGAGAATGGCCTTTTTGCGCATCGTGCTTCGATCGCTAACTCAACGGCTCAGGTTGGTAATCAAGCCTCGTTTGCTGCTGTTTTAGCTGAAAAAACGCAGGAAACGAGTGCAAATAACGCTGCCACCTCCGCTACTCAGGTTAAGAAATACGATTTCACGAATATGACGCCACAAGCGTTAACCGAAGCCGTAAATAGCCTGATCCAAAGTGGACAGATGGATCTCGACGAATCGTCATCATTGTTGGGTTTCATGGCCCCTACCGCGTTGTCTAAAGTCGTTTACGATGGCACCGCACCCGTTTCATCGCACCAGCCTATGAACGTGTTCTCCAAAATTCAGGAAGGGATTGATGGCGCACTATCGCGTAATGAAAGGGCGAGCGCAGAAGGCCTGCAACGCGCTGCTGATGCATTGCTTCGTTTTCAGGATAAAGCCGTAAAGGTTAATATGTTCGCGTAATAAAAAAGGCCAAGTGTGAATTGGCCTTTATTTATCTATAGGGACAAAAGGATATTATTTAATGCTGATCTGAGTGTAGTAAAGATTACTCTCAATCATCTCGTCCCGTACTGACAAACCCCATGTGCTGAACTACTTTCATAAGGAATCATCACGTTACGGAGGTTGATATGGGATTTTGGCGTATTGTACTGACTATTCTCTTGCCACCGTTGGGCGTGTTACTGGGGAAAGGCATCGGTGGGGCATTTATTCTGAATATTATTCTGACGCTGTTAGGCTATTTTCCTGGGTTGGTGCATGCGTTTTGGGTGCAGACAAAAGATGATGGGATTTAGTGGCTGAAAAGCCTGTTTGACGATTTAGGATGAAATAACGGGGAGACATAATGCTCCCCGTTGCCTTTTTATTGATGCCGCGCTATTGCGCGGCACCGACCACCTGATTACGCCCTTGCTGTTTTGCCTGATAGAGCGCGATATCGGCGCGGTTAATCAGCATGTTTAGCGTTTCGCCCGCCCGATATTCAGCAATGCCGCAGCTGGCTGTCACCTGAATTCTTCCTTCACGGTAGGGAAGATGCGTGGTTTCAATACTCTGACGCAGGGCCTCGGCGCGCTGTTGTGCGGCGTTGAGATCGCAATCGTCGAGCAAAATGACGAACTCTTCTCCTCCCCAACGGCAGGATTGATCGCTGGAGCGGGTATTGGCCGATAGGATGGCGGAAACCTCTTTTAAAACCAGATCCCCAACGTTGTGGCCGTACTTGTCATTGATTTTTTTGAAGTGGTCAATATCAATCAGAATAATGGAGAGTGGCTTGTGCTGTAAGGCATTTTTCTTACTGAGACGGTGAAATAAATAATCAAATGCCTGACGGTTCATTAGACTTGTTAATTTATCGGTCGTCGCCATCTGTTCCAGACGGCGTTGATATCCGCCAATCGTCAACCATAGCAGGAACAGGAAGAGGATGCTGATGAATGTGCTGATACCCAGATTTTTAAGCAGCGTGGTGAACAGCCGTTTCTCACTAGGGTGACTGGTTTGCTCAACCATCAAATACCAGCCGAATTCAGGGATTAAACGGGTATTGAGGAAAATATGTTCCCCTTTTGACTCATATTCATAAGCGCCGCCAGGGGCAGTCAAAATCGCGGTCGCGATCCGAGTCAGCCCTTGCTGTGCTTGAATTTGCAGCGTGCGCGTGTAGCGTTCTCCGTGTAACGTAATGTTGCCTTCTTTATCAATGAAATAGATTGTCCGGTTATAGCGCTGTTCGTATTTTTCAATCAGGTGCTTAACGCGCTCAACTGGGATGCCCACGCCGGTAATGCCAATAAAATTGTCTTCATAATCCATTACTTTATGGTTAATAAAGATGTCCAGACGCGTGCGTTCTTCAGGATCGACGCGGAGATCGACAACGTAGGGCATGTTATCCGATAGCGCTTTGTGCTGGAAATACCATTGATCGTCGGGGGACGATTCCGAGACAGTTTTTAGGATGCGTTGCTGATCGTAATAAAGCCCCGTTTTGTCAGAGATGAAAAAAGAAAATACGGTGTTGAAGCGGCGATCGATCTCCTTCAGATAGCGGAATAGGGCCTGCGGATCGCTTTCATTTTTTAGTACCCAGTCGCGCAAAAAGGTATCGTGCGCCATTAGGGAGGAAATAAAGATAGGTTTTAACAAATCCTGCTGGATTTCAGAATAGACATTATCACTGGTGAGCGGCAGGGTATTTTCTTCAATCTCTTCTTCCAGTGATTCTTTAGCCACTTCATAGCTGGTCAAACTGATAACCAGAAAGGCGGTGAGCAGCATGGCGCCGAGTATTATGATTGCGCGTGTTTTATCCAGCCAGCGGGCGTTATTGATGAATCCAGTCTGCAAAGTAATCTCCCCAGAGAATCATTGATGAGATAGGTGAGCAAGTCACTGTTTCACCTAAAAAATTAGAATTCATATTTTACTGAAATTACGTTGTAGCGCCAAATGGGGGACGTTGTATCGTTGGATAAAAATGGCTCGTCTGTGAGATTCAGTATAGTGGTTCCGGTGTGGAAGTATTAGCAGCAGGCTGCCGGAACGTAATGTTTTGTATTTTATTGTGGGCTTGTTAAAGCTCCCTTGTCGGTTTGATTATCCCTATGGTTAGATTTAATCAAACTATAACGTTGGGTGGATGACCATGAGCCATTATTCAGCAGCGAAGGAATCAGGCCCAACAGCGCTTTTATTGATTAATAAACAGGCGCGGAACGGTGATTCCTCAGCACGCTATGTGAAAGAATTATTGCAACAAAGCCAGATCAGCATCGTCGAACCGGATGAAAAAGAGACGGGTTCATGCAGTGATATGATACGTGCGTATGCGGATCGGGTGGACTTTGTCATTATCGGCGGTGGCGATGGCACGCTGAATTCAGCCGCGCCAGGTCTGGTGGATACCGGCTTGCCGCTGGGCGTGCTGCCCTTAGGGACAGCGAATGACTTTGCTCGTACGGTGGGGATCCCCAGAGAGATTCGGCAGGCCGTGCAGGTTATCGCTAGCGGGCAGCGGCGTGTTGTTGATTTGGGTGAGGTTAACGGGCATCTGTTCTTTAACGTCTCGAGTATTGGGTTTTCAGCAGCGCTGGCGCGCGGGCTGTCGGCGAAATCCAAGAAACGGTGGGGCACATTGGGCTATGCGCTGGCGGCCTTCAAGCTTTTGAAGCAAAGTCGTCCTTTCCGCGTCGAGATTGAGCACGATGGCATCAAAGAGCGGGTGAGAACCGTGCAGGTGTCGGTAGGAAACGGGCGTTTCTACGGCGGCGGCATGGCGGTAGCGGACAGTGCCGCGCCCGATGATGGTCGGTTGGATGTGTATAGCCTGGAGGTGTCTCACTGGTGGGAAATGGTGGCACTGATCCCCTTTATCCGCAAGGGAACGCACGGTCGCTGGCGCAAAGTCCGCGCCTTTTCTGCCAGACAACTGACGTTGAGTACCTCGAAGCCGCACGATATCAATGCCGACGGCGAGCTGATTGGCAAAACGCCAGCGGTATTCGGGATCAGAGAAAAGGCAATTCAGGTTTTTGCGCCACCGCGTTGATGCCGTAAATAAGGGCGAAAACAAACAGGGACACCGTGCGGTGTCCCTGTTTGTTGATAAAGGCTGAGTCAGCGGATTATTTAAATACGCGGAAACGTTCTTCAAAGGAAATATAGGTTTTCTCACCGGCTGGTTGCTCGATTGAGCCAAATGGCATTTGAGCACGCAGTTTCCAACTGGCTGGCAGATTCCACTGTGATTTAACATCATCGTCAATCAGCGGATTGTAGTGCTGGAGCGAAGCGCCAATTTTTTCCTGCGCCAGCGTAGACCACACGGCAAACTGAGCAATACCGGTTGAATGCTCAGACCAGACCGGGAAGTTATCGGCATAAAGCGCGAATTTTTCCTGTAGCGCTTCAATCACGGCGGTGTCTTCAAAAAACAGGACGGTACCTGCGCCAGCGGCAAAGGAAGCCAGTTTATTTTCTGTCGGGGCAAAAGCGTCCGCCGGTACAATTTTCTTCAACTGCTGCTTAACAATATCCCACAGTTTGTGATGCTGCTCGCCGAACAGAATCACAACGCGTGAGCTTTGTGAATTAAAAGAGGAGGGGCTTTCATTAACGGCTTCGGTAATGAGGGCGGTAACCTGATCTTCTGATATCGGTAACGTATTGCCGATGGCATAGATTGAACGACGAGCCTTGATTGACTGCAAAAAAGCATTACTCATGGTGTGTTCCTCAGTTTACGTGATGATTTGCCTTGATAATGTGTCACTGATTTTAGCCGTATTCAATGGCTTATCGTGCCGGATGCCAATCTTTCCTTTGTCAGCCCGCTCCGCCGCAGACGTCGCAGTACGGGTTTTTCGGCAGCCTCATTTCGCGAAATTGCAGCGTCATCGCATCGAACATCAGCAGTCGGCCTGTCGCCAGCCTGCCGTAACCGGTCAGCAGCTTAATGGCTTCCATCGCCTGCAAACTGCCGATGGTGCCCACCAGCGGCGACATCACGCCTGCCTCGACGCAGGTCAGCGCATTGGCACCGAACAGACGGCTGAGACAATGATAGCAAGGTTCCTCGAGCTGATAGGTAAAGACGCTGATTTGGCCTTCCATCCGAATTGCCGCCCCAGAGATCAGCGGCTTCCTGAGCTGAAAGCCAATGCGGTTTAGGCGGTTGCGAATAGCAACGTTGTCGGTACAGTCCAGCACGGCATCGTGTTGGCTGACCAGTTCGCTCAACGCCTCGTCATCGAGATCGCCATCAACCGTATCGAGCGAAAGGTGGGGGTTCATATCGGATAACGTCAGACGCGCGGATTCGACCTTCGCCATGCCGATACGGGCATCACGGTGCAGAACCTGACGTTGCAGGTTAGACAGAGAGACGGTGTCAAAATCCAGCAGTGTTAAATGGCCGACGCCCGCCGCGGCCAGATACTGTGCGGCGGCACAGCCTAGCCCACCGAGCCCGACAATCAGCAGACGTGACGCCTTCAGCTTTTCCTGTCCGTCGAAATCAAAGCCGTGCAGCACAATCTGTCGGTTGTAGCGCAGCATCTCTTCATCGCTCAGCTCCGGCAACATGCTCAGTGCCCCAGCAGCGCGTTGAAGGGTTCGATTTCAACCCACTCGCCGGCGGCGACGCGACCGCGATCTTGCTCCAGTACGATGAAGCAGTTACCGAGGCTGAACGAACTGAAAACGTGCGAACCTTGATGCCCAGTGGTTCTGACTTCCAGCTCGCCCTGCGCGTTGCGGCTGAAAATACCACGCTGGAAATCGGTGCGCCCCGGCGTCTTTTTCAGTGCGCTGGTGGTTTTGACGCGAACCCGTGGCGGTAAGCGCCATTGCGTATAGCCAGACAGGCGAGCCAGCAGCGGCTGAACCAGTTGATAGAACGTCAGCGCAGCAGAAACCGGATTCCCCGGCAGACCGCAGAACCAGGCATGTTGCAGCTTGCCAAAAGCGAAGGGCTTACCGGGTTTGATTGCCAGCTTCCAGAAATGGATATCGCCCAGCTCATCCAGCATTTGTTTGGTGTAATCCGCCTCGCCAACGGAAACGCCGCCGCTGCTAATCACCAGATCGGCAAGCTTATCTGCTTCATGAAAAGCGGCGCGTAACGCTGCCGGATCGTCGCGGATAATCCCCAGGTCATGTACCTCACAGCCTAGCTGTTCCAGCATCAAACGGACGGCGAAACGGTTGGTGTCATAAATCTGGCCGTCTGCCAGCGGTTCGCCGACGGGTTGCAGCTCATCACCGGTTGAAAACACCGCGACTTTCAGGCGGCGCACCACGTCAATCTGCGCAATCCCCAGTGATGCCAGCAGCGGCAGCTCCGCCACGCCCAGCTTGGTGCCTACGGGTAACACGCTGGCACCCGCCTGAATATCTTCTCCTGCCAGACGAATATTCTGGCCGGGTTTTACCTCATGGGGAAAGCGGATACCGTCCTCGCTGACTTCAGCTTCTTCCTGCATGATCACCGTATCGGCTCCTGCGGGAATTGGCGCACCAGTCATGATGCGAATGCAGGTTCCGGCAGGCCAGTCGCCAGTGAAGGGCGCGCCAGCGAAGGCTTTACCCGCCAGCGGCAGCGTTGTTGAAGCGGACAAATCGGCGCAGCGTACTGCATAGCCATCCATCGCGGAATTGGCGAAAGGTGGGACGTTAATCGGGGAGGCGATGGCTAGGGCGGTAATCCGTCCTGCAGCGTCGAACAGGGATACGCGCTCTGTCTCGGTAAGGGAAGGAACCTGAGAAAACATGTTTTCCAGAGCTTGTTCAAGAGTCAGTAAACCTGCGTTAACGCTTTCCATCTTCACTCCACAGTGTGTTTCATCAATACGACTGATTTCATTAATATGATTTATTTCATCAGTAAGAATCGTGTTCCGGCAACGCGTCATTCATGGGCGAAAACTCGTTTCCTATGCCAGTATTAATTATGTCAGAGTTCGTAACGTGGGTGAATGTACGCAGGTCAAGGAATAGGGCTTTTATACCCGTCATACTTCAAGTTGCATGTGCGTTGGCTGCGCTTAGTTACCCGAATCACTTACTTGAGTAAGCTCATCGGGATGCCTTCTCTTGCCGCCTGCCTGAAACTCGAATTATTTAGGGTATAGCGCATGACTCGTCGGGCATCAAACGACAAGGACGGGGGGCGAAAGCGTCACTTTTTTCCCACAAGTCGAACCATTTCGGGCAAAAGTGGGCGGATTTGCAGGACATATTGCCCCTGATGGCGTGTCTTTATGACAATTAACTTAATGTTATAAAAGAAATTTTTCACCGTGCCGATTTCAGTTTCCGCTTTACATCATACCTTGCGCTAAATATAGTCGAAAATCGCTGATAATTTGTCCCTGACCGCGTTGCGCTGATTCCAGCGGTATTTATATGGAGATTCGCCGTTCATGTCGCCCACACAGGATCATTATGCCTCGCTGTCTTCCCCTGTTCCGGGGCTGATTTTGCCTGAAAAACGGGTGGTGGAGGTGCGCAACCTGAGCGTCTATTTTGAGCAGCAGGGGCAGCGGACAGATGCGGTGCGTAATTTGACGTTCTCTGTCGATCGGGGCGAGACGCTGGCTATCGTCGGAGAATCGGGATCGGGTAAGTCGGTAACGTCGCTGGCGCTGATGCGGCTGGTTGAACATGCGGGCGGCGTGATTCATCAGGGCGATATGCTATTTCGCCGTCGCGATGGGCAGGTGCTGGATCTCCGCGGTGCCCGTCAGCGTGCGATGCGCGCATTGCGTGGGGCCGATCTGGCGATGATTTTCCAGGAACCGATGACGTCGCTGAATCCGGTTTTTCCCGTCGGCGAACAGATTGCCGAGTCGATTCGTTTGCATCAGGGGATGGACAGACGCGCCGCGCGAGCAGAAACCTTGCGTATGCTGGATCTAGTCAGAATACCGGAAGCGCGCAACGTGCTGGATCGCTATCCCCACCAGCTTTCTGGCGGTATGCGCCAGCGGGTGATGATTGCGATGGCGCTCTCCTGCAAGCCGTCGCTGCTGATTGCCGATGAACCGACGACCGCGCTGGATGTCACCATTCAGGCGCAAATTCTACAGCTTATTCGTGTGCTACAGCGTGAAATGGAAATGGCCGTGATTTTTATCACCCATGACATGGGCGTGGTGGCGGAAATGGCCGAGCGCGTACTGGTTATGCACCGTGGGGAAAGCGTCGAAGCGGGGAGCGTTGGGCAGATCTTTACTGCACCGCAGCATCCGTATACGCAGGGGCTGTTGGCGGCGGTACCGGCATTAGGGTCTATGCGCGGCCAACCGTTCCCGGAAAAATTTCCGCTGCTGGATCAACACTCGGGGCGTATTGCGGACAACAACCCGCAGGATACCGTTCCCGCGCAGTCAGAACCGATCTTACAGGTGAGCAATCTGGTGACGCGTTTTCCCATTCGCAGTGGTTTATTGAACCGCGTGACCCGACAAGTGCATGCGGTGGAAAACGTCAGCTTCGATCTCTGGCCGGGGGAAACGCTTTCGCTGGTCGGCGAATCGGGATGCGGCAAATCCACCACCAGCCGTGCGTTGCTCCAGCTAGTTGAAAGCCAGAAGGGCGAGATTACTTTTAATGGTCAGCGAATCCATCAGTTGAAAGGGGCGGCGTTACAGCACCTGCGGCGTGATATTCAGCTGATTTTTCAGGATCCCTATGCGTCGCTGGATCCCCGTCTGACGGTCGGTTTCTCCATTATGGAACCGCTGCTGGTGCACAACATTTGCCGTCGGCAGGAAGCGGAAAAGCGCGTTGAGTGGCTGTTGTCGCGCGTAGGGCTGGAACCGGAGCACGCCCGTCTCTATCCGCATGAATTTTCCGGTGGTCAGCGTCAGCGCGTTTGCATCGCCAGAGCGCTGGCGCTGAACCCGAAAGTGGTGATTGCGGATGAAGCGGTATCCGCGCTGGACGTGTCGATTCAGGCACAAATCATCAACCTGATGCTGGAACTGCAACGTGAATTCGGCATCGCGTTTTTATTTATTTCACATGATATGGCGGTGGTTGAGCGTATTAGCCATCGCGTGGCGGTGATGTACATGGGGCAAATTGTCGAGATTGGCTCGCGGCAAGATGTATTCGAGCGCCCTCGGCACCCTTATACCCGCAAGCTGATGTCGGCAATACCGGTTGCCGATCCCTCACGCCGCCAGCGTGAGCAGGTGCTGCTGGTTGATGAAATACCCAGCCCGATTCGGGCGCTTGGCGACGAGCCGATCACGGCGCCTCTGGTTCAGGTCGGTGAGCGGCACTTTGTTGCGCACCATCCAATAGCTGGCGCGTATTGACAGGGATTCACAAGGAGAACGTAACATGAGCGTAATGACGATAAAGCGGCGCTGGTTAGTGGCCGCAGGCGTAACCGCTGCGATGGCGGCTTCACCCGTCTGGGCAGCCAAAGATGCGGTTATCGCCGTGGGTTCCACGTTTACCAGTCTGGATCCGTATGATGCCAACGATTCGCTATCGCAGACGGTGGCGAAGTCCTTCTATCAGGGGCTCTTTGGCTTCGATAAAGAGATGAAGCTGGTGAACGTCTTGGCGGACAGCTATGACGTGAGCCCCGATGGTCTGACGTATACCGTCAAGCTGCATCCGGGTGTCAAATTTCACGATGGAACGGCGTTCAACGCCGCCGCCGTGAAAGTGAATCTGGATCGCGCCAGTAACCCCGACAGTCGCCTGAAGCGATATAACCTGTTCAAGATGATCGAAAAAACCGAGGCGGTTGACGATCTGACGGTGAAAATTACACTGAAGACGCCGTTCTCGGCGTTCGTTAACAATCTGGCGCATCCGGCGGCGGTGATGATCTCGCCGGCAGCGTTAAAGCAGTACGGCAAGGACATTGGTTTCCATCCGGTCGGCACCGGTCCGTACCGTTTTGTGACCTGGAATCAGACCGACTTTGTAAAAGTCGAGAAATTCAACGGCTACTGGAAGGCTGGGCTGCCTAAACTGGACAGCATTACCTGGCGTCCGGTGGTGGATAACAATACGCGTGCGGCGCTGCTGCAAACCGGTGAAGCGCAGTTTGCTTATCCGATACCGTTCGAGCAGGCCAAAGTGCTGGAGAAAAATGACAAGCTGGCGCTGGTGGCGTCGCCGTCGATTCTGCACCGCTACATCAGTATGAATGTCACGCAGAAGCCGTTTGATAACCCAAAAGTGCGCGAGGCGTTGAACTACGCGATCAACAAAGAGGCGCTGATTAAAGTGGCGTTCTCCGGCTATGCGACACCAGCCGAAGGGCCACTGCCGAGCAGCATTGATTATTCAGTAAAATATCACCCGTGGCCTTACGATCCGGCCAAAGCGCGCGAACTGCTGAAAGAAGCGGGCTACCCGGACGGCTTCACCACTACGCTCTGGTCATCGCATAACCACAGTACGGCGCAGAAAGTCTTGCAGTTCACGCAGCAACAGTTGGCACAGGTTGGCGTGAAAGTGCAGGTGACTGCGATGGATGCAGGGCAGCGGGCGGCGGAAGTGGAAGGCAAGGGTGTGAAAGAAACGGGTGTTCGCCTGTTCTACACCGGCTGGTCGGCCTCGACGGGCGAAGCTGACTGGGCGCTATCGCCGCTGTTTGCCACGGCTTCCTGGCCACCCGCGCAGTTCAACACGGCGTTTTACAGCAATCCGCAAGTCGATGCGGATCTGGCGAATGCGCTGAAAACGACGGATCGGACGGAAAAACAGAAGCTGTACAAAGATGCACAGGACAAAATCTGGGCGGATGCGCCGTGGATTTTCCTGGCGACAGAGCGCCTGGTGTCGGCAAACAGCAAAAAACTGACCGGGTTCTACGTGATGCCGGATACCTTATTCAGTTTTGAGGATGCCGATCTCGCGGAGTAATCCACTGCAAAAGAATGACCAGGGAGTTGGGTGGCCGTGAGGCTGCCCGCAGTGGTCAACACACGTTCACTGATAGGGAGTCCGACGCATGTCTGTGGAAAACTGTTCATGCTGAATTATTTTATTAAACGACTACTGGGACTGATTCCCACGCTCCTGATTGTGATGGTGCTGGTATTCCTGTTCGTTCATCTGTTACCCGGCGATCCAGCGCGTTTAGCCGCCGGACGGGAAGCGGATGCTGCCGTTATTGAGATGGTTCGGCAGGATTTGGGGTTGGATAAACCGCTGCCGCATCAGTTCTGGCACTTCTTTACCAATATCCTGCAAGGGGATTTTGGTACGTCGATCGTATCGAAACGCCCCGTCACCGAAGAGATTGCCATGCGCTTTATGCCGACGTTTTGGCTGACGGTGTGCAGCATGGTGTGGGCCGTAATTTTTGGCATGGCGATCGGTATCGTGTCCGCCGTGTGGCGCAACGGCTGGCCGGACAGAATCGGGATGACGCTGGCCGTCTCCGGTCTCTCTTTCCCTGCGTTTGCGCTCGGCATGCTGTTAATGCAGGTCTTTTCTGTTGAACTGGGATGGCTGCCGACGGTGGGGGCAGACACCTGGCTGCACTATATTTTGCCCTCTCTGACGCTGGGTGCAGCCGTGGCGGCGGTGATGGCGCGGTTTACCCGCGCATCGTTTGTTGATGTCTTGCAAGAAGATTATATGCGTACGGCGCGGGCAAAGGGCGTGCGCGAATCGCTGGTGGTAGTGAAACACGGGCTGCGCAATGCGTTGATTCCGGTGGTTACGATGATGGGGCTGCAATTTGGTTTCTTGCTCGGCGGCTCAATCGTCGTGGAGAAGGTCTTCAACTGGCCGGGGCTAGGACGGCTGCTGGTGGATGCGGTGGAGATGCGCGACTATCCGGTGATTCAGGCCGAGGTGCTGCTGTTTTCGCTGGAGTTTATTCTGATCAATCTGCTGGTGGATATGCTGTATGCCGCGATTAATCCAGCCATTCGTTATAAATAAGGAAAGGGAATGAGACACTGGCGACGTAACGCTATGCTGGCGACGCTCCCTGTCATTAGGGATAAATCGGTTCGTACGCCGTGGCGTGAATTCTGGCGGCGCTTTCTTCGGCAGCATGTCGCGGTCACCGCTGGCGTGTTTGTGCTACTGCTGATTGCGATCGCGTTTTTGGCACCGTACCTGATGCCCTATGACGCCGAGAACTATTTCGATTATGAGCGCCTGAATGAAGGCCCGTCGGCGGCACACTGGCTGGGGGTGGATTCATTAGGACGTGATATTTTCAGTCGGATCCTGATGGGGACGCGTATCTCGCTGGCGGCGGGCATTCTCTCGGTGCTGGTCGGGATGATTATCGGCACGACACTCGGTCTGGTGGCGGGTTACTACGAAGGGTGGGCGGACAGGATCATCATGCGCCTATGTGATGTGCTGTTTGCCTTCCCCGGTATTCTGCTAGCGATTGCCGTTGTGGCGATGATGGGCAGTGGCATGGCGAATGTGATTGTCGCCGTCGCGATTTTCAGTATTCCTGCTTTCGCCCGTCTGGTGCGCGGCAATACGCTGGTGCTAAAGCAGCTTACTTACATCGAATCGGCCCGCAGCATTGGTGCCAGCGACCGGACGATCCTCTTTCGGCATATTTTGCCCGGCTCGGTGTCTTCCATCGTGGTGTTTTTCTCGATGCGCATTGGGATGTCGATCATCACAGCAGCCAGCCTGTCATTTTTAGGACTGGGCGCCCAGCCGCCGATGGCGGAGTGGGGAGCGATGCTGAACGAAGCGCGGTCGGATATGGTGATTGCCCCGCACGTCGCGATCTTCCCTAGTCTGGCGATCTTTCTGACGGTCCTGGCGTTTAATTTGCTGGGTGACGGTTTGCGCGATGCGCTCGACCCAAAATTGAAAAGCTGAATAAATAAAAAGCAGTGATAAAAAAAGCGCGGCAAGTGCCGCGCTTCAGACCACTGACAAACCTATTTGCCGAACGAAAACGGGAGTAACGGAATAGAAGAGTAAAGCGTTTGCGCCAAGGATGGCGCAATCCGAGCTTACATGGACGTACTCGTAGCGTCTTTACGATCTATCCGTTACTGCCGCTTGGCGGCCTTTGCAGCCACACACCATTAGAACGAGGTACGTTTGTAGCTGCGGTACTGCGGTTGCCAGAAGTTGTGCTCAATCGCCTTCTGCAATGCATCGGCAGAGGTGACGACGGCCACACCTTGCAACTGTGCGGCTTTACCCACATCCAGTGCAATACGCTTGGACACCTGCTGGATATCGGACAGATCCGGCAGCAGCGCGCCTTCACCGTTATTCGCCAGCGGCGAGCAGTCAGCCAGCGCGCGGCTGGCGGCCATCAACATACCGTCAGTGATACGTTTGGCACCCGACGCCAGTACACCTAACCCGATACCTGGGAAAATGTAGGAGTTGTTGCACTGGGCGATAGGGAAGATTTTGCCCTGATAGTTAACCGGAGCAAACGGGCTGCCGGTTGCGACCAGCGCTGCGCCTTCTGTCCAGCGAATGATATCTTCTGGACGGGCTTCTACGCGGGATGTCGGGTTAGACAGCGGCATCACGATAGGACGCGCGCAGTGCTTGTGCATTTCACGGATGATTTCTTCCGTGAACAGACCCGGCTGGCCGGATACACCGATCAGGATGGTCGGCTTGGCATTGCGTACCACTTCCAACAGTGAAATCGCGTCGCTGTTGCAATCCCAATCAGCCAGCAGTTCACTTTTCTGCACCAGCTTGCTCTGGAAATCGAGCAGGTTCGGCAGCTTGTCCGTCAGCAGACCGAAGCGGTCTACCATGAAGACGCGTGCGCGTGCTTCTTCTTCGCTCAGCCCTTCAGACTTCATCTGCGCGACGATTTGCTCAGCGATACCACAACCTGCGGAGCCCGCACCCAGGAAGGCAACGGTCTGATCGCGTAGCTGAGTGCCTGCTGCACGGCTGGCGGCAATCAGGCTGCCGATCGCGACGGCGGCGGTGCCCTGAATGTCATCGTTAAAACTACAGATCTCATCACGATAGCGGTTCAGCAGCGGCGTCGCATTTTTCTGTGCGAAGTCTTCAAACTGCAACAACACGTTCGGCCAGCGGCGTTTAACGGCCTGAATGAATTCGTCAACAAATTCATAGTATTCATCGTCAGTGATACGCGGGTGGCGCCAGCCCATGTACAGCGGATCGTTCAGACGCTGCGGGTTGTTGGTGCCGACATCCAGAACGACAGGCAGAGTGTAGGCTGGGCTGATACCGCCACACGCGGTGTACAGCGACAGCTTACCGATTGGAATCCCCATGCCGCCGATACCCTGGTCGCCCAGACCCAGAATACGTTCACCGTCGGTTACAACGATGACTTTTACATTCTGTTTGGTGGCGTTTTGCAGCATATCGTCGATATGCGCGCGGTTAGGGTAGGAGATAAACAGGCCGCGTGCGCGACGATAGATATCGGAAAAGTGTTCACAGGCTTCGCCAACGGTCGGGGTGTAGATGATCGGCATCATCTCACTGAGGTGACCGTCCAGCAGGCGGTAGAACAGCGTCTCGTTGGTGTCCTGAATGTTGCGCAGGTACACGTGTTTTTCAATATCGTGTTTGAATTCCTGATACTGACGCCAGGCGCGTTCTGCCTGTTCTTCGATGGTTTCGACGGCTTCAGGCAGCAGACCATGCAGGTTAAAGTTAGCGCGTTCTTCTTCGGTAAACGCGCTGCCTTTATTCAGCAGGGGAAATTCAAGCAAGATCGGACCAGCGTAGGGAATATGGAGAGGACGTTTGCTTTCGTATTCTAATTCCATGACTTTTTACTCTCGGATAACAGAAAAAAACTCAGGTGTTGTCGATAAAAACTGCTGCGGATCTTAAATTACCCAGAAAATATGTACAGGAATTGTTAATTTAAATAGTTACAGATGGCTTGCATCTTAGTCAAAATACAGGCTTTATCGATTCACCTCTCGTTTCTCAAACTTCCCTTTGCTGAAATCCTGTGCTGACCTCTGCCGTTATTCCTCAATAAAGTGATGTTCAATGTCGGTACAGCCCAATTCAGCCAGCATAATTTGCGAAATGGCCCAGTGGCTGACAAGCGCATGACGACGCTCAACGACAGCCGCGTGTTTAATGGTGCACGGAGCTTCGCCAGCAAGGTTCATCAGATTCAATGCAACTTGCAAAGGCGGCAGGCTCGGGTTGAATGCCGCATTTTCTGCGTAGCGTCCGGTATAAATGTTGCCACTTGAGGTTTCCAGCGCAATGCCGCTGATGGCTTTGCTATAGGGCGCGTGGCTACGGTTGGCGGCATCCAGCGCCCGACGCGCAAGCGCGTTCACATTCTGCAAGGTTGCGCCGTGGTTGATGTCATCCATCAGTAAGGTATCGATGTGCAGATCGACGGGGCCAAAGGAATCCGGCAGATAATGGCTGAGCACGGCAGGCTGGCGACCCGGCAATTGAATGCGCAGCGACGCGGCATTACGCAATTCATTCATAAACTGACGACAGTGGCCGCATGGCGTGTAGTTCACGGTCACGGCCCGTAACCCACGTTCATTGCGTATCCAGGCGTGGCTGACGGCGCTTTGTTCGGCATGCACCGTTTGCTGCAACTGAACTGCGCTGAACTCCATGTTGGCACCAAAGTAGAAATTGCCACTGAGCCCTTGCGCAATTGCGCCAACCTGAAAATTCGAGATAGGCGCTTGTGCGCAGGCAGCGGCCAGAGGCAATAGCGCAAAGGCCAACGCGTCGGCGTCTAGCTGGCTGGCTTCGCAGACGGCATTCACGTCATCTGCGGTGAGCATGGCGGCGAAATCGGGTTTATCGATCAAGGGACCGATCGCGGCTTGCAGACTGGCAGGTAATTGCTGGAAGGCGTTTTCAAATCGTGGATGCATATCGGTGTACTCTTTTTACCCGTCAATGACGTCATGTTAGGGAGCAAAGTAGCAATAAATTGTGATAAAAATCTCTTTGTTGAATGAAAGGAATGCAAATTAACTGTTAAATGCGAGATGTATCTCAATTTTATAGGCTGTGACCGTCCCTTCTTGCCGTAGGGAAGAAAATAAAAAGCGTACCAAAGGGCGTGTTATGCCCTGTGATACGCCGCTATGTACTTTTTAATCGTATGCTTAATGATGGACGATCTTTTTCTCTTTGGCTTTTTCTAGCAGTTTTCCCACATCCTGAATAAATTTCACTGCTTCTTTCGCGATATCTTGTATCGCGACGTTTTCTTTTCTGGCAGCCGTTTTCCACCGCCGACGCTGTTTCTTTTCCAGACTGGCATAGTTTGAAGCCAACAACTTATGCAGTGCAGGGACATCACATAACTCCTGCGATAGGTTGTCTGCGTAGTAAATGAGTGAAATGGTAAAGGAGGAGTTAGGGGCTTTTTCTATGACGTTTCCGTTTTCTTCGACTTTTTTGGTTTCTTTGACAATATTCACATAAAGCGGCCAGTAGCCATTATCTGGGTTCCTTAGCGTGAGTATGGACGGCACAGTGATATTCAACCAGGTTCTGCCTATTTCCAGACACTCTTCCGTCAAGAGTGGGAACGCTTTGCGTAGGGTAACCAGAATGCCGGAAAGACCTTTCGCCTGAATAAGCTGATCGCACAGTTGAGCGTTTTGCTGAAGAAAGAGCAACGCTTCACTGTCTACGCTCTTCATATTTACTGACTTCCAGTTATGTGGGCTTATCTGTTTTAAATGTAAAAAACGATCGATGATGGATTCATACTGGGAAGTGAGGTGGGCTGACAGTTCAGAAATCTCTTCTTCATCCTTGTTTTGCCACTGTGCCTGCTTTTGGCAATAGGCCATTAACAGCTGTGCCGCGGCATTATTATTTTGTAATTGCAAACGGGCACGTTGGGCTGCTTTTTCCAGCCACTGATAACTTAGAAATGCCCACTTATTATCCTGCGGCTCTATTTTTTCTTCGCGGTAGCTTTCAAATTTTTTATCCAAAACCACATAAGCAAATTTGTAACCTTTAAACGAAGTACTAGGAAAGGCGCTTTGAACGGCCTCATAATAATCAGCGAGTTGAGCGGCAGATAATGCCGCTCCAACTTTGTTTTCAATAGTGATGATGAACTGGTTTTTCGGGTCGATCAAAAAGAGATCGAGGCGACGATTTGAACCTACGTGGTCTTTAATACTAAATTCACGCGTCACAAAAGCCGAACCAAAGCTCGTTGTCTGGATACGGCCTGGGGTCCATTCCTCAAAGAATTTCTTATTGGCAAATTTATTCGTTTCATGGCCAGCCTGATAAGCCGCAGTCAGAAAATCTTTGATCACGGCATCGCCTTGGCAGTGTCCTTCATTGGGGTTAAGGCACCACGCGAGCATATCGGAATGTTGGTTTTCGGTGAGAGTGATGACATCAAGTATGTTATCTGAAATACGCAATTTTTCTCGTAATTCTAGCAACTTCTCGTCCGTGAGAAACTCGTAAAATTCCTTAATATCCATCTCTTATATCTCCATTTTATTTACCAAAAAAATTAATGACCAAATAGATTGAGTAACAGGGGGAAGACAAACGGCGCAATCAGCGACGTGATGATCCCGCAGATGACCAGCGCCAGCGAACTGAATGCACCTTCCTGATAGTCAACCTCTGCACAGCGCGCCGTACCGAGTGCGTGTGAGGCTGTCCCCATCGACAGCCCACGCGCGGCTTTAGTTTTAATACCGATGCGGTTGAACACACTGTGGCCTAAGACTGCGCCGAGAATACCGACAAAAATCACGCAGACGGCGCTGATAGCCGGAATCCCGCCAATCGAGCTGGCGACGGCCATCGCAATCGGCGTGGTGACGGATTTAGGCAGCACCGAGGCGGCGATTTCTGGCGAGGCGCCCATCCACAGCGCCACCAGCGTGCCGGAGATAATGGCGGTCAGGCTGCCGATGAAGCACACGCTGATGATCGACTTCCAGCGCGCGCGAATTTGGTGCAGCTGTTCATAAAGCGGGAACGCCAGTGCGACCACCGCCGGTTGCAGCAAATCGTTAAGGACTTTACTGCCCTGAAAATAGTGCTCGTAGGGAATCTTCAATACCAGCAGCAGTGGAATAATAATCGCCATCGACACCAGCAGCGGGTTCAACAGGGAAATCCGGGTCAGCACGGCCAGTTTACGCGCGGCGAAAAAGACACTCAGAGTGAGGGGCAGCGACCACCACAAATAGCTGAACATTATTCATTATCCTTCGGCGGCGTACGATCGCCATCCACGGCTCGTTCACGCTGCATTATCTGGGTACTGAAACCCACAACCAACATCACAATAAAGGTACTGATCAGGCAGGAAACGATGATAGGGCCAAACTGTTGGCTGACCAGATCGTAATAATTCATCACGCCGACGCCGATTGGGACGAACAGCAGCGCCATGTGACGAATAAGCAGGTGGCAACCTGGTTTTACCCACTGCGCGGGCAGAATTTGCGAGGCGAGAAGGATGAACAAGACCAGCATGCCGATGATACTGCCGGGGATAGTGAACGGAAGTAACGCGGATACCGCATTGCCTGCCAGCAGGCAGAGATAAATCAATGCGAAAGCGCGTAAATACTGCCAGCACACGATGAACGTATTACGCATGGGACATTCCTGATTAGCTGAGGGGATTATCATAACGCTAATGGAATTTACGTGCTACAGCGCACATTGCTAACGTTATACAGCAACACATGGCAGGGGATATCAGGTAAACGGTTCAGGCACGACAGAAAACGTGTCGCACCCAAGCCTTTATTGATCCAAATGCTTTATTGATCTAAATACTTCATTGATCCAAATAGTCGTCAGTCAAATAGCCGTTCGTCACGAGTTGCGGCACAGACGGCATCGGTCAGTTTACGCAGTTCATCAGGCTGAATGATAAACGGCGGCATCAGATAAATGAGGCGGCCAAACGGTCGAATCCAGACGCCGCGCTCAACGAAGAAACGCTGTAACCGCGCCATATTAACCGGACGCTGTGTTTCCACTACGCCGATAGCGCCCAGTACGCGAACGTTCGCCACCAGCGGCGAATCCGCGCAGGGTTGCAGTGCGTCTCGCAACTGCCGCTCAATATTTTGCACTTGCCCCTGCCAGCGGTTCTCCGCCAGCAGCGACAAACTGGCGTTGGCTGCCGCGCAGGCGAGCGGATTGCCCATAAATGTAGGGCCGTGCATAAAACAGCCCGCCGCGCCGTTGCTGATAGTTTCCGCAACTGTCCGAGTGGTCAGCGTGGCGGAGAGCGTCATATAACCGCCAGTAAGCGCTTTTCCCAGACACATAATATCGGGCGAGATTCCCGCATATTCGCAGGCAAACAGCTTGCCGGTACGGCCAAATCCGGTCGCGATCTCATCGGCAATCAGCAAGATCCCCCATTGATCGCACAGTTCCCGAACCCGACGCAGATAGGCCGGATGATAAAAGCGCATGCCGCCCGCGCCTTGTACGATGGGTTCCAGAATTACAGCCGCGACCTCATGGGCGTGCGCTGACAGCATCGACTGGAGCGGCGCGATATCCGCTTCCTGCCAGTCGTCGGCAAAATTGCCTTCGTTGATCGCAGCGCATGGCGGTGCATCGATAAACAGGTGAGTCGGCAGATAGCCCTGATACAGACTGTGCATCGAATTTTGCGGATCGCACACGGACATCGCACCGAAGGTGTCGCCGTGATAGCCATGACGCAGGGTGAGAAAGCGCTGACGGGTTTCACTGCGCGCCTGCCAATATTGCAGCGCCATTTTCATCGCCACTTCAACGGCCACTGAGCCGGAATCCGCCAGAAACACGCATTCCAGCGCATCCGGCGTAATGTCCACCAGTTGGCGGCACAGCGCCACCGCTGCCGGATGGGTGATCCCGCCAAACATCACGTGCGACATCTGGCTGAGTTGAGTCTGCACTGCCTGATTGATCGTCGGATGGTTGTAACCGTGAATCGCTGCCCACCACGATGACATACCGTCAATCAGGCGACGTCCGTCATCCAACTGAAGCTCGACGCCGCTGGCTGCGACCACTGGATAGCAGGGCAGTGGTTCGGTCATTGAGGTGTAGGGATGCCAAATGTGGCGCTGGTCAAAAGCAATGTCTTCCGGGCTCATGATGATCTTTCGTAAACCAAAATGGATTCTATTTGGTTGACAGTATATCGAGTTAATTTACACTGGCGAAACGTTTTTAGTTTGGAGATGCCGAAGTGGCTGACCGCATGTACTGGACGCTTGAGCAAGCGCAAGACTTATTTAATAAACCCTTTCTGGAACTGATGTTTGAAGCGCAGCAGATCCATCGTCAGCATTTTGATCCCCGTCAGGTGCAGGTTAGTACGCTACTGTCGATCAAAACCGGTTCCTGTCCTGAGGACTGTAAGTATTGTCCGCAAAGTTCCCGCTACCGTACCGGAATTGACACCGAACGCCTGATGCAGGTTGAGCAGGTGCTGGAGTCGGCCCGTCAGGCAAAAGCGGCAGGATCGACGCGTTTTTGTATGGGCGCCGCGTGGAAAAATCCGCACGAGCGTGACATGCCGTATCTGGAACAGATGGTGCAAGGCGTGAAAGCGATGGGGATGGAAACCTGCATGACGCTGGGGACGCTGCACAACGATCAGGCTGAGCGTCTGGCCTCTGCGGGACTGGATTTCTATAACCATAACCTCGATACCTCGCCAGAATTTTACGGCAGCATCATTACTACCCGCACCTATCAGGAGCGTCTGGATACGCTGGATAAAGTGCGCGGTGCGGGCATTAAGGTCTGCTCGGGCGGCATCGTTGGGCTGGGTGAAACCGTGCGCGATCGCGCTGGGCTGCTGGTGCAATTGGCTAACCTGCCGACGCCGCCGGAAAGTGTGCCGATCAACATGCTGGTGAAGGTGAAAGGTACGCCGCTGGCGGATAACGATGATGTCGATCCGTTTGATTTCATTCGGACTATTGCCGTTGCGCGCATCATGATGCCGGCTTCCTATGTCCGCCTGTCTGCCGGCCGCGAGCAGATGAGCGAACAAACGCAGGCAATGTGCTTTATGGCCGGTGCGAACTCCATTTTCTACGGCTGCAAACTGCTCACGACGCCAAACCCGAAAGAAGACAAGGATCTGGCGCTGTTCCTCAAACTGGGTCTGAATCCGCAGCAGACGGCGACCGAATACGGGGATAACCAACAGCAACAGCGGTTGGCGGAACAGCTGGTTAATGCCGATAGCGAGCAGTTTTATAATGCTGCGGTATAACCTCCAGCCTGCAAACCGCTGGATGAGGCGTGCTGAATCATGAGCTGGCAGCAACGCATTGACGCCGCGCTGGTACAACGCCAGCGCGATGATGCCTATCGTATACGGCGGGTGAATCAAGGCGGTAGCGGACGCTGGCTGATGCAGGGCGACCGCTGCTACCTGAATTTTTCCAGCAACGACTATCTGGGGCTGAGTCACCACCCGGAGATTGTACGCGCCTGGCAGCAGGGCGCTGAGCAATACGGTATTGGCAGCGGCGGTTCTGGGCATGTGGCGGGGTATACCGATGCCCATGCCGCGTTGGAAAGTCAGCTTGCCGACTGGCTGGGCTACCCGCGTGCGCTGCTGTTTATTTCCGGCTATGCCGCGAATCAGGCGGTGGTGGCCGCGTTGGCACAGTCAGAAGACCGTATTTTTGCCGATAAACTCAGCCATGCTTCACTGCTGGAAGCGGCCGCACAGTCACCCGCGACGCTGCGCCGTTTTAAACACAATCAGGTCGATAGCCTGCAAGTGCTGCTGGAAAAACCAACGGACGGTCAGACGCTGGTGGTGACCGAAGGCGTTTTCAGCATGGATGGCGATACCGCACCGCTGTCGGCGCTCCAGGCTCAGTGCCGAGCGCACGATGCCTGGCTGATGGTGGACGATGCGCACGGGATTGGCGTACTGGGTGATGAAGGTCGAGGGAGTTGTTGGCAACAGGGCGTTAAACCCGAACTGCTGATTGTCACGTTCGGCAAGGCGTTTGGGGTGAGCGGCGCGGCGGTCCTGTGCGCCGAACCGCTGGCCGAGTATTTCCTGCAATTCGCCCGTCATCTGATTTACAGCACCTCGATGCCTGCCGCACAGGCCTGTGCGCTGAGCGCGGCGGTCAACTGTGTCCGTCAGGGCGACGCGCGGCGCGATGCGTTACGACGCAACATCGCCCAGTTCCGCGCGGGCTTTTCCAACTCGTCCTATCAATTGATGGATTCACAGAGCGCGATTCAGCCGCTGATTGTTGGTGAGAATGTGCGGGCAATGGCACTGATGAGCCATCTGCGTGAACTGGGCGTGTGGGTCAGTGCGATGCGGCCACCAACGGTGCCTGTTGGCAGCGCACGTCTGCGCATTACGTTGACGGCGGAACACCAGCCGGAAGATATCAGTCGCTTGCTTACGGTATTACACCATGCTGACAGAAAACTATAACAAGCAGGCGATTGCGCAGGCGTTTGGGCGAGCAGCAGGGTGCTATGACCGCTTTGCCGAACTGCAACGCACCAGCGGAGAACGCCTGCTGGCGCTGATGCCGTCGCACAGCGGTTTACAGGTATTGGATGCGGGCTGCGGAACCGGGCATTTTAGCCGCCACTGGCGTCAGGCTGGTAAGAATGTGACTGCGCTGGATTTGTCGGTGGACATGCTGGCGCATGCCCGTGAGCAGCACGTTGCCGATCGTTATCTGGAAGGCGATATCGAAAACCTGCCGCTGGCGGATTGCTGTGTGGATATCAGCTACAGCAATCTGGCTGTGCAGTGGTGCGACTCGTTACCGCGTGCGCTGGCCGAGCTGTATCGGGTTACGCGGCCGGGGGGCGTGATGGCGTTTGCGACGCTGGCGGACGGTTCCTTAAGTGAATTGTCGCAGGCGTGGCAGCGTCTGGACGGCACGCAGCGGACGAATCGCTTTCTGTCGCTCTCCGCTATCGAAGCAGCCTGTCAGCCTTATCGCCATCACTTGGTTCAAGAACGTGAGGTCTGCTTTTTCCCTGATGTATTGGCGTTGATGAAATCGCTGAAGGGGATTGGTGCGACCTGGTTGCACGACGGGCGTACGCCGGGGCTATTGAGCCGGGCGCGTCTGGCGGCATTGTCTGCCCATTATCCGCAAGAACAAGGCGGCTACCCGCTTAGCTATCAACTGGTTTATGGAGTGATTTATCGTGATTGAGCGCTGGTTTGTGACGGGCACGGATACCGAAGTTGGGAAAACGGTCGCGAGTACGGCGCTGCTTCAGGCAGCGAATCAGGCAGGATACCGTACCGTAGGCTATAAACCCGTGGCGTCCGGTTGTGAAATGACGGTCGACGGCATTCGCAACAGCGATGCGCTGGCGCTTCAGGCCAATAGCAGCGTCCGGCTAGAGTATCAGGCGGTGAACCCACTGGCGTTTATGGAGCCGACGTCACCGCATATTATCAGTACGGTGGAGCAGCGGCCTATCCATCTCCCAGCGTTGTCCGCAGGCCTACGGGCATTAGAAACACAGGCGGATTGGCTGCTGGTCGAAGGCGCTGGCGGGTGGTTTACGCCGCTGTCAGAGCAGGATACGTTTGCTGACTGGGTGGTACAGGAACAGCTTCCCGTGATTTTGGTGGTCGGCATCAAGCTGGGTTGTATCAACCACGCGATGTTAACGGCCCACGCCATTCAACACGCGGGCCTGCGCCTTGGCGGCTGGATTGCGAATGACATCACGCCACCCGGAAAATGGCACCAGCCGTATCTGCACACGCTGCAACAACGCCTGCCCGCGCCGATGCTGGGTGAAATTCCTTATGTATCGGATCTTCAGCAGCATAATTTGGGGCAGTACATTGATATTACATTATTAGCGGAGTAATCATTTTAGCAAACCTTCGCCTGCATTTAATCAAGCACCGGTTTTTGTTGTTTTTTACCAGTATCTGTTTAATGTGGGTAAAATCTAATTTTTTATCTTTATCAATAGATAAAACCTTCTTGAATTTTTCTCTAATCCCCCGCTGTGCCTGACTTGTGGCATTTTTTCCCTCGGCTGTTTTTAGTCTTTTTCCGTCTAATCCTTATGCGATAAATCACAGAAAGAGTGTGAAGAAAATCCATATCAGGGGGAATCACGAATGAAGCGGGTATTTCTCTAACTCAGTGCTGATGCGGGGTTGTGGGAGTTATCCACCATTTCTGTGGATAACTATGTGAATTATGGATAGACAACACGGCCTAACCGAGAGCTGGCGCGGATTGCCGCCAGGTTGACGCTATTCTCCACGGTTTTTTTAATCTATTTATTATCATTCACTTAAGTAAAATCAAGCGTCTTGAACATCAATAATGCGTAGTTGCATAAATTAACGTCATCGGTCATCTCCGTATGTTACATTTTTACCAACTTTGGGGATAAATCATGATGATTTTATCTGGTAGATTGCAAACAGATGTGTTAGCAATTCATTGGTTGATTAATCGTCCAATCCAGCGATAATTTCCTTGATGCTGTTTTTATATCCAGTATTATTGCGGTGGCGAATTTCGTCATTGGCATTCAGAATAACGTTCCGAGCATCCACCCACGAACGTCGCATTGCGCGATGGGTAATAACGATAAGTAGCGTGCTTAACGATGAGTAAAGTATTTACACTTAATTCCGACTTTAAACCGGCAGGCGATCAGCCTGAGGCCATTCGTCGTTTAAAAGAGGGCCTGGAAGACGGGTTAGCGCACCAAACGCTGCTCGGGGTAACAGGTTCAGGTAAGACGTTCACGATCGCCAATGTGATTGCCGACCTCAATCGCCCGACAATGATGCTAGCACCCAATAAAACGTTGGCAGCCCAGTTGTATGGCGAAATGAAAGAATTCTTTCCTGACAATGCCGTCGAGTACTTTGTCTCGTACTATGACTATTATCAGCCAGAGGCCTACGTTCCAAGCTCGGATACCTTCATCGAAAAAGACGCGTCGGTTAACGAACATATCGAACAGATGCGTCTTTCTGCAACAAAAGCGCTGCTGGAGCGGCGCGATGTGATCGTCGTGGCTTCGGTATCCGCGATCTACGGTCTGGGCGATCCCGATCTCTATCTGAAAATGATGCTGCACCTGACGCAGGGCATGCTGATTGACCAGCGTGCTATTTTGCGACGCCTGGCTGAATTACAGTATGCCCGCAACGATCAGGCGTTTCAGCGTGGTACGTTCCGCGTGCGTGGTGAGGTGATCGATATTTTCCCTGCGGAATCTGACGAAATCGCGCTGCGGGTTGAACTGTTCGATGAAGAAGTAGAGCGGTTGTCGCTGTTTGACCCGCTGACGGGGCACGTCCTCCAGACGGTGCCGCGCTATACCATCTATCCGAAAACGCACTACGTTACACCGCGTGAGCGTATTTTGCAGGCGATGGAAGACATCAAGGTTGAACTGGCCGACCGTAAAAAGGTGCTGCTGGCCAATGACAAACTGGTGGAAGAGCAGCGGCTGAGTCAGCGCACGCAGTTTGATCTGGAGATGATGAACGAACTGGGTTACTGCTCCGGTATCGAAAACTACTCGCGCTACCTTTCTGGTCGCGGTCCCGGCGAGCCGCCGCCGACGCTGTTTGACTATCTGCCTGCGGACGGGCTGCTGGTCATCGATGAATCCCACGTCACCGTTCCTCAGATCGGCGGTATGTATCGCGGTGACCGCGCGCGTAAAGAGACGCTGGTTGAATACGGTTTCCGGCTGCCTTCGGCGCTGGATAACCGACCGATGAAATTTGAAGAATTTGAAGCGCTGGCTCCGCAGACGATTTACGTGTCTGCGACGCCGGGTAACTATGAATTGGAAAAATCGGGCGGTGAAGTGATTGATCAGGTGGTGCGTCCCACCGGATTGCTCGATCCCATCATCGAAGTGCGGCCTGTCGCAACACAGGTGGACGATCTGCTTTCCGAAATTCGTCTGCGTGCCGCGATTAACGAACGGGTACTTGTCACCACGCTGACCAAGCGAATGGCGGAAGACCTGACGGAGTATCTGGAAGAGCACGGCGAGCGGGTTCGTTATCTGCACTCGGATATCGATACCGTCGAGCGTGTGGAAATTATCCGTGATTTGCGCCTTGGCGAGTTCGACGTGCTGGTGGGTATCAACCTGCTGCGTGAAGGGCTGGATATGCCTGAAGTGTCGCTGGTGGCGATTCTGGATGCCGATAAAGAGGGCTTCCTGCGCTCTGAACGTTCCCTGATCCAGACAATTGGCCGTGCGGCACGTAACTTGCGCGGCAAAGCCATTCTTTACGGCGACAGGATTACGGCGTCAATGGCGAAAGCGATGGGTGAAACGGAGCGTCGCCGCGAGAAGCAGGAAGCCTACAACACCGAGCACGGCATTGTGCCGCAGGGAATCAATAAGAAGATTTCCGATATCCTGCAATTGGGCCAGTCGGCGAACAAGGGCAAAGGGCGCGGCAATCGTAAAGCAGCAGAGCCAGCAGCACGTTATGAACTGATGACGCCGAAGGCGCTGGAGCTGAAAATCCGCGAGTTGGAAAGCAAGATGTTGACGCACGCGCAGAACCTTGAATTTGAAGAGGCGGCCGCGCTACGCGATGAAGTACAAGCTCTGCGCGCACAATTTATCGCTGTATCTTAACGATGCAAGCGCTCACTGAGGATCAATGATGGATCAGACTATACCGGGTGTAGAAGTGCTGTTTGTGGCGGGTTTCGGACCGATCGTGAAATCACTTTCTGCCAGCCATGCGCTCTATGTTGATACGCTGAAGTTGCCGCTGAAGCCCGTTGCGGAAGGGAGCGACTATCTGGTGAGTGATGAGATGGAGGGCGTGAAGCATTTCGCGTTGTGGCCGCTGTCACAGGCTAGCGAGTCCTGTTTCGGGCACGGAAGTTGGCCTACGGATCTGCCTGAACCGCAAAGCTGGCTGGAGTTCGAAGTGGCTGACATGGTGGAAGCGACCAGTACGCTGAAAGCGCAAGGCTATGTGTTGCTGGTGGAAAAACGTCTTGAGCCTTGGGGACAGCAGGTTACGCGTTTCCTGAGTCCCGAAGGCATTCTGATTGGCGTGACTTATACGCCGTGGCTACGGGGTTGAGAGCCCAACAGCTGTAGCGCACGATCGATGGCCTGGCGCAGTAACTCACGGTCGTGATGGTGAGGAACATCTTCTGCGGCCAGCGCTTGCTGCACGACCAGTCGGCCGCCAATCTGGCTGATATCGACTTTGGGACCAACAATCGCGGCATCAACCACGGGTTTCCCTACCTTGTGTTCAATCCAAGATAGTTTCTCCACCAGCGTCAGGCGGGCTGCGGGGTTGCTCTGCTCATTGCCCAGATTACCGATGTACACCATGGGAGCGGGCGTGCGGCGGAGTGCCTGTGTCAGATCTTCCAGCAGCAACAGCGGCATCAGGCTGGTCAGAAAGCTGCCGGGACCAATCAAAATCAGGTCAGCCTTTGCGATGGCATCAATCGCCTCGCGCGTGGCCTGCACCGTCGGGTACAGCATCAAATCCTGTGGTAAGGCTGCCAACTGATCGATCTCGACTTCACCATAAACGGGGTTGCCCTGTTCATCAATTGCCATCAAATCGACAGGATGTTCGGACATCGGAATTAAAAAGGCGTCGACTTTGAGCAGGTTGCGAATCAGGTTAATGGCTTCCAGCGGTCGCACGCTCAGGTGGTCGAGCGCTTTTAGCATCAGATTACCCAGATTGTGTCCGGCAAGTTCCCCGTTACCGTTAAACCGATATTCAAACATTGCGGATGCCACGCTGGGCGTCGTAATGAGTTGATTCAGGCAGTTGCGGGTATCACCCCAGGCAATACCGCCTTCAGAACGACGGATGCGGCCAGTCGAGCCGCCGTTATCTGTCGTCGTGACAATGCCGGTTAGCCGTGAACCCAGGGAAGAGAGCGAAGACATCACACGACCTAAACCGTGTCCACCTCCGAGTGCGACAACCCTGTCGAGGTCGGCCAACGTGCGATTGCGCATAGAAAACCTTATGAATAAGCCAGAGGAATATGAATAACGTGTATATCCGTCATACTTCAAGTTGCATGTGCGTTGGCTGCGTTCAGTCACCCGAATCACTTACCTGAGTAAGCTCATCGGGATGCCTTCTCTTGCCGCCTTCCTGAAACTTGAATTATTTAGGGTATAAGAATTGTCGCTAAGGTAGCTGATTTCACCTTAAAACGCGAAAAATCCTCACGCAGGCATGACCTGAGACAATTTCTGCCGCGTATTTTTCCGTATGCTGTACACCATAAGATATTGAAAATTCGCTATATGTTTATTTATATATCGATTTTGAGAGTGGTTGACTGTGCTTTTTCGCAGTAGACTGCTTAATGAAATCACGATTCTTGACTAGTTATCTCGCGGCTGTTTAACGGATAACTGAGTGGAATCAAACTCCTAGCCTTGGTGCCTAAGTGATGCGCGTAGTGCGTGTGATACGGTGCCCTGGCCGTGGCCTTCGCGGTCACCAGGGTGCGAGGCAGAAATGCCTGCATCTCCCGTATTTGGAAAGGTGTTTATGGTGAGTCAACTGACTGATGCGTTTGCGCGCAAGTTCTACTATTTGCGTCTGTCTATCACAGACGTCTGCAATTTTCGCTGTACCTACTGTCTGCCGGATGGTTATCAGGCCAATGGCACTACTCCACATCGCTTTTTATCACTCGATGAAATTCGTCGCGTCAGCCGCGCCTTTGCCGAATTAGGGACGGAAAAAGTCCGTCTCACCGGTGGTGAACCGTCTTTGCGCCGTGACTTTGTCGATATCATTGCGGCAATCCGTGAAAATCCAGCTATCCGCACGCTGGCGGTAACCACCAACGGCTATCGGCTTGCGCGGGATGTCGCACAGTGGCGCGATGCAGGGCTAACGGCGCTGAATGTCAGCGTGGACAGTCTGGATGCACGCCAGTTTCACGCCATTACCGGGCAGGACAAATTCCGGCAGGTGATGGACGGCATCGACGCTGCCTTTGACTGTGGCTTTGCCAAGGTCAAAGTCAACACCGTGCTGATGCGCGATGTGAACGCTGGCTGCCTGCAAACTTTCCTCGACTGGATTAAACACCGCCCGATTCAACTACGCTTTATTGAGCTGATGGAAACCGGAGAAGGAGGCGATCTGTTTCGCCGCCACCACGTTTCCGGCGAGGTAATTCGCCAGCAACTACTGCAACAAGGCTGGCAGCAGCAGCAACGCGCACGCAGCGACGGCCCCGCGCAGGTATTCAGCCATCCTGACTATCAGGGAGAAATTGGGCTGATTATGCCGTATGAGAAAGATTTCTGCCTGAGCTGCAACCGTCTGCGTGTATCCGCTGTGGGTAATCTTCATCTGTGTCTCTTTGGCGAACAGGGTATCCCACTGCGCGATTTACTGGCCGACGATCGTCACCTCGATGATTTGAAAATGCGTATCTCGGGCGGGCTGTCGGCGAAAAAGCAGACCCATTTCCTGCATGAAGGGAATAGCGGCATCACGCAAAACCTGTCATTTATCGGCGGTTAATCCGCGACATCACTGATTCTTAAAGGAGCCTGACATGAGCAAAGTCAGCAGCGAATTTGTTTCTCTCAATCTTGCGGTTCTGACCGTTTCCGAACGCCGTACGGCGGAAGATGACACTTCCGGCGACTATCTGCGCGAAGCGGCACAGTCTGCGGGGCACCGCATCGTCGACAGCGCCATCGTGAAGGAGAACCTGTACCAGATTCGGGCACGGGTCTCGGCGTGGATTGCCAGCGACGAGGTGCAGGGCATTTTGATTAATGGCGGGACGGGCTTTACGGCTGGGGATGTAGTGCCGGAAGCCATTGGCGTCTTGTTCGATCGGGAAATTGAAGGTTTCGGCGAGTTGTTTCGCATGGTGTCGTACGAAGATATTGGTACGGCGACGCTGCAATCCCGTGCGCTTGCCGGTCTGGCTAACCAGACGGTGATTTTCGCCATGCCGGGTTCAACTCGCGCCTGTCGAACCGCATGGGAACGCATCATTCAGGAACAACTGGATGCGCGCCAGAAGCCGTGCAATTTTTACCCGCACGTGAAAAAAAC
This sequence comes from Pectobacterium quasiaquaticum, assembly GCF_014946775.2. NCBI lineage: Bacteria > Pseudomonadati > Pseudomonadota > Gammaproteobacteria > Enterobacterales > Pectobacteriaceae > Pectobacterium > Pectobacterium quasiaquaticum. Next base: position 2,771,066 of record NZ_CP065177.1, on the reverse strand, counting down.
CTCTTAACGGTAAGCCTTATTCATTATGTCATCATCTAAGCCACAATTGACCCACATTAACGCCGCTGGTGAAGCCGCGATGGTGGATGTGTCCGCCAAAGTTGAAACCGTGCGCGAAGCCCGCGCGGAAGCCTTCGTTGAAATGGCACCGCAGACGCTGGCAATGATTATTGCCGGCAGCCACCACAAGGGCGATGTGTTCGCCACCGCACGCATCGCCGGCATTCAGGCGGCGAAACGCACCTGGGAACTGATTCCGCTTTGTCATCCGCTGCTGCTGAGCAAAGTTGCTGTCGAGCTGGAAGCGCAGCCGGAGCACAATCGGGTTCGCATTGAATCCGTGTGTCGTCTGACGGGGAAAACCGGCGTGGAGATGGAAGCGCTGACGGCAGCCTCCGTCGCCGCGCTGACCATCTATGACATGTGCAAGGCCGTGCAGAAAGACATGGTGATTGGTCCGGTGCGCTTGCTGGCGAAAAGCGGCGGCAAATCCGGCGACTTTACGGCGGAGGGAGCATGATTACGATTCTGTTTTTTGCACAAGTCCGTGAACTAATAGAGACAGACAGCCTGTCGCTGCCTGCCGAGTATGCCACCGTAGAAGACGTCCGGCAGGCGCTATGCCAACGCGGCGCACGCTGGGCGCTGGCGCTGGAGTCCGGCAAATTGCTGGCTGCGGTCAATCAGTCGCTGGTTGAGCTCACGCACCCGCTACAGGACGGCGATGAAGTGGCGTTTTTCCCACCGGTAACGGGAGGTTGATCGTGGCAGAGACGCGTATTCGGGTCGGCGAAGAGAACTTCAACGTAGGCGATGAATATCAGTGGCTGGCGCAGTGTGATGAAGACGGCGCGGTTGTGACGTTCACCGGTAAGGTGCGTAACCACAATCTGGCGAAAAACGTTAGCGCGTTGACGCTGGAACACTATCCCGGCATGACGGAAAAGGCGCTGGCGGAGATTGTCGAACTGGCACGCGAGCGCTGGGAACTTCCGCGTGTAAGCGTGATTCATCGGGTGGGCGCACTCTATCCGGGCGATGAAATTGTGTTCGTTGGCGTCAGTGCCGCTCACCGTAGCGCGGCGTTTGATGCCGCCCAATTTATTATGGATTACCTGAAAACTCGCGCGCCATTCTGGAAGCGGGAAGCGACGCCGGAAGGCGAACGCTGGGTGGAATCACGCGACAGTGATAAGCAGGCCGCGCAACGCTGGTAGTCCATTTCTGTGTTAGGATAAAAGGATGCGGGGAAGGCGTCTTTAGTGCCGCTTCCTCAAACGGGCGGTTTGCGCCGCGTTAATCAGATAACTTTTATGCAAAGGTAACATCATGGACAGATATCCACGCTCGGGTTCAATCGTTGAACGCTCGCAGTCTGGTCTTCAGGCCTATATGGCACAGGTTTATGGCTGGATGACCTGCGGCCTGCTGCTGACGGCGTTTGTTTCCTGGTACGCGGCGAATACGCCCGCCGTACTGAACTTTGTTTTCTCAAGCCAGATCACCTTCTTCGGCCTGATCATTGCTCAACTGGGGCTGGTCTTTGTGATTTCCAGCATGGTACAGCGCCTGAGCGGTACGGTCGCCACGTCGCTGTTTATGCTCTATTCGGCGCTGACGGGGTTGACGCTCTCCAGCATTTTCATCATGTACTCCGGTGAATCCATCGCCAGCACCTTTGTGATTACGGCAGGGATGTTCGGAGCGATGAGCCTGTACGGCTACACCACGAAGCGTGATTTGAGCGGCTTCGGCAGCATGCTGTTTATGGCGCTGATCGGGATTGTGCTGGCCTCGCTGGTGAACCTGTGGCTGAAAAGCGAAGCGCTGATGTGGGCAGTGACCTATATCGGTGTGGTGGTGTTTGTCGGTCTGACCGCCTATGACACCCAGAAGCTGAAAAACATCGGCGAGCAGTTGTCCGTTGATGACAAAGACAGCTTCCGTAAATACTCTATCGTGGGCGCGTTGACCCTGTACCTCGACTTCATCAACCTGTTCCTGATGCTGCTGCGTATTTTCGGCAATCGTCGTTAATTCTTGCTCATTTATCTGGCGCTTTTCCGCGCCAGATAGCTTCCTGCCTATCTGTTTCCCTTATCCGCTATTACGCAATATTCCGTCTAAAAATGGCGTAGGCTGTCGAGCCGGTGGTTAGCGTGATGATGAACAGCGGCCATAAACTGCCCCAGATAGTGCTGAAATCCGCATCCTTGAGGTAAATCTGCTTCGTTATATCGGTGAAGTGGCGAATCGGGTTAACCCAAGTGATGTGCTGCAACCAGATCGGCATGTTCTCAACTGGCGACACATAGCCGGACAGCAGAATCGCGGGCATCAGGAAGACGAACACGCCGATAAACGCCTGCTGCGTTGAACCGGTCTGCCTGCACGGCATCGTCTTCATCAACGTTCAGCTCGGTCACTCTGCCGCCGACGCGGAAGGCCAAATTGACAGTGCTGATATCGACATTGCCGTAGAGCGTTAGCAGTTTTTCCTGCTGTTGCTGGTGGTGATAAAAACCATGACCCACACCGAGCAGGACAAGAACCAGGGCAGCGAACGCCAGTTTTCTCTTGTTCATCACGCATAGTTCCTTGTTTATCAAGAATAGCTCCTTGTTTATCAGCGGTCGGCTTGTCAGCGGTAGCGATCCCACAGGCTGTTCAGAGGACGCCTCGTCACTTATTTTCGGAAGCTATTAATCATATGACGGGTTACAGGGGGTATGGCGATATAGAGTGATCAAGTTCACAAAAATACATTGCATTCGGGCGGTTTTTTCACCTACTACTGCCCGTATTTGGCGTAACACCTTTATTTTTTTAGAGAAATTGGAATAATTCGAAAGGATTGTAATTTATCTAATTGAATGATAATAATTGTTATTAGCAATTACATGTATATTGGTACTGACATCGTGATCTGACAGTAAGGATCGCGGCGTACAGAATAAAATACTGTGCGTTTTATGCCTGAATCGATCATACCCGCCAAGATGTTTCGCGTGAGACGAAGCATTTTGGCATTTTTTTGTCTGTGCCGAGGCGGTGGTTTCCAGTTAAGCACCTCGTCACGGACGGTGACTTTTATTGACGGTTGGATACATAACCAAAGGGGAAGGACAGTGAACCAGATGCGCACTTTACTCGCATTGATGCCATGCGTGCTGATTGCTCCGGCGTATGCACAGGATGACACGACCAAAAAGGATGAGACGAGCGGTGATGAGATGGTGATTACCGCCTCACGCTCGAATATCCAGCAGCAGAAAGCGCCGCAGGTGGTCACGGTGATTACCAAAGAGCAAATCGAGCAGCAGATGCAGGTCACCTCCGACTCGTCACAAATTCTGAGCAATCTGCTGCCTTCGTTCTCCCCCAGCCGTCAGAAAATGAGCGGCAGCGGTGAAACCTTCCGCGGTCGTGCACCGTTGGTTCTGATCGACGGTATCCCGCAATCCAATCCGCTACGTCCGACCTACCGCGAGATGCACACCATAGACTACTCGATGGTTGAACGCATCGAAGTGATCCATGGCGCGAACGCCACCAACGGCATGGGCGCAACGGGGGGCGTGATTAACATCATTACCCGTCGACCAGAAAACGGCTCATTTAACCAGCACGTCAACGTGCAAACTACAATTCCCACCGAAAAGATTCGCGGTGAAACCGCCAGCTATAAAACTACCTATCGGGTCGATGGGCGTGAAGACTATCTCGACTATCTGTTCGCGATTGGCTATGAGAATCAGGGGCTGTATCTGGACGGCAACAATCGGCCTGTTGGTGTGGATAACACCCAGGGCGACACCATGGACTCCCGTTCTTATGACCTGTTAGCGAAAGTCGGGTACTGGCTGGATGACTATCAGCGCATTCAACTGAGTGTAAACCGCTATAACATTAAAAATGAGAATAACTACCTCAGCGTGAATGGTATTCGTAATCAGGGTATTCCTACTACCTCAGTGCGCGGCACACCACCGGGTGAAGCGCCACATAACAGCATATGGACGACCGGCTTAACTTATGAACACCACGATCTGGCAGGAATGAAACTCTCTGCGCTGGTATTTAATCAGCGCTATGAGGCGCTATTCGGCGCAACGAACTCGAACACGTTTCAAGACCCTGCGATAGCGCCCAGCGGGACGCTTTACGATCAATCTCGCTCAGTAGCCAATAAGTACGGCACTAAATTGGCGCTGACTAAAGACGACTTGCTGGATGACACGCTGAAAGTCACCGTCGGATTCGATACGCTGTACGATAAGGGTAAACAAGACCTCTACCTGACCAAGCGTACCTATGTGCCGGAGATGGAGTACACCAACTATTCACCGTTTATTCAGGGTGAATATCAACTGCTGGATAACGTCACGCTGCACGCGGGAATTCGTCATGAAATCGCCAAGCTGAAGGTCGGCGACTATCAAACGCTGGCGTCTAACAATGGCGTGACAGTACAAGGCGGTAGCCCGAAATTTAATGAAACGCTGTATAACGCGGGCATCGTCTATGCTGCAACGGATTCACTGAGCCTGTTTGCCAACTACTCGGAAGGGTTTGGTATGCCGGATGTGGGGCGTGCGTTGCGTTCCATCAGGCGTTCAGGTGTTAGTCTGAAAAATTTTGACGGCTTTAAGCCGATTGTCACGGATAACGTAGAGACAGGGTTCCGTTTTAAGCGGGATAAGTTTGATTTTGAAGCCAGCTATTATGAGTCCAAATCGAAACTGGGCGAAAACGTGACGGAGAGCGGTGGCGTATTTTTGTCCGAACGCCAGCGCACACAGATTCGCGGTGTTGAAGTGACCGCGGGCTATCAGATCAACGAGCAGCACAAAGTTAATGCTTCCTATGCGCACAGTGAAGGAAAGTATGACGACAATAAAGATGGCAAAGTGGATAAAAAATTCAACGGCCTGAATATCGCGCCGGATCGTCTGATCACCAGTTGGTCGGCGAATTGGAATGATAAATGGAGTTCGTTCGTGCAGGCGAATTACGCCTTTGGCCGCAGTTTTGACGATGCGGGCATGGCGTTTGATGGTTACCTGTTGATGGATGCTGCCGTGGGGTACAAGCTGCCGTATGGTCGCCTCAACGTTGCGGTGGCGAACCTGCTGGATAAACAGTACATCACCTACTATTCGCAGGCGGGGCTTGTTAACGATACGCGCTATTTCTCCGGGCGCGGTCGCACGGTAACGCTGGGTTATTCGATTGATTTCTAAGCTTAACCGATTTAATTCCGTTTTCAATTCAGCAACACGGCAGCGTTTTACGCTGGCCGTGTTGTTGTCTTTTCTGCTGGTGACGTTCGTGCAGGCGGCAAAATCGCCGCGTCAGATTCATCATGCGTTGGGCGTGACCACCGTGGACGGGGCGCCGCTGCGTATCGTGACGCTGTTTCAGGGTGCAACCGACTCTGCCGTGGCACTGGGAATCAAGCCGATTGGCGTGGTGGAATCGTGGACGGAGAAGCCGATTTATCGCTACCTTCGCCCCGCCTTGCAGGACGTAACGCTGGTTGGGCTGGAAACACAACCCAGTCTGGAAACCATCGCGCTACTCAAGCCCGATCTCATCGTGGCGTCTACGTTTCGGCATGAGAAAATCTACGGTCTGCTGTCGCAGATCGCGCCGACGATTGCGCTGGACAGGGTGTCTGAATTTAAAGAAACGGTGCAGATGATGGGCGTGGCGCTGAACAGGGAAGAAAAAGCGAACGAGATTTTATCCCACTGGAACCAGCGCGTGGATGCGCTGCGTGACCGTCTGAAAGCCCGGTTCGGCGAGCGCTGGCCGCTCAGCGTCTCTATTCTCGAATTCCGTGAAGATCACATGCGTACCTATCTACCTGCCAGCTTTGCCGGATCGGTACTGTCGGAAATCGGCTTTGTCTGGTCGCGGCCGGAAAGCTATACGTCAGGCGTGATGCAAAAGCTCACCAGCAAAGAGAGCATTCCGGTGGTGGATGCCGATCTGTTCTTTGTTTTGCTGCGTTCGGACAAGCCCGCGGTGGCGAAGAACTATCGTGACTGGCAGGCTCACCCGCTCTGGCAGCGGCTGCATGCACCCCAGCAGCAACAGGTTTATCCGGTGGATAACGTCGCCTGGAGCCTGTCTGGCGGTATTTGGGGTGCGAATCAGATGCTGGACGATATCGAAAGGCAGTTTGCTGGCAAGTCCGAATCTGCTGATAAAAAAAGCGATGTTGCAGAGGAGATTTCTACACGATGAGACAGAGCATCGTGATGGCAGCGGGTGTCGTATTACTGCTGCTGAGTATCGTCGCCAGTCTGATGCTGGGGCAAACCACCATTTCGTTGGGGGCCGTGTTCAATTCACTGTTCCATTACGATCCGCAGCAGATCGATCACATACTGGTGCTAACGACACGCCTGTCGCGGACGGTGATTGCCATCGTCGTCGGTGCCAGCCTTGCGGTTGCCGGAGCCTTAATGCAGGCGCTCACGCGTAACCCGCTGGCCTCACCGGGGATATTCGGTATTAACGCAGGAGCCATGTTTGCCATCGTCCTGCTGTCTTCTGTGTTTACCTTTTCCTCGCAGATCGCGCTGGCGTGGACGGCCTATCTGGGTGCGGCTGTGGCTGGCGTCATGGTGTATGTGTTGGGAACGCTGGGCAACGCCCGCTCCAGCCACTTACGCATTGTGCTGGCCGGTGCCGCCATTAGCGCGCTGTTTATTGCGTTTACGCAAGCGCTACTGGTGATCAATCAAGACGGGCTGGACAGCATGCTGTTCTGGCTGGCCGGTTCGGTGTCCGGTCGCAGCCTGTCGATGCTGTTACCGCTCCTGCCGTACTTTGCTATCGCGCTATTCCTTTCGCTACTGCTGGCACGTCACCTGAATATTCTGGTAGCGGGCGACGAGATCGCCAAAGGGCTGGGGCAGCGAACCGCGTTGGTGCGTGCGCTATCCGGGCTGTGCGTGATCGGGCTGGCGGGCGGTGCGGTGGCGATAGCCGGAAATATCGGTTTTGTCGGGCTGATCGTACCGCATATTGTGCGTCGCGTGCTGTCTGCCGATCACCGCTGGCTGTTGCCCGGCTGTGCGATTTTCGGTGCCACGCTGCTGCTGCTGGCTGATGTCGCCTCGCGTCTGCTGATCGTACCGCAGGAAGTACCCGTCGGGGCGATGACCGCGCTGCTGGGCGCGCCTTTCTTCATTTATCTGGCGAGAAGGGGGATGCGGCATGGGTAAGGTGTATACCGTGCGCGTGAGAATGGTCTCGCGCCAGATTGATCGCTGCACGTCTGCGGTTGCGTTGTCGCTCCTGCTGGTGTTGCTAGCCGTCGTGTTCCTGTCGCTGTCATTAGGGCAGGTGGTGCTGTCTCCCGCGCAGGTGATGTCGGCGCTGCTGGGAAAAACAGACAGCGGTGTATATTTTATCGTCAACGACCTGCGCTTGCCGCGCGCGCTGCTGGCACTGTTGGTGGGCGGCGCGCTGGCGATATCCGGCCTGATTCTGCAAAGCATTGTACGCAATCCGCTGGCCTCGCCGGATATTCTGGGGATTACCAGTGGCGCATCGGCGGCGGCGGTGTTCTTCCTCTCGTTCCTAGCGACGGCGATAAGCCAGCGCTGGCTGCCGCTGGCGGCAATGGGTGGGGCGTGGGTGACGGCGATTGCCATTTATCTGCTGGCCTGGAAGCAGGGCGCATCGCCGCTGCGTCTGGTGCTGGTTGGCGTTGGGCTGTCCGCCATTATGGGCGCGGCGGTCACGATGATGCTGGTGTTTAGCCCGATAGGCACCACGTTGACGGCCTATGTGTGGTTGACGGGCAGTATTTATGGCGCGCAGTGGCAGCATGTGTCTGAGTTAGCGGGTTGGTTGTTGCTCGGAGCACCGTTTCTGGTGGGGCTCGCGCGACACGTTAACGTGCATGAGTTGGATGACGCGCTGGCCTGTGGTGTCGGTCAATCTGTTGGACGCATCCGGCTCGCGTTGCTGACGTTGAGCGTCGCGCTGGCTGGGGCGGCCATTGCCTATGCAGGCGCGATGGCCTTTGTCGGCCTGCTGGCCCCGCATATTGCGAAAAAGCTAGCGAGCCGTTCATTCCCCGGACTGGCGCTGGTGTCGGCGCTGACAGGCGGCTTATTGGTGATGGTGGCCGATTTGATTGGCCGCATGGCGTTCTTACCGCTGGATTTGCCAGCCGGTATTTTTATCTCCGTGCTCGGGACGCCTTTCTTTATCTATTTATTGCTTCGGCAACGTTATTGAGATTGCAAGATTATGCCAGAGAATGTGCAGCCAACACACGTCCCCCCAATTGACCGCGAGGCGATTGCCACCCAGTCGCTGACGCTTAGCTACGAAAAACAGGTCGTGATTGATGCGTTGGATATCACGCTGCCAGCCGGGAAAATCTCGGTGCTGGTGGGCAGTAACGGCTGCGGCAAGAGCACGTTACTGAAGTCGTTTGCCCGCCTGCTGAAGCCCACGAGCGGGACGATTATTGTTAACGGGGCGGATATTCATCGGCAATCCACCGTTGAGGTGGCGAAGTCACTGGCGATTCTTCCGCAAACGCCGACCGCGCCGGAGGGCCTGACGGTCTATCAACTGGTGAAAATGGGGCGCTACCCGCATCAGTCATGGTTGAAGCAGTGGTCGGCCACGGATGAAGAAAAAGTGCTTCAGGCGTTGCGCAGCACCGGCGTGCTGGCGTTAAAGGATCGCGCGGTGGATTCGCTGTCCGGCGGGCAGCGCCAGCGCGTCTGGATCGCGATGACGCTGGCGCAGGATACCGACATCGTTCTGCTGGATGAACCGACGACCTATCTCGATCTGGCGCATCAGATGGAGGTGCTGGATTTGCTACGGGAGTTGAACGCGCAGCAGCACAAAACCATCGTGATGGTGCTGCATGATCTGAATCTGGCGTGTCGCTACGCGCATCACATGGTGGCCGTACATAACCGGACGGTATTTGCGCAGGGCAACCCGCGCGACATTCTCACGGAAGCCACGGTAAAGACGGTGTTTAACTTGAACTGTCGCATCATTGACGATCCGTTCTTCGGTACGCCGCTGTGTATTCCGTTTGGGCGTGAAGCGGCGGAGACAACGGCCAATGTCGGCTAATCGCCTGACGGCACCGCAGTGGGCGATGCTCTCCGGCACGCTGCAATTAACGGATGCTGCACAGCGGACAGGGCAGGATAGCTGCCCAAGCCGTAGGGTGTTAGATCCAGACTATTGCCGCTGGTTGCTGGAAACGCTGACGCCGCCGCTGCTGTCGCCATCAATCAAAATTACCGCTTCGCTGCTAGCGAAGCGGATTGGCTTCTTAACCACGGCCGCCAGCCTGTACGCCATGTCGGTGTATAACAAAGGGCTGAACATGACGCTGGATAACAGCGTGCTGGAATTCGGACACGCTCGCCTGTGGACATCGACCATGCCGCTTTACGATCTCACCGTCTCCCAGCCGGAATTGGGGCAACGAGACGCGTGGCGAGATAGCCTGTTCGACACGCTGTTTGCTCAACACCTGTCGCCGATCCTGCATACGCTGTCGACGGTGTCGGGCGCGCCGCTGCGCATTCTGTGGGAAAACGTTGCGGTACGGGTATTTTCATTATACGAACAGCGCATTGAGTGGGATGATCCGGCGGCGGAGTGCTCGCCGAGAATGACGCTGGCACAGCAGGTACAGCAGGACTTTAACGCTTTGCTGGCTGCGCCCGGCGAACGTTTTGGCGGTGATGATAATCCGCTGAAACCGTTTTTTCGTGCAAAAACGCGGGTTCCCGTCGCGGGGCGTTCGGTGAGCTTTCGTGACGTGCGCTTTCGCCGTACCTGCTGTTTTTATTACAAAGCATCGCAGCCGCAGGAATACTGTCAAAATTGTCCCTTACTGCGCCCCGCTAAAAAAACGTAGGGAACGTTTTTCAACGCCGTTTGCGGCGGTCCGTAGGGTGGCGGGCAGGAAGCTCGCCATACAAAAACGAGCTGGCACAGATAAAAATCCCTTAGTGCTCAGAATCTCTGCTACAATCGGCGGCAGTCATGCACCGTAGTTGTGCTCGTTCACCGTGGTTGTTGCGTATGTCGTTGTTACGTGAAGTGTTACGTGAGTTGTTACGTAAATAGTGGCCCAGCAAACCCGTCTTATTGACCCTCTGAAAACTACACCGGCTGCTGTCCGGTCAGAGCGGATCTGGAGTTGTTCTTTTTATGTCATTTGATTCTCTCGGCCTGAGTGCCGATATTCTGCGCGCGATTGACGAGCAGGGTTATCGCGATCCTACTCCTGTTCAGCGTCAGGCGATTCCTGTCGTGCTGGAAGGGCGTGATTTAATGGCCAGCGCACAAACCGGTACGGGTAAAACAGCGGGCTTTACGCTGCCGTTATTACAATTGCTGACCAGCCGTGAAGCGCAGCATAAAGGGAAAGGTCGCCGTCCGGTACGCGCGCTGATCCTGACGCCAACCCGTGAGTTGGCTGCGCAGATTGATGAAAATGTGAAGGCGTATAGCAAGTATCTGAGCCTGCGTTCACTGGTAGTATTTGGTGGGGTGAGTATTAACCCACAGATGATGAAACTGCGCGGTGGCGTAGATATTCTGGTGGCAACGCCGGGGCGTCTGCTCGATCTGGAGCATCAGCGCGCCGTTGACCTGTCACAGATTGAGATTCTGGTGCTGGATGAAGCGGACCGTATGCTGGATATGGGCTTTATTCACGACATTCGCCGAGTGTTGGCGAAGCTGCCTGCTAAACGTCAAAACTTGCTGTTCTCCGCGACCTTCTCTGATGAGATCAAAGCGCTGGCGAACAAGCTGCTGACTAATCCCGCCTCGGTTGAAGTCGTGCGTCGTAATACGCCGTCTGAACTGGTTACACAGCACGTGCATTTTGTTGATAAGCGTCGCAAGCGTGAACTGCTGTCGCAACTGATTGGTGAAAATAACTGGCAGCAGGTGCTGGTCTTTACCCGCACCAAACACGGCGCTAACCATTTGGCTGAGCTGCTGGAAAAAGACGGCATTACTGCTGCTGCTATCCACGGTAACAAAAGTCAGGGCGCGCGCACGCGTGCGCTGGCAAACTTTAAAGATGGCAGCATTCGCGTGCTGGTCGCAACGGATATCGCCGCGCGTGGTCTGGATATCGACCAACTGCCGCACGTGGTGAACTATGAGCTGCCAAACGTGCCGGAAGATTACGTTCACCGTATCGGTCGTACCGGTCGTGCGGAAGCGACGGGTGAAGCGCTGTCGCTGGTCTGTGTGGATGAGCACAAACTGCTGCGCGACATTGAGCGTCTGTTGAAGCGTGAGATTCCACGTATCGCTATTGAAGGCTACGAGCCGGATCCGTCCATCAAGGCCGAACCGATTGTGAATGGTCGTCAGGGCAACCGTGGCGGCGGCGGTGGCGCGCGTAACGCCTCTCCTCGCGTACAGTCTGGCTCGCCACGCGGTCAGTCTGAGCGTAGCCAGGGTCAGGGCGAACGCCGTCCGGCCGATGGCAATCGCCAGCCGCGTAAAGCAGGCGGTAATAGCGATAGCCCGTGGGGTACTGGTGGAAAAGGCAATAGCGGTAAGGGCAGTGGCGAAGGCCAACGCCGCGCACCGCGTCCGCAAAATCGCAGTAAGCCCGCGGACAAGTAAAATCGAGAGGGAGCCATTGGCTCCCTTTTTTTATCGCGTTATTTCGCCGTGGCTGGTTGTATGGTCGGATGACGTGGACGGTAGAACATTGCCGCGTTGCCCGCCAGAATCAGCAACAGGCCGATAAGCGCGTTGGGCCTCCACTGGTAGTCTTCAAATAGTGTCGAAATCGACAGCGCCACCAGCGGAAAGAGCAGCGTGGTATACGCTGCCTGACTGGCACCGATGCGACCGATCAGGCTGAAGTAGGCACCGAAGCCGATGACTGAACCAAAGATAGCCAGATAGAACAGGGAACCCAGATAGCTGGCGCTGTACTCCGGTGCGAAGCTATACCCCTGAATTAGGCTGAACAACCCCATCCATAGCGCACCATATCCCATGCCCCAGCCGTTGGTCGTCAGTATGTCGCGACCCTGTCGCTGGTGCTGGGCGCTAATCATATTGCCGAGCGAGAAGCAGTAGGTGCCCAGAATGCTCAATCCCACGCCCCACAGCAGATAGGGCTGCGCGTCGATTTGCATCAGGTCATGCCAGAACAGCGCGACGATGCCGATCAGCCCGAGCGGTGTGGCGATCGCCACGTTGCGTGTTAACGGCTGGCCGAAGAAAATACGACTATTAAAGGCGTTAAACAGTACCGCCATCGAAAAAATGATGGATTCCAATCCGCTCGAAATCCAGGCGATGGCGTGGTAAAAACAGAGAAAGTTGACGCCGAATACGCATAGCCCTTGTACCATACACAACAGGTGAGCGCGTGACGAAAGCGGGCGCAGACGGCGCGTCAGGGCCAGAAACGTCAGCAAGATGGCCGATGCCAGCGCAAAGCGCCAAAAAACGGAGATTTCGGCAGCGACCTCGCCGTGTTGCAGGCTAATCGCGATCCAGGTTGTTCCCCAAATCAGGACGACAGAAAAATAGAGCAAGGTATTCATTGAGTGATTCCGCATGAGTGCATAGCGGCAGTATGGCGCGTGCGTTTGTTGCGGGCTTTCAGCACCTTGCGGTGAATAACAGAATCTTGCGGTTAAGTGAAAAACGGAGGCAGCAATGCATCGTTATAAAGCGTTCGATACCATGCTGCATCATAAAACCGAACTGCGCGACACCGTCGAGCTGACCTCCGGCGTGCGGCTGGCTGCATGGTTTAATCGCCACGATCGCGTCACGATGGAAAACACAGAACACCATACGCTCAGTCTTTATACCGCCGGTGGCTATGAGAGCTATCATAAAACGGCGGACGGCTGGCATAACGGTGGCGGGCCGGATCGTTTCTGCCTGATGCCGAAACAAAGCTCGTCGACCTGGGACATTCGTGGCGACCTCGATTTTGTGCACCTGTATTTTGACGATGCGCATCTGCGGCAACTGGCCGAGCAAACCTGGGATCGCAGTCCGGCATCAATCTGCACGGAAGAGCGGATATTTGGTAGCGATCCGTTGATTACCTCGCTGTATCGGCAATTTCTGCTCAGCAATCGCTGGGACGACTCGGCGAACCAGCTTGTGCTGAGTAGCGCTGCGACGCTGTTAATGATTCAGGTGCTGCGTGGCTACACCCAGTTGCAGTGGGAATTGCCGACGGTGCGCGGCGGGCTGTCGCCAGCGGTATTGCGGCGCAGCAAGATGCACATTGAGGCGCATCTCGATCAGCCGCTGACGCTACAGACGCTGGCGGCGGAAGCGGGGCTTAGCGAGTTTCACTTTGCACGCATGTTTCGCCAGAGTGTGGGAATGGCACCGCATCAGTATGTGCTGAAACAGCGGCTGGCACGCGCGGAAGTGCTCGTGCGTCACGGCACGCAGCCGATCACGGACATCGCGCTGGCCTGCGGATTCAGTTCCGCCAGCCACCTAAGCCACCAATTCAAAAAGGAATACGGCATGACGCCGTCGGCGCTGAGGCTGGCGCAGAAGTAGACCGGAAAACGTAGACGGGCAAACAGTCAGCGAGGCGTTATTGAGGCGGAGGAGTGTCCGCCTCACGCTTTTCTGGACGCGGTTATTTCGCCGCCAGCAGGCATAAATTCAGCGCCACTTCATACGATTTCACAAATGACGGCACAGGAAGAAACTCAAAGCGCGAATGGAAATTGTGCGCGCCGGTGAAGAAGTTTGGCGTGAGCAATCCTTTGGCAGACAGCGCCGCGCCGTCCGTGCCACCGCGCATTGGCGTCACTTTGGGTTCAATGTCCAGCGTGTCCAGTGCGGCAAACAGCAGATCGATGGCGCGGCGATCGTCGGTGATGGCGTTGCTGATATTGCTGTAGATATCGGTGAGGGTATAGGCCACGCTGCCAGTCGGGTACTGCGCGGCAATCTTCTCTGCGATTGTGGCAATCTGCTGCTTCCGCTGTTCAAACGTGGCTAAATCAAAATCGCGGATAGAGGCTTTGAGCTTCGCTTCATTAGCGTTCGCCGTCAGGTCGTTAAACCAGATATAGCCCTCGCGCCCTTCCGTATGCTCCGGCGTTTGCTGGCGATCGAACTGGCTGATAAAGTCATGTGCCATGAGCAACGGGTTAACCAGCACGCCTTTCGCCGACATCGGGTGCGCAGGCACACCGGTAAAGCGAATTTCCGCGGAAGCTGCGTTGAAGTTCTCATACACCACTTCACCCAGCTCGCAGCAGTCGATGGTGTAGGCAAAATCAACATCGAAGCGTTTGAGATCGAGCGCTTTCGCCCCACGCAGCCCAATTTCTTCGTCCGGTACGAAGGCTACCACGATATCGCCGTGCGGCGTCGCGTCAGTCAGGTTCTCCATGAGCGTCATGACCACGGTAACGGCGGCCTTGTTGTCCGCGCCGAGTACGCTGGTGCCGTCGCTAAAAATAATGTCCTGCCCAACATATGGCAGAATTTCTGGGTGTTCCGCCGTGCGTAGCCAGATGTCCTGTTCGGTATTCAGACACAGATCTTCACCGGTAAAACGCAGAGTTTGCGGGTGAATATGCGGCGACAGGCCGACGTCAACCGTATCGATATGCGTAATAAAACCGATGCGCGGTGCGGACGGACAGTTACCCAGCTTCACGGCTGTCACGGTGGCGTGCTCATCAATCACCACATTCTGTAGGCCCAGTGTTCGCAGTTCGTCCGCCAGCAGTCGCGCCATCTCATGCTGTTCCGGCGTGCTGGGCAACGTTGTCGAACTGGCATCGCTTTGGCTGGTGACGGCGAGGTAACGATAAAAACGCGTGCTGAGCTGATGAGCCAGACTGTCTGTCATAACGAATCCTTTTCATTCAGTAATAGCTAGGATTGTTATCCTAACGTAAAAATTATTTCATTCGGTGGTTTTATTGGTCATTTTATTGTCATGGCTTTTCTCTTTCAGGCAGGGGACGTCAGAAAGCAAATACACTAAATGGGATACGAATAACACAACAATGGGACACGAATAACACAACAAGCGAGAACTGGAATGAAAAAAGCAGGAATACGATTGACGCTGGCGGTCGCCTCAGCGGCCGAGGCAACCTCATGGCCTGCCCAGCGTTATCTTTCCCGTTGCGTTCCCCGTACAATACCCCCTAAGATTGCCTGCTTTTTTTGGCCTGAATGGCTGTGATTAACGATCGAATGGTTACCGAGTAGCGTTATGCGTGTTCTGCTTGCCCCGATGGAAGGGGTTCTCGACTCATTAGTGCGAGAACTGCTGACTGAAGTAAATGATTATGACCTGTGCATCACCGAGTTTTTACGCGTGGTGGATCAGTGCCTGCCGGTTAAATCCTTTTATCGCCTTTGCCCGGAGCTACAGCATGCCAGCCGTACGCCGTCAGGCACGCTGGTGCGCGTACAGTTACTGGGGCAATATCCCCAGTGGCTGGCGGAAAACGCGGCGCGGGCGGTGGAGCTGGGCTCGTATGGTGTCGATCTCAACTGCGGTTGCCCGTCGAAGCTGGTGAACGGTAGCGGGGGCGGGGCGACGCTGTTGAAAGATCCCGAGTTGATTTATCGGGGTGCAAAAGCGATGCGTGAGGCGGTGCCTGTGCATTTGCCGGTCACAGTGAAAATCCGTCTGGGCTGGGATTCCGGCGCCCGCCAGTTTGAGATTGCCGACGCGGTGCAGCAGGCGGGTGCAACTGAACTGGCCGTGCATGGGCGCACGAAGGAAGACGGTTACAAAGCCGAATGCATTAACTGGCAGGCAATAGGGGAAATCCGCCAGCGATTGCAGATTCCAGTGATCGCCAACGGCGAAATCTGGGACTGGCAGAGCGCGCAGGACTGTATGGCGACAACGGGCTGCGATGCGGTGATGATCGGGCGGGGCGCGCTGAATGTGCCGAACCTGAGCCGCGTGATTAAGTATAACGAACCGCGTATGCCGTGGCCGGAGGTCATGCTGCTGCTACAAAAATATGTGCAGTTGGAAAAGCAGGGTGACACGGGACTGTATCACGTCGCGCGCATCAAACAGTGGCTCGGCTATTTGCGTAAAGAGTACGACGACGCCACCGAGTTATTCAGCGAGATCCGCACCCTGAAGACCTCAACAGATATTGCACGCGTGATTGGTGAGCCATAGAGACTCACCGTTTCCTCATTATCTGCTTTCTTACATCTGCCTTCCTACGCTTCGTGTTTCCATCATGCTGTTCAGATTTAACGCACTTCATCACTCTCTCGCTGGCCTGCACTTTACTTTACGAATCGGTTGGCGGTATAACACTCCATCTATCTGGAAGTTTAGACGTCTATAATGAAGGGTCACCATGGAACAACACGCATCAGGCACGGAAGGGCAGTTTAAGCGCACCATGAAAGCTCGCCATTTGGTGATGCTCTCGCTCGGTGGCGTCATCGGCACCGGTCTGTTTTTTAATACGGGCTACATTATTTCCACGACGGGCGCGGCGGGGACGCTCTTGGCGTATCTGATCGGCGCGCTGGTGGTGTATCTGGTGATGCTGAGTCTGGGTGAGCTGTCCGTCGCGATGCCGGAAACCGGGGCGTTCCATGTGTATGCGTCCCGCTATCTCAGCCCGGCTACAGGTTATACCGTGGCGTGGCTGTATTGGCTGACGTGGACGGTTGCACTGGGCTCTAGCCTGACCGCCGCCGGTTTTTGCATGCAGTATTGGTTCCCGCAGGTGCCGGTATGGACCTGGTGTTTGCTGTTTTGTGTGCTGATCTATCTGCTGAATATCGTGTCGTCCCGTTTCTTTGCCGAAGGGGAATTCTGGTTCTCAATCGTTAAAGTCGTCACGATTCTCGCTTTTATCGTGCTCGGCGCAGGTGCGATGTTTGGCTTTATTCCGATGCAGGACGGCTCACCCGCGCCGTTCTTCCAGAACATTACCGCGTCTGGCTGGTTCCCACACGGCGGCCTGCCGATCCTGATGACGATGGTGGCGGTAAACTTCGCTTTCTCCGGTACGGAGCTGATCGGCATCGCGGCTGGAGAAACCGAGAATCCGCAGAAGGTCGTGCCGATGGCGATTCGTACGACCGTTGCGCGACTGGTGATCTTCTTTCTGGGCACGGTGCTGGTACTGGCGGCGATCATTCCGATGGAAGAGGCCGGTATCGCTAAAAGCCCGTTTGTGCTGGTGTTTGAAAAAATTGGTATTCCTTACGCCGCCGACATTTTTAATTTCGTGATTTTGACGGCGATCCTGTCTGCCGCTAACTCGGGGCTGTATGCCTCGGGGCGTATGCTGTGGTCGCTGTCCAACGAAGGCACGTTGCCGCGCCGTTTTTCTCGTCTGACGCGCCGTGGCATTCCGCTTTTTGCTATTTCCGTCAGTATGCTGGGCGGGCTGCTGGCGCTGTTTTCCAGCGTGGTCGCGCCGGATACTGTCTATGTGGCTTTGTCTGCGATTTCTGGTTTTGCCGTCGTGGCGGTGTGGCTGAGCATCTGCGCCTCGCACTATATGTTCCGCCGTCACCATGTCCGCTCGGGAAAACCGCTTTCCGAGCTGCAATATCACGCCCCTTGGTTCCCCATCACGCCGATCCTTGGCTTCCTCTTGTGTCTGCTGGCCTGCGTCGGGCTGGCGTTTGACCCAAGCCAGCGGATTGCACTGTGGTGTGGAATTCCGTTTGTCGCACTGTGCTATGGTGCTTATTATTTCACGCAGTCAATGAAGAAACGTAGGTTAACGGGAGCGGAAGACATTGCGTAAAAATACGGTTACCGAAATGCTGGCGACGGCCTCAACGATTGTACTGGACGGCGCGTTGGCGACCGAACTGGAAGCGCGCGGCTGTGATTTAACGGATCCGCTGTGGTCGGCGAAAGTGCTGGTTGAAAACCCGGCGCTGATTTATCAGGTGCATCTCGATTATTTCAATGCCGGGGCGCAGTGTGCGATTACCGCCAGCTATCAGGCGACACCGCAAGGGTTTAAGGCGCGCGGGTATAGCGAAGCGGAATCACTGGCGCTGATTGCCAAGAGCGTGCAGCTGGCGGCGCAGGCGCGGGATGATTACCGTCGCGATAATCCGCAGGCTGGGACGCTACTGGTGGCTGGATCGGTGGGGCCGTACGGTGCCTATCTGGCGGATGGTTCGGAGTATCGCGGTGATTACCAACTGCCGCAGGCCGAGATGATAGCGTTTCATCGGCCGCGTATCGCGGCGCTGCATGAGGCGGGTGCCGATCTGCTGGCCTGCGAGACGCTGCCGTCTTTTGCTGAAATAGAGGCATTGATTGCGTTACTGGCCGAGTTCCCTCACGCGCAGGCCTGGTTCTCTTTCACGCTGCGTGACAGCGAGCACCTCAGCGACGGCACGCCATTGCGCACGGTGCTGGCGCGGGTCAACGCCTGTTCGCAGGTGGTCGCTGTGGGTATCAACTGTATCGCGCTGGAAAACGTGACACCCGCGCTGACGCACCTGTCCTCGCTGACGGATTTGCCGTTGGTAGTTTATCCCAACTCCGGTGAGCAGTATGATGCGGTAACGAAAACCTGGAACAGCGCTCACGATGACGCCTGCTCGTTGATAACGTATTTGCCCGAGTGGCAGGCAGCAGGTGCACGCCTAATTGGTGGCTGTTGCCGAACCACACCTGCGGATATCGCCGGTATTGCACGCTGCTGCCAGCATGAGGGGCAGCACTAAATAAGGGGATGCCGTGATGGAAAATGATGTGAATCTGCAACAGGCGTACTCGCTTGCCAGACAACGCGTAGCGTCTGGTGTGCCGGTAACGGTGCTGTACATTGGCGAGCAGCAGACGACGGTTGTCTGTGGGACGTCATCAAAACCGTCGGCAACCCTGCAATTGACCATCGGTTTTGACAAAACGGCGGCGGCGTTTTTCAGGCATCTTCCGCCAACACCGGACGAAATGGAGCGGGCGATCATGGCGGTAGAGGATGAAGTGACGCGCATTCGCCACGATATTCCTGCGGATTCCGTTCTGTTTTCTTTCGACCCTGCCTTGGTCACTATTGCTCAGATTTCGGGAGCAGAAGAAGAGGAAGCAGGTTGGCGATTGCCGCAGGATGACATGGAGCGGACATTTAAACGTCTGGAGCGCGTCATGCTGGGCAGCCCGGCGACCTGGGAGGGAATTCCGCTAGAGAATGCCTTCTCCGCCCGATTGCTGATTTTGCGTGAGTTTATGCACCACCACGGCTTCGATTTTTCACTGATTTTGCGATTACCAGCAGTTACTGCGTGAAGAACTAGCGGTTTTTCCCTTCTCAGCTACTATTAACGGCGGTCAGCGTCCAGCAAGGGTTCTGGCCGCATTTTTTTGCTGGGTAATCGCCGATAGCATTCGTCAACAGAGAGTCGTTGCCAGGAAATTGCGCTCGGGATATCTGACGTTGTAAGGTAATAACGCCGTATGATTATCGCGGTACCAAGATGTGATAGGACGTAAGGTGTTAATCAAGGAGGATAAGAGGACGGCCATTGGGCCATATTATGTTACCTGTATGATCTATTTTGCGGATGACTGAACCATTATTATCTTGAATTCTCGTATGACAGCGTAATAAAGCGCTGTTCGGTGTGGCGGAGAGTCAATTTTATTTCAGGGAATCCAGTGAGGGGAAAGAACATGGTTGAACATTTCACAGGGAAATATGAAGTTGAACTTAAATTTCGCATCGACGATATAGCCGTTTTTAGAAATACGCTTTTTAGCCTTCATCCTGAGGCTTTCGTCTTTGAAAATAAAGAACATGATGTTTATTACGATGATGCAGAGAATCGCCTGCGACAGCAAAATATCAAAATGCTGGTGCGCCGCATGGAGCCATCGGGCATTAAACTCTGGATTGTCAAAGGGCCAGGAGTCGATCGCTGTGAAGCGGTTAACGTGGAAGGCTTTGAAAAAACCGACAGCATGTTACAGACGTTGGGGTATCGACCTCTTTTTGAAATTCATAAAATCCGCAGCATCTACTTTTTAAACGCCTTCCATATTACGCTCGACTATATTGAATCACTGGGTTATTTCGTCGAAATATCCGTGATGACCGATGATGAAACCCAGTTGAAAGCACTTAGAGAACGGTGTATAGAGTGTGCGTTACGGCTTCAACTGCCATTGGATAATATTGAAACGAAATCTTATTATCAATTATTAGGTTTTAATTAATTGTTCTTTTCTGGTTATTGAATTTTTTTATTTACACATGGGAAAACGATGAAAAAATCTTTTTTGGCGGTGCTGGCTACGTTAGTGATGGCGTGCTCTCTGTCCGTTCATAGTAGCGATGGGGTGCACTATAAAGACGGTGTTTACCCCGGTAAAGCGCAGGGAAAGGCGGCAGACGTTGAGGTCACGGTCAGCATTAAAGACGGGAAGATCGCGAATGCTGAAGTGCTGAAGCATGGCGATACCGAAGCGATGATGCTGAGCGCGACGGATCAAATTGTGCCGGAACTCATTGAGAAGCAGGACATTAACAAGGTGGATGCGGTAACAGGGGCAACGTTATCGAGTCAGGGCGTGATTAATGCGGTGAAACAGGCGCTGGAACAGGCCAAAGTCACGCCGTAGTCACACCGGTTTTTGGCTATTACCGTTGATGAAGGCTTAATTGATGAAGGCCTTAGTGATGAAGGAACAGTATTGCCGTGGAAAATCTGCTGATCATTTTGCGTCACACGCCTTACTGGGTGTGGATCGTTTTGAGTTACCTGATTTATGCTGGCGTAAAAGCTAGCCAGCCGCGGCAGCAATCGTTGGTGCGGATGTTGGTTGTGCCGATGATTTTCATGGCGTGGGGCATCAGTGCGATTTTTCATACGCTGCGACTCCCACTTGCGGCAGCGGGCGGATTTCTACTGGCGTTGATTATTGGGCTGGGTATCGGATGGGCGTGGGGAAAAACGTCAGGCATTTACTTGCCGGAGTCGCGCCGTTTTCAGCGCAGCGGTTCGTGGTGGCCGTTGGCCTTAATGCTGCTGACGTTTTGTTCTCGTTTCTATTTTTCCGTCCAACTGGCTCGGTTTCCCGCGTTGGCGCATGACCCCGTATTCTGCCTGCTGTCCGGTGCGGCAAGTGGGATTACTGCGGGGATATTCGGCGGCGTCAGCTTACGTTTGCTCAACCAGATGCACAAAATAAAACCATCGCTAACGTAATGCCAGAAAAAACAGTATGTTGCTCAAACCGTTTGTCAAAATTTGTCACAAAGCTTTTCTGCTGCATGAGTGCGCAGGGAAGGGCGGTAAATTATAATGCCGCTGCCCATCCCTTTCATTTAACAGAATACTGTTTAAGTTATTGAAGAATGACTAAAAATTTTAAGCTTTCTCTTTTTGGCCTATTGGTGCTATCAACCCATGCTGTGATGTTGCCTCAGGCTGTGGCGAAAGCGCCGACGTACTCCGCTGGCACTGCGCATCAGGAAATTGCTTCCGGTAGCGCCATGGTGGTGGATCTGCGTGATAACCACATCCTGTATTCCAGTAATCCTGATGTGGTGGTGCCGATTGCTTCGGTGACGAAACTGATGACGGCGCTGGTGGTGCTGGATGCCAATCAACCGCTGGATGAAATTATCTCTGTCGATATCAGCCAGACGAAAGAAATGAAAGGGGTCTACTCGCGTGTTCGTCTGAACAGTGAGATCAGCCGCCGCGACATGCTGTTACTGGCGCTGATGTCATCCGAAAACCGCGCGGCGGCTAGTCTGGCGCACCACTATCCGGGCGGCTATCAGGCGTTTATCCGCGCGATGAATGCCAAAGCCCGTGCGTTGGGTATGGCCCACACGCGCTATGTAGAACCAACCGGGTTGTCCATCAATAATGTCTCGACTGCCCGCGATCTCACCAAGCTTTTGATTGCCAGCAAGCAATATCCGCTGTTGGGCCAGCTTAGTACTACACAGGAGAAAACCGCGACGTTCTCCCACCCGGCGTACAGCCAGCCGTTCAGAAACACCAACCATCTGGTCTATAAAGCGGACTGGAGCATTCAGCTCACCAAAACCGGCTTCACGAATCAGGCGGGACACTGTCTGGTGATGCGTACGGTCATTAATCAGCGGCCTGTTGCGCTGGTGGTGTTGGATGCTTTCGGTAAATACACGCACTTTGCGGATGCTAACCGCCTGCGTAAGTGGATGGAAACCGGTAAGGTCAGCGAGGTGCCTGCTGCCGCGTTGAGCTATAAGAAACAAAAATCACTGGCTTCCCGCCAACCGCAGAGCATGGCGAGTATCGAAACCGAATAATCAGTACTCCCCTTCCTGATGGTTGGGAAGGGGATGTCTTGACGGTGGCCGAGCGAGCCACCGAATGCGACGGGCTGTCACGCTTGAGCGCGAAAATCTTCTATCACTTCACCCGCTTTTTTCACTTCTTCATCATGCGCAACTTCACGCCAGGTTTCCGCTAATGCGTCCTGTAGCCAACGCTGCATAGCCGGCTGCGCTAGCAGATGGTCGCAATAGGCAGTGGCTTCCGGCGAAACGGGAAGTTGGTAAGTTTTGATACGGAAGACAACCGGTGCAAAGAAGGCGTCCACGGCCGAAAATTGTTTTCCTGCCAGAAACGGTCCGCCAAAGCGCGTCAGTCCTTCCTGCCACAGTTCGCAGATGCGAGTAATGTCATTGCTGAGGTCAGGCGATATGTCGTTCATTTTAACGCGCACGCCGCAGCTCATGGAGCAGGTGTTACGCAGTGCGGTAAAGCCGGAATGCATTTCGGCAGCGGCACAGCGTGCCCAGGCGCGGGTTTTAGCATCAGCAGGCCAGACGCCGGGATGTTGTTCAGCCAAATATTCGGTAATCGCCAATGAATCCCAGACGGTGGTCTCGCTATCGATCAGGCAGGGAACTTTTGCCGTCGGCGAAAAGACCTTAAATGCCGGCTGTGCCATGCCCGGCGCAAAGGCAACTAGTTTCTCTTCGAAAGGAATCGATAGTGCTTTCAACAGCACCCACGGACGCAGTGACCAGGACGAATAGTTTTTATTGGCGATATACAACTGATACATGTCTGAGGCTCCTTGTGTTAACGAAGCCTTAGGATTAGCACGAAAGGCGGTAGAAATCATCTTGCATCTATCCGCCTGTATGCTGTGTGAGGATCGGCAATAAAGTCCGCAATAAACCACGGGAAAGAGGGATATCAGGCGACGATAACCTGCTGGCAATTCATCTGGAGTAAAGACAACTCGGGTTTATCCGCACTAGAGGCATCAGTCACCACCATATCGATTTCCTGCAGGGTGGCATAGACAACCCGACTGGTGACGCCGATCTTGCTGTGATCCGCGAGGATAATGCGCGTTCTGGCATGTTGCACCATGGATCGAGCAATTGCCGCCTCGTGGTGAGCAAAACTGGTGGCGCCAGAGACCGCATCGACACCGACCGGAGAAAGCAGCGCCACGTCGGCACGGTAGCGTTCCAGTTCATTGATGGTGATATCACCACTGGTTGCCTGTGCTGAGGCGCCCATGTATCCACCGAGTAGTATCACGCTATGCTGTGCGACCGATTCTGCTGAAGTGAGTTTCTGTGCGACGGTTAGGCTATTGGTAATGACCGTCATCCCCGGCATGGAAAGCAGTTCGTCGGCTAACAGAGAAGTTGTACTGCCCGAGTCGATAAACAGCGTCTGCCCAGCCTTTAGCTGTTGTACTGCCGCACGGGCAATAGCCTGCTTTTCTTTTTCACGTACGGTATTGCGAATGGATAACGGCGGCTCCGGTTCCTGCGTGGTTGCGACTATCCCACCATGGACGCGACGTAATACCCCTGCCGCTTCCAGTTTTACAATATCGCGTCGTACTGTTTCGCGTGAAACACCGAGATGTTGAATAATTTTCTCGGTGCTCACCCGGTTTAATGTTGAGAGCAGAGCCTGTATGCGATGTAACCGCGTTTCTTCTAACATAGCTGTCCATTCGTTGATGTTTTGACATCGGTTACCATGATTGTCGCTTTTCTGTCACAAGATGCAGAAGGAGTGCGGTCATCGCTACGATGCCCATAATACAGGTCGAAAAAGCGGCAGCCTGTGACGTAAAGCCTGCTTCATCCAATCGCATAACGGTGACGGCACCTAAAGGCAGCGACGGCGTGACCAAAAAAATCACGGCGGATAGTGTAACCATTGAGCGCATGAATAAAAACATGGCGACTGAAATCAACGTTACGCGCATGGCAGGCAGATACACATCACGCAAAATACGTACCACGCCGCCGCCTAAAACAGTCGTGGCGTCTTCCATCGCATGCGGCACATTGCGTATTCCCATCATCATCGTGGTGTAGCCTTGCGTGTGATAGTGGTAATAATTACATAATGCCACCAGCAGTGCCGATCCATACAGCATTCCCCAAGGGAGATCGGCCGTATTGAACGTGAACACGTAAGAGAGCCCCAACACCAGCCCGGGAACAGCTACAGGCAATGCGCTCAGCAGTACCGCGGCATTGGCAACTTTGCCGGGTTGCCGATGAACGCCGAAGGTCAGCAGGAATAACAGCACGGTGCCAACCACCGCCGCCAGTGCGGAGATCCAGACTGACGTCCACAGTGGTGTATAGCCCCCAGCGAGATCGATATCGTAATGTTTAAGTGTCAGATCCAGCCGGTACGGCCATAGACGTATCATACTGGCAATAATGACGGTGCCAATAACGGCGACAATTGTGAAGGCGATAGTCATCGTTGCCAGATAGAACGACATATCGCGCGCGCGCAGCGGTTGTGGAATGTGTGGGATCGCTGCATGTGAGCCGATCGCTTTTTGCCGTCTGGCCGTTGCGCGCTCTATCCAGATCGATGCAGCGGCAGGTAACAGGAGCAGGATCCCGACGACGGCTCCCATGCCGAATTTCATTTGGCCACTCACCTGGCTGTAGATCTCGGTCGCCAGTACCGAGAAGTTGCCGCCGATGACAATGGCGTTGCCGAAATCTGTGATCGTGATGGTGAAGATGACGAAAGCTGCACTCAGCAGGCCGTATCGTAGGCTTGGGAGGGTGATATCCAAAAACTGTCGCCAGTCCGAGGCACCCAGAACGTTAGCGGCTTCATACTGGCGAGTATCGCTATGACGCAGTGTGGTACGAATGATGAGAATCGCTTGCGGTAGTGCGTACAGGACGTTGGCGATCAATAATCCCCAGAAACCATAAATATCCAATCGCACGCCAAGAAGATTACCGATAATGCCATTTCTTCCCAACAGAAAAATTAATCCCAATCCCAACACCAGCGAGGGAGCAAGTATCGGCAGCGAGGTCGCAAATGCGATAAAACGCTTTGCTGGCATCGCCGTACATTCCAGCCCATAGGCGACAATAAACCCGAGCAAGAGCGTTACCAGTGTGGTGACGATGCCAAGTAACAGACTGTTGATCGTCGCGCGCCAGATGCCGGGCGAATCCATTAGCGCCAAATAATTTGATAGCCCAACGGTACCGTTTTGATCGTTCAACAGACTGTGCCAGACGATACTCAGCATCGGTATGCCGAAGAACATGAGCAGCGCCAGCAGCGGGATCCACAGACACAGACGAGAAAGCCAGCGGTCACTGGCCGTTTGCGGGGGAAGACGTGTCTGATTCATGATTGCACCCAGGCGCAGTCTTCTGCGCGAATCGAGAGATGAATGGGGTCGCCAGGATTCCAGTTCACGGCGCTGCTGGTCTCGACTAATAGCGGCTGCGATTTCCAGACCACCTGTATGCGTTGGATGCTCCCGAGAAAACTGGTGTTGATGACCCGTCCTTCTGCACCTTCCGCTTTATGTAATGCAATCCTTTCCGGTCGGATAAATAATTCAGCGCCTTCTGGTAGTGCAGAGGGGAGCAGTTCCGGCATCCACGTGTTGACGACATCGCGTGACAGCAGATTGCTGTGCCCCATGAATTCGGCAACGAAGCGTGTGCGTGGGCTGGTGTAAAGTTCGTGCGGCGTCCCTTCTTGCACAATGCGTCCACCGTGCATGCAAATGATTTTATCCGCCATGCTCATCGCTTCTTCCTGATCGTGAGTGACCATCAAGGTGGGAATGCCGAGCCGCTGTTGCACGTCGCGTAATTCCTGACGCAATCCGGCGCGCACGCGAGCATCTAGTGCCGAAAGGGGTTCATCCAGTAACAGTAGAGACGGGTTGACCGCCAGCGCACGTGCGATAGCGACACGCTGTTGCTGCCCGCCTGAAAGCTGGGCAGGATAACGATCGCCGAAGCCACTAAGGCGTACGGTGTCCAGCAGATCGCTGACGCGTGCGGCAACTTCCTCTGCAGGCGTCTGGCGAATTTTGAGCCCATAGCCAATATTTTGCGCAATCGTCATGTGGGGAAAAAGCGAGTAAGACTGAAAGACAATGCCAAAACCTCTTTCCCTGGCAGGTACGTTAACCAGATCGCGATCGTCCAGCGTGATTTTTCCTCCATCACAGCTTAGTAATCCGGCAATGATGCGCAGCAATGTCGTTTTGCCACAGCCGCTGGGCCCAAGAAGACAGACAAATTCGGCATTTTCGATCGACAAATTGATGCGATCGAGTGCGACATAACCCTCAAAGCTTTTATAGAGATTTTTAATAACCAGTGCCATGATGCGGACCTCTTAATTACGGCTGCCGCGAAGGTACGAACACGCTGCGCGGCAGTCTTTACTGCGAATACAGGCCATTATCGACCGATGGATTTTTGCCAGGTTGCCAGTGTGGCGTCGCGTTCGTTGGCGCTTTTGGTGAAGTCCACAGGGTAGAGTACGTGTGTGAGATCGGCTGGCAGACCCGCCATTTGCGCGGCTTTGGACTGTTCAACGCCAGGGATTGTCACGATCTCTTTATATTTGGTGTAGAGCGTGGCGGCATGGCTCGAAAGTGTCCAGTCGAGGAAACGCTTGGCATCCGGTTTGTTCTTGGCTGCGCTCATCAGAGCGGAGGCCTCCAGCTCATAGCCTGCGCCATCATTTGGGATCACCATTTTGATGGGGTAGCCTTCTTCAATTGACTGCATAGCGGCAAAAGCCAGCGATACGCCAATGGCATATTCTCCCGTGCGTGCTGCTTTGCAGGGGCGAGAGCCGGACTTGGTGTATTGGGCGATATTGCCATCCAACGACTTCAGAAAGGCCCAACCGTTTTGTTCCCCTTTGGCTTGTAGCAATGCGGCGATTTGTAGGTAACCTGTGCCGGACGAGACGGGATTCGGCATCACAACCTCTCCCTTGTAGATCGGATTAGTCAGATCCTGCCAAGAGGCGGGCACGGGAAGATTTTTGGCTTTTAGCGCTTCGGTGTTGACGCAAAAGGCCGCCATATAGCCGGTTGCCGCAAACCACTTGTGATCCGGTGCGCGATAGGTGGCGGCAAGGCTATCACTGCCTTTGGCATCGTAAGGCTCCAATAATGCAGATAACCGTGGGTCCATCACGCTGGTTACGGCCCAGCCCCAAATGACGTCATGCTGCGGATTTTTGGATTCGGCCAGAATCCGTGGTCCAAGGTCGCCAGTAGACAAGCGCAGTACGTTAATGGTCAGGTCGGGCAAATCTTTTTTGGCCTGTGCGACGTAATCTTTGATCTCATCTTCTTCCAGCGAGGTATAGACCGTGATGGTACCCGCGTGTGCGGCAGCGTTAACCAGCGTGGCACAGGTGAACGCAGTGAGCAGACTGACGCGGCGAAATAAAGATCGGTTCATAAATGTTCCCCTACGGTTGTGGAAAATGTTGGCATCGGTGTCACCGTCGCCTCGAACGGTAAATCATCCATTCTGTGCATTTTTGTGTTTATTGCGAGTGGTTATGAGGTTTTAGCACTAATCGTGCCATTTTCTGATTTTACGAAAAGTAATGTTGATATAATTATATAAAACAAGTGGTTACTTATGTTTCTTTGCAAGCAGAGTCATTCGATTAACAGATGGACGGAACCGTGCATCTTTTTTGTGATGTTTTTATTGCACTTTTTTGGCATTTTTGTGCATCAAAAAAGTGCATTTTTTTGTATTTGTGTATTTTATTGCTTTTGGTGTAGGGTGAGTGTTATCTGAACATGCACGATGCGTTTCCTCATGTAATACGCAGTCGGGCCACTACCTTTCCTACAGGAGTCATTATGGCGACACGATCAACCATCATGGATACCAATAGCTTTCGTACTGAGCATGCGGATGCGTTGGATGAAGATACGCGGAGACTGACGGATAGGCGTTCTCAGGTGTTAGGGGACTCTTATCGTTTGTTCTACCGTAATCCGGTACATCTGGTTCGCGGTGAGGGACAATATTTGTGGGATGCCGCTGGACATAAATATCTGGATGTCTACAACAATGTTGCCAGTATCGGACACTGCCACCCTGCGGTCATCGACGCCGTTCACAAGCAAATGTGTCTGCTTAATACCCATACCCGCTATTTGCACGAACGTATTCTGGATTACTCCGCGGATATTCTCAGTACCGTACCTGCTGCCATCAATAAGGCGATGTATATGTGTACTGGGTCGGAGGCTAACGATCTGGCGATCCGTGTAGCGCGAGCCTATAGCGGCGGGACGGGCATTATTGTGAGTCGAGAAGCCTATCACGGGACCAGCGAGTTGACGTCCGGTGCGTCACCTGCGCTTGGAAGCGGGCAGCCTTTGGCGGCGACAACCCGTCTTGTGCCTGCTCCCGATCGTTATCGCGTGAATGCCCCCGATCTGGGTGTCTGGTTCGCGCAACAAATTCAACGGCAAATTGATGATATGGCCGCGAACGGCATCAAATTTGCTGGTTTTCTTGCGGATTCCATTTTTTCTTCGGATGGCGTATTGCCGGGACCTGCAGGTTACCTGAAACCAGCGATAGATGTGGTTCATGCCAATGGTGGGATTTTCATCGCAGATGAGGTCCAACCAGGTTTTGCACGGACGGGCGAGCATTTCTGGGGATTTGGTCGGCACGATATTGTGCCTGATGTCGTGACGTTGGGTAAACCAATGGGCAACGGTATCCCCGTATCCGCGCTATTGGCAAAAGCCGATGTGCTGGCAGCATTCAGTGATGAAATTCCTTATTTTAATACTTTTGGTGGCAATCCCGTGTCGATAGCGGCGGCGCAGGCGGTATTAAACGTGATTCGTGAGGAAGGGCTACAGGAACACAGCCGTGTTGTTGGGGAAAAATTGAAGCGTGAGTTAACTCTGCTTGCCGATCGCCATGCGTGTCTCGGCGATGTGCGCGGTGCAGGGCTTTTTATCGGTTTTGAGTTGGTCAGCGATCGGGAAACAAAAACACCGGATAAAGCGCTGGCGCTGGACGTGGTTGAACAACTTCGAGCTGAACGCGTCCTGACATCGGTTGCTGGCCCGCATGGTAACGTGTTGAAGCTGCGTCCGCCGTTGGCATTTCAGGAACATGACATTGACTGGCTGGTCGGGGCGCTCGATCGCGCGCTAAGCTTGCAGTCACATCGGCGTTAATTCCCCCTCAGATACACATGCGTCGGCAGTTGTCCGCCGCATGTGGCGCTATGCTGGTTATTTTTTTCTGTAACTGCCCACGTTGAATGTAAGTTTTGCGTACCGTTTAGCATTATTCTTGCAGTTTTTATTAAATGAAACCTCAATAAATGCACTATATTACGCGCTGTGCATTTGAGTGCGTCGGTGCGGCAACCACTATCGGGAAGCCTTATTTGCTTAAGGCAGGAGAAGGTGTTTTTCACCTTGTCAGAGAAGGGATGTGACCGTCGGAATCTTCAACCTGTCTTGTGCTTCAGCGCATTATTCTGTTCTGCTCTGACGCCTGGATTGACTGGGTCTTTATAACGAATGAAATGGCTTACTTCACTGACTATAGCAATTGGACTTGCTTGTAATCCGGCGTTTGCGCAGGAGTTGACGTCTGCGCCGGCCTCACTATCGGCTTCACATCAGCAACGTGATGCGTTTGTCACGGACCTGCTGAAGAAAATGACGCTGGAAGAGAAGATCGGCCAGCTCCGATTAATCAGCGTTGGGACAGATAACCCGAAAGAAGCCATTCGGGAAATGATCCGAAACGGCCAGGTTGGTGCGATTTTTAATACGGTGACCCGCCCGGACATCCGTGCGATGCAAGATCAGGTGATGCAACTCAGCCGCCTGAAGATTCCCCTGTTTTTTGCCTACGACGTGGTACACGGTCAGCGCACCATTTTCCCTATCGCACTGGGATTGGCCTCCAGTTGGGATATGGACGCGATTGCGAAAAGTGCGCGCGTAGCGGCGTATGAAGCGACGGAAGACGGGCTGAACATGACTTGGGCGCCGATGGTGGATATCACCCGCGATCCGCGCTGGGGTCGTGTGTCAGAAGGCTTCGGTGAAGATACTTGGTTGACCAGCAAAATTGCTGGTGTGGTGGTCAAATCCTTTCAGGGTGATGACGTAACCGGACGCCACTCGTTGATGACCAGCGTAAAACACTACGCACTCTACGGTGCGGTTGAAGGCGGACGTGACTATAACACCGTGGACATGAGCCCTCAGCGCATGTTCCAGGATTATATGCCGCCTTACAAAGCAGCGATTGACGCGGGCAGCAGCGGCGTGATGGTCGCGCTGAACTCAATCAACGGTACACCAGCGACCTCCAACAGCTGGTTGCTGAAAGACGTTCTGCGCGATCAGTGGAATTTCAAAGGCATCACCATTACCGATCACGGCGCGATTAAAGAGCTGATTAAGCATGGCGTAGCCAGCGATCCGCGTGATGCATCGCGTCTGGCAGTTAAATCCGGTATCGGTATGAGCATGAGCGACGAGTATTTCGTGCGCTATCTGCCCGAGCTGGTGAAAAGCGGCGCGGTGAGCGTGCAGGAGATCGACGATGCCTGCCGTCAGGTGCTGAACGTGAAATATGATATGGGGCTGTTTGAAGATCCGTATCGTCACTTGGGGCCAGTCGGTTCCGATCCGGTAGATACGAATGCGGAAAGCCGCTTACACCGTCTGGATGCGCGTGACGTGGCGCGTAAAAGTCTGGTGCTGTTGAAAAACCGCCTGCAAACGCTGCCATTGAAGAAAGAAGGCACGATTGCTGTTGTAGGGCCATTGGCTGACAGCCAGCGCGATACGATGGGAAGCTGGTCTGCCGCGGGCGTAGCGAAACAGACGATTACCGTTTATCAGGGTCTGAAGAATGCCGTCGGCGATAAAGCCACCATTCTCTATGCCAAAGGTGCCAACGTCAGTAATCACAAAGGCATTATCGATTTCCTGAATCAGTATGAAGATGCCGTTCAGGTGGATAAACGTCCGCCGCAGGTGATGATCGATGAAGCCGTGGCAGCAGCGAATAAGGCAGATGTCGTCGTCGCAGTGGTCGGCGAAGCCGCCGGGATGGCGCATGAAGCGTCCAGCCGTTCGAACATCGACCTGCCGCAAGGTCAGCGTGACCTGATTGCCGCGCTGAAAGCCACGGGTAAACCGCTGGTTCTGGTGCTGATGAATGGACGCCCTCTGGCGCTGGTGCGTGAAGATCAGCAGGCCGATGCGTTACTGGAAACCTGGTTCAGCGGTACGGAAGGGGGCAATGCGATCGCCGATGTGCTGTTTGGTGACTATAACCCATCCGGCAAGCTGCCGATGTCCTTCCCACGTTCCGTCGGCCAGATCCCAATTTATTACAATCACCTGCCATCAGGCCGTCCTTACACGCCGGAAAACCCAGGCAAATATACCTCTCACTACTACGATGAGGCCAACGGGCCGCTCTATCCGTTCGGTTACGGTCTGAGCTACACCACCTTCAGCGTGTCAGATGTGCGTTTGTCCAGCCAGACCATGAAGCGTAACGGGACGATCAACGCCAGCGTAACGGTGAAAAACACCGGCAGCCGCGCAGGGGAAACGGTAGTGCAGCTGTATCTCCATGATGTAGTGGCTTCCATCAGCCGTCCGCTGAAGGAACTGCGTGGCTTTGAGAAAGTAATGCTACAGCCGGGAGAATCCCGCACGGTCACCTTCACGCTCGATCAGGACGCGCTGAAGTTCTACAATGCCCGCATGCAGCAGGTGGTGGAACCCGGTAAGTTCGACGTGATGATTGGTCTGGATTCACAGCGTGTGAAGCGCGACAGTTTCACCCTGCTATAATGCAGCTCATCTCGCCGCCGAGAATACCGGCGGCGAGATGAATTGTGATGACCGTAATACAGAATCATTGTCGGAGAATCAGGTCTTGCAGGAGAAAGGTATGCCGTTGACTGAAGTGGTGCTGGTTGATGAAAATGACAGGCCAACGGGCGTAATGGAAAAGCAGGAAGCGCATGTAAAAGGAGCATTGCATCGTGCGATTACCGTCTATGTTTTCAACTCTCGCCAGCAATTGTTATTGCAGCGGCGCGCAGAGGAGAAATACCACAGCGGCGGTTTATGGAGTAATACTTGCTGTAGCCATCCTGCGCCCGGTGAAGAGACGTTGCAGGCAGCACATCGCCGTTTGTATGAAGAAATGGGGTTACGTTGTGCGCTGACGCCAATGTTCACGCTGACCTATCGTTTGCCGCTGGATAACGGGCTGATTGAGCATGAGCTGGGGCATGTGTATTTTGGCGTGACGGACGACGTTCCGCAGATGAATCCTAATGAAGTGTCGAGCTACGCTTACCAGTCAATAGACGAGATTGCCCAGCAGATGGCGACGACGCCCGAACAGTTTACGGCCTGGTTCCAACTGACCTTCGCACGTATTCCTGAGTACTGGCAGACGTTTCAGTCTGAACAACCAAATTAAGTAAAGCGATGCTGATTGCGGCGTTTCCGTGCTGCACCGTTCGTGCCGTCGGCGGGCGCTATGGGCCGAAAGCCTCAGCCCGCGTGCTCGATAATAATGTAGCCCACGAGCATCATGCCGGACATGCCACCTAAGGCAAGCAGGGCAAAGAGACCGATAATACCGATTTTTTGAAGAGTCATCAGGTTATCCTTTTGTTAATTGCCCCGAATTATAAAGCCTTCTGCCCATGAAACAAGGCCGAAACGCGCCTTGCTTTTTAAATGCCTTTCATTACTGAAATAACAATTACCGAAATAACAGCAGTAGACCGAAAAACATCAGAATGACACCAGCTCCGCGCTCGATCGGGTTCAGCCAGCGGGTTAAATGCTGCTGAATCAGCGGGCGAGCGATCAGCGCGGCGATCAATAAATCCCACACCAGCACGACAGAAAACATCCAGCTACCGCTGACGACTTGCTGCGTAGGTGTCACATGTTGCCCAAGAATGCTGGTCATCAGGCTGATGTAGAACAGCATGTTTTTGGGATTCAGTAGCGCCGAGCCGAGCCCTAGTAGGATTTGTTTACGCAGCGTCGGGCAGCGGTCGGACTGTTGTTCCGCCTGTAGCGATAGCATAGAGCGACTTTTCACTAACTGGTAACCAATCCAGAGCAGATAAGCCGCCCCGGCTAATTCGATGAGGCTAAACAGCATGGGCGAATGTTGAATGCCCGCCCAGCCGATCGCCGCCAGCAGAATATAAATACCGTTACCCAGCGCGATGCCCAGACAAATTCCCGCGCTGCCGCGCAGTCGGTAGCGAATGGCGTAGGCCGTCAGCAGAAAGAAGTCTGGGCCAGGGCTCAGTAGCGCCACAAAATGCGCCAGCGCCAGAGCAGGAAAGTGGGTGGGGAAGAGCGAATCGGCGGAAAAAAGGGGATTGATAAACATGATATTCCTGACCTCGATAGATAATCGAGGCCAGTCTAGACAAGGTGTTCGGCTATTTATTGTCAAATATTGATCGTGCGTACTGACCCGGTGTCGCGGCGGTGTATTGCACAAACGTTTTGTGGAAGTGGCTCTGATCGCAGAAGCCGCTTTGATAGCTGGCATCCACCAGCGGCGTGCCCTGTTTCAGTAGAGATTTGGCATATTCAATGCGGGCATTATTCAGGAAGGCCATCGGTGTAATACCGGTATCGTGACGAAACTGTCGCACGATGGTTTCACGTCGCAGATTCAGCTCCTCCGCCAACGTTTCCAGCGAGGGCGATTCTTGCAAATTATTCAGCAGACGCTCGCGTACGTGTCGCGTCGTAGTTTGCGAAGCGTGATGGGGTAAGGCGGTCAAACAGGACGGCGCAGACTGGCAATATTGTCGCCAAATGGGCTCCAGCATTGCTTTGAGCTGGTTATCTGCCGATATAATCTCCCCCCGATACAGCAGGGCAACCACGTGCTGATAGCGTATAAACAGTGCGGGATCGCGCAGAACAACGCGGTTGCAATGCAAGGTCTCCGCCTGATAGCCACAGTGAGCCGCGATCTGCTCGAGACACCATTCGGTATCCAGATAAAGCATGTGATAACTGCGTGTTTTTCCGGGCAGCGGGTTACAGCTGTGTGGCTGTTGAGGATCGATGAAGATCAGATCGCCAACCTGCAAGTGATGCACGTCGTTGCGGTAATGGCAAAGCGTTTCGCCGTGTTCTATCGCGCCAATCGAGAACTGTGCATGGCTGTGTGTTTTATAGGCGTGGCTGCTGTTGCGCGTGCTGCGGCTTTCAACATGCGGTAGTCGTGGCGAAAACCAGTACGATTGGTTAATGGCGTGGACTGAAGACATAATTGACTGCTCGCGATAAAGACCGTGTTTGATAAAAATACATGTTTGATAAAAATACATGTTTGATAAAAATAATAGTTTACCCTAATCGCTGGGCAGACGATTGTCGAGGTCGGAATTGGCGCGAACGTGATATCGGCTGACGTCGCCGAGCGTCTGTGGGACAATGGCGGCTAGATTACCCAGATACAGAGTATGCATGACGCTGTCCCCCGCAATAAAATTGCAGATTGGCCAATGGTATAAAGCCCTGCAAGAGCAAATCCCAGATTTTATTTCCCGCGTTCCCCAGCGACAGATGATTGCCGAAGTGGCGAAAACGCTGGCGGGCGATTACCCGCGCCATTTGGCTATTGAAGCGCCAACCGGCGTCGGGAAAACGCTTTCTTACCTGATCCCGGGTATTGCGGTAGGGCGTGCGGAGGACAAAACGCTGGTGGTCAGCACCGCGAATGTGGCGTTGCAGGATCAGATTTACAGCAAAGATTTACCACTGTTGCAGAAGTTTATTCCCGAACTGACATTTACCGCTGCATTTGGCCGTCGTCGTTATATTTGCCCACGTAATCTGGCGATGCTGGCCACCGATCCCGATGCGCAGGGGGATTTACCACTCTTTCTGGATGATGAAGTAATGTCTGCCAGCAAGGAGGAAAAACGTACCTGCGTGCGGCTTGAAAAAGCGCTGCAAGGTCACGTCTGGGACGGACTACGCGATCATTATCAGGATTCAATTGACGATAGCCTGTGGCAGAAATTGTGTACGGACAAAGCGAACTGTCTCGCGCACAACTGCCATTATTACCGCGAGTGCCCGTTCTTTATCGCACGGCGTGAGATCGAACAGGCCGATGTTGTCGTCACCAACCATGCGCTGGTGATGGCGGCGATGGAAAGCGAATCGGTACTTCCTCCCCCTAAAAATCTCCTGTTGGTGCTCGACGAAGGGCACCACATTCCCGACGTTGCCCGCGATACGCTGGAGATGTCTGGCGACATTCATCCGGCTTATATGATGGCTCAACTGGAACAACTGGTGCAGCTTGTCGGCCAGTGCATGGCGCAATTTGCCCCTAAGTCACCGCCGCGACTCGCTAACAGCGAGCGGTTAACCAGCCACTGTGAGGAGATCCGCGAGTGCGTGCTGTCTTTCTCGCAAATGTGCGGGTTATTTCTTCCGCAGGACGGGCAGGAAACCGAGTACCGTTTTGCGATGGGCAAAATGCCGGATGAAATGCGTGAACTCTGCGTGCGGTTGTCCAAACTGACGGACACGTTGCGTGCGCTGGCAGAGTATATGCTTAACGATCTCAGCGAGAAAACCGGCAAGCATGACGTGGTGCGGGTCTATCAGGCATTACTGAAAATGAGTCGCCAACAGGGTTATCTTGAGTCCATGAGCAAGCTGTGGCGGCTGGCGGCGATGGAGAAATCGTCGAACGCGCCGGTCTCCAAATGGATCACACGGGAAATGCGCGATAACCAGCCGCATCTTCACCTGCACTGTGCGGGCATTCGCGTCTGCGATCAGCTTGAAAGGCTGTTGTGGGGGAAGGTCTCGCACGTTGTGATGACCTCGGCAACGCTGCGTTCGCTGAACAGTTTTGCGCGTATACAAGAGCTTTCTGGCCTGAGCGAGCAAGAAGGGGACACCTTCATCGCGCTGGATTCGCCGTTCAACCACCGTGAGCAGGGGCGTCTGGTAATACCTAAGATGCGTTATGAACCGTTGATGGAATCTGAAGCGCAGCATATTGCTGAAATGGCACAATTTTTCCGAGCAGAGCTAAAACAGGATAAGCATAAAGGGATACTGATGCTGTTTGCCAGCCAGCGTGCGATGCAGCTCTTTCTGACGCAGGTGACCGATTTACGCCTGATGCTGCTGGTTCAGGGAGATAAGCCGCGTTACAGGCTGGTAGAGCTACACCGTCAGCGGGTACAGGAAGGCCAGACCAGTGTGCTGATTGGCTTGCAGTCCTTTGCGGAAGGATTGGACCTGAAAGGGGAGCTCCTTTCTCAGGTGCATATCCATAAAATTGCGTTTCCGCCTATCGACAGTCCGGTCATTCTGACGGAAGGCGAATGGCTAAAAAGCCTCAAACGGCACCCGTTTATCGTACAAAGCTTGCCCAGTGCCTCGTTTAACCTCATCCAGCAGGTTGGACGCCTTATTCGTAGCCATGACTGCTTTGGTGAAATCGTCATTTACGATCGGCGCCTGTTGACCAAAGGCTATGGCGCCCAGCTGCTGGCCGCGCTGCCCGTCTTCCCGATTGAACAACGGGACATGCCATAACCAATTCCTCTTTATCCGTTCGTCGAATAAGGGGGTAATTATCCCCTATTTAGCGCTATATTTTTTTATTCTTATTTGTTAGATTTGTCTCGGAACAGCAAGGATGCCGTTAATACGTGTGACAAAATATGTCATTACGTCGTGCGGTTTTTATCAACCGAGGACGGATACCATAATGAAAATTGACACAGTGAATAAAAATTCCTTCCTTTTCAAAAATGAATGCCGTGTTGCATCCGTTTCTCTTGCTGTCCATACCAATGACAATAATAAAAATTAGTCGCCGTGACCTTATTATTTATTATTTTATAATAACGAAAGTAATTAGCGTTCTTTCTTAATTATTTCTTTATAGTGATAATTTTTATTTATATGCATTTTTTGGATATAAATATGTTTAGTGAGTTTCTTCTACCCAGGAGACGATTAGACCGCGGCTATGTGCGGGACATGCAATACCTCGATTGCATGAAGGGATTTAGGATTCTGATCATCCCGATCAGACTTATGGAGAAGAAAAGATGGCTTTACGAGATGAAGATAAGGATACCGCTGAATCGGCATTGCACGCAGCGGGTACGGGATATAGTGATGTGTACGATCTGTATAATTACCACTCCCGTGGTGATGGACAGCTTAATGGCAAACCCTCGTTCACAAGCGATCTGGCAGCGAAGGAAATTGTCCGTGACGGTCTGACCTGGAATGGCACGAACGTATTCGGCAAATCCGCTAGTTTGACCTATTCGTTCTTACAGAGCGTGAAGTCTATCCCTTCTGGCGATCAGGGTTTTGTGAAATTCAGTGCAGCCCAAGAACAACAAGCCAAACTGTCTCTGCAATCGTGGTCAGATGTGGCCAATCTCACGTTTACTCAGGTTAGCCCTACCCAAAAAGCTACCATCACGTTTGGTAACTACACCCGTGATTCAAGCGGTCAGATGGACTACGATACTCAGGCTTACGCTTATATGCCGGGTAACTACTCAGCGGCCGGCAGCGCCTGGTTTAACTACAACGCAGAAACAGTACGTAATCCGGCAACGGAATACGGCAAGCAGACGCTGACGCATGAAATCGGCCATGCGCTGGGTCTGAATCACCCTGGTGATTACAATGCAGGTGAAGGTAACCCGACCTACCGCGATGTGACCTACGCGGAAGATACCCGCCAATTCAGCCTGATGAGCTACTGGAGTGAGCAAAACACCGGAGGTGATTTCCAAGGGCACTATGCTGCAGGTCCGCTGATCGATGACATCACGGCGATCCAATATCTTTACGGCGCAAACATGAACACGCGCACGGGTGATTCGGTATACGGCTTCAACTCCAACGCGGGTCGTGATTTCTATTCAGCGAATAGCAACAGTGACAAACTGATCTTCTCCGTTTGGGATGCGGGCGGCACGGATACGTTTGATTTCTCTGGTTACCGAAACGATCAGCGCATCAACCTTAATGAAGGCGGATTCTCTGATGTTGGCGGCCTGAAAGGTAACGTGTCTATCGCTCACGGCGTCACGATCGAAAACGCAATCGGCGGCACTGGCAATGATATTATTCTCGGTAACAATGCGAATAATATTTTGCAGGGTGGCGCGGGTAATGATGTTATCTATGGTAGCGGCGGTGCAGATACGCTGACGGGCGGTGCGGGCAAAGATATTTTTGTCTATGCCAGCGCGAGCGATTCTTCCTATAAGACAGGTTATGACACCATCACTGATTTCCAACGCGGCATCGATAAAATCGATCTGTCAGCATTGAATCAAAAAGGTGATTTGCAGTTTGTCGAGTCCTTCACCGGACGTGGCAATGAAGCTCTGCTTAACTGGGATGCAGGTAGCAATACCACCGATTTGTGGCTGAATTTTGCGGATCAGACCACGCCAGACTTTGTTGTGCATATTGTTGGTCAGCCTTCTGCGGCAACCGATTTTATCGTGTGATGTAGCAAGGACGGGGTAACCCCCCGTCCTTTTCTGTTATCGACTTGGGGCCACTATGAAAAAGTTAATCATCGCGGCGTTGTTAAGTGCAATCAGCGGGGGATGTATGGCGAGTAGTTTGAAGTTGCCTTCAGCAAGTGAACTAAGCGGCATATGGCAATTGCGTGGTGGGGAACAACAGTGCGAGGTTGTACTGCACAATACGCCGTTAGCGGATAACACCTGGCGTTTTGAGGGTGATGCGCCATGTTTAAAAGCGCTGCTGCCGGATGTGCCTGCTGGATGGCGGCCGACGCCGGACGGTATCACGCTGACGAAAGAACAGGGCCAGTCCGTGGCGTTCTTTAGTAAGGAAAAAGAGGGCTATACGCTGATATTGCCTGATGGCAGTGCACGTACGTTGCATAAACAGCCCTGACATGAGAGGCAAACGCAGTGAGTCAACTAGCAAATAAGGAACGTTCGTTGTTGAGTATACTGCGTCCTTTCCGGCGCAGCTTTTGGAGCATTGGGATTTTCAGCGCCATCGTGAATCTACTGATGCTGTCGCCTTCGATTTATATGCTGCAGGTTTACGATCGCGTACTGGCTTCGGGGAATGGCACCACGTTGCTGATGCTCACCCTGCTGATTGCCGGTCTGGGGATATTCATGGCGGCACTCGAATGGGTGCGAAGCCTGGTGGTCGTAAGGCTCGGTACCCGTATCGATTTACAGCTGAATCAACAAGTCTTCAACGCCGCATTTGAGCGCAATCTGGAGGCTGGTGAGGCCAAAGCCGGTCAGGCGCTGAACGATCTCACGCTATTGCGGCAGTTTATTACGGGCAACTCACTGTTTGCCTTCTTCGATATTCCCTGGTTTCCCTTCTTTTTATTCGTGCTGTTCCTGATCCATCCGGTTCTCGGCCTGCTGGCGCTGGGAGGAACGGGGGTACTGGTGCTGCTGGCATGGCTGAATCAGTATCTCACCACGTCGCCTCTGGAAGAGGCAAATCACGAAGCACTACAGGCGACCCATCTTGCGGATACGCAACTGCGTAATGCTGAAGTCATTGAATCGATGGGGATGCTACCTAATTTGCGCCGCCGTTGGCTGGGGCAACACTACCGTTTTATTACGCTGCAAAATCTAGCGAGCGAACGGGCCGCGGTTGTCGGGGCTGCATCAAAACATGCGCGTATTTTTCTGCAATCGCTGATGCTCGGTGTGGGGGCCATGTTAGCGATTAAGGGCGAAATTACCCCGGGGATGATGATTGCGGGGTCAATTCTTGTTGGGCGCGTGTTGAGCCCTATCGATCAGTTTATCGGGATTTGGAAACCGCTGAGCAGTGCGCGGCAAGCCTGGTATCGACTCAGCCGTATCATGACAGCTTATCCGCCTAAAGCGGAGGCGATGGCGCTGCCTGCGCCGGTTGGCCAGCTCAGCGTCGAGAATGTGTTATTGCAGACGCCGCAAGGGGCATCAAGATTACAGGATATCCATTTCTCGCTTCAGGCGGGAGAAACGTTGGTGATTCTGGGCGCATCGGGTTCAGGTAAGTCGACGCTGGCACGTCTACTGGTTGCGACGCAAACACCGACGCGTGGCAAGGTGCGGTTGGATGGGGCCGATCTAAGTCAGGTGGATAAAACAGCGTTTGGTCCGGCAATGGGTTACCTGCCACAGGACGTACAGCTGTTTAAAGGCACGCTGGCGGAGAATATTTCCCGCTTTGGCGAGCATGATGCGGAAAAAATTGTTGCGGCGGCGAAGTTGGCTGGCGTCCATGAAATGATTCTTAGCCAACCGCAGGGATATGACACGCCCCTTGGCGCTGACGGCAACGGGCTGTCGGGTGGGCAACGGCAACGTATCGCTCTGGCGCGTGCAGTGTATGGCGATCCCTGTCTGCTGGTACTCGATGAGCCAAACTCCAGCCTCGATAACGAAGGTGAAATGGCGCTGGCGCAGGCGATCTCGCATCTTCAGAAGCGGGGAGCGACGGTGATACTGATTACCCATCGTCCCGCATTAACCACGTTGGCGCATAAAATTCTGGTACTCAATCAGGGTAAGCAACAGCGCTTTGGGCCAGCGCGCGACATTCTGAACGAGTTGCAGCCGCGGCGTGCCGCCAATCAAGCTCAAATGACACCTGCCGCCGCTGTCCAGCCGTAACAGGGAATGATGAATACAGGGAAAGACATGTCCGCATCAGAAATAAGCGAAGAAAGTATGAACCAGACGGCACGGCGCGATGAAAAACGTGCCGTGCGTTTGGGGTGGTTGCTGGTGCTCGTCGGGTTCGGCGGTTTTCTCCTGTGGGCACTGTTTGCACCGCTGGACAAGGGCGTCATGGTGAATGGCAGCGTTGTGATTTCTGGCAACCGCAAAGTTGTGCAGCACAATCAGGGCGGCATCGTCGATAAAATCCAGGTGAAAGACGGCGACAGGGTTGAGGTTGGTCAGATTCTGCTCACGCTGAATGAGGTCGATGCGCGTTCGGCGAGTGAAGGGCTGGATGGTCAATACTTACAACTGGTGGCGCGTGAAGGTCGGCTGCTTGCCGAGCAGCAGCGCCTGAGCGACATGGTGATGACGCCTCGCCTGCAACCGCTAGCGGAAAAGCCGGAGATGCGCGTGATTACGGCATTACAGCGTGATTTACTGCACAGCCGTCAGCAGTCGCTCAAGCTTGAAGCCGAAGGAATGCGCTCAAGTATCGCGGGGATGGAGGCGTCGCTCAGCGCCCAGCGTCAGGTGATGTCCAGCAAGCAGAAACAGCGGGAGACGTTGGAACAACAGCTGCAAGGGCTGCGCTCACTAGCGGCGGAAAACTATGTCCCACGCAACAAAATGCTGGATAACGAACGTCTGCTGGCGCAGCTTAACGGCGATATCGCCCAACTGGCGGGGGATATCAACCGTACCCGTCGTGATATTGAACAACAAACGCTGCTGATCGCCCAGCGCCAGCAGGAATACGACAAAGAAGTGAACAGCGAGCTGGCGGACGTGCGGGCGCTGCTGAGCGATGTAGGCAGTAAGAAGGAAAAAGCCGATTTCAATCTGGCGAATATTCAGATGCGCGCACCCGTTTCCGGCACGGTAGTTGGGCTGAAAGTGTTTACGGAAGGCGGTGTGATTGCGCCGGGGCAGACACTTCTGGAGATTGTGCCGGACGATCAGCCTCTCTTAGTGGATGCGCGTCTGCCTGTTGAGCTGGTGGATAAGATCTGGCCGGGGTTACCCGTCGAGCTTCAGTTCGTCGCGTTTAACCAGAGTACGACGCCGCGCGTGGCGGGTACCGTCGAGTTGCTGTCCGCCGACCGCCTGCTGGATGAGCGAGACGGTTCCCCTTATTACAGCCTGCGCGTTCAGGTGGATGAGGCCGGGAAACGTGCGCTGGAAGGGCTGGAAGTCAAGCCCGGTATGCCGGTTCAAGGGTTTGTTCGTACCGGAGAGCGGTCGTTCGTCAATTATCTCTTTAAGCCTTTAATGGATCGCCTGCATCTGGCATTAACGGAAGAATAATCATGCAAAGGATCGCGATAATCGTGCTGTTTGGGCTGCTTTCTTCGGGTACCAACGCATTAGGGTTGCTTGATGCGTGGGAGTTAGCGCTGCGCAACGACGCGCAGTTTCGTGCGGCGGGGTTTGAGCATGCCGCGGGTCAGGAAGAAGAAACGATCGGGCGTGCCAATCTGCTTCCCAATCTCCAGTATGGCTATAACGCTAACCGCAGCCATTCCAAAGTCACCCAAACAGATAGCTTCACGGGTAACACGCTAAAACGCGATTATGACAGCTACACGTCAACGCTGTCGCTGCGCCAGCCGCTGCTGGACTATGCGGCTTGGGCGCGTTATCAGCAGGGTGTTGCCCGCACACTGATGGCCGATCAGCGTTTTCGCGATCGCAGTCAGGATTTGATGGTGCGGCTATATCAAGCTTGGAGCAGTGCGCTGCTGGCGCAGGAAAAGCTGCAATTGCTGGATGCGCAGCAGCGGGCGTATCAGGAACAACTGGCGCTGAATAAACGCCTGCTGCTGGCGGGTGAAGGTACGCTAACGGATGTGCGGGAAACGGAGGCGCGTTTTACGCTGATCGAAGCGCAGCGCATTGAACAGCAGGATAATCTGGATGCCGCGATCACCGATCTGGAAAATATGACGGGGACGTCGCTGGATATCGCGACGTTGTATCCTCTGGCGCTTACTCAACTGCCGCCTGCGGAATCAGGCAAGCAGACACTGGCACAGTGGCGCGATCTTGCCGTGCAGCACAATGCCAAACTGGCGACGCAGCGCGAAGGGCTGGCGGTCAGCCGCTATGAAATCGAACGCAGCCGTGCTGGGCATTTACCTACGCTGTCGCTGGTGGCATCGTCACGCAATAGTCGTTCGGAAAGTGAATACAACTACAACCAGAAATACGACACGCAGAGTGTCGGTTTGCAACTGAATGTCCCGCTTTACGCTGGCGGCTCTGTCTCCGCATCTATGCGACAGGCGGCGGCGGAATATCAGCAAAGTCAGGCGGAGCTGGACGATCAAACCAAGAAAACGCTGGCTGAATTGAAAAAGTACTACAATCTGTACAATAACGGGTCGGCGAAAATTAAGGCCTGGCAAATGACGGCCTCGTCGGCGCAAGAAGCAGTTAATGCCACGCGGTTGAGTGTTGCAGGTGGAGAACGTATCAATCTGGATATTTTGCTGGCCGAACAGGATTGGTATAACGCCCGACGAGAGTTGGCGGAAGCGAAATACAGCTGGCTTCAGGCATGGCTATTACTGCGCTATACCGCAGGTACGCTGAACGAGAAAGATATTCTGGAACTGGCAGCCTGGTTTCAGCCTGCAACAGTGTCATTTGCCAACAACAGAGCCATTAGCCAATAACAAAACCATCAGACACTAAAACAGATGATAAAAATCATATACGGATAATCGGCTATGATTTTTATCAGCAGAGAAGTCTACGCAGGTATAACGTGAAGTCTGAAAAGTAGAAATGGGTGATGAATAGAAGTGCATGACGAATAGAAAGGGTTCGATTTTGTGTGATATCGCGCCTCAGTAATACTTAAACTCCTTTAAAATCATAAAACCCCCTCATTTTGCATAATGGCCTCCATTCTTATCAGGAGGCTTTATCGTGAAAAAAATCAAAAAACCGCGTCTTACCGGCTGGATTGTGACATCCGCTTTTCTCTTTGCTGTTATCGGGCTGATTTCACCACAGCAGCTTCCCGTCACCGTCTATAAGCTCTCGCTTATCTCACTCGCTGCAGTACTAGGCTATTGGCTGGATCGCTCGCTGTTTCCTAAAGCGCGCCCCGGTCTGTTCCTCGAACAAGGTGAT
This sequence comes from Pectobacterium quasiaquaticum, assembly GCF_014946775.2. Lineage (NCBI taxonomy): Bacteria > Pseudomonadati > Pseudomonadota > Gammaproteobacteria > Enterobacterales > Pectobacteriaceae > Pectobacterium > Pectobacterium quasiaquaticum. The sequence goes on along the minus strand of NZ_CP065177.1, from coordinate 2,726,798 downwards.
GAGCCTGTACCGCGTGGACGTTTCCCGGTTCGGGACGGCCACCACACCGTATTTGCCGCCGCGATGTTACGACGAGCGCTGATTGTGTCAGCCGTTTGCATCGGCGTAGCGATGGGGTTGTGATATGCGACACCTTCTCATCACGCTGCTTGTTAGCCCGATGCTTTTTAGCGCGACGGTCTGCGCCGACACGATCCCTCGGGCCGCGCAGGCATACCGCAGTGATGTGATCCGCAGCGCACGGCTGGATTGGGGCATGAATGCCCCGATTGCTGACTTCGCGGCGCAGTTGCATCAGGAAAGCGGCTGGAATCCTCGGGCCGTTTCCCCCGTCGGTGCACAGGGGTTGGCGCAGTTTATGCCGACCACCGCCGACTGGTTTAGCGGTATCGTCCCTGAACTTCGCGCTAATCAACCGTTTAATCCCGCCTGGGCTATCCGTGCTCTGACGGGCTACGATCGCTGGCTGTGGATGCGAATCAGTGCCAGCAACGACTGCGAACATATGGCAATGACCTTATCGTCCTACAACGGCGGGCTTGGCTGGTTACAGCGTGATAAGCAACGCGCGAAGATCGTCGAGAAGGACATACTTCGCTGGTTCGATCATGTGGAAACCGTCAATGCCGGACGCAGTGCCGCCAACTGGCGTGAAAATCGCCATTATCCCGACCGCATTTTGCATCAGTTGGCGCCACGGTATTTGAGCTGGGGGAGGGCGAGCTGTGTGGAATAGTCTGTTTCTCAATAGCCTGAAATCCTTTCTTTCACCACGCGTGGTCGCCGTCCTGCTTGTCGTGGCGCTGCTACTCGCGGTCTATCTGACTGGCCGTCATCAGGGTTATCAACTGGCGCAGGCACTGGGGGATGCCGAGCTGGCGAAACAGCAGGCGGCGTTCAACTTGCTACAGCAGCAGCAGGCCGAAACCCAAAACCAGCTACTACGTGCGGCGGCGGAGCAATATCAGCAGCAGGTAGAACGTGGGAATCAACTCGAACAGCGCTATCTGGCAGCGCGTCAAAAACTGGCGGCGGATAACGCCGCTCTGCAACGGAAGATCGATCATGTTACTCAGCAATACATTGACGAAAAAGGCAAAGTTCAGCCTGTGCAGTGCGTGTTTACTCGTGGCTTCGTGCAGTACTACAACGCCGCTTTCGGTCTGTCCGCCGACGGTGCCACAGACGTTACCACCGCTGCCCGCCGCACTGGCGCAGCGTCCGGTTCCAGCGCAACCGCTGACGCCGAATTACAGCCTTCAGGCGTCTCCCAACGCGATATTCTCGCCAATATCAGCGACAACGGAGAGCGCTATCAAGCGCTAAGTGCGCAGGTTAACGCGCTACTGGATTACATCGACGCGCTACAACAGGCAGGGGAGGTAACACGTGAAGATTGAAGTGGAATTCTGGTCGCTGGTCGGCCTGTTGTTGTCGTTTATGAGTTTCCTGTTTGCCGCCGGACGGATTCTGCTCACCCAGATTGAAAAGCGACTGAACGAGCGTTTTGCCGCCCTGGAAAATGCACGCCAGAAGAGCGAGCAAGGCTGGACGCGGCTGGAGCGCGAGTTTCTGGAATTTCGTGCTGACTTACCGCTGATCTATGTGCGACGTGAGGATTACATCCGTGGTCAGACGGTCATCGAAGCCAAGCTGGATGCGCTTTATAACAAGCTGGAATTGGTGCAGCAGCGGTATTCGGGAGGCAATCATGGCTGATACGCAGCGTATCCGACAGGAATCGATGCGTTGGCACTTGCTTATCGCATTAAACAAAACGCGACCTTACACCGCGAATGAAATGTTCCTGCTAGCGCTGATGCAGCGGCTGTATTCCGATGCCTCAGAGCCGGAGCTGCGTCATGCACTGGATTACCTGGCCGACCGCAAGATGGCGGTATTGACCAAGACGGTGGGCGGCGTCTGGCTGGCGAATCTTACCCGCCTTGGTGTGGATGTCGTGGAATATGTGGTTGACGGTATGGTTGGCATCGCCCGGCCAGAAAAATATTGGGATCGGTAATCCCATTGCATTGGTTTCTCTTCTGTCTTTGCGCGTTATCAGTATCGTCATATTTATTTGCGCCAGCACAATTGTGCTGGCGTTTTTTTATCGAAAGAATTTTTATTTTTCAGCGTATTAGCCGTCTTTTTTCAAATAAATCACTTCGCTGTTTTTTCTAAAACAGATTAAAAGCCGCAGCCAACCCTTATCCGGATACTAGCGCCATCAACACGATGTGCCACCAAAATAGTGCGCCATTAACACAGTGGGTGAACGGATATGAATACCAGACCAATTATCGATGCGGTGATAGCCCGCCTCCAGCAGCACTTACCGGCACGGCGGATTGCGTCCTGTCCAGAAAACATTCTGATCAGGCCCGCTCTCCTGACGCCTGGCGATGTGCTGGTGGGGTATCGCGGTTCCGAATTTTCCGCACCGGAAGATGCGGATTCTCCGGTTCAGACGCAGCGACCACAGCTGATGGTTGCCGTGCTGCTGCCGGAGCTGGATGGCGACGACGGCGTGCTGGCCACGCTCGATATTGTCCGTCAGGCGTTGGGAGGATACCGACTGCCTGACTGTCATCGCGGTATTCGGTTAGTGCGCGACCGCTACGTGGGTTACACCGAAGGACGCTGGCATTACGCCATCGATTGCACCACAGAAACCCTTTTTATCGAAGACCGCGAGCAGACGGATGGTCCGCTGCTTACCACGGTTAATTATGAGGAGAAAGACGCATGAAATACCGCTACACCGGCCCCGCCAGCGGCGTCACGCTGGCAGATGGTCAGGAAATTCTGCTTTGGCCCGCTCAGGTGACTGAACTGCCGGCAGATCATGAATACGTGAAAACGCTGATCGCGCTGGGCTATTTGCTGCCTGTCGCGGATCAGGTTCTGGCTGATAGCGCAACGGAGGTGACCCTTGGCCGCTAATTATTTACATGGTGTGGAAACCATTGAAGTTGAAACCGGTGCTCGTCCGGTGAAAACCGTCAAATCTGCGGTGATTGGGCTGATTGGTACGGCGCCGCAGGGTGCGGTAAATGACGTTACGCTGTGCCTGTCCGAAAAAGATGCAGCGCAGTTTGGTAGCCAGTTCGGCGGCTATACCATCCCGCAGGCGCTGGATGCAATTTACGATCATGGCGCGGGTACGGTTCTGGTTATCAACGTGCTGGATCCGGCGAAACACAAATCGTCTGTGAGCGCAGAAAAAGTCACCTTTGACAAAGCGACCGGTACGGCACAACTGGCGAACCGCGTGGTTGCCAAGCTGGTGCTGACGGCGGCAGAAGGCGGTCAGCCGTTTGTCGAAGGTCAGGACTATACGTTGGATGCACAAACCGGTGTACTGAAAAATTTGGGTAAAAACATCGATGTGACCGCTGTGGTAAGCGCGTCTTACGACTTTGCTGATGCCACGAAAGTGACTGCCGCTGACATCATCGGCAGCATCAACGCCGCGGGCAAACGCACCGGTATGAAACTGCTGAACGATACCTACAACCTGTACGGCTTCTTTGCCAAGATTCTGATTTCGCCGGTGTTCTGTACGCAAAATAGCGTAACGACCGAGTTGATTTCGCTGGCCGACAAACTGGGCGCGATTGCCTATATCGATGCGCCAATCGGTACCACCTTTGCGCAGGCGCTGAGCGGCCGTGGCCCAGAAGGCACGATCAACTTCAACACCAGTTCTGAACGTGCTCGTCTGTGCTATCCGCATGTAAAAGTGTACGACGCGGAAACCAACAGCGAACGTCTGGAGCCGCTGTCGGCACGTGCTGCCGGCCTGCGTGCCAAAGTCGATCTGGAGAAAGGTTTCTGGTGGTCGTCGTCCAACCAGGAAATCAAAGGGATCACCGGCGTAGAGCGCCAGTTGTCCGCAATGATTGACGATCCGCAGAGCGAAGTGAACCTGCTGAACGAGCAGGGCATCAGCACCATTTTCAACAGCTACGGCTCTGGCCTGCGTCTGTGGGGCAACCGCACCGCGGCCTGGCCAACCGTGACGCACATGAAGAACTTTGAAAACGTGCGTCGTACCGGCGATGTGATTAACGAATCCATCCGCTATTTCAGCCAGCAGTACATCGATATGCCGATCAATCAGGCGCTGATCGATGCGCTGGTGGAATCCGTCAACGCCTACGGTCGCAAGCTGATCGGTGACGGCGCGCTGCTGGGCTTCAAATGCTGGTTCGATGCTGCGCGTAACGAGCAAACCGAGCTGGCGGCAGGGCACCTGTTGCTTAACTACAAATTCACTCCGCCGCCGCCGCTTGAGCGTCTGACCTTTGAGACGGAGATCACCTCGGAATACCTGGTAACGCTGGAGGGCACTAACTGATGGCCGGGAAAATTGAAGTAAACCGTATTACTAACGCCAACATCTACATCAATGGTACCAACCTGCTGGGGCGTGCGCAGGAAATTAAACTGCCGGATATCTCCATGATCATGCAGGAGCACAAAGCGCTGGGGATGGTCGGCAAGATCGAACTGCCTGCGGGCTTCGACAAGCTGGAAGGCGAGATCAAGTGGAACTCCTTCTACCGTGAAGCGATGCTGGCGGCAGCGAACCCTTACCAGTCGCTGGCGCTACAGTGTCGCTCCAGCGTGGAACGCTACGGCTCTCAAGGCCGTATCGAAGAAGTGCCACTGGTGACGCACATGACCATCATGTTCAAAAAGAATCCGCTGGGCACGTTCAAGCAGCACGAAAACCCGGATTTTAGCAGCGCGTTCAGCTGTACCTACATCAAGCAGGTGATGAACGGTGAAGACCTGCTGGAGCTGGATTACCTGTCCAACATCTTCATGGTTGGCGGTGTGGATCAACTGAACAGTTACCGCGCCAATATCGGCGGTTAATCTGGTATTCATTGACTAAGTAAGGAAAGAAAGGGGCTTCGGCCCCTTTCTTATGCCCGCCGCTTTCGTTTTCTAATTCACTTTAAAATCGTTATTCCTCGCCGCACGCGATACTGCTCCCGACATTTACTAAGGAGCTGTTATGCACACTGAAACCTATTCTCTGCAATTCCCTTACACCACTTCTGCCGGCCAACGCGTGGAGTCCATTTCGCTCAAGCGTCTGAAAGTCAAAGATATCAAAGCGGTGAAAAAAATCAGCGATGACCCAAGAAACTGGGACGACGCGTTGCTGTCACGCATGACCGGTCTGGTGCCGGAAGACATCGATGAGATGGACGCGCAGGACTACATGGCGCTGCAAAAACGATTTCAGCAGCTACTTGGGTTGGATAACGCAGCCGGCGCTGCTGTGGAAAGCGCAGGCCCTGCTGGCGAGGTGGTTTCGCTTTCAGCCGAGTGAGATTGATGCGCTGGAACTGGACGACTTTGAACACTGGCTGGATGAAGCCAGCGAACAGATAAAACGTGAGAACGGTGAGGAAGACTGATTACTGACAGGATTAATTAGGCCACCATCCACCCAACCCGGCCAGCGACAGGACGCTGGCCGTTTTCCTCCCTCACCACCTGTCTTCTTCTCCCGCTTATCACCCGTCCTTTTCCTCGTTTTATCCCCGGTTTGTACTGGGGAAACCACACTGGAGCGGCGCAAGCCGCCGTCTCCGATCCGCCCCGCAAGGGGTTTTTCTGAATGAGAGTGAACCGTGGATATGCTTTTAAACGGTGTCATGCTGGGCAGGGCGTTTGGCGCCACGCTGGATGACACAAAAAAATCGCTGCAGCCACTTAGCGATAAACTCAAACAAGCTGAGGAGTGGCAGCGTCTGTTTAATCAGTCGCTGGAGCGCTTTGGCAATGTCAGTTTGCGCAGCACACAGGTGACATCCCGACTGAGCCAGTCACTAAGTAAATTGGCAACCAATCAGGAACGGCTGGCGCGTAGCCAGTCGCGTCAGGAAACGCTACGTAGCCGTCGGGGTGAATTCGCCGATGATTTTAAGACTAAGCGTGAGCAGTTTGGTTCTGCCATGAAGCCGATTGTGGCGTCGGTCACACGCTATGCCTCATTTGAGGCGCAGTTGCGTGACATCAGCGTTGCTCATGGGATATCGAGTGAGCAAGAAAAGTTGATGGGGCAGAAACTGCGTCAATCTTCTCAACAGGTGAACCAAAAGCCAGATGCATTGCTCGGTAGTGCCGGGCAACTGCTTGCTTACGGCATGTCACCGGATCAGGCAACGGATGTTGCGGCAGTTTTAGGGAAAACGTCAACGGCCTCTGGCGTGGCGCTGTCCGATCTTACTGCACTTTCGGCCACGTTGGATGACGTGTTTAACCTGAAAGGGGCGAAGGCGCTGGAGGAATCCTTCTCCCGCATGTTGGCAGGCACGAAACAAGGTTTCTCCATGGCGTCGATGACGCAATATGCGACTGCGCTGGCTCCAGGGTTTACGGCAATGGGAGCGACGGGCAATCAGGCGTTGAGTCAGTTGGTTTCCAGCCTGAGCGCGACAAAAGGCGCGGATACGGAGGCGAACACGGCTGCCCGGTTGGGAAGTTTCATTAATGCCGTGGGACGAACCGACATTGCCGACAGCTACGACAACGCGGGCGTAGATTATAACGCGTCGCTAAAAAGCTACATGAAAGGCGGCTATTCACAGTACGACGCCGCAGTTCAGATTAGTAACAGATTCATCGACAGCAAAGGCAGTCAATTCCAGCAACTGTGGGATAAGGCCAGTAAAGCGGGCAATGTAGACGCACAGCAAAGTTTAATGCAGCGTTACGGCTTGCAGGAAGTGTTCCGCACGCCAGAAGCGGTGAATCATGCGATGTCGATGAAGCAGAACTGGCAGAGCTATCAAGCGAACCAACAGCGGATGAACAGCCCGACAGCCACGCAAACGCTGGATCTCGACTTCGCTCGGCAGAATGACACATTGACTGGGCGCTGGAATCAAATGACAACGTCAGTGATGAATATTGCGCTCAATGTGGGGGAAGCGCTGGTGCCAGTATTGGTTTCCTTGAGTGACATACTGATTCCTATTCTGGATCAACTGGTGACCTGGACGGCGGCGAACCCTGAACTGGTTCGTGGGATCGTGATGGCCGTTGCCGGTTTCTTCGCGTTCAGAATGGCATTGAGCGGTGCGAAGCTGGGGATTATCACATTGCTATCGCCTTTACTGAGCGTTTGGGACGGTATTTTGCAGGTTCAGCGTGGCTGGCAACTGTTCAATGCGGGATTAAGAACAACTGGTGTGTTGCAAGGTATTGGGGGGACGTTGAGCCGGCTGGTTGGCGGAGCAGGAACATTAAGGCGCATGCTTGGCGGTATGTTACGTAACGGCTTGATGATGGCGGGTCGAGCAGTATTGTTTCTCGGACGTATGCTGCTGATGAATCCGATTAGTTTGGCAGTAACGGCAATCGCAGGGGCAGCTTACCTGATTTACCGATATTGGGAACCGGTTAGCGCATTCTTTAAAAATCTCTGGTCACAAGTCAGTCAGGCTTTTAATGCAGGGTGGGAAGCGCTCAATAATGCGGTATCTGGTGGCGTAGTAGGTATTACCGCTTTACTGCTCGATTGGTCTCCATTTGGTGTAATTTATTCAGTCTTTTCCAATGCTATCAATGAACTGGGTATTCAGCTTCCTAGCAGCCTAAGTGAACTCGGAGGCATGATTATTGATGCATTGGTTAAGGGGCTGATCAGTTATTTCCCCGAGCTAAAAAACGTCCTGAAAACGATCGACGAATTTATTCCCGATAGCGTTAAAAACTTTCTGGGTATCGGCTCGAAAACCGTCTCTATCGAAGCTGGCGGCCAACCTGTGGCTGCCAATGTTATGGGGCCACCCGTTCTGCAACCCACGTCGGTATCAGCATTGTCGCTAGAACCAACACCGCCTATTGAATCACCTAAGGCTGAGAGCACTGCGTCAACCCCGCAACAGCGTGTCGCACTGACATCAACTGTCGGTGGAGCAAAAGGTAAGTTAGTCAGCGCAGCCCCTTCCGAGCGTGTTCAGGTTGCTTTCTCACCCACCATTTATCTCAACGGCCAGAAGGCAGCGCCAACGCCTGAAATGACGAAGACGCTGACGCTTAGCATGAATGAACTGGAAAATATGTTGAACAAGCTGCTCGCTCAGCGTGAGCGCAGGGGGTACGCCTGATGTTTGCAGTATTAGGAAATATTGAATTTGAAGTGACTGCCTACTGGGACGGCTTTAATACGTCATTCGGCGCAGATTATGCCGAGCATGGCCGCATTGAAGGTAAACCCGGTCTGCAGTTCATCGGTGCAAAACTGGACGAGATTACTATTAGTCTGGTGTTTCACAAGCAGTACTGCACGCCAGATGTGGAGCTGAAACGGTTGACGGAGGCGATGCGTGCGCATCAGGCAATGGCGTTAGTCTTCGGCAATGGGGATTATCGCGGCTGGTTTGTGATTACGGCACTGACGTCGACCAGCGAACATACCGACGCGAAGGGCAACGTATTGGCCATGAATGCCTCGCTAACGCTGCGAGAATTCATTGGCGATCCGAAAAATCCGCTCAAACCGCCTGCGATACAGACGCCTGTTCCTAACGTTAGCGCCATCACCCAGGCGGTCCAGAAAGTGAGCAATTTTTCAGCTTCACTACGCACGGCTGTCACGTATGCCAAGAAGGCTCAATCAGCTGTTAAGGCGGTGAAAACCACCGTTCAGATTGTAAAACGAATGAAGAACAATCCCGAAACCGCGCTGTTGCAAATTCCCGGGCTGCTAACGCAAGTCGGGAATGTATTGACGCCGTTAAGTCAGGTGGCGCCTGCGTTTAAAAAAGCGGCAGAGGCCATATCTGATACAGCGGTTCAGGCAGAGAAGATGATGCCTGAAATTACAGCGGTTAATAAAGCGGCGAATGAAATGCTGAATCAGGTCAAGCAAGTTGCCACCTTGTTGCAGGGCGTCGACAGCAAAAACGTTATCGAGAAGCTTGAAGCCATCAGTAAACATGTTGAGGCCGCGAGCGACACATTTAAAGGCGCTGAGCCTGCGCTGAGCAAACTGACAGCGGAAATCGTGAAGAGGGTTGAAGCATATGCACCTTGAACATATCACTACACAGGGCGAACGCTGGGATACCTTGTCCTACCTGTATTACGGCGATCCGCTCGGCTATCCGCGGATTATTGCGGCTAACCCGCATGTCCCCATTGTGCCGCTGTTGCCATCGGGTTTGGTGGTGCTGATTCCGATTATTGAACAGGCAGAGGTCAGTAAAACGAAGGATACCCCACCATGGCTGCGTTAACGGAAGAACTAACCCTGCTCGCTCCTGCGGTGTCGGAAGTACTGCAACCGGCGTTCACCCTGTGGTATCAGCAAAAAGACATCACCAATGATATCGCACCGTATGTTACCAGCGTGACATATACCGATAGCATCAAGAATGAATCGGATTCGATCGAGGTCAGGCTCGATGATACCGATGGCCGCTGGATGGATAAATGGTATCCCGGTACGGGCGATACGTTATCGCTCAAGCTGGGGTATCTCGGTGAAATGCTGTTTGACTGCGGCACTTTCTCGATTGATGAAATTGAGGTGAGCTCACCGCCGAGCGAAGTGATGATTCGCGGCGTTGCGACATCGGTCAATCGTGCGCTGCGAACCAAATCAAACCGCGGTTTTGAAGATACAACGTTAGCCGCGATTGCGACACGTATCGCGAAAAAGCATCAGTTGATGCTGGTAGGGAAGATTCAAATCATCAAGATCGATCGTGTTACGCAATATGCGGAAACCGATGTCGCTTTTCTAAAGCGGCTCGCCAGTGAATATGGCTATGTCGTGAAGGTGGTCAGCGACCAACTGATTTTTTCCCATCTGGCGGCGCTGCGCAATCAGGCGTCTGTTCGGCAAATTAAGCCAACGGACGTCGCGCGTTTTTCACTGAGCGATACGATCAGCCACGTCTATAAAAACGCTAAGACGAAATATCAGAAAGGGAGTGAAAAGAAACTGATGGTTTATGAAGCCAACAGTGGCGCGAACAACGAAATGAAGTCTGCCGGTGCTGAGACCAGTGCGGATACGTTGAAAGTTAACGTGCGCGCGGCGGATGCTTCTGGAGCGAGGATGAAAACCGATGCCGCATTGGATGCGCACAATGAAAAGCAACAAAAGGGTTCGATGACGCTGATGGGCAGCCCGCAGTTGGCGGCGGGGAATAAAGTGGAGCTGGTGTCATTCGGCCAACTTTCTGGCCATTGGTTGATCGAATCGGCTCGCCATGCTCTGGAACGTGGTAGTGGTTATACCACGGAGATTGGGTTGATTCGCGGGCCAATTACTGCGGGCAAGCGGAAATCGGATGGCGGAAAAACGCTGGTGACTTACCACCCGGATGGCAGCCAGACAACGCAGAAGGTTAAGAGCAAAAAGGATATAGGCTTATGAGTTTATCTCGTCGAATTGGCACGATAAGCGCGGTGGATGAGGCTCGCGTGATGGTGCGCGTTCGTCTACCAGAGTGCGACAATCTGCGTACGGCCTGGCTGCCGGTATTACAGCGCAATACGCAGAATAATAAGGATTATTGGTTGCCGGATATTGGCGAACAGGTCGAAGTTCTGTTGGACGGAAACGGCGAGGATGGTCTGGTGCTAGGGGCGATTTACTCTGCCGCCGATGTGCCAACGTTGGCAGATAAGGACAAAAGGGCGGTAACGTTCGCTGACGGTGCGCATATTGAATACGATCGCCGAACGCATACGTTAACGATCAACGGCGGCGTGCAGCATATTGCGATTAGCAGCGGTGCTGACGTGGTGGTTAACGCGCAGCGTGTCACTATCAATGCGCCAGAGACGACGGTGACGGGCAAGCTTCTGGTGCAAGGGCAACTCACCTATGAGAGCGGGATGTCCGGTTCCGGCGGTGCCAGCCTCAGTGGCGATGTTAGTATCTCCGGTAACGTCAGCGCTAGCGGCAGCGTCATGGATGCCGGTGGCAACTCCAATCACCACTCGCACTAGCACGTTCTCTAAACCGCTTTAATATTCCTTCCTCTCACCGGGGGCGACAATAGCCCCCTATGAAAACTCAATCTGTTTTTTGGCAACCGGCGCTGCAACGTTCTGGCGACATCGTCGAAGGAACGGCAGATATCATGCAGGCGATTCACATCATCCTGCGGACACCCTGCGGCAGCGACCCACATCGGCCTGACTTTGGTAGCAATCTACATCTGTATCTCGATTATCCGATCGATCGTGCGATCCCGCATGTCGTCAGGGAATCGGTAGAAGCGATCAAACGATGGGAACCTCGCTGCCAGCTACTGGCGGTTAAACCTTCTGTGAATGGGGCTCACCTGACGCTGCACGTTAGCTGGAAAACCGCTAACGGCGCGACACAGACCACGGAGTTGTTATGGCGCTGACAGAACCCAATTTTATTGAACGCGATGCGGCGAAGATTACCGCTGAAATGATCGCGAAATATGAAGCTGATTCGGGGAAAACACTCTATCCGGCGCAGGCCGAACGCCTGCTGATCAACCTCTTTGCTTACCGGGAAACTTTATTGCGTAGTGCGGTTCAGGAAGCCGCCAAGCAGAACCTGGTCGCGTTTGCTCGTGCACCGATGCTGGATTATCTGGCTGAACTGGTCGGTGTCTACCGTTTGGCAGCGCAGCCGGCGCGCGCAGAGCTTCGCTTCACCCCTGAAACGCCGTTAGTCAGCGATCTGCTGATTCCTGCGGGCACTCGTGTTAGTGCGTCAGACAGCGTGATTTTCACCACTGACAGCGACGCGCTGCTGAGAATGAACGGTAGCGGCGTCACCGTGTTGGCGACCTGTACCGAAACTGGCGATGTGGGTAATGACTGGCTGCCTGCCCAGATCAGTACGCTGCTGGATGAGATTGGCGACAGTGATTTGAGCGTAGTCAATATCACCAAGAGCAGTGGTGGTTCCGCCGAGGAAGATGACGATCGCCTGCGTGAACGTGTTCAACTGGCACCGGAATCGTTCAGTACGGCGGGCTCGAAACTGGCGTATCGCTTCCATGCGATGCGGGCACACCAAAACATTGTCGATGTGGCGGTGATGTCGCCCGAACTGGGTGAAGTGGTGCTGTATCCGTTGCTCAGCACTGGCTTGCCGGACAGTAGCATGCTTTCGCTGGTGGAAAGTTTTTGCTCCGACGAACAGGTGCGTCCACTGACGGATTTTGTTTCCGCCAAATCACCCACGCAGGTGGATTACGCCATCAGCGCCAAATTGACGCTATTTAACGGCGAACAGGCTGCTGTAGTTCAGGCCGCCGCAGAAAAAGCGGTGCAGGCCTGGGTGGAAACCCGTACTGCTACGTTGGGGCGCGATATTGTCCCAAGCCAGATTATCGCCACGTTATCCATCCCCGGTGTGTATCAGGTGGAGCTCGTTTCGCCGTCATTGATGGTGCTTGATGACAGTGAATGGGCGAACTGTACGGGCATCAATATCAGCGTCGTCGGGGTGTCGAATGGCTGATTCACTACAACTGCTGCCACCGCCATTGGCGGCTGACGCCAGCTTTCGTTCGCTGGCGGAATTGGCCGACCGCTTTGATGACATCGATCTGAATGCTTTGCTGGTTTATCTGATCGATATCGCTGACGGCAGCGTGTTGCCCTGGCTGGCAGAACAATTCTCGTTGTTTGGCGACGGCTGGGAACTGGCGGAATCGGATGACTCCAAACGTGCGCTGATCAAGGCCGCTATCGATCTGCATCGCAGCAAAGGTACGCCCTGGAGCATTAAAGAGATCATCCGTCGTTTCGGATTCGGCGAGAGCACGCTGATCGAGAATATTGGCCGCCTGAGCTACGACGGTGAAACCACTTATAACAACCTTTATGTACACGGTGATAAAGCGGTGTGGGCCGTCTATCGCGTGCTGCTAAAACAACCGATTACCAACGATCAGGCCAGAATGCTGCGTAACGCTATTGGGATGTTTGCCCCAGCGCGGTGCCATCTGGCCAGTATCGAATATTGGGAAGTGCCTATCCGCTACAACCGGACGGCAATATACGACAGTAACTACAATCATGGGAGCGCTTAAACATGGCGAATTTGTCAGAGAACCCACAATGGGTTGACGGCATTTACCAAATCGAAACGTCAGATCCGGTCGTAGGTGGACCGGATGGTGTTTCAAATCGACAGGCTAAAGAGTTAGCCAGCCGTACCAGTTATTTGAAAAAAGAGCAGGAAAAAACGGGCAGCGATCTGGCGAAGCACACCACCGCCGCCGATCCGCATACACAATATGCACCGAAGGAGAATCCGACTTTCACTGGCACGCCGAAAGCGCCAACGCCTGCAACCGACAGTAATAGTCAGCAGGTGGCGACGACGGCATTTGTTAAGTCCGTTGTTGCTGCACTCATTAATGGTGCACCTGCGGCATTAGATACCTTGCAGGAATTGGCGAAATCACTGGGTAATGATCCCAGTTTCTCGGCAACGGTGTTGAATGCGATTGCTGATGTAAAAACTGAGGCTGCGAATAAGCTGAATACACACAATTCAGCGGCTGATCCACATACGCAATATGCACCAAAAGCGAGCCCTGCGTTGACGGGTAAGCCGACGGCACCAACGGCGGCACAAGCATCGAATGATACGCAGGTAGCGACAACGGCATTTGTTAAAGCGGCTGTCGCCGCATTGGTGAATGGTTCCCCAGCAGCATTGGATACCTTACAGGAACTGGCCAATGCATTAGGGAATGACCCTAACTTTTCCACCACGGTATTGAATGCATTAGCTGGAAAGCTGGCAAAAGATCAGAACGGTGCGGATATTGCGGATAAGAGTCTGTTTATTAAAAATATTGGCGCTGCCCGTGCTTTTCACGGAGCGATAAATATTGGTGGTGATAATGGTGCGTGGAAAACTTCTGATTTTATTGCGTGGTTGAAAAGCCAAGGAGCGTTTAATCATCCCTCTTGGGTATGCAAAGGGACTTGGAGTTACGCAAGTAATAAGGTTATTACCGATACGGGAGTCGGTAATATTCAGTTGGCTGGTGCGGTCATTGAAGTGTTTGGTCTGGAAAGTGCGATGACCATTCGTATCACTACGCCTTCTGCGGTAAGTGTTGCAGGGGCGATACCCAATGCGCAGTTTACCTATATTAATCATGGCGATAATTACTCTCCGGGTTGGAAACGGGATTATAATACGCTGAATCTACCTACCGCGGCGGATGTGGGTGCCTATAGCAAAGCAGAGACGGATACCCGTGTCGCAGCAGCAACTACCGCTGCCAATAACGCGACGATAGCAGCGACCAATGCGAATACGAATGCCAATGGGCGTGTACCGTCTGAGCGTAAGGTGAATGGGAAGGCATTAAGCGCAGATATTACGTTAGCGGCAGCAGATGTAGGGGCATTGCCCGCAGCAGGAACAGCGACTGCTGCGACAAAATTGGCCACACCGCGTAAAATTAACGGTGTGGCATTTGATGGTTCTGCTGATATTACATTAACTCCTACAAACCTCGGTTTTGGGGAAGTGTGGTTTTCTGCCCGGCAACGTATGATCCTGAATGAGCCAATCATAATTGAACATCTCATATCTGAATTGAATGTCGATTCATGTATTACAGAAGTGATGATCGTGTGTGTTGCTGCAAATGAGACGTACCAGATCGGTGATGTATTGATGTGCCCGGCCGCGCTGGTTTCAATTGCAGGTGCATCACGATATTTACCGTTAACTGCAGGGGTGTCGAAAACGCATATTCAATTCAATGTCCCTAATAGAGGTTTTTTTGGCGGAGATAGGTTGTCAGGTGGCGGAATTGTTATCGGAACACAAAATGAATTGAATAATTGGGCAGTAGTTTTAAAAATAATTAATTTTTGAAAATTAGTAGATTATAGCGGAACGAGGGAGATTAATCTCACCCGTTCCGCCCAAGGAAAATATTAGTTTCCAATTGCGATCCAATATATCGGATCGCTGTTAGGCGTACCGACACCGACATAGAATTCGCTTTTGCTAATAATGTATGCTGCAGTGACAGATCCATCCCATGGGGAGCTGGTTCGTTTTAATGTAGCGGTCAACGAAAAACACTGGGCAGGGAATGGAACAGAGAATACGTTCGTGCCTTCTGTTGATACGCCCCACTGAACGATCAATCCCCCCGGAAATTTTTGATAACCACTTTCACTTAAAAGTGCTTCCCCAAAACCGAGGTTTGCGGGAACCTCACAATATAAATACAATCAATAATTTCATGAGGTTATGTAATGCTGATTGGCTATGCGCGCGTGTCTACTACCGATCAAAATACAGATTTACAGAAAAAAGCACTGATTCGTGCAGAATGTGAGCTGATTTTTGAGGATACCGCGAGTGGGAAGAATGCACAGCGGCCGGGTCTGAAAAGGGCGATCAGGCGGCTACGGCGTGGTGATACGCTGATGGTGTGGAAGCTGGACAGGCTAGGGCGCAGCGTGCGTGATTTGATTGATCTAGGGTGTGTCCCTTAACTTAACAACCGCTTCAAAAATAACCTGATCGCCGCCAGTTTTAGCATACTCAGGTAGTTTCTGGCTGTTTTCTCCGAACGGGTAGCGATACGGCGATTTTCTTTGAGTATCGCAAAGCAACGCTCCACGACATTGCGTTTTTTGTACAGACTCGTATTGAGAGGCCGACGTCCGTCCTGACTGGCCTTCTCATTCGATTTAAACGGAATAACCGCTTTTATTCCTTTTATTTTCAAATAAATGCGAATACGTCTACTGGAGTAACCCTTATCCGCCAGTACTGCTTTCGGACGTGATTTCAGGTTCCCGCTTTTTCGGATAACCCCGACTCGGTTAAGCAAGCTTTCCGCATATCGGCTTTCGTGGGCTTGTCCACCGCTCAGGCAAAAACTCAGCGGTAATCCTGTGCCATCTGTCGCCAGATGGATTTTGGTGCCAAAGCCGCCGCGAGAGCGACCCAGCCCATGGTCCTCGTGTTCATCGGGATGTTTTTTTTCGCACCGGCCGCCGCTTTCAGGGCGCGAACGTTACTGCCATCCAGCGCGATAACATCCCAGTCAATCAGTGCTTTTTCATCCAAGAGTTGGAGTAATTTATTGAAAATACTGTTCATTACTCCGGCTTTAGACCACCGGTTAAAGCGGTTGTAAATGGTTTTCCATTGACCATAACGCTCTGGTAAATCCCGCCACGGCGCGCCGGAGCAAAGTACCCAAAATATGCCATTCATGACATGCCTGTGAGCAAAGTAAGGACGCCCGCCTCGGGAAGAGCCTCTTTCAGGCGGCAGCATAGGAGAAATCAGTGCCCATGCATCATCGGGAAAATCGTAACGAGCCAAATTGAAGCACTTTTTATGGTGAAATCATGCTCCTGATTGTACAAAAAATAGTTACGGGACACAGCCTAGTATCCGCATTACAGGCGAAAGGTATCCATTTTCGCAGCCTGACGGACAGCATTGATACCTCGACGCCCGCAGGTCGTTTTTTCTTTCATGTGATGAGCGCATTGGCAGAGATGGAACGTGAACTTATTGTCGAACGTACGCGGGCTGGCCTCGATGCAGCTCGGTTGCAAGGACGTATCGGGGGGCGCAAGCGACTGATGACGCCAGACGTGCTTTGTCGTGCCGAAGCAATGTTGGCGACAGGGGCCACGCGCCTTCAGGTGGCGAATGTCGTCGGTGTATCAGAGAAAACTATTTATAAATACTTTCCCGCGAGTAGGAGGAACGGTGTGCTTGTCACCGGATAACGTACAGCGCGATAGCAATTTCCTTTGTGCCAGAATCACCAGAACCCCACCAAACATGTTATTTTCATTGATAAGTTCTTTACTGTGTCGCCGAAAATAAGAGGCCAGCATGGATTACACCAAAATTATCAAAGAAGTGGGGCGCGGGAAAAATCATGCGCGTGATGTCGATCAGGCAACGGCTTATGAACTGTATAGCGCGATGCTGCGCGGTGACGTGCCGGAGCTGGAGCTTGGTGGGCTGCTGATTGCGTTTCGCATCAAAGGTGAATCGGAAGCCGAGATGTTGGGTTTTTATCAGGCGATGAACGAGCATGTGTTGCGCCTGACCCCGCCGGCGGGCTTTCCTATGCCTATCGTGCTTCCCAGCTATAACGGGGCGCGGAAGCAGGCAAACCTGACGCCACTGTTGGCACTGCTGTTGGCAAAATTGGGTTTTCCGGTCGTGGTTCACGGCGTCAGCGATGATCCAACCCGTGTCACCAGCGCGGAGATTTTGCGTAATCTCGGCGTGACAATTGCAGAAAATGCCGAACAGGCTCAGCGCGAGCTTGATAACGGTAGCCCAGTATTTATCCCTGTTTCGACGCTGTGTCCGGCTATCGATCGCCAGTTACAGCTGCGCTGGCGGATGGGGGTGCGTAATAGCAGCCACACGCTGGCTAAGGTCGCGACGCCGTTTGGTGAAAGCGACGCGCTGCGTGTCGCCAGCGTTTCCCATCCTGAATATGTTTCCCGCGTGGGGACGTTTTTTAATGACATCAACGGGCGCGCACTTCTGATGCACGGCACGGAAGGGGAGGTTTATGCCAACCCGCAGCGCTGCCCAGAAATTCATTTTATCCATCAGCAAAATACCAACGTGCTGCAGCTTCGGCAGGAGATCAGCGTCGCACCCGATGCATTGCCGATTGCGAAGGATGCGGCAACCACGGCACGCTGGACGGTACAGTGCCTGATGGGTGAAATTGCCATCCCGCAGGCGATCCGTCTGCAACTGGCGTGCTGTCTGGTTGCTGCCGGCGAAGCGGCGACAATGGAACAGGCTGTCGCCACGATTAAGAAACGCCTCGGCTGATTGGTTTGCTGGATCGGGTTCGGACGCGGTTTTCCGCGCCACTTCACGCAGCCAGGCGGCTGCCATTTGAAGAGAGAAGGAATAGCATGCAACAGGTAGCGGACTATTTTAACGCCTTGAATCGCGATTATCTTGCGGTTCATCAGGCGAAAGAAGAACTGTTTTGGCAACTGTATATGGGAACGGGCAACGATGAGGTGTCCGAGCGTTTCTCTGCCGCTGAAAGTGCCTACAAGCGCTTTATTTCACAGCCGCAGCGCCTGGCTGAGCTAAGAGCCCATCTTGCGACACTGGAAAATAGCCCGCGTGATGAACAACAGCAGGCGCTGTTGCACGGCTTGCAAGGCTGGTATCGGTTTTTTGACTGCAATGTGATTGAAGATCCACAGGCTCAGGCGCTGATGGATGAAATTATTGCCGCTGAAAGTGCGTTATACGCCAAGCGTAAATCCTATGAAATGACGCATCTCGATGCTAAGGGGGAACGTGTTTCCGCCTCACTTGGGGAACTGCTGACCAATCAGGCGACCAATGATACCGAAGCCTATCGTCAAAGTTCCCAGCAGGCGCTACGCGATCTCGAACAGTGGCTGTTGCAGAATGGCTTCCCCGAGCTGATTTCACTGCGCAACCGCTTCGCTCGCCAGATGGGTTACCGCAACTATTTTGACTATAAGGTCAATAAAACGGAGCGGATGACGCCGGAGCAGCTTTTTGCCATCCTCGATCCTTTTGAGGCACAGACCCGTGAAGCGAATGCCCGCAGCCTGAAAAATCTGGCGAACGAAAAGGGCGAAGAGGCCCTGCAGCCGTGGAATATTCGCTATGCCAGCGCGGGCGATGTGACGCGCCAGCTCGATCCCTATTTCCCTTTCTCAGCATCGCTGGAGCGCTGGATCAACAGCTTTAAGCGATTGCGCATTGGGTTTAACGGTGCAGAAATGCAGCTCGATTTGCTGGTACGCAAAGGTAAATACGAGAACGGTTTTATGCACGGCCCGGTGCCGCCGTTTGTGCAGGAAGGAAAATGGGTTCCGGCGCGGATTAATTTCACCAGTCTGGCAAAACCGGATCAAATCGGCAGCGGTGCCAGTGGTATTAATACGCTGTTCCATGAAGGTGGACACGCCGCGCATTTTGCCAATATTAAGCAGAATGCGCCCTGTTTTTCACAGGAGTTTCCTCCAACGTCGATGGCCTATGCCGAAACGCAGTCCATGTTTTGCGACAGCCTGCTGGGTGACGCTGACTGGTTAAAACGTTATGCAAAGAATACGCAGGGAGAAACGATTCCTGACGAATTAATCCGTGCGGATATCAGTACGCAGCAGCCAATGCGCGCTTTCAATGAGCGACACATCCTGCTGGTGCCGTATTTTGAGTGGCAACTCTATTCGTGGGACGACGAAGCGCGTACGCCAGAGGCGATGACGAAACTGGCGCGTGACACCGAGCAGCGTATTTTGGGCATTAGCGGTAGCCCACGCCCGACACTGGCGATCCCTCATCTGCTGTCTATGGAGTCAGCGTGCTCTTATCAGGGCTATCTGCTGGCGCTGATGGCGGTTGAGCAGACGCGCAGCTATTTCCTGCAACGTGACGGTTACCTGACGGATAACCCCGCTATCGGCCCTGATTTGGCACAGCACTATTGGCATCCGGGCAATAGCGTAAGTCACGACGATACGCTTCGTAGCCTGACCGGTGAGGGCTTCAATCCCGCTTATCTGGCGCAGGCCTGTAATCTAACGGTTGATGAAGCCTGGCAACAGGCAGAAGAGATGATGGCGAAGGCGGCAGCTCGTCCTCAGCCTGCTGCAGATTTCGATCTGTCTGCGCGTATTCGCGTGGTCGATGGTAGTCGTGTGCTGGCGGATAATGAACAGAGCGATGAGAAGATGTGCGAGGATTTTGCAGCGTTTATTGAGCGGGAATACTCACGCTCGCAGGCATAACGTTCGCTGATATCGCGAGTAAGAGAAAGGGGGCGAAAGCCCCCTTGTTGATCAAGATACGTGTTGCAGGAATTCACGCAGGCGATCGCTGGGTGGATTCGTAATTAGCGTTTCTGGATCGCCATCTTCTGCGATACGACCTTTATCAATAAAGATAAGGCGTGAAGCCACTTTATGGGCAAAGCCCACCTCGTGGGTGACGATGACCATCGTCATGCCTTCTTCGGCCAGATCTTTCATGACGGTTAGCACTTCATGACGCAGTTCCGGGTCGAGTGCCGATGTCGGCTCATCAAACAGCATTAGCTTCGGTTTAACCGCTAAAGCACGGGCGATAGCGACACGCTGCTGTTGACCACCGGAAAGCTCGGAAGGGTAGTGGTGGGCACGTTCTGACAGACCCACTTTCGCCAGTAATTCGAGCGCCAGCTTCTCTGCATCGGCTTTACTCGCGCCGCGAACCCGAATAGGGCCGAACGCGACGTTTTCCAGTGCGGTAAGATGCGGAAACAGATAAAACTGCTGGAATACCATCCCAGCTTCCTGACGGATCAAACGCTCGTCAACGCGCGGATCGTTCACTTTCAGGCCATCAACGAACAATTCACCGCTGGTAATTTCTTCCAGCTTGTTGATGCAGCGCAGCAGGGTGGATTTACCCGAGCCCGAAGGCCCGATGATGACCACAACTTCACCCTGACCGATGGTGAGATCGATATTGTGTAAGACCTGTGTCTTGCCAAAGTGTTTGGATACGTTTTTAAATTCAATCATATAATCTTAAGTCTTCTTTCCAGACGACGCAGAATAAAGCTGAGGATCAGCGTGATGCACAGGTAAATAATGGCAACCGCAGTCCAGATTTCCAGCGCACGGAAGTTGCCCGCGATGATTTCCTGACCTGAACGCGTGAGTTCAGCCACGCCGATGACAATAAACAGTGACGTATCTTTGATGCTGATAATCCACTGGTTACCCAGAGGCGGCAGCATGCGACGCAGGGCGAGTGGGGCAATCACATGGCGTAACGTCGCGCTACGAGACAGCCCAAGCGCCAGACCCGCTTCACGGAAACCGTTATGAATCGACAATACCGAGCCACGGGTGATTTCCGCGATGTAAGCACCAGAGTTAATCATGATGGTGACGACGGCGGCAGCAAAAGGGTCGATTCGTACGGATGTGAAAATCATCGGCAAGGCGAAGTAAATAAACATCACCTGCACAACAATCGGGGTGCCGCGAATAATTTCAATAAAAACGAGCGAAATGCGGCTGGAAAACCAGCCGCCGTAGGCGCGGGCAAAACCCGCGACTACGCCAATCACCAGGCCGCCAAGCAGACCCAGAACAGAAATCAACAACGTCATTTTTGCCCCTTCCATCAGGAGGGGCAGAGAAGGCCAAATGGCGCTCCAGTCAAACTGCATGGAATATCTCCAGATTAAATCGGCAATTACTTAGGTTCTACGCCAAACCACTTCTTGTAGATCTCAGCATAAGTGCCGTTTTCACGCAGTGTTTTCAGGGCGCCATTCACTTTTTCACGCAGCTCGTTGCTGCCTTTCGGGAACGCGATGCCGTATTGCTGGGCTTTAATGGAATCACCTACCGCTTTAAACTGGCCGTTGCCTGCGGTTTTGATGAAGTAGAGAATATTTGGTGTATCGTGCAGCACAGCGTCAGCACGGTTGGTGCCCAGTTCCATGTAGGCGTTGTCGATGTTCGGGAACTGGCGCAGATCTTTGGTTTTGATATTGGCTTTCGCGTAATCAACGGAACCCGTGCCGCTCTTCACTGCCAGCACTTTACCTGCCAAATCCTGCTCGCCTTTGATGTCGTTGTTGTCTGCTTTGACCATTACCAGCAGGCCGCTGTTGTAATAGCCATCAGAGAAATCGATTGCTTTTTTGCGCTCTTCAGTAATCGTAATGCCTGCGAGTGCCAAATCGATGTTACGCGTTTGCAGTGCAGGAATAATGCCGCCGAAGTCCATTGGCTTCAGGGTGTATTTCAGGTTGAGCTGCTTAGCGATAGCATCCCAGAGGTCGATGTCAAAGCCGACGTACTTGTCACCTTGTTTGAATTCAAAAGGGACGAAAGCGGTGTCGGTTGCGACAATCAGTTCTTTCTCAGCCGCATAGCTAGAAACACTCATCATTAGCGTCAGTGCAGCCAAAGAGGCCTTAAGTAGTGATTTCATCAAACCCTTCCTATTAGCAGTTGTGGGAGCTTTTTGTTTTACAGGCGTTTTAAGCATAGTACATCGTACGACAGTGAAACCTGAGTCAGTTACCCTGTAATGTGCTTAACCTGTTGCTTTATTTATTGCCCTGCCAGCGGTGAAACTTTCACCTCCGATTCGCTCAGGCAAGGCGCTGTTATGATTAACTGATTTACAGAAGGGAAACAACCGTTGATTAGCGTTATGGCCAATTAATACGGGCAAAAGCTAATTTTTTGAGCGTCTTAACGGATAAAATGCGTGGTTTATGCAGAGTAGACTAAAAAAAGAGCTGCTTGAGTGAGTGTGCGGGTGCTAAAAAGGCTGCCTAAGCAGCCGTGAAAGCGTTTACGAGACGAGATGTTGATTATTCGATGTTTGATTCAATGAACCACAGGAACTGATCCAGATCGCGTGATGCGGCGGTTAGAATATCTGCAGAGGCCTCATCTTCCGTTTTACCAATGGCTTTGCGTACGTTGTTAGCAACAATCGCATAGCGTTCGGCCAGCGCTTTAAGATGATCCTGAACGCTATGGATATTGGTTGGGTAGCTTTTCAGTGAGGTCTGTTTCCCCACGATTTGCACCGTACCCAGCGCAACACCGCCTATCTGCACCACGCGCTCGGCGATGGTATCCTGATGGTCAATAATCGAGGTGCGGAAGCCATCCAACATTTCATGGACGGCGATAAAGTTTGCGCCACGCATGTTCCAGTGCGCCTGTTTGGTAATCAACGACAGGTCGATGAAGTCAACAACCAGTTGGTTTAACAGCGCGATCGTCGAGGCCTTAACGCTATCATCCAAATTATTGCGAGTGTAAAGCAGTGCTGACGGTGCTGATTTCACGAGTTTGGCGGTAGACATAGTAGTTATCCTCTCTTTAATTATTGATAGTCTTGCTGTTCAATGTGATTAATTATAGCAGTGATAAAAATTAATATTGAAAAGAATCACCTATCAAATGGATAGCTATAGCATAACGACGGTGTGGGTATTTGTAGTCAGGGTTTATCTGATATCAATAATGTGCCTGCGGCGATGTCAGGGTAATATTTTAATTACCACTGAAACATAATATCATATATTGATAAATGTCATTACTGGCTAGGTGAAAATAGTTATTATTCTCCGCTATTGCTTAAATAGAATGACAGCGTCGTTTCTCTCTTAAAATATAGCGTGTGCGAGTAAAAGGAGTCGTGGTGAATGAGAGTGAATATTATTGGCACCAGTGGAAGTGGCAAATCGACGCTTGCTCGCTGTTTGTCGGAAAAGCTGGCTATACCGTACATTGAAATGGATGCTCTTTTTTGGCTCAAAGACTGGCAAGAACGGACGGATGCCGATTTTTTTCAACGGCTTGAAAGCGCGCTAGAACCTGACAACTGGGTGCTGGATGGCAACTATAATCGAACCCGTGAGATCAAATGGCGCAATGTTGATGTCGTGATTTGGGTCGATTACAGCTTTACCCGCACGCTTTTTCAGGCGGTACGGCGTGCCTATCTTCGTGCATGGCGCAAAGAGGAGCTCTGGAGCGGCACGGGTAATAAAGAGTCTTTTCTCCGCAGTTTCCTTAGTCGGGATTCAATTATCCTCTGGACAATAAAAACCTATTCAAGAAACCGGAAACGGTATTTGGCGGATTTAGCCGATCCTCGCTATCGCCATATCCGTTTTATTACTGTGCATTCTCCTCGGGAATGTGAAACTTTTCTGCAACACTTTCCCAAGGAAATACACACTCATTCGGCTTGAGTTGTTACTTTGGCTCCACCTGCAGGTTTTATTGTCAGCGTTGCGCCGATTGATGCGATGATAATAAAGATCAGCGCCATCCACTGAATAAACGATAAATGTTCGCCAAGAAAAAGAATCCCGGAGAGGGCGGCAATAGCGGGTTCCATACTCATCAGCGTGCTGAACGTTCTGGCGGGCAGACGGGTTAATGCCACCATTTCCAGAGAATAAGGAAGCGCGGTGGACAGGATGGCGACGGCAATACCGAGCGGGAGTATCGAGAGCGAGAACAGCGTGCTCTCAGCGTAATACGCACCAATAGGGCAGAAGATCAGCGCAGCAATGCAGGAGCCGATAGCGACGGTTCCCGGCCCGTGGTTTGCTCCCGCTTTTTGCCCAAACAGAATATAAAGTGCCCAACAGGCACCCGCGCCCACAGCGCAAGCCGCACCCGTTAAGTCAACATTGCCGATATTGTGTTCCAGCGGCAATAAGAACCATAGTCCGGCAATAGCCAGAAAAACCCACAGAAAATCAATCGATCTGCGTGAGGCTAACATCGCAACGGCAAGCGGACCGGTGAACTCCAGTGCGACAGCAATGCCGAGCGGCACCGTCTGCAATGAGAGGTAGAACAAGAAATTCATTCCGCCCAGTGTCATGCCATACACCAGCAGCGGCAGGCGGTTACTGCTAAAACGCATACGCCACGGTTTGAAGATGATGCACAGGATGATCGTACCAATTCCCAGACGCAGTGCCGTGACGCCAGTGGCGCCAATAAGTGGAAACAAACTTTTGGCCAGAGCGGCACCGCTTTGGATAGAAAGCATCGAGATAATGATGAGCAATACAGGGATAAATGATGATGAGCGATGGGAAAATGAGGTCATTCTTTTGGCCTTAAAACAGATATGACATTCCGTTGCTATTATATCCAATTGTAAACAATTTGTCTGGCATGAATTGACTTTTATTGACCTTTATTTACGCATCATTTAACTGGTTTATTTTCGCCCAATACGAATAGCATACAAACTGAGCGGAGAATTAAGAATTATCTGCTTTGTCGTTCTGCTGTGAATTTATTTTCAATCTAACTGTCACAATGAAAAACTCAATGTAATTATGGTGATAGGTTGATTTTGACAATATTTGTTACATCTAAAGCCTAATTGATAAATATTTATAGGGCGGCAATTCTCGAATTTATTTGTTATATTTGCCCCGTTAGTGAGTCTTTCATAAAATGAATTCGAGGCTGTAAATATGAAAAAAATCGCGTGTCTTTCCGCTCTGGCTTGTGTATTAGCCGTTGGCGCAGGTTCTGCATTTGCTGGTGAAAGTACTGTAACTGCAGGTTATGCTCAAGGTGATGCTCAGGGCGTACAAAATAAAGTTAAAGGCTTTAACCTGAAATATCGTTACGAACAAGATAATAACCCACTGGGCGTTATTGGTTCATTCACCTACCTGGAAAAAAATGGTAGCGATGGCAGCGACTACAATAAAGGCCAATACATGGGCTTCACTGCGGGTCCTGCTTACCGTTTGAATGACTGGGCAAGCCTGTACGGCGTTGTTGGTTTCAGCCACGGTAAAGTAACGAATAACGCGACCAACGGCCTGAACAACAGCAGTAATGACGATTACGGCTTCACCTACGGTGCGGGCGTTCAGTTCAACCCAATGCAGGACGTTGCGCTGGATGTGGGTTACGAACAAAGCCGTATCCGTAGTGTTGACGTTGGTGCCTGGGCTGTTGGCGTAGGTTACCGCTTCTAATCTAACCCTGTCTGGGGTGTTTACCCTCAGCGTTGGTTGTTAGATGTGTCGGAAGAATCCGCTCTTTTTAGGGCGGATTTTTTTATGGCTGTTTGTCTAAATCAGCGATGAGTTTCATCAGTTATTTATCCAGTCACTTTCCAGTCGGTTGATATCCGAATGCGCTTATCGACATTGATCAAATTCATGCAGTATCGGTCTGTCATAAGATTTTATCTTGACGTTAAGATTCTTTATGTGAAGATAATGTTCATCAAGTCATAGTGATTTACTCAAGCTATTGAGGTTATACATGGCAGTGACATCAACGGCCCGCACGCGGGCTTTTCTGTTCTTCACAATTATCCTGCTGGGGCTGAATTTACGTCCTGTTCTGGCGGGGATTGGCCCATTGCTGGATCAGATTCAGTCTGCAACGGGTCTGGATGACAGCATGGCGGGGATGCTAACCACGCTCCCAGTGTTCGCGATGGGGTGGTGTGCGTTATATGGCGGTCAGTTGCAGGCGCGTCTTGGTGAATATCGGGGGATCACGCTGGGCATCGTGGTGATTGCCTTAGCGTGTAGTGCTCGCTGGTGGCTAAATAGCGGTATTGCGCTGCTGGTTAGCGCTGCGCTTGCCGGAATCGGGATTGCTTTGATTCAGGCGCTGGTGCCGTCGTTTATCAAGCTCCATTTTGGTCGCCACAGCAGTCTCCTCATGGGTTTTTATACCACGGCGATTATGACCGGTGCGGCGTTTGCGGCTTCATCGGTTTCTCCGCTGGCAAATGTGTGGGGCTGGCAAAGTGCGCTGGCCTGCTGGGGAATGGTGGCGCTGGTGGCTGCGGTGGCCTGGCGGTGTATCCCTAAAGCGTATACCGTGAAACAGGATGCGGTGGCTGTCGTAGCAACGCGCCGAAGCGGAATGGATTGGCTGCTGATGGTGTTCTTCGGCATTGGTACGGGGGCGTATACGCTGGTGCTGGCATGGCTGCCGCCGTATTACATTCAATTGGGGTTAGATGCGACGCAAAGCGGCCTGATGTTGGGCGGGTTAACGCTGACGGAAGTGATTTCCGGCCTGTTGGTATCAACGTTCATCAACCGTTTTCCTGACCGGCGCAAACTGCTGCTTCCTATCCTGAGCGTGATGCTGGTGGGGATGATTGGGTTGATTGTGGCGCCGCTGACGTTCACTTATCCCATTATTATTATGCTGGGCGTTGGTATAGGTGCGCTGTTCCCGCTATCGCTCATTGTGGCGTTGGATCAGGTGACCGAATCACATAAAACCGGTTCACTGATGGGCTTTGTGCAGGGCGGTGGCTACATCCTCGCCAGCCTGATGCCTTTGCTGGCTGGTTTCATTCGTCAGCATACGGCGGGTTTGGAACAGGCCTGGATGATCATGACTGTCGGTGTTGTCGTGTTGATGATCATGGCGACCCGTTTTGCTCCGGTGAAGAGCCCGAGTCGCTAAGCGGTTTGTTGTGTTGTCAGCGAGCGGAAATCCGCTCGCTATCATTAATTTGTCGGTGGACGATAGCGCCATAGCCAGCGCCCGCTCATCAGGCGACGGTAATAGAAGAACCCACGAACAATCCAGTCAAAGAACATCCCCATCCACACGCCGATCACGCCAAAACCGAGCATCACGCCGAGGATATATCCTGCGATGACCCGACATCCCCACATGCCTGCCATTGCCACCCACATGGTGTAGCTGGCGTCCTTCGCGCCTTTTAGACCAGCAGGGAGCACCCAGGACGCCGCCCAGATCGGCATAAATAGTGCATTGAGCCACAGGAGATGTTTTGCGACTTCGATAACTTCCGGCTCATTGGTGTAAAACGATGCCAAAAAGCTGGCACTTGGCACCGACAGGACGGCAAGTACGCACAGCCCGATATTGGACAGCCAGAAGATGTGTTTCAACTGGCGGGTGGACTGCATGATTTGGCCTTTCCCCAGCCGTGTGCCAACGATAATGGTGGCGGCCGCACCGAGTGAATTACCGGGAAGGTTGATCAGCGTTGAGATGGAGAAAGCAATAAAGTTTCCGGCAATGACCTCGGTTCCCATATCTGCCACAAAACGCTGGGTGATCAGCTTGCCGATGTTAAACATAACGGATTCAATGCTGGCGGGAATACCGATACTGAGCACTTCATAAAGGATCGACAGGGTAAAAGGCGCAAAGTAAGACTTGAAGGGAATGCGCAGCGCACCGTTAAAACCGTGCATTAGCGTCAGAATCACGAATACCGCGCCGATATAGCGCGAAATGGTAATACCAATGCCCGCGCCAACAAAGCCAAGGCCATCCCAGGCAAATGCCCCGTAAATCAGTAGGCTACTGATACCAATATTGAGAATATTCATCCCAATGTTGATGACCATAGGCAATTTGGTATTGCCTGCGCCCCGCAACGCACCACAGCCTACCAGCGCGATGGCGACAGCAGGATATCCCCATACCGTCCAGCGAAGGAACGTGAGGGCAAGTGCTTTAACCTGTACGTCGGCCTGTCCTGCGATCAGATCGATAATCGCTGAGCCGGCGAATTCAACCAGAGCGACCAACAGAAACGATGACAGAACCAGTAATGACATTGACTGACGAGCGGCCGATCGTGCCTGCTTTCTGTTACGTTGTCCCAGGCTGAACGCGACAACAACGGCGGTCCCTAATGCGACAGCGGTAAAGAACGCGATGATAACCATATTGAAGCTATCAGCCAGGCCGACGGCTGCCATGGCCTCTTTCCCTAGCCAACTGACCAGGAAGGTGCTGAAAACCCCCATCAACACGACGCAAAGGCCTTCAATAAAGATGGGAAAGGCGAGCGGTGAGATTTCTCTCCAGAAGAGAACGCGGTTGGAGTAACGCTTTTTATACCAGTCGGTATCTTTTAATTTTTTCATGAAACGATCTTGGCGGTATCTCAAGTTTCCCAGTCGGCACGGTAAACAGAGCCACAAGGTGGCTCGCAAATAGCATTATTTTTGCACAGTACTTATGTATACAGTGACTTATCCATACTGTTGTTGATCCATTTTGTACGATCGCGGCAGCATGGTTGTTTTTTAAAATAGCGTTTCTGTTTACAGAGTATCAGCCGCTAAATCGATGTCCAGTCTGGATTGCTTTCTCCGCGCGGAAAGTTGTTGCACGTGCCCATTATTTAATTTAGATTCTACTTAATTAGATTTATCTAAACTAATGGTGACACGCAAACGATCAGCGATATCACCTTCCTTGCTGACTGAATACCACGTTGAACGATGCATGATGACGGGGTTCAGCGGCTCAAAAAGAGGATTATGATCATGCCAACGCCACTTGCTATCTCACCCGCTCAGGCTCGTAAATTGTTAGATGAAGGTGCGGTGCTCATTGATATTCGCCAGCCGGAAGAATATGCCCGCGAGCATATCGCACAGGCAAGGTTGCACCCGCTGAATTCCTCTGCTGGGTATGTCCTTCCTGATGATAACAAAGAAGGACAGGTTGTGATTTTCCATTGTTTGTCTGGCATGCGCTCGGAACAGAATGCTGACTTGCTGGCACAGACAGTTTCACCCGCAACGGTATTTCTTCTGGAAGGGGGTATGATCGCATGGAAAAAGGCGGGATTTCCGACGGAAGTGAATCGTAAGCAGCCGATTGAACTCATGCGGCAGGTTCAAATCGTCGCTGGCGTCTTTATTCTGGGTGGTATATTACTGGGTTACAGCGTAAACAGCGCTTTCTTCCTGCTTTCTGGTTTTGTAGGAGCAGGGCTGCTGTTTGCAGGGATCACGGGTTTTTGTGGCATGGCAAGACTGTTGATGAAAATGCCGTGGAACCGTGGCGCCAAACGCTGATGTGCCCGGGATGGCTTGCCGGAAGAATAAGCGGAGTGTTAACCGATAACGTTAAAGAATAGGGGCAGTAATATGGATATGAAAAACATTCCGTTTGGTACGACTGACTGGTCGCAAATAGAGCCCACCGAGCACCGTGGCGAGACGGGGATCGCCTACTGGCGAACACAGCGTTTTGATGATATTCGGGTTCGTATTGTTGAGTACACGCCAGGCTATCTGGCCGATCACTGGTGCTCTAAAGGGCATATTCTGCTGTGCCTTGAAGGTGAACTTCATACGGAATTAGATGATGGCCGTGTTTTTGTCCTCAAACCGGGAATGAGCTACCAGGTTGCGGATAACGCGGAAGCTCATCGCTCCTACACCGAGACGGGCGCGAAGTTGTTTGTGGTGGATTGATGTGAGGGGGCTAACTCGGAATGACGGAGAGAGTAGCCCTCGATATTACGAGAAAATACCGCAGGGATTTGATGAGATACTATCGTGGGCAAGGGAACTGCATCTCTCTCCATTTCACCGTAGTACGGTCGCCATTTATAGGCGATCGATTCACGTATAACACTTGCCTTGAACATTTAGAAATGAATATTAACGGTTAGTAAAAATAAATAAACATTGTGCTATTCATTATTAATAAATCGATAGTTATTACTCAAGAATAATAGCAGCATAAATATCGGTGTTATTTAATAGTCATGTATTCATGATCGGCCGAGCGGACATTAAATAAAATGCCAAAATTGTAAGATATAAACGTTACTGAAAAACGATAGAACGATGTATTGACTACTGATTAAATCAGGAAGTCATCCTGAGTTTTATAAACAATCAGATCTAGCAATGCGCGATATTTTTCCTGAAAAGCGGCATTGGATTCTGTTTCAATCTTGTGGACTAATTTAGCGATGATAGCCTTGTTACTGACGGAATGGCCAGATTGAATGATCTCTTCTACAATGTTGCCAAGCATTTCCATATCGCTAATCTGAGAATCAAGGCCAAGGCCACCAGATGTTGGATTCTCGTTTGGGGACACATCTGGATGCATTGCTTCTCCTCCCTTTTGTGCTTTGGACATGGTTTACGCACACGGACAGAAAGTGTTAATACACGATCCACCAGATCTGAAGAAATGGTTAGTTAACTTTAGCGTATCATACACGTAAAACCAGTCAATAAGATAAATAAACACAGAATGACTCAGTGATGCTGACAAATGTGAAAGGATGATGGCGATCAATGGTCAGGTATATAAATATGAATTTATCTTGTTTCACCCATGTTATGTCTGAAATAATTATACGAGATACATAACTTCAATAAGTTAAACATAGCGAGAGGAAAGGAGGCAGAGAAAAACATTAACTGAACATAAAAACTATTAATGCATTTTGATTGCGTCCGATAAGATTTTTATCTGTGCAAGAAGATGACATTTTTCTGCGATACATGCTGTTTATCAATAAGTGTCTTTCTGTCAAAAATTGTCCGTTTACCCAAAAATATCTTTTTATCAAAAGAGTGCTGTAGTTTACTTGGAGCGTAGGCATGCAAAAGATCAGAGCAAAAGCAGTTTGTCTTTTCCGCAATAATGGCAAAATTCTGTTAGCCGAAGGGCATGACCCGATAAAAGACGAGCACTATGTGTTGCCGCTCGGTGGAGGCATCGATTTTGGCGAACTGTCGCAGGCCGCTGCGGAGAGGGAAGTTCAGGAGGAAATCAGTGCGGCGACCAAGGACTTTTCGCTGTTGGGCGTTTCAGAGAATATTTTCTCCTACAATGGCAAGTCGGGTCATGAGATTGTCTTTGTTTATGAGGCTCGATTTCAGGATGAGTCTCTTTATCAACAAGATATCATTCATGGGATAGAGACAAACGGTGTTCCGATCGTGACTCGCTGGTTTGATATTGATTTACTGCGTTCAGGAGAAATCAAGTTTTATCCTCATGGTATAGTGGACATGATCTAGTCGGAATTGACGAGTTGGGATGATGGCATGCCGTTGCTCCGTGATGATAATCCATGCCGATGTTAAGCGTCGAAATAAGGAAAAAAAGATGCAGGTTTTGATCGTGATTGATATGCAAAATGCGGTGTTTTCAACGCCAAGAGCGCAACAAGTGCAGACGGTCGCATCACCCCTGTGATGAATCGTCACGTATCTATTCACGATCGCTTTAAAGGAAAATCACAGGTGAGCTAACGGCTTATTTTGTGCGTCGATTGGGTTAAAAATTGCAGGCAACATGCGTAAAAGTGAACGGGATCATATTTTGCTGACGAGGGGCAGACTACGCTTCTTACAGATTGACAGGTAATCAGTTATCCACGTAGGGGAGAGGTGATTATGTACACGAGCATTCTGGTGCCAGTAGATATAGAAGAAGATGAACTCACCAAACACGCGCTTACGCATGCAGTCAGGTTGGCCAAAATGTCGGGTGCCGCAATCCACCTCTTTCATTCCCTCCCTGATGCGTCGGCGTTTTTGTCTGCTTATTCTTTTGGCATAAAAGAGTTGGAGAATGAGGCAGTGGTGAAAGCGAATGACAAGCTGAAATCACTGATGAAAACGATCGACCTTCCTGCCTCGCGTTTATCATGTAGCGTCAGTTTTGGTTCAGCCAGAGACGAAGTGTTAGCGCTGGCGGAGGAGATTAATGCAGATTTAATCGTCATCGGTTCACGGCGACCTAATGTGAAAACCTATCTGCTTGGCTCAAATGCTGCAGCGATTGTTCGCCATGCAAAAATGTCGGTATTAGTTGTCCGTTAGTTTCTGTATCACGCTGCCGCCTCGTCTGAGGTTGGTGACGGGGCAGCAATTTTACAGTGAGGTCGCTTCAAAAAATGGAGAACAACAGGACAACAGGAAAACTCATCGGCCAGGTTAGCCCCACCATTAACGAGGCAAAGAATCGGATAAACAGGGATTTGTCTTTACTCAACAAAAACGTCACGATCAGGGAAACGACAAAGCCGATCGTATAGGTCAGTTTAATGAGTTCCCAGAGGGAGTGATGTGGCACGTTTATTTCCTTTTATCCTCGAAGCACCTGCATTTTATGTTGTTAATATTTTATGATCAATTTTTTAACCCATAATGGGTTGTCGTGAGGCATCGCTCTGTGGTGTGTATTTTGTACTACAGTGACTATCCTCTGGTTAAAATGAGACCTTCGGTATGAAAACAACACTGGCTGTTGCGATGGTGTGTGCTGTTGCCCTGCTTTCTGTTTCTACACCTAGTATGGCGAAAAATTCTCGGATTTCTGATGAACAGATCAAAGAAAAGATTATTCAGGAATCGATTTCGTCTTATTCTGGTAATTGCCCTTGTCCTTATAATTCAGCACGTAATGGTAGAAAGTGCGGTAAGCGTAGCGCATGGAGTCGGGCAGGAGGCGATTCGCCAATTTGTTACAAAGACGACGTGACCAGAAAAATGATTGATGACTGGAGAGTGAAAAATTGAAATACATAACATTCGGCAGGGAAATCAAAATAGCGAAATAATAATCTCTTTGCTAAGAGAGCAATTAAACTATTTCTGTGACAGAAATATTAAATTTTTATTTCAGTATGGACATTGTAGGCTGGCTGTCATAGCTTACTATTTTACCCCATGAGAAAGGTAATAAAATGAGTGAGATATCTAGCCTGTCCCTGAAGATTTCCCCAGAGCTGAAAGAAAAAATCAAAGCGGCTGCCCTAGAAAACGAAGTATCTATCAGTGCAGAAGTTAGTGCTCGGTTACTGAGGAGCTTTGATGAAAGCCATCAGGCTTCTGAACTGTCTTCCGAATCGGTGGACAGCCAGGGGACAGAAGAAGTCGGAGCAGAAGTGCCGCTGACGCAGAAAGAGCTAAAGAAAATTCGAGAATTGCTGAAAGGTAAATCTAAAGCTACGTCCAAGAAAAAGTAATGCCGGAATGTGACGTTGAATCTTTGAACGATTCAAAAAGTAAATAACAAAATACGCACCCAGACGTCTCGATAAAAGACATCTGGGTGCGTATTTTTTTCAAGGCGTTCTGCTCGTAATATTGCTTGCATAGAAAGCGAAAATCACTAGAAATTATCATATCGCCCTTATTTGTTTGATCTTATTTATTACCACTACCTATGCGAGAATAATATAAAATTAAACAGTGTTTATTTAATTTTATAACGAATTGTTATCTTTTGTTTTTGATTTTTTTGTTACATCCTAAATGCAATGCTTATCCTTTCTGAAAAGCGCATATCTTATAAATAGATAGATTATAAGAAAATGATCGATTTAATAGATATTAATGTCATAAGTTAGAAAATATAAAGATTATCTACAAAAGGCCGATACCCCCTTCGGCGTAAGGAAAACTTGTTCTGGTTTTTATTCACCCTTATTGCTGCTATTTAACCCTAATTTCAGTAGCGGTAATGTTCCTGAGTTTTATGGGGCATGGAAATGTAAGGAGCTAGTTATGGTACGGGAACGTGCGGTGAAAGATGAGGTGTAAAGGATGACATTTTTTCCACTGCCAGTATGTGCAGATGTCTGGCATCAAGCGCGGTATCTGGCTAGACCAATTCGATTGCACCGTGATGGGTGTAGTTTGATGAGCATGCCTGTCTACATCTTTTTTATGTTTCTCACCAGGGCATATAAATAGTCTGTCCAGAGATGTGTATTTTTTGTTATGAAAACGGTATTGGCGCTATCTGTATTTATTGAATAAATATTAATTTTTTAATTATATGCATCTATACAGATAGAGAAAATTAATTAAGGAGATGTTAATGAATTTGTCCAACTGGCGTATAGGATATCGATTAGGGGCGGGGTTTTCTTTTTTAGTATTAATGCTTTTGGTCATTGGCAGTGTTGCAATTTCAAAGCTAAGTGATTTTCACGAAAAAATGGATGAGATTGTTTCGCGAAATTATCCACTCACTGTCAAAAGTAACAAGCTTATTGATGAACTGAATAATTACCTCAATAACCAGCAGTTGTTGCTGCTACTGAAATCAGAAAGCGAAATTAACAAACAGTTGGCACTGAACAAAGGGCGTTCAGGAACGATATCTGAACTCATGGAGTATTTGAACCAGTCTGTCAATGACGATAAATCTGTGGCAGTGCTGCGTGATATTAGCGATATCCGACGCGATTTCCTTGGTTCAGCGAACAAACTCTCATCACTGGTCTTGGCAGGGAACACCAATGCCGCTGCTGAAGAGTACTTCAATGTAACGCGTGTTACTCAAGCGAAATACACCAGCAAAGTCAGCGAATTCATCGACATACAGGATGACAAAATGTCATCCTCTGCGCTAGAAGTGGGTGATAGCTATAAAAATGCGCTGATGGTTCTCGCTACGATCATAATCATCAGCGCGCTGGCTGGATTGATTATTGCTTCACTGATCACTCGCAGCGTAACTCAGCCTATACAAGAAGCACTGGGTGTGGCCGAAAATGTCGCGAAAGGCGATCTGACCTCTGAAATTTATACCGATCGTAAAGATGAAACCGGCCAACTGTTATCTGCCTTGAATAATATGAACAGTAGTTTAAGGCAGATTGTCAGCCAAGTGCGAGATGGTGCAGAAACGATCTCCAGCGCCGCATCGCAAATTGCTGCGGGCAACCAGGATTTGTCTGCCCGAACGGAAGAACAGGCAAGCTCGCTGGAAGAAACGGCGTCATCGATGGAACAATTGACATCGACGATAAGAAATACCGCCGATAATACAACGCAGGCGACAGATCTTGCGGCCAGCGCGTCAGCAACGGTGAAAAAAAGTGGTGCCATGATGGAAACGGTAACGCAGGAAATGCGTGGTATCCGGGATTCATCACAGCGTATGGCGGAAATTATCGGTGTGATCGATGGCATTGCATTCCAAACTAATATTCTGGCGCTGAATGCGGCCGTTGAAGCAGCGCGAGCAGGTGAACAGGGGAGAGGGTTTGCTGTTGTCGCCAGCGAGGTCCGTGCGTTGGCTCAGCGAAGCGCTACGGCGGCAAAAGAAATCAAAGAACTTATCGATGATTCGTTCAAGAAAGTACAAGACGGCATGGGGCTGGTAGAAGAAACGGGCGTCACGATGAACTCACTGGTGATGAACGTGCAGGGTGTAACAGGACTCATCAGCGAGATTGCGCAGGCCAGCCGTGAGCAAAGTGATGGAATCAACCAAATCAATCTGGCCGTTGGACAGATTGATACGACGACCCAGCAAAATTCGGCGTTGGTTGAAGAGTCTGCCGCCGCTGCGCTCTCTTTACAGGATCAGGCAAATAGCCTCGCGCGTACGGTCAGTGTGTTCAATCTTGGCGCATCGTATAAAAGCGCTTCGTTAAGTAGAAAAGCAGAAGCGCCTGCACTGGCTGCGCCTAAAAATGACCGTACAGAAAAAACGGCAGCCAAAGGTGAGTTAGCAGACTGGACCACGTTCTAACGTCTTGCCGTTAACTTGTGTGGCTGATTGACCGCCATTGTGTGCACACGTTGTGTAACACAATGGCGGTTTTTTATTGCCGTGTCGGGCAATGATGACACTACGGAAATCAGCTTTTAGCGATAGTTTGCTTAGGATGATTCATATACCACCGAGCAACATCAATGAGCAGGAAGATGAGCAGGCTGATCCCCATGACGGGCAAGCTCACTGCCAGCAGCAGCGTAATAAGCGCAATTAGCACGCGCTGAAAGACTGAGACCAGTAATAATGCCGCGGTTAGTGTGTTGATCGGACTAGCGTCATGGCGAGATTTTGGACGACGTATCCACCACATACGATAGCCCCATACAATCATCGTACAGAGCCCAAGACCAAATGCCGCGAGGATGAGCTGATTGGGTAAACCGAATAATACGCCCATGTGAGCATCCACTCCCCAGCGCGTGAGTTTGGCGGCAAGCGGGAAAGTGTTGAAATCGGTTTTATCTACAATCTCCAGCGTGTCTGGGTTAACCGACACGGCATCAACCTGCGTTGGCCAGGAACGATCGATCTCACTGACGGTCCAGGCACGGTGTGGTTTGGTGGCTGGGCGGATTTCGATTTTATTTGCATCAATCCCAGCATGACGTGCGGCGGCCAGAATCTCATCAAATAACGCGAGTGAATAGGCTCCAGCATCCCTCATTGGCATCGGCGCATGGTGTTCAGCGTGTTCATCCGTCACCATCGCTGTCATATTGTGACCGGGCATCATATCGTGATGAGACATCGGTGCGGGCAACTGCGTGTTCACCGATGGGGTCTGCCACCCTAGCGCGGTACGCGCGACAGAAATGTTGCTTCCCGCCCACTGCGACCAGGTTAACCCCGTTACGGAGAAAAAGAGCAAACCGAGCACAAGAGTCAGCCCCATTGAGGCATGCCAGTGGCGCAGACGCTGCGTCTTTGCTGTCGTCGTCTGGCTATTTTTAAATTTCCGCCGTTTGGCCGCTGACGATAGATGTCGGGTTGACCACCAGATAACAATGCCGCCCAGTGCCGCAACCCACAGCCAGGACGCTGCCAGCTCACTGTAATTACGCCCGACATCGCCTAACAGCAGCCCGCGGTGCAGGTAATCAAGCCAGGTACGGAATGGCAGGATGCCGCTGGTGCCGTAAACAATCTCACTACCGCGATTTTCCAGCGACACGGGATCGATGAAAACGGCGCGACTTTCTGATGGCCCCAATTCCGGCAAGGCAAACATGACGCGGGTGGTTTGTCCGGCGGCAGGTGCAGGACGTATCGCAAGTAATTTTGCATCCTGATGGTCAGCGAACCCCGTCTGTGCCGCATGGATTTGCTCCGCCAGAGAGTGCGTCGTACCCTGACTTTCGGTGAAAAGCTGGTGTGAATATAGCCGATGTTCAATCTGCGGAGTCAGGACATACAGCGTCCCTGTGAGAGCGGCGATAAAAATAAAAGGGCCGACAAAAATACCGATATAAAAATGAAGCCGGATGAACAGGGCAACGATTGCGGCGCGTGGCGATACATTATCCATCGCGTGTTTATCCGACTCACTTTTCTCGGTTGAGCGCGCGCCAGAGGCTGATACCTTATTGGGGTGTGACATAGAACCCTCTAAAATCACTTAGCAAAAAATAATCAAACGCCACACCTGAAAAGGGTATAGCGTGATGCGTTATAAATGCACATAAATGATGATGCGTGATTCAGAAAGGCGGGGCGCGCACTACAGGAGAAGCATAACGTTCGGGAAGGACAGTGCGGGAGATAAAGTGAATGACCAGCGCTTTAGATAAAGACGTCGTCAGTATGGGGTTGGGTGAGCTGGTTGCGAACAACGCTGGTGTATACGAAAAGAGTACGCAATAACCGCAAGCAGCATGATCCATCATCATGGACGGTGATGAGGGAGAATGGTGTGATTGCGTCGCGTGATGCCCGAACATCTCCTGTCCGGTATGATTATGATGCGGTTCGGATATACTGCCACTGTGTCCGATGGACGCTGCTGTATCATACGCGCTGGTCGCATCTACAGTAGTGCTATATACAGTAGTGTTATGTGTAGCCGAATTATGCGGGTTTGTACCATATTCATGAGTATGAGCCCCATTAAACACGAGTGTTTGTGAAATCACTGGTGCAATGAATATGGTCAAAATAGCGAAGATGCCGACCCAGGCTGGGAAACTTCGCCGTCGTAGCGCGGACAAAAGCATAGCAGTCTTAATTCAACAATACCGGGTTCAGCCAAACGTGTACTTTAACCTGCCCCTGCATTGTTACACAAATGTTTATATTCGGTATTCTTCACACGTCATGTGAACCGTCGTCGCTATCCGTTACGGTTTTTATCGGTGGAGCAAGAGGAAATGGCACGGGCGTAAACGGAATAATCCTACGCACGCGCAGGTTGATATTCGCTATAGTCCGTGGCTGTTTTCCATTTTACAACCCAGTTTATCATGCTTTATCGTTCTCGTTGTTTAAACGCTGACCTATTATGATAGACAATATCTTTATCAAGTTGTGGGAAAGCTAACTTATCCATTAATATGGATTTTAGTTGATTGGAGCACACCAACAGGGGGAGCTGTGCTGGATAATAAATTTGGGTTTAAACAGCGGGTTGCTAGCCTTCGCTGGCTGTCCGCGGCCGTTATGCTGTCTGTAAGCGCAGTGCCTGCTTGGGCATTTTCTATTGATGATGTGGCGCAGCAGGCTGAAAAGCTGGCTCAAAAGGGTTTTGAAGCACCGAAAAGTAATCTGCCGGCGCAATTTCGTGATATGAAATTTGCGGACTACCAGCAGATTCGTTTCAATAACGATAAATCATACTGGAATAATGTACAGACGCCTTTCAAGCTCCAGTTTTACCATCAGGGGATGTATTTCGATACTCCGGTGA
Source organism: Pectobacterium quasiaquaticum (assembly GCF_014946775.2). NCBI lineage: Bacteria > Pseudomonadati > Pseudomonadota > Gammaproteobacteria > Enterobacterales > Pectobacteriaceae > Pectobacterium > Pectobacterium quasiaquaticum. The sequence goes on along the minus strand of NZ_CP065177.1, from coordinate 2,688,010 downwards.
AAATTAATGAAGTGACGGCGACAACGGTTGATGAGATTAAATACTCTTCTGAGTATTTTGATTTTGGTTCTGTTAATCACGATCCTGAAACGGTTAAAAATCTTGGCTTTGCCGGTTTTAAAGTTCTCTATCCGATCAATAAAGCAGATAAGAATGATGAAATCGTCAGCATGCTAGGTGCTAGTTATTTCCGTGTGGTAGGTAAAGGCCAAATTTATGGCTTGTCCGCCCGTGGTCTGGCTATCGATACGGCTTTGCCTTCTGGCGAAGAGTTCCCGCGTTTCCGTGAGTTCTGGATTGAACGTCCCAAACCAAATGATAAACACTTGGTGATTTATGCGCTGTTGGATTCGCCACGTGCTGCTGGGGCTTACCGTTTTACCGTTTATCCTGGTCGTGACAGCGTCGTAGACGTTCAGGCTAAAGTTTTCCTGCGCGATAAAGTGGGCAAGCTGGGCATTGCTCCGCTGACCAGTATGTATCTGTTTGGGCCGAACCAGCCATCGCCGACGCTGAACTACCGTCCAGCGCTGAATGACTCTAACGGTCTGTCAATTCATGCCGGTAATGGCGAATGGATTTGGCGTCCTCTGAATAATCCTAAGCACCTGTCCGTGAGTACGTATGCGGTAGAAAATCCGAAAGGGTTTGGTCTGCTGCAGCGTGGCCGTGATTTCGCCGCTTACGAAGATCTTGATGATCGTTACGATCTGCGTCCAAGTGGCTGGGTTGAGCCAAAAGGCGAGTGGGGCAAAGGAAAAGTTGAGCTGGTTGAAATCCCTACCGCGGATGAAACCAACGACAATATCGTTGCCTTCTGGACACCGGATGTGTTGCCAGAAACGGGCAAACCGCTGGATATTAAATATCGTCTGCACTTTACGCGCGACGAAGATCAACTGCATTCCCCGAACATTGCCTATGTTCAACAGACTCGCCGTTCTGCCGGTGATGTTAAACAATCTAACCTGATCCGCCAGCCTGACGGCACGATCGCTTACATTGTGGATTTTGTTGGACCGAATTTAAAAGAGTTGGATGAGAACGCTCCAGTAGCCTCTCAGGTCAGCATTGGCGACAACGGTGAGATTGTAGAAAATAATGTTCGCTATAACCCGGTAACTCATGGCTGGCGTCTAACGCTGCGTTTGCGTGTGAAGGATGCGAAACAGCCGACCGAAATGAGAGCTGCGTTGGTTAATGGCGAGACGACATTGACTGAAACCTGGAGCAATCAGCTGCCTGCTAATGAATAAGCCAACTTCTTCTCTCGATTACATTGAGAAACTTCCTCTGCCTGCTCCGCAGGCAGAGGTTCTTCGCGAAAAATTATCGCAAGCGGCCTGGAACGATCAGGCCGTTTTGCATCAGGCCTTGTCTGAGGATAGCCAGTCTGAAGGTCGCCAGGTCAATGTTCAGTCTGAAGATGATGCTGCGCTGCATTCCGTGCAGGCTCGTCTTGAAATGACTTGGGCTGATGGTCTGAACAACGGTAAACAACTCGGCACAGACAGGGAAGGGCGGACGGCATTAAAAGCGATGCCCGTTATTACCCGCGCCTCTATGTTCCCTGATGTTTGGCGGACGAACCCACTGATCCGCTGGTGGGAAAGTCTGTTGGGCCGTACCGTACCTCTTCGTCCTCACTACAGCCCGGAAGAGAAAATTTCCGAAAACCGCTGGCGTCTGGTGGGGACAATCCGTCGCTATATTCTGCTGACGTTGACGCTGTTCCAGACGGCGATCGCAACGTGGTACATGAAAACCATCCTTCCTTATCAGGGGTGGGCGCTGATCGATCCGTTCGAAATGGCGGGGCAGCCTTGGACACGCTCCGTGATGCAGTTGCTGCCTTATGTGTTGCAAAGCGGCATACTCGTTCTGTTTGCGGTGCTGTTTTGTTGGGTATCTGCTGGGTTCTGGACCGCGCTGATGGGGTTCCTGCAACTGCTGATTGGTCGAGACAAATACAGTATCTCTTCCACGACGGTGGGTAACGAAGCGCTGAATCCCGAGCATCGCACGGCGTTAATCATGCCGATTTGTAATGAAGATGTAGAACGCGTGTTTGCGGGATTACGTGCGACGTATGAATCGGTTGAAGCGACGGGCAATCTTGAGCATTTTGATATTTACGTCCTGAGCGACAGTAACGACCCCAATATCTGCGTAGCAGAGCAAAAAGCTTGGATGGAGTTGTGCCGTGATGTTGGCGGGGCAGGGCGCATCTTCTATCGCCGTCGTCGTCGCCGTGTCAAACGTAAGAGCGGCAATATCGATGATTTTTGCCGCCGCTGGGGTAACCAATATAGCTATATGGTTATTCTGGATGCCGATAGCGTGATGAGCGGAGAATGTCTGACGTCTTTGGTCAGACTGATGGAAGCGAACCCGAACGCCGGTATCATCCAGTCCTCGCCGAAAGCCTCTGGCATGGATACGTTGTATGCACGCTGCCAGCAATTTGCAACGCGTGTTTACGGCCCGTTGTTCACCGCTGGCCTGCATTTTTGGCAACTAGGTGAGTCACACTACTGGGGACATAACGCGATTATCCGCGTTAAACCGTTCATCGAGCACTGTGCTCTTGCACCGCTGCCGGGTGAAGGTTCGTTTGCTGGTGCGATTCTGTCTCACGACTTCGTTGAAGCGGCGCTGATGCGTCGTGCAGGATGGGGCGTATGGATCGCATACGACCTGCCGGGAAGTTATGAAGAACTACCGCCTAACCTGCTGGATGAACTGAAACGTGACCGCCGCTGGTGCCATGGTAACCTGATGAATTTCAGGTTGTTCTTGGTTAAAGGTATGCATCCTGTTCACCGTGCCGTTTTCCTTACCGGTGTGATGTCTTATCTGTCTGCACCACTGTGGTTTCTGTTCCTGATGCTCTCTACAGCCTTACAGGTTGTGCATACGCTGATGGAACCACAGTATTTCTTGCAACCCCGACAGCTATTCCCCGTCTGGCCGCAGTGGCGGCCAGAGCTGGCGATTGCGCTCTTCTCGACGACATTAGTCTTGCTGTTCTTGCCAAAACTATTGAGCGTGATTCTGGTGTGGGCGAAAGGGGCAAAAGAGTACGGTGGCGCTGTGCGGGTATTCCTTTCTCTGTTGCTGGAAATGCTGTTCTCTGTTCTGCTGGCACCGGTTCGTATGCTGTTCCATACGGTGTTTGTTGTCAGTGCGTTTCTCGGCTGGTCGGTGCAGTGGAATTCTCCACAGCGTGACGACGATGCGACCCCATGGAGTGAGGCGTTTGTGCGCCACGGTTCTCAGTTGATTCTGGGTCTGGTCTGGGCGATTGGCATGGCATGGCTGGACCTACGCTTCTTGTGGTGGCTGGCTCCGATCGTCTTCTCACTGATTTTGTCGCCGTTCGTTTCGGTTTATTCGAGCCGCGCGTCATTGGGGCTGGGTTGTAAGCGTGCCAAGCTGTTGATGATACCGGAAGAGTTTAATCCTCCACGCGAATTGGTCGCTACGGATGAATATTGCCGATTGAACCACCAGCGTAGACTCGATAATGGGTTTATGCAGGCTGTCTTTGATCCGTCAGTTAACGCTCTTGCCAGTGCAATGGCAACGGCGCGTCATCGTTTTAGCCAAGCAATTGAAGACGTACGTGAGCAGAATGTACGTGATGCCTTGAGTCGTAAGCCAGAAGAGGTGAGCAATAATCAGCGTTTGGCATTGCTTAGCGATCCCGTTACAATCTCGCGCTTGCACTACCACGTGTGGCAAAAACCGGAAGCGTATGCTGCGTGGGTTGAGTCTTACCAGAAACTTCCCGCACCTCATATCAAAAGCTAACTGCTTGTAGTGTAGAAAATGAGTAGCATGAAAGATAAAGCAACGGCAATCAATGCCGTTGCTTTTTTTTCGTCTGTCATAAGGTGTCGCAGTTCCTGAAATTACAGTAGTGCATTCCTTAATAAAGGGATGGTTCGCCTTCTGGGCGTGTTTTAAAACGGCGATGCAGCCACATGTATTGATCCAGTGCGAGCAGAATGTTCTGTTCAACAACGTTGTTCATCCAAACGGCAGTCGCCGTTTCATTATCTACCGGTGCATCCTGCTCCGCAGGTTGGATCAGTAGCTCATAGCCTTTGCCGTCAGGCAGCCGGCGAGGCACAAAAGGGATGACCGCCGGGCGTGCTGTTTTTATCAGCATATAACTCCCTCGGGTCGTTGCTGCGGTGTCTACGGCAAACAGCGGAGCGAATACGCTACTGCGCGGCCCATAATCATGATCTGGGGCATACCAGATGATGTCACCCTGTTTGAGGGCGCGTATCATACCCTTAATATCTTTCCGGTCTAGCATAGATTTATTGGAACGCAGTCTTCCCCATGTCTGTAACCAGTCAATCAGCTTGTTATCATTCGGGCGATACACGCCGATTCCCGGATTGTGCATACCAAAAACTCGCGCACCGAGTTCCAACGTTAAAAAATGCAGTCCGATCAGCAATACGCCTTGCTCCCGTTCGTTCTCATGGCATATGTGCTCAAGGCCTGTCACCGTAAACCAGCGTTCGAGACGCCAGTTTGGCCAAAACCAGGCCATACCCGTTTCAACTACGCCCATGCCGACCGATTCAAAATTTTTTCTGACTAATTCATCACGCTCAGCCTGTGGCATATCGGGGAAACACAGTTCAAGGTTGCGGGTGGCGATCTCGACGCGCTTTGGCAGTAGGCGCATAGCCAGATAGCCGAGCGCAGTACCGATACGATAAATAACGGGGTAGGGCAATAAAACGATCAGGTAGAGGATGCCGATACCCAACCAAGTGAGCCAGTAGCGTGGATGTAGCAATGAACGATTAAAAGAAGGGATTTGGGTCATGGTCTCAGTATTAATATTTTGGTGCTAGTCAGCACGCGAACCGTTAAAAAATCGAATTAATGGTTAACTGCAAGATAGATTATTGCGGTGCTTTGCCAATAAAACAAATTATTGCCGCCTTATTGGCTGATTTTTATGCAGAAAACGATCTTAATCGTATCATTCCCAGAGAATGAGTTTTGACCTTTGGTGGCATGGGCATGGTGAAAGGAGGAAGAGGCGACCCTGATAGGATCGCCTGACACACCATATGTTACTGCTTGAAAATGCCTCTGGCATAGCGTGGCTCGCTGCGCCAATACTGTGGAGGAGCCGATACCTGTGCGCCCAGTCGGGCTGCAGCATGCCATGGCCAGCGTGGATCGAAAAGTATGGCGCGAGCCAGGCCGATAGCGTCTGCTTCACCGGTTGCAACGATCGCTTCAGCCTGTTCCGGCTCGGTGATCAGCCCCACGGCGATAGTGGTGATGCCAACTTCTTGTTTAATCCGCTGCGCATAGGGAACCTGATAATTAGGCGCAGGATGTATCTGCTGTAACGGTGATAGCCCGCCGCTGGAAACATGGATGAAGTCACAGCCTAATTCGTGCAGTGCTTTACTAAGCTGTACAGACTGTTCCAGATCCCAGCCTTCTTCCACACCATCTGTTGCAGAAATACGCACGCCGACGGCTTTATGCGCAGGGAAAACGTCGCGTATCGCGCGGTAAATTTCAATGACCAGCCGCATACGACTTTGAAGCGAGCCGCCATAGCTATCTGTTCGCTGATTTGTCAGCGGTGAAAGGAACTGGTGCAGTAAATAGCCGTGAGCCGCGTGAATCTCTATCATGTCAAAGCCCAGACGGTCCGCACGTTTAGCTGAGTCAACGAACGAGTCAATTAGCGTACGGATTTGTGATTCAGACATGGCCTGTGGTGTTGCATCACTTGCGTTATAAGGAACAGCCGATGGTGCGATAGTCTGCCACCCCCCCTGTTCCGGGCGCAGAAATACCCGTCCGCCCCATGGAACGCCCGTTGAGGCTTTACGACCGGCGTGCCCTAGCTGTATGCCGATGGGCATGGCGGAATAGGTTTTGACAGATTGAATCACGTTGGAAAGGGCTTGTTCGGTCGCATCATCCCACAGCCCAAGATCGTGCGGGGAGATCCTGCCTTCTGGTGAGACTGCTGTGGCTTCGACAATGAGCAGCCCAGCGCCAGAATGCGACAGGTTACCTAAATGCATGGTATGCCAGGCTGTTGCCTTGCCGTCCTCAGCCGAATATTGGCACATTGGCGCGATGATGATTCGGTTGGGCAGTTCGAGTTTACCGAGTGATACGGGGGAGAAAAGCTGACTCATAATAACAGATCCTTCGATGGTGATACTTCATGAACGCGAAAATGAATCCCAGAGGTCATGGGGTTACGGTAGATCACTCTTTGTCGTTGTGCTATCCATTTCATGCCCTGACAGGCTTGGTGCTATCAGGTATGATGCTGGGCGATTCAATGTGTCAGGCTATGATCCAGCCATGAATATCACACGATAACCTCAATGAAGACAGGAACGTACACCATGCCAGTGTTACATAACCGAATTTCTAATGAGGAACTGAAGGCGCGTATGCTTGCGGAAACCGAGCCGCGTACCACAGTCTCCTTCTATAAATATTTTACGATTGACGATCCAAAAGCCTTTCGCGATCGTCTATATATTCAGCTTGAGCAATATAAGGTCTTTGGGCGTATTTATGTTGCCACTGAAGGGATTAATGCCCAAATCAGCGTACCCAATAATCAGTTCGATGCCTTCAAAGCTGTATTGTTCAGTGCACATCCGGCACTCGATCAGATTCGCTTAAATATCGCTCTGGAAGATGACGGGAAATCGTTCTGGGTATTGCGTATGAAAGTACGCGAACGGATTGTCGCCGATGGCATTGACGATCCTACTTTTAACCCGGCGAATGTCGGGCAATATCTGAAAGCCGATCAGGTTAATGCGATGGCTGACGATCCTGATACCGTATTTGTCGATATGCGTAATCATTACGAATATGAAGTCGGACACTTCGAGAATGCGCTGGAAGTGCCGTCGGATACCTTTCGTGAGCAGTTACCGATGGCGGTTGAAATGCTGGATGAGGCGCGTGATAAAAATATTGTCATGTACTGCACGGGCGGTATTCGCTGCGAAAAGGCCAGTGCCTACATGCTGCATCACGGCTTTAAGAACGTGTATCACGTCGAGGGCGGTATTATTGAGTATACGCGTCAGGCTAAAGCCCAAGGCTTACCGCTGAAGTTTATCGGTAAGAATTTCGTGTTTGATGAGCGGATGGGGGAGCGTATCTCTGATGACGTCATCGCGCATTGCCACCAGTGCGGCGCGTCGTGTGATAGCCACACTAACTGCCGTAATGAAGGGTGTCACCTTCTGTTTATCCAATGTCCGAGCTGTGCTGAAAAATACGAAGGCTGTTGCAGTAAGCAGTGTCAGGATGAGATGAAGCTGCCGCTGGAAGAACAAAGGGCGATACGCAGCGGGCGTGAAAATGGAATGAAAATCTTCAATAAATCCAAAGGATTATTGCAGTCAACGTTGCACATTCCTGCCCCTGTAGCTAAAGATAAGGCTGAATAGCGAACGGTTCATCATGCAATAAAAAGCCCTTTCCAACGGAAAGGGCTGTGTACTGTTGATGCGTGTTGCGGCCTTATTTCTGGCGAACGCCTTCAACGGCAATAATCAGTTCTACATCCTGTGAAGCTGGCCCCAAATCGGTCGTAATGTTGAAGTCTTTCAACTTGATAGTGCCTTCGGCTTGGAATCCTGCACGATAGTTACCCCACGGGTCATCACCCTGACCGATGAGTTTGGCATCCAGCTTAACGGGCTTGGTGACGCCATTTAAGGTCAGGTTGCCGATAATATCGTAATCTTCACCGTCTCTCTTCACTTCAGTTGACGTAAACGTTGCTTGCGGATGCTTGGCAACGTTTAAAAATTCTGCACTGCGAAGGTGCTTGTCACGTTCAGCGTGGTTAGTGTCAACGCTGTTGGTATTGATAGTGACATTCACTTTCTCCGCTGATGGGTTTTTCTCATCAAAGGTAAAAGTGCCATCGAAGTCGTTAAAGCTGCCGTAAAGCCAGCTATAACCGAGGTGTTTAATGCGGAATTCGATAAACGCGTGCTGGCCTTCTTTATCGAACTTGTATTCTGCCGCCAGGGCAGAACCGGCAGAGGCAAGCATGGATACTGCTGTTAGGCTCAGTAGTGTTTTCTTCAGCATTGGTATTTCTCCATAAATCCAGAAAGTTAAGGAACGTTGCGACCCAACATCCGTTTCAACGTGTTATCACCATCGATAAAGTGGTGTTTTAATGCGGCTAAACCGTGCAGCGCTGATAAGGCAACCACCGCCCATGCAAGATAAAGATGCACGTCGCCTGCTATATCGGCCTGATCCGTCAAGCCGCTGACAATGGCCGGAACAGAAAACCAGCCAAAAACTGAGATGGAATGCCCTTCGGCAGTGGAAATGAGATATCCACTAATGAGAATGGCGAAAAGAATGACATAAAGCGCAATATGAGCCAGCGCCGCGCTGACGCGGGTTAATGTGGAGTAGCTTTTCAACGGTGGAGGTGGTGGGGAGATAAAACGCCATACCACGCGAAAGATTAAGATGGCAAATAACAGCACGCCAATCGCTTTATGAATCTCTGGGGCACGGTGATACCAAATATGGTAGTACCCTAATGTGACCATCCACAGTCCTAAAGCGAACATACCATAAACGGTTAACGCTGCAATCCAGTGCAAAAGAATGCTGATATGGCCATAACGAGAAGAGGTATTACGCCAAAGCATGGTGATAACTCCTTATCAGATCGGTAACGCAGTCAATTCGGCGAAATTTAACAGGAAGAAACATAAAATCAACATAAACTTTTAAATTGCAACATTATCATAGGCATGAACAATTTTTTTGAATTTAAATTCATAATTTATTCAGTTTGGTTATGGAAGTTCTTTGCTAGAAATAGATATTTCTGATGCCTGTTTTTAGTTGAAAGATAAATAAAGATGGCGGCTAATTAAACTAATTGTGCCGGAAGATACTCGATTAGTTGAGTAATGATGTAGTGGGTGATTATTGAGATAAAAACAACGGATATAAAATCAGGCGAGTGTGGTTTAATCTATCGATGCTATAAAAAGAAATGAGAACAAGCCTAAAATAACCACACCGCCAATAAAGCGGTGTGGTTATTAAAGCAACTGTTTTCAAAAAATAATTGGGTATTGAATATAATATTAATAACGCTATCAATTACTAATGTTTTCGATAATCACTGGCGTCACAGTCTGTTGATTCGATTTTTGCAATACCGGCTTCGAGTATGTATATCAGTTGCCTTGCAACATCGGTCGTTAGCCAAAGCGTCCGGTCTACATGTGTTTCATCTGGTGCTTGGTCCGAGGTGGATAAGTAGTGCAAACGGATCATCATGGCGTCATAACTGTCAACGGTACTGATGTCCCAACCTACAAGAGGATGTGTCTGAATAACTTCATTTTTTCTATCCATAAATACCCCTTATTGACTAGTTACTAACATGAGTGACTAACGAGGCTTCAGGTGGATCATTATTTTTAAACAAGCATTATCAGTATACTGTGACTTATTTAATTTATGGGAAGTATTTTCAATTTTTCGTAAAAAAAATTAGACAGGCAGGTATGACGAAGGGATAAGCGATGCGTCGGATAAAATATCGGGACAAATAGGCTTTCATCCCGAAGGCTTCGTTACAGGGCAGTTGAGCATTATTCTGCAGCAGGCCCTGAATTTTTTTCTAATGCGGCAGCAAGTCGGGCAAGGTATTTCTTCATTGCTGGATCATGATTTTCATTTTGAGACTCCAGTTTCAAATTGTGAATCATTAGCCTGTTGGCTTTCTCATCAAGGCAAAACGCCAAGAACGAAAAAGCGAGTTCCAGAGCATCGATCTTGCGTTGTTGCTCGCCAATCAGCTCCAGCAATTCCCCGAATGCCATTGCCGTTTCTGGTTTTTCTACCGTCATAACAGATATCCTCGGTCATAGCACATGACGAGATGCCGCTTTAAAGTGCCATTACAGCCTATAGCTTTAGATTAGTCTGCTGTAAACCAGTCATCTGCACTTTCCCACGTTTCCTGCAAGATTTCAGAGATACGATCTTTTTCTTCTTTGCCTGCTCCCATTACCGTCAGGCTGTTTGCGGCTGCATAACGAACCTGAATGGGTGTGTCAGGGTAAATTTTGTGAATACGTTTTTCCAGCTCATGCCTGAGTGCTTCGATGGCACCGGCGGGTAAAGGCGTTGTTTTTGCAAGAGTGATTTCTACGCGCATGCTGACCTCCAAATTTTAAACTGTTTATTTATACAGTTATTGTAAGTGAAGAACAAGACGTGCAATAAAATTTAGCCCATCGGCATAATGCGGATGGGCTTGTCGATTAACGGACTGACCAGTTGAGGCTTTGTCCAGCTAGGAAGGGGATTAGCGACTCGTCGCCGAGAGCGATTTCTTCTGGGAATGTGATGGTTTCACGATGCAGCTCAATCCAACTGTCGTTCACTGGCAGGCCATAAAAACGTGGGCCATTCAGGGAGCAAAATGCTTCGAGTTTATCCAGCGCGTTCATTTCTTCAAAAACGGTGGCGTATGTGCTTAATGCTGCCTGAGCATTGAACACACCAGCACAGCCGCAACTGGACTCTTTTCTGTGTTTTGCATGCGGCGCGGAGTCAGTGCCGAGGAAAAGGCGGTCACAGCCGCTAGCGACGGCTTCACGTAGCGCCTGCTGATGCGTATTGCGTTTTAAGATAGGCAGGCAATATAGGTGAGGGCGAACGCCACCAACCAGCATATGATTACGGTTAAACATCAGATGCTGCGGTGTAATGGTTGCGGCGAGATAATCATTACCTTCAACAACATACTGTGCGGCTTCTTTCGTCGTAATGTGCTCGAGGACGACTTTCAGCTCAGGGAACTGTTGGCGTAATGGTTCCAGCACCGTTTCGATGAAGCGTGTTTCTCGATCGAAAATATCAACGGCAGAGTCGGTCACTTCGCCGTGGATGAGTAACGGCATGCCAATCTTCTGCATTTGTTCCAGAATGCCAGAGATATTGGCGACGCTGGTGACCCCATGGCTGGAGTTTGTTGTGGCATTGGCTGGATAGAGCTTGGCTGCGGTAAAGACGCCTTGCTCAAAACCACTCACGACTTCGTTGACATCAAGAGCATCGGTTAGGTAGCACGTCATCAGCGGATGAAAATCATCACCCTGCGGGACCGCGGCTAAAATGCGCTGACGATACGCTATCGCGCTGGCTACGCTGGTAATCGGCGGCGTCAGGTTAGGCATAACAATCGCACGGCCAAAGAAACGACTGGTATAGGGGAGAACGGTTTCCAGCATCCGATCGTCACGCAGGTGAATGTGCCAATCGTCAGGGCGACGGATTTTAAGAATAGTGGGCTGTGCGGTCATGGAATTGCGCTCCGGCGGTCAGTAGAAAAACAGCATCTTTCGGTTGGTTTTGGGACTGATACGGCGGGGGATAAGGATAAGCGCAAAGCCATTTGAATGCATCCGTTTGTTGATGAATGCTTGAAATTAACCGTAGATTGGCATCTGATAGCATTATCTTTTCATTGATAAATAAGGGATGTATATGGAAATTCGTATTGTCGCTACCATTCAGGCAAAAGCAGAGTTCGTTGCAGATGTTACCGCAACGCTGAAACGCGTGGTGGCACCTAGCCGACAGGAAGCAGGTAATGTGCAGTATGATCTGCATGAAGTCGTGGATAAACCCGGTTCGTTTGTGTTTTTCGAGCGTTGGAAGAATCAAGATGCTGTGGCATCACATGGGCAGAGTGAGCACTTTAAACGCTTCTTGGTGGAACTGGATGGTAAAACGGATAGTGTAGATATTAAGACGTTGAGTTTTTTAAGCTAACGACAGTTTCTGAATAAAAAAGCACCCGCCAATTGGCGGGTGCTTGTCTATAGAAGCCTGAATTACTCGCTAACTGGCGTAGGCTTGGTTGCTGGCGCAGTTGACTGGTTAACTGCGGCATGGCCGCCTGCTGAGCCTTTCCCTGAGAACGGGTAGTCTGGACGTACCCAATCACTGTGTCGAGCAGGCTCTGCACGGTAGGCTGGCGCTGGTGCTTTTGTCATAGGCGCTGTCGCGTGGAGCTTATAACGAGGTTGCTCAGCAACGCTTGCTGCTTTTGTTACGCTCGATACAGACTTTTCCACAATCGGTTGTGCGCTGATAGCGGTTACCGGCGCAGCCTGAACGCTTTGTGGCAGGTTGGTTTCCTGTACTGCGGAAACCGCAGGGGTAGAAATTGGTTCTGCCACATCTACTTTCTCAGTTGCATCAGCGATGCTATCTGCCCGCTGTTCTTCTGCGACCGTTTCGGTAGCTACGTTTTCAGCCACTGTTTGTTCAGAAGCAACCGCGACAACGGTTTCTTCAGCGACCTGAGTCTCCACAGTATTTGCTTCTTCAACGGCATTCACGGCAACTGCAGCGATAGCATCGTCAATAGCGGTGTTCTCAGTCACTGGTTCGATGGTGATTTCTTCGCCTGCGGTATTCACCTCAGCATCCACTACATTGCTATCCTGGATGACGTCGGCAGACTGTGCTGTTGCGGTTACAGCGACTTCTTCCTGAAATACGGCTTCAGTAATCGCAACGTTTTCAACCACATTGGATTCCACTGCGTCTGCTTGTTCAGTCACGGCGGCTTCGATAACGGCTGGTAACAGCGGTGTTTCAATTGATGCAACATTCTCGTTCTGCTGCTGGTGTTCAGCCTGCTGTGGCCGTGCCAGAGGATAGCTAACCCACACTTTTCCTGATGACATTTCCGGTGATGCGGCAGCAAATTCCAACTGCATTGGTGACTGAGACGGGTAACGCTCATCACGATAGCGGCGACGGCGCTGGCCGCTGACGCGCAGGTGACGCGGCGAACGACGCGATCGACGCGGCATACCGCCATTCTCGGCATTGGTACGATTTGAATCGTTCTGCTCGTTATCGACCTCACTATGGTCTACCGCAGCGTCGTTTGGCTTGACGTAAGCTTGAGTCTGCTCGGATGCTTCAGCAACAGGCGATCTGTTATCAGAGAGGACATCCTGCTGAGTTTCAGACTGGACACGTACTTTCTGCGTCAACTGACGGCGTTGACGGCGTGGCATAACCTGAGTTGGTGTATCCTGCTCGGCTGCATTGTCATCAGAATCATCAATGACTGGCTGTGCTTTTGTCTCAGTCGGAGCCTGGCGACGTTCGTCTTGCCGACGACGCTGACGTTCAGCACGTGGTTCACGGCGCGGTTGTTCTTCCGAACCGACTTTCTCCACATTATCCGCAGTACGGGTTTCAACAATCGAGTCGTCGTTTTGTCGCTTATTCCGGCGCTGATCATCACGATTGTCACGATTGTCACGATTGTCACGAGAGCCACGGTCACGGCGATTATTACCCTGACGGCGTGGGTTACGGCGTTCAGAACGCTGGCCCTCCGTAGATTTATCTTCTTCCGCTTTCTTATCGTCAGCAGCACCCACTGTTTTTTCAACAGGTTCGGAAGCGAAGATACCTTTCAATGCGCTGAAGAAACGGCTAATGAGGCCTGGTTGAGCATCCTCTGCGGCTTTCGCTACAGCAGGAGCGTCTTTAGTAACTGGGGGCGTGGTTTCCTCTGGCATTTCAGCCATACTAAATGTTGCTAAAGCCGGTTGTTCAGGCTGTTTACGTTCGATCGTTTGTTCGTCTTGCAACTGCTGCGTTTCCGTTTCCAAACGCTGAGGCAGCAAATAGCTGAGCGTCGGTTTTTCTTCGCCTTTACGGACGCGAACAACGGAGTAGTGCGGTGTCTGCATACCATCGTGTGGCACGATGATCGCGCGCACGCCGCCTTGACGTTTCTCAATGGCGTTAACGGCATCACGTTTCTCGTTCAGCAGATAAGATGCAATCTGAACTGGAACAATCGCGTGGACTTCTTTGGTATTCTCTTTCAGCGCTTCTTCTTCGATCAGACGAAGAATAGACAGTGAAAGTGATTCATTATCACGAATCGTGCCTGTGCCGCTACAGCGTGGGCAAACGTGATGGCTGGATTCACCCAGTGAAGGGCTCAGGCGCTGACGCGACATTTCTAGCAAGCCAAAGCGAGAAATCCGGCCGATCTGAATACGCGCACGATCCTGACGTACAGAGTCGCGCAGGCGGTTTTCAACTTCACGCTGGTGACGAACTGGTGTCATATCGATGAAATCGATAACGATCAGTCCACCGAGGTCACGCAAGCGTAACTGGCGGGCAATTTCGTCTGCGGCTTCAAGGTTAGTATTGAACGCCGTTTCTTCAATATCACCACCGCGCGTCGCACGTGCGGAGTTGATATCAATCGCTGTTAGCGCTTCGGTTGTATCGATAACGATAGAGCCACCGGACGGCAGGCGAACTTCACGCTGGAAAGCCGATTCGATCTGTGATTCGATCTGATAGTGGCTGAAAAGCGGAATTTCACCACTGTACAATTTGATTTTGCTGCTGAAATCGGGGCGACCCAGTGCAGAAATATGTTCTTTTGCCAGATCGAGAACTTTTGGATTGTCGATCAGGATTTCGCCAATGTCTGGGCGCAGATAGTCACGGAAAGCGCGGACGATCACATTACTTTCCTGATGGATCAGGAACGGTGCAGGGCGGCCTTCGGCGGCTTTTTTGATCGCGTCCCAGTGTTTCAGACGGAAAGCCAGATCCCATTGCAGCGCTTCAGCGGATTTGCCCACACCAGCGGTACGAACAATGAGCCCCATGCCATCGGGCAGTTGCAACGATCCCAACGCTTCTTTGAGCTCGGTACGATCGTCACCTTCGATACGACGTGAAATACCGCCTGCACGAGGATTATTCGGCATTAAGACCAGATAACTGCCTGCCAGACTGATAAAGGTGGTCAGTGCAGCACCTTTGTTTCCTCGCTCTTCTTTGTCTACCTGAACAATGACTTCCTGACCTTCACGCAACACGTCTTTAATGTTAGGACGACCGTGGGAAGAATAGTTGCTAGGGAAGTATTCGCGGGCGATTTCTTTAAGAGGGAGGAAACCGTGTCTTTCAGCGCCGTAATCAACAAAAGCGGCTTCAAGGCTAGGTTCGATACGTGTGATTTTACCTTTGTAGATATTTGCTTTCTTCTGCTCATGACCTGGACTTTCGATATCCAAATCATACAGCCGTTGACCATCAACCAAGGCAACACGCAACTCTTCCTGCTGAGTTGCGTTAATTAACATTCTTTTCATCTTCAACTTACTCGTTATTTTTACTTACATTATTGATAGAGCTGCGGACAAAAGAACCGCATGACCGGAGTGAACCGATGGCCTCGTGGCTTATCGCAGGGACGTCAACCTCCCGGTTGTCGCCTGCATAGAGACGCATGTTTCGGTAGCCTGTGTTTCCTGATGGAAAACAGCGCATTTACTGAGGGAACAGCTTCTGAATAATGTCGCCAGATCTGATTCCATTTGCCGGCCAAGCTGCAATCCGCAGCCCGCTAACTGCTTGATTTCACATTACGTCTTACGCCATTGCTGCGTGTGTGCGTCATCAGGCAAATTTAATAATTCCGCAATTTCCCCTTGTTTTATCGGAAATCCGCGTGGGAAACGCAAAAGCATTATTCCACTGCTGATACCGTTATAGCAAGGTGACTTTGCCTGTCTGTATAAAGATAGTTCTGTTGTTATCACCAAAACGGACAGGGTTTGATGCTACAGTCCAACTCACCCGTCCACTTACTCGACAATGCAACAATATCTTCATAAGTCAGACACACAGTTAAGCACAGAAAAAGAAGTGGCGCTATCGGGTTGCTCTATTTAGAATCGCGCATCATGAAAACAGATAATCCTTCAGTACAATTTGTGACGATCTCCGCAGATGAAGCGGGGCAGCGCGTCGATAATTTTTTGCATACCCACTTAAAGGGTGTGCCTAAAAGCATGGTTTACCGTATCTTGCGAAAAGGTGAGGTAAGGATAAATAAGAAACGGGTCAAACCTGAGTATAAATTGCTCGATGGTGATGTCATCCGTATTCCGCCCGTTCGGCAGGCAGAACGCGATGAGACCCCTGTTTCTGCCAGTTTTGGTAAAGTGGCGGCGTTGGCCGATTGCATTATTTATGAGGATGACTACCTGTTGGTGCTGAATAAACCCTCGGGTACAGCCGTGCATGGTGGCAGTGGCTTGAGCTTCGGCGTGATTGAAGGGCTGCGTGCTTTACGCCCGGAAGCGCGTTTTCTGGAGTTAGTACACCGTCTCGATCGCGATACCTCTGGTGTTTTGCTGGTCGCAAAAAAACGCTCGGCCTTACGTTCTCTGCACGAACAACTGCGACTAAAAGGCATGCAAAAAGACTATCTGGCACTGGTTCGTGGGCAGTGGCAGTCGCATTGCAAGGTTGTTCAGGCACCGCTGTTGAAAAATATCCTGCAAAGCGGTGAGCGCATAGTTCGGGTAAACAGCGACGGTAAACCGTCAGAAACGCGCTTTAAAATAGAAGAACGGTTTGAACACGCGACGCTGGTGCGGGCGAGCCCTGTTACCGGACGTACGCATCAAATTCGTGTACACGCCCAATATGCTGGGCATCCGATAGCGTTCGATGATCGTTACGGCGATCGCGAGTTCGATAAGCAACTGGCGGACACGGGCTTAAAACGCCTCTTCCTGCATGCGCAGGCGCTACGTTTTGAACACCCGAACACGGGTGAGACACTGAGAGTCGAAGCCCCATTAGATAGCGGACTGCGTCGCTGTCTGCAGGTGCTGCGCAAGACAAAAGTATAACCACATATACCTATATACTTTTATCTGTCGGGATAGCCTCTTCATCGGGCTATCCCGATTTACTTTACATCGTCAGCGGATTTACTCCTTCCTTTTGTAGCATCTGCGTTAGCGCGATCAATGGCAATCCAATGAGCGTATTAGGATCGCGCCCAGATAGTCGTTCAAAGAGAGTAATACCCAATCCTTCGCTTTTAAAGCTACCTGCGCAGTTCCATGGCTGTTCTTTCTCCAGATAACCGTCAATTTCCGCTTCCGTTAGCATACGGAAATGTACGTCAAATGGCTCTGCGAGGCTTTGTATTTCCTGGGTCGCGCTATTGAAGAGTGCTAAACCCGTAAAGAAGGAAACACACTTTCCGCTGGCCTGCTGTAACTGGCGTGTTGCGTTACCCTTATTATGTGGTTTTCCTGTTATGGCGTTTTCCAGAACGCAAACCTGATCGGAACCGATAATCAGGTGATTGGGGTAGTGCGCGGCCAGTGTTTGCGCTTTGCTCTCAGCAAGACGGATCACGAGATCGACAGCATTTTCTCCGGGGTGAGGGGTTTCATCGATGTCTGGCGATGCGCAAACAAAGGGGATAGCCAGCTTTTCTAACAAGGATTTGCGGTAAGGTGATGTTGAAGCGAGAACAATCTGCTGCATAATTTTTTGATAAACCGTAGCGTAATGATGAAAGGCATTTTAAACTGTGCGCCGCTCTGGAAGCGAATATTGGTGAAAGGTGGTGCATCACTGCCTTTTTCTTTGACTCTATGTCGTTACGACGTTAATATGCGCGCCCTATGCAAAAGGTAAAATTACCCTTAACCCTTGATGCGGTCCGCACTGCTCAAAAGCGTTTAGATTACGTTGGTATCTATTCAGCTGAACAAGTAGAGCGTGTTGCCGAATCCGTGGTGAGTGTGGATAGTGATGTTCAGGCCTCTTTATCTTTCAATATCGATAATCAGCGTCTGGCGGTGATTGACGGTAACGCTGAGGTTACTGTCACTTTGATGTGTCAGCGTTGCGGAAAGCCGTTTGAACATCAAGTCCATGCGACATTCTGTTTCAGCCCGGTCGTCAATGATGAGCAGGCCGAAGCGTTACCGGAAGCGTATGAGCCGATCGGCGTTGATGGTTTTGGCGAAGTCGATCTGCTGGCAATGATTGAAGATGAAATTATTCTGATGTTGCCTATCGCCCCGGTGCATGATTCTGAACACTGTGAAGTGTCCGAAGCGGATATGGTATTTGGTCAACTGCCTGCAGAGGCGGAAAAACCAAATCCATTTGCCGTATTAGCCAGTTTAAAGCATAAGCAATAAGGAGTAAGGTCCATGGCCGTACAACAAAACAAACCTAGCCGTTCCAAACGTGGTATGCGTCGTTCACATGATGCGTTGACTACCGCTTCTGTATCCGTAGATAAAGTTTCTGGCGAAACTCACCTGCGTCACCACATCACTGCGGATGGTTATTACCGCGGTCGCAAGGTCATTGCTAAATAATTCTTGCGAATTATTTGCAAGGCAATACCTTGACACGCCTAACTCTGGCGTTAGATGCGATGGGCGGGGATTTTGGTCCCTGCGTAACAGTGCCTGCTGCATTGCAGGCACTGGCTTCTAATCCAGCTCTCAATTTGTTATTAGTCGGCGATCCTGCTGCGATTACTCCATTACTTGCCAAAGTCGATTCTGATTTACTTTCCCGTTTAGAGATTGTTCCGGCGGAGTCGGTTATTGCTAGTGATGCGAGGCCGTCGCAGGCTATTCGTGCGAGCCGTGGTACTTCAATGCGCATAGCGCTTGAGTTGATTAAAGACGGTAGGGCACAGGCCTGTGTGAGCGCTGGTAATACGGGTGCGCTTATGGGGCTAGCCAAGCTCCTGATTAAGCCACTGGACGGAATTGAGCGACCCGCATTGGTGTCAGTATTACCTCACCAGCAACACGGAAAGACAGTTGTGTTGGATCTGGGGGCGAATGTTGACTGTGACAGCACGATGCTGGTTCAGTTTGCCGTGATGGGCTCAGTGATGGCAGAAGAAGTGCTGGGACTGACAAATCCTCGTGTCGCGTTGTTGAATATCGGTGAAGAAGAAAGCAAAGGGCTGAGCACTATCCGTGAAGCAGCGGCACAGTTAAAAGAGGCACCATCAATAAATTATATCGGTTATCTGGAAGGCAACGATCTGCTGACTGGAAAAACGGATGTGATGGTCTGTGACGGCTTTGTGGGCAATGTCACCCTGAAAACGGTGGAAGGCGTGGTAAGGATGTTCCTTTCACTGCTGAAATCTCCTGCTTCAGGGCCTGGGCAAAAACAAAAGCAATCCTGGTGGTTGAAGTGGCTAGGGCGTTTGTTACAAAAACGCTTATCAAAGCGTTTCGGTCACTTGAATCCCGATCAATATAATGGCGCATGCCTGCTAGGGTTACGGGGAATTGTAATCAAAAGCCATGGTGCAGCAAACCAGAGAGCGTTTGCGGTTGCTATTGAACAGGCAATGCAGACGGTACAGCGGCAGCTTCCTGAACGGATTGCCGCTCGTCTAGAAGCGGTATTACCCAAGAGTGATTAAGCGTACATGTATACAAAAATAATCGGAACGGGCAGCTACCTGCCTGAAGAAATCAGGACGAACGCTGATTTAGAAAAGAGGGTGGAAACGACTGACGAGTGGATCGTCACACGTACTGGAATCCGTGAGCGCCGTATTGCTGCGCCAGATGAAAACGTGGCGACCATGGGATACCGTGCTGCGCAAAAAGCGCTGGAAATGGCGAATGTCGATCCTTCTGAAGTCGGTCTTCTGATTGTTGCTACAACATCATCAAGCCATGCTTTTCCTAGTTCAGCCTGTCAGGTTCAGCAACTGCTAGGGATCAAAGATACGATTGCCTTCGATCTGGCCGCTGCGTGTGCTGGGTTTACCTACGCGCTGAGCGTTGCCGATCAATATGTTAAAAATGGTGCGGTGAAGTACGCACTGGTGATCGGTTCTGATACATTGTCTCGTACATTGGATCCTGAGGATCGCGGCACGCTGATTTTGTTCGGTGATGGTGCGGGTGCTGTCCTGTTAACGCCGTCAGAGCAACCGGGTATTCTTTCTACCCATCTTCATGCCGATGGACGTTATGGCGAATTGCTAACGTTGCCACATCAGGATCGTAATCATACGGATGCGCCTGCTTATCTGACGATGGCGGGTAATGAAGTCTTTAAAGTGGCAGTGACTGAACTGGCACATATCGTTGAAGAAACGCTGCAAGCGGCTCAACTGGATAAAAGTGAATTAGACTGGCTGGTGCCTCACCAAGCTAACCTGCGCATCATTAGCGCCACGGCGAAAAAGCTGGGTATGGGGATGGACAAGGTGGTTGTGACGCTGGATCGTCACGGTAATACCTCCGCAGCTTCTGTGCCTTCAGCGCTTGATGAAGCGGTGCGCGATGGGCGTATTAAACCAGGGCAATTAGTGCTGCTTGAAGCCTTCGGTGGTGGTTTTACGTGGGGTTCCGCGCTGGTTCGTTTTTAATTAAACAGGATTGTGATATGACGCAATTTGCAATGGTGTTCCCAGGTCAGGGATCGCAGACGGTAGGGATGTTAGCTGAACTTGCAGCAGAATACCCGATCGTCACCGAAACGTTTGCTCAGGCTTCTGAAGCGTTAGGTTATGACTTGTGGCAGCTTACCCAGCAAGGGCCGGCTGAAGAGTTGAATAAAACCTGGCAGACGCAGCCTGCATTACTGACCGCTTCTGTTGCTATCTGGCGCGTTTGGCAGCAGCAGGGCGGCAAAACACCTGCGTTGATGTCTGGTCATAGCCTTGGTGAGTATTCGGCATTGGTTTGTGCGGGTGTTCTGGATTTCCAACAGGCTGTTCGTCTGGTCGAATTGCGTGGCAAACTGATGCAGGAAGCGGTGCCGGAAGGCACGGGTGCGATGTATGCCATTATCGGGCTTGATAACGATGCCATTGCTAAAGCGTGTGAAGAATCCGCGCATGGACAAGTGGTGTCTCCGGTAAACTTCAATTCACCGGGTCAGGTGGTGATCGCGGGCAATAAGGACGCCGTTGAGCGTGCTGGTGCTGCGTGTAAAGCGGCGGGTGCGAAGCGTGCGCTGCCGCTGCCTGTCAGCGTACCGTCACACTGTGCACTGATGGAGCCGGCAGCGAAGAAACTCGCTGTCGCACTGGAATCCGTGACGTTTAATGCTCCGGTCATCCCCGTTGTTAATAATGTTGATGCTCGTATCGAAACCACGCCGGAAGCCATTCGCGATGCGCTGGTACGCCAGCTTCATTGCCCAGTACGCTGGACTGACTGTGTTGAATTTATGGCTTCTCAGGGCATTGAGTCGCTGTTAGAAGTCGGGCCGGGTAAAGTATTGACTGGCTTAACCAAACGAATCGTTGATACCCTGATAGCAGCTGCGGTGAACGATCCTGCTTCTCTATCAGCGGCGATTGAGAAATAAGAACGGAGAAAACAATGAGTTTTGAGGGGAAAATTGCACTGGTTACTGGTGCAAGCCGTGGTATTGGGCGTGCCATCGCCGAGACGTTGGTTGCCCGCGGGGCAAAAGTCATTGGTACCGCAACCAGCGAAAAAGGTGCTGAAGCTATTAGCGGCTGGCTGGGTGAGAACGGTAAAGGTTATATGCTGAATGTTGCTAATGCAGCATCAGTAGAAAGCGTATTAGCAGAAATTCGCGCAGAATTCGGGGAAATTGATATTCTTATCAATAACGCGGGCATCACCCGTGATAACCTGCTGATGCGTATGAAAGATGATGAGTGGCACGATATTCTGGATACCAATTTAACGTCGGTATTCCGCATGTCTAAAGCAGTGATGCGTGCCATGATGAAGAAACGTTTTGGCCGGATCATTACCATCGGTTCCGTTGTTGGAACAATGGGCAATGCAGGACAAGCTAACTACGCGGCAGCGAAGGCGGGACTGATTGGCTTCAGTAAATCCCTCGCGCGTGAAGTGGCTTCTCGTGGTATTACGGTCAACGTTGTCGCGCCTGGTTTTATCGAAACAGATATGACTCAGGCATTGACAGAAGAACAGCGAGCAGGCATTTTGACGTCGGTTCCAGCTAACCGACTTGGTGATGCTAAAGAAATCGCCAGTGCTGTTGTATTTTTAGCCTCTGATGAAGCTGCTTACATTACTGGCGAAACATTGCATGTCAATGGCGGCATGTATATGATCTAAAAAGCTCGAAAATTATTTGCATTATTTGCGGTGATAACCGCAAAATAGCACAAAATCGTGGTTCAACCAGCCGAGATTTTGTTGCATCTTTTCAAACATTTTATACACTACGAAAACCATCGCGAAAGCGAGTTTTGATAGGAAATTTAAGAGTATGAGCACTATCGAAGAACGCGTTAAGAAAATCATCGTTGAACAGCTTGGTGTTAAGCAGGAAGAAGTCGTAAACAATGCTTCTTTCGTTGATGACCTCGGCGCTGATTCTCTTGACACTGTTGAGCTGGTAATGGCTCTGGAAGAAGAATTTGATACTGAGATTCCAGACGAAGAAGCTGAAAAAATCACGACTGTTCAAGCAGCCATTGATTTCATTCAGGCTAACCAGCAGTAAGCGAACATATCTAGGCGGTCATTCGACCGCCTAAGTTTTTTTGTCCCGCAGTGTCTTTTTTCTTTCCCTCCCTGGAGGATAAGCGTGTCTAAGCGTCGAGTAGTTGTGACCGGACTGGGCATGTTATCTCCTGTCGGCAATACAGTTGAGTCTACCTGGAGTGCTCTTCTTGCCGGTCAGAGTGGTATCAGCCTGATCGACCATTTCGATACTAGTGCCTACGCAACGCGTTTTGCTGGCTTAGTAAAGGATTTTAATTCTGAAGAATTCATTTCGCGTAAAGAAGCTCGCAAAATGGATGCCTTTATTCAATACGGTGTTGCTGCTGGCGTTCAGGCTATGCAGGACTCCGGTTTGGAAGTAACGGAAGAGAACGCCCCGCGTATCGGTGCGGCGATTGGTTCCGGCATCGGCGGTCTGGGTCTTATTGAAGAGAACCATACTGCGCTGGTGAACGGTGGCCCGCGTAAAATCAGTCCGTTCTTCGTGCCGTCAACCATCGTCAATATGGTGGCTGGGCATCTTACTATTATGTACGGACTGCGTGGCCCGAGCATCTCTATCGCTACGGCCTGTACGTCTGGCGTGCACAATATTGGTCAGGCCGCTCGCATTATTGCTTACAACGATGCGGATGTGATGTTGGCCGGTGGTGCAGAAAAAGCCAGTACGCCATTGGGCGTCGGTGGATTCGGTGCCGCTCGTGCGTTGTCTACGCGCAACGACGATCCTCAGGCGGCAAGCCGTCCGTGGGATAAAGATCGTGACGGTTTTGTACTGGGTGACGGTGCTGGCCTCATGGTGCTGGAAGAGTATGAACACGCGAAAAAGCGCGGTGCGAAAATCTATGCAGAAATTGTTGGATTTGGCATGAGCAGCGACGCGTATCATATGACGTCTCCGCCGGAGAACGGTTCTGGTGCTGCGCTGGCGATGGAAAACGCGCTGCGTGACGCGGGTCTGTCAACGAGCCAGATCGGTTATATCAACGCGCATGGCACCTCTACGCCTGCGGGTGATAAAGCTGAAACACAGGCAGTGAAATCCGTATTTGGTGCAGACGCCAGCAATGTGCTGGTGAGTTCGACAAAATCCATGACGGGTCACTTGCTCGGTGCGGCAGGCGCGGTAGAGTCTATTTTCAGTATTCTTGCTCTGCGCGATCAGGCTGTCCCGCCAACGCTCAATCTGGACAATCCAGATGAAGGCTGCGATTTGGATTTCGTGCCGCATGAGGCGCGTCAGGTCAGCAACCTGGAATACGTACTCTGCAACTCTTTCGGCTTCGGTGGAACCAACGGTTCTCTGATCTTCCGTAAAGTTTGATTGCGATAGCGTTTTAAAAAACCCGGTCTCCGGGTTTTTTTTTGCCTGCGTAAAATCAGACACGCCTGCTTGTCTGCAACGCCGCTTTGCTGGCAAGCTGACGACGATGAATGACGCGGAGTTTATTATGCTGTGGATTAATGGTCAGTTACAGGAACAGCTTTCGGTACTCGATCGGGGTACACAGTATGGTGACGGCTGTTTTACGACAGCCAGAGTATGCGATGGCGAGATTGTCTGGCTTGATCGACACGTCGCGCGTCTGCAACAGGCCGCTACGCGCTTATTATTTCCGACGCTTAGTTGGGAAAGTCTGCTCGCTGAAATGAAACAGGCAGCACTGGGACGAGCGGACGGCGTAGTGAAAGTGATGCTCACGCGGGGTGTCGGTGGGCGTGGCTATAGTCCCCAAGGCTGCACGCAGCCAACCCGAGTCGTCATGCAGGTAAGCTATCCTGCGCACTATGCCGGCTGGCGTGAGCAGGGTATTAGCCTGAATCTTAGCCCTGTGGCGCTAGCTAAAAATCCGCTGCTGGCGGGAATAAAGCATCTGAATCGGCTCGAACAAGTGCTGATCCGCGCGCATCTTGACCAGACCTCAGCCGATGAGACCCTCGTGCTTGACACCTCTAGTGCGCTAGTGGAATGCTGTGCCGCGAATTTATTCTGGCGTAAAGGGCTCCGGGTCTATACGCCGGATTTATCCGAATCAGGAGTGGATGGTGTTGCTCGACAGCATATTATTGCCTTGCTGGCAGATTCTGATTTCGAGCTACAGATCGTCAGAGAACCCTTGACTGCATTGTCCGATGCGGACGAAGTGCTGGTTTGTAATGCA
Organism: Pectobacterium quasiaquaticum; assembly: GCF_014946775.2. NCBI lineage: Bacteria > Pseudomonadati > Pseudomonadota > Gammaproteobacteria > Enterobacterales > Pectobacteriaceae > Pectobacterium > Pectobacterium quasiaquaticum. The sequence continues at coordinate 2,663,424 of NZ_CP065177.1, read as the reverse complement.
TTAATGCCGATCGTCCCTGTGAACCAGGCGCACATCTGGCGTTATCACTCCCGAGAGCTTTATCAATTCCTAAGTCCTGACTGCTAGTAGATGGTTGATTTATGAAGAAAAAGAAAATTGGTTTGCTGATTATCACTGCCGTTGTGCTGATATTACTGGTCGCATGGCAGAAAATGCAGCGTTTTGCTGATTCTCCATTGGCTATCGAAAAGGAAACTATCTTTACGCTTCCGGCTGGTACAGGAAGAGAAGGGCTGGAAACGCTGCTTCTCGATCAGAAAATTATTACTGATGACACATTTTTTCCGTGGCTGCTGCGTTTCGAGCCTGAATTGGCAAAATTCAAGGCGGGTACGTATCGCTTGACTTCGGGCATGACCGTGCGCGAGATGCTGGCGCTGCTGTCCAGCGGAAAAGAAGCGCAATTTTCCATCCGTTTTGTTGAAGGTTCACGTTTGAAAGAGTGGCTGGTCACGCTGCAACAAGCACCTTATATCAAGCATTCACTGGCCGATAAAACCGAACAGGACATCGCCACCCAGTTGGAAATCAAAGATAAGCCGAACCTGGAAGGCTGGTTTTATCCTGATACGTATTCATACACGGCAGGTACGAGCGATATTGCCCTGTTGCAGCGTGCGCATCAGCGCATGAAAAAAACGGTGGATGAGGTTTGGAAAGGGCGCGAAGAAGGATTGCCGTATAAGACATCGGACGAATTGCTGACGATGGCATCAATCATTGAAAAAGAAACGGCCATCAATGAAGAACGTACTCAGGTCGCTTCCGTTTTTATCAATCGGTTACGGCTTGGCATGCGCTTGCAAACCGACCCCACTGTGATTTATGGCATGGGGGATGACTATAAAGGCGTGATAACCCGTAAAGCATTAGACACACCGACGCCTTACAATACCTATATTATTTTCGGCTTGCCGCCTACGCCAATTGCGATGCCGGGAAAAGCCTCATTGGATGCGGCTGCGCATCCTGCCAAAACGTCATACCTGTATTTTGTGGCGGATGGAAAAGGCGGACACAGTTTTACCACTAACCTTGCAGACCATAATCGTGCTGTGAGGGTATACCGCTCAGCGTTAAAGGAACGGGATGAACAGTAAATTTATCGTCATTGAAGGATTGGAAGGCGCAGGGAAGACCACCGCACGTAATATCGTCGTGGAAACGTTGCGGTCACATGGTGTGAAAGACGTGGTGTTCACGCGAGAGCCAGGTGGTACGCCGCTGGCAGAGAAACTGCGTGAGCTTATCAAGCAAGGTATAGCCGATGAGAAGGTCACCGACAAAGCAGAAGTCCTGATGTTATACGCGGCCAGAGTACAGTTGGTGGATAACGTCATCAAACCGGCGCTGGCGAATGGAAACTGGGTCATTGGCGATCGTCACGATCTCTCTTCACAGGCTTATCAGGGCGGTGGACGTGGGATCGATCAGCAACTTCTCCGCTCATTGCGCGATACGGTACTCGGTGATTTTCGCCCTGACCTGACGCTCTATCTTGATTTGCCGCCAGCCATCGGCTTGCAGCGCGCGCGTCAGCGCGGCGAGCTGGATCGGATTGAGCAGGAGTCGCTGGCTTTCTTTGATCGCACCCGTTCCCGCTATCAGGAACTGGCGGCGGAGGATGACAGCATCCTGACGATCGATGCCTCACAGCCTATTGATGCCGTTAGCGCGGATATTCAGGCAGCACTACAGCAGTGGTTGCAGCAACAAGGGTTGCAGCCTGTTGCGCAGGGGCAGGGTTGATGGATTGGTATCCGTGGCTGAATGCATCCTATCGACAGCTTATTGGCCAATATCAGGCGGGCAGGGGGCATCATGCGGTGTTGCTGCATGCGCTGCTGGGCATGGGCGATGAGTCGCTGATTTATGCGCTGAGCCGTTGGCTGATCTGCCAGCAGCCTGATGGGATGAAAAGCTGCGGCAAGTGTCACTCTTGTAACCTGATGACCGCAGGAACGCATCCAGACTGGCATGTGCTGAGCCCAGAGAAAGGCAAGCAAAGTCTGGGTGTTGATCCGGTGCGTGATGTCGTGGAAAAAGTGTATCAACACTCCCGACAAGGCGGCGCAAAAGTGATCTGGCTGGCTGCCGCTGAGCAACTGACAGAGGCTGCCGCCAATGCGCTGCTGAAAACGCTGGAAGAACCGCCGCAGAATACCTTCTTTTTATTTGGCTGCCGTGAACCAGCCCGTCTGTTGGCAACATTGCGCAGCCGTTGCCTGTATCACTATCTGGATGTCCCGAGTGAGACACAGAGCGTGCTGTGGCTGAATGCTCGCCATCGCCATGACAGCAAGGCATTGCGCACGGCATTGAGATTGCAATCGGGCGCGCCGCTAGCCGCCGAGGCATTATTGCAGCCAGAGCGTTGGAAACAGCGTAGCGCGCTGTGTCAGGCGTTCTCTGCTGCGCTGGCTTCGCGAGATCAGCTCTCGTTGATACCGCAGCTAAATCATGACGATGCTGATGTTCGTATTCACTGGGTGGCCGCGCTACTGCTGGATGCCATGAAATGGCAGCAGGCTGCGAATGAGCATTTAGTGAATCAGGATCAGATTGAACTGGTTGAGCGTCTGGCGCGCGAACCTTCCGCACATTTGCAGTATGAGTTGCAACAGTGGCTGGCTTGTCGGCAAAAATTGCTGACCGTCACGGGTGTGAACCGGGAACTGCTGCTAACGGAACGCCTGCTTGATGGGGAACGCACGTTTGCGTCGTCGGTTAAGCGCGACAGCCATCCTTTTTCTATTTAATTACTATCGAGTAAATATCATGCTGTTAGTGGATTCCCACTGTCATCTTGACGGTCTGGATTATGAGTCATTGCATAAAGACGTCTCCGACGTGCTGGATAAAGCGAAAAGCCGTGATGTCGGTTTCCTGTTGGCGGTGGCGACAACGCTGCCCGGCTATCGTGCCATGGTGGAGTTAATCGGCGAGCGCGATAACGTGGCGTTTTCCTGCGGCGTTCATCCGCTTAATCAGGAAGCCCCTTATGATTATGCCGAGCTGCGTGAGCTAGCCAGCGCCAGTCGCGTGGTGGCGATGGGGGAAACGGGTCTGGATTATTTCTATCAGCAAGAGACGAAAGCCCAGCAGCAAGAATCTTTTCGTGAACATATTCGTATAGGCAATGACCTGAACAAGCCGGTCATCGTGCATACGCGTGCCGCCCGTGAAGATACGTTGGCGATTCTGCGTGAGGAACAGGCGGAGAAATGCAGCGGCGTTCTGCACTGCTTTACCGAGGATTTAGTGACGGCGAAAGCGCTGTTGGATATGGGATTCTATATCTCGTTTTCTGGCATCGTCACGTTCCGTAATGCAGAGGAACTGCGTGACGTTGCTCGCTATGTGCCGCTGGATCGGATGCTGATTGAGACGGATTCCCCTTGGCTCGCGCCGGTTCCGTTCCGAGGTCAGGAAAACCAGCCTGCGTATGTGCGCGATGTAGCAGAATATCTCGCTGTACTGAAAGGCACATCGTTGGAAACCCTCGCTGCCGCCACGACAGAAAATTTCTCCCATCTGTTTCACATCGACCCGGTTCGGTTGACCGCCGCGCAATAGTGGCTGAAAATAGCCGAGTTTTTTTTATCCGTGTAATTAATAGCGCTTCATCATCCCCTTGATTAGGTTTTTCCTCTTCAGGGGGACGTGTTTTTCAGCGATATATCACAAGAAAGTGCAATATCTGTTCGATCTCAGCTTTTTGGCTTGTGGAAACGTGATAGCAATCAAACATTGTGAACGCTATTTATTTTACTCTGCGTAAAAATTAAAGGGGGCTAAGACACCCCAACTCGCAAAGGCCGTCCTCCCCGTCTTTGCTTATATGAAGTATCAGAAGTAAAAGCACTATTACTCAGGAGCACACTCAATTATGTTCAAGAATGCATTCGCAAACCTGCAAAAAGTAGGTAAGTCGCTAATGCTGCCCGTATCCGTACTCCCTATCGCAGGTATCCTGCTGGGTGTCGGTTCGGCCAATTTTAGCTGGTTGCCTGGAATTGTCTCCAGCGTCATGGCACAGGCCGGTGACTCGGTGTTTGCCAACATGCCATTGATTTTTGCTATTGGTGTTGCCCTGGGCTTCACTAATAACGACGGTGTTTCCGCACTGGCGGCGGTGGTGGCTTATGGCATCATGGTCAAAACCATGGCTGCGATTGCGCCGCTGGTTCTTAATCTACCTGCTGCTGAAATCACGGCGAAGCACCTAGCGGATACCGGTGTGCTAGGCGGGATCATTGCTGGTGCGATTGCCGCGTATATGTTTAACCGTTTCTACCGCATTCAGTTGCCTGAGTATCTGGGCTTCTTTGCCGGTAAACGTTTTGTGCCGATTATTTCCGGCCTGACGGCGATCATTACCGGTGCTGTGCTGTCTTTCATCTGGCCACCGGTCGGTAGCGCTATCCAAACGTTTTCACATTGGGCAGCGAATGAGAACCCGATGCTGGCATTCGGTATCTATGGGATCGTTGAACGTTCTCTGGTTCCGTTTGGTCTGCACCATATCTGGAACGTCCCTTTCCAAATGCAGGTGGGTGAGTTCACCAATGCGGCGGGGCAGGTTTTCCACGGCGATATCCCTCGTTACATTGCAGGTGACCCGACTGCGGGTAAACTGTCCGGCGGTTTCCTGTTTAAAATGTACGGCTTGCCAGCTGCGGCCATTGCTATTTGGCACTCTGCTAAACCAGAAAACCGCGCGAAAGTGGGCGGCATCATGATCTCTGCGGCGCTGACCTCGTTCCTGACGGGTATCACCGAGCCAATTGAGTTCTCCTTCATGTTCGTTGCGCCGATTCTGTATGTGATCCATGCGATTCTGGCGGGTCTGGCATTCCCAATCTGTATCCTGTTGGGCATGCGTGATGGCACAAGCTTCTCTCACGGTCTGATCGACTTCGTGGTACTGAGCGGCAACGGTAGCAACCTGTGGCTGTTCCCGATTGTGGGTCTGTGCTATGCGCTGATTTACTACACCATTTTCCGCGTTCTGATTGCCAAACTGAATCTGAAAACGCCGGGCCGTGAAGATAGCGCCTCTGAGCAAACCTCACAGGACAGCACTGAAATGGCTGCCGCACTGGTTAGCGCGTTTGGTGGTAAAGAAAACATCACTAATCTGGATGCGTGCATCACCCGTCTGCGTGTTAGCGTAGGCGATGTGGCTAAAGTTGATCAGGCTGGCCTGAAAAAACTGGGCGCAGCAGGTGTGGTTGTGGCAGGTTCCGGTGTTCAGGCCATTTTCGGTACCAAATCCGATAACCTGAAAACCGACATGGACGACTACATCCGTAACCACTGATGTGTTGTTGGGGAGTGGTAAAAAGGGGCGAAAGCCCCTTTTTTTATGGTCAGAACCGCCTTATTCCTCTTTTACGGCGAAAACTTGACAGCATCTGTGGAGCCTGTTTCTCCCAGCCGATGAATCGCTTACGCAGTAACGGGTTGGTGAACAAGAGCCAGAGCAGATTACGTATTTCGGAAGGATGGGCGTCGAAGCTGAATTCGACCTGTTCGTGGTCAATGTCGCTATTCCCAGCATGCAGGCTGATCTGGGCGCTAGTTTCGCACAACTTGGTCGGGTTATGAACGGGCTTCTGGCGCACTGCTGATTACGGGCGGACGGCTGGGGGATGTATTTGGTCGACTCTGGGTGTGGCTGTGGTCTGCATCCTGTTATGCTGGTGAGAACGCCGCGGTCTCTTAGTTGGTGGGAAGGCGCACACACGAATTTTCGATGGATGATGCGAAATCCTTATCGTAGCGGCGGGAGCGTCGCTGTTTTCGGGAGAAGGCAGGCGTATTTCTGGTTTTTACTGGGTGTCGTATTTTGACCACCCGCACCAGAAATAGACGAAGAAGGTTGAAAGAAATGGAATATGTCACTCATACTGCCTACATGACGTCGTTCAACGCCAGCTTTAACAAGGAAATCAATCATGGCTGAAGAAACCATCTTTAGTAAAATCATCCGCCGGGAAATTCCTGCCGATATCGTGTATCAGGATGAACTGGTCACCGCCTTCCGTGACATTGCGCCTCGCACGCCAACCCATATCCTGATTATCCCGAACGTCTTGATCCCGACCGTTAACGACACAGCCCCTGAGCATGAAGCGGCGCTGGGACGTATGGTGACGGTCGCGGGTAAAATTGCGCAGCAGGAAGGGATTGCAGAAGACGGTTATCGCCTGATTATTAACTGCAACCGACACGGCGGGCAGGAGGTTTATCACATCCACATGCATCTGCTGGGTGGCCGCGCATTAGGACCTTTGCTGGCGAACTAGATCTGATAGAACGAGATCTTACAGAACCAGGTTCGATAGTCATGGGTAGACTATCGTGCGGGAAAACCATCATGCGAGAACATCATGCGTAACCCGATGCTTTTTCTGTCCGCGTGTTTGATGGTTGGGCTGTTGGCGGGTTGTAGCACGCCAAAGGTCCTAACCATCAATGAACGGCAAACGCTAGTATTGGATGCACCTGTGCTGTCGGCTGGGATTACCGCGGGGAACCCGTCGCTGGATTCAGAAAATGGCTGGCTGCGCGCGTCTTCCATCGTCAGCAACGACGCCTCACAGGCGGTGACCGTGCATTACCGTTTCTATTGGTATGATGAAAACGGGCTGGATGTGTTGCCTTTTGAAGAGGTACAGTCCATTAAAATTGCACCACAGGCGGAAATGACGGTTTTTTCAACGCGCAGCAGTCCTAATGCGCGTCAGGTCCGTCTTCATCTGTTTTTGTAATGCTGTGCAGAGAGAGAAAATATGAAAAAGTATCTAGGGGTGATACTGGCGGCATTGGTCCTGACAGGCTGCCCCAGCCGTCCGCCGGAACCGACCGAACCACCTGCGACTATTGAGCCAGTTGAGCCTCAAGTGCCGACCACGCCAACGCCAACGCCGCCGCCGGGAGAATCCGTACCACAACCGCCAAAAATCCAAACGTTGAACTGGGAAGCCAGTATCAATCCGCTGGTGGCGCAAATGCTGAAAGCCGATGGCGTCACGCCGGGCAGCATCCTGCTGGTGGATAGTGTGAAAAATAACACCAATGGCTCACTGCCGATCGCGAAAGCGACGGGCGCGTTGTACAGCGCGTTATCTTCCGGTAAGGCGTTTACGCTGGTGCCGCGCGAGCAACTTGCTGCCGCGAAACAAACGCTGGGTTTGTCGGTTGATGACAGCTTAGGATCGCGCAGCAAGGCGATTGGTCTGGCGCGCTATGTCAGCGCGCAGTATGTGCTGTACAGCGATGTCAGTGGTGATGTGAAATCGCCGCAGCTCGACATGCAACTGATGCTGGTGCAGACCGGTGAAATTGTGTGGTCAGGTAATGGCGCCGTTCAGCATTAAGCAGGCAGGCATCCAGCAGCAGCTGACTGCGACGATCCAGAAACATTTCCCAACTGTGGAGATGGCGGATATTCGCTTTGAACTGGTTGGTGGGTTGAGTAGTAAAAGCTGGCGTATCCGTGGGCCGGACATCGAATGGCTTGCGCGTCGGCAGTCGCCAACCGAGCGGAAGATGGGCGTCGATCGCCAGCGCGAATTCGCCTTGCTGCGGCAGATGTCGGCGATAGGTCTCGCACCACAGCCGCGACTGTGGCGTGACGACTGGCTGATTGTTGAGTGGGTGCCGGGGCGCATTGCTACACAGGATGAGTTCCTGATGATGCTGGCTAATGGTGAAGTGGCACGCCTATTGTCTCAGCTTCATCGCCAACCGCGTAGCGGCCATCCTCTCGATCTCAAAGTGCTATTCGCGCAGCACTGGCAGTTGATGGATCCGCGCCGCCGTTCGCCCGCGTTATTGCGTGCCCACCATTATTTTCAGCGTGCGGCGCTACCCACGCCTTTGGCGCTAGCTCCTCTCCATCTTGATGTGCATGCTGAAAACCTGCTGATTACTCCACAAGAAACGATGCTGATTGACTGGGAATATGCCTCAGATGGTGATATTGCCTTTGAACTGGCGTTCATTGTGCGAGCCAGTCAGATGGAAAGCCTGGCGCAAACGCATTTTCTACAGAGCTACCAGCGACATCGGCGAGGGTTTTCCGTGAGCCGCCTCCAGCAACAGATGATGCAGTGGTTCCCCTGGGTCGATTATCTGGTATTGATGTGGTTTGAGGTTCGCTGGCAGCAAACGAAGAACCCTGAATTTTTAGCGGACATTCCCACGCTCTATCATCGTCTACAACAATATCATTGGCTATAGTCGTGCCATCGGAAATAGCCAGGCTGACGATGTGGCTTTTGTGGTAAAGATCATTTCATTAAGCAGTACACTCTAAAGAATGAGGTTTTTGTGGGTCCGGTAATGTTAGACGTTGCCAGCTATGAGCTGGATGCAGAAGATCGTGAAGTGCTGGAACATCCGCTGGTAGGCGGCGTGATTCTGTTTACCCGTAATTTTCATGATGCGGCGCAGTTACGTGAATTGGTGCGTCAAATCCGCGCGGCGTCGCGTGAGCGCCTTGTGGTGTCTGTGGATCAGGAAGGCGGACGGGTTCAGCGTTTTCGTGACGGGTTTACTCGTCTGCCTGCCGCGCAGGCGTTCGCGGCATTAAACAGCGAGTCAGAGGCCCTGCGTTTGGCGGAAGAGGGCGGCTGGCTGATGGCGGCAGAAATGATCGCCATGGATATCGATATTAGCTTTGCGCCGGTGCTGGATATCGGTCACCAGAGCGCAGCGATTGGTGAGCGTTCATTCCATGCCAATCCAGAGACGGCGCTGGCCGTAGCGCAGAGTTTTATTCGCGGCATGCATAGCGCGGGTATGAAGGTCACGGGTAAGCACTTCCCCGGCCACGGTGCGGTCAGCGCCGATTCACATAAAGAAACCCCGCGCGATCCGCGTCCGCTTGCAGAAATTCGCGCACACGACATGCTGATTTTTAAAGAACTGATCCAGCGCCAACAGTTGGACGCGATCATGCCTGCCCACGTGATTTATACGGAGGCCGATCCGCGTCCTGCCAGTGGTTCGTCCTATTGGCTCAAAACGGTGCTGCGTGAAGAGCTGGGTTTTGATGGCATCATTTTCTCCGACGATCTCTCGATGGAAGGTGCCGCGGTGATGGGCAGCTATCCCGAGCGGGCGCAGGCGGCGTTGCAGGCAGGATGTGACATGATTCTGGTTTGCAATCATCGTGAAGGGGCGGTCAGCGTGCTGGATAACCTGTCCACGGTCAAAGCGGAACAACTGACGCGCTTATATCATCAGGGTTCGTTTTCTCGTCGGGAACTGCTGGATTCGCCACGCTGGAAGCAGGCGAATCAGGCGCTCACATTGCTCAGCGAGCGTTGGCAGGCGCATAAAAATGGCGAGAAATAGGCAACTTAGTCTGCGGTGAGGATGAAAGATGATTATCTATTTACACGGTTTTGACTCGACCAGCCCCGGCAACCATGAAAAGGTCCTACAGCTTCAGTTTATTGATGAAGATGTGCGATTGATTAGCTACAGCACGTTGCACCCGCGTCATGATATGCAACATCTGCTCAAGCAGGTGGATAAGACGATTCAGCAGTCTGATGACGATCGTCCGCTGATCTGTGGCGTGGGGTTGGGGGGCTTCTGGGCCGAACGCGTCGGTTTCTTGTGTGATATACGACAAGTCATCATTAATCCTAACCTTTTCCCGCAGGAAAACATGAGCGGGAAAATTGATCGCCCAGAAGAGTATCTGGATATTGCCACGAAGTGCGTGGCGAACTTTCGCGAAAAGAACCGAGATCGCTGTATGGTGATGCTCTCTCGTCAGGATGAAATGCTCGACAGTCAGCGTAGCGCGCAGACGTTGGGAACGTATTACGAGATCGTCTGGGACGATATTCAGACGCATAAATTCAAAAGCATCTCTCCCCATTTGCAGCGAATAAAAGCCTTCAAAACGCTCGGTTAACCCTGCGTTAGCGATGATGTGTTCATCGCAGCTGTCGTTCCTTCTGATACCCTTGTTTGATAGGGGATCAGGAGGCATGACGCAATTTATTTACTTTTCTTAGTTCATCCAACGGTGCATTTGCGCACGATTCAGCATTTTCCCTTCCCACCGAATTTCGCTAATCCACTGAAATAAAGATGGAATTTTCTCGCTAAAAACCTGCGTAGCAAAATAAATTGATATATATCAATTTTGGTATGACCAAATAACCTAGCGTGCTATTCTTGCAGCAGATATCAGGCTTAACTTACGCGAACCCTATGTTATATAAGGATATTATTTTTTTACTCTTTATTAACGATTGGTTCACATTTTAGGGGGTCATTTTGACATCACCAACCAAAAAAATTGTCATTGTCGGCGGGGGAGCTGGCGGACTTGAACTCGCAACGAGTTTGGGCCACAAGTTAGGACGCAAGAAAAAAGCGGAGATCACGCTGGTGGATCGCAACCACAGCCATCTGTGGAAACCGCTGCTGCATGAAGTGGCAACCGGTTCACTGGACGACGATATGGATGCGCTGAGCTATCTGGCCCATGCTCGCAACCACTATTTCCAGTTCCAATTGGGCATGTTGACGGATATCGATCGTGAGCAGCAGCAGATTCAACTGGCTGAAGTGTGTGACGAGCAAGGTGATGTACTGGTTGCGGCGCGCCGTATTCCGTATGACATTTTGGTGGTGGCATTAGGCAGTGCCTCCAATGACTTCGGCACGCCGGGCGTGAAAGATCACTGTATTTTCCTGGATAACCCGAAACAAGCCCGCCGTTTCCATAATGAAATGCTGAATTTGTTCCTGAAATTCACAGCAAATCAGGAAGAAAAAGAGCGCGTGAATATCGCGATTGTGGGCGGCGGTGCGACAGGGGTCGAACTGTCTGCGGAATTGCATAACGCGGTGAAACAGCTGCACAGCTACGGCTTTGACGGGCTGGATAACCAAACGCTGAATGTGACACTGGTGGAAGCGGGCGAACGTATTCTGCCTGCACTGCCGCCGCGTATTTCAGCGGCTGCGCATCAAGAGTTGAACAACATTGGCGTCCGTGTGCTGACGAAAACCATGGTGACCAGCGCAGAAAGTGGCGGTCTGAATACCAAGGACGGTGAATTTATTGAAGCCGATCTAATGGTTTGGGCGGCGGGTATCAAGGCACCGGATGCGATGAAAGAGATTGCAGGTTTGGAAACGAACCGGATTAACCAACTGGTGGTTGAGCCGACGTTGCAGACGACGCGCGATCCCAACATTTTCGCCATTGGCGACTGCGCCTCCTGCCCGCAGGAAGGCGGTGGTTTTGTTCCACCACGTGCGCAGGCTGCTCACCAGATGGCATCACGCTGCCACAGCAATATTATCGCGTTGCTGAACGGGCAAACGCTGAAGCCTTACGTCTATAAAGATCACGGTTCGCTGGTTTCGCTGTCTAAATTCAGTACGGTTGGCAGCCTGATGGGGAACCTGATGCGGGGCTCCGTGATGGTAGAAGGGCGGATTGCACGTTTCGTGTATATCTCTCTCTATCGCATGCACCAGGTTGCTTTGCATGGCTATGTCAAAACCGGCTTGATGATGCTGGTCGGTGGGATCAACCGAGTTATTCGCCCGCGTCTGAAGCTGCATTAATCCATCGCTGCTGACCGCTTTCTGATACGGGCATGAACGCAATGTCATGCCCGTATTCTTTTCTGCCAGCGGCTATCTTATTCTTCCTCAGTAGCCCTTTCTTTTCGTCGATCTACTCACAACCCCCTGTTTCTGAGCCGTAGCGCGATAGGCTACTTCTCTGATATGGCAGTATAAAATATCGCCCTATTACCAATTCCAGTTAAGATAATTCTCAAATGACGGTTTTATGTTACGAATCTGACACTTTTGGTTAATTAGTCTTATTGCGAGAGAGTGAAACATTGTGCAGACTTTGCACTGTTTACAGATGGCGTAGCACGCACGTCGAAAATTCTGAATGCTGATATTCAGAAGGAACCATCGGATTCATCGCGTTAAACGCGAGTTGGCGTAAAATAATGTTTCGCCAGGATTGCAGGTGGGGAATGCGTGAGAATAGATTCGGGAGGTATCCTGTGAACAAATCCATGTTAGCGGGTGTAGGTATTGGTGTGGCTGCGGCATTGGGTGTGGCAGCGGTGGCGAGTATGGAAGTTTTTTCCTCTAAACCCCAGTTTGCACAGGTGCTAACAGCAACACCCATTAAAGAAACGGTCAAAACGCCTCGTCAAGAATGCCGTAATGTCAATGTGACTCACCGTCGTCCGGTGCAGGATGAAAACCAGATTGCAGGCTCGGTACTGGGTGCCGTAGCGGGGGGCGTTTTGGGGCACCAGTTTGGTGGCGGACGCGGTAAGGATGTTGCAACGGTCGCAGGTGCACTGGCTGGCGGCTATGCGGGCAACCGTGTACAAAGCGGCATGCAGGAAAATGATACGTACACGACGCAGCAACAGCGCTGTCAGACGGTGTACGACAAATCACAAAAAGTTCTGGGTTATGATGTCACCTATAAAATCGGCGACCAGCAGGGTAAAATCCGCATGGATCGCGATCCTGGTACACAAATTCCAGTAGATCGAAACGGGCAGTTGATCCTGAATCAACAGAGTTAATTGACCTCAACGTCTACGGTTTTGCGCTGACACCCTCTCTAAAAACCGCGAGACACCTGAAGATGGTGCTCGCGGTTTTTGATACCTTCATTTTAACGTCGAAACATTATCTCTGCCCAGCGCGCCAGTCCGGCGGTAACGGAACCAAAATCGTTGCCGCTGGCGATAGGAATATCAGGAAGCAGTTGCTGAATAGCCTGACGCAGCAGGGGAGAACGTGCGCTACCGCCAGTCAGGTAGATCACTTCCGGCCGGGTTTGACTGGTTTCTAGCGCCAGCGTCACCTGCTGTTGAATACGCATGAGCGGATTATCGATGGCGGCATTGAGTTCATCAGCATGAATGCGCGTTGCCAGACCTGATTCGATAAAGTGCAAATCCGCTGCCGTTTCCGATTGGTTGGACAGCGCAATTTTGCTCTCTTCCGCCAGTTGAATCAGACGATAGCTCAGGCGCTGTTGCCAGACGGTCAGCAGTCTTTTCACCAGCTCGGGCTGACGCGCATCGCGGATCATTTCGTTGATTAACGCGCGGCTGGCGGTGCTATGAAACTCTTTTTGTGCCGGAATATCGTTAATCGCGACCGCATTCCACCAGGTCATAATCGGCAGAGCGATGCCTTTTTCTGTCTCGCTATTCATACCAAGCAGCGGCATCAGCTGTTTGAATGCGAGCATGATGTCCAGATCGTTACCGCCAACGCGGCAGCCGCTGTGTCCTAAGAGGCTTTGCGTGCGTTCGTGTTGTTTGTGCCACTCTGGGCCCATCAGCAACATGGAGCAGTCGGTGGTTCCGCCGCCGATATCCACGACCAGCACGCGCGTTTCTTTCGTCAGCGTGGATTCGAAATCCAGCCCAGCGGCCACGGGTTCAAACTGGAAGACGACGTCTTCAAATCCGGCGCGGTGGGCGGCGCGATCTAAAATCCCCTGCGCCTGCTGGTTGGCTTCTTCGCCGCCGATACTTTGAAAGTTAATCGGGCGGCCGATGACGGCCTGACGAATAGACTGGTCAAGCTGACTTTCCGCCTGCGTGCGGATATGCAGCATCATGGAGCAGACCAGATCTTCAAACATCGCAATTTGCTGCGCTTTCAGCCCTACGGCACCGAGGAAGGACTTTGGTGATTTAACGAACCACGTCTCTTCCGGGTCATCCATATAGTGGCGCAACGCATCACGTCCGAATTTCACGCTATCCGCCTGCACGCGAATATCTTCCTCGCGGTTGTAGCTGATGGCGCGCTTTAGCAGCAGCGCATTCTCACCCTCGGCATTGACCTGATGGTGTCGCCATAACCACTCGCTAACCGCTTCGCGCACGGGCGCGCACAGCAGGGAAGAAAGATAAGGCGAGCCATTTTCCAGCGACAGGAGCCGTGGCGTACCTTCATCCATAACCGCCACTGAACAGTTGGCTGTACCGTAGTCAAAACCGATAAACATCGTCGTGCCCCATGCCATAAAAAAAGGTGGCGACTTTACTGCGTTACGGCAGTGCTTGTAAAGGCGGATGAAGTGAAAGAGACATGTTTGCTGACGAGGTTGGAACCCGCAGATTCCTGTCAGACTGTTGACGAACCTGTTTATTGAACGAGAACGGGAGTAACGGAATAGAAGAGTAAAGCGTTTGCGCCAAGGATGGCGCAATCCGAGCTTACATGGACGTACTTGCAGCGTCTTTACGATCTATCCGTTGCGCCCGCTCTACGGATTTTGTTAGCAACCTCACGGGAACCCGGAGGTTCCCGTTTACTGTGGTAAAAACGAGTTACGCCGCCAGCGTATGTTGCGCCATGTTCCCCAGCAGTGAGCCGATAAACTCGATGCGTTGCGGACGGTCGCTTAAATCCTTCATGAATTTCAGGCGGGTTGGGCCATCAAGACGGTAGGTGCCCGGATCGCGCTGTAACAGGCCGATAAGATGGGACGGATCGACGCGATTTTTCTCGCTGAATTCGATAAAACCACCTTTTTCATTCCCTTCTATACGACGAATACCCAACGTCTGTGCCTGCTGACGTAAGGCGGCAATCTGCAACAGATAGCGGCTTGCATCAGGAAGGAGACCGAAGCGATCGATCAGTTCGACCTTCAGCTCATCCAGCTCGGCGGTGGTTTTCGCGCTGGCGATACGTTTGTATAACGACAGGCGCATATTGACGTCAGGGATGAAATCATCGGGCAGCAGGGCAGGCAAACGTAGTTCGACGTCGGTCTGACTGTTGATCAGATCCTCCAGCGATGGCTCTCGGCCCGCTTTCAGCGCATCGACGGCGTTTTCCAGCAGTTCCATATAGAGCGAGAAACCGACGCTGGTCATTTGTCCGCTCTGATCGTCCCCGAGCAGTTCACCGGCGCCACGGATTTCCAGATCGTGCGTTGCCAACGCAAAACCAGCGCCGAGGTCTTCCAATGAGGCAATCGCTTCCAGACGCTTCTGCGCATCGGTGCTCATCGCTTTAGGATTCGGCGTGAGTAGGTAGGCGTAAGCCTGATGGTGGGAACGGCCGACGCGACCGCGCAACTGGTGCAACTGTGCCAGACCGAAGTGATCGGCACGCTCGATGATAATGGTGTTAGCGCTCGGGATATCGATCCCCGTTTCGATGATCGTGGTACACACCAGCACGTTAAAACGCTGGTGATGAAAGTCGTTCATGACCCGTTCCAGTTCGCGTTCGCGCATCTGGCCGTGGCCGATCGTGATACGTGCTTCCGGCACCAGCTCTGCCAGTCGCTGGGTGGCTTTCTCGATATTTTCTACGTCGTTATAGAGGTAATACACTTGTCCGCCGCGCAGAATTTCACGCAGAATCGCTTCGCGCACCACCAGATTGTCATATTCGCGCACGAACGTTTTCACCGCTAAACGGCGGGCTGGCGGCGTGGCGATGATCGACAAGTCGCGCATTCCACTCATGGCCATGTTGAGCGTGCGCGGAATCGGCGTAGCGGTCAGCGTAAGGATATCGACATCTGCCCGCATCGCTTTGATGCGCTCTTTGTGACGCACGCCGAAGCGATGCTCTTCATCCACAATCAGCAACCCTAAGTCGCGCCAGTGCACGTCGCTCTGCAACAGCTTATGGGTGCCAATCAGAATATCGACTTTGCCTTCTTGAGTTTCCTTTAGCACCTGAGTTTGTTCACGCGCGCTGCGGAAGCGGGAGATCATTTCAATCTTCACCGGCCAGTTGGCAAAGCGATCGCGGAAGTTGTCAAAGTGCTGCTGTGCCAACAGCGTTGTCGGCACCAGAACGGCAACTTGTTTATGGTTTTCAACCGCTAAAAAGGCGGCGCGCATCGCCACTTCGGTTTTCCCAAAGCCGACATCGCCACAGACCAGACGATCCATCGCCAGCGGCTGGCACATGTCGCTCAGCACGGCGTTGATGGCCTGCGCCTGATCGGGCGTGGTTTCGAAGGGGAAACTTTCGCAGAAAAGCTGATACTGTGTTTTGTCATGCTTAAAGGAAAAGCCGCTTTTCGCCGCACGCTGGGCATAAATGTCAAGCAGTTCGGCGGCGACATCGCGCACCCTTTCTGCCGCTTTTTGCCGCGCGCGTGACCAGGCATCGCCCCCCAGTTTATGCAGCGGCGCATTCTCATCGGCACCGCCCGCGTAGCGGCTGATCAAATGCAGTGAGGAAACAGGAACATACAGTTTGTCTTCACCCGCATAGGTCAAAATCAGGTATTCGGCCTTGATTCCACCGGCTTCTAGCGTAGTCAGCCCAGCATAGCGACCCACGCCGTGTTCGAGATGAACGACGGGCTGCCCCGGCCGCAGTTCTGCCAGATTGCGGATCAGCGTATCGGTATTGATCGTGCGGCGATTATCCTGACGACGACGGCTGACGCGCTCACCCAGCAGATCGCTTTCGCAGATCAACGCGCGCTGACGCAGTGTGTCGATAAAACCGTGTTCGCTGGCACCGATGATCAGATAAGTGCCACGCTCCTGTGCCTGTTCCAGCGTATTGATGAGCGTCGGGTTCAGTTTGATACGCGCCAGCAGCTCTTGCAGCGTTTCACGGCGGCCTTCGCTCTCGACGGAGAAAATGACCTGACCGTCGAACTGTTCGATAAAGCGGCGTAGCGTATCTAGCGGGGATTTCTGCTGATGCTGAATGGCGAGATCCGGCAACGGCAGGTAGGCCAGGTTCACGTTGGCGGCTTTCTCTGGCAGCGTATCAGTTCTCAACTGCACGCGTGGCCATTCCTTCAACTCAGCGAACAGGCTGTCTACGCGCAGCCAAAGAGAGTCTGATGGCAACAGTGGTCGCATCGGATCGACACGACGGCTTTCAAAACGCTGCTGAATATCCTGCCAGAAACGCTCGGCGCTCTGTTCAAGATTACCGGTGTTAACGAGCAGCGTGTTGTTCGGGAAATAGCTGAACAGCGATGGCAGTGGTTCGCTGAAGAATAACGGCTGCCAGTATTCGATCCCGGCAGGCCAGACGCCTTTGCTAACTTGCTGATAAATGTGCTCGGCATCGCGTCGTACCTCGAACTGCTCGCGCCACTGGCTGCGGAAAAGTTCGATGGCGGTTTTATCGGTCGGGAATTCGTGTGCAGGCAGCAGATTAATGTACTGCACTTCATTCAGCGTGCGCTGGGTATCCACATCGAACAGGCGCAGGCTGTCGATCTCGTCGTCAAAGAAATCGATACGGTAGGGCTCTTCGCTCCCCATCGGAAACAGATCCAGCAGCGCGCCGCGCGTGGCATATTCACCGTGTTCCATGACCTGATCGACGCTGCGGTAGCCCGCCTGCTCCAACTGTGAACGCAGCTTATCGCGCGAGAGGCGCTGGCCTTTTTTCAACACCAGCGCATGGCCGTGCAGGAAACTGTGCGGACAAACGCGCTGCATCAGCGTGTTGACCGGCAGAATTAGGACGCCGCGCGTCATATTGGGCAATTGATAGAGCGTGGAAAGGCGGGTCGAAATAATTTCCTGATGCGGAGAAAAACTATCGTAGGGCAGCGTTTCCCAGTCAGGCAGGGTGGTGACGTGCTGGTCGGTAAATTGCTGAATTTCATCACGCAATCGTAGAGCGTTTTGCATATCCGGCGCGATAAGCACCACCAGCCCGGCGTGGCGTTCAATGATTTCTGCACATTCAACGGCGCAGGCAGCACCGGTTAACTGGCCCAGCAGGCGCTGCTCACCCGCTTTGGGCGGCAGCGAATAACGGTAATTTTCAGGCATCATCTGATTATCGGGTCTCGCCTCCCTGCATCCGGCCAGGAATAAGAAAAAGCCGTAGAGTGAGGGTGTTAGGGTTCCATAAAGCAGTACTACCCTTTATTATCCTTGATCACTTTGCTTTGGCAACCTTATCCAGACGGATTTCATGTATCAACCTGTCGCTTTATTTATTGGCCTGCGCTACATGCGTGGGCGCGCATCAGACCGCTTCGGCCGGTTTGTCTCTTGGTTATCCGCCATTGGTATCACGCTGGGCGTGATGGCGCTGGTCACCGTGCTGTCCGTGATGAATGGCTTCGAGCGCGAACTGGAAGGCAATATTCTGGGCGTGATGCCGCAGGCGGTTATCTCTACGCCGCAAGGTTCGCTGAACCCAGCGTTGATTCCCGTTTCCTCCTTAAACTCGCTGGAAGGCGTAACGCGCGTTGCGCCGCTGACGACGGGCGATGTGGTGCTACAAAGCGCCCGCAGCGTTGCCGTGGGTGTGATGTTAGGCATTGATCCTGACGAACAGGAGCCGCTGTCACGCTACCTGGTTAACGTCAAACAGCAGCAACTGCAATCCGGTCAATATCAGGCCATTCTGGGCGATAAACTGGCTGCACAGTTGGGCGTTAAAGCTGGCGATCAAATTCGCATGATGGTAACGAGCGCCAGCCAACTGACGCCGATGGGGCGTATCCCCAGCCAGCGTATTTTCACCGTTGCCGGGACCTTTGCCGCCAACAGCGAAGTGGATAGCTACCAACTGTTGGTGAATCAGCAGGATGCCTCACGGCTGATGCGCTATCCGGCGAACCACATTACCGGCTGGCGTTTGTGGCTGGAAAAGCCGCTGTTGGTTGATACGCTGAGCACACAAACGCTGCCAGAAGGCACGGTCTGGAAAGACTGGCGTGAGCGTAAAGGCGAGCTGTTTCAGGCCGTGCGCATGGAAAAAAATATGATGGGGCTGTTGCTCAGCCTGATCGTCGCGGTGGCTGCGTTCAATATTATTACCTCGCTGGGTTTACTGGTGATGGAAAAACAGGGAGAAGTCGCCATTCTGCAAACGCAGGGGCTGACTCAACGTCAGATTATGGCGGTGTTTATGGTGCAAGGGGGGAGCGCTGGCGTTATTGGCGCGCTGTTAGGGGCAGTGCTGGGGACGCTATTGGCCAGCCAACTGAATACGCTGATGCCGATACTGGGCGTCTTGCTGGATGGTGCCGCATTGCCGGTGGCGATCGACCCTGTGCAGGTCGTGACGATCGCTATTTCCGCGATGGTGATTGCCCTCTTATCGACACTTTACCCGTCATGGCGCGCTGCCGCCGTTCAACCCGCTGAGGCTTTACGTTATGAATGATTTACCGTTATTGCAGTGTACTAAGCTGTCCAAGCGCTATCAGGACGGCAAACTGTCTACCGACGTGTTACGCGATGTCTCATTTGAAATGAGCAGCGGCGAGATGATGGCCATCGTCGGAAGCTCTGGTTCGGGCAAAAGTACGTTGCTGCATGTGCTGGGCGGGTTGGATACGCCGACGTCAGGTGAGGTTATCTTTAAAGGCCAGCCGTTGAATTCGTTCTCTGCGGCGGCAAAAGCGGATTTACGCAATCGCGAGCTGGGCTTTATTTATCAGTTCCATCATCTGCTACCGGATTTCACTGCGTTGGAAAACGTAGCGATGCCATTGCTGATTGGCAAAGTGCCGACGTCACAGGCGCGGGATAAAGCACGCGAAATGCTGGCGGCTGTCGGGCTGGAGGCGCGCAGCCACCACCGTTCGTCTGAACTGTCCGGCGGTGAGCGGCAACGTGTCGCGATTGCCAGGGCGCTGGTTAACAGCCCGTCGCTGGTGTTGGCCGATGAGCCAACGGGGAACCTCGATCAGCGTACGACAGACACCATTTTTGAACTGCTGGGAGAGCTGAATGTCCGGCAGGGCACTGCCTTTCTGGTGGTGACGCATGACCTGCAATTGGCTAGCCGACTGAACCGCCAACTGGAAATGCGCGACGGTCAGTTGCAGCAGGAACTGACCCTGATAGGAGCGCGGCAATGAGATTTCCTCCGCTCTCGTTGCTGATTGGCCTGCGCTTTAGCCGCGGTCGTCGGCGTGGCGGCATGGTTTCGCTGATTTCGGTCATTTCAACGCTCGGGATTGCCCTCGGCGTGGCGGTGTTGATTCTTGGCCTGAGCGCGATGAATGGCTTTGAGCGCGAACTGAACAACCGCATTTTGGCCGTGGTTCCGCACGGCGAGATCGCACCAGTCAATCAGCCTTTCGACGGCTGGCAGGATATTCTTCCGAAAATAGAACAAGTGCCCGGTGTGGCGGCCGCGGCACCTTATATCAATTTCACTGGGCTGCTGGAGAACGGCGCCAAGCTTCAGGCGGTTCAGGTAAAAGGTGTCGATCCGCAGCAGGAGAAACGTCTTAGCGCGCTGCCCAACTATGTGCTTAATGACGCTTGGCAGCGGTTCCGTGCGGGAGAACAGCAGGTCATCATTGGGCAAGGTGTGGCAAAAGCGCTGAATGTGGCGGAAGGCGACTGGGTTACAGTGATGATCCCGAACAGTGACCCGGAAATGAAGCTGATGCAGCCGAAACGTATCCGGTTGCACGTCAGCGGTATTTTACAACTGAGCGGCCAGCTCGATCACGGCTTAGCGCTGATTCCGTTGGTGGATGCCCAGCAATATCTGGACATGCGGCAGAGCGTAACGGGGATCGCCATCAAAGCCAATGACGTGTTTTCCGCCAATAAACTGGTGCGCGATGCGGGCGAAGTCACGAATGCTTATGTCACTATTCGCAGTTGGATTGGCACCTATGGTTATATGTACCGGGACATTCAGATGGTGAGAACCATCATGTATCTGGCGATGATTCTAGTGATTGGCGTGGCCTGTTTTAATATTGTGTCAACGCTGGTGATGGCGGTAAAGGATAAAAGTAGCGACATTGCGGTCTTGCGTACGCTGGGAGCCCCAGACGGGTTGATTCGGGCTATCTTTATTTGGTACGGGCTATTGGCTGGGCTGCTGGGTAGCGTGATAGGCGCGGTGATCGGTGTGATTGTGACCTTGCAACTGACGCCGATTATTCGCGGTATTGAAGCACTCATCGGCCATAAACTGCTGTCCGGAGATATCTATTTTATTGATTTCCTGCCGTCAGAATTGCATCTGCTGGACGTCTTTATCGTATTGGGCACGTCGCTGGTGCTGAGTTTGATTGCCAGTTGGTATCCGGCGCGACGCGCCAGCCGGATTGATCCTGCCCGCGTGTTGAGCGGACAGTAAGCCAACGCACATGCGGCTTGAGAGATGATGGGGATAGTCCCTATCGCGTGGGAGGAGCACTCATGTACTACGGTTTTGACATGGGCGGCACGAAAATTGAGCTGGGCGTGTTCGACGCGGCGTTGAACAAGGTGTGGCAAAAGCGGGTGCCGACGCCGCGCAATAATTATGATGACCTACTCACGACGCTGGTCGATCTGGTGCATGAAGCTGACGCTCAGGTTGGTATGCAGGGGAAAGTCGGTCTCGGCGTACCGGGCATGGAGACAGGTAACGACGGTGCGCTATTCACCGCTAACCTGCCTGCGACGATGGGAAAACCGCTGCGTACGGATTTGTCGCAGCGTTTGCAGCGAGATATTCGTATTAACAACGACGCCAACTGCTTTGTGCTGTCGGAAGCCTGGGATGTGGAGTTTCGTTCCTATCCTGTCGTGCTGGGCATGATTTTAGGTACGGGGCTAGGTGGTGGTCTGGTGATTAACGGACGTCCGGTCGACGGGCGTAACGGTATCACGGGCGAGTTCGGTCATCTCCGCCTGCCGTCCGACGCGCTGGATATCATCGGCGTGGATATTCCCCGCGTGAAGTGCGGCTGCGGTCAATTAGGCTGTATCGAAAATTATATTTCCGGCCGTGGTTTTGAATGGCTGTACGAACACCTGCATGGCGAAGCGCTGCCTGCGGTGACGATTATCCGGCACTATCGTGGCGGAGAAGAAAAGGCGATGGAATTTGTCGATCGCTTTATGGATTTGCTGGCGGCCTGTTTGGGCAATCTGCTGACCCTGTTCGATCCGCACCTCTTGGTGTTGGGCGGTGGACTGTCGAATTTTGATGAAATTTACCAAATTCTGCCGACGCGCCTTCCTTCACGACTTTTACCAATTGCGAAACTGCCACGCATAGAGAAAGCGCGTTATGGCGATGCGGGCGGTGTCCGTGGCGCGGCGTTGCTACATTTAATGGATAACTAGCTGGAGAAAGTATGTATACGCGTCAACGATTAGGGCGTTTTCATAAGGGAAAGCGTATGCGGCAACAGCGTCTTCGTGCGCGTATTTTCCATCGTGACTATCTGGCAGCAAGCGAAGTGAAAAAACCGCGCGTGGTGATACTGACGGGCGCCGGTATTTCAGCGGAATCGGGCATCCGTACCTTTCGTGCAGCCGATGGTTTGTGGGAAGAGCACCGTGTTGAGGATGTTGCGACGCCTGAAGGCTTTCAGCGTAACCCCGAGCTGGTGCAGGCGTTTTATAATGCCCGTCGTCGTCAGCTACAGCAGCCGGAAATTGTGCCCAACGCCGCACATCTGGCGTTGGCGAATCTGGAAGCGATGCTGGAAGACAATTTCCTGCTGATTACACAAAACATCGATAACCTGCATGAACGTGCTGGCAGCCAGCGCGTGATTCATATGCACGGTGAGCTACTGAAAATCCGCTGTAGCCAAAGTGGGCAAATTTTTGAGTGGACAGACGATCTTGCCGTCGGTGAACGCTGCCATTGCTGTCAATTTCCCGCGCCGTTACGCCCGCATGTGGTGTGGTTTGGTGAAATGCCGCTGCACATGGACAAGATTTACCATGCGCTGTCGCAGGCCGATTACTTTATTGCGATTGGCACATCGGGACATGTCTATCCTGCCGCGGGTTTTGTCCATGAGGCTCATTCGCACGGTGCCTACACGCTAGAACTGAATCTGGAGCCCAGCCAGGTAGAAAGCCAGTTTGATGAAAAAATGTACGGTCCCGCTAGCGCCGTGGTGCCCGAGTTTGTCGCTGCCTGGATGACGCGTGGCAAAAGTATCAAGTTCTAGGCGTCAGCAAAAATGAAAACGTCATGAATCATGTAAAGATGGCGTTTTCTCTTGCCGATCGTTGCTGCAGCAACATTCGTCAAGCTGATCGAACGGCAACATGGCGGCGTGGTTAAAGAAACAATATTCACTCTCGCTACAGCGAACATACGCAGCGGTTTCTGTCGGCGAGGCCGCCTGCGGATGCGGCGGCCGTGTTCCATGAAAAGATAAGGTTCGTCGGAAAAATCCCAGCATAGCGTTACCCTCACGATGTCTTATGAAAGACAAATGCATTAATGAGATTTATTCTCATTAATGTAAGCTAAGCGTAGTTGATAATACGCTGATGCGGGAATGACAATTGTCAAAAAATATATCCAAAATTGTTCTATCCGCTTGCCATGCCTGAATCGACAAAGGCTTAGATCGATCAGAATGTCCGTCGGGCCTCGGCAGCCAGCGTTTTCAGATAATTCAGATCGCACAATTCCACGTGATGACTCCTTCACCGCGCATCCAGTCATGCTGAAACAGCACCTCGCCGTATTCATCGAGCGATAGCGTTTTTTTGACAAATGTCATTTGCCCTCTCGGAGGCTGGTATTACCATTAGGCCAGTAAATGAAAATAATAATCACTTGCATGGATTCGGCAAGCAAAATCACGGCATGCTGAATTGGAGAACAGAGTATGAGCGATCATGAAGCAGGACATAAATTTTTAGCCCGATTGGGGAAAAAACGTCTGCGCCCCGGCGGTAGAAAGGCAACTGAATGGCTGCTCAGTCAGGCTGGGTTCCGGCAAGACAGCGTCGTATTGGAAGTCGCCTGCAATATGGGCACCACGGCGATGGAAATTGCGCGTCGTTTTGGCTGTCAGGTCATTGGCGCGGATATGGATAAAGTGGCGCTACAGAAGGCGCAGGAGAATGTTGCAGCGAACGGCCTGGCATCGCAGGTCACGATTATGCAGGCGAATGCGCTGGAGCTGCCGTTTCCCGATAATCACTTTGACGTGGTGATTAATGAGGCCATGCTGACGATGTATGCCGACAAGGCCAAGAGCCGCATTATTGCCGAATATTATCGCGTGCTGAAACCGGGTGGCCGCCTGATTACCCATGACATCATGCTGCTTTCCGAGAAGGATACCGGGGCCTTGCAGGCGGTGGAACAGATGCACAAAGCGATCAACGTGCATGCTCAGCCGATGCTGCGTGAGCGCTGGGTGACGCTGTTTCAGGAATGTGGTTTTAGCAAGGTCAGCTACGATAACGGTGCAATGACGCTGCTGACGCCACAAGGGCTGATTTATGATGAAGGCGTAGTGGGGGCGGCACGCATCGTAAAAAATGCGCTGAAAAAAGAAAATCGCAGCATGTTCTTCAACATGTTTCATACCTTCCGCCGCAATCGAAACCAGCTTAACTATATTGC
Organism: Pectobacterium quasiaquaticum; assembly: GCF_014946775.2. NCBI lineage: Bacteria > Pseudomonadati > Pseudomonadota > Gammaproteobacteria > Enterobacterales > Pectobacteriaceae > Pectobacterium > Pectobacterium quasiaquaticum. The sequence goes on along the minus strand of NZ_CP065177.1, from coordinate 2,639,043 downwards.
GGTATGCAGTACCAAGTAATGGCCACATTCATTTTGATTGCGTCGCGGTAACAAGGAAAAAGCGTGTAAGACAGGCGAAATCGTTTAACATACGTGACAATATTTAGAGACGCCTCATGCGGTTGCAGCCGTCACAGTGTGTTCTCTTCATTGCGCTTTTTATTGCGCTGGATTCCTTGTTACGGTGAACAATGCAGCCATTATCGCCGGGTGATATCCCGCTAAAGCATGCGACGCAGTTACCCCATTACAGCCAGCTAAAACAACAGCAGTACAGACGCGATCGCCGGAGTCTGGCACTGCTGTTGGCGTTTCTCGCATTCACGCTGGTCGTCAGCCTGTGCGCGGGGGAGCGCTGGATTTGGCCGATGGCCTGGCTGGATGACGCTCAGCAGCTCTTTGTCTGGCAGTTGCGTTTGCCCAGAACGCTGGCCGTAATGCTGGTGGGGGCGAGTCTGGCGATGTCGGGTACCGTGATGCAGGCCGTCTTTGATAATCCGCTGGCAGAACCGGGGCTGCTGGGCGTTGCCAACGGCGCAGGCATGGCCTTGGTGCTGACGGTACTGCTGGGGCAGGGATTGCTGCCTGTCTGGATGTTAAGCCTGAGTGCGATAGCTGGTGCGCTGCTGATTACCTTTCTGTTACTCCATTTTGCCCGTCGTCATATTTCCAACACCCGCTTATTACTCATCGGCATTGCGCTCGGGATTATCTGTAGCGCGGTGATGACCTGGGCCGTCTATTTCAGTACCAGCCTCGACTTACGCCAACTGATGTACTGGATGATGGGCGGTTTCAGTGGCATTGACTGGCGACATGGCTGGCTGATGTTGACGCTCTTGCCGCTGCTGCTGTGGCTGAGTCGTCAGGGCGCGGTACTGAACGGGTTGGCGCTTGGTGAGATTCAGGCGCGTCAGTTGGGCATTCCGGTCTATCGCTGGCGCACGATTCTCGTGCTGGTGATGGGCGTACAGGTCGGGTTGAGCGTGGCGCTGGCCGGCATCATTGCGTTTATTGGCCTGGTGATCCCACATATGTTGCGGCTGTGCGGGCTGACCGATCAGCGCTATTTATTGACCGGATGTGCGTTGGCCGGCGGCGGTGTTCTGCTACTGGCGGATACCGTTGCGCGTATTGTGCTAAGTTCAGCCGAGTTGCCGATAGGCGTGGTTACCGCTACGCTGGGATCGCCATGGTTTATCTGGCTGTTATTACGTAATCGACTCTAGCTCGTCTATCTTGCTGACGCGGCTGATTTTTACCAACAAAAGGATCAAAACGATGAGCACTGAAATCTATACTATTCCGCTGACCACCATCGACGGGAAAGCGACAACGTTTGAGGTGTTTAAAGGGCAAGTGGCGTTAGTCGTCAATGTCGCCTCTCAATGCGGCCTGACTAAACAATATGACGCGTTGGAAAAACTCTACGAAACCTATCGCGACAAAGGTCTGGTCGTGCTGGGATTCCCCTCCAATGAATTTGCAGGACAGGAACCGGGCTCGGAAGCAGAAATTCAGGAATTCTGCCGTGGGACGTTTGGCGTTCAGTTTCCGATGTTCAGCAAAATTGAAGTGAATGGCGAGAACCGTCACCCGCTGTACCAGTTATTGATTCGTCAGCAACCAGAAGCCAATGGAACCTGGAAAAGTGACTTTTTTGCGCGTTTGGTCAATAAAGGCCGTAAACCCAAGAATCCAGAAGACATCCTGTGGAACTTCGAAAAATTCCTGGTGGATCGTGAAGGGCTGGTGATTGAGCGTTTTGCGCCGGATATGGCACCAGACCATGACGCCATCGTGAATGCGATCGAAGAGGCGCTGGCAAAATAAGTGACGCAGCAGATTTCCTCGGTATTACAGTTGCGGCAGGCTGGTGCCTCGCCGCGTTTGTCACCGACGAGTGCGGAGTGTCGTCGTGGAGAATTGCTGCACATCATCGGCCCGAACGGCGCAGGAAAGAGTACCCTGCTGGCAAGATCGGCTGGCTTACTGGCAGGGGAAGGCGAGGTCTATCTGGCCGGCACGCCGTTGTCGCAGTATACGGCAGCGGATCTGGCTGTGCGACGCGCCTATCTGGCACAGCAACAACCGCCGCTGGCGCTGATGCCGGTATTCCAGTATTGGCAACGGCATCAACCGCCGCTGGCTGAGGAGTTCGCGGTCGGAAAGGTGGTACATTTTCTGGCAGAACGCCTGATGTTAACTGACAAACTGGCGCGCCCACTTACGCAACTGTCGGGAGGCGAGTGGCAGCGCGTTCGGCTGGTGGCGGCGCTGTTGCAGATTTGGCCGACGGTCAATCCGCACGCGCGTTTGCTGCTGTTGGATGAACCGACCAACAGCTTAGATGTGGCTCAGCAGGTGGCTCTGGATGCGTTACTGAGTGAACTCTGTCGTTTGGGTATCACCGTCGTGGTTTGCGCACACGATCTGAACCACAGCGCCCATCATGCGGATCGCGTGTGGCTGCTGTCAGAAGGCGCACTGGTGGCGAATGGCGAGACGGCGGAGGTCATGCTGCCGGAGGTGCTGTCTCCTGTATTTGGTGTCGCGTTTCAGCGGCACGTGGTTGATGGCAGAAACTGGATCATCACGCGCAGCGCCTAGCGCTGTAAGAAAATGGTGTCGTCAGAAAATAGGAAAAATCGCCTTTACTTGCCAGCTACCTCGATTAAACGCTAAATTAATCCAATACCTAGTATTTTCAAACGCTGTCAGCCTATGGCATCGGCGGTTTTATGGTAATCGCGCATGATACGTTTACGATCTGGTTTGCTCCTACGATCTGGTTTGCTCCTCGCCAGCCTGATGTTGGTCGGCTGTAGCAGTAGTCGGCACAATCCGCCGCCGAATTCGCGTCTGAGCGATTCGATTATGGTGATGGAGCAGCTAAACGACCAACTGGGGCAATGGTACAGAACACCTTATCGCTATGGCGGGTTGGATCGTAACGGCGTCGATTGTTCCGGCTTCGTCTACCTGACGTTTCGCGATAAGTTTGGCATGCAGTTGCCGCGCACCACGGAAGCACAAACCGAACTGGGTGAGCGCGTTGACCGTGAAAATCTGTTACCGGGTGATTTGGTCTTTTTCAAAACCGGCAGCGGCAGCAGTGAGCTGCACGTCGGCATTTATGACAAAGACGACCAGTTTATTCATGCTTCCACCAGTCAGGGTGTCATCCGCTCGTCGCTAGATAACGTGTACTGGAAACGGGCGTACTGGCAGGCCCGCCGCATCTAATTCCATTTCCTTATTTTGTTTTGTTGACAGCATGGAGCTACCCACTCATGTCCTCTCTGCGTTTACTCATCTCTGACTCTTACGATCCCTGGTTTAATCTGGCTGTAGAGGAGTGCATCTTTCGCCAGATGCCGACCACGCAGCGGGTGCTATTTTTGTGGCGCAATGCGGAAACCGTAGTCATTGGTCGTGCGCAGAACCCGTGGAAAGAGTGCAATACGCGGCGGATGGAAGAGGATGGCATCAAGCTGGCACGGCGCAGCAGCGGCGGCGGGGCGGTCTTCCACGATCTTGGCAATACCTGCTTTACCTTTATGGCGGGCAAGCCGGAATACGATAAAAGTGTTTCAACGCAGATTGTTCTGGATGCGCTTAGTTCGCTGGGGTTAAAGGCTAGCGCCTCGGGCCGTAACGATCTGGTGGTCGAAACCGCGGACGGCGTGCGCAAGGTGTCCGGTTCTGCCTATCGGGAAACCAAAGATCGCGGTTTTCATCATGGCACGCTGCTGCTGAACGCCGATCTCAGCCGCTTAGCCGATTATTTGAACCCGGATGTTAAGAAGCTCCAGGCAAAAGGAATTACGTCCGTGCGTTCCCGCGTCGCCAATCTGGTGGAATTGCTGCCTTCTGTCGATCATCAGGTCATTAGTCAGGCGGTGACGCAGGCCTTCTTTGATTATTTTGGCGAACAGTGCGAACCAGAAATCATCTCACCTTCCGCCTACCCAGACCTACCGGGATTCAGCGAGCAGTTTGCGCGTCAAAGTAGCTGGGAATGGAACTTCGGTCAGGCTCCGGATTTCTCGCATTTACTCGATAACCGCTTTGCCTGGGGCGGGGTTGAATTACATTTTGATGTAGAGCGCGGCGTGATCGTCCGCGCGCAGATTTATACCGATAGCCTGAATCCCGCGCCGTTAGAAGCACTCGCCTCCGCATTACAGGGAACGGCGTATCGCCCAGAAGCCTTGGCGGCGGCGTGTCAGGCACTGATTACCGCCTTCCCCGAACAGCAAAACGAACTACAGGAACTGGCTGATTGGCTGGCGCAGAGTTTGCGTTAGACGTCCTGTTTTTCTCAACGCATCGATGGCAAGGAAACGTAAGGGGAATAATACCCCTGCGTTTCCTCCGTGTTAATTTCATTACCATCCCTCTACACTTTCTGCTTACCCATGAGTCGTTGTGTGATGAGCGCGTGGCTCTCTTCACTTGAACAGAGTGGTATTAGGGAGACAGGATGCAGCAAACACCGTTATTCAATAATCACTATTTTCACCAGTTGCCGGGGTTCTACACCGCGCTACAGCCTACGCCGCTGCATGGCGCTCGCCTGCTTTATCACAGCGAGGGATTGGCCGCGGAGCTTGGCCTGTCTTCCGACTGGTTTACGCCAGAACAGAATGCCGTCTGGAGCGGCGAACGTTTGCTGCCGGGAATGGCGCCGCTGGCGCAGGTTTATAGCGGCCATCAGTTTGGCATGTGGGCTGGTCAACTGGGGGATGGGCGCGGCATTCTGCTGGGAGAACAACAGCTGTCGGATGGCCGTACTATGGACTGGCATCTCAAAGGTGCGGGGCTGACGCCGTATTCGCGCATGGGTGACGGTCGCGCGGTGCTGCGTTCGGCGATACGCGAATTTCTGGCCTCGGAAGCGATGCATCATCTGGGGATTCCCACCACGCGGGCGCTGACGATTGTCACCAGCACACATCTGGTGCAGCGTGAGCAGGAAGAAAAGGGCGCAATGCTGCTGCGCGTGGCGGAAAGCCATGTGCGCTTCGGCCATTTTGAGCATTTCTACCATCGCCGTGAGCCGGAAAAGGTGCGCCAACTGGTGGAGTATGTGATCGCTCGCCACTGGCCGCAGTGGGAGAACGACGAGCGTCGCTATGAGCTGTGGTTCTGCGATGTAGTAGAACGCACCGCTCGATTGATTACACATTGGCAGGCCGTCGGATTTGCGCACGGCGTAATGAATACGGACAACATGTCGATTTTAGGGCTGACCATCGACTACGGCCCTTATGGCTTTTTAGATGCGTATCAGCCTGGTTTCATTTGCAATCACTCCGACCATCGCGGGCGCTACGCGTTTGACAATCAGCCTGCCGTGGGACTGTGGAATCTACATCGGTTGGCGCAGGCGCTGTCGGGGTTGATGGACACTGACACACTGGAGCGCGCGCTTGCCCGCTATGAACCGGCGCTGCTGCAGCACTATGGCACGCTGATGCGCGCCAAGCTGGGCTTGTTTACCGCGAGCGCGGAGGATAATGACGTGCTGGTCGGGCTGTTGCGCCTGATGCAGCAGGAAGGCAGCGATTACACCCGCACGTTCCGCCTGCTGGCCGATAGCGAAAAGCAGGCATCGCATTCGCCGCTCCGTGATGAATTCATCGACAGGACTGCGTTCGATAGCTGGTTTGCGACCTACCGCCAGAGGCTGATGCAGGAAGAACAGGGCGATGAGGAACGTCGCCGCCTGATGAATGCGACGAACCCGAAATATATTCTGCGTAATTATCTGGCGCAGATGGCGATTGAACGGGCGGAAAACGATGATATCAGCGTGCTGGCGCGTCTGCATCAGACGTTGTGCCAACCGTTTGACGAACAGCCGGAGAAGAACGATTTAGCGGCGTTACCGCCAGAGTGGGGCAAACATCTGGAAATTTCCTGCTCCAGTTGAGCCGGAGCAGGGGACTTGGCTATTGCCGCAGATAAACCTGCGGAAGGGGGTAGTCAGGGTGTGAACCAACGCTGAGATCGGCGCGATACCAGTGGGTCAATGTGTCTGCTTGTAATACCTGCGCGGGCGTGCCTTGTGCAACTAGCTTCCCTTCGTGCAACAGCAGGATGCGGTCGGCATACAGCGCCGCCAGATTCAGGTCGTGCAGAACGCTGCACACGGATAACGGCTGTTCGCGCGTAAGCTGCTTGAGCAGCCGCAAGAGGTGCTGTTGATGATACAAATCCAGCGCCGACGTGGGTTCATCAAGAAACAACCAGCCCGGCGTCGGTTCTGGATGCCACAGCTGTGCCAGCACGCGGGCCAGTTGCACGCGCTGCTGTTCCCCGCCGGAAAGCTGACGATAGTCGCGCGTCGCCAGTTCCAGACAGCCTGTTTGCGCCATGACCTGCTGAATCACATCATCGTTTTTCGGATAGCGACCGTGAGGGGAGCGCCCCATTGCAACGACATCCCGCACGCTAAACGCAAACGCCATGCCGCTATGCTGGCGCATCACCGCCCGCGTTTTGGCGAGTGCGCCGGGCTGCCAGTGCGAAAAAGGCTGTCCGGCTAACAGGCACTCGCCTTCATCTGGCGTTAAATAACCGGTCAGTAAACGGAGCAGGGTAGATTTCCCTGCGCCGTTGGGGCCGATGATTGCGACGATTTCCCCACTGTGAAGCTCCAGAGAAACGTCGTCCGTCAGATAACGGCCGTTGGCCTGAAAGCGCAGATGGCGTGCGACTAACGTCCGGTCGAGCGCTGAGTCAGTCATTGCCCCGCCCTTTATGCTGAACGATCAGCCATAAGAAATACGGCCCGCCAATTAGGCTGCTTAACAACCCAACGGGCATTTCTGCCGGAGAAAGCAGCGTGCGTGCCAACGTATCCGCAAACAACAGCAGACAGGCACCGCCGAGGATAGAACCGGGAATGAGCCAGCGATGGTCGGCACCCAGATGCATGCGCATCAGGTGTGGAATGATAAGCCCGATAAACCCGATCACGCCGCTGACCGCCACTGCTACGCCAACCAACAGCGAACTGAGCAGCAGTAGCGTGTACTTGGTGCGTTTCACATTAACACCAAGGTAGTGCGCCTCTTCGTCCCCTAATTGCAACACGTTCAGACGGTGCGCGTAGTATAACGTGGCGATCGTGGCAGGGATGACCAACGTGCTGGCAACCAGCAGCATGGGCCACTGTGCCTGCCCGAGGCTCCCCATTCCCCACAGTGAGAACTGGCGTAGTTGCTGATCGGTGCTGATGTAGGTCAACACGCCGATGAGGGCAAGGCACAGCGCATTGAGCGCGATGCCTGCCAGCAATAATCGCGTTAATCCACCCTGTTCTGAGCGGCTGAGGATGAAAATAATCGCCGTAATTGCCAGACTGCCCGCGAAAGCAGCGAACATCGGGCCGTAAAGTGCCAGCAGCGGAGGCAGGCCAAGCGGCAGCACAATGGTTAGTGCGACGCAGAGTGCGGCGCCGCTGCTGATCCCAAGCAGGCCTGGATCGGCGAGCGGATTGCGAAATAACCCCTGCATAATCGCGCCAGAGCAAGCCAACGCGCCACCGACGAGGATCGCCAGCAGCACGCGGGGGACGCGGATATTCAACCAGATATGCCAGATTGGATCGTCAAGCGGCGTTTGCCATAGTATCTTGAGCGATAGGGTCAGCGCGCCCATGTTGGCGGCACCGACCATTAGTGCCACCATCAGTAACAGCAGTGCGATCAACCACGTGCGCGGGTGAAAGCGTGACGTCATTTGATCGCTTCGGCTGTCTGACGCAGCGTTGCCATCAGCGCTGGGGTTTCGAGCGTGAAGCCGAGCATCGCCATGTCATCGACCACTAACAGACGCTTGTTTTTACCCGCAGGCGTCAATGCCAAACCAGGTAATTTCCAGACCTGCGCTTCACCACCCAACGTTTTCAGCCCCTGACTGGATATCAGAATCAGATCCGGCGCACTGGCAATCACGCCTTCCTGTGACAATGGCTGGTAGCGCTCAACGTTTTGCATGGCATTTTTTAATCCGGCACTGCGGATAATCGTGTCTGGCGGGCTATTTTTACCCGCAGCCAGCGCGGTCATGCCGCCGTGGCTGAGAATGAATAGCACATTGACCGGCAGCGGTGAGGTTTTGACTGCCGCCAACTGTTGCTGATAAGTTTCCGTCAGTTTTTTACCTTCTGCGTCCTTTCCTAGCGTTTGAGCGATGGCCCCGATTTTCTTCGGTACCGCATCCAGTGATGGCTCGGCGGTGACATGAACCACTTTTGTGCCGCTGTCCGCCACCTGCTGCAGGATGAGTGATGGCTGGGACAGATCGCTGGCGAGAACCAGAGACGGTTTCATGGCCAGAATACCTTCCGCATTGAGGTGGCGCATGTAGCCCACGTCAGGCAGTTTCTTCACGGCTTCCGGGCGCAGACTGGTGCTATCACGCGCAACCAGATCTTTCTCCGCACCCAGCGCATAGATGATTTCCGTGACGTCGCCGCCGATAGAAACGATACGCTCGGCAGCAGACACCCCCAGCGGGAGTGTCAATAGCAGGGGAAATAGCCAGTTTTTCATGCAGCGAGATCCTTATGCGGTTTCAGGGCATCGATTTGGTTACGCCATTGCTGTTGTTCCGGCGTTCCTTCGGTACGTTGCCCGAAGAGTTGTGCAATTTGAGAGCCGTCTGCGGCATAGAGTTCGAGGCTGGTCACGACACCATCGACCGTCGGTTTACGCGTCACCCAGCTTTCAGCGATCGCGCCTTCGATCAAATGCAGGGTGAAATCTTTATTAAAGATGTTAATCCACTCTGCATGTTGCTCCATACGCTCTACACGCTCAAGCGTACCGGTGAAGATTTGCACACAGCCACGGTTACCGACAAATACCATGATCTCGTTCTGATCTTCACGCGCGGCAAACAGAATTTGCGACAGCGCATCGTTGTCTACACGGTAAGCCAAATCGTCAGCGACCGAGTTAAACGCCTGCTGGCGCGTCAGGTTATGGCGCTTGAGCAGAATGAAGAAATCATGCACGTCCGTCATCGCACGCCATTCTGCTTCAAGCTGAGGATTATGGGCAACGACCTGCTCAACTGCCGTGCTGTTTGCTGGACGAAGTGCCAAGGCTGGATTTTCGCTGCTGGTAAATTTCTCAACAAATAGCTGCCAGGCGGCCATGTCCGTGGTGTCGGTCGTGTAGACCTTCAGAATGGCATCACCCTGATGATCGAAAAATTGAATGCTCTGACGCTCACCGCGTGCGGTATTTTCACGCAGCGCAAAGGCGGAAGCCCACTGAGAAAGGAACAAACGCAGATCCAGCTCGCGCGGGTTGAGGATAAGACCGGCATGCCCATCCAGCGTCTGGTTCTGATAGTAACCGGTATGCTCATGCACGGCGTATTCGTTACGTGTGATCGACTTGGTATTACCAACCTGCTCCAGTGCGCTTAACCAAACTTTGGCGTCACCCTGCAGGCGCTTCGCATCGTGTCCGACACGGGCGTGGGTCAGTTCCGCTTCGCTGATGCCGAGTTGCGCAGCCAAATCGCGAGCGTATTTACGCGGATGTTCAACTTTCGCCTGGAGGTATTGTTGGTAAATGGACGTCTGCATCTCGTTCGTTCCCTTAATCGTTGTCGTATTAATCATAGCAATGAATGAGAATCATTTTCATGTAACAAAAACGCAACCTCAAGTGAAGTTTTCTTAATAAGTGGAATAAGAGGAAGCGTAAGAGGTAGTTACGTGCTGCGAGAGTGTGGGATAAGCGGCGGGAAAACAGCTGGCACACGACCGGAGAAGGTGAGTGTGCCAGCGTATATCGAATTAAAAACGACTGTCGACGGCGTCTGCCAGGCGAGACAGCAGCGTTTCGGTGTCCTGCCAGCTCAGGCAAGGATCGGTAATGGATTGCCCATACGCCAATGCCAGAGGGTTGATCGCCGGCTGGTTGCCTTCGATTAAGAAACTTTCCGCCATGATGCCCGCGATAGCGCGTGAACCGGTGCGAATTTGCTGGCAGATATCATCGGCTACGTCGAGTTGGCGACGATGTTGTTTCTGACAGTTGGCATGACTGAAATCGATCACCAGATGTTCGGGCAGCGAGAATTCACGCAGGTGAGCGCAGGCCGCAGCGATATCTTCCGCGTGGTAGTTCGGTTTTTTCCCGCCACGCATAATAATGTGGCCGAACGGGTTGCCCTGCGTTTTGTAGACCGACATGAAGCCCTGCTTATCCGGCGAGAGAAACATGTGCTGGGCACGAGCGGCACGAATGGCATCGACGGCGATGCGTGTATTACCGTCCGTCCCGTTCTTGAAGCCGACAGGGCAGGACAGCGCAGAAGCCATTTCCCGGTGGATCTGGCTTTCGGTGGTTCTCGCGCCAATCGCCCCCCAGCTAATCAAGTCGGCGATATACTGGCCGGTGACCATATCGAGGAATTCTGTCGCGGTCGGCAAGCCAAGCTGATTGACGTCCAGCAGCAAGCGGCGCGCAATTTCCAGCCCTTCATTCACCTGAAACGTTCCATTGAGCGCGGGGTCGGAAATGAGTCCCTTCCAACCCACCACTGTGCGCGGTTTTTCAAAATAGGTGCGCATGACGATTTCCAGTCGATCCTGATACTGCGTGCGTAGCGCAGCCAGACGGCGTGCATACTCTAACGCGCTGTCTGTGTCATGGATCGAACAAGGGCCAACCACGACGAGCAGGCGGAGATCTTGACCGGTTAGAATGGCTTCAATTTTCTTACGTGACGAGGTGACATTTTCGGCAACGGCAGGGGTAATTGGGAGTCTGGCGAGTAACGTTTGAGGCGTAACCAGACTCTCGATGCGTGCGCTCCGCAGTTCATCTGTTTGCAGCATGTTTTATCTCTGAATACGGTCAAGCCGAAAACGTGCCGTCACTGAAATGTATGGACATAACAGTGTGTTCAGGCAGCGTTTTCAGGCTATGTTTCCGACTAAAAGGTTGCTTCGCAGCGGCGAAATGCCGGGAAGTGATGGAGCACACAATAAACGAACTGGCGCACATTACAACCGCATCAGGATAAAAAACCTATCATGTACTAGTACATTCTTCGACTCATGCCGAGAATGTCGATAATTTTGGCGGAAATTTCCTCAACGGAATAATTGGTGGTATTGAGATACTTAATCTGGTGTTTGCGAAATAGCGCTTCCACTTCACTGAGTTCCATACGGCACTGGCGCAACGACGCATAGCGACTGTTGCCCCGGCGCTCTTCCCGAATGGCCGCCAGCCGTTCGGCATCAATGGTGAGCCCGAATAGCTTGTGCTGGAAAGGTTTCAACGCGTCGGGCAGGCGCAGGTTATCCATATCATCGGCAATAAAAGGATAGTTGGCGGCGCGAATGCCGAATTGCATCGCCAGATACAGGCTGGTCGGCGTTTTACCGCAGCGTGACACGCCCAGCAAAATAACCTGCGCCTGATCGAGATTGCGCAGCGAGATACCGTCATCGTGCGCCAGCGTATAGTCGATGGCGGCGATACGGGCGTCGTATTTGCTCAGGTTATTGGCCGTCAACCCGTGAGTGCGGTTGGCAATCGGTGTCGGCGGCGTGTTCAATTCTTCCTGCAAGGGAGCAACCAGCGCCTGTACGATATCCTGGCAAAACCCTTCGCTGCTGGTAATAATGTTACGTACGGTCGGTGTGACGATGGAGTAAAATACCAGCGGACGCAGACCGGTTTGCTGATACAACGTATTGATTTGCTCGCACACGGCTTTGGCGCGTGCTTCACTTTCCACGAAGGGTAAGGTATAGCTAACCGTGTTCACGGGGAACTGGGACAGCACCGCATGGCCCAGCACTTCTGCCGTAATGGCCGTACCGTCCGAGACATAAAATACGCTTCTTTCCACATAACCCCCTGTTGATATTTCCGACAACTCGAACACGTTAACCTCGTCAAAAATTGCGTTTCAAGAATACTTTTATTAAAACGCTATTTCATTATCTTCATGATAAAGAATACTAATCTTCTACGATATTGGATTTTTACCGCGTTAAGCAATCATTCACCGTGAAATCAGTTTTTTTTCATAGGTTGATCGATTCACCTGTCCATGTTCATCAAAACGCTATGCTAACCTGATTGCGTTGAGGCGATTCTCAACCGAACTCTTCCATACCCTAATTGTATGCAGAAAGGATTATTTTCGATGTCCAATAACGGCCCTGATTTGCGTAATGTCCTTTGGTATAACCAGCTCGGTATGCACGATGTTGAAAGGGTGGGAGGCAAGAATGCCTCTCTGGGTGAAATGATCACCAACCTTTCAGAATTGGGCGTAGCCGTTCCCAACGGCTTTGCGACAACGGCGCAGGCGTTTAATGATTTTCTTAATCAAAGCGGGATTAACCAGCGCATTTATGAGCTGCTCGATCGCACCGACATTGACGATCTGAGTCAACTGGCGAGCGCCGGTACGCAGATCCGCCAGTGGATTATTGATACGCCATTCCAGCCGGAGCTGGAGAAGGCAATCAGTGACGCCTACCAGCAACTGGCCGACGGTGAGAAAGACGCCTCGTTTGCCGTGCGTTCTTCCGCTACGGCAGAAGATATGCCGGATGCGTCCTTTGCCGGTCAGCAGGAAACCTTCCTGAACGTGCAGGGCATTGATGCCGTGATGGTGGCTGTGAAGCACGTATTTGCATCGCTGTTTAACGATCGTGCGATCTCCTATCGCGTACATCAGGGGTATGACCACCGTGGCGTGGCGCTGTCGGCGGGCGTGCAGCGCATGGTGCGGTCCGATCTGGCCTCTGCGGGCGTGATGTTTACCATTGATACCGAATCCGGTTTTGATCAGGTGGTGTTCATTACGTCGGCTTACGGTTTGGGTGAAATGGTGGTGCAGGGGGCGGTGAACCCGGACGAGTTCTATGTTCACAAGCCAACGTTGCAGAACAACAAACCTGCGATTGTGCGCCGTAATATGGGATCGAAAAAAATCCGTATGGTGTATGCCGCGAGCCAGGAACATGGCAAGCAGGTGCGGATTGAAGATGTGCCAGCAGAACAAACGACGCGTTTCAGTCTGACGGATGATGAAGTGCAGGCACTGGCGCGTCAGGCGCTGCTGATTGAGAAACACTACGGTCGTCCGATGGACATCGAGTGGGCGAAAGATGGCCACACCGGCAAGCTCTATATTGTGCAGGCGCGTCCGGAAACGGTTCGCTCTAACGGTCAGGTGATGGAGCGCTACCATCTGCCGGCCAGCGGTACGGTGCTGGTGGAAGGCCGTGCGATCGGTCACCGCATTGGCGCGGGTGAAGTGAAAGTGATTCAGGACATCAGCGAGATGCACCTGATCAACGCAGGCGATGTGCTGGTGACCGACATGACCGACCCAGACTGGGAACCGATCATGAAGAAAGCGGCGGCGATTGTCACCAATCGCGGCGGACGTACCTGTCACGCGGCGATTATCGCCCGCGAACTGGGCATTCCGGCCGTCGTAGGCTGCGGCGATGCAACCGAGCGTTTACGCAAGGGGCAGAAAGTGACTGTTTCCTGTGCGGAAGGCGACACGGGCTACGTGTATCAGGATCTGCTGGACTTCTCCGTGAAGAGTTCACAGATTGATGAAATGCCTGCACTGCCGCTGAAAATCATGATGAACGTGGGCAACCCTGATCGCGCGTTTGATTTTGCCTGCCTGCCAAACGATGGCGTCGGCCTGGCGCGTCTGGAATTCATCATCAACCGCATGATTGGCGTGCACCCGCGTGCGCTGCTGGAATTCGACCAGCAAACCCCTGAGGTGCAACGTGAGATCAAGACGCTGATGCAGGGCTTCGACGATCCGGTGGAGTTCTACGTCGGTCGTCTGACGGAAGGGATCGCGACGCTGGCAGCCGCATTCTCGCCGAAGCGCGTGATCGTCCGCCTGTCTGATTTTAAATCCAACGAGTACGCCAATCTGGTCGGCGGTGAGCGTTATGAGCCGGAAGAAGAGAACCCGATGCTGGGCTTCCGCGGTGCGGGTCGTTACGTGTCGCCGGACTTCAAAGCCTGTTTTGCGCTGGAATGTGAAGCAGTCAAACGCGTGCGTAACGTGATGGGGCTGAAGAACGTCGAGATCATGATCCCGTTCGTTCGTACCGTGGCACAAGCGGAAGCGGTGGTGGCTGAACTGGCGAATCAAGGTCTGCGCCGTGGCGAAGACGGCCTGAAAATCATCATGATGTGCGAAATTCCGTCCAACGCGCTGTTGGCCGATGAATTCCTGCAACACTTTGATGGCTTCTCTATCGGCTCAAACGACATGACGCAGTTGGCGCTAGGCTTGGATCGCGACTCCGGCGTGGTATCGTCGCTGTTCGATGAACGTAACGATGCGGTGAAGGCGCTGCTGTCGATGGCGATTAAGGCCGCCAAGAAACAGGGTAAATACGTCGGTATTTGCGGTCAGGGCCCGTCAGATCACGAAGATTTCGCGCTCTGGCTGATGGAGCAGGGCATCGATAGCCTGTCGCTTAACCCAGACACCGTGGTGCAAACCTGGATGAATCTGGCTGAGCACAAGTAATTAGTACGGTGAATGCCTGATGTGTAGTCATCAGGCATTTAGACTGTTAAAACCGTATTTACGAAATGAGAACGGTGGTAATGGATAGATCGTAAAGACGCTGTGAATACATCCCTGTACGCTCGGATTGCGCAGATATGAATCTCATCCCTGAGATTCACCCTTGCAGGGCCGTCGCAAGCGACGTTCAAAAACGTTCCTGACGTTTTTGTCCTTGGCGCAAACGCTTTACTCTTCTATTCCATTACCACCGCTCAGCAGCAGCTGATCGCAATCGGTACTAAAACATATTTTTCATATTACGGTGCCGCAATCAGGAAGGATTTAAACTGTGGCGTCATTACCGCGCTAAAGCCCTTATCCGTTTTGGTAATCAGATAAACCGCTAGCCCCTGCTGTTCTGCCAGTTTTAACGCCTTCTCTGTTCCCAACACCATCAAACCGGTATCCCAGCCATCCGCTTCCAGCGCTGTCGGTGCAATCACGGTCGCAGAAACTAGCTGATGAGTAATGGGTCTGCTCGTCTCGGGATCGATAACGTGAGAATAGCGCTTGCTGTCCTCTTCAAAATAATTCCGATAGCTGCCGGAAGTACTGATCGCATACCCCTGCAAATTCACCGCCGCCTGTGCTGCATTTTCCTGATCGGTGGGTTTCTGTATCGCCACACGCCACGGCGTTCCCTCAGCGTTCACCCCACGACTGGAAACCGCTCCACCGACGGAAACCAGATAGTTGGTGATCCCTTTACGCGTCATTAATTGCGCGAGAACGTCTGCGCCGTACCCTTCGCCCAGCGTGGAGAGATCGACATACAAATCCGGCAGATCTTTCTGAATCCATTCTCCTTTTTCGTCACCGATCAGCTTCAGGTGACGCAGCCCGACATGTTGTCGCGCTGCATCGATCTGCTGCTGGCTGGGAACCCGCGTAGGCTGCTTCTGCGGGCCGAACCCCCAGAGATTAACCAACGGGCCGACGGTGATATCCATCGCACCGTGCGTGGCTTTACCGATACGCAGCGCAGCCAGAATAATATCCGCCATGCCATTGCTGATGGGCTGGGGATCCGTTCCTCGGTACTGATTAAAACGCGACAGGACTGAATCGTCACGGTAGGTGGAAATCTCGTCATTGGCCCGCTCCAGCAGAACATCGATTTCTCGTTGCAACTGCTGTTTGTCCTCGGTGATGTTGCCGCTAATTTTTACGCTGTAAAACGTCCCCATGGTTTTGCCTTCAATGGTCAACAAAGGGCGCTGTGTCGTCGGCGTTGGATTATCGCAGGCTGTCAGAAGGCTGAATAAGCCACAGAGTAGTAATCTCTTCGCGGCAAGAGGCATCATGAAAAACTCCTGAAAAACTGAACTGAGGGTAGGCAAACAGGAGAATAACAAAAAAGGGATGAAGCGTAATTGAATGGAAGGCAAATGAAAGGAAAAAAAAGGCCCATCTCAGGGGATGGGCAAAGACTACACACAGCAATTCGTTACTCACTCTGACAAGGAGGAAACCTCATTGACAAACAGTAGGTTAATACTAGCTCCGGTATTTATCCTATGGATTATGCCCTACTCAGTCATTAAGAATCATCCTAATGGTTAATTATTTTTTAAGAATTAGCCTCTGGGTGTTTTTGTACTGTCAATAATATTGATGCATTGGAGAAATGATATCAAAATTTTTAGGACTAATCCCTAGGAATAAAGGGTTAATCATTAGCTATTTTTACTTATTGAAAAAAGGGGATGATAGCGCCGAAAAATAGTGTCAAAACCGTGCACGAAAAAAATAGTACTGAAGAAGCGATGCAGAGAGAGGGAATGCGTGGACGGCGTACCGCCCACGGGAAGCGAAACCGGTGACTGTCGGTCTTACTCTTTATCTGGCGTGTTAGACGTATTAACGGAAAGGATGTTTTGCGGTTCGGGGATTTCACGCATCCAGGCAAACAGCAGACGATAGGAAACGGCGAGGACGACCGGGCCAATAAATATCCCTATCATGCCAAACGCCAGTAAGCCGCCAATCACGCCGGAAAGAATCAGCAACATAGGAAGATCGGCACCCATTCTGATTAATACTGGGCGGATAACGTTATCGATGGTGCCAACGACGCAGCTCCAGACCAGCAGGATAGTGCCCCAGGTGGTATCGCCCGTCCAATACAGCCAGATAATCGCAGGAATCAATACTGGAAGCGGCCCTAATTGCGCCAGGCAACACAGAAACATCAGCACGGTTAATAGCGTAGTGTAAGGAATCCCAGACAGCCCCAGACCGATTCCGCCTAACACTGATTGCACGATGGCTGTTACCACCACGCCCAGGGCGACGGCGCGAATTGACTGTGCTGCCAGAATCACGGCGGCATCGCCGCGCTCTTGCCCCAGCCGAATGGCGAAGTGTCGCACAGCCTTCGCAACGGCTTCCCCCTTGTAATAGAGCAGGGCGCTGAAGATCAGCATCAGGGAGCAGTGCATCAGAAAGCGCCCGACATGCGCCGCCTGTTCCACCAGCCATGTCGCGGTTTTACCAAAATAGGGTTGCACCTTGGCGAATAGACCGCTGCCGCCGCTTTGCAACAGCGCCTGCCAACTGTTGAATAATTTCTCTCCCACTAAAGGAATGGATGTCAACCACTCCAGTGTCGGCGGCGAAAAGTTTTCCTGCCTGGCTCCCCAACTCATTAGCACCGAGCTGTTATCCACCACGCTACTGACAAGAACGGCAATCGGGACAATAAATAGCAGGATAAGTAGCAGCGTCATCACGAGCACGGCGAGAGAACGTCTCCCCCATAATAGCGCCTGAAATCTAATCAGCATCGGCCAGGTGGCAATGACCACCATACATGCCCAGGCGAATCCTAGGATAAAAGGCTGTACCACCCAAAAACAGGCAATAATCATGATGGTAATAAACACCAGACTGAACAGGATTCTGGCCAGATCAAGTCGTGGTGGCTGGGAATATTTGCTCAATGAATCGTTCCTCAATAGCAAAGAAAGGGCTTAGGCGAGGTCGCTTTGGTTAATCACGAATCATCATGAGATATTTCTGGGTGTTTTGACAGCGTGTTGAACATTTTGTTGGTCAAACGGCCATTAGCCAACACGCTGTATGTTTTTGCCGATCCGAGAGCGCACACGATTGCGAAATGTGATAAAACGTGATGTTCCCAGTGACAGCGCGGCTATATCGGGCTCTTCACAGGCATATCACGACATATTGGCAAACTCATCATGTACGGACAGGGTCAAAAAATAATGATCCCACAGATCACGCAATCCCCCGGGCTGGTCCAGCCGGTGCTTAATTTTCTGGAAGCATTGAAGAAAAATGGATTCACAGGCGATACGGCGACTAATTATGCCGATCGTCTGACGATGGCAACGGATAACAGTATCTACCAACTTTTGCCGGATGCGGTGGTTTTCCCCCGCTCAACCGCCGATGTGGCGATCCTCTCGCGGCTGGCGGGCGAGGAGCGTTTTTCAGGGCTGACCTTTACGCCACGCGGTGGCGGGACAGGAACGAACGGGCAGGCGCTGAATCGCGGCATCGTGGTCGATATGTCGCGTTATATGAACCGTATTCTGGAGATCAACCCTGAGAAAGGCTGGGTGCGCGTCGAAGCTGGCGTCATTAAAGATCAGCTTAACCAGTATCTCAAGCCTTATGGTTACTTCTTCGCACCCGAGCTGTCGACCAGCAACCGGGCGACGCTGGGCGGCATGATCAATACCGATGCCTCAGGGCAAGGTTCGCTGGTGTACGGCAAAACCTCAGACCATGTGCTGGGGCTACGTGCTGTCCTGCTGGGCGGCGAAATGCTGGATACGCAGGCGATGCCGGTAGAGCTGGCAGAGAAACTGGCGTTAGAAGATTCCGCCATCGGCCGCATTTATCACACGGTGCTGCACCGCTGTCGCGAACAGCGCGCGTTGATTATCGATAAGTTCCCTAAGCTGAATCGTTTTCTGACGGGTTATGACCTGCGTCATGTATTCAGCGACGATCTCCGTACCTTTGATCTAACGCGTATTCTGACCGGGGCGGAAGGCACGCTGGCGTTTATCACCGAAGCGAAGCTCGATATCACGCCGCTGCCGAAGAGCCGCCGTCTGGTCAATATCAAATACGACTCCTTCAACTCTGCGTTGCGCAATGCGCCGTTCATGGTGGAAGCGAAGGCGTTATCCGTTGAAACCGTGGATTCCAAAGTCTTAAACCTGGCCCGCGAAGACATCGTCTGGCATTCCGTTAGCGAACTGATTACCGATGTGCCTAATCAGGAAATGCTTGGTCTGAATATTGTTGAATTCGCGGGGGATGATGAAGCACTGATTAACGGGCAGGTCGACGCGCTCTGTCAGCGGCTGGATACGCTGCTGGCAAACGGAGAAGGCGGAGTAATTGGTTACCAAACCTGTAACGACCTGTCCGGCATCGAGCGTATTTATGCCATGCGGAAAAAAGCCGTCGGGCTGCTGGGCAACAGCAAAGGGCAGGCGAAGCCCATTCCGTTTGCGGAAGATACCTGCGTGCCACCACAGCATCTGGCCGATTACATCGAAGAATTCCGTGCGCTGTTAGACAGCCATAATCTGACGTATGGCATGTTCGGCCACGTCGACGCTGGGGTGCTGCACGTTCGTCCGGCGCTGGATATGTGCGACCCGCAACAGGAAATGCTGATGAAACAGCTTTCCGACCAGATTGTTGCGCTGACCGCCAAATATGGCGGCCTGCTGTGGGGAGAGCACGGGAAAGGCTTCCGTGCTGAGTACAGCCCCGAATTCTTTGGGCCGGAACTGTATGCCGAGCTGCGCCGCATTAAGGCCGCGTTCGACCCTGATAACCGACTTAATCCTGGGAAGATTTGTGCGCCGCTGGACGTGGATGCACCAATGATGAAAGTCGATGCGGTCAAGCGCGGCACGTTCGATCGCACGATCCCGCTGACGGTGCGCACGGCGTTCCGTGGCGCGATGGAATGTAACGGCAATGGTCTGTGCTTTAACTTTGATGCCCGTAGCCCAATGTGCCCGTCGATGAAAATCAGCGGCAACCGTATTCATTCCCCGAAAGGCCGTGCGACGCTGGTGCGTGAATGGTTACGCCTGCTGGCGGAGCAGGGCGTCGATCCCGTCGCGCTGGAGAACGCGTTGCCGCAGCAGAAGCTGAGCCTGCGCGCCTTTATCCAGAAGACCCGCAATACCTGGCAGGCGAAGCAAGGCGATTACGATTTCTCGCACGAAGTTAAAGACGCGATGTCGGGCTGTCTGGCGTGTAAAGCCTGCTCAACGCAATGTCCTATCAAGATTGACGTGCCCGGTTTCCGCTCTCGCTTCCTGCAACTTTATCACACGCGCTACCTGCGTCCGGTGCGTGACTATCTGGTCGCTGGTGTCGAAAGCTATGCGCCGCTGATGGCGCGCAGCCCGAAGACGTTTAACTTCTTCCTGAAAATGCCGCTGCTGAATAACCTGAGCCGCAGCCAGATTGGTATGGTCGATTTGCCGCTGCTGTCATCGCCGTCACTGCGCCAGCAGTTTGCCGGACATAGCGGCGTCAACACCACGCTTGAACAGCTGGAACAGTTGCCGGAAGCGGCGCGCCAGCAGTACGTGCTCATCGTGCAGGATCCGTTTACCAGCTATTACGATGCGCAAGTGGTGGCAGATTTCGTCCATCTGATCGAAAAACTGAAGCTGAAGCCAGTTCTGTTGCCGTTCTCGCCGAACGGGAAGGCGCAGCACATTAAAGGCTTCCTGCAACGCTTTGCTAAAACGGCCTCGAAGACGGCAGATTTCCTGAACCGCGTCGCTAAATTAGGGATGCCGATGGTAGGCGTCGATCCGGCGCTGGTGCTGTGCTATCGCGACGAATACCGTGAGATTTTGGGTGAGAAGCGCGGCGATTTCCAGGTGCAACTGGTGCATGAATGGCTGGTGACGGCATTGGCAGACAGCACGCCGCAGCCTGCCACTGGCGAATCCTGGTATCTGCTGGGGCACTGTACGGAAACCACGGCGCTGCCGATCAGCACGAAACAGTGGTCCGACATTTTCTCGCGCTTTGGTGCCAAGCTGGAGAATGTCAGCGTTGGCTGCTGTGGTATGGCGGGAACCTACGGGCATGAAACCAAGAACCTCGCCAACTCGCAGGGCATCTATGCGCTGTCCTGGCAGCAGGTGTTGCAGAAGTTACCGCAGAAACGCTGCCTGACTACCGGCTATTCGTGTCGCAGTCAGGTAAAACGCATGGAAGGCAGCGCATTGCGCCATCCGCTACAGGCCTTGCTGGAGATTATCTGATGCTATGGAAACGACAGGTTACGCTTGAGCAGCTTAACGAACCGAGCCAAACGTGTATGGTGGGTCATGTCGGTATCCGCTATACCCATATCGCGGAGGATTATCTGGAAGCGGTGATGCCAGTGGATTCTCGCACGCGTCAGCCGTTTGGCTTATTGCACGGTGGTGCCTCCGTTGTACTGGCGGAATCGCTGGGTTCCGTCGCGGGCTACTTGTGTTCTGAAGGCGATCAGCAGGTGGTGGGGCTTGAAATCAATGCCAACCATCTGCGAGCCGTGCGTGAAGGGGACGTGCGGGGCGTATGCCGGGCGCTTCACGTTGGCCGCCGTAGCCAGGTATGGCAGATTGAGATTTTTGATAATCAAAATCGCCTGTGCTGCATTTCACGTCTGACGACGTCGGTCATTACGCCGTAAACATCAATTACGCCGTAAACATCAAGCACGGAACCAGACTGCTGGTCGGTCTGGTTTCGTTGTTCTGGGAAAACATTGCTCTTAAGAAAATATGGATCTTCAGGGGAGAAACGGCACGCGCTTAACGAAGTCTGTCTGAAATTCAGTGGCTTTATCCCATGAGCCTTGCATGCTTAACTGATGGCAAATCGACTTCAGCGTGTTACGGGCAAAGTAGTAGCTTTGCACTCGAAAGAGGTGGCAACGCCCTTCATTATTAATCTCTTTAATCAACCGATTGTGCAGTTTGACCAGCGCATGCAGATAGCTGTCGTCATCGCCATTTCTCAGACAGAGTTCAACCATGTCCATGCAGGCGTTATGATAGCGACGTAAATGGTCAATATTGCTTCCTGGACGGTTAAGGCGAGCTTCCGCCATATAGAAATCAACGGTGGCATCGCGAATCTGAAATTTATATTCGTCAATTTGGTGGTGCAGCCAGGCATTCATGGAAAGCATGGTTATCGATCCTGAATATGAAATGATAATCATTATCATATTGATAAAAAAGGCCGTGATCAATGGGCAAAATGTGCTTTAACGTCAAAAGTCCGATCGGAAATCACATAAATCTTCATATACCTTCCCTCTTTTACAAATAGGTATCACCGATAAATGTTATAATAATGATAACAAGATGATAATTTTTATTTGACCATATGGGGCGTGAGTGGTGACGGTAATTCTTTTTTTATCAATTGCTTAGTTGAATTTTTGCCGCGTTGTTTGGTGCACCAGAGACGTGTAAAATAGCGCTATTGGCTCGCTAAAAACCGAAATGTTACGAATAGCCCTGCGAAACAAGAGGTTGAAGCTAGTTTCATTATCACTAACATTAGGGGAAACCAGCCTAAAACTGGTACCACACGCAATGAGGTATTCCATATGCAAGCGGAAAATGTAGGGACGTTTTCACTGGATGAAAATGTCTGGCAAGGACTGACGCTGACCGACAGCGCCGTGAAGCAGATTAAGAATCTGATGACGCAGGATGAAGCTGTGCAAGGACTGCGGCTCAGCGTTAAACAATCAGGGTGTGCAGGGTTTGGCTATGTGCTGGATCTGGTAAAGGCGTTCGAGACCGACGATCTGGTGTTCGAACGTGACGGTGCAAAACTGTATGTCCCACTGAAAGCGATGCCTTTCATTGATGGCACAGAACTTGATTTCGTCCGTGAAGGGCTGAATCAGATATTCAAGTTTAATAATCCCAGAGCGCAGCATGCTTGTGGATGTGGCGAAAGCTTTGGCATTTAAGTGATGAAAAATTATGGCACGTAGCACGGTAGATGTACCTGATGATGTCCAGATCTGGATGGGTGATGGACGCTATAAAGAAGGTTTCTTCACGCAGTTGGAAACCGATGAGCTGGCGCACGGCATCAACGAAGATGTCGTACGGGCGATCTCGGCGAAGCGTAATGAACCTGAGTGGATGCTGGAATTCCGTCTCAACGCCTACAAAGCGTGGCTGGAGATGGAAGAACCGCATTGGCTGAAAGCCCATTACGAGAAACTGGACTATCAGGACTATAGCTATTATTCCGCGCCTTCCTGCGGTAACTGCGACGACAGCTGCGGCTCTGAGCCGGGCGCCAAGCAGCAATCCGGGATTACGGACGTGAATAATTACCTGACCAGCGAAGTAGAGAATGCGTTTAATCAGCTTGGCGTTCCTGTCCGTGAAGGCAAGAAAGTGGCGGTCGATGCGATTTTCGACTCGGTATCTGTTGCGACCACGTATCGGCATGAGCTGGCTGAAAAAGGCATTATCTTCTGCTCATTCAGCGAGGCGATTCAGGAGCATCCCGATCTGGTGCGCCAGTATCTCGGTACGGTCGTCCCAGCGAACGACAACTTCTTTGCGGCGCTGAACTCGGCGGTCGCCTCCGACGGCACATTTGTGTACATCCCGAAAGGCGTGCGCTGCCCGATGGAACTGTCGACGTATTTCCGCATCAACGCGGCGAAAACCGGTCAGTTCGAACGTACGATCCTGATCGCCGATGATGACAGCTACGTCAGTTACATCGAAGGCTGCTCCGCGCCTGTTCGTGACACCTACCAGTTGCACGCTGCGGTGGTGGAAGTCATCATCAACAAGAATGCCGAAGTGAAATACTCCACGGTGCAGAACTGGTTCTCCGGTAAAGATGACGCCGAAGGCGGGATTCTGAACTTCGTGACCAAGCGCGCGCTGTGTGCAGGCGAGCATTCAAAAATGTCCTGGACGCAGTCAGAAACCGGCTCCGCGATCACCTGGAAATACCCGAGCGTCATTCTGCGCGGTGACTACTCCGTCGGTGAATTCTTCTCTGTCGCGTTGACCAATGGTCGTCAGCAGGCCGATACCGGCACCAAGATGATTCACATCGGTAAAAACACCCGTTCGACCATTATCTCTAAAGGGATTTCCGCCGGACGCAGCGAGAACACCTACCGCGGTCTGGTGAAGATCATGCCGAGCGCGACCAACGCCCGTAACTTCACCCAGTGTGACTCCATGCTGATCGGCAGCGAGTGCGGCGCGCACACCTTCCCGTATGTGGAAGTGCGCAACAATACCGCGCAACTGGAACACGAAGCGACGACCTCGAAAATTGGCGAAGACCAACTGTTCTACTGTCTGCAACGCGGTATCAGCGAAGATGACGCCATCTCGATGATCGTGAACGGATTCTGTAAGGACGTCTTCTCTGAATTGCCGTTGGAATTTGCGGTAGAAGCACAAAAGTTACTGGCGATTAGCCTGGAACACAGCGTGGGTTAATTCGGCGGTTACCGGGATTTTCACAGAGAATAATGAGAATCATCGGTCCCGGAATTCATTAAGCGCCCGCCACATTGGGCGTTGGAAGGAATAAGCATGTTAAGTATCGAAAATTTAAACGTCAGCGTAGAAGGTAAAGCGATCATCAAAGGGCTTAATCTCACCATTAAGCCAGGTGAAGTTCACGCCATTATGGGCCCGAATGGCTCAGGAAAAAGTACGCTCTCCGCGACGCTGGCTGGACGCGAAGAATATGAAGTGACCGACGGTTCGGTGAACTTCAAAGGGAAAGATCTGCTGGAGTTGTCTCCAGAAGATCGTGCGGGCGAAGGCGTCTTTATGGCGTTTCAGTACCCTGTCGAGATCCCCGGCGTCAGTAACCAGTTCTTCCTGCAAACCTCCGTTAACGCGGTGCGTAAATACCGCGAGCAGGAACCGCTGGACCGCTTTGACTTCGCTGACTTTATCGAAGAAAAAATCAAACTGTTAAATATGCCAGAAGATTTGCTGACCCGTTCGGTCAACGTTGGCTTCTCTGGCGGTGAGAAAAAGCGTAACGATATTCTGCAGATGGCGGCGCTGGAGCCGGATTTGTGCATTCTCGATGAAACCGACTCCGGCTTGGACATCGATGCACTGAAAATCGTCTCTAACGGCGTGAACTCCCTGCGTGACGGCAAACGTTCGTTCATCATCGTCACGCACTACCAGCGTATTCTTGATTACATCAAACCGGATCACGTCCACGTTCTGTATCAAGGGCGCATTGTGAAATCCGGTGATTTCTCGCTGGTGAAACAGTTGGAGGAGCAAGGCTATGGCTGGCTTACCGACGAGCAATAAGGTGACGAGCGATAACGCGACGGGTAAAACCAGCATCGCACAGAAACAAGAGCAGGCGCTGCAACAATGGCAGGGGCTGTTTGAACGCGATGCGTCGCGCCGTTCTGAAGGGGCGAACCAGCACTGGCAGGATGTGGTGCGCCTTGGCTTACCGCATCGTAAGCATGAGCACTGGAAATACACGCCGCTGGATGGCTTGCTGAGCAACGAATTTGTTGCACCACAGGCACCGTCTCTCGATCGTGCAGCGGTAGACACCCTGGCTTTAGCGGTAGATAGCTGGCGTCTGGTGTTTGTCGATGGCGTATTCAACGCAGAACTCAGCGACAGCGCCTGGGGCCCTTATCAGGTTGACGTACAGGCGACGCGTGCGCATGGCGTGTTGCCTGCAGCCATCCAGTCCGAAGTGTTCCTACACCTGACCGAAAGTCTGGCTAGCACCAGTACGCTGATTCGTCTGGCTGCCGGACAGCAGGCGGAAAAACCGCTTTACCTGTTGCACATTAGCAGCAGCCAGGAAGCCGCGTTGAACACAGTTCACCACCGCCATCACCTGAACGTTGAGCGTGGCGCGAGTGCGGAAATTATCGAGCACTACGTCAGTCTGGATGAGCATGCGCACTTTACTGGCGCACGCCTGACGGTGAATGCGGCAGAAAATAGCCAGGTTAGCCATTATAAGCTGGCGTTTGAAGCGGCGGCGGGCTACCACTTCGCCCACAACGATCTGGTTCTGGCGCGTGATGCTCGGGTTCGTAGCCACAGTTTCTTGCTGGGTGCGGGTTTGACGCGTCATAACACCAGCGCCCAGTTGAATGGCGAAGGCACCAATCTGTCCATGAACAGCCTGATCCTGCCAGTTGGCAGCGAAGTGTGCGATACGCGGACGTATCTGGAGCATAATCAGGGCTATGGCGAAAGCCGCCAGTTGCATAAAGTCATCGTCAACGATCGCGCCAGAGCGGTGTTTAACGGCATGATCAAAGTTGCGCCACATGCGCTGAAAACTGACGGGCAGATGACTAACAACAACCTGCTGCTGGGTCGACTAGCTGAGGTTGATACCAAGCCGCAGTTGGAAATCTACGCAGACGACGTGAAATGCAGTCACGGTGCTACTATTGGCCGTATGGACGAAGAGCAACTGTTTTATCTGCGTTCTCGTGGTATTACGCAGCAGGATGCGCAACAGATGATCATCTTCGCCTTTGCGGCGGAAGTCACAGAAGCGATTGAAAACGAGTCTCTGCGAGATGTGGTTCTGGAACGTATCGCGCAGCGTTTGCCCAACGCGCTGGCGAATGCCGGCAAGGCGGTATGATGAGTTATCCTATTGAACGGGTTCGTGCCGATTTCCCGCTGCTGGCAAGTGAGGTTAACGGTCAACCGTTAGCCTATCTTGATAGCGCCGCGAGTGCGCAAAAACCGCACGCGGTTATCGATCGCGAAGCCGAATTCTATCGCCATGAATATGCTGCTGTGCATCGCGGCATTCACACGCTGAGCGCGCAGGCGACCAGCGCGATGGAAGCCGTGCGCGAGAAGGTCGCCTCCTTTATCAATGCAGCCTCAGTGGAAGAGATTGTCTTTGTTCGCGGGACGACGGAGGCCATCAATCTGGTGGCTAACAGCTATGGCCGCACCTTTATCCAGCCGGGCGATAACCTGATCATCACCGAGATGGAACACCATGCGAATATCGTTCCCTGGCAAATGCTGGCGGAAGCGCGTGGCGTTGAAGTTCGCGTATTGCCGCTGGCCGAAGATGGTTCACTGGATGTTGCGCAGCTTCCCAGCTTGCTGGACGAACGTACTCGCCTGCTGGCAGTAACGCAAATCTCTAACGTACTCGGTGCCCTAAACCCAGTTAAGGCCATGATCGCACAGGCAAAAGCGGCTGGTGCGGTTACGTTGGTCGATGGTGCGCAGTCGATTATGCATCAGACGGTCGATGTGCAGGATCTGGACTGCGACTTCTTTGTCTTTTCAGGACATAAGATCTACGGCCCTTCGGGTATTGGCGTGCTGTATGGCAAACGTGACCTGCTTCAGGCCATGCCGCCGTGGGAAGGCGGCGGGGCGATGATTCGTCAGGTTAGCCTGCGTACGGGCACCACCTATGCCGATTCGCCGTGGCGCTTTGAAGCCGGCTCACCCAACACGGGCGGTATCATGGGCTTAGGCGCCGCACTGGATTATGTGACGGCGCTGGGGCGTGAAGCGATTCAACGCTATGAATCTTCTCTGATGCAGTATGCGCTGGAAGCGCTCACGCAGGTGCCCGATCTGACACTGTACGGGCCTGCTGAACGCCACGGCGTTATCGCGTTTAATCTTGGGCAGCACCACGCCTATGACGTTGGAAGTTTCCTCGATCGGTACGGTATTGCGATTCGCACCGGCCACCATTGCGCGATGCCGCTGATGGAACACTACGGTGTTCCTAGTATGTGCCGCGCCTCGCTGGCCGTTTATACTACACGCGAAGAAATTGACCGGCTGGTTGCCGGATTGCAACGTATCCATCGATTGCTGGGCAGCTAAGCGCCACGCGCGGATCTGTTCGGGGAGAAAAACATGGCGAGTCTGCCAGAACCGCAGAAACTGGCGCGCAACTTTGTGCGCTGTAATGACTGGGAAGAAAAATATCTTTATGTCATCGAGTTAGGGGAACGTCTTGACCCTCTGCCCGACGAGTGGCGTAATCCAGACAACCTGATTTCAGGGTGCCAAAGTCAGGTTTGGATTGTGACACAGCCCGATGAACAGGGCGTGCTCACCCTGCATGGCGACAGCGATGCCGCGATTGTGAAGGGGCTGATTGCGGTGGTGTTCAGCCTCTATCAGGGGCTGACAGCGCAGGAGATTGTTGAGCTAGATGTGCGGCCATTCTTTGAATCGCTGGCGTTGAATCAACACCTGACGCCATCCCGCTCTCAGGGGCTTGAGGCGATGCTGCGCGCGATTCGTGCACATGCTGCGGCATTGCTTTAATATTCTTCCCTGTTTTCTGCTTTCCAGAAGTATAAAAAAGCGCTGTGACGGAAAAAACGTTCAGCGCTTTTTTGTTTTTTCATTTACTGATTTTTACCAACGGCACGCTATTGTTTTTTTGGCTGATTTATTAACTCGCTGATATTTCAGAATTCGTCCCGTATATTTATTTTCCATTAAATTTTATGCTGGCTCTGTTTTGTAAAGAATTGAATATCAATGCTTTGATTTTTAAATAAAATATTCTTTTGTTACAACAATGCTAATATATAGCCACGCTCGGTAGAAACGGGAAATAATAGCCGCATTGATACCAAATATCCCCGAACCATTCAGGCTGCAGAAACGCGAATGCGCAGGCAACTGGTATGGCGGGGTAAACAGGGTATAGCCAGCCAGATACCGCATTCTGGATGCAGAACCGGATGTTGTTGATAAATTACTTATGTTAGTTGTGATGTAGGGAACCTAATATGAAACGCGCGTTAACTTTACTTGGTATGGCCTTCGCGGCATATCTGACCAGCACCGCCGCTAAAGCGACGGAATACCCGCTACCGCCCCCCAATAGCCGACTTATTGGCGAAAACATCGCTTATACAGTCCCCAATGATGGTCGTCCGCTGGAGGCTATCGCTGCGGATTTCAAGATTGGTCTGTTGGGCATGATGGAAGCGAATCCAGAGGTGGATCCTTACCTGCCGACAGCGGGTTCCACGCTCACGATCCCAACGCAAATGCTGCTGCCGGATACCCCACGTGAAGGTATTGTGGTCAATCTGGCGGAGCTGCGCCTTTATTACTACCCGAAAGGGAAGAATACCGTCATCGTTTACCCAATCGGCATCGGTCAACTGGGGCGTAATACGCCACTGATGACGACCAGCGTAAGGGAAAAGCGTGAAAATCCGACCTGGACGCCAACGGCGAACATCCGTAAGCATTATCTTGAAGAACAGGGCATTAAACTGCCCGCCGTCGTTCCGGCGGGTCCAGATAACCCGATGGGGTTACACGCACTGCGTCTGTCAGCACACGGCGGCGTTTATCTGCTGCACGGTACGAACGCGGACTTCGGCATCGGTATGCGCGTAAGTTCCGGCTGTATCCGCCTGCGCCCAGATGACATCAAGGCGTTATTCGACAATGTGCCAGTCGGTACGCGAGTGCAGATTGTTAACGATGCGATTAAAACTTCCGTTGAACCCGACGGTAAACGCTACGTTGAAGTGCATCAGCCTCTGTCGAAAACTGATAAGGACGATCCGCAAACCATGCCGATTCCACTGACGGCGAAGACGCAGAAGTTTGTTAAGGATGCGGAGACGGACAGTAAAGCGGTTGCTGATGCCATTGTGCGTCGTTCAGGCATGCCAATCGTGGTGAGCGTAGGGCAAGACATCAATACCTACCAGTCACCGGTAGAGTCGGCTCCAGAAGCGCCTAAGACGCATCAGGTTGCGCCGATCACGGCTATCAGTACCACCACTCGGTAATACTGAAATAAATCGGCCAGATGCGTTTAGGCGCATCTGTGCTGGCTCAGGGATAGGGCAGAAGGATGAAGATACCTGACAAAGCGAAAAAGGGATTGAAAGAGAGCGCTGGAAAGGGAAAACGCAGGCAAAAAAAATGGCGCACAATGTGCGCCATTTTCACTACTTAACCAGCTCGATTACTTTTTGTAAGTACGAACTTGGTTGTCCAGACGCTGGTTAGCACGAGCTGCGTCATCTTTAGCAGCTTGTACGTCAGAGCGGATTGCGTTCACGTCGTTGCTCAGTTGGTCAACTTTAGCGTTCAGAGTCTGAACGTCAGAAGACAGCTGATCAATTTTAGCATTGCTTGAACAACCAGCAAGCAGAGTAGAACCCAGGATTACCGCGCCCAGTACCAGTTTAGTACGATTCATTATTAATACCCTCTAGATTGAGTTAATCTCCATGTAGCGTTACAAGTATTACACAAACTTTTTTCTAATGAGAATAAATTTTTGATGAGAACATGCTTAATTTTGATCGTTCGCTCAAAGAAACAGCGAGTTTTACCTATTCATTAAAAAAGTAAGGAAAACAGTGCTATTTTTATCGGATAACTCTGGGGTTTTAGGCTATTAAATGACATGTTACACAGACGCATTAATTAGGTTATCGGACTGTAGAAAGTCGTTTCAGAATATAAAAAAAGCGCCATTAAGGCGCTTTTTACCGATCTGACCGTTGGGATCAGAGACGGTGTACAGAAGCGGTGTTGGTTGTGCCGCTGGAAACCAGTGCACCAGACACCATAACGACCACATCGCCAGCTTGCGCATGACCGCCGTTCAGTGCGGCTTCTTTACCGATGCGGTAGAAATCATCAGTAGAGGCAATTTCCTTCACCAGCAGCGTATCAATGCCTTTGCTCAGCAGGAGCTGACGCGCAGTGACGTCGTTAGTCGTCAGCGCCAGAATGCGGGCATTCGGGAAGTATTTACGGATAGATTTGGCAGACTTACCGCCGCTGGTCGCAACCACAATCAGTGGCGCATCCAGTTTCTCTGCCGTTTCTACCGCACCACGGCAGACGGCTTCAGTGATACGCAGAACCGGAGGAGTCTTGATGGTATCCAGACGGCTTTTCATCACGGAATCGGTACGCTGACAGATCGTCGCCATGATGGTAACGGATTCCAGCGGGTATTTACCTTTCGCACTTTCGCCAGACAGCATAACGGCATCGGTACCGTCGATGATGGCGTTCGCCACGTCGCCAGCTTCAGCACGGGTAGGGCGTGGGTTTTTGATCATGGAATCCAGCATTTGCGTCGCGGTGATCACCACTTTGCGTGCCAGATTACATTTTTCGATCATCATTTTCTGTGCGAAGATCACTTCTTCAACTGGGATTTCAACGCCCAGGTCGCCACGAGCAACCATGATGCCGTCGGACGCTTCCAGGATTTCGTCGAAATTGTTCAGACCTTCCTGGTTTTCGATTTTGGAGATGATCTGGATGTGCTCGCCACCGTGTGCTTTCAGGTGAGCGCGGATTTCTTCAACGTCAGAACGTTTACGAATAAAAGATGCCGCAACGAAATCGACGCCTTGTTCACAGCCGAAAATCAGGTCACGCTTGTCTTTTTCGGCCAGAGCAGGTAACTGGATGGAAACGCCTGGCAGGTTAACGCCTTTATTTTCGCCCAAATCGCCATTGTTCAGCACTTTACAAACGACGTCGTTACCGTTGATTGCCGTAACCTGCATACCAATCAAGCCGTCATCAACCAGAACGGTGTTACCGACGCTGAGGTCTTCAGTGAATCCTGCGTAGGTTACTGCGACGCGATCTTTGTTACCCACGATGCTTTGATCGGTGGTGAACGTGAACGTTTGACCTGCGGTCAGCGTGACGTCAGCGCCGTTTTCCAGCTTCATGGTACGAATTTCTGGGCCTTTGGTGTCAAGCAGGATAGCGGCTTGCTTACCGGTTTTTTCCATGACGGCACGCAGGTTCTTGATGCGTTGACCGTGTTCTGCGTAATCCCCGTGAGAGAAGTTCAGGCGCATAACATTCATGCCGGCAGACAGCAGGTTGCCAAGCATTTCTTCTGACTCTGTTTTCGGCCCGATGGTACAAACAATTTTTGTCTTTTTCATACGATAGTTTCTACAAGTTGTGATGGATAAAAAAACGAGTGAACCAGTGGCAGTGTGAGACAAGCCGCTGGAAAGAATGTATGAGGAAACAGTGTAAAAGAGGTAAATATAGAAGGTCGTAACAAATGGGGGATGAGGTGCGTAGCCGCTCGCCGCATGGGATTAGCGGGGTTCGCGTTGGCGATGCCGTTGATAATAATGTTATTGATAGTGGCACGTTGTTTAGCTGAAACCATTCAATTGAAACGACGTTCCGTATTATAGTTATTAAGCGGCGAGAAACAAGGTGGTAAAAGGGATGAAGTTGAATATTTTGTCGCGTTTACGCAAAAAACTGGGCGATTTGGTGTTTTTACCTAACTTTGTTGCGCAACTGCCTAAGAAATCCACGGTATAAATCCGGTATTACGGTGGGCGACGGCAAGTGGTTGATTCTTGTAATGGCCGACAATAAATAAGGAAAACACGTGTAAGCAGCATGTTTTTCTGTCGATCCGTATCACGTTTTTGTGTCATGCTCCTTGAGAAGATGAATGCAAATGGTAGTTTACCTGCCATTGCGGATTGTTACTGCGTAAGCAGGCAAAACCAGATGCTCGTTCTTGCTACGGGTGTCTGGTTTTTTTGTTTCCAGGGTTTTAAAAATGAAGATTGCCAAAATACTCAACAATAATGTCGTCACCGTAATCGACGAAAACAATAATGAGTCGGTTGTCATGGGACGCGGGCTGGGCTTCAAAAAGCATTCTGGCGATCGGCTTGACGAAACGCTGATTGAACGTGTGTTTGTGATGAAATCTGGCGAGCTGACATCGCGCCTGCAGGAACTGTTGTCAGAGATTCCGATGGATGTTATCACGACGGCGGACAAGATCATCCTGCTGGCAAAAGACCGTTTGCCCGGGAAATTGCAAAACAGCGTCTACATATCCTTAACGGATCACTGCCATTTTGCGATAGAGCGCCACAAGCAAGGCGTGGATATTCGTAATGTGTTGTTATGGGAAATAAAACGCCTCTATCCAAAAGAGTTCGCCGTTGGCCTAGAAGCACTGGATATTATTGAGCAGCGTCTGGAGGTTCGATTACCGGAAGATGAGGCGGGGTTTATTGCACTGCATCTCGTGAACGCGCAGCTCGATAGTGAAATGCCTGAAGTCTTGCAGATTACCAAAATCATGCAGGAAATACTGAATATTGTAAAATATCAGTTAAGCTTGGACTATAACGAACAAGCGTTAAGCTATCATCGTTTTGTTACGCATCTGAAATTTTTTGCGCAGAGGTTAATAGGAAAAAGCACGGTCTTTAGTGATGATGAATCATTGCACGATGTGGTGAAAGATCGATATCAGCAGTCATATCGCTGTGCGGAAAAAATACAGGCACACATTATTCAAAAATACCATTACACGTTAACAAAAGAAGAATTAATGTTCTTAACGATTCATATTGAACGCGTACGGACAGAAGGTCAGGATAAAATAGAACCAGGTGATGGAGAATAAGTTGTGTTAATTTGCTTTTCGTCACAAAATAACAGTATGACAAGATAAATTTTCTTGCATACGGTGAAAGTGAAAGCATAAAGTATGTGGAAAGCAAATTATCAGATGAAGTACGTTTTTATTGTTAGTGCGTAAGTCGTGCTGACAAACAAGCAGGATTGTTACTGTCAGGCTGGTCTCGGCGGGCAGGCAAAACCTAAATCGTTTTCTCAATATTTATTGGGAAAAGCGATTTAGGTTTTTTTTTTGCCTCAAACAGAGTCGGCAATCTTAACTTATTGATATTTAGGTCTGTTTAGTATTAAGGATAGACAATGGAATACAAAGCATTAGCAACAGATATACTCGATGGTGTCGGCGGACGCGGCAACATCATTAGCGTAATACATTGCGCAACGCGATTGCGTTTTAAATTAAAAGACAACAAAAAAGCGGATGCCGTGGCGCTGAAAAATCATTCAGGCGTGATCATGGTGGTTGAAAGTGGCGGACAATTTCAGGTCGTCGTCGGCAATCATGTCAGTGACGTTTATCGCAGTTTACAGAATATTGCTGGACTGACCGATCAGGCAGACTCATCAAATAATGAAGATGGCGATGAGAAAAAAGGTAATCTTCTTTCTCGCTTCATTGATATTATATCTGGCATATTTACGCCATTAATTGGCGTCATGGTTGCCTCTGGTATTTTAAAGGGATTCTTAGCTCTGAGTTTAGTGTGCGGGTGGATGGTTGAAACCAGCGGAACCTATAAAATTCTGTTTGCAGCCAGTGACGCATTATTCTTTTTCTTCCCAGTGGTGTTAGGTTATACCGCAGGGAAGAAGTTTGGTGGAAATCCATTTGTTACGATGGTGATTGGTGCGACGCTAGTGCATCCCTCCATGATCACCGAATTTGGTGCGATGCAGAATGAGAATTATCAGCCGCTTTATTTTCTGGGCATTCCGATCACGTTTATTAATTATGCTTCATCCGTTATTCCGATCATTTTCTCTGCCTGGCTCTCTTCTCGCTTAGAAAAACCGCTGAATGCCGTTTTGCATATTAATATCCGTAATTTCTTTACGCCGTTGCTATGCCTCTGTATCACGGTCCCCGTTACGTTCCTGCTAATTGGGCCTGCGGCAACCTGGCTTGGGCATATGCTGGCTGGCGGTTACCAACTGATCTACGGGCTGAACTCCACGATTGCGGGCGCACTGATGGGCGCGCTGTGGCAGGTGTTCGTGATTTTTGGTCTGCACTGGGGCTTAACGCCGCTGATGATCAACAACCTTAGTGTGTTAGGGCACGACACACTGCTGCCGCTGCTGACGCCTGCGGTGTTAGGGCAGGCAGGGGCAGTACTGGGTGTGTTGCTGCGTACTCGTGATATGAAGCTGAAAGGGATTTCTGGTTCGGCGTTCTCGGCAGCCATCTTTGGCATTACAGAACCGGCGGTGTATGGCGTCACGCTCCCGCTGAAGCGTCCTTTCATCTTTGGCTGTTTAGGTGGCGCAATTGGGGCCGGTGTTCTGGGTTATTTCCATACCACCATTTATTCCTTCGGCTTCCCGAGCATCTTCACCTTTACGCAGGTTATCCCACCGACAGGCGTCGATAACTCGGTCTGGGCTGCCATTATTGGTACGGTCATCGCCTTTACCTTCGCGGCGGTGGTGACCTGGGCATTTGGGATTCCACCGCAAGAGAATGCGCCAGCAGCAAACGCACCTACGACGGCACCGCAAGCTATGCAGAACCAGAACGCTGCAACGCGTAAGCAAGAGATAAACAGCCCGATTGAGGGAACGGTGCTGCCACTTGAGCAGGTCGGTGATGAAACGTTCGCCAGTGGCTTGATGGGTAAAGGGATTGCGATTAAACCGCTGGCTGGGCGCGTTGTTTCCCCAGTGAACGGTAAGGTTGCTTCGCTGTTTAAGACCCACCATGCCATTGGGCTCGAATCGGAAGAGGGTGCCGAGGTGCTCATTCACGTCGGTATCGATACGGTGAAATTGGATGGTCAGTATTTCACTGCACACATTAAGACTGGCGATGTCGTGAAGCAGGGCGATCTTCTGGTGGAGTTTGATTATCAGGCGATTGAGAAAGCCGGTTATGACACGACAACACCCGTCATTATCACCAATAGCGAAGATTACGTTGATGTTCTGCCTACTGCCGGAGACACCGTGCAAGAGCAGGGCGCGTTGCTGACGTTAATTCGCTGACATTGAAATTTACGACCCAATTGGGAGGAGAAAAGATGAGCCATCAGTTTCCGAAAGAATTCTTGTGGGGCGGCGCGATCGCAGCCAATCAGGTTGAAGGCGCGTATTTAACGGACGGCAAAGGGCTATCGACGTCCGATTTACAGCCGCAGGGTATTTTTGGCGAGATCGTCACGCGCACGCCGGGCGACAGCGGAATTAAAGATATCGCGATCGATTTTTATCACCGCTATCCCGAAGATATCGCGCTCTTTGCTGAAATGGGCTTCAAGTGCCTGAGAACCTCGATTGCCTGGACGCGTATTTTCCCGCAGGGCGATGAAACCCAGCCGAATGAGGCAGGGCTGGCATTTTACGATCGCCTGTTTGATGAAATGGCGAAGTACGGCATTCAGCCGTTGGTGACGCTGTCCCACTATGAAATGCCGTACGGTCTGGTGAAGAATTACGGCGGCTGGGGAAGCCGTGAAACGATCACCTTCTTTGAACGTTACGCTCGCACGGTATTCCTGCGCTATAAAGATAAAGTGAAGTATTGGCTGACGTTCAATGAAATCAACTGCGCATTACATGCACCATTTACCGGAATTGGCTTACCTACCGAGAGTAGTAAGCAGGATATTTATCAGGCGATTCATCACCAGCTCGTTGCGAGTGCGAAAGCGGTGAAGGCGTGTCATGACATCATCCCTGATGCCAAAATCGGCAATATGATGCTGGGTTCCATGTTCTATCCATTAACCTGCAAGCCTGCGGATGTCATGGAAACCATGCAGCAGAACCGCGATTGGCTGTTCTTCGGTGATGTCCAAGCCCGAGGATACTACCCAGCATACATGAAGCGCTTCTTTGCACAGCACGATATTACGCTGACGGTAACGGAAGACGATCGCCAGTCGCTGAAGGAAACCATCGATTTTATTTCTTTCAGCTACTACATGACGGGCTGCGTAACCACCGATGAAGAAGTGAACCAGAAAGCCCGTGGCAATATTCTGAATATGGTGCCGAACCCGCACCTGGAAAGCTCGGAGTGGGGCTGGCAGATCGACCCAGAAGGTCTGCGCTATATCCTGAACTATCTGTATGACCGTTACCAAAAACCGCTGTTCATTGTGGAAAATGGTTTGGGCGCCAAAGATAAACTTGAAAGCGATGGCAGCATTAACGATGACTATCGAATCAAATACCTGAACGATCACCTGTATCAAGTGGGTGAAGCGCTGGAAGATGGCGTTGAGGTGATGGGTTATACCTGCTGGGGGCCTATCGATCTGGTTAGTGCATCAAAAGCCGAAATGTCGAAACGCTACGGCTTCATTTATGTCGATCGTGATGATGAAGGGAACGGCACATTAGAACGTCGGCGTAAAAAAAGTTTCTACTGGTATAAAGAGGTTATTTCCTCTAATGGCGAAACGTTAAAATAAATCAGCGTATCGCTACGTTATTTACGCATTCATTCTCAGAAAAAATTTTGGAATGAATGCGAATTCTATTTTTTTACTACCCATGGGAAAAATGGCGAGGAAATAAGATGAAATGGGAGGGAATGGACTAGCCATTAAATTATATAAACGGTTATGTGGATTTTGCAAAAATTTTATAAATAGGCGGACTTGCGGCTAGCGTCGCGAGAGGGTTTTCTCAACTTAAAACCGCTGTTTTCAATTTAAAATGTACCCTACTCGGATAATAATCATGCGTAAAAAATTCCCTGTAAAGATAATGGTATTACTGATGTCGTCAGTATTTTTGTCTAATAATGCTATGGCTGCGAAATTGACCGTAGAAGAAAGACTGGAACTATTGGAGAAAGAACTGGCGGAAAATAAAGCTGAATTGCAGTCAACGAAAAAAGAGTTGAAGCAATACAAAACAATAATTGATAATCGCCAAAAAGCAGAAATAAAAACCCCAACGGCACTGACAGGCAAAGAAAGTATTACCGTAATGACAACATCCCAGCCTAAGGCTACGTCTTCCAACGGGCAGGTAACCGCATCGGGAGACGATACTGTTACTATGCCACAGCGACAAGAACTTACCTTGAATGAGCTATCCAAGTACGTTAAGGATGATATCGGTTTTACCTATTCAGGATATTTAAGATCGGGTTGGGCGACAGGGGGAAATGGTTCGCCAAAATCCTATGCAATTGGATCACTGGGGCGTTTTGGCAATGAGCACACTGGGTGGTTTGATCTTTTTCTCAAACAGCGCGTCTATAACAAAGACGGGAAAACTGCCCAAGCTGTTATTAAGTTGGATGGTAATGTCGGACAGTCATACAGTGCTGGTTGGTTTGGTGACGATAGTGCGAATGAGAATAAACTTCAATATTCAGATATTTACTTGACGACGAAAGGGTTTCTACCGTTTGCGCCGGAAGCCGATTTCTGGGTCGGAAAACATGCTTTACCCGTGTATGAAATCCAGATGCTTGATTGGAAAAGCATTCGTACCGATTCGGGTTCGGGGATTGGTATTGAAAATATGAACGCTGGAATTGGGAAGATTGATCTCTCTCTGACCCGAGAAGATCTTGATGTGTATTCGCGGGACTTGTTATCTAAAACGCAGATGAATACCAATTCTATCGATCTGCGCTATAAAGGAATTCCTCTGTGGGATGGTGGGTCATTGTCGGTGATGGGGAAATACGCCATGGCAAATAAGACCGACACGCAAAAAATTAATGAAAAAAATAACACTTATTTCCAGCTAAAAGATGCATGGATGGCGGCTGCGATCTTGCGTCAAAATCTAAACCGTGGTGGATTTAATGAATTTACCGTGCAGGCCGCTAATAATTCGTTCGCCAGTAGCTTTTCCCGTTATTCTGGTGCGAGTCCGTTTATGGGATATAACGGTTATTACTACGGCGATCATACCAACGGCACTGCGATACGGGTGATTTCACAAGGTGAAATGTATTTGAGCGATCACATTATCGTTGGTAATGCTTTGGTATACTCGAAAGGTAACGATATTTATAGTTACGAAACGGGAGCGCACAGTGATTATGAAAGTGTCCGTACGGTGGTCAGGCCAGCCTATATTTGGGATAACTACAACCAAACGGGTGTTGAGTTAGGATGGTTTACTCAAAAGAATAAAAACCAAAGTGGTGTAAGTTATAAGGAGTCGGCTTATAAGACGACGCTCTATCATGCGTTAAAAGTCGATACTAGCTTGTTTAACTCTCGCCCAGAAATTCGGTTCTATGGAACGTATTTAAAACTTCTGGATAATGAAATTTCAAAATTTACCTTCCCAGATAGTAAAAAGGACCAATTTACGGTCGGTGTTCAAGCCGAAGTGTGGTGGTAATTCATATTTTAATTTTTGATAACAATTTAACGCAACAAAAAGGAATAACGATGAAAATAAACTATATGGCATGTCTTATTGCAGGTATGACGCTGTATTCATCAGCAAATATCGCCGCGCTCCCTGCCGATTTCCCAGTTATGCCTGCGGCAACCGTCCCTGTGAGCCAGTATGTCACCGCGGTTAATGCGGATAGCAGTATCACTTTCCGCCTGTTTGCGCCAACGGCGAAGCAGGTCAGTGTTTTTACTGGTTCGACGCCCGATAGCATTGTATCCCATGCGATGACAAAAGATGAATCTGGCGTATGGTCGTTCAAAACGCCAGCGTTGGCACCGAACCTGTATGAGTATTTTTTCAGCGTGGATGGTTTTCGCACCATTGATACCGGCACGGCGTTTACCAAACCGCAGCGTCAGGTGAATACCAGCCTGATTCTGGTGCCGGGAAGTATTCTGGACGTGCGTAAGGTGCAACACGGTGAGCTAAGAACGCTGACCTATCATTCGAACGCCTTGAAATCAGAGCGTCAGGTGTATGTCTGGACGCCGCCGGGCTATAGCGAATCGTCAAAACCGCTGCCGGTGCTGTACTTCTATCATGGCTTTGGCGATACGGGCGCATCGGCCGTGGTGCAGGGACGGATACCGCAGATGATGGATAACCTGCTGGCGGAGAAAAAGATTGAGCCGATGCTGGTCGTCATTCCTGATACGGAAACGGACGTTCCCAGCATCATCCCAGAAGACTATCCGCCGCAGGAGCGCCGCAAGGTGTTCTATCCGCGCAATGCGTTAGCGGCGGACAGGGAACTGATTCATGACATCATCCCCGAGATCGGCAAACGCTTTAACGTCCGTCAGGATGCAAACGGCAGGGCGCTGGCCGGGCTGTCGCAGGGCGGCTATCAGGCATTGGTATCCGGCATGAGTCACTTGGATCATTTCGGCTGGCTGGCGACGTTCAGCGGCGTGACCACCGAAACGGTGCCAAACGCGGCCGTTGCTGCACAGCTTGAGCGACCGGAGCAGATTAATCAGCAACTGAAGAATTTCACAGTGGTGATTGGCGAGACCGACAACATTACGGGTAAGGATATCGCGGGTCTGAAAACGGCACTGGAGCAGAAAAATATCCGGTTTGACTACCGCCATTATCCGAATCTCGGCCACGAAATGGATGTTTGGCGGCCAGCCTACAGCGAATTTGTTCAGAAGCTTTTTAAATAGCGTCTTAGGAAGCGGGCTTGAGAAGTCATGCCCGCTTCCTATCAGCCCCTGAATAGAGCCAACTGATCCCCTTACGACAGAAACTGGCTGGTACGTGCTCGCGGTTTAACGCTATCTGCCCGCGGGGCTATCATTATTGAATCGTTGCCAGCGCTTTTGCTATATCGCGATGACGGCCACTATCGGCAATGTCACGACCGGGTCGGGCAGGTGCCTTAAGCGCTTTTTCCAGATAACGTTTTGCTTCGTCTGACTTTTTCTCTTTCAGCAGGAAATCACCGTAAAAATAATTGGCATCAATGCCATCGGGATTGATCGCCAGCGCCTTTTTTAGCATCTCAGCGGCTTTTTCTTTATCACCAAAACCTATCGGCCAGCCAGGAACCTGGTAATAAAGAACACCGAGGCTGGTCCAAGCCGAACCATCAAGCGCGTTGGGGTCAATAGCGATCGCTTTTTCAAGCGAGGTGCGAGCCTGTTTAACCAAGCTGAGCGCGCCCAGACCACCTTTTGCGCCAGCCCAACTGCTATCGATAATCCCTGACCAGATCAATAACGTTGCATCATCATCGTTTCTGGCATGACTCGCATCATGGGCCCGCTGGCTTAACGTGCTAAAACAATTCTCCTTGTTAGCTTCTAATGTCTGGTACTGACAGACAGACCAGTCGTGTTGTAAATCTGCCAGAGGCGTATTTGCCAGCACGGACACGGGTACAACCCCTGCCAATACCACGATAAGCGCTTTGAGTGTTCTCATTTATTTTTCTCCTCTGACCGTGCGTCGAGCGAACGCCTGAATGATCGGTAATTTCTTGTTTAACACGCCGTCAACGACGGAGGGAAACCAAGCATTAATTTTGACAAACAGGCGTTCCATAACGCCGAAGCGGTATCGCTTTTGTTCCGTTTCGAGTAGTCGGACAATCTGAGTAGCCACAACGGTGGGGGTATCACTACCATTACCGAGTTTGCGGTTCAGGGCATAGACGGTTTCGCTGTTGAGTGCGGTTTCCGTCGAACGAGGAGCAACATACAGTACGGAAATACCGCTGCCCCGTAACTCACGATGTAGTGCTTCGGAAAAACGGTGCATAGCGGCTTTCGTCGCGCTGTAGACGCTCCAGGCAGGATGACCAATTTCCCCGAGAATGGAACCAACATTGAGAACAATGCCTGGCTGATTAACGGTGTGTAGCAATGCTCGAGTGAGTAATGTCGGTATTTCAATATTACTACGGATCTGTTCGCGAATATCATCAAACGATTGCTGCTCAAGCAGCGCAAAGTGGCTGCATCCTGCGTTATTAATCAGGATGTCCAGCTTTCCGCTTTCGTTAAGCTGAGCGGCAAGTGCGCTAATTTCAGCATCTGAGTAGGTTTTCATCAGAGCGATACAGTGCCGTTCTGGGTGGGGCAATTGCTGTTGCAGGCGCTGCATTGCCTGTTCGTTACGCCCCACTAGGTAGAGGTTTGCGCCTTTTCTCGCCAATGCGTGTGCTAGCGCCTGACCAATTCCGCCACTGGCACCGGTAAGCAGGACCGTTTTGCTATTCAGATTCACGTGCGTTATTCCCCAGTTGGTTGAGCATCTGTGTATACAGGTGATAAACGCGGCGGGCGGAGTGGATAATGGCGTCCTGATCTCGCTTGTCAGTGATGGTATCCATCAGCAAAGCAAAAAATTTCAGATGATCCTGGTCAAGTTCGCCATGTGAACGCAGATAGGTGGTTGCCTTTTTTGGCAGCCCCAGTCTCTGTTCAACCTGCGCGGCAATCGACGAGGCGATCGAGACGCTGGTGCCTTCCAGAACCAGCACCATGCCAAAGAGGCTCATCGGGTTGACTCGTTCAATTCGGTAGTAGAGAAAGGCAATCATCATTTCAATCGGCAGGCTGGGCGTGCCTAGTCTGACCTTTTCTGCATCCCCACCACAAGCGCGAATATCGTTCAGGATCCACTCCTGATGGCCATATTCTTCTTCGATATACTCGGTAATTGCGCCGCGTACTGACTCATGCGATGAAGGAAGTCGGCTGCCTGCGCACATCAGTAATGGGACGGTGTGGCTGACATGATAGTAAGCCTGAGTCAAAAACTCGATATACATCTCGCGTGAGATATCACCTTCACGGCAGCGGGTGATGGCCGTAGATGAAAGCAAACTCTGGCGTTCAGCGGTGGTCTTATTTTGTAATTGCTGATAAAAACTCATTA
This sequence comes from Pectobacterium quasiaquaticum, assembly GCF_014946775.2. Taxonomy (NCBI): domain Bacteria; kingdom Pseudomonadati; phylum Pseudomonadota; class Gammaproteobacteria; order Enterobacterales; family Pectobacteriaceae; genus Pectobacterium; species Pectobacterium quasiaquaticum. The sequence continues at coordinate 2,596,936 of NZ_CP065177.1, read as the reverse complement.
TTACTCCTCCTCACTACATGTGAGAATCTGATGTTGTAGGGTTTGCCATATGGCATTTCGGCGAGGACGGCCATTGGCCGTTAACATATCGGGTGATGAAATCGTATGGGTAAACAGTAATCGATGCAGTTGCGCGTAATCTGGCAACTGTGCAGAAAGAGCCATCAGTTGTTCCCGTGCCTGCTCCTGTTGTCCGTCAAAGGCATCGACCAAAGCGACATTACGAGCTAACCCTTCGCCGAAAATCACGATGCGGCGCACTGCCGGGCATGCCATTGCTTCTGCTTCTGGCCATTCTGGGGAAAAATTGCGGCCAAAGGCGTTAATTTGCACATTTTTTATTCGCCCCAGAATATGAACGAATCCGTCGTCATCGATTCTGCCGAGATCGCCAGTCGCTACCGTCAATGAGGGAGACTCTCCCCCCAGATAGCCCAGCGCGTTGGCTGGGCTAACGACAACCAGTTGCTGATTATCATCAACCGATATTTGGATGCCCGGTAATGGCCTGCCGACGCTGCCCTGATTTGTGACCCCAGGTAGGTTGAGTGCCACGACGGAACCACATTCTGATAGTCCATAACCTTCAAAAATAGGGAGCCCGCTGCAAGCCGCAAGCTCAAGCAACTGAGCAGCGATTTTGCCACCCCCCGCCGCGATAAAACGGAGTGACTGTGTGCTGTCCTGAGCGTGCTGGTGCAAATGTAACAGCACCCGTAATAACTCTGGCACCAGCACCAGACTTTCTGGATGCCAGCGCACAAGTGCCTGCGAAAACTGAACCGCATTGAAGCGGCTAGAGCCTTCAAAACCTATGTGTGAAGGTGGCAGCACCACGGTTTCAGCCCCCAGCAGCAGCGGGATGTAAATGCCACACAGATTCTCAAGCAGAATACTGAGCGGTAATGTCACCAAATGCTTTTGTAAGTGAAGGGGGTGCAGCGCTGTAGCAAGCGCTTGTGCCGTCCATACCATGCCGCTCAGACTCAGGCAGACACCTTTAGGCTCACCCGTTGTGCCAGAGGTATAGGTGATTTTGGCCGTACCGGAAGGTAATGGAATGGGTTCATCGACCGTTCTGGTTTGCAGTCTGCCTAGTGGGAAATCGCACGTATGCCACTCTTCCAACGCGTCGCCGCCGATTCGCGCATCAATCGATGCCGACGACAGCACCCAGGCTTTTTGTCCGCTGGTGAAGAACGGAGGGACCGGTACGATCACAATCCCGCTAACGAGACAGGCAAGATCGATGATGGCCCATTCAGGACTATTTTCTGACTCGAGCGCTAACCGTTTTACGCCGAGTGACGTTAATTTCCTGGCGACATCCATGACCGACTCATGGTATTGCTTCCAGCTCCATGCTCGGGCTTCACCTTGCAGGGCGACAGCATCGGGATGCCGTAGTGCTTGCTGTTCAAGCCTGTCCAGAAACATAGGGTTCTCCCGTTGTTGCAATCCAGGGGGCGTCAGGCAACGCGGTGAATAGGCTAAGCAGTATGCTTGTCTGACTTAACGTGGTTTTCCCGCCAACGAGTTCACCGGCCATGACCTGTGGATCGTGCAGATAATATTCCCCCCATTCCTGTGCGGCATCACCCAGTCTTTCCGCGCTGGCAGGGGTGAGTAGGGTTGGTTGCAGATTCAGTCGATGAAAGATGTTGCGGATCTTCTTGGTGCCGGTAAACACAATCCACGAGTAATGGTATTGATTAAGCAACAAGCAGAGAGCGGCATACATGACGCGTGCAGAAGCACCGTCACTGGCGGAAAAATTTCCCACTTCGACAATCCCCTCCCGTGAAACAGACAGGTTAAGTCGCGAGGACAATACCGTTTCAACGGGAGCATCGAGATACTGCTCTAGATAAAATACGCCTTGCGAAGCTGTCTGGACGCCACAGGCTGCTCTCAGTTCACCACCGGCATCGTACATGCCGAGAAGCCAAGGCATACAGTGGGAAAGTGAGGCGTTGTAAATCTGATGATAGCTGTCACGTATTGACGCTGAGATATCATTCTGTTCGTATCCGCCATGTAACCATTTTAATGTGTAGGGTGACATTATTCGCATGATATAACCTCTGATGGAATAAACGCATTCTGGCAGAGGATTATTATGTCAACCTTAAGATCGTAGCGAGGGACTAAAAAATTTATATTAATGTATGCTTAAGCTTTTCATTCTATAACCGTTAGACGATCTATTTATTCTCTGGTATTTGAAAATGAAAAAAACTTATGCGTCCAGCCAAATTATTTTTCACTGGCTTGTGTTTATCATGGTTGTTATTACCTATGCTGCAATGGAGTTTAAAGGATTGACATCAAAGGGAGGTTCTGCACGTGCCATGATGGCTCTGGTTCACTATACAGCGGGTTTGGGGGTGTTATTACTTATGATGGTAAGGATAGTGTTGAAATATATCCATAGCACCCCCGAGATTGTTCCAATGCCGCCGCGTTGGCAAATTGTAGTGGCGAAAACAGTACATATTATTTTATACATTGTTTTTCTCGCTTTGCCGCTCCTCGGTCTATTTTCGCTTTATTTCGGTCAGATAGAGTGGTCTTTTTTGGGAATAACAATGCCCGTTGCTGGCGTACTGAATAAAGATATTCAGCACAATCTGAAAGAGTTGCATGAATTGATAGCCAATATCGGCTATTTTATCATTGGTCTTCATGCCGCTGCTGCGTTATTTCATCATTATATCGTGCGTGATAATACGCTGGACAGAATGCTACCCCTTCGCAAGGGCAGGATGCCTGAGTAGCGTCAGGCGTTTGCCCACTATCGGGTGGAGGATGGTCAGTACGCTCGCACATATTTTGGCAAGCGTACCGAGACATCACCATGGTGCTGGCTAATGTGGTACATGGGATGATTATTCCCAGTAACTTTCCGTCTGTTTTATCAAACCCAATAGATTGACGCCATTTGGCGATCCCAAACCAGTACAGGGATCCCATCCGGCAGCAGCGGGCAATCCGTTGCTGCCGGGGATGTTACTGCTAAATGCATTTGACCCGATGAGCTGATACAAAAAGCTGTTGATATTGCCAACTCGGTATGAAAGCGCGGTATTGAGACGTGCAATCAGGCCAGCGATGAGCGGGGTGGCAGCGCTGGTCCCTGCGGCTTTAAACGGTTTGCCATTGAAAATCATGGTCGTGTAATTCACTCCGCTGGCATTGACTGAGAGATCGGGTGTGGCGCAGGCATTTTTTGCATAGTTAGGATACTGGCGGAAATAGTTTGACAGGGCGTAGTACTGGTATGCAGGTGGGGGAGAGATAATGCTGAATCCTCCACCGGACGCATTGATGTTTTCACGCCAAACCTGCTCTCCTCCATTACTAAAGAGGTCGGTTCCGCCACAGGCAATGACGGAATCATAGGCAGCAGGAAGATTGACGCCAGGTACTTTATTATTGGACCCAACTTGATAAATCCCGTAGTCCCCTGATGCGGCGAGAACCGTGATGCCGCGTAGACCCAGTTGCTGAAGCAGCATGGCGGATTGCGCTTTCTCGGCTTGCGAGACATTGCTTTCACCGTTCGCCCAACTCGTGCTGATGACACTCACCGCATTTTCCGTGTCATTCAATACGGCGCGGAATCCGTCGGGAAAAGAGCTGGCGTAGTACACGATTATTTTGGCTTTAGGCACGATCCCAGCAACCAGCTGTACATCCATGTTAATTTCTAAGTTGTTGATAAGTTTTGATTGAGGTGGTTGCCAGGGTTCTGTTCCTACGATCTGCACGTCGGGTTTTTCAAGCTGGAACAGGGTGCAAAATGTGGCAAGATCGCTGGGGTTAAATGTTCCTCCTAACGCAATAATTCCCACCGTCTGCCCTTCGCCCTGATTATCGGGAAAATGGTATAGCGCGGTAAGATCCTGCGGTGAATATCCTGTTATCTGCGGTTGTTGTTCCTGCTCACCGGCAAGGTCAGTCAGCTTTTTTGGCTGTTGAATGAAATGTTGAACCGGTGAATCATCCGCCGCAATTTGCATCATTTTTAAGCGCCTGGACGGAATGTACCCCGCCTGCAAGCCTACATTTAATCCGTCAATGCCGGTAATTTGGGCGCGCAACTCGTCAGGCAGTTGGATGCGTCCGTGATAGGCTAAAAATGGATTGTTGTTGTCATCCTGATAAATGTGGAAAGAGATGCCGAATAGCTGAGAGAACTGCTCTATGGTGCCGGTAACCGCCATTTCATGCGTTTCCGCTTCACTGCTTACCTCCTTTAGCCCTGCCTGTCGGGCAAACGCTGTCATTTTCTGGATCGTGTTATCGTTCACCGCAAAACGCTGTTTGAGATCGGCAGCCGAAAGATACTGGCGTTTTTTGGGGTGAGTATCATTGAGATTGCTCGTTGACTGTAATGCGTTTTCATTTGTGTCCGGCAACAGATGAAAGGTTAACGTCAGCTCTGCACTGTTATCCGCGGTTGTTTGATACACTGCGGTTGGAGGGAGTGTTTGAAAGAAATCATCGGTATAAGTATTCATGGGTTTATTCCTCTTTATCAAGCATTAACGGATATGCAGCACGGTTTCCACTCTTTCGGGGTCGAATAAACGCAGGTAATACAGCCCTGTTCCCGCCAGACCTAACATCAATCCCGGCGTTTCTTTACCGGATTCACCGATACCACTGGGATCAAAAACGCCACTTGGCCAGGGAGTTTGCGTTAGCTGATACTTTTGAATGCCGAGTGAGGCGATTCGATAGGCTAGTTCGGCAAAATCTGCTCGCTGTAAGCACTCGGCTCCCATGAGAAGAATTTCACCGTTGCCAGCGCCGCCGTGGCAGAGGCTAAAATTGATTTGTTCTGGCTGTGTGCTGAGCTGTTGCAGAAGCTGCTGAGATGTTGTGGTCAACCCGACTAACGCTTCTTGTAATAATGTCGGTTCGTTTAATAACTGCCAGGCGCGCAAGCGGGACAGTGCGACCCCAGGGGCACCATGACACCACATGGTATTGAACTGCGGCGTGCGATACATAGAACGTAAATCGGGCCAGTTCTGATGCTGAGGGCTGAAGTTTTCACGTTCGTAGTTAAACGCTTGGAGGCCAGCATGAAGGTAAACGTCTCGACGCGTCACCACGCCTAGCTCAATCAAAGCCAGTCCAAAACCGGCCGCACCATGAGAATAGCCCGTTAAGCCGCGCTCATTACCGGGGGTAATCCAAAAGTGTGTCGTGGGGGTTTTTTGTGCTTTGCTTAATAAAAAATCACCCAACCTCACGGCGGATGCCAGCCAGCGATCGTCATCTTCGGCCTGATAGATTTTCAGTAAGGCAGGGATAGCGCCAGCGGCCCCGCCGATTACATCCAGTTCATGATCGGCAATCGGCAGGGTATGAATGTGTTGCAGTAAGTTAAGCCCCTGTGTTTTCCAGTCCGGCTGATTGAGGATTGTGCCGATTCGCCACATTGCCCAGGCAATGCCTAGTTGCCCAGCATGGAGGCTAAAAGCACTCTGTTGGTGAGACTGCCCCTGCATATGCTGGATAGCGTTAATGGTTGACGTTAGGGTGTCGAACAGAATGGGGTCTGGCTTTTGTCGGTGTAATTCGGCCAGAAATAGCGCAATACCAGACAGACCATTGTATAACGACGCGTCAAAAGTACGTGTGACGACCTGAAATTGACCATTAACGGCATCAACAACAGAGCCCTGCCAATTACTTCGGTTGTCAAAACGGAAACATTCCCGTTGGAGATGCTTACCAATACTCTCCGCTGCATTTAGGTATTGCTCATTTTTCATGATGCAGACTCCCTCTCTTGTTCACTAAAATCCACGGGTAAACTCAGCGTATTGGGGTTGAGATGTAGGCGGTGTATGGCGATGCCTTTGCTATTGAATCGGTCAACAAGGCAAACCCAATTCACCTGTTCTGCCGTTAAAGAGGAAGAACGTGATTGTTGTTTTTCATAAGCGTCCAGCAACCCTTTCGCGATAATCTGGCAGCGGTGCATTCCAAAACTTTGGCCATTCCCCGGATCTTCTGCGAAAGAAACGCCCGTTGTTATCGGTTGAGTAAATAAGGGATGGGTGTTGAGAAGATATTTTGCTAAAGACGGTATATGGGGCTTTAATACACGTAACGTATAATCAAAATAGCGTTTTTCGAGATACAGTACGGCACTGTCTGCTCGGTGATATAAATCAGCATGATTCAGGCATTTAAAATTAAACGCAATGTGATGTGCATTTAATACGTCGGTAATTAGGCCCACCAGTGCGGCAGCCCCTTCTGGCCGAATATTCCAGTAAATACGCACCTGTGGCGCATCATGCTCCATATAGTGGTTACTATGCACATAATAAAACACCTGCTGGAGATGACGGTTTTCTTTTTGTCGAAGAAAATGAATATATTGATTAACCACCAGTGGTGCATTAGGAATGGCTGGAATAAAACTATTCGGGTAGGCCTGCCGTAATTTCCCGCTCTTTTCTGCCCATATACCTTGAGCATCGGCATGATAAATTTTCCAGTTTTGATCGGGTGTTTCCAGAGAGTGATTAGCTGAACTTAATGTCTGCATAAACATTTCACGCTCATTATTTTTAGGCAAACTCAGGAATTTTTTATCATCTGGAACACCGCAGTAGAGCTTCGTATAGAGTGCGAGGCTAAGTTGAGACTCCAGTAATTGTTTCCGCTGTTGTACATTATGAGTCTGATTATGCCCAAACAGATTTAATGGGCCGCTATAGTCGCTCCAGACATAGTTGTGGAACACCTTATGGGCTTTGCCGTCGATCTGATAGCTGTCTGCACTCGTAACGTGAACACGTGCTGAGAGTTGTTTTAGCTGCTGTTCAAAGTTCATGAGAATGCGCTCCCAGAATCTGAGTGGCCCACGCCTGAGGAGAGACGATCATTTGTGTCACCATCTGTACAATGCGATTGCTTGAAGGCTGTAATTCAGCCTTCGAGATATTGGACTCAAACGCGGTTTGCAGCATTCTGGCAGCGGTGTAGTGGGTGAGCTTTTGCCTGTTTTCCGCGCTATTAAGCGCAGCGTCTGGGTTAACGATGTCGCGCGCCTTGCAGTAGCTCAGCCAAAAGAATTGGCAGGCTGACAAGGTTTGTTCCCATGTTAAAAACTCCATACCGGGTTGAGGCTGGTGTTGCAGCATCGGATTAGGATTCTGAGAAAAGACCCACAGCGTTAAAAAGCTCTGCAAAAGGCCGGCAACATCCCACAATGGATCGCCGAGATCGGCAATTTCCCAGTCGATCAGTTTCAATGTGCTGGTACTATTTTGGTCTACGCGAATGAAATTGATCAATTTAACGTCACCGTGAACCAGAGTATTACCGGACCAGTTATAACGTAGATCTTCCAGAAGTTGCAGAATATCCGGCTGCTGTCGAATGAGTGAGTCAATAGGACCGAGCTGCTGTTGCGAATTTTTTACTTGGGGGTTATCTCTGTCGCCAAATAGCATAATCCACGGTGGCTGACGGTTAAAAAAATTCAGACTTGGGTTATCTTCTATTTCTTCACTGAGATCTTTATGCAAACTAGCAAGGATGGTAGCCATTTGCGAAAGTTCATCCTGATTGATGGACTTGCTTTGCGTAATAAACTCATGAAGGCTAATCGCACCGGGGAAAAATTCGGTGACAAAAACATGGTTACCTAATTCATAACCATAATAGTTAGGGATGAAGGCGCGCATTTTCGGCAATATATCAGTTTGTTGAATCAGGCAATGCACGGTTGCGTCTTTTTGCATCAAATACGCATTTTGCTGATCCGAAGACAAAAGTTGCTTAACAAACAATCCGCTCGGATTATTATCTAAAAAAACCTGAAAAATACTATTCCTGCTTTGACGCTGGATGACTTTATAGCGGCCACTGACCAAATATTCAGGATGTAAAAAACCGTTATCAACGAGGAAATGAGCGAGATTGTGTAGCGTTAAGCGCATGATGGCTTCCTTTCAGGGATAAAATCACCGGCGATAATTCGCCGGTGATGAGGTAGCAGCCAGAATTAACAAGAACCAATCGATGGGAAATAGGTCTGTGCATTAGGCTGTTTTGTACTGCAGTTCCAGCTCACACCACAATCTTGAGGATGAGTAATGGGTGGCGTTTGAGCCTGAGCCGCAGCACAGCTTCCGATGGATGGGAAGTAGGTTTGCGCCTGAGCGGCACCATTACAGCCAACAACCTGCGTCAGCAGACCTGTTGTCACCTGCACACACTGCATACTCAATGTCGGGAATTGCGCCTGTGCCGGAGCTTGTGCCGCAGCACAGTGGCCGATGGATGGGAAGTAAGTTTGCGCCTGAGCGGCACCATTACAGCCAACAACCTGCGTCAGCAGACCTGTTGTCACCTGCGCACACTGCATACTCAATGTCGGGAATTGCGCCTGTGCCGGAGCCTGAGCCGCAGCACAGTGGCCGATGGATGGGAAGTAGGTTTGCGCCTGAGCTGCACCATTACAGCCAACAACCTGCGTCAGCAGACCTGTTGTCACCTGCGCACACTGCATACTCAATGTCGGGAATTGCGCCTGTGCCGGAGCCTGAGCCGCAGCACAGTGGCCGATGGATGGGAAGTAGGTTTGCGCCTGAGCTGCACCATTACAGCCAACAACCTGCGTCAGCAGACCTGTTGTCACCTGCGCACACTGCATACTCAATGTCGGGAATTGCGCCTGTGCCGGAGCCTGAGCCGCAGCACAGTGGCCGATGGATGGGAAGTAGGTTTGCGCCTGAGCTGCACCATTACAGCCAACAACCTGCGTCAGCAGACCTGTTGTCACCTGCGCACACTGCATACTCAATGTCGGGAATTGCGCCTGTGCCGGAGCCTGAGCCGCAGCACAGTGGCCGATGGATGGGAAGTAAGTTTGCGCCTGAGCGCCGCCAGCGACCTGTCCTGTCAGCACACAGCCTGGGAGGCTCACAAACGTGGGGACGCAGCCTGGTAAGCTGACGAATGTTGTTGGTGCAACACAGCCGGGAAGGCTGACAAATGTCTGTGCTTGAGCTGAATTATTACCACAACAGGCAGTTTGTCCGGTCTGAACACAACCAGGGAGACTGAGAAATGTTTGATCTGGGCCTGCCTGATTATTCGCTGTGTTAGCTGGACAAACTGGCGGAAAATAAGTAAACATTGATTTGTTCCTCATGCGTTTTGTGAGTAACACAAACCACTTACTGTCATTGTTTGGCGACGGGCAGTAAGTGGTTTTTTTGTTTTACACTGGATAACGTGGAATATGTATATTGCTATTTCACATATGGTCAGCGCATGCTCATCTTAGTCGCAATACTTCATATCGCTATTACACGCGATTACACAAAGTGAAGCTGTAATAATTAACTCCTTGTTTCTCATTGGAATGGTTAACTTTAAAATGTGTTCAATTAAAAATCAGTCTCGTTACGTTTAGCGTGATTTTTTCTGCAGTCATTATAATGATGCCGATAAATAATAATTTCTTTGCTAATTTTTATTTATTAAGGCAAGTAAAGGATTGTTAATATTATTGTTATAATATTGTCATTATCGACTACTATGGCTTGCTTTCGTTTTTTATTTCACCATGAAAAATATGGGTTTGCTGAGCGATAAAGATAAAATATTTAATAAATACATATGGTTACTCTATTTCTCCACCTTTTATAATGGTTATTTTTGATGAGTAAATACGTACGGAAGCATCTTTTACTTGCAATATCTGGCAAGCGTCAATGCCGCTGAAATTTACCGCATCACATAAGCGGTGACGTAATCTATGTACGCGAATTCGCGTATTGTTAGGTTTTATACCTAGCGCTTTAGATAATGAATTTAAATCGCACCATCCACAGTGAGATTGAGCATAACCTTGTAAGCGATCGGCTGTCGATTTCCTCGCCAGATGAAGCAGAAGGTAAAGTTGATTTTGAAGGCGTTCTCCTTTCAGGGTTATCGATTGTTCATTATCGGTAATCTGGAGTTGAATATCTTCTTCATCTTCTGATACATAAAAACAAAATGTCAGTTCATCAATAGAGCGTGAAATGACATGCCTTTCCTGACCACACCTCTCTTGTGCGTATTGCAGGTAATAATGATTACCGAACAGTTTTATGACTTCACCATCATGAATTTCATGGCTTTTTTCTTGGTTATTCTCTGAGGTGTTGACGTTCCAGCCATTCAGGTCATAGAGAAAAAAACAGTGCTCGGAGAGGGGGGTGACCGGCTTTTTTAAATAGATAGGGGAGATATCTGGGGCAAGGCTTATGAGTATGTCACAAGGCGGAAGATCGTTAGTCATCACGAATTGCTCTTCAGCATTTAATGATAATGTGATGATGTCTGCTTTTTTAATGAGATAGGGTTTGTCTTTTACCAGTCTTTTTTTATTAAGCCATGTTCCCTGTTTGCTTACGTCGAGAATATACCAGTTTTCTTTTTTCCAAAAAATAGTAAAGTGCATGTGATAACTGTCGGGAGAGATAAGAACGGTATGGCAGTTTATTGAGCGACCAAATGTATGAGAATAGCGCAGACAAATCCAATATCCATTCGATGACCGGATGACGCCACCATGTTCATTTATTTCTTTAAAAAATAAAGGAGGGGGTAAAGACATGTATCTTTTTAAAAAAAGAGTTGGTTTATTTCCATTGGATGGGCTAATTAAGTCATTCATGATAGTCAATCTCAATCATCAGCTAATACTATAATCGGTATTTTCAATGTGATTCACGAAAAACCTATGAAGGAATTTAAAAGATATAATGAGGTGTCACTAAGTTATACCTTTGTTTGCTTTTTGCTACAGAAGTATAACAGTTTTAGTGGAGTGTTGTTAAGTTGTTTTGGTCTATGCGGTAATTATAAATACTAATATCAAGTTGCTGATAATAATTAACAAGATAATTATTTATTATTTTTATCAACGCATTAGATTTCTTCTCTTTTGTCAGTTCAACGTCATGTTCTTAAGATGAGAGATAAACGAGAGGGATATGAAAGTCTGAGATATCGAATACATTGACTCATCATTATTTTCAATAAAATTTATTCTCATGCTAATTATGTTTACTGTTGCAAAATACTGACTCTGTGAATGAATATCATTCTGATATTTTCGTTAGGCCTGCGTATGGAAGTGGAACAAGGATCAAGAACTTTTCGATACGATTCATTACTTTTCTTTACCTTTGATCAAAAACAATATTTTAAATGCATCTTTTTGTTATTCATAGGACGAGTAATGTCACGACAGTTGTTGTGGTTTCTGTCAAATAGATAACGAAAATGACCGCCAGTAGGCGGCTTAATGTGGACACAAACGCATGGTCAGGATAAGTACGTCAATCTCCTATCTGTGGGGCATGGTAGCCAGTCTCTTTCTAATGGTGCCAGCCTATTCCGCTGATGCTCCGGCGTCAGCCCCGCCCGCCCCGATAGAAGCAAGAAACGCCGTCTTCACCAATCAACACCCCGATCAGTTCAACTCGTGGAAAGCGACCAGTGAACAGTCTGAGCGTCACGATGCGCTGGCAGAAGATCCCATGATGGTGATCCTCTGGGCGGGTTATCCCTTCTCAAGAGACTATAACAAGCCGCGCGGTCACGCTTATGCGTTAACCGATGTGCGTGAAACGCTGCGTACCGGTGCACCGAAAACGGCAGAAGATGGGCCTTTGCCGATGGCATGCTGGAGCTGTAAAAGTCCGGATGTTGCCCGCTTGATTCAAAAAGAAGGTGAGGACGGTTACTTCAAAGGTAAGTGGGCGCGAGGCGGGCCGGAGATGACTAACGATCTCGGCTGTGCGGACTGCCATGATACTGCATCCCCAGATTTCGCTCAGGGCAAACCAGCGCTAACGCTGTCCCGTCCTTACGCTGAGCGTGCAATGGAAGCCATTGGCAAACCATTTGATCAAACCAGTCGATTTGGTCAGCAATCGATGGTCTGTGGACAATGCCACGTTGAGTATTATTTTTCTGGTAAAGACAAAGCGGTGAAATTCCCATGGGATAACGGCACGAAAGTCGAAGACATGGAAAAATACTATGACGCCATTTCCTTCTCCGATTGGACCAACTCCCTTTCCCGTACACCGATGCTGAAAGCCCAACATCCAGAATATGAAACCTGGAGCATCGGTATTCACGGTAAAAACAACGTGACCTGTATCGACTGCCATATGCCGAAGGTGAAAAACGCGGACGGCAAATTGTATACCAATCACAAGATAGGTAACCCTTTCGACAATTACGGCGAAACCTGTACCAATTGCCACACGCAGGATAAAGCGGCGATGCAGGCGGTTGTTGCTGAACGCAAAACGGCCATTCAGGACTTAAAACTGAAAGCAGAAGCGCAATTGGTTCACGCGCACTTTGAGGCCAAAGCGGCCTGGGATGCTGGTGCAACCGAAGCAGAAATGCAGCCGATTCTGATGGATATTCGCCATGCGCAATGGCGCTGGGATCTGGCGGTTGCCTCTCACGGTATCCACATGCATGCGCCGGATGAGGGCTTACGGATGCTTGGCACCTCGCTGAGTAAATCCGCCGAGGCGAGAACCAAGCTGGTGCGCCTGCTGGCCCAGAAAGGGATAACAGGAGAAATCAAGCTGCCAGATATCTCGACGAAGGAGAAAGCACAGCAGGCAATCGGGCTCAACATGCAGCAAATCAAAGCCGAAAAACAGGATTTCCTGAACACGGTAGTGCCGCAGTGGGATGAGCAAGCGCGTAAAGCGGGACGACTGAACTAATAACCCCTCATCGCCCGTGGACGCGGGCGATCATAAAGTGGAGTGGATATGAGCGTATTACGTTCGTTATTGACTGCCGGGGTGCTGGTATCAGGCCTGCTTTGGGCATTGCCAGGGCTGACGCAGCCCGCACCTCAGGCGGAAAAAGGAGAGCGCTGGGAGGTCATGCCGCAGCGCAATCCCGATGAGGCTTGTCTACAGTGCCATAAACCGGAAGAGGATGGCATGCAGGGCAAGCATGCCTCCGCCGTCAACCCGCATAATCAAAAACAACTGACCTGCACCAACTGTCACGGCAAGCCATCGCCGATGCACCGCGAAGGCGTTAGAGATGTCATGCGCTTTAACTTCCCGATGTACAAAGTGGAAGAGCAAAACAGCGTCTGTATGTCATGCCATACGCCGGAACAGCTGCAAAAATCGTTTTGGCCACACGATGTGCACGTCGCGAAAGTGGCCTGTGCCAGCTGCCATCAACTGCATCCCACGCAGGATAGTATGCAGACGCTGAACGACAAGAGTCGCATCAAACTGTGTGTGGATTGCCATAGCGATCAGCGCAATAACCCAGACTTCAACCCAGCCTCAGTTCATCTGGGTAATAAGAGGCAGCCATGAGTTGCTCTCGTCGTCAATTTCTTGCCCGTATAGGGGGGCTGATTGCCATCACCAGTACGGCGGGGCAGGTCGTCGCACAGACGCTGAATATCAACGGCGTCCGCTACGGCATGATCCACGATGAATCGCGCTGTATCGGCTGTACAGCGTGTATGGATGCCTGCCGGGAAGTCAATCAGGTGCCGGAGGGGGTCTCGCGCCTGACGATCGTTCGCAGCGAACCAATCGGGACCTTCCCAGACGTGAAATATCGCTTTTTCCGTCACTCTTGTCAGCACTGTGATCATGCACCTTGTGTTGATGTGTGTCCTACCGGCGCGTCGTATCGCGATGCGGCAAGCGGCATTGTAGATGTGAATCCCGATCTGTGCGTAGGGTGCCAATACTGTATTGCTGCCTGTCCTTATCAGGTGCGCTTTATTCATCCGAAGACAAAAACGGCCGACAAGTGCGATTTTTGCCGCAAGACCAACCTGAAAGCCGGAAAACTGCCCGCCTGTGTGTTGTCTTGCCCGACGAACGCGCTGACGTTCGGCAACCTTGACGATCCTGATAGCGAGATTTCTCGCCTGCTCCGTCAACAGCCGACGTATCGCTACAAAATCGCGCTCGGCACTCGTCCTAAGGTTTATCGCGTACCGTTTAAATACGGGGAGGTTCATCAATGACGCCCGTGTCTTCAAGCGCATTCCATTTTGCTTCGTTAGTCTGGGACTGGCCGATTGCGATTTACCTGTTTTTGGTGGGCATTTCTGCGGGGCTGGTGACGCTGGCGGCCCTGCTGCGGCGCTACCACCCCGAGCAGGCAACCGCCGACAGTACGCTCATGCGCACCACGCTGATTCTTGCACCGTGCACCATTATCTTTGGATTGCTGATTCTGGTTTTCCACCTGACGCGCCCCTGGACGTTCTGGAAGCTGATGTTCCATTACAGCTTTACCTCGGTGATGTCGGTTGGGGTCATGCTGTTTCAGGTCTATATGGCGGCGCTGGCGGTCTGGCTGGTCAACATTTTCAGCGAGCAGGTTATCGTGCTGCAACAGCGCTGGCTACCGAAGCTGACCCTCGTTCCCAAGGTGCTAGGCTGGCTGGCACCGCTGCAGAAATCGCTGGATATCGTGATGTTGCTGCTGGCGGTGATGTTAGGGGCTTACACCGGATTTCTACTCTCCGCGCTGAAAACCTATCCGCTGCTGAATAACCCGATCTTACCGGCTTTATTCCTGTTTTCGGGGGTGTCCTCCGGTGCAGCCGTGGCGCTGATCGCCATGGCCTGCCGCTATCGCCGCAATCCGCATAGTGAAGAAGCGCACTTTGTACACCGTGTCGAAACGCCAGTCGTGTGGCTAGAAATCTTCTTGCTGTTTGCGTTCTTTATCGGCCTTGCTTTAGGGGACGATGGGAAGCAGCGGGCGCTGGTGGCCGCCGTGGGCGGGGGATTCTGGGCCGTGTGGTTCTGGCTGGGCGTGGTAGGGATTGGATTAGTTATTCCCTTGCTGCTCAAGTCATGGGCTAGCCGACAGCATTCACCTTATGGCGTGTTGGCGGTGTGCGGCCTGAGTCTGGTGGGCGTTTTGCTACTGCGTTTCTTTATCCTCTATGCGGGGCAGTTAACCGTTGTCTAATTCCCAGCAAGAGGCCCGTTGATGTTGTTATT
The DNA here is from genome assembly GCF_014946775.2 of Pectobacterium quasiaquaticum. Lineage (NCBI taxonomy): Bacteria > Pseudomonadati > Pseudomonadota > Gammaproteobacteria > Enterobacterales > Pectobacteriaceae > Pectobacterium > Pectobacterium quasiaquaticum. The sequence continues at coordinate 2,581,871 of NZ_CP065177.1, read as the reverse complement.
GCCAGAATTTGGGTATGTCGCGCTGTCGCTGGCGGTTTGCGTCGGTGTGGCGATGGCGTTGCTGACATTTTCAGGCTACTCCCTGCGCTGGTCGGGCACTTACCGGCTGGCGCGGTGCTGGACGTTAGTCCTGTTTGGTCTTGTGCTGTTCGCGTTTATCGCGTTGACGCTGAGCGTGGTGCAGGATGATTTCTCTGTGAATTACGTCGCCCAGCATAGCCATCGTGATTTACCGCTGGGGCTAAAAATTGCGGCGGTCTGGGGCGGGCATGAAGGATCGCTGCTGCTGTGGCTATTATGTTTGACTGGCTGGAGTGCCGCGTTTGCCTGCCGCTATCGCAAGGCGACGAGCGATCTGTTTCCGCTGACGCTGGCGATGCTGGCCGTGATTTCGACCGCGATGCTGGTGTTCATTCTGTTTTTTTCCGATCCTTTTGTGCGTCTCTTTCCGCCAGTGGTGGCGGGTAGGGATCTCAACCCGATGCTGCAACATATTGGCCTTATCCTTCATCCGCCGTTGCTCTATCTGGGCTATGGCGGGTTAACCGTGAGTGCGGCTCTGGCGCTAGCCGCACTGATTCACGGTGCGTTTACGGCACCAGCCGCCTGGATTTGCTGGCGCTGGACGCTGCCCGCCTGGAGTCTGCTAACGCTGGGAATCATCCTCGGATCCTGGTGGGCTTATAACGAGCTGGGCTGGGGAGGATGGTGGTTCTGGGATCCGGTAGAGAACGCCTCGCTGCTCCCGTGGCTTACAGCCAGCGCATTACTGCACAGCCTGTCTGTCACCCGCATGCGCGGCATCTTCCGCCATTGGTCGCTGATATTGGCGCTGCTGACGTTCATTTTATGCCTGCTGGGCACGCTGATTGTGCGCTCCGGGATACTGGTTTCCGTCCATGCCTTCGCCCTCGAACATGACCGCGCGGTGCCTCTCTTTATCCTGTTTGCCTGCTTGAGTATGGCGGCGCTGGCAGTTTATGGCTGGCGTGCTCAGCTTGTCCGCTCTGCTGCCCGCTTCTCCGGCTGGTCGCGTGAAATGGCGATACTGCTGGTGCTGCTGTTATTCAGCGCTGTCGCGCTGGTGGTGCTGCTTGGCACGCTTTACCCGATGATTTACGGGCTGGCGGGGTGGGGAAAGATCTCCGTCGGCGCGCCCTATTTTAACCGTGTGCTCTTGCCCTTCGGCGGGTTAATGCTGTTGCTCATTGGGGGAGCGGCGGGAGGCTACTGGAAACGTAGCACGCGATGGCCCGTCCGGCGTGTAGTCGTAACGCTGACGGTCGGTGTCGTCACCGCGCTGGTCTTATGGACACATGGGGTCGCCGTCGCACTGGCTGCGGGGTTGATCGGCTGGATGATGGCCGCGCAGTGGTTGCAGCCGCTATCGGCGGTACGTCAGCAGCTTCCTGCACTGCTGGCACATACGGGCGTGGCGCTGTTTGCCTTGGGTATTGTGTTCTCTGCGGGCAGCAAACAGGAAATCAGCGCCAATGTCGGTCAGGGAGAACAGGTCACGCTGGGCGACTACCATTTTCGCTTTTTACAGCTGGAGTTAGTGGCGGCGCAGAATTACACCGCAGAGCAGGCCGTGATTGCGATTTATCGCGGCGATTCACCGATCGCTCAGGTCATGCCGGAACGCCGTTACTACAATGCACGCAAACAGCAGATGGTTGAGCCGGGTATTGCCTGGGGGCCGATCAGAGAATGGTATGCCGTGATGGGAGAGAAAACGGGCGAGAACCGCTATGCGATGCGTTTCTATGTACAAACCGGTGTTCGCTGGGTGTGGGGCGGCGGCATATTGATGGTCGCGGGCGCACTGCTGGGATGGTTCAGAGGGAGACGGGCCTATGACTAAATACCTGGCGCTCCTTTTCATGTTGCTGGCTTTTTCTGTGCAGGCTCAGGTGGTTGATACCTGGGCGTTTTCCAGCCAGGCACAGCGGCAGGAAGCGATGGCGATTGCAGGTGAGTTACGCTGTCCACAATGCCAGAACCAAAGCCTGCTGGAGTCGAATTCGCCCGTGGCGGTCAGCATGCGCCATGAGGTCTTTTCCATGGTGGAGCAGGGCAAGAGCAAGTCAGACATTATGGCGTTTATGAATCAGCGCTATGGTGACTTTGTTCAGTACAACCCACCGATGAAAATGCAAACCGGCATCCTCTGGCTCACACCGCTGTTTTTGCTGTTAGCGATTGCGGTTATCGCGTGGCGGGTGATGCGGCGGCAGAACCGAGGGGCGCGCCTATGAGCCTGTTAAGCGTGAACCTGTTGGACCTGAACGTATTAAGCATGGTGTTTGTCGCCATCGCGGTTGTCGTTCTGACTGCCGGACTGTTATGGCCGCTGTTGCCTCTGTGCAAGCCGGAGGGAGATGACAAGCTACCGCGTTTAGCCGAGCGCATCTGGCATTTCCAGTGCGAGCAGGCAGGGAAGCACCTTTCTGAACATGAAGCTAGGATGCTGGGGCGCGAACTGTCCCACGACCTGCCGTTAACGTCATCCTCTTCTTCTGCACCGCGCCCAATGCCTGTCATCGCCGTTGTGGTCGCGATCGTCGCTATCCTGTTGGGCAGTGCGACGTTCTACATGCTCAGCCCGCGGGCAGCGCTGGTTCAGACGGAACGCCAGCGGCTTGCCGATCCGCTACATGATTTTAGCGCCGCACAGCAGCAGGAAAAACAGCTTGTTACCTTGCAGGACAACATTCGTAAAACACCGGGTAACAGCGTCCTCTGGGCTGAGTTGGGTGAATATTATCTTTACCGTAACGCCTACGACAACGCGCTGCGCGCTTATCGACAGGCGATTGCGCTGAAGGGCGACAGTGCTGAGCTGTATTCGGCGCTGGCAACGGTGTTGTATTACCAGGCGGGTCAGGTCGTCACGCCCCCGATGCAAGAGATGGTCGATAAAGCGCTGGCGCTGGATGCCAATGAAGTGACGGCGCTGATGCTGCTGGCGTCTGATGCGTTCCTGAAAGCGGACTATGCGCGCGCGATTACGATTTGGCAGCGCTTGCTGGATACGTATAGCCCACGGGTTAATCGCGTTCAGTTGATCGAAGCCATCAATACGGCAACGTTGCTAAAGAACAGCCAGAAATAGTGCGCGATACCCCTTGAATCAGAGGGACAAGCATGACTTTGGACACCGTCATAATGACGAGGATAATCAGAATCACCGGTTTTATTGATCTCAATAAAAAAGATTAACTCTTTATGGTTAGGGTCCCCGAGAGGGGGAGTAAGGGCGCCATGTTATTCTATACCCAAGGGTATAGGGCATTAGAAAGTAGGAGTACACCCCGATGTTAGAAGCGCGCGATGTGGTTTGCATACGCGATGAGCATGTGCTGTTCAGCGCGTTGTCGTTTACGGCCAGCGCGGGAGAAATGGTGCAGATTGCCGGTGCCAACGGGGTGGGAAAAACATCGCTATTGCGCATGTTAAGCGGTCTGGCGACGCCAGAATCAGGGGAAATCTGCTGGCAAGGGCAACGCATCAACCGTATGCGCGAGCAGTTTAATCAGCAGCTTCTGTGGCTAGGCCATCAGCCGGGCATCAAGAGCGCCCTGACCGGTGAAGAGAACCTGCGCTTTTTCTATCCGCACCAGCAGCAGGATGCACTTTGGCAGGCGCTGGCCTCAGTCGGGCTGGCTGGGTATGAAGACGTGCCCGTGGCGCGTCTTTCGGCAGGGCAACAGCGACGCGTCGCGCTGGCGCGTTTGTGGCTCACCGACGTCCCGCTGTGGATTCTGGATGAGCCGCTGACTGCGCTTGATGTGGCGGGCGTCGACATGCTGACGCTGCGTATGGAACATCATACTGCGCGCGGCGGCATCATCATTTTAACCACCCATCAGCCGCTGCGTCCGTTCGCTCAGCGCATTCGCTGTATCTCGCTGACTCCAAGTGAGGGAACCCCATCATGCAGCGTCTGATTGCCCGAGAACTGCGCGTCGCGTTGCGCAATAACGCGGAAATTCTCAACCCGCTGTGGTTCTTCCTGATCGTCATCATTTTGTTCCCTCTGGCTATTGGACCGGAGCCGCAGCTATTGATGCGCGTGGCGCCGGGCGTGGTGTGGGTCGCGGCACTGCTCGCGTCTCTGCTGGGGATGGATCGGCTTTTCCGCGACGACTATCAGGACGGATCGCTGGAACAGTTGACGCTGCTGCCGTTGCCGCTGCCGCTAGTGGTGCTGGCGAAAGTGGTGGTGCACTGGATGGTCAGCGGGCTGCCGCTGTTACTGCTTTCCCCGCTGGCAGCGCTGCTGTTTGGGCTGGACAGCCACGGCTGGCGGGTGATGGCGCTCACGCTGTTGCTTTGCACGCCCACGCTCAGTTTTCTGGGTGCCATTGGCGCGGGATTAACGGTCGGACTGCGCCGCAGCGGCGTGTTGTTAAGCCTGCTGGTCTTGCCGCTCACCATACCGCTGTTGATTTTTGCGACGGCGGCGGTCGAGGCCGCCATGATGCAACTGCCGGTGGGCGGGTACTTGGCGATCCTCGGTGCCTTTCTGGCGGGCAGCGCCACCCTGAGCCCGTTTGCCACGGCGGCGGCGTTACGGGTGAGCATACAGTAATTTTCCGATCTCAGGATCGCCTTCATCGTCCCGCTGGGATGAGTTTTACGCAGAGTGAGCACACGTTATGTTGAAAAAGAACTATCAGCTTACGCAGCCGGATCGCCTCTATGGTCTTTGCGGCAGGCTTATCCCCTGGTTTGCCCTGCTTAGCGCGGCGCTGTTGATCGGCGGTTGCCTGCTGGGATTTGGATTTGCGCCTGCGGATTATCAGCAAGGGCAAGGGTATCGCATCATGTACCTGCACGTGCCAGCGGCCGTGTGGTCGATGGGCGTCTATGCCGTGATGGCGGTATGTGCGCTGTTCGGGATAATTCGGCAGTCAAAAACGGCGGAGCTTGCCGTGGCGGCAATGGCACCGGTCGGCGCGGTGTTTACCTTTATTGCGTTAACGACGGGCGCCACTTGGGGCAAACCGATGTGGGGAACCTGGTGGGTCTGGGATGCGCGTCTGACGTCGGAACTCGTTCTGCTGTTTCTGTACGTGGGCATCATCGCGCTCTACAACGCGTTTGACGATCGCCGTCTTGCCGGTCGTGCGGCGGCCATTCTGGTGCTAGTGGGCGTGGTGAATTTACCCATCATTCATTTCTCAGTCGAGTGGTGGAATACCCTGCATCAAGCATCGACAAAAATGCAGAAAACGATCGATCCCGCCATGCGTCTCCCGCTGCGAATCATGATGTTAGGATTTATGAGCTTATTCGTGACGTTGTCACTGATGCGGTTGCGTAACTTGATACTGGTACAGCAGCGCCGCGCCCCTTGGGTGGCTGCGCTGCTTAATAAAGGAGGAATAGCCCGATGAACATCGCTTTCACGAGTTGGCAGGATTTCTTTGCGATGGGCGGTTATGCCTTTTACGTCTGGCTGGCCGTGGTGCTAACGCTGTTACCGCTGAGTGCGTTGGTCGGTCATACCCTCTTGAATCGTCGCGCATTGCTGAGTGATATTCGTCGCCAGCAGGCGCGTGAGCAGCGCAAGAATACGGCTCGCCAGTCGGAAACGATGGAGGTGGCGCAATGAGTGCCCCGCGTAAAACTCGCCTCTATGCCATTCTGGCCGTCGTCTGCGGCGCAGTGTTGACGGTAGCGCTGACGCTCTATGCGCTGAGCTCAAATATCGATCTCTTTTATACGCCCAGCGAAATTCTTTACGGCAAGAACGAAACGCAGGAAAAGCCGGCGATCGGGCAGCGTTTGCGCGTCGGTGGCATGGTGATGCCGGGCAGCGTGCGTCGCGACAGCCAAAGTCTGGAAGTTCGCTTCACCGTTTATGATGCGCAGGGCTCCGTGGATGTGACCTATAACGGAATGCTGCCGGATTTGTTCCGCGAGGGGCAAGGGGTTGTGGCGCAGGGCATTCTGGATACCGACGATCACATAATGGCGAAAGAAGTGCTTGCCCGACATGACGAAAACTACACGCCACCGGAAATCAAAGCGGCGATGGAAGGACAAAACGGTCATGCAACGGCAGCGGCCACAGAGGGTAAACGGTTATGATGCCTGAAGTAGGCAATTATCTGCTCTGTCTGGCGCTGGGCGTCGCGCTGTTGCTCAGCGTGTATCCGCTGTGGGGCGCGTCGCGTCAGGATACGCGTCTGATGGCGCTGGCGTGTCCTCTTGCCTGGGCGCTGTTTGCATGCATTTTGGCTTCCTTCCTCGTGTTGGTGTATGCGCTGGTGATCAATGATTTCACCGTCCTCTACGTAGCCAACAACTCGAACCGCGCGCTGCCGTTGTGGTATCGCGTGGCGGCGGCGTGGGGCGCACACGAAGGATCGCTACTGCTCTGGGTGCTGTTGATGAGCGGCTGGACCTTCGCTGTGGCGGTATTCAGCCGCGGGATGTCGCTGGATGCGGTCGCCCGCGTGCTGGCCGTCATGGGGATGATTAATGTCGGCTTTTTGCTGTTCATCATCCTGACGTCGAACCCCTTTATGCGCACGTTGCCGGACTACCCGATTGACGGGCGCGATCTTAATCCGCTGTTGCAGGATGTCGGGTTAATCTTCCACCCGCCACTGCTCTACATGGGCTATGTCGGGTTCTCCGTGGCGTTTGCCTTTGCGGTCGCTTCGCTACTGGCGGAACGGCTGGACAGCGCGTGGGCCCGCTGGTCCCGACCGTGGACACAGGCGGCGTGGTCATTCCTGACGTTGGGTATCGTGCTGGGTTCGGGCTGGGCGTATTACGAGCTCGGCTGGGGCGGCTGGTGGTTCTGGGATCCGGTGGAGAATGCGTCATTGATGCCGTGGCTGGTGGGCACGGCGTTGCTGCACTCGCTGTCGGTCACCGAAAAGCGCGGCAGCTTCAAGGCCTGGACAGTACTGCTGGCTATCGGTGCGTTCTCGCTCTGCCTGCTGGGGACATTTCTGGTGCGTTCCGGCGTATTGGTGTCGGTGCATGCGTTTGCCTCCGATCCGGCGCGCGGCATGTTTATTCTCGCGTTTCTGGTCATTGTTATCGGTGGCTCGTTGCTGCTGTTCGCCATCAAAGGCAACCGGGTACGGGCGCGGGTCACGAACTCGCTCTGGTCGCGTGAAACGTTCCTGCTCGGCAATAACCTGATCCTGATGGCGGCGACGCTTGTGGTGTTGCTGGGAACGCTGCTGCCGCTGGTGCATAAACAGCTGGGCTTAGGCAGCATCTCGATTGGCGCACCCTTCTTCAACACCATGTTCACCCTGTTAATGGCACCGTTTGCCTTACTGCTGGGCGTGGGGCCGCTGGTTCGCTGGCGGCGCGATGAACCGCAAAAGCTGCGTAAGCTGCTGCTAATTGCGCTGGCCGTGACCGCCGCGCTGTCGCTGCTGCTGCCGTGGCTGTTACAGGATTCGCTGGTTGCCATGACGGTGGTTGGCCTGTCGATGGCGCTGTGGGTGTTCTTCTTAACGGTGTACGAACTGCATACCAGTTCCACCCGTCGTCATGGTCTGCTGCGCGGTTTGAGCAAGCTCTCATTGAGCCAGTGGGGCATGGTGTGCGGTCATATTGGGCTGGCGGTGACGGTGGTGGGCATCGCCTTCAGTCAGAATTATAGCGTTGAGCGGGATGTACGGATGCGGGCGGGCGACAGCATACAAATCCACGATTACCGTTTTACTTTTCAAGGCGTGCGTGATGTCGTGGGGCCTAACTGGCAAAGCGCGAAAGGGACGATTGAGGTGACGCGCAACGGCAAACCGGAAGCGACGCTGAAAGCGGAAAAACGCTTCTACACCACCGGCGGGGCGATCATGACGGAAGCCGCCATTGATGCGGGTGTGACGCGCGATCTCTATGCGGCCTTGGGTGAAAAGCTGGATGACGGTAGCTGGGCGGTACGGCTGTATTACAAACCGTTTATCCGCTGGATTTGGTACGGCGGGGGGCTGATGGCGTTAGGCGGCATCCTGTGCATGTTTGACCCGCGCTATCGCCTGCGTCGCGCCGTTCGGGAGACAGCATCATGAGTCGCAAAATCTTGTTAATCCCGCTCGCCCTGTTTTTACTGCTGGCCGTGGCCTTGTTGTGGCAATTGGTGCGCAACCGCGACGGTGACGATCCGATGCGGCTGGAGTCGGCCCTGATCGGTAAACCGATTCCCGCGTTTCGGCTGGAATCGCTGGATCAGCCGGGAAAGGTTTATAGCCAATCTGAGTTGAGTGATGGCAAACCGCTGCTGCTGAACGTTTGGGCGACCTGGTGCCCGACGTGCCGCGCGGAGCACCAGTTTCTCAACACGCTGGCGGCGCAGGGAATTCGCGTCGTGGGCATGAATTATAAAGATGAACGCCCCAAATCGGTTGAATGGCTGAAGACGCTGGGCAACCCCTATGCAATGAGCTTATTTGATGGCGACGGCATGCTGGGGCTGGATCTGGGCGTGTACGGTGCGCCGGAAACCTTCCTGATCGACGGAAAAGGCATCATTCGCTATCGCCATGCGGGCGATCTCAACCTGCAGGTATGGCAAGAAACGCTGCAACCGCTGTGGGAAAAATACAGCAAGGAGGGCGGCGCATGAGAGTGCTGAGTTTCCTTGGTGCACTGCTGCTGTCGTTCAGCGTGCTGGCGTCATCCGAAGTCTTGCGTTTTGATAACGACACGCAGGAGCAGCAGTTTCGTGAGTTGACGATGCAGCTGCGCTGCCCGAAATGCCAGAACAACAGTATTGCCGATTCCAATTCGATGATTGCGTCGGATATGCGGCAGAAAGTGTACGAGTTGATGCAGCAGGGGCAAACGAAAGAGCAGGTTGTCGATTATATGGTGGATCGTTACGGTTATTTTGTGACGTATGAACCGCCGATCACGCCGTTTACCATTCTATTATGGCTGCTGCCTGCGCTGTTTCTGGCCGCAGGAGCGTGGATGATTATCCGGCGTGCACGCCGCATCAGAAGCGTTAAAGAACCGATGAGCGAACAGGATAAAAAGCGCTTGCAGACGCTGTTAGGGCGTGAGGAGAAATCGAAATGATGTTACTGACAACCGTCATTGTGCTATCGCTGATTGCGCTTTCCGCGTTGCTGCTCGCACCGTGGTCGTCACGGGGCGAATACGATCGCGATGCGATCAATCAGGCGCTGTATCGTGACCGTCTGCGTGAGCTTACAGCGGATGTTGCCAATGAGCAGGAGCGTGCTCAACTGGTTGAAGAACTCCAGCATACGCTATTGCAGGATATTCCCGACGGTGCGAAGGCACAACAGCATCCGTTGAACAGCTGGGTTTTGCTGCCGGGCGTGCTGCTGCTGGTCATTGTCAGCCTCGGTGTGTTTTGGAAAACCTCGGCGGTTAATCGCGTGCAGGAATTGCAGCAGGTTGTGGCATTAACGCCGGACTTGATGAAGCGAGCGTTGGATCCTGACGCTGAACCGCTGACCATTGAAGAAGTCGCGCGTCTCGGTCTGGGATTACGTAGCCAGTTGGAGACGCAGCCGGACAATCCACAAGATTGGTGGATGCTGGGGCGTATTGCGGGCTTACTGAATAACTACGACATGTCCGTACAGGCGTTTGCCAAGGCGTTCCAGCTCGATCCGAAAAACACGGATCTGGCGCTGGACTATGCCGACCTGCTGTCGCGTTCCACCGACCCGCGTGATAGCCAGCGCGGTGGCGAGATGCTGCGTGAACTGATGAATTCCGGCTCGACCAATGTGCGCGTGCTGAGTCTGCTGGCCTTCAATGCCTATGAAGCCCAGCGCTATCAGGATGCGATTGATGCCTGGCAAATGATGCTGAAACTGTTACCGCAAAACGACACACGTCGTGCGGTTATCGAGCGCAGCGTCGGGCAGGCGAAAGCATCGCTGTCGGTGCAGGCAACCACCGGCAAGTAAGTCCTCTTTTTATCTTCATCATCAATACCAGAGGGGCGATATATCGCCCTTCAGACCGTTGACAAACCTATTTGCCGAATGAAAACGGGCGTAACGGAATAGAAGAGTAAAGCGTTTGCGCCAGGGATGTATTTACAGCGTCTTTACGATCTATCCGTTACTCCCGCTCTACGGACTGTGTCAGCAACCTCGCCTTTTTGTTGTTACGGTGAAGGTTTCGTGCGCATTACCTACGGTTTTTTCTGCAACCGTTGCAGCACGCGCCCGACGCGGGGCGGCTCAATTGCCGTCGCCCCGCGACCCCTGGCTTTTCGCGGTAAATCGCGCCGCTTCGCGGTGCCTTCAGTGTTCATGCCCGCTGTTCGGACCGCCTGCGACGCGAATACTCGTCCCATAAACGGGACTCGCCCTACGGGCCAGCACAAGTGCTGTTCAAAAACGTCGTTGACGTTTTTGTCCGACGCGGCGCAGGCTTTCGCGGCGTCCATGCCGCTCATCCGGCGGTCATGTACACCTCTGCGCGATTTTTTACGCGAGCCAACCCCATAAAACCAAAAGACTGAACTGAGTACATTGTTATTTTGGGGCGTCTTTTTCCGGCTGTGCTGAGATCGGCCTTAGCCACACCCGCGTCGGGCGCATGCGACGTGAGTTGCAGAAAATCACGTGGCTTACTGCGCACGAAACCTTCGCTGTAATTACAAAAATATTTGAGAGGGACGGATACTTCCGCTTGTGTCGAGGACGGCATACGCCGTCCCGAGTGTTACGAAGGGGCGGGTTATAGCCCGCTTTTGACGCCGTGCATGTCCGGCAGTTTGTGAGCGATGCCTTTGTGGCAGTCGATACAGGTTTGACCGAGTTTTATCGCTTCGCTGTGTTTTTCCGCCGCGACGGTTTTTTGCCCTGAGAAGTCCATGTAGTCAAAGTTGTGACAGTTGCGGCATTCCTGAGAATTGTTATTTTTCATGCGCCGCCATTCATTTTGCGCCATCGTCAGCCGGTGTGCTTCAAATTTTTGTGGCGTATCAATCGTGCCCATTATTTTGCCGTACAGCTCTTTACTGGCCTGAATCTTACGCACCATTTTCGGCACAAACTCATGCGGAACGTGGCAGTCCGGGCAGGTGGCGCGTACGCCGCTGCGGTTGCTGTAGTGCGCGGTTTCCATATATTCCTGATACACGGTATTGCGCATTTCATGACAGCTTATGCAGAACGCCTCGCTGTTGCTCATTTCCATCCCTTTCTGGGATGTCGCCAGAAAGAAAATACCGCCTGCGAAGCCGATAATGAGCAACGTTCCCAGCGCCAGCCGACTCGGGCGACGCCACCATTGCCACAACTGGCGCAACAACCGTCCCACTTTTCCTGGTTGTTTCATAGCAAACCTCACTGACCAAAGCCTTTAGAAGGGGTGAACGTGTTACCAGTAATTGGCGAACTGTCCGCCTGCGGCACGTGGCACTGCAGACAGAAATGGCGCGCAGGGGCGACATTGCTCAGCACTTTGCCGTCTCTGTCGACAAAATGGGTCGGGCTGACGCGCGGGGCGCTGGTGGAACGATAGCTCTCGACGCCGTGACACTGTAGACAACGGTTAAAGGTCGGGGTGACCTGATAGCCATCCACGCTATGCGGGATCATCGGTGGCTGGTTGACATAGTTGAGCGCCATACGCTCCTGCTGCTTCGGCATCCGGCTATTTCCCGGCTGTGTCGCAGCGACTTCTGGCGATTGGCTTAAATCGACCTGTGCAGTGGCTATCGCACTGCCCAGTATCGCCAAGGCGGTGATCCAGCGAAACCATCCCATTCTCAGGCTTTTCATGACTTTGCTCCCGATTTCCATCTAAGGGTTATTTTAAAAACGTCTTCAGCGCAGACATCAATACAGCGTCCGCATGTTATGCAGTCTCGGTCAGTAACCTGTGCCGGACTGTGTTTATCAAGCAAGGGGGCGCGCAGCACCTGTGGCTCTGGACAGACATGAAAGCAGTCCATACAACGCGTACAGCGTTCACGCTCAGTGGCATCCACAGCCAGCGCGCCTTTACCGCCAAGCGCACCATACAGCGCGCCGGTTGGACAAAGGTGTCCGCACCAGCCGTGTTCCACGACCCACAAATCAAACAGAAATAGCGCCAGCAGCAGCCAGATACCTGCACCAAACCCGAAAATCAGCCCGCGACCCATCAGTGAAACCGGGTTGACCCATTCCCACAGCAGCCCGCCCGTCAGCGCACTTCCTGCAAGAATGAGGATCAGCAGCAGATAGCGCAGATTGCGGGGGATCGTCGCCGAGGCAGTGATGCCGAAACGACGACGTAGCCAGGCGGCTAAATCGGTAAGCGGATTAACTGGGCAGACCCAGCTACAGAACAGGCGCTTGCCTGCCAGCGCATAGCTCAGCGCGATAATCAGCGCACCGACCAGCGCGAGCGTGGCGGGCAGATGACCGCTAGCCAGACTTTGCAGCACCATCAGCGGATCGCTGAGCGTTACGGTGTCGAGCAAGCGGCTGGCGCTGTAGTTACCGTGTAGGATCCAAAATCCGAAGATCGGACCGCTGAGGAACATGAGCAGCACCAGAGACTGGGTCAAGCGGCGTAAGACCAGCCAGCGGTGACTGCGCCACCAGCCTTTTTTCGCTCGGGCTTCTCGTCCGGCGTCCTGCTTACGATTTGCCATCGCGTGCCTCCAGCCAACTGAAACGGTAGTGATGTCCGAGTTCGCCTTTTGCCAGCGCGCGCGGTAAGACCTTGATCGCTGGCTGTTCCAGCACGCAGGCTTTTTCACACTTGCCGCAGCCAGTACAGACATCGCTATGCACGATAGGTAGAAAGCGAGCATGCTTTCCGGTGCGGGTATTGCGCTCTGGCTCCAGTGTGATAGCGCTATCGATGAGAGGACAGACGCGATAGCAGACATCGCAACGCAACCCCTGATAGTTCAGGCAGTTTTCCTGATCGAGCAGTACCGCTAATCCCATGCGGGCGTCATCAATAGCCTCCAGCGGCTGTAACGCTCCGCTAGGGCATGCAACCACGCAGGGAATGTCCTCACACATCTCGCACGGGATATCGCGCGCGACAAAGTAAGGGCTACCGGCTGCGGAACCGGAGACCAGCGTTGCCAGCTTCAGCGTGTCGTACGGACAGGCCTGAACACATTGTCCACAGCGTATGCAGGCACCGGAAAACGCCGCCTCAGACAGCGCACCCGGTGGCCGCAGCCGGAGTTCGTCGGCCTGAGCGCGCCGCTGCTGAATGCCGAGAACCGTCACCGCTGCTGATAAGCCAGCAACGGCACGGACGGCGTCACGCAGAAAGCGACGGCGAGCGGGTGATGGATTCTCCGGGCGTGCCATGCGCGTTACACCTTAGCCAGCTTGACGGCACATTTCTTAAAGTCCGTTTCTTTCGACAGCGGATCGGTCGCATCCAGCGTCAGGACGTTAGTCATCTGCGCGGCGTCGAAGAACGGCATATACACCAGACCGCGCGGTGGCTTATTGCGGCCACGTGTCTCAACAATCGAGACGACTTCACCACGGCGCGAGATAATGCGGACTTTCTCACCACGACGCAGATCGCGCGCTTTGGCATCCTGCGGGTGCATAAACAGCACGGCTTCGGGGAAGGCGCGGTGCAGTTCCGGTACGCGACGCGTCATGCTGCCGGTGTGCCAGTGCTCCAGAACACGACCGGTGGAGAGCCAGAGATCGTATTCGTCGTCTGGCGCTTCGGCGGCAGGCTCGTACGGCAGCGCAAAAATCACCGCTTTGCCATCCGGTTTACCGTAAAAACGGTAGGCTTCTCCCGCTTTGACGTAAGGATCGTGCCCTTCGCTGTAGCGCCACTGCGTTTCTTTACCGTTAACCACCGGCCAGCGTAGCCCGCGCACTTTGTGGTAGTCATCGAACGGTGCCAGGTCGTGACCGTGCCCACGGCCAAACGCGGCGTATTCTTCAAACAGGCCTTTTTGCAGGTAAAAACCGAAGTCACGGGATTCGTCGTTCAACTGATTTTCCGCTAATTCACTGAGCGGGAAGCGCGTGGTGACATCGTTCGCAAACAGCACGTCGTAGAGCGTTTTGCCACGGTAGGCGGGTTTCTGCGCCAGAAGTTCTTCCGGCCATACTTCCTCTACGGCGAAGCGCTTGGCAAAGCTCACCACCTGCCACAGATCTGATTTTGACTCGCCCGGGGCTTTAACCTGCTGACGCCAGAACTGCGTCCGGCGCTCGGCGTTGCCGTAGGCACCTTCTTTTTCCACCCACATCGCAGTAGGCAAAATCAGGTCAGCGGACAATGCGCTGATCGTCGGGTAGGGGTCGGATACGACGATGAAGTTACGCGGATCGCGCCAGCCCGGCATACGCTCTTGATTGATGTTTGGGCCGGCCTGCATGTTGTTGTTACACATCACCCAATAGGCATTCAGCGTGCCGTCTTTCAGCGCCCGATCTTGTGCGACGGCGTGCAAACCGATCTTTTCAGGAATGGTACCAGTCGGTAACTGCCACAGTTTTTCCGCTATCGCGCGGTGTTTCTCGTTGGTTACCACCATATCCGCAGGCAGGCGGTGGGCGAACGTGCCGACTTCACGCGCGGTGCCGCAGGCAGACGGTTGACCGGTTAACGAGAACGGTCCGCAGCCCGGCTGAGAGATCTTGCCCGTCAGCAGGTGGATGTTATAAACCAGATTGTTCGCCCAGACGCCGCGCGTGTGTTGGTTAAAGCCCATCGTCCAGTAGGAGATCACTTTCTTCTTCGGATCGGCGTAGAGTTTTGCCAGCGCTTCCAACTGATCGGCGGGAACGCCGCTGAGCGCGACCGTTTTTTCCAGCGTATAGTCGGCGACAAAGGCTTTGTATTCTTCAAAACTCATCGGCTCAGACGCATCGGAACCCGGATTTTTCGCCGCTTTTTCCAACGGATGCGTCGGACGTAGCCCGTAGCCGATATCGGTCACGCCTCGGCGCAGGTTCACGTGGCGAGTAAAGAAAGCCTCGTTCACCGCATTGTTTTGGATAATGTAGTTGGCGATGTAATTGAGAATGGCCAGATCGGTTTGTGGTGTAAACACCATGCCGTTATCCGCCAGCTCAAAACTGCGGTGCTGATAGGTGGACAGCACGGCGACCGTAACGTTGCTGTTCGACAGGCGGCGGTCGGTGATGCGCGACCAGAGAATCGGGTGCATCTCCGCCATGTTAGAACCCCATAGGACAAACGCATCGGTTTGCTCGATATCGTCGTAGCAGCCCATCGGTTCATCCATCCCGAAGGTACGCATAAAGCCGACGACCGCTGATGCCATACAGTGGCGCGCGTTGGGGTCAATATTGTTGGAACGGAAGCCCGCTTTGAACAGTTTGGCGGCCGCATAGCCTTCCCAAATGGTTGATTGTCCAGAGCCAAACATGCCTATCGCGTTCGGGCCTTTTTCCTTCAGTGCGGTTTTGAATTTCTCCGCCATGATGTCAAACGCCTGATCCCAGGAGATCGGAGTAAATTCGCCTTCTTTATCGAATTTTCCGTCACGCATGCGCAGCAAAGGTTGGGTCAGGCGATCCTGTCCGTACATGATTTTTGGCAGGAAATAGCCCTTGATGCAGTTTAATCCACGGTTAACCGGTGCTTCGGGATCGCCCTGACTGGCGACGATGCGGCCGTTTTGCGTCCCCACCAGCACACCGCATCCTACGCCACAGAAGCGGCAAGGGGCTTTATCCCAGTGGATAGCATCCGACTGTTCGGTCACGGCACGAACCGCGGTGGGTATGGTGATGCCTGCGACTGCGGCTGCCGCTGCGACCGCGTTCGCCTTCATAAAGTGTCGTCGACTGAGTTTCATGGTATTTCCTCACCCTGAGCTTGTTGATCAAGAGGTTGTTCATCGAAAGCAAAAGATTGTTCATCACAAGACGGTTCATCGAGCTGGTGATAAACCAGCGAAACCGCCAGTACGCCCGTAAGCTCGCGCATTGACGCTATTTGTTTTAACAGTGCGTCCTCTGAATCTGACTCCAGCACCACGACCATTTTTCCGGTATCGCTATCGCTGGCACCCACTTCTACATTGGGCAGCGTCGCTAACGCCTCGCCAACGGCTGCCATCTGCGCCGTGTTGACGTGAACCACTACACTGCAAACATGCCAGACTGTGCTCATCGGTTTTCCTGTTGCGTCGGGAGACGCGCTGGCGCGGTGTGATATCCCGCGGTGATTTTTTTCATCGACATGGCGCCGACAGGGCACCCGGAAATGCATGCACCACAGGTGGTACAGGCGTCGTCATCGATGGACGGTGCAGCAACGCGCCCAATGGCGGGCCGGAATCGTATCGCGCCTGTTTCACATGCATCCTGACAGCTGCGGCATTCCACCTGATGCAGTGATAAACAGGCATCTTGAATCGTCAGGTGGTATTCCCACGGCGTGGTGTGGCTCTCCGCGAACAGCGCTTGTGGACAGGCATGTGCGCAGTCGTAGCAAAACGTACATTCGCCGCGCTGAAAATCGATGGTGGGAAAACCGCCCGAACCGCGCTGGATAATCCCTGAGCCGCAGGCATCTACGCAGACGTTGCAGCGCGTGCACTGGCTCAGGAACTGGCTTTCTGCACCGCTCCACGGCGGACGCAACGCGTTGTCTGCCCGCTGTAGGCCACCAGTCAGTAGGGAACGCCGGGAGAGGTTAGTCATGGCAGTTTTTCGCTCTGGCACGCAATGAAATATCCAATAAAAAACACGCTGTTTTTGTAGGGGTTACACTATTCCTCTTAGGCTGTATGCGATAATCACCCTTTAGAGGTAAATGGTGGTGCCGGATCAAGCTTATGTGGGATTCGCGTCTCATTGGCTTGCGGGAGCCTGTGGGGATCGTGATAGTACGCTGAAATGCTGAGCTACTTATTTAGAGTAGGTATGACGTTAAAGGGGATTGCTCGTTGTGATGGTTAAACGTCCTGTTTCTACCAGCTTGGCGCGCGCGTTTTTTTATATCGCGCTGCTTTCATTTCTGACGACGGGCATTGCGCTACTGACGTTAGCCAGCGGTTTACGCGATGCAGAAGCGATCAACGTTGCCGGTTCCATGCGCATGCAAAGCTATCGCATGGGGTATGACCTACAGGGCGATCGTGCAGAATTAGCATCGCATCGCCGCCTCTATGCGCAAACGCTGGATTCCCCGGTTTTTCACCTGTTGGATCGCTGGTATGTGCCGCGCGATGTGCGCGATCATTATGCGGCGCTATTGCAGAGCTGGAAAACAATGGATGAGCGTCTGAACGCGGGGGATCGCGTGTGGTATCAGGACAATATTGTCGGTTACGTCACGCAGATCGATCGCTTTGTACTGGCGTTGCAGCATTATTCCGAACGCAAGATGATGATAGTCGTTGTGACATCAATAATTGGCTCGATCACTATCTATATACTGATCTTCTTTACGCTGCGTCGCATTCGCCGCCAGGTGGTGGTGCCGTTGAATAAGCTGATGGCGGCCTGTACGTCCATTGAGAAGGGGCGTTTTACCCATTCGCGGCTGGACGTCAATCTGCCTAACGAATTGGGATTACTGGCACAAACCTTCAGTAGCATGACGGACGAACTGCAAAAGCTCTATCGTTCTCTGGAAGACAAAGTCCGGCAGAAAACGCTGCGCTTGCAGGAAGTGAACCGCATGCTGAAGGTGCTGTACAACTGTTCTCAGGCGATGAACGTCAGCACGATCGACAGACATTGTTTTCAGCAGATTCTGCAAATTGTTCGCCGCTATGAAACGGTCGGCTGTCTGGAAATGCGGGTCGGGGAGAACTGGCGGTTATGTGAAGGCCAGCCAGATGAACAGACGGCGTGGCAGGCCTTGCCCATCTGTTTGCAAGACGTTGAGTTTGGGCAACTACGGTGGCAGGCATCAACGCAGCAGCCGTCGGCGCAACTGATGGAAAGCGTCGCGAATATGCTGGGTCGCGGCCTCTATTTCAATCAGGCACAAAAGCACTACCAGCAGTTGTTACTGATGGAAGAGCGTGCCACGATTGCGCGTGAACTGCATGATTCGCTGGCTCAGGTGCTTTCGTATCTGAATATCCAGATGGCGTTATTAAAGCGTGCGGTAGCGGAAGAAAATGCGCAGGCTCGGCAGATCATCACTGATTTCGAGCAGGCGCTCAGCGATGCGTATCGTCAGCTACGTGAACTGCTGGGCACATTCCGGCTGACGCTGCAACAGGCCGATTTGCCGGCGGCGATGCAGGAAATGATTGAGCCGTTGCGTGCGCAGACCCCGGCGACCATCGCGATTGATTGCCGGGTTCCTACGCAGGCGTTGGATGCATCACAGCAGGTTCACCTGCTGCAAATCATCCGTGAAGCGGTGCTGAACGCCATTAAACATGCGCAGGCGACGGTGATTACCGTCAACTGCCGTACGCAGCCCGATGGTCGTCATTGTGTTGATATTCGTGATGACGGCTGTGGCATTATCAATCAGGAGGAACCTGCGGGACATTACGGCTTAAATATTATGCAGGAACGCGCCGAACGGTTAGGCGGAAAGCTCTCTATTGGCCTTCACCCTGAAGGGGGGACGCAGGTTAGCGTCTGTTTTTCGACGCCGACGACCGCGCGTGAACGCGACAACACGAACGATTTCTATCCAGAATAATTCATAAATAAAAAATAATAAGATCCATATTACATTGGGGCTGGGCATGTCAGAAAAACCATCTTATCGTGTGCTGATCGTTGACGATCATCCGCTTATGCGCCGGGGAATCCGTCAGCTACTGGCAACCGATGCCATTTTTGATGTGATCGGGGAGGCCAGTAATGGCATGGAGGCGCTGAGCCTAGCGAATCGGGATTCACCCGATATTATCTTGCTCGATCTCAACATGAAAGGATTGAGCGGGTTGGATACGCTCCACGCGCTGCGGCACGATGGGATCTGCGCCCGCGTGATTGTGTTGACGGTCTCCGATGCGCCCAGCGATATTTATGCGTTGATGGATGCGGGTGCCGATGGCTATCTGCTTAAAGACAGCGCCCCGGAACATTTGCTGGATGCCATTCGTAACGGTGATGCCTTCAGCGAACAGGTGCGGGAGGTGCTGCGCCACCGTATCGCCATACAGGATACGCCGTCGCCCTTTACCGTATTGACGGAGCGCGAACTGGATGTGTTGCAGGAAGTAGCCTCAGGGCTATCCAACAAGCAAATCGCGAGTGTACTGTATATCTCAGAAGAGACGGTAAAAGTGCATATCCGCAACATGTTGCGCAAACTCAACGTACGCTCCCGCGTCGCCGCCACGGTGTTGTATCTGGAAACGCGCGGCCAGTAGGGCCGCTGTGTCGCTGAAGGGTAAGGCGCTACTTTAGATTAGCAGGAGATTGCCTCAACAAAGCGGGATGCTTTCTCTCATAAATTGCGATTGAATGTCGCAATCCAAACCAACCAACATGTAAAAAACAGAGGCTAGAACAGGGAATTCAGTTTCAGTTTGATGAATTGAATAGGACACAAGTAGGGGATAAATTTCAATTCATGTTCATTAACCTACGGGCGTAGGATAATATTTACAGAACATGAATTGGTACGACCGAGTGGACTAACATCCAGTATCTGACTCTTTGATTTAACAAAATTTATTCTATCACTAGTATAACTAGTGGACTTCATTGTGGACTTATTTTAAAGCTATAGCAAGGTTGCAGTTAGCGTTTCTACCAGAATGGTTCCGGTCAGATAGCATGTTCATAGCTTTCCGCGAATACAGAAGGCCGTGATTGCTGAAGCGAAGGGGAATCACTCAGTTAGTTGAGAATATGTACATCAGGAAGTTGATGGTAGAGCAACTCAGAGGTTGCACTATGCAGAACGATGCTCTTAAGCATCATAGTAGTAGAAACAACTGTTTTGGCTGGGGCTATGACATAGGGCCAGATACTTCCAGTGCATATTGCTTGATAGTGTGCAGATTTATGCTTTTTATCCGCTTCCCTAGCGAAGCGGATAATTTTTGGTTCGTCAGCAAATTTTTATTAATAGCATCATGAATTAACGATTTCTGGTTTTTCTTTCCAGTTTATTGCCATCGTCATCGAAATACCGGCTGGGCCAGATCTCAGCAGGTTCCACACCGAGTGCATTTGCTATCAGTTGTTCACCTTTTGGCCAGGATCGCGTTAGTGCGTTAGCGAGGGTAGAAGAACTGAGTCCTGCTTGTCGGGATAGAGCAGCCAGTGTGGTGTGTTTTTTACGAAGGCCTGCAATGATATCGGCGTTGTGCCAGTCCTGCTTATTCATCGTCATAGAATTAACCCTGAGTCTTACTGCTGGTGGCGATTCAGACAGGGTTTGCAGTACCGGCCATGTTTCCAAGTTCCGGCGAGGACGAATCCTCCCCTGCCTGAACCGCCATAACAGACGTACTCAAGCACACCAGCGCGTGAACGCTGATGGGAAACATGGTTTGGGGCTGCAAATCCCCGCCAATGGATTTTGCCAAAGGCATAACTAAGATAAGTGAAATTTGCAGCATTCTCAAATCAAATAGTGGATGAATTGGCTGGTTCTGTATCTGCAAGTTTCAATGAGGATGCAGACAATAAATGCCCTGATAAAGGCGATAGACAGAAATTAATCGATCATTTTCTTCGAAGAGATTCCCGTCTCATATTTTTAACTCAAACTTTCAGCATAACTGCGCATTCTGCGCAACTTCTTGCTCACTTTCTGGTGGAAATCACTTTTTGCGCAATGGATGCCGTTTTTTCGCGAGGTCTGCGCAATTTCTTGCTCAAATTTTGCTTAGGGAAAATTTGAGTTAAGTAAATATTGTTATAAAACATATAGATAAAAGTTGGCATATGGATTGCTATACGGAACGTGAAGTTATTCATTCTGTTTAATAACTCATTCCGTTCAACAACAAGGAGCAAGACTATGCCAACTCCATGCTATATCAGCATCGAAGGTAAGACACAGGGCAACATCACCGCAGGTGCCTTCACTTCTGACTCTGTCGGCAACATCTATGTGGAAGGCCACGAAGATGAAATGCTGGTACAGGAATTCAAGCACATCGTCACCGTACCGACCGACCCACAGTCTGGTCAGCCATCCGGCCAGCGTGTACACAAACCGTTCAAATTCACCGTGGCACTGAACAAAGCCGTTCCGCTGATGTACAACGCCCTGGCCTCCGGTGAAATGCTGCCGACCGTGACCCTGAAATGGTACCGCACGTCGGTTGAAGGGAAGCAGGAGCACTTCTTCTCTACTGTGCTGACCGACGCCACCATCGTCGACATCAACTGCCAGATGCCGCACTGCCAGGACCCGTCCAAACTGGACTACACCCAGTTAATCGAAGTGTCGCTGGCCTACCGCAAGGTTGACTGGGAACACACGGTTGCCGGTACCTCCGGCTCTGACGACTGGCGTACACCGGTCGAAGCGTAATCGTTCTGTTTCTTTACCCGGGCTTGTCCCGGGTTTTCTGCGTGCACTGTCCTGAGGTCTGATTCTCCCAGACCTGAGTGCAGACAACACGATGTTCATCACGGGAAGCGAGGGAATAAACGTGGCAAACAGTACAGGATTACAGTTCACGGTAAAGGTCGGTGCATTGCCTGCCTCGACCTTTGCCGTGGTGGATTTTCAGCTCAGCGAGGCCCTTAACCGGCCATTTGCCCTGTCGCTGAATCTGGCGAGTGCCCTACCGGGGATCGACTTTGGCGCAGTGCTCGACCAGCCGTGTGAGCTGCTGGTGTGGTACGAAGGCGAACTGAAACGGCGCGTCAGCGGGATTATCAGTGCCTTCGCACAGGGCGACACCGGCTTTCGCCGCACACGCTATCAGGCAGAGGTTCGCCCGGCACTGTGGCGGCTGGGGCTGCGCACCAATGCCCGCCTCTTCCAGGCACAAAAGCCGGAGGTCATTATCGGTACGTTGCTGGAAGAGTCTGGCATTACCGATTATGCCTTTGCACTGCGTCACGACCACGCCCCGCGCGAATACTGTGTACAGTATCGTGAAAGTGATTTGGCGTTTGTCACTCGTCTGGCAGCGGAAGAAGGGCTGTACTTCTTCCATGAGTTTGAAGAAGGCAAGCACCGCGTCGTCTTTGCGGATGATGCCGGGGCGCTCAGCAAAGGTCCGGAATTGTTCTTCAACCTCGCCAACCAAGGGCTGAGCGAAGGTGACTATGTGCGCCGCTTCCGCTACGCCGAAGCCGTCAGTACCGCAGAAGTCGCCCTCAAGGATTACAGCTTCAAAACCCCGGCCTACGGCCTGCTGCACAGCAAGATGAGCGGCGAACTGGAACACCAGCGCGAAAGCTATCAGCACTTCGATTATCCCGGACGATTCAAACAAGACCCGAGCGGCAAGGCCTTTACCAACTACCGGTTGGATGCGTTACGCGCGAATGCGATGACCGGTTCGGGTGAGTCTAATGCCGCCATGCTGATGCCGGGCAGCAGTTTTACCCTGACTGAGCACCCCAATCCGACACTCAATGCTGTCTGGCAACTGGTTGCCATCACGCACAGTGGGCAGCAGCCGCAGGCACTGGAAGAGGAAAGTGGCGGTGAACCGACCACCTACAGCAACAGCTTCGAGGTCATCAGCGCCAAAAGCACCTGGCGTGCCGACCTGCCGTACAAACCGATGGTAGATGGTCCGCAGATTGCCACCGTGGTGGGGCCCGCTGGTGAGGAAATCTACTGCGACGAATATGGCCGCATCAAATTGCAATTCCCGTGGGACCGCTACGGCTCCAGTGACGACCAGAGCTCCTGTTGGGTACGCGTTAGCCAGGGCTGGGCGGGTGGTCAGTACGGCCTGATTGCCATCCCGCGTATCGGCCATGAAGTGATCGTCAGCTTCCTGGAAGGCGACCCGGACCAGCCTATCGTGACAGGCAGAACCTTCCACGCCACCAATCCCTCGCCGTATCCACTGCCAGCGAACAAGACACGTACCTCGCTGCGTACGTCAACGCACAAGGGGGCGGGTTTCAATGAGCTGCGTTTTGAAGACCAGGCTGGGCAGGAAGAGGTGTTTATCCATGCCCAGAAAGACATGAACACCGTGGTGTTGAATAACCGTAGTACGACTGTGACCGCTGACCACACCGAAAGCGTCGGTGGCAATCAGGCGGTATCGGTAGTGAAAGACCAATCCACTGAAATCCAGGGGCAGCAGAGTATCGCCGTGACCAAAAACCGCAACACGGTCGTGGATGACAACGACAGCCTGCAGGTGAAAAACAACATCGCTATCCAGTCGCAGAAGGGGGACATCCTGATAGCCACTGACAAGGGGTTTATTGGTATCGGCGCTGACGGGGTCATCAATATCAAGGGTACCCACATTGTCATCAACGGCCAGCAAATCGACCTGAACTGAATAACAAGAACAACAAGGACACGTGAACATGTACCAGATGAACGAAGGCACCCTGACCATTCCTGCGCAGTGGCGCGATGAATCCCTGCACGTTTTTGTCTTGCCGGATGAAACCACTAACCTGGTGGTTAACCGCACCCCGACCGAACCCGGTCAGACGCCAGACGTGGTGTATCAGAAAACGCTGGAGCAGTTTTCTACCCATCTTAATGGTTATAAAGAAGTGCAATCCTGGGAACTGACACTGTCGGACGCGCCAGCCCCGGCGCTGGAATACACCTGGCAGTCGCCGGAAGGCCAGATGCATCAGGTGGTGGTGATGCAGGTACGTGGCGACCTGCTGCTGACGTTCACCATTACCGCCGCTGACGTGCTGAGTGATGATCGTAAAAAAGCATTATTGGCGGTGATCGAGACCTTCAACGCTGCTGAGCCTGCCACATCGGAGGGGATGGAGAGCGGCGATGCGTGATGAAATTCTGGCCCGTATTGCGCGTGTCGGCGCTATGCACGCGGGCAATCGGCCCACGCTGCCACCCGATTTACCTGCACCCGGTAGCGGCTCGCCGCCGACCTCGCCGGGCAAGCCTATCAAGCACAGCAGCTTTCTGGGGGCGCTGCTCGGTGCCGTTGCCGGGGCGCTGGTTGCTGCTGCGGTTGCGGCGGTGGCCGTTGCTCTGGTGGGCGTCACCGGTGGACTGGCGATTGCCGTGGTCGGTGGGCTGGCGGTGCTGGGGGCAGGAAGCCTGATATCGGCGGTCAGTGGTCGGGTATCCGCCATGGTGGACAGTGCCTCACCGCCTGCGGGGAAAGTGGACAGTGGTTCACCGAATGTGTCGGTGGAAGGGAATCCGGTTTCCCGTGCTGAAGTCGATGTCGTTCTCTGCACCAAACACAACGGTCCGCAACTGATTGCGCAGGGCAGCGAAACCGTCTTTGTGAACGGTCATCCGGCTGCACGGATTGGTGATAAAACCGTGTGTGGTGCCACCATCAAGGACGGTGCATCGACGGTGTTCTTTGGCTCCGGTCAGGCTACCGTACTGGAGATACAGGACGAGTTCAGCGGCTGGCAGAAAGCGCTGCTGATTGCGGTGGAATTTCTGGTGCCGCCGACCCGTGGCTTGTTTCGCGGGTTGGGGAAGTTATTCTTTCGCGGCCCCAAAGCGGTGATGAAAGGACTGGGCGCGGGTGCACTTTGGGCAGGCAAACGACTGGCGCAAAAGACACGCTGTGCGACTACAGCATTTATTCGCAGCAAAGGATTGGCCCGTTTTTCTCATGCTAAAGCAGCTTTCAAGGCTGATCCGGTTTATATCGCCAGCGGTGAAGTGATTGAAAATCGTATCGATCTGGCGCTGGGGCAGACCATCCCGCTGGTGTTCGAACGCACCTATCGTACTGCTTCTTCACATGTTGGGTTGTTAGGCCGTGGCTGGCAGGATAGCTGGAGCGAGGTCGCTACCGTCAGTCAGGATGAGGGCGGCATCCATGTCACTATCACGCTGGCACAGGGCTATGACATTGATTTCACCTTCGGGCTCGGTGCCTCCGTGGTGTACTGCGCCGAATACCCCGAATTCAAGCTGCTGCGACGGCATAACGGTTTTCACTTGTGGCACCGCGACAGCCAGACCTGGCGTGCCTTTACCGTCAAACAGGGTAACCAGTTGCTGTTGTCGGCCATTACCGACAACCACCAGAACCGAATCGACTTTCTCCGCGACCCCAAAGGCTACCTGCGCAAGATACAGCACAGCGACGGCATCGAGCTGCTGCTGGTATGGCAGGGCGAGTTCCTGCGCCAGGTGCAGCGCATTGACGGTGGTCAGAAAACTGTGCTGGTCGAATACCGTCAGGATGAACAAGGCCGACTGGTCGAGGCAGATGCCTCTCATGCTTATCACCTGTTCTACGAGTATGACAACCATCATCGTCTGACTCGCTGGCACGACAACGACAAAACCTGGGCGCGTTATGAGTATGACCATCAAGGCAGGTGCATCTACACCACCTGTGCCGACGGCTACCTGACGGCGACGTTTGAGTACCTGGCCGACCGGGTGGTGATGACAGATGGGCTAGGCCAACGCAGTGAATATGGCTTCAATGACCTGCACCTGATGGCGTGGGAGACATCCCCGCTCGGCCATATCACCCGCTATGAGTATGACGATGTGGGCAACCTGCTGCGGGAAATCTCCCCGGCGGGCCGGGTGGTGGAATTTGCCTATCTGGATGATACCGGACTGGTCAGCACCTTCACCGACGGCAGTGGCCACCAATGGCAGTACGCCTACGACGATCATGAGCGGCTTATCGGTATTACTGACCCACTCGGGCGCCACTGGGCCTGGCAGTACGACAGCAAGGGCAACCCGCAGAGCCTCACCGGACCGGACAACAGTGAAGTGCGCTTTGCGTGGAATCGCTACGGCCTGCTGACTGAAGTCAGCGACCAGAACGGTCAGGTACAGGCCAGCCTGTTTTACGACCACCGTCAGCGCCTGCTGAGTGCCACGGATGCGGAGTCCCGCACTCAGCAACTGCGCTACGACCAGCAGGACAGGCTGACCACCTGGACACGCCCGGATGGCTCAACCTATCGGCTGGGTTATCGCCGTGCAAGCTGGAAGCTGCCGGAGCAACTACTGCGTCCGGACGACAAGCAAGAGCAGCGCCAGTATGACAAGCACAACAACCTGCTGAACTATACCGACGGCAACGGCGCGGTATGGCGACAAACCTATGGCGCGTTTGATTTGCTGACGTCACGTACCGATGCGGCAGGTCGCACCTGGCAGTACGAGTACGACAAGGAAAGTCAGCAACTGGTGTGTGTCACGGCACCGGACGGTAACCAGTGGCAGTGGTGGCTGGATGCCGATGCGCGGGTTATCCGCGAACGGGACATGGCGGGTACGGAGACCCACTACGGCTATGACGAAGACGGACACTGCATCACCGTTCGTAACGGCGAAGGAGAAACCCGCCACTTCCTGTACGACGGGCGCGGATTACTGATAAAAGAAACGGCACCAGACGACACCCTGCACTACCGCTACGATGCGGCAGGCAGGCTTACTGAAGTCACGTCCGCGACCAGTCATATCCAGTTGTCGTATGACGAGCGCGACCGTGTGGTAGAGGAGCACAACAGCGGTTCGGTAGTGATGCGCCACTATCAGGAGGCATCGCACACCGTTACCCGCAGCTTGTTCTGGGAAGGTGAAGAAGACAGCGCGGCACTTACCAGTTCCTTCTGCTATAGCGCGACGGGTGAACTGCGTCAGATACAGTTACCGGACGGTGCAGAGCTGACGCTGGCTTATGATGCTGCTGGACGTGAATCTATCCGCCAGAGCAAGGGCGGTTTTACGCAGCAACGCGAATACGATGTCATGGGCTGGCTGACGCGGGACCGGAGCGGTCAGACGGCTGACGGTCGGTTGCAACCGGCACAGACCCGGGAATACCTGTACGACGGCGCGGGTAACCTGACCGGCACCCGGCGCAACCGCGAAGCGGCAGGCTACAAGCTTGATGCCACCGGACGGGTGTTGGAGGTCCTGAGCGGTGGCGCGGGTCGCACTGTTAACACCGAAGAACAATACCGCTACACCCGTAACGGGCTGCCGCAGGACACGACAAGGCTGATCGAATGGCAGGCCGGACGACTGACCCAACAGGACAACACTCACTACCAGTACGACAAGGCTGGAAGGCTGATACGCAAACAGGTGATACAGCCGGGCTATCGGCCGCAGGTGTGGCACTACCGCTGGGACAGCCGCAACCAGCTCAGGGTCGTGGACACACCGACAGGAGTGCGCTGGTCCTACCGCTACGACCCGTTCGGGCGGCGCATTGGCAAACGCTGCGAGCAGACCCAGGACGAACTCCGCTACCTGTGGGATGGCGACCAGATAGCCGAAGTGCGTCACTACCGCGACAACCGGCTTATCAGCCGCCGCCACTGGGTACACAACGGCTGGGAGCTGTTGGTACAGCAGCGCCAAACTGTGGAGGGGAACTGGGAAACGGATTTTATCACCAGCGGCCATAATGGTGAACCGCAGGCAGTCTTTAACCCGCAAGGCGAGCTTCGCTGGCAGGCTCCGCGCACCAACTTATGGGGCCAGCGTTATACAGATAATACTGAAAGTCTTGATCCGGGACTGGCATTTGCGGGGCAGTACCGTGACGTTGAAAGTAGCTTATGCTATAACAGGTTCCGTTATTATGATCCAAGTGGTGGTTGTTATATTTCCCCTGACCCGATCAGTATTTTGGGTGGTGATAATAATTATGGATATGTTCATAACCCAGTTGATTGGATTGATCCGTTTGGATTGGCTGGATGCTCTACCACTCTTGGTAAGAACATGATGCAGGGGATGGGGTTGCCTCGTTCTAGTAAATGGAGTGGCTATCAGGCACACCATGTAATACCCAAGGAACTAGCTAATCATCCTGCGTTGAAGAAAATTAACTATTATATTGATAATGCTAATAATGGTATTTTTCTTCGGAAAGTGGATGACGGTGTGAGTGCTATGGCGAGGCATCAGGGTAACCATCATGGATATACAGATGCTATACGCGGAGCTTTAGATAGAATAGATCTTAATCAATCTGTGAGTTCTATTTCAAAGCAAGTGGCTCAGATCCAAAATGCAGCAAAAAAAGGAATGATGGATGGTATGCCTATTCGGTCTAAAGATATGTGGAATGCTGACATCTTTGGTAAGGATATAGGTCAAGTAGGTAGGCAGAGGGTATTTGAGTTATGGCAAAACATATTAAGGTGATAAAATGAATGATAAAGCTGAATTTTATATGGAGCCTATTAGATTTTTTAAGAACCCCTTGTTTTTATCAGGTTCTAAAATAGCCTTGTCTGAATATAGTATGATTACGGAAAAAAATGATGCTTTAAGATTGTTTTTTAGCCAAGATGTACCTTCGGATTATTGTATTTGGGGTGACTTTTTTTCCGGTCAGGTATCTGATCTGATACTGGACAAAAACTATAATCTGGCGCAAGAGGATATAACCAAGGCTATCAGATCTGAGGGCAATGATACTCTAAAAGAAACAATAAGAAAAAGGAAAGAGTATCTTTTGAGGAAAAAGGCAGGGCTGGCTGATAATTCTGAATATGATAAATTTATTAAAGAAGTAGATGATGAGTGTAATTATATTTTAATGATGGTTAGTGTGCAGCGATATCTGAAGGGGGAGAGAGTTAAAAATAAACTCGAGGAGCTTTTTGATATTTTCAAAACAGGTGTTTTGCCCTGTGGCGTGAAAAAAAATTCGAATGAGATAGTTGTTTTTGATCCATCTATACTGAGATCTGATTAATTCGAAGGTCATAGGGTATATAGCCGAGGTGGTAATTCGCCGAATTGGTTGTAAGACCGCTCATGGTAACACATTGATTGCGCTTTGCTAACAGCTCCATGTTGCTATTCCGATTAACCGCCTGGACTATCGTACCCAGCTACGGGTCTACGGGTTATCGACATGCTAACGGATGAATACCGGTTTTACTGCTAAGCTATGCGCTCAAGCATATCGTGGAGTGGTTGATGCTGTGATGTTTATTCTACACACAAAGTGGTATTTGTGGCGGATATTGATTGTTTAAGAAAACAATAATCGTGAACAAGGTAGCAGTAAATTTGATGCTTAGATGAAAAATATCTTCGATGTCCGGTCGAAAAATTTCGATAGTTAGATCCTTTAAAGGTTGCATATGGTCGCTGTGGATTCGCGGTACAACAAGCTATACCCGCAAGTAAAGGTTCTTCAAGATAAAGTCGTTCTTGCTCAAGCTTGGAAAAAAACTCATACATTTATTCGTCGCCATAATTGGTACGCGGATATCTTAGAGCTTGATGCTTCAGGAGTTTGTCTGTCTGAAAACCTTACTAAGTGGTCAAATGGCATCGTAGGCGGCGACTACAAACCATCTGCCGCATGGTTGGTGCCAGCACCCAAGAATGGCTTGTGGTGTTTCAAATCTGAATCCGAAGGTGGGTGGCAGCCACGGGTTTCTGAAACAGAAAACACCCCAGTCCTACGCCCCCTTGCTCACCTTGGCATCCGAGAGCAAACGGTAGCTACTGCCATAATGCTTTGTTTAGCAGATTGTATTGAATCAGTGCAAGGTGATACATCTCTTTCCGTAGAAAAAGCATCAGAAAGAAACGTTTTTAGTTATGGCAATAGACTCTTTTGTAACTGGACAAGGGATCACTCTGTTGCATCTTTCCCATGGGGAAACTCAAACACTTACAGTAGGTATTTCCAAGACTACCAAAGATATGTGGAGCGGCCACTAACAATAGCTAAGAGTGTTAATGTTGGAGATGGCTGCAAGGTTTTTGTTGTTAGCCTCGATATCAGGGCTTTCTTTGACAATGTAGATATTCCACTGCTCGTAGAAAAGTTAGAAGCCACCTACCAGCGTTTCTATGAAGAGTCTAAAGATAGTATGCGCCCTGCAGACGAAGCCTTCTGGGATATGGCTCGGCGTTCTTTGAGTTTTCAATGGCGCGATGAGGACCTGGCTCTAGCGCCTTTGTTTCGAGATTGCGAACTCCCTTTGGGGCTGCCTCAGGGGTTGGTCGCGAGTGGGTTCTTTGCAAATGCGTACCTCATCGACTTTGACCGCGATATAGGGTCGTTCATAAATAGTAGACCTAAAGGGAAAAGCTTCCGCGTTCATGATTATTGCCGTTACGTCGATGATTTGAAATTGGTTATTTCAGTCGATAGTGACGAGGATACACCTTACAACCTGACTAGTTTAGGTGATGAGATTAGTGCTTGGGTTCAAACTTATCTCGAGAAGCATACTACGCCATCTGGTACTGCAAGGACTTATCTGCAGCTCAATGCACGGAAGACCCAGTTGGAACCTCTCGTTGAGGTTGGTACAGAGTCCAGTACCGGAGCGCGGATGAAAACGCTTCAGCAGCAGTTAAGTGGACCATTTGACATAGACACTTTACGGCATGCAGAAGCTGGTCTTAATGGCCTTCTTTCATTGGCGGAGCTAGGACTTATCGAAGAGATGAAGCCAGTACAAGGGACTCTTCGACTCGCGACTGTGGCATCGCTGAAGCATGAGGTAAGAGATGACACGCTAACGCGTTTCTCGGCATATCGCTTGGTGCGCTCCTTGCGCCAGCGACGCGGTATGACAGACCTTACGGAGCTCAACAACGGCGAAAGTGCAAGCGAGTCATTGCGGCATGACTTTCAGTCTGTATCGCGACGACTAGTTTCTGCATGGGCGATGAATCCCTCCCTTGTGCAGGTGCTTCGATATGCACTTGATCTGTGGCCTAGCACCGAGCTCTTAGAACCTGTAGAACAAGCACTGATGAGCAAACTGGAGGGTGGCCAGCAAAGTTCGGAATTCGGGAGCAGAGTTGCTTACTACATTCTCGCAGATTTGTTCAAGGCGGGCGCAACCGAAACTGGAAAATTGGCTAAGCAAGACTTGAACTTCGAGGTTGCTGATGTAGATGAATACCGTGCTGCGCTAGCGAGCCTTGCATTGCGAATTCTAAACGATGGAAAAGCCCCTTGGTACGTTCAGCAACAAGCAAGTCTTCTTCTAGCTTCAGTTGGGCAGAAAGCTACTTTACCCCAAGTTCCGTTAGAGCTGAGATTCTACAGAGCACTTCACTTGTTTGTTCGTGCCAAGTCTTCGGTGCCAGATATTACCTTTGAGGAAGAGGTCGTTGTGTCGTTGGTTGGGCACCAGCTTCTTGGGAATAAGGCCCATTATGTGCGTTGGTTCGTCAGTTTTGGTGAGACAAGAAGTAAAAGTCATGTTTCAAGAGCTTGGCAAATAATAGCCGAAACATCTCCTTATCTATTGAGGCACCTACTAAGTTCGAAGCGCAAAGCAATGTTGCCTTTGATTGCTTTGGCCCCTAAGTACTTAGTTCGATTTGAGGAGGCGCGTTGGTCTGCAAACAGTGGCTCTTTACCCACAAAAAAGTGGTTGCCTTTGTTGACTGTTATCACACATCCCTCGCAACTATTCAGCCAAGAGAATGCCCTGCTAAAGCTTGCCGAATCGCTAGGTAAGTCTAAAGAAATACGTGAGTTTTCCCCTGAGTTGCTGACGCCGTTGAACGTGCAGGTCAGATCCGAAAACTGGGAAAAATTGAGCAACCCTAGTTTCGCCAATCTTGATGCTAGGGCGATCGAATCACTCAAAACAACGGATGGTACATACAACACCCCCTCTTGGTGTCGACCTGAAGATGCCTGGATGTATGCATTTGGTCGCTTGCTACGAGCTGCAGCTACGGGGGAACCGGATTTCACTGTGCACCATTGGCTCACAAGCGAAGATGTGGGTTGGTACAGTGGCCTGAAAAGCACCTGGCACAAGCGGCGTTTGGGGATGCTTCATTCAGCAGAAGGACTAAGAGGGACCACTGCTGCAATAACGCCATGGTTTTCGGATTTGCTTCTGCACTTACTGCGTTGGCCTGGTCTGGCAGAGCAAGAGAGCCAAGATGCGCTGACTATTGCGACACGACGTGATTTCAACAATGTCATCAAAAATCGTCTGGAAGTCCAAAAGAAGCTCTACGGTGCTAGCAGCCAGTTGCCTATTTATCGCTATCCAGTTGAATGGCCAGTAGATCCAGAACGTGGGTTGCGTGTTGTAATGGTGCAAGGTCTAATGCCACTTCATTGCCATTTCGACCAAGGTTTGGTTGGTCTTAATGTTTCTGGTTATAGAGAGAAACATCGAAATCATACAGCGTCGCTGCTACACCTTGCTTACAAACATCTAGCTGCACGGGACTACGTCTTAGGAACGTCTGTTAAACCGCACTTTGATCTCGTCGTGTTTCCCGAGCTAAGTATCCATGTTGACGATCAAGACCTTATGCGAGCGTTCTCGGATGCAACTGGCGCGATGCTTTTCTACGGTCTGCTAGCTGCGAAAGGTCCTATAAATAGGGAGCCTATCAATGCAGCTAGATGGTTGGTTCCGCAGCGACGAGCTGGACGTCGTTCGTGGGTCGAGGTTGACCAAGGAAAGTTTAATCTTACTCCCGAGGAGCATGATTTAGGCATAAAGCCATGGCGCCCATACCAAGTGGTCATTGAATTGCTTGACTCCGCCACGCCTGCTAAGAAGCCTTACCGGCTGACTGGCTCCATTTGCTTTGACGCAACAGACCTCTCGTTAGCAGCAGATCTGCGTAATGAGAGTCACATGTATGTTGTCTCTGCGATGAACAAAGATGTGAAAACCTTCGACAGTATGGTTGCAGCATTGCGCTACCATATGTACCAACATATCCTGATTGCGAACATTGGCGAATTTGGCGGCTCTACTGCTCAGGCACCCTATGACAAAGAGCACAAACGACTTATTTCGCATTCTCATGGCGGTAATCAGTTAGCCGTATCAATATTCGATGTGCGTTTAGAGGACTTCGGTCCCGAGCTTGAAGCCGCAAAGCCAGGAGAGCGAAAATGTAAGCAAGTAAGAGAGCGTATTGGTAAAACACCACCTGCGGGTTTAGATCGAGTTTAGGGTAGTGTGTTTAATACAGGGACGTGAAGTGTATTAGCTGTAGGAGTAGTCCGCTGGATGGATTGAAAAGCCCCAGTAAGTAAATGGTAACGTTTTCGCCAATCGATTCACTGTTACTCTTACTGGCGAATGATAGTTCTACCGCTAAGATCGGTTCGGCCGTGCGTCAGCAAACGCTGCGATAAAATGCAGGATAACATTCGTTACCTATGGGACGGCGACCAGATAGACGAGATACGCCACCACCGCGAAGGTGAACTGATCCACCGTCACCACCTTGCTTTCTTCATCAACTGCCCGCCCATGTTAATAGTGGGTGTAACGTGGTAGCCTTTAACCGGACGATGCAGAGTACGGGAAAGTGTTCGTGTAGATAAATTTAAAAATGGTTGTGTATGCCATTCCTGCCGCGATTGACTTCTTTCCGAGGGAAAAGTCAGTCTGTTCTTTTTTCGTCCGAAGTACGGTTTTGTCGAGCTGCTCAGAGAGGGCTAATGGTAGCTAGGTTGCTATAGTCACGATTTACTATTTGTTAACCAGCGCCTGTAGGTTTGTCCCCTTTAGTCTTGAGAATTGTTTCAAGAATTTTCCCAAACTCGGGTGCAGTTGATTCCTCGCTAATCAAATTATTGGATGGGCGGAATAATGTGGTATAGAAAAGTAGTTCAGCCTCCTGGGCGATCGAAGACTCTGCTGCCTTCATTGCAACAAATGTTTTAATCATTGTGGCACGTTCGATCGATTCGGTCTCTAATGTTAAGTTGGCCATCATGAGCTTTACAAATATTCGAGTGCACCAGATACCAGCTGTCGAAACCAACAAAATCATCGCTATCCCAGAAAGAGTTTTAGGTAAGGTAAACTCAAATCCCCAAAAGTTTCGGGGCACTCCAGAAACATACTCATAACCTATCGTAACGCCCAGCAGTATCGAGAAAATCATTGCCGAAATTGATGCGTATTTCCCGTATTTTTTTGCGTTAATATTATGCAGTCCCTTACGCTCCTCCCAAAACTTAACTGGCTCAGACAAAGAAACTGCCGCAGTTGCAGCGGAAACAATTTTTTCAATATGGTCTTTCCCAGAAACGACGCTATCATTAATAATTTTTTCCTTATCAGAAAAATCCTGAAGAACTTCTCTAACATTTTTATCAATTCGCTCTGACAAGGAAGCAAGATTTGCTTCAACTTTTTCTTCATACCCCCTTAGATAAAAAGGATCGGCTGCTACTGAGATTATACGGTAGGTGTATATTGCAGAAGCTGCTACACCCGAATAACAGGCATACTTAAAATCTTCAGCTAAGGGATCATCATGTTTAGGCAGGTTAATATCATAGATAATTTTGACTTTTTCCCACATTTCGGAATGCACATTTTCATCATTTGGAGAAGTGTTTTTTTCCAGCTCAGTTGTCATCCGACTGAGTTGAGTGCAGTAGTCACTAATCTGTTGAATAAAAAACCTGTTCGTTGATGCTATCTGGACACGTTTGTGCGCCTGATCCTTTTCATTCATTACTTGAATAATATTTTCCCAGTAAGAAAACTCTTCTTTAAACCAATCGTGCAATTCTGACCGATTCAAAGCATGAATACGGTCATGTCTATTCTTGAGTAGAGACTTACCCAACGCAGTAACAACACTGTCAGCATTAGATTCGAGATAAGAAGACATATTGAGGCACTCCTTCGCTGAAAAAATGCGAACATACCATCCACTATTACAACTATCAAGTGTCTATTTAGTTAGTCGACTAATTGATATTGTGATTGAAAATAGTAATAAGACGAGGCGGTATTTTTAACTGCAAATCAAGCAGCCTAAAAATTATTTTTAATTTTTACATTAGATGGAAAAAATATATTTTGGTTAGTGAATTTTCATGTGGAAACACAAAAGGAATAATCGGTACGGTAGGGATGTGGTGATGCCTGAATTCAGAATATTGCGGCATAGGGACGATTGTACCGAAAGTAATAAATAGCCAGTTTGGATATTACCGCTTGAATTGGCATCGGCACTGATCAGTCAGATGATAGAGGTTGAATTATGTGACTGGCTTTTGTCCACGGTGGAGTCTAAATAGCGAACCTAGAGTACGCCTGGGCTGGTTGATGGCAGTGGAAGACAACTCTTGTGCCAAGGTCAAGCGACAGATGAGCCCGTTGTGATAGCGATTGATGTGGATGATTTCGGCCACTGATTTATACCTAGACGCACATTCAATCGTAAATGTCTCAGTCAGGGAGTCAGGTATTGACGGTATTGTGTCAATGAGTTTCGAGAACGATATGTGCAGCGTTGTGCCGGATTGCATGATTAAGCTGACTTGTTCTCCAGAAGCGTTAAGTATGGATTATTGGGCGGTTGCTCCGAGAAGACGCTCGACGGCTCTGTGAGTAAGTAACCGTGCAACCGCCGAGCCTTTCTTGGCCCCGTCACCTGGCATGTCCAGATGTTCAGCCCGCTGGGCTGCTTTCGATGCGCCTGGTGCTTTTCGAAGCGCTTTTGAATCCACTGCCAATCCTGTAATCCCTCTTGTTTCGCCAGGGTGGCAAGTGTCGGGTGCTCCTGCGCATAGCGCTGGAAAATCCCAGGACTGACAAGATAGACCGTATCGTTCACGGTATGCACCATCGCTTTGGCGTCGTTGATGATGAGTTTGCGTGATTGAACTCCTTCCCTCAACCAGGCGATGAAGTGTTCGCTCGAAAGCAGTTTGGCAGGTTCAGGTTGGGATGGCGTATCCGAGGCCCGTGGCGGTATGGGCTCATCCGTGTCATCAGGTGGTGAGGTAGTGGGTTGTGCAGTGCTCGACGCACTGGAGGATGCTGTTGTGCTGGGGTCTTCGGCTGGCATCAGCATTGCGAGCATGTCTTCCATGACATCGTGTGGCGCAGTGGGGGACGGTGCTGTTGTAAGAGCGGGTGTGGGATGTGCGGGAGAGGCAGAGACGGCGGGTTCGGATGTGGGAGGCATCGCGTCGCTGCTATCGGGGGAACTGGTATCGATCGTCACCGTTCCTGTGAAAGGATCTGGACGCTCGGACGCTTCCCAGATCAAGGCCGGAGAGAGTTTCAACAGCGTGAAACTGTGTGACCAGCCGGATGCGCTGCTGATGGTGGCTTTCCAGATGGCCTTGCCATCCTGGGTTGGCTGCAGCACGCCATGTTCCTGCAACACGTTGAACACAGCCGTGTTATTGGATGGAATGCCTTCGATCCCCTGTGCCAGCAGATGAGCGCGCAATTTGTCAGAGACGGTCTTGCTGACCAACCAAAGTGTGTCCTCTGTCAGCCAGCCATCCGAAGCCTGGGGCTGGTTGATTTTCAATTCTTCCTTGAGCAGGTAACGCAACCCGTCGAGTAACTTGCGCTGTAGCGCCTGCTTGGGAGCCGCCAGGATGATGCGGTTGGGATTTCCGCCCAGTTCCTGCGCTACCGAAGCGCGATCGGCCTGGATGACGAGTTCGCCCAGCATGCCAGCGTGTTCGTATTGGCCTGCGAGCACATACAACAGCGAAGTCCAGAGAACCGGGTAGCTGCTGAGCCAGTCGAGGATGTGGTTATCGAGTATTTGCCGGTAGAGCAGGCCAGTGGCAGCGCCATGAAGGCGATATTCACGGTCATCCCGGTAGCGAAAGCGGTAGGGTTGTTTCAGCGGCCCGTACCAGGGGTGCCAGAGGCTACCGTCTTCGTGCTCGATGTGCAGATCAACGGCAATCTTGCCGATGTCGTGGAGCAGTGCGGCATAAGCGATGGCCGCTGTCCAGGCTTCTGATTGCGCGGCTTGATCTTCGGGAGGTGCGCCTGCTGGTAATAGGTGGGACTGACGCAGTTTCAATGCAAAGGCGACGATTTCAAGTCCGTGATCGAGCATGCCGCCATGGTAAGCATGATGATGCGTTTCCGAGGCAGGAAACAACTGTACCAGCTCTGCATAGCGCTCCAGAGGCCTGCGGTAAAGTGTGATGAATTGCTTGCGAGAGAGTGAGGTGCGCTGCCAGATGTGTTCCAGCAGCTTTTGTCGACGAGGTGTGGCCAGCAAAGACGCAGCGGGTTCTGGCTGGAGCAGCCCCTGTTCTGGCACGACAGGAGCAGGCTGGTGTGGCGTGGGCTTTTTTCGCTGAAACAGAGTAAACATGGTGATGCCTCAAGTGCGGGGTAAACGGGCCTTTTCCTTTTCTGGGTAGAGCCTTTCCCCTTGACCCCATTCCATTGCCTTTTATCGGTTTTACCCTTGTTGGAGCCTTTTGATATAGCGTTGTTTGTCTGTGCCATCGAGTATCAATGCGGCAGGGGGGAATCCTTTTTTTGTTGGGAAATGGATAACGCTATGAAGGCTTGGTGTTGCAGGGGTGAATATCACTATGTAATTCTTTCTGGCTGAATCCAAAGTGTAATTTGCTTCAGATGCAGAACGGTTCGGCAGAGTTAACTGGAAATAAAAATGACGAAGGAAATTGAACGCGATATCAGTAGTATCAGGCAGGAATTGACGGGTTCAGAATTGGATCTGTCACGGCACGCAAATCGCTCCCTGAAATACTATGTGCGTGGTATTTATAGCGATTTGGTGAAATGGCAATTTAAACGCCAATATGAAAAAGAGGAATCGCAGAGCAATCTTGAATTTGCCCTTTGCGTAATTGGTTTTATTGGTGTGTTGCTGGCGATTATTCGCTCAGCGGGAAGTGATATCGATTGGGTACGAGAACATACCCTGTCGTTCCGATTGTGGGGCGTGGCCTTGTGTTCCATTTTCGTTGGCGTATCGCTGGAACGCTCGTCTCTGGTGAGTTCTCTGTGGCGTTTTACTGTCACGAAGGTGTTGCTATCAATTGTACTGTCGGGACTGGTGATCTATGCACGCGGTCAGGCTGGCATTTATGTCAATGCTGTGTTTCATGTTGATGCGTCGGCTTTACCTATTACCCTGTTGTTTACTACCGGCCTTATGGTATTCAAATTGATTTTGCCGTTTATAATCGTCGTGTCTGCGATTATGTTTTTGGTGAATTTTTTCTTTATGGCTGCTTGGCTCAAGAATAAGTTTGGTGGCGGCAATTCAGAGCAGCCATTGTTGCAACCTGTTCTTTGTGTGTTGGTCTCATCCGTCCTTCTTTATCATGGATGGTTATGGCCCAGTGATCAATTGAGCGATACCCGAGTGTCTGAAAAAATCTACCTGCTGGCTCATGCTCTGGATTTTAATGATTCGCATCAATGTGCGAATGTACCTGCGGATCGGCCAGTGGTTTTTCTTGGTAATGCTCAGGACGCAGTGTTAGTTGCACCGTATCAATTGGAAGACTTTGACTTTGCCACATTCTTTGAGGCCTCAGCAAATGTTCCCCACCAATTTGTGCGGATGCGATGTGAATATAAACCGGCACAAACGTTTCCAGAAAGATGGTGATTGGTACACCTTGTTCCTGATGGTTTAAAAACTTATTGCACTGCCAGAGCAATAAGCGGGGCAGACGATCTCCGACAGTTGGATATTTGATGTGTGGTATTTTTGCTCTAAGCTAAGTAGACAAGATGATTTCTGTAACCACATCGCGTATCAATCGCTGTAAGGTGGGCTTTCGGTATAAGCGGGTAACGCAGGTATATGATGACCATGAATAGCACGAGCCATAACAGTATTGCGGAACGCTTTGGCCGTTGGCTTGGCAAAGGCTGGCGTGGCTATGTGCGTTGTGAGCGCAAAGTGTCGAACTGGTTGGTATCCAAGGATGTGCCACAGTTTGTTGCCTTCGTGTTTTTGTGGGCAATCAAACTGATTGTGCTTGGCGTACTGGTGTATTTCGTCTTTTGGTTGGCATTGTTGATTGTGTTTGCTGTTGTTACTGGTTGGGCTGTTGGACAAAGCACGTCAGAAGATAATTTCGAATTAGGCTTCCCTGCGACGTTGGATGAGCTTCGCGAAATGCCAGGGTACGATCCTAATCTGCACAACGATACATCTCACGAGATGTATCGCAATGGTGATTGATCTGGCTTAAATCCTACCTGAGTTTTTTGGAGACTGTACACGCCCCCTTTCCGCCAGCATTACCAGCATCCTTTGTGCCCGCTGAAAAACTATTTGCGATTGTCCCCGCCCGAATGCCCGCCCAGGCCAGCGCACCGACCCAGAATGCCGGGAGCACAATGAACATCGAGCCCATAACGAAGTTCAGCAACATGTCGCCGAAGGTATTGTTCATACCCACAAGCGGATCAACATTGTTGTGTGGCCGATTCCAGCCCCATCCCCATCCGTAAAGCGCATCGAGGATCGTACTGTCGAGCCAGCGTGCAAGCTGGAACCAGAAATCCACAAAGAACAGCGCAAATTGCACGATGCTGAGCGTGACAACGGTCTTCAGGTCGTATGTGCCGACCAGGAGCACCAGAGGGATACAGATCACCAGTGCCATCTTCAATAGTGCAAGCACTATCGGCAGTGCCTGGCGTACGACGTCCAATGCCGGGAATGCGGCGATCCCTCCAATGGTCATGCCGATGTCGCCGGCAGCACGTGTGACGATATTCGGTAAGGTTTTGTCGATTTGACCGCCATAGTCTGTGTAGACATTGCCTTGGTTGAGTTTTTGCTGGCGGGGAGAAGCAAGCGCCCTGATTACGGAGTCATCTACCTCTGCACGGCTGATGAATCCCGCCCAGTTGGCAATACGGCTGAGTAGGCTGGGATCGACCTGTGCCAGCAGGCGTGCGCGCAAGCCGTTGCCACCATCGCTCCACCACTGGCGGCAACTTGGGTAGCCCGCACCGCTTGGCACCTGAGCTAGTCCAGCGTCACGATTGCTGTCGTAAGCCCAGCCCTCACGTGGTGTCTTGGCGCGGTAGGTGTCATAGAAGCCGCCGGTGCTGACAAAATAGGTCGAGCCGATCCAGGTCACGTCGTGCATTTGTGCTTCATCAAGATCAGGACGATTCATGAACAGTTTGGCGCGTGCAGGGCCGTAGCAGTCGTGGGTAAAGTCTGCGACTTCCTGAGCCAGTAGGGGATTGTCAATCCGGGTGGCATTGATCTCCATCCGCATTTGTCGCAGGTCGGTGCCGCATGGGATAGCCGCCACCGAGGCACCCGTGATCGCGCGTGAGAGCGCATGCATGAAGGCCCACCAGACTGGCACTTTTGCACTCTGGTTGTTGAGGGTGCTGAAGGATTGCGACCAGCCCGTGTCTTCGGGCTGGGGCACGTTGATCTGGCACTGTGCCGAACGCGCCTGATCGTACCTGATCGTGTTGAGGTCAACATCAATGAACGGAATACCGGCGAACATCACCACCACGATTGCCACCCATACTCGGTTTTCAATGCGCATTGAAGACAGTACGCCTTTGTTACCTTCGTCGGCACCTTCAGTACGGGATCTCAGCCACTCGTCGATGATGATGGCCACGAAGGGGAGGACGAACACGCCGCTGGCAACCAGTACAGCCCAAATACAGTTGTGGACGACCCAGCTCACCAGGGTCAGGTAATACTCCAGATAATCGGTAGTGAAAAGCGTCATGGTCATACTTCCCTATACGTCCTGAACCAACAGGCTGAATTCCAGTACCAGCAGTGCGGCGATACCGGAAATCTCGGCACGAATGAGCCTGCGCCGGGCGTCGGAGCGGGTATCGCGCAGGAGCAGGCGGCGGCGCATCCACAGCCAGCCATAAACGGTGGCCCCGTACAGGCACAGACGCCACAACAGAAAATAGCTGGCCGCATCGGCCAGCCAGTGTTCCCAGCCAGCGATGCTGCCAGCGAAGTAGATGCCCAGGACGTTGGCTGTGACGGTGATGATCAGCAACGTCACCGTCCACAGGAGGACTCTGACGGTACGCCAACGGAACAGACGGTGTGATCGCAACCAGGCAAGACTCATGGCGTGCCTCCGGGGGTGGGGCGTTGCAACTGGTCAAGACGGTTAGGTACGGGATCACCTTCATAAATGCCGCGTGAGCCTGCCGCGCGTGCGCTGTGGCGCTGGATGATGGCCATCGGCGAGTTGTTGGCGAGTTCGCGGCGTAGTTCAAGCTCGGTTTTGAGATTGAGGATCTCGCGGTCAAGCGTGTTGCTTTCCTGATCGACGGCGGCGACTGCCAATTGGTTGGCGGCGACGTTTGGCTCTTTCCTGCCGGTCAGTAGCGTACGTTGCAGCAGCAGGGCTTTTTCCAGTACCGATGCCAGCGCGACTTCGGAGGCCAGACGTCGGGCCAGGATGTCTTGATCAGGTTCGTCACGCAGTGCCTCGATCACGCCACGGGTGATGGGCAGTGAGGTACTGCCAGCCTTGAGAAGGTTCTCGAACGTGGTGTGGCGTGCTCCACTGACCAGTTCTTGCAGCGCTTCCAGTTTGGTGTCGTATTCGTCCTGGATGATTGGGGTCAGCCCGACGCCTGGTACGGTCTCGGTCTTGGTGCAGCCTTCGCAGGTGCGTTGTTCCTGTTCGCCCAGCACACGCGTGGCAAAGTCGATGGCTTGTTGGGGGGATGCCCACGTCTGGCAGGACAGGCTTTGGCAATTTGCCGGGTCGATGGGGGCGGTGTCGGTTACCCCACGGCCATTGACCAGGTTGTAGCCTGCACGGGTTACGTCCCCGACGACCTTGATTGAGCGCTGACCTGTACCGCCGGCATTGCTGCCACCCACCCACGGTACGCCGTCGTTACCCCGGTTTTTTTCGGCCTGTTCAATGGCTGAAACAGCGTCGCTGCTGGCGACGGCCTGACGCAGCGCCATGCCTTCGGCGATCTGGCTCCAGCCGAGCTGGCCGCCTGCGGTGTCTGCCATTTTTTCAGCCATCGCTCGGCAGGTGAGTTTGGAGCGATCAAAGTCGAGTCGGGCTTGCAGAACGCCATTGGTCAGCAGGTTATAGAGGCCCGGGTCGGCCCGCTGGATGATCAGTGCGGGCAACGAGGCGACGGCGCTGGTGGCGCTCTGGATCACGTTACCCATGATGTTCTGAAAGCCGTTGGTCAGCCCATTGAGCTGATTCTGGATGGTGGTACTGATGTTCATGTCACCGCAGATCAGGTTGCTGTTCCAGCCTACACCGACACCAATCGAGCGCATGCCGGCCGCACCGCTCATTGATACGGCGTTACCGCCGCCGATGGAGTACATCACTTCATCGCCCATGACGGCTCCGCTGTTCTGGAAGCCTCCGTCCTGCGCCAGAGCCAGACCACTGCTCAGCGTCAGTGCAGCAACCCATAGCGTGGGTTGCCACAGGCGCGGCGCAAGAATTGAAAACGCTTTCGGGTCGAGACGTTTCATCATCATGTCCTCAGTTGAAATCTACGCTGCCAAGAAAGGTCTGGCCGCGTCGCTGGCAGCAGCTATAAGGTCGCCAGAGTGCCCAGGCGTAGTTGTCTTGCTGTGTCTGAGTGTGTGTTCCGTTGTGTGGGAAGACCGTGCAGGAAGAGGCGGGACGAGGGGCCAATTCTTGCCATTTGCCGGTGGCAGCATCGCTTTCCATCAGTGCGCCTGCCGGCCAGTAACCGTCGCGTGCGTTGGCGAGCAGGGGTTGGTATACGTGCAGTTGCCCTCGGCGGGTCACGATATCGCCCGCCCGCTGGGCGACCACGGCGCTGGCCTTGTAGCTGTCCACCTGGTGCAGGAAACCGCCGCGTGGATAGACGTTGCCCCACAGGTTCAGTGCGGTGCGTGCGCCGATCTCGCGCATACCGGGGATCAGTGCCTCGGGATACACCGTTTCGGGAATGTTGTAGCGCCACGCGATGGTATCGAGTGTGCTCAGCAGGTACGGCATGAAGGCGGTGCCAGCACCGTCGCAGATGATGCCTGATGATGCGGCAAACTGACTGAACACCTGGCCGCCGGGGTGGCCGATCACGTCTGCGTTACGGAAACTGGATAGATTGTTCTCGTTGCCATGGTTGCTGGTGCCGTCACCACCGCTCCGGGCCGTGATGTTGGTCTGGCTCATGGCGCGTACTTCAAGCCATGGATTCTCGCCGGTATTAGCGTAGCTCGACACCACGGCGTCGGGGACGTAGTGTTTGACTTTGACGGAGGTACGAACCGTACATCCGAACTTGGTGCAAAGCAGCCAGTAGCAGATCCCGGTGACCCGGTATTCCAGACAATCAGGGGATAACGACGAGGAGATGATGGCAGCGGTGTTGAGGGCAAACGAGGAACTGGCTGCCGTGAGTAAAACGGTGGCAAGACTGACGCGCAGACGGCGGGGGAGTCTCATGGCTGCGCCCTCCGGTATGTGTTGATACGCGCCACTGCTTTGGCGACGTCAGGTTCGCCATAAACCACATAGCGTTGATCGACGATGACGGCTGGAAGGGTGGTAATGCCCAGGCTCCAGGCATCGACAACATCCTGATAGGCCTCGTTGATGCGTTGCTGCAGCGCTGTGCCGCCTTCTCTCAGGCGTTGTTGCACGATGACTGCGGCGCGTGCCGGGTCTTGGGGGAGGTTGGCTGCCAGTTCGGCCTCAATGCGTGAGGGGCTATCCAGTTCGATGAGCTGGGTATTGCCCAGGTTTTGCATCGGGTGTCGAGTGTCAGTGACAGCCAGCACCTCTGTGGCCTGTGCTGGTGAAGCCAGCAACACAATGAGAAAGCCAGCGGCAATCGTATGCCGCCAGAGGGAAGAGGTGAGAGCGGGAGACTGCATATCGGAGCACCACGAAATTGATCATGGCGGTAGTCCACTCCAATCTGCGTCAGGAAACGACAAACAATCGGGAAGAGTAGATCTCCGGTTTTAGGGAAGAATAAGCAAAAAGGCATCGATTTGTCCTAAAGGGACCATTCGATGCCATGAAGAACAAAATGGTCAAAGTAGCCCCATTTCAGCAAAGGAAAAGGGCCGCCCCTGACCGACAATGACATGATCCAACATGCGCACGTCAACAGCGTCCAGTACTCCTTTCAAGCGGGAAGTAATGAACTTGTCTGCATTACTGGGTTCAGTGAGTCCTGATGGATGATTA
Organism: Pectobacterium quasiaquaticum; assembly: GCF_014946775.2. Classification (NCBI taxonomy): domain Bacteria; kingdom Pseudomonadati; phylum Pseudomonadota; class Gammaproteobacteria; order Enterobacterales; family Pectobacteriaceae; genus Pectobacterium; species Pectobacterium quasiaquaticum. The sequence goes on along the minus strand of NZ_CP065177.1, from coordinate 2,537,935 downwards.
TGTGCGAAGATTATAGCTGCGGCATTGTGCGCCAGTGCTCTGGATAACACGACACAGGGATACACTGACGTGCTGTTTACCGTACCCTTGAACAACTCTTCATAGGCGATGACTCTGTTTTGGTTATCCATAAACAGTGCGGAGAAGACCTCGTTGGGCTCCTGTGCCAGTTTGGTACGAAGAAAATCCATAGTGGCAGCCGAGTTTTGTAGTGTCTGGCCGCCACGGAACATCCTACGTTCCACGATTTCCATAGCACGGGCGATAATCCAGTCTTCGTGCTGAGCGTCCAGTATGTTGAATAATCTGGCACTGTTTTTGAGAACAACAGATGTAGACATTATTTGCCTCCTTGAACAAATGGAGGTGCCGTTCCTGGAGGACGGCTCCCCCAATGTGATGGAAAGTGCATCCTCCGCCTGAAGCTGGCGGATATCCGCGTAATTGATGCGAAGCGGAACGGGATACAGTCAGCACGGCGGGTGTCGTGCCGTAGCCTCGAAGACTGTTGGCTACCTGGGCTTGTTGCTGGCGACACCAGCAGACAATTCAGGGGGCGTTAAGTGTTCGTGGTGTGGATAGCAGATGTTGTTTTCATTGAAGTTCCCGGCTGAATGTTGTGCATATTGATGCTTGAGTTGAACATGAACAGGTAGCTGAGTAGAGCAACAATCCGAAACCGTTGAAATCCTTTATCAGGCGATGCTGAGTGCTCCGCTGCTCACCTCTGCACAATGGGCGTGATACCACGCGCATGGTCAATCATGTCGGCGACGGTGTTGAGGACTAATGATGAACTGGCTGCCTAAGTAAAACGGTGGCAATACTGATGCGCAGAAAGTGAGAGAATCTCATGGCTGAATCAGCTCACATGAATGAAGACTATGAGCTTGATTTAGTCATCTTTTATTAATTTTAATCAGATTTCGTTTTGCTCACGCCAATCTTTTTTGTATAAAAGATCATTGTCACTTAACTTTAGAACAGTATGGGCGTGCAATAATTTTTCTGCTGTAGCTCCGAATTTCACTGCCTCATCAAAGGCAAGAAAAATTTGCTTTCTTTTGATTGATGCCAATATTCTTAAAATATTTCTTGTTGCTGGAACTTCAATATTCTTATAAATGACTGAGTCATGAATCAAAAAAGGCAATGGTGTTAATGCAATAGCGGCTAGATCGAATCCAACCAAACCTGCGTAAGACTTTCCAGTTCCTGTGTCATCGGAGGAGATGAAACTGTATGAGGATGAATTTTTTATTCTAAGCTGTGAAGCGTTGCGGTTAGCTCCATAGACAACCTTGTTGAAATTCTTCAGCTTTGAATTTAAAGATGACTCAATGTCAAGAAAAATTGTGATGTATATAGCATCTAAGCGCTCTTTGGATAGGGATGCTTCTTTTTCGATTGCTGCCTTTTGGTCATAAAAACGATTCTCTTCAGATGCTTTATCAGTGATTTCTTTGAGATCAAAAACTCGAGCAAACAAATCATCAGGTGTCCCTTTTGCGGCTAGATTAGAGCTAATATCCTTTTCTATATTGAGGATTTCTGTATTTATCAAATCTAGCGTCTCTGTATGAGACGCTAGATCTTTTTTTAGCTCTCTCTGAACTATTTTGCTAATGTTCTGGTGAAAAAACTCAACTTGCTGGAGTCGATCTATGTCAATGTTGGGGAAGAATTCTTGAATTAGCGCAATGTTGGCAGTCAATCTAGGAGTTACACCCTGAAGGTCACGCCTAACTCGGTCTATTTTTGTTTGCGCCTCATTCCGTTGGCCTATTAGATCAATCTTCCGATGCTGTAATTCTCGAAGTTTTTCGTCAAAAAGGGCTTCGTAGGCACTCAGTGCGCCAGAGAATCCTTTCTTTAATGCCTCAATAGCTTCCGTGTTCTCAGAAATTTTTTTCTGATTAGTCTTGTATTGGGTCTTGTTGATCTTCGGTATGATTTCCGCAGCCATGGATTTTGAGATGAGCTTCTTTTTTTCATTGTGCGTATCTAAAATAGATTTTTCTTCCTCTATATCATTTGTTCTTGAGAATAGATCTATAAGCCTCCCAATAGCCGTTCCGGCTGGTTCTTTTGTATCAGCAGAGAATGGGTGATTTGGGTCCAAAGCTCCTTTGTTCCATATGCGAATAAAAGGACCTACCAAAGATCGAAAGCTACTTTTTAGTTTTTGTAGCGCATAGAAATCTTTCAGTTTTTTTGTATATTCATCAATGCTAATTTCTTTTATTGAATCGTAGTCTTTATTGCACTCATGAATAACGTTAGATTCACTAGTCGAACGCTTAAGAAAATATTTTTCTTTGTCGAAGATAAACTCAAAATTATAGGTGTGATGCCCTAGGGCTTTGATTACACCTGCTTTATCTTCTAATAGAGATGACCCACCCATGGCAAAATCGATCACCATTAATGCGGATGATTTTCCAATGGAATTTTTTGCGTCATCGTCGCCAAGTATTAAATTTAATCCTTGGTGGAAATTTATTTCACCATGATTGAATAGAGGGCAAGTTATTTTACTCAGCATAGCTTATAATTCCAGTTGTGATATCGATATCAATAATTTTAAGAACATAGAGTACATCCAAAGCATGCAAGAATTCTGATGCGTCTTGGAAATCTTTTGCCGTTCTGGTCATTGCGTCAGAAATTGTCTCTCCATGTATGTTTTTTTCCAAAATTGCCCGCATTTTGAAAATAGTAGATTCTTCTAAGGAGGTGAATTTAGTTGGAACTAGCATCGAAGACCTCGCAATTTTGGATGAAAAAAGAGGTAAGGATCTTGGATGCAATAATAGATTTTCCGGATTTTATGCTTATCCATTTGGCTATGTGATTAAAAATGATGTCTTTGTTTCCTGGGTTTTGTCTTTCAATGATAAGATAATATGAATTTATCTGGTTTTGCATAATTCTTATTGCGGACTGGTCTCTCTGTTCAATAAGCCTAATGTGATGTCTAATTGGAACAAAAAAGTCAATTACGTTCGATCTAATTTCTCTTTTTTGCAAAGGACTCATGTCTCTTTTTAACTTTTCATCAAGAGAGCTAACATCTAGCTTTGTTTCTGATAGATCGCTATATTCTCCATCATCATGCACTATAAGGTCTAGTATCTCATGTACCTCTTCTTGAAGAGCATGCTGAGATGCTGTGAGCCTTGCTCTAGCTTCACTAATATATCCATTTTTGATTTCCGATATTTTAATATATTCTTCTATTTTAAAATCTTTGTCGTATTTTGTGTGGCATGTTGGACAAAGCAAAATAACATTATCAAGAGAATTAAGATCACTCGGAATGGGATAGCCGACTAAGGCCTGCTTCTGTACTGCGTTAGGGTTCAGCGGATATATATGAGCAATTTCATAGCCGATGCTTGGATGCTTGGAACTTGCTTTTTTAAACATCATAGGCAGTACACAGAGCGGACAAGCACCACCTGTTTCCCCATATAGGATGCTATGTTCATTGGCGTGGTACTTTACCCTTGCGTTTGCCATTTATACAAACCTCGATTGATTTATTTTGATGTCTAATACCCGCCCTTGAATAAATTTTTCTGGGCTGAGGTTTTCAGAAAAACTGATTCTTAACCAGCCCAATCTCAAAGAGCAAAGCCAAATAATCCAACATTGATGTGATTAACTATGGTTCTTCAGCCATTTTTTACATAATGATAACAAGAGCAAAATATACTCGTATCTCCGCTGCGTGAGCTAAGTTGCACCTAGTTCGCTATTTGTGCATTTCTAACGAAACGGTCATTCATCTGTCTTCCTTTTCCCCGACACCTACGTCTTGCTTTATTTGTGGCAAGAGCCCGTTATCTGGTTTGTAATGAAAGTTTAGAAGGCAACTATTTTCCATAATTTCAAGTACCGTGAGTTGATTTTATCGATTGCCTTCAGATTACGTATTTTTAAGGCGGCTCAAGGTGTTATGCAACATGTTTTTAAGAGGATGCAGGAATTTATGTTTTGATACAATTTTATTGTGCTTCTGTTGATAAGTTTTTGCAAGTGCTGGTAAGTGGATGCTTAAGTGTTTGTATTGTAAGAGTTGAAGTGCACCACAGGTACCACGGGCGTGATACCACGCGCATGATCAATCATTTCGGCCACTTTGAACGCGGCATCCAACTCGCCAATGCCGAACTGCTGCATCAGTTGGTAGCGTTCGGCTTTTTCCTCGGGCTCGGTCTGCGCCAGGGCGAGATAGAGGCTGGGCGGTACGGCACGGAAGAGCACTTCTAGGCTCTTGGAGAGGATGACGCCTTCGGTGAATTTTCCGGATTCTTTGCGTGCGGACAGCATCAACGCTTTCTGCGCGGGTGTCAGCTCCCTGAATCGTGCGATTTTCTCGACTTCGTCGGGCGGCATCGACAGGCAAATCCACCACTCGATCATGTTGAGCATCGGTTCTGCGGCCTTTGGCAGATCGTCGATGTTCTGCGTTGCGAGCCAGAACCATGCCCCAAGTTTGCGCCACATTTTCGTGACCTTCACGACGTAGGGCGAGAGCAAGGGGTTTTTGGTGATGATATGGCCTTCGTCCGTCACGTTGAGGATAGGGCGGCCCAGGAACTGGTCGCGCTCGGCGATGTTGTTGACGGTATTGATCAGCGAGATGTAGGCGATCGACAGTTGTGCGTTGTAGCCTTCGCGTGCATAGGTCGCCAGGTCGACCAGGGTGATATCGGCCTCGGGCCAGGGGGTACCGTCGCGGTCGAACATTTCTCCGTCGCTACCCTGGCAGAACATATCCATCGCATCGGCCATCTCCAGCAAACGGGCACGCCGGATTTCTGGCAGCGTCGTGTCATGACCACGCTCACGCAGCGCATCGCGCACATCGCGGGTCAGCACGGTACGGTTGGCAGCGACGCAGCGCTGAGCGGCGTCCAGAATGCATTGGCGGATCAGAGAGCGGTCAGCCCGTGTCATGCGGGCTTCTTCCTTGTCTTCACCCCCCGTGATCATTAAACGTGCGGTGATCTCCAGTTCGCCCAGTACATCGCGTTGTTCGTCGGCTTCGGTTTCCTTGCTCTGTGGCTCATCATCCAGTTCATCGGCATCGAGTGTTTGTACATCACTGGGGGTCTCAATGAGTCGACGGGCGTCGGCGAACGGTGCGAGACTGACGCCAGCTCCTGGAGCGAGCTTGACACGGTTGACAGTCAGCCCTAAACGTCGGGCGAACTCGCAGAACAGCCCGAAGGAATTGCCAGCCTCCACAATGAAGATCCGTGGACGATAGATAGCTGTGACCTGATTGAGCAGGTTGTTGAGGGTGGCGCTCTTGCCCGACCCCGTAGGGCCGAACAGGAAAAGGTGCGCGTTCATCTGCCGATCCAGGCGGTTGAAGGGGTCGAACGTGATCAGGCCTCCACCGCGATTGAAGACAGTAATCCCCGGGTGACCTGTACCCTGGCTACGTCCCCAGGTCGGTGAGAGGTTGGCCACATGCTGGGCGAACATCAGTTGTGTGTACCACTGTTTGCGGTCCTGTGCCGGGTTGTACATACACGGTAGCCAGCGCAGATAGGTGTTGAGCGGTGCGACTTCGTCCTCTTCGCGTACCGGCTGCAGGCCTGCGCCCAGCATCACGTTGGCCAGTTGCAGCCCCCGGCTGTCGAGTTCTTCTTCATCCCGGCCACGCAGGTAAAAGGCCAGGCTGGCACGGTATAGTTTGTGGGAACTGCCGATCAGTGAGCGCGCCTCTTGCACATCCGCCAGGGTTTGTTCGGAGGCCAGCGTTTCGCCAACGGCTTTCTTTGCCAGATGATTCAGGTGTGTTTCGAGTACGTCCTGTGGCGTGGCAACCAGTGTCAGGCACATCATCGTGTCTTCCGGCATCTGGTCGAACAAGGTATTGATGGCGTCGCCTTTGCGATTCTCGCCTGTCATATGACCCACACTGGGCGGTGTGCGCAGGCGGTCGGTCGTCATCACCCGATGCGGCATGCCGTCAAAGTACCACTCGCCCCGGGCCGTATCTGAACGTGGCTGGCCGAAGAACAGTCTCTGGCTGAAATCGCATCCGGAGGCCAGCTCGATTTCGTTGACGTCGTGGGTGTCCGGGTAGGCGGTCAACTGGTAGAAGCGTTCGCGGTCTTCGGCGCGGGGGCCCAGCAGCGTGGGATGTGGGTTGAACCAGCGCAGCAGCCAGTTGTGGATTTGCGATGCGTCCAGACGCTGTGCGCGGATACCTGAGTTGGCCAGACCACCGCTCAGGCGATCACAAACCACGTTCAAAGCCTGTTCGGGCATCAGACCACGTCGCGTCGTGCTGCCTGCGGTGCGGCGATAGACGACCATGCGTACCCGTCGAGTTTGCCCTCGCCAGGGCAGACGCGTGACCGTCGTATCCTCGAACAGGCCTCCCGGCTTTGCTACTGCGCGCAGGTGATGGGCCATCGAATGCAGATAGAATTCGGTAAAGCGTGAACTCTGTGCACGTGGCTGGATGTAGCCCTTGAGGGTCTGCAGGTACTGATCAAAGTTGGTCTCGTCCTGAGCGTAGAGTTGCAGTACCCAGGGATTGTCGTCGAGCTCGTCGAAGCTGTCCTGCAGCGCATTTTCCAGCGCATCCCGTGCCTGAGCCAGCCAGACCGGCTCACGGCCTTCTGTACCCAGTGGAGTCAGTTCAAAGAAGGCGGCGACTGAGACACCATCCTCCAGCAGCATACTTTGTGATTCGGGCAAATATTCGACCCAGGGCAGCAACGCGACAAACGACGGGGCAACCTCGTACAAGGCCTGCTCATCGGCCTGGGTGGCGGGGCGGCTCCCCCTTACGCTGGTACCGGGTTCGGGAATGCCTGCCTGCTGTAGTGTATCGATGTGGAGCTGCCAGCCGTCCGGCTGTTCGCCTTTGGTCGGCACGGTGGGTTTGCGCCAGGGAAGCGACCAGACCATCAGTAATCCTCCGTACGTTCGCCCGGCATCGCGTATTGCACGCGCTGGTAGAGGGGGAAGATGGTGGTGTAACCCGGTACAGGAACCGGGTCCGTCCCCGCCAGATGCGGGAACACATACATCAGCAGGTCGGGGTTGGGCAGTCGCTGAAACTGGCTGCGTACTTCATTGGCGGCGGTACGCGTGTAGTGTGCCTGTTCTGCAGGAGCAGCTTGCCCATCCGCATGGCTGAGTGGACGGCGCAAGCTCTGACGGGCATCGAGCAGTTGGCGATAGGCCATCTGTCCCACTCGCCCCCCATTGCCGCTCTCTTGCTGCCAGATGTCCTGCATGGTTCGACCCCCATGGGGTAACAAGTCTTCCTTGCTCGTGGCGCAGCCGGTCAATACGGTCACGGATAGCATGATTGTCAGCGGTTTAGTCCAGTTCGAGCGCATGGCTTTCTCCTGTACGATGGTCGACCTTGCGGCCTTCGGTGTCGTAGTCAATGGCGAGCGGTTTTTCGAGGTGAACGGCGACGTGTGCGCCTGGCTTCACATAGACTGCTGCGAAGGCCTGTCCATAGAGCTTGTTGACCCAGTCCGACATGTCGCGTACGCCGCCGGCGAGAATGCGGCCCACAGCCTCGTTGCTGCTGATGCCCACGGTGCCGATGGAGCCGTCGGCACCGGCGTAGGACATCTGACCGCTGTCCGAATCGATGAGGGATGCCGCGCCTGCGCCTGCTGCGGTGATCAAAGCCTGTGTACCGAGATACTGCTGGGCATTGCTGCGGCGCTCGCCGGACACGCACGGGATACCGTAGGGGTCACTGATCCACCCGAGACCGTTCTGGTCATTGCTTTGCTGATTACTGCGTTCGCTGTCTTCCGGAATTGTGCGGATGGTGCCGTCGTGGAAAACGAAGGTGATTGAGCGTACCTGTCCCCTGACGCATGAGAGCGTCCAGTCGCCGGACGCGGTGCCACTGAACACAGCGCCAGCCACATCGGGGATATCGATGCCGTTGGCCGTCAGATTGTCGGGGCCGACCAAGACTTTGAAGGGATAGGGGTCATTGACGGTGCCATCGATCGGTACGCGGCCAATCAAGGCTGTCATCGCGACTGAACCCATCAGTGTTGAATTGGTGGGGACGGTGTAGACGGCCCTGGCGGGGTTGGCTCCGGTCGCGTTTGTACGGGTACTGGTGACGCTTTCGACCGTGGTGTCCAGCGTCTTCTGGGCGGGCCCGAAACGTGTCGGAAAGTTCAGCGCAGTGTTGCCATGACGGCCATCAGTTTGTCTGGCATCGTCAGGCTCTACCCAGCGGATCGTGGTCTCGTCGCTGAATCCTTCAACATCCCCGTCTCGCAGGCCAAGGCCGACTGGCAGGTCGCCGTGACCGGCGTTACCGATACTGTCCAGCCGCCGTTGCAAATCTGCCAGCAGGCCCTCAGTTTGTTGGCGCTCGTTGTTGAGTTGCTCCTGGTCGCGGCGAAGGCTGGCCCGCTCGGATTCCAGTGTGGTACTGATACGCTGGTCAATGGCACTTTCACGTTGACGCAGACGCTGGTTTTCTTCTCGTTGTGCCCGGTTGTCGGTGGTGGCGGTTTGTAGCTCAGTGCGTAATTGCCGAACCTGGGCCACCAGCGTCGCGACAGTATCGCGTGGCGTGTCTCCTTCGATGCCCAACGCCTTCATTTCCTCCGGGGTGAGCTGGCTGCTCGTCTCTGCCGTGGCAGAGGACTGTGTGCCGCCACCAGAGAACAGGCGGATGCCAACGAACAGGACCAGCAGTGCGACGGGGATCATCAGCCATTTCAACAGACCGTTACTGCGCATGATGTACCTCCGTTGTCGGGGGAGTGCTGGCAGGCACGTGCATGGCAGGATCAAAGCGCTGGATGGCGGGCAGTAGCGACTGCGGCAGTCCGTGCTTGCGGGTAACCAGATACAGCACCGTGGTGTCTTCGGGGGAGCCGCGTGGGCCGAGCGCCGTATGTTGGAAAGTGGCGGTGAGGACATCACCTTGCAGTGCGCGTGGATCGAGTTCAACCCAGCCATTGCCTGTATGTGTCAGTCGCACGGCAGTGACCCACTGATCTTCCAATCGCCATGAAGCCAGCGCTTTTGCCTCTACAGGCAGTGTCGGCAGCAGCGTATCCAGTGGCAGGTCGTGGCGCAGGCTGATGCGCATTATGCCGGGCACAGGCTCTAGGGTGCGTAATGGCGCGTACAGGCTTTGTGCGGCGTAACGTGTGAGTACCACGGCCACAGGTGTTTCACGTTGCGCCGGCCTGGCATGGTCTGTCGTGGGGGCGCGGGTTGCGTTGTCTGGCGGCTGACCATAGCGGGGTGGGGTGGCATTACCCTCAACGATGCGTATCGGCTCAAGTGCTGACTCGCCGTCTTTGGCAGGAGTGGCCGCAATGTCGAACAGGATCAGCGCACCGCTGTCGGCGTCCTGCAACTGCAATCGAGTGGGTTCGATAGGCTCGCTGGCACGCAGGTAGATGGCTCCACCTGCGCTCTGTACACGGAGACGGTCGCCGATGCTGACCGGGACACCGATACGGACATTGCGATCTACGAACACAATGCGTTCCTGCCCAACAAAAAGTGGTACGGCAAGTGGCAGCCGCTCCCAGCGCAGGATTTCCACGGCATGGAGCGCAGGAGCCTGTACCAAGGCTATCAGCCCCAGCCAGATGAGACAGAGACGACGATGTTTCATGGGGTTTCTCCTTGTGTGCCCAGGCCGCCACGACTGGGGACTTCCTGTGCCGGGGCTGCGATGCGCTGCGGGGTACCGTCATAGCAGTCGAGCATGAGGCCGAACGGGTTACGGGATGGATCGATATCTGCACGCGTGACTTTCACTGGATAGCTCACCAGAGCGCGTTTGACCTGCTCCGGGCCGTGATACTCGTCAGCGCTGAGGTCGAGTGTGACGACCCAATCGCGGTCAGAGACCACGCGTACCCGTGCTGTAGGGTTATCGCCATAGCCGCGACCGGGAATTTCGTAGACGCCGCGTACACGTTGCCGCAGTTCGCCCGTGCTGCGGCGATAGTCGTAATCTGCCTGCAGAAAGGCACGGCATGCCGGGGTGAAATACGGTGATAACGCATGGAGGTTGCGCGTGTAGTCCTCTTCTCCGTTAGTCGGCCAGCGGTTGAGTTGCTGGAACACGTAGAAGGTGAAGGCGTAGACCGATTCGGGGGGCACTTCCCACCAGGCCCGGGAACTCCCCGAACGCAGATCAGGGGGGACATGGATCGTCAGATCACGCGGGGCGTTCCACCAACCGGCACCCATGACCAGCGCCACCAGCAGTAATGCGCTGGCACCGATGCGAAGGGTCTTGATGTGCGCTTGTAGATGTGTGACTTCGTTCTTGAATCGGCTCATCGCGTTGTCCTTCTATTCGACCAGGAGCCTGAACGCGTGATCAGCAGGTGTCCGCCAACCCAGCCTGTGAGCAGCGGGTAGCGGGTCGTGATGTGCCATTGCAACTGACGGTACAGCCAGGTATCAGGCCGGCCGCGTTTCTGTCGTCGCAGGAAGCCGCCACCGATGAACACGCCGCAGGCGATGCCCAGCACAATGCAGGTCGGTGCCAGAGCGATGGTTGAAAGCAACCAGGACAGTGGCACGCCGATAATCAGCCCGGTGCAACCGGACAGGCCGCAGCAGATCCACAACTCATCAGCCGTCAGGCCGCGTACCACCACCGGATGTCGATTAAGCCGATGTGGCAGGAACGTGATGGTGCCGTCCGTACGGACATGTGGAGGCTCTGACATGCCCAGTCCCTCTTACAAAATGCCGGTGGCTTCGGTGAGCAGCCAGATGCCGATCACCAGCAGCACCGCCCCAACGGCGACTGTCAGGCCGAATTGGCCCCAGGTTTTCTTGCCGTTGTGGATTTCGGCGTAGGTGCCGTAGGCGTGATAGCACACGCCGATGAACATGCTGGCGACCACCAGTAGCGCTACCAGCAGGACGATGTCATAGCCGTAATTGCGGATGGTTTCCATAATGCCGCCACCGGTGCCACGAGACGGGTTTTCCAGTTGTGGCAATCCCTGGGAGAACGACAGGGCAGGTAAGGTAAGACTCATGGCCAGTGCTGCATGTTGCGCGAGACGAGCGGGAGAGAAGTGGTGTTTCATATGGGGTTGCCCCTTTCTGGTTACGAGAGCAGGAAAAACGTCAGCACCAGGTACATCGCGAGAAAGCGCACGATGACACCGAGGAACTGACGCTGATTGAGCTGATTTTCTACCCAGCCGACGTAGGCGGTGCGGATGGCCCATGCGCCCCACAGCAACAGCACCGCGAATACGACGCCGATGAAAACGGCGGACATGGCTGCAGGTGTAATGCCGCTACTGGCCTGGAAGGCGTTGATTTGTGCGGCAGTCATGGTTGGTCCTTCAGAAAGGTGTCGCCGTGTTTTGCTGTCGATTCCTGACGGTAGTTACCGTTCAGTTCGGCAAGGTCCCGCGGCTGGGCGCGGGACGGCGTGAGATGAGCCTGGATACCGATGCGTATGCGAGCAATGTCATCGCGTAGCCTTGGGTAGTCGAAGTAATAGCGTTCGCCTGGCTCTGCGGGGGTTCTGGATGCGCTCTGCACGACGAGGCGTTCCAATGCGTCGAGTTGCCTTAGTGCTGCAGCAAGATCCTGGTTCTGCGCCGGTGTGTCGGCATAGACAGAGAACGAACTGCAGAGCATTAGGGCTGCGGAGAGAACGATGGGTGCGCTGCGGCGTACAGCGCGAAGCTGGGTTGGGAGAACCATAGCTCCATTCCTCTGTTTATTGAGTAATGGCGTTATGTTGGTGGAATGCGTGCAGCAAGGCTGCAAACAATGGGAACTGTGCAGTTACCGGTTTTTAAATTTTGTGGTCTATGTAGTAAAAAATTCAGGTTCTTTATGTTTAATATTACTTTTGGAAAATCATGGATGTGTGGCTGTGAGCGAGATGGAGAAAGCATAATATTGCCTGCGCTGACAAGCCAATTTAGTGTGTGTCGACTATTTTGAATGAGTTGTTGGGGGGAAGGGCAGATGGAAAATAGAATGGTTGAGGAAATTAATGGTATGTAAATTGAATTCACAAAACTAATGTATCGTTCTGCAATGCCGATTTCAGTGCGCTAATAGTAACTGCGCTTGGTTGAGATTGATTATTAGGTGTGAAAATCATTTATTCAGGATATAAATATTGTAAAACTTAATTTCCCGTTCTCTGTCCATCTTTGGGAAGCTAAATTGTCAGTGTCAATAATTAAAATGCTTGCTGACCAAGCTGAGAACAATGTGGCTCGCGCCGTAAACGAGGTGGATTTGTCTGGTTCTGTATCGGAAGCTACGTTTACCGATTTGAGAACGGCTGAAAATGGAGAAGAATATGAGTTCGAACGTTCCTGGTATTCATGCGGTTCGTGCGTTGGATATGACCATAGCGAAGTGAAAACGGAATACAAGCACTTAATTGCGCAACTCACCCGACTCCCGTCTTAAAAATAGTTACTGAAGTAAAAGCGATATAGTCAAACTAGAAATTACCAACCCTAACTTTATTAATTGTGTTTGCATTTGATAGTTTATAAATCCTTTCATTTCTATCAATACGACAATTAAAATAAACCCCCCCAGCAAAACTCATCGACCAACCTTTAACTCTCTCTCTTTTTCCTATTACTTTCAATACTCCTACCTTTGCATGATTGGCAACATTAAGTATCCCTACCCACTTCATATATTTCTCATCGACATGGTCACTATTTAATTTTAAAATATCCATCTCATTACTAAATGAAAGGTTTGAAAATAATAAGCAAAACTTCAAGCTGAATTTTTTATCGTTTATTGAGAATTCACAATCGTTGTATGAAATCGATTGCCAAATACTTCGACTGGCTTTATGAGCGAAATCCTTTTCTTGATTTAAAAATTTTACCTCAATTCCAAATGGCGCTGGCTCAAAACCCAGCTTAACTAGATGAGCTTTAGGGTATAGGACATAATCAATTCTAACTTTTAAGTTTTCAGTAATATGAGTCCCTGTTACCTCTTGATAAATATGAAAGTCATATTTTAATAAATTAAACATCCATTCCTTAAGTTCTGCTTCTGATGAGAATAGAGATAAATATTCTTCAGAGCTCTCTCTCTTTTCTTTTTTAATTCGGATCTCTTGTTGGTATAATGCAAAGAGCGCTTTGTCCATATCGAAGGTCTGAATGAAGGTGTCTATATGCTCGGATAAGATTTGATAGGCCTCACGATATTTTTTATCTTGTTCAGAATATATCGATTCGGTTTCTCCATATAATAACTGAAATTTTTCATGCGAGAGGAGCGATAACTTTTTACTGCGTATTTGTGATTCAATATCATATCCATCTTCAATGGCGGGATCAAATATGCGAGCGGGCAGACCTTTAAGTTCATCTAAAGCATCTATTGCTTTGAGCGCACCACCTTTCTGTCTTCCGCAGTTGTTGCATTGGCGAACATAGTGCTCACCACCACCAAATACACGAATTTTTATTTCAAGGTGTAAGTCGCATTCACATGGCTTATACAACAGTAGTGCCATTTGCCTATCGATATCTTCTATTCTTGCTATCGTAAAATCATTGTTCATCAGTTTCTTAATCCTAAAGCAAAGGTTCTAATGACATGGACGCAATTATATGATTTTCTCAATTTATTGGCAGCCAAGTAAAGGTAATTATATGACGTAAGATTGCTGCATCGCTGACATTCCCTTCATCAGTCAAAGCATAATGGTGAATGAATGATGTCCGCTGATCCTACCCACGTAATGTGAACACGGCTCTAAGCGAGGTTCTGGTTTGCAAACTATTCAGGACTGATACCGTAACCAGTCCGCTCCACTCTCAGCCAGAACCGAGCCATTCAGGTCATTTCCCTTGCCACTAGGACAGACTGGTGATTCTGTCCAGCATCTGCTGACGATTCTCACGTTAACCAGATTCGCCGATTGAGTGATGAATGCCTGCATCGCAGTGGTGTAAAACGGGTATAATATAGAAAAAGTACATCAGTCAGAGATGATAAGGACTGCCTGTGAAGAACGTCAGTTTTCACCCGTATATCGGAGATAAATACTATGACAGCCGTTATGGCGTTCGCGTACTGGTGCTCGGAGAGTCCCACTACGGTGACAAGCAGGATTTGGCATCGGACTTTACACAGCATGTTGTGAAAACGCATGCCCTGAAAGCCGGTCTTCCCTTCTTCAGTAAGTTGACAAATGTGCTCAGAGGCAATACTGATTACCTTTTAGAACAGGAGCGGATTGAGGCCTGGAGACACGTTGGCTTTTACAATTACATCCAGGAGTTTGTTGGTGAAGGGGCCCGAATTGCACCAACTCCGGATATGTGGACTTCGGCACAACTGCCATTCATTGAAGTGGTGAAACAGCTGGAACCGGACGTCATTCTGGTGCTCGGCAGCCGGCTCTGGAACATAATGCCGGAACTGCCCCCTGAGTATCCCGTAGAATGGTGCAGCATCCTGCACCCCAGCAGCGGCATGGCTTATGAACCGGCTATTGCGGCTCTTGCAACATCGGTTAAGAAAGCAGGCGGGTTTTTCCTGTAAAAAGAACGGCGGCTGCATATCTGGAGTACCTCCTGGATATCTGGACGGGTCGCCAATTCTGTCTATGTAATATAGACGCTGCGGATTTTTTAATTTAAATTGAAATAATTTTTTAATCTCAAGGAGAGCAACTGATGGGTAAAAAAAGCATCGAGTTTGTCGATGACGATGACAGGCCATGTGTTTTAACTGATAAAGATTATAATCAGGTTGAGAAATACTATTCTGCTCTATTAGACTTATATAGTAAGCAAGGGGTAGACATGAAAGAAGTAATCGGTGAATTATTAGAAATATTGACAGCTGCTGATAAGGGTGATCGTGCAACCGTATTAAATGTCACCCAATATCCAGAAGATGTGGCACAGCGCTTTAATTAATTCTAATAATTTCGAAAGGTCACGAGAGCGGCCTTTTTTTCGTCCTTCGTTAATTGCTGGCATCAGGCGCAACTGTGGTTGTGGGGCCAGTTGCAAAGTTGCTGGCATACATACTGCCACTGTTATGTAACTCCCGCGCCAGTCTGGACACTCCTGTAATTCGCGCCATTGATCAGTTTTCAGGCATACGAAACCAGAGATGGCCATACCGCTCCACTTTCTGCCAGAACCGCGCATTCAGGTCATTTCCCATACCACCAGGGAAGCCCGGTGATTCTGTCCATCAGCCAGATACTATCGCCACTCATGCGAATGCGAGATATTTGACTGGCAGCTACGAGCGAGAAACGAGCCTTAAGCAAGGCTATGAGGTCCGCTGAAAGCGAAAAGCAGATCTGACGGAATCATTGACTCCAGCTCATTTTCGTTTTGAAAGCAAAGACTATCGGTATATACACAGTTTCAAGTTCCACTCAACTAACCTGCGTAGCCTCGAAGTTTAGCCGAACCGAAAAATGACGTTTTTCGGTTCGGCTAAGATCTGATGATTTTAAAATGGCATCTTCAGATGTGCAATTACTTGGTTGTGTTATGAAACTGTTTCAGCCTTTTTTGCGCCTCAAATAGGTTTTTAGACGTTCAGCATGCTGGCTTTTTTCAAGGGTAGGATTACCCATAAAAATCTGCTCAAGGCATATGCTGAGCTCATCCGGCAATAAGGGTTGATCGACAATCAGTGCACTGAGTATATCGAGCGATTCTTTTGGGTATTTGTTACACATGCCGGAATTTAAAAACAAATTAATCAAGTAATGTAAAAACTCAACAGGTATTATCCAGGCACTTACGAGTTTATAACCGGCTGGGAAAGCATCACCTGCAGACAGAATCAGCTGAACTAGCAACTCTGAAATTCGTGGCGTTATTCTCTCTATGGATTTTGGCCATAAACTGTTCCAGAAGGGGGTAATACGATTAGCCCAGTAGGCTTCACGCTGGTCACCAGCAGCTTCCAGCGCCTGGGTTAGCGCTTGCAATACAGTTTCAAGCCCCTCGTTAGTGAGGGTATTAAAAGCCTCCCTGAACTCAACGTCTGTAAAACTCTCACCCATATCCAGCGCTGTGTAAGTCAGTACGCTGATGTACTGATTGTTATATTCTCCAAGCAGGTCCAGGTGGTTAACAGTGCGCAGAAAATCCTGTTTAAAAATATCAAACAAGGGCTGGTATAACCGAGGGGACCATAAGAAACCAGACCAAACTACTCTAGCTTCAGATGGGTTATCCCAGTTGAAGAAAGGTAAAAGGTGAGCTTTCGTCCACACGGGGTCAATGCGTAACAGGGGTATCAGGTTCGACGCCAGAATTACACGTCCGTGTCGGAACCTACGGATTTTGACGTCGCACAACGCTGTGAAATAGGGCTCAAGCCAGGATGGAAGCAGATCATCATCCTGCATGTCATTGCTAAAGAGGTAATTGAATAATGCTTGTGTCACATACCCAACTGGGTGATTTATCGCTTCAGATACGGGATTGTCAATCGGCTCCCCATTTACCAGCGTGTCAGAGTCAGCTTTAAGTGGGATTGCCAGCAGTCGCTTGCATAATGATTTAAAAATATCATCATGCGATGCTAGTATTTTCGAACATCTTTCGAGCCACCATCCAAGTGTATGAGCCAATGCCTGTAATGTATTATTGGGCATTGCATGAATCAGTGGTGCCACGGCATCCCATGTTTTCGTGGGCATTTCATCCCGACTCCAGGCTTGTAGCGCTTCTTTCCAGCGCTGCTCAGGCCAGATGCTGCTTTCAGAAAGATAAAGTAGTGCTTTCAGGCTTTCGTCAAAATAATCTGTGCAGACATCCCTCCAGCCATCATCTCCAAGCATCCATTGCTTCTCGGGATCTTCTCTGAGCCACTCAATAAGTGCCTGCCAGGTTTCGGGTGCAGGGTTAGAGTTAAAGCGCGCTTCTAGTTCGCTTTCTCCCGAAGAGCCCATCCAAAAGCTGAACTCGTCGCGTTGATTAGACGACAGCTTTAGTTTTGGGAGCATCGAGGAAATCGTATGTAAGCGTACAGAGGCATCTTCGCCAAGCGCCAGCCCTGATGATTGAAGTTTGGCCAGTGCAAGCCAGATTCGCTTGCATTGATGCCATTGGGCTTGTTCATCGGTTTCGTAATACACGTTATCAGTAAATGGAGGGCCGGCAAGGATCGCTGATTCTAGTTGGTGCTGCTCATCTGGGGTGAGGTCTTTTCCTCGCAATACAAGCAGCCTGAAGACCTCCCTACCGGTTTCAACTGACCACAACCAGTGTGCTTCATTGTCTGTTAACCATGATACCCATTGCTCTCCGGTTATATTTTCATCCTGGCTTGCCGCGAACAGCGCAAGTCTTTTAAATAACGTATAAGGCAACTGGAACCAGGCAATTGCAGCCTGGGTTGCATGAAGGGGTTCAGTTTCCAATAACCCTAACCAGGCGTCGCGCAAAAGCTCTATAAGCAACGTCCAGTCTCTGTGTCCGCGATTCTGTGGATGAGCCTGAATTGATGGCTGGATCAAGTGGGAGTAGTCAGGCACCTCATCTCCATCAGACATCATCTTCATCAGGTCCAGCGCATCCCTCAGCAATAGCTGGAGGTCATCAAAGAGTGCGGGAAGAGCCCGACGTAAGCGCTCATCGTTACCAGTATTCAACATCGAGCGGGCGTGGGTCGTCGAAAGCACTAAATCCCATTGCGCAAGCTGCTTCATGCCAATCTGGCCATTTTCTGCTTCTTCCCCGGAAAGTGAGGGCAGGTCGTAGGGTTCGCTTAAACGGATGCGAGGTGCAAGCAGCTCCCTTAATTCAAAACGCAAAGTTGCAGTGAGTGGTCCGGCTCCCAGTTGTCGTTTCCAGGGGACGATTTCCCCGTTCGCAAATGAAAGTTCTACGCGGCGGCTCAGGAAAAGCTGCCACAACTTTTTCATTTGCGGGCCGGGAATGGCAGAAGGGGAATGTTGGCGGATTTCATTGAGTTCGGATGTTTTACCTTCCTTTTCCAGCTTTGCATACGAAGCAATTTTTTCGGAAATCATGTTTCTGAAGTAAGGATGTAATTGAGTCCCTCCTTTTGCGAAACTGATAAGGAGTTTCGGATCGTCGAGGTATCTCAGGAGCCATATAGCCAGATTTATCATCATCTCATCCCATTGCGTGTAGTGATGATCGCCGGCAAAAAGCATCATGAACGGTGATAAATGATAAGGTGATGGGCGGCGTATTAAGCTGAAACCGAGTTTTTCGTCGCCGTTTTCGCGCGGTGTTACTCCAAATCGCTTGAGATCGGATTGGCTGAAGCGATTTTCATTGAGTCCCTTGAAGTACCACTCCAGTGGTGGTGCTGGTTTGTGTTCTGCCAAACGGCGGGCAGGCAAGCCTGACTTGTCTGATAGCGCCCATAACATTCGTCCAACAAAGTCATCCTGAACCGTGCTCTTTGAGGGGTAAGAAGACGCGTATTTGAGCACAATGCTTTCTTTGCCGGTTACGCCATCCCGGTATGTATTCGCCCACGCGATAAGCGTCTTATGAAGGAGAGAGTGATCCTGCTTTTTATTTTTTAATACTTTCGCTTCGTAGAGAACAGGGGTAACGCCCTTAGCCAGCCATTCTGTGCGCTTGTCATCCATTTGGCCGCTTACGAAGCTGGCGAATGCCCAGGCTGGCTGCGTAGTTTCACCCTGGAGCTTATCGGCCGCCAGCGCATCCATCATATAACGCAGAACGGGGTCATTAATACCGTATCCAACAAAACAAACAACGTAATTTCTGAATAGTTCGCTGACGAAGCGCGCCGCCCATCGCTCCGTCAGATATGCCTGACCAAAATCACCGCTTGTTATAACCAGCCGGTTGAGTGCCGTTTCATCCATTTTTCGGCTAATGGCTCCGTGCAAATAAACAAGTCCATTCCAGCGGCTGTTTTTAGGGACGGGTAGCATGGGCGCACAGAAAACGGGAAATTTGTACCGATCCCGCTTGCCTGCCAATTCAAATAAAGAGTCAAAATTTGTTGTGACCAGTCGCATTCTGTCGTCATGCGTTCTGGATAGGCAAAGCAGGGCAGAATGGGTTTCGGTGGCTGACTGAGGGAATGACCGACGTGTCAGTGCAGAAACCAATGCTCGCCTGACCGCCATCCTTCCCAGCGGAAATCGATGCTCAAGTAAGTTCAGGGTGGAGTCATACTTGCAATCATTAAAAGTTGCCTCTTCCTGAGGAGTCTTGCGCGGATCGGTTTGCTTAAAAATGTCCTCAACCAGTTGCCTGAAGTCAGGCAACTTAGCTGGGACGGATACGCCCGCACCACAGAAAAAAACTACACGTCCTTCTTCATGTGCTTGTAGCAATGAATCTGGAATATCCGGTCCGTTGGTTACAAACTGCATTGCGGCAGCCTCCTAATAGTCTTTATTTACACACGCCAATCCATGATTGGTATATCATTTTTTTAATTATTACAATTGTTTATGGTTGATAGTGAGTTAAAAAACACATTTTATTTATTATAAAATCGGCATATGCCAGTTTATATTTCGGATGCTTTCACCGGCCG
Source organism: Pectobacterium quasiaquaticum (assembly GCF_014946775.2). Lineage (NCBI taxonomy): Bacteria > Pseudomonadati > Pseudomonadota > Gammaproteobacteria > Enterobacterales > Pectobacteriaceae > Pectobacterium > Pectobacterium quasiaquaticum. Next base: position 2,518,378 of record NZ_CP065177.1, on the reverse strand, counting down.
CGAGATTACTGAAAAGAGGCGGCACGGTTTTCAACTGATAATTACTTACTACGTTGAACCTGTGACTGAGGTCTGATGGCAAATGGATTAAGCTAAGTAGCAGTTAAGGTCCGCTTTGAGCTGTGAGTTCAATGAGTGTGTTGCATCCATCGGTTGAACTCACAGCACAGAGCGGCCTGTCAGATTAGGTTTGGTTCTGTGCCGTAAAATAGCCAATCCGGGCTGAATCAATAGAAATAAGAGAGTGATGAGCAAGCACAGCTACAAATACTTTTTAAAGCTACTCGCCGTCAGCGCCACAGCGACGCCCAGCAATGCAGCGCCGGGCAGCAGAATCATCAGCGGATGAACCGAAATCGGTAGCGCCAGATAGGTTACCCAGGGCAGCACAGCCAGCGGCAATAGCGCTGCCTTGGCTCTGTGGTAAACAAATCCTGATTCCCGGCCTGCACCAAACCTGCGTACATCGCGCCGGACCAGACCATCCACCAGCCCGATGAATACCGACATGAGGGGGAGTGGCAGTGTCAGTATCAGGACGAGCAGGCGCACCATGAACGTCAACGTGGTGAAGGCTGCGGTGATCAGATAATTTTCTGACCATACATAGACTTGGCTCACAAAGTAGCGGAAGTCCCGACTGGGTGTCTGGCTGGGAGCTCGCGCACGCTCGGCGTTCTGCTGCATGCGCTCAAGCAGTCCGGTCTTGACGAACATCCATTCATAGCCGGTGTCGATGAGCTGGTGTGCCGTGCGGCCCGGCTCCTGCACGATGACGCTACGGGTAAAGTTATTCGACAGGTGTCCCAATTCGTACTGCAGCATCGCTTGCGAGTGTTGCCAGCCCTGGTCTTTCCAGAAAAGATGCATACCTGCGCATTCCACGATGATTGAAATCAGCAATGAGCCAATCAACACTCCCACTAACCTGAATGGCAAGGTAATGACACTCGCCAGCAGGCTTTGTCGGCGTGTTTGCTGATGTTGTGCCGTAGCCGCTGGATCGCTCATGGCGCTTTACTCTCGTCGATAATAGGGTCGGCATCCTCATCAAGCAGTTCAGGCGGTAGCGTTTGCTCCTGTAGCGTAGATGAGCCCTGGTTCTGCCACCATTGACCGGTATCGGTGTAGCTTTGACGCATGTAACCTGCCAATTGCTGAAGATCGGTTGGCATGATTTCATCTGGGTCGGGGGCGGGCAGGGGCATGCGGACTTTCCACAGGTTGCCACCTTGCAGCAGTGCAAAGCATTGCCCTTTCGGAAGTTGAACAACGTGTGACGGCTCAATCATCGGCACGCTCGACATGCTGATGCGATCCTGTGTGTTGCTGGTGAAGTCGGTTTTGGCGTGGATGTCGGAGCTGTCTGTCGCGCCGCTGACCACGGTCGTCGTGTAGACCTCCACTTTGGGCAACTGTTTTGTGAGCAGTTCGGCGGTGGCTGTCTCGCGCACGCGCAGCATGAACAGGTTGTTGAAATTGCCGACGACTTGACCGGCTTTGGCGCGATTGCCGATGCGGGCTTCAATATCGCTCAGTGTTTGAGTGTAAGCGGTGACCTGGATGCCAGCGCCGCCGCCTTTGTTGATCATCGGGATGAATTCGTCGCCCATCAGTTCATTGAATTCATCGGCATGAACATTGATTGGTACTTTGGTGTCAGCCGATGCACCGGGCAGGCCATCGTCGATGCCGAATTTATAGATGTGTCCGGCCACCGAGACCATATCGCTGAACATCGAGTTGCCCACCGCAGCGGCGACTTCGGCATCGGAGAGCGCATCGAGTCCGACGTAGACGACCGCGCGTTTCCTGATGATCTGCATCCAGTCGAAAATCGGCCTGGGGTCGCTCAGATCCGAATAATTTGGAGCCAGTAACTGGGCGATTTTGCCACTGGTGAGTTTTTCAAGCAGAGGCAGCAGGCTGGCGACGATCTTGTCAAAGTACGTTTTGTCATAGCGAACCGCTGATCTCAGTCCGTCCAGTACGGGATCGTAGTTACGGGCCTGGCTGAGGTATTGCTCAAGGGCAACCACGCGCTTTTCGCGACCGATCATGTTCCTGGGAATGTTCTTCTCGTTGAGTTTGGCTTCAATTTGGACGATGACCTCCCAGGCTTTCGGTTCTGTGCGGGCGAAGTAGTGTTGGGCGTACTCGATGAACAACGCATCGATATTGATGACATGGCGCTGGATCAGCAGGTAGTCCGGTCGTTGCCCTAGTTCGATCAATGCACGTGCAATCACATTGACGAATCTCCAGGCAAATTCTCTGAATGCAGCAGAGTTACCCTCCCCGGAAAGCTGCCCTGCGATGCGGGTCGCGACTTCACTGATGCGGCCAAAACGTCCCACCGCGTTGTAACGGGCACTGATCTCCGGCCACCCCAGATGGAACACGTAGAACGCATTCTCTCTGCCTGCACGTCTGGCCTCGACGAACATTCTTTTGAGCAAATCCGCGTCGCCTTTAGGGTCGAAAACAATGACCACTTCGTGCTCGCCCTGGTAATTCTTTCGACGGATATCCTGGGTGATGAATAATTCAGCCAGCCGCGTTTTGCCTACGCGCGTGGTGCCCAGTACCAGGGAGTGGCCGACACGTTCACCCAAGGGCAGGCTGACGTCCACCTCGTCAGGCTCAATACCATGCAGACGCGGTAAGCCGCCAACGGGCGGTAATGGCCGCACCGGATTGAGTGGTATATCCCAGGTCGTAAGACGGGGCAGTTGCGATAATGGAAATGGTGCGAACTCCAGCCGCTCCTCCAGACGTCGGGCCAACTGGTAGGCGGATGTCGGCTCTACATAACGCCTGAACTCAGGTCGGTAGGTTTGCATCAACCGGTGAGTGTGTTTCTGCTCCCAACGAAATCCTTTGCCAATGAACAAACGTTGTTGGCTGACTGGCACGTCGCGGCTGGTCATCACGTAACGTGGCAGACGACGGATATTGCGTCGGTAGCGCAGGATCACCTGTGCATCGCGCCAGCGCAGTGTGCCAAAAAAACCGAATGCCAGTGCGCTACCGATGCCGATGTCCGGACTCAGCGCGAGCGACCACGGTGCTGCCACGCACAGCAGCGCGGCTCCGGCACAAACGGCAACGGTGTAGAGCTCCACAGGAGGGCGCAGCAGTACCTCGACCGGCTGAGTCTGTGCCATCGTGTTATTGCTCAATACCCGTGCTGGTGATGAGCACGGGGTAATGGCGCAGGCCAAGGCGTTCGGCCAGGTCATCGGCGGCAACGGGTGCAAGCTGCAGGCCCGGCGCGGCTGCGCGCAGGCGTACCAGACCGTCCTCAGTCTCTACGTTGACGACCAGACCGACGGCACCACGCTCGCGCAATGATGCGCCCTGGCGTTGCAGCCACACATGCGATGCTTCATCGTCGCCGACCAGGAAGAACGGCTGCAGGCCAGGAGCGTCAATGATCCGGCGTGCTACGGTGCCGGGTGTGAGTTTCGGGCTGCGTACTGGCAGCATGTCCGCTTCGGTGGCTGGATTGACCTGCACCGAGGGGAGTGCAATAGGGGGGCGTGGCGTACCAGGTGAACGTGCCTGAAGGCTTAGCGCTTCGTAGTACGGCAGGGCGGATGCGCCGCCCAGGTCTTTCACCACGATGGGCGGTTGTGCCGCGTGCAGCAATGGCGGTACGGTGGTGAGGGTTAGGATCAGGCCGTATACGGCAGCGATATGGGAAGTCATGGAGAGGTCTCCTTGCTGATAGTCGTGGCGAACAATTGCTGTTGTGGTCCTAATACGCGCTGAAGGTGCTGCGACACACTGCGGCGGTAGCGTGCCGCCGGAGCACCTCCAGCGGGTCGGTGGTAGCGACCAATCGCCAGCAGCCAGTCTTCGCCGGGTGTGTGCTGTTCTTTGAGTATCTGCGCAGCGATAGCCAGGTTGTTGTACGGATCGAGTAATTCGCAGGGCTGGCGGTAGCGGTGCTTCTGCCAACCGAGATTGATCTGCCCCAGGCCCACGTCGATGCGGGTAGGTGGTACGTCTTGCAGCGCCTGATGCACTCCTGCGCAGGCTTGCGCCTGGCTGGCATATCGGCGTGACTGGCCGGCGACATTCAGAGACCACGGCCACGGCACGATGCGCTCTCTCTGGTACACGCCACTTTCCTGCAACGCCACGGCATACAGGACGACGGAGGGAATACCTGCGCGTTGAGCGGCCAACTGGTAGGCGGGAGGAGGGATTTCTTGCGCCTGCGCCAGGTTGGTCAGCAGCAGGTACACCAGTAGTACATTCAGGCGCTGCATGGAGTTCAGGGCTGGCGTTGCCATTGACCATTGATCTGTCTGAGACTGGCAGGCAGTTCTCCGGGCATGCCCAGAGACAACCAGCGGCCGGCATCGTGGTTCAGGGTGATGGTGCCGTTACGCACCCGTACAGGGTTGATCCGGGCACGCTTGGCCCAATCGCGGATACGCGCATCGTCTTGCCGCGAGCCGACCATGTACAGGTCGAATTCAGTACCCGACGCTTGCAGGCGTTGTACGTGCTCGGTGCATGAAAGGCAGTCTTCTTTGATGAACACTGCCGTGCGGCCGCTGCCGGGCATTGCGTTGCTGTTGGGGGCGGCATCCGGCAGGTTCACCCGCTGCATGCCGGGGTTCAGCCTTTGCCAGGCTTCATCGTAAGCGCGTTGATAGGCCAGCAGCTTTTCAACGCGATGTGCTTCTGCCTGTACTTGCAGCTCGGCATAGCGCTGCCGTTCGTCGTCACTGCGTGCCTCGATGCCCAATGCTGATAGTGGGTCGAGGTTGGGTGAATATGTGCCGAGTGGTCCCTCCATGAGTTCGCGGTAACGCTGCCATTCTTCGGCGTTCAGGCCCCAGTCCTGGGCCAGGTGCGCGTCTCGGTGCTGTTCGACCCGAGTCGGTACGATACGAGACTCCATAGTGGTGGGCTGCTGTGCCATCGTGGGGAGTGGAAGGGTGGTCACCGCAGCAGCGATAAGGATCGTCATCAGGCGTTTCATGGTCTTCTCCATCAGGGGATCGCCAGACGGCGCGTCTGTCCAGCGCGGCTGAAAATTGCGGTATCACCCTCAATGGCATCCAGTCGCCACTGGCCCACGGTTTCGCCGAGCGACACAAGCTGGATTTGTGTGGATGACAGCTTTCCGCTGGCAGGTGTCAGCGAAACCATACGTTGTCCCGCACGCAGTTCCAGACCCAAGATGCGGAACGGAAATGGCATGTTCTTGGGCACTGTCGCTGCAGGGCTGGCAGTGCTGTGGGTGGTTGGCGGGCTCGGGCGGGCAACGTCCTGTTGAGACTTGAGCCGCTCAAGCTCGTCACGAAGGGTTTGCACGGCTTGTGTGGAAGCCTGGTTTTCCTGCATCTGCTCGATTTGAACGAGGCGATTTTCCAGATTCTGCTGTAATTCCCGTAGGGTTGTAGCGCTGGCAGGGAGAGTGTGCGTTTGAAGTACCTGCATGCTATCAGCCAGCTCTGCCATGCTTGCTTCCAGTACGTGAACTTGCCGCACGCTGGCATCCACCTGTTCACGTTCAGCAAGGTTGGCTATCGCGCGATAGCTCTGGCTGATAAAAACAGTGAGCACACTCAACCACGCATAGATCAGGAACCAGGAGACTGCGGTTGCCGTGCGCTTCAGCCTCGTAGGTGCGTTGTTCATGGTTGACCTCCTGCGGACAGGGGCGCTTTACCTGCCTTGGCGGCCGGGAGGTCGCTGGAAACTGCACCGACCTCGCTATCTGTGCTGGCGCGTACAAAGCACACCTGCCGCACCCGGTCATCGACCTGCATATCCCACGCTGAGCCAGCCAGGGTCAACAGAGCGTCGCGTAGGGTCATTGGCCCCATGTGCAGGTGAGCGGCGGGGAGCGGAAGTGAATACAGTTCAATGAGGGTTTGTGCTGTTTCACAGAGCTGATAACCGCTGCGTTTGAGCACATGCCGCAGGCCATCACCGACGGTGGCACGGGCGTCTTCGGGGATTGCCACGTCAATTACCTGTAGCAGCAGGTCGCGTTGCGCCGCATTGGGTGCCAGTTCAACAAGGGTATAGCGCCCGTAGCGCACGATTGGGATGAAGTCCGGCGTCGCGTCGGGAACCGGGGAGACCGTTTTAATGGGCGGTGAGGGGGGCGGGGCAGTGGTTGTTGTGCATCCGCTGCTCAATGCTGCAATGATCAGCAGGTGACTGACGAACAACTGCCGGGTTGAATGTGTGGGTGACATGGTTCAGCTCTCTGTTGCGATGAGCTGCTACCTTCGTCTGAGGCGTGGGTTTGATCAGCAAAGAATGCGGATTGGGTGCCTTCCTTTTTGGCGTCTTTGCCGTAGACGAAGCAGAGGGGAGCGGTGATTCCAGCTCTGCAATTCGCCGAACACTACGCCAGGGCCTGATGCGGTAGTTTTATTAATCGGTGAGGCGAGTTCAACATATGCCGGTGGTTTCCGAAATTTGACCCAATTGCAGCGGCAGGCAAGGAAATTCTGCTCATCTAGGACGATGAATTGGTGCGGATTTTCCGTCACTGTCACTTGGATCATCTGGAGGCGGAGGGACTGGAAGACGGCGTCATTCCGTTGGCGATCCGCATGCAACCGTTGCCTGTGTATGTGGGAGTAACTGGAATAGGTAAACAGTTTATGAAGGTAGCCCCACCGCTCCCCGATAATCAACCATGGTCTGACTAAATTGGAGTGGTAATATACAAAGTTATTTAGGTGGAAGTAACAAAAATCTGAACTGAATTCTATAATGTCTGTGATCGGCCAGAAGAGGACATTCCATCATCTGTCTTTGGACTACTTGCAATAAACTCCAATCTCGAAATTTTTAGGTTTGCCTAAAAAGTTTGCTTGCGATTGCTCATTCTCATAAATCCGAATAGATTCAGTTTTATGAGAATGACAAGATTTTTTGTCTGTTATCCAAATCTAGCTAGGCGTCTTAATCATGATCCCAATCTACGAGCAGGGCTGCGGAAACGGCATCGGCCACGGGCTTTCGTCCTTCATTCGGCGCTTCGATGAAATTTGCACCGATCATCTCAGCAAAGGCCGTGCAAAGTCGTTCGCGTTTATCTTCTACGACTTCACCGATCAAGCTATCCGCAAGATTCTGAAGAACCAGGGCGTCTTCGCCCAGCTCGACCGTCTATCGGGCAAAGAGTTGAGCGTTTTCTATTTGCACGCTGGATCGAAGGTAACCATTGAGGCGTTTAACGATCATTTCATTAGCGCGCTCGGTATCGAAGGTCAGGCCACGCTTCCCTGCGTTGTGTTCTTCCGCGTCCGCGAGGACGCCATCGAAGACGTTGAGATCGCTCAACTCGAAAGCGCTGATCTAATTCATGGGTTCTCCGAGTTGTACGGCGCAATTCAGCAATACCTCTCTGCTAAGCCAGCGGCGGCTGCTGAGCCGTCTCGCGCAATTCGTTGGTTGAAGGGAGGTTCCAAATTTCTGTCAGTGGAACTATTCCGTGCCGCACTCAAGAAAGGCATGGAGTTCTTCTTCTAGTTCTATGCAGAGACGCCGGACCCTTCATTCCACCGGACCTGCGCGAAAAGCCGCGCAGGCCGCTGACTTCAGACGTTAGCCTTCAATGGATACAGCGTGGAAATACTTCAGCAAGCGATAAAGAAGCTATCAAACTCGATGCGGATCTATGGTGAGACTCACCTCAATTTCCAGAGACTGGTGCGCATTGACAAGGAAGAGGCTATTGATAATCTGGACCGCGCATTTGAATCGAAGCTAGAGGCATTTCATAGCCTTTATGACGTATCAAAAGCGCATTTGGATTACTTCGCTCATGCGGATACGGCATCCTTGATACTGGTTCGGAATGCGATCCATCATCGCGACCACTTGCTCTTCAGAAGCTGGAATCAGGAAATGGCTCTAGACGAGGGGTTCCGAAAGTATCTTGGAGCCGAGTTCCTTCTTGTTGACTATCCAACTCTCGGGGCTCCATCCAAGATGCGATATTTTTACAAGATCGAGGATTTTTATCATCGAATAGATGATGCCATGGCATCACCCTATCTTGAAAAAATGATGGGTCCCGTGAAGCGGCGAAAACTACTAGATCAAATTAATTCAGATCTATTCTTCTCGGAGATAAAGAGATACGCGGAATCTGAGAGGTATCCGCTTAAGCAGGTTTATGTAAACACTATCCCGATCTTTGTTTCAGCAACGTGTCGAGTTTTCCGCGCGCTGAAGGATGCGGGGGTCGAGCTCAAGGGGTTTGATGCAAATGCATACAAAGAGCCGTTTATCAATGAACTGGATGTCAGTTTCTCAAAATTCACGTGTACGCCTTTGCGTGTAACTTGAAGGCTAATAAATCGTTCAAGCCGGCACCGCTTCACGGCGCGGCTTAACTTAAGCGTTAGTGATTTAGGTGTCTGCTTCGGGTCGGGAGCAGACGGTCGCGGAGGGCTGCAACCGGCCAAGAACGGACCTCCAGAGCCCATAGAGTTACGCTACTGGCTAGTCCAAGGAGATCTTAAATATGAACCAAACAGAATTTTGGAAGAATTTCCGTCTAGGTGAAGAGGTTCACATCTCTGGTACGTTTATCTACAACGGGCTGCGTAGATTTCACGAACTGTCTAGGCTCGACATTGACGACGAACTATTTGACTTTCTATACCAGTTGTCCGTCGGTCTTGAGCGGTTGTTAAAGATCGCGGTAGTTCTTTCTGAACATACAGAAACTGGTGATCAGGAGGCATTGGAACGATCCCTCATTACCCACAATCATCTTGATTTAGTGGCGCGCCTTCGCGTACACGCTGAACTCAATCTCGGGAAGCCGCATTGCGATTTATTAGGTCTGCTCGGCTCTTTCTACAAGAGCCTTCGATATGACAGATTTCTGCTGTCTTCGGTTTACCAAGGCACGAAGGAAGCAAGGGCAATCCAAGCACTGCTGGCGAAGCATTTACAGGTGGATTTTCCCAGAGAGAGCTCAATTTTTGGAATTAACAACAACGACAGATACCGAAAATTCATTCAGCGTACGGTACAAAAGATCGCGCAGAATATTTATGAGATTATTGAAAACCGTGCAAGGCAGCTTAATCTGTACACATACGAGCTTCGCCATGCGTCAAAGGCGCAGAGCGTTTTCTTGCGCAAGGTCAACATTAATGATGAGGATGTGCTTTGGAAGGAACTACTCATCTTCTTCATGAACGTAGAACCAAGTACCGGCTATCTCAAGTTTCTCAAGGAAACTCAGCCGCTGGCTTTCGATCCTGCGCTCCTCCCGGATTACCTCAACTGTTTTAGGTCGGACGGGTCAAAGGCCGATGTAATGGATGAACTTGAGCATCACTATGAAGAAATGGATAAGGAAGCCAGGAAAGAAAGACTTGAACGGTTAAGCGTCGTCGGCGCGTCGAATGTCTATTTCCCCGAAGACGAGGAAGACATTGATGATACAGACGAGTTGGTAGAGGAAGAAGGCAAGTCGTAACGCGCCTGAATCATGCACTGCCGCACAACTCCGACCATCGCTGTCAATGGACCGCAGCGGAGCGGACGGTAAAAGGTAGCAGCGGACACTTTGGCAAACGTCCGCTTGGGGTCGTAGGCATCCTTTTCGTTAGCGATAATGGGATTCCTTTCTCCGAAGGAGAATCCCATGAGACCCGATCTCAATGAAGCAAAATCGTTCTTTCCTTGGAACAAGGGGCGGCTTGTTGGCCAAAAGGCTCCGTTGAAGCTGAAAGAAATCTGGGCGATCCGTATACGGCTCCAGCTATCTGAAAAAGTGCGGGATCTGGCGCTATTCAATCTAGCCATCGACAGCAAATTACGTGGCTGCGATTTGGTTAGCCTGCGCGTTTGCGACATTTCACAAGGGAAGAGTATCTACCTACGCGCTATCGTCATGCAGCGCAAGACGCATCGACCCGTGCAATTCGAGATTACCGAGCTGACGCGGCAGTCGGTGGCTGCTTGGATTGATCTGGCGCGCCTCGCTTCGGATGCCTACTTGTTCCCAAGCAGGATAGCAAAGTCGCCGCATCTTTCTACACGGCAGTACGCATGCATCGTTGCGGGTTGGATCGTGTCGATCGGTTTAGACCCTGCGACGTATGGCACGCACACCATGCGCCGAACAAAGGCGGCGCTGATCTACCGGCGAACGAAAAACCTTCGGGCAGTCCAACTCCTGCTCGGACATACCAAGTTGGAAAGCACGGTGCGATACCTTGGCATCGAAGTCGACGATGTGCTGGAAATGGCAGAGCAGACAGAAACGTGAGATTTGCTTACAATCGGACAGCGCATCTATCTGGGTTGTCGCTGTCCGCCCAGGAGCAGCCACCGGGGATAGGATGTTCGCCTGAATGACTGCATCAGACCTGGTGCTCATGCCAGGCTACAGTAGAAATTCAGTGGCGGCTCCTGCCAAGATTTATATCGACTTTTGTGGGTCCGTTATCACAAACCAACGCTCGCCATATTTTTTCCTGCCGGAAAAAGTAGCGGACATTTTGATCACCATTCTGCACAGGAATACAAGTGGCAAATCACGAGAAGTCCTATTTGCAGCATTTCGGTGACCACCTACGCGAGGAGGCCACACAGCGAGGCGTTACCTTCGAACGATTCGACCTGGATGGCCAAGATCGCAAGATGCTCGCCGACATGGTATTCACAGATTACGATTATTTCGTACTCGTGGAAGGCAAGAACTCACAGAAGGATATCGCCAGCGAGAGGAACAAGATTGAACGGGTTAACCGACTCTGTCACGGCCTCGCTGCCAATCGTAATATGTTGGCGCTACACGATGCCTGCCATTTTATAGCGTGGAGAAACTCGAACTCGAAGAAGATCGAGCTCGATATTTATCGCAATCAAGCTTGCACTGCGGCTGTGCTCGGTATGGAATGCAAACTGCCGGTACCGAATTTGAACTCGGGTAACCCTTTTAAACTGAACATCTTTTCTGCAGGGTTCTTCCATATGCCACCTCCTCCGAAGTACGCGATCAAGCGATCTGATTTTGAGAGGTACGTTCAATGGCTGGTAACGACGGTCACAGCGGGCGGCTCATCTGAGGTCGAGCTCGTTGGACGCAAGTACGATGAGGATGGTGATGTCATGAGCGTAACCTTGCCTTCCTTGAAAGAAGTCTACCAACTGCTTGACGAGTATCGCAGCGGCCCTAGGGATTCATACAAGACTAGAACGAAAGGCCCCAAAACCTAGAAGGGTGTTTGGCAGCGCCTGCGTAACGCCACACGTACCGTGAGCTGACCGTCGCGCTATTGATGTCACGGGATCGAGATTGCTGACTGTGAGTTGAGAGCATAGCTCTCATCGACCAGAATGGCTGTGAAGCAGCTATTAGGCACTCCCCATCGAACTTCCGCTTTGGGCCGCAAGCTGCCTTTGATGACTGGCTCTTTTCGGCCAGAAGCTGGCGTTGCTCTTAACATCTCCAATTTCACGCTGGGAGCAACTGCTAGATCTGCATATTGCAAATTGTTGTTTTTGCCGAGATCGGGCATCTAGTGGTCAGTCCAATAAGGAAATCTCCTCTTCCTGAAACCATCCCATAGCTTTGATTGCTTCGGCTGCGGCAGCGCGATTACCTACCCATAAAATCAAGGCGAGGCTTTCTTCAGCTCTGCTGCAAGTGACGTAGAGCAGTCGTAAGGTACGGTCAACAGTGGTTTCTTTGCCTGCTGCGACGTTCTCGTTATCCCCCTTAGAAAGCGGCTCAGCACCGAACACTTTGTCGTATGAGAACAAGAATCCCCGCGCTTCATAATCGTCCATAACCACCATCACGTGTTTGAACTCTGAGCCCTTGACCACTTGGTGCGTTGCGAGTTCGGCCTCTCCGTGCAAGTAATCCCGGTAGCGTGCAATCTGCGACCAGGGCGTATTAAAGAGATGACTCCAGCCCCGTTTCAGTCGGTTATTCCTCTCCTCCTTGCTCAGCACTTTAGGTGGAGCAGGAGGAGGTGAGTCATCGGCAAAGGCTGCAACAAGGCGGTCGTCTGCATCAAAAATCTGCTTGCTCAATAGAGGATTCAAAACCTCTCGTACGGTAGCGCTAGGATTTCGAATTGCAGCACCGAAGGCCGTCACAGCATTGTGTATTTTTGCGAGTTGCGTCCGCCGCTCCTCAACATCTTCCTGAAGATGTGCAAGCGCTTTCCCCGCTCGCAAAACCTCCATCGCTGCAAACTCGTCCAAATCACCGGTCGGTTCGAAGCAGGCTGCAAGGTCAAGGATTGATCCAAGCAAAGGCCTCACCATGGCCGGCCCAGTCCGTTCACCGTTACTCTTTGGAGCAGCTGCGTCTTCGTCCAATAGGTCCATGGCGAGGTACGCATCAAAGAAGCTTCCGCGTTTCGCCGCCAGCTTGTGTTCAAGTGCCAATGTCTTGAACTTCCTGGTCTCATCCACCCAGGCTTCGACCCCGGTCGCCTTTGCCATAGATGCGGCGCATTGACGTTCACGCTCAACCTTTTCTGCTGTTGCCAATGCGGCATCGCCAATAAAGATTCGAACAGTGCCTGCTGATTTCTCTTCTCGCGGGTACTGAGCAAAACCCGACTTGGGCTGTGTTCGGCCAGCGATGTCGGCGTGCCAAATCGCGTTGATGAGATCCACAATTCGCTTCTGGCTTCGATGATTCATTTTCAGCGCAGGGAACGCCCAATTAGTCGGCACATGCGCGGGCAAATCACGATGGCCGTCCGGATAAATGCGCTGACGATGGTCCCCAAGTAGTCCTAGAGTAAACTTTCCCGGCCGCGTGGCCTCCACGTTCAAGAGTGCATCTAGTATGCCTCTCATAGTGTCCTGCGACTCGTCTATCAGCACCAACGGATGATGCTCCTCCAGAATGCGCTGGAGAGTTGGCCTGTGGTTGACAAGCCAAGCTGCAACGGCGAGGACCGTTGCATGTGCTAGAGCGCCGATGCCATATGTGTTGCGGTCAGGATGATAGATAAATTTCTCAACGAAGCGTATCTTTTCAGCTTCATCTGCAATTTCAGCGTATTTCCTGCGATCCGTGTCGGTTTCTCCGTTTTTCTTCTCTGCGGCAGCCTGTTTAGCGATCGCTAACTCTTCATCTTTGAGTGCAAGCAGTGCCTCTCGGATATCTACATCAAACCCTTGGATAAGTTCCCAGCAGAACGCGTGAATTGTCGATACAGCTGCCAGGTCGTTTCTCCCCAATCGCCCAGTAATGACGTCGGTTGCATTTTTTGTGTAAGTGATGACCCGTATGGCTTGGCCTTGGCTGTGAAGGCGCTTGGCGTATTTCCCGCCTGCTTCGTGTTTAACCACGCCGGTAATTCTTCGTAGCACCTCAACGAGCGTCCGCGTTTTACCTGAACCTGCACCTGCAAAGAGGAAGAAGCTTCGAGGGACCGGCGCAGTGACGAATCCGCAGATTTCCTCCACGACGTGGGCATCGCGGTCATTGCCTGTCGACTGGACTTGTACGTTCATGGTGTTTCACCTGCGGTGACCTTCAGCTCTGTACTTAGCCAGGCAAGCGCGTCCTTGATATACTCTGGGCAGTCCAGCTCAGCCCCAGCGTTGAGCCTTTCGAAAATCGTGGCGGCAAAGTCTCCCTTACTGAAGCTGCCGTGCATCAGTTTGTGGAGTGCCTCAACAAGCTTCACATGGTCCGGATGATCCATCACGAGATCAATCGCCTTGCCTAGTGCACCACGGTGCTTTCTTTTCTTGCCTCTTTCGTCAACTTCTTCATCAAGCTTCTTGAACCAGGCGATATTTGACAACACGAGCGCATCTTCAAACGAGCTTGGCCATTGAGCGCTGGCCGCACTGATTGGCAACTGCCAAGCGAACCGAACTTTCACTCCAGTCGGTGATATCCACTCAAGTTCTGCTGTCGTGGGCGTTCCATACCTGTCGAATTTAGCAAGCTTTGGGTGCCATGATGTCAATGTGTCATTGCCGCACTCTAGGTCAGCTTGCCCCGCGATATGCACAGCGGACCGCACTATCCTCCCGCTTGCAGACTTGATGGGAATGACCGGATCTAGGTCGGTAATGACTGCGGTTGGGATACCAAGGCGCTCGATGAGAGGCCTGAGCCGGTGTGCGTGACTCCCTCCAATGTCAACGAAGGACACATACTTCTTGGCGAGTTTCGGAAAATCTCGTTCAATGAAGAGTGGTATGAGCATTCGCTCAGCAGTACCCTCAACGAAAATAGCTGCATCTGCGAATAGCAAATCGGTGTGCTGCACTTGGAAGTAGCGCTCGGCAAAGGTACGAGTCTCTAGATCGTTGCCGAAGGCATCACCCAAGTTCACAACTTCGGTGCTTGGTTTTCCCCCTTCTGATTTACCTGCCAATCTCTTCACATACCGAAGGCGAGTGAAACTGTCACCATGAGCCAGATGACTAGAGTGTGTGCTGATGAGCAATTGGCTGCGTAGTTTGGAGTGGATTGCTTCCTTAGGTCGGATGAGCCCCAGCGCATTGGATGAGAAATTTCTTTGGACCTGCACATGTAGATGAGCTTCTGGCTCCTCGACCAACACAAGATGCACTGCGGCTGGCGCTCCTTGCGGCGGATTCAGACGCGCAGCTCTGAATGAAACGAGCATAAAACTCAAGGACTGAAGGTTTTGATAACCGAGACCAATGGAATGTTCTGGCAAGGACTCATCGACAGCCGTCTTGTCGATGCGATACTGAACTGCGGTGCTATGAGCCAGAAGATCAGCGGTCTGAATTCGAGTTCGAAAGTGGAACTGCTGGGGGTCGTGCAGACCGGGGTAGCCTAGGATCTCAACATCCTCCATTGCCGGCTTGAGTGCTTCGTAGATCAACTCGTCAAGATCCGCCTGTGCTTTCGCGATAGCGGTCACGAGAGCCTCGTCTTGTACTGGAGCGCTGGTGGATACATTCAGATGCTGCCGGGCGAACTTGAGCAGTTGACTGGAGAACATGCCTGGCCGCGAGCTTGGTGACTCTGTCCGCGCTTCATCTTCCTCAGATCCGAGCCCGCGTTGTGCTGAAACAAAGTCAACGCGAACCAATTTTCTTAGGTGGCTCAGCTCCACGGGAGAAGAGCTTAGTGGCAGGCTCTGCGGGAGCGCGGCAGCCGTAGGAGCCAGTGGTCCCTTTTTGGGATCAAGACGATACGAAGCGATGCGACGCAGATCTGATGGGTTTCTCAGCCAATAGTCGATGATGTCGACTGGCCAAGCATGCCCCTCTTGCGGAAGGTCCTTCACGGGGAATCTGGCCTCACGATAGGACCACGCCATCTTCCTCAAATCATCGGTGTTGGAAACGGGTTCAAGGCGTACTCTTACGCCAACAGGGCCACCCTCCCACTTCAACGAGGTGATGTAGGGTGCTACGTAGCTGTAGGCTCCCTCTTTTGCGTTGAACCATAGGTCGGCGAACGGCATGCAGTCCAGCAAGGTCCGTAGCTGAACTTCCCAAGTTTTGGTGTCCTTTGTGTCAGTAGTCGGATCTTCAGTGAGCCCCTCCCAAGCTTTGCTTAGCTCACGTAGCTTGGCCCATTGGGAAAGACTTAGGTCATACGGGCGGAAGCCGGGAGAGTCCCCAAGAAAATTTCGTAGAACGGTCAGCAGCGACGTCTTACCGCTGTTGTTCGCACCAACCAGAATCGTAGTTCCTTCATCAAGATCAAGTCGGGTGCATGCTAGGCGTCGGAAATTGCAGACCTCGACACAGGCGAGGCGGATCGGGGAGGACATATTAGGTGCTACCTCAACTGATGCGTCCGTAGTCGGCATAGGTACAGCAGTTGGATCGCCGAAAGACACTGCTTTAATGGTGTGAGAGGTCATTTTTCCCTTTAGAGCAGTCTCCTTAAGACCGCCATGATGTATCAAGGCTCGTCGAGCGGACTATACATATTCATGTTAGCAGCTATATGACCTTTTGTTAGGTCGGAAGAAATTATGTGCTGCTTTGGCGCGCCTAGTCTAACTGACGGGACAGATCGCTATATAGCTTCTCTGATCGCAATCGCGTTTTGGCTGAGCAAAAATATTGACGCTACAACGCTTGCTGATGGCTTAGAGCTGCTAACAATACCTGTCAATAAAGCGTAGGCAGATTACTGCGCAAGCCAGCTTGAGTAGGACCATATGAGTGTCAAGCTGATACTCGCAGCGGATGTGCCGCTTGCCGAAGCCCGAGAACCAGGCGTGGGTTAGTTCTACCACCCACCGATGACGCCCAAGTCACTCGCTGCTTTCGATGCCGCGTCGTGCAATGCGGCCTTGAATACCTCGTCGCCGTATCGCCTGCCGGCACTTTTTGTAGTGGTACCCCTTATCGGCATGTACCTTGTCCGGACTGTTTCTCGGCCTGTCCGGCAGACCGCTGACGGGCTTGACGGCGTCTATAACCGTCTCAAACAACATCGAGTCATGCCGATTGGCACAACTGACCATAATCGCCAGCGGTACACCGCGTGCATCGGCCAATACGTGGCGTTTGCTGCCGAGTTTGCCTCGATTGGTCGGGTTCGGGCTGGTCTTCTGGCCCCCCGAGGGCTGGCTACGCTTGCACCATCAATTCTCGCCCGATGTCTGTCGATCTGGTCGTACTGGTGCAACGACACCGCAAGGCTTGATGCAGGCGATCCCAGATACCCTCGCGCTGCCACTGCCACTGCCACTGCCACTGCCACTGCCACTGCCACTGCCACTGCCACTGCCGCAAGCGCCTCCAGCACGTCATGCCACAACCGTAGCAAAGCTCCTGCGGCAGATCTTCCCAAGCGATACCCGCCATCAGCACAAACAGGATGCCGTTGAGTGCACTACGGTCATCCAACCGAGGCTGCTCGCTCTTGGACGAGGGCTTCCTCTCCAGGATCAACGCTTTAAGTTCTTGCCAGAGATTCTGGCTGTTCAACGCTCGTTCCATTTGAGTTATGGTGTCACCGCGACACTTAAGTTCTGGGTACTGTTAGCCGCTCTTAGGAGAATACCCTTACGACGAGATTTGACTACAATGCTTTAAACTTGTGCCTGGCCAGGCGTCAGCGCAGGAATGTAATGAATTTGTCACGGAGCAACCATTGCCGCAGTTAGAGGGGAGCAAATGAAGGAAAACACTGAAAGCAGGTATTTGAGCTGTGAGGCTGCTAACGACGACTGCAAAGGATCTAAAGCAGTCAGCAACGACCAGCAGCTTTCGGCCAAAAGGAGCCAGTCGAAGGCGTCCCGGAAATTGAGCTGATTCAGTTTGTAGTTTAGATTGCACCGCAGGCGACTGCTATTTAATGGAAGTCTGGATCGTAGCCGTCTTCATTGTATTCCTGAATGAGTGACTGAGACGGCCTTACACCAACCTCAACGTTAGCCCAATCCCTTACGCTTTTTGCCACACCATGGAATCCGGGAAAGAGCGTTGAGCCATCAACGCCAAGTCGCGAGCAAAGGTCTAATAGAGCGGGGGCTTCCTCAATCGGCAAGGTCATTTTAACAAGTGGTGTGTGGCTCACTGTCATGCTGTAAATCTCTTCAACATCCTCTAGTGCTTCTACCTGATACAAGTCGTCTGGGTTATATCCTTTAACCTCATGCGTGGTGAACAGACCAGACTGAGCGGCTTGATTTTTGCTCGTTCCCCCTGGAGTCCTAATCACCTTCACTGTTTTCCAGTGCATTGCATGAGTGGTGTCCAGAGCCCAGATCGCCAGCCTCGGCATTTCCCTACTATCAATCTCAAGGTTTGCCGATGAGGCAGCGAAGTAACAGGCGACAAAGCTCCTCTCAGTCCAATCTAGAAGGCGAGTGGGAACATCGTAGTGTTGAGCTACTGACATGATTTCGTATAGTTGAGTAGACGGCCACGGGATATGCGGACTCTGGAATGAACCCCAATCATCGGTAAGTATTCCTCTCAACTGTTCGGTGTAGCCCGGAACATTTAGCCCTGAGCGATCACAGCCATTCAGAAATTTCCTCAGTATCTCCAGCTCAAAGGCCACTTGCCCAGCCGTCGAGGCATCAAACATCCGCCTTGGCGAACCATAGGCGAATGAACCTGCTCCACGCCTGCACACTGATGGTGTCAGCTTGTACTCATCACTTGGCTGACCTCTAAAGATGAATCTTCCAACATCCCAAATAGGGTTTAGAGGAGACAAGTAGTCCAGCAACCGACGTGCGGTGTGGAAAGGTATCTCTGTTGGATTTGCCATCGATTCTTGACACCGCTTCCGCTTGGCGTTCTCCAGTATAATTGCCTTTTGATAGGCCGGGTATTGCAGTTCACTCGGGCTATGGTCGCCCTTGAACGTACGTTAAGAACGATACCGCTTGATGCTGCACAATACGTCCTTGCTCACAAGCTGAGGCTTTTCTTTGCCTATAGGAAAGCATCGTTGGCTTGTGGCATCATGCCTTCATGACCACATATCATGGAGCAGGATAAAGTGTCAGACAATGATTTTCCAACGCCTAATGAGTTTTTCTTATCTGTTGCTATGTATGAGACTTACAAGTGGGACGATACTATTTTTGATAAAGTGTTAGATTTATGTAAGTTTCAAGGGGCAATTGATACTTATTG
The DNA here is from genome assembly GCF_014946775.2 of Pectobacterium quasiaquaticum. Lineage (NCBI taxonomy): Bacteria > Pseudomonadati > Pseudomonadota > Gammaproteobacteria > Enterobacterales > Pectobacteriaceae > Pectobacterium > Pectobacterium quasiaquaticum. The sequence continues at coordinate 2,499,787 of NZ_CP065177.1, read as the reverse complement.
TGTGGAGTGTAAGGATAGGAGTTTGTTCGTTGTTAACTATCCTGATCATTGGGCTAGCCGTGCGGACTTCCGCACCAAACTTCAAGATCCTTATATTTTAGTAGTTCAAGCTAAATGCTCTCGTGTGAAGCAGCACATTGCATGTTACGTATTCAGGGTTTACGAAAAGGATGGAGTGACAAAGATAGGTCAGTACCCATCCGCCGCTGACGCTGCAAAACAAGATTTAAAGAAGTATCGTAAAGTTTTGAATGAGGAACATCAGAAAGGTTACACCAAAGCTTTAGGGCTTTTCTCTCATGGTGTAGGTGCTGGTTCTATAGTTTATCTTCGGAAGATTTTCGAGCACTTGATAGAAGAAGCTCACCAAGAGGCCAGCAAAGATGGAGCTTGGATGTCTGCTCATGGGGAAAGGTATCTGAGACTTAAAATGGCAAATAAGGTAAAGGTTCTAAAAGACTTCCTACCATCTGATTTGGTGCAGCACCCGAAGTTGTACGGATTTCTTTCTCAAGGGCTCCACAACTGTCCAGAGGAAGAATGCCTCAAGTTGTTCCCGATGTTGAGGTTGGCTATTGAATTCATACTAAGTCAGAAGCTAGAAAGACTTGATAAAAAACAGAGGCGTGAAGCATTAGAAAAGTTACTTAACAGCACTCAGACGTAAATGCCAGTATTAAGTGATTACACCGTTATTAACAGGGCGATAAATTCCTGATCTTTCGAGAGAAGTGTTAACATTAACTTGCTGAAAGGCCCATCCCATATGGGTCTTATTCTTTAATTGCTAGATAACTCCAGTTTGAGGTATCGAAACATCAGCCCAATATCATCATTCAGGGAAATAATCTAGTCATCAGAATTCCTAAAGTTTCAAGGCCATTTATTGCCCACGTTCGGCTCTTAAACTGACCGGCTGCTTATGGCCGATTGCTGCCCTCTACGAAGGGCATCTTAGGGGCGAAAGCGGTCAGCAACGACCGGTAGCTTTCAGCCAGAAACAGCCATCCACGATGATTTCGATTAATCCGGCTGCGTTAAGCACCACAGCATCTCTTGTATTTTTTGCCTGATTTGCAAGCACAGGGATCATTTCTCCCTTGCTTTGGTCCTTCAGGGCGTTTTGGCACACTTTGCAATATGTTTAAAAAATGTGCCTGTAACTCTTTGTGAAGTTTGTCATCTACAGCAAGATTGAAGTAATGCGCCGCTGATTCATGACCCGCTTCCGCTGCTGCTTTTAAAAGCGCTTTGCCGCGTTCTTTATCCTGAACAAGCTCTGTGCCTTCATAGAGGAACCTTCCAAGCAGGTATTTGCAGTGTTCGTCTCCGTTATTAATGCCATTTATAAAGCTTTGTTCAGCCAGCTTCTGAGAATAGTCGGAGTAGGTTTTTTCCAGATACAGAAATCCAAGTCCTGCATGCGCCGAGATTTTCCCTTTTTTCAACGCATGTGAAAAAACCTCAAAGGACTCACCGAAATTACCCTCCTCACGCAGCCAATTACCGTATTCAGACAGAGCATCGGCATAGTCTCGCTTAGCTGCGGCCTCCAAGGCTTTAACGCCGCGTTTCTGGCTTTCCTCGCCTTTTTGCTGGTTAAAAGTAAGCTGAGAATACCGAAATAATGCCTCTGTATTTGCGTGCTTAAACAAAAATGTCTCTTCCCCACCCATTTCGTGAATCTCGAACTGGTTTTTTAAATCATCTCCAGCGCTGATCACGCATGCAGCCCAGTACAGCTCCGCTGCCATTTTTTGAGTTGTTTGCTTATGCGCGTATTGGCTATTCTCGATGACTAATACTCCTTTGGGCAAAGGAGTCAACGACTGCGCTTCCAGAATCAAGCCCGCAGCCATTTTTGCCTCGAAGTTCACTGATGAAATGGCTTTCCAAAGTGTTTGCTGACTAGTGAGGTCGCCGACGTCCACGGCCGTTATCTCTGGCAACTCTTCACCTTTGTTGATCAAGAGAAAAACACTTTCGAAGATTCCCACTAGCGTTTTACGGGCAGAAAGTGCGCTTTCCAAATCACCAGCACCTCGTGCCTTGCTGGTATCCTCTGTACCATCATCTACATCGCCATTTGTTAGCTTTGCGTGAACAACTTCATTTCCAAGCTGACGGATTCTATGTAAATCAGTGCGCAAGCTATGGTCGATGATCTGGCATTCGGACAACTTTTGAATGGAGTTAAAAAGGTCTAAATTCTCGAAATCAATGCCAGAATGCTTGCCTAGCTTTTGCGTCAAGTGTTCGACTACGATTCGGAAGTTTGTTTTCGCATAGTCTGGATAGGCCGTCATCACGTCTAAAGCGCGGCGGTATGCATTCCCTGCTGCCGGTACAAGGTCGATGCAAAGCTCTACATCAGTCATCTTGCACCTAACACTTTTCCTATTCATATTTTTCTCTTTTTCGCATGGCCTGCGGCAATTTGACCATACCTAAATCAAACGGTACACCGTTTGTTCTCACAGTATCCAAGCGGATAGATTCCAGTGACTGCAAAATTTCGAAAGCAGGCATCTTCCCTTGCATCTGGTGTTGTGCCTTCTTTATTTTGGATTGTGCGCGAAGGAATGGGTTGTTATGACGAAAAGCTGCTGTCTCTGGGCTTTTTTCACTGCCACAGTGCGACATGTCATGTGAAAAAGCCGACGTCCTTGTGGGACGTCGGCAGACAGGAACATCAGGCCGCGACAAGTTGCCGGGCCAGGGCAACTTCAATAGAGTCGCCATCTTGATTAAGCACATCCAGTCCTGATTCAGGCACGTCTCCCGACGTGCTCTGAGAGACCAGAATTTTCTTCGCCATCAGAGCCAGGCAGGTCATCTGCGACGTGGCCGTATACCCCAGGTAGATCACCTTCACAGGCTGCTTTTGTCCGATACGCCAGGAACGACGTGCGGCCTGCTGCAGCGTGTACACGTTGTACCCAGATTGCATGAACACAATCGTTGGGAACTCCAGAAGATCCAGCCCCGTTTTGACCAGCTCGGGGTTGGTGATGAGGACATCAATCCCTCTGTCGAGTTGTTCGGCAATCCAGTCTTCGCGTCGGCTGGCATCTACGCTCGCACGTAGTACCGCTACTTTGAAGCCCTCTTGCTCCAGCAACATCTTCAGCCTGCTGGTGGTGTCCCGCGTACCTGTGTAAACGGAATAGATCAGAGCCTTACGACCTCCTGCTTTCTCCTGCTTGCAGATGTCGATCAGTTCCCGCTCCTTGGGCATCACCTGCAGCTCGTTGAACTGGGCAGGGGTGAATGCCAGTACCTCTCGCGTACGCGGGTGGCGCACGGTTTCAGTACGAAAGCAGCAGTCAGACCAGGCCAGCAGCACATTGAGCACCACGCCTAGCAAGGTAGTGTCCCGCTTTCGCAGGGCTTCCTTGAGCTGAGTCGTCAGGTTGGCAGCGAGCTTGCTGTAGGTATCGCTTTGCTCAGTGTCCATCTCGACTTCCCTGAACTCTTCGTCATACGGGGGCAGCACGCCACCAATGTCTCGGAGTTTGAGGAAAATCGTGAAGGGCAGAACGCAGCGCAGTACACCTTTGGGGCCGAACCCCGGCGCTTTGACTGTCCTGACGGTAACCTTCGAGCCTTTGGCGGTCTTGTGGGACGGACCATCACTCTCGGAATAGATATCCTTGAGGACGCCGTGCTCCCGCATGAATGCCATGGCTGCAGCGTTCATACTGCCGCTGGCACTCGGTCGGTAGCCATCTTCGATCATGCGCCCGGGCAGCGCCCGGAACAGCAGATAGAACAAATCGGAAGCGTAGCCTCCCATCAGCGTGCCGGTGAGCAGCAGCGTTTTGCGGGTTTTGGCCGCAATAACACCCATGGCCTGACCTTGCGCGGAACCGCCTGTCTTGTACTCGTGGGCTTCGTCGGCGATGAGCAAATCGAACGTGCTTTGCGGTAGATACCGCTTCACAAATTCGCTGGGTTGATAGCCGCCCTCACCGAAGCCGAACTCCATACTCGACATGGCGCGTTCCATGCGCTGAGCCTGCCGGTCTGAAAAGACCAATTCCCCTCGGTTGTCCATAAGGTTGATGAACTGGTGGAAGTTATCCCCCAGCATCGATGCCAGGAAGGAATCGCCGAAGGTCTTCATCAGTTTGGCCGCCGTGGCTTCACCTATGGTCGGAATACGTTTCAGCGCCCGCAGTACCGCTGCGGATTGATCGCTGCCTGACAAACTGCGTGGTCGCATCAGTGTCCAAAGGGCACTCTCGCAAAAACTACACTTGCGACGTACTTCCTCCGCGTCGAGTTCCAGTGCGCTGACCGGCTCGCCATCAAGGTTGCGAACCATCGTGCCGCAGTGTGGACAAAGCCCAACTGTGCCGTGACGGGTGCGCTTGCGAAAGAACGCGGGCTTCCAGTGGAATCCCATGCGCATGCGCACACGGCCAATGATGAAAAATTCCTGTCCATCGGCTGGCACATTCAGTTGCTCGCGCAGCTTGATCAGTTTGAGCAGTGTGTCCGGGCCGTTGAGCACCCAGACTTTGGCCCCCGTGACGGTTTCGAGAATTTCCCTGCGCCATTTGTAGACCAGGTGTGGCGGGCTGAGGACGAGAGTGCGGCGATAGTCTTCCGCATTGAGCACCGCCGCCAGAGCGATGCCGACGGTGGTTTTTCCCGTCCCCATCTCACCATTGACGATGGCCGCACGCTCGCCCTGATTGACGAGCAACTCGGCCGCTGCATGCACGACCTCAGCCTGGGCGGGGAACAACTGTCGCTTGAGATTGGCCAGAATACGTTGTCGGTTTGCACGTGGCACGCCGTTGTAGACCGGTGGATTAGCCCGATTGAGAGAGTCGAGCAATTCATCCCCGAACTCGCTGACAAAATCCTGCAGACTGATGGAGAGTTCGTCGTTCGCAGGGGCGAACAGATCGTCTGTTGCAGATGAGTGAGTGACGGCAGATGTCGCTTCGATTTGCATGGTCATGGAGATGCTCCAAAAAATGGGGTATGCACCGCCCCGGGGCGATGTATGCCCCGATGGGTAAGAGAAACGGAATGGCGTTGAACTCGGGTTCAGAAACCAGAAGATTTCGGGGGCAGTTACCCCAGTTGGGATTAATGGATGGTAAGAATCCGTCCCAGCGTGGCTGAGTCAGGAGACAGGTCCCATGCTCTGATGACGGGCACGAACTTATCGGTGAGAATGCGCGTTTCGGCGATGGAGCCGTCATCGCGTTCGCAATACTCGGTGCTCGTCGCTTTTTGCTTGTAGGTATCCCCCTTGACTGCAAGCGTGCGACCGCTTGGGGACTGCACGACACCGGAGATAGCACCCGCCGCCAGGGCTAATGCCAGGTGCCATTCAGATAACGCACGAGCAGGCGCACGCAGCGACTGCTGCGTGGCACCGAGGTGAGTCTCGAACGCTGGCCACAAACCTCGCAGGCGTTGTACCTCTTCGGCGAACTGTATCGGCTCCATGCTGATGCGATAAAAATGCTCGGGTTCAGCTTGGGCGCTTGGAACGACATACGGCAATGATGTCCACTTGGACGGCAATTCCTCTACGTCCTGTTCCCCGTGCCCGATTTGCAACAACCGGGCACGGGTGGACTTCACGTCTTCACTCGCCAGATCGCGCTGGCGAACGCGACGACCAAACAGCACCACTTGTTTGAACTGTGTATCTACCGCACGGAAGACACGCAGGTCGGCGAAGTGGCGCGTAAGCCAGCCCACCATTTCCTGGTCGAGCACATAGGACGGAATGATGAAAACGAGAATGCCGTGGTACTGCAGCAGGGGCAGCGTCCGCTGGTAGAACAACTTTTCCAGTCGGGGCCGGCCTTTACCGTCGTAGCCGATATTGCCGTTGGCATCTCTGGATAAGTCGCCGTACGGTGGGTTGAGCCAAAGCAAGCCGAATGCCTGACGCGAAATGATGGTGTCCATCAAATCGGCATGGATACAGTGTTCGACCAACAACCGTGCATGACTGGCACGCTCCTGATCGTATTCGACAGCGTACGACCGGGTGTGATCAAGCCCGAGGGCATGGGCGGCTTCGGCAATCGCAACGCCTTCGCCGGCACAAGGATCAATAATGCACATGGGCTCATCGCTGGGTGCCAGTGCGGCGAGTGTCCGTTCAAGCGTGGACTCATCGGTAGGGTAATAGCCATTTTTGGCAAAATTTCTGGCGAGCCGGGGAAACATGAGTGCCATAGGAACCTCCTGTCTGGCGGTGATGAAAGAAAGTGCAAGTGTCTGGTAAGGTGCGCCTGCTGTGGAATGGTCAGACCACCGCTTGCGATGTGCAGATCTGTGACGGATAAGGATAGGCCGTGAGAGCGCCGTTACGAATAAGCCCGCCCAGCGCGTCGGTGAGTGCTGGCACGTCCAGTTCAAGGCGAAAGCCCCGCAGCGGCCCGAGGGCGACCGGTAGCTCATGTAGCATGTCGTGGCTGCGCAGCAACTCCAGCACCGGCATTTGCCAGTGGTCGAGCAGTGGCAGCGGACATGTGTCTTTGACGAGTTGCCACAAGCGAACAGTGGGTTCAGCGGCAGATCGTGGTAGTAGCGCCAGTGCGCTGGCTGTGCTCTTGTCAGGGCAGATGCAGCGTTGGTCGAACAGCCACAGATTGGTGAGCGATCCAAACAGCGTGCGGCGATAGTTGCGGGTCAGGCGTTTTTCAAGGCGCTCGACTGAGGGGATGAACACAGGCACGGAGCCGCCGTGTTCTGTGATGAGGTGAAACTGGTTCAATCCATCCTCATCGCGACCGAGTGTGAGACGGGCGATAAATTGCTGGACGGCTGTATCCCGCGCCCAGATTGAGACAAAGACCAGATCGCCATTCTCGCGGCAGACGCAGGCATCGACCATCAGGTCAGTGCATTCGTCGATACGGAACAACGGTTGCGGTAATGAAGATTCGGGCATGGTGGTATCCTCTATGAGATTGAGGGGCAACACCACCCGAAGGGCAGAGTTGCCCAGAAGGATTGGAAAAGCGTGCAGCGGTAGCTGTATGAATCAGGTCGCCAGAGATTCAGACTGGCGGTTCCACTGCTGGGCCGTAGCGTCGAACGCATAGCCCAACTGGTTCAGCCGCCCGATCTGCAGGCGCAAGGTGCGACGGTCAATGGTCGAGTCCAGCTTTACCGACTCACCCAGCGGCCAGAGGATACCGAACAATGCGGTGTCGTCACTATCGGGACTGCCCGAGGCTGCCACCGTAGCGGAAGGCGCATCGACGCCGAATGGCGTGGTGTCGACCAGTGGGTCCTCGGAGGCTTGCACAGGGGCCGGCCTGGCCTTGGATTTGGGCATTGCGGTTGGCGTGGGAACGGGTTGTGTACCCGATTCCTCATCAAGCGGATCGACATCCTGCGTGGCGAAGGCGCGAGCCTCTGCTTTGCTGAGTTTGTCGATACCAGACAAGGTCATGCCATCCAGGTTGGCCCGGATCTCGAATCGCATGCCGTCGCCGACAGGATAGGCTTTCGGATAAATATATCGAATCGCAAATTCACCCTCATACTTCCCCTCTGGATACTGCTCCAGTTCGGGATCTTTGACATGGAACAGCCCAAGGTGGGTTGTGAGACGACCGACTGTGAACCGGCCGTTACGACCGGATATTGTGCGGATTGCGAGTTGGCCGCGAACGATGATTGGGGGAGCGGATTGAACAACTGCTGTAGCCATGGATAATCTCCTGGGAGGCGTTGTACTACCGATAACCTTGGAAAAAGAGACAAGACCCCAATGTGAAGTCTTGCCGATCGGCTTAGAGTGAAGTGACGAGAGCGGGCTCTTCTTCTACCGAGGATTGCGCTTCAGGTTCGGCTGTACCAGACGTCGTAGAAGGCATATCCGCTCTGTTATCAGGGCTTTCTGACGCAATGGATGCCACCGTAGCGTGCCCAGAAGAGGGGGGCTGGTTGGCAGTGGGATAGACCAATTGGCCATCGATCTTGATCAGACCAATATGGATCAATCTGGACTCCAGACTCGCAGCCGGCTCGCCGGCATGCTCGCCCTTCGTGCGCAGGTACGGCTCGGCTTTCATGTCGTTGAGACGAAAGGCCATCAATACCTTGCGCTCAGCCTCGATAGCCTGCACGCAACGGCGTACCAGATGTTGAGCCTCCGGCGCGGTCACGATGGTGTTGATGTACCGGTATTCCGGTTCTTCAACAGGCCCGGCCAGAGCACCAATGGTGCACGCGAGGAATGGGTCACCCTCCTTCGGTGTAACGTCTTTGGGTCGATTGAGGTAGCCAATGCCCCGAGTGATCAGTTCGTACTGTTCGATAGCCGCCAGTGTGGCAGGGTCGATCAGTTCAGCCTTCAGGAGTCGCCCCTTGAGGCTGGCTGCTGACTCACCCTTGCGTTCACCGCTGGGGCGGATGAATGCATCACTCCACAGATCCCCCAGCCGGAACTTGACCATCGGACGCTGCTTTGTATCATCCATGCCGACGTAGTGTTCGACCAGTTTTTTAGCCTCGGCACCTGAGACCTTGACGTCAAAATAGCGGGTGACCGGTTCTTTGGCAGAACCGACCAACGCGGCGATGGTGCAAGCCAGAAAGGGCTGAGCACGTCGGCCACCGCGTACGGGAACTTCCCGCACACGCTGCAGGCGACCGTAGCCTTCAGTGTGCAGATCAAAATAGGCTTTTCCGCCTGAAGTAGAATGAACCATGATGAAATCTCCATTAAAAAATGAAGCGGAGACACACCAGGCCCGATGGCGGGGGTGTGTAACCCCGCGATGGGTTGATAAGGCGAATGCATCCACGACCGGTATAAGCCGGTGGTCGTTCGCGTGAGGATGCTGGGCGAACTGGCTCGGCCATGCGGTTTTCGCCGCACCGCAACCTGGGGCCGAAGTTGCGTGGCATGTCGCTGACAACGTCAGCAAAACATGCAGACAGACTGCCTGTGCCTCAATGGCGAGGCGACAAGAAATGCGGACTGGGGTACTCCCCATTCCTGGAGTCTTGTATGGGGCTATTGATGTGCGCCAAGGTAGTCGTTATCGAAACCGCTGATACTGGCGGACGTTGCTCCTGAAAATGTGAGGAATAGGGGAATCTATGGGTGATAGTTGGCAGGATGGTACATAGTGGACTGGAGAGGAAAGAAGCCCCCATGAGGGGGCTATGGAGGACGAGAATCAGTTGCTATCGGAGTTTGTCGCGACAACTTGCAGGAAAATTTGTGTTGCGGTAGCGGACACTTCGAGATCGCCGGCACCATCCAGGATGCCGGTAAACACTCTGTCGCCAGGCTCGAAGAATTCGCCAAAATCGTCGCCACCGAACTCGGCGCGTGAACGCTCCCACCAGTCGTTAAAGGGTGCAACGTCAGGATTGCAGCCAATCGCGTAGGCGATCAGCTTTTGACGCCCATCGGGATGGCGTTCACCATGCTCGGCGAGCCAGTAAACACCGTGGTCCTTGACCAGGATAATGCGGCACTGATTGGCAACAGCTTCGGCGATGACGGGCCGCAATTCGGCTCCTTTGAAGCGTAAAGTCATACAAGTTACTCCTGAGATGATGGTATGCCGGGCAACACAGTGAAGAAGTGTTGTCCGGGGCGGGGGATTGGTCCGTATCCCAGTCGAGGTGCGATAAGTAAACGATGCTGGTCAGATAACCCACCGTATAGACGGGTTGTCTGTCGCGTCATGACTTGCGTCGCAGCGGCTTTTGAATGGTGCGAACACGTATGCGACGCCAACTGCCATCGTCGATCAGCCTGAGCAGTACGTCTCCGAGGGTATCTAAGAACACACCGTCAACCCGTTCAACCAACTCTCCATCGTGGCTCAGCACTACGGCATAGAGGTCGTCGGCGCGTTCGTATTGCACAGTGACGCGGCCATTGAATTTCGCCGTGTTTGTGTTGAAGCTGATAGCCGGTGGTGTAGCGATGATGTCCTTGGGCAGCGGATCGACCCAGGTGAAATCTCGCGCACCCGCATCAACCAGCAGGTGCGTAATCCGACGAAAACCATCCGGTGCCGGCAGCTCCTCCAGTTGCCTGATCAGTTCCTGTAACTCCGGGCTGCGGGGTTGCGGGATCGGAAGCCTGGCGGGTGCGGAGCCGAGTACATACGTCTGGAGCTTGTAGGGCTTGCCATCAACGGTGTATTCGGTGCGCTCTTCGGGGGTATCTGCGCGAAGACCGTCGAAGCGATGCCGTGCGTAGGGTTCGACCTGCACCTTGGCTCCTTCGTCTGGATCTTCGGTCACGAGCGTCCGGTCAAGCACGGCGAACTCGATTCGGCCCGTCTTGACGACAATGGCATCCTCCGTCCTGGCGATGATCTTTCCTTCAAAAGGCTTGGGATCAATGTGAAAGCCCAGTGTCGAAACCTTGGGCTGGCCGTCAAAAATGTTGAACTTGAAGCTGCGGGCATTGGAAGGAACGTGGTCACGCACCAATGACTGCATCTGATTGCGAATGGTTTGATGATCCATGGGAAAGTCTCCAAAAAAAAAGGAGCTCCCCAGCCACAAGGGAGGAGAGCCCTGTGGGTGGAATAAATGGACGCTAAGCGCCCTGGTGATGGCGAAAGCCAACACGCTATCAGCGTGTCGCGGTCTTAATGGCCTGGACCGCCTGGGATGCTGCCGGCTACGCCAGCGAACATGTATGCAGCATGGCGCGATAACGGTCCGTATGCGTGGAACAAAACGCATCAGGATGCGTCCGTATTGGTGTCGAGTATGGTAGAAAGACGCTTTACAGGGAGCGCGATGAACAACAAACAACACGCTCCAGTCTTATAGAAACGGTGTTACCTGGACTGTTGCATGGCTTCGAGCAGACGCTGCCCCAACCATGCCACGCAGGTCACGGCCATTGAGTTGCCAATGGCTTTGTAGCGAGGCGTGTCGGCTGCCGGTTTGCCACGGTACGGCACCTGTGTCCAGTCATCGGGCATGCCCTGCAGACGTTCGCATTCGATCGGCATCAACCGCCTGACCCGCCATTGCGGCCAACATTGTTCGTCTGGTTTGAGTAGCGTGTAATGAAGATGTGTTTCCAGGTTCTGCGTCAGTACAGGGTCCTTGTCGTTGCCGCATCGCGTGGCGCTGAACACGGTTGGCATGCCTTGACCGGGTTTTCCGCCGCTGGCGAGCAGCGTGCCAGCGATCTGGCCATGACCCGATTCCAGGCGCAGTTCGCCGCGCCCGTTCTGTGCAAAGGCGATGGCAGGCCAGGCCCGGGTTCGCAAAGTGGGCGTCACGCCTTTTACGGCATCCGCACCGTAGTCCTGGGCAGTAAAGGCAATCATCGGGATAGATTTGTCGTTGCCATTTTCCCGATAGTCTTTGCCATAATTTGCCGTGTTCGGTGTATGGCTGAGGGGGCCAGCTACCGACTGAACCAGGAAGTTTTCGGTGCAGATATCGTGTTTGGCTCCAGCGGCCATCAGACAGGCAGCCACGTTGACTGGCCCCATACCACCGCCGAAGCTGAATGTCGTGACCACCTTGCCATAGGGGCTCAGTCCGGCATAGTCGCTTGCTGTCGCAGGGCCTGCTCCAGCAGCGCGGGCAGCTTCTTGCCACGGCGAGCTGCCCGCTGAAGAATTCCCGCGCACGCTGTCGCGCTCAAAAAGTACTTCGCAGGGATCGAGGTCGTCTCGACCACTTGCCACAAGAAACACGCGCTTGCGACGCTGGGCGACACCGAAATATTGGGCATCGAGAACCCGCCACGCAATGCGCCGGTGGCGTCCAGACACGTGACCTGCGTGCGCCCATTTGGACCCTGGTGGTTTGAGCGCATGGCTTTCTCCGGCCAGTGCGCCCAGCAGGCAACCAAAGGCGTTAGATCGATCACTGAGCACGCCGGGGACGTTTTCCCAGACGAGCGTGGCGGGGGGCTGATGGTTTTTGATACGGGTTTGGTCGATGGCATTGGCAAGCTCCACGTAGCTGAGGGTTAAGGCACCGCGAGGGTCGTTCAGCCCCCGTCGCGCGCCGGCGATGCTGAATGCCTGGCAAGGCGTTCCGCCAACAAGAATGTCCGGGGCGATGACATTACCAACGCGTACCTGGTTGGCGATGCGCGTCATGTCGCCGAGATTGGGGACATGGGGGTAGTGGTGTGCGAGTAGGGCACACGGAAAGGGATCGATTTCCGAGAACCAGGCGGCTTTCATACCGAGTGGTTCCCAGGCCAGGCTGACGGCCTCAATACCGCTGCAAACGCTGCCGAACTGCAGTGCATGGGGTGGGGGTTGTGTGCTCATTGTGTCTCCTGTTTGTTTGGTTCAAGGCCACAGGCCCAACCGGATATGTCGTAAATCAGGAGAAAAAGTGTCGGGGACCTGCTGGCCTCCGACTCGGTAGGAAGAAACCACCTGTGGGCTGTTTCAGGATGCAGTCGTCGTCAAAACCGTTCGCTGTCGCAGCAATCGCACCCGGCCGTTATCGTGGTTGTGGCCGGAATCCTCTGGCATGTATCCACACACAAAGGGAACCCAGTTTTTCGCCGTTGGGCGCGGCAATGAATACCGTCATCCCCGAAGGGTTTCCTGATGTCTGGCCTCTCAAGCAAAGCATCAGGAAACCCTTCATGGAGGGCGGAAGAACCGGAGAAGGGGGAACGCGTCTGGTGCGTCCATGGATGAGTTGCCTTCTTGCCTCGCTGCCGGAGCATGGCGAGGTGCGCACGGTTTAGCAGAAGACTGGCGCGCCGGGATTCCCGCACGGGCGCGGGGGTGAGGCCATGTCATCACAGAAGACGTGACATGGCTCTTTGGGTTCAGAGCGACTCAGGGCTCCCGGGAGCTGCGGCTACGCTTGCGCGGCATGGCGCGTTTGTGTTTACCACTGTCGATAGGCTGAGAGCCTTTGCAGTCGGGGTAACGAGGACAAGACCAGAATGGCCCGCTCTTGCCGGTGCGTTGACGCATAGCGGTGCCGCATTCGGGGCATGCGGGTCCCTGTGGCACCTTGATAGACAGAGATGCCCCTCGATACTGCTGCACCAATTGCGTGATCCAGGCTGACTGCTTGTCGATAAAGACATCGAGTGTGAGCTGACCGGCTTCGATCATGTCCAGCGCCTGTTCCCAGATAGCAGTCATGCCTGGGTCGGCAATGGCACCGGGAACGGCGTCGATGAGTGTAAAGGCCGCATCGGAGGCGCGTACTGAACGGCTTTTCTTCAGCAGGTAGCCACGGTCAAGTAACCCTTTGATGATATTGGCGCGAGTCGCCTCAGTGCCGATACCCGTGGTGTCCTTCAGCTTTTGTTTGAGGCGCGGATCTGAGACCAGTTTGGCTACCCCCTTCATCGCCTTGACCAGTTCGCCCTGGGTATAAGGACGTGGCGGCGATGTCTTGAGTGCTTTACAGTCGATGCCAGTTATCTGGCAGGACAATCCTTCATGCAGCGCTGGCAGAACCTGGCTGCGTAGTGTGGTCTCGCCATCCTCATCTGGCCTGGGTTCAGTGAGCACCTGTCGCCACCCGATGACGACGATCTGCTTGCCGACCGCTTGCAGTGTTTCGCCCGTGCATGACAGGCGCGCGGTGGTACGGTCGAATTCATGTTGCGGCAGAAACTGCGCCAGATAGTGGGCACGGATCAGTTTATAGACTGCCTGCTCTTTGTCGCTCATCGCCGTGAGATTAGCGGGTTCGAGTGTGGGGATGATGCCGTGGTGCGCCGTGACTTTGCTGTCGTTCCAGGCACGCGATCGCTGATTGCGGTCTAGCTGGTCAACGATCGGCCTCAGGCCTGGATCGGTCTTGAGAAGACTGTCGAGTACCACCGGCACCTCGGCGAACATGCTTTCAGGCAGGTAGCCGGAATCTGAGCGCGGGTACGTCGTGGCTTTGTGAGTCTCGTACAGTGCCTGGGCGATTTCCAGGGTTTCCTGCACATCCAGGCCCAGTTGTTTGGAACAGATTTCCTGCAGAGTGCCCAGATCGAAGGGTAACGGTGGGCCTTCACGCAGGCGTTCCGTCTCGACAGACGTGACCTGTGCGCTGCCAGCAATACGCATGCGTTCGGCCGCTTGTCGGGCTATGGGCTCCTGCAGACAACGGCCCGCATCGTCTGTTGCTGTATCTGGTGCCAGCCAGCCTGCAGTGAAAGATTGGCCTGCGCTTGATAGCACGGTCTCGACTGCCCAGAACGGCACTGAGACAAAGCGAGCGATCTCGCGGTCGCGATCGACAACCAGTTTCAGCGTTGGGGTTTGTACCCGGCCAACGGAGAGTACGCCGTCGTAACCGGCCTGCCGCCCCATGACGGTGAACAGGCGACTGAGGTTCATGCCGATCAGCCAGTCGGCACGGGAACGGGCCAGGGCCGAGAAGTACATCGGCAGGGTTTCGCTTGATGGCCTGAGCGTTGCCAGTGCTTTGCGGATCGACGCGTCATTGAGTGCCGATAACCAGAGCCTCTGGATAGGGCCGCGATAACCGCACAGTTCGATGATCTCGCGTGCGATCAACTCGCCCTCCCGGTCAGCATCCGTCGCGATGACCAGCTCGGTTGCCTTGCTCAGAAGGTCTTTGACGACGTTGAATTGCGAAGCGGTCTTTGATTTGACTTCGACACGCCAGCGCTCAGGGATAATGGGCAACTGCTCGATAGACCAGCGTTTGTACTGCTCGCCATAGGTTTCTGGGGGGGCGGCCTCAACGAGATGACCAATGCACCAGGTTACGGTGATACCTGAACCTGCGAGGCAGCCATTGCCTCTTTGGGTGGCCCCCAGTACACGTCCGATATCTTTGCCCTGAGAGGGCTTCTCGCACAGAAATAGCCTCATAGAATTCTCTCGGCACGTGAATCATGCCGTCGAGTATTCCCGGCTGGAGAGTTTAAAATGATAAAGAATGCGGATTGCGAGCCAACGTATTTGATTTTCGAGTTTGATGCCAATCATCGGTGAATGGCACACCATTCGCATCCAGGCTGAAGGTGTATCAAGAGTGCGCCTGCGGCGGCTTCGGTGTCGAGAAAGGCCTACACTGGGCACTGCTCGTTTACGCAGCCAACTTCTTGTGCTGGAGCGCGCGAAACGCAATAGACCTCAGTGGAATAGGGGACGACCGCTGTCGGTGATCGTCCTGAAGTGCAATGTGTTATTCGGCCTGAGACACCGGATCTGCGGCCCCCGGCTTGGGGCTCAGGATGATAGCCTCGATCCGGTAAGGGAGGATACCAACACTGCGTGCATTGACTCGATAAGTCGTACGCGGATTGTTGTTCTCATCGGTCCAGTCATCTCGCTCTACACGTCCGCTGACCACGACTCGCATGCCTTTCTGGAACAGCTCGGCGAATTGCTCCGCGTCACGATGCCACCAGTCAACCGGCCGCCAGAAGCCGCCACGATCTTCAAAGGCACCGCTCTTGCCGGGGACGGGGTTGTCGAAGTAAACGTTCAGGCGCAGCACCCGACGTGGTTCTTCGTTGCCGTTGGGGTACTCGTGGAATTCTGGCGCAGAGCCGATATTTCCCTCGCCGCTGAAATGTGTACTCATATTGATGACTCCTGCTTGATGTGAAAGGTCCGCACTGGAAAGACAATGCAGGCGGAAACCGTCAACGGCGTTGTATCGATGCCGGATATTTCATGCGGCCTTCACCTGGATGTGGTTGGCTCAGATCTGCCTGATGGCCTGTCCGGCGCAGATAAACTTCTTCGGCATGAACCAGTTTGCTGGCGCAGTCCCTGGCCTGGCGTGTGAGAGTGTGCAACAGGCTAATTTGCATGTTCAGCACGGCTCGCTGGACTTCCATTGCATGTAAATCGCCGATGAGTCCGAGTGGCGTGGCCGGGTTGACCATCACCTCTTGCCACAGGGCCACGCCCATGCTGCTGCGGTCGAGGTTGCGCCAGCGCAGAAAAGTGGTTCCTGCGCCAGTGGTTTGCTGGGCCAGTTGCGTCGGTAGCAGGTTGAAGGGATGGCTGCGTGCCTGAGCCAGAACCTGCCGCTGCGCCAGCACGATCAGGTCGTCGCGCAGTGCCTCGCATTGTCTGGCCCAGACTTCGAGTGCCCCTTTACCTTTAAAAGGTTTTAAAAGGCCTTTTAGGTAGCCTGCATGTTCCAACTGCTGGAAGGTGGTCTGTTCCAGCATGGTGAAACGTGTTGATGTGCTCATGCGTGGTCATCCTCGCTATTTTGTGCACCTTCGGTTGGCTTTTCGCTGGCGCTGGCAGGTGCATCCGCAGGCTCGTCCTCGTGTGAGGGTGTTTGATTCGTGGTGCCTGAGTGCGCCATATGCGTTTGTCCACGCCGGATCAAAGGTGGTGCGAAGCGTGAACGGCGCGCGCCTTCGAGTACGTCCTGCGGCAGTTCTCCGAACTTTTCCACTGCGGCACGGGCTGCGGCATTGTTGGCGGCAAAGTCGTCACGCTGGGTGCCGGAGTAGCGGTATTGCTGTGCCAGGCTGAAGAGACTGCGCAGGGCATGGGCACCGTCGTTAAGCCAACGTTCGAGAGTTGATCGGTCGATCAATGCGGTGTGGTGGGCCAGGATCAGGCGGCGGGCAAGATCGTCGTAGTCGGCCAGTAAATAGACCGCCATAAAGCCCAGTTGCGAGGAGACGAACAGTGGCAGCTTGACGGGTTGCACATTCATGTTTTCTCCAAGGCTTAGCGCGGACGGTACGTCTGCCAGTGCCTGATCCACTTGTTGGCGCAAGCTCTGGAGCTGTTCTTTGGTGAGCGCCAGCTTGTCTTCGATGCGCAACATCCACCAGTCGGAGTAGGGATCGTCCTGCTCGGCCCCGCGCTTGAGCTTGTTCATGATGGAGACAAATCCATTCAAGCCGACGATGCCGGGTTTACCTTCTGCGGCTGCGCGTCCATGCCAAATACGCGATGCGTGGTGAGTATGCAGGGTCAGTGACATCGCACTGCGCAATGACCCCAGGTTCAATTGCAAGGATTCAGTGGCATTGTTTTCGTTGGCCATGGTGATGACTCTCCGTAGTGAAACGAGTCGTCAGCTTCGGCTGCAACGGGAAGGCCGTCAGTCATGAAACCGCACTGCTGGTCAGCCTGTTTTGCGAAGCGCCGGACGGCCTGCGAGGGAAGGCTGTGTGTGCAGCTATACCCGGGGTATAGGCGACTGTGGACGTCAGTGGACGATGCATGGCTATTTCTGCATGAGTCGTGTGCATCTCGTCTGGAAGGCTATGTATGCAGCTATACCCAGGGTATAGACAACTATGGATGATTGTGGACATGTCGAATTCACGGGGCATCCAGCAATTTGCGCAGCCGTGCCAGATGGGCCAGTGCGACATCTCTGTTTGCCGCAGGTGGCTGCGGTGGAGGAGGCGCTTCACGTGGTTTGGTGGCAGGCGTTGGTTGTGTGTTGTCCTTCTGCCCAGCCCAGGCTCGGAAATCTCCACGCAGGGCTTTCTGGATGATGCCAAACAGATAGCCCGCAGGATTTCGAATGCTGGTTGTCGTGCAACGGGCATCCCATTCGTCAAGGACGGATTGGTGCAAACTGGGTTCAACCGACTGTAATGCGGCCAGCGCACCGGATTGCTGCTCAGCCTTGAGTGCCATAAAACGCTCCGGGAAACTCAGCATTCCAAGTTCTTGCGCACGCGGTACTGTAAGTATTTTTTTATTATTTTCTTTTATATGTACTGTACTTATGCTCTTCGGATTCCGAAGTGGGTTGATTTTGCTGGCGCTCAGGCCTGATTTGGAATCCGAAGTCAGGTCGCCATTATTCCGAAGAGGGGGCGTTATCCCTTCTTCGGAATCGTGAGCGTTCATATCCTGTGGGTAACGTGAATCCATGCGCCAGCCCTGTGCAGCCAGACGCTGTGTCAGCACCTGCAATCGGGTTGGCAGTACCTGGCCGCTGAGCATCGAATCCTGTGACATCTCCTGTAGTGTATACATGCCGACACGCTGGACAGACTTGCTGGCATGAACCAGAGACTGACTGACCAGCGCCAGGTAGTCGGCGTCAAGCTGGATTGCCTCATAGGGCGTGAGTGGTTCATCGTGCAGGACATAGAGGTTGCCCAGAATGCGGCCTGTGCGTGGATCACGTCTGCGTCTGACCAGGCTGATCCATCGGGTCAGGCGCAGCATCGTCAGGGTGCGTGCGACTGTTTCGTGAGACGCTTTGGCCGCGCACGGCATGGAAGCGAGCCAGGGGGCGAGCTGATCGTACGTTGGCATCGCGGTGATACCATCTTCTGCGAGCATCAACCGGAAAACTTGCCAGCCGTTGCGTTCAAGCGGGGTGAGCCGCCCGTCCATCAGTAGTGCCCGTGGCACACTGTCGTGGTGGTTGCCGCTAAAGAGGAAACCATCCGTTGCCGCAGGCGATGAGGTGGATTGAACCGGCTTCGCGGATTGCGGTTGCAGGCGGGAGAAAGCCTGGTCGAACAACTCATTTAGCCGGATTGGGCCGTTTGTGCGTGGCTGGCCACCCGTCATCTGGTCTGCCCTTCATCAATCCATCCGCGTATGGCACTCCAGATAACGGACAGCGGCAGATCCGTGGCTTCGGCAAGTTCCGCTGCGATATCCAGCATCTCCATATCGTCATTGAGTGCCACTTTTTGTGACTTGACTGCAGCAGACCAGCGGTGCCAAAGATTGGTATCCTGCTCTTCGGTCAGAACCGGATGGCGACCTTTCCTTTTTGGCAATCCGATCACACTGCGGCGCAACGCGATTTCCTGATGGGTGAGCCCGAAGAACTTGCTGATAAGTTCGGTACTGGCACCCAGGCGCAGAAGCCGGTCGATTCTGGCGACTTCCTCGGTTACATCGTCGACCTGATGCAGGAGGCGACGCAGCACATCTCGGTTGACCACGACGGAGCACCAGGACACGTTAGCGTTGGCCAGTACGCTTGCCATGGCAGGATGTTTCAGTGCGTCAAGGTCGGTGTCATCGAATCCCATGGACTTGGCTCTGCGCAATTGACCGTTGCGCAGATCATGCAGTGCCTGTGCGATGACAGCCTGATTGAGAGGGTGTGGACCGGTCATGGCTGTGCTCCTCATGATCCGGGAATGACGTCGCCGTCATCCTGTATGCCGTTCTCAATGTCGATCAGCCTGCGGGTCAGCCGTAGCAATCGAAACAGCTTCACCAGTGCGCTGTCATTGAGCCGCTGTGGTGCATCGTTGGCGTCATTGCTCGCGTCCAGTATCCCCTGCAACAAATGCCCGAGTAGCCCAAACCGGATCGAAGACGTGGTATCTGAAAACGGATGTGTGGCGGGCAGATAGGGGGCGCTCAGAGCGTGCAGCAGCGCCAGCACCATGGATGCTGACGTATCTGTGTTGACACGGTCATCGGCGCATTTGCAACTGAATCCGATGCCATTTTCGTATGGCTCAATAGCATCTTGCGCACCGACTTCATGGGCGATTTCTGCGGCAAACTGCGCAATATGGGTGCGTAGTCGAGAAGGTTCATCCAGTGATGCCTCAATGTGCCAGATATCGGTGATCGGATACAGGCTATCAGCCTGGATAGGGATGGATTGCAAGACATTGCGTTCGAAGTCTGGCAGGGTCTCGCCAGTATGGCCGGCGACCAGCCGCTGAATCGACAGCAGCCGTTCGGTTGTGCCAGCAGGAGAAACAACATGCTGTTGCAGTAGCGTGGCATGCTCGTCGTTTCCTGCCGCAGATTTGTCTTGCGAGGTGCGGCCAACAGGTTCAGACGGGGGCGATGCCGGTTGTGCAGACGCCTTTCTGGTTGTTGATGGCTCGATGTTTCTGGGCGACGTGGATTCCGATGTAACGCCGGGCGGCGTGACGGGTAATGGCGTTTTCTCTTGCAGCGTCGATGCCCCAGGTTCAGCCAATGGTGCTTCATTGCTGAGTAACTGCCAACGCCGATCGGTGTCGGTGATCTCGAATGCCAGCGTGTCGTATTCCATCTCCAGCAGATCGGCCATTTGTCCAATCAACTCATCCTGTACGCGCTGGACACTGAAATTGCCCGGTGTGCTGTCGAACATCACCAACACATCCTGGAACACGGTGGTGAAGTCGATGTGGTGGTGTGTGTTGGTGCTGCGAGCGGACCAGGCCCGTTCAGCAGCACGCCGCAGGCTGGTCAACTGCTCGACCTGATGCCTTCCCAGCCCAGCATAAAGCACAGTAGGGATGGCCGGAAGCAAGTATTGAATGGCCTCTTGCATGCGACTGATATGGGGCTGGGGTACAGGGTAGCCATCGGCCTTGAGTCGGCGGGCCAGCTCTGACTGTGACAGTGATTTCCCGGTCTCTTCTTCATAAAGCTCCCGTGCTTTATTGACGCCCAGGGCTCGTTCAATAAATGACAGGCCACCGTGCAGCTCGTTCTCAGCCAGATGCCCCGTTAATGCGATGATTTCACCGCGTTCCGGCCATGGGCGGAACAGGCATGGAATGCGGAAAAAGCGTTCATCCCTGGTCTCAGTCCAGAGTTCGCGCAGGATCGAGAGTCTGGTATTGCCTCCGTTGCGAATGATATAGCCCTTTGCCCCTGGGCGCTGAGTGATGGAGGGCGGTGAGTCGAGTCCGCGCTCGCGTATTGAGGCTTTGATCTCGTCGTAGAGCGGGTTGCGCGTTAGTCGTGGATCAAGCTCATATGGTGATAGCTCATCGAGCGTGATAACCATTGCCGTTTCTGCAATAGGTGCGCTCAACACCTCTGCAATGGGTGCTTTGCTCGTGAAGCCTTCGCTCAGAAGTTTGCCGGCAAGGTCTTGTACGGAAATATCAGGCATGGTGGCCTCCCTTGTCAGGAGAGGATTCGTCAGTAGCAAACTGGTGTTGTGTTCGCCGTAGTAAGGCGCGCGCATTACGCCCGGCACGATAGTCGCTAGCTGTCGAACTGGTGAAGATCGGTGGCATACCAGGCTTGGTGAACTTCAAATGCCCACCAGAGGTACGTATAACCTCCCAGCCCTCTTGCAGTGCGTATTCGATCAGCGGCAGTAGTTGCTTGTGGCCCCGAGCTAATTCATGGAGGTGAGACATGATAGGCCCCTCCATGGTTTTTTCCGGTAATGTAGTAGAATTCGGGATGCCATAAATTACTGGTCATCATCCAGATGATTCTAGATGCAGGTAGTGCGACCGCTAAACCGGTACAGTGGACGGTGGCTTTGCTGATACCACCTTTTGTTGATGTTTGCATGAGTTGCTCCTTATCGTATGACTAGAGCAGTCAGATGCGTTCTTTGAGACGGTCAGTGATCCACCGATCAATTTCGACCGAATCCCAGCCTACTGCTCGTAGACCGAGGCGTATTGGCTTAGGAAAGCGACCTTCTTTCATTAGGTTATAGATATGGGCGCGTTTGAATCCGGTTTTAGCCTCAACTTCGGGGCGACGCAAAATACGGCGCTCTGGTAGTGGTGTCGTGTTCTCAGCGTTCATTACTGTCACTCCTTGGTGTTTGGTAGCGTTCATGAGGTGTGATGACTATTAAAAAGACCTCATCATTCCGTTTCATCAAACAATAGGGATGTGCTGGTTACGGTTTTTTAGCTGACTGAAAGACAGAGACTACTGGGTATATTCGTCAGCGCTTATCCTGCTCTTCGTCCGGCAATGTTTATGAAGAATAAATGGCGGTACAGTGTTTCTGTTGTCGGTGTTTTTACGCATGAAATAGAACCCAGTTCAATGGGCCCTATTGTGTCGTTCACCAGACTGAAAATGTCAGGCTCAATGTAAATTATATGATTGCTTATTATTCGCTTGATTGGTTGATATTGAATGGAGAGCATCAGAAAATTGAGGGGGTAATGGAGGTAACAGACACTAACTGTGCCTGTCATGCGGCAGACAAATAAAGTAAGACATTAACTGGTGCAACTTACCCATCTGAATGTAGTTCTGTAGGGACTGTCGACATGTGAGCAGACTGCAATTCGCCAATCTCAAGCGCACGGTTGATAAAGCGTTCTAGCTCTGGTGAATAATATTTTTCCGTCGTGATGATATTGGTCGATGAGTCTGGGATATCGTAAGACGTTGCCCGTATAATTACATTCGGATGGTTATATAATGAGAGTTGTGACTCAAGACCTATGCCGATACCGTATCCTGCAGCTACCAGCATGAGCATCGATTCGTGGCCGGAAATGTACTCGGCAATATTAGGTTGTGATAATGATGCGTCATTAAACCAGCGTCGGATGACGTTATATCCCCCTGCGCATCGTTCTGGATGGCAGAGGACTAGAGGATAGCGAAATGCTTCGGCGACAGAAATAAACTCTAGAGAAAGGAGAGGATGATTACGTGGAATGGCGACAGCAGGACGTTCACTCCAGACTGGTTGTTTGGTGTAGCCAGAGAGGCTGATATCGTCAATAGTGAACCCGGCATCTATTTGGTCGTGGGCCAGAGCCTGAAGCATTTCGTTGACGGACATCTCGGTGATACGTATTTCTGTACGTGGTTCTTCTTCTCGGCATCGGGCAAGTAATTGTGTCAGTCGGGGTTGAGCCAGGCTGTCGCATAGGCCTATACGGAGCCTGCCTCTGTAACCTTTCGCTGCAGCATGTACACGTGTTTTGGCGTTTTCGATAAAGTTAACAATACGCTGAGCTTCTTCGCGGAATACCTCCCCAGGCCATGTCAGCCGAATACGGCCTTTGTTACGGTGCAGCAATTGAACGCCAAGCTGTTGTTCCAGTTCCTTAATCGCACGGGATAGTGGTGATGGTTCTATATGGACTCTGGCGGCGGCTCTTGCGAAGCTTTGTTCTTCTGCAACAACCAAAAAATAATGTAAGTGACGGATCCTCATGTTTTATTGCTCCTTTTTACAAGTAACTTTGGGTTTCTGAAACAACAGAAGGACTAACTTGTTTTGGTTATCTGATGTTAATGATCCATTCCCTGTTCTGTGATGGTTTCACTGATGCAACTCAATGAGATTTCAGGTGAATATTACGCGAAGGAAAAAGTAAAGATACCGTCAATTATAGGGGGTGTGATGTTGATCTTTTTCCTAATAAATTACCTGTGGAACTGCTGATGTTAATTTCAATAGTGCGAGTGTCGTGCAATATAGATTTATGAGAAATTACGCTGGTGAATCTCTTCAGAACTATTAAAACCCGCATGCCATTGCGGGTTTTAATGAAATATTTAACTCGCTTAACTCTATGATATATCACCTCTAAAAGAGGTGAGTGCTTGTAATTCTATTAATTATTGTAACTATCATGTCTAGGTTGTTGGAATTAACTACATCAATAGGAGATTGGTTGTCTAATCTTTTATTTCTATTAGATAAAGCTTGATAAACTGTCCATGAATCTGCTCTATCTGATAATTTAAGTACCGCCTGAATCAATTTTTTCTTTATAGGATCGAGCTGCCAATCTGGAATTCGTTGCCCACGATTGCCGATGTTTATTGTTAGTAATTTATTCGCTTTTATCTCCCGGTTAATTTGGTCTCGAGATTTACCAGCCAGTTTAGCGAATTGGGATACTGATAGATTATGCGGTTCTTCATATATGTTAAGCATGTCTATGCGTTTTTTTTGTATTTCTGTGATGATTTTTTCGGATGCATCTTTCCCACTATATTTTGGTGGTAGAGGTGAAAGTCGTTGGAATGTTTGGTTGTTGTTATTTTCATCATTTGTTGCAACTATAGAAGTCGAAGTGGCTGCTGGAGGCGTTGTTGTTACTGGTGGTATAGGTAAATTACTATCTGTATCCAGCATAGTGGGAATTCCAGCGATATAGATAGTCAAATGCTTCATTGCTGATTCAACAAATCCTTGCTCTAATAAATCGAGCCTGTCAGCCCAATCTTGCATCATACGTCTACGTGGTTCTACATAGCTAGCATGGTTATATGCAGAGCTAACTTTATTTGGATCAGCATGAGAAAGCTGGGCATCTACCCAAACTTTAGGGTAACCAATTTCGTTCAGTGCTGTTGAAATTGTGCCACGTATACCATGGCCTGTGAGTTTATCTTTATAACCCATACGTTTCAGAGCATTATTGAGAGTGTTTTCACTTATACGCTCTTGTAAGTTATAGTAATGTGGCAATAAATAGTGCTGGGCTGGTTTAACTTTATCTATTAAATACCTGATTATTTCAATTGCCTGTGCAGATAAAGGAACAATATAAGGAGGGATATCCTGTGGTCGTTTTCTATTTTTTCGCATGCTTTTTTGTAGTTGTTTCACCTCTTCGGGAGGAATAAGCCAAAGACCACGCTCTAAATCGAACTGTTCTGGTGTAGCGAGACGTAATTCGCCAGTGCGAACTCCGGTAAGAAAAAGTAAGCGAATACCAAGTTGTGTAGTTTCATTACCTGAGTATTTACGCAATTTACTTAAAAATGACGGTAACTCTGACATGTGTAAGAATGGATTGTGAATTTCTGGCGGTTTTGGTAGCGCAACTTCTTTCAGATCCATAGCAGGGTTAACATCAAGACCATCTATTTTTACCACAGCATAGCGAAATAATTGCCCAAGCCAACTGCGCGCTTTTTCTGCTGTTGTAAATGCTTTTCGCTGTTCAATCTTGGATAAGACTTTTAATAGATCTATACGACGGATGTCATAAATAGGCATCTTGCCAATTTGGGGTAAGATGTCGTTATTAAATGTGCGCTGAATTTGGGAAAGGGTTCCTTTTTTATCCTCTTTGAGTTCTAAAGATCTATATTCAGCCCATTTTTTGAACACGGATTCAAAATCATTTTCGACAGCTAGCTGTATAACATAGCGTTTTTGCTTACGAGCGGCCTGAGGGTTTATTCCTGCGTCTAACAAAGCTTTCGTCTCATCTCGCAGGTTTCTG
Organism: Pectobacterium quasiaquaticum; assembly: GCF_014946775.2. Classification (NCBI taxonomy): domain Bacteria; kingdom Pseudomonadati; phylum Pseudomonadota; class Gammaproteobacteria; order Enterobacterales; family Pectobacteriaceae; genus Pectobacterium; species Pectobacterium quasiaquaticum. Next base: position 2,474,964 of record NZ_CP065177.1, on the reverse strand, counting down.
GCTTCTTGCAGTGACACTTTGGGGTAGGTGCCAAGAGATAGGCGTTTTTGTTTTCCTAGCCAGTAATAGCGGAAATGCCACGATTTTCCACCGTTTGGTGAGACGGAAAGAGAAAGGCCATTATCATCTGGGATTGTATAGGCTTTGCCAATTGCTTTTGCATGGCGAACAGCTATAGCAGAAAGTACCATGATCGTCGCTCCTGATTAGCATCAGAGCTGGATTTTGGTTCTCGGCAGTGTTGTTTAACAGTAACAATCTGGAAGTGAGATTACCCGTATTCAAATGGACTTAAAAATGGACTTAAAACCATTGGATATGAGTAGATTTCGATAGATTTTACTGGAACAAGAGAAGATGAAAATTTTCTTCTTTTCAAAATGTTATAGACATTAGCATACGTCTATAGAACATGAATTGGTACGACCGAGTGGACTCGAACCACCGACCCCCACCATGTCAAGGTGGTGCTCTAACCAACTGAGCTACGGTCGTACAGTAGACAACATCTTAATCAGTAACGTTTTGATTAGAATGCTTTTCTTCATTCCAGCGTTTGGAATGGGCGCTATTATGGACGGCTCCGATGCTGGTGGCAAGTGCTTTGTTTATCATGTTCTTCCAAGTGTCGAATGTTTAGCCGAATTCGTCGAATGCCGCCACCGTATCAGCAAAATCTGAACGTGAGTTTCATCCTACGTCGGCTTCATTTGAACCGCTAACGTAAATGGTTGTCCGATCCGCTTAGGGAAACGTGCCGAACTTACCCAGTTCATACTCCGTTCGCCATCGCTGTAGTTTTAGGGTAGCAGAAGAGTCAGCGGTCTCTTAAAAGAGGTCGTCATGATAAGCAGGCTCATTATCACAAGCGGTTCTATCGGCGAGATTATTGATGCAGATAGGAAAAATGTGCGATTGAACCGCTTTTCATCAGGTTAAGCTATCGCAGAAGTTAGCATATACAATTATAAATTATAGGGAGACTCTGGCACTGTCTTGCATCAAGAAGAAGGAATCGGTGAAGCGCTCCGTTGCTATAAGGCAAGGCTATCGGGGAACAACCCCGCCTTCTGGCGTAGCGATTAAGGCAATGCAACATACTGGGAGATAACGATGGACGAGAATAAAACGAAACCAGCCGGCAAGTGTCCGGTTATGCACGGCGGAAACACTTCTACTGGCTCATCAAACACCGACTGGTGGCCAAATACCCTCAATCTCGACATTCTGCATCAGCATGATACCAAGACCAACCCGTTAGGCAGCGATTTCAGCTACCGCGACGCCCTCAAAACCCTCGATGTCGATGCCCTCAAAAAAGATCTGCACGCACTGATGACCGATAGCCAGGAGTGGTGGCCAGCGGACTGGGGTCACTATGGCGGCCTGATGATTCGTATGGCCTGGCACTCGGCGGGCTCTTACCGTACGACCGACGGTCGCGGCGGCGGCGGAACCGGTAACCAGCGCTTTGCACCGCTTAACTCCTGGCCGGATAACGTCAGTCTCGATAAAGCGCGCCGCTTACTGTGGCCCATCAAAAGAAAATACGGCAATAAACTCAGTTGGGCGGACTTGATTATTCTGGCGGGTAATATCGCGTATGAATCCATGGGGCTGAAAACATTTGGCTTCGCCTTTGGCCGTGAAGACATCTGGCACCCGGAAAAAGACACCTACTGGGGCTCGGAAAAAGAGTGGCTTGCGAAGAGCACCGGACGCTATGGCAGCGACGATCGTACCTCGCTGGAAAACCCGCTGGCGGCCGTACAAATGGGGCTGATTTACGTTAACCCAGAAGGCGTCGACGGCAATCCCGATCCGCTGCGTACTGCACAGGATATGCGCGTGACGTTCTCCCGTATGGCGATGAATGATGAAGAAACCGTTGCCCTGACGGCGGGTGGGCACACGGTGGGTAAAACCCACGGTAACGGCGATGCCAGCCTGCTGGGTGCGGCACCAGAAAGTGCGGATGTTGAGGAGCAAGGTCTCGGTTGGCATAACCCCACGGGATCGGGCAAAGGGCGCTATACCGTCACCAGCGGTCTGGAAGGCGCCTGGACAACGCATCCGACGCAATGGGATAACGGCTTCTTCCACATGCTGTTGAATCACGAATGGGAACTGAGAAAGAGCCCGGCTGGTGCATCGCAGTGGGAGCCCGTTAATATTAAAGAAGAAGACAAACCGGTTGACGTTGAAGACCCGTCTATTCGCTACAACCCAATGATGACTGATGCCGACATGGCGCTGAAAGTTGACCCGGAATATCGCAAGATTTCCGAGCGTTTCTATCAGGATCAGGCTTACTTCTCCGAAGTGTTTGCCCGAGCATGGTTCAAACTGACGCACCGCGATATGGGGCCGAAAGCGCGCTACATCGGCCCAGATGTGCCGCAGGAAGATTTGCTGTGGCAGGATCCGGTTCCGGCTGGCCGTACCGACTATGATGTTGATGTTGTCAAAGCACGCATTGCAGAAAGCAGCCTTTCCATCAGTGAACTGGTCGCAACCGCCTGGGACAGCGCCCGTACATTCCGTGGTTCTGATATGCGTGGCGGTGCCAACGGCGCGCGTATTCGCCTTGCTCCGCAGAAAGACTGGGTAGGGAACGAGCCTGAGCGTCTGGCGCGTGTGTTAGTCGTGCTGGAAAGCATTGCCGCTGCAACAGGGGCCAGCGTGGCCGATACCATTGTGCTGGCGGGTAATGTGGGGATTGAGAAAGCGGCGAAAGCGGCTGGCGTACAGGTGACTGTGCCGTTTGCTCCGGGACGTGGCGACACCACCGATGCCCTGACCGACGCCGAGTCTTTTGACGTCCTTGAACCTATCCACGATGGCTACCGTAACTGGCTGAAGAAAGATTATGCCGTGAGCGTGGAAGAGCTGATGCTCGATCGCACCCAACTGATGGGGCTGACGGCGAAAGAGATGACGGTACTGGTTGGCGGCCTGCGTGTGTTGGGGACCAACTACGGTGGCACCAAACACGGCGTATTTACTAATCGTGAAGGCGCGCTGACGAATGATTTCTTCGTCAACCTGACCGATATGAAATACACGTGGAAGCCATACCGTAAAGACCTGTATGAAATCCGCGACCGTAAAACGGGTGAAGTCAAATGGACAGCGACGCGTCTGGATCTGGTCTTTGGTTCCAATTCCATTCTGCGCGCCTACGCCGAGGTTTACGCACAGGACGACAGCAAAGAGAAGTTTGTGAATGACTTTGTTGCTGCCTGGGTGAAAGTGATGAATGCGGATCGCTTCGATCTGGCAGAGTAAGACGTCACGCTCCCCACGCCGGTGTTTTCACGGTGCGGGGAGCATCATTTTTGCTGCGCGACCTTCTCTATCACTGCTTCTTGAGATTAAGCATGAATTCTCTGAACGGGGCGGCGAATTCCTTAAACAGCGGGTGCTTTCTATTCTGCATCATCACTTCACTAAATAGTTTCAACCCCACAATAAAGGCCTGAGTCTGTTCCGGCGTCATGTCCATCTTGCCATCGACTTTTTCCAGAATCTTGAACAAATCATCGTGAATTGAGCATTCAAACGACAGCATGCGCTGCTGCTCGGCATTTTCTTCCACCGTAATCTGATAGACGTTTCCCATTGTGGCCTCGGTAAATTGAACTCGTGATGGATAGTTGATAAAATCAACTATATGATCATTGGTTGACTGAGTCAATAAAGCATGATGAAAGCTCTTTTTGCCTTACTGGAAAGCTATAAGGCGCAGATGCAGGAACAGATGAAAGCGCACGACATTAGTCTGGATGTGGTGCACGTCCGGTTATGTAAGATCATCGCGATGGAAGGGCGTATTACGCCCCAGTCGTTGGCGAAAAGGGTCTGTCGGGATAAGGCGCAGATCACCCGCATGGTCGCGGAACTGGTCAAACGCGATTATGTCCGCAAGCTCGATAACCCGGATGATGGCCGTAGCGTGTGGCTCAGTTTGTCCGATAAAGGCGTCGCGTTTACGCAGGTTTTTCTGCATCAGGAAAAGCAGATTGAGGCGCAGATGCTTCAGGCGCTATCCCCTGAAGAACAAGCCACGTTTAGTGCGCTGCTGGAAAAAATAGCGGCCAGCCGTTCTGCACACTAAGCCCCGCTTCCGCCAACTTCCGCTGCACTGCCGTGAGGCGTACTCGCTGTGCTAGTGCACCGAGATAGCGCGATAGCGGCGTGCTTCCCCGCATAATTTTCCCTATAAACGACAGCCGGACTGGCACTTTCTGTGCTGGCACGCCTTTTGCTTTTCTCTATTCGGGACAGCACCACGCATGGCGCTGAACAACCTGAATAGCTGGCTAGGGTTCCGATCCATATCCTATGGATGTCTGGTCCGAGAGCTGGCGACCTCCAGTTGAGGTTACACGGCGGGACAAAAGCCCGGGAGACAGCAACACCCATGGTGTCGCGCTGTTCCCGCTTTTTTCCTACTCAACCGGAGGTCTGGCATGAACCTATCTCGTTTACTGGGCGTTTGCGTCCTCAGTCTCTCAGCGCTGCTGAGTCTCCCTTCTCAGGCTGCGCCTAAAACGCAATTCAACGTGTGCTGGACGATCTATGCCGGATGGATGCCGTGGGGCTTCATCGGCACGCAGGGTATTATCGATAAATGGGCCGACAAGTACGGCATCAAGATTAAGGTCACCCAACTTAACGACTACGTCGAATCGATCAACCAATACACCGCTGGGCAGTTTGACGGCTGCACGATGACCAACATGGATGCGCTGACTATTCCGGCGGCGGGCGGTGTGGATACCACGGCGCTGCTGCTCGGCAGTTTCTCCGCAGGCAACGATGGCATCGTGCTCAAAGGCAAAGGGAAAACGCTGAACGATTTACGCGGGATGAAGGTTAACCTGCCTGAACTCTCCGTCTCCCATTACCTGCTGGTACGCGGTCTGGAGACGGCCGGATTGCGGGAGCGGGATGTCACCGTTGTTAACACGTCGGATGCCGATATTGTCGCCGCCTTTGCCACCCGCAGCGTGCAGGCCGCCGTCGCCTGGAACCCTCAGCTCTCTGCCATCAAAAGCCAGCCGGACACCACGGAAGTCTTTCAGTCCGGTCAGATCCCCGGTGAGCTGATCGACATGATGGTCGTGAACACGCAAACGCTACAGGACAATCCGGCGTTGGGCAAAGCGCTGGCCGGTGCCTGGTTTGAAATGATGGCGCTGATGAAAGCGGGCGACAAACCGGCGCTGGAGTCCATGGCTGCCGCTTCCGGTACCGATTTAGCCGGCTATCAGGCGCAGTTAAAAACCACCCATCTGTTTTATTCCGCGCAGGACAATCTGGCGTTTCTGACCAGCCAGGATCTCCCTAACACCATGAAGCGAGTGGCCGATTTCTCCTTTGATAAAGGGCTGCTCGGCACTGGCGCACAGAGCGCGGATTTTATCGGTATGACGTTCCCCGGACAGTTAACACAGGGTGACAGCGCCAATGTGAAACTGCGCTTTGACGACACCTTCGTGCGTCTGGCCGCAGAGAACAAACTCTGACCCGCAAACTGGAGAGACTATCGTGCGCTTGATCAATCGCTACCCCAGTCGGGGCGGACGGCTGTTGCTGGTCCTGCTGCCGTTTGTCGTGCTGCTGGTGCTGTACCTCGTGGGGTCGGCGCTACGGCTGGAGGCTAACCCCAATGACAAACTCTTGCCGAGTCTTGGGCAAATGGCCGAGGCGATTCAGCGCATGGCATTCACCGAGGATAAACGCAGCGGTGATTACCTGTTCTGGCTGGATACGCAGGCCAGTCTGGTGCGTCTCGCGCTGGGGCTGGGGATCGCCAGCCTGTTGAGCCTGCTGTTCGGGATTGCGGCTGGGGCTTTTCCGCTGTTTCGCGCGTCGCTCTCGCCGCTGATGACGGTGCTGTCGATGATCCCACCGCTGGCGATTTTGCCCATCCTGTTCATCGTCTTCGGGCTGGATGAACTCTCGAAAGTGATGCTGATCGTGATTGGCGTTACGCCGATGCTGGCGCGCGATCTCGAACAGCGCGCCCGCAGCATACCGCAGGAAATGCTGATTAAAGCCCAGACATTGGGTGCGAACAGCTGGGTCGTGGTGCTGCGCATCATCCTGCCACAACTGCTCTCGCGACTGCTGATTTCACTGCGGCTGCTGCTGGGCGCAGCGTGGCTATTTCTGATTTCTGCCGAAGCGATTTCGGCAACGGCAGGGCTCGGTTACCGCATCTTTCTGGTACGCCGCTATCTGGCGATGGATGTGATTCTGCCTTACGTCGTGTGGATCACTCTGCTGGCATGGCTCATGGATATGGCGCTGCGCTGGCTGCATCGCCGCGTGTTCCCGTGGTCAGAGGAAAGCAAAGCATGAGTTTTATTGAGATCGATAACATCTGGCAGGAATACGGCGACCACGTTGTGCTGGAACGGCTCAACCTGAACGTTGAGGAAGGGGAATTCTGCACGATGGTCGGGGCATCCGGCTGCGGTAAATCCACCTTTCTGCGTCTGCTGCTGGGGCAGGAAACGCCCAGCCGTGGCGAAGTCCGACTCGAAGGGAAGCGGCTACCCGCTGAACCGGATGCCAGTCGCGGCGTGGTGTTTCAACGCTATTCGGTTTTCCCACATTTAACCGTGCTGGAAAACGTGGTGATTGGGCTGGAGATACCGCGTTCCCCCTGGTTCGGCAGGCTGTTTGGGCAGCACAAACAGGCGGCGCGAGACGATGCCGCGCGGATGCTGGAGCGCGTCGGGCTGGGACACGCCATGCACAAATACCCTAACCAGCTTTCCGGTGGCATGCAGCAACGGCTCGCGATTGCTCAGGCGTTTATTGTCCAGCCGCGCATCCTGCTGCTCGATGAACCGTTCGGGGCGCTGGATCCGGGTATTCGCGGCGATATGCACACGCTGCTGCTGGAGCTGTGGCGGGAAACCCGCTTAACGGTCTTTATGGTCACCCACGATTTGCCGGAAGGTTTCCACCTTGGCACGCGCTTGCTGGTGTTCGACAAAGTGCGCATCGACCCGCATGCGCCGGAAGCCTATGGCGCACGCATTACCTATGACATCCCGCTTAATCAGGAGCGTCTTGCCACACGCCAGCGTGCGCTTACGTTGGTGCCTCCTGTAGTCAGCGTGGCGACATCCCCTATTTAAGGAGCTTTCGGTTATGACAGCGACACAGACATCGACAAACACATCGACAGGCCGAACGACGTTTGATGAAGAAATAGTGCCGGGCGGAGGACATACCTCTTTCATCCTCAAACGTGGACAGATTCTGCGTATCGAAGATGTGGAAGGCGGCGGCAATGTCGGCCTGCTGCTGTTCAACGCCCACCAGACCAGTGAACGTTTGAGCCTGCCGGATACCCTGAAAGGGCAACATACCGCCAGGCTGACGGTCGGGCACTGCCTCTATTCCGATATGGGACGCGTGCTGGCAGCGATTGTTGCCGACACGTGCGGCTGGCACGACAGCTTTGGCGGCGTGCTCAATGCGCAGGAAGTGCAGGAGAAATTCGGGCAGGGGCGCTATCAGGAATTGCGCAACGGCTTTTTCCGTAACGGTATGGATAACCTGCTGGTCGAAATGGGGAAATGGAACCTCAATCTGCAAGATCTGCTGATGACGATCAACCTGTTCAGCAAAGTCACCGTGGATGCGCAAGGTCAGTTTCACTTTCACGCCAATCATTCTCAGGCGGGGGACTACATCGAGCTGTACGCGCCGATGGATACTCTGGTGGTGCTGACCGCCTTGCAACACCCGATGGATCCTAACCCGACCTATGCGCCGCGCCCGATTGCACTCACCTGGAGCCGGGCGGAAGGCGAGGATGTCGCCGCGTACTGCCGTGCGTTTCGTGAGGAAAATGCACGCGCGTTTCACAATACCGAACGCTTTTGCCTGTAAGGAGGCCGGACATGACGTTAATTGCCAGTAATAAAACGGCCGAGGACGCGGTATTCCGCCATGTGATCCCTGCCGGAGAACCCTATCTGTTTGAGGTCAAGCAGGGGCAGACGCTGCGACTGCTGGATCTGGAAGGCAATCAGGCGGTGGATACGTTGTTCTATCGCGTCGATGACCCACGTGAACGCTACGATCCGCAACGCACGCTGCGCCGCCAAAATAGCGTCTACCTGACGACGGGCAGCGTGCTGTATTCCAACCTTGGTAACCCGTTGCTGACGATTGTCGCCGATACCTGCGGTCGCCATGACACGCTGGGAGGCGCCTGTGCGCAGGAGAGCAATACCGTACGTTATGCGCTTGACCGACGCTACATGCATAGCTGCCGCGATAACTTTCTCTGTGCCTGTCTGCACGATGGCCGCCTGAACAAAAAGGACATCGGCGCGAACATCAACTTCTTCATGAACGTGCCGGTGACGGCAGAAGGCGGACTGACCTTTGAAGACGGTATTTCCGCACCGGGTAAATATGTGGAGCTGCGTGCTGAAACGGACGTCATCGTGCTGATTTCCAACTGTCCGCAGTTGAATAACCCGTGCAACGGTTGGAACCCAACGCCAGCGGAGGTGCTGATATGGAACTGATGCCACTGGATTGTGAAAAAGGCACGCGCTGGCAGCGGGTGAAAACGTGGCTGGTGAGCGTACTGGAGGCTCGGGCAAACCGCTATTATCTGCCGTCGACGAGTCGTTCTCAGCATGACAAAGCCTGATGATTTCGGTGTGGGGGCACGCCTCTACATCCTTTGACCGTTACCGCGATGGACGACCATCATGCGGATCGCATTTTGGCGGGACGACCTGCCCTTGCATGAGTCTAGCGTATGTTCGACAAACTTCTGATTGCCAACCGTGGCGCGATTGCGTGCCGTATTCTGCGTTCGCTACGTGAGATGAACGTCCGTGGCGTCGCGGTCTATTCTGATGCCGATATCAGTAGCCTGCATATTCAGGATGCCGATGAAGCCCTTAGTCTGGGAGAGGGCGCGGCGGCTCATACCTATCTGGATGTAGAAAAAATTCTCTCTGCGGCGCAGCGCAGCGGCGCACAAGCGATTCATCCCGGCTATGGTTTTCTGTCCGAGAATGCGGCGTTTGCCGAAGCCTGCGAAGCGGCACAGATTGCCTTTGTCGGGCCGACGCCGCAGCAGCTACGGGTATTCGGCTTAAAACATACGGCGCGCGCGTTGGCGAAGCAGCACAACGTGCCGCTGCTGGAAGGCACCGAGCTGCTGGAAAATAGTGATGCGGCCCTTCGGGCGGCGGAAGCGATCGGCTATCCGGTCATGCTTAAAAGCACGGCGGGTGGCGGTGGAATCGGGATGCGCGTCTGCTATAGCACCACAGAACTGTCTGACGCGTTTGAAACGGTAAAGCGTTTGGGACAGAACAACTTCAGCGACGCAGGCGTTTTCATCGAAAAGTATATCGAACGCGCCCGGCATCTGGAGGTACAGATTTTTGGTGACGGGCAGGGCGACGTGTTGGCGCTGGGGGTTCGGGACTGTTCGGTACAGCGCCGTAACCAGAAAGTGATTGAAGAAACCCCCGCGCCTAATCTGCCGGACGGGATCGCCGATGCGCTGTGTACGGCGGCGATCAGTCTGGCACAGGCGGTGAATTATCGCAGTGCCGGAACAGTGGAATTCGTTTATGACAGCGCGACGGACCGTTTTTACTTTCTTGAAGTCAATACGCGCCTACAGGTGGAACATGGCGTAACGGAACAGGTCTGGGGCGTGGATCTGGTGCGCTGGATGATCGAACTGGCCGCAGGGGATTTACCACCGCTGCGCGAGCTGTCTGCCGGACTGAAGCCGCAGGGGCATGCGATTCAGGCACGTCTGTACGCGGAGGATCCGGGCAAACAGTTCCAGCCGTCGCCGGGATTATTGACGGAAGTTGCGTTCCCCGCCGCAGAAGGACAGAGCCTGCGTATCGATACCTGGGTGACGGCAGGGTGCGAGATTCCCCCGTTTTTCGACCCGATGCTGGCTAAGATCATCGCCTGTGCATCCACTCGCGAACAGGCGATGGTGGGGCTGGATCGGGCGCTGGCGGACACGCGACTCTACGGCGTGGAACACAACCGTGACTATCTGCGTCAGATTCTGGCGGCAGAGCCGTTTACCAGCGGCCAGCCGTGGACGCGCTGTCTGGATGCGCTAGTCTACCAAGCGACAACCTGCGAAGTGGTAAGCGCTGGTACGCAGACCACCGTACAGGATTATCCCGGACGTCTCGGCTACTGGGCGGTCGGCGTGCCGCCATCGGGACCGATGGACGATCGCGCGCTGCGTTTAGGCAACCGTCTGGTGGGGAATCCGGCGGGAATGGCGGCGCTGGAAGTCACGATGAACGGGCCGACATTACGTTTTAATACGGACGCTGTAGCGGCAGTCACTGGTGCGGCTATCGCTATCGAGCTGGACGGTCAACCTGTGCCGATGGATCGCGTATTTGCGATACCGGCGGGTGGCACGCTGCGGTTAGGTGCGGCGAGTGCGCAAGGGGTTCGCAGCTATCTTTGCCTGCGTGGCGGTATTGATGTGCCGGACTATCTCGGCAGTAAAAGTACCTTCACGCTGGGGCAATTTGGCGGTCATGCGGGCAGGGCGCTGCGGGCGGGTGACGTCTTGCACCTTGCGCCGCTGGCTGACCGACGTATTGGAGATAGCCTGCCGGACGCATTGCGCACCACATTGTCTGCGGTGCGTGAACTACGTGTGATTTACGGCCCGCATGCGGCACCGGACTATTTCACGCCTGCCTATATGGAAACGTTCCTCACCACCGAGTGGGAAGTCCATTTTAACTCCAGCCGCACGGGTGTGCGCCTGATTGGGCCGAAACCAGAGTGGGTGCGCGACAGCGGCGGAGAGGCCGGACTGCATCCTTCGAATATTCACGATAACCCGTATGCCATTGGCGCGGTGGATTTCACTGGCGATATGCCGGTTATTCTGGGGCCGGATGGCCCGAGTCTGGGCGGATTTGTTTGTCCGGTGACGATAATCGAAGCCGATCTGTGGGCGCTAGGGCAGCTTAATGCGGGCGATCGTGTGCGCTTTATTCCTGTCGACCTCCCGACGGCGCGCGCGCTGGCGCAGGCACGTCATGCGGAGGTGGAGCAACTTGTCCCGATCGCTGTCGACTGGTCGCCTGCCGCGCTCATTCCTCCGGTGGTGTTGGATACCGGTGAGGAGGATAAACGGCTGGTTGTACGGCTGTCCGGCGATACCCATTTGCTGTTGGAAGTGGGAGCGGCGGAGCTGGATGTCGCGCTACGTTTCCGCGTCCATGCGCTGATGCTGGCGCTGGAGCAACAGACGCTCGATGGCATCATTGACGTGACGCCGGGCATTCGCTCGTTGCAGGTGCACTATCGCCCCGAAATGCTTTCGTTACAGCACCTGTTGGATGTGCTTTCTACGCTATGGCAGGACGTTTGCACCCAGCAGAATCTGACAGTGCCATCACGGGTGGTTTATCTGCCGCTGTCCTGGGACGATCCCGCCTGCCAACTGGCGATTCAAAAATACATGACCACGGTACGCAGCGATGCGCCCTGGTGCCCGAGCAACCTTGAGTTTATCCGCCGTATTAACGAATTGGATAATCTTGATGAGGTTTACCGTACGGTCTTTGAGGCTAGCTATCTGGTGATGGGATTGGGCGATGTTTATCTCGGTGCACCGGTGGCAACGCCGCTGGATCCGCGCCATCGGTTAGTCACCACCAAATATAATCCGGCGCGTACCTGGACGGCGGAAAACTCGGTGGGCATCGGCGGCGCTTACCTGTGCGTTTACGGCATGGAAGGGCCTGGTGGCTACCAGTTTGTTGGACGCACGTTGCAAATGTGGGATCGCTATCGCGGCGTTGATGCATTTGACGGTAAGCCGTGGCTGCTGCGCTTCTTTGACCAAATTCGCTTCTATCCGGTGTCGGCCGACGAGTTGTTATCGATCCGACGGGATTTCCCGCTAGGGCGCTACCCGTTACGGATCGAGCAAAGCGAACTGGCGCTAAACGCCTATCAGGATTTCCTGTCGCGGGAAGCGGAAGAAATTGAAGCATTCCGCGTCCGTCAGCGGGCTGCGTTTGAGGCAGAGCGTGAGCGCTGGCGTATTGCCGGTCAATCGGTGACGGATAGCGTGGATGTGGTGATCGAAGAGGCGAGCGAAGCACCGATCCTGCTGGGACAGGTCGGCGTTGAAAGCCCAATTTCCGGTAATCTCTGGCAGGTGACGACGGAGATCGGCAAAACGGTAGCCGAGGGGGACACGCTGATGATTCTCGAATCCATGAAAATGGAAATCCCGATTGTGTCGCCGCAGCGCGGCACGGTGCGGGAGATCCGCTGTCAGCCCGGCGCATCCGTTCGCGTGGGGCAGTGCGTGGTGGTGATCGAATCACAAGCGGAATAACGGCGGCGCTCTGTCGTATTCATTCACCAATAGTCTAATTAGGTAATCAGCAATTTTGAAAACGCAGGCTGGGGGCATAAATGGCTTCTGGCCTGTTAATACAGACGCTGTGTTAATGAGTAGATATAGAGGGTAGCTACCCTGATAATGGCAGCACTAATCGAATATAAGAGACAATAAAAAAGGGCGGAATCGAAGGAAAAAACAAGAAATGGTGCGTTCAATTGGACTCGAACCAACGACCCCCACCATGTCAAGGTGGTGCTCTAACCAACTGAGCTATGAACGCATTGAGATACCGAGCTGCCTGTCTGACAGCGAGGCGAATAGTAGCGAGCAAGGGGAAAACTGGCAAGAGGAAAAATGCAATTTTGTGCTCTTGCCAGTGCGATTGCTGGGGTTGTATCCATTCCGTCGTTTTTTTCGACGTAAACTGGATGAAACATTATCTAGCGGGAGGCGCGCGCTAAAATCCGTGCGGCGGGTTGGCGCTGAAGAAAACGAATTCGCGTGACCATCATCACTGCCGCTGCCGTCAGACCAATGATGAAACCACACCAGAAACCCGCAGGCCCCATGCGCGGCACGATAATATCCGTCAACGCCAGCAGGTAGCCACTCGGTAACCCCAGCACCCAGTACGCGGTGAACGTAATATAGAAAATTGACCGAGTATCTTTATAGCCGCGCAGAACACCACTGCCGATGGCCTGAACGGCATCGGAGATTTGATAAACGGCAGCCAACAGCATGAGCTGAGAAGCCATTGCCACCACCAGCGGATCCTGATTGTAGAGCAGGGCGATAGGCTCGCGCAGCAGCGTGGTGAAAATAGCCGTACAGCTGGCTAAGGCTACACCCGCCATGATACCGGTGTGTGCGGCGATACGGGCGTTTTCAACCGAACCTTCCCCTAAGCGATGCCCGACGCGAATGGTGGTCGCAACGCCAACCGAGAGCGGAAGAACGAACATCAGCGAGCTGAAGTTCAGGGCAATCTGGTGACCTGCCACATCGACGACGCCCAGCGGCAACACCAACAGCGCCACCACGGCAAAGAGTGTTACTTCAAAAAGTAATGCCAGCGCGATAGGTAAACCGAGGCCAAAGAGGCGTTTCAGCACGGCAACGTCCGGGCGGAATGCGGGACGGTGCAGGCGGATATCGTGTAGCCAGGAAGCGCGGCGGGTATAGAGCATCATCAATAGCATCATAATCCAGTAAACCGAGGCGGTAGCCACGCCGCAGCCAACACCGCCCAGTTCGGGCATGCCAAATTTACCGTGGATAAAGATGTAGTTGATCGGGATGTTGATTAACAGCCCGATGAATCCAATCATCATGCCGGGGTAGGTTTTGGACAGCCCTTCACACTGGCAGCGTAAAACCTGATAGAACAGATAGCCGGGAACGCCCCACAGCAGCGCATGCAGATAGTCGATGGCTTTCGCCGCCAGCTCAGGCGAATTGTCGCTCATCAGGTTAATGGCGTATTCCCCCTGATATAGCACTAGCATCGTAAGCACAGAAATGATGGCGGCGAGGAAGAAGGACTGTCGCACCTGATAAGAGATGCGATCGCGTCGGCCGGAACCGTTGAGCTGTGCAACAACGGGCGTCAGTGCCAACAGCAGGCCATGGCCAAAAAGAATGGCGGGTAGCCAGATAGAGGTTCCCACGGCGACGGCGGCCATATCGGTGGCGCTATAAGCACCGGCCATGACGGTGTCAACCACACCCATCGACGTTTGGGACACTTGCGCAATAATGACAGGAACAGCAAGCGCCGATAATTTACGCGCTTCTGTCAGATACTGTTGCACGGATACCTTCCTTGAATGACGTAATTTTGCTAGCGGGATGAATAATCTGGATATGAAAAACGTCAAGAATAAAATGAGAACGTTATTGTAACGACTTAATAAAAGTAAACCAGCTTGAAAGAGAATATATTCTTTTTGTTACGCTGCGGTTTCGATAACCTCTGACGTACCGTATTCCGGTTTGGTTTTCCGCGGAATATCGGGCACACTGCACAACGTCATTTCTTTGTTTTTAAGAGGCAAACCGCATGTTTACCGGTATTGTTCAGGGCACCGCGCCGGTGGTGTCGATTGAAGAAAAATCCAACTTTCGCACGCACATTGTCCAGCTCCCTCCCGACCTGTTGCCAGGGCTCGTGCCCGGCGCTTCGGTGGCGCACAACGGTTGCTGCCTGACGGTAACCGCCATTGACGGCGATCGTGTCAGTTTTGATCTCATGAAGGAAACGCTGCGGTTAACGAATCTGGGCGATATCCATGAAGGTGATGTCGTCAATATTGAGCGTGCCGCAAAATTCGGTGATGAGATCGGTGGGCACGTCATGTCAGGCCACATCATGTGTACGGCGGAAGTGGTGAAGATTCAGGTGTCAGAGAATAACCATCAGATTTGGTTCCGTCTGGCAGATGAAGCACTGATGAAATACGTGCTACATAAAGGCTTCGTTGGGATTGACGGTATCAGCCTGACGGTAGGAGAAGTAACCCGTGGACGCTTCTGCGTGCATTTAATTCCAGAAACGCTGAATCGCACCACGCTGGGGCAGAAGCGTCTGGGAAATCGCATTAATATCGAAATCGACCCGCAGACACAGGCCGTAGTCGATACGGTCGAGCGCGTGTTGGCGAGTAAGCAGGCGAGTGACCTGGGCAAAGAAGAGTAATTTTCGCGTTGCCTGTGCTTGTAAACCGGACGAATAGCCTCGTCCGGTTTCTCTTTTCAGTCAGCACACGACTTTCTGTCAACACACAATGCTGTCAGCGCGCAACGCGCAATCCACCGTCGACCCCATCCGTGCTGAACAAGACCTGCCAGAGCTGAAGTTCCCTTGCTCTGAAAGCCCCTGCACAAAAGTTAAGATAGTAGCTGAACATCCGGCGGAAGCGGGCCGTGTAGCGTGTGGAAAGCCGTGGCCAGTTCTGCTGAAAGCGAGCGTGCCAGGCCATTAAGGTACGATCGTAATCAGCACCGAAATTATGCCAGTCTTCCATCACCAAATAAGGCTCGCTTGCCTGCGCAATATGCTGTACGGAGGGAATACAGCCGTTGGGGAAGATGTATTTATGAATCCAGGGATCGATGTGCGGATTGGTCTTATTGGCCCCGATGGTATGTAGCAGAAACAGCCCATCGGGTTTTAGATTACGCCGCACGACGCGGAAATAATTGTCATAGTTGCGTGGCCCGACGTGTTCAAACATGCCAACTGACACCACGCGATCGAATTGCCGATCGAGATCGCGGTAATCCTGTAATTCAATGGTGACGTTCAGATCCTGACAACGTCGCTGTGCCAGCACCTGTTGTTCTCTGGAAATGGTGATGCCGTACACTGAAACACCGTAGTGACGTGCCGCGAATTCGGCCAACCCGCCCCAGCCACAGCCGATATCCAGCAGCGTCATCCCTGATGTTAACTGGAGCTTTTCGCAGATCATGGCGAGTTTATCTTCCTGCGCCTGTTCCAGCGTCTGTGCCTGTTTCCAATAGGCGCAGGAGTATTGCATATAGGGATCCAGCATCAGGGTAAAGAGGTCGTTACCTAAATCGTAATGCGCTTTACCGACAACCTGAGCGCGTCGACGGGATTGTAAATTCGTGACGCGGGAGAGGGCGACGCGCGTCAGGTCGTGCAGACGGCGGGGCAGCCTGGCATCCAGCCCCGCGCGCATGACGCGATGGGAAAACATATCCAGCCGTTCACACTCCCACCATTCATCCATGTAGCTTTCTCCCAGCCCCAGCGATCCCTCACGCAGGATACGTTTAAAGAAATTGGGGTTGGTCACGCGGATGTCAAAAGGGCGAGTGCCGTTGATGGCGATATCCGCGCTGGCCAGCATGTCTTGCACGATGTGGAACCAGGGCGCGGTATTAGGATCCCATTCTTCTGTATAAGGTAAACCCATCATGTCTCCTTAACTTTTCACATGTAAAAGTATCGTAAAACATACCTGGACAACACTTATCGCAGCCGAGGTATCGGCTGTCACCAGAGAAAATGAAACACGGTATTATACCCGTCATACTTCAAGCCGCATGTACGTTGGCTACGTTCACTCACCCGAATCACTTACTTGAGTAAGCTCATCGGGATTCCCTCGCTTGCCGCCTTCATGCAACTCGAATTATTTAGGGTATAGAATTATAACGGCTTCAGCCAGCATACAAGAGAATTGGCTGAAGCAGAGAGAGGATGCAGGCAGGAATAAGAAAAACGGCTGTACAGAATAGCGGCGACTAGCGGCGATAGTCGAGGTAGGGGCCGTCTGCCACCGAGCGGCGCTCAATCAACGTCGGGTGCACTTCAATGACGTGCGCATCTTCCCGTTTACTAGTGATTCGATCCAGTAGCATAGAGAACGCGGATTGACCCAGACGCTCCTTTGGCTGGTGGATGGTGGTCAGCGCAGGCGTAAAGAAACGCGCGTGGCGCACGTTGTCATAACCGATCACCGAAATATCCTGCGGCACGCGCAGACCCAGCTCGTCAGCCGCACAGATGGCCCCCATCGCCATAATATCGCCGCCGCAGAATACAGCCGTTGGACGCTGTTTCTGTGCGAGGATCTGATGCATGGCTTTATAGCCGGATTCTGGTTCAAAATCGCCTCGAACCACCCATTCGTCGCGTACGGTGATGTCGGCTTCCTTCAGCGCTTTCAAAAAGCCGAGGTAGCGTCCGCTGCCGGTGTTGCGTTCTTGAGTGCCGGGGATGGCGCCGATATCCCGATGGCCGCGTTCAATCAGGTAGCGGCCTGCCATATAACCGCCTTCAAAGGCGTTATCGATAATCGTATCGGTAAAATCGCTGTGCATCTGTCCCCAGTCCATCACGACCATCGGAATGCTGCGATAATCTTCCAACATCGACAACAGCTCTGGTGGATATTCGGCGCACATTACCAGCAGGCCGTCGACGCGTTTTTGCGCCAGCATGGAAAGATAAGCGCGCTGCTTGCCGATGTCGTTATGCGAATTACACAGCACCAGCGTGTAGCCTTTGGCGTAGCAGCTATTTTCAACGGCTTCAATGATCTCGGCGAAATAGGGTGCTTCACTGGAAGTGGCCAGCAAGCCGATAGATTTAGTGTGATTAACTTTGAGGCTGCGGGCGACGGCGCTGGGTGAATAGTGCAATTCTTTGATTGCTGCCCTGACGGCTGCCTTAGTCTCTTCGGCGACGAAACGTGTTTTATTGATCACGTGCGATACGGTTGTGGTGGAAACGCCAGCACGTTTTGCCACATCTTTAATCGTTGCCATCTAAAAATGACTCCTGAACTTACCTGTTATAGACGTAAGTATATTGTTAATCGTTTGCCTACGTTTAATGTTCTTCTTCTAAGCTAAAAAACAGGATTTCAGAAGGAGAATGCCGAATGTTATACCGAAGGGATCTGGGTTGACGTTTTTCGACTGATACGTAGCGCTTTCATAAACAGCGGATTGTGTCCGATTTATCATGAAAGTGAAAGGGCTAATTTATACTATTAGTGATGCATTCGTCCGAGATTTTTCGCTACAATTATGAAAGAATCGTAATAACCCTATTATTTGTGGCTTTTACTACCTAAACGGGTTTGGCTGTGAACGGTGGTGTCTTTTCAGATGAAGCTTTCAGATAAAATTCGTTCGTTAATAAGGAGTAATTCATGGATACAGATCTGAAGATGTCTTTGCTGACAACTGTTGGTTCGTTGGCTGTGATCATCGCGTTTAGTTTTATTGCGGTGCTGAACTAACCGAACGGTGCCTCTGGGCGGGTTAGGTATTCAGACACGTTGATGATGCATAAAACGTGTCTGAATCGTTTTATACCCGTCATACTTCAAGTTGCATGTGCGTTGGCTTCGTTCACTCACCCGAATCACTTACTTGAGTAAGTTCATCGGGATTCCTTCGCTTGCCGCCTTCCTGAAACTCGAATTATTTAGGGTATACCAGATATAATCTGTCTCTTAACGAATCGTCTGCGGTGTGACCACGCGACGTGCACCAACGTAGTGCTCCTGCCAATAATCTTCACTCAGCTTGCTGATACGAATGTCTGAGCCTGTCCGTGGCGACTGAATAAATTTTCCTTCCCCCAGATAAACCCCGACGTGATCGGCTGCCCCACGATTATTGATGCGGAAGAAGACCAGATCGCCACTTTCCAGCTCACTCTTTTTAATCGGAGCAGCATCACGCAGGTGATACATTTCGTTTGCAGTGCGTGGAATTTGGATCTTAACGACATCTTTGTAGGCGTAATAAACCAGTCCGCTACAGTCGAATCCGGTAAAGGGAGAGGAACCGCCCCAGTGGTAAGGCTTACCTATCTGACTCATCAATTTATTCATTGCGGTCGTTTTGGCATGCTGATAGCGTTTTTTATGTGCGGCGCTTAGCGCCATACCTTTTTCTGTCGGCGCTGGATTTTTATCCGCTTTCCCCTTGAGTGCGGTCTTCTTCAGTCCGGTTTTGACTCTGGCTTGTGCGGTGGTTTGTTTCTCTTCTTCAGGCTTCAGCTTTTTAAGATTCTTTTTCACGAGCGCGGGCGTGCTGCTTTGCGTCCGTGACGGTTTTTTTTCTGTCACTTTGCTCGCGGTGCGGGATTTGGGTTTATTGCTGACGGCGGTAGGTTCTGGTTTTTTGCTTTTGATCGGCGTCGGTGACTTAGCATTACCCTTTGTTTGGCGGCTTTTCTTATTCGTTTCTACCACGGCGCTTTTCTTCGGCGCAGAATGCGGGGTATGCGGCGCAGCCTGAACCACGTTCAGGGATAGATTGCTGAAAAATAATATAAAAAGAGTAATAAATAAG
Source organism: Pectobacterium quasiaquaticum (assembly GCF_014946775.2). NCBI lineage: Bacteria > Pseudomonadati > Pseudomonadota > Gammaproteobacteria > Enterobacterales > Pectobacteriaceae > Pectobacterium > Pectobacterium quasiaquaticum. The sequence goes on along the minus strand of NZ_CP065177.1, from coordinate 2,455,703 downwards.
CGCATAATAACAGTGACCGAACATAATCCTTAACTCGCTCAATCCTCACAGTATTCCTGAAAACGGCGCCATAAAAAAGTGGGCACAGTCGCTTTATTCATACAGAATAGTGAAAAAACGTTAATAGTTATTTTTTCGATTGATTTATCAGCGTTTTCTGGCGTTGATTTCATCAATGACAAATTCCTTCAAGAGAAAATAACCCTACAAAAAATGGCGTTTTTTTGTGGGCAGTGGCATCGGTACAATATCACTGAGTCAATGTCGCTGTCGTAGCACCTCTGACGGCGGCTCATGGCTAGCGTTTTGGACGTTAGCCATCCTATAGAATTAAGGAAGCAAGAAGATGACGACACCGACAATTGAAAAAATTCAGCGCCAAATTGCTGAAAACCCGATTCTGCTGTACATGAAAGGCTCCCCGAAATTGCCAAGCTGTGGCTTTTCCGCGCAGACGGTTCAGGCGTTATCTGCCTGTGGCGAACGTTTTGCGTATGTTGATATTTTGCAGAATCCAGACATTCGTGCTGAACTGCCGAAATACGCGAACTGGCCGACATTCCCGCAACTGTGGGTTGATGGTGAGCTGGTTGGCGGTTGTGATATCGTGGTAGAAATGTTTCAGCGTGGTGAACTGCAACCGCTGATCAAAGAAACGGCAGACAAATATAAAGCGCAGCAGGCCGAGCAAGAGTAATTCCTTCGTCCTGCGTAATGACGATGTCAAATGTTATTACGATGCGTGCGTGAATCCTTCCAACGGGTGCTTTTATGGCACCCGTTTTTTGATCTCAATCTTTTCAGTCTTCGCCTGATGCGTTTTCCAGCGAATTTTCTTCCAGTGCAATCGGCCATCCGCCCAGACGTTTCCAGCGGTTAACCAACTCACAGAAAAGCAATGCCGTCTGGTTGGTGTCATACAGCGCGGAGTGGGCCTGGCTGGAGTCAAACGCTATTCCTGCGGTAATACAAGCTTTAGCAAGAACCGTTTGGCCTAACACCAGTCCGCTGAGAGCCGCGGTATCGAAAGTGGCAAAAGGGTGGAAGGGATTACGTTTCAGGCTACAGCGCTCGGCTGCTGCAGCCATAAAGCTATGATCGAAAGTGGCATTATGCGCCACGATAATCGCGCGGTTGCAGCCTTGATCTTTGATCCCTTTACGCACGACTTTGAAAATTTCATGCAGCGCGTCATATTCGCTCACTGCGCCACGCAGCGGATTGGTAGGGTCAATACCATTAAACGCCAGTGCGGCGGGTTCCAGAATCGCACCCTCAAATGGCTCGACATGAAAATGTAGCGTTTCATCTGGCTGTAACCAACCGTCTTGATCCATTTTTAAGGTTACCGCCGCAACTTCCAGCAAGGCATCGGTTTTCGCATTAAATCCGGCGGTTTCAACATCAATCACTACCGGGTAAAATCCACGAAAACGGCCGCTCAGGGCGTTCAGATCACTTTTATCAGCCATTTTTCTCTTAATTGTTAGCAAAACGCAGCGCGCATTATTGCAAATTTTGGCCGGAGATGCAGCATGCCCGTTGCGGTTTCAAAGGGTGGAGATAGCAGAAGAAGAGGGAGAACAGGTGCCGATGCAGCACCTGTAGAATGCGGGGGATTATTGACCGATGCCGTTACCGGCGTGGGCATTTTCGATCAACTCGATTTTATAACCGTCTGGATCTTCGATGAACGCGATCACGGTCGTACCGCCTTTGACCGGGCCCGCTTCGCGCGTTACATTGCCACCTGCTTTGCGGATACGCTCACAGGTTGCGGCAACATCGTCAACGCCCAGCGCGATATGACCATAGGCGTTGCCCAAATCATAGCTGTCGACGCCCCAGTTGTAGGTCAATTCGATAACTGCACCTTCGCTCTCTTCGGTATAACCGACGAAAGCCAACGTATATTTGTATTCGGCATTCTCGCTGGTGCGCAGCACGCGCATGCCCAAGATTTGGGTATAGAAATCGATAGAACGTTGTAAATCGCCAACACGCAGCATGGTGTGAAGTAAGCGCATAGTGTCCTCGTTAAAAGTGCAACAAAGAGGGAAGTATAGCGTTGTGGCGCTACCGAGTCCAAGCTGTTGGGATGATGCTAAAAATGCGACACTATGGTGAGGTTTGTGTTAAAACGTACTCTCAGGAGGGGTAAATAGCGCGTTGTGGCAATTTTAGGCTGCCTGGCGTGTAAAAAAATCGTCAGTTATTACAATGGTTACCTAATTATTTTCATTGTGACTGTCCGTTTGAGCTTGCCAGCGGTAAAGAACAGGGCTTCAATAAATAGAGTTGTAGTAGGAGGTGTTGTGCCAGAGCAACTTGAACTCTTTGTTGTCCCTAATCCATGCCGTGGTATTTGTCAGGCGGGTGAAAGCGGATATTGTCGCGGTTGCTTTCGCAGTCGTCATGAGCGCTTTAGTTGGGGCCAAATGAGTGATGCGCAGAAACAGGATGTGCTGCGTTTGTGTCGGCAGAGAATGAAACGGTCACAGCGTTCAGAGAAACCCGATACACCAGCAGAGTCCCGTCAGCCATCGTTGTTCTAAGTTATCTTGTCTTAGATGATCTATTTACGTGAAATTTTGTTTAAGCAACGCAGGCGCGTTCGGATTGAATAAAATAAGCCTGAGATCATTTTTAAAAGACGTTTATTTGATAGAATCCATTTCATATGGAGCTATTTTTACAACAATAAAGTCATTTTTTATTTTTATAAATCAGAGTTGATTGCAATCCAGGGATATAACTTAGCGTGCTAACAATAAGGAGAGGTGATGGAATTGCCATTAGGATCTGATTTAGCCCGTCTGGTGCGCGTATGGCGTGCACTGGTCGATCATCGATTAAAACCACTTGAACTGACTCAGACGCATTGGGTCACGTTGCATAACATATACCATCTACCCCCTGGGCAGTCGCAGATTCAACTCGCTAAAGCGATAGGTATTGAGCAACCCTCATTAGTCCGAACACTGGATCAGCTTGAGGAAAAAGGGTTAATCACTCGCCACGTTTGTGCGCACGATCGTCGGGCAAAACGTATTATGCTGACCGAATCAGCAGAGCCAATCATACAGGCTGTCAATGGTGTAATTAGCCATACACGTAGTGAAGTCTTATTTGGAATTACGCCGGAGCAGGTTGATGAATTAGCGTTGCTGGTTTCGCGTCTTGAGAAAAATATATTGGCATTACATGAGAATCAAGCGTAGCTAAATTTGGGTTACGCAGAGGGAGAATTAAAGCTCGGCAATATTACCGGTATCGATTATTGGTTATTTATTCCTGGAGTTGATTATTCGTTGTGACGATCGCCGCAGAACGTGGCGATCGTCACACAGCATTAGCGTGGGGAGACGGTAATACTGCGGCCATTGCTGGCCATGGCAACGCGTTGGCCCGCGCTGAATTTCGTATCACCTTGCTTCTGTACCACCATAATGGTACTGCCGTCATCACGACGAATTTCCAATTCTACACCCTGTGTGCGGTTCAGCGCACTCGTAGCGCTTTGACCCGCTACACCACCGGCTACTGCACCTGCAGCCGTCGCCAGGCTACGACCAGAACCACCGCCGATAGTGTTGCCCAAGAAACCACCCAGCACCGCACCGCCCAGTGCGCCGATCACGTTAGAATCTTCTCCCGCCTGAATTTGAACCGGACGCATAGAAACAATCGTACCGTAGGTCACGGTCTGCACTTGTTTAGCTTCGGATGCGCTGTAAACATCACCTGAAAGCGTACTGGTATTAGCACAACCAGCCAGCGTGATACCAGCAAGGGTAACCACAAGTAAACGCTTCATCATAATACGAACTCCTTAATCGCGAATATGTCGGGCTGGCTCAGCCGCGGCCGACGCAGTGTTATACCAATAAATTATGGTCTGGCTCAGTGTAGCATGCCACTCTTTTTACTCTTTTTTTCAGAATATAATAGTGCGCATAAATTGCGTATAAACAGAAGGATAAATCGCATGAAAAATGGTTTTTTTTGTAGCAAATATTATCAACATTCCACTTTTGGTTAAAACCTAACCCGTGTGGAAAAAACGTAAAAATTTTAATAATTCAGCGTGTTAACGTGCTACTTTTATTCTCAACGTAACGGTTCTTATCGGTGTTCTCTTTTTATCCCACAGGGCAAAGGTTATACAATGAGATCAGGCAGATATATTGGCGTAATGTCCGGCACCAGCCTTGATGGTGTGGATGTTGTGCTAGCCGCGATTGATGAACATACGGTTGCTCAGCAGGCCAGCTACTGTCACCCGATACCGCAGGACATCAAAATGGCCATTCTGGGGATGTGTCAGGGGCAGGCGATAACGCTGTCGGCGCTGGGGCAGTTGGATACGCGTCTGGGCATCTTGTTTGCCGAAGCCGTGCTGACGCTACTTAAAGAGACGGAACTGAGTGCGGAGGACATCACCGCGATTGGCTGCCACGGGCAGACGGTCTGGCATGAACCCACGGGCGATACGCCTTGCACGTTGCAGATCGGCGATAATAACCGCGTTGCCGCCTTGACTGGCATTACGACCGTGGGGGATTTTCGCCGCCGCGATTTGGCTTATGGCGGGCAGGGTGCTCCGCTGGTGCCATCGTTCCACCATGCGTTGCTGTTGCATCCTGTCGAACGACGTATCGTACTCAACATTGGTGGCATCGCCAATCTGTCGCTGTTGGTGCCGGGTGCGCCCGTGCGTGGCTACGACACCGGTCCCGGCAATATGCTGTTGGATGCCTGGATCTGGCGGCACTGCGCGCGGCCGTATGATAAAGACGCCGAATGGGCGATGAATGGTCAGGTGAATCCACTATTGCTACGCCGGATGCTGACCGATCCTTATTTTGCGTTGCGAGCGCCCAAAAGCACCGGGCGTGAGTATTTCAATCTGGGTTGGCTGGAAAGAATGCTGGCTGGCCTGCCGCCGATAGCGCCGCAGGATGTTCAGGCTACGCTGGTTGAGTTAACGGCTATGAGCATCGCTGAACAGGTGCTGTTGGTCGGTGGATGTGAACGCTTACTGGTTTGCGGCGGTGGCGCACGTAATCCGCTCATTATGGCGCGTCTCTCTGCCCTGCTGCCGGGCATTGAAGTCAGCACGACGGATGAATGTGGCGTGAGCGGCGATGATATGGAAGCACTGGCATTTGCCTGGCTGGCGTCACGCACGCTATCAGGGTTGCCGGGCAATCTGCCGTCTGTCACGGGAGCGAGTCAGGAAACGGTGTTAGGCGCGATTTATCCGGTCAATGCGGATTAATCAGATTTTGCCGAAAGGTTCATCGCTATCCTCTTGTTAAACTTAAATGAGCGGCAGCGTCAGTTGCCGTCATCGACAAGAATGACAGGAGGAAAATAATGAAACGATTGCTGACAGGGACAGTGCTGATTCTGCTGAGTGGATGCAGTTATTTTGGTCATAAACAGACGATGGAAACGCTGCATTATCAATGCGGGACAATGCCGCTAACCGTGACGCTACAGCAGGGCGGTGAAGCGACTCCGCAGGTGAGTTTCTTGCTGGACGGCGAACGTCTCACGCTCCCTCAAGTGGTGTCCGCGTCTGGCGTCAGATACAGTAATGATACCTACACCTTCTGGAGCAAAGGCGATCGTGCATTTATCCAACGGGGTGAACGGGTTATCATAGACGACTGTGTGTTGGCACCGATGTAACTGACGCCGCACGGTCGCGGTGTCGCTGCTGATTGCGATTTTTCGGGTACGGGAGCAGAATGGGATTTTCGCCCGCTTCTGGCCCGACATTGCGACAGCAGGATATTATGACTCAGGAACGCTCCCCTTCTGACGGTACGCCTCTTATTCAACCCGCCGATATTGCTGACATCCGCCGTGAATACACGCGTGGAGGGCTTCGCCGTAGCGATCTTCCCGCGAACCCGCTGGATTTATTTGAACGCTGGCTAAAGCAGGCCTGCGACGCAAAACTGGCCGATCCTACCGCGATGTCCGTTGCGACCGTGGATGAGCACGGGCAGCCTTACCAGCGTATCGTTCTGCTGAAACACTATGATGAGAAAGGCATGGTGTTTTATACCAATATGGGCAGCCGCAAAGCCCATCATCTGGAAAACAATCCACGTATCAGCCTGTTGTTCCCTTGGCATATGCTAGAGCGGCAGGTCATGGTGCTGGGACGCGTAGAGAAGCTGCCGGCACTTGAGGTGCTGAAATATTTCCACAGCCGCCCGAAAGACAGCCAGATTGGTGCGTGGGTATCCAAGCAATCCAGCCGGATTTCAGCGCGTGGCGTGCTGGAAAGCAAATTTTTGGAGTTGAAGCAAAAATTCCAGAATGGCGAGGTGCCTTTGCCGAGCTTCTGGGGGGGCTTCCGCGTCGTTGTCGATTCTGTCGAGTTTTGGCAGGGCGGCGAACACCGCCTGCATGACCGATTTTTCTACCAGCGGCAGGGCGAGGGCTGGCAGATCGATCGTTTAGCGCCTTAATCGCGAAATATCCGTGTTAAACGCTGGCGCTCCTATCATCAGCACTTTATCCTATGAAGTTTCGCGCTGACTGGGCATTGCGCGGCGATATGGCGTTCATCGTCGGTTGCGTAAAGCCATGCAGCAGCGAAATCATCATGCGACAGCAGGCAGGTATGCTGCGCATCTCTCACGGCGTTGTGCGTCAACCCAATGGGCACGTAACAGCCTGTTTTTTATAAAAATGGAGTTATCGATGGCGAGTAGTAACCTGATTAAACAATTGCAAGAGCGGGGCTTGATTGCCCAGGTGACGGATGAGGAAGCGTTAGCAGAGCGGCTGGCGCAAGGGCCAATTGCACTGTATTGCGGCTTTGATCCCACCGCCGACAGCTTGCATTTGGGGCATCTGGTGCCGCTGCTCTGCCTGAAACGCTTCCAACTGTCTGGCCACAAGCCAGTTGCCCTGGTTGGCGGTGCCACGGGGCTGATCGGTGACCCGAGCTTTAAAGCCACAGAACGTAAGCTAAACACGGCTGAAACCGTGGGTGAGTGGGTAGAGAAGATTCGTCGTCAGGTTTCCCCATTCCTGGATTTTGACTGCGGCAAAAACAGCGCGATCGCGGCCAATAACTACGATTGGTTCGGCAGTATGAACGTGCTGGATTTCCTGCGTGATATCGGCAAGCACTTCTCCGTTAATCAGATGATTAGCAAAGAGGCCGTCAAACAGCGTTTAAACCGTGATGACGTCGGTATTTCGTTCACCGAGTTTTCTTACAACCTGTTGCAGGGATACGACTTTGCCTCGCTGAACAAGCAGCATGATGTCGAGCTGCAAATCGGTGGTTCTGACCAGTGGGGCAACATCACGTCTGGTATCGATTTGACGCGCCGCATGAATCAGAAACAGGTTTACGGTTTGACTGTGCCGTTGATCACCAAGTCAGATGGGACGAAATTCGGTAAAACGGAAGGCGGCGCGATCTGGCTGGATGCCAGCAAGACCAGCCCTTACAAATTCTACCAGTTCTGGATCAACACGGCGGATGCCGATGTGTACCGTTTCCTGAAATTCTTCACGTTCATGAGCCTCGAAGATATCGATGCGTTGGAAGAAGAAGACAAAAACAGTGGCAAAGCTCCACGCGCGCAGTACGTGCTGGCGGAAGAAGTGACCCGTATGGTTCACGGCGAAGCCGGTCTGGAAGCGGCTCGTCGTATTACACAAAGCCTGTTCTCTGGCGCATTGCAGGATATGACGCAGGACGACTTTGCGCAGTTGGCGCAGGATGGTATGCCGATTATCGAACTGGAAAATGGTGCGGATTTGCAACAGGCGTTGGTCAGCGCTGAGCTCGTGCCGTCACGCGGTCAGGCTCGTACGATGATCTCTTCGAATGCAGTCACCATTAACGGCGAAAAACAGGCTGACCCTGAATATACCTTCAGCGATGCCGACCGTCTGTTTGATCGCTACACCTTGCTGCGTCGCGGCAAAAAGCACTACTGCCTGATCTGCTGGAAAGCATAAGCATTACCGATAAGGGAGCGTTAGCTCCCTTTCTTCTTGTAAGTTGAGGCGCGCAGGCGCTGGCAAGGATCTGAGTCATAGCTAATGAAAAATATACTTTCCATCCAGTCACATGTCGTTTTTGGTCATGCCGGTAACAGCGCGGCAGAGTTTCCGATGCGTCGGATGGGCGCAAACGTTTGGCCGTTGAATACGGTGCAGTTCTCCAATCATACCCAATACGGTCAATGGACGGGGTGTGTGATGCCCGCCAGCCACCTGACCGAGGTGGTGCAGGGAATGGCGAACATCGACAAACTGAAGACCTGTAATGCGGTGCTGAGCGGCTATATTGGCTCTGCCGAGCAAGGGGAACATATTCTGGGTATTGTTCGTCAGGTGAAAGAGGCTAATCCTGACGCGCTGTACTTCTGCGATCCGGTGATGGGTACGCCGGAGAAAGGTTGTATCGTCGCGCCCGGTGTGTCTGATTTTCACTGCCAGCAGTCGCTGCTCGCGGCCGACATTATCGCGCCGAATCTGCCTGAACTGGAGCTACTGGGTGCTCGTACCGTGCATAACGTGGCTGAAGCTGTAGAGACCGCGCGTGCCCTGTGTGCAAAAGGGCCAAAAATCGTTCTGGTAAAACACCTGAGTCGCGCTGCCACGCGTGAAGACAGCTTTGAAATGTTGCTGGTGACGCCGACGGATGCCTGGCACATCAGCCGCCCGCTGGTAGAGTTTGAACGTCAACCTGTCGGCGTGGGTGATTTAACCAGTGGATTACTACTGGTGAACTTGCTGAAGGGCGTGGCGTTGGATAAAGCGCTGGAGCACACGACGGCGGCGGTCTATGAAGTCATGCTGGTGACGAAAGAGATGAATGAGTATGAGCTACAGTTGGTGGCGGCTCAGGATGGGATTGCCAATCCGCGTCATCACTTTCAGGCAACTCGCCTGTCGTAAAACGTATAACGCCCCGAATATTGGGGCGTTATTGCATGTTAACCTTTCAACCTTTCAACCTTAAGCGCGGTAACGACGGAAGGGCGTTCGGCAATATGGTCAAGGTAAGCCGCCAGTGCAGGGTAGCGGAACATATCCAATTTTAGCGACTGCGCCCAGCGCATCACGGTAAACAGATACGCATCGGCGATACCGAAGCGGTTGGCGACCAGGTAGCTCTGTTCACTCAATACCATATTGATATAACGTAATTTAACCTGCAAGTATTCAACTAACAGTTCTTTATACGTTTCCGGCGTACCGGGGCGAAAGATCGGTGCAAACGTTTTGTGCAGCTCCGCAGAAATATAATTCAGCCATTCAACCGTATGGTAGCGTGCTATACCCCCGGTAGGCGCGATAAGGTTACAGTGCGGAACCAGATCGGCGATGTATACGGCGATAGCGACACCTTCAGTCAGAATAGACCCATCATCCAGCTCTAGCGCCGGCACCATCCCTTTCGGGTTGATGAACGTATAGTCGGTGCCACGCTCTGTCTTTTTCGTGCGCAGATTGACCTTCTCCAGCTTGAATTCCAGTTTGGATTCGATCAAAACAATGTGTGTAAAAAGAGAACTGCTTTCAGCTTTGTAAAACAGTTTCATGGAAAACGCTTCCTATTCTTCTTCCATCAACACATGCGCTGATGATTGTTGAACAACAACATGTCGTTTTTTACAACAAAACGTAACGGGAGACTGTGAGGCCTCTTGCAAAATACGCCTTATATATGTTTTTTGCGTGAAGTCTGGGCGATTTTGGCGGCACAGAATCAAACTTTCATACGTTATTCTGGGGCGCTCTCATGGGTTCTAACGGCGGCATTCGGTAAAGCCATATAGCGTGTGACAGAGGCCACTTTTGTCTGGGACAGAAACCGCAGCATTACGGATTGTGAGGGCGACTTCTGGGTTGGCAAGATTGCGATAGGCAACGAGGAGAAAGGATAGGTCAGGGAGGCTGTTTTCGACGCATGATTTATAGCAGTTAATTAATCATTACTACATCTCTTGATAAGAAAAATTTCATTAGTGACAGGTTTCGTATTTTTCATGACACCGTCGATTTAAGTTATTTCCCCACGGGTGAGCGTCTAATGGATATTCAAAAAATAAATAGGAAAAGGTATGAAGGGGAACTATTTCAAAGTGACGTTTATTAAATTACCCCTTTATTTATCGCATATAATAAATGAGGGGTAGTTATGTCAAACGGTTATCGTAGGATGCGTGCAATATTAATGAATAGCGACGTTTGTAATTATACGTTACATCTCGTCGGGATTTTTTCTATCAGTGATGGAAAAACACATATGCTTCCCGAGTAACTATTATCATCACATCAAAACACATTATCACCACATCAAGACACAGAGAATACGCCGATAAAAATCGGATAAGTCGTCGCTTGCTTACGCCTATGTGTTAGGCGGCTCATGTTTGCTAATAATACGTATTGTCTGATTTTATTCATTATCATGAGGTTACTATGAAAAAGAACAGGTTATTGTTTTTTATAGCCTTGGCTATTCTTCTCGGGATTATTGTCGGCGGAGCCTGTCATGCTTTATTAACGGAGCAGGAAGCCAAAGAAGTCGTATCCTACTTTAATTTAGTGACCGATGTTTTTCTTCGCCTGATAAAAATGATTATTGCGCCATTGGTCTTCGCAACATTGGTCTCTGGTCTTGCCAGTATGGGGAATTCTTCTTCCGTCGGCAGAATAGGGCTGAAGGCGATGGTGTGGTTTATTTGTTCTTCCGTGGTTTCTCTTTTTATTGGCATGATGTTAGCAAACATCTTTGAGCCTGGCGTTGGAATGAATCTCGCCATTCCAAGTACGCCAATAGCGGTAGAAACTGGCGTGAATACCGGTGGATTTACACTGAAAAGCTTCATTGCCCATATATTTCCACGCAGCATCGTCGAAGCGATGGCGAATAACGAAATATTGCAGATTCTGGTGTTCTCGATGTTCTTCGGTTCCGCGCTGGCTTTTGTGAAAGGCCAGAATAAACATGCTGTCACGATGGAATCGATGATTGAGGAACTGGCGAAAGTGATGTTCCGAGTGACAGATTATGTCATGCGGTTAGCGCCTCTGGCCGTATTTTCCTCTCTGGCGTCGTCTATTACGACTGAAGGGCTGGGACTGCTCCTCGATTTTGGCAAGGTGATTGGTGAGTTCTACCTTGGTCTGGCGCTGCTATGGGGCCTTATGTTCGGGGCTGGTGCACTGTTCCTCGGCAAGAAAGCAACCTGGGGTCTGATCAAACTGCTGCGTGAACCCAGTATGCTGGCGTTTGCCACCGCCAGCAGCGAAGCGGCCTATCCGAAAACGATGGAAGCGCTGAGCGAATTCGGCGTTCCCAAAAAAATCACCAGCTTTGTACTCCCATTGGGGTATTCCTTTAACCTTGTCGGTTCCATGATTTATCAGGCTTTTGCCATTCTGTTCATCGCGCAGGCTTACAATATCCACTTAAGTTTTACGGAGCAGACCCTGATTCTGCTGACGCTGATGATCACCAGTAAAGGTATGGCGGGCGTGGCACGCGCCGCGGTTGTGGTAGTAGCAGCCACCTTGCCGATGTTCAGCTTACCCGAAGCGGGCATTTTGCTGATTATTGGTATCGATCAGTTCCTGGATATGGGCCGCACGGCGACCAATGTGATTGGTAACGGCATGGCGACCGCGGTTGTGGCCAAGCTCGAACGAAACCACGATCTGGAAGAACCCGAGCATGAGCATGCCGACGAAGAAACACCGGTGATGGCTGCCGGGAATGTCTAAATTAACGTCAGGTTAATACACTGAGACAAGCGGCCTTAGGGCCGTTTCTCTCTTTGCTCTCCTCCATACGCGGCCGTGACTGTTTTCCATCCTCTTCATATTCCTATTGGCGTTTATTCTGATTTGCTTCTTTTCAATAACTAACGGCTATCGCTGCGTTCATATCGCATTGTTGCAAAAACGTTATTTTTTGTTTGTGTTATCTTTAAATAAGACCGCAAGCTCAGGCTGGTTATTGATTAATCGTCCGATGCAGAATAACGAATAGCAAGTTAATTTGGGAGGAAGCATGTCATCACACCTTCGCGACACTTGTCTGGACACACTGACGGTACAGAAGCAGATTTACCATTACTACAGCCTGCCGAAGGCGGCGCAAACGCTCGGGAACATTGATAAATTACCGAAGTCGCTCAAGGTGTTGCTGGAGAATTTATTGCGTCATCAGGACGGCTACACGGTAGAGCAGGCCGACCTTCAGGCGGTCGTAGACTGGCTGAAGACGGGCCATGTTGACCGAGAAATCGCCTATCGTCCTGCGCGTGTATTGATGCAGGATTTTACCGGTGTGCCCGCCGTGGTCGATTTGGCGGCGATGCGAGCGGCGGTGAAACGGCTGGGCGGCGATGTGAATAAGGTTAACCCGCTGTCGCCGGTCGATCTGGTGATTGACCACTCGGTGACGGTTGACCACTTCGGCGATCGTCAGGCACTCGTGGATAACACGCAGTTGGAAATGGCGCGTAACCGTGAGCGTTATGAGTTTTTGCGCTGGGGGCAAAATGCCTTTAGTTACTTCAGCGTCGTGCCGCCGGGAACCGGAATTTGCCATCAGGTGAATCTGGAGTATCTCGCCAAGGCTATCTGGTATGAAAAGCAGGGCGACAAACAGTTTGCCTATCCCGATACGCTGGTGGGAACCGATTCGCATACCACGATGATTAACGGTTTAGGTGTGCTCGGCTGGGGCGTCGGCGGGATAGAGGCCGAGGCAGCAATGCTGGGGCAGCCTGTGTCGATGCTGATCCCTGACGTGGTCGGCGTCAAGCTAAGCGGCAAGATGCGCGAAGGGATCACGGCAACCGATCTGGTTCTGACGGTCACGCAGATGCTGCGTAAGCACGGCGTGGTCGGTAAGTTTGTGGAATTTTACGGCGATGGACTGGATTCGCTGCCGCTGGCGGATCGCGCAACCATCGCCAACATGGCACCGGAGTATGGTGCAACCTGTGGCTTCTTCCCCATCGACCAAATCACGTTGGACTACATGCGGTTGACCAATCGTGCGGAAGAACAGATCGCGCTGGTGGAAGCCTACAGTAAGCAGCAGGGGCTGTGGCGCAATACGGGTGATGAGCCGGTATTTACGAGCCAGCTTGCGCTGGATTTGTCGACGGTGGAAACCAGTCTGGCAGGGCCGAAACGCCCGCAGGATCGCGTGCCTTTAGCGGGCGTGCCGGAAGCCTTTAAGGCCAGCCGGGAGCTGGAAGTTAGCGCGGTTAAGAACCGTTCTGACTATGAAGAATTCACGCTGGAAGGCGAAACGCACCGTTTACAGCAGGGGGCCGTCGTGATCGCCGCGATCACCTCCTGTACCAATACCTCTAACCCGATCGTGCTGATGACGGCCGGACTGCTGGCGAAAAATGCCGTCGAGCGCGGTCTGAAAACCAAGCCGTGGGTTAAGACCTCGCTGGCTCCGGGCTCGCGAGTTGTAACGGATTACTATGCTAAAGCGGGATTGACGCCGTTCCTCGACGAGCTGGGATTCAATCTGGTGGGCTACGGCTGTACCACCTGTATTGGTAACTCCGGCCCGCTGCCGGATGCGATTGAAGCGGCGATAAAAGCAGGCGATCTGACAGTCGGGGCCGTGCTGTCAGGCAACCGCAACTTTGAAGGCCGAATTCATCCGCTGGTGAAGACAAACTGGCTGGCCTCACCGCCGCTGGTGGTCGCGTACGCGCTGGCGGGAAATATGAATGTCGATCTGACGCAAGAACCGATAGGGGAAGATCGTGACGGCAAAGCGGTCTATCTGAGGGACATCTGGCCGTCGGCCAAAGCGGTGGCGGAGGCAGTATTGAACGTCAGCGCAGACATGTTCCACAAACAGTATGCCGCCGTGTTTGAAGGCACGCAGGAGTGGCAAGATATTGAGGTCGACGACAATCCTACCTATCAATGGCCGGAAGAATCGACCTATATTCGCCAGACGCCTTTCTTTCTGGATATGGGGAAAGAACCTGAGCCAGTTCAGGATATACACAACGCGCGCATTCTGGCGATGCTGGGCGATTCGGTGACAACTGACCATATCTCACCAGCAGGTAACATCAAGCGCGACAGCCCAGCAGGGAAATATTTGCTGGAGCGCGGCGTCGAAACGGCGGAGTTCAACTCTTACGGTTCACGGCGTGGTAACCACGAAGTGATGATGCGCGGGACGTTTGCCAACATCCGTATTCGTAATGAGATGGTGCCGGGTAAAGAGGGCGGCTATACCCGTCACATCCCGTCGCAGAATGAGATGACAATCTATGACGCGGCGATGCGCTACAAGGACGACAATGTCCCGCTGGCGCTGTTTGCTGGTAAAGAGTACGGCTCCGGCTCCAGCCGCGACTGGGCCGCGAAAGGCCCGCGCTTACTGGGCGTCCGCGTGGTGATTGCCGAATCGTTCGAACGTATTCACCGTTCTAACCTGATCGGGATGGGGATTCTGCCGCTGGAGTTTTCCGACGGTGTGACGCGTAAAACGCTGCAATTAACCGGCGACGAGCAGATTTCGATTACGGGATTAGAGCATCTGACGCCGGGTGCCACGGTTGAGGTCAACATCACGGATACCAACGGTAACACGCAGACCATCAGCACTCGCTGCCGCATCGATACCCGTAACGAACTGACCTACTACCAGCACGATGGCATTCTGCACTACGTTATCCGTAATATGCTGTAATTTTGAGCTCTCGCCACCGAGGGCAGAAGGCCTGCTCTCGGTGCATTGGATCAATTCGAAGTACAACGAGTACATCAATAATAAGCGGCTTCATCCTTCCTCAGCGGTGAGCTTCGGGCACTGCCGTTCGTAGACGACACTTCTTCGTGAGTTTCTGTGCTTTTTCGATTGCAGGATAGACCTGACGACGTATGTCCTGCTGTCTAAAAAACAGAGGTGTCTGGCTGATGTCAATTCGTCCGGCTGTAATCGATCGCCTGAACGGGACAACCGACAAGAAGAAAACTCGTCTCTATAAGCAGAAATGCAGGCAATCTTGCGGTAAATGTCATCGTTAATTTCAGGCAAAGAACGGCATGGTTTTTTGATATTGTTGCCGTATTTCTGTCTCAGAAATATTGCCATCAGGTGTGACATCTCCCTGCGATCTCAGCATTTTCCACGCTTGATAGCCGTATCTTTTCTTTTTGGCGCAATGAGGTCACCGTCTCGCCGCCCACCCCCCAATTATCTGTCGGTATTTCATCGATCACCACAAAGGTCGTGCCAGGTGGTTTGTTTAGTACCTGATGTAGCAGTTCGGTAACACCCTCAATGAGTTGGCGTTTCTGTTCAGCCGTTACGCCTTCTTGAGTAACCTTGATATTCACATATGGCATATGTTTCCCCTTTGGCGTGATTTACCTGCTTTATTCTTACCCGAACAATTTTTGATGAAAAGTGCGTTTACCACGTTCCCGCCGTGGCACCGCCATCAACAGGAATAATCACGCCGCTGACATAGGATGAATCTGTCAGATACAGTACGGCGTTCACCACATCTTCTGGTGAACCGATGCGTCCGCTTGGGCTCATATTTTTAAGCTGCGTGTGTGTCTGCTCATTCATACTGTGCATCGGTGTTGAGATGATACCAGGAGCGACGGCATTAACCTGAACCTGTGCGGAGGCAAGTTCTAGGGCTAGCCCTTGTATGGCGTGGTTCAGGCCACCCTTGATCAATACTGGTAGCAGGGCGGGGATGTTGCTATTTGGCTGTATGGCAATTGATGCTGTGATGGCGACGATGTGGCCACTACGGTTAGCCGCCATGTGTTTGGCTGCGGCCTGCGATGGATAGAAAAAGCCCTTCAGATTGGTGTCGATAATGGATTCGACGTCAGATTCGTTATAGTCCCCTACCGCTTTGGAAATAAAAATACCTGCGTTATTGATTAAGATGTCGACCTTACCGAAGGCGGCGACTGCACATTCGAACAGGGCTTTTGCCGTCGCTGGTTTGGCGATATCGCCGGGCACCAGCAGGAAATTACTTGGGTTGCCCAATTGCGTGGCGGCTTTTTGTAGCCGTGCCAAGGTACGGGCGTTGCCAATGACATTATCGCCGCGCTGTAGATAAGCTTTGGCGATAGCAAATCCGAGGCCGCTAGAGGCACCTGTGACGATAACCGTTTTTGCCATATGCATGATTTTTCTCCATTGGGTTTATGCAACATCGGGGGTTAAGCAAATATTCGGGGGAGCTACCGTCAATCTAACGGGCAATACGTTGTGGAAAAATGCCGTGTGCTGTATTTTAATTAATACATCATGTAATTAATTTAACCGCTATGAGCCGTTACTTTGACGATCTTCAATTAGGTAGTGTTGAGCTTTTCTGTCTGGCAGCCGAGAATGGTAGCTTCACGCGGGCGGCGACCGAAGCTGGGCTAACACCCGCCGCCGTAAGTCGGTCTATTGCACGTATGGAACAACGCCTAGGCGTACGCCTATTTGTGCGTACTACGCGGAGAATGCGTCTGACAGAAGAAGGACGTGCCTATTATGAGCAATGCCAGCAGGCATTGAAGCAGTTGGTTGAAGCCGAGCGACAAATCACGGGGGGCCAGTTAATCCCATCGGGTCGCTTGCGTATCAGTGCACCAACGCCTTATGCGCACCATCGTTTACTGCCATTACTGCCCGCATTTCGCCAGCAGTATCCTGATATACATATTGATATCCATGTTAGTAACCGTAATATCGATTTTGCAGAGGAGGGGTTTGATTTAGCGATCAGAGGGCGTGAGCCGGAAGATTCAAACCTAATTGCACGGCGGTTAGAAGATGCGGAACTGGTTATTGTCGCTAATCCTGGGTACTTGCGGCGCGCTGGAACACCGCAAGTACCTGACGATCTCACAATACATGAATGTATCCAATTTGAGATACCCAGCAGTGGGCGTAAAGGGGGGTGGACTTTTAGCATCAAAGGACGACAAGTAGAGATGGAAACCTCCGGCACCTATACGTGCCAGGGAGATTTTCTTGCCACCGTAACCTTGGCAAAAAATGGCGCAGGGCTGATGCAAGCTTACCGGTTCAGCGTGCAGCAAGAACTCGATAGTGGGATGCTTAAGGAGGTTTTAGCCGAGTATGGCGGTACAACTCGTCCTTTTATGTTGATCTATCCGCATGCCAGACACCTACCATTACGGGTTCGTGTCTTTATTGATTATTTACTGGAGAATCTGAATATTTGACATAACATTATGATATTCATGTTTTACGTGTGAATTCACGTAAAGGCTTTTCTGAAACATCGTTGGAAGAATTCGCTGCTTGTGCGCTAACCGAATGATAATTGTCGATCAAGTGACCAGCGAGTTAGGCTTCAGAACCATCATTGGTATTAAACATTGTGCTGAATTTCCCCACCAAAAATGCAATAAAGGTAGATACCGCCAGTGGTAAATGACGTCGGCTTGGGTACAGGACATGCAAGCCATTACCTTCGCGCTTATATTGCGGCAGCACAGGAACTAGTCGGCCAGCATGAAGGTCTCGCCTAGTAATAACTGTTGGAAGTAACGCAATGCCTAGGCCCGCAAGCGTTGCCTTACGTAGGGCTTGGATAGTATTCCCACTGAAACGACTGCTCATTTGTATGTCTTCTTCAATACTTGATGCTCCCGCCAATCTCCAGGTTGTGAACCCACTGGGATGCCCGAAACTCACACAATCCAATTTTGCTAAATCTTGTAGCGTATTAGGCATTCCATGTTTAGCAATATAAGCTGGGCTAGCAACCAAGCCATCATATCCAGCTCGAAGAAGTTGGCGGCTGATGTAACCAGAATCGTCTAATCGGCCAGCTCGAATTGCAACATCGACCCTGTCCCCAATCAAATCAGCTCTGGCATCACTTAGCACAAAGTCGAGTCGGGTTAGAGGATACATAGCCAGAAAATCAGCGACCCATTCCACAGAAAAAAAATCGAAGAAATCAGCGGCAGCAGCCACACGAACCAGACCACTTGGCTCCAAGTTTCCGGTCAATAATTCCTGTCCTGCATCGGTCAGCCCATCCACCGCACCAGCACAACGGTCATAGAATGTTTGACCCACACTGGTAAGTGCCAGTTTACGGGTTGACCTTTGTAATAGTCGCGTATCGAGTTGTTCTTCGAGTTGCTGGATACGTCTGCTGACGGTATTGGGAGGCATACCCAGACATCTTGCTGCTTCAGCAAAGCTCCCACTGCGTACAACCTGAACAAATAAAGCAACGTCATTCAAATCAAGCATATTCAAGTCATTCATTCCATTTTTGGATTAGTCTAATCACATTAGACCATCTATTCAACCAATAAAGATAACCCTATTCTTACTTAAATCGAGTTCGCACACGCAAATAACGGATTGAATTCACTGTGGCAGTGAGTATCCGGTTCGTCGTGGTAGTTCATATTTTGACCGATCTCGCGCTCAACGACGGTAAACCGATGCGTTCAAACGAGATCGCCTACTCGGTCAATACCAGTGCAATAATGATCCGAGTGCTGTTAGCTCGGTTGGGTAAAGCGTGACTAACCAAGTCACAGCTAGGCACTGGCGGAGCGCACGATGTTGGCCAAGCATGCTGCGGGCTTGATGTCTACGAAACGGTCGAGGATTCGGCGATTTTTTTTCGCCCCACTGAACACCGCCATGCGAGAACTATGCGATAGGCGGCAACATCCTTGATGCGATACAACCCATCTTGACTCAGGCGCGAAAAGCTCTTGAGGAAGGGATTGCCAAGTCTTCGAGGGTACTGGCAGTTCCCTTTTTTAACCCTCTTTACGTGAAAAGGAATACATCATGACTATCGGTATTATCGGTTCCGGCGCCCTCGGCTCTAACTTCGCCCGCATTCTCGCCAAAAACGGTATTGCGGCCACCATCGCCAACAGCCGTGGACCAAGCTCGCTCGGGTCACTGGTTGAAGAACTCGGACCATCCATCAAGGCAAGCACTGTGGAAGAGGCCGCAAGCGCCGATATCGTGCTGGTCGCAGTTCGCTGGGTCGATGCAGAAAAAGTACTGCGCAGTCTGCCAGCCTGGAATGGCCGCATTGTCATTGATGGTACCAACCCAGTGGAGTTCTTCGATCCGGCCACATCGCCAGATGCAAATGATCCGAGTAATCCGCTTGCAGCCTATGGCATCAAGGCGGTTGATCTAGGTAGCAAGCACTCCAGTCAGATCATTCAACAACTCGTTCCAGGCGCTCGAGTCGTCAAGGCATTCAACCACAACGACGTCAATGTGCTGAAAGAGCCAGAAGTTGCGGGTGGCAAGCGCGTGTTGTTTTACTCAGGTGACGACGCTGCCGCGAAGGCAGAAGTGCGCGGGATCATGGAAGCCACCGGTTTCTTCCCTGTTGACCTTGGCACACTTGACGTCGGTGGACCGCTCGCTTCGCTGCCCTTCGGCGGGCTGTCAACGCACAATTTCATCAAAATTTAGTCGATGTTTTGCGTGATCAGCAGAGATTGTCAACCATCACTGCTGGTCAGGACCGCCACGCTCATGAGAAGCGTAAGCGTTCCACTACATGAATCAATGGAGGCAATACAATGAAAACGACTCACGACAACAAAACTGCATTGCCGTTGCGGTGTATTACCAAACGGACACGGGGCCATGGGCATGGTCCTATCACCCGTTTAATGAGTCCATCCGACTTAGGACAGATCGTAAAACCTTTTGTGTTTTTGGATATTTTCGAAACGAAAGGGGCCGCTATCGGGGCATTCGGTAACATGCAGATCCATCCCCACTCGGGCATCGCTACTGTGACTGTCTTTACCAAGGGCGGTATGATTTACAACGATCCAACCATCGGCTCCGGAACACTACGCTATGGAGGCGTTGAATGGGCCCGAGCAGGCGGTGGGATGTGGCATGGCAAGGAATTGACCGCTGCCGATGTGCCACATATCCAAGGTTTCCAGCTTTGGATGGCATTGCCTGCTGACCTTGAAAATAGCGAGCCGGTTAGCCGCTACATTGAGGCTCAAGACATGCGACAAGCAGGTCCTGCTTACGTGATCCTCGGCAACTATGATGGCGTGCAAAGCCCAGTGCCCGTACCTGATGGCATCAACTATCTGCTCGTGACGCTGCCAGCGGGAGAGCGCTGGGTCTACCAACCGCCAGTTGGTCATACGGTAGGATGGCTGGCGCTTGCCCAAGGCACCCTTGAAGCTGAATCATCTATCAGTTCAGGTGACATGGTGATCTTTGAACAAGGAGATACACCTATTGTTCTTGAAGCATCGGAATCAGAAGACGCCGTGTTTGTACTCGGTTCGGCGGTGCCGCATCCGTATCCGTTGCATCTTGGTAACTACTCAGTGCATACCACCGCACAGGCACTGGAAGCGGGTGAGCGCAGGATCACCGAGCTGGGTCGAAAACTACAGGAAGCAGGAGACAGAAAAACGGCCTCTGGGACTATTCCCGTATTTCGTTGAAGAACATCCAACCGTGAGAGTGTCTGGTTGATTCAGCCTTTCTCGATTCTTATACCGGACAATTCCACACATGCTGCGTCAGAACGCTATGCTTTGCTGTCATTGGTGCTGATGACGACACGGAGTGAAACTCAGACTATCGACTCGCCAAAAAGTCGACAAAGCTGCGAACAGAGCGTTAACGTCAACATTAAGACCCCGACACGGGGTGAGAGTGAGATCTCAGCCATAATAAAGGGGTGATTGCTGAAAAGGTCATGGGGATGGGCTGACGCCCGCTTATAAAACAGCCGGTTAAAAACCGGCTGTCAGCATTGAAAGAAACGATCCTGACGCGAAGCGGGATCGTTATTTCATATCCAGCAGGTGCCCCATTTTGGCAGCTTTGGTCGCCAGATAGTTCTCATTCTTCGGGTTGCGCCCGACGATTAATGGCACGCGCTCAACGATATTGATGCCTGCTTCGTTGAGTATTTTCACTTTCTGCGGGTTATTGGTCAGTAGGCGAACTTCATCAACGTCGAGCAGCTTGAACATATCGGCACACAGCGTGAAATCGCGCTCGTCGGCGGCGAACCCAAGCTGATGGTTGGCTTCTACCGTATCAGCCCCCAGATCCTGCAATGCATACGCGCGGATTTTGTTGAGCAGCCCAATATTACGGCCTTCCTGACGATGGTATAACAGCACGCCGCGACCTTCTTCGGCGATGTGGCCCAAGGCGGCCTCAAGCTGGAAACCACAATCGCAGCGCAGGCTAAACAAGGCATCCCCTGTCAGGCACTCGGAGTGCACGCGAGCAAGTACGGGAACTGAACCGGAAATATCACCATAAACCAGTGCAAGGTGATCGTGACCCGTGGCGATCTCTTCAAAACCTACCATCAGAAAATCGCCCCACGGAGTGGGTAACTTGGCTTCCGCCACCCGTTTTAGCTGCATACTTTTCTCCAAAAAATCTGTATCCAAAAAAGCTGTGTCCAAAAAGCTATGTTCAAAAAACAAGAATGCTGAGGCGAATCCTACTGCTGCCTATCGTGCTTGACCAGCAAAAAAGCCTGTTTAAGAACGTCATAAAAATTGAATTACAACGTGGCCTTACCGCCGTCTGGTTTCAGGTTCGTTGACAGAACTGAGCGCTATTTTACGCCATACTGACAGTCCGTGTCGGATTTTTTGATAGAATTGTGAAAGCTTTGTTGCAAAGCATCATACTGAATTATGGGAAGAAACTATCTGCATTATGGGAAGAGACTATGTACGAAATTGCCAAACGAACCACCATTGGTGCCGCGCTATTACTGATTATGCCCATGATTATCTGGATGAGCGATTGGCAGTGGCAACCGGAGTACGACGGGCTCTGGTTACGCGTACTCTTCTGGATTACCGAAACGGTGACATCGCCGTGGGGCATTCTGACCAGCATCGTCCTCAGTATCTGGTTTCTCTGGTGCCTGCGTTTTCGCCTGAAACCTGCGCTCGGCCTGTTGGTCATCATGGCAATGACGGTGCTGATTGGACAGGGAATCAAATCGGCGATTAAAGAGTGGGTGCAGGAATCACGGCCCTATGTCGTCTGGCTGGAGAAAAATCATCAGGTGGACGACAGCTATTTCTATTCGCTGCCGCGTAAGGAGCGTTCGGAACTGGTGAAAACACAGTTGCGGGACCAAACGCAGATTCCACAATGGCTGCGCAGCCACTGGCAGTTTGAAACGGGCTTTGCTTTCCCCTCTGGGCACACCTTATTTGCTGCAACCTGGGCGCTGCTGGGTGTCGGGCTGCTGTGGGCACGTCGACATTATAAAACAGTGGTGATCCTGATGCTGTGGGCTAGCGGCGTGATGGGCAGCCGCTTGGTACTCGGCATGCATTGGCCGCAGGATTTGGTGGTGGCGACGTTAATTAGCTGGCTGCTGGTAGTGGTCGCCTGTTGGTTGGCGCAGCGCTGGTGCGGCCCGCTCTCGCTACAATATGAAGAAATCAAAGAACAGGCGGAGGAGGATGCCGCCGAAAATAAATCCTCGTAGCCCTTGAGTCGTCGTTCCTGTTGCAGGTTGTACGCCTAGATAATCCCCTGTAGTGCGTACCGATGGGGTGACTTTTATGACAACGTATACCTACCCTGAATTTGGTGCCGGATTGCGGCATTTTTCGAACTATATTGACCGCTACGCGGTGGACGGCTACGGCCCGGTATTGAGCACGATCGATCAGATCAAAGCGGCGAAAGAGTTTGGTGGAACAACTGAGCTGATTAGCTAAGGTTTGCGTCAGGGCGGAGGCTGGTTTGGACATAGTGTGTGGCAGTAGAGCCAATCGCCTGCTTGATTTGCGCCAGCGTGGCATTATCGGCGACATCCGCCACAATAGCTTGATCGATGCCGTCGCGCTTCTGAATTGCCGCTTCCAGCCCCATGAACATGTTCGGGGGTTGAATTACGCTAATTTATTCAGTACAGAATAAATCACAAGCGCAGACGGCAGTGGAGTGCGGTTCTTGATTTCCCTGTCTGCGCCGGACATGGTAATTTAATGGGGTTTGTCGCCAAAATTTGGCATAATTCATCCGGTTACTGGATATCACAGGAAGGACAATGTGAAATATTTGCTGATTTTTTTACTCGTGCTGGCGATATTCATCATTTCTGTCACACTGGGTGCGCACAACGATCAGGTTGTGACATTTAACTACCTGCTGGCACAGGGGGAGTATCGTATATCCACACTGCTTGCCACGCTGTTTGCCCTGGGGTTTGCCCTTGGCTGGGTTATCTGTGGTCTGTTTTATCTGCGTCAGCGCATTGCGCTTGGCCGTGCACAACGTAAAATTAAGCGTCTGGAACAACAGCTTTCTACCTCCACCGAGGAGAACGTGGCGCCAGTGCAGACGGTCACCCACTAAGGAATTCTCTCTATGTTAGAACTGCTGTTTCTGTTGCTGCCTGTGGCCGCCGCGTACGGTTGGTACATGGGTCGCAGAAGTGCGCAGCAGGACAAAGAGCAGGAGTCCAACCGCCTGTCGCGTGACTATGTCACCGGGGTTAACTTCCTGTTGTCCAATCAGCAGGATAAGGCGGTTGAGCTATTCCTCGATATGCTCAAGGATGACAGCAACACCTTTGAAGCCCACCTCACGCTCGGTAACCTGTTTCGTTCGCGTGGCGAAGTTGACCGTGCGATTCGTATCCATCAGTCGCTAACTGAAAGCGCATCGTTAACCTTTGAACAGCGCCTGTTGGCGGTGCAACAACTGGGCCGTGACTACATGGCCGCCGGGCTGTATGACCGCGCCGAAGAAAGTTTCAACCAACTGGTGGATGAAGAAGAGTTTCGACGCAGTGCCTTGCAGCAGCTCTTGCAGATCTATCAGGCGACCAGCGATTGGCCGACGGCAATCGATGTGGCGGAAAAGCTGGTCAAGATGGGAAAAGACCAGCTTCGCGTGGACATCGCGCATTTTTACTGTGAATTGGCGCTGTTGGCGATGGGCAGCGACGATCTGGATAAGGCGCTAACGCTCCTGAAAAAAGGGGCGACGGCGGACAGTCAGTGTGCCCGTGCGTCTATCATGATGGGTCGCATCTACATGGCGCAGCAGGATTATTCACGCGCCGTGGAAGCGCTGCGACAGGTTCTCGACCAGGATAAAGAGCTGGTCAGTGAAACGCTGCCGATGCTACAGGAATGCTATCAGCACTTAGATAAGCCCTTGGATTGGGCTAATTTCCTCAAACGCTGCGTAGAAGAAAATACCGGTGCGACGGCGGAATTAATGCTAGCTGACATCCTCGAAAGAGAAGAGGGCGCAGAGGTTGCACAGGCTTATATTAACCGTCAGCTTCAACGTCACCCCACGATGCGCGTGTTCCAGCGCCTGATGGATTTTCACCTGCATGAAGCGGAAGACGGACGAACAAAAGAAAATCTTCAGGGGTTGCGCGATATGGTGGGCGAACAGATTCGCACCAAACCCCGCTACAGCTGTCGCAAATGCGGCTTCACATCGCAATCACTCTATTGGCAATGTCCTTCCTGCCGCACCTGGGCCAGCGTAAAGCCAATCCGTGGATTAGACGGGCAATAACCTCTTACGATATCGAGTGGGTGTTTTTTAATGCGATTTAGTTACAACATACTAATGGCTACATGTGATTTCGGTTCCAGCTAGCTTCTTTAAGCGCATTGGTCTTCAGGCGGCTGGGATTTCAGGGGCGGGGCATGTAGAATGCGGCGGGAATTTTGGCTTCGCAAGAGACTGGGTGACGAATGAAAAACGAGAATCTACAGCAAAAGAATCAAACGGTATCCTCCCCGATTGTGGTCGCGCTGGACTATGCCAGTCAGCAGGCAGCGCTGTCGTTTGTTGACCGTATCGATCCGCAGGATTGCCGTTTGAAGGTAGGCAAAGAGATGTTTACCTTATTCGGCCCACAGTTCGTGCAGACGCTACAACAGCGCGGTTTTGACGTGTTTCTCGATCTGAAATTCCACGATATTCCGAACACCGTCGCTCACGCCGTTGCGGCCGCGGCCGATCTTGGCGTGTGGATGGTTAATGTCCACGCCAGCGGTGGTTCACGCATGATGACAGCGGCGAAAGAAGCGCTGGTGCCGTTTGGTAACAATGCGCCGCTACTGATTGCCGTGACCGTGTTAACCAGCATGGATGAAGACGATCTGCGCGGGCTTGGCATTACCGTCAGTCCGGCGGAGCAGGCGGAACGACTGGCGGTGTTAACGCACAACTGCGGGCTAGATGGCGTGGTGTGTTCCGCGCATGAAGCGCAGCGGTTGAAGCAGGTGTGCGGACAGGCATTTAAGCTAGTCACACCGGGAATTCGTCCCGCTGGCAGCGACGTTGGCGATCAGCGCCGCATCATGACGCCGGTTCAGGCGCAGCAGGCTGGCGTCGATTATATGGTGATTGGACGTCCGATCACCCAATCAGCGGACCCCGCGGAGACACTGCGTGAGATCCGCGCCTCATTGTTAAACGGTGCGGCATCATGAGCCTGCGTCGCGACGAGAATAGCCAACTGGTTTACTCCACGGAAACTGGGCGAATTAAGCCGGAAGAAGAGAAGGTGGTTAGGCCGAAAGGCGATGGGATTGTGCGCATCCAGCGTCAGACCAGTGGACGTAAAGGAAAGGGCGTATGCCTGATTAGCGGCCTCGATCTTGACGATGCTGCGCTGGATAAGCTGGCGGCTGAATTGAAGAAAAAATGCGGATGTGGCGGTTCAGTGAAAGATGGTGTGATCGAAATTCAGGGAGATAAACGCGATCTGCTAAAACAGCTTCTGGAAGCGAAAGGGATGAAGGTTAAGCTGGCTGGCGGCTAAAGCGCATGCGGCTTGAAGTATGACGAGTATAAAAAGCAGCAGGTTTACTCCCGTTAACCTGCTGCCCATCATTCGTTATTTATCGACCTGACGGCCAATCAGCCCGCCGATAGCCGCACCGCCCAGCGTTCCTAATGTTCCACCATTCGTTAAGATCGCCCCACCAACTGCACCGGCACCGGCACCAATCGCGGTATTACGGTCACGTTTGGACATGTTTGAACAGCCTGCAAGCGTTACAGCAAGTGTAATTGCCAGTGTTGCTGTTGCAAAACGTTTGTTTAATTTCATTTTCTTCCCCTTTCTGCTCTTTGTCTCACGTTTCTTGTGAGGAAAATATCGAACGGCGTGCTTTTTACGGTATTAAATAAAGAAATCGGCCTTCTGCTGCTTGACGACAAGTATAATCATCGGGAAAAACGGCAACAGGTAAAAACTCTTAATTCCCCTGCGTTATGTTAACGATGGCAATAATTGATAGGAATGGTTGTTTTTTTTGCCCAATCCTGCGGGGTGTCTCTTTCTTTTTTCCATAGCAGAACACCGCTAGGTCTTTAGCGATTTAGCCCATAGCGACGATCTCGTCAGGCCGCGAGAATGGTGTTATCGCGTCGAGGGGAGGCTGTTATGTTAGAAACGCTAAAAAAACAGGTATTGAAAGCCAATCTGGCCTTGCCGCAGCACAATCTGGTGACGTTTACCTGGGGAAATGTCAGTGCGGTGGATCGACAGCGCGGCCTGATGGTGATCAAACCTTCCGGCGTGGAGTATTCGGCCATGACGCTGGAGGATATGGTTGTCGTTGAACTGGAAAGCGGCAACGTGGTGGAGGGGACGAAGAAACCGTCGTCAGATACCGATACCCACCGCGTGCTGTATCTGGAATTTGCCGAGATCGGCGGCATTGTGCATACCCATTCCCGCCATGCCACGATCTGGGCGCAAGCGGGCAAAGATATCCCCGCGTGGGGAACGACGCATGCGGACTACTTTTATGGCCCTATTCCCTGTACACGCCTGATGGCAGATGCGGAAATCAACGGTCGCTACGAGTGGGAAACGGGCAGGGTGATCGTCGAAACCTTCCGCCAGCGTGGCATTTCACCGGTGGATGTTCCTGCCGTATTGGTTAACTCGCATGGTCCCTTTGCGTGGGGGAAAGATGCAGACAATGCGGTGCACAACGCGGTTGTTCTGGAAGAGCTTGCCTACATGGGGATTTTCTCACGCCAGCTAACGCCTCAGTTGGGCGAGATGCAGCAAACGCTGTTGGATAAACACTACTTACGCAAGCACGGCAAGAACGCGTATTACGGACAATAAACCGCAGCAATTTCTTCCTCATTATCTTTAAGCCATATAGCGCCGCCAATGCGGCGCTATTGCTATTTGTTGGGCTTGATAACCTTGCTCCTGAACGGCACAAGCTCCGTGCTAAATTCGTAAGGGTGGCGGCCAGGGAGACGCCATAAAAAATCCCTCCACGAAGGAGGGATTGAGGCATGGGCAACGGTGGCGTTTAAGGCTGAGCGCCGTCTCGTAAGACAATCGGGCTCTCTTTTGCCGTTGGGAGATCGCTATTCATTGCACGACGAATGACGAAGAATGCGGAAACCAGCATTGTTACCGCAACCAGCATGAAGAACCCACACAGCGCGGCGTTGATCTGGTTACTGAAGACGATGGTTTCCATGTCTTTAATCGATTTGGCCGGTGCGATCAGCGTATTCTGTTCAATACCCGCCGCGAAGCGTTTCGCCTGGGCCAGAAAGCCGATGCTCGGTTTTTCATGGAAGATTTTCTGCCAACCCGCCGTCATCGACGTGATAAACAGCCAGACGGTAGGCACGATAGTCACCCACGCATAGCGCTGCTTCTTCATCTTAAACAACACCACGGTGCCGAGAATCAACGCCATCGAGGCCAGCATCTGGTTACCGATACCGAACAGCGGCCAGAGTGTATTGATCCCGCCCAGCGGATCGATCACGCCCTGATAGACGAAGAATCCCCAACCGGAAACGGCGACGGTTGTACCGGCTAGATTCCCCAGCCAGGAGTGGCTGTTTGCTAATCTTGGAATCGCAATACCGACCAGATCCTGCACCATGAAACGACAGGCGCGCGTCCCGGCGTCAACGGCAGTCAGAATGAACAGGGCTTCAAACAGAATCGCGAAGTGATACCAGAATGCCATCATCGCCCGGCTGTTAAAGATTTCGGTGATGATGTAGGCCATGCCCACCGCGAAGGTCGGCGCACCGCCGGCGCGGGAAAGAATAGAGGCTTCGCCAACGTCATTGGCAATGGCACTCAATTCCTGCGGGGTAATCACAAATCCCCAGTTGTTGATGGCTAACGAGGCGCTCTCAACCGTGGTGCCGATCAAGGCGGCGGGTGAGTTCATGGCGAAGTAGATACCCGGTTCGATAACCGAGGCACAAATCAGCGCCATAATCGCCACGAAGGATTCCATCAGCATGGCACCATAGCCGATGAAGCGGATATGACTTTCTCGTTCAATCAACTTCGGCGTGGTGCCGCTGGAAACCAGTGCGTGGAAGCCGGAAATCGCACCGCAGGCGATGGTGATAAACAGGAAGGGGAACAGCGTACCCGAGAAGACTGGGCCGCTGCCGTCAATAAAACGGGAAACGGCAGGCATTTTCATTTCCGGCATCGCGAATACAATACCGAAGGCCAGCCCGACAATAACCCCGATTTTCAGGAACGTAGAGAGATAATCACGCGGTGCCAGCAGCAGCCAGACGGGCAGGACAGATGCCACGAAGCCGTAAATCACCAGTACCCAGGTGAGTGACGTCCCTTTTAGCGTGAAGAACGGCCCCCAGTAAGGGTGTACAGCGATGTTACCGCCGTAGACAATCGCCAGCATCATTAGCACAAAGCCGATGATGGACACTTCAGCGATTTTGCCCGGACGTAAAAAGCGCATGTAAACGCCCATGAAGAGTGCGATAGGGATAGTGGCGGCAATCGTGAACAATCCCCACGGACTTTCTGCCAGCGCCTTAACGACGACTAGCGCCAGCGCCGAGAGAATGATGATCATCACGCCCAGCGCACCGAGCATGGTGATAATCCCCGCGAACGTGCCCAGCTCCTGTTTTGCCATCTCACCCAGAGAACGACCGTCCCGGCGGGTTGAGATAAACAGCACCAGAAAATCCTGCACGGCACCCGCCAGCATCACGCCGACCAAGATCCAGATCGTACCAGGGAGGAAACCCATCTGTGCGGCGAGAATAGGCCCAACCAGCGGCCCAGCCCCCGCGATAGCGGCGAAGTGGTGGCCGAACAGTACCCATTTATTGGTGGGAACGTAATCCAAACCGTCGTTATGACGCTCCGCCGGTGTCAGTCGGCGATCGTCGAGCTCAAACACTTTTTTGGCGATAAACAGGCTGTAAAACCGATAGGCGATGCTGTAACACGATACCGCCGCGATAACCAACCACACGGCACTGACGTGTTCACCGCGGCTTAGCGCCAGCGTGGCGAACGAAAAGGCGCCCGCCAGGCCGACTAGCAGCCAGATCACAATGCTCTTTACGTTATTCATAACAACGGCTCCTTCGTTATTCAGAAAAGGTATACCGTAATACTTCAAGCTGCATGTGCGTTGGCTTCTCTTACTCACCCCAGTCACTTACTTGTGTAAGCTCCTGGGGATTCATGCGTTTGCCGCCTTCCTGCAACTCGAATTATTTGGGGTATATAGCGCGGGTGTTAATGCAATTTAACAATAGTGGGTTTAATGGCGAAGAGAAGGGAATGGATGAGAAAATGTGAGCGAAGGTGAATTTTTGTAAAGAAAATTAAAGGCCAAACAAGGGCTAACGTGCTGGAGCGGTAAAAAGGTGAAGCCCTGCAAGGGATAAGCAGGGCTTGTGTACTGAAGACAAAACCTTTCTTAGGGCAGGACGTTCCCGGCGGCGCGGTAAATTTCGTACCATTCTTCGCGGCTGAGCGACAGGGTAGACGCCGCTGCGATGTCACGGATACGTTCCGGGCTCATGGTGCCGATAATCACCTGCATCGCGGCAGGATGGCGCAAGATCCACGCGGTGGCGATCGCGGTATTGGTGACGTGATGCTGCTCGGCGAGGCGATCAAGAGTGGCGTTCAGTTTGGGGAACTTCTCGTTATCGAGGAATACACCGTCAAAAAAGCCGTACTGGAAAGGCGACCAGGCCTGAATTGTCATCGTATTCAGACGGCTGTATTCCAGAATCGCACCATCATGATTCACCGATGCTGGGGTCGTCATATTCACGTTAAAACCCGCATCAATCATACCGGTATGCATGATGCTGAACTGCAATTGGTTGGCAATCAGCGGCTGGCGTACGGATTGCTTCAGCAGCTCAATCTGCAACGGGTTCTGATTACTAACGCCGAAATGGCGCACTTTTCCGCTGGTTTCCAGTGCATCAAATGCGGCAGCGACTTCGTCAGGTTCAAATAGCGTATCTGGACGATGCAGCAGGAGCGCATCAAGATAGTCTGTTTTTAAGCGTTGCAGGCTGGCTTCAACGGACGCAATGATGTGCGCTTTGGAAAAATCAAAAAAGCCCTTACGGATACCGCATTTGGATTGCAGGAAAAGGGATTCCCGACGGATAGAGGTCTTCTGTAAACCCGCGGCGAAAACCTCTTCCGACAGGCCTGAGCCATAGATATCAGCGTGATCGAAGAAATCGATACCCACCTCGACAGAGGCATTAAGGATGTCAGCCGCTTCACTTGTGCTTTTCTTTGCCATCCGCATACAGCCCAACGCAATGTTGGAGGCCTGCATCGTGGATGTACCGATTGCTATTTTCTTCATCGGGAACACTCCTGTGATGAGGGTTGCACGTCCGCCGAGATGGCTCGGCGGCATGTCACTTACGCGGCAGGTTTTGCCACGATGCTGCGGGTTTCCAGACGAACCTCAGCGATAACGACGTCCAACGTATCTCCTTGGCGATAAACGACTTCGCCTTTCACTGACAGGGTGCCCATTTCCTGACTGCATACCAGCTCATCACGCACGGCATGGATAAAGGAGGACGGGATAAACGCCACCGCGCCGTTGTCCAGCAGGCGAACGCGCAGGCCACCACGTGTGATGTCTATGATTTCCGCATTGAAGCGACTATCCGTACCGGCTTTATCTTTAAGGTAGCGGGCGTACAGCCAGTCACCGACATCGCGCTCAGCCATACGATTAAGGCGGCGGCGTTCTGCCAGCTGTATCGTGACGTCGTCCTGCGGTTTTTCCGCTGCCTGTCCGGTGATAACCGCTTTCAACAAACGGTGGTTCACCATGTCGCCGTATTTACGGATCGGCGATGTCCAGGTGGCGTAGGCTTCCAGCCCCAGACCAAAGTGCGGCCCCGGCGTGGTGCTCACTTCCGCGAACGATTGGAAGCGACGAATGCGGCTGTCCAGGAACTGTGTCGGCTGGGCATCCAGTTCGCGGCGCAGCGTGCAGAAGCCCTCCAGCGTCAATAGCGCTTGCGCGTCAGCTTGAACGCCGTGGGTATCCAATACGGCAACCGCCTGTTCAATAGACGCAGGATCGAAGCCGTTGTGCACGTTATAGATGCCGAAACCCAGCTTATCGCGCAGCACAATGGCCGCACAGACGTTGGCCGCAATCATGGATTCTTCAACGATACGGTTGGCGATGCGGCGATGTTCAACCACGATATCCAACACATCGCCTTTCTCACCCAGCAGGAAGCGGTAATCTGGGCGATCTTTAAATACCAGCGCGTGGGTGGTGCGCCATTCGCTACGAGCCAGACAGAGGCGGTGCAGTAAACGAATTTGTTCAGCAATTACGTCGTTTTGCGGCTGCCATTCGCCTTGATTTTCCAGCCAGTCAGAGACGTTGTCATACGCTAACTTGGCTTTGGATTCGATCCAGGCGGCAAAGAAGTGAATGTCGTCACCCAACGCACCGTCGGCGGCAATCGTCACGCGGCAGGCGAGGACAGGGCGGCGCTCGTCCGGGCGCAGGGAACAGATATCGTCCGACAGCGGGCGCGGCAGCATCGGGATGTTGAAACCGGGCAGATAGTTGGTAAAGGCGCGCTGGCGTGCAATGTTGTCCAACTCGCTACCCGCTACGACATACGCGGTCGGATCGGCAATCGCGATGGTTAATTGCAGTGAACCATCGTCGTTTTCCTGTACGTATAGCGCATCGTCCATATCTTCGGTGCTGGCGCTGTCGATAGTGACGAAACTTAATGCAGTGAGATCTTCACGGACGAGTTCGTCATCATGGCGCTCAGTCGTTTCAACCTCTGGGGCCGTGCGCTCCAGATTATGCCGTGACAATGTCACCCACCACGGCACCAGCGGGTCATCGCCCGTCGTGATGTACTGCGTCAGTTCAGCATGAAATCCACGGTCGCCCTTCAACGGGTGACGGCGCATTTCGGCTACGGCCCAATCGCCTTCCTGAAAATCGTGCGTGACATCGCGCGCGGCGCGGCAAGGAATGGCATCTTTCAGCAGCGGGTGGTCAGGCGTAATGGATAAGCGGTCGTCTTTTTTATGGATGCGCCCAACAAATCGGGTAAGGAAGGGTTCGATCAGCGTTTCTGGCTCGACAATTTCCCGCTCTTTTTCCGTATGCAGGGTGGCGGTAATCCGGTCACCGTGCATCACTTTTTTCATGTGCGGAGGGGGAATGAAATAGCTTTTTTGTCCGTCAGCTTCAAGAAAGCCAAATCCTTTATCGGTGCCTTTGACGACACCTTCAACACGCGGTGTCTGAGAGTGAAGTTGCTGTTTTAGCTGTGCAAGCAGCGGATTATCTTGAAACATAGCGTCCAGAAATACGGTTTGTGAGTGGCTCAATTAGCGGTTCACAGTTTTACTCGAATCGGGTGCTGGCGGCAAGAATAATCGGGGGAAGTGTGGTCGCAGAACGACGGCAGAAGCGCGATAAACTCGAGTAAAGTCAACGCTGATGTGAACGTATTCACCTGCCGTGCACGTGACTGATTTCCCGCACGCTGGCGACGGAATGCCTGTGCTGGGTCATCCCCATCGCCCAGGTCCAAATCACGCGCGGCGACTGCTGAGAAATCGCGGCCATGTGGCGCAACTGCGCTAGAACTTCTTTGACGCGCGCAGGCGTGGTTGCAGGCTCAGTCGTAAAGGCTTTCGTCCTGTACCGGTGCCACTGATTTACTAGCGCGCAGTCGCCTGACTGACTGGCGAACCACCAGCGTACCGTTTAGTAGCAGGTTGCCTAGAGGGGCTTCGGGGCGGATCAGGCGATATTGCAACAGCCTGACGGCCTCTTCGCCCAGTGCCTCACGCGGTACATGCACCGATGTGAGCGGGACGTCGTGAATGGCCGACAGATTGAATCCGTCCATGCTCATCACCGAGACATCTTGCGGCACGCGCAGTCCTGCTTTGGTCAAAGCATTGACCACCCCGACCGCAATGAAATCGCCGCCTGCGAGAATAGCCGTAGGCCATTTATCTTGCGGGCAGCGGGTTAAAAAGGCCGTCATCGTCTGTTCGGCATCCGTCGTGCTGAAATTATCCAACGCCAGCAAATTATCCTCAGAGGAAAACGGCAGATTGTGGTGCTGATAGGCATCCCGAATCCCGTCCAGACGCAGCTCCATCGTGTAGCGACGCAGGCACAGCAGCGTCAACACGGTATGATGCCCTTGCTCGAAGAGATAGTGGGCGGAGAACTCGCCTATCAAACGGTGTGCGGGGGCCACACCCGGCAATCGCATTTTACGATCGATGCAGTTAATCAATATGCAGGGCTTATCGCTGTCCGCCGCCAGTGCGTGAATATAGGGGTCGTCGATGCCGATCAGCAGCGCCGCCTCCGTGGCCGGATCGCGCATTTTGTCTAAAAATAGCGCCGCATCGCTGTCATTTTCCTCCAGCCCGCAGTAGCGCACTCGCACATCGTGTGGCTTCAGGGCATCAATGATGCTCTGTACCACCTTGTGATAGAAGATGTCGGACCGAATATCAAAAGCGCGCGGTGGGGCGAAGATAGTGAGTCCGTTCAACAGCAAACGGCCATTGGCGAGATCGGCCAGTACACCACACTGGCGGGCGCAGTTGAGAATGTCCGCTTTTGCCTGCTCGCTGGTATTGGACTGACCAGACAGCACGCGTGAAACCGTACTGATCGAGTAGCCCGTCCGCTGCGCAATTTCGCGTATTTTCAGGTTTCCTTTCATTTTGTGATCCCGTTCACCTTCGAAAATGACAAAGTTTTCATAGCTATCTGTTACCTATTTTCAGGCGATATAAGCAGGGTTTTGTCTGCATTTTGACCATAGCATGAAAATGTTTTCAAAAAAGTGAGTGTTTCACGATTTTCAATTGTTCTACTCTCGATTTGGTAAACCAATTTCAGTGGTTAGATGCAGTAAAACAGGATTTAACTCAATAAATACAATGATATGAAAATGGTTTGATTGTTCGATAGGCTATAAATACAAAAATGCCGTCGAGATATCAGACCAATGTAACCCTACTTTCCTGTAAAGGAGTCCCCATGAGTCTCGACATCAATTCGTCCTCCATCGCTACCAAAGGTAAACGGACATTCAGAAATTTACGCTGGTGGGTGCTGAGCCTGTTCCTGCTCGGCGTTACTGTGAATTACATCACCCGTAATTCGCTGGGCATTCTGGCACCGGAACTGAAAACCAGTATGGGCATTACCACCGAGCAATATTCCTGGATTGTCGGTGCATTTCAACTGGCCTATACCATTTTCCAGCCGATTTGCGGCTGGCTGATCGATGTCATCGGTCTGAAAATGGGCTTTATGATCTGCGCGGTGATCTGGGCGCTGATGTGTATCTTCCACGCAGGGGCGGGAAGCTGGCTGCATCTGGCGATCTTGCGTTTCTTTATGGGCGCGTCAGAAGCGGCAGCGACACCGGCGAATGCCAAAACGCTGGGCGAGTGGTTCCCTAAAAAGGAACGACCGGTTGCGGCAGGTTGGGCCGGTGTCGGTTTCTCCATCGGTGCGATGCTGGCACCGCCGATTATCGTTGTGGCGCATGCCTATCTGGGCTGGCAGGGCGCGTTTATGTTCAGCGGTGGGCTGGCGCTGCTGTGGGTGGCGCTGTGGTGGTTGTTCTACCACAACCCCGAAGATCACCCGAATTTAAGCCGAGAGGAACTGGATTTCATCCGTCAGGACAATGAGGCGCCTCCGGTCAAACTGCCTTTCTTCACCGCACTGAAAACGGTCTCAAAAAACAAACGCTTTTACGGTATCGCGATTCCAGCCTTTATGGCGGAGCCCGCGTGGGCCGTGCTTAGTTTCTGGGTGCCGCTCTATTTGGCGAATGAACGCGGGATGGATCTGAAACAAATTGCGATGTTCGCGTGGTTGCCGTTTCTTGCCGCCGATCTTGGCAGTATTGCCAGTGGCTATCTCACCCGACTGTATACCCGCTGGTTCGGCTGCTCGCGCGTTAACTCGATTGTGGCGAGTTCGGTCACGGGCGCGTTTTTGATGCTGTCGCTGGCGCTGGTCGCCGTCAGTAAAGATCCGTGGGTGGCGATTCTGCTGATTTCCATCGGTGGGTTTGGTCATCAGGTGATTTCCTGCATGTTGAGCGCACTGGTGGTGGAATCGTTTGATAAAGGGCAGATGGCAACCGTGAACGGGATGCGCGGTTCGTTTGCCTGGATTGCCAGCTTCCTGTTCTCGCTGCTGATTGGCGTCACCGCCGACAAAATTGGGTTTAACCCGCTGTTTGTCGCGATGGGATTCTTCGATCTGATCGGTGCAATCTTCTTGATCGCATTTATTGCTGAACGTCGTGGGAAAACGCGGTCGCAGGCATAACGGTTCATTTATTTTTTCCTGAAAAGGATGTTGTATGAAAACGTTGAAAAATTGGGTGTTCCGCCATCAGAGCGCCGACCATGTTGAGCTGCTGGTGGACGACAAGCATGTGTTTCGCCTGTACGTGCTGGAACCGATGTTGGCCCGCGTGCTGGTTAAACAGCATGGCGAGCTGAAACTGAACCGCACCTGGAGCATCGCGCCGCAGCAGGATGTCCCCTGGCAGGGGCGCAGCCGCGAAAGTAGCGACGGTTTCAGCCTGCCGGGATTCTCACTGGAACAGTTGGACGATGCGCTGCGTATCAGCACCGCGCGGATGCGTATTACGATTCATCAACCGCTGTGGCTGGCGTGGGAATATTGCGATGAACAGGGCGAATGGCAGCCGTTTGCCGCCGATCGCCCAACCAGCGCCTATCTACTCAACCCACACGGTGATGGCGTGGCGCACTATCAGCGCCGTTTCCCGACTGAGCGCTATTACGGGCTGGGTGAAAAAGCGGGCGACCTTGAACGCACCGGACGCCGGTTTGAGTTCCGCAATCTGGACGCGATGGGCTACAACGCGGCGAGCACCGATCCGCTGTATAAGCATGTTCCGTTTACCATTACCCGGCGCGACGATGTCAGTTTCGGCCTGTTTTACGATAACCTGAGCACGACCTGGCTCGATCTCGGCAATGAGATCGATAACTATCATCTGGCTTATCGGCGCTATCAGGCAGAGGCGGGCGATCTCGATTATTACCTGTTCATCGGGCCGCGCGTGTTGGATGTAACGAAAGCGTTCGTTCGGCTGACGGGGAAAACGCTCTTTGGGCCAAAGTGGAGCCTAGGCTACAGCGGTTCCACCATGCATTACACCGACGCACCGGACGCGCAGCAGCAACTGATGAAATTTATCGCGCTGTGCCGTGAGCACAACATTCCGTGTGATTCGTTCCAACTTTCGTCCGGCTACACGTCGATTAACAATAAGCGCTATGTGTTTAACTGGAACTACGACAAAGTCCCCCAGCCGGAGGTGATGTCGCAGGCCTTCCATGATGCGGGCCTCAAGCTGGCTGCCAATATCAAACCCTGTTTACTGCAAGATCACCCGAAATATGAAGAAGTGTCGGCGCAGGGTCTGTTTATCCGCGATTCCGAATCCGATGTGCCAGAGCGCTCCAGCTTTTGGGACGATGAAGGTTCGCACCTTGATTTCACCAATCCGGCAACGGTGGCGTGGTGGCAGGAAAACGTCACCCGACAACTACTGGAGAAAGGGATTGATTCAACGTGGAATGACAATAACGAATATGAAGTCTGGGATGGCGAAGCCCGCTGCCACGGATTCGGCGACACGATGGCGATCAAACACATTCGCCCACTGATGCCGTTGCTGATGATGCGCGCCTCGCTGGAGGCACAGCAGCGCTTTGCGCCGACGCTACGTCCTTATTTGATTTCGCGTTCCGGCTGTGCGGGAATGCAGCGCTATGTGCAGACCTGGAGCGGCGATAACCGCACCAACTGGCAGACGCTGCGTTACAACACGCGGATGGGAATCGGGATGAGCCTGTCCGGCCTGTTTAATGTCGGGCACGACGTCGGCGGGTTTTCGGGCGATAAGCCGGACGCCGAGCTTTTTGTGCGCTGGGTACAAAACGGCGTGATGCACCCGCGTTTCACCATTCATTCCTGGAATGACGACCATACGGTGAACGAACCGTGGATGTACCCCGCGGTAACGCCTGCGATACGCAGCGCCATTGAGCTTCGTTACCGTCTGCTGCCGTATTTTTATACCTTGCTGTGGCAGGCCAGTGCGGACGATGAGCCGATGCTGCGCCCGACGTTCCTCGACCACGAGCAGGACAGCGCGACGCTGGAAGAAACCGACGATTTCATGCTGGGACGAGATATTCTGGTTGCCAGCGTGGTTGAAGCGGGGCAGCGCCAGCGCACGGTGTACCTGCCGGCGAATACGTCAGGCTGGTACGATTTTCATTCCGGCCAGTGGTTCAGCGGCGGACAGACGATCGTGCTGGATGCGCCGCTGGAGCGCCTTCCGCTGCTGGTCCGCGCGGGGGCGATGATCCCGTTGTCGGGGCGAACGGCACACGTCAGTCCGCATGAAGATAATCAGCGTGAATTCCTGCTCTTCCCGCCTGTCGCTGGCGGCACGGACAGCGGACTGCTGTTTGAAGATGATGGTGAGACGTGGCAATGGCGTGAAGGACACGCGCTGTGGCTGCGCTGGGAAATCCGCACGGATAGCCAACGGATTGACGTGACGTTTACATCGGAAGGGCGATATCAGCCCGCCTGGCGACACGCGACGCTACGCCTGCCAGCTGGCGAGCAGCGTCAGCTGTACATTAACGGCGTTCGTACGACGACCTATCAACACCAATAATCATTTTATTTCTTCCTGTTGCGCCCCGGTATTATTGTTTACTGGGGCGTTTTTTTTGTTATGCAGAATATCAATAATATCCGATTGGTTATCTTCAGGATAAAGAGATG
The DNA here is from genome assembly GCF_014946775.2 of Pectobacterium quasiaquaticum. NCBI lineage: Bacteria > Pseudomonadati > Pseudomonadota > Gammaproteobacteria > Enterobacterales > Pectobacteriaceae > Pectobacterium > Pectobacterium quasiaquaticum. The sequence goes on along the minus strand of NZ_CP065177.1, from coordinate 2,417,447 downwards.
TTAATGAAGTGAATGGAATATTAAATATAAAAAAGAGTTGTGCGAATATCCCTAATAAAAGCGGATCTACAAAATAGTTTAAATAGTAAGAAAACATTTTATAACATCAAAAAAAATAGATACTTGGTAAGTAATAAGTTCGCAAATTATCAGCCAGAAAAATTAATAAAAACAAACATGGCGGTTTCTGATTCATTCGCGAACAGAGTTTTTATTTTAAGTGGAGTATTCATTATGAAGAATAGTCACCATGATTTATTTGCTGCTTTTACTCTCCCCAACGGCGCGACGCTGAAAAACCGGGTACTAATGGCACCGATGACCACCTGTAGCGGTTTCTACGATGGGGGAGTGACCAAAGAGCTGGTGGAATATTATCAGGCCAGAGCAGGCAGCATCGGCACCGTGATTGTGGAGTGCTGTTTTATTGATGACAAAGGGTTGGCTTTTCCCGGTGCGATAGGAATCGACAACGACGACAAAATTGCCGGATTGGCCAAAATTGCGACGGCGATTAAAGAAAAAGGGTCGACGGCGATCCTGCAAATTTATCACGGCGGCCGGATGGTCGAACCGCGTTTTATCGGTGGTGCGACGCCCGTTGCTCCGAGTGCCATTGCTGCGCCGCGCGCGGGTGCCATCGTTCCGGTGGCGCTGTCGGGCGACGAGGTCGACGCCATGATCGGCAAGTTTGGCGCTGCCGTTCATCGTGCCATTCAGGCGGGTTTCGATGGTGTGGAAATTCACGGCGCGAATACCTACCTGATCCAACAGTTCTATTCTCCGCACTCTAATCAACGCTCAGATAAATGGGGCGGCAGCCGTGACAAACGCACGGCTTTCCCGCTGGCGGTGTTGGATATCGTTCATGAGGTCGCGGATAAATACGCCGATCCTTCCTTTATTATCGGCTATCGTTTCTCGCCGGAAGAGATCGAAGAACCCGGCATTCATTTTGATGATTCGCTCTATCTGTTGGAAAAATTAGCGGCACGCGGGCTGGATTACGTTCATTTCTCTATGGGCAATATTCTGCGCGCGTCTATTGTCGAAACAAATGACCCGACGCCGCTGATTAAGAAATATGTTGCCCGCCGTTCCGCGACATTAGCAGCGATTCCGGTTATTGGCGTAGGAGATATTGTCAATCAGGCAGACGTCGATGCGGCGCTGGAAAATGGTTATGACCTGATTGCCGTCGGCAGAGCCTGTATTGCTTATCCAGACTGGACAGATCGTATTGCCGAACAGGAAAAACTCGAACTTTATATTGCCAGCGATAAACGTGAAGCATTAACGATCCCTGAACCGCTGTGGCGTTTTTCATTAGTTGAAGCCATGATTCGGGACATGAATTTAACCGGCAAAAAATTTAAATCCGGGGTTTATCAGGAAAACGTTCAGGATGAATGTGGCGAGCTGCGAATTCATGTTCATTTTGAGCAGAATCGAGTCGCCGATATTGCGCTGGAGAATAGCGAAATTGATGATTCACTGAAAATCAGTTTTGAAATTATCCGCGAACGCATTCTGGATACCAATAGCCCCCACGTTGATGCCGTAACAGGCGCAACGGCGCAGAGTGAAGCGATTAAAAAAGCCGTTACCAAGGCGATGGTGAAATCCAACAAAGATGCCATTATTGCCGATGGCGGTAACCCCGATGCGCGCCGCGAGGCGGATGTGGTGGTGATTGGCAGCGGCGGCGCGGGGCTGGCGGCGGCGATTCAGGCCAGCGAAGAGGGTGCGCGCGTTATCGTCATTGAAAAGATGCCAGTCATCGGCGGCAACACCATCAAAGCCTCTGCCGGTATGAATGCGGCGGGCACCGTCTTCCAACAAAATAGAGGTATCGAAGATAGCCAGGCGCTGTTTTATGACGAAACGCTGAAAAGTGGCAAACAGAAGAATAACCCGGCGCTGGTGCAATATTTCGTCGAGCACGCGCCTGACGCGATTAACTGGCTGGCGCAGCACGATATTGAGCTTAGCGATATCACCACAACGGGCGGCATGAGCGTTGACAGAACGCATCGCCCTGCCAATGGGGCTGCGGTGGGCGGCTATCTGGTCAGCGGCCTGATTAAGAACCTCAATAAATACAATATTGAGGTGCTGCTGGAAACGTCGGTGACGGAGATTGTGCAAGAGAAGGGCAAAGTGACCGCCGTCAGAGTCGTCAATGATGAGCACGAAGAAAGCCTGATTGCGACAAAAGCGGTGATTGTTGCCACAGGCGGTTTTAGTGCCAATCAGGCGATGGTGGAGTCATACCGCCCAGACCTGAAAGGCTTCGTCACCACCAACCATAAAGGCGCTACGGGTGGCGGCATTCGTCTGCTGGAACAGATCGGCGCGGATACGGTGGACATGGGGGAAATTCAAACCCATCCAACGGTTGAGCAAACCACCTCTTATCTGATCTCCGAATCTATTCGCGGCGGCGGAGCCATTCTGGTGTCGCAGCGTGGAGAACGTTTCTTTAACGAAATGGAGACGCGGGATAACGTCTCGTCCGCCATCGTCAACCTGCCGGAAGAGTATGCGTACATCCTGTTCGACGAGCAGGTCAGAAACCGCAATCGGGCAGTCGAAGAATATGTTGCACAAGGGTTGACCGTCAGCGCGGACAGCATCGCTGAACTGGCCGACACGCTCGACATGCCACAGGCGGCGCTGCACGCCTCGCTCGAACGTTACAATGCCTTTATCGCCGACAAACACGATGAAGACTTTGGCCGTACCACGGGGATGCGCGATCCGCTGAATCAGGCACCTTACTACGCGATTAAGGTAGCACCGGGCGTACACCACACGATGGGCGGCGTCACCATCAACGAGAAAGCGGAAGTGCTGAACCGCTATAAAGAGACGATCTCCGGCGCTTATGCCGCGGGGGAAGTGGTTGGCGGTATTCACGGGGCGAACCGCATTGGCGGCAACGCCGTGGCGGATATCATTATCTTCGGCATTCAGGCAGGGATGCAGGCAGCGGCCTATGCGCGTGCACTGCGTCGCTCGGACGTTTTTCCAACGAAGGCACGTAAAGCAAGGTTCGCGAAAGCGGCGACGAAAACGGCTGAAAAGCAGCCGACACTGGTCGCAGAGTAAGTGATAGAAAAGAACGTGATAAAAGAGTAAGGCTGATGGCGGGCGTCTCAAAGGGCGCTCGCGATTTTCCGACCGTTTCCTCTCCTCTCTGTACCGCCATTCGATCATGGGAGTCACCGTATGCCTTCTGTCGATAACGCCTACGTCTATTCCGTTCACCTGATGGGCAGCCCCATTCTGCTCAAACTGTTTGCCCATGATAAAATCGCGGTCAGGCAGGTTTTCCAACGCATCAAACAGCTCGAAGATCGGCTAACCGTTAATCGAGCGCAGTCGGAAGTGATGAGCATCAACCATGCGGCGGGGAAAGAGTACGTTTCGGTCAGCCCGGTGGTCTTTGAGCTGATTAAACGGGCCAAAGCGGTGAGTCTGATTGAAAACAGCGGCTTTAACGTGGCGATTGGTCCTGTCGTGAAACTATGGAAAATCGGTTTTAGCGGCAGCACGGTGCCTGACCACGAGTCAATACAACGGGCGCTGGCATTAACGCATCCCGAACGCATTATTCTCAGAGAGCAGGACTGCGCCGTGTTGTTAGAAAGCGCCGGAATGGAGATCGACCTGGGGGCGATTGCGAAAGGTTATATTGCCGATATCGTCCGTGACGTTCTTCACCAGCATGCGATTCAGGATGCGCTGATCAATCTGGGGGGAAACGTACTGGCTATCGGCAGCGCACTGACGGATGAACAAGGGCTATGGAGCATCGGGTTACAGAAGCCTTTCGCGGATCGCGATAGCCTACTTGGCATCATTAAGGTGAAGAACAAATCCGTGGTGACATCCGGCGTCTATGAACGTTTTTTTACCGTGGACGATCGTATCTATCATCATATTATCGATCCCCGGACGGGTTATCCGCTGGATAATGAACTGCACAGCGTCACGGTTATCTCGAACGACTCTCTCGACGGCGATATTTACACCACGTTGCTTTATGGCATGGGCGTGAGTGCTGGCATTCACTTTCTACAAAATCGGCCGGATATCGAAGCCATCTTTGTGACAAAAGCACGAGAGATTATTTTCTCTTCGCAGCGGGATTATACGTTTGAACTATTGGATAAGGATTATTCTGTGACGGTGCTGTAGTTATCGTTATTCTAAAATAGACAAATGGGTGGCCAAGAAGAATCGGCCATCCATTTTTAGTAAGGCAATGAGTCGATATATATTTTTAATTGTTGACAGTGATTGTCGGGTCCCATTGGAAATAACCAAAAAGCTCCTGCGCGCCCCCTTTTGGACGATAGTACAACCCGAATTGCACTTGGTAATTTTCTTTGCCTTTCTGGTTGATATCCGCCTGAATGAACCAGTAGGATTGATCGGTATACGTTACTGGAAAAGGACCGTTCTGCGCGGGCAGCATTGAGGTCTTTGTGTACATTTTAAAGGTTGGGTTAGTAAATACATCTTGCCCACCAAATTTTGGCAAACCATAAATCAATACACTGGAGTCAAAGTTTCCCGATTCTGATGTTCCGGTCCAGCGAATCACATCACCAACATTGGCACTGATATTAAGATCGGCTGTGCCTGAACCACTAATGGCCGATTCAGAAGCGACAACCATATACGAATATTGATGGCCAATAGGGGTCGGGCTTTTTTCATTTTTGCTGGGATTTTTACCTGTAAAATCATCAATAATGCTATCCGTATCAATAACAACAATGATGTTGATAATACTATTACTGGATTTGAAACTAGATACATCAGCGTTACTCATAATGACCTCGTTTTAAAATAATAGGTAAATATATTATTTAACTAAAAATTAAATAATTAGTGTGCGAATTTTTTGTAGAAAAATAAAATACGACACGAATGGTGCGCAGGTAAATAATAGGTGAAGATTTGTTTTTTGCGTTATGCTTGATTATTTTTCATCCTTTTGATTTAACAGGGTTTGTTTTTTAATAAATCTGTAATTAGTTCACTATCCCCTTGTTATTTAATAAGTATTATGTATGTGTGTTTTTTATGGATAAATGATAAAAAGTCAATATTTTTAAATATACAGTTATTAATGTTAGGGGGTGTTTTTCACATGGGTTTTTATTCTGCAATAATACACTTTTCATGCATATGATTTTATATGCATTAATTCAATTGTTATCTTTTATCTATGAAGGATGATCGTACTGAAGATCTTCTTTTGGGGAAGGAGAAATAACAATGCGCTCCTTTTCAAGAGCGCATTGTTGAAACATCGTTAGCGGTGAGAACTTACTTCAATTCCAGCTCGTTCATTGCGGCGATGCTGAAGCCGCCGTCAACGTGCAGGACTTCACCGGAGATACCGGCAGCCAGATCGGAACACAGGAACGCAGCAGAGTTGCCCACATCTTCAATGGTAACGACACGGCGGATTGGCGTAACGGCTTCGCAATGCGACAGCATTTTCTTGAAGTCTTTGATGCCGGAGGCAGCCAGTGTACGAATCGGGCCCGCAGAAATGGCGTTAACGCGCACGCCCTGAGCACCCATTGCATTCGCCATGTAACGAACGTTCGCTTCCAGAGACGCTTTTGCCAGACCCATTACGTTGTAGTTAGGGATGGCACGCTCAGCACCCAGGTAGGACAGGGTAACCAGCGCAGAGTTCGGGTTCAGCATCTTACGGCAGGCTTTCGCCATCGCGACGAAGCTGTAAGAGCTGATATCGTGAGAAATGCTGAAACCTTCACGGGTAACGGCATCAACGTAGTCACCGTCCAGTTGGTCGCCCGGTGCGTAAGCAATGGAGTGCACGAAGCCATCAAAGTTCGGCCATACGTTAGCCAGTTCGGTAAACAGTGCTTCGATGCTGGCATCTTCAGCGACATCACACGGCAGAACGATGCTGGAACCCAGTTCGCTGGCAAAGCCTTCAACGCGTGCTTTCAATTTGTCGTTCTGATACGTGAAGGCCAGTTCGGCACCTTCGCGCTGCATTGCTTGTGCAATACCGTAGGCAATAGAACGGTTGCTGGCAACACCTGTTACCAGAATGCGCTTACCGGTAAGAAAACCCATAGCAGTAATCCTTGTGATCATTGTTGCTGCGATCGCCACTTCTGTGCCCGTAAACGTACGCGGCAAGTGACGACCCAGATGAATAAACCGCGCGATTCTACCATGTTGGGGACGGTAGGGGTACTCCGAGCAGTATCCCCCTTTTTCCACAGCCCAGTGGCCGTTGCGGGGATGCTGCCGTGGTGCGCGGAGATTAACGTTGTGCGCCGTCGCGTCGCCAGGCGTCGGCGCTGAGCGCTTCGCCGAAGTGGCTGGCAATCAACCGTTTCGTCAGGTCATGTAGCGGGGCAGACAACACATCGGCGGTACTGCCGCGTTCGACCACTTCGCCAGCCTGCATCACCAGAATCTGGTCGCTGATGTGTTTCATCATGCCCAGATGCTGCGTCACGTAAATATAAGAGATACCGTGCTTTTCCTGTAACTCCAGCATCAGATTGATAATCTGTGACCGCATAGACATATCCAGTGATGCCAGCGCCTCATCGGCGACAATCACTTTCGGTTGCAGGATCAGCGCACGCGCCAGGCCGACGCGCTGTTTTTGCCCCGGCGCGAGCGCATGCGGATAGTAATAGGCGTGATCGGGACGTAGCCCAACCTGATGCAGCGCCTGATTAATCGCTCTTTCACGTGCTTCGGCACTGAGATCGGTATTCAGTCGCAGCGGGACATCCAGCAGTTGCCCGATGCGCTGGCGCGGGTTGAGGGCATTGCTCGCATCCTGAAAGATCATGCGGATGCGCTGGCTGCGGTAGCGGTAATCGCCATAGTGCAGTGGATGATCATCGATAACCAACTCGCCGGACGTCGGCGCGATCATGCCCGACAGCATTTTAGCCAGCGTCGATTTCCCTGAACCGTTCTCGCCGATGATGGCGAGCGTTTGCCGTTCACGCAGCGTAAAGCTGACGGATTTTACCGCCTCAACGTGCTGACGACGGAACAGCCCAGTCCGGTAACGGAACGTCTTGGTCAGGTTGCGGGCTTCAAGCAGCATCTCAACCATCACGGTTCCTCCATGTTGAGCGGAAAGTGGCAGGCATATAAGTGGTTCTTAACGGAGAGCAGCGGCGGCGTTTGCATACACTGCTTTTGTGAATAAGGGCAGCGTGGGCCAAGTCGGCAGCCAATCGGCAGATGTTCCAGCGAGGGAATCGCCCCGTTCAGGGTGTTTAACCGGCTTTTGTGCGGCAGCGAGCGGCCGAAATCGGGCATGGCGCGAATTAGTGCCTGCGTATAAGGATGATGCGGCGCGGTGATCAAATCTTCACTGGTGGCGCTTTCCACCGTTTGACCGCAATAGAGTACGTTGATCCGATCAGCCCATTTGCTCATGGTTTGCAGGTCATGGCTGATGAGCAGAATCGTGGTGTTATTGTTCTGGTTCAGGCGCGACAGCAGGCGGAAAATCTGCGCCTGCGTAGTGGATTCCATCGCATTGGTTGGCTCGTCGGCAATCAGCAGGCGCGGCTGGTTCGCCAGCGCAATGGCAATCATCACCTTCTGACACTCGCCGTCGCTCAGCTCATAAGGATAGCTACCCATAATATCTTTGTGATCTTTAATCCCGACGCGGTGCAGCAGTTCGATCGCGCGGCGCTTGCGCCAGTGAAATCGCTGCCACCAGCGGCCTTTATATGTCCAGCCAGGAATGGCCTGCACTAGCTGCCGACCGATACTCTCGGACGGATCGAGACAGGATTGCGGCTCCTGGAAAATCATGGAGACGTTATGGCCGACCAGTTTACGCCGCTCGCGCGACGACAGTTGCAGCAGGTCGATGTCATCGAAACGGAAGCGATCGGCGGTTACGCGCCAATTCTCTTTGGTGAGCCCGCAGATGGCTTTGGCGATCAGGCTTTTACCCGAGCCTGATTCGCCCACTAGCCCGCGAATTTCCCCCTCGCTCAGCGTCATACTGACGCGGTCAACGGCTTTTACGGCGCCGTCGGCGGTCAGAAATTCAATCGTCAGGTTACGGATATCAAGTAATGGCATAGGGAGTCGTCGCCTCTTATTCCGTTTCCGCTACCAGCGCACGGCGAATGCCGTCGCCCAGCAGATTGACGATTAACACACTCAGTGCGATGGTAGCGCCGGGCAGCATGACGGTCCACGGTGCGGCATACACCAGCTCCAGCGAGTTGCCAAGCAGGGCACCCCATTCGGTTGTCGGCAGCTGCGCGCCCAAATCGAGAAAGCCCAGCGCGGCGATATCCAGAATGGCGATCGACAACGCGCGGGTAAATTCGGAGACCAGCAGCGCGGCGATGTTTGGCAACACGACATACCAGACAAGGTAAAACGTGGAAGCTCCGTCAAGGCGGGCGGCGATCACGTACTCTTTGTCCATTTCATCGTGTACGGCGTTGTAGATGGTTCGCACCATGCGCGGCAACAGTGCTAGCCAGACGGCGAGCATCGCGTGTTCGAGTTTAGGGCCGATAAAGGCAATCACCACAATCGCCAGCAACAGCGACGGAATCGACAGCAGCGTATCCAGAATGTGGTTGATCATCGCAGAGCGCAGTCCGCGCGTGACGCCAGCAAAGACGCCCAACACGATGCCGCACAGTGCCGCCGCGTAGGTGACGATGAGCGACGCACCGACGGTGGGAGCGGCACCGTTCAATAAGCGGCTTAACTGGTCACGCCCTAAATCGTCGGTGCCGAGGAAGAACGAGACTTCACCATAGTGTGACCAGGAAGGGGGCAACAGTTGATAGCCTAGGAATTGTTGGTCAACTTCATAAGGTGCGAGAAATTTGCCGAACAAACACAGGCCGATCAGGATCAGAAAACCGTACAGCCCGATCATCGCCAGCATATCCTGATGGAATACCCGCCAAGTATCGCCTAGTCGGCTAGGCAACCGCTTTTCGCTATACACGTTATCGTAGGGCATACCATTCCTTGTGTTTCAACGGATTTGCCATAGCACCCCAAATATCGGACAGAATATTGACCGTAATGACCATTGCGCCCACCACCATTACGCCCGCAGAAATCGCGGCGTAATCCTGTTGGCGAATGGCATTTACCAGCCAGCGACCGATGCCCGGCCAGTTAAAGACCACTTCGGTAATCATCGTCAGCGTCAGCATGGTGGAAAATTGTAATCCCAGTTTGGGAATAATCGGCGGCAGTGCGTTATGAATCAGGTGGCGACGAATGATCGTAAAGCGCGATAGCCCGCGGGTTGCCGCCGCTTTAATGTAGTTTTTGCTGATAATTTCCGTAGTGCTGACTCGCATCAGGCGAATCACTTCGGTGGTCGGCCCGACGGCCAGCACGGTAATCGGCAAAATCAGGTGGCGGATGGCGCTGACGATCATGTCACCGCGATGGGGTGAATCTGACAGCCAGGCGTCAATCAGCGCAAAGCCGGTGACTGTTTTCACCTGATAGAGCAGGTCGAAGCGGCCTGAAACCGGCAGCCAGCCGAGATGCAGCGAGAAGAAGAGCGTCAGCAGCAGCGCTAGCCAGAATACCGGCAGAGAGAAGCCGATGAGCGCCAGCGTGCTGATCACAATGTCCGCGCCGCGATTCCGCATCATGCCGGCGGTAATGCCCAGTGGAATACCGACCAGCAGTGAGAGCGCAAATGCCAAAAGACAAAGTTCAATCGTGGCGGGGAATACCTCTTTCAGCAATTCACTGATGGCCTGTCCGTTAATGCTGGAGCGACCGAAATCACCCTGAAGCAGACTGGTGAGGTAAAAGTGGTAGGCATCAAACAGCGCCGCACCGTTGAGCGGGGCATTAGGTGTGTAGTAGCTGAGGCTAAAGCCAACTAGCGACAGTAGTGACAATGTCACTATCAGTAACACCAGACGTCGTAAGGTAAAGATAATCACGGCTGTGTTTCCTCCACGGTTTCCGGTGCAGAGGGTTTCTGCTGCGCTTGTTGATCCTCGCGGAAGACGCCCGCGAACGAGGCATTGCCGAAGGGGCTTAATACCAGCCCTTTCATGTCATAGCGGTAGGCCAGCAGTCGTAATGACGACGCCAGCGGCAGAACGGGTAACTGTTCTGCCAGAATACGCTGTGCCTGCTGATAATAGTCAATCCGCTTAGAAAGCTGCTGTGACGAGAGCGCGTTTTGCAGCACTTCATCAAACGTGGGATCGCACCAGTGCGCGTAGTTGCTCTGGGAGCGAATGGCTGCACAGCTTAGCAACGGTCGGAAAAAACTGTCTGGGTCGTTACTGTCCGTTGCCCAGCCTGCCAACGTTAAATCGTGGCTGAGCTCCATCAGCCGCGCTTCCTGAAAACGGCCTTCCACTGGCACGATGGTCACGGTGACGCCAATTTGTGCCAGATCGGCCTGTATCAGTTCAGCCGTTTTCAGCGGACTGGGGTTGTAGGACTGTGAAGCGCTTGGCACCCACAGGCGCAGATTTAGGTTAGTCAACCCCAGTTCCTGCAAGATTTGTTGCGCTTTCTGCGGGTTATATTCGGTTACCTGTGATTCATTGTCGTACGCCCACGATGCTCGGGGCAGAATCGACGCTGCCGTTTCCGCGGTGCCGTAATAGATCGACTGCATTAACCTGTCGTTATTGATCGCCAGTGCGATGGCTTCCCGCACGCGGCGGTCGTCCAACGGCGGTTTTCGCACGTTGAAGGCCAGATAAGCGACATTCATACCGGGACGCAGTGAGAGACGCAGACGCGGGTCGTTACGCAAGATCGTTAACTGGCTGGCCGCCGGATAGGCGAGGACATCACATTCACCGGTTAGCAGCTTGGATAAGCGGCCCGTACCACCGGAGCCAAGATCGACAACCACCTGCCGCATGCGTGGCAGGCCGCGCCAATAATCGCCGTTGCGCGTCAGGCGAATATATTGCCCGTTGCGGTATTCATCGAGCAGATAAGGGCCGGTGCCGACCGGTTCGCGATCCAGCAGCTCCTTTTTGTCCTCTTTTGCCAGACGCTGCGCGTATTCTGCGGACAGAATCGGCGCGTAGTGCGTGGCCAGATGCCAGAGGAAAGAGGCGTCTGGGCTGTTGAGCCGGATTTCAATGCTGTATTCGCCCAACTTGCGGATGTGTTGTACCGAATCGGCGAATTGTAGACTGTCGAAATAGGGATATTCACCGCCGTTCACATCATGATACGGGTGCTTTTCGTCAAGCATGCGTTGGAAGCTGAATATCACGTCGTCGGCGTTCATATTACGGGTTGGGCTGAACCTAGCGGTGTGCTGAAATGGCACATCGCGGCGCAGGTAGAAACGGTATGTCGAACCGTTGTCCAAGACTTCCCAGCGCTGAGCCAGTTCTGGCATCAGACGATAGGTATAAGGATCGACATCCAACAGGCGATCGTAGAGCTGGGCCGCCAGCGTATCAATCGTGATACCGCTGCGCGCCATCTGCGGGTTAAACGTGTTCAGGACATCATTGACGCAATAGACAAAACCGCTCTGGCGAATATTTTCCAGCGGAGCAGGCGGCGTTAGCACGGACGGTGAGGCTGCCAGTGCAGGCAACGACAGCCAGGTGAGTGCCAGTGCGAAACAGGTTTTTCCGAACATACGGGATTTTTCAGTCAAGATGGTTATACACAGAGTGTATCGCACTCTTGGCATCCTCCCCACTCTTGTTATGCGCGTCTGGCGACTTTCCAACCGATTGCGTCTGCGGATGAACGCGATGGAGCGGTTAGGAACCCCATCGTCAGTATGGTAATGAGAAAAATTCTCAACAAAATGCTTTACAGATGATACTGATAACTATTATCATCATTTTCGCACTTCGGCAGTCGCTTCTCGCAGGCACTGAAGGAGAGCACGACATTGCTCACATTGCTTCCAGTATTATTTTAGCCAGCCGACGTGCTGGCTTTTTTTTTGCCTAAAAAGCGACCTCTCTAGGTACTTACCTTGCTTTCTATTTATCTGTAAATAATTAATAAAATCAATATGGTTGGGATATGTCCTAAATTGTTTGCGGGAACAAAAATCTCCCTTATCATGCCTATACCCAAGATCATGGGTTCACAATGGAGATAAGGAATATGTGGATGAGAAGGAATCAAATCGTCAGGAAATTGGCGTTAGGTGTGGTAACAGCGGCACTGGGGATGTCGCTCAGCTTTTCAGCATTATCCGCTACGCCGGTAGAAACGCACGGTCAGCTGTCCATCGAAAACGGACGACTGGTGGATGAACAGGGGAAAAGGGTGCAACTGAGAGGGGTCAGTTCGCACGGTTTGCAGTGGTTTGGCGATTATGTCAACAAAGACTCGATGAAGTGGCTGCGTGATGACTGGGGGATTAATGTATTCCGCGTCGCCATGTACACGGCGGCGGATGGTTATATTTCGAATCCTTCCCTCGCCAATAAGGTAAAAGAGGCCGTTGCGGCGGCGCAAAGCCTCGGCGTTTACATCATCATCGACTGGCATATCTTGTCGGATAACGATCCTAATATTTATAAAGCACAGGCAAAAACCTTCTTTGCCGAAATGGCGGGGCTGTATGGCAGCTCGCCGAACGTGATTTATGAAATCGCCAATGAGCCAAACGGCGGCGTGACATGGAACGGGCAGATTCGGCCTTATGCGCTGGAAGTGACTGACACCATCCGTAGTAAAGATCCCGATAACCTGATTATCGTCGGCACGGGCACCTGGAGTCAGGATATTCACGACGCGGCGGATAATAAACTGCCCGATCCGAATACGATGTACGCGCTGCATTTCTATGCCGGCACGCACGGGCAGTTCCTGCGCGACCGCATTGATTATGCACAAAGCCGCGGTGCCGCGATTTTCGTCAGCGAGTGGGGCACCAGCGATGCGTCCGGCAACGGTGGACCGTTCCTACCTGAATCGCAGACCTGGATCGATTTCCTGAATAACCGTGGCGTAAGCTGGGTGAACTGGTCGCTTACCGATAAGTCAGAGGCATCCGCCGCGCTGGCACCGGGAGCGAGCAAATCAGGCGGCTGGGCGGAGCAAAATCTGTCGGCGTCAGGTAAATTTGTCAGAGAGCAGATTCGTGCAGGTGCGGATCTGAGTAATGGCGATACGCCGACTACCCCGACCACGCCAACGGAGCCGACTAACCCAGGTAATGGAACCACGGGTGACGTCGTGCTGCAATATCGCAATGTGGATAACAACCCTTCCGATGATGCGATTCGTATGGCCGTTAACATCAAAAATACCGGCAGTACGCCGATCAAACTGAGCGATCTGCAAGTGCGTTACTACTTTCATGATGATGGTAAACCCGGCGCGAACCTCTTTGTTGACTGGGCGAACGTCGGCCCTCACAACATCGTGACCAGTACAGGGACGCCAGCCGCCAGCACTGACAAAGCCAATCGCTACGTTCTGGTGACCTTCAGCAGCGGAGCAGGCTCCCTTCAGCCGGGCGCGGAAACCGGTGAAGTTCAGGTGCGTATCCATGCGGGTGACTGGAGCAACGTGAATGAAACGAATGATTATTCATATGGCGCTAACGTCACGAGCTATGCCAACTGGGATAAGATCACCGTGCACGATAAAGGCACGCTGGTATGGGGAACGGAGCCGTAATCGAGCCTGTTAACCTATTAATCCATTTCCTCTGCGGGCGTTAATTCGCCCGCATTTTCTTTTCCGCCTCTTACTCATTCACCACAATATCGTGTTTCTTTAGCAATCCACGTAGCTGGTGATAGGTTAATCCCAGTAGCTCAGCGGCTTTGCGCTGGTTAAATTTTGCCTGATTCAATGCCCGATCGATTAAGCTTTTCTCCTGTTCCAATAGCCACGGTTTCATCTCCAGCGGTAAATTCGGCTGGCTGGTTGTCGCACGCGGCGACGTTTCCTGAACGGCGGGCGTTCGGCGGAAAGGATTCAGAATGATGGCATCAAGAGGCTGTTCGCTATCGCCGTGACGGTACACCGAACGTTCAACCACGTTTTTCAGCTCACGAATATTGCCCGGCCAGTCGTAATTCAGCAGCGTTTCGCACGCGGCAGGCGTAAAACCGGGAAACAGCGGCAGATGTAATTCACGGCACATCTGAATCGCAAAGTGATCGGCCAGCAGCATAATGTCCTGCTGGCGTTCGCGCAGTGGCGGAAGCTGCACAACGTCAAAGGCCAGACGGTCAAGCAGATCCGCACGGAACTTACCGCTGGCGGCAAGCGCAGGCAGATCGTCATTGGTCGCGCACACCAGACGTACGTCAACCTGTAGCTGATCTCTGCCGCCGACGCGCTCCAGCATGCCGTATTCGATCACCCGCAGTAATTTTTCCTGCACCAGCATCGGCGCGGTAGCCAGTTCATCCAAAAACAGCGTTCCGCCGTCGGCGCGCTCGAAGCGTCCCAGATGGCGTTTTTGTGCCCCAGTAAAAGCCCCGGCTTCATGGCCAAATAGCTCGGAGTCGAGCAGATTCTCGTTGAGCGCCGCACAGTTGAGGGAAACGAACGGCCCTTGCCAACGCGGGGAAAGGTAATGCAGGCGGCTGGCGATCAGCTCTTTACCGGTACCGCGTTCGCCAATCACCAGCACGGGCTTATTTAACTGTGCCAACTGCGACACCTGTTCCAGAACCTCCAGAAAGCTGTTGGCTTCGCCCAGCAGGTTCTCTTTTTCCTGAAGCATGATGTTTCACCGTGTTATTTTTACTAACTGTTAGCGTATTTGACTAATCTAGCGGAAAGGGAAAAATAGTCAAAATTATCTATTCTTTAATTTTCAGTTAGTTAAATTGAATTAAAAGTTGGCATGCTTATTGATATACCTATAGGGAGATCGCGACTGGCTCTGCTGGTCACGGTGATAAATCAGGCGTAATCAGACGCTGGAAATCATGAAGAGGATGTAATTATGGGTATTTTTTCTCGTTTTGCCGACATCGTGAACGCCAACATCAATTCATTGCTGGATAAAGCTGAAGATCCGCAGAAATTGGTGCGGCTGATGATTCAGGAAATGGAAGATACGCTGGTTGAAGTGCGTTCAACCTCGGCGCGGGCGTTGGCAGAAAAGAAACAGATTGCCCGTCGTATTGAACAAGCGCACGGTCAGCAGGATCAGTGGCAGGAAAAAGCCGAGCTGGCGCTGCGTAAAGATAAAGACGATCTGGCCCGTGCGGCGCTGATTGAAAAGCAGAAGCTGACCGACCTGATCGCGGTGTTGCAGCATGAAGCCGAAAGCGTGGATGAAACGCTGGAGCGCATGAAGCGTGAAATCGGTGAGCTGGAAAACAAATTGAGCGAAACCCGCGCTCGCCAGCAGGCGCTGACGCTACGCCACCAGGCTGCGGCATCGTCGCGTGATGTGCGCCGCCAGTTGGACAGCGGTAAGCTGGACGAAGCAATGGCGCGTTTCGATCAGTTCGAACGCCGTATCGATACGATGGAAGCGGAAGCTGAAAGCCACGGATTGGGGAAACAAAAATCGCTGGATCAGCAGTTTGCCGAACTGAAAGCGGACGATGAAATCAGCGCGCAGTTGGCAGCACTTAAGGCTAAAGTTAAGCCAGCAGAGTAATAAACGCGTAAACGCCATCGGATGGGCTGTCGTTAGAAAACGGCAGCCACCGGCGTATGAATAATAACTAAGGAGACACAATGAGTGCGTTGTTTCTTGCCATTCCGCTGACCATTTTCATGTTGTTTGTGGCACCGATATGGCTTTGGCTACATTACAGTCAGCGTAAAAACAGTGCTCAACTGGGACAAAACGATATGCAACGTCTGACACGTTTAACGGAAGAGTCCAACCGTATGCGTGAGCGTATCAGGGCGCTGGAAGACATTCTGGATGCAGAACACCCGGACTGGAGAAAATCGTAATGAAAAATACGTGGTCAGGTAAAACGTTATATCGCATACCGGAAGAAGGCATGCTGAAAGGGGTTTGTGCTGGTTTAGCGCGTTATTTTGACGTGCCGGTGAAGCTCCTGCGGATAATCGTGGTGCTGTCGATGTTTTTCGGCCTGTTCTTTTTCACCATGGTGGCCTACATCATTCTGACCTTTATGCTCGATCCGGCTCCATCGGGAATGGGATTTGAGGATGAAAAGACGGCCCGTACGCCCAGCCAACTGCTGAATGAAGCGGATGCGACCTTGCAGGCCAGCGAACAGCGCCTGCGTAGCATTGAACGCTATGTCACGTCGGATACGTTTGGCGTTCAGAACCGCTTTCGTCATCTGTAATTTGTCATCGGTTATACGCTTTCGCTGACATTATCCACCGTACGACTTGCGTCGAGAGTGGATAATGTCGCGCTGCTTTTTTCTCCGCAACCAATGCGGTAGCTTAAACGTACTTTTGCAACAACACGTTTTTTCAATTACACGCTTTTTCAACTACATGCATTGCAACCATACGCTTTGCAACTACATGCTTTGCAACTACATGGTTTACAACTACATGGTTTACAACTACAGGAGTGATGGATCATTCAATGAGTCGACTACAGAACGAAATTAACTCTCTGGTCAATCGCGGTGTGGATCGTCACTTGCGGATTGCCGTCACTGGGTTGAGTCGCAGTGGCAAAACCGCGTTTATCACCGCGTTCGTCAATCAATTATTGAATACCCACAGCGGTGCACACTTGCCGATGTTTTCCCCCGTGCGCGAAGAGCGTTTGCTGGGTGTGAAACGCGTGCCGCAGCGCGATCTGGGCGTGCCGCGTTTTGCTTATGATGAAGGCATGGCCGCGCTGTATGGCTCGCCGCCGGCTTGGCCAACGCCGACGCGCGGCGTGAGTGAGATTCGTCTGGCGCTGCGCTATCGCTCTAAGGATTCGTTGCTGCGTCATTTCAAAGACACCTCAACGCTCTATCTGGAAATTGTCGATTATCCCGGCGAGTGGTTGTTGGATCTGCCGCTGCTGGAGCAAACCTATTTGAGTTGGTCACAGCAGATGAGCGGCTTGCTGCAAGGGGGGCGCACCGAGTGGGCAAAACCTTGGCTGGCGCTGTGCGAAAAAATCGATCCGTTGGCCCCAGCCGATGAAAACCTGCTTGCCGAGGTGGCGCAGGCTTACACCGACTATCTGCACCGCTGCAAACAGGAAGGGCTGCACTTTATTCAACCGGGTCGGTTTGTGCTGCCGGGCGATCTGGCGGGTGCGCCGGTGCTGCAATTCTTCCCCTGGCCGCAGGTGAATCAGATCGGTGAAGCTAAGCTGGCGCAGGCGGATGAGAAAACCAACATCGGCATGCTGCGCAAGCGTTTTGACTATTACTGCCAGTCGGTCGTCAAAGGATTTTATAAGGATCACTTCGTACGCTTCGACCGGCAGATTGTTCTAGTCGATTGCCTGCAACCGCTCAATAGCGGCATTCATGCGTTTAACGATATGCGGCTGGCACTCACCCAACTGATGCAAAGTTTTCATTACGGGAAGCGCACGCTGTTCCGCCGTTTGTTTTCGCCTTGTATCGACAAACTGATGTTTGCGGCGAGTAAAGCGGATCACATTACCGCCGACCAGCACGCCAATCTGGTGTCGCTGCTTCAGCAACTGGTGCAGGAAGCGTGGCAGAACGCGGCGTTTGAAGGCATCGACATGCGCTGCGAAGGCATTGCGTCGATCCAGTCAACGCAGAGCGGGGTGGTCGATCATCAGGGACAGAAAATCCCAGCGCTGAAGGGGCATAGGCTCAGCGACGGTCAGCCATTGACCGTCTATCCCGGTGAAGTGCCTGCGCGTTTACCGGGGGCGGCATTCTGGCAAACTCAGGGCTTCCATTTCGATCAATTTCGTCCGCGAGAAATGACGGTCGACACGCCGTTGCCGCATATCCGGTTGGATACGGTCATGGACTTTCTGTTAAAGGATAAATTGCGATGAACGAGCCACTAAAACCCCACGTCACGTTCGATGACGTCTTACCGCAAGAGCCACAGCCGCAGTTGCGTGCCGGGTTGGCATTTGATGAGCAGAGCGGCACGCCGTTTTCCCCGATCAGCCGCGAAGAAGAAGTACCGGAAGAAGGCGCGGCGGAAGAGGCGATCAGCGCGGCGCTGCGTCCTAAGCGCAGCCTGTGGCGGCGTATGGTGATGGCGGGAATCGGGCTGTTTGGTGTTAGCGCGCTGGCACAGGGCGTGCAGTCACTGCATAACGCCTGGGTACAGCAGGACTGGATCGCGCTGGGCGGCATTACCGCAGGCAGCCTGATTGTGGCGGCGGGCGTCGGCTCGCTGGCTGTTGAGTGGCGACGCCTCTACCGTTTACGGGAGCGGGCAGAAGAGCGCGACGTGGCTCGCGATCTGTTACATAGCCACGGCGTGGGGCGCGGACGCGAATTCTGTGAAAAGCTGGCACGACAGGCGGGGCTTGATAGCGGCCATCCGGCGATACAGCGCTGGCAGGCTTCGCTCCATGAAACCCACAATGACCGCGAAGTGCTGGAGCTTTATGCGCGTCTGGTTCAGCCCGTACTGGACACGCAGGCGCAGCGTGAAATCAGCCGCTCGGCGGCGGAGTCGACCTTGATGATCGCCGTCAGCCCGCTGGCGCTGGTGGATATGGCCTTTATCGCCTGGCGCAACCTGCGCCTGATTAACCGTATTGCCGCGCTGTACGGCATCGAACTCGGCTATTTCAGCCGTATTCGCCTGTTTCGGCTTGTGCTGGTCAATATTGCGTTTGCCGGTGCCTCGGAGCTGGTGCGGGAAATTGGCATGGACTGGATGTCGCAGGATCTGGCCGCTCGGCTATCAACTCGCGCTGCACAGGGCATTGGTGCAGGTTTGCTGACCGCACGTCTGGGCATCAAAGCGATGGAATTATGCCGCCCGCTGCCGTGGCTGGATGACAAGCCACGTCTCGGTGATTTCCGCCGCGAACTGATTGGTCAGGTGAAAGAAACGCTGCAAAAAGGGCGTTAGTGTCATGGCGATAGCGCACAGTATGCGCCATCGTTATGGACAAGTGCAGGGCAAACCGGACCTCGTTTCGTCATTGACGTGGAAAAAACGTACAGATGTGTCAACTTTTGCTGCCACCTTACTTCATCCGGTGCAAACGAAAGGGTATTATCAGTAGCAATAGCCCTATCGTGTATCTTGAAGAAGGTAGCCGTTGATGCATCTGGAAGTGATTTGTGAAGACCGCATTGGTATGGTCCGTGAACTGTTAGATCTACTTGTGTCACGCAATATTGATTTACGCGGCATTGAAATTGCGTCTATTGGTCGTATCTACCTCAATTTTGCCACCCTTGATTTTGATGATTTCCGTCTGCTGATGACGGAAATCCGCCATATTGAAAGTGTCAGCGATGTGCGTACCGTGGCGTTCATGCCGTCTGAGCGCGAGCATCGGGCGTTGAATGCGCTATTGGAATCGATGCCTGAACCTGTATTCTCGCTGGATATGAAAGGAAAGCTGGAGCTGTTTAACCCCGCGGCGCTGGCGCTGTTTGAACAATCGGCAGAGACCATCAGCGACTTGACGATTGGCAGCATGATCCCCGGTTTCAATTTCGCCAGTTGGCTGGAGAAGAGCAGCGGCGTTGTGGCGGAGCGAGTGGTGATTCGCGGCCAGGATTTCCTGCTGGAAATGACGCCCGTCCGGCTGGAAGATGATGCGGGTAAAGTGGCAACGGCAGGCGCATTGGTGATGCTGAAATCGGCTGCTCGCATGGGCCGCCAGTTGCAGAACCTCGCCGTGAATGATGAAAATGAGTTCAATCATATCGTGGCTGTTAGCCCGAAAATGCGTCAGGTGGTTGAGCAGGCACGCAAATTAGCGATGCTGGATGCGCCGCTGCTAATTGTGGGCGATACAGGGACGGGTAAGGATATGCTGGCACGTGCCTGCCACCTGCGCGGGCCGCGCGGCAAAAATCCTTTCCTGGCGCTGAACTGTGCGGCGTTACCCGATGATGTGATGGAGAGCGAGCTGTTCGGCCATGCGCCCGGCGCGTATCTCAATGCGCAGGAAGGGAAAAAAGGCTTCTTCGAACAGGCGAACGGCGGTTCGGTTTTACTGGATGAAGTCGGTGAAATGTCGGCACAGATGCAGACTAAATTGCTGCGTTTCCTGAATGACGGGACATTCCGCCGCGTCGGTGAAGATCACGAAGTCCATGTCGATGTGCGGGTGATTTGCGCGACTAAGAAAAACCTGTTGGAGCTGGTGCAGCGTGGTGAGTTCCGGGAGGATCTTTATTATCGCCTCAATGTACTCTCGCTGACGTTACCGCCGCTGCGTGAGCGCCCAGCGGATATTATGCCGCTGGCCGAGCTTTTTGTGGCGCGCTTTGCCGACGAACAGGGGATTCCTCGCCCCAAACTGGCCGCGGATGTGGAGCATTTCCTGCCGCAGTACGGCTGGCCGGGTAACGTTAGGCAACTGCGAAATACCATTTATCGCGCACTGACGCAGTTGGAAGGCAACGAACTGCATATGCAAGACATCGATCTCCCGTCGTTTTCGATTGATGCGCCGCAAGATGAAACCCTGCTTGATGGCTCGCTGGACGACATCAACAAACGTTTTGAGCGTTCCGTGCTGACCCGCCTTTATCAATCTTATCCAAGCACACGTAAACTGGCGAAGCGGTTAGGCGTATCGCACACGGCGATAGCCAACAAATTGCGGGAATATGGACTCAGCCAACGCAAATCGGCGGGGGATGACGAGGAGTAAATAACAAAACGGCTGCTTGCGCAGCCGTTTTTCACGTAATTTCAGCGTAGCTTATTTCAGAACAGCCAGTGCTGCGTCGTAGTCTGGTTCAGTGGTGATTTCGTTCACCAGTTCGCTGTGCAGCACGTTGTCGTTTTCATCCAGTACAACAACCGCACGAGCAGTCAGACCTTTCAGCGCGCCATCGGCGATAGCAACGCCATAGTTTTCTTTGAACTCACCGCCACGCAGGGTAGACAGTACAACGACGTTGTTCAGACCTTCCGCGCCGCAAAAACGGGACTGCGCGAACGGCAGATCGGAAGAGATACACAGAACAACGGTGTTATCCAGCTCAGAACCCAGTTGGTTGAATTTGCGCACGGACGTGGCACAAACACCGGTATCGATGCTTGGGAAAATGTTCAGGATTTTGCGCTTGCCAGCATAGTTGCTCAGCGGGGTATCGGACAGATCTTTAGCCACCAGAGTAAATGCCGGGGCTTTGCTTCCTTTGGCTGGGAATGACCCTGCTACTGGCACAGGATTGCCTTGAAAATGTACGTTCTGTGACATGTTTGCGTCCTTAATTACAGGTGATTAACACGCTGCTCAGTTTAGGGCAACATTAGCAACATTGGTATAAAAATTACGATTAAAATTGCTGGCTTAGCAACGCCACCATCGCCTTCAGGTAGCATTCGCTGGCGGCATCAGCCGAGATTGGCGGAAGCTCAGCGGTAATGCAATGAAGCGAGCGATCGGCGCACCAACTTCCGAAAGAGCCTGGCGTGTCGTAACCGATACTCGATACTAACGGCAGTTCGCACCGCTGCGCCAACCAGCGACCGAGTTCGGAATGATGTGGATCTTCAATACACGCGAGTGGCTCATGAAAAGAGACAACCCAGTGAGGATTAAGTTTCTCAATCAGTGTGCAAAGGGCTTTTGTTTCCGGCTCTGAACCTGCCGTTTCCCCCGTGGATAGCTCGACATCGCGTTCATCTGCGGTGCTATTCCAGCGGTAGACCGTCTTCCCCGGTTGCCAGTTACTGGCCGGAAAATTGCGATTGAGATCGACACCGTTAGCGTTGGCACGTAGGCCCAACTGACAGCCATCCGGGTTCACCGCAAGAATCACGTGATGGCGGCGCTGGCCTGAAAAGAGGGTGCGCAGCGCGCAGGAAAGCGCCACGACTGCTGCGGTTTCATCGCCGTGTGTTCCGGCAATAATCAGTCCGCTTTCTGAGGGAGCTAATTCGGCGGGGAAATACAGCAGCGGCGCGCCCAGCAGCGATTTCCCATACGGTTCGCCCAGCGAAGGTAAATTACCTCGTTGCTGGCGTGCCTGAAGAGGAATGATCGGATTTTCCATGTTATCGCCCTGTGGTTACCTATGCGTTTCATCATAAAAAAATCGGCCCAGAGACGCAAACGGCGATGCGGGCTGACAAATTGCGGGGGTATCGCTGGATGATAGCGCTGATTTCTGACTATTATATTCTTCAATCAATTCATTACGCTTTCAGGTCAAATCATCATGCATTATGGATATTCTGCATTTTATTCCGCGTTGATGGCTGCCATGACGGGCAATGCCGTCGCGGCGCAGGTTCCGGCGGGAACGGTTTTAGCTGAGAAACAGGAAATTGTCCGCCACATTAAAGATGAACCCGCTTCTCTCGATCCGATAAAAGCGGTAGGGCTACCGGAAGCACAGGTGGCGCGTGATCTGTTTGAAGGGCTGGTCAATCAGGACGCGAAGGGGAACCTCGTCCCGGGCGTAGCGCTGCGTTGGCAGACGACCGATAACCGCACGTTTATCTTTACCCTGCGTGACAATGCCCGCTGGTCTAACGGTGAACCCGTTACGGCAAAGGATTTTGTCTACAGTTGGCGTCGTCTGGTCACTCCTGAAAACAGTTCGCCGTTCGCCTGGTTTGCTCGACTGGCGGGGATTCAGAATGCCGAGCAGATTCTCGCGGGCAAACTGCCCGTCGATCAGCTTGGTGTGACGGCCGTCAATGATCACACGCTGAAAGTACAACTCACCAAGCCTGTACCTTATTTTGTCAGCCTGACGGCAAATTTCAGCCTGTTTCCTGTGCATCAGGCCACGATAGAAAAATTCGGGAACGACTGGACGAAGCCAGGCAATCTGATTGGCAATGGCGCGTTTAAGCTGGATCAGCGCGTCGTTAATGAGAAGCTGGTGCTCACGCAGAATCAATATTATTGGGATAACGCCAATACGCGCCTGACGAAGGTAACCTTTGTTCCCATCAATCAAGAATCGAACGCGACAAAACGCTATCTGTCTGGGGATATCGATATCACCGAGTCGTTTCCTAAAAACCTGTACCAGAAGCTGCTGAAAGACTTGCCCGGCCAGGTTTATACGCCAGATCAGCTTGGCACCTATTATTATGCGTTTAACACGCAGCGTGCGCCGACCAATGATGCCCGAGTACGAAAAGCGCTATCTTACGCCATCGATCGTAAAGTGATTGCGGAAAAAGTCTTAGGCACGGGGGAAAAACCGGCTTGGCACTTTACGCCGGATGTCACCGCGGGCTTCAAACCGACGGAAAGCCTGTTGCAGCAGTATTCTCAAGATGAGCTGGATGCGCAGGCAAAAGCGCTGATGGCGGCCGCAGGTTATGGTCCCAATAATCCACTGAAACTATCACTGCTGTACAACACGTCGGAAAGCCACCAGAAGATCGCGATTGCCGTGGCTTCTATGTGGAAGAAAACGCTGGCGGTAGACGTTCGCTTATCCAATCAAGAGTGGCAAACTTACATCGACAGCCGTAATAGCGGTAATTTTGACGTCGTGCGCGCGTCCTGGGTCGGTGACTATAACGAACCCTCGACGTTCCTTTCTCTGATGACATCACACCATAGCGGGAATATCGCGCGCTTTAAAAATGCGAATTACGATCGCCTATTGGATGAAGCGGGTAATCAGACTAACCTGGAGGCGCTGAATGCGGACTACAATCGGGCAGAACAGATCTTGATGGATGAAGCACCGATTGCGCCGATCTATCAATACACCAACGGACGCCTGATCAAACCGTGGGTGAAGGGCTATCCGATGACTAACCCTGAAGACGTGGCGTACAGCCACATGCTTTACATCGAAAAGCATTAAGTACCGTATTAATACATCGGATAATGTGGCGATAAAGCCAGCGCGATCGTGATGGTCGCGCCGGCTGGCAGAGACAGAGAGCAACGCGGATAGTAAAAGTGCTGATAGCCAAAACCGTTGGAGGCAAGACGTGGAATCCTTGGCAGGAAAAGAGTTGCAACACAGCGGTGCGGTTCATGCGTATCAGTTGGATGGAAAAGGGGGCGTGACCCCGATTGGCGAGCAGGATGTGGCTAACAGCGAGAAACCCTGCTGGCTACACCTGGATTCTACCTTGCCCGCCAGCGTGCGCTGGCTGAATAAAACGACGCGGGTGCCGGATAGCGTACGCAATGCGCTGGCGGGGGAGAGCGCTCGCCCCAGAGTTACGCGTTTGGGGGAAGGTACGTTGATCACGCTGCGCAGCATTAACCTGAATGCCAATGCGAGGCCAGATCAACTGGTGGCCGTTCGGGTGTTCATTACCGACAAGCTGATCATTTCTACCCGACGCCGTAAGATTCTGGCTATCGACGAAATTCTTACCGACCTGAAGGAAGGCAATGGCCCGACGGACAGCGGAAGCTGGTTGGTCTCCATTGCCGAATCGTTAACCGATCATACCAGCGAGTTTATTGATGATTTGCATGAGAAAATTATCGATCTGGAAGAGGATTTACTGGAGCAAAAAATCCCACCTCGCGGTGGGCTGGCACTGATCCGCAAACAGCTTATTGTGTTACGCCGCTATATGACGCCACAGCGTGATGTCTTCTCGCGTATTTCCGGCGAGAGATTGCCTTGGATGCAGGATGACGATCGCCGCAGAATGCAGGAAATTGCCGATCGATTAGGACGCGGGCTGGAAGATCTGGACGCTAGTATTGCGCGCACCACGGTACTGTCGGATGAAATCACCGCCTTGATGACCGAAGCGATGAACCGCCGTACCTATACGATGTCGCTTTTGGCGATGGTGTTCCTGCCGACGACGTTCTTAACCGGCTTATTTGGCGTCAACTTAGGGGGAATTCCCGGCGGCGATGCGCCGTTTGGTTTTTTCACGTTCTGTCTGATGTTGGTGATATTGGTGGGCGGCGTTGCATGGTGGTTAAAACGCAGTAAATGGCTATAACGACTTGCGGCGAGTGGGGGCGCAGATAATCACAATCTGTCGCGAACGGCTAAAAAACCACGCGTAAATTGAGCAATATCAACATTTTTTACCCTGTTGTGCGGCACTATCATTCCCGCAGGTGAATGCAACGTCAAGCGATGGGCGTTGCGC
Organism: Pectobacterium quasiaquaticum; assembly: GCF_014946775.2. Lineage (NCBI taxonomy): Bacteria > Pseudomonadati > Pseudomonadota > Gammaproteobacteria > Enterobacterales > Pectobacteriaceae > Pectobacterium > Pectobacterium quasiaquaticum. Next base: position 2,392,283 of record NZ_CP065177.1, on the reverse strand, counting down.
TCCATATTGTCTTACTTCCTTTTTTGAATTACTGCATAGCACAATTGATTCACACCATGCCGACAGTTTTGTCGGCTTTTTTTTGTCTTTCGATCCCACTTCTGCCTGTCCATCCCAAACGACGTTGTAAAATGCCTTTGCAATAAGCACGGTGGTGAAACAGCAACCGCTGCTTCTTGCCACCGTGTCTCTATTCTTTAGGGTAATGCCATTCCCTCATGGGAGTGTTGCGCTTATTTTATTTCCAGCACGTCAAGACGGGTCACGGATGGCACATCGTCATCGTCTTCTGGCTGCCAGCCAACGGGCTGCAACGGCAGTTCTTCACGGTCAAAAGCCAGATCGCCACCATCCACCACGTCGCTACCGTGACGAATGCCTTTAAAATCGAACAGCGTATGATCGGCAAGATGAGACGGCACAACGTTCTGCATGGCGCTGAACATGGTCTCAATACGGCCAGGATAGCGTTTGTCCCAGTCGCGCAGCATGTCTTTAATCACCTGACGTTGCAGATTTGGCTGCGACCCGCACAGGTTGCACGGAATAATCGGATATTGACGGGCTTCAGCAAAGCGTTCGATATCTTTTTCACGGCAGTAAGCAAGAGGACGGATGACGATATGCTTACCGTCGTCGCTCATCAGCTTCGGCGGCATGCCTTTCAGTTTCCCGCCGTAGAACATGTTCAGGAATAGCGTTTGCAGGATATCGTCGCGGTGGTGACCAAGGGCGATTTTTGTTGCGCCGAGCTCCGTCGCGGTACGATACAAAATGCCGCGGCGCAGGCGTGAACACAGTGAACAGGTGGTTTTCCCTTCTGGAATCTTGTCTTTCACAATTCCGTAGGTATTTTCTTCGACGATCTTATACTCCACGCCGATGCTATCAAGGTACTGTGGCAGAACGTGCTCCGGGAACCCCGGTTGCTTCTGATCCAGATTCACCGCCACCAGAGAAAAGTTAATCGGCGCGCTCTGTTGCAGATTGCGCAGAATTTCCAGCATGGTAAAGCTATCTTTCCCGCCGGACAGGCACACCATAATGCGGTCGCCTTCTTCAATCATATTAAAATCAGCGATAGCTTCGCCGACGTTACGCCGCAGGCGCTTTTGCAATTTGTTCAAATTGTATTGCTGTTTCTGGTTAATTTGTTGATTTTCTTGCATTTTATCTGTGCTCGTTGCAAAAGGCGTTGCGGATGGAAAACGGTTCAGCGCAGACGTCAACACGGTCTGCACGATCATGGCGTGTATGGTACGGATTACGGCGACGAATACCAGATCGTTTTACAGTGGTGTTCCAGAATTACTCGGTGAGTGAGGGGCGTTGCTACTTTTACTCACCTTTGCGCGCTTGAGGTAGAAAAACGAAGCGTAAACGCTGGATTTCAGTAAGGCCATATTCTTTGTGGTGATAGACAATATCATTCGCACACTGGTTCCCCGTGATTTTCATTTGAGATTGAAGCGCTTCCAGTGCCGGTCTAACTAAGGAAACTGTGAAAGGATATGAAGAACACGACGCGGGAGATTGAGACGTTGAACGCGCAGATGATGCAAAGCATTCAGGGGAAAATTGATAAAATAGATTTTTAAAATCAGTTTATTAACTGTGTTTATGGAATTAGGCGAATGCTTTAGTTAGATCTGCGAAGTCTCTATAATTGCGAGGCTGTATAAAAATACAGTATTGGCATTTTGTGATGGAGGACTTCAATGATTAAGTACCGTTTATATGCTCCAAACGATGGAGACACAATGACCGTAGATGGCGGCGGCGGCGGTTGGGTTTCAAACGATGACCGTAAAGGTGGTAATGACAGGAACAATGATAAAGGCGGCTCTGCTGTTAATTTGAGTAAGAACCCGGAAAAGCAGGCTATCGTAAATCCTTATTTGGCAGTCGCGCTACCGATGCCAGTTTATCCTATTTATGGAACTCCCGGATTTACTATAAATGCGGCAGTAATTGAGACTGGCCTTGCCAAAATCAGTACAGTGATTAGCAGAGCACTCCCCGTCGCTGGGCGATTATTAGGTGTCACTGTCGGTGCAATGTGGCCTTCCAGCACGGCACCTAGCAGTCTTGATTCTATATATAATCAAGCGCACCAGCAGGCTCTGGCTCAGTTAGCTGCCCAGCAGGGAGTGTTAAATAAAGGGTATAACGTTACTGCAATGCCTGCGGGGTTAGTCAGTAGTCTGCCCGTCAGTGAAATTAAATCATTGCCAACAGCCCCTGCCAGTTTATTGGCTCAGAGTGTTATTAATACAGAGCTTTCCCAGCGCCAACTTACCCTTACTCAGCCTGCGACGAATGCGCCAGTCGCGAATATTCCCGTGGTTAAAGCGGAGAAAACGGCAATGCCAGGTGTGTATTCAGCGAAAATTATTGCTGGTGAGCCTGCATTCCAAATCAAGGTCGATAATACCAAACCTGCTTTGGCACAGAATCCGCCGAAAGTAAAAGATGATATTCAGGTATCTTCTTTCCTTTCCTCGCCAGTAGCTGATACGCACCATGCATTTATTGATTTTGGCAGCGATCATGAACCTGTGTATGTGTCTCTTTCAAAAATTGTCACCGCCGAGGAAGAGAAAAAGCAGGTTGAAGAGGCCAAGCGCCGTGAGCAGGAGTGGTTGTTGCGACATCCTGTTGCTGCGGCAGAGCGTAAAGTTCAGGATGCGATAAATGCAGAAGCGGAGGCTGAGCGAGGAGTTAAGCGCGCAGAGTTAGCACTTAATAATCTTAAAACTTCACCTAATGGGTTGACGTTAGCTGATCCAGTGAAATACCCGGCTAAAGCCGAATGGCCCGAAATATATGATGTCCCTGAATATGGGGATTATGCGCAGATAAAGTTCAATTTCTCCGTTCTGGTCGATTCAGTTGCAAAACTCAATGCTCTCCTTGCGCAGGGAGCTGGTGCTTTGCTTACTGACGAAATCAGTTGGCATGATGTCATTACAAAATATTCTGTGAACAATCTTTCACAAGATATGCTGAATGATCCCAGCGAAACGATGTTTGTCTTAGGTGACGTATACAAAGAGCAGGCTCTGGAATATTACGGTTATCTCCGCAGTGAATTGCTAAAAAGCAAAGAGCTCATTAGCAACGCTGAAAAATCCCTGATCATTGCGATTGAAAGTAGGAAAAAAGCTGAACAGGATAAAAAATTTGCCGATCAGAAACTTAAGTATGAACAAGATAGGAAACGCAACAGGGTTAATGTATCAACATTTGGCACAGTGCAAACTCAACTTAGTAAATTGCTGTCAGATTTTTATGCTGTTACATCACTTTCCCAAAGTGTTCCTTCGGGGGCATTAGCCTCTTTTTCATATAATCCACAAGGGATGATTGGCAGCGGTAAGATTGTTGGGAAGGATGTCGATGTTTTATTTTCCATCCCAGTAAAAGATATTCCGGGATATAAATCTCCTATTAACTTGGACGATTTGGCCAAGAAAAATGGAAGTCTGGATCTTCCCATTCGTCTGGCATTTTCTGATGAGAATGGAGAAAGGGTTCTTCGGGCATTCAAAGCGGGTAGTCTGCGAATCCCTTCGAGTGTCAGAGGTGTCGCGGGCAGTTATGACAAAAATACGGGTATTTTTAGTGCAGAAATTGATGGTGTTCCATCTCGCCTTGTACTGGAAAACCCAGCGTTTCCTCCGACCGGAAATGTCGGTAATACGGGTACTACTGCACCTGACTATAAAGCATTACTGAATACTGGTGTTGATGTTAAACCTGTTGATAAAATCACAGTTACGGTAACACCAGTTGCTGATCCAGTGGATATTGATGACTATATAATCTGGTTGCCAACTGCGTCTGGTTCTGGCGTGGAACCCATTTATGTCGTGTTTAACAGTAATCCGTATGGTGGGACGGAAAAAGGAAAATATAGCAAACGTTATTATAATCCAGATAAGGCAGGCGGTCCGATCTTGGAGCTGGATTGGAAAAACGTTAAGATTGACCATGCAGGTGTGGACAATGTTAAATTACACACAGGGCGTTTCAAAGCGTCGGTTGAAAACAAAGTGATGATTGAACGTTTGGAAAACATACTGAATGGTCAAATCACGGCCACGGATACTGACAAGCGATTCTATACGCATGAATTAAGGGAGTTAAACCGCTACAGAAATTTAGGCATCAAAGACGGTGAAGTGCCTAGTAGCATTCAAGAAGAAAGCGCTGTTTGGAACGACACACACACAGCGACGCTTGAAGACTACAAAATTAATGAGAAAGAGCAACCGTTGTACACTGATGCTGCTTTGCAAGCAGCCTACGAACAGGAACTCAAAGACGCATTAGGAGGGAAACATGGCTAATATGAAAGAAGTTATCCAAAATGAAACATTGGAAGATGTGCTTACCGTTTTTGCATTAACATCAGATTATAAACAATTGGATAGACTTTATACTTATAGTAATTTCGACGTTATATCCAGTGGCGAGCTTTTCGCTAAATACAATGAACTTTTCCACAAGGGCATCCTTGAAGATAAGAATGGCACAGTTGTAAAAGGGACTAATTGGGTGGCTCCAAAGTTTGTAACTGATAAAAAATACGGTTTCTAACCTAAAGTTAATTACTTGTGTTCTTAATTAATACGCGCTAAATTCGCGAAAGATACCGGAGTATGCCTTAAAAAGCTGCTCCGGTTTTTTTATACCACAAAATCAGTATCGGCCACCTTCGGGTGGCTTTTTTGTGCGGGTAAGTTTTTTTTGTTAGGACGTTAAGGTAATCACTACTTTTACTCACTTTTTCACAGGGATAACAGAAAAGCACAACCTGCATTCTGTTTGGCTGTAATCGTGACATGAAGGCATTTTTGGCAACGGTGTCGCTTATTACTATCCTGATAGAGGTGTGTTCAAACAAGAGAGGAAGATATCATGAGTAAAGGTGCATCAAGAGGAGCATCGTCAAGTCACCCTCAACAGGGAGGGAACTGGCCTAGCACAACTGGAAATCCATCGGGTGGCAATAGAGGTAATGCACCTTCATCTTCGGGCGGAAATTCAGGTAAGGCAGGAGGCGGCTCTGGCAAAGCAGGGAAGTAGGAGATATATAACCACGCTACAGCTTGTGAGTTAAATCCACTGACTGTAGCGTTATTTATTGCGTTATTGCGGCAGGACTTCTTCAATTTTAGTAATGTGCGCATCGCCGCTCAGCGGCTTATAAATATGAATTTTGACAATTTTTAGAGGTGCCTCTGGTGTCGTTACCGTACCTTTGGTCAGGAACGAGTAGTTCGTGCCTGATACCACCTGTGTTGCAACAAATAGCGGCGTATAAGCTACACCCAGTAAATGTACGGTAGATTTAAAAAGTGATTTATCAGCATCATTCAAATCACGGAAAGCAGTCCATCCACCAGTAAGTTGATCTGACATTATTTCACCTCATTTAATTTGATTGGTAATATATCACTGTGTTTCCCTGTTAATATATTTACAGGGCAGTAAAATGAGACCAGGTTATTTAATTTTACTTGGCAAGAAAGAACGCCATTCTCTTTATATTAATAAAGTGAAAGCATATCAAAAAATAATAGGTTTTATGTTTTTTGTTAGTGATTAAGATATTTAAAAATATAATTAGTGTGGTGATTATGTTTTTAAATATAAATATCAAAAAGTTTATGCAACAAGCCATCGACTAACCACGTTACGTTCTGAACGCTGTTTCCTTGGCTCTGCCATCGAAGGCTGTCGTTCATTTCTGCTGCCGCTTACTCGCCCGGTAATACAATCTGAGTCGTATTCAGTACTGACCAAAAATAAACTGGTTAGTAAAGTAATTTAAAATAATTAAATAGACATTAAACGTAATATATCTCTCGTGCTGTGACTACTGTCATCGGCTGAGCGGAAATTCCCACCATGATCATGAATAAACTTAATAAAGAGGGGGAAAATGGAAAAAGAAAGCAATGAACGTTTAAAAAATGAACATGATTTAGAAGGTATTAATAAAAAAGAGGAGGTTGTTGATAAAGAGAATCGCGCCGATGACTCAAATAAAAAACGGTTTGGGTGCAATCGTGCGAAGTGTTTTTGTGCACGATGAAACACAATTAAATTGTTAAAATAAAAGGATATAATAATGGCAACTTATAGCTATAAAATTAGAGATTTAACCTCTGGTGTAGAACTTTTAGTTTCTGATGACGAATGCATTTTAGATGCATTCGAGGAGGCTGGTGTTGATTTACCTTACTCATGTCGTGCAGGAGCATGTTCTTCATGTATTGCGCTACTAATTACTGGCCAAGTTGAAGATGACAGCTCATTTCTAGACGATAAGCAAAAAATAAAATTCATATCAACATGTTCAGCGTATCCCCAAAGCGATTGTGTTATTCGGACAGGTGTGGAACCGCTTCTATACGATGAAGAGAAAGCCCAGGAGGTATTTTTTGAAGACTGGCAGAATTGGAACTGATTTAAGCTTTTTAACTTGAGTCCTTTAAATGGAAAATATGATCTCTTCGTAAAGAAGGGATCATTATCAAAACATCTGGCGAATGTCAAAATAGTGTATTGCGCAAAAAACTGCGTATATCGACCTTACTATAAACGTTGATCTAAAAATGGGTGTCCAATTTTGGGGCAGACTATCATGCTTCCTATAAGGATTACTCTATAGTCGCTTCACTTCCCATATAACCTACCATTTCCTTGATCTTTTCCCAGTTACTCACATTGAGCTCTGTGTTGCCATCCCGAGGTGTGATAGATATAGTCTTCGTCTGAAAAATCTATTCGATAAGTGTTGATGCCAAACGTGGTGTCAGAACCTTCACTCCCCCGACCCGAGGCTAAAACATGAAATTATTGCCATGGCTATGTACTGCTGCTGCGTTGCTGCTGGCGGGATGCAGCAATCATAGTGATAACACTGCCGCTACCCAGCAAGATGCCACGCAAAATGATGATAAAAACGCTGTCGTGTTGCTGAAAAGCAGCTCGCCGGTTGACGTTAACTGTACGTTGATTGGTGGAACGATGGCGATCTCCCGGCAGCTTGATGGTGCGAGCGTGGGAGCCTGTCAGTTAGCTAATGGTAAGCGCTGTAGCGAACAATCGCTGATGAATGGAAGTTGCCCGGCAGGGTGAGTGTTGCGGCAGTCAGCACTGCCGCAGGAAAACTTAAGAGGTAACCAGATTTACACAAGACGCGTTCTGGCTGATGTCTTTGAGGTTTTGTAGCGTAGTTTGGGAAATGCTGATTAGCGCTTCTTCCGTCAGGAACGCCTGATGCCCAGTAAACAGTACGTTGTGGCACGCGGATAAACGGCGGAAGATATCGTCCTGAATCACATCGTTGGATTTATCTGCGAAGAAGAGATCGCGCTCATTTTCATAAACGTCCATGCCCAGTGCGCCAATTTTCTGTTGCTTCAACGCGTCGATAGCGGCCTGCGAGTCGATCAGGCCACCACGGCTGGTATTGACGATCATGACGCCGTTTTTCATTTGCGCAAAGGCCGCTTGATTCAGCAGGTGATGATTCTCCTGCGTCAGTGGGCAGTGCAGGGAGATAACGTCCGCATTGGCATACAGCGTTTTTAGATCGACATATTCCGCCCCTAATTCCAGTGCCTGCGGGTTCGGGTAGGGATCGAAGGCCAGCAACCGCATGCCAAAGCCTTTCAGAATGCGCATGGTGGCGATGCCGATCTTTCCGGTGCCGATAATGCCCGCCGTCCGGTTGTGCATATTGAAGCCAATTAGCCCTTCCAGAGAGAAGTTCGCATCGCGGGTACGCTGATAGGCACGGTGAATGCGGCGGTTAAGCGTCAGCATCAGGCCGACGGCGTGTTCGGCGACGGCTTCGGGGGAATACGCAGGAACGCGTACCACGCTGATACCCAGCTCCTTAGCGGCCTCCAAGTCGACATTGTTAAAGCCTGCACAGCGTAGCGCCAGCGTTTTAATGCCCAACGCAGCCAGTTCGGTTAACACTTCGCGCCCACCGTCATCGTTCACAAAGATGCAGACGGCCTGACAGCCTGCGGCGGTTTTCGCGGTGCGTGACGTCAGCATGAAATCAAAAAACTCCAGCTCATAGCCAAACTGCTGATTGACCTGCTCCAGATATTTACGGTCATACTGCTTAGTGCTGTAAATTGCCAGTTTCATTGATAGTTTCTCCGAAAAATCCTTAGGTTAAGCTATCAGAAAATCGGGCGGTGACAAACCGTTACCTGACTGACAGTAACGGTTTGAAATTGAGAGAGTAATAGCGTCAGAACGATGTTAGCGAGACGTACTGAAAACCGACACGGCTTCGGACATCGTGGAGATCTGCTGTTCCAGGCTGTTAATGGCAGAACTGGAGTGCGTCGCCAAAATGGTGTTCTGACGCGTCAATTCATCAATGTTGTTCACCGCCGAGTTTATCTGCCCCAGCCCTTGCGATTGCTCTTGTGTCGCTAAGCTGATTTGATTCACAAGCTGCGTTACTTGCTGCACTTGAGTCAATATATGGTTCATCGACTTACTGGTGTTGCTGACCAGTTTATCACTGGTGTGGATGTTGGCGATCGTGGTGTCGATAATCGCCGCGATGTCTTTGGCGGCGACGGCGCTACGCTGTGCCAGAATACGGACTTCCCCCGCAACCACGGCGAAACTCTTACCCTGTTCTCCGGCGTGAGCGGCTTCTACGGCTGCATTAAGTGCCAGAATATTGGTCTGGAACGCCAGATTATCCAGTACGTTGATGATGTCGGTTATCTCGTTGCTGGAACGAGTCATGACCGCCATGGTGTCCGTGACCTGATTAACCGCTTTTTCACCCGCATCGACTGCCTGATTGGCATCGTTCGCACAGCGTGTTGCTAACTGTGAAGCAGACGCGTTACTTTGAATCGTCGCCGTCAGTTCTTCCATTGAGGATGCGGTAGATTGCAAGCTTTGTGCGGTATCTTCACAGCGCTGGCTCAGCGTGTAATTCCCAGAAGCAATTTCACCACAGGCGTGGCGGAGTTCGGTCAGCTTGCCGTTGACATCATCGACAAACGTGCGGAAATTCATGCCGGATTGATTCACGGCGCGTAATAACATGCCGACTTCATCCACGCGATTAAGTTGAAACGAGTTATCTGCCTGCCCAGATGCGGAGTTAATCGCCTGGCGTAGGATTTTTTCCAGAGGTTTTGCCAGATGTTGAACTAATAATTCACTGGTTACGATTGCGCCAGCAAGCAGCACCAAAGCAAAAATGAATAGCGGAGTCGTCTGTGGAAGAGTGGTAAGTAAGAAAAACAATGCCAATAGCATGAAAAGGAATATATAACTTCTTATCCGCCAACGTACGGGAATAACGTTAAATAAGCTAAGAAATTTTAGCGGGCCTTTATAAATTAACAATCCCTGAAAGAGTCGGTGGTTTTTTAATTTATTTTCATTCATTTGGCGATAAAGTGCTTCAGCCTGCCGAATATCTTCCGGTGGAACGCGCGTTCGTACCGACATATATCCTGTTATTTTCCCTTCCTTCATCAACGGCGTTGTACTGGCTTTTACCCAATAATAGTCGCCATTCTTGCGGCGATTTTTGACGACGGCCGTCCAGATTTTACCGGCCTCCAGCGTCTCCCACATGTCGGCAAACGCCTGCGGCGGCATATCCGGGTGGCGCACGATATTGTGAGGTTGGTGCAGAATTTCCTCAAAGTCGTAACCACTGGCATTAATAAAATCGTCATTGGCATAAGTGATATCGCTATCGATGGTGGTAACCGACATCAGCTTGGCTTTTTCATCTAATAAATACTGAATATCACTGACAGGAAAATTCTTACGCATTTATTGATCCTTTTAGTATAAGCAAGCATAAATATGATGTTTTTAGATCTATTAGCGAACGGAAATTGATGGGCGCTATTTAATTAACGGCAATCTTCACGAAATACTTAGCGAGTAGACTTATATAGTCTTAATCGTGTTGTCCGTTATTTTTTCTTTAAAACATTAGTGCCTGAACCCAACTCGCTACCAGAACACGTACCGATGGCCAGAAGCATTCATTTGTTAAGTATATTATGACTCTGTGAATTTGCACTGTGGCCAACGCAGGTTGAAGAAAGAGAAAGAAGAAAGAGAAAAATGATAAGGAAACAGGGCGACGGACGCCCTGATGTGAGCGCCCGTGAAGATGAGATTAGCTAGCGGGAAAGGCTAAAGACAGAGGCGGCTTGTACCATACTCGAGATCTGCTGTTGCAGGTGATCGGTGGCCGAATGTGATTGACTAGCCAGCGCGGTATTCTGATGCGTGAGCTCATCAATACGGTTTACCGCTTCATTAATTTGCTCCAGCCCCTGAGATTGTTCCTGCGTTGCGAGGCTGATCTCATTCATCAAATTGGTGACGTGCTGAACCTGCAGCAGAATATTGCTCATGGATTTATGCGTGTGTGAAACCTGCTGTTCACCGGTACGAATGCTATTCAGCGTTTCGTCAATGATGGTCGAAATATTGCTAGACGAGGAGGCGCTACGCTGTGCCAGCGAGCGCACTTCACTGGCGACTACCGCAAAGCTCTTACCCTGCTCTCCGGCATGGGCGGCTTCGACGGCGGCGTTCACGGCCAGAATATTGGTCTGGAACGCAAGATTATCCATCACGCTGACGATATCTGTAATCCGTTCGCTGGAGCGGGTGATCGTCTCCATGGTATCGGAGACCTGGCTGACAGCCTGCTCACCAGAGTTCACCGCCTGATTCACATCCTGCGTATAGCGTGAGGCCTGAAGCGAGGCTTCCGCATTGCTTTTTATTGTTGCAGTAAGCTGTTCCACGGAGGCGGCGGTTTGTTGCAGGCTTTCTTCCGTTTCCTCGCAGCACTGTGCCAAGGTATGGTTGCCTTGCGCGATTTCATTACAGGCGTTTTTCAGCTCGCTCAGATTGGTGTTCACATCGTCTACGAAGGTGCGGAAATTCATACCGGACTGGTTTACCGCCCGCATTAACATACCAATTTCATCCACGCGATTAAGCTGCGTCAGATTGTCCGCCTGCCCAGCGGCGGAACGCATGGCCTGAGACAAAATTTGCTCAATGGGGCGGGCAATATGGTGCACCAGAAGCTCGCCACTGACAAAACAGCAGGCAATAAGCAGCGGGAAGAGTACGGAAGCCAATGCCGTTCCCGCCAGCAGGGAATAGGCGGTAATGAGCGGAATCAGGCTAAAGAGCAGAAAATAGCTGCGGATGCGCCAGCGTAGCGGCATGGTTTTAAAAAGACTCAGGATGCGTAATGGCCCCGTATAAATAAGCAGACCATGATGGAAGGTGCGATATTTCAGTTTACCTTCATTTGCACTGGCATAGAGTCCCTCGGCCTGACGAATTTCATCGGGTGAGGCGGCGGTCCGTACAGACATATAACCGCTAATTTCACCGCCTTTTCTCAGCGGCGTGGTGCTGGATTTTACCCAGTAATGGTCGCCATTTTTGCACCGATTTTTCACAATTCCTGTCCAGATATTGCCTGCGCGCAGCGTTTTCCACATATCCGCGAAGGCTGCTGGTGGCATATCTGGGTGTCGGATAAGATTATGGGGCTGCCCCATTAGCTCATCAGCGGTATAACCACTGACATCAATAAAATCTTTGTTTGCGTAGGTAATGTGGCTTTCTGGCGTGGTGACCGACATGAGTCTGGTTTTTTCAGAAAGAGGGAGTTGGCGGTCGGTTACAGGGGTGTTATTACGCATAAAGCAGTCCTTGATATGCTGTGTCCGAATACTGATTTAACATGAGGCATACCCACAACAATGAATCAGCGGATAGCGGTAATGGTCAGGTTGCTCATTGCTTTTTTTAAGGCGGCCTGGCAGAAGGAGATAATCCTGATATCTACCCGTAAACGCTTTGTTCATGATGAGATAACGTGATTTATTACAAAATATAACCTTAATTAAACATTTTACCACGAAAGGGTAATGAGTACGTACGCACAATGGTAGTAAATGTGAGTTGGATGGGGTTATTTGTTAACAAAAAAGAGCGATTTGTGAATGGATAATCGACAGAGCTATACAGGACGAATTTTACCGCTATCGAACAGGATGCTTAACTCACGATAATGATTAAAAAACGTTCGCTTTCAATGACTTTCCTGTTCGCCATATTGCTGTTTCTGCTCTGGCGAGCACTGCCGCAGTGGCTACCGCGCCTTGCCAAAATCTGGCTTCCGACTGAGATGTCTTTGACCGTGAATGGGACGGCTGGCTGGCAGGGCGGTGGGCTGCATAGCGCGGGGTTCAGTCTTATGGCTGGGGAGTGCACGCTCGTTGAAGTACGGAATATGACGCTGCGTTGGGATAGCTGGCGATGGCATGTCGATATTGATGCCGTGACGTTAAACAGCGACTGCCTACAGTATGTGCCAGCAAGCAGCAGCACCGAGCCAGCGGTGCCGTTGGCGCAATGGCAGCAGCGATTACCTGCGGCCGATATTCAGGTGAAGACGTTTACGCTACAGCCCTGGCAGGATTACGCCGGACAGGTGCGACTCAGCAGCGACGGCAAGCGGCAACAAACGCTGGATTATCAGAGCGATCAACTGGCGTTTAAGGCAGAACTGAACGATAAGCGTCTGACCCTGCATGAGAGCATGGTCGCAACGCCAGCGGGGTTCGCGCGCCTGCTAGTCAGTGGTGAGATGGAACTGGCCGATACGCTGGATGCTGCTCCGGTGCAGGGGCGGCTCACCGGAAAACTGGATTCAGGGCAAACGCCGGATCCGCTTTCGCTCCTGCTGGACTGGCATCATCAAGCGGGTGAGCTGGTACTAAATGCGGCGAATGATGAGATGCCGCTGATATCGCTGCCGTGGCAGTTGACGGATGAGGTGATTCAGGTGACTAACGGCATCTGGCGCTGGCCTTATACCGATCAGCCGCTCTCCGGGCAGGTTGCCATAACATTACAGCACTGGCGACAAGGGCTGGATGCCACCAGGATTAACGCGCGGTTGAACATGCTGACGCAAGGGCATAATGGCAAGGCGAATGCCGTGTTGGTGCTGGGGCCGGGCAATATCGGCCTGCTCAACAGCGAATTGCGCTTTCAGCTTACCGGACAGGCAAACTTACCCGCACTCTCCCTGACGGCGACGCTGCCGGGAGTGTTGCAGGGCTCTATTCTCAATCCCGAACTCTCTCTTTTACCTGGTGCGCTGCTGCGTGCCTGGGGAACGCCAGCGCCGCAATTTTATCTTGAAGAAGCGCGCTGGCCGCTGGCGGGCGTCCGAGTCAGTGCGACGGGCGTGAATGGGCGACTACAGGCGATTGTGAAGGCGCGGGAAGCATACTGGGGGCGCTTTAGCCTGCACCTTGACGGTCAGGCACAGGATTTCTTGCCGGATCAGGGGCAGTGGCAATGGCGCTATTGGGGCAATGGCCAGCTTCCGCCGCTCAAAGGTCAGTGGGACGTGGCTGGTCGAGGCCAGTGGCAGGATACCCTGATTGAAGTTAGCCAACTGTCGAGTGGCTTGGATCAGTTAGGCTACGGCATTGTGACGGTGCACCAGCCCCGCCTGACGATCACTGAGCCTATCCGTTGGCAGCGTGCTCGTTCGGGTGAACATTTTCAAGGTGCGCTGCAACTGGCCTCTGAACGGACGCACTTCAGTAGCGGGGGCTATTTGCCGCCTTCGTTGCTAACGCTGGTTATGCAGGGACGTAGTCCGGATGATTTCCAGCTACAGGGGCAGTTACAGGCTAACGATATCGGGCCGGTCAGGCTGCGTGGCCGTTGGGATGGGGAGCGATTGCGCGGGGGCGCGTGGTGGCCGACACAGCCGCTTAAGGTGTTTCAGCCTCTGCTTTCTCCGTTGTTAAAAATGAACATCCGCGCCGGACAATTTTACGCACAGGCGGCATTCTCTGCTGCACGTAAAGAAGGATTCAGCGCGGGCGGACATTGGGTTGTGAAAAATGGCGGGCTGTGGCTACAGGATGGTGAAGTTAGCGGCGTCAACTTTGTTCTGCCTTACCGTCTGAAAGATCAGCGTTGGCAACTGGGCGTCAAGCAGCCTGTTGCGCTACGAATCGACGTGCTGGATAACCTGTTTCGGATGAGCCATATCCGCGTCGATCTCCAGGGTTTTTACCCGTACAGTGAGCGACAGCCGCTGGTGATGTCTCAGGCTGATATGGATGTATTAGATGGGCATATTGGCCTGTCTACGCTGCGCTGGCCACAGCGTGAACCCGCGCTATTTACCGTGAAAAGTGTGGATCTCAGCGAACTCATGACGGTGCTGAAGCAAAAGCAGTTTGCGCTGTCTGGGCGCGTGAGCGGCACGCTTCCGTTGAATTTTAATCACCCGACCACATTGATTGAAGGCGGACGCATTACCAATGATGGTTTCCTGACGCTGCAACTGGATAATCAACTGGCCGATGAGTTAGCGAGGAAAAATCTGGCAGGCGGGGCGGCGATTGGCTGGCTGCGTTATCTGGAAATTGGGCGTTCCTATGCCACGCTTGACTTGGATAATCAGGGTGAACTGACATTAACGTCGCAGGTGCAGGGGAAAAACCCGCAGCTCAGTGCGAAACGCCAAGTGATTCTTAACTATCGCCATCAGGAGAACATCTTCCAGCTATGGCGCAGCTTGCGTTTTGGCGATAACGTGCGGGATACGCTGGAACAGCAGGCCAATGAATAAATTCAAGGTAGAACAATGAACAAGTGCGAGACATGGCTGGCGGTAGGTTGCACAGTCGCTTTCCTGACGGGATGTGTGCCGCGAATCGAAGTGGCTGCGCCCAAAGAACCCATCACTATCAATATGAACGTGAAGATCGAGCATGAGATTCACATCAAAGCGGATAAAGACGCGACGCAATTGCTGGAAAAGTCGGATAATGCGGCTGGCGATGAGATAAAGAAAAGCGCGCCGGAAGGCGCGCAATAGTTAAGCCAAGTAAAGCAATGGCAAGGTCGGTAACAATGATCCGTTATAAACAATGATCCGTTATAAACAATCATCCGTTATAAACAACGATTCGTTATGCGGTGACCAACTGAGACAACTGGGTTTTCGCCGCTTCTGTGGCTTTCTGTGCCACATCTGGGCCGTAGCCGTAACCTTCTGCGAATACGAACTCAAGGTCGGTCAGACCAAGGAAGCCCAGGAAGACGCGCAGGTACGGTTCCAGCAGGTCGGTTGGTGTGCCTTTATGGATGCCACCACGGCTGGTTAATACGATAGCGCGTTTACCTTTCACCAGGCCTTCTGGGCCTTGCTCGGTGTAGCGGAACGTCACACCAGCACGGGCAACCAAGTCGAAGTAGTTCTTCAACTGAGTCGGAATGTTGAAGTTGTACATTGGTGCAGCGATGACGATAACGTCATGTGCTTGCAATTCCGCGATCAGTTCGTCGGACAGTTTCAGGGCTTCCTGCTGACGCGGTGTCAGGGCGGCATCAGAAGGACGCAGTGCGCCGACTAATTCGCCATCAAGAACCGGAATCGGTTGAGCGGCCAAGTCGCGGACGGTGATACTGTCGTCTGGATGTGCAGACTGCCACTCGGCGGTGAAGTGGTCGGCCAGTTGGTTTGACTGAGAATAACCTGCCAAAATGCTTGATTTCAGAACCAATACTTTGCTCATTGCCAATTCCTTTAGTGATTGAAGTGGGCGACACCATAACGCCCTTGATGCGTCACATCTTATGCGGTGATCTGGAAAGAGAAAAGTGCAAATATTCGAGGTCATTATTCGATTTTATTGAATAAGACGATGTTTGACTAAGACCGGGCAGGAGCGATTAGAGCCGTTTATGACAATGTGCTACTATCCACGGCTTAAAAATTTCGTGCCTTGAAAGTAGATGAGGCTCCATCGAACCCGATTCGGCGGCGAGCATCGTCCCAGCAGAAACAAGAATTAGAGAAACGATTAAGGAAGAGCAACGTGAAATCACCTCTCAGTGCATTATCTACGCAGTTAAGTGAGCTAATGCTTCGCGATCGGCAACGTCTGCGCCGCCGTTTACAGGGTGCGGCGAAGGTCAGTAGCCCGCAGGCTCAGGCGGCGATCGCTCAGGAAATTGAGGGGGAAATCGCTGCCGCGCGCCAGAAAGTCGAGAACCGGCGGGCAAGCTGTCCGGCTATTCACTATCCCGAACAACTGCCCGTTAGCCAGAAAAAAGACGAGATACTGGATGCGCTGCGTCATCATCAGGTGATTATCGTCGCGGGCGAGACAGGATCGGGTAAAACTACGCAACTGCCGAAAATCTGTCTCGAACTGGGGCGCGGCGTGCACGGTTTAATCGGCCACACGCAGCCGCGTCGTCTGGCAGCCAGAACCGTTGCTGACCGCATTGCTGCCGAGCTGGAAACGCCGCTGGGTGGCAGCGTAGGGTATAAAGTCCGCTTTAACGATCAGGTGAGTGACAATACGCTGGTCAAACTGATGACCGACGGTATTCTGCTGGCGGAAATTCAGCAGGATCGCCTGTTGATGCAGTACGACACGCTAATCATCGATGAAGCGCATGAACGCAGCTTGAATATCGATTTCATCATGGGCTATTTGCGTCAGCTGTTGCCAAAGCGCCCTGATTTAAAAGTGATTATTACGTCGGCGACCATCGATCCACAGCGCTTCTCCCGCCACTTTAATAACGCACCGATCATTGAAGTGTCCGGACGAACCTATCCGGTGGACGTGCGCTATCGTCCCGTGGTGGAAGATGCTGATGACAGCGATCGCGATCAGCTACAGGCGATTTTTGATGCGGTTGATGAACTGACGCGCGAAGGGCTGGGGGATATTCTGGTCTTCATGAGCGGTGAACGTGAAATTCGCGATACGGCAGAGGCGCTGACTCGTCTGGACTTGCCGCATACTGAAATCCTCCCGCTGTACGCCCGCCTGTCGAATCAGGAACAGAACCGCGTCTTTCAATCACATCACGGTCGCCGTATCGTGCTGGCGACCAACGTGGCGGAAACCTCACTCACCGTGCCAGGGATTCGCTATGTGATCGACCCCGGTACCGCACGCATCAGCCGCTACAGTTTCCGCACCAAGGTACAACGCCTACCGATTGAACCCGTCTCGCAGGCGTCGGCGAATCAGCGTAAAGGACGCTGTGGCCGTGTCGCTGCTGGGGTGTGTATCCGTCTCTATTCCGAGCAGGATTTCCTGTCGCGGCCTGAATTTACCGATCCCGAGATTCTTCGTACCAATCTGGCTTCCGTCATTCTGCAAATGACGTCGCTGGGGCTAGGCGATATCGCCGCGTTCCCGTTTGTTGAAGCGCCGGATAAACGCAACATTCAGGACGGCGTGCGGCTGCTGGAGGAATTAGGCGCGATTAATCTGGCGGAGAACGGGCATTACCGCCTGACGCCGCAGGGGCAACAACTGGCACAATTGCCGATCGATCCACGTTTGGCGCGAATGGTGCTGGAAGCGCGTAAAACCGGCTGTGTGCGTGAAGTGATGATCATCACCGCGGCGCTGTCGATTCAGGATCCGCGCGAAAGGCCGATGGATAAGAAACAGGCATCGGATGAGAAACACCGTCGTTTTGCCGATAAAGACTCCGATTTTCTGGCTTTCGTCAATCTGTGGGATTACCTGCGTGACCAGCAAAAGGCACTGTCTTCCAGCCAATTCCGCCGCCAGTGCCGTACGGATTTCCTTAACTACCTGCGCGTGCGCGAATGGCAGGATATCTACACGCAGTTGCGTCAGGTTGTGAAAGAGCTGGGACTGCCGGTCAATAGCGAACCGGCAGATTACCTGAGCATTCACTGTGCGCTGCTCACTGGCTTGTTGTCACATGTCGGACAGAAAGATATTGAAAAACAGGAGTTCAGCGGCGCGCGTAACGCTCGGTTTGCGATTTTCCCAGGCTCGGGGCTATTCAAAAAACCGCCTAAGTGGACGATGGTCGCTGAACTGGTGGAAACCAGCCGTTTGTGGGGACGTATTGCCGCGCGTATTGAGCCCGAGTGGATCGAACCGCTGGCTCAGCACCTGATTAAACGGAGCTACAGCGATCCTCATTGGGAAAAAGCACAGGGCACTGTGATGGCGCAGGAGAAGGTGACGCTCTTCGGGCTGCCGATTGTCGCGGCGCGCAAGGTGAACTACAGCCAAATTGATCCAGCGCTGTCGCGTGAAATGTTTATCCGCCACGCGCTGGTAGAAGGCGACTGGCAAACGCATCACGCCTTTTTCCGCGCCAACCTCAAGTTGCTGGCGGAAGTGGAAGATCTCGAGCATAAATCGCGCCGCCGCGACATTTTGGTCGATGACGAGACGCTGTTTGCTTTCTATGACCAGCGGTTGCCACATGATGTGGTGTCGTCACGCCATTTTGACACATGGTGGAAAGCCGCTAGCCGGGATAATGCTGACCTGCTTAATTTTGAAAAGAGCATGTTGATCAAAGACGGCGCGGAGAAGGTGAGCGCGCTGGACTACCCGAACTTCTGGCATCAGGGCAGCCTGAAATTACGCTTGTCTTATCAGTTTGAACCGGGCGCGGACGCCGATGGTGTTACGGTTCATATTCCGCTGCCTATTCTCAATCAGGTGCGTGAAGAGGGCTTTGAGTGGCAGATTCCCGGCGTACGCCGCGAACTGACGATCGCGCTGATTAAATCGTTGCCTAAGCCATTACGTCGTAACTTTGTTCCTGCACCGAACTATGCCGAAGCGTTTCTGGCGCGTACCACGCCATTAGAGAAAGGACTCTTGGATGCGCTGGAGCGTGAACTGCGGCTGATGACGGGCGTGACGGTGCCGCGTGAGGCGTGGCAGTGGGATCAGGTGCCCGATCATCTGAAAATCACATTCCGCGTCATTGATGAGAAAAATCGGACGCAGCGGGAAGGCAAAGATCTGAACGCGCTGAAAGATCAGCTTAAGGATAAAGTGCAGCAAACGTTGTCATCCGTAGTGGATGACGGGCTGGAGCAGCGCGGTCTGCACGTCTGGAGCTTCGGTTCGTTGCCGGACTGCTATGAGCAGAAGCGTGGCGGCTACTCGGTTAAAGCTTATCCGGCGTTGGTGGATGAAAAGGATAGCGTGGCGATTCGCTTGTTCGACACGCCGCACCAGCAACAGCAGGTGATGCGGCAGGGGCTGCGCCGTCTGTTATTGCTGAACATTCCGTCGCCGATTAAATATCTGCATGAAAAGCTGCCGAACAAGGCGAAACTCGGTCTTTATTTCAATCCGTATGGCAAAGTGTTGGATCTCATCGATGACTGCATCGCCTGCGCGGTGGATAAACTGATTGAATCATCCGGTGGTCCGGTCTGGCAGGAAGAGGCCTTCCAGCAGTTGCATGAAAAAGTGCGTGCGGAACTGAATGATACGGTGGTTGATATCGCCAAACAGGTTGAGCAAATCCTAACGGCGGTCTTCACCATTAACAAGCGTCTGAAAGGGCGTGTAGACATGGCGATGGCGCTGGCGTTAAGTGATATCAAGAGCCAGATGACCGGTCTGGTGTTCCGTGGTTTTGTGACTGCAAACGGCTGGCAGCGTCTGTCGGACGTGCTGCGTTATCTGCAAGCGATAGAACGGCGTCTGGAGAAACTGGCGCAGGATGTTCACCGCGACCGGGCGCAGATGTTGAAAGTGGAGCATGTTCAACAAGCGTGGCAACAGTGGTGGAATAAGCTGCCTGCGGAGCGACGTGACGACGACGATGTGAAAGCGGTGCGCTGGATGCTTGAAGAGTTGCGTGTCAGCTACTTTGCCCAGCAGCTAGGAACGCCGTTCCCGATCTCGGATAAGCGCGTATTACAGGCGATGGAGCAGGTCGAAGGGTAATTTTCTCGGCATCACATCAGGGTCAGCAAGGGCTGTTTTTTAATCTCAATGTAAGCCGATCTGATGGCTTCTTCACCATACTGCTGTTCCCGACGTTTTATGATGAAATGGCCTTTCGCCGTGTTTTGGCGGTGATGAATAAATCGCGTGATTAATAGCTGTGCGATTAATCACGGCGTGATACAGGCCAGGTGACTAAAGAAAAAAACTCAGGGTGACAAGGCCACAGAGCAGAACGAGGGATAACATAATTTCAAATGAGTAACGCCGCATCATTCTCCCGTCCCCACGAAATAAACACCCGGGAAACCGAGTGTTTGATTATTGTTCTATGACAAGTCCTTGGAGATAGGTTTCAAATGGGACTCACCGAAAGTGACGCCTTCCTAGTGGGGAAGGCGTCGGTGCTTACCGATTACGCCGCTGGCGTAGTAGTTGCTGGTTTGGCTTTCTTCACGTGTTTTTTAGCGGCCTGTGCTTTCTTCACCGATTTTTTATGGTGAGTGGCTTTAGCCGGCGCAGAAGTGGTAGCCTTAGGCTGAGTGGGGGCGTTGGTTACGGTATCCGCGGCAAACGCTACAGAGGACAGACCCAGTGCCGCACCTGCGATCATAACTAATACTTTATTCATCATCATTTCCTCGTTATCTCATTCACGCTTCGTAACCCTCAGTCGGGCTGGTAGAGAGAGAATAGGAGAAACAGAGGACAGCTTCAGTGAGTGATTGGTTTCGGCGTGTAACCTAATGTACAAGGCCGAAAACGTGGGAAAGACAGGGAAAACGGCGGGATTACCGCCGTCTCGGTGCTAGTGCTGAATGGTGATGACTGCCTGCGCTGTCGCGGTTTTTACTGGCCAGCAAAAACGGAAACGGGCACCGCCGAGCGGGCTGTCATCCACGGTAATGCTGCCGTCGTAAGCTCGGGCAATAGCATGAACAATCGCCAGTCCGAGGCCACATCCGCCGCTGCTGTTCTCGATACCTGCTTCCAGACGGACAAACGGTTCAAACACGCTTTCTCGGTTTTCTGGCGGAATACCAGGGCCATCATCTTCGACTTGCAAACAGGCAATATGCCCAGCGTCGGATGTCAGACTGATATGCAATCGGCTGTGGCAGAAGCGCAACCCATTGCCGATCAGGTTATTCAGTACCCGCTCCATCAGACGTAAATCGAGCGCCCCAATCCGTGCCGAGTGGGGCATGTCCAGCGAAATGTGTTTGTCAGGGTGGATCAGGCGAAAATCATCAACTTTTGCCTGTAACCACGAAGGAATATCAATATCGGCAAGATGCAGTGTCACCTGTGGACGGTCGAGTCTGGCATACGTCAACAGCTCGTCAATCAACGCTTCAAGTTGACCAATATCTCGGTTTAACGCCTGCTGTTCGTCTTCTGCTAGATTGTCGCTCATCGCTAGCCGATAGCGCAGTCTGACCAGCGGCGTACGCAGTTCGTGCGCAATATTGTCAATCAGTTGCTTTTTGCTGTTGATGAGCTGGTTCAGGTTATCCGCCATGCGGTTGAAGGCGATGCCAAGCCGGTACAGGCTTGAGGTGCTATCGAAGTGAATGCGCGCCTCCAGATGACCATCTCCCAGACGCTGCGCGGCATTCTCCAATTTTAGCATGGCCTGCCAATGTGGGCGCATCCAGAGGAAAACCGGCAGCGCCAGTGACAGCCCGATGAGCATCACCAGCAGTAAATCCAGCAGCCGCATTTCATGCAGGAAGAACAAATAAGGAATAGGGCCGACGGCAAGAACATAGTGGCTGCGGGGAATGCGTTGGATAAACGTGTATTGATCATCCAGCGCGATAATTTCTCCTTGATTGAGACGCTGCCGATTCTTGGGGCTCAGCGCATATTTGCTCACCGGTTCGATATGTAATTTGAATGACAGGTTTAAATCAAGCTGGTTGATGGTTTTATGCCAGTCGCGAGGCGGAATCGCGCGCAGTTCATTACGAATGAGATACAGCGAACTTTTCATCAGATCATCCATGGACTGACGTCCAGCGTGTTCAGCCGTGACTTTATAGACCAGCCCAACCAGAAGTGTCATGACGACAAAGCAGGCGAACAGCAATAGAAAAAACTGGACGAACAGCTTTCTCATAGCGTGACGCTCTCCCAGGTATTGGGGGCAAACAGATAACCTTTGTTGCGCACCGTTTTAATACGGAACGGCTCCAGTGGGTTGTCGTACAGTTTCTTACGCAGGCGAGAAATCGCGACGTCAATGCTGCGATCCATGCCGTCGTAAGTCACGCCGCGTAGATTTTTCAGCAGCGCATCCCGATCCATGATGTGACCAGCATGGGTCGCCAACTGCCAGAGCAGATCGAAATCTGCGGTGGATAACACAATGTGTTCTTGTCCTAATGTCACTTCCCGATTGACCGGATCGATACAGAGCAGGCCGAAGTGCAGTGATTTGTGCACCTGTAACGTAGTGGGTGTGGCGTTTTCCGTCACGGTCTGTGGTGCTGCAGCATATTGCCGTAAATGCAGGCGCAGTCGGGCGAGCAACACGGCGGGCGGAGTGATTTTCAGAATGTAATCATCGGCACCCATTTCCAGTGCCAGAATATGATTCATATCGCTGTCCAGCGAGGTCAGTAGCACAATTGGGCCGCTGTACTGTGGCCTCAGTTCCCGACAGATTGTCATGCCGTCTTTGCCGGGTAGCATAATGTCCAATAGCACAAGATCGGGCTGCTGCTGCTCAATAAAGGCCAATGCCTGATCGCCTCGTGCTTCAACCTGAACATCAATGTCATGCTTGCCGAGGTAAGCGGCGATCAATTTCCCCACCTCAGTATCATCTTCTATAAAAACAATCTTATGCATAGTCTCTACGCTATCTCCAACTCACTACTGATAGCATAGCCTGATGATAGGCGATAAACGAGAAATGAAGCGTAAATGGGTGTTAAGTGTTTGCTTGCCTAAGCAAATAAGCGGATGCCCACCCGTCTGGCAAATTTCTTCCAAATTGATAAAAATAATGAAAATTAGCCGAACAAATTCGTTTGTTGGTGCGTTTACACATTGTCTACTTTTAGGAGAATCCTGTTATGACGCGCATCGTTCCTGTTTTGGCCGCCGGACTGCTCATCAGCCCACTGTTACACGCTATGCCTCTCAACTATTGATACTCAGGGAATTAACGCAAAGCCCGTCCACCATCAACGCCTAGCGTTTTCCCAGTGACGTAACGGCTGCTGAGTAGGTAATCCACCAGCCCGACAATTTCTGCTTCACCGGGGGCAATTTTCATCAATGACTTTTCCAGCGCCTGCTGACGATAGGATTCGTCATCCTTTTCATTAAACAGGATGAGACTGGGGGCGATCGCGTTGACTTTCACCTCCGGTGCCAGCTTGCGGGCAAACGACCGCGTCATATTGTCCAGCGCCGCTTTGCTGGCGGCATAGGCAATGTGTTTATCGCTGCCTTTTTCTACCACGTAATCCGTCAGATGAATGATATCCGCACCCGCGATGCCTTGCCCACGCAGGCAGTGTTCCAGCAGTTGGTTGAGCAAATAGGGTGTGTAAACATGAATTTGCAGCATATCGGCCAGCGTTTTTTCTGGCGGTGTGGAGGGGCTTTCAGGCTCCCAACGGCTGGCATTGTGAATAATGGCGCGCAGTTGCGGCGTGAACGACTGGATTTGCTTCGCAAACGCATAGATGTTTTCCGTGGTGGAAAAATCGGCGGTCAGACAAACGGCGCCATCTTGCTGTAGCGTCTCCAACTCAGGATAAGGTGTGCGATAGCTGATGATGACCGGAATCGACTGTGCCAGAAACGAACGCGCCAGCGCCAGCCCAATACGCCGTGCGCCGCCGGTAATTAACACGGGAGCAGAAGAAAAAGTTGTCACAATTAGGTCTCCTCAACACGCTAGTCTAAAGGGGATGAACCGTGACAATATACCTGAATTAACGGCTATACAGGCTATGGTTTGATAGCCGGAGGGCTATGCACAGTAAAACACTGGCGAAAGAGGAGGAAAGGGAATAGGGAAACGCTCCTGGGTCGATACATTCCGGTGATCAACGCTGTTTGGTTTAACATGCCCGCCGTGTAGCATTAGCACGGCGTGGCCTGCACGACATTTCTACTCGGTTTTTTCTACGTTAGGGCGAGTCGTCGTCGCCTCAATCGCCTGTGCGAGTGAGCCGTAGAAGCTGAGACGCCCTTCAATCGGATGAACCTTCGCCCGCGCCAGCGTTTTTAACGGCTGGAAGGGAATGTCGGTGATGATGAGCTGTTTGCCTTCGGGCAGCGTTGCGCTAAAACGCAAGAACGCATTGAGGCCGCCAGCATCCAGCACCGGCACCGCATCCCACTGCAAAATGATATTTTGATAGCCTTCGCTGCGTACGGTCAGTTCGTTGAAGATGCGTTCCGCCGCGGCGAAAAACAACGGGCCGTTAACACGCAGCACTAGATGATCCGGGGTTTTGGTGTCTGGCAGTTCGCTAAGACGGGTCATCTGCGCGATGCGCCGCATGAAGAGTAGGGATGCCAGCACGATACCGACGGTAATCGCGATCACCATATCGAACAGCACGGTCAACGACATACAGAACAGCATCACGATAATGTCGTCTTTCGGCCCGTGGCGTAGTAAATCGACCACTTTGTGCGCTTCACTCATGTTCCAGGCGACGATCAGCAGCAGCGACGCCATTGCCGCCAGCGGCAGATAAGACAGCCACGGCGCAAGGATCAGCAGCGCCAGTAACACCAGCAGCGCATGGACCACGGCGGAGATCGGTGAATTTGCCCCCGCTCGCACGTTGGCGGCGGAGCGGGCAATCGCGGCGGTCGCGGTAATGCCGCCAAAGAACGGTGCGATGATGTTACCGAAACCCTGGCCCATCAGCTCCGCATTAGAGTTGTGTTTTTTGCCCGTCATCCCATCCAACACGACGGCGCACAGCAGCGACTCAATCGCCCCCAGCATCGCCATCGAGAACGCGGCAGGCAGCAGAGCGTAAATGCTTTGCCAGTCCAGCGTCATCGTCTTTCCATCGGGCGACGGAATATCCCACGGCAAAACGAGCTGTGGCAGGATAGGCGGAATCCCTTGCCCTTGCGAACCGTCCGCCAGCATATAGCTGAATCGGGAACCGATGGTGGCCACGTTTTCACCGAGCAGTGACATGATCCCCATCACCGCGACGCCTGCCAGCAGCGCAGGCAAATGACCGGGCAGACGAATACCGAGTCTGGGCCAGACGATGAGAACCAAAAGCGTCGTTGCGCCAATAAGCGTATCAGCAAGATGCAGGGTCGGCAGCGATTGCGCCAGCGCCGCCACTTTTTCGACGTAATGCTCGGGGACTACCGCCATCTGCAAGCCGAAAAAATCCTTGATTTGCATGGTACCAATGGTGATAGCGATCCCAGAGGTGAATCCCAGCGTCACGGAAAGCGGAATATATTCAATCAGACGGCCGAAGCGACAAAGCCCCATCAGCAGCAGAAAGACGCCGGACAGCAAGGTGGCAACCAGCAGACCGGATAGCCCGAACTGTTGCGATACCGGATATAAAATGACGACGAAGGCTGCCGTCGGGCCTGAGACGCTATAGCGTGAGCCGCCGCTGATAGCGATGACAATCCCAGCAATAGCTGAGGTATACAGTCCGTACTGCGGAGGAACGCCGCTAGCAATGGCCAGTGCCATTGCTAGCGGTATGGCGATGATGCCGACGGTCACGCCAGCGATAATGTCGTGGGTAAAACGTTGCAGCGTATATTTTTCGCGCCAGCACGCGTCAATCAGCGCGCTGAACGGCCTGATGCCGTTAATTCCGTGCGTTTTCATCTAAGCAGAAACCAAAGTAAGGAAGTAGATCAATATGGCGGGCCTGCCGGTCCGTCGACGACTGCCTTACGATACGCCGGACGCGCTCAGAAGATCCAGATATACATCAAGAGAAGTGATTTTTGGTGAGGCCGACACGGCGAAAACCGCGTCGGCAGGGGAATTACAGCGTGATGGTGATCAGATAGGCGGCGAAGAGCGCCAGATGCGCGCTACCGCTCAACACGTTGGTCCTACCGGTAGAAAATGTAATGTGGCACAGCACCAGTACCGACAGCATCACGACAATGTGCGGCATATCCAGACCGAAGTTCAGCGTGCGGCCGGTCAGCATGGCGATAATCGTGACGGTAGGGACCGTCAGTGAAATGGTTGCCAGCACGGAACCGAAAAACAGGTTCATGGCACGCTGTACCTGATTTTTCAGGACGGCGCGGATCGCTCCCAGCCCTTCAGGTGAGAGGATTAACAGCGCGACTAGGAAGCCCGTAAACTGCGTCGGCGCGTTCATTTCGGTCAGCAGCGTTTCCAGCGGCATGGAGTTCGTCTTGGTGACCGCGATAACTGCAACCAGGTGAACCAGTAGCCAGGCGGTGTGCCACAGTGAACTGTGCGCTGACGGTTTACCATGGTGCGGATCGTCACCGTCCCCTTCGTCTTCATGTTCATAGACGAACAGGCTTTGGTGCGTACGCGTTTGAATCAACAGGAAAACGCCGTACATCGCTGCAGAAATAGCGGCAACAATCAGTGATTGCGTTACGCTGAAATTACCACCGGGCAAAGCGCTGGGGAAAACCAGCACAATCACGGCTAATGGGAAGATCGCCATCAGGTATTGTTTGATGCCGCTCAGGTTGACGTACTGGGTGGCGAATTTACGGCCGCCGAGTAAGAGGGCGAAACCAACCAGACCACCGGTGACAATCACGATAATGGAATAGAGGGTATCACGCATCAGATCTGGGCCAGCGTCACCGGTTGCCATCAGCGCAGAAATCAGGCTGACTTCGAGAATGACGACGGACAGGCTGAGGATCAATGAACCGTAGGGTTCACCCAGACGGTGTGCGAGCACGTCGGCATGACGCACCACGCTGAAGGCGCTGAACAGTATCCCAGCGAGCGCGATGGCGTTGATGCCGAGAATGGCGACAAAATTTTGTGAAGTGCCCCATATGTAGAGCACGGTCAGCGCAATAACAGGAAAAATGAGGGAGTATTCATGATGGCGAGTTTTGACCACCTCAGAATGAGACTTCATTGCGGAGTTCTCCTTATCCAGAGGAATGATACGGCAAAATATCCCCGTCATATTTCAAGTCAGCCTACTGGCAGCTCGAACTATTTAGGGCATAAAGCAATTTATTGTGGTCGTAAACCCCATTATTCAGGGCATAAACCATTTATTAATGGATGTAGAACAACAATAAACAGCAAAGGTTACTAAAAGGTAGTTATAACGTAATAAAACGAACAATATGATAACAGATTGTCATGTTAATACGGGGGGGTTTACGGATTTTTACGCTTTGTAGTGAAATTCAAATGAAAAGGGAGAATCTGCGTGTCTTCTCCCTATCATGATAATATCAAATGTCTTTTTTATAGTTATTCGTCAGGATTATCCATAATATCGTGACGTTTATGATGATAATCCTCTTCATTTAGCCCTTCTCGCCAATAAGGTACGGCATACATCTGATTTCGCTCACATCCGCGTTCGCGACGCACATGGCGACGAAGCTGAACCACGATACGATCCTCACCCGCTAACCAGTAAAACGCATTTTTAGCCGACGGAAGTGACTGAAACTGCTGTAATAATGCATCGGTCACGTCCGTGCCGCCGATAATCCAGTGCAGATGAAGTTGTGCTGGTTTCGCGATATCCAGTTTATCAGCCTCGCTGTCGACACGGATGACCGCATGCCCCGTTGCGTCATCAGGCAGATTCTCCAGCAGCGCCATGAGCGCGGGGAATGATGACGGGTCAGCAGCCAGATAATAAGCGGCCGCTGGCGGCAGCATCGGGAGCGGGCCTCCGGGTTGTGAAATACCGACCCAGTCGCCTGGCTTGGCCTGACGGGCAAAGGTGACGGCAGGCCCAGCGTGCTCATGCAGCGCGAAAACCATATCCAGCTCCGCATCCTCTGGGCGCACCGCACGGACGCTATAGGTGCGAACGATGGGGCGGGCTTCGCCCTCTGGCCAGATCGGGCCGCGTTCGCCAATCGCGGGCAGAGCCGGTTTTTGCTGTCCTGTCTGAGGCAAAAAGAGCTTGATGTGTGCACCATATCGCTCGGTCGGATAATCGCGCAGCGCGTCGTGATGGAAAGTAATGCAGCGTAAATGAGGGGAAATATCGTGGATGTGTTTAACCTGAACTAAAACAGGCTGTCGCGGCGTTGCCATTCAGTGTCTCCGTGGATAGTCGATTCCAAATTAATGATGATAGTAACACGAGATGATAATTATTATCATTTGATGTCTGCTCGTTATTATTCGTGTCGCCGCCGATATTTTTTATTGAAGTCGAGAGCTTTCACGTCAAGCTCCTGACCTCACAAAAATGAGGTTTGTATCAGGAATGCGTCAAGTCTGGCGGTGAGTTGCCGATTAGTTGATATACCCGTGAGTGAAACATTATCACGAACTTTTTCAGTTTTTGTGACCAGTATCAAGCTTGATCGCAAAGCCATAAATGAATAACCTCAGGGTTGATAGTGTTGTAAAATTAAGCAGATGAAGCAGTTCGGTTGTTACACGCAGGGCGAGAGCCGGTCTGACGAGCGGCAAAAGAGTAAGGTTGGGGGTAGTAAGTAGTGTTAACACGCGATTTTTTGCAGAAAGCAGATTGTAGAACGTCTTTTGGTTGTATTGAAGAAACCTTACTGCTCACCCCGCAACAGCGGGCTGACTCGTTAGACAGGACGCTGGCGCTCCGGCCAAATAGCTGTCCTGTCTGGGTGTTTGGCTATGGTTCACTCATGTGGAACCCGGTTTTTGACGCCGAAGAAACCTGCCTTGCCACGTTGGCTGGGTGGCAGCGTGCCTTTTGCCTGCGCCTCACCATCGGCCGCGGCACACTAACGCAACCGGGGCGGATGCTGGCGCTGAAGCCCGGTGGGCAAACGACGGGACTGGCTTTCCGTCTGCCGGAAACCTCATTGCGTGAAGACCTGGAGCTGTTGTGGAAGCGTGAAATGCTGACGGGCTGCTATCGTCCGCTCTGGTGTGAACTGCATCGCAAGAACGGCGCACCGCTGACGGCGCTGGTGTTTGTTTCCGAACCGGAACATCCTCTCAACGAAAATGATACCTGCATTCAGAGCGTTGCACCGCTGATTGCGCGCGCGAGCGGTCCGCTCGGCACCAATGCGCAATATCTGTTTGCGCTTGAGCAAGAGCTGAAGAATCACGGAACGGAAGATGAAAGCGTGAGCGAACTGGCGCAGCGGGTGCGAATCCTGCAACAGTCATGTTCTGCGGCAGCAGGGAGTTGCTAATAGTGACCGCGGTGAGCGGGAACATTGAGGTGAACGACGGTATCGCCGTTCACCTTGAGGTCGATGCTAAGCGACCGAATTACCAGCCGACGCCAACACCCATGGTGTAGAGTGTGTCGTCAACATTCCCCTGATTACTTTCGATACGGGTACGTGACACTTTCATGGTCATCGAAGACCAGTCGGTCAGCTTGAAGCGCAGACCCGCATCCGCTTTCAGATAGATTGGTGCTGTGCCGTCAAATGAACGACCCAATTCACCGTTGGTGAAGGCTTCAACCGATTTGCTGAACAGATAGCGGTTGTAAGCCCACTTGAGGCCTCCAGAATAGAAGTCATCATCACCCTGATCGCGGTAGACGAAGGTTTGGGAGTTGACCAGCGACGTCAGAGAGAACGCGCCTAAATCGTTATCCCAAAACTGATAACCGGGACCGAGACCGAAAGAGCGGTTGATTTTAATGCTTTCAATCCAGTCGCGTTTGTACTGATAACGACCCTGCCAGAACCAGTTCTCATCCACGAATTTATCCAGCGCATATTCGCCAGCCGCATTCTTGGTGCTCTCGACTTTATTCTCTTTTGCCAAATGGTAGCTGGCATCAAGGTTGTGTCGCCACGTATCGTGACGCGCTTTGGTGTTCAGCGTCACATCGTAGTTGTCGGTTTCTGTCGAACTTTTCTTGTGCGACATGCCAGCGTCAACGTTGCCTTTCCAAGCGAAATCGGTCACCAGCGGCTTCTGCGCGACGATGGACGTGATTTCAGAAAGTGGCAATGTTTGTGGGCCAGCCGCTTCGTTAGCCAGCGATGGGCTTGCGACGACGGCGCGGTTTTCGCTCGCTTTAACAGCCGGATACAGAACGCCTTTCTCGTAGCGTTCGCCTTGAATCACCAGACCATGGTCGGATTCAAAGGTTTTCACCTTGTCCCAGGCCACAGAAATAGAGCCAGCATAGTCGGTGTTGATAAAGAGTTTTCCGCCGTCAAGCAGCGTGATTTTCCCTGTGAGCTGGTCGCCATTGGTCAGCCAAATGGTGTCAGCGCGGCTCTGGGTAATGCCAGCAGAGAGGGCGATAACCAGGCTGAGGGAAGAGAGTGCGTGTTTGGATAGTGTCATTATTGCCAAGTAAACCGTGGTGACAGGTATTGATATGTCCGTCAGAGACAAAGACGTACAGCCGATGATAACGAACCGGTTTAGTCCGGAACGGCAAACATTAACAGGAATCGTAGTGATGCTCTACCCGAAAACGAAAATTGATTAGAATGTAAATAGTTATAAAAGTGGCTATTGATGATTAACAGCTATAACGCGATGGCTGTCACATTTCCGGCTGGTAGAAAGGGGATGCGTCGTGTGGGGGATGATGCTCTCTGGTCCAGCCTGTTTCAGACCAGAGAGCGTAGGCAATAGATGACGCTATGCGATGCGCTGCGTGCGGGATGCACTGTTGTTGCTCAGGAAACGTGAGGTCAGGAACGTCCTTACGCGGAACACGATCCGTTCCTGGAAGAGAACACAGAGCGTCACGGTGCTGAGTAGGAAAATGGTATAGCCCGTCATGGACAACTGCACCTGACCTGCCGCGGCAATGCACTGATCCCAATTGCTAAAGCAGGCCATCGGGTCACCGCGCACCAGTTGTTCCAGCGTACGGAACAGATTGAAGAGCGGAACGTGTAGCGCAAAGATAGACAGCGAGGCAGCCCCTAGTCGGGGAGACCAATGCCGCAGCCATTCACTGTTCGGTTCATGCGCCAGCGCGCTAAGGCAGACCAAACCGACCTGAGCTGGCAGGAGCAACCCGTTGTGCAACAGGAAGTACCAATAGGCCTCACCTTTTGTGAACAGCCAGGTGGCGATAAGGAAATTCACACTAATAAAGAAAGCGACTGCATAGCGCTGGCCTTTGGTCAACGGTAAGCGATCTTTCTGACGGTAATGACGGAAGAGCGCATAGCCCAAAATCCCAGCTAGAAACTCCGGCAAACGGAAAATCGGTCCGCGCTGTAATAATCCGGTGTACGGCATACCGAACTGCTGTTGCCAAATTACCCAAATCGGCGGCAGCAGATACAGCAGGCAGACGATCCCCATCCACAGCCACGGATGGCGACTGTTCAACAGACGCGGTGCCAACAGCGGGAACGCCAGATAGAAAAAGAACAGTGTGGAAAGCGACCATAACGGGGCATTGAAGGTCAGGAAGTAAGGATTCCATGCCTGCAACATCAGTACCTGCAATAACCCGTTGAACACCAACTGTGCATTCGTCATGTAGTGACGCAGCGTTTCGGGGGCGGCTGCAGGATCGTTGGTGTCATAAATGACGAAACGCGCGCTGGCGACTTGCCCTTCCGGCGGTACGGCCAGCCACTGCATCAGCGTGACAACGGCAATCGAAGACAGCAGGGCAATGATATGGATGGGATAAAGATTAAAGAAGCGTTTGGCCCAGAACTGGCGAACAGGTTCACGCAGACGTCCGTCCTTAATGTAGACATGGGCTAGCAAAAAGCCAGACAGGACAAAGAACGTGCTGGTCGCGAAGAATCCCATGCTGGTGAGTTCGCTTAAGAAAGGAATGCGCTCACGCTGGGGATAAACGTGGACTGTGTGATAAATCATCACATAGCAACCGAGCAAAAACCGTAACCATTCCAGGCCGATAAACCGCTCTTTACTGACCTTTTTCATGTTATTCCTCAACGTTAAACTCGGTGTAAAAGCCGAAAAATGCGATTACTGACTAGTTTAGACGAGAGCAACGTCACATTAATTAGGATAATGGCTATAAATGCCGGTGCCGTTTAGCAACCGTTTAGCTTGGGTGGAGCGTTGGTGGTATTTCCGCCAATGATATTCATCAACTACGGCGGCATCCTCGCTTACGCGAGGATAATCTCGGACGGAAGGGCGCCAGAGCGCCTGATTCGTACCGCTGATAATCGCGGTATCTTGTGACGATGTGATTAAATCACTTTTTCTTGTAATACCCAGACAGCCGCTTCAACCCGTGATTTTAACTTCATTTTTTTCAACAGGTGTTTGACGTGAACTTTAACAGTACTTTCGGTGATCGTGAGCTTGCGGGCGATGACTTTATTGGACAATCCCTGTGCTAGCAGCTTCAGAATATCGCGTTCGCGCGGCGTGAGCAGTTGAATGTCTCTGTCACTGCTGTGGCGGCTTTCGCGCAGGCTGGCGGCCAGAATTGGCGTCAATGTTTCACTTAGCACCATTTTCCCTGACGCCGCCTGATGCAGCGCAGCCAGTAAATCTTCCGGTTCCATATCTTTCAGCAGGTAACCGTCAGCACCATTTTTCAGGGCATTGACAACATCGTCTTCATGGTTGGATACGCTAAAGACGACAATACGGCCAGACAGCGATTTTTCCCGCAGGCGATTCAACGTTTCCAGACCATTCATGCCGGGCATGTTCAAATCGAGCAGAATCAAGTCTGGGTCCAACTGTTCCGCTAGCTCGACACCCTGTTCGCCGTGACTGGCTTCACCTGCCACCTGCAATTCTGGGTCCATGCTGATGAGTTGCTTAACGCCATTCCGCAACATGGGATGGTCATCAATCAGCAGTAGGGTGGCGGCATATTCGTTAATCATGAGTTTCTCCTGTTAATGGCAGCCGGTGACGGTATTCGGAGAGGAAGTTGATATTGACTTCCGTGCCCCCCGACGGCCGGCGTCGAACAATGCATTCGCCGTGCAAACCCCGTGCACGGTCGCGCATGATAATAAGTCCATAGTGGTTGGCGCGGCTGGCATCGTCTGGAATACCGATGCCATTGTCGGCGACGCTGAGTTCGATGTAGCCCTGACGTAGTTGCAGGGTGATGTCGACCTGTGTGGCCTGCGCGTGTTTATAAATATTGCTCAGCGCTTCACGCACAATTTGCAGGACGTGAATACCTTGGTGAGCGGAAACCGACTGCGGCGGCAGGCGGTAATGCAGTTCGATGGGATAGCCCAACCGCTTGCCGAATTCATCGACCGACGCCCGCAGCGCGGCGAGTAAGCCAGATTCAGAAAGTTTCAGCCGGAAGGTCGTCAGCAACTCACGCAGTTGGCGATAGGCGGTATTCAACTCTTCCCGCATTTCCGTCAGCAACTGCTGCGATGCGGGTGGCAAATCGTTGCCCTGCATTTGCAGACAGCTCACCTGAATTTTCAGGCAGGAGAGGGACTGGGCGATAGAGTCGTGCAGTTCACGGGCAATGGTGGCGCGTTCTTCCATGAGCATCAACTGCTGTTGATGGTTGGATTGACGCTCCAGCGCCAGCGTGCTGGTCAACTGTTCCAGTAAGGTATTCAGTAACTGATTTTGATCGCGGCTTAGTACGGTATTGCTCGGCAGCGTGGCTAACACGACGCCATATTGTCCGTGCTTGTCATGCAGATCCCAGCAGTGAGGCTCACCCGGCAGTTCTTCCCGTTTTGCCTGCATCCCGCAACTCTGACAGCTGTTATCCGGGCAGTGATCCGGCTGTGACTGGCTGCAATCGCTAAACTGGTGAAACTGTTCCTGATTGTTATCTTCATACAGCCGTAGTTGAATATTGCGCAGCGGAGTCAGCGACGGCAGTTCGTTCAGGATCGGCATCAGTCGGCTACACAGCGGTGCGCCGGTATGCAGGCGTCGGCTGGCGCGATAGAGGAAAGAAAGCAGATCGTTTTTCTGTTGCAGGTCGGCTGTTTTCTCGGCGACGCGTTGTTCCAGACTGTGGTACATGGCGGAAAGTTCATCCGACATGCTGTTCAGCACCTGTCCCAGCGTGCTCATTTCGTCATGACCGTTGATGGCGACGCGCTGGGTGAAGTCACCTTGCCCGATAGCTTGTCCCATCGCAACCAGACGTCGCCATGGCCTCAACAGGCGTCGGCGTAGGTAAAAGAAGGTGGTGCTCAGCAGAATAAACATGATGCCGATGAAGATGCGTTGCACCAGCGTGACCATCCTCAACCGCTGTTCGGTTTTATGATCGATGGCGGAAACCAAATCGTCGAGCTGTTTCACGAAGCGGGCAACATCCGCTGAGGCATCAGCAGAATTCGTTGCCTGCCGCAGATGCGGTTGCAGGTTTTCCAGCCAGAAAACGCGCAGCGCAGTGAATTGTTCACTAAGCCCTTCCCGACGTACTGCCTGCTGTAGATCGCTGCTGATTTCGTCTTCTTCCAGTTCTTGCAGGTAGATTTCATTTTCGGCAGAGAGCGGCACCATCGAAAGCAGACGGTAACTCTGCATACGCAGCGAGCCTGCTTTATTAATGGCGTGCGCGTTCCCTTGAATGCTTTGAGACATCCAACTGGAAACCGACATACCTGCAATACCCAGCAAACCGAGTAGCAGCATCAATAAGGCAACCTGATTGACGAGCGACAGCGGCAGCAGGAAACGTTTCAACATAAAAAAGCGACCTCTGCTGGAGGAGTAGAAAACCAGTACCGAGAAGGATAACCCTTTTGGCATTTTTCCCGATCCTACGTGATAACCCTATACCCACTAGTGAGTACCACTGAATATCCGCGCCTTGAAAGGGGGTATGACAGTAAGAAAAAATAGAGATATAACAGATTGAATTATCGTTGCTTATTTTTCTATTTTTATTACTCATTAAGGAGTGTGGTTATTTTTACCCGATTTTTTTACCTGACAGCCTGTTGATTTGCATCAACTTTACCTGTGGTGTAATCCCTAATGTTGCGCCTTAATTCTACCGCGTTTTTATTTATCGAGGTTTTTATGACGCAGCCTTCATCACCCGAAAAAGTATCGCAAAGCACGCTGATAAGGGAATGGAATCCTGAAGATACAAAATTCTGGCAATCTGGCGGCCAACGGATAGCACAGCGTAATCTTTGGATCTCTGTACCGTGCCTGCTGTTGTCGTTTTGTGTCTGGATGATTTTCAGCACCGTAGCCGTTAACCTAAACAAGGTCGGATTTAGTTTTACCACAGACCAGTTATTTTTACTGACTGCGTTGCCTTCCGTCTCCGGCGCGCTATTACGCGTTCCATACTCCTTCGTTATCCCAATGGTTGGCGGTCGCCGTTGGACGACATTAAGTACCATCATTCTGGTGATCCCGTGTATTTGGCTCGGGTTTGCCGTACAAAATCCGCAAACGCCGTACAGCATTTTCGTCACCATTTCTCTGATGTGTGGTTTCGCGGGTGCTAACTTCGCGTCCAGCATGGCGAACATCAGTTTCTTCTTTCCCAAATCACGTCAAGGTAGTGCGTTAGGCATTAACGGCGGATTGGGCAACCTCGGCGTGAGCGTGATGCAGTTGCTAGTGCCGGTGGTGATTTTCCTGCCGATTCTGGGCTTCTCTGGCAATGGCGTTGTTCAGCCTGACGGGCACCAGATCTGGCTGCACCATGCAGCATGGATGTGGGTACCGTTTTTGATGATTGCTGCAACCGCTGCCTGGTTTGGCATGAACGATCTTCCTGCGCCTAATGCGTCAATACGCAAGCAGTTGCCGGTTCTGAAGCAAATGCATCTGTGGGTGCTCAGCTTTCTGTACTTGTCCACATTTGGCTCATTTATCGGCTTTTCGGCGGGCTTCGGCATGCTGTCCAGAACACAGTTCCCAGACATCGTGATTCTGTACTACGCGTTCTTTGGACCATTGCTGGGGGCGTTGGCGCGTCCGGTGGGCGGAATGCTGTCTGACCGTTTTGGCGGTGTGAAAGTTACGTTGATTAACTTCATCTTGATGGTGATTCTCTCGGTATTACTGTTCCTGTCCCTGCCGAGTGCGAACTCTGCGGGTTCATTCGGGATGTTCTTTGGCATCTTCATGATGCTGTTCCTGACGGCTGGTCTGGGTAGTGGGTCAACATTCCAGATGATCGCCGTGATTTTCCGTAAATTAACGGCAGATCGCGTAAAAATTCAAGGTGGAAGCGATGCGGATGCGCAGCGTACCGCAGCCACGGATACCGCAGCAGCGCTGGGCTTTATCTCAGCCATTGGCGCTATCGGCGGCTTCTTCATTCCCCAAGCCTTCGGGATGTCGCTGGAGTTAACCGGTTCACCCACCGGTGCGATGAAAGTGTTTGTGGTGTGCTACGTCGTGTGCGTATTGGTGACCTGGTTGTTTTATGCCAGAAAGAAAAACTGAGCCTTGACCCGGCTCCCAACCACCTCTTAGCCACATTTTATGTCGACTAAGAGGTGGTTTCGTGCGCGGTTAATGCTGTTATTTTCATGCTACTCCGTAGCACGCGCCCGACAAGGAACGCTCAATTGCCGCGCTCCTTGACCTCAGGCTTGTTGGCGCTAATTGTGTCGCTACGCGATACCTTCGGCGTTCGTGACTGCTACTCGGGCCTCCAGTGACGCGTCCCGACGCGGCACTGGTTTTCGCCGCATCCGTGCGGCTCACCCGGCAGTCACGCCCACCTCAGCACAATTTTTTACGCCAGAAAAACAAGGACAGAGACATGCTCTCCAAGTTCGCATGGAAATATAACTACGATGCCTCCTCCTTTTCGGGGAGGCGTTTTTTTTCGCGCTGCATCCAGCTACCCCCTTTACTGAATTTGTACGATTTTTCGTCGCTTTCCGACTACTACCTCTAAATAGTCGTGCGTATGAATTCAGTATAAGCACAAAACGAATGGTTTTATTTTTGTCTTTTAAAATCAATTAATTATGTGTTTTTTCTGTAATAATTCTTTGGTGGTAGTTGGCGATATACTCCGTTTTTCACAGGGTGACACTCTTGATCGTTATCAAGTTTGGCTACGTGGTTGCTGGATACCCTAGCGCCAACTTGAGCGATGTGTCGTAAGCAAAAACAGATGTCTGCTACGAGCATTTCATAACGACAGGGGCCAGCAGGCTTCGCAGCAGGAGAGTCCGGATGAGCAAATTCCTTGACCGGTTACGTTACTTCAAACAACTGGCCGAACCGTTTTCCGATGGGCATGGCCAGACCCTCAATACCAATCGTGACTGGGAAGACGGCTATCGCAGTCGCTGGCAGCATGACAAAATCGTGCGTTCTACCCACGGGGTAAACTGTACCGGTTCATGTAGCTGGAAGATTTATGTGAAAAACGGTCTGGTGACGTGGGAAACGCAGCAGACTGACTACCCGCGCACCCGCCCGGACCTACCTAACCATGAACCTCGCGGCTGCCCGCGCGGTGCCAGCTATTCCTGGTATCTCTACAGCGCCAACCGCCTGAAATACCCGATGATGCGTAAGCGCCTGCTGAAACTGTGGCGTGAAGCGAAACTGACGCACAGCGATCCGGTTGATGCCTGGGCGTCTATCGTCAATGACCCCGAAAAAACCAAATACTACAAACAAATTCGTGGCCGTGGTGGCTTCGTTCGTTCTGACTGGAATGAAGTCAACGAACTGATCGCTGCCTCTAACGTTTACACCACCAAGACCTTCGGCCCAGACCGCGTGATCGGTTTCTCACCGATTCCTGCGATGTCGATGGTGTCCTATGCAGCGGGTGCCCGTTACCTTTCTCTGCTCGGCGGCGTGTGCCTGAGCTTCTACGACTGGTACTGTGACTTGCCACCAGCGTCACCCATGACCTGGGGTGAGCAGACTGACGTACCGGAGTCTGCCGACTGGTATAACTCCTCTTACATCATTGCCTGGGGCTCTAACGTTCCGCAAACCCGTACGCCGGATGCCCACTTCTTTACGGAAGTTCGCTACAAAGGCACCAAAACCGTCGCGGTCACGCCGGACTACGCTGAAATCGCCAAGCTGTGCGACCACTGGCTGAACCCGAAACAAGGTACCGACAGCGCGATGGCGCTGGCAATGGGCCACGTTATTCTGAAAGAGTTCCACCTCGACAAACCGAGCCAGTATTTCAGCGAGTATGTTCGTCAATACACGGACTTACCGATGCTGGTGCTGCTGGAGCCGCGTGAAGACGGTTACTACGCAGCGGGTCGACTGCTGCGTGCTTCCGATCTGGTGGACAACCTCGGCCATGACAACAACCCGCAGTGGAAAACCATCGCGATTGACGATGAAAGCGGCAATCTGACGGCTCCACAAGGGTCGATTGGCTACCGTTGGGGCGATCAGGGCAAATGGAATCTGGAACAGCGAGACGGCGTGAGCGGCGAAGAAGTGAAGCTGCGCTTGAGCCTGCTGGGCTCGCATGACGATGTGGTTGATGTCGGCTTCCCGTATTTTGGCGGCGCGGTCAGCGAACATTTCAACAACGTTGCGCTAGAAGAAATCCTGCTGCACAAACTGCCGGTTAAGCGCCTGACGCTGGCTGACGGTAGCGAAGCGCTGGTTGCCTGCGTGTATGACCTGACGATGGCGAACTACGGTCTGGATCGCGGTCTGGGCGACGACAACTGCGCACGTGATTATGACGATGTGAAAGCATACAGCCCAGCCTGGGCCGAGAAGATTACTGGCGTTTCTCGTCAGAACATCATCCGTATTGCGCGTGAATTCGCGGATAACGCCGATAAAACGCACGGTCGTTCGATGGTCATCGTCGGTGCCGGTATCAACCACTGGTACCACATGGACATGAACTACCGCGGCATCATCAATATGCTAATTTTCTGCGGCTGTGTTGGTCAGAGCGGTGGCG
Organism: Pectobacterium quasiaquaticum; assembly: GCF_014946775.2. Classification (NCBI taxonomy): domain Bacteria; kingdom Pseudomonadati; phylum Pseudomonadota; class Gammaproteobacteria; order Enterobacterales; family Pectobacteriaceae; genus Pectobacterium; species Pectobacterium quasiaquaticum. Next base: position 2,353,435 of record NZ_CP065177.1, on the reverse strand, counting down.
GTTGGGCGCACTATGTCGGACAAGAAAAACTGCGTCCGCAAACCGGTTGGACGCCGCTGGCGTTTGGTCTGGACTGGCAGCGTCCGCCTCGTCACATGAACAGTACGTCGTTCTTCTATAACCATTCCAGCCAGTGGCGTTATGAAACCGTCGCGCCGCAGGAGCTGCTGTCACCACTGGCGGATAAATCCCGCTTTACCGGCAGCATGATTGACTTCAACGTGCGCGCCGAGCGTATGGGCTGGCTGCCGTCTGCACCGCAGTTGAACGTTAACCCGCTGGATATCGCAGAGAAAGCGCGTGCTGCCGGCGTCACACCGCAGGACTATACCGTTGCTGCGTTGAAATCAGGCGAAATCAAATTTGCCGCTGAACAGCCGGATAGCCCGCAAAACTACCCGCGCAACCTGTTCATCTGGCGTTCTAACCTGTTGGGTTCCTCCGGTAAAGGCCACGAATACATGCTGAAGTACCTGCTGGGTACGGAGCACGGCATTCAAGGGCAAGATCTGGGTACCGCGGGCAGCGTGAAGCCGGAAGAAGTGGAATGGCGCGATCAAGGCGTTGAAGGCAAACTGGATCTGGTGGTGACGCTTGATTTCCGTATGTCCAGCACCTGCCTGTATTCCGACATCGTCCTGCCAACGGCAACCTGGTACGAAAAAGACGATATGAATACCTCGGATATGCATCCGTTTATTCACCCGCTGTCTGCGGCCGTCGATCCGGCGTGGGATTCCAAAAGCGACTGGGAAATCTACAAAGGCATCGCAAAAGCCTTCTCCCGCGTCTGTCAGGGACACCTTGGTCAGGAAACCGATCTGGTTACCTTGCCTATTCAACACGATTCCCCAGCGGAAATGGCGCAGCCGTTCGGCGTGGATGACTGGAAAAAAGGCGAATGCGATCTGATTCCGGGCAAAACGGCACCACACCTGATGATGGTGGAGCGCGATTACCCGAACCTGTACGAACGTTTCACCTCGCTCGGTCCATTGATGGACAAGCTGGGCAACGGCGGTAAAGGCATCGGCTGGAACACGCAGACCGAAGTCGATTTCCTGAAAAAACTGAACTACACCAAGGCCGACGGTGCGGCGGCGGGTCGTCCGAAGATTGAAACGGCGATCGATGCGGCAGAAGTGATTCTGTCTCTGGCTCCGGAAACCAACGGTCAGGTAGCGGTGAAGGCATGGGAAGCGCTGAGCAAATTCACCGGTCGTGACCACACGCATCTGGCACTGAATAAAGAAGACGAAAAAATTCGCTTCCGCGATATTCAGGCGCAGCCGCGCAAAATTATCTCTAGCCCGACCTGGTCTGGTTTGGAAGATGAACACGTTTCCTATAACGCCTGTTATACCAACGTTCATGAGCTGATTCCGTGGCGTACGCTGTCCGGTCGCCAACAGCTGTATCAAGACCATGAGTGGATGCGTGCCTTCGGTGAAAGCCTGCTGGTATACCGTCCGCCAGTCGATACCCGTGCGGCTGAGCCGGTGATGAATAAGAAGCCTAACGGCAACCCGGAAAAAGCGCTGAACTTCCTGACGCCGCACCAAAAATGGGGTATTCACTCCACGTACAGCGACAACCTGTTGATGCTGACGCTGGGTCGCGGTGGCCCGATTATCTGGCTGAGCGAAGACGATGCCCGCGATTTGGGTATTGCGGATAACGACTGGGTAGAAGCGTTTAACGCCAACGGTGCGCTGACGGCCCGTGCGGTTGTCAGCCAGCGTGTGCCGGCGGGAATGACCATGATGTACCACGCGCAGGAACGCATTATTAACCTGCCGGGATCGGAAATTACCCAGCAGCGCGGCGGTATTCACAACTCGGTAACCCGTATCACTCCGAAACCGACCCATATGATCGGCGGCTATGCCCAACTGGCTTATGGCTTTAACTACTACGGCACCGTTGGGTCAAACCGCGATGAGTTCGTCGTAGTTCGTAAAATGAAACGCATCGACTGGCTGGATGATGAAGGCCAGGACTATGTTCAGCAACAAACAGTACAAAAAGCGGTACAGCAGGAGAAAGCCTGATGAAAATTCGTTCACAAGTGGGCATGGTGCTGAATCTGGACAAATGCATCGGCTGTCACACCTGCTCCGTTAGCTGTAAAAACGTCTGGACCAGCCGTGAAGGGATGGAATACGCCTGGTTCAACAACGTCGAAACCAAACCGGGCGTGGGTTATCCCCATGCCTGGGAAGATCAGGAAAAATGGAAGGGCGGCTGGATCCGTAAAATCAGCGGCAAGCTCGAACCGCGTATGGGTAACCGCATCAGCGTGTTGTCCAAAATCTTCGCTAACCCGGATGTGCCGGAAATCGACGACTACTATGAGCCGTTTGACTACGACTATCAGAACCTGCGTAAAGCGCCGGAAGGCAAGCATCAGCCTGTCGCGCGTCCGCGCTCGCTGATTACCGGTCAGCGGATGAAGAAAATCGAGAACGGCCCGAACTGGGAAGACGATCTGGGTGGTGAATTCAGCGTGCGCTCCAAAGATAAGAACTTTGAGCATATGCAGAAAGAGATGTACGGCCAGTTCGAAAACACGTTCATGATGTATCTGCCGCGTCTGTGCGAACACTGCCTGAACCCGGCGTGTGTGGCGACCTGTCCGAGTGGCGCGATCTACAAACGTGGCGAAGACGGTATCGTCCTGATCGATCAGGACAAATGCCGCGGCTGGCGTATGTGCTTGACCGGTTGCCCGTACAAGAAAATCTACTTCAACTGGAAGAGCGGCAAATCAGAAAAATGTATTTTCTGCTACCCGCGTATCGAAAGTGGTCAACCGACTCTCTGCTCAGAAACCTGCGTCGGACGTATCCGCTATCTGGGCGTGCTGCTCTATGATGCCGACCGCATCGAGCAAGCGGCGTCGGTGGAAAACGAGAAAGATCTGTACCAGAGCCAACTGGATGTGTTCCTTGACCCGCACGACCCTAAAGTCATTGAACAAGCGCTGAAAGACGGCATTCCAAACAGCGTCATTGAAGCGGCACAGCAGTCGCCGGTGTACAAAATGGCGATGGACTGGAAGCTGGCGCTGCCGCTGCACCCAGAATACCGCACGCTGCCGATGGTGTGGTACGTGCCGCCGTTGTCACCGATTCAGTCTGCCGCGGATGCAGGTCAATTGGCGCACACCGGCGTACTGCCGGACGTCGAAAGCCTGCGTATTCCAGTGCAGTATCTGGCGAACCTGCTGACCGCAGGGGATACCGAGCCCGTATTGCTGGCGCTGAAACGTATGCTGGCGATGCGTCACTACAAACGTGCAGAAACCGTAGAAGGCAAAATTGATAACAGCGCGCTGGAGCAGGTTGGGCTGACTGAAGCGCAGGCGCAGGAAATGTACCGCTATCTGGCGATTGCGAACTACGAAGACCGTTTCGTGATTCCATCAAGCCATCGTGAACTGGCGCGTGAAGCATTCCCTGAAAGCAAAGGCTGCGGCTTCAGCTTTGGCGATGGTTGCCACGGCAGCGATACCAAATTCAACCTGTTCAACAGCAAGCGTATTGATGCCATCGATGTCAGCAGCAAAACGCGCGATATGAACAGCAAAATCATGCGGGAGACGAACCATGATTAGCCTGCGGATTATTGCCCGCTTGCTGGACTATCCCGATAGCGAGCTGTGGGAAAACCGGGCTGAGTTGATCGAAGCGGTAGAGCAGGCTGATGCTTTACCGCTGCGTGAGAGTCATCAGCTCATGCAGTTCATCAATACGTTGTGCGCGCAGGATCTATTGGACAAACAGGCGGAGTATAGCGGCCTGTTTGACCGCGGTCGGGCGACCTCGCTGCTGCTGTTCGAACACGTTCACGGTGAGTCTCGCGATCGTGGTCAGGCGATGGTCGATCTCATGCAGCAATATCAGGATGCCGGTCTGGCACTGGATTGCCGTGAGCTGCCGGACTACCTGCCGCTGTATCTTGAGTACCTTTCTCGTCTGGAACCTGCGCAAGGGCGCGCGGGTTTACTCGACATCGCGCCGATTCTGGCGTTGATTGGTGCGCGTTTGCAGCAGCGTGACAGCAGCTATGCCGTGCTGTTCGATCTGCTGTTGGCGTTGTCCGGCAGTGATCTGAAAAGTGACGATGTCACACATCAGGTCGCTGACGAAGCGCGCGACGACACGCCGCAGGCGCTGGATGCCGTGTGGGAAGAGGAACAGGTTAAATTCCTCGGCGAAGAAGGCTGCGCATCGGCCCAACAAACGCAACATCAACGCCGCTTCGCTGGCGCGGTGGTGCCGCAATATCTGAATCTTGACGCTACATCAGCGGGAGGGCAACGCTAATGAGTGCAATCACGAACTCTTCTTTTATAAACTTCAGCAACATATTCTTTTTTGACATCTATCCTTACCTGGCGATGGCTATTTTCCTGATTGGCAGTTGGCTGCGTTATGACTACGGTCAGTACAGCTGGCGTGCCGGTTCGAGCCAAATGCTGGATAAGAAAGGGATGCGTCTGGCGTCTAACCTGTTCCATCTGGGGATTCTGGGCGTATTTGCCGGGCACTTCCTCGGTATGCTGACGCCGCACTGGATGTACGAAGCCTTCCTGCCAATGGATGTAAAACAGAAAATGGCGATGTTCGGCGGTGGTGCGGCAGGTCTGCTGACGTTTGTCGGTGGCGTGCTGTTGTTAAAGCGCCGTCTGACCAACCCGCGTATTCGTGCCACGTCCAGCGTTGGCGACATTCTCATTCTGTCTCTGCTGGTGATTCAGGCAGGTTTAGGGCTGCTGACCATTCCGTTCTCTGCACAGCATATGGACGGCAGTGAAATGCTGAAGCTGGTCGGTTGGGCGCAGAGCGTGGCGTTCTTCCAGGGCGGGGCGTCTGAGCATTTGGCGGGTGTTGCGCTGATCTTCAAGCTGCACATCGTGCTGGGGCTGACGCTGTTTGTTCTGTTCCCGTTCTGCCGTCTGGTTCACATCTGGAGCGCACCGGTCGAGTACCTGACGCGTCGCTACCAGCTCGTGCGTAACCGTCGCTAGTATGATAAAAACGGCGGCGTTATGATAACGCCGCCGTTTTAACGTCTTCCTTTTCATCTTTCCCCGCCAATAACGATCGTCATCGGCAGCTCTTAGCTGATTACTTACCTCGCGCCGTCGTCCATTGCACGGCGAAGACGCTGGCTAATACGATGGCCAAACCCAGAAATGCCGTCCCAGTCATCGACTGTGAAAGCAACGCCCAGCCTAGCACCACGGCGGTCAGTGGGCTCAGCAGCCCCAATGAGGCAACGGCAACCGTTGGCAGGCGCGATACACCACGAAACCAGAGCCCATAAGCGAGCACGGCACCCGCAAGACAGAGATAGGAATAGGCGGCCCACTGTGGCAGGGTTAAAGCAGGCAGCGGCGCATCGGCTATCCATGCAACGGGTGCCAGCATCAATCCGCCGAGGAAGAGTTGCCAGCCGGTAAGCGGTAGTACGGGCAAATCAAGTTGCCAGCGACGCGTTAACCAGACGCCCGTCGCCATACATACCGCTCCCAGCAGCGCGGCGGCAATGCCCACGGGCTCAAATGTTGTCTGCGGCGACAGCAGCAAAATGGCCATGCCCGCCACGCCGATGATCGCCGACCACAGCGTCGTCAGTCTGGGCGCACGATGATCCATTGCCCAGACCAACACCATCACCAGCAGCGGTTGGATCGCGCCAAGGACGGCTGCCAGTCCGCCTGGCAAACGATAAGCCGCGACAAACAGCAGCGCTTGAAAGACGCCGATATTCAGGGCGCTGAGCACGAGCACACGCCACCAGTCTCGTCGTGCAGGAAAACGGCGCGTGAATAAGAGCAGCAGCAGACCCGCTGGGAGTACGCGGATAAGCGCCGCCGTAAAAGGACGATCCGGCGGCAGGATTTCTGATGTCACGATGTAGGTCGAGCCCCAAATCGCGGGAGCCAGTGCCGTGAGTAGGACGTCACGCCAATAGTGTGGTGAGGATGTAGTGTTCATGACTTTACCTTCAATTCAAGATATCATGATAGTGTTGATTAATTACCTTGAAGTCAAGATAAATGAAAAATCAAACCAGCGAACGCGAATACGACGCGGTAGATGCCATCCTTGAACAGTGGCGGCGCGAACGGCCCGATCTGGATGCCAGCCCCATGGGACCGATTGGACGCCTCAGACGATGTGCCGCGTTCCTCGAACTGCGTCTGGAGGCCTGTTTCTCCCGATTTGAACTGAGCAGTTGGGAGTTTGATATGCTGGCGACGCTGCGTCGTGCTGGTGCGCCACATTGCCTCAGCCCGACGGAGCTGTTCTCCGCGCTGATGGTGACGTCAGGCACCATGACTCATCGACTAAAACGCCTTGAAACCCGAGGATTTATCGAACGTGTGCAGAACGCACAGGATGCGCGCAGTACGCTTGTGCAACTCACCGGCACAGGGCTTGAACTGATTAATCGTGCCGTTGAGGCACACATTGAGAACGAACGTCAGGTGCTCTCTGTACTGCCTGCCGATGTGTTGGCTTCTCTTGATGCTAACCTTGCAGCGCTACTGCGAGGGCTGGAAAACCATAACAAAGGGAACTGAATCATGTCTGAATACCGTGCTTCAATCTGCTGGCAGCGCGATGGGCAAAATTTTATTGATAACCGCTACAGCCGATTGCATCAGTGGCAGTTTGACGGTGGTATTACGCTGCGCGCCTCGTCGTCACCGCATGTCGTCCCGCTGCCTTTTTCGCTGGAAGACGCAGTCGATCCTGAAGAGGCGCTGGTGGCCTCGTTGTCCAGTTGCCATATGCTGTGGTTTCTTTCCATTGCAGCTAAAAAGCGCTTCTGTGTCGATGACTATCAGGATAACGCGGTGGGCACGATGGGCGTGAATGCGGCAGGAAAAACGGCGATGCTGGACGTCACGCTGCGTCCGCAGGTGACATTCAGCGGCGAAAAGAGGCCTACCGCTGAGCAATATGCCCAGTTGCATGAACTGGCGCATGACGCCTGCTACATCGCACATTCGGTGAATTTTCCGGTGAACTGCGAGCCGACGTTAGAGACGAGCAACTGAACTGAACGCGCTAACGGCGCGCAGAGATAAACATGCGTAATGCGAAATGACCGCCCGACGCGTTCAGGTCGGGCGGCGTGGCCGATTATGGTCAGCCGAGCATCACCAGCCGGTAATGCGCTGCCAGGTTTCCTGCTCATTCCTGTGTGATTTCAGCACCTGATAGTGCTGGTGCATCGCGGCCGTCGCGCAGGCGTGGTTAGGCAATATCCGCAACCGCGTGCCGACGGGGAAATTATCGACCGAAAGCCCACTGTCGGCGGGTAGCGCGATGATGCCGTGTTCCTGATTGGTGATCGTCACGCAGAGGTCGTGGTAAGGGCTGCCATACAGATCGCAAACCAGCCCATAACCGTAATCTTTTGCCTGAGAGGCCGTACCGCGATCGCGGGAAAGTGCCATCCAGCCCGCATCGATAAACACCCAGCCTTTTTCGCGATTATGTCCAATCACAGTGCTGACGACCGACAGCGCGATATCATCCAGCGAACAGACCCCGACATTTTTCATCACCAGATCGAATGTGGTGAAAACGCCTGCTCTGACCTCGGTAATGCCAGTTAAATCCTCGGCAAAGTGCGCCGTCGGTGTGGCACCGACGCTGAGCACGGGGCAGGCAATTCCCAGCGCGCGCACTCGCTGTCCGGCGATATTGATGGCTTTGCACTCGGTGCGTGCAGCCGCCCTGATCGCCTCGTCCGTACGGCAGGCGTACGATTCTCCCGCGTGTGCCAGCAGGCCGGTGAGCGTCGCGCCGTTGCCGTCGATCTGCTGTGCCAGCTCAAGTAATGCGTCGCTTTCTGGTGGGATGCCGCCGCGATGCCCGTCACAGTCGATCTCAATAAAGACCGAAAACGTCACGCCATTGGCGCGGGCATAATCCGTCACCGCGCGCGCCTGTTCTGGGCTATCCAGCAGAATATGAATATTCACGCCTTTGCGGATTAAGCTGGCGATACGCGGCAGCTTGTGCGGGGCGATCCCTACGGCGTAGAGCAGGTTGGTATAACCGGCGGCGGCAAAGGCTTCCGCTTCTGCCAACGTCGAAACCGTCGCGGGTGACGCCGCGTCTTTGAGCAGATAGCGACCGGCTTCAATCGAGCGTAGCGTTTTGAGATGCGGCCGGATCTGGCTGCCTAATTTTTCCGTACGCTGATAAAGCCTGTCGATGTTGCGTTGAAAGCGGAACTCATCAATCAGCAAAAAGGGCGTTTCCAGCGCGTTAAGCCAGTCAATATTGTTCATTATGCACCTTCAGTTTGTTTAGCCTGCTGCCAGGCGGCAAGAATGCGTTGGCCGATATATAAGTCCTGAATCGACAAACCGGAGCTGTCAAACACGGTGATATCGTCCGGCGTTTGTCGTCCTGCTGCGCTTGCGCTAATCACGTCGCCGATGGCGGTCAGCGTCACATGGGCTGGCGCATGTTGGAAGTCACCAATCATTCGGGATTGGGAAGGCAGATCGCAAAACAGGCGGCCTGCAGTAAACAGCTCTGGCGGCAGTTCCTGCTTGCCGACGGCGTCCGATCCCATGCTGACAACGTGCGTTCCGGCGTTAACCCACTCGGCGTTAAACAGCGGCGTGCGTGATGGCGTTGCGGTCACGATGATATCCGCCGCGCGACACGCGCTTTCGGCATCGCTGACGTGCGCATCCAGTCCGGCTGCCTTGAATTCTTGCGCCATCTCTGCGGATTTGCTGCTATCGCGCCCGACAATCAGCAGGGTACGGATTGGCCGTATTCTTGCCAGCGCGGCGCACTCATAGCGGGCCTGATGACCGGTTCCGAACACGGCGAGAACCGAGGCATCGGGTCTTGCCAGCAAATCGGCGGCAACGGCGTTGGCAGCGGCGGTACGAAAGGCGTTCACCTTTCCGCCTTCAATCGCGACCGCTATTTTCCCGATTTGCTGATCGAACAGCAGAATGAGGGAATTATGGCGGGGTAGCCCGTTGGCGGGGTTTCCCGGCCAGAACGAACCGACTTTTAGTCCCGCGAGTTCATGGGTTGCTGAGGCCTTGATGCTGAAGGTGTTGACCGGATCGGAACCTTGCCCATGTACCACCGGAAAACTACGTGCTTCCGGTTCGCTGGCGGCGATCAGGGCTTCACGAACGGCGTCATAAGCCAGCTCATGGCTGATAAGTGCCGCTGACTCTGCTTCAGAAATAAAGATCATCGTTTTTCCTTAGGCGTTGCCGGTCAGAAATGCGCCGTAGCGGCTGATATCGACGTTCCCGCCGCTGATAACAATGCCGATGCGTTTACCGCGTAGCGATTCCCTGAGATTGCGCGCCGCTGCAAAGCTGAGACATCCCGTTGGCTCAACAACGATCTTCATGCGCTCGGCATAAAACCGCATCGTGTCAATCAGGTCATCGTCCGTCACGGTCAGAATATCGTCGACGTTCTGACGAATCAGGGCGAAGGGGTAGCGGCCGAGTTGCTGTATTTGTGCGCCATCGGCAATGGTTTGCGGTGTGTCGATATGCACGATATGGCCACTGCGAAGCGATTGCTGCCCATCGTTGCCTGCGAGAGGTTCAACACCATAAATAAGGCATTGTGGCGACAGCTGACGGGCGGAAAGCGCGGATCCCGCCAGCAGACCTCCACCACCTACGCAGACGAACAAGGCATCCAATTCGCCTGTCTCTTCCAATAGCTCTTTCACCACCGTTCCTTGCCCGGCAATAACATGCGGGTGGTCGAAAGGGGGAATGAGCGTCAGGCCGTGCTTTTTCGCCAGATCGTTACCGATCTGCTCACGATCTTCAGTGTACCGATTGTATTGCACCACGTTGCCACCGTAGCCCCGTGTTGCGGCGATCTTTATCGCGGGGGCATCGTGCGGCATGACAATCGTTGCGGGAATACCGAGTAATTTGGCGGCCAGCGCAATCGCCTGCGCATGGTTACCGGAAGAGAAGGTGACCACGCCAGCCGCTTTTTGCGCGTCAGTGAATTGTAATAAGGCATTCATGGCGCCGCGAAACTTAAATGCGCCTGTACGCTGGAAGTTTTCACACTTGAAGAAAACCTCTGCGCCGAATGTGTCATTGACCGTGCGCGATGTCATCACCGGTGTCTTATTGGCATAGCCATCAATACGTTCCGCTGCGGCTACCACATCGTCGTAAGTAGGGAGGCGTAAGTCGCTCATAGTTGGATAATCCGATGTTAGTGATTATGAATACCGGAGTCGTTGGTTCCGATGTTGTCGAATGCGTCATAAACAAAATATATAAAATTAGATAAATTGTCTAATGTGATTTGTCTTTAGGTCTTCGACCACCGTGAGGTGCATCGCGTGCTACTGAAAAAAACCGGAACGAGTATGTGTCACGGAACCCGGAGCGACCGCTGACGACATCGCGTGTGGTACTAAATCAGGTGTACTTACAGTACACTCAGCGCCAGAAAACGCGCTTGCGCAAGCATGAGTAGAGGAATGGGAGAGGAATATGTCTGCATCTGGAGAAGGTCTGCTGCTGACGCAGTTAGAAGCGATAGCCAAAGGGCTGAGCGAAACGTTCGCGCCATTCTGTGAAGTGGTTGTGCACGATCTGAAAAACCCAGAACACGCGATACTTTCCATTCACAATAACCTCTCCGGCAGGGAGGTGGGTGCGCCTGCAACGGAACTGGGTCTTGCCCGTATCGCCTCGCCCGAGTTTCCCAATATTTTGGCGAACTACGCCAACCAGTTTGCAGACGGACGTCCGGTAAAAAGCACCTCGGTCGGCATCAAGAATGCGGAAGGCGAATACGTCGCCGCGCTGTGCCTGAACGTCGATATGACGCTCTTTCGAGGCATGCAAAATGCGCTGGCGCAGTTCACCCAGTTCTCGTCGGACTCCGTAACGGAGCATTTAGAACCAAACGGCGCGGCAGCGATCAGACAACACATCGATCACTTCGCCGCCCGACTTGCCACCACGCCACGAGCGCTAAAAGCGCAGGACAGAAAAATCCTGCTTCAGGAACTGAAAGACAGCGGCCTGCTGGAAGTCAAAAAATCGATGGAAACCATCGCCCAGCACCTCGGCGTATCACGGGCGTCGGTGTATTTGTATGCGAAGGATTAGGGGCGGATCATAGGTTTTTTTCTGTTAGTTGCCATTTTCACCTCCATTAAATTCGTTCTCATTGAGATGATTATCGCCTAAAAAATACTCACCTTCAACGTCGTCGTTTACTACCTGAATGTCTTCACGAAGCCATTGAAGAAGATTTTCTGAAGAGCGCCACAGTATCGTTTTGCTACCTCCCGTTATATCCTCAAAACCTTGTGTAATATAATAGTTAGCAACACTATCATTAATCGGTTCGATTAAGCGGACTCCGGTGCATTGTGTCTCTATTATGAAAAATAGTACGGCGTAGAGTGCATACTTTAGGGTACTCCCATCCAGTTCTGAATCATGCAGATGGAAATTTTGTAACATTTCAAAATTTAGCGTTGGACCTTCCTCAAAGTGCTGTGATATCCGTTGCCCCTGTGCAGGGGCAACGCGCTTTCTTTCTTATTTCCTGTCTGATGGTTTTTCCCGCATATTCTTGGTGCTGTCAGTGCGCCACGCCTAATGCGTTACGATGCTATCCAGCGCGCGCAGGTGTTCCGGTTGCCAGGACAGATTGACTTCGGTGCCGGCTTTCCAGTGTGGCTGAATTTCGCTGGCGGGGAGTTTCACCATAAACTGCGGCTGGCCTGCCACTTCCGTCATCATCCTGACGTGATCGCCCAGATAGATGAACTGCTGAATGCGGGCTTTGACGTGCTGCATGCCGTCATCGACGTGAGCCGCGTTGACGTGAATACGTTCTGGACGGATGCAGAGCGTAATTTTTCGGCCTGACGAGCTAGGACGGACTTTCAGTGCGCGTAGCGAAGTGCCGTCGTCCAGCGTTGCCCGATAGAATGCACCTTCGGCCTCGGCACGCGTGGCGAGCAGCGTATTGTTTTCGCCGATAAACTGCGCCACAAACGCATTCTCCGGTTTTTCGTAGATGTCGCTGGGGCTGTCCATCTGCTGAATCACGCCATCGTTAAACACGGCGACGCGGTTGGACATGGTCATCGCTTCGCTCTGGTCATGGGTGACGTACACCACGGTTAACTCCAGCGACTGGTGTAGCTCTTTAATTTCCAACTGCATATGCTCACGCAGTTGCTTATCCAACGCGCCCAACGGTTCATCCATCAGCACCAGCTTTGGCTCGAAAACCAGTGCGCGAGCCAGCGCCACACGCTGCTGCTGGCCGCCGGACATCTGTGCAGGATAGCGATCGGCCAGACTGGTGAGCTTCACGCGATCCAGTACCCGATCCACTTTCTCTTTGATATCGGCACGGTTCAGGCGGCGGATGGAGAGTGGAAATGCCAGATTCTCCGCCACGGTCATGTGGGGGAACAGCGCGTAGTTCTGAAACACCATGCCGATGTCGCGTTGGTGCGGCGGGAGATGGTGCAGCGGGGCGTCGCGCAGCATAATTTCCCCCTGCGTCGGGGTTTCAAATCCGGCGAGCATCATCAGACTGGTGGTTTTTCCCGAGCCGGATGGCCCAAGCAGGGTCAGAAATTCACCTTCACGGATATCCAGATTAAGGTTTTTGACGATCAGGCGGTCGCCGTCATAGGTCTTCTGAACATTCTTGAAGCTGACATAATTTCTCATTTTTCACTCTCCGGCAGTCACTGTTATTCATAAGAATGCATAAACCATGCCGGATGTTTAGCGAGTAGAAAATACCGCGTTGCAATGCGTCATAACGCCATTGTTCACGACAACGGGTGCGCAGTAATGGGGCGCATCGAGGGCGGGTGGCACCGTAACGGTGCGAAGGAACGCATATAAAAACGGGAGCTGTCAGGCGTCAGAATGAGGGGGATTCAGCGCCTGAATACAGGCCACAATCACGGAAAAAGCCTGCGTCATGTAGCTCTCTTCCACGCTGGCGTAGCCCAGTAATAAACCGCGCTGCGGCGTCGGTTGCAGATAGTAGCTGGAAAGCGGTTTGACCATCACGCCACGGCGCAAAATCGCAGCACTCAATACAACATCATCGATGTGGGAAGGCAGGCTGAGCAGCATATGCAGCCCGGCGTTGCTGTTGTCTCCGACGTAATCTGCCCCCAGATGCTGTTCGATCAGTGACGTCAATAGCGCGCGACGTTTGGCATACAGCAGACGCATACGGCGGATATGCGCGGCGTAGTGGCCTTCGCGGATAAACTGCGCGAGCGTCGCCTGCGTGAGCCAGTGCCCGCCGCGATAGAGTTCTGAATGTGCTGTCTTCAGCGACTGCGCCAGCAGCGGTGGCAGCACCATGTAACTCACACGCAGGCCGGGGTAGAGCGTTTTACTGAATGTGCCGATGTAGATCACCGGCGATTGCGCCTGTAACCCTTGTAACGCGGGAATCGGGCTACCGGAAAAGCGAAACTCGCTGTCGTAATCATCCTCAACGACCCAGCAGCCGTGCTCCTGCGCCAGTGCCAGCAGCCGTTGACGCCGCGCCAGACTCATCACCGCACCCAGCGGATACTGATGTGACGGTGTCACGCAAATCAGGCGTGGGGCATCGTCGGGTGAGAGCGCTTCTGGCGGTACCAGCCCTTGCTCATCCACGTCGACGGGAGCAATGCGCAGACCGTTAATCGTCAGGACATTACGAATGCCCCAATAGCAGGGATCTTCAATCCAGGCCAGATCGCTGGGGTTGCACAGCATTTTAGCCAGCAGATCCATCGCCTGATGAGTGCCTTCGGTAATCAGAATCTGCTCCGGCGTACATTCCACAGAACGGGCGACGCGCAGGTAATCCACCAGTGCCAATTGCAGTTCGGGGCAACCGCCAATCGGCGAATAGGAGAGTTGTTCGGGTCGAACACGCTTTGTCAGGCGCGTTTGAATACGCCGCCATAAATCATGAGGGAAGCTGGCGATATCCGGAATGCCGGGCATAAATGCGCCCCATTGTCGGACAGAAGCACCGGCATAGCCCAGTAGATGCATGCCGCGACGCGAGAGCTCATGTTTAGGCTCACGTATCTCCCCTGCGTTGTCGCTGTTAACCGGCTGCATATTGCCATCGGGTAACTGTTCCGTGACGAAAGTCCCGCTTCCTTTGCGCGCTTCAATATAGCCTTCTGCCAGTAGCTGTTCGTAAGCCGTCAGCACGGTATTGCGCGACAGCGACAACTGCTGCGCCAGATCGCGTGATGACGGCAAACGCTCGCCAGCGGCAATCGCGCCATCAAGAATTGCTAGCCGAATGCAGTCGTACAAACGCTTGTTCAGCGCGCCGTCTTGCTGGTTTGCTAAACGCTGAAGCAATAAGTCGGTCAGAAGTGAGCGCAAAAAGTGGATCCTTCAAATATTAAAAACTGGCACTGGATTATAGAACCATCTCGCGTCTAAATGACATCATCATCTTGCAACTAAACTAGCAATCATCGTTCGACTCACCATCGTTCAACGACTAACCGATGTGTTTGAGATACCGGAGCAGACTATGAAGAATAGCGAACTGAATCAACGCCGTCTGGCCGCCACACCGCGTGGTGTGGGCGTCATGTGTGATTTCTATGCCGAGCGTGCGGAAAACAGCACCCTGTGGGATGTGGAAGGGCGGGAATTTATCGATTTTGCCGCTGGGATTGCGGTACTGAATACTGGCCACCGCCACCCGAAGATTGTCGCGGCGGTACGCGAGCAGTTGGATCGCTTTACCCACACGGCCTACCAGATTGTGCCTTACGGTAGTTATGTCACGTTGGCCGAGCGCATCAACGCGCTGGCACCCATTGACGGTGCGGCAAAGACCACGTTCTTTACCACCGGTGCTGAAGCGGTAGAAAACGCGGTGAAAATCGCTCGCGCATACACCAAACGCCCCGGCGTAATCGCCTTCAACGCGGCGTTCCACGGCCGCACGCTGCTGACGATGACGCTGACGGGCAAAGTGGCACCGTATTCCACAGGGTTCGGCCCGTTCCCCGGCTCTATTTTTCATGCGCTTTATCCGAATGAGAAGCAAGGCATCACCGTTGAACAGGCGTTGGAAAGCGTCGAACGGCTGATGCATACCGACATCGCCGCCGATCAGGTAGCCGCCATTCTGCTGGAACCGGTACAGGGCGAAGGTGGTTTCCACGTCGCGCCACCGGCCTTTATCAGCGGGCTGCGTAAACTGTGCGACGAACATGGCATCCTGCTGATTGCCGACGAAGTGCAGACGGGCTTTGCGCGTACCGGTAAGCTGTTTGCGATGGAATATTACGCGGAGAAAGCGGATCTGATCACCATGGCGAAAAGCTTGGGCGGCGGCTTCCCGATCTCCGGTGTCGTCGGTCGTGTTGACGTCATGGATGCTCCCGCGCCGGGCGGATTGGGCGGCACCTATGCGGGTAACCCACTGTCGGTCGCTTCCGCGCTGGCGGTATTGGACGTGATTGAAGAAGAGAAATTGTGCCAACGCGCACAGCGTCTGGGTGCCGCACTGGTGGAAACGCTGGAGAAAATCAAAGCGCAGTGTCCGGCACTGGTGGCGATTCGTGCACAGGGATCGATGGTGGCGGCTGAGTTTAACGATCCGAATACGGGTAAACCGTCGGCAGAAATTACCCGCCAATTTCAGAAAAGCGCGTTGGAAGCCGGTCTGCTGCTGCTGACTTGTGGCGTACATGGCAACGTGATCCGTTTCCTGTACCCGTTAACGGTGCCTGACGATCAGTTCAGCAAGGCGATGAACATCCTGACGCGCGTATTAACACGATAGAAGAGAAACTATGCAACTGAAATCACCCATTTCATTGAAACAACAAACTTTATTCCGTCAACACTGCCTGATTGACGGCGAGTGGCAAGACAGCCAAAGCGGTGAACGTCTGGATGTCATCAATCCGGCGACGGGCGCGGTGTTGGGTAGCGTACCGTTAGTGACAGTGTCACAAACCGAGCAGGCGATTGCCGCCGCAGAGTTGGCGTTAGTTGAATGGCGTAAGAAGACAGGAAAAGAACGAGCCGCGCTATTGCAGGCGTGGGCGCGCCTGATTATGGACAATCAGGAGGATCTGGCTGTGTTGCTGACGGCGGAGCAGGGAAAACCGTTGGCGGAAGCGCGGGGCGAAATCGCCTATGCGACCAGCTTTATCGACTGGTTTGCGGAAGAAGCCAAGCGTATTGAAGGCAGCGTGCTGCAATCACCGCAGGGGCAACAGCGCTTGCTGGTCATCAAGCAGCCGATTGGCGTGTGTGCGGCGATTACGCCGTGGAATTTCCCTGCGGCGATGATCACGCGTAAGGTCGGGCCCGCGCTGGCGGCCGGCTGCACGATGATCGTTAAACCTGCCGAGCAGACACCGTTTACCGCACTTGCGCTGGCGGAGCTGGCGCAGCAGGCCGGTATTCCGCGCGGCGTATTGCAGGTCATCGTCGGCGATGCGCAGTCGGTCGGTAAAGTGCTGTGCGATAGCCCGGTGGTGCGCAAGCTGAGCTTCACGGGTTCGACGGAAGTAGGCCGCATTCTGATGGCGCAGAGTGCGCCGACGGTGAAAAAGCTGTCGCTGGAGCTGGGCGGCAACGCGCCGTTTATCGTATTCGATGATGCTGATGTGGATCAGGCGGTGAAAGGCATTCTGGCCTCCAAGTTCCGCAACAGCGGGCAGACCTGCGTCTGCGCCAACCGAATCTACGTGCAAGAGGGTATTTATCCAGCGCTTGTCGAACGGCTGGTTGAGGAAGTGCGCAAGTTGAAGGTCGGCGACGGTACGCAGTTGGGTGTGACGCAGGGGCCGCTGATTGATGCCGATGCGGTCAGCAAGGTTGAGCAACACATTGCTGATGCGTTATCGCTCGGGGCAACGCTGCTGCTGGGCGGTAAACGCCATGAACTGGGCGGCACGTTCTTCACGCCAACCATCGTCGGCGGGGTGACGCGCGAGATGCGCTTCGCCCGTGAAGAGACGTTCGGGCCTGTGGCACCGCTGTTTCGCTTCAGCGATGAAGCCGAAGCGATTGCGATGGCAAACGATACCGAGTTTGGGTTGGCAGCTTATGTCTACACGCGTGATGCCGTGCGTCAGTGGACGGTGCCGGAAGCGCTGGATTATGGCATGGTCGGCATTAATACCGGGTTGATCTCGAATGAAGTCGCGCCGTTTGGCGGGGTGAAGCAGTCTGGGCTGGGGCGTGAAGGGTCACGTTTCGGTATCGAGGACTATCTGGAAATGAAATATCTCTGCGTCGATCTTTCACGGTAGGCCGTCGGTAAGAAACGCGTGTCGATAGCCCCTATCGGCACGCGCACACCAGACGCGCAATGTGTCTGGATGGTGCAAGGCAATGGTGGCTTGCACCACAACATGGCAAAAATGGCGAAATGGCATCAGATATAGAGGATGGTTGTGTATCTCTGACGCTTCTCCTCACCGTTCCCGCCGTCGTGGCAGTAAAACATCAATAAAATTTTCGAATTGGCACAATTTATGCTCATATCTCCTTGCATGATTATCATGATACATGATGCATCAAAATAGCAGTCTGCAAAATTGTGGTTCGTATTTGACCTTATTACGTTGGCTAACACTCCAGGAGCGAAACTATGACCCTATTCAACCCCATGTCCAAATTTACCAACACATCCAAAGCGAAAGGCCTCTTCAACCGTCCGATACTGAAGAAAATGGCGGTCACGGCCTTTCTGGTGACGATGGCCTGTCAGGCGCAGGCGGAATCCGTCACGGTGATCTCATTCGGCGGGTTAAACAAGGATGCGCAGGATAAGGCATTTTACAAACCGTTCGCTGCGGCGGGCAAAGGCACGGTGGAAGCCGGTGAGTATAACGGTGAAATGGCGCGTATCCGGGCGATGGTGGAAACCGGACAGGTAGGCTGGGACGTCGTGGAAGTCGAAGGTCCTGAACTGATGCGTGGCTGTAGTGAAGGGCTGTTTGAACCGTTGGACTGGTCAAAACTGGGCGACCAATCTCAGTTTGTCAAAGGTGCGGTGACCGAGTGCGGTGCGGGGATCTTCCTGTGGTCTACCGTGCTGACCTACAACGCAGAGAAGCTGAAACAGGCACCGAAAAGTTGGGCTGACTTCTGGAATGTGAAAGATTACCCCGGTAAACGTGCACTGCGTAAAAGTGCCAAATTTACGTTGGAAATTGCGCTGCTGGCCGATGGTGTGAAGCGTGACGATCTCTACACGGTGTTGGCGACGCCAGAAGGTGTCGAGCGCGCCTTTAAGAAATTGAATCAGATCAAATCGAATATCCAGTGGTGGGAATCCGGCGCACAGCCGCTGCAATGGCTGGTGTCGGGCGATGTGGTGATGACCTCCGCGTATAACGGCCGTGTCGCGGCGGCGCAAAAAGAAGGACATGACTTCAAGATTGTTTGGGCTGATAGCATTTACGATCTGGATAGCTGGGCGATCGTCAAAGGCTCCAAGCACAAGGCACTGGCTGAGCAGTTTATCGCGTTTGCCAACCAGCCGGAAAACCAGAAGGTATTCGCCGAAAACATCCCGTATGGCCCGACGCACGTCAAAACCACCAGCCTGCTGGCACCGGCCGTTGCGGTTAATCTACCGACCGCACCGGATAATCTGGCACAGGCCTTGCAAGTCGATACAGAGTTTTGGATCGATCACGGCGAAGAGCTGGAGCAACGTTTTAATGCCTGGGCCGCGCAGTAACGCCGCAGTGAGTGACCGTACGTGATGATGGAGAAAGAGCCTATGTCCCAAAGCGATGTCGTCGCCGCTGTAGCGTCTGGCGGAAACGAAGAAAATTCAACCTTGAAGCAGCAACTGTGGCTCGCGCAGAAAGCCTATAAAAAACGCTCTCTGCTGCTGATTGCACCGCTGTTTCTGTTTATCGTGGTGAGTTTTCTCTTCCCGATCACCTCGATTTTGGGGAAAAGCGTCTCCAACCCAGAATTGCGCGACAATATGCCACAGACCATTGCCGCGATGCGGCAATGGTCGGGCAAAGCTGTACCGGATGAAGCCGTCTTTCGGGCGCTGGTTAGCGA
Source organism: Pectobacterium quasiaquaticum (assembly GCF_014946775.2). Lineage (NCBI taxonomy): Bacteria > Pseudomonadati > Pseudomonadota > Gammaproteobacteria > Enterobacterales > Pectobacteriaceae > Pectobacterium > Pectobacterium quasiaquaticum. The sequence goes on along the minus strand of NZ_CP065177.1, from coordinate 2,334,312 downwards.
TCTGCGCGATGCCCGCAGCAGCGGTAAGTTAAGCACGATCACTAAACGGTTAGGGTATGAAGGGGCGGAATACCGTACGCTGATTACCCGTACACTGCGTAAGCTGCCTGCCGAGGGCAGCGGCGACATACGCGCTCAATTAATACGCGAACAGCCCATGTGGGGCGAGTTGGCGACCTGGCAAACGTTCGATCGCGCCGCGCGGCCTTTCACCAGCTATTACCTATTGGCGGTGTTTGACCAAAAAGTCGATGCCACCACGCAACACATTGTCCCGCAGCCTGCCGATCAGGCGTTGTACGTCGACGTGCTGCTGCGTACGCTGCTAATGGCGGGTGTGGTGACGCTGCTGTGCGTGGGGCTGGGATATCCGCTGGCCTATTGGCTGGCAAAACAGCCGTCTAACCGCGCCAATTTGTTGCTGATTCTGGTGCTACTGCCGTTCTGGACATCGCTGATCGTACGCACCGCGAGCTGGATTGTGCTGTTGCAGTCCGGTGGGCTGATCAACCGTTCGCTGATGCATATCGGCATGATCGACGAGCCGCTGGTGCTGGTGTTCAACCGCATCGGTGTCTACATCTCAATGACTCACATTCTGCTGCCGTTCTTCATTTTACCGCTGTACGCGGTGATGAAAGGCATTTCCCCGAACTACGTACGCGCGGCGATTTCGCTGGGGGCGCATCCGTTTATCGCCTTCTGGCGGGTTTACGTGCCGCAAACCTACGCGGGCGTGACGGCAGGGGCGCTGCTGGTCTTTATGATGGCGATTGGCTACTACATTACGCCTGCGCTGCTGGGCGGGCCGAGTGACCAGATGCTGAGTTATTTTGTCGCGTTCTTCACCAATACCACCATGAACTGGGGAATGGCGGCCGCGCTGGGGACGCAGTTGCTGATCATCGTTACGTTGCTGTATGTCGTGTACATCCGTGTCACGCGCACCAATGCGGAAGCCGCGGCGCACTAAGCACACCTTATATTGGGGAGATAACAAATGAGACAGCAGGGTGAAGTGGTGATCCGTCTGTGGAACACGTTCTTTAATTTCTATGGGGCGGCGATGCTGTTGTTTTTAATCGTGCCCGTACTGGTGATTGTGCCGCTCTCGTTTAATGCCGGTTCGTTTCTGAGTTATCCGCTGACGGGATTTTCCCTACGCTGGTATCGCGAGTTTTTCAACTCCAGCGAATGGCTCGGGGCGCTGGGCAACAGCCTGCTAATTGCGCCGCTTGCCACGCTGCTGGCGACGGTGCTCGGCGTGCTGGCGTCGGTCGGGCTGGTACGCGGTGAGTTTCGTGGGAAGTCGCTGGTGATGGCGGTACTGATTTCACCGATGATTGCGCCGGTAGTGATTGTTGCCGTAGGGATGTTTTTCTTTTTCGCCAAACTGTCGCTGCTGAATAGCTATCTGGGGTTGGTACTGGCCCATGCGATGCTCGGCGTGCCGTTCGTGGTGATTACGGTCACGGCGGTATTGAAGAACTACGATCACAACCTGACGCGAGCCGCCGCCAGCCTGGGTGCTTCGCCGCTGCTGGCTTTTCGCAAGGTCACGTTCCCGCTGATTGCCCCCGGCGTGTTCTCAGGGGCGCTCTTTGCCTTCGCGACCTCGTTTGATGAGGTGATCGTCACGCTGTTCCTCGCCAGCCCGCGCCAGCGCACGCTGCCGCTACAGATGTTTGCTGGTATCCGCGAAAACCTCGACCCGACGATAGCCGCTGCCGCCACCATGATGGTGGGCGCTGCGCTCGTCCTGCTCATCGTGATGGAGATTTTACGCCGCCGCTCGGAGCGTTTACGGAGTGGGGGATAAGGTGGGGAATCGCACCACGTTATGGGGGGTGTTTAGTTTGTTTCGTGCGCGTTGAGATCGCGTTTCTCCCTTTGCATAGGAGAGCGCACGACCAAGGGCGGCTCAGTTGCCGTCGCCCTTGGAACCCTGGCTTTTTGGCGGTACATGATGCCGCTACGCGGTGCCTTCAGAGATAACGTTTTCCTGACGGACCGCCAGTGACGCGTTCCCGACGCGGCACTGGCTTTCGCAGCATCCATGCTGCTCATCCTGAAAAACGTTTTCTCTTCAGCATCATTCTACGCCAAGGAGAAAAATCGCTTTTTCGCTGAAAATTCCTTCAGCTTTTTTTAAAACCCAATTGATGATGCATCAAACACCATTTTGATGTGTGCTATGTAAAAAATGATTGTACAAAGGCTCAGGAGATTCGGTATGACAGTGCAAAAAACACTCTTGCTGACCGGCGCTAGCCGGGGAATCGGGCATGCCACCGTTAAGCATTTTCACGCGGCGGGGTGGCGGATCTTTACCGCGTCGCGCCAAAACTGGGCGGAAGAGTGCCCGTGGGCGGAAAAATTGCTTAATCACATTCATCTCGATCTGGAAGATATCGACAGCCTGCAACAGACGCTGCCGCTGATTAAAGAAAAGCTGGGCGGGCGGTTGGATGCGCTGGTCGATAACGCAGGGATTTCACCAAAGGGTGTCGACGGGCAGCGTCTGGGCGTGCGCGACACGGACTATGCGACCTGGCTGCGGGTCTTCAACGTCAATCTGTTTTCCTGCGCGCTGCTGGCAAACGGCTTGTTTGACGAGCTAAAAGCGTCACAGGGCTGCGTGATTAATGTGACCTCGATTGCCGGATCGCGCGTTCATCCCTTTGCCGGCGTGGCTTACGCCACGTCAAAAGCGGCGCTGTCTGCGCTAACGCGGGAAATGGCCTTTGATTTTGGCCCACACGGCGTTCGCGTGAATGCGATTGCGCCGGGGGAAATTGAAACGTCGATTCTGTCACCGGGGACGGACGACATTATTGAGCGTCAGGTGCCGATGCAGCGTTTAGGTAAACCCGAAGAGGTAGCAAGCCTGATCTATTTTCTCTGCACTTCCGGGGCTTCTTATGTCAACGGCGCGGAAATCCACGTTAACGGAGGGCAGCATGTCTGACGGACGACGCACTGTACTTTTTCCCACGTTTCCTTCCGAGGCGTCCAATCAGCCGATTTTTGCCGACGTTGCATCGCATGGCGATGAGCTGATGACGCAGGCGGCACCGCAGGTTTCCTGTCAGCAGGCATTGGCTATCGCGCAGCAAGAATATGGCTTGTCTGGGCAGATGGCGCTGCTTCAGGGCGAGCGTGATATGAATTTCTGCCTGACGGTCACGCCCGATGAACGCTACATGCTGAAAGTCATCAATGCGGCGGAGCCTCCCGACGTCAGTGATTTTCAGACCGCGTTGCTACTGCATCTTGCTCAGCAGGCACCCGAATTGCCCGTACCGCGCATCAGGCCGACAACAGCGGGTCAGCCAGAAACGTGCGTTGAAATTGATGGCGTACTGCTGCGCGTGCGGCTGGTGAGCTATCTCGCAGGCATGCCGCACTATCTGGCTTCGCCTTCAACGGCACTGATGCCGCAACTGGGGGGCACGCTGGCGCAGTTGGACAATGCGCTTCACGGCTTTACGCATCCGGCGGCGAATCGTTCTCTACTGTGGGATATCAGCCGCGCAGAGCAGGTGCGTCCTTATCTCGATTTCGTTCCTGAGCGACAGCAGTATCAGCATCTTCAGCGCACTTTTGACCGTTATGACAGTCATGTCGCGCCTGAATTGACGACGCTACGCCGCCAGGTCATTCATAACGATCTGAACCCGCATAACGTGCTGGTCGACGGTTCGTCTCCGACGCGGGTCACCGGCATTATCGATTTTGGCGATGCCGTCTTTGCCCCGCTAATCTGCGAAGTGGCGACGGCGCTGGCGTACCAGATTGGCGATGGCGCGGACCTGCTGGAACAGGTTGTGCCGTTTATTGCCGCCTATCACCAGCACAGACCGCTGACATCGGCGGAGATCGCGCTGTTACCGGATTTGATTGCGACCCGCATGGCGCTGACCCTGACGATTGCGCAGTGGCGTGCATCACGCTATCCCGACAATCGGGAATATCTGCTGCGCAATGTGCCGCGCTGCTGGCACAGTTTGCAGCGCATCGCGACCTATTCCCATACCCAGTTTGTGACTCGCCTACAGCAGGTTTGCCCGGAGAACGCGCGATGAATCAGAGAGAAATCACGCCTGAAATGACCACGACAGAGGCGTTGCTGGCGCGCCGTCAGCGAGTATTGGGCAGCGGCTACCGCCTGTTTTATGAAGAACCCCTGCACGTTGCACGCGGTGAGGGCGTGTGGCTGGTCGATCATCAGGGGAAACGCTATCTGGATGTGTATAACAATGTGGCCTCGGTTGGGCATTGCCATCCGGCAGTGGTTGAGGCGATGGCGCGACAGAGCGCACAGCTCAATACCCACACGCGATACTTGCACCCTGCAATTGTTGATTTCGCGGAAGATCTGCTGAGTGAATTTCCTGCCGAGTTGAACAACGTGATGCTGACCTGTACTGGCAGTGAAGCTAACGATCTGGCGTTGCGTATTGCCCGACATGCGACGGGGGGAACGGGCGTGTTGGTAACGCGCTGGGCGTATCACGGCGTGACCAGCGCGCTGGCAGAACTGTCGCCGTCGCTGGGGGATGGTGTGGCGCGCGGCACTCACGTGAAGCTGATCGAGCCGCCGGATACCTATCGTCAGCCCGGTGCATTTCTTCGCAGTATTCGTGATGCCCTGGCGCAGATGCAGCAGGAAGGCATTCGTCCTGCCGCGCTGTTGATCGATACGATTTTTTCCAGCGATGGCGTGTTCTGCGCGCCGGAAGGTGAAATGGTGCAGGCGGCGGCGCTGATCCGTCAGGCGGGCGGACTGTTTATCGCGGATGAAGTGCAGCCGGGTTTTGGGCGCACGGGGGAATCAATGTGGGGCTTTGCGCGTCACGGTGTTGTCCCCGATCTGGTGAGCTTAGGGAAACCGATGGGCAACGGGCATCCGATTGCTGGATTGGTTGGGCGCTCTGCACTGTTCGATGCATTTGGGCGAGATGTCCGCTATTTCAATACGTTCGGCGGTAATCCGGTGTCCTGTCTGGCGGCGCACGCGGTGCTGCGGGTGATTCGCGAAGAGCAGTTGCAGCAGAATGCCCTGCGGGTTGGTGATTATCTGCGGCAAGGGTTGCAACAACTGGCGCAGGATTTCCCGCTGATTGGAGATATTCGGGCTTACGGTTTGTTTATTGGCGTAGAACTGGTCAGCGATCGTGAAAGTAAAGCGCCTGCAAGTGAATCTGCGTCGCAGGTCGTGAATATCATGCGCCAGCGCGGTGTGCTGATCAGCGCAACGGGGCCAGCGGCGAACGTGCTGAAAATCCGCCCGCCGCTGGTGTTTAAGATAGAACACGCCGATGTCTTTTTAACCACGTTGAGCGACGTGTTAACGGTCATCGACACCCGCACGTGGGAATAATCAGTCGCGCGGGTGGCGTGAAAAGGGAAGGGGATTAGATACGGAATGCTGCAACGGCATGGCTGAGTTCATCCGCACGCTCGGACAGCGAACTGGCGGCCGCGGCGGCTTCGTTCACCAGCGCGGCGTTTTGCTGCGTGACCGTTTCCATCTGTGAAATCGCGATATTAATCTGTCCGATGCCCAGACTTTGTTCATTGCTGGCGGTGGAGATTTCGGTCACGATCGATGCCACGTGTTTGATGTCTTCCACCACGCTTTGAATTGTGCTGCCCGCATCGATGACCGCATGGTGTCCACGGTTTGCCTGTTCGACGGATGTCCCGATCAGTTCTTTGATCTCTTTAGCCGCGCTGGCGCTGCGCTGTGCCAATGTGCGCACTTCACCCGCGACCACCGCAAAGCCTCTGCCCTGTTCACCCGCTCGAGCGGCTTCCACGGCGGCGTTCAGTGCGAGGATGTTGGTCTGGAATGCGATTCCGTCGATCACGCTGATAATATTGGTGATTTTCTCTGCGGATGACACCATCTGCTGCATCACGGATGTCACATCGCCCATCATCTTGCCGCCGTCAACAGCGCGCTGTGAGGCGGTGGTTGCCAACTGGCTGGCGTGAGCGGCATGGGTGGCATTCTGTTTGACCGAGGACGTCATTTGTTCCATTGATGCCGCGGTTTCTTCCAGTGAACTCGCCTGCTGCTCGGTTCGTGAGGAGAGATCGATATTACCGCTGCTGATCTGGCTGGATGCGGTTGCAATAATGTCGGCGTTGCTGTGTACACGCTCTACGATATCGGTTAGGTTCAGCACCATTTCCCGCAGTGCAGTTTGCAGCTGTCCCATTTCATCGTTCGACGTAATTTCGATGCGGTGCGTCAAATCGCCATTTGCCACTTTTCTGGCTAAATCTACGGCATTTTTTATCGGTACGGCAATCGAGAGAATCAATCGCCAGCCTGATAGGGCAACGATAACGATCCCCGCCAAAAGGGTAATCACTACGGAAAGTAATATATTACTGAAACTACTTTGTGACTCGCTATACAGTTCCTCCCCCACGTCCGATTGTAATTTTATCAATTGGTCGGCAATCTTCTGCAGCGGGGCGTATTCGCTTTTTAGTGTGTGGTTAATAATATATTCCAGCGCCTCTTTGTCATTTTTTTGTATTGCATGAATGGCGGGAAGGATAACTTTTTCATTGTACTGTTTGTATAAGACAACGTACTGTTCCTCTAATGTTTGTTCATCGCCTGTTAAATAGGTTTTGCTGTACAAATCCCATTGCACATCATAAATCTTTTGTGCTTCTTTGATGTGCTCCAACCCCGTCTTGACGTCGTTCGGCTGTGAGAGGTCAACGCTGGCGATTTCAAACATCACGTTGTTCATCTGTCTGGTTACATTGCCCAGATACTCCAGAGCGACCAGCCGATCCTGATACAGTGTTTTCATCGACTGGTTGGTATTGTTCATGCCAAAAAGCCCGATAAGAGAGACAACCAAAAGCAGTAATGCCATTAATGACATTACTGATATTAATTTAAATTTAATGCTCATAAGTACCTCTGAATTACTCCGGGACAAGGAGCGGAATTCTTATATCGACAAAGAAAAGAGAATATTTATGTTGGGATAAACTAAAATTTAAAAATGGCGTCAAGGGACTTGCGATAGCGTCAATTTACATTGTTTTATAAATAGAATAGTATTCTATGCTGGTTGGTGGAAAAATAATTGCTATATTATCCTGTCTGGAAAGGTAGTGTTACAGCTAACTGATGGAAATAATCGTTAAGGTAACGCCATCGTTGTCCTTTTTTAAAAAACCAGATGCATTTAATTTTAAAAAAAATGAAACAAAACCAAAGTGAGAGAGACCTCTTGCTTGCCCGTGGCATGACCGGAGCTAGCGGGTTGAGCCACGGCACGCTATTGATCGATAGCAATAAAAGCCAGCATCGTTTCGCTGCCGTCCAGAATATCGGATTGGATTGCCTGTCGAGCGGCGCTGGCATCGCGCTGCTGTAGCGCCGCGAAGACCTCTTCGTGATGTTCGATCGCCATCTGAACGGAAAAATGTGCATAGGCCTGTGCAATTAGCGGGCCCGTACGCATCCACAGGCTGCCGATAAATTGCGTCAACAGCGGCATACGCGCCGCCTGCGCCAGAAACAGATGAAATTCGCTATTTAACCGCAGCGCTTCGCGTAGATTTTTCTCGTCAATCGCCAGACGATTCTGGCGAATATTCTCTTCAATCTGCCCCCGCATCTTCGGCGTAATGTGCGCGGCAGCCTGCTCGGCCCCCGTGCCTTCCAGCGCCAGCCGCAATGTGCGGATTTCGATAAACTGGGCTTCGGTCAATTGAGGGACGCGGATATCGCGCGGCGTCTTGAGCACCAGCGCCTGTTCTTTCGCCAGTTGCAGGATCGCATCTCGCACCGGCGTGACGCTGGTACCAACCTGTGCGGCGAGCTCCCGTATTCTCAGGCGATCATCCGGTTTGAGTTGGCCGGTAATTAACGCCTCACGCAGCATGGTATAAACGCTGGAGCCCAGATAGCTGTGATTGATCTGCCCAATTGGATAATTCACTGTTCCCCCAGAGAGAAGCGCCACGCAACGTGATGAGATAAACATGAGTTCGCGCCGCAACAAACTGCGACGATGAGGCGTTAATATACAATATGATGCATCAACGAGGCTATGGGTGTGTATCGCACGGGTGAAGAATCGACAAGAAAAGATCATGAAATACGCAGTAGGGTATGACAAGGCGTAACCAATCTAAAATTATTGGTTAAGGAAATATTTTATCGCGACTTAACGCAAACCCATTGTCATAAAATTATATATTACCTGACATATTGAGCTTGGTAATTAACGGTTCTACTATGCCGAAAAAATTATTATCATCAGGGATGAAGCTATGCGTGGTTTTTTCAGGCTGATTTTTATCATGCCTGCGCTATTTTCTTATACCGTATTTTCCGCGTCGCTTAATCCGGCAGACAGAAATGATATTCAGCAGCGGCAGGCCGAAGTGATTGACCAATCTCGGCAGCAGCGCGAAGCCTTATTGCAGTTAAATCAACCTCAAACGACGATAAATCCCAATGGCGGAAGCGATGCTGGGCACTGCTTTTTCATTAAAGATATTCATTATCACAATAGCTCCTTGCTGCGTGAAAAAGATAAAAACAGGTTAAATAAAGATTATATTAATCGTTGTCTTAATGTTAATGATATAAATCAGCTGATTCATGACGTCAGTAATTGGTATATCGAACGGGGTTATATCACCAGTCGAGCCTTTATTGCTGAGCAAGATCTTTCTGGCGGCGTATTGCAGATCGATATTCTGGAAGGTCGCCTCGAATCTATCAATCTTAATAACCAATCGACGTGGGCATTAAAGCAGGTTTTCCCGGGGCTGGAAGGTGACATTCTCAATCTCCGAGATATTGAGCAGGGCATGGAACAGCTCAACCGTATGCCGACGCAGCAGGTGAGCATCGAAATTCAGCCCAGCAGTCAGCCCGGCTATTCCATCGTCAACCTGACCAGCAAAAAGCAAATTCCGCTGACGGCAAATATCGGTTTTGATAATAGCGGGCAGAAAAGTACCGGAGAGCGACAGCTAAGCGGCGGCCTGTGGGCGGATAACGTGCTGGGACTGGCCGACCAGTGGTTTGTCAACGGCGGGCACAGCAGCGAGTTTCGCGATAGCCGCAATGTCGAGAGCTTACAAGCGGGCGTGTCGTTGCCCTATGGTTACTGGACGCTCAGCTACGACTACTCGCAAAGCCGCTATCGCAATGACTTCATCAACCGGGATTTTGTCTGGCATTCCACGGGAGACAGCCAGACGCACCGCGCCACGCTGTCACGTGTGGTGTTTCGCAACGGCGACATGAAAACCAGCCTCTCGGCGGGTCTGTCGCACCGTATCGGGCAGAATTACCTGAACGATGTCCTGCTGCAATCCAGCAGCCGTAAACTCAGCAGCGCGATTATCGGCATCAACCACAGCCAGAAACTGTGGGGCGGGCTGGCGACGCTCAATCCTGCTTACAGCAGAGGAACGCGCTGGTTCGGCGCTGAAAGCGATGAAGGGAAATCTGATGATGCGCTGCGCGCCGAATTCAACAAGGTGACGCTGGCGGCCAGTTATTACTACCCGATTGCTGACAACCTTCATTATCTCACCAACCTCTACGGCCAGTACTCACCGCAGCGCCTGTATGGCAGCGAGCAGGTAACGCTGGGCGGGGAAACCTCCGTTCGCGGTTTCAAAGAGCAGTATCTCTCAGGCAATCGTGGCGGCTACTGGCGCAACGAACTCAACTGGCGAGCAGCGCAGCTGCCGCTGCTAGGCAGCGTCACTCTGACGGCGGCGGTAGACGGCGGGCATCTCTCTTCACATCAGGCCGACAGCGAATCGGCGGGCACGCTGTGGGGCGCGGCGCTAGGCGCGGGTATCGCGAATCAATATCTATCACAACAAATCACGGTTGGCTGGCCATTGGCACACCCTGACTGGCTAAAACCGGATAGCGCCGTGGTGTATTACCGCGTTGGGCTATCGTTTTAATTATTCATTTTTAATTTTTCGTTGTTAATTATTAAGACCGGGGATCAGGGATGAAACCAGTAAAAACCACACAGCGCCTGCTGGCGTATACGCTGATCCACCTGATTGCGTTTCAGCCGCTGCTACCGGCGATGGCGGCGGGCGTGCAGGTGGCGACGGGCAACACCGCGCTGGATCAGGCCGGCAACGGCGTCCCGGTCATCAATATCGCCACGCCAAACAGCGCGGGGATCTCCCACAACCAGTACCGCGATTTTAACGTCGACAAACCCGGTCTGATCCTAAATAACGGCACGGAACAGCTCAATCCTACCCAGCTCGGTGGGCTGATCCAAAACAACCCCAACCTGAAGGGCAAAGCCGCCGACGCCATTATCAACGAAGTGGTGTCCACCAACCGCAGTACGTTGGCGGGCTACCTGGAAGTCGGCGGCAAGCAGGCCAGCGTGATTGTTGCCAACCCGAACGGGATTACCTGCGACGGCTGCGGCTTTATTAACACCCCGCAGGTGACGCTGACCACCGGAAAACCGCAGTTGGACGCGCAGGGGAATCTGCAACATATCGACGTGAAGCGCGGCGATATCACGCTGACTGGGCAAGGGCTGGACGCGAGCAAGAGCGACTACCTCAGCCTGATTGCCCGCACCGCGCAGATTGATGCCGGGCTGAATGCCAACGATACCCGGATTGTGCTGGGCGCTAATCAGGTCGATGCGACTGGCAAGGTGACGGCGCAGGCGGCAGACAGCGGCGTGGCTGGCAGTAATGTAAAAGTCGCGCTGGATACGGGCGCGCTGGGCGGGATGTACACCAACCGCATCAAGCTGGTTTCCAGCGATAAAGGCGTGGGCGTTAACGTCGGCAATCTGAGCGCGCGCAGCGGCGATATCACGCTGTCGGCGAACGGTAAACTCAGCCTCGGCGATACGGTGGCGAAAGGCGCTATTCAGGCCGACGCCGACGCGCTGGCATTGCGGGGCAAGCAGCAGGCGGGTGACGCGCTCACGCTGAACGCGAAGCAGGACATCACGCTGCAGGACGCCACGCTGCGTGCTGGGAAGGATATCGTTCTCCGGTCAGACGGGACGCTTAACGCACAGAGCAGTCTTATCAGTGCCGGCGTCGATGCACAGGGCACGGTCAACGCCGCCAATCAACTCTCTCTTGAAGGTGACGGTGTCACTCTTGGTGAAACCCAGCTTGCCGCGGGTAAGGTGACGGTCGAGGCGGGTCAGTCGCTGCAGCAGGATGCGCAAAGCGGCATCAAGGCGGAGTCGGTGCTTGAGATGCGCGGCGACACGGTGTCGTTGGCGGGGAGTGCGGGCGCTGAAAACGTACGACTGGAGGCAAAGACCCTTAACGGTGCCGGCAGCGCCCAGCTTCAGGCGAAAAACAATGCCACGGTGCGCGTCACGCAGCAGGGCGACTGGCAGGGGACGCTGACCGCCGGTAATGCGCTGGCCATTGACGGCGGACGTTTGGTGCAGCACGGCACGCTGGCAGGGAAGAGCCTCACGCTGACGCTGGATGTGTTGGACAACCGCGGCGATATCGCCGCACTGCAGGGGCTGACGTTTAGCGGCAGCGCGTTGACGAGCAGCGGCACGCTGGCGGCGGCCGAACGGTTGACGGTTAACGCGCAACGTTTGGACAACACCGGATTACTCAGCGCCCGCAATGACGTGAAGCTTGAGTTGCAAACGGCGCTGAACAATCAGGGCAACATCCTGACCGATAATCAGTTGTTTTTGCTGGCCGGCAGTATCACCAATGGCGGCAAGCTGCAGGCCGCCACGCTGACCGCACAGGCTGACAGCGTCACCAGTCAGGGCGAGGTGATCGCGAACGCACTCGACCTGACCAGCCAGACGACCGAGAACCACGGCGTTATCAACGCGCGGCAGATGCTGGCGCTGCACGGCGGCAGTCTGGTGAACCGCGGCACGCTCAGCGCGGGTGAAAAACTGGCGCTGATGCTGGACGGCACGCTGGATAACCACGGCCTGATGCAGTCCGGTAACACTCTACAGGTTACCACCGACCATCTCAGCAATGACGGTACGCTCACCGCCCCTGACTTACAACTGCACACCGGCACGCTCGCCAATCAGGGCACGCTGCAGGCCGACAAGTCGCTGCAACTGGAGGCCACGCGTTCACTGACGCAGTCCGCCCGCGGCACGCTGCTGGCGGGCACCGACCTGACGATAAACGCGGGACAGGCGGAGACCAACGGTGCGATTCAGGCGCAGCAGTTCCTGCTGAATGCCGAGCGCTGGCTGAACGCGGGCAAAACCAGTCTTACCGGCGACGGACAGATTACCGCCGGGCAACTGGACAACCGCGGCAGCCTGTTGACGGCAGGCAACTGGACGATCCACAGCGATGTCGCCAGTAATGACGGTACGCTGCAGGGCAATGTGCTGACTATTCAGGCTAATACCCTCACGAACAGCGGGCAGGCACAGGCGAAGGGCGCGGTGAACCTGACCGTCGCCGATACCTTTACCAATAGTGGCGACTGGCTCAGCGGAGAATCGCTGCGCCTTCAGGCGGCGAAGGCCGAGAACCGGGGCACGCTGCAGGCGTTAACCGTGACGACAGATGGCGCGTCTTTCGAGAACCGCGGCACGGTCAGCGGTATCAATAACCTGTCGCTCTTCCTGACCGGCCATCTGGATAATGCTGGCACCCTGCAGGGTAATCAGCTCCGCGTGGATGCGGCACAGCTCGATAATCCTGGTACGCTGCGGGGTACGGACGCGTTGACGCTGGCGATAGCGGGCAATCTGTCCAGTCAGGGCGAGTTGCTGAGCGACGGTGACAGCACCACCACGGCTAAACGATTCGATAATCGGGGCACCTTGCAGGCGAAAAACGTCGCGCTGCAGGTGGATGAACTGGATAACGCGGGAAAAATCCTCGGCGTGTCCTCACTGGCACTGACGGCGGCCAACGGCTTTAACAATCAGAAGAGCGGCAAGCTGCTGTCTCAGAGTGCGGCGGTGCTGACGGCGGCGGAGGTGGTGAATACCGGAGAGTGGCAGGCGAAAACCCTGACGCTGACGGCGAATAATCTCACTAATGACGGCCAGATTCAGGGCGATGAGGCCTTGTATCTGACGCTTCCAACGACAGACGGCAAGGGAGTATTCGTTAACCATGGCACCGTGACGACAGGCGGCGATGCCACGCTGTTCGCACGGTTGATGGAGAATCAGGGCTCGCTCTCCAGTCTGGGGCGTACTGAACTGACAGCAGTGTCGCTGGTTAACGACGGCCGAGTGGTCGCGGCGACAGGATTGTCGCTGCGCGGCGACTATCAGGGCAGTGGCCTGCTGAATACCGCGGGCACACTGACGCTGCACGGCGACACGCTGGTGAATAACGGGCACTGGGAAAGCCGGGCGCTGTCCCTGCAAGGCCTGACGTTCGACAATCAGGGCACGGCGCTGGGGAACGCGGTCGCGCTTTCCGCAGATCGTCTGGTTAACCACGGCGATATCACGGGTGTCGACACGCTAACGCTATCGCTCGGTGACAGCCTGAATAATATCGGCACGTTGCGCAGCGACAGTCTGTCGGTTTCGGCGGCAGAGGTGAACAACCGCGGCGACATGCAGGGCATCACTACCCTGCAACTGAACACCTCCGAGCTGCTGGATAACGCGGGCGTCATCAACGGCAACCAGTCTGTGGCGGTGACAGCCGGTGACGTCAAACAAAGTGGCACGCTGGAAGGAAAAACCGTCACGCTGGACGCCGCATCGCTGACCAATCAGGGCAAGATGCTGGGGGTGGATGCGCTGACGTTGTCGATTGCCGGTAACCTGTCCAATGACGGCAGTCTGCTGACCCAGAAAGTCGGCGTGGTAACGGCACAGCAGATGAGTAACCGCGGACTGATGCAGGCGGGGAGTCTGATGCTGCAGGCCGACGATATCGTGAATGCCGGGCAACTGCTGGGGATTGACACCTTGTCGATAACCGCACAGCACGGGCTGACCAACCAGCAAAACGGGAAGCTGCTGACGCAGGGCGCGGCGGTGTTACAGGCCGCGCAGGCGGAGAATCACGGCGAGTGGCGGGCAGATAACCTGACGCTGCGGGCTGCCCGCTTCACCAACGCAGGACGGGTTCAGACCGAAGGTAATCTGGACATCGCCGTAGAGCCTGCGGGTACCGCGCGTCAGCGTTCATTCCTGCCGATGGCGCTGTCGCTGGCGGCAGATATCCAGCAACTCAACGCGCAGCCTTCCCCTCAGAATGCATTCCCCGCCGCTGGCAAACTGGACAACCGCGGCACGCTAGTCTCTGGGGGCGACACACAGCTACGCGCCACGCAGATAACCAATCAGGGCTCACTCGCCAGTAACGGTGCGGCAACCCTTATCGGTGAGACGGTGGAGAATGACGGCGATATCGTGGCCGTCACCGGGTTATCACTGGGGGGCCATTATCAGGGCCGCGGGTCGCTGCAGACTGACGGCCTGCTGAACTGGTCCGGTGCCACGCTCACTAACCGCGGGCGCTGGCAGGCGAACGCTATCCAACTCCAAGGGCTCTCGCTGGATAATCAGGGCACGCTGCTGGGACAGCGTACCGACATCACGGTCGATAGCCTGTTTAACAGCGGCGAGATTGCCGGGGTTGACGCACTGCAACTGGCCGTTGCCGATAGCCTGACAAACAAAGGGCAGCTTTATGGCGCGACGCTGGGACTGTCGGCGACCGATCTGTTCAATCAGGGCGAGGTCTCTGGTGACGCACTGCACCTGACGCTGCAGGAGACGGTTCGCAATAGCGGCCTCATTAGCGGCAGCCAGCGGTTACAGCTGGAGGCAGGTCAGGTCGACCAATTAGGCTCACTGGAAAGCCGCCAACTGCAGGTGCAGGCGAACGCACTCGACAATCAGGGCACGATGCTGGGCGTGGATGCACTGACGCTGGCGATTAACACCACGGCGCGCAACAGCGGAAAATGGCTGAGTCAGGGCGACAGTACGCTCACCGCCAGTCGACTGGAAAACCGTGGGCAATGGCAGGCGAAGACGCTGACGCTGACGGCGGATGAGGTCGAGAATGCCGGCCAGTTGCTGGGGCTGTCGGCGCTGTCGCTGACGGCGAAAAACCGTCTGGACAATGCGAAAACCGGTACGCTGCTCACGCAGGGGGTGGCAGTGCTGAACGCGGCCAGTGCCGACAATGACGGTGAATGGCAGGCGGGCAGCCTGACGCTCGACGCGCAGAGCCTGATTAACCGAGGACACATTCAGGGCGACCAGTCACTGAAGATGACGCTGGCAAACGGCGACATCACTAATCAGGGCACACTGTGGAGCAAGCGCGCCACGATTGCTGCCCGCACGCTGACCAACGCGGGTGAGATGACCGGCGTTGACGGTCTTCAACTGACTCTGGATGACGCCTTAACCAATCAGGGTACGCTGAGCAGCTATCACCTGACCGCGCAGGCCGACAGGCTGGACAACCGCGGAAAAATCAACGGCCTCGACCAACTCGAACTGACCGTCGGCAATAGCCTTGATAATACCGGCTCGCTGTACGGGGCGGTGCTGGCGCTGAACGCGAACGACCTGACCAACAGCGGCACACTCACCGGCGTGGACAGACTGAATCTAAACCTAAACGGGACGCTGAATAACACGCGTGATATCAGCAGTAATGCGCTGACGCTCAAAGCCAATGACGTGTTCAACCACGGCACCCTGACGGGCGTGAACGGGCTGACGCTGGAGCTTGGCAATCAGCTTGATAATCAGGGCGCGCTGAACAGCCAGGCACTCACTATTGCCGCCCGCGACGTGACCAACGGCGGACTGCTTAACGGCACGCGCGACCTGCAACTGACGCTGGACGGCACCCTGACCAACACCGGTGACCTCAGCAGCCAGCGCATCGATATTACCGCAAAGGATGTGCTCAACCACGGGCAGGTGCTGGGCTCGGACGATCTGCAACTCGATCTGCGTAATAAACTGGATAATCGCGGTTTAATCAGCGGCAGCACTACGCTGGGTATCGTTGCAAACGATATCGACCAGCAGGGGTCGCTGGAAGCGCGGGCGTTGAAGGTGGACGCGCAGACGCTGGATAACCACGGAAAAATGCTGGGCGTCGATGCGCTGACGCTGGCGATTGCGGGGACGGCACGCAATCAGGGCAAATGGCTGAGTCAGGGCACCAGCACGCTGACGGCAGATCGGGTAGACAATCACGGCCAGTGGCAGGCGGGTGACCTCACGCTGCAGGCTAGCGAGCTGACTAACCGTGGACAGATTTTTGGTATCAATGCGTTGTCGCTGAGCGCCGCCAACGGCCTGACGAATCAGCAAAACGCGAAACTCCTGTCGCAGGGCGTCGCGGTACTGCGCGCGGCGACGGTGTCAAACGACGGCGACGCGCAGGCAGACCGCCTGACGTTTGACGCCCAGCAACTGACCAACCGCGGGCGGATGCAGGGGGATAACGGGTTAGCCGTTACGCTGGATCGTACCAACCCCGCCAGCCGATTAACCAATCAAGGGACGTTGCTCTCCGGCGGCGACGGCTGGCTGAGCGCCAGCCTGCTCGATAATCAGGGAACCGTGTCCGGCGTGGGTCAGTTGACGCTCGACAGCGGGGCGATAAATAACGCGGGCACTGTGATTGCCGACGGGGCGCTGACGCTCAATGGCGACTATCAGGGCGCGGGCCTGCTGCATACCGCCGACACCCTGACGCTGCGCGGCAATCAACTCAACAATAGCGGACGCTGGGAAAGCCGGGCGCTGGCGCTGAACGGGGGGGCGTTCGACAACGACGGCACGGTCATCGGTGAGCGCGGCATCACGCTGGAGCTGCGTGACGGCCTGATGGTCGGCAGCGCGGGTCAACTGCTGACCAACGGCGCCCTGCAGGCGCAGGCGGGCATGGTCATGAACGACGGGCGCTGGCAGGGCAACACGCTAACGCTGACGGCGGATGAGGTCGGGAATGCCGGCCAGTTGCTGGGGCTGTCGGCGCTGTCGCTGACGGCGAAAAACCGTCTGGACAATGCGCAGACCGGCCAACTGCTCACCCAGGGGCTGGCAGTGCTGAACGCGGCCGAGGCAAGCAATGACGGTGAATGGCAGGCGGACAGCCTGACGCTGGACGCGCAGCAACTGACCAACACCGGTCATATTCAGGGCGACCAGTCACTGAAGCTGACGCTGGCAAACGGTGATGTCATCAATCAGGGCACACTGTGGAGCACGCTCGCCACGATTGCTGCCCGGACGCTGACCAACGAAGGCACCCTCACCGGCGTTGACGGTCTGCAACTGACACTGGATGACGCCTTAACCAATCAGGGGACGTTGAGCAGCTATCACCTGACCGCGCAGGCCGGCAGGCTGGACAACCGAGGAAAAATCAACGGCCTTGACCGGCTCGAACTGACAGTCGGTGACAGCCTCACCAATACCGGCACGCTGTACGGGGCGGCGCTGGCGCTGAACGCGAATGACCTGACCAACCGCGGCACAATCACCGGTGTGGACAGCCTGACCCTGAATCTGACGGGGACACTGAACAACGCGCGTGACATCAGCAGCACGGCGCTGACGCTCAAAGCCAATGATGTCGTCAACCACGGCACCCTGACGGGCGTGAACGGACTGACGCTGGCGCTTGGTAATTATCTGGATAATCAGGGTGCGCTGAACAGCCAGGCGCTTGCGATTGCCGCCCGCGACGTGACCAACGGTGGGCAGCTTAACGGCACGCGCGACCTGCAACTGACGCTGGACGGCACCCTGACCAACACCGGTGACCTCACCAGCCAGCGTATCGGTATCACCGCGAAGGATGTCCTCAACCACGGGCAGATGCTGGGCTCTGACGATCTGCAATTTGATTTGCGCAATACACTGGATAACCGCGGTTTAATCAGCGGCAGCACCACGCTGGGTATCGTTGCGAACCATATCGACCAGCAGGGGACGCTGGAAGCGCGCGCGCTGAAGGTGGACGCGCAGATGCTGGATAACCACGGCAAGATGCTGGGCGTCGATGCGCTGACGCTGGCGATTGCGGGGACGGCACGCAATCAGGGGAAATGGCTGAGTCAGGGCAGCAGCACGCTGACGGCGGATCGGGTCGATAATCACGGGCAGTGGCAGGCGGGCGATATCACGCTACAGGCCAGCGAGCTGACTAACAGCGGACAGATTTTTGGTATTAATGCGTTGTCGCTGACCGCCGCCAATGGCCTGACGAATCAGCAAAACGGAAAACTCCTGTCGCAGGGACTGGCTGTTTTACGCGCCGCGAGCGTGACAAACGACGGCGATGCGCAGGCAGACCGCCTGACATTTGATGCGCAGCAGTTGACCAACCGCGGGCGGATGCAGGGGGACCACGGGTTAGCCATCACGCTGGATCGCGCCAACCCCGCCAGCCGGTTAACCAATCAGGGCACGCTGCTCTCCGGCGGCGACAGCTGGCTGAGCGCCAGCCTGCTCGACAATCAGGGTACCGTGTCCGGCGTGGGTAAACTGACGCTCGACAGTGGTGCGATAAACAATGCGGGTAATGTTATCGCCGACGGGGCGCTGACGCTTGACGGCGACTATCAGGGCGCGGGGCTGTTGCATACCGCCGACATCCTGACGCTGCGCGGCAATCAACTCAACAACAGCGGACGCTGGGAAAGCCGGGCGCTGGCGCTGAACGGCGGTTCGTTCAGTAACGGCGGTACGGTTATCGGTGAGCGCGGCATCACGCTGGAACTGCGTGACGGCCTGACGGTCGGCAGCACCGGCCAGATTCTGACCAACGGGGCTCTGCAGGCGCAGACCGGTGCTGTCATTAACGACGGATTCTGGCAGGGCAACACGCTGGAACTGTTCGCAAACGACCTGACAAACGGCGGCACGCTGCTCGGTCAGGACGGGCTGCGTCTTGAGTTGCCGGGCAGCTATCAGGGGAATGCACAATCTCGCCTGCTGAGCGACGGTGAGGCCGTTATCACGGCCAACCGCCTGACGCAGAGCGGTGAGATAGCCGCGGGCACGCTGCACCTGACCACCAATACGCTGGATAACAGCGGGCGCGTGTTGGGCAGCAATGGCCTGACGGTCACCAACCGTGATGAGCTGATTAACCACGCCGGAGCGGAACTGCTGACTAACGGCGCAGGCCACCTCGACAGCGGTTCGCTGCGCAATGCCGGTACGCTACAGTCCAACGACCTGCAACTGCGCGCCAATGAAATCGACAATCAGGGCCGTATTCAGGGCACTGACGCGCTGCGTCTGCTCGATGTGTTGCGCTATGTCGGCGATAAAAGCAGTCAACTGCTCAGCAAAGGCGTCGCGACACTGAATGCCAAACAGACGGACAACGGCGGGTTATGGCAGGCAGGCACGCTGACGCTGAACGGTGACACGTTCCGCAATAGCGGCACGGTGGCGGGGCTGAACCGCCTGTCGCTCAGCGGCGACGTACTGAACAATCAGGGCGAACTGTTCTCGCAGGGCACGGTGACGTTAACCGGCAAGACGCTGGAAAACGGCGGCACGCTGACGGGCGTCGGCGGCTTTACGCTGAATCTCACCGACCGCGTGGATAATCTGGCAACGGGGCGGCTGCTGAGCGGCGGCGTGGGTGAACTCACGACCGGCGTATTGAGCAATCAGGGGCTGTGGCAGTCGGATGAATTACAACTGACCGCCCGTGACCTCGAACAACAGGGCAATCTGCTGGGCGTACAGCGCGGGACGCTGCAACTGAGCGGCTCGTATCAGGGCGCGCAGGGCAGCCAGTTGGTCAGCGGCGGCGACCTGAGCCTGACGGCACATGACATCACCAACCGCGGACAGGTTCAGGGCAACACCCTGACGCTGGGCGCGGAGACGCTCGACAATCACGGCTCCCTGCGCGGCGACCGCGCGCTTAACGCCACCGTCACCGGTCAGTTTACCCATGCCTCGCAGGCACGTCTGAGCAGCGACGGCACGCTGAACGTGCAGGCGGCGACATTGGCTAATCAGGGCGAGATTAAAGCCGCCACCACCACGCTGACGGGCAATACGCTAACCAATGGTGGCACGGTGCAGGGCACTGCGGCATTGCAACTGGACGCGACAGACCGCATCGTCAACCAGCAGGCCGGACAGCTGTTATCTGACGGCACCACGACGCTGAACGCCGTAACGGTAGAAAACTACGGCTGGTTACAGGGGCGCGGGCTGGACGTAAATACCGCACAGTTTACCCAGCAGGGCAGCCTGATGGCGCAGGATAAACTGACGCTGAAAATCCCGCGGTGGGTGAATAACGGGCTGGTGCAGGCCGGTGAACTGGAGATTATCGCCGATGAACTGGACAACCACGGCACGCTGCTGGGCTTAACGCAGCTGGCGCTGCAGACGCAGCGTCTGATTAACCGTCAGGGGGCGAAGCTCTACAGCGCACAGGACCTGCGCCTGAAAACGCAAGAACTGCAGCAGGACGGGCAACTGGTGGCACTGGGCAACCTGAGTGCCGACATTACCGGACCGCTGACCTTCACCCAAAGCATGGCGGCCGGGAAACAGCTGACGCTGAATGTGGCGGGCGACCTCGATCAGCGCGGGACGTTGCAGGGGCAATCCGTCCAACTGACCAGCACCGGCACGCTGACCCATCAGGGCAATATTCTGGCGGGTGGCGGCGAATCGCGCCTCAGTGCCAAAGATATCGTACAGCTGGAAGCGGGCAGCATTCAGGCGGGCGGTAACCTGACGCTGGTCACTGATAACACGCTGAATAATAAAGGACTGATTGGCACCACGGGCGACCTGCTGGTGCAGGCCGGCGGCGTGTTACACAACAGCAGCATGCTCTATGCGGGCGGCAATATGCGTCTGCAGTCGGACTCGCTGACCAACGTGTTCGGCACCATACTGGCGGGCAATAATCTGTGGGTGCAGCGCGATGCACAGGGCAATGCCAGCACCTCGCTGCTCAACAGCTCCGGCACCATTGAAACCCAATCTGGAGATATCACCATTAACACCGGCACGCTGACCAATCAGCGTGAGGGGTTTGTGGTGACGGAGAGTGAGTCTACGGCGGGATCTGTGCCGGATTGGGCCGGGAAAACAGATGCTTATATTCCCATTGATTGGTTTAACAAGGAAGACTATGGCGTTTATGTGAGTGGGTGGTGGGAGACCCTCCCTGGTTCTCTATACTGGTTTATGTATGCGCCCTATGAACATTTAGAATATATAAAAGTAGTAACCCAGAGCAAAGAAGAAAAAGTAGTCTCTCAAGGTAGAGAAGGAGAGTTAAAAGCTTTTAGTAACATATCACTTGTCACTCAAAATTTAATTAACAATGCATCTCAGATAGTTGCAAATAAAGATATTTCTATTAAAGGAGAAATATTAAATAACACTTCGTATCATACGGGTTCATTAAATGAATATCTTACTTATAGATATTATGACGCCATATATGTAGAAAGGGGGATCAACCCTGGCCCCGTTGCTTTTCCGACTGGCGATAATGATGTGGCGAGCGGAAAATACAGATATGCGGTGGATATATCAGACAATAAAATATGGTACATCCTAGTCGGCACCCCAACTTACGAAAAAACCGTTGGCGAAAGCTATAACGCCTTAATTCAGGCGGGCGGCACCATTACCGCCGACATTAAACAAGACCTCAGCAATACCACGCTGCAGCCGGGCAGCGGCGGGTTTATGCCTGCGTCCACCAAACCGGTGCTGGATGCCATCACCACGCTGTCGCCATTGCAGAAACAGACCACGCGTCAACTGGTCAGCCAGGATTCGTCGTTTAACGCGGGTGCGGTCGACGTCACCAAAGCAGGCGGCGGGCAGGCGACGCTGGCGGGCAATGCCGCAGGCGTGAGTGTGACGGGTAAAGCGGTCGCGCTGACGCCACAGTCTGGCACCACACTGCAGGCGGGCGCGCAGGCGGCCAACATCACCGCGGCCATCGCGGCGCCGACTGCCACCGGGCCGCTGACGCTCCACACCGGTGACGCAGTGGTGTTATCGCCTTCTGCTTCTAGTCACATCAACAACCCCGATGCGGTCACGCTGACACCGCAATCTGGCACTGCGCTGCAAACCGGCGCGCAGGCGGACAACATCACGGCGACGATTACGGCACCGAATACTACAGGGCCGCTGACGCTGAACACCGGTGATACAGTGGCGTTACAACCTTCAACCTCCGGCCATGTCAGCAACCCTGATGCGGTCGCGCTGTCGTCGACAGGCCAGCGGCCCGATGCAGGCAAGAGCCTGACGCCGGTTAGCGTGGACAACACCGCGGCGGGCGTCACGATAGCAGGCACGGTAGGTACTCCCGCCACACTGGCGACACCGGGTATGGCCGCGATTGATGCACCGAAGCCGGCGGTCAGTGCAGACACCCTGCCGAGCGGGGCGACGCCTGCTGTGAAGCCACCGCTTTCTGCCGCAGACCTGCTGAGCGCCATCGGCAACGGCCTGCAAAATCTGAGCACCAACCCGCTTGCGGAGTACCCGCTGCCGACCGGTAATAACGGGCTGCTGGTTGTCGATCCGAATGCCGACAGCCGCTACCTTATCCACACCAACCCGAAACTGGAACAGCTGGGACAGGTCGACAATGCGCTGTTCAGCGATCTGCAGATGCTGCTGGGGCAACAGCCGTCAACGGTAGTGCCGGTTGAAACGCGTTCGCAGTGGACGCAGGCCGACCGGGTGCTGGGCTCGTCCTATCTGCTCGATAAGCTGAATCTGGATGCGGATCACGATTACCGCTTCCTTGGGGATGCGGAGTTTGATACCCGCTATATCAGCCAGGCGGTATTGAAACAGAGCGGACAGCGTTACCTGAACGGCACGGGCTCCGATTTGGCACAGATGCAAATGCTGCTGGATAACGCGGCGGCGGCGCAGAAAGGCATGAACCTGCAACTGGGCGTCAGCCTGACGCCGGATCAGGTCGCGAACCTCAGCCAGAGCCTGGTCTGGTGGGAAAATATCGAGGTCAACGGGCAGACCGTACTGGCACCGAAGCTGTATCTGGCGCAGGCGGATAAAAGCAACCTGCAGGGCAGCGCGATTGTCGCAAATAAGGTCGAACTGAACGCCGGCGGCAGCGTCACCAACAGCGGCACGCTCAAGGCGGTTGAGGTGCTGGCAATCGCCAGCGGCGACAAGATTGATAACCACGAAGGCGGCCTGATTAAGTCAGACGGCGGCCTGAATTTGGTGGCGCTGAATAACATCACCAACAGCGGCAGCCGGATGGAGGGCAGCACGCTGCAGCTCGCCAGCATTAACGGCGACATCATTAACCGCACAGAAAGCCGCAACTTCCAGACTGCGCAACCGACCTCATCGCGCAGCGGCACCGGCTCGCTCACGTTCACCGAACTGGGCAAAACCGCCGAAATCGTGGCGGGCAACAGCCTGACGCTCAGCGCGGGCAAGGATATCCGCAATGTGGCGGCTACGCTCAATGCCGGACAGGACATGGCGCTGAACGCCAAAGGCAATGTGGCGATTGAAGCGCTGACGCTGACCAACAACCGTGTCGATATCGGCTGGCGCAGCAGCAATACCGCGCTGAATACCTCTGTTGCAGGCAGTACCGTCAATGCCGGCGGTGCGCTGAGCGCGGTGGCGGGTCAGGATATTCAGATCGATGCCAGCTCGCTTTCCGGTGGAACGGCGCTGGCGCTGGCGGCGGGTAATGATATCCGCCTGACCGCACAGGATACGCTGAAAGAGACGCTGTATCAGGGCGGCAGCACCGCGCAGCGTCGCACGCAGGAGGTGGCAAACAGCCAGCTTCTGACCGGCGGCGATCTGAATCTGGTGGCGGGACGGGATGTGTTGTCCGAGGCGGCCAGCCTGAACGCCAAAGGCAATGCGACATTGACCGCCGGACGCGATCTCAACCTGCTGTCTCAAGAGGAAGAAACCTACAGCGGCAATTGGTGGAACCGCCACGCCGACTGGCAGCAAAACATCACCCAGCAGAGCACCGAACTCACGACGGGCAAAGGCCTGAACCTACAGGCCGGAAGAGATATCAATCTGCAGGCGGCACAGGGGGTGGCGAGCGGCGCGGTGACGGCACAGGCGGGCAACAACATCAACCTGCTGTCGGCCACCGAAACGCAGCACACCTTCTTTGAAGAAACGAAGGTCAAGAAAAAAGCCTTCTCGAAGACGGTGACGCATACGCTGCGGGAAACGTTACAAACCGATGAGAAAGGCAGCCTGTTGTCGGGTGACAGTGTCACGATGGCGGCCAATCAGGATATCAACCTGCAAGGCTCCTCCGTGGTCGGTGATAAACAGGTCACGCTGCTGGCAAATAATGACGTCAACACCGCTGCCAGCATCGAGAACTACCAGAACTATGAAGAGCACAGCAAGAAAAAAAGCGGCCTGTTCAGCGGCGGCGGCATTGGCTTTACCATCGGTTCGACCTCGACCAGCCAGAAACTGCGCGATCAGGCGGCGACACAAAGCCAGAGCATCAGCACTCTCGGCAGTACGACCGACTCGGTGACGGTGAAGGCTGGGAACGATGTCACGATCAGCGGTACCGATATGGTGGCCGGAAAAGACATCTTCCTGCAAGGCAACAATGTCACCCTCGATCCGGGCTATGACACGCTCAAACAGCAACAGGAGTTTGAGCAGAAAACTGCGGGTCTGACCGTGGCGCTGTCCGGCGTGGTGGGCTCGGCGCTCAACAGCGCGGTGCAGAGCATTCAGGCGGCGAAAAGTGAAAGCGATGGCCGGCTGGCGCTGCTTCAGGGCATGAAGGCTGGGCTGGCGGGGTATCAGGCCTATCAAGGCAGCCAGTCCGAGCTGAACAACAAGGGGGAAGCCTCTTTTGTCGGCGTTAGTATTTCTCTCGGGGCACAACACTCACACTCCAGCCAGACCAGCGAACAGAAGCAGAGCTTTGGCTCGACACTGAATGCGGCTGGGGATATCGGTATCGAATCGCGCACAGGGGATATCACGGTCGCGGGCAGCCAGCTTAAGGCGGGCGGTGACGTCACGATGAACGCGGCGCAGGATATCCACCTGCTTTCCGCCCGCAACAGCGAGGACATCAGCGGTAAAAACAGCAGCAGCGGCGGGAATATCGGCATCAGCCTGGGCTTAAGCAACGGGAGCGCGGGTCTCAGCATTTTCGCCAACGTTAATGAGGCGAAAGGGCGTGAAACGGGTACGGGCAATAGCTGGTCAGAAACGACGGTGGATGCGGGTAACCACGTTACGCTGAAAAGCGAGCGCGACACGCGGCTGATTGGCGCGCAGGTGAACGGCGAGCGTATTGATGTCGATGCCGGGCGTCATCTGCTGCTGCAAAGTCAGCAGGACAGCGACCGCTATGATTCCAAACAGGTGAGCGGGTCGGCGGGCGGCAGCTTTACCTGGGGCGGCGGGGGCGGCAGCGGCTATATCAGCCTCAGTAAAGACAAGATGCACAGCAATTATGACAGCGTGCAGCAGCAGACGGGGCTCTTTGCCGGTAAAGACGGATTTGGTATAAAGACCGGAGAACATACCCAGCTTGATGCCGCCGTCATTGGCTCCACCGCCAGCGCAGAGAAAAACCGGCTGGAAACGGGGACGCTGGGCTGGAGCGGGCTCAACAATAAAGCCGAGTTCAAGGTGGAGCACAGTGGCATCGGCCTCAGTGCCAGTCCTTCGATGAGTGGCAGCATGCTCTCGACGCTGGCGATGACGGCACCGTCGGCGCTGATGTCGCTGGGTAACCGTGGCAGTGCCGCCAGCACCACCTATGCGGCGGTAAGCGATGGCACCTTGTTGTTGCGGGATACGGCGAAGCAGGTGCAGGATATCGCTACGCTGAGCCGTGACGTTGAGCACGCGAACAACGCGCTCAGCCCGATCTTTAACAAAGAGAAAGAGCAGAAACGCCTGAAACAGGCGCAGTTGATTGGTGAAATCGGTGCGCAGGTGATGGATATCGTGCGCACGGAAGGCGAGCTGAAAGCGCAGAAAGCCGCGGAAGCCAAGGGCGATGCCACCGTCGAGCGTCCGAAAGAGGGCGATCCGACGCAGAAATGGGAGGAGTATAAAAAGGCGCTGACGGAATCACCGACCTACAAGGCCGAGATGCAGAAATACGGCACAGGCAGTGACTTCCAGCGTGCGGCACAGGCAGCCACGGCGGCGATCCAGGCACTGGCGGGCGGGGACATTCAGAAAGCGATTGCCAGCGGTGCATCGCCGTATCTGGCACAGTTGGTGAAAGATGTCACGATACCGAAGGATGAAAGCAAAATCAGGGCGTCGGATATCGCGGCCAACGCGATGGCGCACGCCGTGGTGGGTGCAGTAGTCGCGCAGCTGTCGGGTCAGGATGCGGCAGCAGGGGCGATGGGTGCTTCCAGCGGTGAACTGGCCGCCCGTGCGATTATGGCCGCGCAATATCCCGGCAAGACGGCAAACGACCTGACGGAAGAGGAAAAGCAGTCAGTCAGCGCGCTTTCCACGCTGGCCTCCGGGCTGGTATCCGGTCTGGCAGGCAACAGCACCGCCTCCGCCGCCAGCGGCGCACAGTCCGGGCGTAATGCGGTTGAGAATAATGCGCTAAGTGACATTATCGAGAACAAAGTCTCTGGTGTGTCACAGGAAGAGAAGTATCAGAATGCGCAGAAACAGCTCGTTGCAGCGGTGGAGGAGTTCAAAGCTCAAAATTGTGCGGGATTAAGTGCGGAAGCGTGTTCGGCCAAGATAAGTGAACATCGCAATGAATTGTTGAAAGGTGCTGCTGGCTTTGGTTTGGATTTCGTACCGGTTGTGGGCGATATCAAAGGCTTTGCGGAAGCGCAGAGTGCGATTGATTATCTTGCCGCAGCGGTAGGGTTGATACCGGGCGCAGGAGATGCTGCGGGTAAAGCGATTAAAGCAGCAGAAGTGGCTTTGAAGAAAGGGGATGTGGCTGAAGCGTCTAAGCTGATCAATAAGGCCAGTGATGAGATTCAGGCGGTTAAGCCGTTAGATGTTGGTTCATATAAAGAACTTAAAGATCGCTCTGTAGTGGGCGATGGCTTAGAGCATGATCATATTCCCTCTTTTGCCGCTCTGAGAACAGCAAAGGAAAATGAGTTAGGTAGGAAATTGACTCCAGCGGAAGAAAAGACTTTATATCAAAATGCTACTGCTGTAGAAGTCCCTAAAGATGTTCACAGTGCTGGGCCTACTTATGGTGGGAAAAACACGGCAGCTCAAGTTCAGCAAGATGCGTTAGATCTGTGCGGTGCCGTGTGCCGTGATACTGATGCCTTGAGAACCAATATGATAGATCGTGGGTATGAGCCGGCTCTAGTTGATGATGCTGTAAAGAAAATTATTGACAGAAATCGGCAAACAGGGGTCATTAAATAATGTTGGCATGGAATAATCTTGTTGAAATGCTAGGGTGCTCGAAGGCGAGTAATGAGTTTATTTATCTTCCTCAAAAATTTAATGAATTACCTGTTTTTGAAGAAGGCGTATTAGGTGATCGAAGTTATTACTCATTTTTTAATTCGGGTGTTTTATTTTTATTAGAAGATGACCTAGTAAATCAAATTAGTTTGTATATACAAACCGATGAAGAATTCTCCGCTTATACAGGGGAGCTGCCTTTACCTGTTAATAGTCGTGAGTCAGAGATTATCCAGGTGTTGGGGGTTCCTTCCGAGTCTGGAGGTGGAAAAATGGATATGTTGTTGGGGTATGTCAATCGCTGGATAAAATACAAAACAGAAAGTCATACACTGCATCTTCAGTTTAATCAGAATGATGAACTATGTAGAGTGACACTAATGCAGTAAGAATGATCCCGGCTCCTGCGCTGGGATCGTCGAGCCTGTACATAAATTTGTGTAATTGCCTGATTTTGATATGTTCAACCCAACATCAAAAGCAGGTTACTTTATGGACGAAAAACAGTTGCAGGCTCTGGCTAACGAACTGGCCAAAAATCTCAAAACTCCTGAAGATCTCAACCAGTTCGATCGGCTGCTCAAGAAAATCAGCGTTGAGGCAGCGCTCAACGCCGAAATGTCCCACCACCTCGGCTACGATAAAAACCAGGCTAAAACGGGCTCTAACGCCCGCAACGGCTACTCCACAAAGACCGTAACCACTGTCGATGGCCCCTTGGAGCTGCGTACTCCCCGCGATCGTGAAGCCACCTTTGAACCGCAACTGGTGAAGAAAAACCAGACCCGGATCACCGGGATGGATAACCAGATCCTGTCGTTATACGCCAAAGGAATGACAACCCGTGAAATAGCGGCTGCGTTCAAAGAGCTTTATGACGCCGATGTCTCACCCGCACTGGTATCGAAGGTGACTGATGCCGTTATGGAACAGGTAGTCGAATGGCAACATCGGCCACTGGATGCGGTCTATCCTATTGTTTACCTTGACTGTATTGTATTGAAAGTCCGACAGGATAGTCGCGTAATTAATAAATCCGTGTTCCTGGCACTGGGTATCAATATCGAAGGCCAGAAAGAGTTATTGGGGATGTGGTTGGCCGAAAATGAAGGTGCGAAGTTCTGGCTTAACGTGCTGACAGAACTGAAAAATCGCGGGCTGAACGATATCCTCATTGCCTGTGTTGACGGACTGAAAGGATTCCCGGATGCGATTAACGCAGTCTATCCAGAGGCACGGATCCAGTTGTGCATTGTGCATATGGTGCGTAACAGCCTGCGGTTCGTCTCCTGGAAGGACTACAAGGCAGTCACTCGAGACCTGAAAGCGATCTATCAGGCCCCAACGGAAGAGGCAGCACAGCAGGCCCTGGATGCGTTTGCCGGTACCTGGGACAGTCGATATCCGCAGATAAGTCGAAGCTGGGAGGCAAACTGGGTGAACCTTGCGACATTCTTCGCTTACCCGGCAGACATCCGCAAAGTGATCTACACCACCAACGCCATAGAGTCGCTGAACAGCGTGATCCGTCATGCCATCAAAAAGCGTAAGGTGTTCCCGACGGACGACTCAGTAAAGAAGGTAGTATGGCTGGCAATCCAGGCGGCATCGCAAAAATGGACGATGCCGCTGAGGGACTGGCGTATGGCAATGAGCCGTTTTATTATTGAGTTCGGTGACCGCCTGAACGGTCACTTCTGAGAAAAGGCATTTACACAGAATGGTGTACAGGCTCTATCCGTCCCAACCCCCGCGGCTTCCTGTCAGTTCCCCTAGAGGTGCAGGCTGGGGCTGCGACTGTAATAGCGGGTCATATCGTTGCGGTCAGCGTGACGGTCACGTATTCAATATGTAGATCAGGTCATTGCAGATAATGTTCACGCTCGATGAATGTGCCGATTATCTTGTCATGCATTTCCACTGATTTTGAGTACCCGATAGTTTTACGATTCAGTCGTTTTAACCGGTTGCGAAGATTCAGATTTTCACGTTCAATCCGCTGCGTGTAAAGCTTGCCAGTTATATGCTTTTTATCCGGCAACATCTCATAAGCACTGAAGTTATCCGTACACCAGAAAGCTATGCTGAAGCCTGAAAGCAATCCCAGTAATTTGCGCAACGTCTTTTTGTTCCGACGCCCAACAGCATGAGCAACAATACGTTTGAGACGAGGCTCCCATGCATACCACAACCAGCGTTGTTGCTTGTTGTTGCCAACAAACGACCACATTTCATCAACTTCGCAGATAAGCTGAATCTGGAGATTGTCCAGCGGAAGCGTGGTTACACATCGCGGCGCGAGTTTTTTAAGGTGCGTACAACGGCATTAATACTGATATGCAGCGCGCGTGCGGTATCGCGGATACCGGCATTGTTCATGGCAAGGTCAACAATTTTCTCTTTCATACCCTGCTGACAGGCACGATATTCATACTCAAGCTGAAAACTTCGACAACAGGTCTGACAGCGGAAGCGCTGATGACCGGTGCTTCCCAGTCCATGTTTTTTAACCGAGTCTGTTTGCTCACAAAACGGGCATTTTACCTCAACCGTTGCCATCAGGCTCTTCTTCTAAATATTTAGGAAAACAGATGAACATTCTACCTGACGATCACCGAGTTGAATACGTGACCAAAAACAGGCAATTACACAATTTAAATTACAGTCTCAGGTTCCTGTAAGCGCACAGGGTATATTATTTTCATTCGGTGAGCATATAAGTGTTTAGCATTAATCGGAAAATAACTATTTTTAGGTTTCTATTTTCAACTTCTTAGAATAAATGACGACAGCAATTCGAATGTTTTTAGTTAGTATGATTATTGGTGATATTATTTTATTTTGAATTATTGTGACTGATAAGTAACCCCACTCTATCTTTTTCTGACATCGCATCTATCCCACTTGAAAGCGTAATCTCATTTTGTCTATTCAATATTTTTAACTATATCGTTCTCTTTTTCTTCGTATGTGTTTTTATTTAATCCTGTAAACTCGATGTTAATTATCCTAATGGAAGCGGGGAGATTATCCTCGGACGGGAAATATATTAATGAAGGACTATGCGCTTTTTATTCCAATTTTATTTTTGACGATTCCATCTCGTCGATCCGATCCTGCGCGTCGCTGACTTGCGATTCGCTAGTTAGACCGTTGCCGTTTTAACGGCTGATCGTTGTCGTTTGTCGGTACGGGTTTTATTCATTAAGTGAAGGAAATCACAATGCAATACACTGGGAAGTACCTGAAGAAAACAGTGCTGATGCTAGCCATGATGGCCGGTCTCAGCGTCGGGCAAAGTCAGGCGGGCGTTGAAATTGAGACGCGTTCGCTGGATCAAATCTATCAGAGTGCGTTGAGAGAAGGCGGTACGGTCACCGTGTATGCCGGTGGCGATGTGCAGTCACAGCAGGCTGGCTTCAAGCGGGCATTTGAGACACGTTTTCCTGGCATGAAGCTGAATGTGATTGTCGATTACAGCAAATACCATGATGCCCGTATCGATAACCAACTGGCGACCGGCACCCTGATTCCTGATGTGGTGCAACTGCAAACGGTGCAGAATTTCCCGCGCTGGAAAAAAGAAGGCGTGCTGCTGAACTACAAAGCGCGTGGCTGGGACAAAATCTACCCAGAATTTCGGGATGCAGATGGTGCCTGGACTGGTGCCTATGTCATCGCATTTAGTAATTTGGTCAACACCCAGCTTCTGGATGAAAAATCCTGGCCGCGCGAGGTTAATGACTATCTTCGTCCCAATCTGAGAGGCAATTTGATTCTGGCTTATCCGAACGACGACGATGCGGTGCTGTTCTGGTACAAGCTGGCCGTGGATAAATACGGCTGGGATTTTGTTAAAAAATTGCAGGAGCAGGATCCCGTCTACGTGCGCGGCACCAACGTACCCGGTGCTGAGATCGCGACAGGAAAATATAGCGCGACGTTTACCAGTTCCGGTGCGCTCGTTCCGGCAGCCGATGCGGTGACCCGCTTTGTTCTGCCGAAGTCCGATCCTTTTGTTTCCTGGGCGCAACGTGCCGCTATCTTCAAACAGGCTAAACACCCAGAAAGCGCCAAGCTGTACCTAAGCTGGGTGCTGGATCCGCAAACGCAAACTCAGGTCTCACGTATGTGGTCGGTGCGTACCGATGTTGAGCCGCCAGTGGGCTACAAACATATCTGGGAATACCGTAACACTCGTCCGCAGGAATTTGCTGATTTCATGTACGATCGCGGTGCGGTCGAACGTTTTCGCTCACAGCTGAGTTTGTATGTGGGGGAAGCGAAAGGCGAACCTACGCCGGGCTGGCTTGGCGTGCACCCGGAAGTGCCTTTGGTTAACTAACGCTTGAAATTATTGCGTTACTTCATGCTGGTCACGTTCATCGTGGCCGGCATTACGTTCTGTAAGCTCCACATGTTAAGCACCATACGATTAAGAATCACACCTGATAATGACGATCTTGTTCGGTGAATAATTGAGCAGGATCACAAGAGGGGATTGCCAATGGCAGCGAACCACCATTGGCATGTTGAGGGTTAACGCTTACTTCTTGTTGTTGGGTTTCAAGGTTTCGCCAACGTTCAACAGGAAGATCTCGTTATCGCGAGTGGACACGCGGGTTGAGCCATCTTCCATGCGGTAGCCGCCTTCGGTGAAGCCTGCACCATTCAGGAACGGTGCAACGGATTGTGGTTTATTGCGTACCGCCGCTTCCAGCGCTAACAAAGCGTAAGGCTCGATAGTATCGACATCGGCATATTGTCGGTTGGGATCGGCCATGAAGAAACCGTTTTGATAACGCGTGCTGATAATGTTATCGCCCACTTTTTCCGCCAGCGACAAATAGTCTTTCACTTTACTCGCCTGATACAGATCCAGCAGCGCGAACAGGGCATAAGGATCGTTGTTCTTGGTAGCGAGATCCACTTTGACGTCTTTACCCGGCGCTGAACCTAACTCACCCAGCCCCTGTGCGCGAGCGATGCCGCGTGCGACACGCCACAGCTCGGCGTCCGGTAAAACGGTATAGGCACGAGAATACGAAAGCAGGAATGAATTATCCGCAGGATAAGGCTTGATCACGGTGCCTTTTTTGCCGTAGTAGCCATCACGCGACAGAACGTAATTGGAGAGATCTTTGCCGTTAGCGAGCATCGGGCGGAACGTGTTATCGGACTCGTTGTAGGCATACTTGGCAAAGGCTTTCAGGCCATCGGTTGTCCACGTCAGAAGTTCCTTGCCTTCCGCCCCTAAATCTTTACCCAACTGGAGCTGCATGAGCGCATTTTCGGAATAGATCGTGCTGGTGCGTCCTTTCAGCATCATATTGCCTTCCAGCGCGGTAGGGCCGAATTCCGGGCCGAATTGACGCTGGGCGCGATCGCCATATTTGGAATGCGTATCGGCATCGTCAGTCGTTTCATCGCGCTTCAGCGCCTGCGTAAACTGATACACGCCGAGTCCAGTCGCTTTATCCCGCGGTAGCACA
The DNA here is from genome assembly GCF_014946775.2 of Pectobacterium quasiaquaticum. Taxonomy (NCBI): domain Bacteria; kingdom Pseudomonadati; phylum Pseudomonadota; class Gammaproteobacteria; order Enterobacterales; family Pectobacteriaceae; genus Pectobacterium; species Pectobacterium quasiaquaticum. The sequence goes on along the minus strand of NZ_CP065177.1, from coordinate 2,301,353 downwards.
TACTGCTGTGCCAGACGTTTTGCCCAGACCAGCGCGCCGTCTTCTTTATTGTATTTGTACAGCAGCGAGGCGGAATAGATCAGATCGTTACCCGCATTCAGGAAGCTGAGGCCTTTGGTGGCGAAGAAGGGCGGCTGTTGTTCAAACGGGCTTTGCCAGAGCGCACCCATTTTTTGTCCGTATTTACCGTGGCGACTGGTTTCCATGATCTTCCAGTCATAAACGTGCGCATTCCAGAAACCGCGAATAAAGCGTGCGGTTGCGTCTTTATCGACGCTGAACATCAAATCGTAGTAGGGATAGGCATTTTTCAGCTCATGCACCATCTCTTTTTCGCTCGGGCCTTCCGGCTGTAGCGTTTTTAGATCCACAAAACGGTGGCCGCCCCAAATCAGCAGGCCGCTCTCATCCTGATAATGTTGAAAGTGATACTTCACTATCGCTTCGGCACGCTGCTTATAGCTAGGGTTGCCGCTCAGGTTGCTGAGCCCGACCAGCACACGCATCAGGTTCTGTTGTGCGGAGAAGTTGGAGAGCACGGCCTGACGACCATCAGGGAAAATCCACTCCATCTGTTTGCCCGTACGCGGATCGACACCATCCGCAAGTAATGGCGTAGGCGACTGACCGTGATAGTGGTCGCCAGCTTTGGTCAGCACGTTATCAACATACTGATTGACGATGGTAAGACGGTCAGGCGTAGCGGCGCTGGCCTGTAAAGCGACCAGACCCGCAAGGAGCGACAGCGCAAATCTTTTCATGTTATCTACCTGTATAGCTTGTAATAAAGGGATCCCGCTTGATGAACAGGACTCCCGAGAAAGATGGCATAGCAGTAAGCTGTTGTTAGAAAGGTAAGCCGTGGTTAGAACGTATAGGTGAAGCCGACTTTTCCTTTCCCTTCACGCGATTTCACATCGCGTCCGCTGGCGACATCTTCAACGCCAACGTGTGCCGTCCAGTTGTTGTTGATGGTGTAAGACACGTCGAAATCCTGTTGGTAGTCATGTTTTTTGTTGTTTTGCAGCACGTAATCCGCGTGATAGTAATAAGCGGTGTACGCCAGCGTGAAATTGTTGAAACCTTTGTAGGCCACGCCCGCTTCATAGCGGTGACGGTGAGTGTCGTCATCCGTGCTGGTACGTTTGCTGCGGGTAATTTTTCTGAGGTCATAGCGATATTGCGCATGAAGATCCGTCTTGTCAGTCACCGACCAGGTCAGTTTCAAACCTGGCGTATAGCGTGCGCCGGAACTCTGGCTAGCGCCGATATCACCCACGGTACCTTCGCCGCTGGTGCCGCCGGAATAGAAGCGCGCTTCCAGATTCGGCTTCAGGGTTAACTCAGGCGTTAAGTTGTAGGCATAGCCGGTATAAAAAGCATAAGAATTCGAGACGACATCATCGATGGTCAGATCTTTATTCTTATTATAAAAATTCAGCTCAACGCCAACGTACAGGCCATTATCCATAAAATGCCGCATACCGATTTCATCACCGTGATAGCGATTCATTGTTCCCCAGCTATGTTCATAGCTGAGTTTGGTATCAGAGGCAGACGCGGAAATAGCATAAATTTGGGCAAAGAGAATACCGGCCACAAGGTAGCGTTTTTTCATTATGGGCACCATTAATATTGATCGTTAATTATGAAAACTGTGCGCTGATAGACAAAATTCATTCATGAATTCATTTTCTTCATCAACACGGCACGAAATACGGTGTATTTCATTTATAAAATTCTGTGTTTGTTAGAAAACGTAGTTGAAACCAACTTTGATTTTCCCCTGACGGCTTGATGATGTGCTGGATTGGCTAATATCATCATACTCAATGTAAGGAGTTAGCTGTTTGTTTAACTTATATTGAACTTTGAACTGATGTTCATAATCCGTTTTCCCATTATCGTAAACTGCGTATTCTCTTTCCGTGAATTCACCCTTGCTGTATTTATACGATTTTGTGGTGTTATCGCCGATGTAGTAGTTAAAGACGTAAGTCAGATTAATATTATCCAAACCAGAATACGTTACCCCTGCATCCAGACGATGACGTCCGGTGTCCGATTTTGACAAATAAGATTCCCCTGCGTAACCATATTTGTCAGATGCGGAAATGGTCGAATAGCGCGAACTGCGAGAGGGCTTTTTATATTCATAGCGGTAGCGGCCATAAGTGGACCAGTCGCTGTTAATTCGGTAGTTATATTTCAGCCCCGGCTGATACATCATGGTTGAATTGCCGATGGAGAATTCGAAGCTCGGCGTTAAGGTGGCGGCCTTGCTTAACTTGAAGTCTTTACCGATCACCATGCCGCCAGAGCCGCCCTGCATGTCATCATAGGCAACGTCGTAGTTGCTGTTCCCGCCCGCTGACGTACTGAATTTGACTTCGTACGACCAGCCGTTAGTTTTCTTATGAATCAGCTTGATAGAGTCTGAGTGGCGGCGGTCTTCCGTCTTCCAGTTGTGTTCATACTGGAAGGTGGTTTTGCCGTCGGTTTCTGCTTGAACGAGGAACGGCGTGAATCCGGCACAAACGATGAGTAGGTTACGTGTATCTATTTTCATTCTGTCTTTCTCTTTTTTGATGAATAAATAATATTATTGGCGAGCGCAGTCTCTATCTTTAAAACCAGACAGTTGATGTCATTTTTTGGGCGTAAAAATAGAATCACCAAGAATGATGATGACGCCATTTATAATGTCAGACAGGGCTTTCTCCCTGGTCAATCAGGTTGCTATCAATGCATTGATGACTCCTTATATACGACGTGGAAAATGAAAATTTCACCTATCGTAATGACTGATGCTGATGAGTGAATGCCAAAAATGTACGCCATTTACGGGTTCATCTAATTATCAGTAAACTTGATAATTAGGGTTCGTGGCATTATGGTGGAAAGGAAACATTGTTTCATTTATACTGATCACATATTTGGTTACTTTTTGAAATTTTTTGAAATCATTTATTCTGATTATTTTCATCGTCAGAAATAGGTGTAACGGAAAAATGGTTGTCAGAGAAGGAGAAGCATCTCTTGAATGTTCGTGATGATAAGTGATTGAATACCTGTTAACCTGTAATTTCCCTTATATCCCCGCTATCATTCCGAGAATACTCTGTGGAGTGATTCCCACAAAAATGAATAAGTCGCTATAAATAGCTAATAGCGATCAAATGTCCCTGAAAATTTTCAGGGAACGCCGTATCGTTATCCCCACTTCAGCATCAGTTTCAACGCTTAAATCTCGAAGGCTTAAATTTCGAAGCCCGGGGCGACTTCTTTCACTGGTTTTTTACACACTTCGGGCTTGGGTTGGTTCGCTGGAAGGTTTTTACAGTCCGGCGCAAAAGGGTTCAACGCATCGCGATTCAGATAGAGCACAAACAGGATCAGAATGAGGAGGGGGATCAGAATACGTTTTCTTTTCATGGTCATCTTTAGTTGCGTTGCGGAAAATGTAGATATGTTAAAAAACAGGAAAAATTCTAACGCGTTACACGGCTTTTGTCTTTAGCCCGCTCGGTTTCCGCCTTATTGTAGGCGCTTCGGCATGACGATATCGGCAGAGGTGAAGATGAAAAAGATGCGGTTTGCGGCGATTGGGTTAGCGCACAACCATATTTATGACATGTGTCGGAAACTGGTTGATGCGCGCGCGGAACAACTGATTGCCAATGCGTCTATCGATCTTATTGCCTGTGCGGTCATTCCCTGTGACCGAGCCGAACTGGCGATGTCGCAAGCGCATATCTTCAAGGCGACAGCGCTGTCGATTCTGGCGCAGCAGGCCGCGAAGAAGATCGTTTAAACGAACGCTGCCCCTGCGCATTAACCACAGCAACCGTGCTCCGCGATGGCGCACGGTTGTTCCTTTTTTGTGCATGGGAATTGAGCACCGTAATCTAATCTCATAAAAATCAACAGGGTAAAAGCTGGCATGGTTTTCGCTTTAGTGAATTCAATCTTGTATACCAGATGGGATTCACATCATGCCAAGAATGACAGGGCTCACGCTTCAGGAATGGAAACAGCATTATCAACAGCAGGCCGATCGCGTTGGTGAAACGCTAGGCGCGCTGCTCGCCAGCTTGTCGCCGGACGATCCCGCATGGATCGCACTAGCGACACCTGAACTGCTTCAGGCTCAGATTGCGGCGCTATTGCCTCGGTACCGTGACAATCCAGACGCACTACCGCTGTTCGGCATTCCTTTTGCCGTCAAAGACAATATTGATGTCGCGGGCTTTCCAACGAGCGCGGCGTGTCCGGCATTTACCTATCTGGCTGATAAGGACGCGACTGCCGTTGCCAAACTGAAAGCGGCGGGGGCGATTGTCATTGGTAAAACCAACCTCGACCAGTTTGCGACCGGTCTGGTCGGCACGCGCTCACCGTTCGGTGCTGTGCCAAACACCTTTAATGCGGAATACATCAGCGGCGGTTCCAGTTCAGGATCGGCTTCGGTACTGGCGCGCGGGCTGGTTGCGTTTTCGCTGGGAACCGATACCGCCGGGTCGGGGCGCGTTCCTGCCGGGTTTAACAATATTGTCGGCCTGAAGCCGACGAAAGGGTGGCTATCGGCAAGCGGTGTCGTACCGGCCTGTCGCCTGAATGATACGATTTCCGTGTTTGCGCTGACCGTCGACGATGCATTTACCGTTGCTGAACTGGCTGGCGGGTACGATGCAACGGATGCCTACTCGCGCAGCCATCCCGCCAGTACGCCTGCGGCGCTGCCAGCGAATCCGCGCTTTGCTATTCCCAGTGATCCCACTTTCTTTTCTGATACTGTCGCGCAGGCGGCATGGCAGCACGCGCTGGTGGAATTGGAAGCAGCGGGCGCGACGCTGCACCCGATCGATTTCAGTATCTTCACGCAGCTAGCCGATCAGCTTTATCAAGGCCCCTGGGTAGCGGAACGCACGGTCGCGGTGGGCGACATGCTGCAACAGCCAGAAAATATGGATCCGGTGGTTCACGGTATTGTGGCGAACGGTGAGCGCTTCAGCGCGGTGGAGGCCTTTAAAGCTGAGTACCTGCGTGCCGAACTGGCGCGTCATATTCAGCAGACGCTGGCGTCGTTCGATGCATTAGTCGTGCCGACCTCACCGACGATCCACACGCGTGAGGCGATGAAGCAAGAGCCGGTGCGCTACAACTCTCAGTTGGGAACCTACACCAACTTTACCAATCTGGCCGATCTCTCGGCGCTGGCGCTACCAGCACCTTTCCGTACCGATGGTTTACCGGCGGGTATCACACTGATTGCGCCCGCCTGGCACGACCGTGCATTGGCGAGCTTCGGCTTGCGCTGGCAGACGCAATTGGCGCTCACGCTGGGAGCAACAGGAAAAACGCTGCCTGTGGGACCGGCCACCTTGCCGCCTTCGGCATTGCACGTTCGCCTCGCCGTTGTTGGCGCACACCTGACGGGCATGCCGCTCAATCACCAACTGACCAGCCGCGATGCCGTGCGGGTAGAAGAGACGCGCACAGCGGAGAACTATCGCCTTTATGCGCTGGCGAACACGCAACCGGCCAAGCCCGGTTTAGCGAAAAGCACCGACGGCGCGGCGATTATCGTCGAGCTGTGGGACATCCCGCTGGCGCGCTTTGGTGAGTTTGTCGCAGAAATTCCCGCGCCGTTAGGCATGGGTACGCTGACGTTAATCGACGGGCGACAGGTTAAAGGCTTTATCTGCGAACCGGCTGCGCTGAGCGATGCCGTGGATATCACCGAATTCGGCGGCTGGCGTCACTGGCTTACCCGTCAGGAGGCGTCCCATGTTTAAGACTGTACTGATCGCTAACCGCGGTGAAATTGCCTGTCGCGCCATACGCACACTGAAACGCCTGGGAATAACCAGCGTGGCGATATATTCCGATGCGGATAAAAACGCGCAGCATGTGAAAGATGCAGATATTGCTGTACCGATTGGCGGCGAGAAGGCCAGCGACAGCTATCTGTGTATCGATAAGGTACTGGCCGCCGCACAGCAGACAGGGGCTGAGGCTATCTGGCCGGGCTACGGTTTTCTGTCAGAAAGCCTGCCGTTTGCCGCTGCGTGTGAAAAGGCCGGTATTGCGTTTGTCGGGCCAACCGCGCAGCAAATTGGCGAGTTTGGCCTGAAACACCGCGCCCGTGAATTGGCCGCCGCTGCCGGTGTGCCGATGACGCCGGGAACGCCGCTGCTGGCCTCGCTGGAGGACGCGCTGGTCGCCGCCGAGGATATCGGCTATCCGGTGATGCTGAAAAGTACCGCGGGGGGCGGCGGCATTGGCCTGACGCGCTGCGCGGATGCAGAAGCGCTACAGGCTGCGTGGGAAAGCGTGCGCCGATTGGGGGAACAGTTCTTTAGCGATGCAGGCGTTTTTCTTGAACGCTGCATCGATCGGGCGCGTCACGTCGAAGTACAGATTTTTGGCGATGGCAAAGGCCGGGTGGTCGCGCTGGGCGAACGCGATTGTTCACTGCAACGCCGTAACCAGAAAGTCGTGGAAGAAACCCCCGCACCGCATTTGCCGGACGCTACGCGAGTAGCGCTGCTGGCCTCGGCGGTGAAACTGGGCGAACTGGTTAACTACCGCAGTGCGGGAACGGTGGAGTTTATCTATGACGCCGAGCGCGATGCGTTCTTTTTCCTCGAAGTGAATACCCGTTTGCAGGTTGAACATCCGGTGACGGAGTGCGTCACTGGGCTGGATTTGGTCGAATGCATGCTGCGCGTCGCGGCGGATGAACCCTTAGACTGGGCGCAACTGATGCAGGCTCCGCGTGGCGCCGCGATAGAGGTGCGTATTTACGCGGAAGATCCGCTGAAAAACTTCCAGCCTAGCCCTGGCGTGCTGACCGAAGTGGCGTTTCCCGATGGCGTACGGGTTGACGGCTGGGTGAGCACCGGCACCGAAGTATCGGCGTATTACGATCCGATGATCGCCAAGCTGATCGTTCACGCGGAAACCCGTGAACTGGCGCTGGAGAAGATGCAGCAGGCGCTGAGTGCCACACGTTTGCACGGTATTGCCACCAATCTGGATTATCTGCGTCAAATTATCGCTACCGATGCGTTCCGCAGCGGAACGGTCTGGACACGGATGCTCGACAGCTTTACGCCGTCCGCGTCGGTTATTGAGGTGATTCAACCCGGTACCTGGAGCAGCGTGCAGGACTATCCCGGACGCCTTGGCTATTGGGATATCGGCGTGCCGCCGTCTGGCCCGATGGACGACTTCGCGTTCCGGCTGGCGAACCGTATTGTCGGTAACGATGAAGCCGCGGCAGGGCTGGAGTTTACGCTGCAAGGCCCGACGCTGCGTTTTCACCGCGAGGTGGTGATTGCGCTGACGGGAGCAGACTGTCCGGCGACGCTGGATGGCGAAACGGTACCGTATTGGCAACCGGTGACGATAACGGCCGGGCAAACGCTGACGCTAGGGCGCGCGCAGTCCGGCTGTCGTACCTATCTGGCGGTGCGTAACGGTATCGATGTACCGCAGTATCTCGGCAGCCGCTCGACGTTCGCGCTGGGGGAATTTGGCGGTCACGCCGGACGAACACTGCGCGTGGCGGATATGCTGGCGATTTCTCAACCCGACTTGCCCGCCTGCACCACGCCTGCGCCGGTGAGCGCCCCGCAGGCCGTGGACGCCGCACTGATTCCGCAGTACGGCGATGAGTGGCGCATTGGCGTGCTCTATGGCCCGCACGGTGCACCGGATTTCTTTACCCACGCGGCGATTGATGAATTCTTCGCAGCGGAATGGCAGGTGCACTACAACTCGAACCGGCTGGGCGTGCGTCTGGTCGGGCCGAAACCCACCTGGACGCGAGCTAACGGCGGCGAGGCCGGTCTGCATCCTTCCAACGTTCACGACTGTGAATATGCCATTGGCGCCGTGAATTTTACCGGTGACTTCCCGGTGATCCTCACGCGGGATGGGCCGAGTCTGGGCGGATTTGTCTGTCCGGTCACCATCGCCAAAGCGGAACTGTGGAAAGTCGGTCAGGTTAAGCCGGGCGACCGTATCCGTTTCCATCCCATTAGCGCGGACGAAGCGCTGGCGCTGGAACAGGCGCAGTCTGCCTGCGTGTCCACGCTGGGTACGGCGCATTCGCCCACGTTTGATGTGCCTTCGTTGGCGACAACGGAATACGGCTCTGCCACGGTGCTGGCTGCGGTACCCGCTACGGCGACGACACCCGCTGCCGTGTATCGTCAGGCGGGGGATAACTACGTTCTGATCGAATACGGCGAGAATGTGCTGGATCTGGCACTGCGGCTGCGCGTTCACCTGCTAATGGTCGCGATCCGCGCGTCTGAAACGGCGGGGATCGAAGAGCTATCGCCCGGCGTGCGGTCGCTACAGGTGCGCTACGACAGCCGGGTTCTCCGCCAGCGTGCACTGCTGGACGTGTTGCTGCATCTGGAAAGTCAGCTTGGCGACGTGAGCCAGATGAAAGTGCCGTCACGCATCGTCTATTTGCCGATGGCGTTTGAAGATAGCGCTACGCTCGGCGCGGTGGAACGCTACCGTGAAACCGTACGCGCCAACGCACCTTGGCTGCCGAATAACGTCGATTTCATTCAGCGCATTAATGGCTTGCCGAGCCGTGACGATGTGCGTGACATCATTTTCGATGCCAGCTACCTGATTCTGGGGCTGGGTGACGTTTATCTCGGTGCCCCCTGTGCGGTGCCGGTCGATCCGCGCCACCGCCTGCTGAGTTCCAAATACAATCCGGCGCGTACTTTCACCGCCGAAGGCACCGTTGGTATCGGCGGGATGTACATGTGCATCTATGGCATGGATTCGCCGGGCGGCTATCAACTGGTGGGGCGCACGTTGCCTATTTGGAACAAATTCCTCAAAAACGATCAGTTCATTGCGGGTGAGCCCTGGCTGCTGCGCTTCTTCGATCAGGTGCGATTTTATCCGGTCAGCGAAGCCGAACTGACGGCGCTGCGCGATGACTTCCGCGAAGGACGCGCGGCAATTCGCATCGAAGAAACCCAATTTGATTTTGCTGAACACTCGCGCTTCCTGACGGCGCAGGCCGACGATATTGCCGCGTTCCGCCAGCGTCAGGCCACGGCGTTTGAAACGGAGGTGGCGCTGTGGCAGCAGGAGGATGACAGCTCGCCGCAGGACGTGGTTTCGGCTGCTCCCGTGGAGAACGACGAGAGCGCGTTTCAGGTCAGCGCGGATATGAACGGCAACATCTGGAAAGTGTTGGTGAACGTGGGGGATGTCATCGAAGCCGGACAGCCGCTGATTATCGTCGAAGCGATGAAGATGGAGCTGACGATTAGCGCACCGCAGTCTGGTCGGGTGAAACGCATTGGTTGCCAGCCGGGACGACCGGTCAGCCCCGGCGATGCCTTGCTGTGGCTGGAGTAAGAACCGATTGAAACGAAAGCGAAAGCCTGAATAAACGGACCAACGGTAATAAACGGCGAAGCGGAGAACACGATGCGAGCAGGCACACAAAAGAGCAGTAAAGATCGCCCGGAAGCGCTGGCGGAGCGGGTCTATCAAACACTGAAAAACGACATTTTCGACTTTCGTCTGATGCCGGGTGACCGCTTTAGTGAAAATGAAATTGCCGAGCGAATGTCGGTCAGCCGCACGCCGGTGCGTCAGGCGCTGTTCTGGCTGGAGCGGGAAGGCTATGTCGAAGTCTATTTCCGCAGCGGCTGGCAGGTTCGTCCGTTTGATTTCGAATATTTCGAGGAACTGTATGACTTTCGCATTGTGCTGGAGCGCGAAGCCATTCGTCGGCTGTGCGGGATGCCGCCGGGGCGCTGCACCGAGCTATTGGCGGACCTGAAACGCTTCTGGATTGAGGATCCGCGTCTGGACGACGGCAAAATCGTCTCCCGCTACGACGAAGGGTTTCACCGTGGGCTGGTGACAGCGGCAGGCAACAGCGAAATGGCGCGGGTTCACGGCGAACTGACGGAGAAAATCCGCATTATTCGCCGTCTCGATTTCACCCGCGAGGATCGTATCGACGCAACCTATAAAGAACATGCCCGCATTCTGCTGGCGATATTGCAACAGCACACCGAGGAGGCACAGCGCATTCTGACCGACCACATCGCCGTCAGTAAGGCCGAAGTCAGAAAGATCACCTTACACATGCTACAGCAGGCGCGGCCTCAATCTGTTTCAACCGCATCTGTTTCACCTGACGCATCACACGATTCCATTCTCACTCAACACGACTTAAGGGCTAATAAATGAAAAGACGTTCATTGCTAAAGGTTTTTGCGCTTTCTGCGACAGTGGTTGGTATGGGGTTGACCTGGAGCGTGCAGGCGGCGGACACCATCAAAGTCGGCATTATGCATTCTCTGTCTGGCACGATGGCGATTTCGGAAACGCCGCTGAAGGATGTGGCGCTGATGACCATTGATGAAATCAACGCCAAAGGCGGCGTGTTGGGTAAAAAACTGGAGCCGGTGGTGGTCGATCCGGCCTCGAACTGGCCGCTGTTTGCTGAAAAGGCGCGTCAACTGCTGACGCAGGACAAAGCGGCGGTGGTGTTCGGGTGCTGGACATCGGTATCGCGTAAGTCGGTCCTGCCGGTGTTTGAGGAATTGAACGGGCTGCTGTTCTACCCGGTACAGTATGAAGGTGAAGAGATGTCGCCGAACGTGTTCTACACCGGCGCGGCACCGAATCAGCAGGCGATCCCAGCCGTGGAATATCTGATAAGTGAAGACGGCGGGGCGGCGAAGCGTTTCTTCCTGCTGGGTACGGACTATGTGTATCCGCGTACCACCAACAAGATCCTGCGCGCGTTCCTGCATTCCAAAGGCGTGCAGGACAAAGATATCGAGGAAGTGTATACGCCGTTTGGCCACAGCGATTACCAGACCATCGTTTCCAACATCAAGAAGTTCTCGACGGGCGGTAAGACCGCGGTGGTTTCCACCATCAACGGTGATTCCAACGTGCCGTTCTATAAAGAATTGGCGAATCAGGGAATCAAAGCCACCGATGTACCGGTTGTTGCGTTCTCTGTCGGTGAAGAAGAACTGCGCGGGATCGATACCAAACCGCTGGTCGGCCATTTAGCCGCGTGGAACTACTTTGAGTCGGTCGATAACCCAACCAATGATGACTTCGTGGAAGCCTATAAAGCCTATGCCAAAGCGAAAAATCTGCCGAACGCGGGCACGGTGGTGACTAACGATCCGATGGAAGCGACCTATGTCGGCATTCATATGTGGGCGCAGGCGGTAGAGAAAGCGGGTACCACGGACGTAGATAAAGTCCGCGCCGCGATGGCCGGACAGACCTTTGCCGCACCGGATGGCTTTACGCTGACGATGGACAAGACCAACCACCATCTGCACAAGCCGGTGATGATTGGTGAGATTGAGGAAAACGGTCAGTTCAACGTGGTCTGGCAAACCGATAAGCCGGTTCGCGCCCAGCCGTGGAGCCCGTACATCGCCGGTAACGATAAGAAGCCCGATCATCCAATCAAAGCCGCGCAGTAAGCATCGGTCCTATACGCCCCGTCCAGCATGTCGGACGGGGATATTATCTCTCTTATATGGCGGACATTGCGATGATGGGTCATCGATTATCTACGTTTGTGCTGTCGCTGTGTCTGATGTTTCCCCTGTTCGCGCAGGCCGGACCTGCGGCCGATTTCGCCGCCGCCAGCCGCACGCAGCAGGCCGAACTGCTGCAACAATGGGCCGCAGCACCGGAACCTGCACGCTTGCCGCTGTTACAGGCGCTGCGCGACGAGTCGGTCGTGCTTGATCGGAACCAGCAGCCGTTTATGGACGTGCAGGGCACGTTAACCCCGCTGGAAGGGAGCGCGGAACCGGTGGGTGCGACCAAAAAACTGTTTATGAATAACCGTTTGCGCGGGCTGGTTGCCACCGCGCTGGCTGCGCATCAACTTGTCAGTGATGATGCCGCAACGCGCCTGAATGCCGTACGACAGCTACAAAGCGACAGCAGTGCGGAACAACTGCCGCTGTTGGTACAACGTCTTGGGGTAGAAAAAGATGCGCAGGTACATGACGCGCTGAATACCGCTATTGCGACTCGGCAATTAAGCGATCCCAATCCGTTGGTGCGTCTTGAAGCGGTCAAACGCTTAGGGCAGACCGGCGACCCGCAGATGCAGGCACGTTTACAGCCGCTAACGCAGGCGCAGAACGAGCTGGATACCGGCGTGCGGGCGGCGGCGCAGGAGAGTCTGGATCAGATTAAGCAAAGTTTGATCGTGGGCGATCTGCTGGGGCAGGCGTTTACCGGGCTATCGCTTGGCTCTATCCTGCTGCTGGCGGCGCTGGGACTGGCGATCACGTACGGGCTACTGGGCGTTATCAACATGGCGCACGGCGAAATGCTGATGCTGGGCGCTTATGCGACCTGGCTGGTGCAGTCGCTGTGCCAGCAGTTTGCGCCGAGCTGGCTGGCGTATTATCCGCTGCTGGCGCTGCCTGTTGCCTTCTTTATCACCGCTGGCGTCGGTATGGTTCTGGAGCGTACGGTGATTCGTCATCTTTATGGCCGACCGCTGGAAACGCTGTTGGCGACCTGGGGTATCAGCCTGATGCTGATCCAACTGGTGCGGATGCTGTTCGGCACGCAAAATCTGGAAGTCGCGAACCCCGAGTGGCTGTCTGGCGGGCTGCGCCTGCTGCCGAATCTGGTGCTGCCGTATAACCGCATCGCGGTGATTGTGTTCGTCCTCGGCGTGCTGCTGCTCACCTGGCTACTCCTTAATAAAACTCGTCTTGGTATGAATGTGCGTGCGGTGACACAAAATCGAGCGATGGCGGACTGCTGCGGCGTGCCGACCGGACGCGTCGATATGTTGGCCTTTGGGCTGGGTTCCGGCATCGCAGGTCTTGGCGGTGTGGCGTTGTCGCAATTGGGCAACGTCGGGCCGGAGCTGGGACAGGGCTACATCATCGATTCCTTCCTCGTCGTCGTGCTGGGCGGCGTTGGGCAACTGGCGGGGACGGTGGTCGCTGCGTTCAGCCTCGGCATTCTCAACAAAGTGCTCGAACCGCAGATGGGTGCCGTGCTGGGAAAAATCGTCATTCTGATATTGATCGTGCTGTTTATTCAGAAACGGCCACAGGGGCTGTTTGCATTCAAAGGACGGGTGATTGACTGATGACGCAACCTATTACGCAATCTATTAAACAGCCCATGACAATAACCCTGACTCAGCGTGCGCCGCGGCTCATGCTTGGCCTTGGCTCGATCGCTTTCCTGGCTTTGCTGATCCTGCCGTTTCTCGCGCTATTGCCCGCAGAGAATCCGCTCGCGATCTCGACCTATACACTGACGCTGATCGGCAAAATTCTATGCTATGCGATTGTCGCCGTCGCGCTGGATCTGGTGTGGGGCTACGCCGGTCTGCTGTCGCTCGGTCACGGCCTGTTTTTCGCGCTGGGCGGTTACGCGATGGGCATGTACCTGATGCGGCAGGCGGCTGGCGAAGGAATGCCTGCGTTTATGTCATTTCTGTCGTGGACGGAACTACCGTGGTTCTGGGCAGGAACTCAGTATTTCGTCTGGGCGTTGTGCCTGATTGTACTGGTGCCGGGCGTACTGGCGTTTGTGTTCGGCTGGTTCGCGTTCCGCTCCAAAATCAAAGGCGTGTATTTCTCAATTATGACGCAGGCGCTGACCTACGCTGGGATGCTGCTGTTCTTCCGTAACGAAACCGGCTTTGGCGGCAATAACGGATTTACCGGTTTTACGACGCTGCTCGGTTTCCCCATTACGGCTACCAGTACGCGCATTGGGCTGTTTGTCGCTACCGTGCTGCTGTTGATTGCCAGCCTGCTGGTGGGATTTGCGCTGGCGCGCAGTAAATTTGGCCGCGTACTTACAGCGGTGCGTGATGCGGAAAATCGTCTGATGTTCTGCGGCTACGATCCGAAAGGCTTCAAGCTGTTTGTCTGGACACTTTCCGCGGTGCTGTGCGGGCTGGCGGGCGCACTCTATGTGCCGCAGGTCGGCATTATCAATCCTGGTGAAATGTCGCCGACCAACTCCATCGAAGCCGCCATTTGGGTTGCGCTGGGTGGGCGTGGAACGCTGATTGGGCCGCTGCTCGGCGCGGGTATTGTCAACGGGGCGAAAAGCTGGTTTACCGTCGCCTTTCCCGAATACTGGCTGTTCTTTTTGGGGCTGATGTTTATTCTCGTCACGCTGTTTTTGCCGCGTGGCGTGATTGGATTACTGGCGAGGAAGAAACATGACTGAGTCTTTATCTGTGCCATTGGTTCCAGCACAAGCTATGTCTTCACAAAATGCGCCTTCACAAACTGTCGTGGCTCAGCCCGCATTGATGGAGCCAAAATTCGCGCAGCCGCACCCGTCGGATCGCCATCGGCATCAGACCGATCCGGTGCTGCAACTCGACAAGATTAATGTGAGTTTTGACGGCTTCCGTGCGCTTACCGATCTGTCGTTGCAGATTGGTGTAGGGGAACTGCGCTGCATCATCGGCCCAAACGGCGCGGGGAAAACGACGTTGATGGATGTCATCACCGGCAAAACGCGACCGGATAACGGCAAGGCATTTTACGATCAATACACCGATCTGACGACGCTGTCGCCGGTAGACATCGCCCGTGCGGGAATTGGCCGGAAATTCCAAAAACCGACGGTATTTGAAGCGCTGACGGTGTTTGAAAATCTCGACATCGCGCTGAAAACCGACAAATCGGTGTGGGCGAGTCTGCGTGCCAGACTGAACAGCGAGCAGCGTGACCGGATTGATGAAACGCTGGCGCTGCTGCGGCTCGGTCATGAACGTCAGCGACCTGCTGGGCTGTTGTCGCACGGGCAAAAGCAGTTTCTGGAGATTGGCATGCTGTTGGTACAAGAGCCGCATTTACTGCTGCTTGATGAACCTGCTGCGGGGATGACGGATGCCGAAACGGCCTATACCGCTGAGCTATTTCGCAGTCTGGCGGGCAAACACTCGCTGATGGTAGTGGAACACGATATGGGCTTTGTCGAGAGCATCGCTGACCGCGTGACCGTGCTGCATCAAGGGCAGGTGCTGGCGGAGGGATCGCTGCGTGAAGTGCAGGCGAATGAGCAGGTGATTGACGTTTATCTGGGGCGCTAACATGTTAGAGATTGCTGAACTGAATCAATATTACGGCGGCAGCCACATTCTGCGCGGCCTGTCGTTTGAGGTAAAACCCGGCGAAATTACCTGTCTGTTAGGGCGCAACGGCGTGGGGAAAACCACGTTGCTGAAATGCCTGATGGGGTTGATTCCGGCGAAGTCCGGCACGATTCGCTGGCAGGGCGAAGCGATTAACTCGCGTAAACCCTATCAGCGCGTGCAGTCCGGCATTGCCTACGTGCCGCAGGGACGGGAGATTTTTCCTCGGCTGACGGTGGAAGAGAACCTGCTGATGGGGCTGTCACGCTTTCCGAGCAAGCAGGCGCGGCAGGTGCCGGATGAAATCTATCAACTTTTCCCGGTGCTGGATGAAATGAAGCAGCGGCGCGGCGGTGATTTGTCCGGTGGGCAACAGCAACAGTTGGCGATCGGGCGGGCGCTGGCCTGTAAACCGCAGTTGCTGATTCTGGATGAGCCGACAGAAGGCATACAGCCGTCGGTGATCAAAGAGATCGGCGCGGTGATCCGTCAACTGGCACAGCGTGGTGATATGGCGATTTTGCTGGTCGAACAGTTTTACGACTTCGCCGCCGAACTGGCCGACAGCTATCTGGTGATGTCTCGCGGGGAAATCATACAGCGCGGGCGAGGTGAAACGATGGAACAGGACGGCGTGCGGGGCCTGGTCGCGATTTAATACGTGTTGCTTATTATTTTGTATAGAATAAGGGATAGGCTGCGTCTATCTATTCCAAATATTGCGGAATGGAGAGATGCAGCCTAATTTTATTTAGTAGAGTGATCGCTAACAGGCTAACTGTTTTCGTTATTCAAAACGTTAACGTATTGTCCATCATTTCGAATTATTTAGGATGTAAAATTATCAATTTTTCTTGATGTTTAAAATTAAATCCAAATCCGAAAAATAAGTTAATTGGAAGCGAGTTATTCTGCTTTTTGTATTAATAATGTTGCCTTCCCAGCATTATCATTACAATTATCGTCAACGATATAGGCTACAAACGGCGATGTTGTTGTATCCACAACCGTCGGATTGCTGGTCACAGAAACTCCCCAGCGTGCGTTTTTAAATCCACCTTGCAACATAACGCTATCGATAATGCAACTATTAGACGCGCCCATGCAATTCATCGTATTAGAAACGAGAGAAACAACATATCTCCCTTGATCTAAAGTAAATTTTACAGGTGTGCCTGTTAGGGTGTCAGTAAACGGGGCGCTCAAACAATTTCTTTGAGGATCAATCGTTATGTTCGTTGCGGCTTCTGCGGCGAAAGAAAAAAAGGCTAGCATAAATATGCTAAGGGATGTATTTCGCATGATTAAATCTCCTGGGAAAATAATTTATTGGCAAGTTAATACACTCTTACAATGCATGTAATAATCAATAAACCGGTCCATTAAAAACCGGCGTTATCTTAACCCATAACACTAAAGAAATTACCAATGTTTTAACCTATCAATTAATTAATATTATCAAATATAATTTCTCTACTATTGGTTGCTTATGATTTCTTAAAATTTGTTTTTTTGGGAATATTTTATTCAATAAATTGATGTCGTATTAAATGTAATGCCTACGCTCAAACGTGGTTAATGCTGGATAAACCGATAGAAGTAATACAGCCGTCAATAATCAAAGAGATCGTCGCGGTCATCTGCCAACTGGCACCGCTTGACGACATGCCGATTCTGCTGGTTGAGCAAATTGTGTAAAATACCGCCTTAAGCAGATAATGCATTGTTTATCTTAGTTAAAAGGAAAGGGAGCTTAAGGATGAGTAAACCGCTGAAGATTTTTGCTGTTATCGGCATCATCGTTGTTGCGGCTGTGATCGGTACGATATGGCCGTATATCAACATGAATTTTGCCAGTAGCGCGCACTATAGCGAACAGGATGAAAGGGAATATGCGTTCTATACCCCCGATATTCTGAAAAACATGCCGCGTATTACCGCTCGCTATGACTTCAATTTTTCGAACGTAACCGGCCCGGAAGCTAAAGTATGGACAGTGAACTTCTATGGCACTGAAGATACCAGCAAGGTTCATACGTATCTGACGTCAATGGGTTATGAGAAGCAGGATCGTTGCGATGTTGAGGCTGAATGTTGGCGAGCGGCGGGCACGCATGATGTTGTGACGGTGGCGACGTTCGATACAGATAAAAGCGTGGTGGTGCAGGTTTACAGCAGTCCGTATGCTGAGCCATTGCCACTCAAATAATCATGTCAGGCGCAATGGCTCCATTGTACTTAAGTTTCAGCGTCATTCCTTCTGTTCCTTAACCACATTTTGCATTAGAGGATTCCAATTCCAATACATATGAATTAACATATATGTATATGAAGTGTATTGAGAGCTAAAAATGCTACAGCCCGTCCAACTTTTCAAAATCCTTTCCGATGAGACCAGGCTATCCATCATCTTGCTGCTTAGAGAAGTGGGAGAATTGTGCGTCTGTGATATCTGCGCTGCCACCACGGAGTCTCAGCCTAAAATTTCCCGCCATATGGCAATATTACGTGAGTCAGGTTTAGTTCTTGATCGCCGTGAAGGGAAATGGATTCATTATCGATTGTCTCCACACATGCCTGCCTGGGCCGCAGAAACGATTAGCACCGCATGGCAATGCCTGCGTGATGACGTGCGTCTGTGTCTCGCTAAATCCGCTTCTTCTTCATGCTGAAATAGGAAGGGATATATTCTTTTTTCCATATGTGATGAGGTTTGACATGTTATTGGCAGGAATCATATTTTTACTGACCTTGATCCTAGTGATTTGGCAACCCAGAGGTCTCAGTATCGGATGGAGTGCCAGCATCGGGGCCGTATTCGCGCTGTTCAGCGGGGTCATCCACCTCAATGATATTCCGGTTGTCTGGAATATTGTCTGGAACGCGACGGCGACGTTTATTGCGGTGATTGTCATCAGCCTATTGCTTGATGAATCGGGTTTTTTCGAATGGGCGGCATTGCACGTATCCCGATGGGGAAACGGGCGCGGGCGTCTGTTGTTTACCTGGATCGTTTTGCTGGGCGCTGCCGTTTCTGCGTTGTTTGCCAACGACGGCGCCGCGCTGATCCTCACGCCGATTGTGATTGCGATGCTGTTGGCTTTGGGGTTCAGCACTGGTACGACGCTGGCATTCGTTATGGCTGCAGGATTTATTGCTGATACGGCTAGCCTGCCGCTGATTGTTTCTAATCTGGTTAACATTGTGTCTGCCGATTTTTTCAACCTTGGGTTTGCTGAATATGCATCGGTTATGGTTCCCGTCGATATTGCAGCGATTATCGCGACGTTGATTATGTTACACCTGTTTTTTCGCAAGGATATCCCTGCAACCTACGACGTATCTCGGCTGAAAGCACCGGCAAGTGCCATTAAAGATCTGGCAACGTTCAGAGCGGGTTGGATTGTTTTGGTGCTTTTGCTTACCGGATTTTTCGTCCTCGAACCTTTGGGGATTCCCGTCAGTGCTATTGCGGCCGTGGGCGCAACTATTCTGCTCGCAGTGGCAAAAAAAGGTCATGCCATCAATACGGGTAAGGTACTGCGTGGTGCGCCATGGCAGATCGTAATTTTCTCACTCGGTATGTATTTAGTGGTCTATGGCCTGCGCAACGCGGGGTTAACTGAATATCTTTCCAGTATTCTGAATCTGTTTGCGGAGAAAGGACTGTGGACTGCCACACTTGGCACTGGCTTTATGGCTGCGCTGCTTTCCTCAATCATGAACAATATGCCCACCGTATTGATTGGTGCCTTATCTATCGACGGCAGCACCGCAACAGGCGTTATTAAAGAGGCAATGATTTATGCCAACGTGATTGGCTGCGATCTGGGGCCGAAAATTACACCTATTGGTAGCCTGGCGACACTGCTTTGGTTACATGTGTTATCACAGAAAAACATGACGATCAGTTGGGGATACTATTTCCGTATCGGAATTGTCATGACACTGCCTGTGCTGTTTGTCACGCTGGTTGCGTTGGCGCTGCGGCTATCCATCACGTTGTAATGAGATATTGATATGAGCAAAATAACGATTTATCACAACCCTGACTGTGGCACCTCGCGTAATACGCTGGAGATGATCCGTAATAGCGGCGCAGAACCCACGGTGATTTACTATCTTGATACGCCGCCTTCACGTGATGAACTGGTGGCGCTCATTGGCGACATGGGAATCACGGTTCGAGCCTTGCTGCGCAAAAACGTAGAACCTTATACACAACTGGGGCTTGCTGAAGAAAGATTTACTGACGAACAGCTCATTGATTTCATGTTGCAATATCCGATCCTGATAAACCGTCCGATTGTCGTTACTCCGTTGGGAACCCGACTATGTCGTCCATCAGAGCTGGTGCTGGATATTCTCCCCGATCCGCAGCAAGGCGAGTTCACCAAAGAAGATGGTGAAAAAATCACTGATAAATTGGGCCAACGCGTGAAATAGAGCCAGAAGGGGTCATCTGGCCCAATGCGCTTTCTCACAGCACCTTATTCAAGAAGTTGATCGTCCGCGGGTGGCGAGGGTGGTTCAGTACCTGCCAGGAATCGCCGCTTTCGACAATTTTCCCGTCTACCATAAATACGACTCGGTCTGCCACTTCGCGCGCAAAGCCGATTTCATGTGTGACGACGACCAGCGTTACGCCGGATCGGGCGAGTGATTTGATGACATCCAACACTTCCCCAACCAGTTCGGGATCGAGCGCGGACGTCGGTTCATCAAACAGCATCACTTTCGGCTTAAGTGCCAGCGCGCGGGCGATGGCGACGCGCTGCTGCTGGCCGCCAGACAGGTGACGGGGATAAGACTGTGCTTTATGGCGCAGGCCGACGCTTTCCAGCAGAGTAAAGGCAATATCTTCGGCTTCCTGACGTGAATACAGCTTATGCGCCAACGGGGCTTCAATGATGTTTTCCAACACGGAAAGGTGTGGGAACAGATTGAAGTTCTGGAACACATAGCCGACGTTGATACGCTGGCGCAGTACGTCCTTTTCTTTCAATTCATAGAGCGTATTTCCTTTGCGCCGATAGCCGATGTAGTCGCCGTCGATGCGGATAAAACCTTCATCAACACGCTCTAGGTGATTAATGGTGCGCAGCAGCGTGGATTTTCCCGAACCGGACGGCCCCAGGATCACGGTGACAGAACCGGGTGCCAGCGTCAGATTGATATCCTCCAGCGCGTTGTGCTGACCAAAATGTTTCGCCACATTGCGGATCTCAATCAGCCCACGAGCGCTTTCTGCCTGTGGCTGTGCGATGGTGCGCACGTGAGCAAAGTAGTCGATAGCTTCAGACATGGTGACTCTCCAGAATCGGGTAGATTAACGTGCGTGCTTACGCGTGAGGAAACGGATGAGCCTCTGGCGCGGTGTTGGCGGCATTTCACGCACGGCACCGCGGGACACATAGCGTTCCACATAGTATTGGATGACGGATAGCACCGTGGTGATCAGCAGATACCAGATGGTGGCGACCATCAGCAGTGGAATAACCTGCTGCGTACGGTTGTAGATGACCTGCACGGTGTAAAACAGCTCTGGCAGCGCCAGTACGTAAACGATCGACGTACCTTTTGCCAGACTGGTGATCTCATTGAAACCGGTCGGCAGAATCGAACGTAGCGCCTGTGGCAGAATGATGCGCACCGTACGGCGACCGCCGGGCAGACCGAGTGCAGCGGAGGCTTCAAACTGGCCGGCATCGACGCCAAGAATACCGCCGCGAATGATCTCTGCCGTGTAGGCGGACTGCACCAGCGTCAGGCCGAGTACCGCGACGGAAAACTGATCCAGTAAATCGATCGTCGGATAGCGTAGGAAGACCACGGAGGTAAACGGAATTCCCAGCGCCAGCTCGTCATAGAGATACGAGAAATTGTAGAGAATGATCAGCACCAGAATCAGCGGTAGCGATCGGAATAGCCAGATATAGAGCCACGATAGCGTGGACAGCAGATAAGACGGCGAAAGCCGAGCCAGCGCCAACGCGGTGCCGAAAATAATGCTGAATAACGTGCCAAGCGCGGTCAACAGCAGCGTTTGCCCCAGACCGGCGAGAATGACTGGATTGAAAAACCACTCGGCAAAGACCGCCCATTCCCAGCGAGGATTCAGCGCAATTGACTGAATAATCGCGGCAAAAATAAACAGGGAGAAGAGTGCCCCGGCAACACGAAAGGGATAACGCGCGGGCACGACGTGCAGCGGCGGTTCCTGCGTCTGACTCAGCGGTGCTTGCTGAGAAGATGTATGTAGAGATTGCGTCATAATCGATACCCTTTGAAGGTGATTCTGAAAAACGTCCTTTTGCTTTTAATCACCGCACAGGGTGAGCCGCTGCGTGCTGGGTCAACACACTTTCAAATGGCGAGCGATCAGCTCGACTTCCGTCGTTTGCCGGGCTGCTCGGTTCGTCGTCGCGTCAAACAGCGATTTCTTAAACGGCAGTCGCCCATCGTAAGGTGGAATACTGTAGGTTGCGGGATCGACGCGGATATCGAACTGAGGCGTATAGCCGTGGCTCAGATAGAGGTTCACCGCTTCTGGCTGGCGGAAACCCGTGGTCAGGAAAAAGTGCTGATAGCCTAACCGACGGGCGTGCTGCTCCAGCTCCTGCATCACTTTCCCCGCCAGCCCCTGACGACGCAGTGAGCTATCCGTCCATACCCGTTTAATTTCAGCGGTGGTGCTGTCGTAGCGTTTAAACGCGCCGGTGGCAATCGGTACGCCCCGACGCAGCAGCGCAATAAAAATGCCGTGCGGCTGCTGGTAGATTCCCGGTGGATCGCTTTCCCGCTCACCAAAAAAGTCGCCATAGCGCTGTTCATATTCCGCGAACAGGCCGTCGATAATGGGGGCCACGATAGGGTCCTCGGGCTGGGTCACAATGAAGATGTCGTCGGACATGGGATGCTCCTGATTCGTTAACATATTTGAGCTATCGGTGGCCATTGTGTGTCGAACGTGGCGTCCCGATAGCCATCGGCGATATTAATCGCCCAGTCCTGGCGGATTGATTTCTGAACGGTCAATACGTTCGATGCTTTCTCCCCAGCGGTTCAGCACCTTGTCGTATTCACCGCTTTTAATCACACCGTTCAGCGCGGTATTAATCGGCTGCACCAGCCCGCTGCCTTTGCGCGTGGTGACCGCGATATGTGCGACGTTGGGGTAGCCGCCGTTGACCGTACCGACATGCTTAACCTTGCCAGTTAGCTCCGCTTTGTAGGCACCGATCACGTTGGGGCCGAAATAGGCATCGGAACGACCGGATTGCAGACTCAGGTTGGCGGCCGCATCGTCTGTGACATAAACCGGCTGAAAAGCGGGCAGGCCGTTAGCGCGATTCTGCTTATCCCACGCCAGCAGCACCGCTTCCTGATTGGTGCCGGAGCCGACAATAATCTTCAGCCCAGCGATGTCCTTCGCTTCCTTGATGGACTGAATCTTACTGGTGGATTTCACATAGAAGCCGAGCGAGTCGATGCGGTAGGTGGCGAAATCGAACTTTTCCTTACGCGCTTTGGTGACGGTGATGTTGATGATGGCGGCGTCATACTTACCGGAAGCGACGCCGAGCGGCCAGTCTTCCCATGAGGTAGGGACGATATTGAGTTCCAGACCGAGGCTATCGGCCACCAGCCGGGCGATATCTGGCTCGCTGCCTACTACGGTTTTGTTGTCGTCGGCCAGAAACGCCAGCGGCGGTGACGATCCCAGCGCGGCAATCGCCACGGTGAATTTACCCGGCGTGACGAAGGTAAAGTCAGCCGGAATCTGTGCGATAGCGTCTGCATTCTTCGGCGCATGAATCGGCTGCTGATTGGCTTTCAGGTCGATAGCCGCCTGTGCTGTCGTGACGGAAAATGTGCCGAGCAGCAGCGATCCCGTCAGTAGCCTTGTCAGCAGTGATGGACGTACTCGATGCGTCTTGGATGAATATGCGATGGTGTAGGCGATCTCTTTTTGCATTTGTTTTTCCCTTGCAGGTGAGTTGTTATAATTGTGACGCTGTCACTTTGTGGTGTGCCATTTTTACTTAATCGCCGATACCTGGCGGGTTCACGACGGACTGTGTAATTTTTTCATCGTCTTCCCCCCAGAGGTCCAGCACCTGCGCATGGATTACCAGCGTGGCGCTCAATAATGTCGCCAGATCGGTCACGGTGATAAAAGATGAACGCTTCACGGTGAATCTCCTGTTGCGCGAATTAACGCGTGAATTGATTCACCGGATAATCCAGCGCCAGATTTTCCCGCAGCGTATAGCCGGGATACTCCTGACGGAACAGGCCGCGCTGTTGCAGTAGGGGAACGACGCGATCGACAAAGTGGTTGAGCGTATCCGGCGTGCCGCCCTGAATGATGAAGCCGTCAGCGGCACCGTTTTCAAACCAGAGCTGTAAGCCATCCGCCACCTGTTCGGGCGTACCGCTGAAGACGGGGCGTGGCGATGCGGCTTCCAGCGCGACCTGCCGCAGCGTTAAGCCTTTTTCCTGCGCGTTGCGTTTGATTTCATCGGTGGTGCTGCGGAAGCTGTTTTTCCCCAGATCGCCGATATCGGGGAAGGGTTCATCCAGCGGATGCTGTGAGAAGTCGTAGTGTTCAAAGTAGCGTCCCAGATAATTGAGGGCATCCTCAATCGTGACCAGCTGTGCGGTTTCCTGATACTGACGCTCGACGTCCTCCGCGTCGTTGCCGACAATCACGCTGACGCCCTGAAACACATGCAGTTGATCGGCCCGGCGACCGTTTTCTTCCAGCTTCTGTTTTACCTCGCGGTAATAACGTTGCGATTCTTCCAGCGTGTGTTGATGGGTGAAGATGGCATCGGCGTGTTTGGCGGCTAATTTTTGGCCGTCTTCAGACGCGCCGGCCTGAAACACAATAGGGCGACCCTGCGCGGATCGGCCAATATTCAGCGGCCCCTGTACCGAGAAGAATTCCCCTTTATGGTTCAGCGTGTGCAGCTTTTCAGGATCGAAGAACTGTCCGCTGGCTTTGTCACGAATAAAGGCATCGTCTTCCCAGGAATCCCACAGGCCTTTCGCCACCTGAAGGAATTCATCGGCAATGCGGTAGCGCAGCGCGTGTTCTGGGTGCTGCGCACGGGAAAAGTTTTTCGCCGATCCTTCCAGCGGTGATGTCACGACGTTCCAGCCTGCGCGACCGTTGCTCAGGTGGTCAAGGCTGGCGAACTGCCGGGCGGTGGTGAAAGGCTCGGAATACGACGTCGAGAGCGTACCGACCAGACCAATATGGGTGGTGACGGTAGCCAGCGCAGACAGTAGCGTCAGCGGTTCAAAGCGATTGAGAAAATGGGGGATCGATTTTTCATTGATATACAGGCCGTCGGCCACGAAGACAAAATCAAATTTCCCTTGTTCGGCTTTTTTTACCGCATCCAGAACAAAACCAAAATTAATGCTGGCGTCGGGTACGACGTTTTTATGTCGCCACGCGGACATATTTCCTGCTGCGCCTTGTAATAGTAAACCCAGTCTTAATTGTCGGTTTGAAGATGTTTGTTGTTTACTCATTATCAGGAACCTTTTATTAATTGAATGTGCTTGTTATTCGTTGAATATGTTTATTCTTAATTGGTCGTACTTCCATGAAAGTGAAAACAATCCGTCAATAAACCGGCTATCAATCAACAAGTCATTAATAGGCATTCACGTATTCAATGAAAGGTTAATAGGGCGTTAATGGCGTGTTTTCACTATTGATGAGGCGCGACGTGATGTAAAACAACAAAAATGGATAATGAAATTCGAAAATTTCAGATGATGACGCGGCTTATTTTGTTAGTATAATGTTAATGATCGTGTCTCTCGCCGTATTTAAAGGAAGCATTTAATGTCTGATCTTGTTGCTGAACGACTCGTTACCGCGAATGACGCGGTTCTCTCTGCGGCGGTTGCCCGCGTTGACCAGCAGGCGTTTCGCGATGCGATGGCAAAGCTGAGCGCGGCGGTCAATGTCGTTACGACGGATGGCCCGGCAGGTAAGGCCGGATTTACGGCATCCGCCGTGTCCAGCGTCAGCGATTCGCCTGGTACGCTGCTGGTGTGTCTGAATCGCGGGTCGTCGGTATATCCCACGTTTCAGGCGAATACGCATTTGTGTATCAATACGCTGGCTGCTCATCATGAAGCGCTGTCGTCGCTGTTTGGCAGTCGCTCGTCTACCGAAGAACGCTTTGCCGCGGCGGAGTGGGATGTGTTACATACGGGCTCGCCGGTGTTGCGGGATGCGCTGGTGGCGTTTGACTGCGTGGTTGAAGAGGTGGTGAGTGCGGCGACGCACGATATCTTCATTTGCCGAGTGTTAGCGATTAAGCAGGGCGAAAGCACCGATGGCCTGGTGTATTTTTCCCGCCGTTATCATGCGGTTCGGGGTTAATCTGTACAACTTTCTCTCCTAATGCCCTCATCGTAATTAGTTGATTTATAAAATTGCTGCCTCCGTCAGATCAATCTGGCGGAGGTGATGAGTTGATTACGTCAGTCCGATATTAGGAGAGACACGGGGATGAGGTTCCCGCAGGGATGCCTCACCCCGTGGTTGCTCCGGGTATCTCGCTCGTCAAACGATCGGCATTACCACCCGTGGTGGGGTAACTTTCGTGGTGTGCAGGCGATGCAGTGCGGCTTCCGCCAATTGAGCGAAATAGCGTGAGGCGGGCGCAATCGCGCTTTCATCCGGATTGAACTGAGGGTGATGCAAGCCAAATTCGCTGTTTGAGCCAATGCTGACGAACGTGCCTGGCACGTCCTGAAGATACAGCGCGAAGTCCTCGCCGCTCATTTGCAGTTCGGCGTTTTCTACCTGATAGCCTGCATCTCTGGCAATTTGCTTGCTGAAATCCGCCCATTCGCTGGTGTTCACAACCGCAGGCGGGCCGGGATACCATTTCAGCTCCGCTTTTGCGCCCAGCGCAAGGGCAATGCCGCCGATCAGTTGCTCTATTCGCTCCGGGATTTCCGCGCGAATCGCGGCATTGTAGGTGCGTACCGTGCCTTCCAATTCTACCGTTTGCGGCAGGACGTTCCAGGTGTTGCCGCCTTGAATGCGCGTGACGCTGATGACCAGCGACTCCAGCGAACTGAAGCTGCGGCTGGGCAAGGTTTGCAGCGCATTGACGATATTGCAGGCGGTGACGATGCTGTCGATGCCCTGTTCGGGTTTGGCCGCGTGTGCACCTTTGCCCGTAATGTGAATAGCGAAGCGATCCACGTTGGCATAAAACGGGCCGCTGCGTGTCGCGAAGGTGCCAGCGGGAAGCTCAGGGGCGTTGTGCAGGCCGAAAACGGCGGCAACATCGGCGAGTGCGCCGGCGCGGATGAGCTGTTTAGCGCCGGTAGAAACTTCTTCTGCGGGTTGGAAAAACAACCTGATTTTACCCGGTAAGACAGATTCGCGTTTTTTCAACAAACAGGCTGCACCCAGCATCACGGCAGTGTGGAAATCGTGACCGCAGGCATGCATGACGCCAGCGTGCTGAGAGCGAAATGGCACATCGACTAACTCTTCAATCGGCAGCGCATCAATATCGGCCCGCAGCGCAATCGTTGGACCGCTGCCGTGACCGATCTCGGCAACGATGCCCGTGGTTAAGGCAAGGGGCAATAGGCGGATGTCTTTCTCTTGTAGCCAGCGGGTAATGTGCGCGGTGGTTTGGTGTTCGTGATTGGACAGTTCTGGGTACTGATGCAAGTGCCGTCGCCAGTTAATTAACTGCTGCTCGAATGACGTATCACAACAGGGGATAGATTCAGCCATATCAATACACCTCCTTAACAAAACGTAAACACGATAAAGGTAGCCGATAGCCACTCTACGGATAAATACCGTCTGGTTATATTTCATGCCTTTTTATCCCGTCATATTTCAAACGTCCCGTATTGTTACCTTTACGTTACTGGGCTAGCCGTGATGTCGCCAGCAAGGGACGCGAATGACGTAGTGATATCATTTATATTATCTCGTGGTGTTAATTTCGTCTTTATTAAAATATCTGCTAATAAAATCTATTATTGATATTTATATTTCACACTATTATGCAACATTCTTCTTATTCTGCTTTTGCACTGGCTGATTTTTATTGCCCCATTTATTTGAACAGCGTTTTGAAATGACGGGTTGTTACATGCATAGCCTTGAAATAAATAGCGTTAACGGATAGTCGCTGAAAATG
This sequence comes from Pectobacterium quasiaquaticum, assembly GCF_014946775.2. Lineage (NCBI taxonomy): Bacteria > Pseudomonadati > Pseudomonadota > Gammaproteobacteria > Enterobacterales > Pectobacteriaceae > Pectobacterium > Pectobacterium quasiaquaticum. The sequence continues at coordinate 2,273,969 of NZ_CP065177.1, read as the reverse complement.
AGGAAACATCGTGGGATATATGCTCAGTTTATTAGATCAAAGTCCGATCGCCGAAGGAATGAGTGCGGCGCAGGCGTTGGCGCAAACCGTGGCGCTGGCGAAAGTGGCAGAAGCGCTTGGCTATTACCGCTTTTGGGTTTCCGAACATCATAATACCGATGAATTGGCGGGATCGTCTCCCGAGGTCTTGATCACCTGGTTGTTGGCACACACGACAACGCTGCGCATTGGCTCCGGCGGTGTGATGTTACAGCACTACAGCCCGTATAAGGTCGCGGAGAATTTTCATGTGATCAGCGCTCTGGCGGGCGGGCGTGTGGATTTGGGGATCGGCAAAGCGCCAGGCGGACTGCCGCTGGCGACGCGGGCGTTACAGCAGGAGATCGGTGAGACGCAGCGGGTTGCCTTTACGGAGAAACTACATCAGCTAAACCGCTTTCTCGACAGTCATGACGAGACGGGCGAGCGCTTGAATGCGACGCCATTACCTGAACATACGCCGCAGCGCTTTCTGTTGGGTGCCAGTCAGGAGAGTGCGCGGTTAGCTGCCTCGCTGGGCTGGAGTTTTGTCTTCGCCGGTTTCATCAATGCCAGTGAAACGCTGCTGACGGAATCTCTCTTGAGTTATCGGGAGTTGAAACCCGCCAACGCCCAGACGCTGCTGTCGCTGTCGGTGATTGCCGCCAAGCGCCATGAGGATGCGGAGGCGCTGGCCAGCACGCAGCATAACTATAAAGTTTACATTGAGAACAAACCGCCGCTGACGGTAGGCAGTCAGGAACAGGCTGATAACTTCGTTCGGCAAGCGGGCGCGACGGATTTCCGTATTGTGAAGGAGCCGCGCAATGTGCTTTACGGTACGCCAGAGCACATTCATCAGCGTCTGGAAAGTTACCATCAGCGTTTTGGCGTGGATGAGTTCATCATCCATACGCCCGTGACATCCCCCCGCGAGCGTGAGGCGTCGATTCGGCTGCTGGCGCAGCGCTGAAAACGTGAGCGATGACGCGCTATGATAGATACTGATACGGTAGCACCAGCGGTGTTTTTTCAGACAAAACCTTACATATTCCCCCTGTTTGACTGTTCTATACTCAGTAATAAGCAAGATAAGTTTTACTGGCAGAGAAGATGAAATAGGGGGGAAGAAAAATGATGGGTCTCAACCTAGTTTATCCAGTGTCATATAGCTCGATGCCTGACAAATCTGATCATGTTCAGGGCATTTCTCGCTCGTCGCAACTGTCTGGTTACCCTAATCAGGGCACGTCTACCCGAACTCGGACGACGTACGAGAATAGCGCGTCGGTCTTTAAGCCACCGATAGCCGATGGGGTGAATCGGCCAACGGAAAATAACCAGCTTAACGTTTACGTTTAAGATGGTATCAGACGGATAAAAATGGGCAATCGCGTGCTGTAAACGATCGTTTCGGTGCGTAGGTTGCCTTCTTTTTTTGCATTAACGCTTCTTCAAAAAGCATCTTCTACAGTAGTCATATGCTAGGTATTGCGGGGTTAATCGCGTATTTTTAGCGTGTACGGCCCGTTCTGAATAGAATCTCTGACCTGTAGCTCCGACAAGAACAGATTGTCTTTCGATAAATAGCCGCCGTCCAGCATCGCGATCAGGCGGTTAATTACTTCATTGATCATATCGCTCACCGGATCTTTGACGCTGGAGAGCGACGGCTTCAAAAATGGGGCGGTGGGAATATCGTCGAACCCGACGACAGAAACGTCGTGCGGTACAGCAACGCCGGCGTCATCCAACGCTTTCATCGCGCCAATCGCCATATCGTCATTGCTGGCGAGAACGGCGCTGAACGATACTCGGTTATCGCGCAGAGCGTTAATGGCGAGCGATCCGCTGCGCGGCGTCCATTTTCCTTTCACAATCAGTTCATCCCGCACCGCGATATTGGCCGCCGTCAGGGCGTCTTTATAGCCGGAAAGGCGTTCGATAGCGGTCGGCGAATCCAGCGAACCGGTGATAAAAGCGATATCTCTGTGGCCGCGCGCGATCAGATGTTGCGTGGCGTTATAGCTGGAACCCTTGTGATCGCAACAGATGCAGTGGCTCTGATGTTTCCGCAGTTTACGGTTAACCACCATGATCGGCTGTTTGTGCTTCTCGATGATGTCGTCCATTTCATCCACGGTGAGAAAACGGGGATAGATGATGATCGCATCACAGCGTAACCCCAACAGGAATTGAATCGCGGCGCGCTCTTCATCGGCGCTGTGTTTGCCATCGACCAGAATTAGCTGGCGCCCGTTGTCTTCCAATTTCTTGGCGGCCTGTGACAGCAGCTCGTTAAAATAGCTGCCGTTATAGAGCGTGTTGGTTACCACCAATCCAATACAGGCGGATTTGCTGGTCGCCAGATTCCGTGCCAGTAAATTGGGCCGATATCCCGTCTCCTCAATAGCCTGATAGACCAGCGTTTTGGTTTCTTCACTGGTATAGCCTTTGCCCGATAGCACGCGCGACACCGTCGCTTTTGATACGCCTGCTTTCTTCGCCACTTCCTGCATTGTCGACATGGGACATCCTGAGACGTTGAGTACTCCCGTCATTTTACACACTTTATATCCGTCATACTTCAAGTTGCATGTGCGTTGGCTGCGCTTAGTCACCCGAATCACTTACTTGAGTAAGCTCATCGGGATGCCTTCGCTTGCCGCCTGCCTGAAACTCGAATTATTTAGGATATGGACCAGTAGCAGGGTGATGAGTGCAGAACCGAAGCGATCGAGGGGGGTAACACGCTATTCATGACGATCTCGATCACATAAGAAAAATATTCATAACAAAATTATTGAAATTGCATTCATATATAAACAATATCATGTGGAACCGGTTACCCATCGGCGTTTCATCACGTTGCATGGAGCAGGGATACCGGCATGAATACTTTCATAACTGTATGAAATTGAATAATAAATGTGCGCGCATCAAGTGATATTCCCGTTTTGGACGTGTTGAACGGTGTGTTGAATTGGGTGTAGCGCGCGCGATTACGAGAGATTGTCTATCCATGTCAAAGAATTATGCGGCTGTATCCCGTTCGATCGTCGATGCCATCGGTGGGGCTGATAACATCGCCGCCGTGACGCACTGTATGACCCGTCTGCGCTTTGTGCTGAAAGATAATGATGCGGTGAATGTGGCCGAATTGAAGGCGATAAGCGGTGTGTTGGGCGTCGTGAAAAATGATAACCAGTGTCAGGTCATCATCGGCAACACCGTTTCTCAGGCCTACGCCGAAGTAGTGAAACTGCTGCCAAAAGGTGCTGGCGCTGAAAAAGCCGTACCGGTGAACAATAAAATTACGCTGCGACGCATCGGCGCGGGGATTCTGGATGCGCTGATTGGCACGATGTCACCGCTCATTCCAGCGATTATCGGCGGCTCGATGGTGAAACTGCTTGCCATGATCCTCGACATGACCGGGCTGTTTGAGAAGGGCGCCTCGACGATAACGATTCTGAACGTGATTGGTGACGGCGCGTTCTTCTTCCTGCCGATCATGGTGGCGGCGTCCGCGGCGGTAAAATTCAAAACCAATATGTCGCTGGCGATTGCTATCGCTGGGGTGCTGGTGCATCCGACGTTTATCGATCTGATGGCAAAAGCGGCGCAGGGTCAGCAGGTGGTGTTTATGGGGCTGACCGTCACCGCGGTGAAGTATACCTACACCGTGATTCCGGCGCTGTGTATGACCTGGATTCTGTCTTACATTGAAAAATGGGTAGACCGCATTACGCCAGCGGTGACCAAAAACTTCCTGAAGCCGATGTTAATCGTGCTGATTGCTTCTCCGATTGCCATCATGCTTATTGGCCCGATTGGAATCTGGATCGGTAGCGGTATTTCTGCTGTCGTCTACACAGTACATGACTATTTAGGCTGGCTGTCCGTTGCCATCATGGGCGCAATCTGGCCGCTGCTGGTGATGACTGGTATGCACCGCGTGTTTACTCCGACTATCATTCAAACCATCGCCGAGACGGGCAAAGAAGGCATGGTGATGCCGTCTGAAATCGGTGCAAACCTATCGCTGGGTGGCTCTTCACTGGCGGTTGCCTGGCGCACCAAAAACCCGGAACTGCGCCAGACGGCGCTGGCGGCGGCGGCCTCGGCCATTGTTGCCGGGATCTCTGAACCGGCGCTGTACGGTGTGGCTTTGCGTCTGAAACGTCCGCTGATCGCCTGTTTAATTACTGGTTTTATCTGTGGTGCCGTTGCGGGTATCGGTGGGCTGGCAAGCCATTCAATGGCGTCGCCGGGGCTGTTTACCAGCGTGCAGTTCTTCGATCCGACCAACCCGATGAGCATTGCCTGGGTATTCGGTGTCATGCTTCTGTCCGTCGTGATTTCCTTCTTCGTCACCTTGCTGCTGGGTTTTGAAGACATCCCAGTTGAAGAAAAACCGGAAGAGAAACGCGTACAGGGCGATGAGGTTTCCGCGCCGCAGCACGCAGTGAACACGAATTAAATTAAGCACTAATTAGCTGAAGTACGAAGGAGAAGAGCGTATGTCTGCATCAACATTTCCCAATGGGTTCTTATGGGGGGGCGCGATTGCGGCCAATCAGGCAGAAGGCGCGTACCTTGAAGGCGGTAAAGGGCTGACGACGGTAGATATGATTCCCCACGGCGTGAATCGTCTGCCGGTCAAACTGGGACAGGAACCGCGTTTCGCGCTGCGCGAGGATGAGTTTTATCCCAGCCATCAGGCGATCGATTTCTATCATCGCTATAAAGAAGATATCGCGCTGATGGCGGAAATGGGGTTCACGGTGTTCCGTACCTCCATCGCCTGGAGTCGACTCTATCCGAACGGCGATGAGCTAACGCCCAACGCAGACGGCATCGCTTTTTATCGTGATGTGTTTGCCGAGTGCAAGAAGTACAACATCGAGCCGCTGGTGACGCTGTGCCATTTCGATGTGCCGATGCATCTGGTCACCGAGTACGGTTCATGGCGTAACCGGAAAATGGTGGAGTTCTTCGCACGTTATGCTCGTACCTGTTTTGAAGCCTTTGACGGGCTGGTGAAATACTGGCTGACGTTCAATGAAATCAATATCTTGCTGCATAGCCCGTTTTCCGGCGCGGGGCTGGTTTTTGCCGAAGGGGAAAACCAGGAGCAGGTGAAATATCAGGCCGCGCACCATGAACTGGTGGCGAGCGCGCTGGCGACGAAGATTGCGCATGAAGTTAACCCGGAAAATCAGGTCGGCTGTATGCTGGCCGGTGGTAATTTCTATCCGTGGTCGTGCAAACCGGAAGATGTCTGGGCGGCGCTGAATAAAGATCGGGAAAACCTGTTCTTTATCGACGTGCAGGCACGCGGCACCTATCCGGCGTATACCGGCCGTCTGTTTAAAGAGAAGGGCATCACGATTGCCTCTGAGCCGGGCGATGATGAGATTCTCAAGAACACGGTAGACTTTGTGTCCTTCAGCTATTACGCCTCTCGTTGCGCCTCGGCAGATATGAACGAGCACAATAGCAGCGCAGCGAACATCGTTAAATCGTTAAAGAACCCACACATCAAGGCGAGTGAATGGGGTTGGGGAATCGACCCGCTGGGCCTGCGCATCACCATGAATATGATGTATGACCGCTATCAGAAACCGCTATTTCTGGTCGAGAATGGGCTAGGTGCGAAGGACGAGATTAACGCACAGGGCGAGATTGATGATGACTATCGCATCAGCTACCTGCGCGAGCACATCAGCGCGATGGCGGACGCTATTGGTGACGGTATTCCGGTCATCGGCTATACCTCATGGGGCTGTATCGATTTGGTCTCTGCCTCCACCGGCGAAATGAGCAAACGCTACGGTTTCATCTATGTCGATCGCGATGACCAAGGTGAAGGCACATTAGCCAGAAAGAAAAAGAAATCGTTCTACTGGTATAAGAAGGTGATTGCCAGCAACGGTGCTGACCTGAGCTAAAGGTAATAAGGTTACTCAGCGATTTCTGCTATAGCCCCCTGACGGAGAGGTCTGGGGGCTATTTTTTGGTTCACGCTAATCCGCGATGAACCTTATTTTTCGCTCTCCATCGACGGGAAAGCACTGGACGATCGTGTTTTCGGCAAGGACATGCTGTGGTCGCCGGATTCGCGTTATCTGGCAGTGCAAGAGTGGCTCTCCACGTCGGAGCGCGACGGCCCACAAACGGCTTCATCATTGCTTACCCAAGGATATTCATCCGAAATACACTGCGCCACGGGCTGTAAAAGACACGTGATATCGTGTGATGAAAGCAATGGTGAGACGACTTGATAATTTTTACTTACTGAACCACGTGCCATTTTTCGCTCCTTAAGTAATGGCTTAGCTTTCACAATAAACCGCATTAATCTCTGTCTACGGCAAACGCTAGTTGCGCCTATCTTAACATTCTCACCAAGTAGCTCGATTGCCCAGTTAGATAAAGTTCGAACAGTTAGAGAAAGAAACGCTGGTGCGATGGGGGTTGTGTTTCTGTCAATTGATGGCATATCAGCGAAAGGGTACTGCAATTAGACATGAATCACTGAACGTGATGTCACATTCTGGCGTCGGGTCAGAAGGCATAGCCTGAAAACGGACCATGCCTTCTGATAAGGGATTCAACGTCTGTTAATGATGCAGCAGCTCATCAACAACCTGATCGCTAGTGAGCTGATAGGGGTAATACGTTGGCCAGTTGTCCATTTCTTTGAGAATCTCTTCTTGCGACGTATTTCCCATAAAAATATGGAAATGGACGGATTTACGCGGCGCAATGGTGTGATCGCTGAACTGAACGTATTTCGGTGCTTTTGACTGGGCATCTTTACATTCAAACAGATAACGAACGCCTTTTTTACCCGATACATAGGTCAGGATCTTATGCCCAGAATAGTCGTAATGGCATGAGGTCACTTCGCCATCTTTGTAGAACGTCATTACGCCATTGTCGATTTTTATTTCTGAAACATTGGTGGCGTAACCTTTGCGGTAATAATCTTTAACCTGTTCAAATGTTTTACTTTTATCGCTTTCAGCTTTCTTTTTGAACACGGGATCCATCTCACCCGATAGCATAATCGGGTAGACCGATTGCCACATTCCTTCCCAGTCGGTAAGCGCTCTGTCTTTTACATCGCTGTCGTTGAAAACGCCATTGGATGCTTTCTTTTCAATGTCGCTCATGGGCGCACCATGTGAATGAGCGTGAGTATGGCCATGAGAATGGTTATGCGAATGATCGCCATGCGCGGCGACCTGACCGGTTACGAAGAGTGCCCCCAAGGCGAGTACAAGTTTCTTAATATTATTAGACAAAATCAAACCCTCAATGATTTTCCATGATTGATTTGTTATGTTATAACATAACAAATAACGCATAAAAAGATTATCGCAATGCGTGTTTAAAAGCGAAACATTCGTGGTGATGAATCATTCCGAAGCAGAAAAGTAACAATGCAAATCATTAGAGAGTGTGAAATATGGCTGACGTTGTAGCTCGACAGAAAGCAGATGCAAGACTACCTGTGACCGTACTATCCGGCTTTCTCGGCGCGGGAAAGACCACGTTACTTAACCATATTCTGAATAATCGTGCTGGCCGCCGCGTCGCGGTGATCGTTAACGATATGTCAGAAGTGAATATTGATGCTGCGCTGGTGAGGGCGGGCGGCGCTGAGCTTTCACGGACGGACGAAAAGCTGGTTGAAATGAGTAACGGCTGTATCTGTTGCACGCTGCGTGAAGATCTCCTGATCGAGGTTAATCGGCTGGCGAAAGAAGGGCGTTTTGATCAGTTGGTCATTGAATCAACCGGTATTGCGGAACCGCTTCCGGTCGCGGAGACATTCACGTTTGCGGGTGACGATGGGGAAAGCCTCTCTGAAGTGGCTCGGCTGGATACGATGGTGACCGTTGTCGACGGATATAACTTCTTAAAAGATTACACGTCGGTGGACAGCATCCATTCACGCGGAGAATCGTTAGGAGAGGGTGACGAGCGCAGCGTTGTGGATTTGCTGATCGACCAGATCGAGTTCTGCAATGTCATTATCCTCAACAAAACCGACCTGATTGATACGGCGCAACAGCAGAAGCTGGTCGCGATTATTCGTTCACTGAATCCGGGAGCAAAAATACTTCATGCACAATTTGGCGCTGTGCCGCTGAACGAGGTGCTCGACACGGGACTGTTTGATTTCGACAAAGCGGCGCAGGCTCCCGGATGGTTGAAAGAGCTACGCGGCGAGCATACGCCTGAAACTGAGGAATATGGCATCACCAGTTTTGTTTTCCGCGCGCGTCGGCCGTTTCATCCTGCCCGTTTCGCGCAGGTCATGGAAAATTCGCTCACCGGGGTTGTCAGATCTAAAGGCTATTTTTGGTTAGCAAGTCGCCCGGAATATGCCGGATCGTGGTCTCAGGCAGGTGGCGTAGCGCGTCAAGGACTGGCTGGTTCATGGTGGGTCAGTGCGCCGAAAGAAAGATGGCCAACAGATAACGAATCGCTGGATTACATTCGTTCCATTTGGGTGGATGGCGTGGGCGATGCGCGGCAGGAACTGGTGTTTATCGGTATCGATATGGATGAACAGGCGCTGCGAGCCCGCCTGGATGCTGCACTGCTGACGGACAAAGAAATGACCGAAGGTCTGGCGATGTGGGTATCTTATCCTGATCCAATAGATCCCTGGTTTGCGTCATAAACGTATGGGGAATTTGGAAAAGGCCTGATTTTTCAGGTGGTGGAAAGATTTAAAATCCCTCGGCGTTCGTGCTGTGTGAATTCAAATCTCACTCCGGCTATCATGGGAAAGACAAGAATAATTAAAGTAATAAGCAGTATCGTGAAACCACCTCCGGGTGGTTTTTTTGTGCCTGTAATTCACGCCCTGTGCATATCCTGTGCTCACGGGGCGCAATGAAGTGCAATCTCCAGCCTGGCAATGTCGAATCGAACGTGTCACCTCTAACATAGAGAACTTGGCCGTTTCGCCCGATTTCCGGTACTTCTCCGGGAAGGCAAGTTCAGAATGCCTACTGAGTAATCTGTAATACACTAGTCGCCATCAGTGCAAAGTTGCTTAATTCGTGCAATCACCTCATATCTGTACTTCTGGTGTCCACGCATAGCCCTTGGATGGGCTATTCTGAAACAGATTGCATTACCTACTTTAAACTCCCATAGCTTCCCCGGAATGACGGAAGAAGTCTCATAGCCGCCTAGCTCAGTAAGCACCTGCTTGATGATGTAGTCTGTTCTCCGGGCTCCGGATGCAAAGATAATGAAATCGGGCTCAAGGTGTTTAATTTGTGCATCCAACAATTTCACTGAGGCAGATATCACTTCCTGAACTTCACTTTCAGGGCGAATGAGTGGTGTCAGGCGATCATAATCCCACGCCAGTAGATTGGCATATACGATAGCCTGAGGAGGGATATTCAACTCATGAGCCAACCGGAAATAATATTGTGTGAATCGGCTACGTGATTTGAGGTTTAGTGTTCCATCTTTTTTAGTTGGTAGATGCTGCTTGTAACGTTCGAAAGCCTCTTCAACCACCTGCTCTATGCTGATATCAGGTATAAGGCCCAGCACCCGAGACATCCTATTCTTCCCATTCAGCGTATTCCAGCCAGATGTTTCACGGCCAACCAGCATGATTTTTACCGGGGAATGCCAGTATTCATCAAACGGGACAGGTAAGAAGACACCTGAGTATTTATCCTCTTCTAGGTTAAATGACTGGGCGTTAAGTCCCTGTAGTATTTGCTTATACGCGTTTATTAGTGCTTCCATGCTTTGTTCCACTCCGAAATGAAAAATACTTCAAATATATATTATTCACATGAGATCAGTCGGGTATATGAAGATAACTATGCAGAAAATACTTCCGGTTTACCAACGCCACTGTCCCTACGTACAATTTATCGTCCCCGTGCGTTTCGAGGACGATAAATTGATCTATGAAAAACAGTATCTTAGTGCAGAAAGACGCGGTGTTACCGCATACGATGCTTCGTTTACCGCGCTGTGGCTGCATTAAGGTTCATAGCGAACAACATGTGCTTCCGTCGGTGCGGGAAGCTCCCATTTTGTCAGCATACCTTGCAGCGTTTTATTGCTCAGTGTGGTGTCCCGTTTCCCGTTGCGGCGCAGTAATTCCTGACGCGGGCGCTCCAGATAGACAATCTCCACTTCTGCGCCGTAGGCGTAGCACAGATCCAACGTGCGGGTGCGCATTTGCTGGCTCAGGTGTGTGGCGTTCCACACGAACGGTTCATGCGTTCGCAGCAGTGAACGCGCTTTGTCGGTCGCCCAATGCACCGCTTTCCCTTCATTTTCGCCATGTTTCAGTCCCAGCTCTGTTCGCGCATCGTCGAAAGAAACTGCGGGTAAATCGTGCCGATGCGTCCGCACCCAGGTGTCTTTTCCCGATGCGGGCAAACCGCACATCACGGTGACTTTCGAACCCGGCTCCTGAAACAGTGGATAATCTGGATGCACATCGGCTCCGCGAAAATAGCTCAAGCGCGTGTGAGCATCGACAAACGATCTCGGTTGGCCGTAACAGCCTTCTTCCCGCGCCAGCTCGCGGAACAGCTCAATACTGTCGAGCACGCGCGCTTGATCCTGACAGATGCGCCCGCGCATATCGGCTTCCGCCAGCGTTGCCAGCAGCGGAATACTCAATTGCCAAGAGAGTTCGCGAATCGTAAAGATCGGCGACATCCGACGGCGTTCATCCTCAAGGCAGTAAAATGGCACCTGATGCACCGAAATTAAGCGACAAATCGCTTCCCGAATCGCAAACGGAACGCCTGCATCCCACAGCAGCACCCGGGCGTCGATAGCACCTTTGCGCGAGTGTCCCGGCTGACCAATCTGACCCGTTACTGGGTCAATCACTGTCGTGCGATATTTTGCAACGTCATGCAGCAACGCGGCAAAAAACAAAATTTCCTGCTGCTCGCGCGTGGCTGTCTGGTAATCGTGAAGCTGCAAGAGCGACTCGACCACCATGATGGTGTGTGTCCAGACATCACCTTCACCGTGATAGCGCGGTTCCTGCGGCGTCTCTTTAGCGCGTTGAAGTACTGGAAACGCGTCCAGACAATCAGCAAAATCTGGCTGTGCGCCAGAGGTGGGGACCAATCCCCTGATGATATTCCAATCCATGATAATCATACTCCTTACTTATCGGGCATCGCGGCGACGAGCGCGTCTAAAGAACGCAGCGTATTCAGCCCCAGCATTTCCCAAGATACGGTTGGACAGGGCGCGTACAGATCAACGCCGTCAGCCAGTTGGTTCGGCAAAATCGGGCGCCGGGAATGATGCGAGCCGCTGTCCAAAATGGTCTGGATGAAGTCATGGCGTACCAGCTTGTAACGTGCCAGTACCTGTTCATCATCTTCAACTTTTAAATAAAGGCCTTCCGAACGGTCCGATTTATCGGTTTGCTGCCAGCACAGCGCGAGCGGCAAACCTTCACGCTGCACGGTGGATTCAAACGCGGTCTTCCAGTTCTGGCTTTTCGCCAGCGAACGGAACACCAGCTTCCACAGCAATGCCGGATTTGTTGGCATCTCCCCGGCGTAAAGCACCGGAACGGACAACACGGGCGAACCGGCCAGCATCGCGTGCCGGCGCGCTGTCGATAAAAAAATGCCCTCACGACGATCGTAAATATCAAATTCGTGAAAGTAGTGCGGCAACCGGTCGTAAAACACGGAATGCTTGCTGTACGCCCATTCGCCGTACATCACGAAACGGTCTTCCAGCAGCTCAAGAAAACGCATTTCGTGCGCAGTAGCCCAGAACTTGAACGAGTTGAACTGCCGTTCCCGTGAGCCACCAGCCAGATAGTGGCCGCGCGACTGGAGCAGGAGTTCCGCCGTTTCATTGAAAGACACGCCGCTGTTCGCGCCGTCGATCTTTTCTTCGATCACGACGTAACGGCCTGCCAGCGCTTTCAGTGCAATTTGGTCCGACGCATCATCGCCAGACTGTAAACGCGAACCTTCCAGATGCGGGGTACGTGGATACTTTAATAATGGTATTGAATGTAAATACATGTTTTTCGCCTGCTGCGTTATTGGCACAGCCAGGCCCATCTACGGTAAAAAAGAGGGCCGACGAACGTGTTCTGGCGCGAGTCAATAGCTGGCCGCTGGCATTCCAGAGGTCAGAGTCGCGGGGGAGGAAGCGGGAGGTTCATTTTCTGCTCCGCACAATAGCGGGGAAAACAGGAAACTCGTACCGCAGCCAACGCTGGCGCAGACTGCGCCGAGTCGAGGCTGCTTAATGCAGTCGTCGGCGGTTAGTGGGGGGCTGACGTACAGGGCACTTTAGGGCTCCAAATGACACATTGGGGGTGAGTAAACGGCGCGATTCTAGCGAAGGAATTCTCCGACAACAAGTTTTTGTATAAAAAATGCTATTCTTTCCTGTAGTTGTAGAATGCGCTGTCACGTGTAAACGTGGTAAAAAGGCCAGAGGTTATCGACGTTAGCGTGATAAGAATGGCGCGTGGTGGGATAGGGGAGTGCATACAATGAATAGCAGGGGAATATGATGAAAATCAGTGTGATAAAGAAAGGGATTGCGGGTCTGTTACTGGTGCTGCCGCTGTACGGTGTCGCAGAGACAAAGGATCCAGATTTGTTCGCTGGCTATACCACGCAGGATCTCACCGCGGCATTACCTGCGCGACTGTTGAACATGGTTCAGCGAGAGAAAGTGGTCGATGCGGCAAACCACATGGTGCAGACCGAGTATGTTGACCCTACGACAGGCAATAAGGCGCTGGTTTCATTGTTTATGCTGCCGCCTGATAAAGATGGCAATGTTCCGATTGCCTCCAAGCCCAGCGATCTGGATGCAGTGATTGCGAGTACCGAAAAAGAGATGCTGCGCCAGCGTATTAAGCCCGACCAGCGTGCGGGAAACATTGACGGTGCGACGCCTTTTCGCTGCTTACAAACGATTCTGAATAACAAGGTTCTGCATTCGCTGTGTTCGACGCTGGTTAAAGGGCGCGTGCTGGAAGTACAGGCGATCAACACGGTCGATAATATTCAGGATGAAGTCGGGCTGAATAAGGTCATCGGGCAACAAAATGAATTTGTTATCGGGATGGGAAAAACGCTGCTGGCGCTTAAAAAGTAATCAGTACTGACGTAGCAGGCAAACGTCAGCGGTGACAGACCGCCACGGTTTCGAGCCTGTACATAAATTTGTGTAATTGCCTGATTTTGATATGTTCAACCCAACATCAAAAGCAGGTTACTTTATGGACGAAAAACAGTTGCAGGCTCTGGCTAACGAACTGGCCAAAAATCTCAAAACTCCTGAAGATCTCAACCAGTTCGATCGGCTGCTCAAGAAAATCAGCGTTGAGGCAGCGCTCAACGCCGAAATGTCCCACCACCTCGGCTACGATAAAAACCAGGCTAAAACGGGCTCTAACGCCCGCAACGGCTACTCCACAAAGACCGTAACCACTGTCGATGGCCCCTTGGAGCTGCGTACTCCCCGCGATCGTGAAGCCACCTTTGAACCGCAACTGGTGAAGAAAAACCAGACCCGGATCACCGGGATGGATAACCAGATCCTGTCGTTATACGCCAAAGGAATGACAACCCGTGAAATAGCGGCTGCGTTCAAAGAGCTTTATGACGCCGATGTCTCACCCGCACTGGTATCGAAGGTGACTGATGCCGTTATGGAACAGGTAGTCGAATGGCAACATCGGCCACTGGATGCGGTCTATCCTATTGTTTACCTTGACTGTATTGTATTGAAAGTCCGACAGGATAGTCGCGTAATTAATAAATCCGTGTTCCTGGCACTGGGTATCAATATCGAAGGCCAGAAAGAGTTATTGGGGATGTGGTTGGCCGAAAATGAAGGTGCGAAGTTCTGGCTTAACGTGCTGACAGAACTGAAAAATCGCGGGCTGAACGATATCCTCATTGCCTGTGTTGACGGACTGAAAGGATTCCCGGATGCGATTAACGCAGTCTATCCAGAGGCACGGATCCAGTTGTGCATTGTGCATATGGTGCGTAACAGCCTGCGGTTCGTCTCCTGGAAGGACTACAAGGCAGTCACTCGAGACCTGAAAGCGATCTATCAGGCCCCAACGGAAGAGGCAGCACAGCAGGCCCTGGATGCGTTTGCCGGTACCTGGGACAGTCGATATCCGCAGATAAGTCGAAGCTGGGAGGCAAACTGGGTGAACCTTGCGACATTCTTCGCTTACCCGGCAGACATCCGCAAAGTGATCTACACCACCAACGCCATAGAGTCGCTGAACAGCGTGATCCGTCATGCCATCAAAAAGCGTAAGGTGTTCCCGACGGACGACTCAGTAAAGAAGGTAGTATGGCTGGCAATCCAGGCGGCATCGCAAAAATGGACGATGCCGCTGAGGGACTGGCGTATGGCAATGAGCCGTTTTATTATTGAGTTCGGTGACCGCCTGAACGGTCACTTCTGAGAAAAGGCATTTACACAGAATGGTGTACAGGCTCACGGTTTCTCATCAACATTCCTGAGCGAAGGCGAGCACCTTCGCTTTTTTTGCACCAAAACGCCCCTGGTTCTCCCTTGCTTCAGCACTGGAACACACTCTATGAACTTATCTTGGTAGTGCAGTAGCGCGCAATCTTCCATGATTCAGCTGCGTGCTTATGTAGCAGAAACAACTCCTGATAAGCCGCTGGAGTGACGATGCCCGTCGCTTTGTCTGTTTCTGTTCCCTCGGTAGCACTTCGAACGAATGCCCAGTCTGGGCTGATTTGCTCCACTTCCTTTATTTCATATTTCATACTGAAGCCGATTGTTTCAAATACGCTATTATAGGCAAGCTCAAGCTCATCCTTGCCTATTGATGCTGGTCTGCCCGGTCCCATAAGCACGCCATCATTAGTATATGTTTCGATTACAGCAGGGATGTCGGCACGATTGAAAGCTGTCAGATAAGCGACGGCTACTGCTTCAATTTTCACCAGTTCTTCATTCAATGTCTTACTCATTATTATTCCTCACTAAGCGTGTTGCGTGGTTTCGGTATCCAGATAAGACAGACTGGGCAACCATATTCCCGGAATCCTGATTCTGGCAGCCATTAGTGTTGGCGACCTAAAACTTGCTGGACACGATACTTGATAAGTTTTTGACCCGGCAGGGCCAGAAAACAATGCATTTGCTTAACATAATGCGTATTGATTAAGTAGACTAGATGTATAAAAATAATTAGCCTTATCATTTAAATGATAAATGGTGTAAGGAGAAAGCTTTGCGTCGCGACGAAATTGCAGATCTGACAGCGTTCGTAGTTGTTGCTGAAGAACGCAGTTTTACCAAAGCTGCTCTCCGCCTGGGAATGGCGCAATCAGCCCTGAGCCAGATAATTCGCCGTGTTGAGGAACGCCTGGGTTTACGATTACTCGCGCGCACGACACGGAGTGTCGCGCCAACAGAGGCTGGGAAACGCCTGCTTGAGAAGCTAGGTCCGATGTTTCATGAGCTTGACCTTGTGATTAGCTCTCTCGATGAGCTGCGCGACCGGCCTTCTGGAACTATTCGGCTCACGACGGTGGAACATGCGGCAAAGACCATACTCATGCCCGCCATTGAGAGATTACTACCAGAAAACCCCGATATTCATATTGAGATCAACGTTGATCATGCGCTGGTAGACGTTGTAGCCAATCAGTTTGATGCTGGCATTCGCCTTGGGGGAGAGATCGACAGGGAGATGATTGCTATGCGAATTGGTCCAGATATCCCGATGGCAATCGTTGCCAGTCCGGCCTATCTGACAAGATTTCCGGCACCCAAAGTACCCACTGAGCTAATCGATCATAACGTCGTCAACTTCCGGCTGCCAACATCTGGCACAGTAATAGGATGGCGCCTTATGAGTGACGGACGTGAAATAGAAGTTAGAGGTAAAGGACAACTGGTCGTGAATACTATTGAGCTACTGGTCAATGCAGTACTTGATGGCCATGGTCTGGGATATATCCATCTTGATCAGGTGCAGGGATTTATTGACAACGGAGAACTTATCCAGGTACTCGATGAATTCACACCGGACATACCGGGTTATCATCTTTACTATCCTAACCGCAGGCACCACTCTTCTGCGTTCTCTTTACTCGTAGAAACCCTCCGATATTGCCACTAATCTGTTATATATTCTGCGATGGAAAATAATTTCCGAATTCCAAGCGGCCCCTTCATTACGAAATATATTCATTACGAAACGACACTGGATAAACGCTATGCTTTTGTTACTCGTTTTGGCTGTGATAGCAGTCGCCGTTTACGGCTGGTTAAAACAGCCGCAGTATGTATCACCAGAGGTCAAGCCCCAGCCGGAAAACCCACTCTTTCTCGATGGCGCATTTCATAACCCAGTGGCTCGACCGACGGTCGATAGCCAGAACCGATTCACGCTGCTGTATCGCTTTCTTTTTGAGAAAGACGCTGGCGCGTTACCAGATACCCCATTGCCGACGGAAAAAACCGATCTGCACCAGTTGAGTAAAACGGATAACGTCATCATCTGGATGGGCCATTCCAGCTATTTCATTCAACTGGAAGGGAAAACGTTCCTTCTGGATCCGGTATTTAGCGACAACGCTTCGCCGGTGCCACGCACCAACGTCGCCTTCAAGGGCAGCAATGTGTATGCACCGGATGATGTTCCCACCATCGACTATCTGCTGATCACCCACGATCACTGGGATCATCTGGATTATCCCACGCTGAACGCGCTACGCGGGAAAATCCGCCGCATTGTCACGCCAACGGGCGTGGGGTCCTATTTTGTAAAATGGGGTTTCCCGCAGAAAGACATTACGGAAGGCGGCTGGTTCAGTTGTCTGAAAGAGAATGGTATCGACATCCATGTGCTACCGACACAGCATTTTTCTGGCCGACTCCTCAAGCATAATCAAACGCTGTGGGGTTCATTTGCGCTGATTACGGAACAACATCGTCTGTATCTCGGCGGGGACAGCGGCTATGGTGCGCATTACAAAGCGATCGCTGAGCGTCTAGGCGGATTCGATATCGCGATACTGGAATGCGGACAATACGATCGGGACTGGCCCCACGTTCACATGACGCCGGAAGAAAGTGCGCAGGCGGCCAGTGATTTGCAGGCAAAAGCGGTACTACCGAGCCATAACAGCAAATTTAAGCTGGCGCACCACCGCTGGAACGATCCGCTGGAACGCATTTCGCAGGCTAGCCAAGATCAGGCCTGGCGGCTGATGACGCCCCGTATTGGTGAACGCGTTCAGGTCGATAACCCGCAGCAGACGTTTAGTCAGTGGTGGAATTTCAGTTCTATGAAGTGATGCTGCATATCTCAACGAATCTATGCTGCGTCCCTTAACTATTTATTGTTCAACTCAGCATGGGTAATAACTGTGCAAAAAAGCTTTTAAACGATAAAAATCGCTCCAGAAACGCTTAATATTCAACCAAAAATCACATTTCGGAAAGGGCACCTACAGTACTTTTTGGTATGTGAGGAGGTTAAGGGACACACTCTAGCTAACGATCCTCTGAATCAATAAAAGCCTGCCCGATGTGATCAGGCAGGCATAATGCTATGCGCGCCAGAAGAAACGTGAAAAAAGCATCAAAATAGGGTAAATCTCCAAGCGTCCCATTATCATCGCTGCACACATTAAATATTTAGCCTCATCTTTGAGAGTACCAAACGTTGAGGCTGTTTCACCAAACCCTAATCCCATATTGTTAATGCATGCCGCGACGGTAGCAAACGAGGTGAGTAAATCATATCCCATCATATTCAGTACCCAGATGAAAAAGATTGTGAAAAGCATATAAAGGAAGAAGAAACTCCATACAGAATGCATGACACGATCATTCACCGTACTGCCACCTACTTTTATATTCATTAATGCACGTGGATGAGCCAGTTGATGTAATTCATGCCGACTTTGCTTCAGCAAAATCAAAAAACGTAATGTTTTAATGCCACCACATGTTGAACCAACACACCCCCCAAAAAAACTCATAAATAACAAAAACACAATAGTGTGAGTTGGCCAGTTCGCATAATCAGCGGTTGCCAGACCGTTATCAGTCATCATGGAACTTGCAAGGAAAAAGGCATGGATGAAACTATCAAACATGTTATACATCCCCGCGTGCCATACTTGCCAGGTAGTGAGGAGAACAACAATACATGTCACCAGCAGAAAGAAACGAAGTTCGGCATTACGCTGAAAAGGTTTCAGGGTACGTTTAGTGATAGCGATATACCATAAGGTAAAATTAAATGCGGAAAGCAGCGAAAATAAACCCGCAACGAATTCAATAGCATGGTTGTTGTAAAAACCGATACTTTCCGTTTGGGTCGAGAAACCGCCTAGTGATACAGTTGATAAACCATGACACAGTGCGTCAAAAGCAGGCATCCCCGCAAGCATGTAAGAAAAAGTACAGGCTAATCCGAGCAGTGAATATGTTAACCAGAGACTGCGTGATGTATCTGCCAGTCGAGGCGTCAGTTTTTCTTCTTTAAAAGGACCTGGCATTTCCGACTGATAAAGTTTTGCTCCACCAATACCTAATAAAGGGAGTACTGCAACGGCAAGGACAATAACCCCCAAACCGCCAATAAAATTCAGTTGAGCTCGATAATAAAGATAGGCATGTGGCAGTGAACTAACATCAGCTACAACGGTAGCGCCAGTTGTGGTTATACCGGAAACGCCTTCAAATAATGCATCGGCAAAGCTTAAGTTCAGTGCGTCATCCTGCCATATCGGAATGGCGCTAATAAGAGAAAATAATATCCAAAACAGGACGATAATGATAAATCCATCTCGGGTTCGTAGTTGTATTCCTGCTCGCCGGGTCAGAACCCAGGCGATGCCTCCGAGAGAAAAAAAAGTAATGAACGTACTGAGAAAAACAAAAAAACTCTTCTCTTTGTTCAGCAATGCAATAACCATCGGTGGCAGCATGGAAAAACTGTATAAAAAAACTAAAAAACCACAGATATGTGTTACTACACGAATTTGGGATGAATTAATAGAATAATAGTTTTTCAAACGAAAGCTCCCAAATTAAAAATGAAAATCCACGCAACTGCGTGGATTTTATGAGGTTTGTTAGTCTGCATACAATGCTGTGATATCGCATGAGACAACAGAAGTAATTTAGACGTTGAACAGGAAGTTCATCACATCACCATCTTTAACGATGTATTCCTTGCCTTCTGAACGCATTTTTCCGGCTTCTTTCGCGCCTTGTTCACCCTTGTAGGTGATGAAATCGTCATAGGCGATCGTTTGTGCGCGGATGAAGCCTTTCTCGAAGTCGGTGTGAATCTTACCGGCGGCCTGCGGAGCGGTGGCGCCGACAGGGATGGTCCAGGCACGAACTTCTTTCACGCCAGCGGTGAAGTAAGTTTGCAGGTTCAGCAGCTCATAGCCCGCACGGATTACGCGGTTCAGACCCGGCTCTTCTAACCCTAACTCAGCCATGAATTCTTCACGGTCAGCATCGTCCAGCTCGGCAATATCTGATTCAACGGCGGCGCAGACGGCCACAACGACAGAGCCTTCAGCCGCTGCGATTTCGCGCACTTTATCGAGGTATGGGTTGTTTTCGAAACCGTCTTCGTTAACGTTAGCGATGTACATCGTTGGTTTCAGCGTCAGGAAGCTCAGGTAGCGGATGGCTGCTTTATCTTCATCGCTTAAATCCAGCGAGCGCAGCATGCCAGCGTTTTCCAATTGTGGTAAGCATTTCTCCAGCGCGGCCAGCTCAGCTTTAGCATCTTTATCACCGCCTTTGGCTCTCTTCTGCACGCGATGAATGGCGCGTTCACAGGTGTCGAGGTCAGACAGTGCTAATTCAGTGTTGATGACTTCGATATCATCAGCCGGATCAACTTTGTTGTTTACGTGGATAATGTTGTCGTTTTCGAAGCAGCGTACAACGTGGCCGATGGCTTCCGTTTCACGAATGTTGGTCAGGAACTGGTTACCCAAACCTTCACCTTTGGACGCGCCTTTTACCAGACCAGCGATATCAACAAATTCCATGGTGGTAGGGAGGATACGCTGTGGCTTAACGATTTCAGCCAGCTTGTCCAGACGTGGATCGGGCATTGGCACTACGCCAGTGTTCGGCTCGATGGTACAAAACGGGAAGTTGGCCGCTTCGATGCCGGCTTTGGTCAACGCATTGAACAGAGTGGATTTACCGACGTTAGGCAGCCCAACGATACCGCATTTGAATCCCATGTTTATATCACCTTAAATAACTTATTAATCAGGCAATTACTATCTATTGCCTGTCAGAATGGAAATATTTCGGCAGATTATACACGGAATGGCGATTTATCTCGATCTGCCATCCGCATTCTGACTAGATTATGCCGCTTTGAAGGCATGCAAGCGGTTCATCGCTTTGATCATGTCTTCTTTCATCAGGATTTCTGTGCAGCGTACGGCTTCGTCAATGGCATCGTCGATCAGCGTCTGTTCGCTCGTCGGCGGTTTGCCCAGCACAAAGCCAGTCACTTTGCTTTTATCACCCGGATGGCCGATACCGATGCGTAAACGATGGAAATTCGGGTTGTTACCCAATTTACTGATGATGTCTTTCAGACCGTTATGGCCGCCGTGTCCGCCGCCTAGCTTAAGTTTGGCAATTCCCGGTAATAAATCCAGTTCATCGTGTGCAACCAGAATTTCATCAGGCTGGATGCGGTAGAAGGTGGCCATTGCCGCGACGGCTTTGCCGCTCAGGTTCATGAACGTGGTGGGAACCAGCAGACGGACATCTTGCCCAGCCAGATTAAGGCGGGAGGTGTAACCAAAAAATTTGCTTTCTTCTTTCAGCGGCTGACGGTAAGCGTCCGCCAGACGATCGACAAACCAGGCTCCCGCATTATGGCGGGTGGCGGCGTATTCAGCGCCGGGATTCGCTAGGCCGACAATTAATTTAATGCTGCTCACGGTATATTCCAGATTACGTGCTTAAACTGACGCAGGGTAGCGTGATAAACGAAAGCGCTAGTTTACACACCGCATGAGGTATAGCCAAATATCGGTGTTGGAATGTAAAAATAATGTTATTTGTTTAGTGATGTGATTATTCGGATTTTTGTCTATTTGTTTGTTTAAACGTAAAAAAATATTAATCATCCCCCTTATCTGTGATCCCTCCCGCAATCATCTAAGTACATTATTGCCTATAATTACATCAATAATAAGAGAGTAAACAGTAATGGCACTCCGATTCATCCACAGAATTAATCTGGAGGTGGCAGATGAAACGCAAGAACGTGACAGTACTAGGTAATGTATTGATGGGTATCGGGATGATCATGATGATTGGCGGCATCGGTTTTTCTATCGCCAGCCAGTTCCCGAAACTGAATGTTCCTGAATATATGACTTACATTGATCTGGTCAGTATTTTTTCTGGCGCAATATTTTGGTTGGCGGGGGCGCGTATTAGCGGGCGTGAAGAAATCGCGGATCGTTACTGGTGGGTTAAGCACTTTGATAAGCGTTGTCGCCGCCAACGTCACCCATAACCGTTAAGGCGCCATAGGCGTGAATGAAAATTGAACATGAGAGCCGCTGTAGCTTTGCTATGGCGGTTTTTTGTTTTTATAGCGATAGCGTTTTTACAGTGATGAAAATAAGAAAGCCACCTTGTTACAGGTGGCTCCCTCATTATCGTTTTTGATCGATTACTCGATCAGCGGCGATTAATGTTCAAACATTGCAGAAATGGATTCTTCGTTGCTGATACGACGAATCGCTTCGGCCAACATACCGGACAGCGTTAACGTACGAACATTCGGCAGTGAACGAATGTTTTCCGCCAGCGGAATGGTATCGCAGACAATCACTTCATCAATGACAGAGTTCTTGATGTTCTCGTAAGCGTTGCCTGAGAAAATCGGGTGTGTGGCATAAGCGAATACACGTTTAGCCCCACGTTCCTTCAGTGCTTCCGCCGCTTTGCACAGCGTGCCGCCAGTGTCGATCATATCGTCAACCAGTACACAGTCACGGCCAGCGACGTCACCGATGATATGCATCACCTGAGAAACGTTGGCACGCGGACGGCGCTTGTCAATGATCGCCATATCGGTATCGTTCAGCAGTTTAGCGATTGCGCGAGCACGCACAACGCCACCGATATCTGGAGAAACCACGATCGGGTTTTCCAGATTTTGTTGCAACATGTCTTCCAGCAGGATCGGGCTACCGAATACGTTATCTACCGGGACATCGAAGAAACCCTGAATCTGCTCAGCGTGCAGATCTACAGTCAGAACACGGTCAACACCCACGCTGGACAGGAAGTCAGCAACGACTTTCGCGGTGATTGGCACACGTGCGGAACGCACGCGACGATCCTGACGGGCATAGCCGAAGTAGGGGATAACGGCGGTAATACGTCCCGCGGAAGCGCGACGCAGAGCATCAACCATCACAACCAGTTCCATCAGGTTGTCATTGGTGGGTGCACAGGTGGACTGGATGATGAAAATATCACCACCGCGTACATTTTCATTTATTTGCACGCTGACTTCGCCATCGCTAAAACGACCGACAGCGGCGTCGCCAAGGCTAGTGTACAAACGGTTGGCAATACGTTGTGCTAGTTCCGGGATGGCGTTACCAGCAAAAAGCTTCATATCAGGCACGAGAAGAACCTCAGGCTTGCGTCCAGAGAAATATTGCACCTGCCAAGCAAGGAAAAACAACAGGTACAACATGCATACGGGTGTATGAATTAAGTTTGCTACAGACTGGCCGCGTGGCAGCCGGTGTGTGGCAAAACCTAACGTTGCCCAGAAAGCGTACGGTGTAGCGGAGAGATATTAACACCTCTCGCGACGAAACCGTTTAACCATTCCGGGGCCTGGTCAAGCACCTGACGGGCTGCGAACTCGGTGTCAAACTCTGCAAACACACAAGCCCCCGTTCCAGTCAGGCGCGCCGGGGCATATTCTAGCAGCCATGAAAGTAGCTGTTCAACCTCACGAAAACGTTTTCTTGCGATAGCTTCACAATCATTGACGAAGGTCTGGTTTAATAAAGTTTCTAAATCACGAATTGGCGAATTCCGCGTCAACTCAGGATCGCTGAAAATCAACGGCGTGGCAATACTCACACCAGGATGAGCGACCAGATACCATTTTTCTGGCGGATTTGCGGGGGTTAACTGTTCGCCAATGCCTTCGGCAAAGGCAGAATGCCCACGAACAAAGACGGGAACATCTGCACCCAATTGCAGCCCCAGTTCGGCCAACGTATCCACACTCAGCCCGCTTTGCCACAAATGGTTGAGGGCGACCAAAACGGTCGCCGCATTGGATGAACCACCACCCAGCCCGCCGCCCATCGGCAGGCATTTCTCGATACTGATGTCTGCGCCGAACTGAGCAGGGCGAATATCGTAGCGTTCGCAGTGCTGCTGTAATAAGCGTGCGGCGCGTACGATCAGGTTTTGCTCGTTCTCTACACCGTCGACAGGGGTAAGCAGGTTAATCTGGTCGTCATCACGCGGCCGAATCGTCAAGGTGTCACCGTAATCCAGAAACTGGAATAGCGTTTGCAGCAGGTGATACCCGTCTTTTCTCTGGCCGGTAATATAAAGAAACAGGTTCAGTTTGGCGGGGGCAGGCCATGTCTCGATAACCGTCGGTTGCATCACTTATTTAACCATCCAGTTATTCATCTTCAGCTTAATACGCTGTTCACCCTGAACCAGCTCCAGACTGGTTGGCAGCGGAGGCGTTAACTCGGTGTTGTAGCTCTGATAGCTGACATTCCAGTTTTGATTGCCCTGACGATAAGTGATGGTTTTCAGCAGATAGCGTTCATCCAGCGTGAATTCGTTGGCGTCACCTGGGATGCCGAGGATCCACTGGCGCAGATTATTCAGTGGGATCGCCATGCCGGTCAGTTGCTGAATCATGTATTCGGCATCTTTACCCACGTAACGCTTACCCTGATTGTCGGTGATTTGCACGCCGTCAGGCTGAGCACGCAGTTCTAATTCGGTGCTGCCGAGCGGGTTGGTCAGCAGCAGTCGATAACGCTGCGGCGGTGTGTCCTGCCAGAAGAAATTGGCTGATACTCTTTTACTATCGGAGATATAGGCAAAAGCGCCGCGTGTCTGATATTGGCTGAGCTGCTGGACCTTTTGCTGATGCTGTTGCCACTCTGGCGAGGTAGGGCTTTTACCCGTTTGGGTCGGTTGATTAATGCTACAGGCGGCAAGCAATACGCTGGCTAAAGGCAGTAAACGCAGGCATCGGACGGTTTTGGTTGGCATGTCGGTCGTATCCTGTAAATGAACGAAGTCCGTGAAATACGTCACGCTAACGGGCTTACCGCTCAGCGTCAATGATTGTTATTCGTTAATGGCGTTTATTGTTTTTTGTCAAAAAGTGACTACCTCAGACGAGGTGTATCGCGTGCTGTCGCTTTTCTTGCACTCCTGCATCAAGTAGAATGCGGTTCAAACGAAATCCATACTAAGACCGGTATTACTCAGAAACAGCCTAATGACCCTGCTTGCGCTTGGTATTAATCACAAAACCGCACCGGTTTCTCTGCGTGAACGTGTTGTGTTCTCACCAGATAAACTCGGGGTGGCCCTCGACAGTCTGCTACAGCAACCGCTGGTGCAGGGCGGCGTTGTGCTGTCTACGTGCAATCGCACGGAACTCTATCTTAGCGTTGACGAACAGGAAAACCAGCGGGAGCAACTGATTCGCTGGCTGTGTGAATATCACCAATTGCGCCCGGAAGACGTCAACGGCAGCCTGTACTGGCATCAGGATAATGCTGCCGTTAGCCATTTGATGCGTGTTGCCAGCGGTCTGGATTCTCTGGTGTTAGGCGAACCGCAGATTTTGGGGCAGGTGAAGAAGGCGTTTGCCGAATCACAGCGTGGTCATTCCTTGTCCAGCGAACTGGAGCGGCTATTCCAGAAATCTTTTACTGTGGCCAAGCGTGTTCGTACGGAAACGGATATCGGTGCCAGCGCGGTGTCGGTGGCATTTGCTGCCTGTACGCTGGCGCGGCAGATTTTTGAATCACTGTCGGATGTCACGGTGCTGCTGGTTGGTGCCGGAGAAACCATTGAACTGGTCGCCCGCTATCTTCGCGAGCACAAAGTGCAGAAAATGGTGATCGCGAACCGCACCCGTGAACGTGCGCAGGCGCTGGCAGCGGAAGTGGGCGCAGAAGTCATCACGCTGGCAGAGTTGGACGAACAGCTCGTTCAGGCCGATATCGTGATCAGTTCAACGGCAAGTACACTGCCGATTATCGGAAAAGGGATGATGGAACGGACGCTGAAGGCGAGACGGAATCAGCCAATGCTGATGGTGGATATTGCGGTTCCGCGCGATATTGAGCCGGAAGTCGGCAAATTGCCGAACGTTTATCTCTACAGTGTGGACGATCTGCACGCCATCATTCAGCATAACCTTGCGCAGCGCAAAGCAGCGGCGGTGCAGGCTGAATCTATCGTGCAGCAGGAAAGCTCTGACTTCATGGCGTGGCTGCGTGCGCAGTCCGCGGTGGAGACCATCCGCGATTATCGTGCTCAGGCCGATGAATTGCGGGCGGAAATGACGGCCAAGGCGCTGGCTGCCATCCAACAAGGCAATGACGTTGAAGCGGTGATTCAGGAACTGACACACCGTTTGACCAACCGTCTGATTCACGCGCCGACCAAGTCCCTTCAGCAAGCCGCTCGTGACGGCGACCAACACCGGTTACAAATTTTACGTGACAGCCTTGGGCTGGACTAGCATTCATCTCTACTATTTATTTCTACTACAGGATTTAACCGCCCGCATGAAGCCTTCTATTGTTGCTAAACTGGAAGCGTTACAAGAACGCCATGAAGAAGTCCAGGCGTTACTCGGTGAGCCCAGCGTCATCGCTGATATGGATCGCTTTCGCGCGTTGTCGCGAGAATATGCGCAGCTCACTGATATTACCCGCTGTTTCCAGCAATGGCAGCAGGCGCAAGAGGATCAGCAAACCGCAGAAATGATGCTGGACGATCCTGAAATGCGCGATATGGCGCAGGAAGAGTTGAAAGAAAGCAAAGCGACGATTGAGGCACTGGAGCAGCAGCTTCAGGTGCTGTTGTTGCCGAAAGATCCCGACGATGAGCGCGGCTGTTTTCTGGAAGTGCGCGCCGGAACGGGCGGTGACGAAGCGGCAATCTTTGCCGGCGACTTGTTCCGTATGTACAGTCGTTATGCTGAATCACGCCGCTGGCGCGTTGAGGTTGTAAGCGCCAGCGATGGCGAACATGGCGGCTATAAAGAAGTTATCGCCAAAATCTCCGGTGACGGTGTGTACGGTCAGCTCAAGTTTGAATCCGGCGGTCATCGCGTTCAGCGCGTTCCCGCGACGGAATCTCAAGGGCGCATTCACACCTCGGCCTGTACGGTCGCCGTGATGGCGGAAGTGCCAGAAGCGGAGATGCCGGACATCAACCCAGCGGATTTACGCATCGATACCTTCCGCTCTTCTGGCGCGGGCGGTCAGCACGTTAACACCACCGATTCCGCTATCCGTATTACCCACTTGCCAACCGGTATTGTCGTGGAGTGCCAGGACGAGCGTTCACAGCACAAAAACAAAGCCAAAGCGTTGTCGGTGTTGGGCGCGCGTATTCGTGCCGCAGAAGTGCAGAAACGTCAGTTGGAAGAAGCGTCAACCCGCCGTAACCTGCTCGGCAGCGGCGATCGCTCTGACCGTATTCGTACTTACAATTTCCCGCAGGGAAGGGTGACCGATCACCGCATTAACCTGACGCTTTACCGGCTGGATGAAGTCATGGAAGGGAAACTGGACACGCTGATTCAGCCGGTCGTGCAGGAATACCAGGCCGATCAGCTTGCTGCGTTGTCCGAGCAGGAATAATGACGTATCAGGATTGGTTAATCTCGGCCACGGCGCAGCTCGCGGCGGGAGAAAGTCCGAAGCGAGATGCGGAAGTTTTGCTGGGGTTTGTGACTGGCAAGTCCCGCACGTTCCTGCTGGCGTTTGGTGAAACTGAGCTGAACGCGGCTGAACAGCAGCAGTTAACCGAGCTGCTGCTGCGTCGTGAACAGGGGGAACCTATTGCCTATTTGATCGGCGTGCGTGAGTTCTGGTCACTGCCGCTGGCCGTGTCACCCGCCACGCTGATTCCTCGTCCCGATACCGAATGTCTGGTCGAACAAGCCTTGCTACGCCTGCCTCAAACGCCGTGTGCTGTGCTGGATTTGGGCTCGGGAACCGGTGCGATTGCGCTGGCGCTGGCGAGTGAACGGCGTGATTGCCGGGTGACTGGCGTTGATGTTCAACCCGATGCCGTTGCGTTAGCGACAAAAAACGCCCAGCAATTGGGGCTCGACAACGCCCATTTCTTATCCGGAAGCTGGTATTCACCGCTTGATCACACCCGCTTTGCGCTTATCGCCAGTAACCCCCCGTATATTGATGCCGATGATGTGCATCTGTCGCAGGGCGATGTCCGTTTTGAACCTGCCAGCGCGCTGATTGCCGCCGACAACGGACTGGCGGATTTACGCACGATTATTGAATCTGCGCCGCATTATTTGGACGACGGTGGCTGGCTGCTGCTGGAACATGGCTGGCAGCAGGCTGATGCGGTGCGTCAGCTATTGCAGGCCCGAGGATTTACACAAATAGAAACCTGTCAGGACTATGGTGGCAATGACCGCGTGTCGTTAGGACGCTGGTCGGATGCCCCAATTTATTAGGAGCAATGGACGTGATAACTCTTTACCCAGCCACGATATATCTGCATCTGGCAACGGTTGGTATCAGTATTTCCCTGTTTGTGATTCGTTTTTTTTGGCTGTGCCGGCAATCCGCTATGCTGCAACAGCGCTGGGTGAAAATCCTGCCGCATATTAACGACACCTTGTTATTAATCAGCGGTATTGGTTTAATCGTTCTCAGCCATACGTATCCGTTTACTCCCGAGCAAAGCTGGCTGACGGAAAAACTGTTTGGCGTTATCATTTATATCCTTCTTGGCGCTATCGCCTTGGGGAAACGCCCCCGTAGTCAGAACGTTCGCTGGCTGGCGTTTGTATCTGCTTTACTATGCTTTGGTGCGGTCGTGCTGTTGGCACTGACGCAGTCACCGTTGCTGATGGAATAATTATGAGTGCTATTGCTGATTTTGAATTCAACCAGTCACTGCTAAGTGATGGTGTCGTGTTGGTTTCACAGGCGATTCGCCGCGACTTTCCCGCTCAGGATGTGCGGCAAAATCTGCAACAGTTGGTTGAGAGCGCCCGAGCCGCTATTCCTGACGGTCTTGAGCAAGATCTTCAGCTTGAAAAACTGATTGAGCTGTTTTATCACACTTGGGGATTCGGTGGTGCGGGCGGCGTTTATCGCCTGTCTGATGCGCTGTGGCTGGATCAGGTGCTTGAATCTCGTCAGGGCCTGCCTGTGTCGCTGGGTATCATCTTTCTGCATATCGCCAATGAACTCGGTCTGCCGCTGATGCCGGTGATTTTCCCGACACAGTTGATTCTGCGTGCCGACTGGCTTGATGAAGAGATGTGGCTGATCAATCCGCTAAATGGCGATACGCTGAGCGAGCATGTGCTGGAAGTGTGGCTGAAAGGGAATATTGGCCCGTCAACCCGCCTGCTCGATGAAGATCTGGATGAAGCGGAGAACGTCATGATCGTGCGTAAAATGCTCGACACGCTGAAAGTCGCCCTGATGGAAGAAAAACAGATGGAGCTGGCGCTGAGAGCCAGCGAAGCGGTGCTGCAGTTTGACCCGGACGACCCTTACGAAATCCGCGATCGCGGCCTGATTTATGCTCAACTGGATTGCGACCATATTGCGCTGTCCGATCTCAACTATTTCGTCGAACAGTGCCCAGAAGATCCAGTGAGTGAAATGATAAAAGTACAGATTCACTCGATAGAGCAAAAACAGATTGTCTTGCATTAAAAAAACAGTCTTACATTAAGAAACCGTTTTGCAGTAATGCTACGTTAATTTATTTCCCGACATGAAGGTAAAAGTATGACGAATAAAGTGGTCAAGATAGGGGATATCCCCGTCGCCAACGATCTGCCTTTTGTGCTGTTTGGCGGCATGAATGTTCTTGAATCACGCGATCTGGCGATGCGCATTTGTGAGCATTACGTCACGGTCACGCAGAAGTTGGGCATTCCTTACGTGTTCAAGGCGTCATTCGATAAGGCTAACCGCTCCTCGATTCACTCTTACCGCGGTCCCGGTCTGGAAGAAGGGATGAAAATCTTCCAGGAACTGAAACAGACATTTGGCGTAAAAATTATCACTGACGTGCATGAAGCACATCAAGCGCAGCCTGTTGCCGATGTGGTTGATGTGATCCAACTTCCTGCGTTTTTGGCGCGCCAAACCGATCTGGTGGAAGCGATGGCGAAAACCGGTGCAGTAATCAACGTGAAAAAACCGCAGTTCGTCAGCCCGGGGCAAATGGGGAACATCGTCGATAAATTTATCGAAGGTGGCAACGATCAGGTAATTCTGTGCGATCGCGGTAGCAACTTCGGTTACGACAATCTGGTTGTCGATATGCTGGGCTTCAATGTCATGAAGCAGGCTTCCAACGGCGCGCCGGTGATTTTTGACGTTACGCATGCGCTACAGTGCCGCGACCCGTTTGGGGCGGCGTCCGGTGGCCGTCGTGGGCAGGTCACTGAACTGGCGCGAGCCGGTATGGCTGTCGGTCTGGCAGGGCTATTCATTGAAGCTCACCCGGAACCTGCGAATGCGAAATGTGATGGCCCATCTGCGCTGCCGCTGGATAAACTGGAGCCGTTCTTGCAGCAGATCAAAGCGATTGACGATCTGGTGAAAAACTTCCCAGAACTAGATACCAGCAAGTAATTTTACTCACTAAAAAACCCGCGATATCGCGGGTTTTTGTTTATAACCTTCGTCGTGTATCTACGATACCGCGCGATGGCTGTTATTTATAAAGATCGGCGCTGATCGTGAGGTTGTTGCCTTTACCTTCCCACTGTCTGGTTATGTGGTAGTACTTGGCACCTTTCTCGCCCGCGCGTTTAGCAACGGCTTCAGACACTTGCGTCATGTTGGTGTAGTTGCCGCGGAACTTAATCGAATCGAAAGGCACCATCTGCGCTGCCGTAGCATTGTTCAGTTCCTGAATTTTGGAACCATCCATTAACGTTACCGTGTAACGTCCACCTTTTGATGATTGCGTTTCAAAGAAGTTACCTACGTTACGGCTTGGGCTACCTGAGTTAGCGACACCAGGAATTTCTACCTTAGCGGCTTCTGTACCACCCGCAGCCAGCGCAGCACGGCCTGCATCAGAATCCGCAGGGATGACGTCGGTGCTCTGGGTCTGGCGCTTCGGTGCGTCGGCTTTATAAATGTAGGCAGTAATTTTTTGGTTGCCGCTATTCGAGTTCACATCAACCTGACGAACGATGTAGAACGAATCGGCATTTTTCTCTTTTGCTGCTTTCGCAATGGCGTCATTCACGTCCGGCTGGCTGCGGAAGAATCCGCCAACGGTGACGGTGTCATAGGGTTCCAATCCATACGCCACATCTTTCGGCAGCTCTTTCACGCCGTAGAAGGTGCGGAATTGGACATCCTGATTCGCCTTTGGCGCATCTTTGCGATACAGATCAACTGTGACATTCCAGTTGCCACTCGAATTAGCGTCATCCATCGCTTGTACATAAAACGACTCTGCGCCCAGCTTGTCGGCGCGTTTTGAGGCTGCGGCTACCGCTTCATTGATCGCGTTAAAACGTCCTTTAAACGTAATTCGTTCAAAGGGTTGCAGGGATTCTGCCTGTTCAGGCGTCAGTTCCTGTGCAGCCTGCGCTGAAAATGCCGAGAGTGATAACAACAATGTAGATGCAATAACAGTAGTCTTCAGCTTCATAAAAAAATCCTTTCGCCTTCCTGCCACTCGAATTATTTAAGGTATAGCAATCAACCTGTAACGGAATGGGGCTGATTATCGCACGGAATAAATTCTTGTGCTTTAGCATTTTCAGCGGGCTGAAAGGCCATGATACTTCGGCTCGCAACAAGAAAAGTGCTAATAATAACGGTTAATGATTGTTTTGACATCATAAGGGATATTTATACAATTTATCACTTTAACAACCTTGTAACACATCGTTTTTGTGAAACAGCCCAGAAAAATACTTCTATAATAATGCTACAAAAGGCAGAGAAGACCATGATTTTCGACCAAGAAAGGCTGGCAGAACCTGTGATAACTCGGCTTTTCTGTGAAATTCATTTTATTTATGGATCATCGATCACATTTTCAGTACGTTATAAATGAGTTCGCCTACCGTGAGACGCCTCAAAAAACGTGTGGTAAGAAGATGATAAGACCCTCTTCCTACCGCGTGAATGCGGGGATACAGGGTGCAGTAGGTCTCGGCGAATTCGTATAACAGAATAGGGTGAGAATAATAACCTTCGTTAAAATAAGCGAAAAGGGTATCAGCATGCGTATTGGTGTACCAAGAGAGCGGTTGGCCAATGAAGCCCGTGTAGCAGCGACGCCGAAAACGGTTGAACAGCTACTGAAACTGGGCTTTACGGTCTCGATAGAACGTGAAGCGGGAAAACTGGCAAGTTTTGATGATGCGGCATACGAAGAAGTCGGTGCGTCGATTGTTGACAGTTCGGAAGTCTGGCAAGCCGATATCGTCCTGAAGGTGAATGCACCGCAGGATGATGAAATCGAACTGACCCGCGCGGGCAGTACGGTTGTCAGCTTTATCTGGCCAGCGCAGAACCCAGAACTGCTGGCGAAGCTGGCTGCCCGTCAGGTGACGGTGATGGCGATGGATTCCGTGCCGCGTATTTCGCGCGCGCAGTCACTGGATGCGCTCAGCTCGATGGCTAACATCGCGGGCTATCGTGCCATCGTTGAAGCTGCTCACGAGTTTGGCCGCTTCTTTACTGGGCAGATTACCGCCGCAGGTAAAGTTCCGCCTGCTAAGGTTATGATTATCGGGGCTGGCGTGGCTGGTTTGGCTGCGATCGGTGCTGCAGGTAGCTTAGGGGCTATCGTGCGTGCTTTTGATACCCGCCCTGAAGTAAAAGAGCAGGTTAAGAGCATGGGGGCTGAATTCCTCGAACTCGACTTTGAAGAAGAAGCAGGCAGCGGTGACGGCTATGCCAAAGTCATGTCTGAAGCCTTTATCAAAGCCGAAATGGAACTGTTTGCCGCTCAGGCAAAAGAAGTCGACATTATCGTCACTACCGCACTGATCCCTGGAAAACCGGCACCGCGCCTGATCACCAAAGAAATGGTGCTGAGCATGAAGCCCGGCAGCGTGATTGTCGATTTAGCGGCACAAACGGGCGGGAACTGTGAATTGACCGTAGCCGATCGAGTCACCGTGACGGAAAACGGCGTTAAAATTATCGGTTACACCGATTTACCTAGCCGTCTGCCGACGCAATCTTCACAGCTTTACGGCACGAACTTGGTTAACCTGCTGAAATTACTCTGCAAAGAGAAAAATGGCGAAATCGACGTCGATTTTGATGATACCGTGATTCGCGGTGTGACCGTCATTAAAGAAGGTGAAATTACCTGGCCAGCACCGCCGATTCAGGTTTCCGCACAGCCACAGCAGGCAAAACCTGCCGCTGCTATGATGAAGGAAGCAGCCAAACCGACGTCGCCGTGGAAGAAATATGCGTTCCTCGTCATCGCCATCCTGTTGTTTGGCTGGCTGGCCGATGTTGCGCCTAAAGAGTTCTTGTCTCACTTTACCGTTTTTGCGCTGTCCTGCGTGGTGGGCTATTACGTGGTCTGGAATGTCAGCCACGCCTTGCACACGCCATTGATGTCAGTCACTAACGCCATATCAGGCATTATCGTTGTCGGAGCATTGTTGCAGATCGGCCACGGCGGATGGGTGTCGTTCTTCTCGTTCATTGCCGTATTGATCGCCAGCATCAATATTTTCGGTGGTTTCACCGTGACTCAGCGCATGCTGAAAATGTTCCGTAAAAACTAAGGGGTAACACATGTCTGGTGGATTAGTAACTGCTGCATACATTGTTGCCGCAATTCTCTTTATTTTCAGTTTGGCTGGGTTGTCCAAGCACGAAACGTCGCAACAAGGGAACATCTTCGGTATCAGCGGTATGGCGCTTGCGCTGATCGCGACGATTCTGGGACCGGATTCTGGCAACGTGGGTTGGATCATCGTTGCTATGGCGATCGGTGGATCAATCGGTATTTATCTGGCGCGTAAGGTTGAAATGACCGAAATGCCAGAACTGGTCGCGATTCTGCACAGCTTTGTGGGCTTGGCAGCGGTACTGGTTGGCTTTAATAGCTTCCTCGACCACGGTGAAATTACCGATCCGGTGATGGTTAATATCCATTTAACGGAAGTCTTCCTGGGTATCTTCATCGGTGCCGTGACCTTCACGGGGTCCGTTGTTGCTTTCGGTAAGCTGCGCGGTAAGATCTCCTCCAAGCCATTGATGCTGCCTCATCGCCATAAAATGAATCTGGCGGCGCTGGTTGTGTCTTTCTTGCTGTTGCTGGTTTTCGTCAATACGGGCAGCGTAGCGTTGCAGGTACTGGCGCTGATTCTGATGACCGCGATTGCACTGGTATTTGGCTGGCATCTGGTTGCATCGATTGGCGGTGCGGACATGCCAGTCGTCGTTTCTATGCTGAACTCCTACTCTGGTTGGGCAGCAGCGGCAGCGGGCTTCATGCTGAGCAATGACCTGCTGATCGTGACCGGTGCTCTGGTGGGTTCTTCGGGTGCGATTCTGTCTTACATCATGTGTAAAGCGATGAACCGTTCCTTTATCAGCGTGATTGCCGGTGGTTTTGGTACAGATGGCGTTTCCTCTAGTGAGAGTGAAGAAGTGGGTGAATACCGTGAGGCTTCAGCGGAAGATGTGGCTGATTTACTCAAGAACTCAACTTCAGTCATCATCACACCGGGATATGGTATGGCCGTCGCGCAGGCGCAGTACCCTGTGCATGACATCACCGCAAAACTGCGTGCGCGTGGCATCAACGTTCGCTTTGGTATTCACCCAGTAGCAGGACGTCTACCGGGTCATATGAACGTGCTGTTGGCTGAAGCAAAAGTCCCTTACGACATCGTGTTGGAAATGGATGAAATTAATGACGATTTCACCGATACTGACACTGTACTGGTCATTGGCGCGAATGACACCGTTAACCCTGCGGCGCAAGAAGATCCACACAGCCCAATCGCTGGTATGCCAGTGCTGGAAGTGTGGAAAGCGCAGAATGTCATCGTGTTCAAGCGTTCCATGAATACCGGTTACGCTGGCGTACAGAACCCGCTGTTCTTTAAAGAGAACACGCAGATGCTGTTTGGCGATGCCAAGGACAGCGTTGAGGCGATTCTGAAAGCACTGTAAACGTGACAGGAAGTAGAAAACGAAAGGGGCGATTTCGCCCCTTTTTTACATCTCAGATATAGCGATACGTGGCATCGCCAAAAAATAATGCCAGCACTGAGGCTGGCATTACTTGGTGCTTAGCGAGATGAAACGAGCAATCAGCTGTTACCGCCGTCTTCTAAAATAATCGGTGACACGAAATCATCGGGTTTGATTGCAAGTAAATCGCACTTCAAGTGATCGATCACATGCTCGACGGTATTGCCGATAAAGGCAGCGGAAAGGCCGGTTCTGCCCAGCGACCCTAACACTACCACACCCGCCTGCAAATGTTCTGCCAGATCGGGAATCACTTCTTCCGGCAGCCCTTTTTCTACGTGCGTCACGCGTTCATCCAGACTGAACTTCTGCCGTAGGGATTTCATAGCGATAAGGTGCTGGCCTCTAATCGCATCGTTGTAGACGCTGGGATCGAAATCAGGCAGTTCAATGGCGATATTGATGGGGGTAACAGGGTAGGCACCGACCAGATGAACCTCGGTCTGATCAACCTGCTGTGCCAGCTCCAGCGTTTCCGATACCAGTTTGATATTGAGCGGATCGTGATAAGGGTCTTCGCTAGCCAGATTGACAGCAACCAGCGCACGGCCTTCGACTGGCCAAGGCTGATCTTTTACCATCCAGACGGGGCAAGGGCATTTGCGCAGTAGCTGCCAGTCGGTTGGCGTAAAGATAACCGCTTCCAGCCGATCGTGCTGATGCGCCATTTTCAACAACAGGTCATGTTGCCCGGAAATGACTTCCCGAATAATGGCTTCAAAAGGCTTATTGTGCCAAACCACTTTGATTTCTATCGAAACGCCAGCGTCAAGGTAGTATTTGCACTGTTCTGCAATCCACTCTGTCCGCTGCTGAATAACGCCCTGACGCATTTCCACCCGCTCATCGGGGGAAAGCAGGGTTGTCATTTCATAAGAGAAATCATAAATCGGCAAAAATGCCTTGATACGGCCGCCAAGTCGTTGAACCAGGTAAACCGCCCGACGCAGTGCTGGTTGGTCATCCTGATTTGGGTCAATAGCTACCAGTAAGTTCTGATACTTTGCCATAGCTCCTCCAAACAGCTGTTACTCCACAGCCTGTCATTCAAGAGTACCGCAATGGAATCGTTTTGGACAACAGAGATAAGCCGCAGAATAACAAAATAGGAAATATCACGGATAGTGCGGAAAGGAGGGGATAAAATTGACGTTGCCACAGTAAAAAAAGCGGCAACGTCAAATGGTTAGGATGGAAAGATCATTTGCGTGAGGAACCGGCTAATTCGGAAAGGGCATCAATATTCTCAATCGTGATGTATTTTCCTTTGACCGCTAGCGTACCGCTTTTCTGGAAACGCCCCAGCAGACGGCTGATGGTTTCAACGGTCAGCCCCAGATAGTTACCGATATCACCACGCGTCATGGTCAGACGGAACTCACGCGGCGAGAACCCACGCTGAGCAAAACGGCGGGAAAGGTTGTAGACAAATGCAGCCAGACGCTCTTCAGCATTCTTTTTCGACAGCAGTAAAATCATGTCCTGATCGCCACGAATTTCACCACTCATCAAACGCATCATCTGCTGGCGTAAGTTAGGCATTTTCCCTGAGAGGTCGTCCAGCGTCTCGAAAGGGATTTCACAGACCATCGAGGTTTCCAGCGCCTGCGCGAAGCTCGGGTGTTGGGCTGTCCCGATAGCATCAAAGCCCACCAAGTCACCTGCCAGATGAAAACCGGTGATCTGCTCGTCGCCTTGCTCCGTGATGGTATAGCTTTTTATCGTACCGGAGCGGATGGCATACAACGATCTCAGTTCATCGCCAGCCTTAAACAGCGCCTGCCCCTTTTGGATAGGCTTCTTCCTTTCAATGATGTTGTCGAGCTGATCGAGCTCGTGTTCATTCAGGGTGAAAGGGATGCATAGCTGACTGATACTGCAATCCTGACAGTGGATTGCACAACCGCCAGACTGGATGCGTCGGATAATTCGCTTTTCCGGGATCATAGGCTTTGCTCAGGCAATAATTGATATTGGTCAATTTTAACAGCTTTTATCGGCTCTGATAAGACCGATAATCACCGGAATAGACCAATAAATAGTGAACTAACTATAATTTTTCAATTTTTCTGGGAAATATTTCGATATATAAGACCTATGCGGAGATAATATTTTCGTCCATTACGTTACTGAATGGTTAACACGTTGATTAATCCGAATCACTTATGATGATAAGCAATTCGGAGGGCATTTTCGGATGTCTCGAAGCGTAAAAATTATAACGGCAAACTATTCAGTCTAGGTAAATAGCTGTCTAGGTAAATAACCTTCGTGAGCGAGTAGCCACTGTTTACGGTGAATGCCACCCGCATAGCCCGTCAGCGCACCGCCCGTGCCGATGACGCGATGGCACGGAACCACGATGCTTACAGGGTTGGAGCCGTTTGCCATGCCAACCGCACGTGCTGCGCCGGTACGTCCCAGTAGCGTTGCGAGTTCGCCGTACGTGGTAATTTCTCCACAGGGGATTCGACGTAATTCCTTCCAGACCTGCTGTTGAAATTCGGTCCCTACAGAAGCAACCGGCAGCGTATCAATAATCGCTAATTCACCATCAAAATAGCGTTGCAGGCTCTCTGTCAGGCCACCAGGATTATGACGCGGCTGTAACGAAAAGGGATCATTTCGATAACTGCGATTGAGCAGGCGAAATAAATCGTCTTCATACTCGCGCCACTCGACGGCACGCAAATGATTATTTTCATCCGCAATAATCAATAACTCCCCAAGCGGGGTTGCCATGGTGTCCTGAAAAAATGTCTGCATGGTGATTCCTTACGCGTTTGTCGCTTTCTTGCTTCTCTCGTGAGTGACGTGCCGATTATCCGGCATCCTCAGGCGGATTGAAAATAAAGTTCGAATGTGGCGATCGGCACCCCGCTAGAACAAATCCCGTTGACGTACAAACACGTAAGAAAGGCAATGCGCATCCAACGTGAGGTATGGAATGCACTTCATCTAACATTGCTAATAAAATCAATCGCTAATGTGTAAAATGTTCAATTTGTATTTATGAGAGATGGAACATGCCAATCTTCATCCTACTGCCAGACAACATCATCGTATGGCAATAATATGAAGGTGAACGATGTTGGGATGTTCTATTTTTTTATGGCAAAGGCATAAGCGTGTAGGTAGGGCTTGTCATCATGAAAATTACTCTACCAGCCCCTTACTCGATATGTGCCAGTCAATCCGGTGAACGTTTTAGCATCCTGTTTTAGGTACGAAGAGCTATGTGTCCTACGTTATTTGGAGGAAATACGCAGAATGAAAAAAAAATATGCCGTAGTGGGAACAGGAGGCCGCGCGGGCCTTTACCTGGAATCGATCGCCAGGGATTATCAGGATCAGGGACAGTTTGTGGCTTTTTGTGATACCAACCAGACGCGAATGAATTACGCCAACCAGATTGTCCATAAGTATGGACACGGTACTGTGCCGACGTACCGTGCCGAACAGTTTGAGCAGATGATTGTGGAAACCAAGCCGGATGTGGTTATTGTGACGTCTCTGGATCGGACGCATCATCACTATATTATCCGGGCAATGGAATTAGGCTGTGATGTCATCAGTGAAAAACCGATGACGATTGATGAAGAAAAATGTCAGGCGATTATTGATGCGATTAATCGTACCGGCCGTAAATTACGCGTGACCTTTAATTACCGCTACGCTCCGCATCACAGCAAAGTCCGTGAGTTAGTTGCTGCTGGCGTGATTGGTGAAGTCTATTCTGTTCACTTTGAGTGGCTGCTGAATACCGAGCACGGGGCGGATTATTTCCGTCGCTGGCACCGTGACAAACGCAATAGCGGCGGGCTGTTGGTTCACAAATCCACACACCATTTTGATCTGGTGAATTTTTGGCTGAATAGCGAACCGGAAACAGTCTATGCGCAGGGCGATTTACGTTTTTACGGTAAAGCGAATGCGGAAGCGCGCGGTGTCACAGAATTTTATTCCCGGTCACATAATAGCGCGGCGGCAGAAAACGATCCGTTTGCACTGCATATGAATAAAAGCGAACAACTGACTGCTTTATATTTAGATGCCGAACATGAAGATGGCTATTACCGTGATAAAAGCGTGTTCGATGACGGTATTAATATTGAAGATGTACTGGGTGTGATGGTGCGCTATAAGAGCAAAGCCATCATGACGTACTCATTAAATGCCTATTTGCCCTGGGAAGGGCTGAACGTGGTGTTTAATGGCAGCAAGGGCCGGTTAGAAATGAAACTGGTAGAAAAATCTTATGTAAACGGAGGCGGACAAAAAGAGGATGAAGGTGCGCTGAATGAATGTGAAATAAAGATCTATCCGATGTTCGACGAGCCTTATGTCGTACCGGTTGAATTTAAAGCGGGCGGACACGGCGGCGGCGATCAAGTCATGTTAAACGATTTGTTTGGTACACCGGAACCCGATCCATTACATCGCGCAGCAGATTATCGTGATGGCGCAATGTCTATTTTAACCGGCATCGCTGCCAATCGATCATTACGCACCGAACTGCCAGTGAAAATAAGCGAACTGGCCGTTAACCTGAAAAGAGGGAATTAATCATAGTACCTGCCATTTCAGGCAGCAAACGCTTCCGCATCCGTAGTACCTGTCTGCCCGCATACCGGCAGACAGGCGGAAACCTCCGAATATTATTATAAGGGTTTTATTATGGCGAAAACACGGAACACATTATCTCACCTACTCCTACTCTGTGCTGCGCTTCCCGTAGGCGCGGCATTTTCTCATTCTGCTGACGCCGCCGAGATCCGTATCTCTTGGTGGGGCGGCAACCAGCGACACGAGGCTACGATAGCGGCGATTAACGCATTTCAAAAAGCCAACCCGACGGTTACTGTTAAAGCTGAATATGCCGGCTGGGACGGCTACCTTTCCCGTTTATCAACCCAGATGGCTGGTGGGCAGGAGCCTGATGTTATTCGCATCGACTGGAACTGGCTGCCACAGTTTTCCCGCAATGGTGACGGCTTTTATGATTTGAATAAGCAAAAAGATATTCTGGGGCTGGGAGATTTTTCGCCTAACGCCCTGAAAACGGCGGACATAAAAGGGAAGTTGCAAGGTCTCCCGATTTCGATGACGTCCCGTAGCATGATTTACAACAAAACGACCTGGGATAAAGCAGGCGTCGCCTATCCGAAAACCTGGGATGAGCTGTTTGCCGCCGGCCCGGTGTTTAAACAAAAACTGGGCGACAATTATTACCCGCTTGGCGTTGCCCAAGGTTCAAGCGATGTGCTGGATATTCTGACGCTCGGTCGTAGTTACATGGCACAGAAATACGGTATTGATATGATCGATGAGAAGAAGCAGATCATTGCCTATAGCCGCGATCAAGTACGGGAGCTTTTCGGTTTTTATAAAAAGCTGGTTGATTCCCATGTGATACCCGATCAGCGCTATTTTTCCTCATTCGGCCGTACCAACGTCTATGAGATTCGCCCCTGGATTAACGGTGAATTAGCCGGTATGTACTTATGGGATTCAGCCATCTACACCTATTCCAGCAATATGCCGAAAGATGCGGTGTTGGAAACCGGGCCGTTCCTCACCATGCCTAATGCCAAAGATTCGGGGCTGACCACCAAACCGTCTTCGCTGTTCGCCATCAGCAAGAACAGCAAGCATCCTAAGGAAGCGGCGATGCTGATGAGTTTCATGCTGAGTAACCCGGAAGGCGTGAAAGCATTAGGATTGCAAAACGGGATGCCTGCTAACCCGAAAGCACAAAAACTGCTGGAAGATATCGGCGTGATTAACCCCGGTAACCTGTTAGCGAATGCCTATCGGGCGGCCGCGGAGCAACCGGCATCTAAGGTACCTGTTTCACCGTTTATGGAAAATCAGGAGCTGGTTCAACTGTGGACGAGCAGTCTGCAAAAACTGGATTACGGTAACGGAGAAGTGAATAAGGTTGCCGATGATTTCCTGAGCGGCGCTAACCGTGTATTAAAGCGTGCCATTCGATAACCAACGATGGCTAACGTGCGATGCCATATCGCAAAAGATGTGGCATCGTGACGTTTTTTACGCTGTGTCTATGGCCTTTCTGCGGTGAGCTGTACCGTGCTAATAGTGCGTGCGCGAAAGCCAGCCTCACAATAGCAAAGGTAAAACACCCACAGGCGCTGGAAAGGTTCATCAAAGCCCTGAGCATTCAGCATATGCCACTGTTGATAGAAGCGCTGCCGCCATTCGCTGAGGGTGCGAGCGTAGTCCTGACCGATATCAAACAGATCGCGGGTGATAAAATCGGTATGCCGCGTCATGGTGGTGGTCATCGCAGTAATCGAGGGCAGAAAACCGCCGGGAAAAATGTAGCGTTGGATAAAATCGACGTTACGGCAGTAGTGGCTGTACCGCTGGTCGGCAATTGTGATCGCCTGAAGCACCATGCGGCCTTGTGGACGCAGCAATTGCTGGCAGCGTTTGAAGAAGGTGGGTAAATAGGCTTTTCCGACGGCTTCGATCATTTCGACCGACACCAGCTTGTCATACTGACCGGTCAACGCGCGGTAATCCTGTAACAGCACAGTCACTTTATGGCTCAGGCCTGCTTGCTGAATGCGCTCAACCGCGTAGTCATACTGCTGTTGTGACAGCGTGGTCGTGGTGACGTGACAGCCATATTCACGCGCGGCCAGTTCGGCTAATCCCCCCCAGCCGGTGCCAATTTCCAGTAAATGATCCGTTTCACAGAGCGCCAACTGTTCGCAGAGACGGCGCAACTTGGCGCGCTGTGCGTCTTCCAGCGTCATTTCGGGTTGCTGATACCAGGCGCTAGAGTAGAGCATCTCGCTATCGAGAAAGCTGCGGTAAAAATGGTTGCCCAGATCGTAGTGAGCGGCGATATTTTTCTGCGCCTGCTGTTGGCGGTTACGACGGCACCAGTGGATAAACCGGTGAAATGGCCTCGTCAGCCAGCCAAAGCGCGTTTCAAGCGTATCGACTAGCGCCTGATTCTGCGCCAAAAGCTGGAGAACGAGCGTGAGGTTGGGTGAGCTCCAATCACCATCGATATAGCTTTCGCCGGCAGC
Source organism: Pectobacterium quasiaquaticum (assembly GCF_014946775.2). NCBI lineage: Bacteria > Pseudomonadati > Pseudomonadota > Gammaproteobacteria > Enterobacterales > Pectobacteriaceae > Pectobacterium > Pectobacterium quasiaquaticum. Next base: position 2,232,280 of record NZ_CP065177.1, on the reverse strand, counting down.
GATACTTCCACCCAGCAAGACGCGGCGATAAACACGGTGGTGATGTATCGTGATATCGCCTTGCAGTGCCGCGTGCCGATCGCCAAATAACGTTTCATTGCCTTCAGGGTCGCGAAGGCGCAACCCTCCGCCTTCTATCCGGCTAAGCAGAAGAAAGACCACTTTTCTGGCCCGAGTATAGAGAGCGGTATTGCTCGAGTGACGCACCAACTGTGTTTCCGTTGAACTCATGGGGTGTCCTTTTTTCCAGACTGCGGATGAGGATAAACGGGAGAACGTTTAATCCACAGTTTCAAAGCCTGCCAATATATGGTGCAGGCGGTTTTCATCGTCATTAACGGCAGAGACCAAAGCTGAGCACGCAGGGCGGCGCGAGTGAGCGGCTGACGATGCAGCACCAGCGTCGCATCAAACTCGCGTCCTTGTCTGTGATTCTCGATGTGGATCCGCAGACGCGCGTCGGGCGGCGTGAGTCGCCAGTGATACACCATCTCCATTGGGTTAAAAGGCGACACATGAAACGCTTTGGAAACAGGCATAGAACCATCGGGGACGACAGCATAGGTGTGACGTTCGTTCCAAGGGGTATTACGCACTTCTGCCAATAGCCAGCGTAGTTCGTTATGCTCATCGTACAAATAATAGAAATTGACCGGATTGAAATAACAGCCCAGATAGCGTAGCTGACACAGCAGCAGCACTTTTCCTGTGAGGCGTTCCTCAGTTAGTTCCGCAATCCGATCCTGTGCTTTGGTTTTGATATCGCCGCCACCGAGGTAATCGCCGCGACAAAATGACGCAGGGGAAAAGCGCTCCAGCGCAATGCCGACATGCGGCAACGCGGGGATCTCATCTAAATCGATTAACGTCATGAATAACGTATAGTCGAAACGATGCGTGACGGGTGTGAAGCGTCGATGCCGAACCTTGCCAACATACAAGGCGCTATTCATCTTGCACACTCTGATGGAGGAGGTTGACGACATCCAGCCCGCTTCTTACGCCATCTTCATGAAAGCCGTTGTACCAATAGTCGCCACAAAACCCGCTGCGGTTGTGCCCATTAATACGTTCGCGCTGCTGCTGTTTCATGACTGAATTCTTGATTTCAGGTAGCGGATAAGCTGGCCAAGCAGAGGAACATGCTGATAAAGCATCTCGCCCATATCGTAATAATCACGCTGGTAGATAACTTTGTTGTCGGCGAAGAGCAAGTGGCTACAGCCTGCTAATGTCAGCGGCGCGTTACGCTTTAATGACGGGTGTGCATAGTGCATCGTCCAGAACATCGTCGCACCGCCGCGGAAGGTATGGACATCGGCGATCTCGAACTGACAGTTGCTCAGCTTGTAGAGTGAATGAGAAAAGTAGCGATGTAACGCATTCAACCCATGATGGCTGGAAACGGGATCGATGAAGTGAATATCCTGATGATAGATATCACCCAGCCCCGTTAATTTCTCGGCTGTCAGTTCTCGATAAAATTCCCTTATTTTCAGCAGCATAGGTTCATTCTCGCCATTCTCTACCGAAATGCCGTCTTCCTCGCGCGCTTGTTCTATCGTCATAACCACTCCTGTTAAGGTCACCCACTCCCACGCAGTGGAAATGGCTAACAGATAGAGGAACGTCAACGCTTATTAATTGAAAGATATCAACTTAGGTATAGATTGAATCCAGCGTTCGTCAATAAAATTTTTCAGAACGATAGGGGCGGTAAAGGCATGTAGAGGGAAGGCATTACAGAGAGAAAGAAAACATGGCGTAAAAGTTAGTGACAATGTCACGCCATGTTTTCTCGGGCGACAGCAGTAGGCCGAATATTATTTTTCAGCAGGCTTAATCAACGCCAGAATCGTGCCCAACTGTTCACGCTGTTCGTCGCTGACTTCTCGCGCAGCGGAATAGCCCGCATTCTGAATAATCATCTCATTCAGACCCACCAGCCAGTCATAGATATAAAATGCGGTATTGTTGGTCGGCGTGAGCGACAACTTGGTTAAGCGCTGTGAAGCACCAAAGCTGACTGCTTGCTTTTCGGGTTTAGCGAAAATCTTATGACCACGATTGATGCGGCTGGCAGGGCGCAGGGATTCATCAAGCTGCTGGAAGCCGAGCCAGGCAACGAAGTCACCAAGAATAGTCAGCACGCGTGAAACCTGACGATCGGCTTTATTCTCGCGGTTGATGCCCAACTGCTCGCCGTCGACCAGCATATCGACCAGCGCCTCTTCGATCCGTAAGCGGATGCTGCCGGTAATCAATTCTTCGACCAGCATTTCGATCGTCGCTTTCGGCACGTTCAGCAGATCGAGAAACGGGGCATTTTCCGGCAGGCTGCGTAGATAGTTAATCCAGTAACGATAAACGGAATGCGCATAATCTGCCTCATAGCCGTGATCGATGGTCAAAATTGGTGGTGCAGGCTGATCGATCGCGATCGGTTCATCGGCAAACAGATCGATTTCGATCCCGACACCAAACGGATCGCTATTGGCAGACGGGGCAGAAAGGTCTTCGACATCGGCGTTGAAACCCCCATAGCTTGCCCCTTTCTGTTGCAGATACAGACGACGCAGTTCATCACGCGAAGGTAGCAGCCGTTCCAGCAGTTCACCGTGTACGCCGGTGCGAGTCTGGAGCGATTTGAGCAAGGTTTCTGCGATGCGCTGTTTTTCCGCCGGATCGTCAACATCAATGGGCAGATACCAGTTACCCAGGAGGTTATCGCTGAGTTCACGTTGAAGCTCGTTAAGCTGTTCGCTGATACGCCCCAGTTTTACATCTCGGTGGACTTCCGCACCCAGCCACGTTGCCATCCGCGCTACGCCACGTTTATCCATTGCCAGCATCGTTCCCCAGGCGTCGCCCGGATTACCCACATAGCGCTGTACCGCGGCATCATAGTTTTGCCCGTGCGTAATACGGCGATCGTGACGGGTGACCGCCCAAATCAGCCCCGGTTTACGGTGACTACGCACCTGTGCGTTTTCGCCTTGCGTCTGTTTCACCCAGTGGTCCAGCGCCTTGCCGACTACTTTAACGTCGGATCGGTTGCCTGCGGCGCTGCATACCATCAGTACGTTCATTTCCTGGTTATCGGTATAGCGCTCCAGCAGATAGGCGCGTTTTGCACGCAATAGCGTGTGCGCTAGTGGATGCTGTGTGCTTTGCTGTGTTGCTGGTGGCGCGTTCCGCGCCTCGCGAATCTCACCAAAGCCGGGGAAATCCAGTACATCAACCTGCTCGAACAGCGCTTCTTTAGGCGGCAAATGCAGTGGGATAAGCAACTCCGCCGTCAGCATCGTTAACTCAGCCAGCGAAAGCTCTGTCGTTTTCCCCGCACGGCCATTCTGAACCGGCCGCACCAGCACGCCGGGATCGTCGGCGCTGTGCAAGCGTTCCAGCGCCGAACCGTCGATTAGACCGTCTGCCGGATTTAACTCATCATCCACCAGTATCCGCAGCGGCGCTAACAGCTTGCGCGTACCGGACAGGTGTTGCAGCGTGTGGCTGAAATGACGATAGGCGGTGGTCAGTGAATTCAGCTCGCCCCACAGTACGGAGAAGAGTTGGGCGCGATCGTCAACGGTGAGGTAAGGCGCTAATTCAATCGCAACCGGCCAGAAGTGGGCTTCCAGCTGTTTTTGCCGTTTAACATCGTGACGCGCGAGATAGTCCCAGAGTTCGACGACTTCATCGCGGCTCATCCCCTCAACGGATTCTGGCTGACGGTGCATCAACAGGGTTTTAATGTGTTCGGCAATATGGCGCTCGTCCAGCTCTTCAAACGTGGTCTCTTGATTGAGATCGTTTAAAAACGCGTTGGCCATGATCTTGCCGATATCCAACTCGCTGAGCAGTTGCAACTGAACGGGGAACGATTTGTTCTTCACGCCCGACTGTCGGCTAAAGCGCGTGACGAGCGCGGTTGCTCGGTCGGACGGATTAATATGATCGATAAAATCCAGCGATTGCCCCTCAAACGAGGTTTCCAGCTTGCCGTTTTCGCCCCCGGCCAGCGATGTGATCAGGTAGGACTTTCCCGCCTGAGACAGGCCAAAAAAGCCGATGGCAATGTCTTTCTGCGCCACGTCGGACAGATGCTGTGCTTTATTGTGATTGCGGCGCAGTTTGACGATCAGACGGTCAGCTTCGATATCCAGACGCGGGGCATTCTGGCGTGTGCGGTCAACCCAGTCGATAGCCTGTTCAACACCTTGCACGACGGCCTGTAGCTGGCCGTGAAGTCGGGTAGAAAGCTGTTTGGGCGTTAATCGTTTCATTTTTTAAATACACTCCCACTATCGATCCAATAATGGGTCGCACCTGAGCCGTTAGCGGATAATGTGTTCAATTTGAGTCGTAAATGCTGTGGTGGAACGCGAGTGCCGTCTTCCAGCACCGCATCGGCAATCTCAAAGCGCTCGGGGCTGTCTTGATCGTCGCTTTTCGTTACGGCCAGCCGGACGTGCAACTTACTGTCGCCGACGACCTTACGGGCCAAGTCCTGATCGACAATCGAGAGCATATAGAGCGAAGACGCAGGCCAGCGCTCGTTGTCCAACTGGCGGAAGCCGAGGCAGAGTGAGCCACGCACCTGGAAACTGAGTTTCGGGTCAAGCTCGAAATCCGGCGCATCCAGATCGATATCGCTGTAATAAACGTTATCCAGCGTCAGCGCGTTGCTACTGTCCATCATGCCGAGGTAGCGCACCGTAGAATAAGGCTGGAAATCACCGACCTTAAAGTAAAAGCCCGGCAGGCGCAGATTGAGCGCCAGCAGGCACAGCATCGCGCCGACGGCGGCAGTGGATTTCGGGTTATCGATGCGCCCACGTTTGTTAAACGGATACCAGTCATTGGTGTGATAGCCATCCAGCGACAGCATCCGGTTAATCGGCAGCGGTTGCAGGTGGCGGAACAGCGCCTGAATTCCTGGGAAGCGCGAAGGGCGACCGGTCAGCAGCAGTACATCGCACGAATACAGCGATACCACTTCAGACATTAGGCGCAGATTCTGCGTGATGTTCATTTTGTTAGACAAGAATTCGCCGTGCAGCTTGTTTAGTTTAAGAATCAGCGGCACCTGCAAAATATCGAAGACTTTGTCGCTGACTGGCAGTTCGCGCTGCACTTCCGTATTGATGTATTCCAGTACTTTTTCCGTTGGTACCTGTTCCAGCAATTCGCCGAAGGTCGATTCGATCTCGGCGCTGGTGTCTAGTGGATCAAAGCGCTCATAGGTTTCAAGAATCGTACGGCCGATCGGGATGAATACCTGCAATGTTACCTGCTGACGCAGCGTGAGCTGTGCGTCCATACGGCCTTCATTGCCAAACAGCTTCGCCATCAGCGCATCCGGGCTGGCCATTCCGGCGGTTTTCAGCGCGGCCTGTAGCGCGGGGAGGATATAAAGCTGAATCACATCCAGTAAAATATCGTCGCCCGCGACCTTAAAGCCTTCACGGAACAGCAGGCGCGGAATAATTTTAACGTTGTTGCCGACACCGTCATCGAGCAGATATTGCGTAATGGCGAGGTCAGTGGTGCCGCCACCGATGTCGATTGAGGCAATGCGCAGCGTTTTGCCCGCAGGTTCGCCCTCATCGAGCTCTTTATCCGGACGCGCCATGCTGGCGAAGAAATCTTCCGCACGGCCGCCAAAGTTCACCTGCGCTTCGTTATATAGGTAAACCATCTGTCCGCATGTGGCTTCATCCCATTCGATTTGTACGTCAGGCACCGGAACCCGACTCTGCTGCTTGTCGGCTGGTGTAGTGAAATCCTCATCCATCGGATGCCAGTCCATCGCTTTCCAGACCAGCGCGATGGCTTCATGCATGCGGCGGCGGAAAATTTCACGCTCGGGTTTCGGCATCGCGGAAGGCAGCGTCAGAATGATATTTCGTAACTGGCGTGGCGCGCTGCTGTGGATCATTTTCAACCGCTGAGCGGCGCTGTTCATCTGCATCATCGCCTGGGCCAGCAGTTCGGAGAGCATGAATGTCATGATCGAACTGCGGCTGTAGTGTGGTGAAAACACCGGTAAACGCTCTTCCAGCGGCTGGTTATAGAGCGGCTGACCTTCATCATTTAGCATGATGGTCAACGGCATGGCTGTCGCTAACGGTTCGGTCTGCGAATGGGCGTCGGTCTGGCTGAAACGCCAGCCTGGTGCATAGCTTTCTTCGTCCCACAGATAGCGGCGCGGGCTGGAAATACCGCTCGATCCTTCCGTTCCCTGACGCAGCAGCGCCATGTGGCTGGCTTCGCGTCCAACACGGGTGATCGATGGCCAAATGAAGGCGTCATCACGGCCGCTTTCTACTGAGAAATTGTCTTTGCCGAACTTCGCCTGTGAAAACTCAACGCGGCTCTCAAACAGTTCGTTGTACAGATAATGTGGCTCACTCAGATCGCGCAATTGCAGCTCATAGGTCTGCTTCAGACCGTTGCTTTCGTCTGCATGATCTTCGACCAGAATGCCGCAGGTGTGCGAGTTACCGACGTCCAAAATCAGGTCAACATTGACCGCTGGTTCCTGCAGCGTGCTGGTATTGATGCGGATTTCCGGTATTTCGAGCTGATTTCCCAGCATATCCAACACATTCAGGTAATGTGCCTGATACTCAAAGCCCCTGAGCGCCACTTTTACATCGTGGCTGTCGCGGTTTTCCAGCGCTTTAACCCGCTGAGTAAAGACTTCGCGCAGCCAACCGTCTACCCAGGTTTCATCAAGAAATTCACCCAGCTCATCGCTGTGATAGGCCAGCGCGAAACTCCCGCCGGTTTTGATGTCATTGGCATTAGGTGCCAGCGACTCGAACTCGTGGCCTTCTGGATAGGTTTTGGTATCGAATGCCAGACAAATGCGGTGCGTGTTGCCGTCCTGATCAGGCTTATCCAACGCAAGAATCTGCATTCGCGCCCAGTTATCCGGCCCGCCCATGAAAGTGCGCGGCGGGTTAAAGCGGAAGAAGGGCAGCGGCAGCCAAATGTTCTCTAGTAGCTTCAGCGATTGCTCAAGCGAAATACTCAGTTCAGGCTTCACGACTTCCGGCGGCATCCCAGAGGCAGAAGGCAGCAGGAATTTGTCCGACTGTTCATCGTACAGTAGGTGCAGCAGGGGGCCGTTAGCACTTTTACGTACATAGCGGTTAGGTTGTTCAGCCGAAAATCGCGGCTTTAAAGCAAAATCCAAAAACTGAATTCCACTGTCCTGAATCAACGTAATGCGTTGTTTATAATCGGTAATCGTCGCCAGCATGATTATTTACTCTCGCGCTTTATCGTCATCGGGAAAACGGTATCTGTGTCGTAACGACCGATACACTCCGCCGCGGTGCCGGAAGCGCCTTGTTTACAGACCAGTTCTGGCATTTGGAAACGAGAATTATCGGAACAGCGGGCACCGGAACGACTGTTGATGATCAGATTGCCAGAGCTCATTAATCCTGCCTCAACATTGGCGTGACACGTGACGCCGTCACCGTGAGTGATACGCGCAGTACCTTTTCCATTTTGAATCTGGTAACGCAGGCTAGGCGGCCTGCCCGTAATCGGGGCTTTGCTATCAACAATGACGCGCCAGTTGCCGTTCAGGAACTTGATGGAGCCAATTTTCACCGCGTCGGCTGGCATGACCAGATCATCTTTGCCTGCAGGAATTACTGGCACTTGCTCTACAACGGGCTCAATTGGTGCAGCAGCAGGCTCTTTCGGTTCCGTGACCGCAGGCGTTTCCGGTTTGGCAGCATATGCTACAGGTGCCGTAGCAACTGATGGTTCAGCGTTTTTCACGACCTCTTTTTCTGCAGCAGGGGGAACGGGTGTGTTTTCTTGCTGTGACGCAGATTCAGCCGGAGTAGAAGAAGGCAGGGCGCGTTTTTCTGGCTTGACCGTCGCAGCTAAATCGGATGTTGGCTTGTCGTCTTGTCCTGACATGCAGCCCCGTATTTGCAGTGACAATATCGCTAATAGCGCAGCGGCAGGCAACAGCCACCACAGTCGGAAGAACGGCGCACGAGCAGTCAATGCCGCAGCGGCGACAGGCGCAGGCGTTGGCACGATGGGTTCCGGTGGGCTGGTAGGCTGTGGTTCTGGCTCGGGAACGGGTTCAACCAGCGGTAATGTTGGAGCGCTTGCTGCGGGGGCAGGTGCAACAAAAAGCGGTTCCGCTTCCTTAATGAGCGGTCGCAGGCAGTCTAATGCATCAAGTCGGGATTTTTTATCGAGATTGACAAAGCCCCAGAACGTTAAGACCGGTTTACCATCAACCAAATAAACGTGGTTTGCTCCAGGGAACTGTATCGCTTTTGCCAGCAGTACACCGAAAAGTTTCTGCCCAGCTTTTTCTGCATTTTGCGCACGCTGGCTGATGTTGGTAACCGCAGTTTGATAAGTTTCCAGTAACGCCAGCGCCTTTTCTCGTTCTTCTTCGCTCGCGGCAATCCAGGAGGTGACTTTACCGTCAACCGGCGAATACCAGTCAATGCGGTCGCCATGCTCGTTGGGTTGGGGAATCGCCAGACAGTCGGCAATCTGCTGTTGTTTTCTGAGACGTAACGTTTCCCGCAATTGAAGTGCTGATGCATAAACTGGCTGCCCGTTCTCACCCAGCGCCAGAAAATCATCCAAACTTCCACTACGTAAAAATAATTTTGCCACGCAAAAGAGACCTTTTGTAATGATGCCTAAAGCAGAAAATAGAGTGTAATCTGCGACAGGGTATACTGTAGTGCGAATGATGGCGAATCAAACGCTTAAAGAAGTGATAAAACTAACAAATATTTGAGTAATAGAAAAAGTGGGAAACGGGAAGTGTACGCATGTGCAACTGACGACGTCTATATAATATGATGAAAACGTTGATAAAAACGATGCATTCTCTTTCAGTAGTGATGTGCGGAAACGAGGGATGCTGTGCGACGTCAGCCTCCCTCAAGGCAGTGAAAATTAAAGCTGGACGTTACCCGTGATCAGGTAAGCGGATGAGGTGCTTTGTGACATCGGCGGCAACGTATCGCTGAGGACATTACCTTTTACGTCGGTAAATTCAATGGGAATATCGTTCATTCCAACGTGTTCAACAATAAAGTGGTTATAATCTGTTTTCTGTGCTGCAATCCATTGATTATTTCGCATATATTTCATCTCAATAACAGGATATTTCACGTTCCTGAATTGCACCGCAGCCCAATAAGGGTTTGAACCTTCCTTTATTCGATAAATAACGTTGCCCTTTACCGGCGCTTCGATCAGCGTCCAGTCGATATTAATTTTCCCCTCTCGCAGATCGCCTATTTTATCAAACGCGTTAAACGATAAATCCAGCGCACAATCACCACCTTCAGGATAGAGGTCAGTGACATAAACCACCGTACTGCCTTTTGGTCCATTCACTTTCAGGTAAGCGCCAGCCAGCGACGCCTTCACGCCGCGATAATCCAACTGGTTCCGATTTAATGCCGTGATCTCCATGTTCTGCGGGATCGGATCCAGCAAAAGGGCACCGCCCTGATAGCCAGAGCCCGTCGCAGTGGCGTAGCCGTAACAGATGTCGTCCAGTTCCCACTGGGCGTGGGCGGTATTAATCAGGGGAATAACGCATAATGCAGACAAGGCTAATGAGGTTATTTTATTCATGTTTCACATCCAATATGATTCAAGATTAATAACATAGGTGAGTGGTAAAATAAAAAACCAAAACGAGAATCCATTTTTTGGCCTATTGATAATAGGTGTTTTGTATAAATAGGTAAATAGTCTTTATCTTAAAATAGTAAAGCAGTGAATATATCACTAGGTTTATTTCTATAGAGTGAAATAATTATATGCGTGAATAATAGATTTGGATTTATTTAGAATGTGTCCTAAGGTTTAAAGGGGAGGCAACAACATTATTTCGCGCCAACACGGATAATAGCTATTTAGCTTTGTGCTGCGGCGATACGTTTTCCAACCTCTGCGGAAAGGTCTACTACGACGCTTGCAGGACGCATCATTACGACTAAACCAATCTGATTCAGCGACGATGCGATGCCACTCCTGAAGCCCGGACTGTCAAACATAACTACTGCAATGAAAAGGTGAGCGACGTTTTAACTACATGATTTCCAGTGGTGAGGATTGATTCGTGAAGTAATTGTGCATTAAACAATATTTAACTTATGTTGAGTGAGAATCCAATTCATAAACAACAGATGCCATATCTCTTTGCTTTAAATTAATATTTTTAATAGAAAGAAGAGTTAACGTTCAAATAACTTCATGAACTAACAGAGGATCCGCTTCTTATGAGCATTTTCTGGTAGCCGGATTAACATTGGTTCATGACCATATCTGACCGTAATCTCATAATTAGCCCCATCAAAACTCTTGCAGAATGCCCTGTGCTCCGCGCAATATCTGGAGTAGCCTGACACAGAATATCCCCCGTTAACCAGGGCGCGGTGCTTCAGGGAGCGTGGCGAATTATTGGTATCGATCTCATTCCGGCGAAATTCGCACTGGCGAAATCGTTGGGGGCACATGACTGTATCAACCCCAACGATTTAAGGTGCCGATCGAGCAGGTCATTATTGAAATGACCAACGGCGGAGTAGATTTCTCATTTTAATGTGTCGGGAACGTCAGACTGATGCGTGCTGTTTTAGAATGTTGCCATAAAAGTACTCGCCGCTGGCTGCGTTGAGATGCCCTGAACTGCCTCTCCGTTCCCCTGCGGTCAGAAACCACGGGCCTGAAAGATGATCAGTCATGCAGGCCACGCAAGTACTCCCGGAAATGCCGGGAATTTTTTAGGGAAAAAAGAATGATTAAAAACATCCGTAACTGCTGTAGAAGAAGGTGGCTACTTCTCCGTTCGGTCGATGCGGTTTATCACTGGATCGGCATCAGCAGTCTGGCCATACTGTTGTTCAAGGTGGTGGTTCTGAATGACATCCCCGCCCCGGTGCGTTTTATGTCGTCGGTCAGCCCGGTGGTGGAGGGAGTGCTAGGCTCGGTGATCGCGAGCTACATATTTTATCTGCTCTGCATTCACCCACCTATTTTTGCAGCAAAGAAAACCACTGCAGACTTTGAGCATTCTATCCTGCTACGGATTAAATTAAGTTTCGAGAGTCACTTACGCGGCATCTCCCCCACGCTGAATTATGATTCCACCGAACAGGAAATTTATGCGGTTTTTTTGGCTCTTGCCCCCTCCAGCAAAACGTCACCATTGGGGGTACCGGGTGATCCATCTGTTAAGTTTGACTGGTTCATTTATTTTCAGGACAGCAACCAGCATATTCACACGAATGTCATGCGCCTGTTGGATTCTCGGCTGGCTCTGGATATTGAAACGATCAACACCCTTAATAAGATTTCCAGCTGTACCTGGTTCTCGATAATCGCAAGATTTGCGAACATTAATGTCGGGCTTCCTCGTGGCGGCAATCCGTTTGTCAATGCGAGTCAGCCTGACGGTGCACTTTGCCGATGCTTTTATGAGCTCAAAGAGCTCATCAGAAGTCTGCAACCGGCAATCGACGCGGCGGCAAAACTGAAAGATCAACGTCTGGAATGAACAGGGACACCATGAACGCTGAAATCAAACGCCTTATCCACGCCTTCCGCAATGCCCTAGTACTCGCGGCTGACATCCGCTCGAATGAATGCTTTCATATGGCGCGCTGGAAAGAACTGAACGAATTTCCACACGGCTGCTGCGACCTGGCCAGTAATTTTCTGGCGCAGTACCTGCAGGACAGTGACCCGTCACTGCAGCCAGTGATCGTGCATATGCTGGCATCAGAGCAATTCCGGGAAGATCACAACTCAACCATTCACTCTCACGTGATTGTCCGGCTGGACGGCTGGTACATCGATCTCACCCTCAACCAGTTTGCGGAGTACCGGAACCGGGTGGTGATTGACAGCCGCACCGGCACGCTCGGAACCCTGCTGAGACATATCCGCAACTGTGACGGCACTGTCACGGAGTGTGGCATTGAGCTGGACGTGCCAGGCGAAAACGGTGCTGCTCTGTATGCCTGGCTGCGCGCCGCCGCAGACAGCCTACTGGTCGCCTCCGGGCCGTCAGCATCCGGTGACCAATAAGGAGACACAATGGGATTGCTGAGCGCACTGAGGGGCAAAAAAATCACCTTTTCGGGTATCCTCACTAAGGACATCACGTGCGAATCAAAATGTACCCTGCCCAAAATTGAGATGCTTTTCCACTGAGTACCGACAGAACTAACATCCTCATCGACGGCGGATATTCCAGAACCTTTAATACGTATATAAAATGTCTTTATCGAACGGTTCAACCGGACGTACCGTACAGAAATACTGGATTTTTATCTGTTCAGAACGCTGAATGAAATCCGGGAAATCACAGAGCGCTGGCTGGCTGAATATAACAGCGAGCGGCCCCATGAATCCCTGAATAACCTGACGCAGGAAGAGTACCGGTTGATGGCTGAAAAACCGGAAATCTCAAAAACTGCATGGAACTAAAACGGGTGTGCTCACAGTATTGCTTTCTTTGATAAAGAAATAGAAACCATATTCAGGCAGTCTTAACCCTGCCAGCGTATTGCCAAAATAAAAGGTATTGGCCCTAAAACAGCGACAGTCGCTGCTGTAGGAAAAGGATCCTAATTTAAGAATGGTCGACTTTTCCGTCTGGTTCGGCTTATCAGGATACTTACACTCTCATGGAGACAATAACTCCCCCCTAGCGCTGAGTAGTCATGATAGATAGTATTTTTTTTAATCTTTTTTGTGACTCGTAGATTAGTTCTCTATCACTCTGTTTCTCCTTTTCTGATAATTCTGAAAAGGGTTTAGACATCTGGTCATGCCATCTATCTACAAATTCGCGAGGTATTGTAAGTGAGCCATCTTCGTTTCTAATACATTTATCATGAAGGTAGCTCTGCCATCTAGACCATCTTTCATGCTCTATCGCAGCGAGCTCTTCCAACATATCGTAAGACAGGTTACTAAATTCATTATTCATGATAACCTCACGGCACTAGTTTTTGTTAAATTATTAGAATGCAAACCAATTCAGATGTAACTATTATAATTAAAATAACAATGCACCGTAAAATGATGACTTCATTATAGCATTTAATGACTTTGCATGATAAGTGGTAGTTTATTGATTTTCTTTATAAAATCACAAGTCCTTCGCATTGCAATCAAGATTATTCTCATGTTATGATTTTCTTGAATTTATTATTTTCGCCTGCATGGAGATGGTATGTCTGTTTTTATCAGTTATAGACGCAACGATCTTAATATAGCATTAAGTATTCATTCGCGCTTGAAAGTTGCAGGGATTGATACCTATATTGATCTTTTAGATTCGGAGTCGCAATCTACTGATGATATTACTTCAGTGATAACTAAGAATATATCATCGTCAACGCACCTGATTGCAGTTTTGTCCTCGCAAACAACGTTCTCATGGTGGGTTCCATTTGAAATTGGTGAGGCTACTATTCTTGGAAGACGAATCGCATCATACAATACTGGCCTTAGTAATCCTCCAGAATATCTTTCAAAATGGCCTCAAATGAACTCTATGTCTCATATGGATTATTTCATCGATGAGTATAAAAATGATCGTAGAAATTCTTTACTAGAGTCTGCCACCGTTAGTAGAGAATCTCGTTCTTCAGGTGATACCTTTGCTAAATCATTCTCAGTTATTCAGGCGAATGCTGACAGATTCCATAATTCTTTAAAACATAAAATATCACGTGGTTACTAATAAGATTCTTTTTCTCATACAGCAAGGAAGGTTTAAAAATGTCAAAAAAACGTGTTTTTATCAGTTTTGATTACGACCATGACTCGTCCTTAAAAACGTTGTTAGTTGGTCAATCAAAGAACGAAGATAGTCCATTTGAGCTTGCAGACTGGTCAATCAAAGAACATATCGACGATAACTGGAAGGATAAAGCCCGTTCGCGGATTAAAGCAGTAGATGTCGTGTGCGTGATTTGTGGTGAACATACCGCAAGTGCAACTGGAGTGAGTGCTGAGCTAAAAATAGCGAAAGAAGAAAATATTCCCTATTTCCTCCTTTCAGGCTATTCAGATAAAACCTGTCAAAAACCAACAGCAGCTTCGCTAAGTGATAAACTTTATCGGTGGACATGGAGCAACCTAAAATTATTAATTAATGGTAATAGATAATGAGACGAGCTTTGATTATAGGGATTGATGATTATCCTACACAGCCCCTTAGAGGGTGTGTAAGTGATGCCATTGAGTTAGCAACATTATTCGAAACCAATGGCAATGGAGACCCTAACTTTGATGTCAAAAGGGTTACCAGTGACTCATTCGAGATAACATCAGAGTTCCTTAATGAAAATATAGCTGAACTATTCATGGATGATGCTGATATCGTTGTATTATATTTTGCCGGTCATGGCGTTATTGATCCAGCGACAAATTCCGGTTTTATTGTTAGCGTTGATGGTAAAAAAGGCGCATGGGGAATGTCGTTGCAGGAAATTCTCGGAATAGCAAATAAAGCTCATCCTAGGATAAAATCAACAGTTATTATTTTGGATTGTTGCCACTCAGGATATGCGGGGGAGATAAGCGCAATTAACGATGATAAAGTTTCAATCATTGGTACCGGGGTTACTATCCTGACTGCGTCACATAGAAACGGCCTAGCGGCAGAAGGAAACGGTCATGGGATATTTACTGACATCCTGCTGGATGGCCTAAAAGGCGGTTGTGCTGATATCAGGGGTAACATTACACCTGCAGCCCTTTATTCTCACGTTGACCAGACCTTAGGCCCCTGGAAACAAAGACCTATATATAAAGCCAATGTTCAAAACTTTATAGCACTGAGGCAGGTTGAACCTAAGGTTCCTCCAACAGTATTACGAAACTTACCCAAATATTTTCCAGACCCTGCTTTTATTTTCCCTTTAGACCCATCTTTTGAGCCTGACAGAAATACAGTGCCAGAAGAAGTTCGCCATTTTCCTGTTAATGAGGCTAATATAGCTATATTCAGAGAACTACAGCAATGTAATAGGCATGGCTTGGTAATACCTGTGGATGCAGATCATATGTTTTATGCAGCAATTGAATCAAAAGGTTGTAAACTTACAGCCCTTGGTGCTCACTACAGAAATCTTGCAGAGAAGAAAAGGATTTGATATTACAATGGCCAATTATTTAATTTTAAAGAAAAAACCATCCCTGAATAACAACATTTATACATCTAGTAGAAATTTATCTTCCCATAACTTACAGTTAGATCATGTTTCTCTTTCAACAGAAAGTCTCAATGAAAAAGACATCAGTGATTTTATTAAAGACCCCGATATTGAAATGATAGCGCCGGAAATGCCAGTATCCCTGATTAAACCATTTTCCAGTGATAAAGCAGAAACAGACACTCACTCAAACTGGGGACTAGATGCAATTAAAGCTAATGATAGTCAGTATACAGGTAAAGGGGTCAAGGTTGCCATTTTAGATACAGGGATTGAAAAGTCACATTCAGCTTTTTCTGGCACGAAAATAACCGAAAAAGACTTTACCGCTGAAGGAAATGGAGATTCTAATGGCCATGGCACCCATTGTGCAGGAACTATTTTTGGTCGCGATGTCAATGGCGTAAGAATAGGTATCGCGCAAGGCATCGAATGTGCATTTATCGCCAAAGTGCTTGGTGAAAATGGGGGTGGGGCATCTGATTCTCTCTTTAAGGCCATGTTGTGGGCATTAGAATGTAAGTCAGATATTATTTCAATGTCCTTAGGATTTGATTTTCCGGGAATGGTTAAATACAAGGTCGATAATGGATGGCCTGTAGAACTGGCAACATCTACAGCGTTAGAATCATATCGTGATAATTTAAGGATGTTTGATTCGTTAATAAAATTATCTCAATCTCATGCTGGTTTCGGATATCACCCACTTTTTGTTGCAGCGAGCGGTAATGAAAGCAGGAGAGATGACGATATTAAATTTAAAATATCGACTTCATTACCAGCTTGTGCAGAGGGTGTTATATCAGTTGCAGCAGCCTGTAAAGTGGCTATTGAAGATTATGATATCGCAAGTTTTTCCAATGTAAATGTTTCTTTATCTGCACCGGGTGTTGACATAATATCCGCCTGGCCTGGTAATACTCTTAAGACTCTGGATGGAACCAGCATGGCTTGCCCTCATGTTGCTGGCGTTGCGGCTCTGTGGTGGGAAGAACGAAGACAACAAAGAGTCTCACCAACTGCAAAAAATGTAACAAGTCAGCTATATGCAACTGCAAGAAGAAATTTCCTAAGTAGTACTACCGAATACGATTATGGACAAGGACTAGTCACCGCGCCATGATATCACCATAAAGTGGTAAAAATATTAGGTGTCGTTTTTTATCACTACACTAAAATTTGTGACCAAAAACACATCCAAGATTTCCTTCTGTAGCATCTCGACCAGCTATGTCTTTCCTTACATTAGGTAGCGAGAAATACGAGTTATATAGAGCACTGAGTCCGATTCGTCCGTTATTGACCAGAATAAATAGCCTGACTTTTTAAGCAAATTTAGACTGAAATCTAAGGGGAACTCCGTTGGAAGTAGAAATGTGGGATGGTGGCTTACAAGAGCAGGAAGTGTTGGCTATCGAGAAAATAAAGGCTGCTTTTTCAGTCAACGTATCTATGCCTGACAAGCCTGTCCGTGGCGGTTCAATTAGCGAGCAGCTACAAAGCTATGGTTTTACCGGCAATGGAATGTTCCCCTGGAAAGGTTATGCGGGTTTTCGATTTGTTGAGGCAAAAAAAGAGGGTGAATTCGATTTAGTTATTGTCACACACTGCAACGTGATCATTGTTGAACTGAAAGACTGGAACCATCAGCCTGTAACCGCGCGCGGAGATACCTGGTATAAGGGTGACAAGAACATGGGGCGCTCGCCCGTAAGCGTGACCCGTGGCAAAAAATTCATGCTAGACAACAAACTCAAGCGTCTGGCAAACCGTTTTACGAACAAAGGCTATACCCCGATTGTTCATTTCTTTGTTGTGATGACCGGCAATGCGGACTTCAGCGCGCTGCCGGAGGAACAACTTCACCATACGATCTCGTTAAAAGATTTTCTGAAGTTTGCCGATCGCAGGACATTCAATAGCTACTTCAAACCGCACCGAGGTTCCGAGGTTCTTAACAAGGATTTTCCTCTTTTTGATAATCTGTTCCTGGGGCCTCAGACGGCGCCAAAAGCCCTGAGAGTTAATGGCTACGAGGCTAAGGATATGATTTTCGAACATCCTAAAAAGGTGTATCGCGAATATCTGGCAAAATCTGAGATATCAGCGAACAGCGAAGCGCTACTCAGAGTGTGGAATTTTAGGAATATCGCGGGAACGAAAGCGAATACCCCGGAAGGACGAGCTCAGATCGTTTCACGTGAGCGCGAAGTGTTACAGCACATCAATCACCAGAACCGTGACATGTATAACCATTGCCTCAGGTCTCTGACGAGTTTTCAGAAAGACGAGGTCACGGCCGAGTACAGTGAAGTCTATGAGCTTCCGCCGGGCCATGTCCGGTTTAATGAGTTTATCGGAAAATATGGTAAGGCCTTTTCTGATATGGACCGCTTGAATGTGGTGAAACTGCTCATTGCGAAGTTTAGTGATCTCCATGAGATGAAAATTGCGCACAGGGATATCGCCGATCACAGCCTGTGGATTTCACCTTCAAAAGAAGTTGCCCTTTCGAACTTTATTTCGGCTTACCACCGGCCAGCCGGAACGGTCGGCGATTACCGTAAGCTTTTATCCGTAGGTGCAGTCGAGGTAAAAGACATGCTTGATGAGGGCGAGCTTACGCCTTTTCAGCAGGATGTTCATGCCCTGGGCCTTGTAGCTTGGCACTTATTAAGCGGTACGCGCATGTCGCCAAAGAGTCTGGAGACAGTACAGGACAGTATGCTAAACAGCCAGCACTGGTATTCATATGTATTACTGGATGCCGTTGCTGCAAAATTTACTTCCGCGACAGAATTCTTTGATGCCCTGAAACAAGCCGAACCTGCTGGCAAGGCTATCCCAACATTTGATGATACTGAGCTTGACCCTTACCGGCATGCTATCAATCACTCTCGTCAGTACCGGGAAGACGATGACTTTCTGGTCGAAACATCCGACAAAGAAGTCTATATCTCGGGTGGAAGGCTCGTGAAGGCCTGGCTGAACGTGGGGGGGCAGGGAGACAATCCGTCAATTAACTTCCAGGTTCTGAAGTTTTTAAAGCAGGTTGAGCAGCTTTCTTTAGTTAAACCAACGTATCTGCCTGAAATTCGTGAATTCGGTATCGCATCTAAATCATCAAGTCTCTATATGGTCACGGATCAGGTACAGGGAGAAACCTGGGATAAAATGGTGGTCCTCGATGATGAAAAAATCGACCTCATTGGTAAGTTCGTCGCCGCCGTTGAGCACTTACACGGTCTGGGTGTTTCTCACGGGGACATCCATCCTGGCAATGTAATGCTTGGGACACAGAGTCGTTCGCTTTTCCTCATCGATATCCCCGATTTTTCACTGTCCGGTGACGAACCTAAAAACCACAGCTACAGCCCTGAATACATCGATAATTGTACTTCCTTTGAATGCGACAACTACGCAGTGATGAAAATGTCCTGCGAGTTGTTAGGCTTGTCATGGGGGCAGGAATCAGACATTTATCAGACTATTGCGCATGCCATCCGGGCTGAGCTGGAAGACCCGGTTTTTGGGTTTAAGGATTTAGGGCGGTTTAAAAAAGCGATAGACAGTAATAACCTGGCGTCAGAACAAGCCTTGATAGAGATAACAGCAGGAAACGCCGATGAGATAATCTCTGTCCTGCCTGATAACGGGCATCTGTATGTCAAAGTTGAGCCAAATCCTAAAGTGCAAGCTGAAGTAAAAGTGACTTTCACCGGGATAGGTGGCAGTTTCACTGCAGTATTCCACAAAGAGCAGAAAACGCTGATTCATGGATTCAGGCCATGGGCTCGCACATCCATTCGTAAGCAAGATATTGATGAAAGTCAGTTCGAAATTGGTACCGGCATCAGGATTACTCCCGGCAGTCCGCAGGATATGTCGGCGTTGACAGTTTTGCTTAATGAAGAAGAATCTTTTGGGCGGGCAATCGAGTTGATTGCCGCGTCTGAAGACGTTCAGGAACAGGATCCGCTTACGCTTCAGCTAAAAGATGCCTTTGCAAGACTGGATAAGCAGGCGCTTGAGCCTGCTTTAAAAGAAGTGCTGGAAATCCCGACGGTGAAGCTTTGGCGCACCATTCTGGATACTGAAACTGAATCCTACCCAAACATTGAAGTCAGCGGAGAGGTGGTCCCGGTTGCAGATGCTCATGGAGAGCTACTTCTCCCTTACTCTGCAGACGTTGATCCTCTTGGCGCATTCAGAAGTGGTGATGAAGTCGAAGCCTTACAGGTCGATCAGGAAGGTGTTGAGCGATTTATAGGTGAGGTGTCACTTAAGAAGTCAGAGCTCAAAGAGATCCGTCTGGTCAAAGTGCGTTCAGCAGCCTACAGGCTGAAGGATTCTGATATTGTCTTCTTCCGTACAAAGCAGGATCGGGCGTCTTATCAGAAGCGTAAACGCGCACTGGAGCGTCTCCTCGATCGAGAAAGTGTGCTGCCTGACTTAATTGACCTGTTCGACCCATCCTGCAAACAGGTGGCTCAAAATTATGGTATCACTCTCAGCGATGCCGATTTTGCCAGATATGACCGTGAAGACCAGCACGGAAACAAGATCAGTCTAAATGAGCAGCAAAGAAAGGCGTTTAACAAACTGGTCAATAATGGCCCTCTATCCCTGCTTCAGGGGCCACCGGGGACTGGTAAAACCGAGTTCATCGCGGCCTTTGTCCACTACCTGATTGAGAAACAGAATACCAAACGTATTTTACTGGTCAGCCAGTCACACGAGGCTGTGAATACAGCGGCCGAGCGTATCAGAAAGCACTGTTCCCGGCTTGGTACAGAGCTGGATGTCGTCAGGTTCAGCAACCGGGAAGGGGCTGTTTCCCCTGGCCTGAAAGATGTGTATTCAAACGCAATCACAACGGAGAAGCGCGAACTGTTCAATGCTGAAATTAAGTATCGTGTTGAAGCGTTGAGTGAAGCCATTGGTCTGGAGACGGGATTTATTTCGGGCGTTGTACTTGCTGAGCTCAGGTTGTTCAGGCAAATCGATCACCTTGAGAAATTGCTCTATCAGGTTAACGATTTAACGGATTCAAAAGAGATCGGTGAACTGAAAGATATTGCAGTCGAACTCGATTTTTCCATCCGCTCCAGGCTGAGTCAGGAATATGGGATTAACCTGGATAAAGGCGCGAAGGTCTCTGCAGCAAAAGACATTCTGATTTCCAGGCTGTGTACGGATTATGGCGTCAGACCTGATGAGGCAAGACGAGTAAAGGCATTAGCTAAAATATCCCGTGATATGCAGGATGCTATGTCGGGAGAGCGAGTGAACCTGGACGAGTTTTATTCGCGCTCCAGGCAGTTAGTGGCTGGCACATGCGTTGGTATTGGACAGGGGCACATTGGCATTCAGGAGAATATCTACGACTGGGTGATCATTGATGAAGCAGCGCGCTCGATTGCAAGTGAACTGGCCATTGCAATGCAGTCGGCCCGACGCGTCCTATTGGTGGGTGACCACCTACAGCTTCCCCCGTTGTACTCAGATGCCCACAAGGCGGCATTAGCGAGGAAGCTGGGTATCAATAACTCTCGCACTGAAATTGACGAGGTATTACGAAGTGACTTTGCCCGTGCCTTCAACTCTGCTTATGGTGCGCAAGCGAGTGCAGCTCTGCTTACCCAGTATCGCATGGCTCCGCCGATTGGCGATCTCGTATCGAAGACGTTCTATGACAGGAAGCTTCTGAATGGAGAACGGGCGATTCCGGATGTCTATCAGCACGCACCTGAAGCGTTACGTAGCGTCGTAACCTGGCTTGATACTGCTAATCTGGGCCACCGGGCACATCATCTTGAAGATCGCGGAACAAGCATTTACAACCGATGTGAAGCTGACGAGATTATTTCTGTCCTTAAACAGGTGTCAGAGAACGAAGAATTTGTCGCTCAGCTTTCAAAGCTCGTTAACAAAGATGAAGCCGCTATCGGCGTGATATGTATGTATGCCGAACAAAAACGGCTGCTCCGTCAGAAATTCAATCAGGAAATCTGGAGCGAGGGATTTAAGGACATTGTTAAAATTGACACTGTTGACAGTTATCAGGGCAAGGAAAACCGGATCATCATCCTGTCACTGACGCGTTCGGATAAGCAGCATAGCCCAGGTTTCTTACGCGCGCCAAACCGTATAAATGTCGCGATGTCACGCGCAATGGATCGCCTGTTGATTGTGGGTAATGCCGATATCTGGAAGGGAAACAATAAAGAACTGCCATTAGGCTCCGTTGTAAGTTATATGGCTGAACGAGGTCAGGAAGCTGGATACAGGTTCCTCTCCGCTCAGCAGGGAGGCAAAAAGAAATGATATCTGATAACAAAGTAACCTATAACGAGGTTGACTTCCTGCTGCCTGCACAGAGGTTTAACATTCAGTTTTCCTATGTTTCCCAGAAAGGGCTGCCATTCATCCGGGAGTTTGTGCTGAGGCTTGTTCATGTAGCCTCGATGAGCAAAGCACAAATAGCAGCCTATTTCGGTCTGACCCACCGTGAGACGGAGGAGGCGATTTCCGATCTTGTGCAGCGTGGCGAATTGACGCTCTCCTCAGATGGCAGACTGACCTTAACCGACAAATCAAATGGCTATTTTTCAGAGGTTGGCGAGATACCGCACCTTTCAACTATCCAGGACAGTGGCGGTACCTTATCCTTTGATTTAGCCACATTTAGCTGCTTCAGCAACCAGACTTTCCAGGACCACTGGAGGGGAGGGTTAACATTAAAGGTTGATGACAACAACATTTCTCAAAGTGAGAAACTGGTTGAGAAGCACTTTCAGTACCAGTTTAATCAAATCCTGGATAAAGGTTACCTGTCCCACCTGCAAGCTCAGGGCGGAAAAGAACAACCGTCTATCTATACCGTTAATTCTGTTAATAAGCTGCGGCAAATACCGCTCCGTTTAACAACCGAATTTAAAATGGATAACGATGGTAAGGCTGTCGAGCGTGAAGACTATGAACAGTTAAACAGTTCGGAATGTGTTCATGAGTTAATGGCTGTTGAGATAGCCAGGTTATCACGACATAACAATACCATGAGCATTTTTAAGGCCATGATATCCCTCAATGATGACCTTACGCTTAAGCTGTTTGACTCTAAAGTGAATCAGATAAATCCATTATTTATCAATGATATGCAGGCAATGGAAGAATACTCAGGCTCAGGCAGGACGACTTTTTTAGGACCGGTTTATTCTAAACACAACTGGGAAAAGCTGCAGAAAGCTCTGGCACCGGTGCTCAATCAGCGTATCAGAGACAAAACCGATTATGGCGGTAGCCCGTTTGTCTGGATAGCACCATCAGATCCCTACTGGTCAAAGAATGTCCGATTTATCTCAAGCATGAGCGATTTTCTTAACAGGTCGGCTACGAAGGATAAGCGACTGTATAAACCGGTGCTATACGTACCCGTCCAAGATGCAGCTGATGTCCGGGTTGCCAGACAGTGGAAGCATGAACTTGGGCAATTCCACGCGTGCGCTAAAGGGCTAGTTGAAGGACTGTTAGATGGTAATGTTGAGATCCTTCATCTTGAGGATGAGTTATCTGCTGTTATCTATCATATTTCTCAACCCGAAATATTGCCTGTGACGATGCCACTGGGCTTCATCACAACGAACAAAGGGGCAGTTAAGATTATTGGTGCTCTGATTACTGAATATGTCAAAGGCACCACTGGTTTTGATAAGCCTCATGACTGTGGCGCAATTTCGGCAATGGTTTAAAAATCGTTGCAGACTGATTAAAAAGGGCAATTAATTGCCCTTTTGTTTTCAGCCTTAAACCACCTCCTCGGGAGGTGGTGATTGTCCCTGCGAGGCTATAGCCTGAAGGAAGCCCATGCCAGAAAATTCCAGCTTACTCACCACTAAGCAGGGGTTCAGGCACTGCCACCGTCATCCCGCAACAAGCTTTATGTTGCGTGCTCGCGGGCACGTGGCAATATTTATTTTGTCCCTGAAGCCCAACCGCGGCGGTTCGAGCTCTGAGTTAGTAATCTCTGTATTTTTGAAGCCATCGCCTGATTGCTGCGAAGATTGTTAGACCAGAGCATCATATCTGAGGTTGGATGCTTCAACAGAACGAAAACCAGTCATATATAGCAGCAACGCACCTCGAAAAAGGGGCGCTCAGAGTCAGTTCTAGAACAATCGCCTATATCATAATGGAATTGGTAGCCGACTAATCCCAGCAATCATCATGGTCTGGCTAAAGTGGAGCGATAATATGCAACGTTATTTACGTCTAAATTGTTTATGGATAAACGCCATGCTGCAACTGAGTTATCAATTTGAGAACGGCATCTATTCCAGATGGGAGCGACAACATTTCATTAGGATATATCCATTCTAATGCCCGATTCGGCTCCGCTAACCATTTTTTAGCCAGATCAGCATCGCCCTCGAATAATTCTATCGCACGTTCTGATATCAATGAAGACCGCAATGTATTTTTTTTGCATGCGTCATCAAATGATGTTTTCAGCAGCGTCATTTTGTGTATTTTCCTCTGAATCGGCGTCATTTTTTTCAAGCTGACAATGTCAACCATCGTGGAATTTCGCCCCGAATTTTTCATAGAAAACACCTATAGTAATTTAATACTAAAAAATAATGTTATACTTATTAGTATACTAATCGCTCAGTTAAGCTATGACCTCAACGTATAGCAGCGCTTCCCTTATATACAACTTCAGAAATCTGAGATTTTATTCTACCAATTGCGTTAATTTTGCCCATTAAACGAAAAACCTGCTTATTAAGTTCATCTGAAATTGTCGCAAACTCCAGCTTATGCTCTGGAAAATCAGTGATGATTTCATCAAAAGCCTCTTTCTCACCAATCACATGAGCGAGTTCCGTTTCATATCTAATTCTGTGTCGATTCAACTTAATTGCATAACTTTTTTTTAATATTTCATCGGTTCCGTTAGTTTTTAGTTCATTATTTAGGCTTTCTGATTCAAACTTTAGAAGTGAGGAAGATCTCCTCATTTCAGAAACGATGTTAAAGAATTGCTTAGTTAATGTATATTCAAATTGGTTGATGCTTTTCATCTTTTTTCTAACGAGTAAACCTTTTTTGATCATTTTCTGGAATTGGTGATATACAAAATTTCTGGCATTGCCAACATTTTTTTTGACTAAGAATTCACCAACAACAATAGATGCAATTTCATTGACTGTGAAGCTATCTCTGTCTACCTTTTTGATTGCAGCTTAAATATAAGCTTCAGCATTGGCTACCCGAGTATTCATAGCGATGTGGTTCTGTAAAATTGTTGCTTAGGATTGCTAAGTATACAGCAATGCAAGATACTTAGACAATCTAAGCAACACTAGGCTATTCAAGATGATTACGTGTCCACAACCAACCCAATACCAGAACGACTCAAAGAAGCCCGTATCAAAGCAGGCATCTCGCAACGAGCGTTGGGTATACTTGTCGGTTTTGATCCAGCCTCAGCCAGCAGTCGCATGAATCATTATGAGAAGGGGAGACATATCCCTGACATTGACACATTGCGCCGTATGGCAAGTGAACTGGGAGTTCCTCTGAATTACTTTTTTTGCGACGACCAGATAACAGCAGAGTTATCATTGCTCATATCTAAGATGACGCCAGAAGAACGTATCCAGTTGATCGAAAGGTTGAAAAATCAGAGCCAAACAGTCATGAATATCAAAAAATAGGGCATTTTCAAAAAAGTTACTTCACTTTCGGTGCATCACAACTAACCACCATGTTATTAGTGATAGTCTTCATACAATTGTTTCATTACGATTTATGCAACTCTTTGATTACGTGCGGAGCGAGCAGGCTTTCCACCGGAATTGTTGTATTAATTTTCACCGCTCTAACAATTGCAATCAGGGCAGTGGTATTTTGTGCCAGCTGATCGCGTAGCTCATCGATTTCATTCTGTAATTGCTGATTTCGTGCCAATAACGCCTGGCGGGTTTTACGGTTAACATATTGTTGTTTTTCTTTAGGACGTAAGTTCAGGGGATTAAGCTGCTGATCAACGTAGGCTGCAATAAGCCGCTTTCGCTCCAAGCTGCTCAATGTGCTTAAACCTCCGTTGAGAATACCCTTTTCCTTAAGGCGGGTATGCAAAGCTTTGGCAGAAATAGGCGATTTATCAAAGCCTTCAATCATCATCAGTTGTAGTTCATGTTCAATCAGTGTGTCCAGTTCTTTTCCACGCATCAGAGATTCCCCTGTTTCAGTTTTTTGTGCTCCAAAGCAAAAAGCTGTGCCAATGTCTTTATTTCTCCTTCAACTTTTATCTCTCCTGACAGCACATTTTCTGTTGAGACTAACCGTTGTGCTTCAACTCGACTCAACCATTGTGAGTGGATAGCATCCAGATGTTGCAAACTTTGTTCGATCTGAGCCAATTTTGACTGGTAATCCGTCCGGTTTTTAGCAAGCTGAGTCAGTTTTGAGTGTGATTGCAGTAGCGCCTGTTTTTTCGCGAAGAGATTGGGCAACTCATCAATGCGTCCTGTAAGGGTAAAATGCTCACAAAAAGTCACACTCTGGCATTTCAGCCGATAAGGACACCCCCAGAGATTAACTGCACGCGTACAAGAACCGAATTTCAGTGGATGTAATACAGCATGTCTTTCCACCATCTCGGTTGCTTGTTCTGGGCCTTCATTGTTACTGATTTCTTCAAAAGCTGCGGCAATATCCTCAAATAAACCACCGGCAAATGACGCCTCGATAAACCCAGCCACATCGTTGCGATGATCAAAGGTGTGTAGATTGGCTTTAATGTTGTTATCAAGCGCCATATTCTCTGTGATTAGCATGTGTCCGGTTTGCTTAACGATGCCCAGTGGCGTCAAAACTGAAGGGAAGTTAGCTTCGGGGGCTAACACCGCTGATGTTGATGGTAAACGAATCAGCGAAGCCGCTTTTCTGCGTGCAGAAAGTGCCAAATGTTGGTAATGACGGTTTTGCGTAATATCCATACGCCCCATCAACATGGCCTGTAGATGGTCTGATACTTCCGCTATAGCAAGAAAGGTATTGATATTATGCCTTGGTATATGGGTGCGCATCTGAGTTGGGTTACCATCATCTTCCAGCAATTTGTATTTACTGAATATCGACCCATCAGCATCAATATTGCCCAGAAATTTATTCATTATCCGGTTATCAATCGGTAAAGGGACAGCCATCACTGCCAGTGTGCGTCGTAATGCTAATGAACCTTTTTCATGAATGAACAGTAAATCCTCATAATTTATCGTGTACTGTTTTCCGCTTTCCATCCAGGCGTGAGTGCAGGGGGATCGCATATCGCCAGAGCCGAATTCATGTTTTAAGTATCGGTCAAGGTCTGCTTTAGAATAATAAATGCATTTGGTGTTTTTAGGCCCTGATAATGCCTTTTCAGGCTGAATTCCTCGTTTCACTAAAGCCCTGATAGTCTTATCTCGCCGTCCAGCGCGGCCACGTAGATTTGATGTAGTTTGGACAATATGTTCAACCACATCATCCAACTCGACTAATTCGCCTGGCAGAGCACAGATATCTGATGGTAGATAATTACTAAATGATTTGTCCCTCAAATAGTTCAGTCGCTTACGCATAGGTGCGGTCAGTTTTTTAACCGCGCTGAATATATTTTCAGTAAGCGGTACAGCTAACGGCTCTACCCAGTGCGTGCGTTCTCCTGCACCTTTAACACCGACATAGCGTATGCCGAGGAAGTAATCAGGTAGTCCTCTGCCCTTAAGTCGTTTACGTGCGGCCGGATCATCTACCTGACGTTTAACCAATGCATCTTGTCTGAGGTTGAAGGCTTCAACAGAACGAAAACCAGTGATTACAAGCAGTAGTAAACAATTTAGTGCGATCTTTTCAGCATCACTTTCAACACGATGAATTAAAGCGACAATGTTCAAGAAACCACGAATAGTAATCAACGAATCCTCACCATCAGTGGTTGTATCATCCAGTTTATCCTGGCGTTTTAAAGCAATTGTTTCCTTGGCCTTACGGGTCAAGTTCGATTTGTTGGTATATTGGCTATCAGAAACATATTGCAAAGTAACGAAGGTAAATGCCTGATGATTAATCAGCTTCTGAAGACTGACGCAACGACCTTTATAATTGGAGGTATTAGGATCGCCAGGTGATGACGAAGCACTGAGGACATCCATTGCACGACAAATAACATCTGTGGTTAGATAGACTGGGTGGGTTTGTCCCGTAATTTCTACCAACGAATGGTACCAGCGTTTCAAAATCATCATTGTTGCCATGGCGACAGCCGGAGATATACTTCTGTTCCGCCCCTGATATACAAGTACCAGCATGGATTTCATAAACTGACTATAATCATCATTTATTATAAGATCCCCTTCAATTCCTTTGACACGGCCTATTTTATTAAACCGCAACGAGGTTTTACCATTGCCACGCAACCAACCGCTGCCCTTGATGCCACATGCCCAAGCAGGGTCATCCCATGTCTGAGCGAAGCCAGTCGCCAGATGTTGTTCAAACCAGTTTTTTTGTTCGGTAATGAATGTTTGAAATTGCTCAAAATGCTTTTTCATCATTTATCTCTTTTTCTTATGAAAATGGCAGCGGGCAATAACAGCCTGGATTTCAAATTGAGTAGTTTCATGAATGGAAATGAGAGGATTACGCGCGTTACCAACACTATCTGAAATGGTTATTAATTCATCGACTTCCTTGATTACACTGTCCAGAACGGCCTGATGGTCGCCGTCAGTAAAAGGACGGTAATACAAGCAGCCGTAGCAGCACCGCACTTCACAGAAAGGGCACTTACCATCGGTTCTGGAACAGCCGCCTATATCATAATGCAAGTGGTCGCCAACCACTCCAGTCACTCGGTAACCTTGCCACATCTTTAGCAGATGTCAGTTTTCCTGTCATCATCATGGCGACCATATTTTGCCAGACAGGATTAACACCGAGTGCTTTGGCTCTTATCAATGCCAGCGCTGGTGTCGCCAAAACATAATGCTTTGCGGCCACCAATGAGGAATGCCCAAGTATATGGGCGATTTCCTCTGCACTTGCTCCTTGCATAGCTAGAGAGTGGCCCACGTTATGACGTAAATCAGTGGGCGTTATTATTGGAATTGCGGCCTCGCCGCGTGCAACAGCAGCCTGATAATCTGGCGGACTGAAACCGATGATTGCTTGATTAATCGCTCTGGACATATAAAACGGTGCAGAATGACTAAATTCGAATAACTTGCCATCTGGTTTAAGTTGAGCGCGTTCAATATAGAGCATGATTAACGCACCGATTTCTGGTGGTATTGCCAAAAATAGACGTTCAGTTGTCACGTTTCGTTGTTTGGCGTACGGCAAAAGTACGCTGTATCGAACCAACCCTGTCTCTTGATTTCGGGTATCAATGCGTAAATCTTTCGCCGCCAGCTTGGCCAGTTGCACTGGCCGTGCACCAGTGACATAAGTCAGTCCCAGAATAGCAGCATCTCGCAAAGTGCTCAGGCTATAGTTTTTACCTTGCCGAAGCGCTGTAGCCATTTCAAACAGTCCTGCGCTGATCATGTTTTTTTCGAGTGGATCGAGGACATTGTCAACTTCCTGATAAATGCCCCAGTCATTGGAATGTGGGCGTGGAATGAATTCGAGCTCTTCGTAATCGTCGAGGGTGAAGCCGGGGAATGCTTCAGCGCAGAGGATTTTTAGGCCGAAAATGATATAGTAAAAATATCGTGGTTCTATTTCCTGTGTTTCAAGGTAATCTTTCAACACTGTAAACGTGAAAGAAGATTTGGTTATGCAATGATCCGTTGCCAAAGACCATGCATGGAGTACTCCAGGAATCTGGGCTGGACACTTGGCTGACGCATAACGGAAGCAAATATATTTTATTAATTGGTTGCTGATTTTATCCTGACGATAGTGGGCATAGCAGCGGCTACCTGAATAATCGAACACCCAACTATCACTTGTTGAGTTGATATATTTATCATCGAAAAAATCTGCCGACTTGAGATAAATACTAGTTGGTATATTAACATTGAAAATACGTTCAACAAATACAGGTGCGTAAATGGTACTACTCGACTCATTTGGCTGTTTATTGATTCGACTCATATGCACTCCATTCGTCGCATACATTTGAAAGGGTTGCTCTCAGAGCCTCGTTATCCATCGTGATTCGATGAAGATTGGCCGTATTAGCCTGCTGCGATAGAAATCTTTTGGCATAAATATTAGGCATGTGGCTATTGTGACTCCAGCCGCCAAGCAGTCGTAATTCATCCTTAGCCTCACTCATCAATCCAGCGTTAGAAAAATCTATGGCCGCCAAACATGAGTTGACATTAATTTTTTTAAGTTTTTCACCATAAATGCGTTGAAGTGTCAAATAGGCCCATGTATGTCGTGTTATATGAGGCGAGATGCTTTCAATGGCATCAAAAAATTTATCTGATTTATATTCAGGATGCTGTACACTAAATATATCATCTATCTTGGAAAAGATGTCATAAACAGTGTGGTATGACAGCGGCGGATGTTGTCTCTGAGTCGAAGTGAACA
The DNA here is from genome assembly GCF_014946775.2 of Pectobacterium quasiaquaticum. Lineage (NCBI taxonomy): Bacteria > Pseudomonadati > Pseudomonadota > Gammaproteobacteria > Enterobacterales > Pectobacteriaceae > Pectobacterium > Pectobacterium quasiaquaticum. The sequence continues at coordinate 2,202,434 of NZ_CP065177.1, read as the reverse complement.
GGAAACTATGCGAGGATCGATGGCGAATTTTACGGATATAAAGACCTAGAAAGTGGTAGTCCAGTTTATCTAACGCCAGTACCCGGTTTGCATAGATATTCTTTAATGAAGGCAATCTTTTTCGTGGATCTGGTATGTCTTCATCCACAGTTGTCACAATTAGGCTGAACTGATCCCCTCGGAGATTGGGTTTAATCGAATGACACTCCAAAAGCAGTAATTCACTGACACGCAACCCATAATTTAAAAGTAATCTGCAAATCAGAAAATTACGTAATTGGATTTCACCAGCAGGGAAGGGATTAAGTGGGTTTTTCTTTGAAGTCGAATCGGGTGTAATGATTTGGTAAAAAGCCATGATCATATCAGCCGTCAGACTTCGAAAGCGCTGATGGGTAATTTTGTTGTTCATCTGACGAGAATGAGCAAGAGTGCGGAATTCTGCTTTATATATCGATAACCGACTAGTTAACTGTGTGGCAAGCCGTGTGAGTTCTTTAGGCGAGCCATCAACATATCTTGGCGTGATATACGCATTAATCAAATATCTCATAAAGCGAATAACCGCATGTACATACCCAACGTTTGTGCGGCGTGAAGACGTGTTCTGTATAGAGCCGATAGTTAAAATTGGTGCACATGAATGCCCATTTTCCAGATAATGAAAAAAGGCTGTCAGTTCTTCAATGGCGATCAATGGATTGTGGTCCGAGGAATTGAAACTGAAGCAAAACGTCACGCCATGTTTCTGGTACCAGAATTCATAGAAAAACTTGATCGCTTGAAGTGAAGCGGATTGTGTAGCTGCTGTACGCAAAGCCAGGTGGTCTACAAGATATTGTAGCGGATACAAAAGCGGCAGGCATGTATGAGTATCCATCAGTACCCATAGGCGCTGCCGTTGGTTGATATTGAACTGTGTGAGTATGAACATGCGGCACTTATCCTCATAAACAGTATGCGTATAAAGAAAATAACCGGCAAACATAACGTGCAGCAAGCAGAAGATGAAGTGTAGGGTAAGTGTATGATTGATCGTGATCTGCAGGTGGTTATGAACTAAAGGGATAGCGGACTAAATTTAACATAATATACATTATGCGAACCAATGGATAAACACGCGGGAACTGGCCGTTCCGTTGAGCAAATTCCCACATTCAGCAAAAACACTTTTTCCAATCAGGCAATTTTGCCTAATTGCTCAAAACTGTTTTATCGATACACGCCATGCTGTAACTGCGCTATCAGTCGGAGAACCTCGTCAATTCCCGACTGGCTGGACAGCATTTCAGCCGGTGATTTCCATTCCAGTGCGCGATTCGGCTCCGATAGCCAGCGCTCAGCCAGACCAGCGTCACCCTCGAATAGTTCCACGGCTCGTTCTGATACCGCTGAGACTCGCAGCAAACCGTTATCAGCTGCAACCTCAAATGATTTTTTCAGCCGTGCCATTTCGTAGGCTTTTCGCTGAACCGGCGTCATTTTTTTCAGGTTGGCAACATCGTGAATTATGGGATTTCGCCCTGAAATACTCATACAAACCACCTATATATCAATTGGTTGAATATCAATTCAGCGAGGGAGAATCATCTGGATTGTAGCCTGCGGCCAACCCCGTACAGCCCAAAAACGAGTTTTTGAACTGTACGGCGTTCCGATAAAAAAACCTCCCGCTACAACACATCGAATAATTTTCAGTGACGGCGTGTGCGATGGCACAACGTTGGTTTTTCCCTCATCTATAGCTCGAACCATAGTTGCAATGCGTTCAGCCTGGCGAACGCGATATTGTTCTAGCCTGCTCATAGAATTTACAGACATGAAACCTCCCGCTACAGCACATACAATAAAATCCCCTGATGCTGTGCATAATAGGAAAATAAAATCATTTAAATTCAATGCATTAAAATTAAATTAGATGAGTATCAGTACAAAAATACGCCAAATTCAACGATGTGCTACAGCGGGGAAAAACCCGTTAACGCCCTCCTCGCTGGGCGCTGCGGTGAGCGTTAACGAATTTTTCTGACCTGCAGAACGACGACAACGTCGGTTTTATCTGCACTGGAACCCCGACTGGTAAATGATGGCAGCCACGAAAAGCCGGTTTCTGTGTTGGTTTTTTTATCATCCGCCAGACCACCCAGCAGAATTATATCGCCGTCGGTCAGAGAAATATCGGTAGATATTTCCCGTTTTATCAGTGTAGGTGAACCGTTCACGCCGTTACTCGTCGCTGTAAAATTACTCAACTCCTGCCGAATTCTCAGGTCGATGACATCAAGTCTAACTGCGGGTGCCACATCAAAAATTATTCCCGCATCCCGATAAACTACTGATTGGACTGCCGTTTGACCCTGAAAACTGGTATTCCCCAGAGTGGGCGTGGAGTTGCCTACCGAAAAAACTGCATTAGCGCCTGAACGAACCCTGAGAGTTGGCGCGGAGATGGTTGTAAAACGCGAGTCGGTTTTGAATAATTCTACCAACGCATTCATCGACCCAGAACTGATTTTCAGAAAATTTTCATATCCGCGGGAATCAGATCCGCCAATCTGGAAACTCAATTTTGAATTGAGTAGGTTAGCCGCCAATTGCAATCCCGAGCCGTCACGGGAATTACTCTGGATCTCATAAACATATCCAGAAACAACAACCTCATCCGCCCGCACATCGACCAAAGGCAGCGCCTCGGTAATACGCCTAATTTCAGCCCGAGTGCCGTAAAATACAAACGAATCTGGTGAGTTTTTATCAGTAGATGACGAATTGAATTTCCCACCCTCGCCCGCCATCGGCGCTAGTTGTGCGGCCAGATACTCGACCGAACGGAAACGCGGTTGGTAAGTGTACGAAAACTGAGGTGTTTTTTTCTCAACCTGAATCGGTTTATAGAAAAAATCCGCCCCGTTTTTGGTTTTTACTGATATGCCGATATCAGCCATATAATCGATTAAAAATTGTCTGGCATCCTGTTCGGGCATTAGCCTGAACGAGATTTTTTCAGGCATGGCGACAACATCCGGTGAGAGCCGAAACGGTTTTTTTAGGATTTGCGTATAGAAAACAGACAACGCATCAGGCACAGAAACGCTTTTTAGCTCAAAATCAACACCAGAACCAGCCGCGAAACATGAGGATGACAACACCAACAGCGTCGAAAAAACGATTTTTCTCATTTAGCACTCCCTGACCATGTAGTTACCATCTCGCCATCCAAAACCCCTGAAATGATTGACCCGTTAGTAATAAACCCCGCAGCTGGCTCAACTCGCTGACGGCCATCAGCGCCAGACAGGATGACGAACCGAGCATTTTTATCCTGAATTAGCCCACTAACACGCCACTGATTTGAAATTTTCGGGGCTGCAATCGATGCAGGTGCAGGAACGACGGAATTTTGCTGTGATTGGCTGGCTGTTCCCGCAGGCTGGTTTTGGTGAACGGGCGCTTTTTTATTCTCTGGATGAAAAAATACCCATAGATACCAGCCTCCTAGTGACACCGTAACAACTAATATCGCGATAACGATCAACAGAGTTGTGTTTGAAAAAATGGATTGCCGTTTATCAACAATTTGTTCCGAACCATGCCCATCATATGACTGATACAGCGGAAAAATTCTTTTGTCGTAACGGTAATTTTTGACTGAAACGCGTTCATTTTTAGTGAGTTTTGCGCCCCCAAAAATTTCAACCCGATACATGGAACTCAGACCAAGACTTTTTAATTTGGTCATTCGGTAGGTTGTTTCAGTTCGGTCACGGATAAATCTGGGAAGGTTGCTAATCGATTGATTTATAACCACTAGGTCACAGGTTACGCCCGTTTCGGGGTGCGAAAAATGCCTGTGCTCGGCGATGAACGAACGGTGATTTTTAGGGACGCTGGCGTCAGAACCCCAAATCCGCCATGCCTCATCAACGCAAATTAGGTCTCCCGCCAGACAAAATGTGTCTTTTCCATCGGTTACAGCGTTTTTATATGGAAAAAATAATTCATCCTGCACCATCTCATTAGTGACGCAAATAACCTCGCCCATATTTCCGGTTTTATTATTTTTCTGAATAAACTCATATATTTTTTCAGGGTCGAGGCCATAAACGTTGGAAACAACTCGTCGTCCCTGCGCCACTGCGGGGATTATCACCGACCTAACGACCTCAAAACTTTTTCCGCTACCAGGCACACCGATATACGCTGAAATTGCCATAATTATCAACCTATTATTGGAATTCGACGGATGATAAACCTTGTGACGATTGCAGAAACCATCAACGATATTCCGGTTGGAACCTGAAAAAGATTCAGAAAAAACCACACTGAATCAGGCAGTTGGTTGAATAATTCAACCAGTGGCAATGGAGACACATTTATCAGTGACAGGAGGACTGGGACAAATTCTTGCACAACAAAAAACAGACCGAACATAATTCCAAATTTCACAACCACAGAGCGTAGTAAAAAACCTAGCCCCGCATACAATGCAGCTAACATTTGTTCGCTCCTCTATTATTAGGCGGACATCACGCGCCGGAATGCCCCGAATCCCCAGCAAATCAGGCAAAAGATCCTGATTAAATCCCGACTTTCCTCAATCAGGCCGCAGTGGGAGTCCACAACAAAATTTTCATCCCAGATAGTGAATTCTGCCGTTGGGCATTGGGCTGAACGCGATCCAATCGAAAAACTGTCCCATTCAGAAAACATGCCTGTTAGCGGGGCTAAAACTGTTTTCCCGTCTGGAGGTGATTCCAGCTCAGGAGGAATTGGAGGCGTTTCCGGCTCTGGCTGGGGTTGAGGATTTGGCTCCGGTTGTGGCTGAATTTCTGGTTGCAGATCCTGCCACGGCGAGGTCCATTCAGCCTGTGCTGGGTTGGAGCGACCGATTGCAGCGGCCGCGTCTAAAACATCCCGCGCCGAAACCAGCGGGTTCGCGCTGCTGATTGGTATACCCTGATAATCGGATTGACTAGCGGCATCCAGCAACAATGCGTTCAATGTGTCGGCCAACTGCTGGGCGTTCAGCGCAGTTTTTTGCAACTGCTCCTGCTGTTCGGGCGTGATATCTGGTGCTGTCGGAACTATCTCGGGCGAATAATTTTTGTTTTGCTGAACGCTAATTACCTCTGAAACAAAATCAGTTTTTAACGTACCGGACGACTGCGGGTAGGAAAAACTATATCTAACCGTGTAGTCGGTGAGACCGCCAGAAACGCGCGTCGCTATAACCGAAAAATCTGGGCTATACACGCATTTTGCCCCACTCGGGCAGTACAAAAACCCGTTGTCGGCGCGATATTTGTAAACCGCAGCCACCAGACCATCGTGCTCGTCGCCAGAAAAATACGGCGACGCGCCGCCCTTACCAGCCCCGCTAAAAAATTTTCGACCATTGTCGATAGCGGCGAGTGTTGGTGCTGACGAAATCCCCGCATTGGGGTCACTGCCGAAAATTTCGTCACCGATTTTTAGCAGGGAATCGCCGATTAATGCCCACGACGCGACGCCGCTCGCAAGTTTCAGACGGGTAGCAGAACTCGGACGGGTAAATGGGAGGAGTTTCCTCCTCCCAGCGATAAAATCACCCGCCGCGAACGAGAGTCATAATGGTTTTGACCCCTTTAATGGCTAGATAGAGCCCCATCAATCCGGCGGCAATCGCCATCACCGCAGTAACCACAGCGGTTACAGAGAAGCCCTCGGTGATGCCGGAAAAATCCAACGCCGCCGACGCGCCCTCAGCGGCCAGAACGACAGTCGGTGCGAGAATTGCCGCAGAAGCAGCCGCTACAGATAAAAAAATGTGTTTCAGTTTCATAGTTTATGTCTCCAGATTAATTGATTGATAAATATTATTTTTTGGCCATTTCTAGCCGAACCGCACCAGTCGCAGCAGTACCCCACAACAATGGGATACTAGCCATAGACCCAGAACACTACTGAACGCAAATGAAAAAAATTGCGCATTTTCCGCCCATAATTCAGTCATTAATCACCCCAGTAATGGGCATGGACGGCGATGAAAAAAAATTTAAAAAAACTGTAGATTTTGTAGACGGCCACACCGGTAATTACGGAATAAAAAATCGTGTCGATCATCTGTCATCTCCCTAAAACAGTTTTTTTTATTTCTGGTCTGGCAGCACGTCGATCAAATCTGATTCGAGCGTGATTTGCACCTGAGCGCCATTTTTACCGCTGTACGCATCCACCCAAACCGGCACGAGCACATTTTTACCAACAAGTCGCTGAAATTTTTCCAAAACCCCTGCATCGATAAACTTTTTCGGGATTCTGACCGCCGTCTGAACACTCTGCTGTCCGCCCCAACCATCGGGGCGGAGATTTTCTACGCCGAGCTCATAAAAACTGTATGACCCCTGCGTGTTGGTGAATTCCCGATTACGTGCACCAAGAAACTTTCCTTTTAGTAACAATGACATAAATTCATCCTCTATAAAATTTGTACATCTATTGAACGCAACCAGACAACGTTTTCCCCTGATGCTGGCCATAAAAAAATCGGGAATCGGGCCATCTGATCCTGCTGTAATTCCAGCGGGAAACTCTGGAATAACGACGCGGGGCAAAAAATTGACAACTCCAGCCCGTTATCGGAGCCGACCCCGATTTCCACCAACCCATCCGCCACTGGTCGACAGCCTAGGTAGGAACCATCTACCCAGAAATCAAAATCGAAAAAGACCGATTGCGTTGGTATCTGCACTGAAAAAATCCCTCATAAAAACCAGTAGCGAATCCTGCGGTATGCACAAAAAAAACTCGCCGTCTACGGTGGTCACACGGACGTCAAAATTCCCATCCGAATAGCCGTTAACAAAAATCCCGCACTCGCCGTCTAAAAAATCATCAAATCCGCAGTCGGGTGATTCCATCCGGAGCCTCGCCGTTGTTGTTGTGGGTGTGATGGATAAAAAAATCAGAATCGGCCTGAACCGCAGAATCAGTGTGCGGGCAGTTATTCCCACTGGTCCAAGGGGCGAGCGTGCCGCACGCCCTAACAGCCTCAGGGCGAACGGTGACAGAAACCGATTCAGACTCGGACTCTGTCTTAGGCACTATCGTCCAGTCACGAGATCTAGTCTGTAGGCGCGTCATAGGAGATACAGAGAGGCAAACACCTCTGATTCTGGTCGTTTTTTCGCCCCACTGATTGCGCAGCTCGTGACCAGCGAAATCAGCATCGGCACGGTATAGACTGACACCGCCATGTTGCCGAGACAGGCGGATAAACGCCCCGAAATCCCCTGAATCAGCGGCCTGCCAGAAATCTCTCAAAACAGGATCGCAATCAGGAGATTTACGCAGGCGACGGAACTCACGCCACGCCGTAGCACCAACGCACCCGAACGACTGGAACTGGCGAATCCCGTACAACCGAGCCCACGCCGTCGCACGGGTTGCGCCGTCAGCGGCGGATAGACCAGCCTCTAGATCTCCATCTAACCCGAATCCATCGATATTTTTGCTCACATACGCCGCACAATAGGCGGCCGCGCCACGCTCGGGGTCGATGGGCGTCGCCTGAAAACGAATTTGGGGATTATGGGCAATTGCTCCCCAATCCTGAGCGCAGTAGCGATCATGGAAAATTTTTAGTGCGGTTTCAGCCTGTTCCGGCCGGAACCAGATCACACAGTGCCAATGCGGAGTCCCGTCGTGATTCGGCTCGGTCATTCTGAACCCCGCAGAAAAAATTCCATCGCGGGCGAATTTCCGATGAATGTTTCGCCAGATTCGTGACAGCTCCTCCTGACCTACGCGAGGATTGATTACCGTACACCGCCGATTTTCACGGCCATCGACGTGATTTGGGTGATAGCGGGACGGCAGCGTAATGGTTAAAAAATACCCATCGTAACCCTCGGAGGTAAAATATTCCCCCGTGTGACGCAGGCGCGTCATCAATTCGGTTCGACGGTTTTTTGGGCAGGAATTGCCGGACTCGTAGGCAGTTCGGAGCGAAATCCGGTCACCATCAGACGACTCTAATTCGTTATTTTCTAAAAAATTGTTCATTCTCTGCTGGGCAGAGGCAAATTCTCGCAGCGCTCGGACGGAAACATATGGGGAAATTTTTTTATGAACACGATTACGCGCCGTATCCCTGCAACCCACCCAATGGCAGCGGATGCGCCACAGGATTTTTACCCAAAATGTCGGCTCGGTGACCCGAGCGAGCGCACCGTAAAAAATGTTTTGCAGCTCGCACGGCCAATCAGCGAACGGAATTAATAGAAAATCAAAAACCTCCCGCATTTTAGGCATGTCGAGGCCATATCCGCTGACCGCACGAGCAACTCGCATAAAAACAGAATTCTCAAAAAAATCGCGAGACTGAGGAATATGAATTTTTTTCGGATTTAGAAAATCTGTCTCACGACGCAGTGCAGACAAACTAAAATTTAATTTTTCATCAAAAACCAAAATATCCAACTCATCAAAATCAGCGGAATAATAATTTTTTGTGAAAATGTTTTTGAAACTCGCGTTGATAGATTTTTCAATATCGGAATCGCCAATTATCGCCGAAAATTCATCAGCCAGTTCGGAGGCAATTCTAGAACACCCCTCGCGAGAGCATGAATAAAATTTCCCCAATTTTTTCAAATGGGAAAAATTTTTATCCGCAATCGCGAGTCGCTGGGTAATCATAAAAGCCCCCTGATAATTGAATGAGGCAATTTGATCAAAAAAACAAAATCAATTCCAGAAATAAAGTTTACCCCAGAATTTGATTTTTATTAATTTATTATTTTCAATAATTTAGGTTTGCATTTGATGTTATTTTGATCTGCAAATGGTGTGAGAACATGAAATAGATGTGCTGTAGCGGGGAGAATAGACAGAAAAGACGACAAAACGTGGTATAAAAATAGAAATAATGAAAATATTTTTTCATCCTTATTCATATACCATATGAATAAGAACTATTTTTTTGTTATTTCTCGCCCATCAGACAACCAAATCAGGGGGTGCGCGATATCGAAACCAAAATCAAATTTAACTGGAACCGAAATTCCCTCTCCAACTCTCAACCCTAAATTCTGAACATAATCCCAATCGGCGGCAGGAACCAAAATAGAATAATTTCCTGCGCAACCAAAATGAATTTTTTTAATGACCAATACGTGTAACCCACTCGCAGGATAAAAATCCAAATCCCTGAACTCTAAAAATCCCCCAGAAATGCAAACATCACACGCCACCAAAAGATTTTTTAAATTTGAATTACCCACATCAACCTCGCACGAAAAATAAGCAAAACATATTTTCGACCGCAGAACGTCCCCGAAAAAAATTGACCATAATTTTTGATCTTTTGGATAATGGGGTAAGACGAGTTTCGCATAATGCACGTTATGCAAAAGAATGCCCTGCGGGGGATTTATGTTCGCAGGGCATTTTTTTACATAACGTCGACAACATTATGCGAACCTAAGGATAAACAGGCGGGAACTGGCCGTTCCGTTAAGCAAATCCCCGCATTCGTAAAACACCATCTACCTAACGAAAGAAAAACCAAGCTATATTAATAAGCCCGTTATCTACCTCAAAGACGGCAACACTTTCTATAGGTTCTGCCGCAAGCCCATGTATCAATTCATGGTCAAATACCTTATTGCCTAACACGGTACGAGATACCAATTCCGCTCTCAGTTTTGGGTTGTTGAATCGGTTATTCACGTAAAACTCTCTCAGCGCCTCTTTTCCTACCATCGACGGCGTTTCTGCTGGCATACGATACGCTTTGAAATCAGGTGCAAAACATGACACGAATGCATCTATGTCATGTTCGTTATAGGCCTTAAACTGTGCCGCTACGGCCAATTCTGGTGACATGGTTTCTCTCCGCTATGTGTTTTTCTATCGTGCCTGAATAAGTAAGTTGTGTGCCAATTATCAAGAAATCAGGAAGGTTCGCTTTACGATTTATCTGAGCCTCAGAGCGTTTTCCTCTACAATGTATTTTCCAGCCCGCTTATTAGGTACATTCCCATGCCAAGACTGACTCAGAAAGACATGACTGAAAGTGAACAACGTCAGCTTAAGACGTTACTCGATCAGGCGCGAAAAAAACAGGACCGCCCGCTGACAAACTCTGAGAGTAATCATATTAAAGACGATTACATCGATAAGCTCATGAAAGAACGTGAAATCGTAGCAAAACAGGCAAAGGCCGAGAAAAAGAAAAATAAGTTTAAACCTGATTCCTCAGCGACTTATGAATGGTCAGCTAGTACAAACCTACGGGGCCGCCGCTAACGTTTACGTCGCGGGCGCTTGTGTCCTTGGCTTGACACCATTACCGAAAAAGATGCCGAGCGGCCGCAATTCGCACGCTCTGGCTTAACGCTTCCAACGATGCAGAACGGATATTCCAACGGTGCCAATACAGACGAATATCGATAGGATTTCCGGCTTGAAACGGTACTAACTCGCCTTTTCCCGTATGCGATGATGCCATATTTTCTGGGATCATCCCCCACCCTAGCCCTCTGAGAATAGCACCGACAAAAGCCGCTGTTGAAGGAACAAATTGCTGCGGCGGTTCAATCGCCTCTGGAACCAGTGATGCTATAAATAAGGACTGTAATCTGTCTTTATTGTTAAATATCAGGAGCGGCGCTTTTTGCAAACTGTCCGCATGGATGCCATCCGCAAAGTATGTCTCGTGAAAAATCTGTGAGCAATACGCGCGGTAACGCATCGTTCCTAAATATTCTACGCCACAGCCTTGAATCGGTTCCGGGCTGGCGCTGACCGCTGCCATGACCCTACCTTCACGCAGCAAGGTTGCTGAATGTTCCTGATCCTCGACGAGGATATCGAGCAAAATACTGGATTGGTGGCAAGCATCGTCCATCGCATCCAGAAACCACCCGTCTATTGAATCCGCATTCACCGCCACTGAAAGACTCTGTCTGGTCGGCATTTCAAGCGTGCTGAAAAGCTCATTCTCCAACATATCTATCTGTTCTGCGTGTCGAAGTAACGCTTGCCCCGTCAGTGTTGCTCGACACGGATTTCCCCTTACGATCAGTACCTGACCAAGCTGATCTTCTAACTGCTTGATACGCTGGCTGATGGCAGACGGCGTGACGTGGAGTTTGCGAGCCGCAATTTCAAAACTGCCGCTACGGACAATCTCCATGAACGCTCTCAGGCAAGGGTAATTCAAGTGCATGATTATTTTTTCTTAACAATATCAGGATGATTTAATCTGCCTTAATTAAAGGTTAGATACAACTTTCACAAAGTGACGAATGCCATATTCGATGTTGAAGAAAATTCAGGTGGGATGTGGAACAAAAATCACGAGAGGATTGAATATGTCACCCAGCAACCGTTAGGTAGCCGGGTGACAGCGTCACTTTTTTACTTTAACAACGCACGAGGTGACACGTGGTGCTGTTCCAAACGAAAATGCTCTATCGCCTGCGCTAACGACATAGACTGATCTTCCAGCGAACTGGCTGCAGCCGACATCTGCTGTACAAGCGCGGAGTTTTGCTGCGTCACACCATCCATTTCATTGACGGCAATCGTGACTTGGCTAATGCCCTTCGCCTGCTCATCCGATGCCGTAACAATCTCACCGATGATACTTTGCACCGAGCTGACGGCGTGTGTCATATCCTGCATGGTTTTACCGGCATCGTTCACTAGTTTAACGCCGCTTTCAACGCGCTGGCTGGATTCCTCAATCAGTGCGGCAATCTCTTTCACTGCGCTGGCGCTGCGCTGTGCCAAGCTGCGAACTTCCGATGCCACAACGGCGAATCCTCTTCCCTGCTCACCCGCTCGTGCCGCTTCTACCGCGGCGTTCAACGCCAGAATGTTGGTCTGGAAAGCGATACTGTTAATCATGGTGGTAATATCGCCAATTTTCTTCGCACTCTCATCAATCTGCGACATCGTCTGAACCACCTGACTGACCAGCGATTCGCCACGCTGAGCAATTTTTGTGGCATTCTCTGTCAGCGTCGTGGCCTGGTGGGCGTTGTTGGCATTGTGTTTCACCGTTGCGGTAATTTCTTCCATACTCGCTGCGGTTTGTTCCAGCGCAGCCGCCTGCTGTTCTGTACGCGATGCAAGGTTGAGGTTACCGCTGGCAATTTCCGCTGCGCCTTGTCGCACGGAGTCACTGGCGTCTTTGATCTGTCCGACCACCTGACGCAGTTGTGACTGCATCGTATTCAGCGCGAAGAACAGACTACTGCGATCGTTGGGTTGCACGTCAATCACATTGCTCAGTCGACCTTCCGCAACGGCCAGCGCAATGGTAGCGGCTTCGCGTGGTTCGCCACCCAGTGGTTTAAGCACTTTGCGGCTGAATACCCAACCCAGCAGCGCGCTCACCAACAGAATGCTGATCACCATCATGATGACGGCATTCATCAACTGGCGTTCAGAAGCGGCCATCACCTGACTCACTGGGACAACGATTCCCAGATACCATTTAGCGGTGCTGTTGCCGATAGTAATAGGCTGCCAGGTAATCAGTGCTTGTTCGCCCAGAATCGCATCGTCGTGTTGTACCACTGAGGACGTGAAGTTGTCCGTCGGCCCTTGCCAAGCTTTACTCGTCTGGGATTTATCAGGATAAGAGATGACTTTACTCGCGCTGGATAGCAACATCGCGTAGCCACCGCCTTCCCAAGGTTTAATCTGGTTAACTTTTTGCTGTAATGACGCAAGCGAAATGTCTGACGTCACGACGCCCCACAGTTTCCCCTGGCTGACTATCGGTGCGGCGACTGACGTCAGTAGCGTTGGAACGCCGTTGTAAGCATAGGAGTAGGGTTCGATGAGCGTATCTTTCTGGCTCTTTTGTGGCAACAGGTAGTAATCGCCTTGGCCGGGAGTCAGGTAGGACTGCAGAGGGTGCATCTTGTAATTGCCAGCCTGATCGCGGTCAACAAACCAGGCGTAACGTCCTTTAGGCGCCTGGCCTGGCTGTTCGGCAAACTCGGCATCACGGCCGTCAAACACATTCTCTTCAAAAATGACTGAAATCGAGAGGTATTCTGGGTTATCCCGCAGAGCATGCTCCGTCATTTTATCGACCACCGCGCGGTCTTTAATGCCGGCTGCGGGCAAGGCAACCAGCCCTTGTCCGAGGTTATGCGCCACATCCCGAGCGTAGTTGAGTTCCTGTTGAATTCTTAATGCTTCGCTTTGGGCTATCTGCTGCAAATAGCGTTCGGCCAGAGATTTTTGTTCCTTACTAGACTGCCAACTGAGCACCCCAATGGTGACAGCGAAACCGAGTGCGATAGTTAATGCGCCAGTTAGGAGCACTTGAGAGCGGGTACTCATTGGTTTTTTTTGTATTAATTGTTTGGCCATTATGGCTCCCCTAGAGTTGATACTTATCGTAATCAACATTCCGTTGCAATGAGATCCTACTATTTGTTTATCGGCGTCTTTTTTTTGAACTTTAGTTACACAGATGTGAACAAAAGAGTGGCATTGGGGGAGCCGGTGGTCGCTGCGGTGTACTTGCTCTATTTCATCGGGTTAATGGCTGTCTGATGGAGGGGTCGGCTCCAGGTTTTTGTGCATGTTAAAACCGGTCATCTGGAAACCACTTTTTTCATATAATCCCTTGGCAATCGGGTTATTCGTGGCAACTCTCAGCCCGATGTCGCTAATACCTAATGCGGTTAGCACCACATCCATTGCTGCAAGTGAGGCTTTACCAAAACCGCGGCCTCGCCACGTAGGCAGGAGACAAAAATCAGAGACCCAGGCAGAATTCTCTTTCAGAACCACCCACAAATAACCAATGATGACACCTGCGTTATTTGAGGAATGGATGCACCATAACTTATTGGCTCTCGTGTGAACGCCCTGCGGTAGCGCAATATCGATCGATTGCGTGGCGATCGCCCTTGCTTTTTCCGCATCATATCCTCGGGATTCCTGTAGATCCTGAGCATATTCAAGAATAAAAAACTGGCGATACTCGGGGTAATCCCTTTCGGCCATATCTGCTAAATTTACCATTTTGTTCACTTCCCAGTTCGGCGTGATGACAAACTTCGCTAGCCATGTTCATCACATTATTTATTATCAAGTTAATCAATAGAACGACATAGATGTTCAAAACGTCAGGCATAACGGAAGTTCAGGCCACCTAGGTTGCCCCTCTCACGCCATGATCCAGTATGACTTCCAGCGCGGCTTCAAGAATTCTGCTTTGTGTATCTTTGCCATCATGCGTTGTATCGTGTGATGGTGACATCATCCTGTTTCCCCTTAGCTGGCAATTCTGACTGTCATAACGTTTATAATAAAAAAAACCGCCAGTGAGTGCGATCCCACTGGCGGCTTATGGTAAACGAAAAGCGGCTTAGCCTCTCAATTTACTGTGGTATTCGCCTTTCAATGTGTTGATTTCAGCTAACACCGCTTTGGCTTCGCTCAATTTACCGGCATCCGCCAGAGCCTGTGCGCTGTCCACTTTTTGCAAAATCTTATCCAGACCTTCCACATAGGCTTTTCTGTCTGGGCCATCGGCAGGCTGTTTGGCGAAATCAGGTGGCACCTGCGTTTTAGCGTGCTCAACGTGCTCACGGAATGTGCTCAGCGCGGTTTTCAGCGCGGCGGCATCATCCGCTTTAGTGGCGGCGGTATAACTTTTCTGCATACCACGCATATCTTCCGACGTGGTGGCGTTTGCCAAAACAGGGGTCAGCAAACTACCGGCCAACAGCACAGAAAAACAGATCTTGGTCATTTTATTCATCTTGAACTCTCGCTTGTGTTCCATAGCACGACATACTCAGAGAATCTGACCACCACAAACCGGCCAGCCCAATATTGCTCTTGTTATATTGCGTCCTACGCCATCACATACATCACGCAGCAATGACTAGGTTAATTCTATGGTTATTATCGCCAAGATGTTAAATTATTTTTAATTGTTTCGTTATTTTTAATTGTAAGAATGTAAAAAAACTTGTCGGTTCGACGTCGGCAGGGCCGAAGCATACTTTAGTTAATGACTACTTTACTGCTGGCCTTGGCAAGGTGCATCAATACGCTTCGCAGTACTGATTGACATAACGATTCTCTGGGCTTCTTGCCCTACTAGGTAAAAGATCCACGCTCTTTAACATATTCTGCAAAGCGGTTTTATGAGACTGTTTTAGGCAGAATGGGGTCAGACTTGCTGATTTTTTTAATTTGTCCTGCGTTTGCCGCCTTCCTGAAACTCGAATTATTCAGGGTATATCTCAGCCTGTCAGTGTGATTGTGTTATGGGCATAGCATTGCCGCTCGCCCTGCTTTCTTGTAACCTCCCCTGCTACAAGCCTAATCCTGAACACAAAAATCTGAAACTACTGGACGTTACATGACAGCTCATACTTCTAAAGATCCTTTGCATGGTGTAACACTTGAAATGCAAGTCAGTGCGCTGGTTGCCCGTTTTGGCTGGGTTGAGTTGGGTAAACGGATCAACATCAATTGCTTTAAAAGCGATCCGAGCGTCAAATCCAGTTTAAAGTTTCTGCGTCGGACCCCTTGGGCGCGTGCTGAAGTTGAAGCACTGTACCTTGATTCTCTGGACGGTTCCGCTCTCGTAAAACCAGATGATAGTGCTGTTGATCCTTGGGCTAATAGTCGCAGAAATAAGAGCTAACCAACGTGAAAAAGCCAGTCGTACTTATTGCCGCTGCGCTTCTACTTGTCAGTTGCGCGTCTAAACCACCGAGTTCGCTTGTAACCCCCCTTCCTTCTGTTCAACAGCCGCTGCCGGCGAAATCTCAGCAGAATAAGGAACCCATGCGCGGTGTGTGGCTGGCGACCGTCTCCCGCTTGGATTGGCCACCGGTGGGATCCGTCAATGCCAGTAGCCCTGCTATCCGCATAACTCAGCAGCAGGATGCGCTGACAAGCAAGCTGGATAAATTGAAAAGCCTCGGTATCAATACCGTATTTTTTCAGGTTAAGCCTGATGGTACCGCGCTCTGGCGTTCTAAAATATTGCCTTGGTCAGATATGCTAACGGGCAATATTGGTGAAGATCCGGGCTACGACCCGCTCCAGTTCATGCTGGATGAGGCGCACAAACGCGGTATGAAAGTTCATGCATGGTTTAATCCCTATCGCGTCTCCGTTAACACTAAGTCGTCAACTGTGACAGAGCTAAATCGCACCTTGTCGCAAAATCCTGCCAGCGTATTTGTGTTGCATCGTGACTGGATCCGTACGGCCGGCGATCGCTTTGTGCTCGACCCAGGTATCCCAGAAGCGCGAAGTTGGATCACCAGTATCGTGGCTGAAGTCGTTGCGCGTTATCCTATTGATGGTGTGCAGTTCGATGATTACTTCTATGCCGAATCATCCGGCTCGATGCTTAATGATGGCGAGACCTTTAAAAGATATGGTCAGGGATTTGGCTCAAAGGCAGACTGGCGGCGATACAATACACAGCAGTTGATTGAGCAGGTGTCGCACACTATCAAGCAGTTGAAACCCGAGGTTGAATTTGGCGTCAGCCCTGCAGGCGTATGGCGCAACCGATCACACGATGCAGCAGGCTCAGACACGCGAGGCGCGGCGGCTTACGATGAAGCTTATGCCGATACTCGCCTGTGGGTGCAGAAAGGGTTGCTGGATTACATTGCCCCACAGATCTACTGGCCTTTTTCACGTGATGCAGCGCGTTATGATGTCTTGGCAAAATGGTGGGCGGATGTGGTGAAGCCCACAAACACACGCCTCTATATTGGCGTTGCGCTGTATAAAGTGGGTGAACCCTCAAAGAATGAACCTGACTGGACAATAAATGGCGGCGTGCCGGAGCTGAAAAAGCAGCTCGATTTGAACGAGTCTATGCCGCAAATCAACGGGACGATTCTGTTCAGAGAGAACTATCTCAATCAACCACAGACCCAGGAAGCGGTTAATTATCTCAGAAATCGCTGGGGCAGTTAGCGCTATATGCAAGAAAGCCCGCATAAAGCCTGATAACAGACTTAGCGGGCTTTCTTTTTAATACTTAAATTTCAAAAACCTTACCGCCTACTGGCACGCCTTGCCCGCTCTTATAATTGCCCCGAACAACGTCTTCGGGGCGAAGATTATTAAATTGTGCATAGTTTGCGACGGCATCGTCCGTAAAACGCCCTGATTCGTCGTGGCTGACATGCGCGCTGCTCTGCTTACGGTAGTAAGTGATGGTAATTGTTTTGGGATTACTCATCTGTTGAGTCATATAAGTAGCCATTTTTCCTCCGTCTATGATTGTGAATATCGATAAATACCACTCGGTCTGCTGTGGCATGATCGATAATAGAACTCGACATCGGCTGTCACCAGTCATGGTATGGCATACTGCTTTTTGCCTGTGCCGTGCAAAAAATCAATCAATATTTTGATAAATAAATAATTTATTCGCTCTATATGAATAAAAAGCAGCTTTGGCATAGGGCGTTTGACGGGAATTTCTCGTGTGGTTATCTGTCTTTCTATTTAATTTCCCCCAGTGTTAGGAAAGATTTTTTGCTTATTTAATAAGCATGTAAGATTGTTGTGGCATCATGATTAACAATTAGTCACTCAAGCAGTTGATTTATATATGAAAAAATAAAAGTTTCTAAACGAAATAAATCATTGAGTCGGTGACTGAAAAACCCTATATTGGCCGCGTTTTTCTTATAGCAGTTACATGTTTAATTCATTTATTCAACTGTGGTTGCCTGCGAGCACGCGGTTGTAGGAGAGATATGATGACGGATAAAGTCCGTATTGACAGTTTAGGTGCGAATTCATTAAACGGAAACAATGAAACCTATTTGGCAAGGCAAGCTGAATTTGAATCGAACGTGAGGAGTTATCCACGCAAATTGCCTCTAGCAATTGCGAAAGCTGAAGGCGTGTGGATTACCGATGTTGAGAATAATCAATATCTTGATTGTCTAGCTGGGGCGGGAACGCTGGCGCTTGGACATAACCATCCTGACGTGCTGCAAAGCATCCAACGTGTCATTACTAGCGGCTTGCCGTTACATACCCTTGATCTGACAACGCCGTTGAAAGATCAGTTCTCCGAGTATCTGCTTTCCTTACTGCCTGGTCAGGGCAAAGAGTACTGCCTCCAGTTCACGGGCCCTTCTGGCGCCGATGCTGTTGAAGCTGCGCTGAAACTGGCAAAAAAATACACCGGTCGTGCTGGTGTGATCAGCTTCTCCGGCGGCTACCACGGCATGACGCATGGTGCGCTGTCGGTTACGGGTAACCTGTCACCGAAAGAAGCGGTCGACGGCATGATGCCTGAAGTCCAGTTTATGCCTTACCCGCATCAGTACCGTTGCCCGTTGGGCATTGGCGGGGAAGCTGGCGTTAAAGCATTGACCTACTACTTTGAAAACCTGATCAACGACGTTGAGAGTGGCGTACGCAAACCTGCGGCAGTCATTCTGGAAGCGGTTCAGGGTGAAGGCGGCGTTAACCCAGCACCTGTTGAGTGGTTGCAACGCATCCGTAAAGTCACGCAGGAACACGGCATTCTGTTGATCATCGACGAAGTTCAGGCGGGTTTTGCACGTACAGGTAAATTCTTCGCCTTTGAACACGCTGGTATTGAGCCAGATATTATCGTGATGTCTAAAGCAGTGGGTGGTGGCTTGCCATTAGCTGTTCTGGGTATCAAAAAGCAGTTCGATGCCTGGGCTCCGGGTCACCATACCGGTACTTTCCGTGGTAACCAACTGGCGATGGCAACCGGCCTGACGACGCTGAAGCACCTCAAAGACAATCAGGTAGCAAACAAAGTCGCTGAGCAAGGCGAATGGCTAAAAGCCAAGCTGGCTGAGCTACAAAAACGCTATCCGGTGATCGGCCACATTCGCGGTCTGGGATTAATGATCGGGATTGAGATTGTTAAGCCTAATGAAGCGCAGGATCACATGGGTTGCTACCCGGCTGACGGCGAGCTATCGGCCCTGTTGCAGAAAAAATGCTTTGAAACGGGTCTGATTCTGGAGCGCGGTGGCCGTCATGGTTGCGTTCTGCGTCTGCTGCCTTCCCTGCTGATCAGCAATGCTGAATTGGAAATCTTCCTGGATAAATTTGAAAACGCCCTGCTGTCTGCTGGCGTGAAGCCAGTCTGAGTGGAGCGAATGACCACAATGTCCCAATTAGTGGAAACAGAAGCAGTGGAAACAAAAATCAACCCGATTCTGGCCTCCTCTGCACAGAGTATCGAAGCCTATCAGGAAGCGATTACGCAGAGTAGTCAAGCCGTCATGCAGTGGCTGCAACAGCCTGAGATGTATCAGGGGAAAACCGTTGCTGAACTGCGTGAGCGCATCACGCTGGATTTTAATCCGCAGGGCCTGGGTAACCAGGCCGCTATCGAGCGTGCGATTGAGTACTTTTTGAAAGACAGCCTGTCGGTGCATCACCCACAGTGTGTCGCTCACCTGCACTGCCCGAGTTTGGTGGTCAGTCAGGCGGCGGAAGTCTTGATTAACGCCACGAACCAGAGCATGGACTCCTGGGATCAAAGCCCGTCAGCCACCATCATCGAGATGAAGCTGATTGAGTGGCTGCGTACTCAGGTTGGCTATCAGTCTGGTGACGCGGGCGTGTTCACCAGTGGTGGCACCCAGAGTAACCTGATGGGGTTGATGCTGGCGCGTGATGCCTTCTTTGCCCGTCAGGGACATTCGATCCAGCAAGATGGGTTGGTGGGTAACCTGAAGAAAATTAAAGTGTTCTGTTCTGAAAATGCCCATTTCTCGGTGCAAAAGAACATGGCTTTACTGGGGCTGGGTTATCAATGCGTTACGCTGGTGAAAACCGATCGCTTCGCGCGGATGGATTTGAACGATTTAGCAGAGAAAGTGGCGCAGGCCAAGGCTAACGGCGAACAGATTCTGGCGATTGTGGCGACGGCCGGTACCACTGACGCGGGTGCGATTGATCCTTTACGGGCGATTGCAACACTCGCGGCAGAACATCAGATTTGGGTACACGTTGATGCAGCCTGGGGCGGCGCACTGCTGCTGTCCGAGAAGTATCGCGATTATCTGGACGGCATTGAATTGGTGGATTCCATTACGTTGGATTTCCACAAACAATTCTTCCAGACCATCAGCTGTGGCGCTTTCTTGTTGAAAGAAGCTCGCCACTATGAACTGATGCGCTATCAGGCGGCTTACCTGAACTCTGAGTTCGATGAAGCACAGGGCGTCCCTAATCTGGTTTCGAAATCATTGCAGACCACGCGTCGTTTTGATGCGCTGAAACTGTGGATGGGGCTGGAAGCATTAGGCCAACAGCAGTATGCGGCGATCATCGATCACGGCGTTACGCTGGCACAGCAGGTTGCACAATATGTGGATGGGCATGCTTCACTGGAATTGGTGATGCAGCCACAGCTGGCAAGCGTACTGTTCCGTTTCCGTCCGCAACAGCTGGCGACAGCGGATGATGCGACTATCGCTTTGCTGAACCAACGCATTGGCGATGCATTGTTGGAATCAGGTCGTGCCAACGTAGGCGTCACCGAATTTAACGGTGTTACCTGCCTGAAACTGACGTTGCTGAACCCAACGGTCAGCCTGGACGATGTCAAAGTCCTGTTGGATCTGGTTGAAAGCACTGCACAGCCTCTGCTGACCGCGTAACCCCCCTGCTTTACCGCATGGTGAAAAGCCGATAACACTTAACAGGTTATCGGCTTTTTCCGTTCTACACTGCCCCTTGGAAAGTCTCAGAGTAGGCAAATTAATCTGTCAGGATGCGGGCGAATTAATACGAATATCCCGGCTTTTTCGGCAACGTATCCAACTGAGGTTTGATGAACGGGTCGTAAACGTCATCTTTCCAGCGCTCCGGCTGGATTTCGTTTAACGCGACAGAAAGCGATTCGTCGGAAGAACCGAAATGCTTCTTCAGGACCGCAGCAAGATCTTCCGCGACGGTTTTCTTCTCTTCTTCAGACAGATTTCTTGGGAAGTGTTTGACATCGATATGGGGCATGGAATGGTCCTTTTCAGTGATGAAACAGCACATTGGTTAAAATAGCGAGTCAGTTAAGATAGCTAGTGTGCATAAAGACAGCAATAGGGTAGTTCGTCCGATGATAAACAATCTGCTTGAGAAAAATTGGCCTAAACTCATCGAAGTGTGTCATTCAGGCCACTGTTAGCGATCTGCCAGATTCTTATACTGTTCCTGTTTGGCGTGTAACAGCGCTGCCAGTTAACCGGAGATAGGAGCAATAAGATGAAAATAACGCAGATTCGCAATGCGACATTACGACTGGAATTTGGTGGTAAAACGTTTCTGATTGACCCGATGCTGGCACCAAAGGCAACCTATCCCGGCTTCCCGGGAACGGCAAATGCGCATCTGCGTAATCCACTGGTCGATCTTCCTCTGCCTATGGCGGCAATTCTGGATGTTGATGCCGTGCTTGTGACGCATACGCACCTCGACCATTGGGATGATGCAGCCATCGACGCTATCCCGAAAACGATGCCGATCTTCAGCCAAAATACGCAGGATGCTGGCATCATTCGGCAGGCGGGGTTTACCTCCGTACGTGTATTGGGTGAGCAGACGGAATACGACGGCATAACGCTGATCAAAACATCCGGTCAACACGGTTCTGATGAAACCTATGCTAATCCACAGATGGCGGAACGACTGGGTGATGTCTGCGGGATTGTCTTTCGACATGCTCATGAGAAATCGTTTTATCTGGCGGGCGATACCGTCTGGAATCAGCATGTTATAGCTGCACTGACGCATCACACACCCGATGTGGTGGCGCTGAATATCGGCAATGCGGTTATTCCCAGCTTCGGTTCTATTATCATGGGAAAAGAAGATGTACGACGTGTGCATCAGCTTGTACCCAATGCGGCGATAGTCGCAACGCATATGGAAGCGGTGAACCATTGCCTTCTGAGTCGTGCTGAACTGCGTGACTATTTGCACGAAGAAAAGCTTCAGTCCGTCGTGCACATACCGAACGATGGCGAAAGCGTACAATTCTGAACTGGGTAATAACCAGAATCTATTGATGATTTAATGAGGGCTATTATGGCTGTGTTAACCGTTGCGGTGGTTGTCTCCGAGAATTTTAGCCCGTTTCATTTATCTATACCGAGCATGGTTTTCAACGACATGCTCTATGAAAAAAAACAGTTTGAGATCTTTTTCTGTGCAGAAAAACCGGGCATGGTGGCATCAGAACACGGGTTTTCTATCAACGTTGAACACGGGTTTTCCGCATTGGGAAAAGCCGATCTTATCGTAGTCCCGCACTGGAGCCATCCAGAAACGCGCCCTTCTGCACGGCTTCTGGATGCGTTACGTATTGCCGAAGCCCGCAAAGCGCAGATCGCAGGATTATGTTTGGGGACTTATGTGCTGGCTTATGCCGGGTTGCTAGATGGCCGCCGCGCCTCGACACATTGGGCGTTTGAGCAGGATTTTATCGCCCGCTTTCTTCATATAAAGTTGGATACCAACGCGCTCTATGTCGAAGACGAACATCTGATTACGTCTGCGGGAACGGTAGCGGCAATAGACTGCTGCCTTTATCTGGTTCGTCAACATTGCGGCAGCGCTATCGCTAACCGTGCCGCCCGCCGTCTGGTGATCCCGCCTTACCGTGAAGGTGGACAGGCTCAGTTTATCGAACATCCTGTGCCGGAAAATACGCGGGATAGTAAAATCAATCAGATGCTGGACTATCTGCGTAGCCATCTCTGTTCCCCCCACACGTTGGATGCATTGGCAAGCCATGTGCAGATGAGTCGCAGGACATTTACCCGACATTTCTTCCGAGCCACAGGCATGACGGTTAGCGATTGGTTAACGGCGGAACGGCTCCATCATAGCCAGGCATTGCTGGAATCGACTTCTCACTCCATCGAAGCGATTGCGGATAGCGTGGGTTTTCAGTCAGTAGTAACCTTTCGACAGCAATTCAAGCAGCGTTTTAGCGTTAGCCCGACCGACTGGCGTAAAACGTTTCAGGATAAAAGCAGCGTCCGCTGATGCTCATCAGCCTGCCGAAAAATAGCCGGATCATTACTCTCTATTTATCCACGATAAAACATGGAGAATCCATATAAACGCATAATACGAAGCTGATTATTTTCAGCGATCTCGACGGATCGTTACTCGATCATGAGACTTACTGGTGGGATGCCGCACAACCGTGGACAACATTCTCCTCTCGTTCTGAGGGGCAATGATTCCTGAACCGTATCGTTGAAACCGGAGTAACGCTTGACCCATGGTGAATTGCGCGGCTAAATGATGGCATGCCTTTCATTATTTATATTGATATCAGGCACAAGAAAAATATGAAAACGGTCAGGGAGAAATAAGAGCATGATTATTTTTGTTACCGGTGCAACGGCTGGGTTTGGTGAGTCAATTACGCGTAAATTTATTAGTGCGGGCCATAAAGTGATCGCGACAGGTCGCCGTCAGGAACGGCTGGATGCGCTGAAGGCAGAACTGGGTGATGCGCTGTATCCGTTAAAACTGGATGTACGCGACCGTCAGGCGATTGAACAAGCAGTTGCCTCCCTGCCAGCCGAATGGCAGACAATTGATGTGCTGGTGAACAATGCTGGACTGGCGCTGGGTCTGGAACCTGCGCATAAAGCATCGGTAGATGATTGGGAAAACATGATCGATACCAACAACAAAGGGCTGGTGTTCATGACGCGCGCGCTGCTGCCCGCCATGGTGGAGCGTAATATCGGGCACGTTATCAACATCGGTTCTACTGCAGGAAACTGGCCATATGCAGGCGGTAACGTGTACGGTGCCAGTAAAGCGTTCGTACAGCAGTTTAGTCTTGGGTTGCGTGCCGATCTGTCTGGCACCCAAATCCGTGTAACAAATATTGAACCGGGTCTGGTCGGTGGAACCGAGTTCTCGGCCGTACGTTTTAAAGGGAACGACGATAAAGTCAGTAAAACCTATGACAACACGACGCCGCTGACCGCCGAAGATGTGTCTGAAGCCGTTTTCTGGGTGGCCACCCTGCCAGCACACGTCAATATCAATACGTTGGAAATGATGCCAGTCAGCCAGTCTTTTGCTGGGTTAAGTGTACACCGCGAAGGCTAATCATTACTGAAACACAAGAATTAAGGGCATGAACGCTGTTTCATGCCTTTTTCTATAGCGTCACACACCGGAGTTTGCCAGATATTGCGTGGTTCCAGATACTGAGCGGTTATAGTGCCGTTGAAGCGAAGGATGTATACTTCTCGTTATAGGTAACCTTCCTTTTGCACAACGCGCGGAGGTTACAGGGAACGGCGGTCGTCTTTTGTTGTCTATCGCTTGCCGTGCGCTTTATCGTTCTGCGGCACCGGCGTTTGTTTTTATCATTCGTTCTGTCAAGGTGAAACATGAACCACTACTCTTTTTCTTCTCTGATTCGGGCTCTTATCCCGCTTTCTTTGGTTATCGTTTCCGCTGCCTGGCAGCCTACTGCACTGGCAGAGACGCGGCATATCATTGTCGATTCAGGCGACAGCGCGTTGTCAAAAGAGGCGGCGCGTCAAAGCAAAGAGCAATGGGATTCAACCCGCTCATTGCGTAATAAAGTCAATAACCGCGTTGAGAAAGAATTCGATAAAACTGAGAAAGCGATTGATGGGCGTGAAAAATGCAACGCCAGCTACAACGTCAATGCTTACTGGGAAAACACCACCGATCGCTGTCTCGATCGTCGTACTGGCCGCCCCGTTACCCCCTGATTTTTTACCCACGCCTTCTGGCGTGGGGTTCCCTTTTCTTTTTCCATTATTTTTGTCTGGTTTCAGCATGCCCCGGCCGCTGGCTTGCTGGGATCATTCTGGCGGAAAGCAGTGTGATAGCGGCGATAAGTGCCGAAACGATAAATACGCCGTGGATTGACGAGGCGACTTGCGATGCCAGCGTATCGAGCTGGTTTACGCTCAGCAGGATGCGCTTGGCCGGATCCATGAGCGTCTGGAGTGGATCGCTCACTTCCGGCAATCGCCAGTGCAGACTGATGTTTAGCGTCGCGCCAAGGATTGCCGTTCCCAATGCTGAACCCAGCATGCGGGTAAACATGGCGGAAGCTGTCGCAATGCCGCGAATGGAGTAGTCCACCGAATTTTGTATCGATACTAGGAACGTGGTGCTACTCAACCCCATTCCCGAGCCGATCAAAAATGCTGCGAGCCGCGCCCACATGAGGTTGCTGTCCGGTTGAACGGTCAGAAGCGTCAGGCTGCCGATAAGCAGCACAATACCGCCGAGCATTGCCGTAAAGCGATAAGACGTCCACAGCATTAAGCGCCCGCTCAGCGTGCTGGCCAGTGGCCAACCAATCGACATCATCGCCAGTATGCTGCCAGCTTCCAGCGGGGTTTTACCCATTACACCCTGAATAAACGTCGGCAAAAAAGCGCTCACGCCCATCATGGCTGCTCCGACGACCAATCCGCCGAGATTGCTGGCGATAATGACCCGATTGCGCCACAGCGCCAATGGAAACAGCGGCTCCGGCGTGCGTTTTTCCTGTCGAACTAACAGAATGCTGCCGACAGCAG
Source organism: Pectobacterium quasiaquaticum (assembly GCF_014946775.2). Taxonomy (NCBI): domain Bacteria; kingdom Pseudomonadati; phylum Pseudomonadota; class Gammaproteobacteria; order Enterobacterales; family Pectobacteriaceae; genus Pectobacterium; species Pectobacterium quasiaquaticum. The sequence goes on along the minus strand of NZ_CP065177.1, from coordinate 2,176,827 downwards.
AGATCGCAAGCAGCGGGATTACCCAGTAGCCAAACACCTCAGCCTGTAGCAGCGCCATCAGCAAACTGGCGACGGATACAATCAGATAGAACGCCCCCATCCAGTCCAACTGATGCTGGCGTACGGCATTGATCGTTGGCAGATAACGAGCCAGCAGGAAGATGGAGAATAGCCCAATCGGCACGTTAACCCAGAAAACCAGCGCCCAGTTGAAGTGTTGCACGATAAACGCCCCCAGCAGCGGGCCGATAATCGCGGAAAAGCCCCATACGCTGGACAAATAGCCCTGTATTTTCGGGCGCTCGGTCGAACTGTACACATCAGCAACAATGGTGAAGGCAATCGGCGTAATCGCGCCCGCTCCCAGCCCTTGCAAGGTGCGGAAGACGATTAGCCAACCCATCTGCGTCGAGAATCCGCACAGAATCGATCCCAGCAGGAACACGATCATGCCAAAGAAGAATATCTTTTTGCGGCCATACAGATCGGCCAATCGGCCATAGATCGGAATACTGATTGACTGTGTCAGCAAATAGCCAGCAAAAACCCAGCCCAATAGGGAAAACCCGCCTAAATCCGCGATGATGGTCGGCAGCGCCGTAGCGACAATTGTCACTTCAATCGCGGCCGTGAACATAGCCAACATACAGGCAATTAAAATCCAATGGCGATGTGGGACAGGTGTTTGCTGCTGGTTATTCTCTGTTTTCATTATATTTTCAGGATAAGAAGAAAAACTGCCTGTGAGTATAACAGGTGGCGTGGCGGAGAAAATTTATTCCCGCAGAGAAGCGGGAATAGAAGACGAAAGAAATTAATAGCTGACGGCAGAAAGATCGATATAAGACGAGAGATCCCGCTGTTCGGCGCGCGGCAAGTAAGGCAGTTCACCCAACTGCGGTGCCGGAATTTTTTTCCGCAGAACGTGAATGATTTCTGCGTAATTCGCCAGTCCGGGGTTAATACGGTTAGCGACCCAGCCGACCAGCGGTAAACCATCGTTGATGATCGCCTGCGCCGTCAGCAGCGCATGGCTGATACAGCCCAGTTTGATGCCAACAACCAGCACAACAGGCAACTGTTCCTGCACCACCCATTCGGAATACGGACGCAGATCGTTCATGACAGTTCGCCATCCGCCCGTGCCTTCAACCACCACGATATCAGCCGTTTCACCCATGTGGCGCAGGCCTTGCGTCATCGTGCAGTAATCAATGGTTCCTTCGCTGGCGCTGATTTCATCTTCCCGCAGTGCGATAGGATTCACCATGTTATAGGGCAATTCGAGCGTGGATGCGGCCTGTAGCAGCAGTGCATCTTTATTACGCAGGCCTGCTTCCGTCTCTTCGCACCCTTTTGCTATCGGTTTGTAGCCCGCAACCGATTTGCCTGCCAGCGCCAGTTTTTGCAGTAGCGCCTTGGATACCACTGTTTTGCCAACGGCGGTATCAGTACCAGTGACAAAAATACGTTTCAACATGGGATAACTCCAGACCACCTGAATACCAAAAAACAAGCACAGCCAAAATGCTTTCCAAGCGTGAAAGTCTAGGCTATGCCTCATTCAGGCAGTTTGCGTTAGCGCAATGTTTTGTTGCTCTACGGCTTTATGGTTATCCCTGTAGCAGTTTAACCAGCAGCGATCCATTGTAGAGCGCGTCCTTGACGAGTGCGGCACCGGGCATCGTGCCCTGATTATAGAACTGGGTCGCTTCCACCTGGATGTTGTGGCTATAGGGCGGGAATGATTGCTGTTGAATACAGCCTAAAATGGCGGGGTGTAAAATACTGGCTGCTTTATTCAGGGGGGAGCCCACCAGAATTTTATCGGGATTAAAGAGATTCACCATGATGGCGACTATACGGCCTACGTTATGGCCGACATCGTTAATGATATCTTTGGCTAACTGATCGCCATTGAGCGCAGCGTCACACAGGTTCTCAACGCTAAGCGGTGAACCGTGCAGAAGCGAACTCATGGACGTATTCATGCGCTGTTGCGCCAGTTCCAGCATATTTTCCGTGCTGGCGACCGTTTCCAGACAGCCGTGATTGCCGCAGTAGCAACGCTTGCCATAGGGATCGACCTGCGTGTGCCCGATTTCGACTAGATTCCTGCTTCTCGCATGGAGGATGCGACCGCCGGTAATCACACCCGCACCGACGTTATGGTCGATCACCACCTGAATCACATTTTGGCAATCGCGCGATGCGCCGTATAGCGCTTCAGCCATCGTCCAGGCGCAGATATCATGCTGCAAATACACCGGCAACCCCGTGCGCTGTTCCAGTGCTGGACCAATCGCCATTTCCTCAACGTCATAAAATGGCATCCGGTGAATCATGCCCTTGCTGGCATCAATCATGCCTGGTGCGGTAATCGCGATTGCCGTTAGCCGTTCCAACCGCTTTTGATGACGAATAAAAAACTGGTCGATTTCATTCAAAATACGATCGAGCAGTGGCTGTGGCGACGCGGCGGGAAGCGGGATTTCTTCTTCCACAACCAGCTTGCTGCTGAGATCGCGCAGCGCCAATAACAGGGTATTATGGCTGATACGTGCGGAAAGATAGTGCCAGGCCTCGGTATCCAGAATTAGGCCGATAGCGGGACGTCCTCTACTGCCCACATCCTGATATTCAGTTTCCTGCACCAGATGAGCTTCCAGCAGTTCGCGGACGATTTTGGTAATACTGGCGGGCGCGAGCTGAGCGCGTTTAGACAGTTCGATACGTGATATCGGGCCGTATGTATCGATCAGCCGATACACTGCACCGGCATTCATTTGTTTGATTTGATCGATGTGTCCTGGTTGACCGTCGGATATCACAAACCTGGCTCCTACTCATTATATACCCGTCATACTTCAAGCTGCATGTGCGTTGGCTACGTTACTCGGTGCACTGGCGTGCACCTCGCCCCGTTGGGGCCGCTGCAAGCAGCGTTCAAATCTGCCAAGGCAGATTTGTCAGTCATCCGAATCACTTACCTGAGTAAGCTCATCGGGATTCCTTCCCTTGCCGCCTTCCTGCACCCCGAATTATTTAGGGTATATCTGGCACTGCTGTTGAAAAATTTATCTTTATTATTGCGGTATGACTATTTTTCACGCTGCAAAATAAAAAAACTGCGGGTATGGTGGGGCTTTTCACTAAACTCGTCAAATATTTGATTCGTTATGTGATTTAGCGCGCATATTTTAACGATTATCCACCCAGCATCAGCGACATCAGCACTTTCGCAGCTGCACTTTGCGGCTGATGTCTCGCCGTCACCAGCCAGACTTCCGTTGTGGCGTCCTCTTCTTCCAGCAGCAAATACTTCACGCCATCGACCCGAATACGCAAGAACGACGCTGGCAAGATGGACACGCCCAATCCCGCCGATACCAGCCCGACGATGGTCATCGCCTCGCCCACTTCCTGCGTAATGTAGGGGCTGATGCCATAGCGTTTCAGCAGCGTCAGCGTGTCGTCATAGAGCGCCGTTCCAACCGCGCGCGAGAAGAAAACGAACGGCTCATTTGCCAACTGTGTGATATTGATTGCTCGCCCTGCGTCCTGCTGCGCTAACGGATGGGACTCTTGCACGACGGCAATCAGCGGTTCACGCAGCAGCAACTGATGATCCAGCGCGTCCGGCAACGGATTATTGCGCATAATGCCGATATCGAGCTTACCGTTCAGCAGCGGTTCAATTTGCTGCTTGGTGTTAAGCTCCATCATCTGAATATGCACTTCCGGGTATGTTTGGCGAAAACGCAGCAGGCTGCTGGAGATCTTTTTGATAAACGGTGCGGACGAGGTAAAGCCGATCGTTAATTCCCCAATTTCGCCGCGTTGAATGCGGGACGCCCGCTCTGCCGCTTGATCAACCTGACTGATAATCGACCAAGCCTCTTTCAGAAACATCTCGCCTGCTGGCGTGAGCTGGACATTCCGGTTATTGCGCGCCAACAATTTCGCCCCTACCTGCTCTTCCAGAATCTGAATCTGCTGGCTCAGTGGCGGCTGGGAAATGCGTAATCGTTCTGCGGCTCGGCCAAAATGCAGCTCTTCCGCGACCGCGATAAAATAGCGAAGATGACGTAGCTCGATATTCATACTTTAAACATATCAATCATGATTATTAATATATTATACAAAATAATATCACTCTTCTATGATCCTCTCATTGTTGTTTTACGCCTGATTTACCCTTTCCGATAAGGAATTATTGTGAGTAACCTGCCATCTTCTGCACCGAACGACTGGCCTATCCCTGCGGCTGACGATGCGGATGATATTGCCCCGAAACATTCGGTTAAAACGCCTTATATCATGCGTGGTACACCACAATTTATGCGTGTCACGCTGGCGCTGTTTTCTGCTGGGTTAGCAACGTTTGCCCTGCTGTATTGTGTTCAACCACTGTTGCCGGTGCTGTCTCAGGATTTCGGTATTTCGCCAGCGACCAGCAGTCTGTCGCTTTCCGTCTCAACGGTGATGCTGGCCTTTGGGCTGCTGTTTACCGGACCTCTCTCTGACACCATCGGTCGTAAGAATGTGATGGTTGTGTCCTTGATGCTGGCCGCGATTTGCACCGTGATTTGCGCTTTTATGACCAGTTGGAACGGCGTATTGGTCATGCGGGCCATGATGGGTCTGTCGCTAAGCGGCGTCGCGGCCGTCGCCATGAGCTACCTGAGTGAAGAAATTCACCCCAGCGTGCTGGCATTTTCTATGGGGTTATATATCAGCGGTAACTCCATTGGCGGCATGAGCGGACGTCTGGTGAGCGGCGTCTTGACGGACTATTTCCCGTGGCGAGTCGCCATCGGTACGATCGGCGTACTGGCGCTCATTGCCGCGATGACGTTTTGGCGTATTCTGCCCGACTCACGTCATTTCCGACCCGGTTCGCTGCGTCCAAAAACGCTGCTGCTGAATAGCAAACTGCACTGGCGCGATGCGGGCTTGCCGCTGCTGTTCCTTGAGGGATTTTTGCTGATGGGCGCGTTCGTTACCCTGTTCAACTACATTGGGTATCGGTTGTTGGCTCCGCCTTATTTACTCAGTCAGGCGGTGGTTGGCTTACTCTCCGTGGTTTATCTCACCGGAAGTTACAGCTCACCAAAAGCCGGAGCATTAACGGCCCGCTACGGACGCGGCCCGGTGCTAAGCATTGCGATCCTCCTGATGCTAGCGGGACTGGGAATGACGGCACTGAGCCCGCTCTTCGCGATTTTTGGCGGGATGATGCTCTTTACCGCCGGTTTCTTCGCCGCCCACTCGGTAGCCAGCAGTTGGATTGGCCAACGGGCACGGCGCGCGAAAGGTCAGGCGTCATCCATGTATCTCTTTTCTTACTATCTGGGCTCCAGTCTGGCCGGTACGCTGGGGGGATTCTTCTGGCATTCATTCGGTTGGATGGGGATCACCGCGTTCCTAATCGCCCTGTTACTTCTCGCGCTGGTAGTTAGCCTGATACTCAAGCATCGCCTTTAAACGCCTTTCTTACCGGAGTTTACCTGATTCAGGCAAACTCCGCGCTGTTTCCACACTCTCCCTCTATGCCCCGTCAAACCTGCTTGAAATAATACCGATCACGATTGCTGAAGTGTCCATTTATCAGTATAAAGATAAGTATGTTGTAACTAAATTGAGTTTTACTATGAACCGCTATACGCTAATCGATCGCATGAATTACTGCTTTCAGACATTAGAGAAGAAACTTGCGCTGATGCAGCAACAGTTTGCCGAGTATCGGCTCCTAGCCGGACGCGTCTATTCCCTTCCGCATGTGGAAAAAGGAACGGAGCACGATCCTATCGAGCATATCGCCGTCACGCAGTACGTTGGACAAGAGGCGCTTGATAAAGGGCTAGTGCATTTTCAGCGTCTGTTCATTCACCACTATCCGGAAACGCTCAGCAGTAAAAGCGCTATACGCTTGCCGGGCGCACTCTGCTTTTCCGTCAATGCCGCACAGTATCAGCAGGCACAGTGGCTCATTGCGGAAATTAACGCACTGAAAAAAGAGCTGGAGCAGATTATTACCGTCGAATCGGGGCTAGAGCCGGAACAGCGCTTTGAGTTCGTCCACACGCATTTGAAAGGATTGATCACGCTTAGCGCTTATCGTTCGTTGACGCTCATAACGAATCCGGCATCAGTTCGTTTTGGCTGGGCGAATAAGCATGTCATCAAAAATATGACGCGAGTAGAGCTGCTGGAGAAACTCACCAAGAGCCTGAATGCGGCAAAGCATACGACGCCGTATACCAAGGCGCAGTGGATTGAACATATCGAGCAAGAAATTGATGCGGTCTTGTCGGTGCCGGAAGACGCCATTTTGAAAATTAAACGCCCGGTCAAAGTCCAGCCTATCGCCCGCGTGTGGTATCCCGAACAGCAAAAACAGGTTCAGCATCCCTGCCCGTCTCCCCTGCTTGTGCTTTGTCAGCAGGAATCCGACAGCGATATTCCCATTATCGGCGAACTCAATCCTTATGACGCCAATAACATCAAGCATAAACACAAACCGAAAGCGGCCGAACTTCGCCTGCTCATTCCGCGTTTGCACCTGTATACCGATGCGCCGGAATAAAAAGAAAAAGCCTGCGGGTAAACACCGGCAGGCTACAGAATAAAATGCGGACTATCGCGCCATTACTTTTTCAGGCTACCGACCATCTCTTCCGGTCGAACCCACTCATCAAACTGTGCTTCGGTTAGGTAGTTCAGTTTGAGCGCGGCTGCCTTCAGTGTCAGCCCTTCTTTGTGCGCTTTTTTGGCAATTTCTGCCGCTTTGTCATAGCCGATGTGCGTGTTCAGCGCCGTCACCAGCATCAGCGATTCGTTCAGCAACTGATTGATGCGATCGCGATTCGGCTCGATCCCCACCGCACAGTGCTCATCGAAGCTCTTCATGCCATCAGCCAGCAGACGAATTGATTGCAGGAAGTTATGAATCACCATAGGACGATAGACGTTCAGCTCAAAGTTACCGGACGCTCCGCCGATATTCACGGCGACATCGTTGCCCATCACCTGACAGCACAGCATCGTCAGCGCTTCACACTGAGTCGGGTTGACCTTGCCTGGCATGATGGAGCTGCCCGGCTCGTTTTCAGGAATGCTCAGTTCGCCGATACCACAGCGCGGGCCGGATGCCAGCCAGCGCACATCGTTGGCAATCTTCATTAACGATGCCGCCAGCCCCTTTAAGGCACCGTGCCCGTGAACCAACGCATCACAGGTCGCCAGCGCTTCGAATTTATTCGGCGAGGTCACAAACGGCTGCCCAGTCAGTTCCGCCAGTTCCGCCGCCACGCGCACCGCATATTCGGGATGGGTGTTTAGTCCTGTTCCGACCGCGGTGCCGCCCAGCGCCAGCTCGCAAATATGTGGCACACTGTTTTCGATATGCTTCAGGTTATGCTGCAACATCGCGGCCCAGCCGGAGATTTCCTGCCCCAGCGTCAGCGGCGTGGCATCCTGTAAATGCGTACGGCCGATCTTGACGATATCCTTAAACTGCTCTGCCTTGGCCGCCAACGTGGCATTTAGCGCTTTCAATTCAGGAATCAGGTGTTCGTTGATCGCGACAACAGCGGCGACATGCATCGCCGTCGGGAAGACGTCGTTGGAACTCTGACTTTTGTTGACATCATCATTCGGATGAACCAGACGATTGTTACCCCGCTCTCCCCCCAGCAGTTCACTGGCGCGGTTAGCCAACACCTCGTTCATATTCATATTACTTTGCGTGCCAGACCCCGTCTGCCAGATTGCTAACGGGAATTCCCCGGCATGCTGGCCAGCCAACACTTCATCCGCCGCCTGAATAATCGCATTTCCCCGATCGGCAGGCAGAAGCGAGAGATCCATGTTGACGCGGGCTGCCGCGAGCTTGGTTTGCGCCAGTGCATAAATCAGCGCGCGGGGCATTTTCTCTTCAGAAATACGGAAGTGTTCCAGCGATCGCTGTGTCTGTGCGCCCCATAACCGTTCAGCAGGCACATCAATCGGTCCCATTGAGTCTTTTTCACTACGCGTCGTGCTCATTACCTTTCCTCCTTAAAATACCCATTCAACTAGTAGAAGACATCGAATCACATCGCAGGGCCTATTCTGATAACACTCACTGGCCTTATCACGCTTATTGGTCTACTAACACTGTCTGGCATCGCGCTACATAAAACATTACCATGAAGCGAAGAAGATGCAGTGTATTCATAATCACTCAAGTAATTAACAGCTAGCATCACAGAAATTAACAATTAATGTAATAGCAGGGAGCCGACATGCAAAAAATGCTCAATTGCGTCCAGCACTACGCCTGGGGCAGCAAATACGCCTTAAATGAGCTATATGGCATTGATAATCCCAGTAATTTACCGATGGCGGAGCTTTGGATGGGCGCCCATCCAAAAAGCAGTTCGGCGATTATTGATGAAAAAGGCAACACCCGCAGCCTGCGAGACGTGATTGCAGAAGACGCAACCACCCATCTTGGCGCAACGATCGCGCAACGTTTTGGCGAATTGCCCTTTTTATTTAAGGTATTGTGCGCAGAACAGCCGCTTTCCATTCAGGTTCATCCCAGTAAATCGTCGGCAGAACAAGGCTTTGCGAAAGAGAATGCCGCAGACATCCCACTCGATGCAGCCGAAAGAAATTACAAAGATGCCAATCACAAACCGGAATTGGTCTACGCATTAACGCCCTTTCAGGCCATGAATGGGTTCAGAGAATTATCTGAAATTGTGCAGTTGCTAGAGCCAGTTGCTAGCGCACATCCGTCAATCACCGCGTTTTTACAACAGCCCGACGCGAAGAATCTCGCCATGCTGTTCACCAACCTGCTAAGTATGGAAGGCGAGCAAAAATTGCGCGCCCTCGGCGTATTGAAAGCCGCACTAAATAGTCAAAATGACGAGCCCTGGGTGACTATCCGCGCGATTACACAATACTACTTCGACGACAGCGGATTGTTCTCCCCGCTGCTGCTGAACGTCATTACGCTCCAACCCGGCGAAGCTATGTTCCTCTTTGCGCAAACACCGCATGCTTATCTGAAAGGCGTGGCATTAGAAGTCATGGCGAACTCGGACAACGTGCTGCGTGCCGGGCTAACGCCGAAATACATTGATATTCCAGAACTGCTGGATAATGTCGTGTTCGAAGCCAAACCTGCAAACCAGTTGCTGACGACGCCACACCGACAGGGTAATGAACTCAGCTTTCCGATTCCTGTTGAAGATTTCGCTTTTTCGCTGCACGAACTGAGCCAGAGCCCGCAAACGCTCAGCCAGAATAGTGCCGCCATTGTATTTTGTATTGACGGCCATGCCGTCCTGCAAAAAAATGAGCAGCGGCTCTCGCTATATCCGGGAGAATCCTGCTTCATTTCCGCCAGTGAATCACCGATAACGGTTGAGGGACAGGGGCGTCTCGCTCGCGTATTTAACCGATAACTTGTTCCATACGCTGCGCTTACCTACGGGTAAGTCGCCAGCGTTTCGCGTTGAAAACGCGCATTTTTTTACTAAAGGATGAATAAAAATGAAGAAGTCGTTAGTCGCCGTAGGCGTTATTGTTGCTCTGGGTGCCATCTGGACGGGTGCATCCTGGTACACTGGCAAGCAGATGGCTCAGCAAATTGATGGTTTTACCGATACGCTGAATACCAAGCTCAAGCAAGCCTACCCGAACGCTGGCCTGAAAGTCGTCTATCGCGACTATAACGGCGGCGTATTCAGCAGCACCCTGGCCTATGTTTTACAGACAGACGGCACAGCAAAAGGTGCCCAATTCCTTGCGCCCGGTGAAGAACTTGTCTTTAACGAAACCGTGTCTCATGGGCCATTCCCGCTAGCACAGCTCAAGAAATTCAACCTCGCTCCGGCGATGGCGTCTGTCCATACCGAGTTGGTCAACACGCCAGCCGTCAAAGCCTGGTTTGAGCTGACGAAAGAGAAGCCGTTCTTTACGGCTGAAACTCGCGTCGCTTACAGCGGTGATACGCAGTCACTCGTTACGCTGGCCCCTATCGACTATCAAACGCCAGAACAGAAATTCGCTTTCAGCGGGGCTCAAGCCGTGTTGGATATCGGGCACGATCTGCGCAGCAGTAAGTTGGATACCACCATCAACAGCGTGAAGATGGAAAGGAAAAACGACTGGGGCCAAACCGAGAACGTCGATCTCACCGATTTCTCCATCAAGGGAACTAACAAAAAAGGCAAATTCGATCTTGATTTAGGCGATGGCAATCTGTCCTTTAAAACGATGACGTTTACCGTAGAAGGCGGTGAACCCGTAACGTTGAGCGGCTTCTCTCTGCAAAGCAGCGCAACGGAAGATGATAAAAATCTGGCGGGCAAACTGGCCGTAACGCTGGGATCGTTAATCATCGGTGACCGTAATCTGGGTTCTGGTAATGTGAGTATGTCCATTTCACAGCTTGACGGCGCGGGCACCAAGCAGTTCATCACCGCCTATCAGGCACAGGTGCAGAAACTGTTGCAGGATCCGACTGCTATCGATCCTGACACTTATCAGCATGACGCTGCCATGTCGGTCCTGCAATATCTACCACAGTTACTGAAAGGCAATCCGCGCGTTGAAATCTCCCCGATTAGTTGGAAAAACAGTAAAGGTGAAGGGACGTTCACGCTGGCACTGGATTTAACCGATCCATTGCAGAGTGCGGATAAAGCGAACGATGCAACCCTGTCGGATGAAGAAAAAATCATTCGTCAGTCGGTCAAAAAACTCGATGCTAAACTCAACGTACCGCTGGATATGCTGACAGAGTTGATGGTACAGAGCAGCCCAAAAACCGCCAATGCTGAAGAGCAAAAACAGTTAGAGGATATGGCGAAACAGCAAGTTAATATGATGGCAGAGATTGGTCAGGGAAACCAGTTGAGCGTAACCAAAGACAACGCCATTACCAGTTCACTGCACTATGCCGATGGTCAAATTGATTTCAACGGCAACAAAATAGCGCTGGCTGATTTCATCGCACCGTATTTCTCCATTCCAACGGAAGAAGGTGAAGAGTCTCTGCCTGGCGCACAGGAAGAACCCGTCACACCACCGGCGCAGTAATTCAGCATATCGTGTTATGTGCTAAAACATACGGTGGCCGCACTCGCCGCCACCGTTTTTAAGTTGAACGCTCGTGCTACGGGTCAGGAAAAGCAGTAACAAGTTGTTTTTGCTTAATGATTGTTCAAAATAGTGGGATTTTGGCGCTAACTGTTGGCTATTTACCTCGATTTCTTTTTATACTTTGTCGTACAAAAAACAGTAATCAGACAATAACATTATGATTGATTCACTCCTGCCGTTGACGGATATCCACCGCCATTTAGATGGTAATATCCGTGCCCAGACTATTCTTGATCTAGGTCACCAGTACAATATCGCGTTACCCGCCAGCGATCTTGACGCGCTCCGTCCTCACGTTCAGGTCACCAAAAACGAACCTGACTTACTGAGCTTTTTACAAAAGCTCGACTGGGGAGTGGCCGTACTTGGCTCACTGGATGCCTGCCGCCGCGTGGCTTACGAGAACGTTGAAGATGCCGTGAAAGCTGGGTTGGATTACGCAGAACTGCGTTTCTCACCCTACTATATGGCGATGAATCATAAACTGCCGATTGCTGGCGTTGTCGAGGCAGTGATCGATGGCATTACCGCAGGTTGCCGTGATTTCGATACCGATATCCGTCTGATTGGTATCATGAGCCGAACCTTCGGCACCGAGGCCTGTCAGCAAGAGCTGGACGCCCTGTTGTCCCAGCGCGATCGCATCGTCGCACTCGATCTGGCTGGTGATGAATTGGGTTACCCCGGTGTGCAGTTTACTTCTCATTTCCGACAAGCCCGCGATTCTGGCTGGCACATCACGGTTCACGCGGGTGAAGCGGCCGGGCCGGAAAGTATCTGGCAGGCGATTAACCATCTGGGCGCAGAGCGCATCGGGCATGGCGTAACCGCTATTATCGATCCTCATCTGATGACGCACATGGCAGAGCATGGCATCGGCATCGAATCCTGTCTGACCTCTAACATTCAAACCAGCACTGTTGAATCACTGGATAAACATCCGCTGATCCACTTCCTGCGCTATGAAATCCCCGCTACCATCAACACGGACGATCCTGCGGTTCAGGGCATAGAGATCCGTCACGAATATGAGATCGCGGCCCCACTTGCTGGCCTGACGGCGGTAGAAACTCGCAAAGCACAGGAAAACGGCCTGAACATTGCGTTTATCAGCGAACAGGAAAAGCAGCAACTGCGCGAAAAGGTTCTGCGTAAACGCGGTGGTGCACAGTAGTTTGTATCAACAACACATAGAAAACGGCTAACTCTTGTTAGCCGTTTAATGCGCATTTTTAAAGATAAATTATAGAGATCAGCTACTTGGGTTTGCTGAAGAGTGGTGCGTGGTAATCAACCACTGTTTCTGTTTTGTGTCCCAAGCGTAAGTGTAGGTATAGCGTGCTTTGGCTACGCTACCATCACCGAATGTGAACGTGTAGGTTCCGGTATCAACCGCGTCATTACAACCGATGCGGATCGTGCTGGTATCAATCTTACCAACCGGCTTTTTCGCCAGGAAATGTTCGAAGTAATCAATACGCTCTGCGTCAGTCGTACGCGGTTGATCGGACAGCGTTGGCAGCAGCACCGCGTCTGATGCATAGTTTTTCGCAACTTTCTTCGCATCACCCGTTTGCAGCGATGCATTCCAACGGTCAAATAACGACGCAATTTCTTTTTGACTGGTTTTGACACATTCCATACTCTGTGCAGCCTGCACAGACGCGGAAGCCAACGTCCCTAACATCGCTAAAGTTAACACCGTTTTTTTAAACATATTTCCCTCGTTCTCAAATAATCATCATCAACTGTGTCTTGCTCTATCAACAATTCCTCTCGATGAGCAACTATTGTTATAACGCAATGCAACAAAAAAGTAACACCAAAATGAAACTATCACTGTAATATATTATTTATTGTATTTCCGTCTAGTTACACGTGTTTGTTATAAATGACAACGCCCTCGGGCTGTGTAAGGCCGAGGGCGTTTTGTATGATGCCAGAAAACGATAATTTCTTACTGACGAAGCGTATCCTGTTCCTTGTTTATCCGCTTGGCATAACGCTGAGCCAGCGCGGCGCAGACCATCAGTTGGATTTGGTGGAAAATCATCAGCGGCAGCACCATCGCACCGACAGCAGCGGCAGGAAATAGCACGTTTGCCATCGGGATCCCATTCGCCAGGCTCTTCTTCGAACCGCAGAATACGATGGTGATTTCATCGGCGGTATTAAAGCCCAGCTTACGGGCAACCAGCGTATTCACCACCAGCACAATCGCTAGCAGCACGATTGAGCAGCCGACGACGGCCAGCAATGACCAGACGTTGATCTGTCCCCAAATCCCCTGCACAACCGCCTCGCTGAAAGCGACATACACCACCAAAAGAATTGATGACCGGTCAGTAATATTAATCAGCTTACGGTGACGTTCAACCCACTTGGCAATCAGCGGGCGAGACAGGTGACCAATCACGAAAGGCACCATTAACTGCATGATAATAGAGCCAATAGCGTGCAATGTATCCGTTTCTCCCCCTTGCGTCTGCATCAGCAAACCGACCAGAATCGGCGAGAGAAACACGCCCAAAATACTGGATGCCGAGGCGCTACAAATCGCCGCCGCCACGTTACCACCGGCCATTGAGGTATAAGCAATCGCCGACTGCACTGTCGCGGGTAGAGCACACAGATAGAGGAAACCCAGATACAAGGTCGGCGTCAGCACCACGGGCGACAACAGACTCATACCGATTCCCAGCAACGGGAACAGAATAAACGTGCTGGCAAACACCACCAGATGCAAACGCCAGTGCCCCATACCCGCACTAATCGCTTCACGCGATAGCTTCGCACCGTGCATAAAGAACAGCAGAGCAATCGCCGCCGTGGTCAGGTGCTCAAAGAAAACCTTCACGGAGCCTTCAGCAGGAAGAACCGACGCCGTCACCACCACCAAAATCAGAACCAATAAGAATTTATCAATACGTAACCGTTGTAACCACCCCATGCCCGACACCTTTCCCCTGGCCTGTTATCAGCCGAATGAACACACTAACAAGACGGGCGATCCTAAGATCGCCTGTTTAAACAAACCATTAACTATCTGGAATAAAACGCGGTAAATCTAGCTATTTTTCACCGTGACGGCTTTTTTCTGCTCGTGGGAAAGCAGCCCGAGCTCGATCAGTTCCATCACCTGAATCGCCTGATGCACGCTGACGGGGTTTTCGCCTTTACCCGTCAGCGCATCACGCACTGCCGCGTAGTAAGCCGGATAATTACCCGGAATCGTGGCGATCGTTTGCTCCACCGTAATGCCATCGCGAGACAGCGTCAGCACGCCATCGTGTTTATCCTGCCCCCAGTCGGCCAGCGGTGGACGTTCGCCCGCTTTCAGGCGATCTTCCTGTGGGTCAAGACCGTATTTTACAAAGCTGCCGCGTGTGCCATGCACGATATAGCGGGCAGACGCCGCCGCCACCAGCATGCTGGCGTGCAGCACAACCCGGCGTTGTGGGTAAATCAGCGTCGCGTGGAAATAATCAATTGCCTTACTGCCAGGCCTCAACCGTGCCATATCTACCTGAATCGCCACCGGCAAGCCAAACAGCTCCAGCGCCTGATCCAGCAAGTGCGGCCCAAGATCGTACCAAATCCCGCTGCCTTCGCTGCCGTCTTCACGCCAACGCTGGCGAACCTCGGGACGGAAGCGATCGAAATGCGATTCCATATACACCACATTTCCTAACGTTCCCGCCGCCAGCAGCTGTTTCAGCGTCAGAAAATCGCTGTCCCAACGGCGGTTATGGAAAACAGAAAGCATTTTTCCGACACGGTCGGCTATAGCGCCCAAGTCGTATGCTTGTGACAACGTCACCGTAAACGGTTTATCGACAACGACATGCTTGCCCGCTTCCAGCGCCTGTTTCGCCAGCGGAAAGTGCGTGTCATTGGGGGTAGGAATAACAATGAGGTCAATATCGGGATCGTTAAATAACGCCTGAGGATCTTTCTCTACTCGCAGATTTGTCCAATCCGCATGCACTTTTTCAGCACTGCTGCTGGACACAGCCACCAGCTCCATACCCGTCGTACCTGCAATCAACGGCGCGTGGAATGTCTTACTGGCATAGCCATAACCCAGCAGCCCAACACGAACGGTCTCACTCATGACGATTCCCCTTAGCTTATTTTGACTTTGTGATTTCTCACTCAGTATATACCCGTCATCCGCCAGATTGCAGAGAGGGATAACAGCCAGGGGAATCTGTCACACTTCGGAACGTTAGCCACTCACGGCGCTGGGCATCCGCTCTCCCCACGCCACAGGCAGCGTTTTAGCTGCCGGATAGTTGATTTCACTGCTGCGGCGACGGAAATCGCTGGGGCTGACCCCGACCCGCTTACGGAACACGCGAGAGAAATACAGCTGATCGTCATATCCCACCACGCGACCGATGTTGGCGATAGATTCCTGCGTCGTCTGCAATAACAGTTTGGCGCGAATCACGCGCTGATCTTCACGCCAGCGCAAAATATTAATGCCCACCTGTTCACGGAACAGATGCGCCAACCGCGACGGCGACAGACAAACGTGCCGCGCAACCTCGTCAATACGCAGCTCTCCAGCCAGATTGCTGGTAATAAACTGGCAGGCTTCTATCACGCGCGGATCCATGATCTTCTGCGGGCTCTGTGGATCTTCTTCCATCGCGCGGAGCAATAGACGCTCCAGCAGATTCATACCCAATTCTTCTGAAAAACGACGCCCAGAACGCTGTGTCTGCTCGATATTGGCAAACAGCCTGTCAAATTCCAGTAGCAGTTGGTTATTCGGCAGGCTCATGCGACCAATGCCGCTGCTTTTGGTGTGCCATTCCAGCCAATCCGCCCAGTAGGCGCGAGGGCGAAAATAGACCCAGCGGTGATACCAGCAGTCGCTGCTCGGCGAACGTCCATAAAAATGCTTCGATTTCGGCGGGAACAACAGCAGGTCACCGGGATTACAGAAAAAGGTCTCATCGCCATCAAAGACCTGACCCTGACCTTTCATGGTGAGGTTAATGATGTAGCCTTTCATGCCATCTGGACGATCGATAAAGAAGTCGAGCGGCCCTTCTGCCAGAATCGGTGTCATACCTGCCACAAGATAAGCGTTGAACGAATATCCCGGCAGCAGCGGATTAGGCTGAGATTCATGCGCCATACGGTGATACATCGAGCCTCCGGTACACGCTAATAAGAGAAAGCGGCAGGCTCTTACCTGCCGCACGGGCATTTATACCGTTTTCTTAGCCAGCTGTTTGTAGCGGTCGAAGATAACCGCCGCCAGCAGAATCAGACCGCGCACCACATACTGGGCAAACGGCGAGATGTTCAGCAGGTTCATCGCGTTTTCTACCGTACCTAAAATCAGCACACCAGCGATGACATAAGAAATTTTACCGATCCCACCTTTCAACGACACACCGCCCAGCACGCAGGCAGAAATCACGATCAGTTCATACCCGATGGAGGTCATCGGCTGGCCGCTGGTCATACGCGATGCCAAAATGATCCCTGCCGCCGCCGATACCAGACCGGACAAGGCGAAAATGATGATTTTGGTACGTACAACCGGCACCCCGGCCAGACGCGCTGCTTCTTCATTACCGCCAATCGCCAGCGTATTGCGGCCAAAGGTGGTTTTATTCAGCAGCAGGCCAAACAGAATCATGCATCCGATGGTGATCCAGATTGGCGCTGGCAAACCCAGCCAGTTGGCATAGCCCAGTTCGAAGAAACGCTCATCTTCAATCCCTACCGCTTTACCATCGGAAATGATGTATGCCAGACCGCGCGCAATCTGCATCGTAGCCAACGTCGTGATCAGCGCGTTAATTTTTAAACGGGCAATCACGAACCCGTTGAGCAAACCGAACGCCACGCCCAGTAGCAGCCCAGCACCGACGCCGATCCACAGGCTTTCACTGATATTAATCACCACCGCCGTCGCCACACCAGCACAGGCAATGATTGACGCAACCGACAGGTCAAAATCACCGGAAGCCAGACAGAACAACATCCCACAGGCCACCATGCCGGACATGGAGATCGCCAGCCCCAGCCCTTTCATATTGATAAACGAGGCGAAGTTGGGGACGAAAATTGCACAGCCAAAAAACAGCACGGCAAACACCACCAGCATGCCGTAGTTATCCCAAATACGGGATAATCCCGCGCCGTTTTTCTTCTTTTCTGAAGTTGCAGACGTAACCGTTGACATTATTTTACTCCTTCGCGGTCAGGCAACCGCAGATTCGATATCGGGGGTTCGTAACATGGCCAAACTGAGCACCTTCTGCTCCGTGGCATCGGTATGCAGCAGCTCACCAGAGATGGCTCCTTCGCGCATGACGATAATCCGGTCGGCCAGCCCAAGCACTTCGGGTAAATCGCTGGAGGCAAACAGCACCGCGATCCCCTGATTCGCGAGTTCATAGATAACATGATAGATTTCGTGCTTCGCGCCGACGTCAATGCCGCGCGTGGGTTCATCGAGCAAAATGACCTTCATCTCTTCGGACAGCCAGCGGCCAAGAATGGCTTTCTGCTGGTTTCCCCCAGAAAGATTCATAATCAGCTGTTCATCGGACGGTGTTTTGATGTTCAACGCCGCAATGCGCTTCGAGGCGTTATCCACTTCCCACTGATTATTAATAATAAAACCGGCTTTCAGGCTCTTACGCCTTGCGCTGATATTGATATTGTCACGCACCGAGTGCACCGGAATGATGCCGTCGGCTTTGCGATCTTCTGGGCAGAGCATCACCCCCTGACGAATCGCATCAATGGGGGAATTCACCACCAGCGGTTTGCCATCCAGCAGCACCTGACCGCTGGTGATTTTGGTCGCGCCAAACAGCCCTTTCATCAGTTCGCTGCGGCCAGCCCCCACCAGACCAAATAGCCCGACAATTTCCCCCTGCTTCACGTTCAGGGAAACCGTGGATTTCACGCCCGGCGCTTTTACATCTTTCAGCGTCAGACGCTCTTCGCCGTGCGGACGCAGCGCATAGCCATAGATATCCCCCAGGTTACGCCCTACCATCGCCTGTACCAGCGACTCATGGTTCACCTGCTGCATATCGTCAAACGTACGCACGTAGCGGCCATCTTTAAACACGGTAATGGCATCGCTCAGCGCAAAAATTTCTTCCATCCGGTGCGAAACGTACAAAATAATCCGGCCTTCACTGCGCAATTCCTTAATCACGCGGAAAAGTTGCTCGATTTCACGGGCAGATAGCGAACTGGTCGGCTCATCAAAAGCAATAACCTTGGCGTTACGGGCCAGCGCCTTGGCGATTTCCACCATCTGCCACTGCCCGATAGAGAGGTATTTCAGCGGGGTATCAGGATCGATATCCAGTCCCAGATGCTGCAACTGAAGTTTGGCTTCATAACGCAGCAGCGAATAGTTCACCATGCCATATTTATGTGGCAGTTGACCTAAATAGATGTTCTCGGCGACCGTCATTTCCGGCACCAGATGCAGTTCCTGATAAATGATAGCAACGCCCGCATTCAAGGCATCCATCGTGTTGTTAAACTGCACGGGCTTGTCCTGAATATGGATCTCGCCCGCTGACGGTGAATAGTTACCGCTCAGGATCTTTAACAGCGTCGACTTGCCCGCCCCGTTTTCCCCCATCAATGCATGGATCTGGCCGGCATGGCAGGAAAAACTGATATCCGAAAGCGCCTTAACACCGGGAAATTCTTTACCAATCCCATGAAACGACAAATAGGGTGACTGTGCTGTCATGTCTGTTTCCTCATAACGATGCAGATAGAGCGCGGATAACTTCGATCAGGATAACGTCGACCAGCGTCATGCTGATCGGCGTTATCCGCGTCTTTACGAAATCAGGCGTGATTACATCAGGCCTTTTTTCTCCAGTTCGACCTTAAAGTTGTCACGCGTGATCAGCACCACGTCGGTCACTTCGGTGAATTTCTCCGGCTCCACGCCTTTGGTTACCCAGTCGTTCAGCATCTGGATACTCTTGTAACCGTGAATATCCGGGCTCGGCAGCAGTGAACCAAAGAAGCCCGTTGCCTTATCTTTAGACAGCTCACTCACCGCATCCACGCCGTTGATACCGATACCAATGACGTTTGCGGCTTTAAAGCCCTGACCTTCCGTTGCACGCACGCCACCCAGCACAGTGTTGTCGTTCATGCCGATAATCAGCCAGTTTTTCACGCCCGGATGCTGAACCAGCATGGAGTTAGCGGCGTCAAACGCACCGGGGATATCGTTAGATTTGGTCGGTACTTTGTAGATCTGTTTTTCCGGGAATCCTGCGGTTTTCAGCGCATCCATGGAACCAGACGTGCGGCGACGTGCGGTATCCAGCTCATCAGCGGTAATCGCCATCACGGCGGTTTCCTCTACTTTCCAGCCGCGTTTGGTCATCTCTTTATACAGTTCCTGCCCCTGACGCTCGCCAATTTTGGTGGCTGCCATCATCACCAATGGCACAGTATCCATCGGTTGGCCTTTGGCGTTCACGAATTGGTCATCAACCGCGATCACTTTCAGATCGTAGCTGCGTGCTTTTGCGATAATGGCAGGCCCCAACTTCGGATCCGGCGTACAGATAACGAAGCCTTTCGCGCCACTGGCTGCCAGACTGTCGATTGCGTTCAAGGTCTTTTCACCATCGGGAACCGCAATTTTTATCACATCAAAACCAAGGTCTTTCCCTGCTTTATCCGCGAACTTCCATTCCGTCTGGAACCACGGTTCTTCCGGCTGTTTAACCAGAAAGCCCAGCTTTACGTTCTCTGCCATAGCTGATTGTGACATAACGGCAGCTAACCCGATTGCTGCCAGTGCCTTAGTGAATTTATGCATGATGTTCTCCGGTGTAATTATCTTTTCATTCGTCAGCAACGCTGAGACGAGTTCGAGTTCCTGGTAGGGTATTTCCGGTCTGGATAAAGGAAAAACACAGACTTAGCACCATTCCTTTACTCAGTAGCATTCAGACGCTTTATGTTTTAGTCGTTATTCCTGGTAAGAATGTAGAGCTTTATCACAGTCCGGAACAATGACAGGTTTGTGCATACATTTAGCGAATTTAACCAATCATTAACCTTTGACCGGCTTCACAAAATGGCTGCTGGCGACAGAAAAATACATACTTCCAGCTAACCGCTCCTCACCGCCTCTCGTTATCCCTGCCATCGTAAACACCAACGATCTGGGATTAATGAGGAGCAAAGCATGAGTGCGGGCGCTATTACGATTGGTCTCGACTTCGGCAGTGATTCGGTGCGCGCCTTAGCCGTTGACTGCCAAAGCGGGCAAGAGTTGGAAACAGAAGTGGTCTACTACCCCCGCTGGCGCGAGGGTAAATATTGTCAGCCTGCCAACAACCAGTTCCGACATCATCCACTGGACTATATTGAATCGCTGGAACAGGCGGTTAAGGTCGTCGTTTCACGCCTGACGAACGAACAGCGGCAGAACATCATCGGTATTGGAGTGGACTCCACCGGGTCAACTCCCGCACCGATTGATGGGCAAGGTCAGATCCTCGCCCTACGCCCCGAATTTGCCGACAACCCCAATGCCATGTTCGTGCTGTGGAAAGACCACACCGCAATAGAAGAAGCGGAAGCCATCAACGCACTGTGCCGGAGCGGCAAATTCCCAGATTACACCTGCTACATCGGCGGCGTTTATTCATCCGAGTGGTTCTGGGCCAAAATCCTGCATGTTTCCCGCGCCGACGCAGCGGTGCGTCAGGCCGCCGTGTCCTGGATCGAACTGTGCGATTGGGTGCCCGCCCTGCTTTCCGGTACGCAAGCACCTGCCGATATCCGCCGTGGTCGATGCAGCGCCGGGCATAAATCACTCTGGCACCCCAGTTGGGGCGGGCTGCCGCCGAAAGACTTCTTGCACGCGCTCGATCCCTGCCTGACGGAGACATTACAGTACCCACTGTTTACCGATACCTGGACCGCCGAACAGCCGGTCGGCACTATCACCGCCGAGTGGGCGCAGCGGCTCGGCATCCCCGAAACGGTCATCCTCTCGGGCGGCGCGTTTGACTGCCACGTCGGCACCGTCGGCGCAGGCGCACAGCCGTATACGCTGGTCAAAGTGATTGGCACGTCCACCTGCGACATTCTGATCGCCGACGACGCGCGCATTGCCGATCGCACCATCGCGGGTATCTGCGGGCAGGTCGACGGCAGCGTGGTTCCCGGCTATATCGGCCTCGAAGCTGGGCAGTCCGCCTTCGGCGACATGTACGCCTGGTTTGGGCGACTGCTGAGCTGGTCGTTACAGGAAGCAGCGAAAGATCATCCTGAACTCAAAACGTCATTACAGGCGATGGAAGGCAAACTGCTGGAGCGACTCACGCACCGCTGGGCGGAGAACCCGACGCTGGATCACCTGCCTGTCGTGCTGGACTGGTTCAACGGCCGCAGAACGCCATTCGCCAATCAGCGCCTGAAAGGCGTGATTACCGGTCTTAATCTGGGCACCGATGCTCCCACGCTGTTCGGCGGTTTTATTGCGGCGACGGCCTTTGGCGCGCGCGCGATTATGGAATGTTTTGAAGATCAGGGTGTTCCCGTCGAGAACGTGCTGGCGCTGGGCGGTATCGCACGGAAATCCCCTGTCATCATGCAGGTGTGTACCGACGTGATGAATCGTCCCTTGCAGATCGTCGCTTCCGATCAGTGCTGTGCGCTCGGCGCGGCGATCTTTGCCGCCGTCGCTGCTGGCGTTCACGGCGATATCCCAACGGCACAGCAGCATATGGCCAGCGGCATCGAGCGCACCTTAATGCCAGACAGCAAGCGCGTCGCCCGTTATCAGCAGCTTTATGAGCGCTATCAGCAGTGGTGCCGCCTCGCGGAACCCGCCTATAGCCCAACGTCTACGGCAAAAAACTAATTTTATCCCTCTGGGGATCACGTTACAGGAGTCATCATGGATCATTTTAAGCAGCTTGAAGTCTGGTTCGTCATCGGTAGTCAACACCTCTATGGGCCAGAAACGTTACGTCAGGTAAAAGAGAACGCGGAAAAAGTCGTCGCCGGATTGAATCAACAGGCCAACCTGCCCGTTAAGCTGGTACTGAAACCGCTGGTAAAAACGCCGGACGAAATTCTGGCACTGTGCCGCGATGCCAACTATCAGGATAACTGTATCGGCCTGCTGACCTGGCTGCATACCTTCTCTCCGGCCAAAATGTGGATTGGCGGCCTGAGCGTACTCAGTAAACCACTGCTGCAATTCCACACCCAGTTCAATGCCGAAGTGCCGTGGGACACCATGGACATGGATTTCATGAACCTGAACCAGACCGCGCACGGCGGACGTGAATTTGGCTTCATCGGAGCCCGGATGCGGCAGACGCATCAGGTTGTCGTCGGCCACTGGCAGGATAAGAACGCCCATGCCCGTATCGGCAAATGGATGCGGGTTGCCGCCGCCATTCAGGAAAGCAAACAGCTGAAGGTTGCGCGCTTTGGTGACAACATGCGTGAAGTCGCCGTCACCGAAGGCGAT
Source organism: Pectobacterium quasiaquaticum (assembly GCF_014946775.2). NCBI lineage: Bacteria > Pseudomonadati > Pseudomonadota > Gammaproteobacteria > Enterobacterales > Pectobacteriaceae > Pectobacterium > Pectobacterium quasiaquaticum. The sequence continues at coordinate 2,154,143 of NZ_CP065177.1, read as the reverse complement.
AAAGTCGGCGCGCAGATCCAATTCGGCTACTCCGTCAGCGCCTGGGGGCTGGGCGATTTAACCGCCGTGGTCGATGCTGTATCCAAAGGCGATATCGATGCGCTGGTCGAAGAGTACGAAGCCAGCTATCAGTTAACCGACGCGGTGAAACTCAACGGCGCGAACCGTCAGAACCTGCTGGATGCGGCACAGATTGAACTCGGGATGAAACGCTTTCTGGAACAAGGCGGTTATCACGCGTTCACCACCGATTTTGAAAACCTGTACGGTCTGAAACAGCTGCCGGGGCTAGCGGTGCAGCGTCTAATGCAGCAAGGCTACGGCTTCGGTGGCGAAGGCGACTGGAAAACCGCCGCGCTGCTGCGCATTATGAAAGTGATGGCCGGCGGGTTGTCGGGCGGGACGTCCTTCATGGAGGACTACACCTATAACTTCCAGAACGGTAACGATCTGGTCGTCGGCTCCCACATGCTGGAAGTCTGCCCGACGATTGCGAAAGAACAGAAACCGATTCTGGATGCGCAATACCTTGGTATTGGCGGCAAAGCCGACCCTGCTCGTTTGATTTTCTCAACGCCGGCTGGGCCGTCCCTCAACGCCAGCGTGATCGACATGGGCGACCGTTTCAGAATGCTGGTTAATCTGGTCGATACCATCGAACAGCCGCGCCCGTTGCCGAAACTGCCGGTTGCTCGAGCCATCTGGAAAGCCCAACCGTCACTGGAAGTGGCGGCTGAAGCCTGGATTCTGGCTGGCGGTGCGCACCACACCGTCTTTAGTCAGGCGTTGGATCTCGAACACATGCGGCTCTACGCCGAGATGCAGAACATTGAACTGCTGGTGATCGACAACGAAACCCGACTCCACGAATTCAAAGATGCGCTGCGTTGGAATGAGGTGTATTACAAACTTTGTAGCCGCTAAGTCCGCTCTCAGGGGCCGGTTGTCTATGGATACGTGTCCGTGAACAATCTGCCCCTTTGTAGGCACTTGTATAGGCACTCACTACCCCACACTCTGATTTTCCATCGCCCTGCCGCCCGACATTGCCCTAAACGCCGTAGTATTTTCCTGTCAATCTATTATTTTTCATTTTCATTCGTTTGTTGTTGAAAAATAAGCGTACTTTTTTCATCCCCCTCTAGACAGGCTTTTTCGCTTGAATATACTTAGTCATCTCAACAACATAACTATTAGACCAATCACCATGACCGTTTATGACTATTTGCTCAAATTCAGGAAAGTCAGCTCAACAGAAAGCTTGGAAAAACTCTTTGATCATCTCAATTATTCTCTGACAGACAGTCAGGAAATCATCAACATGTATCGTGCTGCGGACCATCGGCGGGCTGAGTTGGCATCCGGCGGGCGCTTGTTCGATCTCGGCTGCGTGCCAAAATCCATCTGGCATCACGTTCTGTAGTGGGTAGCAACGAAAAGAATAATTATGCAATAATTTCCTTCCGGAATATTACACCGAACGCTTAGCTCGTTACTGTATCATAGCCCGGCGCTTCTGTTATTAAGCGACTCTGACCTTCCGCCCCTTGAAGGGGACGGTGATAACCCTACTTTGGGTATGTTGTCGAAAACCCAACAATGCCTGATAATAGTCCGGTTTTGTTTTCTAGGCACCGTAATGACCGAATACGCATTGCTCTTTGTTAGCATCCTTCTGGTAAATAATTTCGTCTTAGTGAAGTTTCTTGGGCTGTGCCCCTTTATGGGCGTGTCCAAAAAACTCGAGACGGCGATTGGTATGGGCATGGCGACCACGTTTGTGATGACTGTCGGCTCCATGTTTTCCTGGCTGGTCAACGAATTTATTCTCGTTCCGCTCGATATTCTCTATTTACGCACCATGGCTTTTATTCTGGTGCTCGCCGTGGTGGTGCAGTTTTCCGAGATGTTCGTGCGCAAAGTCAGCCCTGAGCTATATCGCCTGCTGGGGATCTTCTTGCCGCTGATTACCACCAACTGTGCAGTGCTTGGCGTTGTTCTGCTCAACATCAACCTGTCACACGGTTTCCTGCAATCGACGATTTATGGTTTTGGCGGGGCGGCCGGCTTCTCGCTGGTGATGGTGCTTTTTGCCGCCATTCGTGAGCGTCTTGCCGTGTCGGATATTCCTGCGCCGTTCCGCGGTTCGTCTATCGCACTGATCACCGCAGGCCTCATGTCGCTGGCGTTTATGGGCTTTACCGGACTGGTGAAATTCTGATGAGCGCTATCTGGATTGCCATTGTGGCATTAAGTGCACTAGCACTATTCTTCGGCCTGGTGCTCGGCTATGCCTCCCGTCGGTTTGCAGTCGAAAACGATCCCATCGTGGAAGAAGTGGAAGCCATGCTGCCACAAAGCCAGTGCGGCCAGTGCGGCTACCCTGGCTGTCGGCCCTACGCCGAGGCGGTCGCGCTAAATGGCGAAAGTATTAATAAATGCGGCCCCGGCGGCGAAGCGATGATGCTGAAGCTGGCTGAAAAGCTCAACGTCGATCCGCAACCGCTGGAAGGTGACGCCGATGTTCAAGCCCCCGTGCGCCAGGTTGCCTGGATCGATGAAAGCAACTGCATCGGCTGCACCAAGTGCATTCAAGCATGTCCGGTCGATGCCATCATCGGCAGTACCAAAGCGCTACACACCGTCGTCAGCGATTTGTGCACCGGCTGCGATCTCTGCGTCTCCCCTTGCCCAACGGACTGTATCGAATTACGTCCTATCGCGCCGACTCCCGCTAACTGGAAATGGGATCTCGATACGATTCCAGTACGCGTTATTCAAGTAGAACGACATGCTTAAGCTGTTTTCCACCTTTAAAAAAGACAGGATCTGGGATTTCGACGGTGGCATTCATCCGCCGGAAATGAAGTCACAGTCCAGCCAGATACCACTGCGCCAGATTCCGCTGCCAGAACAGTTCATTATTCCGCTCAAGCAGCATCTTGGGCCGGAAGGCGAGATCTGCGTCAGCGTCGGCGATAACGTCCTGCGCGGTCAACCGCTAACGCGGGGAAAAGGCCGCACGCTGCCCGTTCATGCACCGACGTCAGGAACGGTGAACGCGATTCGTCAGCACACGACGGCGCATCCGTCTGGCTTGTCCGAACTCAGCATCATCATCGTGCCGGATGGCGAAGATCGCTGGTGTGAACGCCAAACCTTTACGGACTACCGTGAACATAGCGTCGATACCCTGCTTGCCCATCTGCATCAGGCTGGTATTGCGGGCTTGGGCGGCGCAGGCTTCCCTACCGCGGCCAAGTTACAAGGCGGGATGCGCGGGATTGAAACCCTGATTATCAACGGCGCAGAGTGTGAACCCTATATCACCGCCGACGATCGACTCATGCAGGAGTGCGCCGAGGAGATTATTCAGGGCGTCGAGATTCTGTCATTCCTGTTGCAGCCGAAACGCATTCTGATTGGGATCGAAGATAACAAACCGGAAGCTATCAGCGCCCTGCGGCTGGCCCTGGGCAAACGTAGCGACATGCAGCTACGCGTCATCCCAACCAAGTATCCGTCAGGCGGTGCCAAGCAGCTCACCAAGATTCTGACTGGCAAGGAAGTCCCGTTCGGTAAACACTCCGCCGCCATTGGCGTGCTGATGCAGAACGTCGGAACGGCTTTCGCCATCAAACGCGCCGTGATCGACGGCGAACCGCTCACCGAACGCGTGGTGACGCTGACCGGTGAAGCATTGCGCCAACCCGGCAACGTCTGGGCACGACTGGGGACCCCGGTACGCCACCTGCTCAAACAGGGCGGCTTCCACGTCAATAAGCAACCGATGGTGGTGATGGGTGGGCCGCTGATGGGCTTTACGCTGCCGTCGCTGGATGTCCCTATCGTTAAAATCAGCAACTGCCTGCTCGCACCGTCACATACGGAAATGGAGCCGGTTGCTGAGGAACAATCCTGCATTCGCTGTAGCAGATGTGCCGATGCCTGTCCGGCAGGCCTTTTACCGCAACAGCTTTACTGGTTCAGTCGCGGGCAGGAACACGAAAAAGCCCGCCATCACCATCTGTTTGACTGCATCGAATGTGGTGCCTGTGCTTACGTTTGTCCCAGCAATATTCCGCTGGTGCAATATTACCGTCAGGAAAAGGCCGAAATTCGGGCCATCGACGAAGAGGCACAGCGTGCCGCCCAAGCCAAAGTGCGCTTTGATGCCAAACTGGCTCGTCTGGAGCGGGAAAAAGCGGCACGCGAACTGCGCCACAAACAGGCGGCAGCGGGCGTTTCTACCACGGATAAAGATGCCGTTCAGGCTGCACTGGAGCGCGTTCGCCGTAAGCAAACCGCCGCAACAGAAGTCGGTTCACCTATCGCAGTCATCCCCGATGCGCAGCCGGATAACAGTGCCGCCATCACCGCACGAGCCGCCCGTAAAGCACAAGCACGAGAACAACAGGCGCAGCAAGAAACGCCAGAGGTCGAGGTTGCCTCTGCCGAGTTTGACGATCCCCGCAAAGCCGCAGTGGCCGCTGCCCTTGCACGCGTTAAAGCCCGTAAAGCCGCGCAGCAATCAGAAGCAGTAAGCCCAGAAAGTACGGAAGACGCGGCAACGCCTGTGGTTTCCAACAAGGTGGTAGAACCGATTGCCAGCGTGGAAGTACAAGAGCCGGACGATCCACGTAAGGCTGCCGTTGCCGCTGCTATCGCGCGCGTTAAAGCTCGTAAAGCCGCGCAGCAATCTGCAACAAACGTGGAAGAGCCTGTTCCGTCGGCTGCTCCTGACGTGGTGGCAGAACCGATTGCCGTCATTGAAGTACAAGAGCCAGAAGATCCGCGTAAGGCTGCCGTTGCCGCTGCTATCGCGCGCGTTAAAGCTCGTAAAGCCGCGCAGGCATCGTCATATCAAGAGGAATAAATGGCTTTTAGAATTGCGAGTTCACCGTTCACACATAACCAGCAGCGCACACAGCGCATCATGCTGTTGGTCATTCTGGCCTGCCTGCCGGGTATGCTGGCGCAGTCTTACTTCTTTGGCTACGGTAACCTGATTCAGGTCGGACTGGCGTCCGCCACTGCGCTTATCGCAGAAAGTGTGACGCTGTCACTGAGAAAGTTCGCCGTACGCACCACGCTGGCTGATAATTCCGCACTATTGACCGCCGTGCTGCTCGGCATCAGTCTACCGCCTCTTGCCCCTTGGTGGATGGTAGTCATCGCAACCGGCTTCGCTATCATTATCGCTAAACAGCTGTATGGTGGCTTAGGGCAAAACCCTTTTAACCCCGCGATGATTGGCTATGTGGTGCTGCTGATCTCTTTCCCAGTCCAGATGACAAGCTGGCTGCCACCCGTGCCGCTACAAACCATTCCCGTCGGTTTCCATGATGCATTAGTTATCATCTTTACCGGACATACGCCTGACGGGTACACCATGCAGCAACTGATGCACAACGTTGATGGCGTCAGTCAGGCTACCCCGCTGGACACGTTTAAAACCAGCCTGCGCTCCGGCCAAACGCCGCAGAACATTCTGCAACAGCCGATATTTGCTCAATCACTGTCCGGTATTGGCTGGCAGTGGGTGAATATCGGTTTTCTCATCGGCGGACTGTTTTTGCTAATGCGCGGCACCATTCGCTGGCATATTCCGGTCAGTCTCCTGCTGTCGCTCATGTTCTGCGCCACACTAAGCTGGATTATTTCGCCGGAGAAATTCGCGCCACCGATGCTACATCTGCTGTCTGGGGCGACGATGCTTGGCGCCTTTTTCATTGCGACCGATCCCGTTACCGCATCAACCACCAACCGAGGACGTCTGATTTTCGGGGCACTGATTGGGTTACTGGTCTGGCTGATTCGCACCTACGGTGGCTACCCGGACGGCGTCGCGTTTGCCGTTCTGCTGGCAAATATCACCGTGCCGCTGATCGACTATTACACCAAGCCACGCGCTTACGGCCACCATCGCTAAGGAGACGCCTATGATGACGACAATGCGCCGCCACGCGACAACACTGGCCCTGTTTGCTGCTGGCACTACCGCATTAACTGCGGTGGTGAACATGTTAACGGAACCGACTATCTCGCATCAGGCGATGCTGCAACAAAAGATACTGTTGGATCAGGTGGTTCCCGCCGAGCTATACAATAGTGACATGCAAAAAGAGTGTTACGTTGTCACTAACTCGGCATTAGGATCGTCAGCGCCACACCGCGTGTTCATCGCGCGCCAGAACGGAGAACCCGTTGCCGCCGCACTGGAAAGTACCGCGCCGGATGGCTATTCTGGTGCTATTCGGCTGCTGGTCGGGGCTGATTTTCACGGTAAGGTACTCGGCGTTCGCGTCACCGAGCATCATGAAACGCCGGGGCTGGGTGATAAAATCGAAGTACGAATTTCTGACTGGATCACCCGATTCAGCGGACAAACGGTACAGGATGAGCGGGATGCCCGCTGGGCAGTGAAGAAAGAAGGCGGAATATTTGATCAATTTACCGGCGCCACCATTACGCCGCGCGCCGTCGTTAACAGCGTAAAACGCAGCGCCCTTTACCTGCAAACGCTGCCGTCACAAATCAACACGCTGTCCGCCTGTGGAGAGAACCAATGAGTCAAACCAAAGCACTTTTCGTTGAAGGGTTATGGAAGAACAACTCGGCACTGGTTCAATTGTTGGGTCTTTGCCCCCTGCTGGCTGTGTCATCCACCGCGACTAACGCGCTGGGATTAGGGCTGGCAACCACGCTGGTTCTCACCTGTACCAACATGGCCGTCTCCGCGCTGCGCCGCTGGGTACCAGCGGAAATCCGTATTCCCATTTACGTCATGATCATCGCCTCGGTGGTCAGCACCGTACAGATGCTGATCAACGCCTATGCCTACGGCTTATATCAATCGCTGGGAATTTTTATCCCACTGATCGTAACGAACTGTATAGTTATCGGCCGCGCCGAAGCCTTCGCGTCCAAGAATGCGGTTTTCCCTTCGGCTATTGACGGCCTGGCAATGGGGCTGGGAGCCACCAGCGCACTGGTGGTGCTCGGTTCTCTACGTGAAATTCTGGGTAACGGCACACTATTCGACGGCGCGGATTTGCTGCTGGGCAGTTGGGCTAAAGCGCTGCGCATTGAGGTGGTTCACCTCGATTCCCCTTTCCTTCTGGCGATGCTGCCACCGGGCGCGTTTATCGGTCTGGGACTGTTGCTGGCCGTGAAATATTTGATCGATGAGAAAATGAAACAACGTCGAGCTCGTGCGGCTGTCACCGAAGAGAAAGCGGCACCGGCAACCGGCACCGTAGGGGAATCGCTGTGAATAAGGCTAAGCGGATTGAGATCTTAACGCGTTTACGCGACAACAATCCCCATCCGACGACTGAATTGCAGTTCAGTACGCCCTTTGAACTGCTCATCGCCGTGCTGCTTTCCGCGCAGGCAACCGATGTCAGCGTGAACAAGGCAACGGCCAAACTCTACCCTGTCGCCAACACGCCCGAAGCGCTGCTTGAACTCGGCGTAGACGGCGTGAAAGACTACATCAAGACGATCGGCCTGTTTAACAGCAAAGCGGAAAACGTCATCAAAACCTGCCGTTTGTTGCTGGAAAAGCATCAGGGACAGGTTCCCGAAGATCGCGCCGCGCTGGAAGCCTTACCCGGCGTAGGACGAAAAACGGCAAACGTCGTTCTGAACACCGCGTTTGGCTGGCCAACGATTGCCGTTGATACGCACATCTTTCGCGTCAGTAACCGGACAGGATTCGCGCCGGGTAAAAATGTCGAACAGGTAGAGGAAAAGCTGCTGAAAGTCGTTCCGGCAGAATTTAAAGTCGACTGCCATCACTGGCTAATCCTGCATGGTCGTTACACCTGTATTGCCCGTAAACCGCGCTGTGGTTCCTGCCTGATTGAAGATTTATGTGAATTTGGCGAAAAGGTCGACGCCTAATCTGTCGAGGTCTGGTGGAATCCCCTCTCGCCAGACCTTCTCTCCGTTATTCCACACTCCGCCTCGTCTTTCGCTCTCTCACTAGCAAAGCGAGCCGCGTGTTCTCTGCATCTTACAGCTCAGACAACGATGCTCTCAGGCGGTTTATTCGGTGCACTGCAGCGTATTCCTCTAGCAAAAAGCCTGTATAAAAGTACAAGTAACCACTATTTAAGGCTAATAAGTTATTTTTAATAGAAAATTTAGTGATTGAAAGTCACTTTGAGTGACTATATCGATATTCATCTTATTGCCTGCTATTGATGCATTTTTATACTCACTGCATATTTAGTGATATGCAAAACATTAAACCGCATATTCATTCATAGTTAATGATATTGTCTTGATTTTAAGTAAAAGGCAGATTATATACCTTTTATGAAAAATAAATAGGTGAAACCAATATAATCATTTGAAGCAAAAGAAAGTTATGAAATTAAACTCTGCATAACATTTAATTTCTAGTTTTATCCAACAACCAAAACCACTTGTAACAAAACATGTCAAATGACTTGCCTGTCAATAAAATCACGTCAATATAGCGCCGTTTTTCCTCCCCATAACGAGTCAAAAGAGGTTGCAGTTTCACTGTTTCACTCTTGTTATTTTCTCGTTAAAAAAAACGAGATAGGTAAAATCAGAGGTCTTTGTGTCAACAGCAAACAACAACAGCGAATCCCCTGAAAGCGTCAGCATGAACGCTTTCAAACAACCAAAAGCGTTTTATCTCATCTTCAGCATCGAGCTGTGGGAGCGTTTTGGTTACTACGGCCTGCAAGGCATTATGGCAGTTTATCTGGTCAAAATGCTGGGCATGTCGGAAACCGACTCCATTACTCTCTTCTCCTCATTCAGTGCGCTGGTCTACGGGTTTGTCGCCATTGGCGGCTGGTTGGGTGACAACGTCCTCGGCACCAAGCGTGTGATCGTGCTGGGTGCCATCGTGCTGGCGATCGGTTACACCATGATTGCCTACTCAGGCCACAGCGTGACGTGGGTGTATATCGGTATGGCTACCATTGCCGTCGGCAACGGATTGTTTAAAGCCAACCCGTCAGCCCTGCTGTCTACCAGCTATGCGAAAGACGATCCGCGCCTGGATGGTGCTTTCACCATGTACTATATGGCGGTGAACATCGGCTCCTTCTTTTCTATGCTGGCTACGCCGGTGCTTGCCGCAAACTATGGCTGGAGCGTGGCCTTCTCCCTGAGCGTCGTGGGTATGATGCTGACGCTGGTTAACTTTATGTTCTGCCGCAAGTGGGTCAGCACACAAGGTTCTCAGCCAGATTTCCAACCGATCAATCTGCCGAAGCTCGCTGTCACGCTCGCAGGTATTGTCGCACTGGTCGCACTTTCCACCTGGCTGCTGCACAACCAGAGCGTCGCACGTTGGATTCTGACGCTTATTTCCCTAGCCGTTGTCGCCATCTTCATCAAAGAGATGCTGGCAGTGAGCGGTGCAGAACGCCGGAAAATGATTGTCGCCCTTCTGCTGATGCTGGAAGCCGTTGTCTTCTTTGTGCTGTACAACCAAATGCCAACATCGCTGAACTTCTTTGCTATTCGCAACGTTGAGCACTCCATTTTAGGTTTTACCTTTGAGCCAGAGCAGTATCAGGCGCTCAACCCATTCTGGATCATGGTTGCCAGCCCGATTCTGGCTGCGGTTTACAACAAAATGGGCGACCAACTGCCGATGGCGCACAAGTTTGCGGTGGGTATGGTGCTGTGCTCCGGCGCGTTTCTGGTGCTGCCGTGGGGTGCTAGCATGGCAAACGAACAGGGTATCGTGTCCGTCAACTGGCTGATCCTCTGCTATGGCCTGCAAAGTATTGGAGAGTTGATGATTTCCGGCCTGGGTCTGGCGATGGTCGCTCAACTGGTACCACAGCGTCTGATGGGCTTCATTATGGGTGCCTGGTTCCTGACGTCAGCCGGTGCCGCCATTATCGCAGGCTACGTTGCGAATATGATGGCCGTGCCTGAGAACGTCGTAGACCCGCACGCGTCTCTTGAGATTTATAGCAATGTCTTCATGCAGATTGGTATCGTCACGGGCATCATCGCCGTTCTGATGCTGCTGACCGCGCCGAAACTGACGCGTATGACGCAGGATGTCACCGACGCCCCTGCAGACGCCGTCACGACGACCGCCTCTGCCTGATAACCCGCCGCCGTAACACGTCACGCAAATGACGGTATGACGTGTTACTGGTGAAGTATTAGAGATAGCCAGATGATAAAAAGCCAGACACTGTCTGGCTTTTTTACGTTGGTTGATCCGTCCTGAATGACGTTTACTTTACAGGCAGCGTCACATCTTTGAACATTGCCTCAATTTCATCATTTGAGCGTAGCGCAACGGCAGAATCGACGACATCGCGCGTTAAATGCGGTGCAAAGCGCTGGATGAAATCGTACATGTAGCTGCGCAGGAACGTGCTGCGGCGGAAGCCAATTTTCGTCGTGCTGTAGCTGAAGATGCTGTTCGCATTGATGGTCACCAGATCGGTTTCTATCTGCGGATCGACCGCCATATTCGCAATCACCCCGACCCCCAACCCTAAACGCACGTAGGTCTTAATCACATCGGCATCCGTTGCGGTAAAGACGATACGCGGTGTAAGGCCAGCGCGGTTAAACGCGGTATCCAGCTCGGAGCGCCCCGTAAAACCAAAGGTATAGGTGACGATAGGATAAGCGGCCAGTTCTTCGATGGTAATATCGGTCTTAGACGCCAGCGGGTGATCCGGTTTTACCACCACCGCGCGATTCCAGTGGTAGCACGGCAGCATGATCAGATCATCGTACAAATGCAGTGCTTCGGTCGCAATAGCAAAATCCGCAGATCCTTTCGCAACGGCTTCAGCAATCTGTGTCGGTGAGCCCTGATGCATGTGCAGCGACACGCGAGGATAGCGATCGATGAAACCTTTAATGACGCTTGGCAGCGCGTAACGCGCCTGCGTGTGCGTGGTCGCGACATACAACGACCCTTTATCGGGATAGGTGTGCTCTCCGGCAACCGCTTTGATGGCATCGACTTTCGACAACACTTCACGCGCAATGCGGATGACTTCCTGTCCGGCGGGTGTCACCTGTGTCAGGTGTTTTCCACTACGGGCAAAAATCTGAATGCCCAACTCATCCTCCAGCATGCGGACCTGTTTACTGATCCCCGGCTGGGAGGTGTACAACCCTTCTGCGGTAGAAGACACATTCAGGTTGTGATTAACAACTTCAACAATATAACGAAGCTGTTGTAGTTTCATAATTTATCCCATTCCCAATTGAAGTGTGCGCGTGGCATCTCACAACGTTCTGACGACGTTCCGTTTTATTGACTTTGATTGCGTCTTAACCACCTGGCGCATATTTCCATCAATTAATGTCATTTAATCATAAAAACTATTTTTATATAACCATTTCTGCATGCGGCAGCGATAAAGAATGCGGTGCATGCGATTATCACCGAGGTAAACCGCATCATTCTCTATCACGGATCAACAATCCTCATGCTACTGCGGGACAATCTTCATGCATCTGTTTTATTTAGATATTTCCTGCGATCAAAAAAGCCAGCCTTGCGGCTGGCTTGATGTAGCGCTCTCTTACACATAACCCAGTTATGTGTAGGGTTACTGAAAGAGGTTACTTCTTCCCTTCAACCCATTTGCCATCAATGTAAAACGCTGACCAGCCCGTTGCCTTGCCGTCTTTCTCTGACGAGACATATTGCTGTTTGGTCTTACGGCTGAAACGCACCTGCGTTTTGTTGCCGTCTTTATCGACCACAGGCGCTTCCGCCAGATAGCGCAGTTTTTCCGGTAAACGATCTTTGAATCGCACCAGTTCTTCTACCAGCGGTGCCCGCGTTTCACGAGATTTCGGGAACGTATTGGCCGCAAGGAAGACGCCTGCTGCACCATCACGCAAGACGAAATAGGCATCAGACTTCTCGCAAGGCAACTCAGGCAACGGCACCGGATCTTCTTTCGGTGGCGCGACATCGCCATTACGCAGGATCTTACGCGTGTTATTACACGTCTCGCTGGTACACGCCATGTACTTACCGAAGCGTCCCATTTTGAGGTGCATTTCGGAACCACACTTCTCGCACTCAACAATCGGACCATCATAGCCCTTGATGCGGAACTCACCGGCCTCGATCTCATACCCGTCACAGGCTGGGTTATTCCCGCACACGTGCAGCTTGCGCTGATTATCAATCAGGTAGCTGTCCATTGCCGTACCACATTTTTCGCAGCGACGGCGGGCACGCAACGCGTTGGTTTCGGCATCGTCGCCTTCCAACACGTTCAGTACTTCAGTTTCCGGTATCAGGTTGATCGTGGTCTTACAGCGCTCTTTCGGTGGAAGTGCATAGCCGGAACAGCCCAGGAACACCCCGGTACTGGCAGTACGGATACCCATTTGACGAGAGCAGGTTGGGCAATCAATGCTGGTTAACACCATCGCATTGGGGCGCATACCGCCTTCTTCAGGATCCTGTTCAGCCTTTTCCAACTGCTGGCTAAATTCGTTGAAGAATTCATCCAGTACCGCTTTCCATTCCGCCTGATTATTGGCGACCTGATCGAGACGACTTTCCATCCGAGCGGTGAAATCGTAATTCATCAGTTCGCGGAAGTTTTCTTCCAGTCGATCGGTAACGATTTCACCCATTTTTTCGGCATAGAAACGGCGATTCTCCACTCGAACGTAGCCGCGATCCTGAATGGTGGAAATAATAGACGCATAGGTAGACGGACGGCCAATCCCACGTTTTTCCAGCTCTTTAACCAGAGAAGCATCGCTGTAACGTGCCGGTGGTTTAGTAAAATGTTGCCCTGGTAGCAGCTTCTGCAACGACAGCGTTTCACCCACTGCCACCGTCGGCAACGTGCGATCTTCATCATTTTTACGCAGCGCAGGCATGACTTTCGTCCAGCCATCGAAACGCAGCGTACGGCCTTTGGCACGCAACTGATAATCAGCAGCTTCCACGATTAACGTGGTGGAATCGTATTGCGCCGGAGTCATTTGACAGGCGACAAACTGACGCCAAATCAGTTGATACAGCTTCTGTGCATCGGCTTCCATATCTTTCAGGTTGTCAGCCAGCACGCCAACATCAGAAGGACGAATCGCTTCGTGCGCTTCCTGCGAGTTTTCTTTGCTGCTGTAAAGGTTTGCTGACTCCGGCAGATAGCGCTTGCCGAACTCTTCACCAATATAGCCACGCACCATCGTCAAGGCATCCTGACTGAGGTTCGTTGAGTCGGTACGCATGTAGGTAATGTAGCCCGCTTCGTACAGACGCTGCGCCATCATCATGGTCTTTTTCACGCCGAAGCCAAGGCGCGTACTGGCAGCCTGTTGCAGCGTGGAGGTGATGAACGGCGCGCCCGGTTTGCTGCTGGTCGGCTTATCTTCACGATCGGCAACCACATAACGCGCGTGCTCAAGCAGGCTGACCGCCGCATGCGTTTGTTCTTTATTAACCGGTTTAAACGGCTTGCCGTTGTGATGTGTCACCTGCATTTGCAGTTGAATATCGCTGCCTGCCAGCAAATCAGCATGCAGTTCCCAATATTCTTCCGGCACGAACGCTTTGATTTCACGCTCACGATCGACAATCAGGCGTACCGCAACCGACTGTACGCGCCCAGCGGACAGTCCACGGGCGATTTTTTTCCACAGCAGCGGGGAAACCATGTAGCCAACCACGCGATCCATAAATCGACGTGCCTGCTGGGCATTCACGCGGTCAATATTCAACGTGTCGGGTTTTTCAAACGCCTGTTTAATGGCATTCTTCGTAATTTCGTTAAACACCACGCGGCTGAAACGCTGATCGTCACCACCAATGATTTCCCGCAGGTGCCAAGCAATGGCTTCCCCTTCGCGGTCAAGGTCGGTTGCGAGATAGATGTGGTCAGCATTTTCCGCCAGCGTTTTTAATTCGGAGACAACTTTCTCCTTACCCGGCAGTATCTCGTAGTTGGCTTTCCAGCCATGATAAGGGTCGACGCCCATACGATTAACTAGCGCAGATTTCTCATCCTTTTTGACTTTTTTCGTTTTATCTTTAGTCGTTGAGTCCGCGCTCTTTTTACTGACTGAGCCACTCGTCGGCAAATCGCGCACATGACCGACGCTGGATTTCACCACGTAGTCATTGCCCAAATACTTATTGATCGTTTTGGCTTTTGCCGGGGACTCGACGATAACGAGAGCTTTACCCATATGTACTATTACCTGCTGAATTCTTCTGAAAATCAGATATTTTTCGGGGCATCCAGAGCGGATTCTACTGACTGCGCAAAATCCCACACTCTACCTGATAAATACTGCCACGCAACCTAATTAGCATGGAAACGCGGTTTTATCCGCTTCCCGCCACACTGAATATCGGCAGGTAAGCACCTAAAATGTAGTCCATTTGCATCATAATCTACGCTTTACGCTGAAACCGTATCGCAGTACCCTTCCTCTTGATGCAACAGTTGAAATAACCGCATTGCGTGTTGAAATCGCTGTGTTGATTTTAGAAATAGCCTTGTTGATAGAGTGCAACGCCCCCTTTTTCAAGGGTGAGTACAGGAGTAACAATCATGTCACCTGAACATCAGGTTAACGAAGAAAAGCGTCCAATTGACCGCCAGAGCTTATTAATTGAAGCCAATGACATCATTAAGCATCACGATGATTATTTGCATGGTATGGTCGCTGATAGCGTAGAACAAAAAAACGGCGTGCTGGTTTTTCGCGGTGAGTTTTTTCTCGATGAGAACGGAACACCGACCTTAAAAAGCACCGCGGTATTTAACATGTTCAAGCATCTTGCGCATGTTTTATCCGAAAAATACGACTTGATCGATTAAATAGCTTGATCGATTAAATGCAAATGCCCGCAAATTCGCGGGCATTTGATTGTGTACGACTTACTATTTTATTAATTACAGTAGGGGCTTTGAACCACGTTGCCACCAGCGCAACATCAGTCGTTCTGCGGTATCGCCAGCGCTGCCCGTCAGACGATCCAGCAGGCGTTTACGCCGTGTATAGCGAACGCTTAACACTTCATGACTGGTCATTTCAGCAATCAGCAGATCGTCACTGGTACCGATAGCGTCAATCAACCCCAAATCTTTCGCCTGAGTACCAAACCAGTGCTCTCCCGTCGCCACCGAATCAATATCCAGCGAAGGACGCATCTGCTGTACAAAATCCTTAAACAGCGTGTGCGTGACATTCAGATCTTCACGGAATTTCTCACGACCTTGTTCGGTGTTCTCACCAAACAGCGTCAGCGTACGCTTGAATTCGCCCGCGGTGTGCAGCTCAACATCAATGTCTTTGTTTTTCAGCAAACGGTGGAAGTTGGGGATTTGTGCCACAACGCCAATAGATCCTACAATCGCGAACGGTGCCGCTACGATGCGGTCAGCCACGCAGGCCATCATATATCCGCCACTGGCAGCCACTTTATCCACGGAGACCGTCAAACGTACGCCGCCCTGGCGTAAACGCTGCAATTGCGACGCCGCCAATCCATAACCGTGTACCACACCGCCTGGGCTTTCCAGACGCAGCAAGACCTCATCTTTCGGTTTCGCCACAGCGAGCACGGCGGAGATCTCTTCACGCAGCGAACTGACTTCGCCCGCATCCATACTGCCGTTGAAATCGAGCACATACAGACACGGTTTAACACTCTTCTCTTCTCCACGCTTGGCGCGCTGTTTATCTTGCTTCGCGGTTTCTTTTTCTTTCTTCTTTTCTTGTTTAGATAACAGCTTACGCTCGGTGTCGCTCATACAGGCGGTCTGCATTTCACGCTGCATTTCCTGATATTGTTCACCCAAATTCGTGACCTGCAACTCACCTTTATGCGGGCGCTTACGCTGCGTCATTCCGAATGCCAGAACGACTAACGCACCAATCGCCACCACGATGGTGAGTACCTTAGCCAGGAATAAACCGTACAGAGAAAGTAATTCCACAAACACCGTCCTCATTGACTGCGTATTAATTAATGTTGGTTTACTCACCAACCATGGCGTTGACGTCGTGCGCCATTCCCTTCCTATAACCTAACTGATGGCACGCAATATGGCGATGTTATTCCTGCGGTTTTTACGCCTGTTGCTGCTTTTTACAACAGCACAGGGATAAATAGAGGCAGTCTCATTGAAAACAGTCGATATTTGAGGCATAACACCCCCATTCATCCTGCCCGAATGCGCCGTTATCTGACGTTCAGTGGCACGACCGACGCATCTCGTCGTGCCGATACGCGATGGCAGGTCTATTATCTGAAGTGTGGCTGTTTTGCGCCACGGCAAGAGGAATTCATTGTGCATTACCAGCCTAAAATCGATTTACTGCAAAACCGCATCATTCTGGTCACCGGTGCGGGCGACGGCATTGGCAGGGAAGCCGCGCTGACCTACGCTCGCTACGGCGCGCACGTCATCTTATTAGGGCGGACAGAAAGCAAACTTCAGTCGGTTAAACAGCAGATCGAGCAGGAACACGGTTCACAAGCGCACGTGGTTGTCTGCGATATGCTGGCCTTATCCTCTGCGCAGTGCTTTCAACTGGCTGACGAACTGGCTCAGATTGTGCCGCACCTAGATGGGGTTCTCCACAACGCCGGATTACTTGGGGAAATCGCCCCTATCACACAGCAAACGCCGGAAATCTGGCATCAGGTTATGCAGGTCAACGTCAACGCAACCTTTATGCTGACGCAGGCGCTGCTGCCTCTGTTATTGAAATCGCCGTGCTCTTCTCTGGTTTTCACCAGTTCCAGCGTGGGCCGCGAAGGTCGTGCCGGCTGGGGAGCCTATTCCGTCTCCAAGTTCGCGACAGAAGGCTTGATGCAAGTGCTGGCCGAAGAGTATCGTTCACACAATCTGCGCGTGAACTGTATTAATCCTGGCGGAACACGTACAGGAATGCGTGCGTCAGCCTTTCCCAACGAAGATCCAATGAGACTGAAAACGCCAGCAGATATTATGCCACTGTATCTCTACCTGATGGGCGATGACAGTCGCCGCAAGACGGGGATGAGTTTTGACGCACAGCCGGGCAGAAAAGCCGGTCCAGCCGAATAATAGAGAAGAGCCGCACGATGAGCGATGAACGCCACCAGCAACGCCAACAGCGCCTGAAAGAAAAGATCGACGCCCGCATTGCCGCCGCGAATGAAACACGCGGTGTTCTGATCGTTTTCACCGGTAACGGGAAAGGCAAAACCACGGCGGCATTTGGTACCGTCACGCGAGCGATAGGCCACGGATTGCGGGCGGGCGTGATCCAGTTTATTAAAGGCGAGTGGCCAAACGGTGAGAAGAACCTGCTGCAACAGCACGGCGTGGAATTTCAAGTCATGGCGACGGGCTTTACCTGGGATACGCAGAATCGCCAGACGGATACCGAAGCGGCACAGCACGTCTGGCAGCATGGCAAACGCATGTTGGCCGATCCACAGCTCGACCTCGTCGTGTTGGACGAACTGACGTATATGATTAGCTATGATTATCTGGATTTAAGTGACGTTGTCACTGCATTAAAGCAACGCCCTGCCGAGCAGACAGTCATTATTACCGGACGAGGTTGCCATCGTGATTTGCTAGAAATGGCTGATACCGTGACGGAAATGCGTCCGGTAAAACATGCGTTTGATAGCGGAATTCAGGCTCAACAAGGCATTGACTGGTAGCCGTTAGCTTTATTAGTGATAAGCAGAGCGCAAATGAAAACGGGCAGCGAAAGCTGCCCGTGAAGCGTATAGAGAGAAGATTACCCGTTGCGCTTAGGCTTTGGCGAGGTACGGCGCGCTGGAGCACTGTTGAGCTGGCTGTGACGTTTTACCGCACGACGGATCTGGTTCGCTTTCACTCGGCGGCGTTCGCGCTCAACTGGTAGTTTCGATACCGTTTCTGCCGGAAGCTGCACGAGCTCACGCAGATAGTTCAGTTGTTCCAACGGCATTTCTGTCCAGCCACCGCGCGGAATGCCTTTCGGCAACGAAATGTCGCCGTAACGCACGCGAATCAGGCGGCTAACCTGCACGCCAACTGCTTCCCACAGACGGCGAACTTCACGGTTGCGCCCTTCGGTCAGCGTCACGTTATACCACTGGTTCAGACCTTCACCGCCCTGATAGCGGATAGTACGGAACGATGCTGGGCCGTCTTCCAGCTGTACACCTTTACTCAGCTGTTTGATCTTTTCATCGTCAACGACACCGAAGACCCGCACGGCATATTCGCGCTCAACCTCACGGCTGGGGTGCATCAGGCGGTTGGCTAACTCACCGTCGGTCGTGAACAGCAGCAGGCCGGAGGTATTCACGTCCAGACGCCCTACAGCAACCCAGCGAGACCCCTGAATTTTTGGCAGACGGTCAAATACTGTCGGGCGGCCATCAGGATCGTTACGGGTGCACAATTCACCTTCCGGTTTATAGTACATCAGTACGCGGCACACAGACTCTTCGGTTTCCTTAACGGTAACCACATGACCATCGATACGGATTTTGGTGGCTTTCGTCACTTCAACGCGATCGCCCAGAGTGGCAATCTTACCGTCAACGCTGACGCGTCCAGCCTGAATGATACCTTCAATTTCGCGGCGTGAACCATGTCCGGCACGCGCCAGAACTTTTTGTAACTTTTCGCTCATTGAGCAACCTCTAGTGTCGCCTTCCCAGGCGTCGGGGGGAGTCATAACTGCTGATAAAATTCAGCCGTTACGTAAAAATTGAATGTACGTAAAAATAGTGTGTACGTAAAAATCGTTCGTCATATTAAAAGCCGGCGCGATTATACCGATCTTCGCGCCATTTGTATTCCCATTGTTACCGCTCGTCTATAGGAACGGCGTGACATCACCGGTGCCTTCACGCGCGACGCGTGGCACGGAATCGGTCAAATCGATAACCGTCGTCGGTTGTTGACCCAGCGAACCGCCATGAATAATTAAATCCACCTGTTTTCCCAATCTGTCCTGAATTTCTTCTGGATCGGATTCGGCGAAATCATTTCCCGGCAGCATCAGCGTCGTCGACATCAGCGGCTCATTCAGCGCAGCCAGCAGCTCCAGTGCGATAGGATTGGACGGCACGCGCAGGCCGATGGTTTTACGCTTTTCATTCATTAAGCGGCGAGGAACCTCTTTCGTCGCTTTCAGAATAAACGTGTAATTACCGGGTGTGTTATTTTTAATCAACCGAAAAGCCGAGTTATCAACGTGGGCATACGTCGACAGTTCGGACAGATCGCGACACATCAGCGTGAAGTTATGATCGCTCCCCAGATCGCGAATCCGGCAGATGCGTTCCAGCGCGTTCTTTTCGCCCAACATACAGCCCAACGCGTAACCGGAATCCGTTGGATAAACAATCACCCCACCTTTATGCAAAAATTCCACCGACTGATTGATCAATCGCGGCTGCGGATTCTGCGGGTGAATATAGAAAAACTGGCTCATAACCCTACCTCATACGTCTGACATTTCGCGGCGCTGTTCATTCCAACCCGCTTCATCGTGCAATAAGGATGATTATAGAACGTGTTGGCGGTAAAAGATTGTTATTCCATGATTTGTTATTTCAAAAAGAGCGTCATGGTATCAACGTGGTATCAGTTGATCGATAATTATGCGCTGCCCGCCTCCACCAATAGCGGATGGTGCCAAACGGGTTCGACATCGGCAGGTAGCCACAGCTTGCGGCCCAGCTCAATCCAGGCACACGGCAGGTGGAAATCCGATCCTTGCGACGCCATCAGGTTGAAATCCCGCGCATAGCGCCCCAACTGCGTCCGTTCATCCGGTGCCTGTTGGCATTGCGCCACTTCCATTGCGATCCCGCCGTTTTCTGCGAAGGTAGCTAACAGACGCTTTAGCCATTTGGCCGTCAAATCGTAGCGCCCCGGATGCGCCAACACCGACACACCGCCGGATTGATGAATCGCCTCGATCGCTTGCGGGATGGTGCACCACTGCGGTGGCACATAACCGATTTTGCCTTTCGCCAGATATTTTTTGAACACCTGATTCATATTCGCCGCGATGCCCAGTTCGATCAGATAACGTGCAAAATGCGCGCGTGTAATCTGTCCTCCCGTCGCCAGACGCTGTGCGCCAGCCAGAGCATCAGGAATGCGGTTTTTTTCCAGACGAGTCGCAATCTGTTCCGCCCGATTTTGCCGACACGCCGCCTGCTGTTGCAGCAACCTCGTCAACGCTGGGTGTGCACTATCCATCCCTAATCCGACAATATGGATCTCATGGTTTTCCCACAGAGTGGAGATCTCCACGCCGGGAATCAATCTCAGCGGTAGCCCCTGTTGTGCAATCGCATGTTGCGCTTCGTCAAACCCAGCCGTCGTGTCGTGATCGGTAATCGCCAGCACGCTCACCCGCATGTCTACCGCGCGACTGACCAGCGCCGTCGGCGTTAAAAGGCCATCAGATGCCGTGGTATGGCTATGCAAATCATAAAGTGGGAACGACGATATCGGTTGAGAATTTTCTGGCACAAGCCTATCCATTAACAAGAATAATGCGAAGACCGCATGATGCCATCAATAGGGCGTAAATGGTAATGCCCGCCGTTTCCCTGAGTAATAAAATAATCCTATTGAAGGTGTTGACATTTTATCGCCGAACCAGTTAACTAGTACGCAAGCGCAGTACGCAGACAGTAATCAGTATACAAACAGTGAGATGATGATAATGGCAACGCAGAAAATGATGAAGCATGGTTGGTGGCGCTCTTCCCTCTCGCGGGTGGACTAATCACGCATCGCTGTTATCACACATGCAGATATTCCCAGGCCCGCTTAACCAAGCGGGCTTTTTATTTGATGGGCACAACATTAAACGGGTAGCAAGAATGCAAACAACACAACCTAAACTGGAACTGCTGCGTATTGAGGCCGTTTACCGTAACGACCCCAGCGCTATCTTCCATCAGCTCTGCGGTGCCAGACCAGCAACGCTGCTGTTAGAGTCGGCTGAAATCGACAGCAAGGAAAACCTGAAAAGCCTGTTGATCGTTGATAGCGCACTGCGCATCACTGCACTGGGCCAGCACGTTTCCATTCAGGCACTGACGGCAAACGGCGCCAGCCTCCTGCCGCTTCTGGATGCCGCGCTGCCAGTGGAGATTATCAATCAACCACGTCCGAACGGTCGTGAACTCACGTTCCCACTGGCAGACGTCATGCAAGATGAAGACGCTCGTCTGCGTTCGCTATCGGTCTTTGATGCCTTACGTCAGATTCTGACGCTGGTCGCCTGCCCGACAGACGAACGTGAAGCCATGTTTCTCGGCGGCCTGTTCGCCTACGATCTGGTCGCGGGGTTTGAAAAATTACCCGCACTGAGCCAGCAGCAGCGTTGCCCGGATTTTTGCTTCTATCTGGCAGAAACGCTGCTGGTGCTTGACCACCAAAAACGTGTAACCGCGCTACAAGCCAGCCTGTTTACACCGAACCATAGCGAAAAGCAGCGTCTGCAACAGCGTCTGGAACAGCTACAGCATCAGCTCACCCAGCCAGCGCCTGCGCTGCCGCGTCAGTCCATCGAAGACATGACGCTGAGCTGCAACCAGAGCGATGAAGCCTTCGGGGAAGTCGTCAGTCAGATGCAAGAAGCTATCCGTATCGGTGAAATTTTCCAGGTCGTGCCGTCACGCCGTTTCTCTCTGCCCTGTCCTTCACCGCTGGCCGCCTACCAAACGCTGAAGGATAACAATCCCAGCCCTTACATGTTTTACATGCAGGATCAGGACTTCACGTTGTTCGGTGCCTCGCCGGAAAGCTCGCTGAAATACGATGCCGACAGCCGTCAAATCGAAATTTACCCGATTGCCGGTACTCGCCCGCGCGGTCGCCGTGCCGATGGCTCACTGGATCGCGATCTCGATAGCCGTATTGAGTTAGAAATGCGTACCGACCATAAAGAATTGGCTGAGCATTTGATGCTGGTAGATTTAGCGCGTAACGATCTGGCGCGCATCTGTCAGCCGGGCAGCCGTTACGTTGCTGATTTGACCAAAGTTGACCGCTATTCCTTTGTGATGCATCTGGTCTCCCGTGTCGTTGGTACGCTGCGTGAAGATTTAGATGTGCTGCACGCCTACCGCGCCTGCATGAATATGGGCACGCTGAGCGGCGCGCCGAAAGTCCGAGCCATGCAGCTGATTGCCGAAAGTGAGAAAACCCGACGCGGCAGCTACGGCGGCGCGGTGGGCTACTTCACCGCTCACGGCGATCTGGACACCTGCATCGTTATCCGCTCCGCCTATGTCGAAGACGGTATTGCCACTGTTCAGGCGGGTGCGGGCGTGGTGCTGGATTCTAACCCTCAGGCCGAAGCCGACGAAACACGTAATAAAGCCCGGGCCGTACTGCGAGCCATTGCCAGCGCGCACCATGCAAAGGAGATTTTCTGATGGCTGACATCTTACTGCTCGATAACATTGATTCATTCACCTACAACCTGGTGGATCAGCTGCGTGCCAGCGGTCATCAGGTCGTGATTTACCGTAACCATCTGCCTGCCGACGTCATCATCGCGCGGTTACAGCAAATGGAAAAACCGATCCTGATGCTCTCCCCCGGCCCCGGTACGCCAGCCGAAGCGGGATGTATGCCGGAACTGCTGCAGCGTCTGCGCGGTCAGTTGCCGATTATCGGCATTTGCCTCGGCCATCAGGCTATCGTGGAAGCCTATGGCGGCCATGTTGGTCAGGCGGGTGAAATCCTGCACGGCAAAGCGTCTGCTATCGACCACGATGCCAGCGGCATGTTTAGCGGTTTACCGCATCCCTTGCCCGTCGCTCGCTACCACTCGCTGGTCGGCAGCAACATTCCATCGACGCTGACCGTTAATGCACACTTCAACACGATGGTCATGGCCGTGCGGAACGATACCGATCGCGTCTGCGGTTTTCAATTCCACCCTGAGTCTATCCTGACCACGCACGGCGCTCGACTGCTGGAACAAACGCTGGACTGGGCGCTGGCTTAACGAGGGATACGATTATGCAACTGTCTTCTATACAACAGTCTCCTAAGACCCGAGAACCGTCTACTGCTCAGGATGTCATTACCATGCAACACATACTGGAAAAATTATACGGCGCGAACTCTATCAGCCGTCAGGAAAGTCAGGCGCTGTTTGGTGCCATTATTCGCGGCGAACTGGAAGCCAGCCAACTGGCAGCGGCGTTGATTAGTATGAAAGTGCGCGGCGAACATCCCGATGAGATCGCCGGTGCTGCCACTGCTCTGCTGGCCGATGCGCAGCCGTTCCCGCGCCCTGACTATTTATTTGCCGATATCGTCGGCACCGGCGGTGACGGCACCAACAGTATCAACATTTCGACGGCCAGTGCCTTCGTTGCCGCCAGCTGTGGTCTGAAAATCGCCAAGCACGGCAACCGCAGCGTATCCAGCCGTTCCGGTTCCTCTGACTTACTCTCCGCTTTCGGCATTAAGCTGGATATGAGCGCGCAGGATTCCCGTCAGGCGCTGGACGACCTGGGCGTATGTTTCCTGTTTGCTCCGCAATACCATCTGGGCTTCCGTCATGCCATGCCAGTTCGTCAGCAGCTTAAAACCCGCACCGTCTTCAACGTGTTGGGGCCGTTGGTTAACCCCGCTCGTCCACCGCTGGCGCTGATTGGCGTGTATAGCCCCGAATTGGTTCGCCCTATCGCCGAAACGCTGAAAGTACTGGGCTACCAGCGTGCCGCGGTTGTACACGGTGGCGGAATGGATGAAGTCGCGCTTCATGCACCGACGCAGGTTGCCGAGTTGAACCATGGCGAGATCGCAACCTACGAACTGACGCACCGCGATTTCGGGCTGGATGCGTATCCGCTATCGGCATTACAAGGCGGTACGCCAGAAGAAAATCGTGACATTCTCGCGTCGCTGCTACAAGGTAAAGGCGAACGTGCGCACGCCGCCGCGGTTGCCGCCAACGTTGCGCTGCTCCTGAGATTATTCGGACAAGAAGATCTGCGCCAAAATGCGCAACAGGCGCTTGAAGTCATTCATAGTGGACAGGCTTATCAGCGCGTTATCGCCCTGTCCGCCAGAGGATAATGGAACCATGCAGGAAACCGTATTACATAAAATTGTGCGCGATAAAGCGCTCTGGGTTGCGGAACGCGAAAAAGCACAGCCGCTGGCCTCTTTTCAGCATGAGATCGTTCCCAGCCAGCGTGATTTTTATCAGGCGCTGAAACAGGATAAACCCGCCTTTATTCTTGAATGCAAAAAGGCGTCACCGTCGAAGGGATTGATTCGCGATGATTTTGACCCAGTAGCGATAGCGCAGGTCTATAAAGATTACGCGTCTGCTATTTCCGTTTTGACTGACGAAAAGTACTTTCAGGGCGATTTTGCCTTTCTGCCGCAGGTTAGCGCGGCAGTGCATCAACCGGTGTTGTGCAAAGACTTTATTATTTCGCCCTACCAGATCTATCTGGCACGCTACTATCAGGCCGATGCCATTCTGCTGATGCTATCCGTGCTGGACGACGATCAGTATCAGCAACTGGCCGAAGTGGCGCACAGTCTGAAGCTGGGCGTGTTGACAGAAGTCAGTAATGAAGAAGAGCTGCTGCGGGCCATTCAGCTCGAAGCCCGCGTTGTTGGGATCAACAACCGCGACCTGCGCGATCTCTCCATTGACCTCAATCGTACCCGGACGCTCGCACCCCGTCTGCCTGCTGGCGTCACCGTGATCAGCGAATCCGGTATCAACTGCCAGGCACAGATTCGTGAACTTAGCGCCTTTGCTCAGGGCTTCCTGATCGGCAGTTCACTGATGTCTGAGCCGGATCTGAACGGCGCGGTACGGCGCGTTATTTTGGGAGAAAACAAGGTCTGCGGCCTGACGCGCGCAACTGATGCGCAGGCCGCCTATCAAGCGGGTGCGCTCTACGGCGGTTTAATCTTCGTAGCCAGTTCTCCACGCTATATTGACGCCAAACAAGCCGCCGACGTGATGACGGGTGCCCCACTGCGCTATGTCGGTGTTTTTCGCAATGCGCCCGTTGAACACATCGTTGCGATCACAACGCAGTTGGGGTTAGCAGCCGTTCAGTTACACGGCGATGAAGATCAACAGACGATCGACAAGCTACGCCAGCAGTTACCCGCAACCTGCCAGATTTGGAAAGCGCTGAGCATCACGGATACCCTGCCAGAACGCAATCTCACCCACGTCGATCGCTACCTGTTTGATAACGGCCAAGGTGGCAGCGGGAAAACCTTCAACTGGTCGCTGCTGGCGAATCAATCATTGAATAACGTGCTGCTAGCCGGCGGCCTGAATAGTGATAACTGCGCTCTGGCGGCCCAGCAAGGTTGCGCAGGACTGGATTTCAATTCCGGGGTAGAAAGCGAACCGGGAAAAAAAGACTCACATAAAATTGCGGCGGTTTTTGCGACATTACGTCAGCCGCAGCACTAAAACAGACGGGAAAATTATGACATTACTCAACCCTTATTTCGGTGAATTCGGCGGGCAGTTTGTTCCGCAGATCCTCATCCCGGCGTTACGCCAGTTGGAAGAGGCTTTCGTCAGCGCACAAAAAGATCCTGAATTTCAGGCCGAATTTATCGATCTGCTGAAAAACTACGCAGGTCGTCCGACCGCGTTAACCCTGTGTCAAAACCTGACGGCTGGGACAAAAACCAAGCTGTACTTGAAACGCGAAGATCTGCTGCACGGCGGTGCGCACAAAACCAATCAGGTACTCGGACAAGCTCTGCTGGCTAAGCGCATGGGTAAAAGTGAAATCATCGCCGAAACCGGTGCGGGCCAACACGGTGTCGCGACGGCGCTGGCTTGCGCCCTGCTCGGCCTGAAATGCCGCGTTTATATGGGAGCAAAAGACGTTGAGCGCCAGTCGCCGAACGTGTTCCGCATGCGTTTGATGGGGGCGGAAGTGATTCCGGTTCACAGCGGTTCTTCCACGCTGAAAGATGCCTGCAACGAAGCGCTGCGTGACTGGTCTGGCAGCTATGAAACAGCACACTATCTGCTGGGAACAGCGGCTGGTCCGCATCCTTATCCGACGATCGTGCGCGAGTTCCAACGCATGATTGGTGAGGAAACCAAAGCGCAGATTCTGGAAAAAGAAGGTCGCTTGCCGGATGCGGTATTAGCCTGTGTCGGCGGTGGTTCTAACGCGATTGGGATGTTCGCTGATTTCATCGACGATACTACCGTCCGTCTGATCGGCGTTGAACCTGGTGGCTTGGGTATTGAATCCGGGCAGCACGGCGCACCGTTAAAACACGGCCGCGTGGGTATTTATTTCGGCATGAAGTCCCCGATGATGCAAACGTCCGACGGACAAATTGAAGAGTCTTACTCGATTTCCGCTGGGCTGGATTTCCCGTCCGTAGGGCCGCAGCACGCCTATCTGAACAGCATTGGTCGTGCCGACTATGTCTCGATTACCGATGATGAAGCGTTGGATGCTTTCAAAGCACTCTGCCGCGGTGAAGGGATTATTCCCGCGCTGGAATCCTCCCACGCGCTGGCACACGCCTTGAAGATGATCAAAGCGGAGCCAGAGAAGGAGCAACTGCTGGTGGTCAACCTGTCCGGCCGTGGTGATAAAGACATCTTTACCGTGCACGATATTTTGAAAGATCGGGGAGAAATCTAATGGAACGCTATCAACCGTTATTTAACCGCCTGTCAGAGAAAAAGGAAGGCGCGTTCGTTCCGTTTGTTACGCTGGGCGATCCCTCTCCCGAGCAGTCCCTGAAAATTATCGACACGCTGATTGCGGCCGGTGCCGATGCGTTGGAGCTGGGCGTGCCCTTCTCTGACCCGTTGGCGGATGGCCCGACCATTCAGGATGCCAACCTGCGCGCGTTTGCCGCAGGCGTCACGCCGGACCAATGCTTCGACATGCTGGCGGCTATACGCCAGAAATACCCGGAAATCCCGATTGGCCTGCTGATGTATGCCAACCTGGTTTTCAGCAACGGTATTGATGAATTTTATCAGCGTTGCGCGCAGGTTGGCGTCGATTCGGTTTTGGTGGCGGATGTTCCTGTGGTGGAATCAGCGCCTTTCCGTGCGGCTGCCCTGCGGCACGGTATCGCCCCCATTTTTATCTGTCCGCCTAATGCTGACGATGAACTGCTGCGCGAGATCGCCTCTTATGGTCGCGGCTACACCTATTTAGTCTCACGGGCGGGCGTGACTGGGGCAGAAAAGCGCGCACAGTTGCCGTTGAATCATCTGGTTGCCAAACTGAATGCGTATCATGCTGCCCCGCCGTTACAAGGATTTGGCATTTCCGATCCCGCTCAAGTACGGGAAACGTTAGCCTCAGGCGCAGCGGGTGCCATTTCTGGCTCCGCGATCGTACGGATTATCGAAAAAAATCTGAACCAGCCTGACATTATGCTGTCCGAGTTACACGCCTTTGTGAGTGAAATGAAAGCCGCTACGCGTTCATAACACGTTTCAGGCGCGCGATTTGTACTTTACACAAGTCCTATCGCGCGCCGAATAATGTTTCAAATTATTTCTTATTTAATTAAAAATTAATAATTTCAATTATTATTCAATGTCTGATTTATTAGAATTGTAAGAAATGTTTTCCAATTGAAATAATTATTTAATTTCACATCAAAGAAATAAATCAAATAACCATTATTTTTAAATCGCATAAATCCCACCAATAAAGTACGAAGACAATCACAAAAATAAGATCATTTAGAATTTTTTCTTTTTAACGATCTTGTTCACATTACTGTAAGAAATAATAAATAGAATGGAACCGCTGAACAAAAGTGGCAGCGCGTTTTTAAATAATAATTCTCTTTGACTTGGGATAATAAAATGAAAGCTAAAATATTGACGATGGTGGTAACCTCCTTAATCAGCTTAAGCTCCATGGCGGTGACGATTGACTATCGTCATGAGATGCAGGATACGCCAAAGAACGATCATAAAGATCGCCTGCTGATGTCCCACCGTTTTGACAACGGCTTTGGCCTGTCAATGGAAGCCAAGTGGAAACAGTCAGGCAAAGACAATACGCCAAATAAACCCTATAACGAAACCGTCAGTAGCGGTACCGAAGTGACTGCCAGCTACCTGTACAAATTCGATAAAACCTTTGGTTTAGAAGCTGGCCTAAACATGGTTTCCACTTCTGACAACAACAACTACCGTCCATATATCAAAGGAACGGCCAACATTACCGATTCCCTGTACTATGGTCTGCGTTATCGTGCTTCCTATCTGCGTAACAGTAATAACATCGGTAACCCGAATTCTGCTACAAACCCTACCGCTATCACTGGCTACACCATCACCAGTACGCTGGGTTATAAACTGCCAGCCAACTTTGTGGTTGAATACGAATTTGAATACAACAAGAACAACAAAGCAGGCGCTCAGTGGTATTTGGCAGATAATGAAAATTATGAAATGAGCCACGATATTAAACTGGCTTATAAATTCGACAAAAACTGGACGCCTTACGCTCAGATCGGTAACGTCAAAGGCAGCACAACAACGGACGAGCGTCAGACTCGCTACCGCGTTGGTGTACAATACAGTTTCTAAGGGCTAACGCTATTTAGATAATTGCTGTAATAAAAATAGCGTTTCTTTATTGGTTTGTTATTTCCTGTCTATAAAAACGGCGACGTTATTTACGTCGCCGTTTTTTATTCATCAAACTACACTAACAATCACAATCAGAAGCGATAGCCTAAGCCAAACATAAAGACCCATGGATCAAGCGTAGTATGGATACTTTGCTGATTGTTCCCGGCTTTAAATTTCACATCGGTATCAATATCCATCCACCACACGGACATGTTTACCAACCAATTTTTATCTAGGTTGTAATCCAAGCCCGCTTGTGCAGCAAGGCCCCAGGAATTCTTCAGACTCAGATCGCTCAACTGGGCATTTTTGCCCGTATCATTAAATTTCTCATCGAAAAACATCGTGTAATTCAGACCAACACCCAAATAAGGACGTAATTTATCTTCTTTATCACCAAAGTAATACTGTGCCACCAGAGACGGCGGCAGGTGTTTCACTTCTGCGATTGTCCCCGTGCTTTGTAAGCCGACTTTATGGTTAAACGGCGTAGCGGCCAGCAATTCAACCCCAATATTATCCGTCACCATGTAGCTGAAAGTCAGACCCAGTTGCGTATTGTTATTCACCTGAAAGGATCCCAAGCTACCCAGCACGTTATCGGAACTTTCAACCGGTCGTACGGTTGCCGATCCCGCCCGAACAATGAAATCACCCGCTTGATGAGCCTGTGTCAATGCAGGCATGAGCGCCGCTGCCAACAATAAGAAAGATGTCTTTTTCATTACCCACTCCATTTATAGGGTTTAAATTTCGAGCGAAATATACCCCTAAGTAGGTATTCTTGTTTTAAGCCAGATCACATCTTTTAAAGATTTTACGCCCAAATTGAACGAAATCATTTATCACTAACTGATTAAATTTCATGAAATTGATCCAGATCAATAGTGTCGCAAGGCATCAAATACGCCACTGGTGACAATAAGCGCCACGATGAGTAGCCATGCCACACTGACCTCATAGTGAGGCGAAACATCGTTGACGGGGTGCCACAGCGCGAATTAACAGGTTACAATTGGGAGTTAAGTTCTCTCTGTCGATTTATCTTTTTCAAGGAGCCTGCATGCCTATCACGGCTAACACGTTGTACCGTGACACGATGAATTTCACCCGCAACCAGTTCATCAGCATCTTAATGCTGTCACTGTTGACGGCATTCATTACTGTCATACTGAATCATGCACTATCGCCTTCTGGAGACGAGTTACAGATTCTGAGCAGTTCCAGCAGCGATCTGTCATCTTCTGTCGAAGCTGGCTTGATGGATATGATTCAGCAGATGACACCGGAACAACAAACCGTGTTACTGAAAATGTCGGCAGCAGGCACCTTTGCTGCGTTAGTGGGCAATGCGCTGCTGACGGGCGGGGTTCTGATGCTGATCCATCTGGTTTCTGACGGACAGCGCACCAGTGCACTGCGAGCAATTGGCGCATCGGCACCTTTTTTACTGCGTCTGCTTATCCTGATCCTGCTGTGCACCCTGCTCATTCAACTTGGCATGATGCTTCTGGTCATCCCTGGCGTACTGCTGGCTATTGCGCTGAGTTTATCACCCGTGATTGTCGTCACGGAAAAAAGCGGAATTTTCAACGCGATTAAAGTGAGTACTAAACTGGCTTACGGTAACCTGCGTGCAACCGCGCCTGCCATCGTGATGTGGCTACTGGCTAAAATCGCTATTTTGCTGATCGTGTCAAAGTTACCGATTTCCTCACCAACCGTGCTCGGCGTGGTTCTGAATGGCTTAGGTAACCTGATCTCCGCGCTACTGCTCATTTACCTGTTCCGCCTTTATATGCTGCTGCGCACTTAGCTTCCGCTCTCTGCCTATGCCATCGCTCTGGTGGCATAGGTTCCGCCTGATATCCGTTCGCTATCAACCCAATCGTAATTTTCTGCAAATTATTACAATATCTCGGGAATGGTGTTCGACAATAAAGGATAATGGCGTGAGCTATCGGATAACTCTCGCGAGTTAAGATTACGACACTGTTGAGTGATGGATTGACATAATGAAGCAACTTCTTGATTTTATACCGTTGGTCGTTTTTTTTGCGGCCTATAAACTTTATGACATCTATATCGCATCGGGTGCACTGATTGCCGCAACGGCGCTGTCACTCGTGGTCACTTGGGTGATGTATCGTAAAATAGAGAAAATGACGCTGGTCACCTTTGCCATGGTCGTCGTTTTCGGTTCGCTAACGCTGGTGTTCCATAACGATCTGTTTATCAAGTGGAAAGTCACCATCATCTACACCTTGTTTACCATTGCCCTGCTGGTTAGCCAGTTTGTGATGAAACAGACCCTGATTCAGAAAATGCTGGGTAAAGAGTTAACCTTGCCGCAGCCCGTCTGGGGGAAACTGAATTTCGCCTGGGCTATGTTCTTTCTGGTGTGTGGGCTGGTTAACATCTATATTGCTTTCTGGTTACCGCAAAACGTTTGGGTTAATTTCAAAGTCTTTGGTCTGACCGGTGTGACGCTGCTGTTTACGCTGATTTGTGGCGTTTATATCTATCGTCACTTGCCTAACGATCAGGAAAAGTCAGAAGAAGAAAAAAGCGAGCAACAGCAATAGCCAAAGCGAGATAGACACAATGAGCACACAAAACGTGTTACCACAGGGCGAACTGGTTCTCCGCACGCTGGCAATGCCAGCCGATACCAATGCGAACGGGGATATTTTTGGCGGCTGGCTGATGTCGCAGATGGACATCGGCGGCGCGATTCTGGCGAAAGAAATTGCCGAGGGGCGTGTAGTTACCGTACGGGTTGATGGGATGTCGTTCTTAAAACCTGTCGCCGTCGGCGATGTGGTTTGTTGCTATGCGCGTTGTTTACGTACTGGCCGTAGCTCTATCAACGTCAATGTTGAAGTGTGGGTGAAGAAAGTCTCCTCTGAGCCGATTGGTCAGCGCTATCGGGCTACCGAGGCGTTATTCACCTATGTCGCCGTAGATGAAGAAGGCCATCCGCGCGAACTGCCCGCAGGTAAAAGCAACTTCACGCCAAGCGAGTAACGTTTAGCGTTCATCGACGTAAGCTGCCTTGAATAGTGATCGATACGAAAACGGGGCGTCATCTGCAAAGATGGCGCCCCGTTTTTTTTCATATCAGCGTGAATTATTCAACTGCCGCCCCGCCGTCAATTTTAAAGACGATGGTCACCACTAAATCTTTGCCCGGCTTATCGGCTTCATAACGCCATTTACGCATGGCCTGTTTGATATCGCGTTCGAACATATTGCGCGGCTCGGCAGAAAGCACGCGTACGTTGTCAACACGTCCAAACTCATCCACATCAAACTGCATTTTTACCCGCCCTTCAACGCGCAGGGAAAACGCGCGCGCCGGATACTGAGGCTGTGCGCGGCTCAACGGACGTGGCCCACTTGACTGCGTGCTTGCTGCGGGCGCGGGTGCCTGTTTCACTGGCGCATTCGTCACATTGCGCGTCGGCTCTTCGCTGGTAAACAGCGAAGGTGGCTGTTTTTCAACGGTCGGCTCACGTTTAACTGGTTTCGGCTGCTCAACCTTCTTCACAGGCTTGGGTTCAGGTTTCGGCGGCTTAGGCTTGGGTTCGGGTAATGGCATCGGAACCGGCTGCGGCAATGGCTCCGGTTCCGGAATCGGTTCCGGCTCTGGCTCGGGCTGCTTGATCGGCTCAGGCTCTGGAGCAGATTTGGCCGTTGGTGCCGCCTCATAGGCCGCAGGGTTCACCATTACAACGCTGATAGGCTTGGATTCCTGCGGTAATTCGATTGAATGATTAAACGAGGCGTACAGCAATCCTGCAATCAGTGAACCGTGGAAACCAACTGAGAGTATGAATGGCCATGAGTAGCGGCGGGTCCAAAAAAACTTTTTTTGCGGCATAGTCTGTCTTTATCCTCTTATGCCGCCCAAGTTTAAATGCAAATAGCAATCATATTCAATAACAACCCGTGGAATTGTTAAAAAAACCGAAATTGTGGGGGGATTACGCTGGCAAATCAACCTATTGTCCTCGCACTATTGTCTTCAAACAACATCACGTATGATGATAGAAACACGTTTCTCTTACCCGATAGCGTTTGGCCGCTGGGGTATCAACCCAGTCACAAAACGAAAAGGTACTTTCCCACTTGTGAGGTCGCTATGTTCTACGTCATTTATGCTGAAGATAATGTTGATTCATTAGCAAAACGCCTGTCGGTCAGACCGGACCATCTTGCACGTTTACAGGCATTGCGCGATCAAGGGCGACTGATTACCGCTGGCCCTTTGCCTGCAATCGACAGCGACGATCCCGGTCAGGCTGGTTTTAGCGGCTCCGTGATTATCGCCGAATTCACATCGCTGGATGAGGCAACAGCATGGGCAAACGCCGATCCTTACCTCGCGGCGGGCGTCTATAAACACGTTAGCGTGAAGCCATTCAAGAAAGTGTTTTAAGGGTTCCCTTGATAAAGGTCATGGTTGTACTAAAATGCCATGGCCTTTTTCGCCTCTCTCAAAAGCTGAAATATTTTAGTCATTTAACAATGATAGTTTGACCGCTATTCACTTATAGAGGGTCAGCAATCATGTTAATGCCTGCGATTTTACGAAACGGCGTTGCACCTATCCGCCGCCGTCATCGCCTCAGTATTCTCTCCGGATTGTTATTGATCATTGGGTTATTTTCTTTACTGCAATTGGTTTCCGTCGGCGTCATTTCGCAAACGATGACTCAGGTTCGGCAGGATATTTCCGCTAACGAGAACCTGCGTCAGCAACAAGCGTTAATGGATAAAGCACGGATGGAAGTGATGAGTGCCAGCGATAAACTCAACCGCGCGGGCATTTATCTGTTAGTAGACAAAGAAACGGGCTCTGAAGGTAGCTGGCATAGCTTGATGGATGAGGCGGAAGTGTCTCTCAAACAGGCACAGGAGCACTACCAATTACTGGGGACGGTTACAACGGCTGAAGCGGACACCGCGGCGTTTATCGATTTGAAAAAGAGTTACAGTCAGCTTTATTCTGGGCTTGTCGAGCTGGCCGAGGGAATAAAGACCACTAATCAGATCGATATTTTCTTTGCCGTTCCGGTACAGGCCTATCAAAGCGATTTTACCCAGAAGTATTCACACTACCTGCAAGATACCGATGCGCTACAAAAACAGCATGGTCAACAATTTTTATCCTCTCTCGATAACGCAAAAACGATTTTCATTACAGTTCTTGGCCTCTTGCTGGCGATCGCCATCGCCGTGTGGATTGGCGTAAGTCGTATCATTATTCGTCCACTGACGCACATCATTGCCCATTTAAAACGGATCGCCGAGGGTGACCTTTCGCATGCGGTCAATACAAAGACGCGCGGTACACGCGAAGTTGAACAGCTTAACGCCAGCGTCATTCAAATGCAGGAAGGCTTGGTAACCTTGGTCAATCAGGTTCGCCAGGGCGTTGACCATATGGTGACGCAGGTCGATCGGGTCGCGGCAGATAACCATCGGCTTTCCGAACAGGCAAACCGCCAATCCCACGAGCTCAAAGTCACCACCGAGCATATTATTCAGCTTAGTCAGCATCTTGAGCAAAATACCCAGCATACCCAACAGGCCAATTTGCACGCAGAAGATACCAGCACAATCGCTGCGCAGGGTGAGACGATGATGAACGACGTCAAAGCGGCGATGTCAGACATTGCAGGCAGAACGCGTGAGATGACCGAAGCCATAGGGATGATTGAGAACGTGGCGTTTCAGACGCATATTTTGTCGTTGAACGCCGCCATTGAAGCCGCACGAGCTGGGGCGATGGGCCGAGGTTTTGCCGTTGTCGCACGGGAAGTCGGCACCCTAGCTTCGCAAAGCAGCCATTCTGCACAAAATATTAATGTGCTGATTCGTGATTCTGATAACAGCGTAACCGCCGGAACGCGACTGGTGAACAAACTGAATGACAGCCTACAGAATATCATTCAGACAGCGAAAGGGACTGGCGCGTTTCTGAGCGAGATCTCGGAAGTATCGCACCAGCAGAACGAGAGCATTCATGAAGTCACCGCCCGGCTCAGTACGCTGAACGACACCGTCAGAGAAAATGCGGGACAGGTTGAAGCCTCCGCACACACCTTCGCCTCACTGCTGGAGCAAACGGAACGCTTAAATAGGTCAGTCTCGCTGTTTATCCTGCCCTCAACAGAGGCTGAGGTTAACTTGATGATTGCTAAAAGAGAAATGGCACAGCGCATTCCAGCAATAGGGTGAACCGCAGAGAGTTCAGACTCGTGATAAAAAAATAGCGACCATACTTCAGGTCGCTATTTTCCTCACTGGCTTACCAGTCGTAGGTTACCGCATAGAGCAATGCCCGCCGTTGTTGCTTTTGTTGCAGATAACGGGCAGAGCGAATATGGCGATACGACCGTGATTGAGCCTCCAACCAGCGACTTCTTCTACGCTGGACCTGACGCAACATCCGCCAGCGGGCCACTTCATTCCGACTGCGTTTCATTATGCGACTCTTGTTAATCCACTCGCGCTGGGCATTATACCCCCCTCATTCACGGCGACAATCCGTGAATTCCTTTCTCAACGATTATCTTCTTACTCATAACTTTTATTCAGAGGAAAGGCATTTCCCCTTTTATAAATCTATGCGTACACTTTGTTAATTATTTGCAGAAGGGAACCGTGCTGCTTTTATGTCGACATTTTATACCGTAATAAGTTGGTTACTGGTTTTTAGCTACTGGTTGCTGATTGCAGGTGTGACCCTGCGTATTCTGATGAAACGTCGGGCGGTGCCTTCTGCGATGGCTTGGCTGTTGGTGATTTATATTCTGCCACTTGTCGGTATTGTCGCTTATCTTTCGTTTGGCGAGCTCCATCTCGGCAAACGCCGAGCCGAACGTGCCAGCAAAATGTGGCCTTCAACGGCGAAATGGCTACGCGAATTAAAAGAATATCGCCGTATTTTCGCAACGGAAAACAGCGAAGTCGCTAGCGCGTTATTTAAGTTGTGCGAAAGGCGGCAAGGGGTCGGCGGCGTTAAAGGCAATCAGTTGCAGTTGATGACCACGTTTGATGACACCATTAAAGCGTTATTGCGAGATATTGAACTCGCACGTAACAACATCGAGATGGTGTTCTACATCTGGCAACCCGGTGGTCTGGTTGAGCAAGTGACCTCTTCGCTTATCGCCGCGGCACGACGCGGGGTACATTGCCGTATCCTGCTAGACTCAGCTGGCAGCGTACAATTTTTCCGCCAGCATCACCCTGAGCTGATGCGCACCGCAGGGATCGACGTGGTCGAAGCTCTGAAAGTCAATCTGTTCCGTGCGTTCCTGCGCCGCATGGATTTGCGACAGCATCGTAAAATCATCCTGATCGACAACCGTATTGCCTATACCGGCAGCATGAATATGGTCGATCCACGTTTATTCAAACAAGATGCGGGCGTTGGGCAGTGGATTGATCTGATGGCACGCATTGAAGGCCCAGTGGCGACCACGTTGGGAATTATCTACTGCTGCGACTGGGAAATGGAGACAGGCAAGCGCCTGCTTCCGCCACCGCCGGATGTTAACGTTATGCCGTTCGAACAGGAGAGCGGCCATACCATTCAGGTTATTGCCTCCGGCCCCGGTTACCCGGAAGAAATGATCCATCAGGCGCTGCTGACGTCCGTCTATTCGGCACGTAAGCAATTGATCATGACGACCCCCTACTTCGTACCCAGTGACGATTTACTGCACGCCATCTGTACCGCCGCTCAGCGCGGGGTCGATGTCAGCATTATTGTTCCGCACAAGAATGACTCCGTGCTGGTCGGCTGGGCCAGTCGCGCGTTCTTCACGGAACTGCTGGACGCTGGCGTAAAAATTTATCAGTTCAAGGACGGACTGCTGCACACCAAAAGCGTACTGGTTGATGGACAGCTCAGTCTGGTTGGCACGGTGAATCTGGATATGCGCAGTCTGTGGCTGAATTTTGAAATTACGCTGGTGATTGACGATGCCGGATTCGGCAGTGATTTAGCCTGCGTGCAGGAAGACTATATCGCCCGCTCACGCCTGTTAAACGCGACACAGTGGCAAAACCGCCCTTACTGGCAACGTATCGTCGAGCGGCTGTTCTACTTTTTCAGCCCCCTGCTATAAATACGCGTTTTCCCGTGTTCTAATAAGGCTATTGGGAATTAACAGGAATGACGTTATGGATTTGAATAATCGCCTGACCGAAGACGAAGCATTGGAACAGGCCTACGACATCTTTTTGGAACTTGCGGCTGATAACCTCGATCCAGCAGATATTCTGCTGTTCAACCTGCAATTCGAAGAGCGCGGTGGCGCAGAGTTATTCGACCCTGCTGAAGACTGGGCCGATCACGTTGATTTCGACCTGAATCCTGACTTTTTTGCCGAAGTCGTCATTGGGCTGGCCGAAGAAGACGGCGAAGAGATCACCGATATTTTTGCCCGCGTGCTAATTTGCCGGGAAAAAGACCACAAACTTTGCCACATTTTGTGGAAAGAATAATTCGTTTCGCCTCAACGCAAAGCGTCTAAAAACGCAGGTGATTCTATTTACGAAACGAAAACGGTGATAATGGAATAGAAGAGTAAAGCGTCCGCGACAAGGATGTATTCACAGCGTCTTCACGATCTATCCATTATCAACGCTCAACGTACATTGTCAGCAATGCAAGGCGTCTCCCGCAGGAGACGCCTTTTTTACATCAGTAGCCGATAAAACGGATTACTGTGCTTCCGCTTCTGCCACCGGTAACGGTAACAGCGCCTGCGGATCGACCTTCAAACACGAAACCGCGTGCGTAAAGCTCCCTTCCAGCAAGGGACGGGTTTTCGAGCACTCAGGGCCGACAACCGGACAGCGCGTGCAGAACACACAGCCCGATGGCGGATTGATTGGCGAAGGCAAATCCCCTTCCAGCAGTTGTATCTTCTTGTTTCGCTCCTGATCGGGATCGGGCGTCGGCACAGCGGACATCAGCGCGCGGGTATACGGGTGCTGCGGGTTTTTATAGACCTGATCGTACGTTCCCAGTTCTACCGCATGACCCAGATACATCACCAATACGCGATCGGAAATGTGCTTCACGACCGATAAGTCATGAGCGATGAAAATCAGCGACAGGCGCATTTCGCGCTGTAGCTGACGCAGCAGGTTCACGACCTGCGCCTGAATCGACACGTCCAGCGCCGAAACTGGCTCATCACAGATAATCAGCTTCGGCTCCAGAATCAGCGCGCGCGCGATACCGATACGCTGACATTGCCCGCCAGAGAATTCATGCGGATAGCGGTTGATCAGGTTTGGCAGCAGCCCAACCTTCAGCATCATCGCTTTCACACGATCTTTTACCGTCTGCCGATCCAGTTCTGGATGATAAACCTTCAACGGCTCGGCAATAATCTCACCGATGGTCATACGCGGGTTCAGCGATGCCAGCGGATCCTGGAATATCATCTGAATATCGCTACGTGCGGCGCGCCATTCATCGGCACTCATGCCCAGCAGGTCTTTCCCCAGCCACGTGACCCGTCCGTCCGTCGCTTTTACCAGACCGATAATCGCACGCGCCAGCGTGGACTTGCCGCAACCAGACTCCCCCACCACGCCCAGCGTTTCGCCTTCATATAAACGTAGCGTCACGCCATCCACTGCTTTCAGTTTTTTCGGCGGCTGCCAGAACCACTGCTTATCATCTCTGACATCAAAGTGGACTTTCAGATCGTCCACTTCTAACAACACCTTTTTCTCGTCCGCGTTGTTCATACCACCTCCTCAATCGCTCTAAAGCAGGCGCGCAAGCGGCCATCACCAAAAGATTCCAGCGCTGGTGCGCTATGGCAGAGATCCATCGCATACGGGCAGCGAGGTTGGAACGGACAGCCTTTCGGTAAGCGTAATAAGTTAGGCGGATTGCCCGGAATGGTTGCCAGCACTTCATCTTCCGCATCCAGACGCGGCACGGCGTTGAGCAGGCCAACAGAATACGGGTGGCTCGGATGATAAAAGACGTCGCGTGCAGCGCCGTATTCCATCGTGCGTCCGGCGTACATCACCAGCACTTTGTCACAAATACCTGCCACCACACCCAGATCGTGGGTGATCATGATGATAGAGGTATTGAACTCACGTTTCAGCTCGTTCAACAACGTCATAATCTGCGCCTGAACCGTCACATCCAACGCCGTTGTCGGTTCATCGGCAATCAACAGCTTCGGCCGGCACAGCAGCGCCATTGCGATCATCACGCGCTGACGCATCCCGCCGGAAAACTCATGCGGATACATCTTCATACGCTTACGCGCTTCCGGCATTTTGACCGCATCCAGCATTTTGACCGACTCTTCAAACGCTTCGCTTTTGCTCAGGCGTTTGTGCAACATCAGCACTTCCATCAGTTGTTCGCCGACGCGCATGTACGGGTTCAGCGAGGTCATCGGATCCTGGAAGATCATACTGATTTCTTCAGCACGCAGCTTATTCAACTGGCTTTCAGGCAAATTGAGAATCTCTTTGCCACGAAAACGCGCCGAGCCGCCGATACGCCCATTACGCGCTAGCAGCCCCATCAACGCAAACGCGGTTTGTGATTTACCGGAGCCGGATTCACCGACAATCCCCAGCGTTTCACCGGCGTTGAGCGTGAAGTTCAGGTCGTTAACCGCCGTCACATCACCGTCCTGCGTGTTGAACGTTACCCGGAGATCCTGAACATGTAGCAGCGCGTCGTGCGCGCCAGTTAACTCAATTTTGCTCATGTTGATATCCCTCAGCGATCTTTCGGGTCGAGGGCATCACGCAGGCCATCGCCGATAAAGTTAAAACAAAACAGCGTGACAACCAGAAACGCCGCCGGATAGAACAGTAACCACGGCGACACTTCCATTGAGTTCGCACCATCATTCAGCAAAGCACCCCAACTGCTCAACGGTTCCTGCGTTCCCAGACCTAGGAAGCTCAGGAAGGATTCGAACAGGATCATGCTTGGCACCAGCAGAGAGGCATACACCACCACCACGCCCAGCACGTTAGGCACAACGTGGCGTAATACGATACCGCGCGTGGATACACCAGAAACCATCGCCGCTTCAATGAACTCTTTACGTTTCAGGCTCAGCGTCTGGCCGCGCACGATACGCGCCATATCCAGCCAGGACACCATGCCAATAGCCACGAAGATCAGCAGCATGTTCTGCCCGAAAAACGTCACCAGCAGAATAACAAAGAACATGAACGGGAATGAGTTGAGGATTTCCAGCAGGCGCATCATCACCGAATCCACTTTCCCGCCCAGATAGCCGGACATCGCGCCATACAGCGTTCCGACGATCACCGCAACCAGCGCCGCCGCAACGCCAACCATCAGCGAGACGCGGCCCCCGATGGCAACACGAACCAACAGATCACGACCCGAGGAATCCGTACCAAAATAGTGTCCAGACGTCATATCCGGCGCAGCCGACATCATTCCCCAGTCCGTATCCGCGTAGTCAAATGCCGACAACATCGGGGCGAAGATCACGAACACGGTAATCACGGCTAAAACAAGCAGACTGGCCAGCGCCGCACGGTTGTGCATAAAGCGCAGGCGCGCATCCTGCCACAAACTGCGCCCTTCAATTTCAGCCTGCTCGGTGAAATTCTCTAACGCTTCAACGTTTTTTCGATTCCAAAACATAACGCCCCCAATTAATAGCGAATTTTCGGATCGATAACAGCGTAGAGCACGTCAATGATCGCATTAAAGAGAATGGTTAAGCCGCCGACCAGAATCGTCAGGCTCAGTACGAGTGAGTAGTCGCGGTTCAGTGCACCGTTTACGAACAGTTGCCCAATACCCGGTAAACCAAAAATGGTTTCAATCACCATCGAACCAGTAATAATCCCTACAAACGCCGGCCCCATATAAGAGAGCACGGGCAGCAGCGCAGGCTTTAACGCATGGCGCAGGACGATGCGGCGCATCGGCAACCCTTTGGCGCGCGCGGTGCGAATAAAGTTAGAGTGTAAAACCTCGATCATCGATCCTCGGGTAATACGCGCGATGCTGGCGATATAAGACAAAGACAGTGCCACCATCGGTAAAATAATGTATTGGGTGGCCCCGCCGTTCCAGCCACCGCCGGGCAGCCAACGCAGCGTAATGGCAAAAATCAGCACCAGTAACGGTGCGACGACAAAGCTGGGGATCACCACCCCCGTCATGGCAAAGCCCATCACGGTATAATCCCATTTCGTATTCTGATTCAGCGCGGCGATCACGCCGGCACTCACCCCAAAAACGATGGCAAGAATGAATGCAGCGACCCCTAATTTTGCAGAAACGGGGAAAGACGTCGCGACCAAATCGTTCACGGAATAGTCTTTGTATTTAAAAGAAGGCCCAAAATCACCCTGTACCAATTGCAGCAAGTAGTTACCGTACTGCGTCATAATAGGGTCGTTCAGATGGTATTTGGCTTCAATATTCGCCATCACTTCCGGCGGTAAATTACGCTCTCCGGTAAAAGGGCTGCCGGGTGCCAATCGCATCATGAAGAACGAGATGGTGATCAGGATAAAGAGTGTCGGAATCGCCTCTAAACAGCGGCGAAGAATAAATTTTAACATTGCTCGTACCTATAAAAGGCTGGCAGCACAAGAGCGCGTGCCAGCCATTATTATTAGTGCTTGATGATATAAAGATCTTTCACGTAAACATTATCCTGCGGATCTTTGCCCGTTAATCCACCCACATAAGGTTTCACCAGTCGGGTATTGGCATAGTAGTAAACAGGTACGATAACCGCATCTTTATTCAGCAATGCTTCAGCCTGTTGATATACGGCAGCACGCTCTTCTTCGGTTTTCACCTGTAAAGATTTCGCCACCAATGCATCAAACTCTTTGCTCTTATAGTGTGCCTTATTATTGCTGCTGTCCGACAACATACTGTTCAGGAAGGTAGACGGCTCGTTATAGTCTGCACACCACCCGCCACGCGCCAGGTCATGCGTTCCCTGTTGACGAGAGTTGAGGAACGTTTTCCACTCCTGGTTTTCCAGTTTCACTTCCACGCCAATGTTCTGCTTCCATATCGAAGACGCTGCAATCGCCATCTTTTTATGAAGATCGGATGAGTTATAGAGCAAATTAAACGTCAGCGGTTTGTCTGCGGTGTAACCGGCTTCCGCCAGCAGCTTCTTCGCTTCTGCGTTACGTTTTTCTTGTGGCCAGGTGAACCACTCTGGGGTCTGCGCGTTGAAGCCATCAATATATGGCGGCACAAAACCATAGGCAGGAATATCACCTTGGTTTTTCACCTTATTGGTCAGAATATCCTGGCTCAGGCCCAGACGCAGCGCGGTACGCACCCGCACATCGTTAAACGGCGGCTTCTGATTATTGATTTCGTAATAGTAGGTGCATAAGTACGGATCGACTTTCACTTCATTCGGGATTTCTTTCTTCAGCTTTTGAAACAATTCAATCGGCAGTTGGTTATAGGTCATATCAATTTCGCCGCTGCGATAGCGGTTGACGTCAGTCACTTCCGAAGCAATAGGCAGGTACGTCACCTGATTAATCACGGTGTGGGCGTTATCCCAATATTGCGGGTTGCGCTCCAGCACTATTTTTTCGTTCACCACCCAGTCTTTCAGCTTGTAGGCACCGTTGCCTACCCAATTTTGCGGCTGCGTCCATTTTTCACCGAATTTTTCGATTGCCGCTTTATTCACCGGTGACATGGCGACGTAAACAGGCAATTTGTAGAAGTAAGGCACCGCTTCGGAGAGCGTCACCTCAAAGGTATGATCGTCGATCGCTTTCACGCCCAGCGTATCGGGGGATTTTTTGCCGGCGATGATGTCATCGATATTCAGCAGATGACCATATTGCAGATAGCTGGCGTAAGGCGATGCTGTCTTTGGATCGGCCAGACGCTGCCAGCTATAGACGAAATCGTGTGCGGTAACCGGCTCACCGTTGGACCATTTGGCATCTTTACGCAGGTGGAATGTCCACACTTTAAAATCTTTGTTATCCCAGCTTTCTGCTACGCCGGGGCTGGTTTTGCCGTTAACGTCGGAAATAACCAATCCTTCCAACAGATCGCGTGATACGTTGGATTCCGGCACACCTTCGATTTTATGCGGGTCAAGAGAGGAAACTTCAGCACCATTGTTACGGACCAACTCCTGTTTTTCTGCTAACTGAACGCCGGCGGGAACGGTCGCGGCGAAGGCAGAAACAGCCATCGTGCTACTTAATGCCGCGATAATAGCGGCAGCGATTCTTTTTTTAGTTGTGATGTGTGTCATTATTTTCTCCTGTAATGTTGTCGTGCTAGTTATCCCAGCACGATTCCTGAATTAGAACCCGGTGAGAAAACGATTAATCGATTCGACTCAGGACCCATTCCCACATGGCAGGAATGGGTAACCAGAGAGTAAACACCAAATTAATCACTGCTTGCTCACTTCATTTGCATCAACCCGTAAACAGCTGCGGATTAATGCTTAATGATATAGAGATCCTTCACCCGTATATTATCCAACGGATCCTTGCCAGTAATGCCACCGACATAAGGTTTTATCAGTCTGGCGTTCGCGTAGTAATAGACCGGTACAATGGCCGCGTCTTTATCCAGCTGCGATTCTGCCTGCTGATAAACTTGCGCACGTTCATCGTCCGTTTTCGCTTGAATAGCTTGCGCCATCAGCGTGTCGAACGCCGCGCTCTTATAGTGCGCCGTGTTGTTGCTACTGTCTGACAGCATGCTGTTCAGGAACGATGTCGGTTCGTTATAGTCCGCACACCATCCGGCACGCGCAACGTCATAATTGCCTTGATGACGCGTGCTGAGATAGGTTTTCCATTCCTGGTTTTCCAACTTCGCGTCAACGCCCAGATTCTGTCTCCAGATCGATGCCGCTGCGATCGCCATTTTTTTATGCAAATCTGACGAGTTATAGAGCAAATTAAACGTCAGCGGTTTCTCTGCGGTATAGCCCGCTTCTGCCAGCAGTTTTTTCGCTTCTTCATTACGTTTCGCCTGTGGCCAGGTAAACCACTCTGGCGTATGCGCTTTCAAGCCGTCAGTAAACGGCGGAATATAGCCATAAGCGGGAATATCGCCCTGATTTTTCACTTTATTGGTCAATATGTCTTGATCAAGCCCCATGCGCAGAGCGGTACGCACCCGGACATCATTAAATGGCGGTTTCTGATTATTGATTTCGTAATAATAGGTGCAGAGATAGGGATTGATGTTAACTTCTTGTGGGATTTCTTTTTTTAGCTTCTGAAATAGCTCAATGGGCAATTTATTATTGGTGACATCAATTTCACCCGCACGGTAACGGTTAACATCCGTAACTTCAGAAGCAATCGGCAAATAGGTGACCTGATTAATCACGGTCTTGGCGTTATCCCAATATTGGCTATTACGCTCCAGCACAAGCCGCTCATTCACAACCCAGGATTTAAGACGGTAGGCGCCATTTCCTACCCAGTTTTCCGGCTGAGTCCATTTATCACCAAATTTCTCCACCGCCGCTTTATTGACCGGGGACATCGATGAGTGATTCAGTAATTTATAAAAGTACGGGATTGGTTCGCTTAATGTCACTTCCAGCGTATGGTCGTCGAGCGCTTTTACGCCCAACGTATCAGGAGATTTCTTGCTGGCAATAATGTCATCAACATTCAGTAGATGACCATATTGCAAATAGCTAGCATAAGGAGAAACGGTTTTCGGATCGGCCAGACGCTGCCAGCTATAAACGAAATCTTGCGCAGTAATCGGTTCGCCATTTGACCACTTGGCATCTTTGCGTAAATGGAATGTCCAGACTTTAAAGTCGCTGCTTTCCCACCGCTCGGCCACGCCAGGAATCGGGTGTCCATCCGGGTCGGAAATCACCAACCCTTCATATAAATCACGCGCGACGTTGGATTCCGGCACACCTTCGATTTTATGCGGATCCAGTGATGACACCTCAGCACCATTGTTTCTCACCAGAGCCTGCTCTTTCGCCAGCTCAACACCGGCAGGTACAGTCGCAGCCTGAACATTCACGCATGACGCCATCACTGCTGCGGCAATCATACTGGTAACAAAGCATCGTTTTGTTTTGCAAATTTTCACTTTATAAACGCCCCTGTCTTGATACAACGCCATACCGGACTCCATGCATAAAAATCGCCGTTACATAGAGCAGAAAAAATCGCCCATTATCCAAATAAATCATAAAATTAATTTATGGATGAATAACGAATAGCAGGTCGACACTCGAAGCTATCAAAAGCAGAGACATTCG
Source organism: Pectobacterium quasiaquaticum (assembly GCF_014946775.2). Classification (NCBI taxonomy): domain Bacteria; kingdom Pseudomonadati; phylum Pseudomonadota; class Gammaproteobacteria; order Enterobacterales; family Pectobacteriaceae; genus Pectobacterium; species Pectobacterium quasiaquaticum. The sequence goes on along the minus strand of NZ_CP065177.1, from coordinate 2,109,189 downwards.
CCAATATTTTTACATTGATGTTGCTTAATTTTCTTTACTACAGCTCGGCAAACGTTTTATTTCAATCATTTCACACAACCATTAACCACATGATAAACAATGTTTTTTTCGTTTATTTGCAGATATTTTTTAAATATTCAGCAATTTATATATTTTGAACAAAAAAACATCGTAGTGGGTTTTATCATTTTCACAGCACAAAAATGATGATAGATGCTTACCTGTCCGCGTCATTACCTGACTAGAATGTTATTATTTTAACAACTCAGTTACCCATCTTGCACAATAATAGTACACAATTCCCTTACGGCAGGCTGCGCGTAGAATAACTCACTCGATTAAGATATAAGCATCGTTTATACGAACACGTTTTATACGAACAGGTCATTCCGGTTATGTGCACAGCGTTGTGCCCAGAACGCTCCCAACTCTGTCGTACTCCGGTGCCCTTACCATCCCTTACCATCCCTTTTGGGTATAAAATCAGCTAATTTATCTGGTTAATGATAGGAATTATCAATACCAACCTGCTGAATGGTGTCAGCTTAAAGAAAAGTCGATACGGATCACAAAAAAAGCCCCCACAAATAGGTATGCTCATCGCATGCTGTAACTGACACGTAGATCTTCTTAGTTTTGACATAATTTCAAAACAATATTTCAAAAATTTACGATATTGGCGGTTACAGTATTTTAAAAAGCAATAATCACACCACAACGGCGGCTGACAAGCTCTTTGAGTCAATTAATGCGAAATAGGCAGAAAAGAATAGCAAGGTAACGAAAACACACCCCGTTCGTTTATCTATACTGTTCTATCCTGCGAACAATTGACTGAAAGAGTTTAACATTTATCAGGAGAGCATTATGGCCGTAACCAACATTGCTGAACTTAACGCATTGGTCGAAAGAGTGAAAAAGGCACAGCAGGAATTTGCCACTTACACTCAGGAACAAGTGGACAAAATCTTCCGCGCCGCCGCACTCGCAGCATCGGATGCCCGTATCCCGCTGGCAAAAATGGCAGTTGCCGAATCCGGCATGGGGATCGTGGAAGATAAAGTCATCAAAAACCACTTCGCCTCCGAGTACATTTATAACGCCTACCAGGATGAAAAAACCTGCGGCGTCCTCTCTACTGATGACACGTTTGGTACCATTACGATTGCCGAGCCGATTGGCCTGATTTGCGGTATTGTTCCCACCACTAACCCCACGTCTACCGCTATTTTTAAAGCGTTGATCAGCCTGAAGACCCGTAACGGGATTATCTTCTCTCCCCATCCACGTGCAAAAAATGCGACCAATAAAGCCGCTGATATTGTTCTGCAAGCGGCCATTGCGGCAGGCGCACCGAAAGACATCATCGGTTGGATCGATCAGCCTTCTGTCGACCTGTCCAACCAGCTTATGCACCACCCCGATATCAACCTGATTCTGGCGACGGGTGGCCCGGGCATGGTGAAAGCCGCATACAGCTCCGGTAAACCAGCAATCGGCGTAGGTGCCGGTAACACGCCTGTTGTCGTTGACGAAACCGCGGATATCAAGCGTGCCGTTGCCTCTATTTTGATGTCAAAAACCTTCGATAACGGCGTAATTTGTGCGTCAGAACAGTCAGTCATCGTGGTAGACAGCGTCTATGATGCTGTACGTGAACGTTTTGCCACCCACGGCGGCTACATGCTGAAAGGAAAAGAACTGCATGCCGTGCAGGGCATCCTGCTGAAAAACGGTTCACTGAACGCCGACATTGTGGGTCAACCTGCACCGAAGATCGCAGAAATGGCGGGCATCACTGTGCCTGCAAACACCAAAGTGCTGATCGGTGAAGTAACGGCCGTTGACGAATCCGAACCGTTTGCCCATGAAAAACTGTCTCCAACGCTGGCGATGTACCGTGCGAAAGACTTCAACGATGCCGTCATTAAAGCGGAAAAACTGGTGGCAATGGGTGGCATCGGTCACACATCCTGCCTGTATACCGATCAGGACAATCAGCCAGAGCGCGTGAATCATTTCGGTAATATGATGAAAACGGCACGTATCCTGATTAACACCCCAGCGTCTCAGGGCGGTATCGGCGATCTTTACAACTTCAAACTCGCGCCGTCTCTGACGCTGGGCTGTGGCTCATGGGGCGGAAACTCCATCTCCGAAAACGTCGGTCCGAAGCACTTGATCAACAAGAAAACGGTAGCCAAGCGAGCAGAGAATATGTTGTGGCATAAACTTCCTAAATCCATTTATTTCCGTCGCGGCTCACTGCCTATTGCACTTGAAGAAGTCGCTTCCGATGGTGCAAAACGTGCATTTATCGTGACCGACCGCTTCTTGTTCAACAATGGCTATGTCGATCAGGTGACGTCCGTCTTGAAACAGCACGGGCTGGAAACCGAAGTATTCTTCGAAGTTGAAGCAGACCCGACGCTGAGCATCGTGCGTAAAGGTGCGGAACAAATGCATTCCTTCAAGCCGGATGTGATTATTGCGCTGGGTGGCGGTTCTCCAATGGATGCCGCGAAGATCATGTGGGTGATGTATGAGCACCCGACGACACACTTCGAAGAGCTGGCGCTGCGCTTTATGGACATCCGTAAGCGTATCTACAAGTTCCCGAAAATGGGCGTAAAAGCCAAGATGGTGGCGATTACCACCACATCCGGTACGGGTTCCGAAGTCACGCCGTTTGCCGTGGTGACCGACGATGCCACCGGACAGAAATATCCGTTGGCAGACTATGCGCTGACGCCAGATATGGCGATTGTTGATGCCAATTTAGTCATGAATATGCCGAAATCGCTGTGTGCGTTTGGTGGGCTTGATGCAGTAACCCACTCACTGGAGGCCTATGTTTCTGTGCTGGCAAACGAATATTCAGATGGACAGGCGTTACAAGCGCTGAAACTCCTGAAAGAAAACTTGCCAGACAGCTACCGTGACGGTGCGAAAAACCCTGTTGCCCGCGAGCGTGTGCACAATGCTGCGACGATTGCAGGTATCGCGTTTGCCAACGCCTTCCTCGGCGTTTGTCACTCCATGGCGCATAAACTGGGCTCAGAGTTCCATATTCCGCATGGCCTGGCTAACGCCCTGCTGATCTCAAACGTCATTCGCTATAACGCGAACGACAACCCGACCAAGCAAACGACGTTCAGCCAGTATGACCGTCCACAGGCTCGCCGCCGTTACGCGGAAATAGCCGACCACCTGCGTTTGACTGCTCCAAGCGATCGTACCGCGCAGAAAATCGAGAAATTGCTGAACTGGCTGGAAGAAATGAAGACCGAGCTGGGGATCCCAACGTCCATTCGTGAAGCGGGCGTGCAGGAGGCCGATTTCTTGGCTAAAGTAGATAAACTGTCAGAAGATGCGTTCGACGATCAGTGTACTGGCGCTAACCCGCGTTACCCGCTGATTTCAGAGTTGAAACAGATTCTGCTGGATACTTACTACGGTCGTAAGTTCTCTGAAGAAGAAAAAACGGAAGCGGCTGAGCCTGCAGTAAAAGCCGCTAAAACTGGCAAGAAAACCGCTCACTAACGTTCTTGCTATTACCGCCTTAGCCTGAAGGCGGTTTATCTCTCAACGATGCCCAACTCTTTTAAGGTTGGGCATTTTTATTACTCGTCCTCAGCATAGATTCGCATCACTGCGCCGTGTATTCATCGCCCTGCCTGTAGGATATTTAATCGATTTACTCGCTTTCTTTACGGGTTAATCCCAGAGCAATTTTATAATGTTTACGGCATACGGAAACATAGCTCTCATTACCGCCAATAACGACCTGCTCTCCTTCGTGAACGGCATTACCTTGTGCATCTAACCGCAATACACAGTTGGCTTTACGGCCGCAATGACAGACCGTTTTTAACTCGATCAACTTATCTGCCCACGCTAATAAATAGTGACTCCCAGAAAACAAATCTCCACGAAAATCAGTACGCAATCCGTAACACAATACCGGAATATCTAATTGGTCCACAACATCGGAAAGCTCACTCACCTGCTCGCGGGTTAAAAATTGACATTCATCAATTAACACACAATCTACAGGTTGAACACGGTGCGCTTTCTCCAGCAATCCAAATAAGGAAGTCTGCGGATTAAATAATAATGCCGGGGAAGAAAGGCCGATCCGTGAACTGACTATCCCCACGCCATGCCGATTATCTATTTCTGCAGTGAACACCAGCGTACGCATCCCACGCTCCTGGTAGTTATATGACGACTGCAATAGCGCCGTCGATTTCCCTGCATTCATTGCAGAATAATAAAAATAAAGTTGGGCCACTCGGTCACTCCAAAAGGCAGGCTATATACTCGTAATACTTCAAGTTGCATGTGCGTTGGCTACGTTTAAATACTCGCCCCGTCGTGGGCCTCGCCCTAAAGGGCCGCAGCTAGCAGATTTGTCACCCGAATAACTTACCTGTGTAAGCTCATCGGGATTAAATGAGAGACATACTGTCTCTCACCGGAGGCCAGCCGCTGGCTGGTTAAATTCGTTCCAGCCGAATTTGTCCTTCTCTTGCCGCCTGCCTGAAACTCGAATTATTTGGGGTATATGATCTTCGGGTCGTAAACACTTATTGTAACAACTCGTCTTCACGCTGCGCAATGGGCTATTCATCGGCCATATTTTGTCCATACGTCCGCCAATGGCGGTCTGTTATGATAAAAGAGATAAACGTTCCTTATAACAACAGCGCGGCATCAATAAGTCATTCTTTGCCGTTTGAGGTAGAAAATCGTCATACCAAATGTATTTTTTTGATAACAGGAAAGTATTTATATTTATGCAACATACGATGCGAGATCTGTTTTAAAAATGATATTTTTTAACAAACTTACAAATTTGACTATTGCAGAAAGGAAAATAGCACTCTATTATCACACCACACGCCACCAATAATATTATTTGAGATTATCACAATGAGCGAAGCACTAAAGATTCTTAACAACATCCGTACTCTGCGTGCCCAGGCAAGAGAATGTACCCTGGATACTTTGGAAGAAATGCTGGAAAAACTGGAAGTCGTGGTTAATGAACGCCGCGAAGAAGATAGCCAGGTTCAGGCTGAAGTTGAAGAACGTGCGCGTAAATTGCAACAATATCGCGAAATGCTGATGGCAGACGGTATTGACCCTAACGAATTAATGCAGTCTTTAGGCTCAGTTAAAGTTGCAGGTAAAAGCAAGCGCGCTGCCCGCCCAGCAAAATATCAATACACTGACGAAAACGGCGAACTTAGAACCTGGACCGGTCAGGGTCGTACACCGGCAGTAATCAAGAAAGCAATCGAAGAGCAAGGTAAATCTTTAGACGATTTCCTGCTGTAATCGTTTATAAATACTGAATACAAAAAAAACCCCGATATCTATCGGGGTTTTTTCTTTGGTAACGCATATTGCAAAGAGAAAACAGATATGTCGCCATTTTGGGATGCTCTCTGTTTTTTGTAAACAGAGAGCAATCACTACATTCTGTTATTTTTCTTCTGCTTCAATTGTTTCCTGCAGCCACTGCGCAAACTCCTGACCTAAACCATCATGGCGTAAACCATATTCCACGAATGCCTGCATATAGCCTAATTTATTACCACAGTCATGGCTCACACCTTTCAGGTGATACGCTTCTACTGTTTCTTTTTCCATCAACATTGCGATGGCATCGGTTAACTGAATTTCATTACCTGCGCCAGGCGGTGTTTTCTCCAGCAGAGACCAAATATCCGCAGAGAGGACATAACGGCCAACGACGGCTAAATTAGACGGGGCTTCGGAAGCCTTAGGTTTTTCAACTACACCAACCATAGGTGCGCTATCCCCTGCTTTTAATTCCACACCTTTACAGTCGACCACGCCATAGCTACTTACATTCTCAACCGGCTCAACCATAATCTGGCTACGGCCTGTCGTAGAAAAGCGCTGTAGCATTTCGCTCAGGTTATCTTTCTTCAGATCGGATTCATATTCATCAATAATCACATCCGGCAGAATAACCGCGACAGGCTCATCCCCAACTAACGGATGCGCGCACAATACGGCATGACCCAGCCCTTTGGCTAACCCCTGACGCACTTGCATAATGGTAACGTGCTTAGGACAGATAGATTGAATCTCTTCCAACAGCTGACGTTTAACGCGTTTTTCCAGTATGGCTTCCAGTTCAAAACTGGTATCGAAATGGTTTTCGATAGAATTCTTAGAAGAGTGTGTAACAAGAATAATTTCATTAATCCCAGCGGCGATACACTCATTAACAACATATTGGATCAGCGGTTTATCTACCAACGGCAGCATTTCTTTAGGAATGGCTTTGGTGGCAGGCAGCATACGCGTCCCTAATCCAGCAACTGGTATGACCGCTTTTTTTACTTTTTTATTCACAATCGACATAAACAGCCTCTTATATACCGTTCAAATAATGAACTTTATTTATCTAATCCAAATAACCGCAAGAGTATAACGATTTTAACAAGGGCATGCTTGTCCCAACGTTACCGTTCAATAAAAATAAGATAACTCCCTACATAGTAGGAAATAAAAAATAATACCGAAAGAGAGGTATTACCCGAATCCCGCACCATCAGACTATTCTGTCGTCAACATCAGTCGTAAACGGCCACTGCCGCCCCATATCTGGCATTGCCATGCTTCACACTGATAATTCAGTTGGTTGAGATAAGCGCCTTCAAGCGTGCCTAAAGGGACACCACTATTCAACGCTATCTGCTGTCCGTTAACGTTCAACGTCGCATTTAGCCCAGCGGAAATCAGTATCAACTGTTTTAACTGCTGATGATAATACCCTACGAGTAAAGGAAAACGGCCGTCTAGGCTCGCCTGCCGCAATAACTGGTTTACCTGCTTTAATAACGTCGGCAGATACGGCAAACGGTGTTGTTGATCGGCCAAATGCTCCTGAAGCACCCCATTGAACAAGGTCCGAAGCAGTAACGCTGCCAGCGTCCCATTATTATTGACGCCCTGAGTGACATCAAGGCAATAGAACGCTAGCTCAGTCTCCGAAAGCGCGGCAATATCCAACACCAGCGCCGGTTGTTCTGCTGCCGTCAACTGACGATAGTTAATACGGCAACGAGCAAGCGTTTGCTGAACGGGCGGCTGTAGCTGAGCAAGCAGTTTGGTGACCGCTTCAGGAGATTGATTCAGGGAATCCATATCCTGCATGAGTTGATCCATCTCATTCAGCTGTGAGGTGAACATATCAGGATACAGACAGGACATCACTGCTTCACGCAAACGTGCATAGTCACGAATCGGCTTCAGCAACACATCCTGAACACCAAGCCGCAAGACCTTGGCGATGTCTGCCATCTGGCTGGTTGCAGAGATGATCAGTATTGGCGTGTCGTTGTCTTTCAAGCGCAGACGTTCAAGGAACTCGATTCCTCCCATCGTCGGCATATTCAGATCGCAAATCATTAAATCGGGTTGGTTATGTTCAAGAGTACTTAACGCATCTAATCCATTAATGGCTTCCTGAACTGAAGCTCCAAGAGAAGTCAGATAACCAGCGAGCACAGAGCGAAAAACAGCCTCGTCATCAATGACTAAAATATGCTTACCCGCCAGTGGTTTTTCCATCAGTACCCCTTACTTCAAACACCGAATAATCACAGTTGCTTTAGCGCCAGTGTGCCAGATAGACAGCACACTTAGCCTCCTTCGCTACATGTACTTTAACTACATGCAGCGCGCTTCACTATGCCTCTTTAGCTAGCGGCAACAATTCATCACGCCTCTTTTGCACCGCCTTATAGCCCGCCTCAATTGCTTCCTGCGCCCGATGAAAATCTAAAGTAGCAATCTGGGGACAATACGGTTGCAGCAGCACATCTGGTGGATCGCCCGCCATCCGCGTCATCTTCAACCGATTTTCCAGAATCTGGATCGACGTACTCATTATCTCCATCGCCGTTGGCGAACTTTCCGCTGGCTGGCGACGGCTTCGTAGTAAACGTTCACGGATTCTGCTACGCCAATCTTGTGGAACATTCTCCACATCAATGTCCGACGCCGTCGGTTTGATCGACAGCAAATCCTGATGATTAAGGCTGGCGTCGTGCTGGAGATCAACCGCGATAACAATGTCGGCCCCCATTGCCCGTGCCAGAGAAACGGGAACAGGGTTAACCACCGCGCCATCCACTAGCCAGTAATCGTTAAATCGAACGGGGGATAGCAGACCTGGCATACTGCAAGACGCACGCATAGCCTGATGCAAGTCGCCTTCCGTCAGCCAGAGCTCACGCCCTGTACTGAGGTTGGTCGTCACTACGCCATATTTAATAGCACAGTCTTCAATCTGTGTTGTATGTAACAAATGCTTCACACTATTAAAAACACGATCGCCACGCAACAAACTACCGCGTTGCCAAGAGAGATCCATCAGACGAATCACATCCCAGTAGCCGAAGCTTCTTACCCAGCGATCCATTGAGGATAAATTGTTTGTGGCATACGCCGCACCAACCAGCGCACCGATAGAACAACCAGCCACAACATCAACCTTTACCCCCATTTCTGTTAACGCATTAAACACACCAATATGCGCCCATCCTTTCGCTGCCCCAGATCCCAAGGCTATTCCAATTTTTTTCCGCTGCATGATCGATCCACCTGCCTTCATTTTAGCGCACATTGCTACACGTAGAGTTTCTTAGGTAACATATCGGCATCCTGCATAGTGATCTGTTTATTATCTATCAGTTTTTATCTTAAATTTTCTTCAGGAGACGTCGTGTCAGAATTTTGCCCCTGTTGCAGTGGGTTGCAGTATAACGCATGCTGTCAACCCTACCTCACGCATGCCGAAACAGCGGCTGAGCCCGCCATATTAATGCGATCGCGCTATACCGCCTATGTCAAACACGATGTCGATTACCTTATCGCTACCTGGCATCCCGATCTTCAACCCGAGAAATGGCGTGAGTCCCTCGCGGAAAGTTGCCAGAATTCGCAGTGGCTCGGCCTTACTATACTGGCAACGTCTCCCGGAAAAACGCCCGATGAGGGGTATGTGGAATTCGCCGCACGTTATCTATCTGAAAGCGACAACCAACGAACAGAAGTGATGCGAGAGCGCTCACGCTTCCTTCGCCAGCATAATCGCTGGTACTATATAGACGGCGTTCATTTGCAGACCGGCAGAAATGAACCTTGCCCGTGTGATTCCGGCAAAAAATACAAAAAGTGTTGCGGACAATAGAACACAGGCAGTCCCCCACGCGGCCTTATTGCTGCGTTACCCTAAGATCGTTATTTTAGTTTTTGGACAGGATCCACACGCTCATGCAATCCCAAAATATACAAAGAAAAGTATTACGAACCATTTGCCCCGACGCAAAAGGGCTCATCGCGAAAATTACGAATATTTGTTATAAGCACGAACTGAACATCGTGCAAAACAATGAGTTTGTCGATCATCGCACTGGCCGCTTTTTCATGCGGACCGAGTTGGAAGGGATTTTCAACGACACCACGCTGTTAGCCGATCTGGATAGCGCACTTCCCGAAGGGTCTTCTCGCGAATTAACCGCGGCTGGCCGTCGTCGCATCGTCGTTCTGGTGACGAAAGAAGCCCACTGCCTGGGCGATCTGTTGATGAAAAGCGCCTACGGTGGTTTGGATGTCGAAATCTCTGCCGTCATCGGCAACCACGATACCTTACAGACGCTGGTTGAGCGGTTTGATATTCCTTTCCATCTGGTCAGCCATGAAGGACTGACTCGCGAAGAGCATGATCAAAAGATGATCGCGCAAATCGACCAATACAAACCTGATTACGTCGTGCTGGCGAAATATATGCGAGTGCTGACACCGGCCTTTGTTCAGCACTACCCGAATCAGGTGATCAACATTCACCATTCGTTCTTACCCGCCTTTATCGGTGCTCGCCCGTACCATCAGGCTTATGAGCGTGGTGTAAAAATCATTGGCGCGACGGCACACTACGTCAACGATAATCTGGATGAAGGTCCGATCATCATGCAGGACGTTATTCACGTCGACCATACTTATTCGGGCGACGACATGATGCGTGCAGGCCGAGACGTTGAGAAAAATGTCCTGAGTCGTGCGCTATACCGCGTGCTGGGACAGCGTGTTTTTGTCTACGGTAACCGCACCATTATTCTGTAATTGGTTGATCGGGCATCTTTTTGTATAAGGATGCGCCGAACGGAATAAAAAAACGGCAACCGCATTTATTTTTGATATATACCGCTTTACAGGGGCGCGTCATTTGATATGATGCGCCCCGCTTGAAGCGAAAGTATCTTGCAGCAAGGCCAGTGGTGGGGTTCCCGAGCGGCCAAAGGGAGCAGACTGTAAATCTGCCGTCACAGACTTCGAAGGTTCGAATCCTTCCCCCACCACCATTTCACAGCATCACTTCTGAATTACATTCCAACGCTAAAGCATCAAATTCCCGTCAGGGGAAGGTGAGAACCTTCGACCAAGGTTCGACAAAACCGGCACTGTTTTGAGCAACGCGTAGCGTTATTCCCCCACCGCCATTCGCACCCATAATCAGCGCGCTATATAGAATGGGGGAAAATAGCCTTATGCCTTCCCTTTCCAGCGCCCAGGAACATAAGAGAAGACAGGGAGCTGCCACGACCAGCGGATTGCCGCCAGACGCACGGCCAGACCAATGCTGAATGACACCAGCAGGTTAATATCGTGATTAACGTTAAGCGACTTTAGCCCAAGATAGAGAAGTGCGACTAAAAGCGAGACGCTGGCGTACAGCTCTTTTTTCAGCACCATGGGCGTACGGTTACAGAAAATATCACGCAATATTCCACCGAAAATTCCGGTTACGATACCCGCCATAACCACCACCGTCGTTGAATAATTCAGTTGCAGTGCGACGTTGCAGCCAATAACCGTAAAGGCTATCAGCCCCATCGCATCCAGCACCAGAAAGAGCCGGTGCAGATGATGCATGAAGCGCGCAATGATAATCGTGAAAAGACCCGCACCAATGGTGAGGTAGATATAGCCGGGATGCTGCGTCCAGCCGATGGGATAATTACCAAGAAGAATATCGCGAACGGTGCCACCGCCAAGCGCGGTGATAAAGGCAATCATGCCTACACCAAAAATATCCATATTACGACGTCCAGCGGCCAGCGCCCCAGACATCCCTTCAGCCGTAATCGCGATCAGATAGATGTAAGTCAGCACACAAGTTATCCTGTGAAATGTGCCACTCCCTCTGTCCGCTTTACCTGAGAGTTTACGCAGTCGTGCTGCTTGCCCCTTCGGTGGGTTGCATGGCAACCTCTCTCCAGTTGGCTTCAATGGAATTCGCAGTTAGGGTAGCCTGAGCGATTATGGGAGTTTGCGCCTTCGGCGGAGCGTCATATATACCCTAAATAATGACGGGTATACGCCCTCTCTCCTGCGAGGTGCGGAGTATAGCGGTCGACAAGTCTCATATTCAACTGAATATAAGTGAATCTTATTTTTTAACGATTCCCATCTGCGCCAACCATCTCTGAAGCCACAGCAATAAGCCCAGTAACCGCATTCGAAAGCGTAGCCTCGCCGTGACGGCATCCCTCATTTTCTGCTACCATCTGGTCACATTTTTTAGCGAATGGCAGCGAACATGAAAGTTGTATCTTTTAATATCAATGGCCTGCGGGCGCGCCCTCATCAGTTGGCCGCCATTATCGAACAACACCAGCCGGATGTGATCGGGTTGCAGGAAACCAAAGTCCACGATGACATGTTTCCGTTAGAGGATGTCAGCCAATACGGCTACCACGTTTATTACCACGGACAAAAAGGTCACTACGGCGTCGCGCTGCTGTGTAAAACGCAGCCCATTGCGGTTCGGCGCGGTTTCCCAACGGATGAAGACGATGCACAGCGCCGGATCATCATGGCAGATTTTGCCACCGAGTACGGCACGTTGACCGTCGTTAACGGGTATTTCCCACAGGGAGAAAGCCGCGACCATCCGGTGAAATTCCCCGCGAAGACGCGCTTTTATCAGGATTTGCAAACGTATCTGGAACAGCATCACAGCGCGACACAACCGCTGATTGTGATGGGTGATGTCAATATTAGCCCTACCGATCTGGATATCGGCATCGGCGAAGAGAACCGTAAGCGCTGGTTGCGCACCGGTAAATGTTCTTTCCTGCCGGAAGAGCGTGAATGGATGGCGCGTTTGCAAGGCTGGGGGCTTATCGACACCTTCCGAGCCGCGAATCCAGACAGCAACGATCGTTTTTCGTGGTTTGACTACCGTTCTGCCGGGTTCGATGACAACCGCGGCCTGCGTATCGACCTGATTCTCGCCAGTACGTTCCTGGCCGAACGCTGCGTCGCTACCGGTATTGATTACGATATTCGAGGGATGGAAAAACCGTCCGACCATGCACCGATCTGGGCACAGTTTTCGTTATAGACGTTTTCGCTGTAAAGGCAATGCGTTGTAGACGTAATGCGTAGTAAAAATAACATCACCGTTGTGCATCAAAGCCACAGCGGTGATTAAAATTAGCAGAAATATTAGTCGTAGTGCTTTTTAACGCACGGTTATTGCTTAACCAACTGCCATATCAGATTATTCGTTCCCAGCGTTTGTTTGTCCCGCACGCATTGCAGAATCACCCCTTCGACCTTTACCACCGCGCCTTCAGAATAATTCCGGTTTTCATACACACAGCAACGTAGGCAGGTGTTATTTTGCTCACGTACCGCGGTCCCTGCTCCCCATACCTCCGGTGGAACGGGAACAACAATATCTGTTCCACCACGATTAGCCTGCGCCAGCGTGGGCAGCACGAGCATCACACTGGCGACACACAAAGACACTAACGATTTCATTGCTCCTGCTCCTTCGCTTTTTTAGTCTGAGGCTTGCGCCGTTTTGATGCACCCGACGGCGGTGCAGAAAGCCCTTTAAACGCCCTCACCGCACCGTTTTGTTTCGCTTGCTGAATCAACTCCTGCAAGGAGCTCGTCAGCGGTTGCATAAAATCCTGATAGCGACATTTTTTCTCGCTAATTTGCGTCAACGTGGCTTCCCAATGTGCGGTCATGTCGGGGTGTGCCGCGCTCGCAGGCAGTGAGTGAATCAACGCTCGCCCCGCTTCACTTGCGTGAATATAGCGGGCTTTCTTAAACAGGAATGTCCGTTTAAATAATAACTCGATAATACCTGCTCGCGTGGCCTCTGTGCCTAATCCATCGGTCGCCCGCAGGATTTTCTTCAGTTCTTTGTCCTGCACAAAACGCGCGATACCCGTCATTGCTGACAACAGCGTGGCATCGGTAAACGGTCGCGGCGGCTGTGTTTGACGCTCAACCACCTCACCGCGTTCACACAGTAACTCATCACCTTTTGCTACCACGGGCAACGGCATACCTTCGTTTTCTTCGTCCCGCTCTTTGCCACCCAACAACGTGCGCCAACCGGCTTCGGCCAAAAATCGCGCTTTAGCAATAAACCTACCGCCCGCGATATCCAGTTCAATGACGCACTTGCGAAACACGGCGTCTGGGCAGAACTGCATGATGTACTGCCGCGCGACTAAACCATACACCTTGCGCTCATTCTCCGTCAGCGAGGCACTTGCGCTGCGGGCGGTGGGAATAATCGCGTGGTGAGCATCAACCTTACCATCGTCCCAGCAGCGGTTACGTCGATCCACATCCATCACCGGCTGTGGCAACAGATCGGGCTGGTGTACGGATATCGCATTCAAGACGGCATGACGCCCAGCAAAATGTTCCTCTGGCAGATAGCGACAGTCAGAACGCGGGTACGTAATCAGCTTATGGGTTTCATAGAGCTTCTGGCACACATCCAGTACCTGCTGCGCACTCAGCCCGAAACGCTTTGCGGCTTCGATCTGTAACGTCGACAACGAATAAGGCAACGGCGCAGTTTCTGATTCCCGTTTATCATTATAGCTGGTGACAATCGCGGGCTGGCCTTCGATACGCCTGACGACATGTTCCGCCAACGAGCGATGCAACAATCGCCCTTCTTCATCCTGATAAGGTTCGCAGGACTCGCTGGGCTGCCATAGCGCGACAAAACGCTCATCGGCAGGCGTCACGATATGGGCTTTCACTTCAAAGTAATCTTTGGAAACGAAGTTTTCTATCTCTTCATCTCGTCGCACCACCAGCCCCAGCACCGGCGTCTGCACGCGGCCAACCGACAGCACGCCGTCATAGCCCGCATTGCGCCCTAACAGCGTATAAGCACGGGTCATGTTTATGCCGTAGAGCCAATCTGCGCGGGAACGCGCTAGCGCCGACACACACAAAGGGATGAACTCTCGGTTCTCACGAAGACGAGAAACGGCACGTTCTACCGCCTGTGGGTTGAGATCGTTAACCAGGCAACGACGTACCTGCTGGCGTTTTTCTTCCGGCAGAGAAAGATATTCCAGCACCTCGTCCACCAGCAGTTGTCCTTCACGATCGGGATCTCCCGCGTGAATCACTTCGGTGGCGTCATTCAGGAGCTTCTTGATGGTGTTGAGCTGCTTACTGACCGAGGGTCGCGGCTGCAACAGCCATTTCTGGGGAATGATCGGGAGATCGGCAAGCGACCAGCGAGCATAGCGCGCATCATAAACATCCGGCTGCGCCTGCTCCAGTAGGTGCCCCACGCACCACGTCACAACATCATTCTGGCCGCATGCAATAAAGCCATCGCCGCGTCGATGCGGTTTGGGTAACACGTCTGCAATCGCCCGCGCAAGGCTGGGCTTTTCGGCAATAAAAAGTCGCATTATTCACCATCAAGCAGACTGCGCATTTCCCGCGTAACTCGCGGGAAAGCACGCTGTAAAACAGGGTGGAAATCGATATTATTCAAGAGATGACGATCAGAAGTAGTGAACAAACGCGTCGGTATCAAGCGGCGCGATCGTGGTCGAGGCTTTGAGTTGTGGTGTTCCCAGATAGAGGAAACCGACAATTTCATCCTGTTCACGGCAGTTGAACGCTTCACGCACCAGTGAATTGTGTGTCCAGGCACCGCTACGCCAGATACCGTTAAAACCCTGCGCCAATGCCGCCATCTGCATGGCCTGAACCGCACAGCCTGCGGAGACAATTTGCTCCCAAAGCGGGACTTTCGGGTTCTCTTCGCAATGCGCAACAACGGTGATAATCAGCGGTGCACGATAAGGTGCCTGACGCGCTTTATCGATACCGGCTTCGTCAAACCCTTCCTGCTGCGCTGCACGGGTCAGTAGCGAACTAAAACGATCCAGGCCGTCATTTTCGATCATAAAAAAGCGCCACGGCTGCATGGCACCATGATCCGGCGCACGCATACCGGCGTGGATAATGTTATTCAATGCGTCACCTGTCGGTGCTGGCGCGGTCAGGCGCGAGGCCGAACGACGATTCAATAGCAATTCAAGAGCATCCATCGCACATCTCCTGTCTGGCAATATAATTTCTGCGGTACAACTCAGTTCTACGGCAAGCCACTTCTACAGTAGAAATGACGGTACGACAACGTTGCGCGCCACGTTAGCACAAGTAGAAGTTTTGTTACAAGATAACCCCTGACAGGGCGTGCTTCTGCGGCGATTTAATGCTGACTTTTTACTGTCCGCTCATTAGGATACTATCACTCCTTGTGCTTCATCACTTGCCAGAGGGCGAGTTGAAGGACGTAGGGCACACGCTGTTTACCCGTTCATGGAGATATCATGCGCACATTGTGGCGAATTTTTAGCGGATTTTTTAAGTGGACATGGCGTCTACTTAATTTTATCAGAGAATTTCTTCTCAATATTTTCCTTATTGCTCTGATTTTATTGGGTGTTGGGATCTACTCACAGGTAAAAACGACGCCGGAAGAGCCCACGAAGGGTGCGCTGCTGGTCGATCTGACGGGCGTGGTCGTCGATCAACCCACCGTTAACAACAGACTGCGTCAATTAGGACGTGAATTCTTTGGCGCATCGAACAACCGTCGCCAGGAGAACTCACTGTTCGATATTGTCGACAGTATTCGTCAGGCAAAGAGTGACGACAACATCACGGGAATGGTGCTGGATCTCAGCGACTTTACCGGTGCCGACCAACCGTCTCTGCAATATATCGGCAAGGCGCTACGCGAATTTCGCGATAGCGGTAAGCCTATTTATGCGGTCGGCGACAGCTACAACCAGTCTCAATACTATTTGGCCAGTTTTGCTAATACGGTGTCATTGACGCCACAAGGCAGTGTTGATCTACACGGTTTCGCGACCAACAATCTCTATTTCAAGTCCATGTTGGACAAGCTGAAAGTGACCACCAATATCTTCCGCGTGGGAACCTATAAATCAGCCGTTGAGCCGTATCTGCGTGACGATATGTCGCCTGCTGCACGCGATGCCGATGGCCGTTGGATCAATGCGCTGTGGCAGCAGTATTTAAATACCGTTTCCGCTAACCGCCAGATTACGCCTCAGCAGCTCTTCCCGGGTGCAACCAACATCATTGCAGGCTTGCAGGCCGTTCAGGGCGATACCGCACGCTATGCGCTGGATAACAAGCTGGTCGATGAAGTGGCATCACGTTCCGTGACCGAGCAATCGCTGGTTAAAGCATTCGGCTGGAATAGCCAGAAGAACAACTTTAATTTCATCAGCATTTACGACTACACCATCAAACCGCCGGTGCAAAATAACAACCAGATCGCGGTTGTATTTGCCAATGGCGCCATCATTGATGGCCCGGAAACGCCGGGAATGGTCGGGGGCGATACCACGGCAGCACAAATCCGCGCCGCGCGCCTCGATCCTAAAGTCAAAGCGCTGGTACTGCGCGTCAATAGCCCCGGCGGTAGCGTCACTGCGTCAGAGCTGATTCGCTCAGAACTGATGGCACTCCGTTTGGCGGGTAAACCGATCGTGGTATCTATGGGCGGTATGGCAGCATCGGGCGGCTACTGGATATCAACGCCAGCGAACGCAATCATCTCCAGCGCCAGTACCCTGACTGGTTCTATCGGTATTTTTGGCGTGATTACCACGTTCGAGAATTCGCTGGAAAGCCTTGGCGTCCACACGGATGGCGTTGCCACTTCTCCGCTGGCCGATCTGTCGATCACGAAATCGCTGCCGCCTGAATTCTCGCAGATGATGCAGTTAAGTATCGAACGCGGTTATAAGAACTTCATTGATATCGTGGCGCAGGCGCGTAAGAAAACGCCTGAGCAAATCGATCAGATCGCACAAGGTCACGTCTGGGTCGGTAGCGACGCGAAAGAAAATGGTTTGGTCGATCAGATCGGCGATTTTGATGATGCCGTGAAGAAAGCCGCTGAGCTGGCAAAACTGGGGCAATATCAGTTGAACTGGTATGCCGAACAGCCAAGTTTGCTCGACACGATGCTGAATCAGGTGAACGCTTCCGTTTATGCCCTGCTGCCCGTTGCCGTCCAGTCTATGCTGCCAGCACCGGTCGCACAGCTGGCGGAAGCCATGCGGTCACAGCCGTCCATCATGAATAACCTGAACGACCCGCAGAACCGGTATGCATTTTGCCTCACCTGCGGAGAAGTCCGGTAGCGTTTACAGTAGTCGCCAATATGTACCCTAAATAATTCGAGTTGCGTGAAGGCGGCAAGAGAAGGCATCCCGATGAGCTTACTCAGGTAAGTGATTCGGGTGACTGAACGCTGCCAACGCACAAGCAGCTTGAAGTATGACGGGTATAGCCCGATAGTAATAGTCATTGCTTATGATAGTATTATCGGGCTGTTTTTCCCTCTATAATTCTCGGTTTAAGCCTGACTCACACCACCATGCGAAAGAAATCCATTTATGTCGCCTATACGGGCGGCACTATCGGCATGCAGCGCTCTGCTAATGGCTATGTTCCGGTATCCGGTCATTTACAGCAGCAGTTGGCAAACATGCCGGAATTCCACCGTGAAGAGATGCCGTCGTTCACAATTCATGAATATGATCCGCTGATCGATTCGTCTGATATGACGCCAGCGGATTGGCAATCCATCGCGGACGATATTCAAAACCACTACGATGATTACGACGGTTTCGTGATTCTGCATGGTACTGACACGATGGCGTTCACCGCCTCTGCGCTCTCGTTTATGCTGGAAAATCTTGCCAAACCGGTTATCGTGACAGGGTCACAAATTCCGTTAGCGGAATTGCGCTCGGACGGTCAGACCAACCTGCTGAACGCGCTGTACGTTGCGGCTAATCATCCGATTAATGAAGTCGCCCTCTTCTTCAATAACAAACTGCTGCGCGGCAACCGCACCACCAAAGCTCACGCGGACGGCTTTGATGCCTTCGCTTCCCCCAACTATCCGCCGCTGCTGGAAGCCGGTATCCATATTCGTCGGCTGGCACCGACCGTGGAATGTAGCAACTGTCCGCCGCTGAAAGTGCATCACATTACGCCGCAGCCTATCGGGGTAATTACGATTTACCCCGGCATTTCTGCCGATGTCATCAGCAATTTCCTCCGTCAACCGGTGAAAGCACTTATCCTGCGCTCCTACGGCGTTGGCAACGCACCGCAAAGCCCGGGGCTGCTGCATGAATTACGTGAAGCCTCTGCTCGCGGCATTGTAGTCGTTAACCTGACACAGTGTATTTCTGGGCGCGTTAACATGGACGGCTATGCGACAGGCAATGCGCTGGCGCATGCAGGCGTTATCAGTGGCTTTGACATGACGGTCGAAGCCGCATTGACCAAACTGCATTACTTACTGAGCCAGCAAGACCTAAGCGCCGATGACATTCGCCAGTTGATGCAGAAAAACCTGCTCGGGGAATTGAGCGATAAAGACTGAATCAATCACGGAGTCGTAATGAAAAAAGCATTGCTATTAGTTGATCTGCAAAATGATTTTTGTCCCGGTGGCGCATTGCCCGTTAACGAAGGCGACCGCGTCATTGAGGTGGCTAACCGCGCTATTGAAGCCTGCGTCGCCGCTGGCGTTCCAGTGATTGCCAGTCAGGATTGGCACCCCGCTAATCACGGCAGTTTTGCGGTTAATGCGAATACCAAGGTCGGAGAACTCGGTGAGTTAAACGGTTGGCCGCAGATCTGGTGGCCGATTCACTGTGTGCAGGGAACAACCGGCGCTGATTTTCATCCAGCACTGAATCAATCAGCCATTCAGTGGGTAGTGCGAAAAGGAACCCAGCCGGAGATCGATAGCTATAGCGCTTTTTTCGATAACGGACATCGGGTGAAAACCGAATTGGATGCGTGGCTACACGCCAATCACATCACCCATTTGATTATTCTGGGGCTGGCGACCGATTATTGCGTCAAGTTCAGCGTGCTGGATGCGATTGCGCTGGGCTATCACACCGAAGTCTTGGTGGATGGCTGTCGTGGCGTGAATCTTTCGTCAGATGACAGTGAATCCGCATTACTGGAAATGACACAACGTGGGGCGATACTGACGGATATGGCGCAGTTTCTTACTACGTTGTCTGCCACCCACTAACGCTACGGCTACTGACAACGGGAACAGCGGCAGCCATTGCGGCTGCCTGCTTATGTTTTACGCGTTGGGTTTCAGCGTAATAATGGCGTCAGCGATGTTAAACTCGCGCTTCAGCTCTTGCTTACTCTTCATCACGATTTCGCCATCAGTGCCAATCGTCATGTGTTCAGCCTGTTCGTTATGGCGAGCCTGCCACATCATCACCATTTGCAGGCAATTTTCTTTCTGTTCAGCCGTCAACGCGACACCGTCTGGCCATTTGCCCAGTTCCACCGCCGTGACTAACCGTTGGTAAATTTCTGGCGTCATAGCGTCGATCAGATCATTGAGTTCCATATCCGGTTTCTGCTCCGAGAAAGGTCAGGTTTATTCTTACTGGGTTTCTGTGCTAACAGCGTTTTTAGTAGCTGAATCGTTTAAAGCCAACTATCATCTAGTTTATCGCCGTCGCACCTATCACAGACAGATTACCCGTCAACGCGTTCGCCATCAATGTCGTCGATGAAACTCAGTGAAGCCGAATTCACGCAGTAGCGTTCGCCCGTGGTTTTCGGGCCATCAGGGAAAACGTGCCCCAGATGCGCATCACACTGCCCGCAGCGGATCTCAATACGGCGCATATTGTGTGAATCATCTTCCAGATAGCGAATCGCCTCTGAAGAAACGGGCTGATCGAAGCTTGGCCAGCCACAGCCGGTGTCGTATTTACTGTCGGAATAAAACAGCGGAGCCTGGCAGCACAGGCAGTGATAAGCGCCAGTGCGCTTGTTATGCAGCAATTTGCCTGAAAATGCAGGTTCCGTACCACGTTGCTGGGTGACATAGCGCTGCATCTCTGTCAATTCAGTATTGTCGGATGGGGTACGCGAAGCAGAGTCGTTAGTCATAGGAAGTCTCACAGCGAGTGTTATCAATTCAATTAATCATTGATTATAACAAAAAATTAACAACCTGACAGACCGTTCTGGCCTAATATTAGGAATGTTATTAGCATCAATATTTAATTGTGATGCGAATCACATATTGAGATCACACAGGCTTTATATGATGCATTTCACCCTCATATCAGGCTTAGATGTTACTTAGTTACAGGGTCGAGCGGTTTTCGCACAAAGTTTGGTCATAGGTTTGACTTACAGCAACTATTGACACGATTCCGCTTGACGCTCAGCAAGGTTTTTGTAATTTTACAACCAACCTTTTATTCACAAACCAATAGCTGGTGGAATATATGACTATCAAAGTAGGTATCAACGGTTTTGGCCGTATCGGCCGTATTGTTTTTCGCGCTGCGCAAGAGCGTTCTGACATCGAGATCGTTGCAATCAACGACCTGTTAGATGCTGATTACATGGCGTATATGCTGAAGTACGACTCAACTCATGGTCGTTTCGACGGCACCGTTGAAGTTAAAGATGGCCACCTGGTTGTTAACGGCAAAACCATTCGTGTTACCGCAGAGCGCGATCCTGCAAACCTGAAGTGGAACGAAGTCAACGTGGATGTTGTTGCTGAAGCAACTGGCCTGTTCCTGACTGACGAGACTGCACGTAAACACATCGCTGCTGGTGCGAAGAAAGTCGTTCTGACTGGTCCATCTAAAGATGACACCCCAATGTTCGTTATGGGCGTAAACCACAAAACTTACGCTGGTCAGGAAATCGTTTCTAACGCATCTTGCACCACCAACTGCCTGGCTCCGCTGGCAAAAGTCATCAACGACAACTTCGGTATCGTTGAAGCACTGATGACCACTGTTCACGCAACCACTGCAACGCAGAAAACGGTTGATGGCCCGTCTCACAAAGACTGGCGCGGCGGCCGCGGCGCAGCACAGAACATCATCCCATCTTCTACCGGTGCTGCTAAAGCAGTAGGTAAAGTGATTCCTGAGCTGAACGGCAAACTGACTGGTATGGCGTTCCGCGTTCCTACCCCGAACGTTTCTGTTGTTGACCTGACTGCACGCCTGGAAAAACCTGCTTCTTACAAAGAAATTTGTGCAGCAATCAAAGCCGCTTCTGAAGGCGAGCTGAAAGGCGTTCTGGGCTACACCGAAGATGAAGTCGTTTCTACCGATTTCAACGGTGAAAAACTGACTTCCGTATTCGATGCTAAAGCGGGTATCGCTCTGAGCGACAACTTTGTGAAACTGGTTTCCTGGTACGATAACGAAACTGGTTATTCAAACAAAGTTCTGGATCTGATCGCTCACATCTCTAAATAAGCGTCAGCGATGATTCTGTGAAAAAAGGGCGACGTGATGTCGCCCTTTTTTATTGTTTATTGCAGATTTCTTTTTACCACGAAAAACAATCAAAAAAAGGCACTATCATGCATAACACAATGTTCTCACTCCCCGTCACGAAACAAATTAGCGCCACCCTCACCCAGCGTCAGTTGGACCAATTACCCATCATTGTCGTTGATCACCCTGAAGTTCGCGCGGCAGTCGCATTACAAGGTGCGCATCTGCTCAGTTGGCAGCCAACAAACGAAGAGCCGGTGCTCTGGCTGAGCGACAATACGCCTTTTACTCATCACGTTGCGATTCGCGGCGGTGTCCCGATCTGTTTCCCTTGGTTTGGCCCTTTCGCCGATCCTAATCACGGTTTTGCCCGTCTGCTGCCGTGGGAATTTACCGCCCACAGCGAAGATGAACACGGCGTACAGCTCACGTTCACGCTGCAAGACAATGAAGAAACGCGCAAGAGCTGGCCGCATGCGTTCACGCTCATCGCCCGCTTCAAGCTGGGTAAGGAATGTGGCATTGAACTGGAAGCGCATGGTGATTACAGCATTACCAGCGCGCTGCATACCTATTTCAATATCGGCGATATCAGCAATATCCGCATTGCTGGCCTGGGTGAGTCTTTCATTGATAAGGTGGATCAGGGCAAGCTGACAACGCAGCAAGGCGATCTGGTCTTTACCGACCGTACAGACCGCATTTATACCCAGCCGCAGGACACCAGTGTGGTACATGACGCTGTGCTGAAACGTGCTATCGAAGTGCACCATACGCACCATAGCGATGTCGTGTCATGGAACCCCGGTGCTGAGCTCTCTCGTACGATTAGCGATATGACCGATGAGGGATATAAAACGTTCGTGTGTGTGGAAACTGCGCGCATTAATCAACCGTTTGTCGCCTCCGTCAACGCGCCAGCGCGTCTGGCAACGGTTATCCGCATCAAGAAATAACCACGCGATAGGGTGTATGCCGATTTCGCCATACGCCCTATTCTGCAAATCCTTTTCCGCAAATCCTTTCGCTTCCGTTACACCACATCCAAATGCTGTTTACGCGTCGGCGGTGGAAAGGCCTGATCGAGCTGTGCGATATCTTCCTTCGATAGCACCACGTCCAGCGCTTTCGCATTTTCCTGCACATGCTTCACAGAACTGGCTTTTGGAATCGCGAGCACGCCCGGCTGGCGAATCACCCACGCCAGTAGAAGTTGAGCAGGCGTGATGTTATGTTCACGCGCAATGCGGTTCACCACCGGATGCGAGAATAATCCCTCACGCAAGCGCCCGGCCTGCGCTAGCGGGCAATATGCCATTACCGGAAGCGGCTGTTGCTGACACCACGGTAACAAATCAAACTCAATACCGCGCGATGCCAAATGGTAAAGCACCTGATTGGTCATGCAGCGCTGTCCGCCGTTTAGCGACCAGAGCTCCTGCATATCCTCAAAGTCGAGATTGGAGACGCCCCACTGGCCGATTTTTCCCGCCTGCTGTAACCGCTCCATCGCCGCAATCGTATCCACTAACGGGATGCCACCGCGCCAATGTAGCAAATACAGGTCAATGCGCTCGGTTTGCAGTCGCTTCAGGCTGCGTTCACACGCCTGTATCGCCTTTTCGCCTCCCGCATTGTGCGGATAGACTTTCGACACCAGATAAATGCTATCGCGGCGGCCACGTATCGCTTCACCGACGATGTCCTCCGCCCTGCCTTCCGCATACATTTCGGCCGTATCAATCAGCGTTAACCCAAGATCGATACCCGTTTGCAGCGCCGTCACTTCCTGCGCTTTCATTCGGGCATCTTCGCCCATGTACCACGTTCCCTGACCGATCGCCGGTACGCGGGTGTCATCTGGAAAACGAATCGCTTTTGTCACACGTTCCTCCCTTGCCTGCCGTCAACGTAACGGGTTTGCCGTCAACCTAACATGGCGTTTGGCGCACCATAAATGTGCAAATGGGGTGATATCACCCCATTATTGTACGGCAGATGCACTATGCTTACGAAGAGCATTAAAAGCGCTCATGAAAAGCATCAGAAGCGATAGCTGACGCCCGCGCTCATCAAGATGCTGTGGTTACTATCAACAATCGGGCTGTCTTTCATTTCGTCAGACAGACGCGTGTAACGGCCCACGGCCCAGGCGCTCCAGCTTTCGTTAATCTGATAACCCGCGCTCAGTTCAAGATACGGGGCCCAGCCATCGCCAGGGCTGTATTGGTTAAAGCCAGAACGAGCGGACTCCTGTGCGCTAACACCGTAGTAATACTGGTTCATATTTTCACTGAACCAAGAGGCACCGATACCGGGGGTGATACTCAGATCACCCATTGAGAAGCGGTAAAGGTAGGCGGTATCCCATATGAAACCGTTGCTGTAATCCAGCGTATCACCGGCCAACACGGTACGAATTTCACCCCAGTCGGCAGTATGACGATAAGCCGCACCCGCCATCAGCGTACCGCGGCGTTTGTCCAACTGCTTCATACGCAGATCGTCACTATCTCCCGGTTTAAACCCTAAAGGCAGGTAGTACGCCGTTAAAGAGAAACGATTTGCGCCGTCATTCCACAGGTAGTATCCACCACCCAGCCCGCGGAAATAAAAACTTTCACTTTCATAATTCAGCACAGGAAGCGGATAAACGTCATTATCAACACCACGGTACACGGACGTTGAACCCGCAGCGCCAAGGCCCAGAGAGACATCTGCGGCATAGGCTGAAGGCAGGAGCACAGCACCAGAAACCAGCGCGGCCAGCATACATAGTTGAGGTTTTTTCACAGTTTTCTATTTCCTATTACAGATAAATATCATGAAACATGATAAGCCAATTACACACGTTCGCGTTCAGGTTATATAAAAATAACATTAACGAATAACCGATATATTCGATAGGTTTTACGTGCGCTAACGTCGGTAATAGGCCGAGTTCTTAAGGCTGAGCGCCTATTCCCTATAATGTTACACGGATTTTCCTGAAAGTGAGTCCTTGAAATATCTTAAAAATACGTCTGTGGACTAGAGGAAATTTTACGGATGCAAACTACGCTTTAATACAGAAGGTGACGTCTTCCTGACCAGCAGGAATGAATAAAATCACGACGCCCTGATGCGACAAGTTGGCATAAGGGTTGCTGGACTCAGGAGATTTCTTCTTTCGGAGGGCAATACATTAATAGGCATATATTCCACACGCTCTCTTAATCTGTGCTAATCGACGAAGGACGGGCATCACTATGAACATATTTGATCACTACCGCCAGCGCTACGACGCTGCCAAGGACGAAGAGTTCACTCTGCAGGAATTCCTTACCATCTGTCAGCAGGATCGCAACGCTTATGCGAACGCGGCTGAACGATTGTTAACGGCTATCGGTGAGCCTGTAATGGTGGATACCGCCCAAGAATCACGAATGTCGCGCCTATTCTCAAACCGGGTGATTGCTCGCTACCCTGCTTTTGAAGAATTTTATGGTATGGAAGAGGCCATCGAACAGATTGTCTCTTACCTGAAACATGCCGCGCAGGGATTGGAAGAGAAGAAACAGATTCTGTATCTGTTGGGGCCAGTCGGCGGCGGGAAATCGTCTCTTGCCGAACGCCTGAAAGCGCTAATGCAGCGCGTACCGATTTACATCCTCAGTGCTAACGGCGAACGCAGCCCAGTGAATGATCATCCGCTCTGCCTGTTCAACCCGCAGGAAGATGCCACAATACTTGAGAAAGAGTATGCCATTCCACGGCGCTACCTCGGCACCATCATGTCGCCGTGGGCAGCCAAGCGCCTTCAGGAGTTTGGCGGCGACATTACCAAGTTCAGAGTTGTCAAAGTTTGGCCCTCAATTCTGGCGCAAATTGGGATCGCGAAGACCGAGCCCGGCGATGAAAACAATCAGGACATTTCAGCGCTGGTTGGTAAAGTCGACATCCGCAAGCTGGAGCATTTTGCCCAAAACGATCCCGATGCCTACGGTTATTCCGGTGCACTATGCCGCGCGAATCAGGGCATTATGGAATTCGTCGAAATGTTCAAAGCGCCGATCAAGGTTCTCCACCCACTACTGACTGCGACACAAGAAGGCAACTATAACGGGACGGAAGGCATTGCCGCCCTACCGTTCAACGGGATTATTCTGGCGCACTCTAATGAATCCGAGTGGGTGCAGTTCCGTAACAACAAGAACAATGAAGCGTTTCTTGACCGCGTGTATATCGTGAAGGTGCCGTACTGCCTGCGCGTGTCCGAAGAGGTCAAGATCTACGACAAATTGCTGGATCACAGCGAACTGACGCATGCCCCTTGTGCGCCCGGCACGCTGGAAACGCTGGCCCGTTTCTCCATTCTGTCGCGTCTGAAAGATCCCGAAAACTCCAGCATCTATTCCAAGATGCGGGTTTACGACGGCGAAAGCCTGAAAGATACCGATCCGAAGGCGAAGTCCTATCAGGAGTATCGCGACTATGCAGGCGTGGATGAGGGAATGAACGGTCTGTCGACCCGCTTCGCGTTCAAGATTCTATCGCGCGTCTTTAACTTCGATCACAGCGAAGTCGCGGCTAACCCGGTGCACCTGTTCTATGTGCTGGAGCAGCAGATCGAGCGCGAACAGTTCCCGCAGGAGCTGGCAGAGAAATATTTAGAGCACCTGAAAGGCTATCTGACACCGAAATACGCCGAGTTTATCGGTAAAGAGATCCAGACCGCCTACCTCGAATCCTATTCCGAATACGGCCAGAACATTTTTGACCGTTATGTTACCTATGCGGATTTCTGGATTCAGGATCAGGAGTACCGTGACCCAGATACTGGCCAGCTGTTTGACCGCGAATCGTTAAACGCCGAGCTGGAAAAGATCGAGAAGCCTGCGGGCATCAGCAACCCTAAAGACTTCCGTAACGAGATCGTCAACTTTGTCCTGCGCGCCCGTGCCAACAATAGCGGCCGGAATCCAAACTGGACCAGTTACGAGAAGCTGCGTACGGTCATTGAGAAGAAGATGTTCTCCAATACGGAAGAGCTGCTGCCTGTGATTTCGTTTAATACCAAAACCTCAACGGATGAACAGAAAAAACATGATGACTTCGTCGATCGCATGATGGAGAAAGGCTACACCCGGAAACAGGTTCGTTTGCTGTGCGAATGGTATCTGCGGGTGAGGAAGTCATCATAATGACGCACGATGCTGGCAACAGCGTTTGGGGGAAACATGGCCTATTTTATTGACCGACGACTGAACGGCAAAAACAAAAGCACGGTGAACCGCCAACGCTTTCTGCGCCGCTATAAGTCGCAAATAAAACAGTCGATTTCCGAGGCCATTAATAAGCGTTCGGTGACCGACATCGAAAGCGGGGAGTCCGTCTCGATCCCCAATGCAGACATCAACGAACCGATGTTCCATCAGGGCCGTGGAGGACGCCGCCACCGCGTCCACCCGGGCAACGATCACTTTGTACAGAACGACAAAATCGAGCGGCCACAAGGAGGTGGCGGCGGTGGTTCCGGTCAGGGGGATGCCAGTAAAGATGGCGAAGGCGAAGATGAATTTGTCTTTCAGATCTCCAAAGATGAATATCTGGACCTGCTGTTTGAAGATCTAGCGCTGCCGAATCTGAAGAAAACCCAGCATCGGCAAATGAACGAGTACAAAACGCACCGCGCTGGGTACACCGCTAACGGCGTTCCTGCCAATATCAGCGTGGTACGTTCGCTGCAAAACTCGCTGGCACGCCGTATGGCGATGACAGCGGGTAAACGGCGTACGCTGCATGAACTGGAAGAGACGCTGGAACAGTTGGCGCATACCGAACCTGCACAATTGCTGGAAGAGGAACGGCTGCGGCAGGAAATTAACGAACTGCGCCAGAAAATCGCCCGCGTGCCGTTTATTGATACGTTTGACCTGCGCTACAGGAACTACGAGCGTCGGGCCGAACCGTCGAGCCAAGCGGTGATGTTCTGTTTGATGGATGTGTCTGGTTCGATGGATCAGGCGACGAAAGACATGGCGAAGCGCTTTTATATTCTGCTGTATCTGTTCCTCAGCCGAAATTATAAAAACGTCGACGTCGTCTACATTCGCCACCATACACAGGCGAAAGAGGTTGATGAACAGGAGTTCTTCTACTCTCAGGAAACCGGCGGCACCATTGTCTCCAGTGCGTTAAAGCTGATGGAGGAAGTGGTTCGCGAGCGTTACGATCCGTCACAGTGGAACATCTATGCGGCACAGGCGTCGGATGGCGATAACTGGGCCGATGACTCACCACTGTGTCACCAGATTCTGGCAAATCAGCTTCTGCCGATGGTGCGTTACTATAGCTATATTGAAATCACTCGGCGTTCACACCAGACGCTCTGGCGCGAATATGAAACGCTACGCGATACGTTCGATAATTTCGCCATGCAGCATATCCGCGATCAGGATGATATCTACCCTGTCTTCCGTGAACTCTTCCGTAAACAAACGGTAGGGCACTGACCCTCCTCTCAATCAGCCAGTTATCTGTTAATAATTAATCGTTAGCTGGCTGATTTTCTCTTTCCAGAGTTGAAATCACTACCTCGTCGTGACATTGTCACAAAGATAACGCTTTCTTTCCGCCAGTGTGCGCATTACCCTGTCGAACCCATAAAACATAGATTTCTGTTTTTGTTATGCAACGATTTGTTCTGATTTTACTGACTCTGGTTCTACTCGGCCCTCTGGGCATCGACATCTATTTACCGCTTATTCCCGCCATCGCCGTGGCACTGAACAGCCCTGAATCGCTGATTCAATCCACCGTCGCACTGTTTATTCTGATCATGGGATTAGGCCAACTGCTAGCAGGGCCGCTGGTCGATAAATACGGTCGACGCCCTATGGCGCTGGCTGGCGTGATTATCTATCTCATCGGTGCGATCATGGCCGCGCTAGCCACCAGCGCCACGCTGTTCGTCCTCTCACGCCTTTTTCAGGGGCTGGCCGTCTGCTGTACCGCCGTCGCCATTTTCAGCAGCGTGCGTGACAAACTGAACGGCGACGATGCCGCCAGAACCTATGGCTTTCTTAACGGCACGCTGAACATTGTGCCGGCGCTGGCGCCGCTCTTGGGTGGGCTGTTGGCCGAAGCCTTCGGTTGGCGTGCCCCCTTCTGGTTCCTCGCGGGCTACAGTATTCTGGTACTGGCACTCGTCATCCGCTTCCTGCCTGAAACGCGCCCAGACTCAACACTGCCCGTACACGGCTTGCCGCTGCGCCAATACGCACGTCTGTTATCCGATCGCCAGTTTCTGGGATTTGCCTCAGTCAACGCGGGTGCCATGGGGATGGCATTGACCTATGTCACCTTCTCTCCCGTGGTGTTGATGAATGAGGCCCGGCTCACGCCGCTTGAGTTTTCCATTGCCTTTGGCGTAAACGGTTTTTGGATCATGCTGGTCAGCTTCTTTGCAAATCGCATTATCCGCAAAGTCGGCCGACCGCGCTGCTTGGCTATCGGTAGCCTGCTGATGGGGGCTGGGTTTCTTTCGCTGCTTGGCGGCGTCGTTCTCTTACCCGAAGCGATGCAAAACACCTGGCCAACCTACATGCTGCCTGTCGCGCTGGCCTGTGCCGGTCTGGCATTTTTGATCGGGCCGTCCACCAGCTATGCGCTGGAGCCTTATTCCAATGAGGCGGGGATTGCGTCGGCGATGGTAGGATTTTTGCAGATGGCGGGCGGCGCGGCGCTGGGGCTGATTGCTATGGCCATTCCTCTGCCGTCAAAAGTATCACTGGCGCTGGTCATGCTCTGTGCCGCACTGCTGGCAATACGCGCCCGCCTGCTTACGCGGCACCACAAGGGCAGCATTACATCGCTGCCCCGTACGTAGTTCAAAAATAAGTAGTTCAAAAATAAGTAGTTCAAATCTAACGCGCATACCTTTCCACGGACAAATCATCGGCTTCAATATCCGGTGATTTGTTCGACAGAATATCCGCCAGTAATTTCCCCGATCCACAGGCCATCGTCCAGCCCAACGTGCCGTGCCCCGTATTCAGATACAGATTTTTTAACGGTGAGCGCCCCACCAGCGGCGTGCCGTCCGGCGTCATCGGACGCAATCCCGTCCAGAAGGTTGCTTGCTCAATCGGGCCGCAGTGAGGATAGAGATCGCGCACCACCATTTCCAGCGTTTCACGGCGCTTGGGATTCAGCTCGGTGTTGAAACCTACGACCTCTGCCATGCCTCCGACGCGAATGCGACGATCAAAACGAGTAATCGCTATTTTATAGGTTTCATCCAATACGGTAGAAACCGGTGCAAAAGCGTCATCCGCCAGCGGAATCGTCAGTGAATAGCCTTTCAGCGGATAAACCGGAATATCGAACCACTGACGCAGTAATCCGGTGGAATAGGAGCCGCACGCCATCACATAGGCATCTGCCACGATCATTTCATCGTCGCACTGGACGCCCGTGACGCTTTGCCCTTCCACCCGCAACTGGCGAACGTTACGCCCCAGCTTAAAGGTGACACCTGCATCGGCAGCCATCGCCGCCAGTTGGCGAGTGAACAGCTGGCAGTCGCCGGTCTCATCATGCGGTAAACGCAGCCCGCCGGTCAGTTTTCCCGCCACGTGTGCCAGCGCAGGTTCCACCGAGGCTAGCTCATGACGCGTCAGCAGTTGATACGGTACGCCAGCCTCTTCCAGCACGGCGATATCGCGTGTCGCGTTTTCATACTGCTGCTCAGTGCGAAACAGTTGCAGCGTTCCACCTTGTCGACCTTCGTACTGGATACCGGTATCTCGCCGCAGCGCTTGCAGACAGTCGCGACTGTATTCCGCCAGCCGCACCATCCGCGCTTTATTCGTTTTATAGTGGCGCGCGTCGCAGTTGAGCAACATTTGCCACATCCAGCACAGCTGTGCTGCCGTGAAGTCCGGCCGGATGGCCAACGGAGCATGACGCTGAAACATCCACTTTATCGCTTTCAGCGGTATTCCCGGCGCAGCCCAAGGCGCGGCATAGCCGGGGGAAATCTGTCCGGCATTCCCGGCGCTGGTTTCCAACGCGGGCTCCGGCTGCCTGTCGATCACGGTAACATCATGCCCTGCCTGCGCAAGATACCAGGCGGTACTTACGCCAACGACGCCACTTCCCAGAATCACAACCCGCATGCTACCGCTCTCCCTTTCTCTCCGTTAAAGACCGTCTAATCTACTGGAAAAATGCTTATTTAATGGAATAAAACACTAGTTAAAAGGTAAAACTGAAGACTACTCTAGCATTTGGGAAGGAATTGTCACCAATCTCGACGATAACATTTATCTATTGTTATCTCTTCGATCCGTTGCTTCTCCATTGGAGATCGTAACGAAATAACTGTGAAATCATTCACAAAATATGTATTCGTTTTTTAGCTGAAAAGCATAATAAAAGTAAAAAAGGGGGAAATGTTAAAGTCCAGGTTAATTAATAAGTTAGTGAGATTGCTTATTTTTAAATCGTGATAATCATCACATCAATCGAATAATCAACATCACTGTCAAGACACTCAGCACCGTAATTAAATACAAATTTGCGACATTCATCAAAAAAACGCCTTATCAGTTTAATAACATTGTGTTCACACGGTGGTTATTCATATTTCCAGAGGGCGACGATGAAAATTGGATTAGTCATTAGCGGCGGCGACGTTAGCGGAATAAATAACTTCATTTTTCAGGTGAACAGAATGACTGCCTCTGACATCGTCATTTTCGATGGTGGAATTAATGGCCTTATCGATAACTGCTGTAAAGTCCTCACTCGCCGCGATTTAGTGGATTATTCAATCTCGGCAATGCCCCTGATTACTTCAGGGAGAAAAACCGGAAAATGTAGAAAAACAGACTATGAGAAAATCGTCAAAAACATTCAAAAACAAAAACTCGACGCGCTCATTATGGCTGGGGGAGATGGTTCATTCCAATTTCTAAAAAAACTCAGTCACTATGGCATTCATTGCTATGGCGTAGGCATGACGATTGATAATGACATTTCAGGGAACAGCTATACGATCGGTTTTTCTACCGCCTGTGAGCAGGTAATGAGTGAAGTAGAAAAATTGCGAAATACAGGCCGTGGACTACAAGGACGGGTATTCATGATTGAATTACTCGGCGGTTATTGCGGTGAATTAACATTACAGGCGGCATTAAAGAGCAACGCAGATATTGCACTCATTCCAGAATCACCGTGGGATATTGATAAATTATCACAATGCATTCGGGAGAAAATCGCAGAACAAAACAGCGTGATCATTTTATGTTCTGAAGGCTATACCCATGAGTATACTCCTGGCTTTCAGGGCGCTATCGATACGATTATCAATAAACTAGAGCATAAGATTGGCATCCGTATCCGAAAAACCATTTTGGGATATGGCTTACGAAATGGCGCGCCCACCGGGGAAGAAATTATTCAGGGCACCCTATTAGCAGAAGAAGTGGTTCGGTGTATTAACGCCGGACTAACCAATAAAATTATCATTATCAATAATAACAACAAGGCTATTCCTATCGACCTGGAGGATTCCGAACGACGTTTGGTTGATGTCGACAGTCACTTTTATAAGCTCGCGAAAGCCCATCACCTTATATGAGGCCATGATTATGTTGAAAGTACTTTGCGTTTGCGGTTGTGGATTAGGTTCCAGTTTCGCTATCGAAATGACAGCCAAATCCGTACTAAAAAAATTAGGTATTGATGCGGAAATAAATCACACCACGATTTCAGAGGCCTCTGCCTTTAATTATGACGTCATCCTAACCCAGAAAATATTTGCTGACATCCTGAATAGTGATGCCAGTGAAGATGAGAAAAAAAGAGTCATCATTCTTAATAAATTGACTGATAAAGACGAAATAGAAGAAAAAATTTTAACGTATATCCAGGCTAATCAATAGCATGAGGTGAAAAATGAACACCGTTATCAATTTCATTGTGAAAGATTTATTAGGCCAGGCATCCATACTCATCGCGCTGATCGCCATGATCGGATTGATTTTACAGAAGAAATCAGTAGGGAAAATTGCAGAGGGAACCTTCAAGACGCTGCTGGGTTTCCTCATTATGATGGCAGGGATTAACATCATCGTTGATACCCTG
Organism: Pectobacterium quasiaquaticum; assembly: GCF_014946775.2. Classification (NCBI taxonomy): domain Bacteria; kingdom Pseudomonadati; phylum Pseudomonadota; class Gammaproteobacteria; order Enterobacterales; family Pectobacteriaceae; genus Pectobacterium; species Pectobacterium quasiaquaticum. Next base: position 2,076,304 of record NZ_CP065177.1, on the reverse strand, counting down.
ACTTATTTGAACAACATATTTACCCAAGGCTTTGGCATGAAAGGCTACATCACCGATGTCGCCGCCATCGCCGGGTTGGCAAACCGCGAACTCGGGTCAGAAGTCGCGTTGACGCTCATGGTGATCTTTGCCGTCAACATCCTTATTGCACGCATTACTCCCTTTAAATATATCTTCCTAACGGGACAGGCTCTGCTGTGGATGGCAACCATCGGCACCGTGATCGGCTATAAATCGGGCTTGACCGGCGCGACACTGATCTTAACCGGAGGCATATTTGGCGGCATTATGGCCGTGCTGATGCCCGCGCTGGCGCAGCCGATTGTCCGTAAAATCACGAATTCCGATGATGTTGCACTGGGGCATTTTTGTACCATCGGGTATCTGGTGCAGGCTGCCGTCGCTCGGGTCGTCGGTAAAAATTCCAAATCCACGGAAGATTTAACGCTGCCTGATAATTTCAAATTCTTGCAGGATACCTACCTGTCGATGGCCGTCGTCATGGTACCGATGTACCTCATCCCTGCCGTAGCGGCGGGACCGACCTACATCGCGCAGTACGCCAACGGCGTCAACTATCTGATGTATTCCTTCATGCAGTCCATGCAGTTTGTCGCAGGCGTTTTCGTTCTCTACAGCGGTGTCCGTCTGCTGCTTAATGAGCTGGTTCCCGCATTTCGGGGGATCGCCATGCGGCTGGTTCCTAACGCTAAACCCGCGTTAGATTGCCCGGTGCTCTTCCCTTATGCGCCCAACGCCGTGATTGTTGGCTTCCTCGCCACCACCGTCGGTTCCATTCTGGGAATGCTGATCTTCCCGATGTTTGGATTGGCGATGATTTTGCCAGGTTTACTGACCAACTTCTTTGCGGGCGGGACAGCGGGTATTTTCGGTAACGCCATGGGAGGGCGGCGTGGCGCAGTCATCGGCGGCGTGGTTCATGGTCTTTTTATTACGCTCTTGCCCGCTATTCTGGTGCCATTACTGGAAGTCTTCGGATTTACTGGCGTCACCTTCAGTGATTCCGATGTCATCGGCACTGGCCTGATATTAGGACATGCCTTCCAGCAAGACTGGCTATTTGTCGCCGCCTTTGTCGCGTTCGTTGCCTTCATTGCCTTTATTGCGAATCGTAAACTATCGCAATAGCGTATTGGCCTGCTGTCATGATGCAAATAGCTTAAGGAGTCACTATGTTTTCTCTACTCAAACGCTTTTTATCCCCAGTTCCCGCTTCCGACCCGCTCGATAATAAGGATGACAATCGCATTAGGGAAATTGAGGAAGAATTAGCGGAGCTTGAGTCTCACTTAGTTCAGGATCCGGCCCATAGTGAAACACAAAAAGCGCTAATGATTAAATACAACCAGGCCATTCAGTTATTTTCTGCGCATCCTGACTATCGGGATCGCGTTGATCGTATTTTCATTCAGATAGATGAACTCAGAAATACCATTCGGAAAAATATATGAGGATTTATGAGCATAAAAAATTTCCTTTTGCAACATGATTGCATTCAACTCGGCGTAATATGTGAGACATGGGAAGAGGCTATTTATTGCGCCGCGCAACCGTTAATTCGCGCAGGATGTATCACAAAACACTATCCTATCGCGGTGATAGAAAGCACGAAGGAATACGGGCCTTATTATGTTTTTGATGAAGGTATCGCTATTCCCCATGCGCGCCCCGAGTGTGGCGTTCGGGAGAATTGTTTTAGTTTACTGACGCTCCAGACACCGCTCTCTATTCAGGGCAGTGAACCGGTGGATATTTTAATTATGTTCGGCGGCATTAACAGCGACGCACATATTACAGAAGGCATCGCCTCAATCATCAATCTATTGGAAAAGGACGACATTCTCTCTCGTATTCGAAATGCCACTACGGCAGATGATATTGTCGGAGTATTATGAAAAAGCTTATTTTAGTAAATGGTATTCCCGCATCAGGGAAAAGCACGGTAGCACGTATTATTGCGGATGAATTGAGTTTCCCTCGGTTAAGCCTCGATGAAATAAAAGAGCCGTTCATGATGCAGTTCTGCGATGCCATTGATAGAACGTTAAACAGAAAACTGGGATATGCCGCCTATCAGGCCATGTTTAATATTGTCAGACAGGCGCCTGAAAATAGCATTCTCATTCTCGACGCCTGGTTTGGATTTCGCGAGAGATCCGTATTACAGGACTACCTGGCTTCGTGTGCCATCAACCATACGCTTGAAATATGGAATGCCATCTCATCCGATCGGGTAGCGGCGCGATATCAAGCCAGAGCGAATGAAAGAATAAAAGGCCATCCCGGCAACGAGTATCTCCCGGAATTAATTTCACTCGCACATCAGGCGAAACCGATGTGTATTGGAAAGTGTTACACGGTTGATCAGGATAAGGAAATTAATCATCAGGAATTAATTCAATGGATCAAAACACACCTAGATTAATCGCTTATTTATATTACTTTTTATGAGGGTAATTATTATGAACACCATGACAACAGCTGAACACCGAGGATATCAATTAATTTGTAACGCGACAGGCGCTATGATGGTTATTGCCTGCGATCAACGTGGCGGTATGCGAACATTATTAGCACCAACATCAGAAGCACAGGCCGCGATTACCAATGAAACATTAGGAAAAACAAAATATGACATCACTCGCTATCTGGCGGCGGAGGCAGGTTGTGTGCTGGTTGATCCGATCTGCGCCATTCCGGGCCTGATAGACGAAGACATTCTGCCCCGCGATACAGGTCTGCTCATCGGGCTTGACGCGTCAGGGTGGGAAACAACGCCAGAAGGCTACCGCATCTCCACGATGGTTGAAGGCGTCACGGCACGTAAAGTGCGCGAGTGGGGTGCCACCGGCGGAAAAATCATGATCTACCTTCGCCCGGATAGACCAGACGCCAATACCCAGAACCTTGCCACACTCCGTACCGTGATTCAGGATTTTGCGCAGGAAGATTTACTGCTCGTCGTCGAATTCCTGACCTATCCTCTGGAAAATGAATCTCGCGACGCCTATACCCGCCTCCTGCCCGAACTCATTCCCGCAGGTTGTCAGGCCTGTATCGACCAAGGCGCAAAGGTCTTAAAAATCCCTTACCCTGGATCGGATGAAGCCTGTGCTCGCGTGACGGCACTCTGCGGCGACATTCCCTGGGCCGTCCTGTCTGCCGGCGTCGATCACGCGACGTTTCTCCCTCAGGTAGAGAGCGCGTTGAAAAACGGTGCCTCTGGCGTGATTGCCGGACGCTCTCTGTGGAAGGATTGCATCTCGCTCGATCGCAACGTTTCTAAAGAGAAGCTGTCTACCATTGCCGTTTCCCGCCTCAACGATATTCAGGCGCTGTTAAAACGGTATCAACACCGCTAGTTCTGGTGGTATTTCGCGCTCTCTCCGGGGAGCGCATTTCCCTATCAGCATTTCCCTATCAATCGACAGCGTAAGACCGGTTTCTTTTTATCCCCTCAGCGACCTTTCTCCATCAAATACGCTCAATTCGTCAATTGCCGCGTTTCCAAAGCTCAGCTATAACTAAATGAACAACGATGATTTTTTGACAGGAGCCAGCGGGAAGGCAGTAAACGAGATCTCACGTACAGACTTGCTATGTTAGGGGGCGCGCTGATGGCTATATCGACGGATAATCAGGTAAAAAAAACACTTCGCCTGAGTGATGGACCGGACTGGACGTTTGAGTTATTGCAGGTTTACCTTGATGAGATTGATCGGGTGGCGAAGCTGTATCGTCTGGCAACCTACCCTCATCAGATTGAAGTCATCACTTCAGAACAAATGATGGACGCCTACTCCAGTATAGGCATGCCGATCAACTATGCCCACTGGTCGTTCGGGAAGAAATTTATCGAAACCGAACAGCGCTACAAGCACGGGCAGCAGGGGCTGGCCTACGAAATCGTCATTAACTCCGATCCCTGTATCGCGTATTTGATGGAAGAGAACACGCTGCCGATGCAGGCGCTGGTGATGGCGCATGCCTGCTACGGGCACAACTCGTTCTTCAAAGGTAACTACCTGTTCCGCAGTTGGACCGACGCCAGTTCCATCGTCGATTACCTGCTGTTTGCCCGACAGTATATCGCGCAATGCGAAGAGCGTTATGGCGTGGACGAAGTGGAACGCCTGCTAGATTCCTGCCATGCGCTCATGAATTACGGCGTTGACCGCTATAAGCGCCCGCAGAAGATTTCGCTCGAAGAGGAAAAGTCCCGCCAGAAAAGCCGTGAGGCCTACCTGCAAAGTCAGGTTAACGATCTCTGGAAAACCTTACCGCGTCGCGAACAAGGCGCCGCACCAGAACAAGCCCGACGTTTTCCGCAAGAACCGCAGGAAAATCTGCTCTATTTTATGGAGAAAAACGCGCCGCTGCTGGAGCCTTGGCAGCGTGAGGTTCTGCGTATCGTGCGCAAAGTCAGCCAGTATTTTTATCCGCAGAAGCAGACTCAGGTGATGAATGAAGGCTGGGCGACGTTCTGGCACTACACCATTCTGAACCATCTCTATGATGAAGGTCGGGTCACCGAGCGCTTCATGCTGGAGTTCCTGCACAGCCATACCAACGTGATCTATCAGCCGCCGTACAATAGTCCTTATTACAACGGGATTAATCCGTATGCGCTAGGCTTCGCGATGTTTCAGGACATCAAGCGTATTTGTCAGTCACCGACAGACGAAGATCGCTACTGGTTCCCCGATATCGCGGGCAAAGACTGGCTCGATACGCTGCATTTTGCGATGCAAAACTTCAAGGACGAGAGCTTCATCAGCCAGTTCCTGTCGCCTAAATTGATGCGTGATTTCCGGCTGTTTACGGTGCTGGACGACGATCGCAATAATTATCTGGAAATTGCCGCGATTCACGACGAAGAAGGCTATCGTTTGATCCGACAAGAGCTCTCCGCCCAGTACAATCTGAGCCATCTGGAGCCGAACATTCAGGTCTGGAACGTGGATTTACGCGGTAATCGGGCGCTAACGCTACGTTATGTCCCGCATAATCGCGCACCGCTGGATAAAAGTAGTCAGGAAGTGTTAAAGCATGTCCACCGCCTGTGGGGATTTGATGTCTATCTGGAGCAGGCTAACACGGATGGCAGCATCGAATTGATTGAACGCTGCCCGCCGCGTAACGGGACAGCAGCCACATAACGAAACTCGGTACGCAGGTCAGCGACACGACCAAAGACAAAGGGGATTCAGGTAACAACCTGAATCCCCTTTTCACAATGAAACTGCGGTATGAGCCTTAGCGGCGTACTTCTGCGATATCCCGCGGGATAGCACTCTGCATACTGTGCCAGATCGCTCCGCTTTCTTTACCGTAATGTCTGACGACATCCATCACCTGATCGTAGAGCTCTTCGCTACGCAACGCTTCCAACCGAGCGTAAAAATTCACCGCCAGCTTGCGGGCTTCCGGATTGGAAAAATAATAACGCCCTACGCGAATATACAGCCCTTTCAGGCCGTTCAGGATCAGACCATAAATCGGATTGCCAGAGGCAAAGGCCAAACCACGGAACACGTTGTAGTCAAGCTGCGCAAAAGCTTCTGCGCTATCGTCTACCGCACTTGCCTGAGTTAATACATCACGCACTTTTTCCGGGTTATGGCGTAACGCCGTCCGAATAAAAATAGCGGCGATGTTGGTGCGCACGGCCAGCAGGTTATCGATCAGTTGTGGCACGCTATCGTGATCGAGTCGCGCCAGCGTTTCCAGAATATTGAGCCCAGAGGTTTCCCAAAAATTGTTAATCTTTGTGGGTTTCCCGTGCTGTATCGTCAGCCAGCCATCGCGGGCCAGGCGCTGAAGGACTTCACGCAGGGTCGTACGGGTCACGCCAATCAGTTCGGAAAGCTCTCTTTCCGCGGGCAAAATAGAGCCAGGAGGAAAGCGGTTATTCCATATACTTTCGATAATGTATTCTTCCGCGAATCCAGCCGGACTTTGCGCCTTTATAACCATGTGTTTGATAATCCGTAGCGGTGATTGCCGAAAAAAGCCAAGTCATAATACCAGACGAAAGAATCATGATATAGCGCCGCACTCGGGCACCGAACCCTTTCAATGAAAAATTGTGACTGCAAACCGCCCTCTCGCGGCGTAAAACAGTAGACTTATGCCCGTTTGTAAAGTTTTTACGATATGATAAAAACCATCAAACTATTCTAACGAATAAGGATTCCTCTTCCATTATGATCGGCATGCCCCTTCACCGTGCGCTATTAAAAAATTTCCTCGGATACGCGCCAGACTGGTACAAATTGACTATTTTTTGCTTCTTGCTGATTAATCCGCTGCTGTTCTATTTTGTCAGCCCGTTTTGGGCCGGTTGGTTACTCGTTGTGGAGTTTATTTTTACGCTAGGCATGGCGCTGAAGTGTTACCCGCTACAGCCTGGCGGCCTGCTAGCACTACAGGCCATCCTCATCGGTATGACCAGCACGCAGCAGGTGTGGCATGAAGTCACGGGGAATATTGAAGTCCTCATGCTACTGGTGTTTATGGTGGCAGGCATCTACTTCATGAAGCAACTGCTGCTCTTTGTGTTTACCAAACTGCTACTGCGCATTCATTCCAAGACGCTGCTTTCGCTTGCGTTCTGTATCGCCTCTGCCTTTCTTTCCGCATTCCTTGATGCTCTGACCGTGATTGCCGTTGTTATCAGCGTCGCTATCGGGTTTTATGGTATTTATCACCGCTTCGCTTCCCAACAGGGTGAAGACGAGGCCGATATCAGCGATGACAGCGCGCTAAGCAGCGAGGAGCATCATCGTACGCTGGAGCAGTTCCAGGCATTCCTGCGTAGTCTGATGATGCACGCAGGCGTCGGTACAGCACTGGGCGGCGTGATGACGATGGTTGGTGAGCCTCAGAACCTGATTATCGCGAAAAGCGCAGGCTGGGATTTCGTCAGTTTCTTCCTGCGTATGTCACCCGTGACCGTTCCTGTCCTTATTTGCGGCACCATTACCTGTGTGCTGGTTGAACGTTTCAAGCTGTTTGGCTATGGAGCAAATCTGCCAGACGACGTGCGCCGCGTGCTTGAGGATTATGATCGGGACATGACAGAAAAGCGCACGCCGCAGGATAAAGTGCGTTTACTCGTGCAGGCGGTGATTGGCATCTGGCTCATCATCGCGCTGGCGTTTCATCTGGCTGAGGTCGGGTTAATTGGCCTTTCCGTGATTATTATGGCGACGACGTTCTGCGGCGTGACTGAAGAACATGCCATTGGTAAAGCGTTTCAGGATGCCATGCCGTTTACCGCGCTGCTGACAGTTTTCTTTGCCATCGTCGCCGTCATTATCGATCAGCACCTGTTCTCACCGATTATCCATTACGTCCTGCAATCTTCTGAAAGTGCGCAACTGACGCAGTTTTATCTGTTCAACGGCCTGCTCTCATCGATATCGGATAATGTCTTCGTTGGTTCGGTTTACATTAACGAAGCGCGCAGTGCCTTTGAGAACGGCCATATATCGCTTTCTCAGTTCGAGTTGCTCGCCGTGGCAATCAATACCGGCACCAATCTGCCTTCTGTCGCCACACCGAATGGGCAAGCCGCGTTTCTGTTCTTGCTGACATCCTCCCTGGCACCACTTATTCGCCTGTCTTACGGCCGCATGGTGGTGATGGCGCTACCCTACACGATTGTGATGACGCTGGTCGGGTTGTTTTGTATTGAGTTCACACTGGTACCGTTTACTGACTTTTTGATAAATAATCACTGGATTTCTTTGCCAGATTTGACCATATCGGGCAGTCACTCATAATCACGATCGTGTATAGTAATCGCGGCAGCGACAATTTCGGCCTTGATGATGTTATCAACACCCTTTTCGCCGCCGCAGAATGACAGAAAAGCATCAAATAAACATATCGTTACGTTTTGCGCAGTGAAATGATGGCAGTGAAGCCAGAACGGTTTACACTGCTGCTTTAATCATGTTTAGCATGGAATATTTTTATGTTGCGATTTCTTAATCGTTGCTCACGCGGGCGTGGTGCGTGGCTGCTGCTAGCGTTTACTGCTTTAGCGCTGGAATTGACCGCGCTCTATTTTCAGCATGTGATGTTATTAAAACCGTGCGTGCTGTGTATCTATCAGCGCTGTGCGCTGTGGGGCGTGTTCGCGGCAGGTATTGTTGGTGCTATCGCGCCATCAACGGCGTTACGTTACCCAGCCATCGCGCTATGGATATACAGTTCTTACGAAGGGGTCCGACTGGCATGGAAACACACGGATATTTTGTTAAATCCGTCGCCGTTTACCACTTGTGATTTCTTTGTCAGCTTCCCGTCATGGCTGCCTTTGGACAAATGGCTTCCGGCCATTTTCAATGCGACGGGTGATTGCTCAGTACGTCAGTGGGAATTCCTTTCCATGGAAATGCCACAATGGCTGCTTGGCATCTTCGCCGCTTATCTGTTGGTTGCCGTGCTGGTCTTAATCGCTCAGCCTTTCCGACCTAAGCGTCGCGACCTCTTCAGCCGTTAATCAATAAGCGGATTAATACAGAAGGCGATTCACACAGAAACCGAAAAGCCCGACAATAGTCGGGCTTCTGGTAACTGTTTCTACGCCTCACTGCTGTGGTCGGTAGATATCGCGATAGTGACCTAATCTTTCGTTAAAAAAAGGTCTTTTTTCCTGCGGGATTCTTCGTGATATTTCATCTGCATCGATCTTTTTTGCCTGACTTTCCATAAAAGCGATGGTGGAAGCCGCAAAGTCGGTATACTGCTCACTGTACTCAAGAATAATTTTCTCAAAGTTAATCACATGCTCTCCCTCCTGCTGGTTTAACCGCTTTAAAATTATACAACACGTCACGATTTGTGCCGGAGATGACAACATGATTCGCACAATGATAAAGAGAAATGTGAAGTGACACGCAAAAAACAGATGGGATGATAACTGAACACGGATTATCCCCCGATAAAAGGCCCTCTTCTGAGTGATTCGAATTGAGGGTCTCGTGTTTTAACCAGATACAGCCTGGCGCCGAACAGAAATTATCGCGCCCATTCCGGCTTATTCAGGATATGGTCCTGCCAGTCCACCACCTCACTCTCACGCACGGCGATATGACGCACGGAGATGCGCTCACGGTGCATGGCCGTTTTAGTACCGCAGACTAGCGGGTGCCACTGCGGTAAATCTTCACGTTCATGAATCAGGCGATAAGCACAGGTCGCGGGTAGCCAGTTAAACGTCAGCAGGTTTTCACGCGTCAGCTTAATGCAGTCCGGCTCGTACTCGAAGCGTTTCTCATAGTTACGACACTGGCAGTTTTTAATATTCAGTTGATTACAGGCGACGTTGGTAAAGTAGATCTCCTCCGTATCCTCATCAATCAATTTATGCAAACAGCACTGACCGCAGCCATCGCACAGCGACTCCCATTCATCGTCAGACATCTCAGACAACGTTTTTTGCTGCCAAAAAGGGCGTTCAGTCATGTCTCTTCCCGTTACCTTAGTTGTTAAATTGATAGCGTTGTAAATAAAGATGCGTGATTCTGGCAGGCGCAGCGGGGAAATGTTGCTGCCCGTCTTCAACACGGGCAGCCAGAGGCGTTATATAATACGCGTACTTAACGTCCGGTCATTGACCGTAATCGTCAGCATATCGCCAGACAGGATCGGACCGACCCCTTTTGGCGTACCCGTTAAAATAATATCGCCCGCGCGCAGCGTAAAGAAACGGCTCATGTAAGCAATCAGCGGCAGAATCGGCGTAATCATATCACGCGTGTTGCCCTGCTGACGCACTTCATCATTCACTTTTACACCCAGATCGGTTTGCTGCGGATCGCCAAACTCGGCAACCGGAATAAAACCGGAGATCGGGCAAGAACCGTCAAACGCTTTGGCTTTTTCCCACGGCTGACCCGCTTTTTTGAAGTCGAACTGCAAATCACGCAGCGTCAGATCCAGTGCCACACCATAACCCGCAATCGCTCGGGCGACGCGTTCTTCATTCGCCTGCTTTAACGGCATACCGATCAGCACAGCCAGCTCAACTTCGTGGTGAACCGAGCCCAGATTTTTAGGGATGGCAACGGGCTGGCGTAAGTCACACAGTGCGGTTTCAGGCTTAATGAATAAAACGGGCTCACTTGGGGTCGCGCTGCCCATTTCTTTGATATGTTCTGAGTAGTTGCTCCCTACGCAAACGACTTTGTTTACCGGGAAATCAAGCAGCGCGCCCTGCCAGTCTCTGTGTTGATACATGGGTATTCTCCTGCCCTGTCTGTTGGATTATCGCTGCTTTCGTGGCACAGAACACAACCAAAAGGAAAACAGCTATATAAGAACACGATGGTGCAAAACCATCGTTATATCATCGCAGCGGGGGTTACCCAATAGATTTCAGGCGAGCAAGGCAGGGGATCCGATGAGGGAGAAACGAAGTCCTATCCCATCAAAAAATCGAATCAATTAAATTGTGGCGGGATAAAGTTCAAAAGATGAATATTTATCGCGCGGAATATCCTGCAAATGGCTGAGATATTCCACGCCAAATTATGTTTTCGGCTTTATCTGAAAATGCACTTTGGTATTATTTTTTTACATTTATACCGGCGTGGTTAATAAGCTCTCGACCGGTGGAGGAACTTGCAGATAAAAGCCCTGCTCCTGTAGCGCAAATTTCACTTTTTCTATATCGGCATTCGCCAATTTTTTACGCCCATCCAGCGGTAAGAGCATGGACAACTGCGGCGTGCCAAAACTCTTCATTAATTCTTCCGGCACGCGTGAGAAATCGTCTTTTTTTTCAACATAAAGATAGGTCTGATCGCGTTTAGCACTTCGATAGATCACACAAAACATTTTTTTTACTCTATTTGATGGGAATGCCATCTTGCCTGTATATAATTGTGACTATAACATGCTTACAGCGCTCTGGAATATCATGCCTTAAATGTTACTCTAGGGATTAAAAGATGCTGAAACTGAGTCAGGATAGATGTCACAAACGCCAATAGAGCTAAAAGGCAGCAGCTTTACCTTATCGGTTGTTCATTTGCATGATTCCCAACCCGAGGTAATTTATCAGGCACTACAGGAAAAAATAGAGCAAGCGCCTGCTTTCCTGAAAAATGCCCCCGTTGTCATTAATGTTGCTGCATTAACAGCGGAAACCGACTGGATAAAATTACAGCAGGCGATTTCATCAACCGGCCTGCACGTCGTTGGCGTCAGCGGATGCACCGACGACGTATTAAAGAAAACTATTGCGCAGGCAGGGCTTCCCCTTCTGAGCGAAGGTAAAGCACAACGCCGGGTCGTCGAGCCCGTCGCCGCCGTTCCTGCCGCGGTGAAAACGAAAGTCATCAACACCCCCGTTCGATCCGGCCAACAAATTTACGCTCGAAACTGTGACTTAATCGTCATAAGCAGCGTGAGCGCGGGTGCGGAGGTGATTGCCGATGGCAATATTCATATTTATGGCATGATGCGCGGCCGAGCCCTCGCAGGCGTTTCTGGCGATGTTCAGAGCCAGATATTCTGTACGCATCTGGCCGCAGAACTGGTCTCAATTGCTGGCCGTTACTGGCTAAGCGACCAAATTCCTGAACCGTATTTTGGGCAGCCAGCACGGATTAATCTGAACCAGCTGGACAATGTTTTAACGATAAAACCTCTAGACTAGAATCTCCCAAGGAAACATTTATGGCACGCATCATTGTTGTTACATCGGGTAAAGGGGGCGTTGGCAAGACCACATCAAGCGCAGCCATTGCTACCGGTTTAGCCCAGAAAGGAAAAAAAACGGTTGTCATCGATTTTGACATTGGTCTGCGTAACCTCGACCTGATCATGGGATGCGAGCGTCGCGTAGTGTATGACTTCGTCAATGTTATTCAAGGTGATGCCACGCTGAACCAGGCGCTGATCAAAGATAAGAGAACGGATAATCTCTACATTCTGCCAGCATCACAAACGCGTGATAAAGATGCGTTAACACATGAAGGCGTAGAGAAAGTGCTCAACGATCTGGGTGAGATGGAATTCGATTTTATCGTGTGTGATTCACCCGCTGGGATTGAAACGGGTGCGTTGATGGCGCTCTATTTCGCAGATGAAGCGATTATCACCACCAACCCGGAAGTCTCTTCTGTTCGCGACTCCGACCGTATTCTGGGTATTTTGTCTTCTAAATCACGTCGTGCTGAGCGTTCTGAAGATCCAATCAAAGAGCATTTGCTATTGACGCGCTACAACCCAGGTCGGGTGAGCCGTGGCGATATGCTAAGTATGGAAGACGTTCTTGATATCCTGCGGATCCCGCTGGTTGGCGTAATTCCAGAAGACCAATCCGTACTCCGTGCTTCTAACCAAGGTGAACCCGTGATTCTCGATACTGAAGCCGATGCTGGTAAGGCTTACGCAGACACCGTTGAACGTCTGCTTGGCGAAGAGCGTCCTTTCCGTTTTGTTGAAGAAGAGAAGAAGGGTTTCCTTAAACGACTTTTTGGGGGATAAATTATGGCTTTACTGGACTTCTTTCTGTCCCGCAAAAAAACGACAGCCAATATTGCCAAGGAACGGCTGCAAATTATTGTCGCGGAGCGACGCCGGGGAGATAGCGAACCCCATTATCTGCCGCAATTAAAGCGAGATATTCTTGAGGTTATCTGTCGATATGTACAGATTGATCCTGAGATGGTGACCGTTCAGCTTGAGCAAAAAGGAGATGATATTTCCGTGCTTGAGTTGAACGTTACCTTACCGGAAGCGGAAGAAACGCCTAAATGATTTTTCTGCTGTAGTGTCCCCTGCTTTTACGCAGGGGATATCTATTCCGCATACATTCAAATGGCTGACGTCAGTAAATTCATCGGTATTTCTGCCTCTCCGTTTCACCTGCATAATACCCGAATGATTTACATTAAACTGTATATTTAGCCAGTCATTTATTTCTTACTTTTGTTTTTCACCGTATTCTTACCACCCTATTTGCTGCTTTTTCTCATGATTGCATCATCACAGCAAATAAGGCGGATTGATAAGACGTACTTATCGGTGATTAATAATCTTGCACAATTTCACGCAGTTCATCACCATATAACTGGCCGCGCCAGCCAGACAACATTTCTGGCATTCCCGTATCTTGCCCGCTTAATTTCCAGTGCCAGTTCAGCAGGCGATTAATTTGGCGACGTGAGGCCAATAGCTCGGCGGATAATCCACTCTGTTCGCTCACGCGCTGCACCAGTGCTTTAATATCTTTAAACGCTTTTTTATAGCTGGGATAGTCGATCAAATTATTCACCGGCGGTGGGCAATCCGCATCAGCAATACCGTCCGTCTGTACAACACAGTCCAGCAGCGTTTTGCCGTGGTAGCGGATTTCAGGGCCGCTCAGCCCCAGCGAGCTCAGTTCACCCAGCGAAGTCGGCAGACAACGCGCCACCTGCAACAGATTCTCTTCACGAACGACAAAATTCACCGCGCTGTCTCGCTCACGAGCTTTACGCAAACGCCACTCGGCAAGACGCTGAAGGCAAGCCAGATTCCGGCCACGCAGTTGCCAGGCATTGCCAAATTCGCGATAGGCCAGCGCAGGTGCCAAGATATCCTGTTTACGCTGACACAGCAGGAGACACTCATCCAGCGCCGCGTTCATCCACCCTGCTGCTTGCGTATCGGCCACCAGTTGAATGGCCATCGGCAACAAATAGAACACATCGGCAGCGGCGTAATCACACTGTTTTTCGCTCAGCGGACGTGCAAGCCAGTCCGTTCTCGACTCACTTTTATCCAGCGTCACGCCCATGTAGTCGGCCACTAGCGCAGCAAAACCATATGAGAGCGGCTTACCTAAAAATGCGGCCAGAATCTGTGTATCGATGAAAGGCGTAGGCAGTGTTCCAAACGCATTGAGAAACACTTCCAGATCTTCACTGCTCGCATGCAGGAATTTAGTGACCTGTTCGTCACGCAGTAACGCCTGAAAGGGTGCCCAGTCGGTAATCGTTAGCGGGTCGATGAGTGAAAGCTGTTCGCCGTCATACAATTGAATCAACCCTAATTGCGGATAATACGTGCGGGTTCTGACGAACTCTGTGTCCAATGCCACCTGCGGAAAGCGTCGCGCCTGGGTGCAAACCTGTTGTAACCCAATGTCGGAAGTGATCAACTGATAATTCAAAACGTCATTCTCTTGGTTGTTTTTACTTTACGGTTCTGGATCAAATCCGTATCGCCATAAAAAAGAACGCCGGATAAACCGGCGTGAAAACATCATATCGCGTCCTGCCTCTCTCTGGCAGTCGTTTTTCGTGGAAAATCGTCAGGCGGCAGCATCTTTCTTCGCCGTTTTCTCACCGCGTAATTCGCGCCGCAGAATTTTCCCCACGTTAGATTTCGGCAAATCGTCGCAGAATTCGATCTCTTTCGGCACTTTGTAGCCAGTAAGGTTACGTCGGCAGTGAGTAATGAGTTCCTCTTTCGTTAACGCGTTGTCGCGTCTGACGACAAAGGCTTTGACTGCTTCACCGGAGACCTCATTCTCCACCCCAACCACCGCGGATTCAGACACGTTGGGATGACGGCTGATCACATCTTCAATTTCGGTCGGATAGACGTTAAAGCCGGAAACCAGAATCATGTCTTTCTTACGGTCGATGACTCGCAGGAATCCCTCATCATCGGACGTGACAATATCACCCGTTGCCAGCCAGCCGTCTTTTAACACTTCATCCGTGGCAGCAGGCTGCTGCCAGTACCCTAACATCACCTGCGGCCCACGCACCCACAGCTCACCGGATTCCCCCGGACCTGCGTCGTTACCATTATCATCAATGATTCTGACATCCGTTGATGGCATCGGTAGCCCAATACTGCCGCTGTAATGCTTCAGATCGTACGGGTTGCCCGATACGACCGGAGAACTCTCTGTCAACCCGTAGCCTTCGAGCAGATGCTTACCGGTCAATTTTTCCCAGCGCTCTGCCACCGACTGCTGTACTGACGCGCCGCCTCCCGCGGACAGCCGCAGTGCCGAAAAATCCAATTCGTGGAATTCTTTATTGTTGAGCAACGCGTTAAATAACGTATTCACGCCAGTGATTGCGGTAAATGGATACTGTTTCAGCTCTTTCACCACCGCTGGAATATCGCGGGGGTTAGTAATCAGGAGATTCTTCCCGCCGAGTTCAAAGAACAGCAGCCCATTCACCATCAGTGCATAGATGTGATACAGCGGGAGTGCGGTCACTACCAGTTCAGTTCCTTCACGCAAAACAGCACCGTATGCGCCTTTACACTGCTCAAGATTCGCCAACATATTGCGGTGTGTGAGCATGGCGCCTTTAGCGACGCCCGTGGTACCGCCGGTATATTGCAGAAATGCCAAATCGGAGTTGATCATATCGGGACGAATATACTGCTGGCGGCGCCCTTCCTGCAAAACACGACGAAATGATATCGCATCCGGCAGATGGTATTTGGGCACAAGCCGTTTAATGTATTTCACCACAAAGTTAACTAACGTGCCTTTTGCCGTAGAGAGCTGGTCACCCATGCGGGTCAGGATGACGTGCTTCACTGCCGTGTTATGGACAATTTTTTCCAACGTATGCGCAAAGTTAGATACGATAACAATCGTACTGGCGCCGCTGTCTTTTAGCTGATGTTCCAGCTCACGCGGCGTATAGAGCGGGTTAACGTTGACAACCACCATACCCGCACGCAACACGCCAAATAGCGCAACGGGATATTGCAGCAAATTGGGCATCATCAATGCTACGCGATCGCCTTTCTGCAATTTAAGCTGATTTTGCAAATAGGCCGCAAATGCTCGGCTCCGCTCTTCCAACTTACGAAACGTCATCACTTCACCCATGTTGACGAATGCGGGCCGATCGGCATAGCGCTTCACGCCATTTTCAAACATGTCAATCAACGACGAATAGCGATCCGGATCGATTTCCGCCGGCACATCCGCCGGATAGCGTGATAACCAAATTTTTTCCAAGACGTCACTCCCGAGATATTTTTTTAGTGGCATCGTTGTCACCCTCAGAGGCTTATCGTTATTAACATTATTTTAACCCGACCTACCAGTTAACGAACAAACAATGTTCAGGTTGCGAGAACGATCACTAATTTATTCTTTATTCAAAAAAAATCAGGCAACCTGCGTCGCCTGATCTCTTCACACTGAACGAAATAATTTTAGAGCCTACCCCATAGGGCGTTATTGGCGCAGTCAGTTTGGACTCGGACAGCGCGGAAAAACCGGAGCGTACACATAGTACGTGAGGATTATTCGCTACGCTCACCCTGCGGGCCGCCCCAAGTGGCGTTCAAACGCAATTGCGTTTGTTTGAGCACTGCCCAGGTTCAAAATGACAAGTAAAATAGCCCTATTCTTATTCTGTCACGACATTCTCAATCCGCGCCGGCCCAGGCCAACCGCCGTCAAATCCCCACCCTGAGCCCCAGCCGTAGCCGTAACCTGCTCGCCATCCCCACGGGCCATAGCCATAGCCGCCGGGTGGCACCATCAGACGCTGTACGACATTCCAGCGTTTGTAGCCTTGCGCGTCGATCACAACATAACGATAGGGTTTATCACCAATAGCGCCCTGTTCGGTGCCGACAATTGGCCCGACAACGGTGACCAGTTGATCTTTAAAATCGACAGGTTCCAGAAAGCGATTCACATAGGCGATAAAGCGCCCTTCTGACGGCATATCCAGCAGCGGTTTCGCGCCGCTATCCAGCGGCATGCTGGCAATTTCCAACCGCGTTTTATTCGCTTCATTGCGGATGCTAACCACCCGTCCGCCAAAACGTGATTCCTGACCGATATAAACCTGCGGCGCATTCATCACGCGTACCAAATCGTCCTGCGGCGTTGGCGACGTGCCTTTAATGGCATCCGGCACCGTGACACAGCCAGAAAGCAGCAGCGCTGTCGCAACCACTATACAGAAGCGTGTTTTTTTCTGATTTATACGCATTTTTTTCATGTGCACAACCATGACACAACCTCCGTCTCAGATATCTGATAATTAGACTGCTTAGCATCGAATAAGTTGCTGTTTATACACGTCATACTTCAAGCCTGATAGGCATTCGGACTACTCGCGGCCGGGCAATTTCTTCCAGGTCACTTCATTACGCAGGTAGCGCGGCTGCGCATTCTCGACGCTGACCGCTTTTCCTGACAGCCAGAGCTGACAGGCCAACGGCAGCATGTCCTGCGCCTGCGGCAGCAGCACGTCACCCTTCGCTAATACCAGTGAGGAATGGCTGACCAGTTCAGGATAGGTTTCCCATCCGGTTCCTACCGTGGCCCATTCACCTGACAGCGCGGCAGTTAACACCTGCACCTGTTCAGGTTGCAATACGGCCTCCTCAGACTCGCCCTGCCAGCTACCGTCAGCGTTACGCTGATAGCAGCCCCAGTACACTTCACCCATCCGCGCATCAATGGCCGCCAGCACCTGCGTTGCCTGCGTTAGACGGAAAGCGCCCTGTGCCATCGTCGCCAGTGACGAGATGCCAAGCAGCGGTAAATCCGCTCCCAGCGCCAGCCCTTGGGCAATACCGATGCCAATTCGCACGCCGGTAAAACTTCCCGGTCCCTGACCAAAGGCCAGCGCATCAAGATCCTTGAGCGTCAGGCCGCTGTCGGCCAACACCTGCTGAACCATCGGCAAAATACGTTGTGTGTGTTCACGGGGACAAATTTCGAACAGAGAATGAATTTCACCTTCATTCCAGAGCGCGACGGAACAGGCTTCCGTTGCGGTATCAAGCGCTAGAATTCGCGTAGACATGCCAACCTCAGGCAGGATAAATAAATCTTAATGGACCGTATCATAGCATAAGCCCCTGTCGTGCCGCAGCCCTTCCCACCACCGGTCAGAACCATGCAGCAATTACCAGTTGGGAATTATGTGTTACGCGTCAGGAAAGTAATCGCCTGCCCAATATCGCGAGTACGCGGCGTCGGCGGCAGGCTGTTAAGGAACACGGCACCATACGGACGCATCACCAGTCGATTATCGCAAATCACAATCACACCGCGATCCTCAACGTCACGGATGAGGCGGCCCACGCCTTGCTTCAGGGTAATCACCGCATCAGGAACCTGCACATCGTCGAAAGGCTCGCCGCCACGCAGGCGGCAGTCTTCAATACGCGCCTTCAGCAGCGGATCGTCCGGTGAGGTAAACGGCAGTTTATCGATAATGACGCAGGAGAGCGTGTCGCCACGCACATCCACCCCTTCCCAGAAGCTGCTGGTCGCCACCAGCAAGGCATTACCTGCCGCTACAAACTGCGACAGCAATTGCGCCTTACCAGTTTCCCCCTGTAACAGCACAGGTAGCGTCAACGTGGCGCGGAATTCAGCCGCCAAATCGCGCATCATCTGATGCGAGGTACACAGCATAAAGCAGCGCCCCTGATTCGCCTCAATCAACGGCCGCAGCATCGCCGCCAGCCTTTTCGCCGCACCGGGACGATTGGTTTCCGGTAAATGACGGGGGACGCAGAGCAACGCCTGATTGGCATAATCAAACGGGCTGGGTAGCAGGAGCGTATTCGCGTTATCCAGCCCCAGCCTATCGGTGAAGTGGAAAAGTTGATCGTTAACAGACAGGGTCGCGGAGGTAAACACCCAGGCCGCAGGCTTCTCTTTTATCAGTTCACGAAAGCGATCGGAGACGGACAGCGGCGTCAGCGCCAACACGAAATGACGTGAATTACATTCATACCAGTAGCTGTAACCCGGTAACTGCACGTCTTTCAGCCGTTTCAGGCGGTTGCGATAGAGCGTGGCGCGCTCAAAAGCGGCATCCAGCAACGCTGAACGCCCGAGCGACAGTTTCGCGACGTCGTAACACAGCTCCAGCGCATCATCCAGCAGCACCAACGCACGCTGAAGCGACGGCTGTTCGAGTACATCACGCAGATTACCGCGAAATCCCGGATCGCCGAGCGCCAGCCGAAAATCCTGCGTGCTTTGCGTCAGGCGATCGGCACTTTTTTGCAGTTGAGAGGCGTCGCGCACTTCGGTGCGGTAAGCAATGATGATGTCTTTCGCCAGATCCAGCAGTTGGCGGCTGGAAAGCTGCTGGCCGAAATATTGGCTGGCAATATCGGGAATCTGGTGGGCTTCATCGAAAATGACGACGTCGCTTTCTGGGATCAGCTCGGCAAAACCGCTCTCCTTCACCACCATATCGGCCAGATAGAGATGGTGGTTAACCACCACGATATCGGCATCCATCGCCTTGCGCCGCGCTTTCACCACGAAGCACTCTTTATAGTGCGGGCAGTCGCTGCCCAGACAGTTATCGTTGGTGCTGGTCACTAACGGCCAGATCGCGCTGTCTTCCGCGACGCCTGAACAGGTCGTGACATCGCCTTCCGTCGTTTCCGACGACCAGCCACGCAGCCGAACCAGCTCGCTCAGCGTTTCGCCAGGTAAATCACCACCACCCAGCGATTGCTGTTCGAGCCGTTCCAGACAGAGGTAGTTCGAGCGACCTTTCAGCAGCGCTAATTTGCCTTTGTACTTCAGCGCCTGCGCAATCGTCGGTAAATCGCGGCTATAGAGCTGATCCTGCAGCGCTTTCGAGCCGGTTGAAATGATGACTTTTTTATCTGAACGCAGGGCGGGCGCAAGGTAGGCATAGGTTTTACCGGTTCCGGTTCCCGCTTCCACCACTAGCGCTGTTTTATCGTCGATGGCTCGCATGACGGCCTGCGCCATCTGCCGCTGTGGTTCACGCGGTTTGAAGCCGGTGATCGCTTTGGCCAGCACGCCGTCATTAGCAAAATCATCAATTACACGATCGTTCGTCACGCCTGCTCTCTTGTTCAAGGGAATGCTGTCTCTGTAAGCCGCTAACCGTTTCAGGTCGTGGCAAAATATCGCGCTGATTATGCCAAGAGTCACCCGACGCTACCACCTTAAATCAGGAAAGCGTGCCGCAACCTGCTGTGTTAGGCTTGGCGGCTGGTATTGATGTCACTATTTTAACTATTCCCACAATTTTTAATTATCCTCACAATGGAGAACCCCCACCTCATGGCAATCACACGAATGAATCCTGAAGCCCGCTGGTCAGACGCCATCATCCACAACAACACGCTCTATTACACCAGCGTGCCGGAAAATCTGGATGATGACGCACAGGCGCAAACGGAAAACGCGCTGGCCGCGTTAGATGCGATTCTGAAACAGGCGGGAACGGATAAGAGCAAACTGTTGGACGTGACGATTTTTCTCGTCGATGCGGATGATTTTTCTGCCATGAACGCCGCGTGGGATGCCTGGGTCGTGGCGGGCAGCGCGCCTGTACGCTGCACCGTGCAGGCCAAGCTGATGCACCCGAAATTCAAAGTCGAAATCAAAGCGATTGCAGCAATATAAGCTATCGTCTTAGATAATCTGAAGAGGAAGAAAAGTGGTTGCTGCTCTTACTGCTCTTCCTCTTCTTCCCCATCGTCAAAATCGTGCTCTTCGTCGCTGTCATTAAATTCGTCATCCTCTTCGTCAAACATCATCGCGACGGTGTCACCTTGATGATTCTGGCGGATCTCCGCAGCAACCAGTGCTATCGCCTGGCCGCTGCTCATCCCCTCAGACATGAGTTCCTGAATACGCTCTACAGCATCTTGCTGCTGCTTGTGCGTCAGTGCGGGCATACCTGCAATCATGATAACTTCCTGGTTGGTAAATTTGAACGTATCATCGCATGCCCGCTTCGGCATACACCAGTATTTCTGCTTTGTGGTACGCTATGGGCAGGAAAATCGACGCGCTATCAACATAGCCATACTGTAGACACAACACGAAAAACATGATTGCCGCCAATACAACTCACGTAACCGACACCAGCGATTCGACCGCTGGGACAGGTTCCGCCGCTATTTATCACGCGCTGCCTTACTACCCGACCGTGCTGCTCGATCGCTTTGCGCCCTTTTCCCAACAGCCGTGGGCGATGTTGCTGCATTCCGGGTTTGCCGATCATCCGCATAATCGCTTCGATATTATGGTCGCTGATCCGCGAGTCACACTTTGCACACGCGGAGGCAAAACGGAAATCATGCGTGACGGTGTAACGAATATCGTAGACGACGATCCCTTTGCTCTGCTGCAACAGCAGCTTGATTCACTCGCATTACCCACGGAAACACATCCTGACTTTCCTTTTCAGGGGGGCGCACTTGGCCTGTTCGGCTACGATTTGGGACGTCAGATTGAAACGCTGCCCGCACAGGCCGAGCAAGATATCGATTTGCCGGATATGGCGGTGGGTCTATACGACTGGGCGCTGGTTGCCGATCATCATCGGCAGACGTTAACGCTGATCGTACATCATTCCCTTCAGGCGAGGCTCGACGGGCTAGCGACTCCGCCCGTTAACGCCCCGAAAGCCGCTTTCAGCCTCACCAGCGCCTGGCAACCGAACATGTCACGCAACGCATATGGCGAAAAATTCCGCAAAATACAGGACTACCTTCTGGCGGGCGATTGCTATCAGGTCAATCTGGCACAGCGTTTTTCCGCGACTTACGATGGTGATGAATGGCAGGCATTTTTACGATTGTTAGCGGGCAATAAAGCGCCCTTTTCCGCTTTCCTGCGCCTGCCGGAAAATGCCGTCATCAGTGTATCGCCGGAACGTTTTCTCTGGCTGGAAAATCACCGCATTCAAACGCGCCCGATTAAAGGCACACTGCCGCGTCTCGCCCACCCGAATGCCGATAAAGAACAGGCGGTGCGGCTCGCTAATTCGGAAAAAGATCGCTCAGAAAACCTGATGATTGTCGATCTTCTGCGTAACGACATCGGTCGCGTCGCGGTGCCGGGCAGCGTCCGTGTGCCGGAGTTATTCGTCGTCGAACCTTTCCCCGCCGTGCACCATCTGGTCAGCACCATTGAAGCACAGCTACCGGATGATTGCCCTGCAACCACGCTATTACGCGCCTGTTTCCCCGGCGGTTCAATTACCGGCGCACCCAAAATCCGCGCCATGCAGATTATTGAAGAACTGGAACCCCAGCGCCGCAATGCCTACTGCGGCAGCGTCGGCTACATCAGCCTGTGCGGCACTATGGATACTAATATCACCATCAGGACGTTACTCACCGAACGCGGCAGAATTTACTGCTGGGCGGGCGGCGGCATCGTCGCCGACAGTCAGGAACAGGCTGAATATCAGGAAACGTTTGATAAAGTGGGTCGCATCCTTCCACTGCTGGATGGATCCCAGACAATTCAGGTACCGAATAAATGAGTGAGATCGCCTTGCCACCAACGGCTTTTGCGCTGAACGACTTTATTACGCGGTTTCAGTTACAGCTTCCGCCACCGCTGCGGCCTGTGCACCAGTTGCGTCAGGCTGCGGTTCTGGTGCCGATTATTTGTCACTCTACCCCCACGCTGTTATTGACCCGACGTTCTGCTTATCTCCGTAAACATGCTGGACAAGTCGCATTCCCCGGCGGTGTAGCAGACAATACGGATCGCTCAATCATCGAAACGGCGCTGCGTGAAGCACAGGAAGAAGTTGCTATCCCACCGGAAAATGTAAAGGTTTTGGGCGTTCTCCCACCGTTGGATAGTGCCAGCGGTTTTCAAGTCACGCCTGTCGTCGGGCTGATAGACGCACATACGCGCTTTCATCCCAATGAAGCTGAAGTCGCCGAGCTGTTTGAAATGCCACTGGATGAGGCTTTTGCGTTAACACGCTATTACCCGCTGGATATTAAGTACAAACAGCAGCAGCACAGGGTTTATCTCTCTTGGTATCAGCAACAATTTGTTTGGGGGCTGACTGCCGCTATCATCCACCAGCTCGCCTTACAGATTTCCGACAAGCCCTAAGCCCGAGGCGAGGCCGCGTTCAGCGGCTTTTGGCTCACCACTTCTTTTCCCTCGCCAAATATCCTTATTTAAAAAGCAGCCTTTGCGTTCAGAAAGCATCCACTTATATAATTTACAATGACTTAGATCGCATTTAGGATAAGTTAAATTATGTGATGACATAAGTTTATTTCATGCGAAAAAGAAAGCCGCACGACATATTCCACACTACAATAGCGCGATTTGACGAGTTTTATTCTAATCTTGGGGATATATCCACTAAAATTCAGGTCATGTCTCGCTGGAACCGAAATCACCAGATAATTCGCAGCATAACTATCTGATTATGATGAAGGAACCGGATGCAGACGACCGGATAACAAAGAGTGGGTACGACCCTGAGTCTTTGAGGAGTTTCGCGTGATAAGCGTTTTCGACATGTTTAAGATCGGTATTGGCCCCTCTAGCTCTCATACGGTTGGACCGATGAAAGCCGGTAAGCAATTTGTCGATGAATTGATCACCCAGGATCGGCTGACCGCCACCACGCGCATTGCCGTCGATGTGTATGGCTCGCTGTCGCTGACGGGTAAAGGCCACCATACGGATATCGCTATCATTATGGGTCTGGCGGGCAACATGCCGGATACCGTTGATATTGATACCATTCCCAGTTTCATCCGCGATGTTGAGCAACGCGAACGCCTGCTGCTGGCTAACGGGCAGCACGAGGTCGATTTCCCACGCGAAGGCGGTATGGTTTTCCGCAGTGAAAATCTGCCGCTGCACGAAAACGGCATGACGGTCACCGCCTTTGCAGGCAATAAAGAAATTTATAGCAAAACCTATTATTCCATTGGTGGTGGCTTCATCGTTGATGCAGAGAATTTTGGCAAAGACAGCCCCACTGATGTATCCGTTCCCTATACGTTCAATTCCGCCAAAGAGATGCTGGATCACTGCAAACAGAGTGGCCTGTCGCTTTCTGGGATGGTGATGCGTAACGAGCTAGCGCTGCACAGCCGTCAGGACATTGACGCTTACTTTGCCGATATCTGGCAGACAATGCGTGCCTGTATCGATCGCGGCATGAACACCGAAGGTGTTTTACCCGGTCCGTTACGCGTGCCAAGGCGTGCCTCTGCGCTGCGCCGTATGCTGGTGTCTTCCGATAAGTTGTCCAACGACCCGATGAACGTGGTGGACTGGGTCAATATGTTCGCACTGGCGGTGAATGAAGAGAACGCCGCAGGTGGCCGTGTGGTTACCGCGCCAACGAACGGCGCATGCGGCATCGTCCCTGCAGTCCTTGCTTATTACGACCACTTCATAGAGCCGGTCAGCCCGACCATTTATATTCGTTACTTCCTCGCGGCAGGCGCGGTAGGCATTCTGTACAAAATGAACGCCTCTATCTCCGGTGCTGAAGTAGGTTGTCAGGGTGAAGTGGGCGTCGCCTGTTCCATGGCCGCCGCTGGACTGGCAGAGCTGATGGGTGCGAGCCCGGAGCAGGTTTGCGTCGCTGCCGAGATCGGCATGGAACACAATCTGGGCTTAACCTGCGATCCGGTCGCTGGCCAAGTACAGGTTCCGTGCATCGAACGTAACGCGATTGCTTCCGTTAAGGCGATTAACGCCGCCCGCATGGCGACACGCCGCACCAGCGAAGCACGCGTCTCACTGGATAAGGTGATTGAAACCATGTACGAAACGGGTAAAGACATGAACGCTAAATACCGCGAAACCTCACGGGGCGGACTGGCGATTAAAGTACAGTGTGATTAAAGTACAGTGTGATTAAAAAGCCGTGTGATTAGCCCGCACCCCACTTCGCTTTTTCTTTCCACCGATTAAAAAGCCCCGCCACATTGGCGAGGCTTCATTTTGTCATCTACTTACGCAGAACGGCTTACGCGTCTTCATCCTCTTCCCGATCGATGATGCGTTCTACACGCACCAGTTCAATACGGTATTCAGACACCTCGATGATATGGAAGCGCAGGTGGTACAACTCGATGATGGCACCGACTTTCGGGAACTCATCACTATGTGCTAACAGCATCCCCGCCAGTGAAGCGTACTCTTCCTTCGGATCAACCAGCTCACTGCTATCCACCACCTGTTGCAACGCGTGTAGATCCGTTCCGCCTTTCACCAACCAGCCTTCGCCGTCTGGGATGATATCCAGCGTTTCGTCTTCATCCGGGAACTCGCCCGCGATCGCTTCCAGCACGTCCAGTGGCGTGACCAACCCTTGCACTACGCCAAATTCGTTGGCGATGATGACCAGGCTACCTTTCGCACGACGCAGAACGGGCAGCAGGTTAATCACATCCAGCGTTTCCGGCACGACGATTGGCGGGTTAGCCGCAGCAAAGCTTTCCACATCGGTCTGCGTTTCCAGCGCCACCAGCAGATCCTTGGCACGAACGACGCCGATAAGCTCATCCAGCGAGCCACGACAGATTGGGAACAGGCTGTGAGGCGTATCGAGCAATTGCATACGGATCTGTTCGACAGAACTTGCGCTATCCACCCAGGAAATTTCAGTACGCGGCGTCATCACGCTGCGCAGTGAACGCGAGGCTAACGTCAGCACACCGCTGATCATATTGCGCTCTTCTTCAGCGAATTCCTCTGTAGTGAGTTTCTTCTGCGGTTCATCCGCATCCACGTCGTCCGTGTTTTTCCGTGAGCCCATCAAGCGCAAAATAGCCTCTGCGGTACGTTCACGCAAAGGACGGTGCGACTGGTGCTTCATAAAGTTATGACGGGCAATTTGGTTAAACATTTCGATCAGGATAGAGAAACCAATCGCAGCGTACAGATAGCCTTTCGGGATGTGGAAGCCAAGACCTTCCGCCATCAGGCTCAGACCAATCATCAGCAAGAAGCTGAGACACAGAACAACCACCGTTGGGTGCTGGTTGACGAAGTTGGTCAATGGTTTAGAGGCAATTAGCATGACGCCCATTGCGATGATCACCGCCGTCATCATGACGCCCAGATTATCCACCATGCCTACCGCGGTAATCACAGCATCCAGAGAGAACACGGCATCCAGCACGACGATCTGTGCCACAACAGCCCAAAAACTGGCATGAGCGCGATTGCTGTTGCCGTCATGCGTTTTATTCTCTAGACGTTCATGTAGCTCCATCGTGGCTTTGAACAAGAGGAAAACACCGCCGAACAGCAAAATCAGGTCACGGCCCGAGAAACTGAAATCACCAACGCTAAACAGTGGACGCGTCAGTGTGACCATCCAGGAAATCAAAGATAACAGCCCGAGACGCATTAACAGCGCCAAGCTTAAACCGATAATGCGGGCTTTATCTCGCTGTTTGGGAGGTAATTTATCCGCCAAAATGGCGATAAACACCAAATTGTCGATACCCAGAACAATTTCCAGTACCACCAGCGTCAATAAACCTGCCCAGATTGAAGGATCTAGCAAAAATTCCATGTCAGACTCCAGAAAATGAACGAGCAGATGACATCAATGCATGAGCCGCATTGAATGGTAATAAAAAGAGTTGGTGTGAATCAGAGAGATTCTGAATGGGGTCTGAGTGACCAGTTGAGTACAGAAAACCGCCAACATTAGCGGGAAAACAGAGAACGTTTTGTCGGTGACAGTCCATGGGAAGGGCTGATGCCCGGTGCTCCTAAGCAATTTAAGGGAGGTTTACTCTAACAGGTTGTTACCAATTTTCACAAAGAATTTCTTAGACCAGCTTTGCATTGATAACACGCCTAAATTTTCCCATTCAGCGCCCTTTTAGCCCTTGGTTTAACTGGTCAGCATTAGAGCATCATCACACTATTTATTTTTTCGATAAGTAAAATAAATCTGTCAGTCACGATTTCTCGCCTGACAACCTGGAGGAATACAGTGAATGTCATGAATCCACGGTAAAATTTTTTCTTGCAGCCATACTAATACCGCGACGGTTAACGTTCAGCTTGTGAACGCTGACTCGGTTCCTGACACATTGACTCTTTTTTGATCGTGAACGTGAGGAGGTAGCAAGTGAGTATTGCCATCATGTTATGCACTCACGGCGCCACTGCGGGACCGCTGTTAAAGACAGCAGAAATGATTCTTGGCGAGCAAAGTAATGTCGCCTGGATTGATTTTGTTCCTGGAGAAAACGCCGAAACATTGATAGAAAAATATCAGGAAAAGCTCACGCAGTTAGACACATCACAAGGCGTGCTGTTTCTCGTTGATACCTGGGGCGGCAGCCCATTCAACGCCGCCAGCCGCCTCGTCACCAACAAAGAAAACCATGATGTTATCGCTGGCGTGAATATTCCCATGCTAGCGGAAACCTTTATGGCTCGGGATGATAACCCGTCTTTCTCCGATCTGGTTTCTATCGCGTTGGAAGCCGGTAGAGATGGCGTAAAGGCCCTGAAGCATCAGGAAGCCCACAAAGCAACGTCTTCTTCTTCTCCCCCGCCAACAAGAACCAACGCCATCCCCACACCGGCAGGACCCGGCGAACATATGAAGATTGGGTTGGCACGTATCGACGACCGTCTGATCCATGGTCAGGTCGCCACCCGCTGGACGAAAGAAACCAATGTTTCGCGCATTATTGTTGTCAGCGATGAAGTCGCCGCCGATCACGTGCGTAAAACGTTGCTGACTCAGGTCGCGCCGCCGGGCGTTACCGCGCACGTCGTGGATGTGGCAAAAGCCATTCGTGTTTATGACAACCCGAAATATGCCGCCGACCGCGTGATGCTGTTGTTCACCAATCCGACGGATGTATTAACACTGATCGAAAATGGCGTAAATATCACCTCGGTCAATATTGGTGGGATGGCATTCAAACAGGGGAAAACGCAGGTAAATAATGCCGTCTCTATCGATGAAAAGGATATTGCGGCATTCCGTGAATTAGATAAACGCGGTATTGAATTGGAGGTTCGGAAAGTATCAACCGATTCCCAGATTAAAATGATGGACTTGATTAACAAAATGCCGCGTTGATACCTATCGTGCTACGACGGTTATTAACGCTACTGTCACCATCAATAATAGTTTTATAGACCTGACGATTTTCAAGATAGGTATTTATGTCGATATTAAAAAGCTTTACGTCGATATTGAAAACTTTACGTTGACCTTGAAAAACAACGGGGATGGCGATTTATTTTTACTCAGACACATTTTATAGGAGAAGTACGATGGAAATTACCACACTTCAAATTGTGCTGATATTTCTCGTCGCATGTGTTTCGGGGATGGGTTCGATTCTTGATGAATTCCAGTTCCACCGTCCACTCGTCGCTTGTACGCTGATTGGCGCAGTATTAGGTGATTTAAAAACCGGGATCATTATTGGCGGTACGCTGGAAATGATCGCGTTAGGCTGGATGAACATCGGTGCAGCTGTAGCACCCGATGCGGCGCTGGCGTCCATTATCTCAACCATTCTGGTTATTGCTGGCGGTCAGGGGATCGGCGCCGGGATTGCTCTGGCGATCCCGCTTGCGGCAGCTGGGCAAGTATTAACCATCATTGTTCGTACCATCACCGTTGCGTTCCAGCATGCGGCAGACAGCGCGGCAGAGCGAGGCAATCTAACGGCTATCAGTTGGATTCACGTTTCTGCCTTGCTGCTTCAAGCCATGCGTATCGCAATTCCTGCGGTGATCGTTGCCGTTTCCGTTGGCACCGACGCCGTTCATGCGCTGCTGAACTCCATCCCAGACGTTGTCACTAACGGCTTGAATATCGCCGGTGGGATGATCGTCGTCGTCGGTTACGCGATGGTCATCAACATGATGCGCGCGGGTTACCTGATGCCGTTCTTCTATCTTGGTTTCGTTACCGCTGCCTTCACTGAGTTCAATCTGGTGGCTCTGGGCGTAATCGGTATTGTGATGGCGGTGCTCTATATCCAACTCAGCCCGAAATATAACAAGGTTCAAGGCCAGCCTGTCGCATCAGGCAACAACAACCTTGATAACGAACTGGATTAACAGGAGTGAGAAAAATGGTCGAAAATACGAAAGTCAAAAAACTCACTGACAGCGATATCCGCGCGGTGTTTATCCGTTCCAACCTGTTTCAAGGCTCCTGGAACTTTGAACGTATGCAGGCACTCGGCTTCTGTTTTTCCATGGTACCGGTGATTCGCCGTCTTTATCCTGAAAATTCGGAAGAGCGTAAACAAGCAATCAAGCGCCATCTGGAGTTCTTCAATACGCAGCCTTTTGTTGCCGCACCGATACTCGGCGTAACGATGGCGATGGAGGAGCAACGCGCGAACGGCGCGCCCATTGACGATGCGGCAATAAACGGCCTGAAAGTCGGGCTGATGGGGCCACTGGCTGGCGTCGGCGACCCGATCTTCTGGGGTACCGCCCGTCCGGTATTCGCTGCGCTAGGGGCAGGGATTGCCATGAGCGGCAGTCTGCTGGGGCCAGTCCTCTTCTTCGTCCTGTTTAACCTGGTTCGCCTGCTGGTGCGTTACTATGGCGTCGCCTACGGCTATCGCAAGGGGATCGATATCGTCAGCGATATGGGCGGCGGTTTCCTGCAAAAAATGACTGAAGCGGCTTCTATCCTCGGCTTATTTGTCATGGGGGCATTGGTCAATAAATGGACTCACGTCAACATTCCGATGGTGGTGTCGACAGTGACGAATCAGAGCGGGGAAACCACAGTGACCACCGTTCAATCCATCCTTGACCAGCTTATGCCGGGGCTCGTTCCCCTACTGCTGACGTTCGGCTGTATGTGGCTGTTACGGCGCAAGGTGAATGCACTGTGGCTGATTATGGGCTTCTTCGCCATTGGTATCTTCGGGTACTGGATCGGTCTGCTCGGCGTGTAATATTCAATGGCTGGGTGCCAATACGCCCAGCCATTTTTATTCACGGACACAATAGTTAACGGGCAAGGATAATACGGATGACGATGACGGATATCACGCTAGTGGTGTTGATTGCATTAGCACTGGTTTATGCCATCTACGATCAGTTCATCATGGATAAACTCAAAGGGAAAACACAGATCCTCGTCCCCTTAAAGCGGATGAATCGACTCGATACGCTGATTTTTATCGGCTTAGTCGGCATTCTTATTTATCAGAATGTGATGAGCAATGGTGCCATTATCACCACCTATCTTTTGATTTCGCTGGCCTTCATGGCGTGCTATCTGGCTTATATTCGCCGTCCCAAACTGGTTTTTAAATCAACCGGGTTCTTTTATGCGAATATATTCATTCCTTATATCAGAATTAAAAATATGAATTTATCTGAGGATGGCGTATTAGTTATCGAACTTGAGAAGCGTCGTTTATTGATACAGGTTGCACAGCTCGACGATTTAGAGAGAATATATAAATTTATGATTGAAAATCAATGAGGTAAGTTTACGTTTAAATTATTTAAAATAACGTTGACTATACACCTCATGTTTAGATGGTATTTTAACCACAATCACTCTAGCGTTATTTTATACGGCCCTTCATTGCCAATGTTCAAATGAAAATAATTATCAATTGCATTATTAACACTTAAAACTTTTAGTGTTGTTTGCACCATAAATAATATGGTAAGGTTGCGCCGTCATTGGGGAGTAGCCGATTTCTGATTAGTCATTATTCATAATCACTCGTCAGAAATGCTCGTATCAACATACTCGTTCTATCTCCATATTATCGGAGCATAAACGTGGTGCGGGCGGCCAAGCGTGATTGGCAGGCGAGACCATAGACACGTGGCATCATCATTCGGGTTGGGGATGATCTGCGTGTATATGGTTAATCGTCCAGCCGAGGCTACTTAAAATGAACATGTCAGCAACACTTATCCTAGCATTGGGTATGTCAATGGATGCCTTCGCCGCGTCAATCGGTAAAGGTGCCGTCCTGCATAATCCCCGTTTCCGCGATGCCATTCGTACTGGCCTCATTTTTGGTGTTATCGAAGCTATCACTCCGCTCATCGGCTGGGCACTCGGTTTTTTTGCCAGCCAATATATTCTCGAATGGGATCACTGGGTTGCCTTTACGCTGTTACTGATTCTGGGTGGCCGCATGATTGTTGAAGGCCTCAAAGGTTCTTCGGACTGCCGCTGCGAAAAAGTCAAAAATCATAGTCTGGCGCTACTGATCTGTACTGCCGTCGCCACCAGCCTGGATGCCATGGCAATCGGCGTCGGTCTGGCCTTCCTTCAGGTCAATATTTTCCATACTGCGATGGTGATAGGCTGCGCCACCATGATTATGGTGACGCTCGGAATGATGATTGGCCGCTATATCGGCCCGATTCTCGGTAAAAAAGCAGAAGTGATGGGCGGGCTGGTTCTGATTGGTATCGGCTGCAATATCCTGTACGAACACCTCGGCTACGCCGCCTGATATACCCGTCATGCTTCAGATCAACGGGCAGACCGACTATCGCGCTGCCCGTTTTTATTCTTCTCGATTACGCAACTACCGCGTCGCTATCAACACGCTGATGCAAGCGGACAATAAAGTCTGTTTCACAACTAAACGCGGTGGCCGCCTGCAGCCGCTCGCTGACGTCTGGCGTTGCCCGCCAGGCAAAGGGCGTCATTTGCAATAATGCGGCAGCCTCACTCCCGGATAGCTGCATCGGATACGCGAGCGTTTGCTGATCCATAAGCTGAAAGCCTGCGAACACTTCATCTTTGCTCGGATGTAATAACACCTCATCGTAGACTTCTGCTTTCAGTTGATAAAGATGCCGTGGCCCCGGAGATACCGTCACCACCCAACCGCCAACCTTAACAGTGCGCTGTAATTCCGCGTCATTACACGGCGCATAGATCTTTACCACAGCATCAAGGGATTGATTCTGGAAAGGTAACCGCTGGCTGGAAGCCACGCAAAATTCAACGTTGTCATACCGCTTTGCCGCACGCTGAATCGCCGCTTTGGAAACATCCAGCCCGTATATCGTCATCGTTCTGCGCGATGTGAGACGGTGGGCCAGCTCGGCAGTGTAATACCCTTCGCCACAGCCGATATCCAGCAGCGCCGCAGCGTCATCCGCCGTAATACGATCTACGTGCTGCGCAACGGCGTCACGTAGCGGTTGGTAGTGACCGGCCTCTAGAAAGCAGCGCCGCGCCTGCATCATTTCAGCACTGTCGCCAGGCTGTTTTGAACGCTTAAACTGTACCGGCAACAGGTTGACGTACCCTTCTTTTGCACAGTCAAAGATATGTTTACCACACGTCCACTGCCGCGGGTGTCGCTCCAGAGGTAACTGGCATAGCGGACACTGATAACTCATCGGCACATTTTCCTCATTAAAAACGTCTTCATTGCATGACGGGTGTAGATAAAAGTATCACGGGTGCAGATAAAATGCAGACAACAAAAAACCCGCACCATGGCGGGTTTTGCAACAGAGCTGTAAACTTACAGCGCAGTGACGTTTACTGCAGAAGGACCTTTCTGGCCATCCTGAATTTCGAATTCTACGTTCTGGCCTTCAGCCAGAGTTTTGAAGCCGTTGCCTTGAATTGCAGAGAAGTGTACGAATACATCTTTGCTGCCGTCAGCAGGAGTGATGAAACCAAAGCCTTTAGACTCGTTGAACCACTTAACCTGACCTTTAATCTTTGCCATTTCAAATATTTCCTTTAATTGTTTAAACCGCCAAAAAGGCGTTATACAGACAAACCAAAGTCGTTACTGCTTGAGGCACTAAGATAAGGATCGGCAGAGAAGCAGCATGCAACACTAAAGGTTGTACTTAAGTCTTCTTTACTGAAAATGCCATTCATATACAGAACTGTACCTCGTTTTACCCAGAAGCGTTATTACACACTATGTAAACGATGGCAAGGGCTTTTTTATCAGTCGTAGACATGCCGCACAAATTCGCGTCATCCTTGATTCATTAATACACGATAATGCTCGCTGACACCTATATTCACAGGCGGCATCTAACACAGAACAATAAGCGCATTTCAGATTCTATTATGCAAAAAAATACGCGACAGCCCTCGCATTTTGGGCAAAGAGGCATCGGCAATCATAACAAAAAGCTATAATTGGCGCTCTGCAATGAAAGAATATTAACCATTAAAAAAAAGCGTGCCCAACTACAGTCACGCTTATATCAATGTTTAAAATCGATTGCCATTTTTATGCTATCTGTATCTTTGCATTAATACATTACATAATAGAAATTATTTATAACCTAACATTTCGTCACGTTAGGAATTAACTGCTTTGAACCAGCAGCACTAATAATACCACCAAAAAAGTCAATAAGACTAAACTTGCTAGTTTCCAACGTCGCTCTGATTTTGTGCTCATATCGCTTACAATCCTTTTGTATAAAATAGAGGCATCTCTCACATTCTTTATGGTTTATCGGCAGTCGTCGGTATTTTCTTAAGGATGCATCAGATTTATCTCTTCTTTTAGCGTAAATTTCACCATGCGTATAGCTATGTACAGTCGTGCGACAGTTCACTACCGTTACCGTTAGACTTTCGTGGTAACCTTAAGTACGATTCATTAAATTAAAGCAACATTTCTGTTACCAAAGGAGCATGATGCGTTCCTTAACCCGCGTAAGCGCGTGCTACGCGCCTGCGAACAGTGACTTATTGTGTCATGAGACACCCTCCAATATTCATTCTCCGCTCTTTTCTGCCTCTTGACTTAAATGATATTGATAATTATTCTCAAGTAATGTTTTCACGGTTTGTAAGGATATCCGCATGATTGGTTTTCACGCTCATTTACCTGCCCTACTCCATCGCATCGCGCTGCCGTGCGCTCTACTGCTTTTAGTCAGCACCTCCGCTCAGGCGGTTGAAAAGCTTAAAGTCATCACGACCTTTACCATCATTCAGGATATCGCACAAAATATCGCAGGTGATGCCGCGACGGTTGAGTCCATTACTAAACCCGGTGCGGAGATTCATGATTATCAACCGACACCGCGTGATATTGTTAAAACACAGTCTGCACAGTTGGTGCTGTGGAACGGCATGAATCTCGAACGCTGGTTTACGCGCTTTTTCGAGAACGTAAAAAATGTGCCTGCCGTTGTCGTGACGGAAGGTATCACGCCGCTTCCTATCCGCGAAGGTGCCTATAATGGCAACCCAAACCCGCATGCCTGGATGTCCCCTTCCAATGCATTAATCTATATCGAAAATATCCGCAAAGGTCTGGTGCAGGCCGATCCTGCCAATGCAGAGACGTATAACCGTAACGCCAAAGCTTATGCAGAAAAAATTAAGGCTCTCGACGCGCCGCTGCGCGAGCGTCTTGCCCGTATCCCAGAACAGCAACGCTGGTTAGTCACCAGTGAAGGAGCCTTCAGCTATCTGGCGAAGGATTATCAATTCAATGAAGTCTATCTCTGGCCAATCAATGCTGACGAACAAGGTTCGCCGCAGCAGGTGCGTCGGGTTATTGATACTGTGCGAGAGAAGGCTATCCCTGTCGTATTCAGCGAAAGCACCATTTCTGATAAGCCAGCAAAGCAGGTCAGCAAAGAAACGGGGGCGAAATATGGCGGCGTGCTGTATGTTGATTCGCTGTCTACAGAGAAAGGTCCTGTACCGACCTATATCGACCTGTTACAAGTGACGGTGGAAACTATCGCGAAAGGATTTAATCAATGAGTAGTGATCGAGCAGTACAGTCATTAGACGTCAATGATGTTTCGGTTACTTACAGCAACGGGCATCAGGCTATTCGTCATGCTTCTTTTTCCCTAACCGGTGGAACGATTTGCGCCTTGGTTGGCGTAAACGGGAGCGGGAAATCGACGTTGTTCAAAAGCATTATGGGGTTAGTCAAACCAACCTCAGGGCAGGTATTGCTCAACCAGCAACCGATCTACCAAGCACTGAAACAAAATCTGGTTGCCTATGTTCCACAAACGGAAGACGTAGACTGGAATTTCCCCGTTTTGGTTTCCGACGTAGTCATGATGGGCCGCTACGGGAGGATGAATTTCCTGCGCATCCCCAGCAAACAAGACCGCGCTATTGTGGCGGAATCGCTGGAGCGCGTCGGGCTATCGACGCTGCAACATCGCCAGATCGGTGAACTGTCCGGTGGACAGAAAAAGCGCGTCTTTCTGGCACGGGCGCTGGCTCAACAAGGCAGCGTGTTGCTGCTGGATGAGCCTTTCACCGGCGTAGACGTTAAAACAGAGAACGCGATTATCGACCTGCTCCGCACCTTGCGCGATGAAGGGCATTTGATTCTGGTGGCAACCCATAACCTCGGTAGCGTGCCTGAGTTTTGTGACAACGTTATCTTGGTCAATCGTACCGTTTTAGCCGCAGGGCCGACGCACAGCACCTTTACCCAAAGCAATTTGGAGAAAACGTTCGGGGGTGTTCTGCGACACATCAACCTCGGAGGTTCTCATCTTCACGATGATGACGATGTCCGCTCGGTGACCGTATTAACAGACGATGAACGTCCAGCCGTGTTCTATGGGTCGACCAAGAGCGATCCTCCTGCGTCACGCGTGATACCGGAGGAGAAACAGCCCTGATGATCGATATCCTGTTGCAGCCATTCAGCTATAACTACATGGTCAAGGCGATCTGGGTCAGCGCGATTGTCGGCGGCGTGTGTGCTTTTCTTTCGGCGTACCTGATGCTGAAAGGCTGGTCGCTGATGGGCGATGCGCTCTCCCACTCCGTCGTCCCCGGTGTCGCAGGAGCCTATGCGCTGGGCTTGCCCTACGCGGCGGGTGCATTTTTTACTGGCATGCTCGCCGCGCTGGCGATGACCCTGATTCGTCACATTACCCGATTGCGTGAAGATGCGATTATCGGCTTTATTTTCTCAACGTTTTTCGCTGTCGGCCTGCTGATTATTTCGCTCAACCCAACATCGGTTAACGTGCAATCCATCATTTTTGGCAATATTTTAGGCATCGCCGACGAAGATGTCCTGCAAGTTGAAATCATTATCGGCGTGACGTTCGTGATTCTCTGCCTGCTGTGGAAGGATCTGTTGGCCGTGTTCTTTGATGAGAACCATGCCCGCTCGATCGGTCTTTCCCCACTGAAGCTGAAAATTCTGTTCTTTACGTTACTGAGTGCCTGTACGGTAGCAGCGTTGCAAACTGTCGGGGCGATTTTGGTGATCGCTATGGTGATTACGCCGGGTGCCACCGCTTATCTGCTCACCGATCGATTTGGTCGTCTGGTTGTGATTTCTATTGCACTGGGTGCGATCACCAGCGCGGTTGGAGCGTACCTGAGTTTCTTCCTCGATGGCGCAACCGGTGGCGTGATTGTCACGTTGCAAACCGTCGTCTTCCTGTTGGCATTTGTCTTTGCACCCAAGCATGGGTTGCTGGCCTCGCGCCGCCTGCGGTTACGCGATCAATCAGGAGATGCATTATGACGCTCATTAGCTGGCTCATCGATCCCCTGTCCTACCCGTTCATGCAGCGTGCGTTACTCGCCGCCGTCGTCACCGGTACGGTCTGCGCCGTGCTCTCGTGTTATCTGGTGCTGAAAGGCTGGTCACTAATGGGTGATGCTATTTCCCATGCGGTGCTGCCAGGTATCGTTGTTGCGTTCTTACTGGGGATCCCGTTGGTCATCGGCGCTTTCGTTTCCGGTATTTTTTGTGCGGTCGCAACGGGATACGTGAAAGAACACAGCCGGGTCAAAGAAGACACAGTAATGGGGATCATTTTTTCCGGCATGTTCGCGCTGGGGCTCGTGATGTTTGCGCGCATCGATACCGATCAGCACCTGAATCATATTCTGTTTGGTAACGTGCTGGGCATCACTCAGCAAGAGCTGACGCAAATATTATTGATTGCTGGAGTGACGCTAGCCGTTATTTTATTGAAACGGCGAGATTTCATGCTGTACTGCTTCGATCCCAATCATGCCCGCGTTATCGGCCTGCCCGTTAAGCTGCTGCACTACGGATTGCTGAGCCTGTTAGCAATGACCATCGTTGCATCCTTGCAGGCCGTCGGCGTTATTCTGGT
Organism: Pectobacterium quasiaquaticum; assembly: GCF_014946775.2. NCBI lineage: Bacteria > Pseudomonadati > Pseudomonadota > Gammaproteobacteria > Enterobacterales > Pectobacteriaceae > Pectobacterium > Pectobacterium quasiaquaticum. The sequence goes on along the minus strand of NZ_CP065177.1, from coordinate 2,039,421 downwards.
GATCGCGATGCTGATTGCGCCGGGTATTATTGCCTTCATGGTCTGTAAACGTTTCGAACGTATGGTGCTTGTCGCCACGCTGGTTTCCGTCATTTCCTGTATTGCTGGCACCCTGATCAGTTTCTATATCGATGGCGCCACAGGTCCTTGCATCGTCATCGTTCAGGCCTTGTTCTTTACGCTAGCACTGACCTACCACCAGCTTAAACTGCGTCGTCAGGCAACCTCTCAGGCTATCACCGACGCACTGTAATCCTTTCCCTCTACAAGTCTCTTAGCATGACGTAACCGGAAAATAACCGCCGGTTACGTCACTTATCCCTATTTTATTTCTTCATCCAACGGATTGAGCGCCATCCTAACTCCGTTATGTTTAATTCCGACTATACTTGTTTCGCGCTATCTCCACCGATGGTTATCACTGTGCTATATACCTGTAATACTTCAAGCTGCATGTGCGTTGGCTGCGTTCGCTCACCCGAATCACTTACTTGAGTAAGCTCATCGGGATGAAATGAGAGACATCCTGTCTCTCACCGAAGGCCAGCCGTTGGCTGGTCAAATTCGTTCCCGACGAATTTGTCCTTCTCTTGCCGCCTTCCCGCAACTCGAATTATTTGAGGTATAGATTCCATTTTTATTGCGCTCAATGGGTTACCGTAAACAAATCACCCCAGTGAACAGCAGGGTATCAGGCAACATCAACGGGAGGATGACCTTATGTGGCAAGCTATCAGCCGACTTTTGGAAGAACATCACGGTGCTGCGGATATTCAGGAACGTCGCGAATTATCCGGCGGTGAAATACATCCAGCCTGGTACATCCGTTACGGCGAGCATGACGTCTTCGTAAAATGCGATAGTCGTGAAATGCTGACCAAATTCACGGCTGAAGCCGATCAACTTCATTTGCTAAGCCGCAGTAATACGGTGCGTATCCCCACTGTCTATGGGGTCGGTAGCTCACGCGATAACAGTTTCCTGCTTCTGCAATATCTTCCCGTCAAACCGTTGGATGCGCACAGCGCCTGGTGCCTGGGTGAACAGTTAGCTCACCTGCACCAGTGGAGCGACCAGCCACAATTTGGGCTGGATTTCGATAATGACCTCTCAACAACGCCTCAGCCAAACAGCTGGCAGCGGCGCTGGGCGACCTTTTTTGCCGAACAGCGTATTGGCTGGCAGTTGCAGTTGGCGGCGGAAAAAGGAATGCATTTCGGTCACATTGAAACGCTGATCGCACGCGTTGAGGAACGTTTGGCAGGACATCAGCCTCAGCCGTCGCTCCTGCACGGTGACCTATGGCCAGATAATTGTGCGAATAGTCAGGATGGTGCTTATCTGTTCGATCCGGCCTGCTATTGGGGAGACAGAGAATGTGATTTAGCGATGCTGCCACGCTACCTTTCCCTGCCCGTGCAAATTTATGATGGTTACCAGAGCGTATGGCCGTTGGATAAAGGGTTTATCGAGCGTCAGCCCATTTACCAGATTTATTATCTACTTAACCGGGCCAATCTTTTCGGCGGCAAACACATTGTTGAGGCACAACAGCTCATTGAGCAACAGCGTTTGATCTAAGGCGAGATGGTTGCACTAAGATGAGGACTTAATCTAAAAATGAGAGGAATACAGCGTCTGGCGCCAATCATTGCGCCAGACCGTCAATCAGACTGGCAATCCTAATAAACGTAACACCAGATAGCCAATACCCGCGACAATCACCGGCAGGATATAAAGCGGAAAGAATTGCACAAAAATCGAGTGTCCAGGAACAATAACACGTGATTCCAGCGTCTCACGCGTATTCCCGCCATCAACTTTCATCTTTTCCAGAATCAGTTGATCTTCAATGCCTTCCTTAATGGCCTTCGCCTGACGCGACATCCGTGCCCCCGACACTTGCAAAGCCAGGCCAATAAAAATCAGGATGTAGATCAGCCAAAACATCAGCGTCGCCCCACTGAAAAAACGCGTGAAATCCGGTACTGGCGAGTTGTACCAAAAAATGTTCAGGAAAGGCGTATTAAAGCGCACCATGTCGACCATCAGGTGCACAAAATCCAAGAGAACAGCATCAATACCCTGTTTTTTCTGGGTATACGCGTAGAGATAATTAGCCAGCGAGACGAAGGTTGAAAGCAGCGCAGGAATAAAAAGGATCCATCCGGCAATGCGTTTAACGACGGCAATACGGCCAGCCTGTTGATACGTCATGAGAACCCCTTCTTAGCGACGCAACATCGGTAATATATCGTTTTAGTACGACGGGTAGCCTACTGTAACTTTACGCGCAGTCAACACTTTATCTCCCGCACTACCTGAGTAGCGCCCTGCAACTCGACTTATTAGGGTATAGTTTATCCGTAAACTTTCTTTTCTTTTGCTGACGGAGCCAGTGGTATGTCCTTTGATTCTTCTATACGCGCGGCGATTTTCGATATGGATGGGCTGCTGATTGATTCAGAACCGTTGTGGGACAAAGCCGAACTGGAGGTTATCGCCTCGCTTGGCGTCGATATTTCACTACGCGAATCCATGAAAGATACTCTGGGTTTACGCATCGATATGGTGGTCGAACTCTGGTATCAACGCTCTCCCTGGGCGACACCTGCAAGAGACGAGGTTGTCCGCCGTATTATCGATCGTGCGATTGAGCTCGTTGCTGAACAGCGTCCCCTCCTGCCCGGCGTCGAACATGCACTGCAACTGTGCCGTGAACAGAATCTCAAAATTGGACTGGCTTCCGCTTCGCCGCTCCGCATGCAGCAGCAGGTACTGCAAATGTTTAATCTGGAGCACTACTTTGATGTCTTAATGTCAGCCGAAATACTGCCATATAGCAAGCCTCATCCAGACGTGTATTTGAATGCAGCAAACGGACTCGGCGTTCCTCCGACACAGTGTGTGACGTTGGAAGATTCGGTGAACGGCATGATCGCAACCAAGGCGGCACGCATGCGTTCAATCGTTATTCCACAGGCTGAGTTTCGCGATGACGCACGCTGGGCGCTAGCCGATTATAAGCTGGATTCTCTGGATCAGCTTGCCACTGAGCATTTAACCTGAGAGTTTTGGTGTAGGAATTAGGAACAACGAAGTAAAAGAATAGAAAGCAACCATCGCAAGATATGACGAAAGCGTGGCCAGTCTATTGGCTGACCACGTGTTGAGGCATTACAGGAAATCCGCTCGCTTAGGCGAGAAAGCATCGATCAGAACGCTGCCGTCTTCCAGCGAGACCACGCCGTGCATCTCGTTTTTCACCGCCAGATAGGCGTCGCCGGTTTTCAGGATCCGTTTTTCACCTTCGATCACGACCTCAAAGCTGCCAGCGGCAACATAAGCAATCTGATCGTGGATTTCATGGAAGTGCGGCGTACCAATTGCACCTTTATCAAAGTGCACGTAAACCATCATCAGCTCATCGCTCCAGGTCATGATTTTACGTTTAATGCCACCGCCCAGCTCTTCCCACGGCGTTTCATCATCAATAAAGTATCTTCTCATCGTTATCTCTCCTCTAACGCTTTTATTGCCCATACCTTCTATTGCGTCAACAAAGCGTGCACGACAACGAGGGTATGATTATGGATTGCGACATTTTAGCCACATCAGTACCAGAAAAAACATAAAATAAGCAAAACCATGACGGCCCTCAAGAAATAAATAAAACATTATTTCATTTTTATTGAATTCGCATCCCATCCAAACTATCATCCCGCATAACAAGAAAGAACCGGGCAGGTTGAGGAGCAGGTGACGTTGTCACTGCCACGCAGCATCATCTGTTTCGCCCGGCGCTTTCACCAAGAACGGTTAGTCATGAAATGGCCGTTTTTCACATGATAGGCAGCAGCAGGCAACGCGTCATTGAGTAATAAAAAACGAGCGGGCGGTGATTTCACCGATCTGGTCGATGCATTCCGGTGTTAGCACCAGACGCTACACCTTTATCTGGGGCATGGTTGGCGAGAATCACGTTTTCGGTGACATGGGTCACGTCAAGGTTAGCGAGTTACGTTAATCGCTTTCAACCGGAATTACCGGTGTTCCCTACAGTAACAGCTAACGACTAAGTATTTTGTCGCTTATAGAGAGATTACAGATATGATTTTAAATTCTTTTGATTTGCAAGGTAAAGTTGCTCTGATCACGGGTTGTGATACGGGTTTGGGTCAGGGCATGGCTATCGGTCTGGCACAAGCAGGTTGTGATATCGTCGGCGTCAACATCGTTGAACCGAAAGACACTATCGAAAAAGTCACCGCACTGGGACGCCGCTTCCTCAGCCTGACCGCCGACATGAGCAATGTCTCTGGTCATGCTGAACTGGTAGAGAAAGCCGTTGCTGAATTTGGTCACGTTGACATTCTGGTCAACAACGCCGGTATCATCCGTCGTGAAGATGCGATCGAGTTCAGCGAGAAAAACTGGGACGACGTAATGAACCTGAACATTAAGAGCGTTTTCTTTATGTCTCAGGCCGTTGCTCGCCAGTTCATCAAGCAAGGTAAAGGCGGTAAGATCATCAATATCGCTTCTATGCTGTCCTTCCAAGGTGGTATCCGTGTACCTTCTTATACCGCATCAAAAAGCGCCGTTATGGGCGTAACCCGTCTGATGGCGAACGAGTGGGCAAAACACGGTATCAACGTCAACGCCATTGCACCGGGATATATGGCGACCAACAATACCCAGCAACTGCGCGCCGATGAAGAACGCAGCAAAGAAATTCTGGATCGTATCCCAGCTGGCCGTTGGGGTTTGCCACAGGATCTGATGGGCCCATCCGTCTTCCTGGCATCCAGCGCATCTGACTACATCAATGGTTATACGATTGCCGTTGATGGTGGCTGGCTGGCTCGCTAAAGGAAATTTTTCTTAGCAGCATTTCGCCAACCTACGATAAAAAGCACAATTCCGGTTGTGCTTTTTATTTGTTTTTCAAGTTGTTATTTCGATTTTCATGATTCTTTCTCCTGTCAAAATCCTTTCTTAAAAAAAAATCAAAACAACGTTCCGACTTTGATCACACTTTCGATATTGCGTGCATGACGGCAAGGTTAATAGCGCAATATAATCAATCAAAACAGTGTTTCTATTTATAAGGAACTGTTCACACGGTTCCATAAGAAGGTACTCCATGAGTATTTTTGAAAACTTATACACCAGCAGGAAATCGCAGCTCGACGAATGGGTTGCTATCGAAAAAGTCACCGCACTGGGACGCCGCTTCCTCAGCCTGACCGCCGACATGAGCAATGTCTCTGGTCATGCTGAACTGGTAGAGAAAGCCGTTGCTGAATTTGGTCACGTTGACATTCTGGTCAACAACGCCGGTATCATCCGTCGTGAAGATGCGATCGAGTTCAGCGAGAAAAACTGGGACGACGTAATGAACCTGAACATTAAGAGCGTTTTCTTTATGTCTCAGGCCGTTGCTCGCCAGTTCATCAAGCAAGGTAAAGGCGGTAAGATCATCAATATCGCTTCTATGCTGTCCTTCCAAGGTGGTATCCGTGTACCTTCTTATACCGCATCAAAAAGCGCCGTTATGGGCGTAACCCGTCTGATGGCGAACGAGTGGGCAAAACACGGTATCAACGTCAACGCCATTGCACCGGGATATATGGCGACCAACAATACCCAGCAACTGCGCGCCGATGAAGAACGCAGCAAAGAAATTCTGGATCGTATCCCAGCTGGCCGTTGGGGTTTGCCACAGGATCTGATGGGCCCATCCGTCTTCCTGGCATCCAGCGCATCTGACTACATCAATGGTTATACGATTGCCGTTGATGGTGGCTGGCTGGCTCGCTAAAGGAAATTTTTCTTAGCAGCATTTCGCCAACCTACGATAAAAAGCACAATTCCGGTTGTGCTTTTTATTTGTTTTTCAAGTTGTTATTTCGATTTTCATGATTCTTTCTCCTGTCAAAATCCTTTCTTAAAAAAAAATCAAAACAACGTTCCGACTTTGATCACACTTTCGATATTGCGTGCATGACGGCAAGGTTAATAGCGCAATATAATCAATCAAAACAGTGTTTCTATTTATAAGGAACTGTTCACACGGTTCCATAAGAAGGTACTCCATGAGTATTTTTGAAAACTTATACACCAGCAGGAAATCGCAGCTCGACGAATGGGTTGCAGCACTCGATAGCCACATTGCCTGCGTTCAGGATAAAGGCCGCAGCCAAAGTCAGCCGACGTTATTATTGGCTGACGGTTTTGATGTGGAAAATTATGCACCTGCGATGTGGCAATTCCCAGATGGGCATAGTGCACCTATTTCTAATTTTGCCAGCCAGCAAAATTGGCTAAGAACGCTGTGTGCCATGAGCGTTGTTACGGGTAATGAGCGTTACCAGCAGCACGCTATCGCACAAAGCGAATATTTTCTGGATCATTTCGTTGATGATAATAGCGGCCTGTTCTTCTGGGGCGGTCACCGTTTTATTAACTTGGATACGCTGGCAGGCGAAGGGCCAGAATCCAAAGCTCAGGTGCATGAATTAAAGCACCACCTTCCCTATTACGCATTGTTGCATCGTGTTAATGCAGAAAAGACGCTGAATTTCTTTCAGGGTTTCTGGAACGCGCACGTTGAAGACTGGGATTCACTTGATCTGGGTCGTCATGGTGATTACAGCAAAAAACGCGATCCAAACGTTTTCCTGCATGCACGCCATGATGTCGTCGATCCGGCACAGTGGCCTGTTCTGCCATTAACGAAAGGGCTAACTTTTGTTAATGCTGGCACAGACCTGATTTACGCCGCCTTCAAATACGCAGAATACACGGGCGATAGCCACGCCGCAGCTTGGGGTAAGCATCTTTATCGCCAATACGTTCTGGCACGCAATCCAGAAACCGGTATGCCCGTGTATCAGTTCAGTTCACCACAGCAGCGCCAACCGGTGCCGGAAGACGACAATCAGACGCAGTCCTGGTTTGGCGATCGCGCTCAGCGCCAGTTTGGCCCAGAGTTCGGTGAAATCGCTCGCGAAGCCAATGTGCTGTTCCGTGATATGCGCCCACTGCTGATTGATAACCCACTGGCAATGCTGGATATCCTCCGCACACAGCCTGATGCAGAAATGCTGGACTGGGTTATCTCTGGACTAAAAAATTATTATCAATACGCCTACGATGTGGCCAGTAACACGTTGCGCCCAATGTGGAACAACGGCCAGGACATGACAGGCTACCGTTTTAAACGCGATGGCTATTACGGCAAAGCGGGAACGGAATTAAAACCGTTTGCATTAGAAGGTGATTATTTATTACCGCTGGTTCGTGCTTATCGTCTGAGTGGCGATGAGGACCTGTACGCTCTGGTTAACACCATGCTGACGCGGCTGAACAAAGAAGACATTCAGCATATCGCCAGCCCAGTACTTTTGTTGACCGTTATTGAGCTGGCCGAGCACAAACAATCAGAATCCTGGGCACATTACGCCGCGCAGTTGGCTGGCGTTCTGTTTGAACAACACTTCCATCGTGGTTTGTTCGTTCGCTCCGCACAGCATCGTTATGTTCGTCTGGATGATACCTATCCGCTGGCTTTACTGACTTTCGTTGCCGCTTGTCGCAACAAATTAAACGATATCCCGCCGTATCTGACACAAGGTGGATATGTTCACGGTGATTTTCACGTTAACGGGGAAAATAGAATTGTTTATGACGTGGAATTAATTTATCCAGAGTTATTAACAGCTTAATTTTATGTTTTTTTTAATGGTTCACAATTAATCAATAGGTAAGCATTATGAATGAAAACAGAATGCTGGGGTTAGCCTATATCTCCCCCTATATTATAGGGCTGATAATTTTTACCGCTTTCCCCTTTGTTTCGTCATTTATCCTCAGTTTTACTGAGTATGACTTGATCAATCCACCTGAATTTACGGGGCTAGAAAACTATCACCGTATGTTCCTGGAGGATGATCTCTTTTGGAAATCCATGGGTGTCACCTTTGCCTATGTATTTCTGACCATTCCATTGAAATTAATCTTCGCACTGTTAATTGCGTTTGTACTTAATTTCAAATTACGTGGTATCGGTTTCTTCCGTACTGCTTACTATGTGCCTTCTATTCTAGGCAGCAGCGTGGCCATTGCCGTTCTGTGGCGCGCGCTGTTCGCCATTGATGGCTTGTTGAACAGCTTCCTCGGCGTGTTTGGCTTTGACGCCATCAACTGGCTGGGCGAACCGTCGCTAGCGCTGATGTCGGTAACGCTGTTGCGCGTATGGCAGTTCGGTTCCGCCATGGTTATCTTCCTGGCTGCATTGCAGAACGTTCCGCAATCTCAGTATGAAGCGGCTATGATCGACGGTGCATCCAAATGGCAAATGTTCCTGAAAGTAACGGTACCATTAATTACGCCAGTTATTTTCTTTAACTTTATCATGCAGACCACCCAGGCATTCCAGGAGTTTACGGCACCTTACGTCATCACTGGCGGTGGTCCAACGCACTACACCTACCTGTTCTCGCTCTATATCTATGATACAGCATTCAAGTATTTTGATATGGGCTACGGTGCTGCATTGGCATGGGTTCTGTTCTTGGTTGTTGCGGTATTTGCGTCTATCTCCTTTAAGTCGTCGAAATACTGGGTGTTCTACTCCGCTGATAAAGGAGGAAAAAATGGCTGACATGCATTCAAACCTGACTACAGCACAAGAAGTTGCTGCTGCAGAAGTACGCCGCACACTGCGTAAAGAAAAATTCAGTGCCGCGATCCGTTACGTGATATTGCTGTTCGTTGGTTTACTGATGCTTTATCCACTGGCGTGGATGTTCTCGGCGTCGTTCAAGCCGAATCATGAGATTTTCACCACGTTGGGTCTGTGGCCTGCTCACGCCACCTGGGACGGTTTCGTTAACGGTTGGAAAACCGGTACGGAATACAATTTCGGTCACTACATGATTAACACGTTCCAGTACGTGATTCCGAAAGTGGTTCTGACCGTCATTTCCTCGGTGATTGTGGCTTATGGCTTCGCTCGCTTTGACATTCCGTGGAAGAATTTCTGGTTTGCTACGCTGATTGCCACCATGCTGTTGCCAAGCACCGTGTTGCTGATTCCGCAGTACCTCATGTTCCGTGAAATGGGTATGTTGAACAGCTATCTGCCACTGTATTTGCCAGTAGCGTTTGCAACACAAGGGTTCTTTGTGTTCATGCTGATCCAGTTCCTGCGTGGTGTACCGCGTGATATGGAAGAAGCCGCCCAGATTGATGGCTGTAACTCCTTCCAGGTACTGTGGTATGTGGTCGTGCCGATTCTGAAACCAGCCATCATCTCTGTTGCGCTGTTCCAGTTCATGTGGTCAATGAACGACTTTATCGGTCCGCTGATTTATGTCTATAGCGTGGATAAATATCCGATTGCGCTGGCGCTGAAAATGTCTATCGACGTTACTGAAGGCGCTCCGTGGAATGAAATCCTGGCCATGTCCAGCATCTCCATTCTGCCATCCATTATTGTTTTCTTCCTGGCACAGCGTTACTTCGTACAAGGTGTGACCAGCAGCGGAATTAAAGGTTAATAGAGGATTTATCATGGCTGAAGTTATTTTCAAAAAGCTGGAAAAAGTATACAGCAACGGTTTCAAAGCGGTTCACGGCATCGACCTGACCATTAAAGACGGTGAATTCATGGTTATCGTCGGCCCATCTGGCTGTGCGAAATCCACTACGCTGCGTATGCTGGCGGGTCTGGAAACCATCAGCGGCGGTGAAGTACGTATCGGTGAGCGCGTTGTTAACAATCTGGCGCCGAAAGAGCGTGGGATTGCCATGGTGTTCCAGAACTACGCCCTCTACCCTCATATGACGGTAAAAGAGAATCTGGCGTTTGGTCTGAAGCTGAGCAAACTGCCTAAAGAGCAAATCGAAGCGCAGGTAGCCGAAGCGGCCAAAATTCTGGAACTGGAAGAACTGATGGATCGTCTGCCGCGCCAACTGTCTGGTGGTCAGGCACAGCGTGTGGCCGTAGGCCGCGCCATCGTTAAAAAACCAGATGTGTTCCTGTTTGACGAACCGTTGTCTAACTTGGATGCCAAGCTGCGTGCGTCCATGCGTATCCGTATTTCTGACCTGCATAAGCAGTTGAAGAAAAGCGGCAAAGCGGCGACAAGCGTATATGTTACCCACGATCAGACTGAAGCCATGACCATGGGTGACCGTATCTGCGTGATGAAACTCGGTCACATCATGCAGGTCGATACGCCGGATAACCTGTACCACTTCCCTGTCAACATGTTCGTTGCTGGTTTCATTGGCTCACCAGAAATGAACATCAAGCCATGTAAACTGGTCGACAAAGACGGTCAGGTTGGCGTTGTGGTGGGTAACAACGCGCTGGTGTTAAACAGTGAGAAGCAAGACAAAGTCCGCAGCTATATCGGACAAGACGTCTTCTTCGGTGTTCGCCCAGACTATGTTTCTGTGTCAGATACGCCATTTGAAGGCAACCATTCTCAAGGTGAGTTGGTTCGCGTAGAAAACATGGGCCACGAATTCTTTATGTACATTAAAGTCGATGGCTTTGAATTAACCAGCCGCATTCCTTATGACGAAGGTCGGCTGATTATCGAGAAAGGACTGCATCGTCCGGTATATTTCCAGTTCGACATGGAAAAATGCCATATTTTTGATGCAAAAACAGAAAAAAATATCTCTCTTTAACAGGAGTAGTAACCGATGAAAAAAGCGATCCTACACACGTTAATAGCTTCATCTCTGGCATTAGTGGCAATGCCGTCTTTAGCCGCTGATAATGTTGAATTGAGAATGTCTTGGTGGGGCGGCAACAGCCGTCACCAGCAGACGCTTAAAGCGATTGAAGAGTTCCATAAGCAGCATCCAAACATCACCGTGAAAGCGGAATACACTGGATGGGATGGTCACCTGTCTCGCCTGACAACACAAATTGCCGGTAACACCGAGCCAGATGTGATGCAGACCAACTGGAACTGGCTGCCGATTTTCTCTAAAAACGGCGATGGTTTTTACGATCTGAACAAGGTTAAAGATTCTCTGGATCTGACCCAGTTTGAGTCAAAAGAACTGCAAAACACCACAGTCGAAGGGAAACTGAACGGTATTCCTATTTCCGTTACGGCTCGCGTGTTCTATTTCAACACCGAAAGCTGGAAAAAAGCCGGTCTGGAATACCCGAAAACGTGGGACGAGCTGCTGAACGCTGGTAAAGTGTTCAAAGAAAAACTGGGCGACCAATACTACCCTATCGTATTGGAACACCAGGATTCTCTGGCTCTGCTAAATTCTTATATGGTTCAGAAGTACAACATTCCAGCGATTGATGTAAAAGGTCAGAAATTCGCCTATACCGATGCACAATGGGCTGAATTCTTTGGCATGTATAAGAAACTGATCGACAGCCATGTCATGCCTGATACGAAATACTATGCGTCTTTCGGTAAGAGCAACATGTATGAAATGAAGCCATGGATCACGGGTGAATGGTCTGGTACTTACATGTGGAACTCCACTATTACTAAGTACTCTGACAACCTGCAACCACCCGCAAAACTGGAATTGGGTAACTATCCGATGCTGCCAGGTGCGAAAGATGCCGGCTTGTTCTTCAAACCTGCACAGATGCTGTCTATCGGTAAATCGACTAAGTACCCTAAAGAGTCTGCTCAGTTGATCAACTTCCTGCTGAACAGCAAAGAAGGTGCTCAGGCTCTGGGCCTGGAACGTGGTGTACCGTTGAGTAAAGCCGCTGTAGCTCAGTTGACTGCCGATGGCGTGATCAAAGATGATGCACCAGCCGTTGCCGGGTTGAAACTGGCGCTGTCGCTGCCACATGACGTTGCCGTTTCACCTTACTTCGACGATCCACAAATCGTTTCTCTGTTTGGTGATACCATCCAGTCTATCGATTACGGTCAGAAATCGGTGGAAGACGCAGCGAAATACTTCCAGCGTCAATCAGATCGTATTCTAAAACGTGCAATGAAGTAATGCTGCACACCTTTTAGACGCTTATTCATCCCTGCCGCACTGACGGCAGGGATTTTTCATTTAAATTAAAACAACCGCCCTATCCAATTCGATCTCCCTCACAATTTGAAACCCCATTTTACTTTTTGTTACCCAAGACGATCTCGATCACAGAACGTAATTTAATAATAAATAAAATAGAACTTGTCCCAAAAAGAGTAACGCGTCTTTCGAAATAAAGCATTAGAACCATCCTAACCAATAGGGAATATAACAATGAAAGTTAAATTACTAGCTCTGGCAGTTACCTCATTAATTAGCGTGAATGCAATGGCGATGACTATCGATTATCGTCATGAAATGATGGATACCCCGAAAGCCGATCATAAAGATCGTCTTGTAATGTCACACCGTTTCGCTAATGGCTTCGGTTTATCTGCGGAAGCAAAGTGGAAACAATCTGGTAAAGATGAAACGCCGAACAAACCTTATAATGAAACCGTCAGCAACGGTACAGAAGTAGTTGCTAGCTATGTTTACAACTTCAATAAGACTTTCTCTTTAGAGCCAGGATTCTCTTTAGAATCAAACTCTGACTCCAACAACTATCGCCCTTATCTGCGCGGTAAAGTAAATATTACTGACGACCTGTCGACTTCCTTACGTTATCGCCCTTACTACAAGCGTAATAGCGGTAATCTTGCAGATTCATCAAAAAACAACCAGGAAAACGGCTATAACTTAACCGCAGTGGTTAGCTATAACTTCCTGAAAAGTTTCCAAGTTGAGTATGAACTGGACTATAAAAAAGCAAATAAGGCAGGTCAATACCAGTCTGACTTCGAAACTTGGAAAATCGATCATGATGTGAAACTGGCTTATAAATGGGATAAAAACTGGAAGCCTTATATGGCGGTAGGTAACGTTGCGGACTCTGGTTCTAACGACAACCGTCAAACTCGTTACCGTGTTGGTGTGCAATACAGCTTCTAATAACCGCCTTATTGTTTAAATAAGCGTTATTAGTTGGCAAAAGGGATGTTAGTGTTAATTGATTAGTCAACGGTATCTTATCATTAACATCCCTTTATTATGATGTCCGTCGTAAGTTAAATTAGTTACGTTTCGTTGTTACCTGTGGCGTTGTTATATGTAATTTAGTTACATACGTTTTAGCTGTTGAAATTGCTGTGTCTGATTTACCCTCTTCGTGTATGAATGTTATTTCTTTATTAAAGTTTGCGGTTCAGGGTGGTCATTTTTTCTCCGATGTGATGGCTACCCTATTTTTTACCATCGCCCAACGATTTCCCCCTCCTTCCCTTTGTCAGGTGATCTATCATGATTGTTCGTTCTCTGCTTGTCGGAGCCATTATGATGTCGGTAAATGGATTAAGTTACGCCCAACCTATTTTTCCTGTCTGGCCACACGGTGAAGCGCCAGGTGCCTCTTCTTCAATGGTACAGCCGCAAGTGGTAGAGCGCAGCAAAGATCCCTCTCTTCCCGATCGGGCAGCAACCGGCATTCGCAGCCCCGAAATTACCGTTTACCCAGCAGAGAAACCCAATGGCATGGCGTTACTCATCACGCCCGGCGGTTCTTATCAGCGCGTCGTGTTGGATAAGGAAGGTAGCGATCTGGCACCGTTCTTTAATCAACAGGGCTATACCCTTTTCGTGATGACCTATCGCATGCCCGGTGAAGGCCATAAAGAAGGTGCTGACGCCCCGTTAGCCGATGCCCAGCGTGCAATCAGAACCTTGAGAGCCAATGCCGAGAAATGGCACATTAACCCACAGCGTATCGGCATTATGGGATTCTCCGCTGGTGGTCATGTCGCTGCCAGCCTGGGAACCCGATTCGCCCAGTCTATTTACCCAGCGACGGATGCCATTGATAGCGTAAGCGCACGCCCTGATTTCATGGTGCTGATGTACCCCGTTATTTCAATGCAGGCGAACATTGCGCATGCAGGTTCGCGCAAACAGTTAATCGGCGAGCAGCCGACGGAAGCGCAGGTGCTGCGTTATTCTCCGGAGAAGCAGGTTACCGCTCAGACGCCCCCAACGTTTTTGGTGCATGCCGTTGACGATCCATCAGTGTCGGTTGATAACAGCCTGGTGATGTTCAGCGCGCTGCGGGAAAAACAGATTCCCGTCGAAATGCATCTGTTTGAAAAAGGGAAACACGGTTTCGGCCTGCGCGGTACCAAAGGGCTTCCAGCGGCTGCCTGGCCTCAGTTGCTGGACAATTGGCTGCGTGTTTTACCGGTAAGTAACGAACCGTCGAAATAAATCGTTACGCCGTCACTACTTCCGCAGACAGGGATAATCTCTTATACTGTATAAAATAACAGTTTTATTTGAGAAGTTTCATGACTGCGGAAGGACACCTGCTGTTTTCTGTTGCCTGCGCGATTCTGGCTAAGAAGGTTGAGCTATCGCCAGCACTGGCTACTGGAGACTGGTGGCACATTATTCCCGGTGCGCTCCTTACCGCGCTGCTGCCCGATATTGATCACCCTAAATCCGTCCTCGGGCAGCGCCTGAAATGGCTTTCTTCGCCCATTGCCCGCCTCTTTGGTCATCGTGGGTTTACGCACAGCCTCCTTGCCATCGCCACCGGTATTTTCTTTATTCAGACGCGCCTGCCGCCAGACTGGCTGATTCCGACCGATGCCTACCATGCCATGATCGTCGGTTATCTGAGTCACATTCTCGCGGATATGCTAACGCCCTCTGGCGTTCCTCTGCTCTGGCCCTGTCGCTGGCGTTTCCGCTTGCCGATTTTAAACAGCCAAAAAGGCAATCAATTGGAACGCTTTCTGTGTCTTGCCTGTATCGGTTTTTCGCTGTATCAGCCACAAAAGAATCTGGATTGCTGCACCTATGAGCAGTCGTTTCGTTTTTTACAGTCCGCGCAAGCCTACCTCTTTCAATACGTGAAGTAACAGCGTTACTTACCGTCAGACATATCCCTGTAACATGATGGCAAAAGACCTGCTATCCTGTGCGCGTTTGTTATTTTTCATCGCAAAAAATCACGCTACCTCCGCCGATCTGCATTATCACGCGAGATCGTAGGCAGCGTGACGCGACTCACTGATAGGGAGCAAAGCCGGATGAATTTTCCGCTACTCATAAATATTCTGCTATTTGTCGCATTACTGCTCGGATTAGGTTACGCCAACCGTAACCCATCCTGGAGTCTGGCAAAAAAAGTGTTGCTGGGGCTGGTTGTCGGGGTGCTATTTGGTCTGGCACTGCATCTGATTTATGGTGGCGACAACCCAGTTGTTAAGCAATCCATCTCATGGTTTAACATCGTAGGTAATGGCTATGTGCAGCTGTTACAGATGATCGTCATGCCGCTGGTCTTTATTTCCATCCTCAATTCCGTTGCCAAGCTGCATAATGCCTCGTCATTAGGCAAAATCAGCGTGTTGACGCTTTCCACCCTATTGATCACCACGCTGATTTCCGCGTTGGTCGGTGTTTTTGTGACTAACCTGTTTGGCCTGACGGCAACCGGACTGGTGCAAGGTGCGCAAGAAACCGCGCGATTAACGGCAATTGAAAATAACTATGCGGGTAAAGTTGCTGACCTTAACGTGCCTCAGCTTATCCTGTCATTCATTCCTAAAAACCCATTTGCTGAGCTGACCGGCGCGAACCCGACGTCTATCATCAGCGTCGTCGTCTTCGCCGCATTCCTTGGCGTTGCGGCGTTGCAGTTGCTGAAAGATGACGCAGTCAAAGGCGAACGCGTTTTAACCGCCATTGACACACTGCAATCCTGGGTGATGAAGCTCGTTCGTCTGGTGATGAAGTTGACCCCGTATGGCGTCATGGCGCTGATGACCAAAATGGTCGCCAGCTCTAACCTGCAAGACATCCTCAAGCTGGGCAGCTTCGTTGTCGCGTCCTATCTGGGTCTGGCGATTATGTTCGGCGTCCATGCGCTGATTCTGTCGTTCACAGGCATCAATCCAGCTCGTTTTTATCGCAAAGTCTGGCCGGTACTGACGTTCGCGTTTACCAGTCGTTCCAGCGCAGCGACAATTCCACTTAGCATTGAGGCGCAAACGCGCCGCATTGGTGTACCGCAATCTATCGCCAGCTTTGCGGCGTCTTTCGGCACGACAATCGGGCAGAATGGCTGTGCAGGGCTTTATCCAGCGATGCTGGCCGTGATGGTCGCGCCAACGGTCGGCATCAACCCGCTGGATCCTGTTTGGATCGCGACGCTGGTCGGTATCGTCACCATCAGTTCTGCTGGCGTAGCCGGTGTGGGCGGCGGTGCCACCTTTGCCGCATTAATCGTTCTGCCTGCGATGGGGCTGCCGGTAACGCTGGTCGCGCTGCTCATCTCCATTGAGCCGCTTATCGATATGGGCCGTACCGCGCTTAACGTCAGCGGCTCCATGACGGCCGGTACCGTCACCAGCCAGTTAATGAAGCAGACGGACAAAACGGTTTTCAACGCGCAGGATGACGCTGAGTTGACGCACCGCTAAGCCACGCTTGCTGGACAAAAGAAAACGCCGACGGGTGATGCTGTCGGCGTTTTTTTATAACGGACATCCTTGTCCGTCACCCTACGGGCCGTTGCTACGCAACATTGAAAAACGTTCCCTACGTTTTTTTATGACGCTTTAGTGATAACGATTTCGTCTAATTACGTTACTTAGCGCTGTGGATTGGTGTCATAAGCTTGGCAGCTCTGAAAACCTTTATTGAGAACATAACCCGTGTCGTTGTAGCTCACGAAATAATTCTGCGCGGTGCCATCGCGGTTTTTCAGCAGGTAATCGCTACAAGTGCCTTTGGCATTCACCAGACGTTTTTCCACTCCGCTACCAGCGAGCTGATGAACCTGCTGCTTCGTCATTCCCACTTTTACATCTTTCACCACAGGTTCATTGACATAGCTTTCTGCCTTGTTATAAGCCGAACATCCCGCGAGCATGACAGCACCTGCTGCCGCAATACATACCAGTAATCTGTTATTCTTCATTTCATCACCTCATTATTAATGGGTCACCCTAAGGCTAGTTGGCGGCGCCCCCTTTTTCAAATCATAACGCAGGGATGTAACCTATTGGCCGATAGTCGAAAACGGGTTATCTATAGGGAAAATGACTACCTGACAGCTTGTTCTTTTTCTTCACGCCGATTCGTTTTACACTCAGGGTATCGTAATAATTCTTTTGCAGTATCAATAAGTTCAGGAGAGGATGGCATGTCATTACAAAACGACATTATCACTGCGTTGGGAGTGAAAAGCAGTATCGATCCAGCACAGGAAATCCGTGTTAGCGTTGATTTTTTAAAGAATTATCTGAATACTCACCCGTTCGTTACGTCGTTAGTTTTGGGCATCAGCGGTGGTCAGGACTCTACGCTGACCGGCAAACTATGTCAGACGGCTATCACGGAATTACGCAATGAGACCGGAAATTCTCGCTATCAGTTCATCGCCGTTCGGCTGCCTTACGGCGTGCAGGCAGATGAAGCCGACTGTCAGGATGCCATCGCTTTTATCCAACCAGACCGCGTATTAACCGTCAACATCAAGCCCGCCATTGAGGCCAGTGAAGCCACCTTGCGCGCCATTGGCGTGGAGCTTTCCGATTTTGTAAAAGGCAATGAAAAAGCAAGAGAACGCATGAAAGCGCAGTACAGCATCGCGGGCATGAATGCTGGGCTCGTCGTCGGCACCGATCATGCAGCAGAGGCGGTAACCGGCTTTTTCACCAAATACGGTGATGGCGGTACCGATATCAACCCGATTTTCCGGTTGAACAAGCGTCAGGGTAAAGCGCTGCTGCACGAACTCGGCTGCCCTTCACATCTTTATACCAAAGCACCGACCGCCGATCTGGAAGAAGACCGTCCCTCCCTCCCCGATGAAGTCGCGCTGGGTGTGACCTATGAAAATATCGACGACTATCTGGAAGGCAAGCAGATCGACGCTAACGATGCAGCCATTATCGAAAACTGGTATCGCAAAACCGAACACAAGCGTCGTCCGCCGATTACCGTTTTTGATGACTTCTGGCGGTAAACCATCGCGATGACCACTACCGGGCGCGGATAACGGCGTCCGGTTTATTTTTTGATTTTTTCTGTACAGATTTCATAATCAGGTATGAATATGACGCCACAGCGCGCCACGCTCACGGGCCTACTGGCGATCGTTTTATGGAGTACATCCGTTGGGCTTATTCGCAGCCTGACCGAAGCGCTCGGCCCCATCGGTGGTGCAGCGATGATTTACTCCACCAGCACGTTATGTCTACTGGCCTTTTATGGTCTTCCCCGCATTAAAACGCTGCCAAGAATCTATTTGTTCGCAGGCGGTGCGCTGTTTGTCTGCTACGAGATATTTCTGTCGCTGTCCATCGGGCTAGCAGATAGCCGCATGCAGGCGATGGAAATCGGGATGATTAACTATTTGTGGCCCAGCCTGACCATTCTTTTTTCTCTTTTTATCAATCAGCAGAAAAGTCATTCTCTACTCTGGCCTGGCCTCGCGCTATCACTGGGTGGCATCGTGTGGATTATGAAAAGAGAAAGCGACTGGACACCAGAACTGCTGTGGAACAATGTTCTTGCTAACCCGCTGGCCTACAGTCTGGCGTTTTCTGCAGCCTTGACCTGGGCGCTCTACTGCAATATCACTAAACGTTACGGGCAGGGAAAAAGTGGCGTCTCGCTGTTCTTTTTCATCGCCGCACTCGTGCTATGGATTCAGTATTCCTTCAGTGCCGAAGGTGCAATTTCATTAACTTTGCCGAGATCGCTGCAACTGCTCTTTATGGGCGCCTCAACCGCGCTGGCCTATTCCGCCTGGAATGCTGGGATTCAGCATGGCAACCTGACGTTGCTGGCAACTGCCTCTTATTTCACGCCTGTGCTTTCCACACTATTGGCCGCGCTCTGGCTCAACATCACGCCCGCCATTTCATTCTGGCAAGGCGTCGCAATGGTCACGGCAGGTTCACTGCTTTGCTGGTATGCGACACGCTCGTCCCCGAGCTGACAGGTTGGTTCGGTCAGACCTGATTACTACCTTCCTCGGCGAGGTTCTCCTCACCTTTTTCCCTCTGCTTTCCTACATAGATGTGACTTCAGTGGTTCCCCTTACAATAAATTGCATTTAAAATACATCAATTATAATTTCATCAGGACATGACGCACATGGCGAGAAAATCCCTGGGAAAATACCGACAGCGGGAGATCCGTACCGTCGGATTGATGATCGAGCTGTATGAAAAGCATCATCCTGAAACCGGCGATAACGCGCAGCATAAAGACTTATTCAACTACGCCATCAAGCGTCTGGAACGCTGTCAATTCGGTGAAGATAAACCCGCGTGTAAGCATTGCCCCATTCACTGCTATCAACCCGCCCGACGTGAGGCGATCAAAGCGATTATGCGCTGGTCGGGGCCGCGGATGTTATTGCGCCACCCGATTCTGGCAATACGCCATTTAATTGACGATCATCGGCCAGTGCCGGACTATCCGAAAAAAGAGACAGCGCCAAAAACGCCAAATGGACGAGCAACGCGTTTAGCCTCGCAGCATACAGCGCCGGCAGATACCGAATCGACGTTGAAATAGGAAAAATGAGGCGAATAAGATAGGAAAAGGCCGCTTGCGCGGCCTTTTTGGGTGACTCTGTTACTCTTTGGGAGAGGCGTTCTCTACCCTGCTTTTTAGCTTTTGCCCCGGACGGAACGTGACCACACGGCGCGCCGTAATCGGAATATCTTCGCCAGTTTTTGGGTTACGTCCCGGACGTTGGTTCTTGTCTCGCAAATCAAAATTGCCAAAACCTGACAACTTGACCTGCTCGCCATTTTCCAAAGCGCGACGAACTTCTTCAAAAAACAGCTCGACTAGCTCTTTGGCATCCCGTTTGCTCAGCCCGAGCTTCTCAAACAGGTATTCTGACATTTCAGCTTTAGTAAGCGCCATAGGTTCAATCCCTCAAGGATGCTTGGAATCGCTGTTTTAATGCTGCTACGCATTCTGCAACGGTAGCGGCAATTTCCTCTTCTGCCAGTGTACGCGTGGTATCTTGCAGGGTCAGACTGATAGCCAGACTCTTATAACCTTCCGCTACGCCCTTCCCTCGGTACACATCGAATAAGTTTACGCCAACTAACTGATTTGCGCCAACTTTCTTACACTCGGCCAAAATATCGCCCGCAGGGACATTTTCAGCGACCACAACGGCGATATCGCGACGGTTCGCCGGGAAGCGGGAAACCTCGTTCGCCTCAGGCAATACGCGGTCTGCGACCTTATCCCACAATAATTCGAACACCACGGTGCGCCCGTTAAGATCCAACTTGCGCTCCAGTTCTGGGTGAATAACGCCAATAAATCCAATGCGTTCTCCGCACAGATAAATAGCAGCACTTTGTCCTGGATGCAATGCCGGATTGTTTTCGGCCTTGAACTCAATCTCAGACAACTTGCCCGTCAATGCCAGTACCGCTTCCAAATCGCCTTTTAAATCATAGAAGTCAACGGCCTGACGCGCCAGATCCCAATGTTCTTCATAACGCGTGCCAGTAATCACACCCGCCAGCATCAAATCCTGACGAATTCCCAGGTCAGCACTGGTGTCCGGTACAAAACGGAGACCGCTTTCAAACAGGCGCAGGCGGCTTTGTTGACGGTTTTGGTTATACACTGCCGCGCTCAGCAAGCCGCTCCACAGCGATAAACGCATCACCGACATCTCTGCGGAAATTGGGCTCGGCAGGCTCAGCGACGCTTCATTAGGGTGGATTAATCCCTGAATTTTCGGGTCAACAAAACTGTAAGTAATTGCTTCCTGGTAGCCGTGATCGACTAATAATGTCTTCACACGCTTCAATGACAGTGACGCTTCGCGATGCGAGGTCATAATCAACGGAGCCTGAGTCGGTATATTCGGAATGTTGTTGTAGCCGTAAATACGCGCGACTTCTTCAACCAAATCTTCTTCAATTTCCATGTCGAAGCGCCAGCTCGGTGCCGTCGCCTGCCAACCTGCATCGGTTTTCGCGACGTTACAGCCCAGACGCTGCAGAATATCGCTCACCTGCTCATCGGCAATCACATGGCCAATCAGGCGATCCAATTTCTCACGGCGCAGCGTAATCGTTGCGCGAGTTGGCAAATCTGCCTCGCTAGTCACATCAACGACCGGACCTGCTTCACCACCGCAGATATCGATCAGTAGACGAGTCGCGCGCTCAATGGCTTTGTGCTGTAACGCCGGATCGACGCCACGCTCGTAGCGGTGAGACGCATCGGTGTGCAAACCGTGACGACGTGCGCGTCCGGTAATCGACAGCGGGTTGAAGTAAGCGCATTCCAGCAGAACGTTTTGTGTCTCTTCATTGACGCCAGAATGCTCGCCGCCAAAGATACCGCCCATCGCCAGCGCATTCTGCTGGTCAGCGATAACCAGCGTATCCGCGTTCAGCTTCGCTTCGTTACCATCCAGCAGCGTCAACGTTTCTCCTTCTGTCGCCATACGCACGATAATACCGCCGTTGAGGCGATCAAGATCGAACGCGTGCATTGGTTGGCCTAGTTCCAGCAGAACGTAGTTCGTCACATCAACAACCGGATCGATAGAACGAATACCGCAACGGCGCAGCTTTTCGCGCATCCACAGTGGCGTTGCCGCCTTAACGTTGATGCCTTTCACCACACGGCCTAAGTAACGCGGGCATGCCTGTGGCGCATCGACCTGAATCGGGAAGGTATCCTGAATCGTCGCAGCAACGGGCTCAATAGTCGGTTCATTCAACGCCAGTTGATTCAATACAGCGACATCACGCGCCACGCCGATGATGCCAAGACAATCTGCACGGTTCGGCGTCACGCTGATTTCAATCGCGTTGTCATCCAGCTTCAGATACTCACGAATATCCGTGCCAATCGGCGCGTCTGCTGGCAGTTCAATGATGCCATCGTGATCCTCGGAAATACCTAACTCGGAAAATGAGCACAGCATGCCTTCAGACGGTTCACCACGCAGCTTTGCGGCTTTAATTTTGAAATCGCCCGGCAATACGGCACCGACCGTCGCCACCGCCACTTTCAGGCCCTGACGGCAGTTCGGCGCGCCACAGACGATGTCCAGCAGGCGCTCGCCGCCGACATTGACTTTCGTCACACGCAGTTTGTCTGCGTTCGGGTGCTGCCCACATTCAACCACTTCACCGACAACCACTCCGTGGAATGCGCCAGCAACAGGCTCAACGCCATCCACTTCCAGCCCTGCCATCGTGATCTGTTCAGATAGCGTTTCACTGTCAACCGCTGGGTTTACCCACTCGCGTAACCAGAGTTCACTGAATTTCATGATGTATACCCGCCTTACTTAAACTGTTTGAGGAAACGCAGATCGTTTTCGAAGAATGCACGCAGATCGGTCACGCCATAGCGCAGCATCGTCAGACGCTCCATGCCCATACCGAACGCGAAGCCGGAATACACTTCAGGGTCGATACCGACATTACGCAGGACATTCGGGTGCACCATACCGCAGCCCAAGACTTCCAGCCATTTGCCGTTTTTCCCCATCACATCCACTTCAGCAGACGGTTCGGTAAACGGGAAATAAGACGGACGGAAGCGAACCTGCAAATCTTCCTCAAAGAAATTACGCAGGAAATCATGCAACGTGCCTTTCAGGTTGGTGAAGCTGATGTCTTTATCGACGATCAACCCTTCCATCTGATGGAACATCGGCGTGTGGGTCTGATCGTAATCGTTACGATAAACACGGCCCGGCGCGATGATACGGATAGGCGGTTGCTGCTTTTCCATGGTACGAATCTGAACGCCAGACGTCTGTGTACGCAGCAGGCGTGTAGCATCAAACCAGAACGTGTCGTGGTCAGCACGCGCAGGGTGATGCCCTGGAATATTCAGCGCATCAAAGTTGTGATAGTCATCTTCGATTTCTGGCCCAGTTACCACGGAAAAACCCAGCTCACCGAAGAAGGTTTCGATACGATCGATGGTACGCGTCACCGGATGCAAGCCACCATTTTCAATGGTGCGGCCCGGCAGGGAGACATCGATGGTTTCTTGCGCCAGACGTGCATTTAACTCAGCGGATTCCAGCATGTGCTTACGGGCATTCAGCGCGTCCTGAACGTCTTGCTTAGCCTGGTTAATGACAGCACCAGCCGCAGGGCGCTCTTCAGCCGGCAACTCGCGCAGCGAGGTCATCTGAAGGGTTAAGTGACCTTTTTTGCCCAGATATTCGACACGCACATTTTCCAGTGCGGCAACATCCTGAGCCTCTTCTATAGCTGTTCTGGCTTTGGCAACCAGCTCTGCGAGATGTGGCATTGTGTTCCTCTTTTTCTGCCTATGTGGCCAACGGTCATGATTGAAGAATGTCGTTTTACTCAAAACGATAAATGTTACTAAAAACAAGAGTAAAAACCGATTATTGTAAACAAAAAAGCCTCCCTATGGGGAGGCTTAAGCGCTACTTTTCGTTTCTTTTCTTACGCGCAAAGCCCCCTGAATTCAGGCGCTAAAGTAAAAAAAGAAACGGAAAATAGCAGCGTTCATACTTGCGTTACCTTTGTCTTGTAAATAAGAAAAATAAACCTGTAGCGCTCGACGAAAAGAGGGAGCCAAAGCTCCCTCTCTCAACTGACTTACGCCAGTGCTGCTTTCGCTTTTTCGACCAGCGCGCTGAACGCTAACTTATCGAATACTGCGATATCAGCCAGAATCTTACGGTCAATTTCAACAGAAGCTTTTTTCAGGCCGTTGATGAATTTACTGTAAGATAAGCCGTTTTGACGAGCTGCCGCATTGATACGTGCAATCCACAGCTGGCGGAATTGACGTTTACGTTGACGACGGTCGCGGTAAGCGTATTGGCCAGCTTTGATTACTGCCTGGAAGGCAACACGATAAACACGCGAACGGGCACCGTAGTAACCTTTCGCTTGTTTCAATATTTTCTTGTGACGTGCACGGGCAACTACACCACGTTTTACGCGAGCCATATGCTCTCTCCTAAAGTCTTATTCTGAATTAAAAAAAGGTTACTTATGCGTACGGCAGACATGCGATAACAAGACCCAGATCCCCTTTGGAGACCAGACCTTTTGGACGCAGGTGACGTTTACGCTTAGTTGACTTTTTGGTCAGAATATGACGCAGGTTAGCATGCTTACGCTTAAAACCACCGCTTGCGGTTTTTTTAAAGCGTTTAGCGGCGCCACGTACTGTTTTGATCTTTGGCATTGTTATTTCCACTTCGCATTGTTAATAAAACGAATCAGATAAGGCGAACAACGCTGTACAACACAGAGGTTGTACGGCCTTGCTACTTGAATGCCTTACTGTTTCTTCTTCGGCGCTAGCACCATGATCATCTGGCGGCCTTCGATCTTCGATGGGAAGGATTCGACAACTGCCAGTTCACTCAGATCGTCACGAACGCGGTTAAGCACTTCCATACCAATCTGTTGGTGCGCCATTTCACGACCGCGGAAACGCAGTGTGATTTTAGCTTTGTCACCATCTTCAAGAAAGCGAATCAGGTTGCGTAGTTTGACCTGATAGTCGCCATCATCGGTACCAGGTCGGAATTTGATTTCCTTGACCTGAATAACTTTTTGTTTTTTCTTCTGTTCCTTTGTGGCCTTACTCTTCTCATAAAGGAACTTGCCGTAATCCATAATTCGGCAAACCGGCGGCTCGGCGTTCGGACTGATTTCGACTAAATCAACACCTGCTTCTTCGGCTTTTTCTAATGCTTCATTTAGACTTACGATGCCCAGCTGTTCGCCTTCGACGCCTGATAGGCGTACCTCGTGTGCGCGAATCTCTCTGTTGATGCGATTAGGACGCGCCGGTTGAACTCGTTTTCCGCCTTTAATACTTATACCTCCAATTGATGAAGACTACGGCTGCGAATCTCTTGTTGCAGCTTACTGATGACTTCACTGACGTCAAGGCTCCCCAGGTCTTTACCACGACGAGTACGGACAGCAACTTTTCCTGCCTCGACCTCTTTGTCGCCACAAACCAGCATATAGGGAACACGTCGTAAAGTGTGTTCGCGGATTTTAAAGCCTATCTTCTCATTTCTCAAGTCTGCTTTTACACGAATGCCCGCTTCTTGCAGTTTTCGGGTCAATTCGTTGACATAATCAGACTGGCTATCAGTGATATTTATTATCACCGCTTGAACTGGGGCTAACCAGGTCGGGAAGAAACCGGCGAATTCTTCGGTCAGAATACCGATGAAACGCTCCATTGATCCCAAAATAGCCCGGTGAATCATAACTGGAACCTGACGCTCGTTGCTTTCGCCAACATAAGACGCGTTCAGACGGCCCGGTAATGAAAAGTCGAGTTGCACCGTACCACACTGCCACGCACGATCCAAACAGTCATGCAGGGTAAATTCAATTTTTGGGCCGTAGAACGCCCCTTCACCCGGCTGATAGGCGAATTCGATGTTATTTTCAGTCAACGCGGCCGCCAAATCGGCTTCAGCGCGATCCCACATCTCATCGCTACCAATACGTTTTTCAGGACGCGTAGACAGTTTCACCACGATTTTTTCAAAACCGAAGGTGCTGTACATGTCATACACCATCTTGATGCAACTGTTCACTTCATCACGAACCTGCTCTTCCGTACAGAAGATGTGCGCATCGTCCTGAGTGAAGCCACGCACGCGCATTAAGCCATGCAGAGAGCCTGACGGTTCATTACGGTGACAACTACCGAACTCGGCCATACGCAGCGGTAAATCGCGGTATGATTTCAATCCCTGATTGAAAATCTGTACGTGGCCTGGGCAGTTCATTGGCTTGATGCAGTATTCACGGTTTTCTGATGACGTCGTGAACATCGCTTCTTTATAGTTTTCCCAGTGACCGGTTTTTTCCCACATCACGCGGTCCATCATGAATGGACCTTTTACTTCCTGATACTGGTAAGACTTCAGCTTCATGCGTACAAACGCTTCCAGCTCGCGGAAGATCGTCCAGCCGTCGTTGTGCCAGAACACCATACCTGGCGCTTCTTCCTGCATATGGTACAGATCAAGCTGTTTGCCGATCTTGCGGTGGTCGCGCTTAGACGCTTCTTCAAGACGTTGCAGGTAAGAAGCCAGTTGCTTTTTATCTGCCCATGCAGTGCCGTAAATGCGTTGCAGCATTTTGTTTTTGCTGTCGCCACGCCAGTAAGCGCCAGACGTTTTCTGCAATTTGAAATGGTGGCAGAAACGCATATTCGGTACGTGCGGACCACGGCACATATCGATGTATTCTTCATGGTGATACAGACCCGGACGATCATCACGACTGATGTTCTCATCCAGAATCGCCATTTTGTAGGTCTCACCGCGTGCAGCGAACGCATCGCGCGCTTCTTGCCAACTGACTTTTTTCTTAATGACATCATAGTCGGTGTCAGCAAGCTCGTGCATACGCTTTTCGAGCAGCTCAATGTCTTCCTGAGTCAGGGTACGGTCGATATCAACGTCATAGTAAAAACCGTTATCGATAACAGGACCAATCGCCATTTTGGTATCTGGCCACAACTGCTTAATTGCATGGCCCAATAGGTGCGCACAGGAGTGGCGAATAATTTCCAGACCGGCTTCATCTTTAGCAGTGATGATGGCTAACTGCGCATCGGTATCGATCTTATCGCTGGCATCAACCAGCTCGCCATTGACACGTCCTGCGATACAGGCTTTTGCCAGACCGGGACCAATATCAAGTGCAACATCGAGGGGAGAAACGGCGTGGTCGTAATGACGCTGACTTCCATCAGGAAGGGTGATAACTGGCATTATAATTCCCTTATTTACAGTGGTGAGCCACACGAAAGCTCACATGCAAAAAATCGTATATCAATTGAAAATCAAAAGTGTTAACCATGCTATTTCTCTTTACTCTGTGAAATATATACACATGATGCGAACACTAAAGGTGCGCATTAGCGTGACATGGATAACGTCGGGGCAATAATACACCTTATAAGTGGTGTGTTAAAGCCGGATAGTGGCCTGTTCATCTTTGCATCGTGATGAACAGGCTACGGGGAATTACTGTGTCTGCACCGGCTTCATCGCTGCATTATTTTTGCGGGAGAATCGGAAACCAAGCCAAATAACGGCAATCCAGAACGGAATTAAGATGACCGAAATGCGAATCCCCGGAGACAGCAGCATAATCACCAGAATCCCCGCCAGAAACGCCAGACACAGGTAGTTACCCCACGGATACCAGAAGGCTTTAAATGCAGGAACAATGCCCTTCTCTATCATCGCCTGACGAAAACGCAGGTGCGCAAAGCAGATCATGATCCAGTTAATCACCAGCGTCGACACCACCAGCGCCATCAACAGTTCAAAGGCTTTGCCTGGCATCAGATAGTTGATCGCCACGCCGAACGATGTTGCTAATGCTGACAGCACGATAGAACGAACAGGGACACCACGCGCGTTGACCTTCGCGAGAGATTTCGGCGCATTTCCCTGTTTTGCCAAACCGTAAAGCATCCGGCTATTGCAGTACACGCCGCTGTTATAAACCGATAACGCCGCCGTTAGCACCACGATATTAAGTATGTTTGCCACCATGTTGCTATTCAGCGCATGGAAAATCAGGACAAACGGACTCCCGCCATCGACAACCTTTCCCCACGGATAAAGCGATAACAAAATAGACAGCGCACCGATATAGAAAATCAGGATGCGATAAACCACCTGATTGGTCGCCTGAGGAATAGAACGCTTCGGATCGGCCGCTTCGGCAGCGGTAATACCCACCAATTCCAAACCGCCGAATGAAAACATGATCACCGCCATCGCCATGATCAATCCGCTTGCGCCATTTGGCATGAATCCGCCATGGATCCATAAATTACGCACCGTTGCCGTTTCGCCGCCATTGCCACTCAACAGCAACCAACTGCCGAAGACAATCATCCCTACGATGGCAAGCACTTTGATCAGGGCAAACCAGAATTCCGTTTCCCCAAACATCCGCACATTAACCAGATTGATAAGGTTGATCAGCACAAAGAATATCGCGGCGGACAGCCAGGTTGGCGTTTCAGGCCACCAGTATTGAATATAAATTCCCACGGCCGTTAGTTCAGCCATCCCTACCAGAATAAACATCGCCCAGTAGTTCCAGCCAGCCAGAAAGCCCGCAAAATCGCCCCAGTACTTATAGGCAAAATGGCTAAACGAACCCGCTACCGGCTCCTCCACCACCATCTCACCCAACTGCCGCATAATCAGAAACGCAATCATTCCGGCAATCGCATAGCCCAATAAAACGGACGGACCTGCCATTTGGATAGTCTGCGATATCCCTAAAAACAATCCGGTACCAATCGCGCCACCCAGCGCAATCAGTTGAATATGTCGATTCTTTAACCCTCGTTTTAGAACCAATTCCTGTTGATCGTTTGCTATGTTGTTTTGAGCATTTGCCATGTTGTTTTTGTGCTTCCTGTAAAGCCTTCTTCATTTTATAACAATGCCTGCTTACGCCATCAGCATGAAGGATGATGTAAGCAGGCAAAGGGATAGGTGTTTTACGCGTTACACAGTGATTGAGCCATTAACGTTCAGGGATGACACTTTTAAACGTTAACTCCACATCATCACGATCGCGCTCAGCGGCAAGCGCCTCAGGCTCACTTTTCTCTGCATTCTGGGGCAGCAATTTTTTCAATAACGCTAACTGCTGGCGTTGCTGCTCTACGATTTCCTGCAGCAATTTCACTTGCTCATTCGCTCTGACACTCGCCCGATTAACAAAAAACCAGACCAGCGCGGCCAGCAGCACAATCAACAAGACAAAAACCACTTCTAATATGTTCACAACGACTCCACTTATAACCACTTATGACAGGTACCTGTTGGCTATCTTACCACCGTGGCATAGCCAAGTTCGATACCCAACCCTATCCGTTATCCACATCATGTTGATGCGCATCGCTATCGTGTTGGTACAAAAATAAAAAAACGTGGGGAACGTTTTTCAACGTCGCTTGCGACGGCGCGCAGGGTGACAGCCAGGAATGGCTCGCCATAAAAAAGCCTGTCAGCAAGGACAGGCTCTGGCATTGATAGGGAATATCAGAAAGGGTAATCGTGGTAGCCCATTTGCTCAGAAATATTTCTGGCTGCGGTGTGCAGCGTAGCGACATATTCGTGTTTGTTTTCTTCTGAAAAACGAATCGTTGGGAAAGAAATACTGAGGCCCGCAATCACCACACCAAAGCGATCGAATACTGGCACGGCAATACAACGCAGCCCTTCTTCTTGCTCTTCGTTGTCTTCTCCGTAGCCTTGCTCGCGCACGACATCCAATTGGTTGAGAAGCGCTTCAGCAGAGCACAGCGTGTGTGGCGTACTGCGCGTGTATTCGACAGTTGATAAAATCTCTTCCACTTCACCGCGATCGCGCCAAGCCAACAGCACTTTACCAATTGCGGTACTGTGCAACGGATTGCGACGGCCAATGCGTGAATACATACGCAGGTTATACATAGAATCAATCTTGTGGATATAAACGATGCCGTCTTCATCCAACGCGCCAAGGTGGATTGTTTCACGCGTTAGTGCAGACAACTCACGCATCTGTATATCCGCACTGCGGATTAAATCTACGTTCTGCAATGCTTTTGCGCCAAGTTCAAACAACTTAAGCGTCAGCGAATATTTCTCTGATTCACCTTCCTGCGCAACATAGCCCAGGGATTTCATCGTCTGCAAGAAGCGGTAAACGGTACTCTTGGACATCATGACTCGCTGAGAAAGTTCGGTAATACCAATTTCTCTCTCTTCACCTAATGCCTGTAAAATACCAAAAACCTTTAAAACGGACGACACGGAATCGGGTTGTTTATCTAAATCTGCACTAGCCATTTTTGTGGTTACCCTACTCAGGTTTTTTTGTTTTAAAAAAAATAGAACAATGGTTTTAGTATAAAGGGAACGCTTTGATTATGGCAATGGAGCAATAACGATAATCAAGTTAAGCTTGAGAAATAACCGCGTCAGAGACTTAATAAAATAATATGTAAGAAAATATTTTAAAAATAATCCGCGCCATAAAATGTGACGCGGATTTATTAGTATTATTAATGCCAGACTGAATCAGGAACCTTCGCCAGATACAGCGCAGGTTTTCCATCTACGTCAGAAGTAAACAGAACTTGTTTATTATCCGGCGTAAAGGAAGGATGTGGGTGAGTAACCTGACGGTCACCTTCCAACACCTCCCAAGAGGTATTGTGCTGTGCAATGCGATGTTCTTTGCCTGTTTTTAGATTGAAAACATACAGGAACGGATCGTTCTCAATTTTGTAACCGCCATCATCCTGCACGTCAACCGGCGCATCGGAACCATCACCCACCAGCAGCGTACCATCATAGTTACTCATCAGGTGAGAACACGGTGGCATGACGCGCAATTGACGATCTTCCAGTGTGACCGGATCAATGCTGCGGATATAGCGATTGGTGTCGTCTTTAAGGTAAGAAACATAAATCATTGCAGAACCATCCGGTACCCAGAATTCGTGGGTGCAGCTTTCGCCTTCCGCATGCTCTTTGACTTTACGCATGTTGGTGCCATCTTCGTTGATGAACCACATACGGGCATCAACCAAGTCATGCGGACCTTCGTGGCAGAACGCAACCGTGTTGTCATCACCAGGACGATAGATTGGGTGACCCAGCCACTGATTTTCCTGAAGAATAGTCTCTGCTTCCCCCGTGACTAAATCGACACGAATCAGACGACAGCATGGATTAGTGAAGTAGAATTCTTGGAATTTTTTCCAATCGGTCAATGGCTTCCAGTCTTCTTTTTTGATCTCAATACCAACCATTTTAGTGCAATCAGAGTTGGCAACCCAGGTGCCGTAGCCGACCCAATCGTCAGGCACCTGATAAATCGTTTTCTCTTCCAGCGTAGCCAGATCGACACGCATCAGATTACGGGTATTTTTAACGTAATACAGTGCATCATCATTAGGAGACAGGAAGCCACCGAAAGTGTTGTCGCCTTTCCCTTCCGTCAACTGCGTGGCGCTCTGCTCTTTTAAATCGAGCAGATAGTAATTCCAAGGACCATCAAACGCAGCGCCAAACAGCAACTTGCTGCCGTCATTGAAGAAACACTTCTGGTAGAAATAGTTACGATGGCAGATAACATCGGGCGGGGTTAAGCGCACAACTTCGGTGCCAGTTGCTGAATCCTGATAGGTATGAAACGTTAGGGGGATCTTGTTACCTTTGGCCATCCGTAAATCCTTAGAACTTATCATGAAGAATCTGACGACACACGCGCATACTCTTCGATAACCTGACATTTCGTTCGCCCAATAAATCGGTCATCCCGACATCGGTTGTTCAAAAATTAGGCCACCAATCTCACGCGAGACGCCTGTTATATCGGCATTATAGAAACAATGTTTCATTTTTCCGTGATCGTGGTTTTATTTTATAAAACATTCTTCCTATTTTCACCACCTGTTTCAGATCGAATGAAAACATTCGGGCGGAGAAAACGCAGAATCGATGAGCCAATAAATGCAGAAATAACAAAGGCCCGTGTGGGCCTTTGGGAAGGTGTGTTGTGAATTATTTCAGGTATTCGCCGGAGCGCAGTGCTTCGATTCGTTTATCCAACGGCGGGTGTGACATGAACAGTTCGCTGAAGGATTTCGATTTTCCGTTAATACAGAACGCCATCATGCTGCTCTCTTCCTGCGGCTCATAGCTGGTCTTCAGGCGCTGCAGTGCAGCGATCATTTTCTCACGCCCCACAAGCTTAGCTGAACCGGCGTCCGCATGGAATTCACGGTAGCGTGAGAACCACATAGTGATGATGCTGGCAAGAATACCAAACACCAGTTCCAGCGCGGTGGCGACAGCAAAGTAAACCAGCGGGTTACCATTACTGCTTTCACCTTCGTCACGGTTGCCGGACAGGAAACCGGAAACGACTTGTGCGATGAGACGAGAGATAAAGATAACAAAGGTGTTGACGATCCCCTGAACCAACGTCATGGTCACCATGTCGCCATTTGCGATGTGGCTAATCTCATGCGCGATAACGGCTTCCGCTTCGTCACGGCTCATATTTTGCAGTAAACCAGTACTCACGGCCACCAGCGACGCATCACGACGGGCTCCCGTCGCGAACGCATTGATGTCCGGTGCATGGTAGATTGCCACCTGTGGCATCGCGATACCAGCTTGCTGTGACTGTGAACGAACCGTTTCCATCAGCCAGCGTTCAGTTTCGTTACGTGGTTGTTCAATGACTTCACCGCCAACGGACCGTAACGCCATCCATTTAGACATCAGCAGTGAAACAAACGCACCGCCAAAGCCAAACAGCCCAGCCATAATCATTAAGCCCTGGACACTGCTGGACTGAATTCCCGTCAGGCTGAGTACCAGCCCGAAAACCAACATCACCGCCAGGTTGGTGATCAGGAAAAGCGCAATACGCATCATAAAGGTCTAATTTCCTCTTGCAGAAAGATAAAGTTTGCAACACCTACATCGTATGGGTTGCCGTGGTATTTTCAAGCATTCTTAACTTTTCAGTTACTAAATCCACATAACTTTACACTTTTCAAAAGGAAAGCGGCATCCTGCCCGCTGTCAATCCTGATATGTCAGCGCGACAACGTTGACCGAAACTCGATAAATTCGGCAGCGTGATCCACCTGAATCGCCCCCACCCCCGCGCGAATTAATGCGCCCCATACGGCATTAGGTTCGGCTAAGGCTCGCGTGTCGCTATAGTCGAGTGAATGCGAGCAATCCAGCGTGTTAACCCAAATCCGAACCCCAAGCCGTTGAAACTCGGCATAGGCTTCGGTCACCGCATCAATATGATCAAAATTGGCTTCCACAATGCCGACGCCAATATCATCAATCTGTCGCAAAATATCGACGGTTTTCCCCCGTTTGAGGTGGAACATCGGCATATAGGGCACCTGGGTATCCCGCGACGGTGAGGCAATAGGAAAACGGGCAGCGGCAAGATCAACTGGGCTTTTCATGATCACGCCAGCACTCAGGCCTTTATCGCGAATATCACGGGCGATAACACCAAATTCATGCTCATGTTTGACATCCACATTGATGACAATACGTCCTCGCGCCTCTTCGAGAACTTCATACAGCAACGGGACTTTTTCGTTGCTCAATGGCCATGCAGAACCGTCATCGCTCCCGCGTAGACGTGCCTGACGAATCTCCGCCAGCGTCATCTTGCCAATGCAGCCGCGCATATCGCTCGTGCGATCGAACGTATCATCATGAATCACGACAACGTGGCTATCAGCCGTCAATTGCGCATCGATCTCCACGATATCAACGCCCAGACGAATCGCCTCACGCAGCGCCGCCAGCGAATTTTCCGGTGCCGAATCCCAAACGCCACGATGCGCTACTGCCAGAACCGTCGCGTTTTGCGCCGCAATCACGTCCTGAGTTATGCCTCTATTTTGCCTTGTCATCTGTCGAAAACTCCAAATAAACGGGAAATGTCACGAGTGACGGGAAACCGACTGCGCGAAATGCTGCAACAGGAGATCGCCCCGAGAAACCACATTGTCCAGCGCCTGCTGCGGCGTTTCTTGCTCTGCCCAGACCTTTTCCAGCTCTTCATCCATGATGGTGCGAATTTGTGGCATGTTGCCCAAGCGGAACCCGCGCGTATAAGGCAGTGGCGGTTTATTAGTGAGTTGTTTCATCGCAACATCGCTGCCGGGGTATCGGGCATAAAATCCCTGATCGCGCGTGAGTTCGTAAGCGGGTTTTGTCACGGGTAAATATCCCGTCATCTGATGCCATTCGGCGGCATTTTCCGGCAGCGTGAGGAAATGCAGGAATTCCGCGATCCCTTGATAATGCGATGCTGCTTTCCCTTTCATGACCCAAAGGCTTGCCCCTCCGATGAACGTATTCTGCGGCGCGCCTTTCGCTTCCTCGCTGTAAGGCAACATGCCTACACCGTAGTGAAATTTGGCATAGTTCTGAATCTTGCGTAACCCACCCGATGAGGTAGTCAATATGCCGCAGTCGCCGTTATAAAAGCGTGTGGTGCCTTCATCATTGCGGCCGAAATAGCTGAATTCCTTCTTCTTCATCATCTCCGCAAGTTGGGTGATGTGGGCAACCTGCAACGGACCGTTCACCAATAGGTGCGCGTCGACACCATCGAAGCCATTGTTTTTCGTCGCAATCGGCAATCCATTCCACACGCTAAAAGCTTCCAGTAATATCCAGCCCTGCTGTCCTGCACTCGTATAACCGCATGTCATTCCACTCTCGCGCAGCCGCATTGCGTCGTACGCCAGCTCATTCCAGGTGCGTGGCGGCTTATCAGGATCGAGCCTCGCTTTAATAAACGCATCTTTGTTGTAGTAGAGAACGGGGGTGGAACTGTTAAACGGTTGGGAAATCAGGTGTCCGGTCTGACTGTCGCTGTAAAACAGTCCCACCGCAGGCAAAAAGGCTTTTTCGTCATTATCGATACCAACCTGATTGAACAGATCGAACACCGGGATAATCGCCCCGCTGTGCATCATATTCGGTGTACCGACATCATAAACCTGCAAAATATCCGGCGCGTTACCCGTGCGATAAGCGGCAATGCCAGCGGCCAGCGTCTGTTCATAGCTACCTTTGTAGATAGGCTCAACGTGGTACACCGTCTGAGATTCGTTAAACCGGTTGACCAGTCGTATTAATTCCGTATTCAGGTTGCTGTCCATGCTATGCCAAAACGTCAGCTCAACCGCCGCCCTAGCAGACAACGGAATGAGCAAGGCCACACTTAACAGCATCAAAAAAACAGACGTAAACCTAAACCGAATCATCATGATGTTTTCTCCGGTACGATTTAAAAATCGCGTTTTTTTAGGAAAATTTCATTTTGGAAAACGTGTTTTAGGAAAAAGGCGTGCTGATAACGACGCTAGAGTTCGCCTGTGACACGTAGATGACTGGGAAGGTGATGAACTGTATCGCGATATTTCAGCCGATAAGAGAGGGGAAATCGTGTGGCAGAAAAACCTTATGTCAGAAAAGCGTTGTGGCGGACAGCCCTTCGACTGCACGCCACGGTATTCGATTAGCTCTGCACGTGTGCCATATCCGTACGCATTGAGGCCTCAACGGGTTGATGTTTAGGTGGTTTAACCCACAGGGTAATCAGTAGCGAGATGACTGACATAATGATGATGGCCATAAAGGTGGCTTGGAAACCGCCCAACTGCGCGGCGATAAACGAACCAGACAATGCACCGATACCGAACCCCTGATAAATCACGCCGTAGTTTTTACTGTGATTTTTCAGGCCAAAGAAATCGCCCACAATCGCCGGGAACACCGTGATATTGCCACCAAAACAGAAGGCAATGGCGCTGACACAGGTAAAGAACAGAAGCGGATTAAGCGGCAGGAATGTCATCACTGACACCGCCAGAATAGTCACGAATAGGGTAAAACTGATCACCCGCATACGTCCGACATTATCGGAAAGCGCACCAAGCACAATCCGTCCAACGGTATTAAAAATCGCAATCGCAGACACGGCATTGGCCGCCATTGCCATATCCATTCCGGCCATTTGCACGCCGATATCTTTCACAATGCCAATCAAATACAGGCCACTCATGCACGCGGTGAAGAAGATAATAAACAGCAAATACGATTCTTTGGTCGCCAACATTTCAGCCAGCGAAAAATCACGCGTCTGCCACTGAACCGCAGCCTGTTGAACCGGTACTGCAGCAGGCTCTTTCAGCAGTGAGCTACCGACCAAAACCATCGCCATGACAATAATGCCCCAGTAGAAAAAGGCTTCTGACACACCGACTTCCGCAATCAAAAAGCTGTTGACGTATTTGAACAGCAGGCTTCCGGTACCAAAGGCACCAACAGAAATGCCTGCAATCAACCCTTTCCGGTTAGGGAACCATTTGATCAGATTGGACAGCGTCGTGATGTATGCCGTGCCGTCCGCAAAACCGACAACAACGCCCATCAGCAGATAAATCAGCGTCAGCGACGGGCTTACTGCACTCGCCATCAGACCCGCACCCAGCGCGATACCGGCGATCATCGTTAAGCGGCACAGACCAATACGCTCCTGAAATTTACCAGCAAACAGCGTGGCAAATGCCAGACAGAAACTGGTAATGGAAAACGTCGTCGCCACGGAGCTCAGCGTCCAGCCAAATTTGTCCACCAGCGGCTGGTTGAATAAACTCCAGGTGTAAATCGTGCCGAGTCCCATTTGGGTGATGATCGTACCGAGGACGATCAATCCCCGGTTAATAGGTTTGGTATTCATGGGCTTTCCCCTACATCAAATTGGTCCGATTCACTCGGTACGCTAAAAAATATAAGCTGACGTGGAGAAGAGAAAATCCATCAAAACACTGTCAGCTTATGGGCTGAGGCCAGTATACAAGCGGGCTGACAGTGGTTGATCGAATGGGGAATGAGATGCCTGAAACGCGGAATGAAATGCCATTAAAGACGCATCAATGACCTGAACGCCTTTATCTTGCTTCGGCTTACTGGGACTTCAAAATCCAGATCGTTCAATCGCAGAATATAG
This sequence comes from Pectobacterium quasiaquaticum, assembly GCF_014946775.2. NCBI lineage: Bacteria > Pseudomonadati > Pseudomonadota > Gammaproteobacteria > Enterobacterales > Pectobacteriaceae > Pectobacterium > Pectobacterium quasiaquaticum. The sequence goes on along the minus strand of NZ_CP065177.1, from coordinate 2,002,744 downwards.
GTATTGTTAAACCATGGCACAATTTCACGGATTTTCGTCAGGTTGACGCAGTAAGAGCGATGGCAACGGAAGAAGTACTCTTCCGGCAAGCGGCTGCAAAACTCCGTAATATTCATCGGCATGATGAATTCCTCACGCCGGGTATAAACCAGCGTGACCTTTTCCTGCGCGGCCGCATAGTAGATATTGTTAATATCCGTGACGATAATCCGTTCGTCTTTCATCAGGTTAATGGTGTGCTGCGCACTTCTCGGGGCACCAGAAGGCACGCCCGTTTCAACAGCAGGTGCCATTTGTCGCTGTTGCCAGGTCGTTTCCAGCTTACGCAGCATCGTGACGATACGCGATTCATGATACGGCTTGAGAATGTAATCGAAAGCTTCAACTTCAAACGCCTCAACCGCATGTTCTTTGTACGCCGTAATAAAAATGATGTAAGGCTTATGCGCGAATTTGCTGATATTTTGCGCCAGCCATACGCCATCTAACGAGGGGATATTGATATCCAAAAAGATCGCATCGACGTCGTTATGTTGCAGATATTTCAGTACATCCAGCCCGTCATCAAATGTCGCCTCAATCGTAATATCACTGTGCTGCTTGATGAGGTAACTCAGCTCTTGCTGCGCGAGGAACTCATCTTCAACAATAATGGCTTTCATGGGTTGCCTCCTGTTTGTTCAGCAGCAGAATATCCCGGCTGCGGCACCTGAACGGCATCCGGCAACGCCGATGGGGTTTTATCTTCTCGTGGGATGTAGAAATAAATTTCAGTCCCAGGTTCCAGCCGGCGAATATGCAAACCGTCGCCATAGAGCAAGCGAACCCGGTGATGGACATTTAGCAGACCAATTCTATTCCCGGGCAATTCGTTACGCGCAACGCGATCCATCGTTTCCTGACTGATACCATTACCCGTATCTTTTACCGCGACCAGTAGCTTATCGCCCTGCTCCTTCACGGACAGCACCACGGTCCCCTTGCCTCTGCAAGGCTGAATACCGTGCACAATCGCGTTTTCGACCAGCGGCTGAATTAACAAGCTGGGGATTTTGTACGCTAAATCGTCGTCGATATCGTAAATCACCGTTAACTTGGCACCGAACCGCGCCTGCTCAATCGCGATATAATCCTGAATTTGGTATAGCTCTTTCTTTATATCGATCAGCGCATCATCGTTGAGTTCGAGGTTATAACGCAAATAGCGAGACAGATTGATCACCAGTTGGCGCGCGGTATCGGGATTAATACGAATAGATGAGGAAATCGCATTCAGCGCATTAAAAAGAAAGTGCGGATTGATCTTACTTTGCAGCGCTCTCAGTTCCGCTTTATTTGCCATATCACGCAGTTGCTCTGTGCGGGACACTTCAATTTGCGTTGACATGATTTGCGATAAACCGACGGCCATCACGCGTAATGAATAGGTAATTTTATGCGCATGGCGATAATAAATTTTCAGCGTGCCGGTCACCTGCCCATGCTCCCACAGTGGGATGACAATCATCGAATGGATTTCCGGCGTCAGGTGCTGTTCATCATTATTTTTAATGATGATTTTCCCGTCATGAATCGCCTGTTGCGTCATTGGGCTAATAATATCGTGTCCGATATTATATTTTTTTTCCCCAATCCCCACATACGCCTGAATGTGCTGCGTGTTCGTTATTGCCACTGCATCTGCATTAATTTCAGTCCGAATGATCCTACAGATGGCCGTCAATGAATCGCTGTTAATATTGCGGAAATACGGCAGTGTCTTGTGTGCGATATCCAGCGCGAGTTTGGCCTGCCTAGCGGCAATGACCTCTTTTTCATTCGCCACGCTTTGCACCAGCAGGACGATCAGGCCGATACACACGGAGCCAAGAATCATCGGCACCGCAATCTTTGAGACAATATCCAGCCCTAACTCAATCGGCGTCGCCCATGCCACAACCAGCAGCATCGTTAACGACTCACACAGCATGCCGCCCAGAATCCCGATGCTCCACTGCTGTTCTTTTTTGACTTTCTTATTGATGTAGCCGGAAATGATACCCGCGATGATGCTGGTAATCAGGCAAGGTACGGAAGTGATGCCATCAATATCGATGAGATAACGGTGTGCCCCCGCAATGATGCCAGTTGCAATGCCTACCCAAGGACCGAAGAGAATACCGCCGGACATCACGGCAATCACGCGCACGTTGACGAGCGACCCTTCAACATTAATGCCGGAATACGTACCAAACAGCGCAAACAACGAAAAGATGGCCGTCACCGTCACCCGCTCTCCAAGCGAGTGCTGCTCTTTTTGCAGTAATTGCCGGAACTGACGCGTTCTTGTCAGGAAAAATAGACAAATCAGCATCAGCGCGGCGCGGTCGAAGACCGCAAGGAGCATTTCAAATATTTCGTGCACGGGACATCCGGTACAGAGTTACAAGCCAGCACTATAGAAAAAATGTGATCCAGATTCCACTTTTTAGTCTGTGAACCGTGTGGAGAGCGCAAAGTATGAAAGCCAGCGGATGCTGGTTTTCGATAGGACAGGATAGTAAAAACGCTGTTCGTCTACCTTGCTTACACGTCTATTGGCTTATTCAGTTTCAGCAACTGGGTGAATTCCTCCGCAGGAATCGGATGCCCAAACAGATAGCCCTGTGCTTCTTCGCACCCTTTACCTCGCAGACGCTCGCTCTGCTCTAAGGTTTCCACACCCTCGGCAATTACCCCCAGACCGAAACTTTTCCCGAGATACAGGATCGCTCGGACAATCGCCGCATCCGGCGGCGACTCACACATGGTTCTGACAAACGTTTGATCAATTTTCAGTCGAGTCACCGGATAGTTTTTAAGCATGCTGAGCGACGCATAACCCGTTCCATAATCATCAAAGGCAATACCGACTCCCGCTTCACGCAACGTTTTTAACTGTTGCAGCATACTTTCATCATACCGCAGGATGATATTCTCCGTGATTTCCAGCTCCAGAGAACGGGGTTGTAACCCAGTACGCGCAAGAACATCCATAATCTTTTGCGCCAACATACCGGTACGAAACTGCGCGCTGAAAAGATTAATGCTGATACGAAAATAGCTGTCACTCGCCTGACACCATTCTGCCGCCTGCCTGCATGCCGTTTCGACGATCCAATCCCCGACACGTTCTGCCCATGGGCCGTTTTCCAGTGCAGTAAGAAACGCGGCTGGGCTAAGCACCCCTCTTTCTGGGTGACGCCAGCGCAGCAGCGCCTCGGCACCAACAATCTCATTCGTCGACAGTTTGACCTGTGGTTGATAGAACATCTCAAACTCATGCTGCTCGTAAGCGCGCACAAATTCTAACTGGAAAGCATGCTTAGCCTGAAAGACCTCAAGTAGTTCTCGCGTAAAAAAGCGGTAGCAGTTTCGACCTTCAGACTTCGCCTGATACAGCGCTAAATCCGCGCTTGTCAACAGATCCTGCACGGTCAATCCATATTCTGGGTACAGCACCGCACCAATGCTGGCACTAATATTGATTTGATGATCGTCAATAATCATCGCCCGCGAAATTTCATGAATAATTTGCTCTGCGATTTTGCCTGCAACCTTTTTGTCACTCAGACCAGGAAAAAGCAGCGCAAATTCATCACCGCCCATTCTCGCTACAACATCACCGGAGCGAACCGTGGCTTTTATTTTTTTGGCGACATGCACCAGAATATTATCGCCGCAGGAATGCCCCAGACTGTCATTCACATCCTTAAACCCGTCCAGATCGACCATCATGATACAAACCGCAGGTTCATTCTTTAGCGCGGTTTCCAGGCTGGATTTCAGCAACGTCCGGTTTGCCAACCCAGTTAACGGGTCCAGATGCGCCAGCAAAAACAGCCGTTCTTCATTTCGCCGCCGTTCTGTAATGTCACGCAATATCGCGCCATAGTTAATATTATCGTTGTCTTCCCACATAGAAACCGATAATTCAACTGGAACCAGACTACCGCTTTTAGCTTGTACGTTGAGCTCCAGCGTTACGCCTTTCATCAGCGAATCCCGCTCGGTGACCAAGTGGTTAAGCTGCACGACAAAGGCATCGGGCACGATGGTATTAATACTGCGGCCAATAATCTCCTCGTCAGTATATTCCAGCATGTGTGCCGCTGCGGTATTCCAGAAGGTGATCATCCCCTTCTCATTAACGCACAAAATGGTATCAGGCGAGGTATTGGCAATATTTTCAAAACGCACCTGACTGGCTTTCCGCGCCAGTTCCAAACGTCGCATTTCCAGCTTATCCATCACTAATGAAGCCAGATCCTGCAAATTGTGCTCATCACGTTTGGTGAATGCCGTTCTGGGTTTCAAATCGATAATGCACAAGGTGCCGATGGCATGCCCAGACAACGTAATGAGTGGAATGCCAGCATAAAAACGAAGGTAGGGAACGCCCACAACCAGCGGATTATTTTTAAAACGCGCATCCTTAAGGGCATCGGGCACGACCATGATCTTTTTCTTTAGGATCGTATGGGCACAAAAAGAGATATCGCGAGACGTTTCGCAAAAAGGAACGCCTACGCTGGCAGCAAACAGTTGGTGTTCAGCCTCTACTAACGACACCAATACGATAGGCACGCTGAAGATGTTAGCGGCCAGACTAATCAGGTTACTCAGACCTGGATCAAATAATACGTTCTTAATGCCATACTCACGAAGAGCAGCAAGACGTTTGTCTTCATCTTTGCTTATTGGGGCACGACTCATGGGTTCCCCCTCCCATCGTATTAATGTTCATATTAGACAAAAATTTAGCGATAAATCCAAAATATTGCAGCAATGATAAGAGCAGCAGGCCAACGTTAGCAAACTAAGGCCCTTCTCTTGCCAAGAGTCAAGACGTATGGTAACTGAGTATTGAGTATGGCAAAAGATCCAGACTCTATCCTCCATGCAAATCATGAATAACAACAAGTAGAAGCATGAATTAAGATAATAGATGAAACGCGAAATAGAAAGATACCGCCGCACTCACAACGTTGAGCGATAAGGCCAGAAAAGAAAGGAGAAGGGTTGGTATATTCAAGTACTTCGACCGGATAACGGCAACCTATTATCAAGTTATTAACAGAATATAACCAACCAGAGAATAATCAGGCGGGGAAATAGGTTATTGAATGCTCAGGTGTATCATTTTTTGCTCGGATCACGACATCCCAAATCCCTGTATAAGGCACCGTTAAATACACTTCGCCTTCCGCATGACGGCAAATAGAGTCCTGCGTAGCACTATTCTCTTCAGTCATGGTTTCCTGTTCACCATTGCTCATTTGCACTTCAAATGTATTAGTACACCGGACAATTACCGTATCACCACCAAACAGACTTAAACACGTGCGAATTACAGACATACATCCTCCGCGACACGCAGTCATGCGCATGCTTAATGAAACGAATTTATTGATTATATTTCCCACAACGGGATGCCCATAAAAGCAAAATGCATACGGCCAGATTGTGATTTAGATCAAGTGACTCACATGTTTAAAGCAAATCAGGGGGAGGAATAAGACGATACTATGACTGCCTGATACTTATTAGGATTCTTGATAATCGAGCGATAGCGCTTAGGGATGCCGACGTTATCTCATCCTGCCACACAGGATTAGCGCCACAAGATAACAACTAAAATCGTATTTCAAGTTGTATTTATGTGCAATTATTACATGTACCAATGACGAACGGCGGTGGCTTTTTTTAAACAAGATTAATACCCGCTTGATAAATGACAACCTAGGTTGTACATTGATCGGATGAAAACGACACTTGCAGAACGATTAAAGACCGCCAGAACTGCACAAGGGCTTAGTCAAAAAGCACTTGGCGACATGATTGGCGTATCTCAGGCCGCCATACAGAAGATCGAGGTGGGGAAAGCGTCGCAGACAACCAAGATTGTTGAGCTTTCCAATGCACTACATGTTCGCCCTGAATGGTTGGCAAACGGCGAAGATCCAATGCGTAGCAGCGAAGTCACTCGCTCGCTTCAGGAATCAAGCATTCCGCCAAAATCCCAATGGGGCACCGTATCAGCTTGGGACAGCACGACAGAACTATCAGAGGACGAGGTGGAAGTGCCTTTTTTAAAGGATATTGAGTTTGCTTGCGGCGACGGACGCATTCAAAGTGAGGATTACAACGGCTTTAAGCTCCGTTTCTCCAAAGCGACGCTGCGTAAGGTGGGGGCAAATACGGACGGTTCAGGCGTTCTTTGTTTCCCAGCCGCGGGCGACAGTATGGAACCCATCATTCCTGATGGAACCACCGTTGCGGTTGATACTAACAACAAACGCATCATTGATGGAAAGCTCTACGCCATCGCTCAGGAAGGCGGCGGCAACGACAAACTGAAACGAATCAAACAACTTTACCGCAAGCCGGGCGGTCTTCTCGTCATCCATAGCTTCAATCGCGAGACTGACGAAGAAGCCTACGAATCTGACGTCGAGATCATCGGCCGCGTGTTCTGGTATTCGGTGCTGCTATAGCCCGATACTGGCGGTATCCCGCTCTCTTTTCTTCTCATCAAAGCCGGTGGACCGATACGGACACCGGTTTGTTTTATCAACCAATATTTTGCCTATAAAAGGGTTGTGAGTAACCACTTTATCAACAAACGTTTCAGCGCTAAAAAACGCTTACCCCCGCCCAAGTAACCTTACTTACGCGCAACAGTGTTATACAATCCCCGTGCTATTGTTTCACCAACCCTTGTTGATGTTGTGTTATTCACCCTGTCTATATTGTTCCTTTCCCGCCCTGTGGCGGGATTTTTTTGTCCCTCGCTGGGCATCTTCTGCGTGTAGCCCCTCCCGTTGTTATTTCTTTTTACAACCAAAAACAACCCAAATTAAAACTAAAGATGTTGACACAAAAAAAACTATAGTTTTAAATAAACACATAGCAGCAGGGAAGCCTCTGCAAAGGTAACAACCCAGTTTTCACGTCAGCAACAACACACATAACAATAGGGTGATTTATGACTGAGCCACAATTTCGCAGTAAAGGTCCTGAGCTTCTGGTCGAGCTTTCTCAACACGTTGCCGATACGGTCAAAACCGTCACGGAGTTAGATCCACAAACCGCTGAGCTGGTCGGTAATGCCGTTGCCAAACATATGATGACCGTATGGGGCGGGCAAAACGTTTATTTCCCGATGGGAATATCCTGGCGCGCGTCTCAACGCGATCTTCAAATCTATGAAGAGTTTGACGGGCGCAATCACAGCACTCTGGCTAAAAAATATAATGTCTCGCTGCAATGGATTTATAAAATTGTCAGAACGATGCGAAAAGAGGAACTACAGGCAAAACAGCACACTCAGGCATAATACAAAAGCCATGAATTAAAAACCCAGGTGATAATTAAAAAAATAGAATAGATCATTTAATAACAACGATAATTTTTCTTTTAATAAAAAATAACCTAAGTCATGAGAATTATGCAAATGTAGCAAGGTATTTCTATACGCTGACGCAGGTCCACACACGTAGTTTGAAACATGACAGAGATATTCAAAGATAATACCGTGTGGTAATTAATATAATGGGTACGTTTGCGTATCCATTCTTTTTTATATCTCTCATTTTTCTCTTAGAAAAAATTGCCCTTCTGCACTCTACCTCTCTTCTTATTCAAATCAATCAGCTAAAAAAACCACAAACATGCATTTACAATGCACAAATCAATTTTTGACCATTCCGAGCGTGATAACGTTGCCCCACGATCCCTTCGGCGGATTGAAAGCGCCGAGTGAAAAAAATAAATGGGGGCAATTGAGAGCAATGAGTGAGAAAGCAAGAAAGCGGTGGCAACGCCGCCCCGGAACCACTGGTGGTAAACGTCCCTGGAATGACTGGCGCAACGCCCTAACCTGGCGCAGAGCAACACAGATTCTGCTATTGGCGATCAACGTTTATATCGGTATCACCTTCTATTTTTGGGTACGCTACTTTGAAACTGGCGGCACGAGCCTTTATATGTCAAGGCCGGGCGGTATTGAGGGCTGGTTGCCAATTGCCGGATTGATGAACGTGAAATTCACGTGGGAAACCGGTGATTTTCCCCCTATCCACCTTGCGTCAATGCTATTACTTCTCGCATTTATTCTCACCAGCCTGTTACTGAAAAAATCGTTCTGCTCCTGGCTCTGCCCTATCGGCACGATTTCCGAGTGGGTAGGTGCATTGGGGAAAAAAATAGTTGGACGTCAATTCATTCTTCCTAAGTGGCTGGATATTCCACTGCGTAGCCTGAAATATTTGCTATTAGGCTTTTTCCTCTATATCGCCTTATCAATGCCAGCACAAGGCATTTATATGTTCCTGATGTCGCCTTACGGCTTAATCGCCGACGTCAAAATGCTCGGCTTCTTCCGCAATATCGGCACCATCACGTTAGTCTGCGTTTTTCTTTTTACGTTTGTCAGCCTGTTCGTCCGCCATTTTTGGTGCCGCTACCTTTGTCCCTACGGTGCACTCTTGGGGGTATTTTCGCTATTGTCACCCTTCAAGATTCGCCGCAACGCCACCAGTTGTATCAATTGTGGCAAGTGCGCCAAGGCCTGCCCATCTAACATTTCGGTGGATAAGCTCATTCAGGTGAGAACGGCGGAGTGCACGGCCTGCATGACCTGTGTCGAATCCTGCCCAGTAGCATCCACACTCCATTTTTCGCTTACAAAGCCCTCAGGCTCGCAGGCAAAAGGCAGCGAAACAACCAAATCGCTATGGCGACAAACTGCATTGTCCGGTATTACGATGACGCTACTGGTGCTCGGCATCCTTTTCGGCATGATCGGCTTTGCGATGTACATCGGCGGCTGGGACAGTCCGATTCCCGAAAACATGTACTTCCGGCTCATTCCCGACTCACAGGGGATTGGTCATCCATAAAGAAAAAGGGGCCAAATTGGCCCCTGATTTTCATCTGCGCTGAATAGCAGATTACATGTTATCGATGATGTCCTGCGCAAACTCGCTACATTTCCGTAGCTTAGCGCCTTCCATCAGACGTTCGAAATCGTAAGTCACGGTCTTGTTCTTGATCGCGCCTTCAACGCCCTTAACAATCAGGTCAGCCGCTTCGAACCATTGCAGGTGACGTAACATCATTTCAGCAGACAGAATAACGGAACCTGGGTTCACTTTGTCCTGACCCGCATATTTCGGTGCAGTACCGTGCGTGGCTTCAAACAGTGCACATTCGTCACCGATGTTAGCGCCCGGAGCAATACCGATACCGCCAACCTGTGCTGCCAATGCATCGGAAATGTAATCACCGTTCAGGTTCATACAGGCGATAACATCGTATTCAGCAGGACGCAGCAGGATTTGTTGCAGGAACGCATCGGCGATCACGTCTTTTACCACGATCTCTTTGCCGGTGTTCGGGTTCTTGATTTTCACCCATGGGCCGCCATCGATCAGCTCACCGCCGAATTCTTCACGCGCCAACTGGTATCCCCAGTCTTTGAACGCGCCTTCGGTGAATTTCATGATGTTGCCTTTGTGCACCAGCGTGACGGAATCACGGTCGTTGGTAATCGCGTATTCGATAGCAGCGCGAACCAAGCGTTTGGTACCCTCTTCGGAACACGGCTTAATACCGATACCACACTGCTCAGGGAAACGGATTTTGTTAACGCCCATTTCTTCACGCAGGAATTTAATCACTTTGTCTGCTTCAGCAGAACCTGCTTTCCACTCGATACCTGCATAGATGTCTTCGGCGTTTTCACGGAAGATCACCATGTCGGTCAGTTCAGGCTGTTTAACCGGGCTAGGTGTACCTTCGTAGTAGCGTACCGGACGCAGGCAAACATACAGATCCAACTGTTGGCGCAGTGCAACGTTCAGAGAACGAATACCACCACCGACTGGCGTTGTCAGCGGGCCCTTAATCGCCACACGGTATTCACGGATCAAATCCAGTGTTTCTTCTGGCAGCCAGACATCTTTACCGTAGACTTGCGTGGATTTTTCACCGGTATAGATTTCCATCCAGGAAATCGCGCGCTTGCCCTGATAGGCTTTCTTCACAGCGGCGTCAACGACGTTGATCATGGCAGGCGTGACATCGATACCGATGCCGTCGCCTTCGATAAACGGAATGACCGGGTTGTTTGGAACAACCAGTTTGCCTTGAGCGTCAACCGTGATTTTCTGACCTTCTGTCGGTACAACTACTTTGCTTTCCATTAACCTCTCCTTCGAGCGCAATTTTGTTAATGACTTGTAAGATGCGTGTCAATACTACTTGAATATTTAGCCCGCGCCAATCGCAAACCATTTGAGTATAATGCTTTTGTTATCCGCGACTATAAAGATGATGAATAAATTCTCTGTTAAAAATCACAAAGTTAAACGATTCAGCTCACAGCCAGCAAGAAAAAGGCAGCCAGACAACGCGCCGCGCCGCATCGTTTTGTTCAATAAACCTTTCGATGTCTTGCCGCAATTCACTGATGAAGCTGGCCGCCGGACGCTGAAAGATTATATTCCGATTAGCGGTATTTATGCCGCCGGGCGTCTGGATCGCGACAGCGAAGGCCTGATGATTCTCACCAATGACGGCAAACTTCAGGCTCGACTGACCCAACCGACGCAAAAAACGGCCAAAATTTACTATGTTCAGGTCGAAGGTATTCCTGACGACGCCGCATTGACGCGCTTTCGTACGGGTTTAGATCTGAATGACGGCAAAACACTGCCCGCCGGTGCGGAGATCGTACCGGAACCCAGTTGGCTGTGGCCGCGTAATCCCCCTATCCGCGAGCGTAAAAGCATTCCCGACTGCTGGTTAAAAATCACGCTACATGAAGGCCGTAATCGGCAAGTCCGGCGTATGACGGCAAATATCGGGTATCCTACCTTGCGTCTGATTCGATACGGCATGGCCAATCAGACCGTAGAAAACCTGTTACCTGGAGAATGGAAGGAGATAATGGATGTTTAAACCCCATGTGACAGTCGCCTGTGTGGTACAGGCCGAAAACCATTTTCTGGTCGTTGAAGAGTTAATTAACGATAAATTATTGTGGAACCAGCCCGCGGGCCATCTGGAAGCCAACGAGACGCTGATTCAGGCTGCAAGCCGTGAGCTGTGGGAAGAAACGGGCATTCAGGCCACACCGCAGAGTTTCTTGCGTCTGCACCAATGGATCGCGCCCGACAATACGCCGTTTCTACGCTTTTGCTTCGCCCTCGATCTGCCTGCGCGGGTCAACACCCAGCCGCACGACAGCGATATCGAATGCTGCCGCTGGCTGACCGCCGAGGAAATTCTGCATTCGCGTCATCTTCGTTCACCACTGGTGGCCGAAAGTATTCGCTGCTATCAGCAGCAAGAACGCTACCCGTTAACCGTATTGGGCGCGTTCAATTGGCCATTTTAGGCATCTTGCTATTCCTGCTGTGAACGGACTTAACCACCGCACGGCAGGAATAGCGATGCAGCCCTCAGTTCAACATGCTAAAATATTCCGCTTGTTTTTCGCATCAATGCGTCAGTAAATTTCAGTTCGTGAGACTTCCATGTCAGATAACAGCCAGAAAAAAGTGATTGTCGGTATGTCCGGCGGTGTTGATTCCTCCGTTTCCGCTTACCTGTTACAGCAACAGGGCTATCATGTTGAAGGCCTGTTCATGAAGAACTGGGAAGAGGACGACGACACAGAGTATTGCTCAGCGGCCACCGATCTTGCCGATGCGCAGGCCGTTTGCGACAAGCTGGGTATCGAATTACATACCGTCAACTTTGCCGCTGAATATTGGGACAACGTGTTTGAACTCTTCCTTGAAGAATACAAAGCGGGCCGTACCCCTAACCCCGATATCCTGTGCAATAAAGAAATCAAATTCAAAGCCTTCCTGGAATTCGCCGCCGAGGATCTCGGGGCAGACTACATCGCGACAGGCCACTATGTCCGTCGTCACGACGTTGACGGAAAAAGCCGTTTGCTGCGCGGCATGGACGGCAACAAAGACCAGAGCTATTTTCTTTATACGCTGAGCCACGAGCAGATCGCACAGAGCCTGTTCCCGGTCGGCGAGCTGGAAAAACCGCAGGTACGTAAAATTGCCGAAGAGCTGGAACTGGCAACCGCGAAGAAAAAAGACTCGACCGGTATTTGCTTCATCGGTGAGCGCAAATTTACCGATTTTCTGGCGCGCTACCTGCCCGCACAGCCGGGTCCGATTCTGTCCGTCGACGACAACAAACCGATGGGACAGCATCAAGGGCTGATGTACCACACGCTGGGGCAGCGTAAAGGTCTGGGTATTGGCGGCGTCAAAGACGGCGGCGAAGACCCTTGGTACGTGGTAGATAAAGATGTCGCCAACAATATTCTGTATGTCGCGCAGGGTCACGAACACCCTCGCCTGATGTCGTACGGTTTAATCGCACAGCAGTTACACTGGGTCGATCGTCAGCCTCTCACCGCTGAATTACGTTGTACGGTGAAAACCCGTTATCGTCAGGCGGATATCCCCTGCACCGTCACGCCACTGGGCGACGATCGCATTACCGTGCGTTTTGATGAGCCTGTCGCAGCAGTGACTCCTGGCCAATCCGCCGTCTTTTATCTGGACGACGTTTGCCTTGGCGGCGGTATCATTGAAGAACGCTTACAGGAGTAACCGTGGCTAAGAACTATTATGAAATTACGCTGGCGCTAGCGGGCATTTGCCAATCGGCGTATGTAGTCCAGCAACTGGCTCATACCGGTAGCTGTAATAACGATGTGCTGCATACCTCGCTGAACAGCGTGTTGAATCTCAATCCGGCGTCCACGTTGGCCGTTTACGGCAATGACGAGCAAAATCTGAAAGTTGGGCTGGAAACGCTGTTAGGGATTCTGAATACCAGCAGCAACAAAGGCGCGGGCGCGGAACTCTCACGCTACGCTTTCAGCCTGATTGCGCTAGAGCGCAAACTGAAAGCGAAACCCGCCGCGCTTGACGAATTGGGCAAACGCATCGGGCAGTTGGAGCGCCAACTGGAGCATTTTGACCTGCTCTCCGAAACGATTGTGAGCGCGCTGGCGGCGATTTACGTGGATGTCATCAGTACGCTCGGGCCACGTATTCAGGTTACCGGTTCACCGGACGTGCTGAAAAACAGCCAGGTGCAGGCTAAAGTGCGTGCCGCGCTGCTGGCCGGTATACGTTCTGCGGTACTCTGGCAGCAAATTGGCGGCGGGCGCTTACAGCTGATGTTCTCACGCGGCCAGTTGGTGAAAGAAGCGAAACAGATATTGGCGCGTTGTTCATCCGTTTGATGCTATTCTTGCCGCTATCCTTGGTGCTGCTGGTGTGATTCACGCCAGCGTCACTAACCCGTTGCAGTTATTGAAACGGCTTGTTGTTATTGAAATCGCCGTTCTTATTGAAATTAATCGTTATTGAAACCAATCTCAGGAGTTGCTTGCGATGGAATTATCCTCACTGACCGCCGTTTCCCCAATTGATGGACGCTACGGCGATAAAGTCAGCACGTTGCGCACCATTTTCAGCGAATTCGGTTTGCTGAAATTCCGTGTGCAGGTTGAAGTACGTTGGCTGCAAAAACTGGCAGCCTGTGCAGAGATCCAGGAAGTTCCTGCATTTGACGCTGACGCAAACGCTTTCCTTGATAAAATTGTCGCCGAATTCAGTGAAGAAGATGCGGCACGTATTAAAACCATCGAGCGCACGACCAACCACGACGTGAAAGCCGTTGAGTACTTCCTGAAAGAGAAAGTTGCCGCTATCCCAGCGCTGCACGCCGTCAATGAATTCATCCACTTCGCCTGTACTTCAGAAGACATCAACAACCTGTCTCATGCACTGATGCTGGATACCGCTCGCCGCGATGTCATCCTGCCGCACTGGCGTCAAATCATTGATGCGCTGAAAACGCTGGCACAGGAATACCGCGATATCCCGCTGCTTTCCCGTACACACGGCCAGCCCGCTACGCCGTCCACTATCGGTAAAGAATTTGCTAACGTGGCTTACCGTATGGACCGCCAGTATCGCCAGTTGCAACAGGTTGAGATTCTGGGCAAGATTAATGGTGCTGTCGGTAACTATAACGCCCATCTGGCAGCCTACCCGGAAGTGGATTGGCACCAGTTCAGCGAAAGTTTTGTTACCTCACTGGGTATCAACTGGAACCCGTACACCACGCAGATCGAACCGCACGATTACATCGCAGAGCTGTTTGACTGCATCGCGCGTTTCAACACGATTTTGATCGACTTTGACCGTGATATTTGGGGCTACATTGCCCTGAATCACTTCAAGCAGAAGACTATTGCGGGAGAAATCGGTTCTTCCACCATGCCGCATAAAGTGAATCCAATTGACTTCGAAAACTCGGAAGGCAACCTGGGTCTGGCGAATGCCGTTCTGGGGCATCTGGCTAGCAAGTTGCCGGTTTCCCGTTGGCAGCGTGACCTCACTGACTCTACCGTGCTGCGTAATCTGGGCGTCGGCGTGGGCTATGCACTGATTGCGTATCAGGCCACGATGAAAGGCATCAGCAAACTGGAAGTGAACCGCGATCGTCTGGCTGACGAACTGGATCACAACTGGGAAGTGTTGGCTGAGCCAATCCAAACCGTGATGCGTCGCTACGGCATTGAAAAGCCGTACGAGAAGCTGAAAGAGCTGACGCGTGGCAAACGCATTGATGCTGCCGGTATTCAGGAATTTATCGATGGCCTGGCGTTGCCAGAAGCGGAAAAAACGCGCCTGAAGGCGATGACGCCAGCCAACTATATCGGCCGCGCTATCGCAATGGTTGATGACCTGAAATAACCGTTCTCAAACCCGAACATGACCTCTCTCTGGCGGGCGCTCTGCCCGCCAGATCTCTAATTAACCATACTCTAAATAATTCGAGTTTCAGGTAGGCGGCAAGCGAAGGAATCCCGATGAGCTTACTCAAGTAAGTGATTCGGGTGACTGAACGTAGCCAACACACATGCAACTCGAAGTATGACGAGTATGACCATTTCCAGCCTGTTTATACCCGGTTTATTCTCCCTGTGGATAATTTAACAAATCAAATAAATACCGTTCGCTGCGTATAATGTTGATACGCGGAAGAGACATACATGAAAGACATGGCGCATAGCAGTATTTCGATAAACATGGCCATTTCTATCCGACAGAGGATATAGCGATGCGAATTCTGGTCGTTGAAGATAATGCATTATTGCGCCACCATTTAACCGTTCAGATGAACGAAATGGGGCATCAGGTTGACGCCGCATCTGACGCCAAAGAAGCGGATTATTTTCTGCATGAGAATATGCCGGATATCGCCATTGTCGACCTTGGGTTGCCCGATGAAGACGGCATGAGCATGATCCGTCGCTGGCGTGCTAATCAGGTCAAGCTCCCGATTCTGGTGCTGACCGCCCGTGAAGGCTGGCAGGACAAAGTGGCGGTGCTGGAAGCCGGTGCAGACGATTACGTGACCAAGCCGTTCCATATGGAAGAAGTCGTGGCGCGCTTGCAAGCACTGATGCGGCGCAACAGCGGTTTGGCATCGCAAGTCATCAGCCTGCCCCCCTTCGAGATCGACTTATCGCGCCGCGAGTTGATAATCCACGGATCGGCCATCAGGCTGACTGCGTTTGAATACACCATTATCGAGACGCTGATTCGCAATAAAGGCAAAGTCGTCAGCAAAGAGTCGCTAATGTTGCAGCTGTACCCCGATGCAGAACTGCGGGAAAGTCATACCATCGACGTGTTGATGGGGCGGTTACGCAAGAAAATTCAGCAAGCAGAAGCCTCGGATGTGATCACTACCGTACGCGGACAAGGATATCGCTTTGATATTGATATCCCTTCAGGCTCAGCATGAGCGATAAGAAACAGCCCTTCTCGCTGCGTATTCGTTTTTTACTCGCGACAGCGGCCATCGTGCTGGCGCTGTCGCTCGCCTATGGCGTCGTCGCCATTATCGGTTACAGCGTCAACTTTGATAAAACCTCATTCCGTTTGCTGCGCGGCGAAAGTAACCTCTACTACAGCCTTGCGCAGTGGCGCGATAACCAACTGAATATCGTCACGCCGTCCGACGTTGACATCAATTTTCCCACACTGGTGTTGATATACGACGAGCATGGCAACGTGTTATGGCGAGAAAAACACGTTCCCGAGCTGGAAGCGCTAATCAAGCCGGAATGGTTGAACAAGACAGCCTATCACGAGCTAGATACCGACACCGATACCAGCAGCGCGGTATTAACGGGCAATACCTTATTGCTGAGCAGCCTGCGGGCGCTGAACGGCGCGCAGAGCAATGCGTTAACGCACTCCATCGCCGTGAACGTTTACCCGAAGACCGAACATCTCCCTTCCATCACGATTGTTGTAGTCGATCGCATCCCGCAGGAACTCCAACAGCAAGACGTGGTGTGGGAATGGTTCAGCTATGTGTTGATCGCCAATCTTCTGCTGGTGCTTCCCCTGCTTTGGCTGGGTGCTCACTGGAGTCTGCGCCCTATTCAGCATCTGGTAAAGCAGATCGCCGAGCTGGAAAAAGGCACGCGCGATCAACTGGATGAAAATTCGCCGCGCGAGTTGTTCAGTCTTGTGAAAAACTTAAATATCCTGCTGAATAACGAACGCCAGCGCTACCATAAATACCGCACAACGCTCACCGACCTCACCCACAGTTTGAAAACACCATTGGCGGTTTTACAGACCACGTTACGCGCGCTGCGAACCGGCAAAGAGATCACTATCGATCAGGCTGAACCTATTATGCTGTCGCAGATCAGCCGCATCTCGCAGCAGATTGGTTACTACTTGCATCGCGCCAGCGTACGTTCTGAACATAATCTGCTGATACGCGAAGTGCACTCGGTTCCGGCGCTGCTGGACGGTTTATGTTCCGCGTTAAATAAGGTGTATCAACGCAAGGGCGTGGTGTTGACGCTCGATATTCCGCCCGAGCTGACCTTCGTCGGTGAGAAAAATGATTTCATGGAAGTGCTGGGCAATATTCTTGATAACGCCTGTAAATACTGTCTGGAATTTGTCGAAATTAGCGTGCAATACTCCGATCACAAACTGCATCTGATCATTGATGATGATGGCCCCGGCATCCACGAAAGCAAGCGCGAAATGATTTTCCTGCGTGGACAACGCGCCGACCGTATGCGTCCCGGACAAGGTATCGGCCTTGCCGTTGCGGTCGAAATTATCGAACAGTATCAGGGGGAGATCCTCATCAGCGACAGCGCACTGGGCGGTGCCCGGGTCGAAGCTATTTTCTCCCGCCAGAACCTGAACCAGAATGAGGGGTGAAAGGCAGTACAGCGCGCGATGCTTCCGCTATACTCGTCATACTTCAAGTTGCATGTACGTTGGCTACGTTCACTCACCCGAATCACTTACTTAAGTAAGCTCATCGGGACTCCTTCTCTTGCCGCCTGCATGAAACTCGAATTATTTAGAGTATATACTTATCGCCAAAATACTGATTGTTTTAAAATACTGATTATTTCAAGAAAAATCATGTCTTCAAGAACAGTCATTTCCTCAAAAACGAGTTTCTGGAAAACGGTATGAACTATCAGCTCAATCTCGACTGGCAGGATTTTTTAGCGAACTACTGGCAAAAACGTCCGCTCCTGATTAAAGGCGGTTTCACGCATTTTATCGACCCCATTTCACCTGACGAACTCGCCGGTTTAGCGTTGGAAAATGAGGTTGATAGCCGTCTGGTCAGCCATCAAAACGGCCGCTGGCAGGTAAGCCATGGTCCTTTCGAGAGCTACGATCATCTGGGAGAAACTAACTGGTCGCTGTTGGTGCAGGCCGTCGATCACTGGCATGAACCCTCTTCTGCCTTGATGCAGCCCTTTCGACAACTGCCGGACTGGCGCACCGATGATTTGATGATTTCATTTTCCGTTCCCGGCGGTGGCGTAGGACCACATCTGGATCAGTATGATGTTTTCATTATTCAGGGAACGGGACGTCGCCGCTGGCGCATCGGTGAAAAAATCCCGATGAAGCAGCACTGTCCGCATCCCGACCTGCTGCAGGTCGATCCGTTTGACGCCATTATTGATGAAGAGCTGGAACCGGGCGATATCGTGTATATTCCGCCGGGCTTCCCGCACGAAGGCTACTCGCTGGAGAATTCGCTGAACTATTCAGTAGGTTTCCGTGCACCGAATGCTCGCGAGTTGGTGAGCGGCTTTGCGGATTATGTCCTTTCCCGAGAACTCGGCAGCTATCGCTATAGCGATCCCGAGATCCCCTCCCGCGATCATATCGCCAGCGTACTACCGCAAGAGTTGGATGCGCTGCAAAAAATGATGCTGGAGCTGGTGCAGCAGCCGGAGCATTTCCAGAACTGGTTTGGCGAATTTATTTCCCAGTCCCGTCACGAGCTCGATCTCTCACCGCCGGAGCCACCTTATCAGGCAGGCGAAGTGTATGAATATCTGCAACAGGGTGAACCCCTGCGTCGTTTAGGCGGCCTGCGGGTCATCTGCGTTGGCGATAGCTGCTTCGTTAACGGGGAAAAAGTGAACAGTACGCACAAGGCGGCGCTGTTTGCGCTGGCTGAGCATCCTGCTATTGGTGCAGAACTGCTCGGCGACGCGCTGGAAGATCCTTCTTTCCTCGCACAGCTTACCGTTCTGATTAACAGCGGTTACTGGTACTTCGCGGATTAAGACCCATCTTGGATACGGGCTAGTACAAAGATAAGGCGGGAATGTCCCGCCTTATTCGTCTCTGCAAAATGGAAACACTTACGGCTTCGCGCGCAGCGCCGTCAGTTCGGCAATGCGCATAATCACAGACACCGCCTTTTCCATGCCTTCCAGCGTGACAAATTCATGTTTGCCATGATAGTTGTAGCCGCCGGTAAACAGATTCGGGCACGGCAGCCCTTGAAATGACAGGTGTGCACCGTCGGTACCGCCGCGAATCGGCTTCATATTCGGCTCAATGTCGCAATCCCGCATCGCCTGCTGCGCCAGCGCAATAATGTGCGGATGCTGCTCAACCTGCTCACGCATATTGTAGTAGGTATCGGTAATCGTGACTTCAATGTAGCAATCAGGGTGCAACCCCGCACCAACCTTTTCCGCAATATCCAGCATCGTCTGTTTACGCTGTTCAAAGCCGTTGCGGTCAAAATCCCGGACGATGTAATGCAAATCTGCGCGCTCCACAGAGCCTTTCATGCTGTGGAGATGATAGAACCCTTGATAGCCATCCGTCTGCTCCGGTGATTGACTCTCTGGCACCTGCTGGTGATAGCGAGAAGCCAACGTCAGCGCATTCACCATCACGCCTTTGGCGCTGCCGGGATGCACATTGTTGCCTACGATTTTCACCTGAACCGAGGCGGCATTAAAATTCTCATACTCCAACTCGCCGACACCGCCGCCGTCTACGGTATAGGCCCACTGTGCGTTAAACGCTTTGACATCAAAAAACTGCGCGCCCTTGCCAATTTCTTCATCAGGCGTAAAGGCAATACGAATATCGCCGTGCGGTAGCTGGCTTGTCTTCAAACGCACCAGCGCGGTCATAATTTCCGCGATCCCCGCTTTATCATCCGCGCCCAGCAACGTTTTGCCATCGGTCGTAATCAGCGTGTGTCCCAGTAGCTGGTGCAGCACTGGGAACATCACGGGTGACAGCACTTCATCCCCCATGCCCAGAGCAATATCACCACCGCGGTAGTTTTCTAGAATCTGCGGATTCACATTCTTGCCGCTAAAATCCGGTGACGTATCCATATGCGAAATAAAGCCGATAGCCGGAACGGGCCAGGCAACGTTTGCCGGAAGCGTCGCCATCAGGCAGCCCTGCTTGCTCAGTACAACTTGCTCAAATCCTAGTTCGAGCAGTTCCTGCTGCAACGCACGCGCCAGTTTCAACTGACCGTCGGTGCTCGGCACCTGCCGAACGCCGGATTTAGACTGTGTATCGAACGAAACGTAATTCAAAAATCTGTCGAGTAATTTATCCATCTTATTTATGTCCGCTGAACCCTGAAAGGCATTATGGATAGGGCTACCTCGGTAGATATTGCGTCAGGTCAGTTTTTTCCCGATTTAACACACTGCCAGACCAGAGGTCAGGCCAAAAAGCGGCGGTCGCGTCACGAAGAATGCCCAAATCAGGTAACAATAAGGAAACATTTGCGCTAATTCAGTGACTGAATCACCACCAATCGTTCACCCACCAGACCGCTGAGCAGCGGCACGTTAATACTGTATTTCAAAGCTACGCCCTGTTTCCTCATCTCAGCGAGTTTGAGAACGTGGCATTCGGCCTGCGCATGCAGAAAACACCCGCCGCAGAGATTACACCACGCGTGACTGAGGCGCTGAAAATGGTGCAGTTGGAAGAGCTTGGCGGCGGCATGCAGGCGGAAAGCATGGCCGTTATCGCAACGTTCTGCTGTCTGCTGCTCGGCTCTCCGTTTGCCTTTAATTCTGGCGCGCTTACCGAAAAAAACTCAGCCGCTGCAGCTGTTTCTACTGATTGTGCCGTTTTGGACCAACTCACTAATCCGCAATTACGGGCTGAAAATTTTTCTGAGTACACACGACCATCTGAATGAATTTCTGCTCCGGCCAATGCCAAAAACGTTGACGGCGCGATGAAGCTGATCGACTTCCTGCTGCGCACAGAAGTAGCGGCACAGGTCGCGGAAACCATCGCGAAAGGCGAATGGCAGAACGACGTCGGCAGCGCCAGCACGCTTTATGAAACCTACTTCCAGCAGCTAAAAGCCGGTCGTTAATCGCGCACGCTGTCACGACGTTACGACGGCTTCTCTTATGGGAAGTCGTTTTTCACATCACCTAGCAAGCTATAACAGCTAAACCTATCAAATTGACAGCCAAAAGCATTATCCTGACGGCATTAGGAAAATAATTACGCTCCGCTTCTTCTATAATGATTCAACACTCACTGGAATCACGATAAGGAGCACCACTATGCTGCAACTCTCCAGCCACAGTTTTCAGGACGGCGACACTATCTCAGGCGAATTTGCGTTTGCCGTACCGGGCGCAACTAGCCACATTGCGCTGTCTTCTAACCACAACCCTCACGTTGCCTGGCACGACGCGCCCGAAGGGACACAGTCTTTCGTATTGATCTGCCACGACCCAGATGTACCCAGCCGCGGTGACGACGTGAATCAGGAAGGCCGCGAGGTTAGCGCCTCTCTGCCGCGTGTCGATTTCTACCATTGGCTATTGCTGGACATTCCAGCCAGCATCAATGAAATTCCTGCGGCCTCGCATTCCACTGGCATCACACCGCGTGGGAAAGCAGGCCCGAATGCACCGGCCGGACTCCGGCACGGCATCAATGATTACACGGGCTGGTTTGCCACGGACGAACAGATGAAAGGCACTTACTATGGCTATGATGGTCCTTGCCCGCCGTGGAACGATGCGATCGTCCATCATTACATCTTCACACTCTACGCTCTCGCGACACCAACTTTAACGATAGAAGGTGAACTTAACGGAGCGAATGTCCGCGCTGCGCTGGCTAACGCACCAGTACTGGCAGAAGCGACACTCACCGGGCTGTATACGCTTAACCCCGCATTGTTGTGATAGTAAATTATTGTGATAATAATCAGTTATGATCATGCCTCGTTATAAGAATGATCGGCTATGAGCGTGACCGCTTTACGTTCTGCCGCCCCGCCTCTTAGTGCAGAGGCGGACTGGCGATTGCCATCAGGCCAGCCGCTACAGCGGTATGGCCTGTGTGCGCTAGCTCAGCCTCACTTACGCACGCCACAGCAGACAACGTGTTTTCATTTTTATGAGGCCACGCTTCTGCTGGTTCTCTCTGGCCGATTAACCCTTCTTGAACAGAACGAAACGACGGTTGTCGATACGCCGTCTCAGCTTTGTCTGATTACGCCTGACGTAAGCGCCGATTTGGCGAAAACGCCAGGCGGTCATGATGCCGTTTTCCGGTCGATCTTTCTGACGTTTTCCTCCACGCTTCTGGCACGGTTTTATCAACGCTACCCTGAAATATTAGCCCCTGCGCATCATCCGCGTCCCTTCACTACCCTCACGCTGGATGACGATCTCACCCACACATTGCAGTATCTGGTTGAGGGGATTACGGGCAACGCACTTAATGAATTGCGTCTCGAACTGCGGCTAATGGATATGCTACTGGCGCTGTTGGAACGGGGATATCGTTTTGGCGCACCACCACAGCCCGGTGTTACGGCACAGCTGCGTGTGCTTATCAGTGAAGAGCCGGAACAACACTGGACCGCACAGTCTGCGGGTCGCCTGCTGGCGATGAGCGAGGCTACGCTGCGCCGGAGGCTATCCGCCGAGCAGACACGCTTTGAAGTGCTGTTGCTGGAGACGCGAATGCAACACGCGATGATGCTGGTACAGACGACATCATGGAGTATGCAGCGTCTGGCCGAAGCCTGCGGGTATAAATCCTCGGCGCGTTTTTCCGAACGGTTTAAAAATCGTTTTGGCTGTTCGCCAACCAAGATTCGTTAATCGTCATCTACAGCACCGCGCTTTCATCCCAAAACGCTCAACGTAAGTTAAAAAAACGCCCTGTTGGATAAACCAGACAGGGCGTTTAATTATCGGAACGATTTTAGCGAATTACTCTTTTTCTTCCTGTGCCAAATCGTTAGCAATTTTCACCGTTTCATCCAGATAAGGATCGGGTGCCTGATAATCTTTCGGCAGATCTTCCAGCAATTTGAGCGGTTTTTTACCTTCTCTCACCAGTCGATCATTCACCCGCTTCAGACGCATCGCTTCATCATCGTCATTCTCTTTCTCGCGCTGAGCCAGATTGAGCGACACGAGGTTGCGCTTATCCTTAAGCTCGTTGTAGCGGGCAATATCTTGCGCAACATACTGGAATTCAGGATCTTTGGCGATACGCTCCTGATGATGTTCATTCAGTTTGCTAATCAGCGCCTTCAGATCGCCGCTATTCGTGTAGTTAGCCGCTTTGATGCTGTCCCACGGTAACGCATTGTCTTCAAATTTCTCACCGGTATCGACCGTTTCCGTGCCGGTTGGCATCATCACGTCAGGCGTCACGCCTTTCATCTGCGTACTGCCGCCGTCAATACGATAGAACTTCTGAATCGTGTATTGCACGGAACCCAGCGCTGGCCAGTCAGGGCGCAGCATCTGATCGTAAATCCGATTCAGCGAGCGATACTGCTGCACGGTGCCTTTACCAAACGTCGGTTCACCCACGATCAAGGCGCGGCCATAATCCTGCATTGCCGCCGCGAAGATCTCGGAAGCGGAAGCACTGAAGCGATCTACCAGCACCACCAGCGGGCCTTTGTAATACACAATACCGTCGGTGTCGCTGTCTTCACGCACTTTGCCATTATTATCGCGTACCTGAACCACTGGGCCGCCTGGGATAAACAGACCAGAAAGTCCTACCGCTTCCGTGAGCGCGCCGCCGCCGTTCGTACGTAAATCAATCACAATGCTGCTGACGTTCTGTTTTTCCAGCTTCTGAAGCTGTACTTTTACGTCATCCGTCAGGCCGACATAGAAACCGGGGATGTCCAGCACGCCAACTTTATCTTTACCGACCGTCTTGACGGACATTTTCACCGCGCGGTCTTCAAGGCGAATGCGTTCACGCGTCAGCGTAACAATGCGCGTTTTCGTCCCTTTACCTGCGGGAAGAATCTCCAAACGCACTTTACTGCCTTTCGGGCCTTTAATCAGCGCGACGACATCATCCAGACGCCAGCCGATAACATCCACCATCGGCTTGCCGTTTTGGCCTACGCCAACCACGCGGTCACCGACGGTAATGTTTTTGCTTTTCGCTGCTGGGCCGCCTGGCACCATGGAATTAATCATGGTGTAGTCGTCATCCATCTGCAGCACCGCGCCAATCCCTTCAAGCGACAGGCTCATTTCGGTATTGAATTGCTCGGTGTTACGCGGTGACAGGTAGCTGGTATGCGGGTCAATTTCACGCGCAAAGGCGTTCATGACGAGTTGGAAAACATCTTCGCTATTGCTCTGCGCCAGACGGCGAATGGCAAATTGGTAACGCTTGGTCAGCGTCTCTTTGATGTCTTTATCATCTTTACCGGTCAGCTTCAGGCTGAGCCAGTCATATTTTACCTTGGCATCCCACAGGCGGTTAAGTTCACCTGCGTTCTGCGGCCAAGGGGCTTTGCTGCGATCGAGCTCAAACGTCTCATTACCCGTTAGATCGACCGGTTTATCTAGCAGCGACAGTGCATATTGAAAACGCTCAAACCGACGCTTCTGCGCCAGATTGTACAACGCGTACGGAATATCTAGTTGACCGGATTTCAGCGCGTCGCCCAGTTGGGCTTTTTGCCCAGAAAATTGTGCCACATCAGAGGCCAACAGCACGTTGTGGCTGTAGTCCAGCATGTTGAGATAGCGGTTAAAAATTTTCTCAGAGAACTGCGCGTCCAGCATAAACTGGCGATAGTGCGAACGCAGGAAACGTGAGGCCACCCTGTCGCTAACGGTAGCATGTTGAGGCTCCTGATGTAGCTGAGGGATCTGCTCAACACGCGTAATGTTTTCATTTGCAAAACTAGAGCCCGCCAGCAGTAAGCCTGCAATGGCGGTTATTCTGACTAAGTTGTTCATGCCCAGGTTGGCCTCCGTATCAGAACTGCAAGTGTTCTGCGCGTACAATCATTGCCAATCCAGAAGCCAATTGTACTCTGACTTCGCCTTTAGCAATTTCAAGCACGGTGGCATCCATGGCGTCTTTGCCGGCTCTGACTTTGATTTCCTGACCGATTTGCAGTTTGGAAACATCCGTAACCGCTACCCGTTGAGGCTCATTGCTAGCAGGCTTTGCCTGACGAGATTGAGCATTAGCGGATTGCTGAGAAGAGGACTGCGATTGGCCGGAAGAAGGCTGACGTGGATTACGCGGTGCGTTGTTTCTGTTTTGGGATGCATTGTTTTGGGATGCATTGTTTTGGGATGCATTGTTTTGGGATGCACGGTTTTGAGAGGCATTGTTTGAAGCATCACGGCGCGGCGCACGTTTCTGAGCGGGACGAGGAGTACGCGCTGCTTCTGCCGATTCCCCGGCTGCTTCACGTTTTTTCGCCTGTTGCTCTGCACGCTGAGCCTGAACTCGCGCTTTCGCTTCTTCCAATTGCTTACGAGCATGATCGACATGCTGCTGTTCCAACTCACCGCATGGGTTACCATCCAGATCCACACGTTGGGCACCCAATTTTACACCGTACAGATACCGCCAGCTTGAGGTGTAAAGACGCAGCGCAGAGCGTAATTGCGTCTTACTGACGTTATCGGACTCCGGAACACGCTCAACAAGATCCTGAAAAATACCGATCTTTAACGGACGAGTATCACCTTCAATGGTGAAACAAAGTGGGAACCGCTCTGCCAAAAAGGCAATGACTTCTTTACTACTGTTCAACTTAGGTTGATTTTCCATGAAATTTCCTGATTACAACGGGTTTGCCAACCGGCGCAGGCATGAACAGGCGTCATTATAATGACGCCATCGGCAATTGCCACGTTAACCTTGCTTCAACGTGAGAGAATTGATGAATGTCATCACATCGCTCGCTTCCAGTTGAGCACAAAGTACGCTCACCACCGCCTTCAGCCCTTCTTCATCATCTGCGTCAAAACGCTGATAAAGGGGACTGTCAATATCCAGAACGCCAATCGGTTGCCCGTTAACGACAAGCGGTAGCACAATTTCAGCATTACTCGCGGCATCACAGGCGATATGACCAGGGAACGCATGGACATCATCCACACGCTGAATGCGATTTTCAGCTATCGCCGCACCGCATACACCTTTGCCAACCGGAATACGCACACAGGCAACCTTGCCCTGAAACGGTCCCAGGAAAAGCGTGTCGTTATCCAACAGGTAAAAACCTGTCCAGTTAACCCCATCCAAACGCTCAAACAGCAGCGCACTACTGTTTGATAAAATCGTAATAAAACGGTTTTCATCCGCGATAAGCGATGACATGTCGCGAATGAGATCCTGATAAAATTCTTGTTTGTTCATACTTGCTTATTCATAAAGTATATCGTTGTCTTTTCAAAACAGTGCGAACCATTCCCGCACAGACTGCATTAGCATCGGTTACAGAATGCCATAAGATTAGCGCCTTCGCGCGAAGAATCATCCGCTTTACTGTAACGCTGTCGTGCATATCGTGCTATTTCCACCTGTAAAATAATATCGGGCAGAGATCAGAGCCTTATTATGAATTTATCATTCAGTTAGCCTTCAGTTACACTAAATAGCTGTGAATACGTTATCTATCGTGAATATAACAGGACTTAACACCTTTTACCGGATCGCAGGAAAGATGAAAATACAGAGTATAGCCAGCCCTGCGCCGTTTCCTTCTCCTCGGCCACCGTTAACCGATGGCGCAAAAAGTACCGTACCTGCGATCGAACGCTATCATCGCTGCCCTGAATGCGATGCCTTTTTTGCGCTGCCGCCGTTGAAGCAAACTCAGACGGCGAGCTGTCCGCGCTGCGATGCCAAAGTCAGTTCAGGCCGAGATTGGAGCATTTCTCGGCTGACTGCGATGGCCGTTGCCATGCTGGTACTGATGCCGTTCGCCTTCACTGAACCGTTGATCAGTATTCAGCTGCTGGGCGTCACCATCAATGCCAGCCTGTTTGAAGGCATTTGGCAAATCACCCGTCAAGGTCACCCGCTCACGGCGAGTATGGTCGCCTTCTGTACCGTTGGCGCCCCGCTCACGCTGGTTTTTTCTCTGTTATACCTGTTCTTTGCTCCCCGCATCGGGATGAATCTGCGGCCCATCCTCCTCATGTTGCAACGGCTAAAAGAATGGATGATGCTGGATATCTATCTGGTCGGCATGGCCGTTGCCGCAATCAAAGTCCGTGAATTCGCGGATGTTCAGGCGGGAATCGGGCTAGTCGCCTTTCTGGCGCTGATGATCTTAAGCCTGTTGACGCTGATTCACTTAAATACCGACCAGCTTTGGCAGCGGTTTTATCCGCGCATGAGACCCTTAATTTCGCCGGATCGCTACCGAATCTGCCTTTCCTGCCATTTCACCAGTTCACCCGACAACCGAGGGCGCTGCCCCCGTTGCCATATTCCACTTCGCTTGCGTCAGCGACAAAGTCTGCAAAAATCCTGGGCAGCGCTCATTGCCTCTATCGTTTTACTGTTCCCCGCCAACCTGTTGCCCATATCGATTATTTATGTCAACGGTGCGCGTACGGAGGACACGATTTTTTCCGGTATTCTTTCGCTTGCGTCAGGCAATGTTCCGATCGCGTTAGTGGTCTTTATCGCCAGTATTCTGGTGCCGTTTACTAAGGTTATTGTGCTGTTCGGGCTGCTGGTGAGTATCCATCTTCGCTCAGAAGGCAACATAATGATGCGCATGAAGATGCTGCGCGTTATCCGTTGGATCGGTCGCTGGTCCATGCTCGATTTATTTGTGATTGCTCTGACGATGTCGCTCGTCAACCGCGATCAATTACTCGCTTTCACCATGGGGCCTGCTGCCTTTTACTTTGGCGCAGCGGTGATTCTCACTATCCTTGCCGTTGAATGGCTGGATAGCCGACTGATGTGGGATAACACTGATGTGGAATAACAATGCAAGATAATACGCCAGGGACACCAACTGAAGCTACCGTGAAGAACAAGCGTCGCCTGTCGCCGTTTTGGCTGCTGCCGCTGATTGCGTTGATGATTGCTGGCTGGCTGATTTACACCAATCAGCAGGAGCGCGGTGCAACGGTCACTATCGATTTTGTCTCCGCTGACGGCATTGTCGCTGGGCGTACCCCCGTACGCTA
Organism: Pectobacterium quasiaquaticum; assembly: GCF_014946775.2. Lineage (NCBI taxonomy): Bacteria > Pseudomonadati > Pseudomonadota > Gammaproteobacteria > Enterobacterales > Pectobacteriaceae > Pectobacterium > Pectobacterium quasiaquaticum. The sequence goes on along the minus strand of NZ_CP065177.1, from coordinate 1,974,837 downwards.
CCAGGGAGTCGAAGTCGGCACCGTGCAAAATATCAAACTGAGTGAAGACTTGCGTACCATTCAGGTCGAAGCCAGTATCAAAAGCGATATGAAGGAAGCGTTGCGCAGCGGCACGCAGTTCTGGCTGGTTACCCCGAAAGCCTCTCTCGCAGGGGTGTCAGGGCTGGATGCGCTGGTGGGCGGTAACTACATCGGTATGATGCCCGGATCCGGCGATCCGCAAGAGCACTTTTCCGCGCTGGATACGCAGCCCAAATACCGCGTGAATACTGGGGAACTGCTGATTCATCTTCATGCCGACGATCTCGGCTCACTGAATACCGGTTCGCTGGTTTACTACCGTAAAATCCCGGTGGGGAAAGTCTACGATTATACCGTTTCCCAGGATAGCCACGGTGTGATGATTGACGTGCTGGTTGAACGCCGCTTTACCCATCTGGTGAAAAAAAATAGTCGCTTCTGGAATGTGTCTGGCTTTAATGCAGACATTAGCGTCAGCGGCGCAAAAATTGAGATGGAGAATCTGGCGGCGCTGGTTAACGGCGCGATCGCGTTCGATTCGCCGGAAGAGAGCGAGAATGCGGGTGCCGAACAATCCTATCGCCTCTATCCCGACCTGGCACAAAGCCAGCGCGGTGTGAAAATAACGCTGGACTTGCCTTCCGGCGACAGCCTATCCGAAGGGCGCACGCCGCTGATGTATCAGGGGTTGGAAGTCGGCACGCTAAATAAAATCACGTTGAACCCAGACAACGGCAAGGTCAGCGGAGAGCTCATCATCGATCCTTCCGTGGTTTCGCTGATGCGGGAAGGTACGCGTATCGAACTCAGCAAGCCCCAGCTTTCACTCAGTGACCTAAATGTTTCACGTCTGCTGAGCGGCCCAACGCTGACGCTCATCCCCGGTGAAGGCGAACCGCGTCAGCATTTTGACGTACTGGATAGCGGGCAACAACAGCTCACCCAGCCCGGTGCGCTTTCCATTCAGCTCACGGCTGCACAAAGCTATGGCATTGATAGCGGCCAACCCGTGCTGCTGCACGGTGTCCAAGTCGGTCAGGTCGTCAAACGTACGCTGGACGAACAAGGTGTCAGCTTCCTTTTGGTGATCGAGCCGCGATATCGCCAGCTATTACACCGCGACAGCAAATTCATCGTGAACAGCCGTGTGAATGTGAAGATGGGGCTGGATGGGATTCAAGTGCTGGGTGCCAGCGCACAAGAGTGGGTCAGCGGTGGTATTCAGGTTTTACCGGGCAGCAAAGGCGACGTTCAGACGCGTTACCCGCTGTTCAGCGATCTCGAAAAAGCCGAAGAAGGCATTCGCGGTGCCACGCCGTCCCCGACTCTCACCTTAGTGACCGACAGCCTGCCGGATATTCAGGACGGCTCCATCGTGCTGTACCGTAAATTTCAGGTAGGCGAAATCATGCGGGTGCGACCGAAGGCGGATACCTTTGAGGTTGACGTTTATATTCGTCCCGAACACCGCAAGTTACTGACGGGAAACAGCGTATTCTGGGCAGAAGGCGGTGCCCGAGTGCAGTTGAATACGTCGGGCCTGACCGTGCAGGCTTCTCCGCTGAACCGAGCGCTTAAAGGGGCGATCAGTTTTGATAATCTGGAAGGTGCACCGGAAATTAAAAGCGGCAAACGCGTCCTCTACAACAACGAAACGGCGGCGCGCGCCGTGGGGAGCCGCATCATTCTGCGCACCTATGATGCCAGCAAACTCGCGCCGGGCATGCCGATCCGCTATCTGGGAATCGATATCGGTCAATTGGATTCACTGAAACTCTCCGAGCAGCGTAATGAAGTGCTGGTGCAGGCTGTCCTCTACCCTGAATATGTGCGTAATTTCGCCCGTTCCGGGACGCGTTTTTCCGTCGTCACGCCAGAGATTTCCGCTGCCGGTGTGAATCATCTGGAGACGCTATTCCAGCCTTATATCAACGTCGAACCGGGTAACGGCAGCGTAACGCGGAATTTTGAGCTGCAGCAGGCCACCATCTCTGATTCTCGCTATCAGGACGGCTTGAATATCAGCGTTGATACACCGGAAGCCGGCGCGTTGCAGGTTGGTACGCCGGTGCTGTTCCGCGGCATTGAAGTCGGTACGGTAACTGGGCTGTCGCTGGGCACGCTTTCCGACCGTATCGCCGTGTCGCTGCGCATCAGCAAACGCTATCAGCATCTGGTGCGCAACAATTCCGTCTTCTGGCTGGCTTCGGGTTACAACCTGGAATTCGGCCTGACAGGCGGCGTCATCAAGAGCGGAACCTTCCAGCAGTTCATTCGCGGCGGTATCGCGTTTGCCACGCCACCCAGCACGCCACTCGCCCCCAAAGCACAGGAAGGAAGGCATTTCCTGCTGAGGAACGAAGAGCCTAAAGAGTGGCGGCAATGGGGAACGGCGATTCCAACGCCCAATAATTAAACTCACCATCGGACAGGGCGACCCTATCGTTTCCCTGTCGTTTTCACGCGCCGTCTCGTCGTTTTCACATGATGTATGAAGGATCCGTGCTACACTTCGCCGCTTCTTCCCCTCGTTTTACTGAATAACCTGTACGGAACCACGCCGTGGCAAAATTTACCCCAGCCAGCCTGCCTGCTGAATTTCTCGACACTATGCGGGACATCATGCCTTCATCCCTTTCGATGGAGGATTTTATTGCCGCCTGCCAGCGTCCGCTGCGTCGGAGCGTCCGCGTGAATACGTTAAAAATCAGCGTCGATGCCTTTCTTGAGCTTGTACAGCCCTATGGCTGGCAGCTTGAGCCGATTCCCTGGTGTCAGGAAGGCTTCTGGCTGCTGAATGCGGAAGAAGAAAACACGCGGCTAGGCAATACGCTGGAGCACCTGAGTGGACTGTTTTATATTCAGGAAGCCAGCTCCATGCTGCCCGTCAGCGCCCTTTTCCATCGTAACGATGCGCTGGAAACGGTTTTGGACGTCGCGGCAGCACCGGGTTCTAAAACAACGCAGATCGCGGCTAGATTGAATAATGAAGGGGCTATCGTCGCCAATGAGTATTCAGCCAGCCGAGTAAAAGTGTTGCATGCTAACATCAGTCGCTGCGGCGTCAGCAATACCGCGATGACACACTTCGACGGGCGAGTTTTCGGTGCGGCGCTGCCGGAGTATTTTGATGCGATTCTGCTGGATGCCCCGTGCTCGGGTGAAGGCGTGGTGCGTAAGGATCCCGCGGCGATGAGCCACTGGTCGCAGGAGAGCATTACCGATATTGCGGCCACACAGCGTGACCTGATTTTGAGCGCGTTCCATGCACTGAAGCCTGGCGGCGTGATGATTTACTCCACATGTACGTTAAATAGGCAGGAAAATCAGCAGGTTTGCCATTGGTTACAGGCACAGTTTCCTGATGCGTGCGAATTTGAATCGTTACACGATCTCTTCACCGACGCCGAACGCGCGACAACCGAAGAAGGCTTCCTGCACGTCTTCCCACAAATTTATGACAGCGAAGGCTTCTTTGTTGCCCGTTTGCGGAAAACCGCCAGCGTGCCACCACTGCCACGACCGGGCTATAAAGTGGGTAAATTCCCGTTTTCTCCGATGCCGCCCAAAGATTCTGCATTACTCAAACAAGCGGCAGGCAAACAGGGTATTCACTGGGATGAGACATTACTTCAGCTGTGGCAGCGTGATAGCGAGATCTGGCTCTTCCCTGCGGCGCTGACGTCTGCTTTTGGCAATATCAAATTCTCACGAATTGGAATTAAACTCGCTGAACGCTTCCCTAAAGGTTTCCGCTGGCAACATGAAGCCATTGTTGCGCTGGCCGATCCGAACGCGAAGAATGCCTACGCGCTGACCGATCGCATCGCCTGTGATTGGTTTCAGGGGAAAGACAGCTATCCAGAACCGCCTCCTGCTGCGGATGAGCTCATTTTAACCTACCAGAACACGCCTGTCGGCCTGGCCAAACGTATCAGCAGCCGGATAAAAAACAATCTGCCGCGCGATCTGGTGCGGGATGGCGCGGCCTCAGCTCAGCCTCTTTCTAAAGAATAAATGCGGTTTCTGCATCAGGTGGCGATAAAACCACCTGATGAACCGCCCGTTCTGCCTTTCCTCACTGATTTTCATCTACAATTATCCTGACAGATAGAGAAAATCGGTAATGTCTGGAGAACGGCATGTTTGCATTAGTGATATTTGTTTGTTATCTCGGGCATGGCTGCGACGATTTGGTCGTCGGTGCCTACAACACAGAAGCACAGTGTCTGCAAGCGATGAATGAACAGCGCCTGCGTCGTGCGGGTTGCTTCCCCATCGAAGAGTATATTGACGGTTTCTGGATCCCCGCTCAGGAATACGCTGACTTTTAGTTTTCCCGCCAGAGTATTCTCATCGACACACGCCAAAACCGCGCATGCCAAAATGAAAGTGATTAGCGTGTGTGGCGTTATATTCCTCCCCCAGCGAGTTACCAAAAAAGCACACTGAATTTTAGAGGAATTATGTTCATTCGCTATACAGCAATTAATGAAGCTAAGTGCTTACGGGTTGATGAGGAATAAAACAATATAGGCTGCTGGGTTCTGAATATAAAATTCAGCACGCTGCTATGAGATATAAATAAACAAAAACCCCCAGCTTTACGCTAGGGGTTTTTTAGTGCTTTCCTTGACTGCTCCGGCTTAAACCATCATCGCTATCGCAAGAGAAACATTAATTCATTTGGCTTTATTGTGGCGCAACTTTTTACAGTGCGACAACGTTGCCAGCTGAGGGGCCTTTCTGGCCATTTTCAATGGTGAACTCAACCTTTTGGCCTTCGTCCAACGTTTTGAAATCGTTGCTCTGGATAGCAGAGAAATGTACGAATACATCTTTGCTACCGTTGTCAGGAGTAATGAAACCAAAACCTTTACCAGCGTCAAACCATTTTACTAAACCAGTCATTTTATTAGACATAGAAATTACCTTAATTTTATAGCGCCTTCCGGCAAAATAGGGCCTGTGCACAGAATTTAATTAGCAACAATAAGGAGGCTCAAAAGAAGGGATATCTATGGATAACACTTTGAAATGAGAACTGCTTTACTAAACTGCTTTTTACGTCTGCGAATCAAACCGACGAGTCATTAACTCATGTATCAATATCTTTAGCAAGTATTTATTAAAAAAAACCTTTAAAAGGCTCGCAGAAACGAAATTCGTCTCGTCTCAACATCTTAATTGACAAGAATCGCCAACCGATACATCAGAAAAACAGCTGCCATATGAGGTTCCACCCGCACTATTTTATGAGTGAATACAAAGTATAGAGTAAGCCAAAGGCATCGAAGGCTAGGTGCATTATTTCTCATATTGATTTTTTGAAGCAAAAAAAGACTGAATACGATTCCTTTAGTCGCCAAAAGTAAATTAAATAATTGAAATATAAGAATTTAATCCTCTTATTCATCTAAAAACCATCAAAAACACCGTCTTTATCTATCCTTCAAAATCAAACACATGCTATATTTTTCGGACATGGACGGGAAAATTTCGGGTAAAAATAATGGAAGTTATCAACTATAACGGAACAACAATCTGCGTTTTAAACGACAGCGACATGCTAACTGATTGCCCAATCGGTTCATATGCTGTGATCGAAGATAGCGGGTTTTATGTCGCTGTACGCGTCGGCGAAACTGACGCGCCAGCGATACACATCGATCCAATTCCAACACTCGAAGAAGCGCTCGACATCATTGCCGGACGCTTGTCATTTTTTGCGTAATCAAACAGGCGTAATAATCATGCTGGCATTCGTGAATATGTGCTCGAAATACATGTCGTGCAGTTTGCTATGCCAGCGCCAACGTACACCGAGCTGCGTGTTATATTTGTCTGAAAAATCCGCTGGGTGCAGCGTTGTTTTTAGATAGTTGTAGAATGCCATCTGCCCTATATATCCCGACCTGACAGAAACCGCATAGTTTGTGTTGTTTGACACATAGCTACCGAGATTTACTGTGCTGCCGCCACTGTATTCGATGTATTTGCAACTCGGCTGAGTGAATCCTGTTGCTAGCGGATCGCACACTAGCGCATCGCCCGACGCAACAACGATGACATCGCACGTTGACCAATCAACATCATTTAGCGCACCAGCGAATGGAATTTGGCACTCTGCGATTTTCCAACCCCTGAAGTCATACGCATTTTCTACCGCAGTCTCAGCGCGCGTTATTGTCCCGCCCGACGCGTTCGCTATGTCGTAATATGCTGACGGATCGTGATACTGGCGCTCATTCGGGAATACGGGTTTAAACGTTCCGTTATCACAAACCCACGCCGCAATAACGTTTTTGATAGTCCCGTTATCATTGATATCGAGACGCTGAATAGGGGCAAATACGCCCCCGGATTCACGAAATAACGGCATTATGATTCCCCCACCTGATACCAAATATGCCCCTGAGCGTAGCCGCTGGCGCTAGTCGGCGGCGCTGCTGTCGATATTGTATACCCCACGCCGAGATTTTCGCGGGCGGTCGGTTTGTTAGGCACGTCTGCCAGGTTCTGTGGCTTCTCCAGAAAATCGCCACCAGATTTCCCCCACGCACTGAACACTATTGGATTCGCGCCTACGTCAACGCAGTAGCGGTGATAAACGTCAGTCGTGTTGTACGGGTAGAACGTCTGGCGAATGCCTGCGTCTGTCGTTTTTATAACGTCAAGCATGCCCGCCAGCGCGACGGGATAATTCCGCGCTAACGTTGCGTTACTCGTCAGCGCCTGAAATTTACGACCAAGTGATATCACGGTATTCAGGTTCTCAGTGCCGAGTGACGCGCTGGCCTGCGGAACTGCGCTCACATCAGCAGCTGTGAGGCCGTCTTTCGTTGCCAGTCCACCCAGCCCCAAATTATTACGCGCTGCGGCCTGCGCTGCTGCGCCGGCAGCGGCAATCTCAGACAGTCGTTCATTAATTTGCAGATATTTTTCGACAATGACCTTCGGCGTGACTGTTACTTGACGCGATACCGTAACGCCGGAGTATCGGCCCGTAGCGCTTATCGTTACTGTTCCAGGTGATACACCTGTTATCATTCCCGCACCGATACTCGCTATTTGCGCATCGCTACTGGCGTAATCAACAGGTTCAGTATATCCGGCTGGGGAAAATGTTATTGCTAAATTGTAGTTATCACCGACACTAATATTGGGAATATTCGCAACAGAGATATTAGTTAAATAAACATATTGATTGATGGTTACGAGAGCGGTTAGCCCGGTGCTAATTGAAGCAATAATTGTCTGTACGCCCGTCATCCCCGCACTTGCTGTATAGTTCCCGCTGGAGCTAATGTTACCCAGACTAGCGTCACTCACCGCCCAGTCAACAGGGTAGTTATCATGGAATTCTACAGGCAAAACACTAGCCAGAAATTGCAGTGAGGAACCGGCATTGATATTTGATGAACGCGGTGTGATTACTATTGCTGTCGGAGTTGGTATGCTGGGTTCTGTTTCTGCCAGATCCGTTTTTATAATATACATTACGGCTATATTTTTCGGCCTGGTCTCTATTGATGTTCGTGCAACATTCGACGAGTTAAACTCAACGACAAGTCCCCCGCCCTGACTATCCCACCCACTACTCCCTCCTCTGACAATTTTGAATAATTTCCCGTCAGCCCAACCCCAGTCATCAATAACAAACTCCCCCTTAATCTCTTGCATTGCGTCTTCCTGAGTACTGCATATTTCTCGCTCAGAATCAGGGTCAGTGGCTGAGCCGTGCGACCAACCTCTCGCAAACCTCCCTCTAGCATCTGGCACGCGGCCGGATGGGAATTTTTGTGCCAGCTTAGGATACTTTTCAATATCAAATGCCTGGCCATTAGCTTCTAGCCAACCATCGGGAGGGGTATCGGTAAACCAAATGCCTCCGAAACCTACGGGAACTAATTGTGGGTTGATGATCAGTTGAAATTGTTCAATAGCCGCATCTATGACAGGGTGTAATCGACGGGGTGTAATTTGCGTTGTTTCGTTGGTTGGATCGGCTGCTTCATCGGTGCTGGATTCCCGATAAATGAACTCCTGCCATTTTGTTTCGTCGGTGCCTGGCACTGACGTATTGTTATCATCTACTGATACATATGATTTGAACGCAAGCGCAGCGGACTGGCGATAGCGAACTACTGCGCCGGAACTGTACGCAAACACGCTGCCGTTGTTGTCCGCTGGCGTTATGTACTCTGGGAATCCGAAAACCTGATACTGCCGCACAGCGTTAGTGATTGCGTACAGAATCGCATTCATCGCCTCGCGTTCGACCGGCTTTGCGTTCGCGTCTACGGTCGGGTCTTTTGCGTAATCCCCTCCCCAGCCGCTGGGGAACGACACCACGCCGCTGCTCTGTAATGCGTCGGGAACGGTTTGGCGATCGCCGCTCTGCGCGAACGGCACGCGAAAAAATTTCTGATCCATTGATGTAGCTCCAGAAATGAAAAAAGCCGCAGAGTGCGGCTATTGAGGTTATTTGATTGCGCTTATTTAGCTGGGGAAACGCTATTGCAGTAAACGTTACTGTGGCTGACGAAGGGTTTCGGCTCGATGCGTTCCGGCATGTTTACACGGACCTGAATGAATAGGCCCTTCGGCACGTCGATAGGTGATTGATCGGGCCATTCCATTTCCGGTGTGTGCCCTTTCTCTGCGTCAAACGGCTTTTTGTCGAGCGTTAAACGGTTCTGTGCAAACGGCATCGCGTCGGGGTGTACGCGGTGGAACGTGTAGACAGTGATCGAGCCGTCTTCATCAACTTCGTAGTTGTTCCATAGCAGCGCTTTGTCGTTTCGGCATTTTGGATTACTCACACCTCCGTCTATGCCATTCCAAGCCGCATTAGGGTGCATCCCCTGACAGCCAGTGATTTTGTAAACGCCTTCACTCAGTCGTTTGACGTCGACGCCTACGGCTTCGTCTGTAGTAGTGAATGAACCATCTGAATAGATATTGATGACAGGGGATGCTGTTTTCCAAAATCCGCCAGAATCCGCGACTGCATTTAAGCCTTGCGCCAATATTCTATTAGCGCCCACACGAACGATACTGCCGCTTTGGGGATTAAGCACAACATCGCCATTTGGCATCAATTGCAGGTTCGCAGATGTCACATCATTGTTTACTTGAAACGAATCATTTGACGAGCCTCGGCCAATCCATGCCTTTCTTGTGAGCCCGTCAGAATCGTAAAACGGTATATAAACAGGCGTTCCAATTGAGTTCGCAACTAACTGCACTGGGCGCTCGCCCCTAAAAGTTTTTGTGCCCGTAATTGCTTGAGCGCTGCTAGTTGTTAACACATCTCCCGATGCATCCATAGGGATGCCAACTACAATTTGACCTGTTGCGTTGACGCCATTACTTCTGACTAGATAGGGTTTCGCAGATACCCCATCGTGCTCAAATCTGACAGTTCGGCCTAGCGTCCCTGACGCTACTCTGGTTGATACAAAGCCAATGCCCGGATAATCCCCTTGAACTGCTACGTTTTTGGTAAATAATTTCACCCCGCTGATTGTCTGATCTGTATCTAGCGTTGCTGGTGTTAGGTTTTGGTTTGTCCACAACTCATAAACAACCGTCTGACTTCCCGACGCTGTACCTGCCGACATTCTAACGCCATTGGCAGCATTACCAGATGAGCTGTGCGGACCAACGCTAATCAGCGACCACATATCATTGACCCGCGCATAAACACTTGCAGAGTTCTGCTTCGCGTATGCGCTGTTGTATTGGAGTCTCAGTATACTGCTTGGTGTATTGGCTCCTCGCAGATAAGTCAGCAAATTGCTGTCTGAATTTATGTTGGACAATTGCCCGCTACCACCCCAACCCCAGGCTCCGTTTATCAAAATAGAGCCAGATGTGGCATCAAATGCCGATGTTTGCACGTCATGCGTAGCGGCGTTTTTCAGGCCGACGTTATTGCGAAATTGTGCAGCATCCGCAATATCAGCCCCGTTCGCCGCCTTTTTCATAGACGCATCAGCGACTTGCTGCGCTGTGGCTACAGCCTGGTTGATTCCATTTAATTCCAGACTCACCGCATCAAGAATACGCTTTAAATATTTAGTCCGGTTCGCCAGTGCTTGGGCTTGAAAATTTGCGGGTCCACCTGTTCCGGCTAAAACATCGGTGTCTATTTGCAGTTCTGGAATATTAGCTGTGAACTCGTCAAGTTCATTAATCGGCGGTAAATCCTCTGGTGTAATTATGTCTGACATGTTTAGCCTCTAAACTTATTTGAGCCATTAAACTTAATAGCGCCATTGAATTTGGTTCGATTAGATAATGACGACTCGACGCTTTCCCATTCACATAGCGGGTTTAAAACCTGTGCGCGTGCAACAACACTGTAGCCGACATTGAAATCAGGCACAGTGCTGAACTGGCCGTTATCATCTGTTACCAATCGTTCCGTAGCCGTCGCCCCTCCCGCTAGCGTGTAAATCAGCGTGACATCAATATCTGAAACAACGATCCCAGCCGCAGCAGTCAGCGCGCCGGATAGCACGCCATCAGTAAATGTCAGCGTCAGTTTCAGATTGCTGTATACCTTGATGCCGTCGCCGTGCCAGAACGGAGCACGGAAATTGCTGTAGTGCTGACCAAAGCCGAATGGTTTATATGTGATAACCCGGACATCTTTATTACCCACCCCTTGGGGTCGCGGGATCAGGTCATAATCCTGAATGAGTTTTTGCGTGCCAATATCAACGTTGTGAGTAAACCAAATCAGGCGCATTTCCATGTCCTGCCCATCAAGTAAGCGCGTTGGCTCATTCATGATGTAGTCAGCGGCGAACTGGATTTCGTCAATCGTGGCCACGCTGTTGTTTTTGAATATTTTCGCCTTAATCATTCGGCGAAACAGGTCATCATTAACAGGCGCTGGCTGGCATGCTGGCGAGAACGTCCCGAGCGGTCGCGTGCGGTAACCAACGATGCGACCGCAGATATCAAGCTGTTCCCCTTCTACGGTGTCGATATCCAGCATCTGCTGTATTTTATCGGCCTGATCTTCAATGCTGGCCTGAGCGATATCCGGCAATATTTTCAGCCACTCGATTAATTTCGGAGCGTTTTTATATTGCCAATAGACTCGGCTTAACGTCTTTTTCTTGTGGTCATACATAGACCACCTCGATGTTGTCTACGCTGAAAATGCCGAGCTGGTTAAACGCGATATCAACTTGGGCACTCACGGCCGATGCTGATGACATTCCTACACCGATCGACTGAGCAAATCCGCTGCCGGCGACAATGTAGTTAACTGGGGTATACAGCCGCCCCGCCCCAATACCCTCACCAATTCGAAATCCCGTTTTTGCAAATCCGGTTGTTTGCTCAAACCCGATGTTCGAATACGCAACGATAGAGCGTTTTATTTCGTCATCATCAAATCGCTGATCGCTGGAAATGCTGACGCGAACAAAGATAGGGATAAACTCAGGACGGAAAAACGTAGCATTAAACGGATTCCCGCCTGACGTAACCGTATCAGCGCTGATTTTGTTCGGGATACTGCTGTTATAGCGATTCAGCCCGCAGCCGGGGTTTTTCCGTTTCGCTATCGTTGCGACAATATCCGCAGGTTCGCCGCCATCAATGAAGATCGCGAGTGAATGCCCCTCAACACCATTTTCATCTGGTGCGGATTCAGTATTTTCATAAATGCGGAGCTGTTTCACCCCGTCAAGATTGACCAATGCCGCATAAATATTGTCGAGCTGGTTATTACCTGGGAACGCAACAGACTCATTGCGACGAATACGAAACGCGTTATCTGATTCCTCATCACGTCCCAGCGATGCGGGGTTTACGTTGGTGACTGTCGTGATGCCGCCGATCGGTGTGGCAATGATGGAAAGGTTATTGCTATTCCCCGCCTGACTGCCAGCTGTAGTGCATGTGACGTTTACGGTTGCCGCGCCACCGCTATTCGTCGCTACCGTCGCATCTGTTGCCCATAGCGTGCCAGTAATCCGGTTTCGCACCAGTGTGCCGATCGGAATTTCAACAAGCGGCGTGCCAGTGAATGTCACTGTTGTAGTAGAAAACGTCGCATCTAGCCGAGTGATGCCCGCAAATGCCGCTATGCGATCGAGTTGCTGGCCGATGGCTGAATTCGGATCGGCTGAGTGATAAGCACTGATAACAGCTTCGTCCAGATTCGCCAACGTTTCACACCATGCAGCGATAACGAGGCCGTCCGGTGATTCTGGATTGATATTCCAGCCGTCATCGACATCCAGATATCGCTGGCGCATAACTGCAAGATAGCTGTTTAACGTCTGTCCGCTCACGCCATCTTTAGTAATTTCAGCCATCAGATAATTTCCTCATCAAACACCAGGTCAAACTGTTCGTTATTGATGTCCACCAGCGAGGCGTAAATCGTGATTTTGCGTGTGAGCTGGTCGATGTTGAACTCAAACCGAGTTAGGCCAATTACGCCCGGAGCGGTCAGAATGCGTTGCTTAATACTGGCTGCGGCAATGTCTACCTGCGTTTTTCCGAGGATGGATTGAAACCACGGCGTACCCTCCGCCGCATTGAGAAAATATTCACCGAGAAACAACCGTAGCCGCCTGATGATCCCTTGCCGTGTAGCTTCTTTTCCCGTGGCGAAATGTTCGCCGTGCGTGACAATATCGCCGTCTATAAAATTACGAATCATGAGTAGCGCCCATAAAAAGCCCCAGCAATGCCGGGGCGTGAATGTGGTGTCATAATTATTGGGGGCCGTCTGATACATCGCTGCCGCGCTCAACACCTCCATGGGCATGATGATCAAACTCAATATCACCAACAGCTAGGCCACCAGTGGTAACCTCTGTCCGTCCGTTCAGCGTTGTTTTGCCGTTGGTTGTCACGCCCTCAGGCGAAATTGTCAACGAAACTCCACCACACATCAGGGTTATGCCGTTATCTGTCAGGTGAATACGCACGGAGCCATCACGGTTGCTCATGCCCATGCCGGATGTGGGCAGGTTGGGAATGGCCGTTTTCAGCGATCGATAACCGGGTGAGAAAAACGCATCGCTGGCACTGAACATTTCAGGACATGTTGGCGGTACTGGACCGCCCATATCAAGCCACGCATCAACAGAGCGTTGGCTGAAATGAATATACCCCTCGGTACCCGCGGGTAACTCATGAAACAGCACCCAATCAGCAGAGCCGGAGAATTGCACAGGGACGTTAATCAACACAGATAGGGTTTCAATCGAACCATCGGGCATTCTTCGTTGAATGCCGCATTCAACCTGGGCGCGTTGTTTCTCTGAATCGTAGGCAACAACATGACCAGGCATGCCGATCATTAAATCCCCGAGCATGTTCATGCTGGCGGCTTGAATCGCTGAAAATAGCGGGTTTGTACTTTTCATTATGCTGCGCTCCATTGGCACCGGAACGTTGTACGCCAGTCGTCATTCCAGAAATCACCCTGATGCGTTGTCGATAGCACCCTAAACGAACCTGTTCGGCGTTGAATATTCGACATGTCATTTAGTCCGGCGTTGTACATGCCGCTGTAGTTGATAGTCCAAAAATCAGAACGGATTTTTATCAGATCGCCAGGCTGAATTATGTGGTTGAGACGTGAATCAACCTCCATGTCTTTCTGGTACCAGCGAGGGTAGCTTTCCATGCCGTTATCTGAATTCAGTTCGTAAGTTGTTGGCCGTGTGGCTCCATCCCGAATCAGCGTGGTTTTAGTGTCCGACAGCAGCCAGTTATAACGCCACGCCACTTTCATAGCGTTTAAAAAATTCCTGCTTGATGTATGGGGCAGCGTGTAGCCATGGTTAAACATCGGCAGATCGGAGAAATCACCAACGGTTTCGATCGGTGGACCGAACGATCGCGCCACGTCTTGAAGTATCTCTATTGCCCGCGTTTTTTCTCCCCAAGTCCTGCCGATAGTGGCATCAGCCCAGATCACAGACCAGCAATTCAGGCGCAGGTAAACATTCACGCCATCGCGCCCGACTTCAACGCTATTTATCTGCCCGGTGAATATTTCCCCAGATGATTCCTCATATCCGGCAGTCAGCCGGACTGTGCCGAAACGCTGGCGGGTTTCATCAAATTTCTGTATCAACTGCCGATACTGATCAGACACGCCGTAAATCATAATCATGGCCGTGGCGACCTGATTCATGGGCATATTAGTGATCAGAAATTTGACCTGAGTTGGCGGCTCACACGTTAATTTGTTCCCCTCCGCTGAGGTCACTTCAAGGTTATACGTTCTCCCGAATAATCTAGTCATTTGGGTACCATCTCAGATTGTTTGTGACGCCGAGGTTTTCCATTGTCGGTGTTTCGCCATCCAGCACTAATCTGCCGATATCGGTATTCAGTCCTGCCAATAAATTTACGCCAACGTGTAACCCTCGTCCCAACGCGATCGGATTTCCGAACGCATCACGAATATCTACGACAAAATAACTGTATCGAGTGAGCCAGCGCACATTGAATCGTAACGTTGCGTTATTGAGCGTTGACGTAAACGAGAAATCAGCCAGGCCGCGTGTAAGGGGGACTGTTTTCATTGCGGCGTCACCTCTCCTAAATGAACGTTCGCCTGACCCTGAGTAGCGGCCGAGTCGCCAGCAGGTAGATTCCTATTTGTTGTCGCGGCGCTGTCATTTCTGTTTTTTATCAGCAGGGCTCGCATTTCTACGACGATCTCCTGCCCTCCCTCGTTCTGTTTGTTTTTCTGAACTCGCGTATTAGTAATGATCATGTCGTCATAGGACGAATTCACGCCAACAACTGTCAGAATCGACTTTTCAACCTGTAGCTTTCGGATTTCCAGTAACGCCGACTCAGATCGTTTGCTCCCTGATGCAGCGAACGCCAAGCCAGCCGATGCTGCCAGTCCGGCCAGCGCTGCCGCACCGCCCCCCAGAATCGAACCGACCGCACCGACTGCAACACCAGCACCGATCCCCGCAATGCCAGAAAACTGACCAGCCTCAGCCATCAGCGCCTTTACTGGGTTATCAGATATAGCGACCGTCATCGTTACTGTCATCGGACGAGTAACCGCGTTGTCATTCGCTGTTTGACCTGTCTCTAACGGATACTCGCTAACATCCGTCCTCAGTTCGCTGGATTCCTCCAATATTGCATCAAAAAAAATCCCGCCGATTTCTGGGCGGGACTTATCGAATACTCCGACGATTGACATAATTACCACCGATTATTGTTAAATGAGCGCTCTAAGTTTTCTCCGGCTGTCGTTAGCGCCTTTGCGATTGAATCTTCAACCTGCTGCTCATTAAGACCTAAGCCGGAAATGTTTTGAGTGTTATTTAGAGTAACGCTGACAGGTTTTGACGATTCGGAACGATTGACAGATGAGTTATACGGAGCCTGACTGCGGCGTTGAACGTAGTCAGGCGTGTAGTAACTCTCCATTTCAGCCTGGCTGCGTTTCGGCTGCGCATATGGTGATGATGGCAGCGACGCCCATACGCCGCCGAGGTTATTCGTTGCCGTCATGAAATCGCCGCTCAATACGTTATCCAACTGCCCCGCCCGCTGAATAAGCCATAATGCGGCCATGTCCTGACTTTGCGGCGAAAAGTCGTTCAGCCCCAGCGCCGCCGCTGCCTCATCCCATGATTTTTGTGTGAACTGATAACGGCCTGCCGCCGATGTTTTATTCCACGTCCCGTCCGTCTGCTGGAAGTCCTTTAACTGGCGCGGGTGATCGGCCAGGCTGGCAACCTGCCCGCCGCCAAACATGGTGTGATAACCGGAATTCATATACCCGCTAGTACCCTCTGCGCGGGATATCGCATCAAGATATGAGCGGGCGCGTGGGTTATTGAGAGCGTCGTCAATATTGCCGGCCTTTTGCTTCAGGTATGCCTGATGCGGTGTCACGCCGCCGTACTGCCCGTTATACGGCACCCCCGGATTTTCACGCTCCCATTTTTTACGCAGAAATGCATCGGGGCTTTCCATCATCCGAGCATCTTCTGACGACGTGAAAAAATTACCGGGTGTAAATGCCGAAACAGCCCCCGCAGTTATGGGGTTAATCAGTAGCCTGCTGAGCCAAGACGGGCCACCGGAACCACCCGCCGCCGCGCCACCACCGCCACCACCTAACCCCAAAATTCTTTTACCAAATCCTAACGCGCCAACCGTTCCTGCAACGCCAGCCGCGCCGATCATTGCGCTGGCTATTTCAGGGTTTTCATGAATAAACCCGTTTACCAATTCTAAAAATTTATTAACGATAGGGAGTAATTGCGATCCCATTGAATAAGCGAGGTTTTCAAAATTACGCGCCAGTTTTGCCATTTCATCATTAAAATCCTGAGCAACTTTCGCCAACTTGGGATCTATTTCTGGTGTCATGGCGTTTGACATGTTCACACTATCGCGGAAGAACTTGCCACCATATTCACCTAGTCGGGCTATGTCATCGTTTTCTGAAATACCAGAACCAGATCGCATATATGAGCGCTCAGTAGTGTTCATTGATCCGTAGGCATTAAGGAAATATTCTGTCGCAGCGTCATTCCCTTGAGTCTTTGAAATCCTCGCTAGCTCTGATGGTTGGAATTTTTGACTCATGTAAGCATCGCCAGATAGTTGCCCCAGCTCATGGCGGCGAACAATATCAGGGATTAACTGTGCCAAGCGCTGTCCTGACGCTACGGGATTGGTAGATCCGATACGCCGCATAGCAAACTCAAGCCCACGAATCTGCTGAACGGTGAAGCCTGTAATATCAGAGAGGCGCTTTAGCTCGTTGTACGACGACGCTACGCCTTGTGTTAACGACCTGAACCCCAACCCCACACCAGCGGCAGCCGCAAGTTGCATCATCCCGTCAGTGACACCTTTGATAGCATCGGCACCTTTCTGGAATGATTTAGCGTCAGTCTCCAGCCCAAGCGAAACCAACAGGGAATCGATTGTTCCTGCATTTTCAGCCATACTATTTCAGCCTTGTTTTTGTTTTACAAAGGAATGATTATGAGAAAGATGTTAATTATATTTCTGGCTTTAGGTATTCACGAAAAATCCTTCGCTTATCCATACACTGTGACTTGTGATGTTACTCACATAGCTTTTTCTGGTGATGGTAATAGCGCGGTAGATAAAGAGCTTCGCTCAGCGACGCTGACTATACATAAAACCACTACGCCATATGCGGAGGTAGCTAGTAACCTGATTAATACAAAATCGCCAATATTAAAAGAATCAGAAGATGGTGTTCGTTTGGAATACCACGACCAAAAGAGAACTTTTATTTATTATAAAGAAGCTAACTGGCTCTATGTTGAGTATGGCTCAGGCCTTATGAAAATTAACAAATCAAAACCAACCGATAGATTTCTAATAAGAAACTGTCATTAACAAAAAATGGCTTACGCTGCGTAAGCCATAATAATTTCATTTATAATCAACGCCTTTAATAAGAGCTATCAAAGTTATCCTGCAATGAGTAAAACAAGTGCAATTTCCTTCTATAAGTTCTACAAAATCCACATTGGAATAAAATTTCTTTTTATGCATTTTTTTGCACCAAGCACAATCCCGACCATCCGCACCAGCAGATATGCGATATTTCTCTATTCCTGAACTCTTGAATCTTATCTGTTGGTTTGTGATGTTAAACTTTGTGTTTGCGATCCCTCGTATATGAATAAAAACATCTTTATTTTTCTTGCTATATTTTATCCCTTCATCAGTTAGCGTATTTATTATTTCATCATCACAATGAAGCTTTACCCCACCTGATAGATGTTGGAAAACCACGTCTCGACAAGACGTTTTAATCATGTTAGATGCTTTTATTTCCCTTAATATAAAATCATCAAGTGTTTCACCAGTACAATTCCATTTTTGTTTCTGGGCTGGAACTTTGGTAAAAAATGATTTTATTATGCTAACTATCCCCACGTCCCTGCCCTCAACCAGTAATATTCGGAAACATCCTATCACTGGACTCAGAGCGAGGGGAGAAAAGAATCAGGTTGGGCGAATTTTATACTTTCAAGGTTTTCTACCACAAAACGTGCCGTTAAAACCTGTAATTACTAACCGTGCGCATGACAGGATTGAACCTCCTAAACTTGAGGTGTCGCATGAACAAGAAAATTTTAGCTACGGTAGTGATCTGCTTCGGTTTGGTCGTTTGGGGATTCGATCTGAACTTCCATGATTACATAAGGGAGCACGTCAAGCTACCCCAATAAACACGCCTGATAGAAAGCGAGAAACCCGCCGAAACGGGTTATCCTTTCGCACTATCTCTGGCCTTTTCCACGCTATCGATCGCAGCCTCAATTACATTGTGCATAGCCTGCACATCATCAATCGTGTAGGTACCGTCGAGCATATCAGACCATCTTGCCAGCGGCGGGCAGACATCACCCGCCCCCAGACACGGACGCCAGAGGAACCAGTTTATTCCGCTGCCGTCTCGCTCGTCGCTACTGCTGCGCTTGCGCCGTTTTCGCTCCCTGCGCTGAGCTTCCAGAAAGGGCCTATGTTCTCCCGCAGGACTTTGCCCAGCAGCAGCAGATAGTTTTGGATTGCGTCCTGAAATAGGTTTTCAGCAACCGGAATACTGTCAGCATCGCGCACAATCTTGCCGTTTTTGATACACAGATCTTTTAGGCGGTTGAGTGATAGCGCATCCATGCTGGCCAGCGCTACAGCTAGCCCCATGTCCGATGCATTGTCGCCCAGCGCAGGGAGTACGCTATTTTTGGTGGCAATCTGTAGCATTTCGAGTTGGTCTTTTGCTGACGGCGTAGCGCCTGTGTAAAGCGCGCCATCAATCTCAATTTCAATACGGCGTCCCATTATTAGGTTTCCTCGCTGTCTGCAAATTCAAAAATGAACTGTTCATCGCTGACGCTGGTTTTACCGCCGCGCGTCATTGAGCCGCGGTTAACCAGTACGCCATCAAACCCCATGACGGTTTCCGCCGTTCCTGTCTGAAAAAAACTAAACGTGGCATCTACGCCCGTTTTTTCCACGGCAAGAATCTGGCGCACCTGGTCAGATCCAGGGATCAGATTGACGGTGACTCGTTTTGGCCGCGTCTGGCTGTCCAGACGAACAGATGTTTTACCGATGCCGCGTTTTAGCGTGGCACGCGGCTCCAAGTCTTCGATTGTGATCGGTGGATCGCTATCGCCAAAGTCATCGATAGGAATACCGAATACCGTCAGGTTGGCGCCGTCAGCGCCATACCGTTTCATTGTCATTGTGGTTACTCCACGTTGATGTTGATTTCAGCGACGTGACCAGCACGCGCCAGAATGACCAGAATTGATGTCGGTGGATAAACACGAGCCTTACGCTGTGCTGATGTCATGTCGAGCACATCCTCGGGCGAGCTGCGTAGCACAAAACCGAACTGCGCCACTTTCGTTTTTCCATCGCCGGGATCGACGTATGAGCCAGTACCCAGCACGCCGTTATCGAAAAATCGCTTACAGGTAGCAGAGAAGGCCGACAGCAGCCCAGCGTAATCACGCGGCGTCATGGCGCGCTTAGAACCTGCGTTCGCGATGTAGTTGTAACCATCCACCTGAGTGTGATTTTTCAGCACATCGAGATTAACCACATCATCAATAAATTCGCCGTATGACGACATCGATTTGCTGTTGATGACTCGACTGTTATCTGTTGCGCCGGCCAATTCAATCTGAGTGAAAAACACAGCGTTTTTCGCCTTCAGTGCGTTGTATGCGCTGGTGGTCAGATCGTCACCGCTAACACCAGGCAGCACCTGATATTCACCCGTGATAGCGGTATTGATACCTGCGGGCCGGAATTTGTGGAATGCCGCCGCCAACTGCACCATAGCGTAGGCCTGTGACGCATCGGCAGTAACGGACGCCGCTGATTTGTATCCCACGAACACGTGGCGGTTCCCTTTCGATTTCAAGGCGGAAATCACATCATTGGTAATGTTCTGGTCAATGATGTTATCTGCGCTAAACGTGAACCATAGCGGGTGGCTTGCAGCATCCGACCAGTCCGATAACTCCGGCAGAATTGCCGCCGTCACATCGGCGTTCTTGAGGAAATAGTGATAGCGCCAAATGCGATCGTTCGCGCTGTTGATGATTTCCAACAGCGTATCTGTCGCGTTTTTCATCCACACGGTAATCGTTGGCGGTTTAGGAGTGTTGGCAAAATAGCGGGTTGCAATGCGGTAAATGTCACTGTCAGTTTTAAAATCAGCAGCTACATCGGTTACTGAGCCGTAATCGCGGAACGTATCAACCGCGAATGTCACTCCATCACCCAGATCCGCCTCATCAGCGAACACTATCGCACTGGAAAAATCGGCATACCCCAGTCCCGCAGGCGTTAGCAGCACGTTGACCGGAATAATGTTATCAACTGGATAGGCCATCGGGATATTTACCCCTCGTTAGTTAATTGAATATCGAAGCCTGCGGCACGCAGTAGCTCGTATGAAACGGTGTGTTCGATGAACATGTGGATGTCGGCCTGCCAGCGCGGTTGTATGCCTGCCTGCAAAATTCCGGTGAGGTTTCGGCATGTGCTGACGTGGCGCCAGGCTATTTCATTGCGGTACAGGAATTCACTGACGGGCTGACGGAAATTAGCGTTATGCAATCGCATGATTGCGCTGTCTGCGCCTTCGTTGATGATATTCACGGATAAAATGAACTCCATCGATGTGGCCACGGTTTCGCGTAAATCCTGCCACTGCCCCAGCGCGGGATCGGCATCTTCCGTTGCAGGGGTTAATTCACGCCGCCGCTGCGACCAGCCGTATGCGCGAATGGGGATGGGTTTGTAGGTGGCATACAGACCAGTTGGCGCGTCACGTCCTTGATCGGCAAGAATCACCGTTTCAACATCAGAGGTCAGAGATACCAACCGCTGAAATACGCTATACAGTTCGCTGATATTCTCCATTAGCCAGCACCTCGGTACCGCTCAACAACGGCGCGGCAGAAATTACGCCATGGCCGGTTGTCGCACGACATAACACGCCATTGGCGTACCGCCTGCCCGTCACTGAATTCCAGCAAATCAGCAAATTTGCCGTTATCATCCGGGTAGAGATAATTAACGCCGTCATTGATATGCACCACTCGCGCATCCTGCGGGTTAGCGGTACCGCCCATTCCCATCAGCATCTGCATATCCTTCCACTTCGCTGTCTGGACGTTGACGTGCGTTAGCGGGGTCGTTTCGCCTGGCTGCTGTTCCCAGCGCCCTCCCGCTCCGGTGTAATCGCCTGCGCCAGCGCGAATTATCCGTACACCACCATCAACGGGGGAATTAAACGTCGAATCGACGTGGCCTTTCATATCGAGCCCGTTTCCGAATGACATCGTTAATCCTCCACGACATACGTAATGGCACCTTTTAATGTGCCATGATTAACCAATGGCTTAGCCGACCCCTTTTGTTTAATGGTTGACGGCGCGTTAGCGGGCTCGATACCTTGCTCGATCGCTTCTTTACAGTAACCTGCCGCCCTTGCACCAATCTGTTCAAGCATTTGAAGCGCTGTAATTTCACCGCGAGTTACAGCGCCAGTTAACGCCCGGAAAGCCTTTTTGATGTTGTCTTGATTCTGACGGAGTGGAACACGGAGAAACGAACGCTCAGGAATATTGATGGTGTGTGGTCCGGTAACACCGAGCTGCATAAGCCCTGCACCGTTTTTCATAAATCTGACTTTTCCCGCTACCGCGTCTTTCTCATTGCGGTAGCCGTAGCTGGTTCCGCCTGGATGTTGAATGGTGCCGCCAAACTCGTTCACCGCACCAATGACAACCAACGGTGTGCCATCCTCACTATTACCTGAACCAGCAGGCAGACCAACCAGCACCCGCCGTTTAGCCATAACGCGATCTTGAATCTCTTTTAGTTTCTGCGCGATTTTATTACCACCACGCGTCTCAGCATTGAGTTTCATACCATCACCCCGCCCGTCCCCGCGCGGCGACGCAGGCGCATAAACTCCACGCCGTATGTCGTCAGCGGTAAATCGCCGTTAATCGTCAGGTCATCCATCGTGACTGACGGCACAGAGAATGATGTCGATTCGTCGCCAACAGACTTGCCGGAAATGGCATATGCCGCGCCTACATCGCCACCAGCAGACCGCTGACGCATAACCAAACGGTGTGCGGCAAACGCAAACATGCCGCGTTTTTTGATGCTGACTACCTGCCCGTTTGGATACCGCCCCCAGCGTTTACCTGTTTCCGCGTCACCCTCAGCAAGTGCAGTGATTACCCCCGAATCCGGCCACGTTATTTCGTCGCTGAATTCGGGGTAATAGGCACGAAAATCGACAACGATTTGCGCTGTGATTTCCATCATTACCCCCATAAAGCAAAACCCCGCCAAATTGACGGGGTTTATTCGTTTTCGTTGGTGCCGTCGCCAGCACCGCCAGCACCATCACCGCTCTGGGCGGCGATTTCTGCGAGTCGCTCATCAATCGCCTTTTTCAGCGTTTTAGCGCCAGCGGCTGAAGGGGCTCTTTCACCGAACAGTTCTTCGTATTGATCACGCAACGCATCTTTATCCAGTAGATCCGCCCCGTCGCCAGCACCGCCAGCACCGCCAGCACCGCCAGCACCGCCAGCACCGCCAGCACCGCCAGCACCAGCATCGAGCTGCGCTCGCAATGCAGCAATAGTTTTTTCCAGCTCTTCGACACTGACGCCACTCGTCTTAACCGTTGTTACGATCAGCTTATCATCGTCATCATGTTCAGCGCGGATCATGCCTGCCGTAACGAACAGATGATTGCGGAAATCGCCCGCAACCAGCGCGGAGTGTCCGCATGGGATGGTAATACGCTGCCCCGTAACGGCATCTGTAACAGTTACGGGCGCGGTATGCTTATTGAATAATTCAGCCATTTTATACCCCATCAACATAGTGGCCAGCTTTCGGAATGCGCCACTCAGTGCCGCCCGTACGAACTAACGCAGGAACTTTAAAATTGACGTTATCCGCCGTCGCCGGAGCCAAAAAGCGCAGCGGCATCACGTCATGACCTTTAACCACACGCATTTCTTTCTTATAGAACATCATGCGATCGGTACCGCCAGCACCACGCCCTTGCAACAGGATGTCATCTTCAAAATCGATGTCCTTGAAGTTTTGCCGTAAAAACTCAAGCAAGCTCACATTGCTGGCATTTTGCGTGGACAATAGCGTACGCATCAGTAATTGATGCTGTGTCGATGGCAATAGGCAATTTGTCGGGCGGTGCACCGTGTTTGTGTTTCCGATGTATACGGAGTTATACCCGTTAGCGAAATAATCAATAATCGGCTGCGTTCCCTGCGTTGGGATTGCAGCTACCAGCGCAGCCAGTGTTGCCGGAGCCGCTTCAGATGATACGTTGGGACTGGTGTATAGCCCCTCTCCGATCCCTTTGTCTCCCAGCAGATAAATTTTATTCATCCCCTGCTCAACAACGTCCCGCACCGCCTGACCGCGCTCGGAGTCAAGATTCACGTTATTCAGCATTGAGAAATTAATCTCTTCAATTGAATACGTGTAGCCCAGCGCCGCCGTTTTAATTTCGTGAAAACCCTGACTCATGGCGATGTCTACAGTCGGAATGTCTGTAGAGTTTGACCCCATCACCTGCAGTTCCCCGCTTGAGTCAACCGCTCTGAATACCACTGTTTTTGACCAATCAGGAGCGCTGTTATCCAGCGGCAGCAGCGACCCGTATTTGAACTGCGGATATTCCAGACGGTAAATATCGGACTCAATATGCGCCGCCTGCTGCACCATGAAAGATATGACCGCCGCAGGGGACATATCAAAGGCACTTTTTCTCATTCTGCTTTCCTTCTGCTTATGCGCTTACGTTCAAAATGCCGTCAACGCGGATTTCACCCACTTCACCAGCCGCGACATCCTCAACCCACTTAACTTGATTGAGAACCAGCAGGCCAGCACCAGAGCCGGTAGTCAGCCGCCCCTGATTTACACCTGCAGTCAGAATGATGCTGACGGCTTCGCCTGCATCAGCACCGTCGACACACAGCGCAAACATCGGCCCACGGCGCAAAATGGATGCAACGTGATTGACGTCATATCCGGATGCATAGTTGGGCGGGTTGGTTGGTGCTGATGGGCTGAATTCAGCGAGCGAACGCACGCTGAACCCGATGATTTCTGCCGCTGTTGTCGTGGCAGAAACAGGCGCGCAGCTACGGGGCGCAGAACCGCGCACAACGGCACGTCCAAACGACACCAGAGCTGTTTCAACATTGCGGGAGATCACTTCAACAACATCAGTTGTTGATATTTGCCCCTCGTACGCTTTGCCGCGAAAGAGCGGAAAGCTATCCTGAGCAATAGCCATTATTTAGTCCCCTGATTCTTGTTGTAACGTTTGTCCATAAATGCCTGCCGCGAACTATCACGCTGCGTCTGAGCATCACCCGTTTTTACCTTCGCCATGTCGCGAGAGAATCCGCTCAACGAATCAGTAGAGGTCTTACCCTTGCTTTCATCGTCTTCATCATCGTCATCGTCGTTTTCACGGCGTTCCTCTTCCGCGTCAAAATAGGCCGTAACATACGCATCAGGAGCCTTGTCCCATGAGCCGTGTTTGCGGCAATTAATCCCTGCGGCATCCAGCGCGGCGCGTTTAATTTGCAGCGGATCGAGTGAATCGCAAGAGAATTTATCACCCGCGATTTTCGCTGCGGAATCACGGACAGACACGACCTCTGCGATCAATTTGGAAATCGAGTCTTCGGAGGTTTTCTCCTTCAGTTTTTCGATCTCTTCGTCTTTAGCGTCGGATTTGGCCTTTTCCTTCTCCAGTTCCTCTTCTGTCTGGTCTTTCGCCGCTTCAGCCTTTTCTTTCTCTTCTTCAGCGTCTTTGACCCGCTTTTTCAGGCTGTCAAAACTGGTCTGAAGTAGTTGAGCGGTTGCCTCTTCTGCAACCGTCGCGCGCGTGCCGGCATCCAGCACAACAATAAATGGCATGGGGTTTTCTCCCGTTGGTTTAGCATCGAATAATCGCGCCTTGCGGCCAGCGCGAGCCTGGTCACATAACGCAATGTGGTTAATTTTGATGTCACGTTGAATGAATTCGTATGGCGTATCATCCGGCGCAGTGCCGGGCGTTTCGTCATACTCGGATGTATAACCCGCTGACAACTCAGCCTTGCCCGCGTCGATCTCATCGATGGCCTGCTGGTCTTTAATCAGCAAATCAACGACGACATAATCACCATCCTGCCGACCGGACGATATTGCATGTCCGGCCGTCACCTCTTTGAACGTAGTGGAATCCACTAGGTCATCGGGGTGATCGATGGTGACATCCATGTTGTCGTAGCTAGCTAGGCTGCTGGGCTTAAAAACCTCCTCAGGTGGACGGTAGACATTAACGAGCTGACCGGGTGGCCTGTCCGTTAGTCCCAATTCGGACGCCAGATATTGCTGGATACCGACGCGAGCAACCCGACCGGGGACTTTTAAATAGCCCTCAGGTGTAATTTCTCGCTGGGATGGAACGGGAAACGCCACGCGGTCACGAATAGTGATCCGCATGATTAGTCCTCAGTAGTCGAGACCTTTGATTTGTGGGATGCCATGGCAGCGGCATCCGATGTGTGCCCTGCCGGGGAATAGGTCAGTTTGACCGTTATATTTCGCACCACGCGACCAGAGATAAACGCCGGCCCCCATGCCAATATCTATCCGCGAGATAGCGAAACAAGATATTTTTGCGAGGGGATATTTCCCCGCAGGGTTTCCAGAAACGCGCACGTCTTGTGACGTTGACCAGCGAAAGCGATCAATGCCCGCGTTCTGCTGGCGGGCGCTTGTGATATCAGCCTGAATTTTTGCTGTCTGGTCACGTGCTATCAGATGTGCGCGGTTGTATGCGGTTCCCGTACTGTGTTGCAGATTACGGACAATGGTTGTGAGCGAATCACCGCGCAGGATCCCGTCAAACACCTGCATCTGGATATCTTCGAAATAATCCGATGACAGCGACTTAATCAGCGCAACGTTGCTCTCTATTGACGCATCCACATAGTCGACAAGATTTTCGCTAACCATCAGCGCGGTCATATCAATGCCGATAGCGCGATTTATCTGCTCAACAAACGCCGCCGAACTGTCCGACTCAGCACGACTGACGACACGTTGAGACAGTCGCTCAGCATTGCGTTGAAACGCCGTATTCATGAATCGCTCTGACGCCTGCCGTATGGCTTCTTTCAGAATGTCGGTTAGATAGCTATCTGCAGTGTAGTTACGACGCAGTACCGGAATCAGCGCCTCATCAACCGCCTGCGCCATTTGCCGAACAATATCGCGGAGCTGTGCCCGATAAAACCGCTCAGCAGCGTCATTCGGCTTGATTGGCCGGATTGGCGCTCGACGGCGCGTTGGCGTTTTCGCCATTAGCTCTTGCAAACTCTGCAAGCTGGAATTCGTAATCACCGTCCCGCTCTGCTTTTTCGTCAGATTCGAGATTGGCAATATCAGACTCTTTGAGGCCATAAACGCCTTGCTCCATCAGTTTGCGCGCCACTTGAGATTTGCGAACAACGCCCTGCTGCAAACGGAGTTCATCAGCCTGCGCATCTGCCAGCCGCTGTGCGGATAGCTCGGTATCAGTAGGCTGAGATAGCGGGGCAAACTCAAAATCGAGACCGTCAGGCATGGCGCCCAGCGTCGAGCGAATCAACACCTCGTCAATCCGCTTCAGGAACGGGCGATATTTCGATTCCTGCCCACCACGTATGGTGTTGTAGTAATTGTTCATATCCCCCTGACCGCTATCGCCGAGCCCTTTTGACTGAACGCCAAATAGGCGCGTCATGGGAATGCCTGCGGCACCAGCCGTCCATTCCATCAACACAGACAGGATTTCGCCGAGCCCACCAAATGATATTTGCTTACGATCAAACTCCTCAGTCTTATCCAGCAGCGCCAGACGATAGAGGGATTTCATCATTCCAAAAATGTTGTATCGCTGCGCTATGACATCATCCATGTCGCCAGCTGCCAGATCGTTAGCCAGATTTTCCCTATTGATGACGTCAATGTTTGCCTCTTGAATCAGCGCCGCAACACCCCCTTTGGCAGAAACCGCATCTTTTACGTCCTCTAAGCATCGACGCAAACGGCTGTCATCCCACCCGCCATTTATCATCCGTAATCGCATCGGGAGTGGCGCACCCGGCGCTTTCACAAAATGGCTATAGTGGATTTGTTGAGAGCCGCCGTTCACAACGAAGTAATCCGGCAGCATGTAATTTTCTGCCAGCGGATTAGTGACGTTAAATGCCTGCCCATTGATAAACATGCGATCCAGAACCAGCAGGCGTTTTAACGAGCCCTTTTTTATTTTTTTTACGTTCAGCGGTTTGTCGAACGGCTGG
The DNA here is from genome assembly GCF_014946775.2 of Pectobacterium quasiaquaticum. NCBI lineage: Bacteria > Pseudomonadati > Pseudomonadota > Gammaproteobacteria > Enterobacterales > Pectobacteriaceae > Pectobacterium > Pectobacterium quasiaquaticum. The sequence continues at coordinate 1,947,370 of NZ_CP065177.1, read as the reverse complement.
TCAGTAATCATCAACACACCAGCGCCGCCATATACGCCAGCCCATTTAAACGCATCCTGCGTTACAGCCTGAACGTTGTAGAGTTTCTCCGCTTCACGAATGGCGGTCGCATCATCAGAAGCAAACTCCCGCCATTCGCGAGTTGAATCATCCACCGGGATATCAATGATGTCGCGGGCGATCCAGTTATCAATGTAAGCAGCTTCCAGCTCTGCAAAATCTTGCAGCATGTTGAACATGAAACGGTTAAACGTTCTTCGGTCACGCTCCGTCCCCATTCCGGTCATCATGTTAGCCAGACCATCATTACTAACTCGGATTCTGGGCTTTCCGCCGTATTTACTCTCGGTCATCGTTAAACCCATCCCCACCCGGCACCAGCGCCGGAAATTAATTCGATCTCGATCGCGTCCATAAACGTATCGAGAATGTCATCGTTTTTGTGGCTATCGTCTGCGGAGAAATCCGCGCATTCCGCGAGTGCCGGCATAACCCAATCAGTTCGTGCGGCCACGGTTCCATCTGCGTAATACACCTGGTCGATTCGCTGGCCGTCATCGGTTAGCAATGCGGGGATAAATACCGTTCCCGTTTTGATTTGAGGGACGGTGTTAAGGCATCGGATCAACTTGTTTTGTCCTGCGCCGCGCGGGATTTCCAGAACGGGAAGCGCTTTGCGTTTTTTCAGCGTGGTGATTAAACCTTGCCCCGCCTGCTTGTCCTCAATCCCCATGTGACGCAATGGCGCGGGACGCTTACGATCGAATGGTCGCCATTTCTCCCACAACTCAATCGCCGTTTTTAACAGGTCCTCTGGATCCCATTTCCCGCGAACGCTATCGATGATGTAGAGGTTTCCGTCAATGCCCATGCCCACCAGCGTAAAAACGGTGTAATCATTGAAATCCTCGACCTTCCCGCTGTTCGTATCGACATAGACGGCGCGGTGTGTGAGTTGCGGCAAATGCGTGTAACGCTTAAACCAGTCGGTATCAATCAACCCGCCAGTGAGCGCGCGCGGGCGTTGCATGTACTGAGACATGAACGTGTATTCATCACGCTCCCATAGGCGCATCAGGTCGCCGACGTATTCGTTTACAGGCCAGTACGACCAGTAGCGAACGCCCCCCACGACCACGCTCTCAGTTTTCTTGACGGAGAACCAACACAGCGACCGCCACGGCTCCGGCAGCGAATCGATGTACTCTTCGCTAACAAGTGCGGGAATTGTGACGTGATGGAAATCAACGCCCATCCCACCCGCAAGCATGAAGCCGGTGGCGTCGTTGGTGTGTAACCGCTGCTGAATGCTGACGAATGGAGACGGGTGATCTTTCGATTTATCGCCACGGCGTGAACGAATGGTGTTCACTAACAGGCGATTGGCGTTCTCGCGCTTGGTACCGGAAAACATATCTTCCGGTTTGTTGTAATCATCAAGACACACGAAACCGGAAAAGTCGGGGCCGGGATAACCACCACGACCGCCTGTAATCTGCCCACCACTGGAGCGAGAGACTGTTTCACCGATAGTGCGTCCTTTGGCATTGATAACCTGCCATTCCTCAGCCTGATTTACGCCGAACTTACATGGCCACAGCGACTGGTATTCAGTGCTCGCGATGATGTCCCGCGTTCGGCGGGAATTGCGTTTTACCAGCGTGTCAGCAAAGGAAACATTCAAATTACGAAAGCGGCGTAACTTGCCAGTCTGCACCAGCATGTTGATGTACGCTGCTGCATGGATAGATACGAACTCGGTTTTAGTCCCGCCAGGCGGTACGTTGATAATGAGGTTTCGCGGTTGCATCAGACCGAATATCAGGTCATCAATCTTGCTGGCCATCATTTTGTGATGCCAGTTCACCAACAAGCGATCACCCTGCAGCATCTCAAACCAAATGCGGGTGAAATTGAGGAACGACTTTTCAGATTTGGATTTCAGGGCTACACGAGCGGGGAAATCCAGATTTTCCCATTCGAGTAACTGTGACATTTTTCAATCCCGATTTTTCCCGTTTTGGGGGCTATTTAACATATTGTAGGTTTTGCGCACCACGCGATCGGCACTCGCGATAAAATCGCCACGAAAGCGTTAAAAGTGCGGGTTTTCTCAGTAATAAATGGGAGTTTTCGACAACAACATTTTGATAACAAAACGCCACTATTGCAGTTCGATCAAAACGACAGATGAAACCAATTTTTTCCTGCGTTTTCTCCGCTGCAATCAATCCAGATCTGGCAGTTGGTTTTCTAACGCCGCCTGCGCTTTTGCGTAATCCTCCGGTGTGTAATTCACCTGGTTGATCGGACCACCATCAGCGCCTGTTAACTCAGTTCGGTTTTTCAGCATACCCAGATGTTGAGCAACCATTTTCAGTGCGTCGTCCTGATTGCGGGTGATGACCTCCAGACCGAATTTACCTTCTTTCACACCAGCGTATAGCCGACGAGCTGCGCCGCGTAAATCTCGCGTGTCATGAAAGTGTGACCGGCTAACACCCATACCATTACAACGCGGGCATTCAGGATTGGGATCGAGTTGGGCGTCAAAGCCATAGCCGCCTACATCGGTGGGTTCCTTACCTTTTTTCTGAATTGCGTCGGCGAACCGTTCTTCAAACTCTACCGCATCCTGCCACTGATACTGGAAACCAAATCCCCAGCAGTGACGGCAGCACAAACGGCGCAATTCAGTAATCTGGTTGGCGTCAGCAGTCGCAATCTCCCACCACATTTTCAACACGTCATCCTGTGTGATTTGGGTGCGGCGTTCTCTCGCGTCCAGAGCATCGCGAATGGCTCGGCTGACCTTTAAATTTCTATAAAGGATCGATGCGGCAGCATAAGCCTGCTGCCCTTCACACTTGTACCCTGCCCGCTTGTATGCGGCGACTCGGTTAAGGTCTTTAAGGTACTCATTAACGAAACGAGCCTGCATGTCGTTAAGCCCGTATTCATCAGGGTTTAGCGTCCAGTCATCGTTCGCGCTTTCAATTACTGGGCAATTAGAATCAATTTTATTTTCAATTTGAGGAATTGATTTTGATGACTGTAAATTCGTCCGACCGTCCGACCGTCCGACCGTTTTTTTTGGTCGGGGCTTTTGGTTGATTTGGTCGGGGCTTTTGGTCGGTTTTTTCTGGCGAACCCATTTAGATTTTTTCGCCATGTCGATTAAGGTGGACTTCGCTACTCCGTGCTTGTCGGCAACCTTCTGAATAGAGAGTTCACCGGCACAGTAATCGCGCTTGATAGACTCCATATCCGGTTTTGCCACAATAAAATCCCCTTTAGCCCTCTATAAACCATTACGCTATTCACTCAGAAATGAATAATGTGATGGCAATAAAAAAGCCACCAGCGGATGCCAGTGGCTCGATATAACACAAATGATTACTTAGTTAGCCTCACATAGTCAGAAATTAATTCCGCCTTTTGGGAATACTCCTTTGCCAGCCTCTCAAGTTCACTGGTCTCTATCTTTCCGGATTGTGAGCTTTTGATATAAGCAGCAATTTCTGCTTCGTGTAGTACAGTTTCGGGGTTCTGGGCAATAATCTCTTTTACTGCGTGGAAGAACACTTCCAAATCGAGATCGTGCCCTGTAAGCCAGGTGGAACGATCAAGCCATTTATCTAAAGCATTAATACCTTTCAACATAAGACCTCCTGTTTGCGTGGATCACCATCCTCACACCAAAACAGTTATGTCAAAAATGTTTTTTGCATTATCACAAGCACTCAGTGAATGCCTGTTGTAATAATCAGGCGGTAGCTCGGTATTCATAACGAGAGATGGTTTTACCATTAGCATTCATCACGTATGCCACATCATTTTCTTTGAGAAAAACATGGCCATCCATGCCGGATATCGAAATCGCTTGTTTTACGGGATTGAAACCAACACTCAACCCGCAATGAATTTCCTCGCCACCGCAAGGCGTAACAATCTTTACTGTTAACATGCTTCTTCTCCTTCTTCTGATCGTAAAAAGCCCCGCTATTGCGAGGCCCAGTTTGATTCTGCTTCTCGAATCCCTGCCAGTTGGCTATTCGCCTCGTCAATCGCCGTCAACAACGGATCAATCCAGTAAACAGCCTGTGCGTATGTCAATCGGCAGCCGGTGGCAGCGGCACCAGTACGGGCTGTGTCAGTTCGCTCGGTAACGGTGTGCATTGCGCTGGCACGTAAACGGTACGTGTAGTCGAGCAGCCGATCAGCAACATCATCAGGCACGCACTTACCACTAGCTGGGTCACGTTTAATAATTGTCCGGTAAATAATCTGTTTTTCATCTGACTGCCCTTTGATGTTGATGGCGTACTGGTTAGCCTGCTTGGCTATTTCGTTGAAGCGCTGAAATTGCAGCGCTTGACCTGCAATGATCGCTTGCTGCCCTGTGCTGATATCCTCAGACGCTTTCTTGCCGCGTTCTGCTACATCAGCATCCCAGCGGAGCCCCTGCACGTACCAACCGAGAGCTATTCCGGACAGCAGCGCAAGGACCGTTATTTTCCAGCCTGAGAGGATAGACATAACGCCCGCTCCTTATCCCTGCGTCCAACCAGCCCCGGAAGCACCTTACCGCCGCCGTATACCCAGCGCGGAAACTGCTCACACGCAGCCTGAATATTACCTGCACGAAACAACTGAAACATGGTAGATGTCATCACCTTTGGGCAGCCAGCATTAAAAGCAATGCTCACTGCTGCGCTGAATGGGTTACTCGGCAACTTCTTGCCACCGGCGTACTTATCAACGCAACTTTCGGCTGCAAGGATGTTTTTCTGCCAGTCGGCGGCAATCTGCTCATCTGTTTTGCGCGTGCCATCAACAACGCCATGTGTGTTGCCAATGCCGTCAGTCAAAATACCGACTGGACACATGTAAGGGTCACGGCGGCATGACTCGGCATTGCCGATAAGCTCCAGACCAGCTTTGTTAGTTCGCACCTGGCCGTTGTTCATCACAATGCCGATGATTACGCTGACGGAACAAACCACACCGGCGGCAATTTTGCGTTTGCTCATGCTCACTCACCCCGCTCTGCTTTGCGTCTGTCTTCTTTAATCTTGAAATACAGATTGGCGAGAAACGTCAGTAAGCCGAAAACGAGGCTACCAAGAACGCCAATTGCCGCCCATTGGGTCGGGGAAACTGTATCGAGTAACTGGAGCATCCAATATCCAGAACTGGCACCGGACGCCCCGTATGAAATACCAGTGGTAATTTTGTCCATACGGATCATGACTCCACCTCCGCTGTACGGGGCGCTGTGTGTGATTAAAAAAGGTGAAAATAAGTGTTGTTATATAGTCAGTTTTTGACTATATTATTTATATCGAAACGAGACTGAGGTATTCAAAATGAAACTGTTCCACGACTCATACAGCAACGTAGCTCCGGTAATCAAAGTTGGCGCTTTTGCAATGTCAGGTGACAACGTTTTTGACGGTATCTTTGCCAGTGCTGATTTTGATGCTGCGGACTCTCACGGTGAATTCGTTCACACATACGGCGTAGAAAACATCGCTGATAGCTCAGACCTGAACGCACGTATTGATGAGGTTATTGAGTTTCTGCGCGGAGAAATCGAAGCCGATGAAGACGCTATCGAAGACATCGCCAACGCAATCGCTGATGATGAGTGTGATGATTCATTTGCCGAACACCTTTCTCCACGCTCTGCGACTGGTGATGCAGGCTGGGAAATGCAACGTTTACGCGGTCGTGTAGCTGCTCGTCTCGGTTTCGATGCGGTAGAAATGGATGATGAATACGGCACTAGCTATCTCATCGTTAACCCTGAAATCATCGCGGAGTAATGAAATGTCACTTACTGAATTCATCAATCAACACTTCGACGGCAATAAAGCGGCATTCGCTCGGCACATGGGCGTTGATGCCCAGGCGGTAAACAAATGGATAAAATCAGAGTGGTTTGTCAGCACTACTGATGACAATAAAATCTATCTCAGCTCAGTGCGCCGAGAAATCCCGCCGCTCAAATAAAAAAGGCCACGCGTTAGCGCAGCCTTATATTGTTATCTTAGATGACGGGCAGGTTTAACTTACGGTCTTAACTCCTTGCCGCCGTTCTTTATCAAGATGTCTGCTATATCCTGATTGCCGTTAGCTTTAGCCCTGACTAGTGGGCTATAACCGTCGCTATCAATAGCATTGACATCCGCCCCTTTTTCCAGAAGGAACGTGGCCATCTCTTTATTGCCAACCATCCCAGCTAAATGCAACGGAGTGAATCCAGCGCCAGTCCTTGAATTGATTAACTCAGGATTCTTATTGATTAATTGGATCGCTTCTTTGTTTGATGTTTTTGACCAAATTAACTCAGACAATCCTTGGTCTTCAGCTAACGCATAAGCGGAAAAGGAAAATAAAATAGCAACAACAAACGATAAAACCGATTTCATACACACTCCAGTGTTTTACTTATCCATAAACAGAGTGCAAATAATATCAGCGTTATGTTGCTAATAGTTATCTGTTAATTTAAACAGCGAGCACAAAGGGATTAACATCACCTGAAATGAAAAAACCCGCACTGATGGCGGGTTTCGGTGTTTTCTTTTTTTGCAATTCGGCGCTATGACAGGGGTACTGATGCAATGCATCTCGCGAATACCCCTGTCGTATCGCCGGAAAGCAAAAACCCCGCAGTAGCGAGGTTTTCGAATTTGTCAGATTGTGGCCTGCCATCGCTGTTATCATGTCGTAGCTCTGCCAAGCATGGACACATTAAACAATTTTTTGGCTCACTTTCAATATATAAATAGATAAATAGCACAAATAATCAAAAAAAATAACTCATACCTGCTCAGTTAATAACTTTCGGGACGACAAAAAAACCTTTGCCCTGAATATATCAAGACACCAGCGAACGCGTCTTCTCGCTTCGCTTTCAGTTAGCCACGGCGCAATCGCCTGCAACTCGCGAGTAATATCTGAGATTTTTTTGCGCGTGGTGTAATACTGAACACCCACAAGGTAGACCGGATCATTAACATCTAATGCCAGTAATACGCACTGCTCAACAAAATCAGCGTCATCATTGCGAATAGCCTGATCGATAACACTGATTGTGGTCTGTGGCCATAGAATGGCATGAGCACGATTCATTATATGTTGGCCTTTATAGCCCTCGCTACGAGCCTGATTCAATGCAGCCGTAAAACTTTCCAGCGCTTTATCCGACCAGCGACTACCCTTCAGTTCATTCCAGCATGCATGTCCTCGTGGCATTCGAGGGCCAGTCTCGCCCCTTACCCCCTCTCCCCATGCGGTGAGTAATGATTTTATCCAGCCAGACTGGATGCTGGATAATGGAGTAAAACGCCCCAGATAACTTTTCCGAGGCGCAGTGGCTACAACTCCCAATCCTGCATTATGTTGGCGACGTTGGCGTGGGGTCATGCTGCCTCCTGCTTTTTCAGTTCACGTAAATTAGCTCGGGCGGTTGCACGGATTTTGTCGAGCTCTTCCCGCGCCCATCGATGTGAGCTGTTATTACTTTCCAACTCCTGCACGCGATCCTCGCCAATTCGCTCCACCAGCGAAATACGGTATGCCTCGATGTTCCCTGATTTGTGGACATTGCAGGTGTGGCACTGTAGCCACAGATTGTCAGGCTCAAACCTCAGGTGTGATGCGGCTGCGGTTGTTCTGTAGTGCCCTGCGTGCCAGGCGAACGCTTCACGCGTTCCACAGGATATGCAACAGTCACCAGCGGCTAGCAGGGATTCTCGCCGCCAGTCGTTCACGGCACGCTGTGTCATGCCAATCCAATGTGAAAGCGGCTTTACCGCCGCTTTGCGCTCACGCCATGCAGCCTGATCCGCTTTCTGTTTTTTCTGCTGCTGGCGCTGCTTTTCTTTTTCACGGAGCTGTATCGCGTACTGCGCACCATGTTCAGGGCAGCACCAGCGGACGTTTTCAAATTGCGGGGTGAATTTCTCGCCACAGATTTTGCATTTACGGCGGGGTAATTTAGCCATTCCGATCACCCCAGCGTTTAGCCCACTCTATTTCCAGCTTGGATTTTTCACTGAAATTTACGCGCTGCTGAGTACCAAACCAGTAGATGGCCTCGATCACCTCCACCATTTGCGGGATGTTCATTTTGCTGGTGCGCTGACCGAACATCACAATGCCGCCATCCAGACCGGGAGCCATGCGCTGTTCTTGCTTCTTGGATTTAGCAATCATCGCAGTGATCAGATCTTTCCAATCCTCCTTATCGTATTTGCTACCGAACCAGACGACTTGATCGGAAAGGTCTTGTAGGAGCGGCCACATCTTATCGTTCTGAGCCTTCGTGCGGCTGGGCTCCTTGATGTCCACGACGAGGGGGCGCTTTTCGTTAACGGGTAACTGCCGAATAAAATTAATAGCGTTTTGCTTGACGGCATCATTTGCCAGATGGAATTGCTGTTTCATGCGACACCCCACAGGATGACCGCTGAATACAGAAAGTCGCTGGCGTCGTTAAACGTCAGTGACTGGGGATTTGATACGTTTTTTTGCGCCATTGGTTTATCTCCGTTGGCGCAGCAGTGATGGTTGTTCAAGCCATCAGCGGGAATTATATATGGTTATTTTACACTTGGCTTACTCTATATCCGGCTCGTTCTAACATTTGTGTGAACAGTGTCGGCGTTCCGATAATCTCGTCAGTCTGAAGCGGCATAAATGAGATCGTATCGCCCTGTCGGTAAGTCAGAGCGCGGTCAAATTCTGGAAAATCATGAAATGTTGCAACGACAACATCGTCGCTACAACGGACAACTGCGTAGCCTGCTGCTGGTAATTTTGCTGCCACGGTTTCACCTTAAAATTACTGTACATCCATACAGTAAAGATACTATATAAAATATTTCCATTTGCAACAAAAAGGCTCCTAAGAGCCCTGTGATATTAATTTACATCAATAAATTATATAACTTAGCCGCTGGTGGCGTAATTGAGTAGAACGTCAGTCATGCTGCGCTCTCCCTTGATGATTCACCTGGCAATTTTTCGTTAGCGTCAGATAACATTCGCTCCAGGCTACCAAAAATACGGCGCAGTCGCTGAATCTCTGCATCCTCAGATAGCCGGTAACAGGCCTGACTAATAGCGCGAGTTAGCTGGTGTATAGTTGCGTTAGCGGGCAGCCCCAGCGTTACGGCTAACTCAACTTGTGCATCATTAAGGCGACCCGCATCACGTTCAATGGATTCTCTATGTCGGCGCGACTCTTCGGCCGTCTGTTTGAAAACCTCCGCCCTGCGTTTTTCTTGCTGCTTGATTGCGTCTTCGAGCTGTTCCTTTGCGGAGTAAGCCTGCGAAACCAGACTGGCGATATCGCCCCCATGCTGTTTGGCTAACTCTCTTTCTGTTGAGTATGTGGAGGCAGAACGAAAATTCACTCGATTGCGTTCTGTTTCGCGCTTAATCCCATCGATAACCAACTTAATCCATGCGTCGCGAGGTATGTTATCAATAGGTCGCATAGTAGGACCTTTGAGTGTGTGCCATCCTGATTCTTTCCTGATCATCAGGCCGCAACCATCCGGTATGTCGGATTTTTTTAACATTCCATCAGGAACTGCAAACACCACAGCGCTAGCGTATTTGAAGTACTTCGTGAATTTTCCAGCAGTAACATCGGCGCGAAAGTCAGAGACGCTAACCTTGATTTCGTAAACAACCGGACAAAACTTACTGAACGAGCATGGCAGTGCATAAACATCAGGCCGCGCCGTTCCGCTTGGCCCCAACTGCATATCTTCCCAAACAATCCGTGCTGTGTTTTGGCGCAGGTGTTCCGCCAAATCATGGGCGAGTTGATTATGATTCCACTTCATGCGTCACCGTCCTTGCTGATTGGCTTCTGATCAGTGGATGAAACCAGCTCAATACCCCACGAATTTAACTCTCCAACATCATCGTGGTTGTAGTTGCAGATATTGATCTCGGGGAATTTATTCAGTAAATCAATTGATACCAGCGCATATCCATCAGGCACCAGTGCGTACCCTTCCGGCACTGAACTATCCGGCGATACTGGAGAGTTGCCAGACTGGAGCATAGCGGCGCGGCCTTGCCACGCAATCCAGCCCACGGTCATATCCCATGCCATGTAATCCGGTTTTTCTGGGTCACCGTTTCTAGCGCGCTGAGTATCGATGCTGTCGCCCAGACGCTTAGCAATAAACGTTTCATAGGCCGCACGCTCATCCGGCACCGTGTAAGGCTGGCTTGCTGCCTTAAACACAGGGAAATATGGCTCAACGTTTTCCTCATGCTCTGGTTTCTCTCGCGATATATCCAACCCGAATTTTGTGTCATAAACCCAATAATCAGGCACTTGCTGGCTTACAGCTTGCGGGACGGGGCGGATGTAGTATCCACGACCTCGCGGGTAATCTCGCCCACATTGCGAAAACAACTTCTCCCCGCCGCGTGTTACCGGACATACGTATAAATCCGGCTCTTGCCCCCGCAGCTCTGCCAGTTGATTACGCAGCTCCAGAATTTCCGCATTCAGCCGCACGCACTCGTTAACGACGCCAGACTGAACGGATTGATCTGCCGGGATATCGAGTGCATGACGAATGCAGGCCATTTCGCGTGACATGCCAGATTCAGCCGCTAGCAGCAGCTCGATGCGGCTTACTGCCGAACTCAGTAACACGCTGTCTTGGCTCTCTGATGCCAGTGCGCGCAGACGTTCAATCATCACGACTGTAGACATTTCAGGTTTCATGCGCGTACTCCTGCCAGCAGTTGAGTGAAACGAGCCTGTACGGGGTGAACGCCGAATGCTGGTTGGGTTTCACGGAATAGGAAATACGTGTATTTCCCGGGCGCACCAACTGCCACTACTCGCTGATTTTCTCTCAGCGTATTTAGCGTTGAACCAGCCTCTTTCGATGTGATGTTGAGTGCACGAGCGATTTCCTGTCGGGTCATACCCTCGTGGCGGCGAATGTGGCGCAGCATGCGCTGCGAAACGGGCATTTTAGTTTTCATTGGTCAAATCTCGATTGTTGGTTAATCAAACATTCCAGCGGCCTTGCGGCGCTTGAATTCCGCATAAGCCAGCTCCGCAGGTGTTGGCCCGCCTGGATGTTTTGGTGCTGCAAGCTGACGGCGAATCGGCGGAATGCTCATGCCATGGCTGATGTTTTTCACCCACTTCGCGAGCAAACGCTCTGCCAGCCTCTCCAGTTCGCCGTCCGTCATGCGGCGTTCAGTGCCGACACGTCGCATCTCGATGCAGAGGTGGTACAGCACAGGCTGGCGCCACGGGAATTCCGTGCTGCTCGAATAGCGATACGACTCGTTGCGCCAGCGCTTGTATTCGGCCATCACGTCATCGGTGCTCAGCCCGAACGGGTTGGCTCCGCACTCAGCAACCAGCGATACAAACTCCGCTAAATCTGGCGGCCACGAATTTCCAGCAGCACAGCGTTCCAGGCACCCCGCACAAATCTGCTGCAATTGCTCAGGTGTCATCCCGCTGATAATTCCCACCCAGATTTCCGACGGTGCTGTCCCGTTCTTCGCTGCCCAGCGGTCTGTGAATATTTCCCCCATAACCTCCCATAGTTGCCATGCCATCTGAGTTGCCTGAGTTTTCTCGCTCCCACTGCTCACGGGCTGCCCTGATACGCTGAACGGCGCGTGGCGCGGTTGAATCCTGGTTAACTCCCTCATGATTATTCACCTCGGTTTTTTGTTTACCTGCTCCTGCCCGCACCTGCTGGATGTGCCGAGCAAATTTCTGTTCCCACTGGAGCTGGTGGAATGCCTTACCCTCCGGCTGCCAGTACATGACAAAACCCGCTAACTCAGTTGGCTGGTAGTCCTCTGTCAGAACCACCCCCGCCAGCGCAGCCCGTTGTCGAAAATCTAACGACGGTCTCCAGTCGGAAAACATCGGGAATTTACCGATAGGTTCATCGATACCCGGCAGGTATTCAGGTAGTCCGTTGTTTTCAGCAGGAGGTAAATTTTCCTCGCGCGTTATGTGTGGGGTTTTATCTTTTACTTCTTCTTCTAATTCTTCTTCTGGTAACGCTTTTTGAAACTCAGATGTAACGCTCGTAGCGTTACTATTTGCGTTACCGTTTGACGGTTTTTTACGGTGTTCTGTAACGCGCCTATTGCTAAGTGTCCGTTTTTTAGAAGATTTCCCGTTATGTCGTTCAAAGTTGGGAAACATCAGGGTATTGCCCTCAGCCTTGAGCCAACCGACTTGAAGCAGTGCGTCAGCGAAGCCGGGGAAAAAAGTGATGCGATCGATAGCGTTTTTTGTAACGCTCGTAGCGTTACCATTTGCGTTACCGTCTATCGTTTGTTGGTCAGCCCACGACCACAGGCGGATCAGTTTTCCTAGCACTGAATCAGGGTCGATGCTCAATATTTCGGCCAGTTGGTAAATCTCCGGCTTGTCGGGCGTAATGACCTCAACCTTGATCCATTCGTAAGCCATTAGGCCCCCTTAATGCGCTTAAAGGTGATTGCCCATACCCATGGGTTAGCGTCCCATGATTCCTCGCCGTAGATGGATTGCCACAGCAACGCAAACGTAGGTTTCGCATCCTCAGCGCAACACCCTATCTTTAGCGCCATATCAATGATTTCTATGTTTTCAAATCGCCCATCTACCTCATCAATACCCTCTGACCAGCAATCCTCTTCGCTGATATCGTTCAGACGCTCAACGCGCACACCAGTGATTTCCAGCGTGATGCGGGACGCCCATCGCGGCATGTGGATCGACGGCGTCCAGCCTCCCACTGGCTGGCTACTGTCGGGGTAATCAGATCGGTAATCGCAAAGATCTGACGCTTTTGATATGCCGTCCTTAATTTCTTGAATCGCATCATCGTCAAGCCAGAATCCGTTAAACGTCTCCCGCACCCACAGACGATCGCCAACTTTGCCGAACGGGCAAAGGTCATGCTGAGGTGCGTCCAGAACATGCGTATACACCCCGTTTTTGGTTTTTGTCGGCTTGCGTAAAACAAGGCAGTTATCAGGACTGACGTTAGCCACAACCCGCCGCGTCTGCGTTTTCTGACCGGGCAAAATCGCCCGAACCATTTCGCCGTTAAAAATAATTCCGGTCTCTTTCATAACCGGGCTCCTTAGTAATGTTGATTGGTCAAAACTCGTTACTTCGTTGTTCGTGCTTTGGGCTGCTTCGTACTGTACTTCTCAGCCCACAACCGTCCTTCTCGCAGACAGTCGTCAATCATCTTGCCCTTGCCGCTGGATTGGGATACACGGCGGTAATATTCCAGCGCCTTGGCTACCCCCCCCTGCGCGATACCGGGCGTGTAGCCCTTTTTCAGCAAATCCTCGCGAACGTGCTTGGCTATGAAATCCTGATGATTCATGGCTCACCTCAATCAACCCATTCGGCTGCATTGAGAATCTGGATAAGCTTTTTGGTCTGTGCGTCCCATGCTGCGTCCCGTGCTGCGGCCCGTGCTGCGGCCCCTGCTGCGTCCCATGCTGCGGCCCGTGCTGCGGCCCATGCTGCGTCCCATGCTGCGGCCCCTGCTGCGTCCCATGCTGCGGCCCGTGCTGCGGCCCGTGCTGCGGCCCGTGCTGCGGCCCCTGCTGCGGCCCGTGCTGCGGCCCGTGCTGCGGCCCCTGCTGCGTCCCATGCTGCGGCCCCTGCTGCGGCCCCTGCTGCGTCCCGTGCTGCGGCCCACTCCTCGTCGGTGGCCAGACCCTCAGCGTGCCGCCACGCGACATCCAGAGCCGCGATGCTTCGCTCATCTTTCATCAGGTACTGAACCCGTCGTGCGCACCAGACTGCGTATTTACGCCAAAGATTTTTGCATTCAGGGCGAACGCGGAGCGCCCAAATTGCATCCTGAATGTGTTCAGCGGTCACTACGGACGCTGCCGGGAACTGCTCATCATCAGCCAGAGATAGAATCTCTTCAGGCAGTTCGTCAGTACCATCAATATCGCCATCCTCGATCAGTTCGTCGCGCTGTTCGATGGTGATTTTCCCGCGAGCATGCAATACGCGCAGGAAGCCGTCTTTACACGCGCCAGCGTCAAGAATCTCTTTCAGTGAAACAGTAATCATTTGGTTTACCTCTTAATGGTCTTTGGTCAAAACTCGATTAGAAAATCCCGTTGAACATCGTCACGGTACTATCCAGAACAGCAGCCCAGCGATCGGGCGGCGCCAACTGAATAAGCGACATGACCCCCTCTTTTATCTTTTGCTCAAGTTCACGCAGCGGTTCGCCCAGCAGCGCGGACTGTTTTGCTTCAGAGCATTCGCGCGACGCAGTGGCCACCAGCTCCGCCTTTGTCTTCCCTTTCTTTAACCCGTACTGGCGCGCAATCTCCAGCGGCATTACATCAGCGATAGCCGGAGTCAGTTGCTCGATGTACCCTGCGTAACGCTTAGAGTTGAAAGGGTTATCAAGCCAACGAAACAGGTTTTGTTTGTTGTTGCGTGCTGAATCGCCAAGTTGCAGACCGCGGCCACCACGACGGCGCCATTCGTCGACCACCAACTGAGCGATCGCCTCTTGCGCTTTACCTGGCAAAGTTTTCTGCCACGCATCAACGGCGTCACGAACAGCAGCGTGTGCCGACACAGACTGGCGAGATTGATTTCTGGATTTCAGCAATCCCGTTTTGGCGTAGTTATCATCCTGATAAGTTTGCGTATGCATGGTTAGGCTTCCTTTTCCTTGGGTAGGCCGTCAGTTGGGTTTGGGTAAAGGTCTGGGCGTAGTTCGTGAGGGGTGACTTTCCAGTCAATGGCGCGGGCCACTTTGACCACCAACTCCCCCGGAACCTTATTTTTAAACCAGCCGTTAACCGTCTGAGCCCGACGATTAAGTCGGCGACCCAGCTCAGCCTGGCTGCACACAGACAGTAGTTTTCGTTGGGTGGATAATTTCATACATCTCTCTCGTTGATTGAAGATGACTCAATTATTCAAATTAAATCGATAGTGTCAAATTATTTCGATAATTCTTGCTGTAGAAAAAATCTGTATACTTATGCACAAATGTGCGCAGAGGCTGGTTAATGAACTTCGGAGAGCGTTTACAACAAGCACTGGATGAAATGGGAATGTCTCAGTCCGAGCTTGGGAGGCGGGTTGGTGCAACACCGCAATCTGTAAGTGGCTGGTGCCAGGCTGGCATTTTGCCGAGAAAAGAAATCCTCGAACAATTGCCGCAGGCCACAGGCAAGCCACTCTATTGGTTTTTCATGGATGCCAGCGACGAGCTATCGATGCAGTTAACTAATAGGCAAGGCAACCACAGCTCAGTGGACAGAGATGTGTCTCATCTTTTGCATGTATTCTGCCAGTTGCCAACAGAAGATCAGCAGCGATTCGTCGGTTACATGGAGGATAGATTGAAGGAACTTGATAATGTCATGGCTGAATACCTCAAAAGGCGAAAGATAGACCCTCCTGACTCTCTGTAAGAATCCCTCTCCCCATAACCCGCTTCGGCGGGTTTTTTATTTTCTCATAGCCATCCTCCCTTTTAACTCCTGCGTCCACCGAAAAATCCATCAATAGAAACGGGCATTACAAACCCCGATATCAAATTTAATTGACACATTACGATTTAATCGATAATACTATAAGCACACAACGCAGCAACGCCCCAACGCATAACCCGCTGAGCAATACCACGAGTTACTCAGTAATGCGAACGAGCTAAGTAGCCAGCCTGAGGCGAAAGAACATGACGGCAGTTGCTGGAAGTATTGAGAGCGTTTCGCGGTGTGGTGAGTAAGGTTTTCGTGAAGGTTGTCGAGTTTCCCTGACGAAAAGTTGAGCCTGACCAGCCCGACACTCACCGCACCAGCGAAACGCTCTATGTCAAACGCGCAGCAGGTTTTATCAACGTTCCGCCAGCCGGGCGACAACGGCAATAAGAAGGGATAAGCGATGGTTAAGAAATACCAAGATGTGAAGGTTACAGATCTTCAATGTATCTACGAAATTCAGGGTGATGAGGTTGTTTGTGACGCAGACAAACAGCAGGTAACCATCGAATCCTTCACCTATGAATGGCTGATTGTTGACAACGAAAAATACGGATTTGGAGTATGACGGAAACACTATTCGCGCTGGTTCTCGTCATCTGTACGACGACTGGCGAATGTCACGAGGCTGTGCTGGGTGTTTACGACACGAAGCAGGATTGCGTTGCTGATATGTACGATCAGCGCGTTCACGGCGAATGCTATCCAGTGGAGGGGGTTATCTCCACGGGCGACGACCAACGCCCTGCTACACGTTAATCGAGTTTTGAATAATAACCATTAGCTAGCGGATTGCTGGCACCAGGGAAACGTCTGCTCCACGTTACGGAGCACCACAATCAAAGAGCGCGGCGGGCAAAAAAGACTGCTCCACCCTCAACAAAGGAAATGCCGGTTCCTGAGGTGCACGGGGAAACCTGTCGAACAGTGGAGATTCCGCTCTTTTTGATTGTGGCGTTCTCAAGCGAGATGCAGCGCCGGCCGACGCAAAGACCCGAAAATCGGCTGAGTCACAGCAACTGGTGACCAATACAAAAACAGAGCGGCGGGAAATAAGTGACGGTAGCGCGTCAGTGCCACAACCCCATCACGTTAGGACCGTGATAGCTGTGCTTAGAAGTACTTTGTTGTGATGTCTTTCGGTGGTGCGGTTTCTCTTTGCCAATCCACCGCTTTTTAAAACGCAAAAACCCGCCGAAGCGGGTTAGTACGCCGGTTCGCCGACCAAAGCTTACCGGAATCGAGTTTTGACCAATGACCACTACCAGATGGGAGCTATCAAAGTCCCAGGTAGTTTACTATCCAAAGGAGCTATAACGCAATGAACACCTTCGCGTTTCTCATCAAAGCAAAGGCAAAATCAGACAAGAAGAGCCTGTTCTGCTGGTTATCTGCTAAATCCGACTCACGCGCAGAGCGTGAAATCATGAACATTCTGGAAGACGAGGAGATCACAACCGGCCGCGGCGGTGATTATAACTTGCCCGTCCGCATTGATTTCCCTGTCTTTAACGACTTACCCGAAGAAGGATGCCTTGATTACACCTGGTTCGATCGCTACGAACTGGCTGAGGATGGGGTTACATGCAAAAAAATCTGCATTATCGAACCTCAATATACGGAAGTTATCACCAAGAACACAACTACACCACCTGCAGAAGCAACGGTTCTGGTAGAAAACCGCTCTAAGAGCGTTCGCATGGCGATTCACCTGCAGAACGACAAATACATGACCCACGTGACGAAGGAACAGCAGCTGGCCGCCAGCGAATTGGCCTCCAGTGAATCCGCTCTCGAAACTAATAATGCCTATCTGCAGAAGTTGCTGCAAGCTACCAGCGACGTTGCTGAATTTGCCGACCTGTCGCTGCACGTCGAGTGGAAGTTGGTGCAAGCAGTTAAAGAGGCGTTCCCGCTGGATGATGAGCCCGATCCTGTGCTTATGGCCGAGTTCATGGCCGACTGGATCGCCGCAAAACCAGATGCCCGTAATGCGCTGACCGCAGAATGGGCAGGTGGCTTTCCATCAACAGAACAAGCGTCAACCAGCATTCAGGATGACCATGAGGCTGTCGCGGGGCAAACCGTATTGACTCAATCCGCCAGCGCGCCGGAATCTAACGGCACAATCACTATCGAGCAAGCCTCCTTCGCTCAGCGCGTTCTCGGCGGTTGGCTGTTCGGCTCATTCACTAAATTGTTTGCTGGACAGCAGACCGATATTTCTACGCTGCAACACGATATGGACGCGACTTATGTTCAGAATCTGCTGCTGGCGCTGAATAACGCTAAGGAGCTATTACAGGCACAACATGTTTTTCCTGACACGCTATTCAGCCTGATTGACTCAATCAAATCAGTGTGGCCGCAGAACGGCAAAGCCCCGTCAGTGGGCGACATCGTCTCATTCTCGAAAGAGTGGCTAAACGCACGTAACGAGGATTCTACGCTCGAGCGTTCGGGTCCGTATCGTCACGAAGTAACCGCCAAATGGGCGAAGAAATCTCGCGTACAGCGCACTGAATCTGGTGCCATTGCTGGCAGCGATAATGAAACGGATCGCAACCCTGATTACACGCATACGCTCGATACACTCGATATTGAAATCGCTCTGGCAACTCTGCCTATGGATTTTGACATCTACGAAATTCCGGTGTCGTTACATCGCCGCGCGAAAGAGATCATTGCCAACAAAGAAGAACCGTTCAAAACGTGGAGCCAAAAGCTATGCGCTATGCCCGGCATTCTGGATTACTCCCGCGCCGCAATTTTTGCTCTGATTCGCGGTGCCAACGCTGACATAACGCATTTCCCTGACAGCATGCAGCGTTACATCAACGCAAACCTGACCGAATCCGATCATGCGAATCCAACGCCGGAAACGTTGCAGCAGGCACGCCAGCACAGGTCCGCATCAACTGTTCTATCAAAAATAGACAGCGCTCGCGCTGGCAAATCAGTTGATTCCGACGTTGTGCTGAATACGGAATTTCAGACCGTAGGTGATGCTCTCGTAAAAGAAGTAACCCAACAAGCGGAGCCAGAAATAAAGAGCTTGGGTGGTGGCGTGTTCTCTGTTGATAGCCTTGTTAATGACAGCGCCACACAGCAGGAGGGTCTTGATGGCCACTTCTACATCGTTCACTCCACCACGGGAAAACTCAGCGAACTATTCAATCATCACAGACTAACTCAGTTAATTAACGATGGTTGGGTGGAAATTGATCGCGAGAAATTCACGGAGCTTCAAGCTGAGTTTGTAAGAAAGAGCCTTGAACCTAAAGAAGAGTTCTATGTTGAGGGTATCGGTAATGTGCAGATGGAAACGGCTGGCAACCAATCGAGCGAAACTAATTCAGCGGTATCAGCGTCAGCGAATGATGATGGCTCTATTGAAGAAGCGAGAGCAGCTCTCGAATCAGCAGTAAATAAATGGGTTGGTGAAGGTGCGTCCGAGGAGCCAATCGAGCCAGCAGCCACGAACGAGCCGCCACACTTCGAGCCTGGTCGCTATGAAGGGGTGTCAAATAACGATTACCACGCGGCGAACGGCGTCAGCAGCACTCAGGTAAAAGATGCGCGGGTCAGCCTGATGTACTTCAACGCACGCCACGTAACCAAGACTATCGCGCGTGAGAATTCCAAAGTGCTGGACATGGGTAACTTGGTGCATGCGCTGGCGCTGCAACCAGAAAACCTGCTGGCTGAATTCAGCATTGAGCCGGTAATACCTGAGGGCGCATTTACTACGACAGCGACGATCCGCGCGTTTATCGATGAGCATAACGCCACCCTGCCAGCTCCGCTTTCTGCTGATGATATAAAAGCGCTGCTGGAAGAATACAACGCCACCCTGCCCGCTCAGATCCCAATGGGTTCATCTGCGGATGAAACAGGTCAGAGCTATATGTCTCTGCCGCCAGAATACCAGCGCATTGAAGAAGGCCAGAAACAAACGGTGGCGGCGATGAAGGCTTGCATCAAAGAATACAACGCCACCCTGCCCGCTCAAATGAAGACCAGCGGTAGCCGTGACACATTGATCGAGCAACTGACGCTCATTAATCCCGATCTGGTCGCACAGGAAGCACAGAAGCCCGCGCAGTTGAAAGTTTCGGGAACAAAGTCCGATCTGATTCAGTCCGTTAAATCGGTTAATCCAGATGCGGTATTCGCTGACGAACTGCTCGATGCATGGCGCGAGAACCCAGAAGACAAAATATTGGTCACCCGCGCGCAGCTGGCAACAGCCCAAGCTATTCAGAAAGCACTACTGAATCACCCGACCGCTGGGAAGCTGCTGACACATCCGAGCCGAGCTGTTGAAGTTAGTTATTTTGGGTTTGACGATGAAACAGGGCTGGAAGTCCGTGTGCGCCCCGACATTGAAATTGACCTTGACGGTGTACGCATCGGCTGTGATCTGAAAACAATCAGCATGTGGAACGTTAAGCAAGATGGTCTGCGCGCGAAATTGCATCGGGAGATTATCGACCGCGATTACCACCTGAGCGCGGCAATGTATAGCGAAACCGCGACGCTCGATCAGTTTTTCTGGATTTTCGTCAATAAGGACGAAAACTACCACTGGATCGCCATCGTCGAGGCATCTGCGGAACTTCTGGAATTGGGCATGCTTGAGTATCGAAAAGCTATGCGCGCGATCGCTGCGGGTTTTGATACTGGCGTGTGGCCAGCTCCGATAATCGATGACTACGCCGACGAACTAAACGATTTTGACCAGCGCCGCCTTGAAGCGCTGCGCATAGCATAAGGGGATGACAATGCAAAATTCTAACGTATCACTGAGTGATCAAAACACAGTAGTTAACTCAAACGTTGCACTGTTTGACTCACAATATCTGAACGCAATTAGCACATTCGCACAGATTATGGCGCAGGGCTCAGCTACAGTTCCCGCTCATCTTCAGGGTAATCAGGCTGACTGCATGGCAGTGGCGATGCAAGCCGCACAGTGGCAGATGAACCCGTTCGCCGTTGCACAGAAGACGCATCTAATTAAGGGCGTATTGGGTTATGAGGCGCAACTAGTTAACGCAGTAATCTCACGTAGCGGGGTTTTGTCCAATCGCTTTGAGTACAAACGGTTTGGGCCATGGGAAAAAATACTTGGTCGCTTTGAAATTCGTAAAAATAAAGAGGGGCAGGAGTATCGGGTTCCGGGTTGGAGCATGGCTGACGAGGAGGGGGTCGGGATAAAGATATGGGCGACATTACGAGGTGAGGATGTTCCGCGTGAGTTAGAGCTGTTTCTCGCTCAGGCTCGTGTCCGTAACTCAACGCTATGGGCCGATGACCCATACCAGCAACTGGCTTATCTGGCAGTTAAGCGCTGGTCTCGGCTTTATTGCCCAGATGTGATTCTTGGTGTGTACACGCCTGATGAGCTTGAAGAACGAAGCGAGAAGGACGTCACGCCAGCAAGTACAACACAAGTCAGTCTAAAGGCGATTGTTAAATCATCGACCGCTGACGCGCCAGAAAAAACAGTCAGCTCGCAGGAGTCCACCAGCAATATTGATGCGCTAGCTGACGATTTTCGCGATCAAATTGAAAAGGCTGATGATGTTGATAAAGCTAAAGCCATTCGTGCTGATATTGAAACTCAAAAATCAGCGCTGGGTACTGCGTTATTTACTGAGTTGAAAAACAAGGCGGTGAAACGCTATTACCTAGTTAACGCAAAAAACCAGATTGAGGCGGAGATTAACTCTCTCCCCCAACCTGACGAACCCGATGCCGTGGAGAAATTTGCGGCGCTGGAAAAATCACTGGCGGCGGCAAAGCGTCACCTCGGCGACGAACTCCATGATCAGTTCGCTGTAACGCTGTGCGATATGAAACCTGAATACGTCTACTAATTAAAATGGGGAGGCTTGCCCTCCCCGCTAAAACTGATTCTGTGAAATCTAAACACATAACGTTATGAGGCGAATATGGGAAAGCTCATCACGCTAAACGAATGGGGAAAGCGTCATTACTCAAATGACAGCCTGCCAACAATTCAAACCCTCCAGCGCTGGGCGCGAGCTGGGAAGATTTATCCAGCTCCAGAAATACAGGGGCGGGAATATCGCGTTCATGAAGATGCCGTATATATCAATCCAAAAGATTACAAGTTATCGCGCCGGATAATTGCCGAAAGAAAAGGCTTTAATTCAGATTTAGTGAGGAGGATCATCAATGGCAAGGACGACAAGGTATGATGCCAATTTGCCGCGCAACCTCACGTACCGTAAGAAATATAAATCATTTTATTGGCGGAACCCGTTAACAGGAAAAGAAATATCGCTGGGACAGATCGCGCGCAGGGATGCAATTAGCCAGGCAATAGAAGCAAACAGTTTTATTGAGCAGAACTTCTCCCCGATAGCTCTGATTGAAAAGTTAAAGGTGAAAAAAGAACTCACCGTCGCTGAGTGGCTGGAGCGTTACGATGTGATTATTAAGCGCCGAGATCTGGCCGCTAATACCTACAAAATACGCTCTGGCCAGCTCGCTACAATTCAGCAATCGCTGGGAGTGAAAATACTAAAAGAGGTTACAACGAAAGATATTGCTGGTTTTTTGGAGATTTATTTACAGCAAGAAAAGTTATCAATGGCCGCAGGTTTCCGATCTGTTTTATCTGATATCTTCCGAGAAGCTATTGTTGAGGGGCATATAGACAATAACCCAGTGCTGCCAACGCGAACGCCCCAGCCAAACGTAAAGCGAGAGAGACTGGAGCTTGAGCAATATAAAGCCATTCGCATCGCTGCTGAAAAGCAGGCCCTGTGGTTTCAATTGGCGATGGATTTGGCGCTCGTTACTGGCCAGCGTAGGGAAGATGTCGCTGCAATTAAATTTAGTAATATTGTTGGTGACAGGCTGCTCGTCGAACAGCAGAAAACAGGAGCTAAAATTGCAATCCCTCTCGACCTGACAATCAATGCCATAGGACTGCGCTTGTCCGATGTCATTGAGCACTGCCGTAATACCAGTAAGACGGATTACATGATTAGTGTCGGTATTAGAAAAAATAGCCCTAACGGAGCTGTGGAGCTTAATGGGTTAACAAAGGGGTTTGTTAAAGCGAGAAAGGCATCGGGGATTGAATTAGATGAGAAGCCGCCGACATTCCATGAGATAAGAAGCCTGGCTGGGCGGCTGTATGAGAAGGAACGTGGAAGAGAGTTTGCACAGAAGCTGTTGGGACATACGTCAGCAAAAATGACAGAGAAGTATCTGGATACGCGGGGGAAGGAATACGCTTATCTATAAAAGACCGTATATCGATTTTCGTGGATTTTTCGTGTATTTTCGTGGATCTAAAAAATAAATCCTTTAAAAACAATGATTAAAAAAAAGACTGAATACGATTCCTGTATTCAGTCTAGGGAAATGGCTCTTGGGAGAGCCGTGCGCTAAAAGTTGGCATTTATACAAGCTGTAGTAGCCCTGTAGACTTAAGCTTAGCCAACTCCCCCGCGTTTTCCAGCCTTAGCCTATTCGCAATTATCACAAATGGAACAGGTTTCACACTTTACCTTAACCACAAAGAAGCAATTATTTAACATAAATAAGTAAATCAATTACTTCATGATTTAGTGTCTGGCTGACACAGTTGCTCAGCACGTTCGATAAATGGCTGGAGGCTTTTTTTCTGTCCAGGATGTTTAGGGTCGTCTAGCCAGATGACGTCTATCGGCTGCGCACTCACCTGTCCAGATTTCATTTGCGCAATAGCAACATCGTTTAGCGGATATTGCATCAACGTCCCTGTATGTAAGGCGTACAGCGCATTACCAGGACGGCAAATCAGTTGAACTTCTTCACGCGTGAAAGCCCAGCGATCTCCGTATTCAAACCGGCTGATATTTGCCAGTTTAGCGGCAGCAAAAGCATTCACTGAAAGTGAGGCAAGCACGACAGATAGCAAAAATTTCTTCATCATGGTATTCCCGACATGGCGTATTCAGACAATGATGTGTGTGAGTTTTTCGGCCTTATCCGGATCAGAGAAAGACAGCCTCAAACCTTATAAAACAGAAAGTTGTATATTACGACTGACGAGATCATAACGACAGCGAAAGGTGAAGTCGAGCACGAAGTCAGGAATAAAACCTACAAGTGCGCCATAGACAGAGAGGTCGTTCGAGAAGGGAAATCGCGGGATAAAGGGAATATTATCCCGCGTCATTCAAATACCCATTAGCCGACAGAAACGTCGCTTGTCGTTAAGCTGACGGTGCCGCCATAGACATTTTTTTCAGATCCTGATCGATGAAGAACAGACCGCCTTCGCTGGCTTTGACCAACGCAAGTTTGTCCAGAATAGAACGGAACAGTTTCTCTTCTTCGTGCTGCTCAGCAACGTACCATTGCAGGAAGTTAAATGTGGAGTAATCCTGCAGCGCCATCGCCTCATGTGCCAGCTCATTAATTTTTGCTGTAATGAGCTGTTCGTGTTCATAGGTCAGCTTGAAGACATCAGCCAGTGAATCAAAATCAATCGGAGGTGCAGCAATCGCGCCTAATACAGGCAGGCTTCCGGTGTCGTCCAGATAGTCAAACAGGCGCTGCATGTGCTGCATTTCTTCCTGAGAATGTGTCTTCAGGAAACTGGATGCGCCTTCAAAACCTTTGTCACCGCACCATGCGCTCATTTGCAGATACAAATTCGCGGAATAAAACTCCAGATTAAGTTGCTCATTCAGCTTCTGAATCATTTCTTTTTTTAACATGTTAACTCCCTATTTTCCCGGCAGGTGAAATTATTCAGGGCATTATGCCTGAAAAAACAAAATAAAAAACACTTTATTAACATTGATAGTAATTTAAAAAATAACCTAATAGTCAATGGCTTAAGCACAATCTAACTGATATTTATTATCATTAAACCTTTGGCTTAAATATATTATTGAGAATCATTTTTATTATCAAAAATAACAACTACGAGCGATATGATTTATGGCATTCCTGTATTAAAAATGATTCCTATTTCGTAATGAGAATAATAAACATCCACATGATAAGGTGAACGCTTGCCATTTTCCTGTCACTACTTTACCGTGGCACGCATCAGTCTGTGGCGAATAGGCAGGAGAAAACAGTATGGGATACAATCTGGCAGAATTGTCCAAAGAAGAGATGGATAAAGTTAACGTAGACTTGGCGGCGTCAGGCGTAGCCTTCAAAGAACGTTACAATATGCCGGTCATACCAGAGGTCGTTGAGAGGGAACAGCCCGAGAACTTGCGCTACTACTTTCGCGAACGCGTGATGTTTTACCGCCAGCGTTCACTGCAGTTCTCTCGTTTACCCTACGAACCCAAGTCTAAATAGCGATTCCGCTCGAAAGCTGCCTTGCCGTGGCCCCCCTTTCCACGGGTTACATTCTTATACAGCAAAAATGATTTTCTGCTTGCATATCGGGCCGCACAAGCGGTTAATGGTGTAACAACCTGACCTTTTATCAAGAGAGGTAATTATGAGTAAAGGACTGGATAGCAAAAAGAACAGTAAGAAGAAGCCCCTGAAAACGGCCGCCGAAAAACGGGCCGATAAAAAGGCGAAGAAACCCCAGGCTGATATAACCTGAGATGTGATGTGTCCTAAGTAATGAGCCATGCCGATCGGGTAAACCCCAAAATGGGTTTACCCTCATAACCACAGTTGTAAGCTCTTATTCGCGCGCATCCTCAACCATTTCAAGCACCATCAGCAGAAAAGCATATTCCAATGCAATGTCATCATAGCGTTTAAAACGACCGGATTTTCCACCGTGTCCCGCATCCATATCGGTGTACAGCAGCACCAAACGATCGTTCGTTTTAACTTCCCGCAATTTCGCCACCCACTTCGCAGGTTCCCAATACTGAACCTGAGAGTCGTGTAACCCAGTAGTTACCAGCAAATGCGGATAGCGTTGCGCGGTAATGCCATCATAGGGGCTGTATTGTTTGATGTAGTCATAATAGATTTTTTCATTCGGATCGCCCCACTCGTCATACTCGCCGGTCGTCAACGGAATAGACTCATCCAGCATTGTCGTCAGCACATCAACGAATGGAACCTGAGCAACAACGCCCTTAAATAGATCGGGAGCCATGTTCACTACCGCGCCCATCAATAGTCCGCCCGCGCTGCCCCCCATAGCGAACATATTGTTCCTATCGCCATAACCTTTTTCTATCAATGCCTGAGACACATCGATGAAATCGGTGAAGGAATGCATTTTATTGAGCAGGCGACCATCGTCGTACCACTGCTGACCCAGCTCACCGCCACCGCGAATGTGCGTTAAGGCAAAGACGAATCCTCTGTCCAGCAAGCTCAGACGGCTAACGCTAAAATCAGGATCCATGCTATGGCTATAAGCACCATAGCCGTAGACCAGTATCGGGTTCTTGCCTGGGCTGAAATGATCGCGATGATAAACGAGGGAAACGGGAACGTCGAAGCCATCCCGAACCGTGATCCACAAGCGCTCGCTCCGGTAGTTTTCCGGTGAGAAATCTTTCACTTCGGCTTGTTTAAGTAACTGCTGCCCGCCTGTGTCCAGATTCAATTCATACAGCGTGCTGGGCGTTGTCATTGATGAATAGCCATACCGCATCAATGCCGTTTCTGGCGTAGGGTTGTACGATAGCCACGTCACATAGCTCGCATCATTAAAGGCGATCGCTTTTTCTTCCTGCGTCTGCCAGTGAATCTGGCGCAAGCGGGTCAAACCGCGCTCCCGTTCTTCAACCACCAGCCAGTCACGGAACAGCTCAAAACCTTCCAGTACACGGTGTTCATGTGGTGCAATCAGCGTTTCCAGCGTTTGCTCATCGGGCCTATCCGAACGGTAGAGGCCAAAATTTTTCCCTTCCCGATTGGAGCGCAGATAAAACTTATCCTGATAGTGATCGATGCCATATTCATGATCTTTTCGACGTGGAATGCCTACCTGCGGCAACGCATCCGGGCGCGTCGCGTCAAGCAACAACACCTCGCTCGTCGTCGTGCTACTGAGATAAATAGTGATGTAGTGCTCTGATGTCGTTTTACTCAGGCTAACGTAATAGGTGTCGTCTTTCTCTTCATAGACCAGCTCATCCAACGCCGGATCACTCCCCAGACGGTGGCGATAGACCTGATATGGCAACAGCGTTTGCTCATGTTTGCGCACGTAATACAGAACCGTCGAATCCGCCGACCATTCCGCCCCTGCGGTCACATTTTCGATCACATCGGGTAACCACTCGCCGCTGTTCAGATCGCGAAAACGCAGCGTGTACTGCCGACGGGATAAAAAGTCCTCCGAAAGCGCCAGCAGCGTGTTGTCAGGGCTAACCTCAAGCGTGCCGAGACTGTAAAATTCATGCCCTTCCGCACGTTGATTCCCATCCAGCAGCGTTTCCCACACGTCTGTTGCCTGCTCAGGCTGGCGCAGATAGATGGCATACTCTTTCCCTTGCTCATAGCGGCTTTGGTAGCGATAGCCTTTTCTGATATACGGCACAGACATATCCGTCGACGGAATGCGTTTAACCATTTCGTCATACAGTGCCCGCTTGCGTGCGTCATGAGGTGACATGACAGCTTCACTGTAGGCGTTTTCCTGCTTCAGATAGTCCAACACCTGCGGATCGGTACGCTGGTCATCACGCAGCCAGTAATAATTGTCGATACGCGTATCGCCATGTGTACTTAGTGCATGGGGTCTTTTTTCAGCTTGCGGTGTCTTCATGGCGTCGGATCTCGTTGTCTTGACATAAAATTTTTGCTTTGCAAGAAGAGTGGCACGATTGCCAGGCAATGCCAAGCCACGTCATTGTCTCTTGGTGCGCTTTTGCGCATCGCATTCCACTGCCTGCCCTCATTAATGCGTACGCAAACGTTTTCGTTTATACTGCGGCCATTTTTCACAACCCGATCAGGTATAAGGTTATGTTAACAATTGGAACCGCCCTGCGTGCGGATGCCACACGAGTGATGCTGCTTGGCTCCGGTGAATTAGGCAAAGAAGTGGCGATTGAGTGTCAGCGCCTGGGAATCGAAGTGATCGCGGTCGATCGCTATGCCGATGCCCCCGCCATGCAGGTTGCGCATCGCAGCCACGTCATCAATATGTTGGATGGCGATGCATTAAAAGCGTTGGTTGAAGCCGAACGTCCTGATTACATCGTGCCGGAAATCGAAGCCATCGCAACTGACATGCTGGTGGCGCTGGAAAAGCAGGGTCACCATGTTGTTCCTTGTGCCGAAGCGACGCGCCTGACGATGAATCGCGAAGGTATCCGTCGTCTGGCCGCTGAAACGCTCGGCGTTCCCACTTCCACCTACCGTTTTGCCGACAGCGAAGAGAACTTTCGCCAGGCGGTAGAGGCGATTGGTTACCCTTGTATTGTTAAGCCGGTCATGAGTTCCTCTGGCAAAGGGCAAAGCCTGATTCGCTCTGCGGAGCAATTAGATCAGGCGTGGTACTATGCCCAGCAGGGTGGACGAGCAGGTGGCGGGCGCGTCATCGTGGAAGGGCTGGTTAATTTTGATTTTGAGATCACCTTACTGACGATCCATGCGGTTGACGGCATTCATTTCTGTGCGCCAATCGGTCATCGACAGGAAGACGGTGACTATCGTGAATCCTGGCAGCCACAGCAGATGAGCGCGCTGGCGCAGGAACGCGCACAGAAGATGGCCAGCGATGTCGTGAAAGCGCTCGGCGGCTATGGCCTGTTTGGCGTGGAGCTGTTCGTCTGCGGCGATGAGGTTATTTTCAGTGAAGTCTCCCCTCGCCCGCACGATACCGGCATGGTGACGATGATTTCTCAGGATCTGTCCGAGTTTGCACTGCACGTGCGTGCTTTCCTGGGGCTGCCCATTGGCGCAGTTCGTCAGTATGGCGCATCGGCTTCCGCCGTGATTTTACCGGAACTGGCTAGCAACAACGTGCGTTATCAGGGGCTGGAAAGCGCACTGCTGCCTCATACGCAAATTCGTCTGTTTGGTAAACCGGATATCAGCGGCAAGCGCCGTATGGGGGTCGCGTTAGCCAGTGCGGAAACCACGGATGATGCCGTAGCCATCGCCAAGCGCGTTGCCGCGGGCGTAAAAGTCAGCGGCTGATACCGTTCTATTGCTGACGGGTGAAATCAGACATCACTGACGACAGATAAATTGCCCGACATAAAAAAAGGCCACTCGCAGTGAGTGGCCTTCGTCATTCAGTCACGAGCAAACTTACGCTTTTGCACCCGCAACGGCTTCACGTGCCAGTTCCGTAATACGTGCGTAATCACCGCTTTCCAGCGCGTCGTTCGGCACCAGCCAGGAGCCACCCACGCACAGCACGCTTTTCAGCGCCAGATAGTCGCGGTAATTATTCGGCGTAATACCACCGGTTGGGCAAAAACGGATCTGAGCAAACGGACCTGCGATCGCCTGAAGCGCTTTCACGCCGCCATTAGCTTCCGCTGGGAAGAATTTGAACTCACGCAGGCCGTAATCCATACCCAGCATCAGTTCAGATACGGTGCTGATACCCGGGATCAACGGGATATTGCCTTCCGTTGCGGCTTTCAGCAGCGGTTCGGTCAGACCTGGACTGATGGCAAACTGCGCACCCGCCTCAACCACCGCAGCCAGTTGCTCAGGGTTTGTTACCGTACCCGCACCCACGATAGCTTCCGGTACTTCTTTCGCAATCGCGCGAATCGCGTCGATGGCACAATCGGTACGCAATGTCAGTTCCAGAACGCGAACGCCGCCCGCGACTAACGCTTTTGCCATCGGCACTGCGTGTTCCAGTTTGTTGACCACAATCACAGGAACAACAGGACCCGTTGTCAAAATCTGTTCCGCGCTCGTTTTCCAGTTTTTCATCAAAAGTTATCTCCAGTCATGCCCGAAGGCATCATTAATTATATAGCGCGCCCCTGCCACAGGGATCTGCGTCGCCGCAGATGTCCGACCGCACCGTGAGCCATACATTAAAAACTGTGGGAGGCCGACCGTTGTCGGCCAGCCCCCCATTACTGACGTATTACCAAAAAATTACTCAAACTCATTCCAGGAACGGCCATCGCGGGTAATCATCGCCACGGATGCCACCGGCCCCCAGCTTCCTGCCTGATACGGCTTCGGTGCATCGTTGTCCATCGACCACGCATCCATGATGGAATCCACCCATTTCCAAGCTTCTTCAACTTCATCACGGCGGACGAACAGCGCCTGAATCCCACGCATGGTTTCCAGCAGCAGACGCTCGTAAGCATCCGCTAAATGCTGCTGATTAAAGGTTTCCGAGAAGCTCAGATCCAGTTTTACCGTTTGCAGGCGGTGTTTGTGCTCTAACCCTGGGATTTTGTTCAGAATCTGAATTTCCACACCTTCATCCGGCTGCAAACGAATGATCAGCTTGTTCTGCGGCAACTGCTGGTAGGAATCATGGAACAGGTTCAGCGCTGGGTTTTTAAAGTACACGACGACTTCTGAACATTTGGTCGGCAGACGTTTACCCGTACGCAGGTAGAACGGCACGCCAGACCAGCGCCAGTCGTCAATATCAACGCGAATCGAAACGAAGGTTTCCGTGCTACTGCTTTTGTTCGCGCCCTCTTCTTCCAGATAACCCGGCACTTTATGTCCCTGAACAAAACCAGCCGTGTATTGGCCGCGTACGGTCGTTTCATGCACGTTGGAGCGATCGATACGACGCAGTGAACGCAGCACTTTCACTTTTTCATCACGGATGCGGTCGGTCGTCAAATCAGACGGCGGCGACATCGCAATCATCGTCAAAATTTGTAACAGGTGGTTCTGGATCATATCGCGCATCTGGCCGGCTTTATCAAAGTAGCCCCAGCGCCCTTCAATCCCAACTTCCTCGGCTACCGTGATCTGCACATGGTCGATCGTCCGGTTGTCCCAGTTTGAGGAGAACAGCGAGTTGGCAAAACGCAGCGCCAGCAGGTTCAGAACGGTTTCTTTACCCAGATAGTGGTCGATACGGTAAACCTGACACTCGTTAAAGAATTCCGCGACCTGATCG
Source organism: Pectobacterium quasiaquaticum (assembly GCF_014946775.2). Classification (NCBI taxonomy): domain Bacteria; kingdom Pseudomonadati; phylum Pseudomonadota; class Gammaproteobacteria; order Enterobacterales; family Pectobacteriaceae; genus Pectobacterium; species Pectobacterium quasiaquaticum. Next base: position 1,916,772 of record NZ_CP065177.1, on the reverse strand, counting down.
TTAATGACGCGAGAAGACGCCAGATCGGTCCCAAGCGGTTTTTCCATTACCACACGCGCGGGCTCTTTATTCAGCCCTGCGGTTCCCAACCCTTTGCAGATCGCACCGAATGTACTCGGCGGCATAGCAAAATAGTTGATGGTAGTCCGGTTTTTCTGGTCAAGCATCTTGCCCAGTTTGTTGAACGCTTTGGTGTCTTCCACATCAAGATTGCAGAAATCCAGCCGACTGCTTAGCGTTTCCCACAACTTATCGTCGATGGCTTCTTTCATAAAGGTGTCAAGCGCTTCGCGCACGACGCGGGTATACTCCGCTTTATCCCAATCCGCACGGCCCACCCCGATAATTCTGGTGTCCGCATGGATGTGACCTGCTTTTTCCAACTGGTAAAGGGAAGGCAGCAATTTACGGCGTGCCAGATCGCCCTTAGCACCGAAAATAACCAGATCGCACGCTTGGGCTGTTGAAGTTACCGCCATGTTCATCTCCTCGTTGCAGGATGCTGTAATTTTATTACAGCGATAATGTACTCTTTTTGACTACAGCCAGTAAACCCATCATAAAAATGCCAAATAATGGTCGGCATTGACTGAAAACCATGCATAAATCGGTCTGTACAGTGGCTGAAGTCACTTATGCATTCGCCCTAAAATGAAATTTTTCGTCGTTTCTGACAGTCGATTACTTTTCTGAAAGTTAGACACATGTCATGTTCTGGCAAAAAAAGGACCCAACTTAGCCTGTTGCCCTCTGCCAACCACTACAGGGTCGTAGTATATTTTCACGACGTGCATTTTTTCACGTAATGCATGCCAGTGTACCTTTAGTTGGAATTGGAAAAAACTTACATGGCCCTTGTCGTATGAATATGCTGGAAAAAATCCAGAGTCACTTAGAACTCTTGAGCAAGTCAGAAAGAAAAGTTGCTGAAGTGATCCTGAGCACGCCACAGACAGCCATTCACTCCAGCATCGCGACCTTAGCCAAAATGGCCGATGTCAGCGAGCCAACGGTTAATCGTTTTTGTCGCCGCCTTGAAACTAAAGGTTTTCCCGATTTTAAACTACATCTGGCGCAAAGTCTGGCAAACGGTACACCGTATGTGAACCGTAACGTTGAAGAAGATGACAACGTTGATGCCTATACCAGTAAAATTTTTGAATCCGCCATGGCTGGTCTGGAGCAGGTGAAATCCAGTCTGGATGTCGCCGCTGTCAACCGCGCCGTGGATTTGCTGACACAGGCGAAGAAAATCTCTTTCTTTGGCCTGGGCGCTTCCGCTGCTGTCGCACATGATGCGATGAACAAATTTTTCCGCTTCAATATCCCCGTCGTCTATTTCGATGACATCGTTATGCAGCGTATGAGCTGTATGAATTCCAGCGACGGCGACGTCGTGGTATTGATCTCCCACACTGGCAGAACCAAAAGTCTGGTCGACATGGCGCAGTTGGCACGCGAGAACGACGCGACCGTTATCGCCATCACCTCGGATGGCACGCCGCTAGCGCGTGAGGCGTCCCTGGCCTTGCGGCTTGATGTGCCCGAAGATACCGATGTCTATATGCCGATGGTGTCCCGTATCGCTCAGTTGACATTGATCGACGTTCTGGCGACAGGGTTCACGCTGCGCCGTGGGGAAAAATTTCGTGATAACCTGAAACGGGTCAAAGAGGCCCTGCGTGAATCACGCTTTGATAAAGACGAACGATTGATTAACCCCTTCAGGTGATAGATAAGTTTATGTTGTGCTTTGTTTTTGAGTTATACCTATGAAAAATGAGCGGTATCATCACCCTGTTTCATCTTGATATGGTCAGAGACTACGGGCATGGAAAGATGGCAGGAATTACCTGTACAGTATGATAATCAGACTCAACACGATGTTCGGATAACGCAGGTGAAATAGTTTTGTTGTAAAGTGACATTTTGCACCGTTATTCGACGCTTAATCGCAACACTACAGCTTCACAAGTGAACGGAGTTATACATGTCCAGACGGCTCAGAAGAACCAAGATTGTCACCACCCTGGGGCCCGCTACCGACCGTGATAATAATCTTGAAAAGATTATCAGTGCGGGCGCTAACGTAGTACGCATGAATTTTTCTCACGGTACAGCAGAAGATCATCAATTACGTGCCAACAAAGTTCGTGAAATTGCGGCTAAATTAGGCCGCCACGTTGCCATTCTTGGCGATCTACAGGGTCCAAAGATTCGTGTTTCTACCTTCAAAGAAGGTAAAATTTTCCTGAATATCGGCGACAAATTCTTGCTGGATGCCGATTTAGCGAAAGGCGAAGGCGATAAAGAAAAAGTCGGGATCGATTACAAAGGCTTGCCAAGCGATGTGGTGCCTGGCGACATCTTGTTACTGGATGACGGCCGCGTACAGCTGAAAGTCCTTCAGGTTGAAGGTCTGAAAGTTTACACCGAGGTCACCGTTGGTGGGCCCCTGTCTAACAACAAGGGCATCAATAAACTCGGTGGTGGTCTGTCTGCCGAAGCCCTGACGGAAAAAGATAAAGCCGACATTATTACAGCCGCAAAAATTGGCGTCGACTATCTGGCTGTCTCTTTCCCGCGTACTGGTGAAGACCTCAACTACGCACGTCGCCTCGCGCGTGATGCGGGTTGTCACGCAAAGATCGTCTCAAAAGTTGAACGTGCTGAAGCCGTCTGCTCAGACGCCGCCATGGATGACATAATTCTGGCTTCCGATGTGGTGATGGTCGCGAGGGGCGATCTGGGCGTTGAAATCGGCGACCCAGAGCTGGTAGGGATTCAGAAGAAGTTGATCCGTCGCGCTCGTCAACTGAACCGCGCGGTCATTACCGCCACGCAGATGATGGAATCGATGATCACCAACCCGATGCCAACGCGTGCAGAGGTGATGGACGTCGCTAACGCCGTGTTGGATGGCACCGATGCCGTGATGCTGTCGGCAGAAACCGCTGCGGGCCAATATCCGGCTGAAACCGTCGCGGCGATGGCGAAAGTGTGTTTAGGTGCAGAGAAAATACCAAGCATCAATGTCTCCAAGCACCGTCTTGACGTACAGTTTGATAACACGGAAGAATCCGTCGCGATGTCTTCCATGTACGCCGCCAACCACCTGAAAGGGGTTACGGCGCTGATCGCCATGACGGAATCGGGTCGTACCGCCCTGATGATGTCCCGTATCAGTTCCGGTCTACCGATTTTCGCTATGTCTCGTCATGAGCACACGCTGAATCTGACCGCGCTGTACCGTGGCGTCACCCCTGTGCATTTCGACAGCTACACGGACGGCGTTGCTGCCGCCAATGATGCAGTGATCCTGCTGCGTGACAAAGGGTTCCTGATGTCTGGGGATCTGGTCATCGTCACACAGGGTGACATCATGGGAACCGTGGGCACCACCAACACGATCCGCATTCTGCGCGTGGAATAATCCTTGTCACAACCGTCCGCAACTGAGTGAGCGGACGGTTGTGATAGCGAGAGGTGTGAAAGCAAAAGTGTCATAGCAAAAAGCCGGACGATTTCTCGTCCGGCTTTTTTATCTATGCGGCCTATCAGCCCACAATTAGCTGCGGTATAAATTAGTCGCGGTATAGATCATCCCGACAGTACGGTTCAATCTCACCCGGTTTGCGAGTTTTCAGCAGCTTCAGAATCCAGGTGTACTGCTCAAGGTTCGGTTTGACCAAAATTTCCACTTCTTCATTCATGCGACGCGCAATGTATGCATCATCCGCATCTGCCAAATCGTCCATCGGTGGGCGAATAAACACATCCAGACAACCGTCTTTAGCGTTATACACTGGGAACAGCGGCACGATATCCGCACGACACACTTTCATCAACCGACCGACGGCAGGCAGCGTTGCCTTATAGGTCGCGAAAAAGTCAACGAATTCGCTATGCTCAGCGCCGTGATCCTGATCGGGCAGGTAATAACCCCAGCACCCAGAGCGTACGGAGCTGATAAACGGCTTAATACCATCGTTGCGAGCATGAATGCGGCCACCAAAACGACGGCGTAACCGATTCCACCAGTAGTCCACCAGTGCATTCTTCTGGTTGTGGAACATGGCAGCCATACGCTGACCGCGCGAGGTCAGCAGCATCGCGGGAATATCAACCCCCCAACCGTGCGGAACCAGAAAAATCACGTTCTTCTTTTGTTCCTTAATACGATCCAGAATGTCTTCGCCATGCCAGCGAACATATTTCTCGATTTTCTTCGGGTTCCGAATTCCCACTTCCACCATCATAATCATCGACTGAGGGGCTGTCGCAAACATGTCATCGATGATAGCTTCGCGCTGTGCTTCCGTTAATTCCGGCATGCAATACAGCAGATTAATGCGGGCACGGCGGCGTGCGCCTTTTGATATTCTCCCGACAAAACGCCCTAACCCACCCAGCACAGGATTTCTTAATCGCGCAGGAACATAGGCAGCAAGCGCCATCACACCAACACCTAACCAAACCCCCCAATAACGCGGATGAAAAAAGGCGCGTTGAAACTGGGGAACAAATTCAGCGTTCGATTTTTTTTCTTTTTCCATGCCTAAACTCTTCAGATCAATCAATAAACATAATCATCATTGCCGCTCGGCGTTTAGCAACACCGACGACAGTTACGTAAAAACACGTTTGCTCGATAATAAAAAAATAGGAACCTGTGTTCTATCAAATGTTCTATAAATGAAAATGCCGGCAGCAAGCCACCGGCATAACATGCAATCAGTAGAATTAATCAAACTTAAGCTGCGGTACTACTTCCTTCACCTGCGCCAGATAATCGCGGCGCTCTTTACCCGCCAGCCCTTCAGAACGCGGCAGTTTAGCCGTTAACGGATTTACCGCCTGCTGGTTGATCCAGAATTCGTAGTGCAGATGCGGGCCAGTGGAACGACCGGTGTTACCAGACAACCCGATGCGATCGCCACGCTTCACTTTCTGGCCAGATTTTACCAATATACGATTCAAATGCATAAAGTGAGTCGTATACTGACGACCATGACGGATGACAACATAGTTACCGGCTGCGCCACTGCGTTTCGCAATCACAACTTCACCGTCACCAACGGCCAGAACCGGTGTACCGACTGGCATAGCAAAATCGACACCTTTATGCGGTGCAACACGCCCTGTCACTGGGTTTAAACGGCGCGGATTAAAGTTAGAGGAAACACGGAATTGTTTCATGGTCGGGAAACGCATAAAGCCACGCGTCAAACCGGAACCTTCACGATCGTAGAATTTACCGTCTTCTGCACGAATCGCGTAATAATCTTTGCCACCAGTATTCAGACGGACGCCGATCAGCTCACTCTGTTCACTTTTACCATCGAGTATTTCGCGTGACATCAAGACAGAGAAGGTATCGTCTTTGCGTAATTTACGGAAATCCAGTTGCCATTGCAGCGCTTTGATCACGTCCCGCACTTCTGTGCTGGTCAAACCGGCATTTTTTGCACTGCTAACAAAGCTACCACCGACACGGCCATTCAGGACGCTATTGCGCCATTCGCCTTTCAGCGTCTCAATACGCTCTTTAAAATCGTTACCCGCGCGCTCATAAATGCGTGTTTCACGGCGGGACATCTGCCAAGTCAAACTTTGCAGGTCGCCGTTTTCTGCTAAAGCCCATGAAATTTGCTGACCGACTTTCAGGTTCCGCAAATCTTTATTCTGCTCTGCAAGCTGGGTGATATCTGCAATATCAATACCGTACTGCGTCAAAATGCTGCTTAAGGTATCTCCCGTAGAGACCACGTACTCATGTACGTCACCTTCATCGGCACCCTTATCATCCAGCTCATCTTGTGGAATATCATCATCCGGCGAGGGTTGGTCTATCGGTTCACTGGCTTCAGGTGTCAACGTACGTAGCTGGCTGGTTTCCAGATCGACATCTTTCACAATAACAGGAGCATCATCGACAACAGGAGCATCATCGACGTGGGGATAAACAAAAGGCCGCCAAACGGCAACGGCCAATGTCACAACGGTAAGCGACCCCAGCATGACACGATGGGGCCGAGGTAAGCTGTTATACGCCAGAGCGATAGTTCGGACTATCTGCTGCACTTATTCGTATCCTCATGATTTTTCCTCCAGGCAGCTCACATACTGGTTTGATAGCTGCAACAAGAAATCGGCATAGCTATCTCTACCCAGTGCAATATTGCTTCCCAATGGATCGAGCACACTCGAGCGCACGTCGGTTCCTTTGGCAACAGCATTAATAACGGCTGGCCTGAATTGTGGTTCAGCAAAAACGCATACGGCTCTGTGCTCAACCAACTGTGTTCGTATTTGGTGTAAACGCTGTGCTCCGGGTTGGATTTCGGGGTTAATCGTGAAGTAACCCAACGGGCTTAACCCGTAATGTTTCTCAAAATAACCATAGGCATCATGGAACACGAAATACCCTTTACCCCGCACAGGCGCTAGCATCTTAACAATTTTTTCATCTGCCTGCCCGATTTTATCCGTGAAATAAAGCAGATTCGCGTCTAGTTTGTCCTTATTCTGAGGCATAAGTTCCAATAATTTTGCATGAATGGCCATAGCCGCCTGTTTTGTCATCTCCGGCGACAGCCAAATGTGCATATTGTACTCACCATGATGGTGGCCATCGTCGCCGTGATCATGGGCGGCATGGCTATGATCGTGGCCTTTTTCATGGTCATCATGCATCTGTTCATGGTCATCTTCATGATCGTGTCCAGCCTCTTTTTCCAGCTCAGATTTAATCGCGGGGAGCGCGGAAAGTGCGATTTGCTTTTCAGGTGAGACTTTCGCTAAGGGCTTTCCGAGAAAGACTTCCATTTCCGGCCCAACCCAAATCACCAGTTCTGCGGACTGTAAACGCTGGACATCAGACGGGCGCAAGGCATAATCGTGGGGTGACGCGCCATCAGGTAACAAAACCTCCGTTGGCGTCACGCCATCGGCAATAGCCGAGGCAATGAATCCCAAAGGACGAATTGACGTAATGACCGCAGCGGATGCCGCGCTGATTGACATCCCGCTTGCGAGTAGCGCGCTGGCAACAAACACACTTTTTAACCATTTTTTTTGTTGAGTAGATTTTTTTTGTTGAATAGATTGCTGCATGAAAGTCGATCCCATCGATTTTTATGGTGTTATTTGTTATATTATAACGTCACATGAGTTATGCAAACCGAATTCTATGTCCACATTGGTATCACTTAATAATATTTCAGTTACATTTGGCAGCCGCAAGATTCTGTCAGATATCTCTCTTACCTTGCAGGCAGATCGAATTCTGACGCTGCTCGGGCCGAATGGCGCAGGGAAATCGACGCTGGTGCGCGTGGTATTAGGTCTACTGTCGCCCACCTCCGGTTCGCTGGTACGGGATCCCGCGCTGCGTATCGGCTACGTTCCGCAGAAGCTGCATCTGGATACCACCCTGCCCTTGACCGTCAGCCGTTTTATGCAACTGCGCCCCAGCGTGAAAAAGCAGGATATTTTACCGGCGCTCAAGCGGGTTCAGGCTGCACATCTGCTGGAACAGCCGATGCAGAAACTTTCCGGTGGCGAAACCCAACGCGTCCTGCTGGCTCGTGCACTGCTCAATCAGCCCCAACTGCTGGTACTCGATGAGCCGACGCAGGGGGTAGACGTCAATGGGCAACTGGCGCTGTACGATCTCATTAACCAATTGCGGCAAGAATTCCACTGCGGCGTGCTAATGGTGTCGCACGATCTGCATTTGGTGATGGCGAAAACCGATGAAGTTCTCTGCCTTAATCAACATGTTTGCTGCTCCGGCACACCTGAAGTGGTTTCACTTCATCCTGAGTTTTTAGCAATGTTCGGCCACCGCGGCGCGGAGCAATTGGCAATTTATCGCCATCATCATAATCATCGTCACGATCTACAGGGACGTATCATTCTGAAAAGACAAGGTGGAAACGACGCATGATAGAACTGCTGTTTCCCGGTTGGCTGGCGGGGATGTTGCTGGCGATTGCGGCTGGCCCGCTCGGCTCATTTGTCGTCTGGCGACGGATGTCTTACTTCGGCGACACGCTGGCGCACGCGTCTTTACTCGGCGTCGCCTTCGGCCTGCTGCTGAACATCAACCTGTTTGCTGCCGTTATTGCCGTGACGCTCATTCTGGCGTTGGGGCTTGTCTGGCTGGAGCGACGCCCCTATCTGGCTATCGATACGTTACTCGGCATCATGGCGCACAGCGCGCTGTCGCTTGGATTGGTGGTCGTCAGCCTGATGAATAACGTGCGCGTGGACTTGATGGCTTATCTGTTTGGCGATTTGCTCTCTGTCACAACAGAGGATCTGTGGGTGATCGCCGCGGGTGTCATCGTTGTGGTGGCCATTATGTGCTGGCAATGGCGCGCACTCCTTTCTATGACGATCAGCCCAGAGCTGGCGCACGTGGATGGCGTGAAGCTACAGCGCACCAAGCTGCTCTTGATGCTGACCACCGCGTTAACGATTGGTATCGCCATGAAATTTGTGGGTGCGCTGATCATTACGTCATTGCTGATTATTCCTGCGGCAAGCGCCAGACGCTTCGCACGGACGCCGGAACAAATGGCAAGCATCGCGATTATTGTAGGAATGATTGCCGTAACGGGCGGTTTGGCATTTTCAGCTGGCTACAATACGCCCGCGGGGCCGTCTGTGGTGCTGTGCGCATCGCTGCTGTTTATTGTCAGTCTGATTAAGCGACAACCCGCCTAGAGAATCAATAACAAAAAGCCCTTCCGAATACGTGATTCAGAAGGGCTTTATATTTTGAAGACTGTACGAACAGCGTTTATTGCCGGTTAGCCATATCTGGAATGATTAAATCACCCCGCAAAACATACGATCCCAGCACATCCTGTGTTTTCTCATTGAGCCAGGACACGATTCTGGCCGCCACCGCATCCATCGAATATTCAATGGCCGGTATCGCCGGAATGCCCGGAATATCGAGAGACCCCGCCAGGCTGAATACCATGATGTCTTTTGGCACGGATTTGTTAAACGCCTGAAGCTGCGTAATAACCCGTTTGGCTTCCAGTTCATCCGCCACCAGAAGCGCATTGAAATTCAGCGTCGTACTGTTATTAAGCAACACTTGCAGTGCCACCGACGACGATGAAGATGCATCCATAAAGATCAGGTTACGGTTGAACGGTAGGAAGTTATTTTCCAGCGCCCGCTTATACCCTAAAAGCACCTGATCCGCTGAGCTGCTGGCGGCGGGATTGATCAGCGCAATTTGCCGTCTTCCTTGTCGAATCAGGTAATTACACGCAGTTTCTGTGGCGAAAGCGTGATCGAATTGCAGGCTATTCGTGGTATCCGTTTCCATGCAATCGATCAAAATGATGTTCTTATCGGCCAGATTCAGCGGAAAACGCGCGCCAATGATTAAAATGTCATCACACAGGCCGCTGGTCAGCTCATCAAGCACGTTCATCACTTCAGTCCTGCTGCTGGCAAAGCGCAGCAAGAGATGCTTTTGATGTCGGCTAAAGTGTTTTTCCAGCGCATAAAGGTAGCCGGTCGTCTGGTTGATGTTGTCCTGAGCACAAATGACGCCAATACATCCGGTTGATTGACTTAACAGAGATTGGGCGATGACATTCGGCCGATATTTAAGCTCATCAACCGCTTTTAACACTGCAAGGCGGCTAGCTTCCTTTACGCCGCGTGAACCACTCAACACCCGAGAGACTGTGGCTTTGGACACCCCAGCTAAACGCGATACATCGTTGATTGTAGACATCATTTTCCTCTGGAAAACGCTAAATCCGACTCAAAACTCTGAACACCAACCGCGCATTGCGCTACTTCGCAGTATAACCGTTTCTATCCAGCATGGAAAACGATTTCCATATGATATCCAATCATGATCGCTATCCGCGATGGCTTTACCGCCGATACCACTGTCGGATTCGCCCGTACCTGGCTTGAAGCGGGCTACCAGCATGTAGATTACGGTCAGGGAGGTGATAACAAAGGGTGGAAACTGACGCTTTCCCAGAATGTCTCGATCGCCATGGGGCCGGAGTTCAGACCGATGCTGCGCTTCTATGTCACCGACGGTGAAGTGGATAACAAGCACACCGCGCGGACAACGACCAGCGTCAACACGCAGCTTGATTCGTTCAACGTTGGGGCAATGTGGGAAGCCTGGTTCTAATTACATAAACGTAGGGAGACCGCGTGGTCTCCCTGAATAGGGAAAGCATTTTTTAGGCGATACGCTTTTTCACCCGTTAACCTAAATCTTCACGCGTTAGGCCAAAATGTCGATAGGCATGCTGCGTCGCCATGCGACCGCGCGGCGTACGCTGAATGAACCCTTGCTGAATCAGAAACGGCTCCAGCACGTCTTCAATCGTTTCTCGCTCTTCACCAATCGCTGCCGCTAAATTGTCCAAACCAACGGGGCCACCCATGAATTTATCGATGATCGCCAACAGCAGCTTACGATCCATGTAGTCAAAGCCTTCGGTATCTACCGCCAGCATATCCAGTGCCTGTGTCGCTACATCACCGGTAATCGCCCCTTCTGACTTAACTTCGGAGAAATCACGCACCCGTCGCAATAATCGGTTAGCAATACGCGGCGTCCCCCGCGCGCGCCGCGCCACTTCAAGCGCCCCCTCAGATGTCAGATCCAGCCCTAAACACTGTGCGCTGCGACCCACGATATACTGTAAATCCGCCACATTATAAAATTCCAGACGCTGCACAATACCAAAGCGATCACGCAGCGGCGAGGTTAACGACCCCGCACGCGTCGTTGCGCCAATCAATGTGAAAGGAGGAAGATCGAGTTTGATTGAGCGGGCAGCAGGCCCTTCACCGATCATGATATCCAACTGATAATCTTCCATCGCCGGATACAGCACTTCTTCCACCACAGGTGACAGGCGATGGATTTCATCGATGAACAGCACATCATGCGGTTCGAGATTGGTCAACAGTGCGGCAAGGTCACCTGCTTTTTCCAGCACCGGGCCCGACGTCGTGCGCATATTCACGCCCATCTCGTTAGCAACAATATTCGCCAGCGTCGTTTTACCCAGACCAGGAGGACCAAAAATGAGCAGATGGTCCAGCGCATCCCCGCGCTTACGGGCCGCCTGGATGAAAATTTCCATCTGCTCACGCACCTGCGGCTGCCCTACATATTCGGTCAGCAGCTTAGGTCGCATCGCGCGGTCGAGAAATTCTTCTTCAGGAACGGCGTCAGCGGAAATCAAACGATCAGCTTCTATCATGAATACCTCACAGCGCCGCGCGCAGTGCATCCCTAATCAGGGTTTCACAGTCAGCATCGGGACGCGAAATCTTGGAAATCATGCGGCTGGCTTCCTGTGGTTTATAGCCCAGCGCAACCAGTGCAGCGGCGGCTTCCGCCTCAGGCTCGCCGACTCGGCTGTCTGCGGCAGCGGGTGAGGCCAGCGGAATATCGCTGACTGGATTAAATAGATCGCCACTCAAGCCTTTGAAGCGATCTTTCATTTCAACAACCAATCTTTCCGCCGTTTTCTTACCGACGCCCGGCAGTTTAATCAATGCACCGATTTCTTCACGCTCAACAGCGCTGACAAACTGCGTCGCGGACATCCCGGAGAGGATCGCCAGCGCCAGCTTCGGCCCGACGCCATTCACTTTAATCAGCTCACGGAACAGCGCTCTCTCCTGCTTATCATTAAAACCGAACAGCAGCTGTGCATCTTCGCGGACAACAAAATGGGTAAAGATGATCGCTTCCTGATTGAGTTCAGGGAGTTCGTAAAAGCACGTCATCGGCATATGGACTTCGTAACCCACGCCGTTAGCTTCTATCAGCACCTGCGGCGGCTGTTTTTCCAGAATAATGCCTCTGAGACGACCTATCACGTTGCGCTTCCTTTTACGTAGGGAAAGAATGGCTTGAAGTATGACGAGTATATAACATAAAAAAGGCTGGATGAATATCCAGCCTCCTGTTTCAGCGCAGTCTTCCTGCCAGCGGGTTCACTTTCACCGCCGCGGTTCGCAGCAGGCTCTGGCTAAAGTGGCAGTGAGTAATGGCAATCGCCAGCGCGTCGGCGGCATCCGCCTGCGGACTGGCCGACAGTTTCAGCAGTGAGCGAACCATATGCTGCACCTGCTTTTTATCCGCCGCGCCCGTTCCGACCACGGTTTGTTTCACCAACCGCGCCGCGTATTCAAACACGGGCAGATCCTGATTCACGCCCGCGACGATAGCCACACCGCGCGCCTGTCCCAGCTTCAAGGCTGAATCTGGGTTTTTCGCCATGAAGACCTGCTCAATCGCCATACAGTCTGGACGAAATTGCGTAATGATTTCACTGACGCCAGCGTAAATCAGCTTCAATCGCGTGGGCATATCGTCCACCACGGTGCGGATACAGCCGCTGCCGAGATACGTCAGATGACGACCCTGCTGGCGGATAATGCCATAACCCGTCACGCGCGAACCGGGGTCAATGCCTACTATTATTGTCATAGTGCTATGATTGCCATGGTGCTACGACTGTCATCGTGCCGCTCCGCCGATTCGCCCGTGTAGATAGCTGTTGCTACGTTGCATTACCGACCTGCCATTACAGCAGTTCAGCCACCTCATCGGAGATCTCACCGTTGTGGTAAACCTCCTGCACATCGTCGCAGTCTTCCAGCATGTCGATCAGACGCATCAGCTTCGGTGCCGTTTCTGCATCCATATCCGCCTTGGTAGACGGAATCATCGACACTTCAGCCGACTCCGCTTTCAGGCCAGCTGCATCTAACGCGTCCTTCACATCACCGAACGTTTCCCACGGCGTGAAGACGTCAATAGCACCGTCGTCGTATGTCACGACATCATCGGCACCGGCTTCCAACGCCGCATCCATCACCGCATCTTCATCCAGACCCGGCGCGTAAGAAATAACGCCCTTTTTGGTGAAGAGGTACGAAACGGAGCCATCGGTACCCAGATTGCCGCCGGTTTTCGTAAACGCGTGACGCACTTCGGAAACGGTACGGTTACGGTTGTCACTCAGGCATTCCACCATGACGGCCGTGCCGCCCGGGCCGTAGCCTTCATAAATGATGGTTTCCATGTTGGCATCATCGTCACCGCCGACGCCACGGGCAATCGCGCGGTTCAGCGTATCGCGCGTCATGTTGTTGGACAGAGCTTTATCGATCGCGGCGCGCAGACGTGGGTTAGAACCCGGATCGCCACCGCCCAGACGGGCTGCGGTAACCAGTTCGCGGATAATCTTGGTAAAGATTTTACCGCGTTTGGCGTCCTGTGCTGCTTTACGATGCTTTGTGTTAGCCCACTTACTATGACCTGCCATAAAAATCTCCGAAAAAAGCCTGTTCAGGCCGGATAAATAACAAATTCCTCAATCGCCTGCCGGTTGCTCCAGGACTTGGTCAACTGTGCCGCGTGGGGCACATCCAGCCACTGGTAAGCAAGATGCTCGGATAATTGCACCTCGCGCTCAGCAGGTAACGCCAGACAAAACCAGTGTTCGGTATTGTGCGTAACCCCCGGCGCATAGCGACGTCTCAAATGAGCAAATAGCTCAAACTCAATACAGCGCTGACAGTCAAAGAGTGATAACGCTTCCGCGGATATATCGATGTTAACTTCTTCTTTGACTTCACGCTGTGCGGCATACGACGCGCTTTCCCCTTCTTCTATGCTGCCTGTTACCGACTGCCAGAATTCAGGATCGTCACGCCGCTGCAACATCAGCACCCGCCCGGTGTCACGAGCATAAATCACCACCAGAACCGAAACGGGTCGCTTGTATACCATCTTATTCGTTCTCGGATTTTCCATCCTGAGCCGCTTTCCCTTTCACAACAACCGCAATGGCAAGCTCTTCCAGCGAAGCCGGGTTGGCGAAGCTCGGCGCTTCCGTCATCAGACACGCTGCTGCCGTCGTTTTCGGGAAGGCGATAACGTCACGAATGTTATCGGTACCCGTCAGCAACATCACCAGACGGTCAAGGCCAAACGCCAGACCCGCGTGCGGCGGTGTACCATATTTCAACGCGTCCAGCAGGAAGCCAAACTTCTCACGCTGCTCTTGTTCGGTAATGCCCAAAATGCTGAACACGGTTTGTTGCATCTCACCACTGTGAATACGCACGGAACCGCCGCCCACTTCATAACCGTTAATGACCATGTCATACGCGTTGGCGATTGCCGAAACTGGGTTGGCAGCCAGTTCAGAAGGCAGCATGTCACGCGGTGCGGTAAACGGATGGTGCATCGCAGCAAGACCGCCTTCGCCATCTTCTTCAAACATTGGGAAATCGACAACCCACAGCGGTTCCCAGCTATTGTCTTTCGTCAGGTTCAGATCGCGACCCAGCTTGAGACGCAGCGCCCCCAGCGCATCGGTCACCACTTTCGCGCTGTCCGCACCAAAGAACAGGATGTCGCCATCTTGTGCCGCAGTACGATCCAACACGGCAGACAGAACGTCTTCACTCAGGAATTTGGCTACCGGGCTTTGAACGCCTTCCAGGCCCTTGGCACGCTCGTTGACCTTGATGTAAGCCAGACCTTTCGCGCCGTAGATTTCAATAAACTTGCCGTATTCATCAATCTGCTTACGGCTCAGCTGTGCGCCGCCCGGTACGCGGATAGCGGCAACGCGGCCTTTAGCATCGTTTGCCGGGCCGGAGAAGACTTTGAATTCAATGTCTTTAACCAGATCGGCAACGTCGACCAGTTCCAGCGGGTTACGCAAATCTGGCTTGTCGGAGCCGAAACGGCACATGGCTTCTGCGAACGTCATGATCGGGAAATCGCCCAGATCGACGCCTTTCACGTCCTGCCACAGTTCACGCACCAGCTTCTCCATCACTTCACGCACCTGTGGCGCGGTCATGAAAGAGGTTTCCACATCGATCTGGGTAAATTCAGGCTGTCTGTCGGCACGCAGGTCTTCGTCACGGAAGCATTTGACGATCTGATAGTAGCGGTCAAAGCCGGACATCATCAGCAGCTGCTTGAACAGCTGTGGGGACTGCGGCAGCGCATAAAATTTGCCTTTATGTACGCGGCTTGGCACCAGATAGTCACGCGCGCCTTCCGGCGTCGCTTTGGTCAACATCGGGGTTTCGATGTCCAGGAAGCCGTGGTCGTCCATAAAACGACGCACAAAACTGGTGATACGGGCACGCGTTTTCAGGCGCTGCGCCATTTCAGGACGGCGCAAATCCAGATAGCGGAATTTGAGACGCGCTTCTTCAGTATTGGTTTGGTTGGAGTCCAACGGCAGCGCTTCAGAACGGTTAACGATCGTCAGTGCGTTGGCAAAAATCTCGACTTCACCCGTCGCCATATCTTTGTTGATTTGACTTTCTGGACGGGCACGTACGACACCGGTAAGTTGGATGCAGAACTCGTTACGCAACTCGGATGCCAGTTTAAATGCGTCCTGACGATCCGGGTCAAAAAACACCTGAACCAGCCCTTCGCGGTCACGCATATCAATAAAAATCAAACCACCCAGATCGCGGCGGCGGTTAACCCAACCGCACAATGTCACTTCCTGGCCCACATGGGACGAATTCAACTGCCCGCAATAATTAGTACGCATCACGATGTCCTTTTACTCATCCGCCAGCTCACACGTTTTCACGGTAGATCACTTTTCACGGTAAATCACAGTGCAAAAACAGTGGCATTTTCGCTGCACGGCATGGTTTTTCTGGGTTACTGTCCGATGAAAAAAGGCGGTTATTATAAAGGATATTCGCCCGAACGATAAGCATGAAGGTAACGCTCTGCGACGCTGCCGCCTACTCTTTTTACGAAATTTCCTTTCCGGTTAACGGAATGTTCACTAATCGAGGCAGAGTTGTTGCAAAACCGATCTTCCCTTGCATGCCTCTTTCAATGTGAAGGACAATACCACCGAGGCGTTGCTCTGTGGATTTATGAACAGCAAGAGTGGGAAGTGCTTGAGCAGTTTTTAACCCAGTTGGGTGCCGATGAAGAAAATGGCTTTAGCACGATCATGGAAGCCGCACTGTGGGCAGACGAGATTTTATAAACGATGTCTCCCAGTTCACTCGCACTGCCCCGACAATTACGCGATAATGCTCGGCATTCTATTGATGGCGACGACATGATGTATATCGGATTACCACAATGGCAGCATCCCGCCTGGAGTCGGTTGGGCTTAAACGACCTTGCCGACTACAGCCGCTATTTTACCTGTGTTGAAGGTAATACGACCTTTTATGCGTTACCTTCACGCGAGGTTGTCGAGCGCTGGCGTGATATGACGCATGATGACTTTCGCTTTTGTTTCAAGTTTCCCTCCGCGATCAGCCATAAAGCCGCCTTGCAGAACTGTGCTAGCGATGTCGGACTTTTTTATCAATGCCTTGAACCGATTGCACACCGTATCGGACAACTCTGGCTGCAACTTCCCGCGACTTTCAGCCCTGCGCAGTTGCCCGTGCTGTGGCGCTTTCTTGATGCTTTGCCGCAGGGATTTAGCTACGGTGTGGAAGTCCGCCACCCGCTGTTTTTTGCCAAAGGCGATGAAGAACGCACGCTGAATCAGGGGCTACAGCAGCGCAGAATTAACCGCGTGATCCTCGACAGCCGCCCGGTTCACCACGCCGCACCAGAGAGCGCTGCGATGCGTGAAGCCCAGCGGAAGAAGCCTCGCGTGCCCGTTCACGCTGTGCTGACGGCCACGCAGCCGCTGATTCGCTTTATCGGCAGTGAAAAGCAGGAAGAAAATCTTCGTTGGTTCGAGTCATGGCGTAACAAGCTGCCGCAGTGGCGTGAGGCAAATCCCTTCTTCTTTATCCATACACCAGATATCGGTGATGCCCCACCTCTGGCGCAGCAGCTTTGGCCCTTGCTCGCCGAAATCGACCCGACCTTTCCGCCCCCGCCGGATTGGCCACAGCAGGCAACGCTCTTTTGATATATCCGCTGATACCTCTGCCACTGGCATGTGTTAGCCCGTTTGGTTATAAACAATTTTGCAACGCAACGCATTTCCGCTAAAAAAATCGGCCTTTACAGGCGACAGTTGCGTTAGGTAAAGCTATTATTCTGCAAGCCGTTTTCGGTTAGGTTACGGAGTAAAACATGGTAAGTGCGCTCTATATCGTGCTTGGCGCAATCTTGTTGATAAAGCTGTCTATTGATGTTGTGAAACTCAGAATGCAGTATCGCGTGGCGTATGGCGACGGCGGGTTTTATGAATTGCAAACGGCGATCCGGGTACATGGCAATGCGGTGGAATACATTCCGATTGCGGCGATTCTGCTGGTGCTGATGGAAATGAACGGCGCCCTTATCATCATGATCCACTTCTGCGGTATTTTATTGATTACTGGGCGTCTAGCGCACTATTATGGACTTCGGCATCGCGAATTCCGCTGGCAACGTTCCGGTATGTCGGCAACCTACGCCTCACTCATTCTGATGATTGCAGCAAACCTCTATTATCTTCCCTGGGATCTGGTTTTCACGCTGTACTGATGGCGTGAGGCAAAAACTATCACCGCCTCTCTCGGGCGCACAGACATTATGCGTCCGAGAATCAAAAACCGTGTCCCCCCTACGTCTACACCATGTGAAAGGTGAAGACCACGGCGTATTCTGCTAGAATACGCGCCTCTTTATTACTCTCAGTGCACTTTCTGCCATGCCAAACCGCGATATGCTTTTCTCTGTGCCAATTGCCAATTTAGGCGACTGGACATTCGACGAACGCGTTGCCGACGTCTTCCCCGATATGATCCAACGTTCCGTGCCCGGCTATTCCAACATCATCTCGATGATTGGCATGCTGGCAGAACGTTTCGTCCGCCCGGATAGCCACGTTTACGATCTAGGATGCTCTCTGGGCGCCGCCACGTTGTCTATGCGACGTAATATTCATGTCCCAGATTGCAAAATTATCGCGGTAGACAATTCTCCGGCAATGGTGAAGCGCTGCCGCAGCCACATTGACGCTTTCCGTTCCGATACACCTGTCGAAATTATAGAAGCCGATATCCTGAATATTGATATCGAAAATGCGTCTATGGTGGTGCTGAACTTTACCCTTCAGTTTCTGGAACCTTCCCAGCGTCAGGTGCTCATCAAGCGTATTTATCAGGGATTGAATCCCGGCGGCGTGCTCGTGCTCTCAGAGAAATTCAATTTTGCGGACAAAGACGTCGGTGAATTGCTGTTCAACATGCATCTCGATTTCAAACGGGCAAATGGCTATAGCGAGTTAGAAATCAGTCAGAAGCGCAGTATGCTGGAAAACGTCATGCTGACCGATTCAGTAGAAACCCATAAAGCTCGACTGGCAGATGCCGGTTTTGAGCACAGCGAAATTTGGTTTCAGTGTTTTAATTTTGGTTCGTTATTAGCCGTGAAAGCAGAGGAAAAGGCGTGATCGATTTCGGCAATTTTTATCAACAAATCGCAAAAGGCCCGCTCAGCCACTGGCTTAACACGCTACCTTCACAGCTCAGTAGTTGGCAGCAAGAATCGTTGCATGGTAAGTTCAAACTCTGGTTTAACTCGCTGGAACACCTCCCGTCGCTGACACCAACCTCTCTGGATTTGAACGATAGCGTCACGGCGTGCATGGAACCCGATATTTCCGTCGGCCAGCGTGAAGGCATTGAAAAACTGCTGCGTAACCTGATGCCTTGGCGTAAAGGCCCCTTTTCGCTTTACGGCGTGGATATCAACACGGAATGGCGTTCTGACTGGAAATGGCAACGCGTTCTGCCGCATATCAGCCCGCTGAAGAATCGCCTGATTCTGGATGTAGGCTGCGGCAGCGGCTATCACCTGTGGCGGATGGTCGGCGAAGGCGCCACGATGGCAGTTGGCATCGATCCTATGCAGCTGTTCTTATGCCAGTTTGAAGCTGTGCGTAAGCTGCTCGGTGACGATCAGCGTGCGCACGTTCTACCACTCGGTATTGAGCAACTCCCCGAACTTGCTGCGTTTGACACCGTGTTTTCTATGGGCGTGCTGTACCACCGCCGTTCCCCACTCGATCACCTGTGGCAATTGAAGAATCAGTTGGTGGCGGGTGGCGAACTGGTGCTGGAAACGCTGGTCATTGACGGCGATGAAAATCAGGTGCTGGTACCGGGAGAACGCTACGCGCAAATGCGCAATGTGTATTTCATTCCTTCTGCCGCAGCCTTGACAACATGGCTTGAGAAATGCGGCTTTGTTGATGTCCGCGTCGTCGATATCTGCACCACGACAACGCAGGAACAGCGCCGAACCGACTGGATGATCACGGAATCACTGGCTGAATTCCTCGATCCTGAAGATCCGTCGAAAACGGTGGAAGGTTACCCCGCACCAGTACGAGCCGTTCTGGTTGCACGTAAACCCGGCATCTACCAGCCCTAAATTACTGCGCCAGACAAAAAAAGCCCCAGCAACACGCTGGGGCCTGGTACTTGCCATGCACACCGGGTGGTATGCGGCGCGGCAAAATTGAAAAGTGCCGATGTGGTGTTATATAACAACGCTGTTTATCTAGCCTACATCGTGAAATGCCTTACATCAGGATACGTACTGAATTTCACGATCTGGGCTGACAGCTCGCTTCATGGCTTCCACCACATCACCATCCACGCAATACTGGCTAAACTCATCTAATTCCGTCTCAGAACACATCGATACGCCAATTTTGCGATAGCGCATCGGAGAAGGTGTCCACTGGCCTGCCGAACTGTGTAGTTCTCGGATACCGGCCTGCTGAAATTTGTGCACGTTAGTCAAGCGCACGCCAGAACCCGCCATAATAATTGGACCGCGACTAGCCTGTGTTAGTTCACGTAATAACCGCAACCCATTTTCCGCCGTCTGCTGCTGCCCAGAGGTCAATATGCGCGATACGCCAAGTTCAGTAAGCTGTTCCAGTGCAATGTATGGGTTCAGGCACATATCGAACGCACGATGAAAAGTCACCGCCATCCCTTGAGCCGCCGCCATGATTTCGCGCATTTTGGGCAAATCAATATGCCCTTCATGATTGAGTGCGCCGACAACAACGCCGGGAAACCCCATCTCACGAATCTGCTCAATGTCGTATTTGATAGCAGCAAATTCCATCGCGCTGTAGCAAAAATCGCCCCCTCGCGGACGCACAATCGGGTGAACAGGAATCGCGACCTTTTCGCGCGCGCCACGCAGCGCACCATAGGATGGCGTTAACCCGCCTTCTCGCTGCCCTGCGCAGAGTTCAATCCTGTCAGCCCCAGACTGCGCTGCTGTTATCGCACAATCAACGCTATAACAGCATACTTCCAGTTTCGTCATCGCTGCTCCTCCATGTAAACTCCCAGATCACTTTTCTTAATTATCGAAAAATCGACGAATTATCACGTCGATTAAAGTAATAACTATGGCATTCGCATTCATATCGTGAGGAGACAGGAGTCACAATGAACGCGATACAGTGCCGAAATAAACATGACATAAACCACAATTTTATTAATCTTTTACATAGCAAAAGAAATTGGCTTGAATAAAGTGACACGTACTCTACCTTCCAGCCAATGTTATCTTTCTGATTACGCTACGTTCGAGCCATACGTTATTTTTATAGCGTCGACATTTCGCTTGCGACAACATCGCGTATATCACATGGATGAAATTTTATTGTCACTTTCCCGTTGGTTACCGCCAGCGTAGGATTAGAAATTCGCTCTTTTTCGCCTTGCGGATAACTGAATTTAAGCTTGATGCCCGGCGTACGCAGCGCATCATCAGACAAGCAGGCTAGCGCACGCTGGTGCAGCGTTTCCGCTTCCCCAGGCAGCACCAGTTCCACATGCTCCCATCCTTCATGCGGATAATGCTTTTTCCCCGGCCACGGTAGCTCGATACAGGTAATCTGCCAGGGGCCGACCGTGAGTGCATTCTCCAGAATAAACAAGCAGATTGTGCGGCCATTGATCTGGTTTTCAGACAGCAGGCGGCCAGCCTTTAGCAGCACCGCTTTCCATGATTCAGCCGTCGTATTCTGATGGCAACGCAACGAAATATGGTCAGCATGAAATGTGCCTAAATCCAGCTGTAGCACATCGGCCAATTCCTGTAGCGCTTGCTCAAATCGCGCTAAATCCGTTATCAAATCATCGGGTAACATATCGGGCAACACTCCTCGCGGCATCTCACATTATCAATCACCATTTGCACAGTGAGAATATCACACCCGTGACGCATCCTAATTAAATTCTATTTTTCTCCATGTACATTTATTTACACCTTCATTACGTGAAACGCATTAAATGCAAAGAAAAGGTAATGATACCGTTTGATTAATAAACGAAAATATTTTTTACCAAGTGTAAGCTGCGATACTTCTTGCAATCTATTCTGGGAGGAATCTTAAATAACACGCACCCCATTGAACGCCGAAAAGAAAACGTATAAATTAAGAAAATAAATAATAACGCAGAGATATCACCATGGTTTTACTCATTATATCCATCGCACTTATCGCTATTGCGGCATATGCTATTTTTCGTCATTTTAAAACCAGAGACTCACATAAAATTGGTGTAAATAGTCGGTCGAAAAAACGTTAAGATCGCGATTGGATTTATTTTTATTCTACCTAAAACTATTTTTTCTTTTTTTGTCGTGTTCTCCTTATCCTTTTTTCATCTCGTTCCCCTCTTTACCTCCCGCTATGTCGGGTATTTTTTCGCCTGAACATCCCGTTGCCTCGCCCCGTCTGCTGACGAGGAAAGGCAAATATGGTATAAGCAAGGCTTAATTTTTTATTTAAGGTAAACCGGTGAATATTCAGGCTCTTCTCTCCGAAAAAGTCAGCCAGGCGTTAACCGCCGCGGGCGCGCCAGCAGACAGCGAAGCTCAGATTCGTCAGTCGGCAAAAGCACAGTTTGGTGATTATCAGGCCAATGGCGTTATGGCCGTGGCAAAAAAACTGGGCATGCCGCCGCGACAATTGGCCGAAAAAGTCGTCCAACTTTTGGCGCTGGAGGGCATTGCGGAAAAAACAGAAATCGCAGGCCCGGGATTTATTAATATTTTTCTCGATAAGCAGTGGGTTGCGAGCCAGGTTGAGAACGCCCTGAATGCACCAAAACTGGGTTTAATCCCCGTTGAGCCTCAAACCATCGTGATTGACTACTCTGCCCCTAATGTCGCGAAGGAAATGCACGTCGGTCACCTGCGCTCAACCATCATTGGTGATGCAGCGGCCCGTACGCTGGAGTTTCTCGGCCACAACGTGATTCGTGCCAACCACGTTGGCGACTGGGGTACGCAGTTCGGCATGCTGATCGCCTACCTTGAAAAAATGCAAAACGAAAGCGCCAACGAGATGGATTTGTCCGATCTTGAAGCGTTCTATCGTGAAGCGAAAAAACACTACGATGAAGATGCCGATTTCGCCGAACGCGCGCGCGCTTACGTGGTGAAATTGCAGGGTGGTGATGAATATTGCCGTCAGATGTGGCGCAAGCTCGTCGATATCACCATGACTCAGAACCAGATCAACTATGAACGCCTCAACGTCACGCTGACCAAACAGGATGTTATGGGTGAAAGCCTATATAACAGCATGCTGCCGGGCATTGTTGCCGACCTGAAAGCAAAAGGTCTTGCGGTTGAGAGCGAAGGCGCTACGGTCGTTTTCCTTGATGAATATAAAAATAAAGAAGGCGAACCGATGGGTGTCATCATCCAGAAAAAGGATGGCGGCTACCTCTACACCACAACGGATATCGCCTGCGCCAAATACCGTTATGAAACCCTAAACGCCGATCGCGTGCTTTACTACATCGACTCCCGCCAACATCAACATTTGATGCAGGCCTGGACTATCGTGCGTAAAGCCGGCTATGTACCTGATTCTGTCAGCCTCGAACACCATATGTTCGGCATGATGCTGGGCAAAGACGGTAAGCCATTCAAAACGCGTGCAGGCGGAACGATCAAGCTGTCTGAGCTGTTGGATGAAGCCTACGATCGTGCCCTGAAGCTCATCGCAGAGAAAAATCCACAGATGGAAAGTGATGAGTTAACTACGCTGGCGAAAGTGGTTTCTATCGGCGCAATCAAATACGCCGACCTATCAAAGAGCCGTACCACAGACTACGTTTTCGATTGGGACAACATGCTGGCGTTTGAAGGCAACACCGCGCCTTACATGCAATACGCCTATACCCGCGTTGCGTCTATTTTCAAGCGTGCAGACATACAGGAAGACAGCTTAACACAGCCGATTACGCTGAACGATGAGCGTGAGTTTGCGCTTGCCACGCGTCTGCTGCAATTTGAAGAAACCATCACCTCCGTCGCCCGTGAAGGCACGCCGCATGTGATGTGTAGCTACCTGTACGATCTGGCGGGTCTGTTCTCTGGTTTCTACGAGCACTGTCCGATTCTCAATGCCGAAAGTGACGACGTGCGTCAGAGCCGTCTGAGACTGGCGCTGCTGACGGCGAAAACGTTGAAGCAAGGTCTGGATACGCTCGGCATCGAAACCGTCGAGAAGATGTAATTCTCCATCAACTGAAAACGTATTCATTGGAAACACAAACGCCATTGGTGCTGCCACCAATGGCGTTTTTTTATTCAATAACATTGTTACACGCTACGGCGGGCGAAATCCCGAGGACGGAATCCCAACAGCGCCAGTGTGGCAAAATAGGAACCCGCCCCTGCGACCACGACCAGCAACAGACGCAGAATGCGTATCGTCATATTGCCGTCATCCCATGCGGGCATCCACCACAGCATGCCCAACAAAACCAGCGACATCACAATAACGGCAGCCAGCAGGCGAACCAGAAAGCCCCGCCAACCCGGCAGCGGCTGGAAAATATCCTGCTTACGCAGTTGCCAATACAGCAAGCCTGCATTCAGGCAGGAGGCCAAACCGATAGACAACGCCAGACCCGCATGTTGCAGCGGGCCGATAAAGATCAGGTTCATCACTTGCGTCAGGATCAGCGTGACTATCGCTATTTTGACTGGCGTCTTGATATCCTGCCGGGAATAAAAGCCAGGCACTAACACTTTGACGACAATCAGTCCCATCAGCCCCACTGAATAAGCAATCAGCGCCCGCTGGGTCATCAGCGCATCAAAGGCGCTAAATTTGCCGTACTGGAACAGCGACACCGTTAAGGGCTTAGCCAAAATGCCTAATGCCACCGCACTCGGCAGCGCCAACAGGAAACACAGACGGAGCCCCCAATCCATCAGACGGGAGTATTCGTCATGATTGCCACTGGCAAAACTCTTCGACAGCGATGGGAGCAGGATTGTCCCTAACGCCACGCCGAGGACACCGGAAGGAAACTCCATCAAGCGGTCGGCGTAATACATCCATGACACCGCCCCTTCGCTGAGGAAGGACGCGAAAATGGTGTTGATGATGAGCGAAATCTGGCTCACCGAGACACCCAGAACCGCAGGCCCCATCAGTTTCATCACTCGCCAGACGCTCGGGTCACGCCACTTCAAGCGCGGCAATACCAGCATGCCAATCTTTTTCAGATGCGGTAACTGATAGCCGAGTTGCAGTAAACCGCCAACCAAAACCGCCCAAGCCAGCGCCATCACCGGTGGGTTAAAATACGGGGCAGCAAACAGCGAGAAGCCAATCATGCTGACGTTAAGTAATGTCGGAGCAAACGCGGGCACCGAAAAACGGTTCCAGGTATTTAACACCGAACCGACCATCGAGGTCAGCGAGATCAGCAAGATGTAGGGAAATGTGACTCTTAATAGATCCGAAGTGAGCTCAAAGCGCTCTGGCGTCGCGGCAAAACCGGGCGCGGTCACCATGATGACCCACGGTGCAGCGACCATCCCCGCCACGGAGACTAACGCCAGAATTAGCGTCAGCATGCCGGAAACATAGGCAAGGAAGGTTCGCGTGGCCTCGTCGCCCTGCTGGCTTTTATATTCGGCCAGAATCGGCACAAAAGCCTGTGAAAATGCGCCTTCTGCGAAAATTCGCCGGAGCAGGTTGGGCAGTTTGAACGCCACAAAGAAGGCGTCCGTCGCCATACCGGCACCAAAAATACGGGCGACGATGGCATCACGCACAAAGCCTAAAACGCGCGATAACATGGTCATGGAACTGACGGCAGCCAGTGATTTAAGTAGATTCATCCGATTATGTTCTGAACGGTTCAGGACCGATTATTAACCCGTTGAGGTTATCCTGATTACGAGGTGCGACTAGTCTACGCATTGCGCGTGTAATAGCTACCGCACATTGTCATAACCGTCGAACTTTTCAGCTTTTTCTCAGCAATTGTTCAATCATGCGCTGGGACAGCAATGCCTGGTTACCAGATGTTTCCGCTGGTTTCCGTTGTTCAATGGCTGTGATGAAATGCTGTACCGCACCGACAAATCCGCGTTGTTCTAGCGTGGTTTGCCAGGAGGGTACGGCCGGACGGATCGTTATTCCTTCGCGATCTTCACGCCATTCACGCATCTCATCCACCTGATAGAGCCCACCTTGGGTAACAGCCTGAACCCATTCGCGCTGGCTTCCAGCTTGGCGATGCATGCTGGTCGTCACCTGACAGCCGCCGCTCTGGAAATGGTGCTCGGCATACAGCAATTGGCCATCCGCATTCGTATGCAACACACCATCAATCAGTTGAGCATCGCCGCCCACCAGCCAGAGTGCGGTATCCACCACGTGCAGATAATCGTCGAGCAGAGTAAAACGAACATCCTGCGGACCAACGCCATTAATCCGGTGTTTATCCATACGCAAAGATGCCGGCTGCTCCAGCCGATGTTTTAGCTGCTGATAGCACGGTGCGAAACGGCGATTAAAGCCAACCATCAGAATTTTTTGTTGTTGCTCCGCCAATTCGACCAGTGCTTCCGCCTGCGTAAGCCGCTCTGCCAGCGGTTTATCCACATAGACATCGACACCCGCGTTAAGCAGTTGACTCACAACAGAAAAATGGCTGGCAGTACTGCTATGGACGAAGACCGCATCGCACTGCGCTGCCAGTTCATCCAGCGCCGAGAAACTCGTCATCCGGTAGTGCTGACAAATCCGCTGCGTCTTTTGCCAATCGGGAGAAAACGCGCCAACCAGCTCCCAGCGTTCAGCCTGACTGAGAATCGGCAAATAGGCTTTCTGCGCGATGGATCCCAGCCCAACGACGCCGATACGGGGACGTCGGGTCAAACCGCTATTCTCTGGAACACTTTCCGCAGACGTAAACAGAGGCTTCATAACTGATTTTATCCCTGGGACAGATTCATTACGCTAACAGCGCGGCAAGCTGACGTTTGAGTTCAGCGACCTCTTTTTCTAACGCTTCAACCCGCTCGGCCAGTGATGAATTGTCATTTGCGCTGTCCGCTTCGGGAGCGACAATCTCACTGACCTCGCCGCTGAAAAGATGCTGATAGCGGCTTTCTCGTTTCCCTGCTTCACGCGCCAGCCGGACGACAAACGGCCCATCCTCACGCTGTTGCAACTGTTCAAGGGTAGACTCAGCTTCACCGACATCTGAAAATTCATACAATCGGGCTGCCCGCGTACGCAGTTCTCCCGGCGTCTGCGGGCCGCGCAGCAGTAGCGTCGTCACCAGCGCCACTTCCGCAGGCGAGAGCTTTAGGTCACCAAATTCAGAATTGCAAAAACGATGTTCATACTTCACCACTCGGTTACCAAACCCGCTTAGCGTGCGCAGAAAATGTTTCTTCACGAGCAAATCCAGCGTTTGCTGGACCTCGCTTTCACTCAGTTCCATCACGGGTTCGCGGTTGGTTTTCTGATTACAGGCCGTGGTGATGCCATTTAACGACATTGGGTATTGATCCGGCGTGGTGATCTGCTTTTCCAGCATGCAACCCATCACGCGGGCTTCACGAGCATCCAATTGGTATTTCATCATTTTTCCTTAACGCGGAGACTTCCACTCGGCGTTGGTCAGCGCGGTTAATACATGATCCTGCCATTTGCCATCAATGAGCAGATAATTCTTCGCATAGCCTTCACGCTCAAACCCCAAACGTGTCAGTAATCCCCCACTACGCTGGTTATGCGGCATATAGTTAGCCATGATGCGATGCATATGCTGCTGACGTTGCATATAACGTATTGCAGGCTGCAATGCTTCATACATCAGTCCCTGCCCCTGCCATTTTTGGCCGAGTGAATAGCCCAGATAGCAGGCGTGAAAGGATCCCCGCAGCACGTTGCTGAAATTCGCCACGCCGTATACTTCGTTTTCATTCTGATCCAACAAAAGGAAGTAATAGGCGCTGCCCTGCTTATGCATATCGTTAATCACGCTCAGACGCGCTTGCCAGCCTGATGGATAGCAATGGCTGGCGTCTCTCACGGGTTCCCACGGCTTAAGAAAATCACGGTTTTCAGAATAGTATTCGGCCAGACGCCATGCATCGCGTTCATGGGCCAGACGCACCACCAGCCTGTCAGTTGTCAATTGCACTCTTGCTGGCGTTGAACGGTAGCCAAACATTTTTCCCCCTGCCTCTCCATGTTATCGATAAGTAAAATTCATCGCTGCTGAAAAAATGACTATTCTGCACAAGCAGAAAATATCGGTATTTCCGATAATCCTTACTATAACCACATAAATTCATAGACGTAAAATCCCCGTCGTCGAGTTATTGCGCAGTTGAGTCAGGAAAGGCATTTTTTCTCGCCGAAATGCTACTCGGATAACGTTAAATCGATAAAAAAATATTATCCAACAATAGGCTATACCAAAGTCGAATTAGAGTACAAAATAGTCACGTCTGTTATTTTCCTCCTTTCTTTGTTGTGGTGAAACATGCCTCTGATGTCGCAAGCTCGGAGCTTGGGTAAATATTTTTTATTACTCGATAATATGCTGGTGGTTTTGGGATTCTTCGTTGTGTTCCCCCTTATTTCCATTCGTTTTGTCGACGATCTCGGCTGGGCCGCATTATTAGTCGGTATCGCATTGGGATTGCGCCAGTTTATTCAGCAAGGGCTCGGTATTTTCGGCGGAGCCATTGCTGACCGTTTTGGTGCTAAACCGATGATTATCACCGGGATGCTGCTACGCGCCTCCGGTTTTGTGTTCATGGCGATTGCCGACGAGCCCTGGCTGCTCTGGCTGTCTTGTGCGCTATCCGGCCTTGGCGGTACGCTATTCGATCCGCCACGTACCGCGCTGGTCATCAAGCTGGTTCGTCCGCAGGAACGCGGTCGGTTCTACTCCCTGTTAATGATGCAGGATAGCGCCGGGGCCGTTATCGGTGCCCTCATCGGCAGTTGGCTGCTCCAGTATGATTTCGAGATCGTCTGCTGGGCGGGCGCGGTCATCTTTGTGCTTGCCGCTGCACTCAATGCCTGGCTGCTGCCGGCCTACCGCATCTCGACGGTCAAGACGCCAATACTGGAAGGCCTGACACGCGTGATTCGCGACCGCCGTTTCCTGATGTATGTGTTAACGCTGACGGGCTACTACATGCTGGCCGTTCAGGTTTTGCTGATGCTGCCCATTATGGTCAACGAGCTCGCCGGAACGCCGTCTGCGGTGAAATGGATGTACGCCATTGAAGCGGTGCTATCGCTAACGCTGCTGTACCCTATCGCCCGCTGGAGTGAGAAGCGCTTCCGGCTGGAACAACGTCTGATGGCGGGGCTTTTCATTATGTCCGTCAGTATGTTCCCGATCGGGATGACGACGGAGTTGCAAACCCTGCTGCTGCTGATCAGCCTGTTTTATGTAGGGTCGATTATTGCCGAACCTGCGCGTGAAACCTTAAGCGCTTCTCTGGCAGACTCCCGAGCCAGAGGCAGCTATATGGGGTTCAGCCGGCTTGGATTGGCACTGGGTGGCGCGATAGGTTACAGCGGCGGCGGCTGGTTATTCGATACCGGACACGCACTGAATCAACCGGAACTGCCATGGTTCATGCTCGGCACCATCGGGTTCCTGACGTTAGCCGCACTGTATTGGCAGTTCAACCAACGCCGCATTGAGCCCGCGATGCTGGGTGGTCATTAATCTGAATTTTACCGACGAGTTTGATCTCGTCGGTTATGACGATCGACATTTACGCCCCTGTCCTTACTCTCAGCAGTCCGAAATCTAACCGTTTAGTTTTACTCCGCCGCTTCGTTCTGAAGCGGCATTATCCGCCATTTCAGTGCTATCCTATTGTTTACCCTGCGCATCAGGCGCACGCTGCCCGTGCAGAATCGTGTTGATTATTCACATAAAGCGATCGTTCATGTGAATAGACTACCGTAGGAATGAATTGTGCGCGTAAATAGCATCAAGAGGTCAGAATAATGAAAAAATCAGGATGGATGGCAGCGGCCGCAGTGCTGCTTGCTTTTACACTCAGTGGCTGTAATAAACTCACGCAATACACACTCAGTGAGCAAGAAGTGAATGAGTACCTGCAAACACACAATGATTATCAGAAACAGTTGGGCGTGCCCGGCGTGGTGGATGCCCATATCGTGTTGACCGAACTATCTAGCCAAATCGGTCGGGCAGAGCCGGGGAAAGTGACGCTGACGGGCAATGCGAAGGTCGATATTTCGTCCCTGTTGGGCAATCAGGCTGCCGACATGAAGCTGACGCTGAAAGCACAGCCGGTTTTTGATAAAGCGCAGGGCGCGATTTACCTGAAAGATATGGAACTGGTTGATTACACCGTACAGCCGGAAAAAATGCAGGCGATAATGAAAACGCTAAGCCCGTATCTTAATCAATCGCTAAAAAGCTATTTTGACCAGAAACCAGCTTACGTATTAAATGCAGATAAGAGCACAACGGAGTCGATGGCGAAGAAGATGGCGAAAGGCATCGAAATCAAACCCGGCCAGATCGTTATCCTGTTTACTGATTAATACAGGGTCTGCCCAAGCACCCTTGGAAGGTTTTGTGCTCAATACTGCTATGCCCGGCGCTAGATAAAGCCAAATTGCCAGAAAAAGTTGCTTTCCAAAAGGAAAAAAAGTATATGCAGGAGGCCGAGTTCTGGCAGAACGTGGGGAGCAAGATGTACTTTGTTATGGTTCCAGATGGCTCAATTAAAACGTTGGTTACGGTTTTTGCAGTAAAGTGAGCATAATATAATATGCTCAATTTCTGAATATTACTTATGTGCCAATTGCTGACATTTCAGTTTTTCACACCGAACGTCTGCTTTCGGATGCAGAGCGGAATTCGCTGATAAAACCTTCCTCACTTTATGTGTTTTTTAAGTTTTTTTCGAGAGCTTTGCATCTATACCAAGTGACTCAGCTTATGGTTTCTCAAAAAATCGGGAGGTCATCATTGAAAAACGTGTTGCATGGAATAAGGGCCGAATCATCGGTCAGAAGGCTCCATATATGGTCACCTAATTAGAGGTAACACTCAAGGCTCACGAAAGATCGTGTAAATCTTTATCATATGGAGCGGTTAATAAGATCTCGGTGAATTCTGCTGCTAATCCCTTCGACTTAGGAGAGCAACACATTACACCTATGAACTTTTTTTGTGTCCCTGGCCATGTGCACAATCTCAACAATGGCCAATGTATCCCATCAGTTGAGTATTGAATTCGAATAACATTGTTTTTAGATGTAACCCGCATCCAGAAATCATTGGCATTGCCTGGAAAAATACCTGTCGACCAGTCTGAGTGGTTATCAGTGACAACGCATCCTATAGATGGGTGTCCATCATTAAACTCTATTCCGGCTTTAATCCAAGCTGTTTCTGCTCCCTGAATAAAAATACCTGCCTGATCATACAAAAACTTGAAATCAGCTTTTACTCTAACTTGGAAAGTGAAATCACTGTCTGTTTCAAGCCCATATGCATGCCCAGTGTGATGTTGAAATCCATAGTGAGTTTTTTCCCAAAAGTCGGAGTGCTCATGACTAACCATATAGATCCTGTTAGGGCTAACTTCCGAACATTCTGGTTTGTTAATCCATGTATTTAGAGCAGCTTCTGATAGATTCATCACTTTTCCCAAAATTGTTAAATTCAAGGTATTATTTCCACGAATACCATGCACTTATTTTCTAGATCTCACCATTTGCGGCGTATTTCCTGTCCAAGATTGAAATGCACGAGCAAAAGAATTTGAGTCTTCAAACCCCAATAGAAACGATATCTCCGCACTCGACATGTCAGTACTGAGTAGATAATGATGTGCGAGCGATTTACGCACATTGTCCAGAATCTGCTGGAATGAGGTTCCTTCATTTTGAAGTCGGCGTTGCAGTGTGCGAGTGCTGACCGCGAGTTTCCGACTCACTATCTGCATCGACACTTCTCCAGCCGGCAAGCTCTCTAGCAATGTACTGTGCACTCTTTCCGACATGCCTGCCATTTGATCTAAATCAGTCAACCTTTGACGCAAAGATGGCTCAAAGAATTGCCACATTTTGTGATTTTCTGTAAGGAATGGTTTCTCCATATCCGCAGTCAAAAATACCAAAGTAGTTAAGTGACTATTCGTGATAGGAACACCAAAAAAAGCCTCATAGGCTAATGCACTGTCACTATTGATCTTATGTGCTAATGGCCAACTTACCTGCAATGGCTGTATGGGCGTGCGTGTAGCCAAACGAGCAAGTTGTACAAAAAATACGAGCTTAAAAACAAGAAATACGTCGGGTGGATGCTTGGTGTTGTCCACAAAATCAATTGAGACAGTGGTGTGTGATCCATCACGATCTACTTTGAATATCATGGGAGCAATAAGTCTTACATACTTAGCCATTCTATCAAGCGCGCAGCTCATATTCGAGCTACAGAGCGCGGCAAAAAGCTCGGGATCAAACCAGTCTGAAGACATTACTTTGGCAATCTGTAATGCGGCTGGAATGTTGGGATTTTTAAACATCGCCTCAGCTTCGATGGCCACCCAAAGTTGGAAAAAGTCATCTGGATCTAGACGAACATTTTGCCGAGCAAAGAGGTCGCCGGGAAGCTCAGCTCGACGGAGCACGGGTGAAGCTTCTATGCCAGCGTCTTGCATTAACAAGCGCCAACCAGGCCAAATTGAGTAATCCTGCATAGCGCTATTTCGACGATCCAATGTTTGTATATTCTCTATAGTCATGTGCCTAGTCAGGGCGGGATTCCCATTTGTGTAAAAAATACACAATTCGTTCATTTCGATAAGTACGGCATATTAATATGCATTCAATCAATCGGAAGTCATATCCATCCAGTGCATTTTCTGAACAAAAATCGTGCTAATTTTAGCCATAATAACCATACAAAGAGCATTAGATCCGGCTCTGTGTGCCTAGTCTATTTCGCAGATTGTGCCACCGCAATGGCAAAAGGCGCCAATCAACCCAATTTGATATTGGCGCGTTTAGCATGAAAGTTGGCGCCTTCCGCTAGTGATGCTACTAAAAGTTAGCGGCAAAATACCCCCAATGATTCAATAGTGAATATAGGTTAGGGTTACTCATATGAAAAAAACAATTTTAATTACAGGTGCATCGTCGGGTTTTGGTTTGATGCTCGCCAATAAACTACATAAAGATGGTTTTCATGTTATTGGTACCAGCCGTAATCCCGAGAAACATGTAGCTAAGGTGCCATTCAAAATGCTACGCCTCGATATTGCTGATGACCGTTCTGTTCAGTCCTTTACACAAGAACTATTTGCTCACACAAAGCGAGTCGATGTGCTCGTTAACAATGCAGGTTACATGGTTACAGGTATTGCTGAAGAAACGTCAATTGAAGTTGGACGTGAGCAGTTCGAAACCAATTTCTGGGGAACTGTAAAGGTCACAAACGCCTTGTTACCCTACTTTCGCAAACAGAAGAGCGGCCAGATCATCACGATAAGCTCTATCGTGGGTTTGATTGGGCCACCAAATCTATCTTACTACACTGCCTCAAAACACGCAGTTCAAGGCTATTTCAAGTCCCTACGTTTTGAACTCAATCCATTCAACATCCATGTCAGCATGGTAGAGCCAGTATGGTTCAAAACGAATCTCGGCAATCACTCTGTATCATCGACAGGCCAAAATATAGCGGATTACAACGATTACCGAAAGTTGGTTCAAGCTGCTACGCAAAAGGGCATGGACGAGGCTGAAGCCCCAGATGCAGTTGTATGCACTATTAGCAAGCTCATCCAAACTAAAGAGCCGAAGTTCAGTAATCCTGTGGGAAAAATGACAGGACTGATCCTTTTTCTACAAAACTATCTTCCAAAGATGTTTGAAAGCGCAATTCTTAAAAGTTTAAAAACGGCAAAGTAACGGCATGACCCAGTATAACTTTAAATGAATGATGCTGTTTGTAATTGGCCTCAAGGTAAAAGAATCGTTTCATTAATAGGAGAATTAAATGACCGACTTAAACTCACACTCAATTGAAGGCATTCAACTTGGTTTACCGCACGAAGCCGCTCAAGCAGGACTCAAGGAGTGGCATCGTATTGTTGAGTCATTGGATTGGAAGGCTCTCCCTGACTTGTTGACCGAGGATGTTGTCTTTCGTAATCCAGCAACCATTGAATCGTATCATGGCAAGGAAACAATGGTTGCCATTCTGGGAGCGGTTTTCAGTGTATTTAAAGATTTTACTTACCTACGGCATTTCGGCAAAAACACAGGATATGTTCTTGAGTTCAGTGCGAGGGTCGGCGATGACATTGTGTTCGGCGTTGACCTGATTGAATTCAGTACAGAAGGAAAAATTACCGATTTTATGGTGATGATGCGCCCCGCCAATGTAGTGCTCAATTTATCTGTTGAGGCTGGAAAGCGCCTTGCTTCTGCTTCGAAAGAATAAGTTGCTTTGCTCATTCGATATCAATTTTTATAAAGGTTATGAAATGAAAAACTATTTATGTAAATGGATTCCCCCACGTGCGAATTTCCTAGCGACAATGTCTCCAGAAGAGACAACATGGATGGGACAGCATGGAGCTTATCTAAATAAGCTCCTCGACCAAGGTGTGATTGTTGCACATGGTCCCGTCCTAAATGATGGAGATGGCTACGGAGTGTCTCTCTACCGAATTCAAGAAAGCGAAGACATTGAGGCTTTCACCTCCCAAGATCCTATTGTAAAAAATGGGGTTGGTCATTATGAGCACTTTGTCATGGCTCATTTGGTATCACGCATTAATTCCTGATTCTAGCTTTTGGAGTCTAACATTATGAAAATACATGGTTCTGTTGCACTTGTTACAGGAGCTAATAGAGGGTTAGGGGCAGCCTTTGTCCGAGCCTTACTCGCTGCTGGAGCACGCAAGGTCTACGCTGCTGCGCGCGATCCAATAACCATCATTGAACCGGGTGTTGTGCCCGTACGTTTGGATGTGACCAACTCTGAACAGATTAACGCGCTCGCAAAAGAATTGAGCGATGTGAATTTATTGATCAACAACGCTGGTGTTGGCGGGACAGGGTCTATTCTTGATCCATCATCCATCGATTCTTTGCGCGTTCAGTTGGAGACAAATGCCATTGGGCCATTGCGTATGACGCAGGCTTTTGCGCCCATTCTCGCTACTGGCAAAGGTAGTGCAGTTATTAATGTTATCTCCGCACTAAGCTGGGCAACCCTGCCTGGAATGACAGGGAGTTACAGTGCTTCCAAAGCCGCTGCTTGGGCCTTGAGTAATGCAATGCGACAAGAGTTGAAGGCTCAGGGTACAGAAGTTCTGTCATTACATGTAGCTTTCATGGATACCGATATGGCACGCGGAGTACCGGGAAAAAAAGCATTACCAGATGATATTGCACAGATGACACTTACTGCGTTAGAAATGGGACTCCCCGAACTATTGGCTGATGACGTTACCGAGAGTGTACATGCAGGACTTACAGCGAAACCAGCAATGTATCTTGGGATGCTCGAATAAGCACTGCCTGATAAACCTTGTATCGATTGATACAAGGTTCTTCGATTATGCGAGTCTACATGCTACTCGTTTGGTCTCTGGTCTCGTTTCCAATTGAAAGAACGCAGAGTGCTGTGTTTATGTAGTGGCACACTGAATTTGGCCACCTGATTAGAGGTGTTATGATCCTCCTCGTAAAACATTAGGTTCATCTTTACTAGATTTCATACTGCGGGGTTTCATACCGCGATATTATTCTTCCGCTTCCGATTCGTCTTCTTCGTCGCTTTCGCCCAGTTCATCTCGCATCGCTTCCAGCGCTTCACGGCACACTATCGCCAGCGTACGATAAAATGCGGTGGTGGCGTGACTTTCTACTTTCCCGAGAAAACGATCGCTCCACGGTAAAAGATACTCATCGAACAGGGTAATCTGTGCGGCCGTTTCGTCTTCTTGTGCCTGATCTTCCAACCATGACGCGGCAAGCAACAAGCTACCAAAATGACCAACCGCACCACTGTCATTTAACGGCATGCCGCGCTGTTGTAAAAATGTACGAATTTCCGCGTCATCAGCATCGCTTTCATAGGATGAACGCAGCGGCGACACTGAGCCATTTTCGCTATCGAACAGCGCCTGATAATCCGCCGCCATTGCGGACAAATCCAGACCTTTTTGCAAACGAGCCAACAACGCATCTTGCTCTAACGGCCAGTGCTGCGCCAGTTTCCCCTCTTTAATCAGGGTGAATAGCGGCATCAGCAAAGGATCCTGCGGTTGGCGATAAAACAGCGTGCCCAATAGGCGGCACACAATAGAAAACTCGTTCATTCATAATCCTGTTTATTTTTAAGTGACACTGTCTTAAGTAACGCTTTTTAAGTGACAGCGTCACAAATCAGCAAGTTCAGCGATAGCAGACATTCCACGCTGTTCGAGGAAATCCAACACGCGCCGAGGACTGACGTTTAATATCCGATCCTGCGGGAAATTCACTTCCTGCAAAATACGTTCGCAGTGGGTAAAGTCTCCCAGAGAAAACGCAATATGGGAATCGGAACCTAAAGAAAGTAACCCACCTGCGTCACGAACAGCTTCCGCAATCGCCCGACAGTTTGGCTCACTACCTTGGCGTGAATGCATGAAAGAAGAGTTATTTAGCTCCAGCGCCACATTGTATTTCGCCGCGGCTTCCGCAATCGCGCGGATATCGACAGGAAATTTCGGGTTGCCGGGGTGGCTAATGATATGCGCGTCGCCACGTGCCATGGTCGCGATCATCGCCGTAGTATGCGTGTCTTTATCCTGTGGTGGAAAAACCGGCTCATGAAAGCCTGCGATAATCACATCCACCTGATCCAACATCGGTCCGGTGCAGTCTATATCACCCTCGATATTTTTAATATTTGCTTCGATACCGCGCAGGATGCCGACGCCATCCACCAGACGCGGCCAAACGCGCATATTCATGAAGTGCCAGTAATGCGGTGCATCCGCCATATCCGGGCCATGATCGGTGATGGCAAACAGGCGGATATGCTTTTGCTGTGCTTCAGCGATGTAATCATGCAGGGTACTGTAAGCATGTGTGCTAGCAACGGTGTGCATATGTAAATCGACGGGATACATAGGTTCTCCTGGGTCAACGTTTGCAAATCAGCATACCATTTCGAGGGCTATTCCGCAGCCAGTGACGGAATTACAACGCATGATTAACACAACTGAAACATCAGTTTTTGGCGCATGACGGGGGAATGCACGAGGGCGAAAATGAAAAGCGGTGAGCAAAGCAACAAATTGCGTTAACTTTAGCTAATTGCGTGCATTGAATGCAGAAGTTTGTTGACGCTGTTCGGCAATTTCCCTACATTAGCGCCGTCAGCTGCTATGCGATACGGCGAGACCACGGTGAGGTGTCCGAGAGGCTGAAGGAGCACGCCTGGAAAGTGTGTATACGTGAAAACGTATCAAGGGTTCGAATCCCTTCCTCACCGCCATATAAAAGAAAACGCCCTTGACGCAAGTTAAGGGCGTTTTCTTTTATGGTGATGGTACAGATGAGAAACCTTGACAGGGTTCGACAAAACGACAGGATTGGCGTTTTGGACCGCCAACGGCGGGGCGATCGGCAGGAGGCTGCGAGTCAATCCCCCTACATACCTCTCATTAAGCTGGTTTTTTCCTGCCTTCATTAACTAGCTGACGAGTATAAACCAGGAAAAGAAATCATTGTTAACATAGCAATAAATAACTCTGGGATAAGATGTGCAAAACGAATGCTGAAAATAAGTATAAATACCATCATGGAAACCCCATAAGCAGCATTCACCTGAATTCCTACAAGACGTTTTCTGATACCTGCGCCTGCGAACTCAGCCTTTATAAGTTATAACACTATAATTCATAAACCAAACAGCAATTCAAATCTTCTTAACATGATACCACTGGGGGCATCCCGCCAGAAACTGTTGAAGTCAGAATTTTACTTAGTCCCACTTCCATTTTACCAAGTAAAGTTATCTTCCTGAAATCCTCACTATTCAGTGATGCATACTTCGCGCCTTACTTTAAGTATTTTTATAAATAAGAGAGTATTTCTTATTCAGTTTTGAGATATAAGCTATATCATTGAATAAAAAGGATAAATTACCGATTAAAAATAAATTATAGGTATCAAGTGGATAGAATATCGTTCCCATACTATGATCACATTATGCCAACATCAGGAATCAATATTTCGATTGCAAGTAAAGTTACATTATATTAACAAAAAATAACTTAACCATCGAGCTCCTTATATCTTTAAATTAAAATACCACATCATGGTTTTATTGAATCATGATAAAAACCCATTCATTAAAAATACGAAATAAGCTATTTACTTAAACATTAAATTTATTTCAAACGAGCACTAAAGATTAGTTTTACGTATCCGAAAATATAATGAAAGACCTATTTTATCTCATGCATCGCAATAAAGAACAATGAACCTGACAGTAGGGTCACACGCAAAAAACAACAAGTTACGTAAGTAGTTAACAATTCGAGTCATTGGCATGTTTTAAATTGAACATATTTTTGAGGATACCTCTATGACATACCTTTTTTCATGGTTCAGAAACCGTTCTGTTGGAACAAAGCTGTTCGGTGGATTTGCTATATTGATAATAATAATAATTATCTCATCAATTTTTAGTATACAGCAGTCAGCTAGCATCCGAGACTATGCGCTAAAGGGTGCGTTGGTCGGTGAAATCAATGATGAATTAAACATCGCACGGCGAAACCGTCTTGCCTATCAAATTAATCACGATGAAAGTGCTATTCAGGCAAATAAGGTTGCTATTGATAAAATGTATAGCAAGGCGGTGCAAGGGGAAAGTTTCGTTTGGGGAACGGAGGCTCGCGTATTATTTAATGACTTAAGGAATACCATCCCTGCCTATGCCGATGCACGGGATAATTTCGTCAAATTTGAACGCCAATCAGTGGATGCATCTAAATCGTTGACGGCACCAGAACAGAAGTCTGTACTGGACAAATTGAATCAGATGTTAGTCACTCATGAACAATCCACAAAGCAGGACCTGATACTACTGAATGTACTCAATCGTTTGTGGATCGACGTGCTTCAGATCCAGTCATCTGACGGAAAAAACGGACAGGATGTTTTTGAGACCGATTACCGTTCTGCTCTGAATCTGTTAGCGGCAGAAGGCCTACAGCTAACCGATGCAGATAAAAAGACTGTACAACTATTCCTTAATACGCTTAAAAGCAATGTCAATAACTATTCAGCGGCACTTCAGCAGTCACGAGATGTCGCCAACACATTAACGGGCTTTGCCGAAAAAATCGCTAACACGATACAAAATTTGGTGACATTACAAACTCAAAAAAACCTGGATATCACGCAGCAAGTGATCACAATAACAGCACTGGTTGCAGTGTGCGCAGTGGTAGTCGGCCTATTGGTCGCATGGTTAATCACGCACCAGATGACTCGCCAAATAAGGAATAGTTTGACCCTTGCCGAGTATATTGCCAGTGGTGACTTGACTGCCGTAATTGAACCCCAGTCCTCCGACGAATTAGGTCGCCTGACTACTGCTCTAGCGACAATGAATCAGCGGCTACGCGATATGATTTCTCAGATAAAAGAATCTGTCATGCATGTCGCTACGGCATCATCAGAAATTTCTGCAGGTAACACAGATTTAGCATCACGCACTGAGGAGCAATCATCCGCCGTTGTGGAAACTGCAGCCAGCATGGAAGAATTAACCTCAACCGTAAAACGTAATGCAGATAATGCCCGTGAAGCCAGTCATCTTGCTGAAGTGGCCGCAAACCACGCCCGTTCAGGGGGCAAAATTGTTTGGGATGTGATCGAAACTATGGGTGTGATCACTGAAAGTTCAAAGAAAATTACTGAAATAATCAGCGTGATTAATGGTATCTCATTCCAGACGAATATTCTGGCGCTGAATGCGGCGGTAGAAGCGGCACGGGCCGGTGAACAAGGTCGGGGCTTCGCTGTCGTCGCCGGTGAGGTAAGAAACCTTGCACAACGTAGTGCGCAGGCAGCTAAAGAAATAGAGAGTCTCATACAAGAATCCGTCCAACGCGTGCACGCTGGGTCAGAAATGGCGAATAAAGCGGGGGGCACAATGGAACAGATCATTTCTTCAGTCACCAATGTCAGTGGGATCATGAATGAAATTTCGAATGCATCTGAAGAGCAGAGTCGAGGTATTGATCAAATTGGTAAAGCGGTAACAGAACTGGATTCCACCACTCAGCAGAATGCCGCTCTCGTGCAGGAATCCTCTTCTGCGGCGTCTTCCCTAGAGCAACAGGCCGATCAGTTGTCACAGTTGGTCTCGGTATTCAAGCTGGGAACAGAGTCCACGACGCAACATCGTTCATCATCCGGCACACAATTATCTGGCAGGCTGAAAACCGTAGCACTGCCGCCAGCGAATAATAAAGAAGACTGGGAGTCTTTCTGAAGATTTCCCCTCCGGCAACGAGTGAAACGCTTAAGCTGATTGCTGGTTTTACGAACAACCCGACACGTATGTGTCGGGTTCAATCTGATGTCATGACGGATAAAAACGTCGGAAAAGTTCGATACTACCTGAACGCTGCCGTTTCGTTGTAGCTATC
This sequence comes from Pectobacterium quasiaquaticum, assembly GCF_014946775.2. NCBI lineage: Bacteria > Pseudomonadati > Pseudomonadota > Gammaproteobacteria > Enterobacterales > Pectobacteriaceae > Pectobacterium > Pectobacterium quasiaquaticum. The sequence goes on along the minus strand of NZ_CP065177.1, from coordinate 1,876,730 downwards.
TTGCCCCCAGCGCCAGATAGCTGCCCGCAGATTCATCAACGCGGAATTGTTCAACGGTGCGTGACAGCTCTTGTGCCTGTTCGCTCAGCGAGTGTGCCGCAGCCAATGCTTCTTCAACCAACGCCGCATTCTGTTCGGTACTCTGATCCATCTGCGATATCGCGAGATTGACCTGTTCAATACCGGAACGCTGCTCTGCACTCGCCGCGCTAATCTCGCCCATCATGGACGTGACGCGGTGTACACTTTCAACCACTTCACTCATGGTATCGCCCGCCTGCTTCACGAAATCGGTGCCTTCCCCCACCTTGGCAACGGAATCATCAATCAAGCCTTTAATTTCCCGCGCGGCGGATGCAGAGCGCTGCGCCAGCGTGCGGACTTCACTTGCGACCACGGCGAAGCCACGGCCTTGTTCACCTGCCCGTGCCGCTTCTACCGCCGCATTCAGCGCCAGAATATTCGTCTGGAAAGCGATGCTGTCAATAACGCCGATAATATCCACAATCTTACGCGATGATGTACTGATGGAGTCCATCGTCACCACGACTCGGCTGACAACATCCCCACCGCGCACCGCGACATCCGATGCCGACACCGCAAGTTCATTCGCGTAGCGCGCGTTATCTGCATTCTGTTTCACCGTTGCGGTCAACTGTTCCATTGCCGCTGCCGTCTGCTCTAATGCGCTGGCCTGCGATTCGGTACGAGCTGACAAATCACCGTTACCCGATGCTATCTGCGTTGAAGCGGTAGCAATCGAGTTGGTACTGCTGCGAACCTGATTAACCAGATGCGACAAGTTTTCACGCATCGCACGGATAGCGTAAAGAATACTGGTTTGGTCGCCCGGCTTCGTTTCAACATCGACGCGCAAATTGCCTTCCGCAATTTCGCGCACAACATCCACCGCATATTGCGGCTCACCGCCAAGCTGGCGCATCAGCGTACGCAACATATTCCATGCAAATGTAGAAATGATTAACAGCAGAACCACGCCTAAAGACAGCAGGATCAGCGCGTTGTGCCAGAACGTTTGTTGGATATCGTCAATATAGTCACCGTAGCCAATCGTCCAGTCCCAAGGCTCGAATTTAATGACGGCATAAAGCTTCTCAACTTTATTCTGCTGCCCCGGACGCGTCCCTTCCGCGATCACCGTGCCAATCGTATTGCCTTGAAGCGACGCACGGTAGCGTTCTCCCGCCTCTTTACCGCCATTGGCATCGACAATGCCAATGCGTTTAGGGTTAGGGTGAACGTAGTTCACATCATTCGTATAACCGCGTACGAAGAAATAACGATCGTCCTTATGGAAACTGCTAATTGCCCGTTTGGCCTCTTTCTCTGCATCCTCACGTGACAGCTGACCGCTTTTCTCAAGGTCATATGCCTTTTGTGCCGCAGCGTGAGCCAGTTGAACCAGCGTAGAAAGTTGGCCAGTGCGTTCGCTCATCATCGTGTTATAGAGCGTATTCAGCGCCACCGCAGATAAAATTAACATCCCTAACAAAGTCGTACTGCACAGCAGTGCAATTCTGGTTCGCAATTTCACGATATTCTTCTCTCTAAACGCTTTTAAGAAAATTCTGAACAAAAAACTACACTACATTGCCGCCTTGAGCCATACCATTCAGGTAGTAATGATAGATTTTTTAACAAAAAATAATGAATAATCACCCAAATCACTCAATTTCAAGTCAATATCGAACAATAACGAATAAAAAAATGACTAAAATGATCGAAATCGAAATTAATAGGTAAATAACGTTATAGAATTAACAACGCTCTGGATCGTTGTGCAAGGCCATCTATTTGTTAAGGACGTGTATCGATTGAGTGTATCGAGCGTGTCTGTCGGTTGAACTCTATGTCGATTGAACAGAGAGAGATGCAGAATCAGGGTATTTAGCCCCTAAAAAAACAAAAGCCTCCGCAGAAGCGGAGGCGTTCCCTCTAATGACAAGGCGCGCTAAGCGGTCACAGCCCTGTCCTCCATGGCTTTTCGCCAACCTCCCAACCAGTAAGACCGGGCATTAATGGATTGATAAGGACAAAATTCCTTTGGTCTACCGACAATACCTGCTTGATAACCACGTGAATGAGCCCGTTCCAGGCGATCGCGTTTCTGTCTCTTCATGCCTTATTTCCCTCATCATTTATCTGGTGGAAAGAAAACAATGATTACTTTATAAGCAACCACAGACTATCAATACCGATTCTGTCGCCAAAGGTCAAGGCGCAAAATTCACGTCAGTGTCATATTTGTGATCCAAAATAGGAATTTTCCCCGTTAACGAACCGAAAAACCCAACTGATTGAAAATAATAAAAACCCCCTAAAAACGCAATGCAATCAAAGCATTACATCTTTAGAGGCCTGATTTCTTAGAACGCTGTTTGTGTCAAACCGTGACCAGATAATACCGGGTCGCTGTCATCGTTATTTCAGTTTCCCCACCTGCTGAGCAATCGACTGGGAAACCTGCTGCCAGCCTTGTGCCAGCGTTCTTACCAGCGCGTCGTAGCCATCTTCCGTTTGTGGCAGCATCACGCTAAAGGGGCGTTTAACCACTTTACCCTGATAGGTCAGCATCCATTCACCACGGACGATAACATTGCCATCATAGCGGCCGTGAAAACCCGTAACCGCCACGTTCAGCACAGCCGGTTCGCTTCCCTGTGGCTGCGTGGTCACGACCCAACCGGGCAGTTTATTCCCCAGATTAGTCACCAGCGCTTGCTGTAATTGCTGATCCAACGGACTGGCCCACAGGTTGTTGCTGGCAATGACATACTGCACATCGTTAGTCTGATAAACCAAGCCAGCATTGACGAGGTAATCCGCCACGCTGACATGTTCAACCCATAGCGGATGCCCCTGAGTCACCGCAGCCTGTGTCGTATTGGCATCCGCGATTGTCGGCAACTGATAGTACGTTTTCTGCGTATTACTGCTGCTGCACGCGCTCAATAGCAGCGCCAGAACCAGTGTCCATGCTTTCATCATTATTTTGCCCTCTTCGGCTGAGGATCCTCACTACCCGAAGCCTCAAACACCAACGCATTACTTTTCTCATTCAGGGTACGCAGCACAGGCTGTAGCTCCCTCAATACCTGATCCAACCGCTGCATATCCGCCACCATCTTGTTATACGCCGGTGAGCCGGGCTGGAAGCCTTTCATACTGCGATTCAATTCAAGCAGCGTTTTTTGCATGTCTTCCGGCAGATCCTGCATCGCTTTGCTGGACGTCAACTTGTTTAGCGTCACCAGCGTTTTTTGCATTTCGCGCAGCGTTGCCTGACTTTCTGTCAGCGTCTTCGTGGCTTCATTGACCATCGGGTTCAGCGGTAAGTTATTGACCTTATCCAGCACGGCCATCAGCTTCTGCTGAATCTGCGACAGGCCACCGTCAATGGTAGGCAGAACTGGGTAGCCATCCAGAACGAACAGCTGTTTATCCACTTTCTCTGTTGGATAAAAATCGAGATCGATATAGAGCGCGCCCGTCAGGAGATTAGCCGACTTCATCGACGCGCGCAGCCCCAGCGACTGGGCTTGTTTCAGATGCTGTTCAAAATCGAACGAGCCACCAATCTTCTTCTCGAACCGATCGGGTTCAATACGGATCAGCACCGGAATGCGATAATCATCATCCAGATCCTGCTTCATATTTTTTGGGAAAAATGGCGCTTCGGCAACCGTGCCCAGTCGAATGCCGCGGAACTCAACCGGCGCGCCCTCCTGTAGACCACGGATCGATTCGCTGAAAAACAGCAGGTACTCTTTATATTCGGTGTATAGCGAGTCCTGAATGCTGCGCTGGCTATCAAACAGCCGATACTGCGCCATGGTCTTGGCCGCATCGCCCAGTTCCCACCCAGCAGGGACATCAAAGCTGACGCCACCGCTGAATAACGTCGTCAACGAGCCCATTTCGACACGCATCCCCTGCGCCGACATATCGAACGCCACGCCGCTATCTTTCCAGAAACGAACATTGCTGGTGACCAGACCGTCATACGGCGCAGAAATAAACAGCTGATAGCGCATCTTGCGTGCTTTCGGGTCGAACTCGCTGGTTTCCACCGACCCCACCCGATAGCCGCGGAACAGGACCGGATCGCCCGCATTCAACTGCCCGGATTGCTCGCTGTCCAGTATTACCCGAATGCCTTTCGCATCCGGCGAGGCCAGCGGCGGCGCATCCAGCAGGGTAAACTCGCTTTTACCCTCTTTACTTGCCCCAGGCTGTAGCTCAATGTAAGCGCCGGATAAGAGCGTCCCCAGACCGGAAACGCCTTCGCGACCAATTTGCGGCTTCACCACCCAGAAAGCGGAGTCCTGCTTTAGGAGTTTCTCCATACCATCATGCAGACGAGCTTTGATCTCCACTCGATGGAGATCGTCACTCAGTACGACGCTCTCTATCACTCCAACGTCTACGCTACGGCTTTTGATGGCCGTTTTTCCCGCTTCAATCCCTTCTGCGTTGCTGGTAATCAGCGTAATTTGCGGCCCTTGATGGCTGAAATGGTAAAACAGTATCCAGGCACCGATCAGCACCGTGACAATCGGTACAATCCAGACCGGCGACCAGCGTTTAATCGTTTCTACATCCGCAATGGCAGGGTTATCTTTCGCCAACGGCAGGCTCCTTATGAAGAACATCATCGCGACGATCCCACAACAAACGGGGATCAAACATCATCGCGGCAAACATGGTCAGAATCACCACCGCCGCGAACAACACCGCCCCAACAGCGGGATAAATACTCATCAAGCGACCGATACGCACCATCGCCGACAGGACGGCAATCACGAACACATCAATCATCGACCAGCGCCCAACAAACTCAACCATCTCATAGATGACATGCATTCGCTCGCTATCTTCCGTTTTCTTGGTTTTGCGATTGGCCTGCCAGCAAAGCCAGCCTAACGCCAGCATTTTTAGCGATGGCACCATGACGCTGGCGACAAAAATCACCAGTGCGACAGGATAAGACCCCATCCCCCACAGTAGAATGACACCCGACATAATCGTCGATCCCATGCGATCGCCGAAGGCTTCGGTCACCATGATGGGCATCAGATTCGAGGGGATATAGAGCATGATGGAGGTCATCAGCAGGGCCAACGTCCATTGCAGGCTGTGCTTCTTACGGGCATGTCCGCGTGAGTGGCAACGCGGGCAGATTAACTGGCTAGCTGGCAGAATGGCGGTGCAACATGTGCATGAACGCAGCCCTTGCGATAGCCCGCTTTGTCCCAGAATCGGTGGCGCAGGCAGCGCGGGGGGCGGCACGATGTCATTCCACAACCAGCGGCGGTCGAGGCTTTGGAAGGCCAGTAGTTGTAGCAGACAGAACAGGACAAAAGGCATAAAGCTGGTGCCGATGCCGATGTCACCATAGGCCATCAGTTTGACAAAGCTGACCAGCACGCCAGCCAGAAAAATCTCTGCCATCCCCCAGCTTTTGAGATGGAACAGCATTTTTCCCAGGTTTTTTTTCAAGACCAGCGGCAGCGAAGCATGCAGGCAAAGCAGAATGAGGGTCGCCATACTGAAAGCTGGGACCAGTTGGACAAAAAGCATAAACAGCGTCGCGACGCTGGCATAGTTTTCCGCCACCATCACTTTAGGAATTTGTATCAGGGTAATTTCGCTGGTGATACCCGCTACACGCATAGAAACGAAGGGGAAGAGGTTTGCCAGCAATAGCATGAATAGCGCACTCACCGCATAGCCAACTGGCCGTTTACGCGGTTCCGTCTGGCGGCTGGTTAGTGCGGTTTTACAACGTGGGCAGGTCGCTTTCTGGCCGTGTAACAGCTCAGGTAACTCCACCAGCAGGTCGCACTGCGGGCAAAGCATATAGTCATCATGGTGATGCTCGTGTTGAAGATTACAGTCATGCCGATCGTGATGGGAACACACACGTTCTCTCCTTCAAAATTCGTCAGCTTCTGACTGAAAACCCCATCAATACGGGAGTTAACTTCCCGTATTGATGGCGTCATACAACCACGTGGATTAGCCGTTTTTCTGTGCTTCCAGCTCTTCCCAGCGTTCGAAACAGGTTTCCAGCGCGCTTTCCGCTTCCGCCAGAGCGCTTAAGACCTGCTGCGTTTCGTCATGTGGACGGCTGAAGAAATTGGCGTCATTCATCTGCGCTTGCAGCGACGCAATTTCTTGCTCCAGTTGCTCAAGACGCAGCGGCAACTCATCTAATTCGCGCTGCTGGTTATAACTTAATTTCCCCGCGCTTCGTTTAGCGGACGGTGCGGTGCTCGCAGTTGGCGCTGGTGCAGTTACTGCTGGCGCAGCCGTCGTTCGCAGTGGCGTGGCCGTGGCACGCTGCTGTTGCGCATCGTAATACCCACCGACGAAGCGAGAAATCTTGCCGTCACCTTCAAAGATCCAGCATTCGGTCACCGAATTATCGACGAACTGACGGTCGTGGCTGACCAGCAGCACCGTTCCCTGATAGCTTTCGATTAACTCTTCCAGCAACTCCAGCGTTTCCACGTCCAGATCGTTGGTCGGTTCATCAAGAATCAACAGGTTACTGGGTTTGAGGAACAAACGCGCCAGCAGTAGGCGGTTACGCTCTCCACCCGACAGCGCTTTTACCGGCGTCATGGCGCGTTTCGGATGGAACAGGAAGTCTTGCAAATAGCCCAGCACATGACGTGAGCGGCCGTTGACCATCACTTCCTGTTTGCCTTCTGCCAGATTGTCCATCACCGTACGTTCTGGGTCGAGTTCAGCGCGGTGCTGATCGAAATAGGCCACTTCCAGCTTCGTGCCACAGTGCACACGACCGCTGACCGGTTCTAACCCACCCAGCATCAATTTTAGCAGCGTGGTTTTACCGCAGCCATTCGGCCCCACCAGTGCAATCTTGTCGCCGCGCTGTACCTGAGCGGAGAAATTGCGCGTTAGCACTTTCTTTTCACCCACAGAACCCTGATCAACATGATAGTTTACGTCTTCCAGCTCAAACACAATCTTGCCGGAGCGGGCGGCTTCTTCAACCTGCATTTTCGCCGAGCCCATCACTTCACGGCGCTGCGCGCGATCCTGACGCATGGCCTTCAGCGCCCGAACACGGCCTTCGTTACGGGTACGACGGGCTTTGATGCCCTGACGGATCCACACTTCTTCCTGCGCCAGTTTGCGATCGAATTCCGCATTTTGCAGATCTTCCACCCGCAGTGCTTCTTCTTTCCCTTCCAGATATTTTTCGTAGTTACCCGGCCAGGAAACCAGCTTGCCGCGATCGAGGTCGACAATGCGGGTCGCCATGTTGCGAATAAACGAGCGATCATGGGAGATAAAGATAATGCTGCCCTGGAACGTTTTCAGGAAGGTTTCCAGCCAGTCAATTGTTTCGATATCCAAGTGGTTGGTCGGTTCATCCAGCAACAGCACACGCGGTGAACTGACCAGCGCTCTGCCGAGTGCAGCTTTACGCAGCCAGCCACCGGAAAGCGAAGCCAGCGGCGCATCGGCGGACAGACCAAGTTGTTCCAGCACTTCGTGAATGCGGCTTTCCAGCTGCCACAGGCCCTGATGCTCCAGAACGTCCTGCAACTTAGCCAATTGATTCAGGTTCTTTTCGCTCGGGTCGCTTTCTACCAGACGCAACATGGCGTGATAGTTTTTCAGGTGATCCGCCTGTGCAGCGACCCCTTCAGCAACAAAATCAAAGACGCTACCAGCAACATCACGCGGGGGATCCTGTTGCAGGCGTGCAACAATCAGATCTTGTTCATAGGTGATACGACCATCATCCAGCGGGATTTCTTTGGCCAGAATTTTCAGCAGGGTCGATTTGCCCGCGCCGTTGCGGCCAACCAGACACACGCGTTCATTTTCTTCGATATGGAGTTCGGTGTTATCCAACAGCGGCGCGTCGCTGAACGACAGCCACGCACCTGAAACACTGATTAAAGACATCGGTTACTTTTCCTCACCGGCATGCGTCAGCAGCCAGCAGTTATGAATTTGACGATTACGAGCAAAATCCTGCGATTGGGTCTGCGCGGTAATTTCTTTGGCGTTCAGCCCCAGCGCGGTTAGGCCAGCGGTATCCATCTGGAAGCCGCGCTTATTATTCGAGAACATGATGGTGCCGCCACGGCGTAACAGGCGTTTGAGATCTTTCATCAGCGCCAAATGATCGCGCTGGACATCAAACGACTCTTCCATCCGTTTTGAGTTGGAGAAGGTTGGCGGGTCAATGAAGATCACATCGAACTGTTCATTGGCGTTATGTAACCATGACAGGCAATCCGCCTGAATCAGGCGATGCTGACGCCCGGTCAGGCCATTCACCCGCAGGTTTTTCTCGGCCCATTCCAGATAGGTACGTGACATATCGACGGTAGTCGTTGAACGTGCACCGCCTAATCCAGCGTGCACACTCGCCGTGCCGGTGTAGGCAAACAGGTTGAGAAAATCTTTGCCACGGCTCATCTCACCCAGCATTTTGCGGGCGATACGGTGGTCGAGGAATAAACCAGTATCGAGGTAGTCGGTCAGGTTGACCCACAGCTTGGCACCAAACTCTTCCATCAGCAGGAAGTCGCCTTTCTGCGCCAGTTTCTCGTACTGGTTTTTCCCTTTCTGACGTTCGCGCGTTTTCAGCACCAGACGGTTCGACGGTAATTCCAGCACGCTCAGCGTCGCGTTGATCACATCAAACAGGCGCTGACGGGCTTTTTGCTCATCAATGGTTTTCGGTGGCGCATACTCTTGTACGACGACCCAACTGCCGTAGCGGTCAACCGCCACATTATATTCAGGCAGATCGGCATCGTAGATGCGATAGCATTCAATTCCCTGCTGCTTCGCCCACTTCTCCAGCTTGCGCAGGTTTTTACGCAGACGGTTGGCAAAGTCTTCTGCGATTTGCCCCGCAGATTCACCCTGCGTTTCCGCCAGTTGATAATTTTTCTGTACGCAGTCCAGCGGGCCGTTTTTCGCTTTGAATTGGCGCTCTGCGCGCAGTTGCAGACAGCTCAGCAGCTCCGGCGATGCGCTGAACAGCGAGAGCTGCCAGCCACCAAAGTCGCTTTTCATCTTACGACCCAGCATATTGTGCAGGGCGATCAGCGCGGGTTCACTTTCCAAGCGTTCACCGTAAGGCGGGTTGCTGACAACCGTGCCTTTCGGGCCTTCCGGCAAGGGGTTTTTTAGCTGTGCGGCATCCCTCACGTCGAAAGAAATCAGTTCGGCAACGCCTGCACGACGCGCATTGGCTTTGGCTATCTCAATCACTCGACGGTCGTTATCCGACCCGAAGAAGCGTGACGTTGTCGTCTGTAACCCCTGACGAGCGCGCTGCTGTGCTTCAGCCGTCACTTCACGCCATAGTTCAGCATCGTGTTTTAGCCAGGCGTTAAATCCCCAGTGTGTGCGATGCAAACCGGGTGCGCGATCGGCCGCGATCATAGCGGCTTCGATCAGCAACGTACCGGAACCACACATCGGATCGACCAGAGGCGTGCCACTCTTCCAGCCAGAACGTAAAACAATTGCCGCCGCCAGATTCTCTTTTAGCGGTGCCAGCCCCGCCAGATCGCGGTAACCGCGCTGGTGTAAGCCATCGCCGCTTAAATCCAGCGACACGCTGGCCGTATCACGCTGCAAAAAGACATTAATGCGAATATCCGGCTGCTGTTTCGCTACGTCTGGACGCTGTCCGGTTTTGCGCGTGAAGCTATCCACAATCGCATCTTTAACTTTTAATGCGCCGTATTGGCTGTTGCGGATATCTTCATTGGTACCGGTAAAATGCACGGCAAAGGTTTTATCGATGCTGAATATCGTTGACCAGTCAATCGCCTGCACGCCCAGATACAAATCCAGATCGCTATGTACCTTGAATTCATTCAGCGGCAGCAGAATGCGCGATGCCAGACGGCTCCACAGCAGGCTCTGGTACAGCAGGCGATTGTCACCCTCAAAATGGACACCGCCCTGCACAACCGCACAGGACTGCGCACCCAATGATTCGAGTTCGCTTTTTAATAACTCTTCCAATCCCCGCGCCGTACTGGCAAACAAAGCATTCATGTCGTCACTATCACCAAAAAATGTAAAAAAACGAACTATACCCTAAATAATTCACGTTGCGTGAAGGCGACAACCGCATGAATCCCCAGGAGCTTACATAAGTAAGTGACTGGGGTGAGTAAGGGCGGTCAACGCACAAGCAGCTTGAAGTATGACGGGTATAGAAAAAGAAATTGAGGCGCATTATAGCTAATCCCAGACGCTTGTCATAAAGTTGCCGTTTTACTTTGGCAAGGAACAGGTCAGTGATTGGCGTAACGCGGCTTTATATTCATCCGGTAAAATCGATGCGGGGGCTACAGTTGTCCCACGCGATGGCGTCTGTCAGCGGTTTGGCGAACGATCGTGCCTTCATGATTACCGAATCGGATGGCACATTTATTACTGCCCGTCAGTATCCGCAGATGGTGTTATTTACCCCCGCCTTGTTACCCGATGGACTGTTTATTGCTGCGCCGGATGGTCAAACGGCCACGATACGTTTTGCCGACTTCACCGAGGCACCTCAGCCGACAGAAGTCTGGGGAACGCACTTTACGGCGCTCGTCGCCCCTGACGCTATCAACATCTGGTTAAGCCACTATTTTCAGCGTTCCGTACAACTTCGCTGGGTGGGCAATGCGCCATCGCGGCGAGTGAAGCATTATCCAGAAGTCCCCCTAGGGTTTGCTGACGGCTACCCGTTTCTGTTAATTAATGATGCCTCATTTCAGGCACTGCGCCAGCGCTGTTCCGCCGGTATTAAAATCGAACAGTTTCGCCCCAATCTGGTCGTGACAGGTGCGGAAGCCTTTGCCGAAGACAGTTGGAAGACCATTCGGATTGGCGAGATTATTTTTGACGTTGTCAAACCCTGTAGCCGCTGCATTTTCACCACCGTCAGCATCGAACGTGGCCGGAAGCATCCGTCAGGCGAACCGCTGGCAACGCTGCAATCTTTCCGTACTGCCGAGAACGGCGACGTTGATTTCGGGCAAAACCTGGTCGCCAGAAATACGGGCATCATTCGCGTAGGCGACACGCTAGAAGTCTTAGCGACCAAGCCGCCGCGACCTTATGGTTCTGGTCAGGTGGTCGAAAGCCTTGTCGTTCCCGAAAAAAGCGAACAGGCCGTTACCATCCACTATCAGGGAAAATCGTTACAAGGGAACAATCAGCAAATTTTACTGGAGCAGTTGGAGCAACAGGGTATTCGAATCCCCTATTCTTGTCGGGCAGGATTGTGCGGTTGCTGTAAATTGACGTTAGTCAGCGGAGAGGTTTCCGCACTGAAGCAAAGTGCCATCAGAGAAAACGGCGAGATTCTTGCCTGTAGCTGCATTCCGCAGAGTGACGTTCAGTTGCAATAAAAAAGCATCTGCAATAGTCGAAGAAAAGCCAGCGTACATGCAGTTTGAAGTCTTACGAGTATAGCCGAGGGTTTAGACCACCTTGGCATACTCAAATGCTGACGTGCCTTCGCCCAACGAGGTTTCCCACTCAGCCCTATTTTGAACAACGGCAGGCATGAGTCTGTCGTGCATGATTTTGATGGCGTCACCCAGCCCCATGGTTTTTCCGCTTAATGACAGCTGTTCTTGTGCCAGCAAGCAAAGGCAGGCTTTATCCCCTGCTTCCGCCACCAGAAAACAGGCCGTTTCATAGGTTTCCGTGAGCTGTACCTGTACAACATCCCCCGCCTGTGGCGAATACGTTACGGCATCCGGCTGTTGGATGAAGTGCCAGCTTTTTGGCATAAGCGGTTTTAGGAACCGACTTGCGACCAACGCATTCAAAACTAATTCGCCTTGTAGGTCTCGATGCAGTGCCGCTTTCTGACATTTATCGTTATAGGTAAAAAATAACGCAGCATCGTCAACACAGAATGCACATTCATTGAATGCATCCGAAGTTAGCATTTTAGACGGAAAACGAGAACGGAATAACATGCCGTTAGCCAAATCCAACATCAGGCGATCGTGTTCGGTATCAAAATACCAGCGCCAGTTATCGTCAGGTTTTAACTTCATATTATTTACCCTTCGCCTTCATAGTAGAAATATCAGAAATGGCTGATTGTTTTTTCTCACATCACAATAATCGTTCATCGTCACAAACATTGCGGCAAGAAGATCCGTCATCCGTTGATAGATTATTTACGCAAACGGATAAAATATAGACTAGCCGGGGGGATAAATAAACCCCCAGCTAAAAATGAAAGGCATTTCGGATTAAATATGTGTAACGATATCTTTAATCAGGCGAGGGCCGTGGAAAATAAAGCCTGAATATATCTGTACCAGCGACGCGCCAGCCGCCATTTTTTCGCGTGCAGCGACCAAAGAATCAATTCCGCCAACGCCAATAATCGGTAAACGTCCCGCTAATTCCTGTGACAAACGGCGGATAATTTCCGTGCTGCTTGTCTGCAACGGACGTCCACTTAATCCTCCGGTTTGCCCGCAGTGATTTAATCCCTGAATCAATTTTCTGTCGAGTGTCGTATTGGTGGCAATCACGCCATCGATGTTATGGCGAACCAGACTATCGGCAATTTGGATCAATTCCTCTTCTGAAAGATCCGGCGCGATCTTTACCGCCACGGGAACATATTTCTGATGCTTATCTTTCAATTCTGTTTGCTTGTTCTTTATCGCCAGCAAAAGATCGTCCAGCGCTTCACCATATTGCAGGCTGCGTAATCCCGGCGTATTGGGCGACGAAATGTTGATCGCGATATAGCCTGCGTGAGGATAAACCTTGTCCATGCAGATCAAATAATCGTCTTTGCCTTGCTCAACCGGCGTATCTTTATTCTTGCCGATGTTGATCCCTAATACACCACCAAAACGTGTTTTCTTTACATTCTCGACCAGATAATCCACGCCTTTATTATTGAAACCCATCCGGTTGATCAATCCTTCCGCTTCCACTACGCGGAATAATCTCGGTTTATCATTACCGGATTGTGGACGCGGCGTCACCGTCCCCACTTCAATAAAACCAAATCCCATTGCGCCTAACGCATCGATACATTCGCCGTCTTTATCTAATCCCGCCGCTAGACCGAGTGGGTTTTTAAAAGATAACCCCATGCAGGTAACCGGTTTAGTCGGAACGGATTGGCGGACGAGAAATTCAAAAGGCGTGTTGGTAATACGGCGTAATTGTTGGAAGGTCAGCTCATGTGCTCGCTCGGGATCGAGCTGAAACAGGGCTTTTTTGATAACGGGATAGAACATATTGTCTCCTGAGACCCCTATCACAAAGGTATCTTGCCTACGCTGAAAGTAAGCAATAGTGGATTACGGTTTAACTCACGGTCGGTGATGGTAGTGCCATCGCTGCGGAAAGTAAAACGTTTGCGGAAGTAAGAAACTAGCGCGGGGTAGAATGTCACACGCGGCAAGCTACCGCGTGTGACAGAAGAATTACTGTGGCAGGATTAGTCTTGCAGTGCCTTGCTGATCTTCTCGAACAGATCGCCAGACAGATTTTCCAACGTCTTCAGTTGCTCCAGCGCCTGACGCATTTGCGCCTGACGTTTAGCATCGTAGCGTTTCAGACGGATCAACGGTTCGATCACCCGCGCAGCAACCTGCGGATTACGGGTGTTTAGATCGGCCAGAATCTCCGTCAGGAAACGATAACCGCTGCCGTCTTCGGCATGGAAAGCCGACGGATTCGAGGCTGCAAACGCCCCCACCAACGAACGCAGGCGGTTAGGGTTGTTCAGGCTGAATGAACGGTGTTGCAGCAGCTCGCGCACGCGGGTCAGCACATCGGCTGCCGGGCTGGTCGCTTGCAGCACAAACCATTTATCCATGACCAAGCCATCCTGGTGCCAGCGGTTATCAAACTGCGTCAGCAGCTCATCACGCACCGGCAACTGCGCCTCAACCGCCGCCGACAGCGCCGCCAGCGAATCCGTCATGTTATCCGCCTGACGGAACTGCACCTGCACCAGTTTATCCGCCTGCGCTTCATCGCTGAATGCCAGATAATGCAGGCAGACGTTGCGCAGCGCACGTTTACCCATATCCGCATGTTCGATACGATACTGCGGCGCGTGATTCGCGTGGTATACCGCCAGCCACTCATCCGCCATCTCTTTTGCCATCGTACGCGTCATGCTTTCACGTACAGCAGCGATCGCCGTCGGATCGATGATGTCAAACAACTCGGCAATTTCGTTTTCGCTCGGCAATGTCAGAATCTGAGAAGCCAGCATCGGATCCAGCGTTTCATCCAGCAACACACCACGGAAAGCATCCACAACATGCATCGGCACGGAAAGCGGCTGTTTCTGCTGATAGCGGGAAACGTTCAGACGAATATAGTTAGCCAGCAGACTCTGTGCCGCATCCCAGCGCGAGAACGCATTGCTGGCGTGGCGCATCAGGAACGTCAGTTGTTCATCGCTCCAGGCATAGTTCAATTTTACCGGCGCAGAGAACTCACGTAATAAAGAAGGAATCGGGCGGCAAGGCACGTGATCGAAAATGAACGTCTGTTCAGGTTCGGTCACATTAAGTACTGACGCCAGCAGTTGACCGTCTTTCTGTAGCGGAATGACCTGCCCTTGCGGATCGTACAGTTCGATATCCAACGGAATGTGCAGCGGTAACTTCGGCTGTTTGTCGGCACCGACGGGCGTCATCTGGCTCACGCTCAGCAGATACTGTTGCGTCTGCGGATCGTAATCATCACGCACGGTCAGCACCGGCGTGCCCGATTGGCTGTACCAGCGGCGGAACTGCGTGAGATCGACACCGGAAGCCTCTTCCATCGCCAGCACGAAGTCATCACAGGTTGCCGCGCTGCCGTCGTGACGCTCAAAATACAGACGAATACCGGCCTGGAAGCCTTCTTCACCTAATAAGGTGTGCATCATGCGGATCACTTCCGATCCCTTTTCATAGACCGTCAGCGTGTAGAAGTTATTCATCTCGATCACCTGATCGGGACGAATCGGATGCGACATCGGGCTGGCATCTTCGGCAAACTGCGCACCGCGCATCACACGCACGTTATCAATGCGATTCACCGGGCGCGAACCCAGATCGGAGCTGAATTCCTGATCGCGGAACACCGTCAGCCCTTCTTTCAGGCTAAGCTGGAACCAATCGCGGCAGGTGACGCGGTTACCCGTCCAGTTGTGGAAATATTCATGTCCGATCACCGCTTCAATATTCAGATAGTCTTTATCCGTCGCGGTTTCCGCCTTGGCCAGCACGTATTTAGAGTTGAATACGTTCAGCCCTTTATTTTCCATCGCCCCCATGTTGAAGAAATCAACGGCGACGATCATATAGATGTCGAGATCGTATTCCAGTCCGAAGCGATCTTCGTCCCACTTCATCGAATTCTTCAGCGAGGTCATCGCCCAGCCAGCGCGATCGAGGTTGCCACGGTCAACAAACAACTCTAATGCAACATCGCGACCAGAACGTGTCGTGAAGCGATCCTGAAGGACATCAAAGTCGCCAGCAACCAGCGCGAACAGATAAGCAGGTTTCGGGAAGGGATCCTGCCATTCAATCCAGTGGCGGCCGCCTTCCAGTTCCCGTTGTGCGATACGATTGCCATTAGAGAGTAAATAAGGATAGCGAGCTTTATCCGCAGTGATGCGCGTGGTGAATTTCGCCAGCACATCCGGTCGGTCGAGATAATAAGTAATATGGCGGAAACCTTCGGCCTCACACTGCGTACAGAGTGCATCGCCAGAAAGATACAGCCCTTCCAGCGCGCTGTTGGCGGCAGGATTGATTTCCGTTTCGATGCTGAGCGTAAAATGCGCGGGTAATTGTGTCAGAATCAGGCCATCGTCCTGCTGCTGGTAATGTGTCCACGGCTGACCATCAACACTCAGGCTAATCAGTTTCAGCCCTTCGCCATCCAGCTTCAACGGCGCGCCAGCGTCCCCCTGCAACACCACCTGACTAACGGCTTTTACGTGAGTTTTTTCAGCATGGAGATCGAAATCCAGTGCAATGTCAGTAATGGTGTAATCCGGCGCACGGTAGTCATGGCGGTATTTTATTTGCGGCTGTTGATTCATATAAAGTTTCCACCTCGTCATAAACATCTAAAGATCAAGTCTAAGCCTGTTATCTTAATGTTACCACGACAAAATAATGAGGATAATCATCGTACCGTGCTTCATTCCCGCACGTCTCGCTATGTTGTCGTAATGTAATAAACGGATAATCAAGGTATACTGACCGAACATTGCTGATTGTCCCAATGGTGGATAGGCATCTTACAAGGATGCTGTAACGCATTATGACTTTGCACACTTCCCCGATTCTGCACTCATTGCTGGATACCGATGCCTACAAGCTGCACATGCAACAGGCGGTGTATCATCACTATTATGATGTCGACGTTGCGGCTGAATTTCGCTGTCGCGGCGATGAGTTATTAGGCGTTTACGCCGACGAAATAGCCCATCAGGTCGATCTCATGCGTTTCTTGTCATTGAGTGACGATGAGTTCACCTATCTTTCTTCTCTGCCGTTCTTTAAGCCAGATTATCTCCACTGGCTGCGGGACTTCCGTTTTAATCCGCAGCAGGTTTCGATCAAGAATCATGCGGGAAAACTGGATATCCGTATCACCGGGCCATGGCGTGAAGTGATTTTGTGGGAAGTTCCCTTGCTGGCCGTGATCAGTGAAGTCGTGCATCGCGATCGTTCACCTCACATTACGACTGAGCAGGCGCTTGCCCAACTGTCAGCCTCACTGGAGAGCTTCCACCAGAACAGCGCAAATGTGGATCTCAGTCGGTTCAAGTTAATGGATTTCGGCACACGTCGGCGTTTCTCTCGTGATGTCCAGCAGACGATTGTGACGACGCTGCAGGCCGACTTCCCTTATCTCATCGGCACCAGCAATTACGATCTGGCACGCCGTTTGGCTATCACGCCTGTCGGCACGCAGGCACACGAGTGGTTTCAGGCGCATCAGCAGATTAGTCCGACGCTGGCAAACAGCCAGCGCGCCGCGCTACAAATGTGGCTGCGGGAATATCCCACACATTTGGGCATTGCGTTGACCGACTGCATCACGATGGATGCCTTCCTGCGCGATTTCGATTTGCCGTTTGCCGAAGCCTATCAGGGGTTGCGCCACGATTCCGGCGATCCGGTCGATTGGGGCGAAAAAGCCATTGCGCATTATCAGCGCCTGAACATCGATCCGATGAGCAAAACACTGGTCTTCTCCGATAATCTGAATCTGGATAAAGCGCTGTCGCTATATCGTCATTTCGGACAGCGCGTGAATCTGGTATTTGGTATCGGTACGCGCCTGACGTGTGATATCCCCGGCGTAAAACCGCTGAACATCGTGATCAAGCTGGTGGAATGCAACGGCAAGCCGGTGGCAAAGCTCTCCGATAGCCCGGGTAAAACCATCTGCCAGGATCAGAACTTCGTGTGTGAGTTGCGCAAAGCGTTTGACCTACCCCGCGTAAAAAAGGCCAGTTAAAGCTTTCCTCTATTATAGGTATTGACCAACTTTGCAGCAGATTCACTGTCATGAGCGAAAACTTCGCGCCATTCCGGTGATTTCTGCTTGTGTCCTGTTGCATCGCAAGTAACATAGCGAATGGCTCGGATTGGGCCATTTAGCGTTTTAACCACGATATTTTTCTTAAACACGATTAATTAAAGAGAGAATTTTATGAGCGTAGTGCCTGTAGTCGATGTACTGCAAGGCCGTGTCGCCGTTGACAGCGAAGTCACCGTGCGCGGCTGGGTACGTACCCGGAGAGATTCTAAAGCCGGTATCTCCTTTATCGCCGTTTATGACGGCTCCTGCTTTAATCCATTACAGGCTGTCGTTAATAATAATCTCTCCAATTATCAGGATGACGTACTGCACCTGACCACTGGCTGCTCGGTTGAAATCACCGGTAATGTCGTCGCCTCTCCGGGTGAAGGCCAGAGCTTCGAGCTGCAAGCCACCCACGTCAATGTTGTCGGCTGGGTTGACGATCCCGATACCTACCCGATGGCAGCGAAACGCCACAGCATCGAATATCTGCGTGAAGTCGCGCACTTGCGTCCACGCACCAATCTGATCGGTGCCGTTGCCCGCGTTCGTCATACGCTGGCGCAGGCGATTCACCGCTTCTTCCACGAGAACGGTTACTTCTGGGTATCAACCCCGCTGATTACCGCCTCCGATACCGAAGGCGCGGGTGAAATGTTCCGCGTTTCTACTCTCGATCTGGAAAACCTGCCGCGTACCGAACAAGGTAAAGTGGATTTCAGCGAAGATTTCTTCGGTAAAGAAGCGTTCCTGACCGTATCCGGCCAGTTGAATGGCGAAACCTACGCCTGTGCGCTGTCCAACGTCTATACCTTTGGCCCAACGTTCCGTGCGGAAAACTCTAACACCAGCCGCCATCTGGCTGAGTTTTGGATGATCGAACCGGAAGTCGCTTTCGCCTCTTTGGATGACATCGCGGGTCTGGCTGAGAACCTGCTGAAATATGTTTTCCAGGCCGTGCTGAACGAGCGTGCCGATGATATGGCATTCTTTGCCGAGCGTGTTGATAAAGAAGCCATCACCCGACTGGAAAAATTCGTCAGCTCCGATTTCGCACAGGTAGATTACACCGATGCCGTCGAGATCCTGTTGAACTGCGGACAGCAGTTCGAGAACCCGGTTTACTGGGGCGTCGATCTTTCCTCTGAACACGAACGTTATCTGGCAGAGCAACACTTCAAAGCACCGGTTGTTGTTAAAAACTACCCGAAAGACATCAAAGCTTTCTACATGCGTATGAATGACGACGGTAAAACCGTGGCTGCGATGGATGTTTTAGCTCCGGGCATCGGTGAAATCATCGGGGGCTCTCAGCGTGAAGAGCGTCTGGCGCAGTTGGATAGCCGTCTGGAAGAGATGGGACTGAATAAAGAAGACTACTGGTGGTATCGTGATTTACGTCGTTACGGCACCATTCCACATTCCGGTTTCGGTTTAGGTTTTGAACGATTGATTGCCTATGTTACCGGTGTACAAAATGTGCGCGATGTGATCCCTTTCCCACGCACACCACGGAACGCCAGTTTCTAAATAAAAATTTAATATAAGTAAAACAAATAGGTAGAAAAGAAGAGTCGGGTTTCCCGGCTCTTTTTTTTTAATTTTTGTTATGCCTCACAAAGTTCCCTGATTTTTACATTTAGATACACATTATTCCCATTTGTTACTCGATTACGAAGTTTGTAGCATCTTTAGGGTGGATTAACTGGCGAGTGAATGGAAAACTGCGTTCAGACACAGGAAGACACCAAACTTTCAGGAATAGTTCCGTAAAGAATTATTTATGGCAGTGGCAGGTGTCTAAATAACACCAATGAGGGTAATAATGATGAAACGCAACATTCTTGCAGTAGTAATCCCAGCTCTGTTAGTCGCAGGCGCAGCAAACGCTGCTGAAGTTTATAACAAAGATGGCAACAAGCTGGATCTGACTGGTAAAGTTACCGCTAAACACTATTTCTCTGATGACAGCTCAAACAATGGCGATAAAACTTACGCTCGTTTAGGCTTCAAAGGCGAAACTCAGATCACCAGCGAACTGACTGGCTACGGTCGTTTCGAATATGAATTCAGCGCACGTAACGCTGAAGCAGACGGCGGCAAAAGTGACAAAACTCGCTATGCCTTCGCGGGTCTGAAATTCGCTGACTACGGTTCTTTCGACTACGGCCGTAACATGGGTATTGCATACGACTCACTGGCTTGGACCGACGTCCTGCCTGAATGGGGTGGTGATCAGTCTAACTCTGATAACTTCCTGACTGGCCGTTCTACCGGTGTTGCTACCTACCGTAATAAAAACTTCTTCGGCCTGGTTGATGGTTGGAACTTCGCTGTTCAATACCAAGGTAAAAACAGCAAAGACACCCTTAACAACCGTAGTAATGACAATGATTCTGATATCGATACTCAGAACGGCGACGGCTGGGGTATTTCTTCCTCCTACGAATCTGACATTGGCTTAGGTATTGTTGGTTCTTACTCAGCAGTTAACCGTACTGATGAGCAGAATGCACTGGCATCTGGATCTGGTCGTGGTAAAAAAGCTGAAGCATGGGGTACAGGTCTGAAATATGATGCTAACAGTATCTACTTGGCTGCTACCTACAATGAATTCCGCAACGTTAGCTATATCGATAAAACTGTAAACGGCGTTGCTACTGATTTTGCAGACAAAACCAAAGTTTTTGAAGCCGTTGCTCAATATAATTTCGACTTCGGTCTGACTCCGTCGCTGGGCTACGTACAAGCTAAAGCTCAGGACGATGCTAACAATCGTAACGATTACATCACCAAATATGTTAGCTTGGGTGCGACTTATGCATTCAACAAAAACATGTCTGTTTACACCGAATATGACATCAACTTGATCAAATCTGACAATGCCTATGGCCTTAAAGACGATGATAAAGTTGCTGTTGGCCTGACTTACCAGTTCTAAGTTGGCATCGCATAACGTAACGAGTTAATCGTTCGTCTTGCATGAAAAGGCAGAGCCTCGGCTCTGTCTTTTTTATTGTGTGCTGAGCAGCACCTTACGTCGCCAGCAATGCTAAAAAACGCTGCCAACGTTTTTTGTTTATGCTTTACGCCACGCTGCGCCAATTATTCTCGCCTAACCAGTCTTTTATTTCGTCTCTCTCGTTCTCCCTGTTATTTCCCTTTCTTTTTGACATCAACGGTTGGCAAAGCCTTTTACTGACGGTACTCTGAGAATTCTTATTTCATCTCAGTTATGGAACATTCTGGCAATGTTTGAAAATATCTCTGCCGCACCGGCCGATCCTATTCTCGGGCTGACCGATCTTTTCCGCGCCGATGACCGCGCGAATAAAATCAATCTGGGTATTGGTGTCTATAAAGATGAAACCGGTAAAACTCCGGTTCTGACAAGCGTAAAAAAAGCAGAACACTATCTGCTGGAAAATGAAACCACCAAAAATTATCTGGGCATTGACGGTCTGCCAGCATTCGGTCAGTGCACGCAGGAGCTGTTGTTTGGCAAGCAGAATGCCATCATTGCCGACAAACGTGCCCGTACGGCGCAAACGCCGGGCGGAACCGGTGCGCTGCGCGTAGCCGCTGATTTCATTGCCAATCAAACGTCTGCAAAACGTATTTGGATCAGCAACCCAACCTGGCCAAATCACAACAATGTCTTCTCCGCTGTCGGTTTGGAAGTCTGCCAGTACGACTACTACGATGCTGCAAACCATGCGCTGGATTTTGATGGCCTGCTGAATAGCCTGAACGCTGCCCAAGCGGGTGACGTAGTGCTGTTCCACGGCTGTTGCCATAACCCAACCGGTATCGATCCTACCGCTGAGCAGTGGGCTACGCTGGCTGAACTGTCAGTAGCCAAAGGCTGGCTGCCGCTGTTTGACTTCGCCTATCAGGGCTTTGCCCGTGGGCTCGAAGAAGATGCGGAAGGCCTGCGTCTCTTCGCTGCAAAACACGATGAACTGATCGTATGCAGTTCGTACTCTAAAAACTTCGGTTTGTACAATGAGCGCGTCGGTGCCTGCACGCTGGTTGCCGCTGATGCCGCAACGGCAGACAAAGCATTCAGCCAGGTGAAAGCCGCTATTCGCGCAAACTACTCCAACCCACCGTCACACGGCGCGACCGTTGTTGCGACCATTTTGGGCAACGACGCACTGAAGGCCATTTGGGAGCAGGAATTGACGGCGATGCGTGAGCGCATTCAGCGTATGCGTCAGCTGTTCGTTAATACCTTGCAGGAAAAAGGCGCGCAGCAGGATTTCTCCTTCATCATCGACCAGAATGGGATGTTCTCATTCAGCGGCTTGACCAAGGAGCAGGTTCTGCGTCTGCGTGACGAATTCGGCGTTTACGCGGTGAATTCTGGCCGTATCAACGTTGCAGGAATGACGCCAGAAAATATGGCTCCGCTCTGCGAAGCGATTGTTGCCGTACTCTGATTCTTCTGCAATCAAAAAAGCCGACACAGCATGTCGGCTTTTTTATTTCTGCGTTTGAAGTCTATAAAACACTACCAAATCGCGACATCTTCACGCAGGAAAGGGTTGGTCTTGCGTTCATGCCCTAAGGTCGACATCGGGCCGTGTCCCGGAATAAACGTCACATCGTCACCCAGCGGCAGCAGCTTGTTTTTGATGGACGCAATCAACGCCTGATGATCGCCCTGTGGGAAATCGGTACGCCCTACGCCACCGTTAAAAACCACATCACCCACCTGCGCCAGACGCGATTCCGCATCAAAGAAAACAATGTGGCCCGGAGTATGGCCTGGGCAATGGAAAACCGCCAGCGTCGTCTCGCCCACGTTAACCTCATCACCTTCCTGTAGCCAACGTGATGGCGTCAGCGACGCGCATTCTTCCAGACCAAACATCCGGCTCTGTGCCGGTAACCCTTCCAGCCAGAACGCATCTTCAATCTGCGGGCCAATAATTGCGACCTGATAGTGCTCGGCCAACTCGGCAGCCGCCCCCACATGATCCAGATGACCGTGCGTTAACAGAATCTGTTTAACCGAAATCCCTGCATCCGTGACGGCTCGTTTGATTTTTTCTGCATCACCACCGGGATCGACAATCGCCGCTTCATTGGTTTTTTCGCACCATAACAACGTGCAGTTCTGGCTAAATGCCGTCACCGGGACAATTTGATATTTCATATCACTCCATGTTGAATAAACTGAGCGGCTCGCGATGTCTTAGCGAGCCGAATCAAAAAAGTGTCGTGCTGTGGTAACAGATTACCAGGTGCGGACGGGGCCGGTATCGATGTGAACAAAATCGCTGTGTGGGTAGTAGCCAACGCCGCCGGCACGCATTTTCATCGCCGCTTTACGAATGTTAGCGAGTTGAACGCCTTCAATATGGAAATCCATCGCCTGCCCTTTCGTGTGGTAGCTCTGTTTTGCTACCCCTCGGCTATGCGCACGTAATTCGTTATTCGTATCTATCGCGCGATAACCCGAAATCAGCTGTATGGGCTTGTTGGTGCCCAACATCACCTGTAAGCGATAGAGCTGATCGAAAAGTTGAGGATCAATCGTTTTGACTTTATTGGCGCGATAGTCGCGGAAAAAGTGATTCAGGCGGGAAAGTTCTGACTTGTTATACCGTTTGCCATCAAAGAATTCCGTTTTCAGCAGCTCTCCGGTATTCAGATTGTTCAGCGTCAAAATTCGTGGTCGGGGTGTCGATAACGTTGCAAATGCCTGACCGGGAAGCAGTGCGATACCCAATGCGGCACCACCCAGTGCAAGCCACTTACGGCGATGATTGTCAATGTGATCCATAGAACAAGTACCCTGGCTAAAGAACGGTATAAAAGGAGGCACAAAACGTGCCGCCTTGAACCTTAACTGCCAGAGAAAAGTGAGTCAACCCGCTTTGCTTACGGGTTTGCGGGAGATCGCATCGATCCCCCGCAAAAACGATAAAATATCCATGCCGCTAATGCCCGTAATTTCAATACTTACTGAAGCAACAGTCCTGCTCTTGGCAGTACTTTCGCCCCAGCGCGAGCGGTGTCATCATAATTGTAAATATCTGTTCGGAACTGCGGTCTACCATCTTCAGCCACCCATGCGGTCAGATAATAAAGGTTGACCGGAATCCGATGTTTCATTGACACAAAGGTGGTATTGCCCTGATCCAGCGTGGAAGAAATACGACTATTATTCCAGCCCGCATCCTGCAATAACATGCTAGCCAGTTCCGATGCCTTATTAACCCGCACGCAGCCGGAGCTCAGCGCTCGAATATCGCGCTGGAACAGGTTGTGATTAGGCGTGTCGTGCAGATAAATCGCTTCTGAATTCGGCATATTAAATTTATAGCGTCCTAGCGAGTTATTCGCACCTGGGGCCTGACGCAGGCGATAGGGGAAGCGTTCTGCTGAAACCATCGGCCAATCGATCACAGAAGGATCGATCGCTTCAGCATCCTGACTCCAACCGGACAACACCGTGTAGCCATGACGCTCTAGATAACCGGGGTCACGCACGACTTTAGGAATGATATCCTGTCGAATAAGGGTCGTCGGAACATTCCACGGCGGATTAACCACGACGTTATACAGTGAACTGCTCATCAATGGCGTTTTGCGTTTAGGCTGCCCCACAATGACGCGCGATGATAAGCGTTCAGCGCCATCCTGATAATAGATCAATGAATAATTGGGGATGTTCACCATGATACCAGTGTGAACATTGTCTGGTAACAGGCGCAGACGCTGGATATTCAGCGCCAGCAGCGTCGCGCGCATTTGCGGGGACACATTGAGCCAGTCGCGGGTACGTTTACCAATAACGCCGTCATCCTCCAGCCCTTGCCAATGCTGGAAGCGCTTAACTGCGTCAACCAGTTCGCCAGTATAAGTGGCGTCGATAGCCGCGCCCTCGACCCGCGGAGCCTGCCTAGTCGATACTGTCGTCGCGGCGGTATTTTCGTTAAATAGCGTAATGCTCTCCGTTGAAGACAGCATGCCAGTACGTTGCAGAATTTCACGCAGTACCGCCAGTTCCCGACTCTGCTGTTCTGGGCGCAGAGACTCCGCCAGATTCAGGTTCGGCCACGGGCGATTGTCCGTCAGCATCGTCTTCAGCGCTGCATGCATTTTGGCATATTGCGAATGCTGGGGTGCCAGCGAAACGACATAAGCCGCGCTAGTGCCGGATTTCACGGCCTGTTGCCATTGCGCAACGATATTGAGCGCCGGCGATTGCAGACGGTAAGGCACGCTGCTGTACAACCAGTCATTACCGCTGCGTTCTACACCCGAGACGAACTGCAAATAGCCCAGCATCGCATCCGAGAGCACGGCATCGCGCGCAAATCCAGTCAATTGCGGATCGGTCAGCCAGGTTACCCACGTGGTGAACTGCGGCTGTACGCCCGCTATCGCCAATTCGGCCAACTGTTGTTGAAACTGTTGAACCGCACGGTTATCTGCCCACATGGGTTGCATCTGATGTTGAGCATAAAGCGATGATAAATCAGAGAGATAATGTAACGTCATACCGTGCGGCAGCGCGGCTAGAAGCCCTGCACGACCCTTTTCTACAGACACCACGCCCGCGCGTTGCGATAAGCCGGATACCACCGTCGGAGATGCTGCCAGCACCGAAAACGAAGGAGACAGGCTTCCGACCCAAATACAACCCACGCGTAACAGCAGCCTGACCATTTTTCGTTTATGTAACAACAACATCCATTTATCCCCTGTACTCATTAATCACTATGCTTTCACGACAATCCACGTTGGATATGGAAATAACAAACCGAATTCGCTCGTATACGGTCATACTGGCGTAAGCACATTCTTTAGTTTTTTTGTGTAGAAAACGAGAAAGAATGAAATATGAACATTTTTATATCGCGCCCGTTATTACGGTACGCCACCTTGCAACATAAAACCGCAAATCCTTCTACGGTCTGCATCGTTTTATCGTCAGTATATAAAGAGAAAAATATTTTTGCTTCTTCTTCTGGTTATTATCTTACGCGTTTGATGAAGCTATTCGCATCCAACATTCCCTTTACGCAACGCTTTACGAAAAAAATAAAGCCGCTTAAAAAAGCGGCTTTATCATTATAGAAGAACATAGCGGCAAGGTTTACAACGATCACCTTTACCGCTTCCCCACTATGAGGCTTGCTCTTGCGTCTCTGGCGCTTCCGTTCCGAAACCGCGCAGCCCGACCACATGGACGTGCTCGTTGTTCTGGTAGACTTTACGCACCAGCTTATAGGTGGTTCCCTTCTCGGGGCTGATGTTTTCCGGTGCCGCGATGACCAACTGCATTTCCAGCCGATCGCAGAGCTCGAACAGCGTCGCGATCGATTTGGCATCCAGACGCGCCGCCTCATCGAGGAAGAGCAGACGACATGGAATAATATCTTTACCGCGTAAACGCTTAGACTCTTCCTCCCAGCTCTGTACCACCATAACCAGAATCGACATCCCAGTACCGATGGCTTCCCCAGTCGACAGCGCCCCACTTTCCGCCCTTAGCCAACCATCCGCGCCACGGTTAACTTCAACTTCCATTTCAAGGTAGTTTCGGTAATCCAGCAGCTCTTCACCGATGGTTTGCGGCGTGCGCTGCCCCATGTCAATTTCAGGATTCAGGCGCTGATACAGTTTTGCCAACGCTTCCGAGAAGGTCAGACGGTTGCTGTTAAACAGATCCTGATGCATTTCCTGCTGTTCGGACAACACGTTGAGCAGCGTGGTATGCGCTTCGCGCACGTTGACGTTGAGGCGAACGCTCTTCACCTGACCAAATGCGACCGCTTGCAGCCCCTGGTTCAGCATCCGAATGCGGTTCTGCTCGCGCTGGATCGTTTTACGAATGATGTTTGCCACGCTGCGTGAGCTGATAGCCAGCATCTGCTCACGCGCCGTCAGCTCTTCCGTCAGACGGTTAAGCTCGATCTCCATCTGTTCAATCGCTTCTACCGGATCATCGGTGCGGATAATATCCTGACGAATACGCTCGCGCAGATGCTGGTAAACGGCGATATAGAACTGGATTTTGCGTTCGGGCCGCTTCGGATCTTCGGAAAGCCGCAGCACATCGCGCAGATGTTCGTTATCCGCAACCGCCAGACGCAGCGCCCCCAGCGCCTTATCCGACATAGACCGCAGTTCGTCACCTTCCATATAGGCAAGTTCACGACGGTGCAGACGACGCTCGACGCCGTTGTCTTTCACCAAACGCATAACCGCACACCAGCCTGCTTTCGCCGTCACAACCTGCTCACGCATCTGATGGTAATCACGCTCCAGTTTACGCAGCTTCTTCTGCAAACTGTCCATTTCTGCTTCACAGAACGTAATCTGTTTTTCCAACTGATTACGCCGCGAGCGGTTGGTGCTTAATGCGGCATGCAGCTCATCACGACGCTGACGAGCGCGCGCTTCGGCATCCGCATCCGCACGTACGCCGATATCCTGAAGTTCTTGCGTCAGTTCCTTCAGCATGTCCTGTTTGGCATCGTAAGAACTTTTCAGCGAGGCTTGAACCTGACTGTACTGCGTCAGCTGTGCCTGATGCTGGCGTAGCTGCTCACGCGCTTTTGTCCGTTCTGCTTCAGCCTGTTCTAAACGATGGCGCAGTTTGTCATTCAAGCCAGCATTCTCACCCAGCATTCCAGCTGAATCGGCATAGCTGAAGTGC
The DNA here is from genome assembly GCF_014946775.2 of Pectobacterium quasiaquaticum. NCBI lineage: Bacteria > Pseudomonadati > Pseudomonadota > Gammaproteobacteria > Enterobacterales > Pectobacteriaceae > Pectobacterium > Pectobacterium quasiaquaticum. The sequence goes on along the minus strand of NZ_CP065177.1, from coordinate 1,849,426 downwards.
GCGCGACGCTGCACAACTTCGGTCAACGCAAACGCCTGCTGTTTTGCCTGCCGCTGGGCGTTCTGCGCCTGCGCATAATCTTCCTGCAACTGCTCATGCTGCTGCGGGTCGCTTTGCAGGACAGAAACCAACGGTTCCAGCTTAGCCAGCGTTGCACCGTGCTGCTGAATGAAACGGGCAGACTCTTCCGTTTCATCCAGTTCCGCACGAATCTCTTCCACACGATCCTGCAATGTCTCATCGCAAAGCAGGCTAATGCGCGGAATCAGTTTATTCAGCTGTGCGCTGGCTTCTTTCGCCTGATCGTACTGCTGACGCTGCTGCTGGTTTTCGCCATCAAAGCTCGCCATCGCCCGATCCAGCTCGCCGCGACGGGCACTGAGCGTACGGATTTCCACTTCGGGATCGTCATCAAAAACAACGGCCAGATGGGTACCAATAAAGCGACCAAAAGACTGGTGCAAGCGCTGCGTTTTCTGCACGTCAAACGACAGCGTGGCATACTGTTCCGCCAGCGCTTCGCGCTCATCACGCAGGCTTTCCAGGCGCATTTCCCGCGCGGCGCGGCCAAACAGCGGCACTTCTGGGAAACGCGAATAACGCCACTGGCGCTCCGCGACTTTCACCACGACGGCACGTTCCAGCTCGTCAACGGCAAATACGCTGTCATCAAACGACTGCGGGTCCCCCTCGATCAGGTACAGATCTTCTGGACAGTCTTCCAGACCGGCAAGCTGATCGCGAACCAGCGAGAGATCGGATACCACAATGGCATGGCGGGAGGGGCCATACAGCGCCGAGAAGTACGGCGCATCATCCAACGTCACGTCATCATAAATCTCAGACAGCAGCACGCCGCCAAAGCGTTCCGCCAGCGCGTTCAGGCGCGGGTCTTCCGAACCACCGGGTTGACTCAGGCGCTCAATCTGCGCTTCGATCTGCCGTTTACGCGCAGCGATGTCATCACGTTCAACCGTGGTTTCACGCTCGCGCTCCAGCAACTGCTGCATGAACTCCGTTACCTGACGGCTATCTTCAAACGTTTCGCCGCTCTGCTCGCTCAACTGCGTCAGCATTTCCTGCGCAGCCAGCCAGACTGGTGCACGCGACGTCAGCTTCTGAATTCGCTGTTGGGTTTGCTCCAACTCCTGACGCAGCGCCATGCGACGCTCACCCGCTTCCGCCACCAGCGATGACAGCGTTTCTATGCGGGCATCAAGTTCTTGCTGGAGGGATTCCAGCTCTTCCGGTTGATAATCCTGACCGTTGCGTTTGCTGAAATCCTGCAATAACCGCTCGGCATCTTGCTGCTCACGCAGTCGCTGTTCCAACTCAGACAGACGCATCCGCAGCGGCTGTACCCGCTCCGCCTGATAGCGTTGTGAAGCGCTGTCACGCAGCAAATCGCGCGCAACCTGCCAGGCTTCGTTGCGATTCACCGCACCAGCAATCTTAGTCACCAGCTGATAGGCTTGTTCAAACTGGCCGTGCGCCGCATCGGCCACGCTCAGTTTCTGCTCCAGCAGCATCAAAATTTCTGTCGCTTCCTGCTCTTTGGCCTGATAGCTGTCCAGCCACTCATCCGCATTCTCAGCCGTTAAATCCGGCAACTGACATAGCGTGCGGGCACGTTCTAGCGCCTGCTGAGCTTGCTGGTACTGAATAGCACGCGTCTGCTGCACGTCCAACGCCTGCTGATAATCGGCAAGCTGGCTTTTCAGCTCATCCACTTCCAGCTCGGCAGCATCGGCACGTTCTTCATTTTCCGCCTGCTGCTCCCGTGCTTCTTCCACCACCTCGTTCTGTTCTTCGAGGCGATAGCTCAATTCTTCCAGATCGGCGTTATAGCGCTCGATTTTTTCCTGCTGGCGCATCGCTGTCTGCACCAGGTTCAGGTGGTCGCTGGCGGCCTGATAATCTGTTTCCAGATCGCCTTCGGCCTCGCTCTGCTCCGCCAGCTCCCGCGCCATTTCTACATGACGATATTGCTCGCTGGACAGTTGCTTACGGCTGGAGAACAGGTCACGACGCAGTTCCAACGCCCCATCCAGATGAATACGGCGCTCATTGGCGTGCCGCATGTAGTCGGCGGCAACATAGGAAGTCGCTTCAGAGATCAGGTGCTTAAACAGATCGCGATCGGACTGGGTGACGCGAATCGCCTCCAGCGTCATGCGGTTTTCACGCAGCGCGGCTTCCATATCCTGAAACGCTTTCCGTACGCCGCTGTTTTCCGGCAGCAGGTAGTCACGCAGTGAGCGAGTAATCGCGCTGGAAATACCGCCGTACAGCGACGCTTCGATCAGACGATAGAACTTACTGCGATCGGAAGCAGAACGCAGACGACGCGGCACCACGCCCAAATCAAACATCAGCGAGTGATAGTCGGTGATGGAGTTAAACTGCTTGAACTGAACGCCTTCCATCTCTTCGACGCGCTCTTTCAGTTCCTGCAATGAGAGCACGCGGGCCTGACGATCGCCGACCACCTGCGTCAGAATTTGCGTCGGCTGTATCGCCGTCGGTAATCCCTGAATGGTGAAAGGCTTGATGTCGACTTTACGGTCGCGCCCTGCCACCTGCTGGAGACGGACCCCAACCAGAACGCGCTGATGACGTGAGTTAACGACATCCAGCGTGGAGTAGCAGACGCCGGCACGCAATTTACCGTGCAGACCTTTATCGCGTGAGCCGCTAGTGGCACCGGCTTCGGTGGTGTTCCTGAAGTGCAACAGCGTCAGGTCAGGGATCAGCGCCGTAATAAAGGCGGCCATCGTGGTGGATTTCCCGGCACCGTTACCACCGGATAGCGTGGTAACCAGTTCATCCAGATCGAAGGTGCGGGCGAAAAAGCCGTTCCAGTTGACCAGCGTTAGTGAGCGAAATTTACCGCGTTCAATCATTCCTGTTCATCCTCAACACTGAGAGCCCATCCCAGTAGGAATGGGATAAGCTCTTATTCATCCTCGCCCGTTTCTGGCGCGGTATCATCGGTGCGATCGTTGTCGTCGCTGTCATCTTTCAGCGACAAACTACCTTCAACAGGCATCGCTTCACCATCGCGAATCATGCGTAGCTGTGCTTCGCGGGCATCATCGCCGCTGCGCACATCAGCCCCGAAGCGGAACACCGATTCAGTAATTCTGAATTTGCTGCTGTCATTGCCCATAAAGTAGATCATGCCTAACCGACGTAAGCGGTTAAGTGAGGTTCTGACTTTTTCTTGCAATTTTTGGCGATCCAGATCGGAACCGGTAGAACGCTGGTTAACCAACTTCAGCAGTTTGCTTTCATCCGCCAGACTCAGCAGCTCTTCATACAGTTCTTGCTGGCTGAAAATGCCTTCGTGCGCCAAACGTTCCGGGCTCAGATAGAGATAGCAGAGAATTTTCCCTACCATCATATCCAGCTCAGACAATACCGAGCGCGGGATCAGCGTGGTAGAACGCGGACGCAGATAGAAAAATCCTTCCGGCGCGCGGATCAATTCCACGTTATAACGGCTGTAGAAGGCTTCCAGCACCTCCTGAAAATCCATCAAAAATACGTGGTTTTCCAGTTCTTCAATACCAATATGGCGACCAGCGCGCAATTGGCTGTCCAGCGCAGGAAAGAGGTTATTCGACAGCGCAGTTGCGAGCTTCACTGGCATAAATTGTTCAATATTTGTCGATGACATGGGCCTGCACCTTGGCTCCGTAATCATTGATCGCCTGCCACAATGCAGGCAATCCTGTGAAATCTGTTTCGGCTACGCCCAGACGTACAGCCTGGTCGACCACGATTCGGGCAACATCAAAATGCCGCGAGCGAGGATGCTGCGCGAGGTACTCACGCATCACTTCACTCAAATCCAGCGGGATCTGTTGCGCTTTATATTTATGCAGCGCCTGCTCGACCAGCGCGATTAACTGCTCGCGCATTTCACTAAACTCTTCGTATTCCAGCTCCGGCGGCAGTTCACCGGTGACTTCTTCACTACGCAGCGTCAGCTCTTCGTCGCGCATATCCAGCAGGCGATCGGCATTGGCGAACGTCAGCGCCCAAGGGCTATCGAAATAGCTCTGCACCGACTGACGCAACCGCTGGGCAAAGACGCGGTTTTTATCCATATCAATCGCGGTACGGATAAACTTATGTACGTGGCGGTCATAACCAATCCACAGATCTATCGTCTGCTGTCCCCAGCTCACAATGCGATCGAGTTTGTTTTGCAGGTCAAACACCAGCTTGTCGACAAATTCCAGATTATGCGGATTATTCATAATCGCATCCTGAATGCTCAACAAGCTCGTCTGCAATTTGTCGCCAGCGGCTTCCAGCGTATCCTGCAACTCACGCAGCGTCGATGACGTTTCCGTCAGCAGTTGTTCACAGCTACTGATCGCTGCTCGCCAGTCCTGATTTAACAGCGCGGCGATATCGTCTTTAACACCCTGCTGCTGCTCATCCATTACGCGCTGTGACAGATCGATACTGTCAAAAATTTCTGCAACGGAGTATTTCAGCGGCGCAAAGACGTTGCGGTGCCAGTGAAACTCATCACCATCTTCCTCCGCCGCATCAGCGGCACGGCTGAGCTCTTGCGCCACGATAGAGAGCTGCATAGAAAGGCGCAGCGTCGAGAACTCACGCTGCCGGATGTAGTAATCGGTAATGCCAATCCCCAGCGGCGTCAGACGATAAATCGCATGACCTTCGGCCTGCTCGCTGGTAAAGCGGTTAAGCAAGCGCTGGCGCACCAGATCGTTAATCGCGTTATTGGCGCGAAGGGTAATGGTTTCGTTCGTCTGATCAAATCCCTGACTCACGTGACGGAAGGCATCAATCAACTCACCTTCACTCATTTCACCATCCATGCGTTCGCCGTTAAGCGTGGCAATCGCCATCAAAAACGCCAGACGTTCGGTGGGGAGAGAAATGGAGAAATCGTTTTTTCGTGCCCAGGCGACCAGTTCGGGTACAGTCTGGGAAAAATCACTCATAATGCATCCTTTAAATGGGGTTTATGCGCCATGACATGGATATAACGGCCCAAACTCACAAAAGGCTCTTGCCGACAATACCGCTGTTCAATCTCCAGAATGTCGTCAAATTTCTCAACTTGCTGCTGTTTGTTTTTCAAGTAGTCATGAAACACGCGCACGCCAGTTTTCCCGCTAATGGTCAGCCCCATCTCATCAAGCCAGCCGTACACATCTTGCGGGTTCAACGGGTGATCCGGCGAGAGCGAGCGCCGTTTGCCCTTAGGCATTCCGGCCTGAACATAATCAAAATTGCCCACCACCATGTTACGCATCAACAGCCCATGATGGTTATAGAACATCAGGGACAAGGCCCCCCCCAGTGACAGGCAATCGTACAGTGTTTTCAGTACCTGCTGCGGTTGCGCGACCCACTCCAGCACCGCATGGAACAATATCAGATCGGCGGGGCTATCCATATATTGCGCGACATCCTGTGCGGCACACTGCACAAAACGCATATTATGCGTAACGCCCTGTTCCGCTGCCGCATTTTTGGCGCGCTGAATCATCTCACCGGAGACATCGCACAACAATACCTGATGTCCTAAAGCCGCCAGACGACAAGCCATCTGCCCTTCACCGCCTCCCGCATCAAGGATGCGCAAAGGCCGCGCCGGAAGTCGGGTCAAAAGATCGCTAAGATCCTGCCACAATACCGCCAGCCGAAGTCTCCCCTTCGTCGTGCCATAGATATTCTGAGCAAATTTTTCGGCGATATCGTTAAAATTGCGATCCTGCATCAGTCAGTGTTCCGCATCATATAAACGGGGGATCTCGTGCAGGACATGTCTGCGCGATGCGATTTTTTACAGTCTGCCATTTTGGCACAGGCTGGCTTAGAATAAATGGCCTTACCGCATGATATCTTCCCAAATGCGGTTTTTTCACTCAAAAGGAATGCAATTTTATGCTTTTCACACTCAAAAAGTTCGTCGGTGGCCTTCTTCAGCCCCTGCCATTGCTATTGCTTCTGATGGGTGTTGGCCTGTTGCTGCTTTGGTTTACCCAGCGGCAGCGCACGGGAAAAGCGATAATAGTAGCCAGTTGGCTGATACTTATTCTGCTCAGCCTGCAACCTGTTGCCGATCGACTGCTATTACCATTGGAATCACACTACCCAACCTGGCGACAAACGCCGCAGGCGAGCAAAGCCGACTATATTGTCGTGCTAGGCGGGGGATATACCTATAACGCGGAATGGGCACCCAGTTCTAATCTCATCAGCAACAGCCTCCCGCGCGTCACGGAAGGCGTTCGCCTTTATCATGCCAATCCCGGCGCAAAGTTGATTTTTACCGGTGGAGCCGCACAGGGTAACCCTGTCAGCAGCGCGAAAACCGCGGCGCTGGTCGCCGAAAGTCTGGGCATTCCCCAGCAGGACATTATCATTCTGGATACGCCAAGGGATACGGAAGAGGAAGCGGCAGCAACCGCTAAGATTGTTGGCGAACGCCCTTTCTTGCTGGTGACCTCGGCCAATCATTTGCCTCGTGCCATGCGATTTTTCCAGGCTCAAGGGCTAGCGCCGATTCCCGCGCCAGCCAATCAGATGGCGATAACCTCCGCGCTCAACCCGTGGGAAAAAGTGTTCCCTTCCGCTTACTATCTATCGCACAGCGAACGAGCCTGGTATGAAACGCTCGGTCGACTCTGGCAGGCACTGAAGGGAACCTCGGCAGCACAGCACGACGCGGAACATCCGCGGGCTCACTCCAACCAGGGAGATAGCTCTCGGGAAGCGACGTCAAACAGCTGACGGTCTAGCTGTCCCGTGTGGATATAGCGGGATACGGCTTCCCAAATGACATAGAGCCAGCGCCGGTAGACAAAGGATTCAGATACCGGTGCCTGTTTCAGGTAGTGATAAAGCAGTTGCTCCGGCATGCCGGATTCACAAAGTCGGAAGAGTTCATACTCTCTGGGCGCCCACAGCATCATTCCCGGATTGATCATGGCCAATAGCTGATCGCTACGTGCGTCCTTCAACATACTGCGCAGCGACAGGTTACCGTGTACCAACACACAGCCATCTTCGAAATCGTCAAACAACCTCTCTAAGCACTGGCGCGAACGATAAAGCACGCTCCGGTCCTGCTGCGTAAGCAGTGGTGCATTGACATTGAGTAACGTGGACCACAGTACTTCCAGACGCTGTTGATACCAACTGAACCAGTCATTGTCTTGCGTGCTGTCCACGGAGCCGACGCAGCCATGGCTATCAATTCGGTGCCAGGCCAATACATTTTCAACAATTTGATCCATCAGCAGCGTCCAACGCTGGCCGTTTCGTGGCGGCGCTTCCACCGACACGCCGCGCAAGCGCTCAATCAGCAGCAGTTCTCGATAAGGCTGCTGTTGTGTCACCACCAGCCCATAAACGGTTGGTAGACGCACGTCGCCCTCACGCGCCAGCATCGAGAGTTTGTAAGCTTCCTGCTGCGCCACACCCTGACAAACATAACTTTTAGCCAACAAAGGAATGGCGTTGCCTTCTTTATCATACAAGGCATACAAATCCGCATACGGCTGTTCGCTTATACGCTCAAGTCGGCTGAGGCTTTCCCCTAACACCGTACTGAGTTCCGATTTCAATTGTTCCATAAACGGCAATACCTCAGTTGAGCCAAATAGCTCCATTCACCATGATGCGGCGAGCGGATGACAAATACTTCAACGCAGATCAAATATACTCGTCATACTTCAAGTTGCATGTGCGTTGGCATCGTTCAAATACTCGGCCCGTCGTGGGCCTCGCCCTGAAGGGCCGCTGCAAGCAGCGTTCAAATCTGCTCCCGACAGATTTGTCACCCGAATCACTTACCTATGTAAGCTCATCGGGATGAAATGAGAGACATCCTGTCTCTCACCGAAGGCCAGCCTTTGGCTGGTCAAATTCGTTCCCGACGAATTTGTCCTTCACTTGCCGCCTTCCTGAAACTCGAATTATTTAGAGTATAAGCGGGGGGATCAATGGCGGCAGGGATAACGCCCTGCGGGGTTGTTGCAGCGATATTCCCTACTCGTCAGCAGGGAATATCGGAGTGACAGGCTAGCGTGTTAACTCGCTGCCATTATTCGCGCTCAAAGGCACCCAGATCTGGGGCAGATCCTTTGTAAGGCAGTTTGACATCCCCACCCTTGTTGATCAGCGCGCTACCCGAAGCAAGACGCAGGCTTTTCAGTACTGGCAAGCTGCCGTCAGCCTGACGTGGTGCGTCCCATCCGGTCACGGAAACGCTCTCGAAGTCAGAATCTGATACCGCAATTTTTAGATCCCACGAGTTATAGCGCATGTTCGCGCCATCGGAGAACGACAGGTCTTTACCACCGTGAGAAACGTTGTTGCGCAGCGTACCCAGCCCAATCGCTTTTCCGTTTGCATCGATGCCGCGGATAGTAAAGTTCGGGTTATTTTTATAGCCCGTGTTGTTGAAGAAATCGTTCGCTACCGGATGGTGATTGGCATAAAAACCCGCTGCTTTATTTAAAAACGCAACCGAGTTACGCACGGTATGTTTCACCGCATTTGCCACATAAACACCACCGTAGCCACCGATTTTAAAACCGTTACCGTTACCCGCAGCCAGTGACTGTGTCGTCCCCGGTAAATAACCGTGCGACCAGGCCCAGGAATTTTCAATCAGTACCGGAGAATAAGCATTAATTAAATCGAAGCCATCATCCGAGTTTGACCACGCACGGCAGCCGCGGAAAATATTACCCGGTTGGTTAGCAGGGATATGCGCACCAAAGCCATCACCACTTTGGCCAGCACCATTAGAGGTCAGTGGATCGTAATTATGGTGAGAGTCGCTATTCAATACCAGATTATTCCCCCCTCGCTGGATGAACAGCCCGGTTCCCATAATATGGTGAATATTCAACTGCTCGAATATATTATTGCTGCCCCTTATCCACACCCCCCAGGATTCATGGTTAAGGTTATTACGCTGTGGGACACCGGTTATTTCCAGCCCTTTTACGGAAACCCAATCTGCAACGACGTTGAACCCTTTAACCCGGCAATCATCCTGCATCTGGCTGAAATCAAAAATCGGCACTTCCCCGCTAGAGGCCCAATACTCAATGCGCTTACCTTCAGTGCCGCTCTTACTCAGCGTGATCGCGTTCACCACATCGGTACGCGTCGTACAGACGTTTAGCCCTTTGGTAAATACATATTTACCGCCACGGATCCACAGGCGGTCGCCAGGGTTTAATGTTTTCTGTGCACGGTCGATTGTTTTCCAGGGCGAGTTTTTACTGCCGTTATTCGCGTCGTCGCCGTTGGGAGCCATGTAATAAACCGCCGCGCTGCTGCCCGCGGCAGCCCCCATTAACATGCCGCCGAGAAGAATTTTTGCGATGTAACGTTTAGCATTCATATCATTACCGTCCTTAGTTGAAATAACAAAACGCCATGCAAAAACATGGCGAATTGATAGTAGCATTTAACTATGAAAATAAAAGTTCCCCTCGCGGGGATTCAATTCAGCATGGGAATAAACCATCCGCATAAATAAAGCGACGCCGCGTAATTTAAGAATTTTTAAGAATAGTTATCTAAATAAGTGCTAAATAATTTAAAAGATAAAGTATCCTATTAAGAGAAACGTCATGGGGGAAAGCCTATTCCGGCAAGAGAATAGATTCCCCCATGACGTGCTTATAACCAGCGGGTATGGTAGGACTTACTGACTCGCCATGACATGCCGTACGCGGGCCAGATCTTCTGGGGTATCCACGCCGACGCTAGGAATGGCTTTGGCGACCGCAACATGAATCTTCTCGCCGTACCACAGCACGCGTAGTTGCTCCAGTAATTCGATTTGCTCTAGTTGGCTCGGTGCCCAAGTGACATAACGACGCACAAAGCCCGCACGGTAAGCATAGATACCGATATGGCGCAGGAAGTGATCGCCAATGGTTTCCTTAGACTGAGCAAAACGCTCTCTGTCCCAGGGAATAGTCGCACGGGAAAAATACAGCGCGTATCCTTCAGCGTCGGTAACGACTTTTACCGCATTCGGATTGAATGCTTCTTCACTGGTTTCAATCGGCACCGCCAGTGTCGCCATTCCTGCTTTACTGGCAGCGAGATTTTCCGCTACCTGACGAATGATAACGGAAGGAATGAGCGGTTCATCGCCCTGAACGTTCACGATGATGTCATCATCAGTAAAACCGTAACGTTCGATGACTTCAGCCAGACGCTCCGTACCAGAATTATGATCGGCACGGGTCAGGCACACTTCACCACCGGCTTGCTGCACGGCAGCCTCGACGTCAGGATGATCGGTGGCCACAATAACGCGCTGTGCCCCCGATTCCAGCGCCCGTTCCATCACATGGACGACCATTGGTTTGCCGTTGATGTCCGCCAGCGGTTTACCCGGCAGTCGGCTTGACGCAAAACGCGCAGGAATGATCACAGTAAAGGTCATTGTGTTATCTCATCAGCCCCCAGTTTACGCGCCTCATTTTCCAGCAGCACAGGGATACCATCACGAACCGGATAGGCCAAACCATCGACCTTGCATATCAGTTCCAATTTCTCTTTATTAAAGTACAGCCGACCATTACAAACCGGACAGGCAACAATCTCAAGTAAACGGTGATCCATGCTTCCTCCATCTTTGACCGATCGATGACCGGCATGTTCTTTCTCGCTACAGCAGCGATCTAATAAGGTGATATCCACAAGGGATATCTGAAACCGTGGTAGCAAACCAATTTATGATCTGCTGACCGCATTCCGATTAAGCACATGTTCCAGTTTGTCGAGCAATTGCGTGCCGTACGGCTCAGCTAACACGGCATCGACGGGCAGATACCACCAGTTACCCTGAGCAAACGCCTTACATTTTACGGCGTCTTTTTCCGTCATCAGCAGTGGCTGCATCGCATCCTGAGTCAGCGAGTCAAGCTGTTCTGGCTGGTACGATTGATGGTCAGCAAAGGCGACTTCACGTGCAATGCTAACGCCAGCCTCGCGCAGCGTCGCAAAAAAACGCGGCGGATGTCCGATGCCTGCCATCGCAACGACATCATGCAACTGGTTCAGCGGACGGGATTCACCAGAAAGCAAATTAACCGCCATACCCGCCGTGAGTGTCATGCCTATCTCGTTTGCGCGCGGCGTGCCGCCGTTAACAATAACGGCATCCACCGACGCCAGACGGCTTTCTCTTTCCCGCATTGGACCCGCAGGCAGCCACCATCCGTTGCCAAAACGCCGCATCCCGTCAATCACAACCAGTTCGATATCTCTTTCTAACGCATAGTGCTGTAATCCATCGTCGGTGATCACCACATCTAGCGTGTGCTGTGCCAATAATGCGCTCACCGCATCCCGCCGACGCGGGGCAACCGCCACGGGCGCACCAGTGCGCTGGAAAATCAGCACCGGCTCATCGCCAGCCTGCGCCGTCGTGACCGACTCATCCAGTAGCAGCGGATAACGTTCAGCGTTCCCACCGTAACCACGTGATACCACGCCGACACGATAGCCTCTGCGTTGCAGTTGTTCGACGAGCCAAATGACGACCGGTGTTTTCCCATTGCCACCTGCCGTCAAATTCCCCACAACCACGACGCGCACGGGAGATCGCCAGCTTTTCCGCCACCCGAGCCGATAGCTCTGGCGAATCAGAAACGTAATGAGTCCGTATAGCCACGAAAACGGCAGCAGCAGCCAATAGAGCCGTGATTGCCCAGACCAGATACGTTCAATCATTCGCCAAACTGCATTCTATGCAACTGAGCGTAGGCACCGTTCTCCGCCAGTAGCGCAGCATGGTTACCACGCTCAATGATTCTGCCGTCTTCAACCACCAGAATCTCATCCGCCTTTTCAATCGTGGAAAGGCGGTGTGCAATCACCAGTGCGGTACGATCTTTTTGCAGCTCGTCTAGTGCAGACTGAATGGCACGTTCAGATTCCGTGTCCAGCGCCGACGTCGCCTCATCCAATATCAGTATCGGGCTATTACGTAATAGCGCACGGGCAATCGCGATACGCTGCCGCTGTCCGCCAGAAAGCATCACGCCATTTTCACCAATGATCGTATCCAGACCGTGTTCCATCTTATTGATGAAATCCATCGCATACGCCATTGTCGCCGCGCGCTCAATTTCCTCACGGCTATAGTGCTCATTGCGGGCATAGGCGATGTTGTTCGCTATCGTATCGTTGAACAGATGGACGTTTTGAGAAACCAGCGCCACCTGATTACGCAAGGAAGACAGGCGATACTCACGTAAATCGTGACCATCGAGCAGGATTTCGCCTGATTGAATATCGTAAAAACGCGTGATCAAACTGGCAATCGTTGATTTACCTGACCCAGAGCGTCCAACCAACGCTACCGTTTTACCCACGGGGATATGCAGATTGATATTTCTCAGCGCCAGATTTTCTCTTCCTGGGTAAGCGAAATTTACCTGACGGAATTCAAGTTCACCTTTCGCACGTTCGATGTCGAGTTTGCCCGTGTCACGTTCCTGCTCCATATCCAGAATCGCAAACAGCGTCTGACACGCGGCCATACCGCGCTGGAACTGCGCGTTAACGTTGGTCAGTGATTTTAACGGACGCATCAGTGCAATCATGGAAGAGAACACCACCGTAATTGTCCCCGCAGTTAGCGTTTCCATCACGCTGGGGAAACTGGCGGCATACAGTACAAAGGCCAACGCCAGCGAAGCAATCAACTGAATAATAGGATCGGAAATCGACGAGGCGGACACCATTTTCATGCCCTGCTGACGCATCCGGTTGCTGACCTGATCAAAACGTTTGGTTTCAACTTCCTGCCCGCCAAACATCAGCACTTCTTTGTGGCCTTTAAGCATTTGCTCCGTGCTGGTAGTGACATGCCCCATCGTATCCTGCATATTTTTACTGATATTGCGGAAGCGTTTGGACACCATGCGCATGGCAATCGATACGATCGGCGCAATCACAATCAGAATGATGGACAGTTGCCAACTGTAGTAGAACATCAGAATAAACAGGCCGATAATTGAGGCCCCTTCTCTGACAACCGTAATCAACGCACCTGACGACGATGCCGCGACCTGCTCCGAATCGTAGGTGATGCGAGAAAGCAGCGTACCTGTTGACTGCTGATCGAAGAACGACACCGGCATACCCATAATATGGGAGAACAAGCGGCGACGCATATTCATCACCACTTTGCCGGAAACCCAGGCAACACAGTAGCTGGACACGAAGCCTGACGCCCCTCTTACTAGCATCAACCCAATGACGACCAGCGGCATCCAGAGCAATACGGAACGTTCCGCTTTGCCAAACCCTTCATCCAACAAAGGTTTAAGCAGGGAGAGCATCAAGGTATCGCCGGCTGCATTAATAATGAGTGCAATTGCAGCAGCAGCAAGCCCTGCCTTAAAAGGAGAGATCATCGGCCAGAGGCGACGAAAGGTCTGCCAGGTGGAGAGATCTTTATCATTCAGCATGTAGTAAACCTGAATCGGGAAGAAATAGCCGACCATTTTACTCATTATACCGCCCTACGCCAAACCACTGATGATACCAACGAGGCGATATGTGATCCCTGAACCGCAGAATGTGCCATGAATCGCTGAAAAAACGAGCACTTAACTGCCCGGATGACGCAGTATCCAGCCATGAGTAGCCATAGTGCCGATATCGCTCAACAACCTTTACTGAAGGCAACCGCCACGGGTTATAACGCGCCGCAGAAGCCATAGCAAACTCGGCATTAACCGCACGAATAAAGGCAGGCGATGATGATGTCTTACTGCCATGGTGAGGGATTTGTAACAAATTCACACGCAGGGCATGGCGATCTAACCTGATCAATGCTTTTTCCGCATCTGACTCCAGATCGCCTGTCAGTAAGATGCTGTATTTTCCATCATCAACGCGAATAACGCAGGAGTCGTTATTTTCCGCGCGTTCTACGAGCGCTAACGGCCACAGCACGGTAAACGTGAGATCCTGCCAACGCCAACGTTCGCCGCGTAGACAAGGACGATGATGCATCGCGTTGGTCGCGCTATATATCGTTGCTCTAGGGTAAGCCACCTGTAGCGTTTTCAGCCCCCCAATGTGATCCATATGGCTATGGCTCAGGATAATGTTTTCCACGTCAACGCCCCGCCACCGTAGGTAGGGTAGAATTTCTCGCGTCGCCATATCGCCTCCTTCCCAACGGTTTCCCGTGTCGTATAGCACCGCTTTCCCACGCTGCTCGATCACAATCGCCAGACCATGCCCGACATCCAACATGTCCACGCGCCAGTCCGGCTCATCAGTCTTTATGCGAAAAACCAGTAAAACCACAATCAGAGCACTGACACTCATCGGATAGACGAGCCACCAGCTAAAGCGCCATATCACCACCGCGCCCCAGCCCGCGACGCTCACGAGCAGCAGCGATGCATCAAGATATACCCACCCCGTCTGTAGATACGTCAGCGGAGCGAATACCACACGCAGCGAAATATCCGCCAGCCACCAGAGCATTTCACTCAGCGGCGCGAATGCCAGCGTGCTCAATGCCAGCAAAATGAGCGGCGTGGTAACGAAGGACACCAAAGGCACAGCCCAAAGGTTTGCGGGCAGCGAAGTGATACTGAAACCGTGGAAAATATGAAGCTGCAAGGGCATCAATAGCAGCGTGATTCCCGTTTGCAGGTGGACCCAGCGCAGCCAGAACCAGCGCCGTCGGGTCTGTAGCCGATGAGGAAGCGGTGCCCACTGAAACCAGAAAATGAGCGATGCGACGGCAAGGCAAGATAGCCAAAAACTGTCTGACAGTACGCTCAATGGATCGCTGACCAGAATCAACGCGACACACCATAGCCAGACCTGCCAGGCTGAACCGTTGACGCTCCACACTTTTAGGCAAATCCATACGCTAAGCGCCAGAGCAGATCGCACCGCAGGCGGATTTCCTCCTGCCAGCCAGACATATCCCCAGGCAACCACGGCGCTCGTCAGTAATGGGAAACGATAGCCCATCCACTGCACGGGAAAGCCATACTGTAACGCCCGCGCCATTCCCCAACCAACCAGACCTGCAAGCACGATATGGAGGCCAGAGATCGCCATCAGGTGCATCGTCCCGGTATTCTGAAGTAGCGCCTTGAGCTCTGGGCTAACCGTTTTCATCTCACCAAACGTCAGCGCCAGTAAAATAGAACGCCACGCTAATCCCTGCACCTGCTGCTCCGCCTGTACAATCGTGCGCTGGCGCAAGTCACAATGGCTATCAACCGCCTTTGCCGTTATCACACGGCCTGACAACGGTTGCCGTTTGGCTATCGCCCAGCGTTGGCTATCAAAACCGCCTTCATTTAGTCGGCTGTGAATAGGCCGTAGACTGGCGGTGATTGCCCAACGTTGACCACCACACCAGTTTTCCATAGCCGGTGATAAGGTCAGTTGGGCATATAACGGTGGGAAGATCCGGCGTTGATTGATCTCTTCCAGCAGCACCGTGATCCCATCCTCATCCTGCTCATTGAACCGTATGCTACTGATCGTCACGACAGCATTAACCTGCCCCTGCGTAACGCGCTCAATTTGTAGCAGTAAGGTTTGAGCATTCAACGATGCCCAGCAAAAACTCATGGCAACAATCGCCACACAGCGTATCTCCGCGTGACGATGTCCGACTAGCATCACGCAGGTGGATAGCCCAATCCCCCACCACAGCAGCATTTGTGCTGGAATCTGCGGTAAAAAAAGCAACGGCAGAATACCCAGCACACTCGCCCAAGCCAGGCTATTGACTGACATCGTCCCTTTTACGAACATAGTCCCTTGCCATGACACATATTTCTCTCTTTCCCTGTGGTTCGCGCTGAAATGTTGCAGTAATCCAAGCGGATGCAACAGGACAAAAAATTCAGGTGGGGAAACGCCTCGCAAAAAAGCGATAGTCTTGCGAACAATGGCATCCAGCGTGCGAGCTGGATTCCAATTCTCTGAGCGTTAGATACGATCATCAGCGCCAGACTCATCGGCGCCAAAAACAGGTAACGTGTAGAAAGGAAAAGTGATGGAACAGGACTAAAAGAAAAAGGACCGCAGAAGCGATCCTTTTACAGGTGCTATTTACTGTAACGTTGTTTACAGTAAAAGCGGTGCGTCAGGTTACTTAACTTCACCCATCGCTTTCAGCTTTTTAGACAGCTCACGGCGTTCTTTCGACAGATCGGCGTTTTTGATGATGTAGTCATCGACGCGGTCTTCATAATCACCGCGCATGTTAGCGATGATGTTCTGTACGTCCTCAATGGACATGCCAGGTTTAAGATATTCACTCAGGTTGTCCAGCAGCAGAACGCGCTTCTGGTTATCACGAATTTTCTTCTCGTTGTCGACGATTTCACGCTGAAGTTTGTTTTTACGACGAAACATACGCACGAATTCCAGCACATCCTGGAAACACGGCTTAGTGTCCTTATCCATCTTTTACCCTTACCTTAAGTCATACATAAATTCTTTATGCATTCACCATACAGGTTATACCCAGCGTCTTTCAAGCAGTGCTTACGCCCTTTGCGTTAACACATCACTGAGCGGATACTCTGTCATCGATAATATACCGCGATACGCTGATTATGAACCTGCTCGATGGCCACTTCCGTATCGAAAATATCTTCCAACACCTCGGATACCATGATGTCTTCCGGTTTTCCCGTGTAGATGATCTGCCCTTTGCGCATCGCAATAATGTAATCCGAATAGGCGGAAGCAAAGTTGATATCGTGGATAACTAGCACGATGGTTTTGCCTAGCTCGTCGGCCGCACGGCGAATCTGCTTCATCATCGCTACGGCGTGTTTCATATCCAGATTATTCAGCGGTTCATCCAGCAGCACGTATTCCGTGTCCTGACATAGCACCATCGCGACATAGGCCCGCTGGCGCTGGCCACCGGAAAGCTCATCTAAAAAGCGATCTTTCAATTCGGTCAGGTTGAGGAACGCTAGCGCGGCGCTGATGCGTTCACGATCGTCAGCATTCAGTCGCCCTTTGGTATATGGATAGCGACCAAACCCCACCAGCTCCGCTACCGTTAAGCGGCTGGTAAACTGGTTTTCCTGCCGCAACACAGATAAACACGTCGCCAGCTTATCGCTTGGCGTGGTCATCACGTCCATGCCGTTGACCTTTACCTGTCCGCGATCCGCGTCCAGCAGGCGACTGATGATGGACAACAATGTCGACTTCCCTGCCCCATTCGGGCCGATAATCGACGTGACGCCACCACGAGGCACCGTCGCCGTGACATTGTTTAATACCTTAACGTTATTATACGTTTTAGTTACATTGCCGATCTCAATCACACGGAAACCTTTTTCAGTAGCAACACAATAAACAGCGACCCACCCACAAATTCGATCACGACCGACAGCGCACCGGACATATCCAGCAGATGCTCAAGCACCAACTGTCCGCCAACCAATGAAATCACGCCCAGCAGGAAAGCCGCAGGCAGCAACAGGCGATGCTGGCTGGAGCCAATCACTAAATAGGCAAGGTTTGCGACCATAAAACCTAAGAAGGTAAGCGGACCGACCAGCGCCGTTGAAATGGCGACCAACACGGAAACCAACAACAGAATGAGCGTGACGCTGCGCTTGTAGTCGATACCCAGATTAATCGCGTTATTACGTCCCAGCGCCAGCACATCAAAGCGAAAGCGCATACGCCAGATCACCACGGCAACCACCAGCGTAATGCCAACCGACAGCGCCACCAGTTCAGGCACGGTACGGGTAAAGGTGGCAAACATCCGCCCCTGTAGAATAGCGAACTCACCGGGCGTCAGCAGACGCTGCATTAAGCCCGCCATGCTGCGAAACAGCGTGCCGCAGATAATCCCGACCAGTAAAACCAGATGCAGGTTATTGCGACTGCCGGTAAACAGCCAGCGGTACAGCAGCGCGGAGAAGAGAATGAGCAGCAGCGTCTCAAGAACGAATTTGCCTTCAATGCCCAGCCCCGGAATACCGCTAATGCCGAAAACAAACACCAGCGAGGTCTGAATCAGGATAAACAGGGCTTCAAACCCCATAATTGATGGCGTCAGCACCCGGTTATTCGTCACCGTTTGGAACAGCACCGTCGACGCACTGGCAGCAAACGCCACCAGCAGCATCGTCGTCAGCATCAGCCCGCGGTGCGTCAAAATGTAGCGCAGGTTGCTGCCTAGATTGATGGTCATAAACAGCACGATCACCACGACAGCCGTAACAGCCAGCCACATCAACCGCTGCGTCGGCGATAACCCCGCACGTTTTTCGCTGACGGTTCCGGTCAGCACCGTATTATGTTCATTGACTGACATGGCGTTTCTGGCTTAGCAATAAGAGAAGGAAAACGGCAGCGCCAATGACGCCAAGAATCACGCTCACCGGAATCTCGAAAGGATAGCGAATCACGCGGCTGATAATATCGCAGCACAGCACCAGACCGCCGCCGAGCAGGCACACCCACGGGATCGTTTTGCGCACATTGTCGCCCATCATCATGCTGATCAGATTCGGCACGATCAGCCCGATAAACGGTAAGCTACCGACTACCACGACCACTACGCCGCTGACGATGGCGATAATGCTCAGCCCCATCATCATCACCTGCCGATAGTTAAGGCCGACATTGACGGAAAACTCGCGCCCCATGCCTGCGACCGTGAAGCGGTCAGCGATCCAGCAGGCTACCAGCGTTAACGCACCAACCAGCCAGAGCAGCTCGTAACGCCCCTGCAAGACACCGGAGAAATCGCCCGATTCCCAACTGCCAAGCGCCTGTAGTAGATCAAAATACATCGCGCCAAACGTGGTGATTGAACTGATAACCGCACCCAGCATAATGCCAACCAGCGGCACCACCAGCGCGGATTTCAGCACAATTCGCTGTAGCAGCATCATGAACAGGAAGGTACCGGCTAAAGCGAACAGGCTCGCTACCACCATCTTGGTGAAAATCGTCGCACCGGGCACGGCGATCATTACCACCAGCAAACCTAAGCTAGCCGACTGTGTTGTCCCCGCCAGAGACGGTTCAACAAAACGGTTTTGCGTCAGCAACTGCATGATGAGGCCAGCCACACTCATGGCGCTGCCTGCCAGCAGCAAAGCTAGCGTGCGGGGAACGCGGCTGATAAAGAAAATATCGCGCATTTCTGGGTCGTTCCACACAGCCTGCATATTCAGTTGCCCTGCCCCAACAAACAGGCTGACAACGATCATGCAGGCCAGAAAAACAAGACCCAGCGAAGAGTAAAAAGACTTCATTGATTCTGCCGTAACCTGCCGTTATTGCTTATCTAACGCGTCACTGACGGTACTCACGAGGTTTTTATAGCTTTGCAGCCCCCCAGCGATATACAGCGATGCAGAATCCAGGTAGATCACGCGATTATTTTTCCAGGCGTTGGTTTTGTGAATCAGCGGATTATCCAGCACCTGCTGGGCTGATTCTCCACCCGGGCGACCAATCGCACTGTCACGATCGAGAATGAACAGCCATTCTGGGTTCACGCTCAGTAAGAATTCTGAGGTCACCACGTTGCCATGACGCCCAGACTCAGGGAACTCAGTCGCGGGTTTAAAACCCAGCTCATCAAACACGAAGCCGAAACGCGATTTAGGGCCGTAGGCAGACATTTTGCCGCCGCTGACCATCAGAACCAGCGCATTACCTGCATTTTCTGTTTTAGCGCGCGTTTGGGCGATCTGATGTTTGAAATTATCAATCTGTTTCTTCGCGTCATCTTCTTTACCGAAGATGGTGCCCAGTTGCTCGATGCGCTGGATAAAGCTCGTCATAAACTGGTGCTCATCCACATCCATCGAGATCGTCGGTGCAATACCGCTCAGCTTCTCGTAGGCGTCGCGCGTACGTCCACCGGCAATAATCAGATCGGGCTTCGCGCTGCTGAGCGCTTCATAGGCAGGTTCAAACAGCGTCCCGGCGTTCAGGTAAGTATCGCTGTTGTATTTTGATAAAAACGCGGGCAGTGGCGTGCTGCTTTTCGGTACACCAGCAATTCCTTCGACCTTCAGCGCGTCCAGCGTATCCAATGAGGCAGGATCAAACACCATCACTTTCTTCGGCGGCTGTGGAACCTGAGTGGTGCCCTGCGCATGCTCAATGCTGACCGTGTGGCTTCCTTCTGAAGACGATGCGTGCTGATCGCAGCCGGTTAGAACAAACATAGATGCCAATAACGTCGCCTTCACTGCAAACGCTGCATTCAATCGCACCGCATTTAACCGCATAAGTGTGTTCTCCATTTCGCTGTTTGTCGCCGAATGCTACCCCGCAGCGGACGCTACGCGGCAATAAAGAATTTAATTATCATTCGCATTAAAACGAAAATTGTAACCGAATGGACACAGTCATGCCTAGCGATTCTGTCTACCCTCCTATTGATGTAAGTCAGGGAAGTGGTGCAAATCAGGAAAGCGCCACAGAAAAGTCGATTCAATGGTATCCTTGCGGTTTTCCAGATTGTTTTGCCTGATTTCGGGCTCAGCGCGCACACGTAGCTAACTGCATATATGGCCGAGAAAACACAACCCACTTTTTTCATTCATGACTACGAGACGTTCGGTAAGCATCCGGCGCGCGATCGCCCCGCGCAGTTTGCGGGTGTCCGTACCGATATGGACTTCAATATTATCGGTGAGCCACTCGTCATTTATTGCCGTCCGACGGATGATTACCTGCCGGAGCCGGAAGCGGTGATGATCACCGGAATTACGCCACAGGTCGCGCTGGCAAAAGGCGTTAATGAGGCGGAGTTCGCCCGTCAGATCCACGAGGCATTCAGCGTACCCGGCACCTGCATCATGGGCTACAACAACATTCGCTTTGATGATGAAGTCAGCCGCAATATTTTCTATCGCAACTTCTACGATCCTTACGCCTACAGCTGGCAAAACGGCAATTCCCGCTGGGATTTGCTGGATGCGTTACGTGCCTGCTATGCCCTGCGACCGGAAGGTATCGTGTGGCCGGAAAACGATGACGGACTGCCCAGTTTCCGCCTTGAGCATCTGACGAAAGCCAACGGTATTCCGCACGAGCAGGCGCATGATGCGATGTCCGACGTTTATGCCACCATCGCTATGGCGAAGCTGTTCAAGCAGGCGCAGCCTAAACTGTTTGAATATCTGTTCCTGCTACGTAACAAAAACAAAATTTCCGCGCTGATTGATATCCCGCAAATGAAGCCGCTCGTTCACGTGTCTGGCATGTTTGGCGCGGCGAGGAGCAATACCAGTTGGGTTGTTCCACTCGCCTGGCATCCGGACAACCGTAATGCGGTCATCATGTGCGATTTGGCGGGTGATATGACGCCGCTGCTGGAGCTGGACAGCGCAGCCTTGCGCGAACGGCTATACACCCGCCGGGACGCGCTGGAGGCGGATCAGAGTGCCGTTCCACTCAAGCTGGTGCACATCAATAAATGTCCGGTCTTAGCACCAGCCAATACCTTACGGCCGGAAGATGCGGAAAGGCTGGGTATCGATCGTCAACGCTGTCTGGATAATTTGGCGCTGCTGCGCAACAACGCGAGCGTCAGGGAAAAAGTGGTGGAACTGTTTGCCGACGCTCCTGCTTTCGCCGCCTCTGATGATGTCGATTTACGGCTCTATGATGGCTTCTTTGGCGATGCTGACCGCATGGCGATGAAGATTATTCAGGAGACCGCTCCGCAGAACCTGCCCGCGCTGGATCTCACGTTTGCCGATAATCGTCTGGAAACGCTGCTCTTCCGCTATCGCGCTCGCAATTTCCCCGGCACGCTGGACGACAGCGAACAGCAGCGTTGGCTGCAGCATCGGCGTGCGGTCTTTACGCCGGAGCGCTTGCAGTCCTATCTGTCAGAACTCAGTAATCTGTATCAACTGCACGAAGACGATAAAGAGAAGATGGCACAGCTAAAAGCGCTGTACGCCTATGCGCAGGAGCTAGTGGGCTAAGATAGCCACCTAAAGCCATAAAAAAAGCGGAGCACAGTGGCTCCGCTTTTCTCTTTTAGGCGTGTCGTCAGTTTATTTAAACCGGCTCTTCACTACATTGCGGTACTGGCTGACGGAAGCTGCGTGTCACAAATGCCAGATAGAGCAATCCAATCGTTGCCCACACCAGACCCAGCGTCATCGAGCTAGCTTCCAGGTTCACCCACAGCGCCCCCACCGTCAACGCGCCCAGCACGGGCAGTACGAGGAAGTTAATGGTGTCTTTCACGGTACGGTTACGGCGCTCACGAATATAGAACTGTGAAATGACCGACAGGTTCACGAACGTAAACGCCACCAGCGCACCAAAGTTGATCAGCGCAGTGGCCGTTACCAGATCGAACGACACCGCAGACAGTGCAATGGCGCCAACCAGCAAGACGTTCAAAGACGGCGTACGCCATTTCGGGTGGATATAGCCGAAGAAGCGCTCTGGGAATACGCCATCACGCCCCATAACATACATCAGGCGAGACACGCCTGCATGTGCCGCCATACCGGATGCCAGTACGGTGACGCAGGAGAACACCAGAATAACGGACTGGAAGAATTTACCCGCAACATACAACATGATTTCCGGCTGAGACGCATCCGGCTCTTTAAAGCGCGAGATATCCGGGAAATACAGTTGCAGGAAGTACGCCACGGCAACAAAGATCACGCCGCCGATCAGCGCCGTCAGGAAGATGGCTTTTGGAATCACCCGACCTGCATCCTGCGTTTCTTCTGACAGCGAGCTGATGCCGTCAAAACCGAGGAACGAGAAGCAGAGAATGGTTGCTCCAGTGATCATCGGCACCACGTGGGCGTTCTCAGACCAGAACGGACGCGTACTGGTCAGCGTACCGGCACCTTCGCCCAGATAAACACCGTGAATCACCAGACCGAGGAATACCGCCATGATCGCAACCTGCACCACCACGATAATGGAGTTCAGGTTAGCAACCAGACTGATACCACGCAGGTTAAACAGCGTCATCAAGCCGACCAGCGCCGCCACAAAAATCCATGACGGTACACCGGGGAAGATCGCTTCCAGATAGATTTTCGCCAGCAGGATGTTGATCATCGGCATGAACAGATAGTCCAGCAGTGACGACCAGCCGACCATAAACCCGACGTGCGGGCTGATCGCTTTTTGCGCGTAGGTATAAGCAGAACCCGCAGACGGGAAACGTTTTACCAGTTTGCCATAGCTCAGCGCCGTGAACAGAATGGCGACCAGCGCAAACGCATAGGCAGTTGCCACATGGCCGTCGGTCAGGCCAGACACGATACCGAAGGTATCAAAAATGGTCATCGGCTGCATGTACGCCAGCCCCATCATAACGACAGGCCACAGCGTGAGCGTTCTTTTTAACTGAGCACGTTTTGCGCCAGCATTAGGCAGCTGAGAATCAAGCGACATGACGCACACCTCCGTTCATCACGGCAGGAGCATACGCACCGAAAACAAATGAATGGATACAGGACTCGCCTGAATCACGATGAGAAGAGGTGGCTGTAACAGCACCAGAGATAACTTGCGACTGCGTCGCGCCATAACCAATACCTTTGCAGCACAAACCGGCGGGCACCGGTGCGAAACGTGTTAATTGCCCCATTTTTCCTTTCCTCACTGTGCTCACAGGCACACACAAAATTATCTATCCGGATCGTTGTCCGGCCTCTTTGGTTGAAGACCCTATACCCAGCAAACCTGAGCCACAGAGAAAGGTAAGAAACCACACCAATCCCCCTGTAACCTGAAGGTTGACGAGCATAAATGTAAAAAAATAACCGACGCTATTAGACGTCGGTTATTTGCAAGGCGCGTATTCTGCACCACTCGATCTCATCTGACAAGGCTCTGAGAACGTTGGAAACCATTTATTTATCCCCACCCTTCTTCGAGAAGCCTGTACGTCGGCTTTTCGCATGACTTATGGGTAATAAGTAGGATAAATAAGCGAATACTCGTTATAAAAACGTTGCTGTTATGTGTGAAGCCCACATAAAAAGTGGTGCTTAAAAATTACCACTCCTGGAATCGCTTTTTCTTTTCATTTTGTAATCTTTCCAACTCAAAAATCACCTGCTGAAGATCCCGTTCCTGCGATGCGTTCAGTGAAGGAAACTTGAAGCTCAAACGCTGCGTCAACTTCACTTCACCTTTGTTATCGACGATCTTCACCATTGCCTGACCGACGAACTGCAAATCAACACAGAAAAAACCGTGGTCAGCCAGATCCATCTCCACGCTCTTAATGATATCGCCTTCGGTCAACAGCCCCGTGGTATCACGGTCGGTATACAGGCTCAATCCTCCCAGAGAAAGATCTTTGATGGTGAACAGGAAAATGCTCTCATCCGGTAGTTCGCCACGGCACGTCAATGGCGGCCACAGCGGCGTATTGATGCGGAAATAGGTTCTACGCTGGATGAGATAAAGCAGTTCAGGAATCTGCGCGCTAAAGGCTGGCAGCCCGTCGTAGTCCACCGTTTTTGCAATTTCGGCATTAAATTCGACTTTTGCCCCTGCGGGTTCAGCGACAAAAGACAGTGCACCTGCATACAGCGCGCGGTTATTCTCACGCTCAATGCCGCCTAAATCGAAGACAAACAGGTTGTTGTCGGGTACAACGTCAAGAATTTTACTGATAAACTGTCCATGAGGATGGTGAACCATCAGAGACGTAGCATTCTTCTTTAATTCGCGCAGCGTTGCACAGATGGCCAGTTTGTTGCGCTTAACAAACTGCTCTTTCAAATTTTCATCCACCGCTTTCATCCCCACCATTATTTACATGGACTATGTGTCAATGGTTTATATTGATGCACGCCTCTTCGTTATCTTTCAAGTCCCATGTGTGCCAACACGATGCCACCGCACTGGCTGCATATTGAAAACGATTACTCGGAGTCCCTGAAATAGCACGATACATACCCTAAATAATTCGAGTTACAGGAGGGTGGCAAGCAAAGAACACATTCGTCGAGAATGAATTTAACCAGCCAGCACAGAGGCAACTCGAAGTATGAGGGGTATAGTTAGTGAAAACTATATCGGCAATTTTCTCAATAAATTTAGTGGAACAAGAGGAAAAGTGTTAAGGCGCAGTCAAATAATGAATCGCATCGCTGCCAGCGCCTTTTATCGCACCTGTTCGTTTGCTATTCTGCAGGGTAATGATACAGCAGCCAGGTTAAGGCCAGTAGATCGGCGCTGCCGCCTGGGCTAAGGTTTCTGGCAATCAGCGCGTCGTCCATCTCTCTTAGCGCCTGACGATCCAGCGGACCTGTCAGCAATCTCCGTGCGTAATCTTGCACAAACGCTAATCCGTCCATGCCACCGCGTGAAACGACATTGGTGTCCGGATTGTGGGCCATCAACACCAGCAGCGTCCGTAACAGCGCGGTTTCGTCATCCTCTCCGGCGGCAATAGCCTGAGTCAGGGCGGGCAACGCGTACTGGCATACGGTATTGAACCCACTGGCAGCCTCTCCCCTCGCCCCCGTCAGTCCATGACGCTGATAAAGATGTTCACCCGCCGTCGCTGCACCAGAACATGCCGCTAGCTCATTACGCACCAGATCGTGACACATGGCAGCGACGCTATCGCATAGACTGCGCTGCGTTACACTCTCTCCCCGTCCTGCCAGCCAACCGGCGGCGGTACACAATAGGCCAAATGCGAAAATCCCACCTTTATGGGTATTCACGCCTTTCGTCGCCGACAGCATCGCCTGTTCACAGGCGATGCCGATAGGCCGAACCTGAAACAGCAGTTGCGCTAGCGGTACGCTGGCGTGTTGATAACCCGCCTCGGTAAAATGCCGGAACCAGGGAGAGATCGCCTGAATGCTGGTCTGAAACAGCGCAACATCCATATCGCGGTGAGATCCGTTATTGGCGCGATCCACCAGTCCGGGCTTCGGCGTCAGCATGACTTCCATCGTCAGCGCATTGGCCACCCGTCGGTCGATATCGGGTAACGCGCCGCGTTCCCGATAATCGCCGATTGCGAAACGGGATACTGCGGCCGACAGGATACCGTCAGGCTGGCGTAAAGTAGGCATGAACCTTTTCCTCAATGTGCTCAAGCAGCTCAGGCAGTGAATGGCGACGCGAACGGCTACAGGCGTGTGCCATCTGGTCGCACAATAGGCAGGTGCGCCCGCTGTGCGCCAACATCGACCGGCCAATCGATCCGTCTTCTGGGCTAAAGATGTCGAAATCCCATAGCCGCCCCAGCTCATGGCTATCTTCCAGCGCAATAGTCGCAGCCTTCACGGACAGCGCATCTTTGGTGATCGACCATAGCCCTTCTGCGCCTGTTGCCAGCCAGAGTGTTTGCTGCTCCAGCACCGTCCATCCCCGCTTCTGACACAGCAAGGCAAACGATTTGATAGCTTCGGCCATCACCTGCCGATAGCCTTCGCTATCTTTTATCGGCCCTGGCGTGACCAGCGTCAGCGACACCAACGTCACACCGTGGCGGGCAAGCCACTCTTGTTGGCGAACTGCGCGGCGTTCCTTCGCCGCGAGTAAGGTTTCCAGCGAGATGGAAACAGCATTTGTCATCGTCGATTCCCTCATGCGTTTACCGCTTATTCGTCGGCTTCCTTCACCTGACGAACAACGTCAATTACGCTGCCATCGCGATAGCGAATAACGCCGACGATGCGATCGTGAAACTCGATAGCGCGTGGTTCACCCACCAGCGCAATCGCACGCTCATACAGCGCCTCAATCGTCATCACCGTCAGCCCCGCCTGTTTCAGGCGTTCAGCAACCTCAGGTCGCGCGGGGTTGACGGCAATGCCGTGATCGGTCACCAGTACGTCAATACTTTCTCCCGGTGTAACCCGCGTCGTCACCTGACGCACCACGGTCGGGATGCGGCTACGAATCAACGGCGCAACAACGATGGTCAGGTTCGCTGCCGTCGCGACGTCACAGTGTCCACCGGACGCACCACGCATCACGCCATCGGAGCCGGTGATGACGTTGACATTAAAGTCGGTGTCAATTTCCAGCGCGCTGAGAATCACCATATCCAGTTGATCGCAGCAAGCCGCTTTAGAACTCGGATTGGCATAAACGTTAGTGGAAATCTCGACATGATTCGGGTTCTTTGCCAGCGATGCAGCCGCATTGGCATCGAAACACTGGGTATCGATCAGCTTTTCGATCAGCCCTTTTTCGTGCAGATCGACAATCCCGCCCGTGATGCCGCCGAGGGCGAAGCGTGCCACGATGTTCTGCTGGCGCATTTTATCTTCGAGGAAACGCGTACAGGCCGTCGAGGCCGCGCCGGAGCCGGTCTGGATCGAGAAACCATTTTTGAAATAACCGGCATGTTCAATCACGTCTGCCGCGGAACGGGCAATTAGCAGCTCACGCGGGTTGCTGGTGACGCGCGCCGCGCCTACGCTAATTTTGGCCGGATCGCCGACTTCATCCACCTGAACGATGTAATCCACCTGATCCTGCACAATGCTGGCCGGCATGTTCGGGAACGGCACCAGTGCTTCAGTCAACAGCACTACTTTTCGAGCAAACTGCGCATCGACCATCGCATAGCCCAGTGAGCCGCAACTGGATTTCCCAGTGGTGCCGTTGGCGTTGCCAAATTCATCGCTGCACGGTACCCCGAGGAAAGCGACATCGATATTCAGTTCACCGCTTTGCAGCAAATGGACGCGCCCCCCGTGAGAATGAATCTGTACCGGTTCTTTCATTAATCCATGAGAAATCGCATCGGCCAGCTTGCCACGCATCCCCGAAGTGTAAATCCGGCTGATCACGCCCGCTTTAATGTGGTCGATCAGCGACGCGTTACAGCTCATCAGCGAGCTGGATGCCAATGTCAGATCGCGAAAACCCATGCGAGCCAGCGTCTCAATCACCCGATTAATGACTTTATCGCCTTCGCGGAAATGGTGGTGGAAAGAGATCGTCATCCCGTCTTTCAGTCCGCTGTGACGAATCGCCTCCTCCAGATCGGCGCACAGTTTGCGCTCATGTTTCTGGGCGACATCATTCAGCCACGGCGTATTGTGGTTGGCGTTGACGAAGGGTTGCAGATGACGTTTTTCCGGGTACTGCTTTTGCAGTGCTTCAATAAAATGACTCATTGTCTAATCCTGTAATTCCTGAGAGCGGCCATTGCGGTGTAATCACGCAATGGCTATTTGCGGACGCCGGAGGCCTGAGCACGTTCCAATACTCTTCTGGCGTGGTCGATAATGGGCCCGTCGATCATTTTCCCGTTCAGGGAAATCACGCCCAGGCCGGCACGTTCACCCTCTTCAGCGGCTTTGATCACCAGATGGGAATAGTCCACTTCATCCTGCGTAGGGGCATAAGCGTTGTGTAACAGCTCAATCTGGCGCGGGTTAATCAGGGATTTACCGTTGAAACCCAGTCTGCGGATCAGATCGACCTCTTTCAGGAAGCCCGCATCGTCATTAACATTGGGATAGACCACATCGAAGGCGTCGATACCGGCAGCGCGAGCCGCGTGCAGCACCGCACAACGGGCATAAAACAGTTCCGTACCGTCACCGCGTTCCGTCTGCATATCCATCACATAGTCGAACGCCGCCAGCGCAATTCCGATCATGCGCTCGGAAGAACGGGCAATCGCAACGGCGTTAATCACGCCCACCGCTGACTCAATCGCCGCCATGATGCGCGTGGAGCCGACTTCACGACCACAGGCTTTTTCGATACGAACCAGATGATGTTCCAGCTCATCGACATCGTCGGTGGAGTCAGTTTTTGGCAGGCGGATCACATCGGCACCACCGCGCACAGCAGCTTCCAGATCCAGCAGGCCAAACGGCGTACTGAGCTGGTTGATGCGTACCACGGTTTCAATATCACGGTACATCGGGTGCTGGAGCGCATGGAAAACCAGCAGGCGCGCGGTGTCTTTCTCACGCAGGGAAACCGCATCTTCCAGATCGAACATGATGGAGTCAGGCTTGTAGATAAACGCATTGGACAGCATGGCGGCGTTCGCGCCTGGGAGGAATAACATACTGCGGCGAAGCTTATTCATTACAATTTCTCCCATTCAATCTGCTGTCCATCTGCGGCGCGCAGTACTGCGCTTTGCACGCGAGCACGGATGACACAATCCAGCGCACCTTTGTCATCCACAATGATCGTCCCTTCCTGTACGCCCAGTTCTTTTAGCGTGTCATTCACAACCTGGTTGATTTGGTGGCCGAACTGTTTCATGACTTCGCTGTTGATGACCACGGTGAGTTTCCCGTCAGCCGGTGCCACTTTGACCAGCAAATCGCTGGATTCAAAGGTGCCTGCTAAGGACTCCTTAACAATCTTCATAGACTTATCCTGATTAATTTTAATTACGCGTATTCGGGTTCGTAGTAGCGCTGTAAATGCGCAAAAGTTGAGGCTGGCACGATGTCCTGAATACGGCTGTACTGCCGAAGCTTGAGTAATTTCCTGACTTCCGAAGCGGAAATTGCCAGTCCTGAGGTTTGCCGTTTGCGTTCAATTTCAACCACGCTTAACGCGGGGGAAGACACCGTCTGGTCTTTCTCCAGCCAGTAGTGCATGTCTTGGTTGTACTGATACGTCACCGGGCAAAAGGGTTCGGTGCCGACGAAGCGCTGGGTAATCCCCAGTGCTGGCGCGATATATTTCCTGAAAATGATTAAATCCAGCGCCGCGTGGGCGCGTGTGATCAGCTTCTCTTCCTTCAGGAAGTAGCCGGGAAACGTCGCTTTAGAGATCATGTAGTTCGAACCAGCATGGACTGTCACATTGCGGATAGATTCCACACCGCGCTGTACCATCTCCAGACGTTCACTGAATGGAAAAAAGGACACATCTTCACGCACCACGAAAACGTGCAGCCAGTCACACGACTGCGCCGCATGCTCTGCCAGATAGCGGTGGCCCAGCGTGAAAGGGTTCGCGTTCATCACAATCGCGCCGATTTTTTTATCTGTCCGCGTCGCGAGCGGTTCAGGATGAGCAAAGGCCGCCAAAGACTGGCAATACTGCTGGATGCCAATCGGCGTGTTTTCCATCAGCACCGCGCTGTCCTGATAGCACGCCAGCGGGTAGAAACCACATCCGCGAAAGATGTCGACATTTTCCGGTCGGGTATAGAGAAACAGGTGGAAGTGGCCGCGCTGCGCCGCCTGCTGTATGACTTCATTCACCACCTGCACGCCCAGATTGAGGTGTCTGAATTCAGGATCGACCGCAACGCACTTAATGGTGTTGGCGGCCAGCCCCGCGCAGGCAATCAGCCGCCCGCTCCGTTTGCCAACCACAACGATGTCAATATCGTCATCCATGCCGAGCTGGCAGTATGCAAGGAACTGGCGCACTGCGTCCCTTTCCTGCTCCCGAAGGCGCACATCCAGCGTGTCAAAAAAGACGGAATCATTGGCATACATCACGGTTCTTCCTGCAACTCGAATTATTTAGGCAATCTATTGCAGGCTGCCGGTTTAGCGCCGGCAGCCTGTTACTTACACGACTATTCAGTGCGCGACGGCTTCAGCGGCTGCCGGAACCGATTTCACCGGCACGGCCGCATCCACGATCGTGTTACGCAAATGGCCAATGTTTTCGATTTCAACTTCAATACAATCGCCCGCTTTCATAAACAGCGGCGGATTGCGTTTTTTACCCACGCCGCCCGGTGAACCGGTAATGATCACGTCGCCGGCACTCAGCTCGGTAAAGGTGCTGATGTATTCAATCAATTCCGCCACTTTGTGGATCATGCTGCTGGTATTGTCGTCCTGTACCATGCGGCCATTCAGATACGTGCGGATCGCCAGCACATGCGGATCGGGAATTTCATCCGTAGTGGTCAGATAAGGGCCAAACGCACCCGTTTTCTGCCAGTTTTTGCCAGCGGTAAACCAGCTGTGCTGCCAGTCACGCGCAGAACCATCCATGTAGCAGCTGTAGCCTGCGACATGAGAGAGCGCGACATCCTGAGCAATATTCTGTCCGCCTTTACCGATAACGACCGCCAGCTCGCCTTCATAATCAAACTCGCTGGAATAATGCGGTTTGATCACCGGCGTCGCATGTCCAGTTTGTGAATCCGCAAAGCGCACAAATAATGTTGGTGCAGGATTTTCTTCATTAAATTCATGACGTTTAGCGGCGTAATTCATCCCCACGCACAGTATTTTCCCTGGAGCGGTAATAACCGGTAAGAACGTCACATCCGCAACCGGAATATCCGGCGTACTCATACTGAATTCCTGTGCCACGTGTAACGCATTCTGTGCCAGCAGTGTTTTCAGATCGGGGTAACGGTGACCAATTTTACCGCCGAGATCGATTAACCCCGTTGGCGTATAAATGCCGTAACTGTCCTTACCGTTATAACGATAGCTTGCAAGTTTCATAATATTTCCTATGCAAAATAAACCCACGCGCAGTGGCGGTTTTTATTCTGTTAACTCAGCTCATTCTTCAACGTAATACTTATTTAACTCAGCGACTTTTTATTTTCTGAATGACATCAGACTAAAAAGTTGGCGAGCACGAGCAGTGAAATCGAAACGTTAATCGCACCGCCGATACGCGTAGCAATCTGCGCGAATGGCATCAGCACCATACGGTTACCTGCCGTCAGAATCGCGACGTCACCGGTACCGCCCTGTCCGCTCTGGCAGCAGGAAATAATGGCAACATCAATCGGGTGCATACCGATTTTTCTACCCACAAAGAAGCCGGTCGCGACTAACGTCACCACGGTAGAAATAATCACCAGCAGGTTTTGAATCGTAAACGCGTTCACCAGTTCCTGCCATGGCGTAATCGCCACGCCAACGGCAAACAGAATCGGATACGTCACAGAGGTCTGGAAGAATTTGTAAACGACCTGAGAACCTTCCAGCATTTTCGGTGAAACACCGTGAGCCAGCTTCACCAGCACCGCCGCGAACAGCATGCCAACCGGTGCAGGCAGGCCGATGACTTTGTGACCAAGCATACCCACCATGTACAGCAGGATTGCCAGCAGCGCGCCAGACGCTATCGTCGTGACATCGGCTTTGCCGCTAAAGGCTGAAACCGGAGTGCTGCTTGCGCCGCTACCCAGACTATTATCTTTATTTGGCATCAGTTCGCCTTCACCGGTCAGGTGTGGAAAGCGTTTACCCAACTGATTCAGCACACCAGCAAGAATGATCGCGGTCAGGCTACCCAACATGACGATAGGCAAAACGCGCCCCAGCGCAACGCCCTGATCCATATGCAGAATCGTGGCATAGCCGATAGACAGCGGGATAGCGCCTTCACCCACCCCGCCCGCCATAATCGGCAGAATCAGGAAGAAGAAGATTTGGAATGGATCCAGACCGAGCGCCATACCTACACCCATGCCCACCAGCATCCCAGCAACTTCACCGCACAGCATAGGGAAGAAAATACGCAGGAAGCCCTGAATCAGCGTCTGCCGATTCATACTCATGATGCTGCCGACAATAATGCAGCAGATGTAGAGATACAGGATGTTGGTACTTTTATAGAATTTGGTCGTGGATTCAACGACAACGTCCGGCAGCAGGCCGTAATGCACCATCGCCGAGGGGATAAAGGTCGCACAGATTGCCGCCGCCCCCATCTTGCCGATAATCGGCAGACGTTTACCAAATTCACCACAGGCGAACCCGAAGAATGCCAGCGTAGCGACCATCACGACGATGTCGCTCGGCAACTTGCCACTCAGGCAGTCGATGCCGATTAATACCCCCGCCAGCACAAAGAGCGGCACAGGAATAATACCTACTTTATAGGTATCCAGAACATGCCACCATTTTTCCTTTAATGAGGCCTTCCCAGCCGCCTCATTATTTACCACAATATATGAATCATCAGTCGTGCTCATAACTCTGTCCCCGTTTTATTTTGTCCGCGCATCATAGGGGGCGGGAACATATTATTATGTGATTCTCTTCAAATTAAAAAACGAGTTTTAAAGGCGTTTATGGTTTTTATGGTTTATATTAGAAAATCGTTTATTACACAGTCGATTAGATGATTTTACGTTCAGAATAAATTTTACGGTTTCTATGGAGTTTATGGTTTTTATTTCCTAAAAATGACTATGTTGGTAAAAAGTAATTAAGTTGTTTATTAAACAAAACAGAGTCGTTTAATTTTATCTATTTATTACTACCTTCATATTGATAACAACATATTTAAACGTGTTATTGCTCACAAGTTTTTTCCTCTCAGCCCATTCTTATTACCATTCGTGATAAATTTACCAGCTATTTTTCGTTCACTGGCAGGCTACCGCACATCATGAGAGTGAGACTTTCCTTTCATATCAAATTATTTATCTATTTGATCGTCTTCTTCTCTTCGTTACTTCTGATGACGGGCATTTATTATTATCACGATATTGACAAGCAGCTGTATTCAGAGCTGGGTACGCGCGCGCAGGTACAGGCCAGAGAAATCGCCATCATTCCCTCCTTGGTTGAATCAGTGAAGAATAAAGATATCAAACAGATAGATGCACTCGTTCAACAGTTAAAGCAGCGCAGCGATGCCAGCTATATTGTGATCGGGGATAATCAGGCGCGTCATCTGTTTCATTCTGAATACGCGGAAAGTGACAAGCTCGTAGGCACGCAGATGGTGGGCGGCGATAACTTCGACGTATTAGCGGGAAAAAGCGTGATCACCGTGCGCCACGGCAGCATAGGCGTATCACTACGCAGCAAGGCGCCAATCGTGGCTGACGGTCAGGTCATTGGTATTGTTTCCGTCGGTTATTTGAAAACCCACATCGATAACCTGACATTCAGTAAGCTGGCGCATATTCTGCTGGCGATTCTGGCGATGTTTGTCGCGCTGTTTCTCTTTTCCTGGTGGTTCTCGCGTAATCTAAAGAAACAAATGTTTGGTCTCGAACCGCTTGAGATTCGTATGTTGGTCAGGCAGCAGAAGGCGCTGCTCGAATCGATCTACGAAGGGGTGATCGCCATCGATAAGCAGCACCGTGTTGCCGCCATTAACCATGCGGCCAAAGAAATCCTCGGGCTGAACGAACCGTCCTATCTGTTGCGCGGCAAGCCGATTGATACCGTCATTAAGCCTGTGCCCTTTTTCTCCGGCGAGGCTATGTGGAACAGCGACACCCACGATGAAATCTGCCGTTTTAACCACGCCACCGTGATTGCCAGCCGAGTGCGGATCATGCTGGAGGATGAGCTTCAGGGCTGGGTCATCAGCTTCCGCAGTAAAAACGATATCCACACACTTAGCATGCAGCTCAGTCAGGTAAAACGTTACGCGAATAGTCTGCGCATTTTGCGCCATGAACAGTTGAACTGGACGGCGACGCTGGCCGGGCTGCTACACCTAAAACGCTATGACGAAGCCATCAAATATATTGAAGCGCAGTCCGAAAGCGCGCAGGTGGTGCTGGATTTTGTGTCGCGCCGCTTCTGTTCACCCGCGCTGTGCGGGCTGCTGCTGGGCAAATACGCGACGGCACGGGAAAAAGGCATTGAGATTGTTTTCGATCCACGCTGCCAACTTACCCATATTCCACCGGCGCTGAGCGAAACGGAACTGATGTCCATCATTGGTAATTTGCTGGACAACGCGATGGAAGCCACATTAGCCACCACCGCACCACATTATCCTGTCGAGGTGTATATCTATGACAGCGAACAAGAATTGGTCATTGAAGTCGCCGATCAAGGGACGGGTATCGATCCGGCCATTGCCGATAACCTGTTTGAAATCGGCGTGACCAGTAAAACGCAGGGCGATCACGGGCTGGGGCTGCATCTGGTTGCCAGCTACGTCAATCAGGCTCAGGGAATGATCGAAGTCTCGGCCAACCAGCCGAATGGCAGCATATTTTCCCTATTTATTCCGATGTCCCCCCAATAATTTGAGCGGCGCGTAGTGAACAACGCACAGGCCGCTTGAGGTATAACGGACACACTATTTTATTTATAATTCAGAGACTAACAGGGATTCACACCATGCAGCACACTGAACATTTCGATGTCTTAATCGTTGAAGATGAAAGTAAGCTGGCAAATATTCATGCTGAATTTATTGAAAAACATTTCAATCTGCGTGTCGTCGGGATTGCCGCTACACTTTTTGAAGCCAAAAAGCTCCTTCAGCAGCACAGGCCGCGCCTGATCCTGCTGGATAACTATTTACCTGACGGCGAAGGGGTTTCGCTGATTGAAAGCCAACTGCTCAAAGGAATGAACTGTTCCGTCATCTTCATTACCGCCGCCAGCGATATGAATACCTGCGCTCAGGCGATTCGCTGCGGGGCCTTTGACTACATTATCAAACCGCTCTCCTACCCACGGCTGCGCTCTTCGCTGGAACGATTTATTCAATTCGTGAAAACTCAGCACACTTACAAAATTGTCGATCAGCAGAACGTAGATATTCTCTATCAGTTGCAATCGTCAGGCGCAGTTTCCTCCTCATCAGCGAAAGGCATTGAAGAGAACACGCTGGGGCTGATCAAGCAGATTTTTGCCAACGATGGCGGCGATACACTCTATTCTGTCGATGATATCGTCGAAAAAACCGGACTCAGTAAAACGACGGCGCGCCGCTATCTGGAGTTCTGCGTTGAAAATCATTTCCTCGATATCGAAATGCGTTACGGCAAGATTGGTCACCCACGTCGGCTGTATCGCACAAAAAGCACCCACTAGATCCCCCCCTATCCTATGACGGTGAGATTAGCCGTCATAGGGCTTTCAGCACAGCCAGACAACAATGTACGATAAAAAATTGAGATGAAAATCCGCTAACGTAATAACGTCATGCACTACTCAGCGCACCTTACCTATATTAATTCCAAACTTAACCATTCGTTATTTTTACCCTGCTTATATTTCAAAAAAATTCTAAATTATCCCGTTTCTTCTCAAGCTTTTAAAAATAATCATAGTTCCCTGTATTTATCTCTACAGCGGTTACCGTAACGCAGATTGGTAATTCGACCAGCGGTTGCAGTGCAGTTGTCCAACAATACGAGAGAAGCCTCACAAATTATTATTCGTTTCTTTACTCACACTAAAAAAAACCACTATAAATCCGATAAGCATTATGGGTCATATACGCTATTAATTCGTTACCCGACACCAGTAATTCATCCCCGGAGAGACGTCATGTTCTTAGCCAAAAAAATCAGAAATCTTAAAATATCCCAAAAATTGTATCTTGGGTTTGGGGTGATCTTGCTACTGGTCATCATTGCATCGCTACTGAGCGCAGGTCGCTTCAGAGAAATTCGTGATATCTATGAAAAAACCAATCTTATTTACAACATCAACATCGAAGTCTTTCAGGCCAAAATAAATCGCCTGAAGTATTTTTACTCGTATGAAGAGAAGTCACGTGAAACTATGGCGGGCTTCGTTAAACATGCTTCAGAGTTAACCACTGAAGCGAAAACGCTCTCATGGAGTCCGGAAGGCGCTCCCCTCGTCAACGATCTCGGCCAGAATCTGACCGAATTCCAGAACGCAATCACCGAGATGGGGAAATCCACGCAGCGCGTGGTAGAAAATCGCGACAAAATCAGCGCCGCCAACGGGCAAAACATTACCGCGGATTTTTACGCCAAACTGCGCCAGCAGCCTTCTGATAGCGTAACGCAATATCAGGCTGAAGATTTGGCAACGCAGGTTTCAGAACTCAAGCAGTTATCCTATGAGTTGCAGCTTAAGCAAAATGCCGATGCCGCGAAGAAGCTCGATGAGGCTTTTGGTCGTTTTGACAGCAACTACCAGGCCGCCACTGCGGCACTGACGCCTGAACAGCAGGTCGCCGCAGAGGGCCTGCGAAGCTATGTCACCAGCTATAAAAAGCTCAACGCTGACTACTTCCAGAGCGTCAACAATCTGAAAAAAGCCGAAGACGGCGTGAAGGTCGGCGGGGATAAAAGCAGCGCCTCTATTAAAGCGCTTATCGCTATCGTCAAAGAGAAGAATGATGCACTGGCATACGGTTCCGCTACCATCACGATGATCATTGGCCTCATCGCCGTCGTGATCGGCATTATCATTTCGCTGCTGATTACCCGCCAAATCACCCGCCCCGTGATTCACAACCTTTCTCTGGCGGAAAAAATCGCCGCAGGCGATCTGACGTCAACGATCGTGGCTGACCGCGATGATGAATTGGGTCAGCTAACATCCGCCATGGGAAGAATGAACGAGAAGCTGCGCCATATGATCAGCGATGTGCGTGACAGCGTGGACAGCGTGTCCACCTCTGCGGCCAAGATTGCCGCGGGTAACAGCGACCTCTCCTCGCGCACCGAGCAGCAGTCTGCCGCTGTGGTAGAAACTGCCGCCAGCATGGAAGAACTGACGTCGACCGTGAAAAACAACGCCGAAAACGCCAAACAAGCGAGCCAAATCAGTACTGAAGCCTCGCAAAATGCGCACAAAGGCGGCGAAGTGGTTCGGGATGTGGTGGATACGATGTCAGGGATTTCAGACAGCTCACGAAAGATTGCCGACATCACCGCCGTTATCAACAGCATTGCTTTCCAGACCAATATTCTGGCGCTTAACGCCGCCGTAGAGGCAGCACGAGCCGGTGAACAAGGTCGCGGGTTTGCCGTAGTTGCCAGCGAGGTGCGGACGCTTTCTCAACGCACATCGCAAGCGGCAAAAGAAATCGCCAGCCTGATATCTGAATCGGTGTCGCGTATTAATGTGGGCACTCAGTTGGTAGCCAATGCGGGAACGGCGATGGATCAGATTGTCTCTTCTGTCTCGCGGGTTAACGACATCATGGGGGAAATTGCCTCTGCCTCCGATGAGCAAAGCCGTGGTATTGAGCAAATTTCTCGCGCCATCAGCGAACTAGATACCACCACGCAGCAGAATGCGGCACTGGTAATGGAATCCTCAATCTCCGCTAACTCGCTGGAAGAACAGTCTGCGATACTGGAAAGCATGGTAGCGAACTTCCGCCTGTCCGATCACGAGGGGCGCAAACCCAAAGCCAATCTCTCCGGTTTGCCGCCACAGCAGAAACGCCTGCCACCTGCATCAAAACAGTCGCAGGATTCAGGCTGGACAACGTTCTAACGTTAGATCCTTCAGCCCTGATATGACGTCAGGGCTGAATTCAATGATCAATAAATCGTTAAATAATCAGTAAGCTACGTTGTTTTGGATGTATCCCCATAAAACACTGTGCATTTGCACAGCCCGCCTTGATATCCATCACAAAATGTTATTATCCCCTACTCTGGCACTAACATCGCGATAAGAAAGCCCGATAACTCATAGTAGCTAGAAATGAAACCGTCGTGAAAAATGACGTCGTTATTAACCGTGAAATAATCGTTAGCAATAAAACCGTGATCATTATTACTAATAAATCGTCCTACATGGAGAGTTATAATGCAGAATCTTGCCAGTCGAATCCGTAACACAAAAATCGCACATAAACTGTATGCGGGATTTGGCATTATTTTATTACTCGTTATTGTTGCCTCATCGCTTAGTACAAAAAGATTTAAAGACATCAAAGATATCTATGAGAAAACCAATCTTATTTACAGCATCAATATTGAGGTGTTTCAGGCAAAAATAAATCGTGTTAAATATTTCTATGCCCCTGATGAAAAGACAAAAGATATTCTGGCGAAATTCGTTAAAAGCGCGACAGACTTAACAGACAGTGCAAAAACGCTGGCCTGGAGCACCGATGAGTTAGGCCACATCAACAGCTTAAAAGAAAACTTAGAAGGCTTTCAGACATCGGTATCCGCAATGTCTGTTGCAACACAAAAAGCGGTTGCTATTCAGGGAAAAATAAATCAACTCCATGCACAAGCCACGCTGGAACCTGTTGCACAGACCATTCATAGCACCAGTTCATTCCCCGATAATGATGCCTATTACGCGATTAGCAGACTCGCTTTCTTGTTAAGTGAAGTGCAAAAGCTGAGTTATGAGCTGCAAATAACAAAAGATGAGAAAACCGTCACTGCACTGAATAACCGTTATGCGGAAACGGAATCAGCCTATCAGGCCTTACCGATTTTACCTGCCGATCTGAAAGGTCAGGCTGACGCATTACGCAATTACATCAAACAATATCAACAGATTAACGCAGACTATTACACCGCTTTCGATGACGTGAAAAAAGCAGAGTATTTGGTCATGAGAGCAGGAACGAAAAGCAGCGCAGACATCAACGCGCTGACGGCCATTATCAAAGCGAAAAACGATGAACTGGCCTATAACTCCGCAACCATTACCATGATTATCGGTCTCATCGCCGTCATCATCGGTATCATTATTTCGATCTACATCACCCGGATTATTACCCGCCCCATCATCCATAACCTGTCGCTGGCGGAACGTATTGCCAGTGGCGATCTCACCACCTCGATTCAGACCGATCGCCACGATGAACTGGGGCGGCTTACCCACGCAATGGGGACGATGAATGAACAACTGCGCCACGTTATCTCCGAAGTGCGGGACAGCGTCGGTAGCGTCAGCCAGTCGGCAAGCAAAATTGCCACAGGCAATAGCGATCTGTCTTCACGTACCGAGCAGCAGTCGGCCGCCGTAGTTGAAACCGCGGCTAGCATGGAAGAACTGACGTCAACGGTGAAAAACAACGCCGACAACGCCAAGCATGCTAGCCAAATCGCTGCCGATGCCTCCAAGAATGCGCTGAAAGGCGGTGAGGTCGTGAAACAGGTGGTGACGACCATGGACAATATCGCGGCCAGCTCCAAAAAAATCGCTGACATCACCAGCGTCATCAACAGTATTGCCTTCCAGACTAACATTCTGGCGCTGAACGCCGCGGTAGAAGCTGCACGCGCCGGTGAACAAGGGCGCGGTTTTGCCGTGGTGGCTGGCGAAGTCCGCAATTTGGCACAACGCAGTGCGCAGGCAGCCAAAGACATCGCAGCGTTGATTTCAGAATCGGTCGAACGCACCAATGCGGGTAGCCATCTTGTGGCCGTTGCCGGAGATACGATGGAACAAATCGTCGATTCCGTTTCCCGCGTGAACGACATCATGGGGGAAATTTCCTCTGCTTCTGAGGAACAGAGCCGAGGTATTGGGCAAATCGCGCAGGCGATCGGCGAGTTGGATACCACCACGCAGCAGAACGCGTCGCTGGTGATGGAATCGTCCATTGCCGCCAATTCGCTGGAAGAGCAGGCGGTACTGCTAGAGAAGTTGCTCGAACACTTCCGCGTGTCTCAATCCGACATCCGATCCGCTTCACTTGCGTCATCCTCTACGCCACGCCACGCGTTGCCAAAACGGGTGTCAACGGCAGACAAAAAATCCGCGTCGTCAGAAAGCGACTGGACGTCATTTTAAGGCCTCAAGCCCGGATGCGTCACACACATCCGGGTTTATCAGAAAATCTATAGTGGCCTCAAAAAAAATCGGGGTATCAACACAAACCAGCACGCATTGTGGTTAGCGCGACAAGCCCTCGTTCAACGGCATTGTTGAGGGATTAGGGTACTGATACTCAAACCCGAGTTCATGGCAGATACGCTGCCCATCAACAATTTTCCCCTGAGCGCTGTCGGTTATGGGCGCAAACTGCGGCAGAGACAGGTGCAATCTACGCGCCTGTTCAGGGTAAAAATCCTGTCTGGCAGGATGTTCTGGCGCACACAGGTTATAGATATGCCCACCGTTCGGAAGCTTAAGCAGCAGCAGGATCGCTGCCAGCACATCTTCCTGATGCACCAGATTCACACCATGGTTACCGCGCGGCAGATTGGTTTTGCCCGCAAGGAAACGTCCGGGATGGCGTTCACCGCCGACCAGCCCCGCAAGACGCAAGATATCCACCGAAGTATCAGGTAGATGCTGCAACCACTGTTCGAGGGACACCAGCGTTTTCCCTGCTACCGTCGTCGGCTGTAGCGGCGAGTGTTCTTTTGCCGTGCCGCTGCTATCGCCATAAACCGAGGTTGAACTGGTGAAGATAATACGCGGAACATGAAACACACGCGCCATATTTACCAATTGCTGTACCGCTTGCGCATACCCTTCGCCCCCTTCCGCCGTTCGGCTAGCGGGCAAGGTCACGATCAACACGTCAACCTGTAGTAATGCGCTAAGCTCGTCTGCGTCGCATTCCAGTTCAGGCGTCAGCGCCAGTTGATAGCACTCAATGCCGCTCATTCGCGCGGCTTCCACGCCATCCTGAGTAGTTTTCGTCCCTGTCACGTGGTAGCCGTGCCCATTCAGCGCCAGAGCTAGCGGCATACCCAGCCAGCCCAATCCCACAATCGATACTTTTTTCATCAGCCGTTCTCCCCTGCAAGGAGCCTGTTAATTAACATCACGCACCGCCTACAGAGTAAACGGCTTTCATGCCCATCGCTACAGAGCCTGTCCGATTTCAGCAACGCTTTCTGTCTATCCAGGCCGATATCTCGTGCAATTAGGCAGACGCATCACGTAACCAAAACGAACTTTCCCACATCTGCTAAAAAAATGTTGCACAACAACCCGAACATGGTTTAGGTTATTCGACAGAAATCATTATTCATTTAATAAATACTGACACAACAAAGAGACACTGTATGACACGCGTTCTGTTTAACCACCATCATCACCATCATCCTGATTAGTCTTTCGGGCAGTTGGTGCTGGAAGACGTTAAGATCTTCCAGTGGCGCAGAACACAAAGAGAGCCCTCGGAAGATCATCTTCCGAGGGTTTTTTTATGCGCGCCATCCTTGAGCGCACCTTGCAGGCCGTTGCTATGCAACGTTAAAAGACGTTCCCGACGTTTTTTTATGCTCGATCTATTTCCAAAAATTTAAATTTGACAGGTTAATGAGGTTTCCATGCTGGATAAAACACGTTTACGGATAGCAATGCAGAAGTCAGGCCGCCTGAGCGACGATTCACGCGAACTGCTGGCGCGCTGCGGGATCAAAATCAACTTACAGCAACAGCGTCTGATTGCGTTTGCAGAAAATATGCCGATTGATATCCTGCGCGTACGCGATGACGATATCCCCGGTCTGGTCATGGATGGTGTGGTCGACCTGGGCATTATCGGCGAAAACGTGCTGGAAGAAGAGCTGTTAAACCGTCGTGCACAGGGCGAAGATCCGCGTTACTTCACGCTGCGCCGTCTGGATTTCGGCGGCTGCCGCCTGTCGCTGGCGATGCCGCTGGATGAAGCCTATACTGGTCCTGAATGTCTGCACAACAAACGTATCGCCACCTCTTATCCTCACCTGCTCAAACAATATCTCGACAGACAATCTGTCAATTTCAAATCCTGTCTGCTCAACGGTTCCGTCGAAGTGGCTCCGCGCGCCGGCTTGGCCGATGCCATCTGCGATTTGGTATCAACCGGTGCCACGCTGGAAGCCAACGGCCTGCGCGAAGTCGAAGTGATTTACCGTTCTAAAGCCTGCCTGATTCAGCGCGACGGCGAGATGCCAGAAGAGAAACAGCAGCTAATCGATAAACTGCTGACCCGTATGCAAGGCGTGATTCAGGCGCGTGAATCGAAATACATCATGCTGCACGCGCCTAGCGAACGTCTGGACGAAATCATTGCCCTGTTGCCTGGTGCCGAGCGCCCGACCATTCTGCCACTGGCCGGCGATCAACGTCGTGTTGCCATGCACATGGTCAGCAGCGAAACGCTGTTCTGGGAAACGATGGAAAAGCTGAAATCGTTGGGTGCCAGCTCTATTCTGGTCCTGCCTATTGAAAAAATGATGGAGTGATGACGATGGCTGATAACACCAACAGCACTGGCAGCTTCAGCACGCTCGTTGACTGGCAGCGCTGTTCAGCAGAAGAGCAGCGTCAGTTACTCACTCGTCCGGCAATTTCTGCGTCAGACCGCATTACCGCTATCGTGAGCGATATTTTGGCAAACGTGAAAAGCCGTGGTGATAGCGCGTTACGTGACTACAGTGCACAGTTCGATAAGGTTCAGGTGAATGCGATTCGCATCACCGAGGCTGAGATCGCCGCTGCCTCCGCTCGTCTGGGCGATGACGTCAAACAGGCGATGGCGATCGCCGTGCGTAATATCGAGACATTCCACAACGCGCAAAAACTGCCGATTGTCGATATCGAAACGCAGCCAGGCGTGCGTTGCCAGCAGCTCACTCGTCCTATCGCAACCGTCGGTCTGTATATTCCTGGCGGCTCTGCCCCGCTGCCGTCGACCGTGCTGATGTTGGGAACACCTTCGCGCATCGCTGGCTGTGGTCGTGTCGTGCTGTGTTCACCGCCGCCGATTGCCGATGAAATTCTGTATGCTGCACAGCTGTGCGGCATTAAAGAAGTCTTTCAGCTCGGCGGCGCGCAAGCGATTGCTGCGATGGCATTTGGCACCGAGAGCGTGCCGAAAGTGGATAAGATTTTTGGCCCCGGCAACGCCTATGTGACGGAAGCCAAGCGTCAGGTTAGCCAGCAGCTCGATGGCGCGGCTATTGATATGCCCGCTGGGCCATCCGAAGTTCTGGTGATCGCAGACAGCGGCGCGACGCCCGCGTTTGTCGCTTCCGACCTGTTATCACAGGCAGAGCACGGTCCGGATTCACAGGTCATCCTGCTTACACCGGACGCAGCAATGGCCAAAGCCGTAGCCGATGCCGTTGAAGAGCAACTCACGCAACTGTCCCGTGCAGATATCGCACGTCAGGCGCTTGCCAGCAGTCGCGTCATCGTTGCGCGTGATTTGGCACAGTGCATTGAAATCAGCAATCAATATGGTCCAGAGCACTTGATCATCCAGACGCGCGACGCAGAGTCACTGGTTGATAGCATCACCAGCGCGGGTTCAGTTTTCCTTGGCGACTGGTCACCGGAATCCGCTGGCGACTACGCCTCCGGCACCAACCACGTTCTGCCGACCTATGGCTATACCTCGACCTATTCAAGCCTGGGACTGGCCGATTTCCAGAAACGCATGACCGTACAGCAGCTCACGCCGCAGGGGTTACTGCAACTGGCGCCGACCATAGAAATATTGGCACAGGCCGAACAGCTGACTGCCCACAAAAACGCCGTTACCCTGCGTGTTGCAGCACTGAAGGAGCAAGCATGAGCAACATTGAAGAACTGGCACGTGCGAACGTCCGTGCGTTGACCCCCTACCAATCTGCCCGTCGTCTGGGCGGTAACGGCGATGTCTGGTTGAATGCCAATGAATATCCTGAAGCACCAGAATTTCAATTAACGCTGCAAACGCTAAACCGCTACCCGGAATGTCAGCCAGTCGCGGTGATCAGCCGTTACGCTGAATATGCTGGCGTAACGCCGGAGCAGGTTCTGGTCAGCCGCGGTGCCGACGAAGGTATCGAGCTGCTGATCCGCGCGTTCTGCGAACCGGGGAAAGATGCCATCCTGTTCTGTCCGCCAACCTACGGCATGTACGCCGTCAGCGCTGAGACGTTTGGCGTCGAACGTCGCACCGTAGCCAGTAAAGCAGACTGGCAGTTGGATCTCGATG
Organism: Pectobacterium quasiaquaticum; assembly: GCF_014946775.2. Taxonomy (NCBI): domain Bacteria; kingdom Pseudomonadati; phylum Pseudomonadota; class Gammaproteobacteria; order Enterobacterales; family Pectobacteriaceae; genus Pectobacterium; species Pectobacterium quasiaquaticum. The sequence continues at coordinate 1,804,858 of NZ_CP065177.1, read as the reverse complement.
CGATTGAAGCACAGTTAGACGGCACCAAAGTCATTTACGTATGCAGCCCAAATAACCCAACCGGCAACCTGATTGCACGGGAGGATTTACGCCAGTTGCTCACGCTGGCACAGGGCAAAGCGCTGGTCGTTATCGATGAGGCCTACATCGAATTCTGTCCGCAGGCGTCCACCGCAGTCTGGCTAAGCGAGTTTCCTCATTTGGTGATTCTGCGTACCCTGTCAAAAGCCTTTTCACTCGCGGGGCTGCGCTGTGGCTTCACGCTGGCGAACCCTGAAGTGATTCAGCTTCTGCTGAAGGTGATTGCCCCTTATCCGCTGTCCACTCCGGTGGCAGATATCGCCGCGCAGGCGCTGAGTCACGAAGGGATCGCAAAAATGAAGGCGAATGTTGAGGAAATTACCTCCGCTCGCCGCTGGCTGAGCGATGCCTTAAAAGACATTCCCTGCATTGAAGAAATCTTCCCCAGCGAGAGCAACTATTTGCTGGTGCGCTTTACCGCTTCGCCTTCTGTATTTAAAACGCTGTGGGATCAGGGCATTATTCTGCGTGACCAAAATAAGCAACCGAGCCTCGCAGGCTGTTTGCGCATTACTATCGGCAACCGCTACGAATGTGAACGCGTTGTTGCTGCATTACAATCATTGCCGAGCATCAACGCTTAATTTTAAGGAGCTCACGTGGGCCAGAAATACCTCTTTATCGACCGTGACGGAACATTGATTGCTGAACCGCCTGAGGATTTCCAGGTTGACCGTCTGGATAAACTGGCGCTGGAACCAGATGTCATTCCCTCGCTGCTGGCACTGCAAAAAGCGGGCTATACGCTGGTGATGATCACTAATCAGGATGGTCTGGGAACCGAGAGCTTTCCGCAGGAAACCTTCGATCCACCGCACAACCTGATGATGCAGATTCTGACATCGCAGGGCATCCAGTTTGAGCACGTGTTGATTTGCCCGCATCTGCCGGCGGATAACTGCACCTGCCGCAAGCCCAAGACTGAACTGGTCACTGCCTATTTGAATAATGGCCTGATGGATGTGGCGAATAGCTACGTCATCGGCGATCGCCAGACCGATATCCAACTGGCACAAAATATGGGCATAACCGGCCTCCTCTACCAACGCGGTGCACTGAATTGGCAAGCGATTACCAACCAGTTAACCAAGCGTAACCGCCACGCACATGTCAACCGCGTCACGCGTGAAACCGCAATTGACGTGAACGTCTGGCTGGATCAGGAAGGCGGCAGCAAGATCAACACCGGCGTCGGCTTCTTCGATCATATGCTGGATCAAATCGCCACCCACGGAGGGTTCCGCATGAACATTGAAGTGAAAGGCGACCTGTACATTGACGATCACCACACGGTGGAAGATACCGGTCTGGCACTGGGCGAAGCCCTGAACAAAGCGCTGGGCGACAAACGCGGCATTGGCCGTTTTGGCTTCGTCCTACCGATGGATGAGTGTCTGGCACGCTGTGCGCTGGATATTTCAGGCCGTCCGCATCTGGAATACAAAGCGGAGTTCAGCTACCAGCGCGTCGGCGATCTGAGTACGGAAATGGTCGAACACTTCTTCCGTTCACTGTCTTACTCCATGGCCTGTACGCTGCACCTGAAAACCAAAGGACGCAACGATCATCACCGTGTGGAAAGCCTGTTCAAAGTCTTCGGACGCACGCTGCGTCAGGCCATTCGCGTCGAGGGTGACACGCTGCCGAGCTCGAAAGGAGTGCTCTGATGAAGGTCGTCATTCTTGATACTGGCTGCGCTAACCTCTCTTCGGTGACCTACGCCGTGCAGCGGTTGGGGTATACGCCCGTTGTAAGCCGTGAGGCCGAGATTGTCCTGCAAGCGGACAAGCTGTTTCTGCCAGGTGTTGGCACCGCGCAGGCGGCGATGAATCAATTGGAAGAGCGCAACCTGATTGCGTTGATCAAGGCCTGTACCCAACCCGTGCTCGGTATTTGCCTCGGCATGCAGTTGCTGGGCACAAACAGCGACGAAAACGGTGGCATCCCCACGTTGGGGATTGTCGACACGCCAGTGAAAAAGATGGTTGACCACGGCTTACCGCTACCGCATATGGGCTGGAACCAGGTCATTCCGAAGGCCGGGCATCGTTTGTTCCGCGATATCGATGACGGAGCCTATTTCTATTTCGTTCACAGCTATGCCATGCCGGTCTGCGAAAACACGATTGCACAAGCCAACTATGGCGAAGCCTTCACCGCCGCGCTGGAAAAAGATAACTTCTTTGGCGTGCAGTTCCACCCTGAGCGTTCGGGTGCTGCGGGCGCGCAGCTGCTGAAAAACTTTCTGGAGATGTAGAACGTCATGATTATTCCCGCATTAGATCTGATTGATGGACAGGTTGTCCGTCTGCATCAGGGTGATTATGGCCAACAGCGCCAGTATGGTAGCGATCCGCTTCCCCGCTTGCAGGATTATCAGCAACAAGGGGCTGGCGTGTTGCATTTGGTGGATTTGACCGGTGCAAAAGATCCTTCTGCCCGCCAAATCCCCTTGTTAACCACGCTGTTGGCAGGCGTTAGCGTACCGGTTCAAATCGGCGGCGGTATCCGCACCGAACAGGACGTGGAAACGTTATTAAAAGCCGGTGCCAGCCGTGTCGTTATCGGCTCCACCGCCGTTAAGCAGCCGGAACTCGTTCAGCAGTGGTTCACCCGCTACGGCGCAGAAGCGCTGGTGCTGGCATTGGATGTTCGTATCGACGCCAACGGCACGAAGTTCGTCGCCATCAGCGGCTGGCAGGAAAATTCAGACGCCACGCTTGAACAGGTCGTCGAACAATATCTGCCGTTTGGCCTGAAGCATGTACTGTGCACAGATATTTCCCGTGACGGTACGCTGAGCGGTTCCAACGTCGAACTCTATCGTGAAATCTGTCAGCGCTATCCACAGATTGCCTTTCAGGCATCCGGCGGCATCGGTAATCTGACGGATATCGCCAACTTACGCGGCAGCGGTGTGCAGGGCGTGATCGTGGGTCGTGCGCTGCTGGAAGGTAAATTCAACGTCGCGGAGGCTATTTCATGCTGGCAAAACGGATAATTCCCTGTCTGGACGTGCGTAACGGTCAGGTCGTCAAAGGCGTACAGTTCCGCAACCACGAAATCATCGGCGACATCGTCCCACTGGCACAGCGCTACGCGCAGGAAGGAGCCGATGAGTTAGTCTTTTATGATATCACCGCCTCTTCCGACGGCCGTGTGGTCGATAAAAGCTGGGTATCCCGCGTCGCGGAAGTGATTGATATTCCTTTCTGCGTAGCGGGGGGCATTAAAAGCGTGGAAGAAGCCGGTCAAATCCTCTCTTTCGGCGCGGATAAAATCTCCATCAATTCACCGGCGCTGGCCGATCCAGAGCTGATTACTCGTCTGGCCGATCGTTATGGCGTGCAGTGCATCGTCGTCGGGATTGATACCTGGCACGATGCTGTGACGGGCCGCTACCATGTCAATCAGTACACCGGCGATGAAGCGCGCACCAAAGTCACCACCTGGGAAACGCTGGATTGGGTTGAAGAAGTGCAAAAGCGTGGCGCGGGAGAGATTGTCCTGAACATGATGAATCAGGACGGCGTGCGCAACGGCTACGATTTACATCAGTTAAATCTGGTGCGTGATATCTGTCATGTCCCGCTTATTGCTTCCGGCGGCGCAGGCACCATGGAACATTTTCTGGATGCATTCCAAACCGCCCACGTTGATGGCGCGCTGGCTGCATCGGTGTTTCACAAGCAAATTATTAATATTGGCGAACTGAAACAATATCTTAAGCAACAGGGTGTGGAGATTCGAGTGTGTTAAGCGAAGCAGTTTTTCTAAACGACGAACAACGAAACCAACTCGATTGGGAAAAAACGGATGGTATGCTGCCAGTTGTCGTGCAACATGCGGTATCCGGTGAAGTGTTGATGTTGGGCTACATGAATCAGGACGCGTTGCAGGCTACGCAAGAGAGTGGCAAAGTGACGTTTTTTTCGCGTACCAAGCAGCGGTTATGGACGAAAGGCGAATCTTCCGGCCATTTCCTGAATGTCGTCTCTATCACGCCGGACTGCGATAACGACACCCTGCTGATTCTGGTTAACCCTATCGGACCAACCTGTCACCTTGGCACCAGCAGTTGCTTCTCACCGGCTGCCAGCGACTGGACGTTCCTCTATCAGCTAGAGCAACTGCTGGCCGAGCGTAAGCATGCTGACCCAGATAGTTCTTACACGGCGCGTCTGTATGCCAGCGGCACCAAGCGCATTGCGCAGAAAGTCGGTGAGGAAGGATTGGAAGCGGCATTAGCAGCAACGGTGCATGACCGCGAAGAACTGACCAACGAAGCTGCGGATTTAATGTACCACCTGCTGGTGCTGTTGCAGGATCAGGATTTAGATCTGGCGACCATCATTAATCGCCTGAAAGCGCGTCATAATAAGTAAGCCAGTTCCCCGCGTTATCGCTTGCTGATAACGCGGGGCTTTATGATGGCAACATCGCCGTGTTAGCTTGAGTACACCTTACGCCCCCCTTTCCAGGTTTCCAGAACCGGAATATCACGCATACCTTTCACAGGATTATTTTTATCTGCTGAATCATAGGTCAGCGGGGAATCTGCCAGAATAATAAAATCAGCACATTTACCAGCGACCAACGATCCGACCCATTGATCTGCATGACACTGCCAGGCGGCATCATAAGTTGCGGCTTTAAGCGCTGCGAAACGGGAAATCCGCTCTTGCTCGCGCAACACAGCGGGAGTCACCTGTTGAGGTGCGCCTTCCATAACACGAGAAATCGCCTGTTCCATCATGCGCAGCGGGCCAAGCGGTGTAACACCATTATCGCTGTGTAGCGTAATCCTCATCCCGTGATTGATCGCGGATTGGCAGCGATCAAGGTGATTAGCGCGATCCTCTCCCAGAATGGTTTGCTGGAATGCCCAGCCCCAATACCCCACATGACCAATTAAGAAACTGGGGGAAATACCGAGCTGTTTCATTTCCACAAGATGATCGTCAGTGAGCAGGGATGCATGTTCCAAACGATCCCGCCGCAGTTCGTAAGTATCTGATGTCACGCCAGCCAGTTTAAAAGACGCTAAGGTCAGCCTGATGGCTTCATCGCCATTAGTATGAATCATCAATGACCAGTTTTTATCTACAACGTTCTGCACCAGCGTATTGATATTAGTGGATGGGTCAAAGTTGAAGGCACCGACATTATCCACGCTCGGCGTTTTTTCATAGAGGTGATTACAGCAGTACGGGGTGGATTGATACCCCGTCAGCCCTTGGTTTGAACCATCTGAAATAACCTTGATATACGGCAAGTGAAAGTGTTCATCTCCATACCCCGGAGAGTAATAATTCACCACTTTATTTTCAAAATCCTCACTACTCGTAACAATCAGCGCACCGCCTATCCGCACCGGACAAATCGAAAGATGAGCCCATTTGTCAAGAAAACCAACTTGATCGAAGCCAGGCTTATCGCCTTTTGGTTCAACACCCGCATCGAGCATATAAGTCACGCCACGTTTACTCGCCAAAGCAAACAGTTTGCTCATCGATGCAATGAGCTTTACCGCCAATTCCGTTTTAGGGTAGCTACTGACCATGACATTTAGCACTGGCTGGATACCAACTATTTCCTTAAGGATACCGTTTTCGCTGATAGGTGGGACAAGGGGTGGTTTATCTGCATAATAGTCTTTAACACACTTAATCGCTGCATGATTGATATAAGCAAGATGCATCGAGGCATTGAGGACAAATACCGGTTGGAGTGTCGTGATTTTATCGAGAGCATCAGCATCAAATGCCTTATTTCCCTCAACAAACAGCGATGGATCAGCACCAAATCCGATAAGCCATTTATCGGATTTATGCGGTAACGCCTTCTCCTGTAGATGGGATATCACCCAGCTACGGTTATAGCTTTTGCGTAATTTTTGCTCTTCAAATGGGCTAACATCATTACCAATACCAGAAAGCATCGCGGAGCTAGTGATGTGGACATGCGGCTCAATCAACCCCGGTAACAGCGTTTGTTTGCCTGATAATTGATGCTCAGACGTGTTTTTCGGCATTTTGGCTTTCACATCCTGATACGAACCCGTCGCAACCACCAGTCCGTCACGAATGCCCATGGCCTCAACTGCAACTTCCTTCCCATCCTCTAACGTCAGAATAGCTTCTCCAGGGCTCCCATCCTTATTTGGTGCGGAACGGAATAGCTTCGTTTCAATATGTAGACTGTTCTCCCCCTCAGGGATCTCAACTGGCGTATCGGGGAAAAATGATTTCCACAGAGGGCTACAGCAGGAACAGCTTATGTTACCGGAATGGCCACACGCTTCACTCATACACTTTCCTTATTTAGAGGTAACGCATTAGAAATGTTAATGTAACGAATAAAAAATAGGCAATCAAATTAGAAACGTCAACGTCCAAGCAGTTGAAAATCAAAAAATTCATATTTCGTGTGCTGGCGATCACTTAGAAACGTGAAGGGCAAAAAGGAAGCGTATTACGTGGGATCGCATTCTGATGAGTAATCAGCTCGAAGCATCAATAGTGGGAAGTTTGGAGAGAACAAGAGCGATAAATGTAAAAAAGCACCCGAGATGGGTGCTTTTATAAGGCTGGTATTTAAGACTAACGATTAGCCGTAAATATTAGCGCGGTCGCGGAGTTCCTTACCAGGCTTAAAGTGAGGGACGTACTTACCTTCCAACTCAACTTTGTCACCCGTTTTCGGATTACGACCTACACGCGGTGCACGGTAGTGAAGTGAAAAACTGCCAAACCCACGGATTTCAATACGATCGCCTTCGGCTAGCGTAGAAGCCATTTGTTCGAGCATTTCTTTCACTGCATCCTCAACCACTTTGGCTGGGATATGAGATTGCTGTCCAGCAAGCCTTTCAATAAGTTCAGACTTGGTCATAGCTCCTCCAAGTGCGGTTATCAATAACCAGGATAACTGACTACCGTTACAAGAATGAGCAACTTACGTTGCTCATTCCACCGTAGTGATTACTCGCCTTTAGCTGCTTTGAACGCTTCTGCCATCGCGCTGGAGAAATTGTTTTCTTCCGGCTTGTTGTTAACAGTTGCGATTGCATCTTTCTCATCAGCTTCGTCTTTCGCACGAACAGACAGGCTAACAACGCGGTTTTTACGATCAACACCAGTGTATTTCGCTTCAACGCTGTCGCCAACGCTCAATACCAGAGTTGCATCTTCAACGCGGTCACGTGAAGCGTCAGAAGCACGCAGATAGCCTTCAACACCGTCGGCTAATTCAACTGTAGCACCTTTGGCGTCAACTGCTGTAACTTTACCAGTAACAATAGCACCTTTCTTGTTAACAGACAGGTAGTTATTGAACGGGTCTTCAGACAGTTGTTTCACACCCAAGGAGATACGCTCGCGCTCTGCGTCAACCTGCAGAACAACAGCGGCGATTTCATCACCTTTCTTGAATTCGCGAACGGCTTCTTCGCCAGCCACGTTCCAAGAGATGTCGGACAGGTGAACCAGACCGTCGATGCCGCCGTCCAGACCGATGAAGATACCAAAGTCAGTGATAGACTTGATTTTACCTTCAACGCGGTCACCCTTGTTGTGGGTTTCTGCGAACAGTTGCCATGGGTTAGATTTGCACTGTTTCAGGCCCAGAGAGATACGACGACGTTCTTCGTCGATGTCCAGAACCATGACTTCTACTACGTCGCCAACGTTAACAACTTTGGATGGGTGGATGTTTTTGTTGGTCCAATCCATTTCGGAGACGTGCACCAGACCTTCAACGCCTTCTTCGATTTCAACGAAGCAGCCGTAGTCAGTCAGGTTGGTTACGCGGCCAGTCAGACGCGTGCTTTCTGGATAACGCTTAGCGATAGCGACCCATGGATCTTCGCCCAGCTGTTTCAGACCCAGAGACACACGGGTACGTTCGCGGTCGAATTTCAGCACTTTAACAGTGATTTCGTCGCCCACATTGACGATTTCGCTTGGGTGTTTAACACGTTTCCAAGCCATATCAGTGATATGCAGCAGGCCATCAACGCCGCCCAGATCAACGAATGCACCGTAGTCAGTAAGGTTCTTAACGATACCTTTAACTTCCATGCCTTCCTGCAGGTTTTCCAGCAGTTGATCGCGCTCAGCACTGTTTTCAGATTCGATAACTGCACGGCGGGAAACAACAACGTTGTTGCGTTTCTGATCCAGCTTGATAACTTTGAACTCAAGCTCTTTGCCTTCCAGATGCAGCGTGTCGCGAACCGGACGAACGTCTACCAGAGAACCTGGCAGGAACGCGCGAATGCCGTTCAGCTCAACAGTGAAACCGCCTTTAACTTTACCGTTGATAATACCGGTAACCGTTGCAGCTTCTTCGTAAGCTTTTTCCAGCGTCAGCCATGCTTCATGACGTTTAGCTTTTTCGCGAGAAAGCAGCGTTTCACCGAAGCCATCTTCGATAGCGTCCAGAGCAACGTCAACTTCATCACCAACCTGAATTTCCAGTTCGCCTTGTGCGTTCTTGAATTGCTCTACCGGAATGGCAGATTCAGATTTCAGACCGGCGTCAACCAGTACGACATCTTTATCAATAGCAACAACAACACCACGTACGATGGAACCAGGACGGGTTTCGATTTCTTTCAGGGATTCTTCAAAGAGTTGAGCAAAAGATTCAGTCATGTTTGATAATCTTAAGGGTTTCAATTTAACGTCCATCTGGCATCCTGCTCGATGGGGTTGTTTAACATGCCCCGCTGTGCATCCTTACAGCGAGGTAAAAATTTAGTTTTTTGTGCTTACGCTAAAATTTCGCGGGCATAAGCCAACGCGCGCGCTATCACTTCATCGATCGTCATTTCCGTTGAATCCAGCACCAACGCATCGGCAGCAGGCACTAACGGCGCAACGGGGCGGCTGCGATCGCGCTCATCCCGTTCTTTTATCTCAGACAAAAGACGTTCAAAGTTAACATTAAAGCCCTTCCCCTGCAACTGTAGCATGCGACGTTGTGCGCGTTCTTCCGCACTGGCATCCAAAAAAATCTTCACTGGTGCATCAGGAAAGACGACCGTTCCCATGTCTCGGCCATCAGCAATCAGCCCCGGAGCCTCGCGAAATGCACGCTGCCGACGTAATAATGCTTCACGAACGCGAGGAAAAGCCGCGGCCTGAGACGCCGTGTTACCTACCGCTTCAGTCCGAATTTCATGGCTAACGTCTTCGCCTTCCAGGATGACTTTCAGTTGCCCATCTTCTGCAACAAAACGCACATCGAGATGAGAAGCCAGCGGAACCAGCGCATCTTCCGAACTGATATCCACATGGTGGTGCAATGCCGCCAGAGCCAAAACACGATAGATAGCCCCCGAGTCCAGCAGGTTCCATTGTAAAGCTTCAGCCAATGCCTTACACAAGGTACCTTTGCCTGCGCCGCTCGGTCCGTCAACCGTAATTACCGGTGCCATTACCGCCATTTCTCTCTCCTTTAATACTGGGAAGTTCCGCTTATGCCGTTTTATGGCATTACGGAGCATCATTATACGCATCAATACAGAGAAAGGTTACCCCAATGCCGGAATGGCGCGAAAAATAAGACATTTTCTGAACGCGGTACGCAATTTCAGAAGAAATGCTGAGCGTAGCTTGGAGAAATCGATAGAGAAAAAAGGCACGGAAACCGTGCCTTAGAGAGAGATCAGGCTAGCTCGCTGAGGCGTGCCAGCTGTTCGAAGTAGTCCGGGAAGGTTTTAGCCGTACATTTCGGATCCAGAATCGTAACTGGCGTATCCGATAGCGCGACCAGCGAGAAACACATCGCCATACGGTGATCGTTGTACGTGCCGATTTCTGCCACTTTTAGCTTAGTCGGCGGCGTAATGCGAATGTAGTCATTACCCTCTTCAACTTCCGCGCCAACTTTACGTAGCTCAATCGCCATTGCCGCCAGACGATCGGTTTCTTTCACGCGCCAGTTAAAGATATTACGCAGCGTGGTAGTACCACCCTGCGCGAAAAGCGCCGCCGTCGCGATAGTCATCGCAGCATCAGGAATGTGATTCATATCCATGTCGATCGCGTGCAGCTCACCGCGTTCACATTCAATATAATCCTCACCCCAGCGCACGGTTGCTCCCATTTTTTCCAGCACATCAGCAAAGCGAATGTCGCCCTGTACGCTATTACGGCCTACGCCGGTCACACGCACAACACCGCCTTTAATCGCCGCGGCAGCCAGGAAGTAAGAGGCTGATGACGCATCACCTTCCACCAGATAGTCACCCGGTGAGCGATACTGCTGGCGACCCGCCACGAAGAATCGCTGATAGTTTTCATGACGCACTTCAATACCAAACGCTTTCATCATATGCAGCGTGATATCGATATACGGTTTGGAAACCAGATCGCCCTGAATGCTGATTTGCGTATCCTGCGCGGCCAGAGGCGCAGTCATCAGCAGCGCAGTCAGGAACTGGCTTGATACACTGCCATCTACGCTGATTTCGCCGCCCTGAAAACCACCGTGCAGACGAAGCGGTGGGTAATTTTCCTGCTCCAGATAGTCAATTTTCGCCCCGCCCTGACGCAGTGCATCGACCAAATGCCCGATTGGGCGCTCTTTCATCCGCGGTTCGCCTGTCAGCACAATATCGCCATCGGTCAGACACAGTGCGGCAGCCAGTGGACGCATCGCGGTACCAGCATTCCCTAAAAACAGTTCCAACGGTTGCGATGCCGTAAACGCACCACCCAGCCCCGAAATCTCACACACAGTCCGGTCAGACGACAGGTGGTAGTCCACTCCCAACGCCGTTAGAGCGGTAAGCATATGGCGGACATCGTCACTGTCTAACAGGTTAGTCAGCCGGGTCTTTCCTTCAGCCAAGGCCGCCAGCAAAAGCGCACGGTTAGAGACGCTTTTTGAGCCAGGAAGGTTAAGGGTACCGTTAATCAGTTTGATGGGTTGTAGCGTCAGGGATTCCTGCATGTAAAGCCTATTCTTTCAACGTGGACATAAAAACCCCGGAAAGTCCGGGGCTGATCAAAATGTATCGAGGGGCGGTCTTAATCAACCGTGGCGACGCGCGAAGTCAGCCATAAATTCCGTCAGCGCTTTCACGCCTTCCAGCGGCATCGCATTGTAGATAGAAGCACGCATGCCGCCCACTACGCGATGACCTTTCAGCGCGTGCAGACCCGCAGCAACGGATTCTTCCAGGAAGACTTTATCCAGCGCAGAGTCCGCCAGCAGGAACGGCACATTCATGCGAGAACGGTTCGCTACCGCGACGTCATTACGATAGAAATCGTTACCATCAATCGCGCTATACAGCAGGTCGGCCTTCTCTTGGTTACGTTTTTCCATTTCAGCCAGACCGCCGTACTCTTTCAGCCATTTGAAGACCATGCCGGACAGGTACCAGGCAAACGTTGGCGGCGTGTTAAACATGGAGTCATTGTCCGCCAGAACCTGATAATCCAGAATCGATGGCAGCTCACGGCGCGCTTTGCCCAGCAAATCTTCACGCACGATGACTAGCGTCAGACCGGCCGGGCCGATATTTTTCTGCGCACCGGCGTAGATCACACCATAGCGACTGACGTCAATACGGCGAGACAGAATGCTGGAAGAATAGTCGGCGACCACAATTTTATCGCCAAAATCCGGCTCTTCTTCGATCGCAATACCGTCAATGGTTTCATTCGGACAGTAATGCACAAACGCCGCGTCATCAGACAATTTCCATTCACGCATCGGCTTAATGCCGCGCAGATCGCCTACACGCGTTTTCACGTCAATCACGTTAGGCGTGCAGTACTTTTCTGCTTCATTGATTGCGCTGTGCGCCCAATATCCGCCGTCGATGTAGTCCGCCGTGGTACGTTCGCCCAGAAGATTTAATGGGACTGCCGCAAATTGCGCACGAGCGCCGCCGTGGCAAAAAAGCACTTTGTAGTTGGAGGGGATTTTCAGCAAATCACGCAGATCTTGTTCGGATTCAGCGGCAACCTGCATAAACTCTTTACTGCGGTGGCTGATTTCCATGACCGATGTACCCAGGCCATTCCAATTACACAATTCCTGTTCAGCACGACGCAGTACTTCAACCGGCAGCATTGCTGGACCGGCGCTAAAATTAAAAATCTGAGTCATTTCCCCTCACCACACCTGAAAAATAGCGGCTCTTTTTATCACCGTTGTTACAAATACCATTTTTATAAACCTGACGGTTATAAAAATACCGCTGTTACAAGATAGTAGTTATAACGGAACAACCGCCATAACCACACTACTTTTACCCTGCTATCGGTTTTATCACTCGTCAATCGCGGCTGCAACGCTTATTGCGCTTTCATTATGCAAAACGGCACGTTACGCAGCCTGTTCTTTTTCACTGTTGCCGATCTGTTATGAATAAATAGAGTCTGGGCAGAAAAATCCGTATCATGCCGCTTCCGCTAATCTCGATAAGAGTGAACACCATGACTCAAACGTTTATCCCAGGCAAAGACGCCGCCCTGGAAGATTCCATCGCCCGTTTTCAACAACAGCTCCAAGACCTGGGGTTTAACATCGAAGAAGCGTCATGGCTGAACCCGGTGCCAAATGTCTGGTCTGTCCATATTCGAGACCGCGATTGCCCGCTCTGCTTCACTAACGGCAAAGGCGCCAGTAAGAAAGCGGCACTTGCTTCCGCGTTAGGCGAGTATTTCGAGCGTCTGTCCACCAACTATTTCTTCGCTGACTTCTATCTCGGCAAGACGATCGCCAACGGTGATTTCGTTCACTACCCGAATGAAAAATGGTTCCCGATTCCAGAAGATGATGCGCTACCGGAAGGTATTCTGGATGCCCGTCTGCATCAGTTTTACGATCCTGAGCAGGAACTGAGCGCCAGCGATCTGATCGATCTGCAATCTGGCAATGCCGACAGAGGCATTTGCGCACTGCCGTTTACCCGTCAATCCGATCAGCAAACCGTTTATATCCCGATGAATATCATCGGTAACCTGTACGTATCTAACGGGATGTCCGCAGGTAACACCGCCAACGAAGCCCGCGTTCAGGGGCTGTCTGAAGTGTTTGAGCGCAGCATCAAGAACCGCATCATTTCCGAATCCATCAGCCTGCCAGAAATTCCGCAAGAGGTGCTGAACCGCTACCCAGGCGTGGTCGAAGCGATTGCAACGCTGGAAAAAGAAGGTTTCCCGATTTTCTCTTACGATGCCTCACTGGGCGGGAAATATCCGGTTATCTGCGTGGTGTTGTTTAACCCCGCCAACGGCACCTGCTTTGCCTCCTTCGGCGCGCACCCTGACTTCGGCGTGGCGCTGGAGCGTACCGTTACCGAGCTGCTGCAAGGCCGTGGCCTGAAAGATTTGGACGTGTTCACCCCACCGACGTTCGATGATGAAGAAGTTGCCGAGCACGCTAATCTGGAAACCCACTTTATCGACTCCAGCGGTCTGATCTCTTGGGATATGTTCAAGAAAACAGCGGATTATGAATTTGCCGACTGGAGCTTTAAAGGGTCGACGGAGGAAGAATTCGCTACATTGATGGCGATCTTCAAGCAGGAAGATAAAGAAGTCTACATTGCTGACTATGAGCATCTGGCCGTTTATGCCTGCCGCATCATCGTGCCAGGAATGTCGGACATCTACCCTGCCGACGATCTGTTACTGGCCAATAACAGCATGGGTGCTCACCTGCGTGACACGCTGCTGGCGCTGCCTGACAGCAAATGGGAAAAAGAAGACTATCTGACGCTGTTGCAACAGTTGGATGACGAAGGTCTGGATGATTTCACCCGCATACGCGAGCTGCTTGGCATTGCCACCGGCAAAGATAATGGCTGGCTCACTCTGCGCGTTGGCGAATTGAAAGCCATGCTGGCTCTGGCTGGCGGCGATCTGGATCAGGCGCTGACCTGGACAGAGTGGACGCAAGATTTCAACGACTCCGTCTTTACAGCACAGCGCAGCAATTATTACCGTTGCCTGCAAACGCTGCTGTTACTGGCGCAAGAACCTGAGCGCGATCCAGCAGAATATTATGACGCCTTTACCAAAATGTACGGCAGTGAGACGGTCGATGCCGCCAGCGCCGCCATTGCTGGCGAAACGTGCTTCTATGGTCTGTTTGCCGTGGATGACACCTTTAGCTCTTTACCTGCGCACCAATCGCTGCTGGCTGCCTATGAAAAACTGCAACAGGCGAAACGTCGTTATTGGCAAGCAAAATAATGCCAGAGTGATGCAACCAGCACGCGTTTTATATCGATGAGTGCGATCGAGTACAAATAGCAACCGAGAAATAGCCCTTTATCTTAAAGGGCTATTTTATTGTCCAAAGGGCAATATTTATTATTCATAATGTATAATTAGAACATTGTTATTGAATGGTGAATTTTTAATTAAATTACATCGACAAGGTGGTACTGAAATTCTACAAAACATGATTTTTATTAACGCTAAATCGGTAGGTTTAACGTATGCCATTCAACTCTTTTTGTAAAATTTAAAATATTTTTTTATTATAAAATTCAATAAATTAACCATAAAATCTCGGTATTACACCCTCCCCACCAACCTGTTAATTTCTTGCAATATGATCCACGTCAAATTTTACCGTATACTGCTTTGTTAGTATCTCAACGCTGATAATTTTTAAGAGAGAGTTAGTGTGAAAGCTGACAACCCCTTTACTCTATTACTTCCGGCCGCTATGGCAAAAGTTGCTGAAGACGCCGGAGTCTATAAAGCTACCAAACAACCGTACACGACGTTTTATTTAGCGATCACTGCGGGGGTGTTTATTTCGATCGCCTTCGTCTTTTATATTACGGCTACCACGGGGACCGCAACGATTCCTTTCGGCATCGCGAAGTTGATCGGTGGTATCTGTTTCTCCCTTGGCCTCATGTTGGTGGTCGTCTGCGGTGCAGACTTGTTTACCTCAACCGTTCTCATCGTGATTGCCAAAGCCAGTGGACGTATTACCTGGAAGCAACTAGCCTGTAACTGGGCAAATGTTTATGTCGGTAACCTGATTGGCGCGCTTTTCTTCGTTGGACTTATCTGGTTCTCGGGAGAGCATATGGTCGCAAACGGTGCGTGGGGGCTTAACGTCCTGAAAACAGCTGAACACAAACTTGAACACACGTTTGTTGAAGCACTGTGTCTGGGTATTCTGGCCAACCTGCTGGTTTGTCTGGCCGTGTGGATGAGTTATTCCGGCCGTACGCTTACAGACAAAATGTTTGCCATGATTCTGCCTGTCGCCATGTTTGTTTCCAGCGGCTTTGAGCACAGTATCGCCAACATGTTCATGATTCCTATGGGCATCGTTATCAAAAATTTTGCGACCCCAGAATTCTGGGATGCCATTGGCATGGTGCCGTCTCAGTTTGAACATTTAACCGTTAGCCACTTTATCACCGACAATCTGATTCCCGTCACCCTAGGGAACATCATCGGCGGTGGCGTAATGGTCGGTTTGACATATTGGGTAATTTATTTGCGCGGTGGAGACAAGCACCACTAAGGTGCAATCGGCCGCAACGTCGGGTTTTAAGAAATCCATATCAAAGGTAGGTGTAAAATGACCGAGCTGAATGAAAAATTGGCCAATGCATGGCAAGGCTTTAGCAAAGGTGAATGGCAGGATAACGTCAATGTTCGTGACTTTATCCAGAAAAACTACACGCCGTATGAAGGTGATGAGTCTTTCCTGGCTGGCGCAACTAAAGCGACCTCAGCGCTGTGGGACAGCGTTATGGAAGGCATCAAACAGGAAAACCGTACTCACGCGCCTGTTGATTTTGATACTAATGTTGCTGCAACTATCACGTCTCACGACGCGGGATACATCAACAAAGGTCTGGAAAAAATCGTTGGTCTGCAGACTGACGCTCCGCTGAAACGTGCGTTAATTCCGTTCGGCGGCATCAAAATGGTTGAAGGTTCATGCAAAGTTTACGGCCGTGAACTGGATCCTCAACTGAAAAAAATCTTCACCGAATACCGCAAAACGCACAACCAGGGCGTGTTCGATGTTTACACTCCAGATATCCTGCGTTGTCGTAAATCAGGCGTTCTGACTGGTCTGCCAGATGCTTACGGCCGTGGTCGTATCATCGGTGACTACCGTCGCGTTGCGCTGTACGGTATCGACTATCTGATGAAAGACAAGTTTGCCCAGTTCACTTCTCTGCAATCCAAACTGGAAAACGGCGAAGATCTGGAAGCAACAATCCGTCTACGTGAAGAAATTGCTGACCAGCATCATGCGCTGAGCCAAATTAAAGAAATGGCCGCTAAATATGGCTGTGACATTTCTGGCCCAGCAGCGACAGCTCAGGAAGCCGTGCAGTGGACTTACTTCGGCTATCTGGCTGCGGTGAAATCACAGAATGGTGCGGCAATGTCCTTCGGACGCGTCTCCACCTTCCTCGATATCTACCTTGAGCGCGACCTGAAAGCAGGTAAAATCACTGAAGAAGAAGCTCAGGAAATGATTGACCATCTGGTCATGAAACTACGTATGGTGCGTTTCCTGCGTACGCCTGAGTATGATGAGCTGTTCTCTGGTGACCCAATCTGGGCAACAGAATCTCTGGCAGGTATGGGTCTGGATGGTCGTACTCTGGTGAGCAAAACCAGCTTCCGCTTCCTGAACACCCTGTACACCATGGGGCCGTCTCCAGAACCAAATATGACCATTCTGTGGTCTGAAAAATTGCCGCAAAGCTTTAAAAACTATGCAGCTAAAGTCTCCATCGATACCTCTTCTCTGCAATACGAGAATGACGATCTGATGCGTCCTGACTTTAACAATGATGACTACGCGATTGCTTGTTGCGTAAGCCCGATGATCGTTGGCAAACAAATGCAGTTCTTTGGTGCGCGTGCAAACCTGGCGAAAACTATGCTGTACGCGATCAACGGCGGCGTCGACGAAAAACTGAAAATGCAGGTTGGTCCGAAATCAGCCCCGATCAAAGGCGACGTTCTGAACTTCGACGAAGTGATGGAGCGTATGGATCACTTCATGGATTGGTTGGCTAAACAATACGTCACCGCTCTGAATATCATTCACTACATGCATGACAAATACAGCTACGAAGCGTCGCTGATGGCACTGCATGACCGTGACGTGTTCCGTACTATGGCGTGTGGTATCGCGGGTCTGTCTGTTGCTGCTGACTCCCTGTCTGCCATCAAATATGCCAAAGTTAAACCCATTCGTGATGAAGATGGCTTGGCTATCGACTTTGATATCGAAGGTGAATATCCACAATTCGGTAACAACGATTCTCGCGTAGATGAACTGGCTTGTGATCTGGTTGAACGTTTCATGAAGAAAATTCAGAAACTGAATACCTACCGTGGTGCAACACCAACGCAGTCTGTTCTGACCATCACCTCTAACGTGGTATATGGTAAGAAGACGGGTAACACGCCAGATGGCCGCCGTGCAGGTGCGCCGTTCGGACCAGGTGCTAACCCAATGCATGGCCGCGATCAGAAAGGCGCCGTGGCTTCTCTGACTTCTGTTGCTAAACTGCCGTTTGCTTACGCGAAAGATGGTATTTCTTATACCTTCTCCATCGTCCCTAACGCGTTAGGTAAAGATGACAATGTGCGTAAAGCTAACCTTGCCGGCCTGATGGATGGTTACTTCCACCACGAAGCCAGCATCGAAGGCGGTCAGCACCTGAACGTCAACGTCATGAACCGTGAAATGCTGCTTGATGCGATGGAAAACCCAGAGAAATATCCGCAGTTGACCATCCGCGTATCTGGCTACGCAGTGCGTTTCAACTCACTGACGAAAGAACAGCAACAAGACGTCATCACCCGTACTTTCACACAGTCAATCTAATTTCCATGGCTGTCTGAAAAGGCGTAAAATAAAGGCTCCACGTCAGTGGGGCCTTTTTCTCGCCCTCACTTGTCGTTCAGGGTGTTAGCCTGTTTTGCCAGCCCGCTATGTTGCCCTCATCGTGTGGATGGCTCGCAAAACAGATTCGACGCAGCATCTGTCATACGGTGTTTTTCTGTCAGCAATCCCTGTCAGAGTGATACTTGCTTTCTTATGACTGCGCTCATAAAGACCGCTATTGTTCGGTCAAATTTGGAGAAAACCTCGCAATGTCACTTATCGGTCGCATCCACTCCTTTGAATCCTGTGGCACCGTCGATGGCCCAGGCATCCGTTTCATCATCTTCTTTCAGGGCTGCCTGATGCGCTGCCTGTATTGCCATAACCGTGATACTTGGGATACGCACAGCGGTAAGGAAGTCACGGTTGAAGAACTCATGAAAGAAGTCGTGACCTACCGCCACTTTATGAATGCATCCGGCGGTGGCGTAACGGCATCCGGCGGCGAGGCTATTCTCCAAGCCGAATTTGTGCGCGACTGGTTCCGTGCCTGTAAGGCTGAAGGTATCAACACCTGTCTGGACACCAATGGCTTCGTGCGCCGCTATGATCCCGTCATTGACGAGCTATTAGACGTCAGCGATTTAGTGATGCTCGACCTGAAGCAAATGAATGACGACATACACCAGAATTTAGTTGGCGTATCCAATCACCGTACTCTGGATTTCGCTCGCTATCTGGCAAAGCGCAACCAACGTACCTGGATACGTTATGTGGTTGTGCCCGGCTGGTCTGATGATGATGCGTCCGCACATAAGCTGGGCGAATTCACCAAAGACATGACGAACATCGAGAAAATTGAGCTTCTCCCCTACCATGAGCTTGGTAAACACAAGTGGATCGCGATGGGCGAAGAGTACAAATTAGACGGCGTTAAACCGCCGAAGGCCGATACGATGGATCGCGTTAAATCGATTCTTGAAAGCTACGGTCACAAGGTCATGTACTAACCTCTGACGTTTTCTGAAAAATAGCGCGCTCAGGGCGCGCTATTTACATTTTAGCGGGTAGATATCATAACGGTGTTAATACGCTGCGCTAAGCCAAAGTCCCTGCTGCCTTGATTTTCACCTGTACCGCATTCCCCGGCAGATACGCCAACGGGATTTCCTGATAATCGATGATTTCAACGCTGCCTGCCCTAGCGCCCATCTCTTCGGCAAGCACAATGGTTTGCTGCTGCAATTCGCTTTTTATCTTTTCACGATCGTTATCCGGCATTTTAACCACACGTTCGATCTGTGCGCCCACCGCCCCTAACGCCACACCCACCGCATTAGCAGCATCAAAATTCTGCGGACGCACGACCTGGCTGACACCGGATAAAACGTCAGGCAGCAAAATACTGCCGCCGCCAACAAGCACTGCGGGAATAGCCGTGCTTGACGATTTAATCCGATCGATAGCGCTTTCCACTTTCTCAATCATCTGACGATAAGCCTGCTGACAAAATGCATTATCCAGCTTGGGTAGCGGACGAGGAAGATCCGCAATCCATCGTTCACGATGTAGTTGTAGCATGATGTCGCTGAGCGTTAACGTCTCACCGCCGAAGCTGAGGCCCTGTTCAAGCAGACGATAGCCGACACTATCCGGCCCAAGGGTAAGTTTTCCATCCTGAGACTGCCGAACGCAGGTTCCACCGCCAATGCCGATAGAAATAATGTCCGGCATTCTGAAATTCGTCCGTACATCGCCGACTTCAACGGCAATTGCCGATTCACGCGGGAAACCATTCACCAACACGCCAATATCTGTCGTCGTCCCGCCAACATCGATAATCAGCGCATTATCCAGTCCAGAAAGGTGGCACGCCCCGCGAATCGAGTTCGTTGGTCCACAGGCCATCGTCAGAATAGGGTATTGCTTCACCATACTCTCGGACATCAATGTGCCATCGTTTTGCCCGAAAAATGGCGTAGCCTTGATACCGTGCCGCACTAACGCTTGCGTAAAGCCGTTAACAAAACGGTTCGCGGTGCTTTGCAACGACGCATTCAGGATGGTCGCGTTTTCCCTTTCCAGTAATCCCGTGCTGCCTATCCGGTGGGATAGCGACACGGAAACCGCTGGCAATGCCGTACTCACCCACTGTGCAACCTGCAGTTCCTGTTGATTGTTTACGGGGGAAAATACGCCACAGATAGCCACGCTATCGACATGGCCGTGCATCTTGTCACAAACTGCAAGCACTTCATCTCGCAGTACAGAATGAATCTCTCGACCATCAAATTCATAGCCGCCATGAATCTGGTAGAAATGCTCGCCTAACGCCCTTTGCCACTCGTCATCCCAGCCACACAGCGGCGGGACGCTATCGCTACTTGGCAGGCTCAGGCGCAATAATCCAACGCGATCCAGCCCTTTCCGCTCAACAATGGCATTGGTACATTGGGTTGTACCCAACATCGCATAGCGAATATGCTGCGGTGCGATGCCAGACTGTGCCAATACTTCCGCAATCACCCGTTCGATGCCGCTGTAGATATCCAGGCTGGTAGAAAATTTGGCCGTCGCGATGCAGCGTAGATTAGCATCTAAAATTGCCGCATCCGTGTTGGTGCCGCCGACATCAATCCCGAGTCGGTAATCATTTTTATGTAACATCGGGAAAGCCTCAGCGATTTGCAAGCAGTTCTATCGGTACATACTGCACCGGATAACCGAAATACTCCGGTCCCGCAACGTCAATCCCTTTTGGCGTTCGCCACTTGTCATTGCACGGATAGGCAATCACATCGACTCGCTGCCCATATCGTAAATGTTCCGTGATGATCGGACGTCCGGTTTCACTATCTACTATGGAAATTAAATCAGGCACAACAGCCAGCAGATTATCCTGCGTAGGATCTTTCACCTGTGATGAACGATAAGCCAACAATAACTCATTCTGAAAAAGTACCGTAAACGATTCGCCTTTATCGTTCCCCATACCATCCAGCACCACGTTGCCCCGCGCAAAACCGCCATCTGTGCGCCGTGCTACATCAACAATTTTCCCTGATGCAACGATATGGCCGTTCAACACTGTGAGTAGAGACTGCACCGGATGGCTGCCTGACTTATGAGCCAGACGAAGCATTCTTCCGACATCCTGCGCTAGTGTCAGCGTGCCTTTGATGGCGCTACGCTTAAGTTGGCTACCGCGCAAGGGGTAATCACACATCGCGCAAGCGGCGCCCATTTGCTCCACAATTGAGCGGGCCAGCCGTTCCGACCACATTCCATCAATGGGATTAAGAATAACCGTATTACCTTTCTCATCAGCTAACGTATTGGGCGCCGAAGGTAAACCATCAAGAAAAAAAGTCACCATCTGTGCTTCGGGAAAGGCTCTCCCCATCGCATCGCAATCGATAACAGGTAACCCTTTTGCGGCCGCAACCACTAACGGTATTAACGAATTGATGCCACCGACTTCGATGGGAAAGGTCGCCGTAATAGGTCGATCAAGCGCCTTTTCCATCGCGTCAAATGCCCGCACGAATTGGCTCGCTGACATGATCTTTTCTACAACAACCGTCGTTGCACCGATCATGCTGCAAGGAACAAATATATCGTCGTCTTTAATTTCATCTAAACCGAATATAGGTACCTTATCCGCATTTTTTAATGCGTGTTTTGCCATTAAAGAACCTACATACGGATCGCCGCCGCCTCCTGTACCGAGAACGGCGGCCCCTAGTGCTATATCATCAATTGTTTGTGCATTAATATAACGAGACATACCCTACCCAAGATCTCGTGTTATCTGCATAACACGTTCAATCTGCCAATTGAGGAAAAAATTTATGTATGCCGATATACATCGCCATACTGACAATTACGCCATCCAGGGCAGAGATCGAGCTTATCGTAAATAAATCGAAAAAGTCGGGGGAGGTCAACAGGCTCACAATACTACCGAGTGACCAAGATATAGCCGCCGCCATATTTAAGAGTGATGCCTCTGATACATTTTTCTGCAAACGAGAGGACTTAATAAAATAATATTCGACGAGATAGACACCTGCGATAGGAGAAATCAGTACACCGAGTAGTGACAAGAATTGAGTAAAGTTATTAATCATACCGTTGTAGGCTAACAGCAAACCGACAATAGCCATTAGCACAACTAATACTGGCCGAGATAGCGTACGAATAACAACGGACAGCCCCAGCGATGCAGAGACGAGGTTGGTACTATTGGTCGTCCATTGTGCAAAAATAAGTACCACAATAGCAGACATACCCAAACCGATACTGAAGAAAACTTCAACGAGATCCTCTGTACCAGCCAGATGAGTCAGAATGAGTGCAACTACTATCGTTGAGCTATTGCCTAAAAAGAATCCTAAACCAGCGCCGAGAAGCGCATCTTTTCGTGTTTTGGCATAGCGAGCAATATCCGGTGACATCACGGCAGATACTATCCAGATAGAAACTACGTAAGAGATAGCGCTTCCCATGCTAATTGGCGCTTTAATTATCGGAATCGGTATTTCTGAATGATTACTTGCGGCTAAAACCAAACCTGTAATTATCAATATCAGCATTAATGGCACGCTGAATATACTCAGTTTGCCCAATGCCCTAACTCCCCAAATAGCGGTAGAGATCATCAGCACCATACCGAAAACCAAAATAAGAAAACGTCCAGGTTCTAATTGATAATGTAGCAATGATTTTTGCAGCATTACGCCAAAAAAATCGAGTTGAAAAGCAAACCAGCCAATCAATGATACAGCAGAGAAAATACCGATGATCTTTCCACCGAGGCGTCCAAAAACGGAGATACTCAGTAGCGTTGTTGATAATCCGCATCCATAACCGACGTTAGCACATAATGCTGCCAACACACCTAAAAAGGCGGAACCAATAAGCGTGGCACTAACAGCCTGAGAAAAAGGTAACCCACCGCTTAAGAAAGCGCCAAGAAATAGGCCCGAAATGTCAATTCCCATTGCCAGCCATATTAAAGCGATAACATACCAACTTTTTCTGGCTTCAGCAGGAACAGGGCCGTATTCGTAATCATAGATTTGCCGTCCCTGTTGTTCTTTTTCAGGCACAGCATTCCCTTGAGACATAATTCCTCCATTAAATAAGCAGCAAATAATTATTGTATCGTTGTGATATTTTATAGAGGTTGTCTGGCGGCGTATAGAACAATGGTGCCGTTAGCAAGCTAACAACACCATTGTGCTGATGAGAGACCCTGATGTGACGCATAAAACCACACTTTTTGTGGCAACCACATCAGTGATGTGGCGTAGCAATAAGATAAATGGGTTTCATATCGATTAATACAGATATATTTTGATGTTAACATTCAGATATGTGATGTATGCGAAGGACATGCTATGCGCTTAGATAAACTGGAGATTCGCTGGTTAAAGCTTTTTTGCAAAATCGTTGAAAAACAAGGAATTACCAATGCACAGTCCGTAACAGGATTAAGCCAACCCGTCCTAAGTCACTACCTGTCTCGCCTTGAGGATACGCTCGGGCTAGTCCTGTGCGAACGAGGGCGTGGAGGGTTTGCTCTCACAACGGAAGGTGAAGTGGTCTATCAGGAAGCCAAATCGGTTATCGCCACGCTGGACGACTTTGCAAATCGATTAGCACGGATCAAGCATCAACTCATCGGTGAAGCCCGTATTGGCTGTTTGGATAATACTGTCACCCACCCTGCCAAAGTTATCTCCAAGGCGATTGGGAAATTGTACGGCCAGAGCCCTGACGTTGCGGTTGAACTAGAGATCGGTGATTACACACCGCTGATGGAACGCCTAAAGAATGGTCATATCGATATTATCTTGAGCGTCTTACCGGATGATGTTCCAACCGACATCTATTTTCAGCCCGTTTTCGTTGAAAAAAGTTATTTTTATTCCGCTTCAGAAAATGCAGCGAGGATAGAAAAAGAGTGGCGTGATGGAACACTTAACCCGAACAGGTTACTCATTGGTGGCCATGCACTGCACGAAATTAGTAAGCAACTAGGCCCAGTCGCAAAGAAAGGTTTGCAAAATACAGCCTGGAATTTAGAAAGTAGCTTGCTGCTCTTATTAGCTGGCACACATATTGGCTTTCTTCCCGATCACTATGCAGCGAAATGGGTTGAAACTGGACAACTCACAGCTATTTCACCAGAAAAACTCGGGCTCACCAGCATATTTTATCTGGTGCGAAACGCAAAACAGCGCCTTAGCCCAGTAGCCGAAGCGCTGTGGAATAACATGGTAGAAGCAGGACAAAGTTCGCTGGCCAGCCTTGATGTCGCTAGCTCAGGCGGCGGCTAATGGCGTTGGATGATGATCGGCTTTTCTGAGCAACAGCATCAGGTAGATCATGGCAATAACCGCGATCAATACAAACAGCAATCGATCGGAGTAGCTTTGCATCAATACCGCAGCGACGCTTGGTCCGCAAAGGCTGCCAAGCGTGTAGCTGAGGAGCAGCGCCTGATTCATTGCGACCAGTTCATCAGGCAGCACTTTCTCACATGCCCACGACATGGCAACGGGATACAGCGTAAACCCTGCACACCCCAGCAGGAACAGCGACGGTGCCATGGCATAGTGGCTAATGCTGAACATAGCAATACAGCCAATAATCACCACAAAGACTAATGCCCGCAGAACCAGCAACCGACCATAACGATCGGCCATGCGTCCAACAGGCCATTGCCCGATGATACCGGAGCTGATCAACAGCGCCATCCAGTATCCAACCTGCGCATCATTCATTCCTTGATGCGAGAGGTACAGCGGCATCAGGCCATACAGCGATCCTAAAATTGCGCCGGAAATAATACAGCCGTGTACGCCTAAACGGGCACTGCGGTACGTCAGCATTTTCCACATATTGATATGCTTTTCGTGCTGCTCTGGCGGCGTAGGAAGTCGAGTAAACAACAGCGGTAATACCGCCAAAATAACTAACGCGACCATCCACGGCAGCACGCCCAGCAACGCAGTTGGCAATACCCCAAGCAGAAGCTGTCCAATCACGCTACCGAGGTAGTAAGCGATCATATAAGCAGCCAGAAGTTGCCCTCTCTGCGTCGGCGTTCCGCTGCATAACAAAGCGCTTTCAACCACAACCCAGATTAATGCACAGCCGATCCCAGCAAGGAAACGCCACAACAGCCAGTTGCCGATATCCGCAGAAATACCGAGGCCAAGGATCGCAATGCCGAATAATAAAGCCGCGAAATAATAGCTGCGGTTAAACCCATAAAGCTTGATTAATTTACCGGCTAGTAGCGTTCCAACCAGATTGCCGCCGAAGTAGGATGAACCAACAAGGCCAACCTGCCAGACAGGAAGAGATTGATAACTCAACCATAGCGGTACTAGGGTATTTAATACCGCAATACAAACTGTCAGCAACAAAAGTCCGCAGAGCAATAACAGCACTGGGCGAGAATAAGCAGGCATAGCGAAGTGGGTAACCAAACAACCGGAGAAGAGTGAGCGCATCATGCCACTGCGTATATAAAAGTCAATCAGGGCAAAAGTGCTAAAAGTCCTTTTTCAAGTGATAGATTGAAAGAATTAATCAACACCAACAGGAAACCCACTACGCTTAAAAACAGAAAGCCTCTACATCGCTGATCTTAAATTATTTTTAACTTAAAATTTAAGTAACTCGGGTGGTTTAAGGTAGATAAACTCTTTTTACGATGAAAAAATATTACCGAAACTATGGCGTAAAAAAAGCGCCCTGAGGCGCTTTATTCAGATAACCGCAATTAGCCAATAAATTCCAGCCCGCCCATATACGGACGCAACACTTCTGGAACCTCAATACGGCCATCAGCCTGCTGGTAGTTTTCCAGAACGGCAACCAATGTACGACCGACTGCCAGGCCAGAACCGTTCAGCGTATGCACCAGTCGAGTCTTCTTGTCGGACTTGCTACGGCAGCGAGCTTGCATACGGCGCGCCTGGAAATCCCACATGTTTGAGCAAGAGGAGATTTCGCGGTACGTATCCTGCGCTGGCAGCCAGACTTCCAGATCGTAAGTTTTGGTGGAGCCAAAGCCCATATCACCCGTACACAGCAAGACCTTACGATACGGTAATTTCAGCAGTTGCAGCACGGTTTCAGCGTGAGTCGTCAATTCTTCCAGCGCCTGCATAGAATCTTCAGGGCGAACGATTTGTACCAGTTCAACCTTGTCAAACTGGTGCATACGAATCAACCCACGCGTATCACGACCATATGAGCCGGCTTCTGAACGGAAGCACGGCGTGTGTGCCGTCATTTTCAACGGTAAGGATTCTTCATCAAGAATCTCGTCACGCACCAAGTTGGTCAACGGAACTTCGGCCGTCGGGATCAACGCGTACTGGCTGCTATCTGCTTCTTCGCTTAACGGATTGGTGTGGAACAAATCTTCACCAAACTTAGGCAACTGACCCGTACCGTATAGCGTGGCGTGGTTGACGAGATAAGGAACATACGCTTCCTGATAGCCATGCTGCTGTGTATGCAAATCCAGCATGAACTGGGCAAGCGCACGGTGCAGACGGGCAATCTGTCCTTTCATCACGACAAAACGCGCACCGGTTAATTTCACCGCAGCGGCAAAATCCAGCCCGGCAGCCATCTCTCCGAGTTCAACATGATCGCGTACGGGGAAATCGTACTTACGTGGCTCACCCCAGCGAGTCACTTCCTGGTTCTGCGTGTCGTCCTTTCCGAGCGGCACAGAGTCGTCCGGCAGGTTCGGGATCGTTAACGCCAGATCGCGAATTTCATTCTGCAACTGATCCAGCTCGGCTTTCGCGGCATCCAGTTTTTCGCCTAATGTGTTAACTTCACGACGCAAAGGCTCGATATCTTCACCGCGTGCTTTCGCTGCACCAATCTCTTTCGATCGGGAGTTACGCTCTGCCTGCAGGTTTTCAGTTTCTACCTGCAATACTTTACGACGTTCTTCCTGCTTACGCAGGGTCTCAACATCCAGCTTAAAGCCTCTGCGAGCCAGTAACTTTTCGGCGACTGCGTCTAGCTCATTGCGCAGTAAATTGGGATCGAGCATGCTAATCCTGTGCTTATGATTATCAAATGAAATGGTGGCGTACACGGCGCGCTACGCGGCCGGTTTCAGAAAATACCGCAATAACCTTACCGCAACGCTTAGTTCAACGGTAGCGTTTTGTCGGGCTATTTTGATCCTGAGTGGCAAGCCAGGCGAGCTTTTCACCAATTTTGCCCTCAAGGCCGCGTGGGGTTGGCGCGTAATAGTGCGTATCGGCCATTTCCGGCGGAAAATAGCTCTCGCCAGCGGCATAGGCATTAGGTTCATTGTGTGCGTACCGATACTCTGCGCCGAGCCCCATTTCTTTCATCAACCGAGTAGGCGCATTGCGCAAATGCTCGGGAACATCATAGTCTGGCTTCTCGCGCGCATCCTGCATCGCGGCTTTAAATGCGCTATACACGGCGTTACTTTTAGGAGCGCAGGCCAGATAAACAATCGCCTGAGCAATGGCGCGCTCCCCTTCTGCGGGGCCGATACGAGTGAAGCAATCCCAGGCGGAGATAGCCACCTGCATCGCACGCGGGTCGGCGTTGCCAACATCCTCCGATGCAATTGCCAACAGCCGTCGGGCAACATACAGCGGGTCGCCACCGGCGGTAATGATTCTGGCGTACCAATAAAGCGCCGCGTCCGGCGAGGAGCCTCTTACCGATTTATGCAACGCCGAAATCAGGTCGTAATAGCGGTCGCCTTTGTTATCAAAGCGAGCACTACGCTCACCAGCGATTTCGTTGAGAAGTGCAGGCGTCAGAACACGCATGCCCTGCGCGCCGATTTCCGCCATGTCGGCCATCATTTCCAGACTATTCAGCGCACGTCTGGCATCGCCGTTGACCAATTCAGCCAGCATTCGCGCAGTTTCGGCAGGCAGAACAATATTCTGTCCGCCGTACCCACGCTCGCTATCGCTCATTGCCTGCTGCAAGACCTGCTCGATATCTTCCGCCGTCAGCGCTTTTAGCAAATAGACGCGGGCGCGAGATAACAACGCGGAATTGAGTTCGAAAGAGGGGTTTTCGGTTGTCGCACCAATGAAGGTGATCGTTCCATCTTCGATATGTGGCAGAAATGCATCCTGCTGACTTTTGTTGAAACGATGGACTTCATCGACAAACAAAATAGTGCGACGCCCCGCATTGCGATTTTGTCGAGCACGCTCAATCGCTTCACGAATTTCTTTGATGCCGGACGTCACGGCAGAAATACGTTCAACATCCGCCTGCCCGTAATGCCCAATCAGTTCTGCCAGCGTGGTTTTTCCCGTTCCTGGCGGCCCCCAGAGAATCATTGAGTGCAACTGCCCTGCCTCAATAGCTCGTGGCAGAGGCTTACCAGCTCCTAACAGGTGCTGTTGACCGATATACTGTGCCAACGTCGCTGGCCGCATACGCGCGGCCAGCGGTTGGAATTCATTATGGGAAAAATCAAGGGACAGATTGCTCACTCTGGCCTCACTGACGCTGGTCATCCAGCGTGACGCCTTTCGGCGGTGTGAACGTGAATTGTGCGGCATCAACAGCGCCGTTTTGCTGATTTTTCAGCACATAAGTGCTCCGCTGACCGTCTTGTTCCGTCGCGGTAAACTGTTTGATTGTGCCGCTTGTCGTCACATTAATCGCAAACTGCTTCAGATTACCGCTCGCTGACTTCGGCGTAAGTTCAAAATCATCACCTTTCTGGCGCACATCGTATTTATTCCAGTCGCTGGTGTCGTTACGCGTGATCAGAATAAACGGCGTATTGCCTGTTGCATCTTTAAGCCAGGTTGCCGTGACTTGTTCAACAAACGGATTGTAGAACCAAAGCGTTTTGCCATCAGAAATCAACGCACTTTCGTCAGGTGATGTGGTTTTCCAGTTAAATAGGTTAGGACGTTTCAACCACAGTTCGCCTTCCCCTTCCTGTACCGCTGCGCCGTCAGCGCTGGTGACTTTCTGGCTGAAATTGGCGTGGAAACTGCTGACTTTATTGAGGCGACCCTGCAAATCTTTTGCCGCATCCGCATAGACAGCGGTTGAGGTAACACCTGCAATCAGGCAACTGATAGCTAACCACTTTTTCATACGCATAATCCTTTGAATTTCTTGATATAACGAACCTTCATCTATCGAGGTCAGACGCTTTACATAGCGCCTATGTTCTTTACAGATCGGTGTTATTCGTCGAGCTACATTATCTATAGATCTATGTTATCTGAACCCAGTCGAACGGTGATAGGTGAATTATCTGCTTATTGCTGCTTTTACGCTTCTTTGCATAAGGGCTGCTTAAGCAGCCCTTAGTAGATGACGTCAATCAATACTGCATTTTCATTCCATCGATGGCGGTGCCAATACCTCACGGTTACCATTGTGTCCTGGAGCGCTGACAATACCCTGCGCCTCCATTTGTTCAACAATTCGCGCAGCGCGGTTATAGCCGATTCTGAACTGACGCTGTACGCCAGAGATTGATGCCCGACGCTTATCGACCACAAACTCTACAGCCTGATCGAACAGCGGATCGAGTTCTTCATCACCATCAAGACCAAGGTTTCCTCCTTCAGCATCGTCGCCACCGCTAACAATATTATCGATATATTGAGGGCGACCACGCGCCTTCCAGTCCTGAACGACGGCATGAACTTCTTCATCACGCACAAAAGCGCCATGAACACGGACAGGTATCGAGGAGTTAGGCGCCATATACAACATATCCCCCATCCCCAATAGCGACTCAGCGCCACTTTGATCGAGGATAGTCCGTGAGTCGATTTTACTGGAAACGGTAAACGCGATACGCGTCGGGATGTTTGCTTTGATCAATCCGGTGATGACATCAACTGAAGGACGCTGCGTCGCCAGCACCAAGTGGATCCCCGCAGCACGCGCTTTTTGTGCCAGTCGGGCAATCAATTCTTCAACTTTCTTACCCACCGCCATCATTAAGTCAGCAAATTCATCGACCATCACAACAATATACGGCAGTTTTTCCAGCACCGGCGGCGTCATATCCATACTGTCACTCGGTTTCCAGAACGGATCGGGGATCGGACGGCCCATTGCATTTGCCGTCATCACCCGTTCGTTGTATCCCGCCAGATTTCGTACACCAAGCGCTGACATGAGCTTGTAACGGCGTTCCATTTCACCGACACACCAGCGTAATGCATTGGCCGCATCCTTCATGTCGGTCACGACTTCCGTCAGCAAATGCGGAATACCTTCGTACACCGAGAGTTCCAGCATTTTCGGGTCAATCATGATAAAGCGTACGTCTTCTGGCGTGGCTTTATACAACATACTGATGATCATGGCGTTAACGCCGACCGACTTACCCGACCCTGTCGTACCCGCAACCAGCAGGTGTGGCATTTTCGCTAAATCGGCAACGACAGGTTCACCCGCAATATCTTTACCCAACACAATCGACAGCGGCGATGGATTATCTCGGAACTGATCGCAGTCCAACACTTCTCGCAGATAAACCGTCTGGCGATGTGCATTCGGCAACTCCAGCCCGACGTACGGTCGGCCGGGGATAACCTCAACAATACGCACCGCGACAACCGACAGCGAACGTGCCAAATCGCGCGACAAATTCGAGATACGAGCCGCTTTGACGCCCGGAGCCAAATCCAATTCAAACCGTGTGATCACCGGCCCGGGAGAGTGATCGACCACATCAGCTTTTACCCGGAAATCAGCCAGCCGCGCTTCAATCAGTCGCGCCGTCTGTTCCAGTGCAAAATTATCAACAGGCGCTTCGCTAGCCGGCGGTGGCGTCAACAAATCCAAGATTGGCAGCGGCGTAGTCGGCTTCTGCAGCGGTTGTTCATTACGCATCAGGAACGGATGAATCAAGCCATCCATTGCAGGATGATGCGTTGGTGTTGCCACATTTTCCTGTTTCGCGGCCTCAACAGGCGCTGACGCTGGCTGCATTGGCTGACTAAACGCCAACGGGTTGCGATCATCGTCGTCGTCCTCATCTTCACCAGCATGCATCGGCGGAAGCTCGGGTTCAGAACGGTAAGACGGCGGTGAATACGTGGACTCGCTGAACGTAGTCGGTTCAGGCTCGCGCTCATTCTCCGCGCTAAACGGCGAGAATGAAAAAGCGCTGTACGATGTAACAGGGTTTGGCTGAACAGGCTCGCTGACCGCCGCCGCCGGTGCTATCGGAGCAGGAATTTCCTCATCGCGCTGCAACACACTGTCGTCATAACGTGACTGCTGCTGTGCTGCGAAATCTCTGGCTAGCTGCGCTTGCAGAAGCGCGTCTTCATCGTCTTCCTGTAACGGGTATTCATCACCGTAACGCTGACGTTGCTGATCCAGATACGCTTGCTGCAATGCCGCTTCCTGCTGGGCGAGGTCATCCGGAGTCTCTTCCTGATACACGTCGTTCGCCAATTCCGTTTCTGCACTACCATTCTGCGCCTGCAGCCTTGCTTGTTCTTCAGCCAGCCGCTGCGACGGTAGTTTGATTCCATATGACGCCAGCTCGCGGCGAGTAGGAATACGTACTGGATTAGGACGCGGCAGTTCAGGCCCTACGCCGCGTTTAATCTGCGGATTATCATCGCCATCGGCACTGAACGCAGGCATAAACGTGCTGTTCGTATTGAAATCCGTATCGCGTGCCGGTTGTAGCGGCTCAGCAAAAGGTTGAATCACAGGTGCCGAGACAATCGGTGGTACAGCACTCTCTCCATAACTATTGCCATAAGATGCATACGCACTGCTATGGAGCTCAGGTGAGGTTGCAATCTCTGGCATTTCAGGGATTTCAAACGAATACAGCGGTGGATTTGGCAACGGCGTCGAATCACTCGGGGATGGAGTAACTGGCGGCACAATGCCAGACGATGAACCAGAGAATACTGATTCTGGTAATGCTGAATCAGACGCTGCCACATCAGACAATGTGGACCCTGCCACCGGCGTTTCAGCGGCGAGAGCCGGTTGTGTCACCGTCGGCGCGCTATCGGTTAACGGTGATGAGGCTTCTATATTATTGTCTGCTATCGTGTCGTTTGCCGCATCAGCCACGGAAGGCGCAGAAAATAGAACGTCATCGTCATCACGCTGTTGTGTTACGGCCTCACCCGACGCCTCATCGTGACGCAGATTAAGCGCATCGCGCTCATCCTCTTCACGATCGTGTTCTTCGCGGTAGTCCTCGTCGCGGCGTGAACGGTTTGACATAAACGTCAAACAACCCAAGACACCCGCGCCAATTTTTTCAGCGATCGTTAACCATGACCAGCCGGTAAACAGCGTTAACCCGGCCCCCCACACGCACAGCAGAATCAGCGTTGCGCCCATGCTGTTAAAACGTGGGATCATTGAGCTGCTCAACAGGCTTCCCAACACACCACCGGAAGCAAAATAGTAGAGATCGTCAATATTCAACGCAGCCAAACCACAAGAGGTCAGGATCAGCGCCAATGTCCCAATCAGGCGAAGTGAAAAGGTAAAGTAGTCAATAGTCTGGTTGTTATCACGCTGGCGGAAGGCGACCCAGCACAGAGATAACATAATCGGCGGAATAGCGTAGGCCAGCACACCAAAAATGAAGAACAGCGTATCCGCCAGCCATGCACCTGCTACACCACCAAGGTTGTGAATCGGTTCATGCCATGCAGTCTGTGACCAACTGGGGTCGGAGGGGCTGAAACTGAGTAGTGCGACACTAAGATAAACCGCAAAAAGTGCCACAACGATTAAAATCGCTTCAAGCAAACGACGTGTTCCACTGAGCTTTTTCAGGGTAACGTCTTTATCTTCTGTATATTCCTGGCTCAAGAGTCTCTCCAGGGGCCTGTAAGGTTTATGACAAAGCGCCGAGAAAACCCGGCGCTGGGACTGTATAAATTCACAGGAGTGTAGCTGAATTTATCGGGTTTTGCACCCACACGTTTATCGCGTCTTAATGACCAGACGGTTGCTTTGCTTCACTTCTTCCATCACCACATAGGTACGAGTGTCATTTACGCCCGGCAAACGCAGCAGCGTTTCACCCAGGAGCTTACGATAAGCGGACATGTCTGGCACACGCGTTTTCAACAGGTAGTCAAAATCACCGGAAACCAGATGACATTCCTGAATTTCTTCCAGTTTTTGCACCGCAGCATTGAACTGTTCAAATACATCAGGCGCGCCGCGGTTTAGCGTTATTTCAACAAAAACCAGCAGTGACGCATCCAGATAATGCGGGTTTAGCAGCGCTGTGTAGCCGTTAATGAAGCCCTGTCTTTCCAGACGACGTACACGTTCCAGACAAGGCGTTGGCGACAACCCAACACGTTTGGAAAGCTCGACATTGGAAATACGCCCATCTTTTTGCAATTCATTCAGGATGTTACGATCAATACGATCGAGATCTTTTCCTGGCCGTTTCTTAGTGTCTACCATTTATTATTGTCTCTCTTCACTTTTCCCTGCACCCGCTTTACCCCGATAGACCTCATGTATCAGAGCTACCCTTAAAGAAGACACGCTGCCTATTTTGTATATCAACAGTCATTAACTTCTCGTTATCGCCCCACGTATTGCTTACCCGCGAAGAAGACCATCACGTCATATCCGTGGCCCAAAGGTCTACCTGCGCAAAAACGAATAAAAAGCCGAGCTTTTAACTGTTCACATACAAAAAATTTCCTCTTACCCAGATGTTTTCGCAAATGCACAGCCGATTGTCAAAGCAAAACAACGAAAATCAGAAGAAACTGCCAGATTGGATAAGCCAGAGTCCTTCGTCAAGGTGACTTCAATCATTTTACTTATGAATGTGGCTGATTTTTCAGCGATTTGTCGTCGCCATCGCCATTAACGATTAAACAAATAGCCAGCAACTTTTCTGCATACTTTTTTTACTCTTGTAATTTCCTTACAATCATTCGCATTGTCCGTGGTAGAGACTGTTTGTAATAAGGAGACGTGTTTGTCGTAGAGACCGTCCATATAAACATTATCCGCCGTCATGAAATGAGGAAAGCATGGGTACCGTTAAACATCACAAGTTATTGATTCTGGGTTCAGGCCCGGCTGGCTACACTGCCGCAGTGTATGCTGCACGGGCGAATCTACAGCCAGTATTAATCACTGGCATGGAAAAAGGCGGTCAGTTGACGACCACGACCGAAGTAGAAAATTGGCCGGGTGATGCCGATGATTTAACTGGCCCGCTGTTAATGGAGCGTATGCATGCACACGCGACCAAATTCAATACTGAAGTGATCTTCGATCATATTGAACGTGTTGATTTACAGAACCGTCCCTTCCGTTTATTCGGTGATAGCGCCGAATACACCTGTGACGCGCTGATCATTGCCACGGGGGCATCGGCTCGTTATCTCGGTCTGCCGTCAGAAGAGGCCTTTAAAGGCAAAGGAGTTTCTGCCTGCGCAACCTGTGACGGGTTCTTCTACCGTAATCAGAAAGTCGCTGTAGTTGGCGGCGGGAATACCGCAGTAGAAGAAGCTTTGTATTTGTCTAACATCGCTGCGGAAGTGCATTTGATCCACCGTCGCGAGACGTTCCGTTCAGAGAAAATTCTGATCGACCGCCTGATGGACAAAGTCAAAAACGGCAACATCATCCTGCATACCAACCGTACGCTGGACGAAGTGCTGGGCGATGACATGGGTGTAACCGGTGTCCGTATCCGCGATACGCAAAGCGACGCAGCGGAAGAACTGGAGCTGGCTGGCGTGTTTATCGCTATCGGCCACAGCCCAAATACGGCCGTGTTCGGCGATCAACTGGAACTGGAAAACGGTTATATCAAAGTGCAGTCCGGTATTCACGGCAACGCGACACAGACCAGTATTCCTGGCGTCTTTGCCGCAGGCGACGTCATGGATCACATCTACCGTCAGGCCATTACCTCCGCAGGTACTGGCTGTATGGCGGCACTAGATGCTGAACGTTACCTTGACGGGCTGACAGTCAACAAGTAATACGCTGCTGATAACGGAGCGGCAATGGCCGTTCCGTTTTCTTCACTTTTGGTTTACTTTCCGCAACACAAAATTGATCGTCTCACCCATTTCCCCTCTCCTTTTCGTTTGCAGCGCGCCCCTGTCGCGGTAACATGACGTCATTCTGCGTGATAGAAGATAATTTTGTTAACTAACGGTTGCATGAGAGTTATTTTCTGTTAAGTCCATTTCTGCAATATAACGAACTGGTGCCTGATGAAAAAAACCAGACAGCAAGAACTGACCGCCTGGCTGAAACAGCAGAGTAAGCTGGCGCAACGTTGGCTCCGGATTTCACTCCTGCTTGGATTCCTGAGCGGTGCATTAATCGTGGCGCAAGCCTGGCTGTTAGCGGCACTGCTTCATGCCTTGATTATCGAGCATGCTACTCGCGAATCCCTGCTTTCCCCCTTCCTTCTGCTGATCGCCACATTTATTCTGCGCGCACTCAACAGCGTGTTACGCGAGCGTGTGGGTTTTCTTTGCGGACAGGCCGTTCGACAGCAAATTCGTAAGCTAGTACTGGACCGATTACAACAGCTTGGTCCTGCTTGGGTACAGGGCAAACCGGCTGGCAGTTGGGCAACGATGATTCTTGAGCAGGTTGATGATATGCAGGATTACTACGCCCGCTACCTGCCGCAGATGTATCTTGCCGCGCTGATTCCTCTGCTTATCTTAATCACGATCTTTCCGCTCAACTGGGCCGCAGGTCTGATTCTGTTTCTAACCGCTCCTCTCATCCCGCTTTTTATGGCGCTGGTTGGCATGGGCGCGGCAGATGCCAACCGACGTAATTTTCTGGCGCTGGCACGCCTGAGCGGACACTTCCTCGATCGCCTGCGCGGGATGGAGACTCTGCGTCTGTTCCATCGTGGCAAGGCTGAAATTGAAGAAATCCGTCATGCCTCCGAGGATTTTCGTAGCCGCACGATGGAAGTGCTGCGCATGGCGTTTCTCTCATCAGGCGTGCTAGAGTTTTTCGCCTCCATTTCAATCGCCGTTGTCGCCGTATATTTCGGTTTCTCTTATCTCGGGGAACTGGATTTTGGTCATTACGGCATGGGGGTGACGCTCTTCGCTGGCTTTCTCGTATTGATTCTGGCTCCAGAATTCTTTCAGCCTTTACGCGATTTGGGCACCTTCTATCATGCCAAAGCTCAGGCTATCGGGGCAGCAGAATCGTTGGTGACTTTTTTGTCAGAGGAAGGCGAAACGGTCGGCTTTGGCACACACGAGTTCAGCAGCGATAACGCCATTGCTATCCGGGCGGAAGATCTGGTTGTCCTCGCGCCGAATGGTACACCGCTGACCCAACCGTTGACGTTCGATATTCGTGCAGGTGAACGTATCGCGCTGGTCGGCCTCAGCGGAGCAGGAAAAAGCTCGCTGCTGAATGTGCTGCTGGGATTTCTGCCCTATCGCGGTTCACTCACCGTCAACGGTCAGGCATTGAACACGTTGACGCCTGAATCATGGCGCAAGCAGTTAAGCTGGGTCGGACAAAATCCCCACCTACCGGAACAGACGCTACGCAGCAATATTCTGCTGGGTAATCCGCAGGCCAGCCCTTTTGAATTGCAACAGGCGATTGAGCGTGCGCATGTACAGGAATTTTTACCGCACCTCCCGCTGGGTCTGGAAACGACAACCGGTGACGGTGCGGCACGCCTCTCCGTCGGACAGGCACAGCGCGTCGCCGTTGCCCGTGCGCTCATTCATCCTTGCAACTTACTGCTGCTGGATGAACCGTCAGCCAGTCTGGATGTCCATAGCGAGGCGCTCGTTATGACGGCGCTGAACGACGCTGCACGTTCACAGACCACGCTGCTGATCACGCATCAGCTCACCGAGATCGTCGAATATGACACGATCTGGGTCATGGAAGGCGGTCGGTTAGTTCAACAGGGTGATTATCAAACACTCCGAGCCGAAGCGGGTCCCTTCGCGACGCTACTGGCACAACGACAGGAGGCGCTGTAATGGCTCAGATGAAAACGATGCAGGTATTAAAACCATTTCTGGCACTTTATCGTCAGCACTTCTGGTATTTGAGTCTGGGCGTGATATTGGCCATTGCTACGTTGCTGGCCAGTATTGGTCTACTCGCCCTATCCGGCTGGTTTCTGGCGGGTGCCGCACTGGCGGGGATCGTCGGGCTGCTCACGTTTAACTATATGCTGCCCGCCGCTGGCGTGCGCGGCGCGGCTATCGCCCGTACTGCTGGGCGCTACGCGGAAAGAGTCGTCAGCCACGATGCCACCTTCCGCGTTTTGCTACGCTTACGTGTTTTCACCTTTTCTCGCATTCTGCCGCTCTCTCCGGGTGGGCTGGCACAATTTCGTCAGGCTGAACTGCTAAACCGGCTGGTGGCAGACGTGGATACGCTCGACCACCTCTATCTCCGCGTGATTTCACCCATCGTCAGCGCATTCGCCGTCATTCTTATCGTTTGCTACGGCCTGAGCTTCCTTGATGCCTCACTGGCTCTGACGCTCGGCGCCATTATGCTGGTACTGCTGCTGTGCCTGCCGATTGTCTTTTATCGGGCGGGGAACGGTATCGGGCAGGATTTGACCGCGCTGCGTGCACAATATCGCCTTCAGCTAACGACCTGGCTACAAGGTCAAGCGGAACTCACCGTCTTCGGCGCACTCAGTCGCGTCCGTCAACAGTTGGCTCTGGTGGAAATTAACTGGCTGCGCCGACAACATCAGCAGGCCAACCTTACCGGCCTGTCTCAGGCGGTGATGATTTTATGTAGCGGACTGACCGTTACCCTGATTCTATGGCTGGCAGCGGATGGGGTTGGTGATAACCCACAGCCCGGTGCGTTGATTGCGCTATTCGTGTTCGCCTCACTTGCGGCTTTCGAAGCGCTGGCCCCTGTCACGGTGGCCTTCCAGCATATGGGACAAGTGATTGCCTCCGCGGCTCGGGTCGATCAGATCATTCGCCAGCCCGTTGACACTACGTTCCCAGAACATGGGCCAGAAACTTCGTGTAAAGCGTCGCTAGACATCTCACATGTCGGTTTCACATACCCCAGTCAACCCCAGCCTGTGTTGCAAAATATTACGCTTTCCATTCGACCGGGCGAGCATCTGGCGCTGCTAGGACGTACCGGATGCGGGAAATCGACGCTATTGCACTTGCTGACTCGGGCATGGAATTGTGAATACGGAGACATTACGCTGAATGGACATCCTATTGCCGATTGGCGAGAAGACGATCTCCGCGCCATGATGAGCGTGGTGCCGCAGCGCGTACATATTTTCAGCGCAACGCTGCGTGATAACCTGCTGTTAGCAGCACCGACCACACGAGATGAAAAACTGACCGAGGTATTACAGCAGGTTGGGTTAGAAAAACTGCTAGAAAACGAAGGGCTGAATGCCTGGCTGGGAGAAGGCGGTCGACAGTTGTCAGGTGGGGAACAGCGTCGTATCGCGTTGGCACGTGCCTTATTGCACGATGCACCGCTCGTTCTATTGGATGAACCGACTGAAGGGTTGGATGCTGAAACCGAAAAGCGTATTCTGCAACTGCTCCGCCAGCACTGTGCCAATAAGACGCTGATCGTCATCACTCACCGGCTATACGGTTTAGAATCGATGGATCGCATCTGTATTCTGGACGATGGCAAAGTGATCGAACAGGGCAGTCATCAGGCTTTAATGGCACAAAAAGGTCGTTATTGGCAATTCTGCCAGCACGTTTAAGGCAATTTCCGTGAAACACAACGTTTGAAAAACATGCGCCTATACCAGCTTTCATCTCAATCGCTTCAGTTTCCTGATCCGAACCATGCGCTAGATGACCCCAACGGCCTGCTGGCCGTTGGCGGTGACCTCTCCGTGGCCCGATTAAACGCAGCTTACCGACAGGGCATTTTCCCTTGGTTTTCTCCCGGTGAGCCTATTTTATGGTGGTCACCAAACCCACGCGCGGTTCTGTTTCCCGGTGAATTCCATCTCAGCCGCAGCATGAAAAAATTTCTGAAGCGTCATACTTTTCATGTGACGCTGAATCAGGCATTCGATGATGTTATTCACGCCTGCGCGCATGAGCACCATGACGGTACCTGGATTACGCCAGACATAATTTCAGCTTATCGCCAGCTTCATCAGGTTGGGAAAGCACATTCCGTCGAAGTGTGGCACAATAGCGCACTGGTTGGTGGGTTATATGGTATTGAACAAGGCCGATTATTTTGCGGTGAATCAATGTTCAGCCGCATGGATAACGCCTCAAAATATGCGTTGTTGGCGTTTCAACAACATTTTATTCGTCATCGTGGTCATCTGATCGACTGTCAGGTGCTAAACTCCCATACCGCTTCTCTCGGCGTGAGTGAAATACCCCGCGATCGCTTTCTGCAACAGCTTTTTCAGTGGCAAGATATTGCCGTCGACAACGGCTGTTGGCGACCACAACAGCTCCCAGAACCCGCATTCTGATAGAGTAATCGGGGAAATAACGCCCCAAACGTGAACGCTTCTTTACATAATGTCGGTTTTTCGGCATTATCTTGCGGTTAAAAAATAAAGGTAGTTAGACCTAGAGGATTCGATGGCCAAAGAAGACAATATTGAAATGCAAGGCACCGTGCTTGATACGCTGCCCAACACCATGTTCCGCGTTGAATTGGAAAACGGGCACGTGGTTACCGCTCATATCTCCGGTAAAATGCGTAAAAACTATATCCGCATCCTGACGGGTGACAAAGTCACTGTAGAGTTAACCCCGTACGACCTGAGTAAAGGCCGCATTGTCTTCCGCAGCCGCTAACCGGTTCGCTCATCGCTGATCACAGCGATATATGAGGATGTGACTCCCTCCCTAGCCCTTTCCTTTATGGTAAGGGCTTTTGTTTTTGGGTAGCCATACTATTCAGTGCAGCCCAGAAACATAAAAAAGGGATGCCTCAGCATCCCTCTTAGATAACACACGATATTGATTAATTAACACTTTCTGTTTTTCGCTTCTGCGCACTCACGAAGCCATACGTCAGCTGTTGCGTTTCTTTATCCAGTTGCACCGTCACAGACCCTCCGTCCACCAGCGAACCAAACAGCAGCTCGTTGGCCAGCGGTTTCTTGAGGCTTTCCTGCATCACGCGTGCCATTGGTCGGGCACCCATTGCCTTGTCATAACCTTTTTCTGCCAGCCAGTCGCGCGCTTCATCGCTCACTTCCAGCGACACGCCTTTCGCATCCAACTGCGCCTGAAGTTCTACGATAAACTTATCGACAACCTGCTGAATGACATCGGTCGACAGATGGTTGAACCAGATAATACCGTCGAGACGGTTACGGAACTCCGGCGTAAATACTTTCTTAATTTCTTCCATCGCATCCGTACTGTTGTCCTGATGGATGATGCCGATGGATTTACGCTGTGTTTCCCGCACGCCTGCGTTGGTGGTCATGACGACAATGACATTGCGGAAATCCGCTTTACGGCCATTGTTGTCCGTCAGCGTACCGTTATCCATTACCTGCAGCAGCAGGTTAAAGACGTCAGGATGCGCTTTTTCGATCTCATCTAACAGCAGTACCGCATGGGGGTGCTTAATCACCGCATCCGTCAGCAGGCCGCCCTGATCATAGCCCACATAGCCGGGAGGCGCGCCAATCAAGCGGCTAACCGTATGGCGCTCCATGTATTCGGACATATCAAAGCGCAGCAGTTCGATATCCAGCGCTTTGGCCAACTGTAACGTGACTTCCGTCTTACCCACGCCGGTAGGACCAGCAAACAAGAAGGAACCAACTGGTTTACGCTCCTGACCCAACCCTGCACGACTCATCTTGATAGACTCAGACAAGGCTTCGATTGCTTTGTCCTGGCCAAACACCAACATTTTCAGGCGGTCACTGAGATTTTTCAGCACATCGCGATCGCTGGCGGAAACAGTTTTTTCTGGAATACGGGCGATGCGGGCGACAACCGATTCAATATCACTCACGTTGACCGTTTTCTTGCGTTTACTGACCGGCATCAGACGGCTGCGTGCACCAGCCTCATCGATCACATCAATCGCTTTATCCGGCAGGTGACGGTCATTGATGTATTTCACGGCCAGTTCTACCGCGGCACGAACCGCTTTCGACGTATAGCGAACATCATGGTGAGCCTCATATTTCGGCTTCAGACCATTAATGATTTGTACGGTTTCTTCCACGCTCGGTTCAGTGATATCGATTTTCTGGAAACGACGCGCCAGCGCCCGATCCTTTTCAAAGATATTGCTGAACTCCTGATAGGTGGTCGAGCCGATAACGCGAATCTTGCCGCTGGAAAGCAGCGGTTTAATCAGATTAGCCGCATCAACCTGACCGCCGGACGCTGCACCCGCGCCGATAATCGTGTGGATTTCATCAATGAACAGAATGCTGTTTTTATCCTGTTCCAACTGTTTTAGCAGCGCCTTGAAACGTTTTTCAAAGTCACCGCGGTATTTGGTGCCAGCCAGCAGCGCGCCGATGTCCAGCGAGTACAGCGTGCACTCCGCCATCACTTCCGGTACATCGCCCTGCACAATACGCCAGGCCAGCCCTTCAGCAATCGCAGTTTTACCGACGCCGGATTCGCCGACCAGCAGCGGGTTATTTTTACGACGACGGCACAATACCTGAATCGTGCGCTCCAGTTCCTTATCCCGGCCAATGAGCGGATCGATACCGCCAACGCGAGCCAGTTGATTCAGATTGGTGGTGAAGTTTTCCATACGATCTTCCCCTCCTGCCTGTTCTTCATTGACGGGACTTTCAGGGTTTGGCGCCTGATCGGATTCTTCTTTACGTGTGCCGTGAGAAATAAAGTTCACGACATCCAGACGGCTGACGTCATGCTTGCGCAGCAGGTAGGCGGCCTGAGATTCCTGCTCGCTAAAAATCGCGACCAGAACGTTGGCGCCAGACACCTCGCTGCGGCCGGAGGACTGCACGTGGAAGACGGCACGTTGGAGTACGCGCTGGAAGCTGAGCGTGGGTTGCGTTTCTCGCTCGTCGTCACTCTGCGGTAATGTTGGTGTGGTTTGCTCAATGAACGCTTCCAGTTCCTGACGCAGCGCGGCTAAATCTACCGTGCAGGCTTCCAATGCTTCACGGGCGGCTGGGTTACTGAGCAGAGCCAACAGCAGGTGCTCCACGGTCATAAACTCGTGTCGGTGCTCACGCGCTCTGGCGAAAGCCATGTTGAGACTGAGTTCCAGTTCTTGATTGAGCATAGGCACCTCTCCCAATAAATTGCCTGACTTCAGGCTTTTTCCAGCGTACAGAGCAGCGGGTGCTCGTTTTCTCTGGCATAACGATTGACTTGTACGACCTTGGTCTCAGCCACTTCAGCGCTGAATACGCCACAAATTGCTTTGCCCTGATAATGCACGCTTAACATAAGCTGCGTTGCACGTTCAATATCATAAGAAAAGAACTTTTGCAGAACGTCAATAACAAATTCCATCGGCGTGTAATCATCGTTATTCAACACCACGTTATACATCGATGGCGGCTGCAATTTTTCTTTCTGTTTATCGGCGGTCAGGTTCTCAGATTGTGACCACGTACTGTTGTTTCCCATTCTCTATCCACATCATGTAACGAATATCGCAACTCACGACATCAGTCTGTTTATTACTAATAGATCCGAGAAGCAGGAAATGAGTGCCTGCGACTTGAAAGATGACGGGTATCTCTACATTTACAGTAGCACGTCTGCTTTTTATTTTACCACCTGAGGAATTAAATGGTTCTCGGAAAGCAAAATTCAAGGTCTGTAACCGACATCTTGATGAGGCAACGCGATCGTAGGTTCA
This sequence comes from Pectobacterium quasiaquaticum, assembly GCF_014946775.2. Lineage (NCBI taxonomy): Bacteria > Pseudomonadati > Pseudomonadota > Gammaproteobacteria > Enterobacterales > Pectobacteriaceae > Pectobacterium > Pectobacterium quasiaquaticum. The sequence continues at coordinate 1,762,033 of NZ_CP065177.1, read as the reverse complement.
TCAATAGCGTTATCTGCATCAAACTTTGGCAAACTGCCCTCCTCGCCGCGCGGTGGATCGCTTGACGCTGGGATCGATTTCACTAAAGTGTACGGATGAATTGATGGGGTTTTAATCAATTCGTATTCGTAGTAACCAAATAACCACACCTTACTGAAAAGAATACTCTTGCGAAGGATGTCAATGCATGGAGACAGGTACTGTTAAATGGTTCAATAACGCCAAAGGGTTTGGTTTTATCTGTCCAGAAGGGGGCGGTGACGATATCTTCGCGCACTACTCAACCATTCAAATGGATGGCTACCGGACTCTGAAAGCCGGGCAGGTTGTCAGGTTTGATGTTCATCAAGGGCCAAAAGGCAATCATGCCTGCCTGATCGTGCCGCAAATCGCCGAGGCCGTATCCTGACCCTTTCTACACCCTACACATCGACTCAGAACACGCTACGCCAAACCATAAAATGACTATGATGCGACAAATGCCGTTCGTTACACTGAACGGCATTTTTTTATATGTATTACACTAATCCGCCCGCCCACGGGCCAGCCACAGCACGCGGGAGAACATGCTGCGAATAAGCGGTGGGATTGCCTCGCTGCCCCTCGCTGCGGCTTCCATCGCGACTTCAATCGCCAGGTCTGGCTTGGATGATCGGTGGATCGCCTTGATGATGATTTTATGCATCGAGAGCGGCACTTTTTCCGGCAACTGTGCGATGCGGTGATAAACGTGGCTGAATCCCTCACGATACATGTAGTGTTCCATGTCCGATGCGGGCAAGACGGTCAAATGATCGCGCTCGCTCTCATCCTGTGCGGCTAGCATGCCTTTTGCCGTCGCGGCATATTTCTTCCCCGCGTCATCGCCATCAACCAGCACATGCCATTCAATCCCCATATAACGTGCGAACCGCAGCAATGGCCGGAGTCCCGACTGGGCAAATTCAATCACTTTCACCCCTTCCGCCTCAAAATGGTGTCCGCATTGGTGCGCCAGTTCATTCAGCATCCACACTTCGGTTTCCCCTTCCACCAGCAGCCAGCAGCGGGCAAAGAGTGACGCAGGTCGATTCATACGAATGTGAAACGCAATGCGTCGACTATCTTCCGCATTCATACCCTGACGACCAATGCGATATGTCGCCACCCGTGAGGATTCCCGCACCAGACGGCACACCTGCTCCATCGGCACCAGCGACAGCAGCTCGCCTGAATTCGTTGTTGTGACCTTTTGGAGCGGCAAGTGCACCAGAAGCCCCCAAGCGACGGATAGCATAATCGGGTGCAACCGGGTTTCCGGGTCTTCAATCAGCAAAAGCGGACGCGCATGGGGATCCAAAGCCACCGATCCTTTCGCCTGTAACAGCGTAGAAAACAATTCCAGCAGGATAATTCGGCGACTGCGGCTATTGGGGCCGGCAATCAGCCGATTGATGTTATCCAGCGATCGCCACGATTTACCATTGTGCGTTCGCGCATGCCGGTGATGGCGTCGGTCGTTACCTGTGGCATTCTGCTCGGAAAAATAGTGCTCCAGCAGTTGTCGCATCGCCACCAGTCCCTGACGCAGTTCTTTATCCGTCAGCTTCTGCGGATTTTGCACCAGCTCGCGCATCAGTTGTTCAAACTGCTGAGTCAACTTTTCATTGCTGTTATCTAACGTCGCGGCCAACGTCCCAGAACGCAAGCGCCGTATAAAACGCGCGTCTCGCAGCCGCAGCACCGGATGCAGGCGGATGATCTCTCTGGCCAGTTCATCAATATCATCCAGCGGTATCGGGTGCCCATCAGCGTCAAGAAAGCTGCGCAAGGTGAAGACTGACTGGCTTTCGTCCACCTCACCTTCCAGGCGATAAAAAACGCGGTATAGCGACTCATTCCCCTCAATCCAAACGGGGCTCAGCGAACGGTAGCGAGGGGATAGATGATGGCCGGGTGCCGTCTCGCAAAACGTAAAAATAACCTGAAGATGCTTTTCTCGGCTATTTTCATCTCCCGGTGTGAAGTGAAAATCCTGCATATCAAAATGATAGAGCGGTAGCGTCGGTGCCAGCAGCAGCGAGAGCGCATCCAGCAGGCTTGATTTTCCCCAGGCGTTCTCACCAATCAGTACATTGTTATCGTCCAGCGTCAGCGACAGACGATTGATTCCCCGAAATCCCAGGATTTCAATACGTTCCAGATGCATCCTTCTCTCCTGTAGCAGCGGCCTGCGAGTTTCTGCTGCAAAAACGCTCACCGTATAGAATATCCTGCCAGACAGCGCTTTACTCACCGCGATAATTTGTTTAATTTTAATAGATTATCGTTTTTCTTCCCGCCAAGTGTAGCCGATGAATCCCACGAGGTTATTAATGACACAATATTGTTAATGACGATGTTGTCAACGCACGGTTTGTATTTCCTCCGTGCCGAACCCTATCGGGGTAGAGCTGAAGAAGAAAAGCCTCATGGTTTAACTACGGTAACCCCCGTCAATCCTAAAATACGGGTTAGCGCCGTTTTTCTCGCGTAAGGACATCAATTCTGTGATGTATTCAGGATTATTAATTATTTTATTACCGCTCATCATTGGCTATCTGTTACCGCTGCGCGGCAAAAAAACATTACAGCTGATTAACCAACTGCTGAATTGGATGGTGTACGTCATTCTGTTTTTGATGGGCATAAGCCTGGCTTTTCTGGAAAATCTCAGCAGCAATTTGTTACTGATCTTCCGCTACACTGCCGTCTTCGCCTTCTGTATTGTCGCGGCAAACGGCATTGCCCTGTGGCTGTGGGAAAAACGCAGTGCGTGGCGTAGTAAGTACAGAGACGCGGCACCGCTTTCCCGACTGCGAATGATCCTTGAATCGTTCAAACTCTGCGGCGTGGTATTCGGTGGTTTTTTGCTGGGCTTAACGCAATGGCCGGGATTCACCTACGCCAGCAAAGGCAGCGAATATGCACTCATTTTCCTGCTCTTTCTGGTCGGCGTTCAACTGCGTAACAGCGGGATGACGTTGCGCCAAATCGTCTTAAACCGTCGCGGTCTGGTCATCGCGATCATCGTCGGTATCAGTGCGCTCGGTGGTGGCCTGCTGGCCGCGTGGATTCTAGGGCTGCCGCTACAAACTGGTCTGGCGATGGCATCCGGCTATGGATGGTATTCGCTGTCGGGCATTCTGCTAACCGATGCCCTCGGGCCCGTCATCGGCAGCACCGCATTTTTCAACGATCTGACTCGCGAGCTACTGGCGATTATGCTGGTTCCCGTGTTGGCACAGCGTAATCGCTCCGGTGCATTAGGCCTTTGCGGCGCAACCTCGATGGATTTCACGCTACCTGTTTTGCAGCGCAGCGCGGGTATCGACGTCGTGCCTGCGGCTATCGTACACGGCTTCTTATTAAGCCTTGCAGCCCCCATATTGATGGCGTTATTTTCTTCATAAGCACACACAGAGCACCATTTCCCCTTTGTTTACGGGCTGTGATTGAGAGTGATTTTCATTGCCCATCACCAAACTTGCGCTAAATCAAATTTACCTAAAGTTGCAGTAAAAAAGCCTTTTTACCTGCCTCGGCTACCACTATGCTTTAAACAAGCATTTAAAATGCAACTTAAAAAAGGAAGTCATTATGTTTTGTGTGCAATGTGAACAAACGATTCGTACCCCTGCTGGAAACGGCTGCTCTTACGCGCAGGGCATGTGCGGCAAAACCGCAGAAACCTCCGATCTGCAAGACCTGCTGGTCGCGGTGCTGCAAGGGCTTTCTGCCTGGGCGCTGAAAGCGCGCGATCTGGGTATCATCGATCACGATGTCGACAACTTTGCGCCACGCGCTTTCTTCTCGACGTTGACCAACGTTAACTTCGATTCCCAACGCATTATTGGCTACGCACAGGAAGCCATTACACTGCGTGAGTCACTGGCTGTTCGCTGCCGTCTGCACGATGCCACCGTGACCGTCGATCACCCAATGGCAGCCCTTCAACTGGCAGGTAACGATATTCCGACCTTACTGCAACAGGCAGCAGATTTTGCGCTGGACAGCGATAAAGCCAGCGTTGGTGACGACGTTCACGGCTTGCGCATGCTCAACCTTTACGGCCTGAAAGGTGCGGCAGCTTATATGGAGCACGCCCACGTTCTTGGTCAGTATGACAATGCGATCTATGCCGAATACCATGCTTTCATGGCATGGCTGGGCACACAGCCATCCGATGTTGACACCCTGCTGAACAACGCAATGGGCATCGGTAAAATGAACTTCAACGTTATGGCGATCCTCGACCATGGCGAGACTAATGCTTACGGTCATCCACAGCCGACCTCCGTTAACGTCCGCCCAATTGCGGGTAAAGCGATTCTGATTTCGGGTCATGACCTGAAAGATCTGCGCATGCTGCTGGAGCAAACCGAAGGCACCGGCGTGAATATTTATACCCACGGTGAAATGCTGCCTGCACACGGTTACCCAGAGTTGAAAAAATTCAAGCATCTGGCGGGTAACTACGGCAGCGGCTGGCAGAATCAGCAGACTGAGTTTGCCAAATTCCCTGGCGCAATCGTCATGACCTCTAACTGTATTATCGATCCAAACGTAGGCAACTACGGCGACCGCATCTGGACGCGTAGCATCGTAGGCTGGCCGGGCGTGAACCACCTGGAAGGCGACGATTTCAGCTCGGTTATCGAACAGGCACAGAGTCTGGCTGGCTTCCCATACAGCGAAATCGAGCACATGATCACCGTCGGGTTTGGTCGTGAAACGCTGTTGAGCGCTGCGGATACCGTCATCGATCTGGTTGCACAGAAAAAACTGCGCCACGTCTTCCTAGTTGGTGGATGTGACGGTAGCCGTGAAGAACGTAGCTACTTCACCGACTTTACGCTGAACGTTCCGCAAGACTGTCTGATCATGACGCTGGCCTGTGGTAAATATCGTTTCAACAAACTGGACTTCGGTACGCTGGAAGGCCTGCCACGTCTGCTGGATGTCGGCCAATGTAATGACGCCTATGCGGCAATTATTCTGGCCGTGAAACTGGCGGAAAAATTGGGCTGTGGCGTGAACGATCTGCCGCTGAGTCTGGTGCTGTCCTGGTTTGAACAAAAAGCGATTGTCATCCTGCTCACCCTGCTGTCCCTCGGCGTGAAGAATATCTACACCGGGCCGACTGCTCCGGGCTTCCTGACGGATAACCTGCTTGCCATTCTGAACGACAAATTCGGTATGCGTGCGATTACCACCGTTGAACAGGACATGAACACCATTCTGGCCGCTTGATGAATCAATACGGACGGAGGAGCGCGTTCCTCGTCACGCAGCGCGAGGTATCGGCATTAATGCCTCACGCTAAGCCCAATGTCTTATGGGCTGCTATCTTTACACGCTTCACCGTACCCGTTTGTTATGGAGATTGATTATGACCATGCCCGCACTACAGATTGGGCCGACACCGCTTTGCTCTAACCGCATGCAGGTACACTCGATTACCCAGGAAACGCCGGATGTCTGGACGATTTCACTGGTTAATCATGATTTTTATCCGTATCAGCCGGGTCAGTATGCGTTAGTCAGCATTGCCAACAGCGCAGAGACGCTAAGGGCTTATACGATTTCTTCTTCACCGGGCCTCAGCCGTTTTATTACCTTAACGGTAAGAAGACTAGACGACGGTGTCGGCTCCCGCTGGCTGACCCAAGCGCTGAAAGTCGGTGATTATCTGTGGCTGTCTGATGCACAAGGCGAGTTTACCTGCGCCAACGCAGTCAGCGATCGCTACCTGATGGCGGCGGCAGGCTGCGGTGTCACGCCGATTATGTCAATGTGCCGCTGGCTGCTGGCAAACAAACCGCAAACCGATATCCACGTTATTTTCAATGTGCGCAATCCGCTGCAGGTGATCTTCGCCAAAGAATGGCAGGATCTGGTGCAGCGCTATCCGCAGCAACTGCATCTAACGCTAATGGCAGAATTTGACGCTGCGCCCGGCTTCCTCTCTGGACGAATCAGCGGCGACCTGCTGGTCGAACACGTGCCGGATATCGCCAGCCGCACCGTGATGACCTGCGGCCCAGCGCCGTACATGAATCAGATTGAAACCCTGAGTCAGCAGCTTGGCGTTGCCTCAAACCGCATCTTCAAAGAACAGTTCCGCCCAACAGATGACGTGCTGGATGACGATGCCGATCAGCTCACGCTGACCATCAGTCGTCCGCTGAAAAACCTGCGCGTGCCAGTGGGTATCAGCCTGCTGGCCGCACTGGAAGCCAATAAGGTGCCGGTTGTCGCTGCCTGCCGTGCCGGTGTTTGCGGGAGCTGCAAAACTCACGTGCTATCCGGTAATTACACCACTAGCAGTACCATGACGCTAACACCAGCCGAGATCGAACAGGGCTATGTTTTGGCCTGTAGTTGCCAACTGCAAGGCGACACCGTTCTGGCCTAATACGCCCACGTTTTACCCCCTTCTGTCCGGTAGCCTCGGCTATCGGGCAGGTAGGTCATGTTAAATTACGCTTGGTTCCAGCTAAGCATTAATTCCCTATTTTTCGTCGTTTTTTGCCCTTTCCCGATTTGTCTTTTCCCGATTTGCCTTTTCGCGATTATAGTAAGCCATGGTTATATTTTGCTGTGGAGCCACTGGCACATGACATCCCCCTCAGCCCCGATCCTGATTCTGGGCGCAACTGGCTACATTGGCCGCCATTTAACCGAGCGGTTGAGTAAACAAGGCAACCGAGTCATCGCTGCTGGCCGGAATACTGAGTCCCTCGCCTCACGAAATTTGCCTGGTGTCGACTGCCAACAGGTTGATCTCGCTAAGCCAGAAAGCCTGCCGGATGGCCTGTGGGGCGCAGAAACACTCTATTATCTGGTACACAGCATGGGCGACGGCGCGGACTTCGTGGCGAGAGAACGGATGACCGCCATGAACCTGCTGCTGGCACTGACCTCTAGCCGCGTAAAACAGATTATCTATCTGGGATCGCTTCAGGTAAAACGTGATGCCTCACCGCACATGCAAGCACGTCAAATCACTGGTGATGTATTACGCAGTAGCGGCATTCCCGTCACCGAGCTGCGTGCGGGTATTATTATCGGTACCGGTTCGGCGGCGTTCGAGATCATGCGCGATATGGTCTATAACCTGCCGATATTGACGCCGCCGCGCTGGGTGCGCTCTAAATCGTCCCCCATTGCGCTGGAAAATCTGCTGGTGTATCTGATCAATATCGCACAGCACCCCGCGACAGAAAACCGCATCATGGATGCCGCAGGCCCCGAATACATCAGCTACCAGACCATGTTCGAGCGTTTCATTCAGATCAGCGGCAAACGCAGATTGCTGATACCCGTTCCCATGCCGACACATCTCATGTCTGTCTGGTTCCTGCACTTGGTCACGTCGGTTCCGCCGTTCATCGCCCGCGCGCTTATTCAGGGTTTAAAACACGATTTACAGGCCGATGACCGCGAACTCCAGACATTGATCCCACAAACGCTGATTAGCTTTGATGACGCCGTGCGCTTCACGCTGCAAAGCGAAATGGAGAGCGTGCAGCAGGCCGACTGGGGCGATGACACCGAGGTCCGCGCACGTTGGAAGCCCAATTACGGCTTTTACCCTAAACAAGCGGGCCATTCGATGAAGACGTCCGCGTCCAGTCAGGCGCTCTGGCAGGTCATCCAGCAGGTCGGCGGCAAGGAGGGCTATTTTTACGCCAATACGCTGTGGAATATCCGCGCTCGGCTCGACGATCTCTGCGGCAACGGCGTGACTTACGGACGCCCCGAGCGTCCGACGCTAGAAGTGGGTGACAAGATTGATGGCTGGAGGGTTATCTCGATCAAGCCACAGCGTCAGCTAGTGCTATTATTCGGCATGAAAGCCCCAGGGTTGGGTAAACTCAATTTTACCATCACCGATAAGGGCACTCACCGAACCGTGGATGTGCGCGCCCGCTGGCACCCTTCCGGGTTCAACGGGCTGGTCTACTGGTTTCTGATGATGCCCGCTCACCTGTTTATCTTCCGTGGTATGGCGGCGCGTATTGCGAAACTGGCAGAGAAGGAAACGGTTTAGCGGTTGCCGTATTTCTCCAGCAGCGCGTCGACGATCGCTTCACTTTGCGCATCTGGCTGGCCTTGATAGTTCTCGGGGCGGAAATGCATTTGGAAAGCGGCGATCACCTGCCGCTTCTCACGCGCGGTCATCGTGTCCTGCACCGCGTAGCCATAACGCCCCAGCTTTTCCAGCAGAACCGCGTCATCCACCGGCTGCAACGGTAGCCGTCCGTTCAAATAGAATGCGACCCGCTGCGCATCAGGCCAGGCACCGATGCCCGCTTGTGCCAGTACCTGCCAGGGGAACAGCGGCCCAGGGTCTTGTTTGCGCTGTGGGGCAATATCGCTGTGTGCAACCACGTTCTGCGGCGCAATCTGATAGCGGTCGACAATATCGCGGGCGATCGCCGTCACAAGTTGAATCTGCGAAGCGGTAAACGGCTCCCACGTATAGCCTGTTAGCGTGCGTTGATAGCCTGCGTTTTCAATCTCAATACCAATTGAGGAATTATTCAGTCGACTAAATCCGCGCCAGCTACTGGCTCCCGCATGCCAGGCAGCCTGAGACTCCGGCACCAGTTGCCAGGCAAGTGGCTTACCGTGCTGCAAAGGTGGATGTGCTGGAACCAGATAATGTGCACTGACGTGATCATCCGTCAGAATATTCAGCGAAGTGGCAAAGTCTTCCGCCGTATAATGAATCACTAAAAAGCGGATGCGAGACTCCTGAGCCCGCGACTGCAATGCGGTCTCCAGCACATAATTATTCTGTTCTTTCAACGAAGAAGCTGATTGGCAACCTGCCAACAGCCCCAGCGCTATGCAGACCATCCATTTCAACATCGTTGTTCCACCGCTTTTTCACACCGTCTCTGGCAACTTGAAGTATGACGAGTATAAGCCACTAGCGGCGAACTTTTACTGCGGTACCGCTGACGGTCACCATCAGCATACTGCCGTCCTTCCCGACGGTTTCATAGTCAAGATCGATGCCTACCACAGCATTCGCCCCTAAATCTTCGGCTTGCTCCTGTAACTCTTTGAACGCAATCTGCCGCGCCTTACGCAGCTCTTTTTCATAGGCGCCGGAACGGCCGCCGACGACATCGCGGATACTGGCAAAAAAGTCACGGAAGATGTTCGCCCCCAGAATGGCTTCGCCAGTCACGACGCCACAATATTCAGTGATGGTGAAACCTTCCAGACTTGGCGTGGTGGATAATTGCATGTCGTCTCCTTTCACTGCTTTTCTAATGAATGTTAAGTACACGTAAATATAAGTCTGCGGTACTGTTAGTACCCGCAATGAGAAAGCGAGCACCCAGATTGTAAGCCGCTATTTTGTGCTATTATTTAATCAACAAATCGCTTATTGGCAAATTTTAACCCACGGTGATTGCATAACTATTCTGCCGACGTTAACATTCGCCGCATCAATGTCTATTCAATTCTTACGCATGAGTATTCAACTAAACGGCATTAACTGTTTCTACGGCACATACCAAGCGCTATTTGATGTCACCCTCGATTGTCCTGCGGGTGAAACACTCGTGCTTCTTGGTCCCAGCGGTGCGGGAAAGAGCTCGCTGATACGCGTTCTTAATCTGTTGGAAATGCCACGTTCTGGCAAGCTTTCCATCGCCGGTAATCAGTTTGATTTTCAGCGCACGCCATCCGACAGCGCGATCCGTGAATTGCGTCAGAATGTCGGGATGGTGTTCCAGCAATATAATTTGTGGCCGCATCTGACCGTAGTGCAGAACCTGATCGAAGCCCCTTGCCGCGTGCTGGGGCTGAGTAAGGAAGAAGCGAAAGCACGGGCAGATAAACTGCTGACGCGCCTGCGCCTCAATGACTTTGCCGATCGCTTCCCTCTTCATCTTTCTGGCGGACAGCAACAGCGTGTCGCGATTGCCCGTGCGCTGATGATGGAACCTCAGGTTCTCCTGTTTGATGAACCGACTGCCGCGCTGGATCCAGAAATTACCGCTCAGGTCGTCAACATCATCCGTGAATTGGCAGAAACTGGCATTACGCAGGTGATTGTGACCCACGAAGTTGAATTTGCCCGTAAAACGGCCAGCCGTGTGGTGTATATGGAAAACGGCCGCATCGTTGAACAAGGGGATGCGACGCACTTTACCCAGCCGCAGACGCCTGAATTCGCTGGTTATTTGTCACATTGATTACTATCAGGAAAATGATAATGAAAAAATTGATTATTGCAGCCTTATTCGCCGTTGGTGCCGCCTCTGCTAACGCCGCAGATACTATCCGTTTCGCAACCGAAGCCTCCTACCCTCCGTTCGAATTTGTCGATGCCAATAACCAGATCCAGGGTTTTGATATCGATCTGGCCAATGCACTGTGCAAAGAAATGCAGGCAACCTGCACGTTCAGCAATCAGGCTTTCGACAGCCTGATCCCTGGCCTGAAATTCCGTCGTTTCGAAGCCGTCATCGCGGGAATGGATATTACCCCTGAGCGTCAGCAGCAGGTGTCATTCACCCAACCTTACTATGACAACTCCGCTCAGTTTATTGCTCAGAAAGGGAAAGTGGCCGATATCGCCGCGCTGACGGGCAAACGCGTTGGCGTACAGAATGGCACCACCCACCAGAAATACCTGATGGAAAAGCATAGCGATATCAAAACCGTGCCTTACGACAGCTACCAGAATGCCGTGCTGGATCTGAAAAATGGTCGTCTGGATGCCGTGTTCGGTGATACCGCCGTGGTGAACGAATGGCTGAAACAGAACGATACGCTGGCAACCGTGGGTCAGAACGTGACGGATAAAGGTTACTTCGGTATCGGTCTGGGCATCGCCGTGCGCCAGAACAACGATGAGCTGCTGAAAAAATTCGACACTGCGCTCAACAAAATCAAGCAGGATGGTACTTACGAGACCATCTACAAAAAATGGTTCCAGCAGTAATCTGACGCTCAATGATTGAATTTCAACCTCTTGCAAGCGCCGCCGGGATGACCGTCGGCCTTGCCGTTTGTGCACTGGTGCTCGGCCTCGTGCTGGCGATGCTGTTTGCCGTTTGGGAAACTGTCCGCTGGAAAGCCGTTAGCTGGACGGGAACCGCGGTCGTGACGCTGTTGCGCGGCCTGCCAGAAATTCTGGTCGTGCTGTTCATCTATTTCGGCTCTTCTCAGTTGCTGATGATGCTGGCAGACGGTTTTACCCTGAATCTCTTCATCGTGCAGATTCCGGTAAAACTGGATATCGGCATGTTTGAAATCAGCCCATTCCTGTGCGGCGTGATTGCGCTGGCGCTGCTGTATGCCGCCTACGCCTCCCAAACGCTGCGCGGTGCGCTAAAAGCTGTCCCGCAAGGGCAATGGGAATCGGGTCAGGCGCTGGGGCTCAGTAAATCCGCGATCTTTTTCCGTCTGATCATGCCGCAGATGTGGCGTCACGCCCTGCCGGGATTAGGCAATCAGTGGCTGGTATTGCTGAAAGATACCGCGCTGGTGTCGCTGATCAGCGTGAACGATTTGATGCTGCAAACCAAAAGCATTGCGACACGGACGCAGGAGCCCTTCACCTGGTACGTTGTCGCGGCGGCGATCTATTTGATTATTACGTTGCTAAGTCAGTACGTGCTGAAACGCATTGAACTGCGCACCACGCGTTTTGAGCGGAGGCCTTCCTGATGCTCGCTTATTTACCTGAGCTTGTAAAAGGCCTGCACACCAGCCTGACCTTAACAGCGGTCTCCATCGTCGTGGCGCTGGTGCTATCGCTGCTGCTGACTGTGGTACTGACGCTCAAAACGCCTGTCATATCACTGTTGGCGAAAGGCTACATTACGCTGTTTACCGGTACGCCGCTGCTGGTGCAAATCTTCCTGATTTACTATGGGCCCGGACAGTTTACTTCTATCCAGCAAATCCCCTGGCTGTGGAGCCTGCTTTCACAGCCGTGGCTTTGCGCAATGGTGGCACTGGCGCTCAATAGTGCAGCGTATACTACGCAACTGTTCTATGGTGCGGTAAAAGCGATTCCCGCCGGACAGTGGCAGTCCTGTGCCGCGTTGGGCATGGATCAGAAGCAAACATTACGTATTTTGCTGCCGTTTGCATTTAAACGCGCGCTGTCTTCTTATTCAAATGAAGTGGTGCTGGTGTTTAAGAGTACCTCACTGGCTTACACCATTACGCTGATGGAAGTCATGGGCTACAGCCAACTGATGTACGGCCGGACGTATGATGTGATGGTGTTTGGTGCCGCTGGGATTATCTACCTGTGCGTCAACGGGTTACTAACGTTGCTGATGCGCTGGGTTGAACGGCGCTCGCTGGCATTCGAACGCCGTAATTAGTGCTTATTGCATTTATCCACTTAGAAAGCAGGCTTTGATAGCCTGCTTTTTTATGGCGTGCCATCCCTGACCGCCCCCCTTACGGGCCGTTGCTGACGTAAAAACATGCAACAAATCGATTTATTAATCATTTTAATTGCATATAAATTCAATCAATGGCATGGTAATCGCCATGACGCAGGAATGTTTCCGCGCAACTATTTTATAAGAAAAACAGACAGGAGTAGGTAATGAAAAAATTAGTGCTCGCCACGTTACTGGCAGGAATCGCCTTCAGCGCCACCGCCGCAGACACCATCCGTTTTGCTTCATCAGCCACCTACCCGCCCTTTGAATCACTGGATGCCAGTAACGAAATCGTCGGTTTCGATATGGATCTGGCGAAAGCGTTGTGTAAGCAAATGCAGGCGACCTGTACATTCACCAATCAGGCGTTTGACAGCCTGATCCCTGCGCTGAAATTCCGTCGCTATGACGCGGTGATTTCCGGTATGGATATCACCCCCGAGCGCAGCAAGCAGGTCGCGTTCACGCAACCTTACTATGCCAACTCTGCCGTGGTTATCGCGCAAAAAGGGAAATTCAGCGACTTCTCCGCGATGAAGGGCAAACGCATTGGTATGGAAAACGGCACGACGCACCAGAAGTACATGCATGATAAGCATCCGGAAGTGCAAACTGTCTCTTATGACAGCTACCAGAACGCGGTTCTGGATCTGAAAAATGGCCGTATTGATGGCGTATTCGGTGATACCGCTGTCGTCAACGAGTGGATCAAGGCGAGCCCTGAACTGGCAACGGTTGGCGAACATGTGACTGACGCGGAATACTTCGGCACCGGACTGGGCATCGCCGTTCGTCCCGATGACAAGGCGCTGCTGGAGAAGCTGAATAAAGCGTTGGACGCCATCAAAGCGGACGGCACTTACAAAACCATCAACGACAAGTGGTTCCCGCAATAAGGTTCGATCTGCGCGGCGCGATATCGTATGAAATCATGCATATAACGCCGCTTTTGTCGTCCAGGCGTAAAAATTGCGCTGAGGTGCTCGTTACCGTCGAGTGAGCGGCAGGACGCCGCGAAAGACAGTGCCGCGTCGGGAACGCGTCACTGGCGGCTCGAAAAGCGGGAACGATCGCCGAAGGCACCGCGCAGCGGCGCAATTCGCGCCGAAAGCCAGTGGTCAAGGAGCTGCGGCAATTGAGCGCTCCTTGTCGGGCGTGTGATGAAATCATAGAAAAGCACCAGAATTGACACGCCCGAAACTTTCATACTGTCGAACATGGATACAACAACGTAGTAAATTGCCACCAAGATATTTTTTATTACATATAGTTATCGCTTATCAAGCGCGTTTCAATAACGTCAGCACTTCATAGTGCGCCGTGTGCGGAAACATGTCGAACAGCTGCACGCGCAGCGCACGGTAATTCGCTAGTTCCGTCATGTCTTTCGCCATGCTTTCAGCGTTACAGCTGGAGTAGAGAATATAGTCCGGAGCCATCCGGCTCAGGTAAGCACACAGTTCGCTGCCAATACCACGGCGTGGCGGGTTGACTAGCACCAGCTCGGGAATTTCCGCTTTACCTGTCGCGAACTGCGTGGAATCAAGAGCCTGAAACTCTACCTGCTTCAACCCTAACTGTTCCGCAGAGCGGCGCGCGCAGGCTATCGCCTCGGCGCTGATTTCAATCCCCGTCAGGCGCATCTCCGATGATGCACAGTGCAGGCCAAAACCCCCTACCCCACAAAACAGATCCCACATACTGGTAATATTCAGCTCTGCTACCCAATCGCGAGCCGTCGCATACAGCGCGGCTGCCACCTGAGGGTTCGTCTGGAAAAAGCTTTGCGGACGGATATACAACGGCACCTGATTGAACTGTTCAGCCAGCGCGGCAGCGTCACTCAGGATAATCTCCGTTTTCCCTTCCATAATCGCCTGATGCACGGGCTGAATATTGACGGATATCACCTCAAGCTGCGGCAACTGCTGCTGTAGCCAGGGCAATGCGGCACGCAGCTGCGGCAGCTTGGTTTCCGAGCGTAAGACAAAGCGCAGCATGAATGTACCGTGCTGCGTACTTTCCGTCAGCAGCAGGTATTTCAGCTCCCCGCGACGTCGAGCCACGTTATAAGGCGTCAGCCCTGCTCGAGCAATGAAGACTTTAAGCACGTTGAAAACCGGCGCAAAACTGGACGGATAAAGTGGACAATTGCAGAGATCTACCGCCGTTCCATCACGATGCAGCATCCCCAGCAGCGGGCGTTCCACGCTGCCGCTCACCACCATTTTGGCTTTATTACGAAAGGCAGACTGCGCAGAAGGTTGCACGGGCAACCAGCGCTGCACGGCATGCGGTTGCAGCAAACCTTCAAGATGTTGCTGCTTATCAGACAATTGCTGCGGGTAGGGTTTTTCCAACCATTGGCAGGAACGACAGGTTCCCGTGCTGTAGCGGGCACAATGCATAAAAATCTAACTATTAAAAATAATACGGAATGCGAGGATTATATCACTCTGGCGGCGTCACCCTGCGACCTTTTGCCGATTTATGAGCGACGCCTGTAGCCAGAGTGGCTCATAAGAGAGAAATGTCTATTTCTGACGCATAAAAAAACGCTTACTGCGTCGTGGCAGAAACAGTAAAACAATCACCAGAAGATCTGGGATCTTTTGCAGCAGAAGTTGATGCAGCACGGCAGCGTTGTTTTCTCCTGAGATATGGAATATCGCTGGCATAAATTCACTCAGCGATGCCAGCAGCAGGTAACACACCACGACAGCCTGACAGGCCACATAGCCCCATCGTCCCCCGTTCACACCGGCCAAAACGGCAAAACCACAGCGAATCTCAACGCCGACGATAACCAGCGATAGCAGTAGCACCAGCGTCGAATCCCAAGACTCCGCGTTGCTGCCAATCCAGCCGCTCAAATCGCTGAGCCCTAGCTCCCACACCAGCAGCAAAATCCCCAAAAAACGGGTAGCAATAATCGCAATCCCCGCCACCATCACTGGCACCGGGGCATAAACTTTGCGTTGTGTGATTTCCTTCTTCATATATAGAATTTCAACGCTCTCCCTTCATGCGGCATTTACCCGCCAAAAATACAGCATCAATATAACGTCTGATGCCAATATAAAACTTGATAGTCATACAAAACTTGATTGCCATACAAAACAGCAACGCCCCCATACTCTGGCGGCGTTGCTGGAAATCTTCGCTAGGCTAACAAATTACGATGAGAAATCGAATCAGCCGCGTCTCGCTTTTTGCATATCGCGATAGCGCTGCTTCTCTGCTCTCGCCATAAACCACCAGGCGATAAACCCAATAATACCAACGACTAACAATATCAGGGAAGCCAAGGCGTTAATTTGTGGATTAACGCCCATTCTGACGCTGGAGAACACCAGCATTGGCAACGTTGTCGAGCCGGGCCCAGCTACGAAGCTGGCGATAACCAAATCGTCCAACGACAGCGTAAAGGCCAGCAGCCAGCCGGAAAGCAGCGCGGGAGCAATCATCGGCACCGTGATAATGAAGAACACCTTGAGCGGATTCGCACCCAGATCCATCGCCGCTTCTTCAATCGAACGATCAAGCTCACGCAAGCGAGCGCTGATCACCACGGTGACATACGCGGTACAGAACGTGACGTGCGCCAGCCAGATGGTGAACATTCCTCGCTCTGCTGGCCACCCAATGGCATGCCCTAATGCCACAAAGAGCAACAACAGCGACAGGCCGGTAATCACATCTGGCATAACCAGCGGCGCTGTCAGCATAAAAGCAAACCCATTGGAGCCACGGAAACGACCAAAACGCACCATGACCACGGCAGCGATCGTCCCAAGAATTACAGCCATCGTTGCCGCGGCGGCAGCAATCGTCAGGCTCAGGAGCACCGCGCTGATCATCGCCGTATTGTGGAACAACTCGACGTACCAACGTGTTGACCAGCCAGCCCATACGGTCACCAGCTTGGAGCTGTTGAACGAGTAGATCACCAGCATCAGCATCGGCGCATAGAGGAACGTAAAGCACAGCACCAAAATCACAATACGCCACGGTGAGCGAACGACAGGTAAATTATTCACGCCTCACCCTCCGCCGTTTTACTCTGATGTTTGTGGAACCAGATAATCGGCATAATCAACAGCAGCAGCATGACGACAGCAACGGCAGACGCCACTGGCCAATCGCGGTTATTGAAGAATTCCTGCCACAGAATACGGCCAATCATAATGCTGTCCGGCCCACCGAGCAGTTCTGGAATCACGTATTCCCCCACCGCAGGGATGAAGACCAGCATCGAGCCCGCAATAATTCCGCCTTTCGTTAAGGGAACGATCACACTGAAGAAAGTTTTCAGCGGTCGCGCGCCCAGATCCAACGACGCTTCAACCAACGAATAGTCCAGCCGCATCAGCGCGGTATAGATCGGCAACACCATAAACGGCAGATAGGAGTACACGACGCCGATATAAACCGCCAAATTGGTGTGCAGAATGACCAGCGGTTCATCGATCGCGCCCAGCCACAGCAGGAAGTTATTCAGGATACCGTTATTTTTCAGAATCCCCATCCAGGCATAGACGCGAATCAGGAATGACGTCCACGACGGAAGAATCACCAGCAGCAACAGGATATTACGCGTTGACGGTTTACTGTGCGCTACCGCCCAGGCTAGCGGGTAACCAATAAACAGACAGCACAGCGTCGATACGGCAGCCACCTGAAGCGATTGTATATAGGCATCAAAATACAGCGGATCGTCCAACAAATGCAGGTAGTTCCCAAGGTTCAGGGAAATATCCAGCTTGCCGTCCAGCCACGAGACCAGATCGGTATAAGGCGGAATCGCCCTCGCCATCTCTGCAAGACTGATTTTGAACACGATCAGGAACGGCAACATGAACAGCAGCAGCAGCCACAGATATGGCAACGCGATGACCAGCTTGCGCCCGTGTTTTTGACGCCAGCGCGCTATGAGTACGCGGAACCAGAGTCTGGCCTTGCCCGGTGGTTCCGCCGCGTTATGTTCGGGAAATGAAGTCATGATATTCTTCCTCGCTACACCGTCAGAACCACACAGCTATCCGCGTCCCAACACAGCCGGACCTCATCCCCCCAGGTCGGCATGCCTTTGCGATAGCGGTAGGCATTTTGTAACTGCGCGCTGATAGTTTGCCCGCTGTTGAGCCTGACGTGGTAAATCGACAGGTCGCCCAGATAGGCGATATGGACCACCTCCCCTACCGCGAAGTTACAACCGTCGGCCGGAACCTCTTCGCACAGCATGATTTTCTCAGGACGCAACGCGATGTAGACCGGAACACCATCGACCACCGAGACATCAGAATCCACTTTCAGCGGATGCACCAGTCCGGGGCTTTTAATGATCAGCGCATCGTCCTGACGTTCCTGCAAGATCCCTTCAAACATATTGACTGAGCCGATGAACTCCGCGCTGAAACGTGTGTTCGGGTGCTCATAAATCTCTTCTGGTTCGCCAATCTGTACAAATTTACCGCGATTCATAATGGCAATACGACCCGCCATGGTCATGGCTTCTTCCTGATCGTGCGTCACCATCACGCAGGTCACGCCCACGCGTTCCAGAATATCGACGACTTCAAGCTGCATACGGTCGCGCAATTTTTTATCCAGCGCCCCCATTGGTTCGTCCAGCAGCAGCAGTTTAGGGCGCTTCGCCAGACTACGAGCCAACGCAACACGCTGACGTTGACCGCCAGAAAGCTGATGCGGTTTACGATTGGCGAACTCTTGCATGTGCACCAGCGACAACATCTCTTCCACACGATCTTTGATTTCTGCACGCGGCAGTTTGTCCTGCTTCAGACCAAACGCGATATTCTTTTCCACCGTCATATGTGGAAACAGCGCGTAAGACTGAAACATCATATTGATGGGACGCTGGTAAGGCGGTACCAATGATAAATCCTGACCATCCAGAACAATCTGCCCCTGCGTGGGGAGCTCAAAACCTGCCAGCATACGCAGCAGCGTGGATTTCCCACAGCCGGATGCCCCCAGCAGCGCAAAAATTTCGCCTTTATAAATCGTCAGGCTGACATCATCGACAGCGGCCTGGCCGTCGAACGATTTTGTCAGGTTACGCACTTCCAGCAGCGGCGTGGCCGCTTTGGGAGGTTTGGATTGAGGGCGGGGGATCGCGTCATTCACTTCGCATTGCTCTCCGGCAAAAGCAGAACAAGCCACACCGTGAATACAGCCATTCAGGGCTATTCAACAGTGTGACACAATATAGAGCGCGAACAGGCGGATTATCCGCCTGTTTGCCACATTTTATACCCATCCATTCTCTGGTTGCTGAAACCAGCAACCGTCAAGCGCATGGGTAACGATTCAGATCCAAGAGGCTATTTGCCGCTTTTAACCTTAGTCCATGCACGCGTACGCGTACGGTCAATCTGAGGAGATTGCACTTTAAGCGTAAACAGCTTGGCACGTACATCCGCTGGCGGATAAACGCCTGGGTTGTTACGAATTTCTTCGTTCACCAACGGCAACGATGCCAGATTACCGCTCGCGTAATACACGTGGTTACTGATTTCAGCCATCACTTCTGGCTTCATCAGGTAATCAAGAAACGCATAGGTTTCATCCAGATTTTTAGCATCTTTCGGAATGGCGAGAACGTCAAAGAATGCCAACGCGCCTTCTTTCGGAATGCTGTACTGGATATTAACGCCGTTTTTCGCTTCTTTCGCACGGTTCCCTGCTTGCAAAATGTCACCCGCCCAGCCGACCGCGACGCAGATATCGCCGTTCGCCAGATCGTTAATATATTGCGACGAGTGGAAGTAGCGAATGCTCGGACGCAGTTTCAGCAGCAGATCGGTCGCAGACGTGGTGTAATCACCCGGCTTGGTGCTGTTCGGATCTTTACCCTGATAATTCAGCACGGTTGCAAAGATCTCTTCCGGTGCATCCAGGAAGGAGACACCACAACTTTTCAGCTTTTCCAGATTTTCTGGTTTCAGCACCAAATCCCAACTGTTAACCGGTGCATCAGCACCCAGCGCGGCTTTGACTTTCTCAACGTTATAGCCAATGCCCGTAGTCGCCCACAGGTAAGGCAGGGCATATTTATTGTCTGGATCGTGCTGTGCGATCAACTTCATCAGCTCAGGATCCAGATTTTTGTAATTCGGCAATTTGCTCTTGTCTAATGGCTGAAACACTCCCGCAGAGAGCTGGCGCTCTAGGAAGCTAGCAGAAGGCACGACCAGATCAAAACCCGTGCTGCCCGCCATGAGTTTGCCTTCCAACACTTCGTTGGAGTCAAACACGTCATAGACGACCTTAATACCGGTTTCTTTCTGGAAATTGGCTAACGTGTTCGGTGCGATATAGTCGGACCAGTTATAAACATGCAGCGTTTTCTCTTCCGCAGATGCGGTGACGGACGCGGCCATCAGCAAGCCGGTAACAACACCCGATAGCCATTTTTTACGTTGGGTGAACATCCGTTCCTTCCTCCATATAAGGGGGTGATTCATGGGAGTTAATCTGTATCGTTCCGATACAAAATATGTCCTGCCGCGCTATCCAACCGGTGAATGAGTATGCACCGATTTTTATTCGCCCAGACACACACATAGCCTTGATTCCGCTGTCTGTGTCTTACAGGAATAAAGCATAACCCCACAACATCGTGTGCACCATACTTGAACGTAAAAAATGGGTTTTAACGATTATTTATTCACATTTTATCGATGTGATGAAGGCGTTTAGCGGCAAACAAAGAGAAATATCTGGCAATAATGCGAAATAACCAGAATAAATGGTGGTGAAAGGAAAATAAGTAAAACCAATTGCTGCCGTTGGCAGCAACCGTATCAATGCAGATGAGAGGTGGTGACTCTGGCAGCAGAGCCCTCTTCTTCCTCGCCGATAAACAGCAGATTATTAGCGCCGGCCTCAAGGATCACCATTGAGATTTGTTCTTCGGACTGCTGCATGAAATGTCTGAATTGTTCCAGCGTCATGCCAGCAGCCACGCTGAATGACTGGCAGACAATCAGTTTCGGCAGATTATCATCCTGAACGTCGATAAACGCCTTGACGGTCAACGAGCTGGCATTGATTTGGCTCAGATCGCCAACCAAAGGAATCAATGCGCTGGGCTTCACTTCGGCAAGGGCAGAAAACAGAATCACGTTATCTACCAGATCAACTTTCGCATCGAACACGCCATCAAAATTTTGCATATGAGGAAGATGGAGCGCCTGACAGGAATCACATTCGAAATACAGAATGTTCAGTTGATCCAGCCACCGCCGTAGCATAGCCAAATCCGGGACGATGAGTGAATCCATCATGTTTGCCTCATACCTGCCGCCGTACAGACAGCGTTGTTGAAAAGAAAACACCGTTTACACAGAAGCGATGTTAAAACAGAAACAGCCTTAAAAACGGCACATAGCTTACGGAATATTGCGCGACGATGCCATGATAAAAGCGCCCCACCTCCCGCTTTCCTCGTTCCGCGGCACGTGACGTACCGGATAGCGCCGCTGTCCAGTGCTTACACGCCAAAATAAGGAACGCCGTATTTTACGGCGCGGTCCCTGTTTCAGAAAGCTAACTTTTGCTTATTGTTGCCGATATTGCGAAGCGCCTCTGGGTATTTTGCTCAATAAATTCAATTATCATGTTGGCAATATCGACTCCGGTCGTCGTTTCAATCCCTTCCAGCCCCGGCGAGGCGTTGACTTCCATCACCAGCGGCCCTCGATCGGCACGCAATATATCGACGCCCGCGATATTCAGCCCTAGCGTTTTTGTCGCCTTGATAGCAATCGCACGCTCCTGCGCCGTAATCTTCACTTTATTCGCCGAGCCGCCGCGATGCAGGTTTGAACGGAATTCCCCTGCTTTTGCCTGTCGCTCAATCGCCGCAACAACTCGGTTGCCGATCACAAAACAGCGGATATCTTTACCCTGCGCTTCATGCACGTATTCCTGCACCAGAATGTGCGCATTCAGCCCGCGAAAGGCATCAATCACGCTTTCAGCCGCCTGCCGCGTCTCGGCCAATACCACACCGATTCCCTGCGTGCCCTCCACCAGTTTTACGACTAGCGGCGCCCCCCCCACCATCGCAATCAGATCGCCAGTATCATCCGGTGAGTGAGCAAATCCGGTGATCGGCAGGTCAATCCCCTCACGAGCAAGCAGTTGCAGCGAATGCAGCTTGTCGCGGGCGCGAATGATGGCGACAGAATTATTCAGCGGGTAGCTGCCCAGCATTTCAAACTGGCGTAATACCGCCGTACCATAAAACGTGATCTGTGAGCCGATACGCGGAATAACCGCATCAAATTTATCCAGCCGACGCCCGCGGTAATGCACCGACGGCGCCGCCGAATTGATATTCATATAGCAGGAAAGCGGGTCAATAATTTCAACGCGGTGCTGGCGCGCCTCAGCCGCTTCACGCAGACGTTTGCAGGAATATAACGACCCATCACGAGACAGAATGGCTATCTTCATAAATATCATACGGATACTAACGTATCGCCCATCCTTGTTGATGTAAGTAGTCCAGCATGAATGGACGTAACTCTTTTTTCAGCGTCCGTTCCACGTGCTCACTCCAGCTTTCACGGCGGCTACCGGTACGTTGCAGATAATATTCCACCATCTGCTGGTCGTATTGCGCCAGCACACCGCGGTCGAGCGGCTGATAGACATTTTCATGCAGCATCATCGCGGTTGGCATGCGCGGTTTCAGCATGGGGTCCGCGTCTGGGTGCCCCAGACACAGACCAAACAACGGCAGAACCAACGTTGGCAGTTGCAACAACTGCGTCACGTCAGCGATTCGATTGCGGATCCCACCGATAAATACCCCGCCCAACCCCAGCGATTCGGCGGCAATCAGTGCATTCTGCGCTATGATAGCGGTATCAACGCAGCCAATCAGCAATTGCTCCGCCAGCCCAGTTTCTGCCTGTGGAAAGACCTCTACATGCCGATGAAAATCGGCACAAAAGACCCAAAACTCCGCCGCTTGCGCCACATAACCTTGCTCGCCAGTATAGTGAACAAGCGTTTCCCGCACGGCAGGATCGGTAATACGGATAATGGAGTTGCATTGTAAAAAGCTGGAACTGGACGCACTTTGTGCGGCGGTAATGATGGCGTGGCGTTGCTCATCCGTTATGGACTGAGACGTAAATGCGCGAATAGAGCGGTGGCGCTGTAGCAAATCAATCGTTGGTGTCACACTGGCATCCTTCAGTCGGTGAAGTTATTGCATTATCTATACCCTAAATAATTCGAGTTGCAGGAAGGCGGCAAGAGAAGGAATCCCGATGAGCTTACTCAAGTAAGTGATTCGGGTGAGTGAGCGCAGCCAACGCGCATGCAGCTTGAAGTATGACGGGTATAATAGCTTCAGCAAATCGTTATAACAGGTAATGACTACTTTTTTTCATCAATGAATGTGGGCATAGTATTGATAAATTTCGCTATAGTGATGCGATTCGCAGTAACCTCATTAACCGTAACATTTTTAGCCGTGACCTTGTCAGTAATAGTCGTCACGCTATACGTTTCAAGAATGAAAACATTTTTCTAATTTTACAAAGGAGTTTACATGTTTGCTGTAATTTTCGGGCGCCCAGCCTGCCCTTATTGTGTCCGTGCGAAAGAACTGGCAGAGAAATTGGCCGAGCAACGTGATGACTTCAGCTTCCGCTATGTAGACATCCACGCAGAGGGCATCTCGAAAGAAGATTTGTCCAAGACGGTAGGAAAGCCAGTTGAAACCGTACCGCAGATTTTCCTAGATGAAAAACACATCGGCGGCTGCACCGATTTTGAAGCCTATGCCAAAGAGCATCTGGCCCTGTTCCAGTCATAATCATCAAACTGGCAGAACACATAGATCGTCGAACTGACAAAACAATAGCGCGGCGACAGTCCGCGCTTTTTTATGGGTTCGGAATAGAACGCCACTCAACGAAGATAGCGTCGATAAAGACGGCGTAAGCACAACACGCCCAGCGCACCGAGCACACTCCAGAACACCGCACTCATCACGTAGGCTAGCTCTTGCCAGAAAGAGCGCATCGGCGTATTCCACAGGTGGAGCACCAGCAAACAAACGGGCATTGCCGCCAATGCACCAAACAGCGGGTAACGCAGGCGACCGCGTGCGGAAAGAAAATAGGCGACCATGCCGGGCAGCAGGAAGAGCAACATTCCCGGGCTACCACGCAGTCCGTCATTCACCGTAACCTCCGACGCATCAAACTTT
Source organism: Pectobacterium quasiaquaticum (assembly GCF_014946775.2). NCBI lineage: Bacteria > Pseudomonadati > Pseudomonadota > Gammaproteobacteria > Enterobacterales > Pectobacteriaceae > Pectobacterium > Pectobacterium quasiaquaticum. The sequence continues at coordinate 1,738,321 of NZ_CP065177.1, read as the reverse complement.
TGACTCAGAAAGACTACGGTAAACAATAAAAAACAGCAGGTCGCACCGACCCAACCTTTGTTTCTTGCCATAAATCGCCCCTTCTCAATATGCCTCCCAACCTGCATCAACCAGAGACCGAAAACGTACGGCATGGTAAAAATGATTGGCGTATCTATTCCCCGATATGAAAAACATGAGGCTGCGCTACGATTTATTCAATGCGTAGGTTATTCGCCGAAAAAGACGATAACTCGCCGCATTTTTTCAACAGCGACACCACAATCATTAAATTAAACAATAATTACACTGAACAATTTTTATCGGATAAATTATACTGAACGAGGCTGATTCCTTTCAGCTGACGCGTATTGACACCGTCACGGGAATTCATGCATTTCATGGCTAAATCTAGCCGCTATAATGAATAACATCAAGAACTTACTGGTAAAAAACAAGTTACATTCCATGAATATAAACGTCGCTAATTTGTTAAATGGGAATTACATTCTACTTTTATTCGTGGTCCTTTCATTAGGACTCTGCCTGGGAAAATTGCGCCTCGGGCCAGTACAACTTGGTAATTCCATTGGAGTTTTAGTTGTTTCTTTATTACTCGGCCAACAGCATTTTTCGATTAATACCGAAGCGCTGAGTCTCGGTTTTATGTTATTTATTTTTTGCGTGGGCGTGGAAGCTGGACCGAATTTCTTTTCTATTTTTTTTCGCGACGGGAAAAACTATTTCATGCTGGCGCTGGTAATGGTCGGCAGCGCCATGTTACTGGCTCTGGGCTTAGGCAAACTCTTTGGCTGGGGAATTGGTTTGACGGCAGGGATGCTGGCCGGTTCAATGACTTCAACGCCAGTGCTGGTCGGTGCGGGTGACACGCTGCGCAATACCGCCAGCTTGGGTAACCAGCTCGGTATTGAGCAAGATCATCTGAGTTTGGGCTATGCGCTGACGTACCTAGTCGGGCTGGTCAGCCTCATTTTTGGCGCACGCTACCTACCCAAACTCCAGCATCAGGATTTACCTACCAGCGCTCAGCAGATTGCACGCGAGCGCGGGTTAGACCAGGACAGCCAGAGAAAAGTGTATCTGCCGGTGATTCGCGCCTATCGCGTCGGGCCGGAGCTGGTTGACTGGGCGGACGGCAAGAATCTGCGTGAGCTGGGGATTTATCGCCAGACCGGCTGCTACATCGAACGCATCCGACGCAACGGGATTCTGGCCAGCCCTGATGGTGACGCCGTCTTGCAAATCGGCGATGAGATCGCGCTGGTAGGCTATCCCGACGCCCATTCTCGCCTGAACTCCAATTTTCGCGATGGCAAGGAAGTTTTTGACCGCGATTTGCTGGACATGCGCATCGTGACGGAAGAGATCGTCGTCAAGAATCACAATGCCGTCGGCAAGCGTCTTAGCCAATTGAAGCTGACCGATCACGGCTGTTTTCTCAACCGTATTGTCCGTAGCCAGATTGAAATGCCGATTGACGATAACGTCGTCCTGAATAAAGGCGATGTCTTGCAGGTCAGCGGGGACGCCCGCCGGGTAAAAAGCATTGCTGACAGAATCGGGTTCATTTCTATTCATAGTCAGGTCACCGATCTGCTCGCCTTCTGCGCCTTTTTCGTCATCGGCGTGATGGTCGGGCTGATCACCATCCAATTCAGCAACTTCACCTTTGGCATCGGTAATGCGGCTGGGTTGCTGTTCGCTGGTATCATGCTGGGGTTCTTGCGCGCTAACCACCCAACCTTCGGCTATATTCCGCAAGGCGCACTTAACATGGTCAAAGAATTCGGCCTGATGGTCTTTATGGCGGGCGTTGGCCTGAGTGCAGGTAGCACCATCAACAGTAGCCTGGGAGACGTCGGTATCCAGATGCTGGCTTCAGGGCTGATTGTTAGCCTACTGCCAGTGGTGATTTGTTTCCTGTTTGGTGCGTACGTGTTGAAAATGAACCGTGCGCTGCTCTTTGGTGCCATGATGGGGGCACGAACCTGCGCCCCCGCGATGGAAATTATCAGCGATACGGCGCGCAGTAACATCCCTGCACTCGGCTATGCGGGTACCTATGCCATCGCTAACGTGCTACTCACCTTAGCGGGTTCACTTATCGTGGTTATCTGGCCCGAGCTGCCCGGCTGAAAAATGTAAAAAATCGTCAATATTATTTTTTAAAAGCTAGAACTTTTTCTTTGCCCTACAGTCTGAATAAGTGCCACTGCTTTTCTTTGATTCCCTTTATTGAGGAGCCCATCGTTCCCGCCTTTCAGGTTCAAGAACGATGGGCGTTTTCTTTTCTGTTTTATACGATTCAAACCCCTCCACCTTCTCATCCTCCCTACCTTCGGTATCATATTGACTTCATTTTTTGTTATTATAATAACAAAATTTAATTTTATTGTTATTTTTATGACATTAAAATTACTGAGTGTCATAATTACGCTATCTGATTTCTTATCTACATCTCCAAGGATTTTCCATGACTGACTACGCTCGTTATATCGACCACACACTGCTGGCGGCCAATGCCACCGAACAGCAAATCGTCACCCTGTGCGATGAAGCGATCGCTCATCGTTTTTATGCCGTCTGTGTTAACTCAGGTTACGTTCCCCTTGTGGCCGAAAAGCTGAAAGGCACTGAAGTTCAGGTGTGCTCTGTTATCGGTTTCCCTCTTGGTGCTGGACTGACAGCCAGCAAAGCGTTTGAAGCGAAAGCGGCGATTGATGCCGGAGCGCAAGAAATTGATATGGTGATTAACATCGGCTGGCTGAAAAGCGGAAATGTTACTGCCGTCAACGCGGATATTCAGGCCGTGCGTGAGGTTTGCGCCGCTATACCGTTGAAGGTAATATTGGAAACCTGTCTGCTTGATGACGAACAGATTGTCGTAGTATGTGAAATGTGTCGTCAGTTGGATGTCGCGTTCGTCAAAACGTCTACCGGTTTCAGCACCGGCGGCGCACGTGAAGAACACGTTCGACTGATGCGTAGCACCGTCGGCAGCGAGATGGGTGTCAAAGCATCCGGCGCGGTTCGCGATCGCCAAACGGCACAGCGTATGATTGAAGCAGGCGCCACGCGTATCGGCACCAGTTCAGGCGTCGCTATCGTTTCGGGTGAAACGGCCGCAGCAGGAAATTACTAACAACAAAAAATAGCTTACTAGCAGGGAATGTTATGGAAACGCGGCGCGACGAACGAATCGGCAGACTGGCTCAGGCATTAAAGAAAACCGATAAACTCCATCTTAAAGACGCCGCACAGCTACTCGGCGTGTCCGAGATGACCGTGCGCCGCGATCTGAATTCAGATTCCACCAGCGTCATGCTGCTCGGCGGCTACGTGGTTAGCGACCTGAAGAATAACGGTGTCACAAACTATTTTGTCTCCGACCAGCAGACCAAGCACGTAAGAGAGAAGCAGGCTATCGGTACTGCGGCTGCTTATCTGGTAGAAGCAAACGATACCGTTTTTTTCGACTGTGGCACCACGATTCCTTTCATCATTGATGCCATTCCTGATGCGTTGCCCTTTACCGCGATTTGCTATTCCCTGAACACCTTTTTAGCACTACAGGAAAAAAAGGCGTGCAGAGTGATTTTGTGCGGCGGGGAATACCATCCAGATAACGCGATTTTTACCCCGCTCAACCAGCGAAGCGAGCTGGACAACGTCTGTCCGAACAAAGCCTTTATCTCTGCGGCGGGTATCGAACTGACTGCGGGAGCCACCTGCTTTAACTTTGCCGAACTGGGCATGAAGCAACGCGCGATGGCAACCGCACAGCGAATCATTCTAGTGGCGGACAGCAGCAAGTTCGGTCAGATTAAACGCGCCTGCATTGGCCCGATGACGCTGTTTGATACCGTCATTTCCGACAGCGCCCCGAGCGACGCCTACTTACGTTATTTTTCTAACAACGGCATTCAGTTCATCCACCCTGGGAATTAGCCGAATATCCCACCGAACCACTGCTGCATTTTCATCATCACCGTATCCCAGAGGCGACTAAAGAAACCGGCCTCGGGGATATCATCCATCGCGACCAGTTCGCGCTGTCCGATGCTCTTGCCGTCCAGTTGGAAGTCGATAATGCCGACAACCTGATTTTTGGTCAGTGGTGCGGCAAGCTGCGGCTGATTGAGCGTAAAGCTGGCTTTCAGGTTCTTCATTTGCCCTTTCGGGATGGTCAGCGCAGCATCCTGTGCGACGCCCAGTCGTGCCTCTTTCTCAGAACCAAACCAGATCCGCTGCATAGTAAAAGGCGCATCCGTCTTGATAGGCGTTACCGTTTCGAAAAAGCGGAAACCCCAGGTGAGCAGTTTTTCACTTTCACGGAAGCGAATGGCATCCGTTTGCGCTCCCAGCACCACGGAAATCAGGCGCATATTGCCTTCGGTGGCCGAGGCCACCAGATTGTGCCCTGCCCCGCTGGTATGGCCGGTTTTCACACCGTCCACATTCAGGTTAGTGCTCCACAGCAGACGGTTACGGTTAGGCTGGCGAATGTTATTGAAGGTGAACTCTTTTTCCTTGTGCAACGCGTATTCTTCCGGCACATCGCGAATCAGCGCCTGCCCTAACAGCGCCATATCACGTGCGGTGCTGTACTGTCCCGGCGCGTCGAGACCGTGCACGGTCCGAAAATTCGTATTGGTCAGGTTAAGTGCCTTCGCATAATTGTTCATCAGGCTAACGAACGCATCCTGACTACCCGCGACGTAATCCGCCAGCGCGATGCTGGCATCATTGCCGGACTGAATGACAATGCCTTTATTTAACTCAGAAACGGGGATACGGTCGCCCGGCTTAAGGAACATCAGCGACGAGCCACGCAGCGCCGGGTTGCCGGTTGCCCAGGCATCTTTTCCGACGGTCACTTCATCCGTCGTACGAATTTTACCGGATTTGATCGCCTGCCCAATCACATAGCTCGCCATAATTTTTGTCAGGCTGGCAGGGTCAAGACGCTCATCAGCATTGCTTTCCGCCAGCACTTTACCGCTGTGGTGATCGATCAAGATATAGGCTTTGGCATCAATCTGCGGCACCGCTGGCAACTGTTCCGCATAGGTGAATGGCAGTAAACCAACAAGCAATACCGTACCTACAGAGAAAGACGTGAGTCTGGTCAGGAAAGGAGTTGTTTTCATGAGTTCGCCGCGATATCCATCAGTCGTTAAAAAATCTTAATTTTCAATATGTTTTGAAAGCTTTAGTAACATACAAAGGTAACGCGTCATCTGTGGGATGAAAACTGCTCATTCTGTAAAGATAGTCAAAGAAATGAAAGCTTCTAAAAAAACGCAGATAAAAAAAAGACTTAGGGGAAATTAAGGAATGTCTGAAAATGCAGACGGCAGGACTACAAAAAATAGCGGATAGCACGAGGGACATAACAGCGTAGCTTCCCTCGTGCCAGTGATGGGCATTCCCTTAACGACGTTCGCGCTTATCTGCACGTTTTGACAGCCAGTCACCCAGTGTCTGTACCACCTGTACCAAAATAACCAGCGCAATAACGGTAATCACCATTACCTCGGTTTCATAGCGGTAATAGCCGAAGCGGATCGCCAAATCCCCCACGCCGCCGCCGCCAACGATGCCCGCCATCGCTGAATAGCCGATGAGGCTCACTAGCGTGATCGTCAGGCCACGCAATAGTCCCGCTTTCGCCTCTGGCAGCAGCACCGTGCCGATAATACGCATCGGGCTGGCTCCAAATGCTTCGGCAGCTTCCACGATACCGGGGTCGATTTCACGTAGCGCGCTATCCACCAAACGCGCATAAAATGCGATCGCGGCGACCGACATCGGCACCGCCGCCGCTACAGGCCCAATCGTATTGCCTAAGAGACACTGCGTCAGCGGTAGCAGCAAGACCAGCAGAATCACGAAAGGAATAGAACGGATAATATTCACCAGCACCGTGCCAAACAGATAAACGGCGCGGTTTTGCCAGAACAGGTTCCTGTCGGTGACGTAAATGAGCAGCCCCAACGGTAAACCGCCAATCACGGCAAGCAGCGTGGAGATTCCCACCATCTGGAACGTTTCGCCGAACGCCACGAGCAGATCGATCCATAAATCAGCCATGTAACACCTCCACGTTCGCCGTTCTCACCTGAATATGCTCAACGGCTTCGGTCACCTTTCCGGGGTCGGATGGATGAGCCAGTAGCGCGACGAGGATGCCTAGCGCACGATTACCAATGTATTCGATCTTGCCGTGCAGAATGTTAACGGACACGCCAAAGCGCATCGCCACGTCCGACAGCACGGGTTGCTCCGCCGATTCGCCAACGAACAGAATCTTCAGTAGTGTGCCCTGCAAATCCACCAACAAGCGAGGTGGCAATGCAAGATCGAGCGTATGAGATACCAGTTGACGCGTAAACGCGTGCTGCGGCGTCGCGAAGATATCGAAAACATCACCCTCTTCCACCACCCGACCGCCCGTCATTACCGCGACCCGATCGCAGACGGCTTTAATCACGCTCATCTCATGAGAAATCAGCACGATAGTAATGCCCAGTGTCTCGTTAATCTCTTTCAGCAGCGCCAGAATAGCGGCTGAGGTTTCCAGATCGAGCGCCGACGTTGGCTCATCGCACAGCAACACTTCGGGATCGTTGGCAATGGCTCTGGCGATGCCTACACGCTGTTTCTGTCCGCCGCTGAGCTGTGCCGGATAAGACGACGCTTTATCCGTCAGCCCTACTACGCTCAGGATTTCCGGTACACGTGTCGCGATATCCGCACTGGATTTCCCAGCGGCTTTCAGACTGAACGCCACGTTTTCCGCCACGGTACGCGTCTGCATCAGGTTGAAATGCTGAAAGATCATGCCGATTTTCTGGCGCTGTTCTCGCAGCGGCTGCCCCGCTAATTCGCTGATGAGCACGTCATTGACGAGCACGCGACCCGAGGTCGGTCGCTGCAAGAGATTAATAGTCCGCAGCAGCGTGCTTTTCCCCGCGCCGCTGGTGCCGACAATCCCGTAGACCTCGCCCCGTTGGATGTGCAACGACACGTTGTCTACCGCGAGATTTTCTGGTTGCTTCCCTTGTGAGAAGTCAACGCTTACCCCTTCTAGCTGAATCATTATCCGCAAACTCCTGGCCTGAGCGGAAAAGAAGAAAGCCGGTCATAGACCGGCCAAAAGATGTTCTGTGTAGCCTAAAACTTACTGTGCGGGTGCTGGCGTTTTCGCCTGCATCCACTCTGGTTTCTGGAACTGGCTATACATCAACGCAGGATCGTTGATCACCGCAGCATACGCCGGTGATTCCACAATCGCTTTGGTATCTTTAACAAATGGCTTATCGAGATCGTCGGTACGCACGGCAATAATATTTTTCAGGTTTTCATCCAGCGTTTCCAGCTTGATAGCCGATGACAGTTTCATACTGGACGCCAACGCAAAATTCCCGTTCACCAGCGATGCCGTCACGCTATCCAGCGTACGAGGTAACTGCGCCGCTTCCATCGGTTTGAAGACCAAGCCGCGCGGGTTTTCAAGAATATCTTTCTCAGATGCTTTGGTCGGATCGATATCAGCTTTGATCGTAACCAACCCTATCGATTGCAGGAAACGCAGACCACGCGCCAGATTGGTAGCGTCGTTAGAGAGCGTGACCACGTCTCCTTTTTTCAGCTCATCCAGCGATTTGATTTTCTTCGAGTAGAAGCCCATGCTGGCTGTCGGTACGGTAATCAGCGGGGAAATTTTTAACCCTTTATCGGCAGCGAATTTTCCCAGATACAGCGTATGCTGGAAGAGGTTGGCATCAATGCTGCCGTTGGCCAGCGCCAGATTGGGCTGAACGTAATCGCTGAATTCACGCACGACGACCTTGTAGCCTTTTTTCACCAGCTCAGGTTTGATGGCCAGATTCACCATGTCGCCATACGGTCCGGGTGCTACGCCAAACGTGATCGTCTGTGGATCGCTGCTGGCCAGCGCCAGTTGCATACCGGTGGCAAGCAGTGTGATGCCCAGCACGGCGCGAACAGAATGCGTCAATGTCATTGTGTAACTTTCCTGTCTGAATGTAACTTGCTGTCATTATTAAGAATGACAAGTTAAATCATAAAGACTAAAAAGGCATATCATTATTTCTCATCGACTGTCGCGGATAACTGGGGCAGGCTTCACGAAGAAAGGGGGGCAACTATGATAACGATTTGGGGTCGTGATAACTCGACCAACGTAAAGAAAGTCCTGTGGTGTGCGGAAGAACTTGCACTGCCTTATCAGCATATTGCGGCAGGCGGACAATTCGGTCTTAACCATGAGGTCGATTATCTGGCGATGAACCCTAATGGCCTCATCCCCTGTTTGCGGGATGGCGATCTGGTGCTGTGGGAATCCAATACCATCGTCCGTTATCTGGCGGCACAGTATGGTCAGGATTCGCTGTATATTGCCGATGCGGGAAAACGCGCCAGTGCCGAGAAGTGGATGGACTGGGCCACCTCCTTCGCCGTGTCTTTCGGGCCGGTGTTCATTAATATGGTGCGCGTTGCGCCGGAAAAACGCGATATGACTTTGGTCCAGAAAGGTATCGCCGAATGCGAACGCCTGTTCGATATTGTCGATACCGTTCTGGCTAAGCAGCCGTGGCTGTCCGGCGAACAGTTTGGCGTTGGCGACATTCCATTAGGCTGTATTGCTTACGGCTGGCTGAATATGCCGATTCAACAACTGTCGCATCCTCATCTGGAACGTTGGTATGAGCAACTCACCGAACGTCCGGCGTATCAGAAACACGTCATGATTCCGCTGTCTTAAGTGAAACAGGCACTGCAAGGTGCCTGATTTTTTACTCCAAGCCGACTTTCAGCAGTTTGCCATTGTCGTGATCGGTCAGCAGATAGAGGTAACCGTCCGGCCCCAGTCTTACGTCACGGATGCGTTCACCGCGATTGCCCAACAAGCGCTCTTGGGACACGACTTTATCGCCATCAAGCGTCAACCGAATCAGGTTTTTCTCTGCCAGTGCGCCGATAAAGACCGAATTTTTCCACTGCGGAAAACGGTCGCTGTTATAGAAGGCCATACCGCTGATACCCGGTGATTTCTCCCAGTAAAAATCAGGATTCGCCATATCCGCAATTTCTTTTCCTTTCGCTTCTGGAATCTTCAGCCCTGAATAGTTAATGCCATGCGTTGCAATCGGCCAGCCGTAATTTTCGCCCGCTTTGGGAATGTTGATTTCATCGCCGCCTTTCGGGCCATGCTCGTTTTCCCACAGCACGCCAGACCACGGATTAATCGCCAATCCCTGTGGGTTGCGGTGGCCGTAAGACCAGATTTCCGGTCGTGTGTTAGGCGTATTCACAAACGGGTTATCGGACGGCACTTTACCCTCAGTAGTCAGACGAACAATTTTGCCCTGTAATTTATCCAGATCTTGTGCTGTCGGACGCTCGTTATTTTCGCCCAGTGCAATAAACAGATGCCCTTGTCGATCAAAGGCCAGCTTGCCGCCGAAATGGTTACCCGTTGACAGTTTCGGTTCCTGACGGAAGAATACTGTGAAATTCTCTAACCGTTTATTATCTTCAGAGAGCTTACCGTAGCCGACAGCGGTTCCCGCTTTACCCTCGCTCCCCTCCTCGGCAAAGCTCAGGTAGATGCGCCGATTCTGTGCAAAATCTGGCGATAGCGCGACTTCCAGCAATCCACCCTGTGATTTAGCGAAGACCTTCGGTACACCGGCTATCGGCGCAGACAGCGCGCTACCCGCTTTCCATAAGCGTAAATTCCCGGCACGCTCCGTAATCAGAATTCCCTGTTCTGCCGGTAAAAACGCTAATGACCACGGATGATCCAGCTTATCCTGCAATTCCGTCACCTTCGGTTCCGCCGCCAATAGCTGGCTGGAAAACAGCAGCGTCGCACTGAGCAGCAACCAATGCGGCGCAGCAGAAAATTGTCGTAACAGGGTGTGTGAAGCAGAATTGCGAGGTATCAGGCAATGGGGCATAGCGTTGTCTCCATCCAACAAAAAGTCCTGTAAATTTAGGCGGCAGGCGATGTTTGTGCAAAAAAACGGGGCAAGGTTTACATTTATTGAAGAAATCGCTCATTAGAAGCACCATCGCCACAGCGATAAAATGCTGAGTTTTACACCACTGACTATAAGGATAATCAACTATGGTGTAGAATCCTCCGGTTTTTATTTTCTGTTTATTTTGTGAGCGAATAATATGCAACAACCACGTATCGGCTTTGTTTCCCTCGGTTGCCCGAAAAACCTCGTCGACTCCGAGAGGATTCTGACCGAACTGCGTACTGAAGGTTATCAGGTCGTCCCACGTTATGACGACGCTGAGCTGGTGATCGTCAATACCTGTGGTTTTATTGACAGCGCCGTACAAGAGTCGCTGGAAGCTATCGGCGAAGCGCTGAATGAGAACGGTAAAGTCATCGTAACGGGCTGTTTGGGTGCCAAAGAAAATCAAATACGCGAAGTACATCCAAAAGTTCTGGAAATTACCGGTCCGCACAGCTATGAGCAGGTGCTCTCACACGTGCATCAATACGTCCCGAAACCGACGCATAACCCGTTTACCAGTTTAGTTCCCGAGCAAGGTGTGAAACTCACGCCGCGCCATTACGCCTATCTGAAAATTTCAGAAGGCTGTAACCACCGCTGTACGTTCTGCATCATCCCTTCTATGCGTGGCGATTTAGACAGCCGTCCAATCGGTTCGGTGTTGGATGAAGCAAAACGTCTGGTTGATGCAGGGGTAAAAGAGCTGCTGGTGATTTCTCAGGATACCTCAGCATACGGCGCGGATGTGAAGCAGCGTACTGGCTTTTGGAACGGACAACCGGTCAAAACCAGCATGGTCAGCCTGTGTGAGCAACTGGCATCGCTCAGCGTGTGGGTGCGTCTGCACTATGTCTACCCTTACCCACATGTAGACGATGTGATCCCATTAATGGCGGAAGGCAAAATCCTGCCTTATCTGGACATCCCACTCCAGCACGCCAGCCCGAAAATTCTCAAGCTGATGAAACGTCCGGGTGCAGTCGAAAGAACGTTGGAACGTATTAAGCGCTGGCGCGAAATCTGCCCGGACTTAACGCTGCGTTCTACCTTTATTGTCGGCTTCCCCGGCGAAACGGAAGAAGATTTCCAGATACTGCTCGACTTCCTGACAGAAGCCAAACTTGACCGCGTGGGCTGCTTTAAATTCAGTCCGGTCGAAGGTGCTGCGGCAAATGCCTTGCCGGATCAGGTGCCGGAAGAGATCAAAGAAGAACGTTTCCACCGCTTCATGCAGCTTCAACAGGCGATTTCTACCCAGCGTTTGCAGGATAAAATTGGCCGTGAAGTGCTGGTGCTGATCGATGAAATCGACGAAGAAGGCGCGATTGGCCGCAGCATGGCTGATGCCCCTGAGATTGACGGCGCGGTTTACCTGAACGGCGAAACCGGTGTGAAAGTCGGTGACATCGTTAAAGTGAAAGTCGAACACGCAGATGAATACGATCTGTGGGGTAGCCGAGTTTAACGCGCCCATTACGCCTAATACCGATCGTTTAAGGATCGAGATACACGGGGCGACCACAGGGGTGAGGCCTCCCTGCGGGAACCTCCCCCTGTGTTTCCCCTAACAACGGGCTAAGTAACCAGTATGACCCATCACGCCAGCTTTTATGCCCGAAAGGCTGGCGTTTTATTTTTACGCCATCTCGTCCGGCACGCTGAAAATTCAATCAATAAACCGCCCGTTCCTCGCCTTCGTCTTGCGTCCCCCTGTCAGGTAAAGTAGCCTTGGGACATGATTAGTCTACTCGCCTTACCTGAGGCATAAGCATGTGGAAACGCCTGACATTCGGTTTGTTAGCCCTCATTGGCGTGCTGCTGCTCTCTGCTTTTGCCCTCGATCGTTGGATCAGTTGGAAAACCGCGCCCTTTATTTATGATGAGCTTCAGGCCTTGCCGAAACGGCAGGTCGGCGTCGTGCTGGGAACGGCAAAATATTACCGTACAGGCGTGATCAATCAGTATTATCTGTTCCGTATGCAAGGGACGATTAACGCTTACAACAGCGGCAAAGTCAGCTATCTGCTCCTCAGCGGTGATAACGCGCTGCAAAGTTACAATGAACCGATGACGATGCGTCGTGATTTGATCGCCGCAGGCGTTCAGCCTTCGGATATCGTGCTGGACTATGCGGGGTTCCGTACGCTGGATTCTATCGTCAGAACACGCAAGGTGTTTGATACCAACGATTTCACCATCATCACCCAACGTTTCCATTGCGAACGCGCACTATTCATCGCACTGCACCTTGGCATTCAGGCACAGTGTTACGCCGTACCTTCCCCGAAAAACATGATGACCGTGCGAGTTCGTGAATTTGGCGCTCGTTTGGGCGCACTGTTCGATCTGTATATCCTTAAACGCGAACCGCGCTTTTTAGGGCCGCAGGTGCCGATTCCCGCTGAACATACCATTCCAGACGATGCACCAGATTATCCTGCTGTCCCACCGGAACAGGTGCTTCCAACTCCTGGGCATCAGGTTAAACCAGAGCAACTGGCGAAACCCGAGCCCGAATCTGAACCTCACCACGAGCAGGCCGCACCGTAACGTCTTTCTCTACGCCGTTTTCCCTATCGCATTAGTGAGCGTGCGCCATAGCCATTCGAGCGGTCCCTGACGGAAATAGCGTAGCCAGTAGTGAGAAAAGACCAGATTGACGATCCAAATAGCGGGAACCAGAGCCAGCAGTTGCAGGCGGCTGAACGCCATAAACAGGCCAAGCTGATTAAACAACGCGACGCAAATTAGCGTTTGCAGCAAATAGTTGGTTAACGCCATGCGCCCGACATCCGTAATCCAGTAGGTGATCCGCCATTGGCACAGCGTGGCCCAAAAACCATAACACAGCGCCAGATACCCTATCGCCTGCAAAGGTGAACTCAGTTCACGCGGAATCTGCAGTAACAGCCCGCTCCAGCGATATTCCCACCCCACCAGCCACTGCCCTACCACGCCAACGCTGTTGATTGCCACACCCAGCGGAATCAGCCACAGCGCAACCTTACGATAGTGTGCCGTGCTGAATTCACCTTTCAGCCAGCCGCTGCGCATTAACCCTGCCCCCAGCAGCATCGATCCCGCTAGTAGCCAGCCGTACTGCACGCCCAGCGACAACAGGCTTTCCGTTAGCAGATCGACACGATTCCCCCACGCTTCCGGCCCACCTAACGCCCGCCAGTAGGCTTCATAGGCGATATCCGCCATGCCCGGCAGCCAAAATCGCCCCGGTTGCAGGCTCAGAATCTGGCTCAACACAAACAGTACGCCGATGCCCACCAGATACAGAACCGCCCCCGTCCGCATTAGCAACCGGCTGCTTTCCGCATGACGAATCATGCCGTAACACACCAGTCCAATCAGCGCATAGTCGAGTAAAATATCGCCATCCCACAAGAAAATGGCATGAATCAGCCCAATGAGCATCAACCAGAACAGACGTGCATGTACCCAGCGTTTCCCTCGAGGTAGCAGTAGTTGTAACCCTGCGCCAAAAAGAAGAGAAAATAACGTCAGAAATTTCGCCTGCGCCAGCAGATCCATCGCTGCCCAGGTTAAAACATCAGACAGCGTAGGCTCCCCTTGCCAGGCCGGGTTCAGGTAGGCCGCATGCGGCAAACCAAACGCCGTAATATTCAGCAGTAAAATGCCCAAGATGGCGACGCCGCGCGCAAAATCCAGCGCAACGATCCGCGAGGGGGGCGAATGAGGTGACGGTATAGTGTGCGAAGGCATACAAATTACATGTTTAAATCATCGAAGTAGCGATTGTATGCACATACAGAGAAAAAGCGAAGATGCTTGCTGATTTGACGATGACCGATTTGACGATGACAAAGTGTATTTTTCTTCATCATCGTCAATAAGAGGGCTTAATTGTGGTGACGTACCGCGCGCAAGAATTCCTGACGCGTATTTTGGCTGGATTTAAACAGACCACCGAGCGATGTCGTGGTCGTGGCGCTGGTCGCATCACGAATGCCGCGAGCCTTCACGCAGTAGTGCACCGCATCAATCGAGACCGCAACGTTGTTGGTTCCCAACAACGTTTGTAGCGCGACCAAAATCTGCTGCGTTAAGCGTTCCTGCACCTGAGGGCGCTGAGAGAAAAATTGGACGATCCGGTTGAGCTTCGACAAGCCAATGACGCCATCTTTCGGAATATACGCCACCGTCGCTTTCCCATCGATCGTCACGAAATGGTGTTCACAGGTGCTGGTCAACGTAATATCCCGTACGGTAACCATCTCATCTACCTTCATTTTGTTTTCAATGATGGTGATTTTGGGGAAGTTGGCGTAGTCCAAACCGGAGAATATTTCATCAACGTACATTTTGGCGATACGCGTCGGTGTTTCAGCCAGACTGTCATCGCTCAGATCGAGGCTCAGCAAATTCATAATTTCCGTCATATGCTCGGCAATACGTTGCTTACGCGTATCCCGATCCAATAACGCCCCGCGCAGCGGCGTTTCCAGACCGCGTGCCAGCAGCGCTTCATGCACCATAACGGCTTCTTTACTTAGTGATGACATTATTATTCTCCTGCAGGTGTCACTATGCCTATCGCACTATCACGGCCTTGGTCAGACCCTAGCGCCGTCAACACTCTAGTTGAGAGAGTCACGATTATCCAGCGATTGTATGTCATGATTGTTGAAATAGACTCAGGTTATCAAGCGTGGCGGATGTGCCTGTGCGCAGTAACAAGGCCTAATCGCATGCATAAAAAATGCCTATTCCGTCGTAACGATTCAGTGATAAATAAAAGTCAGTGATAAACAAAAGTCAGTGATAAACAAAAAAGCACTGGGAGACTATTCCAGTGCTTTTAACGATAAATTATCTGATTTTTACGGCGTCAGCGCCCTGACACCGCGTGTTGTGGGGTTATCAGAAGGTTTCCCAGTTGTCGTTGGTATTACCTTTTTTACCGCCAGTGCCCGCAAGTAACATCGGTTTCTGCGCTGTTGGCGCTTTATCCGCCAGACGCGGCTGTGGACGGCGAAGTGCCTCTGAACCCGATAACTGGAATACCGATACTGCTTCAGTTAACTGACGAGCCTGATCTTCCAGTGATGCGGCGGCAGCGGCAGACTCCTGTACCAGTGCGGAGTTCTGCTGTGTGACGCCATCCATCTCGGTAACAGCCTGACCAATCTGGGTAATACCGCGACTCTGTTCATCCGATGCTGATGCGATTTCGCCCATCAGATCGTTCACTCGGGTAATGGCGGAAATAATGGAATCCATCGCTTCACCGGTTTGTGTAACCTGACTCGATCCCACGTTAATACGTTCAACCGATTCGGTGATCAGGCTTTCAATTTCTTTCGCTGCCTGAGCACTACGTTGCGCCAGATTACGGACTTCGCCCGCGACGACCGCAAAACCACGGCCTTGTTCACCGGCTCTAGCAGCTTCGACCGCTGCGTTCAACGCCAGAATATTGGTCTGGAAGGCAATACCGTTGATGACGCTGGTGATGTCGGCAATTTTCTTCGAGCTGGTCGTAATACTTGCCATCGTCGCCATCACATCTGCCGTAACATCGCCCCCTTTCTTCGCCGCAACGGACGCGTCCTGCGCCAGTTTGGTGGCCTGATGAACGTTATCGGCATTCTGTTTCACCGTCGCACTCAGCTCTTCCATACTGGCAGCAGTCTGTTCCAGTGCAGAAGCCTGCTGCTCGGTGCGTGCGGACAGATCGTTGTTACCGCTTTTAATTTCGCTTGAACCCTGATGAATCGATGCAGAACTGTCGCGGATAATGGATACCGTGTTAACCAGACTGTCCTGCATTTCTTTCAGATAAGGAATTAATTGTCCTGCATTATTATTACCAAATTCAGTAATAGGATGGCCAAGCTGTCCACCAGACAGCGCCTGGAAATAGCCTTTGATCATATTCAGCGGCTTGACCAGATAGTGAACCAGATAGCGATCCGTCAGCAGCAGGATAAGCAATCCAAGAACCATTGCGCATAATAGAGTGTAATAACTCCAATCAACCAGACCGTGGACTTCACGCATTGAGACTTCAGTCGACGAAAATATCGCAGTCTGATATTTGTCCATATTCACGCCAAACGCCACGCTCAGCGGCGGATAGGTTTTACGGAAAAGCTGACGAAACTCCTCTGCGCGATTATCGCGTGCGGCATTAAGCATCGGCGTCAATCCGTTATCCAGCAGTTGGGTCCATGCAGCGATCATATTGTCTGCGGTTTCTTTATCGACACCAATATGTTTAACCGTTTTAAACAAGGCCAATTGATCCGATGTGATCTTAAAGGCGGCCGTTGCTGCCGTGAATACCTTTTCAGCATCAGCAGCCTCACTCGTTTGCTTGAAATCCATTGTCCGCAACAGACGAGTAACCGTACGAAAATACTGATCATTGCCTTTTACCAATATCTCGACATTCTTGCGCTGAGTTTCACCTGATTCCAATAGTCCAGTCATGTTGTTTAATGAGGTAGTGGTGAAGAAAGATGCACTACCCCATAAAAACAAAAACAGGCCCAATATTGTTAAGAGCATTGTTCTAATTGAAATATTTTTTAAAAAATTCACAGAAGACTCCTATAAATTATCTGGCGATTTTTCTTCTCGCTTTCCGCAACATGGCTGCACATTTTTAATTGGAAATACACCACACGTTAAGTCATTCAATGAAGAGTTGATTCTCTCATTAGTTAGCGTTGTTTTCGTTTAATGACAAAGAATAAATTTTATTACAATAGCTATGGGATATTCTTACCACGCATTAACATTATCGGCACTTTACATAAGCACTTTACGCCCTTACATCAATAAATGCGATCAAAATGAAGAATTGCGATAGCGTTGGCTATCCTTTGGTTACAGTCTACTCATCAAAAAAATTAACCATTTGTTTTAATTTGACTTTTATTAATTCGTCATTTTTTAAAACAGAAAGACAATTTTATTTTTGTGATTATTCTTATTTTCATAAGAGACTTTCATCTTAAAAACAGGCATCTATTCGCAATAAAGTTGGTTACGGTGCTATTAATTCAGAACACGACCATTCTATCGCTTCTTTATCCTAAATATTAACTCTGATGATAATTACGCACGTAAATTTAATCAGGGTTTGTTTCATATCGCCAGATTTAGGTGGCGTTCACCGTCCGTATGACCCAAGCCAGTTGCGAAATGCACAGCTTATCGCTACACTTCACAAAAAATGAATAATCAGACATCAGTTCATTACGAAAAGAGAAAGACATGGATTTGACCCAGCTCCGCATGTTCTGTCTCGTCGCCGAAACGGGTTCCGTCGCGCGCGCCGCAGAGCAGCTTCATCGGGTGCCCTCCAATCTGACCACGCGGTTGCGCCAGTTGGAACTGGAACTGGGCACCGACCTGTTTATCCGTGAGAAACAGCGCCTGCGCCTGTCCCCTATTGGGCACAATTTCTTATGTTATGCACAGCGCATCCTGGCACTTAGCGAAGAAGCGATCAGCATGACGCGCACGGGGGAACCCGCCGGTAATTTCGCGTTCGGTTCGATGGAAAGCACTGCGGCAACCCGTTTACCTACGCTATTAGCGGCTTACCACCAGCGTTACCCCAATGTTTCGCTGTCCCTGAATACCGGTACATCGGGGGAAATCATTGAGCGCGTGCGCGCGGGAACATTAGCGGCAGCGTTAGTCGATGGACCCGTTGTCTACGATGAACTGAATGGCTGTTCGTGTTTTACAGAACGACTCGTGCTGATATCTGACACGGCGCACGCGCCGATTACCCATGCGCGGGATGCCAGCCACGATACGCTGTTTGCCTTCCGCCCCAGTTGTTCCTACAGAAAGCGCCTTGAGAACTGGTTCCGGCAGGATGGCGTGGTGCCCAGCACGATCATGGAAATCCACTCATACCATGCCATGCTTGCCTGTGTCGCCAGCGGTGCCGGGCTGGCCATGATCCCGTATGCCGTACTCGAATCACTGCCGGCAGGCACGCGCGTTCAGGTACATGAATTACCACCCGACATCGCCGCCGCGTCCACCTGGCTCGTCTGGCGACGCGACGCATTCGGCCCGAATGTCGAGGCGCTTAAAAAGCTCATTATTGAACAGGGCAGCATTATTGAACCACCCACTCAGTCGGAATGAACCCATTATTTTCTCTGAGCAGCCATTTTCAAGACAGGACGACACCGTGATGAATACCACGTCCTGTCATTCAATTTACCATCCATAACGGAATGCCATTAGGAGTCACCACCATGCAAATGATTAAAACCCGTGCCGCCATCGCCTGGGGCCCCAACCAGCCACTGTCGGTTGAAGAAGTGGATCTGATGCCACCGCAGAAAGGTGAAGTGTTGGTGCGCATCGTCGCAACCGGCGTATGCCACACGGATGCCTATACGCTGTCCGGCAAAGATCCTGAAGGCGTGTTCCCGGCGATTCTTGGCCATGAAGGCGGCGGGATTGTCGAAGCCATCGGGGAAGGCGTGACCAGCGTTGCCGTTGGCGATCACGTTATTCCGCTTTACACCCCAGAATGTGGCGAATGTAAATTCTGTCGCTCTGGCAAAACCAACCTGTGTCAGGCTATTCGTTCCACGCAGGGTAAAGGCCTGATGCCGGACGGCACGACTCGCTTCTCCAAAAATGGCCAGCCAATTTTCCATTACATGGGCACATCTACCTTCGCAGAGCACACCGTTGTGCCTGAAATTTCGCTGGCGAAAGTGAATAAAGAAGCACCGCTGGAAGAAGTTTGCCTGCTGGGCTGTGGCGTCACCACGGGTATGGGTGCTGTGCTGAATACCGCAAAAGTGAAAGCGGGCGATACGGTTGCGATTTTCGGCCTCGGCGGCATTGGTTTGTCGGCGATTATCGGTGCGCAAATGGCAGGGGCCGGACGCATCATTGGTATCGATCTCAACACCAGCAAATTTGATCTGGCGCGTAAGCTGGGTGCCACCGATCTGCTTAACCCGAAAGATTACGATAAGCCGATTCAGGACGTCATCGTTGAATTGACCGATGGCGGCGTGGACTTCTCCTTCGAGTGTATCGGTAACGTCAATGTCATGCGTTCCGCGCTAGAGTGCTGTCATAAAGGCTGGGGCGAATCCATCATCATCGGCGTGGCGGGTGCAGGTGAAGAAATCGCCACGCGTCCGTTCCAACTGGTGACGGGTCGCGTATGGCGCGGCTCTGCTTTCGGCGGCGTGAAAGGCCGTAGCGAGCTGCCAGGCATTGTCGATCGTTACCTGAAAGGTGAATTCCCGCTGAATGACTTCATCACCCACACGATGGGGCTGGACGAGATCAACACGGCATTCGATTTAATGCACGAAGGCAAATCGATTCGCTCTGTGATTCATTTCGGTTAATTGCACTACTGTCAGGAACAGAATAGAGGAGGCTGTACAGCGATGAATTCATCACTGGAACTGCTGGAAGAACACCGTATGTTTGGCGGCTGGCAACAGCGCTACCGCCATGTGTCAGAAACGCTGAACACTACCATGACGTTCAGCATTTATCTGCCACCGACACAGGATGACACGCCGCCGCCCGTGCTTTACTGGCTGTCTGGGTTAACCTGCAACGACGAAAACTTTACGACGAAAGCCGGTGCACAGCGCATTGCCTCCGAGCTGGGTCTGGTGCTGGTCATGCCAGACACCAGCCCGCGCGGCGATGGCGTAGCAGACGACGCGGGGTACGATCTGGGTCAGGGGGCGGGATTCTACGTGAATGCCACGCAAGCCCCCTGGGCGGCACACTACCGGATGTATGACTACATCAGCAGTGAATTGCCGGCGTTGATCCAGCAACATTTTAATGTGAATCGCCGTCAGTCCATCAGTGGGCATTCGATGGGCGGCCACGGCGCGCTGATGCTGGCGCTACGCAACCCGGATCAATTCCAGTCTGCGTCAGCGTTCGCCCCGATCGTTAACCCAAGTCAGGTTCCCTGGGGACGCAAGGCGCTAACCGCCTACCTCGGTGAGGATGAAACGCAATGGTTGCAGTATGACAGCTGCCATTTACTGGCAAATAGCCAGAAGAAGCTGCCCATGCTGGTCGATCAGGGCGATTGCGATCAGTTCCTTCCCGATCAGCTGCAACCAGCGAAACTGGAAGAACTGGCAAGCCAGTATGACTGGCCGCTGACGCTGCGGACACAGTCTGGCTATGACCACAGTTATTTCTTCATCGCCAGTTTTATCGAAGATCACCTGCGCTTCCACGCCCACTATTTGTACGCATAAATTTTTACGCATAAATAGTTGTATGCATAATCACGATACGAATAATGGGCTATGCTCATCTCGCTGATAACCGCACTCGGGGGACGTCTCCCGAGTGCTATTTTCACTTCCCTGTTACAGCAACTCTCAGTAAAACAATCACACACCTGCCCGTGCTGAATGACGGAACCAAGACAAACAAAAAGGAAACCTTGATGATACACGTCCATCACCTCGAGAAATCCCGCTCAACCCGCGCGACCTGGCTACTGGAAGAACTGGGCGTTGGCTATGAAGTCATTCGCTACGCCCGTGACCCAAAAACGTTTAGCGCCCCAGCGTCGCTCAAGCAGATTCACCCGCTAGGGAAATCGCCGGTGATTACCGATGGCGAGCTAACGATTGCCGAATCCGGGGCAATCGTGGAATACCTGATTGAGACTTACGGCAATGGCAGACTTCGTCCACAGAGTGGACAAGCGCTGCTGGATTATCGTTTCTGGCTGCATTTTGCCGAAGGGTCTCTCATGCCACTGCTGGTAATGCGTCTGGTATTGGCGAAAGCAGAGTCCGCGCCGATGCCGTTTTTCATCCGCCCTATCGCACGCAAAATTGTGCAAAGCATCGAGCAGGCCTTTATTGTGCCGCGGCTGACGACGCAACTTCAGTTCATCGAACAGCATTTGAGTAAACAAGACTGGTTTGCGGGGGAGTCGCTCAGCGGTGCCGATATCCAAATGGCCGTCCCGCTGGTGTTGGCGAAAACGCGTCTGGACCTCAGCCACTACCCGCATATCCAACAATACATTGAGCGGATAGAAAGCCAGCCTGCTTTTCAGCGGGCTCTCGCTCAAGATTAACAATCCGATCGGCTTATCACCCCATCAACAACAAACAAAGCGGGTCGATGGACGACAGAGCAAGAATTCTGTGAGCGTTTACTGATTATTCATGAACTAATAACGATATGCTGCTGTTTACCCCCGATATATTTCGAGCTATAACACGTTATAGCTCAAAGGCGGTATACCGTCAGGATGCGGCATTGACACGTTGGGAGTGATTAATTTTGCAAAGAAAACGAGTTTCATCAGCAGAGTTGTTTTCAGTCGGATACGATGCAGAAAAAAGCCAATTGGAAGTCGAATTGCTCAATGGGAGCATCTATCTCTACAGCGGCGTAGCACGCATGATTTATGAAGAGCTGATGGCAAGCAAGACAAAGTACCGTTACTACGCCAGCTTTATCAAAAATTCATTCCCCTACGAGAAAACGCAGTAGTTTTTAAAGATAAAGTCTTTGGGGCGGAGAATGCTCTCCGCCCTCCTCTTCCTATCTAGTTATTCCCCGGTAGATTCAACGGTGTTAAACGCCGCCAGCAGGACGTCTTCATTGAGCGTCAACGGCAGATAATGAATGGATTCCCCCGCCTGCAAGGTGCGGGCAATAACCGCCTGAAGCGCGGCGCGATCGTGAATATCCACGTCCAGTGCGGCGAGTGAGGTCGGCAAACCGAATGCCTTAAACGCCGCCTTCAACTGGCGCAGTGTGTCGCTATCGCCCAGTAAAGCGCTTTGCACCAGAATGCCATAAGCCACCTTGGTGCCGTGCAGGAAGCGCTCAGTTTGTGGCAACACCGTTAAACCGTTATGCACCGCATGCGCCGCCGCCACCCGGGTATAGCGCTCACCCAACCCGCCAACCATGCCGCCACCGGCAATGATCGCATCTACGACATCCAGAAAATCCTGCGTCAGTTCACCACGCTCGACGGCTTCCAGCGCTGCCGCACTTTGTTGCAGCAACACATTACGGATATCCAGCGCGGCCTGTAAGCCCAGCCGAACAGAAAGCGGCAGCGTTTCCGGCTGAGGACTGAGAACGACGGCTTCATACCACTTCGCCAGCGTATCACCGACGCCAGCCAGTAAGTATTCCACCGGTGCCGCCAGCATAATCCGCGGCTCCACCAGCACCAGATGGTTAGCATCGGTAAAAATCTCGAAGCGTAGTGCCTGACCGGCATCGTTATACCACACGGACAACGGCGTCCAGGCCGCACAGGTCGCCGCAATGGTCGGAATCGCCACCAGCGGCACGCCAATATGACGCGCGGCGACCTTCGCGGTATCCAATACCGCCCCGCCACCGACGCCAATGACGACCTGACACTCATCACCCGCTTGCGCCACCAGCTTTGCAACTTCCCCTTCGCTACAATGCGCGCCAAACTGAACGCGGCGGGCTGAAGGCGCATCGAACTCGGCCGGTAAATACGGTCGAGCCGCCGCAATCGCCCGCTCGCCGTAGATCCACAGCGCGTTTTTTAGTACATCTGGTGGATAAAATTCCAGTAGCTTATCGATAGCGCCAGAGAAAGAGAAATAGTTAGCAGGGCCAACCTGTACGCGGACTGTCGTTGTGTGCATGTTTGAATCTTCCTCGCCGTGCCCTCTCTTGAACACGGTTCTTATCTTATGTTTGTCTGACAGCCGAATCTGCTGCGCTACTCTATTGATAATCCCATCTTATTCACTTGCCTGCGCCAGCTTAAGAACTTTTTTATTTAATTTATGCCTTTTCGTTCATAGCCAATGATTCTCAAACACTTGAAGCTGTATTAAATTTGCGGGGATATGTGCTACCTTTCTTTTCCGTTATTTCATGACCTTGACCGCCAAGAGCGTTACCGACCATGATCCCTACCTCCCAAAGCCGACTGGAAATGCACAACATTTCCATCTCCTTTTCTGGTTTCCACGCCCTCAAGCAGGTTAATTTCACACTGGAAGGTGGTTCGATTCATGCCCTGACCGGCGCAAACGGCGCAGGCAAATCCACGCTGATGACTATCCTGTCGGGTGCTTACGATCACTATCAGGGCGACATTCTGATTAATGGCAAGCAGGTCGATGTGCATTCACCGCGTGATGCCAAGCGATACGGCATTCATCTGGTGCAGCAGGAGGTCGATGTTGCGTTGGTCCCCACGCTGTCCGTGGCGGAAAACATTATGCTAGATACGCTGGCGCAGGACGGACATCTGCTGAGTTGGCCGCAGATCTATCGTCAGGCGCAGGCGCTGCTTGACCAGCTTGGCGTCCACCTTAATGTTCGTCAACGGCTGGATACCTGCTCGCTCGCGGAGAAACAGCAAATTCTGCTCGCCCGCGCGTTATCCCACGAATGTCGTTTCCTGATTTTGGATGAACCCACGGCTCCGCTGGATCAGGCCGAAAGCGCGCGCCTCTTCGAGGTGGTACGCCGTTTACAGGCCGATGGCATCGGGATCGTGTTTATTTCCCACCGTATTCATGAACTGAGCGAAATCTGCGATACGTTGACCGTTCTGCGTGACGGCGAGTTTGTCAGCAGCGGTGCGATGCAGGGACTCAGCGGCGAAGCGATCGTAGAGAGAATGTTGGGGCACCGGCTTGACGATATCTTCCCACCGCGCCGAGCGACACCTGCCGCAGAGACGCTGCTTCAGGTTACGGGTTTGCACGACGAAACGCTGTTGCACAATATTTCTCTTACGCTGCGCAAAGGGGAAATTCTGGGCATTGCCGGGCTGGCTGGTGCGGGGAAAACCGAGCTATGTAAAGCGTTGTTCGGCGCGGAACCCTGCCAGATCGCTCTGGGAGAATATCGTGGTAAACCCTGGCGACCGCATTCGCCACACCGGTCCGTCGGACAGGGTCTGGCGCTGGTTCCTGAAGAGCGGCGCAAAGAAGGTATTTTTATTGATGAATCCGTCACCATGAATCTCAGCATCACCGCCACCGACAGCTTTTCCCGTTGGAGTGTATTCAGCCGTGGCAAGGCATTGCGCTGGGCAAAACAGATCGTTGAACGGCTGGCGGTTCGCACCACCGGTCCGGCGCAAAAGCTGGCGCGTCTGTCGGGTGGGAATCAGCAGAAAGTCGCTATCGGCAAGTGGCTGCGCAGTGAAGCACAGGTTCTGATTTTTGACGAGCCCACCAAAGGCGTGGATATCAAGGCCAAACAGGACTTGTTCACCCTCATTGATGGCCTCGCCCGTCAGGGCAAAGGCATTATTTATGCGTCGGGCGAGTTCTCCGAACTGGTCGGGCTCTGCGATCGCATCTGCGTGCTATGGGATGGCCGCATTGTCGCAGAGCTGAACGCGGCTGAGATTGACGAAGAAACCCTACTTTTCTATTCAACTGGAGGAACTCCCGCGTGAGTCACCCACTTTCATCTAACGGGGCGATCCCCTTCCGTCACCACGTTTTCGAGTTTCTCTATAAGTGGGGCATGCTGATCACGGTTGTTGCGCTGATTGCCCTTTTCGGGCTGGCGTCGGAGAACTTTCTCGACCCGTATAACATCATCAATATCCTGCGTTCTATCGCCATCGTTACGGTGATTGCCATTGGCGTCTCCATTTCGCTGTCCGTGGGCGGCTTCGATCTTTCCGTAGGGTCGACTGCCTCGCTGGCTAATGCGCTGGTTATCTCGCTTTTCGTCTGGCATGGATTCGGCACCACTGGGGCGATTGTCCTGACGCTGCTGCTGTGTACGCTGGTCGGACTATTCAACGCCTTCCTCATCGTCGTGCTGAAGATTCCCGATATGTTGGCAACGCTCGCCAGCCTATTCGTCATTCAGGGCGTGGCGATGACCTACAGCTATGGCGGCTCCATCACGCAGAACATGGTGCTGCCTAGCGGCGAAATAGCGGAAGGCGTCATTCCTGAATTCTTTGCCACGCTAGGTCAGGTACCGGTCATTGTTGTCATCATGCTTGCGGTAACGGTATTGGTGCAGTTGTATCTGTCCCTTACCAAGCACGGTCGCCGGATGTATGCCATCGGCGGCAACCCAGAAGCCGCGCGACTGGCGGGCATCCGCACGGCGCGTTATCGGGTACAGGCGTATGTGTTTTCTTCACTACTCGCGGCGCTGGGCGGGATCTTACTGGCATCGCGCATCGGCTCTTCGCAGGTCAATGCCGGGGGCGGCTATTTGATGGATGCAGTTGCCGCGGCGTACATCGGTTTCTCGCTGGCGGGATCCGGCAAGCCGAACGCGCTGGGTACGCTGCTCGGTGCCGTTATTCTTGGCGTCTTGCAGAATGGACTGGTGATGCTCTCCGTGCCTTATTACGCGATGGATATCATCAAAGGTCTGGTTCTGGCACTCGCGCTAGCCATGACGTATATCCAGAAACGCTGATACTCTCTGATTTCCGCCCCATTCATCAGAATTCGGGGCGGATTCATAATACAGCCCACCAATGCCTTCTCTCATTAAGCCGCGTTTTGCCGCCGACACCTATCGCTGCACTCGGTCTATTATTTACTTACGTTATTATTAAAAAATAAATATTCTCTCATGCAATTAATAGTGATTCAGAATAATCACAAATAATAACGTTCTCACTTTAGGTCTGACGTGCGCCACTTTCATTCCCTGCCGATATAGCGAGAGCGACAGAAATAATCGACAGCGAAAAATTCGATCTGATGAAACGCTCAGTTTTGATAATCAGTTAAAATTGATGAATATCATCATTTTTCTGCCAAGCTATATTCCTTTATACTCAGCGAAATCAAATTACACGTTATTTGTATCCGTTTTGCTGAGCATACTCATCAATATTTTCAATCATCTTTTCCATCAACAGTTGCAGCGATGAGGCAGACGTCCAAGAGATATGGGGGGTAATAAGAAGATTAGGCAGGGTTTTCGCTGCCACCATTAATGGGTTGTCCTTTGCTGGCGGCTCCTGTGTCAGGCAGTCTAGCGCAGCACCAGCAATGACGCGCTGCTGCAAGGCTTCTGCTAGAGCGCGCTCATCAATCAGCCCGCCTCTGGCGGTGTTAATAATAAACGCGGTGGGCTTACACAAGGCGAGCGTCTCCGCATTAATCAGATGCTGCGTACTCTTATTCAGCGGGCAGTTGAGTGAAATCACATTTGCCAGCCGCAGAACCTCCTCAAACGGCAGATAACCCACGCGGCACTGAGATACACCTCTCCGCTCAGCAAAAATCACCTTCATCCCCAGCGCCTGCGCCAGCCGCGCGACTTCCCGCCCAATCGAACCCGCGCCGATGATGCCCAGCGTAGCGCCTGCAATGTCTTTAACTGGATGATCAAAATAAGCAAATTGCGACTGGCTGGCCCAGCGGTCACTCAGTTGATCGCGATACCACGCCATCAGGCTGTGCTTTAGCGCAAAAATCATGGCAATCACGTGCTCGGATACCGCTTGCGTCGAGTAGCCCGGTACATTTTTGACCGTGATACCCAGTTCTTTAGCAGCAACAAGATCAATATTGTCGGTGCCTGTTGCCGTTACAGCAATCAGCTTCAACACAGGCAACGCGGCTAAGGTGTCTCGCGTTAATAGGGCTTTATTCGTGATGATAACGTGGGTGTCTTTTGCTCGGGCGATAACCTGATCGGGCGAGGTATAGTTATATTCAATCCATTCATGGCGGCATTGTGGACGCCTAAAACTCGTCTTTTTCAGGAAAATGGTTTCAGGCAGTGAGCCTTTATCCAAAAAGGTAATTTTTAACATCATCGTGCCCTGGTTGCTATTTATACAGTAATTTCCGTTTGCAGATATCAAGGACTCCGCAGTCGGCAATCACGACAGGTATTCTCATACAAAAATAATGAATTAAACTCTCTGTATGACACAAGACAACGAACGTATTAATAACGTTACACTTCCTGCCTCATCGGAAATCCATCACTCCGTAACGTGAAGCGTAGTCAGCATTAAAGCAATTAACAATACCTAATATAATGAATTT
Organism: Pectobacterium quasiaquaticum; assembly: GCF_014946775.2. NCBI lineage: Bacteria > Pseudomonadati > Pseudomonadota > Gammaproteobacteria > Enterobacterales > Pectobacteriaceae > Pectobacterium > Pectobacterium quasiaquaticum. The sequence continues at coordinate 1,711,224 of NZ_CP065177.1, read as the reverse complement.
CATTCACCGACATTGTTAGCGTCGACATTCAGAAATATCACAAAAACAATAAAGTCTGCTGCTCATTGTTATCATGACATCGGCAATGAGATACCCGTAATAACGGATCAAAACTAAGCACCGTTGCTAATCAGAAAGAATACATTCACGAGAAAAACGGCAAAAATGATGCCATGTCGTTGAAGATAGGAAGTAGACGAAGATCATAATGTTGACCACATTTCTCGCCGTATAAATAGACTCAACAGGAAGCAACCATCAGAACGGTATATAAGAAAGAAATTACTACGAATAAAAACGCCGCTAATGAAAATTTCATCAGCGGCGTGAAAAGAAATGGCAAGGTAAAAAGCAGCTGTTAGCCGCGTTCTTACGATTAGTCCTTATGATCGGGGTACGTCATCTCTTGATACTTGATGAAGTGCGTTCCACGATACAGTTTATAACCGAACCAAATCAGCAGGAACAGCGGAATACCGATGTACGTTGCCGTCACACCATACCAGTCGATTTTATCTTCCAGAAACGCCTGATAGTTCTGCCCCAGCGTAATGATCAGACAGAGCACAAACGCAAAGATCGGCCCCAGCGGGAAGAAACTTGATAAATAAGGTAAGCGATTCAGATCGTGACCTTGCATGACATAGCCGCGGCGGAAACGATAATGGCTGATCGCGATCCCCAACCAGGCAATAAAGCCTGTCATGCCGGAGGTATTCAACAGCCACAGATAAACCGTTTGGTTGCCATATAAAGAAGACAGGAAACACAGCGCCGCCACCACGGTGGTAGCGTACAGCGCATTACGCGGCACGCCGCCTTTTGACAGTCTGGCGAAAATGCGCGGTGCTTTACCTTCCGATGCCAGCGTAAACAGCATACGCGTCGAGGCATACATCCCAGAGTTACCCGCCGACAGCACTGCCGTCAGGATAACCGCGTTCATGACCGCCGCCGCAGACAGCAGGCCCGCGTTCTCAAACACCAGCGTGAACGGGCTCACCGTAATGTCTTTGACGTCATTACGCAGCAGGTTCGGATCGGTATAAGGAATGATTAAGCTGATAATCAGAATCGCGAAGATGTAGAACAACAGAATGCGCCAGAAAACCTGACGGATGGCACGCGGAATGTTTTTGCTTGGTTCCTGAGATTCCCCCGCAGCCACGCCGATCAGTTCCGTTCCCTGAAAAGAGAAGCCGACGATCATCGCTACACCGATCATGGCAGAGAAGCCGCCAGCAAACGGTGCATCGCCAATCTCCCAGTTGTGGAATCCGGCATTTTCCGCGCCGCTCATGATGCCCGTAATCATCATCACGCCAACAGCAATGAAAACGACGACCGTGACCACTTTAATCAGTGAGAACCAGTATTCTGCCTCGCCAAATCCTTTCACGGAAATGTAGTTAAGCAGGAACATCAGCGCGAGGAACAGCGCGCTCCAGATCCAGCCGGAGACGTCGGGGAACCAATATCCCATCACCAGTTGCGCCGCCACCAGATCGACCGCGATGGTCACCGCCCAGTTGTACCAGTAGTTCCAGCCCAGCGCGAAGCCGAACCCTTCTTCTACATAGCGGGAGCCGTAGCTGGAGAACGAACCGGAAACCGGCATAAACGCAGCCAGTTCACCCAGACTGGTCATCAGGAAGTAAACCATCAGTCCAATCAGGGCATAAGACAGAAGTGCGCCACCTGGGCCTGCTTGTGAAACCGTCGCACCAGACGCGACAAATAACCCGGTGCCAATCGATCCGCCAATGGCGATCATCGTTAAATGCCGTGCTTTCAGTTCACGGCGCAGGGTCGGTGCGCCCTGTGTAGTTTGTTGAATATCGTGCTGAGCCATTGTTATCCTGCATGCTCGTGCTAAAAATCGAGGCAGGATTGTAGCAAATAGCGTTGTGCTGAATAGTTAAGATCGTCGAGTTATAAGAGAGGTTAATAACTCGTGCTCGATTATTAGCAGCAGAAAATATTTTCGCTATGGCGTTTCGCAGCAATAACTCAGGAAGCGCTGTAGCACATTTGAAAGATGTTTCTGTCGGTGATGAACCAGATACAGCGTCCGCGTGAGTTTAGGCAGCGGCACCTTCAACTCCACCAGCGAACCTGACGCCAGCTGTTCAGCAATGACATGCCGCGATAGACAACTGATACCAATCCCGTGGCGAACCGCATGCTTAATCGCCTCTGAATTACCGAGTTCCATCACCAGATGGAAATGCGACAGGTGCGTCAGCAGCAGATGATCCAGCACTTCGCGCGTGCCTGAACCACGTTCGCGCAGGATCCAGTGCGCATCCGCCAGCGCCGTTAATGAGACAGCACCTCGGCTGAGCCGATGTTCGGGAGAACAAAACACCACCAGCTCATCTTCCAGCCAAGGCTGTGTAATCAAATCTGGGTGATGGCAAGGGCCTTCGATCAAGCCCAAATCAACACTGAATTCAGATACGCGCGTGATCACATCTTTCGTATTGCCAACATGCAGCTCCAGCGGAATGTCAGGGTAGTCATGACGATAGCGGGCAATCATCGCAGGCAATAAATAGTTGCCGATGGTGCTGCTGGCATACACACGTAACGCCCCATTATCACGCCGGAACAGTTGCTCAATTTCCATCGACTGTTCAAGCAGTGCCAGTGCCTTGGGATACAGCAGGCGGCCATGTTCATTAACCACCAGACGTTTACCCACGCGGTCGAAAAGTTGGACACCCAACTGCCCTTCTAAATCCGCCAAAGCCGCGCTGACAGCCGATTGAGACAGGGCAAGAACAACAGAAGCCTGTGTCGTTGAACCACTTTTCAGAACTTCGGCAAAGACTTCCAGTTGACGTAACGTGATATGCATAGTGCGCTCTTTATCTGAAATACTTATAGGTTATAAATATATAATCAATTTCTCTTTTAATCTTGTGGATTATAAGCTGGCTTCTCAATTTTCGGTACGGTCAGAATAGGCACCCAATCCATGGCTCTTCCTGCGACATTACACACAATAGCCCCACCCGATGGAGTAAAAGCGAGATTACCTAGCCTACTGTTAGTCAGTTTAATAACTTTTTCACTTCTCTGGCTGGCAAATATTCCGAAAGTCGCCCATTGGGGGCCAGGTTCGCTGACATTGGCGATCTTGATTGGGATCGTACTGGGAAATAGCGTTTATCCGCATCTTCATCCGCTGTGTGACCCAGGCGTGCAGTGGGCCAAACAGCATTTACTCCGGTGGGGCATCATACTTTATGGTTTTCGCCTCAGCTTTCAGCAGGTGACTGCCGTTGGCTTTACCGGTGTTGCGGTCGATCTTACCGTCGTCACGTTGACGTTTTTACTCGCCTGCTGGATAGGCAAGCGCTGGCTGAAACTCGACAATGAGACCGTGATTCTCATCAGTGCTGGCAGCAGCATCTGCGGCGCGGCGGCGATCATGGCAACCGCGCCCGTGGTCAAAGCGTCCAGCAATGCGATTGCCGTCTCCGTTGCCACCGTGGTGATTTTCGGTACGACGGCGATGTTTTTGTACCCGTGGCTTTATCAACTCAATATCGAAAATCACTGGATTGACGTCACACCGCAGATCGTCGGTCTGTACTTCGGTTCGACGATACACGAAGTTGCTCAGGTCGTTGCAGCTGGGCATGCCATCGATGGTGTGACGGAAAACATCGCCGTCATCAGCAAAATGCTGCGCGTGATGATGCTGGCTCCTTTCCTTCTCATTCTTGGGTTTTACCTGAAAAAAACGGCGCAAAAAAATGTCGCGCAAGACGTGATTCCACTGATGTTCCCGTGGTTTGCACTGGGGTTTATCGCCGTAGCGGCCTTCAATTCCTTTCAGCTACTTTCACCCACGCTCGTCACGCACTTGGTACAACTCGATAATGTGCTGTTGACCATGGCGATGGTGGCGCTGGGGCTCACAACCCGATTCAGTGCCATCCGTCAGGCCGGCACAAAACCGCTGCTGCTGGCACTCATTCTGTTTCTCTGGCTGGTCGTTGGCGGTGCGGGCATCAATCTGTTCTTCGAGCATTTATTCAGCTAACGATAAATTATTTACCTGTTAACGTCTCATTAACCTGCATAATGTCTCCGTTACCAAAGGAGACCAACATGAAATACATCGGGGCGCATGTTAGCGCATCTGGCGGGGTCGATCAGGCCGTGATTCGCGCACATGAGATAAAGGCGACGGCTTTCGCTTTATTTACCAAGAATCAGCGCCAGTGGCAGGCCGCACCGCTCAGCGCCGAGGTTATCGATCGTTTTAAAGCCGCCTGTGAGCAGTACGCCTATACATCAGCACAAATTCTGCCGCACGATAGCTATCTGATTAATCTGGGTCACCCAGACGCCGAGGCGCTGGAGAAGTCACGCAGCGCATTTATTGATGAAATGTCGCGCTGCCAGCAGCTTGGGCTAAGCCTGCTGAATTTTCACCCCGGTAGCCATCTAAAGCAGATAGAAGAAGCTGACTGTCTGGCACGTATATCCGAGTCCATCAACATCGCGCTGGCGGAAACGGATGGCGTCACCGCCGTGATTGAAAACACTGCGGGGCAAGGCAGCAATTTGGGGTTCCGCTTTGAACAGTTGGCGGCCATCATCGATGGCGTAGACGATAAAAGCCGCGTCGGTGTCTGTATCGATACCTGTCACGCCTTCGCCGGTGGCTACGACCTGCGGACAGAAGCGGATTGCGATGCTACCTTCGCGGAATTCGATCGCATTGTTGGGTTTCACTACCTGCGCGGAATGCATTTGAATGATGCCAAAAGCGCGTTCGCCAGTCGCGTTGACCGACACCATAGCTTGGGGGAAGGCAATATCGGCAAAACCGCTTTCAGCTATATCATGAAAGATTCCCGCTTTGACGGCATCCCGATGATTCTGGAAACGATCAACCCCGATATCTGGGCCGACGAAATCGCCTGGCTCAAGTCCGAAGCCCAATGCTAAAAAAAGCGCCAGTTGGTTTACCCATCTGGCGCTCTCTCATCCACATCCTTGTGTTATGGCATTACTTTTTATTCATGACGATAGTCGGGCTTATGCGGCCTTCGCCAGTTGTTCATCAGAGCGTTTCAGCAGCGCGTAAAGCACGCCAGCCACAGCGGTTCCCGCAATGATCGCTAACAGGTAGCCGATAACTGGGGTAATCGCGCCAGGAATCAACAGCACGAACAGACCACCGTGTGGTGCCATTAACTTAGCGCCCACCGCCATTGACAGCGCACCAGTCAGTGCACCACCGATGATGCAGCAAGGCAGAACGCGCATCGGGTCACGCGCCGCGTAAGGAATCGCCCCTTCGGAGATAAAGCACAGGCCCAGTACAAACGCCGCTTTGCCCCCTTCACGCTCGGTCGGGTTGAATTTCTTGCTTGCCAGTACCGTCGCCAGACCCATTGCCAAGGGTGGCACCATACCCGCTGCCATGACGGCGGCCATCGGCGCGTAAATCTGGCTACTGAGTAAGGTCGTACCGAAGACGTAAGCGACCTTGTTAACTGGGCCGCCCATATCCGTACACATCATCGCACCCAGGATCGCACCCAAAATCACCGCATTCGCCGTGCCCATGGATTGCAGCCAGCCTGTCAGGCCAGTCAGGATTTTCGCCACTGGCGTGCCAACGACGTAAATCATGATAAGACCGGTGATCAACGTAGCGAACAGCGGAATGATCAGGATCGGTTTTAGCGCCGTCAGACTTTGCGGCAGAATCAGTTTATTGTTGATCGCTCTGGCAATATACCCCGCCAGGAAACCAGCAATGATCCCACCGAGGAAGCCTGCCCCCGTACTCACCGCCAACATCCCGCCAACCAGACCTGGCGTTAAGCCCGGACGATCCGCAATGGAGAACGCGATATAGCCCGCTAATACTGGCACCATCAGCGCAAAGGCAGAACCGCCGCCGATCTTCATCAGCGCCGCTGCCAGCGTACCTTCCTGTTTAAAGGCTTCAATACCAAAGACAAACGACAAGGCGATACACAAACCACCCGCGACAACCATCGGCAGCATGTAAGACACGCCGGTCAACAGGTGACGATACGGGCCCGCTCCGCCTTTCTGACCAGACTCGCTCGCGCTTGACGCACTGGCTTGCCCAGATGGCTGATACACTTTCGCTTCAGCCTGCGCTTTATCTAACTCCTGCGCCGTCTTCTTCAGTGCCAGCCCCGTCGAGGTACGATACATCTTCTTACCAGCAAACTTCGCCAGATCGACTTCAATGTCCGCAGCCACGATCACCAGATCGGCCTGTTCCACTTCTTCAGGGGTAATGGCGTTGCCCGCACCAACGGAGCCGCGCGTTTCCACTTTGACCCACCAGCCGCGTTTTTTTGCTTCGCTTTCAATCGCTTCTGCTGCCATAAACGTGTGCGCGACGCCCGTCGGGCACGCCGTTATCGCCACAATACGCTTGGCAACTGCGGGCTGCTGAACGGGAGCTGACGCCGCAGCCTGATAGACCGTGGCGTCAGCCTGCGCTTTCGCCAAGAAAGCGTCCGGCTGCGAAACAGCCAGTTCGATATCACCGACATAAACCTGCTTGCCATTCAGTGCGCTGTCCGCCGCGGCGGATGCACCCAGAACGATCGCCAGTTCAGCGTCGTTAGCCTGTTCTGTAAACGTCACCCCTGCTTTCGCAGCGGCAGCACCGAGTAGGTTCTTCACCAGTTGGCTTCTCGCCAGGCCCAGTGATTTATCCAAAATCAGCAGCGTTTTCATTGTTTATCTCCTGCTGTATCAGTTAAAGGGTTTGAGGTCGACACGCGCCATCATCGCGGCCAACTGAGGACGATCGGTAATACCAACATTACTTTGGCTGACGGCCAGCGCTGAAACCGCCGTCGCCAAACGCAGAGTGTGCTCACTGGACTCACGCATTAATAAGCCATAAATCAACCCCCCAACCATGGAGTCGCCCGCACCTACCGTACTTACCACATCACAAGCCGGTGGCAAAGCCCGCCACGCACCCGATGCATTCACCCACAGTGCACCTTCCGCACCCAGTGAGATCACAACATGCGCGATACCCTGCTCACGCAGTGCGTGGGCGGCATCCACCACATCAGCCAGCGTAGGTAATTTACGCCCAGCCCATATCTCCAGCTCCCGGCGGTTTGGTTTCACCAACCAAGGAGAGGCTTTCAGTCCCGCCACCAGCGCTTCACGGCTGCTGTCGAAAATAATGCAAGGACACTGCGTGCGCAGACGCGACATCCAATCGGTAAAGGCATCAGGATCGACGCCAGCAGGCAGACTGCCGCTCACCGCGACCATGTCGAATTGCCCCAGCCAGCTCAGCGAATCATTGACGAAACGCTGCCAGTCCTGCTGGGTCACTTCAAAACCGGAAAAGTTGAAGTCGGTTACGTCGCCATCTTTTTCGGTTAATTTGACATTAATACGCGTACGTCCTGGTACAACCTGGAAACGGTTGGCAATGCCCAGCTCGCTGAACAATTGCTGAAAACCATCCTGATTGTCTTTACCCAGAAAGCCACCTACCGTGACATCAATCCCGAGATCTTTCAGCACCTTGGCAACGTTAATACCTTTGCCTGCGGCGTGCAGACCCGCTGTCTGAACCAGATTGACTTCGCCTTTCTCAACTTCTGGGCAATAGCCAACCAGATCATAAGCTGGATTCAGGGTGATTGTGGCTACTCTCCTGCTCATGCTGCCCCCTCGCCCAAACCGGACGTAATCGCGTCACCAATCGCGGCCAGTGCTTGTTCTGCATCGCTACCGCTCGCGGTGAAACGCAATTTGTGACCTTTCTTCACGCCCAGCGCGACGACTTTCATCAGGCTGCGACCATTTGCCGGTTTGCCTGTGCCATCCAGATTGGTGACAGTGATGTCACTGCTGAACTGCTTGATCACGTTCACCAGCATGGTGCCTGGACGCGCGTGCAGGCCGTGTTCGTTGCGAATGCTAAATTCTGCCGTCAGCACTTCACTTTCTTCCGGTACGTCGCTGGTCAAAAGAGCCAGCAGCGTCGGTGCGTCAGCTGTCAGCAAACGTTCCGCTTTTTGTGCAATCAGCAGGTTGCTCAGGTAACCAATCGGCGCAAAAGCCTGATCGTCAGCCGCAGCGACCGTCACCAGTAAAGCGACGTTTTCGCCGTCAACGCTGAACGGCGTAGCAGGACGTGCCACCGCAGCCGCGCTGCTGAGGTTACCAACAGCGCTATCGCTGAACCACACGCCTTGCCCCAGATTCAGCGGTTTATTGCTGACTGCGGTACTAACGAAGCTGGCGTCTGCTGCACCGACCTGCTGAAGACGACCCGCGTTCAACGCCTGGAGCGTCAACAGATTATCGGTCGCCACATCCAGCGCAATCAGTGAGGTATCAAAGCGGAACTCCACCAGTTGCTGCTCGCCCATCAGCAGGCTACGTAATTCTTCTGCTGAGGTTGTGCTTGCCAAACGTGCTGCGACGCGATCGTCGCTCAGGACGTGAGTCAGTTGACGCAGCAACGCAAGGTGTTCATCAGAACGGGCTGCAATCCCCAACACCACATAGGCGGTTTGATCTTCCCCCCAGGAAATACCCTGAGGAAATTGAAATACTTGAACCCCGGTCTTCAATACCAGATCGCGGGTATCGGTTGTGCCGTGAGGGATAGCAATGCCGCTTCCCAAATAGGTGGATGTTTGCTGTTCACGCTGGAGCATGCCGTCGACATACCCTGCGTTAACGCACCCGGCCTCGGTCAGTGCTGAAGCAACAAGCTGGATAGCTTCCTGCTTAGTACTGGCCGCTGCGCCCAAATGAATATCTTGCTGTGACAACTGGAACATGGCACTCCTCTCTTGCTGAAGGTTGAATCGTTTCAGCTTTTATGAGAAAAAAATGTGTCGATTGTTAGGGCGTTTCAAAAAAATTCCGCTGAAACGTTTCAAAAGTCTCATTCTATTACGTCATTTATGCAAGCTTTCTACGCTGCTGACGTAACAAAATTTTGACATCACGCACATTTTAGCGTGGATGATGCGCTGCCCGCCAACAAAAATCATCAAATGGCTGAAGCCATGCTGACGAAAAATAATGAAACAAGATTTCTGTTTCATTATAAACCCGAGTACTATGTCGCGCTCGACAGCCTCTGCCTATTTTCAAAGCGCTATCAACTTATGTTCACTCCTGCACATACAACGCGACGTCCGCTCGACCTGACATCGTCAGCATTTTTAGTTATTGCCTTCCTGACCGGAACGGCCGGTGCCCTGCAACTTCCTACGCTCAGCCTCTTTCTTTCCAGCGAAGTACAGGCTCGTCCTTTCTTAGTCGGGATGTTTTATACTGGCAGCGCGGTTATCGGCATTGTCGTCAGCCAAATGCTGGCCACGCGGTCGGACCGTCAGGGCGATCGCAAATCGCTGATTTTCGTCTGCTGCCTGCTGGGCGCACTGGCCTGCATGCTGTTTGCCTGGAACCGTAACTACTTTATTCTGCTCTTTATCGGCGTGTTGCTGAGCAGCTTTGGCTCGACCGCTAACCCGCAGCTTTTTGCGCTGGCGCGGGAGCACGCGGATAAAACGGGTCGTGAAGCGGCGATGTTCAGCTCCATCCTCCGCGCGCAAATTTCTCTCGCCTGGGTTGTCGGCCCGCCTATCGCCTTTGCGCTGGCACTGGGATTCGGCTTCACGACGATGTATCTGACCGCCGCGGTCGTCTTTATCTTGTGCGGCATTCTGGTCAAACTCTTTCTGCCTTCCATGCCCAAGACCGTGGAAAAGACCACTTCCACGCTGGAATCACCGCGCCGCAACCGTCGGGACACGCTCTTGCTGTTCGTGGCCTGTACCTTGATGTGGACCTGCAACGGCATTTACCTCATTAATATGCCGCTGTATCTGGTGCATGAACTGCATTTGCCGGAAAAGCTGGCAGGTATCATGATGGGTGTGGCCGCCGGGCTGGAAATTCCGGTGATGCTGATTGCTGGCTACGTTGCCAAACGCTTCGGTAAACGTTTCTTGATGCGGCTTGCTGTTGCCTCCGGCCTACTGTTCTTCGGCGGCTTGCTGGTTCTTGATAGCGAAATAGCGCTGCTGGCGTTACAGGTGCTGAACGCGATCTTTATTGGCATTCTGGCCGGAATAGGCATGCTTTACTTTCAGGACTTGATGCCCGGACAGGCAGGCGCGGCAACCACGCTGTTTACCAATACCACGCGCGTTGGTTGGATCATCTCCGGCTCACTGGCTGGAATTGTTGCTGAAATCTGGAACTATCACGCCGTCTTCTTTTTCGCGCTGCTGATGATCGCCGGTTCCATTTATTGTATGTGGCGCATCAAAGACGCCTGATCGCCATACGTTAAGGGGCGGTGTCGGCTTCCAGTTTGAGCAGGTAAATCATCGCCTCATCACGATGGCTGAAACACATATCCGCGCGCGGCTTTAGCCCCGCGCAAACCGCAGGCCGCAGTGGAGAATGGAACAGCCCGCAGCGCATCGCCTCATCAAGATGAATACAGGGTGTGTTTGCAGGCTTGCCGTGTGGCAAACCAGGCATCGGCGTTGAAATCGATGCCGCGATGCAGCAGGCACCGCAATGGGGGCGACAGTCCATCAGCAAGCTCCGGTGGGCTGACAAGAAGTAGAGAGCGCCACCATAACAGCCCTTCTACCAAAAACCAATATCAGCCCCTTCATCTTATACTTGCCTGAACTCTTCGGCGCGAGTAACGTGTCGCCACAAAAATCACACTCCTAATAGCAGGTAATTTTTATGGCAAGAGCGAACGAGATTAAACGCGGAATGGTCGTTAACTATAACGACAAGTTATTGCTGGTAAAGGACATCGACGTCCAGAGCCCTAGCGCCCGCGGAGCCAGCACGCTGTACAAAATGCGTTTTTCTGATGTCCGCACGGGTTTGAAAGTGGAAGAGCGTTTTAAAGGCGACGACATTATCGATACCATCACACTGACGCGCCGTACGGTCACGTTCTCCTATATTGACGGCGACGAATACGTCTTTATGGATGATGAGGACTACACTCCTTACCTCTTCAAAAAAGATCAAATAGAAGAAGAGTTGCTGTTTATCCCTGAAGGCGGCATGCCGGGAATTCAGGTATTGAGCTGGGACGGCCAAATCATCGCGCTGGAACTGCCACAAACGGTCGATCTGGAAATTGTTGAGACGGCACCGGGCATTAAAGGCGCTTCAGCCAGTTCACGCAACAAACCTGCGACCATGAGCACCGGTCTTGTTATCCCCGTTCCAGAATATCTGAGCGCGGGTGAAAAGATCCGTATTCATATTCCAGAACGTCGCTACATGGGTCGCGCAGACTAACATTCTACATTGTGCTTCCCGCACAATACTTGTCGCCGGATGACCTATCCGGCACACGTCAACCTTCCCCGGATTAGGAGCCTGCCATGCTAACGAAAGTCAATTTGATTACAGGGTTTCTGGGTAGTGGAAAAACCACCACGATTCGTCACCTTCTGTCGCAAAAGCCTGAAGACGAAGTCTGGGCGGTGCTGGTCAACGAATTCGGTGAAGTGGGGATTGACGGTGCGCTACTGGCGGACAGCGGTGCGGTATTGAAAGAGATTCCCGGCGGCTGCATGTGCTGCGTAAACGGCTTGCCGATGCAGGTTGGCCTGAATATGCTGCTGCAACAGAAGAAACCCCATCGGTTGCTCATCGAACCCACGGGGCTCGGCCATCCGAAACAAATTCTCTCCTTGCTAACGAGTGATATCTATCAGCCCTGGCTGACATTACAGGCTACGCTGTGTCTGCTGGATGCGCGTCAATTGAGTGATACTCGCTATACGGAAAATGAGAACTTCCGCGATCAGCTTGCCGCCGCGGATGTGATTATCGCTAACAAACGAGATACTTATACCGCCGACGATCTCGCGGCCTTGCAGCAGTGGCAGCAGGCAAACAGCGATGGTCGACAAATTATCGAGGCTAGTCAGGGAAATGTTGACTGGCAGTTGCTCGACCAACCGCGCCCTCCTTCATCGCAAGAGCGTATGCGCGAACTTCCAGATGGCGACCATCACCACGCACATAAGCCAAAAAATAATTTGGCCGCGTTGCAATTACCAAAGGCGCAGTCCTGGCGACGCTCTCTCAATCAAGGACAGGGTTACCACGCCTGTGGCTGGATATTCGCACCTGAAACCACTTTTGATACCGCAGCCCTGCTGGACTGGGTCCGCCTTTCTCCCGTGAATCGGGTTAAAGGGGTGATGCGTATAAAAGAAGGGACGCTCGTCGTGAACCGTCAGGGCCACGATCTTCATATAGAAACCCGGTCGGTGGCACCGATTGATAGCCGTATCGAAGTCATTAATGAAACGCCGGCAGAATGGAATACGTTACAAGCCTTGTTGTTAAAGGCTCGTTTAGCTAACGTGGAGTAAACTGAATTTTTTCGTCTTTGTTTGGATAGTTTGCCTTATGTTATTTGCCCGTTTTTGTTCTATTTTAGCGCTCAATATGTTGGGCATCGGCCTGTTTTTATCCTGGTATCTACCGGAAAATCATGGCTTTTGGTTCACGCTCGACAGCCATATCTTTTTCTATTTCAACCATCTTTTGGTCGATAGTCCGGCGTTTCTACATCTGGTAGCGGTTACCAATAACCGCGCCTTTGACGGTTGTGCACTCGTTGCAATGGGATTGCTGTATTTGTCATTTTATCTGCAAGCCACGCCCACAGAGCGTCGCCGTTTATTGATTATCGGTTTTATCATGCTGTTAACAGCTGTCGTGCTGAATCAGGCTGGACATTTATTACCGGTGCAACACGCCAGCCCAACGCTCTATTTTAGTGACGTCAACCGCGTTTCAGACTTAACCGGTATTCCGACCAAAGATGCGTCATCGGATAGCTTCCCCGGCGACCACGGCATGATGTTGATGATCTTTGCGGCTTTTATGCTGCGCTATTTTACCCGTACCGCTTTCGCTATCGGCCTGACCATCTTGGTGATTTTCTCATTGCCTCGCATCATGATTGGTGCACATTGGTTTACCGATATTGCAGTCGGCTCGCTCTCGGTTGTTCTGGTCGGATTGAGTTGGTGGTTATTAACGCCAGCGAGCGATGCCGCTATTACCCTGTTAAATCGGCTATTACCTAAAAAACCGACAGTATAAACCCCTATAATTTCAGATTTTTTACATCGACATTTTTTAGCTGAATACATCATTAAATCTTATAAATAAAATGGTTAAAACTTCTCGCAATCCTGCTGCTGTTACGGTAGTCTCGTTCGGGTTTACTTCTTTAGCGCACACTGAACTCCCTGCGGCAAGAGAAATAATGTGCATTCCGGCACACTTTCGCCGATGAGTGTTTGGCTACGAAGAAACTCTGATTTAGTCTGAGTCTCGTTTTCGTTTGGCATTTATCCCCCAGTGAAATGGGGATACTACATAGCGATAATTATCGTTAAGGACAGCAAGGGAACATAACAACAATGGTCAAATCTCAACCGACTCTGAGATATATCTGGCGGGCAGTGCCTGCCGTTGCGGTAGCAATGATGCTCTCCGCATGTGGAAGTAATAGTGCATACAACAATAAAGCTCAAACTGATATGCATGCAGTTAATGACAAAGATGGTCTTTTACTGCAAGCCTCTCAGGATGAATTTGAAGCACTGGTTCGTAACGTGGATATCAAGTCCAAGTTACTTACCCAATATGCCAGTTGGAAAGGTGTTCGTTACCGTTTAGGCGGTGATAGTCGACGTGGCATTGACTGCTCAGCTTTCGTTCAGCGCACGTTCCGCGAACAGTTTGGTATGGATTTACCGCGTTCAACTTATGAACAGCAAGAAATGGGCCAGCAAATTCAGCGCAACAAATTGCGCGTCGGCGATCTTGTTTTGTTCCGTGCAGGTTCAACCGGTCGCCACGTTGGCATTTATCTCGGCAACGATCAATTCGTCCACGCATCAACCAGCAGTGGCGTCATTATCTCCAACATGACAGAAGACTACTGGGATAAGCGTTATCAGGAAGGACGTCGTGTCCTGAGTAAAAGAAAAACCAGCTAAACCATACCGCTCCCTTGCTGTGTGTTAGTGAAAGAAGTTTGCTGTTAGCCAACGAAACCAGACGACATCAACGCCGCTTATGACCACAAGCGGCGTTTTTTTATGATGGACATCCTTGTCCATCACCCTGCGGGCCATTGCTGCGCAACGTTGAAAAACGTTCCCTGCGTTTTTTTATGACGGACATCCTTGTCCATCACCCTGCGGGCCGTTGCTGCGCAACGTTGAAAAACGTTCCCTACGTTTTTTTATGCCTGCTTTCACCCGAATACCACCGAGATCCTCCCCTTCTGCGGCACACTGCGCAAAATATGACTGACTCAACAACCTGAAACATTAACAGACCGTGATTAAGGTAGGTTTATCACCTGATTTCATGATAAAAAGAAAATGTGCAGCTTCCCGATGGGAATGTTAATTATTTCAAGAACTTTATGCCGAGGAAATCGGCATTGTTGACGTTACGATATGGCGTGTCTACATCAGACGATGCCTAGCCAGATAACGTCCATTCGCAGGAGATTACCGTCAGATGTTAAAACGCGTTATCGCTGCCGTATTGCTTTGCACGGCCCATTTTGGGGTGCATGCCGAGACGATTGAAAACAGCACCAGCTTTGCACTGTTGGGTGAACCCAAATATGCCGAGAACTTCAGCCATTTTGATTATGTCAACCCTGATGCGCCCAAAGGCGGCAGCATCACCCTCAGCGCACTAGGGACCTTTGACAACTTCAACCGTTACGCGCTACGTGGCGTGGCAGCGGCACGAACTGAAAGGCTCTATGATTCGCTCTTTGTCTCCTCTGATGACGAGCCCGGCAGTTATTATCCGCTGGTCGCCCTAACGACGCGCCATTCGGCGGATTTTCGCTGGATTGAAATCGAGATGAATCCCAAGGCCCGCTTTCATGACGGCTCACCAATCACCGCCGCTGACGTCGCGTTCACCTACAATATGTTTATGACGCAGGGCGTGCCGCAGTTCCGCATCTATTTTAAAGATATCACCGCCAAGGCCGTTGCACCGCTGACCATACGCTTCGATTTTCCCGTATCCGACAAAAATCGCATGTTCAGCCTGCTGACATTGCCCATCATGCCGGAGAAATTCTGGAAGAATCATAAATTCAACGAACCGCTATCGTATCCGCCTCCGGCCAGTGGGCCTTACCGCATCACCGCCTATCGTACCGGACAATATGTCACCTATTCTCGCGTGAAAGACTATTGGGGTGCCGATCTGCCGGTCAATAAAGGCCAATACAATTTCGATAAAATTCGCTACGACTACTATATGGATGACAGTGTCGCGCTGGAGGCGTTTAAAGCCGGCGCTTTCGACCTGCGTGAGGAAGGTTCGCCAAAAAACTGGGCAACCCAATATCAGGGCGGCAACTTTGCACGCGGCTACATCATCAAACAAGATCAGGTGAATCAATCCGCTCAGTCTACGCGCTGGCTGGTATTCAATACCCAACGCCCACTGTTTCAGGATCGACGCGTGCGTCAGGCATTAGCGCTGGCATTTGACTTTAACTGGATGAACAAGGCGCTGTATTACAACGCCTATCAGCGTACCAACAGCTATTTTCAAAACACCGAGTATGCCGCTAAAGGCGAACCCAGCGCAGAAGAATTGGCTTGGCTGACGCCGCTGAAAGACAAGATACCCGCCGAGGTCTTTGGCCCCAGCTATCAACCGCCCTCTTCCGACGGCAGCGGCTATGATCGACAAAACTGGCTTAAGGCACTCAAACTGCTGGAAGAAGCCGGTTGGGAATTGAAAGATCAAAAGCTGGTCAATCACAAAACCGGACAGCCATTTACGTTTGAACTACTGCTGCCAAGCGCTGGCAATTCGCAGTATGTCCTGCCTTTTCAACAGAGCCTGAAAAAACTCGGTATCACCATGAACGTGCGTAACATCGACAGCACGCAGTTCAACAGCCGCCTGCGCAAGCGCGATTTAGATATGACGGCAACAGTGTACCCTGCGTTCATCTACCCCGATGACAGCCTGCAAATGCGCTGGAGCTCGCAGTATATCGACTCAACCTACAATACTTCCGGCGTCAGCGATCCCGCGATTGATTCACTCATCGCGGAAATCGTTAAGCATCAGGGGCAGAAAGTCCCGTTGCTGTCATTAGGCCGCGCACTGGACAGGGTATTGACCTGGAATCAGCTTATGATTCCGATGTGGTATTCCAATCATGACCGTTTCGCCTATTGGAACAAGTTTGCCATGCCTGCTGTACGCCCGGCCTATTCGCTTGGTTTTGACGGCTGGTGGTTCGATACCAAACAGGCGGCCACGCTGCCCGCAGAGCGACGTTAAGGAATAAAAATGGGAACGTATCTGTTACGCCGCCTCTTGCTGGTTATTCCAACCCTGTGGGCAATCATCACAATTAATTTCTTCATTGTACAAATTGCCCCCGGCGGCCCGGTGGATCAGGCCATTGCGGCGATTGAAATGGGCCACGGCAGCGGTTATACCGCCAATAGCGGAATGGATGCCGGTATGGCACGGGCGGGCACCAGCGGCGCACCGAATATCGAGAACGCTTATCGCGGTTCACGTGGCCTCGACCCGGAAGTCATCGAGGAAATCACCAAACGTTATGGCTTCGATAAGCCGATCCATGAACGTTATTTTAAGCTGCTGTGGGATTACGTACGCTTTGACTTCGGCGATAGCCTGTTCCGTGGTTCTTCGGTGATACAACTTATTAAGGAGAGCATGCCGGTTTCGATTACGCTGGGGCTGTGGAGTACGCTGATCGTCTACCTGATTTCCATTCCTCTTGGCATCAAAAAAGCCGTGAAGAACGGCACACCGTTCGATACCTGGAGCAGCACGTTAATCATTATCGGCTATGCCATTCCGGCGTTTTTGTTTGCGATCATTTTGATTGTGCTATTCGCGGGCGGCAGTTACCTGGACTGGTTCCCGCTCCGAGGGCTAGTCTCCAGCAATTTTGATACCCTGCCGTGGTACAGCAAGATTACCGACTACTTGTGGCATATCGCCTTACCAGTTCTGGCTTCCGTCATTGGCGGTTTCGCCACGCTAACGATGCTCACCAAGAATTCCTTTATGGATGAGATTCGTAAGCAGTACGTTGTTACCGCGCGCGCTAAAGGGCTGGATGAAAAAAGCATTCTCTACCGTCACGTATTCCGTAATGCCATGTTGTTGGTGATTGCCGGCTTCCCCGCCACGTTTATCAGTATGTTTTTCACCGGCTCGCTACTGATTGAGGTGATGTTCTCGCTCAACGGGCTGGGCCTGTTGGGCTATGACGCCACGCTGCAACGTGACTATCCCGTCATGTTCGGTACGCTGTATATCTTCACGCTGATCGGCTTATTGCTGAATATCGTCAGTGACATAACCTATACGCTGGTGGATCCGCGTATCGATTTTGAGGGACGCCAATGAGCCGCTTAAGCCCGATTAATCAGGCGCGCTGGGCGCGTTTTAAAAGTAATCGTCGCGGTTACTGGTCGCTGTGGATTTTCATGGCGCTGTTTATCGTCAGCCTGTTTTCCGAATTGATCGCCAACGACAAACCGCTGTTGGTGAAGTATGACGGCCAGTTTTATACGCCGGTGCTTATTGACCACAGCGAGAGGACGTTCGGCGGACAGTTGGATACCACCGCTGATTTCCGCGATCCTTATATCGCCGAACGTATCAGCAGCCACGGCTGGGCAATCTGGCCGCTGATTCACTACAGTTACGACACCATAAACTACGCCACTACAGCGTCCTTCCCCTCTGCACCAAACTGGCAGAACTGGCTGGGCACGGACAGCCAAGGGAAAGATGTGGTCTCGCAAGTCCTGTATGGCTTCCGTATCTCACTGCTGTTCGGTCTGGCGCTCACGATCCTGTCCAGCGTGATTGGTATCGCCGTCGGTGCGACACAGGGCTATTACGGCGGGCGTCTCGACCTGTGGGGGCAACGCTTTATCGAAGTCTGGTCCGGCATGCCGACGCTGTTTCTAATTATCTTGCTGTCCAGCGTGATTCAGCCGGATTTCTGGTGGCTATTAGGCATTACCGTCCTTTTCGGCTGGATGAGTCTGGTTGGTGTGGTACGGGCGGAATTTTTGCGTACCCGCAACTTTGACTATATTCGTGCCGCGCAGGCGATGGGGGTCAGCGACCGCGCCATTATGTTCCACTGCATGCTGCCAAACGCGATGGTCGCTACGCTGACCTACCTGCCCTTTATTCTCTGCGGTTCGATTACTACACTAACATCGCTGGATTTTCTCGGCTTTGGTCTGCCGATGGGCTCGCCATCATTAGGCACTTTATTGCTGGAAGGGAAAAATAACCTTCAGGCGCCGTGGCTGGGCATTACCGTGTTTATGGTGCTTTCCATCGTGCTTTCCTTACTCATTTTTATCGGCGAGGCGGTACGCGACGCCTTTGACCCCAGCAAGGCGCATTAATATGTCCAGTTCACCTTTATTGCAGATAGATAATCTCAGCATTGCCTTCCGCAAAGGCGGTCAGGAGCAACGCGTTGTCGACCAGCTTTCATTGGCGGTGAACGCGGGTGAGACGCTGGCGCTGGTCGGTGAATCAGGCTCCGGAAAAAGCGTCACCGCACTGTCGGTGTTGCGTTTGCTCCCCTCCCCGCCCGTGGTTTATCCGCAAGGGGATATTCGCTTCGCAGGGCAGTCGCTGCTGCATTCCGATGAAAAAACACTGCGTCAGATACGTGGCAATCGGATCGCGATGATCTTTCAAGAACCGATGGTGTCGCTTAACCCTTTGCAAAGCATTGAGAAACAGCTGATTGAAGTGCTTTCGCTCCACCGTGGCATGCGCACCGAGGCAGCCCGCAGCGAAGTCATCACCTGTCTGGATCGCGTGGGTATTCGGCAAGCTAAGAGTCGATTGAATGATTTCCCGCACCAGCTTTCCGGCGGGGAACGCCAGCGCGTCATGATTGCGATGGCACTGCTGACACAGCCGGATTTACTGATTGCCGATGAACCCACAACGGCACTGGACGTGACCGTTCAGGCGCAAATATTAAAATTGCTGAACGAGCTGAAGCAAGAACTGGGGATGAGTTTACTATTCATCACCCACAACCTGAATATTGTCCGTCAGTTGGCAGATAACGTGTCGGTCATGAAAGCCGGTCAGGCTGTGGAGCATAATAGCTGTCAGCAGCTTTTCAGTACACCGCAGCATCCCTACACCCGCCAGTTACTGGATGCAGAACCGTCGGGCGAGCCACTTCCGGTAACAGATGACGGCGACCCTCTTTTACGGGTGGAAAAATTGCACGTTTCGTTTCCCATCAAACGTGGCCTTTTGCGCCGTACTGTTGACGAAAAGCAGGTAGTGAACAATATCAACTTCACCTTACGGCGCGGCGAAAGTCTGGGTCTGGTGGGAGAATCCGGCTCAGGAAAAAGTACGACCGGATTAGCGTTGCTGCGCCTGATTCAATCACGCGGCGATATCTGGTTCGACGGCCAGCCCTTGCAAGGGCTAACCCGTAAGCAAATGCTGCCTTTCCGCCACCGGATTCAGGTTGTCTTTCAGGATCCGAACTCTGCGCTGAACCCACGGCTGAATGTGGAACAAATCATTGCTGAGGGGTTGACCGTCCATCATAAGTTAAGCAAAGAGGCGCTCGACCAGCGTGTGGTTGAGGCGATGCAGGAAGTCGGGCTGGATCCCACGACCCGCTACCGCTATCCCTCCGAGTTTTCCGGCGGCCAGCGTCAGCGTATCGCTATCGCTCGTGCGCTGATACTGCAACCCGAGCTACTGATCCTCGATGAGCCCACCTCATCGCTGGACAGAACGGTTCAGGCGCAAATTCTGGCGCTGCTGAAATCATTACAGGAAAAGCACCAAATCGCTTACCTATTTATCAGCCATGACTTACAGGTTATCCGTTCTCTGTGCCATCAGGTTATTGTGTTGCGACAAGGCGAAGTGGTCGAACAGGGCGAATGCAAACAGGTATTCGCGCACCCTGCCGAACATTACACACGGGAACTGCTACAGTTCTCATCCTACACGGCAGAAACGCAGTCGGCATAAAATGAGAGAATACCGCAGCGCCGATCTGCTGACGCTGCGGTTTAAAAGGGATATTGTGCCGATACGGACTCAGCGATAGCGACACCGACATTCTTCAGACGGCACATTGCTGTGCTTTCATCATTACGATGCAAAAACAGACACGGCTCGCCTTCCCATTCCAGAACGGCGCATTCAACCTGTATTTCAGACAGGGATTGATTCAGTTGGCGCATGATGTTCCATGCGATATCGCCATCGTGGCTCAACAGTTTGAGGCCAATCAGGTTGTTGTCTTCTTCTCTGCCGCTCAGCGGAATCGGTTCAACATTGATACCTGCAAAACCCGATAACCAGCGATAACTTTGCGGCAAACGATGAACTACCGAAAGTTGGAAACTGTCCACTACTGTTTTCCTCAGGTAATAATTCACAAAATAGTAACATATTTATCATAGTAGCGTGTTCACACTATTTTTTGCCACTTTTAATGAACAAAAAAACAACAAACTCGCTTTTTCATATCGCGATAGTGGTTAACAGAACTGATTGCAAGGACTATTAATGCCAAATTGATCACGAATCTTTCTTCTTTTCTGGCTATATTTAACCTTTTCCATTTAATATCTCAACCCTTTTCAGCTCATCCATTCACTTTTTAGTCAAATATTTTACATTAATAAAACAAAATCCACGCATGTGGATCGCCGTAAGAAGGAAAATGAGGAATAAGAGAGAACAGACTCAGATGCAGGAACATCTTTCCTGCATCTGAGAAGAAGGAAAAATCAGGATGCGGGAGAACGGGTTGCGTACAGATACAGCAGAAAGCCACCAATCGAACAAAGTGCCATTGATAGCACCATCGGCCAGGCGCTGTTGAATGAAGCCAGAGAGAGGATCCCCCCCACAATCGCCCCCAGGCCGAAGCGTAGTGTGCCAGCCAACGACGAGGCCGTCCCTGCCATATGCGGGAAATCATCGAGAATCACCGCCATCGCATTCGACGCCACCATCGCAATACAGCCGACAAACAGTGCCACGCCAAACACCAGCGGCAAGAATCCGAGATCGAACAGGCAGACGACCACCAGCCATATTCCCATCACAAACTGAATGACCAGCCCCGTGCGGAACATCGCCATTGCGCCCAACCGTCGCACATTGCGGCTGTTAAACAACGTGACCACAAAGAGAAAGACGACGTTCAGAGCAAAGTAGTAGCCAAAATTCTGAGGAGAAACGCCATACAGATTGATATACACAAACGGCCCAGCACTCAGGAAGGAGAACATGCCGCAAAACGAAAGCCCGCTTGCCACCATATAGCTGAACACCCGCTTGTGGCGGAACAGGATGGCAAAATTCCCGATGGTGGTGCGCAGATGAAATTTCTGCCGCTTAGCAGGCTGTAAGGTTTCTTTGATAAAAAAGAAAATCAGCGCTGACGCCAGAAAAGCCGCACCAGAGATCGTCCAGAAAATAGAATGCCAACTAAACCACAGCAGCAGCCAGCCACCGGCAATGGGCGCAATGAGCGGCGCGACGGTCATCACCAACACGACGAACGACATCATGCGAGAAAAATCATCCCGCGAGAACATATCGCGCATCAGGGCATTAATCACCACCGCAGCCGCCGCAGCGGAGACGCCGTGCAGAAAACGCATGTAGATCAGTTGCTCTACCGTTTGTGCCAGTGCACAGGCCACGCCTGCAAACGCAAAAACCAGCGTACCGCCGAGAATCACAGGCTTACGTCCCAGGCTGTCTGCCATTGGCCCGTAAAACATCTGGCCAATTGCAAAGCCCAGCACATAGGTGCTGAGCGTCATTTGGACATGCCCGTCCCCCACGCCAAATTCGTTAGCAATGGTCGGCAACGCAGGTAAATACATATCGATAGCTAACGGCATTAGCATCGAAATCAGGCCGAGAATAAAGATCAGCCCAAAATGAGAAGAGCGGCGTAATTGCACTAATAACTCCAGATTAGAAAAAAGGTCATGCTATGCAGCATTATTTTACGCTGGCGATCTCCTCAGCACTTAACTCCCGGTATTCCCCCGGTTCCAGTTCGCTATCCAGATAGATACCACCGATACGTTCGCGATGCAGCTCAACGACCCGATTCCCCACTGCCGCGAACATCCTTTTGACCTGATGATAGCGGCCTTCGCTAATCGTCAGTCGAACGACATAATCCGTTATCTTCTCAAGCGTAGCGGGTTTGGTGAGGTTCTTCTCGTTATGCAGTTGCACGCCCGCCGTAAATTGCGCGGCGGTGTCCTCGGCCAGCGGCTGTTCCAGCGTCACCAGATACGTTTTTTCACACTGGTGCTTAGGCGAAGTAATGCGATGCGACCATTGCCCGTCATCAGTTAGCAGTACCAGTCCAGTGGTATCGATATCCAGACGCCCCGCCGCGTGCAGTTTGTACGCCACTGGGACATCCATGAAATACAGAATGGTGGGATGATCGGGATCGTCCGTTGAACAGACGTAGCCCTGAGGCTTATTCAACATGAAATAGCGCGGACCGCTCTGTTGTTTCAGCGGTTCGCCATCAAACTCGACATTATGCTCAGGGGATAACTTGAACGCGCCGCTTTTTACCACTTCACCATCGACGGTAACACGCTGTGCGTGGAGCTCGCGCGCCACCAGTGAACGACTAATTTCCAATTGCTGGGATAAAAATTTGTCCAATCGCATTAAAACTCACTACCTATCTCAAATAACTGCATATCTCAAAATCGTGAGACCCTAAATTATGAGAGGGTAGTATAACGGGGGTTTGTTTACTCGTCCTGCAATTCACGGCTCATATGTTGCTCTTTTTAGCCGACCTTGAATTTCAACGCCTCTTGCTTATCCCTCGCGCCAGGTATTATCAACAGGCATAATAAGGGCAATTTTTTACATTTTAAGGACAGCCCCATGTCATCTATTCACGGTCATGAAGTGTTGCAAATGATGCTCACATCCGGTGAGTCATTTACCACCGAACAGCTGATTAGCACGATAGAAACTCGCTTCGGCAACGAGGCGCGTTTTCACACCTGTTCCGCCGAAAATATGACGGCCTCAATGCTGGTACAGTTTCTGTCTGAACGCGGGAAATTCATCCCACACGATGCGGGCTTTACCACCAGCGCCAGTAAAATCTGCCAGCACTAGTTATGTCGTTCACGCTACGGCCTTACCAGCGTGAGGCTGTTTCCGCCACACTCGACTATTTTCGCCGTCACACCCAACCGGCCGTCATCGTTTTGCCTACCGGTGCGGGGAAAAGTCTGGTCATTGCCGAACTGGCGCGGCTTGCTCGTGGTCGAGTATTGGTGCTCGCACACGTCAAGGAACTGGTCGCACAAAACCATGCCAAATACTGCGCCTTGAATTTGGAAGCGGATATCTTCGCGGCAGGGCTACAGCAGCGAGAGAGTCAGGGAAAGGTGGTCTTTGGCAGCGTACAGTCCGTCGCGCGTAATCTCGACCAGTTCGATAGTGCCTTCTCTCTGCTGATCATTGATGAATGCCACCGTATTAGCGACGACGATAACAGCCAATATCAACAAATCATCCAGCATCTGCAAAAGACTAACCCACAGCTGCGGCTGCTCGGCTTAACGGCGACGCCCTATCGGCTTGGCAAAGGCTGGATATATCAGTATCACTATCACGGCATGATCCGTGGCGACGAACGCAGTTTGTTCCGCGACTGCATCTACGAGCTGCCGCTGCGTTATATGATCAAGCATGGCTTTCTGGTGCCGCCTGACCGATTGGATATGCCAGTGGTGCAATATGATTTCAGTAAGCTCGTCGCCCGCAGCAACGGGTTATTCAGCGAAGCCGACCTGAACCTCGAACTCAAACGTCAGCAGCGTATTACGCCGCATATCATCAGTCAGGTCATCGATTATGCGCAAACGCGGCGCGGCGTGATGATTTTTGCGTCCACCGTCGAACATGCCAAAGAAATTACGGCCTTGCTACCAAACGGTCAGGCTGCACTGGTTAGCGCCGATACGCCAGCGGCCGAGCGTGATGCGCTGATTGACGCCTTTAAACAGCAGTCGCTGCGGTATCTGGTCAACGTGGCGGTGCTGACGACCGGGTTTGACGCCCCGCATGTCGACCTTATTGCTATCCTTCGACCAACAGAATCCGTCAGCCTGTATCAGCAAATCGTCGGGCGCGGTTTACGGTTGTATCCAGGGAAAACGGACTGCCTGATTCTGGATTACGCTGGCAACCCGCACGATCTCTATACGCCAGAAGTCGGCAACAGCAAACCGCATGCTGGCAGCCAGCCAGTACAGGTCTTCTGCCCCGAATGTGGCTTTGCCAATCTATTCTGGGGAAAAACCACCCCGGACGGCGACATCATCGAACATTATGGCCGCCGCTGTCAGGGCTGGGAAATGGCGGAAAGTGGCCAACGCAAGCAGTGTGATTTCCGGTTTCGGTTTAAAGTCTGTCCGCACTGCGGCGCGGAAAATGATATTGCCGCGCGGCGCTGCCACCAGTGTGACGAGGTATTGGTCGATCCTGACGATATGCTGAAAGCGGCGTTGAAACTGAAAGATGCGCTGGTTCTGCGCTGTAGCGGCATGAGTTTCGAGCAGGGGCAGGATGCAAAAGGTGAATGGCTAAAAATCACCTACCACGATGAGGAAGGCGCCGAAGTGAGTGAACGTTTTCGCCTGCACACTACCGCCCAGCGCCACGTTTTCCTGCAACAATTTTTGCGTGTTCACCAACGCGCGCCGGGAACGCCGTTTAACTGGCAAAATGCCGCTGACGTCATCTCACAGCAACCTTTATTACGCGCGCCTGATTTTGTCGTCGCCCGCAAACACGGAAAATTCTGGCAAATACGCGAAAAGCTCTTTGATTATCAGGGACGCTTTCGCCGCGCCAACGAGCTCCGCGGCTAAAGTATACTCTAAATAATTCGAGTTTCAGGCAGGCGGCAAGAGAAGGAATCCCGATGAGCTTACTTGAGTAAGTGATTCGGGTGAATGAACGTAGCCAACGCACATGAAACTTGAAGTATGACGAGTAATTTTGGGATTCATTTGCCCGCAGAGCCATATTCCGCTAGAATTTAGCCCGCTTTTGTTCGCAAAAGCTGAATAACCCAACCTGCTGCTGGGTCGCCTGTAGCAGGATTACTTTATATAAGTAGAGAAGAAAATGATTACTATCAAAGCAGAAGCACGTCAAGGTCAGGGTAAGGGTGCGAGCCGCCGCCTGCGTTCAGCTGGTAAATTCCCAGCCATCGTTTACGGTGGTTCAGAAGCACCAGTATCTATCGAACTGGATCACGACTCAGTAAAAAACCAAGAAGTGAAAGAAGGCTTCTACGGTGAAACCGTTATCCTGTCTATCGATGGCAAAGAAGTTAAAGTTAAAGTTCAGGCTGTACAACGTCACGTTTACAAGCCAAAACTGACTCACATCGACTTCGTTCGCGTTTAGTTTGCGCTGAAGTCGTTTTCCGGGACGCCGGAAAAGAAGAACGCCGCTTATGCGGCGTTTTTTTTATAACAACTTATTCATTCACAAAGGAATGTGAACATGTCTCGTGATATCTCACAGCGACTTATCGCTATCGATGCCCTGCGCGGTCTGGTTATGGTACTTATGCTACTGGACCATGTGCGGGAAACCTTTTATCTGCACCTGCAACTCGCCGATCCGATTGATGTAACCAGTACCGATCCCCTGCTATTCATCAACCGTACGCTGGCACATCTGTGTGCTCCCGTGTTTGTCTTTTTAACTGGGCTTTCTGCCGCGCTTTATCATCAGAAAGTGCAAGATCGCCGACAAACCGCCCTCTTCTTGTTCCAGCGCGGCTTCATTCTCATTCTTCTTGAACTCACGCTAATCAACTTCGCGTGGACGTTCCAGTTCCCGCCACAGGTCATCTATTTACAAGTAATCTGGGCAATCGGTATGAGCATGCTGGCTCTCAGCGCGCTGATCTGGCTTCCTGCTAGGCTGGTTTTCATTCTGGGCATCGTTATCGTGGGTGGACATAACCTGCTGGACCCTTTGCAGGCTTCCGCAGGCTCCATCTGGTCTATTCCCTGGGCGATTTTGCACGATCGCGGTTGGATAGACATCGGCGACACATTCCGTATGCGCACTTCATACCCAGTATTGCCATGGATTGGCGTCATTTCACTTGGCTACGTCGCTGGAGCACTATATCGAAAAGAGGTATTTCCGCTTCAGCGCCAGAAAGTCCTGCTCACGCTGGCTGGGATCACGCTAGTGCTGTTCTTCGTTCTGCGTAGCATCAATCTGTATGGCGAAAAACCCTGGCAGCAGGGTGATGTCATCACGCAAACGCTCATGAGTTATTTCAACATCACGAAATACCCGCCATCGCTGCTGTTCCTCTGCCTGACGCTTAGCATCGGACTTTGCCTGCTTGCCGTGTTTGAACGCCAGCAGAAACGGCGCTGGCTCGTTATACTGGCGAGCTTCGGTGCCGCACCGATGTTTTTCTACCTACTGCATCTGTATGTTTTAAAAGGTATGTATTTAACCGCTGTCGCGATCTGGGGGAAAAATCAGGGAGAATGGTTCGGCTTTTCCGCCGTCTGGCAATTGTGGGTGTGTACTCTGGTGCTGATGGTCGTGTTATTTTCGCCCGTTCGCGCGTTTGCCCGCTTAAAAGCCCGCCGCAGAGACATCCGCTGGCTTAAATACTTCTAATCTCTATCGTTTCAACCCGCTATCAGCCGCTGCCCTTTTCCTGAAGTCAGAAAAAGGGCAGAGTCGTCTTCTGGTGCGATGTCTACGACTTACCGCTGCTTGTCCGACGCTGTAGCTGATCGCGCAGGTTCGGTGGCGTGCCTTTAATCGTCAATGTATCCGTCGCCGGATCCCAGAAAATTCGCTCGCCGAGCAATAGCGCATCAAAATTCAGGCTGATGCCACCACCGCTGCCCGCAAATTTGGTTAACTGGCGCAGTGTTCCACGATCGGCAGGGAAGCTCTCTTCCAACTCATAGCCCTGCTCGGTTGAAAACTGCTGAAAGGTTTTCTCGCCCAGCGGTGGCAGTTCCTGCGACAGCGACGCCAGCTCGATTTCCTCACCGGACTGCAACTGTTCATTGCAGTAGCTATATACCTGCTGGCGATAATTCTGTCGCTCGTTTTTATCTAACTGGGCTTCTTCACAATACTCATCAACGGCTTTCAGCAAGCCACGGTTTTGTGCTTTGGTGTCCAGCCCTTCTGATGCGGCCAGAAAATCCATGAAGAAGTCAGAGACTTTGCGCCCAACACGGCCTTTAAGGAACGTCAGATAGCGGGTGGATTCCGGATTAACTTCCCATTCCGTCAAATCGATACGCGCAACGATATCGGCATGAGTGATATCCAGATAGTGCGTGGTGCTGATATCCAACTGTTCATTAACTCGCATACTGTTGCAGCTATTAAGCACCGATATCAACAAATACTCGACAGCCAGATAACGATACTGGCAGAACAACACGATACCGCCTTCAGCAAACGGGTACTTCGCCAGCTCGTCACGCAAGCGTCCGGTCGCGGCGCGTGAGAAACTTAGAAAATCCTCATCCCCTTTGCGACAAGCCCGCAGTGCATCCGCTAGCTCGCTTTGCTCATTAAACAGCCCATAGGCCTTACTCTTGGCGCTGTAGACGCGATGCAGTTCAGCCATCATCTCTTCTACTGCCGCATTGGTTGGCAATAGGGAATCACGTAACACCATTTCCAGCGTTTGTTCGTCACGTTTAATTAGCTGATGCAGGGCAATCTGGGCGATATCCAGACTCATGATAAACTCTCCTTTTGGCAAGGCGCGTATTCAAACACTGATACGAACGGCCCGCAACACATTAAAGCTGGCCCTTTACATCTGTACGCGCGCTAGGCGTCTACACTACTTATTGATAACAGTACGTCAGTGATAAAAGTACGTTAATGATAAAAGTGCAGAAAAGCATAAGCCTATACGGTAAGATAAGCGACTTTACCAGCTTGAGATACGCCATTTTATGCCACAATCATCCCGTTATAGTGACGAACACGTTGAACAACTGCTTTCTGAGATGGTCAATGTTCTGGAAAAGCACCACGCCCCAACCGATCTTGCTTTGATGGTGCTCGGTAATATGGTGACGAACCTGATTAACACCAGCATCGCACCTGCACAACGTCAGGTTCTGGCACGTTCTTTCGCTGAAGCCCTACAGGCTTCGATTAAAAAAGCCGATAAAGCTCACTAAGTCTTGACCAACGTATGGTAACCAACCGTCAGCGCTACCGCGAAAAAGTCTCCCAGATGATCAGTTGGGGACACTGGTTCGCCTTATTCAACATTTTGCTCACTTTGGGGCTGGGTAGCCGCTACCTGTTTGTTGCCGATTGGCCGACCTCCCTGTTTGGTCGACTTTATGCGCTGGTTAGCTGGCTTGGTCATTTTAGCTTTATCGTCTTTGCTGCCTATCTGCTGGTTATCTTCCCGCTCACATTTATTGTGATGTCACAGCGCCTGCTACGGTTCCTGTCTGCAGCGCTGGCAACGGCTGGGCTAACGATACTGCTCGTTGATGTGGAAGTCTTTACACGCTTTCACTTGCACCTTAATAGCACCGTTTGGGAACTTGTCGTCAATCCGGGACAGGGTGAAATCGCCCGCGACTGGCAGTGGATGTTTATCGGCATTCCATTGATTTTCATGGCAGAAATGCTGTTCGGCACATGGTGCTGGCAAAAACTCCGCAGCCTGAACCGTCGCCATTTTGGCAAACCGTTAGCGGGCGTTTTTATCTCAGCGTTCTTCGCGTCACATCTGATGTATATCTGGGCCGATGCGAACTTCTATCGCCCGATTACCATGCAGCGCGCCAACCTGCCACTGTCTTATCCGATGACGGCACGTCGTTTTCTGGAAAAACATGGACTGCTGGATGCACAGGAATATCAGCGTCGGCTGATGCAGCAGGGTAATCCTGAAGCCATGACGGTGGAGTATCCGCTCAGTAGCATTACTTTCCGCGATGGCGGCAGCAGCTACAACCTGCTGATGGTGATGATCGACGATACGCAGCCCGACGCTATACAAAACCGGATGCCAAACCTGTCACGTTTCGCCGCAGAAAACGTGCGTTTTAGCGATCATTACGATTCAGGATCTCAGCCAGACGCCGCCTTGTTTAACCTGTTTTACGGCCTCTCGACGACCTATATGGACGGCATTCTGAGCGCGCGCAAACCTTCTGCCTTGATCACCGCGTTAAGCCAGCAGGGCTATCAGTTCGGGCTATTTTCGGCGAACGGCTTCAACAGCCCGCTTTATCGTCAGGCACTGCTTTCTGATTTCTCCTTACCTGCACCGCAGCAGCAAAGCGGCGATGCCATCATCACGCAATGGCAGGAATGGCTCAGCCGCGATAATAATCCAGCCCCCTGGTTCTCTTACGTTGAACTGAGCAGCGCACCGAAAACCTCAGATGGCAAAGATGCTGGGCCTAACGGCCGCATGAATATTCAGGACGTCGATCGCCAGATTGGGCAAATCATTCATATCCTGCAGGAAAAAAACATTCTGAATAACACGGTCGTCATCGTGACCACGGCACAAAACCAGGATGCTAATGCCAGCAACGCGGCACGTTTTGCCCGAACTCAGTGGCAAACACCGCTCATTGTTCACTGGCCGAACACGCCTGCGCAGACTATTACGAAAATGACGGATAACAAAGACGTCATGACCACGCTGATGCAGCGCCTGCTCCACGTTAAAAACAGCACGGATGATTATTCGCAAGGTGAAGACCTGTTCTCAGCCCAACGACGCTACCCGTGGTTGATTAACGGCAACGGTGGCACACTGCTCATCACCACACAGGATCAGCTTATCGTGTTGGAAAGCAACGGCAACTACCGAGCTTACGACATGGCGGGAAATCGGCTGAATGATGAAAAACCGCAACTTGCCCTGCTCTTGCAGGTACTAACGAACGAAAGGCGCTTTATTGCCAACTAACTGCCTAAATCTAAAGCAGTCGTTTCATCCGGCTATTGCAATAAGGTCAGGAAACAGTAGTATAAATGCCCATAGCATCGGCACGTAGCGCAGCCTGGTAGCGCACCGTCATGGGGTGTCGGGGGTCGGAGGTTCAAATCCTCTCGTGCCGACCAAATACATATTCGGTTAGTTTCGTTTACTACCGGAAACCCCACAGAAACCCGCATCCTCACTGAGTTTGCGGGTTTTTTGTTGCCTGTTATCTATCGGGATACCCCGTTTACAGCCGGAAAGTTTGGGCATACGCTTAGTTATACCGCCCCATATAACTACAAAAGCGTATAACTACGATGGCTCGCATGACTACACCACTGACCAATACCGAGATCAAAGCCGCCAAACCTGCCGAGAAGGAATACACGCTACAGGACGGAGATGGGTTGTATCTGCTGGTGAAACCTAGTAGTTCTAAAATCTGGCGATTTAACTATTACCGCCCCGATACAAAGAAACGTGCATTAATCAGTTTTGGTTCATTCCCTGCGGTTTCTTTGGCAGAAGCCCGACAACGGCGTGAAGCGGCAAAAGCGCTGATAAGTAAAGCGGTAAAGCGCAATCTGTAATTTCTGAGCACGCCGTAAAGCAGCTTTGGTAAAACCAGCAGGGCAGACCAAAGCCCCTTGATGATCACATACGTCCTGTACTAATCCGTGAAACTCTTCAACACCTTTGACATCCACCGAGCAGTTAGTCTGCATGCCCTGAGTATTCGTTAGCGAACGTGGAGCACCTGCTGGCTCGAAAGAAAAGCGGCGATCATCGCATGATTCTCGCTCGATATTCGTAACCAGTAAGCGCATGCCCTGAACCACTTCAAAGTGTAATTCTCAGGGTGCGAATGACTATAGTTCGCTCTTAACAGACGATCAGCGATTAACTCACACCAGCCCAGAGAACGACATCCCACCGACCATTAAGTAACCACTTGCCTCTCTCTTCTCACATCATTACAATGTATACAAAACACACAATGTAGTGAGGCAACTGTATGGGCGTCATGTCCGTTCGCTTAAATGATGAAACAACCGCGCAACTTGATGCGCTGGCTAAAGCCACAGGACGTACCCGCTCTTTTCTGGCCGGACAAGCCATTGAAGATTATCTTGCACGGGAAGCCTGGCAGATAGCAGAGATTGAGCAGGCCATTAAAGAAGCCGATGCGAGTGATGTTGTCTCATCCGATGAAATGAATAACCTGTTTAGGAAATTAGGTACGGCAAGACATGGAAATTAAATGGCTGCGTAAAGCCGCGGCCAATTTGGAAGCAGAATACCTCTATATCGCGCAAGACGATCCACAGGCTGCCAGCCATTTCGTAGATGAAGTCCAAAGATTAACGGAATTACTACCGCAACAGCCAGCCATGGGAAGGCCAGGCCGTGTGCCAGGAACGCGTGAGCTGGTGTTAACGCACTATCCCTACATCATCCCCTACCGTGTGAAAGATAATATGCTCCAGATTCTGCGCGTCTTTCATACGCACAGACGTTTACCCTAAAGATGGTGGATAACCTTTAACAAACGTACATCCCGACTAACCGCTACACAGCCATGACAGACGACCAAAAACATAACCAACAATCAAGATCGTCCGACTAGGGCGGGAAACGTACCGGTGCAGGCGCTCCGATAGGTAAAACCAATGGGAAAACGACCAATTCCCCGCACCGTTCAGTATCACTGGAGACCGTGCCATTGGCCGGCGCGAAGCTGATATCGATGAGTGTGGGTGGGTGGGTGGGTGGGTGGGTAATATTGGGGGGTAACAAAAGGAAAAACAGGTAGCTAGAAACAAAAAAGCTCCCGTTTAAGGAAGCTTTTTTGCTGTATTTCATGTAGTGCAAAATCAAAAACTATACTTTAGTCATTGATTTTATTAGTTTGTTGGCGGAGGAGTAGAGATTCGAACTCTAGAACACTTTCGCGTCGCCGGTTTTCAAGACCGGTGCCTTCAACCACTCGGCCACTCCTCCGCAATGACGCGCACTATAAACAGTGCAGGAGATCTTGTAAAGCATCACAGCGCTCAATTGCTTGAAAAACAGTCTAACGCAACGCAACTGGACGCAAAACCGCCACACAACAAATAACATAGTGCAATTTATCTCCAACATCACACGACATGCAGGGCAAAATATGAGCACTGGTCCGAAAGATAAAAACTTTCAGCGTAAAGAAGGGTAAACCGTCTTTAATAACGTCGCGCAACTATTTATTCTTTAGCATTGGATAATACCACTCTAAAGAGAGAGTCGCTGACTATGGATCGTATTGTTGTTTCCTCTACCCGTGAAAGCTCGCTACTCAGCACTCACAAAGTGCTGCGTAATACTTATTTCCTACTGTCGCTGACACTGGGTTTTTCCGCCGTTACCGCAACGGCAAGTACCTTACTTAACCTGCCAGCCCCTGGCTTAATTCTGATGCTGGTTGGGTTTTATGGTCTGATGTTTCTGACGCACAAGTTGGCTAACAGCCCTGCGGGTATTCTCGCAGCTTTCGCTCTGACCGGATTCATGGGTTATACGCTGGGCCCGATGTTAAGTTCACTGATTTCCTCCGGCGCAGGCGACATTGTCATGCTGGCTCTGGGCGGCACGGCGGTGGTGTTCTTCTGTTGTTCGGCCTATGTCTTAACGACACGTAAGGATATGTCCTTCCTGTCTGGCATGATGATGGCAGGATTTGTTGTTCTGCTTGTTGCCGTCATCGCCAATCTGTTCTTGCAGATTCCAGCCCTGCATCTGGCAATCAGCGCCTTGTTTATTCTGTTCTCTGCGGGTGCCATCCTGTGGGAAACCAGCAACATCATCCACGGTGGCGAAACTAACTACATACGGGCAACGGTTAGCCTGTATGTCGCGATATACAATATCTTCGTTAGCCTGTTGAGCATTCTGGGCATCATGCGTAACGACTAAGTCTCGTTCATCACCAGACCGAGAAAGCCCCAGATGAACCTTTTTTATTCCGGCGCAAACAGAAAAATTTGGTAAACTGCGGGCTGAGATATCGCAGTCGGAGAGAAGATGTTGGAGTTTGAAGGGCGAACAATCGCAACTGACGCGCAGGGTTACCTGATGGATAGCACCGCATGGAGCGAAGCATTGGCTCCCGTGTTAGCGGAATATGAAGGCATCATATTGACTGAACCGCATTGGGAAGTCGTCCGGTTTGTGCGGAATTTTTATCAGGAGTTCAATACGTCACCCGCGATACGCATGTTGGTTAAGGCGATGGAGAAAAAGTATGGTCAGGAGAAAGGAAATAGTCGCTACCTGTACAAGCTGTTCCCAAAAGGGCCAGCCAAGCAGGCAACTAAAATCGCCGGCTTACCCAAACCGGTGAAATGCATCTAGCGTCACCCAAGTTCAATAGCGGATCGTAAATCCTTCATAGTCCGTCTTGCCATGTGGCTCAATAAGCACCTTATCCACTCTGGCGCTTCGTGGGCCCCCTTGCTTCAGCCACTCAATCAACGCGTCTACCGCATGAGCTTCACCGCTTGCTACCACCTCCACGCTGCCATCATCACAATTGCGTGCATACCCATTGAGCCCAAGCTGCCTAGCCTGATGCTGCGTGCTGTAACGAAACCCGACGCCCTGAACCACACCATAGACATAGGCGACCGTCGCTATCTTTGCCATCTTTTCCCCCTTTTCCTACCCTGCAACCACACAACATTTCATTAGCAGACCTGTATCTTCTAAAAATTTACACCATACTGTTAATAATGTGTTTAGCCAGCGACTCATCAACAAGCACATGACTTGAAAAACGCTGTTCGCTAAAAGGCGTTATCGGATGCGGTCATTTTTCCTTCACGCCATCCGCAATAAGTAGAAAATATAATCTATTTCCAAGGGGGGATTATATGATCATCTGTAAATTTGGTATTGGACAACAGATTCGTCATAGACAGCTGGGATTTCCAGGGGTTGTGATTGATATCGACCCCGAATATTCATTAGACACACCCACCTGGGAAGAAATTAGCGGCAATGACACGCCGCGCGCCGAGCCGTGGTATCACGTTGTGATGGAAGATGACGAAGGCCAACCGATTCATACTTATCTAGCAGAAGCGCAGTTGATGAAAGAAGAGCTTTCTGAGCATGGGCACCCTTCGCTAAACGAATTAGCCGAGGTCATTCGACGCCGTGCGCCACAGTTGCGCCATTAATTTGCAAATACTGACGACCAAAGACAAGTATTGGCGATGTTGTGGTATTCAGCATCGCCTACTATCTGCAACTTATTTTTCCAACCCCAGCCGCGGGATTTCAATTTTCGGACAGCGATCCATTACGACTTTCAGCCCGGCATCGTGAGCCAAAATTGCCGCTTGCTCATTAATGACACCAATCTGTAGCCACAAAACGGTAGCACCGATGGCGATGGCCTCTTTAGCTATCTCATAGGCCGCTTCCGGCTGGCGAAAGACATCGACCATATCAACTGGTTTAGGAATATCCGCTAAGCTGGCATACGCTTTTTGACCTAAAAGTGTCTGGCCAGATAGTTTGGGACTAATGGGGATAACCTCGTAGCCCTGTTTAAGCAAATACGCCATCACACCATAACTCGGGCGGGACGGATTATCACTGGCTCCCACTACCGCAATGGTTTTTACCGTTTTCAGTACAGACTCAATATCTCTGTCATTCATGCTATTCAACCTCTCTTACGTGATTTATTACAGTGTATCGTACATTTTACGAATAGCAGGAAATGGCTTAAAACCGCCGCCATCTGTGCCTTATAGCGCGAAAAATGCCATAACACCCTGTTTCAAATTGAAACCTTTGACACATTCAGACAATTCCTCAACAATACTCAGATTACGTGCCATCTGGGAAAATTATGAAATTCGGCTTCATCACTGTCTGCCTTTTTATTGCAGGTTTAAGTGCTTCTGCAATGGCGGCAACAACGTTGAAATTAGATCGGAAAATCGATCTCCTTATGGTTGATGGGCAGAGGATGTCAGGCTCGTTGCTGAAAGGTGCCGATAGTCTCGAACTGAGCCGTGGGCAACACCAGATTCTGTTCAAGGTGGTCGATACTGTCGACACCCAAACAGGAGCGCCAGCGACCTATTTTCCCTCAACATTTATTGCGGCCTTTAATACAGAAAAAATGACATCCGTGTCATTTAAGCTACCACCGTTGCAAACCCTGCAAGATCGCAAGAACTTCACTGCCCAACCTCAGTATCAGTTGCTTGATGAAAAAAATCAGGCAATTTCCGTGCGTACCGATGCGATTGTGCTCGCAGACAATGATCAACTCGATATAGAGCGAAAAATGTCCGAGTACAACGCGGCGGCGAACGGGGCTTCAGTTGCGGGCTTTGCTACCGCACTGAATGAATCCGTAAGCTGGTGATTTTACGCGCAGTCACATCTGATTTTTGATACCCGTTCGCCTTTTCCTGCTTTTATCGCTTTGCACTGAAACTACGTTTCCGTAATCTGTCTGTACCCTAGCGTCAGCTTTATTACACCAGATTGAAGGACGTAACCATGGAGTTCACCACCCGTACCATCCCCGCGCAAAAACATATCGCGCTGGTCGCACACGACCACTGTAAACAATCTTTGCTGGATTGGGTTGGTACGAATAAACAACAGCTCACAGAGCACACGCTTTACGCTACTGGAACCACTGGCAACCTGATTCAGTTGAACACGGGCTTGCCCGTAAAAAGCATGCTAAGTGGACCGATGGGGGGTGACCAGCAGGTTGGCGCACTCATTTCTGAAGGGAAAATCGATTTAATGATCTTCTTTTGGGATCCACTGAATGCCGTACCACACGATCCCGATGTGAAGGCGCTGCTGAGACTGGCTACGGTTTGGAACATTCCTGTTGCTACCAACAGGGCAACGGCGGATTTCCTGATTAATTCAGCGCTATTTAACGAGCAGGTTCCAATCGCCATTCCTGATTATCAGCGCTACCTGCAAGATCGTCTGAAATAATATCCCTACATCATACTGGACCAGCGGCGTGTGACACACCGACGCTGGTCTCTTCTGTTATATTTCTCTCTTTTCGTTATCCTGGCTTACGCGCCATTGGTACACCTAAACGATGAAGATGTTCAATAAACACCGATGGATTCGCTATATCCTGTAGCAACCAGACGCGATGTTTCGCTCTCGTCAATGCCACATATAGTAAGCGACGTTCTTCCGCATCGGGGAAATCATCAGGTTCAGGTAACAGCACCGCCTCAATCACTGACTCTCTTGTCGGCGCTGGGAAGCCGTCCTTCCCTTCATGCATGCCTACGATAATGACATATGCCGCCTGCTGCCCTTTACTGGCATGCACCGTCATGAAATCAATGTGCAAATTCGGCCATTTGGTTGCCGCCTTCTCCAAAATCGCTGGGCGTAAATAGTGATAACGCGCCAGCACAAGAATGCGCTCATCAGCTTTCACAAAGCCGCTCAGTTTATCCAGAAGTGGCTCAAGCTGATCCTGAGGTAGAATCGTCACCGCTTTTTTATCCCCTTTACTCAGGCTATTAAGCGGTTTCTTCAACTGATACGGATTTTGCTGTATGAACGTATTCGCAATTTCACCAATACGTTCATTAAAGCGATAGGTGGTATCCAGCGCGCACTGTTCACCTACGCCGAAATACTGTTCAAATGCCGTCGTCAACGCCAGCTCAGCACCGCTAAAACGGTAAATTGCCTGCCAGTCATCCCCGACGGCAAAAAGACAAGTACGGCTATTTTGTCGACGCAGTGCTGCAAGTAAGCTCGCACGCTGTGGCGAAATATCCTGAAATTCGTCCACCAGAATGTGCTTCCAAGGGCTGACAAAGCGCCCTTTATCCAGCAAGTTCACGGCCTGATGGATAAGGCCAGAGAAGTCGACGGCGTTCTCGTCCTTAAGCGCTTTTTTCCAGGCTTTCAACAGCGGTGCCATCAGGCGAATGCGTTGCTGAAACTCTGCCCGAATGGATTCTGGTGCCTGCTCAATCATTTCACTCTGGCTGCCGCCGTGCATACGCATCAATCCTAACCAGCGCTCAAGTCGCCCGGCCAATCGCCCTGCCAGCTTCGGGTCGTTCCAGAAATCGCCTTCTGGTACATCCCATTCCAGCTCTTCCGTTAACCAGCGTCGCCACCCGTTAGCGTGCGTTTTTTTCTCTGCACACTGCTGTTGCCAGTGAGAAACCAGCAGTTCGCGACGCTGTTTCGCATCACTTTCCAGTTGGCTTATCATCGGGGCCTTGCGGCTAGCCTGCTGAATAATGTGCAATGCCAACGCATGGAACGTCTTAGCCTGAATCTCATCCGTGTTGAGCCGCTCTCGGATGCGCTCGTTCATCTCTTCTGCCGCTTTACGACCAAATGCCAGCAGTAAAATCTGATCGGGCGCAGCCTCCTGTCGGTGAATTAACCACGCCGCTCTGGCCACCAGCACGGAGGTTTTTCCGCTGCCTGCACCCGCCAGTACCAGTACGCCTTCTTCGCCATTGATCACCGCTTTACTCTGCGACACATTTAATGGCGAGTTCTCCACCGTTTCAAAGAAAGGCTGCTCTGCCGCCAGCGTGCGATCCATCCATGCCTGATTCACCGCAGTGCGCGTCTCCTCGCCCTGCTCAAGCCAGCGCAAGCAATGCTGGTAGTGATCACGGCAGTTATCAAAGGCTTCAAGACGAGACACAGGAAGAGGCAAAGCTCCCAGCGAATCGCGAATGGCATTCTGCAACGTTGCCAGAGTCTGACGGCTAAACCATTTATCCTGCTGCGTCAGCGTTTGAATGCTGTCCGTTTGGCGCTGTAAAACTTCAGCGCTAATCAGGCTCATCTCCTCGCTCCAGTCGAGCCAGGATTTAAGAAGATGGCGGTAAAAAGCCTGCGTTTCCTGCCACTCTGTTCCGTGCAGACGCACCACTTTTCCGGCTGGCAATTCAAATTCCAGCTCTCCCCACACCAGCCCTCTTTTACAGTGAATACTCAGCAACTGATTAAAGGGGATCAGGTATTGATGTTTATCGCCACTCACTTCGACACCGGCATTCAGTAACCGCACCCGGTTGTAAGGATGCTGGGCCAGATGTTTACCTAACGAAGTAGATTTCAGTTCCATGATGTTCGCGCCATGACTATGTGAGAGGATATTCATCCATTTTTTGTCGTTTATCTGATTCTTAGTTTATCCGTTATCGGACTTCACGCTCTAGCCTTAAAAACAGGTTAGGATATCCTGATGCTTAATGTGATAATTCTTTTACCATCAGCGAGTTTGGGACGTTATCTGGTGACCTTACAAGTGCAGGAGAAACTATGCGTACTGTGTTGAACATCCTTAATTTCGTATTAGGTGGTTTTTTCACCACGTTAGCCTGGCTTCTGGCGACAGTCGTCAGTGTGCTGCTGATTTTTACCTTACCGCTGACACGCTCATGCTGGGAAATAACCAAGTTGTCGCTCTTACCTTATGGTAATGAGGCTATCCATGTTGATGAGCTACGCCCAGATGAAAAGAGTACAATTCTCAGCGCTGGCGGATCGCTGCTGAATATCTTCTGGTTCATTTTCTTTGGCTGGTGGCTTTGCCTGTCGCACATTATTACCGGCATCGCACAGTGCATTACGATCATTGGCATTCCTGTTGGCATCGCCAATTTTAAAATTGCCGCCATCGCGCTGTGGCCTGTAGGGCGTCGCGTGGTTTCCGTCGAGCTGGCGCAGGCAGCAAGGGAAAATAATGCCCGCCGCCACTTTCGCTAACGGCATCTAAGGATATTACGTTGTTCACCTTCGCCCAGGGAATTCGCCGCTATGTATATAACAGCAGTTGGCTGTATACCATTCGCATCCTCATTGCACTGAGTGGTGCGGCAGCAGTTCCCTGGTGGCTGGGTCAGCCAACATCGACAATCCCCGTCACGCTTGGCGTCGTCGCGGCCGCCCTCACCGACCTTGACGATCGCCTCACTGGGCGTCTACGTAATTTGTTCATTACGCTAGCCTGTTTTTTTGTCGCTTCCGTTTCAATCGAGTTGCTTTTCCCACACCCTTGGCTGTTTGGCATCGGTCTGGCGGTATCGACGTGCGGTTTTATTCTGCTCGGCGCATTAGGGCAACGCTATGCAACCATCGCGTTTGGTGCACTGCTGATCGCGATTTACACCATGCTGGGCATATCCCTTTACGACAACTGGTATCAGCAGCCCATCATGCTGTTGATCGGGGCCTCCTGGTACAATCTGCTGACGCTATTCGGCCATCTGCTCTTCCCCATCCGCCCGTTACAGGACAACCTCGCGCAGTGTTATCAGCAGTTGGCCCACTATCTGGATGCCAAAGCCAACCTCTTCGATCCTGATATTGAAGAAGAAACCGATAAGCCTTTGATTGACGTCGCGATGGCAAACAGCCAACTGGTTACGACACTCAATCAGACCAAGTCATCGCTGTTAACGCGCCTGCGGGGCGATCGCGGCCAGCGTGGAACGCGTCAAACACTGCACTACTATTTCGTCGCGCAGGATATTCACGAACGAGCCAGTTCATCGCATGTTTACTATCCGCAATTGCGTGAGAAACTGCGTTATAGCGACGTCCTATTTCGCTTTCAGCGCCTGCTGAGTATGCAGGCCAAAGCCTGTCAGCAGTTGTCGCAATCCATTCTGCTGCACCAAAAATATCAGCATGACAGCCGCATTGAACGGGCTTTCGTGCATCTCGAATCTGCTATTGCGCGTATCGCGGCCAACAACATGGCGGACGCCTCACAAATTAAGGCGCTCACCTATCTCTTAAATAACTTACGCGCCATTGATGCCCAGTTGGCGACTATCGAATCCGAACAGGCCATTGAGCAAGAGAACAACCCAGAAAACACGCTGGCAGACGACAAAATCACGGGCTGGAGTGACATCCACTTACGTATTAGCCGCCACCTGACGCCGCAGTCAGCACTGTTTCGTCATGCCATCCGTATGTCCGTGCTGCTCTGTAGCGGATACGCGTTGATTCAGGTCACGGGCTTGCAACACGGTTATTGGATTCTGCTCACCAGCCTGTTTGTTTGTCAGCCCAACTATAACGCCACTCGGCGGCGGCTGACGTTGAGAATTATCGGGACATTGACTGGCATTTTGATCGGCCTGCCCATCCTGTACTTCGTTCCTTCGTTGGAAGGACAGCTCACGTTGATCGTTATTAGCGGCGTACTATTTTTCGCCTTTCGCAACGTGCAGTACGCCCACGCAACCATGTTTATTACGCTGCTTGTCCTGCTTTGTT
The DNA here is from genome assembly GCF_014946775.2 of Pectobacterium quasiaquaticum. Lineage (NCBI taxonomy): Bacteria > Pseudomonadati > Pseudomonadota > Gammaproteobacteria > Enterobacterales > Pectobacteriaceae > Pectobacterium > Pectobacterium quasiaquaticum. Next base: position 1,670,708 of record NZ_CP065177.1, on the reverse strand, counting down.
TCAACCTGTTGGGTGAAGGCTTTGACGTTGCGGTGCCACGCATTATTGATACGCTACTCGGGTGTGCCATCGCATGGGCGGCGGTGAGCTTTATTTGGCCAGACTGGAATTTCCGCGGTCTGCCAACCATCATCAATAAAACATTGGACGCCAACTGCCGTTATCTTGATGCGATCATGGTTCAATATTATCAGGGGAAAGATAATAGCCTGCCTTATCGCATTGCCCGCCGCGATGCGCATAACTGCGATGCAGAACTGGCGTCCGTCGTGTCGAATATGTCTTCAGAACCTCATGCGACCAGAGGTAAGCTGGACAGCGCATTCCGCTTCATGTGCCTGAATCATACGTTGCTAAGCTATATTTCGACGCTCGGCGCACATCGAGGGAAAATTACCTCAACGGAAACGCTGCAATTGCTGGATGATGCCGTTTGCCATGTTGATGATGCGCTACACTGTGACGAAGAGGAAAGTTTGCGTATCAATCAGGGATTGAAAACCATTACCGCCAGCCTTCAATCCCTTTCACCCGAGTCAGACAGCAAAGAATCATTAATTATTCAGCAAATCGGCCTGCTGATCGGCCTCTTACCTGAACTCGTACAGCTAAAAAATGACATGATGACACAGTGAAAATAGGTGCGTTTCTTAGTGCTTTGGCCCTTTGGATACCGCATTATTTTTATACCATTCCAACAGTTCGTTGCGGATACCGCGAGGGAGTGCCGCTTGATGCGTACCACAAATTGCACCAGCAAGCGCCAATAGCACATTGACACTCAGATTAGCGCGAACCTTCCGCAACTTGAGGTAGCTGTTTTTTGCACCGTAATGCTGTAACTCATCAACATTCTTGATCCCCGCTTTCCACAGCAGCCGTTCGATATCATGGTTAAGATTCGGAAGATCCTTTAACCGACCGTTGGTACTTCTGACTGCTCTATCATACTGCGCACCTCCCAGCGCCAAACGGGCGAAATACAGTAGCTGCTCAGATTCTTGCCATAATGCTTCATCGACAAGGAAGTAATTCAAAGGAACAGGCATGCCACGCTTGGTATAAATCAGATTAGGCATATCACGCTGTTGAAAATATTTTTCATCTTTCTTGCTGGCGCGAAGATAAAGTTCTCCTTCAGACACCAGTCCAAAAATCGTTTTATTTGCTGCGATGCTGTAGCCACCAAATTGGGAACGCGACGTGATGTCCCCCAGAGATGAAAAAGACTGTTGAGATTGCAAAATCCTTTTTTTGCATAATTGCTTCATTGCCATAATCCTTAGTATTGAAATGATCTCTTCCTGAACGATTAAAAATATCTGTAGCAGGAACAAATAATTAACCACAGCTCCGATATAGCTTCAAACAGTAAATGTGTTTACTGTCTCTTGCATAAGGAATATGCGAAGCGCTTTCAAAAAATCAGGTTGATTTTCACGCACACAGCAGATACTGTATGTTCATACAGTAACACTATGGGTAGAACTCATTATGCGTACGCAATCAATCGGCTCTCACAACATCGAGTCGTCATCGTTTTCTGCAAATCAACACACTGCGGAGCCCTCGGTTGCCGTAGGTGGAATTATCAGCGAAATCGTGTACAACGCCGATCAGCCCATAGTCACACACCTCTTATTACCGCTCTTACAGCAGCTAGGCACGCAGTCTCGTTGGTTGCTATGGCTTTCACCTCAGCAAAAATTGAGCCGCCCTTGGGTACAGCAATCTGGGCTACCGCTGGATAAAATGGTACAGCTCCACCACATCAATCCGCAGTTTGCGGTTGATGCCATGGAAAAGGCCTTGCTGACAGGGAATTACAGCGCTGTTTTATGCTGGTTACCGCACGAATTGACGGAAGAAGAGAAGGTTCGATTACGTCATGCCGCACAGGCAGGAAATACGTATGGCTTTATCATGCGACCAGAAAGTGCTGGCGGTGACGCCTATAGACTGTTTCCTAGCCTTAAAATTCATTCGACATTGTATCATTAAGTAAATTAAGAATTTTCTCAGCCCCTTCCGGCTATATACCTTGTCGAACGCCGCAGAGCGGTATTCTGCGGGCTTTTTGGCTATATTTAATACAGTACAAAGGCGTGAGATCTGTCAAAAGCATCGACTATTTGTTAGCAAGTATGTATGAATCGTGCGGTTTTCTTATGACGCAAATCACATCATACTTGTAACTTTCTCATCACGTTGTAGACTTTAACCCGCTGGAGTTGCTCTTTTATAACGTCAGTTAACTGACAGTAAGTCATAAATAAGGGCAAAGTCTCCAACCAAAGGATTTTAACCAAAGGTTTATTAGCCCTTCAGGTTAATTGCCGATTTGGATGATAATGAGGCGTAAAATGAAAAAAACAGCTATAGCAGTTGCAGTGGCACTGGCTAGCTTCGCGACCGTCGCGCAAGCAGCTCCTAAAGACAATACTTGGTACACCGGTGGTAAACTGGGTGTGTCTCAATTCCACGATACGGGTTTCTACGGCAATGGTTACAACGGTATCGTTAACAACCCGATCAAAAGCAAGTTAGGTGCGGGTGCATTTGTTGGTTATCAAGCCAACCCGTATCTGGGCTTTGAACTGGGCTACGACTGGCTAGGCCGCATGAAGTATGCAGGTTCCACTTCTAACCCAGCAGACAGCGCGAGCTTCAAAGCACAGGGCATCCAACTGGCTGCTAAACTGAGCTACCCTGTTATGCCTGATCTGGATGTTTATACTCGTCTAGGCGGTATGGTATGGCGCGCTGACAGCCATGCAGCTATTGGTGGTGGCGACATCAACAACGACGACACTGGCGTTTCTCCGCTGGCTGCAGTTGGTGTTGAATATGCTCTCGACAAAAATTGGGCTGCCCGTGTTGACTACCAGTGGGTAAGCAACATTGGTGATGCTGGTACCGTTGGTGCCCGTCCAGACAACCTGCTGATGAGCGTTGGCCTGTCTTACCGTTTCGGCCAGGATGACCGCGTAGCACCTGTTGTTGCTCCGGCTCAAGCTCCAACTCCAGCGCCAGCTCCAGTTGTTGAAACCAAGCGTTTCACACTTAAATCTGACGTCCTGTTCAACTTCAACAAAGCAACGCTGAAAGCAGAAGGCCAGCAATCACTGGATCAACTGTACACCCAGTTGAGTTCTCTGGATCCGAAAGACGGTTCCGTTGTTGTTCTGGGCTTCACTGACCGTTTAGGTTCAGAGCAATACAACAAAGGTCTGTCTGAAAAACGTGCACAGAGCGTAGTTGATTACCTGGTTTCTAAAGGTATTCCTGCGAACAAAGTCTCTGCTCGTGGTCTGGGTAAATCTCAACCAGTTACGGGTTCTACCTGTGACAACGTGAAACCTCGTGCTGCGCTGATCGACTGCCTGGCACCAGATCGTCGCGTAGAGATCGAAGTTAAAGGCATCAAAGACGTTGTAACTCAGCCTCAGGCTTAAGTTATTGAACCACCACCTCTGGTGGTGGTTTAAGGCTGACAACGAAAAAAAACCTCGCTCAGGCGAGGTTTTTTATGCGTGTTTGTCTGTACGATAAATGACAAAAAAAACCATCATGTCTCGTCTTTATTCAGAATGGCTTTAAGATCCTGTTTCAGCAACGACATCTGGCTGACATATTTTTCTTTGTGCTCAGCGTCTTCGATTAACTGCACAATCGTTTCTGATAAGGTCACTCCGCGTCTCTGAGCGAGAGCCGCAAGGCGCTGCCAGACAAGGTATTCCAGATCGATCGATTTCTTGCGTGTATGCTGGTGCTCTGCGTTGAAATGACGTTTACGCCGTGCACGGATCGTCTGCTTCATCCGGTTTTCTAAGGTGGGATTCATATATTGCGCAATCCACGCCAGCACTTTCACCGGCTGATTTTCCATTTTAAGCAATGCCTGTACGGCGTCATCAGCAGCGCTTTGCTCGATAAAACGCGTAATCGCTTCTCCCTCTCGATGCTTCTTCACTAGGTATTTCCATTTCCATCCGCACTCAAGATTTTCTAGTTGTTGATATTTCATATTAAATTCTTCAGTGACCGCGTAACGTGACTTTCAGCATAACAGTTTTCCCTGATTTTAACCGCTTTCTGGCGGCGTTCTGACAGCGTTTAAGACGATTAGCCAAACGCGGCCTGAATTTCAGCGCATGAAAGATGACGGAGAGATGACTCTCCTTATGTGAAGTCTAGATTATTCTTGTATAATCACGCTTTTCCTTCAGACGATTACATTGATACTTTGACCAGTAACCGACTCTCATGGCAGCATTTACTGCCTAATAATACGCCTTATCAAACGCTATTCGCTCAGGCAGCTCAGCTTGCTCCAGCTGAATTCTCCGCTATTCAGTCGCGTCTAGCAGACAGCCTGACGCTCTTTTGCCACCCTCGATCTCCTTCGCGCTTTATGCTGTTGAAAGCGCAAGAGAATGATGAATATATGGCATTGATCGCCCGTGCGATGAGCGCCATCAGGCCAGACTCCGGGGGGATACATGGCAGTAAATATATCATTGAGGGTCGTCATATCCGGATTGAACCTGCCACACAGCCTGCGGATAACTTTGCCGCACAGCAATCCTGTGGTTATCAGGAATGGATTGAACCTGAACAGCTCTTTGGCTGCGTACGCAGTTTTCACGATGAAATCACGCTGCACCCAGGGCTGATTCACCAGATTAATGGCGGTACGTTGATCCTGTCGGCCAGAGCGCTGCTGGCTCAGCCTTTGATGTGGCTACGTCTGAAACAGATTACGACTGAAGGCATCTATCGTTGGCTGTCACCAGACGAACGCAAGCCACTTCCTGTTGATGTGCCACCGATGCCGCTTGATATTCGCTTGATTATTCTCGGTGACCGTGAAAGTCTGGCAGATATTCATGATATGGAGCCGGAGTTAGGCGAGCACGCAATTTACGGCGAGTTCGAAGCGCAATTGCAGTTGATTGAAACGGATGACATGGCGCGCTGGTGCTCCTACATCAATGCACTATGTAGCGAAAATCAACTGCCGCTGCTGGATGCAGATGCCTGGCCTGCATTGGTCAACATTGCAGTACGCTACAGCGGCGATCAGGGCAATTTGCCATTATGTCCGCGCTGGCTAATCGGCCAGTTAAAATATGCGTCTCTGTACGCGAGAGATGGCCAGATCACGGAGCAGGCGCTGGTTGACGCCGTTGCTGCACGCCAATGGCGTGAAGGCTACCTCCGTGAACGCATGCAGGATGAAATAGAATTAGGCCAGATCCTGATCGAAACGGAAGGTGAAGTCGTTGGCCAGATTAATGGACTTTCCGTATTGGAATTCCCAGGCTACCCCGTTGCCTTTGGCGAGCCGACGCGTATCAGCTGCGTAGTTCACGCTGGCGACGGTGAATTCACGGACGTTGAGCGCAAAGCCGAACTGGCTGGCAATTTGCACGCCAAGGGTATGATGATCATGCAGGCGTTCCTGATTACAGAACTGGAACTTGAACAACAGCTTCCCTTCTCTGCGTCCATGGTCTTCGAACAATCGTACAGCGAAGTTGACGGTGACAGTGCCTCACTGGCAGAACTATGTGCGTTGATTAGCGCCCTCTCCTTGCGACCGATCAATCAGCAGTTCGCCGTGACCGGTTCTGTCGATCAATTTGGCCGCGTGCAACCCATTGGCGGCGTGAATGAGAAAATCGAAGGCTTCTTTGAGGTTTGCCAGCGTCGTGGATTGACGGGAACGCAGGGTGTGATTTTACCTGCCGCTAATCTACGGCATCTCTGTCTACAAGAAGATGTCGTTGAGGCAGTACGCGAAGGGAAATTCCATTTGTTCCCAGTAGAAACTGCGCCAGAAGCAGTATCATTATTGACCAATCTCGCCTATGACGATGAACAGCAACCAAACCTGCTGTCCGCCATTCGTGAACGAATTGGACAGATTTCACCGCAGGAGCGTAGACGTTTCCCTTGGTTTTTCCGTTAAACCAACTGGTTTAACCAGACGCAACAGACTTGCCCAGCGTACAGCTGTACGCTAACCTGCGTGCTTCATTAAAACAAGGCTTACAGAGACCATGGTAGATAAACGCGAATCCTATACAAAAGAAGACCTCCTTGCCTCCAGTCGTGGTGAACTGTTCGGCCCGAACGGCCCTCAGTTGCCCGCCCCTAACATGCTCATGATGGACCGCGTCGTTAAAATGACGGAAGACGGCGGTAAATATGGCAAAGGCTATGTGGAGGCAGAATTGGATATCACGCCTGACCTATGGTTCTTCGGTTGCCATTTCATCGGCGATCCGGTGATGCCAGGTTGCCTCGGTCTGGATGCCATGTGGCAGTTGGTCGGCTTCTATCTGGGCTGGCTGGGTGGCGAAGGCAAAGGCCGCGCGCTCGGCGTGGGTGAGGTTAAATTCACCGGACAAGTGCTGCCAACAGCGAAGAAAGTAACCTATCGCATTCACTTCAAACGCGTGATCAATCGCCGTTTGGTGATGGGTATTGCTGATGGTGAAGTACTGGTTGATGGTCAGCAGATCTATACCGCTGACGAATTGAAAGTGGGTCTGTTTAAAGATACCAGCGCTTTCTAAGTATCAGATAGCACCGCGGGCGAAAAACCTTTCGCCCGCGTTATCCGTTTATTTCTCCAACGTTCTCTCACCGCAGCTTAAACCATTCGCTCTATTATGATGGACTTTTCAGTTCATGGGTGATCGACTGCCGTACATCTTGCGGTATCTTCAATTCGGTCGCTAACGCATCCAGATAGCTTTTCTCCATGAAGTGATCGACATCAATGACCGCACAGCTCAAGAAGTAGACTTCAAGCGCCTCTTCCTCATTTTTCACATCTTTCGCCAGCAAAATTGGATCAAGCGGTTGTTCTATAGCTTCCTGCACCCAACGTTGCGCCTCACTGCCCAGCTGCAGTTGCTGAATATTTTCATCAATACGCTGTTTCTCAGTCGCATCAATATGTCCGTCACTTTTAGCAGCAAAAACCAGAGCCTGAATCAGACGACGGGCACGAATATTGTCACCCGAGGACTGGGTGCCAAACTGTGGATCGTCCTGATGCGTGTCACGAACGCGTTTTTTGTATTGGTTCCACAGCACCACGCCCGCCGCTGCACTGCCGCCAATGATCAACGCATTCTTACCCAATGAACCCATGATTTTCCGCGTGGATTTATTCGACAACAACACGCCCGCCAAACCGCCCAGCGCAGCTGGTTTAAGCATATCGCCCAAATTGCCGTTTTTACCCCCTTGATGCGGATTCTCCTGCTTGCTACCGGAGCCCAATAAACCCTGAATCTGTTGCAGCCAATTATTCATTTTCATTCCTCAAGGAAAAGTGACATCACTGATGGTGTTGTCACTCATAGTAATGGTGCGCAAGGTGTTTGTTTGTCAGATTGTGTATAGCAATGAAAAGTATGGAGCGCACTTTCTCTACGGTCCATCTGGGCAATCCATCGATGATGAAATACAGCTAAATTTTCAATATGTTATGATTTTATTTTCTCTTTTTATTGCATCGCACTCTTCCTGAATTTATGGGCTGTGCCGCATTCTTTGCTTCCACGATTTGCGCTTTATTTTTGAAACGGTATACTGCACACAACAAATTGAAATACAGTTTTAAAAAATGTATTAGTCCGTCACAGAAAAGGAACGAACATGAAAATTGCACTGATTAACGAGAACAGCCAAGCTGCCAAAAACGCCATCATCGCCGAGTCTCTGACCAAAGCGGTGGCACCGTTGGGGCACACTGTACACAACTACGGTCAATACGCCGTTGAAGATGCAGCGCAGCTGACCTACATCCAGAACGGTATTCTGGCAGCTATCCTGCTGAACTCCGGCGCGGCTGACTTCGTTGTGACCGGTTGCGGTACTGGCCAGGGCGCAATGCTGGCTTGTAACTCTTTCCCAGGCGTAATCTGCGGTCTAGTTGTTGACCCATCTGATGCTTACCTATTCTCTCAGATCAACAACGGTAACGCCGTATCCGTTCCTTACGCTAAAGGCTTTGGCTGGGGCGCTGAACTGAACCTGGAAAACCTGTTTACCCAACTGTTCAAAGAAGAAGGCGGCCGCGGCTATCCAAGCGATCGCGTTGCTCCTCAACAACGTAACAAGAAAATCCTGGATGCTGTAAAAGCAGTGACCTACAACGATCTGATCACCATCCTGAAAGGCCTCGATCAGGATCTGGTTAAAGGCGCGATTGCGGGTCCTAAATTCCAGGAATACTTCTTCGCGAACAGCAAAGACGAAGCACTGACCAGCTACATCAAAACGCTGCTGGCATAATCGTCAATAGCTGAAAAAAACCACAGGCCATTGCGGTCTGTGGTTTTTTTATGCCAATTTCCCACACATTTTTCATACATTTTAACAGTACGGTTACGCCGACTATCCGTTACCGTTCAATGCTTAGCCATACGCATCGTTCGCGCTAAATACTGCTTGACCGATGCTAAGCGACTCCCTATAGTAGCGCCCCGTTGCCCCTTGTAGGCAACCCCCGGTGAGGTGTCCGAGAGGCTGAAGGAGCACGCCTGGAAAGTGTGTATACGTGAAAACGTATCAAGGGTTCGAATCCCTTCCTCACCGCCATATAAAAGAAAACGCCCTTAACGCAAGTTAAGGGCGTTTTCTTTTATTGGAACCGATGAAGACGTCTCGTAGCAGGCTAAACAAAGTAACATCTTTACTCCATCAGCCTCATTAAGCAGATAACGCCTTTTAAAAGCACCGAACAGTTATTAACTTCATCGCTATTATTAATTCTGTTGGTGTTTATTTTAAAAGTGTGATCATCATCGCCATGAAACACATCAGAATTCCGATAATAAAATAGCACGCTAAGTATTTTAGCAAAAACCATTCATTATAATAAAAAAAATATCACAACAGCATCACGTATGATTTTATGTTTAGAGGTGATCGACAATCATAACCAAATAAAACAAGCGACTTCTGAGGTTCAGGTTATTATTAATGTAGTCTTAATGTTATTGCCTGATAATGGCGAGAAGACAACATTTCAATGTCATATAAAAAATGTATATCTACCGACGGAGAACTCTAACATGACAATTGTAAAAAAACTGGTTCTGGCGATGAGCATCTTCGCTCTGGCGTTGATCTGTGTCGGGGGATTTGGGTTGAACGCACTGAGTTCATCAAAAGATCGCTTTGAGTACGTGATGACCAATACGTTGCCTAGTATAGGCAAGCTGAACACAGCCAATGACGCTATTAGCAATGCCAGAACGTATCTATTGCAGTTTATTCTCATTTCTGATCCCCAAAAGAAGAAAGAAAAAAGACAAGAAATAGTCAATGCATTAAATACAACAGAAAAAAGCATTAACGACTATATGAAAAATGACATTTCAGACGACAACGATCTGAATCTGTCTAAAAAGAATATCGAAGCCTTCAATAGTTACCGCAGTGTCATTACTCCACTCATTCAAGAGGGTGCAACTACTGATAATTCTTCCCTGGAACAGGGGAACATTATCAATATAGAGAAAACACTATTCCAAGGATTTCAAGATCAATATCGCTATAATTTAGATTTGGCGAAGAAACTCCAAACAGAAAACAGTGATAACTTTAACTTAACAGCATGGATGCTCACTGGACTCATTATTGGCGCATTGGTTTTGGCAGGCACATTCTCTACCATGATTCTGCGCTATGTTCGGCAAAGCCTGAATAATCTACGAACAAAATTGACAACCATCAGCGAAACGCTGGATTTAACTCAACAAGCTGATGCACAACGTGATGATGAAATCGGCCAAACAGCACAAGCTTTCAACACATTGATCACGCGTTTTTCTAATGTGTTGAGCCATGTGCGTGCTTCAAGCGAGAATGTGGCGATATCCTCAAGCGAGATCGCATCGGCGAATATTGACCTCTCCTCACGAACAGAAGAGCAGGCTTCCTCGCTTGCTCAGACCGCCGCCAGTATGCATGAACTGTCATCAACGGTGGAAAGTAATGTTGAGAATATGATGCAAGCCAATCAGTTGGGTAAAAAAGCTAATGATGTGGTCGAACATGGCGATCATTCCGTTTCTCGTATGATTCAAGCAATGGAGGAAATCGCCAGCGGTTCCTCCAAGGTTGCCGAAATCACTACGCTAATAGAAGGCATCGCTTTTCAAACCAATATCCTGGCACTGAATGCAGCCGTTGAAGCAGCTCGCGCTGGTGAACACGGCCGTGGCTTTGCCGTCGTCGCCAGTGAGGTTAGAACACTGTCACAACGCTCATCTTCCGCAGCAAAAGAAATAAAAACCCTGATAGATAATGCGCAGTTGGCGGTTAAAAATGGCTCCTCTCAAGCCAGCGCAGTCCGGGATTCTATTATTGATGTCAAAGACGTCATTAAGAATGTGTCAGACCTGATAAATGAGGTGTCACTGGCTTCAGAGGAACAAAGCAGAGGCATCGCACAAATCAATATTGCTGTAAACCAGATGGAGGGTGTCACCCAGCAAAACGCAGCAATGGTTGAACAGGCATCTTCAGCCGCTGACTCGCTAAGTGAACAAGCAGCAAAATTACGCAGTGCTGTTGATACCTTTAAGCTCAATAGCATGGAGAAACGCAGTACTATTTCACCGCGGCCATTACAGTTAGAAAACTACCCTGGATAATGCTCACGTTATAGACAAATAAAGCCCTGATCTGTATAGATTCAGGGCTTTATTGTTAAACTTTCGATTTATCAGCCATAGGCATGGAGCGTCCGCTGGCACAGCGCCGAGCGGACGCAGTCTTCTTTACCAAAAGAGACCACGCCAATCATGTCATCTTCAACGAAACGCTCCAGCGCGTCGCGCAGGCCGGATTTAACCCCAGATGGCAAATCACACTGCGTGACATCGCCATTGACGATAACCGTGACATTTTCGCCTAAACGCGTCAGGAACATTTTCATTTGGTTCACTGTCACGTTTTGCGCCTCATCCAGAATCACAACCGCATTTTCAAACGTCCGTCCGCGCATATAGGCAAATGGCGCAATTTCAACTTTGGCGATTTCCGGCCGCAAACAGTACTGCATGAAAGAGGCACCCAACCTCCGCAAAAGTATGTCGTAAACCGGGCGGAAATAAGGCGCAAATTTCTCCGCAATATCTCCGGGTAAAAAGCCAAGATCCTCGTCGGCCTGTAATACTGGCCGCGTAACAATAATACGCTCAACCTCTTTATGGATTAGTGCCTCCGCCGCTTTCGCCGCGCTCAGATACGTTTTACCGCAGCCAGCTTCACCTGTGGCAAAAATCAACTGTTTGTTTTCTATCGCAGACAAGTAATGTTCCTGGGCAGCGGTACGAGCTTGAATAACAGAATTATCACGATTTTCGCGCGCCATTCCGATTGCTTCAATCCCGCCCATTTGAACCAGAGAAGTGACCGATTCTTCCTCACGCTGACGATGGCTACGCGACTCACGACGGATAACGCGTTTGGCTTCACGACGAGCTCTGATCACTGCTTTTTGTCTTCCCATAGTGGCACCTTACAGTTTGTTTCACTTACCGCACTGCTCTACAGCGCGTGACGTTTAACTCACTCACGAGGTTAGGCTTCCTTATTAAGCCAATAGCGGACGGAGAATACACATGATTTATCCACGAGCCGAATGAAAAACGGACCGAGCGTTCATGGATAGAAAAAGAAAATATACGGAAAGTTTGGGTAAAGAGAAAATGGCGCAGTGTTGAAAATAAGTGGGAGGAAAATCCCTCGCATCGGCGAGTCAGCAGCGTAGAATCTTGACATCGACTATAAAGTCCAAAAAAGGACATTACCATTCGCGTTCCTCACTGTGACAACGACTATTCCACTGAATAATGATTGATCGCATCGTAGAACTACTGCTAACCATTGCCTAAAAATTAGTGCCGAATGATTTCAGTAGTATGACAGTGCAATAATTTCCCCCTGCAATGCAAGCATTTTTTACACTGTCATAACATTTACGTATGGTCAGTATCCCATGGTTTGGCAATGTCAGCCTGAGAACGACGCATGATGAGCATCAGAAATGCCGCTGCCAGTCGAGATATTGATCGTATTTTCGTAAGGCGCTGCGGTAAATATTCTGCTCAATATCGGGAAGGTAATCACATACGCGCTGCTGTACTCCATCACGGTACCGAGAAAAGGTTTCTGCAGGATAATTATTGGCGGCAAGCAGCTCATCCAAGCGCCTCAAACGAATGACATATTCGCGCATTGTGCTATGGCGAACTTCGGTTTGTTCGATCAGATAGTGTGTGAAAGCTTTAATATCGAAATAGCTAGCATGGGTATTGCATAATATTTCGCTACAAAAGCGGCAAAGTGGGATTAACTCTTGTTGCAAGCCAGACCATATTTCATCATCGATAAGCCTGTCGATGCTACCAATCGATTTCTTATTGATAAGCTGGTTACGAAATACCAGTGAAACGCGGTCAAGCGCTTTATCACACTGGGAACAATTGGTTTGTCTATGCTTGAAGTCTTTCAGATAACGGCTTAGGAGCTGTTTCTTCCGAATTGATGGGTGCATGAATCCATTCCATGACAATATATAACTTCAATGTAAAGCGATAGCATCGTTAATTACGCCAGAGAATCTGGTGTGCTAAAAACAGGTGGCATTAATCATCTAAATACTGATATAAGGCGCGCATCAATATTCAAACATTGCCATGGACTGCTGCTTCAGTAATTGAAGATATACGTTGATAACAGTATTCCTACGCAGCGCAATTAAACATCGTTCATTAATTTCACGCGCAGGCGCTTTATCGCCTGGCTATGCAACTGACTCACTCTCGACTCTCCGACTTCAAGAACGGCACCGATCTCTTTCAGGTTCAACTCTTCCTGATAGTAAAGCGTCAACACCAACTTCTCGCGATCTGGCAGGTTTTCAATCGCATCCATTACTCGATGGCGCAAATTGCCTTCCATCAGTTGGTGCAATGGATTCGCATCTTCATTGCCTTCCAGTAACGCCTCTGCGCTGTCACCATGTTCTTCACGCCATTCATCGTAAGAGAAAAGCTGGCTATTGTTGGTATCCAGCAGTATCTGACGATAATCCTCAAGCGTGATATTCAAGGTCTGCGCAACTTCCTGCTCCGTTGGAGTACGACCGAGTTGCTGTTCAGCCTGTTGCATTGCTTGTGCCACTTCCCGCGCATTACGCCGTACACTGCGTGGAGCCCAATCACGACTGCGTAATTCATCCAGCATCGAACCGCGAATTCGTTGGACGGCATAGGTAGTAAACGCCGTACCTTGCAACGAATCATAACGTTCAACTGCGCTAAGCAAGCCGATACCGCCAGCCTGTAGCAGATCGTCAAGCTCAACACTCGCGGGGAGACGAACCTGTAAACGCAAGGCTTCATGGCGCACTAGTGGTACATAGCGCTTCCAAAGGGAATTTTTATCCATTGTGCCTTCGGCGGTATACAAATCGCTCACAGTGACAAATACCTACGATGATAATGTTATCGACACTATTATGCTTTTAGGTAGGGTAGCCAATCGTCTGAATAGGGGCGTAAAAGGAGGGTTATTTGGGATACGGCCTGAGGGACTGTTCCCAAATTAGGTGAAAACGTAGCATATCTCGTAAAATTAGCTGGGTATCGTTCTTTAATACCGAATTAACTACCCAAAGCATAAGTTACAGATTGGTAAGAAGATCTGATCAATCTGAAGCTTCCCGCGCCGACGATATGGTTCAGTACTTTTACATCTTGTTCCGGCGAGGTGTCCGTTGATAACGTACGGTGATAAAATGCAGAGTATGCGACTAACCCCTCACCCCAGGTGATAGTTCGGGTAGGTGCAACAATCGCGCTACAAAATGATTTATGATGTGTAAATAATTTTTCTGCCCCTTTCCCTACGGAGCAACTTGAAAAACAAAGGCAAACTCCCTTTAAATATGGCCATGCCAAGGTATCAAAATCTGCCCATGAAATTTCAGTGCCGTCAGTTAAAACGAATCCCTCATCTTCTCCATGCGCACTGATATGTACATATTTTATATGTTCTTTTTGTCCCAACTTCAGAGCCTTAACAAATAGCTCCTGATTGACCACCTCAATATACCTAGCATGGATACCCTGGAGCCTTAAAATTTGCTTTAACGTTTCACCTTCATATCGGTCATCATAAATATCCTGTGCGCTACGTGATTCAATGATCAAAACCTCTTGTTTTTTAATAAGATAGATCCATTCTTATTTTAATAATGCCAACACCGTTTGTGGAATTTGATTAGCCTGCGTCAATACCGATATCGATGCCTGCTGCAGTATCTGTTGGTTGGTCATAACAGCAACTTCTTTTGCAAAATCTACGTCTTCTATTCGTGAGCGTGATGCAGTCAGATTTATGCTAGCCTGCGTGTTGTTTTGCACAACAGACTGTAAGCGATTTTCCAATGCCCCAAATTTCCCCCGCTTGGCATCGACTCTGGCAATCGTCTGGTCGATGACGGCTAAGGGATCGAGAGGATTACGTAAACGCTGTGCGACATCGGCTTCGCGCAAGGTCAGTATGGTCTGATTATTTTCGACGTCAGTTGAGACGGAATAGGAAAGTGGATAGTATAGAATAACGTCTGCTGCGCCATTTACAGTTTGCAGCATATACTGTCCATTTTGATTACGTACTACTTTAGCTGTTTTATACGCATCTTCTCCACCAACAAACTCATCGAGATGAAAAACATAGCTTCCATCTTCATCTGCACGCATGACATCTGAATACGATCTACCAGCAAGATCGACATAATTAACCTGAACATTATTATTCTCGGGATCAAGATGTGCGACTGATGAACCACTAACATACGGTTGGTCACTCACTGAAATAACCTGACCACGATCGGAGGTCACAGTAATTGAATTTTGAGTGCCCCCAGTCTTAATAGTCACATCAGCGCGATAGTAAGCATATTGTCCCGCGCTGATCTGCTCTTCAACATAATACTCACTTCCCAATCGAACAAACGCCATATTGGCATTATTGGTTTCATCTGAACCATCCAGTGCAAGGCTATAATCAGCGCTCGCTTTGGATACCGAAGGGGCATAACGCAATACATCAGAGATGCCATTCGTCATATCATCTTTTGCTATTCGTGTCGTTGATTTTGCTTGAGCAGTGATCTTGTTTTGATCGCCATGAACCGTTACTTCAGCTTCATAGTAATACATACCGTTATTGGTCTGATGCTGTATCCAATATTTTCCTCCAGAAGTCACTACCCCTGCTTGACTTAAAAACAATGCATTACCATTACTGTCCAGATAGCGGGCGCTAGAGATAAATTCACTTGCCGTATTGACGACCACACCACTGCTAACCCCCAATCGCACATCGTTCAATCGAGTATCGGTATCATGGGATGCACTGATCGACACATTCATCAACCTTCCACCTGCCCCCTCCAATTGAACCAGATTGCTACCGCGTGAAGATCGCACCAAATTAGGATTATTATCCGGTGGAATATAGGCAACTGTCGTATGTGTCGAGTCATCCAAATTGATCTGGCTAGATGCTCCACTCAGCGAGGAGACGGGTGTAACTCTCCCTGGCGTCCCCTGAACCGTCATATCCAGTAACCCCATTTCCTGCACGCTGAATCCGGGCGGTCCGAAATCAACATCCATCGTTTCATGATCATAAGCACCAACCTGTAGTGCTTTAGTACCACCACTGCCATTGAGTAATGGAATACCATTAAAAGAAGCCCACAAATTCAGTCGGTCAATCTCTTTCAGGTTAAGGTTAATCTCGGCCTGAATACTATCCCCTGTATCACCGGCATAGGTATCACTCAGACCTTGCACTGTCAGTTCACGAACGCGTTGCAGACGGCTGTTAATTTCATCAAGCACACCTTCTGCCGTCCGCAGCATCGACACTCCATCATTAGCATTACGCGCAGCTTGATTTAGTCCTCGGATATTCGAAGTAAAACGGTTGGCAATTGCTTGCCCAGCGGCATCATCTTTAGTGCCGTTGATACGGTAGCCGGAAGAAAGGCGTTCAATTGCGGAACTTAGTGAGGAAGACGATTTATTGCTGTTTTTTTGACCCGTAAGCGAAGGGAGATTGGTATTGATACCTGCCATGAAGCATCCCTGCAAAATTTTTTAAAATCTTTAGCTCTTATAGGCACTCAGGACCAAAACTTTAGAAAAATTTGCGCCAAAAATATAAATATGAATTTATTGATAGATTGTTTATCAATCACAGCCAAAAATATCTCGCGTATAAACTTTAGCTAGCACATCATTTAATTCAATAGACATTCTATTAGCTAATATTACATCTACACACTGTTTAAATTGTGATAAATCATTAATTACTGGTGAATTAAAAAATTCAGCCCCTTCAATTTCCGGTTCATAAACAATAACATGTATTCCTTTAGCTTTAATTCTCTTCATTACTCCTTGAATAGCCGAAGATCTGAAGTTATCAGATTCCGATTTCATAACCAACCGATAAATACCAACAACCTTAGGATTCATTTTTATTATAGAATCGGCGATAAAATCTTTACGAGTGCTATTAGCACTAACAATAGCCTGGATAATATTATTGGGAACGCTAGCATAGTTGGCTAACAACTGCTTCGTATCTTTTGGGAGACAATAGCCACCATAACCAAATGAGGGGTTGTTATAATGATTACCGATACGAAGATCTAATCCAACGCCTTCAATAATCTGTTGACTGTTCAACCCTAAGGATTGGGCGTACGTATCTAACTCATTAAAATAAGCAATACGCATTGCCAGATACGTATTAGAAAATAGCTTGATCGCCTCCGCTTCTGTAGATTCAGTAAGCAACACAGGAACATCTTTTTTTATTGCACCTTGCAGTAGCAGTTCTGCAAACTTTTCAGCACGAGCAGAGCGTTCGCCTACAACAATGCGTGACGGATGTAAATTGTCATACAACGCTTTCCCTTCTCGCAAAAATTCCGGTGAGAAAAGGATATTTTCTGTCTTGAATTTTTCTCTAGCTTGCTTTGTATAACCAACAGGAACTGTCGATTTAATTACAATGGCTGCTGACGAATTTAAAGACATGACCTGTTGTATCACAACTTCAACTGAATGTGTATTAAAGCGATTCGTTTCAGGATCGTAATCAGTTGGCGTAGCCACAATAACAAAATCTGCATTTTTGTATGCAGTTGTTATATCTAATGTTGCCGAAAAATTTAACGACTTATTTTGAAGAAAACTTTCAATATCACGATCAACGATAGGTGAAATTTTATCATTCAACATAGCCACTTTTTCAGGAACAATATCAACGGCAACGACGTCGTTATGCTGTGCCAAAAGCATCGCATTAGATAATCCAACATATCCTGTTCCTGCAATTGCTATTTTCATGATCATTTACCTAAAACTATTTATTTTATAATTTCCATAGGCATATTACCGATATATAATATGCCTATGAGAAAATTGCTAATGTATTATTTTTTTTCGAATAAATATGTAGCAGTAGCATTGAATCGCTTAGTTGCAACATACCCAAAATTTAACAAAAATTTATTTATCATATCAAACTCTGACTTAGTTGCTGCTTCAGCATACACGGCTGGGCTATACGCCTCAAGCGTTTTTTTCGCACCGCGCAAAACCTCCATTTCCATACCTTCTACATCTATTTTTATAATAGAAATACTTTCTATTATATCATTTCCTATCATCGAATCTAATGTAGATATTTTAATACCACCCTTATCATTGATTTCTAATTTTGTCATACCTATATTTTTTTCATCAACATTACCAAGTTTTGCAGTAGTTTCATAACTACCTAACCCCATCTCAAATGCAGTAATTTTATGACTTAGTGAATTTAAAGAAATGTTTTTAGATAGTGTATTATATACCTCTTTTTGTGGCTCAAATGATAGTACTTTTTCTGCACCACAAAATAGACCAAAGTAAACTGAGTGATTACCAATATTTGCACCAACATCAATAATAATAGAGCCAGTCTTTGTCCTTCTTGCAATATCTTCCAGCATCTCCGATTCATAAAAATTATGGCTTGTTTTTATTACACGTTGTATATGATCAGATTCATTGGGCAAATACATACAAACCATATTATTAGAATATTGGAAAGAAAAAAGATTGTTCACATTTGAAATTTCACATGGTGAAAAATTTGGTTCATCATCTATAAGACCATAGTAGGAGATCATGTTTTTTATATTTTTATCATTCTTCCCTTTTAGTATATTATCATGCCATAATGACTCATTTTCGGCGTTATCTTTCCATTCTAGTAATTCCATTTTCTCGCCAACAACTTTAAAAGATGAACCATTCAATCGGCACATCCAATAAAGCCATACATCATCAGTATTAGAGCATAAACGTTCAAAAATATTTTCATTAATTACATCACGATAAAAGCAATGAGGTGGATAAAGTGTCCCTGCACCTGATGTTGGGAATAGTAATGTGGATTCTTCAGACGAAAGATTTTCATCTCCCCAGACCCACTCTCTATAAGAAATTGGAAGTTTATCTTGATCGAGCACAATTTTATGAGCTCGCCATGCCACTACGGTTTTATAATTACCATTCCATGCATTAATAAGCTTTTCTAACCAATCAGGTTTATAGCAAAGATCATCATCAGCCGTTACAATAAATGCATTAGGATCTTCGATTAATGTAGGCACAATTTTTTTGTATGACTTTATATCTTCACAATATTTTATTTCAACCCCACGCGCGCGGAAAGCCAGAACATTTTCTGGAACAAGTGAACGTTCCGATTCTGCGATCCATAAAATCAGTCTATCTGGTTTAACCGACTGTTTTACAAGACAATCCAATGTCAAGTGAAGTGTTTTAAATCGTTTATAATAAGATGTTAAACTAACGATAAGTTTTTGCGGTAAAGAATGTTTATTATTATTTTCAACAAAATGATTGAATTTTTCAGTTTCATTAATATAGGTACTAGCCCATTCTAGTGAATCTAATGCTAATAGATAATATGATAAATCGTGAATACCATAAGCTGTATGCAGAATAAATGCTAGTTTTTCACGCTGTTCTGTTGTCAGCGAGTGCACTCGAATATTATCAGGCAGATAAACTGCAACAGCAGAAGTCATTTTTGATGACGGCAGCGTTTTCTGCTCATCAATCACGATAGGTTTAGCATATTCAATATCTTCTAACGAATGAAAAGAAAAACCATATTGTGTCAAAAGAGAAGTTACATCGCTAAATTGTAATTGCTCTTGATGAGTCTGAGAAAAAGTGATTTTTACTTGAACAACAAGACAGTCAGAGAGAATACGTTTACCATGGATAATAGCTTTGCGAATATCATAACGATTATCTAAAATCAGCCAATCCAGATGATTCAGCCCATGAATATGATCAAGTTTTGAGGTTTGAGCCATTACCTCAGCAAGTACTTTACTTCCCCCCTTTGAAGATAAAGGAACAAGATTACTACAATACTCCGGTGCAAGACACATATAAACAGGTACAGACTCTCCGTCACCCAACCCATGCAATTTTATATGCTGTATGCCTTTTTTACGCAGAGGAAGGTGCCGTTCTTCAACTTCGCCTACCATGTCCATAATGACAAAATGAAAAGCCTCAGTAGCAGACAGATTAATAAAGTTTTTATGCGTAGCTAGGCTACCGCCGTTATCCATAACGATTATTTTCCCCGATAGTTGGAAACTGAACCCATCTTGCAGCTTCGCGCTAGCAACACTATCCCCAACTGGGTGCTGTAATGTAACAGGTTGATTATCATCGTGGAAATAAGGCAGAAAATCGTTACTTAGCGTCAGTGCTTCGGGGGCTTTTCCTTCACAATAACGCTGCCATACCGCTCGCATGGCGTCAGAGAAATTTTTTGCAAAACGTTTACCATCACAGACTGGAGAAGCCAGCAATATATCACGCAAATGTTGGCGAATAACGCTTAAGCTATCTAAATCGTTCGCTATCCCCACGGTGATATTAACATACTGTTCCCAGTCGTTCGCCACAAGTTCAGGCATACCCGCATTAACCAAATGAGAAGCAGAATGACGACCAGCAAATGTCGGCCCTGGCAACGTTACCACTGGCACCCCCATCACCATTGCTTCACACGTAGTTAACCCACCCGAATAAGGCCAAGGATCGAGTGCAATATCGACATCATTATAGCTTGCGAGCAATTCCCGATGCGGAGCCCCCCCCTCAATCCTAACCCGAGCACGACTAATACCCTTTTTCTCTAGAGCAGAGTAGATGCGCTCACTTAATGTTTGATTAGAATAATTAAAACTCTTCAAAAACAACTGTGAATTCGGGACCGAATGCAAAATAAGCGCCCATTGCGCCAATAAGGTATCATTTATTTTTGATGCATTATTAAAACAGCCGAATGTAATATACCCTTTACTCGTAACAGGTAATTCACTAACGGGGGGTAAATAGTAAGGAGGGTCATAACAGATATAATCATCTGGCAAGCGAATCAATTTCTCTGTATATAGTGCATCCACTCCTGCAGGCGTTTCAATAGAGTCACTTAATAGGTAGTCCATTGTTTCAAGGCCGGTGCTACTAATTAATCCACCCACCCATTTTACTTGTATTGGTGCTGGGCGCTGTAATAGGGTTAGCATACGGCTATTTGAATTATAGCCACATAAATCAAACAGTATATCGATCTTATCTTCACGAATTATTTCAGCTAGTGAATCATTAGAGATATCGGCAACTACTTTCCATTGGGTGCAAATTTCTTTTATTTTTTGTGTGATATGATCTTCACTATGATTAGTACTATAGGTATAAAACTCTATTTCTGATTCAGGGATATGCGACAATCCTATGGTGATCATATTCCCCACAGGGTGGGAGCGAAAACCATCAGAAATCATGCCAATTCGCAACCGTTTGTCTGGATTTCTATTTTTAGCTACAGCTCGTGACGATTCTTTATCAAATTTAAACTTAGGCTGCCATGCCTTACACAGCGCTAAGATCTGTTCAGCCGTTCTTTCAGGATGGTAATGCGATCCGACAATGCGATTAAAAAATGGTGCTGGGTTACTTTTTGTTGTTTCTTCCGCCTTTTGATAAACAGCATCCATCTCGTCAAAATATCCAAGATCCTGTTTAATCATTCCTAGATTACTCCAGTACATCCAGTTGGCAGGATCTTCTTGTATTAATCCCTTGAAGATACTTTCCGCCAACTCATATTTTTTCAATTTCTGTAAGACAGTAGCATAGAGTGATCGCAAGGGTCTTGACTCTGCCTTAGCTACCGCTTTTATTATGCTTGATAAATATATTTCTGCTTCTTCTAGTCGTTCCCTACGGTATAGTAAATCGGCCTTAGCATATATGGCTTCAAGATACGAAGGGTAAAGCTTCAGTACATCGTCAATCAGTTGCTCTGCTTCAAAGAAATTACCGAGTTTTTGCCGTGCTCTCGCCGCGATCACCAAAAGTAAAGGATTTTTTTCATCATTCCGTAACAACTCCGTTACTAGCTGCAAAGCGTTTCCCGGCTGTGTTGAAAGCCATTCGGCCGCTAACTTAACTTTCTTATTCACATCAGAGTTTGGATTTTTTTTCTTGTTAACAACCGATTTTTTAGACGATTTTTTCATATTGAGCACTTCACTATAGGTGATAGCAGCATGTCACATCTGCAATGATCTCTATTCCCGACATGCAAGCCTGGAGTGATCCACTATAAAGGACATAAAAAAAATAGCGGGGATAAAAACCCGCTATTTTTATGCTATTTGTCAGGATTGACGCTAACGGATTAACGCAGCAGAGACAATACCGTTTGTGGAACCTGATTAGCCTGTGACAATACAGAAGTACCAGCCTGTTGCAGGATCTGGTTTTTGCTCATATTAGACACTTCTGTTGCAATGTCCGCATCTTCGATACGACTACGTGCAGAGGTCAGGTTGTTAACGGTGCTGTTCAGGTTAGTTACGGTAGATTCAAAACGGTTTTGAATCGCACCCAAGCTGCTACGCAGCGAGTCAACCGAGGAAATAGCGCTGTCAATATCTGCTAACAGGCCACTTGCAACAGTTGCGGTTGCTGCAGTTGCACCCGTTGCGGCAGTATAAGCAGAAAGAATACCGGCAGTTGCAGCACCAGTACTTGTCTCAGTAACAGCCGACATACCAGTATTGCCAGCAAACAGCGTCGAAGAATCAATTTTCTTCAGACTGATACCAATAGTTTCGCCATCATTGGCACCAACCTGAATAGACAGCGTTTGTGCAGTAGCAAGAACTTTAACACCGTTAAACTGTGTTTGTGCAGAAACACGGTTAATTTCTTTCAGACGATCAACCACTTCGTTGTTGATAGAAACCAGATCATCAGCAGAGTTAGAACCGTTATTAGCCTGAACGGTCAGTTCACGGATACGCTGCAGGTTGTTGTTGATTTCGTTCAATGCGCCTTCAGTGGTCTGTGCAACGGAGATACCGTCGTTAGCATTACGTGCAGCCTGAGTCAGGCCTTTGATGTTAGCAGTGAAGCGGTTGGCAATAGCTTGGCCCGCAGCATCATCTTTTGCGCTGTTGATACGGAAGCCAGAAGACAAACGCTCGATAGCCGTACCCAGTGCAGACTGAGATTTGTTCAGGTTGTTTTGAGCCGTCAGAGACAGGCTGTTAGTATTGATGACTGCCATAATTATATTCCTTATTACGCATTTAAGTCGATTTCGGGTCGGTTTAAAGTTCGGGCTGTTGCCCACGGCTTTTATCACCGTCCTAACCTGTATCGGCGTGCTTGAACGAAGCTTTAATTATTTTTAGAAATTTATTTGCTGATATGAAATATTGTGGTTGCGTCGTGGATAAAACCATATCTGCATAGGCAGTATATTAGCGCAATGATGCTAAACTTTCTTCTATAGCTGCCGATAAGCAGTTTATGGTACCTGAAACCCATTAAAGGAATTATTATGGCTAGCATCAGCTTTACAGGCTCTACCAGTGGTTTTACTGATATCCTAAACCAGTTGACCTCGTTTGAGCAGACACGCATCACGCCTGTTAACAATCAACAGAAAGTATACAAAAATCGTGACACTGCTTTCGATACACTGAAAACAGCACTCACGAAGCTGGAATCCGCTAATACGGCATTGGCTAAAGCAAACGAAATTAACAAAACTGCCGTTAGTGGTGAAAACAAAGCTTTTAGCGCAACCTCCTCAGGCAAAGCTGTAGCTGGTACTTATAACGTAGAAGTACAGAACCTTGCTGCAGCCCATTCCGTCATTTCCGCCAAAGAAACGAGCAATAAAACGGCATTAGGCGATGGAGCCAGTACGCGGACGCTCACAATTAAACAGGATGGCCAAGACAAACCGCTTGAAATTAAACTGACGCAAGAGCAAACCTCTTTGGAAGGCATTCGCGATGCGATTAATAAAGCGAATGGTGATGTCAGCGCAAGCATTATCAAAGCAGATGACAGCAACTACTACCTTTCAATTACATCCAAAAGCACAGGTACTGACTCACAGATGACGATCAGCGTCAGTGGTGACGACGAATTAAACCAAAAGCTATCTTATACCGCAGGGGGAAGCAGCAACGGCATGAAACAACAGACCGCTGCTGAGAATGCTATTCTCCAGCTAAACGGTATCCAGGTTGTCCGACAGAGTAATACAATAGATGATGCCATTGAAGGTGTAACATTAAACTTAAAATCGAAAACCGCAATTGATACTCCTGAGACATTAACGCTCACTGGAGACAATGCGCCAATGCAGAAGGCGATTCAAGAATGGGTTGACGCTTATAACGCTCTGCAAACTACCATTGGCAACCTGACGAAGTTTACCCCTACCGACCCAAACTCTGAGGCGCCAGATGCAAGTAATGGTGTTTTACTCGGTAACGGCACAGTGCGCAGTATTCAAACTAAACTGAAGATGCAAATCTCCAGTGCACAAAATGGAATGGATATCAGTACATTGAATGAAATGGGGATTAAACAAAATCCAACGGATGGCAAATTGGAGATTGACAGTAGTAAACTGCAGAAATCGCTACAAGAAAAAAACGGTTCTGTTACAGAGTTTTTCGTCGGCGATGGCAAAAACACAGGCTTTGCCACACAGGTTAACACTTATCTAGACTCTGTACTCAAAGTTACCTCGGGTGAGGATAAAGGTTCAATTCAAATTGCCAAAGAAAGTATCGCTGCAACACAAAAAACACTCACAAAAACCGAAGAACAAACCAAACGAAGTATCGAAGAGAATATCGCCCGATATAAAGCACAGTTTACTCAACTGGACAAGCTGGTATCACAGATGAATAGCACCAGCAGTTATTTAACAACGCAGTTAGCAGCACTTAGCAATTAATACCGAGTAAGTGACAATAAAGGACAGCGAAATGTATAGCAAAACGGGCAGCCAAGCCTATGCTCAAGTTGGCTTGGAAAGTGCGGTAATGAGCGCCAGTCCGCATCAACTTATCGTGATGTTGTTCGATGGTGCCCGTAGTTCGATGGTTCGTGCCCGTATTCTACTGGAACAAGGCGACATACCAGGGAAAGGCGCTGCGTTATCGAAAGCCATCGATATCATTACTAATGGCTTGAAGGTTGGGCTAGATATGGAAAAAGGCGGTGAGCTGGCAGAAAATTTGTCAGCGCTTTATGACTATATGACGCAACGCCTAATGATCGCCAACCTGCACAACGATGTGAAGGTGATAGAGGAAGTAGAAGCTTTGCTGGAAAACATAGCCAGCGCCTGGCGTCAAATCGGCCCAAACTATCAGCCGCCTCAGGAAAAATAGCATGAGCAATCTCCATCAGCTTTTCAAAGATTATCAACAATTGCAAGCTCTTAGCCGTAAAATTCTTGCATTAGCATCAGGTGGTCAATGGGATGAATTGGTTGCTCAGGAGATTGTTTACATTCAGTTGGTTGAAAATCTCACTAAAAGACCGATTCCGACAGATGTTGACAGCGTTATGCAGCTACATTTCCGCCGAATACTACGCGAAATTATTGAGAATGAATCTCAAATTAAAGAACTGCTACGGAAAAGAATGGATGACCTGAGCTTATTGATGAAGAACTCCGTTGCCCAGCAAAATGTGAATTCCACCTATGGCGAATTCTCTGAACAGCGACTTCTCCCTGGTGATGTCAGTAATAGGCAATAATTGCCACACTCAACAGTTTTGCTTGATGCCTGCATTCACAGGTATCAAGCAAGATGAGAATTATAACACCTATAAAACAATGCGTTTATGAGTTAGCCCTACACAGACATATTCATCACTTCCTGATACGCAGATACCAGTTTATTACGCACCTGAATACCCATCTGCATTGAAATGGATGATTTCTGCAAATCCACCATCACATCATTCAATGCCACACCCGGCACACCTAAGGTAAATTTTTCAGCCTGCGTACGAGCCGTCTGTTGCGTGTCGCTGATCTTATCGATCGCCGCCCTCAGTTCGCTGGCAAAACCAGGTTCTACCGATGGTCTAGCTATTGGCGTGCCAGTGGCCTGCAGGGCTTTGACCTGCATTTGCTGTAAAACGCCATCAATACCTTGAACCGACATAACACCTCACTAAAATGCTAATTAAGCTTTTCCACACACACTTATGACGACCATACACTACCATACCCCGTTTAGTCTAAATGGGGTAATTAACGTGAAAAATGCCACCTTATCGACCCATCGATTTTTCTTTTACGGAAAATAATGACATGCCCGCAAATGTAGGGGAAATGTTTTATTGATTGCGCAATCAGGGAGTTCTGTTTTGTCACGTCACAACGTTAAGTATATCGTTCAACAACCAAGCAGAGATAGAGTATGAACGCCTCATTCACCGGCGCCGCTACCGGTAAAAATAGCTTTGGCGAAATACTCAACCGGTTACGCGCCAATCCGAAAATTCCGCTATTGATCGCAGCGGCGGCCACTATTGCGATCGTTGTTGCGTTGACGCTATGGGCCAAAGGTCCAGACTATCGAGTGCTTTACAGCAATATAAATGACCGCGATGGCGGTGCGATTGTCAGTGAATTAACGAAGCTGAATATCCCTTATCGTTTTGCGGAAAGCGGTGGGGCGATCATGATCCCTGCTGCAAATGTCTATGAGACACGACTCCGACTGGCTCAATTAGGGCTGCCAAAAGGTGGCGCCGTTGGCTTTGAATTGCTCGATCAGGAAAAATTTGGCATCAGCCAATTCAGCGAGCAAATTAATTACCAGCGTGCGTTGGAAGGTGAACTGTCCAGAACGATAGAAACGCTCGGCCCTGTTCAGAATGCGCGAGTTCATCTTGCCATACCAAAGCCTTCGCTGTTCGTTCGTGAGCAAAAAGCCCCCTCTTCTTCTGTCACACTGACATTACAGCCTGGTCGTGCATTAGATGAAGGGCAAATCAATTCCATTGTTTATATGGTTTCCAGCAGTGTTGCTGGCCTGCCACCGGACAATGTTACGGTCGTCGATCAGACCGGACGCCTATTAACCCAAGCTGGCGGCAGCGGCCGCGACCTGAATGCTGCGCAACTGAAGTATAGCAACGAAATCGAGGCGATGTACCAACGCCGCATCGAGTCAATTATCGCGCCAATGGTTGGCATGGGTAACGTACATGCCCAAGTCACCGCGCAAATCGATTTCTCTGCTCGCGAACAAACTGATGAGCAATATCAACCCAATCAACCGCCAGATAAAGCGGCTGTTCGCTCTCAGCAAACCAGCCAGAGTGAGCAAAGAGGGGGCCCTAACGTCGGTGGCGTTCCTGGTGCACTAACCAATCAGCCAGCACCCGCACCCACAGCCCCCATTGCGACGCCGCCAAATAATGCCAACGCCAATACAAATAATCAGGCAGGCCAGCAGAACCCAAACAATGCGGCAAATGCGAATACCGTTATTCAAACATCAAATGTTCGCAATGATGCAACCACCAACTATGAAGTCGACAAGACCATTTTACACACCAAACACAGTACCGGTGGTGTGAAGCGCTTGTCTGCAGCGGTTATTGTTAACTATCAGCCCCCGGGGGAGGATGGCAAGCCAGTTGCACTGACGGAAGAGCAGATCAAACAGATTGAAACGGTAGCACGGGAAGCAATGGGCTTCTCTGCCGAACGTGGGGATACCTTAAATGTCGTTAACACGCCATTTATGGATAGTACCGATGGGACTGGAGAACTCCCCTTCTGGCAAAAACAAGTATTCTTCGATCTCTTGATCGAAGCAGGCCGTTGGCTGCTGGTTCTGATCGTCGCCTGGATCCTGTGGCGTAAACTGGTACGTCCGCAGTTGCAGAGAAAAGCACAGCAACAAGAAGCGGCACTGGCAGCAGCGACGCTGTCTCAAGGTGCAGACAGCGATGTTATGGTCAACCTGAGCAGCTCAGAAATTGAGCAACAGCGGAAATCGCAGCAACGCGTCAATGCAGAGATGCAAAGTAACCGCATACGTGAAATGGCAGAGAACGATCCACGCGTTGTCGCTCTAGTAATTCGTCAATGGATGAGTACTGAACTATGAACCTGACAGGAACAGAAAAAAGCGCCATCTTATTGATGACCATTGGTGAAGACCGCGCCGCAGAAGTATTTACTCATCTTTCGGCTAAAGAAGTACAACATCTTAGTTCTGCAATGGCGAATATGAGGCAGGTATCGCAACAGCAGTTGCTCGAAATCCTGAGGGAGTTTGAGGCTGACTCAGAGCAATATGCTGCGCTCAGTGTGAATGCGGGTGACTACCTTCGCTCAGTGCTTGTCAAAGCCCTTGGTGAAGAGCGCGCCTCTAGCCTGCTAGAAGATATTCTGGAAAGCCGCGACTCCACGAGTGGAATGGAAACGCTCAACTTCATGGAGCCGCAGATTGCCGCAGACCTTATTCGCGACGAGCACCCACAGATTATCGCAACAATCCTCGTTCACCTGAAACGCGCTCAAGCTGCCGATATCTTAGCCCTGTTTGACGAACGTCTTCGCCACGACGTTATGCTACGTATCGCGACCTTCGGTGGCGTTCAACCTTCTGCATTAGCAGAACTGACAGACGTTCTGAATGGCTTGCTGGATGGTCAGAACCTCAAACGCAGCAAGATGGGTGGTGTTCGTACTGCGGCAGAAATTATCAACCTGATGAAAACTCAACAGGAAGAAGCCGTTATCGATGCGGTACGCGAGTTCGATGGCGAACTGGCACAAAAAATTATCGACGAAATGTTCCTGTTCGAAAATTTGGTCGAGGTGGACGACCGCAGCATCCAGCGTCTTCTGCAAGAAGTGGAATCCGAGTCTTTGCTGTTGGCATTGAAAGGCGCAGAAGAACCTTTGCGCGAAAAATTCCTGCGCAATATGTCTCAGCGTGCGGCAGAAATTCTTCGCGACGATCTCTCGACACGCGGTCCAGTACGTATGTCGCAGGTCGAAAACGAACAGAAAGCCATTCTGCTTATCGTTCGCCGACTGGCAGACAGCGGCGAGATGATTATTGGTGGCGGCGAGGATGCCTATGTCTAATGCCCCAAAAAATCTGGCCTGGGAGCCTTGGAAGCTCAATGATTTGGCTGAACCAATTTCAAAAAACATGCCAGCATATGAGACAAATGATGCACCCGACGTGTCTGACATGGTTCATTTCAATGAAGAGAACACCATTCCTACCTTCGAGGATGAGCTGGCATCTCTGCGTGAAAGTGCAATGCAACAGGCACGAGAAGCCGGGTTTGCACAGGGTCATCAACAAGGCTATGACGCAGGTTATCAGGAAGGATTAGCACAGGGGCAACAGCAGGGTTTGCAAAATGCCTTGCAGCAGCAACAGCCGGTCATTGAACAGATGCAGCAGATGGTCACCGAATTCCAACAGACGTTGGATACACTCGACAGTGTTATCCCAGCTCGCCTGATGCAGTTGGCGTTGACCGCAGCCAAGCAAAT
The DNA here is from genome assembly GCF_014946775.2 of Pectobacterium quasiaquaticum. NCBI lineage: Bacteria > Pseudomonadati > Pseudomonadota > Gammaproteobacteria > Enterobacterales > Pectobacteriaceae > Pectobacterium > Pectobacterium quasiaquaticum. The sequence continues at coordinate 1,641,614 of NZ_CP065177.1, read as the reverse complement.
CTTGGGACAACCTCCAGTGTGTGACGGCAATGCTTTGCTCAGCCAGATACAGCAATTGATTCAGCAAGAGCCTATGTTCTCAGGTAAAACACAATTGCGCGTCCATCCTTCCGATCTGGAACGCGTTGAACAATATTTGGGCCCGACACTCAGCCTACATGGCTGGAGATTGCTTGCTGATAGCCAGCTCCATCCAGGTGGTTGCAAAGTGAGTGCAGAAGAAGGCGATCTGGATGCCAGTCTGGCAACACGCTGGCATGAACTTTGCCGTTTAGCTGCCCCAGGGGAATTATAATGACTTCACGCCTCGGGCGCTGGCTCTCTTCTCTTGATGCATTTGAGAAGCGTATTGATGACACCCCCTCGGTGCGTCGTTACGGCCGCTTAACGCGTGCGACAGGTTTGGTGTTGGAAGCGACAGGGTTGCACATGCCTCTGGGCGCGACCTGCCTTATCGAACGGCAGAATGGTTCTCAGGTTGAAGAAATAGAAAGCGAAGTTGTCGGTTTCAATGGGCAAAAACTCTTTCTTATGCCACTAGAAGAAGTTGAAGGTATTACGCCCGGAGCGCGTGTTTATGCCCGTGTCGGCCAAGACAGCAGCAGTCAGGGAAAGCAATTGCCTTTAGGCCCTGAATTACTGGGTCGAGTGCTGGATGGTAGCGCAAAACCGTTGGATGGTTTACCCGCGCCGGATACAGGTTATCGCGCACCACTCATTACGCCGCCGTTCAACCCATTACAGAGAACACCAATCGACAGTGTTCTGGACGTGGGTGTTCGGGCCATCAATGCCTTGCTCACCGTGGGTCGGGGGCAGCGAATGGGCCTGTTTGCAGGTTCAGGTGTCGGTAAAAGTGTGCTTTTGGGGATGATGGCGCGCTATACTCAGGCAGATGTCATCGTTGTCGGCCTTATCGGTGAACGCGGCCGAGAAGTGAAAGACTTTATCGAGAATATCCTGGGAGCGGAAGGACGAGCGCGTTCCGTCGTTATTGCTGCACCGGCTGATGTTTCTCCATTATTAAGGATGCAAGGAGCCGCGTATGCCACGCGTATTGCTGAAGATTTTCGCGATCGCGGGCATCACGTGCTGCTCATCATGGATTCTCTCACGCGTTATGCCATGGCACAGCGTGAAATTGCGTTAGCGATTGGCGAACCGCCGGCAACCAAGGGTTATCCCCCTTCTGTTTTCGCTAAATTACCTGCGCTAGTAGAGCGCGCAGGTAATGGTATTCATGGAGGTGGTTCAGTCACCGCTTTCTATACTGTTCTAACAGAAGGTGACGATCAGCAGGATCCTATTGCTGATTCCGCACGTGCCATCCTTGACGGACATATCGTGCTGTCACGTCAATTAGCTGAGTCCGGTCATTACCCAGCAATTGATATTGAAGCATCAATTAGTCGCGCAATGACATCGCTGATCGATGAAGGGCATTATGCTTCTGTAAGGCAATTTAAACAGTTACTATCCAGCTACCAACGTAACCGTGATCTAGTCAGTGTTGGTGCCTATGCGGCAGGCAGTGACCCTATGCTTGACAAAGCAATTCGGCTATACCCGCATCTGGAAGCCTTCTTGCAGCAGGGGATGTTTGAACAAAGTAACTATGAAGAGTCCTGCCAAGCGTTGCACACTATTTTCCCTCGTAACGAGTAGGAGAGCAGATGAAAACCCAGTCACCGCTGGTTACACTACGCGAACTGGCGCAGAAGGACGTTGAGAAAGCTGCTGGTCAGTTGGGTCAAGTGCGTCAAGCACATCAACAGGCCGAGCAGCAACTCAATATGCTGTTAAACTATCAGGATGACTATCGCCAAAAATTGAACTCGACGATGTCCTCTGGTATGGCGAATAATAGCTGGCAGAATTATCAGCAGTTCATCCGAACGCTGGACAGTGCAATTGAGCAACACAGGCAACAGCTCTCGCAGTGGACATCACGTTTAGATTTAGCCATGAAGACCTGGCAAGAAAAACAGCAGCGCTTGAACGCATTTGAAAAACTGCAGGATCGTGAACTGACAAGACAGCTTGCCAAAGAAAATAAAATAGAACAAAAACAAATGGATGAATTTGCCCAACGGGCCTCACAGAGGAAAGCAGAATCATGAATCTGTCCGCGTTACCTATAGCTACCACGGCCAGTGATACAAGCAGTTCTTCTGCTTCATTACTGACACAGGGTGAGCTGCCAAAAGATTTTGTTGATCTGTTGAGCAAACGTATATCACAAGTAGCCGATGATGCCTCGGGTAAGAAAACGTTCGATAAAGTAGAGAAAGAAGCTTTGCTAAGCGCGTTAGGGAAAGATAATGCGTCGCTTAGCCGAGACGATTTAAACGCGCTGCTTTCTTCCTTCAGTTCTCTCACGGGCGCAACGATTACAGCGGGTCAGCAAAATCCAGAAATTGTAGAGCAAGCGAAGTTTAAAAACCTGGACAAAAAAGAAGGTGACAGCACCGCAGAGGACACTATCGCCGTGCAGGCACTGCTTGCCATGTTGCAGTCAACGCCGCTTCCTATACAACCTGCCGCTGATAGCACTGCAGCAACTGCCGTTAATGCAGGTTTAAACATTCCAGGACTCATTGATGCTAAACGCCAGAATGAAGCGCCCGCACCAGTACTAAACACTACGGGTGAAAGTACTAGAGGCACATTGGCAACATTACTCGACACGTCAGTGACGCCAGATAAAGATGCAGGTATATCACGCGATCTGCATCATGCAGCCAAGCAAACCTCATCAGCAACAACCGAATCTACGGATGAGGCTGCAAAGTTTGCGCTAACGACGCCAAATTCCCTTGCAGGCGATCGCAATGTGTCTGAATCAGTCTCGACCTTAGGCAACGGCGCGTCTCAAACTACGCCACCTGTGGCACAGGCGATGCCTATCCAGCCAGCATCGGTGGGAACTGCCACGTCATCCCCTCAGGCAGCGAGTGCGCAACTGAACGCTCCCTTTGGCTCACCGCAATGGCAAGACGCATTGGGCCAGCAAATTATTATGTTCAGCCGTAATGGTCAACAGACCGTAGAGTTACGTTTGAACCCACAGGAATTGGGTGCTCTGCACATCAGTCTAAAAATTGATGATAACCAAGCTCAAATTCATCTGGCTTCAGCAAGCGGTCAGGTTCGCTCAGCGCTGGAAGCTGCGCTGCCTCACCTGCGTAATGCAATGGCAGAAAGCGGAATTAACCTTGGTCAGAGCAGCGTAGGCAGTGATTCCTCTGCCTGGCAGCAGCAAATGGCGGGTAATAACAACGATGGCAATAATCGTGGGCCGTCTTACCAACAACAATTTAGCCATTCATCAGAAAGCACCAGTGAATTATTAGACGTACCAGAACCGTTAAGATCAATGGCATCATCCGTCAACGGCGTTGATATCTTTGCCTGAAACTGAAGTAAACGAACAAGTTAGCACGGTTTTCCCTGCCTATTCTCTGTATTGAACATAGCAATAGGCAGGATAATCATCGACATTACGCATTTATTTATTGTTGGTTTCATCCGACAGTAAATATCGATAAGTAACGGGAAATCTCTTTAGCTATGTCTGATATGCAAGTTAAACCAGGACGTAAACGGTCTTTTTGGCTAATACTACTGATTATCGTTGCTCTCGCTGCGGCTGGCGCTGCGGGCGCCGCCTGGTGGCTATTAAATCAGAAAAACGCAGCAACGGCTGAGCAGGAAGCGCCGCCACCGCCAGAGCCTGTTTTCATGCCACTGGATACCTTTACCGTTAATCTCGTCAATGCAGATAATGACCCTGATCGCGTGTTATATGTTGGATTCACGCTGCGGTTACCCGATGAAGCCACGCGTACACGGTTTACGAATTATCTACCAGAAGTTCGCAGCAGACTATTATTACTGCTTTCTCGTCAGGACGCGATTGCGCTTGCCAATGAGCAAGGTAAGCAAAAGTTGATAGAGCAAATTAAGCAAGTGCTAAGCCCACCATTAGTTCCTGGTCAACCTAACCAGGTCGTTACTGATGTTCTGTTCACGGCCTTTATACTGCGGTAACCATTATGGGCGATAGTATTCTTTCACAAGCAGAAATTGATGCACTATTGAATGGCGACAGCGGCGACAGCGACGCTGATAACAATGCGACATCAAAAACGGACGGGGACGTTAAACCCTATGATCCGAACACTCAGCGACGCGTTATTCGTGAGCGTTTACAGGCATTAGAAATTATTAATGAACGTTTCGCACGCCAATTCAGAATGGCATTGTTTAACCTGTTGCGTCGCAGCCCCGATATTACCGTGGGTGGAATTAAGATCCAGCCTTATCATGAGTTTGCCAGGAACCTTCCGGTACCGACAAACCTGAACCTTATCCACTTAAAACCGCTACGCGGTACTGCATTGTTTGTGTTTTCTCCGAGCCTGGTGTTTATCGCTGTAGATAACCTTTTTGGCGGTGACGGACGTTTTCCGACGAAAGTAGAAGGCCGCGAATTCACCCACACAGAGCAAAGAGTAATCAAACGTATGTTACGCCTGGCTCTGGAAGCCTATGGCGAAGCTTGGAATGCGATTTACAAACTTGACATCGAATACGTGCGTTCAGAAATGCAGGTCAAGTTTACCAACATCACAACGTCACCTAATGATATCGTCGTGACGACACCGTTTCATGTTGAAATCGGTTCGCTGACGGGTGAATTTAACATCTGTATTCCTTTTTCAATGATCGAGCCGTTGCGCGAATTGCTCGCCAACCCGCCATTGGAAAACTCACGCCAGGAAGATCAGAGCTGGCGGGACACCTTAGCCAAGCAGGTACAACATTCTGAATTGGAATTAGTTGCAAGCTTTGTTGATATTCCGCTGCGCCTCTCCAAGATTCTGAAGCTACAGCCCGGCGATGTCTTACCGATCGACAAACCTGATAAAATAGTCGCTCATGTTGACGGCGTGCCCGTGCTGACCAGCCAATATGGCACATTGAACGGGCAATATGCCCTGCGTGTTGAACATTTGATTAACCCTATATTGAATTCTCTGGATAACGAGGAACAGCCCCATGAGTGACACCAAGAAGCCGTCCGACGACAAGGAATCAGTGGACGATCTGTGGGCTGATGCATTTAACGAGCAGCAGGCTGCAGAAAAACCGGCCCCGACAACGGAAGGTATTTTTAAGGCGCTAGATGGTCATGATCCGTTGGGTGCTCTGCAGGATATCGACCTGATATTGGACATCCCTGTCAAACTCACCGTTGAGCTTGGCCGGACTAAAATGACAATAAAAGAATTACTGCGCCTGACTCAGGGCTCTGTTGTTGCACTTGATGGCTTAGCAGGTGAACCGTTAGATATCCTGATTAATGGCTATCTCATCGCCCAAGGCGAGGTGGTTGTGGTATCTGACAAGTACGGTGTCCGTATTACAGATATCATCACGCCATCCGAACGTATGCGTCGCCTGAGTCGTTAATGGCAATAGCCTCGATATCCTCTCCGGCCCCAGTAGCAAGTCAACAGTCAACACTTGTTACTGAGCCACCACTTACCGGCAGCATGTTACTGACACAGGTTGGTAGTGTGCTCGCTGGTGTTTTATTATTTATTCTGCTGATTGCCTGGCTAGCTCGCAAACTCGGCTTTGCTCCTCAAGCCAAGCAAAACAAGTTGCTAAAAGTCGTATCTAGTTGCTCAGTTGGGCAGCGTGAACGTGTCGTTATTGTAGAAGTTGATAATACCTGGCTGGTGTTAGGTGTTACGGCTCAGCAAATCACACCGCTGCATACACTTACAGCACAAGCCACCAACGACAGTTCCTCAACTGGTGACACCAAGCCGGTAGATTTCAATCAACTGTTAAAGAAAGTTTTAAAGCGTCCGGAAAAATCGGAATGAGTGCCTTGTCTAATTATTTTCGTATCACCTTCCTGCTTCGCACACTGCGCTACGCTTTCGCCATTGGTCTATTGTTTATGGCACCATCGGTGTGGGCACAGCTTCCTGGTATTGTGACGCAACCTCTACCTAACGGTGGACAGAGCTGGACGCTATCCGTACAGACGCTGGTTTTCCTTACGTCATTAACATTTCTTCCTGCTGCATTGTTAATGATGACCAGCTTCACCCGAATCATTATTGTACTGAGCTTGTTACGCAATGCGCTGGGTACACCAACCGCACCACCGAACCAGATATTACTCGGATTGACCCTTTTCCTGACATTTTTTGTCATGTCACCCGTATTAAACCGCGTTTATGACGAAGCCTATCTTCCCTTCAGTCAGGATAAAATCAGCATGGAAATCGCCATCGAGCGTGGCGCGGAACCTGTACGTGAATTTATGCTGCGGCAGACTAGGGAAACCGATTTGGCGTTGTTTACCCGGCTGGCAGAAATTCCAGAGATCCAGGGACCTGAAGCGGTGCCCATGCGTGTACTTCTCCCCGCATTCGTGACAAGTGAGCTAAAAACTGCTTTCCAAATTGGTTTCACCGTGTTTATTCCTTTCCTCATCATTGACCTCGTTGTTGCCAGCGTATTGATGGCACTGGGGATGATGATGGTTCCTCCGGCAACCATTTCATTGCCTTTTAAACTCATGCTTTTCGTATTAGTCGATGGCTGGCAGTTGCTACTCGGTTCATTAGCGCAGAGTTTTTATAGTTAGACGAAGAGAGGAATGCGACGATGACACCAGAATCGGTGATGGCACTTGGCTATGAGGCAATGAAGGTAGCATTGGCGTTGGCGGCGCCTCCGTTGATGGCAGCACTACTCAGCGGGCTGCTTATCAGTCTCCTGCAGGCAGCCACTCAGATAAACGAAATGACGCTGTCGTTTATCCCTAAAATCCTAACGGTATTCTTCACCTTAGTGATCGCTGGCCCCTGGATGTTAAACCTCATGCTGGACTATATGCGTACGCTATTCGGCCAGTTACCTAACATTATTGGGTAAGCATGCTGACGTTTAACAGTTGGGACATGATGAATTGGGTCAGTCAGTTTTTCTGGCCTTTTGTCAGAATTCTCGCACTGCTCAGCACCGCACCGGTCTTTAACGAAAGAGCAATTGGCAATCGGGTAAAAATCGGTTTGGGCGTAATGATTACCCTGCTTGTTGCGCCCTATTTACCGTTAAATACCACGCCTATTTTTTCCGTCATGGGCGTATGGCTGTTAATACAGCAAATTCTCATCGGTGTTACGCTCGGCCTGTCAATGCAGTTAGCATTTGCCGCTATTCGCCATGCTGGCGAACTCATTGGCTTACAAATGGGACTCGCTTTTGCGACCTTCTTTGATCCCACTGGTGGCCCGAACATGCCAATAATTGCCCGTTTCATGAATATTCTCGCGATACTATTGTTCTTAACCTTTGATGGGCACCTCTGGCTGATTTCGTTATTAGCAGATAGTTTCTATACTCTGCCCGTCAGTGTTAATCCGATTAACAGTCATGCCTTTCTTGCTCTTGCGCGCGCTGGCGGGTTAATCTTTATTAACGGACTGATGTTGGCATTGCCCATCATAACGCTATTACTGACCATCAACCTGGCATTAGGCATGCTTAACCGTATGGCCCCCCAACTCTCGATATTTGTCGTTGGCTTCCCGATTACTCTCACGGTGGGAATCATGACGTTAGGTTTATTGCTTCCACTGGTCCCCCCCTTCGCAGAGCATTTATTCAGCGAAGTATTCGATTTACTCGCTGACATTCTCACTCAACTATCAAGTTCTTAGCCGTTCCCTATATCAATCCGTAGTGGTCGAAGTGAGGCCAATACGGACACCAAGTGCATATATTTATTCCCTCCAACATCTTTACAGTTTGCTACTGTAGCTCGTCCTATGGCTATACGACGCTGTGATTTTTTCAAAATTGCGCCAGGAAAGTGCATCAGATAGCGATGCACTAAAACAGCCCATGCACTAAAATAATAGGCGTTATATAAAAGAGAATGTCAGAGGGAATTGAGGATGTTAGGGGAATAAAAAATGGCATGTCATCCATTCAATATAATAAAAGGAGTGACACGCCTAAAAAATACGCCCGGTTTAAGCGTATTCAAACCGTAAAGTAGTATAGAAAAAATATCGTCTATGACTACTATCTCATCTGGAATAACGACATTCCTTGCATATTCTGGAAAGCCGTATAAGAGGCCTGCAGAGAAGACTGCTGCATGATGTAGGATGAAATCGCCTCATACCAGTCTGTATCCTGCAACTGTGATAATGTCGCTTTATTTGTCACATCGCGATCTTTACCAATTGCATCAAGATTATCAATCTCATTAAGCTGAATCCCTAACTCTGCACGAACGGCAGAAACATTATTTAGCGTATTGTTTAAACCGCGATTGGCCGTATCCATTGCAGCAGCAACACCGGCTTTGGTTGCATCATCAGCCCCATCAAGCGGGGTTTCAAGCGCCTTAATTGCAATGTCCAGCGTTTCAAACAAATCCGATTGAACAGTGCCATCAGGTTCTTTCTTCGCGTCTCCCGTTACCTCACGGAAAACTGCAGAACCGACATGGCTGACATTCATATCTCTAGCAGCATCGACACGCTGTGAAATCGCTTTATCTCCGCCGACATAGTTAACGCCTGTAGCTCCCTCAACAAAAGGAATTTTATCTGTTTCATAACCGCCAAAAATATAATTGCCATTGCCATCGGTGCTATTCGCCAGATTCAATAATTCAGCCTTCATACCGCGCAACGCTGTGGCATGTGATTTCCGATCGTCATCACTCTTAATACCACCACCGCTAATCACCTCAGTTAGGGCAGAGGTAATAGTGATGACACTTTTATCTAATATAGAATCTTCCAATGACATGCTTTGCTTAGCAAACGTACGTGCTAGCGTATATTGGCTGTTTTCCGACTGAGCCTGGCCAAGCATAATAACATTCGCTGCTGCAATCGGATCATCTGATGGGTTTACGACACGCTTGCCCGTTGCCAACTGCTCGCCCGTTTTTTGCCACGTCGCCTGACCATTAATAATGCCTTGCATATTTTGCTGATATATCATGCTAGTACTTAAACGCATGGTATTAATTCCTCTCAATCAAATGGTCAAACTAGCTACGGGCCGCTAAAAGGGCATCAAATATGGATTGTGCTGTTTTGATGACCTGAGCATTTGCCATATAATATTGCTGATAACGCATCAGATCGCCGTACTCTTCATCCAAGTTTACACCGGACACGGACTGTTGTTCTGCCGTCAGTTGCTTAACAACGTTTTGCTGCGATGTATTATTTATCTTCAGCGTGTTGGTCTGGTTACCAATCGCGCCAACTAGACTAGCGTATGCGCCGGAAACACTCGCTTTTCCACCTACTATTTTTTCATTTTGCAGGGCCAACAGCGCCTTGGCGTTGGTATTATCACTCACACCGCCAAAAGCAATAGGGTTATTATTTTCATCAAAAGCGGATGCTGCTGCAATTTTATTCGGATTGGAAATAGCGACTGACATATCAATAATGGCGTCATTGACCGGCTTAAGCAGAAAGCTATCATTCATTGCAGGTGTCCCTGTAATGCTCATTTTGATGCCATCAAAATTCAGACTGCTCTCAGGCGGAGCCCCTGCGGTTGTTACTGCTGCGGTAAATTTTGAATTATCAGACAAACGCGTTACTTGCCAATCAGTGCCATCATATTTAATCGAATAATTAGTTGCCTGTACGTCTTTGGTATCGGTATAAGATGGTGTTAGTACCGCATTACCACTGTTTTTACTGTCATTCAGGGCAACCGCTTTACCAAAAGAGAAGAAATCACCGCCTTTAACGCCATCACGGTCATAACCTTTTTGATGTTGAACATTAAATGCATCAGCAAATGACAGCGCTAACTGCCCTAGCTGATTGCGTGCCCCATCCAGCGTCTCTGAACGAAAGGAGAGCAATCCGCCTAATGAACCGCCCGTTAATGTACTCTCATTCAAAGTGATAATATCGTTTGTCTGATCTTTATATCCGATGGTAAGGCGAGTCGGATCGATGCTGGAACCTATTGCGGCTAGCTGATTGCTTGTGCCTGCCTGAACGAGGTTGGTACCATTCTTTAACGCAACGTTATAAACCGTTCCATCTTGAATAACGACATCAACGCCCACTAACTTATTAAGTTGATCGACTAATACATCGCGCTGATCGAGCAAATCATTAGGCATCGTGCCGCTATTTGCGCCCATTAGTTTCGTGATTTCGTTGTTTAACGATGCGATCTGATCGGTATACGTATTAATTTGGCCAACAGTACTTTGAATCTGCGTATTCAGCCCACTGTCCATGTCACGCAGATATTTATCCGTCACCTTGAATTGGTTTACCAGCCCTTCAGCTTTGCCCAGTACAGTTTGACGAGTCGACGAATCACCTGCGTTACTGGTGAGATTTTGCAGGTTAGAAAAGAAGCCCTGTATGGTTGATGACAGGCTAGTCGTACTACTGGCCAGCAGATTATCAATCTTGGAAATCTGCTCGTAATAAGCGGTAACTGAACTGCTTGTCGTTTGCGCAGAACGTAGCTGGTTGGTAATAAATTCATTATATTGGCGGTCAATGCTAACAACATTAACACCGTTACCCATATATCCAGCGGATGTGCTGCTGCTAATTGCTTGTTCAATTATGGTATTTTGCCGGCTATACCCAGTAACAGCTTGATTACTAATGTTGTTACTGACTGTGCTAAGAGCGGCCTGTGCACCTTTTAAGCCACTCATCGCCGTATTAATTAAATTGGACATAGGGTGTTGTTCCTTTTACACAGGCTTTTCCGCCCTGCGCGATTAACCAAATGCTGAAAGCAGCAAATACGCCACATAAGTTAAATACTTTATCGGTCAGGGCGCGTAAATCTTGAATAAAAAAATCAAAATAGCCGGCTCAAATCATGAGTGTAAGCTTTTGCCACTTTCTCACCTGAATGCTTCATTTGCTGGATCATATTAACCAGTTTCTGAGCATATTGCGGATCCGTTGCATAACCCGCTTTTTGCAATGCATGTGCCGCTTGCTCAGCCGTTCCGGCACTCATCACAGCAGAGTAGCGTGGGTTATTGGTCAACAATTTCACATAATCGCCAATAGCTTCAATATAGGAATCGTAAACTCTGAAGCTGGCTTTTACCTTTTTAGCTACACCTTGCTCATATTCTGTCGTGGTTATCTCAGTGGTTGGTCCATTCCAACTGCCGCCGGCCTTAATGCCGAATAGATTGTGGCTTGGGCGCCCATCTTCGGTAGGGATTTCACGCTGTCCCCAGCCAGATTCAAGCGCAGCCTGAGCGATGATCAGGTGATGAGGGATACCGCTATGCTGGCTGGCAATCTGAGCGGGTAAGGAAATCTGAGACACAAAATTACTATCGGATAGCGGCAACGCTGAGCCCGCCGTTGGCAATTTGGGCAGCGCTTTACGTACCATCTGTTCCACGGCCGCAGTTGGCATGCGTTTAAGGACATCACCATCGAATGTTAGTGGAACAGACGGAACAGCGGCTTTAGCTGCCGTAGCCTCTGGGGATTGTCGGGTTAATTGCTCAACCATGACATCCGCAAGCCCAAGCCCCTTGCCTTTAGTTGAGATCTCTTGAGCAATTTGCTGGTCATACATTGAGGTATACAGACGCGTCTGATCGCTGTTGAAGAGCCCGTCCTGCGGAATCGCTGAACGCATGCTTTTCATCATCAATTGTACAAACACGCCTTCCATTTGTTGCGCAACCGCTCTAATGCCCTCTTTGCTTTGAGGATTGCCTGAAACTTCACGCTTCAACGTATTCAGGGATTGCGCATCATAGGCTGCGTTATTCAGCGTCTGCATATCACTCATCAGATAATTTCCAGTTTGGCACGCAAGCAGCCAGCACTTTGCATCGCCTGCAGAATAGACATCAGTTCCATCGGCGTCGCGCCCAAAGAATTCAGTGCACGCACGACGTTGTTGAGATTGGCGCTGGAATTGACACGCTGTAAAGCACCACCCGCTTGCTGAACCGAAATCTCTGTCTGCGGTGTTACCACCGTCTGACCACCGCCAAATGGGGTATTAGGTTGGCTAACATTGGCCTGCTGATTGATCGTCACGGAGAGGTTACCCTGGGCGATAGCACAACTATCCAGCGTAACATCGCGGTTCATCACAACAGATCCAGTACGAGAATTAATAATTACCTTGGCATCCTGAATACCGACGTTGACTTCTATATTCTGGACATCGGCCAAAAAGCGAACCTGAGAACTATTGCCATGCGGAGCAAGTACCTGGATGGTACGAGAATCCAGCGGCGTCGCTGTACCACCATATCCAGAACGATTGATTGCATCGCTGACTTTCTGCGCCATTGAGAAGTCGTCATTCTTCAGTTGCAGTACTATCGTATTTGACGTGCCAAACGTACTCGGTAACTCCCGCTCAATAACCGCACCGTTACTGATTCGTCCGCCTGCAAGTTGGTTAACCTGAACACTGCTCCCACCAGCGGATGCACCAGCACCACCAACCAAAACGTTCCCCTGCGCCAGTGCATAAACCTGGTTGTCTACCCCTTTCAATGGGGTCATCAGCAGCGTCCCGCCTCGCAAGCTCTTTGCGTTACCGAGCGAAGACACAACAACATCAATATTTTGGCCTGATCTGCCAAAAGGCGGGAGCTCCGCCGTTACCATCACCGCAGCCACATTCTTCAACTGCATGTTGGTTCCAGCAGGAACGGTAATCCCTAACTGGGAAAGCATGTTAGTTAAGCTTTGCGTGGTAAACGGCGTCTGCATGGTCTGATCGCCAGAACCATCTAGGCCAACCACTAAACCGTAACCAATTAAGGCATTACCGCGTACGCCCTGGATATTCACCAGATCGCGAATTCTCTCTGCCGACGCAGGGACAATATTCAGCGTCAGTAACGTCAGCAGTACAGTGAAAAATGATGCAATCCGCATGGCAGGCCTCTTAAGCTTAGAACGGAGAAACATTGAGGAAGAACCGCTGTAACCAGCCCATGTTTTGCGCTTCGTTAATATAACCGTTACCGACATATTCAATCCGCGCATCCGCAACCTGCGTTGATGGCACCGAGTTATTACCGCTGATGGTTCTCGGATTTACTACCCCAGAGAAACGGATAAACTCTGTTCCCTGATTAATGGCAATTTGTTTTTCGCCAACGACCTGCAGGTTGCCATTAGCGAGTACTTGGCCCACGGTGACCGTAATCGTACCGCTGAAGGTGTTGTTTGCATTCGCACCACCTTGCCCAGTAAATTCGTTTGTTCCAGTTGCATTCAGGGAGGCTCGGTTATTACCCAACGGCCCTTCAAGATAGCGCGGTACCGCCGTCAGGCCAAACGTGGATGAACCATCGCGACTTGCATTGGCAGACGAACTTTTACTCGCGCTCACATTTTCCTGCAGCACGATCGTCAATGTATCGCCAATATTTCGTGGGCGACGATCCTCAAACATCGGCTGATAACCATAATTCATCGGCTGTACAGTTTGAAAAATAGAACCATTTGGCCCCGCTAATACGGGCGATCCAGGCTGAGCAGTCGTAGGCCCAGTGACAACTTTATCATGCGGAATATAGGCGCAACCGTTAAGTGCTAACATCGCGATCAATGCCAACAGACGGTGTCGGCGGAGTGGTTTGATAACCGACTTTGCATTCATTATCACTGCGGATATCGCCTTAAATTAATCTATTTCACCTATTCACGGGGTAAATCAAAACCATACTACCCACTCATCGGGTGCTTATGGCCATCATTATCTCGTTAACTGTCTATATTGCTACTATCAGGCAACCAGAGCACCCGCTCTCGCGCCTGAAATTAGCAGGCTACCTACCATTACAGCTGAGTCAATTTCTGCAACATTTGGTCAGAAGAAGAAATGGCTTTACTGTTGATCTCATAAGCACGCTGAGTCTGAATCATCGATACCAATTCCTCTGCCACATTGACGTTGGAGGTTTCGACATATTTCTGATACAGCAGACCTGCACCATTTAAACCTGGGTTCGTTTCATTCGGCGCGCCAGAGCTCGCGGTTTCCAGATACAGGTTTTCGCCCATGCTCTCAAGGCCGCTATCGTTAATAAAGGTTGTCAGTGTCAACTGGCCAATCTGGTTTGTTGCCGCCTGCCCTTGCACTTTAACGCTGACAATACCGTCACGACCTATATTCAGTTCCGTCGCATTCGCTGGAACAGTAATCGCTGGCTGAACCTGATAACCACTGGACGTCACTAACTGGCCGTTACCGTCAAGTTGGAAGGCACCGTCACGCGTGTAAGCCGTTGTACCATCAGGCAACTGCACCTGAAAGAACCCTTGACCTTTAATGGCAACGTCTTTCGAATTACCAGTTTCGGAAAATGTCCCTTGAGTATGGATACGCTCTGTTGATACTGGGCGAACCCCAGTACCGAGTTGTAAACCGGACGGTAGCATAGTTTGCTCTGAAGATTGAGCACCAGGCTGACGAATGGTTTGATACATCAAGTCTTCAAATACCGCACGCTGACGCTTGAAACCATTGGTGCTGACATTTGCCAAGTTATTGGAAATAACATCCATATTGGTTTGCTGAGCATTCAACCCAGTTTTGGCAATCCACAAAGAACGGATCATTTATTCACTCCTGTGCGCACTCGGCGCTTAACCCATCGCTAATATCTGATTAGCACGTTGTGCATTATCGTCGACGCTACTAATGATTTTCATCTGCATTTCAAAGCGACGAGCATTGGCAATCATATCGACCATCGTATCAACTGTGTTCACATTACTGCCTTCGATCACACCCGGCATAATACGCACAGTGGGATCATTTTGCAGAACATTACCACGTTGTTGCTGAGCCTGTTGCGTCAAGCGAAATAATCCGTCATCAGACCGCTCAACTTCTTGTCCGGTAGCCTTGACGAGCTTCAGACGACCTAGCTGGGCAATGGTATTCGGCGGGTCACCCGCATTCAGTGCAGAAATTGTACCATCAGGAGAAATACTGATTTGGGCTTGAGGAGGAATGTCAATCGGTCCGCCATCCCCCATCACAACACGCCCCTGGATAGTCAACTGCCCATCCGCGTTGATCTCCATATTACCATTACGAGTGTACGCTTCACCGCCATCAGCGGTTTGCACAGCAAGCCAGCTTTCTTTCGGTAAAGCGACATCCATTGCACGACCAGTATAATTCATGACGCCTTCAGTCATGTCAGCGCCAGGCGTTGAAGCGACAACCAGCGTTCGGGTGGGCAGCGTCACCCCATTGACCGGCACAGCGCGCAGTGCAGATAGCTGAGCCCGAAAACCCGGTGTTGAAGCGTTGGACAAGTTGTTCGCCGTAATCGCCTGCTTTTCCAATGACTGGCTCGCGCCACCCATTGCCGTATAAATCGCGTGATCCATGCAATGTCCCCGTTAGGATAATTAACGCAGGCTAACCAGCGTTTGCAGAATGGAATCCTGCGTTTTAATCGTTTGCGCGTTTGACTGGTAATTACGCTGCGCAACAATCATGCTGACCAGCTCTTTACTCAGGTCAACGTTTGAACTTTCGGTAGATTTACCGATCAGTTTACCCAGACTTCCGGTACCAGCAAGACCAACGACAGCCTGACCAGAGCTCGCCGTTTCAGACCAAGCGTTATCGCCTTCAGGCGATAAACCTTCTGGGTTGGCAAAGCTAGCCAGCAGGATCTGACCCAGCGCTTGTTTCTGACCGTTACTGTAACTGCCTTCGATCGTACCATCATCATTGATAGCAAAACCGGTCAGCGAGCCTGGAGCGAAACCGTTCTGAGTTGGGCTCTTATAGCTGTATTCGGTATTTTGTTGGATGCTGCCGGTTAGGTCGAGAACAAAACGATTCGTAGCAGCACCATTCGTGCCCACAATTTGAATAGAAAATCCAGGAACCGCTGTCGGCGTTGTGGAAGACTGAGAAACTAAAGCACCATTCGCCCCAAAATTCAATATTCCTGCATTTTGATACGAGGCTGATGTTACTGGTGTTATAGCACCATCCAGAGCATAGGTTTGCCACGTATTGGGCGCCGTTTTAACAAAATACAGTGTGAAATCGTGCTTGTTACCTTGGCTGTCATAGGTCGTCAGCGCAGTTTTGCTGTTATAAGTGCCTTCTGCGCCAGGATTAGTAGCCCAAGCTGTTGCTGGAACCGAATCGGAAGATTTCAGGTTTGCTTTCAAAGCAGCCGTCGTTGTCGCACTCGACAGCATGTCACCATCAGGAACAGTCAACGGTACTGGGTCAGCACCCGTTTGTACAACGGGTGGTGTGCCTGCAACCGGATAACCCGTCAGTTGCATACCCTGCGCGTTGACGATATTACGACCATCCAGCATGAACTGACCATTACGGCTGTAATAAGTCGAGCCATTGGTGTCTTGCAGGCGGTAAAAACCACCACCGCTAATTGCGATATCTAGGTCTCGTGAAGACGACGTCACCGTACCATTGCCAAAATCCTGCAGTACCGATGCAACTTTAACACCCATCCCCACTTTAGAACCCGCAAACATGTCGGCAAATGTAACAGTACCGGATTTAAAGCCCACTGTCGCTGAGTTAGCGATGTTATTGCCGATGACATCCAGATTATTAGATGCCGCGTTTAAGCCGCTGACTGCCTGAGAAAAACCCATGTCGCTCTCCAGAGAATTGATTAAGTCATATTCCAGATAGTGAATTTCACTGGAATAACATGAAATTTACACCATTACAGAATCTGCCGGACATCGTCCATGGTGGCTCTGCCGCGCAGACCTAAATCCAGCAATGCACCGTTATCGCCGCGAACGACACTATTGACAACTGCATAGCTCAATGGCTGAACAACTTGCTGTGCGCCCCCCGTACTGGCGGCGACACTGATGGTATAAGCCCCATCAGGCGCAACCGTACCATCAGAAAGTTTACTATCCCAGTTGAATGAGTGAACGCCGGCAGAAAGCGTCCCCAGTTCGATCGTACGTACGGCTTTACCTGTCGAATCATTGACAGTAACGGTGACAACTTCCGCTGCTTTTTCCAGCTCTACGCCAAAGGGGGTACTGGTTTCTTTACCAACAAGAATGTCTTTTCCAGGGATCATGACACTGTGCCCAATCAGCGTTGTTGCCTGCATGGATTGGTTATTATTGATCTGGCCAGAAATAGAACCTAGGGTGGTGTTCAATTTCTCAATACCGCTGACGGTATTGAGCTGAGCAAGTTGGCTGACCAACTGGTCGTTGCTCATCGGATTCGTCGGATCCTGATTCTTCAACTGTGCAACCAGAAGCGTCAAAAATTGGTTTTGGAGGTCAGCGCTGCTGTTCTTCTCGACCGCCGTTGTCGACGATGAACTCTGTGTTTTAGCCGCAGAGGAAGTATCATTAGTTGTGATAGACATTATTTCATATCCCAGTTATTGGCCGATGGTTAACGTCTTCAGCATCATTGATTTTGTCGTATTCAAAACTTCGACGTTTGCCTGATAGCTGCGCGAGGCAGAAATGGTGTTTACCATCTCTGCCACAGGGTCGACATTCGGCATGCGAACGTATCCCTGCCCATCAGCCAGCGGATTACCCGGTTCGTAAACCAGACGAGCAGGCGATGGGTCTTCAATAACATTGGAAACGCGTACACCACCTGTAGACTGCCCCGGAGCGGCATTCACTTCGAATACAACTTGCTTGGCGCGATAAGGCTCGCCATCAGGCCCCGTCACGCTGTCTGCGTTAGCCAGATTACTGGCGCTCACATTCAGACGCTGAGATTGCGCAGAAAGCGCTGAGCCTGAAATTTCGAATATATTTAATAACGACATGAATCTTTACCTTCCTATCGCGCTACGATCACGAACCTGACTGCAGGACCGACATCATACCTTTAATCTGTCCGCCAATAACGGTCAGGCTGGATTGATATTTCAGGCTATTATCGGCAAAATTAGTGCGTTCGCGGTCCATATCGACCGTATTACCATCCAACGCAGGCTGATCGGGTACACGATAGAGCAAATCAAGTTCCGGCGGTTGAAAGTTCTGTGCTGGTATATGCCGTACTGATGTGGTTTTCAGCGCGATACCCGTACCGTTCACCCGTCCTTGCTCCATCGTTTTACTGAGCTGGCTGGCAAAATCGATATCCCTGGCCTGATATCCTGGCGTATCCGCATTGGCAATATTCGCGGCCAGAATTTCCTGCCGCTGGGCACGCAAGTTCAACGCTTCCTGCTGAAACCGCAATGAGGCGTCTAATTTATCAAGCATGCTCCCTCCGCAAGTTAGAATTTGGAGTAAGTAGGATAATTCTCATGATGGCTATACCATCGAATGAATAGACACTAAATGCAGCGCTATTTATTGCCTTAACCTCATGCTGGCATCGTTACACTTAACGCCCAATATAATCAGAATCAGGAGAGCTGGGCAGGAATGAAAACAATACATTATTACCTCTATCTGGCTGCGTCCTGTTTTTTCACCCTTTGTACAGCAGTCAATGCCAACGACCTTCCTGCACAGGTCAATCAATTTTTTGCCTCACGCTTTCAGGGAAGCACGAATACCGTAAACGTTGTGGTAAAATCGCCAGAATCGCAATGGCCAGAGTGCCAAGCGCCGCAAATCGCGCTGCCTGGAAATGCGAAAATGTGGGGTAATGTGAGCCTGTCCGTACGTTGCGGGCAACATCGTCGTTTCATTCAAATCGAAGTTCAGGTAACTGGGAATTATGTCACCAGTGCACGACTGATAAATCGAGGAACCACGCTGACGGAAAAAGACGTTCGTTTGACAAAAGGCAGGCTCGATTTATTACCGTTGCGCCCTATACTGACGTTACCAGACGCACAAGGCGCAGTCCTTTTGCGCGATCTCACTCCTGGCCAGGTTATTACCGCGTCTATGATCCGGCGCGCTTGGGTCGTAAAGGCCGGTCAGTTAGTGCAAATTATTGCCCAAGGGGAAGGCTTTACAATCAATAGCGAAGGAAAAGCCATGAACAACGCGGCAGATGGGCAAGGGGTCAGAGTCAGAACGGCAAATGGACAAATAGTCAGCGGAATCGCAAACGAAGATGGGATTATTCTGATCTCACAGTAATTAATTAAAGATTTGCTCATGTTTGCCGATGATAGTTACAGAGTCATTAATGATGACGTTTTAGAATTGAACACCAATGTGATAAATACTCCTTAACACATTGATTATTAACCATTTATCCTCAAATTAGAGGGATGTATTATGAGTATTGATCGCACCCAGTCACTGAAGCCGGTCAGTCAAGTGCAGCAACGTGAATCTGGCGATATCGCTAAAGCTAAACGTACACAGACTGAAGTCCAGTCTGAAGTAAGTGCAACGCAGGTGAAGCTGAGCGATGCGCAGGCAAAGTTGATGCAGCCAGGTACGCACGACATAGACATGAACCGGGTTGAAACCTTGAAGCAGGCAATTCGTGATGGCTCACTTAACATGGACGCCGGAAAAATCGCGGATGCGCTGCTTAAAGAGACGCAGGATTTTTTAGCAGGTAATTAATATTTATGGAAAATCTGCAAGCTATTTTAGATCAGCTGCTGAGCAACTTACGTGACCTCGATGTTGTTATGTCTGAAGAGCAAACCCTGCTTTGCGCTGGCCATATTAATAGCATCGCGCTGCAACAGGTAACAGAGAAGAAAACGTCCTTGCTAGCGACGATGCAGCATTTGGAAACGCAGCGCCATAAAACTGAATCGACTCTTAAGTTGCAAGCGCCTTATGACGGCATTGAAAAACTGTCGACTTACTGGCAGCAAGTGCAAGAGTTAACCAGGCGTTTGAATGATCAGAATCAGCATAATGGCCTTCTGCTTAGCCGGCATATTGCCTACACGAACGAAGCCATCAACATATTGAAGCCTCGTCACGGTCAGGGATTGTATGGCCCAGATGGTCAGTCGAAAGGTGTAACAGTTGGCGGTAGGAAAATTACATTCTAAAAGTCTCTGCGCTTTAGGCAGAGACTTTTGACCATCTAAACAGCCACTTAGAAAACTACTTATAATTTACCGCAATATCGATCGTACGCACGCTGAACGTATGATTAATACGACCATTTCCTTCAATGTAGTATACAAAACGAAACTCATTATTAGCAGCCAATCCGTTAAATGCTTGAGTTTGCCCGTCACCACTCCCGTCTAAGTCAACACAGCGCTGCGGTGATTGTGAACACAATTTCACAACAAGCCCTACTGGTATCACAGAATCAATCACGTGCCGCCAATATATTGTCGTAATCGTTTCATCTGGATTAACCGCTATGTTAGGAACAAAAGCTGACGTCGTAACCATTTCACCACGATGATCAAGTTTTATGCCCGTCATACTTCCGTTCCAACTACCGGGCGTCGCGATAGCACAGAGCGGGAATGCCATCACGACTGCAGCCAGAAAATGCATCATCGTCCTCACTTCTGAGTTTCCCCTATCACTGATGTCATGCGAATCTGGCGATGATCGCTGATTTCTAAATTAGACAGTACGGCCATGTTTGGCAGACTACGATGCAAGAATCGGGCAAGCAAAGCACGCAAAGCATGGTTCACAAGCAAAACCGGCGGAGCACCCAACATTTCCTGCCGCTGTAGCGCTTGTTTCGCCTGTTCAAGCAAGCGATCGGCAAGCCCCGGTTCGAGACCACCGCCTCCTTGAAGCGCCTGTAACAGGAGTCGTTCCAACGAGCCTTCCAAACCGATAACCTGAAGTTCACTGTCTCCTGGAAACCACTGCTGAGTTATCGCACGCCCCAGAGCAACCCTAACCACCGTAGTGAGTTCATAAGGATCTGGCTGCACCGGCGCATGTTCAGCCAATGTCTCCATGATGGTACGCATATCCCTAATCGAAACCCTCTCGCTAAGCAAATTCTGCAAGACCTTATGCAAAGTCGTTAACGTCACCACGCCCGGAATGAAATCTTCTGTCAGTTTTGGCATTTCCTGCGCAACGCGATCCATCAATTGCTGAGCTTCCTGCCGTCCAAACAGTTCACTGGCATGCAATGCAATTAAGTGGTTCAGGTGGGTTGCTACTACGGTACTTGCCTCTACGACAGTGAATCCTTGAGCCTGAGCCTGATCTTTGAGGGCATTATCAATCCAGACCGCTGGGAGCCCAAACGCCGGATCCTTCGTGATATCGCCAGACAAAGAGCCAACAGCATTACCCGGATTGATCGCCATCCAACGACCCGGATGAGCCTCACCGCTACCCACCTCAACACCTTTCATCAGTATGCGATAGCTGGCAGGCTGAAGTTCCAAATTATCCCGGATATGAACCACTGGCGGTAAGTATCCCATTTCCTGGGCAAACTTTTTCCTGATACTACGAATCCTGCCCAGCAGTTCGCCATCTTGCTGCGCGTCAACCATTGGGATTAATCGATAACCAACTTCCATACCCAGCGGATCTTCAAGCTGTACATCAGACCAGCTTGCTTCAACAATCTGATGCTTCTCCATTGATGCTGGCATAGGTTGCATGACGGGTTCTTTCTGCTGTTCTCCACGCATCCACCAGGCAAGCGCTAACAAAGCTGCGGTAAATAACAGAAAGACAAAGTTGGGCATTCCAGGAACCAGACCAATAAGTCCAATAACCGCCGCACTCAGCACCATCACTCGTGGGTTATTGAATAGCTGGGTGACCATCTGCTGGCCAACATCCTGATCGGTACTCACGCGAGTAACAATAACACCCGCGGCGGTAGAAATAATCAGAGCTGGAATCTGGGCAACCAGTCCATCACCAATGGTAAGTAGCGTATAGCTTTCTGCTGCCTGTCCTACTGGCATGCCGTGCTGCGCAACACCAACGACCAATCCACCAATGACGTTGATGACCATGATAATCAATCCAGCGACAGCGTCACCACGCACGAATTTACTGGCACCGTCCATTGAGCCATAAAAATCTGACTCCTGAGTGACTTCAGCTCGGCGCTTTTTCGCTTCTTCTTCACCAATGATTCCAGCATTAAGATCAGCATCAATCGCCATTTGCTTGCCTGGCATTCCATCCAATACAAAGCGAGCACCGACTTCAGCGATACGTCCGGCACCTTTGGTGATAACCATGAAATTGATTAAGACAAGAATGATAAAGACCACGATACCAATGGCAAAATTTCCGCCTACCAGAAAGTGACCAAATGCTTCAACCACTTTACCTGCGGCGGCAGTCCCTGTATGCCCTTCCAACAAAATGATACGGGTAGAAGCGACGTTGAGCGAAAGACGCAATAAAGTAGAAAACAGCAGAATCGTAGGGAACGCAGCAAACTCCAGCGTCCGCTGTGTAAACATCGCAACCAGCAATACCATGATGGACAGTGCAATGTTAAAGGTAAATAACAGATCCAGAATGAATGGCGGCAGCGGCAATACCATCATGGAAAGTATCAGCAGGATCAATATTGGTCCGGCTAATATTTGCCATTGGCCACCTTTCATATTACTCGGTAAACGAAGCAAAGAGGCCAAATTAGCCATCAGTAATATTCTCTTTAGCAAAATCCAGTGCATCCGGCACGGGTAGATGTTTCGGTTTTCTAGGAATTAATCCACCTTCCCGCTTCCAGCGTTTCAGTTGATAAACCCAGGCTAAGACTTCTGCAACAGCGGCATACAGCGCAGCCGGAATATGCTGTCCGACCTCTGAATGACGAAATAGCGCTCGCGCCAACGGAGGGGCTTCTAAAATAGGAACGCGATGTTCGGCCCCCAAATCACGAATACGCAACGCAATTTCACCAGCCCCTTTAGCTAACACTCTCGGCGCATTCATTTTTTTCTCATCATAACGTAATGCTACCGCATAATGCGTCGGGTTAGTGACTATCACATCAGCCTTCGGCACATCAGCCATCATTCTACGCTGAGCAATTGCTCTCTGCTGCTGACGAATACGACCTTTAACATGCGGGTCACCTTCGCTCTGTTTATGCTCATCACGAATTTCCTGCTTGCTCATTCGTAACTTTTTGATATGGCTCCAAACTTGCCAAAACACATCAAAAGCGACCATGGGAATGAGGCCCATGATAATAAGGAAACCACACATCACGGCCAGTTCTAGCGCATCACCCATCGCCGCAATCGGCGCCTCAGATACCAGATGCAATATCTTCGGCCAGTTATGAATCAAGAACAAGGTACTAATGATCCCAACCACGACTGATTTCAATATTGCCTTGAAGAGCTCAGCGAGTGATTGAGCGGAAAACAATCGTTTCAACCCAGAAATAGGATCTAATTTTTTGAAGTCAACCTGTAATGATTTGGTACTAAATAATATCCCACCAAGCAGCAAAGGTGCTGACAGCGCAACCAACACAGCACCGAGCATAATTGGCATCAACGCCGATACAGCCTGACGCAGTAATGAGCCGACATGCCGTAGCATTTGAGTGTCATCACCAATCGTTGCGTAATCAAAGTTTAACGACAGTGAGACAATTCTGGCCAATCGGCCAGCCATGGCTTCGCCTCCCATCCACAAAATAGCCAGACCTGCGACCATCATCAGAACAGAAGTCAGTTCTCGCGATCGCGGGATCTGCCCTTCTTCACGCGCTTTCTCCTCTTTTTGGGGAGTGGGGGCTTCTGTTTTTTCTAGATCGCTATCTTCAGCCACTATGGCGTTCCTGTTACGACTTTCGGGATAGGAATTTGCTGCCTAGCATGACAAATACGAGAAAGTTTTATGGCTGGAACAACGGGAAAAACCAGCGCTTCTTTAACGCATAGTAAGAATTAAGGGGAAGAGAAAAACGAATTTAGCTATTTATGGCCATAAGTACTGGCCATAAATAACTGGGGCGACGGTGATGGTAACCTTTTCAAAAAAGAAGATGACTTCTTTTTTTGAAGCAAGGTTTATCAGAATCCGAGACTATCCAGAAGATCGTCAACCTGATCCTGATTGGCGACGATACCTGCTGCTCCTTTGTCCAATTGAGGTCCATTGAGCAGACCATCATTAGGACGCTTAGGTGAATCTGGTTTTTCTGGAATATTTTCCAGCAACACCATCAGCAGTTGTTTTTCAATTTCCTGGACAACATCCATCATACGCTTGATTACCTGACCAGTAAGATCCTGGAAATCCTGCGCCATCATAATTTCCAACAGTTGTGCGTTGGTAAACGAGGTATGCTGTGGTACATCCTCAAGATAGCTACGCGTATCCGTCACTAATTCACGTGCATCTGCCAGTTCAATTGGGTTTTCAAACCATTCATCCCAACGGGTTTTCAGGGATTTGGCATCCGCTTCTAGTTGGTTTTGACGTGGCTGTGCAGCCTCTACGCAATTCAGAGCACGCTCTGCAGCTTGCGCAGTCATCTGGACAACATAGTCAAGACGATCGCGGGCATCAGGAATAGCCTCTGCTGCTTCTGCTATCGCATTATCCAAACCCAGCTCTTTCAAACTGTCGCGCAGCATACGAGTCAATTGACCGATACGCGAAATGATCTCGGTTGCTGAAGCGGTGTCGTTCACGGACGGCATATGTGGCGTCATAAGATCCCCTTACATACCCAATTTTTCGAAAATCTTACTCAGTTTTTCTTCAAGGGTAGCTGCAGTAAATGGTTTAACTACATAGCCGCTAGCACCCGCTTGTGCCGCAGCGATAATGTTCTCTTTCTTTGCTTCTGCCGTTACCATCAGCACGGGAAGGCTGGAAAGCGCGCCGTCAGCACGAATAGTCTGTAATAGCTCCAGTCCATCCATGTTGGGCATATTCCAGTCAGAAATGACGAAATCAAAAGCACTGGAGCGAAGCTTATTCAGTGCATCTGCGCCGTCCTCTGCCTCTTCTACGTTATTAAAGCCCAGTTCCTTCAGCAGGTTACGGACAATTCGGCGCATCGTCGAAAAATCATCCACTACCAGAAATCTGAGTTCTTTATCGGCCATACCTACTCCTAAAATATTTATTGCTCACCAAGAGCTGCTTATATACGTAATGCCTGTCCGGCAGAGATTTGTGCCAACATACGCTGGCTCACCTGGTGCAAATCCACCACTTCATCAACGCCACCCATCGCAATCGCTTCACGCGGCATCCCGAAAACCACACAACTTGCTTCATTTTGGGCGAGAGTATAAGCACCAGCCTGATGGAGTTCCAACATACCAGCTGCCCCATCATTGCCCATTCCAGTAAGGATTACCCCTACGGCATTTCGCCCGGCGTATTGCGCAACCGAACGGAATAACACGTCAACTGATGGACGATGCCGATTGACGGGAGGTCCATCATTTAAACGTACTTGATAGTTTGCCCCACTACGTGCCAGTTCCAGATGGCGTGCACCTGGAGCAATGTATGCATGACCAGGAAGAACACGTTCCCCGTCTTCTGCTTCTTTCACCGTAATCTGGCATAATTTATTCAAACGCTCTGCGAAAGACTTCGTAAAACCCGGTGGCATATGCTGTGTAATCAATAATGCAGGGCTTGTCGGCGGCAGGGGTTGTAATACATGCCGTATCGCTTCCGTTCCCCCCGTTGACGCACCGATCGCAATCAGCTTCTCACTACTGAGTAATGGCATATGCTGAATAATCTTTGTCGACTCTGCGGCAGTACTACGTTGCGGTAGACGCGCCTTAGCGGCCATGCGAATTTTTTCCGCAATCAACTCACTGTACGCCAACATCCCCTCACGGATACCTAACTGTGGCTTGGTAACAAAATCAATCGCACCAAGCTCCAGCGCGCGAAGCGTAATCTCTGACCCTTTTCCAGTCAAGGACGATACCATGACAACAGGCATCGGGCGCAAACGCATAAGTTTCTCAAGAAAATCCAGTCCATCCATACGCGGCATTTCAACATCCAGCGTTAATACCTGAGGATTAAATTTTTTAATTAAATCACGAGCGACTAACGGATCTGGGGCAGTAGCGACAACTTCCATATCAGGATGGCTATTAATTATTTCAGTCATGATCTGACGCATGAGGGCAGAATCATCAACACATAATACTCTTATCTTGCTCATTATCTTTCCTTAGCCAGCCCATATACAGTTTGCCCACGCAGATAGAATTCACGACTGATCTGGCTGAAATTCTCTGAATGCCCAGCAAATAACAGCCCACCCGGTTTAAGCATTGGGACGAATCGACGGAGAATACGCTCTTGAGTTTCTTTATCGAAATAAATCATCACATTACGACAAAAAATAGCATCAAATGGCGCGGGAACGGACCAATCAGGTGCGAGCAGATTGAGTTGTTGGAAATGCACCATTGACGCAAGCTCAGGGCGAACACGAACCAAACCACTATGTGGTCCGGTACCGCGTAAAAAAAAACGCTGTAGCTGCTGTGGAGAAAGAGAGCGCAATTCTTCATGGCGATAGATGCCAGCGGTTGCCTTTTCTAGCACCTGGGTATCAATATCACTGGCCCATACCTGACACCCGCTCGCTTTATTACCCAAAACTTCAGCAAGAGTCATCGCCAATGAATACGGTTCTTCCCCTGTAGAGGCGGCCGTACTCCAGATAGTGTAACCATTAGGACGTTTTTTGGCATGCTCAGCCAATATAGGGAAATGGTGAGCTTCGCGGAAAAACGCCGTCAAGTTAGTGGTTAACGCATTAACAAAAGCTTGCCATTCTGCACTGTTAGGATCTGACTCTAATAGTGCTAAATACTGACCGAAATCATTGATTCCAAGCAAGCGAAGGCGTCTAACCAAACGATTGTAAACCATTTCACGTTTGTGATCGGCAAGGACAATGCCAGCACGCTGATATATTAATTGGCTGATTCGGCGGAAATGGGTGTCCGACAACGGCAATCTGTCAACCATCTGCGTCAGAATAGAAGCAGACTCGGGGCGATTTCTCGATGGCGTACTTTTCATATCACACTGCTCGGATACTGATTCTTGCTATGATGTTTTTTCAATTTGAACTTTCCTTCACAGCTACCGCAGGTTTTTATTGTCATTCGTCAATTATTCATCGAATTACGATTTAAAACTGACACTGTATTGGTAATACCAAAGCCAACCTCACCCATCATGTCTGTAACACAAATTACAGATTGAACAATACCATGAATTACACTGCTTCAAACCGCCAAGTGCTGTATCACTTACAAACCTCAAGTGTGCACTCATCAACTACTCGCATGCTCATTTTTTTACATTATGGCGAATCAACAATCACCCAGCCACCTGCATGTAAGTGTAAGTGGCTGGGGGTTATCTCATCAACGATGTTCCTACAGCATGGGTTACTTATAGTCTACATGACGGTTCTGATCAGAACGTTTCCCAATTATCATTTGATGAACCTTCTTTCGCCTTTTTACTGCCATTTACTGCTGAAGCCAACAATGCGTTTTTTTGGCCTGCTGTCGCCCTTCTAAACGAGCCTTCATCTTCAGAGAGGCGGAATACGGCAACAGCCTGATTCAGTACTTTCACTTGTTCTTCCAATGCAACAGCCGCAGCGGCAGATTCTTCAACCAAGGAGGCGTTTTGCTGCGTAACTCGATCCATCTCAGTTACAGCTTGGCCAACCTGATCAATACCTTTACTTTGCTCATCAGAAGCAGAGGCAATTTCACCCATAATATCCGTTACACGAGTGACAGCACTGACGATTTCTCCCATCGTCTCGCCCGCGTTTTCAACCAGTGCAGAACCTTCATCAACTCGGCTGACAGAATCTTCAATCAAACTTTTAATTTCTTTCGCAGCCTGAGCACTACGTTGTGCCAAACTACGGACTTCACCTGCGACAACCGCAAAACCACGGCCTTGTTCCCCTGCTCTGGCTGCTTCAACCGCCGCATTCAAGGCAAGAATGTTAGTTTGGAAAGCAATACCATCAATCACACTAGTGATATCGGCAATTTTTTGCGAACTTCCAGCAATATTTTGCATGGTTTTGACGACATTATCGACAACCCTACCCCCCTTCTGCGCCGTCTCTGACGCACTGAGTGCCAACTGGCTGGCCTGACGAGCATTTTCCGCATTCTGTTTAACTGTTGCGGTCAACTGTTCCATACTTGCTGCTGTTTCTTCTAATGAAGCAGCCTGTTGTTCGGTACGCGATGAAAGATCGTTATTACCAGCGCTAATTTCTGTAGCACCAGTATAAATGGCATCAGCACCTTGTCGAACCGCACTAACTGTTGAAACAAACTCACTTTGCATATGGCGAATACTCTCAGCCAAAATGCCCATTTCATTGCTGCTGTGAAAGTTAGTCGTTTTTGTCATATCGCCTTTCGCAATATGACGAATATGTTCAACAATATTATTTAGCGGCCTTATTAATAGCTGTTGAATACCAACCCAAGACATCAGCGCTAACGCAAAAACCAACACGATAATGAAGCCAAGGATCCAGAGCGCTGAGTCGTAAGCTGCATCATTTTTAGCTATACCAGCCTGATAAAGTTTATCGCTTTCAGCTTTATAAGCGTAATACGCTTTTTCAAAGTTATCCTGGAAGCGCTGGGTCGGTTGCTCAATAAATTTCTTAAATTCCCCAGCGTTCAAAAATTGAATCAGTTCAGTCAATGCTGCATTTAGAGCGACATAGTTTTCTTTTACACCACGAGAAATACTGTCATCCTGTCGTACATCCTGAGGTATTTTCTCATATCGAATGAAATAATCATTTGCCACCGCGAGCTGCTTTTCAGCAGAGGTAAGAAGCTCTTTACCGCCAGCCCCCGCCCCCGTACCACTTGCATCAAGCGCAAAACGCGTCCCCGCACGGTTAAGTGTATTGCGAGTCTGTAATAAATATGACCATGCCGAATCCAGCTCGGAACGCTTTTGGTTAATAACCTGCGTTGAACTGAAGATATCCTTATCATTTTTTAATGCACTAAAGAATAAACCACCAGAAATAAGCTGAAGAGCTCCAAACAACACGAGTACAAGCATCAAACCTGTAACAACTTTTATACGGTTAAACATATAACGCCTTTTGAGTAGACCAACCACCTATTATATCGGCATTATTCTGGATATCTTTACGAATTTCTGAACTAACAAGAATATGACTAAGGAAGGTTTTCGGGGCCACTTTCGTAGCCCCCGGAGGCCGATAGATTAGACTTTCAATACACTATCAACCAGCGCCATTTCCTCACTACTCAACAGCTTCTCGATATCAACCAGAATCAGCATTCTCTCGCCCAAAGAGCCTAAACCAGTCAGGTACTCCGTTGACAGCGTTACAGCAAACTCCGGCGCGGGACGAATTTGGTCTGTAGTCAATGACAACACATCAGACACGCCATCTACAACAATCCCGACAACACGCTGACCAAGGTTGAGAACAATCACAACCGTGTTGTCATCGTATTCAACATCCTGCTTGGCGAATTTAATGCGCAAGTCAACGATCGGTACAATGACACCACGTAGGTTGGTAACACCTTTAATGAAGGAAGGTGTGTTAGCAATACGCGTTACTTGGTCATAACCGCGAATTTCTTGTACTTTTAAAATATCAACGCCGTACTCTTCGTCACCCAGCGTAAAAATCAGGAATTCCTGTCCTACTGTTTCGCCAGTTAATTTCGTGACGCTTGCAAGTCCAGTCATGTTTTCCACCCTTTATTAATGATCTGTTTTATTAAGCAGCAGTTTCAACCGCACGCTTTTCACGATTGAGCGCTTGTAACGCTGAAACATCCACAATCAGCGCAACGCTGCCATCACCAAGGATGGTAGCGGCTGAAACGCCTGGCACCTTGCGATAATTACTTTCCAGGTTTTTAACGACGACCTGATGCTGCCCAATCAGTTGATCGACCAGCAAGGCATAACGTCGACCCGCACTTTGCAAAATAACGACAATACCCTGAGTAGCATCCGTCTTAGCGCCATCTACATCAAAGACATGGAACAGTTCAACGAGAGGTAAATATTCACCACGAACCTGCAATACCCTTTCTCCGCCAGCTAACGGATACAGGTCTTCCGACTGCGGCTGCAAGGACTCCATCACGGCGTTAAGTGGTAGAATAAAGACTTCTTTGTTAACTTTAACAGACATGCCATCAAGGATCGCGAGCGTTAGTGGCAACAGGATTCTGATAGTCGTGCCTTTTCCGGCCTGGAAGTGGATTTCGACATGCCCCCCCATTTCCTGAATATTTCGCTTCACCACATCCATGCCGACACCACGGCCAGAAACGTCGGTGACTTTCTCAGCGGTTGAAAAACCTGGAGCAAAGATCAACATGCCCACTTCTTCATCAGACATCGAGTCACTCACGGCCAAACCTTGAGACAAAGCTTTAGCCAGAATTCTCTCGCGGTTGAGCCCTGCCCCATCGTCGATAACTTCAATACAGATGTTACCGCCTTGATGTTCCGCAGAAAGCGTCAAGTTACCCACCGCAGACTTACCTGCAGCAACGCGTTTATCTGGAGATTCGATACCGTGATCGAGGCTGTTACGCACCAAGTGCGTCAGAGGATCGATAATACGTTCGATCAAACTCTTATCCAGCTCAGTCGAACTCCCCATCAGCGTTAGGTCAACCTGCTTATCCAATTTCGCAGCGAGGTCACGAACCAATCGAGGGAAACGGCTAAATACATATTCCATCGGCATCATACGGATCGACATAACCGATTCTTGCAGATCGCGAGCGTTACGTTCCAACTGCCCCATACTGTTGAGCAAATCGCCGTGCGCCACAGGATCGAGTTCGCTTGAGCGCTGCGCCAGCATGGACTGCGTAATCACTAACTCACCAACGAGGTTGATAAGTTGGTCAACCTTCTCAACCGCTACACGAATACTAGTATCACCAGTTTTTGCTTTATTTTTTCCATTTTCCGGCGCAACTTGCGGTTTTGCAGCAACTGGCACAGACGGGGCCACTGGAGCAGCTGCGGCGGGTGCTTGAACCACCGCCAATGTCTCTACGACTTCAGCGACAACAGGTTGGCTGGCCACAGCAGATTTGAAGCTGATTTGCTCAGGTTCAAGTACAAAACACAGAACCGCGCTAATATCGTCTTCACTTTCAGACGTGACCAATGTCACTTCTACGCTAGTGTCAGTTTGATGTGGATCTTTAACCGTCCCCAGATTGCCAAGCTCTTCCAGCATCTGAGGTATTTCCTGAGACTTCAGGCCGGTTAATGCAATACGCATTTCACCTTTACCTGCACCATTAGAGGCTGGGCTAGCAGAGTTCTGTGTTGCGGCCGACGCATCAGATGCGGCTGCGTCACCATCGGCTTTAGACTCCAGAGCAAGCTGGCGCAAGGCCTGACAGATATACTCAAAGCTTTCAGCATTGGGTTCCTGTGCGGTTTTATAAGCGTCCAACTGATCCTGCATAATGTCTTTTGTTTCCAGAAACAGGTTGATGATATCAGTGCTAAGACGCATTTCGCCACGTCTTGCTCCATCGAGTAGGTTTTCTAACAGGTGTGTAGTTTCCTGCAATGCTTTAAAACCGAATGTGCCAGCGCCTCCTTTTATGGAGTGAGCTGCACGGAAAATTGCATTCAGTTGCTCAGTGTCGGGTTCGGACGGATCCAACAACAATAAGTGTTGTTCCATATCTGCAAGTAATTCATCTGCTTCATCAAAGAACGTTTGATAAAAAGCACTCATGTCCATGCTCACGTGGTCACCTCTGCTGTGAATCGCGGCTTATTGAGAAGGCGTCGCCTGACTATCGGGCGCAGCAGGCAACGCAGTGGTTGGCTGTTGACGCTCTGGAGCAGGAACTCCATTAGTTGGTTGTGGCAATGCCCCACCACTTCCACTCGTATTGTTATTATCACTATTTTCGGCAGCCGGAATGGTAGGTTTAGGCTTACCCAACTGCATATTTTGTAAATTTTCCACTTTGTCTATATTTACAGCAGAGCTTTCTGCATTTTCTTCTTCAATATCCTTTTGAGCTTGTCTGCTCAATACCAACAAACTGATACGCCGGTTAATCGCATCATTCCCACTTACAGCCTGTTTTAGGTGCATTGTCGCAGCCATACCCACAACGCGCAAAACTTTTCCATCAGACAAGCCCCCAAAAATAAGCTCTCGACGTGATGCATTAGCACGATCCGCAGACAATTCCCAGTTACTATAACCACGTTCCCCTGTCGTATACTGAACATCATCAGTATGGCCTGATATACTCAATTTATTCGGGAAATCGTTCAGGATAGGGGCTATCGCACGCAGGATATCTCGCATATAGGGCTCAACCTGTGCACTCCCAGTTTTAAACATGGGGCGATTTTGACTATCGATAATTTGGATGCGTAACCCTTGATCAATCATTTCAATTAACAGATGCGGGCGGAGTGCTCGTAATCGAGGGTCAGCCTCAATTAACTGATCCAAACGTTCGCGCAATTTATTGAGCCGCGCCTCATCCAACTTCTTTTCCACGTTATCCGTTTTGATGGCTTTTTTCACTTCACCATCTTGCTGAGTGGGATCATTCCCTCCACCTGGGATGGGACTGGAACTGTCGCTTGATTTAGGACCTGAAGTTAATGCAACCTTTAGCGGGGTACGAAAATACTCCGCGATTTGCGCTAACTGCATTGGCGTAGAAATTGCGATAAGCCACATTACAAGAAACAATGCCATCATTGCTGTCATGAAGTCAGCGTAGGCAATCTTCCAAGAGCCACCATGGTGGCCCCCATGTCCAGACTTACGCTTTTTGCGAATAATGGGATGCTGATGTTTCATGCATTACTGTCCGACGCTTGCTGAGTCGGCGATTTCACACGACGAATGTGTTCTTCCAATTCAGTAAAGGAAGGACGCTCCGTCGAGTACAGTGTTTTACGACCAAATTCAACGGCAATTTGCGGCGCGTAACCATTAAGACTAGACAGTAAAGTGACTTTAATGCATTGCAATACTTTGATTTTTTCTGCATTTTTCTGGCGCAGTAATGCGGCTAATGGGGAGACAAAGCCATAAGCAAGTAGAATTCCCAAGAAGGTACCCACCATGGCGTGAGCGATCATCATCCCCAACTCAGCTGCAGGCCGGTCAACATAGGCCAGTGAGTGAACAACACCCATAACTGCAGCGACGATACCAAATGCAGGAAGGCCGTCACCCATCATCGTCAAACTCGATGCAGGTATTTCACTTTCATGCTCAATCGTTTCGATCTCTTCATCCATCAGCGTTTCAATCTCAAATGCATTCATATTACCGCTGACCATCAACCGTAAATAATCGGTGATAAATTCAACCACATTGTTGTCAGCAAGAATATTGGGGTAGCTTGAGAAAATTTCACTTTCGCGAGGGTTATCAATATCAAATTCCAAGGAAAGCATACCTTGCTGGCGAGATTTGGCCATCACACGGAAGAGTAACGCCATGAGGTCCATATACAATGCTTTATTATACTTAGAGCCTTTGACCAGAAGAGGTAGCGCACGTAGTGTTGCTTTTATCGCCTTTCCATTATTACCAACAATGAAAGCGCCTACCGCAGCACCGCCGATAATCAGCAGCTCAGAAGGTTGATAAAGCGCTCCCAAGGCCCCACCGACCATGAGATAACCGCCGAGTACCGAGGCCACAATGACGATATAACCCAATATAACCAGCACAAGAAATCCTTATAATAAAAAGGTGGGCGGAAAGAGAGATAAAACTGCGGAGCCGTAGCTAAGACATTCTAGAGGAAAAAATCTATCACCGCTTTCACAATCAACAATGATAGATTCACAAATCGCTACAGGCTCAGACTGCGTGTTTTACCTGTTCATCCAGCAGTTGAGGTATTATATCGGCAAGATTTTGCGAAAGTTTACGCCTTTTTACCGCTCTGGAAGGGGGTTGGCACAAACTACAAACAAAACTGTTTTTAGGTTGGTGAGCGTGAGTAATGAACATCCCTTTGCAACAATTGCATGACGATAGTTGCAGCATACCGCTGTCAACAAAACGGACTAACGTCCAAGCCCGCGTCAATGCCAACAGTGGAGAATCGCTCTGCGGCGCACACTGTTCCAGGTAAAGCCGATAAGATTTAATAACCGCTTCAACACCGCTGCACTGCCCACTCTTGATTAAAAAGCTGTAAGCGTTGTAGAACATTGATGAGTGAATATTCTGTTCCCAAGTCATAAACCAATCCGTTGAAAAAGGTAGCATTCCCTTTGGCGGCGGACTTCCTCTAAGTTCTTTGTACAGTTTAATCAGACGTCCGCGGCTTAACTGAGTTTCACTTTCCAGCATCTGTAACCGAGCACCGAGCGAAATGAGTTCCATCGCCAATTGGATGTCTTTCGCCTCCTGAACAATACTTTTCTCCGCCATTACTTATGCCCTTTTCTTAGGCAGGTTTTCTTCTTTCGAAGTTAACTGTTGTAATAAGTTACTCGACAACAAAATCCCCGTATGAATTTGTTGTAAATCATCCACACGTGATTCCTGAGTCAAGACTTTGATTGTATTGTGATCGTTAAAACGAAAATGGCATATCAATTGATTAGTTTCTGCCAATTTCACCATCTGCGGTAAAGTTAGTTGCATCAAGATATCTGCCATCTCGTCATTGATACCAAGACGAAACATAGCAGAAGCTTTTTCATCATTAATTAAACGTTGTGCTAGTAACAAATAAGACAGATTAATGTCATAAATGTGTTTGAGTAATTCAGAGGTACCCATATTTCCCATCCCGACAGGCTATGTTTAAAACATAAGTTAAGTGATAGACCATATCGCCCAGTTCGAAAATCACTCTCCATTGATGGCATAAAAAACTATCGGTGCCAGATACTGCGAGCTACTGTTTTATCATTTCTTATTCGGGCAATGGTTACTTGCCAACTTTACGCATCACGCTGCGAATCCGTTCATGCGTTGCTTTCTTGTTCCACCCTGAAGACTTGCTTCAACTAAAGCATAGGATTAATCCTAAAACAGCGCAACTGTACCGCCTAATCCATAGCACATACAACGCGACTGAAGAATGAATTTGGCCATTATGTGATACAGATCACGCAAATGAAAGCGCTATGAGCTAAACGCTGTCTGGTCAGATCACTTTTATGCTTATTTTTACGCCAAAAACGCACACAAAACGTTACAAAGAAGAGCATTAAAAATAATAAAAAAGAAACAATTTGGTTGCTATATAAATGATAGATATATAGAAAATCCATCATATCCCAAACACATGCCGTTATGTAAGTTTATACCTTTCACGAAAAACTTACACTTTTTACCCAAAAAACTCTTAACCTCATGTTATAGAGCAACATTTATCTATCCTCTGCCAGAAATCAGTTGCAACGACAACAAAGCATATCGCTCTCGCTGCAAAAAGGTGGTTAAACATTACTGTATTGATATTAAAGAAATTAGTGATTTTTGGGGGGTAAATGTAGGCACTGCAGTATGAAGTGGTTTTCGGTTTCAACGAGCTCAAGCATCACACTACAAACAGTGCCTTCAGTACGATAGATGAGTTGGATCACAGAGGAATTTTACGATCGCTTTTCACGATTCGGTTAACCAGCCAAATACCTGAGCATACCAAGACAAGTGCAAAGAAATATTTCCACTCCAGAATGCTTTCATCAAGAAACAGTGCTGACAACAGCGTACCAGAAACAGGGATAAGGAAATTAAATGGTGCGACCATACCGACCCGATTATATTTCAACAATTGACTCCATAACGAAAAAGCGACTGAAGAAAGCAAAATAAGGTAACCTAGCATCAGTACAGCTTCCCAATCAGGTATCATGAGTGTCCCGCCGGTACAGTATCCTGACATGGTTAAAATAATTCCGCCAATAGCCAGTTGATAACCGGTCATCACCGTTGGATCCATCGTTTGTGATATCCGCTTACCATATATAGTCGATGCAGACAAAATAAATGCAGCAATAACAACGAACCCATCACCTAACAGCGTAAAACCAATGTTCATTCCGTTACTGTTGATATTAACGGCCATGACACCAGCGAAGCCTAATATACAACCAATTAGTTTATTGACATTTAATTTATCATTTTGGTATAGATAATGAGCTAGCAGTACACTAAAAAAAGTACTGGTTGCATTCATGATCGAACCTTTAACACCGGTGGTATAAGCCAGACCGATATAGAAAAAAACATATTGCAGCGATGTTTGGAATATTCCAAGGGTAGTTAACTGCACTAACTGCCCACGCTGAAAGCGCCCGATGGCGCGTCCGCTTAACACAGCAAGCACCAAGAGCAACAGCCCAGCGAACGCGAACCGGTAGCCTGCAAAAACGAGCTTCCCAGGAAC
This sequence comes from Pectobacterium quasiaquaticum, assembly GCF_014946775.2. Classification (NCBI taxonomy): domain Bacteria; kingdom Pseudomonadati; phylum Pseudomonadota; class Gammaproteobacteria; order Enterobacterales; family Pectobacteriaceae; genus Pectobacterium; species Pectobacterium quasiaquaticum. The sequence continues at coordinate 1,605,211 of NZ_CP065177.1, read as the reverse complement.
ATCATTATCTGCAATGTGAAACAGCTCGTAGCCATTTTTAATTGCCGGATAAGCACTTCCCCAGAGCAAACAGCATAATGTGGCGATAAAAAAAACAATTTTTTTATCCGAAAAAAAATGCGTACGCTTTTCCAAAAAAAATCCCTCCGAAGATAGATTTTCCATAATAGCGTTGAACCTCAGACAAATAAAGTTAGGAGGCAGACTCTTTATTTTTATTATACAATCCGTATGATTTCTCATCACGTATTTCTGTTTTCTTTTTAAAGCGTTAAAAACGTGATCGGGATCGCATAGAATTTGATTAAGGTTTCCCAATATGGGCCGATTATCTTTTACATTGGTTGTTTAGCTAATGAATTGTCATTAATGTAGACACTAAAACCTAAACGCCAATGCCGCAGCGCGTGGCATGGTAAATCATAAACTCCTGAGAATGAGCGCATGGATATGAAAATAACGTCAAGGTCTGAGCAGCACGCAGAGGCAGGCATGCTGAGCAATTTACGGCTAGTACCCTTATTCATCATTATTCTGGGTGGTATCATGCTGTTATTTGCAGCATCTATTGGCACATCCAGCTATTTTCTACAAAGCAGCAATCAGTCATTAGACGACGTCACACAAGAAATCGATACCCGAATGGGGATCTCAAACAGTTCCAACCACCTTCGCACCGCACGTCTGCTGCTAATTCAAGCGGCAGCGGCTGCGCGTATTGGTGATTCTCAGGTCTTCAATGACAACCTGAAACAGGCTGAGCAGCGTCTGGAACAGTCGAAAAAAGCCTTCCTTGTCTATGAACAACGTTCGGTTAAAACACCTCAGGATATGGCGTTGGATGGCGATCTGCGTAAGTCCTATGACGCGTACGTCAACCAAGGTCTTATGCTGATGCTCACTGCGGCAAAACAAGGCCTGTTTGAAGAGGTTATCACTCTCGAATCAGAAGAAACCCGGGTTTTGGATTTGGCCTATAACAAATTTTTGCTAGAAGCTGTCGCTTACCGCACACAAAGAGCGAAAGATTTAAACGAAACCGCGCATAAAAATGCACTGCTTGGATATTCGTTAATGGGCGGCAGCTTTGCGCTGGCCACCATTTTAACGCTTCTGACATTCTTCCTGTTGCGCGGGATCCTCATCAAACCGATAAATCAATTGGTCATGAGAATTCAGCGCATTGCGCAGGGCGATTTGACTCAAATGTCGGACCGTTATGGCAGAAATGAAATTGGCACGCTAGCCAGAAACGTTCAACAAATGCAGTCTTCTCTGGTCACAACTGTCACCACCGTTCGGGAAAGCGCAGACTCTATTTACCAAGGTTCGACGGAGATCTCATCCGGTAACACCGACCTTTCCTCGCGAACAGAACAGCAAGCCGCAGCGCTTGAACAGACGGCGGCAAGCATGGAGCAATTAACCGCAACCGTGAAGCAAAACTCAGAAAATGCGCATCATGCTAGCCAGCTCGCCGCAAATGCCTCAGGAAAAGCCAAGCAAGGCGGTGAAATCGTTGCAAACGTTGTGAACACGATGAACAGTATTTCAGGCAGCTCAAAGAAAATATCTGAGATTACCAGCGTTATTAACAGCATTGCTTTCCAAACGAATATTCTCGCACTCAATGCGGCGGTTGAAGCAGCCAGAGCGGGAGAGCAAGGTCGCGGTTTCGCCGTCGTAGCAAGTGAAGTTCGCAGCCTCGCACAGCGCAGTGCGCAAGCAGCAAAAGAGATAGAAACGCTGATTTCTGAATCGGTAAATCTGGTCAGCAGTGGTTCTGTTCTGGTTGATAACGCGGGTCAAACCATGAAAGAGATCGTCGATGCCGTCACTAACGTCACCGACATCATGGGTGAGATTGCATCTGCTTCTGACGAGCAAAGTCGAGGGATTACTCAGGTCGGTCAGGCGATATCTGAAATGGACAGCGTGACACAGCAAAATGCTTCGCTCGTTCAGGAAGCCAGTGCCGCAGCGGCATCACTCGAAGAGCAAGCAGCATTGCTTACCCGTGCGGTTGCAACATTTAAGCTGTCCAGCCATTTATCAGGCGGTCATTCCGCACCGGCTCGGCCGAACGCATTGGCTGCCAAGGACCGTTCATCACTCGCCCTTCCCCGTCAGGCCAACACGGAAAACGGTAACTGGGAAACGTTCTAATACTGGATACCAACATCACTGCGAGCATTGTTCACTCGGACAATGCTCGCATATTGGCATCATCCCATTTACTCTTTTTCTGGCAATATCTTTGGTTCAACAAACGTACCGTCTTTGCTATCCATCTCATTGAAAAACCAGATACCAGATGGGTAATCCTTCAATGCAACTAAATACATTACCCCTTCCTGAAACGTTTCTACAGCAAGAATCGTCCCTTCACGCCGCGTCTTTCCATCGGTTTTAACCGTAACCAGATCATTAACTTTCATAAATTTATCTCAAAATAGCTTCTAACATCAAAAAACAGCATCATCATTTAAAACTACGGTAGGAATAGTAGCTGTATGAAATGATTAATTTTATTTTTTTAACAACGCCATATTGCCCCTCTCTGTCACTACATATCAATTATTCAATTATTCAGGTGATCTTGACCGGCGATAAACTAACGATTTTACTAACCAACCCGCCAGAAATTTGATACATATTCAATAAATAAGCATGATCGTCGACAATGCGTCATGCAGTAAACCTTTTTATACTTTGATCTTATTTTACACTGGGGAGGAACAGACATTGCAGCGGCAGCAGATTTCATCATCACGAATTGATTCCATTGGGTATGACCCAAAGACGCACACCCTTGAGATAGCGTTTCATAACAAAGATATCTATCAATATGTTGGCGTGCCTGAATCTATCTATAAAAAATTTATTTCTGACGCTGTCGTCTCTAAAGGTCGTTTCTTTGATGGCGTAATAAAAGATAAATTCTTATGTCGAAAAAACAGATAGATAAAATTTAGCGACAACCGTTTCGCCACTCGTCGCCGTCCCTTAACTGCGATTAAGAGAGTGATTTTTCGCCACATCAACTTGCTACGTCATCTGTCAGCTATCGCCAAAAATTACCGCTAATTACTTGATTTTAATGTACATTAAATATATCACGATCGGTAGGACATGCGCTCCGCAACCGCTACAACACTCATTGGCTCATAATCAGAAATGGATGATCGCGCAGCGATGTCGGTTAATCAAAAATATAACTCTTTATATTATAAGAACAATTCCAGATGGTGTTCTCCTTTCTCTAACACAATCCCGATCTGTTTCTTCTCCGCACTGAATAGCATATCCCTGCCATCCAGTATTACCTTTGATATCCCTTGGCACTGATGGCGGTCGTTCACGACCTGGATACAATAACGGCTCTCACCTACGGCCACCTGAGCCTCAAAGCCGGGCCAATCATCGGGAATACAAGGTGACAGCATCAACTCGTTTCCTTCACGGCGGATCCCTAATATCCCTTCAATGCCCGCCCGATACATCCACCCTGCCGAGCCGGTATACCACGTCCAGCCCCCCCGTCCCGAATGTGGTGCCACCGAATAAACGTCTGCGGCGATAACATAAGGTTCAACACGGTAGCGGGCGATTTGTTGCGGCGTCGAGCCATGGTTAATCGGATTAAGTAAAGCAAAAAGATCCCTTGCCTTATTCCCCTGTCCTAATTGGGCAAACGCTAGCACCGACCACATCGCGGCATGCGTGTATTGACCACCATTTTCACGTAACCCCGGTGGGTATCCTTTGATATAACCCGGATCGCGCTCGGCACGATCAAACGGCGGCGTAAACAGCAGCGCCAGCCCGTCATCCTGACGAATCAGATGCTGCTCCAGTGAGGCCATGGCCGTCGCCGCCCTTTCTGCATCAGCAGCACCGGAAAGCACTGCCCATGATTGGGCAATAGAGTCAATGGCACATTCATCATTGCTACGACTACCCAGCCATGTCCCGTCATCAAACGTTGCCCGACGATACCAGGCACCATCCCAGGCTGTACGCTCAATAGCCTCCCTGACAGACTCGGCATGATCGCGCCAGCGGGCCGCACGAGTAGTATCATACCGTTCAGCCAACGGCGCGAAGCGCGCGATGGTATAAATCAACAGCCATCCGAGCCACACGCTCTCACCTTTACCCTTCTCACCAACGCGGTTCATACCATCATTCCAGTCACCACCACCGATAAGTGGCAAGCCGTTCTGTCCGGTCAACTGTAAGCATTGATCCAGACCGCGCGCACAGTGCTCAAATAGCGTCGCCGTATCAGCCGACGGCATCGGCTGGAAGAACGCATCATGCTCCCCTTCGGCGACAAGCGGCCCCTCCAGAAAACCGATCTGTTCAGTCAGCACGTCATAATCCTGGCTAACCTGAATATAATTCGCCGTGGCAAACGCCAGCCAAACACGATCGTCGGAAATCCGTGTTCTCACCCCAGCTCCCGAATGCGGTAGCCACCAGTGCTGCACATCACCTTCGGTAAATTGCCGTCCCGCCGCACGTAATAGATGCTGGCGCGTCTCCTCCGGTCGGGAAAAGGTTAAGGCCATGCCGTCCTGTAACTGGTCGCGGAAACCATATGCGCCGCTGGCCTGATAAAAACCACAACGCGCCTGAATACGGGAAGACAGTGTTTGATAAAGCAGCCACCCGTTAAGCATGATATCCATGGCGCTATCGGGTGTTTTAACGCGGATCGCCCCAGTTACCGATTCCCAATACGCTTCCACGTCATGCAAAACTGCATCCAGATCGATCTGCCGATATTTCTCCACCAGCTTTCTGACCTGTTCAACAGACGCCGCCTGCCCGATGAACCAGACAATCTCAACCTCCTCGCCGGGCGCAATCGTCACCGCCGTCTGTAACGAACAACATGGGTCAAACCCCGCAGCAGTATTCCCCGACAATGGGCTTTGGTTTACCAACGCTAAAGGCGCGTGCATATGCCCGTTACGCCCGAGAAACTCCGTTCTGTCTGCCGTCAGCGACTGCTGGCTACCCGCCAGATCAGAAAATCCAAACCGTCCGGGAAAACTACCAGACCACGGATTCTGAACCAACACTGCACCCGTTTGTGAATCCACATGGCTTAACAGATAAGGCGCGCTGGCGCTACGTGATGTACCCAGCACCCATTCTGCATAAGCGGTAATCGTCAGTTGCCGCGTATGCATAGAAGTATTACGCAATCGCAAACGCGAGATTTTTATCGCGTCACTCAAAGGGACATACTGCAATAGCATCGACTCGATATTATTGGCAGCATGGGTAAAACGGCTATAGCCAAAACCGTGGCGTGCAACATAACATCCGCCGTCATTAATCGGCCATGCCGTAGGGGTCCACAGTGCACCACTCATCTCATCGCGGAGATAAAGTGCCTCACCGCTAGGGTCAATCACCGCGTCATTGCTCCAAGGTGTTAATTGATTTTCACGGCTATTTTCTGCCCAACTGTAGCCACTTCCCTGCGCCGAAACCTGAAAACCAAACGTTGGATTGGCGATCACATTAATCCACGGTGCTGGCGTAGTGTGCTCAGTATCCAGCACCGTGACATATTCCCGGCCTTGCCGATCAAAACCGCCAATTCCATTAAAGAATGCCAGCCCTTCAGGACGGGAAGTGTTATCAGGCTCGGATTTTGGCGGGATGAGGATTATCGGCCTAGTTTCCTTATCGGGATACGAAATGAGCGCCAACTGATGGGAAATCGGCCCACGACGTGCAATCAGCGAGACGCGGGCGATTGATAGCAACAGCGCTCTTGCTTCTACTGACATTAAATCAGCACGTAGCGCAAAAACCTCCCCTCGCGTTGATTCTCCGCCAAGGCGGGCTCTTGATTGGCTGCTACGAATGGCCGTTTCAATCGCTATCTGCAAATCCTGAATATAGGATGAGGAACGCTCGTTAACGATCACCAGATCGACATTCAATAGCTTCATTCGCCAGTATTCATGGGCCCTTAATAGCTGATGTACCTGCGCCATATCGTCAAGATCATCAATACGCAGCAACACGATCGGTAGGTCACCAGAAATAGACAGTGGCCACAGATCGGATTGTTTCCCTGCGCCCTTCACAATAGATTCAGACGGCGCACGAAAACGAGGATCGGCATAAATGATTGGCGCGGCTAGGCGCTGAAAATCTGCCGCTTCCTCAGATTTCACGCCGAGATGGCGCAACTGCACCTGAGCCTGCGTCCAGGCAAACGTTTTATCCCGCTCATAGGCGCTGCGATCGTGGTGCTTATCAATCACATCAATTAACGCTTCGCGGGAAGCCGCCACCACGGTCCAAAATGCCACTCTCACCGTTTTACCGGCAGGAATTCGTACCTCTTGACGAAGTGAGAAAATAGGATCAAGTACCGTACCGGTGGTATTCGACAAGACCTGATGACCCAGAATGGCATCAGCTGTCATCACTGATTTACCCTTGCCAATAAAACGCGCTCGGTCTGATTCATACTGCATCTTGCTGCCAGTGGCCCCTTCCAGCACGACAAAATGCGCGGCCCAGACGGGAGGGTCATCCGGCGTTCGTGGGCGTCGGGTCGCAATCAGGGCGGAGAATGCCTCCAGATAGTCAGTTTGTACAAACATGCGGGAAAATGCAGTATGTGCCGTGTCGGCACTGGGCGGCGCCAACACCATTTCCGCGTAGGATGTCAGTTCGATATCACGCTGGCGGCGTCCACTGTTTGTCAATGTGACTCGGCGAACTTCCCCATCGCTTTCCCCCGACACCAACACATCAAGCGTGGTGGTCAAAGAACGCTCATGGCGGATAAACGATGCGTGATCTTCACCGAAAATCACCTCATAACGATGCCTTGGTTCCCCCACCACATTACCGATAACGCCAGGAGATTCGGGGACATGGCCCACGGACTCACTTAGCTGACGTTGTTCACCGGCGGACCAAATTCTGTTGCTGCGTATATCACGCAGCAACACAAAACTCCCCCAGTTATCCTGAGTGGTGTCTTCACGCCAGCGAGTAATGGCTAATTCACGCCAGTGGCTATAGCCGGAACCCGTTGTGGTAAGCATCACCGCATAGCGGCCATTAGAGAGCAGATGTGTCATCGGCGCCCCCGTTGGCGATGCAGAGAATCGCCGCAACATCGCCGCCTCATTGCGGCTTTCACCTCCGCTGGCCTTCGCCTCTTCAACCTGAGGCTCAGCAAGCGCCACCTGCGTCGGCAAACTTTCCTGTAACAGCAGCTCACAGGATTGAATCATTGGTTCGCGGTGGAAACGACGGCGCATATTACCGTCATGCAAAGTATTGGCGATCGCGATCAGCGTCATCCCCTGGTGGTGCGACATAAAGCTGTAAACGATAGCCACTTTTTTGTTATCCGGCAGACGAGACGGCGTGAAATCAAGCGCCTCATAGAAGCCATAGCGGCCCGACGCCCCCATATCAGCCAAACGCGCATAGTTTCGGCAGGCAGCAAGCGGGTCCACCATGGTTGCCAAGCCAGTAGCATAAGGTGCGACAACCAGATTGTCTGCCAGCCCACGCTTTAAACCTAAGCCAGGAACGCCAAAATTTGAATACTGATAGGTAAAATCTATATCCCGTGCATTGTAGGCCGATTCGGAAATCCCCCATGGCACGGATAACGCTCGACCATAAACCTGCTGTTGTGCCACAACCGACCGTGTGGTTTGTTCTAATAAACTCCCCATAGGAGCACGCATGACCAGCGATGGCATTAAATATTCAAACATCGAACCCGACCATGACATCAGCGCCGACCCGTAAGCAGTACGCACAGCCGAACGCCCCAAACGGAACCAGTGACGCGTACTCACATCCCCTTTGGCAATCGCAAACAGGCTGGCTAATCTGGCCTCGGAAGCCAACAAGTCGTAACAGCTCACATCCAATTGGTTTTCTGGCATCAAATAGCCAATTGATAGCAATTTGCGTTCAGGATCGACAAGAAAGGCGAAATCCATCTCTATCGCCATCTTGCGTGAACGTTCAGCCACTACACGCAGGCTTTCCATCAGGGATTCAGACTCTGTCACAGAACCGTGCTGCTCACGCTCATGGGCGATCAGCATCGATTGCGTCGCATTAATCCAGAAAATGGATTCTGCAACGTCATCTTCATTGGCTGGTGTTAACCGCGTTTGCGTCCGCTGTAGCAATTGATCCAATTGCAATATTATTTCCGGTAACAGGCGTTCCGGTGGCAAATGGCTATTTCGCAAACTGTCGATTTTATCTAACAACCGGAGCAAGACGGATTCATTCTTCGTTGCTTGATGAAGCAGTAGTGATGTACGGATCAACTGCAGGTGGTCAGCCAAAGATTCCCGATAATCCGACAACACATTTTCTTCCCGCCAAAGCTCGCAGGCATTCGCCAGAACGATCAAATGCCCAGCCAAATTGCCACTATCCACCGAGGACACATAAGCCGGTTGCAGCGTTTGTAAATCCCGCGTGTCATACCAGTTAAAAAAATGACCGCGAAAACGCGATAATCGATCCATGGTGCTCAGTGTCGCATTGAGCCGTTCAACCACCTCAGTCAGGCCAATCCAACCAAAATCGCGCGCTGCGACGGTAGACAGTAAATACAGACCGATATTGGTTGGGGAAGTCCGGTGAGCCACAACCGGTTTCGGTTGCTCCTGGAAATTATCTGGTGGCAAACTGTTTTCACCTTCAGTAACAAAGGTTTCAAAAAAGCGCCAGGTACGTCGGGCGGTCAATCGCAGCGCCTGTTTATCTGCCTCACTAATGTTTTCCTGACGTGACATTGAGCGCTCGCGACTCACTTGCAGTGCGAGAGCTGGCGCAGCAAGCCACACAATGCCAAGCGATAGCCAAAGTGGCCAATTCTGCGGAGTCATTAACCACCCGCCTCCCACCGCCGCCACACCGAGTAACACCCCGCCCAGCATTTGACGATAAAAGCCCACCAGCGTCAGGCGGGGACAGCGACCCGACTGCGCTGCCGTCGTCCATTCAAGTAAATGCTGGCGGGTAATCGTTAGCCGTATCAACGTGCGAATGAGTGCATCGAGCGCTTGCCAGCTATGATCGGCAAGAAAGACAAAAGAGAGCACGACCTGCATAAAAGCTAGCTTAAGGTCGCGCAATAAATGCCGGATAGGCTGGCTTTGACTCAGCGACTGTTGTCGGGTTATGCCACGCACACCGCGTGCGATAACATCCCATAACGCAGGCAGGCAGGAGGGAAACGCCAAGACCAGCAGGACGATAGCGATGCCCTTCCATGCCATATCAGGCGGTAGCACCGCACATCCAATCAGCATCAATAGAAGGCTTGGAGCGAGCAACGATCGGCGTAAGTTATCAATCATTTTCCAGCGCCCCACTGCGGGTAAATGCACCGTCGTACCTGACACTGACGGCATCCGCCCCAGAATCCATGGCAGCAACTGCCAGTCACCGCGCGTCCAGCGATGTTGTCGTTTGACGATAACGTCATAGCGAGAGGGAAAGGTTTCGATTAATTCAACATCAGAAGCCAGCCCCGCACGGGCATAAATGCCCTCAAAGAGATCGTGACTGAGCAGGCTATTTTCAGGAATACGGTCTTTGAGCGCGCGTTCAAACGCATCGACATCATAGATACCTTTACCGGTATAGGACCCTTCGCCAAACAAATCCTGATAGACATCGGAGATCGCCGCTTCATAAGGATTAATGCCCCCCGGTGCCGAGAAAATCCGCTGATATAAGGAAGTTTCATGCCCGGCAGGCAGAGATGGCGTAATGCGAGGCTGTAAGATGGCATATCCCGCCACAATATGTTCCCCGTGCCGATCCCAGCGCGGTTGGTTGAGAGGATGAGCCATTTTGCCAATCAGTTTTAAGGCCGTATCCCGCGGCAAGCGCGTATCCGCATCCAGCGTGATCACGTAGCGAACATCAGCAGGAACATGAATGTGATGACCGTCTACCGAAATAAAGTGGGTATCCGTCGCGCCACGTAATAACCGGTTAAGCTCATGCAATTTCCCGCGCTTACGCTCCCAGCCCATCCACACGTTTTCCGAAGCATTAAAGACCCGTCGACGATGCAATAACAAAAATCGGTCACCCGCAGGCCCTTTTCCATAACGTTCATTGAGCTGTTGTATGGCAAGTAATGCCTGCGTCAACATGGGTTGATCGCCTGCAAGGTGTTCCGTTTCGGCATCCACACCATCAGTCAACAATGCAAAGGTGATATCGCCCTGCCCACCAGATAGGTAGTGAACTTCAAGCTGTTCGACCTGCTGTAACAGATCTTGCTCGCGGGACAACAGCGTTGGCACCACGACTAATGTCCGGCAATGGCTGGGCACGCCTTGCAACAACTCCAGCCCAGCTAACGGTGCTGCACCAAATAGCCAGGTGACCAACCGATTAACCCAGGTGGTCGCGACGTCAGAGCAGGGAATGATACAGATCAGCCCCATTACCACGAGCCAGACATTCGACACCGCAGGAGAAGACAACACGATGCCGATCCCCGCCAGTAAAAGCACAGTAAAAAACGCGATAGCACCAACATAGCCGCGCATGCCACCATTCAGGGTAAAGCGATTGAATCGCAGTAGAAACGCGGGCTGAAAACCGATCGCCTCTTCAAGCTGTGGCCTTCCCTCCGCAATCAGATAGTAACCCGGTTCGCGCTTACGTTCGGTAAGTTCGTCAGAATGCGAAGAAGCTGGCACCTGTTGTGCAAGTAAAAGCGCTTGTTCTGTAATATCCAGCTCAGAGCTGGATGCCTGACGCGCGAGTTGCTCAATCGCGCTGCGGTATAAATTTCGAGTAGGGAAATCCATGGTCGCAAAGTCACTGTTCGCCCGCAGACGTGCATCAACAAGACTCACGCTTTCGAAAAACTCAGCCCAATCGATATCCGAAATTAATCGCATACTGGTAATGATATTGCGCACAGTGACATTAGAAATGCCCAGACGCTGCTGAGCGTGTTGCACAACTTCTTCTGTTGAACTTCCCTGCTGTTTTAGCCGTTGTTCAAGCCACCCTAATGCGGGCGTTGTCTTTGGATCCTGATCGCGTAGTCGCTTGACCAACTGTGCCGCAAACGTCTCCGACAGGGGGGCATCGTTATCAGAAGAAAGAATATAAGCGGAGAGATAGCTATTTGCTATTTCATCGCCTCGAACGGCGCCAGCCTCACCGGATTGCAAAAGTTCATTGGCAACCCGCTCAGCATCTGCGCGAGCCTTGCGCCCGACAGTCATCTGGTCAGCCAGACGTCGCAGATTTTCTATCAACACAATGCGCAAGGTAATAGCCACAGCCCATAGCTCACCGATCGTCAGAGGCTGAACATCCTGATACGCCATAATAAAGCGACGTAAAGCAATGGGGTCAACATGGCTGTCAGTATGAGCAATAAAGGCCCATACCAGCCCAAATACCCGTGGATAACCGGCAAAAGGGCCTTGTAACAGTTTGGGTAGCTGGCGATAGTAACGAGGTGGCAAGTCTTCACGGACTTCACGAATTTGCGCGGCGACCAGATGGTAGTTATCTAGTAACCATTCAGCAGCAGGCACAACACTGCCCCCTTTATCCAGCTCTTGAGCACTAGCTCGGTAAGAGGCCAGTAATACTTTCGCATTATCATTCAAGCGCTGGTGTAACGAGATCACATCAGGTGGCGATAAGGTCACAGGCTGCGCGCTGGCTAACGTGCGACCGTGTTGCTCTAAGCGCTCCATGCCGAATAGATCCCCTCTGACGGGGAGAATGTCATTCCAAGGCGAAGCAACATCTTGGCGGGAGAAGGAAAAGTGGCGGGAAAATATTTTCATAATCGCCTTTTGGTCTGGATGCAAAATACGCACTGACCACCTTAAAGGTAACGTTCAGAAAGCCAGGCAAACCTTATTGGTCAGGATTACCGACACTTGATACAGGAACTGAATAAAAAATACGGGTCAATTGCCCAAATGGTGAGAGAAATTGGAGTCAAGAAAAGAGAGGTAAGGAAGTATAGTCGATAAACGCTAATCCATTAGGCGCGGTCAAAAAACAGAAAAAGCAAAACGTACAACGAAATAATTCAAAGATAATAAATTAAATATACAAAGAGGGTTCACCGTGAGGCCGAGTTTTAAAGCGCCGATGCAGCCAGAGATACTGCTCAGGGGCCCTCATGATTTCATGTTCTATCATTTTATTCAGATAATGAGCTGCTAACAGACTGTCATCATAAGGATATTCTTCTAAGATCGGAGAAATAATAAGTTGATACCCTTTTCCACCATCCTTACGAATCACGACAGCCGTCACCAATTCAGAACGGGTCAGCTTGGCAATAATAAACGTCCCATTGCTGGTAGCTGCACGTTCTACGCCCAGAAAAGGCACAAATACACTGCCTTTTACGCCATAATCCTGATCGGGTGCAAACCAAACAATGCCGCCTTGCTTCAACGTGTGCACCATTGAAATGAGTTTTTTCCGGTCAACCAATACATTTCCCGATCTCGATCTCCCCCATTTTTGCACCAGTTCCAACACTTTATTATTATGAGGACGATACATCACAGTCATCGATTTGCAATGGCCTAAAATACGAAAATGCAACTCTAGCGTCATAAAATGTACACCAACAACGATAACACCACATCGCTTACTATCAGCCTCTTGTAAGTGAGTAATACCAATAATATCAACCCATTCTTTTATTCGCCGATCGGACCAAAACCATGCCATCCCAGTCTCCAACAGTGCAATACCAAGAGAGGAGAAGTTATCAATGAGTTTACTCTCAAGCTGTTGAGATGAGATGTCAGGGAAACAAAGCATCAAATTACGCCTGGCAATCGCTACCCGTCTTTTTAAAAAACGCATTGATTGGCGCCCTAACCATCCCCCAAATACCACCAATATAGGATAAGGTAATTGGACCAATAGAAATAATATTCCCAGACCAAGCCATAATAGCCAGTATCTGGGATGCCCGTAGCTTAAAAAAAACCGATAGCGATTAAACATATTTTTATCTCTACTCATTTTTGCGTGGTTGGCACTCCGTTTAAGTTACCACCATACAGATATGAAAATAACGAAAAATCATTTAATTATTGTAACTTATCATACTCATCGGACAATATTTCATAAATTTTACTAAAACGCTGCTGGATAATAAGTGGTTGGCCTTCTCTTGCGGCAAGCACACCAGAGAGAATCACACAAGTCTGTGTGAATAAAAACACTTTAAGCTCTTCTTTAGTCAATTGGAATGTTCCTCCATTAGAGGCAATCAAGCCCATTCTATAATTCTTTGAAAATGGAAGATAAATAACATCCTCTACTCTCCCCTCGGCAAAAAATACAATCCACACTTAGGACAAATAACCGTAATATTTTCGCGAAATCTATTTCTTTTCTGCTCAGTGATATGGTTGCATACGGGACAAGTCACTTTCACCGTTGTGCGATTAAACATCTGAAGAAAATCAAAGGTAGCCATACATTGTACCAAATAGGTGTATGAATATGCAGTGTACGCCCTAAAATCATAAATAGCACGATATCATCGTCATTAGCCTAAAATATCTAACATTAAAACTCAACACCCTGTTATTCAACAAAAAAAAGAAACCAACCAGATTCGGACACTTATAGAATAAGTATCATCCTGAAAAAATCGATCAATATTTCCTTATAGGAAAAATGGATAACCACATTGAGAATGTAACAGAAACACTTTCATTGAATAATCCGCCCACCTCCGAAAACGTTTATAAAAAAAACATTAACACCAGATTTAATTAGAAAATAAAAACACTATTTTATTTACAATAAGGTGGCAACACCTCCAATTAGTAGAAAATATATTTTTAGATGAAGGCTCTGTAGCGGTCAACTAATTTTGGCCACATCTTTGTAGCCAAGCCATTATCTGCGCTCGGATTCATTCGGAGCCAAACCATCATTGTACTGATGCCGCTGGTCAGGCTATTGCCAACCGGATGACTGCCAATCTGAATGCCAACAGCGTTATCACCAACGGAATGAAAGACGGTCTCAGCCTGATGCAAACGGCTGAGCCTGGTCCTCAGCCGGTCAAGCTGGGCGACACCATACTGCTGGCAGAGAAATTTCCCGATGCCAATATCCAGTATCCCTTCACTTCTGGTGTGGTTTCACTGGCTTACATTCCTGCTGGCGCAAAAAATATCACCATCGACTCATTAAGCGCCGATGACGATATCCAGCTCTTTGCCTGGGATGGCAGTGCCGATCAGCAAAGAAACGACGTTTGTCATCGGGGCGAGTTTCGGTGATACATTGCAAACGGTCACCCTCGACCCAATGCCTGCAGACAGCCAATCGCTGGGGCTTTCCTCTGTCATGCTGGGTACGCCAGAGCAGGCCAGAGCGGCAGTAGCCACGTTCGATGATGCGCTGAAAAAACTGGACGGTTACCGCAGTGAATACGGCAGCCAGATGAACCGCTTCGAATCCGTCACTACCGTACTGTCACAAGAGAAGGTTGCCACCGCTGCTGCCCGTTCCCGCATATTGGATGCCGATTATGCCCTTGAGATTTCCGCGATGACAAAAGCCCAGATCCTACAGCAGGCATCGATGGCAATCTTGTCACAAGCCAATCAGCAGTCGGGAAACGTATTAAAGCTGTTACAGAGATGATGCGTCGTCAGATATCACTTTGCTATTTTTCTACTGAACCACTATCGCTATGAGCATTGAGATATTCAGCCGCTGCCCTTTCACCACGGCGGCGTTTACCTGTCTGGAAAATAGGGATAGTGGCAATGTGTCAATAACCATTGTTGATATCGAACACGGTATCGACATGACGCTATTGACGCACATCATTACCGCCAAACACCGAACATTCATCATTATTCTCAACAACCGCAAACATGCACCAGTGATTGTGGCTAAAAAGGTATTACTGTTATCGAAACACGTGCCGATAAGCACGATTAAAAAAGTACTCTCTGCCCTGTCATCGTTCAGAGAAATAAAAGGCAAGACGATATTGTTATCACCGAATGAGAAAATATTCTTTGGCTATTGACTGGACAGAATAGCAATAAAAACCATCGCAAAGAAGATGGTTAGAACCCATAAAACCGCCAACAATATGAAAAACAATATCTACAGAAAATAGGGCATAAAGGACCTGCTCACCTTTTTACTCATCGCCAGAATCTCACATATGCAACGTATCGCTGATGCCGAACATCACAGGGTTACCTACGTCGATAAGGTCGCGTGAGATAACATTCTGAGAGCAACAAGACGCTTGAACCCCACTGATTTTGCGAGTGTTGCTACCAGAACAATACTGCCGGATGAGGACACCCCCCGAACAGATAAAGTATGTTTTACTTTAACTGTAGATTTGCCTCATCCGGAGCCGCTCTCAATGGAGACTACTTAGCTAATCTAGGGTGTGTCCCTTAACTTAACAACCGCTTCAAAAATAACCTGATCGCCGCCAGTTTTAGCATACTCAGGTAGTTTCTGGCTGTTTTCTCCGAACGGGTAGCGATACGGCGATTTTCTTTGAGTATCGCAAAGCAACGCTCCACGACATTGCGTTTTTTGTACAGACTCGTATTGAGAGGCCGACGTCCGTCCTGACTGGCCTTCTCATTCGATTTAAACGGAATAACCGCTTTTATTCCTTTTATTTTCAAATAAATGCGAATACGTCTACTGGAGTAACCCTTATCCGCCAGTACTGCTTTCGGACGTGATTTCAGGTTCCCGCTTTTTCGGATAACCCCGACTCGGTTAAGCAAGCTTTCCGCATATCGGCTTTCGTGGGCTTGTCCACCGCTCAGGCAAAAACTCAGCGGTAATCCTGTGCCATCTGTCGCCAGATGGATTTTGGTGCCAAAGCCGCCGCGAGAGCGACCCAGCCCATGGTCCTCGTGTTCATCGGGATGTTTTTTTTCGCACCGGCCGCCGCTTTCAGGGCGCGAACGTTACTGCCATCCAGCGCGATAACATCCCAGTCAATCAGTGCTTTTTCATCCAAGAGTTGGAGTAATTTATTGAAAATACTGTTCATTACTCCGGCTTTAGACCACCGGTTAAAGCGGTTGTAAATGGTTTTCCATTGACCATAACGCTCTGGTAAATCCCGCCACGGCGCGCCGGAGCAAAGTACCCAAAATATGCCATTCATGACATGCCTGTGAGCAAAGTAAGGACGCCCGCCTCGGGAAGAGCCTCTTTCAGGCGGCAGCATAGGAGAAATCAGTGCCCATGCATCATCGGGAAAATCGTAACGAGCCAAATTGAAGCACTTTTTATGGTGAAATCATGCTCCTGATTGTACAAAAAATAGTTACGGGACACAGCTTAGTCCCAGACGTTCACGCAATTCCTTAGCCAGCGAAGAATCATCAAGTTCTGCACTTATTTCATGGCGAATGGCATTATTAAATTTTTCACTACGCTGACAGCTATTATGGTAACCGTGTGAAAGCCAATTCCAGCTACCAAGAATAATATAGCGGCCATCGATCATTAATATTTTTTCATGGGTGCCTTCCACTAAACGAACAACATTTTCTTTTCCAAGTTTCTCACGATATTCCGCAACTAAAAGCTCATCGTTATCATCAGCTCGTTCAACACTTTGATGATAATAGCCATAATAGATTTTTACCTTAACACCACGTTGCTGAGTGGCAACTAGTTGTGCCAGCTCAGGTCTTTGATACTCTTTCCCCCCCCGTCTTATCCATGGTGTAATGACAACCAGTTCCTTTTCACTTTGGGAGGCCAGCGCACTGAACGCTGCAATATGTTCACAGTCACGATAATAACGCTGCAAGCGTGGTGTTTCGCTCAGACCTGAAAATTGTGGATGTTGACTACCCTGTTCAAGAATAAAGTCATCCGCAACACTATCAGCAAGAACCTTAAGATATCCCCCTGCCTGTCGCAAACGGTGGTAATTACCGACAACAATAAATTGCTGCCTGGCACGAGAAACTACCACGTTGAGCATATTAGGTGCGCCATTTTGGAAATTAGCTGCGTCCAGAGGATGAAAAATCACCGGACTATAAATGATGACATCAAATCCAACCCCTTGAAACTGATGCACAGTACCAATGCAGGTTTTCTGACCATGGTTCATACGCTGAGCAAGACGATTAATCAGCAATATCTTCTGATTAGAATAAGGTGTGACAATGCCAACATCCGAGGTCAAGTCATATCCTGCCTCTTCAAGCTTATCCAACAGTTGCTCAATCGCATCGACTTCATCAGTATTGGTATTAACGACGTTCCCTTTTTGGCCTTCTACGCTGTAAAACATCAAATGGTGACCACCGGACTTCTCAAAGGCTCGGGCAATACGTTCAGCAGGTTTTGCCGTTTCTACCGTGACACCACGGTAACCTGCCAACCGAATAAAAAGGTCGGCAATCGGTTTCTGACACCGTCGATGCTCATCAAGAACAATACCGTTGCCGATATCATCCGCTCGGCCAGAAAGAGAGCCCGCAGCTCGGTGCCAGCCCGTAACCGTTGCTGGAGAAACACGTTCATACAAGGTGTTGTTATCTTTAAAGTGGCGCTCACGCAGTTGTGTTTGTAAATTTTCAGATAGGTTCCGAATCGGTTCGAT
Organism: Pectobacterium quasiaquaticum; assembly: GCF_014946775.2. NCBI lineage: Bacteria > Pseudomonadati > Pseudomonadota > Gammaproteobacteria > Enterobacterales > Pectobacteriaceae > Pectobacterium > Pectobacterium quasiaquaticum. Next base: position 1,587,528 of record NZ_CP065177.1, on the reverse strand, counting down.
TTGCAGCGGATCACCAACAATCATCGCTTTCTCACTCCGGCTCAGTAATGGAACCAGAGACTCAACAGAAACCATTCCAGCTTCATCACAAAGAGCCAGATTCCAAGGTTTATGGCCCTTGAGTTCATCAAGCTTACGATAACCTGCCATTTTCCAGGCAGATACCAGCGTCGTCGCCATCACCGGATAAACCAACGACAGCAAGGAATAGAATTCATCCAGCTTATCCAGCCAACGGTAATAGCCCGCGCTCTTGCTTCCACTGATCAGTGCCTGCCAGTGGGTTAGCACCTCTTCAAGTTCATTTTTTCGCTTCAACTGTTCCTGCCAAAGATAAGCAATAGCAGCTTCAAACATTTCGCGATGCTGGCTGATAAAACGTTTACGTAAAATATCGCACCAGCTTCCTTCTGGATAATACCGTTCATGCAGAGCCATTGTTTCTTGAGCATGCACGACTTTATTCCATAGCTCTTGTAATTCAGTCGTTTGGTTCTCCAAGTCCTGCAAGACCTTTTCTTGCTTCTCGTCAGGCTCACTCTGTAAAAGCAATTTCATCAGCTCAAGATTTTCTGGCTGTAGTGACAGTGCTTCTCCCGAATCAGCCAAAGCAGCTAATTGTTGATGAGAGTGTGCAGTAAGGTTGAAATACTGAAAATCCGCAGGTGACGCAGTGTGCATTTTCTGTAATCGTGCGCGGTACTTTCCTTCAAACAGGCGGGCCAGATATAACCTAATACCACTACGTGGGTAGTCTCGGTAATGAAGTTCAAGCGCAGGCCGTAATGGCGAATCAATCCAGCGAAGCATTTGTTCTGCATTATGCGGTAGTGCCCAGATTGCTTGCTGCGTTTGATAGACTTTTTTTGCTTGCTGATAGCGTGCTTTTTTCTCGCGTAATAGCACAAGGCTTTGCGCTAACTGATCGGCTAAATCGGTAAGATCGTCAGGATGGTAAATGGATGCGCTCACTCCCTGCTGCTGCGCATAGCTAGCAAACACAGCTAGCTTCTCAGCAAAGCGCTCGGGAAGTTTTTCGACTTTCGTTGTATTCAATTCACAATCGACGACGGATTGGAGAGCAATAGCTTTGTGGTTCAGGTACTGTTTGTAACACAGAGTCAGCTCATCACGGTGTTTGAGCAAAATAGCCAAACTATGTCGTTGCGTTTCGTCATTGTAGCGCTCCTGCCGCCAGCGGCTTATGAGGTTTTCTAATCGAGGAAGCTCGTTCTGCACTTGCTTCTTGGAACCACCCTGGAACCACAGCCAGTCAAGGTTTTGGGTTAGTGGGTCCGCTCGCAGATCATCAATAATATTTTCCACTGCTTTAATGGCAGTAGAGGTCACCAACATACCGAAATTACCGTCTTCCCTATCCGCAATGGCAAGCGCACGCGTGACGAGTTGCTGAGCAATCAGTGATTTAAATAACGTTGTTTTTCCCGTACCAGGGGCACCTTGTACTGCAATCAGACGCTCATCTTGATTAATTGCCTGAATGGCCTCCATCTGACCATGTCCAAGCGGATAATGCGTTTCAAACAATCCACTCGTTACCCGTTCATATATCTCAGGGGGATGATCATCACTATGGATACGATTGAGGTACTGCTCTAGTAACGGGAATTCAGCCTGACTATTGTTACACAACCAACTAAAGTCTTCCTCATCACGCTTCAGGTTGTAATCTTCGTTATGTTGCGGTGCAACAAGAGCGTTAAATGCGTTTTCTAGTTTATGTTTACCGTTAGATTGCTGTATAACCCAAGCTTGGAGTGCTTCAAACGCGCTAATGAAGGAATCATATTTACGGCCAGTTAGCGCACTAACGATACTCATCATATGGCGATTTTCGCCTAACTCAGCCAACTGAATGCCAAACATCTCACGGAAGGCGAAAGGCAACGCGCTTACTAGTTGTCCATCTTTAACAGGTATGAGTAGAGAGCGATTTTCCTGCTCAAAAAACGATTTTGGTAGTGGGAAAGAGAACAGTGGCAAATATTTAACATTCGATTTTTCACGTTCAGATTCAATACAGCGTAGTAGTGGAAATAGCAGATTAACTGGCTCTACAGAGATGATTTCACCCTTTTTACCATATTTGACAAAATGCCTTTTCCAGTTTTCATACGTCTCAGTGGGTATATGAAGGCAGATACCATTTGGAGCATCGTTACAATTGCTTTTGCTCAGTACGAGTTGGTGATCTTCATGCACCTGATTGGCTGAGATCTTACTTCTTTCTGCACCACTACATTTCAGATAATCTTGCCATGCTGTGAGGATAATTTTTGAAGAATTTTTCATTATTATTGGTACGCCTTGTCAGTCCATGTCCTGTAAAATCGACCTCCCAATAATATCATAGACATTAAGACATTGGTTCAACTGACAAAAGCCTTAATCATCCATTAATACAAACAAGTAGCACTTTAACGTAGAGTCCAATTTGGCGATAAAATCCCGCATTTAAGAATTTTTTTGAAAACTTCTTAAATATCTCAAGAGGAATAAGCAGTAAGAGGACCCCAAAGCCTTTTCTTCCCTTTCTTACCAGCTCAAAAATCACACTGAATCGCTATGGGTAATCTAGACACTTTCGAGCCGTTGATAATACTGCTGTTCATATTCATTCGGCGACACCTGATTGCTAGAACCATGTCGACGTCTGCTGTTATAAAACATTTCGATGTAATCAAAAATATCGCTTCGGGCTTCCTCCCGTGTTCCGTAGATCCTTTTCTTTATCCGTTCACGTTTGAGAAGTTGGAAAAAATTTTCGGCAACGGCGTTATCATGGTAATCTCCCCATTTTTAACCGCAGTTAAAAGTAGAGGCTATGCGGCCATCAATGGTGGTTTTCCGCCATTGGCTTTATGTGGCCGTTCATGATTGTAAAACCAAAGCCATTGAGTGGCATAGTCTTGAACTTCTTCAAGCGTATCAAATAAATGTTTGCTGACCCAACTGTACCTGATCGTTTTGTTGTGTCGCTCGATATACGTATTTTGTTGTGGCTTGCTGGGTTGAATATAATCAATCCGGATCCCGAGTGTTTTCGCCCATTCTGTAAACTCATGGCTGATGAACTCAGGCCCATGATACCTATTGAGTGCATCCAGCTAGCGTTTAAGTCAGCTATTTTCTACAACTTGTAATGTCTGTGTCTGTCACAAGTGGAGAAAATCAATGAACACTTTTGTTAGTAACATCGGTGTATCGGGGACTCTGATTGCCCTAGATATCGCTAAAAAACATCATGATGCAAAAATTCGACACCCGGATGGACGAACATCTTTCCTGCGTATTGAAAATACACTGGAAGGGTTCAACCGATTGCTTGCGCTCACCGCTTCCCCCCATGATGATATTATCGCGGCCTTTGAACCTACAGCTGATTATCAATATCCTCATTTGTGCTTACGGTGAGTATACAGAGCAAGATAGAACCAACATATATACTCAGATGTATACTCACAAGCAAGTTGATGTAGGTCGGATTGCGTTGACATTGGGAGAGTATGGGAATGAAGGGGGAGCCAGTAAAACCGTGGGTTTTAGGCAAAAAAATAGACGTCGGTTGACGTCTATTGATTTATCAATGGTGCCGGGGCGGGACTTGAAAAAAATGCCATCAGCATTGTATTTAAAGGATTTACCTTAAAATATAACACGCATGTACCCGCATTTGTACCCACAGCCCACATTGCTTCATTCCCTAACCTGCCGTTCACTACGGTATCTAGCAGTGACGCCAGTTGTTGAACTGCGACAGCATATTACAAAGACTGGCTATTGTCAGCCTATCTACCGACCCAGTTTTCTACGCGCAATCCTGGCACACGCTCAAACTCACGCACATTGTTCGTTACCAGTATCAAACCAGCGGACCGCGCGTGACCCGCTAACATGGCATCATACGGGCCGATGGGTGTTCCTTGTCTTGCCAGTTCCGCACGAATTTGCCCCGTATGTACGGCAGCGTCAAAGCCATAAGTTTGCACTTCCAGACGTGCAGAAAAACCTTCAATCACGGCGAGATTCTTCTCTGGGTTTACCGATTTCTCTGCGCCATAAATCAATTCCATCAGCGTGATGGAGCTAATAGCAAACTGCCCGTAATGACGGTAGAAAGCCTCCTTGACTTCCTGCGGCTTGTTCTTGATGGTGTAAATACAGATATTGGTATCAAGCAGATATTTCAGCATCAAAAATCTTCCCTGACCTGCTCATCGGGTTGCTCTCTGGTGATCATAAAGTCAGGTGTTACGCTCTCCCCTTCAAACCAACTATCCCAGCTTTCGCCTGCCGGAGTAATGATACGTGTGCGGCCAATCGCAACGATATCAACCTGCTTCACATCATCCGGCAGTGCAACGGCTTTAGGGAGTCGTACCGCCTGACTGCGATTGCTTTTAAATACTGTAGTTTTTTCCATGGCAGTCTCCTTGGAGAAATTTTGTGCTATCGATAGCATAGAATATTGATGGGATATGTCAATGGGATATACCTGTGTGACATGATTGGTTAATCACCTCGCAGCCAACATCCCCGGATAATATTTGGCGATAATATCGTTCATCTGATCGATCAAGTCAGGGCGTTTAAAGGTGAGATGCCCGGTGCCTTTCTGAAAGTAACGCACGCTAAAGAACTCATCCTCGTATTCCTGCTTGTGGGGATTATCACGGATATGGTCCATCAGTCGGATGGTGACATCGCCCCGATTGTCGGGGATCGGTTTACCATCCAACAGATACAGCATACGTTCTAGATCGGCCAGTTGATCGCGTCGCCAGCCCCAGTTCAAACCAAAGCCCCAACGGTTGTACGTCACCAGATTGCTGATGATGATTTTCTTGCCGAAGTAACAAGGGTGATTGGTTTTGTAATCCCACGATAGTCCTTTGAATACGTTGATGATCCCACGCTCGAATACCGCTTTCTTGCTCTGGTGAAGTTGCTCAAACGTACTGAGAATATTGTCCTCACTGATGGCCGGTAGTTCACCCTCATCCAGATTTTTATGCCACTGGCTGCGGGCTTCGGCATCCATCAGAGACAGCATGCCGGATTTCAGCATCAGGTCGCGCCAGATATTGCGATCCAGTGTGCGGGTGATGGCGGGCATCGCCTTGTCAGACGTTTCCGTTAACCAACAGTCATAGCGATGCCCCTGCTTTAACGCCCAGTCTTCAACGGTACCGCCGCCAATAGTCGCTGTCAGTGTTGAGATCGCCCGTAGCTGGTTGAGGATCTGTTCTATCTGTTGCAGCGCGGTATCACGTCCAGTAACGATACGTTCGATATTGGTCGAGCAAATCAGCTCGGTGTGTTCGGTTAAAACCTCGGGTTCAATTTGCATAGTTTGTGATCCATACATAAAAGCAAATACGCCAGCCGGTAAGGGCTGGCGTATTATGCATCGGGGAGAAGGATAAACAGGTTTGGTGCGATGTGACTGGAAAGCAGCTCGCAATCTTTATGCCTTGAGCAAGCCGGTAGCACGTCTGGCACGGAGAATATCAACAGCGGTAAGAAACGGCGATTGCTCCTGCCAGTTAAAACCGTCGCGATCGATACGCACCAGTTCGTATTTTTCCACCAGAAAGTTCACGGCATTGACCAGCGTGACGCCAGCATCGATATGCGCCTGAATGACATTTTCCTCACAGAACGGTGTGTCGTTCAGCGTCAGGCCGTAGTGCTTTTCCAGCAGGTAGGTCAGCAGTTGTTGCCAGACGGCTACAGGTGACGCACAGGGGTTATCCTCCCGTGGCGGGATTGCAGGTGATGTTTGCATGGGAATACTCTCTACAGGTTAAGTCGATAAAATCAGGAAAATGTTCAGAATGGGGAAAGAAGCTGCGGGTTATTGTGTTGCCGCTGAAGAAGGATAAATAACAATATACACGTAGCCAACACTGCCCAGCGTATCGGCTTCACAGGTCCATTCGTTACAATACAACGTGACACCCCCCTGCTGACGGGGATTCAGTTCCCCCATGCGTAGCTTCTGTTCCAACAGCTCAATTAGCTCAGGGAAACAACGCTCCAGACTTTGGGCTTCTGTTTTGCTAAACGTACCGACAATGCTGGCCCGGTCTGCCAGATAGTGCAGACGGTTACCTTCCTGCACCAGTCTGGCTCCGAATCGCCGAGTGATGGCACATTTTAATCCCCACTCCGGGGTATCCGATGATGGCATGATGGTTTCCTTATAAAAATGCGGTAATAAATGCGGTCATCACAACCAGCCACGTTCAGCAAACGACACCACGTCAGCGCCGCCGACAACCAGATGATCGAGGACTCTGACGTCGAGTTGTGACAGTGATTCCTTCAGCTTGTCGGTGATATGGCGGTCAGCCTGACTGGGCTCGGCACAGCCGGAAGGATGGTTATGCGCCAGTATCACGGCAGCGGCGTTATGACGCAGTGCCGCTTTGAGGATTTCACGCGGATGCACTTCGGTACTGTTGATGCCGCCCAGCGCGATAATTTCCTTTTCTATCAGACGGTGTTGGTTATCCAGATACAGCACCATAAAGACTTCACGCTCCAGACTGCTGAGTTCCAGCATCAACCAGCTTTTGGTGTCCTCAGAGGTTTTGAACTGTCGCGCATTTTTACGCACGCGTTTTTCCAGCAGGCACAGCGCCATCTGGATGATGCGCTGCTCTCTGGACGCAACGCTGCCTGCCAATGAATTACATGACATGATGGTTCCTTATCTAAACGATGGATGATGAAAAAGCAGGATAAAATGGATGACAAGAGCACAATAAATACAATGCCCCGCGCAAGCACACGAGGCATCGGAACCGTGAATAAGGTCAGTCGTTATTCCATCTGGAATTCCCATATGCCCTGATCGGTCTCGACAATAATTTCAAGGACATTACAGGCGGCTCCCCAGTTTTTTGACTTAAACGTCGTTTCAAAAGTGCTACCGAAGCGGAGTCGAACGGGCTTCCAGGATTCTTCGGAAAGGTGCTGGCAATTTCCCCGATTAACCACAATGTCTTTGACGACGACAGAATCTGTCAACGCTGTCACGGATATCCTTGGATAATAGGGACCGGCATACCAGTTTCCTGAGGCAGTACGGGTTTGCACTCTGACAGGCGCTTTTTCTGCAAAAACGCTTAGCGAACACAATCCCAGACAGAGCGCGACAAATGCTTTTTTCATGATATTTTCCTTTACTCGACAGGCTCGAAGTCTTCCGATGACCAGAGGCGGTAACACTCAACGATGGCTGAATGTCAGCGTGTCCTTTTTTCCGTTGTAGTGAGTGAGGTTAAGCGTGGTGTTGTTGGCATCATGGGTACTGTCAACCTTCACGATTTCACTGCAATCCTTGAGGTCAATCGCCTTGATTTCAGGTGTGGGGTTCGTTTTATTGACGGCATACCAGTTCCCTGCCGGGCAGGCCATCCCGGCACTTTGCGCCAGAAAGGCGTAATACGGCGTATCGGTCAGACGGGTATAAAGGCTGGCGGTATCCGCGCCCTGAACCAGCACATCCTTTCCGCTGTCACCACAATTCCGGCAGAAAAGCTGGTCCTGCGTGTTTCTCAGTATGTGTGCCTGATACGCCAGAACCTGGTTATTCATCTGGAAACGGTTTTTCTCTCCATTCTTCCAGGTGACAGTGAGCAGCGTGTTGTTTTTGTTTTCTGTCACCGACACCTTCGCTACAGCCGATAAATCAGAGCGGTCATCGTCAAACTCAATAAAGTGAACGGTGGGCGACGCGGCATATTTATCGATGTAATAAAAATCGGGTGTCCGGTTAGCGGTGTAAGCAGGAATGGCATCATTCAGCAGGATGGTATAGCGCGTCATGTCCCATAACTTGCTGTACTGATCCGTTTTATTTTTATAGCCCTGTGGATAGTCAGAAATAAAGAAACTGTCTTTCCTGTCGGGTCCACAGAGATGGCAAACCATATGCCCTTCGCTGTCGGTGATAATTTGCGGCTCATTGTCAGCAGGCTTTGCCTGTGCAGGCAGAATGGGCAGAACCATCAGGGAGACCAGCAGCATTCCGCTGCATGGCAGTGCAGGTTGTGTTTTCATTGTGGTTTTCCTTCGGAAGGGCTCTCGGTTAAAAACCGGCCCATCCGCCAACGGTATTGATGATAAAAAGCAGGCAGGCCATAAAAATCACCAGCGTGATATACCAGCGCATAAAGCGGCCAAACAGCTTCAACAGCGTTCGCATATTATTTTTCTCTGCAAATCAGGTAATACAACAATCCGGCCAGTAACGGGTCGATGACCATACCCAAAATGAACCAGCCCCAGAATGAACGACCGCTGCTGGATGCCACGTATCCCAGTACGATTGCCAGTCCCACCCAAAGCAGTAACAACGGCATCATTGCCCTCCAGACGCATACGCGTTACATGAACATGTTATTGATTCATAAAAGTAAAAAAGTCTCAGAATGGAATATCGATTTTATAGCGGGGAGAAATGCCGGTATAACAAATCAATTCGATCGGTTCGATCGACAAAATCGATCGGTGACGATAAAGAAATCTGATGAGAAGCAGCAAAAACGTTAGTCGAAGAAGAAAGACCACACGGCATTTGCCACTCTGGCAACGGAATGGGTGACGCCATGCAGCACCTGTTTTGCCACCTGAGGCAACGGCGCGTGATCAATGACCCAATCCACCGCACTGACTACCGTGTCGGAAAATCCGGCCCGGGCCTGCTCTATCGCGCTTTCGGTTTGGTGCTCGGCACGTAAATGGGGAATGACCGGACTGCGAGCCTGCTTTGGGAGAAGGGTTATCATTGCCTCTACCATTTTTCCCAGTTGATAACGGCCTTTAACGGAAAGCGGTAAAATGTTCTCTGCCACGATACCGAGCTGTTGCCCGAGAGCCGCCTGCTTTTGTGCCATATGTTCCCGTTGCCTGAATGACGGCTGCGCAGAGGCCCAGTGCCATTCTTCACTCGGTTCAATCTTGTCGACCTGATTGAGCAGCCAGAGTATCGGCGTGTGCTCACCGTTCACGGAGCCGAACACATCCCGATAAAACTGCTCCTCGGCAGAATAGGCGCGGTCATCCGCCTTCAATACCCACAGCACCATATCCAGCTCCGGCAACAGGGATTGATACAGTGCGCGATATTCCTCATCCCGCTGCTGACTTTCACCCACTCCGGGTAAATCAACCAGCGTGAGATAATGACGCCCAAAACGCAGGCGAATGCGTTGTGGCTCACGGGTACAGGCTGCGACAGCATTCACTGCGCAGACTTCGCTGCGAAACAGCGCATTGCATAAGCTCGATTTTCCGACGCCGGTTTTGCCCATAATGCCAATCACCGGTTCATAGGTAACCAGCCGGGTCAGCTCCTGCATAAGGGCATGACGTAACGAGCGGGGATAACGCCGCAGATGGCGGCGTATCAGGGAATAACCTGACGATTTTTTCATATCAGCCTCAGAATGAAAAAGGCCATCCGGGATGGATGGCCTGATGAATTGAAATAGGTGGATTTTCATAGGGATGATATATAACTGAAAAATTTTTAATCTGATTTGTCTTTCGTTTTTTTCTTAGTAGAAGGTGTATAGGTAAAGTTGTCTGAGAACGTTTTTGTCCTTGAACCTGGAATAGAATTGTATCTCTGTGCCTGAATACGAAAAAAATCCTCATGTGCCTTACGGTTATTTTTGATCAAATTCGGCTGAATTATATTGAGGTTGATTATATAGTCTACTATGTCACTTGTATCATATTTGCTGATAACGCCCTCATCAGGACAACTGAAATATAATCCTTTCACAGCATCTCTACATGGTTTATGCTCGCTATCAAAAGCGTAAAGCACCGCCCGTTCATTTTCTTTATTTTTTGAATCTCGGGTATTCAGCCACTCACTCCAGATATCTTCTGCAAAGAAATTATTAATATCATCACCATGAAAGAAAAAATTCACCAGATAAAAAGGCCTGAATTTTTCATCTATAAAAATAAGCCGAGTATAGGCGCAAGCAGGATCATATTCACTACGAGACTTAAGAGTTTTTATCATCTTATCAAAGCGCCTCTTTAGCTCTTCCAGTGATACTTCAATAGCATTGAGAGAGAATTTCATGGAATTATGATTTTCATGCTCTTCAACCCAGTCATCTGGAAGATAAAACGCAAATGGTAGCAGTGTGATTTTTTTGTGTTTCTTCAGAAGTTCATCATATTTATCACAAAGATACTTTTCGGTTTCCTCTTTCTCTGCTACTGATTTTTTCAACCAATCTTTCTGCGCAGAAGTCAGGCATACATCGATCTCATAGTCGTTTCTTTTATCATTCTCATAGTCGTTTCTTTTATCATAACGAACCCTTACATTCGAATCCCCATAGTTTGTCCTTTGCCTATAGTAAATATGATCCAAGAAGTCAAAAGGAATATTATTTTCTGCTGAGGGAGTTCTGTTTTGTTTAGCAGGAAAGCGAATATTTTCGTCAAAACAGATAAAACTATAGAGCTGACTAATATCTCTATAGGTTAACAGATGCACTTTGCGCCCTGTATCTTTCAGACGCAACTTAAATACCCTCAGGTCATCCATCATATCCGCCATCGCACCTTACCCCATACGCAAATGATAATCACTATCAAAAACCAATTTAATCTTACCTTTCAGCAGATGATTTTACCTGTTAAAAAGGTGTTTTTTAAGCATGAATTCAATGTTTTTTAAGGCGAATTTATAGGTTTTTTATTGATATAAAAGGTGTTTTTTACACTGAAAATATCAGTATTGTAGCCAAATTCACGCTAAGTGTTGAGGCTGTTTCCCAAAGGTTTGTCTATACGATGACATATCCATATTGCTTCAGATATCTGTATCTGACCTGAGTTTAGGCGTTATAGTCACACACCGAAGAAAGGAATCAGGATGGTTCGTCGCCATTGGCTTTTGTACCCAGTCGATTGAAGGCGACCATAGTTCTGATACCGGAATGATTCACAATAGATGCGAATCGGCAACAGAGATAACGTACCAAGACATACAGCGATAAGCAATATTGACGCTTGGTAAGTATAACACTATCACAATGAATGAGGCAGAATAGTTACTCAGGGAAACCCGCAGCATCCCAAGGACATATTCCATTCCAGATATTCATTATTCTGAAGGCGGAACGATTAATTAAGGTAAATACTAATATTTTATAAGAAGACGATTTATGTAAATAAAATTATCCATTCCACTATCTCTATGCCTATCACTCAGTACAAGAAAGAGCCAAGAATGCTATCTTCATGTGCATTATCTTATGCTAATAAAATTTTAAAATTTACGCCAGCATCCTATCCCATGAAAAACACTCATTCAGGGATTAATTCATGGGATACAATCAAATCATTACCGATATCAACGTCAGGTATACTCACCATAGGACGCTGCGTCGAAATCTACGAAACCACTTCAATCGACTCTTTGACCGTTATTCAAAATTACTTATGTTACGAGTCGACCTCTCATATCTTAAAAAGAGTGACTCCCATCATTACGCAGATACTCACTCTACCGTTTGTGATATCACGCTGTTATTACAACAGTGTCATTCGTTAAAGGGACTCGTCGGCCATGCCTGGGTGCTGGAATATACCGAAGAGCATAGTTTTCATATCCATGCCGCGTTTTATCTCAATGGTCAGAAGCATCGTAAAGTTTGGAGCATATTTGAAGACATTAGGGATATTTGGGCGAATGTGACAGAGGGGGATGGTTATGCACACCGGTGTGAACCCAAAGAACATTACAGGGTAAAAGGGGAATGGGTGACATCCTATGACGACGATGAAGGAAGAGACAGAATGCTATATATCTTGAGTTACCTGAGTAAACAGGACCAGAAAAAAGAACGGGTTATTTATCATGTCAGTGAAATACCCAAGCCTGCTCGTAGAGGTCGACCAAGGTGTTTGGGTTAATTGTCACTCTGTAATAAATAATTACGCCACGCGTACATCGTTTGAAGGAGTTCGCCAATTTCCATTTTCCGGCTCCTTCTCCCATTTATTCAAGGAGAAAAACGATGAGTACCGCTGCTGATTACCGCCTTCTTAACGACCAGTTCGTCGATATGACCTTCATCACCCAGTTGACCGGATTAACCGACAAATGGTTTTACAAGCTGATTCAACTGGGTGAATTCCCGAAGCCGATTAAGCTGGGCCGCTGTTCCCGCTGGCTACAAAGTGAAGTCGAAACCTGGTTACAGCAACGTATCGATCAGTCTCGCCAGTAGCCACACGTTCTAAACACGACTCATTTTCCTGCCAACAGCGTTGGGACAATCGCTTCCACTAAGCTCGTTATCGTCAGGAATGGAATCAATTTATGCGCTTTCTAAAATGCTATCTGGCTAACAACGCCAAAAATCGTTTTGTTAATGCAACTGAGGCTAGCCGCCTGCCCCAGGGTCACTGGACGTGTGCATCCTGTGGTTGTACGTTAACTCTGCATAACGGCTCTCAATATCAAGAAGCCTGGTTTGAGCATGATCGGTTCAGTATAGATTCAAGAAAACTGAAGGCATGTGCCTACCGGGATCCCGAAGAGAAAGAAGAAGAGAGGATTAAAAAACTGCGGGAGAAGATCCGTGCCAGCTACGCTCTTCCTGAACCGAACACCTGGTATTGCGTGTTGTGCCAAAACCGCTATACAGGAAAGAAACTCTGCCCGGCGTGTAAAGACGGAATCTACAGTGTAGCCGTTGAAGATAATGGCTATGTACCTGAGGGAGAAGGTCATCGGAATAGTTAATTCAGGGCCGCTGCTCGTATCCCATCATTCCAACCAGAAACGACACCTTTCAGTTCACTCCTTTTAATTAATTATTCCCTGAATAACAGATCGCTATCCGATTCCACGGAGGACACTGGCTGTCTGTTATTCAGCATGTTGGAGGCTTTCTAAATGACATGTAACACGACGCTATCCACGTTGCTGGATAAGTACCAAAGCCATCTTGACGACAGTGCTGCGCACGCCGTTCATCAGGGTATCAGTACGAGAAAAATTCATACTTTCCATCGGTTGAGATTGACGGCAGTTTCACTGCCAGACCAGCATAAGGCGCATCTGATTGTCCCCGCGAAACTAATACAGAAATCAAGAGTATCGCGTATTGAGGCTGCCAGCAGAGCCATTCTGCCAGTGGAAACCAGCCGCTACCTTCGACGATATCCAATGCTGGGCGGCATTCTGATCAGCGAATGTGACCGGCTGCATCTGGATGAATTGAGTTACACCCTTCAAAGACTATTTGATCGGGAAAATGAACCCGGCATTCAGGAAACGTTAACACTACTGTGCTGGTCTGAGCTACTTAACGGCCTGTCTTATCGTGAGTGGACATCACTGGCTGATAAAACCGACAGACAAATTCAGATGTGGATTAGCACCCGCCTACGCACTCAGTCAGCACGTCGGGCAATGATTGACGAATATGTTTTCTTCGCCTGCTTTGGTTACTGGATAGATTATTACCCTGCTTTATATTGATAAATTTATGAGGATATCCCTCCCATTCATCGCCAATACCTTCCAAAGAGACGACCATCTCACAGAGCTAAGTAAAACTTTCAGCATAACTGCGCATTCTGCGCAACTTCTTGCTCACTTTCTGGTGGAAATCACTTTTTGCGCAATGGATGCCGTTTTTTCGCGAGGTCTGCGCAATTTCTTGCTCAAATTTTGCTTAGGGAAAATTTGAGTTAAGTAAATATTGTTATAAAACATATAGATAAAAGTTGGCATATGGATTGCTATACGGAACGTGAAGTTATTCATTCTGTTTAATAACTCATTCCGTTCAACAACAAGGAGCAAGACTATGCCAACTCCATGCTATATCAGCATCGAAGGTAAGACACAGGGCAACATCACCGCAGGTGCCTTCACTTCTGACTCTGTCGGCAACATCTATGTGGAAGGCCACGAAGATGAAATGCTGGTACAGGAATTCAAGCACATCGTCACCGTACCGACCGACCCACAGTCTGGTCAGCCATCCGGCCAGCGTGTACACAAACCGTTCAAATTCACCGTGGCACTGAACAAAGCCGTTCCGCTGATGTACAACGCCCTGGCCTCCGGTGAAATGCTGCCGACCGTGACCCTGAAATGGTACCGCACGTCGGTTGAAGGGAAGCAGGAGCACTTCTTCTCTACTGTGCTGACCGACGCCACCATCGTCGACATCAACTGCCAGATGCCGCACTGCCAGGACCCGTCCAAACTGGACTACACCCAGTTAATCGAAGTGTCGCTGGCCTACCGCAAGGTTGACTGGGAACACACGGTTGCCGGTACCTCCGGCTCTGACGACTGGCGTACACCGGTCGAAGCGTAATCGTTCTGTTTCTTTACCCGGGCTTGTCCCGGGTTTTCTGCGTGCACTGTCCTGAGGTCTGATTCTCCCAGACCTGAGTGCAGACAACACGATGTTCATCACGGGAAGCGAGGGAATAAACGTGGCAAACAGTACAGGATTACAGTTCACGGTAAAGGTCGGTGCATTGCCCGCCTCGACCTTTGCTGTGGTGGATTTTCAGCTCAGCGAGGCGCTTAACCAGCCGTTTGCCCTGTCGCTGAATCTGGCAAGTGCCTTGTCGGATGTCGATTTTGGCGCGGTGCTCGACCAGCCGTGTGAGCTGCTGGTCTGGTACGAAGGGGAACTGAAACGGCGCGTCAGCGGGATTATCAGCGCATTCGCACAGGGCGACACCGGCTTTCGCCGCACACGCTATCAGGCAGAGGTTCGCCCGGCACTGTGGCGGCTGGGGCTGCGCACCAATGCCCGCCTCTTCCAGGCACAAAAGCCGGAGGTCATTATCGGTACGTTGCTGGAAGAGTCTGGCATTACCGATTATGCCTTTGCACTGCGTCACGACCACGCCCCGCGCGAATACTGTGTACAGTATCGTGAAAGTGATTTGGCGTTTGTCACTCGTCTGGCAGCGGAAGAAGGGCTGTACTTCTTCCATGAGTTTGAAGAAGGCAAGCACCGCGTCGTCTTTGCGGATGATGCCGGGGCGCTCAGCAAAGGTCCGGAATTGTTCTTCAACCTCGCCAACCAAGGGCTGAGCGAAGGTGACTATGTGCGCCGCTTCCGCTACGCCGAAGCCGTCAGTACCGCAGAAGTCGCCCTCAAGGATTACAGCTTCAAAACCCCGGCCTACGGCCTGCTGCACAGCAAGATGAGCGGCGAACTGTCACACCAGCGCGAAAGCTATCAACACTTCGACTACCCCGGCCGCTTCAAACAAGACCCAAGCGGCAAGGCCTTTACCGGCTATCGGCTGGATGCGTTACGCGCGAATGCCATGACCGGCTCGGGTGAATCCAATGCCGCCATGTTGATGCCCGGCAGCAGTTTTACCTTAACCGAACATCCTAATCCGACGCTGAATAGTGGCTGGCAACTGGTTGCCATCACGCACAGCGGGCAACAGCCGCAGGCGCTGGAAGAAGAAAGTGGCGGTGAACCGACCACCTACAGCAACAGCTTCGAGGTGATGAGTGCCAAAAGCACCTGGCGTGCCGACCTGCCGTACAAACCGATGGTGGATGGTCCGCAGATTGCCACCGTGGTGGGGCCCGCTGGTGAGGAAATCTACTGTGACGAATATGGTCGCATCAAATTGCAATTCCCGTGGGACCGCTACGGCTCCAGCGACGACCAGAGCTCCTGTTGGGTACGCGTTAGCCAGGGCTGGGCGGGTGGTCAGTACGGCCTGATTGCCATCCCGCGTATCGGCCATGAAGTGATCGTCAGCTTCCTGGAAGGCGACCCGGACCAGCCTATCGTGACAGGCAGAACCTTCCACGCCACCAATCCCTCGCCGTATCCACTGCCAGCGAACAAGACACGTACCTCGCTGCGTACGTCAACGCACAAGGGGGCGGGTTTCAATGAGCTGCGTTTTGAAGACCAGGCTGGGCAGGAAGAGGTGTTTATCCATGCCCAGAAAGACATGAACACCGTGGTGTTGAATAACCGTAGTACGACTGTGACCGCTGACCACACCGAAAGCGTCGGTGGCAATCAGGCGGTATCGGTAGTGAAAGACCAATCCACTGAAATCCAGGGGCAGCAGAGTATCGCCGTGACCAAAAACCGCAACACGGTCGTGGATGACAACGACAGCCTGCAGGTGAAAAACAACATCGCTATCCAGTCGCAGAAGGGGGACATCCTGATAGCCACTGACAAGGGGTTTATTGGTATC
This sequence comes from Pectobacterium quasiaquaticum, assembly GCF_014946775.2. Taxonomy (NCBI): domain Bacteria; kingdom Pseudomonadati; phylum Pseudomonadota; class Gammaproteobacteria; order Enterobacterales; family Pectobacteriaceae; genus Pectobacterium; species Pectobacterium quasiaquaticum. Next base: position 1,571,244 of record NZ_CP065177.1, on the reverse strand, counting down.
GGCGCTGACGGGGTCATCAATATCAAGGGTACCCACATTGTCATCAACGGCCAGCAAATCGACCTGAACTGAATAACAAGAACAACAAGGACACGTGAACATGTACCAGATGAACGAAGGCACCCTGGCCATTCCTGCGCAGTGGCGCGATGAATCCCTGCACGTTTTTGTCTTGCCGGATGAAACCACCAATCTGGTGGTTAACCGCACCCCGACTGAACCTGGTCAGACGCCAGACGTGGTGTATCAGAAAACGCTGGAGCAATTTTCTACCCATCTCAACGGTTACAAAGAAGTGCTGGCCTGGGAACTGACACTGTCGGACGCGCCAGCCCCGGCGCTGGAATACACCTGGCAGTCACCGGAAGGCCAAATGCATCAGGTGGTGGTGATGCAGGTACGTGGCAACCTGTTGCTGACCTTCACCATTACCGCCGCTGACGTACTGAGTGATGCCCGTAAAGCTGAATTGCTGGCCGTGATTGAGACCTTTGACGCTGCTGAACCTGCCACACTGGAGGATAAGGCAGGCGGCGATGCGTGATGAAATTCTGGCCCGTATTGCGCGTGTCGGCGCGATGCATGCGGGCAATCGGCCCACGCTGCCACCCGATTTACCGGCACCCGGTAGCGGCTCACCGCCGACCTCACCGGGCAAGCCTATCAAACACAGCAGCTTTCTGGGGGCGCTGCTCGGTGCGGTGGCCGGGGCGCTGGTTGCTGCTGCGGTTGCGGCGGTGGCCGTTGCTCTGGTGGGCGTCACCGGTGGACTGGCGATTGCCGTGGTCGGTGGGCTGGCGGTGCTGGGGGCAGGAAGCCTGATATCGGCGGTCAGTGGTCGGGTATCCGCCATGGTGGACAGTGCCTCACCGCCTGCGGGGAAAGTGGACAGTGGTTCACCGAATGTGTCGGTGGAAGGGAATCCGGTTTCCCGTGCTGAAGTCGATGTCGTTCTCTGCACCAAACACAACGGTCCGCAACTGATTGCGCAGGGCAGCGAAACCGTCTTTGTGAACGGTCATCCGGCTGCACGGATTGGTGATAAAACCGTGTGTGGTGCCACCATCAAGGACGGTGCATCGACGGTGTTCTTTGGCTCCGGTCAGGCTACCGTACTGGAGATACAGGACGAGTTCAGCGGCTGGCAGAAAGCGCTGATTATTGCTGTTGAATTTCTGGTGCCGCCGACCCGAGGCCTGTTTAAGGGGCTGGGGAAACTCTTTTATCGCGGCCCCAAAGCGGTGATGAAAGGGATGGGCGCTGGCGCGCTCTGGGCCGGGAAACGTTTCACGCAAAAGACACGTTGTGCCACCCGGGCATTTAAGGCGAACAAGGGGCGGGCGCGATATAAAGACGCAGCCAAAGCCTTTAAGAAAGACCCGGTATATATCGCCAGCGGTGAAGTGATTGAAAATCGTATCGACCTGGCGCTGGGGCAGACCATCCCGCTGGTGTTCGAACGCACCTATCGTACGGCTTCTTCACATGTTGGGTTGTTAGGCCGTGGCTGGCAGGATAGCTGGAGCGAGGTCGCTACCGTCAGTCAGGATGAGGGCGGCATCCATGTCACTATCATGCTGGCACAGGGCTATGACATTGATTTCACCTTCGGGCTCGGTGCCACCGTGGTGTACTGCGCCGAATACCCCGAATTCAAGCTGCTGCGACGGCATAACGGTTTTCACCTGTGGCACCGCGACAGCCAGACCTGGCGTGCCTTTACCGTCAAACAGGGTGACCAGTTGCTGTTGTCAGCGATTACCGACAATCACCAGAACCGCATCGACTTTCTCCGCGACCCCAAAGGCTACCTGCGCAAGATACAGCACAGTGACGGCATCGAGCTGCTGCTGATATGGCAGGGCGAGTTCCTGCGCCAGGTGCAGCGCATTGACGGTGGTCAGAAAACTGTGCTGGCCGAATACCGTCAGGATGAACAAGGCCGACTGGTCGAGGCAGATGCCGCTCATGCCTATCACCTGTTCTACGAGTATGACAACCATCATCGTCTGACTCGCTGGCACGACAACGACAAAACCTGGGCGCGTTATGAGTATGACCATCAAGGCAGGTGCATCTACACCACCTGTGCCGACGGCTACCTGACGGCGACGTTTGAGTACCTGGCCGACCGGGTGGTGATGACAGATGGGCTAGGCCAACGCAGTGAATATGGCTTCAATGACCTGCACCTGATGGCGTGGGAGACATCCCCGCTCGGCCATATCACCCGCTATGAGTATGACGATGTGGGCAACCTGCTGCGGGAAATCTCCCCAGCGGGCCGGGTGGTGGAATTTGCCTATCTGGATGATACCGGATTGGTCAGCACCTTCACCGACGGCAGTGGCCACCAATGGCAGTACACCTACGACGACCATGAGCGGCTTATCGGTATTACTGACCCACTCGGGCGCCACTGGGCCTGGCAGTACGACAGCAAGGGTAACCCGCAGAGCCTGACCGGACCGGACAACAGTGAAGTGCGCTTTGCGTGGAATCGCTACGGCCTGCTGACTGAAGTCAGCGACCATAACGGTCAGGTACAGGCCAGCCTGTTTTACGACCACCGTCAGCGCCTGTTGAGTGCCACGGATGCGGAGTCCCGTACTCAGCAACTGCGCTACGACCAGCAGGACAGGCTGACTACCTGGACACGCCCAGATGGCTCGACCTATCGACTGGGTTATCGTCGTGCAAGCTGGAAACTGCCGGAGCAACTGCTGCGTCCTGATGACAAACAAGAGCAGCGCCAGTATGACAAACACAACAACCTGCTGAACTATACCGACGGCAACGGCGCGGTGTGGCGACAAACCTACGGCGCGTTTGATTTGCTGACGTCACGTATCGATGCGGCAGGTCGCACCTGGCAGTACGAGTACGACAAGGAAAGTCAGCAACTGGTGTGTGTCACAGCACCGGACGGTAACCAGTGGCAGTGGTGGCTGGATGGCGATGCGCGGGTTATCCGCGAACGGGACATGGCGGGCACCGATACCCATTACAGCTATGACGAAGACGGCCACTGCATCACCGTTCGCAATGGCGAAGGAGAAACCCGCCACTTCCTGTACGACGGGCGCGGATTACTGATAAAAGAAACGGCACCAGACGATATGCTGCAGTATCGCTACGATGCGGCAGGCCGGCTGACTGACGTCACGTCCGCGACCAGTCATATCCAGTTGGCGTATGACGAGCGCGACCGTGTGGTAGAAGAGCACAACAGCGGCACGGTACTGACGCGCCACTATCAGGAAGAGTCGCATACCGTGACCCGCAGCCTGTACTGGGAAGGCGAAGAAGACAGCGCGGCACTGACCAGTTCCTTCTGCTATAGCGCGACGGGTGAACTGCGCCAGATACAGTTACCGGACGGCGCGGAACTGACGCTAGCTTATGATGCTGCTGGACGTGAATCTACTCGACAGAGCAAAGGCGGCTTTACGCAGCAACGCGAATACGATGTCATGGGCTGGCTGACGCGGGACCGGAGCGGTCAGACGGTGGACGGTCGCCTGCAACCGGCACAGACGCGGGAATACCTGTATGACGGCGCGGGTAACCTGACCGGCACCCGGCGCAACCGCGAGGCAGCAGGCTATCAACTCGATGCCAGCGGGCGGGTCCTGTCGGTACTGAGCGGTGGCGCGGGTCGCACGGTTAACACCGAAGAGGAATACCGCTACACCCGTCACGGGCTGCCGCAGGACACGACAAGGCTGACCGACTGGCAGGCTGGACGCCTGACTCAGCAGGAGAATACCCACTACCAGTACGACAAGGCCGGAAGGCTGATACGCAAACAGGTGGTGCAGCCGGGCTATCGCCCACAGGTGTGGCACTACCGCTGGGACAGCCGTAACCAGCTCAGGGTCGTGAACACACCGACAGGAGAGTGCTGGTTCTACCGTTACGACCCGTTCGGGCGGCGCATTGGCAAACGCTGCGAGCAGACGCAGGACGAACTCCGCTACCTGTGGGATGGCGACCAGATAGCCGAAGTGCGTCACTACCGCGACAACCGGCTTATCAGCCGCCGCCACTGGGTACACAACGGCTGGGAGCTGTTGGTACAGCAGCGCCAAACTGTGGAGGGGAACTGGGAAACGGATTTTATCACCAGCGGCCATAATGGTGAACCGCAGGCCATCTTCAACCCTCAAGGCGAGCTTCGCTGGCAGGCTCCGCGTACCAACTTATGGGGCCAGCGTTATACAGATAATGCTGAAAATCTCGATCCGGGACTAGCCTTTGCCGGGCAATACCGTGACGCGGAAAGCGGGCTATGTTATAACCGTTTTCGGTACTACGACCCGACTGGTGGATGTTATGTGTCGCCGGACCCGATAGGGATAGCGGGGGGTGAGAATAACTATGGCTACGTCCAGAATCCCATGTGCTGGGTTGATCCGTTTGGGTTGGCTGGGTGCGGAGCTGATGCGAAAAAATTACGTGAAAACATGGAAGCGGCAGGGAAAGTTGCTCCCGGCTATAAGAACTCTGCACACCATATAGTAATGTCAAATGCTAAAGATGTCAGAATGCGTTGGTTGAGAAGAAAAATGGATCGAATGGGAATTGATATCAACTCTGTTGACAACGGGATATTCTTGCCGTCATCAAGCGCAGTAAAATCATCTGTAGGTACTACATTACCTGCGCACTCAAAGATACATACGGAAGTTTATAAACAAAATGTATTTGACAGACTTAAATCAATCACTAATAAATCAGACTTCAAGGATGAGCTTAGTAAAATAGCATCAGATATATCAAATGGCACTTTTAAATTTTAAGGGGTTGCAATGAAAGAGATGGATAAACTTAAATCTGAATTTGAAAAAATAAACACTGCCCCACAGGCGTTTTTAGAGAAATTTTATTCTGATGTAAAAAAACACACAGTCGACCAAAAAATAAGCAAGGGAAGATTGTTAAATATCAGGCCTTTTGAAACGGAGAGATTTGGTTTCAAATTAGGAAAGGAGCTAAATAATGTTCCAAAAAATAAAAAAGATGTTCAGTTTTGGAGTTTTAATTCTACTGGGGATACTCTGTTGGTTGAAAGAATTGGGTCAAATGGGGAGGTTCAGTATAGTGATTTTTACTTTTACTCTGACTCCATTGTCAGAGTGATTGGTTTTTACGATGTTGACTCATTGGCTTTTGTTATGGATATCGTTTTCAACAATGGGAGAGTAACGAAAGAGTTAAGTTATGGGAAGTTTGGTTCGAGTTTTTCGGATTATAACTATAATGACGACATGTTAATAGATATAGTCGTTCATGAGAGAGAGCATTCTCAGGAAGGGTATTCTAATCATACTTTATTATTTAGCTATGATAATGGCGTTTTAAGTAACATAATGAAGTCTTATCCAAATGGATATCAGGAACAGCGTTATCCATAACGTTTCAATTACTAGTTAAATATGATTTACTGATTTATTATAATGTATATTTTTATTTTCATAAAAATCAAATAATTGTCGATGAGGTACCGAGGTTATTATTATCTGCCCCCTCATACGACAACCGTAGCCTGTTGATATATAATATCATTATGTACTCTCCGCTGATTGACTGAAGTTTTATACCCTATGGGTTGTACAGTTGGAATACGATCTAGCCGGCTGATACGCAAACAGGTGGTGCAGCCGGGCTATCGCCCACAGGTGTAGCACTGCCGCTGGGATAGCCGCAACCATCTTAGAGTAGTGGACACACCCAGCGGCGAGAATTGGGCGACGCATCGATAAACGCTGCGGCCAGCCCGATGAAGACCCGCTACCTGTGGGATGGCGACCAGATAGCGGAAGTGTGGCACCACCGCGATGGCGGGCTGGTTCACCGACGCCACTGGGTACACGGCGGCTGGGATCTGCTGGTGAAGCAACGCCAAAATACAGATAACTGTGGGGAAACGGACTTTGTCACCAGCGGCCACAATGGCGAACCGCAAGCGATCTTCAATCAGTCTGGGAACTTCTCTAGCAGGCTAGCTACCCTATGGGGAAAATGCTATACAGATGATGCTCAGCCCCCTCAAAATCTCCGTTGCGAATATATCTCCTTCGCCTGCTTTGCTTACTGGGCAGACTACCGACCTGCTTAATTTTCATACCGTTACGTGAACACTGATTCAGAGCGCTTTTGATCGGTAACGCCGATCGATACGATCGCATCGATCTATCAAAACGATTATCTTTTGATCGCCACCGTCGATAAGCTATTGCCGAGAATAACCATAACGTAATGTTTTATCTGTTTTTATTTCCACTATCGGGAAGGGCTGACTATTGCCTGTTATCCGGTAAATCAATAATCAGCAGATAAAAACCATTCGTTATTTTTGCCAAATCAGGACTGGTGTGCAATGACTCCGATTACCTCTCTTCATCTAACGATACGGAATCAACAGGATAAATCGGCGACTCGATTGAGCCAGGCGATTGAACGGCTTTCATCGGGTCTGCGTATCAACAGCGCGAAGGACGATGCCGCTGGTCAGGCTATTGCCAACCGGATGACCGCTAATCTGAATGCCAACAGCATCATCACTAACGGCATGAAAGATGGCCTCAGCCTAATGCAAACGGCTGAGAGCGGGCTTAATGCCATCAATAATCTGCTACAACGTGGCAGGCAACTCGCGGTGCAGGCGGCAAACGGTACGCTGTCAGATAGCGACCAGACCAGCCTGAACGGTGAATATCAGCAGATTAGGGAAGAGATCGACCGCATCGCCTCATCGACACAGATCTTTGGCCGTTATCCGTTGGCTCCTGCTGAACCAGGCCCTCAGCCTGCCAAATTAGGGGAAACCTTGCCACTGGCTGAAAAGTTTCCCGTCCCCAATATCAATCATCAATTTCCCTCTGGGGTTATTTCGCTGGCTTACATTCCTGCTGGCGCAAAAAATATTACCATCACTATCGACTCACTAAGCGCTGATGACGATATCCAGCTCTTTGCGCGAGATGGCAGGCATCTGGCCGGTACGCCCGCAGAAGGAGCAGACGCCGATATCGTCTGGTCAGCAAACGGTGTGACAGATGAAAGCACCATGAATACCGCCGTGATTACGCAAGATAACGGCTTTTTACCTGGAGCCACCTACTCGGCAGATTCGCTGCTGCAAGCCGGGGAATACAATATCAATACAGGGGCGCAGACCACTTATCAGGGCATGACCATCACCTACAGTGGTGATGGTGACCGCTTTGAAGATGCCAACACCGGGGGCTTTAACGATGGAAATGTGGGCGCAGCAAACCGACTGGAAAAAATTCATATTGATGAGGTAACGGAAGATCTTATTGTCATTGTGGTTGGCAGCGGCGTATTCAATAGCAGCGCAAGCTGGGATGAACTTCCCACACCGACAGAGCCTGCCCCGCCACTGCCGCCCTCCGTACCAATCAGCAAAGAAACGACGTTTGTCGTCGGAGCGAGTTTCGGTGATGCATTGCAAACGGTCACCCTCAACCCAACGCCAGCAGATAGCCAATCGCTGGGGCTTTCCTCTGTGACTCTGGGTACACCTCAACAGGCCAGAGCGGCATTAACCACGTTCGATAATGCACTGAAAACGCTGGACGGTTACCGCAGCGAATACGGCAGCCAGATGAACCGTTTTGAATCCGTCACTGCCGTGCTGTCGCAGGAAAAGGTTGCCACGGCTGCCGCCCGCTCACGCATATTGGATGCGGATTATGCTCTTGAGGTTTCCGCGATGACAAAAGCCCAGATCCTACAGCAGGCATCGATGGCCGTCTTGTCGCAAGCCAATCAGCAGTCGGGAAACGTATTAAAGCTGTTACAGGGATGATGCGTCGTCAGATATCACTTTGCTATTTTTCCACTGAACCACTATCGCCATGAGCATTGAAATATTCAGCCGCTGCCCTTTCACTACGGCAGCGTTTACCTGTCTGGGAAATAGGGATGGCGGTAATGTACCCATCACTGTCGTTGATATTGAACACGGTATCGATATGGTGCTATTGACTAACATCATTACCGCCAACCACCGAACATTCATCATTATTCTCAACAACCGCAAACATGCACCAGTGATGGTGGCTAAAAAGGTATTGCTGTTATCAAAACACGCATCGATGAACACGATTAAAAAAGTGATCTCTGCCCTGTCATCGTTCAGAGAAATAAAAGGCAAGACGATATCGTTATCACCGAATGAGAAAATATTCTTCGGCTATTGGCTGGACGGAATAGCAATAAAAACCATCGCAAAGAAAATGGTGATAACCCATAAAACAGCCAACAATATGAAAAACAATATCTACAGAAAATATGGCATAAAGGACCTGCTCACCTTTTTACTCATCGCCAGAATCTCACATATGCAAAGTATCACTGACGCAGAACATCACAGGGTTATCTACGTCGATAAGGTGGCATGAGGTAACATTCCGAGAGCAACAGGAAGCTTGAATCCCTCTGATTTTGCGAGCATTATCGCAATATATTCCCTTTCAGTTTGTGTTGCGTATGCCATCTGTCCAGGAACTTCGAACCGCAATTTCCAATATGTCTATATGGCGTAAAGGTGATCAACGTGCGCCTCATAAGCCGTTGCTGCGGCATAAATAATTTAGCACATTGATTCTTCACTGCTCATTTCGCAAGGCTAGTGCTGACAGTCCACACCCGCAAGTGGTTCGCTATTATGCAATAGTTATTTAGAATATAATGTCAAAGCAATGCCCCTAACTGTTTCTGAATTTCTTCATATGGTATTTGTTGTGTATGGGCTCCAAAGGAAACTCGAATAGCCCCATCTATTTGCTCAGCATCAAGTCCCATAGCCACTAGTACATGAGACGGACTGTACTTGTTGGAAGTACAAGCAGAGCCATTTGAAATAGCAATTATCCCTTTAAGCTGAACCATAGCAGCCTCTGAATTGACACCTGGAATAGAAAAATTTAAAACATAAGGAGACGTATTACTCCCATTAACCACAGCGCCAAGTTCGGTAACAGCGGCAATGAAATCATTTTTTAATACAGAAACATGCTTAATCCATTTATCTGCGTTCTTTGTTGATAACTCACTAGCTAATCCTAAACCTGCTATTAATGGAGTTGCTAAGGTACCTGGACGTAACCCTTTTTCTTGCCCACCACCGTAATAAAGTGGTCTTAACGGTGATTTGAGGTAACCACGGCGTCGCATAATTAATGCTCCAATACCTTTTGGTGCGTAAAGCTTATGCCCGCTAACACTGATGAAATCAATACGTGTATTTTCAAGATTGAATGGGTACTTACCAAAACTTTGTGCCGCATCGACATGTAGGTATGCATTATGCTCACTCAATAATTGGCACACTTCATCAATTGGCTGAATAACGCCAGTCTCGTTATTAATATGCATAATCGATACGAGCACCGTATCTTCACGTAATGATCTTTTTAACTGCGCAGTATCAATCAGTCCATTAGGTGTAACATCAAGATAAGTCACATCAAAACCTTGAGCTTCTAAGTGAGCAATAGGCTCCAATACGGCTTTATGCTCTATCTTACTGGTAATTATGTGTTTTTTTCCTGCGTTTTCAGCAAACTCACGCAAACCTAAAATAGCTAAATTGTTGCTTTCCGTGGCACCGCTGGTGAAGATAACCTCAGTTTTATCAGCCTTTACTACAGCAGCAACCTGATGGCGAGCCAACTCTACAGCTCTTTTTGCATTAACCCCATACTCGTGTGTGCGGCTTCCAGCATTACCATACTCTTCAACCATCATTGTATAGACAAGATCAGCCACTTCAGGAAGGACAGGAGTAGTTGCACTGTAATCGAGGTAAACTGTCATTTGCTTGTTCCTAAAAATCTAAAGACATCATCCAACGGTTTTGCTACTATGCTAGCTCATGTTCGTACGAACAAGCTATTTTTTCGTTCGAACACAATCTGCACAGTGAAACTTTGAGGGCTGTTAATAGTGAACCATATAGTATCTGGAATGAGTTTCCCCGCGATTCGAGGGATTCAAGCTGGGCACGAATACTATATTGTGATGTGTCCTCTCAAAAGACTTAAAAAAATTTTTACGTTAGATGAGTCAATGCTGGCAGAAAGTGACAAAGCGCAACGAGTGTTAAATCATAGCCGCATCCCACAGATTGCACGTTATATCCACAACAACAGGCTGGATTATACATTTTCAGCCATCACGGCTTGTATTGAAGGGCAAACATACTTTGAGCCCATAGCCGCTGAAGGGCATGGCAATAAGATTGGAAATCTTGTCGTTGATGAAGACGCCGAGTTCTACCTGACTGATGGTCAACACCGAAGTGCCGCTATTCAACAAGCGTTAGAGGAAGACCCCGCACTGGGAGATGAAACTATATCTGTCGTTTTCTTCGTTGATAAAAATCTTAAACAACGCCAAAAAATCTTCCGTGATTTGAACCTTTACCCTATACCAGCCAATAGATCCATCGCAGTGTTGTATGGCTCTACGCCTGAAGAAAACCTGACTAATCATGTTGTAGAGGGTAGCGAGTTTTTTAATGGTGTGGTTGAGTTTTCGAGTCGTATCAGCAAGCGTTCAGCTAAATTTTTTATGCATAGTTCAGTGCATGCAGCCTGTATGGAGCTTTGTCCTGATATCACTGAAAAAAATTGGCAGCAACAAGCAGAAAAAGCCGTGGAATATTGGGACGAGCTAGCAAGCAATTTACCCCTCTGGCAACAAGCAAAAAATCATCAGATCAAACCGGCGGACAGGGCAAATTATGTGCTATTCAGTGCGATTCTTCTGAAAAGTTTTGCTATGTTTGGCAACGAACTGCTTGCGGAGCATAAAAATTGGAAAGCAATACTAAATAAATTCCAGGGTTTAAATTGGGCTCGAACAAACAAATTATGGATGGAACGCTGCTTTAATAAAGGTCGAATGGATCATAGTGTACATTCCGCTTTACTAACATTGAACGCTCTAAAACAACATTTACAGCTACCATTAAACCTTGAGCAACAAAAAGTCGAAGATAAATTTTTAGGATTAAAGAAATGAGCTTGCCAGTGAACAGTCCTTCTTACTCCGCATTTAACAAACAAGGCCTAAAAGCGACTGTTGCTGCCACTATTTCCCATATCAAGAAATTATATCTATCAGATCAAATTCCTTGGGTCATCGGGTATAGTGGAGGTAAAGACTCCACTGCAGTTTTACAGCTTGTATGGTCTGCTCTGCAAGAGCTCAGAAAAGAAGGTCTGTGTCATAAAGATGTGCATGTCATTAGCACAGATACACTTGTAGAAAATCCTATTGTTGCTATGTGGGTTGAAAAATCATTAGAACGTATGCTCGAAGCCAAACAACAGCAAGATCTTCCTATTCAGCCACATCGCCTGACACCTGATGTCAAAGATCGGTTTTGGGTTAATCTCATTGGCAAAGGCTACCCTGCTCCACGCTATAAATTCCGTTGGTGTACTGATCGTCTAAAAATTGCTCCTTCCAATAATTTTATCAATAAATTAGTCGATAAACGAGGCGAGGCAATTTTAGTTCTAGGTACGCGCAAAGCTGAAAGCACAACCCGCGCGGCAACAATGGAGCACTATGAAAATATTGAAACCAATACACGTCGAGCTGATGGCCTAACGGCAAATGGTACTCTAGATAGGGTTTGGGTCTATCCTCCTATTGCCGACTGGACTAATGATGATGTTTGGATATATCTGAACTCAGTATCCAACCCTTGGAATTTCCCAAATCAGGATTTAATGGGCATGTACCAAGGAGCAACTGAAGGTGGTGAATGTCCACTCGTAGTCGATAAAAGTACCCAAAGCTGTGGTGATAGCCGATTTGGTTGCTATGTTTGTACTATGGTGTCTGAAGATAAATCCATGTCAGCGATGATTGCTAATGACGAAGAAAAAGAATGGATGTATCCGTTATTAGCACTTCGCAATGAAATTGACGTGAATGATGCCGATCATGACAAAAAATTAAGCAAACTACGTCGAGATAAATCACGTCGTGATTTCCGCCGCATGAATGGCTCGTTGACTGTACACATAACAAAAAATGGGGCTGATATTGTTCCAGGACCATACGTACAGAGTTTTCGTGAAGAACTACTTGAGAAAGTATTGCTAGCTCAAGTAGCAGTGCAGGAAATGGGACCAGTAGAAGTAAAAAATCTTGAACTATTACCTTTAGAAGAATTAGAAGAAATACGTCGTATCTGGCTGGAGGAAAAACTAGAAGCAGAAGATAATCTTCCTGCAATTTACCAAAAAATCATGGGGAAACCTTACCCCGGCTCACGCCGAGCTCATCACCCTATTCTGAACAAAACAGTGTTGGATAAACTCAAAACCTTATGCACTGAAAATAACGATGATGAAGGCCTCATGTATCAACAAATACGTGCTGCTATGGTTATTGCTAATAGACACAAAAGCCAGTTGCGGCGAGCTAATTTAGCTGCAGAGTTAACAGATAGCTTAGAGAAAGGGGCATTTTCATCCTTGGATGAGGCCAAATCATTTGCTCTTGAACGTAAAAGGCTCGAGTTGCAAATTCAATATGACAATTCACCAAACTTGTCGGAAAGAGAAAAAGAATCTATTAATGAGCAGATTGCTATTATTACCCGTTCAGTCAAGGAACGGGGATATAGCTCATTGCTGATTGAAACAGAGGTTGTCAGCGATGATATTTAATAAATTACAAATTATAAATTTTGGCATTTATCAAGGTGAGCACTCGATTAACCTCGAGGTGGAGCGCCATAAGCCAGTGATCTTACTAGGTGCATTAAATGGTGGAGGTAAAACAACCTTTCTTGATGCCATACAGTTGGTGTTGTACGGCAAACATGCAAGATGTTCTAACCGAGCAGGTACTGCTTATAGTGCATTTTTAGCAAGCTGTAAAAATCGTTTTTCGCCTCCAGAAGCCGAAGTGAGACTAAATTTAACCTTTACACATCAAACAGAAAATAGAATTAATCTCTACGATATCGAACGTAGCTGGTATGTAAATGGCGTAGATACCAAAGATAAAATTAGGGTACATGTAGATCGTCAGCTAAATGAGCATCTAAGCCAGCACTGGGATGAATTTGTTAACGAATTTATCCCACTCAGCTTGTCGGATTTATTTTTCTTTGATGGTGAGAAAATTGAAAATCTGGCACATCCACAACGCTCATCAGAACTAGTCAGAACAGGTATTGAGAGCCTGTTAGGCCTGGATTTACTGTCGCAATTGCAAATTGACCTTGCTCAAGTGGATAAAAAACGCCTTGCAGCCAATGTTGATCAAAGCATCATTGCGAAAGTAGAGTCTTGCGAAAATGAAATAGGTCAGTGTAATACTGCAGTTTTAGATTTGAAAAAAGAACTAGTTGAAATTGAACATGACATCAGTAGCACCACTATTACTGTTAACAAAGCTCGTCAAGCTGTACGTAATGCCGGTGCCCATCTAATTGAAAAGCGTGACGAACTCAAGTTTGAGCTAGGTACTATTGAAACTAAACTAAGCCTAAATAAAGCCGAACAAATTAAATTGGCTGCTGGCGTAGGCCCACTGGGATTAGTGAAAGACCTGATTGAACAAGCTAAAATGCAAATTCGTCTAGAAACTGAGGCAACACAGGCAAAAATACTGGATGAAGCAATTAGTACTTATAACGAAAAAATCCTCAATGTACTAAAAACCACAGCTGCACCTGAACAGACCGTTTTTCACGTTAATAAAATTATAGCCGAACAAGCGCAAGAGCAACAGGTTCTGGCTAATGTCGAATGTTTTTTGAAAACGGAAATGGGTATTTTTAATGGTTTAGAAGAAAAAATTACACAGGAAGATAAACAACGGCAGAATTTACAAAAAGAACAACAACAACTGCTTGAGCAACAAGCTTTACTACAACAACAGCTGGATACTGTACCTGATTATGAATCAGTTCAACATTTAATTACTGAATTAGCTGAATGTGAGGCAACTCTTAAAAACCTCACGACACAGTGTAAGCATAAACAACAATTACTTGAACAGACAACTGCAAAAAATAATATTTTATCACAGCGCTATACCAATTTATTGGCACAGCAAAACAAAGATACTTTCGAACAAAAAAGGACTATCCAAGTAAGCCGCCACATTAAAAAGCTAAAAACAACTTTGCAAAGATTTGCTGAACTGTTAATAAGTGAAAATATCGATCGGTTGCAGACATTAGTTAAGCAAAAATTTGATGCACTAGGCCGCAAGTCACAGCTTATCAGTCAGTTAAAAATTTGCCCTGAAAGCTTTGCTATCACACTTTATGATGCAGCAGGTAATATACTTGAGACAGCTAAACTTTCAGCAGGCGAGCGGCAGCTATTAGCAATCGCCATTTTGTGGGGCTTAGCTGAAGCCTCAGGTAAAGAACTACCAACCGTTATTGATACACCACTTAGTAGATTAGACGGTAAACACCGTAGTAAGTTGGTAAATCACTACTTTCCCAAGGCAGGTCCGCAAGTAATCTTGCTATCCACCGATGAGGAAATTATTAGTGAGTATTATCAACAACTAAAACCATACATAAGTCGTGAGTTCCATATTAGTCATAGTGAGCAAAGCAAAACGTCCAGCTTTAAAGAAGGGTACTTTTAATCATGCAACACATTGATATTATTCGTTTATCTGAAAAACAGAAACAACAACTTATCACTCTTAAACGCAAAACTGGTATAGAAAATTGGAATGTTCTGTGCCGCTGGGCGCTTTGTAAATCATTAGCCGATCCAACAGTACCACCGAAGGAAGATATTCCTTCGGATAGTAATGTTGAAATGACCTGGAGAACATTTGCAGGTAGCGAGCATAAGATTTATGAATCAATCGTATTGTTCAGAAGGCAAAAAGATATGGTGGAGCAGAACATACATGACTTTATCAAAATTCATATATCTCGAGGCTTAAATACCCTCTTAAAGATCTCCACACTCTAGCATTATTTTCCATTTTTTGTATTTTTCAACAGCCATTTTTAGTATGGCTTGTGAAAATGAATCAGGATCAAAACCAAAGCGATACCTTACTGGATTGCTAGAGACTGTTGATACAACACGAAGTTCTTCCCCAAAAACACATGTATTTAAAAAAAAATGCCTTTGAACCTCGTACTCAACAGCCTTTCTAGCTATCTTTCTGTTTAACTCATCTTCATAGTCAATGATATTAGTTGCAATACTAGCGAAAAAAATTTCTTCGCATTCATTAATATCATCCTGCTCAAATCTCCTTAAATTCTCCCTGAGGGTTCCCCCCTTACTCAAGTGCCCTCCCCATCTGATTGAAGGATGGCCTCCGGTCTCACCAATGTATAAATAACCATTGTGAATAATAAAATATATATTGGAGCAATATCTTGCTCCAACCAATACACCATTACTCTTAATCATTATTCTGCCAAGTTAATATTTTCACCCGACCATTCGGCCAACCAATTATTTAAATTATTATGGAATTTTTTAAAAACCTTATTAAAAATTTCCACCTCAACCTCTACAAGGTTATCTCGCGTATTCCGTTCAGCAAGCCCGACCGAGAATATCAAGGCCTCTGAAACGATACGTTCAGTACTATTTTCAGGGTACCTCGATAGGAATTCTTTATAGAAAGGATGATTTTTATTAATACCTACAAAAACGCCTTCTGTTGCATCATAAAATGCTTTCCACACCATCCCATAATCAACTTTATCTGAATATATAATCTTTCTGAAGCTATGATGAATTTTATCATCTACTGTGATATCTAATTTTTGTTTAGCATTTTCTCCATCTATAGCACTGTCATTTCTTCTCTTAATAATCTCAGAATTTAGCTGACCTGTAATCAAATCAGGATCATCCTCTGAAACATTTTCTATAGTTGCAGTAAATCCTAACCCCTCTTCATTTTTAGTCGATTTTAATTTATTCTGGCAATAACCTCGAATATCTTTTGCTGTAATCAAAGCCTTATCAACTATAGCCTTTAATTTGTTTCGAGTTTCATCATCAACTTCTAATCTTTGCTTTGTAATATCAACATGTAGAACATCATCATGAGCAGTTTCTAAATCCATCCTTATTCTTACATTAAAATCGTCCTTTGTTATTATTCCATCCAAATCATCTCCCCAGCGTATTAATCTGCCATTTCTGTATATAAAAAAACCACTATTTTCTTTAGATATTTCATATGTAGATATTTTATCTTTTAAACTTTGAGGAAGTGGCGATTTAGACTCAGCCATACTAGCCTGTGGAAAAACGACAGCTTTTATTTCTATAACAGGAAGATCATCTCCTTTTACATCCTGAAGAACCCATTTATCCTTCATGGCAAGAATTGGGCTATAATAATCATATTCATCGGGAATGTACCGTTCTTTAAAATCAGGACTATCCATGAATAACATATCCCTTGGCTGAATAGGTATTACATTACCAACTTGGCCATATGGTTTTATATCTAATGTTATTCTCAAAGGATCATCTTTCTTTAAAAAAGAAAAGTACGTTACACCAAGACGCTTCTTCAACTTCTCCGTCGTTAACTTAGGCGATGCCTGGTTAATACTTTCACATCCTTGCACCAGCACTACCGTTCCTGATGTGCTTTCAGAAAAGAAATCAGGTATTAGCCCCAAAAAATCATCAAGCTCTCTTTTATTTATGAAAAGCTTATTTTGTTCTTTTATAGCCTTGCTATCAAATGTGAAAGGACCGTATATGCAGCCATCGACTTTGCTTATAATGGAAATTGATGTTCCTAAAGAAAGCCCCGCTGACTTCAAACCCAACCCATACTTTGACAAGCTATTTTGTGCGTAGTTACTATTATTTGAACCAAGTGAAAATGCGTTTTTTATACCATCCGAGTCCATGCCATTACCGTTATCTGTAATTACATAAGTTGACACCGCATTTCTTGATTTTAGATTTTTACCCTCCGCAAGAATTAAGTTAACGCTGATATCTTTTGCGCTAGCTGTTACTGAGTTATCAATTATATCCATAATTGCAGTATGTGGTTCATAGCCAATTTTGGCAATAGCTTCACATATTCTACCAGCGTTAAAATCGATCGCTATTTCATTATTCATGTGTTCTCCAAACATGATTGATCTCACATTCCCCACTAGAACTATCGAGCCGAGGTATTTGGGAACATGGATAGATGCCGCAAACCTAGGCTAATACCCTTTTATACCGTAAGCCTTGGACAGATACAAAAAATAAGGTATGAAATTCTGCATACCTTATAAAATGTTAGTTAATGGTCAAAACTATTTTTTTGCAAAATCAAACGCGCTAACCGCTTTCTGCCGATTCGCATCAAGAAAATCAGCCCACCATTGCAGCATCAGTTTGCGTTCATCCAGATGCTCTGCCTTATGGATATACGCCGCGCGAACGCCATTACGTTCCTGATGGCTCATCTGCCGCTCCACTGCATCCCTAGACCACAAGCCCGACTCAATCAACGAACTACAGGCCATAGTACGAAAGCCGTGACCGCATACTTCCGTTTTCGTGTCGTAGCCCATCGTTTGCAGCGCTTTGTTTACCGTTCCCTCACTAACAGGCTTTCGTGACGAATGATCTCCAATGAAAACCAGCTCACAATGCCCGCTCACCTCTCTGATCTTTTTAAGGATGTCCAGCGCCTGACGGCTCAGTGGGACAAGATGTGGTGTGTGCATTTTTGAACCGCGCTCGGAGAATTTCACTCCGGGGATTGGTTCACGTTCTGGGGGAATCGTCCACAACGCTCGTTCAAAGTCGATTTCAGGCCAACGGGCAAAACGGAGTTCACTGGAGCGGATAAAAATTAGTAGGGAGAGGTTAATAACCCACTTGGTAAACTCACGGCCTTTGTAACCGTCAATGCGGCCAAGAAGTTCAGGCAAGCGTTCAAGCGCTAACGCAGGACGATGTTCAACTTTGCCTGGCATAATTGCCCCTGCCATATCCTGCGCCGGATTATAATCAATCAGGCCGTTTTGTACGGCATAGGTCATGATGGCGGTCACACGTTGTTTTAGACGCTTAGCCACTTCTAAACGTCCTGAACGTTCAACGCTTTTAATTGGTGTCAGCAAGTCGCGTGTTTTCAGATTTGCGATATGAGTGCCACCGATGGCGGGGAAAATATTGTCGCTCAGGCTTTTCAGGATACGCTCGCCATGGGATTCAGACCATTTCTTGTTGTCGGCGTGCCAGGCGCGGGCTACAACTTCGAAAGTTTGTGCATCATCCTGTTGCTGAGTTTTGACTGCTTTTTTATGCTCGTTAGGATCAACGCCAGCAGCAATAAGTTTTCGCGCCTCATCACGCTTCTGACGCGCTTCAGAAAGGGAAACCTCAGGGTATACACCTAGCGCCAGCATCTTTTCTTTGCCATCCGAACGATAGCGTAAGCGCCAATATTTAGACCCATTGGTATGAACCAAAAGAAACATACCGTTTCCATCGGTAAGTTTATAAGGCTTCTCTTCCGGTTTTGCTGAACGTACCTTGATATCCGTGAGTGCCATAATGCTTTTCCTTCAATAAATGCGTTATTGAGGGTACAAGGATTTACCATACTGAAGTATACCCGCAATTGTACCCGCACAAGCAAGTTGATGTCAGTTGAATTGTATTGACGTAAGAAGAGCATGGAATGAAGGGGAAGCCAGTAAAACCGTGGGTTTTAGGCAAAAAAATAGACGTCGGTTGACGTCTATTGATTTATCAATGGTGCCCGGGGCGGGACTTGAACCCGCACAGCGCGAACGCCGAGGGATTTTAAATCCCTTGTGTCTACCGATTTCACCACCCGGGCTTAAATATTGGAGGCGCGTTCCGGAGTCGAACCGGACTAGACGGATTTGCAATCCGCTACATAACCGCTTTGTTAACGCGCCAAAATATTTAGGTCTTAGTGACCAACATCCGCAATTGCCGATGTTTTAAATTGGAGCGGGAAACGAGACTCGAACTCGCGACCCCGACCTTGGCAAGGTCGTGCTCTACCAACTGAGCTATTCCCGCAACACAGAACTCACTGATTCTCTTAACTTCTTATAAACCAGCGTTGCTGTTGATGCGGTGCATTCTACTGACATGACGCAATGAGTCAATAAAATTATCAAGCAAGCGCGTTCGTTTGCTGGTTTTTACGGCGCTTCGATCAAGGTTCAAGCAGATCGTGTCTCGCGGCGTTCAAATATTGAAACATGGACCAGAAAGTCAGTACAGCGGCGATGTACAACGCCACAACACCAACGCCTTCGACAATACGTTCTGGGCGCCATAGCAAAGCAAAAAGCGCCATCATCTGAGCCGTAGTTTTAACCTTCCCTATCCACGACACGGCAACGCTACTTCTCTTACCAATTTCAGCCATCCACTCGCGCAATGCTGAAATGATGATTTCCCGCGCGATCATTGTCGCGGCAGGCAGCGTAATCCACCAAGAGTGATAGTATTCCGCAACCAGCACCAACGCCACAGCCACCATCACTTTATCCGCAACAGGATCGAGGAAGGCACCAAAACGCGTGGTCTGTTTCCAGCGGCGGGCAAGGAAACCATCAAACCAATCCGTCATAGCAGCAAACACGAAAATCAACGCGCAGAGCAGCGGTGCCCAGACGAATGGAAGATAAAACGCCAGCACAAAAAACGGAATAAGAGCAACACGAAACAGGGTAAGCAACGTCGGTATATTAAATTGCATAGCGCTTAGGTAATTATCTGGCTGGAGTGGATACTAAGAGTATGTTGCAACATTGTCCCTAGTGTTTCAATGCATGGAAGATTTTTTCTGCCAATGCATGCGAAATTCCTGGAACATTTGCAATCTCCTCAATACTGGCATTCATCAAAGGTTGCAGCCCTCCCATGTATTTCAACAGGGTTTGACGCCGTTTAGGGCCGACACCTTCGATAAGCTCCAGCGTACTGGTATTTCTTATTTTTGCTCTCTTCTTACGATGTCCGCCAATTGCATGGTCATGCGAATCATCGCGAATATGCTGGATAACGTGCAATGCGGGAGAATCAGGCGGTAGTGCCATGCCCTCGCCCGTCGACTCAAAAAACAGCGTTTCCAGCCCAGCTTTACGATCGCTGCCTTTCGCGACACCAAGTAGCAGGGGCTTGTTTTTATCCCATGATACTTGCAGCGAGTCAAACACGTCCTGAGCCTGGCCGAGTTGCCCTTTTCCGCCATCGATCACAATGACATCCGGTATTTTGCTGTCATCCAGCGCTTTACCATATCGGCGCCGGAGGACTTGCGCCATGGCGGCATAATCATCGCCTGGCGTAATGCCACTGATATTATAGCGGCGATATTCCGAACGTAACGGACCATTGGCATCAAATACTACGCAAGATGCCACAGTCTGTTCGCCCATCGTATGACTGATATCAAAACACTCCATTCGATGGATTGCTGGCAACTGCAAAACATTGGCTAACGCAGCCAAACGCTGGTGAATGGTGGACTGCTGAGACAGTTTTGTGACCAGCGCCGTGGCGGCATTTGTCCGCGCTAATTTTAAATAACGAGCACGATCGCCGCGGGGTTTCGTTTGAATCTGTACTTTTCTTCCCGCAACTGCCGTTAGAGACTCCGTCAGCAAATCTTTATCGGGCAGAGTGAAGTCGAGCAGAATTTCTGTAGGAAGCGTTCGGCCTAAGCTTCCCTGCAAATAGAATTGCCCGACAAAAGTCTGCACCACCTCCCCCAATTCCGTACCGCCAGGGACTTTGGGGAAATAGCTCCGGCTGCCAAGCACTTTTCCCTGTCGGATGAAAAGGACATAGACGCAGGCCATGCCAGCATCAAAAGCCACACTGATCACATCCAGATCTTCGCCGTCGCCGGAAACAAATTGTTTTTCTGTCACCCGCCGAACCGCCTGGATCTGATCGCGTATCCGGGCTGCATCTTCAAAATGCAGATCGCGACTGGCCGCTTCCATCCGGGAGATGAGCTGATTCAGTACTTGCTGGTCTTTACCAGACAAAAACAGGCGAACATAGTCAACCTGCTGTTGATAATCTTCTTCGCTCACCAAACCGCTAACGCAAGGCCCGAGGCAGCGACCAATTTGATATTGCAGGCAAGGACGAGAGCGATTGCGATAGACGCTATTTTCACACTGGCGCACAGGAAACAGCTTTTGCAGCAATATTAGCGTTTCACGCACAGCATTGCCGTTGGGAAACGGACCGAAATATTCACCCTTCGCATGCTTAGCGCCACGGTGAACAGCCAAACGTGGATGCGTATCACCGCTCAGGAAAATCATGGGATAGGATTTATCGTCGCGCAACAAGACGTTATAACGCGGCTGATAAAGCTTGATGTAGTTGTGTTCCAGCAGTAAGGCTTCAGTTTCTGTGTGCGTGATCGTGACATCAATATGCTTGATGCTTTTGACCAGAGCCTCGGTTTTACGGCTGGCGACATGACTACGGAAATAGCTGGCAAGTCGTTTTTTTAAGTCTTTTGCCTTACCGACGTAGATGACCGTATTACTGGCATCATACATTCGGTAGACACCGGGCTGACTCGTTACCGTTTTTAAAAATGCAGAAGCATCGAAACTCTCACTCACTACTTAACAATGTCTCCGCGGTAAAAAGCCCATGTTTGATAGCCAAATGGGTCAGCTCTACATCGCCGTTGATATTCAGCTTACTGAACATACGGTAGCGATAGCTGTTCACTGTTTTAGGGCTAAGATTGAGCTGTTCTGAAATTTCAGTCACTTTCTGTCCCTTTGTTATCATTAGCATAATCTGTAATTCGCGTTCAGACAAACACTCCAGCGGCGCATCCGTCTGCGGCTCCAACTGGCTCAACGCCATCTGTTGAGCAATATCAGAAGCGATATACCGCTTACCCGCATGTACCGCACGAATGGCGGAGATCACTTCTTGAGGAGCAGCAGCTTTACTCACATATCCTGCGGCGCCAGCTTGCATCACTTTAGCGGGCAACGGATTTTCAGTATAAATAGTGAGCATGATGACTTTTATATCTGGCGTAAAACGCAGGATCTTGCGCGTTGCTTCAAGCCCACCGATGCCCGGCATGCTCATGTCCATCAAAACAACATCGACATCATTGCTTCGGCACCACTTGACGGCATCTTCACCACAGCACGCCTCACCAACCACTTTCAGACCTTTGATATCATCCAGAATGCGTCGTATCCCTGCCCGCACCAGTTCATGGTCATCAACAAGAAAAACGCTAATCAAAGAATAATTCTCCAAAAAAGGGAGTAACACTTACATGAAAAGTTGCTTGCAGGTGATACTACGTTGATTTCAAAAAATAATGAACACAGATTTATATGAATATGTATTTTAAAATATGCCGAGAACGAATAAAGCGCATTTCTCGATCATAACAATATATCGTTAACCTAAGGGTGTATGTTGATCACATTCTTAACATTTCAAATACGCTACAGAGTGTGGATAAACACTTCGCTGGCACAAAATGTATAGAAAACAATGTAAATCAAATGGCATGCAATTGGCTTTACATTTTGAATGTCAATAAAAAATCACTATTGTAATCAAGGTGTGATTAGGAATCACATCATCGTCTGCCACCGTATTATACAAATAATATATTCAATGAAAAACGTCCATAGTGAACATCATATGCATTAAACAAAACACATCGATAGCCATTACCACAAAAAAACCAAAATATAGACGCTATTTTAATAAGTTAAATGCATAAAAAACAGTCACTAAAATGGCTTTATCCGCGAATAATATCAATCCACAATATGCTTTATGTTATACTCCCGCCCATCTAGTTCTGCCTGCCATACCCGCGGTAACGCCCGCAGCAGGCGAAAAAATATCTTTTTCTTATTGAGGAGAAAACATGAGCAACGCAGATTTTTCTACTGCTGCATCCGCTGAAACACTGGCCCATGAAGTCACCTGTCTGAAGGCTATGGTTACACTGCTATTAAAAGCAATCGGCCAAGCAGATGCTGGTAAAGTTATCATCAATATGGAAAGATATATTGCTCAATTGGAAAATGCCGAGCAAGCTGCCGTTTTTGATAACACGATTAAACAAATCAAAACCAGCTACCGTAAATAGCACTATTTGCTACACCGCCATATTAATAATCTGCTTGGCGGTGTAGTGGTATTTAGCCTTGCCTTCCTGATTTAAAAATAGAGACTCTCGTCTATTTATTTCCAATACGCGTGAGTTTCAGAAGTAGCGCCTCTTCTTTCTTTTTATATTGCGTCAATTCCATCACCAATGCTTTATCCAGGAACTGTTTTCTGGAAAGCGCTTTTCTTTCATCAACCAGTTCCCTCAGCTCGGTGAAGCATTCATTTATTTTGTACTCTTTTGAACTTTCAGTACAAATTATCTCATGGATTGCCTGGCTCAGTTCAGACAATGAGATAACCGATTTTGGATCCTGGTGACTTTTTTCTATGACAGCCAGTAATTTTTCGAATCCCACATGAACCTCCGAAATCAAGCAGAAACTTGCTCATGGCTAACCAGGAAACGCCAGCAGCTTCTAAACGCCGTCCCCAGTGGATGTGAACACAATCTTGTGCAAACAACTCGTAACATCATAAACGATCTGTCAACAATTCCATCAGTTAAGCATAGCACTTTCTCGCCACTCTTCAGCACGTATGAGGCACCTTCTCACCAGCCGAAGTGATAACATTCAGCGAAATCATCAACCATCTTATATATCCACCTAGCGTTAAGGCGTCATATGAATAAAAATATACTAGAAATGTCACATCTATTAACTAAGGCAGGGTGTGATAAGTGGCGTAGAAATAAAATATAAGAGAGTATAAATTAATGCAGCAAATACGATTAACGGTAAGAATAGATATAATTAAAAATAAATTAACAAAAGAAAAAATAATAACAAACTAAAATCAATATCATAAGCCATTGATATTGTTGGTGGGTCGTGCAGGGTTCGAACCTGCGACCAATTGATTAAGAGTCAACTGCTCTACCGACTGAGCTAACGACCCAACGGGGAGGATTATTCTCCTCCCCAGCGCGCCTGTCAAACACTTCATATTAATTTTTTATGCATGATAATAACATTGTTAGCGATTGCTAATTTTGTTAACCTGCTCAAGCTATTTATCTCTTCCTCTCATCACTGTATATCCTCTTCATTTTAGGGCGAAAAACATACAACAGCACCTTACATCATTATCAGTCCTCTTTATGATCTCTGGCTATCTCAGACCCCCACTGTAATAAGCACTGCAGTTGCGCTATCTTATTCGCTTAAATTTTCGCAGACGAGAGCCGCCAAAGAGCTCAAAAAACATCACAGACAGAAACAGGAAAGTATACTTACATGGTCGAACAATCAAAAGAAGCCGCAGACCTTGCCCCTGAACAGGGGGAGGGACTGCAACGGAATCTGACTAATCGTCATATTCAGCTCATCGCCATCGGCGGAGCTATCGGTACTGGGTTATTTATGGGCTCGGGCAAAACAATCAGCATGGCGGGTCCTTCGATCATCTTCGTTTATATGATCATTGGCTTTATGCTGTTTTTTGTCATGCGCGCAATGGGAGAACTATTACTCTCCAACCTTAACTATAAGTCATTCAGCGATTTTGCTGCTGACCTCCTTGGGCCATGGGCGGGCTTCTTTACCGGCTGGACTTACTGGTTCTGTTGGGTCGTAACTGGGATCGCAGATGTCGTAGCCATTAGTGCCTACTCGCAGTTCTGGTTCCCTGATTTATCGCAGTGGGTCTCTTCCCTGCTTTGCGTTCTACTATTACTGACACTAAATCTAGCAACCGTAAAGCTGTTTGGCGAGATGGAGTTCTGGTTCGCGATGATCAAAATTGTCGCTATCGTTGCGTTAATCGTGGTCGGTGTCGCGCTGGTAATGATGCAATTCTCTTCCCCATCAGGAAACGTCGCCTCCTTTACCAACCTTTGGAATAACGGTGGTATATTCCCTAAAGGGATAAGTGGTTTCTTCGCCGGATTCCAGATCGCCGTGTTCGCATTTGTCGGTATCGAGCTGGTAGGTACAACTGCCGCTGAAACTAAAAATCCGAAAGTCGTGCTGCCCCGCGCAATTAACGCCATACCGATTCGCATCATCATGTTTTATGTTTTTGCATTAGTCATGATTATGTCCGTCACCCCGTGGAGCGCAATTACTGCGGATCGCAGTCCTTTCGTGGAAATGTTCGTACTGGTTGGCCTACCTGCTGCTGCAAGTATGATCAATTTTGTCGTTCTGACATCGGCAGCATCCTCAGCCAATAGCGGCGTATTCTCCACCAGCCGTATGCTCTTTGGCCTAGCGAAACAAGGTGATGCGCCGCAAAGTTTCGGTATGCTATCTAAACGCGCGGTTCCTTCAACTGGGTTGATGTTTTCCTGCATTTGTTTGCTTTCGGGCGTGGTGCTGATCTACCTGATTCCAAACGTGATGACGGTCTTTACGCTGGTGACCACCGTCTCCGCGATTTTATTCATGTTCATCTGGAGCATCATCCTGTGCTCTTACCTGACATACCGTAAAAAGCGCCCTCAGCTACATGCGGAGTCATCCTATAAAATGCCGTTGGGTATTTTCATGTGCTGGGTATGCCTGGCCTTTTTCGCTTTCGTTATTGTACTGTTAACATTACAACCAGATACACGTCAGGCGCTCATTGTTACGCCGCTGTGGTTTATTTTTCTGGCTATTGCTTATCAGTTTACTCGTCGGAAAAAGCAGGCTGTTGATGTGAAGTAAAGCGTATAAACGCAAGAAAGGCGCGGACAACGTCAGCGCCTTCAATTTTTTTCAGCAAAATCACGCATAGCACAGGTATTCTCTATTATTGGATATAAATAATTCTCAATTGTATATACGAAAATTAATATTCTAACAATTAATGTCACCACCATTGATATATAAGAAAATTATTCCCGCAATGAAACGGTTGTGATTCGATTGATGTTTTTTGCCAATAGTTCGAGAGCTAAGTAATTATGTTCATCCTTCCGCTGTGAGGCATCAGCAACTACACCTTCTATTTTTCTATTTAACTCATTGATTTTACTGTCATCAAATGTTGAAACAATAGCAGAAATCAGCATCTCTAACGATTCAATCTTCGCATTAAGCGCTTTTTCTCCAACTTCTTTTTCTGCCAGCTTTATTAAAAGATGAGAGAGGATATTATTCATTTGAACTCCTTAATCAAAAAAATAACCGTCATACACCCATAAGGCAACACCTGTCTTGGTGCACAGGATTAGAGAAAACATAACGAAGATTAATGTAACACTGTGAATGGCCTGATCGCTAGTATCTATTACCATTTTAAGGAAATCATATTCACACAGCAGCAATAAAATGAAGTTACAGATAAATAAAAAGAATAAATAAAAAAAACTAAAAGGCCATTTTATTTTTAAGCGAAAAAATCTCTGCTTTGAGGAAGATCGATAATGTCATTAATTGTGATTAACATCACAAAACAAATAAGAAAGAGCACCATTATGATAGAACATCTTACACAAAGTTTGATTAGTAGCCAGCCATCGGGAAATGGCTGGCTCGATGACTAATGCTTACGCACTCATTGATTGCCGTGCGCCACTCACCGCATCCTTTGCCTGTTCGCACTGTGACAATATCGTCTGTGCATGAGAATAAAGAATTTTCCCCGCCTCGGTGGGCGTCACACCACGCCGACTCCGTACCAGCAGCTGTTTTTCGAGTTCACTCTCCAGCGTCGCGACCTGTTGGCTCAGCGCCGGTTGTGCAATATGCAACAACTCAGCAGCCTGTGTCAGGCTACCGATATCAACGATTTTCACAAAATACTTGAGCCGTCTAAGATTCATGTCTGCCTCCTGAGTAGTTACCCTAAAGAGGTAGCAAAAAGCGCGCCATATTATGTACCCATGTCTAAGAAAAAGTGATACCTCATTGATAAGCCACAGGTAAAATAAGGAAAAGCAATGATTATGCTAACCAACGCCCCCTATTTTACCTAGGAAACCCGCCATCAAGCCAATGCTAACCTGCACCATCTTAAAGCAATCCCTGCTATTTTAGAGTGCAAGCATACCCATTAATCAGCACATTTCATTGCTTTCTAGTGATCAACTTGAGCAATAATTTCAATATGTTGGTTATTAGTTCGGCAATCAAACACACCAAGCGATAACAGCCTTTGACAACCCGAAACGCTCCCGCTATTATCCATCGCACTTAACCGATTCCTCTGTAGTTCAGTCGGTAGAACGGCGGACTGTTAATCCGTATGTCACTGGTTCGAGTCCAGTCAGAGGAGCCAAATTAAAGAAAGCAGACGTTCACAGACGTCTGCTTTTTTGCTTTTAATCAATTGGTTATCCCCTTCTTCAGGTTCACCCTCGTTCACCCAAAAACACTCGAAGCCATACCCTTTTGCTGGTAAAAATACTGGTAAAGCTGGTTCGATTTCGTTTTTACCAGCAATCGGAGGGAACCGTCATGTCACTTACTGATACTAAAGTAAAAAATGCCAAACCATCAGAAAAGGTGGTTAAGCTCACTGACGGGTTCGGCCTCTACCTGCTGGTACATCCCAACGGCTCGAAATACTGGCAGTTAGGCTATCGCTTCGAAGGGAAACAGAAGGTGTTCTCCATCGGTGTCTACCCTGCTGTTTCTCTGGCTGATGCCAGACAACGACGAGATGAAGCAAAAAAGCTGTTAGCGGCTGGAGTAGACCCCAGCGCCAAAAAACAGGCTGACAACAAAATCGTTCAAGAGCGACGTAACAACACCCGCGCTTTCAAAACGGTTGCCAAAAGTTGGTTTGCCACCAAAACCACATGGTCGGAAGATTATCAGCGTTCTGTATGGACACGACTGGAAACTTATCTGTTCCCTGATATTGGCAACAAAGATATTGCAGAACTGGATACAGGCGATCTGCTGGTTCCCATCAAAAAGATAGAGAAGCTGGGCTATCTGGAAATTGCCATGCGGGTGAAACAGTACACCACCGCCATCATGCGTTATGCCGTCCAGCAAAAGATGATCCGTTTCAATCCTGCCTATGATTTGGAAGGGGCAGTTCAGAAGCCACAGACGGAACACCGCCCCGCTATTGAACTGGAAGAGATACCTACTCTGCTGGAACGCATGGAAGGCTATAAAGGCCGTAGCAGATTGACGCAACTTGCGATCAAACTCAATCTACTGATTTTTGTCCGTTCAAGCGAACTCCGCTTTGCCCGATGGTCAGAGATCGATTTCAAAAGTGCCTTGTGGGTTATCCCTGAACAGCGTGAAGCCATTGAAGGGATCAAGCATTCAGGCCGTGGTGCCAAAATGCGCAGAAAGCATTATGTCCCTCTGTGTAGTCAAGCACTGGTAATTTTGGAAGAGCTGAAAGACCTCACCTATGACGTTAACGGTGATGACGGCTTTATCCTGACTGGCTGTTATGATGCGATGAAACCGATGAGTGAAAACACCATCAACAAGGCACTGCGCAAAATGGGCTATGACACCAAAACCGATCTGTGCGGTCATGGTTTCCGAACGCTGGCGTGTAGTGCCTTAATTGAATCGGGTATCTGGCCTGAAGATGTGGTAGAGCTTCAGATGAGCCACATGGAAAAGAACAACGTTCGTGCTGCCTACACCCATAAGGCCAAACACCTTGAACAACGCCGCCTCATGTTGCAATGGTGGGCTGATTTTCTGGATGCTAACAGCAACGGGATGGTTAGGCCGTTTGAGTTTGGGCAGAAGGGATAAATTTGACTCTTGCTCAAATTTGAGTAAGATAATTGTGAGGCTTAATAAGAGCAGGGCTATCGGATATCACGGTGATATTGGTTCGATAGTGTGGATTGTAAGGTTCACCGACCTTATGGTAGCGGTAATCATAAATGCAAATTTATGATTGGCATGTGACCCAACTCAGAGAGAGTTAGCTAAGCAAGCGCTGCGACTACCAACCTCAATAATGAAAAAGGTGTTCTGAAAAGAGCGCCTTTTTCATTTATAAAACAGAAACTTGTGCTACCAATGTACCGTTTGGATTTATGTTGCGATATGCCGTAACAACGCTATAGATAAGGCTACCCCCATCATTGGGGTTGTCAAATGCCGCTAACACAGCACATCCTTTACGCCCTCTCAGAACAACCACACGGTGGTATCCTCCCATTTCCGAGAATTCACATACTATCCCTGCCTGATGAACAATAATCTCGGATACAAAACGAGGGACATCATGGATGGTAGGAAATCCCCACTGAATAAGCTTAGATCCTCGCTCTGACCAGATATGCCTAACACCAAAGCCTTTATGAGGACCAATATGCTTACCCGCACGAAGAAAAATCTTCCCTCCGAGTTGGTTGAACTGTTTACTGGTTATTTTTACTTCCCCCCAATGCTCAGTATTGTTCACCGGATGCAAAATATTATGATTTTCATGGAAAACATAATCAGCAGGAATTTCCATTAACTTATTATTATGTCTATTCAAACTGCCATTCCCTATGCATTATTGAGTCATCACAATGAATGAAAGATTGTAGCCAGATCCGTGATGCTAAAGCAAAGTGAAGCCTTTATCCAGATCAGGTTAGGCCAAACACCTTGAGCAACGCCGCCTGATGCTGGAATGGTGGGCTGATTTTCTGGATGCTAACAGCAACGGTATGGTTAGGCCGTTTGAGTTTGGTCAGAAGGGATAAATAGCGAAAGGCCACGGATGGCCCGTTATTTTGCTAAAAACCTTATTCCTTCTGGCTTTTTGATTCTTCTCAGAACATAATCTGGCACTATAAATATTCGGCCTACCCTTGCTGAAAAATCCGTATAACAAAGTGCCAGCAAACAAAGAAATTTCGTAAAGCAGAAAAAACTAATGTGATAAAAAGGAATTTTAAATTATGAAAAAATTTGTTACCCGATGGTTTTACGCTGGCATTGGTAAATATGAAGATCAAGTTACAGAAGGATATTTCTGGTGGAAAAAAACAAAATCTGTTGAATTGCCAACCTCAAGACTCGCAGATTATGATCAATTTTCCAAAGCACTTGAAGATACTTATAACAAACTCGATGAAGAGGGGTATGAGGTTGTGAACATTCTGCCTCTGAATCTCGGTACGTCAGAACAGAATCATGCCATTCTCAGTAACGGCAACAAAAAATATCTCGGTGATACGGGCTTTTCTGTTACCCGTGGTGCAATTGTTGTCGGGAAATTAAAAAATTCCTGATGATGGACCATCAAGATAGGATGAACGTCTTATCTTGATGTTTTTATCCGCATCTTCTGAACTTCCAGACATTCTTCCTGTTATTACAACCAAATAAATCCCTGCCAAAATAATAAACCCATAAGAAACCATAACTATCCCACCTTTTATTTGAAAATTTTAAAACCACGATCATCAATTAATATATTCATTTCAACCTGTCAAGTTACCCCTACTATTTAGACTATATTTCACAAACATTTTAATGGAAAGAATGTTAATATTTCATCCTGAACTTTTCGACTATTCTATTAATTTTTCGTATATGATTATTTTTACAAGCCATTTTATGCGCTTCTGGTTTCAGAATGATAATCACAACGGGATGGTCAGGCCGTTTGAGTTTGGGCAGAAGGGATAGATTGAAAAAGCCACGGATGGCTGACATTTCACTCAACTATTTCGTTAATGATGCGTTATAATTATCGCCTAAATAACACACAGCATGAGGCTAAATCATGGATGAAAGATATATCATTATCCCGCATAAAACCAATCTATCATATAGATTTGACGGCAATGAAGAGACTACTATTGAATTAGAAATGCACCTGATTTTCGATATTGTCAACCAACGAGTCATTACTGTTTGCAACTCATTGGAAGAAGCGAAGATAAAGATTGAAGAGCTAAAAAAACAAGTTAGCTCAAGACCTCGTATGAAATAAAAGGCATTACGTTATATATCCTATGATGCTCTTTAATCAGTGGAGCATCAAAATACGCATACATATTGCCACCATCAGGAAACACATACCAACAGCGACCATTGGATTTATGTCCCCATTGCGCACGAATAAATCCTTTTCGAATATTGACACCTTTAGGCCAATCAGTGATTTTCTCTATTAAAAATGAGTTATCGTCTTTCGTTACTAACGAAAATAAAGAAAACTCATCAACATCAACGATAAAAGGCATCTTCACATATTTCTGATAAACCCTTCCATCTTCATGTAAAAAGAACAGCTCTTTACCACACCAAGGGATTTCATTTTGATCATATTTAGCTGAATCTAATTTTTTTACATTATCAGGCCAGTCATTTCTTAAATTAAAAAATATTCTCATTTTATCACCTATGTTATTTATCGACACAGTCAGATATAACAAGATGAGTTATATTGTCAATGAGTGATAATGAATTTTATTTGAAATAAATATTTTCAATGAAAGGCGATGCTAAATATCCCCCCTTCAACTTAACACAGAACCGTTTAAGCTCTGCTGAACCAATTACTTAAACCAACACCCCAGACTTATCCCATCATTCGCAACCGACCACATCCAACTGTTCACGCAGTTCTGAAGCTATACGGGTCTGAAAGGCTGGATGCTTGCACGGTATGGATGTTTATATCGCGTTAACTAATTGAATTGACTAGTAACAGTCCTAGTCTTAAATTGCAGCCTATATGATTCACGCCTGTATACAAGGCTACCGATGAACCTGTTTCGTCCCTGAAAAGTAGTGCAATACCAGACAGGGGCTAACCTCAACGTTACAAGGATAACGCTATGGCTGTCTGTCAGTTTACCTATTCCCTTCCTGAAAATCTGCATCTGGCTACTGCTTTTTTGCCATATCCAGCAACGGAGGCTTATCATGTTCGATAACACACCGCTGGAACTGGAAGAAATCATCGATCAGTGTCGGGCATTAGCTTATGCCGTTATTGAACTGGATGAACCCAAAGCAAAAGAGATTTTGATCTTTGTTTTGTGGGAAAGGCTTGATCTGTTATTTCGTACTTTTCATACGCCAGAAGTGATTCCTGTAGACTAATGAAACAGCCATGAGGATAACGCATTAAGGCCTCAACTTTAATTGTGTGGGAAGTTGAGCAGCACATACAGATTGTTGTGCTGCTATTTAATTTTTTTGATTACATTTCATCGTTATAAGATTTTTATTTTAATAAGTAAATCATCAGACTACTTTTTAAAATCAACCTTACTGAAACAGTCTGGTGTTAATGTGATACAAGCCAGTGTCTCGCCATTATCATCACAAAACTCTATCTCATATGCAGGGGATGGTTCGTTATAAATGTGCACAATAGCCCCTAGCATTCCTTTTTTCAACCCTTCCTCTGGAAGAGGATTTTTCAAAGAAACAACATCAAATAAAGAATAACTCGCCATATATCTCTACTATTACATCATTTAACTTTTTGACCATTTCTAAAAACTTCTCTAGCTTCGTTTAAACTCATCTTGTTTGCTCCACTTCTATCAGGATTTTTAGACTGAAAAGGATCGTCCTCCCACCCACAATTAGAGCAAATATCATATTCACCTAGCACTTCAAATTCATGCTTACCGCAGCATGGACAGGGGTAATCATATTCATTGGTCATTCCAGTAATCCATTTTATCTGTGGGCTTAAACATTGTCCGGGGAGCGTTATCTTTAGATTTTGAAGCAAATATATTAGTTTCTGGATGATAGAAAAGTTCATCACCGTTGTCACGAGTTTTAGTTAACGTTCCATCAGGAGGCTTATTCATAAAATCATGAGCGGCATCAACATATTGCTTTGCATTCTTTAATTCTGGAAACTCATGCCCATGTTTTTCCCAATGTTTGTAAGCATTTCTAACCTCCGTAATTTTCTTTCTTCGAGTCCAGATGGGGTCGAGTGGGTTCTTACTCAAATAAACATAAATCGGTGGAAACGCATTCTCAGGGAACACCAGAATGTAATCCCGAAAATCCTTCTCGTCCGGCATCGGTGTCGCAAGAATGCTGACATCATCCATCTCTGGAATTTCAAATCCCGGCACTGCTGACGGAATAACAGGCTGTTCACCATGTGCCGTATCTGTAGGTAATTCCATGCCCGGATTATCCGGTGTCCATAAAATCGTCGGTCCGGTTGCCCCCTCTTCCCAGAACTCGTAACGGTTATTGGGGAAATCATGTTTCAGTAATCTGACGCGCACCTGATCACGACCACTTTCCATACTGGTGTGGTAGCCAACCGCCTTCAGACTGCCCGTTTCCTCATCTTCCACCCACTGATAACGCACACGACTGGGAACGGTTCCCTGCTTCTTCGCTACCTCCAGTAGCTTTTCCTGTGTCAGCAAATCGTCTTTTTCACCCTTCAGGAGATCCTGAATCAACGCCCCCATCAGCAAGAAACTTTGCGCCATCTGCAACTGGCCTTGCCAGATTGATGGACCAGAAAGACGTTTCATCTGATGTGTCAGTGACTTTGCGGCATCCTGATTAGCCTGCGCTACCGCTCCACCCGCAGCAGCGGTCGCCCCCGCCTGTGCTGCCGTACCGGCCATTACCACTTGTTGAGGGGGCGGCAACATTGCCGCATCCGCTTTGCCCACTAACAGATCAAATACCGTTTTATACCACGGCTCCATCGGGGGTATCTGAGGCTTGTTAATCGCACCGGGCGGGGTCTTCGGTAACGGCTCGTTTTTTCCGGCAAATGACTGAGGAGGAGAAACAGCAGAAGACGTGTTTTTCTTTTTCGCTGCCTGCGCATACTGCTTTACCTCAACTGATTTTTCTTGCGAGGGATTAGCCTGCTCAACAGGCTCGGCGACATAAAAACTCATTTCCCCAATATTGCCCTGTGGCTCGTCTTCCTTTCCCGCATCAGTACAACCCGCGCCACGTAAACAGGATTTGGCAAAAACAGGCTCAACTGCCAGCATTGGTGTTAACACCAGCAATGGCGCACGGGTTAATGCTGCCTGTTTAGCGCAGTCCTGAACGGGAGAACGATGGGGTGTATCACCAATAATGACATTGCCACTGCCAGATATGATGACGCCACCGCAATTGATGCCATCCCCAATACGCGCAGCATTTTTACCGTTAATAATGACGGTGGATGAACCTTCGGCAATTTTTCGGGAATGAACACCATGGGGTGCATTGGGACAGGGACAACCGTGAAGCAGAACAGCATCACCTTGTCGGGCAGCAGGCTGACCATTAATAATGACATCAGAACTGCCTTCGATTATCGGGGTTTCAGGGAAACAGTCATGACCACTTCCAATGTCGTTGAGACGAGCAGCACCCGGCATTGTCATTCTCCTTTGACAGTAAAACATTCCTTTCGAGAGCTGAATGTTGGGCGCTTTTTATGGATGATTCAATACCGAAACCCGTATCAGAACGACAAATAGACGTTATTAACGAAATTTTTATTTAGGATCAGATATTATTTACTATTAAACCAAAAAAATAGTTTAATAAGGCTTCCTCACTGGGACAAAGAAACTATTATGTCTGTTTTTATAGCAAGATAGGCACTATCCAACTCAACAGAAATAACATCTCCTTGGTTAACAGCGTGTTTGAACATTTGAGCATCCACTCCTGTTTTCTGATATCCCCAATAATGCCCACGACTACCACCTTTTTCCACATAAATGTATGTCGTCATTTTACCTATCAACGTGCTGTTAACGTACACATTAAAATTGGCTGATGTCGTGTGAGAACCATCCCTGTGATTAAATAATGTAGCAAGAGAGACATTGAGATAATTAAAATCCCCCGTGGACTGAAAACGTAAACTATCAGTGGCTGTTCGGGTGATACTTCCGCCACCTGTTCCTTTCCATATGCCTGATTGGCAGAATAATATCGCGCCTGTTTCATCCCTGCTTATCAGACCATCAGGCGAACAAACTTCACCCGCAATTGATATTGAAGCAGGCTGCAAATATTTACCCGTAATATTTCCTGACGCAGAAATGGCCCCTGTCATTTTTCCATCATTTGAACCCGATAAGGTAAGGTCGCCTCTCACTCTTTGGCTTCCCCAGATATCGAGCTTAACAGAGGAATTGTTATTCCCATTCAGGGAAAGGTAGCCATCACCTGCTCCGCCAGATACATTCAACAGGATCATATTTGGATCGCTGGTACCACCGCCACCAATCTGAAGTTTGCTGCTCTGGGTTTTGGCTGAAATGTAGTTTTCAGAGTTGATGCCGTTTTTTACCGTAAGCTGGCTGTTCATTGATACGTTCTTACCAAATGTGGAAAAACCAATAACATTTAAATCCTCAGACACATTAACGTTCTTGGCAAAACGCCCATAGATGCCATTAAATGAGGTCGCGTTCACGTCACCCGATGCGGTAATGTCTTTGGCGTTGTTGATACTCTGGCCTCCCATATTCAAATCACCTGTCATAGGGAGTGTTCCATCACGACGGAGGTAAACGGAATACATAGAACTGTCATATCCAACACGGTAGGCCAGCAATCCCGCTGCATTTATCCCACTGTAGCTATTTTGGCTCTCAGTCCATTGACCAGCAGTTCCCGATGCCACCGTAGCGGATTGCGTCATACCACTATCAATGCCAGCCGCTTGCATAGCACGGCCTAATAAGTCATAGCGAACACGGTTTCCTTCTGACCACGGCAATGTGGTGATAACCAGTCCGTTAATAACGTAATTAGGTGAACCTCCATCGCGCTTTAACATGATTTTATAAGATGATTTCTGCGCATTGATTCCGGTATAACTGACAGGCAACAGCCCTTCATTCACTAATGTTTGATAAGTGATTTCACAACCATTAGCAGAACAGGTTCTTGGTCCCGGATCGCTGCTCTGGCTGCTGCTTGAAGTTAATGTTGAAAGTTTGTCATAGCGGATACTGATGTAACGATTAACCGCTTCTCCCATTTGTTTCATCTGTGAACCTACGGTATTCGCCACTATTTTCTCTTGATCGCTTTTCATGTCCTGAAACTTTATGAATGCCATTGCTGTGCCGATACCTAACACTAATGTGACTTCCAATAGGGAAAACCCTTTTTGATTTGTTATTTTCATTTTTCATCGTCCTTTTTATTTACACACATTTTAATTAGCAAAAATTAAAAATCGGTCAAGATATCGACAAAGCATTAATAAAATAAAAAGAATAAATGGCTTTCATTATCTTTCATGGTTTTTTGCAAAAACAGTCTGTATCTATAACGATGTGAATATTAAAATGTTATTCTCACTCGCACTACATGCTTCAGACACGTCGCCGGTATTAATATTCCCATCAGCATTTTTAACCGTTATTGAACCTACTTGTATGATATAAAAATTTGCTGCTGTAGCAGAAATCAATCTGGCACATTCAGCCGCAGGCACCCCATTATAAGTTATAGTAAATGCACTTCCGGGTGTCCCTGCTGGACCTGTATCGTCAGATGCCAAGACAACATTCCCTCTCCACGAATTTACAATATAAAACCCAAGAGCGAACCTCTTTACCATGTTGTCTGGAAATACCCCAGCTTTATACATAGAACCATTAACCACCCCAGAATAAGAATTCGTTGAGGCATATACTGACTGGACTCCTGCTTGTATTGCTGCAATATTCTTCACTTCGGCTTCTACACGCTGTGCTGCCTGAACCTTGGGGTAAACAATAAACGCGCTAACAATCAACCCAGCAATAACACCTAAAACCAATATTAGCTCAAGCAGAGAGAACCCTTTTCTATATTTTCTGTTTTTTAATAGCACCATGTTTAACTCCTTTTCATCCAAACGATGAAAAACAGATAAACAATTACATTGAATCAAACAATAGATAGCGGCATATAATTAGCGGGATAACTGACGAACGGCTGACATTAACGTTAAAATACCTTATCAAAAATATTTTTACTAAATTTTATTTCTTCTTATATTGGTTACCGCCTGCTGTATTAAACTTGTGTCATCATAACCGTTGAGGCTTTCATCATTAACTTCTCGATACAGGCTTGAATGTTTTTCACATATAATTTTTGCTGAGCGTATCATTGTGTTAAATAAATCGTCAGTTATTCCCAATGAGTTTGGGCCAGTTTTTCCATCAAGATAATTTATGTAAAAAAGCAAAATCGCATATTTGTATCCCACATAAGGAACGGGATATGTCCTTCCATCAGGATGCTGCATACGGTATGCATACGACACTTTAGTCCCTTTAGGTAAAGAATAAAGATCTTCCCCTGTAGAAAAATCTTGCGCAACAAAAAACCTGTCTTTGTTTAAAAAGATAACTTTCCGAGGCTGGTATCCTTCATGAAATAATTTATCCACGAGATCTTTTAGTTTAACAGCATCTATCTTTCCTAATTGGGATAAGTTTGGAATATTCACCTTACTCATCAAACCGCTGTGCCTTAAATCTTTCACAGCATCGGTCCATTTTGTTCTCTCTTTTACTGACACTCTATTTGATTCCACTTCACCCATATGCATATCCTTAATTAAATATATTCTAAAATAAATTAACATTTTATTGTTGTTTTGACTTCTCCACCATCTAAACCATGGAAACAGACTTACCGTTTTCGAAGGAAGTGGACTATTCTTTCATCGTGCTTTCACTAATTGGTTTTTCCGAAATTTTTCATTTCGTTTTAACCATTTCATTAATAACAAACTGCCAGTTTGTTATCCCGTTATGCTCACTCTACAAAAATAGAATTTTTTGTGATTATCCAGAAGCTAACGCCGCTTGCTCAGCGGCTATTTCATTACTTTTTATATATTAATTTTTCATGACAGTTACGACATACAATCGTATTCCTTAAAATTAAATTATAGTTATACTTTATTTAACACAACACCTTGCGGTTAAGTTTTCCATGCGACTTTTTGATAAAATTTTACTTAGGCCTTCTATTAATAGTTTTGGGTGTCAATTTTGAATTTTCATATTTTTCAAAACCTAAGTCATCTGTCAATGATAATCCATTTCTAAGATGAGAATAAACAATATCACTTATGTCTTTCTTCAACTTATCCAACTCTTTATTATCATTTACTTCAAAAAACTCACGGAGGAAAGGAATTGATGTAACATCCTCTCTGTTTATTTCTCTATGTGATGAACCGATTTCAGTGTTAGAATATTTATATTTCACCTCATCCCTATATAAATAAACTATTGTTCTTTCTCGCTTATCATCGTAATAAAAATTAATACCAAATGGTTGATTGTTTTTTTTCATATATAAACTCAAGAGAGTTTGATATATTATTATACCCACAGAATTTAGAACTTCTCATTATTAACCCCTTATATTTAATTAAAATAACCTCTTTTAGTTTTTTATTGTGCTATTTATAGCATCTAATAATAAATAAAAAATTATACAGAATAAAACAATAGGCAGCCGAATGTAATTAGCGGGTTAACTGACGAACGGCTGATGCGAGAGAAAGAGGTTCTATATTCAGATTTTTGACACACTCTTTTCTTCCATCAGGATATACTTTTACCAGTTTTCCTTCTGAAATACAGTGGATAGGTATTCCAGCCCTGAATGCCTCGTTGATCGCTTTCTGTGAGGCGTTTTTGGCAATTCGACTTAACACTGCCGTCTCCTCAAGCGGATTTTTCTTTGATTTCTTCTTTTCCATGATTCATAACCATTTTCATTGAAATTTTATTGATTGCTAAAAAATACAAAACACTGTCCATATTTTTTATTTCACATCGCCTGCCTGCATTTCATTTAGAATAGTTATACTCTTATCGGAGATCACGGTGGTAGAAACCCCAACCACCCGCCAGAGTGTCTATGATACTGCCTGTTTCGGATTTGTATTTATAATACAATTAATAGCTTATTAATTTCAAATTTAATCCATGTTGAAATTTATTATTGATAATTACTTCAATGAATTTTTAATATAATAAAGATTGTATTCAACACATTGACACACGAAAAATTTATTATATGGATTATATTTCAACTCATCTTTTATTAAGAATATACATCTCACTCTGATTTGATGATATAAATAAATGATATGTTTTTAGGTCGGGTTTCGTCAGCAGACCTTGTAGTATAACTACTATCAAATTGAACCTGTTTTCCCCAATCATCATTACCACCATTTTTATAATTCGTATTCCAGTTTCCAGTTGTTTTAAATGAACCATTAAAATGTCCACGATAACGGTTAGCAACAGGAAAAGAGCCTGTTATTTTCTGTAGGGCATCATCTTGATAACTACCTAAATCTCTACCAACATCTAATCCACGGCCTTGATCGTCTCCTCTAATAAATAAACCTCTCAGGTCAGGTAACTTACCGGAAGGATAAACTAACGCTAATTTAGGATAGGTATTTTTATTAAAGGATTGTCCATTAGCGACTAACCAACCCGATGGTATTGTTGTTGAAGGCCACGGTTGAGGAATACCAATAGGAATACCATCACTGGCAGGAGAAGCCCACTTGCCGTTAACACAAGAAAGTATGTTTCCATTTAAATCGCTACTAATCAGACCGATTTCATTGCACACCTGACCTGAGACATTAACGCTAACTGATTTTAGATAGTTTCCTGAGACAATTTTATTGGATGAAATATTGCCAGAGGCTGTAATATTACCGCTACTATTACTATCACCGGTTACAAAAAAATCCCCTTTATTATCCTGACGCCCCCACACTTGAAGACGCTGCTCATTTGATAAGCCTCCAGATCTCCATAATGTTAAAGGCTTTGCTGAACCTAATCTGAATTCATAGTCATTAGCATCCCCACCACCAATATAGAATATCTCGCCACCACCATTATGACCTATCAACTGCTTTCCTGATATTATATTCCCACCGGATGATATATCACCACCAAAATCGCCTGAAGCAGTTGCTGTGATGTTTTTAGCATTACCTATGTTTTTACCTCCCATATTTAAGTCTCCTGTCATAGGTAATGTTCCATCACGGCGGAGATAAACAGTATACATCGTACTATCAAAACCAGTGCGGTAAGCTAATAGACCCTCAGCCGTAATATTACGGAAGTCAGAGGCTTTTTCAGACCATTGAGCCTCATAGCCAGAAGCAACAGTTGCACTCTTAGTCATACCGCTATCGATGCCAGCAGATAACATCGCCTTTCCTAATAGGTCATAACGCATTTTTGATCCCTCAGACCAAGGAAGCGTTGTAGTAATTAATCCATTAATGACATAGTTAGGACTGATACCATCACGTTTTAATATTATCTTATAGGCAGACTTCTGTGCATTCAGCCCCGTAAAACTGGAAGGTAATAATCCTTCATTAATTAATGTCATGTATGTGATTTCACATACACTACCACTACACATCCTTGGACCCGGATCTGATCCATTCTCGGCAGCATTCGATAACGTTGAAAGTTTATCGTAACGAATATTGATATACCCATTCACGGCTTCACCCATCTGCTTCATTTGCTGACCAACAGCAGAAGCCAGAACATTCTCTTGTTCTGTTTTCATATCCTGAAATTTAATAAAACCTACCGTAGCACCTACGCCAACAACTAATACAAGTTCTAATAGTGAGAACCCTTTTTGAAATTGTTTATTCATTTCCATTGTCCTTTTTTATTTTTCACCTACTATTCAATTAGCAAGTTAAAGAAATAAATCAATACAACCGTGAATCAATTTCTTACAAATTAACATCTCTTTATTATGAATAATAAAAGATATTAGAATGTAGTACCTTAATTGAAGAACTACAGACGAACAAAAAGAGAGTAACAATGTGCGAACCCCATAAAATATTTATATTAAAATAGCTTGATATGATTAATTATCGCAATTACTCAGGTAATATTTTATAATATTATTGTTTCAGATGGTAAAATTTCAGTGCTCATAAATATTTTTTAATCTGTACTTACTTATCTGTAATGATATACAATACTGCATTTATATAGTAAGTCCTAATAACATCCATCCAAGATTCTTTATCACCATCAGGATAATAAGTTATGAGTGAAGCACTTAAAGTATTAAATAACATTCGTACCCTACGTGCTCAGGCGCGTGAAACCGATCTGGCAACATTGGAAGAAATGCTGGAAAAACTCACTGTGATTGTAGAAGATCGCCGTGAAGAAGAAGCCAGCACACAGCAACAAAACGCAGAGCGTCAGGCCAAAATTGAAGCTCTTCGTGCTCAACTTCTGGAAGATGGTATTGATCCATCCGAATTGCTTGGTTCTGCTTCTGCAACCAAGTCAGCAAAATCTAAACGTGAGCCTCGCCCTGCCAAATATAAATATGTCGATGAAAACGGCAGTGAAAAGTTATGGACAGGTCAAGGCCGTACTCCTAAAGCTATCAAGGAAGCACTTGATAACGGTAAGAGCTTGGAAGATTTTGCTATCTGATAAAGCCACGAAAACGAATCCGCTAATCTATAGTTAGCGGATTTATTATATTACGCGAAGAGATTATTGTATGGATGATTACATTTACCGCATCGATACCGCTGTAAAACTTAAAAAAATTCAGGATGGTTTCTTTCGCGCCAAAAGATGGGAAAACAGAAATGGGATAGACTATCCCCATAAGCTTCTAAAAGACCACTACGCAGAACTCGCGCCAGCCGAGGGGGTTTACCTAATGTGCTTCTATTCAAGCCAGCAAAAAGCTGAAATATCGTTAAAAAAGACTTCTCCTATCTCGGTGATTGTCAGATTTCACGTTGTCGTAAAGAAACTGTATTAGATGCTGGTTTCATAGAAAGTTGGGATGACGGTTTTCATGTTGGCGAGGCTTATTTATTTTGGTGTCAGGAAGTACTGAACCAAAGTAACACTAAATTCTCATGCATGGGTATTTCTTTAGAGCACATTGAAACAATGAGACAGGGAGAATGGATATCACTAATCGATTACATAAAAAATAATTCACCTTCTGTTAATACAACATTGGAATCATTTTCATCCCCCAAAGATACATCAGGGGTTCAAAGCAAAAAAACATGGTGGAAATTTTGGTCATGAAAAATAAGAAGTATCTATCTTCAGGAAACGGAACGTGATGAACTCGTGTACAGGGTATTCATTTCCAACGGGGAGAAGACCGCTAATATATTCCTTCAAACTATCTCGGCAATGCTCTGGTATATCTGAATCGATTAAAGCCTTTAGATTTTTAAGTTCAATTAATTGGATTATTTTCCCATAATCAATGATAACAAATTTTGCTTCTCTCAAATAGACCAATACTTCTATGATAGTGAACAATAATCTACAACCTCTACCGTGCCAAATATAATCACTTTCGATTGATGGTAATTGTTCAAAAATCATTTTATATATATCTTCAGGCGTTCCTGTAGAAAAT
Source organism: Pectobacterium quasiaquaticum (assembly GCF_014946775.2). NCBI lineage: Bacteria > Pseudomonadati > Pseudomonadota > Gammaproteobacteria > Enterobacterales > Pectobacteriaceae > Pectobacterium > Pectobacterium quasiaquaticum. The sequence goes on along the minus strand of NZ_CP065177.1, from coordinate 1,528,718 downwards.
ATTTCTTTAGAATACATATTTCCCCTATTTTTATTTTATCTGAATTGGCTACCGCGCCCTCTAGGGCTTGCTCAACAGTTCACCGACCTAAAAGCAAGTTTTAGACCGGTTCACCGTTCGGACGTGAAAAAATAATTAACATTTGGATTTATTTATAACATTCTCGATATAGATTTGTCCTCGCTCTCTGTAGGACTCAATATCACGCTCAGATAGATTAGATATGTTAAGCAGAACCCCAAAGACTAATTCTTTATCTACATAACCAATATCACATCCTAAGACTTTGGCAACCTCTGCACCGAAAATAATTTTCTGGCGGGTGTTTTCTTTTTTCGTTTGCTGTTTCTTTTTAGCTTCCAAGAAGTATAGACGTTCTTGTGCTGAAGCAATTTGTTGTTTGATCGTTTTTGTTGTCATATATCATCTCCCCAATGTTTTTTCTTGTTGGCATAAGGGATGTCAGCGTAATCATAACCATTACCAATTTTTTTCTTGATTGACTTAATCTTCAATTTAAATTGTTGCTTTATCTGGCGCTGCTTTGCCTGTTCCCTAATATTGATTACTATCTTTTCTGCTTCTAAATAGGCTTGTTCTGTATCGGTATAGATACCATCATCTAAAAGTCGCTTGGCTTCCCAATCAATAGCTTCATCGTTATTTTTATACATTACACCTCCTTGTATTTGTTATATATTCTCCTTTAACACATTTTGAATAATTATCAATACAGGCAACTCATTTTATTTTATAAAAAAACTCATCAAACCGATGTTGATACCCCACATAACAGCATTAATACCTATCGAAATTAATACTATTTCATCCAACTAACCTAAATAGCTTTTCACATTGATGCTTCACTTCTCATCGCGCGAGGCGAAAACTTATACGTGAGAGCTATCAACCTAAAATCATTTTATTTCCATTTTAAGTCTGCTATTATTTTCTAACGTTTCAAAATATATAAACCATCACAAGTATTTAACAACAAATAGAAAATTGACACTCATAATTATTAAGGACTATAAATGAGTTACGAAAGGCTAAACATTTCTATCGATGACTACAATGAATTAAAAACGAAATTACATGCTGAACTTACAAAAATCACTAATATTTTTACAAGGGAAAATTATAGACAAGAGGATGATTTTTTCGCTGCATTTTGCGCTGGGTTATCATTAGCAGAGATATCTTTTGGTAATGGATATTATTTACGCTTTAAGACATCAAAAACTGCACACAAGGGAAAAAATTCTCCTGAACACAGATTCGGATGTGATTTTGGGATTAAGATAGAATGGATTTCTACATCCGATGAAAGCCTTCAAAAAGGTATCATAGGTCAGGCCAAAAATAACACGTTAAAAAACTCTGATACTAAAGATCTCTCAGTACAATGCGCGAAGATGGCGAGAGTCACTGAACATTATATCGTGATTTTAAGAGATAACAGCCATCAGATTCCTGTCGTTCATATAGGAGATCGTGAAAAGAAGTATTTCCATGAAGATAGTATAATTTTCGATGATTATCTTATAGACCATGTTATGGCTTGTTTACATGGAGAAACTAATACAGATGACATTAATACAATGTTAAAAAGTGGTCTTGATGAGTTCAATAGGTTTCTTATCGAGATAGAAACAAACTTACCTAAACCAAAAATAACACTAAAACCTAAGCGTCAGAATAAACCTAAAAATAGGCCTTAACGAATAGAATATGCATGGCAACATCAACCGTTGCCATGTTCAATTATCGCCCATTTGACTCGAATAGCCCCCACGAAATCTTATCATTTTTAGTCAGGAGGTTTTCCTTTTCTAAGTAAGCCTTCAATATATCGAATCCATACTCACCATCAGAGCGGGAATAAAAATCCCACCTCGGATATTTAACTCTTAACTTGAAATATTCAGGCCTGACTAAATTTCCATCAAAAAAAGAACGAATGACATCAAATGTGTCACGATCTTTAAGATCAAGGACATTTCCATTTTCATCATATAATGCATTGATATATTTAAGCTCTTTGAGTTTTAATAGCTCTCTCAAATAAACGAAAGGTACATTATGAGATAAGCGGACAAGATCACTCTCTGTAAACATAATACCCTGTTTAAGCATTTTTATGACTATCGGATTAGACATTAGGTTGTAAGTCAAAAAATGCAAATTGCTTGAAAAATCATTCACCGAAAATGCCACATTTTTTCTATAATCAAAGAAGTTGATTCCATACCAGACAGGGGCTAGAAAGCTATTCCCACACACATAATCAAACGTTGTCTTTGAGAACCTTCTTTCAAATTTATCGACAACATCATCCCTGCTGAGTTTCATGTATTTTCTTTTAGGTGATATTTTTATGCTTGGAGAAATCTTTTTCATTTCCTTAATAAAATCATCTTGTCTCAAGACAAGGTTAAAGTCATTGTTGGTATAGTGCCTAAAGCTTACAACCGTACCATCTTTAAGGCGTGCTGCTGTTGTTATCAAGCCTCCCATTCTGAACCCTCTATTGTTAATTAATAATTGTTATATATTAATTACTCAAATTATTATTCCTTGTCAAAAAAAACAAAACAAAAACCCAAAATGGCAAGGTAAAATAAAAATCAACAACACCACATGATAGTAATCACTAACTATTTTATCTAATACTCTCCGCGTTACTTATTTTTGTCTATTAGTGTTTTTCATTTCACTTATTAAAATTTAATCCTGATTTCCATAATTGACCTGTGAATTGTGCAACAGGGAAAACTACCGATAAACTTGCCTATTTTCTTGTTTTAGCACTTTCCCGCCTTACGGCGGGATAAATTAACACTCTTTTTGTCCTTCGGACGCCATTTAAAAACCCATCATTTTAATATCGCGGAATACTTCAGCCGTTTATCCATATTGCGTCGCTTAATTCGGCGTTTTGTTTTACAGACAGTAATATATTTCGTATTAATTAATGAGAGGAGCTTTTACATTGTTTCTTTTTTTAAGAAAACAATGCCCACTTATACACTCACTTCGTGAGCGTGTGGGGTCTACCGACGGTTGCCTGCCGCAGGCTAAAAGAAAGGTCAACATCAACACAAAAGTTTTTCTTGCGAAAAACTAACAGCAGCATAGTTATATTTGAGGTTATTTATTATATGGCGATTTTTCATCTGGAGTTTAAAATTGTGAAGCGCTCAGAGGGCATGTCTTCCTGTAGGAAGGCTGCTTACCACGCGCGTTGCAGAATAACAGATGATCGCACAGGCAATACCTACGATTTCAGCCATAGAACAGATTTATTCCATAATCAGATATTAGCGCCTGTTTCCGCACCTGCCCATATTATCGAAAGCTCTACCTCTCTTTGGAATGAAGTCGAAAAGGTTGAGCGTCAAAAAGACGGTCAAACAGCCCGCTATTTTGATGTGGCTATCCCTTGCGAACTTAACAATGAAGACAAGATAAAATTAGTTGTTGAATACTGCCAGAAAAATTTCGTTGATAAAGGGATGATTGCCGATATAGCCTTCCACGATTTGGATGGTCAAAACCCCCATGCACATGTGATGTTGACATTAAAACCAATCACCGCTGATGGCTTCGGCAAAAAAGAAAGAAGCTGGAACGACAAAAAAAACGTAATCCTTTGGCGTGAATCATGGTCAGTAATTGCCAACCGCTATCTTGCCTCCGCTGGCAGTAATGAGCGTATTGATCACCGTTCTATTGATACTCAATACAATGAAGCCTTGGAAAACGCAGCTATTACGTTAGATATTGAAGAAAAGGCACTATGGATTGCCAAGGCTACGCTGACCTGCCGCCCCCCTATGCAACGTGTTCATCGTGCTAAATGGAACAGCAAACAGGTTCAGGAAAAACGTGCTGCTGAACAGGCTGTACGTGATGAGATGAAACAAGAAGCTCAGGCCACATACAACACCTTCAAAGATTTGGATCTTCAGATCGTTGTTGACCTCAGAAGTTTCACCGTATCTGAACTACCTGAACCAGTAGAAATTATCCTGACTGAAACGGGTTCGCAGTCGTCATCATCAGAAAACCAAAGACCTGTTTTGGTTGCCCCTGCTCCTCATACACGCACTAAACTGAAAACCTCTCCCCCCTCAACGACCAGAGCAATTAAACGCGCTCCTGTTAAAAGTAAGAGGAAGCAAGCTAAACCCCGTCAGAGTAGTGTGTTCAAGCGTTTCACCCTACTGGTGGTTGAATATATAAGGGAGAAATTCGTCTGGGCCAAGAAGAAGCCAGCCCTTGTTTCAGTCGATGCTGAACATGATAAGCGTGTTGCTGAAAACTACGTGTTTGATGAGGTGCAAGGTATCTATGTGCCACGCGTTGAGTATGAAAAACGTACCAAATTTAACAGTGACACTTATAGTCCAACCAAAGACGAGATCAGACGCTTTCCAAGTCGTCCAGAGAAGGATAAAATTGATGTTGATAACAGTGTGTCTTTCTCGCTATCGCAGCCATCAGAATATACAGGAAAGAACCGTATTCCAAAATTGAGGCTGCCGAGATATTGCCATAATCGTGATTATGAATAACACTGTGTTTATGTATACTGTCACAGACATGATCTGATAGTCGGCAAGGAGCTGTGAGTTCAACTGATCGATGCAACGATATCCTTGAACTAGGGGGACATTGTGTTAGGGGCTGAACACCAGCAGAATCGAGCGGTAAGGCTGCCATAGCTGAGTGTTTCCGAGGCTAAGTTTTATACATAACAAAAAAATATGACTGGATTTCGCTCTATGAGCTAAGAAAGATCCGCTAATTGGAAGAACAAAGCCTTTAAGTCTGGGAGACGATTTAAACTCACAGGAAAGACCTAGTATGTCTACTATTTTGCAACCGAAACAAATTGCAGGCATACGAGGTGGATATCAGGCACGTCATTTATCTGTATAGGTGAAGAAGTCACTTAACCCAGACAATTAATGACTCTGTCAAGGTGTTCATTTCACTGTGTGGGATAGACAAAAAAACATATCATATTATCGATACTATGGTTCCCTATGCTGATGTGAAGTCTGTCAGTATTGAGTAGGTAACTAGTGAATCCTATGCGATGACAGGAATATAAATTAGTTATTCCTGCTCCGTATAGAATATACGGTAAGAAGTTGATTGCTGAAAATACACGATTTTAATTTCTCGCAAATAAATTTATAACGCATCTATTTAAAAAAGGAAATATAATGCAAGAAAAGATAGATTTATTAATAGAAAAAATGAAGTTTGGTGACCCAGTTCTATTTACGGGTGCCGGTTTTTCTTATGGCATGACTAATTTAAAAAATGCTCAACCGAAAGGTGCCACTGATTTAGCTGAAGTTTTATTAAAAAAAGCAGGGGTTATAGATAGTAATGAAATACCACTTAAAGACATCGTTGACCATTATATAAATGAAAGGAAAACAAACGATCTAATAAGTACCTTAGAGGATGAATTTATAATAAGTGAAGTGCGCAGTTACCATAAAGAAGTGGCGAGAATAAATTGGAGAAGATGTTACACAACAAACTATGATTTTGGTTTTGAATTGGCTTGTAATAATATACAAAAAAAAATGAGGACAATAAACCCGCTCACTGGGTCCGAATGTCTTCGAGATGGTAATGTTTGCATTCATATCAATGGTGATATGAATATACTAAGTCAAAAATCACTTTTAAATGAATTTGCACTTGGCGATATATCTTATGTCCTTAATAAATTTGATGAGACATACTGGTTTAAGCTTTTAAAAAAAGACTTTGAAAGCGCCCCAGCAATTGTATTTATAGGTTACTCTCTCTACGATGAGTTGATAAAAAAAATCCTTAAATCAAATGATAGATTCAAAGAAAAGACATTTATTATAACGTCTCCAGATGCTAGCTCATCAGATTTATTTAAGTTAGGGATTTACGGTCATGTATTAAATATTGGAACTGAATGTTTTACAGAAGTTATAAAAACGAAATATACTGAAACCATCTTACCAATTAAACAAGAATCTCTAAGAAATTTTGTAAAATATGAAGATATTGAAGATGTTGAAGAAATAACAATGTTTGATATTAATAATTTCTTACTGTTTGGCAAGATTGACAGAAAAAAAATACACAGTGACTACAAAAATTTTCTTAATAATGAAAGAAACCACTTTATCCCTAGAGTAAATTATATCCTTGAGTGCGTTGAAAAAATCAAAAAGAACAAAAACGTACTCATAAAAAGCGAAATAGGAAATGGGAAAAGTGTTCTTCTGGAACAATTAATAAAGCATTTGTCAGAAACTGAAAATGTTAATATATACACACCAACTGAAATAGACATATCTAGCCCTCCATCATATTCTGATGACTTAGATAAGTTAAAAAATTCAAATGCCTTATCCGTTATAGTATGTGATGATTTAAATCATAATCAATATTTAACATCTGATTTTTCAATGTTAAAAAATGCAAATAATGTGATATTGGTTTCAAGCATTAGGAATATAGAGTTTGACAAGATTGATTTCAAAAATATTGATTTTGACACTATTAACATAGATGAACTATCAACGAAACCTATTAATCAAAATCTGAAAAGTGAAGTTGATTATTTAATTGAGCTAGTAGATATTCTTAACTTCTGGGGCGAGGAAAAAGTAACATTACCAATAAACATAAAAAGAAAAATATTAGCTGATGACTATAAAAATCAAATAAGTGAAACGTTATTAGATCTTCTGTCATCTGAAAATATCATAAGTAAAATCAACGAATACCTTGATTCAATAATAAAAGACCCCAAGACTAGAGATATATCTTTCTTGATATTATTATTTAAATACCTCAATATTCGCATTGATAATTACATAATAAGAGAGTTGTTAGGTAGCGATTACATTGACTCAATTTCATTCAAGAGAAATGAACATATATCCTTATTTTACTCAGATGATAGAGACTCTGGATTTACAAATAAATCTAGTATATTTTGTAGAGTAACATTAAAAAATCTATATACAAACAAATACAAAACTGAAGCATTTTTAAATCTAGTAGGTTTAATTGAGAATGAAAAAAACAGACGGAATAGTGAAAGAGATAGTAATATAATTCATCTTAAAGATAGTCTCATTAAAGAAATAATGAGATTTAGTAATATTGATAATTTACTGAAAGATATGGATGGTAAAAAATCATATTTATTCAGTTATTACAATGATCTAATATTAAAAGCTAAATGGCTGAGCAGAGAATCTCATTACTGGCTTCAACTAGCCATGGCTAAAATAGCCAATGACAGAATCGATGATGCTCAATCTAATTTAAATACCGCCTATGAGTGGGCTAATAAAAAACAAGCTATAAGAAACTATTCGACGTCAAGTATAGACACTCAACAGGCAAGGCTTAACATCAAAAAATCGATAAAAGAACAGCATGACAAGGCTGTATGGGATTATTTTATAAGTGCGCATGTTTTATTATCTAAGTGCGAAAATGACAAGTATCGATATAGACAAGTAAAAGAGTATGATAAATTCTTTACACTTAAATATAACATCCTCTCAGTCAAAAATAAAAATGGTTTTAAATCATGTTGTGAGTACATGCTTTCGCAAATAAAGGGGTTAAACAATATAGATGCAGGTGAATATTCAATAAGATCCTGTGAGTTAATGCTAATTAAAATATTAGATAAGATAAAATAAAATCTATTCAAAAGCGGGCATACTTGGCAACAAAGCAGCCCGCTATAAAGTTCACTATAAATCAGGTTGTTACAATTAGATGTAGGCTACAAAAATATAGTGTATGATTCATAGACATTGTTTCACTATAATGCTCACTATGAACAGTGAAATTAAGCAGCGGCTACAGTCCGGTGATGCAGGATTCGTATGTCGTTGCTTTGGAATTTCTCGCCCTACATTGCGTAAATGGTGGCGAAAATATCTGGCTCAATACATTGCTGGTCTGGAAAGCCATAGCCCTCGCCCTAAACACTCACCATCAACAAAAACTGTCGCTGGCGAAGTCGCACTAATTCTGAAGTTACCTTCACAGCGAAATCTGGGGCAAGACGGATTCAGAGCGAGTTAAAACGAATTCACTCTATCTCACTTGCAATGGCAACGATCCACAAAGTTCTTTGCCAGAATCAGGTAAAACCTGTTGTTAAATTACGGCGGAGCGCAAAGGGATGTTATTACGACAATGCCTGTGCAGAAAGTTTTTTCCACTCGCTGAAAGTGGAATGTATCCACGGTGAGCACTTTGCCAGCCGGGAAATAATGCGAACAACGGTGTTTAATTATATTGAGTACGATTACAATCGCTGTAGTCGCCACAGTACCTGTGGCGGACTCAGCCCGGAACAGTTTGAAAACCAGAACCTCGCAGGGCTGTGTCCACATTACGTGGGTATGATCAGCTTCCCAAGCCATCCGGCTAAGTCAGCATCGCTTGATAGTGATCTTGATTATATACCAACACTAGCGGCTGATAGGAAAGCACCTGTTGCACAGTTGAAACCACCGGATTATCATAACGATTGGACATAAAAAAATCGCATGATTTAAAGTAGATATCCATCAAATACCAACCAGAGTTGATAGACAAATGGTATTACACACTAATAAATCACATGAGACAATTCTACCGATTTATTTCATTATGGAGTAGAACGTTATAATATATTCAAACGAAATATACTCAATCCCAGCTGATTTATACTTGCACAAGCCAATAAATCTTGTAGATATTAACTATAACTGGAAACATGAACTAATATGTCAAATCCCAGAAACGTATGGAATTTATATTCTTCATCGCCGTTATGCCGAATTCGGGGAAGCGCTATATATTGGTAAAACATCTAATTTAAAGAGAAGGATATCTCAAGAGCTAAATGCTAAAGAACTAATTGACCATATAAAGGAAGTCAAAAAAGTGGCAAAGCTTGTCCTTTGCTGAAATACAAGCGCACGGCAATTGTGACAAAGATAAGTACATATATTATATAGAAAATGCTTTAATAGAAATCTCAATGTATACTATTCAACACACAAAAAAAAACACATCTTAAAGAAATAACATAAATCGGAGAAAAACCATTATTTTTATAAAATAAACATACGTGTATAAATAAAAACATAAAAATGGAAGGCACAACATCACCTTCCATTATTTTCTATAAGTCACTATTTTTCATAATTCCCTTGCTCCAAAGCATCCCGATAACGCTGTTGCTCAACAATGCTTAGATTGGGATCAGATAGAACACTCCGCCCCTTCACAGCAATATCGTAATCAATCTGTGATTGCGTCTCATATTCTTTGGTCGGCTTAAAATAATCTGACTGCGGTGCAGATGACGGCGCAGAATAACCGGAATATGTTTTACTCCCAGCACAACCGAGATAAGCCAACAGACAGGCAAACAGAAAAAACAACGTCCACACCACATTGTATCCATTAAGCGTGTATCCGCTGCCATAAGCGTTTGAAAACACGCTATGAAATCTGACGGCATAGACAATCAGGAATGATGACAGGATAACTGCCCGGCTTTTCCCGACAGTTAAATGCTTACGCACGAATTTCACCGTTGGCACCAGCGTGACCGCAAACAGTCCGATAGCAGTGATGATCAGCCATACAGGAAATAACCCGTATTTTTGTGTGGTGTTCTGCGATACCGTCACTAGAGATATGACGAAGAAGGCGTTAAGCAGAAAAAGCCTCAACGCCATCGATACTTTCACATTCTTTGATGCCTTACGAAGAAACAGCACTGGTGCCAGTGATGGTATGTTCATCAACAGACCGATGAAAAGCACCCAATAGATAGAGTTCATAGCGTTCTTCCTGTAATTACCGAGCGGCCCAGCCGTTATTGGTTTTCACCAGAACAATTTTGGCTTCTTCTGGTTCAGCCATCCCCTTAACGCCAGAGAACGCATTTTTATCAACCCAGCCCGGCACTCCATCGAGTTTCCACGTATAGGTCACTTGCGTCATTTTAACGCCATTACCTTCGCTGGGTTCGGTCCAGCTTGTAATCTCAGCAACAGCACGATGACCCACGCAGGCACCTTCCTCACGGTTCCAGAAATCAACCTCTTGTCCTTTGTCTGTTACTTCCAAAACATCAACGCTACTAAAGCCGTTAGGCTGCTGTGAAACGGTGAGAAGCCCCTGTTCAACAAGACCATTCAGGATTTCATCACTGGCACTGTATCCGGCAGAGCGGTAGCCACGGTTAACCTTGATCGGAAAACCTTTATTGAACGCAAAGTCATTGTTTTGCAGTGAGTAGCACAGCTTGGACCTTGATATTTGCGCGTTAATCGCCTTCTCAAAATCACCTTTCTCACCACATCCCGCCAGAACAAGAGCCGTGCAAGCAACGAGTAAAATCTTCTTCATCTTCCCATCCATCCTGATAATCAAAAATGCTGTTATGTAGAGGTTGTCTGCTGTGCACCTGTAGTCGTTGAAGCTTATTGTTACTGGCATAACACGGCAAAACCACCTGATTAACCAATTGATAGGATTCAATTATTTTTAAGGTCCGTCATATCGTTTGTAACGATCAAAAACAAATTAATGATAGATATTAACTATCATAAATTGCTTATTCGATCGATTAAATCAATTACAACACCGATCGAAAAAGCATTATCAATCGTCAATATCTATCAATATCAATTTATCGATCTGTGTTATCGATCATTTTCTTGCTAGATGAATCTTTACTGGATAAAGTGAGCGACAGGGCTACAGGATGATTTATACGCAGGTTCAAGCAGGTGGGACTACAGGCCGTAAGACCTGCTACAAAAGCGGTTCTATAGCCTTTACATCACTGTTATCAATGTAACATCAGGGAAAACAACCATAAGGTATGCCGTTAGCTGATTAGATAAAAAGACTCACAACATCTGATAAGCGGCTTTCTTCGCCAGTCATTAACACAAATTTATATAGCCAGATTCGATATACCTCTGGCCCCGGCTTCTTTACGTCTTTTTTTACGTTTACTGTTTATATGGAGTTAACATGAAAAAACTGTTTATCGCTGCGTTGGTGATCTTACCTCTTACCGCTTGCACTACTTACGGCAACAAATCCCTGAAAGATGAATCCCAGCAGACTGTAAAAACCAAAATCGTTAAAGGGAAAACTACCCAGCAGGAAATCTTAGCTGCATTCGGGGAACCACAAACAAGGGCCACCAACGATGGACAGGAAATGTGGTCTTACTCCAGTATGTCAGGCGAAACTCAGATCTCAAACTACATTCCCGGTCTGGCCCTGCTGAAGAACAGCAACACGGCTCACATGAACTCCCTTGAGATCTGGTTCAAAGGGAATGTTGTTGACCGATATAATTTCAGTCAGACAGCAAGTAAGGTTTCGCGTGGGTTGTTGGATTGAAATGACAGATACAATATCAGGAACTGAATCTTTAGTTCCTGATATTATCATTAACAAAACAATATCTATTAAAAAAAGAATAACACTCTATTTTATATTGTCCCCAATATTTTTCCATGTAATGTTATCAATAAGGGAGGATCTACTAACCTTTATATTTTCACAACCACTTATCTTTTTGACAGTGTTTTTAATCACGTCAAAAAATGGCTTTGGCATCCAAGGACTAACTGAAATTTTACTGATTACATCAATAGGTAATGGAATATCTTTATAGTCTATGTCCTCCAATGAAGGATAAATTAAACGATACTCAGATTCATCCGTAAAGGCAAAGCGCTTCAAAAATGGTAGCTTATCTACATTGACAGTTTTATTGTTTTTAATTTTCTTTAGTGTCATATAGCTTACATCTCCATGAATTATATTTTTTTGCTTATTAAGATGGGCTTCAAATTTATTGAGATCAAATACAATACAGATACCACTTTCCTTTGACGTAAAAACGCTCCAGTGATGATACGTTTCGTTCTTTTTAGTCATGCAAAGAGCTAGAGTTTTTTTTAGCCCTTTCTTACTTGTATATATATCCAAGAAATAAGAATCATTTTTATCATCCCATGATTTTGGATCTAGTAATGTAATTTTCTTAGTTGTTAGCATGCACAATAGAGATGGTAGATTTGTATATCTACGCAAATTATTATTTTTCAATTTTCAAAACCCCGAATTACGTTATTTTAGATATAAAAATGCGAATTAACTTCTCTAGATTGTTAAATAACTGCTATCGATGTTAATGAAATACCACCGCAATCTTAATCCTATCAACAGCTTCAGACAATGCCTCATAGAGATCGCCCTCCATCTCATGCTCGAACTCACCGTTTCTGAACATTACCACATAGCCATCGGTCAGATCTCGGATGTGCGCAAGGTTTATCGGCTCTATAGCTATTCTGATGTCTGTACCTTTGTATTCCGCTACTGGATAGCCCATGTCGGTGTGAAGCACGATACCGCCAGAAGCTTCCAGTTCGGATAAGAAGATATCTTCTGTTATGGCTTCACGCAGATCTTGTAGGCCAAGTGCATTCATCAATGCGGGTTCATCTGAGGTATTGGCTTTCACCCTGCTACAGTAATAGTAATCATCCAGAACACTAACAGGTGTGTTGGGATGCTGACTGTTGTAAGTTTTGATTTCTGACATCAGTGATCTTATTGTTTCTTCGCTGACTTGACTGAGTTCAGAAATCAATCTCCCATACACATTTACCATTCGTTCCTTATCACAATCATTTTCTGATTCAGACAGGAAGAAAGAATCGTAATCTTTAACATAGATATTATTCCCGTTTTCAAGGATAAGTTTTATTCCGTGTTCGTTCTCTTCAACATCTTTAACAACACAAGTCAGAAATGGTATTTTCTCATTAGTATTAAATAGAGTTATGATTTTAATATTAGTCATTTTTTATTTTCCTTTTGTTTTATTTTTAATACCATATTTATTTTAGGAAAATCAAATTTAACTCTTGCTTAATAATTTTTTACTCTTTCTACCTTTTATGAAAATAAATCATCCGACGGTTCTATAGTCTTAATATCGAGTATAGCTCAAGTAAGTATCAGATCATCTATGGCACTCTGGGAGTTCACCAGTACGACCACTACGCAGAAAATTGCTAACCTCTTTGCCTGTCAAGTGCTCTCTGCTTTTCTGATAATCAGTATAAGAGCTGATGGCTTGCTCTTTAAGTCGCTGAGCTACTGTGTATTTGGAAATTTCTTTTTCCTTCTTGTTCATAGAACTATGATTGTTGCTATTTGTCATTATACGTTCTCCTGTTCATCCACATGGGTATTTCCATGTTTCTCGCTGATACACTCATTGAGCATTATCTTCGTAAAAGAATCTTCTCCCTAAATATTATCCCAATCCAATGGTTCTTCTGGCGGTAAAAGAGTTGCTTCTTCAGTAGCAGCACACCAAGCCATTTTTGTACCAGCCATTGTTCCTTGGGATTTTTTAGCCTGTAATCTTGAGATTAAAAAATCTATGTCTTCTTGGTTATTAACCTCTTGTATCACTGCCTCAATTTCTCTGTCTTTATCTTCGGTTTTTCTGTTGCTGCTACCATGACTGACCACGCTTTCGGGTTGTTCTTCCATTGCTTCTTTCTTTTTTATAATCTCTGAAACAAAACGAGCACGATCACCATTGAAAACAATAGCAGGGTTTATGAAATACCAGTTTTTCTCATTGGTTTTAGCAATAATACGTTTTTCGATGAGTTCTTTTATCCCTCTGTAAAAGATTGATTCAGACAAGACAAAATGATCTATCTTTTCCGCAAGCGACATCGCTTTTTTACAACTCAGATAAAAGTGATCTTTTCCTATCGCATCCTGATATATACGTAAAAAAATGAAAAACACTTTGTACGCTGTTTTCGTGAGATCAAAGTATGCTTTTATCTGAGATGTATAAATTTTAATAAACTCTTCTTTATCGACCTCTTGCGTATGTACGATATTGGCGAAGTAGCTTTTACTGGTATCTTTTCTTTCAATAAGTTCCGTTCCTCGTGAAACAGTCAGATTTTTCTTTCTCGTCTCAATCGTTAGCTCAGTCTTAAAACAAAAAGGATTTAAGCCTAAATCCAAGTCAACATCTATTTCATTCATCATGTTATTCCCTCTTATTTTTTTTATAATAAATTAAATACCATGCACAAAAAAGATATCAAGTTTTTTTGCATATTTTTTTGCGAAAATATTTTAAAAATCGCAACTATTCCAGTGACGATAATTTAAAGCACTGTCGTTTTTAAGCTATAAAATGACATAGAAACTGACTGCAAAGTCAGGAAATATCACCGTGCAGTCAGGAATACTGACTATAGAGTCAGGAACACTGACTGTACGGTCAGTCGTGTATTTTCGTCATAAGTCTTATACCACAAGGGCTACAAGCCGATTTTTACTTAATTTAATTTTGCAAGAAGTAAGAGATAATACTTAAGAGGATTAAAAGAAACCGGGCGATTTTCATGATCGCCACATGGGGTTTAAGCATTTAGCAATGATTGACTATTCTTAAGTAAAAAATATAATTTTCATTGCGAAGCTTTCCTTTTTATTTGCACTAACATCTTTTTTTTGAAAATCACTTCCCTCTATGAGCTAACGCTCATGTGCTATCGAAAACGATGAATCTGTTTTCATGAGCACGGCTACGCCCTGACTCTGACATTAATATATTTTATCTTGAAATGGTATTTTTAATATTTGATAGTAAAGACGAAAAAGATCTGTTTTAGATCGTTTTATCGTCAAGTTATAAATTTGATCCTATGTTCGAACATAGCATTACCACGATAACATATAGCATTTGCTCTTAAACGTATAGGAAAACTATATTTAAAGAAGCAGCACTTAGTGATTGTCCCAAACAATCACATTGCTGAAACAGGGTTAATCCCTGTTAGTGATGGATTTATCCATAAAGAATTGCGGCGATAGCCGCTCATAAAATAAAGGAAAAACACATTGCAGCATTTCTAAATACCAGCAGCATTTCGTGATTGTATAAAACAATCACTTACTGGTCATAACATAGAGTAAAAACAAGACAGAAATTAGATGGTGCATTTTAGTCGGCACAATTCACGTTAAGGTTATTAAACATATTACAGTATTAAAGAGTCGTAACTCATTATATTTAAAAGAAATTTAACGATAAAAGTTTCCTGTACGGAAATTTAAGTTTCCCATGAGGAAATCGAAGTTTCCTGTACGGCAACTAAAGTTTCTTCTGTGGAAACTTTTCACTAATCTAACATATCCAGAAAAGTGAACGCAATTTCGCAAAAGTGTATTATTTTTCCTTTTTTCACATTTATTTTTGACAAGATTACACTCTGTGTTGTATATAAAAAACATTATAATAATAAAAGGAATGGTTATGAGCATTGATTACAACAAAATAATGAACTCAAGCAGTGAAGAAGTAGAAAACTATATCAACAGAAATCACTTCACAGATAAACAAAAGCTAGAGATTTACAGTTTTTATAACAGAAATAAAAAAGACAAAATAACTGTTAATGTAAGGAAAGAGCATAGTTCTGATATACAACCGGGAATAGCCTATGCTCACGCTTTTTTAGATAATCTGGAAAAGCTCGGAAAGAATATGTCTGGCGCAGAGTACACAATAATGATCCGATTATGTAAGCTCATGCAGCATGGTAATCTTATAGCCAGTATATCTCAATCAGCCCTCGCTGAAGAACTGAACATGAGTAAATCAAATGTATGCAAATGCTGGAAAAAACTTATCAATAAAGGCATCCTTATCCTAGATGGTAAACACACATTAATAAATGCAAATCTCTTTCTGAAAGGCCAATACAGGACGCTTAATGGAACACGCAAGGAATATGTAAAAAAATCGCTCAGAACTACCAGTGAAGGCGTAGAGAACGTTTTTTCTACCGTATATAAAGAGTCCATACTTGTAAATAATAAGGATAAAGAAGAAACAACAAAGGGAGATGAAACACCATTACTTTCTGCACCTGATGATGATATAGATTGGGACTCAGTTTCAGGAGATAATATGTTTGATGATTATCATGAATACATCAATGAAGATGAAAATATATAATCTATTCATCCGTACATTGTATTATTTTCACCTCTCTATATTTGACACTTTCACTCTATCCCTTAATATATATTATGACGTATATAATTAAAGGTGATATTATGAGAAAAACAAAACTAGATAACAGATATTTATTAGCATATTTTAATACGACAGAAGAATTAAAAAACAGATCCCAATGGATGAATATCGAAAAGAGTATTTCAAACTGCATGAAGATGACGCTGTGCCACAATATAAACTAAAAGAATATTACTCAGCCCATACGGAACTACGCAGGTTGGATAGAAAGAGAAAATATCTTTTAGATTCTTTTATTGAAGAACTTAATCCTATAAGTTTCTCAACAGCTAACACATCTGCAAAATCATCAGGGAATTTTGATAAGTTTTATGAACGTAGGCTTTATGGGAAAGCAATTGTAGAAAAAAGTGATGAAGAAATTGTATCCCTAATTATAAAACAGCGCACAGAGGCTGCACTTGAGTTTCAACGTTCTGTTGAGCAGAGTCTTGAACAGACTTCCAGTATTTCATCAGATTTTATAACGTCAGATAAAAAACGCATGAAAATGGCTGTTTAAATGAAGACGATAACAACCATATTGGTGACTCTACCAATATGGTATGGTTTCCATCTGTATAGCTGTATTAGCCCGTTTTGTTCTGCCTGTATTAGAATACGAAAAAACCTGACAGTCCCCATAGAACAAAGCACAGTCCTTCTACTATATTCACAACACAATAGTGAAAGAGTAATATTAAATTAAATGTTTCAATTATGATCTTTAAAAAAACTAATTATATTCTCCTCTTTAGCATTGATAATCCTTATCGCGCCATCCACAAACCCTTTCCCACCCGGAAATTTGCTAATCCAGCTAGGCAAAGCAGGCATATCCTTTAATATATTATTGATAGAGTTCATTCCTAAACTTTTTTTGTAAAACTTGAACATTGGTGCATCATTGAGTGAATCACCACTGTAGTAAACTGATTCTTGCTCATCTGACTCTTCAAGAGCATAAAATCGGTTCAATATCCTTCGACTCATAAGCAGTTTGTCATACTGCCCCAACCAGCCCAACACCCATAAATTATTAATAGTGTAACTGCACCCATATTTCTTTAATTCATCAACAAGCAGTTGTATTTTTTCAGGAACGCTCGGTAGTTTGAATGCGATACTAGTAAGGCGAAAATCCTGATCATCAGATACCTCTAACCATGGCTGCTGATGATGAATCAGTCTCTGGATTTTTCTAAGCTGTTGTCGATTATTTAAAAACTCATCTTCATGCCAATAATACCTATCAACATCATGGTTTCTGGTATTACGAATAAGAAACAAACCACCATTTTCGGCTATAACACCATCAACAGGCCACATTCTGGCCATTTGATCAGCCCACCCGGCGGAGGCAGCCGTAACTGGAATAACTTTGATACCCGCATCCTGTAACCTCTCAAGACTTTCATAGGTCCGAGCCTGCAACCTTCCCTGATAAGTCAGAGTCTCATCCATATCGGTTAAAACAAAACGTATATCTCGTAACTCTTCATTCTTAACATTATCAATTAATATCATAATCCCTCCATTTTGGTGAGAATAATTCATCGTTAAAAAAAACGCTAATATTTAATTGGAATTTAATATTCTTTTTTACTTTGAATTTTAAATTTACCCTCTGTTGATTAATGCACTTCAATGCTTACAAATTACACTTCTGACATTGTGATATATTTTTGGTCACGTATTCAATATGTAGATCAGGTCATTGCAGATAATGTTCACGCTCGATGAATGTGCCGATTATCTTGTCATGCATTTCCACTGATTTTGAGTACCCGATAGTTTTACGATTCAGTCGTTTTAACCGGTTGCGAAGATTCAGATTTTCACGTTCAATCCGCTGCGTGTAAAGCTTGCCAGTTATATGCTTTTTATCCGGCAACATCTCATAAGCACTGAAGTTATCCGTACACCAGAAAGCTATGCTGAAGCCTGAAAGCAATCCCAGTAATTTGCGCAACGTCTTTTTGTTCCGACGCCCAACAGCATGAGCAACAATACGTTTGAGACGAGGCTCCCATGCATACCACAACCAGCGTTGTTGCTTGTTGTTGCCAACAAACGACCACATTTCATCAACTTCGCAGATAAGCTGAATCTGGAGATTGTCCAGCGGAAGCGTGGTTACACATCGCGGCGCGAGTTTTTTAAGGTGCGTACAACGGCATTAATACTGATATGCAGCGCGCGTGCGGTATCGCGGATACCGGCATTGTTCATGGCAAGGTCAACAATTTTCTCTTTCATACCCTGCTGACAGGCACGATATTCATACTCAAGCTGAAAACTTCGACAACAGGTCTGACAGCGGAAGCGCTGATGACCGGTGCTTCCCAGTCCATGTTTTTTAACTGGGTCTGTTTGCTCACAAAATGGGCATTTTACCTCAACCGTTGCCATCAGGCTCTTCTTCTAAATATTTAGGAAAACAGATTAACATTCTACCTGACGATCACCGAGTTGAATACGTGACCCCAGATTTACCCTATACTTAATTAAAACTTCATATTGAAAAAACAGATCCTTTTTATGAGCTTTCGCTCATGGCTTCGCTCTTTGTCAGTATATTAGCTAGAAATTCATCAAGACTATAGCATTTGCTCTTAAACGCATAGGAAAACTATATTCAAAGAAGCAGCACTTAGTGATTGTCCAAAACAATCACATTGCT
Source organism: Pectobacterium quasiaquaticum (assembly GCF_014946775.2). Taxonomy (NCBI): domain Bacteria; kingdom Pseudomonadati; phylum Pseudomonadota; class Gammaproteobacteria; order Enterobacterales; family Pectobacteriaceae; genus Pectobacterium; species Pectobacterium quasiaquaticum. Next base: position 1,509,843 of record NZ_CP065177.1, on the reverse strand, counting down.
GGAACAGGGCTTGCCCCTGTTAATGATGGATTTATCCATAGAGAATTGCGGCGATAGCCGTCAATAAAATAAAAGGAAAACAATTACACTATTCCTAATACATCAGCAGCGCTTCGTGATTGTATGAAACAATCACTTCGCTGAAAATAAACCAAAAGAAAACCACATATTCCCACGTAAAACACCCTGCACATAAGGAAAAAGGAAAACTGGACTCTCTTAACTTCTTACTAATTATTTGATTATAAGCACTGTCCCAGCCCAATAAAATCAAGGCTTCACAACTTTTTTTGCTATGTTCGAACATAGCAAACTCCTATGTGCGCACATAGATCCGTCCTATGTTCGAACATAGCAAGATCTATGTTTGAACATAGGTTTTTTAACATATAACAATAGCATAATAATAAAAGTCCTATTTTATTTATAGTTTAACTATTGACTTTTATTTTTCTGCATAGTAATAAATAACATATAATAAAAACTATAAGAGAGAATAATATGAATACTAATGACACTGAACTACTTCGCTTATTTGAAACATTAACCACGGAACAAAAGATTGATATCGCAAGACACTTACTGCAAAACAAGGATATAAAATCGACTACAGTTATTGCAACAAAAGAAGATAAATCGATCTCATTTGCACAGCCTTATGTTTTTGCCTTCACTTCCAACTTTCGTGTTTTTTCTGATTTGGATATATCTAAGAATGAATTCCGTGTCTTGACTTATATCTTAGAATATATGGAGTTCGGAAACCTCATCAATCTGTCGCAATCATCACTCTGCAAGGCACTGAATATTGCATCCGGCAATATGTCCAACATATTCAAAAAGCTCAAACAGAAAGGTATTCTCGTTGAACATCATGGGCATCTGTATATTAACTCGAACATTTTCGCCAAAGGTCTAAGCCATCAACTTGATGAAAAGCGTAAAGAGCATTTAAGCAATGCCAGAAGTCTTCATGCTGAGCTTGAAAAATATCCAGAAAGCTATACTGATTACTCAAAGCAAGAAAGACGAAGCCTAGCTTTAGAAACAGAAACGAAAGAGATCTATACTGATGCTTTTATTTTTAGTAAGAAGAAAAATAATAATGCTGTTCCTAATGCTAAAAACAGTATCAAGATCGATAAGCCCCGAAAGGTATACAAACGAACGAAAGAAAATGAAGCGGCAAGAAAAGACTTGGCTGATGCCACAAACCATTTGAAAGCAGTATCATGATAAAAATAACAATAAGGAAAAAAAAATGAAAAAACTCCCCGGTTCACTTGAAATCAAACTTCATGAAAAACTATCCAAAAACGATATTCTGAATATCTTGGCTGAACAAATGACTATGCTTGAGGAAACATTTGGTATTCAAGAGTTCAAACTCTATTCTTACCTTGAGTGTTATCGTGAAAATAAAAAACAGGCTTTATACCACCAAGATCACAATATCGTTGTAGGAGCATTTAATTTAAGAAGTCAGGAAAACTTAGAGAATACAGCCAAATTAATTTCAAAAGAGGGTAATAACCGTGTCATTTCTTTTGAAAAAAAGCTTGATGTAGATAAAATATCAACCACAGTTGACAACATTCAGACGAATAATCCTTACCGATATTGGTCAAACAATATTAAGGTTATTCCAGCTTCACAGGTAAGTAGCATCATTCAAAATGAACAAAATCGCCAACAGGCAGAGAAAGAGAGGCTAGATCTCATCGAGAAACAATATAATAAGGAAGAACAACTCCGTAGATTTAAAAGGTTTTACCACCCAAAAAATTAAATAAAGTGACCTATCTGAAAAATTATTGGCTCAACCTATAACCATCTAATAGATTATACTACAACATAAAAATATTTTTATCGAAGAGACCTATTAGATAAATATTGCGATGTTAGGTTGATTTACTATTCAATAAAAACCTTGATGGGGAATTCGGGAAAATTGAGTTTTATACTGGTAGTGATGAGTTTATTTCAGATCAGTATAAAACCCCTCAGCTTGTTTTAAATAATAATTTCATTTTGGCATTATAATAGATTGAATCAAGGTTAATATATAAAGCAATCAGTCTTAGGCGTTTTTATACCAACTAATATAAAACGAAAGTAATTCCCCTTATTTAATTTACTGCTGAATTTGACAGTTTCTTTATATACCTTAACATATAAATATAACACATATTATTAACGAGGTATTTATGAGAAATGTAAAATTGGATAACAGTGATATATTAACCTATTTTGAAACTGTAGAAAAACTAAAACAACAACCATCAATGGATGAATATCTAGAAGGCTATCGTAAAGTACGTGAAGAATATCCTTTTGGAACACAAGTAGATAAATACAGGTCTGCTTATAATGAGCTACGCAGACTGGATAAGAAGAGACAATCACTGATAGATAATTTTGTCATTGAACTCAACCCTATAAGCAGCTCAACGGCAAGAACAGCCGCCAAATCATCCGGTAATCTTGATATCATGCATGAGCGAATGATCTACCAGAGAGCTATTTCAGAAAAAACAGACGCTGAGATTGTTGCTCTGGTAATAAAACAGCGCACAGAGGCTGCACTTGAGTTTCAACGTTCTGTTGAGCAGAGTCTTGAACAGCTTTCCAGTATTTCATCAGATTTTGGAGCATCGAATAAAGCACGTAGAAAAATGGCTGTTTAAATGAATATAGAAAGACCATATTGGTGAAGGCACCAATATGGTATGGGTTTTCAATGGCTGATACTGTCTTAAGTTTAAATAAATTTCAAATATAATAGCATAAGTTTATGTTTCTTTATCTACATAATATCATTATCTATTTTTGAAAAAAATACCCCAACACATAGATAATAGCACCCTATGTGTTATATCTGTAAACACACATAGGAATATATATTATGAAATACAAATTAAAAATAGAAACCGAATGGCCTAATATAGCCAAGAAACGTGGTGGATTTACTTATGTAGATTTATTTGATTGGAGCCTTACACCAAAGGTACGTGAGCACTTCTTTCTCGATAATGGCGTAGTCTATGAGCATAGAATAATGTGCCCTATGTTATCTCTACATCCTGATAAAAAATTATTTAGAGTAGAAACCATAGATCCAAATACGTTTATATTAGATACTCATTGTGAATGGCCTGTTGGTATTTCAGCAGAATCAGGTTTTGTTGCTAAAGAAAGATATAATACTGGTGATTGTGTTTATCTTTATCTGCATAATGATCGTCAAGTAACACCTTCTCATTTAGAAATAAATGCAATGAGAAAGTGTTACAAAGAGCTATATGATGATGTCGAATCCCACCCTCTTCTTACCATCGAGGTAATACGTTAGATTGTTAAGTCACGATTGAATTTATGACAGTCCCTATCTGCAACACTTTTATCCGTATATTCAATTACTGGCTTACGTAAATTATTAGTCCCATTATGATAAAGGTAGTAATACGTAATACCATCTCTTACGACTGCCTTTACCTCAAATTGAGGGTGTGAAGATTTGATTTTACCTGCACTTGAGCTTCCAACTCTCACACTTTCCCCTATGAATGCCATGGATATAAGATGATTATATTATAATAAAAATTTTGATGTTAATAGATTACTTAATAAATTTAACTAACAGTAGTGTAAGCAGGGCTTTCTACCATTATTATTCTATGAGAGCCAACCGCAGATGATGTTTAATGAAATCCGCCTTAAGAGCACTGTAGCGATGTGTATCGTTTTCACTTTCATAAATTACGTATACAGCCCGAATAATTTTTTAAACGCCCGTTTCCCACTGGCAGTAATAGTTACTTCTCTGAACCCCAGTATTCTGGTTAACCACCCTTTTTGCTCACAATGTGCAAAAAAGGCAGCACCAGCCTCACCACCAAGATGAAATCGCCGTTCACTCCAGTCAAGACAGCCACAGCACGTTTTACGTCGTGTTTTTGGCTTGGACATAATACCTAACTCTCGGAACTGTTCTTGTCCTGATGGCGTCATTGACGCGCCATCTGACGTAACCCAACCTTCAGCAACCATAAAATCATAGATATGAACCGCGATCTCACCTGCTAAATGGTCATAACACGTCCGGGCAGCCCGTAATGAGGAAGGTGTGCTGATTTTAGCTGATGATGTTGAGCGCCATGATACACCCATCAGATTTTCAATCAGCCCGGCAATGTCTGTTCCGGCCAGACGGTAATAACGATGACGCCCCTGCGAAAGACAAGTAATCAGCCCATCACTGACCAACCGTGACAGATGTGCACTGGCAGTTGACGCCGCGATATCAGCGACCACACTTAACTCTGTCGCTGTCCATGCACGTCCATCCATCAATGCGCAGAGCATTTTTATGCGGGACGGATCAGACATGGCAGCAGCTAAGGCCGCCATTGAATGTTCCAGTTCATCACCGCTATCTGTTGAATTAGCGTGTTTTAACATGTTACTCAGGCACGACAGCCCATTTCTCCGTTGCTTTACTGGCAAGACTATCATTATCAGTCACAAGGATCAGCTGGTTTGCATGGTCGCTATATTGGCACAGGATATTAACCCCCTTCTCAGCCAGCATTGCCGCTATCTCTCCCAGCTCACCGGGGCGCTCTTGCTTAAGTTTTCGGATCAGTGGCCTGCGTACGCTTTCAACCTGAAATCCTGCGTTTTCCAGCACGGCTTTGGCAGCATCCCCCTTCTCAACAAGAAAATGCGCATGTGCTTTGTCTGCAACAGTAAATACGCCACCACCTTCAAGGCCAATACCGTTTTGACCTAATACTGTCCCCAATGCCGCCAGTTCGCCCGGCGCATTATTTAAAACAACATGGATGTCATACATCGGCCTGACCTCGGGTTTCTGATGAATAGTCTCTGAGCACAGGGGCAATACGGATGCGATAAAAAGAGAAGATAGATTGACGTCCTTCTGCCTGAGCCGCTTTATGCAAAACATTTTGTTTCCATAGCAATACGGCGTCTTCATCCCGCCACCAAGACAATGACAGTATCTTTCCCGCTGTTGTCAGACTCTGGAAACGCTCGATAGAAATGAAACCATCAATATCGGCTAATAGCGGTTTCAATTCAGCAGCAAGCTGGAGATAACGCTCTTGCTGTGTGGGAATAACATCTGCTTCAAAAAGCACTGCGATCACATTCCTACCCTCTATATATTAGACACGGGTATGACTGTACCGTTTTCAGTGATGAACACTTCGATGGAGGGCGAAATATGGATGTCGTCAGCAATAGTACCTGTGTCAGTGTCAGGTGTCAGTGATAAAGGTCTTCAGGTGATACACGATCACGCCTCATTTTCTCAAGTAGCTGTTGTAATCTCTTATCCCTCAATTTCTGAGCCTTTTTCTCACCAATCTCCTGATAGTATTCTTCACGGCGCTCCGCAACCACCTTACGGAACTTCTTCAACAGTTGATTCAAGGTTTTTAAATCAGTAGTAGCTGCTTCAGCTTGGATTTTTCTATACATATACATAACGTGGAATTCATCAATCATATTATAACCCTTAGTTTTATCATTCATGTTATTTCCCTCTTTCGAGGGAATAATCATAATGTTTAATATCAAACAACTGTCATTTTCAGCTTCCAGTAAACAGGATCTGGATTTTCATCCTGATTTATATTTCTTGAAACAAGTTCAATGATATGTTCAAGATGCCAATGTAAGATTTCATCCTTCAAATCATTTTTATTGATACCAGATACATCATTTTTAATAGAGTATTTCATTATCTCACGAGTTATCACCACATCATAAATAGCCTCTGAAAGTTTCCCCCAACTCATAATATAGATTGCTGTTTCAGGATCATTTTCATAAATATTATATATCTCATCACAGAATCCTTGTAAGATGTTAGCAACAAGCTCATTTTTTGTTTTATCATGACTATTCAATACAATCTCTTTCATTTTCTCATCCTTACTTTTCAGTTAATAGTCAGTAAAATATTAGTTGTTATAACCGATATTGGTGATGACACAGCCATACTCCAGCCCCAAATCATCTACTAGCTCGTTATTAATAAATCGATTTAACTCATCAAGTATATTCTTGTCATCCATGATTTCTTCTGCTGAATATCCAGTAATAGCAACAAATATTTCAAAACGCTCTTGAATAGTATTCATTACTTCTGGAGTTCCATCATACAACACGCTTACAACTACAGATATTTTATTTGTCATAGAACTTTTTTCGTTGTCTTTTTTACGTAATATCGTAGGTATTTCGTTTTTCTTTATGTTGTTTACCATTTATATTTCCCTCCTATATTTTTGGTTAGCCCCTTTGGGGCAAGATTATTTCTTATTTTCTAAAGGTGTCTAAATACTCAACTAACATGGTAGCGATCTGTTCAAAGTTAACCTGATTAATATCACCACTATTCCCTTCCTGAGCAGTGAATCTTTCAAAGTTGTTCTGGATATGGTCTATCACATGGATAATAAATGGACTCATAAAATCCGGGTCATCCAAATAATCATTGGCGTCACCATCACCATTAACTTCCATAAACATATTCCAGCTTACGGAAAACGATCTGCATGCAAGGTCATAGAACAGTTCGGTTGATTTATTAATACCCATCGTATTTTTAGACATATTTATATCCTCATAGTTAAATGCTTATTTAATTCATTGTGTTTTTTATTAACCCCTTTCGGGGCCGAATACGCTGTTGTTAGCTCATGCCAAAAAGTAATGCATTTATATGGACACTTTTCATTTCCAATATAACTTTATCCATATCAACATAAATCAGTCTTTCTCTTTTACCCGCTTCTTCCATATGTCCATCAAAACGCTTAGCAAGATGATCTTTAACATGTGAAAGATATGATTCCGTTCTATTATTATCTAACATAATAGATGCAACTAACTCATGATCTCCTTGCTCTTTATATATCAGCATTCCAGCCACATAAAGATACTTTGTCATGTCATAAAATGTTTTTGTGGATAACTCTTTGATGCTTTCCATTTCTTGATTATTCATGTTATTTCCTCTTATTGTTATTTAAATGTTTGTTATTCAGATGCAGGACGTGAATCAGAAATGATTTTCTCAATCCATGAATCAATCTCACTTTCTATAAAAGCAATAGACCTTAATCCTGTTTTAACCTGTGAAGGAAAACGTCCAGCTTTAATAAGCGTATAAATCCATGTCTTTCCAAATCCTGTTCTTCTAATCACTTCTGGTAAACGAATAAGACGTTGTTTTTTGTTTGCTACGATTTGAACCATATTTATCTCCTGTGCACTTGATGGAAATAATTGTATGGATAATGCTTGTAAAAAACGAGGTTGGTTCACCAGCCCTGAACAGAGGGGAAGTTCAGGACCAGTGAATTTAGGGGATTTTTACGAGGGGTGAATGCCGGGGACGTTCAGGCTTAGCGACTTTCCCTTGTTTTCTTCTTAGGTTCAGGTTTGTCATTCATAGTGATGACTTCAATAATATTCGAACTTTTTACATGCATGTTTTTTATGAAAAAATCATTTAACGACTTGAAATAATTATCATTGTTTAAGAAGTCATAGGCTAGAGGGTAATCAGTGTCTTTGATTTGCTCGCTCCCTCTGGCATACCGCATATCTGGGTGCAAGATACCCGCCAATACCGGATACGGGATTTTCTGATTGTTGAGTTGTTCCCAACCAATGAGATCCATTAGGGGAATGATTTTGTAATCGAGTATCTTCTGGAAGGTTTTATGACCAAAGCGGAAATCTTTTTCCGGTGGCTTGAGCGCTTTCAGGTGCTTCTGCCATTGAGTGATAAGCACTTTTAGGTGTTCTGCCAGATCATCACTGCTGGCTTCATCCAGATCAATTTCAATCAGCATCTTATTGGAAGGATTCAACCCGCCCTGTTTCAGGTATTCAGATATGTATTCCGAACTCACTGAAACATCATCTTTAGCAACATTGTTTTCCAGACGATACATTGCCCGACCATAGTTAAAGAGCGAAGTCCTTGTCATTGGCCTGACAGCATAACTGTGTGCCAGCATATGACTGTCAGAGACCCATTTAGTCTCATGTATAACCTTACCAGAACGGATTTGGGCATCATGGTATACCGCTAGCATACGATTCTCTTCGCCTGCTGTTTCCCATTGCTGTCTTGCTTTATAAGCAAAAATCCGTCTTTCCAACTCAGCATAAATTTGTTCTAAGGTTAAATTTTTCAGCACATCATAGCGGCTTATGTCAAACCACTCGTTCAGTGCTTCGACAATCTCCGCTTTAGGCATCTTTTTTGTCATTGTTTTCTCTATAAATGTTGGCTTTGATTTGTGATAAAGCTATCTCATTCAACAGGATAGAGAAAGTGAAAAAAGATGTCAGGTAGCCTATAATGGATACGTTGATTCATTGAAATCATTAATTGATGCCTAGTCTCAGATCTTCATTATCAATTGACCGGGATAGCCTCAAGTCCTATCTTGATCAGGTTCATTAAAACCTGTATGACAATCTGTACCATTATTCTTTTTTATTTTCCCCACAATCAGGTCTTTGATGGAAACACCATCATCTTTTGCTCGATGATATAATACATAATACGTCTCCTCATCAATCCTGATGACGAAAGTGCGTTTTATGATCCTGTCGTAAACGTATGCGCCTGATAAAATAAATAAGAAAGTAAGAGAAGTGATTAATAACGCACCCGTTCCTTTATCAAGATAGATAGACAGGAGAATACCCGCAGGAGCAAGGAATAACGTAATATGAATCGCTAGGAAAAAAACTGCAAATCCAAGCCCACTATTCTTGAACTCATTTTTCGTTTTTATCATTACAGCTATAGATACAAGGAAAAAAGGGATCAGAATTAACCCGACTCCCATATATTTTAGATAATCCAACACAGTTAGATCGAGCATTAGCTGTTCCTGACAGGAGCTAGAAAACATTGAAAACAGAAGTGAAGCACTATAAAGGGGGAGTCAAAGTATGTCCATGAAGCCCCTGTGAACAATTCAGAATTCTGCTACTTGCTCAAAACAGCTTGTCACATGCATGTGGGTGTCTCAGGTCTTGCTGAAACTGATCAACTGGATGCATATTCTCACGCATAGTGAATCCGGCTTCAACCTGTATCAGATCCAATCAAGGAAAAATGTTAAAAATGGAGTTTTCATTCAATAATGATCTGTTTTTAAAGCATAAAGTCATAATAACACTGACAATATGATGCTGAATATCAAACCTTGAACAAACAGCAGAAGACAACAAGTTATGACAACAACCAATTGTTTTTAATTGACATTTTATGTGAGTGGATTAAACAATGATGGTAAAAATGCTGGTAAAAAATCAGATTATTTTTTAAAACCCAATAAAAACAGGAGTTACAAATGAAGTTCGAGTCCAGTCAGAGGAGCCAAATTTAGAAAATCCCGCTTAAGGAAACTTAAGCGGGATTTTTGTTTTTATCATTTGATTCAATACGTTCACATGCAAAAATATTTCTGGTGTACGTTCCGTTTTCCCTCCGCATCGGGAGAATGTGGTGGTCAGATTTGGGGTCAAGCTGGTTCGATGACGGAGTGACCCCAAAAATCCCTTAGCAACTGTCTCGTCACAACGCGAAAATCCGCAGTATCAAATCTTCTGATAACCCCCCTAACACTATCCGACTCACACGGCCTATATCTTTATAAATCACAGCTCAATAGACCTTCTGTAGCCGTTGAGGCTGGAATGAATACCTGATATTCATCAGGCAGTTTTGAATGAAAAAACCTCATCAAACACCAGACAAGGTTAACAAAAATGTGACAGCGCTTACCTTTACACGCCACGGTTAGGTGGAGCTAAATAGTGAGCCACTGAGAAACAATATCAGTGCTATCAGACAGGCCGTCACCTGTATACCGCCCAACGTGGTGACAGCGGGAAACGTCAGTACCGATCCCAGCCAGGTTGTTATTGCCGCCATTCCCATCGTCAAAAACCCAAGCAGTGCGGATGCCAAACCCGCTTCTTTCCCGAAAGGCCCCATCGTAATGGCCGTTCCCAGTGGATTGGCTAAGCCCATTCCCCAGAGGAAGACGATCATCGACAAGGTATACCCACTGAGACTTGGGGCTTCCGGCCCAAGCAGGAGCAAACTCCCACCCGCTAACGCGGTAGCGAGCCCCACCGACGCCACGCTTCTCGGACCATAGCGACGCGCCAGTCGCGGCGCAGCCATTCCCGCCCCGAAGACAACAAACACGGTGGAGGCGAAATAGAGTCCGGCCTGGAATGACGATAGGCCAATCCCCTCCATCAGAATCGCAGGTGCAGCACCGAAAGAGGCAAACAGGCCGCTCATCAACAGACTCATCGACAGTGCCGGAAGGATAAATTTCCCATCCACAACCAGCTTGCCGTACGCCACGATGACGCTCGAAAGGGAGTTCGGTGCGCGACGCTCAGCGGGATGCGTTTCCCCCAGCCCGTGCGCATAGAAGACGGCGATGACAAAGGCGGCCAGCCCCACCAGGATAAAGATCGCGCGCCAGCCCAATGTCGTCGTCAGCACGCTTCCCACCAGCGGTGAGAAGCCAGGGGCCGCCGCTGTCGCGATCATCGTCAGCGATAGCGCCCGCGCCAGCGTTTCACCGTCAAACAGATCGCGTGCAATTGCTCGGGCTAACACTGCCGCAGCACAGATGCCCAGCGCCTGAATCACTCTTCCAACGATCAGCGTTTCAAATGAACCGGCTAAGCCACCGACTACCGTACCCACGATGAATAGCGAGAGTCCGCCCAATACCAATTTCTTGCGTCCGTAACGATCCGATAATGGGCCGACAACCAATTGAGCCAGCGCGAACGTGATGAAAAAACTGGACAGCGTCAGACCGAGTTCACGGGGGGATGCCCCAAGCTGCTCTCCGATATCGGGGAAAGCCGGAAGAATAATGTTTGTAGACAAGATGCTAATCGCCGAAAGGCCAGCCAATAACGCGACAATTTTTCCGGTCAATCGCGGGCTTTCGAAGGAATGCGTTTTCGCCATAATGACAGTGCTCATGGTGATTTTAATGACAATGACGACGTGGAAAACTGTGCCACGCAGCAGACTGGATAACGCTCGCCACCCTGTGTGACGAGCGTTTTCATATGAATGACGGCTTACACCGCGGCGGGTTTATCGACGTGCTTCTCATTCTCTGGACGTATCTTGAACCAGATAGCGTACATCGCAGGCAAAAACACCAGCGTGATGATGGTGCCGCCAAACGTACCGCCAATCAGCGTGTATGCCAGCGTGCCCCAGAAAATAGAATGAGTGAGCGGGATGAACGCCAAAATGGCGGCCAGCGCGGTCAGCAACACAGGTCGGGCTCGCTGCACCGTCGCCTCCACCACCGCATCGAATGGTGAGAGTCCTTCCTGCTCGTTGTGATGGATCTGCCCGATAAGGATCAAAGTATTACGCATCAGGATGCCGGATAGCGCAATCAACCCCACAAGCGCATTAATGCCAAACGGCTGGTTGAAGAGCAGCAGCGTTGGCACCACGCCAATCAACCCCAGCGGTGAAGTGAGAAACACCATCACCATTGCCGACATTGACCGCACCTGTAGGATGATGATCAGTAGCGTGATCGCAATCATGATAGGAAACAGCGGTGCCATCGCCTGAGTGGCTTTTCCTGACTCTTCAATCGGGCCAGCCTGTTCAATACGGTATCCGGCCGGAAGTGTATCGATGATGGGCTGTAGCTGTTTCAAGATCGCCATAGAGACATCAGGCGGCTGCAGGTTTTCGGCGATATCACCCCGTACGGTAATGACTGGTGTGCGATCGCGGCGGCGCAGGATAGGATCTTCCATCTTCACGCCGACCTCCCCTATCTGTGATAGAGGAATACGCTGACCGGCAGCCCCCACGAGCGTGAAGCCCGCTATTTTGGCTGGATCAAGCCGGATATCCCCAGCAGCACGCCCCATAACCTGTACTGCGCGGATGTCTTCACGCACCGACGTGATCGGAACCCCCGAGAGCAGGAACTGAAGTTGCTGAGCAACCGCATTCGATGTCAATCCCACCGCCTGCAAACGATCCTGATCGAGCGTAAAATGCAGCGTCGGCACCTGCGGGCCCCAATCGGCATTGACGGTCCTCATCATCGGGTTTGTCAGCATCGCCGCTTCCACCTTGCCGGCAATCTCACGCAGCGTGGTCGAATCCGGCCCCATAACACGGTAGGCCACCGGATACGGTGAATATGGGCCAAACACCAGTTGAGTCACTCGGAGACGCGCCTCGGGTGCCAGGCCATTGGCCACCGCTTCACGAAGCCGAAACTTGAGCGCCTCGCGCGCCTCTTGGCTGTCCGTCCGCACAACAATTTTTGCAAACGACGGATCGGGCAGTTCAGGTGCCATAGCCAGAAAAAAGCGCGGTGAACCTTGCCCAATGTAAGACGTCACAATCTTTGCTTCTTCCTGCTTCTGCAACCAGCCCTCAACCTTCGCCGTTGCCGCGCTGGTCTGCTCAATGGAAGTCCCATAGGGCATCTGTACTTCTACCAGTACCTCAGGACGATCGGAAGTCGGAAAGAATTGTTTCTTAACCAGCGCCATACCTAAGATCGCTACGGTAAAGGCAGCCACCACGGTACCTGCCACGATCCATTTCCGCGCAATAACACGCGCCAGTAAATAGCGAAATCGATTGTAATAGCGGGTGTTGTAGATGGCGGCGTGTCCCCCCTCTACGGTTTTGATTTCCGGCAGCATTTTTACGCCCAAATAAGGCGTGAAGACCACCGCAACGACCCAAGAGGCAATCAGGGCAATGCCGACGATCCAGAACATGTTGCTGGTGTACTCACCGGCGGTGGACTGCGCGAAACCGTTAGGCATAAAACCCACAGCGGTGACCAGCGTACCGGCCAGCATCGGGGCAGCCGTGTGGCTCCAGGCATAGGCGGAGGCTTTAACACGGCTATAGCCCTCCTCCATTTTCACCACCATCATTTCGATGGCGATAATGGCATCATCGACCAGCAAACCCAGCGCCAGAATGAGAGAACCCAACGTAATTCGGTCAAAGTTTTTACCGGACGCTTCCATCACCACAAAAACGATAGCCAGCGTCAACGGCACCGCAGCGGCAACGACAACCCCCACGCGCCAGCCCATGCTGATAAAGCAAACAACCAGCACAACAAGCAACGCGACGAAGAATTTGATCATGAATTCGTCAACAGACGAGCTGATATTCACCGACTGATCGGTAACTTTTGTCAACGTCATGCCAAGCGGCATGCCTTCATTGATTTTGGCCGTCTCCGCATCCAGTGCCTTCCCCAAATCCAGGCCATTCCATCCTTCACGCATCACAATGCCCAGCAACAGTGCCGGTTCCCCCTGATTGCGAACCAGAAAGGTCGCAGGGTCTTCATAGCCACGTTCAACGGTTGCTACATCTGAAAGCTGTAACGTCCTACCCTGTACAACAATCGGCGTTTTACGGATCTTGTCCAACTTATCAAAAGCGCCATCCAGACGAATAAAGACCTGCGGGCCGCTCGTATTAATCGAGCCGGCAGGCGTCAGCACGTTCTGGCTATTCAGCGCTGAGAAAATGTCCTGAGGAGCAATACCCAGCGTCGCCAGCCGGTCGTGCGAGAACGACACAAAAATACGTTCCGCCTGTTCCCCGATGATATTGACCTTCTTCACGCCCGGCACATGCAAGAGACGCTGACGCAGCGATTCGGCATCACGGACCAGCAAACGCTGCGGCTCGCCTTTCGCCTTCAGCGCAAAGAGCGCAAACGTCACATCCGAGAATTCGTCGTTAACCATCGGCCCAATCACGCCTGCCGGCAGGTTCCTGGCTTCATCGCCGAGCTTTTTACGCGCTTGATAGAACTCCTCCTGTACCTGTGAAGGCGGCGTACTATCGAGCAGTGACAGCATAGTAAAAGCAAGTCCAGGACGCGTGTAAGTCTCACTGCGGTCATACCACTTGAGCTCCTGCATGCGCTTTTCTAGCGGTTCAGCCACCTGATCCTGCATTTCCTGAGCGGTCGCCCCCGGCCAGACAGAAACAATGGTCATCTGCTTGACCGTAAACGGTGGATCTTCCGCCCGCCCCAGTTCAAAGAACGAGAGAATGCCCGCAACGGTAATCAGGATAATAAGAAACAGCGTAATGGAGCGCTCACGGACAGCAAGCGCCGAAAGATTGAATCTTCCCTCGCTCATGGCTGGCTCCCGACGACGCTGGCATCGCGCTGTTCAATCACTCGGACCGCCTCGCCGTCATGCAGCAAATGCGTTCCCAAGGCAACAACCTGCTCTCCCGGTTTGAGATTTCCTGTCACCTTTGCCCTATCGTCGCTAAGGCCAGACATCTGAACGGGTTGCCATGATACTTTGGCGGGATCGCCTGAAATACGCCAGACACCCGGCCCTTTCCCCGGATCATAGATTGCCGCTAAAGGCACCTGTAGCATCTGGCGTGATACGTCATCTTGCGCAATATGGAGCGTAACAGTGGATCCGAGCGGTGCACTCGCCAGCTCACCGTCAAGCACATACCTCGCTTCGAAGGTACGCGTCAACGGATCGGCCGCATCGGAGAGCAACCGCAGTTTCGCTGGAACACGCTGTTCTCCGGCGCCATAGCGCATTGCCTGCGCTTCGCTTCCAACCGCAGGGCGTAACGTTTCGGGCAGTTGTACGATGGCTTCCCGCTGCCCCGCACGCGCCAGCCGAACAACAGGCTGCCCTGCACTCACCACTTGACCGGGTTCAGCCAGCGTATCCATGACAACACCGTCGGCATCGGCCAGCAGCACGGCATAGCCTGTCGCGTTTTTCGCTACATCAGCCTGAGCCTGCGCGGCGCTCAGTTCCGCTTTCGCCGTCTCGGCAGCCGCCTTTATTTGATCGTAAGCCGAAGCGGATACCGCACCTGCGGTAACCAGACCGCGATAGCGAGCTTCGTCATCGGTCGCCTGTCTGGCACGGGCTCGCGCAGCAGTAACGGCCTGCTGCTGGGCTTGGGCCTGTAAACTGAGATCGATAGGGTCCAGACGCATCAAAGGCTGGCCACGTTTCACGGTCTGGCCGGTATCAACCAGACGTTCAAGGATTTTGCCTTGCACCCGAAAACCCAAGTCGCTTTGAATTCGTGCGACAACCACACCGGTGAAGGCGCGAGAGGCATCAACGGCGCTCACCACGGTAGCCGCTCTCACCAGCGGTGGCTGATTGCGTGGATCGTCGATGTCGGAAGCGTCGCCGCACGCCACCAAGGCGAGAGGCAACAAGCAAACAGCAAGAGTGGTAGAGTTGAACCGAAGCATAGGTTCCCTTATCAAATTAACAGGACAGAAACCGTATTCTCCAGATAGTGACCAATATTGTCAATGGTCACTAGTTTTAAGGTGCTAAACTACGCAATATTAATGACGGGAGTAACACCGCAGCGGACGCTGACGAATCTAGGTTGTATTGCAGTTGAATAGGGCAAGCATAAGGGCGCATAACCAGATAGATGGCATCTGCCGCCTCATCCAACGGCGTCTTGCGCTCAAATTCCCCAGACTGTCGTCCCTCAAGAAGAATGTGCTGAACGAGTTGACGTAGTTTTTCTTCATAAGCAACGGCTGAAGGCCACCGGTCGCGCGAGGACACCGCGGCGATCTCATAAAGCTTGCGATCGTGAAAAAATAAATCGCTACCCGCTTCTATCACGGCTTTATACAAGCGTCTCAGTTTTTCCGAAGCGGTTGGCGCATCGACAACCGACGCGTTAACAACATCCATAATCATTGCCAGTCGGTTAGCACAAATACTCTCCCCGATCGCCTGTTTGGAATCAAAAAATTTGTAGATGTAGGCCTTAGAAAAGCCAATCGCCTTGGCCAGATCGGACACGGTGGTCTTCTCATATCCAAAGTGTCCGAAGTGCTCAGTTGCCGCTTCCACAATCTGATCTCGAACGCTATGGTCGGACGGCCCGCGCGAGGACTGTGTATTCATATGTTTAGTCATTTCTCCAGCTTAGCTCACCGAGCGTTGATTGACAACATGTGACCAATATGTAATATGGTCACAACCTTTTTGACTCAAGGAATTCCTATGTTATCCCTCCGTACCCTTTCCTTGGTGGTGAGCGCGAGCTTAATGGCAGGTTGCGCCGTTGGGCCGGATTATCACCGTCCGGACGCGCCACTCGCGGATCGTTATCAGGCGCAATCCGCCACACAACGATCTTCCGCGCAGCCATCTGTCGCAAAATCGTCTTTCGCAGAACAAAACGACGCAGCTCAGGCAGCCAACCTTGCGGTCTGGTGGGAAAGCTTTAATGATCCCTTACTGAGCCAGTTAGTTTCAAGGGCACTCGCACAGAATCTTGATTTAGCTCAGGCGTCCGCACGGATGAGTCAGGCTCGTGCCGGGCTTGGCGCAGCAACGGCGGCGCTGCTGCCCTCGGGTAACATCAGCGGACAAGGCACTCGTGCCTACCAGTCAATTGAAACGCCACAAGGTCAGCTACTCAACTCGGTTCCTGGCTATAATCGCTACGGCAATGCCTATGAAGCCGATCTCAACGCCAGTTGGGAGCTTGATGTATTCGGTGGCTTGAGACGCGGCCGTCAGGCGGCACTGGCTGACTATCAGGCTTCCGAGGCAGGCGTCGCGGCCACTCGTCTGGCCGTCGCCGCTCAGACTGCCGATATCTATATCACCCTGCGCGGATTACAAACGCGTCTGGCGATCGCCAACAGTCAGGTCAAGACACAGCAAGAACTGCTGGATAAGGTACAACTACTCAACAGTAAAGGACTGGCTCCCGAGTATCAGGTACGCCAGACAGAAGGGGCATTGGCACAGGTTCAGGCCTCCGTGCCGGTTCTCCAGACCGGGATCGATGCCGTGATGAACGCATTGGACGTTATGCTCGGCACGCCTCCCGGCACGCATCGGGCCCAGTTGTCCACCTCACAGGCCATTCCACAGCCTCCGGCGCTCGTAGCAACGGGGACACCCGCCGATCTGCTGCGCCGCAGACCCGATATTATCGTGGCAGAACGCCATCTCGCGGCGTCCAACGCACGCATCGGGGTAGCCATCAGCGAGTACTATCCTAAATTCTCGCTCAGCGCCTTGCTCGGTAGCGCAACGTCAGTGTCGAGCGGCAATCTGTTCTCCAGCGGTGCCAACCAATCAGCGGGCGTATTAGGGCTGCGCTGGCGACTTTTCGACTTCGGCCGCATTAACGCCCAGATCGATCAAGCGAAGGGACAGGAAGCCGAAGCGCTGGCGGCTTACCGCCTATCGGTACTCCGTGCGACCGAAGACGTTGAGAACGCCTTCTCGGCCTTGGTCAATCACGAAATGCAGGCCGCAACGTTAACCGCTGGTGAGACCGCGTTAGCCAGCGCGCGGCAGTCGTCTTTCATCGCCTACCAGAAAGGAACAAGCAGCCTGATTGACGTTCTCCACGCCGATGAAACCCTGCTACAAACCTCTGATGCCCGGGCTCAGGCTCAAACCGAATCGGCACGCGCAGCCGTCTCCACATTCAAGGCGCTCGGTGGTGGCTGGCAGCCGCCAGAAACCACAGTGAAAACGCAATAAGGTATTCACCCAATACGGCCACAAACTGGCACCTGTACAATTGAAACTACACAACTGGAGTTATTAACATGACAGTAAAAAACAATACATGGGTGCTTATCACGGGGGCTTCAAGCGGGTTTGGCGAGGAATTCGCAAGGCAATATGCGGCACAAGGAAAGTCGCTCATCCTAGTGGCGCGTCGGCTCAATAAGCTTGAAATACTCGCGGCGGAATTACGCAAAGACTTCAACGTCGACGTAATAGTCGAACAAGTAGACCTTTCCGTGATTACCGCAATCAGCGATCTACACAGCCGACTAAAAGAACAAAATATTGTGGTTGATATATTAATCAATAACGCAGGCCACGGTTTGCAGGGCAGCTTTTTAGATCAATCACAGGGTGAGATGCTGGATATGATCAATCTGGATATCGCCAGTTTGACCGCGATAACCCGACTCTTTGCACAAGATATGCGCGTCAGGCGCAAAGGACATATTTTGATGGTCGCCAGCCTATTGGCGTATCAGGGCGTAAAACATTTTGCCGTTTACTCAGCAGCTAAAGCGTATGTGCTCCGGTTTTCCGATGCGCTGCATTGTGAGCTTAAAAACGATGGTATCACTGTCACTGCACTGTGCCCGGGCATGTCTGACACCGGTTTTGCTACGGCAGCCAAACAGAAACTCACCCCGGCGCTAAAAGGTGTGATGATGCAGCCTAAACCTGTTGTTCAGGCTGGCATCCGTGCTCTTCATGCTGGGCGAATGAGCGTTGTTCCAGGTATGGGAAATAAGGCGATTACATTTCTGATTTGGGCCACCCCGCGCTGGTTACATCAGGCCATCATGGCTCGCGTGATGGGCGTATAAAACGCTGTCTGAGAGATATTGTCGATAGAGAGTACAGACATAGCCTCGTAGAGTTTATGGAACATCCCCTACCGTGACATTCGCGAACAGTGACTGAATACGATGGAGATAGAACGGACGGATAAGGCGAAAACCGTATCCGCCCCTTCGTTTCCCTGTTGGCTTTTCCTTGCCTGCCGATGACGGACAGTATCTTTTATACTGCTGATAATTTATCCTCTCCCGCCTTTCGTCATCGACCGATAAATAAGAAAAAGTAAGAGCCTGCACCTATGATCTCATCACCCGACGCCACGCCGACGTCAGCGCCCTCTGCCACGTCAACGCTTGCTGTATTACGCTCGCCCTCGCTGCTGATGCGCGAGGTTTTGGCGGGCACCATCACCGCACTGGCGCTTATCCCAGAGGTGATTTCCTTTTCCATCATTGCGGGGGTTGATCCCAAAGTCAGCCTGTTCTCCTCCATCGTGTTGTGTTTCACCATGTCTTTTCTCGGTGGCAGACCGGCGATGGTGACGGCGGCGGCGGGTGCCGTGGCGCTGGTTATTGGCCCGATGGTTCACGCACACGGCGTAGCCTATATTCTGCCTGCGGTGATCATGGCAGGGATCGTTCAGATTCTGTTTGGATTGGCAGGACTGGCGAGGATGATGCGCTATATCCCCCGTTCGGTAATGATCGGTTTCGTCAATGCGCTGGGCATCCTGATTTTTGCCGCGCAGGTGCCGCATATTTACGGGCAATCCTCGCTCGTCTGGCTGCTGTTTGCGCTGACGCTCGCGATTGTTCTGCTGCTGCCTTATGTGGTGAAAAGCATTCCCGCGCCGCTGGTTGCCATTGTGACGGTGACCGCGATTGCCATGTTTATCGGCATCACGGTGCCTAACGTCGGCGATGCTGGCCCCATGCAGCCCGGATTGCCGGGTTTCACCCAGTGGCTGGTGCCGTTCAATCTTGAAACGCTGCACATCATCTGGCCGACCGCGCTGAGTATCGCCTTTGTCGGGCTGATGGAATCGCTGTTAACCGCCAAACTGGTCGACGACATCACGGATACCCCGTCCAGCAAGCGTCGCGAATGCTGGGGGCTGGGCATTTCCAATCTCTTCGCTGGGTTTTATGGCGGCATTGCCGGGTGTGCGATGATCGGGCAGACCGTGGTCAACGTGGAGTTAGGCAAAGCGCGCACGCGCATTTCCACCCTCGCCGCCGCGCTGGTGCTGTTGCTGCTGGTGACCGGGCTGAGCGAAATCATGACGAAGATTCCGATGGTGGTGCTGGCGGGCATTATGATGATCGTCGCGCTGAAAACGATGAACTGGCACAGCCTGCATCCGACGACGCTGAAGCGTATGCCACCGTCGGAAACGCTGGTGGTCATCGTGACGGTTGTCGCGACCGTCTCGACGGGGAATCTCGCTATCGGCGTGGCGGGCGGTGTGATCTTTGCCATCCTGCTGTTTGCCCGCCGCGTGGCGCACGTCATTCACGCAGAGCGTCAGGTGAGCGAAGACGGGCAGTCGGTGCACTACACCGTACGCGGGCCGCTGTTCTTCGGCAGCAGTAACGATCTCTTCGAGCACTTTCTCTATGCGCAAGACCCACAAAACGTCACCATCGATCTGACGCACGCCCAAATCTGGGATGCCTCCAGCGTGGCGGCACTCGACGCGATTGAAACCCGCTATCATCGCTACGATGCGAAGGTCACGATTGTCGGACTGGATACCCATAGCACCAAAATTCACCAGCGCCTGTCCGGGCATCTCTAATCGGCCAGCCCCTGACTGCGGTCAGGGGCTGGGATACTACCTGGTCAGATTCGCGGTTTTCCGCCCTTCCCACTGCATAAGCAGACTCAGCGCCGCAGGCAGGGCAAGCAATGTCAGCAGCGTCGCCACCATCAACCCACCGATAATCGCGTAGGCCATCGGCCCCCAAAACACCTGATGCGCAATCGGGATCATGCCGAGAATCGCCGCCAGCGCCGTCAGTATAATCGGACGTGAGCGATGACTGGCCGCATTCACGATCGCCTCCGTCGCAGGCTGTCCGTTTTTCACGTTCAGATCGACCTCGCCAATGAGAATCACCGCATTACGAATGATCATCCCCGCCAGCGCAATCGCCCCCAGCAGCGCCACAAACCCCATCGGCGTACCCGTCGGCAGCATGGCTGCAACGATGCCAATCAGGCCAAACGGCGCGGTGAGGAACGCCAGCGCCATACGGGAAATACGCTGTAGCTGAATCATTAACAGCACCAGCATCACCAACAGCGTCACCGGCAGCACTGCGTACACGGAGCCATTGCCCTTGTCGGATTCCGCCGCAACGCCGCCTTCCGTGATGTGATAGCCTTCCGGTAACGAGGCACGATAGCGTTCAATGTCGGGTGCCAGTTTTTCAGACAGCGCAGGTGCCCGCACACCCGGTGCGACATCCATTTGTACCGTAATAAACGGTTCGCGCTGACGCCGCCAGATAATCGGATCCTCAACGCCATACGCCACGGTAGCGATCTGCCCCAGCGGGACGGAGCGCCCCTCCGCAATCGGGATTTGCAGATTGGCGATCGTCGCAACGTCTCTGCGCTCCTGCGGCGTGCCGCGAATCACCACGTCCACCAGCCGATTGCCATCACGCACCGACGTCAGCGTCGAACCGGAAAATATCGCGGCCAGCATACTCGCCACATCCTGCGAACTGATGCCAACGGCGCGGGCTTCCGTCTGATTCAGCACCACATTCACCGTGCGTTCAGGTTCACCCGCCGTCAGATTCACCTCACGAACGTCGGCTTGCTTCCCTACCAGACTGGCAAGCCCCTGCGCGATGTCGCGCACACGTTGACTATCCGGCCCCGCCACCCGGTATTTAAGCGGCCAGCCGACCGGAGGCCCGAGTTCCAGTGCCGATACCCGAGCGACGATGTTACTAAAATCCCGCTCCAGCACCTGATTCAACCGTGCTGCCAGCGCATCCCGCGCCTCCAGATTTTTTGCCACCACCACCAGCTGCGCGATATTTTCGTGACTCAGCAAGACATCCATCGGGAGATAAAAACGCACCGCGCCCGATCCGACATACGTGGAAAAATGGTCAACATCAGGATCGTTTTTCAGCACGGCTTCCAGCCGTTTCGCCTGCGCTTCCGTCGCCGCCTGTGAGGCATTCGCCGGTAGCGTCAGGCTGACCAGCAGTTCCGGTCTGTCGGATGCAGGAAAAAACTCGCCCTCCAGTCGGGTAGCACCAAACAGCGAAATGACCAGAAGAATGAGAGTGATAGCCAGCGTCATTCCCCGGTGCGCCAACGCGTGCTGGAGCCACTGGCGATACATGCGTCCCAACCGTCCCGGCTCGTCGTGATGGTGACGAAACGTTTTTGGCAACAGCCAGACACCGAGCAACGGCGAGAAGAGAATCGCGACAATCCAGGAGCTCAGCAATGAAATCAGAACCACGACAAAGAGCGAAAAACAGTATTCCCCCGCGCTGGATGCGGCAAACCCCACCGGAATAAATCCGGCGATCATCACCAGCGTCCCAGTCAGCATCGGAAATGCCGTGCTTTCATAGGCCCAGGCCGCCGCGCGTTTGCGATCCCAGCCCAGCTCCAGCCGTGACACCATCGCTTCCACCGTAATCATGGCATCATCCACCAGCAGCCCCAGAGCAATAATCAGCGCCCCCAGCGAAATGCGCTGTAGCCCGATACCGGTGATTTCCATACCAATAAAGGTCATCGCCAGCACAATCGGGATAGAGGCGGCTACCACCAATCCGGCACGGCTGCCGAGCGACACAAACGACACCGCCAGCACGATGGCAACAGCTTCCAGCAGCACTTTCACGAAGCCGCCGACGGCACCTTTCACTACCTCGGCCTGATCGGCCACGCGCGTCATGTCGATCCCATGCGGCAGTTGCGCAGAGAGCGTATTCATTTTTTCTCGAATCGCCTGACCGAAAGTGAGCATGTTACCGGTGGGGGCCATCGAGATCGCCAGCCCAATGGCTTTTTCGCCATTGACCCGAAACGTCGGCGACGGCGGCTCTGCCGTTTCACGGTTAATCGTGGCGATATCGACCAGTGGGACAAATTTTCCGCCGATGCGTAATGTAATCTGACGCAGGCTCTGCTCAGAGGTAAACGCCCCGCTGACGCGCACGGCGATCTTATCGTCTTCGGTACGAATAATACCGGCGGGCGTGACCGCATTCTGCGCTTTCAGTGAATCGATAACCTGCTGTGCATCAATCCCTAATCCGGCGAGGCGTCGGGGAGAAAACGTCACCACAATCTGCTCTTCTTCCACCCCCAACATGTCGACCTTACCGACATCCGGTACGCTCAATAACGCCGAGCGAATATCCTCCACGCGATCGCGCAACTCTCGCGGCGAAAAACCGTCGGCGGTAAAGCCATAAATCGTCCCGAACGTATCATCAAACTCGTCATTAACGGCGGGTGGGCTGACGCCATCGGGAAGCGAACTGGCGATATCCGTCATTTTCTTACGCACCGTATACCAGATATTTGGCACGGCAGACGGCGGCGTGTCATCACGTAGGTTAACGAAAACGACCGATTCCCCGGCTCGGGTGTAGCTCTCGACATAATCGAGGTACGGCGTTTCCTGTAATTTTTTCTCCAGCTTATCGGTGACGAAATTGACCGTATCGCCCACCGTCGCGCCCGGCCAGACGGCAGACACCACCGCGGATTTGATGGTAAACGCCGGATCTTCGTTGCGGGGCAAACGTTGATAGCTCATCACGCCTGCCGCCATAATCACCAGCATCATAAACGTGACCAGTTGCTGATGCGCTAATGCCCAGGCGGACAGGTTAAAGCGTGCCGCCGATTGCGGTTCTTGTGCCATTAGCGACGCCCCTCTTCATACAGCAGAATGTTTTCATCCGGCCGTAGCTTGTTGACGCCGGCGATCACGACGCGATCGCCCTGCTCCAGTCCTCCGGAAAGGAAGATCGCCGTGTCGCTATAGCGGGCAACGGTAACCGGCTGCAAACGTACCGTCTGAGTCGCAGAATTCACGACATAGACAGCAGGTTGATCGCCCTGTCGGGTGAGCGCAGAAGCGGGCAGTTCAATAACGGCAGTATCGGACTGCTGTATCGCGCCATTCACGCTGGCACCCAATACCATCGCAGCGGGCGGCGAGGTTAACGTGACTCTCACTCTGAAAGTACGCGTAACGGGATCGGCCTGCGGACTGATATCCCGCACGCGTCCCTCCGCCTGAACGTTCGGCTCAGACAGCAGCGAAACGCGGATAACGCGCGAGGCAAGTGACTGATTGACCAGCCGCTCCGGCACGTCAAACACCGCATCACGTCCGCCCAGAGAGGCCAGCTTCACCACCTCTTGTCCGGCGCTCACGACCTGACCGGGATTGGCGCTGACCGTCGTGATGACACCGTCCTGCGCGGCCGTGAGTTGCGTGTAGCCGAAGCGTTCCTGCGCGCCTTTCACCGTCGCCTGCGCGCTTTCACGACGGGAAACCGCCGCGTCCCAGTTTGCCTGCGCTTCATCAAGCTGTACCCGCGCAATCGCCCCGCCCGGCGCCAGCGCCTTCATGCGGGAAAAGTTGCTTTTCGCCAGCCGTTCCGCCGAGATGGCGCTGGCTAAATCCGCCTGCGCGCTGCGCAACTGATTTTCACTGTCGCGCGCATCGAGCGTCGCCATCACATCACCGCGCTTCACCAACGCCCCCACATCCACCAGACGATTAAGGATGCGGCCATCCAGCCGGAAACCTAACGCCGTTTCTTCATGTGGGCGAACCTCCCCCGTCAACGTCACGGGTTCTCGGTTCATCACAGGCATAACTACCAAGGTTTTCACCGGCCTGACGGGCGGTGACGCAGGTAAATCATCTGCGCTGTCGCAGCCGCTAAGCAGCAGAGCTGACAGCAGACAGAAGGCAAAACGGCTGACCATCATCGCATCATCTCACTCATCAGATAACATCAGAACGCATACAGAACGGCCAGCGTGGCGCTGGTATCATTCCGGCGTTCCACCACCTGACTATCGGCAACCTTGTCAGTGAGCCAGGTTGAGGTCACCCCGACGTTCGTTGACCAGGCGGGGCTAAATTGATGCGTCCAGTTCGCCCCCAGCGCATAGCCGTAAACGCCTTTTCCAACATGGTACGCTGCCAATCCAGAGCGCTGACTCTGCTGCGACGTCACGCCGTAGTAGGTTTGGTTAAAGCGGGCATCCCCCATCAGCACGTCCGCCGACAGCGCCAGCGCATCGTCTTTTGCCGCAGACTGCCATACCGTGCTCTTTGCTCCGACGCGGTACTGGTTTCCCCTTTTTGTCTCACTCAGCGCAAATTCACCGCTCGCTTCCAGCGCCAGCCACGGCGCAAACTGATACCCCGCCGTTACGGTGGTGGTGACCGATCCTTTCACCTTGCCCATGCCTTTCAGTCGGTTTGAGCCTGCGCGCCATTGGCTGTTTTTGTCATCCCTTCCCATGTCATAACCAATCGCGTGATCGAGATAAAAACCGGAAGGCGACTGGTATTGCCAGCCAATACCGCGTGTGGAATCGAAATAGAGTGGGCCGCGCTGAACGGTCAGCACAGGCAGCGCGGTGGTTTGACGATTTTTGCTCCCCATATAGCGCGGTGCATTCAGGACGGCGCCCCCCACGGTCACATCCGTGTGATCCCCCAAGAGCGAGGGCAATGATACTTCTGACTCCGCGGCGAATGCCGCGCCAGATAGCGCGATAGCAGACAAGCTGGTGGATAAAATAATTTTTGTTATGTTCATACATCCCCTCTTTTACGCGGTAATCTTGCACCGTGACGTTTCCCGACAGGTGCAGCGTGATTGGTGTTGGCTTTTCAGCGTCGCGACGGATTATGCTGACGTTTAGTCAAGAAACGCTTTGTGGTTTTTTAAGATTTCATCAAGAGGGTGCGATGGCTGAAAAACGGGTGTTAATTATTGAAGACGATATGGATGCCGCCAGCGTGCTTGAGGCTTATTTGCGGCGCGATGGCTATCAGGTGTCTATCGCGTCTGATGGACAAAAAGGTCTGCACATGGCGCTGACCAGTAAACCCGATTTGATTTTGCTGGACGTGATGTTGCCGAAGATGAACGGCTCTGAGGTGCTGTCTGCCCTGCGGCAGCGCAGCAATATTCCGGTGATTATGGTCACCGCCATTGGCGACGACCCGGAAAGGATCGGCGCCCTGCGCTACGGTGCGGATGATTATGTCGTCA
Organism: Pectobacterium quasiaquaticum; assembly: GCF_014946775.2. Taxonomy (NCBI): domain Bacteria; kingdom Pseudomonadati; phylum Pseudomonadota; class Gammaproteobacteria; order Enterobacterales; family Pectobacteriaceae; genus Pectobacterium; species Pectobacterium quasiaquaticum. Next base: position 1,484,062 of record NZ_CP065177.1, on the reverse strand, counting down.
AGCCTTACAACCCGCAGGAAGTGGTGGCGCGCGTACAAGCCGTGCTGCGACGCACTGGCTATGCCATTCGGGAAGAGGCGATCCTGACATTCGAAAATTTGTCGGTTGACCCGACCTCTGTCACAGCAAGCATCGCGCTATCGCCATCCGAATCCGTGGTGCTCGATCTGACGCCGACCGAGTTCAACATTCTGGTGACGCTGCTCAAAGCGCCAAACCGCGCCTTTACACGGGGCGAACTGCTGGAAGCCAGCCTGCCGGAAAGCGACGCGCTGGAACGTGTGGTGGATACCCACGTTCACAACCTCAGGAAGAAGCTCAACCAGCACAACATCATCAATGTGCTTGTTACTGTCCGTTCTGTCGGCTACCGATTCCGGTGAACCTGATGATAAAATCGATCTTTCTATCAGAAAAAATGTCGCTGTGGCGCTGGCTGTGTTTCCGTATTATTTCTCTGCTGCTCGCCGCCGTGATCATCATCGCGGGTCTGATGTGGCTGCGCTTTGCCATCTACAGCATCTATATTGAACAACACATGCCAGACGCGGTACGCACTGAGTTTCAGCAGTTCATTGCACAGAAAGATTACGGTAACCCGCGCTACCAAGCGATTATCAATCAGTATTACGGCCCGGAATTTTTTGTGCCGAATATTGCCAGCAGCGACTGGCTGGTGCTGGCGATTATGGTGCTGATCGCGCTACCCACCATGGTGGTCGTGGTGCTGTGGCGCGCGCGACCGCTGTCACAGCAATTTTCCAACATCGCCAACGCCGCACGCGACGTCGCCCAAGGAAAATTTGATACGCGCACGCAGCTTGTCGAACAGGCACCGATGGAGCTGGTGACGCTGGCGGATGACTTTAACAACATGACTGCACAGCTGGAGCGCTACGAACGGGAACTGCGCGAATCCAGCGCGGCATTAGCCCATGAACTGCGCACGCCGTTAAATGCGGCGATGGGCCGCGTTCAGGGCATGCTTGATGACGTCTTCCCGCGTGATAAAGCACAGTTGACGATGGTCATCAAACAGCTCGAACAACTCAATCACGTCATTCAGGATCTGCACTTCCTGTCACTCGCCAGAGCCGGGCAGTTGCAGTTAGTCCAGACTCCTTTCTACTTCGATGAACTCATCACCGAGCGACTAACCTGGTATCGACCACAGCTAGAACAGGCTGGATTTCAGACGCATACGCATATCGAACAAAGCGACTTTTGCCTTGCGGACCGCGAACGGTTAGGACAGGTGTTCTCGATTTTGATTGAGAATGCCTTAAGTTACGCCAGCGATGGCAGCTATCTGGCGATTGATGTACGTGAAACGACGCTGCGTGAAAACGCGCCGTGCTGGCAGATTACCGTCTCCGATCGCGGGCCGGGGATTGAGCCAGAATCGCTGCCCCTGCTTTTTGACCGTTTCTGGCGCGCCGAGCATTCACGCGGAAGACACTCCGGCGGCAGCGGGCTGGGTCTATCCATCGCCTCAGCCATTATCACGACACATGGCGGCGCCATTTATGCAGAACGCGGCAAGAACGGCGGACTTGTCATCATCATGACGCTGCCTCGTCGTACCTGAAAGAACGGTGCATTATCAGTAATTGCCAATAGTTAAAAAGCATACGCCAAATCAGGATCCCCGCTTCATCATCGGCGGTGCCACCATCGTGTGCGTGGCGGAGTATAAGGTCATCGATACCGCAGCGAAAAAGCGCGGGCTGACGCTGTTTACTTCCACCTACCGCACCAGCACGCCAGACGTCTTCGATCTGCGGCTGAATTCACACAGCCGCCTCAATCTTATTCAGGCACTGCTGCAGGCGTTGCAGGCTGGTGCCGATGAGGCGCTGATGCTGGATCCGCACGGTTTTGTCGCCAGTTGTAACTCTACCAACTTTTTTATCGTCCGCCGCGGTGAACTGTGGACGTCATCGGGCCGCTACTGCTTCAACGGCATTACCCGCCAGACCCTTATCAACCTCGCAGAGGCCAACGGACTTAAAGTCAGGACTCAGGATTTTACGCTGGCAGAAGCCCTCACCGCCGATGAAGCCTTTGTCACCGGCACGCTGGCGGGCATCACCCCGGTAAAAGCGCTGGACGGTCGCCCGTTTAACGCCGAACACCGCCCGGTAACCGAACAGCTCAGCCGCTGGTATGAGGCGTATTTACACGCGCAGTGATAATTTGGGGGGTGGAAAGTCAACCGTTACCATGAGCCCGCCTTCTGCAGACGTACTTAGGTATACGTTGCTGTTGTGTTGCTGCGCAACCGCTTTGACGATTGCCAGTCCCAGCCCACTCCCGCTTTGCATCTGATTGGGATCGCGAAAAAATCTATCGAACACGCGCTCCCTCAATTCAACTGGAATACCGGGCCCTGCATCTGAGACACGTAACTGCGTGGATTTATCTAATAATCGTACATCTACCTCAACCCGCCCGCCTTCAGGACTGTACTTCACGGCATTTTCAATGACGTTGTCAATCAGCGACATCAGACGTTCCCTAACACCTGTAATCCAGATTTCATCATGGGAGTAAAATTCAAGTTCAATCCTGCGCCCAGCCGCTAGCGGTGCCAACGCTGCCATTCGCTCTTGTATGAGCGTCGTCAGCGGCACAGGCTCCATAACCGTGTCAATGCGCGCTTCGCTGTGCATCAGCAGCAGAAGTTGATTGACGAGACGAGCAGCACGGCTATTGCTGCGAATAATCCCTGCAAGCAACGCCTGTTGATTATCGCTGCTTATATAGGACTGCAAAGCCTCAACATTGATTCGCATCGCAGCCAGAGGGGTACGCAGCTCATGAGCGGCATCGGCAATGAAAACTCGTTCCCTTTCAGCACTTTCTCGCACCCTGGCAAGAAATATATTGATAGCGTCCACCATTTGGCGAAGCTCCCTGTGCTTTGGGACTTCTTTTAAGGGAGAGAGATCTTCTGGAGTTCGTAAGGCAATTTCATTTACCACCTTGTTCCAAGGTCGCATTGCAATGCGGATTGACAGCCACGCGGGAAAAAGAAGAAAAGGAATGCAGACCAGCAGCGGCAATATGTAGTATCCGCGCGAGTTCAGGTATATAAAGAAGTTCCAGCCTCCGGCAGGGGTGACCAGCGTTACCTCCGCGTCGGAGTTCCCGGACTTTAGCGTACGGCTAGTCCAGATGCGGCCGTCACTCTGAATACTCTGAATTTTCTCATATCGGGTGTTTGTCACCCCTGCCGGCGCGCCATCAGATGAATAAATTATCTCTTTATTCTTCCGAACGATTAGGCTGATTGACAGCTCAGGATCTTCCCCACCGCCATAACCTTCCTGCAACGCCTTGCTGAACTTTTCCAGCACATCGGTTAGATCCTGCGGACGATCCCCCATACGATCAACCAATGTAAGAATGGTTTCGTAAGTCTTGTTGCCCAATAGCATAGAGGGGCTACGCAAGTTCTCCCATAAAATGTAGGTCAGAAAAAGACACCAAAGCAGCGTAAGCAATAGCATTTGGGCGATCATAATTCTCCGCACGAGCGTTGGGATTCTCAGGTGGCGCCAAAAATTGCGCATCAACCTGCCCCCTTCTGAATCGGTACGGTATCAATGACATACCCTACGCCCCTCACCGTTCGCACATAGCCCTCGCCGATTTTGCGACGCAAATTGCCCATATGCACATCGAGAGGATTGCTCATGTTTTCTTTTGCACCGAATATCTTTTCTTCCAGAAACCGTCGTGTAAGCACGCGGTCAGTGCGCAACATTAACGTTTCAAGCAGCGCGTATTCACTTGCCGTCAAATCAACATTACGCGCACCCACTGTCACGCGTCGCGTCGGCACATGGAGAGATAATCCTCGAATTTCTATCACCTCATTCTGAAAACCGTAACTGCGCCGCGCAAGTGCTCTCACTCTGGCCAACAATTCGGCGAGAACAAAAGGTTTGACGAGATAGTCGTCTGCACCAGCATCCAGCCCAGCCAGACGATCTTGCAGAGTACCTCGGGCAGTCAGGATGATAACGGGGATTCCCTTGAACTGCTGACGCAGGCTCGCCATTAGGCTCATGCCATCACCGTCAGGCAGGCCGAGGTCGAGCAATACAAGTTCTGGCACGCAGAGAGCGAGTTGATGCAGCGCATCCACTTTACGGCGCACCCATATAACATCTAATCCTTGATCTTCAAGGGCAATACGTACGCCATTGCCGAGATCGAGGTCGTCTTCAATTAGGAGAATGTTCACAATAGTTACTTTATCAACAGTGAATGAAGAACATCTGAAGAAAAAACGGTATCAGGAAATCTATCAGATTTGCAGCCCGGCACTTGCTTCAGTATTTCTTCATTTTTGGCTCATGAGAACTTCAGGGTGAGCATTCAAACTGGGCGTTCTGGTGTTTAAAACCGCTTGTATCGTAATCAGTTGAATCCACAAGGACTTCTTTAATGAGAAACATCGACCTGCATCATCCGTTCCTCCATTCGCTCTCGGGGCGTGCCCTGAAAAAACTATTGTCGGCCGCTGTCCTGGCATTACTGGCTACCCCAACGCTAGCAGCAGAACAGAAACAGGGCAACGAGTTGACCCTGGGGGGAGGCGTGGATGTTGCGCCACGTTATTCGGGTTCGGATGAAAGCCGCGTCACGACTGCCCTGGTGATTGATTACTCGATGGTAAATGGTTTCTTCGTCAGCACCACGCGTGGCATCGGTTACGGTAACAGCATCGGCAAGTTGGATTACAGCGCTGCGCTGAGCTATCGCGCAGGCCGTAAGGATCGTGACGTGGACAGCGACTCGATCAGCTACGGTAGCGACCACTTGCGAGGTATGGGTGACGTCAAAGGGTCGGCTGTCGGTGTGCTTGGTCTGGGGTATAGGGTGACGGACTGGCTTAATTTACAAGTGCAGGCTGAGGTGCCGGTTTCTCAACGAAGCAATGGTGAAGCCCTGCATTTTGGCATTATCAGCCCGCTCTATACGTCATCGAAAAATTCCGTCACGCTGGCGCTGACTGGCAGTTGGGGGACGAGCGAGTACATGCAGACTTACTACGGGGTAAATGCATCCCAGTCTGCCGCATCGGGGTTTGCCCAACACGATGTCGGATCGGGGATTTATGCCTATTCACTGAACGCTGACTGGACGCACAAGTTCAACCAAAACTGGAGTATGGTTGCCGCAGCAGGCTTTACGCAGTTGACTGGTGATGCACGCAATAGCCCAATTGTTCAACGAAAAGCATCGCCTACCGGAAGCCTGAAGGTGACATATAGCTTCTGATCGTTGTTAGCCGTGTGCTTTCAGGCAGATTGTGGCTATACACCGTCAATCAATACACATTCGAACCGCCCCAGTTCAGAGGATGGGGCGGTACTCGGCTCACCCACTCGCCCTGCTTATGCCCTGTTACTCAGAGCATCTGCCTCATCTCAGGGTTCCCATAAAAATAAGGTTTTCTGAATAGATTCATCTGATGACCTGAAGTCACGCTTTCTGTCGGAAGTGTTAGTCTCCCGTCAAACCGCCCCATCCGCTTTTGGCAAATCGGACCTTACTCACCGTGATGTTCACAGCGTCTGTTTTTGGCACGAAGTGGCCAGACCGAGGGGCTGTCAGGTCTGCTTTGAGCGAAGAGCGGATGTTCGCAGTGTTTTTACAAGCAGTTGCATGTGTTGTTTATGTAGCCATGTAATAACTGAGGGTGACTTAGGAAAGAGATTTAAAAAAAACCGCTTTATAAACGGTTTTTGTAATCAATATCAAATTGTTACCAGCTGCTGGATTAATGCGTCTGGAACACTGATAAATGGTTCATGTCCACTTTCCAGAACGCGAATGTCACTAATTCTGGCTCTTTCAGCCATAGAACGCTGTAGTACAGGCGACACAGCTTTATCTTTAGCACAGACAATATATGTCTTCGGAAGTCGTATCATTTCGGCGCCAGCACTTAAGGGTGTGATGATCGGCCCCAATGGCTGAGGTCTGAAAGACTGCATATGTTGCCGGTATTGACTTTCATCACAGTCATTGAAGAAAGTTTCGCGGATAGATTCTGGCGTTAGCGTGGCAATGCCATCTTCCGGCTTGATGTCAGCCTTGGGCCCATTTACGCCTAATTGTTTACTTTCCTCTCCCAAGCCTGCTACGGACTCGCCAGTACGAGGAACAAAAGCACATACGTAAACAATTTGACTGAACAACTCCGGTGCCAGAGCCGCAGCAAGGGTTACTGCAGCACCGCCCATGCTGTGGCCAACCAGCGTAATATCACCTGCATTAGAGAATTCTTTAACGCGGGAGATAATTGCATCTGCATAGACTTCAAGCGTGACATCAGCAGGTAATGTTGAGTCATGTCCACTTCCCGGAAGGTCAAAAGTAAGAACCTCATTCCCTTGAGCGCGAAGTTTTTCAGCAACTGATCGCCATGCCCATTCTCCTTGCCAGGCACCATGAATTAAAACGTATTTCTTAGTCATTGAGATTTCCTGCGACACAACTATTTAAATGCCATGACATTTTACTCTCGCTCATGAGTAGAAAACATAATCAGTAGAGGCTGTTATTAACATAACAGTTGAACTATCTCTATAGACTGGTGCTATCAGCGTCCGCTTTTGGCGCGAAGCGGGCAAAGCAGGTTCATCAATTCCGCTCTGAGCAAGAGCGAAAATTTTCGTCCCCAACGAGTGAATCTATTCAGTAGAAACCGTCAAAACCAGATTAGAACTCGCTTGGGGTTGTCCCTATCACTGAACGAAATGCAGCAGAAAAAGCGGCAGGACAGGAAAAGCCGAGTTGATAGGCGATCTGTTTAACGGATACACCATTAGATAGAAGGTCTAATGATGCATATATTCTCGCTCTCTGTTTCCACATTCTGAAGCTGAAACCTGTGTCATGTAAAAAGCGGCGGGAAAAAGTACGTTCCGACATATTCACAATATCAGCCATGTCCATTAAGGTCGCCTCCCACCGATAGCTAAGCATCAATTCTCTTGCGGCACGAAATAAACGTTCATCACGCGGCATAGGGAGTTCCGCAGTCACAGATGGCGCTTCACTAAGAATTTCCAGTAGTAAAAGCGCCATTTTTCGCTTAGCCGCAGCGTTGTATTCATCAGTAAACAGACCCGCGATTAACGCCTTCAACAACACTGTCGCGTTAATGACATGAACCTGGCTGTTCTTCGTAAAATTTGTGCACTCCGCAATAAGGCTGCGACTGACATAGATAGCACGTAATTCTGTATGGGACAGAAGGCTGTAAGCGTGAATCATCAACGGTGGGATCCACAGCGCACGCTGAGGAGGGATAACCCATCGCCTGTCTGCCGTTTCAACAAGCATAACCCCTTTAGTGGCAAACAAGAGTTGCCCTTCAAGATGGTAATGCGGGGGATCGACCTCTCCACGCTGATAAGATATGGCAGTCCCTGACCACCCCGTCGCCTCATCGTGTCTTGGCGCTTTATCTATGCAAACTGACATCTCAGATTGATCCCCTTTGTTTACCATGGTTCAGCTAACACTGCCCGGCTGATCATTTTGGCAGGGTAACGCGTACTGAATTAAGGTTGTAACAAGCATTACAGGAGCATACGCCAATGCGAGTACATTTTATTGTGCATGAAAGTTTCGAAGCGCCCGGCGCTTATGAAACCTGGGCCATGAGTCGTGGTCATGAAATAACGTATTCCCGTGTTTATGCGGGCGAGAAACTGCCGCAAGATGCCCGGGACATCGATTTGTTGATCGTGATGGGCGGTCCACAGGACCCTGCCTTCACCGTAGATCAATGCGCCCATTTCGATTCAAACGCTGAGCAAGCGCTGATTGCCTCTGCAGTGAGTTTCGGTAAAGCCATCATTGGTGTCTGTCTGGGCTCTCAACTGATTGGCGAAGCGCTGGGGGCTCCGTTTGCTCACAGCCCGGAAAAAGAGATAGGCGTGTTCCCCATTTTTCTGACGGATACTGGTACCCAAAGCGAGATGTTCTCTCACTTCGGAAGTCAGCTCAACGTAGGTCACTGGCATAACGATATGCCTGGCCTGACGCCTGAGGCTACAATTATCGCCTACAGCGAAGGATGCCCACGCCAAATAATTGCTTATTCCGAATTGGTTTACGGGTTTCAATGCCATATGGAACTCACACCGGATGTCGTCGAATTATTAATTGCACACTCAGATAAGGATTTAAGTCAGGCCGAAAAATATCGTTTCATCAACACCCCAGAAGAACTGCGGGTTCATGATTACAGTGAAATGAATAGGGTTTTATTCACGTTCCTCGACAAACTGGAATCATGCTACTGTCGGTCAAAAGCGTAGCGAAAATAATCTCATCCGAATGACATCAGTAGCGCGATAAATAGATGTCGTCATTTTTAGGTTGAGAAAAAGCCCCCGGCTGAGGCAGTCGTCGGGGGTTTAGCGGAAGAAAATGTAGAACGTTACAGACCCAGCTCCGACAGACCGGGATGATCATCCGGACGACGACCCAATGGCCAGTGGAACTTGCGTTCACTCTCTTTAATCGGCATGTCGTTGATACAGGCGAAGCGGCGGTGCATCAGGCCATCTGCTTCAAATTCCCAGTTTTCGTTGCCATAAGAGCGGAACCAGTTACCCGAGTCATCATGCCATTCATAGGCGTACCGCACGGCGATGCGATTGTCAGTAAACGCCCACAACTCTTTAATCAGACGATACTCAAGTTCTTTTTTCCACTTCCGCGTGAGGAAACCTTTGGCTTCTTCACGATTGGTTGCAAACTCGGCGCGATTACGCCACTTGGTGTCCAGCGAGTAGGCCAGCGATACCTTTTCGGCATCTCGGCTGTTCCAGCCATCTTCAGCGAGTCGCACCTTCTCAATCGCCGTTTCGCGAGTGAAAGGAGGAAGTGGCGGGCGAATCTGTTTATCGGACATAACAAAACCTCCAGAAAATTTGGATATACCAGTAGAACGGGATTTTTTGAAACTCAGGCCTTAGTGAGAGGCCTGCTTCAACAACAGTTGTGCCACTTCTCTCGCGCTATCGGCCGCGCTGTAATCGCCCATCACGTGTGACATGGTGATAGCGCCCTCCATCAGAATCAGCAGTTGTCTGGCCAGGGCTGACGGTTGCTCGATGTTTAATTGCCCGGTGAGTTCAAGCGCGTAATCCAGCAATTTTTGTTTATGCAGCTTTGCGATCTGGCGAACGGGATCGGCAGGGTCACCGACTTCTCCAGCTGTATTAATAAAGGCACAACCACGAAAGCCCTCTGACTCAAACCAGCCTTTGAGTACAGTGAACATATTCAGGATGCGCTCCTGAGGGGTATTGCCCTTATCACATTCCGTTCTGAACCAGTGCATCCAGCGTTCATCACGTGCATTCAACGCGGCAGCCGCCACGTCATCCTTGGTCGCGAAATAGCGATAAATGCTTTTCCTTGCTACGCCAGAGGTCTTGACCAGAAGGTCCATGCCGGTGGCATGAATGCCGTTCTGATAGATAAGTTGCTCAGCAGTCGCCAGGATTTTTTCTCGGGTGTCGTTTAGTTTTTTGTTCATGAATAAATGGTAGAACGATCGTTCTACCTAGTCAAGCGTTAGCCTGAAAGCATTTTTCAAAAAACGAAGAGTGCAGTCCGTATGGGAGAGCGAATTCCCCTCCCCTAAATCAATAGACCGCGACATAAGCACGTTCGTTTCTGGCACAACGTTGGACAAATAAAGGAGGGTAAAGTCGGTTAAGCAAAAGGAGGCATGACGTTGCTACAGGCGGCAAAGGCCGCCTGCAATCGTGAGTCGTAATTAATAACGTTCCAGCCAGTGCGCGTAAGGTGTCGGCAGCGTCCACGAGGCGCGATCGATGCCCAGTTCGCGTGCAGCCTGATAGCTCCAGTGCGGGTTCGCCAGATGCGCTTTACCCACCATCACCAGATCCAACTGGCCCGATGCGACGGCCTGTTCAGCCAGTTCCGGCGTACCGAAGCCCCAGGCGGAAGAGACAGGAAGATCGGCCTGTTCGCGTACCTGCTGGGCAATCGGTCCCATAAAGGCCGGTGCCCACGGAATGTTCGCCGTCGGCGTAGAGAACCCAATGCTAACACTCAGCATATCTAGCCCAGCGTCTTTGAAGCGGCGCGTCAGTTCAATGGATTCCTGCAACGTTTCTTCATCACGGCCATCAAATTCAATCACGCCGAAACGGGCGGTCAGCGGCAGATGCTCTGGCCACACGTCGCGAACGGCAGCCAGCGTTTCCAGCAGAAAACGGCTGCGGTTGTCAAAACTGCCGCCGTACTGATCGTTGCGTTTGTTGGAATGAACGGAGAAGAAACTCTGTGCCAGAAAGCCGTGAGCAAAGTGCAGTTCCAGCCATTCAAATCCGGCTTCCAGCGCACGGCGAGCCGCGGCAACAAAATCATCACGTACGCGGGCAATATCTTCCAGCGTCATTTCCTGTGGCTGCTTGGGCAGATTCGCGCCGAAAGCTTCTGCGGAAGGGGCAATGGTCTGCCAGCCGCGTGCATCACCCTCTGGAATATGGTCGTCGCCTTCCCAGGGAAGGTTAGCGCTGGCTTTACGTCCGGCGTGCGCAATCTGAATACCCGGCACGGAGCCTGCATCTTTAATGGATTTGGCGACTTTGGCAAACGCCTGCGCCTGCTCATCATTCCAGATTCCGGTACAGTGCGGAGAAATGCGGCCCTCGGGGGAAACCGCCGTTGCTTCTACGATAACCAACCCGGCACCACCGCGCGCCAGCGAAGCATAATGCACCTGATGCCACTCGTTAATCAGGCCATCATTCGCGGAATAGGTACACATCGGTGGAACAGCGATGCGGTTGCGTAACGTAATATCTTTCAGTTTGAAGGGTTGAAACAGTGCGGACATAATATTTGCTGCCTTGTCTGGTTACTTCGATATTTCGATATTATTCGAATAATAGATTTTAGACAACCCTGACGCTATAATTCGCTCATGAGACCTTTTAAGCACCCTACCCCCGAAGAATTTACCCTTGAGCGCGTCCTGTACGCCTTGAGCGATCCCCTACGCATGGAAATCGTCCGCTGTCTGGCCGTGCAAGGAGAAGCCACATGCAGCGAGCTTGACGGGGGTCGCCCGAAATCCAGCGTGTCGCACCATTTTCGCGTCTTGCGTGACTCGGGCCTGCTGCATACCACCAACATCGGTACTACGCACATCAACCGACTGCGCCGCAGCGACATGCAACAGCGCTTTCCCGGCCTGCTCGACGCTATTCTGTCTCAACCTGCCGAGTAAAGTTACGAAGGGTGTAGAGACATCACGACTAAATCCACATAGTGAACCGCTATCAAAACCGTTTCACTAATTCCACGATCGTTTCTGCATTTCTCTGCCGTTCCCTTTATACTGTGCGTTTTGTACGAAGACGAATGGCGAGACCCCCTCCGTAATGATGAATAACGATGTCCTGCGCAGCGTGCGCTATATGCTGAATTTCAATAATGACCACCTGCTGAAGATCCTGGCGCTGGTGGAGATGACCGTCCCTCCCCAACAGTTGGCGAGCTACGTCAAAAAGGAAGGGGAAGAAGGTTATCAACCTTGCCCAGACATCGTGATGAGTTATTTCCTGAGCGGGCTGATTCTGCAAAAACGTGGACAAGATGAAAACCAGCCTGCGCCACAGTTTGAGCGCAAGATGACCAACAATATTATTCTGAAAAAGCTGCGTGTCGCGTTTTCATTAAAAACGGATGATATTCAGGCGATCCTGCTGGAACAGAATTTCCGCATCTCAGTACCGGAAGTCACCGCGATGATGCGCGCGCCCGATCATAAAAACTATCGCACCTGTGGCGATCAGGTGATCCGCTACTTCCTGAAAGGGCTGACGGCGCGTGTACGCAAAGGCTAAAAGCGCCGTTAACGAAAGAGTGAGCGTTGCCTGACTGACCTTTTCTTATAAAGGCCTCAGCAACGCTCGGTTTTTAGTACGGTATCTTTTAATACGGTATTGTTTAATACAGTATCAATGCTGTGTGTCATGCAGGATAGCGGTGACCAACTGCTCTAGCTCTTCTTCTTCAAGCTGAGTGACCTGCTGCACGCTGTTCTTATCCATTCCCGTTAGCAATAAATTACGGGCAATTTGTCTGGCACTGCTTTTCATCCCTTGTTCAATGCCCTGCTCCAATCCTTGCTGGATACCGCGTTGGATCCCTTCCTCGAATCCCATTTTCTTCAATTGTTCTGCAATCGTCATAATGTCCTCCTGACCGGTTGATAGCGGTGCTGCCAGTGCGTCAATGAAATCTGCGGGTTTGGATGTGTTGCCCGCTTGTGCAATATAAAATAACAGCGCCCGACGCTGCGTCAGCGGCACCGACCAGCGTTCAAATAGTAACCCAATCTCACGCGCCAGCTCCAGCATATCACGGGTACGAATATGCTTCTGTACCAGTTCCAGTAACGCCATACGTCGATGTGTGCGAATCTCATCATCCGAAATAGCAGTTAAATCCACCAATGGGAAAGGCTGTTCATACAGCGCTTGTGCCAGTACGGGATCGGCGAAACTGTCCAGCCAGCGGAGGCTGTAAGGATAAGGACGCACTCTGCCATGGTAAAACAGCAGCGGCACCACCAACGGTAAGCGATCGTGTCCCTGATCCAGATGTTGCTGCATAGCAGCCAGACAATAGCGTAGCAGCCGGAAAGCCATCTGCTTTTCCGGGCGACTTTGATGTTCAATCACACAGTAAATATACCCTTTGCCTGCGGTGGTATGCAGTGAGTACAGCACGTCCGATATCCGCGCGCGCAGCTTTTCATCAATAAACGACGCGGATTCCAATTGCAGCGTGCTGAAATCACAGCGTTTGCGGATTTCATCCGGCAGATGAATCGTCAGAAAATCCCGTGCGACCGTGATATCGCTTAAAAACTGTTTGAAGATCGCATCATGCGATGGCATCTCGTCCCCTTCCCTGTAGACCATGACTGAAAATTCAGTTGGGAGGGTAACGGGGACACGACAATAAAGCAGAAAACCGCGTAGAAAGTGGAAAGCGCCTCGAAGAAAAACCGGTTTATGTCGAGGCGCTGGCTGTAGGCAGAGAGCCGTTGCCGTCAGGCGGCTTCATGCTTTTCCATCATCAAGCGTGCAGGAGCCGCGTCAACGTGCAGCGCAGAATGACGGCAGAAGCGGACGACGTCACCGACCACCAGCAGGCTAGGCGACTGTGGTTGATAACGTGCCAACAGTGCCGGTAAGGTCGCCAGTGTTGCAGTTAGTAACCGCTGATCCGGCTGGGTGCCGCGTTCGATAATCGCGACGGGCGTCTGCGCGGACAGACCATGTTCGATCAGGCGCTGGCACAGTCGACTGCTGTGGCTCAGCCCCATATAGAACACCAGCGTTTGCTGGCTGTCCGCCAGCGTCGGCCAGTCCAATTGCGGTTCGCCATCGCGCGAATGCCCGGTCACGAAGCGTACCGACTGCGCACAGGCCCGGTGGGTCAGCGGTAGTCCCACCGCCGCCGCACAGCCTGTCGCGGCAGTAATACCAGGCACCACATGACAGACAATTCCGGCCTGCTGGGCATAATCCATCTCCTCGCCGCCGCGACCAAAAATAAAGGGATCGCCGCCCTTGAGACGAATCACCCGTTGCCCGGCCTGCGCCAACTCGACCAACAGCTGATTGATTTTTTCCTGTGACAGACGGTGACAGCCGCGCGTTTTTCCTACGTCGATGCACAACGCCTGCTCCGGCACCAAATCCATAATCTCCGCCGACACCAGCCGATCGTAGACCACCACATCCGCCTGCTGGATTGCCCGCAACGCCTTCAGCGTCAGCAGTTCTGCATCACCCGGCCCTGCACCTACCAGCCAGATTTCACCGCCGAGTACAGGCTGACGCCGTTGGCCCTGCGCCAATATTGATTGTGTTGTCATCATGTCACACCTCATTACGCCGTGGCGCTCAACCTGCTTTTTTCAATTCATTGACCGTTATCGGCACATGCTGGCTCAATAACGCTTTCAGTTCGGGGATACAGGAACCGCAGTTGGTTCCACATTTCAGCGAGCCGCCTAACGCTGCCACGCTGTGACAGCCTTTACGAATCGCGCCGACGATGATCGCTTCACCAACGCTATAGCAACTGCAAATCGTCGCCCCTTGCGTCACCTGCCCCTGCGGTGCCTGACCCACCAGTAACGCGTGGCGTTCGTGCGGGAGCTGCGGTGGAGTGACAAACGCCTGACACACCGCATCGCTGTCGATACGCAGCGCCTGTGCACTGACATAGCAGGCCAACACCACGCGGCCATCACGCCAGCCAATCAGGTGAAAGATGCCGTTGCCCTGTGCAACCTGACACTGCATATTTTCCAACCCATAATGTTCGGTCAGCCATGCCTGCCAATCGTCTACCGGCACACGGTCGGCAAACAGATACTGCGTCACACCTTCATGAGGGATCTTGCTCCAGTAGGTGGCGGGCGGCGGCAGAACGTCATGCTCTGCGGGTAATGTTAATGGCGCAGGAACGGGTTCATCGGCAAAAAACAGCGTTGCCTGCCAGGCGGTATGCCAGGGTTGGATACGCACTCGGCTGTGCTTGCTTTCTGGCTGGCCGGAATACGGATCGGTAATCGGGGCGACTAAACTGTCAGCCCGCGCCTGTGCGCTGAACTGCTGATTCCAGTGCATCGGTACAAACACACTGCCGCGGGCCTGTCCGGCGTCGAGTCGCGCCCGCGCCAGCATCCAACCGTGCACTGACGACAGACGCACCAAATCGCCCGCCTGAATGTCATGCGTCTGCGCATCCTGTGGATGCAGCTCGCAGTAAGGTTCGCTGATATGCCGCATCAGCCGAGCCGCTTTGCCCGTACGCGTCATGGTGTGCCACTGATCGCGAATACGCCCCGTGTTCAGCACCAGCGGATACGCCGCGCTCCACGGGCTTTGCGGCAGCGACGGCGTAACCGCCACCAGACGCGCTTTGCCATCGGCATGCCAGAATCGGCCATCGTCACCCAGTCGGGCGCGCCCGTGTGGGTATGTCGCATTCACCGGCCACTGTATCGGTTCCAACTGCTGCCACTGCTGATTGCTGAGCGTCGTCAGCCCGCTGATATCAAACGCACGGCTGCCGTTATTCTCAAATCCAGACAGCGCCGCATGTTCACGAAAGATCTCCGCCGAATGCTGATAAGCAAATGCCTCAGCAAATCCCATACGCTGCGCCACCTGACTCAACATCCACCAGTCGGCTTTGGCTTCCCCCGGCGCAGGCAGAAAGGCTCGCTGACGAGACACCCGGCGTTCGGAATTGGTTACCGTGCCGTCTTTTTCTCCCCAGCCCAAAGCAGGCAGTAAGATATCAGCGGTTTCTGCGGTATCGGTGTGGCGCATCACTTCGGAGACGATCACCAACGGGCAGCGTTCCAGCGCCTGTTTCACCCGGTAAGCATCCGGCATCGACACCACCGGATTGGTGCCCATAATCCACACCGCTTTAATATCGCCGCGTTCAACCGCGCGAAACAGCTCCACCGCATTCAGGCCGGGCTGTGTCGCTACATTATCGCTCTGCCAGAAGCGCCCCACGCGCTCGATATCCTGCGGCGTAAAACCCATGTGGCTGGCAAGCTGATTGGCCAGCCCGCCCACTTCCCGCCCACCCATCGCATTTGGCTGTCCGGTTATCGAAAAGGGGCCGGAACCCGACACGCCGATTTTGCCGCTCAGCAGGTGAGCATTGATGATCGCGTTACATTTATCACTACCCGAGGACGATTGATTAACGCCCTGCGAATAGAGCGTGACCACCTTGTCGCTCATGCTAAACAGGTGATAAAAACGTGCGATATCGGCTTCATCTAACTGACAGAACTCCGCTACCTGCGCTACCGACCACGCTTGCGCTGACTCTAATGCTGCTTCCACGCCAGAAAAACGCTCGGCCAATTCGGTGCGATCGATACGTGGATCTTGTGCAATCCACTGCAGCAGGCCGTTGAACAGCCCGGCATCGCTACCGGGTTGCAGCGGTAAATGCAGATCGGCAATATCGCAGGTTGCGGTACGTCGAGGATCGATCACCACCACCTGCATCTGTGGCCGCTGCTGTTTCGCCTGCACCAGCCGCTGATACACCACCGGGTGCGCCCAGGCCGTGTTAGAACCGACCAGCACCACCACATCCGCCAGTTCGATATCTTCATAGTTGCAGGGAACAGCGTCTGCCCCCAGCCCGCGCTTGTAGCCGATCACCGCAGATGCCATGCACAGCCGCGAATTGGTATCCATATTGGCGACGCCAATAAAGCCCTTCATCAGCTTGTTGGCGACGTAGTAATCTTCCGTCAACAACTGGCCTGAACCATAAAACGCCACCGACTGCGGGCCGTGCTGCTGCATGGTCGCCAGCAGCCGTTCAGCTACCGTATCGAGCGCCTGATCCCAGCTAACGCGACGGCCTTCCACGAGCGGCCACAATAGCCGGCCTTTCAAATCCAGCGTCTCTCCCAGCGCGGAGCCTTTGACGCACAGCCGACCCAAATTCGCCGGATGGGCAGGATCCCCGCTGATCTTTACCGCACCTTGCCCATCGTGTTCTGCCAGCACGCCACAGCCGACGCCACAATAGGGGCAGGTTGTCCGACAGACGCGCGCGTTCATGATGCTTTCGCCATGGCAGTGTCTGCCAGCACGACACCTTCAGGCACGGCTAACGGTTGACGGCATACCCAAATCTCGTCGTCTTCCACGCGTACCGGCCAGGCACGTACGTACAGCGCGCTGTCATCCGGGCTCACACCATCCCGCAGCTTGAAACGTTTCTTGTACAGCGGTGAAATCACCATCGGTTCACCCGCCACGTCACCGATCAACCCACGCGACAGCACATTCGCCCCGCTGCCCGGCTCGTGGTTTTCCAACGCGTACACCTGCTGCTCGCTACCCGGTAGGTGGAACAGCGCGATCTGCTGCTGTCCGAGGCGCGCCGCCATGCCTGCATAGCGCGGAATATCGCCCAGCGTCGCCACCTGTACCCACTCCGCCTCATGCGCGGCGGGTTTCAGAGCAACCGGTTCTGGCGAGACCGCTTTTTCATGCTCCTGCGCCGGACGGATCTGTCCGCGTTCCGGCACCATCACTACCGCTTCATCCGGGCTATCGCTGTTCAGGAAGCCGCGGAATAGCGCCAGACGTTCCGGGCTTTCCAGCGTGGTTTGCCATTCGCACTGGTAGGCATCCACCACGCGCTGCATCTCTTTATCTAACTCTTCACCGATATTCAGGCTGTCTTCCAGAATCACCTGGCGCAGATAGTCGATACCGCCTTCCAGATTATCCATCCAGGTGCTGGTACGCTGGAGGCGATCGCCGGTGCGGATATAGAACATCAAGACCCGATCGATAGTGCGCAGTAGGGTTTCCGTATCCAGATCGCTGGCGAAGAGATCGGCATGGCGCGGTTTCATGCCGCCGTTGCCGCACACATACAGATTCCAGCCTTTATCCGTGGCAATTACACCGATATCTTTGCTTTGCGCCTCAGCACATTCACGGGTACAGCCGGAAACCGCCATTTTGACTTTATGCGGCGAACGCAGCCCCTTGTAACGGTGCTCCAGTTGGATCGCCAGCCCGGTGGAATCCTGCACGCCATAACGACACCAGGTCGATCCCACACAAGATTTCACGGTACGCAGCGATTTGCCGTAGGCATGGCCGGTTTCAAATCCGGCATCGATCAGCTCGCGCCAGATCTCTGGAAGCTGCTCCAGGCGCGCACCGAATAAATCCACGCGCTGACCGCCGGTGATCTTGGTATACAGGTTATAGCGCTGCGCCACCTGACCGATCGCGATCAGGCCTTCCGGCGTGATCTCCCCCGCCGGCACGCGCGGCACGACGGAATACGTACCGTCTTTTTGGATGTTAGCGAAGAAACGATCGTTGGTATCCTGCAGCGGCAGGTGCTGCGGTTGCAGCAGATAATCATTCCAGCAGGACGCCAGCATCGACCCCACCAGCGGCTTACACACTTCGCAGCCTAAACCGTGGCCGTAACGTTCAAGGAGGCTGTCGAACGAGCGGATCTCATGCACACGAATCAGGTGGTACAACTCCTGACGCGAATAGGCGAAGTGCTCGCAAATGTCCTTCTTCACTTCGACACCCAGTTGCGTCAGTTCATACTCCATCACCTGTTTCAGCAGCGGCACACAGCCGCCGCAGCCCGTTCCCGCTTTGGTGCAGGTTTTCAGCGCGCCCAGTTCGCCGCAGCCGCCCGCCACCGCCGCCGAGATATCGCTTTTGCTAACGTTATGGCAGGAGCAAATCTGTGCGCTAGCCGGTAATGCCGCCACGCCCAATCCTTTCGGTGCATCGCCAGAACGCGCAGGCAAAATCAATCCTTCCGGCTGTTTAGGCAACGGCATATCGTTGAGCATCATTTGCAGCAGCGTGCTGTAATCGCTGCTGTCGCCAATCAGTACCGCCCCCAGTAAACGCTTGCCATCGGCAGACACGACGATTTTCTTGTAGACCTCGTTCGGGCCGTCCGTCCACTGGTAGCTTTGGCTTCCGGCCGTGCGCCCATGTGCATCGCCAATCGAAGCCACTTCCACACCCAGCAATTTCAGCTTGGTGCTCATGTCCGCGCCGGTAAATAGCGTATCGCGCTGCGCCAGCGTATCCGCCACGCTGCGTGCCATTTGGTAGCCCGGTGCCACCAGTCCGAAAATCTGCCCTTTCCATAATGCACACTCGCCTATGGCGAAAATCGCGTCATCGGAAGTCTGGCAGCGGTCGTCTATCACGATGCCGCCGCGTGATCCTTTCTCTAAATCGCAGCTATCCGCCAGTTTGTCGCGTGGGCGAATCCCGGCGGAAAACAGCACCAGATCGGTTTCCAGCACGCTGCCGTCGGCAAAGCAGAGGCGATGCAACGCCTGCTCACCGTCGGTGATCTCGCGCGTTTCTTTGCTGAGATGAATCTGTACGCCCAGCGCCTCAATTTTGCGCCGCAGCATCGCAGCTCCGCCGTCATCCAACTGCACCGCCATCAGACGCGGCGCAAACTCCACCACATGGGTGTCCAGCCCCAACTGACGCAGGGCGTTTGCCGCTTCCAGCCCCAGCAGGCCACCGCCAATCACCACGCCAGACTTGCCCTTTTTCGCCTGTGCGGCAATCGCGTCCAGATCGTCCAGCGTGCGATAAACCAGACAGCCGGGGCGCGTATTGCCGGGAATCGGCGGAACAAAGGCATAAGAGCCGGTCGCCAGCACCAGCTTGTCGTAGGCAGTTTCCCTGCCCTGCGCGTCGCACACGCATTGACGTTCACGGTCGATCGCCACGATCTCACTAGCGCTGCGCAGCTCAATGCCGCTCTCAGCAAAAAAGCCGTCTTTTACCAGCGACAAAGAGGCGGCGCTGCGGCCGGAAAAATACTCGGAGAGGTGAACGCGGTCATAGGCTTCATGACGTTCTTCACCAAATACGACAATGTGGTAATGCTGATGCAGGTCGCGTTCAACCAGCTGTTCAAGAAAATAGTGGCCGACCATACCGTGGCCGACGACCACCAAAATAGGTTTGCTCATGACAGGAATCCTTACAGCTTCAGGCTGTGGGTCAGAATCAGGGGAAGAAAGGCCGAAAAGTAGCGAGGCTGGCGGAGTCATCTCGCCCGCTGTCGTGCTCTCCATCGCGGCCAGCAGGCGCGGGCTGTCGTCGGTGTCGCCATACAGCAGGACACCGCTCAGCCGCCCGTCGCGCAGTAGCAGACGGCGGTAGTGCTGCGTCTGCGGATCAAAAAGGGTGTACACCTCATCATCGGGTGCCACGTTAATATCGCCGCCGCTGACCACGCCAATTCCTGTGACTTTCAGCCGCGTTGCCGCCTGTTCACGCTGATAATCTTCCGGTGCGTGTCCGGCCAGGCGCTGTGCCACCAGCGTGGCATGGGTGAAACACGGGGCAACCAGCCCGAAGGTTTCGCCATTGAGTTCACAGCATTCGCCGATCGCGCTGATGTACGGGTCGGCAGTTTGTAGCTGTCCGTCCACCAGCACACCGCGGTTACAGGGCAAGCCGCACTCGCGTGCCAGTTGGCTGGCGGGAATCACGCCCGCCGTCACCACTACCAGTCCGGCGGGGATCGTGCGGCCATCAGCCAGTGCAACGGCCGTGACACCGTGTTCATTACCGTGCAGCGCGACTACCTGCACATCGGTCTCACAGGCAATACCGCGAGCACGCAGGCTGTCGCACAGCAGGTCACTCGCAGTGGCGTCCAGTTGGCGCTCCATCAGAACCGGACCGCGATGCAGCAGCGTGACGTCAGCCCCGCGCAGTTGCAGCGCCGCGGCAGCTTCAATACCGAGCAAACCGCCGCCAATCACCACCGCAGGAACGGAGCGGCGAATCGTCGCCAACATCAACTCGACATCATCCAGCGTGCGGAAGCCGCACACGCCTGCCAGATCGATACCGGGCATCGGCGGCATAAACGGCGTGGAACCGGTCGCCAACACCAGATGATCGTAGTGCAGCTGCCGTTGCGTCGTTGTCACCTCACGCTGCTGGCGATCGATGTGCGTGACCCGCTCACCCAGGAGATAATTCACCGGCAGCGCCGCATCGTCGTCGATAGCCGCAGGCGTCAGCAGCGTATCCGTAAACGCTTTCTCGCCACTCAATACTGGCGACAGCAGGATGCGGTTATAGCTGGCGCGCGGTTCATCACCAATCACGGTAATGCGGTAGCGCGTTGCGGCCAGTTGGCGTAGCACATCGACGAATCGCGCACTCGCCATCCCGTTACCAATCACAATCAGATGCGGTTTCATCATCGTTCCGGCCTCGCTGTCAGGCTGCTTTAGGCTGTTTTTCATATAAGAAATGCAGCACCTGCTGACGGTAGTGGTGGTAGCGCGGATCGTCAGCCAGCGTGACGCGCGAACGTGGACGTTCCAGCTCGACTTTCATGATTTCACCGACCGTCGCCGCCGGGCCGTTGGTCATCATCAGCACGCGATCCGACAGCAGTACCGCCTCGTCTACATCGTGCGTAATCAGCACAATCGTGGTTTGCAAACGCTGCTGAATCTCCATCACCGCATCCTGAAGATGTGCGCGGGTCAGCGCATCCAGCGCGCCGAACGGTTCATCCATTAGCAGTACTTTCGGCTTCATCGCCAGCGCGCGGGCAATCCCTACACGCTGCTTCATCCCGCCGGAGATCTCATTCGGCCGCTTGTTCAGCGCGTGCTCCATATGCACCAGTTCAAGATTGTGGGTGATCCATTCGTGCATTTCGCGTTTGCTCATCTGACCGCGAAACACCTGTCGTACCGCCAGCGCGACGTTTTCGTAAGTGGTCAGCCACGGCAGCAGCGAGTGGTTCTGAAAGACCACGCCGCGCTCCGGCCCCGGGCCGTCGATTTCACGGTTGTCACACAGCAAGCCGCCGCTGCTCGGCAGCGTCAGACCGGCAATCAGGTTCAATAACGTAGACTTGCCGCAGCCGGAATGGCCGATCAGGCTGATCGTCTCACCCGTGTGAATATCAAAACTCACCTGATCCAGCGCCAGAAACTCACCGCTGGCGGTATTGAAACGCTGGCTCACCTGCTGCACTTGAATAATCGGTGTTGTACGCATCGTCGGCTCCTTAGCGGTTGTCATAGCTGAAACGGTTAGCAATCCACACCAGCCCCTGCTCAAGCAGCAGACCGATAACACCAATCACCACGATGGCGATGATGATGTTTTCCACATTCAGGTTGTTCCACTCATTCCAAATCCAGAAGCCGATACCGACGCCGCCGGTCAGCATCTCCGCCGCCACAATCACCAGCCAGGCGACGCCAATCGACAGGCGTACACCGGTCAATACGTTAGGCAGCACCGCAGGCAGCAGAATCTTGCGCATGATGGTGAATTCGGAGAGTTTCAGGACGCGCGCCACGTTCAGGTAATCCTGCGGAATACGGCGCACGCCTTCGGCGGTATTGAGGATCATCGGCCAGATGGAGCAGATAAAAATGGTCCAGCTGGATGCCGGTTCCGCACGCTGGAACAGCAGCAGGCCAATCGGTAACCACGCCAGCGGGCTGACCGGGCGCAGCAGCGAAATGATCGGATTAAGCATGTTAGCCAGAAACGTAAAACGGCCAATCAGGAAGCCAGCGGGAATGCCGACCAGAGCCGCAAGCCCGAAGCCGATACCCACGCGTTGCAGCGAGGCCAATACGTTCCAGCCGATGCCCTGATCGTTCGGCCCTGCGATGTAAAACGGGTCGGCAAAGAGGCTGAGCGCCGCAAGCCAGGTCGCCCACGGCGTCGGGAAGTTTTCGCTGTTCAACGCGGCAATCTGCCAGACCGCCACCAGCAGACCCAACCCCAGTACCGCTGGGAAAAGCGGCTGAAACAGCTTACGCAGCAGCGGGCGGTAGGCGAAAGCGGGCGTTGCCGGTGCTTTTTCAGGTGCTGCCGGTTTGGTTGGCAGCGGCATAATTTCAGCGCTGTGTACGGTTTCCGGAGCGTTATCCGCGGTAATCGGAATGATTTGGGCCTGGTTTTTCATCATCAACCTCACTTATTTCTTCACGCTAAAACTGTTGGCATAACCCGCCGGATCGCTACCATCCCAGCGGCGGCCATCGATAAGCACACTGCTGCGCATGTCGCTACCGGGCAACGGCACATTTCCCACGGCTTCGGCCGCCTGCTTGTAGATATCAATCCGGTTAACCTGCTTCGCGACGGCCAGATAGTCCGGCTCTTCGGTGAGCAAGCCCCAGCGTTTATGCTGGGTGAGGAACCACATGCCGTCGGACAGGTACGGGTAGTTCACGGAACCGTCGTGGTAGAAACGCATCGCGTGTTCGTCTTTCCAGCTTTTCCCCAGTCCGTTTTCGTACTGGCCCAGCATGCGTCCGACGATGGTTTCTTCTTTGGCATTGATGTACGCGCGTCCGGCAACGACGCTGGCCGTCTCACGGCGGTTGTCGTCCGAGGCATCGATCCAGCGCGAGGCATCGAGAATCGCGGCGGTCAGCGCGCGGGCGCTATGCGGGTTGGCGTTGACCCAGTCAGCACGGGTGCCCAACACTTTTTCCGGGTGATCCGGCCAAATGTCTTGCGAGGTGGCGGCGGTAAAACCGATTTTTTCGCTGATGGCACGCTGGTTCCACGGCTCGCCGACGCAGTAGCCGACCATGTTGCCAATCTTCATGTTCATCACCATCTGCGGCGGCGGCACCACCACGGTACGCACGTCGTTCAGTGGATGAATGCCGGCGGAAGCCAGCCAGTAATAGAGCCACATGGCGTGCGTACCGGTTGGGAAGGTTTGCGCGAAGGTATAAGTACCCGCTGGGCTGGCAGCGACATACTTTTGCAGTGCGGCGAGATCCGTGACGTTGGCTTCACGCAGCTGGTTTGCCAGCGTGATCCCTTGCCCGTTCTGGTTGAGCGTCATCAGCGCTGCCATGTTGCTCTGCGCCCCGGACAGCCCCATTTGCAGACCGTACAGTTGGCCGTACAGAATGTGGGCCGCATCCAGCTCGCCCGACACCAGCTTGTCGCGTACTGCTGCCCAACTGGCTTCTTTGCTGGGAACGATGGTGATGCCGTATTTCTTATCGAAGCCTTTCACTGCGGCCATCACGACCGAGGCGCAGTCCGTCAACGGAATAAACCCGACCCGAATTTCCTTTTTCTCAGGCGCGTCGGAACCCGCGGCCCAGGCGCTATTCATCAACCCCGGCAGCATCAGGCTGCCGCCCAGTGCAGCACTCCCCAACAGAAACTGGCGGCGAGAGACGGTCATGCTTTTGGTTTTGGAATCACTCATCAACGACACCCTTGCGCAAAACACCTTTTCAGGTGGTAAAAACAAAAACGGCGTCCACAAGCCCATGCAGAATCTGCACGCTTATGGACGCCGTTGTCCGATTAACACCTTCCGCACCGCCGTTGGCCCGAAACGCATTATGAATGTTTGGTTGTTGCTAATGAGTTAAAGCAAGGTTTGTGCCAGTTATCACACTTTTACTAGTTTACCTTCGCAGAGGCGGTCTCTTGATCACATTTCTATACAGACTCAGAGACCGTTTCGTGCGCCATACCGCCACCCTTTTATGCAATACCGTACACGCGCCCGACGCAGGGCGCTCACGCGCCGCAGCCCTGCGAACCCTGGCTTTCTAGCTAAATTATGCCGCTACGCGGTGCCATCGGTGAACATGACCGCTAATCGAGCCGCCAGTGACGCGTTCCCTACGCGGCACTGACTTTCGCGGCATCCATGCCGCTCACTCGGCGGTCATGCCCACCGCTGCATAATTTTTACGCCATGCGAAAGTAAAGTATTAATAAATAGTGAAATTTTATGATTTATGACCACAGCAGAAAGGGGGTAATAGTGGTTTGTCTTTTCTGTCGCGTAAATTACGCTGAGGACAAATTAGTCTCCAGGATGAGCAGCATGGACGCTGCGAAAGTGGCTGCCGCGTCGGGAACGCGTCAGCCACGGTCCGTCAGGTGACTAATTTTCCGAAGGAACCGCGCAGCGGCGTAATTTCCCGCGAAAAAGCCTCGGGTCACGGGGCGGCGGCGACTGAGCGCCCCGTGTCGTGCGTGTGCTACGACGTAGCATAGAAATAGCGATCTTTGTACGCACGAAACCACTTCACCCCCCTCAGTTACTCCGCTATTGACTCCACGATTTCCTCTTCACAAGACGGTGTCTTGCACCGCGAGCAAGCAGAACACGCACAGTTCATGTGCATATACCTCTTAAGGGGTATCCCCGAATACATCTGCTACCGCGAGCATCGCTGTTGCGATGTCAATCAGCTTTTTATTCTGACTCATCGCCATGCGCCTAAGGGTTTTGTAGGCCTCTTCTTCACTTAATCCACGGTGCTGCATCAGCAAACCTTTCGCACGATCGATCTGCTTTCTTTCATTCAATGTGGCGCGCAGCGCAGCCAGTTCATGATCCTGCGCCTGTAAGCGCCGCGATTGTTGCTGTACCAGCGACAACAGCGATCGCCCCAGTTGTGGACTGACGCCATCGCTGTTCAGCCAGCCGGGAGAAACGTTCTGCCCTTCCACGTCGTGACCAGCGACAAATATCGAATAACCGGGATCGTCATGCTCCTGCTGCGCCATCAGCGCGTCGAGATCCGCGCGCTGATCGCTGCATGCCTTCTCCGCTGCCGCAATACGGGTACGGCAACGCTGCATCAGCGTCTGCTCCAGTTCATCTTCCATCTGCTTCATTTCGTCGATGCGTCGCGTGGCAATCGAAAACCAGTGCAGGCTATCCGCTTCCGGTAACTTTTCTATCGGGCTACGGGTGCACACAATGCGGCGCAGGCGCTCAAATTCGCTGTCTACTGCGATAGCACGCCAGCGCTGTTGGTTTGCCTCATCGCTAAAATTCAGAAAGGTATCGAAACAACGTTCCTGCCGCTCAATCAAATCCAGCAGCTTTTGCCGGGTTTCCTCATCAACACTGCCAGCCGCATAGGCCGCCGCGCCGATCGCCCGCTCCTGCCCCGCCAGCTCTTTACCCTGCATAAAGCTGAACATGGCAATCAGCGCGCGGGAAATTCCCGGATCGGCTGCCGTGTCCGAGACCTCAAAAACCAGCGCCAGCAGATTACGGATAATGTCGTTGAAAAACGTCATCGCCTGCGGTTGAGGCAGCAAACGCTGGCGAATCTGCTGACGCAGCGCGGGCAGCAGGCTCAGCGCATAGACCACGCTGGCGACACGGCTGAATAAACGGCTCGCCTGCGGCAATTCCACCGTCATTTTTTCCAACCCGGCCAGATGTGTCATCAAATGCATCTGCGCCACCTGCACATCTTTCTCACGTAGCGCCAGCTCGTCGGCGAACAGTCGGCCATCGGAGCAAAGAAACAGATTGGCTGTTCCCCGTTCACGCTGCAATAGATGGACGAGCTGGCTAATTTTGCCCACCAGCTCACCGCTTTGCAGCAGGTAGCGCAGGCTGTTCAGCTCACACTGGCGCGAGGCAAGTAAAAATCGAATTGTCGTTGAAGGCTCCGCCACCATTGCACTCTCTCCTGAAAAAACACTGTCAGAAATATGCAATTAACGCGCCAGGTGGCATCAATAAAAAAGCGACAATGAATACCGATATCTTTTTTTAAAAATGTTCAAAGCGTATATGCTTTTCTCGATGTACCCATCATTTTTCAAATCGCCGGTACGTTAACGTTATTATGCAACCCATCAGGGATTCACTGGGTTGCATTTGTAATTAAACAAAAAAATTAACAATTATAAGTAAGGACAACTTGTATGCAATGGCTAAGAAATATAACTATCCGCAAAGTTTTATTAACAACACTGTCACTATTTTTACTACTTTGGGGGAGCGTGTCGTGGATTGCACTTTCGTCTCTCAATCAGGTAAGCCAATTACTGGAAACCAGTCAAACTCAAAAAAAGAACGCGACAATAATGAGTCATGGTACCGACAATTATTTTCGTACTTCCATCCGACTTTATCTGGCCGTTGACGCTCAGCAACATGGACAAAAAGACGCCTTCCAAAATTTATTAAAAATGGCGACCGATTCCGCCAACATCAGTGACTACGATCTGGAACAGTTTAAAAACCAGCATCATGTGGGCGTCCCCGACGATCAGGTGTCAAGTATTATTCAGCACTGGGGCGGGATTACAAAAGAAATGCATAGAATGATCACGCTGGTTAATGCCGGTGATTTCGACACATTTCGGCGCGATATGCAGGGGACGTTACCGCCGCTCAGTATCGCTTTTGGTAAAGCCTCGGAAAATTATGCCCACTCGCTTTCTGCCAGTGATGGCAACAACAGCCAGCTCATTCATTCACTGATAGCCACCAGTCAATATACTATTGTTACCGCACTGGTACTCGGCATGCTGCTTCTTTTCGCCACCGACCGTTATCTGGTTTCCTGCTTATTAGCCCCCCTGGAAAATATTAAAAAACAATTCCAAATGCTGTCTTCAGGGCAATTACAACATACGATTTCCGACTTTGGTCGGAATAATATTGGTCAATTAATTCCTTATTTACGCGATATGCAGGAAAGTCTGATTCGCACCGTCAGCACAATTCGCGATAGCTCTGCTTCTATTTATCAGGGGGCGAGTGAAATCAGCGCAGGAAATAGCGATCTTTCTTCACGGACGGAACAGCAAGCTGCCGCATTAGAAGAAACGGCCGCCAGCATGGAGCAATTAGGTGCCACGGTAAAACTCAATACCGACAATGTGACACAGGCCAATACGCTGGCTAAGGAAGCCTCTGTCATGGCAAATAAAGGTGGGAATATTGTGGGTGATGTCGTGACCACCATGCATGACATTACCACCAGCTCGCAAAAAATTGCCGACATAACCAGCGTCATTAACGGCATCGCTTTTCAGACCAATATTCTGGCGCTGAATGCCGCCGTTGAAGCCGCGCGCGCAGGCGAACAGGGTCGTGGCTTTGCCGTCGTTGCTGGCGAAGTTCGAAGTCTGGCACAGCGGAGTGCGCAGGCAGCGAAAGAGATCGAAGGGCTGATCTCAGAATCGGTAACCCGCATTAATACGGGGTCTGGGCAGGTGGCCTTAGCAGGTGACACGATGAATCACATCGTTCGCTCGGTAACCCGCGTAACTGACTTGATGGGCGAAATCGCCTCAGCGTCAGAAGAACAAAGTCGCGGAATCAATCAGGTCAGCGTGGCTGTGACAGAAATGGACGGCGTTACGCAGCAAAACGCCTCGCTGGTACAGGAATCGGCCGCCGCCGCCGCGTCATTGGAGGAGCAGGCACGTCAGCTAACCGAAGCCGTGGCAGTATTTCAGCTACCCGAGCACCCTTCTCGCCTATCGCTGAATGCCAGGCCACGTTCTCATGCTAAAACACTCCCGACGCTAAAAGCACCGAGTCAGTCAAAAATGCATGAAAATAACTGGGAAACCTTTTAAGCCTCAGCGATAAAATAAATACGCGTGCGAACTACCCGCCAGAGAACAATTTATCGGGTGGCAGAGGAGGGATCTGTTGATTACTTCTCTGCCACCTTTTCTAGGTCGAGAATAAAAATTAATGCAAAAGGTAACTGTTATATTTAACGTTATTCTATCTGTACCAGAAACGCAATTGGCACGCTAGGAACCGCATAACAACAACAGAATAAAAAATTAAAAAAAACAAAAAAACGAAACTAAACATCAATAAAAATCATTAAATTGAAACAAAAACATATAATTTATACAAATTCGGTGGCTCATCATTCTATAGAAACTGTACTATTTATCCTTTCATTTTTGCACGCTATAATCCCCACACGTTTTACTCACTACTCATTCTTATCTCACTTCAATCAATGCAGTTAATTTCTGACGGATGCAAATACCGTCGGCGGTAATTTATTTTCGTTTTATTCGTCACGATTTATTCCGGCAAGCATCGGAATAACAATATGGCGTGCATTTTCCTGCCTGAAGCTAGGAGCCTAACATGTTTGATGTCGTTGAGCTGTCGCGGCTGCAATTTGCCCTGACTGCCATGTATCACTTTCTTTTTGTCCCACTGACGCTCGGATTATCTTTCCTGCTCGCCATTATGAACACCACGTATGTGTTAACCGGCAAGCAAATCTACAAGGATATGACCAAATTCTGGGGCAAGCTGTTCGCCATCAACTTTGCGCTGGGTGTGGCGACCGGTCTGACGCTGGAATTCCAGTTCGGCACCAACTGGTCTTACTATTCTCACTACGTGGGCGATATTTTTGGCGCCCCGCTGGCGATGGAAGGGCTCATGGCGTTCTTCCTCGAATCTACACTCATCGGCCTGTTCTTTTTCGGCTGGGATCGCCTGACCAAAGTCCAACATATGCTGGTGACCTGGTTTGTCGCGCTGGGCTCCAACTTTTCCGCCCTGTGGATTCTGGTCGCCAACGGCTGGATGCAAAACCCGATTGCCGCCGAATTCAATTATGAAACCATGCGCATGGAAATGCTGAGCTTCGCCGAGCTAGTGCTGAACCCGGTCGCGCAGGTGAAGTTCGTCCACACCGTGGCAGCAGGCTACACCGCTGGCGCGATGTTCGTCCTCGGGATCAGTTCTTACTATCTGTTGAGAGGCCGCGATATCGCCTTTGCCAAGCGCTCATTCGCTATTGCCGCCAGTTTCGGTCTGGCCTCGGTGCTGTCCGTGATCGTACTGGGTGATGAATCCGGCTATGTAATGGGCGATGTACAGAAAACCAAGCTGGCAGCGATCGAAGCCGAATGGGAAACGCAGCCCGCCCCCGCGTCTTTCACGCTGTTCGCCATCCCTAATCAGGAAACGATGCAGAACGATTATGCGATCCACGTTCCCTACCTGCTGGGGCTCATCGCCACACGCTCACTCGACAAACCCGTCGTCGG
The DNA here is from genome assembly GCF_014946775.2 of Pectobacterium quasiaquaticum. NCBI lineage: Bacteria > Pseudomonadati > Pseudomonadota > Gammaproteobacteria > Enterobacterales > Pectobacteriaceae > Pectobacterium > Pectobacterium quasiaquaticum. The sequence goes on along the minus strand of NZ_CP065177.1, from coordinate 1,454,561 downwards.
CATTAAAGACCTGATGGCGCAACATGAGATTCGCATTCGTAACGGTATGACGGCCTATGGTCTGCTGGAAGAACTGCGCTCAGGTAACACCGACCCCGCCGTTCGCGCGCAATTTGAGGCAGCCAAGCGCGATCTTGGCTACGGCCTTCTGCTTAATCGCTATACCGATGACGTCGCCAACGCCAGCGAAAACCAGATCCAGCAGGCAACCAAAGATTCGATTCCCCGCGTCGCGCCACTGTATGTTGCTTTCCGCCTGATGGTGGGCTGCGGCGTGATGATGCTCGGCATTTTTGCGCTGTCGTTCTGGAGCGTGATACGCGGCCGCATGGGACAGCGTAAATGGCTGCACCGCGCCGCGCTGTACGGGATTCCCCTGCCCTGGATCGCGATTGAATCCGGCTGGTTCGTCGCCGAGTACGGCCGCCAGCCGTGGGCAGTTGGTGAAGTTCTGCCTACCGCCATCGCCAATTCGTCTCTGGAAGCACACGACATCCTGCTGTCGATGGGGCTGATTTGCGGACTGTACACGCTGTTTCTGGTCGCGGAAATGTATCTGATGTTCAAGTTTGCCCGACTGGGGCCAAGCAGCCTGAAAACCGGCCGCTACCACTTTGAACAACCGACGACACAATCACTCACAACACCTGCAAAACCGTAACAGGAGCCATAATAATGCTGGATTATGAAACATTACGCCTGATTTGGTGGGGATTGATTGGCCTGTTATTCATCGGCTTCGCCATCACCGACGGCTTTGATATGGGCGTGGGCATTCTGCTGCGCCTGCTGGGCAAGACCGATACCGAACGGCGAGTGATGATTAACGTGATCGCCCCGCACTGGGACGGCAATCAGGTCTGGCTGATCACTGCGGCGGGCGCACTGTTCGCCGCCTGGCCGATGGTTTATGCCGCCGCTTTTTCCGGTTTCTACTTCGCCATGATTCTGGTGCTCGCCGCTCTGTTTTTCCGCCCGGTTGGCTTTGATTATCGCTCCAAGCTGGAAAACAAGCGCTGGCGCAATATGTGGGATTGGGGCATCTTCATCGGCAGCTTCGTCCCCACGCTGGTGTTCGGCATCGCGCTCGGCAATCTGTTGCAGGGCGTGCCGCTGAGCGTTGATAAGTATTTGCGACTCACCTACCACGGCGGGTTCTTTGGCCTGCTGAACCCGTTCGGGCTGCTGGCAGGCGCAGTGAGTGTCGCGATGATCGTCGCACACGGCGCGATTTACCTGCAAATGCGCACCACCGACGTGCTTCAGCATCGCGCGCAAAAAACCGTTCTGATCGCCAGCGCGTTGATAAGCATCACCTTCTTACTGGCTGGACTCTGGGTACTAACCGGAATCGACGGCTACGTGATTACCTCAGCTATAGATAAAGCGGCCCCGTCGAATCCGCTGCACAAAGAAGTGGCGCAGCAGGCCGGTGCCTGGTTAACCAACTTTACGGCGCACCCTGCGCTGTGGACGATCCCTGCATTAGGTGTGGCTCTGCCGTGGTTCACCTGCCTCTTCTCTCGCGTAAACCGCTGCGGCTGGGGTTTCCTGACCTCATCACTGACGATTGTCTGCGTGATTCTGACGGCAGGAATTACGCTGTTCCCGTTCGTGATGCCTTCTAACCTCGAGCCCAACGTCAGCCTGACCCTCTGGGATGCCACGTCCAGCCAGCTTACACTTCAGGTGATGACCATTCTGGCCTGTATTTTTGTCCCCACCATCCTGCTTTATACCAGTTGGTGTTATTACAAAATGTTTGGCCGGATCGATGCTCGCTACATCGAAGCCAATAAGCATTCCGTTTACTGACGATTTGAGGAGAAAGAAGATGTGGTATTTCGCCTGGATACTCGGCACGTTGCTGGCCTGCGCGTTCGCGCTGGTCACCGCGCTGGCGGTTGAGAACCATGAAACGGGGAAAGATGCCCCTTGAGAGAACGAAGCGCTGCCATCGGGCGCCTCATCATTTCATACTGATGCAGTCATCAGGGCAGACGAAACCCGCCAAGGGCGCTAGAATGCAGACGCTGCGCCCAATCAGATGCCCTCTTTAACCTGAAATCAGACGACGACATGACAACACCCAGACAGGACAAAACACCGTGGTGGAGTCAGGGGAAAACCCCAGACTACCGTTTTTCATTAGCGAATGAGCGCACCTTTCTGGCGTGGATTCGCACCGCGCTGGCGTTTCTCGCGGGCGCGGTGGGCATCGATCAATTTACCGTGCATATCGATCCGCTGGTGCGTCAGGGGCTGGCTCTGCTGCTGGTCGTCTGCGCGGCATTGCTCGGCGGTCTGGCCTATCGTCGCTGGGTCAGCAATGAGAAAGCCATGCGGCAGGAAAACGATATGCCGTACACGCCGATGCTGCTGATCGTGACGCTGTTTATTACCCTCATTGCCATCGCGCTTGCCGCCATGATCCTGTTCGGGTAGCCCATGGAGACGACTCGCGATCCGGGATTACAGCCGCAGCGAACCGGCATGGCTTGGACACGCACCCTGTTTGTGATGTTGATAAATAGCTTGCTGTGTTTTCGTTTAAGCATGGCAGATGACAGCCGCGCCGTTTTTGCCTGCGCCATCCTGCTCTTGTGCGTCTCTGCTCTGATGTCGGCGCTGGCGATTCTGCGCTACCGCTTTAACGCCCGTTGCCAACCGGTGTTATCACGCGTCAGCCACGGGCTGATCGTGCTCACATCATCATCGATTGTCATCACCGCGCTGGTATTACTACTGCATTTCAGCGGCGTGTGGTAAGGATAGGTTTTCTAAAAGAAAGGCGGTGAAGCCCAAACGCGCTTCACCGATTAAACGGGCTATTCGATCGAACTTTCCGGGAACAGGAACGGGTTGATGCTACTGCGAGAAAAGCCCTCTTCCTCCATTTTCACATCCAGCACCAGCGAAGCCAGATCGTCAGCGACGGCTTCTACACGGTGATCTTTTTCCTGATATAACAGCTTCAGATACGTGCCGCAGTGGCCGCAGCTTTCCGCTTTAATGGCGGAATTTTCGCTATCCAGCGACCAGTAATTCAGCTCGCTCGACTCTTCACAGTTGCTGCATTTCACCCGCACCATGTGCCATTCGCTCTCGCACAGATTACAGTGCAGATAACGCAGCCCGCTGGATGTACCTAACTGCACCACGCCCGAGACCGGAATACTACCGCACACGGGGCAGAACTGGCGATGTTCGCCGGGTACGGCACGCGCTTTACCGGGCAGTTGGCTTGCCATCTGCGCCCAAAACAGCGACAGCGCCGCCCAGATGAACGGAGCTTTATCATTGCTCTCGGCACGAAACTCGTGTTGCAGCAGCGCCGTTGCCTGTTCTTCCAGCTCCTGCTCTGAGGCTTTTTCCAGATTCTCCAGCGTAGATAACACCTGTCCGCTGGCATCCGGTTTTAATTCTTCGATCAGCGCACGCAGCAGCGTGTGCCAGTGCGCATCACGCGGGAACACCGCACTATCAAGCGGCGGACGATCGCCGGACGGTTTCAGCACGTCACTCAGGTCAAGCTTCAACGGATGATCGTGCAATACCTTCTGCTGGGCTTCCACCACGCCTGCGGCGAAAGTGAGATAGTCCCCCAGCGGGTGATCTTCAGCTAACTGACGCAGACGCTCCGCGCGGCTGCTGTACAGGCTTTTCAGATTGGCAAAAAGCAACGGAGGAATATTCCCTTCCGGCATCGATTTTTCGTTCTGTTCTAACTGTTCCTGAGGAACAATGCGAATACTCATCAGGGGGATTTTTCCTGTTGTTTACGTTGTCTATCCGATAGATTTCGGGGTGCAGGAAGGCCGCCAGCGCAGTCCGAAAGATAGCGGGTATAGCTCACCTTTAACAGAGATTATACGCACCGTGCCTGGCGACTTTCTGATTTCCGGCAAGGTTATGGCTGTTTTTCGCCATCCATTCAGTCACCTTCCACTATGACGGAAACAGTAGCAGAAAAGCGGCAAACATCTCCACACCTCTAAAGGGGTGATCGAGTCAAACGCTCGCTTATCTGTGACCGAATCAGCGCTGCTAAGACGATCACGCTTTGTTCGCAGCGATCGTCCCATTCGTAGGACGCGTTAAAGCGGAAATAGCGATCGTATTTGTCGCCGGTCGTGAACATTTTCCCCGGCGCAATACTGACGCCTCGTTCCAGCGCGCGGCGGTATAGCTCCGTGCTGCTGACGCCTTCAGGCAATTCCAGCCAGAGAAAATAACCACCTTGCGAATGATTAATGAGAACGTCGCCCGGGAAGTGCCGGCGTAGCGACTGTAACGCCGCGTGTTTACGCTGTTCCAGCGCTCGTCGCAGGCGACGTAGATGGCTGTCATAGCTGCTGGTCGCCAGATAATCCGCAATCGCCAGTTGCATGGGTGCGCTGGTTGATAAGGTACTCATCAGTTGTAACCGCTGAATGCTGCCCGCATAGCTTCCGGCCGCTACCCAGCCGATGCGGAACCCCGCCACCAGATTTTTAGAAAACGAGGAGCAGTGCAGAATCGTGCCTTTTTTATCCAACGCTTTTGCGGGCAACGGACGTTGCAGGCCCGTATAAAGCTCGCTGTAGACATCATCTTCTACCAGCCCGACGCCGTGTTTTTCCAGCATCGCCACCAGCCGCTGTTTCTTCTCCCAGGACAGCGTGCAACCGAGCGGGTTATGAAAATTGGTCATCAACCAACAGGCTTTGATCGGGTAATCATTCAGCGCCTGCTGCAACGCATCAAGATCGATGCCCTGCTGTGGATCGGTCGCGATCGCAATCGCTTTGAGTTTCAGGCGTTCGATCGCCTGTAGCGCACCGTAAAACGCCGGAGATTCGATCACCACATAATCGCCCGGCTCCGTCAGCGCCTGAAGGCTGAGATTAAGGGATTCCATCGCGCCCGCCGTAATCACAATCTCATCGGGCGAGACGGCAATCCCCTGCAACGCGTAGCGCTGGGCGATGTTCTTCCTCAGGCTTTCATTACCCGGCGGCAAGTTATCCAGCGCGCTGTGTGGCTGCATATGACGCGCCACCGAGGCCAGCGAGCGCGTCAACTGACGCTGTGGGAAGAGCTGTGGATCGGGAAACGCCGATCCGAACGGCATGACCGCCGGATCTTTGCTGGCCTGAAGCACATCAAAAATGAACGCGTTGACGTCCACGTCTTCGGTCAGTTGAACGCGCTCCTGCTCCACGGGCGAATGCAGGCTGTCTGCTGGTAGCGTGGACAGCTTTGGTGCCGCGTAATAACCCGACTGTGGACGCGACACAATCAGCCCCTGACTTTCCAGCAACTGATAGGCGTGCAGCACGGTCATCAGGCTCATACCCGAATGCAGTGATTTTTCCCGCAGCGAGGGCAGTTTGTCGCCCGGCTGCCAGATCCCTTCCTGAAGCTGCTCACGGATCTGGTGAGCAAGCTGTTCAAACTTTGCCATAGCGCGACGGTTTCGGTGGATGAGTCTGTCATGATTTTTGGCTCGACCATCACCGAGTAGTGACGATCGAGAAAGGCGCATTATCGACAATAATGTGCTGTTCGAGAGCTATTTCGCCGCGTAGCGTTGTACAAAATCCAGCAGGATCTTACGCGCCCAGACGGGTTCCTGCGGAATATCCATCATCCGATCGACATCCCAGCCGCCCTGTCGTAGCGCCGCTTCATTATGACGCAGGCACGTCAGCATGATGTCCGCGCTGAATTCCGGGTGAAATTGCACGGTCAGGACTTTATCGCTGTAGCGGATAATCTGGCAGCCATCCATCTCTGAACTTGCCAGCACCTGCGCGCCCGCAGGCGGTTCCAGCACGGATTGCTGATGGGTAAGATAAGCACCGAACTGCTGCGGATAATCACGCAGTAAGATGTCTTGCGCCGCGGCTTCATGGGTTGTCACAACCTGAACGCCCACTTCCTTGCCGTTCGGGTTATCTCCTACTTTACCGCCCAGCGCATCGGCGAGCAGTTGATGCCCATAGCACACGCCCAGCAGCGGGACATCCGCGTAATACGCTTCACGCAGCCAGCCCGCGGTGTATTCGCTCCAGTCCAGCCGATCCGTGACCATCGACCACGAGCCGGAAATAACCACCGCTGCCAGCGTATCAAACGGTGGCAGCGACTCGCCACGATCGGGACGCACCACATGCACCGGCAGCGTGTTTCCCTGCACCGCATCGGTAAACCATTTCCCCTGTTGCCCAACCTGAGACGCAATGCCTTCCGGCGGTTGGCCCAACTGAATCACCAGCAATACCTTTTCGCTCATCGTCCTGTTCTGCCCATATTTGAAAATCACAAATTTGAAAAACTATTCGTCTGAAAAGCCACAAGAATGCGGCGCTCGCTGCTTCTAACGAACGTAGCATTATGACTACATGAAAACCAGTATATTGGCCTTCATGAAAACCAGTATTCCAGCGACAACCAGCCACCATGAAAATCTGCGCATAGAAAAAGCCATGCACATTATTTGATCATCGCGAAATGGGGCGGTTTGAGGGCAGAAAAAGCCTGCTAACGGGAAGGATGTTGACGATAGGCTAGCGAGAAAACATCGTAGAAATCAACGTCACCTTTCGTACGTCGAATTTGCTCTATCCCTGCTTTCACAACTGATGGCACCTGCTCGTTGCGTAGCAGTTTATCCTGCGTGTCCTGTGATACGTGGCGGACCGTAAACCACTCGCCGTTATAACAAACACGGAGATCCAGCGTATCAATGTCTTCAAAGCGATAGGTCGGGTTGATATCTATCGAGAGCGCCAGCGTCATCACCAGCAGGAAAACCGTAAAGCCAATCAGATACGGTAAACCAAAATAAGGGGCATAAAAGAGGATGATCGCGACCGGCACGTAGCTCACCAGCATCGCGGCAAACAGATAGGGGTGTGACTGCATGAATTTGCGGCTAAAACGTATTTTATTGTCGCGTTTTTCTTCCCGATTAATACGTTCGATCTCTTCGGTCAGAAGGCGTTTTACTTCATCCATCGTCATCACCATCGTGCTTGAGGAATACAACACTGCTGGCATCGATTAGAACATAGCACCATGAGAGATAACAGATACAGTTTTCGACAGATTAACTATAACAGTTTGCCGGATGCCGGGATGGATTACCCCGGCAACCTCGGTGACAGAATGGCAGAGATTACGGAATGGCGGGCATCGTGAGATCGGGATCGATCAGATTGTAGATGTGATTGCCAAACACAGGTTGCTGTAATAGCTGATCAACCGCCAGCGCGACATCCCAGCGTGACACCAATCCCAACGTAGCAGCACCCTGCGTCAGTTTTGCATTGTGCGTCGCGACCACGTCCAGCAGACCGCCAGGACGAACAATACAGTGATCCAACGTACTGCTTTGCAACCAGCTTTCTGCCAGCGATTTCTCACGCACCGCGAAGCCAAACGCCGCTCTGGCGCGTGGCGACAACAGCGGCCAGCTATCGCCGCAGCCCAGTGACGTCACCAGCAGCATACGTTTAAGACCTGCCTGTTCGGCACCATCGATCACCGTGCGATGACCCTGATAATTTACCGTGCCGCCGCCCATTGTCGATACCACAATGGCAGAAGGCCCCGCCACACGACAGGCTTCCGCGACCGTTTCCGGCTCGCAGGCATCGCCTTCTACTACCGTCATTCCCTGCTCACGCCAGTGTTTGGCCTGTTCAGGATTACGCAATACGAGTACGACAGCCTGCTCGCACTCAATAGCGCGCTGTAATAAGCAGGCGCCGACTCCATTGCCTGCACCGAAAAGTAACCACGTCATACCTGCTCCGGTTGTAATTCACTCGCCAGCGCACGGAACGCCTCAACCTGAGCGCTCAGCAGCTGGCGGTGGCTGTCTCGTCCAAGGAAAATTTTAAACATCGCCGCACCGCTAGCATTAAAGAACACCACGGACGCCGTGTCCATCCCCATGAACTTACGCTCAATAAACGCAATGTGCTGACAGCTCGTTGCGCGGATATGTCCACTCAGGCCATTTTTGCCACGCAGGTTAAAGTAACCGTGGCGATGCGTACCGGTTGGCAGCTCGCTCTTGAATTCCAGAATCGCGTCCGCCGTGTGGCTGATTAGCGTCACTTCACCCCAGGTCGCAATCGTGTCCCAGACGCGATCGAAACGATCGCCCGCCACCAGCGTACGCTGCGCCGCAGGCAAGGCCTCTACAACAGCAAACAGCGAGGTATTATATTTTCCGGCAATCTCTTCCAGTGTGCCATCAGGGTTGGTTGCCAGTAATTCATTCAGTGCCATCGTCATGGTTGCGTCTCCGGTTAGTGCGCATGCTCTTCGGCATTAAGCTGGGGGATAATTTGTTGTAATGCCTGCATCAGGTTGTTCGCCCAGAAGCGGCCATCATTGGTCAGGCGCAGGCAGGTGGAATCGTCACAGGTCAACCCAGCCTGATGCCACTGGCTAAGCAACGGCTGAAGTTCACGGGCATGCTGGGTCAGTTGAGGCAGCTTGATACGACCGACCTCAATACCCGCCTGAAGCTGATGCTGCCACGGCCCGGTAGGACTGGCTGGCGTCATCATCATGATCGGTTTTTGCCCCTGATCGATCTGCTGATAATAGCGCTCCAGACTGCGTTCCATCATATAAGCCTGTCCGTTCAGATTGCCGCCCGCCCCGCTCCCCATTGCCAGACAGTCCGCGCCTTGTTTAATCAGCAGGTTATACAGGTTGCGTTCACGCGTGGTGCGCGCCCAGTGGCTGTTGCTAAGCTGGTGCCAGCCAGCATCGGCCAAAAATGCCGCGCCAGTCCGATAGAAATCACGGCGGGCAACCACATCAGGCAGTGCGACACGCTGGTTTTCGGCCGCTTTCGCCAGCGGCGTGGTTGGTAACAGATTCAGTGCATACAGATCGACACCGTCTAGCGGTAAATCGCTAACGATAGCCAAATCTTCGCGCCAGATTTCCGGCGTTTGCTCCGGTAGACCGAACATCAGATCGCACACTACGGCGGCTCGGTCTCGCTCACACAGACGCTCAAGGAAGCGAATTGACTGATGCTTATCCGACGTACGCGCCATACGCTGACGGATGCGAGTATCGAACGTCTGAATCCCGATGGAGAAGCGGTTCGCTCCCGCATCCAGACAGGCATCGATCCGCTCATCGTCAAAATCCATCGCCCGCCCTTCTACTGTGATTTCACAGTCCGGTGCCAGCGGCAGAGAAGTACGGATCGCGCGAATGATCTGCGACAGCTCATCGGCTGCCAGCGCCGTTGGCGTGCCACCGCCAAAATACACCGCATGAATGGGCGCCGACTGATGCAGCGGGCTGTCCGCCTCCATCGCCAGTTCCTGCAACAGGTAGCGGGTATAGGTCGCCGTGCTGTCATCACGCAGTTTGTTCTGGTAAAAACCGCAGAACGTGCAGTGCGTCGCGCAGAAAGGAATATGCAGATAGAGCAGGCGTTTACGCGCAGGCACTGTCTGCTGCTTCAACGTCTGCCAACCGGCAGGAATCTGTTCTGGTGAAAGCGGCACAGGGTTGCGCCAAGGCATTGCCATACGTCGGGCGCCAAAAGGCTGCTCACCGGGCTCGGCATAATACGGCGTCAAATCGATGTTCATTAACGGCCCCCAAATAATCAATAAAATAAATTAAATGATAATTATTTTTATTTGGCAACGAGGAGAAAACGTAAATGAATGAGCTGAATTTGAATACAGCAAAATAATGACAGGGGTTAACAAACTGTTTTCTTTTGTGCAAACTGAAAATCATGCAGAAAAAACGTATCGCTATTTTATTTCAGAGGGTTACGGTGTATCCCTCTTTGTTTTCTTAACAAGTACGAAAAAAAAACAGCGTTTATTAAAGTTCGTTAATTTGAGTAATAAATACAGGCAGGATCGGAGAATACTTCCGTCCGATGGCATCGGCGAAAAGAAATAAACAGCGCAGAGAGAGAACGAAAGAAAGGAAAATAGCCGACCTTCAGGCCATGATTTAGGCCTGAAAGTCGGTATAGGGCTTACTGAATACCCTGACTGCGCAGGTAATCTTCATAGTTGCCGGTGAAATCGATCACTTTATTTGGCGTAATTTCCAGAATACGGGTCGCCAACGAGCTGACAAATTCACGGTCATGAGAGACGAACAGCAGCGTCCCTTCATACATTTCCAGCGCCATATTCAGCGATTCAATGGATTCCATATCAAGGTGGTTGGTTGGTTCATCCATCACCAGAATATTCGGACGCTGCATCATCAGCTTACCGAACAGCATGCGGCCTTTTTCACCACCGGATAACACCTTCACTTTCTTCTTGATGTCGTCCTGGCTGAACAGCAAACGACCGAGTACGCTACGCACGGCTTGCTCGTCGTCTTTTTCCTGTTTCCACTGGCTCATCCAGTCAAAAACGGTCAGCGTCTCATCGAATTCGTATTCGTGATCCTGCGCATAGTAGCCAATTTTTGAGTTTTCAGACCATTTCACCGTACCGCTATCCGGCTCGACATCACCGACCAGCGTTTTCAGCAATGTCGATTTACCGATACCGTTGGCACCCAGAATAGCGACTTTTTCACCCACTTCGATCATCAGACCCAGCTTGCTGAACAGCGGACCGTTATCAAAGCCTTTGCTCAGCGCTTCAACTTCCAGCGCATTACGGAACAGTTTCTTATCCTGATCAAAACGGATAAACGGGTTTTGACGGCTGGAGGCTTTCACTTCATCCAACTGGATTTTATCAATCTGACGTGCGCGCGATGTCGCCTGCTTGGATTTAGAAGCGTTGGCGCTAAAGCGACTGACGAACGATTGCAGTTCGGAAATTTGCGCTTTCTTCTTGGCGTTATCGGACAGTAAACGCTCACGAGCCTGCGTCGCTGCCGTCATGTATTCATCATAGTTGCCGGGATAAATACGCAGCTCGCCGTAGTCCAGATCCGCCATGTGCGTACAAACCATGTTCAGGAAGTGACGGTCATGCGAGATGATGATCATGGTGCTGTTACGCTCGTTCAGCACTTGCTCCAACCAGCGGATCGTATCGATATCCAGGTTGTTGGTCGGTTCGTCGAGCAGCAGGATATCGGGATCGGCAAACAGCGCCTGCGCCAACAGGACACGCAGTTTCCAACCGGGAGCAATCTCACTCATCAAGCCATAATGCTGCTCAACGGGAATCCCCACGCCCAGCAACAATTCGCCCGCGCGTGATTCTGCGCTGTAGCCATCCATCTCACCGTATTGCACTTCCAGATCGGCAACTTTATAGCCGTCGGCTTCGCTCATTTCAGCCAATGAATAGATACGGTCGCGCTCTTCTTTTACCGCCCACAGCTCCCCGTGGCCCATTATGACGGTATCCAGCACGCTGTATTTTTCAAAAGCGAACTGATCCTGACGCAGTTTACCCAGGCGCTCATTAGGATCGAGGAAGACATTACCGGCGCTCGGCACCAGATCGCCACCGAGAATCTTCATGAAGGTAGATTTACCGCAGCCATTTGCGCCAATTAAACCGTAACGGTTGCCGCCACCAAATTTAACGGAAATGTTTTCAAACAACGGCTTGCTGCCGAACTGCATGGTGATATTGTTGGTACTTAACACAGCACTTATACTCGAGTCGGAATGTGATTTGGCGCGCATTATGCCACAAGCGCGCGACAGGATCGCGGTTAGTTTTGAGTAATATTTAAGCGATAGCGCATACAGGAGAGAAATGCGATGCCGATAGTACGTCGTTTCAAACAGGTCGACGTTTTTACCCAACAGCCTTTCAAGGGCAATCCGCTTGCCGTCATTATGGAGGCGAAGGGATTAACCGATGCGCAAATGCAGGAGATCGCTCGCTGGACAAACCTGTCAGAAACCACGTTTGTCCTGCCAGCCACCAATCCTCTGGCTGATTACCACGTACGCATTTTTACGCCAGAATCGGAAATGCCCTTTGCCGGACACCCTACGCTAGGCACCGCGCATGCTCTGCTGGAAGAAGGATTGCGCCCTAAATCCCCAGGTCAGTTAGTGCAACAGTGCGGCGTTGGCTTAGTGCCAATTAATATTAATGATGACGGCAGTCTGGCTTTTCACGCGCCGCAGGCCACCATGGTTCCGTTTGGTGATGAGCATGTGCCACTGCTGGAAAAAACGCTGGGCATTACTGGTTTGGGTAGTGCTGCTATCGATAACAGCTACCCGCCCACTGCGGTGCACATGGGCATTCGCTGGCTGGTGATTCGTGTCGACAGTGCCGACACCTGTCTGAACATCACACCGGATGCAGACGCGCTCTCAGCCGTGCAAAACCTCAGCCAGACTAATGGCATCGCTATCTACGGCCCGCACGATAACGCGACGCCAGCCGATTATGAAGTTCGTGCGCTCTATATTGAACGTGGCCATCTCAAAGAAGATCCGGTTACCGGCAGTGCCAACGCTTGTCTGGCAGTGCTGCTTCGCCAACAGCATTCTATTAATAACGTCACCGCGCCACTCAGCTACCTTGCACGACAGGGCACGATGCTGAACTGCGATGGCCGCATTACCGCCACTTACCTAAACGATGAACCCTGGATCGGCGGGCACAGCGTCACAATCGTTGACGGTACTTTGCAGGGGTAAGGGATTTTATGGAAACGCCATTTGTCGATATGTCAGTTATCGATGCTCTGTATGAACTACGGCATCCACCACATTTGCGTCTGACGATACAGGAAGAGCGCGATGCCGATACGCTCTTCACCCTGATTCAGCAGGAAAAAGCGCGTCTGCGGCGGACGTTACCCTGGCCGGATTCTGTTAAGACCGTCTATGACACACGTGAAACCATTCGCGCCAATAGAAAGGCATTCTTCGACAAAACGGCCGCTGTGTACGTTATCCGCTGGGACGATGCGCTGGCTGGCATCGTCTCCTTCAACACGATTCAGGATAAAGAAGGCGTCATCGGCTACTGGATCGCCGAAGCCTTTGAAGGTAAAGGCATCGTTTCTCAGGCTGTCAGTACACTGATAGCCGCCTATACCGATGCGAATCTCGTTGGGCGCTGCGTCATCAGAGCTTCAACCGCCAACACGCGTAGCAACGCTGTCGCTCAACGGCTTGGCTTCCGCTTTCACCACACGGAGAAAGACGCCGAGCAGATTGGCGAGCAGTGGTTCGATCACAATATTTATCACTATCCCGCCTGATATGCCCCCGCATGCTTTCCACCACCTGATGCGCTGACCTTCCGGCTGCGTATCAGGTCCTTTCGCTCCACGGCGTGTTTCACTTATCGTATCGTTATATTTTTGTGACTAACATCACAAAAATGTTGAAATCCGATCTCATCTTCGCTACCATTAAAAACGTGATGAACATCACACTTAACTAACCCGTTAGAGGAGTCTGATAATGAAAACTTTTCGCAAAATCAGCAAATTCTTTAAAAGAATGGGAGATGTTTATGTCAGTTACTGTGAACGTATTGGGTCAATCATCAGCCCGTTCTGATTGTGATATAAACAATCTCTAAAGCCGCCTCCTACAGGCGGCTTTTGTTTTTCAGCCTCTCTTTCACCCTGCTCATCCCTCTTTCCTTTTTGTCTACCCACACGTCGCAGATTTGTGCAGCACGCCGTATGCCTGAACATTCTCTTTAAAAAACAGCTCAATGCGTTTTCCTTTCACGGCAAAACCATCTATTGGGTACAAGGAATGCCGGAGAAAGAGGATAAGATTCAGGGCTAGAGGATATCGTGAGATGTAGCGGGTAACCCCGCTACATTATTCCCAGAAACTAGATTGCTAGGAACTAGCGCTTAGCCAGCAGCAATCCCAACACCAGACCGACTGTGGCGCCAATACCGATACCGTGCCAAGGTTTGTCATGCACATACACATCGGCTTTGTCGGCCACCTGCTTGGCGCGCGCATAATAGCTGTCAGTCACACCAATGCGGGCTTTGACTTCCAACAGCGCTTTTTCCGCTCCCTTCTTTAAATCAAGGTAGGCTTGGTCTGCCTGATCGCCCGTATAGCGCAATACCTCATCCAGCGTTTCAGACAGAAGTTTTAAATCATCATCGACACGAATATCTTCAGGCTGTTTTTTTGCCGCTGCCATAAAGTGCTCCCTTCTGTTATGAAAAGTCATGAGTTATAAATCGTTACCTTCTTAACTATAGACAAGTTTGCGCCGCTCCTAAGGCTTCAACAGACCAGATCATTCCTAAAACGTATTTTGCTTCCATCAAAAAACGCAGGGAGGGTTTTTCAACGTCGCTTGCGACGGCCCGAAGGGTGGCGAGCAGGAAGCTAGCCATAAAAAAGCGCCGTTGACTCTCATCAACGGCGCTTCATTACACAAGCAGACTCTCGTCAGCGGTTACATCATTGGCTGCGCCAATTGCACCAGAGAGATAAGCGGCTGCGGATACAAACCAAAGAACAGTACTGCGATGGAGGAGATCAGCACGACCACACCACCAGCGGTTAAAGCCCAGTTGTTTGGCGTATCACGCTGCAACACCTGCGGCGCATTCAGGAACAAACTGACCATCACACGCAGATAGTAGTACAGGCCAATGGCGCTACCCAGCACGACCGCACCAGTCAGCCACCACAGTTCAGCATTAACACCGACAGCCAGCACGTAGAATTTACCGAAGAAACCCAGCGTCATCGGGATACCCGCCAATGACAGCATCATCACTGTCATCACCGCAGACAGGATCGGTTTATGCCAGAACAAACCACGGTAAGAGAACAGTGAGTCAGCATCCGGGCCACGGTACGGGCTAGACATCAGGCTAACCACACCGAACGCGCCCAAGCTGCTAAACAGGTAACCCACCAGATAAACACCGACGGTTTCCAGCGCTAGTTGATGGCTCTGAACCGCGATCAGGGCAACCAGCAAATAGCCCAAATGCGCGATGGAAGAGTAACCGAGCAGACGTTTGATGTTGGTTTGCGATACCGCCATCACGTTACCGAACAGGATCGACGCGAACGCGATGACACCCAGAACGATTCTGACGGACTCGCTGTCAGCCATCGGCGCGTACAGGAACAAACGCATGACTGCACCGAAAACGGCAATTTTACCGGCCGTCGCCAGAAACGTAGACACAGGCGCAGGTGCCCCTTGGTACACATCAGGCGTCCACAGCTGGAACGGAACCAGAGACAGCTTGAAGCCCAAACCGACAATCATCATCCCCAGGCCTGCAAGCAACAGCGGCTCATGGATTTGGTGATCGCTCAGGCTCTTACCAAGGCTGGCAAAGCTCATATCGCCTGATTCAGCATAAATCAGCGCCATACCAAACAGCAGGAAGGAAGACGCCGCAGCCGACAGCAACATGTATTTAATACTGGCTTCCAGCGAACGTTTCAGGCGGAAGGCATAGCCGACCAGACCAAACAGCGGGAGAGAAAGCAGTTCAATCCCGATGAACAACGAAGCCAGATGGTTAGCGCTCGCCAGCAGGATCCCACCTAACGCAGCAATCAGAACCAGCAGGTAGAACTCATCACGGTTGTCCGGGTAGCCTTGCAGCCACGGATAGGCAAACGTGCTGGTTGCCAGACTGGCAAGCAGAACCAGTCCGGTATAGAACATCGAGAAGCCATCAACACGCAGCAGCGGCGTCACGTCCGTTGGGCCAACCTGACCGACAAAGTACAGTGACAGCAACGCAATATTCAGGCCGATAACCGTCATGGTTGCGTTGACAAAATGGTTGCGTCGCCACGCAATGCACAGCATCACAACCACTACCGTCAATCCGACGATCAACAGCGGCGATAGCGCAATTAGTTGTTGAAGAGTTATTGTCATGGCGAATTACGGCCTTGTTGTTGAAATAATTGAATCTGGAGCAGACGACATAAACCACTGCTGGATATTTGACATCGCGGCACTGGAGGTATCCAGAATCGGTTGCGGGTAAACCCCTAACAACACCAGTAATACCACCAACAGCATCACGATAGACAATTCGCGAAGCGACATACTCTTCAATGGTTCATCAGATTTAGGCGTACCGTAATAAGCACGCTGAATCATGATCAGTGAGTAGACCGACGCAAATACCAGACCGAAGGTTGAGATCACCGTAATCACCGGCACAACCTGATAGCTGCCGAACAGAATCATGAATTCGCCGACAAAGTTACCTGTGCCCGGCATCCCCAAGGTTGCCACAGCAAAGAACAGGGACAGCGCAGGCAGGAACTTCAAGCGCGACCACAGGCCACCCATTTCACGCATGTCACGGGTATGCAGACGTTCGTAGAGTTGACCACACAGAATGAACAGACCAGCAGCGGACAAGCCGTGCGCAATCATCTGAATCACGGCACCCTGATAAGCCAACTGATTACCGGAATAGATGGCAATCATCACGAAGCCCATGTGGGACACAGAGGTATAAGCAATCAGACGTTTGATATCCGTCTGTTTAAACGCCAACCAGGCACCGTAGAAGATACCAATCACACCCAGCCACATAGCGATCGGTGCAAAAGCATGGGAGGCGTTCGGGAACAGCGGCAGGCTGAAGCGCAGCAGGCCATAGGCCGCCGTTTTCAACAGGATCCCTGCCAGGTCAACAGAACCCGCAGTTGGCGCCTGACTGTGTGCATCTGGCAGCCAACCGTGCAACGGCACGACAGGCATTTTTACAGCAAACGCGATGAAGAAGCCCAGCATCAGCAGATACTCAACACCGTATGACATCGGCGTCTTCAGCAGGTCTTCATAGTTGAACGTCCAAACGCCGGTGGCATTGTGATGCACAAAAACCAGCGCCAGAATCGCGATCAACATGATCAGGCCGCTTGACTGGGTATAGATGAAGAACTTGGTTGCCGCCGTAATTCTGGTTTTACCGTCGGAGCCTTTATGCCCCCACAGCGCAATCAGGAAATACATCGGTACCAGCATCATTTCCCAGAAAAAGAAGAACAGGAACATGTCGATGGCAAGGAACACGCCGATAACGCCGCCCAGAATCCACAGCAGATTCAGGTGGAAGAAGCCCTGATAACGCTGAATTTCATTCCAGGAACAGAGGATTGCCAACACGCCCAGCAGCCCCGTCAGCACTACCATCAGCAGCGACAGGCCATCCAGCGCAAGATGGATGCCGATGCCGAAGCGTGGGATCCATGGCACATAAAACTCGGATTGCCATTGTGGTACGCCTGTCGGCGCCGTCAGTGAGTAACCGCCTTGCAACCATAGTTGCAGAGACAGTGCGAGTGTCAGCCCCATTGCAATCAACGCTATCCAGCGCGGTACTTTCGTACCAAAACGCTCTAACTGCCAGCACAGCAGACCGCCGATAAAGGGGAGAAGAATTAGCCAAGGTAGTAGCATGGCGTTTTGTGTCCCTAAATTAAAGAAATCTGAAAACTTGCCGTGGCGGGCATTCCTATCTGCAGAATGCCCTACCTTTTATACGTTACCGGATACTGCCTTAGACCAGCAGTAACAAGGCCAGCACCAGCACGGCACCAAAGCCCATAGAAGCAACGTACCAGCGCAACTGACCATTCGCACTGAGCGCCAGCCCACGGTTACCCCAACGGGTAATCGTAGCAGGAAGCGTCATCAATGCATTTAACGGATCACGCTGCAACAGCTTCGCGATAGCCAGATACGGTTTAACAAAGACATGGTCGTACAACCAGTCGAAACCCCACGCGTGGAACCACCAGGTCGAGAAGAAACGACCCGGAGCACTCTTCGCGATGCTATTCACCGCCTGACGTTTACCCAGCCACAGCACAGCGGCAAGCAGAATACCGGCAATCGCCACCACGCCAGAGGTAATTTCCAGCGTCATCAACTGACCGTGTTCAAGCTCAGTCGTCGCCGGCAATACACCGTGCAACGGCGGAACAATCATCGCACCAATAAAGGTGGACAGAATCATCAGCACAACCAGCGGTAAGTGGTGAGAAATGCCTTTTCCTGCATGCGCTTTGGTTTTCTCTTCACCGTGGAACACGATGAAAATCATACGGAACGTATACAGCGAGGTCATGAAAGCACCGGCCAAGCCAGCTACCATCAGATTGACGTGACCATTTGCCCATGCGCCAGCCAGAATCTCGTCTTTACTGAAGAAGCCTGCGGTAATCAGCGGCAGTGCAGCCAGCGCCGCGCCTCCGACCAGGAAGCAAACATAAACCAGCGGAATCGTTTTACGCAGGCCGCCCATCTTGAAGATGTTCTGCTCGTGGTGGCAGGCCAGAATAACCGAACCAGACGAAAGGAACAGCAGCGCTTTAAAGAACGCGTGCGTCATCAGGTGGAAAATCGCGGCATCCCATGCCTGAACGCCCAGCGCCAGGAACATGTAACCAATCTGACTCATGGTGGAGTAGGCCAAGACGCGCTTGATGTCGGTTTGAACCAAAGCGGCAAAACCTGCAAGCACCAGCGTTACTGCCCCCACAATCCCCACCAGATGCAGAACATCCGGTGCCATCAGGAACAGGCCGTTTGTACGCGCAATCAGGTAAACGCCCGCGGTAACCATCGTCGCGGCGTGGATCAGTGCAGATACTGGAGTTGGACCGGCCATTGCATCCGCAAGCCAGGTTTGCAGCGGCAGCTGTGCCGATTTACCGACCGCACCACCCAGCAACATCAGCGTAGCCCAGGTGATTTCCGGTGAACCTTCAGCCAGTTTCTGCGGTGCCAATACCATCAACTCGCGGAAGTTAAGCGTACCTAGTTCTTTGTAAAGGATGAACAGGGCAAAGGCGAGGAAGACGTCACCCACACGCGTAACGATGAAAGCTTTCATCGCCGCCGCGCCGTTCTTCGGATTGGTGTAGTAGAAACCAATCAGCAGGTAACTGCACAGCCCCACCCCTTCCCAGCCGAGGTACATCAACAACAGGTTATCAGCCAGTACCAGAACGACCATACTTGCGATAAACAGGTTGGTGTAGGCAAAGAAGCGGGAATATCCCTCTTCCCCACGCATGTACCAGGAGGCAAACAGGTGGATAAAGAAACCAACGCCCGTTACAACGGACAGCATCGTCACCGAAAGGCCATCGAGCGTCAGCGTTACGCTGATATCGAAGTTGCCGACGGCCATCCATGTCCACAGATGCTGATTAAAGAAGGTCACGCCACCGTGCTGTTGGCCCATGAAATCAGCCACAACCCAAGCGGTAACCAACGCTGCCAGACCAATCGAGCCAACACCGACGGTCGCGGACGTATTTTCCGACCAGCGACCGCGGGAAAATGCCAGCAACAGAAAGCCGAGCAGCGGGAAGAGTATTGTTAAATAGAGTAAGTTCATCCGCGCATCTCACTGACTGTATCAATATTCAGGGTCTGACGACGACGATACATTTGTAGCAACAGTGCCAGACCAATACTGGCCTCAGCCGCTGCCAGCGTAATCGCCAGAATGTACATCACCTGACCATCCGGCTGCTGCCAGTAACTGCCTGCGACGACAAAAGCCAGCGCGGCAGCATTGATCATAATTTCGAGACTGATCAACATAAACAGCAGGTTACGGCGAATCAACAGACCAGTCAGCCCGAGGACAAACAGGATAGCGGCTAAAATTAACCCATGTTGTAACGGAATCATGCGCGTTCCCCCGTTATTTTCTTCTCAACGTCCTGGTTCGCGCCTTCTTTACTGACAACGTCACCACGTTTATCTTCACGACCAATGTGGAAAGCGACAACCAATCCCGCCAGCAGCAGCATTGATGCCAATTCAACGGCCAGAACATAAGGACCAAACAGGCTGATACCCACGGCTTTCGCCTCAACTGGCGTACCCGTGATGCCCTGCTCTTTCAGGCTAAGGATGGCGTTGACGACAATCACCAGTAATGCCAGTGAAAGGATACCCGGACCGATCCAGACGCTGGGCTTCAGCCAATTCCGCTCTTGTTCTTCTACGGAATTACCGAGGTTGAGCATCATGACCACGAACACAAACAGCACCATTATGGCACCTGCATACACGATGATGCTCAGCGCGCCGGCAAAATTAGCCCCCAGCGAGAAAAATACGCCCGCAATCGCCATGAGCGAGGTGACCATATACAACAATGCATGCACAGGATTGGTATGCGTAATGACGCGCAATGTCGCCAGTATAGCAATCAAGCCTGTGGTATAAAAAGCGAATTCCATGCTAGCTCCTTAGGGCAACAGGCCTTTGACATCAATGGGTTTGGCTTCGTTTTCAGCTTCGCCTTTGTCTTTCCCATCGATTGCCATACCAGCCATCCGGTAGAAATTGTATTCCGGATATTTACCCGGCCCCGATATCAGCAAATCTTCTTTCTCGTACACCAGATCCTGACGTTTGTAGTCGCCCATCTCGAAATCCGGCGTCAGCTGGATAGCGGTTGTCGGGCAGGCTTCTTCACAGAAGCCGCAGAAAATGCAGCGCGAGAAGTTGACGCGGAAGAACTCCGGATACCAGCGACCATCTTTGGTTTCCGCTTTCTGCAATGAGATACAGCCGACCGGACAGGCCACCGCACACAGGTTGCAGGCAACGCAACGCTCTTCACCATCAGGATCGCGCGTCAGCACGATACGACCACGGTAGCGCGGCGGTGGATTCACAGGCTCTTCTGGATACATTCTGGTTTCGCGCTTCTTAAAAGCATTCGATCCCACCATACAGATACTGCGTATCTGGGTGCCGAAACCAACCACTAACTCTTTCAATGTCATGGTTTATTCACCCCTTCTTAAGCGTTGTACAAAATGACGGCCGCTGTCGCCAGCAGATTCAAAAGCGTTATCGGCAGACAGACTTTCCAACCGAAAGACATCACCTGGTCATAACGCGGACGGGGTAACGAAGCACGAATCAGGATGAACATCATCATGAAAAAGCCAGTTTTCAGCGCAAACCAGACAAACGGAGGCAGGATTGGACCATGCCAGCCACCGAAGAATAAGGTCACCATCAGCGCGGAAACCGTCACGATCCCGATATATTCACCAACAAAGAACAGACCAAATTTCATACCGGAGTATTCAATGTGGTAACCATCTGCCAGTTCCTGTTCAGCTTCAGGCTGGTCAAACGGGTGACGGTGACACACCGCCACGCCTGCGATGGCAAACGTAATAAAGCCGAAGAACTGCGGAATAACGTTCCACAGGTGTTCTTGAGAATCGACGATGTCACGCATGTTGAACGAGCCCGCCTGCGCGACAACCCCCATCAGCGACAGGCCGATGAACACTTCGTAGCTCACGGTCTGAGCAGAAGCACGTACCGCACCCAGCAGCGAGTATTTGTTGTTACTCGACCAGCCGGCAAACAGCACCGCGTAAACGGCTAAACCCGCCATCATCAGGAAGAACAGGATACCGATGTTCAGATCGGCGACACCCCAGGTTGGCGTGATCGGCACAATCGCAAAGGCAATCAGCATTGACGTAAACGCGATCATCGGTGCCAGTGTGAAGATCACCTTATCGGTGAAATTCGGCACCCAGTCTTCCTTGAAGAACATCTTGATCATGTCAGCGACAAGCTGCAATGAACCGCCCCAACCTACCCGGTTCGGCCCATAGCGTCCCTGGAAGAGGCCGAGCAGTCGACGTTCACCCATACTCATGAATGCGCCACAGGTCACCACAACCAGCAGAATCACGATCGCTTTTCCGACGGAGATCAGAATTTCGATTAATTCCGGTGTTAACCAACTCATTGTGCGGCCTCCCGCAGATTTTCAACGGTTGCACCCGCCAGCACCGGTGCAATACCCGGTAAGCCCAGCGGTAAACCAACCTGTCCCTGACTCAATGCCGCACTTAAGCGCAGTGGCAGACGTAACGTTTGTCCTGCACAGGTCAACTCCAGCAACGCACCGGCGTTCACGCCCAGCGTTGCCGCATCAGCCGGGTTCACCATCACGTAAGGCTCTGGCATACGCTGCTGAATCACGTCAGAACGCTGTGACATTTCATCACTACCAAATAGGTGATAATACGGCGCAACGCGCCATTGACCCGCTTGTGGGACGAAAGCCGCAGGAATGTTATCGAAATACGCCAGCGAACCTTCTCCGGCTTCGATCATACGCACCCCCGGATCGCCATGCCGCAAATGTCCGCCCACTTCGTCCTGGAATTTGTTCCAGGCTTGCGGTGAGTTCCAGCCTGGTGCCCAGGCAAAAGGAATCTGCTGACGATTAGCCGTCGGGCTGTTGTTCCCTTCCATCGAGAAGGCAAACATGGTGTCTTTATCGACGGGCTGACGCGGTTCATGCACGCTGATATTGGCACGCATCGCAGTACGGCCGCTGGAGCGAATCGGTGAACGCGACAGTTTCTGACCACGAATACGGAATGAGGCGTCAGGCGCAGCGTCTTTAATTCCAGCCAACTGCGGCAATTCAGCAACACACGCATCAATCACATTATCCAACTGCGTCCAGTCAACCTGACGGCTGTTATAGGTGATATACAGCGAGTGCAGCCAGCGCCAGCTTTCCAGCATCACAATTTTGTCGTTGTAGTACGTTGGGTCATAAACCTGGAAGAAACGCTGAGCGCGGCCTTCCTGATTCACCAACGTACCGTCGCTTTCAGCAAAGCTAGCAGCAGACAGAATGATGCTGGCCTTATCCATGATGCGAGTACGCTGATGGTCAACCACAATCAGGTTTTCCGCTTTTTCCAGCGCCGCGTCAACGCGAGCGATTGGGGCATGACGGTAGAGATCGTTCTCCAGAACCACCACGCTATCAGCGTCACCGTTTTCCAACTGCGCCAGCGCGTCATCCAGCGAACCGCCCCCCATGATTGACAACCCGATGCTGTTAGCAGCAGGAGCAACAAAGGTTATGCCGACGTCAGAACCGCGATTTTTCAGCGCTTTGGCAACGTTTGCCGCCGCAGAGATCACTTCCTCGCTACCTGAATTGGTACCGGAGATGATGAGTGGTTTTTTCGCACCGGCCAGCGCCTGTACGATGATATCGACTTTCTGGTCGAGGCCCGCAGCCAGATCGGTAACTGCTGGTGCGCTGCTATCCAGACCGTGTGCAATGGCGAAGCCAAGACGAGCCTGATCGGCAACCGGCGCACGGTAGTTCCATGCAGCGATGTCGTCCAGACGGGTGTTATCGACGTTGGTGACAAATAGCGGGTGCTTGGCATGCTGACCGATGTTCATGATCGCCGCAATCTGCCAGTCAGCCACTTTCTGTGCGGCTGCCATTTCGCGAGCTTTACCTTTAACGGCCTGACGAACAGCCAGTGCGATACGCGCCCCCGTCTGCGTCAAGTCTTCACCCAGAATCAGAACCGCATCGTAGCCTTCGATCTCACGCAGCGCCGGTGTTCTCACACCGCTTTCACGCAGCACTTTCAGGATCAGTTGCAGACGATTTTGTTCTTCCTGCGCGATACCGGTGTAGAAGTTTTCTGCACCCACCAGCTCACGCAACGCGAAGTTGCTCTCAATGCTGGCGCGCGGAGAACCGATACCGATCGTTTTCTTCGCCTGACGCAGCACATCTGCCGCACCTTGCAATGCCTGATCGGCATTCAGCGCGATCCAGTCATTACCACGACGTTGCAGAGGCTGATTCGGACGATCTTTCTGGTTGACATAGCCGTAACCAAAACGGCCGCGGTCACACAGGAAATAGTGGTTTACGCTACCGTTGAAACGGTTTTCGATACGACGCAGTTCGCCATAGCGCTCACCGGGACTGGTATTACAGCCGATGCTGCACTGCTGGCAGACGCTCGGTGCAAACTGCATATCCCATTTACGGTTATAGCGCTCAGAGTGCGTTTTATCGGTGAAAACACCAGTAGGACACACTTCAACCAGGTTGCCAGAGAACTCGCTTTCCAGCGTGCCATCTTCTGGGCGACCGAAGTAGACGTTGTCGTGTGCGCCGTAAACGCCGAGATCTTTGCCATCCGCGTAGTCTTTGTAGTAACGCACGCAGCGGTAGCATGCGATACAGCGGTTCATCTCATGGGAAATGAACGGCCCGAGATCCTGATTGCGGTGGGTACGTTTGGTGAAGCGATAGCGACGGAAGTTCTGCCCCGTCATAACCGTCATATCCTGCAAATGACAGTTACCGCCTTCCTCACACACTGGACAGTCGTGCGGATGATTGGTCATTAGAAACTCAACTATCGTCTTACGGAATAGCTTAGCTTCTTCATCTTCAATCGCGATGAACGTTCCTTCGGTTGCCGGTGTCATACAAGACATCACCAGACGACCGCGGGTGTCTTCCGCGTTTTGGTACTGTTTTACCGCACAGAGGCGGCAGGATCCGACGCTCCCGAGCGCGGGGTGCCAGCAAAAGTAAGGAATATCAAGTCCCAGAGTCAGGCAAGCTTCCAGAAGGTTGTCCGCTCCGTTTACTTCATACTCTTTGCCGTCTACATGAATAGTAGCCATAGTCAGCATGCTTCCATAATGGCCCGTGTTACCACGGGCGCTAATCAAAAATTCTGTATACCCTCATTTTTCAAATCGCCGATGCGTTTGCTGCCTGCGCCTTGAAATCTATTGGGTTTATGAGGGTGGCTTATTTGCGCCACCCTGCGGATACATTCACTGCATCTCGCACGTATTGAGCGATAGCTTACCAGCGCTCTTTCAACAGGTTAGGCTGAATACCGCCAATCGCTTTGAGGTTGCCTAAATACTGTTTAGAGATACCCGCTTCGAATTCTTCCCGGAAATACTTGATGGCACTTTGCAGCGGCTCGACCGCACCCGGCGCATGCGCACAGAAGGTGTTACCCGGTCCGAGGAAACGGCAAAGCTGCTCCAGCGTTTCAATATCGCCAGGCTGGCCTTCACCCTTCTCCAGCGCACGCAGAATCTTCACACTCCACGGCAGACCATCGCGGCACGGCGTACACCAGCCACAGGATTCACGGGCGAAGAATTCTTCGAGATTGCGCGTCAGCGAAACCATATTGATTTCGTGATCGACGGCCATCGCCAGCGCAGTACCCATACGGCTACCGGCTTTCGCAATGTGCTCAAAATCCATTGGCAGGTCGAGATGGCTTTCCGTCAGGAAATCCGTACCGGCGCCCCCCGGTTGCCAGGCTTTAAGCTTCAGACCATCGCGCATACCGCCCGCGTAGTCTTCCAGAATTTCACGCGCAGTCGTACCGAACGGCAGTTCCCACAGCCCCGGATTCTTGACACGGCCGGAGAAGCCCATCAGTTTCGTGCCTGCATCTTTACTTTTACCCGCAGACAACCCCTGATACCACGCCGCACCGTGTTCGATAATCGCCGGTACGTTACACAGCGTTTCCACGTTGTTGACGCAGGTCGGTTTGCCCCAAACACCCGCAGATGCTGGGAACGGCGGCTTGGAGCGAGGGTTAGCACGACGGCCTTCCAGTGAGTTAATCAGTGCAGTTTCTTCACCGCAGATATAACGCCCAGCGCCCGTATGCACGAACAGCTCGAAATCAAACCCGCTGCCCAGAATATTTTTACCCAGCAGGCCCGCGGCTTTTGCCTCTTCGATTGCGCGACGCAGGTGAACGGCAGCCTCGATGTATTCACCGCGCAGGAAGATGTAGCCACGGTAGGCTTTCAGCGCAAAGGCGCTGATCAGCATACCTTCAACCAGCAGATGGGGCTCTTGCTCCATCAGCAGGCGGTCTTTATAAGTACCGGGCTCCATCTCATCCGCGTTACACAACAGGTAGCGGATGTTCATGCTTTCGTCTTTCGGCATCAGGCTCCACTTCAAACCCGTCGAAAAACCCGCACCACCACGCCCTTTCAGGCCAGCGTCTTTAACCAGTGAGACCACTTCATCCTGTGCCATGCCGGTTAACGCTTTTTGCGCGGCGACATAGCCGTTTTTGCTGCGATATTCATCCAGCCATACCGGCTGTTTGTCCGCACGTAAACGCCAGGTCAGAGGATGCTGCTCAGCAGTCAGAACAATGTCTTTACTCATTGATACTGCTCCAATAACGATTCAATTCCTTCCGGCGTCACATGGCTGTGGGTATCATCGTCAATCATCATTGACGGCCCCTTGTCGCAGTTCCCCAGGCAGCAGGTCGGCAACAGCGTGAAACGTCCATCGAACGTTGTCTGTCCCGGTTTGATGCTGAGCTTACGCTCAAGCGCGGCCTGAACGCCCTGATAGCCATTGATGTGGCACACAACGCTGTCGCAATAGCGGATAACATGACGCCCGACAGGCTGACGGAAAATCTGGCTATAGAACGTTGCCACGCCTTCCACGTCACTGGCCGGGATACCCAGCAGATCGGCAATCGCGTGGATAGCCCCATCCGGCACCCAGCCACGTTCTTTTTGCACAATTTTCAGTGCTTCGATTGACGCGGCGCGTGCATCTTCGTAGTGATGTTTTTCGTGCTCAATAGCGTCACGTTCGGCGTCACTCAATACAAAAGCAGTGTCTTTTGTCAGCGAATCGGCAGCAGGCTGTCCCTGAGCGTCAATATGATCGTGATTGTTGTGATCATGCATAATTAGCGGTCCACATCTGACATTACGAAATCAATACTGCCGAGGTAAACGATCAGGTCGGATACCAAACATCCGCGAATGACAGAAGGAATCTGTTGCAGATGCGCATAGCTCGGCGTGCGAATACGGGTACGATAGCTCATCGTGCCGCCGTCACTGGTCAGGTAATAGCTGTTGATGCCTTTCGTTGCCTCGACCATCTGGAATGATTCATTGGCAGGCATAACCGGTCCCCAAGAAACCTGAAGAAAGTGGTTGATCAGCGTATCGATATGCTGCAACGTGCGCTCTTTTGGCGGCGGCGTCGTCAGCGGGTGATCTGCTTTGAACGGGCCTTCAGGCATGTTCTTGAGGCACTGATCCAGAATACGTAAGCTCTGACGCAGTTCTTCAACTTTCAGCATCACGCGGCTATAGCAATCGCTGATGCCGTCGCCTACTGGCACTTCAAAGTCAAAGTTTTCATAGCCGGAATACGGACGCCATTTACGTACGTCGAAACCGATACCTGTAGCACGCAGACCTGCACCCGTTACGCCCCATTCCAATGCTTCTTTCGCATTGTAGGCAGCAACGCCCTGAGTACGGCCTTTCAGAATGGTATTCTGCAATGCAGATTTGACATAGGTATCCAAACGCGCTGGCATCCAATCAAGGAATTCACGCAGCAGACGTTCCCAACCGCGTGGCAGATCGTGCGCCACACCGCCAATACGGAACCACGCCGGATGCATACGGAAACCGGTAATCGCTTCAACCAAATCGTAAATTTTCTGGCGGTCTGTAAACGCAAAGAACACCGGTGTCATCGCACCGACGTCCTGAATATAGGTACTGATGTACAGCAGGTGGCTATTAATACGGAACAGCTCAGACAGCATGACGCGAATCGTTTTGACGCGATCCGGCACCTCAATACCTGCCAGTTTTTCCACGGCCAGTACGTACGGCATTTCGTTAACGCAGCCGCCGAGGTATTCAATACGGTCAGTATAAGGAATGTAGCTGTGCCAAGATTGGCGCTCGCCCATTTTCTCCGCACCGCGATGGTGGTAACCCACATCAGGCACGCAGTCGACGATTTCTTCGCCGTCCAATTGCAGGATAATACGGAATGCACCGTGTGAAGACGGGTGGTTCGGACCGAGGTTGAGGAACATGAAGTCCTCGTTTTCAGTACCGCGCTTCATTCCCCACTCTTCCGGTTTGAACGTCAGCGATTCCATCTCCAGATCTTCTTTCTGCTTGGTCAGCTCGAAAGGATCGAATTCGGTCGCACGCGCCGGATAATCTTTACGCAACGGATGCCCTTCCCACGTCTGCGGCATCATGATACGCGTCAAGTGCGGGTGACCATCAAAGGTCATACCGAACATCTCCCACGTTTCCCGTTCATACCAGTTGGCATTCGGGAACAGCTTGGTCACGGTCGGCAAATGCATATCATTTTCAGCTAACGCGACTTTCAGCATGATATCGCGGTTACGCTCAATGGAAATGAGGTGATAAAAGACGGAGTAGTCGGCGGCGGGTAAACCTTCACGATGAGTGCGCAGGCGCTCATCCATACCGTGCAGGTCAAACAGCATAACATAAGGCTTCGGCTGTTTTTTCAGGAATGCGACAACATCCAGTAATTGCTCACGTTTGACCCACACAACAGGGATACCTGTGCGGGTTGCCTGTACAGTAAATGCATCTGGTCCAAAACGGTTACACAGTTCGCCAACGACCGGATCGTTAAGATGATCGCGGGTTTGCCAGCCTGGCTGAGCGAGATCGTGTGTCGTTAAATCTGTCATAAATATGTCACCACATTAAATGTGCTATTTCTGTAGCTGATAATGACCGCACACTATTATCGGGGTATTACACGGCCACCGGGTTTATCATCTACAGGTCAAATCTCATCAGGCGAACGCAGGTTGGTCACAGCGATTCGCTCGCCGCGTTTGCGCTCACGCTCAGATTGCATGTTGGCGCGGTAAACGCCCTGTTCACCCACCACCCATGACAGAGGGCGGCGTTCTTTACCGATGGATTCTTTCAGCAGCAACAGCGCTTGCATGTAGGCTTCAGGACGCGGAGGACAGCCCGGAATATACACATCAACAGGCAGGAATTTATCTACGCCCTGAACAACGGAATAGATATCGTACATACCGCCGGAGTTAGCACATGCGCCCATGGAGATAACCCACTTAGGTTCCAGCATTTGCTCGTACAGACGCTGAATCACAGGGGCCATTTTGGTAAAACAGGTTCCCGCGACTACCATGAAGTCAGCCTGACGTGGCGACGCACGCAGAACCTCAGCACCAAAACGCGCGACGTCATGGACGGCGGTAAATGATGTCACCATTTCTACGTAGCAACAGGACAGGCCAAAGTTGTACGGCCACAGAGAGTTCTGACGACCCCAGTTAACCGTATCGTGTAATGCATGTTCCAGTTTGCCCATGTAGACACTGCGGTGAACATGTTGCTCCAGAGGGTCGGAAACGATCTCCTGACGTTGCAGGGGATAACGGTCATTCTCACCGTCCGGCTCTATGCGGGTGAGCGTATAGTCCATCTTAAAATGCCTCGCTGTTACTGCGGATGATTGTTGGTAGTGTTGATGATGTCTGATTTAACGACTTGTCTCTTGGAACGTACTGGGGTCCAGTCAAGTGCCCCAACGCGAACCAAGTAAATCAAACCAGCCAACAGCACCAAAATGAAAATGGTTGCTTCAATGAAGCCAATCCAGCCGCTTTCTTTGATAGACACAGCCCAAGCGTAGAGATAGAGGGCTTCAACGTCGAAGATAACGAAGAACATAGCGACAAGATAAAATTTAGCAGACAGGCGTAACCGTGCTGAGCCTACGGAGTCGATCCCGGATTCATAAGGTACGTTTTTGGCCCTGCCTTTTGCTCTTCCCCCCAGCAAGAACCCACCGGTCAGCATGAAGACGCAAAGGCCTACGGCAATGATAAGGAATAGCCCAAATGCCCAATGATGGGCGAGGATTTCAGTAGTTGTTGACATTCTCTTTGCTTACTCATCAAAAGTGGCGGGTAACATCTCTGCTCTATTATCGGCAGTTAATGCGCCACATCGATTAAAAGGAAGGATTAATAACCACAAAAAAGCATGGAAACGTATCAGGTAAGCCTTGCTTGGTATGGTTGAGCCCCTAAATTTGTAACCTTTTTTCAACCTTACTAAAAATAACAGTACATTACTTTACATGCACGCTGTTTTGTTAACATTTTGTGTTCTCATCCGCAGCTAAATCGAATCAGTACTTTTGTCAGTTAACCAGTGTGCAGCAGCACAGGAAGCAAGTTCACTACGTCACTATACCATTTTCACAGAAAATGCCTGTTCCCCCATGGGGTTATTAGGGGTATTTTTTGATCCAGCACACATTTTTATCAATTTAGTTAGTAAAAAAATCAAGCTGATGCTGAACAAGGTTTGATGCCATTTTCCATAACATTATTTTAAAAAAATAGAACCGGTGTTTTATAAAATGGAAAGAATCCTTAATCTCCGCACACCTAGCCTATTGATGTGAAATGGAAAACGCAAAGTGGGATCGGCATGAAGAAATCAGGCCAAGAAGGCGCTGCCGATTTCGGTTTAACACATTAGTTATAAATCATCATCATTCGGGGTGCATCCCTACCCTCCCCGAATGATAGTTAACTTCCCATTACGATTAGATCGCATCCTTCAGTGACGGATCAGAAGACAGTTTTGCATTCGCGCTGTTTGCTAACAGGCTGACAGGCGTAATGTGAGAGGGCTTCCCTGATTCAATCACATTGAAAATTGCCGTCGCCAGTTCGTTCTCCTGGTTAGGGTTCTGGCAGAGGAAATAACGTGTTTCAGGCAATCTCGGCAACCCCTCTTCTTCACCCAACACCCGCAGTTCTGGGCTCATCATTTCTACTGAACGTACGGTGATACCCATGCCAGCCTTCACCGCAGCACGTACCGCAGACAGCGTTGAAGCCACATAAGCAATTCGCCAAGGGATCCCCGCAGCCGTCAGTTGCTGCATAGCCAGCGTACGGAAAGGGCTCGGTTCATCCAAAACAACCAGAGGCACGGGTTCTTGTGCTCGGAACTGATAATCCGCGGCGCAGTACCATAGCGTTGGAGAACTACGCAATAACACATGAGGAAACACCACACCGTTCATTGTAGTAATGACCAGATCTATTTTTCCCTCATTCAGCATCTCCATCATTTCAGCGCTACGCTTTACGCAGACATTGACAGAAAGTTTAGGAAATACGGATGTCACCCGATGTAAAATATAAGGAAGGATAGTATCTGCAGTATCGTCAGACGCTCCAATGGTCAACATACCCTGAATATCGCTGTACATTAATGAAATACAGGCTTCATCATTGAATTGTAATATTTTTCTGGCATAACCCAGAAACTGAACACCATGTTCGGTCAGCAATTTATTGCGCCCGTGCCGGGCAAATAGCTCCTTTCCGATGAGTTGCTCCAGCCTCTGCATCTGCTGGCTGACAGCCGATTGAGTTCGATTAACTGCGGCCGCCGCAGCTGCAAACGTATTTAAATCTGCAACGGCGACAAACGTCCTCAGTAAATCAAGATCGAGATTAAGTACTGGTCGATTTGCACTGGTCATACGATTTTTCACTTATCTATTTTAATTTTAACAAAATATTCCTGGTGTTTTATTACATGTACAGGTAATGACCGATACATTTAAAGACACTATCGCAGACGCACGATAAGGGCAAAAAAATACTTATATTTCGTTACCCCTATCGCCTTTCCATTGGTAAGACATCATATAATTAAATGGCTCACCAGCCTTAATCCTTAATTCAATAACAACGGCACCTTCCCTTTATTTCATCTTGCGAAATAAATACGCTCCACACTTAAATAAACGCGATCTCCCTGTCACCCTATTTTGGCGCTAAAAAGGTGCAGCATGAACAGTCGTCCGCCCCCTACCATATCGCACCATCCAACGAGTACACAACCATATAGTGCAGATGCGCAATCATTTGCAGCGAAAGCGATAATCATTCTTCAAAAGGTACTATAGGAGGAGTACATTAAGCAGGTTATGCTATTCCGTCTGGGAATATGCGCTCTCTGCAAAAAGGTTCGTACTATTTATGTCTCCGATTGAAAAATCCAAGAAGCTGGAGAACGTATGCTATGACATCCGTGGCCCAGTCTTAAAGGAAGCCAAGCGGCTTGAAGAAGAAGGTAATAAAGTCCTTAAACTGAATATTGGCAACCCTGCCCCTTTCGGCTTCGAGGCACCGGACGAAATTCTGGTCGATGTCATCCGTAACCTGCCAACGGCACAGGGCTACTGTGATTCCAAAGGCCTCTATTCCGCTCGCAAAGCCATTGTTCAGCACTATCAGGCGCGGGATATGCGCGATATGACGGTTGAAGACGTCTATATCGGTAACGGTGTTTCCGAACTCATCGTGCAATCCATGCAGGCTCTGCTTAACCCGGGCGATGAAATGCTGGTACCTGCACCGGACTACCCGCTTTGGACCGCGGCAGTTTCCCTGTCTAACGGCAATGCCGTTCACTATCTCTGCGATGAATCCTCCGATTGGTTCCCCGATCTGGATGATATCCGTAAAAAAATCACGTCCAATACGCGCGGTATTGTCATCATTAACCCTAATAATCCAACGGGTGCGGTCTACAGCAAAGCGCTGCTGCTGGATATCGTGGCAATTGCACGCGAACACAACCTGATCATTTTCGCCGACGAAATTTACGACAAAATTCTGTATGACGATGCGCAGCACCACTCGATTGCCGCACTCGCCCCAGATCTGCTGACAGTCACGTTTAATGGCCTGTCCAAGACGTATCGTGTGGCAGGTTTCCGTCAAGGTTGGATGGTACTGAACGGCCCGAAAAAACACGCCAAAGGGTATATTGAAGGGCTGGAAATGCTGGCTTCCATGCGTTTGTGTGCCAACGTGCCAATGCAGCATGCGATTCAAACCGCCTTGGGCGGCTATCAAAGCATCAGTGAATTTATTCAACCCGGTGGACGTCTGTACGAACAGCGCAACCGCTCCTGGGAATTGATCAATCAGATCCCCGGCGTGTCATGCGTAAAACCACGTGGCGCGCTTTATATGTTCCCACGCATTGATGCCAAACGCTTTAATATCCACGACGACCAAAAACTAGTTCTGGATCTCCTGTTACAGGAAAAAGTGTTGCTGGTTCAAGGAACTGCATTTAACTGGCCTTACCCAGACCATGTACGTATCGTCACGCTACCGCGTATTGATGAACTGGACATGGCGATCCACAAATTAGGGCGTTTCCTCGGGCACTATCACCAATAGCCCAGCACCGCTCTTCGCCGGGCAGTCATCGCTCGGCGAAAACCTGACCTTCGTTTGCATAATCCCCAGCAAGTGCCCACAATAGACGCCCACGATATCGTTATTTCACCGTGCTGTTGTCTGAGAGATCGCCATGAATCAGAGCCACTTTTTCGCCCATTTATCTCGTCTAAAACTCATCAGCCGTTGGCCGCTCATGCGCAATGTACGCACGGAAAACGTCTCCGAGCACAGCCTTCAGGTCGCTTTTGTCGCGCATGCACTGGCAGTCATCAAAAACCGTAAATTCGACGGTAAACTGAACGCAGAACGCATCGCGCTGCTGGCGATGTACCATGATGCCAGCGAGGTGCTGACCGGTGACATGCCAACGCCAATCAAGTACTACAACGCGCAGATCGCGCATGAGTACAAGAAGATAGAAAAGATTGCACAGCAGAAACTGGTTGAGATGTTGCCGGAAGAACTCCAGCAGGATTATCGAATGCTGCTGGATGATACCTATACCAGCGAAGAAGAACGCGCTATCGTTAAGCAAGCAGACGCGCTCTGCGCCTACCTGAAATGCCTAGAAGAATTATCCGCAGGAAACGCGGAATTCACGCTTGCCAAAGCGCGGTTAGAAAAAACCTTGCAGTTGCGCCACAGCCCGGAAATGGACTATTTCATGACGGTGTTCGTTCCCAGTTTCAGCCTGTCGCTCGACGAAATAAGCCAGGATTCGCCGCTATAGCGGCCTAACATTGTCAGAACGGATACAGCCACGGCACCATCACCACGCTGACTAACATCACCAGCACGGTAAAAGGGACGCCAATGCGCACAAAGTCCCCGAATTTATAGCCGCCCGGCCCCAGAACCAACGTATTCACTGGTGACGACACTGGGGTCATAAACGCGGCAGATGCCGCCACGGCGATGATCATCGCAAAGGGATAAGGCGACACGCCCATCTGCTTCGCCGCGGCAATCGCAATGGGTGCCATCAGCACCGCCGTCGCCGTGTTGGAAATAAACAGACCGATCGCGGCACAGAGTACGAACAAGCACACCAGCATCACATGTGGCCCGGCGTTCCCAGCAACATCCATCAGCCCTTTAACGATTAGCGCTACACCGCCAGTTTGCTGCAACGCTAGCGCAAACGGCATCATCCCGACGATAAGAATAATACTCGGCCAGTGAATAGCACGATAAGCACTTTCCATGTCGATGCAGCGGAATTTTCCCATCAGTAAACAGGCGATCAACGCGGCAATCGCATTCGGTATTTCATCCGTCAGCATCATCGCCACCATCAGTGCCAGACAAAACAGCGCGTGGGGTGCCTGACTCACCGCAGGCGCAACATCATCCACTTCGGCAGGGAGATTAAGCAAAAGGAAATCGTTTTTCTGCGTGTGCAGTTGTCGAATCATGCGCCAGTCACCCATCACCAGCAGAATATCACCGAGTTGGAGCCGTTCATCGGCAAGGATACCGTCCATTGCTTCACCTGACCGGCGAATCCCCACGACACTTAGGCCATAGCGGCTTCGAAACCCGACGTCGTACAGCGTTTTCCCCAACAATTCGGAATCAGGGATCAACGAGACTTCCGCCATTCCCACATCACGCGCCTGCTCGGAGAAATACTCACCGCGCAGTACCATCGGTTCAAGCCGCTGCGTGGTGAAAAATTCGCGTAAATCCACCTCAGAGGCCGACATGTCGATCAGTAAAACATCATTCAGGCGAAGTTCGGTATTGCCCGCCACGCTGATCATCACACGGCGAAACTTACGCCAGCGCTCAATCCCGACCACGTTCGCCCCAAAGCGCTGACGCAGGCGTAAATCATCAAGACGGTGACCGATAAAAGGCGATCCTGGGCGAATCGCCAGCCGACGTGCCCTGCCCGTCAGCCGGTAATCACGAATCAGATCGCGAAACGTTCTTCTCTTCCACATCTCTTTTGCTGTTGCCGTCTCGGCATCGCCAAGCCAGTAACGCGCCACCATCATATACGCCACGCCCAGCAGCAATACCACCATCCCTATCGGCGTCACGCTGAAAAAACCAAAGCCCGCAACACCTTCACGCATCAGCTCACTGCTCACCACCATATTCGGCGGCGTTGCGACCAACGTCATCATGCCGCTAATCAATCCAGCAAAACTCAGCGGCATCATCAGCCTTCCGGGGGAAATTTTCATCCGAGAGGAAACACTCAGTACCACGGGAATAAAAATCGCGACAACGCCGGTGGAGCTCATAAAAGCACCTAGCAACGCAACGGTAACCATCAGTAAGATCAACATCTTCATCTCACTGCTGCCCGCCACCCGAACCAGCCAATCACCGACCTGATAAGCGACACCGGTACGAACCAGCCCTTCACCAATCACAAACAGGGCAGCAATCAGTATCACGTTAGGATCGCTGAACCCCACCAACGCTTCAGATAGCGTCAGTGTGCCGCTCAGTACAAACGCGATAATGACCAACAGCGCGACGACGTCCATGCGTAATTTATTGGTGGTAAACAACACAATGGCGATCAGCAACAGGGATAAAACCCAGAGAAGTTCGCTATTCAAAACGGTTCCCCTGACGGAAAAATGCATATTGAGAGGTGAAGTTTCAGCATGCCATAAAAAATGCAGGCGCATTTTTCAACACCGCGCAGCGGTGGCCCAAAGGGTGGCAGACAGGGATAGTCTGCCATAAAAAAACCTCGCGAATGCGAGGTTTGAGCATATTTATTTACAATTTTGTCATGATGTTACAGACCACCTACTGGCGCAGAAGCACCTCAACGCCGTTCGGTAATGGCTCTATTTCTATCTGCTCCAACGAATCAAGAATCAGATCGACCTGATCCAGTTTCGGCGTATCCGCAGGTGCCTTCACCGCAATGACCTTGCAGCCAGCAGCTAGGCCAGATAGCACGCCCGCAGGTGCATCCTCAACGACGACACACTCTTCCGGCTTCAGCCCTAGCTGCTGTGCGCCAAGTAAATAGGCATCAGGGTGAGGTTTACCTTTGGCAACCTGCTCCGCGGTAATAAAGGCACGAGGAGCGGGCAGTTCTCCATGATGATGACGGGCGCTAGCAATCGGCACCGTGCCGGATGTCACAATCGCCCAGGGAATCTCCAGTGCATCCAAACGTTCCAACAGCACCTTCGCCCCTGGCATGGCAACAATGCCCTGCGTATCAGATGCTTCTGTTTTCTCCAGTGCATCAAACTCTTGTTGAATCGTTTCTTCGCTCTGTCCCTGAAGAAAGTGACGCAGGGAGGTGATTGCCTGCTTGCCATGAATAAAATCTAGCACTTCCTGTGGTTCAATATCGTGATCTTTTGCCCAGTTAATCCACGCACGTTCTACGGCAGGCAGTGAATCAACCAGCGTACCATCGAGGTCGAACAGAAAACCTTTACACTCCACAGAAAGCCCCTTTGTCATTAATCAGGCGTTGATGATCTGTGCGATCTCAACCGCACTTAAGTGATACTGGCGCGGGCAGGATTGCCAGACAGCCAGCATTCTGTTGTATTTTTCCCACATTTTTGTCTGAGCGTTAAACCCATGCGTACCTGCATCAAAGTGGGGATAGCGACCTTCGACATGTACCATAAAGCGTACAAAACCGAGGTAACGCGCTTCCGTTGCGGCATCAAAGCCTAGGAAGGTCAGGCGACGCTCATCCAAATCCTGCTTATCTTTCAGATTGGTCCACGACACCTGCAAGGCATGATGCATTTCCATGATGTTAATAATAGTGCGGCAAACCTCTTCAGTCAGCTCACCAAACTCACGGTCCAGTTCGCGCATCTGCAAACCATAACCACGCTCGATAATGGTTTGTAACCGGCGATAGCGCTCAGCATTGTCGGGATCGAGCATCGTCATCATTTTATATTGATTTGAAAGGATCAATCTCTGGGCATTTGTCATTTCCATGTTGCTCTCCTGAACCCTTTTTGGGGTAAGCCAATATCGCTAAATAGGTATTTACCCCAGAATCGCATACTGAATCGTGTCACGGTAGCGGTAGCCACCGCTTCTTTGATTTGAAACAGGGGAAAGAACAAAATAGCCATCAACCCGCACACAGCCTGACGCCGATCACAAATCATCCAGGAAGGTTTTATCAAGCTGGTTAAACGCACGTTTCAGCACATCCGCCAACGCTTGGTAAGTCGGCGCTTCTTCCAAGGGTGCTAATGCCAGTCCTGACTCCAATAGCTTATGGCGAATCTCATGGAACCACTGTGCCAGCGTCGGCGGTAAAGGCGTCACAGAACGGCGACCCAGCCACCAGAGCCCCTGTAACGGCAGGCTACAGGCAAACAGCGCGGTGGCGATGGCTGGGCCGAGCTGCCCATCTAGCGCAATCTGCCACGTTAAGGTAAACACCGCCAGCGGCGGCATAATGCGGATACCGAACCGCGTCGCTCGCGCCACGCGATTTTCAGGAAACACGGGCGCCAGCCGCTTATCTGCTGGCCACGTTTTCATGTAATGCTGCCCACATTGGAGTAGCTGTAGCCAACTAATTCTACTGTCTGGTTTCGTCGCCATAGCCACACCTCAACTTTACAGATAAAAAATAAAACTTTTGCACAAATCAACAACTCAAGTTGATAAGGTTAAAATATATTTTGTGTTTAGCCTGCGCTATCGGTATCCTAGATCGGCCTTTTGGCCGCTGTATACCTAAAGTAGTATGACTACACGCAAGGAGTATAATTCCTTCGCAACATAAGCGCAGCCAACGGCCATAACGCGGTTATCCATCGCTTTAAAAGCTGCGGTTTACATCAGGTCGATGTCACGTTGTTGTAGAGATTAGTTATATCGATTAATTGTTGTATCGATTATCCGATATAACCTACGGCATCATATCGACCCTATTTCATCATCGTGTCTGGTGTATCACACCAAGGTATGATGTTAATCATAAATGCCAGCGGCGGCATGCGATACGCTATATGCCCTGATGACATTTTTTTAACCATGTATAACAAGTAGGTACTTCCATGTCGAGTAAGTTAGTACTGGTTCTTAACTGCGGTAGTTCATCACTGAAATTCGCGATCATCGATGCGATTAACGGAGAAGAGTACCTGTCTGGTTTAGCCGAATGTTTCAACCTGCCTGAAGCCCGCATCAAATGGAAAATGGACGGCGGTAAACACGACGCCGAACTGGGTGCCGGTGCAGCTCACAGCGAAGCGCTGAACTTCATCGTCAATACCATTCTGTCTCAGAAACCGGAGTTGTCAGCTCAACTGGTTGCTATTGGTCACCGTATCGTTCACGGCGGTGAGAAGTTCACCCAATCCGCGATCATCACTGATGATGTTCTTCAGGGTATCAAAGATTCCGTACCTTTTGCACCTCTGCACAACCCAGCTCACCTGATCGGTATCGACGAAGCACTGAAATCTTTCCCGCACCTAGCTGATAAGAACGTCGCTGTTTTCGACACCGCATTCCACCAGAGCATGCCGGAAGAATCCTACCTTTATGCACTGCCGTACAAATTGTATAAAGAAAACCACATCCGCCGTTATGGCGCACACGGTACTAGCCACTACTTTGTTTCTCGTGAAGCCGCTAAAGTGCTGAACAAACCTGTAGAAGAGCTGAACGTCATAACTTGCCACCTCGGCAACGGCGGTTCCGTTACTGCAATCCGTAACGGCCAATGCGTTGACACCTCTATGGGTCTGACGCCGCTGGAAGGTCTGGTGATGGGTACGCGTAGTGGCGATATCGATCCGGCGATCATTTTCCACCTGCATGACTCAATGGGCATGAGTGTTGATGCTATCAACAAAATGCTGACCAAAGAATCTGGTCTGTTGGGCCTGACTGAAGTGACCAGCGACTGCCGCTACGTTGAAGATAACTACGAGACGAAAGCAGACGCTAAACGTGCAATGGACGTTTACTGCCACCGTCTGGCTAAGTACATCGGATCTTACACTGCCCTGATGGAAGGTCGTCTGGACGCAGTGATTTTCACCGGTGGTATCGGTGAAAACGCAGCGATGGTGCGCGAACTGACGCTGAAAAAACTGGGTCTGCTGGGCTTTGACGTCGACCACGAGCGCAACCTGGCCGCACGCTTCGGTAAAGGTGGCAACATCGCTAAAGATGGCACCCGCGCGGCGCTGGTTATCCCGACCAATGAAGAGTTGGTCATCGCCGAAGACGCTTACCGTCTGACCGCGTAAAACACGTAACTCCCAACACCGTCAGCCAAGGCTGACGGTGTTGTTTTTGACTAACGAGCAACCGTAAAGAGGTTCGGCCGTGTCCCGTATAATCATGTTGATCCCAACTGGCACCAGCGTTGGTCTGACAAGCGTCAGCCTGGGTGTCATCCGCTCCATGGAACAGAAAGGCGTTCGCCTGAGCGTGTTCAAACCTATCGCCCAGCCGCGCAGTGGC
This sequence comes from Pectobacterium quasiaquaticum, assembly GCF_014946775.2. Lineage (NCBI taxonomy): Bacteria > Pseudomonadati > Pseudomonadota > Gammaproteobacteria > Enterobacterales > Pectobacteriaceae > Pectobacterium > Pectobacterium quasiaquaticum. The sequence goes on along the minus strand of NZ_CP065177.1, from coordinate 1,415,212 downwards.
GACAATACGCCAGATCAAACGACTACCATTATTCGTGCTAATTCCGCCATCAGCGCAGCCGAGCCGCTGGCGATGAGCCGCGTTGAAGCTCTGCTGAGCTCCAACCAACAAGACGTGCTGATGGAAGAGATCATCGCGCGCTACCACGAAAATACCAAAGACGCTGAAGTCGTTCTGGTTGAAGGTCTGGTTCCTACCCGTAAGCATCAGTTTGCTAATGCGTTGAACTATGAAATCGCCAAAACGCTGAACGCAGAAATCGTCTTCGTACTGGCGCTGGGTAACGATTCCCCAGCACAGTTGAAAGATCGCATCGAACTGGCGCGTTCCAGCTTCGGTGGTAGCAAAAACAAAAACATCACAGGCGTGATCATCAACAAACTGAATGCGCCAGTAGACGAGCAGGGACGTACTCGCCCTGACCTGTCTGAAATCTTTGATGATTCCACGAAAGCCAGCGTTGCCAACATCGATCCGAAACAGCTGTTCGCTAACAGCCCGCTGCCGGTTCTGGGCTGCATCCCGTGGAGCTTTGACCTGATTGCTACGCGTGCCATCGATATGGCGAAGCACCTGAATGCGCGTATCGTCAACGAAGGTGACATTCAGACGCGCCGCGTTAAGTCTGTCACCTTCTGCGCACGCAGCATCCCTCACATGTTGGAACATTTCCGTCCAGGCTCACTGCTGGTGACGTCCGCTGACCGCCCTGATGTTCTGGTTGCTGCCTGTCTGGCTGCCATGAATGGCGTGGAAATCGGCGCCCTGCTGCTGACTGGCGGCTATGAAATGGATCCAAGCATTGCCAAATTGTGCGAACGTGCCTTCCAAACTGGCCTGCCGGTATTTATGGTCGACACCAATACCTGGCAGACGTCACTCAGCCTGCAAAGCTTCAACCTTGAAGTACCGCCTGATGACCGTCAACGTGTTGAGAAAGTGCAGGAATATGTTGCACGCCACATCGACACCCAGTGGATTGATTCACTGAGCGCAGAATCTGAGCGTTCACGTCGTCTGTCTCCGCCAGCGTTCCGCTATCAGCTTACCGAGCTGGCGCGTAAAGCAGGCAAACGTATCGTCCTGCCAGAAGGTGATGAACCACGTACCGTTAAAGCAGCGTCTATCTGTGCTGAACGTGGTATTGCTCACTGTGTGCTGATCGGTAACCCAGAAGAGATTCAACGTGTTGCTGCCGCTCAGGGCGTAGAGCTGGGCAAAGGCATCGAAATCGTCGATCCAATTGTTGTGCGTGAGCGCTATGTTGCGCGTCTGGTTGAGCTGCGTAAGAGTAAGGGCATGACCGAAGTGGTTGCGCGCGAACAGCTCGAAGACAACGTGGTTCTGGGTACGTTGATGCTGGAACAGGGTGAAGTTGACGGTCTGGTTTCTGGTGCCGTTCATACCACCGCTAACACCATCCGTCCACCGTTGCAACTGATCAAAACAGCACCGGGCAGCTCGTTGGTATCGTCTGTGTTCTTTATGCTGCTGCCTGAGCAGGTTCTGGTTTACGGCGACTGCGCCATCAACCCAGATCCAACGGCAGAGCAATTGGCTGAAATTGCTATCCAGTCTGCTGATTCCGCTACCGCCTTCGGTATCGACCCACGCGTTGCGATGATCTCTTACTCTACCGGTAATTCCGGTGCGGGTAGCGATGTTGAGAAAGTGCGTGAAGCAACGCGTCTGGCTCAGGAAAAACGTCCTGATCTGGTCATCGATGGTCCGTTGCAGTACGACGCCGCTATTATGGCTGACGTTGCACAGTCCAAAGCGCCGAACTCACCCGTTGCAGGTAAAGCCACCGTGTTCATCTTCCCTGACCTGAACACTGGTAACACCACGTACAAAGCGGTACAACGTTCTGCCGACCTGATCTCCATCGGGCCAATGCTGCAAGGCATGCGCAAACCAGTTAACGACCTGTCTCGTGGCGCACTGGTAGACGACATCGTTTACACCGTTGCCTTGACCGCCATTCAAGCTACACAGCTCTAATCATCTTCTGATGACGTTAAATGCCAGCCTTCGGGCTGGCATTTTTTATTTGGAAGGAGAACAAGAAAAGATGCCACAGCGGAAAACAGCGGCGTCAGGCCGGAACGGGTTATTTCTGCGACCCCATTTCCGATGGAGCAACGACGTTACCGTCATTTTCATCATGAACCTCTTTATGACTCACAACAGGTGTCGCAGCGGCCTCGACGACTACATTCGGCTGGCGTGAAATCGGCTTGCCATATTCCTGATCGCTATGGCGCGTTAGCCACAGCGACAGCGCTTTCAGCGAGTCCGGCGTAAATTCATCGCAGCGTGCGGTGATTTCTTGCGGCGTCAGCCAACTGACCTCATCAACCTCTTCTTCCTGCAGCGCAAACGGCCCGTGGGTAACGCAGCTAAACAGCCCGCCCCATACCCGGCAATTTTCGCCTTCGTAATAGAACAAGCCGTGTTCTGCGAATGGCACGCCCGCAATGCCAAGCTCCTCTTCCGCTTCACGACGTGCGGATTCCAGCATTTGCTCACCGCTTTGCACTACACCGCCAGCGGTTGCATCCAGCCAGCTAGGGTAGAAGTCTTTTATCTTGGTCCGGCGCTGCACCAAAATTTTACCCATTCCATCATGCACAACAATGTAAGTAGCACGATGACGAAGACTCTGCGCACGCATCTGCTGACGACTTGACTGAGCAATTACCTCGTTGTTTTCATTGACGATATCAACCCATTCTGTGCCTGCTGCCTGACTTTGTTCCGCCATCCTCTGAAACCCTTTAGTATTGGCACGTTGCTACGCGCGTCTGTTTTAAATAATCAAACTTTGCTGTGAATATTCCCTGCTGCCTTGCCGTTATTCAAGGTCAAAAACAGGATATATACTCTAAATAATTCGAGTTGCAGGCAGGCGGCAAGAGAGGGAGTCCCGATGAGCTTACTCAAGTAAGTGATTCGGGTGACTGAACGCAGCCAACGCACATGCAGCTTGAAGTATGACGAGTATACGCTAAATTAGTGCCTAATCGTGACCCGTGCAATAGGCTCGCCGCCGTGTAACGGCAGAACTCGCAGCTCGTCTTGTTCCAGTAAACCGTAGCTCGCGGCGTATCCCCCTTTCGGCAAGCTCGCTGAGCCGGGATTGAAAAAATAATATTCACCGCGTTGCTCAGCAACTGGGATATGGGTATGACCATATACCAATACATCCCCCGCGTGTAGCGGCGGCAGATTATCAGGATGATAAAGATGACCGTGTGTCAGGAAAAGGCGATTCTGCGGCAATAGCACATGTTGCCAGAGTGCCGTCATCGGAAAGGTCAACAGCATCTGATCCACCTCGCTGTCGCAGTTCCCTCGCACGGCAATGATGCGTGATGCATAGGCGTTCAACCGGACAGCCACTTCCGCAGGCTGATATTTTTCCGGCAGCGGATTGCGCGGGCCGTGATTGAGAAAATCGCCCAGCAAAATAAGCCAGTCGGCCTGACTCTGCTCAAAGATTTCCAGCACGCGCTCCGTCGCGCTGAGAGAACCGTGTATATCGGACGCAAACATTAACTTCATCGTTATCTCCACAACGTCTATATCAACCATGCTAGACCTATAGCGCCCGCATCGTTTATCGGTCGTAGTCTACCAAAGTTGGCAACACGCTTCCGGTAAAGATCGTGCAACGAGGTGCGTCATCGCTTATTTTTCACTCGCAGAAGTGGTAGGGTAAGAACCCGTTCCTCAATACGCTATTCTGACAGTGCATCGCTCTCTGAAGCGATCAACTGCCATACAGTCCATGATGTTTTTCTGAATTAAAACGGAGACTTGATTCATGATTGACCTGTATTACGCACCAACCCCTAACGGGCACAAGATCACCCTGTTTCTGGAAGAAGCTAATCTCCCCTACCAGCTCCACCGCGTGAATATCAGCAAAGGCGAACAGTTCAAACCGGAGTTTTTGGCTATCTCGCCTAACAACAAAATCCCCGCGATTGTCGATACGCAACCCGCGGAAGGTGACACGCCGATTAGCCTGTTTGAGTCCGGCGCGATCCTGCTCTATCTGGCGGAAAAACACGGCGTGCTGCTGAGTTCGTCACTACGTGAGCGCACGGCAACACTACAATGGCTGTTCTGGCAGGTATCTGGTTTCGGGCCGATGCTGGGGCAGAATCATCATTTTAACCACTATGCGCCTCAGCCCGTGCCTTACGCCATTGAACGCTATCAGCAGGAGACGCAGCGCCTGTATCGCGTGCTGGATAAACATCTGCAAGACAACCCTTGGCTAGCAGGTGAAAATTATAGCATCGCTGATATTGCGACTTACCCGTGGGTCTTTCCTTATGCCCGTCAGCGCGTCGACCTTGATGATTACCCAGCAGTGAAAGCGTGGTATACGCGTATCAGCGAACGTCCGGCAACGCAACGGGCCTATCAGCTCGCCGAGCAATAAAATTCTGGCATCATCTCATTCGGCCTTTGGGTATCTTCTGCTATGGTAATCAACATATTGTCGTTAACGATACCCCCTGACGCTGCGGTTTAGTCGCAGTAACAGAAGCTACCGAGGGCCGAACAATGCCACATCACTATTCTGACGCCATTATTCGTATAAAAAATCTGCGGCTGCGCACCTTCATCGGTATCAAAGATGAAGAAATCACGAATAAGCAGGATGTGATCATCAACGTTGTGATTCACTACCCAGCAGAACAGGCACGCAACAGCGAAAATATCGCTGACGCGCTGAACTACCGCACCATCACCAAGAGCATTATTCGCCACGTGGAAGATAACCGTTTCGCTTTGCTGGAAAAATTAACGCAGGATGTGCTCAACATCGCCAGCGATCACGAATGGATCACCTATGCTGAAGTAGAAGTCGATAAACCGTTTGCCCTGCGATACGCCGATTCGGTTTCCATGACCCTGCGTTATCACAAGGCATAAAGATAAGGGGAAGCGATGCAACTACTTATAACAGGCGGAACCGGCCTTATTGGCCGCCATCTTATTCAGCGATTACAGCTGCTTTCCCATGACATTACAGTGCTGACACGCGATCCTGAGCGTGCCCGAGGCGTTCTCGGTAATCAGGTAGAATATTGGTCCACGCTGAGTAATGTCACCTCACTGAACGACTTTGACGGCGTCATCAATCTGGCGGGTGAACCTATCGCCGACAAACGGTGGACGCCACAGCAAAAACAGCGTCTGGCACAGAGCCGCTGGAACATCACCGAGCAGCTTGCCACGCTGATAAAAGCCAGCAGTGAGCCGCCAGCGGTTTTCATCTCAGGATCCGCTGTCGGGTATTATGGCGATCAGGGGGAAGCGCTGGTCACGGAAGATGAATCCCCAGTCGATGAATTCACACACCACCTATGTGCCCGCTGGGAAGCGTTGGCCCAGTCTGCCGAAAGCGATAAAACCCACGTCTGCCTGTTGCGCACTGGCATTGTTCTTTCTGCACAAGGAGGCGCGCTGGCAAAAATGCTGCCGATTTTCCGCCTCGGGCTTGGCGGGCCGATGGGTTCCGGTAAGCAATATATGCCGTGGATTCATATTGATGACCTGGTTAACGGCATTATCTATTTGCTGGATCAGCCGATATTGAGCGGCCCCTTCAATATGGTTGCGCCCTATCCGGTTCATAATGAACAATTTTCCGCCATGCTGGCACATGTGTTGGATCGTCCAGGCTTTCTACGAGCACCTGCTTTCGCGATCAAACTACTAATGGGGGAAGCCTCGACGCTAGTACTGGGTGGACAGCGCGCCATCCCAAAGAAATTAGAAGCCGCAGGCTTTGGTTTCCGTTTCTTTGAGCTGGAAGAAGCCCTGCAGGACGTCATCAAGAAACCGAGCTGATAACTATCCATTTCAGGTTGCTGGTAGCCTTTTCGCAGAACGGGAACGATGATAATGGGATAGAAGAGTAAAGCGTCCGCGCCAAGAATGGCGCGGCTCGAGCTTACAGGGATGTACTTGCAGCGTCTTTACGATCTACCCATTATCATCGCTCAACTCACATGACTATCCCCCAAAACCTACTTCAGCGCACCCGACAAAAACTGCTGCAAACGTGCACTTTTCGGGCTCCCGAACAGTTGATCCGGTGGCCCCTCTTCCTCGATCACACCTTGATGCAGAAAGATAACGTGGCTCGAAACATGGCGGGCAAACTCCATTTCATGCGTCACCACCACCATCGTTTTCCCTTCCTCCGCAAGCTGCTGCATGATGCGCAATACCTCGCCGACCAGTTCGGGATCGAGCGCTGACGTTGGCTCATCAAACAACAAGACTTCCGGCTCCATCGCCAGCGCCCGTGCAATGGAAACGCGCTGCTGTTGGCCACCAGAGAGATCCGACGGATATTTCTGTTGAGCAGCATCCGTAATCCCGACCTTGTTCAGGTAGAACACCGCACGCTCACGCGCTTCCGCTTTACTGAGTCCTAACACCTGAACCGGCGCTTCCATCACGTTTTCCAACGCCGTCATGAAGCTCCACAGGTTAAAGTGCTGAAACACCATCGTCAGACGCGTCCGCAGCATCTGAAGCTGCTTTTTATCAAAAACTTTCAGTTGCCCGTCAGTATCACGCACCATGCGAATTTCCTGATCGCTGACGTAAATCGCCCCTTCACAGGGTTTTTCCAGAAAATTAATACAGCGCAGTAAGGTACTTTTCCCCGAACCGGACGATCCAATAATCGAAATAACGTCACCCGCTTTCGCCTGTAGTGAGATCCCTTTAAGCACCTCATGCTGGCCATAGCGTTTACGCAGTTCCGTCACCATCAGTTTGTTATTCGACATGCTCTTTTTCCTGCGTTTAATGAGATGAACGGGTATAAAGATGACGTAACCAGCGCCGTTCCGCCCTTCTGAACAGCCCAATTAACACAAACGAAATCGCCAGATAGATAACCGCCGCGATGCCAAATGCATAAAACGGCTGGTAGGTTGCCGCGTTGATATCACGGGCGATTTTCAGAATATCCGGCACCGTTACGGTAAAGGCCAACGCCGTTGAATGCAGCATCAGAATCACTTCATTGCTGTAGGCAGGCAGCGCAATACGCAGTGCACTTGGCAAAATAATGCAGCGATACTGCTTAAAGCGGGAGAAACCGTATGCTCTGGCTGCTTCAATTTCCCCATGCGGTACTGAGCGGATTGCCCCCGCGAAAATCTCTGTCGTGTACGCACAGGTATTCAGCGCCAGCGCCAAAATGGCGCAATTTAGTCCGCTGCGAAAAAAGGCATTCAGCATGTCGGTGCCACGTACAATCTCCAGGCTATACACGCCAGAATAGAACACCAGAAGCTGTACGTAGAGCGGCGTGCCGCGGAACACATAGGTGAATAGCCAAACCGGAAAGCTGAATCGGCGTCGTGGCGATACGCGGGCAATCGCCAGCGGCAGCGCCATCAGCCCGCCGATAACCACCGAAGAAATGAGCAGCCAGAGTGTCATCGCCAGCCCCGTCAGGCGGTAGCCATCGCTCCACAGGAGCGGCTGCCAATATTGTTGCAGGATCTCACTCATAATTTATTTTTTTGACTCCCTGCGAATAGTGCCTTTCCAGCCACCACAACACACCGTTAGAAGCGGTGGTAAAAATCAGGTACATCGCCCCAGCAACCAGCGCAAAATAAAACGGTTCGTGTGTGCCCTTGCCAGCCAGTTGCGTCGCCTTAATCACATCGTTCAGGCCAAGCAGTGACACCAGCGCCGTCGCTTTCAGGATCACCTGCCAGTTGTTACCGATGCCCGGCAGTGCGAAACGCATCATGGAAGGAAACAGAATACGGCGGAACACCTTCATGGGAGAGAACCCAAACGCGACGGCAGCTTCGATTTGCCCGCGCGGCACGGCAAGATAGGCTCCACGAAAGGTTTCCGTGAAATAGGCGCCGTAAATAAAGCCCAGAGTAATAATCCCAGCAGTCAACGGATCGATGTCAATTTGCTCCAGGCCGATCGATTCCGTCACGCCGTTTAAGACAATTTGCAGACCATAGAAAATCAGCAGCATCAGTACCAGATCGGGAATGCCACGAATCAGCGTGGTATAGCAGGAAAAACATCCCGCCAGCAGATGGTTGGAAGACAACTTCGCCGATGCACCAATCAGGCCGATAGCCAACGCCAGCAGTAAAGAACTCGCGGCCAGCTCCAGCGTCATGATGGCACCATCCAGAATTAGCTGGGAATAGCCATAGAACATCAATGATATCCGTTGAAATAGCGGTTAATGGCACGCTGCGTCATCAGTCAGGAACACGACACGGGAGGAACGATCCCGTGCCGCATGCCCTATGATCTCGCTACATATGTGATAAAGAAATGAGCGTCACCTTGGTGACATTAGCCACCGTAGACGTCAAAATCGAAGTATTTCTTCGCGAAGGTATCGTAGGTACCGTCTTTACGCATTTCTTCAAAGGCTTTATTCAGCGCGGCTTTCAACTCAGTATCCGCTTTACGCAAGCCCATACCAGTTCCCACACCGAAGAACTTGTCATCTTTTACCGCCGGGCCGGCAAACTCATAGCCCTTACCCGCGTCCAACTTCAGGAAACCTTCACTTGCTGCGACTTCATCCTGAAAGGCTGCATCAATACGGCCTGCGGCCAGATCGGCATAAATCAGATCCTGATTTTGGTAAGCGACAACGTCAACGCCTTTAGGCTGCCAGTTAGCATTAGCAAAGGCCTCCTGTGTTGATGCCTGCAATACGCCAACACGTTTGCCGCCCAGAGAAGCCAACGTGGGTTCAATGCTCGTCCCTTTCTTCGCAATCAGGCGTGAATTGGCCGCATACAGCTTCTCAGTGAAGGCAATTTCCTGCTGGCGTTTTTCGGTGATAGACAGAGAAGAGATGATGGCATCGATTTTTTTCGCTTTCAGGGACGGAATTAACGCATCAAAGTCACTTTCTACAAACGTGCAGTTAGCCTGAATACGCTTGCATAGCTCTTTCGCCAGATCGATATCAAACCCAACCAGTTCGCCGCTGGCATTTTTGGATTCAAAGGGAGCATAGGTAGGATCGGTACCAATTTTAATATTCTTCGGAATCTCCGCCATCGCGCTACCCGCAGCTAGAATGAGTGCCAACGGTAAGACTTTGATCAGTTTCTTCATATTGCTACCCTTATCGTGAGTGATTGATGTCATGTGTCGTCAATGTCGGAATTATTTAGAGTGTATTGCTTTAAAAATGAACGATATGAGTGCTATTTGTTTTCTGCACCGACTATTACAGTTTTTCTAGCAGTTTTCATGCCACAATGAACGCAGAGACGTCGTAAAAAAACCATGAGCGAATAGCACAGAAAATAAGGGTTAACTGATTGATTATCAGATATTTTCAGAATATTTTTTTGCACATAGTAATAACAATAGATAACAGTGCCATGAATACCAAAACTCACTTGCACCATCTCAGTGCTTTTACGCACAAAATTAGTGCGGCGCAATAAAAAAGCACAAAAAAGGGGCAGTAAAAGTTTACCCCCCCGAGAGAGAAATAGCGTACCTGAATCTCTACCCTGCTACGACGCACCTTGCCAGCGGATAAAGAGATCTTTTGGCAGGTCGATGTCAAACTGGTCCAGAATACGATTTACTGTCTGATCGACAATATCCTGCACACTTTCTGGGCGATGATAAAACGCAGGCACTGGCGGCATAATTATCGCCCCCAGCTCAACGGCAGTGGTCATCAATCGCAAATGCCCTAAGTGCAGCGGCGTTTCACGTACCCCCAGCACCAGAGGACGACGCTCCTTCAGCACCACATCAGCCGCACGGGTCAATAGATTGTCGCTGTAGCTGTGCACAATGCCGGAAAGGGTTTTTATCGAACAGGGTAAAATCACCATCCCCGCTGTTTTAAACGACCCCGAAGAGACGCTGGCAGCAATATCACGCGTGTCGTGTACCACATCGGCCAGCGCCTGCACGTCACGCAGGCTAAATTCCGTTTCTAACGCCAGCGTCTGCCGGGCGGCCTGACTCATAATCAGATGCGTTTCGATACCTTCCAGCGTCTGTAAAACCTGTAGCAGCCGGATGCCGTAAATGACGCCGCTGGCACCGGAAATTCCTACAATGAGTCGCTTCATTCATACTGCCTCTGGCTGGCCGCGTAAGCAGAAACGCGGAAAAATCATCTGCGCAAACTTTGCCGCATTGATTAGCGATAAGCAAGGATAAGCACCGAAACCCTGTTTTCTCTATGCAATTTTTCTCTACATACAAAATTTTCTCTACATACAAAGTTTTTCTCTACATACAAAGTTTTTCTCTACAGACAATAAGGGGGAGGACACTTTCGCGTCCTCCCCCTTCAACACAGCCTTAATGTGCGACTAGCTGTTAACCTTCGTTGTGCAATTCCAGATCTTCAACTTCATTCTGGCTACGCAGCGCTTTGGCATCGTCATTGCGCAAGACTTCCAGATAATCCAGATAACCTTGATCGACGTCCTTAGTCACGTAAATCCCGTTGAACACCGAGCATTCAAACTGAGCGATGTCCGGGTTATCTTCACGCGCGGCTTCAATCAGATCGTCGAGATCCTGGAATATTAGCTCATCGGCACCAATAATCTTACAGATTTCATCCACTTCTCGACCGTGGGCAATCAGCTCATTGACGCTTGGCATATCGATGCCGTACACGTTAGGGAAGCGAATTTCCGGTGCCGCGGAGGCCAGATAAACACGCTTGGCTCCTGCTTCACGCGCCATCTCTACAATCTGCTCTGACGTTGTACCACGCACGATGGAATCATCCACCAGCAGCACGTTCTTGTCACGGAACTCAGCACGGTTGGCATTCAGCTTACGGCGTACCGATTTCTTACGTGCTTGCTGCCCTGGCATGATAAACGTGCGGCCAACATAGCGGTTTTTCACAAATCCCTGACGATACGGCTTGTTGATGATACGCGCGATTTCTAGCGCGATATCACAAGAGGTTTCAGGAATCGGGATCACAACATCAATATCGAGATCTTCCCACTGGCGCGCAATTTTCTCACCGAGTTTCTGGCCCATACGAACGCGTGCGCTGTAGACCGATATTTTATCGATGAAAGAATCCGGGCGAGCGAAGTAGACATATTCGAAGAGGCACGGATTGCTCTTTGGATTCTCTGCGCACTGGCGGGTAAACAACTGCCCTTTTTCCGTAATGTAGATCGCTTCTCCCGGCGCTACATCGCGTAAAAATTCAAAGCCCAGCGTATCCAGCGCGACACTTTCTGACGCTACCATATACTCGCTGCGGCCATCTTCCAGATCACGTTTACCGATAACGAGAGGACGAATCCCGTTTGGATCGCGGAAAGCGACCATACCGTGACCGATAATCATGCCAACACAGGCATAGGCACCGCGAATTTGCTGGTGCGTTGCGGCAACGGCCGCAAAAATATTATCGGCTTCCAACGGGTAGTGTTGGAAACGGTCCAGCTCTCTGGCGAAAATATTCAGCAGAATTTCAGAATCAGACGTGGTGTTAACGTGACGGCGCTCCTGTTCGAACAGCTTTTTACGCAGTTCGTGGGCGTTAGTCAGGTTACCATTGTGAGCCAGCGTGATACCGAACGGTGAGTTAACATAGAAAGGTTGTGCTTCCGAGGCGCTGGAACTGCCTGCGGTCGGATAACGCACATGGCCAAGCCCCATGTTTCCCTGTAAGCGTTGCATGTGCCGCGCTTCAAACACATCTTTCACCAGGCCATTGGCCTTACGCAGGCGAAAACAATTAAAGGCATCGATGGTCACAATACCCGCAGCATCCTGCCCACGGTGTTGCAACACCGTTAACGCGTCATAAATCGACTGGTTGACCGGTGTAAAACCGGCGATACCGACAATACCGCACATGGTGTCTTTTCCTCATCAGCGCTACCGCAGCGGTAAATGCTGCGGCAAGAAACTTGACGTGCTTTGCAGGTAGTCAAAAAACCACCTGATAATATAACTGAACTGCGGGATTAACTGAGACTGCTTCCAGTCATCACTTTGTGAAAGACCAGTAAACGTATCCAGAAAGAATAGCAGTGCGGAAACGATCAGCACCCCGCGCAGTGCACCAAAACAGATGCCCAGAACACGATCGGTGCCGGATAATCCGGTACGTTCAACCAGTGAACTAATCACATAGTTGACGATAGCTCCCACAATCAACGTTGCAATAAACAGAATGGCAATCGCAATGCCGTTACGCACCAGCTCATCATCAAAACGGGTGAAGTAGACCGCGAGGTAAGCGTAGTAATGACTGGCAACAAAAAAAGCACATCCCCAGGTTACTAACGACAGCGCTTCGCGAACAAACCCCCGGATTAGGCTAACCAGAGCCGAAAATCCGATGATACCAATAATGACGTAATCAACCCAAACCATGAACTATCCTAATAATGAACGATGCTACCGATAAGCCGCTACGTCATCCTGTTCGCGGCGCATTCTAACAGAAAAAGAAAACGTTTGCGTAGCGTATTTCCGCCGATTTCATCGATAGATAATCAGGCGAAAAAATCGACAAGACGTCATACCTGATTCTATTAACTCTCAGCATCTTAACGAACGGAATGCGCTCGCACCTGCCCGCTTAGCCCGCTAATCTGTTTCAGCTCGCCCAGTGAAGACTCCAGCTTCTGCTTCGAGGCATCTGGCCCCACGTAAATGCGGGTGATTTCGCCTGAAACCGGCGTGGATGGCACGGTATACGCGCGGTAGCCAGAGAGACGAAGCTTAGCGACAATTTCGTTCACCTTGTCGGCATTTTTCAACGCACCAAGCTGCACAATATAGGCCTGTCCGACAGGCGCTTGCTGCGTCGGCTGCGTTTCAGGCTTCACTTCCGGTTTGGGTTCCGGTTTAGGCTCTGGTTTCGGTTTCACCTCTGGCTTCACCTCAGGCTTTGGCTGAGGCTTCAGCGTCACTGGTGCTGGCGTCTGAACCGGCGGACGCTCAACCACCACAGGCGGTGCCGTCATGGCTGGCGTATTCGTGCCAGAATGGGACGATGGCGGCGTGTGCGTCGTGGTTTCAGGTCCTGTCGTTGTAGATGACGTAGTTGCAGATGATGCAGACGATCTCGCTTCAGCAGCTTCGGCTTCCGCACTATTTTGCATCGCCGTTTCTGCCCCTTCCGGAGGCTGACTCGGCAGCGGCGGGTTCAGCGCAGGCAGCGCTTCCATCTCATTGCTGTCACCCAGCTTAGGGATCAGCGGAATCGACGCAAACTCGTCTTCGTAGTGCTTTTTCTTGCCATCCAGCAGGGCCGGTAAGGCGATCACGCCCAGTGCGACCAGAATAACCGTACCGACCAATCGATTCTGAAATTTACTCGCCATTCGCCTTCTCCTCATCCAGCGCGTCCATCACATGCGCTACTGTATGAAAAGATCCACACACAATGACGATATCCTGCTCCGTCGACTCGGACATTGCTTGCTGCCAAGCGGCAACGACATCGGAAAATGATTGGCTTCGCGTCAGGTGCTCGGCAATCTGCTGCGCCGTAGCACCACGCGGTCCTTCCAGCGACGCGCAATACCACTCATCCACTAACGGCGTTAAGTGGGCCAGCGTACCAACAATGTCTTTATCCGACAGCATGCCGACAACAGCTCGCACTTTTCCGGTTTTCGGCAGCCCAGCCAAACGATTTGCCAGATACGCCGCCGCATGAGGGTTGTGTGCTACATCAAGAATCAATCGCGGTGACACCTGCACAGTCTGAAAACGACCGGGTAATGCGGCGTGCTGCAAACCTTGTCGAATCGCTTCTTCACTCACGTTGAGTGAAGAATAGTGCAATGCAGCCAGTGCCGTGGCGGCATTGGCTAACGGGACGTTGGGTAACGGCAACCGTGACAGTTCGCGCTGTTTATCCTGCCAGCTCCACGTCTCGCGCTGCATTGAATATTCCCAGTCTCGACCACGGCGGCGAAGTTGCGCGCCTTTCTCCGCGGCAACGTCGGCAATCGTTCCTGGCATATCTGGCTCGCCAACAACCGCAGGTCTCCCTTGTCGGAATATCCCCGCCTTCTCGCGACCAATGCTTTCCCGATCGTTACCTAACCAATCGGTATGATCGATAGCAATGCTGGTTACCACAGATACATCTGCATCCACAATATTGGTAGCATCCAACCGCCCGCCTAGCCCCACTTCCAAAATAACGACATCCAGATTCGCCTGCTTGAAGAGTTGCAGTGCCGACAGCGTGCCAAATTCAAAATAGGTGAGCGATACCGCCCCTCTCCCTGCTTCAATATCCGCAAACGCCTGCGTATGGAGCGCTTCAGGCAATTCTTTACCCTGAATGCGCACTCGCTCGGTATAGCGAAGCAGATGGGGAGAACTGTACACTCCCACCCGCAGACCAGCGGCTAACAGAATGGATTCCAGCGTACAGCAGGTCGTTCCTTTGCCGTTTGTCCCCGCGACGGTGAAAATCGTGGCTGCAGGCTGGAGCAGTTGGAGATGTTCGGCAACCTGCTTAACGCGCTCCAGGCCTAGATCAATGGCCTGAGCGTGCAGGTGCTCAAGATAATGAAGCCACGTGACCAAAGGTGACGTGGCTTGGGGTATTTGAAGAGTATCCATGAGTCCCGTTCACTCGCTTACGGTTCATTACGGGCAGAGCGTGCGCATTGCCAACGACGTGGTCGTGCCACGCGCCCTGCCCATCATGTCAATTATGCGTCATCCTGTGATGATTCAGACGGCGCATCGCTGCGAATTTCCACGTCATCGTTGCCAGGTTCTGGATGGTTCGTCAGTTTGGCAAGGATGGTGGCCAGCTTGTAGCGCATTTCCGGACGACGAACGATCATATCAATCGCCCCTTTCTCAATCAGGAATTCACTGCGCTGGAAGCCCGGCGGCAGTTTTTCACGCACGGTTTGTTCGATAACGCGTGGACCGGCAAAACCGATTAGCGCTTTTGGTTCCGCAATGTTCAGGTCGCCCAGCATCGCCAGACTCGCGGAAACACCACCCATGGTTGGGTCAGTCAGCACAGAAATATAAGGCAAACCACGATCGCGCATTTTTGCCAATGCTGCACTGGTTTTCGCCATTTGCATCAGCGACATCAGCGCTTCCTGCATACGCGCACCGCCACTGGCGGAGAAGCACACTAGCGGGCAACCATCTTCCAGTGCCCGCTCAACGCCACGCACAAAACGCGCCCCCACGACAGACGCCATTGAACCGCCCATGAAAGCAAACTCAAACGACGCGACGACAATCGGCATGCCGTAAAGCGTACCTTTCATCACGACTAGCGCGTCTTTCTCATCGGACTGTTTCTGTGCAGAAACCAGACGATCTTTATATTTTTTGGAATCCCGAAATTTCAGGACATCCTTCGGCTCCAGTTCGCTTCCCAACTCGACAGTGTTTTCTTTATCCAGAAAAGCCTGTAGACGGGCACGCGCGGAAAGGCGCATATGGTGATCGCACTTCGGGCAGACACCCAGATTGCGCTCCAACTCGGCACGATAAAGAACCTGGCCGCAGCTATCACATTTTGTCCAGACCCCTTCAGGGATGTTCGCTTTACGGGTCGGTGTGATATTGCTTTTGTTAAGAATTCGTTCAATCCAGCTCATTGATAACCTTTCTGCTTGAACCTGGCAAATGCCAGTCCGCTGTTCATGTTATTCCCTGACAACATTGCCAATGAAAAAATGCCTGAGACGCACGACAATCGCGGTACAAAGGCATCGGCACCCAGGGTGTTCCCAAGAACAGACCATAAATGCTGCCCATTAAACCATAACGTTCCGGTACTGTGGATAAAAAACTGGTCAAACCGGATGTTAAAATACTTCACTTATTTCACATTGCCGCGCGAGGCCGCTCTACGGTGACGGACAATCTCAATCATGCCCGGCAGGATAGAGAGAAAAATAATCGCGACAATCAATAATTTCAGATTTTCCTGCACCATCGGCAAATCGCCAAACAGGTAGCCCGCATAGGTGAACGACAACACCCACAGCAGCGCACCAATGGCATTATAGGCCGCAAAATGCCGATAGCTCATGTGCCCCATCCCAGCAACAAACGGCGCAAATGTTCTCACAATCGGGACAAAACGCGCCAGAATTATCGTCTTGCCACCGTGACGCGCGTAAAACGCATGCGTTTTATCCAGATAGCTGTGGCGGAAAATCTTTGAGTTCGGGTTGCTAAACAGCTTCTCACCGAACAGTCGTCCAATCGTGTAGTTCACCGCATCGCCCGTAATCGCGGCAACGATCATCAGGCACACCATCGTGTGCACATTCAAATCGTTCGACGGCAGTGCCGCCAGCGCCCCTGCGACAAACAGCAGCGAATCTCCCGGCAAAAACGGCGTCACCACCAGCCCAGTCTCACAGAACAGAATCAGGAACAAAATGGCATAAACCCAGACACCATATTGCGCCACCAGTTCCGCCAAGTGGACGTCAATGTGCAGAATAAAATCAATAATAAACTGTATAAACTCCATCACAACTTCTTCTCCCCAACGTGTCTATTGAACGCACGCGGTCGATAGACGCAAAGCAGCCGCACTCTCCGTGTTGCCTTGCATATAGCACGCTCAATAGCCTCGTCCTTAATACGCATCGCACGCCACCTTTGGCCTACGGCCATCTGGCAGCGAGCAACAGATAAAAGACGCACTCGTTACAACAAAAAACGTCAATCAGCTAAAAAGAGCGGCCCCATCGTAGGCTGCGGCAAAGCAAAACGTGCGGGATAATCTACCGCCACCAAATACAGCCCTTCGGCTCGGGCTGTTGCACCAGCCAGCGTACGATCTTTGGCCGCCAGCAGCTCGGCAATCCACGATTCTGGACGATTGCCACAACCGACCTCCATCAGGCTGCCAACGATATTACGCACCATATGATGCACGAACGCATTGGCCTTAATATCTACCACGATATAGTCACCGTGACGTGTAACCTTTAAATGATTTACATAGCGCCACGGCGTGCGCGACTGGCACTGCACCGCACGAAAAGAGGTGAAATCATTCTCCCCCAACAGGCACTGCCCAGCACGCTCCATACGTTCCACGTCTAACGGGTGATAAAAGTGCGTCATACCACGCGAAAGCACCGCAGGACGATAGCGGTGATTGTAGATGACATAACGGTAGCGGCGTGCCGTCGCGCTGAAGCGCGCATGGAAATCCTCATCCACTGTTTTCACCCAGCGCACCGCGATATCCGGCGGTAAATTTGCATTCACCCCCATCGTCCAGGCGGCGTCTTTTCGGATCGCGCGTGTGGTGAAATGCACCACCTGCCCGGTGCCATGAACCCCAGCATCGGTTCGCCCGGCGCAAAACACCTCTATCGGCTCATCCGCCACTTTGCTCAGCGCTTTTTCAAGACAGGCCTGCACGCTAGCAACGTCAGACTGGCGCTGCCAGCCATAATAGAGGCTACCATCGTACTCAATACCTAGCGCGATTTTCAGCGGGGCGCGTTCGTTTTCCGCAGCGGCATCGGCCTGAGTAGCCTCCGCCTGAGTGGTTTCCGACATTACCCGAGATACTCCTGCACCAGACATTCTGCCGTTTCCACCGCCATCAGCGCGCCGCCAAAGCGAGCGTTATCGGCGACCGACCAGAATTGCAGTAGCTCAGGAATGCCGTAATCATTACGTAGACAGCCGACGCTCAGTTGCCCATTGCCCGAAGCATCGCCAACCTGCGTCGGGTAATCCTGCTCATCGCTGACCTCAATATTCCCAGCATTGCGCAGTTCATCGCGCGCTTCTTCCGCAGACAGCGGACGCAGTGATTCAAGATGAACAACCTGTGCGTGGCCATAGAACACGGGGGACTGAATGCAGGTCACTGAAATCGGCAATCCGTCGTCCTGCAAAACTTTACGCACCTGATCGACCAGACTGCGTTCTTCGCGCACGCTGCCCACATCATCAGGCAGTAAAGGCAACAGATTGAATGCCAGCTGTTTCGGGAACAGCCCGGCCTCAGGCGGAACACCGTTCAGCAGACGAGCACTTTGTCCCGCCAGATCGTCTATCGCCGCTTTACCGAATGCGGAAACGGACAGCATATTGACGACATGCAGACGCGAAAGCCCAGCCACATCGGTCAACGGCTTAATCGCCGTCAGCAGTTGGCTGGTCAGGCTGTCGGCCACTGCAACAATATTGCGGTTACGATAATCTGCCAGCGTATGCGTATTCACGCCGGGCACCACCAGCGGGACGTCCGGTTCCAGCGCAAACAGACCGCTGCTGTCTATAACCAGACAGCCCGCGTCCCCTGCGTCTTCCGCATAGCGGGCACTGACATCCTGACCGGCGACAAAAAATGCCAGTTGCGCCTGTGACCAGTCAAAATCAGCCACATCGGTGACCAGGCAAGATTTGCCGTTAAAACGTATGGTTTCACCCGCGCTACGTTCACTGGCCAGCGGATACAGTTCACCCACTGGGAATTCGCGTTCCTGCAATAATTCCAGTAACGCCGTGCCTACTGCGCCCGTTGCGCCCAGCAGAGCAATATTCCAGCCGTCAGACATTTGGTTCTCTCCCAAATTTTGAATGAAACTCAAATCATGAATGGAACCGACAGACGATGGTGATGCTGTCTGTCAGTTTATGAATAAAAAAGTGATGCTCGCGCGAAACGCCGTTAGCGTGCGTCCCGCACTGACGCCGTGAATCCCAGCGCGTTCAGGCAATCTGCGCTGTCAGCATCGGCGCAGATAACATGGAGTGACGACCATTCGCGTCGTTCCTGATAATGTTTGCGCAGACGATCGAACCCGCCTTCCTGATGCGCAACGTGGCGCAACAGTGCATCGTCCCGGCGCACATCATACACCAGATGCACCAGACGTTTTAGCAGCGCCTCATCCAGCGGTGCGGTCAATGTCACTTCGGCATACTCTGGCGCAGGCAAAAGCGACGAAAGCGCCACCTGCTGCGGGGTTCCGATAAACTCGCTCCACGCCTCAAACACCTGTGTGGTGCCGCGCGCTTTTCCTTCCAAGGTATAACCGGCGATATGTGCCGTGCCGATGTCTACCCGCGCCAGCAGATCGGTCGATAACGCGGGTTCCGGCTCCCATACATCAAGAATGACGCTGAGTTTTTTACCCTGTTGCAGCGCCTCAAGCAGTGCAGCATTGTCCACCACTGGGCCTCGACAGGCATTAATCAGAATACGTCCGTCCGCAAACGCGCTCAGTACGGCGGCATCAACCAGATGGTGAGTACGATACGGGCCGTCGAGATATAGCGGCGTATGCAGCGTCAAAATGTCGGCATCACGTACCAGCGTGTCGAGCGGAAGGAAATCGCCCACCTCACCGCGATCGGCACGCGGCGGATCGCACAGCAGCGTTTTAACGCCCCAGGCCTTCAGACGCGCATCCAGACGTCTGCCAACATTACCCACGCCGACAATCCCGACGGTTTTATCACGCAGTTGGAAACCATCACGCTCGGCCAGCATCAGCAAAGAAGAAAAGACGTACTCCACTACCGCGATGGCATTACAGCCGGGGGCAGCAGAAAACGCGACCCCGTTGGCGTTAAGCCAGGTGTCATCAACATGGTCGGTGCCTGCCGTCGCGCTGCCGACAAATTTTACCGCTGAACCAGACAGCAAATCCGCGTTCACCTTCGTGACCGAGCGCACCATCAACGCATCCGCGTCTGCCAGCAGATCGCGCGGCAAAGGACGTCCCGGCACGGCCTGCACTTCACCCAGACGGCTAAATAGCTCGCGGGCATACGGCATATTCTCATCAACCAGAATCTTCATTGTCTTCTCCGACATCGGTAGCCAGCCAAAAAAAGTGGGGAGATATTCTGCCACCGAATGGTGCAGAAACCCAAGGCAATTACACTGCACAGCCTTTTCTTCGCGGGGGTGTATCAATATCCCGCCACAGCTATTCCAACATTAGAGATATGGGGTTGACGGTAGCCTAGCGAGTGTCTACCTCCGGCGTTGGTACGAATATCATACAACCCTACCATTAGATTAGTGCCGTTTTAGGCGACGTCTGACTATCGACCGTCACGGGAGATTGCTATGATTCATCTCAATCATGACGGCAGTAAGGATAACCGATATGCAACCTGTAAGTGGCCCAGGTGCCCCGCTGCCCGGCGAACGTTCGGTGACGCCGACCACCACATCGTCTACCTCTACCTCATCCGCTAACGCCGCGGGTTCCTCCGCCAATGGCGATCGACCGCTGACGTTGGCGCAGCGCACGACGCTGGAAAATCTGGTGCTTAAAGTTGCCGCGCTGACTACGTCAAAGGCAGCGGAAGTCTGGACGACGGTAAAACAGGGGGTAGGACTGGCAGAAAATAATGAACTGCTGTCCCGCCACTACCAGCCTGCCGAGCAGATACTCCAGACGCGTTTAACGCAGGCGCAAGATAGCGGTGGACGTCAGCAACTGCTTCAGCGCCTGACAGATATGCTGTCTCAGGGAAATAATCGTCAGGCAGTCAGCAATTTCATCCAGCAACAGTTCGGTAGCACCACGCTAAGCGCGCTGACTAAAACGCAGCTACAGCAGGTGGTTACGCTGCTGCAAAACGGGCAAATTCCGCAGTCAACGGCATCAACCACAGCATCGCAAACCGCTCAGGCCGCCAACTTGCCCGATCGCCCGCTCTCTCCTGCGGAACAGCGCGGCTTGAATCAGTTAGTTACCCGATTAGCGACCATGACTGGGGAACAGCCTGCAAGGGTGCTGAACAATCTGATGATGATGCAGAATCTTAGCCCGGGCGACGCCATCCCGTTAAAACATCTGCCGCTGATCACGCAGTTCCTGCAAGCACAGGTTGAGCTGCAACAGACACAAACGCTGCTGCGCGCCACCCCGCCAGCACAGCAGGGAACACCGACCCATGCAGGCACGGCAGGCGCAGCGTCAGAACCGCTGACAGCCAACACCACCAATACAGCGAATGCGAATCCGTCATCCACAGCAAATCTACCATCACAGCCGCTATCGGCACAGAATGCACTGCTTTCGCCGAATCTCGCGCCGTTGCAAGCTCTGCTACAACAGCCTATGACCGCGCAGGAACAGCAATTATTGGTGGATTACACGCAGAATCGCTTCAATATCGGATTACAAACCCCGCTGACACCGATGCAGGTTAGCGATCTGCTGACGTTCCTGTTTACGCAGCGCATTCAGCGCTCACAGGAAACGGACTGGACCACGACCTCACAGTTGCTGCATCCGCTGTTTAACCCGCTGATTGCTTCGCTACCGCTCAGTTGGCAGTCACTGTTCCATAAGCCGATGTTTCTGGTGATTGTAAGCACCTGCGTGGCTGCCTTTCTACTTTGGGTATTGATCTAGCACTAATACCGTTAAGACCAAGCTTATCGCTCATGACTATCGCTAACTGATCATCATCAAGCAAACCAGTACAAACAAAAAACCCCGCGGCTTGCGCCAGTGGGGTTTTATTTATTTCAATGAGAACGTTTGAATGAAAATGTTCGAATGATAAACCGATTACTTATCGAGCTTTCTCATTACCAGCGCGGCGTTGGTGCCACCGAACCCGAAACCGTTAGACATCACCGTTTTCAGTTCGCGTTCGGTCATTTCAGTGATGACATTCATGCCTTCAGCACGTTCATCCAGTGTTTCCACGTTGATGCTCGGCGCAATAAACCCGTGTTCCAGCATCAACAGCGTATAGATGGCTTCCTGAACGCCAGCTGCGCCCAGAGAGTGGCCGGTCATCGCTTTGGTCGCAGAAATCGGCGGAACATTGTCACCGAAGACTTCGCGAATCGCCCACAGTTCCTTCACATCACCCACTGGCGTAGAGGTGCCGTGCGTGTTGATATAATCGATCGGTGTATCGATATCCTGCATCGCCATCTTCATGCAACGTACCGCGCCTTCACCTGACGGGGCAACCATATCCGCACCATCAGACGTCGCGCCGTAGCCGACTACTTCGGCATAGATGTGCGCGCCACGCGCCAGCGCGTGCTCCAGTTCTTCTACGACAACCATACCGCCGCCGCCAGCAATGACGAAACCATCACGGTCGGCGTCATAAGTACGGGACGCTTTCTCTGGTGTCTCATTGTATTTGGTTGACAGTGCGCCCATCGCATCAAATTCACAGGCCAATTCCCAGCACAACTCTTCGCCACCACCAGCAAAAACGATGTCCTGTTTGCCCATCTGAATTTGTTCAACCGCGTTACCGATGCAGTGTGCAGAGGTCGCACAGGCAGAGCTAATAGAGTAGTTCACGCCGTGAATTTTGAATGGCGTTGCCAGACATGCGGATACCGCAGAACCCATGGATTTGGTTACCACATAAGGGCCAACGGCTTTCAGACCGCGCGGGCTACGCATCGCGTCAGCACCGAACACCTGATAGCGAGCAGAGCCGCCTGAGCCAGCAATCAGGCCAACGCGTGGGTTATTCTGATAAACCTCATCAGACAGCCCGGAATCTTGAATCGCCTGCTCCATGGATAAGTAGGCATAGATCGATGCATCACTCATAAAACGCACAATTTTGCGATCGATGAGGCCAGTGGTGTCCAGTTTGACATTCCCCCAGACGTGACTACGCATGCCGGAATCTTTCAGCTCTTGAGAGAAAGTAATGCCCGAGCGGCCTTCTCGCAATGATGCCAGAACTTCCTGCTGGTTATTACCGATGCTTGATACGATCCCTAGGCCAGTAATCACTGCACGTTTCATGTAATACCTCTTCTTCCACTTATAGAGTTTGGGACTTCGCTTCGCACTTTAGCGTACAGTTGTAAGCTGAACAAGTCCGATCAGCCAAAGTATCGCGAAATCATTGCTAAATTTGCGCCACAATATTCAGCCCGATAGAATCTCATCATCACTTGAATAATGAGCTTTTTGTCGTGACCAACCTCCCCATCCAACACGCGTCGTTAAGTTGGAACGCTCAGGGTACACCTGTATCGCAACAGTTTGATGACGTCTATTTTTCGAATCAGGATGGGTTGGCAGAAACCCGTTATGTGTTTTTAAAGGGCAATCACTTTCCTGAGCGTTTCACCACGCACCCGCGTGCAGCCTGCGTGATAGCAGAAACCGGCTTTGGCACGGGCCTGAATTTTCTGACACTGTGGCAGGCGTTTGCCGATTTTCGTCAACAGCAACCATCGGCGACATTGCGCCACCTGCATTTCATTAGCTTCGAGAAATTCCCCCTGCGTCAGCATGATTTGGCTGCCGCACACGCACAATGGCCGGAGCTGGCAGCCTTCGCGGATGAACTACGCGCTCAATGGCCGCTACCGCTGCCGGGCTGCCATCGCCTGATTCTGGCGCAAGGTAGTATCACGCTTGATTTATGGTTCGGTGACGTGAACGTCTTACTGCCTGAGCTGGATGATACGCAGAACCATCAGGTCGACGTCTGGTTTCTGGATGGCTTCGCGCCTGCCAAAAACCCAGACATGTGGACGGAAAATTTGTTTCAGGCAATGGCACGTTTGTGCCGTAAAGAAGGCACGTTCGCTACCTTTACCGCCGCAGGCTTTGTGCGTCGCGGTCTGCAACAGGCGGGGTTTCAGGTCAGTAAAATCAAAGGATTTGGGCAAAAACGGGAAATGCTGAGCGGCATCCTTCTTGACGCGCTTCCCGTCACGTCGCCAACACCGTGGTATGCCCGCCCCGCAGCCAGCACGACTGACGATATCGCGATTATTGGCGGCGGCATCGCCAGCGTGCTCACCGCGCTGGCTCTGCAACGTCGCGGTGGAAACGTCACGCTCTACTGCGCGGACGCGCTGCCTGCCACAGGCGCATCCGGCAATCGTCAGGGGGCGCTTTATCCTCTACTGAATAACCGACACGATGCGGTATCCCGCTTTTTCTCGCTCGCCTTTGACTTTGCCCACCGCAGCTATACCGCGCTGGCGCAACAGGGTCTGGAGTTTGAACACCAATGGTGTGGCGTCAGCCAGCTTGCCTGGGATGAAAAAAGTGCGCGTAAAATCGAACAGATTCTGCAAGGCGAATGGCCGCAAGAGCTGGTCGTTAACGTGGATGCGCAGCAACTGGAAACGCAAAGCGGCCTGAATATCGGCGTAAATGGCATCACTTATCCTGACGGCGGCTGGCTGTGCCCGGCAGAACTGACGGCTTCTGCGCTGAGACTGGCACAGCAAAACGGTCTGTCGGTACAGATGAGTACCGCCGTTTCCGCACTGGAGAAAACGGACGGCGGCTGGGCGCTCACCCTGAGCACCGGCCAGCGGATAAATCATGCCGTCGTGGTGCTGGCAAATGGTCACCACATTACCGACTGGGCACAGACATCCCAGTTACCCGCTTACGCCGTGCGCGGACAGGTCAGCCATATTCCGACCAACCCGGAGCTAGGTCAGCTCAAACAGGTGTTGTGCTACGACGGCTATCTGACGCCGGTGAGTCCGCAGCATCAGACGCACTGCATCGGGGCGAGCTATTTACGGGGGGAAACACACTGTGATTATCGGGAAGACGAGCAGCAAGAAAATCGCCAGCGCCTGCTGAATTGTTTGCCTGACGCAGACTGGGCGAAAACGATCGATATCAGCGATGCGCAGGCGCGTCAGGGCGTCCGCTGTGCGCTACGCGATCATCTACCGCTATTAGGAGCGGTACCGGACTATGAACAAACGCTGGCCGAGTATGAAGATCGGCTGCACCCTCAACACCGTACCGACACGGTGCCACGCGCACCCTATTGGCAGGATCTGTTTATCATCGGTGCGTTAGGCTCACGCGGCCTGTGCTCCGCCCCACTCGCGGCGGAAATTTTAGCATCACAGATGTATGGCGAACCGCTACCGCTGGACCGCGATACGCTCGCCGCGCTAAACCCGAATCGTTTCTGGATAAGGAAACTGCTGAAAGGTAAGCCTGTAGCTCAGGATTAACTGAGAATAGCGAAGGATTAATCGGGAAAGAAGATGTGCTGGCTCGACTGGGCCAGCACTGACAGAGTGACAATTAGCCCACAGGGAAATCAGTGCGTACTATCCTGCGCCTGCTGAAACAGTCGTTCCCACATCCCGTTAACCAGTACCTGATCTGGCGGTGACAGTTCACCGTTTTTGATGGCGTTATTGATGCTGTCGCTAACGCGCAGATGCAGTGCTTCAAGCGTGTGTTCCCCATGATCTTCCGCTTCTGCCACCGACACCGTCAGATGACCGCGCAAATAGCCACCGGCAAACAGTTCATCGTCGCTGGCATGCTCTACCATGTCATCAATCAGCGCCAGAATGCGCGTTTCAAATTCTGCGATCATTTCTTATCCTCAAATTTTTTGCGGTTCCCGTGCATCACAGATCGGCTGGATACGGGAAGCTCGCCGCCGTCAGCGGTGGCGTATTGTAAAATGATTGTAATGCACGAATAAAGCTGGCGGGACGTGCGGGAATACCCTCTTCCAGATATTGCATCACCTGCGCATGCACGCGTCGCTGGAAATCAATGCGGTCCGGCTCGCAGTCGCCGTTCAGGTTGTCACAACTGACGTTAAACGGAAAGCCTGCGGCCACGCAGAACAGCCAGTCGAAGGCCTGCGGTTTGATTTCCACCACCTCAAACTGGCTTTGCGTCGAGGCATCGCGGCCATCTGGGCAGTACCAGTAGCCGAAATCGACCTGCAAGCGCCGCTGGGCACCAGCAATGCACCAGTGAGAAATCTCGTGTAGCGCGCTGGCATAAAAACCGTGGGCAAACACAATCCGGTGATACGGAATGTCACCATCCGCGGGCAGATAAATCGGCTCATCATCGCCTTTTACCAGACGGGTATTGTATTCATCGCCAAAGCAATCATTAAAAATATCAATCAGTTGTTGATAATGGTGCGTCGTAGTCATGTTATCTGTTGTTATCATCATTTGTTGTTATAAAAACTGTCCCAGCCAGATGGCAATCTCGTGCCCGTGGCTGTCATAAATCAGCTTACCGCTCATGATGGCGGAAACCATCACCAGCATAGGACGAATCAGCTTTTGCCCTTTCGTCATCACCATTTTGGCTCCCAGCCGCGCACCGAGGATCTGCCCGATCAGCATGACGCCGCCGACCACCCAGACAACCTGACCGCCCAGAATGAAAAACAGTAGCCCGCCGAAGTTGGAGGTAAAGTTCAGGATTTTGGCGTGAGCCGTCGCTTTTGCCAGATTGAAGCCATACAGGGTGACAAACGCCAGTGCGTAAAATGACCCAGCACCGGGGCCGAAGAAGCCGTCATAAAAACCGACACAACAGCCTGCCACAATCGCAAACGGAAGTGGCGACAGGCGACGCTGCCGATCTTCATCACCGATTTTGGGCGTTAATAAAAAATAGAGGCCAATGCCAATGATCAGCACCGGCAGCAGTTGACGTAGAAAATCGGCGTGAATTTGCTGGATCAGCCAGGCACCAAAGGTCGAACCGACAAAGGTCAACGCAATCGCCAGCTTCTGCTCGCCCAGATTCACCGCACGGCGGCGGATGAAATACAGGCTGGCGGAAAAGGATCCACCAACGGCCTGAAGTTTATTCGTTGCCAGCGCCTGCGCTGGGGATAACCCCGCCGCCAGCAAGGCGGGGATCGTTAATAAACCGCCCCCGCCCGCAATCGAATCAATAAACCCTGCCAACGCCCCGACAAAAAACAGTACGGCCAGCATTTCTGGCCCAAGAACTAACCAGTCCATCGTTATTCGTTATCTCGCGGCAAAATGTCTGTCGAGCAGTGCCTGACAAGAAGGAGGCAACGGCGGCGGCGTGGTTTTTTCCGGGGCTTCGGTACTCGGCTGTTTTGGCTGGAACCAGCTGGTTAACTCGGCACCACATCCATCACCGACAGGGGGTTCGTCCTGATCCTGACACTCAAGGCTATCCGCTGGGCAGCGCAGGCGCACATGCATATGCGCACGGTGTGCAAACCAAGGGCGAACTTTGCGCAGCCAGTCACGATCGTGGCCTGCTTCAACACACAGCTGTTTTTTAATCGCCGGATTAACGAAGATGCGCGTTACGTCGCTATCCAACGCAGCGGTTTTGATCAGGGTGGTGATTTCCGGTCGCCAAACGCGGGGGTTAACGTTCAGCCCGCTGGCGTTAACCAAATCGATAGGCTGCGGTTTCAGCAACTGCTGCTCGCTCCAGCGCTGTCTGGGCAATTGCAGCCAGATGTCGACATCCAGCCCGGATTGGTGACTGGCGTGGCCGCTGCTGAAACGTCCCCCGACAGGCATGCCCATATCCCCCACCAGCACATTACCGGAGGTCGTACGCTTGACCTCGTTGCTTAGGCGGTGAATAAACGCCAGAAGATCGGGGTGACCGAAATAGCGCCGCTGATCGATGCGCATCACCTGATAATCCTGCGACTGCAAAGGCAGCGGCTGGGCACCGATGATACAGCCATTGGAAAAGCTACCAATTGACTGCGGCGTACCCGCAACCGGATGCGCGATCTCCTGCCAGGGCGTTTTCGCCCACGCGGCGTTCGATAACAGCGGCGCGCTCAGTGCCAGCGCGAGAACCCCGATTAACCCTTGTTTCATGATTTTTACCAGCGAGGAACCTGACTGTTTACATCCCCACACTGTGCGCGTTGGCGCAGCAGGTGATCCATTAACACAATCGCCATCATGGCTTCGGCAATCGGCACAGCGCGAATACCCACACAAGGATCGTGACGCCCGCGCGTGACCATTTCAGTCGCTTCGCCCTGACGGTTGATCGTTTTCCCCGGCACCATAATGCTGGAGGTCGGCTTCAACGCCAGATGTGCAACGATGTTCTGACCGCTGCTGATTCCGCCCAAAATGCCGCCAGCGTGATTGCTTTGGAAACCGTCCGGCGTGATTTCGTCCCGGTTTTCACTGCCACGTTTGGTGACAACGGCAAAGCCATCGCCAATTTCAACGCCTTTCACGGCGTTGATGCTCATCAGTGCGTGAGCCAAATCAGCATCCAGACGATCAAAGACCGGCTCGCCTAATCCGACAGGCACCGACTCCGCGACGACGCTAACCTTCGCGCCAATGGAGTCGCCTTCTTTTTTCAGCGCCCGCATCAGTTCGTCTAAGGCTTCCAACTTGTCGATATCGGGGCAGAAGAATGGGTTTTGCTCAACCTGTTCCCAATCTTTCAGCTCGCAGGTGACATCGCCAATCTGCGACAAATAGCCGCGTACCTTCACACCATGTTGCTGTTGCAGGTATTTCTTCGCAATCGCCCCTGCGGCAACGCGCATCGCAGTTTCGCGCGCGGAAGAGCGGCCACCGCCACGGTAATCGCGCAGGCCATATTTTTGCTCATAGGTGTAATCAGCGTGACCTGGGCGAAAGACGTCTTTAATCGCACCGTAATCCTGAGAACGCTGATCGGTGTTTTCAATCAACAGGCCAATGCTGGTTCCTGTTGTTACGCCTTCAAAAACACCGGACAGAATCTTGACCTGATCGGGTTCGCGGCGCTGCGTCGTATAGCGGGATGTTCCCGGACGGCGGCGATCCAAATCGTGTTGCAGATCCGCTTCCGTCAGTGGGATCCCCGGCGGTACACCGTCAACAATACATCCCAGGGCAAGACCGTGGGATTCACCAAATGTAGTGACGCGGAAAAATTGCCCAATACTGTTGCCTGCCATCACAACTCCTTCGCATGTGTTCTGTTTCTGCCTTACCGTCTACACGGTAAGGCGAATAAATATCGTTATGACCGTTTAATCACGGCTGCTGACAAAAGTCGTTGAGCGGTAGTAACGGATAGATCGTAAAGACGCTGCAAGTACATCCCTGTAAGCTCGGATTGCGCCATCCCTGGCGCAAACGCTTTACTCTTCTATTCCGTTACTCCCGCCCTCACTTCGCAAGTAGGTTTATCAGCTATCCGAATCACGGTAAGCGCTGAAATGCGCTTTGCAATCGGCCAGTTGTGATTGCGTTAGCATAAACACACCGTCACCGCCATTATCAAACTCCAGCCAGGTGAACGGGATGTCTGGGTATTGATCGATAAGGTGCACCATACTGTTGCCCACTTCGCAAATCAGCACGCCGTCATCGCTCAGATAGTCTGGCGCACAAGCCAGAATACGGCGAACCAGATCCAAGCCGTCGTTGCCCGCCGCCAGCCCCAGCTCAGGCTCGAAACGGAACTCCTGCGGCAGATCGAACATATCTTCTTCATCCACATACGGTGGATTGGTCACGATTAGATCATAGCGAATCGCCGGTAAATCGCGGAACAGATCAGAGCGAATCGGCGTCACGCGGTATTCCAGACCGTGCTGCTGAATATTTTGCTCGGTTACCGCCAGCGCCTCGCTGGAGATATCGACCGCATCGACTTCCGCTTCCGGGAACGCCTGAGCGCAGGCAATAGCAATACAGCCGCTGCCCGTGCACAGATCCAGAATATGGTTTGGCGTTTTTGGCAGTTGCTCATCAAAATAGTTATTGATCAGCTCACCGATGGGAGAGCGCGGCACCAGCACGCGTTCGTCCACGTAGAATTCCAGGCCGCAGAACCAGGCCTTGTTGGTCAAATAGGCGACAGGAATACGCTCATTGACGCGGCGGATCACACGTTCAACAATGCGCTGCCGTTCGCTGGTGATCAAACGCGACGTGTACATATCTTCAGGAATATCGAGCGGCAGATACAGGCTAGGCAAGACGAGCTGTATGGCTTCATCCCAGGGATTATCCGTCCCGTGACCGTAATAGACGTTGGCTGCGTTAAACCGGCTGACAGCCCAGCGCAACATATCCTGAATGGTATGAAGTTCACTGACGGCCTCATCGACGAAAATTTTGTCCAAGGGTGTCCTCCGCAGACAGTTCTGAATGGCAAATTGGCGCTTAGTTTGCCATGAAGCCTGCGACAAATCAGCAGATATAACCGACTGAACGCGCTCCGATACAGACTTTTATTTAGCGACAGCGGGGAGACAAGGTAAACTGATCGAATGTTGACGCAAGATGAATGAAACATGAGTAATAAATATTCGCTAAATGACGACGAATTACAGCTTTTTCGCACGTCAATCACTGGCACAAAAAAATTGCGTCAGGATACCTATACCCACAAACCGCTGCGCAAAAAACTGGGCGAATTGCCCGCCAAACGGGTATTGCAGGAGCAGGTTGATGCCAGTTTCTATTTTTCGGATGAATTTCAGCCACAGCTGGATGCGGAAGGCCCGACGCGCTATGTGCGCCCAGGTGCCAGCCATTATGAATTGAAGAAACTTCGACGAGGGGATTATTCACCGGAGCTGTTTCTGGACTTGCATGGCCTGACGCAGCTTCAGGCAAAGAAGGAACTGGGCGCGCTGCTGGCGGCCTGTCGGCGGGAGCACGTTTACTGCACCTGTGTGATGCACGGGCACGGCAAGCATATCCTTAAGCAGCAAACGCCGCTCTGGCTGGCACAGCACCCTGACGTGCTGGCTTTTCATCAGGCTCCGAAAGAGTTCGGTGGGAATGCCGCGCTGCTGATTTTGGTGGCGTTAGAGGCGCCTTTGCTTGAGTAATCCCGCCCTTCTTCGAAGAACGACAAGGCGTGTCAGTCCATTACACGCCTCATACCATATAAATTCAGGCGTTGAAGTTAGGTTAGCATTCAGGATTTTGCGCTCAACTGCGCTGGGCTGACTTGCCAGTGCAGAAGGCCATGACCGGATTCCGCTTCCACCGTCACGCAGGCAATAGCAGATGTGGCAAACATCGGCGCGGTTTCATTCTGGCATAGTTCGGCAACCAGATAACCCACCAGCGGCAGATGCGACACAACCAAGACTGCACCCACGCCTTCTCTCGCCAGCGTTTGCAGGTAATAACTGACAAGCTGGGCATCACCACTGGGCGTCAGCTCATTCAGGCAATCCGCCTCTTCCGGCAGCGGCAGATCTTTTTTCACCACCTCAAGCGTTTGCTGGGCGCGCAAATAAGGGCTCACCAGAACGCGCTCAATATCGATATTTTGCTCATTCAACCAACATGCCATCTGGCGGGATTCATCACAACCAGCGTCGCTCAACGGCCGAAGGGCATCACTCGCTGCATCAAGTACCGCATCACCATGACGCATTATCAACACTTGCATATTACACCGCTATGTAAATGAAATGATTATGTATTTTCTATAATTCAAGCTGCATATGCAGGGATTATCCTGCATATGCCATTCAAATTATGTAGGGTATAAATCGTCTTATTCTTGTAGGTTACCTGAGTTTCTCGTTCTGATAAACTCACCTGACGCTGGTTTCAATATCACGCACGTCCTGTTCCTACTTTTCCAATGGTAATACCATGATAAATAAAAGTTTAATGTCTCCTAGTCGAACACATCTTATTGGAAAGGTATATTCACAAAATCAAGAGGGACATATTCCGTCATACGTCAAGTTTCCTGTGCGTTGGCGGCGCGACTCCGCACATTAACGAGTTGCACCGCCCCATCAGTGCCACGGTAAGCAGCGTTCACTTACCTGATACTCGAATTATTTAGGTTATCTAATCGACTAGTTGAAAGTATTGCCTAATTTTTCAACGTATTATCAGGCTAGTTTGAATATTATTCATGCTCCGATTAAGGCATAAATTCCGACAGACGCTTTTTTTGTCTGCCTAGATCATCCAGATTGGATGGATGTAGCCACCATTGCATAGCCTGAGAGATAGCGGGCCATTCACTATCAATAATTGAATACCAGCGGACATCACGGCTATGCCCTTTGGAAACCTGAGTTTGTCGGAGAGTTCCTTCATATCTGAACCCCAGTCGCTCCGCTGCACTGATTGCAGACTGATGCAAGCTGTCACATTTCCAGCCACATCGACGGTATTGTAACGTGTCAAAAATATAATTGAGTAAAAGAAAAATGGCCTCGGTGCTAGATAACGTTCGTTTCATCAGAGGAGACCAGTTAATCCAACCAATCTCTACAGCACCATTATCCGGATCCATCCGTTGTAATGCGATAAACCCCACTGCTTTACCCGTAGAAAGGCTGATAACGGCGAAGAAAAGTGGATCCTTGCTCGCGGCAAGTGAAGCAATATAGTGATCACTCTGTCTAATGGTCACTGGGCGTTTGATGTGAAAATACGTCCAGTCTCGCTCGTCATCAATACTGTGCCAAGCATCAAATAAATCCTGGCTATGCTTAAGATCAATGGGTTCAAGAAAACAGTGCTTTCCTTTAAGCACCACTTTTTGCGGAAGCGATCGTGGTTGCCACTCAGGCAATGATTTACCCAATTCCTGACCATAAACATTGAACTCTGTCATGATAACGCCGCCTTTTTCGTATAATTACATTAATAAAAAACCATAAAGGTATTCATTGGGTATTACCCGTTGCTGTCCTAGCCACGTAATATAGAAAACAGCCTAAATCACTTCACCAACCTAATGAATATTAGTCAGACAAATCAGTCAGTTCGAACTTATAAAAATGCCGTCACGATCAACGAGCACTCTGGTCTTCATCAGTTAGCGGATAAAACGTTTGTCGCCCTTCCCGCATCGCGAGCAGACGTTCACAGGGTGCGAACCGATCGCCATACTGTTGTTGCAGCACCAGCAGCGTTTTCACGACCGTTTCCACTCCCAAACGGTCCATATAGTGGAACGGCCCGCCGAGGAAAGGGGGGAAGCCAATGCCAAATACCGCGCCGATATCGCCATCGCGGGCGCACTGGATCACGCCTTCATCCAGACAACGCGCGGCCTCGTTCAGCATCATCATCACGGCACGCTGGCTGATCAGCGCAGGGTCAATATGGGCTTTCGCCGTCACATCCAGCAGCGGATAAACCGAGCTATCCACCTCTCTGCCCGCCTGCCAGAAACGGCGCGTTTTATTGTATCGATAGAATCCTTTCCCATTCTTGCGCCCTTTGCGTCCATCTTTCAGGATCGCATCAAACGCGGGTGGAGAGGTGAAGCGCTTGCCCAGTTCTTCACTCAGCACCGGCACAATTTTGGTCGCGACATCAATACCGACCTCATCAAGCAACGCAAGCGGACCGACAGGGAAGCCAAAGCGCACCAGCGCATAATCGATCGATTCAATCGGCTCCCCTTCCAGCAGGCAATAAGCCGCTTCGTTGATATAAGGCGCTAATATGCGGTTCACATAAAAACCAGCGCTGTCGCCCACGACGATCGCGGTTTTCCCCTGCTTTCTCGCCAGAGCCACCGTCGTTGCGACCGTCTCTGCGCTGGTGTGCGCGTGAGGAATCACCTCCACCAGCGGCATTTTGTCCACCGGGCTAAAGTAGTGCAGACCCACAACCTGTTGCGGACGGCGCGCGCCCTCTGCAATCTGATGGATCGGCAACGAGGAAGTATTCGATGCGAAAATCGTGTGCGGCGCAGCGTGCTCTTCAATTTCCGCCACCATTTGCCGCTTCAGCGCCAGATCTTCAAAAACGGCCTCAATGACGATATCCGCATGTTCAAAACCGCGATAGTCCGTACTACCGGAAATCAACGTCATCAA
This sequence comes from Pectobacterium quasiaquaticum, assembly GCF_014946775.2. Taxonomy (NCBI): domain Bacteria; kingdom Pseudomonadati; phylum Pseudomonadota; class Gammaproteobacteria; order Enterobacterales; family Pectobacteriaceae; genus Pectobacterium; species Pectobacterium quasiaquaticum. The sequence goes on along the minus strand of NZ_CP065177.1, from coordinate 1,381,612 downwards.
CCGCTGACGCTCCGTCGGCTTCATCCGCTTACTCTGAACGCGTTTGGTCAGCAACTGCCAGTTGTACTTCAGCGCATGGTTAATGCCCTGTTCATTGATATCTTTAATACGCACCGGTAACTGCCCGCGCGTCGCCGTCACGCTGGCGATCCCACCGCCCATCAGCCCACCGCCGAGAATACCAACGCGGTGGATCGGCTTCGCTTCAGAGTCCGCACCGGCGGTTTTCTTTAATGCATTGGAGGCAAAGAACAGATGGCGTAGCGCGGCAGATTCCGGCGTCATCACCAGTTTGCCAAACGCTCGCGCCTCGTGCCGATACCCTTCCTCACGACCTTTTTCTATGCCCCGACGCACCACCTGAATGATTTTTTCCGTGGCCGGATAGTTGCCGTGTGTTTTCGCTCGCGTTTTGCGTTTCACTATTTTGAACAATACATCGCGAATACCTGGGCTACTCAGCAAACGCGAACGCCAGCCTAGCGGCACGGCTTTGCGTTTTCCTTTTTTGATAATCTCGACTGCCGTCTCCAGCAGGATATCGTGCGGGACAGCCTCATCAACCAGTCCTTGTCGTAATGCCTGACTCGCGCGGAGGTGGCGGCCGGTCAGAATGAGTTCCAGCGCGCTATCCAGACCAATTAACCGTGGCAACCGCTGCGTTCCGCCTGAACCGGGAAGAAGACCAAGCTGCACTTCCGGTAGCCCCAACACCGTTTTTTCATCCAGCGAGCAGACGCGATAGTCGCAGGCTAATGCTAACTCCAGCCCACCGCCCAGACAGGCACCGTGGATCGCGGCCACTACGGGGAACGGCAGCGCGGCTACCTGCTCGAACGTTTCCTGCCCTTGCTTCGCCAGATTTTCTGCCTGTTCGGCGCTGCTGCACTGGTTCAACATGGTGATATCCGCACCGGCGATAAACGAATCAGGCTTGGCGGAAATAAAAATCAGCCCCCTGAGCGTCGCATGCTGCCGCGCCTGCTCGAAGACCGCAAGAATCTGTTCTGCAAATTCGCGCTTTAGCGTGTTCACCTTCTCGCTGGGAACATCAATGCAAATCACACCGATATTGTCCGACCGAATCGTTAGGGAAAAGGCTGAGGGGCTTGCCGTCACAGACGATGTTGTTTCCATTGCAGACGATGTTGTGACGGAGAAAGGCTGTTGATCGTTCATGGCGTCACCTCCAGTACCATTGCCGCACCCAGCCCGCCAGCCGCGCAGGCGGTGGTTAACCCCAGTCCGCCGCCACGACGGCGCAGTTCATTCAGCGTTTGGGTAATCATCCTCGCGCCAGTGGCAGCAAAGGGATGTCCATAGGCAATGGATCCCCCCAACACATTGAACTTAGCGCGATCTACCTCACCCAGTGCGGCGTTTCTACCCAGTTGATTACGGGCGAACTCATCGCTGGCAAACAGTTTGAGATTTGCCAACGTTTGGGCGGCAAAGGCTTCGTGCATATCAATAAGCGTCAGATCGCTCAGCGTCACGCCAGCCCTTGCCAACGCCAGCGGGGAGGCGTAAGCCGGCCCCAGCAACATATCACGCTGCACACCGATAGCGCTGAATGCATAGCTGCGTAGGTAGCCTAGTGGCGTGAGCCCCAGACTTTTGGCCTTAGACTCACTCATCATCAACACCGCCGCCGCACCATCCGTGAGCGGCGTACTGTTCGCCGCCGTGACCGTACCGTGTCGGCGATCGAACGCCGGGCGTAAGCGGGAATATTGATCCAGTGCGGAATCATGACGCACATTGTTATCTTCGCTCAGCGCCTTGTCATAAGGCGGGACGTAAGCCGTCATCACTTCATCGCGCAGCACGCCGGATTCCCAGGCCTGAGCCGCCAGCTTGTGTGAGCGATGCGCCAGTTCATCCTGCTCTTCACGCGTTATGCCGTAGGTTTTTGCCATTTGCTCGGCGGTATCGCCCATGCGTAGCCCGGTGGAATACTCCGCCACGGCGGGCGCAACCGGCAGCAGATCTTTTGGGCGCAGGCCGCTTAACAGTTTCAACTTCTGGCTCAGCGTCCGAGCCTTGTTCATATCCACTAGCGTTCTGGCCAACGCTTTACTGACGCCAATCGGCAGCACGGAAGAGGAATCCGCCCCGCCGGCAATGCCGACCTCCACCATACCCGCCATAATGCTTTCCGCCACGTTGGCAACCGCCTGAAAGCTGGTGGCGCAGGCGCGCGACACGCTGTAGGCATCGGTATGCACGCTCATGCCCGTGCCGAGCACGATCTCTCTGGCGATATTCGGCGCTTCGGGCATTTGGACCACCTGCCCAAAGACCAATAGCTCGATCAACTCAGGATCGATCCCAGTGCGGACCAGTAATTCGCTGGTGACGAGCTTCCCTAATTCGATGGCAGGTACGCCATGATAGGCCGTTGCCTGCCGAGCAAATGGGGTGCGTAATCCGCTCACGAACGCAATGCGATCGCCACGGCGGGTTATCAGAGGTAATACCTCGCTCATAAACGCTCCTGTTAACCGAAAATACTCCCGTTAACCAAAAATACTTCCGTTAACCAAAAATAAAGTACGCGCACAACAGGTCAGACCTGATTTTATTGTTAACCAAATAGTTACATTACGCAAAGCTGCGCCACACAAAAGTGTGACCTTTTGCGTAATGAATAATAGGCGGGAATGAAAACAGCAAGATTTGGAGAGTAATAATGAAATGCAGATCAATACGTGAAAAGCACAGGAGCCAATCAAGGCTCCTGTGAGAGATGAGCTTAACGCAGGCCGAGCTGGAAAATCATCGTTTCAGCCTGGCAGCTGAACGAGAAATCGATGTCCAATTTAACACCGCCGTCTACCTCTTCCAGCGTGCTGGCGATTTCACAAGGTTCAGACTCTACCGCACGCGCTTTTTCCGTCAGGGCGGCCAGTGCCGCTTCCGCCTCAGCACGATCGCCGAAAACGTTGCTATAAGACGCCGTGCAATCCGTGTTATCCATAATTGTGCCGACATCGACACAGCAGCAGGCTGCGGTTTCTTCAGCACTGCATTTGTTGATTACGTTCGTCATGCTACTTTCCTCTTAAAACGCGGGGAGATATGATCCAGTTCAAATATTTTTATCTTCCTTATATTTTACTCCCTCATCCCAAAGCAGTACCAGCACTTCATGCTCGACCGTAATTTTATTGATATTAATCACATTACGGTGTTATGCAGCAGTAAAAATCGAGTAATATCGCTTCACACAAATTAACTAAAACGTTAAGCAGATCTAAATTTCGCATCATTTTGGAAATATTTCCAATACACAAATGCAACATTGTCGTATTCCCCACTTATACTTTGGCAACTGGTCTGATTTGTCAGGCTGAGTGCGCCCCCTACAATGCGCGTCCCTTGTTACCCCGTGTAACAACGTTAAATAACAAGCATATAAAGAGGTTTTGGTCATGAACCAGAAAAACCTGTTCAAACAATCCACAATTGCTGTTGCGGTGGCCCTGTTTTCAGCAAATGTGTCCGCAGCTGGTTTCCAGCTAAATGAATACTCATCATCGGGTCTGGGACGTGCGTTTTCTGGTGAAGGTGCGGTAGCCGATAATGCGACCTCAGGTAGCCGTAACCCAGCGACCATGACCATGTTTGACCGTCCGTCTTTCTCCGGTGGTGTCACCTATATCAACCCAGATATCGATGTTCAGGGGAAAAATTCCCTGACTGGGCAAGATACCAGCGCTAAAAACATCGCGCCGCACGCTTGGGTGCCGAACCTGCATTTCATCATGCCGCTGAATGAACAGTGGGCGATTGGTGCTTCCGCCACCACTAACTATGGTCTGGCGACTAAATTTAATGATAACTATGCAGCAGGTTCTATCGGCGGTGAAACCGACCTGTTGACGTCAAACCTGAACCTGAGCGCCGCATATCGCCTGAACCAACATTTCAGTTTTGGTTTAGGGGTTAACGCGGTTTATGCCGATGCCAAATTTATTCGGCGCGCTGGTGAACTGGCTAATGTTCCTGCTGGTGCGGGTGGCGCTCAGGGTGCTGTTGCTGGTCCATCTTCAGAGATGGCTCGTCTGGAAGGTAAAGAATGGGGATACGGCTGGAACGCCGGGATTCTGTATGAAGTGGATGAAAATAACCGCTTCGGCCTGACCTATCGTTCCAAAGTCGATATCGATTTCAATGGCGATTACAGTAACCAACGGTCCGCTGGACCTGGTGCCCTCAATGGTGCAACCATTCCCGGTAAGCTGACACTCAATCTGCCAGAAATGTGGGAAGCGTCCGCCTACCACCGTGTTGCACCGAAATGGGCGGTTCACTACAGCCTAACTTACACCAGTTGGAGCCATTTCCAGGAACTGAAAGCGACAGGTAACACTGGCAACACGCTGTTCCAGAAAGAGGAAGGCTTCCGTGATGCCTACCGTCTCGCACTCGGCACCACCTACTATCATGACGATAACTGGACGTTCCGTAGTGGTATCGCGTTTGATGACAGCCCGATACCAGCCGACAGACGTTCTATCTCTATCCCCGATCAGGATCGTTTCTGGTTAAGCGCAGGTACCACCTACGCCTTCAATAAAGACGCGTCAGTGGATATTGGCGTTTCCTATATGCATGGTAAGCAAGTTGATATCAGCGAACCTCTCTCTGATAGAGCTGGCTCTCCAAGTTACAACTTCAGTTCTAAAGGTAAGGCCTGGCTATACGGCGTGAACTTTAACTATGTGTTCTAAATTATGTGTTCTAAATAAAGAATGGCGTTCTAAATAACGTACGAGTTTATAAATAAAGCATACGTTCTCATTGCTAGCAGTCACAACGTGATAAAGCAGGTAAGGCGACTTACCTGCTTTTTATTGCTCATCACAAGGCATTTGTCTCTTTCTTACTGGCGCAGTGATTAGCTAATGATAAACACCGCACGCCAATCGTCATGCCAGATCAGTCGTTCAACAGACGCCCGCCATCCACGACGATTTCACTACCGATGGTCCATCGGGACTCATCTGAAGCCAGGTACAACACCGCCTTGGCAATCTCCTCCGCCGTACCGAAACGGCCTGAAGGGATGCTTTTGACAATCTCCTCATTGACTTGTTTGCGATAACTGTCGGGAATACCAAGTTTGTCATATAGCGGGGTATCGATTGGCCCAGGGCTAACCGCGTTGATGCGAATACCACGCGCCATCAGTTCGCTCGACAGCGTCTTTGACAGGCTAAGGAAAGCCGCTTTGGTCGCAGAATAAACCGAGGAGCGGCTCGATCCTACGTGCGCACTAATCGACGTATTGAGCACGACTGAAGCAGGGTTGGCGAACACGGGCAGCAGCGACTGGAGCAGGAAATACGGCCCCTTGACGTTAATGTCGAAGGAGCGATCAAACATGTCCTCTGTCCATTCTTCGATCGATTGCCAAACGGAAACACCAGCGTTAAGGAAAACGACGTCAACCTTTCCATAATGGGCCTCCACGGCCTGAGCCAATTCCTTTTGTGCGCTCACGCTGGCCGAATCGGCGCGCAGTACCAACACTTCTCTACCAAGCTCGGCTTTTGCCGCTGCAATAGAGTCGGGATTGACCCCGGTAACGATGACACGAGCCCCTTCAGCGAGAAATTGCTTTGCGGTTTCCAGTCCAATACCGGTGGTGCCGCCGGTGATAAGGGTACGTTTATTGTGTAAGCGAGACATAAGGAACTCCTGATAATCATAGCGGGATGCAGCAATGTGCTGCCTGAGACAGCGCTAATCATACGTATATGTAGAAAAAATGATAAGATTCTACTTTTGCATATATTTCATTCCAAAATCGCATGAATCTAGGAGTCTTCACGTGGATCGTTTTCTGCTCATGACCTGTTTTAAACGGACTGTCGAAACAGGCAGTTTCTCTGCAGCAGCACGCGACCTGAATATGGGGCAACCCAACGTCAGTCGATACGTTGCCGCTTTAGAAGAACATCTGGGCGTCAGATTACTTCAGCGGACAACGCGCCAACTTGTACTGACGCCCGAAGGTGAGCGGTACTACGCGGATGTCAGCCGAATTCTCGATGCGGTTGCAGAATCCGAATCGTCCTTGAGCAATGAGACTGAACCCACGGGACTCCTGCGAGTGGCCTGCCCGACTGCAATGGCTCATGCTTTCCTTATGCCACACATACCCGCTTTTCTGGCACGCTATCCCGGCTTATCGCTGGATTTGCAGCTTAGCGATCGTTTCGTCGATCTGGTGGAAGAAGGAACAGAGTTGGCGATCCGAATAGGTCATCCCAACGATAGCGCACTACGCGCCCGCCGGATTGGTCTTTTTACACGCGTGTATGTCGCCTCGGTAGACTATCTGAGTCGTCGCGGCATACCGCAAACACCAGAAGATCTGCGCGATCATGACTGCATTCTGTACTCGCTGTTAAACACGGGTAATACATGGGCATTTCGAGATACCGAAATCAACGTTTCGGGGCGATTCCGAGTCAACTCACCTCAGGCCGTACAGGAAGCCGTCATCGCTGGCCTTGGTATCGCAAGCGGACCAAAGTGGTTATACGAGGATGGATTAAAGAGCGGCAAGCTGTGTCAGATACTGTGCGACTACGAAGCACCGCCGGCGCCCATACAGTTTCTCTATGTCGCTAATCGCCTGCTACCGAAGCGAGCCATTGTATTCATGGACTTCATTGCTGAAGCGTTTTCCAGGATCCCAGGGCTCAACACTGGCTATCACTACCGCTAGTGCGCATTGGGCTTGAAGGCACAAAAAAGGCCGCTTGCACGGCCTTATATCGTAACTTCCAACTAACCCCGATTACTCTGGCTTAACCTCAATGTAGTCAAGGCCCAGCGTGCTGCTGGTGTAGCTGCGGATTTTATTGGTCATTTCAATATTACCGTCCAGCTTCTGACCATAAGATGGAACGATCTCTTTCAGCTTGCCCTGCCATTCTGGCGTCGCGATTTTATCTTTAAACACTTTTTCCAGCAGGCTCAGCATAATCGGCGCTGCGGTAGACGCGCCCGGAGAGGCACCCAGCAGCGCGGCAATCGAGCCATCTTGTGAACTAACAATCTCGGTACCCAACTTCAGCACGCCACCTTTATCATCATCCTTCTTGATAACCTGAACGCGCTGGCCGGCGATCGTCAGTCTCCAGTCTTCTTTCTTGGCGTTCGGAAAGTATTCCTGCAGCGCGGCGAAACGATCGTCGTCATCCATCATGACCTGACCAACCAGATACTTCACCAGATCGAAGTTATCCAGACCGACGTGCGTCATCGGCATCACGTTGGAAAATGTCACGGAACCGATCAGATCCCACAGCGAACCGTTTTTCAGGAACTTGCTGGAGAATGTAGCAAACGGCCCGAACAGCAGCACTGGCTTACCATCAAAAATACGGGTATCCAGATGAGGAACGGACATCGGTGGCGCACCGACGGAAGCTTTACCGTAAACTTTTGCCATGTGGCGCTTCACGATTTCCGGGTTTTCTGTCAGCAGGAATTCACCACCAACCGGGAAGCCACCGTACAGGTCGGCCTCAGGAATGCCGGATTTCTGCAACAGTTGCAGCGCCGCCCCACCCGCACCGATAAAGACAAATTTCGCCTTAATCACGCTTTCTTTCTCGCCGTTCTTCAGATCGGCGTAAACCACGCTCCAGGTGTTGTCCGCATTGCGTTTGATATCACGCACTTCGGAATTCAGGTGCAGCGCAAAGTTGGGTTTGGTTTTCATCGCACCAACCAGTTGACGCGTGATTTCACCGTAGTTCACGTCGGTACCGATAGGCATACGAGTCGCCGCAATCTTCTGAGCCGGATCGCGACCTTCCATCACCAACGGCGCCCATTCTTTGATCGTATTGGGATCGTCAGAGAATTCCATGCCACGGTACAGCGTGCTGTGCTGCATCGCATCATAACGATGCTTCAGGAAAGCCGTGTTCTCGTCACCCCAGACGAAGCTGATGTGCGGCACACTGTTAATGAAAGAGTGCGGATTGTTCAGTACGCCGTTTTTCACCTGATAGGACCAGAACTGGCGCGAGACTTCAAACGCTTCAGTGATTTCCAACGCTTTGCTGATGTTGATTGGGCCGTCGGGGTTATCCGGCGTGTAGTTGAGTTCCATGAAAGCCGAGTGACCCGTACCGGCATTATTCCAGCCGTTCGAGCTCTCTTCCGCCACATTATCCATCCGCTCAACCATATCGATAGACCAGTCTGGTTGCAGCTCCTGTAAATACACGCCCAGCGTAGAGCTCATAATGCCCCCGCCGATCAGTACCACATCCGTTGTCTTCTCTGTCGTTTTAGCCTCTTCAGCCATCGCCAGTGGGGCGCTAACCACCACGCTGAGGCAGAAGAACATAGCAAGTAGTTTTTTCATGCTTATATCTCTATTTTTATCAGTGCAGGTAAATAGAATTCTGGGCATTCATTAACACACGACCACGCTATCATCCGTAAAAAACATCATTCTTATGACCTTTTTGTTAATCACCTTGCTAACAAAAAAATCAGCGTGCAGACACATTTCAACCAGGATGGGCAACGGTAGCGGTTAACGACGTAGCATTATTGTTATCTGACGAAAGGAAATAAATTTTAGTAAGTAAATAAATGGACAACAAAGTAATAACTTTTAAGAAACAAACCACAGAATCATCATGGTAAAAATAAGTTTAGCAGTGTTTTATAAAAGCAAAGTTTTATAAAAGCAAAAGGCACCCGCAGGTTAATGCCAGTCACTTAAGGTGACTGGCATTGTTTTTTAACGGATATTTTGACCGTTTTTCTCTGACCTCCCGAGGATATTCCCGTTCTCGTCTCGGGGGCAATATCAGCATTGCGGCATTGCTGTAAAACTGTTTCAGTTGGCCCGGGATTGCTCCCGGCGATGCCCATGGGAGGCTGATCAAGAGTCTTAATATTTCTGATATAGCTCCGCTGAAGCTCAACTGATAGGGCCGGTATTCTCCCTTAAGACTGAACGCCATTTTTACCATTTGATAGCGAACCAGATTATATGTCAGCAGTATTCCCCATAGCTCCTGTTTCACCATTTCCGGCAGTTTGCTTCGTAGCGTCCACCTATTACCCATTAAAAACTGCTTAGTTTCACGGTAACCCAGTTCGATTTCCCATCGGTGTTTATACAGTTCTGCCAATCTGGCAGCCAGGCGCATCTCGTTGACATCGTAGCTATCCATGACGCTGGCACGCAGCAGGTGACTACTCAGTTCCATCAGGCAGACCATGCGCACCTACGGATATCCGCGTTCACCATGCTGATTACTCGCTTTACCGAAGCATTCGCGTTATCTGGCGTATCCGGCGTGCGCCAAACGACACCATCAACCGCATTCAGAGTCAGTCCGTGCCAGAGCGGATGTCTGGCCTCTTCATGCCAATGTTGCTGTGTGAGCTCGAAGAGCACCCGAACGGCATCCTCACCCAGTGTTTTTCGGCGTGCAACAACAGAACTGGGTGCTGTAAAGGGGCTTCCAGTGCGGTCAGCGATATCCATCAGATTAACGATGTGGGAAAGCGGCTTATTGTTGAAAATCACCATGCCAATAACCAACCAGACCATGGACTCGAGAGGAAGCTTGCGCTTGCGCAGTGTTACGGTATCAGTGAGAGAAAAAGCTTGCTGGATGAGGTCAGGGGAAAGCAGGTCGGCAAGAGTTTGAACGTCATCTGGGGCGGTAAGATTAATAATGCCGAGAGTCTGAGAAAGTTCCATTTTAAAAGGGTCCATGTAGAGACATGAACCCTTTTACACTAGCCACTGGATCGTTCAACCGATCCTTAAACGATCGGCATTACCCCGCAGGTGCCTGTTAAATGAGCGATGTGACGCGACACTATTTCGCTGAATCGATCTCGTCGAGAGAGTCTTCAATCGCTGCCGCATTCGGGTTCTTCTGCGGGGTGAGTTGTCCATCACTGGCAAGGAAATCATGCCGCTGGAAGTAGGCTTCACGCACCATCAGGTATGGATCGGAAGAGTTACGCAGCAGACCGTCGGAATCCAACAGCTGTGCTCGCGTTTCTATCCCTTCGATAGCCCATTTGCCTGCGGACATCCAGAACGTCAGATAGCTCAGCATCGGATACAACGTATCTACGACGCCACCGCCGTCTTCACGAGGTGTCATACTACCGTAGCCGGGTACTACCAGATAAGGCCCGTAGCCCACGTCATAATGACCCAATGTGCTACCAAAGCGGCGAGGCTCTTCTTTCGCCAGTTTCGGGTTCGCCATTGAGGCCACGTCAATCAGGCCGCCCATCCCGAGCAAGGTATTCAGGAAGAAGCGGTTAAAGTGAATCATCGCTTTATACGGCTTTCCTTCAACGAAGTAGTTCACCATCGTTGCAGGTTCTTCCAGGTTGCTGAAGAAGTTCCCCAGTCCGTTACGCGCGGGCGTCGGCACATAATCGCGCCAGGCCACAGCCGCAGGACGCACCAGATAAGGATCCAGAACGTCATAGTTAAAGCTGAACATGGTACGGTTAAAGCCTTCAAGCGGATCTGAACGTCCTTCTTGAGCTCGATCCCCGGAACTGGCGCAGCCGATCAGTAATACGCTGGCAAACACCACCCCACTCAGGCGGTAATTCATATCTGTTCTCCCTGATTTATAGTGTGCTATACCCGTCATACTTCACGTTGCATGTGTGTTGGTTACGTTAACTCACCCGAATCACTTACTTGGGTAAGCTCATCGGGATTCCTTCACTTACCGCCTTCCTGCAACGCGAATTATTTAGGGTACATACCCGCGACCGAAAATGGGTATTCCCAGTATCAGCTCCAGCCTATCAGGCTGAGCGACAAGGACGGGATATCAGCCAACAGTGTAACATTTTATCGCTCCATCGCTACGTTGGCTTACGCATTACTGCATTTTCAGAGGTTTGCCATTTTTCTTATGGGGACAACATGCTGCATCGTTGCGACACGCGCTCCAGCGTGGGCGACAGCACGGTATTCCCTTGTTCCCCTCACAGCTTAGCACTGCCAGCCTAAATCAGTGAGTCATGCAACGCCCCATGTTATAAAAACTGACTACGGTTATCGACAGGGGCGGTGCTCGCCCCTCAACGTCAGTACCGTTAGCAAGGCACCAACCGGCCCACTCGTCGAGAGAATCTCTATGAACCCACCTCCAGAATCCAGACAAATCCGCAACGATATGAGTCATTCATCACAAGGCAAACGCCAAAAGACGCATGAGAATGATGTAGAAAAACACTAGTAGAAACGCTGATTGCCGACACTTTGAGCAAATGCGCCGTTAAGCGCTTATTCTCAGAGCAAAAATGCGTATAATGGCTCCGCTTCACGTCCCCGTAGTTAAACGGATATAACAAGCCCCTCCTAAGGGCTAGTTACTGGTTCGATTCCAGTCGGGGACACCATTCACACTTCTCGCAACGTCTACTACAATCTATTGCAGTCAACACATTTTAGGGTGATAACTGCTTTTATACCCTTTTTCTCAATGCGTTACGTACCCCCTCTCCCGAGTAAGCTTTAGCACCCACCACGACGCCCCATGCTACCGTTAAGCCGCTGAACACCAATTTCCGTCGAGAGGGCGCAGGGAGAACTGGCTTTCGTGCGCCTGTCTTGGATTTAGCACAATGTTTAACGGGAGGCTACTTCCGTCTATCGCCCGATGGATTTGGGTACCAAAACCACCAGGTGGGCATCATTTCAAGGACAGATAGCCCCTGATGATTATTTCGATGCGATTAGACTAGCCGCCGTAAATTCTGGATAACCGGCCGGTCGGCCATTATTCAGGTTAGTCAGGAAATTACTGTCTTTAAGCGGAATCGAGGCAGAACCGTAGTCAAACGCATTTAATCGGTTACGCAGCTCTTCGTTACTGATACCGTCACCCGACATCGCATACCAGCTGACAATATCCGGCGTCACAAAGTTGCCGTAAGGGTTTTCCGCCTGTTCATTCGTTTTGGCAAACCGGAAAGCGTGCGTTAATGCACCGTCTTTGTGGTAGATAAATTTTAGGCGACCGCCCTGCTTATCGATATTCGCTGCGGATTCCGTCGTCAGTTTGCCGTGCGCACTGAAGCTGCCGTGCGTTACCGCACCGTTTTTAGTCCAGATAGCAACATGCTCCCAGTCATGTCGATGACCCGTGTTCAAACCGCCCAGTACCTGATCTTTTAAGAAATAGAGCGCATAGAAGCTACCACAATAGCGAGCCCCACCGGAATCAACACAGGCGTATCGGTGCAATGTATTTGACGAGTCAAGAAAGTTACCCCATCGACACCCGCCTGTCAGACTTCCTGTCGGCGTCAAGCCACCGTTTTGTATCCCGCCCCGACTAAAACCGGCACTGGGTAAACAACCATCACTGTCGAAATCAAATACCGGCGCAATCGCAAGCGCATTAATGCCGGACGGTAGCGCTTGATCTAACTTAGAGAAATTATCCGCATGCGCAGAAAAAGCGACACATAATATGGATGTCGCCATGATCGTTTTCTTTCCTGAAAGCATTTTCACTCCTTTAGCAGAAAATAGCCCTTTTATGGACTCGTACCCTTGCGGTTACAATGAAGTTAAAACGTAATATTGATAAGACACAGCATTGATAAAAAATGAAGGTGGGAATATTTTTAACAAGAAAGACGTGGAAATAAAAAACATTTATTTCCAACAATGAACGCCAATATATTTAGCCTGCAAAATAATGCTGAGGATTTATCTATTAAAAATTGCTAACGATCCTAATCCGTTAGAATTTTACTCACCGACCACATCATAACGCTGGCTTGTCGCATCAAAACGGTATTCCAGCAGAATATCGCCTCCGCCGTGGGAATAGCAATTCAGCATGATGCTGCGATTATCTCCGCCATTTTCAATATTCATATAAACCGGAGTCATGAAAAAGCCAAACTGGCATTGTTGAAAATCAGGCTGGAGAAGCTGATCGACATTGCCACTCTTCTTGTTAATCGCCTTGATTCCCTCAACGACCATACCTGCATCACTGTTTTGATACACGCCGACGAAACTGTGAGTCGCCGTTTGCCCCCAGAAAGGAATATCAACCTGCCCTTGGACCTTGGCGGGCTGCTCGCTATCGTCAAAGGATGCCACGCGCCGTAAGCTAACATCATAACGCGCCTTTCCGTTTGACCACTCGCCGCGGAGTTCTTCTCCTACCTCGGCTAATTTAAAGGGACAGTGCGTCATATCGATGCCGGACTTAACGCCCTGAACGATATATTTATCATAATCCTGTGGGGTATGGATTTCGCAGATTTCAAGCGAGGTTTCGGAGAGTCGCCCATACAGAGGGATCGGCGCTCTGTATTTATCGTAAAAGTAGCTCCCAAGCAGATTTTTATCTTGGCCAATACTGTATTTCTGCAATGAAAAATGTACCGGATAAGGACCAATGTGACCTTCGTAATTGCTCACGACATACCAGCCGGCTTGCGCTCCCCATGTTGCCGTCCACAGTCCACAGGCTATTAAGGTTGATACCGCTGCTCTCATACATTCACCTTGTCTACCCGTCATACTTCAAGCTACTGATATGTTGGTTTTTCTGCAACTCGCGTTGTATTTTAGCGTGTCAATCATGGCACCGAATCATTCAAAAACGGCTTAGCATATCAGGCTAATCATGGTGGCAGCAGGGGCAGATTTCTACCTCAGACACCGTCATGGCTATTGTGCCTTCGCAATCCCATTCGACACGTACGGGCTGCGCTTCTCGCCCTGAGTGGTGCAAATATTTCTCGACAGGGCTTTCCGTCATCCCGGTAATCACCTCGGTGGCGATGAGCTCATCACCAACAAAAACGCGGGCAGTGGCCTGTGAGGCTTTGCGCGTTTCGCCGACTTGCCGATACAAATAATTAACCGTCAGTTTAATACTGGGCATAGCACTTCTTTACAGGTGAAAACAAGAAAACAGTGTATCGCGTTCCCCCGCGCTTGTAGAGCAGATATGAGGAAAGGGTTATCACTGCATCACGCTAATATTATGATAGCGTTATATTTTCTAAAAATGGAGAGGTTTAGTCACATAAGTTCGCACGATTGGTAATCAAAAAGTTAAATCTTATGCTTTTTGGATATTAATGAAGCAGAAAAAACAGCCGATACCTTTTGTGATAGGGTATTTTTTAATGCAATTGCATTTTGCATAAATAGTGTTTGGCATAAATACTGTTTTACATTAACCGTGTTTTCACTGAACCATTTCGTTAACGTCATCGTGTTGAATAATAGGAAATTATCCCCAGCAGATTGATCCGTTTTTAACGGAAGATAATTATCCTGCAGGTGTTGGTGACCTGAATTTCAACGACTGCGGTATTAACGCCTGTGGTTTTAACACACTGAAGTAACTCACTGGTAAAACCATTACCAGCATTAAATAGATATAAGAAGGAGTTATACTGTGGTGATCCCAGATATTCAACTCGTGAATGCGACGACTCCGGCAACCATGCCTCCGATTGGCGCGGCAGCTAACCCAACTGTGGTTGCGGCCATCAGTCCGGGAAATAAAACCGACACATCAACAAACTCCGACTCTCAAAATATGCCGAGCTCGAACGAGAGCACCAAAGTCACGCTGTCTTCTCAAAAGAAGCGCGCCGCTAAAGAGAAAGATGCGCCTCCAACTGAACAAGTTAAAGCACAGCAGAAAGCCGCTAGCGAATACTCGCTGGCAATGACGGGGATTCCTTTGTACAACGGCAAGCTCATCTCCGTGGTTAAATACCCAGATGGTAATTCTGAAATGTTCGATGCCTTTACTGGGCAGCGTATAACACAAGAAGACCTAGCACTCATGGGCGCACTTCATAGTTCTGGTGGCGAGCAGGTATTACATTTTGAGAGCAAAACGTCATATAGCAATTTGTCCGCTGCCGAAGTTTATCAGCAGATTCAGGAAATGCTACATAGTTCAGGCGATCAAGAAGAGCTGTCTTAATAAAAAATAGATGCCAAGACAAATGTAGTCATTGCCCTGGCATTAAAGAAAAATATAACGTTATCTTAATAAGATACTATGGCTATTTGATGGAAACTGTCCGATTAACGAGTATCAATGAGCGCCTCTGAAAACTCAGCTAATCTTGTCAGACCATATTCCCAGGGACCAAATCCCGCTTCTGCATTAATATGCCCCGCCTCACCAACATCAACCAGCTCGCTGTTCCACGCCTGCGCCCAGTATTGGGCGCGAGTGAAACTCATCAGCGGATCGTTATGGCTGGCAAATATCAGCGTCGGAACCGACAGCGGTGCAGCCTGAATGCGATCGTCAATCTCAAAGCGCATCGGTTCGGCAGGTGCCACCAGCATCACACCGGCAATTCCCTCCTGCCCCTGCTGCACCACATGACAGGAAGACAGCGCGCCAAAACTGTGGCCGATCAGAATCACGGGCTGTGTACAGACGCTAAGCTCACGACGGATCGCTAACACCCAGCGATCCAGATCGGCCTGATACCATTCCCGCTGGCGTATACGACGCCAGTCAGGGAAACGCCGTTCCCAATGGCTTTGCCAGTGTTCGTCATCGCTGTCCCGCAGTCCCGGCACTAGCACCATCGTTAGCTGCTGGCTCACTTCCGTTAGCCGCCGATCGATTTCTGTTGTCTGCATCCGCCCTTAACACTCCTGTCCGTTACCCGTGCCCCTTCTGTCTGGTATATCAGCCACTGGTTACTTTAACAATCTAGCCTTGCAGCTTTTTCCTTTGATTTTGCCTTTCTGGAGCTGCTGTAACGCACGCTTAGCACTGGCTTTACGGATTGCCACATAGGCATGCATCGGAAACATATCAATTTTCCCCACTTCCGCTGCCGTTAATCCTGCATCACCGGTTAACGCCCCGAGGATATCGCCGGGACGAATTTTGGCTTTTCTGCCACCATCAATACACAGCGTCATCATCTCAGGTTCAAGGGCAATTTCACCACCGCGGCCAATCTCATCCGCTGGTGTCCATTTAATGCGCATACCGAGATAGTCTTCAATCAGATTAGCGCGGTTCATTTCCTGTGGTGTACACAGGCTCACCGCCAGCCCCTTTGTACCCGCGCGTCCCGTTCTGCCAATGCGGTGAACGTGAACTTCAGGGTCGAAAGCCAGCTCAAAATTCACCACCAGCTCCAGCTCTTTGATATCGAGACCGCGAGCCGCAACATCAGTTGCCACCAGCACACGGCAACTGCGGTTAGCAAAACGCACCAGAACCTGATCGCGATCGCGCTGTTCCAGATCGCCATGCAGCGCGGATACGCTAATCCCACGCATGTCCAGCGCATCAAATACGCTCTGGCAATCACGTTTCGTATTACAGAACACCACGCAGGACGCAGGCTGATAATCGCCCAAAATGGCAATCAATAGCGGCAGGCGCTGATCTTTCGTCGTCTCATAGAAACGTTGTTCAATAGTCGGCTCTTCCACACCATCCGCAATCTCAAAACGTTGCGGCTGACGCTGAACGCGCGCGCTGATCTGCTCGATCTCTTCTGGATACGTAGCGGAAAATAACAGAGTTTGGCGATCGGACGGCGTGTAGGAAATCACATCATCAATCGCGTCAGTGAAGCCCATATCCAGCATGCGATCCGCTTCATCCAGCACCAGCACTTTCAGGCTATCCAGAGACAGCGACCGCTTGCGTAAATGGTCCTGAATACGTCCCGGTGTCCCGACAACAATATGCGGAGCGTGAACCAGCGAATCGATCTGTTGGCCCATCGGCTGACCGCCGCACAGTGTCAGAATCTTAATGTTTTGTGCAAAACGAGCCAGACGACGCAGCTCTTTGCTGACCTGATCGGCCAGTTCACGCGTCGGGCACAGCACCAGCGCCTGCGTAGTAAAGTCGCTCACGACAATACGATCCAGCAGCCCAATGCCGAATGCCGCCGTTTTACCGCTACCGGTTTTCGCCTTGGCTCGCACGTCTGCACCGCTCAGAACGGCTGGCAACGTCGCCGCCTGGACTGGCGTCATGTCGGTATAGCCCAGTTCATTAAGATTGGATAACTGCTCTGCGGGCAGCGCGAGGGAAGAAAAAGAGGTTGTACTCACAGTGATTACTCTACCAAGGACGAGATAACGAAAGGTGACGCCGCGCTAAAAAGCGGCGCAGATATGCCGCAATCATAGCAGAGTTCGTCATCGTTGACCGATTTACCTCCCGTTCTGCGACTAAAACCGCGAAGCGAATCCTTTGCTCGTCAGAAAGCCTTGTCCTTCATGTTCCCAAATTCACCAGCCTTTGCGTCTGGAACCTCATTCAACTGAGTTACGTGACCGAATCTGGTGGGGTTCTGGATCGAATGCCGCGGCAGTATGGGCAGTAAAGCTAGGTATGAAACTGCAAAGCTCCACGCTAAAGGATGATGAAACATATCGCGCCCGCGATGGGGGACTGGATTAGACATGCGGTCTAAAAATGAAAACCGATCCAGTAGGCGTAAATCGACGATAACAGCGTCAAAATCGGGGAAATTGAGGGGCTATTTTCACTCGTATCTCCCCGTTTTTTTAGCCTCTGAAACAGCTCAACGCTTTTTAATGCTATTTTGAAAATATAGTTTCTGGACCTCTTGAATTCCCCCCCTCACTCGGCGTAGATTTAGCGCCGATCCCGTCATAACTGGTGTGACTCTGGTGATGACAACGGGAAAGATTACCCTTCGGTGACATCATCGGCAGCGTAATTATTTCCTTCCATAATAAAACGCACAATCGGGATCGTTGCTGGCGTGGTTTCTGCTGGAGAATAAATCGGTGAAGTATTTTTTTATGGGTATCTCATTCTGTTTAGTCGTTTGGGTGAGTGCCTTTATGCTGATGGTAGAATAACCGGTCATTTGCCTGACAAAGCTTTATTCGCTGAAGGGCATAGAGAGATAAAAAAGGCTGATGGTATTTATACCCTCAGCCTATTTTTATGCCCGCCGATCGACGTTCAGCCGATGATTCGTATTGTCTTTGTCATTCTCTACAAATTGAATCCGTTCATTATCACGCCAAACACGCCGCCGATTGCCAGCCAGGGGCCAAAGGCCAGCGGTTTATTCGCCTCTTCTTTACGTAATCCTCGCCAAATGAGAGTAAAGACAAGTCCACTCAATGCGGCTACCAGAACCAGATTCGGCAATGCTTGCCAGCCCAGCCAGGCACCCAGTGCGGCAAGTAACTTAAAATCACCGTGCCCCAGCGCTTCTTTACCCGTGGCATATTTAAATACCGAATAAAGTAGCCAAAGAGACAAATAGCCGACCATCGCCCCCACCACGGCATCATGTAATGGGACAAACGTCTCCGACAGATTAAACAGCAGCCCAATCCACAGAAGCGACAGCGTAAGCACATCCGGCAGCAGCAGCGTTTTTATATCAATAACGGTCAGCACCAACAGGAAGGACAGCAGAATCAACGCCCCCCACAGCGCCATACCGGGCAACCAGAGCAAACCCGCCGTCAGAAAAGCCAGCATGGCGATCGCTTCCACCAGCGGATATTGCACAGACACCGATTGATGACAGCAGCGGGAGCGCCCACGTAGCCAGAGCCAACTGAACAGCGGGATATTGTCTCTCACCGCAATTGTCTGCTGGCAGTGTGGGCAAGATGAAGGCGGCCACCATAGATTGTAGCGCGTATCAGGACCGGAATCGTCCATGCCCGTTTCAAGCTCGATGTCCTTCCGCCAGCGACGTTCCAGCATAATCGGCAAACGGTAAATCACCACGTTCAGAAAACTGCCAACAATCAACCCCAACACGCCCAGTGCCCCAAACCACCACGCCGGAAACAGTTGTGCGAATTCCCTTAAATCGTCCACGTTAGTCCCTGATTGTTGATAAAGAAACGGTATGAGTAAGCGGTTTATTTTTACGCTCGACTACGCAGCACCGGCAGCGCTTACCGCTATTACAGCAAGCGACCTTGAAAATTCAGCGTTCTGGCACCCTGTTCATCGGCTTTACCGGTGGTTGCCAGCAGCTTTTTCATCGTCGCGGGTAAGTCATTTCCGCTGCTAAGCTGCCCCGTAAAACGATATTCGCCTTTCGGGGTGACGCTGCCTTTGCCAGACAATTGTAGATGTGACGAGATCTGCCGCAGGCTCGCTTCTAGCGCGCCTTGCTGGCAGCGTAACGTGGCCTGCGGCGTAGCAAGTACCAGCCCACCCAGCGGCGTTTTCACCCGCGCCCCCGGCCAGGTTACATGGGCATCCAACGACTGGCAGCCTGAACGGTCGACCGTCGCCTCTTGCAGATTGAGCTGCACGTTTCCTTCAGCCCCAATTGGCACGATAAAACGCAGATGGCTGAATAAATAGCCCGCAGGCACAGAAAGCTGCCATTGATAAAACTGCGGCTGCTGCCAGCCGCGAATGATCCCGCGGCCTGCAATACCTTCCGGGTTTTTAAACGCAATCTCCAGCGCGGGCATAAAATCCGAGAAGGTGAGGTTCCAGTGCACATCGTCCAGCGTTAACGTGCGCCAGCTAAACCGTTGCAGGTTCCCCTGCCACAGCGTTCCGGCTGCCTCTGCAACCACCATTCCAGTTGGCAGTGGCACGGCGGTGAGCAAGCGGGCAGGCACATAGCTCGCCAGGAACAGTCCGTAGGCCAGAACCATAGCGATACCTGCGCCAATACCGGACTTAAGCTTCATCTGCCCGTTCCAGCATCAGTCTGGTAACATCCACCATTCCGGGGCTTTGCTCGACGGCATTCACATCCAGCGACATCACTTTTACGCCATTTTTCTGTTCCAGTTCGCCAAGCCAACGCAGCAGACTATTAAAATCACTCTGCCCCAGCGTCACCGATGCCTGACTGCCCTGCGGCTGCAAACGAACAACGCTGAGTCCGTAACGCTTGGTACTTTGCGAAATCAAAATCGGCAGACTGACGTCGCGCTGACTATTGTCCCCTTGCGCCTGATTTCCCTGCGGAATCAATGAAGCTTGTTTCTGCATCCAGTTGACAGTCTGCTGCTCGCGGGAAATTGTGCGCTCCCACAGATCTTCCCGCGCCTGCCAAGGCTGGATAATAGCGTAATACACCAGACAGAGCAGAAGCAGCACTGCGCACACGACCATAAGCTGACGCTCGCGTGGGCTCATCGCCTGCCAGCGTTGCCGTAATTCATTCATTGCTGGCTCCTTAACGTTAAGCGGCCTTCAACCCGATCGTTTTCCTGCCGCATCTCTCCCGCCTGTACCTGATAATAAGCGGCAGCCTGCTGCTGAAATTGCTCGAGTTCCTGATATGACGTGCCCTGCAACGCCAGCCGAAATTCACCCGCTGCGCCATCGTAAGACAGCGACTGAATTTTGATCGCGCTATTCTGCGTCATGAGCTGCTGTAAGGGGTTCAATTGATCCAGCAGTGCTTTCCCTGTGCCTCCGGCTGCCGTACGTTGCAGGTGCTGCTGCATCTGCGCGCGCGGGTTAACGACATTCGTCTCAGACGGGAAAATTTGTCGATAGACGCGTACACTTTCCTGTCGCCAATGCTCGGCCTGTTGATAAAGCTGGTAATGCGCCCAGCCAGCATCCGCCATAACCAATAGGAGATAACAGGCAAACGCGATCCCGACGCCGCGCCACGGCAGCAGAGTATTTTGCCAGGCTTTCTCCGGCGCATAATCGCCTTGCCGCAGATCGACCGAAGCAGGTAGCTGCGCCGTTGCCGCCAGCGTGAAGAGATCCGTTTCCGGTTGTACCTTCCACTCGCCCTCCTCCTGCCATTCATATTGCGCCAGTTCACCACCAACCGATGTCGCGCTGTAGCTGTATATCGCAGGCAGCGGCATAGCGGCTTTCAGCAGATCACCACACCAGGAAGACTCCGCCGCCATGGCATAGCCCGTCGGCTGGCGAAACAACCACATGTCATCATGCTGCAACGCGCTCCAGCCATCCTGATGTTTCGGCAATACGCGGGCGTCAGGCAATAACGTATCGACGCTGAGCCCCAACGCATCACACTGTGCCAACCAACGCTGCATCCGGCTTTTTTCCACCACAGCAACCGTACCGTCATCGCCATGAATTTCCAGCACAGCAAAATGCAGCTTTTCAATTTCCGTCGCTAGTTGGTCTTCCAGCATAAACGGCACGACTTGCGTCAGCTGACGCCGGGCCTGTCGGGGCAACGTCAGGGTATAGAACGTTACGTCAGTGGCCGGAACCAGAATGCGGGTAAATACCACAGACGGATAAGCTACCAGCGCCTGACGAACCTGTTCGATGCTACCGCAACCCTGACTCAGTAAACTTTCCCCATTAGATGAACGCACCTGCCATTCGATCTCTCCCTGCTCTTCCACCGGAAGACGAACAATGAGGCACGGATGTCGAACGACCGCGCCTCGATTTAATGGTTTTTTTGCGGCTTTTCGCTTCCATCTTCCCGCTATTTTCATGGATTCACCGTCCTATATCCTCCATATTGCCGCTGCACGACCTCTATCTTTTGTCCACTCAGATGAAGCAAGCTACGTTGATGGAAATCGCTGTCGCCGACACGCACCTGGAGTTTTACAAAAAACCATTCACTTTTTACTGCCAGCACTCGCTGCGCGGTATTTTTACTATTCGGGGGCAATAGCCCAGTTTGTTGCAGAACTTCAATACTTGCCCACCCCATACGTGGCCGCTGCTGCACCAGCGCTTTTGCCTGCGACATCGTCATTTCGTTCAGGAACACAGCGGACAACAGCGGGGCATCAAATTCGGTTAGCGTGTTGATATTAATGGACATCGCATCCACCGGCAGCGCACAGACGTAGGGCAATAGTCGACGATAGAGATCGCTGTCAATGCCATACACTGAACGCAATTCGCTGATCTCACTCATTCTCTGATTGGCCGTACGATAAGGCACCGGCAGCGTGGCATAGACATCGTCTTCCGCACCGTTCGCCGACGGATAGTTATCTGCATCAATCCAGTCACGCACCGCCGCGGTAATTTTTTCTGCACGATCCGTTTCCTCACCCAGATTTTTCAATAGCAAACGGAAAACCTGCGCCGGATAAGGCGTTTTCACCAGCGTACTTTCGTTATCTACACCTTGGTTGATCGCATTCACATTAAAGCAGGTACGCGCATCGCTAATCTGGCCAGTGATTTCGCCACCGTCCACGGGAAAACGCTGCTCCGGCTGCGACCAGTTCTGTCCAGCAAACGTGCGCCCCGGCATACTCCGCGCATCGCGCTGTAATATCTGCCCACTTAGCGTTTCCGCGCCTAATGCGTACCATTTCGCCTGCTGACGGCTCAAATGACTTTCGGTGCGCAAAAACGCTTTGCCTGTACGCTCCGTAATCACTGCGGCAATCGTCACCATTAATGCCAGAATAAGGAGCACCACCAGCAGCGCCGCACCGCGCTGACGCGACCTCATTTAACCGGCCCAGTGGTAATCAAAAATATACGCGACATCTCGCCGTAATCCCTTAAGGTCAGCACCACTTCAATCCCTTGTGGCAATTGCGTACTGTTGTCCCAGCGATCGCGCCAGGTTTTATTGCTGAAAAAGCGCAGGCGGAAACCGTCAACCTGTGTGAGAAGCGGCTTTACGCCAGGTTCAAGACCTTCAATTGGGTCGGGAGTCACATGCGTTAACCGTTCCAGCGTGTGTTCCCGCAACCGATAGGCCACGGGCTGAAGTTCAGAGCGAGGCAGAATGCCAAACGGGTTCTGCCACCCATTGCGCATAAAGCTAACGCCCCAGTCATCACTTTTTAATTGATCGCGACCAGCGTAAAACATTGAGGTACTTCCTCTGCTGCCACGAGCGATCATCTGGGAGAAATCGTTGTCCATTTGTGAAAATGCGCGCTGTATTTCAGCCAGACGCTCGGCTTTACGCTGCGAAATGTCATCATTACGCATCACGCCGTTCAGCACCTGAAACGCGCTGAGGCTCAGCGCCGCAAAAATAGCGATCGCTAGAATCATCTCCAGCAACGTAAACCCCCGCTGGCGCTTCTGTCGCGCGGGCTCTCGCCCCCTTCGTATTTGGCTACACATCCTTGTTTTACTAAACATTATTGTTTCACCACATAGGTGCGCAGGGAAGCATCGGCGGCAAAGGCGTCTTTATTACGTCGCACTTCCACATCCAGCGCTTTGGTCTGAGGGTCACCGGTCTCTACGCCCTGCCAACGCCAATGCCAGCGCAGGCCAGCGAACTGCGTCTCGCCTCTCACCCACGACGCTTCCGGCCAGCGTTGTTCCAGTCGCAGTTGAACCTGCTGGTTTTCCGCCACCCAGCCTGCAAACGTCTTCTCTTCCAGCCGGCTCAGGCTGCTTGCCTGTCTGGCTGTCGTTTGCAAAACGGCAATACCTGCCAGCGCAAAAACACTCAGCGCGACCAGCACCTCCACCAGCGTCATCCCTTTCTGTCGTCTCATCGTTTCTTACCCTGACTCATCGACGTCACAAATCGTCCGGTGTTATCCACCTGGAGCCAATTCGAGAGCGCTTTGTTTTCAGATTTAACGAGCAGACGGAAAGGCGTGATTTCGCCACCGGGCAAAATCAGGATATCCGGATCGTCACCGCTCTGCGTTTTATCCACTTTTTTCCCATCGGCTTGCAGTAGCTCAAGTCGTAATGCCTCGGGCAGCGACGCCGATGCGCTCACCCGATGCGGTTGCCACGGCTGCCACTTGTAGCCCTGCCAGCGATCGCCACTCGGGATCGGCGTCCCTTCCGATGCAGCGGGTCGCTGGAGTTGATAAAACTGCCAGCGATCGGAATAGATACGAACACCCAGCATGTATTCGTTCACCTGGCTGCTTTCAGCGGCAAACTCTAGCTGCGCCTGAAAACGAGCCAACTGCCAGGCGCTGTCATTCTGGCGCTCGGGAGGAAACGCCATGACGACCATGCTAGCTGCGATGCCCGCCAGTAACACGACCAGCATCATTTCCAGCAGGGTGAACCCCTGCTGCTTCCTCGTTGATCGCTTCATTGCGCTTTTGCCGTCCTTTTCCCGCCGCCATTGATATCAACTACCCACAACAGTCATCCACAGCCGTCATCAATAAAGACAGGCAGAGCACCGCATGCATTTATTTCTTATCAAGATTCCAGTTACCGATGTCATCTTCCGTTCCCGGCATACCATCAGGCCCCAGAGAGAAGATATCCAGTTTACCGTGCTGGCCGGGGTTTAGCAGTTGATAGTCCGTACCCCACGGATCCTGCGGCAGGCGACGAATATAGCCATCGGCTGGGTAGTTACGCGGTTCCGGTTGTACCGTCGGCTTCGTCACCAGCGCCTTCAGTCCCTGCTCTGTGGACGGATAGCGGTTGTTATCCAGCTTGTACATGTCGAGTGCGCTTTCCAGAGACACAATATCGCTGACGGCTTTTTGCCGATCCGCCTTTTCCTTATTTCCCATCAGATTAGGCACGACCAAGCTCGCCAGTACGCCGAGAATGACGATGACCACCATAATTTCCAACAGGGTAAAACCACGCTGACCACAACTACGCTGACCATAACCACGCTGAGACTGTTGCATCCTTACTTTTCCTCATTCAATTGTTGGTTCTCTTACGAACTCATTAACGTATTCAGTTGCAGAATCGGTTGTAAAATCGCGAGTACGATAAACAACACCACCGCCGCCATGCTGACCACTAACAGAGGCTCAAATAGCCCCAGCGCCAGCGTCATCTGCGAACTGAATTCCCGATCCTGATTATCCGCCGCCCGCTCCAGCATGCTGTCCAACTCACCGCTGCGTTCACCGCTAGCGATCATATGGCGCATCATGGGGGGAAAGAGCGCCGTCTGTTCCAGCGCTTTGTGCAGGCTAACCCCCTCTCGCACCGCATCCGTCGCTAGAGAAAGCCGATGGCGGGCATAGTCATTGCTCATCACATCGCCGCTAATGCGCATCGCCTGTAACAGCGGCACCGCACTGGCGTTAAGAATACTGAGCGTCCGCGCGTAGCGTGCCGTATTTAAGCCGCGCGCTATGCGGCCGATCAGCGGTAAATGCAGCAAGCGGCGATGAAAACTGATGCGCCGCTTTTCCTGCCGCAGCATCACTCGGAATGCCATAAACCCAGCCAGCAATGCCAGTAGCATCCACGGCCCAAACGTGCGTACGGCATCGCTCATCCCCATCAAAACGCGGGTTGAAAGCGGCAGCGCCTGCTTCATATGAATAAATTGCTCAACGACTTTCGGCACCACGACGGACAGCAAAATGCTGACCACCGCAATCGCAACCACGGTTAACACACACGGATAAATCATTGCCTGCTGGATGCGGCTGCGCATCTGCTGGCGCTGTTCGGTGTAGTCCGCTAACCGGTTCAACACGGCATCAAGATGACCGGACGTCTCGCCTGCGGCGACCATCGCGCAATACAGCCGTTCAAAGCTGCTGGGGAAGCATTTCATGGCATCGGCCAGCGAGTGACCTTCCATGACTTTGCTGCGCACCGCCGCCATCAGTTGGCTCAGCTGTGGCTTTTCGCTCTGTTTCGCCACCGCATCCAGCGCTTCTTCCAGCGGCAACGACGCGGCCACCAGCGTGGCCAACTGGCGAGTCAGTAGCGCCAAATCTGAGGTGCTGATCCGAATTTTGCGACGGAGGGAGAATCCTGTAGAACCGGATTTTTGCTGGTCGCCTCGGTTTTCATCAACCGACAGTGGCACCAGCCCACGCTCCCGCAATAGCTGACGCGCCTGTCTGGCAGAGTCGGCCTCCTGAGCGCCACGGCATTTTTTCCCCTGCGCATCCAGCGCCTGATAGTGGTACTGTGCCATATCATTCCTCTTTGGTTACGCGGATCACTTCTTCCCAAGTTGTGAGCCCCGCCAGTACCTTGTCCAACCCGTCCTGACGGATGGTGGTTCGACTCCTCCCCAAAATCTGCGCAATCGCCATTTCACCGTCACTGCGATGGATCGCAGCGCGGACGTCGTCATTGATCAGCACCAACTCATGAATGCCGATACGTCCCCGGTAGCCAGTAAAGCTACACTGCGGACAGCCAACGGGATTATGCAGTAGCGTACCAGGCGCGATCCCCATCTGTTCAGCCTGAACCGGATCGACCGGCTGCGGTTGACTACAGTCAGAACACAGCGTCCTGACCAGACGCTGCGCGAGTACGCCCAGCAGAGAAGTTGACAGCAGGAATGGCTCGACGCCCATATCCTGCAAACGGGACAGTGCACCCAGCGCACTATTGGTATGCAGCGTGGATAACACGAGGTGACCGGTCAGCGAGGCCTGCACGGCAATCTGTGCCGTTTCACCATCACGAATTTCCCCCACCAGCACGACGTCCGGATCCTGACGCAGAATGGCACGTAGCCCGCGGGCAAACGTCATATCGACCTTGGCATTGACCTGCGTTTGCCCGATACCTTCCAGTTCATACTCGATGGGATCTTCCACCGTCATGATGTTACGTTCCGAGGCATTCAGGCGGCTGAGCGCGGCGTAAAGCGTGGTACTCTTCCCCGATCCTGTCGGGCCGGTCACCAGAATAATCCCATGGGGACGATGGATCAGGCTGTCCAGCAGTTGTCGATTGCGTTCCGACATCCCCAGTAGTTCAAGATCGAGCTTAACGCTGTTTTTATCCAGCAAACGCAGCACGACGCGCTCACCGTAGTTCGACGGCAGCGTGGAGACACGAACGTCAATCGCCCGCCCCCCCACTCGCAGCGCCATACGTCCATCCTGCGGGACACGCTTTTCGGCAATATCCAGCTTTGCCATCACTTTGATACGCGACACCAGCAGCGAAGCCAGCTTACGCTGTGGACGCAAAATTTCACGCAATACGCCGTCAACGCGGAAGCGGATCAGCAAATAACGCTCATAGGTTTCGATATGAATATCTGACGCTTTATTTTTAATCGCTTCGGTCAACATGGCGTTGATGAGGCGGATAATCGGCGCATCGTCGTCGGCATCAAGCAGATCGTCGCTGTCTGGCAATTCCTCCACCAGCGTATAGAAGTCCATCTCATTACCGATGTCCTCCATCATACGACGTGCCTCTTCCGAGTCGCGCTGATAGCTAATGACTAATTGCCGCTCAAATTCTTCATCCGTAACGCGCTCAATCTTGAGCGAACAGCCCGCAATCCGACGGGCTTCCAGCAAAGCGGCTGGCGGCGTTTGCGCGACGCAAATCGTCTGCAGGCTCGCATCATTTTCCCTCTGCAACAGCAGAATTTGCTGCGATCGCGCATAGGCAAAAGGGAGTATGGGGCGTAGTTCTATCATCTGGGAGGCAACGTCACTCATTTCCCGCCCGCCGGATAAAACGCCACTATGGAGGACTGCACCTGACGGAACGTGTAGGCGTTTCCGCCTTCCGGCAAGCGCAGTAAGTCGTTATTCAAAAGCCCTCCTTCGCTGCCGTTCACATTTCGCTGTTTCTCTTCTTCAGCATTGAACGAATGATACTTACCAGCAGAGGCACTCTGGTATTGGCTGCGATCGCGAATAATGGAAGGACGGATAAACAGCATCAGGTTACGCTTTTTCGTTTCCTGACTGTTGGAACGGAACAGGTGTCCCAGCACAGGAATATCGCCCAACAAAGGCACTTTACTTGCCGACTCATTGGTACTTTTATCCAGCAAGCCACCCACTACCACGGTTTCGCCGCTGCTGACCAACACCGCGTTATTGACGGTACGCGTATTGAATGTTGCCCCCAATTCTGTGCTGCTGCTGGAGGCCGCATCTGCCACGCTGGAGACTTCCTGCTCAATTTCTAGCAGAACGGAGTCACCTTCGTTGATTTGAGGTTTCACCTTCAGCTTGATACCGACCGTTTTACGTTCCACCGTTTGGAAAACGTTATCGCCGGATGTCGTCTGCGAACCCGCCAATACGGGCACTTCCTGACCAACGTTAAACGTTGCTTCCATATTATCCAGCGTCACGATGCTGGGCGTCGCCAGAATGTCGTTCTTACTGTTGCTGGACAGCGCGGTCATCAGCATGCTCCAGTTACCCTGATAGAAACCTGCGGCAATCCCGTTGAAGCTACCAAGCGCATTTGTTGCTGCCGTACCAGGCGTACCATTACGTCGGTACTGATCTGCTCCCGCCATCATTGTCGTGATCGGTAATCCTGTATTGGTGAACTGTGTTACCCCTGCATTTTTATTGGCCCACTGCACACCGAGATTCATCCCATCAGCATCTTGTACTTCCGCGATAATCGCTTCGACCAAGACCTGTGGACGGCGGATATCCAACTGGGCAATCACCTGTTCCAGATCGCGCATGATGTCCGGTGCCGCATTCACAATCAGGGAGTTGGTTTGCTCATGTGCCTTAATCGAGATGTCTTTACGCAGAGCAGGCAACGCATTTTGCTGATCGGTTTGGATACTGTCGCCGACACCGGTGAGCACTTCGACCAGATCGGCAGCCTTGGCGTATTTGAGGTAGATAACTTTGGTGTTGCCCTGCACCGCCTGCTGACGATCGAGCTGTTTGATCATATCAATCACACGCTGGCGTGAATTCGGCTCGCCGCGCACCAGCACCGAGTTGGTTCGCTCGTCAGCCACCACGTTGGCAGTCAACATGCCGGGCAAAGCGGATTTCTCATCCATCTTGTTCAATTCATTCACCATCTTAACCACTTCCGTTGAGGAAGCATAAGACAGCGGTATGCTGGTCACATTCCGATCGCCCGTCTGATCAACCCGTTCGACAATCGTCATCAGCCGTTGGATCACCCCCGCGCGGCCGGTCATCAGCAACACGTTCGACGGTTCGTAATGCACCACACTCCCGGCACCGGCGTTGTCATTCAACTGGCGCAGCAGCGGTGCCAAATCACGTGCGGCGACGTTGTTGACGGGTACAACACGCGTCACCACTTCATCGCCAATACCAGGCTGTTCATCAGTGGCCAGCGGCATAGACGTCGATTTCGCATCCTTCGAGCGAATAATTTTCAGGACGTGGTTATCCATCGGAATCACAGTAAATCCATAGACATCCAGCACGCTTAGGAAGAACTGGTAATACTGTTCTTCGTTCATCATGTCATAACTGCGTACGGTAATCGTTCCGCTGACCGACGGATCGATAATAACCGTCTTATTCAGATTCTTACTGACGGTATTAATAAACTCCTGAATATCCGTGCCTTTAAAACTGGCGGAAAATTCGGCGCTCCACGCCAATGATGACGCCATCAGCAAAACACTCCCGCTGAGCAACAACATGCTCTTGCGGCGTAAATGATCAAGCCACTGGTTTTTATTCTTCGAAAAAACCTGACGCTTAAAAAATCCCTGTCCCTTGCTAAACAAATTAGTGGTCTCCATCCAGTGCCAGATATATATCCTGCTGTTGACCATCACGTACGACGGTCAAATTAAATTTGCTCATCCCTGCCAGTTGCGCCATCGCCTGCTGTGCCTGATCCGCATCGCGTAAATCCATGCCGTTTAATGACACAGCGAGATCGTTATCCTGCAAGCCTGCGCGGTAGAAAAGATCGGGATTTTTGCCGGGGTTTAACTGATATCCTTTCAGGACTTCTTCTTCGGTGACGGGAGAAATAGTCAGGTAGTCCTGCGCCGAGAAGGGATCTTTTTGTATCTCATCTTTCACCTGATTAAATGCGCCAGAAGACGACGGCGTATCAGTCGCTTTTCTTTCCTGAGATAAGTCTTCCTGATACAAATGCAATGCCTCGTAGCGCCCCTGATACTGGAGCACGACACGATCGGCAGAGATAGTCACAATTTTAGCTTCATAGCCTGGAATGGCATCGCCGACGTTGCGACTGTATTGCTGACTATCTTTAGCGATAATGGCAATCGACCGCTTGGCATCGCCACTCGCCAACACCCCAGTCAAGCTGATGTTTAACGAGGTCAGCGGAATATCGCCGGATAATGCAGCGTCGTTAACCACAGAGGCATCGTCATCGGGGGCATGGCCAAATAAGGTAAAATCACCAAGCGTAGTGGGTTTTTCTTTCGCTTGGGCAGGCGCAACCGACACGCCAGCAAAGCGTGAGTCTTCAGGTAGGATAAAGCGCCATGTCAATACGGCCAACTGCTGACAAATCAGCAACAAAATCAGCCCCAATACGATACGTCGGATCAGTGGAGCAGGCAGTGACCGAAAAGTGGCAACCAACGAATTAAAAGACGAATCTTTGAAAACTTGCAATCGAGCCATAGGTAATCATCCATAATACTCCCCACGCCGATTAGCGTGGGGAAAATGCCTTATTCCGTTGCGGCTTCCCGGGTGATGGTCTCATCACCGCTGGTCGTCAGCGCGGCATCATTATTTACACGGTCTTCGAGCCTGATATTTTCAATATGACCGAAATTCCAGGCTCCCGGTACATTCTCAAAAATGACATTTTTAAATTCACTGTTCTTCAGGAATGTGATGTCAGTAGCTTTTACATTTTTGAATTTTACATTCTCAAAATGTAAGCCTTGGTGATAGGCATCACGTCCAAAAGAGAACTTATATGCATCAGCCATTTCAGCCACGGTCATCCCATCGACCATGATGCTGTTTTTCTTCGGTGAACCATCAACTGTCACGTTAGAAACAGTTACATCACGGAACTGCGCGGGTTCTGCCGCTGGCTGGGTATCGTTCACGTCCGCTTTATATTTAATCGTGAACACAAACGGCTCGTTGACAATATCACGCATCGCGTTATTACGGAATACCACGTCACGCGAGCCACCCCCATAATAGGGTCGACTCTTCATGCGCAGGCCAACATCCGTCTTATTCATTACGTTATCTTCAGCAACAATTTTTTCAATCCAGGCACCCGTGTGGCTACCCGTTACCACCGCACCATGCCCACGGCGGAAGTAGTTATTGAAGATCCAGGCACCGCTCTGCGCTTTTTGCCCCAGCGTTGCCACTTCGGCACCGTATCCCGCTGCAAAGTTTACGCTGTCATCACCTGTGTCAAAAAAGTTATTGAATACCATGACGTTCTGGCTGTTACCGAATTCAATACCATCCGCATTATTGGCATCATACGTCGTGTGTACCAGCGCATTCATTGCCACATTCTCGGATTCCAGCACCATCACACCGTGGTAAGCTGGGTTCAGAATCGTCAGCCCCTCCAAGTACATGTTGCTCACACCACGCAGCGTCATCAGGCTGGAGCGTCGGTTTTTGTACGCCTCATCCAGTAGCATTCCTTCAGCAACGGCTTTTGCCGTTTGGTCTTTTGCCAGAATACCGTCACTGCTGACATTAGCTGCTTTGCTCGCACGGTAGAGCGGCAATTCATTCTTTAATTCATCAATTTCAGTAATGTTTGTATCGCTGGCTTTAATGCCACGCATCCAGCCGTTGCCATCAATCGTGCCTTGCCCGACGATACGAATATTTTTAAAGGTGCCTGCATGGCTACTGCCCTGATCGTCCGCTTCCAGTACGTTAATCAGAGAAGGCGGACGCTTCGGCAACTTAGGTGAGCTGTAAGGGTAGAGATAGTAGCCGCGGGCGAGCGGATAATCGTCACCGCTTGCTGACCCCAGCAATATGGCGCCTTTCGCGACTTCAAACGTCATATCGCTGTGCAGGAACAGCGCCCCCGTTTTAAACGTTCCACCGTCAACCACGACTTTACACCCTTTCGGGTACGCTGCTGGCGTACAGTCATCAATCGCCTTCTGAATCGCCACCGTGTCGTTGGTTAAGCCATCGCCTTTCGCACCGTAGTTGGTCACATTCAGTGAAGCTGGCGTCGCCGTCGTTTTCTGCACGACGGTTTCGCTATCAACGGATTCTTTGCCGTCGTCATAAAGCGCACGCACCGTGAAGCGGTATTCCGTTTCCGGCGACAGATTAGCCACCTTGAAATTATGGAAACTGACGCGGACATGCCAGTTATCGGTATCAATCGAATTGTAGAAGTTATCGATATAGGGCTTGGCTGGCGAGTGGGTGTTCTGGTTATCAATGGTTCCACCCAGTAAGGTTCCATTCATGTAGACGCGGTAATCCTTAATGCCAGCAGCAGGTTGGGTTGGTTTTTCCCAGGCAAGTACCACGCTACTGTCATCATAAGCCAACGTCGGCACTTTAAGATTTTGTGGTGCGGCGGAACGATCAACACCAACATCGGGCGTTGAGTCATTATCGCTGCATCCGGCAATCAGGCCGCTCAGGACTAATGTCGCGCAGAGCGTAAGACGAGTACGAGGTAAAAAGTCAGTCATAGCATTTCCTGTATTTTTACTATTATTTTATTTCGCTCGATGAATTTCCCCCGTGGCAGGAGCCTTGCCACAAGGCGAAACACATCGGCAGAGGGTTTACAGATAAAAATCAAATAAAAAAATAACGGGTTGAATCAGACGATCTACGGCAGAGCAATATCCAGTTTCCCCGCGCCGGCATTCTCCAGGACGTATTTCTCAACGGCAGCAATGGATTTCCCTGCGCTATACGCATAAGGCGGGCTCCATTCCAGTTCATTGGTGCAGGTTTCCAGCGCCCACGCTGGTACGGCTTTCCCAGAGTTTGTAGCTGTGGCCTTCTCGGCTTCTTGCAATGCGACACATTTATCTACTGCGATTTGATTCAAATTGCTTGCCGGATTGCCATTGAACCAAGAGCCGTTGTCTTTAAATTTGCTTCCCTTGTAGGCACCGATGCTCAGAGTTTCATCCGCCCCGCCGCCCTGGAAATTAAAGACGTTACTTTCGGAAAGAATGGATGAATCGAAGCCCATTCCAATGGCATACAGAATGGGGTAATTCGTATCCGTTGCCCCACGATGGTAGTTATTCAGCAAATGCACCTGACCAAACCGTACACGCGGCGAACGCTGCACGCTGTTGTCCCATAAATTGCCTTCAAAAGTGATTCGGTATTCCCCCTTATCACCATCGCCAGAGCCAATTAATACCGTTTTGTCATGTTGGGAGAAAATGTTGTAGGAAATCGTCAGGTAGTCAGCACCGTCTTCGATATCCAGTAAGCCGTCGTGGCGCTGGATAGGCTTGCCAAATAACACTGGTTCTAAATGATCTGGATAGTCACCGTCCGTAAACGTGCAGTGATCGATCCAGACATTTTTACTGGCATTAATCGACACGGAATCATAACGCGCATTCCAGTTACCTTTATCACCGTCGCCCGCATCCCAGGCTGGGGCAAAGTCACGCGGTGCCTGAAACGTAATATTACGGATAATGATGTTGCTGTTATCCGTTTTGCCGAACGTGTGGCTCAGGGTATTGAGGGATAAATAGCCTTCCACCAATTTTGCTTCGCTACCCACACCTAAAATCGTGGTATTTGGCGGTACCTGAAATTGAATCTGCGCCTTCTGGTTGTTGGCATACTGCGAACGTTGACCATTCTGTTTTTTCAACAGGTTAAGCTGTGTACTGGCCGTCGCTGCATCGCTTCCACCGGCATCCGCCGTCGCTTTCAACTGCGCCATGTAATCCTGATCGAACGCTTTGACATATAAATCAAAATCAAATGTCGTTTTATTCGGTTTGGTTTTATAATCCTCAGCATTGGCATAGCGTCCATTGCCTAAATCATCGCCACGGATAGTCCCTTGCCAGTAGATAATCTTGGGTTCTAACTTTGCCTTCAATTCCGCATCGGCATCACCGGCAATATAACGAGGGCTGCGGATATTATTTAATGCGTCTTTTAATTCCTGACGATTAGTGACGACATAAATGCT
Source organism: Pectobacterium quasiaquaticum (assembly GCF_014946775.2). NCBI lineage: Bacteria > Pseudomonadati > Pseudomonadota > Gammaproteobacteria > Enterobacterales > Pectobacteriaceae > Pectobacterium > Pectobacterium quasiaquaticum. The sequence goes on along the minus strand of NZ_CP065177.1, from coordinate 1,347,815 downwards.
ATTTTCATGCGCGCCCTCGCCCCCTGTTGTCGCATAAAATTTACCATCCGTATTCTGATATTGCGCAGCCCAGCCAAACGGTGCTGTTTTCACCTGCAAATCTGGCGGAGCTGTTTCTTCCACTGGCTGCTGGCTATTATCACACCCAGAAAGCACGAATCCGGAAAGGGCGATAGCTACCGCACAGGTGCGTAAACGACCAGTACTAATAACCGTTCTAAACATGTTATCCCTTAGTATTTCTTAATTATTAAAATAGAAAAATAAATCCGCACAAAACCCTGCAATATTAATCGCATACTTTAAAAGTACTTTTATTTTTAATGTCGTGGCAGATTGGCTCGTCCCTTATTGATAAAAAAGCAGGGCACTATCTGTAGTAAAAACCACATAATAGTACTGCTTATTTAACGCTCGGGACTGTTCATTAAATGATGATGCCCCCCACAATGATTGATTATCGAGCACCAAAAAGAAACGCAATACCTACAATGGTAAAACATGGTTTCATTAAAGCAAATTCACACGTTTTTTTTGCGACTCGCATCAAGATTCCATCTGTGATTATTTTGACTGTAATAGTTTTTAATCAAAATGGAGGAACTGTCACATAACCGAAAGAATCAGTTTTCTGGCTCTTTCTATTTTTTGCAAAATAAGGCAGATGGCACCATCCTAGCCACCCGACTTTGGTTTATGATGGATGCTACACGACCTAAGCCCCCCTAAATAATTAAGGATGAGCGCGTGGATAACGCACCGGACGCACCGACACCCCCACAGCCAGCGCTGCTTGCCAGATACCCGATGCCCGGTTATCTGATGGTTATTTATGCTCTACTGTTTATCACACTCGGCTGGTTCAGCCACCAGCGATGGGGGAGCCTCACGTCTCCGACAACCACTTTAGCGGCTCAAGCGGCTACCTTGCCTACGGCAGAGGAACAAACGCCAACGGTTCCTGCGATTCCGCCTCATCAAGAAGCGCCCCATACCGATACACCTGTTCCCACAGAGAAAAGGACCACACTGCCGTTACCCGCCGTCAGCCATGGTGAGATTCCACCGCTGACCTACAGCGCGCACGTCTATACGTCGGATGAAGCAAAGCGCAGCATCACGCTCAACGGTCTGCAATTCCGTGAAGGGGATTCGCCAGTAGAAGGACTGACCCTAGAGCAGGTCCAGCAGGATATGTCCATTTTCAGCGTAGAGGGTGAGGTGTTTATTCTAGAAGCACTGGAAGATTGGCCGGGCGGAAAATTCAACGAGAATGAACGTTCCGCCGACGATGAAAGTGGAAACGCTACACCTTAGCCCCGGCTGCGAATGGCGTCAATAAATGGCGTCAGCGTACGGTTAAATTCCGAACACTGCGCCTCTTTTGGCGTACTGTCTTTCAATAACCCTTGATACAGGCTTTCACTGCGCTGCGGTAAAGCCTGATAGCTCGCGATATTCCAGCCTCGTTGTTTCGCTACAGCCAATGCGACATTAGCAATCGTCGCATCATCGGGCAGATCGCTGCGGTTACACTTCAATTTGAGATAGCGGGTGGCAGCAACCAGCGACGCCAGTTGATTCATTTGATCGTTAGGAGAAACCGTTACCGCAGAAGACTGACCAGCCACCGTTCCTTTTTGGGCAGACGTTCCTGTTTGTTGGCACCCGGCCAGCGTGACGCAAAGCAGCGTTAATGCAGAAATTTTAGACAGAGATAATGACATGACAAACTCATCCTGATTGAGATTAACGGTAGGCATTCTAGCAAATGATAAGCTGCTGTCACGGCATGTTTATGAGCTCCCAGTCAGCCGGGAGCCGCAGTTATCAAGAAATCACCGTCAGGCAGCCGTACCCTTGCCGGATAAGGATTTGGTGGTCGGTAAGAGACCGTCAGCACGGAACATAGCTTTAATACCGCGCACCGCTTGCCGAATACGATCCTGATTCTCAATTAAGGCGAACCGAACATGGGTATCGCCATAATCGCCAAAGCCAATACCGGGGGAGACGCAAACCTTCGCTTCCGACAGCAGTCGCTTGGCAAACTCCAACGACCCCATATGCGCATAGGCTTCAGGAATTTTCGCCCAGACGTACATTGACGCTTTCGGCTCATCAACCATCCAGCCAGCCTCGTGCAAACCACGTACCAAAACGTTACGGCGCTGGCGATACTGCTCGGCAATATCCCGTACACATTGCTGATCGCCTTCCAGCGCAGCAATCGCTGCCACCTGCAACGGCGTAAACGTGCCGTAATCGTGGTAGCTCTTAATCCGCGCCAACGCGTTAACCAACTCTGGGTTGCCGACCATAAAGCCGATGCGCCAGCCCGCCATATTGTAGCTTTTTGATAGGGTGAAGAACTCTACCGCGATGTCCTTCGCGCCGGGAACCTGCATGATCGACGGCGCTTTCCAGCCGTCATACACGATATCGGCATAAGCCAGATCGTGGATCACCAACACGCCGTACTGTTTCGCCAACGCCACAACGCGTTCAAAGAAATCCAGCTCGACACACTGCGCTGTCGGGTTCGACGGAAAACCGAGAATCATCATTTTCGGCTTCGGGATACTCTCGCGGATAGCGCGCTCTAATTCATTGAAGAAATCGACGCCTTCTACCAGCGGCACAGAACGCACCTGCGCCCCAGCAATCACCGCACCATAAATGTGAATCGGGTAGCTGGGGTTAGGCACCAGTACCGTATCGCCATGATCCAACGTTGCCAGCATCAGGTGCGCCAGCCCCTCTTTGGAACCAATCGTGACGATAGCTTCGCTTTCAGGATCGATATCAACTTCATAACGATCGGCGTACCAGCGGGAGATCGCACGGCGTAAGCGCGGAATGCCTCGGGATGTCGAATATCCGTGAGTATCTTCGCGTTGTGCAACCGTACAGAGTTTTTCCACGATATGAGGAGGTGTCGGGCCGTCAGGGTTACCCATGCTGAAATCAATAATATCTTCGCCGCGACGACGCGCAGCCATTTTTAATTCAGCAGTAATATTAAACACATACGGGGGAAGACGATCGATGCGCGTAAAACGGCGCGTAGAAGGTGAATCAGCCATAACATCCTCGAATTAACGTGAGCGCCCGGACCGTCCGAGCGACGCAGTGCCTGTAGAGGCACTCTACTCAACATCATTCAAATCGCAGGAACCCGTTTTGTTGACGACAGCTTTCGTTAACCACAACTTTCGTTAACCACAGGGGTACAGGCGACCTGAAGCGTGATGAGCTTATTCAAGCTATCTCAGATAATTCGCCCTGTCGATACCGTGCTCATAAATTTTTCCAGCTCGGAATTAAGCCTCACCTATTTCTGGCTAAGATCGCGAAAAATGGAGAATACGCACCGAAAGAAGCATTACACTTTATGACCCGCTCAGGCCTTGTAAATAAGGCACTGATGCCAGTGAGGCACAAGATAGTTAATCCGAGAATTAGCTTATGACTGAGATGCGATATTTCACCGAGAGTTGGCCAATAGAAGGCGCATTTACCATTTCACGCGGCAGCAAACGTCAGGCTGATATCGTTGTGGTGGCACTCCAGTACGGCAACGTGACAGGCTACGGCGAATGCGTTCCTTATTCACGCTACGGCGAATCCCTCGACAGCGTGATGGCACAGATTGCCTCACTGCACAGCGACATCCGTAACGGTTTAGATCGGGAGACGCTGCAAACCATCTTGCCTGCAGGCGCAGCGCGCAATGCGCTCGATTGCGCATTCTGGGATCTGGACTGCAAACAGCACCAACAGCGCATTTGGCAGCGTTTGAATCTCCCTTCGCCTACGGCGTTGGAGACGGCCTATACGCTATCTCTGGATACGCCAGACCGTATGCGCCACGCCGCAATACATCATGCTACTCGCCCTCTTCTCAAACTAAAGCTGGCTGATGCAGACGATCTGGCCAGAGTTGCTGCCGTGCGCGAAGGCGCGCCATTGTCACGTCTGATTGTGGACGCCAATGAAGGATGGGATATCGAGCGCTATCTGGCACTGGTTCCTAAACTCGCCGCGTTTGGCGTAACGATGATCGAACAACCTTTCCCAGCAGGCAAAGATGATGTGCTGGCAGACTTGCCCCGCCCGATTCCTGTCTGTGCCGACGAATCCTGCCATGACAGTCAGTCGCTGGCCGCTCTGGTCGGTCGCTATGACATGATCAACATCAAGCTGGATAAAACCGGCGGGCTAACGGAAGCCCTGCGTCTGCGACAATATGCGCAGGAACAAAGTTTAAAAATTATGGTCGGCTGCATGGTGAGTACATCGCTCTCGATGGCACCTGCATTTGTCGTGGCACAAGGTGCCGCCGTGGTCGATTTGGATGGCCCGCTGCTCTTGCAGCGCGATCGCCCTAACGGGTTGCACTATAACGGTAGCGAAATATTACCGCCCAACGCATTATTGTGGGGATAACGCGTGTTAACCTGCATTGAGCAACTATTAAGGAGTGTTGTGATGCAACGTCTTGTTTATGTTGATGGACAGTATCTGGAAGAAAATGAAGCAAAAATTTCTGTATTTGACCGTGGTTTCCTGTTTGCCGATGCCGTCTATGAAGTGACGGCGGTCATCGATGGCAAGCTGGTTGATTTCCCCGATCATATTACTCGCCTGCAACGCTCCTGCCGCGAGCTGTCGCTCACGTTGCCCGTCACTCCTGAGGCACTCAAAACCATTCACGATGAGCTGATCAATAAAAACGATCTGAAAGAAGGTGCGATCTATTTACAACTTAGCCGCGGCAATACCGGCGATCGTGACTTCTATTTCCCTTCTGCCGACGTCAAATCCACGCTGGTGTTATTCACTCAGGCACGTTCGCTGGTCGGCAATCCGAAGGCCACAACCGGCCTGCACGTTGTCACCACCGAGGATATTCGCTGGCAGCGTCGGGACATCAAAACCGTCAGCCTGCTCGCCGCCAGCCTGGCAAAAGAGTATGCCCATGCCAACCAAGCCGACGATGCTTTCTTTGTTGAAGAAGGTTTCATTACCGAAGGCAGTTCCTGCAACTGCTACATCGTCCTGCATGACAATACGGTTGTGACCCGCCCACTGAGCAACGCTATTCTGCACGGCATTACACGTCAGTCTCTGCTCAAGCTGGCAGAAAAGGATGGCATTGTGCTGGAAGAACGCTTTTTTACGCCGGAAGAGGCGTATCACGCCAAAGAGATTTTTGTCAGTTCAGCCACCATGCTTGTTCTCCCCGTCGTGATGCTCGATGGAAAAACAATCGGCGACGGCAAGCCTGGAAAAATTACTCAGCGGTTACGTGAAATTTATCTCGATATGATTAAACAGCAGGGAGAATAGCCGCGCCTCACGCTCTGTAAGCACGGCTTCGATGTTCATCCGTTACCCGTTCACAGCCGGATAACGGATGGCTGAGCATATTATTTATCCTCACCCGAAATGCTATCAGGCAGCGTAAGCCCTGAGTTTTCCAGCACCATCTTCTGCGGTACGGCCAGCGGAATGTTTGATGCCCGTAACCGCTTGATAATCTCAAACAGCAGATCGCTCTTCGCTTCCGATACCATTCTCGGGCTACTGACATAGCCCGTGACGCTCAGCACCATGCCCGTTGGGTTCAACTGACTGAACTTCACTGACGGTGCGGGTGTTTCCAGAATCGCCTCATGGCTGATATAAGCATCCAGCAAAAGCGTCCGAACTTCTTCAGGGTCGATATCCAGCGGGAACGTCAGCGCCAGCGTGGCAACCCCAAACGGATTCCCCATCGTAATATTGCGCACATTCTGCGAAATAAATTGGGAATTCGGCACGATCACCGTCGAACGATCGCCCAGCTGAATTTCCGTTGCACGCACATTAATCCGCCGGATATCCCCTTCAACCCCGCTGATACTGACCGAGTCGCCTACTTTCACCGGGCGCTCTGTCAACAAAATCAGGCCAGAGATAAAGTTCTTCACGATCTCCTGTAAACCAAAACCGATACCCACCGACAGCGCGCTGACAATCCATGCCAGTTTGTTCCATTCAATCCCTAATGTCGCCAACGTCAGCAGGATAATCAGGATGTAGCCGATATTGCTGAACAGCGTCACAAGAGACGCTCGGATTCCGCGTTCTAACGTCGTTTTAGGAAGGAATTCATCTTCCAGCCAGCGTTTTGATGAGCGTAAAACATAAACCCCCACAACCAGAAAGAGAACAGCATTGACCAGATGCGCTGGCACGATACTTAAGGTTTCAAGCCCTTTTCCGCCCCAGATTTCAACGGCTTTTTGCACCAGTTCCAGCGGAGTAGTGGTGCCAAACGTCCCGTTCAGTAAGGCGACGGCTGCCATTAAAATTAACAGGACTTTACCACCGGCCGACAGAATCAATGTGGCCTGAGCCAAATGCCGATCGTCCAGATTAAGCGAATTTTTCATTCGCTTGCCGCAGGCATTGTTGGGAGAAAAGAGGCTTTCGCAGATATCGGTAATAAACGTTGAGAACAAATACAGGCAGGAGAACACCATACCAATCCACACCAGTTCGAACGCCAGGAAGCGAGCCAGTGAGATATAACCGATGATCAGCGACACCAAAATAGCAAACGCTGTCGCCAATACCGCAAGATGAATAATACCAGATAATGTCGAACGCGCTTCCGGCTGTTCCCCTGAGTGCACCATCTGCCGACGGATCTGATCGCTTTTCAGCGTTATCGTCCCCGCAGTAAAGGCCAGGAACAGTGCAGATAAGCCGTTCACCATAATGGTTGCGGCGACCGATGTCCCTACCGTCGCCGTGATTTGTTCAATAAAACCGAAGATCAGAATAATGCCAGCGGCAACCACGGGAAACGGCTTCATCGCTTTTGCAACAGGGTTAGCAATCGCGGGCAAGCGCCATGAAGGGCGCTGATTCGAAAGGAATGCGCGCCCCAATCCAGCGATCATTGAGCAGAAAATTGCCTGTCTCACCAGCGCATCAAGAAATGACACCACGCGTTCCGAAGCCTCAGCATGACGCGTAAAGGTAAAGTCAATCAAATTCGCTGCAATACCGATCGTGACCACGGTTGAGATAACCGACGCCGTGGCTAAAAAACTCCGCCGCAACCGCCCTTCTGGCAGCCAGTGAATTCCTGCCCAGGCGAGACATTTCTCCAGATACCGACGCCCTGCCGAACTCATAGCGATTGCAATCAGAATAAGAAATGCAGAACCATAACGCCAGTCGGGCTCCCAAGAAACAATAAAAGCGTCGCTTAATTGCGCCTGAAAAGCATTCAGACGACGAACATCCTCGGCCAACGGTGTGGCAAGGGGGGCCCAGAAACGGCCACCCAGAATACTGCCGGAATTCAATGCCAACTGCGTTTTTAGCGCACTACGTCGCAAGGTAACGATTTGCGCCGACAAATTAGCCACGCTGGTGCGTAAAGCCTGAACCTGTTCAATCTGCGCGTCCATTTTTGCTTTTTGCGCATTCAGGCTGTTGCGCTTACGCGTCACTTCATTGGTTTCATTAATAATGGAGCCGGGTTCTGGCGCGGGCCCTAATACATCTAACTGAGCCTGAATTTGAGCCCGCTGCGGTGCCACCGCATTAGCAAGCTCGTTGGCGCTATTCATCAGTTCCTGCGTTGTGTCATTCAATGCGCCAAATTTGCTGTCGTTATTTATACCTGAAACCTGCTGCTTAATGTTATCTAACTGTTTTTGCAGCTTGATCAACTCAGCATCAACATTAATTTTTACGAGCGCATCGGTCTGCGCAGGCTGTGGGACAGGATCAGAATCCGCACTCGCCGCCGATGCATATCCAACAGGCAGCATCAACATTGCCAGCAGACAAACGCGCAAGAATGCGGATGAAAGAATGTTCATAAATCAAAAAGTTCCAAAGTTCGACAAGATAGCGGATCCACAAATAACCGAGCGACAAACCCAGCACGTGAAAGCAGCCCACATTCATCCAAAACCCATGAATGCAGGCATAGTGTACCAACAGCACAGGATGCAGAATACGTCCGATCATAACTTGAAAAGAATTACTGAACGCATTTAGCAGATAAAATTGAAATTTTCATTGCTACGTGTAGTTCATGTGAACGAGGCTCGCAATTGTGCAAAAAGTCACACAAAGAGAAAGCGACATTCACCAAAGTTGTACAGGGATTCACCGTATAGCGTAAATCCAGCGCCAACCCGTTGACTCACTGGGACGTGTGGGTATAATCCAGCCCACTGTTGTAACACGCAACAGCCATTTCTTTTTGAAATGCGCCCTTAGCTCAGTTGGATAGAGCAACGGCCTTCTAAGCCGTAGGTCACAGGTTCGAGCCCTGTAGGGCGTACCATTTTAAGTTCTCCCAGACTCTACCGAATTCAACAAAACCCCGTTATATTCATTGATACCACTAGGATTTTCTGTCGCTGAGCTCTACCGAGGTCAACCCAGCATACCGGAAATCAAGTCGATGTTGGGGGCCTCTATGGGGGCTCTTCTTGTTCAATGACTATTAGGGGCCCCCACCATGCCACTTAATGCTCGACAGATAGAAACCGCCAAGCCACAAGACAAAGAGTACAAACTCACTGACGGCGCAGGCCTTTATCTTCTGATAAAGCCGAATGGAGCCAAATATTGGCGCTTGAAGTACCGCGTTGCAGGTAAAGAGAAAAAATTATCTATCGGTGTTTATCCTGATATCTCGCTGGCAGAAGCGAGATTAAAACAGGAAGAGGCTCGAAAAATCGGCGCCTCAGGTGGCGATCCTAGTGAACAAAAGCAGGTCGAAAGACAGGCTAAGAAAATCAACATCGATAACACCTTCAAAGCCATTGCTCTCGAATGGCATGAATACAAACGCCCTAACTGGTCGAAGGGTTACGCTGAAGACCTGATGGAAGCCTTTGAGAACGACATCTTCCCTGATATCGGCAAACGCCCTATTGCTGAGATCAAACCACTGGAGATGCTAACCTCACTGCGCAAGCTGGAAAAACGCGGCGTACTCGACAAGTTGCGTAAAATCCGCCAAGCCTGTAACCAGGTGTTCCGTTATGCGATTGTCACTGGCCGGGCGGAAAACAACCCAGCATCAGAACTGGCAAGCGCCCTTCCCCCACCAAAAGCTACACACTACCCTCACCTGTTGCCTGATGAACTGCCGGATTTTCTACGCGCGTTATCAACTTACTCAGGTAGTAAGGTCACACAACTGGCTACACGTATCCTGATGCTTACCGGCGTTCGCACCATCGAATTACGACAAGGCAATACGAATTGCAGCTTGCTCATGTGGATAGATTGGACAGTAATGAGAGTGTCATAACGATGAAAAAAAGCATAAGATCATGATATCGACAAATGTCAATGCTAGCTTAGGATTTCGTTTCAACTCTATAAAAATATGGATAATTGAAATCCACACTTCATTATCGTAAATTTTAGTTAAGCTGTGTCCCGTAACTATTTTTTGTACAATCAGGAGCATGATTTCACCATAAAAAGTGCTTCAATTTGGCTCGTTACGATTTTCCCGATGATGCATGGGCACTGATTTCTCCTATGCTGCCGCCTGAAAGAGGCTCTTCCCGAGGCGGGCGTCCTTACTTTGCTCACAGGCATGTCATGAATGGCATATTTTGGGTACTTTGCTCCGGCGCGCCGTGGCGGGATTTACCAGAGCGTTATGGTCAATGGAAAACCATTTACAACCGCTTTAACCGGTGGTCTAAAGCCGGAGTAATGAACAGTATTTTCAATAAATTACTCCAACTCTTGGATGAAAAAGCACTGATTGACTGGGATGTTATCGCGCTGGATGGCAGTAACGTTCGCGCCCTGAAAGCGGCGGCCGGTGCGAAAAAAAACATCCCGATGAACACGAGGACCATGGGCTGGGTCGCTCTCGCGGCGGCTTTGGCACCAAAATCCATCTGGCGACAGATGGCACAGGATTACCGCTGAGTTTTTGCCTGAGCGGTGGACAAGCCCACGAAAGCCGATATGCGGAAAGCTTGCTTAACCGAGTCGGGGTTATCCGAAAAAGCGGGAACCTGAAATCACGTCCGAAAGCAGTACTGGCGGATAAGGGTTACTCCAGTAGACGTATTCGCATTTATTTGAAAATAAAAGGAATAAAAGCGGTTATTCCGTTTAAATCGAATGAGAAGGCCAGTCAGGACGGACGTCGGCCTCTCAATACGAGTCTGTACAAAAAACGCAATGTCGTGGAGCGTTGCTTTGCGATACTCAAAGAAAATCGCCGTATCGCTACCCGTTCGGAGAAAACAGCCAGAAACTACCTGAGTATGCTAAAACTGGCGGCGATCAGGTTATTTTTGAAGCGGTTGTTAAGTTAAGGGACACACCCTAGCCTTAAAACCACTTCTTCAAGAGGTGGTTTTAAGCTGATAATAAAAAGATGTAGATGCAATTGGTTTAGTCAGACAACACTTATCTGTATGACCACTCGTAAAAATACGTCGTATTTTATAAATCATAAAAACCTATAGCATATTAGTATCATCTACTTTTCAAGGATATAAAATGTCTCTGATCGATGAAATAAACAAAGCTAGACTGCAAGTACACACCGATTCATACCCTATGTCGATAGGCGAAATGGTCAACTTATACAGAGATGGCGATTTAGATATACATCCAGAATTTCAGCGAGTTTATAGGTGGAGTGAAGAGCAAAAAAGTAAACTTATAGAATCCATTTTGTTAGGTATCCCATTACCTTCAATATTTGTTTCACAGCGCCCAGATGGAGTATGGGATGTTGTTGACGGTTTGCAAAGATTGTCAACAATTTTTTCTTTTCTTGGAGAGTTAAAAAAAACAGATGGCTCTTTAGCAAAACCCTTAGAGTTAAGAGCTACTAAATACCTACCATCATTGGAGGGGAAGGTATGGGATGATCCACAAAACCCTGCACGTGAAGTTGATATGGAAATAAAACGCGTTTTTAAACGCGAAAAACTTGATATAAAAATAATAAAACGAGAAAGCGAGGGAGATACTAAGTTTGAACTTTTTCAACGATTGAACACTGGAGGTTCAAAACTTTCAGATCAAGAAGTACGTAACTGTATGCTTTTGATGCTTAATGCAGAAGCATTTGAATGGCTACAAACTATTGCACAAGATGATAATTTCCGTATTACAACTCCATTATCAAGTAAACAAATACAAGAATGCTATGCGCAAGAACTCGCTTTTCGCCTGATTGTACAGCGTCATTATGATGAAGAACTGCGCAAAGCTCATTCAGATGTTGGCCCTTACCTTAATGCTGAATTAGGTCGTATTTTCTCTCAGGAAAAACCTATTATTGATTACGGAAACGAAAGAGCTGTTTTTGAAAAAACATTTAAACTATTTAATTTAGCTTTAGAGGATAATTCATTTAAAAAATTCAACCACCAGAAAAATCGCTTAGAAGGTGCTATTTCAATTCCTGTCTACGAGGCTTTGGCCACCGCATTGTCACTATATATTGAAGCCAACCCCGAACACGATGAAACGCAAACCATCCAGAAGATTAATACTGCCAGCAAATTATTGACTCAAACACAAGAGTTTTTGGATGTGATAGATAAGTCTGTTCGCCCTCTAGACAGAATGATAGCGATGATATCCATTGGGAAGGAGCTCATTAAGTGAAGATTAGAAGCCTACTCGAACTAGAAGAGGCTCTAGATAACGATCTTGCATGGAGAAAGCATGAGATATCGCTAATTACAGGCCAAGTATCTAAGTCTAAAAATAAGATCAGATCAACCTTAATTAGAGCCGCTATAACTTTAATGTATGCTCACTGGGAGGGGCATGTAAAAAAATCTGCACAGATTTACCTTACGTTTTTAAATCATAAAGCACCAAAATACTCAGAAATGAAGGATAATTTTTGTCACATTAGTTTATATGAAAAATTCGAAGAGGGTTTTTCAATTAAAAGATATACATCACAAAAAGAAATATTTGAATATATATCCTCTGGGCTAAATTGCAATTTTAAAGTTAATTGCGATAAAGTTGTCGATACAGAGTCAAATTTAAAATCTCAAGTTTTCTTAAATCTGATGTATCAACTGGGTTTAGATACCACGCCGTTTGAATTAAGGAAAAACTTTATTGACCAAAAACTAATAAAGAATAGAAATGCAATTGCTCACGGAGAAAAAGTAAGTGAACGGGAACTAGAAGAAGCGTATGATGATATTTCAAATAATTTATTATCTATGATTCAAACAGTTCACAATATGATTAAAGCTACAGCATCAAATAGTGGGTTTTTGAAGTCGAGTTAAAAACAATATACTAACTATAGCTAAAGCAGCTATAGTTAGTATTTCCTACCAAGATAAAGGAATATCTTTTACCACTCCAACTGTAAGATGCCTCATTCTAGCGCGATCATTTAAAAAATCATTAGTCCGTTCTAACTTTAATACTTTCAACAATTTCTTACAGTCAAATAATTTCCCACTCTTAGGCATTAAGATAATCATATGATTCTCAACAGCCACAGGTTCATTTATATTTATAATAGTTCCTGATGCACGATACCTGTCAGAAGGACTAGAAGTCCTTTTAATTAAAATAAAAGGTGGTGTAAGTACTACTCCCTCAAAGCAGCGATATTCTGTTGCAACAGTTATTGTGCACCAAACAGGACTGTTTTTTGGATGAAAATAAGGATACTTGGGCCCAGAATCAGGGTCTCTATATGCAACCAATGGGCCGACTCGAACATGAAAATATTCCGATAGCTTAGTATACTTACCCAGATCAGTATACCAACCTATTGATTTTTTATAAAAATTTCCTTTTGTTCCTGAAAGAATAAATACATCAACATCAGTTTGATCGTTAAACCTTCCCCACACCCGACATTTAGCATTCATTTCTGAAGAAATAAATGTTCTAAAATCATGATATCGGCTTCCTGACCTTAACACATCAGGAAGAATTATACTTATATTACAATTAACTGGCAGTAAACGAATAAAATGGTCAAAGATAACTCCTGCCGAGTTTACTTTCCCCTTTTTCCAATAATTTTCTTGGGGGGAATCCCAACCTATAAATGGAGGATTCATGATTGCATGCGTAACGTCACATAACTCATCAATTGTTACGTCCATAGCATCTTTTACTTTAAAATGCCTTAAATACCCTAGAGCCTCATCAAGAGGACAATCTTTTATCGCGCCTCGAGATAATGCTTCGGTTATTATTCTAAGCTTCGACGCCTCTACAAACTCATCATATAAATCATATCCCCTTAATATGTTCCCCCATAGTCTAAGTGTGTCAGAGAGTTTTTCTTCTACTTTTAATTTTCTCGAACACTCAACCAATAAATTACCGGCACCACAAGTAGGATCCAAAATCACCGATTTTGATGTGATTTCCAACGGAAACGAACTAATTGCTTCCGTTGCCAACTTTCGCCCTGTAAAGAATGCACCTGCCTGTCTCATTACTTCAATAGACAATAAATCTCGCAATACACTATCCATAGAGTCTAAATCAATGTTTGAAAATGATTTATTTTCCTTAAATGAATCTATACTCTGCTTTAATTTATTATTGTAAGGGGCTAACTGATTCATAATCTTAATCTATATAGTGAATTATGCTCACTATAGCTTTTTTTTTAAAAAAACTCTATAGAAAACATCATAACGCACTGATATAAAAGGATTAGTTCAATCCAAAAACAACCTTATTCTGCAGATAAAACATAGACTTAGACCAGCGTTCTAAGAATTAATAGCTTATCAGGCTCACTCTATAAATAGCCCATATAACCTATAGTGGCGAACTGATGCTCTGTTTACGGAGAAGAAAGTGAGATCTTCCCTTTATTCAGTACCAACTTTAGCAAGGTTTCAGAGCTAAGAGATCAAGTCATTTCGGTTTCCTCTGCTTTACCCCCTAATATTGCTGGTTTTTTTGTCGAAAGCTCAACCGTTTTACCCAAATAAATGGACTCTAGGGGACTTGCAGACTGCTTCTCACTCAATAGAAATTGAGAATTATCCTGCCACTCGATGCACGGTAGATCGAGACTACCAAATCAAGAGAAAGAGAATACAAACTGGCGGATAACGGAGGACTATATCTGTTGATTAAGCCTAACGGCGAAAAATATTGGCGTTTGAAGTATTGTGTATTGGAAATAGAAAAAAGCTATCCGGGAATATTAACATTCCAGGTAGTTATCGATGACACCTTGTACGCAAAGATATTTCCATTGCGTACAAGGATAAAAATCAAATAGCTAACAGGGTCTTAATTGCCAATACGATTAGCTGACGCAAGTATGCTGGACAACACGATGACAATCGCCGCGAGTATGAAGCAAAAAGTGACAATCGGCCAACTTGTGCCAACCGGGAAAATAGAGATGATGAGCGACCCAATAATCCCTAATATTATTCCACCTAAACAGAAATAAACCGCAGTAACCGTTCCTGCAATCTCATCGAATCCCTGTAAGGCACCATTAGGGGCAATGGAAACCGACATAGCAATACCTACTCCTATTATCCACATTGGCGTAATAAAGCCAGGCACCGAAGATGGAAACAATAATTCACTGATTATCAGCACCACTCCGCCTAAAATAAGACATCCCATCGCTATTCGCATGACTTTAAGACTTCCCAAGACAGGAATTAATTTCCCCATCATTCGAGCCGCGATCATCATTGCGATAGCGACAGTAGCAAAAACCATGCTGAATAAAAGCGGTGACAGGCCTTGTCTACCCATCATTATTTGTGGTGCGGTTGAGAAAAAAACAAAAAAGCTCCCCATCCCTGCGCTGTAACAAAAGGTATAAAGCCAGAAGTTCATTTTTTTCAGCGGGAGTAAAAGCTGTGACCAGCGTAAATCAGCGGTTCGCTGATGTCGGGTTTCAGGCCAAAATCGCCATGCAGATACATAAGCAATTGTCATCAAAATACCAAGGATGGCAAAAATTAGCCGCCATCCCATCCACATATCGATTAATGCCCCGATAATAGGTCCAACCGCCGGTACAATGGCGAGCATTGATCCCAGAATTCCATAGATAACATGACTTTCCTCACGGCCTGCGTAGATGTCGCGCACAGTTGCAAACATCGCTACCAAGCAAGCTGAGGCCCCACATGCCTGCGCGAAACGACAGACCAAAAATAGATTTGTTGAAGACGAGACAGCAAGCCCAAATGACGCAAGCAGGTAAACAAAACTGCCCCACAGCAATATTGGGCGACGGCCAAAACGGTCAGACAGCGGACCGAATAACAACTGCCCAGCACCGATCATGACAAGATAAATCGATAATGTTAACTGAATCACTTCCGGGGTCGTACCTATAGCATCCGGCATATAGGGTACAACGGGCAGATACATATCCATGCCCAGTGAAGCCAACAGATCAAAGGGGGATAGCAGTAATAACGTTGCGGTAAGCGAATAAGGCCAGATAGTGTGATTTGAGCGCACCAGATTATCTCCTGAATAAAGGATTTAGCGGCGCTCTAAGAGCAAAGGGAGCGTTGAGAACGCCGCAACAACGTAAATGGGAGTTGTTGCGGCTTAGTTATCTGCTTTTTTGGTCATGCTCTCAGTTTTCATTATTCAGGGGCAGCTTCGTATAGTAACGAATTGGGTGATTGTTGGCGATAATAGGCTGTAACAGGCGCGCATACATCATATTCGACAGAGAAAAACCAGCTCAGTGCAACAATCACTGAGCCGGCAACGTTTACGCTATTGAACTCACCAGCCGCTAAAGTAATGACTGATGACTGAAGGTTGGTCGAGAGGAGCGGTGGCGGCGATATAGCCATCTGGCCGCACTAATAGGTATTGATCGGAATAGGGGCTACTTCCCGTTTCAACGTGCAGGACATTGACGATATCAGGCAGTGATGCAGGGACAATCGCCGCACCAATGATGAGCAAACTGTAATTGCGATAATTTAAATGTGAGTAAATTCTGCCTGGCTGACTAGATTGAGAATCACGCCACATAAAATCATGCAACCTTTCGCCAACACGCCCGTCTGTTCCATAGCGAACGCCCATCCCCGTGATGTAACCCGCACGTTTTTCGACAATCTTGACGTAATCATCGGCATGGGTGCCTGTCTCTGAGGTTTTGGTTGAACGCACGAGCTCCGCTGACGTTTTTACCACTTCCAGCGCGACCGCTTTTCGCTCCGTTTCGTAACTCTGTAATAGCGTTTGGGGCGCATGATGATGGGTAATCATCGCCATTTTCCAGATGAGGTTAAATGCATCGGCCAACCCCGTATTTAACCCTTGCCCACCATTTACCGAGTGAATATGGCTCGCATCACCAGCGATAAATAATTTATTTTCAAGGATGTAGTGTTCTGCTACAGACTCTTTAACCGAGAATTGTGAATACCACTCAATAGACTTGAAGCACAGACGGTGTGGTTGCAGAGCATGGTTAATTTTATCTATCGCCTGCTGTTGCGTGAAGTCCTCACTCTCCATCTGGATATAGAAACGATCAATCTTACCTTCACGTGGTATCCAGGCGACATCCGCGGTTTCTGCTTGGAAAACAATAATTTCCGGTACTTTTGGGAAATCAGTTTCTATTTCGCCATCAATCACTGCCCAGGTAATTTGTGGCCGCGTGATCTCAAACGGGATAGCAAAGTGTTGGCGCACAAACGATCGTGAACCATCTGCACCAATCAAATACCGGGAACGCACGGTCTCACCGCTGGTGAGCGTGGTGAGACAGCCGTCGTCCTCCAGCACAATATCTTCCACAGAAGTATTACGGCGCACAGCGCTATTTAGCGCGGTGAGCTTATTATCGAGCGCTTGTTCTACATAAGCCTGACCAATCATTAAAAAATGCTTGTGGAAACAGCCTTCTAAAGCATCCCACCAGGTAGATTGGCGTGAAATAAATTGACCTTTTGACCAGACTGAGCTGGTATTGCAGGTTTTGCCCAAGGGATAAAGCTCGTCGAATAAACCGATAATTTCAAACAGCTGTAAGCTGCGGGCGTTTAGCGCATCAGCACGGCCTACCGTTAGTGGCCCTGATGATTTATCGATAATGACGGTACTTAAACCTGACAGCTGAGCAAGATAGGCACAGGCCAGGCCAACAGGCCCAGCGCCGATAATCATGAGATCAACATGCTGTGGTTTCATGACGGCTGCACCAAATGTGGGTTAGTCAGCGGCTGTTTAGCATGGATATGCACTCGGCGCAGATGACGGCCACTCTGGCTGGCATAAGATTCACGGCCATGTAATAACGAGTAATTATCTGCAATGACAATGTCGCCGCTTTGCCATTGGTGAGCATACTGAACACGTGGATCATATAAGGCATGCTGCAAGCTGCTGAGTAATTGCTCTTGCTCTTCAGGTTCAATACCGGAGAAGTGATAAGTGGACGGGTTCAAGAATTCTTTATCACCAGCAATCGGTGGCTCACAAAAACGAATGACGGGATGAGTGCGGTAAGGGTGTTGCTCGATAATAGGAGCCTGCGCGGTACTGCTGTATAGCTCGACGGCGCGCTGATACTGACCTGTGGCACGCTGCCACAGCGCTTTGGTTTCGGGTGACGCCAGACGTAACGCCGTAGTGGTACTCGAAAACGTGGTTCGCCCACCCTGCCCTTCGCCAACGGCTGAGACACATTGAAAGACTTGTAGTTCCGGCACGGTTTTAAGGTACATGCCGTCCCAGTGCAAGGGAACATAGTTATTAGCAAAGATATGGTCGGTCGCATCGGGTTGTTCAACCAGCTCCAACACGGCACCAAATGGCCATTGCATAATGTCACCAATGGCTGCGCAGTATGTTGTTAAATTTTCTGCACTCGTAAAGCTATCAAAGCCTCTCAGTACCACTAATTGTTCATTCTCTACTAATGTACGCAGCCAGGTAGGTGATAATTCACCAATATGCACGCCTGACTGTTTAGGCTCAATACGCACACCAAAATGACAGGTTTCACCTTGGGAATGGGTTAAAGGCTGATAATCAAAGCGATCTTCTAAAGTGAATGAGTCCATTTTACTTCTCCGTGTATTATCCATTGCTGAAAGATCTTTTCAGATAATATCGGCAACAAATATTCAACACCACGGATACAATTTTAATAATTAGGAGGGTTTGAATAGAGAATCACTGCCCTCCTCTTTTCACTACTATCTAATGATGTAATGGACCTTGATACTCCCCCCAATTAAAA
Organism: Pectobacterium quasiaquaticum; assembly: GCF_014946775.2. Lineage (NCBI taxonomy): Bacteria > Pseudomonadati > Pseudomonadota > Gammaproteobacteria > Enterobacterales > Pectobacteriaceae > Pectobacterium > Pectobacterium quasiaquaticum. The sequence continues at coordinate 1,329,541 of NZ_CP065177.1, read as the reverse complement.
AACCCCAGATAAACCTATCTGGGGTCTTTAAATAACGAGAAAAAATCGTCGCCGTTTCAGGCTTAGCCGCGGTTCTCTTCAATGTAGCGAGCCAAATCTGCTGGGGTTTTCAGAACGGTGGCGACTTCGGTTGGCGGGATCACGCAGCCGTAAACGTCCTGCACTTCCAGCACCAAGTCGACCGCCAGAATAGAGTCGAGAATATCAGACTCAATCAGCTCGTCGTTAAAGCCCACTTTACGGGATAAGATCTTTTCAAACAGCGCGAGTATTTCTTGTTCCATCATTTTTTCCTGAGTCATTAGATCGTTCGGGCATGGCTGTCCAGCAGTTTACGATCAATTTTGCCGTTAGGGTTAAGCGGCAACGCATCTTTTATAATAATTTGGGAAGGCACCATGTAAGGCGGAATCACCTTCGAGAGCGATGTTTTAATCGCTTCTGGCGCTAAGTTCGTCACACAGAACGCTGCGATGCGCAGAACACCACCGCCCGATTTCATCAACGGCAGAACTACCGCTTCGCTGATGTCGGATATCGCCAGCAGACGATTTTCAATCTCATTGATTTCAATACGATAGCCATTCAGTTTGATCTGGCTGTCATTGCGACCCTGACAGTATAGCAGTCCGTCCTCGTATCCCAGATCGCCAGTTCTGTAGCCTCGGAATGCTTCGCTCTCCCGATGCAGCAATTTTTCCGCATTCTCTTTCGCCAGCCCAAGGTAACCGCGCATCACATTTTTGCCCCAAATGATCAATTCGCCCTCAGACGTAATTTCCATTCTGGAGTCCGGCATCATCGTACCCACCGGCAGCAGATCATTTTCGCTGTGCAGGATTTCATCGGTAATTTCGATGACGGTGGTCGCGATGGTCGCTTCCGTTGGGCCATAGGAGTTGAGAATTTTGGCATGCGGGAAGCGACGGCGTAACTGTTTGACCAGCGCTTTGTTGAGCACTTCGCCAATGAACACGAAGACGTTAAGTTCAGGTAAATATTCACTGTTGAACTGAGGGGAAAGCAGCCTCTGGTAGGCGAAAGAGGGCGTTGACACCCAGACGGAAACGCCATTGTCTTTCAGGCGATCGAGCCAGTTTTCTGCCGCGATATCCTCTTTCGCATTCAGGACGATATGCCCTCCCGTTGCCAGATTCGCCAGCAGCGGAATCAAGGAGAGATCGAAGCTGAACACGGCATGGTTCATCAGCACCGGCACGTCTGGCAGCGAAAAGTCCTGACGCACCCACTTCATAAAGTGCCACAGGCTTTCACGCCCGATCTGCACCCCTTTCGGCTTTCCGGTACTGCCGGAGGTAAACATAATATAGGCAAGATCTTGCTCGACCAGCGCCTGCCCTTCCTCACCGGTCGCAATGAACTGTCGGGTCGCCACATCGTAATAATAAGGGGCGCTCGCCAGATGACAAATCTCGTTGAGCCGCTCCTGTGGATAGATGCAATCCACCGGGATATACGGAATATTGTGCAGCAGGCAGCTATAGATTGCCACGGCAAACTCGGCCTGCTGATGACCATATAACACGACCGGCGCGCCATCAGGCTGCTGGTAGTGCTGATAACGATGCGACCAGTCTGTCACGGCGACGGAGAGCTGTTGCCAGGTCATCACGTCATCGCTGCCACTAATCGCCAACTGCTGTGGGTTCGCGGGATCGAGTAATGCCGCCCGGAGGAAATCTTGTAGTTCCTGAAGCTCTGAGTGAAGGTTCATAGTGGGGACATTCCGCTAAAGATGTAGAGGGAGGCCGCGGCGCTTGCCAGCGTCAGAATTCGACCGATGAACACAATAACCGGATGGTGTAGACAATTGCTCAGTGCCGGACTGCGTTTGGCTGACCACTGCAGCATGTTGTGAGCAACCGAAATGGCGCCAAACAGCGCGCCGCTGATAACATAGTGTCGTTCAAGCCCGTTCCATGCCCCCATACAAAACAGGGTGCAGAAGATGCCAACATTCTGTGCCAACGTTTTGTTTTGTCGGAAAAAATCGAGCTTCATCAGATTCATATAAATCGGCATAAAGACCACATCCCTCAGCCATTCAGACAAGCTGATGTGGAACCGTCGCCAGAAATCCTGCGGGTTTTTCGCCAGAATAGGCATATTGAAGTTCTCTGGGATATTCAGACCAAATAAGCGCCCAGCCCCGATAGCCATATTGCTGTAGCCAGCAAAATCAAAGTAAAGGTAAGCGCTGTAAGCCAGCGACATCACGACACCCACACTTAACGTAAACGGGCGCTGGCTCCACGACTCAATCACCAGGTTATTGATCAGCATGGCGAATAAAAATTTTTGAATAATGCCGGTGAAAATCTGCTCCATCGCCACTAAAAACTGCTCACGGGTCATCGTGAATACAGGTTTATTAATGTCGCTAAGCCACGTCCGCCAGCGATACATCGGGCCAGCCAGAATAATAAAAGGCATAAAGAGGTAGCAGAAGTAGTGCAAGATATTCCGACCATCCTTTTTGCTGCGATAAAGCAGGACATCAATGGCGCGGAAGGTCATAAAGGACAGACCGATCATGCCCCAGTGGTTATTAAGGTGTAATTTCACCAAAAACAACGGGAGCAACGTCAGGCTGACCGCCTGCCAAGTTTTTAACCACCCTTTCTCTTTTAAGGTGACGAGAAGATAAAAGCTCAGGAACACCGCCACGGGAACAACGTAGTCACCCTGGAAAATATATCCCCAGCCGAACACCGCCAATACGGAGAAGGCAGATAAATACGTCAGCCGATAACGGAATACGCGATTAACCAGCGCAAACAGTAATGCTGATGAAAACAGAAGGAAAAAAAACATTCCGGAGCTGTACATCATTCATCCTTCAGAATTTTTGATATTCAAAATGCACTTTTAAACTCATGCTTTCATCAACAGAGGTCCACGCGACAATGGTGACTGCCAGAAAGAGATAAAGGAAAAAAAGGCGAATGGCAGTTTTCATCATTTAAAACTCTCCGCAATAAATTGATCCATGGCGACCCATGCCGGTTCAGTTGGATGCAGGCGATCCCAATTCCAACCGTTCTGATAAGGCTGCGCATACATATCAAAATAGCGCACCTGATTTTCTTCCAGCATCGACCTGATTTGTCTGTCGACTGGCTGAAATTTCTGGGAGTTATTAATCGCCCATGGATTAATCGGATCGACAATGACCACAAACTGGACGTTGCGCGCTTTCAGCAGCTTGACCGTCGCCCTTAAGGCCTCCATCTGCGCCGGAACAATCGGCGCGTTATCCCACTCTTCCGGCGTTTGATCGTCTGCAAACACAGCTTTATCCATCCACAATGTCTCTGCACTTTGCTGGCGAGACTGGTTCAGCACATGAGCCTGCGCCAACTCACGATTCCAGTCTGGAATCATGTTGGAGGCGGGTTGCTGAGGCCACGGTTGTGTGGGCTGAGGAACAATACGTAACATTGCCAGCCAGTCGTTTTTTATCAGCTCGCAGAAATTAGCAAATTGATAACTCACTTCCTGCCAGATAATTTGCGGGTGCCAGCCATAGACTTTCATTTGGCCGAACGTTAAATGGCTTATCTCTTCTTTATCGATATCTTGTAAGTAATTGACCAAAAAGGGGCGCGCCTGATCATCCTGCATCAGCGGATCAAAAATAGATGCCGGGAAATTGTTGGCAAAAATAGCTGGGGGAATACCGTCTGAATAAAAGCTATCCGGTGCCAGCAGCAAAACAACCTTACTGTTAGCATTAAGCTCGTTTTTAAAGCGTGAGAGCAGTAAAAAATGTGTGACACTATCGACATAACTATCGCCATACGCCACTACCGGACGATGTAACTGGTTATTAAAGTAATTATAGACTGCGTAATGTTCATCTTCAGAGGTAGAGACCTCAGAAGCACCGAGAAAGAAAATCGCATTCCCCTGTAACGCATGGGAAATGGTGGCTATCTTTTCCTTTTGTTCCTTTGTCGTCCCTTCCATTGTGTTAATCAGAGGCTGGAACGTTAGCGCCGGATCAATGCTCTTCACCAGCGGGGGAACGCTAAGAAACAGGATGGCGAGGGTAGCCATCAGGATATGTAGGCAGAGAGTATTTTTGATTTTCATTATAAAGTAAGACTACATGATATTTATTGTTTGAAATTTGTGAATTTTTATGTTCACAGTAAATCTATCCCCGTATTTTCGGATTATATACCAGGCTTATCTTGGATGATGAGCGTTGCTGTGTAACGGTATGTACAGTGTTTATGTCCGTCACAGAATAAGGCTGACGAGCCCCACGAGATCGAGACAGGAGAAGGGTTCTAAGGCATCCGCACTTGCTTACACGACCAAAATATGAGGTAGCAAGGTTCGGAGGCAGCAACGCCGTGAAGCTGCGTTTACTCGTGACTGTAGGGATGGGGCTCAAGCGCTTTAGACGTTATGTGAATAGGGATCACTTTTGAAAACAACCGCTATTTACTTCAGTTCGCTACCCGCTCTAGATCGCCATAAAATGAATATGGATGGCCATTTTCCAGCCATTCAGCATCGTCAATAACACAAACATCATCTTCTACATAAATATCTGATGCCATTATTTTTATTGCGAAACCATTAGTTTTGTATTCCGAGCGGAAATTATCATAGGTAATCTCGCCTCTGCCGAAATAGTCTTTGAGTTCTTCCCGCCATAATAACTCTATCTCTGCATTAAACGGGCCGCTCCCCATTTTCCCTTTCAAGCTGGCGATAATCTTTTTGTTCTCAACAAAACCCCACCGCACGGCATCCAACGTCCAGACATCGTCGCTGACGCAAAACTCACCAGAAAAAATCGCTAAAAGCGCGTCATTATTATCAGAACACATTTCATTTCCTTGAATATTCAAAATTTGTCGGTGGAACCGATTATCTCAAACGCTTTTTAATCGCCTGACTTACAGCCCAAGAACTCAATCCTAACGCGGGTAGCGCAGCACTTCCACAAACAGTGAGAAGGCAGTGGTATGCTGTTTGCTGCTGGGATAATACAGGTAGTAACCAGGGAACGGCGGACACCATTCCGTTAGTACCCGCATCAGGCGCCCGCTGGCAATGTCATCTCGTACCGAATCTTCCGGTACATAGGCCAGACCGAGCCCGATAAGTGCCGCTAATCGAATGGCTTAGTGCCGACTGGGAAAGCCCGAGCTTCGCCGCCGCTTTGGTAAACTACGTTCTCTTGCCACCACAAGGAATGAAATGAGGCCATTAAAGTTTCCTTTTAACATCTACGTGTCCGAAGAGTGGTGTCATGAATGATGTCCATGTGAAACGGTCAATCGCTCATTAAGCCACGCTGAAAATCAGCGGCGGGTAGAAGCAGCAAAGCCACTCAGCGTAAAACTGAATGGCTTTTCCCTTTGCTCCGCGATGCGGCTAGCGCATGTGGAGATTGACGCCAGAGACCTCTTTTCTGAGTTCAATAATCTCTTCAGCCAGCTCACGGCACAGCATCGCATTCATCAGATGATCCTGCGCGTGCACCACGATAAGTTCGATATTGGCTTTTTCCTTACTCTGGTTGCCAATAAATCCAGTCTGGATCAACTGCGCTCGGTTCAGCGCCACCGCCGCCATTTTTAATAATTCATCGACGTGATCCCACTCCCCTCGGCGAGCAGATCTCAGTGCTTCCATTGCGCAGGAACGTGTTTCGCCAGATTTAACGATAAGCTCAATCATCCGCGTTTCTACATCCATTTTTGCATCCCCCGAATATCAGTTGCTGTGTCACCCTTTTGTCGGTCAATTAACCCCAAATTGCAGACAAGCGCACGTGACACCGAAGCAAGTACGGTGCATTTGTTGTATCGCTACTCACAGCCTGCAAAGTAAATATAGATGATGAATAAATATTTGTTTCTTTAAATCATGACGTTATATCTCATTTCCGATGAAATAAATTTCACAGATATGTCAGCCTGTTTTTTACCGGTTCGCGGTGAGTGAACAGCGCTCTCAGTTCCAATCTAGAAATAATTAATATTGATGCAATACCTGACAGCGCACGCAGCTTCTGACAAAATAGCGGCCATCTCCCCCTATTTCAAATTGATGGGTCTCTTCTCAGATGGCAGCAAAGATTATTGATGGTAAAACGATTGCGCAGCAGGTTAAAGACGAAGTTGCCGCACGAGTCACACAGCGTTTAGCTGAAGGAAAACGCGCACCGGGTCTGGCTGTTGTGCTGGTCGGCGAGAATCCAGCGTCACAGATTTATGTCGCCAGCAAGCGCAAGGTGTGTGAAGAAGTCGGTTTTATTTCCCGTTCTTATGATTTGCCCGCCACCGCAACAGAATCAGAACTGTTAGCTCTTATCGACCAGCTCAACGCCGACCAGACAATTGACGGTATTCTGGTTCAGCTTCCGCTGCCGGAAGGCATCGATAATACCAAGGTGATTGAGCGCATCGCGCCAAGTAAAGATGTGGATGGCTTCCATCCTTACAACGTGGGTCGGCTGTGCCAGCGTGCGCCAATGCTGCGCGCCTGTACGCCACGCGGCATCATCACGCTGTTGGAGCGTTATAATATCGACACCTTCGGGCTGAATGCCGTTGTGGTCGGCGCGTCCAATATCGTTGGCCGTCCGATGAGTCTGGAACTGCTGCTGGCTGGCTGTACGACTACCGTCACGCACCGTTTCACCAAAAATCTACGCCACCATGTTGAAAACGCCGACCTGCTGGTTGTCGCGGTGGGTAAACCGGGCTTCATCCCCGGCGAATGGATTAAACCGGGCGCGATTGTGCTGGACGTGGGTATCAACCGTTTGGAAAGCGGCAAAGTGGTCGGCGATGTGGAATTTGAAACGGCGCAGGAAAGCGCGTCTTATATCAGCCCCGTACCGGGCGGCGTCGGCCCAATGACCGTTGCCACACTGATTCAAAACACGCTACAGGCGTGCGAAGAGTATCATGACCACGCCGAATAATTGGCGAGTCAAACACGGATAAGCAGGAATTTATGGCAACCTTTAATCTTGAAAAACATCCGCACGTTGAACTGTGCGATCTCTTGAAACTGCTTGGCTGGAGTGAAAGTGGCGCAGCAGCCAAACTGTCTATCGCCGCAGGCGACGTGACCGTTGACGGCCAGACGGAAACCCGAAAACGCTGCAAAATCGTTGCAGGGCAAACCGTTCGGTTCAATGGCGAGACGGTAAACGTTACCGAGTAACCCTCACAGCGTCGATGATGGCGAAAAAAAGCCCGCGATTCATGTCGCGGGCTTTTTATTTACTGAAAGCGTGTTGCAGGAAGAAAACTCTACTTACGGCGCCAAATCGTTCCCTGCGGGCCATCTTCCAACACGATCCCCATGTCATTCAAGCGATCGCGAGCCTGATCCGCTAACGCCCAGTCTTTCGCCGCACGCGCATCTTTACGCTGTTGGATTAACGCTTCGATTTCCTTCACTTCCTCGTCATCCACCTGCGCGCCATTTTGCAGGAACTGCTCAGGATCCTGTTCCAGCAGGCCAAGCACGCCAGACAGTTTACGCAGTGCCGATGCCAGTTGGTTCGCCGCTTGTACATCTTCCGTTTTCAGGCGGTTAACTTCACGCGCCATATCAAACAGTACCGAATAGGCTTCCGGCGTGTTGAAATCGTCGTCCATCGCCTCACGGAAACGGGCTTCAAACTCGTCACCGCCGTGCGCCGCAGCGCTAGCATCCGTTCCACGCAGCGCCGTATACAGACGATCAAGCGCCGCACGCGCCTGTTTCAGGTTGTCTTCGCTGTAGTTCAACTGGCTACGGTAGTGGCCTGACATCAGGAAGTAACGCACAGTTTCTGGGTCGTAATACGCCAGCACGTCGCGTACGGTGAAGAAATTGTTGAGCGACTTTGACATCTTCTCGCGGTCAACCATCACCATGCCGGAGTGCATCCAGTAATTCACATACGAGCCGTCGTGTGCACAACTGGACTGCGCGATCTCGTTTTCGTGGTGCGGGAACATCAAATCGGAACCGCCGCCGTGAATATCAAAATGCGAGCCCAACTGTTTGCAGTTCATGGCAGAACATTCGATGTGCCAGCCAGGGCGTCCTTCTCCCCACGGAGAGGACCAGTGAGGCTCACCCGGCTTGGACATCTTCCACAGCACGAAATCCATCGGGTTACGCTTCACTTCGGTAATTTCAACGCGCGCGCCAGCCTGCAACTGATCCAGATCCTGACGAGACAGCACACCGTAGCCCGGCGCGGTATCAACGGAGAACATCACATCGCCATTACTCGCGACATAGGCGTGGCGACGGGCAATCAGCGTTTCCACCATTTCGATGATGTCAGCAATATGGTGCGTCGCACACGGCTCAGCATCCGGACGCAGAATATTCAACGCATCAAAATCGGCGTGCATCTCTGCGATCATGCGGGTCGTCAGTTGGTCACTGGTTTCCCCATTCTCGATCGCACGTTTAATAATTTTGTCGTCAATATCGGTGACATTACGCACATATTTCAGTGAATATCCCAGATACCGCAAATACCGCGCCACCACATCAAACGCCACGAAAGTACGCCCGTGACCGATATGACACAGGTCATAAACGGTGATGCCACACACATACATTCCCACCTGACCGGCGTGGATAGGTTTAAATTCCTCTTTTTGGCGACTCAGCGTATTAAAAATCTTTAGCATCAGGGCGTTCCAGTGTTTTTATAAAAAATGGTTTTCACAAAAAAATGGTTTCAAAGAAATGGTTTTCACAGCCGCAGTTAGCGTCAGTAACATCAATGCATTCAGGGTTGACACCCAACGGCGTATTGAAACCTGAACCCTACTGTATTGCAAGGTTAATAAGAAGAGGGAATCAGCGAGAAAGGATAAAAATGAAATGGCCCGGAAAATCCGGGCCATTTCACATCATTGACGGTGACTGACAAAAGCAATCCGCCGACAAAAAACCATTAACGCCAGCGCGGATTGGACATCACAGAGTATTTTCCGCTACCGAGCAGGGCAATCGCGATACCCGCAAAGAAGAACACCGCCGTGCCTTCAACACCCCAAGCACCGGTTTTGGCCAACGTAGCGAAACCACCAGAGTTGACCAGTAAGGTTGCGACGACCATGGTAAAGGAGAAGACCAGTGCAGAAGGACGTGTAAGAATCCCGAGAATCATCAGAATCGGGGTGATGACTTCTCCGACATAGACACCGTAACCCACAAAAGCAGGGAGTCCTGCCGAGGTCAGCATGCCTTCAATGGCACCGATTCCACCGTGTACCTTATGCCAGCCGTGAAACAGCATCAAAATGCTGAAAGATACGCGCAAAAACAGTTTGCCAAAATCCGGTTTGTCTAATAAACGATTAACACTATCCAGAATACCCAGCATAGTTCACCTATCTCTTTAGAGTTATTTATGAAGAATAAGAATTACTCTCAGATTAATCTGAGCCATAAAAAAAGAACACGTTGATTCCGCAAAACATTGATCTGGGGCAACAAAAATCTCATTCAAATTAATTAACTATTATTTGAATTTTTGATCAATTTATTTGTTTTTAAAAGTCCCTATTGCCTGATTAACACCTTATTGCGCACTATTCTTAAGCGCACATATTATTTCAGGCCTACCAAAATCAGAGTAGTAAACCTTTTGATACGATTTTCTCATCCATCCAACGACCAACAGCGGTGCAGTAAGCGCGAAGTACTGACTCAATCGACCAGTTATGCTATAACAGCGCTCTTGTTGTTCACCGCCTTTTGTGAACAGCACTCTTAATCACTAAGGCTATCTAGGGTTCATTATTATGATTACGCTTCATACCAACCACGGCGATATCGTTATTAATACGTTTGCAGACAAAGCGCCGGTTACCGTAGAAAACTTCCTGAACTACTGTCGCAGCGGTTTTTATGACAACACGATTTTTCACCGCGTGATTAATGGTTTTATGATTCAGGGCGGCGGCTTCGCTCCCGGCATGGATCAGAAAGAAACCAATGCGACAATCAAAAATGAAGCCAACAACGGCCTGAAAAATACCCGTGGCACATTGGCGATGGCACGTACCAACGATCCGCACTCTGCAACTGCCCAGTTCTTTATCAACCTCGTTGATAACGACTTCCTGAACTTCCGTTCAGAGCGTGCCGATGGCTGGGGCTACTGCGTATTCGCTGAAGTCACCGAAGGCATGGACGTCGTTGATAAAATCAAAGGCGTGGCTACCGGCCGCAGCGGCATGCATCAGGACGTACCGAAAGAAGACGTGGTGATTACCCACGTAACGGTCAGCGAATAATCCGACCTGCATGGCAACGCTGTTCATTGCCGATCTGCATTTAAGTGTTCATGAACCGGCGATTACCGCCGGTTTTCTGCGTTTTTTACGCCATGATGCGATTCATGCCGATGCGCTGTACATTCTTGGCGATCTGTTCGATGCCTGGATTGGTGACGACGATCCCCAGCCATTGCATACGACTGTCGCCGAGGAACTGTATGCCTTACATCAGCGCGGCATTCCCTGCTATTTCGTGCACGGCAACCGTGATTTTCTGATCGGTAAGCGTTTCGCCAAACAAAGCGGAATGACGCTGCTGCCGACGGAAACGGTGCTCGGCCTCTACGGCCAGAAGATCCTCATTCTGCATGGCGATACCCTGTGCACTGACGATCAGCATTATCAGCAATTCCGCCGCCGGGTACACAACCCATTCATTCAGCGACTCTTCCTGCTATTGCCTTTGTCATTACGCGTGAAAATTGCGGCGAAGATGCGGGCGACCAGCCAGCAGGAAAACCAGAAAAAATCGCAGCAGATTATGGATGTCAATCACGACGCCGTACTTGAACGCCTACGGCATTATCAAGTGGAAACGATGATCCACGGCCACACGCACCGTCCGGCAATTCATCAGGTCGATCTCGGCGAATCTTCTGGTCGTCGTGCCGTTCTGGGTGCCTGGCACGAAGAAGGATCGATGATTAAGGTCACACCACAAAATATCGAACTGATTTCCTTCCCATTTTAATGCGTTTCCTGACATTGACTTAACGGTCTCTCGCCTTATTCCCCCAGCATTTCCGCATACGCAACCGTTTTCCTCGCCATAATGGCGTGATATGCTCTACGCCCTCAACGCCAGACCCTCCCTGTCTGGCCGACGCGAACGCGTCACGAACACGTACAATTATAGGTACAACTACAGGAGCGTTACAGGCATGTCATCCAACGTTGCCCCGGCTAAAATTGCCATCGTCATGGGTTCAAAGAGTGACTGGGCCACCATGCAGTTTGCTGCGGAAATCCTCACCACGCTGAACATTCCTTTTCATACCGAAGTCGTTTCTGCACACCGGACACCGGATAAGCTGTTCAGCTTTGCTGAGCAAGCGGCACAGAACGGTTTTGATGTGATTATCGCGGGCGCAGGCGGCGCAGCACATCTGCCGGGTATGCTGGCAGCGAAAACGCTGGTTCCCGTGCTTGGCGTGCCGGTACAAAGCTCAACGCTGAGCGGTGTAGATAGCCTGTATTCCATCGTCCAAATGCCTCGCGGTATTCCGGTCGGCACGTTGGCCATTGGCAAAGCCGGCGCAGCGAATGCGGCTCTGCTGGCCGCACAAATTCTTGCCCTGCATGACAATGGTATCGCCACCCGGCTGGCAGACTGGCGTCAGGCGCAAACCGATGATGTGCTCTCTCATCCCGATCCGCGGGAGGAGGCATGAAACCGGTTTGCGTATTAGGCAATGGTCAGTTGGGCAGAATGCTCCGTCAGGCTGGTGAACCGCTAGGTATTGCGGTTTACCCAGTGGGTCTGGATGCAGAACCGGAGTCGGTTCCGTTTCATAACAGTGTCATTACCGCCGAGATCGAACGCTGGCCGGAAACCGCCCTCACGCGCGAGTTAGCCGAGCACACGGCGTTTGCAAACCGCGATATTTTCCCGCGTCTGGCCGATCGCCTGACGCAAAAGCAGCTGCTGGATTCGTTGAATCTGGCAACCGCCCCGTGGCAACTTCTGGCTAGCGCCGATGAATGGCCACACGTCTTCGCCTCATTGGGTGAATTAGCGATCGTTAAACGTCGCGTCGGCGGTTACGACGGTCGTGGACAGTGGCGCTTGCGCGATGGCGAACAGCAAACGCTGCCCGCTGACTGCTACGGCGAATGCATCGTTGAGCAAGGCATTAACTTTTCTGGCGAAGTCTCGCTGGTGGGTGCCCGCAATACGCACGGCAAATGTGTGTTCTACCCGCTCACTCATAACCTGCATCAGGATGGCATTCTGCGTACCAGCGTGGCTTTCCCTCAACCCGATCCGCAGTTGCAGCAGCAGGCTGAACAGATGCTGTCCGCAATAATGAATGCGCTGGGTTATGTGGGCGTGATGGCGATGGAATGCTTTATCGTCGGCGATCACCTGCTCATTAACGAGCTGGCTCCACGCGTGCACAATAGCGGACACTGGACACAAAATGGTGCGTCCATCAGCCAGTTTGAGCTACATCTGCGCGCCATTCTGGATCTGCCGCTGCCAGTACCAGTGGTCGAAACGCCGTCGGTGATGGTCAACCTGATCGGCACTGATGTGAATATCGACTGGCTGGCGCTGCCGCTGGTACACCTGCACTGGTATGAGAAAGACGTTCGTCCTGGCCGTAAAGTTGGACACCTCAATCTACCGTCGTCGGACACCGTACAATTGCAACGCACGTTGCAATCGCTGGCACCTCTCTTACCAGAGGAATACCACAGTGGTCTGGCATGGGCAGAAGAAAAACTCACCGCCTGACAGATCGGTGACCGTTATCCGGCAGGTTGCACTCTGCCGGGTAGCTCTCATCTGATGTGATGCAACAGCAGGAACCGCACCATTGATACGCCCTCAAAAGAGAAAAAACATCATTACGCGTGACATCAACAAAATTGCGTTTATTATTTCATCTGCGCTTTATTTTATTTATTGTTCATTTTTCATCACTCGGCAATTAAATAAAGTATCAATAACGAGCCGTTAAAAATATTTAAAATAAAGTATCAAGATTGATATTTTAATTTGCGCGGAAATTTATTAAAATATTTCCCGTCAATTCATTTCTGTGATCGCCTCAATATTATTCGCTGACCACCACGATATAGAATGCCGCCACAAAACAGTATTGACCTACTGACATAATTATCAACATGTCTCGTTCGTTTTTTAAACTCCGTAACGGCAACTTGCCGATACTGTAATTTTTATAATCCACATCATGTGGCAATACTCTTGTAACAGAGTATTAATATATTCACCGAGGAGAGATCAGTATATGAGCACCATTCAAGATAGCAGCCAGGTGTTAGAACAGGCTTCAGGATGGCGTAAAAGCGACACGGTCTGGATGCTGGGCCTCTATGGCACGGCCATCGGCGCTGGCGTGTTATTTTTACCTATCAATGCCGGTATTGGTGGGTTAATTCCGTTAATTATCATGGCACTGATTGCCTTCCCGATGACATATTATTCTCACCGTGCTTTATGCCGCTTTGTATTATCCGGCAAGAAAGGTGGCGAAGATATTACCGAAGTCGTTGAAGAACATTTCGGCGTTGGTGCAGGTAAATTAATCACTTTGCTTTATTTTTTCGCTATTTATCCGATCCTATTAGTTTATAGCGTCGCCATCACCAATACGGTAGATAGCTTTATTACCCACCAATTGCATTTGCCTTCTCCGCCACGTGCCCTGCTGTCATTAATATTGATCCTCGGATTAATGTTTATTGTCCGCTTCGGTGAAGCGATGATCGTTAAGGCAATGAGCATTCTGGTTTACCCGTTTGTTGCCGTACTGATGTTGCTGGCGCTGTATTTAATTCCAAACTGGAACACCTCTGTTTTTGAAAACATTTCTTTGAGTTCCAGCGTCACGGGCAACGGTCTGTTGGCGACATTATGGCTGGCTATTCCGGTGATGGTTTTCTCCTTCAACCACTCGCCAATCATCTCCTCTTTCGCCGTTGCAAAACGTAAAGAATATGGTGATGACGCCGAGCAAAAATGCTCACGCATTCTGTCTTACAGCCACATCATGATGGTGCTGACCGTGATGTTCTTCGTCTTCAGCTGTGTACTGAGCTTGTCTCCGACTGAGCTGATGGAAGCGAAAACACAGAACATTTCTATTCTGTCCTATCTGGCAAACCACTTTAACAACCCAGTAATCGGCTATTTAGCGCCGGTTATTGCCACCATCGCGATCTCTAAATCGTTCCTAGGTCACTATCTGGGTGCAGGAGAAGGTTTTAACGGCATGATCGTGAAATCCCTGCGTAGCAGAGGAAAAACCATTTCCAACACCAAATTGAACCGCATCACTGCGCTGTTCATGCTGGTCACCACTTGGATTGTTGCGACGCTGAACCCAAGCATTCTGGGCATGATCGAAACGTTGGGCGGCCCAATTATCGCGTGCCTGCTGTTCCTGATGCCGATGTACGCCATCCAGAAAGTCCCAGCAATGAAGAAATACAGCGGCCAGATCAGCAACGTCTTTGTCACCCTGATGGGACTGATCGCGATTTCCGCTATCGTTTACAGCCTGAGCGATCTGCTGTAAGCCTCCCACCCTAATTTAACGCCGGCACGTTATTTAACGACCGGCGTTTTTTTTCAAGGAAATCGCTATGGTCAGCGTATTTGATATCTTCAAAATCGGCATCGGCCCGTCCAGTTCTCATACTGTCGGCCCAATGAAAGCGGGTAAAATGTTCACCGACGATCTGGTGAACCGCGCACTTATCTCATCGGTGACACGTATTGTCGTTGATATTTATGGCTCGCTTTCCCTGACGGGGAAAGGCCACCATACCGATATCGCTATCATTATGGGGCTCGCGGGTAACCTGCCAGATAGCGTAAATATCGATAGCATTCCAGCATTTATTCAACAGGTGAAAGACACTCAGCGCCTGCCGATGCTTAACGGTCAGTATGAGGTCAGCTTCCCGCTGGAATCCTCCCTGCGTTTCCAGCCGGAAAACCTGCCGCTGCATGAAAACGGCATGACTATTCGCGCCTATAACCAGCAAGAGTTGGTCTATAGCAAAACGTATTACTCCATCGGAGGCGGATTCGTCGTCGATCAGGAAAATTTCGGCAAACCCAATCTGGCCGAGGAAAGTGCGCCCTACCCGTTCTTTTCTGCCCAGAAACTGCTGCAACACTGTCACGATCACTGCCTGTCTTTATCCGCTATCGTCCTGAAAAACGAGATTGCGATGCATGGTCGGGAAGCGCTTGAGCACTATTTTGCCGACGTATGGAAAACCATGCAGGACTGCATGCATCGCGGCATGAATACGGAAGGCGTGTTGCCCGGCCCATTGCGCGTTCCGCGCCGGGCATCAGCGCTGCATCGCCTGCTGTTCATCAACGATCGTTTTTCTAACGATCCGATGGATGCGATGGACTGGGTGAACATGTTCGCGATGGCCGTGTCGGAAGAAAATGCGGCTGGCGGACGCGTCGTCACCGCACCAACGAACGGTGCATGTGGCATTATTCCTGCCGTGCTAGCCTATTACGATCGCTACGTTCAATCCGTCACCCCAGAATCTTACCTACGCTACTTCCTGGCATCCGGCGCTATCGGCATGCTCTACAAAATGAACGCCTCTATTTCCGGTGCAGAAGTGGGCTGTCAGGGAGAAGTCGGCGTGGCCTGTTCGATGGCCGCAGCCGGTCTGGCTGAACTACTTGGCGCGAGCCCTGAACAGGTATGCATCGCGGCGGAAATTGGTATGGAGCATAATCTGGGGCTGACATGCGACCCAGTTGCGGGTCAGGTTCAGGTGCCGTGCATTGAACGCAACGCTATCGCCTCCGTGAAGGCAATCAACGCCGCCAGAATGGCAATGCGCCGTACCAGCGAACCACGCGTATCGCTGGATAAAGTCATTGAAACCATGTATGAAACCGGCAAAGACATGAACGCCAAGTACCGTGAAACGTCTCGCGGCGGTTTGGCGATTAAAGTTGTTCTATGTGAATGATAAAACTGGCCTTGTTGCGTTAAATACCAAGCAACTTAACGCGACAATCAGGGAATCATGCGTAGGGGTTCATACATAACCTTTCAGACCGTTGACAAACCTGTTTATCGAACGAGAACGGGAGTAACGGAATAGAAGAGTAAAGCGTTTGCGCCATGGACAAAAACGTCAGGAACGTTTTTGAACGTCGCTTGCGATGGCCCTGAAAGGGTGAATCTCAGGGATGAGATTCATATTCGCGCAATCCGAGCGTACAGGGATGTATTTACAGCGTCTTTACGATCTATCCGTTACTACCGCCATACGGACTTTGTCAGCAACCTCATTAGCCCTTTATTTTTTATCGCTTTCAGGCAGCGACCAGACAATGTTGTTTTCAGCTGCCGCGATATACCAATCTACCGTGCTGTTAGCGGGTTTCTTAATATTTTCATGCTTGGTGAGCGCTTTGGCAGGAAAGGTCGCGGCTTTCTTTCTGATACGCAGTGGCGTCTGTTTTTTCTCACCGCTGATCTGCGCATGGAAGGATTCCACCTCTGCATCGAAGAGCACGCCTTCAATCTGATGTAGACGATTTAATCCGCGCAGAATGGAGAGCAGACTGCTTAGCGTAATGGATTCGCCCATTTCCGCACGCTTGATCGTTGCGATTCCAAGCCCTGCCCGTTCAGCAAGATCGACCTGCGATAAACGTTGTTGAATTCTGGCGTCTTTTATTCTCCGGCACAGCTCGGTAATAATTTCGCCTTCGTTCATGGTATTGAATTTCATCTTACCCACCACTTGCCAGAGTTAAAAAACTTGCGCGCATTTTATCATCAATTTTTCAAATGGCACGGACAATTGATGAACGGTATCCATAATTTTTTTATGGTTTGATGATACCATAGACATCCCATCAGGTTTGTCGTAAATACGGGTTATATTTAATCGAAACAATTAAACAATATAATAATTAAAACCACTAATCAGAAATCAAAAAGAGATGCTATTTAAATAAAATAAACAAAAAACAAAAAGTTAAAAAACAACTCATTGTTTCCTGAATAAAAAGAAGACAAATACATTAACTAAGGTAAACTTCCCTCTATATTCACACGATTGCACTGCATAACAACGCTCTACTATTAAATTTCACTCTCACAGGAAAGGAACATCCATAATGAGCATTACAAGCCTTAATGGTATCGCTAACTACTCAGCCCCCTCGGTGAACCGTAAAGAACCTGCGGAAAACGTATTTTCACTCGCTGGCAACACGTCAAAATCAAGCCTCAATTCTGTTGCTGCCAACACCCCCTCAACGATCCAGTCAAGCAAACGTTATGATTTTTCCAATATGACACCACAGGAAGCGATTGACGCGACAAAAGATCTCACCGCCTCCGGCGATATGTCATTTGAAGAAAGTCTGGAAATCGGTATGGCGGCGCTGCTCATTTTGCATCCTCCAATTGACGATGTCGCCCCCGCCGATCCCAACCAGAAAATCAATTTTATCCAAATGCTAAAAAATGGGATAAGCGGTTCGCTATCACGCGGCGAGCACTTACATGCAGAACAGCAGAAATCAGTATTAGATAAGCTAGCACAACTTAGTTACACGCCGATTAGCGTGAAGGCATAATGAAAAGCAGGTCCTTTTTTAAGAGAACCTGCTGAGAATGCGGTGTTATCGAATATTCAGTGAAGTGCTAAGCGTTCTAAAAGGTGCATTAATCGAAGTAGATTGATAGCGGAAAGGACCTGACTGCATGCCATCGCCATTGAAATAAGCCATCCATCCCACATAAGTCGAACCTGCAGGGCATGACTCGGTATAATAACCACCGACGACACAGACGCCATTAACCTGATATGGACTCTTTTGCGTACCATTCACCCAGCCAAAGCGGTTATTACCATAGCCCACTTCCAGCACTGCAATTCGCAGTTGCGCTCCGCCATGATCCTGAGTTGTCGCAAGTTTATTCGAGCCAATATATTCCCAGGCTCCACCATTCTGTGTTGATGCCACAGCATAGACATAGACAGAACTCAATGCCGGCGCTGGCGCACGAAGAGGCTTATAGTCCTGAGAAGAGGATTCATTTGCAGATACTGGATGCTCCAGAAGGGGAGAGTCAAATGCTGTAATGACTTCCGCCACTGGCTCTTCCTGAGCCTGAGAATAAGCCGGAAACATCATACTAACCGACATACTAAATGCAACGCCAATATATATTTTCTTTCTCATCCTGAGTAATTCCATTTAAATACAGCCAATCGCTGCATATAAACTATGAATCAAAATTTCATTTTTTTCAGCAATTAAATCAAAAAATAATAAAAACATTTAAATGAAAAAATAATAATTACTCAGTTATTTGTTTTTATTAAAATTTTAAAAGCATTCGCAATATCATTACCATTCATAATAAAATTATACGCATAGCAATGATATTGCATTCTATTATTTAAGTACGGTTCTAACCAAAACGCCCAGTAATATAATCCTCTGTGCGACGTTGTGTCGGAGAGGTAAATAGATCGTCCGTACGATTGTATTCGATCAGTTTGCCCTGATTGATAAACGCGGTGTAATCCGACACGCGAGCTGCCTGCTGCATGTTGTGCGTCACCAGCACCAGCGTGAAATGCTGCTTTAGCGTTCCCATCAGCTCCTCGACAACCAGCGTCGAAATGGGATCGAGCGCGGAGGTCGGCTCATCCAGCAACAACACTTCCGGTTCAATGGCGATCGCCCGGGCGATCACCAAGCGCTGCTGCTGCCCGCTGGATAGCGTCAGCGCGTTGTCGCTCAGACGATCCTTTACCTCATGCCAAAGCGCCGCCGCACGTAGCGCACGCTCAACGGCATCATCCAGAAAACGGCGATCGCGTAGCCCCTGCAACCTCAGGCCATAAATCACATTTTCATAGATCGACTTGGGAAACGGATTCGGGCGTTGAAAAACCATACCAACCCGACGGCGCAACGTGGCAACATCAAGCTGTGGGTCGTTAATGGGCATACCGTTCAGCCTGATATCACCTTCAGTGCGGCAGTCATCCACCAGATCGTTCATGCGGTTAAAGCAGCGTAACAGCGTGGATTTACCACAGCCCGACGGCCCAATCAGCGCCGTCACCTGATTCTTCGGAATACGAATCGAAATATCGTTCAGTGCCTGCTTGTCGCCATAGTAAAGATTCAGATGTTCCACGGTCAACGTCGCCTGCTCATCGCTCAGTTGATGAACATCAGGCAGCGGTGCCATCTCCTTTTGTGTCATAAATCCCATAACTTCATCCTACTTTCAGAGTGATAACGAACGATATTTCTCACGCAGAACATGGCGAATCCCAATCGCCGCAAGGTTCAACCCAACGACAATCAACACCAGCAGCAGTGCGGTGATGTACACCAGCGGCCTTGCCGCTTCCACATCCGGGCTTTGGAACGCCAGATCGTAAATTTGGAATCCCAGATGCATAAATTTTCGCTCAAGATGCAGATAAGGGAAAATGTCATCAACCGGCAAAACCGGCACCGACTTCACTACGCCGACCAACATCAGCGGCGCAGTTTCCCCTGCGGCACGCGCCACGGCGAGGATCAAGCCCGTCATCATCGCAGGAACCGCCATCGGCAGCACAACGTGCCACAGCGTTTCGGCTTTGGTCGCTCCCAGCGCTAATGAACCGTGGCGCACGGACATTGGGATACGCGACAGCCCTTCCTCCGTTGCCACAATCACCACCGGCAGCGTCAGCAGTGCCAGCGTCAGCGACGCCCACAGCAGCCCCGGCGTCCCAAACGTCGGATTCGGCAGCGCTTCAGAATAGAACAGTTGGTCCAGCGTGCCGCCGATGAGATAAACAAAAAAGCCTAACCCGAATACGCCATAAACAATGGAAGGCACCCCAGCCAGATTGACCACGGCAATCCGCACCCAGCGCGTTAAGCTGTTTTTCCCCGCGTACTCATGCAGATAAACCGCAGCGATCACCCCCAACGGCATCACGACAATAGACATCAGCACCACCATCAGCACCGTGCCAAAAATGGCGGGGAAAAGGTGGCCCGCACTGTTGCTGTCAAGCGAATAGTGTACCAACATGAATTTCGCCTGCTCGCCCCAGTGGCTGATTTTTTCCCACAGGTTCATCGCATTAGGGAACCAGGCCTGTTCGATGTCCCTGAGCGGGATAAGATGGACGCTACCGTTCGCGTCCCGCAACTGCACGGTATCGCGATTAATGTCCAGATTGAGTGAGGTTAGCTGGCGCGACAGCGCATCGAAGCGGCGTTGCAGTTCGATACGTTCAGCCTGAAGACGGGCTAACGCCTGATTATCCAGCGTCTTGGCCTGCTGCCGCTTTTTCTCTTCCAGCCGCAGCGTCTCAAACTGCTGGTTGATCTTCGCCATCTCCCCCATACGGATGGCCTGCGTCTTCGCAAGCAATCCCTGCACCTGCTCAACGCGATGCTGTAAGGTGGCGGGGAGATCCGTTGCCACCAGCGGCTGCTCGCCCTCCAGCATGCCAGCCAGATAACCATAGGCAGTACCATTGTTCGTCCGCTTTAACACCAGAATGTCGGCGGGTTTATCAAAGCGAATAATGTCGCGCGACAGCAGCGTGCGAAAGCTCTGCCCATGAATTTCACGCTGGCCAATTTTGATTAAATAGCGTGTTTCAGCGTCCCCAGACGCAGAGGTTAAATCAGCCTGTTCCAGTTGCTGACGCGAAAGCGTCTGCTCGGCATAAATTTCCCCTATCAACGCACGTTGCGTCCCCTGTTCTGGCGGTAACGTCAGCAGCCAGACGGGCTGTGGCCACAGGTAGCGCATGCCCTGCCCAGCCAGCAACACAATGATTGCCAGCATCGCCAGCAGGCTAATGGAAATTGACGATGCGGTCAGCCACACCCAGGGCCTTCCCGAACGGAACCAGCGCTTCACGCGTTTTCTCCTTCATCACGGTAACGTTGGCGTAAGCGCTGTCGGATAGTTTCAGCCAGCGTATTCACGATGAACGTGAAAACAAACAGCGTTAATGCCGTTAAGAACAGCACCCGATAGTGACCGCTGTTCGTCACCGCTTCCGGCATTTCAATAGCGATATTCGCCGCCAGCGAACGCAGGCCCTGGAGCAGGCCTTCATCCATAATCGGTGTGTTGCCCGTCGCCATGAGTACTATCATGGTTTCCCCTACGGCGCGGCCAAAACTCAGCATCAGCGCGGCGAAAACCCCGGCACTGGCGGACGGCAGCACGACGCGCCACAGGGTTTGCCACGCCGTCGCCCCCAGCGCCAGCGATCCCTGACTTAAACGAGCCGGTACGCTGAACAAAGCATCCTCCGCCAGCGAAAAAATCAGCGGGATCAGCGCGAAGCCAAGAGCAACGCCCGCCACCAGCGTATTACGTTGGACAAAATCATCGCCTAACCACTGATATAGCGGCTGCCCGAATACTGCGATTTCGATATGTGGCGCAAGCCAGCATCCGGCCACAAATGTCAGCAAGATCGTGGGAATGAGGAATAGCACGTCCCAGCCTGCTGGAAAACGGACGCGCCAGCGCGTCGGCAGGCATTCAATCAGCCAGCCGCAGCCGAGCACGGCCAGCATCCATAAAATCGGCATGACCAGAATCGCGGACAGATAAGTCGCAAAATGCGGGGCCAGCCAGATGGCCGCAATCAAACCGACAACCACCGTCGGCAACGCGCCCATGATTTCCAGCGTGGGTTTAATCCAGCGTCGCAGCGTCGGCGACATAAAGCAGGCGGTATAAATCGCAGCGGACAGCGCCAGCGGCGTGGCAAACATCATGGCGTAAATCGCGGCCTTCATCGTGCCCAGCATCAGCGGCATCATGCTGAATTTAGCCTGATAGCTGTCGTCCGCCGACGTGGATTGCCAGATATAGGCAGGCTCCGGATAGTTCTCGTACCACAGCTTTTGCCACAGTCCACGCCAGCCAATATCGGGATACGGGTTATCAACCTGATAGCGATGCCAGCCCTGCGCCGTTTCAACCAGCAAAGCTGAACCGCGCGGCGAAAACGCCAGCTTTTGTGCATGAACCGGTAGCGTCTGCGTCAGCAGCGCATGCGACTGCTTGCTGGCAAACAGCGACAGCTCACCCTGTGCGCTCAATGTGGCAAAGACGCGCCGCTGCATCTCCGTTGCCAGCAACACAGATTCCCCCGCGACGTGCGGAAACTGACGCGTTTCCGTCAGTCTGACACCCTCTTCGCTCGGGATTTCAAACCATTGGCTAATCCGCCCATCGGCGGCCTGCACCAGCAGCGATCGTCCACCGGACAACAACGCCAGATGCAGCGGTTCCGCCAACTGCAACTGGCGCTCTTCCCGCAGCGTCAGCGCGTTCGCCCCCACCTGCCATAGCGTTAATGTCTTACCGCTGAGCAAATACACTTGCTGCCCGTCTGGCGTCAGCAGCAGTTGGTTAATCGTACCCGTCGGAAGCGTAATCTGTGCCCGTTGCCGCACGCCGTTTTCATCAATATCAGCGATGATCAAGGCATTTTCCCGCCCGATCGCCGCCACAACAACCTGCTTTTCACCTACTGCCGCCACTGACAGATGACGCAGCGGCTGCGCAGGTAAACCCAGCGAATAGGCCTGCTCACCCAGCGGATAATTCCAGACAGGGGAACGGTTTTCCGTACGCGATAACATACGTGACAATATAGGCTGAACGAAAATCAGACGGCCATCAGGCTGACTCAGGGCATAAACCTGTCGCTCACCCTGACTCTGCGCCAGCAAACTCAGCGCAGGCACCAACTGAATACGCGACATAGGCTGGTTTTCCGCAAACGGAATAAACTCGCCATAGCCTTGACTGTCGATGCGAAACCCGACTTGCCCGTTGTCGCTAAGCCCCAGCACCAGCGACGGTTCCGCACTGTGGCGTTGCACCGTTTTTTGCCCGTTAACGGTGGGGGAAAGGAACAGTGGCGTCACCACATACAGTAGATAGAAGAAGATTAATAACAGCATAGCCAGCACCAGCAGCCCACTGCCCGCAACAACGCGGTGAACCAAACGATCGATCCACGCTCGCCGACGATCCCGATACTGTGATGTGTTACCTGTGTTTACCATTATTCTCGCCGTCAGAGTGAAGCCGCCAGAGTCGTGTTGCTAAAGTATTGCGGGTAGCATATGTTGCCTTTACGCCCATAATATGACAATGGTAAGTCTGTCTATGAATTAGATTTTATACCCTAAATAGTTCCAGCCGTATGACAAAACGTTAGCGTTTTGAGCAACGCTTTAGCGTTGACCCTTTAGGGCAAGGCTCATGAATGAGCCTTGTAATGCGGCAACCGAGGGAGTCCTCAGGAGCTTACTTTAGTAAGTGACTGGGGTGACAAATCTGCTGGGAGCAGATTTGAACGCTGCTTGCAGCGGCCCTTTAGGGCGAGGCCTAGGATGGGCCGAGTATTTTGGGGTAGCCAACGCACAGACGGCTCGAAATATGACGGGTATCGTCATCAACACGCCATAATGTTGTTGTAGCCTATCCCCATAGAGGAAGGGTATGAATATTGGATGAACCTTCAGTACATGAGTTGAGCGGAGTGACAATGGGTCAGGACAAACTTTACATAGAGAAAGAATTAAGTTGGTTATCCTTTAATGAACGAGTACTTCAGGAAGCAGCAGATAAAAGCAATCCGTTAATCGAACGCATGCGCTTTCTGGGCATTTACTCCAGCAATCTTGATGAATTTTATAAAGTCCGTTTTGCCGATTTGAAAAGACGCATTCTGATTAACGAAGAACAAGGTCTGGACGGCAATCTGCGACACCTGTTAGGCAAAATTCAGGCACGCGTACTAAAAACCGACCAAATCTTCGATAGCTTGTACAACGAACTGCTGCTGGAGATGGCGCGTAACCAGATTTTTCTGGTCAATGAGCGCCAGGTTTCCCCTAATCAGCAAGAGTGGCTGAGGGACTACTTCCGGCAATATCTGCGCCCGCACATCACGCCAATACTCATCTTTAACGAAACCAATCTGGTGGAGTTCCTGAAGGATAACTATACCTATCTTGCCGTCGAAATTATTCGTGGCGATGAAATCAGTTATGCCCTGCTGGAAATTCCTTCGGATAAAATACCGCGCTTCGTCAACCTGCCAGCGGAAGCACCGCGCCGCCGTAAGACCATGATCCTCATCGATAACATTCTGCGTTACTGTCTGGATGATATCTTCAAGGGCTTCTTTGATTACGATGCGCTGAACGCGTACTCCATGAAGATGACGCGCGATGCGGAATATGATCTGGTGACGGAAATGGAATCCAGCCTGTTGGAGTTGATGTCTTCCAGCCTGAAACAGCGCTTAACCGCGGAGCCGGTGAGATTTGTGTATCAGCGCGACATGCCGGATGCCATGGTCGCGATGCTACAAGAGAAACTGGGGATCTCTTCCTTTGACTCCGTTATCCCCGGCGGACGTTATCATAATTTCAAAGATTTTATTTCCTTCCCGAACGTCGGGCGCGCCAATCTGGTCAACAAACCCTTGCCTCGCCTGCGGCACACTGGATTCAACAATTTTCGCAATGGGTTTGATGCGATCCGTGAGCGCGATGTGCTGCTCTATTACCCGTACCACACCTTCGAGCACGTATTGGAACTGCTGCGACAAGCCTCTTTCGACCCTAACGTGCTGTCCATCAAAATCAATATTTACCGCGTCGCCAAAGACTCACGCATCATTACCTCAATGATCCATGCGGCGCACAACGGCAAGAAAGTGACGGTCGTGGTCGAGCTACAGGCACGTTTTGACGAAGAGGCAAACATCCATTGGGCTAAGCGCCTGACGGAAGCGGGCGTGCACGTCATTTTCTCGGTGCCTGGGCTGAAGATTCACGCCAAACTGTTCCTGATTTCCCGCCGCGAAGGGGAAAACATCGTGCGTTACGCGCACATCGGCACCGGTAACTTCAACGAGAAAACTGCCCGCCTGTATACGGATTACTCGCTGTTAACTGCCGACGAACGTATTACCAACGAAGTCCGTCGCGTCTTCAACTTCATTGAAAACCCCTACCGCCCAGTCAGCTTCGAGCACCTGCTGGTGTCACCGCAAAACTCCCGCGACAAGCTTTACCAACTGATCGATACCGAGATCGAAAACGCGCTGGCGGATCGTGATGCAGGTATTACGCTTAAGGTAAATAATCTGGTGGATAAAGGGCTGGCGGAAAAGCTGTATAAGGCTTCCGCTGCGGGCGTGAAAATTAATCTGCTGGTACGTGGCATGTGTTCGCTGATCCCTAATTTACCAGGGATCAGCGAAAATATTCAGGTCATCAGTATTCTTGACCGCTATCTGGAACACGATCGGGTGTATGTCTTCAACAACGGCGGAGACAAGAAAGTCTACCTCTCTTCCGCAGACTGGATGACACGCAATATTGATTATCGCATTGAAGTCGCAGTGGAAATTCTGGATCCCATTTTGAAAAACCGCGTGTTGGAGACGTTGGATATTCTGTTCAGCGATACGGTGAAAGCCCGTGTCATTGATAAAGAATCGAGCAACCGCTATGTCTCACGCGGCAACCGGCGTAAAGTACGCGCGCAAAATGCCATTTACGACTACATCAAGGCGTTGGAGCAACCTGGAGATAAGCCTGAATAATGCCGTTAACGAACAATGAAAAAACCGAGATAAAGCCGCAAGAGTTCGCGGCTATCGACCTGGGCTCCAATAGTTTTCACATGGTGATCGCACGCGTGGTAAACGGTGCGCTTCAGGTATTGGGACGTTTAAAACAGCGAGTGCATCTGGCCGACGGGCTGGACGGCAAAAACATGCTCAGCGAAGAAGCTATTCAACGCGGTCTGAGCTGTCTGGCGCTGTTTGCTGAACGCCTGCAAGGCTTCCCAGCCATGAACGTTTCTATCGTCGGCACGCACGCGCTGCGTCAGGCGGCCAACGCGCAGGAGTTTCTGCGCCGCGCGGCGGATATCATTCCCTATCCGATAGAGATCATTTCCGGCCATGAAGAAGCCCGCCTGATTTTTATGGGCGTGGAGCATACACAGCCGGAAAAAGGCCGCAAGCTGGTCATCGATATCGGCGGCGGCTCTACTGAGCTGGTTATCGGTGAAGATTTCGAGCCAATGCTGGTGGAAAGCCGTCGTATGGGGTGCGTCAGCTTCGCCCAGCAGTTTTTCCCGAATGGTGAAATTAGCGAAGCCAACTTCAAGCGCGCCCGGCTGGCCGCAGCGCAAAAGCTGGAGACGCTGTCCTGGGAATACCGCATATACGGCTGGAAATTCGCCCTCGGTGCGTCTGGAACGATCAAAGCCACGCATGAAATTCTGGTGGAGATGGGAGAGAAAGATGGCCTGATTACGCCCGAGCGGCTGGAAATGCTACGCACGCAGATCTTGCAGTTTAAGCACTTCAAAGCGCTGAGTCTGCCGGGCCTGTCCGAAGATCGTCAGTCGGTGCTGGTGCCAGGTCTGGCTATTCTGTGCGGTATTTTCGATGCGCTGGCGATCAAAGAACTACGCCTGTCCGATGGCGCATTGCGCGAAGGCGTGCTGTACGAAATGGAAGGGCGTTTCCGCCATCAGGATATTCGCATCCGTACCGCGCAGAGCTTGGCGACCCATTACAATATCGACCGTGAGCAGGCGCGACGCGTGCGGGAAACCACGCAGCAGCTTTATGCGCAATGGGCAGAGCAAAATCCTAATCTGGTGCATCCACAGCTTGAGGCTATTTTGAACTGGGCTTCCATGCTGCATGAAGTTGGATTGGGCATTAACCATAGCGGCATGCATCGCCATTCCGCTTACATTCTGCAAAACACCAACCTGCCCGGTTTCAATCAGGAACAGCAACTTGTGCTGTCCATGATCGTGCGATTGCACCGTAAAGTGATCAAGTTGGAAGAGTTGCCGCGGTTGAACCTGTTCAAAAAGAAACAGTATTTGCCCATGATGCAGCTCTTGCGCCTTGCCACGCTGTTGAATAACCAGCGTCAGGCAACGACAACGCCGGAATCGTTACGGCTGCATACAGATGATAACTACTGGACGCTGACGTTCCCACGTGACTTTTTTACCAACAACACGCTGGTACAGCTGGATTTGGAACGGGAACAGGAATACTGGCAGGACGTCACCGGCTGGAAGCTGATGATTGAGGAAGAGAAAGCCTGATTGATGAAAACGTTACGTGGAAAACGAGCCTACACCGAACAGTAAAGTAGCGAAAAATGGTGTAACTTGGCTGGCCGGTGAGATCCGGTTAACGTAAAGTTTACAGAGATGGGGCCGATACCAAAATGATGGCTGGCGAGAATTTTCGCCAACATCATGCAACCTCGGCGGAAAGATGCGTTTCCTTTCCATACCGGATATCAATCCAACTCAGTATTAAGGAGAGTAAAATGGATGTATCACAGATTGCATCTCTCGCTACCGACCTCAGCAACATGCGTACCAGCAGTGAGGCCAGTACACTAGTGATGAAAAAAGCGCTCGATAACCAAGAAGCTGTTGCAGCTGGTATTTTGCAGGCATTACCCCCTCTGCCAGCAAATCCGGCGATTGGGCGTAACGTCAATACCACGGCGTAATCCCTTGCACCACACAACCCGCTTATTCGTTTTTGTTTGAGCGGGTTTCTACTGATTCCCTTTATCCCTTTTATACCCTTTTCTCTTCACGCGGGTTTATACCTCCCTGTCTCCTTGCACCCAACGTGCGAAAAACGAAATCGGTCATCATATTTTTCACATCGGCAGATTGACCTCGCCTACCGCTTGTGCCTAAATAAACCACAGCGAATGTTCGCTTTCACAAAGGATTAACCGGTAATGTCCACGCTTACCCATAAACGACGATTATCGATACGCCCGCGGCGAAGTAGCTCTCGGATCGCCCGTGCCGTTTTACTCATCAGCTTTATTATTCTTTTAAGCCGCTTTGCTTACTCCACCATCACCGCGTTTGGTCATCACCAAGACAAACAGCAGCAGCGCGCTGAACAATTACTGCTTCCTGCCAACGTACTCGTCAACCAGAAAGAGTAGCGCTTAACCAACCCGTTTCTTATTTTCACTTTTTCTTCATCAGGCATGCTGCCTTCGTATTCTCGTGCCCGTCATTTAGGCTCCCGCACGTTGCCGATTCAGACACTGTCATACAAATAAAAAAACGTCGGGAACGTTTTTCAACGTTGCGTAGCAACGGCCCGAAGGGTGACGGATGAGGATATCCGTCATAAAAAAACGGCAGTACGAATCTTCGCGCCCACCGTTTTTATCAATCAATCGAGTTCCTCGATCAATCATGTACTGACTTCAAGCCGGACTTAGACGATAGTCAGGGTCACATCGATGTTGCCGCGCGTTGCATTGGAGTATGGGCAAACGATATGGGCTTTCTGCACCAAATCTTCAGCCACCGCGCGATCCAGGCCAGGCAGGGAAATTTTCAGTTCGACTTCAATACCAAAGCCTGTCGGGATAGCACCGATACCTACGCTACCGTTTACCGTGGTATCCGCAGGGACAGCGATTTTCTCACGCGCACCGACAAACTTCATCGCGCCAAGGAAACAGGCAGAATAGCCCGCAGCAAACAGCTGCTCTGGGTTTGTCCCTTCACCGCCTGCACCACCCAGTTCACGTGGGGTCGTCAATTTAATATCAACCGCTTTATCGGAAGACACCGCACGGCCATCACGACCACCGGTAGCTTGAGCATGAGCAACGTATAATACTTTTTCAATAGACATAATGTGACTCCAGATAGTTAGGAAATGGCCTAAGGCAATATAGATGTTGCTCAGGCTTTAATTACATAGCGAAAAATTAAATCGCAAGCTACTTATTTACATAAATAAAACCACGTAAAAACAGACTACTTAACAAATATAACGCTGTCTGACGGACTGCGGATGCACAAGGCAACCGCCAGTATTTTCAAAGATGCCCAATCAGATTCTTACGCAGCGTTTCTAGATCTTTTTTGATCGTCTGCAACTGGTCAAGGTGACATTCCGTCGCACAAAACACGCTTTCAGGAATCGCTTTCGCCTGTTGCTGAAGTGCTCGCCCTGCTTCGGTTAACCCGACCAGCACCTGACGCTCATCTTCTGTTCCTCGGTTACGAACCACTAAGCCTGCGCTTTGTAACCGCTTGAGCAATGGCGTTAACGTAGCGGAATCGAGATACAGACGCTCGCCCAGTTCAGACACCGTCAAACCATCGCGCTCCCACAACACCAGCATCGCCAGATATTGGGGATAGGTCAGATTCAGCTCAGACAGCAAACGACGATACAGCTTATTCATCGCCAGATTGGCTGAATACAGTGCAAAGCACAGTTGTCCATCCAGTTTGTAAGCGTTGTCGTTCATCGTCTCTGCCATCAGTATCGGTTACGTTTCTGGAATTGACTATATATCGCCAAAAACTAAGTAGCAAGCGATTTAATAACTCATTAGATAAAATCCTTCATAAAAAATACGTCTGGGTACACTATCGCACACCGTTCAAACGGCGATTCGTCAGTAATCCTATTCTTAATCTACTGATTCTGCGCTACGTTTAATAAAACACGGATAAAAACAGATCGAGCATAAAACATGATGTCGAGTGTAAAAAAACTTACCGACCTCCGCCGCCGCATCTCCCTTCTGCTGTTGGAAAACAAAGAACTGGTTGAAGACATTATTAACCGGCAACCGCGCGTTACGGAACGTGATGAGACGGCGTCAGGCTACAACGCGGCATTAAATAACAACATCAGACTGCGTGAAAAAAGCATCCTGCTCGATCAAACCGCAGAAATCAGCGAGCTTATCATCGGGCTGCATGCCGCTGACCTTGCCGACATGCTGGAATCTTTACCGCAGGATGAACGGCTGGCGCTCTGGCGGCTTATTCCTGTAGAGAAGCGCGGCCGCGTGTTGATTGAGGCCTCTGACAGCATTTCTGACGATCTGATTGGCGATATGCAGGACAAGGAAATCCTGAGAGCGGTTAGAATTCTGGATGTTGATGAGCAGGCTCAGCTGTCTCGACTCGTTCCGCGCCACCTGCTGGGTAGAATACTGACCTCGCTTGAGCCGAAGCAGCGCGCGCAGCTACGCGCCGCCATCAATTATGATGAAGATTGCCTCGGCCACATGATGGATTTCAAACTCATCACCGTGCGCGCCGATGTCACACTCGCGACCGTACAGCGCTATCTGCGCTACCGTAAAACTATCCCCAACTCCACCGACAAGCTGTTCGTCACCGATCGCAAAAATACGCTGATCGGCGAACTGTCGCTAGCCAGCATTCTGCTCCACTCACCTCAGGCTCTGGTTAATGACGTCATGGACGATCAGCCGTTGAGATTCCAGCCTGAAGATAAAGTCGAAGAAGCCGCAGGGGCTTTTGAGCGTTACGATTTAATTTCCAGCGCCGTGGTCGATAGCAAAGGGAAACTCATGGGACGTCTGACGATTGAGGATATCCTCGACGTCGTGAATCGAGAAAGCGACAGCAATCTGCGGCGTTCTGGGGGCTTAACGCCTTCTGAAGACGTTTACGCGCCGGTGTATAAATCGTTCCGCAATCGCTGGGCCTGGCTGGCCATCAATCTTTGTACAGCGCTCATCGCCTCGCGGGTCATCGGCCTGTTCGAGCATACGCTGTCCCATTTGGTCGCGCTGGCAACGCTCATGCCGATTGTCGCCGGAATTGGCGGGAATACGGGTAACCAGACGATCACCATGATCGTGCGTGCACTGGCCTTGCATCAGCTTGAACATGGCAAAAAAACGTACCTACTGCTCAAAGAATTAGGCGTTGCGCTGGTAAACGGAGTGATATGGGGCACGATTATGGGCGTGGTAACCTTCCTGCTCTATGGCAACCCCGCGATGGGGGGCGTGATGATGCTGGCGATTTTGCTGAACTTGCTGCTCGCCGCGCTGATGGGCGTCACTATCCCGCTGATCATGATGAAACTCAGCCGCGATCCGGCCATCGGCTCCAGCGTAATGATTACGGCCATTACCGATACTGGCGGCTTCTTTATCTTCCTCGGACTGGCAACACTGTTCCTGCTGCCTTAAACATAGGCAATGTAAAACACATGAAATGTAAAAAGGGCTTTAATCAAAGCCCTTTTCGCTCACCTTTCCCAACCTGAACTTAACTCACGCGACCCGCACCGCCGGATGCCTGACACAGATAGATGGACGGCTGAAGGCCGGTGCGCGCCGGATATTCCCGTTCGATCACCTGTTTAACTTCATCCGTCAGCGCCGAGGGGATAAGGGCGACAATACAGCCACCGAAACCGCCACCGGTCATACGCACACCGCCCCGCTCACCCACATACTCTTGAATCAGATCCACCAGCGCATCAATTGGCGGCACGGTAATTTCAAAATCGTCACGCATGGAGACATGCGATTCTGCCATCAGCGTAAACAAACGGTGTGCATCCTGACGCGCCAGCGCATCAGCCGCTTCCAGCGTACGGCGGTTCTCGGTAATAACGTGTCGCGCACGGCGTACCGCTACCGGATCCAGCCCCTCGATTCCCGCTTCAAACTGTGCCAGTGAAACATCACGCAGCGCCTTGACGTTAAAGTGACGCGCCGCCGCTTCACACTGCTGGCGTCGCGTGTTGTATTCGCTGTCCACCAGCCCACGGCGCACGTTAGAATTCACGATCAAGACGTCAACGCCATCGAGCATACGCACAGCGCGCCCTTCCAGAGAGCGGCAGTCGATCAACAGCGCCTGACCGACATGCCCTTGAGCGGAAATAAACTGATCCATAATGCCGCAGCTACAGCCAACAAAATGGTTTTCCGCCTGCTGACCATTCAACGCCACATCCAGTTGGCTGATGTCCAGATCATTCAGCTCTTTGAACGTCTGCCCAATAGCCACTTCCAGCGAGGCCGATGAACTTAGCCCTGCGCCAGACGGCACATTGCCGGAAACCACCATATCCATGCCAGTGAGCGGCAGGCCACGCGCCTGCAAAAACTTCACCGTGCCTCGGATATAGTTCGCCCAAGTGTAGTCCGGGTGAGGCACGATCGCTTTGGCGAGATCGAACTCGTCCTGCTGGTGGTCAAAATCCACCGCCACCACCCGCACGATGCCATCCTGACGTACCGCCGCGCTGACCACCGTCTGGTAATCGATAGCACAAGGCAAGACAAAACCATCGTTATAGTCGGTGTGCTCACCAATCAGGTTGACTCGGCCGGGTGCCTGAACAGCGGCGTGCGGTGCATAGCCAAATAATCGGACAAAAACAGACTCGGTTAACTGACGTAGAGAATCAATACGGCTCATAAAATGACCTCAAATTTGCTCACGAAAATGGATATCACTCACGCTGCGTAAACGTTCAGCGGCCTGCTCTGCCGTCAGATCACGCTGTGTCTCAGCCAGCATTTCATAGCCGACCATAAATTTGCGCACGCTGGCGGAACGTAATAACGGGGGATAAAAATGGGCATGCAGCTGCCAGTGTGCGATGTCATCGCCCTTAAACGGCGCACCATGCCATCCCATCGAATAGGGGAAGGAACACTGGAACAGGTTGTCATAACGGCTGGTTAGCTTTTTCAGGATCAGCGCCAGATCGTCACGCTGAACGTCATTGAGCTGTGGTAATCGCTGCACAGCGAATTTAGGCAGAACCAGCGTTTCAAACGGCCACGCCGCCCAGTAAGGGACAACCGCTAGCCAGTGCTCCGTTTCCACCACGATGCGCGATCTGTCAGCCTGCTCGCGGCGAACGTAGTCCAGCAATAGCGGCGAACCGTGACGGGAGAAATAATCGCGTTGCTGCTCATCCTCACGCTGTACTTCGTTCGGCAGAAAATCGTTAGCCCAAACCTGCCCGTGCGGATGGGGATTAGAGCACCCCATCATCGTCCCTTTATTCTCAAAGACCTGAACCCACGGATACCGCTTGCCTAGCTCTTCAGTCTGATCGCTCCACGTATCGATCACCGCTTTCAGCGCGGGCAGCGAAAGCTGCGGCAGACTTTTACTGTGATCGGGAGAAAAACAGATGACACGGCTGACGCCACGGGCTTGCTGCACGCGGAAAAGCTCATCATCGCCCGACGGTGCCTCCGGCGTGTCCTCCATCAGAGCCGAAAAGTCATTCGTAAAAACAAAGGTGCCCTGATAGTGCGGGTTGATATCGCCAGTAATACGTTTATTGCCCGCACACAGATAGCAGGTCGGATCGTAAGGCGGCGGCGTGGCGCGATCCGGTTCATCTTGCTGCCCCTGCCAGGGGCGCTTGGCACGATGCGGAGAAACCAGAATCCACTCGCCTTTCAGCGGGTTAAAACGGCGATGCGGATGTTCAGTCGGCTCAAACTGCATAAGCTATTCCTCAATACAAAACACAAATTCGGTACAACCGCGGCACCATCAGCGATCCATTGTATGGCGCTAACAGTCCGTCAGAGATCTGGAAGAGGCATCAGGTCAGTCTGTAAACTCAGCCAGAAAGATCCCTTAATGTAATCAGTTTCACACTATGGCATGGATAAAATAGCTGTAATAATGCTAAATAAAGATAGTCAGCTATCGTTTAGCCACCACATGAGTGTAATCGGTTACCCTAAATTTAAACCCCGAAATGGTATTTTGGAAGAGAGAAATGACCGATGATTGTTGATAGCGATCACATAAGTACGGTCTGGATCAAAAAGGAAAGGTGGTCGGATAGGTAACATCCGCCAAAAACCTGTACATTTATAAATATAAGTAATCGATTTTTTCTTTTAACGTGTGCGTTAGGCTACGGTCCGCCTCACCACGCATTTGACCGCTCAGGAATGCCAATGGCCACAATAAAGGATGTTGCTCGTCTATCAGGTGTATCAGTCGCTACGGTTTCGCGTGTAATTAATAACTCGCCCAAAGCCAGTACCGCCTCAAGGGAAGCCGTACACAAGGCCATGGCGGAGCTGCAATATCATCCGAACGCCAATGCCAGAGCGCTCGCGCATCAAAGTGCAGAGACCATGGGGCTGGTTGTCGCGGATGTGTCCGATCCCTTTTTCGGGACGATGGTGAAATCTGTCGAACAAATTGCCCAGGCAACTGGCAACTTTCTGCTGATTGGTAACGGCTATCACAATGCCGAGCAGGAAAAGAAAGCCATTGAGCAGCTAATTCGCCACCGCTGCGCGGGGCTGATCGTGCATGCAAAAATGCTTTCAGATGAGGAACTGGCGGCGCTAATGAGCCATATTCCTGACATGGTGCTCATCAACCGTACGTTACCCGGTTATGAAAACCGCTGCGTTGCACTCGACGATCGCTATGGCTCTTGGCTGGCAACGCGCCATTTAATTCAGGAAGGGCATCAGCGGATCGGCTTTCTCTGTTCTAATCACCAAATTTCTGACTCCGCCGACCGCCTGCAAGGCTATGTGGATGCGCTGCAAGAGCACGGCATCGCACGGGATGAACGCCTCATAGCCCGCGCCTCACCGGACGAAGTGGGCGGTGAATCCGCCATGATGGAATTGCTGAGTCGGGGCGGCAACATGACGGCGGTGGTGTGCTACAACGATTCCATGGCCGCAGGTGCCCTTTCTGTCCTGAGCGATAACAGCATCAGCGTACCGCAGGATATGTCAGTGATCGGGTTTGATGACGTATTGATCGCCCGCTACCTTCGCCCTCGCCTGACAACCGTGCACTATCCGGTTTCCGCTATGGCAATTCAGGCGGCAGAATTAGCCATCGCGTTATCCCACGGTAAACAGCTCAGTGAAACCACGAACATGTTTAGCCCGACGCTGGTACGCCGTCATTCTGTCAGTCCCCCAGCCCGTAAGAAATAACC
The DNA here is from genome assembly GCF_014946775.2 of Pectobacterium quasiaquaticum. Lineage (NCBI taxonomy): Bacteria > Pseudomonadati > Pseudomonadota > Gammaproteobacteria > Enterobacterales > Pectobacteriaceae > Pectobacterium > Pectobacterium quasiaquaticum. The sequence goes on along the minus strand of NZ_CP065177.1, from coordinate 1,294,586 downwards.
GCCTTTTATCATTCAGCTTGCTCGATGCGTTGCTCTTTCGCATCAGGCAAGCACGACATCATTACCTTTCTGCACTTACACACCCTGTTCTTTATTTCTCTTCCGCAGACTCTCTTTCACTATTTTTCTTAAATGTTTCCTACTCGGCATCGCATCACGCCTTTTATGTAACGTCGCCGATTCTGACATAAAAATTTTTTATGCTGCATTTTAGGTGCGCGAACAAAATGTGTAACCAGTTACACACCATCGCATAGCAAATAACACCTCGATATTGCTGATAAATAATCAAAACACCCTCTGTAATATCGTTACATTCGTGTAAATATTGGTGTAACTATTTTGTATTTTGTGAGAACAATCATGTCACGCGCCATTTTATTCCCCCATAATCCTTCGCCATGAGTGGAAGCGTTTTACCTCCGTTCACGTCATGTTATTTGGAACATCCACATTCTTACCCGAATAAGCGAAAGGTATATTATGAAAAGAAAACTGCTGACAACATCCATTGCGCTGAGTTTGGCAATGCTGGCAACTCCTTCTTATTCTGTTGATTTTTCAGGGTACTTCCGTTCTGGCGTGGGTGCTTCAAACCACGGAAAACAACAGGCAGCCGATAAAAGCTATGTAGGAAGATTAGGTAACGAAGATGACACCTACGGCGAAATCCAATTAGGGCAGCAGCTGTATAACGAAAATGGGAAAACGTTTTACGTTGATAGTATGGTTTCTATGTGGTCAGACAGCTCAAACGGTGATGAAAGCACCGCAAACGACGATGCCACTTTCGGTTTACAGCAGTTTAATTTGAAAGCGAAAGGCTTTGTACCTGGCCTGCCGGATGCCACGGTATGGGCGGGGAAACGCTACTATCAGCGTCATGACTTGCACATCATCGATACCAAATACTGGAATATCTCCGGTGCGGGGGCCGGGATCGAAAACGTCAAAGCCGGTGAAGGTGCATTCTCGTTTGCCTGGATCCGTGCCGATGCTGAAAACATGAAAATTAACTTAGGCTGCGACGCCACTACTGACGAATGTAAAAAAAGAATAGACACCTACGACGATCTGAATATCAACTATCTGGACGCTCGCTATGCAGGCTGGAAGCCGTGGGACGGCGCGTGGACGGAGTTCGGTATCTCCTACGCGATGCCAAATGAAGCGGACACGCAGAAAAATATCTTCCTCGCGGAAGGGCAAAAATTCGATCCTAAAAACTCAATGATGATCACAGGCGAGCTCAGCCACTACTTCTCTGGCCTCAAATCCAGCCAGAAACTGGTGCTGCAATATGCCGACAAAGGGCTGGCGCACAACATGGTCGATCAGGGCGGCGGTTGGTATGACGTCTGGAACGTCAACGGCAGCGCCAAAGGCTACCGCGTCATTCAGACCGGTGATCTGCCGATCACGGATACTATTTCTCTTAGCCATGTTCTGACCTACGGTAAAGCGGATGAAATCAGCCGCTGGCGCGACAGCACAGAATTATTGTCTGCGGTAGGTCGCGGCCAGTATGTCTGGACCAAGAACCAGAAAACCTATCTGGAAGTGGGTGCGTATCAGAAAAAAGATAGCTGGAAAGCGGGTACAGAAACCAAATACAGTGGTGAGAAATACACGCTAGCACACGCTTTCACCGCCGATATTCCTATGATGACACGCCCAGAACTGCGCTTCTTCGTGTCTTACCAAAACCGTGGAAATGAAAACCGCAACACCTTCAACGACGATCGCAGCAATGCCGTGAACTTCGGTATTCAGGCAGAAGCCTGGTGGTAATACCGCACTAACCCTCAGCTCGGCGGGCTCATCATTCCCGTCGGGTATTTCCCAAAAGGCTTTCTACGGAGAGCCTTTTTCTATTGCGAGTAACACCCGCTATCAAATTTTCACTGCATCATGTGCGGTAGTACGAAAGTTTCGTGCGTGTTAACTACCGAGAAAATCTGTGATGTCATCACACGCCCGACAAGGCGCGCTCAATCGCCGCAGCGCCTTGACCACTGGCTTTTCAGCGCTAATTGCGTCGCTACGCGATACCTTCGGCGTTCGTATCCGCTATTCGGACCGCCTGCGACGCGTTTACTCGCCCCATAAATGGGACTCGCCCTTCGGGCCAGCACAAGTGCTGTTCAAAAACGTCTCTGACGTTTTTGTCAGACGCGGCGCAGACTTTCGCGGCGTCCATGCCGCTCATCCGGCGGCCACGCCCACCTCAGCGCAATTTTTTACGCCTGGAACACACAGAGCAGCGACATATTTCGCAATAGAGGATTTATAAATATCAGAATTAGCGCCCGCTAAGGGCGCTGTTTATGTTTGGTAGGGGATTTTGGCTATTGAGATTCAGCGATGCAGCCACTCAGCTACGCGCTAATCCGCAAGCCATCGGCGTTAAACACCAGACAGTTATTAGGCGAGAAGAAAACCTCAATGTGTTCATACGGCTTGAAGGCGCTGTCGCCTGCCAGCAGCAGTTTGAAGTTATCGATGCCACAGCATTGGCCGAACAGGTAGGTGCTGTTACCTAAACGTTCGACAACTTCACAACCGAATGACAGACGAATCCCCTCACCTTCCGGTGACACGTGTTCCGGCCGCAGCCCCAGCGTTATCGTGCTGCCAACAGTCAGTTCACCAGTGCGAATCGGCAGCTCAAGCTGTAGCTGATCGGCGATATTCACTGTCAGGCTATCCGGCGTCCAATCGATGACCTGCGCAGGCAGGAAGTTCATTTTTGGCGATCCGATAAAGCCCGCAACAAACTGGTTAACCGGATGATAATAAAGCTCCATCGGCGATCCAACCTGCTCGACTTTGCCATAGTTCATGACCACAATTTTGTCGGCCAGCGTCATGGCTTCGACCTGATCGTGCGTCACGTAGATCATCGTCGTTTTCAATTCCTGATGCAGTTTGGCAATGTGCAACCGCATATCCACGCGCAGTTCCGCATCCAGATTAGACAGCGGTTCGTCAAACAGGAACACTTTCGGGTTACGCACGATGGCGCGCCCTATCGCCACACGCTGGCGCTGACCACCGGATAGCTCTTTTGGTTTGCGCTCCAGCAGGTGAGACAGTTGCAGCGTCTTCGCCACCATCTCGATCTGGTGCTTAATCTGGTCTTTCGGGACACCATTCACGCGCAGGCCGTAGCCCATATTCTCAGCGACGGTCATGTGTGGATACAACGCATAAGACTGGAACACCATCGCCACGCCACGGTGAGCAGGGGCAACATCATTCACCACTGCCTCATCAATCATGATTTCACCGCCTGTGACATCTTCCAGCCCAGCAATCATTCTCAGCAACGTCGACTTACCACAGCCAGACGGCCCAACAAAAACGGCGAACTCTCCATCGGCAATCGTCAGATTCACATCGTGGAGCGTAATCGTTTTGCCAAAATGCTTACTCACTCTATCCAACTGGATCGACGCCATAACGGTAACCTCTTGATAATTTTGATTTTCAGGATATAAGCGCTGAGTCACAACGGCCCAGTGGTCGTCGACTCAAAATGGCTCGGTAGCCCTTCCAGACGCATTAGCATCCGGCCAGGTTTACCTGCACGCTGGTCATAATTGCAATATAACAGCATGGTGTAACCGTTTGCACAAACAGGGGGTTACTTTTGTGCATAAGATCACAGCCTTTGCATGTTTCGCTGGCAGACGTGGCGCACTCTGCTTAATGTAATCGCCATTGGTGTAACCGTTATCCTAATTTGTGGAAAATGCCTAATAAAGCGTCAAGCGCCACACAGCGACGATCGCCAAACCACGTGTACTGTTAGATGCCTCATTCCCTGCGGTGTATTGCCGTGTGATGTAACGTTACACAACATCGCACAGAGACAGCAAAAACGGCGAAAGCAGAAAGTACGCGACGATTTCCTACCATGATGGGCCCACCTGGGCTTTGAGGACTAATGATGAAAATGAAAACACTGACCACCGTCATTATAATTTCACTGGGTATCACCGGTGTACTCAGCAAATCAGCGCTGGCAGCCGACAAAGAACTTCTGGTATGGGAAGATATCAAGAAATCCGACGGCATCGCCGACGCGATCAAAGCCTTTGAAAAACAGAATAATGTCAAAATCAACGTGCTGGAAACGCCCTACGCACAGCAGATTGAGAAACTCCGTCTGGATGGCCCAGCAGGAATCGGCCCGGATGTAATCGTGATGCCACACGATCAGGTCGGTACCGCCGTGGTTCAGGGATTGATCAGCGAACTGAAGCTGGACCAGACATTCCTGTCGAGTTTCACCAAACCAGCACTGGAAGCACAAACCTATAACGGTAAGTTGTATGGCGTGCCGAAAGCGGTTGAAACCACCGTGTTGGTGTACAACAAAGATCTGATGCCACAGCCGCCGGAAAAATTCGACGACCTGTTCACCTTCTCCAAACAGCAACGTGCGGAAGGCCGCTACGGCCTGCTGGCGAAATTTGACGAAATTTATTACGCCTATGGCGTCATCGCCGGGATGGGTGGCTACATTTTCGGGCAGAACAGCAACGGTTCACCGAACGTAAAAGACATCGGTCTGGATAAACAAGCCACCATTGATGCCATCAACTACATCAAGAAATTCTATGCCGATGGCCTGTTCCCACCGGGTATCGTCGGTGAAACCGGTGCTAACGCCATCGACTCCCTGTTTACCGAGAAAAAAGCCGCGGCCGTCATTACTGGCCCGTGGGCATTCCAGCCGTACAAAAACGCGGGCGTAAACTATGGCGTCGCCCCACTGCCGCTGCTGCCAAACGGCGAGCATCCACGTTCGCTGCTGGGCGTGAAAGGCTACAGCATCTCCACCTACTCCAAAAACAAAGAACTGGCGCAGAAATTCATTGAGTTCATCAATCAACCTGAGTACGCCAAAGTCCGCTTCCAGTTAACCGGTGAAATCCCACCGATTGCTGCGCTGGTTGACGATCCGCTGATTAAGGACGATGAAAAATCCCGTGCTGTCGCGATCCAGTCTGGCTATGCCGTTCCTATGCCGAGCGTACCGGAAATGCAGGAAGTCTGGACGCCAGCAAACAGCGCGCTGCAACTGAGCGTGACGGGCAAGCAGGACACCAAAGCGGCGCTGGAATCTGCCGTGAAGATTATCAAAATGCAGATCGAAGCTAACCACAGTAACCAGTAATCCCCCGCACCACCGTGGGTCAACATGGGATCCCTTGTCATCCCCAATCGATTTCGGGATGTGAGGGATACCCATGTTTTTAAGAAAATGGAGGTAGATGTGACCGTCAACGCCAGCGGCCTTACGCCACAAGAAAGAGGATGTCGCCACGCCAGAACGGCTGTATTGCTGGCGCTCGTCCCCGGACTCGGACAGATTTATAATCGCCAGTTCGTCAAAGGCGCGCTTTTCTTTATCGTCATGGCCTGCTTCATCGGCATATTCCATGATTTCCTACGAAACGGTGCTTGGGGGCTCATCACGCTGGGCACCGAGTTGCCGCGCGATCACTCTATTTTTCTGCTGGCAAAAGGCATTATCAGCGTGATCGTCGCCGCTTTTGGCGTCGGCGTTTACTATTTGAGCTTGCGCGATGCTTACGTGTGCGGTGCCAGACGCGATAAAGGCCTGCCGTTGAACAGCGTGAAGAAGCAATATCAGATGCTGCTGAGCGAAGGCTTCCCTTATCTGATGATTACGCCTGGCTTCATCCTGTTAGTCTTTGTCGTGGTTTTCCCGATTATTTTCGGTTTTTCCATTGCCTTTACCAATTACAACCTCTATCACACGCCGCCCGCCAAGCTGGTCGACTGGGTAGGGATGACGAATTTTATCAACATCTTCCGGCTCGATCTCTGGCGTTCGACATTCTTTGACGTGCTGCAATGGACGGTGATTTGGACGCTGATTGCGACCACACTCCAGTGCGCCGTAGGCATCCTGCTGGCGATTTTGGTGAACCAGAAGGGCCTGCGTTTCAAACCGCTGATCCGCACCATCCTGATCCTGCCGTGGGCAGTGCCGGGCTTCGTCACTATTCTGGTCTTCGCGGGGATGTTTAACGAAACGTTTGGCGTGATTAATAACGGCATTCTGGCCGCATTAGGGATTGAGCCTAAAGCGTGGATGACCGACCCGTTCTGGACCAAGACCGCGCTGATTCTGATGCAAACCTGGTTAGGCTTCCCGTTTGTGTTCGCCATGACGACGGGCGTATTGCAGGCGATTCCTGACGATTTGTACGAAGCCGCAACCATTGACGGGGCCAGCAGTTGGTACAAGCTGACCACCATCACGCTGCCGCTGGTGCTCTACTCCATTGCACCGATCATCATCACGCAGTACACGTTCAACTTTAATAATTTCAACATCATCTATCTGTTCAACAACGGCGGACCGGCGGTGATCGGCTCCAACGCGGGCGGGACGGATATTCTGGTGTCCTGGATTTATAAGCTGACCATGTCTTCTTCCCAATATGCGATCGCAGCCAGCATCACCATTCTGCTGTCGATTTTTGTCGTGGGCGTCGCGCTGTGGCAGTTCCGCGCCACCAATTCCTTCAAACAAGACAACATGGCATAGGAAAGCGCGCAGATGAAAAAACACAGCGTTAAACGCCAGAATTTTATCAAACTCGGCCTGACCTACCTGTTGCTGACGATCGTGGCGATCATCATTATTTATCCGCTGATCTGGACGGTAGGCGCGTCGCTGAACCCCGGCAACAGCCTGCTCAACACCTCGATCATTCCAGATAACTTCTCCTTTATTCACTATGAGGAGCTGTTTAACGGCCAGATTGACTACGCGGCATGGTACTGGAACTCGATGAAAATCAGCTTCCTGACCATGATTCTGACGCTCGTCAGCGTCAGCTTCACCGCGTATTCCTTCTCTCGTTTCCGCTTTCGCGGCCGCCAGAATGGGCTGATGTTGTTTCTACTCTTGCAGATGATCCCGCAGTTCTCCGCGCTGATCGCCATCTTCGTACTGGCGCAGATGCTGGGACTGGTGAACAGCCATATTGCGCTGGTGCTGGTTTACGTCGGCGGCATGATCCCGATGAATACCTATCTGATGAAAGGCTATCTGGACGCTATTCCAAAAGATTTGGATGAGTCCGCGCGTATGGACGGCGCGGGTAACTTCCGCATCTTTATCGAGATCATTATGCCGCTGTCCAAGCCGATCATCGCGGTGATCGCCCTGTTCTCGTTTACCGGTCCGCTGGGTGATTTCATTCTCTCCAGCACCATCCTGCGCACGCCGGATCAGTACACGCTGCCCATCGGGCTGTACAACCTGGTCTCGCAGAAGATGGGCGCCAGCTACACCACCTACGCCGCGGGCGCCGTGCTGATCGCGGTGCCAGTCGCCATTCTTTATCTTTCATTGCAAAAGTACTTTGTCTCCGGCCTGACCTCAGGCGGAACCAAAGGGTAATTACTCAACATCTGTACCAATTCCAGGAACGTAAAATGAAAATGAAAAAACGCGTACTGATGGCCGCCATGCTCGCAACTGGCCTGCTGACTGTCTCCCTGCCGCAAACCCTGTATGCCGCAGAAAATGTGACGATCAACAAATTGACGAACGTCCCTGCCGACTTCATTAAAGGCGCGGACATTTCCATGCTGAACGAGGTGGAAAAGCACGGCGGAAAATTTTATGACGAGAACGGCAAGCAGAAAGACGCCATGCTGATCCTGAAAGAAAACGGCATTAACTATATCCGTCTGCGCATCTGGAACGATCCGAAAGACGCGGCGGGCAATGGTTACGGCGGCGGTAACAACGATCTGGCGAGCACGCTGGCGCTGGCTAAACGCGCCAAAGCGAACGGCATGAAAGTGCTGCTGGATTTCCACTACAGCGATTTCTGGACCGATCCGGCCCACCAAAACAAGCCCAAAGCCTGGTCTGGACTCAACGTAGCGCAGCTCACGACTGCCGTACACGACTACACCAAGGCCACGATTAGCGAATTCCAGAAAGCGGGCGTCATGCCGGATATGGTGCAGATCGGTAACGAACTGAACGGCGGGATGCTGTGGCCGGAAGGAAAAAGCTGGGGTCAGGGCGGCGGCGAATTCGATCGCCTCGCGGCACTGCTGAAAGCCGGTATTCAGGGCGTGAAGGACGTACAGGGCGCGAATAACGTCAAAATCATGCTGCATCTGGCGGAAGGCACCAAAAACGACACCTTTATCTGGTGGTTCGATGAAATCGTCAAACGCAATGTCCCGTTTGATGTGATTGGTGCCTCGTTCTACACCTACTGGAACGGCCCTATCAGCGCGTTGCAGTACAATATGAACGACGTCACCAAACGCTACAATAAAGACATCATTGTGGTTGAAGCCGCCTATGCCTACACGCTCGAAAACTGCGATAACGCGGAAAACAGCTTCCAGCAAAAAGAGCTGGATGCGGGCGGCTACCCGGCTTCCGTTCAGGGTCAGGCCAATTACCTGCACGACCTGATGCAAAGCGTCATCAACGTCCCCAATCAGCGTGGCAAAGGCGTCTTCTATTGGGAGCCAATCTGGCTGCCAACCCCCGGCGCAACCTGGGCTACGAAAGCGGGCATGAAATACAACAACGACGAATGGAAGGAAGGCAACGCGCGGGAAAATCAGGCGCTGTTCGACTGCAAAGGCAACGTACTGCCTTCCATCAAAGCGTTTAAGTAAGCCGCAAACCGTATTCAACACGTTGACAACCCGTTTAGGAGAGAACGATGTTCAAATTCCCCCCATTAAGCAGCAAAGTGCCTGTTCTGCTGCACGGCGCAGACTATAACCCTGACCAATGGCTGGACGATCCAGAGGTGCTGGAAAAAGACATTGAGATGATGAAGCAGACCCAGTGCAACGTCATGTCCGTGGGCATTTTCAGCTGGTCCGGGCTTGAGCCGGAAGAAGGTCGCTACGAATTTGGCTGGCTGGACGGCATCCTCGACACGCTGTATGCCAACGGTATCTTCGTTTTTCTGGCAACACCGAGCGGCGCACGCCCGGCCTGGCTATCGCAGAAATACCCAGACGTGTTGCGCGTGGGTAGCAACCGCGTTCGGGCGCTGCACGGCGGTCGCCATAACCACTGCCTGAGCTCGCCGAATTATCGCGAAAAAGTAAAACAAATGAATACCCAGTTGGCAAAACGCTATTCGCACCATCCTGCGGTGATCGGCTGGCATATTTCCAACGAATACGGTGGAGAGTGCCATTGCGATACCTGCCGCAGCACCTTCCAGAACTGGTTGAAAGCACGCTACGGTACGATAGACGCGCTGAATAAAGCGTGGTGGAGCACCTTCTGGAGCCACACCTACACCGACTGGTCGCAGTTAGAGCCCCCGTCACCCATCGGTGAAATGTCGATTCACGGCCTGAATCTGGACTGGAAACGCTTTAACACCTCACAGGTTAGCGATTTCTGTGCCGCCGAAATTGCGCCGCTAAAAGCCGAAAACCCGTCTCTGCCAACCACGACGAACTTCATGGAATACTTCTATGATTACGACTACTGGCAGTTAGCGAAGGTCATCGACTTCATCTCCTGGGACAGCTACCCGCTGTGGCATAACGCGGAAGATGACTGCACGCTGGGTGCCTACACCGCGATGTATCATGACCTGATGCGCACGCTAAAAGGTGGAAAGCCCTTCTACCTGATGGAGTCAACGCCAAGCCTGACCAATTGGCAGCCGATCAGTAAACTGAAAAAGCCGGGAATGCATATCCTGTCTTCACTTCAGGCTGTCGCACACGGATCAGACTCCGTGCAGTATTTCCAGTGGCGTAAGAGCCGCGGCTCCGTTGAGAAATTCCACGGTGCCGTCGTCGATCATGTCGGACATATCGACACCCGCGTCGGGCGTGAAGTGCAGGAATTGGGTGACATACTCAACAAACTCGCACCGGTGGCAGGCAGTCGGGTTGACGCTAAAGTCGCCATCATTTTCGACTGGGAAAGCCGCTGGGCGATGGACAACGCTCAAGGGCCGCGCAACGCGGGGCTGTTCTACGAAAAAACCGTCACTGAGCATTACCGTACGTTCTGGGAACAGGGCGTAGCGGTAGATATCATCAACGCCGATGTCGACCTCAGCGGCTATCAGCTCGTTATCGCCCCGATGCTCTACATGGTGCGTGATGGCTTTGCCGAACGCGTCGATGCCTTCGTCAAACAGGGCGGCCGCTTCGTCACCACCTACTGGTCTGGCGTCGTCAACGAAACCGATCTGTGCCATCTGAACGGTTTTCCTGGCCCACTTCGTCCGATCATGGGGATCTGGGCGGAAGAAATCGACGGGCTGTACGATCATGAAAGCAACAGCATCAGCGGTCTGGACGGTAACGAGCAACGTCTGGTCGGCCCGTATCAGGTCACTCACCTGTGCGAGTTGATTCATCTCGAAGGCGCGCGGGCGCTGGCAACCTATGACAGCGATTTCTACGCCGGACGTCCGGCCGTTACGGTTAATGATTACGGCAAAGGTCAAGCCTATTACATCGCGTCGCGTAACGATCTCACCTTCCAGCGTGATTTCTTCACTACGCTGATACAGACGCTGGATCTACCGCGTGCGCTGTCGACCGACCTGCCTTACGGCATTGTGGCTCATCGCCGTGATGACGGGGAAAGTGAGTTCATCTTCGTACAGAATTACACGGCAACGCCGCAGCAGATCATGCTGCCTGCCGTCTACGAAGAAATGACGACGGGCAGCACGCTTTCAGGGGCGCTCGACCTGTCAGGCTACGGCTGCCGGATCCTACGCCGCGCATTGCAGTAAGGCTCATGCTTATTGATTAAGCCTTACGATACCGAGCGAGCACGGTGCAGAGGTTTCTACGGAACATCATCACCGTGTGTCGCCTAACAGTAATGTTACGTGAACGGCATTATCCTACGCACGCTGATAAACAAACGAAGAGGTGACTACGATGGGCAAGATTCACAATTTTCGGAAATTGTTCGCATCTATGTTGGGTAAGCAAATTACCGAGATTGAAATCGCTTCACCGCTAGACAAAGAAAACTTGCAGCAGTTGGTAACCGCCTTTGGTGGCAAAGAAAATATCGTCAGTCTGGATGCCTGCATCACCCGCCTGCGGGTCGAGGTTCACAGCCTGCGGTTAGTCAACAGCGACAGCCTGCAAAAATTGGGCGCTATCGGCGTGATTATTGTCGGCCATCAGGTACAGGCCATCTTCGGCACCCAGTCGGATAACCTGCGCCGAGAGCTAGCCGCCTGGTTTGAGGATGATGGCGCAGAAGCGCGGTAACGGTTTTAGGCGCGGTCTCTATGCCACTATTGGGGCAGTTTCGTGCGCAATAATACCGTCATTTTCATGCTACCTCGTAGCACGCGCCCGACACGGGGCGGCTCAAACGCCGCTCGCCCCGTGACCCCTAGGCTTTTGGCGGAAATTATGCCGCTACGCGGTCCCATCGGTATTCATGCCCGCTAATCGAGCCGCCAGTGACGCGTTCCCGACGCGGCACTGGCTTTCGCGGCGTCCATGCCGCTCACTCGGCGGTCAAGCCTACCGATGCATAATTTTTTACGCCGGATAACAACAAGGTCATCATAAGTCACGACATTTGTGGCGCACGAAACTATTTCCACATCCGCATGTAATTTCAACACCGCATATAAAAGTGTAATGAAGAAACACCTGCGAAGAAGACAATTTCCTAATAACGACTCGCACGATCCAGCAACTCGATATCTTCAGCCGACAGTACCAGACGTGTGGCATTCGCCAACGAATAGTAGGGCAGTGCCACTTTCTGTTTGGAATAAGAATAATGAATGAACAGAAAGACGCAAATAACGAGACGCAGCATGTAATTTAGGTAAAATCCCACGTTATAATTGTTTTTTTTGCGTTGTCCCTCTCATTTTTAATGCACACGTTACATAAAATGACGTGAAAAATTAGGCCTGCCTCATATTTGGAGCACATATGTCCCTGTCCCATATCGCGCAATTTATTCTGGCGCTGGTTGTTGTTGCGGCGCTGGCGCTACTCGTCTGCCGCGATCGTAAAAGCATTCGTATCCGTTTCATTATTCAGTTACTCGTCATCGAAATTCTGCTCGCGTACTTCTTCCTGTACTCAAACGTTGGGTTAGGTGTCGTCAAAGGGTTCGCTGCAGTTTTCGACAAATTACTCGGATTCGCAGGCCAAGGGACGGACTTCGTATTCGGTGACATGGTGAATAGTGAGAAGAACCTGATTTCCTTCTTCTTTAAAGTGCTCTGCCCTATCGTCTTCATTTCCGCGCTGATCGGTATCCTGCAACACATTAAAGTGCTGCCGATCATCATCCGCGCGATTGGTACAGTCCTGTCCAAAGTGAACGGCATGGGTAAACTGGAATCCTTTAACGCAGTCAGTTCCCTGATTCTCGGCCAGTCGGAAAACTTCATTGCCTACAAAGACATTCTGGGCAAGATGTCAGAAAAACGCATGTACACCATGTCAGCGACCGCTATGTCGACCGTTTCGATGTCTATCGTCGGTGCGTACATGTCGATGCTGGATGCCAAATTCGTGGTTGCCGCGCTGATTCTGAACATGTTCAGTACCTTCATCGTGCTGTCACTGATTAACCCCTACAAAGTCGGTGAAGAGCCGGAATTGCAGTTGGGTAATCTGCATGAAAATCAGAGCTTCTTTGAAATGCTGGGCGAATACATTCTGGCTGGTTTCAAAGTTGCCGTTATCGTTGCAGCGATGCTGATCGGCTTCATTGCACTGATTGCCGCGGTCAACGCGATTTTCAGCGCCATTTTTGGCATCAGCTTCCAGGAAGTCCTCGGCTACGTGTTCTATCCGTTCGCCTGGATCATGGGTATCCCATCTCACGAAGCCCTTCAGGTTGGTAGCATCATGGCAACCAAACTGGTTTCTAACGAATTTGTGGCAATGCTGGAACTGCAAAAAGTAGCAGGCGAGCTGTCTCCACGCAGCGTGGGCATCCTGTCTGTGTTCCTGGTGTCCTTCGCCAACTTCTCGTCCATCGGTATTATTGCAGGCGCGATTAAAGGCCTGAACGAACAACAGGGCAACGTGGTTTCCCGTTTTGGCCTGAAACTGGTTTACGGTTCTACGCTGGTGAGCATCCTTTCCGCTGCTATCGCCGGTCTGGTGCTGTAATCCTTCATCACGTTATACAATTTTCATCGCTATCCGGCGGCCTTGTGCTGCCGGATTTTTTTTCCTACAAACCCTGACATATCTTCCATAATTCCTTCATTTTTGTCCGGCATCCCTTGTTTAAACTAGTAAAATAAGGCCATTGGTCTACTAACGTGCTGGGTATGACAGCCAACGCACATGCAGCGTGAAGTATGCGGCTACGCCGTGCTTCCCGCGCAACCTGGGGAGAGTAATCCATCACTATGAATGCCAAACGTATCCGAGGCCTGCTGGTACTTGCCGCCGTTATCGCTATTGCCGCGCTGATCTGGCGCCATTTTACCCAGACGTCGCCTGCCACTTCTGGTGCAGGTGAGCAGCACGCCGCCCGTACGTCACATTCGGCAAGTAGCAGCGGTGGCGGTGGACGCCGTGCCGCTATGCGCACACTGGCCCCCGTGCAGGCGGCGCTGACGCAGTCCGCTTCCGTGCCCTATTATCTGTCCGGTTTAGGCACCGTGACGGCAGCCAATACCGTCACGCTACGCAGTCGGGTGAACGGTCAGTTGATGGCACTGCACTTTCAGGAAGGCCAACAGGTTAAGGCTGGTGACCTGCTGGCAGAAATCGATCCTCGTCCTTTTCAGGTTGAGCTGACGCAGGCACAGGGACAGTTGGCAAAAGATCAGGCCGCACTGGCTAATGCCCGACAAGATTTAGCGCGCTATCAGCAGTTGGTGAAAACCAACCTGATCTCCCGTCAGGAGTTAGATGCGCAGACCGCCGCTGTACGTCAGGCGGAAGGGACGCTAAAAGCCGATGAAGGTGCCGTGGCCAGCGCACAGCTCCAGTTGGATTACAGCAAAATCACTGCGCCGATCGGTGGTCGGATCGGCTTAAAGCAGGTCGATGTCGGGAATTACATCACCAGCGGCGACACCAATGGCATTGTCGTGATTACGCAGACCTACCCGATTGATGTTGTCTTTACCGTACCGGAAGCGGAAATCTCCACGATTCTGAGTGCGCAGAAGTCCGGTCAGCCGCCCGTGGTGGAAGCCTGGGATCGCGCCAATCAGAAGATACTTGCGCAGGGCATCCTGCTGAGCATGGATAACCAGATCGACACCACGACAGGCACGATCAAACTCAAGGCGCGTTTTGACAATCTGGACGATGTCCTGTTCCCGAACCAGTTCGTGAATATCCGCATGAAGGTCGACACGCTGAAAAACGCCGTCGTCGCACCGTCAGCCGCCGTACAAATGGGCAATGAAGGCCGCTTCGTCTGGATTCTGAATGATAAAAATGAAGTGAGTAAGCGTCAGGTTACCACCAGCATTCAGTACGGCCAGTTGGTGGTGGTGACTGCGGGGCTGGACGCCGATGTGAAGGTCGTGACTGACGGTATCGACCGCCTGACCGAAGGCGCAAAAGTGGAAGTCGTGCCCTCAGCGCTGACGGAGAAAACGCCCGCCATCGCAGGGGAGAAATCCTGATGCAGGATACCGTTCCAGCCAGCGGCGGTGGACCGTCACGCCTGTTTATTCTGCGTCCGGTCGCCACAACGCTGCTGATGATCGCTATTTTGCTGGCCGGTATTATCGGCTATCGGGCGCTACCCGTTTCCGCCCTACCCGAAGTCGATTACCCGACGATACAGGTTATTACCTTGTATCCCGGTGCCAGCCCCGACGTGGTGACCTCGGCGATTACCGCGCCGCTGGAGCGGCAGTTCGGCCAGATGTCCGGGCTGAAACAGATGTCGACGCAGAGCGCAGGCGGCGCATCCGTCATCACGCTGCAATTCCAGCTTGAGCTATCGTTGGATGTCGCCGAACAGGATGTACAGGCCGCCATCAATGCGGCCAGCAACCTGCTGCCTAACGATCTGCCCTACCCGCCAACCTACAGCAAAGTGAATCCGGCGGATCCGCCGATTATGACGCTGGCCGTCACCTCCAGCGCCATGTCGATGACACAAGTTCAGGACATGGTAGACAACCGCATCGCGCAAAAAATCTCGCAGGTGGCAGGCGTCGGGCTGGTGTCGTTAGCCGGTGGGCAACGTCCGGCGGTACGGGTAAGGCTGAACGCGCCAGCGTTGGCAGCATACGGTTTGACCAGCGAGACGATCCGCACCGCGATTACCGCCGCCAACGTGAATTCCGCCAAGGGGAGTCTGGACGGCCCGACGCGCTCGGTCACGCTCTCCGCCAACGATCAGATGAAATCCGTTGATGATTACCGCAAGCTGATTGTTGCATGGAAGAATGGCGCGCCGGTGCGGCTTCAGGATGTCGCAACGATTGAGCAGGCTGCCGAGAACATTGATCTCGGTGCCTGGGCAAATCGGCAGCAGGCGATCATTATCAACGTTCAGCGCCAGCCGGGTGCCAACGTCATCACAACCACGGACAGCATTAGTAAGATGCTGCCCGCGTTGAAAGCCAGCCTGCCTAACTCCGTCGAGGTCACCACGCTGACCGACCGCACCACCAGTATTCGTGCCTCGGTGAAAGACGTCCAGTTCGAGCTGCTGTTAGCTATCGCGCTGGTCGTGATGGTGATTTACCTGTTCTTGCGTAACGCCGTCGCCACGCTGATCCCAAGCATCGCCGTGCCACTGTCGCTGATTGGCACCTTTGCCGCGATGTATTTTCTCGGCTTCTCCATCAATAACCTGACGCTCATGGCGCTGACCATCGCCACTGGTTTCGTGGTAGATGATGCCATCGTGGTGATTGAAAACATCGCCCGCTATATCGAAAAAGGGGAAAAACCGCTTAACGCGGCGTTGAAAGGTGCGGGAGAAATCGGCTTCACCATTATTTCCCTGACCTTCTCGCTCATCGCCGTGCTGATCCCGCTGCTGTTTATGGGCGATATCGTTGGACGCCTGTTCCGCGAATTTGCCGTCACGCTGGCGGTGTCTATCCTGATTTCCGCCGTCGTGTCGCTCACGCTGACGCCGATGATGTGCGCTCGAATGCTGAGTCATCAGTCGCTGCGTAAACAGAACCGTTTTACTCGTGCCAGCGAACGTTTCTTCACTCGCCTGATCGATGCCTACGGCGTTTGGCTGCGCAAGGTGCTGAACCATCCGTGGCTGACGCTTAGCGTTGCACTCGGTACGCTGCTGCTGACGGTTCTGCTCTATATCTGGATCCCGAAAGGCTTCTTCCCGATACAGGATAACGGCATCATTCAGGGCACCGTACAGGCACCGCAGACGGTGTCGTTCAGCAATATGGCCGACCGCCAGCAGCGCGTTGCATCCATCATCATGAAAGATCCGGCGGTGGAGAGCGTGTCCTCGTTCATCGGCGTTGACGGCACGAATGCCGCGCTGAACAGCGGCCGACTGCAAATCAACCTGAAACCGCTCAATGAACGCAGCGAACGTATTCCAGAGATCATCAGCCGCCTGCAACAGCAAACGGCACAAATTCCCGGCATCCAGCTGTATCTGCAACCGGTCCAAGATCTCACCATCGACACCCAAATCAGCCGCACGCAGTACCAGTTTACCTTGCAGGCAATGTCGCTGGACGAGCTGAGCCAGTGGGTGCCCAAACTGATGACCGAGCTGAAAAAGCTGCCGCAGCTAGAAGATGTCAGTAGCGACTGGCAAGACGGTGCCGCGGTCGCCTACGTCAACGTGAACCGCGACAGTGCCAGCCGTCTGGGCATCACGATGTCGCAGGTCGACAGCGCGTTGTACAACGCCTTTGGTCAGCGACTGGTTTCCACCATCTATACGCAGGCCAGCCAGTATCGCGTGGTGCTGGAGCACGATACGACCAACAATACCGGTCTGGACGCGCTGAACGACGTGCGCCTCATCAGCAGCGACGGCGGGACCATTCCGCTCAGCAGCATTGCCACCGTTGAAGAGCGTCAGGGGCCGTTGGCAATCAACCATATCGACCAGTTCCCGTCGACGACAATCTCCTTCAACGTCGCTAAAGGCTATGCGCTGGGCGAAGCGGTTGATGCCATCACGCAGGCCGAGCAGCAGATGAATCTACCTGCGGATATTACCACTCGCTTTCAGGGCAGTACGCTGGCGTTCCAGTCAGCGCTGAGCAGCACAGTGTGGCTCATCGTGGCGGCGATTGTCGCGATGTACATTGTGCTTGGCGTGCTATACGAGAGCTTTATTCACCCGATCACCATCTTGTCTACGCTGCCAACTGCGGGCGTCGGCGCGCTACTGGCGCTAATGATGGCGGGGAATGAACTGGATGTGATCGCCATTATCGGGATCATATTGCTCATCGGGATCGTGAAGAAAAACGCCATCATGATGATCGATTTCGCGCTGGCGGCAGAGCGAGAACAGGGCATGAAACCGTATGACGCGATTTATCAGGCCTGTCTGCTGCGTTTCCGGCCAATTCTGATGACCACCATGGCAGCGCTGCTCAGTGCGCTGCCGCTGATGCTGAGTACCGGCGTCGGCGCGGAACTGCGCCAGCCGCTGGGGATCTGTATGGTCGGCGGCCTGATCATGAGCCAAATCCTGACGCTGTTTACCACACCAGTGATCTACCTGCTGTTTGACCGTCTGGCGACGCGTTTCCGCCGTTTAGCGCGTCAGGAGGAAGAAACCGAGTGAAGTTCTTCGCCCTGTTCATCCACCGCCCCGTCGCCACCCTGCTGCTGACGCTGGCCATCGCGCTCTGTGGCGTACTGGGCTTCCGCCTGTTGCCAGTGTCGCCGCTGCCGCAGGTGGATTTCCCAGTGATCTCGGTCAGCGCCTCGCTGCCCGGTGCCTCGCCAGAAACGATGGCCTCCGCCGTCGCGACGCCGTTGGAACGCGCACTCGGCAGGATCGCAGGCGTCAGCGAAATGACCTCCACCAGTTCGCTCGGCAGCACGCGCGTCATTCTGGTGTTTAACCTCGATCGCGATATCAACGGCGCGGCGCGTGATGTGCAAGCGGCCATTAACGCCGCACAGAATCTGTTGCCGTCCGGTATGTCCAGCCGCCCGACCTACCGCAAAGTCAATCCGTCCGACGCTCCCGTCATGATTCTGACGCTGACCTCGGATACCTACAGTCAAGGACAGCTGTACGACTTTGCCTCGACTCAGCTGTCGCAGAAAATTTCGCAGATGGAAGGCGTCGGCGATGTCTCTATCGGTGGGAGTTCGCTCCCCGCCGTGCGCGTCGCGCTGAATCCGGTGGCGCTGTTTAATCAGGGCATTTCCCTTGATGAAGTGCGGCAGGCCATCGCGCAGGCAAACGTCCGTCAGCCGCTAGGGAATGTGGAAAACAGCCAGAAAAGCTGGCAGATACAAACCAACGATGAACTCAAAACCGCCGATGCCTACGCGCCGCTGATTATCCACTATAACAACGGTGCTGCCGTCCGCCTGAGTGACGTCGCCACGGTAGAAGATTCGGTGCAGAACGCCCGTAACGCGGGGATGGCAAACTCGAAGCCTGCGATTCTGGTGATGATTCGCCGCGCACCGGATGCCAATATTATTACCACGGTAGACAATATCCGCGCCGCGATGCCGGAACTGCGCGCCAGCCTGCCCGCCGAAATACAGCTGGATGTCGCACAGGATCGTTCCCCCACCATCCGTGCATCGCTGGCGGAAGTGGAACAATCGCTGGTGATCGCCGTTGCGCTGGTTATTCTGGTCGTCTTCCTGTTCCTGCGTTCCGGCCGTGCGACCGCCATTCCGGCGCTGGCCGTACCGGTATCGCTCATCGGCACCTTCGCGGCGATGTACCTGTGCGGCTTTAGCCTGAACAACCTGTCGCTGATGGCGCTGACCATTGCCACCGGTTTCGTGGTGGATGACGCTATCGTGGTGCTGGAGAATATTTCCCGCCATATCGAAGCGGGCATGAAACCGCTACAGGCGTCGCTTCAGGGCGTGCGCGAAGTGGGGTTCACCGTCTTATCCATGAGTCTGTCGCTGGTTGCCGTGTTCATCCCACTGCTGCTGATGGACGGCTTACCGGGGCGGCTATTCCGCGAATTCGCCGTCACGCTGTCAGTAGCGATCATGATTTCGCTGCTGATCTCACTCACGCTCACGCCGATGCTATGCGCCCGCCTGCTACGTGCCGTTCCCAAGCTTAGCCAGCCGCGCACCCGTGGCTTTAATCGTGTATTGCTCGCCATGCAGCAAGGCTACGGGCGCTCGCTGAAATGGGTGCTCAACCATGCGCGCTGGGTGTTGCTGCTCCTGCTGGGCACCATCGCGCTCAACGTCTGGCTGTACATCAGCATTCCCAAGACCTTCTTCCCAGAGCAGGATACGGGCCGATTGATGGGCTTCATTCAGGCCGACCAGAGCATTTCTTTTCAGGCCATGACGGTAAAACTCCAGAACTTCATGACCATTGTCAGCAGCGATCCTGCGGTGGATAACGTGAACGGGTTTACCGGCGGATCGCGCACCAACAGCGGGTCGATGTTTATCTCACTTAAACCGCTGTCCGAACGTGACGTATCGGCGCAGCAGGTGATCAGTCGCCTGCGCGTCAAGCTGGCAAAAGAACCCGGTGCCAACCTGTTTTTAATGCCGGTGCAGGATATTCGTATCGGCGGGCGGGAATCGAGCGCCGGATACCAGTACACGCTGCTGTCTGACGATCTAAGCGAGCTGCGCATCTGGGAACCCAAGATTCGCACCGCTTTCAGCAAACTGCCTGAGCTGGCCGACGTGAACTCCGATCAGCAGGATAAAGGGGCGGAAATGGCGCTCACCTACGATCGCGATGCGATGGCGCAGCTCGGTATCAGCGTTTCTGCCGCTAACGCACTGCTCAATAACGCCTTCGGACAGCGCCAGATTTCGACCATTTACCAGCCGTTAAACCAATACAAGGTGGTGATGGAAGTGGACGACGCCTACACGCAGGACGTCAGTTCACTGAACAAGATGTTCGTGATCAATAACGAAGGCAAACCCATCCCGCTCTCTTATTTCGCCAGTTGGAAACCGATCAACGCGCCGCTGTCAGTGAACCATCAGGGGCTGTCTGCTGCTTCGACGATCTCTTTTAACCTGCCAGAGGGCACCGATCTTTCCAGCGCGACGGCAGCGATAGAAAGAACCATGACGTCGCTGGGCGTGCCGTCAGCGGTACGCGGCCAGTTCTCCGGTACGGCGCAGGCTTTCCAGCAGTCGCAGTCTTCCCAGCTGTTGCTGATTCTGGCGGCGATTATCACCGTGTATATCGTGCTCGGCGTACTGTATGAGAGCTACGTGCATCCGCTGACGATTCTGTCCACCCTGCCCTCGGCGGGCGTGGGCGCACTGCTGGCGCTGGAGTGGTTCGGTGCACCGTTTAGTCTGGTGGCGCTGATTGGCATCATGCTGTTGATTGGGATCGTGAAGAAGAACGCGATCATGATGGTGGATTTCGCGCTGGTGGCACAGCGCAGCGGTGGGTTGAGCGCGCAGGACGCCATTTTTCAGGCCTGCCTGCTGCGTTTCCGCCCGATAATGATGACCACGTTAGCCGCGCTGTTTGGCGCACTACCGCTGGTGCTGACCAGCGGCGACGGTGCGGAGTTACGTCAACCGCTCGGCATCACGATTGTCGGCGGGCTGGTGATGAGCCAAATCCTTACGTTGTATACCACCCCAGTGGTGTATCTGTTTTTCGACAAGCTGAGGAATATTCGGCGCAAAGCACCGGGGAAGGATTTGTCACTGTCGTGACGGAACATGAGTACCAGTAAAATGCTAATTTAGGAGAAGTTTCGTGCGCTTAACGTTCGCTGTTTTTCTAGTAGCGCCCCGAACGCGCCCGACCAAGGGCGGCTCAATTGCCGTCGCCCTTGGAACCCTGGCTTGTGGCGCTAAATTGTACCGCTACGCGGTGCCTTCGCCGCAAGCAGTCTCTTTACGGGCCGCCAGTGACGCGCTCCCGGCGCGGCACTGTCTTTCGTGGCGTCCATGCCACTCACCCGTGAGCCAGCTTACGCCTCAGTACAATTTTTTACGCCAGAGGCAACAACAATGAATTCCGCTTCCGTCCGCTGGCAGCTCTGGATTGTTGCCTTTGGCTTCTTTATGCAGACGCTGGATACCACCATCGTGAATACCGCGCTGCCTTCGATGGCCGCGAGTCTGAATGAAAGCCCGCTGCATATGCATTCGGTGATTGTTTCCTATGTGCTGACCGTCGCGGTGATGCTGCCCGCCAGCGGATGGCTGGCGGATCGCATCGGTGTGAAGAACATTTTTTTCACCGCGATTCTGCTGTTTACGCTCGGATCGCTGCTGTGCGCCAGGTCGGAAACGCTGAATGAGCTACTGGCCTCGCGCGTTATTCAGGGGATCGGCGGTGCGATGATGGTGCCGGTCGGCCGGCTGACGGTGATGAAAATCGTCCCGCGCGATCAGTATATGGCGGCGATGACCTTCGTGACACTGCCCGGCCAGATTGGCCCACTAATGGGACCGGCACTCGGCGGTTTTCTGGTCGAATACGCCAACTGGCACTGGATCTTCCTCATCAACCTGCCCGTTGGCATTATCGGCGCACTAGCCACCTGGTTCCTGATGCCGAATTACACCATGCGGACGCAGCGCTTTGATATCAGAGGCTTCCTCTGGCTTGCCGTCGGTATGGCCACGCTGACATTGGCGCTGGACGGCAACCGCAGTCTGGGCATTCCGCCGATTGCCATTTTTGCGTTAATCACCGTTGGGCTGATCGCGTTACTAAGCTATTGGCTGCACGCCCGTCACAACAAGCGGGCGCTGTTTAATCTGCATCTGTTCGACACGCCGACCTTCTCTATCGGCCTGAGCGGCGGGCTATTGGCGCGCATCGGCAGCGGTATGTTACCGTTTATGACGCCGCTGTTTTTACAGTTGGGAATGGGCTTTTCTCCCTTCCACGCAGGACTGATGATGGTGCCGATGGTGCTAGGCAGCATGGGTATGAAGCGGGTCGTGGTGCAGGTCGTTAACCGACTCGGCTACCGGAGCGTGCTGATTATCTCCACGCTGCTGCTGGCGCTGGTCACGGCGCTGTTCGCTCTGGTCGCGCTGATGAAATGGACCTGGATGATCCCGATTGTGCTGTTCTTCCTCGGCACAGTGAACGCCGTTCGCTTCTCCACCATGAACACGCTAACCCTGAAGGATCTGCCGGATACGCTCGCCAGCGGCGGAAATAGCCTGCTGTCGATGACCATGCAGTTGTCCACCAGCCTCGGTGTCAGCATCGCAGGCATTCTGCTGGGCATGTTTTCCCAGCCGCACATGGCGGTGGGAAGCGCAGAAACACATAGGGTGTTTATTTATACCTATCTCAGCATGATCGTCATCATCGCCCTGCCCGTGTTGATTTTTAACCGCGTTCCGGCGGACAGCGTCAAGCAGTCCACACTGCCGCATCAATCGTGAGGTCGTCATGAAATTCGGAATCACCGCCAAACTGTTCCTCGCGATTTTCGCCACCTGCATGCTGGTGCTGATTACTATGCACTGGGGCGTGCGCGCCAGCTTCGAGCGTGGCTTTATCGACTACATTAAGCGCGGCAACGAGCAGCGGGTCATGCAGCTGCGCGATGCGTTGGCAGAGCAGTATCAGTTGCACGGCGACTGGTCATTCCTGCGCAACAATGAGCGTCTGGTGTTCAAGATGCTGCACTCGCTGGACCAGAACAACGACACCGACAACAGCATGCAGGGATGGCGAGTCCGTCTTTGGGTGCTGGATACCGGTAAACGCAAGCTGTTCGGTTCTCCGGCACCCATCCCCAATGAAGGCACCTGGCAGCCGATTCAGGTACAAAACCAGACGGTCGGCTGGATTGTCGCGTCGCCCGTTGAACGCCTGACCCGTAACGCCGACATCAGTTTCGACAGGCAGCAACAGCGCACCAGTTGGCTGATTGTCGCACTCTCGACGCTGCTCGCGATTATCGCCACCTGGCTCACCGCACGTGGCCTGCTCGCGCCAGTCAAGCGACTGGTCAACGGCGTGCACAGTTTGGCATCGGGGGATTTCAGTACGCGGGTGACGGCAAGCTCGCACGACGAACTGGGCAGGCTGGCACAGGATTTCAACCAGCTTGCCATCACGCTGGAGAAAAACGAGCAGTCCCGCCGCGCGTTTATGGCCGATGTTTCCCATGAACTGCGTACGCCGCTGGCGGTGTTGCGTGGCGAGCTGGAAGCCTTGCAGGATGGCGTGCGCAAGCCCGACTCGCATTCTCTGCATTCGCTCCAGTCGGAGGTCACAACACTGACCAAACTGGTGGACGATCTGCATCAGCTTACGCTGTCCGATCGTGGGGCGCTGGCCTACCGCAAGGCGTCTGTGGACATGGTGCAAATTCTGCATATTGCTATCGCCGCGTTTCATGAACGTTTCCAGAAAAAACAGATTACGCTCACCACTGATTTACCTACGCAGGCTAGCGTCTTTGGTGACCCAGACCGGCTCAACCAGCTATTTAATAACCTGCTGGAAAACAGCCTGCGCTACACGGATGAGCAGGGGCAGTTGACCATTGAGATTATTCAGCAGCATAAACGCTGGGCGATTATCTGGCAGGACAGCGCCCCCGGCGTGACCGACGAGCAGCTCACGCTGATTTTCGAACGTTTTTACCGTGCGGAAAGTTCGCGTAACCGCGCCAGCGGCGGCTCCGGGCTGGGGCTGGCAATCTGCAATAATATCGTTGAGGCACATAGCGGACGGCTGTATGCTGAACATTCGCCCTTAGGGGGCGTGATGATTACCATCGAGCTTCCCTTGCACGAACCTGATTAAGATTCACACCTAAATAAGCAGAGCTATGACAACCGTACCCAATTTCGCTATGGCATCACCGATTCTCATCGTCGAAGATGAGCCCAAATTGGGGCAACTGCTGGTGGATTACCTTCAGGCAGCGGACTATGCCACGCACTGGCTGCCCAACGGCAATGAGGTCGTCGAGTGGGTGCGGCAGCATTCCCCTTCCCTCATTTTGCTGGATTTAATGCTGCCGGGCTGCGACGGCCTGACGCTCTGCCGCACCATCCGCCAGTTTTCCAACGTGCCAATTATCATGGTCACCGCCCGCAGCGAAGAGATCGATCGCCTGCTGGGGCTGGAAATTGGGGCCGATGACTATATTTGTAAGCCCTTCAGCCCGCGCGAAGTGGTCGTGCGCGTCAGAACGCTGTTGCGCCGCTGCGGCTGGCAGAATGACGGGCTGAAAGCCGTCGAGAAAACCGAAACGGCCCTGCTGATTGATAAAAACGGCTTTCAGGCCAGCTATCTGGGCCAGAATCTCGACCTGACGCCAGCAGAGTTTCGCCTGCTCAAGACGCTTTCCACCGAGCCGGGTAAGGTGTTTTCCCGCGAGGCACTGCTGGATAAGCTCTACGACGATTACCGTGTCGTGACCGACCGCACCATCGATAGTCACATCAAAAATCTGCGTCGCAAGCTGGAACAACTGGACGAAGAGACCTCATTTATCCGCACAGTATACGGCATCGGCTATCGCTGGGAAGCCGCGCCCTGCAATGAGGTGTAACGCCCACCGCCTTATGATGCACACGAAAAAGAGGCTTTCATGATAATGACTGCGCTATTTTCCGAAACCACCAAAATCGAGACGCCTCGCCTGCTGCTGCGCCCGCTTTATCGTGATGATGCGCCAGCGCTGTTCGCCTTTATGTCCGACCCAGTTGTGATGCGCTTCTGGAACCATCCGCCCTGGCAGCACATCGAACAGGCGCACGACACGATTGACGAACACTGGAGCGCGCTGTGCGCCGGTCAATACATGAAGCTGGGTCTGGAAGTTAAAGAAAGCGGCGAGCTGATCGGCACCTGCGTGCTGTTCAACCTTGAGATTGAGTCTAAACGCGCCGAAATCGGCTACTGTCTTGCGGCGAGTGCGCAAGGTAAAGGTTATATGACGGAAGCACTCTCTGCGCTGAGGGATTTTGCATTTGAAACGGCGGGACTCAGCCGACTGGAAGCCGAAATCGATCCCCGCAATGTGGCTTCAGCCCGCTCGCTGGAACGACTGGGATTCACGCAGGAAGGGCTATTGAAACAGCGTTGGATCGTCGACGGCGAGGTGTCCGACTCTGCACTATATGGCCTGCTGGCGGCTAAACGTTGACGTCCCCTTTCCCATACTGGTCAAAAATACTGTCTGACTTAATGAAAATTTTGTCATTTTCTCTTTTCCCAAGGCTGTTACCCTTTTAGACCTACAATAATGACAGGTATCCGCTCGCATGCGATGCGGAACACAGGTCACCTGCAAAACACAGGTAAGGGAAAAGTGTATGTCTGGTTTAGTGAACGGCAAATGGGTTAATGGCGATGTCGCGGCGGAAGAGATCAAAAACGGGGCGTTCCACCGCGAAGAGACCAAATTTCGGCAAACCGAGCTGGTGCCAGAAGCCGGTCGTTATCAGCTTTTTGTCTCCTACCTCTGCCCGTGGGCATCGCGCACGCTGATTTTCCGCAAGCTGAAAGGGCTGGAGAATATCATTTCGCTCTCCGTTGCCAACCCGCGCATCGCGGATAACGGCTGGGAATTTGCCACGCCACAGGATGCCGGCGAACATGTGGGTGAGATTCACTACCTGCACCAGCTCTACACCGCCAGCGTGCCCGACTATACCGGAAAGGTGTCAGTGCCTGTGCTGTGGGATCGGGTGGAAGGCCGCATCGTAAACAACGAATCGGCGGATATCATCCGCATGCTGAACAGCGAATTTAACGATCTAACCGGCAATCACCTCGATTTCTACCCGTCGGAACTGCGCGCTGAGATCGACCGCTGGAACGAAACCGTATACCACAACGTCAACAACGGCGTGTATAAGACCGGATTCGCCAAAACGCAGGAACACTATAACGATGCCGTCACCACGCTCTTCGCCACGCTGGACGAACTGGACGAGCATCTTGGCAGCCATCGCTATATGCTCGGCGACACGCTGACCGAGGCCGACTGGCGTCTGTTTGTCACGCTGGTGCGTTTTGACGTGGCCTACCACGGCGCGTTCAAATGTAACCTGAAGCGCATTGCCGACTACCCGAACCTGTCGAACTACCTGCGCGAACTGTACCAGTGGCCGGGCGTCGCGGAGACGGTCAATATCGACCACATCAAAGCAGGCTATTACGGTATTGCCTGGCTGAATCCGACGCAGATTGTGCCGGTTGGCCCACAGGTCAATTTATATCAGCTCCACAACCGCGAAACGTTCGGAAAATCCCGTATCGCGACGCGTTAATCCTGCTTTATCCGGCCTGCTCTATTAATGGCAGGCCATTCTTTTATTTAGGTCAAAAAATTGATTTACATCAAACAAGGGCCCCACATTTCGTGTGTCGTCTACTGTAATTTCCCCCTATTAGCGCTAGAATCCTCCGCCTTTACTGCCCCCGCCGTGGAGCAGCCTGACTTGTGATCAGAATCGAGAGATACCATGTTTAAACCGGAACTGCTTTCTCCGGCCGGTACGCTGAAAAATATGCGCTACGCCTTTGCCTATGGCGCGGACGCGATTTATGCCGGTCAACCCCGCTACAGCCTGCGCGTGCGCAATAACGAATTCAACCATCAGACGCTGGCACAAGCCATTAACGAAGCGCATGAACTGGGCAAGAAATTCTACGTCGTCGTTAACATCGCACCGCACAATGCCAAACTGAAAACCTTCCTGCGTGACCTGCAACCCGTGATCGAAATGGGGCCCGATGCGCTGATCATGTCCGATCCGGGCCTGATCATGCTGGTGCGGGAAAACTTCCCACAGATGGATATTCACCTTTCCGTTCAGGCCAACGCGGTCAACTGGGCGACGGTGAAATTCTGGCAGCAAATGGGGCTAACGCGTGTGATTCTGTCCCGCGAACTGTCGCTGGAAGAGATTGCAGAGATCCGTCAGAACGTCCCGGATATGGAACTGGAAATCTTCGTTCACGGCGCGCTGTGCATGGCGTATTCCGGCCGCTGCCTGCTGTCCGGCTACATCAACAAACGCGATCCGAATCAGGGCACCTGCACCAACGCCTGCCGCTGGGAATATAAGGTTCAGGAAGGCAAAGAGGACGAGGTCGGGAATATCGTCCATCAGCACGAACCTATCGCGGTGAAAAACGTTGAACCCGCACTGGGCATCGGAGAACCGACCGACAAAGTCTTTATGCTGGAAGAAAACCTGCGCCCCGGCGAGTACATGAGCGCCTTTGAAGACGAGCACGGCACCTACATCATGAACTCCCGCGATCTGCGTGCCATTCAGCACGTTGAACGCCTGACGCAAATGCAGGTTCATTCGCTGAAAATCGAAGGCCGCACCAAGTCATTCTATTATTGCGCTCGTACCGCACAGGTGTATCGTCGCGCCATCGACGATGCTGTCGCAGGGAAACCGTTCGATTCGACGCTGCTGGAAACGCTGGAAGGTCTCGCACACCGTGGCTATACCGAGGGCTTCCTGCGTCGCCACGTGCATGAAGATTACCAGAACTACGACTACGGCTACTCCGTTTCCGATCGTCAGCAGTTTGTCGGTGAATTCACCGGCATACGCCGCGATGGGCTGGCGGAAGTCAATGTGAAGAACAAATTTTCCTGCGGCGACAGCGTGGAGATGATGACGCCAAACGGCAATATTCAATTCACCATCAACACCATGCAGAATGCCAAAGGGCAACCGACCGATGTTGCGCCGGGTAATGGCCATATCGTCTATTTGCCCGTACCGGACGATGTCTCGCTGGATTACGCACTGCTGCTGCGCAATCTGCCAGGCACCACCACGCGTAATCCTAACGCGGAATAAATCGGTAATATCGCCGGATGTCTCAACCATCCGGCTATCCCGCTTGTAACCCCAAATGCCCCCTATCACTGCCGCTTCCCCGCTACGAATAAGCGCGTCCCCCCACAGGTATCTTTACAAAACTCAGGGTTTTTTAACGAATATTAGAAACAGATCACATCAATTCGCTGACCTTGTGGTTAATATTGCGTCGCTGAGAAACATAGAACGAAAAATAAGCGTAGTGATACTACTAGGAACCACCTCCTTGGCCAGCTCAATCTCCCTTGAGCTGGCTTTTCTTTTTCTTCCGCGTCCTCCTTTTCTCGCCGCAAACATTCATCGACTCTTCTGATTTCTACCTGCCGATTTAGTGACTATTATTAATTCCACTATCCTGCTTAGGAAAATAGGTCATGGAAAAAAATCCGGTGACGCTGCTGATTCTGAATGGAAAAAGTGCAGGTAATGAAGAACTTCGCGAAGCCATTGATGAGCTACGCAAGGAGGGCTATACGCTGCATGTCCGCGTGACTTGGGAATACGGTGATGCTAAACGCTATGTAGAAGAAGCGATCCAGCTCAAAGCGGATAATGTGATTGCCGCTGGTGGCGACGGCACCGTCAATGAAGTCGCCGCCGCCTTAGCGGTGCAGCCGGAAGCGGTGCGTCCGTGTCTGGGAATTGTGCCGCTGGGTACGGCCAACGATTTTGCCACCAGTTGTCAGATTCCGATGGAGATGCACAACGCGCTAACGCTGGCTATCAAAGGCCGCGCCAGCGCGATCGATATCGCCAAGGTGAACGACAGCCATTACTTCATCAACATGGCGACGGGCGGATTTGCCACGCGCATCACCACCGAAACACCAGCCAAGATGAAGGCCGCGCTCGGGAGCGCCTCATACATGCTGCACGCGCTCTTCCGCATGGACATGCTTCAAGCTGAACGCTGTGAGATACGCGGACCGGATTTTCACTGGTCGGGAGATACGCTGGTTATCGCGGTGGGAAATGGCCGCCAGGCTGGCGGCGGGCAGCAGCTTTGCCCAGAGGCGCTGGTCAACGACGGGCTACTGGAACTAAGCGTACTGTCGGCAACCGAGTTGCTGCCGAATATGTTGCAGGCCTGGTTTACCGGTAGCGAAAACCAGAACATGATTTCCGCTATCCTGCCCTGGCTGGAGATCACCGCCCCAGATGATATGACGTTTAATCTGGACGGCGAGCCGCTCACCGCCAAACGCTTCCATATCGAGGTGCTTCCCGCCGCGATTCACTGTCGGCTGCCGCCCCAATGCTCGCTGCTGGAATAGCGGCGCGTTTCAACTATTCCTGTTTCTACTACTCTCGCTTAAGGCGATTACTGTTTGCCAGGTACAGCGTCACCACCAGCAGCAGGATCGCTGCGGAATACACCAGCGTATCCGACGGGCTTTTGTGATCGACAATAATCAGGCGAATGATGGCCGTGATGCCGATGTAGATAAAATAGCGCAGCGGGAAGTGATAGCCGGACTGAAAATACTTCACGATCAGCGCAATGAACTCAAAATACAGGAAATAGATCACAATGCCTTCTATCAGTTGATAGGAGGAATCTTTCTCGTTGGAGATCAACAGCACTTTCGCCAGATTGAACGTTTCCTTGACTAAAAAAATCACCAGAATAATTGCCAGCACCAACAGGCCGATATTGAGTATCGTCTGAAGCGCCTTGGCAGCCATCGCACTGCGCGCAGAACCTGCCATATGTTATCCCCACATCCTATTTCACATTAACGCCAAGAATTCACAGCAAAGTAACCGGTTGCCCCCGCACTGTCTATGCCGAATACGCTTAATTTAGTTTGAAATTACTGGCAAATGTGTCACGTAAAGTACAAGTCAATTTACTTATACCCGCCATATTTCAGGTTGCATGTGCGTTTTACCACCAGCGATGGAAGTGATGAACAGGGCCGATGCCGTGCCCGACCTCCAGCGTGTCGGCCTGCTGTAATGCCTGCTGTAAATAGTCCTTCGCGACCTTGACCGTTTCGCCCCAGCTATTATGACGCGGTCGCAGTGCCGCCAGCGCGGCAGAGAGCGTGCAGCCCGTGCCGTGTGTATGGCGTGTATTCACACGCGGAGAGCTAAAGCGCTGTGGCTCAGCCTGTCGACTGAACAGCCAATCCGGACTTTCCGCTTCGCTGAGGTGGCCGCCTTTCATCAACACCGCCTGGCAGCCCATCGCCAGCAGCGCTTCCCCCTGCTCACGCATTTCCCGTTCGTTAGCGGCGGGTGACGTATTCAGCAGCGCGGCGGCTTCCGGCAAGTTGGGCGTAATCAGGGACACCAGCGGCAGCAGCTCACGGCGGATCGATTCCACCGCCTCGGGCGCAAGTAGCGGATCGCCACTTTTCGCCAGCATCACGGTGTCCAGCACCACAAAAGGAACCGCGTAACGACGCAGGCGTTCGGCAACGGTTTCAACAATATCGGTCTGCGCCAGCATCCCAATCTTGGCGCTGTCGATACGCACATCGCTCAGCACAGAATCCAACTGCGCTGCGACAAAATCCGGTTCAATCCGGTAGACGGACTGCACGCCGCGCGTATTTTGCGCCACCAGCGCGGTAATGACCGAGGTGCCGTAAGCGCCCAGCGCAGAAAAGGCTTTTAAATCCGCCTGAATCCCCGCACCGCCGCTCGGATCGGTGCCCGCAATTGTCAACGCATTGATACGCTTCATGCCAGATCCTCCGCGCGCATCGCCTCGGCACGCGTGCATTCCAGCGTTCCGACATTAATCAGCAGCGCATCGGCCACCACGCTGAACTGCGCGGCTTCTTCGGGATCGACCACCATTGCCGGCGACGCAGAACGGAATTGAGTGAGTGATGTTGCTGCCTGAGCGGCAGAAAAGTCGGTGGGTCGCGTGTTCATAAGTCTCCCAACCGGCGTGGAAGAAGGCGGCAACCGGTGGGGCATACCGTGACTTCCCTACGCTGGCATTATCCAGATCAGGTGGTACGGGTATTTCTCAGCCTTCACAAAGAAGGGCACCCCGAGTCATGTACTACGCTTTGCAGCATAAGTAAGTGGGTAACGCAAAGCAAGCGCTGCCCGCTCCCTTCCCCACCTGATACAAAATGAAAAACCACAGGCACATTGTGACATAGAGAAAAACGTCATAACCCTTTAGACTGGTTAATCAAACCCATACTGAGGAAATTGTGATGACGATGATAAAGAGTTATGCCGCACCGGAAGCAGGCGCAGCGCTGGAGTTGTATGAGTTTGATGCGGGTGAGCTGCAGGCGGAAGACGTCGAAGTCGTGGTTGATTACTGCGGCGTGTGCCATTCCGACCTGTCGATGATCGATAACGAATGGGGTATATCGAGCTATCCGCTGGTTGGCGGGCATGAAGTGATTGGCCGTGTACACGCGTTGGGTGACGCGGCGAAAAGCAAAGGATTAAAGGTGGGTCAGCGCGTCGGCATTGGTTGGACAGCACGCAGCTGTGGGCACTGCGATGCCTGTATCAGCGGTAGCCAAACCAACTGCCAACAAGGCAGCGTGCCGACAATTCTGAATAAAGGCGGTTTTGCCAATAAGATTCGCGCAAACTGGCAGTGGGCTATCCCGCTTCCTGACTCAATTGATATCGAATCGGCAGGTCCGTTGCTGTGCGGCGGCATCACCGTGTTCAAACCACTGTTAATGCACCATATCACCGCAACCAGCCGCGTCGGTGTGATCGGTATCGGCGGTCTGGGTCACATCGCGATTAAGCTCCTGCACGCGATGGGCTGTGAAGTCACGGCGTTCAGTTCTAACCCAGCCAAAGAGCAGGAAGTGCTGGCGATGGGTGCTGATAAGGTCGTCAACAGTCGCGATCCGCAGGCGCTGACCGCACTGGCAGGTCAGTTCGATCTCATCATCAACACCGTGAGCGTCGATCTGGAATGGCAACCCTACTTCAATGCGCTCGCCTATAACGGGAAGTTCCATACCGTCGGCGCGGTGATGAAGCCATTCAGCGTTCCAGCCTTCACGCTTATCGCGGGGGACCGCAGCGTTTCCGGTTCTTCTACCGGTTCACCGCATGAGCTGCGTTCTCTGATGAAGCTCGCTGCGCGTGCCAACGTGAAGCCGCAGACGGAACTGTTCCCGATGTCGAAAATCAATGATGCCATCCAGCACGTACGTGACGGCAAGGCCCGCTACCGCGTGGTACTGAGAGCCGATTTTTAATCGGTAAAGACGCCTGAGTAATCAGGCGTCTGCTGTTGCAGCATCTGCCCGCCTTACGTCAGTCATTCTCTAGAGTACCCCATCAGTTAGCATAATACTGAATCTGTTCTATCTGTTTCATGATAGGATTAAAAAGTGATACAAGAGGAGGTGAGCGATGCCTTTTAAACAATATGATCATGATTTTATTGATAAAAATAAGAAGTCGTCTTATTCCATAAGGCTCGCCCTGTTATTGTCAGCACTGATCGTTATATTTAATGTCCTGTTCTTAAAGCATCGAGATTTTCAGGAGCAGTTGCACAACAATCCTGGATTTTATACCGATGCGATCGCACTGATTTTTCTTTTTTTTATCTTATCCTGTACCAGTAAAATATCACTTAACCATACTTCGGCTTTATCCATTCGCCTCGCGCTACACGCATGGATATGCTCCGCCACGTTTGATTTTATGGATGAGTTTTTTTATCAGACTAAATTTATTGGATATTACGTTGAGGATTTACTGAGAATCATTGGTATGTTTGGCGTCGGGTTTGGCGTGTATAACCTGATCTATAAAATCAACGATAAGTACATCGAAGCCAAAATACAGTCATTCAGCGATGAGCTCACTCAGCTCCCTAATCGTCGGTTTTTTATTAATGAATTAAAAAAGCTCGAAACGAAATCGCCCTATTTATTTATTATCGATATCGATAATTTTAAAGTCATCAATGATAAATATGGACACATAAAAGGCGACGAAGTATTAAGTAAATTCGGCCATATCCTTTCCCGTTTCGATAACAGCGAAGTGGTGGCGACCCGAATCGGGGGCGAAGAGTTCGCGATTATTCTGTATTCTGGAACACAGGATCGGGCAGAGGCGCTGGCAAGAGAAGTATTAAAAAATGCGAGCAAAATCATTATTAAAAACAGGCATCATCTTTCCGTCAGTATTGGTGCTGGCCAAAAACAGCCTCAGGAACCCACGGAACACTTTATGAAACGCGTGGATGTGGCGCTGTATCAAGCCAAAAGCACAGGTAAAGGCAAAGTTGAATGGGCTCTGGCACAGAAAGAAAAAGCGCTGTAGCCCGTCCCCTCTTATCCCAGCAACACGGCCGCATGGACGCGCCGCCCGCTGAAAGACATCAACGCCATTTTTCGCTGAAATGAAAGACGAGAAAATCACAGGCCGTACGGTGATCGATCTGCCACTGTAAGCCGCGATTGATTAATATAAAACGAGATAGCACGGCGCTACCCCGTCTGTTTTCTTTATAGTTTAGCTAAGCGTTTGGGTGTTACCGGGGCACACGAGCTGCTTACTTTTAATATGGTAAACCTCAACGTCAGGACGCGTGAAAAAGGCAATTTCCCACGGGTTTTTAGTGACGAATTCATGGCGTACTTTTTCATACAGCGGATTGTCACGCGCAATAATAAATGCTTCCCCTTCAATAATGGTGTAGTTCCATTCAATGGCTCGCTCGAAGGTATAATGGCTGCGTTCATCCATCGCAAAAAAGCAGTGCGGATTACGTTTGAGCAGTTGAGATTTAAAGGTTTCAGGGAACGTAATCAGGAAGATATCGTTATCCACGGACGACAGGAACGCCAGCACCGTAGTATGCGGCTGTTCGGCGGCCATCGTAATTAATACGCCGACCTTATTGGAGAAATCCTGCTTTTCCGTCGGTGGAAAATCGACCATCGGCGTCAGTGGCACTGGCATCGACGGGCGGTCATCTTGTGGGAACTGATAGCCCGGTTCGCGAATATCCAGCACAGGCGTGAAACCGTGCAGAAGCTGACACTCTCTCGGTTCCAGCACGATCCAATCGCCATCGCTAGCGATCACACGTCCTTTGTAAGAGGCGCGATAAACCTGAATATTGGCATCAAATTCATCAACCCCGGAGCGGTTATCAAGGTGAATCGTTGCCAGATCGCCAACGGTAAACTCATGACCGTGTGGGAAAAAAACGCGCAGACTGTTATCCGCATTGGGGTAGACGCCACAAATATGGATGACCACGCCATCCTGCTTATAACCCGCCAGTACACCGAGAGTTTGCTTTCCTAGATAGCTCACGAGACTCATACATCACGCCTTATTCAGATTGGGCTTCAGAGAGGACGCCGACCCTGATTCATTTGGGCCGTTCCAGCAGCGGTCAGGACGCTGAGAAATCATTCACGCTAACCGCATCACTTCCTACTTATCAACGGAGAAAGCGCTGAAAACTTTAAGCTGAATACTTGTTTATTTAAAGAAATAAGTATGAGTAACAGCGCTAACCATCGTTCTCACCGCATTATTTCACCGCCAGCATGGTGATTCCCACACCGACAAGCACCAGACAAAACGCACCGCGCAGGTAAGCAACCGGCATCTTGTGCGCCAGAGCGACACCCCAAGACACGCTGAAGATCCCGCCCAGCGCCAGCGGCAGGCCGATACTCCAGTCAACGTTCCCGGCCTGCGAGTAGGAAAGCAGCGCCGCCAGTGCGCCAGGCACCACGAGAATCAGCGCCATGCCCTGCGCCTGCGTTTGCGCAAAGGCAAACAGCGTGACCAGCACCGGCACGACGACCAACCCACCACCGACGGTAAAAATGCCCGACATAAACCCGCTCGCCACGCCGAGCAGCGGCAGGTATTTTGCCGACAACACAATTTCGGAGGCATGATTACGCTGCTTGTTGTACCACTGAAACATGTAGTACGCCGCCAGCACCAACAGGAAGATGGCAAAGGCATTCTGGAGATGATGAACATCAATCGACGAGGCAATATGTGCGGCAAAATAGGCAGATATCGACGCAAACACGCACAGGGTCAGCGCAATCCGCGTATCGATGCGGTTACGCTGGCGGTAACGCAAAAAACCAATCAGCACATTGGGCGTGATCATCACCAGTGCGGTTCCCTGTGCCAGATGTTGATCCATCCCGAAGAGTACGCCCAGAATAGGAATCGCGATCAGCCCACCGCCAATCCCCAACATGCCTCCGCAAACTCCCAGCCCGATACCCAAAAGTAAACACAACAACATATCGCTGAACATCATTAAACTGAACATAAAAAATGCATGACCTATATATCACAAGACTATCTGGAGAACCGCGTTTCAGGCCGGTAGACCGACAATGGCTTTAGGGTAAATATTCCGCGATCTCGATCAAATTCAGATCGGGATCGCGCAGATAAATAGAACGAATTTGCTGCGTGGCACCAGTACGCCTCACCGGTCCTTCGCTAATTGGCCAGCGGCAGCGCGCCAGATGGTCCATAACCTGCTCCAGCGGCACCGACGCAATAAAGCACAGGTCGAGCGATCCCGGAACGGGCAGATGTGCTTTCGGTTCATATTCGGCGCCGCGCAGGTGCACATTGATTTTTTGATGACCAAAATGAAAAGCAACGCGCCCATTCGCAAACGTTTCTTCCCGCATTTGCAACACATCAACATAAAAATGTCGGGTCGCCGCAAAATCAACGCAGGTCAATACAAGGTGATCGACATGATCGATAAGTGACATTGGTAAGTCCTATCCTGAACGATATTTCTCACATCCTAGGAGTAACGCGGTCTTTTGATAATCCCTGAATACTCAATAACCCTTTCCTGTCAGGAAAACCATCCGCTGTGCTAAATTACAGCCTGACATAAGACATGTGCCAACATGCTGCGCGGAATCAAACTGCCAGCTCTTGTGCTGTTTTCCGGCTCTGCTGAGGACTCTCGCTAACTCATGATTAATCCTGCGCATTTTGACCTTCAGTCGCTACGCATCTTTTTGCAGGTCGCCAAAACCGGC
The DNA here is from genome assembly GCF_014946775.2 of Pectobacterium quasiaquaticum. Lineage (NCBI taxonomy): Bacteria > Pseudomonadati > Pseudomonadota > Gammaproteobacteria > Enterobacterales > Pectobacteriaceae > Pectobacterium > Pectobacterium quasiaquaticum. The sequence goes on along the minus strand of NZ_CP065177.1, from coordinate 1,258,581 downwards.
AGCCTGACCAAAGCCGCAGAAAAGTTCCACATCACGCTTTCAGCCTTGAGTAAGCGTATCGCCGAACTGGAGCGTACCGTAGACTGCGCGTTATTTATCAGAATGCCGCGCGGCCTGACGCTAACCCCAGCAGGCAAGGAATTGGTGAATCTTGCAAGCAATGTGTTGAGCAACGTAGAACGCATGGCGAGTGAGATGAACGACTACGCCGTTGGCGTACGCGGCCACGTACACATGTGGGCGAACACTTCGGCAATTATTCAGTTTCTTCCACAGGATCTGGCATCATTCCTTCTGGCCCGACCGCTCATTCGTATTAACCTGGAGGAAAAGCTCAGTAAGACCGTAGTAACGGCGCTGGCGATGGGAGAAGCTGATATTGGCATCTTCGCGGACAATGTCGGCTCACAGGGAGTAGAGAAGATTCCTTATCGTCAGGACAAGCTTGTCGTACTCGTTCCCCCCCTGCATCCGCTTTCCGCACGGCTAGAAGTCAGCTTTGACGAGACATTAGGCTACGACTACGTTGGCCTCAATAAAGGCAGTTCGTTGCTGAAACAGCTGAAAGACGCTTCGGATGAACTGGGGAGAGTGCTGCGCCTGCGGGTGCAAGTCAGCAGCTTTGACGGCATTTGTCGCATGATCGAAGCAGGACTGGGGATCAGCGTCTTGCCAGAGGGCGCGATTCGCCCAGGCGTGCTCGGCACCGGATTACGCGCCATCAATCTCACCGACGAGTGGGCTTCACGCCAGCTCTGGCTGGGCGTGAAATCCGGCGCGACGTTGCAACCTGAAGTCGCCAATCTGCTGACACACCTGCGACAATGCGGCGCGTGAAGGTGAAGCGCTACCCTCAACCCTCTTCACTGCCCGTTTTTTCATAGCCGAGGCGGCCAACAAAGGGTAAACGCAGCGCGGGCGGGTTCATATCCACGCCCATGTTCAGCCCCAGAATATTGGCCTCAATTCCCTCTTCAATGCCCACCGTGATACCCAACACGCCCAGCAGTGAGATCTGCAGGCCGCTTCCCGATGGCGACAGTCCAACTGGTCTCGTGATCGGGCGGTAATCTTTGCCAATGGCATTGGCTGGCATATCCAGCTTGAGCGCAGGCACTTCGCGGCCAATATGTGCCAGGAACGTATTGCTGTTCGGCCCCGGCCAGGCGTGGTAGGTATTCGGCCACGGATAGCTTTTTATCGCGGCCTCAATCTGCGGGATCATGGCTTCCGCCTTATCACCACGGTGCTCCACCAGCAGCTTCGGTTTCGCGCCATACCAATACGCATCGGCCACCGAACGGTTAAGACGGACGACGTTATCGCTCCCCCAGCTCACGACTTCATAGCGGCGATATTGAGTTTCCCCTGCTTTCTTGAAAATGATCCACGGGTGTACCGCCACCAGCCCGCGCCAGCCGTAAGTTGGCGCAGCATAAACCTGCACGACGGCAGTCTGGCGAAATTGCACAGGGTTCGGCGCCAAACCGGAAGAATCACGTTTGGCAGACCACCAGTTTTGCCCATTAAACGTTTCGCCATTACGCGTCGACTGCGCCCAGCTCTGCCAAAAAGACAGCAACAGTACACAAATAAACCCAATCCCCAAGAATTTGAGGTACGTCATAGATCAGATAGCTCACTGAAAAGAGGGAACGGAATCGATACGCCTGCAGGCGCGCGCCTACAGTGAAAATCGCTCAAAAAATCATGCGGCCAGTTTACTGCCAGTTGGCGGTAAGGTTAAAGCACTGGGTGAAATATTGACCTATTTTTACGTTGTGTGGGTACGATGACAACCGTCTCAAGGCATTTTCCTGCAACGTTCGTTGCAGCGTGGGCTTGATTGAAACTCAACATAAAATAAACGAAACATCAAAAAACACATTCCCATTGAATAATAATAAATAAACTAATCAGCATGCATCGTTATATTTATTTTATAGCCACTGCCTCACATAAATAAATCACTGACTATAATCAGCGATAATATTAGTAAGTTACCCCTCTGAGAATAAATGTCGAGAAATTAAATGATAAAAAATAATAAGCACCTTAAGTCTACGGTATGCGCACTGTCATTAGCAGCATTAACGCTAGGCTCAGCGGTTTCACTCGCCTGTACGCGGTTCGTTTATAAGGATCCACATAACCTTGATTACCCCATTACCGCCCGTTCGATGGACTGGGCATTTGATACCGAAACCAATCTCTGGATTTTTCCACGAGGATTAGAACGCTCTGGCGCTGCCGGGCAGTATCCATCATTAGAGTGGACATCAAAATACGGTAGTGTCATTGCCTCTGCTTTCGACAGTAATGCAAATATGGCCTCCACAACCGATGGCGTGAATGAAAAAGGGTTGGCGGCCAACGTACTCTGGCTGGCGGAATCTGAATACCCTAAAGCCGCGCCAACGGCAAAAAAACCGGGCTTGAGCATCGCTGCGTGGGCACAATATGTACTGGATAATTTTGCTACCGTCGATGAAGCCGTAAAGGCGCTGCAAGAGGAAAAATTTACACTGGTAACCAAACAGGTAGAGGGGCAAGAGAGAATGGCGACGCTTCATCTTTCCTTGTCCGATTCATCCGGTGACAGCGCAATTATTGAATATATCGATGGCAAGCAGGTCATTCACCATAATAAGGACTATCAGGTGATGACCAACTCTCCGACTTTCGATCAGCAATTGACGCTGAATGCTTATTGGGATCAGATAGGTGGCAATGTGATGCTGCCGGGAACGAACCGTGCCGCCGATCGCTTTGTTCGTGCCTCATTCTATGTGAAAAATGTTGATCCAAATAAACCAAGTCCAGATGGCAAAGAGAGAACAAAACTAGAGAAAGATAAAGCGGACTTAGCCGCCGCATTCAGTATTATACGTAATGCATCTGTTCCCTATGGCTATTCCTTGCCAGATATGCCGAATATCGCCTCAACGCGCTGGCGCACCGTTGTAGACCATAAGTCGCTACAATACTTTTTTGAGTCTGCCGTATCACCTAATATCTTTTGGGTTGATTTGAAAAAAATCGACTTTTCACCGCGTGGAAATAACGCCAGCAAGTTAGATTTAGGGCCAAACCAAAGCACCATTTATTCTGGTCAGGCTTCTGAGCACTTTAAACCCGCTACGCCGTTTAAATTCGCTGGGCTATAAATCGGGAAGTTATTTTTCGATACGCTGTTTATTTCACGATAATGTAAAAGCACCATGTTCGTATGGCGCTTTTGCGTTATCCCCCAAACGCTCACAGATTGAACACGCCAATAAACTATTTAGTAAACCGCTTTAAAATACCCCATTCATTAAATAAAGGATAATTATCAAGAAATTAACCAACGGGGTAATAAAATCCATGAAAAACTTCAATATCGAAATTAACGTGTGTGACAGTACAGGAAAATCAACCTGCACCGTTCATCCACCAATCAACGTTGATCACCACACGTGTTGCAATACAAACAGCCAGTGCGAACCGAATCCAAACCTCTCTGGCGTTTCCTCCGTATTTGGACGTACGGGTGTCGTAACAGCACAACCAGGCGATTACACAGCAGATCAGATCACAGAGACGGCAACAAGAAAGTTTGTCACACCTGATGAAAAGTCCGTCTGGAATGCAAAGCAATCTGCATTAATTTCTGGCACGAATATTCGGACGCTTTTTGGACAATCTTTGCTCGGTAGCGGAGATTTTTCACCGACTCCCGCTCAAATGGGTGCAGCGGCTGCAGTACATACCCATACAACATCAGATATCACGGACTATACACAGAAAACCAAACAGCTGATTGCTGACTCACTTGAAGCTGGAAGTGGCGTAACGTTAAGCCACAATGCCTCTAATGGCAAAACGGTAATCAGCGCGACGGCCAGCAGCGGTTCAGGTAATGGAGGGTATACCGTTGTTAATAAAGCGGGCGCAGTAGCAGGTGAAAATCATTTGTTCAACATTAGCTCTCAGACATCCTACGCGTATGACGCATATGCACTGAAAGAAGAAAAAGGCACAAGCAATCAAACCTATCTGGTAGATGACTTCGATAGCGCCAGCAAACTTAACTATAACAGTACGAGCGCAGTAAAATTTAACGGCTCTGTGACCCCCTTTACTGGTGATACGTACGAGTTACAACAAGATGGAGGTTTCCACAGCGCTGAAATACAAGCTGATGGGGAATTTCTTTCGATCGTCCCAGAGACCAGCACGTCTATTATTCCGGCCATGACATCGGACACAGCGCCTACTGGTTATGTCGCAAGCGCCTCCAATTTTGCGGTCTCTACCGCAGCCTTTCACCCTTATGTCGCTTTCGATGGAAAAGACAATATCGGAGAATGGCCAGACTGCTGGAGTACCGACAATCAGTGGCTCCCGTCTGTAGCGAACCCGCACTGGTTGCGGATCGACCTTCCAGAAGGAAAATCAGTTCTCAGCTATCAGATGGTTAACCGCTCAAGAAATGAATTAGGCAACCCTAAATCCTGGAAATTTCAGGGAAGCAATGACAACGGCGGAACATGGGATACCCTACACGAGGTTACAGACAGCGCAGACAATAATCCCGGAAGTAAAAGAAGCTATAAGCTTGGCACAACCGTCACCTATAAAAGCTATCGGTTGCTGATTACGGCCAAAAATGGAAGCCAGCCATTTACTACGCTGGCAGAGCTAAATTTATTTTCCCCGATTGGTCGGTTTGTGATTCACTCAAACAGTAAATATTACGGGGTAACCAACGGTGTATTATCAGAAATCCCAGGTGAATTAACCAAAGAAAAAATTGATCAGTATGGTGTTTTCAACCTGGATAAATTCCCGACGTCAGGGACAGCGCTGACCGCGCCGGTCAAAATCGTTTCAAATGAAAAACTGAAGGTAAAAACGACATATATTCCTTTCTCACAAATCGTGTTACCCAAAGAACTGATGTCTGCCAGCGCATGGGAGAAAATTAATTCTGCAACATTAACGGCGGTACAAACTCATGCAGGCAAAGTTCGCGTCGCAGTCTCACGCGATCTGAGCGATTGGTTCACATGGGATGGTGCAACATGGCTATCTATTGGCTCGCTCTCTGCCGATACGACGGGTGCAACTGCATTAACTCAGAGTGGCATGACGCCAGCCGCTTTAAATGCAGTAACAGCGGCACAATGGGGACAACTTTTTGCTTCAACAAATAATGTACCGGACCGTATCGCCTTTGCCTTTGCATTGGATGTCACCGATCCAGCAGTCGATGTTTCTTCCATCGATAAACTGACATTAAATGTCGATAATGCTTCATCCTGGAAATTGCAAACGCCAGCGGAAGTAGAAATTCGTTGGAATAGTAATAGCGTCACATTCCGAACAGTGACTACCGGGAATTACAAACTCGCTTATCAACACCCGTAATTATTAAATTAAATTCTTAAGCCGCTATTTCAGCGGCTTTTTTATTGAATTTACATTCGAATAATTCCCATTAGACCCGTGATCATTGAAGGTGCTTGATTTTACCGCGCAGAGAGATCATTCTCTCCAACATGAAAATATTCATTACCGACGAACAGAAAGCTGAACTTGAACACCTTCATGACACCAGTCGTGATAAGCGTGTTTGTTATCGCATTAAAGCTGTCCTTCTTGCCTCCGAAGGCTGGACCTCAGCCATGATTGCGCAAGCTCTGCGCCTGCACGAAACGACGGTCAACCAGCATATCAACGATTACGTCAATACCCGCAAACTCAAACCTGAAAACGGCGGGTCTGCAAGTCGGCTTAATGGTGAACAAACAGCAGACTTAATCAGCCACTTATCTCAGCATTTATTCCATCATACCCACGAAATAGTGGCGTATGTCGAACTGCGCTGGGCTATCCGGTTCAGTATTCCCGGTATGAATAAGTGGCTGCATCGCCATGGTTTTACCTACAAAAAACCGGCGGGCATACCGCATAAATGTAGTGAAGAAAGACAGAAGCAGTTCATTGAATCTTATGAAGATTTAAAGAAAACGGCGGGTGATGAGCCGATTCTGTTTATCGATGCCGTTCATCCGACGCAGGCGACAAAGCTCAGTTATGGATGGATACGGAAAGGGTATAAAAAGTCAGTCAAAACAACTGGAAGCCGAACCCGACTGAATATTTTGGGTGCGCTGAATCTGAACGATATTGGCAGCACGATCATTCATGATTACAAAACGATTAATGACTATAACATTGCTCGTTTTTTCATTGAGATATGCAAACGTTACCCTGATTACCGACAAAAAATTCATGTCATTCTGGACGGAGCGGGTTATCACCGCACGCAGTTGATTAAAGACTGGGCCTTCATAGTGAATATGGAACTTCACTATTTACCGCCTTACAGTCCGAATTTGAACGCGATAGAGCGCCTGTGGAAAGTGATGAACGAGCATGCGCGGAATAATCGTTATTTTGAAAACACTAACGATTTTCGGGATGCGATATTCAATTTTTTCGCAACGACGCTGCCAGAAATAGCGGACTCACTGGCGTCCAGAATTCACGATCATTTTCAGGTGCTCAAACCTGCGTCTTGAAGTTTATTGGGTATATCAGTGCATTCACCAACGTGGCTACAGCATGTACGAATGCTCATAGCAATGATATCTACATGATTCTGCCGTCCGGCAGAATCATGTAAAGAAAGCGCCAGTAAACTATGGCACTTTCTTGTTTATGTCTCCTACTCCCTGCCCTCACTTCAATCTGAGCTCAGCTAGTCATCGTTCATTTACCATGCTAAATTATACCCATATAGATATAAACGCATGGATCGCGCTAATGAAATCACTCTACTGGGTTGGCAGTAGCAAAAAGGATCTCCAGTCGCTACCTGCTGATGTGCAGGATGTGTTCGGTTACGCACTTCATGTGGCTCAGACTGGTGGTAAGCACATTCAAGCCAAGCCGCTTAAAGGTTTTGGTGGTGCAGGCGTATTAGAAGTCGTTGAGGATTATATCGGCGATACTTATCGCGCAGTCTACACCGTCAAATTTGGAGAGTCAGTATACGTTCTACATGCTTTTCAGAAAAAATCGTCATCTGGCATTGCAACACCGAAACCCGATATGAACACCATTCGTGAACGCCTTAAAGCCGCAGAAAACCATGCAAAAGGAGCATAACATGAGCCAAGATATTGAAGTCAGCAGTGGTAATGTGTACGCCGACCTTGGCAACGTGCATGCTGAAGATATGTTGGTCAAAGCGCAGCTTGCCACCCTGATTAGCTCAATCATCAAAAGCCGCCGTCTCACACAGGCAGAAGCAGCGAAGCTATTGGGCATGCCCCAACCCAAACTATCCAACTTATTACGTGGTCAGTTCAGGGGAATCAGTGAAACCAAAATGCTGGAATGCCTCACGAAGCTGGGACGCGATATACAGATCGTGGTAGGGAAACCGCGCCGCACGCCGGGTAGCGTTAAAGTCGTGTTTGCGTAGCTTCATCACACAATAGGTTTGCTGCTTACATGAAAAGCGCCATCGACGAATGGCGCTTTCACCTTTATCTCCCCTACTCCCTACCCTCACTTCACGCCTGAATAACGCGACGGCCAAATCTCTTCCGGCCTTTTCCCCATCGCTTCGGCAATCAGCCGTTCGCCTTTCGGCCAATGTCTGGTGAGCGCATTCGCCAGCGTGGATGACGCCAGCCCCGCCGCTCTGGAAACTGCCGCCAGCGTCGTCCCTTTCTTCCGCAATCCCGCGATGATATCCGCCGGATGCCAGTCAGTGTGATTCATTCCATTTCCCTCCTTCCCTCCACCTATCAAAAACCCTTTTTGATTTCCATGTGGGTAGGATCGCCTTTAGTGATGAGTAAGACCACGGACGATGAGTCACATCTTTAAGGCGCTAGCTTATGACTATCTAAAGCGCTATCGCGTTTTAGGGGAAGCGTGGGGTGAAGTTCCCGCAGGCAGATCTGCATATAGTAAGGAAGTAAAGCAGTATGAGTCACTTCACACAACATGGGTATAATTGCGCTTACCTAGCTGTTCGATATTGGTAGATACAACGTCAACGCTTCGCTAGCTGTTTGTCGGAAACCGTATTCCTCATAAAACGCAGCAGCGCGTGCATCTTTCGCATCAACAATCAGCACTCGCACACCCATCGTATTACGCACAGATAACGCCATATTCACAGCATGTCCAAGCAAAAGTTGTCCGTAACCTTTCTTCTGCTCAGCAGTCGATACCGCCAAACGCCCCATACGCATAGCAGGCACCGGATATCCAGGCAATCGCTTACGGTCATTTTCACTGAGCTCATGCAAATATAAGTGTGCTGCGGACAATGAGCAGTAGCCCAGAATACAGGTAGGCTGCGACTCATCAAGCAGGATATGAGTCGTAGCGATTCCATCACGCTGATGTTGCGAGGCTCGCTTTTGTAGATAGTCATCAAGAGCCAAAACACCACAAGAAAAACTTGAACGGTCATGGCGGCGACCGTCCAGCAATGAAAATATCAGAGCCATAGGTTAGCGTTTCATCAAATTGGCGGCCTCTTCCATCGCTTTATGCAAACGATCATTAGGCAAAAACGGCTGATTCAACGCTGCCAAAAAGCGGCGAGATTCTTGCTCAGAAAGTGTAACAGCGGTATCTGCAGCAATGGCGGTATCCGCTTCACGCAACACCGCATCACGCACAAATGCAGAAACAGCTATACCACGTAATGCGGCAGCCTTAGTGATGCGTTCTTTATCGTGAGCATTCAACCGAAGATCTAAACGAGCAGTACTAGTCATAGTGACCTCCTTTTGTACGTAACTTTACCGTACAGAAAAAGATTGCGCCACCGTTTGTGGTTGGATAATTTGTCACCACTTAAATCTGTCTAATCCCGAAACACCAATCCAATGGATTTAGGACTTATAAGGAGACCATCTTGTGGCATCGCAGCATTCCTGACAGCATTACGCCGTGTCGTTGAAGCACGCGGAGGAGTGGTGAAATAGCCAAAAAATCGGGACTGTCTCGCCAACAGCTATACAGAACGCTGTCTGAAAATGGTAATCCAACGCTGACGACACTTACAGAGATCACCAGAGCCGCAGGCGTTAGGCTTATACCCCATACTCACAATAATTAAAAATATCAGTAGCTCAATCACGTAGTCAGACGTAAAAAAACCCGCAGTTACGCGGGTTTAATAGGCTTTTTGCTCTGAGCTATCCTATCACTCAGCAAGCGCCCAGTTCGGTTTTAAGGCAAGCAAAATTCGCCTCAAGGTGCTCAACTAGTGACCTCTGACATCCTTCGGCAACCCATACGTCGATCGAAAGCCGCATTGCCCCGACACCAATCATGGCTGCAAGGCGCAAGCCGAATCTGCTGGCAATATCTGGCCACAGCTCGCACAGAGCATCGTAGGCTGCTTGCTCCATTCGCAGGAATTTAGCCTGATTGCCCAATTGGAGCTGTTCAGTCGACTGCACAATTCTGCCAATCAGTACCGCGACATCCGGACGCATATTTACCGTCTGACTAACCAGCGCCGCTTGAATGGTCGCGATTGGCGATGCAGCCACACCCTGCTGCAGTATCTCCGCATGTAGCTCACCAGGCAGCGCATTTTGCCAAGCCAAGATGATTTCTTCCTTAGAGCAGAAGTAGTTAAAGAAGGTTCTTCGGGCGATGCCCGATGCTTCGGCAATCGCATCGAGCGTCGTGGCTTCATAGCCGTTCTCTGCGAACAACTTCAGGCCTACGTCAGTGATGCGTTGGTACATCTCGCGGCGCTTCTTTTCGCGCACGCCGTCTTTGCGTTTCAACTCGTGTTCCATGGTAGGGCTCTCGCACATCTGGGGCTTGAATGCTTGCACTGAGTGCAATATAATTTATTGCACTTGGTGCACAAATATATCACCAACACTTCCTTTTTCCCAACGTTGGAAATCGCATATGAAAGCCATACGCATTCACAGTTTCACAGAAGCACCTCGCAGAGAAGACATCCCCATGCCTGATATCGGTCAAAACGACGTGCTCGTGCGTGTGGAGGCAACAGCCGTCAATCCTCTTGATATACTCGTGGCCTCGGGGGTCGCCCGCCAGTTCTTCGATATCACTATGCCCATCACGCTCGGTACAGATTTCGCTGGGACGATTGAGCGCGTGGGAGCTGATGTTACACAGTGGAACATCGGCGACAGAGTGATTGCCTGGGTTGATGCCGGATCAGGAGGCGGACTTGCAGATTTTGCGGTTGCCCCCGCCAACGCATGCGTACAGTTGCCCGAAAGCCTTTCAGCCGCGCAGGGCAGCGCGATTCCGACTGCCGGAATCACCGCATGGCACGCCCTATTCTCCTGTGGCAAGCTGAAAGCTCGTGAGACGGTACTGATTCATGCAGCCGCAGGCGGCGTTGGCAGCTTTGCTGTCCAGTTCGCCCACATGGCTGGGGCGCACGTCATTGCGACCGCGTCTGGCAGTGGCCTTACTCTTGCTCTAGGTCTGGGAGCCGACGAGGTCATTGATTATCGATCGCAGGACTTCACTAGCCTAGCAACAAATGTCGATATGGTTCTCGACCTCGTAGGCGGCGAGACCCAAAGCCGATCCTACAAAGTCCTCCGCACGGGAGGCCGTCTTGTTTCCACTGTCATGCCGCCCAACGAGGAAGAAGCACGGGCACATGGGGTAACAGCCAGTATCTTCTACGCCAAGCCCTTCGCCGATCGCCTAGACGATCTCGTCACAACGATCGCTAACCGAAACCTGAAAGTGATCATTGACCGTGCCATTCCCTTCGATCGCTTTGACGAAGCCTGGGATCACCAGATCTACGGTCACGCACGGGGCAAGATCGTCGTTCTTTCACAATAAAATTCACCAACGCACATTAGGATAACTTCATGAACACCTCTCACCTTGGTGGCACGTTTACCCCTATCGGCACATCGTTGAATCTGAAGCGAATGGGCTATGGCACCATGCAATTACCCGGCCCGCACGTCTGGGGTCCACCACGCGACAAGGACGCCGCTCTGGCAGTACTGCGCGAAGTGATCGCTCTGGGTGCCAATCACATCGACACAGCCGAATTCTATGGTCCGAGCGTATCCAACCAACTCATCCACGAAGCGTTGTCACCTTATTCCGGTGGCCTGACGATCGTTACCAAAGTCGGTTTCGTGCGTGGTGGCAATGCATCTTGGGTACCCGATCTTACGCCGAATGGGCTCAAACGTGCCGTGTATGAGAATCTCACCAGCCTCGGTCTGGAAACGCTCGATGTTGTCAATCTGCGACTGGGCGGCGTACAAGGGCCGGGCGATCGATCGGTAGCCGAATCAGTGGAAACGCTTGTTGAATTTCAGCGGAAAGGCCTGATTCGTCACATTGGCCTGAGTAATGTCTCACCCACGCAATTCGCCGAAGCCAAGTCGATAACGACAATCGTGTGTGTTCAGAATCAATATAATTTGGTCAGGCGTGACGACGATGAATTCATTGATGCTCTGGCAGCACAAGGGGTGGCCTATGTTCCCTTCTTCCCACTGGGTGGGTTTTCGCCGCTGCAATCGTCGATCCTTTCGCAAGTGGCTAACGAAGCCGGAGCGACACCAAAGCAGGTTGCATTAGCATGGCTACTGCAGCGCTCTCCTAACATTTTGGTCATCGCTGGAACATCATCTACGACACACCTCCGAGAGAATTTTGCGGCAGCAGACCTCGTATTGTCACGCGAGCAGATCGCTAAGCTTAATCGTATTTCGCAACAGGTAGATTAATTGCATCTTAGGTGGCAGGTGTCTTTAGTGAGAAACCGCCGCCATTCAAAATGGGCTATAAATGGCGTTAGGTGGATAACCCGAATTCAGTTTTTACTGTATCCCTGAAAATGCCATCAACGACTTATGTTGCTCCAACAATTATTCATCATCGCGTTCCTTTCTTGCCCGCTGACGTTCGTAGAACTCATCTTCAGCTGCAATGATTTCATCAATCACTGAATCCATATCCACTTCATGCGGCGTTTCGACGAAGAGACCGGTTAGCGCTGTTTCTGGTGTTAATTTTCCGTCTTCATATAACATCCAGATTTCTTTCGCATACCGTGTTTGCAATAATTGTGGCGCGAACTGACCGTAGTAAGCGGTGATGTTATTAACATCACGTGCAAACATTGATTCAGCAAGGTTGTTGGCGGCGGCGTCCACTGCTTGTGGCAAATCGATAATTACCGGTCCTTGCGCATCAAGCAGCACGTTAAACTCCGATAAATCACCATGTACAATGCCTGCACACAACATGCGAACGATATTGCGGATCATGGTATCGAAATCAGCAATTGCGCTTTCTTCCGTCAGAGCCACATCGCTAAGGCGTGGAGCAACAGCGCCTTCACCATCAGTGACCAGCTCCATCAATAACACACCACCAATGCAAATATAGGGTTGTGGTACGCGAACACCGGCATTAGCAAGACGGAACAATGCATCGACTTCCGCCGTTTGCCAGGATTCTTCTTGTTGCTTGCGTCCAAATTTTGAGTTTTTTTGCATTGCACGGGCATTACGCGTATTGCGGAATTTACGTCCTTCCTGGTACTGCACTGCCTGTTTAAAGCTACGTTGCATTGCTTCTTTGTAAACTTTGGCACACTGAATGTTGTCACCACATAAAACAGTGTAAACATCCGCTTCCTTGCCGCTTTTCAGGCGTTGGAGCACAACGTCGATCAGACCATCGTCGACCAGAGGTTGGAGTCTGCTTGGGATTTTCATGCGGCTTTATACCTTATTTCAGCCGCTTTTCGTATCAATAACAAAGATCGTGATACTGGAAAAAATGGCAGAGTCTGAAGAAAGATTTTAATCTTACCAATAATCACCGGATTTTGCTGATCCCTTCCCCGCTTCGATCACGTTCTTTGCTTCATTCAGCCGTTCGGATTAGGCCGAACCCTCTACCATGCCATACAAACGTGGTGCTTGGTGATGCGAAAAATTGCCAGATGGTGCCAAGCCAAAACCGCATTTATGAGGGCTTAGGGTAGCTTTGATGCTTTTGGGTATCCGCCAGAGCGTCCCTCCCATCGCCAGCGGCAGCAATAACCTGATGGATGACAGGAAACCTTGACGGAGACATCATCCACCCTATATAGTTGAGTGATAACTCACTCATTAATATGTGCAGGAATATGGCGCGTCCCCTCAGTGAAGAAAAACGACAGGCATTGCTCGATGCAGCGGCGGACTTCGTCGCCGCCTTAGGCACTGCCGCGTCTACGGCCAAGATCGCAAAGGCCGCTGGCGTTTCCGAGGGAACCCTGTTCACTTACTTTCCAACCAAAGATGATCTGCTCAATCAGCTCTTTGTGGAAATCGAGACTGACCTCACAGAGACAATGCTGGCTCCATATCCCACGTACACCTCAGCTAAAGACCGACTATTCGCAGTCTGGAACCGTCTGATCGATTGGGGACTGAAGCAAGCCACCGCGCGCAAAGCCCTTCGCCAGTTGAAGGTGTCCGATCGCGTGACGGCGGAAAGCCGAAGCCAATGCCATGCCATGCAGTTGAGTGCGCGTGCGATGGTGGTAGAGTGTCTTGCAGGCCATGCCGCGTCTGACAGAATAGCTTTCTACATCGATACCATTCTCTTCGACTTGGCCGACATCAGCATCAACGCGATCACAGCCAAACCCGAGGAAAGTGATGCCATCCGACAGGCTGGGTTCGACCTGTTCTGGAACGGGTCTGCAGCTTAATTTTTTAACCAATAAATGAGTATGTAATTACTCATTAATAAGGAATAACAAATGTCGATTAGCAAGGGTTTCACCGAAGCAGATGTTCCGGACCAGTCCGGCAAGACCTTCATCGTCACGGGTGCCAATGCAGGCGTCGGTTTCGAGATCGCTCGCGTTCTTGCCATCCATTGCGCACGGGTCCTGCTTGGCTGCCGCGATCAGGCCAAGGGAGAAGATGCGATCGCCCAAATTCGAAAGATCGCGCCCGCCAGTGACCTGGCATGGCTGCCGCTCGATCTTAGCGATCTTGATTCCGTGCGAGCGGCAGTCGAAATCGTTGGGAAAGAACCGCGCCTCGACGGACTGATCAACAATGCCGGCGTCATGAATCCCCCGCTGATGCGAACCAAGCAGGGATTCGAACTGCAATTCGGCGTCAATCATCTCGGTGTCTTCGCGCTGACCAGCCTGCTGCTACCCAAGCTCACCGAGACGCTAGGGTCACGCGTGGTCGTGACGTCAAGCGTTTCACACCTGAAGGCTAGGATCGACTGGGACGATCTGAACGCCGATAGGAGCTATCAAAAGAATGATCGCTACGGCGCCAGCAAGCTCGCCAGCGCGCTGTTCTTCTTCGAACTGGATCGTCGGCTGCGCGCAGCGAAGTCACCTGTCACGGTCCTCGGCGTCCACCCTGGCATTGCGGCCACGAGCCTTGGTCGTCACATGGGACTTGCCCAGATCGCAGGCCCGATTGTTGGCCTGTTGCTCAACAGCGCCGATAAGGGTGCTTGGCCGGCACTTCTGGCCGCGACCGGCAAGGTGAAGCCGGGAGGCTATTACGGCCCTACCGGCTTTGGCGGAATACGCGGTGTGGCCGGCGAGGCGAAACGCGCGCCGCACGCCGAAGATCCAGCACTTGCGAAGCGACTGTGGGAGGTCTCGGTGACGATGACGGGGGTCGATCCCGTCCTCCCGCCCACATGATTTCAAACACGGTGCGGTATCGCGCCGCAACTGCTGCCCTCTCTTCAAATAGAAAAGGTGATTATATTTCGGAAAAAATTTGGTTTATTACGGGTGCCTCACGCGGTTTTGGCCGCATCTGGGCAGAAGACGCTCTTAAGGCTGAGCTATGGAAAGAGACTCACTCGACCTGAGCGACATAGTATCAACTACCAAGCATGGCATCAGATTCATTCGATCCCCTCAACCATGCCATAAAAAAGGTGCCTGGTGGTGCCAAAATTTGCCAATCATTACTAAACATAAAAAAAAGCCCGAAATTACGCGGGCTTAGCTATGTTTAATGTCTGTCAGTGCCGGCTATTCCGGACGCGAGATCATTCCCACTCAATCGTCGCCGGTGGCTTACCCGATACGTCGTAAACGACGCGGGAAATGCCTTCGACTTCGTTGATGATGCGGTTGGAGACGCGGCCGAGGAAGTCGTATGGCAAGTGTGCCCAGTGTGCGGTCATAAAGTCGATGGTTTCTACCGCGCGCAGCGCGACAACCCAATCGTATTTACGGCCATCGCCCATCACGCCCACGGAACGTACCGGCAGGAAGACGGTGAATGCCTGACTGACCTTGTTGTACAAGTCGGCTTTGTGCAGCTCTTCGATAAAGATCGCATCCGCACGACGCAGCAGGTCACAGTACTCTTTCTTCACTTCACCCAGTACGCGCACGCCCAGACCCGGGCCTGGGAACGGATGGCGGTACAGCATGTTGTACGGCAGACCCAGTTCCAGACCGATCTTACGCACTTCGTCTTTGAACAGCTCTTTCAGCGGCTCAACCAGACCCAGCTTCATCTCTTTCGGCAGGCCACCCACGTTGTGGTGTGACTTGATCACGTGCGCTTTGCCGGTCGCAGAAGCGGCAGATTCGATCACGTCTGGGTAGATCGTGCCTTGCGCCAGCCATTTCACGTCAGTTTGCTTGCTGGCTTCTTCATCGAACACTTCAACGAACACGCGACCGATGATTTTACGCTTGGCTTCTGGCTCATCTTCACCCGCCAGCTCGCTCAGGAAGCGCTCTTCCGCAGCAACGTGAACAATGTTCAGACCGAACTGATCGCCGAACATTTCCAGCACCTGATCGGCTTCGTTCAGGCGCAGCAGGCCGTTATCGACAAACACGCAGGTCAGACGATCGCCAATCGCACGGTGCAACAGCATCGCGGTAACGGAAGAATCCACGCCGCCAGACAGACCCAGAATCACGTGATCGTTGCCTACCTGCTCACGAATACGGTTCACCGCATCGTCGATGATCTTGGCTGGCGTCCACAGTGCTTCGCACTGGCAGATATCAAGAACAAAACGCTCCAGCATGCGCTGGCCCTGACGGGTGTGCGTCACTTCCGGGTGGAACTGCACGCCGTAAAAACGCTTCTCTTCGTTAGCCATGATGGCAAACGGACAGGTATCGGTGCTGGCAACGGTTTCAAACCCTTCTGGGATGGCCGTCACTTTGTCGCCGTGGCTCATCCAGACATCCAGCAGCGGTGCGCCAGCGGCGCTCAACGCATCCTGAATATCACGCACCAGTGCGCTATCCGTTTTCACTTCTACCTGCGCATAACCAAACTCACGCTCGTTGGAACCCTCAACGTGGCCCCCCAACTGCATCGCCATCGTCTGCATGCCATAGCACACACCTAATACCGGTACGCCAGCATTGAAAACGTATTCTGGCGCACGCGGGCTGCCAAACTCGGTGGTGCTTTCCGGGCCGCCAGACAGGATGATCCCGTTCGGATTAAACCCACGAATCTGTGCTTCCGTGACATCCCATGCCCACAGTTCACAGTAAACGCCCAGTTCACGCACGCGACGTGCAACCAATTGCGTGTACTGTGAGCCGAAATCCAGAATAAGAATGCGGTGTTGATGAATGTTTTGAGTCATGAGGAGCATGTTCCAAAAAGCAAAAGACAAAAGCGAAAAGTAAACCCAGCTAACCGCTCGGCCTTATGTAAAGGCAGAGCGGCGCGAAATAGTACAGGGTTTATTGCGTTAAATCACCTTATGAACCCATACGGTAGTTCGGCGACTCTTTAGTAATGGTAACGTCGTGAACGTGACTTTCCTGAATGCCAGCACCGCTGATGCGTACAAACTCAGCCTGCGTGCGCAATACATCGATAGTCGCGCAACCGGTCAGACCCATGCAAGAGCGCAAGCCGCCCATCTGCTGGTGAACGATCTCTTTCAGGCGGCCTTTATAGGCTACGCGACCTTCGATACCTTCCGGCACCAGTTTGTCGGCGGCATTATCGGTCTGGAAGTAACGGTCTGATGAGCCTTTGGACATTGCGCCCAGTGAACCCATACCACGATAAGATTTGAATGAACGACCTTGATACAGTTCGATTTCACCTGGGGATTCTTCCGTACCCGCCAGCATCGAACCGACCATGACACACGCCGCGCCTGCTGCGATGGCTTTAGCGATGTCGCCGGAGAAGCGGATACCGCCATCGGCAATGACCGGAATTCCTGTGCCTTCCAGCGCTTCAACCGCATCAGAGATAGCCGTAATCTGCGGTACACCCACGCCCGTCACGATACGGGTCGTACAGATAGAGCCAGGGCCGATACCCACTTTCACTGCACTAACGCCCGCTTCAACCAGCGCTTTTGCACCTGCGCCCGTTGCCACGTTGCCGCCGATGATGTCGAGGTTCGGGTATTTAGCACGTGTTTCACGAATGCGCTGCAATACGCCTTCGGAATGGCCGTGTGAGGAGTCGATCAGCAGAACGTCAACGCCTGCAGCAACCAGGGCATCAACACGCTCTTCATTACCTGCACCTGCGCCAACTGCCGCGCCTACGCGCAGACGACCGTGTGCGTCTTTACACGCGTTCGGTTTACGTTCTGCTTTCTGGAAATCTTTTACCGTGATCATGCCGATCAGGTGGAATTGGTCATCAATCACCAGCGCTTTTTCAACGCGTTTTTCGTGCATTTTTTGCAGCACGACATCACGCGCTTCGCCTTCTTTGACCGTGACCAGACGTTCTTTTGGCGTCATGAATGCACTAACCGGCTTTTCCAAATCGGTAACAAAACGCACGTCACGACCGGTGATGATACCGACCAGTTCGTTGTCTTTTGCCACAACAGGATAGCCAGCGAAGCCGTTGCGCTCGGTCAGCGCTTTCATTTCACGCAGAGTGGTTTCTGGCGTCACGGTTTGTGGATCAACCACCACGCCGCTTTCGTGTTTTTTCACGCGGCTAACTTCTTCAGCCTGACGCTCAATGGACATATTTTTGTGAATAAAGCCCAGACCGCCTTCCTGCGCCAGCGCAATAGCCAAGCCGGATTCGGTAACGGTATCCATCGCTGCGGACAGCATAGGAATATTCAGGCGGATGTTTTTCGTCAACTGCGTGGACAGATCGGCAGTGTTGGGCAGAACAGTAGAATGGGCGGGAACTAGGAGGACGTCGTCAAACGTCAGTGCTTCTTTAGCGATACGTAGCATGGGCAATATCTCACCAAGGTGGATGTAAGAATAGATAAAATATTGCCGTGGCATTCTACAGGGCGTAATCGGTTGCCTCCAGCATTATTTTACTAAAATGCTTGATTACCTTTTTCAGGTAGGTAGTATCGATCAATTAAGTGACTGTTTTAAAATTTGATCTGGCTCACAATGTCTCAATTTCCCTCCTCTGCAATTTTTACCGTTAGCCGCCTGAATCAGACGGTTAGACAACTGTTGGAAATGGAAATGGGCCAGATTTGGCTCTCCGGCGAAATCTCCAACCTCTCTCAGCCATCATCCGGCCACTGGTATTTCACGCTAAAAGACGAACGTGCGCAGGTGCGCTGTGCGATGTTCCGCACCAGCAACCGCAAAGTGACGTTCCGCCCGCAAAACGGTCAGCAAGTGCTGATTCGGGCGAGCATCACGCTATATGAACCCCGCGGCGACTATCAGCTACTAGCAGAAAGCATGCAGCCCGCTGGCGATGGCCTGCTACAGCAGCAGTTTGAACAGCTCAAGCAGCGCCTCGCTGCCGAAGGGCTGTTCGACCAGCAGTTTAAGCAGGTTCTGCCCTCTCCCGCCAAACAGGTCGGTGTGATTACGTCAGCCAGCGGTGCCGCCCTGCACGATATTTTGCAGGTGTTGCAGCGCCGCGATCCGTCGCTGCCGGTGATCGTATACCCCACGTCGGTGCAAGGCGCGGAAGCACCGCTACAGATTGTTCGCGCCATCGAACTGGCTAACCAGCGGGATGAGTGTGACGTATTAATCGTCGGGCGCGGCGGCGGTTCGCTGGAAGATCTGTGGAGCTTTAATGACGAACGGGTCGCCCGCGCTATCTTCGCCAGCCGCATTCCTATCGTCAGCGCCGTCGGCCATGAAACCGATGTCACCATCGCCGATTTCGTCGGCGACCTGCGTGCTCCCACGCCGTCGGCAGCTGCCGAGTTAGTGAGTCGTAACCAACTGGAGCTATTGCGCCAGATACAGTCCCAGCGCCAGCGTCTGGAAATGGCGATGGATTATTACCTTGCCCAGCGCAATCGGGACTTTACCCGTCTGCACCACCGTTTGCAGCAGCAACATCCGCAGCTGCGACTGGCGCGTCAGCAAGCACTGCTGGTTAAACTGCGTCAGCGGTTGGATGACGCCATGCAGCAGCAGCTTCGGCAGACCTCGCGCCGAAGTGAACGCTTACAACAGCGTCTGATGCAACAGCAGCCGCAAACCCGCATTCATCGTGCGCAGCAGCGTTTGCAGCAGCTTAGCTATCAGATGCAAAGCGCTGTAGAACGTCAGTTGAATCAGAACAAGCAGAAGCTAGGCATCGCCTGTTCGCGGCTGGAAGGCGTTAGCCCGCTGGCGACGCTGGCACGTGGCTATAACATCACCACCGCCCCAGATGGTAAAGTGCTGAAAAACGTCGCGCAAATTTCCCTCGGCGAAACGCTGAAAACCCGTTTGCAGGACGGCTGGGTAGAAAGCCAGGTCACAACACTGGCTACGAATCCAGAATCAGCGAAAAAGCGGCGAAAATCCTCATCCCCGACGCCAAAATAACGCGAACAGCATAAAATACGTGAATGGGGATTGGTCCTAAAAAAACAGCGTTCCCCCATTCTTACCCCCGGCATCTGAACTATACTCATTCCCTGCTCACTAATTTATATCCACCGTTTTCACTACACGGGTTCCGACTTCTGTGCGGTGGGCGGGATAAAAAAACAGTGAGCTTTGTTGATCGTCTGTGTTACCCCTGATGAGCGTTTTCAAGGAGATGAGGTATGAAGTCCAGACCGATTTGTAGCGTGATCCCCCCTTACATTTTGCATCGCATTATCGCAAACGGCACAGACGAACAGCGCCACTGTGCGCAACAAACGCTGATGCACGTTCAGTCATTGATGGTTAGCCACAATCCGCGCCCAAAACCCCATGAGAAATTACCCGCTGGGCAGGTAAATCGCAGTATTCACGATGCCGAACAGCAACAACAGTTGCCCGGCAAGCAGGTGCGTGCGGAAGGCCAACCCAGCAACGGCGATATCGCCGTCGATGAGGCCTATAACTATCTGGGTATCACTTACGATTTCTTCTGGAAAATTTTCCAACGTAACTCGCTGGATGCCGAGGGGCTGCCGCTGGCTGGCACAGTCCATTACGGTCAGGATTACCAGAATGCTTTCTGGAACGGGCAACAGATGGTGTTCGGAGATGGCGACGGCAAAATCTTTAATCGTTTCACGATTGCGCTTGATGTGGTCGCGCATGAACTCACGCACGGCATCACCGAAAACGAAGCAGGTCTGATTTATTTCCGCCAGTCCGGTGCGCTAAATGAATCGCTGTCCGATGTTTTTGGCTCCATGGTCAAGCAGTATCATTTGGGGCAAACCGCTGAGCAGGCCGATTGGCTTATCGGTGACGAGCTTCTGGCCGATGGTATTCACGGCATGGGGTTGCGGTCAATGTCTCATCCGGGCACGGCATATGATGATGAGTTGCTCGGTATCGACCCCCAGCCCTATCACATGAACGAGTATGTGAACACGCGCGAAGACAACGGCGGCGTACACTTGAATTCAGGCATCCCCAACCGGGCATTCTATCTGACAGCCATCGCATTGGGCGGCTATTCATGGGAAAAAGCGGGTCGCATCTGGTACGACACGCTGTGTGATAAAACGCTGCCGCAAAATGCAGATTTCGAAATTTTCGCACGCTACACCCTTCAACATGCCGCTAAACGCTTTAACCACACTGTTGCCGATATCGTCCGGCAGTCGTGGGAAACAGTCGGGGTAGAGGTCCGGCAGGTGTTCTTATGAAAACGCTGCCGGCACTCAACGACGATGCCATCATTGAGCTGGCGCGTGAAGGGGGATTTGCCTTTATCCCAAAGCTGGCAGGGCCGCGACGCTTCGCGCTCGCCAGCGTACCGCCATCCGAACGGGAGAGGATTTGTAACGCGATCCGTCATGCCGTTCCTCAGGCTCGCGAACCCGGTAAACCAGACAGCCTTGGGCGTGGCGACCAGTTCTATTACCGCATCCACATCAGCTACAGCCAACCGCAACAGAATCACTATACCGATGTCATCCTGCTGATCCCCGAAGACACTGCGCCACCGGAGCTGACTGAGCTATGGCGCAACGGCGTACAGGAGTAACCATTGATTAAGTAATAATGGATTTAATCGACAGGTGCGTAGCTGAACACGACTCGCTGTTTGGAAATCATCCCGTGCTGCTGGCAAAAATAATCCACCGCACCGCAGGCTTTCAGTTCCTGTAGCGAGTGCTTACATTCAGGGCAAGCAGCCTCACGCAGATAATGTAATTGGCAGTCCTCACATAAAAACGAACCATCAGGCTGCCACAGCATCACGTGGTGACAGCCAGGACAAAGCGCATCCATCTTTTTCCTCCATGTTGCTACCAATAACGCGTGATGGTCAGACGCTAAATCACGCCCAGTGAACGTAAAAAGTAGAGCCCCAGCGCAATCATAAAGAAGGCCCCTACCGTGGTCAGCCCAATGATATTAGCCGCAAGCGTCGCGTTTCCCCCCATCGCCCGCGTCATCGCATAGCTACCTGCTGCGGTTGGCGTTGAAGAAAACAGAAAAATGATTCCCAGCTCAACACCGCGGAAACCAACAAGCCATCCGCCCAGTGTGAGTAAACCAGGCACAACGAATACCTTCGCCACAGAAGAAAGCACGGCAACATTGGACGAACGGAACATACTACGCCACTCCAGACTGGCACCAGCACAGAGTAACGCCAGCGGCAGCGCCATGGCGGAAATAAAACCGCCCGTTTGTTTAATCACGCCTGGCATCGGCAGTTGGCTTTGTCCATAGGCAGCCCCCAGAAGTAGACCAATAATCAGCGGGTTTGTCACAATACCCCGCAGCAGTTGGCTTACCGGAATCTTCTGTTCGGGCGATTGCCGCTGCAAGCTGCGCGTCAGCGTAATGACAGACAGCGCGTTAAACATAATGACCGTCACCATCAAATACAACGAGCCGATAGCAATGCCTTCATCGCCATAGGCACTCATGGCAAAAGCCAGCCCCATCACGCCAGTATTCGACCGGAACCCGCCTTGTACGAAGATGCCACGTTCTTTCGGATCCTTAACTAGCCTCGTCGCCGCAAGCTCCAGAAGCAGAAATGTTGCCAATGTTCCGACTGTGCCATAAACCACCAGCGGCCACTGACTTACAAAAGACTGTTGATTACTGGCAACACTAAAAAACAAGAGGCAGGGAAGAGAAACGTTGAACACCACCCGCATTGCCGTATCACAAAACGCATCATTTAGCAGATTGAGTTTGCGCAATGCGATACCCATAAACAACATCAATAAATTGGGCATCGTGACGTTGAACGCAAAACTCCAGGTTTCCCAGGACATGACTTTCCTTGATGAGTATTTGTTTTGTTAAAATGGTCGTTTTATTAAAAATGGTTCGTTTTGTTAACGACGACTCTTTTCGTCTCTAACAAAACGGGGCGAATATCGCTATTCGCCCCGTAAATAAATCACTTACTTTTTTTAAGATGCGACATCAAACGCTTACGCTTACGTAGCTGGTTTGGTGTCAGCGTGTTGCGCTTGTCCGCAAAGGGATTTTCCCCTTCTTTAAACTGAATACGAATCGGCGTGCCCATCACTTCCAGCGAACGACGATAGTAGTTCATTAGGTAGCGCTTGTAGGAATCCGGCAGGTCTTTCACCTGATTCCCGTGGATCACCACGATCGGCGGGTTATAACCACCGGCGTGCGCATATTTCAGCTTCACGCGGCGACCGCGCACCAGCGGCGGCTGGTGATCGTCTGATGCCATTTGCATGATACGGGTCAACATAGCCGTACTGACGCGACGCGTGGCGCAAGAATAGGCTTCGGTTACCGACTCAAACAGGTTACCCACGCCGCTGCCGTGTAGCGCAGAAATAAAGTGAATGCGGGCAAAATCGATAAAGCCGAGACGCAGATCTAGCATATCTTTCACCTGATCGCGCACTTCCTGCGACAGGCCATCCCACTTGTTCACCACGATCACCAGTGAGCGCCCACTATTGAGGATAAAGCCCAGTAGCGAGAGATCCTGATCGGAAATACCTTCACGTGCATCAATAACCAGCAGGACTACGTTGGCATCTTCAATCGCCTGCAACGTCTTGATCACGGAGAATTTTTCTACCGTTTCGGTCACTTTACCGCGTTTACGTACCCCCGCAGTATCAATCAGAACGTATTCACGTTCGTCACGCACCATCGGGATGTAGATACTGTCACGCGTCGTACCCGGCATGTCATACACCACCACGCGCTCTTCACCTAGAATACGGTTAGTCAGCGTGGATTTGCCCACATTCGGACGCCCGACAATCGCCAGTTTGATCGGCAAATCTTCAGGGTTGAAATCGTCTTCTGCTTCTTCTGAGCTGGCCTTATCTTCCGCTTCTAAAGCAGCCCAGTAAGCCGCGTTCTCTTCTTCTTCGGTTAACTCAACCGGCTCTTCTATTTCATCCTGGACGAACGGCAGCAAAACCGTTTCCAGCAGTGACGTCACGCCACGGCCATGAGACGCTGCGATCGCGTAAACTTCACCCATACCGAGCGAGTAGAAATCCGCCGTGACCGTATCTGGGTCAAGGCCATCGGTCTTATTGGCGACCAGCACCGTGGTTTTTTTACGGCTGCGCAAATGCTTGGCAATGCCTTCATCCGCAGGCATCAACCCGGCGCGAGCATCCACCATGAACAGCACAATATCCGCTTCTTCAATCGCGACCAGCGATTGACCCGCCATACGTGTTTCCACACCATCTTCTGTGCCGTCGATGCCACCGGTATCGACGATAATAAACTCATGCCCTTCCACTTCTGCACGACCATACTTGCGGTCACGAGTCAGCCCTGGAAAATCCGCCACTAATGCATCACGAGTGCGCGTTAAGCGGTTAAATAGCGTGGATTTCCCCACATTCGGGCGCCCGACCAGCGCGACGACAGGTATCATTGTTACAACCTCATTACTTATATTTCAATACGTTACAGCGAAATACTCGCTGACGATAAAAAGACGAAACGGCCCCTGATAATGTCAGGAGCCGTTATACGAGCACACCCAAAACGCTGTGCTCCAAATCAATACGGGTTACTTAGCGAGTGAACGCGTAGACATCACCGTTTTTCGCCTGAATCAGCAGCTTATCGCTGGCAACCACAGGCTTGCTCAGGAAGCCCGAGCTATCCACTTTTTGCTGCGCCACGAAGCGACCATCCGCCGTATTCAGCCAGTGCAGATACCCTTCGGTATCGCCGACAACCAGATAACCATTATACAGTGCAGGAGCCGTTAAGTTACGGTGCAGCAGATCGCTTTGACGCCACAGGCTCACGCCGCCGTTGGTATTCAGTGCAACAACACGATCGTCCTGATCGACCAGATAGATGCGGTCGCCGTCAATGATGAAATCATGCACTGAACCCAGTTCACGCTTCCACAGAACCTGACCAGAACGCAGATCCAGCGCGGTCATGTTGCCATTGTAACCCAGCGCATAAACCACTTCGCCCGCGACCACTGGCGTGGTGTCGACATCGTTCAGACGATCGATTTCAGTTGCACCACTCGGCTGTGAAATACGCTGTTGCCAAATGAGCTGACCCTGATTGATCATCACGGCGTTCACACGACCGTTGTCCCCCCCCACAATCGCCGCACCAAATGCGGTTGTCGGGGCAGATTCACCGCGCAGAGACAGCGTCGGCATATCTAAGTTGACGCTCCACTTGATTGCGCCATCTGCTTCATTCAATGCCTGCAACATGCCGTTGCTGGTGTGAATCAGCACTACACCGTCGCTGACGACAGAGCGAGACAACGCTTCGCCAGCCACTTTGGTCTGCCATACTGGCGTACCATCTTCCGCATTCAGCGCATAAACCTGCGCTCTTTCGCTGCCGACATAGACATGGTTACCAGAAACCGTTACGCCGCCGGACAGCAACGCTGGATTATTGCGGGAGAAGAAATTGGTCTTCTCTGACAGATCCGCGCGCCAAATCTCTTTGCCGTCACTCAGATCCATCGCTTTCACGGTGCCACGACGATCGGCCGCAAAAACGCGATTATCCTGCCATGCGGGGTGAAGATTGGAATAAAACTCACCAATCCCGCTCCCAACCGAGCTGTTCCACACCTTGGTTGGCGTGAACTGGTTTTCCACCTGCGGCAGTGGAGACATAGTGACAACATCTTCTTCGCTGTTAAACAGCGAGCATCCGCTCAGCAGGGCAACAGAAACCAGTCCTACCAAAAGTGTTTTACGCAATTGCATGGAATTCCTCTTAGCTGGACAGGTTATTCAGTTTCATACGCAGTAACGCTTGCTGTGCCTGCGATGGATTGGAAGACAACCCTTTGTTGTAGGCATCACGCGCAGCCTGATTATCCCCTTTGCTCACCAGAATATCACCACGCACTTCCGCAGCCTGTGACGCCCAGCCTTCCAGCTTGATGGCATCCAATGTTTTCAGCGCGTCATCCGCTTTGTTTTCCTGTAGCTGAACCCGCGCCAGACGCAGATTCACTACCGCCAGCAGGTCGGCATCTTTAGTCTGCGACTGCGCCTGTACTAGCTGCTGCGCTGCTTTAGCAAAATCTTTCTGATCAACGTAATGACGAGCCAGTTCCAGAGAAGCCAGCGCGCCATAGGTATTCTTATTCTCAGCCGTAAATTTCTCGGTTGCCGTAATCGCGTCGGCTTTGCCTTCTGCCAATTGCTCCGTCACCTGCTGATAAGATGCCGATGCCGCCATCACGCTGTCATTTTGATGGCTTTGCCAGAAACGCCAGCCAACCAGTGCGCCGACGCCTAGCACAACACCGACAACTAACGCCTTTCCGTTCTCCGCGAGGAAGCGACGTAGTGCATCAACCTGTTCATTCTCTGTGGTATAGACTTCCACGGTGTCTCTCTCCTCAATCCAGTAACGTTGCCAGCCGCGATGCGACGTCGGCCTGTGCCAATGTATCCTGCTCGCCATTGCTCAGGTTTTTAACCACAACCTGACCAGCCGCCACTTCATTTTCGCCTAATACTAATGCGACGCGTGCGCCCCATTTATCAGCACGGGCGAATTGCTTCTTAAAGTTGCCACCACCGTAGTTGGTCATCAGTTTCAACTGCGGCAACGCGTCACGTAATTTCTCCGCCAGTTGCATTGCCGCAACCTGAGTTCCCACACCGGAAGAGACCAGATAAACATCCACGGTCGGCGGCGCGCTGAAATCTGGGTTCACTGACTGCACTAGCAATACCAAACGCTCTAGGCCCATAGCAAAACCGACCGCTGGCGTCGCGTGTCCGCCCAGCTGTTCCACCATACCATCATAACGCCCACCGGCACAGACCGTGCCCTGCGCGCCCAGACTGGTGGTCACCCACTCAAATACGGTGCGGTTATAGTAATCCAAACCACGAACCAGACGCGGATTAACGGTATATGGGATGCCGGACTGCGTTAAAAGTTCACCCAGCGCCTCAAAGTGTGCACGCGATTCATCATCCAGATAGTCCGTCAATACTGGTGCATCATTCAGCAACACCTGAATCTGCGGATTTTTCGTATCCAGAACGCGCAGCGGGTTGGTGTACATCCGGCGCAGGCAGTCTTCATCCAGCTGATCTTTATGCTGTTCGAGGAACGCCACCAGCGCTTCGCGATAGCGCGCGCGCGCGTCTAACGAACCAATCGAGTTCAGTTCCAGCTTCACATGATCGGCGATGCCCAGCACACGCCACCAGCGGGCCGTCATCAGGATCAGTTCGGCATCAATATCCGGCCCTTGCAGACCAAACACTTCACAGCCCAACTGATGGAATTGGCGATAGCGCCCTTTCTGCGGACGCTCGTAGCGGAACATCGGGCCGACATACCACAGTCGCTGTTCCTGATTATAGAGAATACCGTGCTCAATACCGGCGCGGACGCAGCCAGCCGTCCCTTCCGGGCGCAGAGTCAGGCTATCGCCATTGCGATCGTCAAAGGTATACATCTCTTTTTCGACGACATCGGTCACTTCACCGATAGCGCGCTTAAACAGCGGCGTTTGCTCGACAATCGGCAAACGAATTTCATTATAGCCGTAGCCGCTGAGCACCTGTTTCAGGCTGTTTTCAATACGCTGCCACAATGCCGTTTCGGCTGGCAGGTAATCGTTCATGCCACGGATGGCTTGAATATTTTTTGCCACGTCAGTTCTCTATGCGTTTTTCAAAAAATAAACCCGATTATAGAGGGATTGTCGTCGCATCTTCAATGCGGGGCATCCCCATCGGGTTCAGTAATCGTGAATTAGGCGGGTGACGGCAGACCGTCACGCCGTCAGAGTTACTTATCTACCAGATTGACGGTAATACGCTGATTTTCGTCCATCATGGAGGCTTTCGCGCGGATCTTGGCTTCTAACTGATCGATCATCTGTTCGTTATCGAAGCGCTCTCTCTGCCGCACGCCGTCTTCATAGAAGCCGCTCTTGTTGTGTCCACCCGTAACACCAATCGTGGACACCAGCGCTTCGCCCGGACCATTCACCACACAGCCGATAATCGACACATCCATCGGCGTAATAATGTCTTCCAGTCGTTGTTCCAGCGCATTTACCGTCCCGATCACGTCAAATTCCTGACGAGAGCAGGTCGGGCAAGCAATAAAGTTGATTCCGCGCGCACGAATGCGCAGCGATTTCAGGATATCGAAACCGACTTTCACTTCTTCAACTGGATCGGCCGCCAGCGAGATACGCAGCGTGTCACCAATACCTTCAGACAACAGCAGACCGAGGCCGATAGCCGATTTCACCGCGCCGCTACGTGCGCCACCCGCTTCGGTGATACCAAGGTGCAGCGGCTGATCGATACGCGCCGCCAGCAGACGATAGGATTGCACGGCAAGGAAAACGTCCGAGGCTTTGACACTGACTTTAAACTGATCGAAGTTCAGACGATCGAGAATATCGACATGGCGCATTGCTGATTCCAGCAGCGCTTCTGGCGTTGGTTCCCCGTATTTTTCCTGCAAATCTTTTTCCAGCGAACCGCCGTTAACGCCAATGCGGATCGGGATATTGTTGTAACGCGCGCAGTCGACAACCGAGCGGATGCGCTCTTCGTTACCAATATTGCCGGGGTTGATACGCAGACAGTCGACGCCGTACTCAGCAACTTTCAACGCGATACGGTAGTCAAAGTGGATGTCGGCGACGAGCGGCACATTCACCTGCTGTTTGATAAGCTTAAAAGCTTCCGCCGCATCCATGGTTGGCACAGAGACGCGGACGATATCGACACCAACACGTTCCAACGCTCTGATTTGGTTAACGGTAGCTTCAACGTCGGTGGTTCGGGTGTTGGTCATGGATTGCACCGCAATCGGCGCACCATCACCAACAGGCACCTTGCCGACGTAAATCCGTGTTGATTTTCGACGGGTTATGGGTGCAGCGTTATGCATTACTTCATCTCCAACATTGCAGTCTTACCTGAACAACACGTTATTCTGCGGTCAGCGTCAGGCGTGCAACCTGGCTGCTACGCACAAATTGGCTTAAATCAACCGGCTTGCCTTGAAATTGAATTTGTACCGCAGCAGGCGCACCAATTTTAAGTTTATAGGGTGACAGACCATCCAGATTCAGTGTGCCGCCATTACGCTGCATACCGCTGAACAGCTTCTTACCGCTGGCATCCGTGACTTCCAGCCAGCAATCGGCCGTGAAAGTCATCACCACAGCATGAGGCGCAGAGACAAGATTGCTTTGCACTACCGTACCCGCAGCGGGTGCAATGGCCCCAGCACCCAATAGAACATTGCCCGCAGCCTGTGGCTGTACGCCGTTCGCGTGTGAAGGAGATTGGCTGGACGGTGCAGTTGCAGAAGCAGGCGTTGAAAGTGTCGCAGCGGCAGTAGCAGAAAGATCAACTGGCGTAGAAGATGCCGCTGGAGAGTCCGTCGTCGCCGTTTCCTGCGCTACGCTGTTGTCCACCAGTGGAACGGACTGCCCTTCCGTCTGTGCCTGCATCGAACTGGCGTGATCGACCATACTGTTGATTTCCGCCTGCTGAGCCTGATGGTTTTGCCACCACCATGCGCCCGTTAGCCCCAGAACAACCAGCACGACCAGCCAGGTGATTGTCATCAACCAGCCATCACGCTTTTTGCGGCTTTTTTTCAGCGAAAAACTCTGCATCGGCGAGACGGAGATCGTTTTAGGGATGGTCTGCTTATCCACGATGGGAAGCAGTTCATCTTCGGGTAAATGAACCAGCTTGGCATAAGAACGGATATAGCCGCGCAGAAAGGTCGGCGCTAAATCGGCAGGCGTCGTACCGTCTTCAATATCGCGAACGGTGGTAATTTTAAGGCACAAACGCTCAGCAATCGCTTGCTGAGTGAGCCCAAGGCGTTCACGCGCCTCACGCAGACGTTCGCCGGGTAGTTTTGCTTCTGTTTTATCTTGGGTGGCTTCAGTATTCATTAGCTAAGAAATGCTGGTACTGTTTAGATTGTGGAAAACTTCGCGCCAGCACGTTGCCATAACG
The DNA here is from genome assembly GCF_014946775.2 of Pectobacterium quasiaquaticum. NCBI lineage: Bacteria > Pseudomonadati > Pseudomonadota > Gammaproteobacteria > Enterobacterales > Pectobacteriaceae > Pectobacterium > Pectobacterium quasiaquaticum. The sequence continues at coordinate 1,228,698 of NZ_CP065177.1, read as the reverse complement.
TTCTTTATCGCCATCATGGCCCGCTAACGCGGCGAAACGAATCTGTAACCATAAGCTTTCGGCACTGGCCGGAAGACTATGCTGATAAACATCAAGCAGCAGCCGCGCTTGCTCATTTTTCCCGGCAGCAAACTGTTGGTTTACTTCCGCCAGCAAGGCACTGCCTTTCGTCGGGTCATACTTCAGCGCCCGACTCAATAAATTGCGCGCGTCTTCAGTCTGTCCGGCATTGAAAAAGCAGTATCCCGCATTTTCCAACGCATCAGCAACCTGACTGTAATCAGGAAGTTGTGCAGCCGCGCTAAACTGTCGCTGAGCCGCTACATACTGCCCTAAACTACACAGAAACGCACCGTAATTATTCATGACGCTGCCATTTTCCGGCGCCATGTTCAACACATGCTGATAACGCTGTTCAGCCAGACGGTTTTCACCTATCCGCTGCTCGTAAAGCGCCATCCCCAATTGTGTTCGATAATCCTGCGGAGCAATCGCTACCGCTTTCTCAAGATTCTGCCGAGCCGAATCCAGATTATTGTGCGCCAGATAGGTCAACCCTAACTGCAAGCGGGTTTGGGCGACCGCGGGATTTGTTGTCTCCTGAGGCGATTTCACACACCCTACCGACAACAGCACCACGACCAGGCCACTCAGCCAATACATTCCCTGTGATAAAGACATTCCTTGTAATAAAGAAAGCCCCTGTGATAGTGGCTTTGCCATCCGTGTTCCCTCGCCTTGTCGTCTTTGTCAGACATCCTGACCAGCGAGGTTACCTGAATATAACCAGGGTGACAGTCAGACCTGACAACAACGCGGCGCGCCTCGCAATTTGCTCACTTTTGCCCTGCAAATTACCTCAGCGAACGACATCGGGTTAACGCTTCCGCATTAACCCGCGCCTATTTGCTATCAGACCGCTTTCACCGCGATAGGTTCACCGGCCAATTTCTTCTTCAGCGTACGTTTGGTTCTGTCTACGACTTCACCAGCCAGTTGACCGCAGGCAGCATCAATGTCATCCCCACGGGTCTTACGTACGATCGTCGTGAAGCCATACTCCATTAGTACCTTGGAGAAACGGTCAACGCGGCTGTTTGAGCTGCGGCCATACGGCGCGCCGGGGAACGGGTTCCACGGAATCAGGTTGATTTTGCACGGCGTATCTTTCAGGCATTCCGCCAGTTGATGCGCGTGCTCGGTACCGTCATTGATATGATCCAACATCACATATTCAACGGTAACACGCCCCTGATTCGCATTGGATTTTTCAAGATAGCGACGTACCGCGCTCAGGAACATCTCAATATTGTACTTTTTGTTGATCGGCATGATGTCGTTGCGGATGTCGTCGGTCGGCGCATGCAGAGAAATCGCCAGCGCAACATCGATCATATCGCCCAGTTTATCCAACGCAGGCACCACGCCTGAAGTGGACAGCGTCACACGGCGCTTGGACAAACCAAAGCCGAAGTCATCCAGCATGATTTCCATCGCAGGCACCACGTTAGTCAGGTTCAGCAACGGTTCGCCCATGCCCATCATCACGACGTTGGTAATTGGACGCTGACCAGTGACTTTAAACGCACCGATGATCTTCGCCGCACGCCACACCTGGCCGATGATTTCCGATACGCGCAGGTTACGGTTAAAACCCTGCTGCGCCGTTGAGCAGAATTTGCACTCCAGCGCACAGCCTACCTGAGACGACACACACAGCGTGGCGCGATCTTCTTCTGGAATATAAACCGTTTCGACACGCTGACCGCCCACCAGTATCGCCCACTTGATGGTGCCGTCGGAAGAGCGTTGCTCGTCCACTACTTCAGGGGCGCGAATTTCAGCGATCTCCTGCAATTTGCTGCGGAAGACTTTGTTAATATCCGTCATCTGGTTGAAGTCATCACAGCAGTAGTGATAAATCCATTTCATGACCTGATCGGCGCGGAACGGTTTCTCTCCCATCGACATGAAGAGGTCACGCATTTGCTGGCGGTTAAGATCCAACAGGTTGATTTTTTCCGCACTGACTTTGACGGATTGAGAGACATCAGCGGACGCCGGAGAGAATTCGGACACGGTTTGCTCGGATACGGTAGTGTTAGATGCGGTAGTGTTAGATGCCGTCGTTTCAGACACGACGGTTTCAGACGCGATTTGCTTAGACATTGTCAATCCTGGCCTCGTTATTACACGTTATGGCGCTAAAAAGAAGGTTGAATTCGATGGTTATGACCAAAGAAACGCCCCAGATAAGTGCAGGCTCATCCGGGGCGCAGCATTGTACAAAGTTTAAAACAGGTAAGCTACCATCACCGCTTTTTTTCTGTGTCATTACGTCGACACGGCGCACTAACGCAACGAAAAAGAAGCAACATCACACGCGCTAACCTGTTTATCACGCGCAAGATTACGCGCGCGCGCAGATTTCGTCATCGCTGAAGAAATAAGCGATTTCACGCTGAGCGGATTCGATAGAGTCAGAACCGTGTACCGCGTTCGCCGTGAAGCTGTCCGCGTAATCAGCACGCAGCGTTCCCGCCAGTGCGTTTGCTGGGTTAGTAGCGCCCATGATGTCACGGTTACGTTGGACAGCGTTTTCACTTTCCAGCACCTGCACCATGATCGGGCCAGACATCATGAATTCGACCAGGCCATCAAAGAACGGCTTGCCTTTATGCTCAGCGTAAAACCCTTCCGCTTGCTCACGGCTCAGACGCAGCATTTTAGCCGCAACAATGGTAAAACCAGCGCTTTCAAAGCGTGCGTAAATCGCACCGATGGCATTTTTAGCAACCGCGTTAGGTTTTACGATGGAGAAGGTACGTTCTATCGTCATATTGACCTCATTAACTAAACTGTCAGATTACAGCCGGATTATAAGAATTGTATATACGGCCAGTGAAAGTGGCGCAGATTATAAGGGTAGCGGCCTTTGTTGCCTACCAAGGAGATAACATTTTATTAAAAAATATCACCTCTCATTTCCTCTTCATTAACTATTACGGATCACGCTTTTTCGTTTCCCTCCGCCCCCGTACTGAATGTAACAAATCATCGGCGATCACAGTTCTGAAGGTTACTTGTAACGTTATAGGTTATTTGTTTTTAAAACAATAAGATAACTGGAATCTCTTTGTCATTCACTGCTAGCCTGCTGCTGTACCCACCATAATGGCCAGTAAGAGGGCTGATAATGAAAAGAGCGGTCAATGCATTGCAAAATTTCGGCAAGTCCCTGTATGGGCCGGTGCTGATACTCCCAATTGTCGGGTTATTCATCGCATTTGGGAATGTGTTCGGTAACGGCAATTTAGCGGGCTATGTCCCTTTACTTAACCATCCATTGATTCAGGATTTTGGTCAACTGGTTTCCAAATCTGCCGTAGCGATTCTGGCTAATTTGGCGCTGGTGTTCGCCGTCGGGATCCCGATCGGGCTGGCGAAACGCGATAAGGGCTACGCTGCGCTGATTGGTCTGGTGATGTTTATCATCTTCATTAATGCCATGAACATCACGCTGCAATTACAGGGCAAACTCGTACCAGCCGCAGAAATGCGCGCCGCTGGGCAAGGCATGGTGCTGGGCGTTCAGGTGCTGGAAATGGGTGTTTTCGCCGGTATCCTGATCGGCGGATTCGCAGGCTATCTGTATAACCGCTATTCCAGTAAACAGTTTAACGGCGTGATGGCGATCTATTCCGGCCACTGCTTCGTCGCCATTCTGGTTATTCCGCTGGCGATTACGCTGGGCTTTGCGATGAGCGCCCTGTGGCCGTTTGCTCAACACGGCATTACCTGGCTGGCCTTCGCTATTAAAGGTGCGGGCCCTGTTGGTATCGCGATTTATGGTTTTCTCGAACGCGTGCTGATCCCCACCGGGCTGCATCATCTGGTCTATACCCCATTCTTGTACACCGAACTGGGCGGAACCGCAGAGGTATGCGGCAAGCTGTATCAGGGCGCACGCAACATCTATTTTGCCGAAATGGCCTGTCAGGACGTCAAACAGCTAAGTTCTACCGTGGTCTGGGATGCACGCGGTATCAGTAAAATGTTTGGTCTGACGGCCGCTGCGCTGGCGATGTACGTGACAGCGAAGCCAGAAAAACGGCTGGCCGCCAAAGCTATTCTGATTCCGGCCGCGTTTACCTCTTTCTTACTGGGCGTCACCGAGCCGCTGGAGTTCTCGTTCCTGTTCGTCGCGCCGATGCTGTTTGCCGTCCACGCCGTACTGACCGGCATAGGAATGATGCTGTTCTCCATCATGGGCGTGCATGCGATTGGTGCCAACGGCGTCATCGACTTCCTGCTTTATAACCTGCCGCTGGGCATCGAGAAATCCAACTGGCCGATGTATATCGCGGTCGGGCTGACGATGTCGGTGATTTACTTCTTCGTCTTCCGCTTCCTGATTCTGTATTTCGACATGCCAACCCCCGGGCGTGAAACCGATGAGGAAGAGACGCGACTGTATTCCAAAAATGAATATCAGGCCAAGACCGAGAGTCCGCTAAAAACGCAGGACGCGGTGAAAGGCGATGCCCAGTTTGTGGGTGCCACCATCATCGCCGGACTGGGTGGCAAACCCAATATCGAGGTGGTGGACAACTGCTACACCCGCCTGCGGGTTACGCTCATCGACCCAGCTTTGGTAGACGAACAACAGCTTAAGAACACCGGTGCGAAAGCCGTTATCCGACAGGGTAACAACGTACAGGTGGTTTACGGACTTCACGTCAAAACGATACGCGAAGCAGTTGAAAACGCGCTTTAACAGGAGACTGACCATGACGAAACCCCCATTCATTTTGACGATTGCCGGCGGCGGCAGCACCTATACCCCAGGCATCGTAAAGAGTCTGATGGTACGTCTCGCGGATTTCCCGCTGGCGGAGATTCGTTTGTATGACATCGACGGCCCGCGACAGGACATCATTGCACCGGTGGTGGAAAAAGTGATTCGCGACCACAGTGACAGCATCGTCTTTACCGTCACAACCGACGCAGAAACCGCGTTTAGCGGCGCCCACTTTGTCTTTGCCCAGATGCGCGTCGGCCAGTACAAGATGCGCGAACAGGACGAGAAAATCCCACTACGTCACGGTGTCGTCGGGCAGGAAACCTGTGGTCCCGGCGGACTGGCCTACGGCCTGCGTACCATTCTGCCGATGGCTGAGCTGATCGATCTGGTTGAGCGCTATGCGCACAAAGAGGCGTGGATCGTCAATTACTCCAACCCGGCCGCCATTGTTGCCGAAGGCGTGCGTCGCCTGCGCCCTAACGCCCGCGTGCTGAATATCTGCGACATGCCAGTTGCCGCGATGCGTAACATCGCTGCCGTGCTGGGCGTCGATCGTCACGACATCACGGTGGACTATTTTGGGCTGAATCACTTTGGCTGGTTTACCCGCGTGTTGGTCGACGGCGTCGATCGTATGCCAGAGCTGCGCGAACACATTGCCCGCTACGGCTTGTTGACCGCCGATGCCGCCGATACCGATCCGCAGCACGCCGATCCGTCGTGGGTGAAAACCTGGCGCAACATCAAACCCGTCATGGATCATTTCCCAGAGTTCGTGCCGAATCCGTATTTGCAGTACTACCTGATGCCGAATCAGATGGTGGAGCATCAGGATCCTGACTATACGCGCGCCAATGAAGTGATGGACGGGCGTGAGAAGAAACTGTTTGCGGCCGCCGCCAGCTACAAGGAAACGGGGATTCTGTCCGATGCGTTCCACGTTGGCGTGCACGGCTCGTTCATCGTTGATGTCGCCTGTTCACTGGCGTTCGATCTGCGCCAGCGTCATCTGGTGATCGTCGAGAATAAAGGTGCCATCGCCAATCTGCCTTACGGTGCGATGGTGGAGGTACCCGCTTATATCACTGCGCAAGGACCGGAACCGGTGAGGATGGGGAATGTCCCGCAGTTCCATCGTGCCTTGCTGGAACAGCAGTTGGCGTCTGAACAACTGCTGGTGGAAGCCACGCTGGAAGGCAGCTACGAGAAGGCCTTGCAGGCATTTACTCTGAACCGAACCGTGCCGACAATGCAGCACGCCAAAGCCATTCTGGACGAGATGATTGAAGCAAATCAGGATTACTGGCCGCAATTAAAACAAGCATATAGAGACGGTATCGCCCAATAATCTGCGACTTGTCGGATGAGGGAAAATCGCTGACAATGAATCTATCATTGCACACCAATGATAGATTCGGGGTCGAATTCGTCGGCCCCAACGTGGAGGATCTATGTCAGCATCGTCTTCTGATTTGCCCGTTTCTCATGAGCGGTTTGTTTCCGCAGACTGGCTTGCCAGCCACCTGAATGACAGCAGCATCACGCTCATCGATGCCCGGATGTTACCGCCGGGCAACAGCACCCGTGATATTCACGCTGAATACCGTGCCGGTCATCTGCCAGGCGCGGTTTTTTTTGATATTGAAACGCTGTCCGATCACAGCACCGATCTGCCACATATGATGCCGACTCGCGAAGACTTCGCACGCGCGATGGGCGAGTTGGGGATCGATAACCAGCAGCATCTGGTGATTTACGATGAAGGAAATCTCTTCTCCGCACCGCGTGCGTGGTGGATGTTGCGGACCTTCGGCGCGACATCACTTTCGATCCTGAGCGGCGGTCTGGCAGGCTGGACAGCGCAGAACCTACCGCTGGAACAGGGCGATGTGAAGCCAAAGCCAACGACGTTCCACGCCACGCTGGATGAAAATGCCATTCGCTCACGCAATGAGGTGCTGTCCATCAGCCGAGATAAATCAGAACAGATTGTCGATGCCCGCCCCGCCCCCCGTTTTAACGCCGAGGTGGATGAACCGCGTCCCGGCCTGCATCGCGGCCACATTCCCGGTAGCCTGAACGTGCCGTGGACTGATTTGGTAAGTAACGGTGCGCTGAAACCTAATCCCGAACTGGCGACCATTCTGCATAAACACGGGGTCGATTTTACTCGTCCCATCGTCGCCAGTTGCGGCTCCGGCGTAACGGCCTCTGTCGTCGTGCTGGCGCTGACGCAGTTAAATGTCCCGCATGTGACGCTGTACGACGGATCGTGGAGCGATTGGGGGAGCCGCGATGATGTCCCAATTGAGCGTGATTAGTTTCGTTCGGTCTTTTACTGGCGTCAATCAGGGGTAGCAGGTGGATAATCGGCTGGCGTCCTTAATGCAGCACGGTCAGGTGCTGACGCGCGCGGAATACCGCGTGCTGGCTTTTATCGCCGAGCATTCATCACTGATAGGCAAAATCACGGTGCGGGAGCTGGCGCAGAAGACCTATGTTTCCACGGCAACGATCATGCGGCTATGCCAGAAAATCGGCTTTAGCGGTTACAGTGAATTCATTTATCACTGCAAAACGCTCCTCACGGATCATCCGCGTCTTGCCCCCTCGCCTGTCGTTACGCCCAATGACGCTTCACTTCCCGATGCTTTCCAGCATTTTGTCGACAACTATCAGCGCACGTTTGCCTACATTAGCCATCAGGATAGAGCCGCTTTCGGCGCTATCCTGCGGCAGGAAAGCCACTTTTTCCTCTACGGCGCGGGGTTTTCCCATCTATTTGCCGAATATTTGGCGAAGAAACTACAGGTGCTGGGGAAAGATGCCTTCTCTTCCGGCTTAGGAGACAGCCGAGGCATTTTTCTCAATAATGCGCCGAAGTATCAGGTGTTTATCGCCATCTCCCGCAGTGGGGAAACCGAGCAGGTGTTGGATAAGGCGCGTATCGCCAAAAACATTGGCATGAAGGTGATCGCGTTTACCCGAGCGTCATTGAATTCATTAGGCGAGTTGGCCGATTTGCACTTCCGGCTCTACGATGATGCGGTTCACTATGCAGCGGAGGCCGGTGAGATTAGCTCATTTGAATCAAATCTGGTGATGTTGATCGATCTACTGCTATTGCAGGCAACAGCGGAAAAATCGTAATCCGCCGTTGCCTTCACCAAACTTATACACTCGGTATCAGGCGTTGCCAGTGGCCTTAAACTCCCTCAGGAAACTCCCCCACTTACGTTCGTAGAACGGTGTGGTGTGCTTAATCATATAATGACTGATACCCGATTCGCCGTCCTTCACCAGACACAGGTCGACAGGACGCTCGTCCGGTAAAGTGTCGCTGGCGACGCTGCCCGCTTCACGGATGATGACTTCCTCGTCCTGATCGGCATCAATCCCAATCAGCAGGTGCGGCTGCTCTTCGCCCGGTTCCTGAATCTGCGCCAAAAACGCCCGTTTTACATGGCGATGTTTGGTAAACAGCTGCGTCAGGGAATCAATCATCTGTGCGGGCATCTCGGCTGGCTGGCTCAGTATGACCTGCATCTCTTCTTCAACAACGCGCTGCTGAACAAAGCCGTTACCTTCGCCAGACAGAATATGTTCAATTTCCTGTGGCAAAAACTCTTTGCCATACGGCAGCTTAGGATTGAGGAACAGCGTGACACCCTGTGTCATTTCAAACAGCGACCGTGTCGGCAGGGCCAGAAAAGCGGCTTCTTCCGCAATCACGCTCTGTAATGCTTCCAGAGAAGAAAAGAAAGGAATGGCGGATGAACCATCGTCTTTTTCCCAGTGCTGAATGTTCACATTACTGCCCGCGTGCAACATCACCTCACCGGATTCATCCCCGTCATCGGTAGTGCCCAGCACAAACACCGTGGCTTCCATCAGTTCACTGAAAAATTCAGGACGATGCGCTGGCTCCGTTGCAGCCAGAATCAGCACTTCTTCCAGTTTATTACGTGGCGAAAACTCCATACTTTCCTCAACATGATTACGTTAAAAACCGACGCTTTAAGATCTGAACGGACTACTTGGCGTTGCTCAGCAGGAGATTCGCCAACGTGCGAACACCGAGCCCGGTCGCGCCTGTCGCCCACTGCTCTACCGCGCCTTTACGGTACGTCGCGGAACAGTCAATGTGCAGCCAACCCTGCTGGTAATTTTTCACAAAGTGCGACAGGAAAGCCGCGGCTGTGCTGGCACCGGCGGTGTGTGCACCACTGGCAATATTGTTCAGATCCGCAAAGCTGGACGGCAGATGGCTGCGGTGGAACTCTTCCAGCGGCAAGCGCCAGAACGGCTCGTTTTCTTCTTTCGCGCTTTCCTGCAATGCCGCCACCAGCTCATCATCGAAGCTGAACAGCGCGTGATAGTCGTTGCCCAGCGCCGTTTTTGCTGCGCCCGTCAGCGTTGCGCAGTCGATAATCCACTGTGGATTTTGCTCCGACGCATCGATCAGGCCATCCGCCAGCACCAAACGCCCTTCTGCGTCGGTGTTCATGACCTCAACCGTTTTACCGTTGCGGTAGCGAATGATGTCACCCAGTCGGAACGCATTGCCGCTCACCATGTTGTCTGCACAGCACAGATACAGCTTCACACGCTGTTGCAAACCGCGCGCCGCCGCCAGCGCGAGCGCGCCCGTCAGCGTGGCTGCACCGCCCATGTCCGATTTCATGGAATCCATGGAACTGCTAGGTTTCAGGCTGTAGCCACCGGTATCAAACGTAATCCCTTTACCTACCAGACAGGCGAATACTGGCGCATCCGCGTTACCCGTCGGGTTATAGTCCAGCGCCAGCAGCACTGGTTGACGCTCAGAACCGCGCCCCACCGTGTGCAGGCCAGCATAATTCTGCTCACGCAGATCTTCACCTTTGGTGATGCGATAGCTGATAGCGTCACAGGCAACGTCACACAGCAGATCGACTGCGCGGGTCGCCAGTTGCTCTGGTCCCAGATCTTCAGCAGGCAGGTTGATGGTGTCACGTACCCAGTCCACAATCTTCAGACGATCGTTCAGCTCTTTCTTGTCAGCGTCGTTCAGTTCCGCCCATTCAACCGTTCTTTGCCCTTTCGGCCCGCGATATCCCTGCCAGAATGCCCAGCTGTTTGCCAGATCCCAGCCTTCACCGGCTAACTGAACGTGCTTAATTCCCTGCCCATCAATTTTGCGGGCAGCACGTTGGATCACCGCCTGTGCAGCTTTGCCATTCAGGGACGCCCCGACATGAATGGTAAAACCCTGCTCATTCACACTCAGCGTCGCTTTTTCTCCCCAGCGCGCGTCAGCAGGTTGAGTGGAGAGTGAAATCAGCATGGTATTGTTCGTCATAGTGCTTCTCCGATAATAGGTATTCCTGCCACGTTTCATGTTTGCAGGTGATGTTCATATTTACAGACGTTCTGCTTCTCAATACGTGTTTATAAACGCTCTCGCTTATAAATACTCGGTTTGCAGATAAATAAACGGTGCATCATGACATGCAAATGTTACGAATTTTGGCACAAGAATGAAACGGGCCACCCAAGGCAGCCCCGTCATTGTGCTATTCAGCTTCATCTAACCAGACCAGCAGGATCGCTTCCAGAATTTTTTCATTGGAAGCATCAGGCCGATCGTCAAACTCATCCAACTCGCAGATCCACTGATGCATATCCGTGAAACGGACGGTTTTCGGATCGAGATCGGGAAACTGATCGTAAAGCGCTTCGCCAATAGCCCGGCTGTCTGTCCATTTTAATCCCATCGCGGTTTCTCCTTATTCAGATCAATGCTCGCGCGCGTGGTTGATCGTATAGCGCGGGATCTCGACGACCAGATCGTCCCCGGCAATACGCGCCTGACAGCCCAGACGACTTTCCGGCTCCAGCCCCCAGGCCTTATCCAGCATGTCGTCTTCTTCTTCCGTGCTTTCCGCCAGCGAGTCGAAGCCTTCGCGCACGATGCAGTGGCAGGTGGTGCAGGCACAGGATTTCTCGCAGGCGTGCTCAACGTCAATACCGTTACGCAGGGCGACTTCCAAAATGCTTTCACCGCGTTCCGCTTCCAAAACCGCCCCTTCAGGACACAGATCCTGATGCGGTAAAAAGACTATCTTAGGCATGTTACACCTCATCCACAGAATGGCCTGCCAGCGCGCGACGGATAGAGGCATCCATGCGACGGGCGGCGAATTCCTGGGTTTGTTGATCGACTGTTTTAATCGCGGCTTCTATCGTCACGGGATCGCTTCCCTGCATCATCGTATGCAGGTGTTCAGATGCCGCGACAATGATGCCTTTTTCGTCATTGCTCAATAACTCGGCGTCAGCCACCAGCGCGCTTTGCAAGCTTTCCAGCACGCGTGCCGCTTCCACTTTTTGCTCTGCCAGACGACGCGCCCCGATATCTTCCTTCGCATTCAGCATCGAATCGGTGATCATCGTGGCGATTTCCGTATCGCTCAAACCGTATGACGGTTTCACCTGAATGGAAGCCTCGACGCCCGTCGATTTCTCCATCGCCGTGACGCTCAGTAGGCCATCCGCATCGACCTGAAAGGTCACGCGAATGTGTGCCCCACCGGCAGGCAGCGGCGGTAGACCGCGCAGTGAGAAGCGCGCAAGCGAGCGGCAATCCGCCACCATTTCGCGCTCGCCCTGCAAGACGTGGATCATCATGCCGCTCTGGCCGTCTTTGAAGGTAGTGAACTCCTGTGCACGGGCAACCGGGATCGTGGTATTGCGCGGAATGATTTTTTCCACCAGCCCGCCCATCGTCTCCAGCCCCAGCGACAAGGGGATCACATCCAGCAGCAGCATTTCACTGTCTGGCTTGTTGCCCACCAGAATATCTGCCTGAATCGCCGCGCCGATAGCGACAACCTTGTCTGGATCGATCGACGTCAGCGGCGTGCGGCCAAAAAACGTTCCGACTCGATCGCGCACCAGCGGAACGCGCGTCGATCCACCCACCATCACCACTTCCAGCACGTCTTCTGGCGTCAGTCCCGCGTCTTTCAGCGTGCGACGGCACGACAGCAGCGTACGTTTCACCAGCGCAGCAATCAGCGAATCAAACTGCTCGCGGGTGATCTCACCCTGCCAGCCAGCAATATCCACACGCACCGACTCGGCGCTGCTGAGTGCAACTTTAGCCTTCACCGCCGCGTGGCTAAAAGCATGACCTAACTGACGGTCGTCACGATCGTGAATCCCCGCCTGCTCACGTAACCACTCTGCCAGCAGATGATCAAAATCATCACCGCCCAGCGCAGAATCGCCGCCCGTCGCCAGCACCTCAAAGACGCCGCGGCTCAGGCGCAGAATGGAAATATCAAAGGTACCGCCACCCAGATCGTAAATGGCGATCACGCCTTCTTTACCGGAATCCAGCCCGTAGGCAATCGCGGCTGCGGTCGGTTCATTCAGCAGGCGCAAGACATGCAGCCCAGCAAGACGTGCGGCGTCTTTGGTGCCCTGACGCTGTGCGTCATCGAAATAGGCAGGAACGGTAATCACCACGCCATCCGGCACGCCGCCTAACGCCGCTTCCGCACGCGCAGCCAGCGCGGACAAAATATCCGCCGAGACTTGTACAGGATTGAGATTGCCAGCCGAGGTCTGAATCAGCGGCAGGCCGTTATCGCTGGCATGAAAGCGATACGGTAAATGCGGATAGCGCTGCTGAATATCGTCCAGAGAACGCCCCATCAGGCGTTTGACTGAGCTGACGGTATTTTCCAGATCGTGGGCAATATTGTCGCGCGCATCCCAGCCGACGCTGTGACCATCGTGACGATAGTGAACAACCGAGGGCAGCAGGTCGCGCCCATCGCTATCCGCTAGCGTCTGAGCTTCACCGCTGCGTACGGTGGCAACAAGAGAATGGGTGGTGCCTAAATCAATACCGACAGCCAGACGACGCTGGTGCGGTGCGGCGCTAAGGCCAGGCTCACTAATTTGTAATAAGGCCATATTGAGCTTCCATCAATTGGCTGGCGAAAAAAACCTTATGGCAATCACCATCGGGTTACCCGCCGGATTAACCAGTTATCTGTCCAGCAATTGTTCTTCGAGTTCTTCAACCTGTTGCTGGAGCTTGTCTAAAAAGCGTAGCTTGCGCACGGTATCTGCGGCGTCTGTCCACGTCTCATTATCGAGTTCATCACGCATATGCGAACGGCGCTTAACGATCGTTGCCTGCAATCGCGCGGCGAAGGCCGTCAGCGCCTCATCGGCATCCGATCGCTGCGAGATCGCGTCCAGCTCTTCGCGCAGTTCCAGCTGTTCCATCAGGAATGCGTTGTCCTTCATCGTATGTTGTTCGTTGTTCACATCAAAACCGTGCAGCGACAGCATATACTCTGCGCGTCTTAGCGGATGCTTAAGCGCCTGATAGGCGTTATTGATCGTCGCCGCCTGCTGCACCGCCAGCATGCGCTCACGCTCTGGGCTGGCAGCATAACGGTCAGGATGGAACTGCCGTTGCAAATCCTGAAAACGGGATGCAAGCAGGCCGCCATCCACATCATAGCGAATCGGCAGCCCGAATAACGTAAAGTAATCCATAGTGGTACTCTGGGAGTTCTGGGTAGCCATGCATGCCATTAACCGATCGCACGCTCACTACCCAAGAGGGGTCAGACGTTGAAACTTTCGCCGCAACCACATTCGCCGGAAATGTTCGGATTATTGAACTTAAAGCCTTCGTTCAGCCCTTCTTTGACGAAATCCAACTCGGTTCCGTCAAGATAGACCAGACTTTTGCCATCCACGATGACCTTTACGCCTTTGTCTTCAAAGACCGTGTCACCGTCGTTCAAATCATCAACAAACTCCAGTACATACGCCATACCGGAACAGCCGGATGTGCGTACGCCAAGGCGCAGTCCAAGGCCTTTACCCCGGTTTGCGATGAAAGCGTTCACGCGTTGTGCCGCACTTTCACTCAGAGAAATCGACATATTGTTACCTCGATCGTTCGGCACCTCGACGGAATCAGGCACCGCAAGAAACGGTGCCCCGCCCGCCGAGTTCAGCCGCAGAGATTACTGCGCGTCGCGTTTACTTTTGTAATCCGCAATCGCTGCCTTGATAGCGTCTTCCGCCAGAATGGAGCAGTGAATCTTCACAGGCGGTAGCTCAAGCTCTTCGGCAATCTGCGTGTTCTTAATCGTTTCAGCTTCATTCAGCGATTTGCCTTTTACCCACTCTGTGACCAGCGAGCTGGAGGCAATGGCAGAACCACAACCGTACGTCTTGAAGCGGGCATCTTCGATGATACCCTCATTGTTGACTTTTATCTGCAACTTCATCACATCGCCGCACGCTGGCGCGCCGACCATGCCGCTGCCGATAGAAGGATCGGCGTTGTCAAATGAACCCACGTTGCGTGGATTTTCATAGTGATCAATTACTTTTTCGCTGTAAGCCATGATAGTCGTCCCCAAACTGGTGAATTAATGATGCGCCCACTCGATGCTGCTGATATCCACGCCCTGTTTGAACATTTCCCACAGCGGAGAAAGATCGCGCAGACGACCGATGGATTTACGTACCAGCTCGATGGTGTAGTCGATCTCTTCTTCAGTGGTAAAACGCCCCAGCGAGAAACGGATCGAGCTATGTGCCAGCTCATCATTCATGCCCAGCGCACGTAACACGTAGGAGGGTTCCAGACTGGCCGACGTACAGGCAGAACCGGACGATACCGCCAGATCCTTGAGTGCCATAATCAGCGATTCACCTTCAACATAGTTGAAGCTGACGTTCAGAATAGTGGGCACGCCCTGCTCGATATCACCATTCAGGTAGACTTCTTCAATATCATTAATACCGTTCCACAGACGATCGCGCAGCGCACGCAGGCGCTCCATTTCTGCGGTCATCTCTTCTTTCGCGATGCGGTAGGCTTCACCCATGCCGACAATCTGGTGCACAGGCAAGGTGCCAGAACGCATGCCGCGCTCATGGCCGCCGCCGTGCATCTGCGCTTCGAGACGAATACGGGGTTTACGACGAACATACAGTGCCCCGATCCCTTTCGGCCCATAGATTTTATGGCCGGAGAAAGACATCAGATCCACTTTTAACTGGTTCAGATCGATAGGCAGTTTGCCTACGCTCTGTGTGGCATCAACATGGAACACAATACCGCGGCTGCGGCACATTTCACCGATGGCGGCGATATCCTGCACAACGCCGATTTCATTATTGACGTGCATGATGGAAACCAGAATGGTGTCCTCACGCATTGCCGCTTCGAGTTCAGCCAGATCGATAATGCCGTTGCGCTGCGGAGCCAGATAAGTCACCTCGAATCCTTCGCGTTCAAGCTGGCGACAGGTATCCAGCACGGCTTTGTGCTCGGTCTTACTGGTGATGATGTGCTTACCCTTCTTCTGATAGAAGTTGGCAACACCTTTAATCGCGAGGTTATCGGCTTCGGTCGCGCCTGACGTGAAGACGATCTCACGTGGGTCGGCACCAACCAGTTCAGCAATTTGGTTACGGGCGATATCAACCGCCTCTTCCGCTTGCCAGCCAAAACGGTGGGAACGGGAAGCCGGGTTACCGAACGTACCGTCCAACGTCAAACACTGCATCATTTTCTCAGCGACGCGCGGGTCAACCGGCGTGGTAGCTGAGTAGTCGAGATAGATAGGTAACTTCATTGCTCATAAACTCCGTACATCACTTCAAAACGTACAATGCGTTTTGTTTTATTGACAGGCTGTTTATACCCGCAACCTCTCGGGCCAATGCAAAAGATCTGACGATGTTATCGTGGAACAATTTGTCGTCAGACCACATTATCGTCAGAACACGCCGTGACAGTCGGACTAACGCCAACACCACATTAGGCAATGTGGTCAGGATTATGCGGCTATCAGAAAGGCAAAACGTGACGAGTAAGGATTGCTCGTCACGTTGAAGGTGTATCAGGCACGCAGGTTAACGTTGATCGTTTCCTGGATACGTCCGTTGGCAGTGCGGCGCGTGTCAGCATCCTGACGATCCGCCACATCCAGCACTTCCTTATTATTCACCAGCTCATCCAGCGTGATGTTATTCAGGAAATCGGTAATACGGTCGCTCAGATCGCGCCACAGCGTGTGCGTCAGGCAGCGATCGCCACCCTGGCAACCTTCGCGGCCTTGGCAACGCGTTGCATCAACAGATTCATCGACGGCCGAAATGACCATACCAACAGCGATTTCATTCGCGTTTTTACCCAGCAGGTAACCACCGCCTGGGCCACGAACGCTGGCAACCAGTCCGTTCTTACGCAGACGCGAAAACAGCTGCTCCAGGTAAGACAGTGAAATACCCTGGCGTTCAGAAATATCCGCCAATGGAACGGGGCCTTCCTGGGAGTGCAGAGCCACATCGAGCATGGCGGTAACGGCGTAACGGCCTTTGGATGTCAGTCTCATGATAGTGGTACCTGTAGATAAAACATGTATTATGAAAACATGTATTGGCAGAACATACCGCGAGTCTGACATTCCTGAGTGTTTTAGTCAACTATTTAACCAAGTAAAACACTCAAGTATTATTCGTCGTGTGTTTTCTGTACCGAACTCAGTATTCCACGCAGGATGTTAAGCTCCTGACTTTCAGGCCTGGCGCGGGTAAACAGACGACGCAGCTTGTTCATCACCTGCCCTTGATGTGCCGGTCGGATAAACCCGGTTTGCAGTAATGTCTGTTCAAGATGCTGATAAAACCGCTCCAGATCGTCGACCAGCGGGTACGGCGATTCTTCATGTTGCGGCTGTCCGGCCTGTAAGCGATCCAAATGCGCGATGCGCACTTCATAAGCAATGATCTGCACCGCCATCGCCAGATTGAGCGAGCTGTATTCTGGGTTCGCGGGAATCGCTACGTGATAATGGCATTTCTGAAGCTCTTCATTCGTCAGCCCCACGCGTTCACGCCCAAACACCAGCGCTACCGGCGCGTGCTCTGCTTCCTGCGCGCTGCGAACGCCGCACTCGCGTGGTTCCAGCATCGGCCAGGGCAAGGTTCGGGAACGTGCGCTGGTGCCAACGACCAAACCACAGCCTTCAAGCGCCTGATCGAACGACTCCACAATGGTGGCATTGCCGATAACATCGCTGGCACCTGCCGCCAACGCAATGGCCTGCGAATCAGGCTTCACCAATGGGTTGACCAAATACAGTTTGCTTAATCCCATGGTTTTCATCGCCCTGGCCACTGACCCCATATTGCCAGTGTGCGACGTTTCAACCAGAACAATGCGAATATTGTCTAACATATGTACTCTATTGTGCGAAAAGGAAACCGCCGTACTCTAACACAAACTTCGCTATTTGACTTTTCTCCTGCTATACTCTGCGCCGCTTTCCGTTCTTTAACATTCCAGTGGACCGATACCATGCATCCGATGCTCAACATCGCTATACGCGCTGCGCGTAAAGCCGGTAATTTAATTGCCAAAAACTATGAAACGCCAGACGCCGTCGAAGCTAGCCAGAAAGGCAGCAACGATTTTGTGACCAACGTTGATCGAGATGCAGAACGTCTGATCGTTGAAGTCATCCGTAAGTCTTACCCACAGCACACCATTATTGGTGAAGAATGTGGCGAGCTGGTTGGCGAAGATCCGGCAGTACAATGGGTTATCGATCCTCTGGATGGCACCACCAACTTCATCAAACGTTTACCTCACTTCGCTGTTTCTATCGCGGTTCGCATTAAAGGCCGTACCGAAGTTGCCGTTGTTTACGATCCTATGCGTAATGAACTGTTTACCGCGACCCGTGGTCAAGGTGCACAACTGAACGGTTACCGCCTGCGCAGCAGCACTGCGCGCGATCTGGAAGGCACCGTACTGGCAACAGGCTTCCCCTTCAAATTAAAACAACACAGCAAAAGCTACATCAATGCCATCGGCGCACTGTTCACCCACTGTGCGGATTTCCGTCGTACGGGTTCTGCTGCACTGGATCTGGCCTATGTGGCCGCGGGTCGCGTTGACGGATTCTTTGAAATCGGCCTGAAGCCATGGGATTTTGCCGGTGGCGAGCTGCTGGTACGTGAAGCTGGCGGGGTCGTGACCGATTTCGTTGGCGGCCATAACTATCTGGCATCCGGCAATCTGGTTGCAGGTAACCCGCGCGTGGTGAAATCCATTCTGGGCACCATCCGTGAAGAACTGAGCGACGCACTGAAACGCTAATTCTGCCCCACTCCGGCTCACCTCTATAAAAAAGAAATTGGGCCGGAGTTGTTATTTTTCTTTACATATGAACCCTGTATACGCATTGTTTATCATTATACGATAATAATTATCAAACTCATTACACTGATAACTTCATCACATTGATAAATTGTGAATTAGGATCGCTACCATGTTAAGAAAATCAGTAAGATCACTCTTTCTGACCGCACTCCTCACCACCCCGCTTTTCAGCTACGCCACCCAATATCCGCTTACCGTCACCGATTTCGACGGAAGAAGTGTCACCATTAAACAAGAGCCACAGCGCATCATCCTGCAAGATGGGCGCGATATTATGACGATGGCATTGCTTGACCGCGATAATCCCTTTCAGCGTCTGGTCGCTTGGAACAATCTGGCGAAAAAACAGGACACCGCAACCTGGGATATGCTGAAAGGGAAATGGCCTCAGTCCGTTGGCATTCTGGATATGGGTTTCAGTGACAAAGGTAACGTCGATCTGGAAAGCGTGCTATCAAAACAGCCGGATCTGATGGTTGCCCAGTTGCGTGCCAAGGCAGCGCTGAAGGAAAGCGGTGTCATCGACAAGCTCAGCGCGCTGAATATTCCGGTACTGTTCGTCGATTATGAAGTGAATCCGGCTAAAGATACCGCCCCCAGCATCGATCTGTTGGGTAAAGTGCTGAACCGGGAAGCCAATGCCAAAGCGTATACCGATTTCTATCGTCAACACTTCGATGCTATTCAGCAGAAAACCGCTGCAATCACCCCGAAACCTAGCGCCTTTGTTGAAGCGATTGCTGGCAACTCGGACTCCTGCTGCTTCACACACAGCAACAGCGGCTGGGGCGGATTAATTGAAGCGGTCGGCGCGAAAAATATTGGTTCGGATTTACTGCCAGGCGCGTCAGGCTTTGTCTCGCTGGAAAAAATTATCAGCATGAAACCTGATGTCTACATTATGACAGGCTCTAAGCGTGGTAATAGTCAGGTACTGCCGTTAGGCTATGACGCCAGCGTAGAAGACGTTCGTAATCAGGCAACTACGCTGTTAAACCGCACGGGTATTAGCCAGATTCCAGCCGTTCAGGCGAAACACGTTTACGGCGTTTACCACCATTTTTACAACCACCCCTACAACATTGTCGGTATGGAATATCTGGCCAAGGACATTTATCCTCAGGCCTTTACCAGCCTGAATCCTGACGATACGTATCGTTATATCATTCAGAATTTTACCTCGCTGCCTGACAGTGACTTTATCTTTGCCTGGAAACAAGGTGAGTAATTTTTAATGAGTACAACCACTGAACCGGGTATCCGCAATACTGCCGCGGATGCCAACACCATTATGGACAACTATCGCGGCATCATTCGACGCCGCGTGGGTGTGATGGCGATACTGCTGTTGATCATCATCGGCTCGTTGTTGCTGGATTTCACGATGGGGCCTTCAGGGCTGACGCTTGATGTACTTTGGCAGACGCTGACCGATCCGGCCAGCGCCGATGCGGGTACGCGCGTGATCGTCTGGGATATTCGTCTGCCTTACGCGCTGATGGCCATTATCGTCGGGCTGGCACTCGGTCTCGCCGGTGCAGAAATGCAAACGATCCTGAACAACCCATTGGCCAGCCCGTTTACGCTCGGCGTTTCTTCCGCAGCCGCGTTCGGCGCTGCGCTGGCTATCGTCCTCGGTATCGGCATCCCCGGTATTCCGGCTCAGTGGTTTATCTCCGCAAACGCTTTTATCTTTGCGCTGCTGGCAGCGTTGCTGCTTGATGGCATTACGCGCTGGACGCAGGTCGCTACCTCAGGCGTCGTGCTGTTCGGTATCGCGCTGGTGTTCACCTTCAACGCGCTGGTTTCCATGCTCCAGTTCATCGCCAACGAAGACACGCTGCAAGGTCTGGTATTCTGGACGATGGGCAGCCTGGCCCGCGCCTCGTGGGAAAAACTGGGAATTCTGCTGCTGGTGCTCATCATCGTGATGCCAATTTCACTGATGAGCTCATGGAAACTGACCGCGCTGCGGTTGGGTGAAGATCGCGCCGTGAGTTTTGGCATTAACGTCCGCCGCCTGCGTTTGGCGACGCTGCTGCGCATCAGTATTTTATCCGCCATTTCCGTCGCGTTTGTTGGTCCAATCGGCTTTATCGGTCTGGTTGCTCCGCATATCGCACGTATGATTTTCGGTGAAGATCACCGCTTCTATCTGCCTGCCAGTGCGTTAACTGGCGCGCTGGTGCTGTCGATGGCGTCCGTCGCCTCGAAAAACCTTATCCCCGGCGTCATTATCCCGGTCGGGATCGTCACCTCACTGGTTGGCGTTCCCTTCTTCCTGAGTATTATCCTGCGCCACAGAGGAAACGTATGAACCAGCAAACCGCTTCTGGATTACGCCTTTCCCACTTTCGCGCGGGTTACCCCAAGCGTCAGGTGATTCGCGATCTGTCCGTACCACAGCTGCCGCGCGGAAAAATTACCGTGCTGCTCGGCCCTAACGGCAGCGGTAAATCAACGCTGTTGCGTGCAATGGCAGGTCTGAACGCGTCCAAAGGTGAACTGTGGTTGGATGACACCAACCTGATGACGTTGCCATTCGCTCAGCGGGCGGAAAAAGTCGTTTATCTGCCGCAGTCCCTACCTGCAGGCGTTCACCTGCACGTACTGGAGTCGATTATCGTCGCACAGCGCGCGTCCGGCGGTATGCACAACGCCGAAAAGCAGGATGAAGTCATGACCCTGCTGCGTCAGTTGGGCATTGAACATCTGGCGTTGAGCTATCTTGATCAGCTCTCTGGCGGACAGAAACAGCTGGTTGGGCTGGCGCAGTCGCTGATCCGTCAACCCTCGCTGCTCCTGCTGGACGAACCGCTCAGCGCGCTGGATCTGAACTATCAGTTCCACGTGATGGATTTGGTACGCAAGGAAACGCGTAAGCGCAACATCATCACCGTTGTGGTAGTGCATGACATCAATATCGCGCTACGCCACGGCGACCACGTGTTGATGCTGCAAAACGGTAATTTGATTGCCAATGGCGCACCGGCCGAGGTGATTAGCCCGGAAAGCCTGTCAGCGGTCTATGGCGTACGCGGGCGCATCGAGCGCTGTTCGCAAGGGGTGCCGCAGGTGATTATCGACGGGCTGGTCAGCGAACCGACCATCTAAGCTTTTCTCTGTACAAACAGACGGTGAGTTCCCTCACCGTCTTCCTTATTCTCATCTTATTTATAAGATGGTTTTCTCATCACGCCAAAACGCCGTACTTATCATTTATACTGCACGCAGTGTACGGGGTTAAAAACGCTGCCAATCCGTATCATTCTGGGCTACCTTTTTCTTTGCGGGAGAAAGGCGTGGTACAGCGAGCTGAGAGGGGGCGGATACAGGCACAGAAGCCAGTGCCTGAGTGGCCGCCTGCCCTACAATGAACTGCCCCACCAGTTGGCTCAGTGTACTTGCCTGTTCCTGCAACGACTGTGACGCCGCAGACGCCTCTTCCACCAATGCAGCATTTTGCTGAGTCACATCATCCATCTGGTTAACGGCCTGATGTACTAGGTTAATCCCCTTACTTTGCTCTTCCGTTGCCGCCGCAATTTCATTCACCAAGTCGGTCACCTGCTGGATGGCGTCTTTCATCGCCGACATATTTTTTCCTACATCGCTCGCTTGATCTACACCCTCCGATACCAGCGAATTTGAGGCATCAATTAAATCTTTGATTTCACGCGCCGCCGTGGATGATCGCTGTGCCAGCGTACGTACTTCTCCCGCAACCACCGCAAAACCACGCCCCTGTTCACCAGCACGCGCGGCTTCCACCGCCGCATTCAGGGCGAGGATATTAGTCTGAAACGCGATGCCTTCGATAAGCGCAATAATGTCGGTGATCTTGCCCGAACTGGTACGAATGTGTTCCATCGTATTCAGCATCGTGCTGACGGAATCCGCGCTATTGATGGAAATCCGGCTAGCGTTCCCCGCCAGCAGACTCGCCTGTTGTGTGTTCTCCGCATTCTGGCGCACCGTTTCCGCAAGTTCCGTCATACTCGCAGCCGTTTGCTCCAGCGAAGCGGCCTGTTCTTCCGTGCGGGATGACAAATCTTCATTCCCCGCCGCAATCTGCGTCGCCGCGCTGCTCACCGACTGCGATGACGCACTCACCGAAGCCAGCGCAGAGGATACCCGCTGCATCAGGCTATTAAAGGCGCGAGCGGTATTTCCTACTTCATCTTTGCGTCGATCGTCGACCTGAACCGTCAGGTTAAGACTATTACTAACGTTTTCCATCGTTTGGCTCATATCATTCAAGCTTTTTCTAATGCCCAGAATAGTTCTTACCGCGAAAAAGCCGATCAATAACACAATCAATAACGAACTCGATAATAGACCGATCCATGACTTCTCGTAAGCTGCCACATTCTGCTTACGCAACTCATCCCCGATTCGGACATTAAGGTTAAACTGTTCGCGATAAGTTGCGATTAAATTGCGAACCGCTTCTCCCGGCCCCCCAACTCCCTGTAAAAGCTTAAGAGAGTCTTCTTTTTGGTTTAAGCGCGATGCAGCAAAAAAAGCAGGAAGTGAAGACTGCAGTTTTCCAATTATATCCGCAGCCTGATTTGACACCCGAGTATCTTCTTCATTCGATGAAAGATTTTTCAGGTAATAATCATTAAGCGCTTTTACTTCTTCAGTAGTTTTCGTTATATCCTGCTCAATTGAATTGAGTTTGTCATTTTCAGAGACGGTTTGGTGACGATACAAAAAAAGCACCAATGAGTTACTTTTTTCGACTAGTTGGCTTATGTATTTGAAACTCGGGATCGTATTTTCCTGTACATATTCAGCGCGAGATTGAAAGCCTGATAATAATGACAATGTAACGATGACCAACGAGATCAGCGCTAAGGACATTAATGAGAATATCAGTAACAAGCGTTGTGTGATATTCATAGCCACTCCTTTTTTAAATTTTATACCGCGGATTTTTCCTGATTCAAATATGCGTAAAAAACGGAATGTTTATTCCTACACGCCATATCGAACCAGAATCTGAGACATCGTCACCACATCCATTATCGCCAGAGAAACAAGCAGCTTTATAGTATTGGTCGCAAATACCATTTAATAAACCTGCATTAATAATTATTGGCTATTAAAAAAAAGAAGTAATAGTTAAAAAATCTAAAAAATTCATCATCCGATAAACAGAAGGGGAAAAAGTGTTTGCTTTGAATGCGAACAAAATCAAGATCAGGATGAGTGGAAAGTAGTTTAATCCGCCAATAACACAACCAATGTACAGGCTACTTGCAGGAAGATGAAAATAAGTACAGAAAAGCACTGAGCGATAGAACTCAGTGCTTTTTTTATTATCTGACGGCGTTATTTCTTCGCTGGCAGCGTGACCCAGTAACCTGGCTGATACGGCAGAGGCAGGAACTTCTCATGGAAGGTACGGAATGTTGCATCAGGATCGATATCCTTAAACAGTTCCGGGTGCATCCATTTTGCTAATACCTGAATCGCCACAAACTGATACGGGCTATCATAGAACTGATGCCAGATGGCATGGGCGTTGCCATCGGTTGCTACCGGCAGCGTTTTGAATGCCGAGCGTTCCATCAGCTTTTGCAGGCGTTGCAGCGCTTCCTTCTGATCGGCACCTGGTCCAACGCCAACCCAGCCATTCGCCGTGTTGTAGTTTTTCCAGTTAGCTCCGGTCACCACCACCACATCCGGGCGAGAGCTGATAATCTGCTCTGGGTTCAGCGTACCAAACGTGCCGGGGATGATGTTCTTGGCAATGTTGTCACCGCCAGCAACCTCAACCATGCGGCCGAAGTTTTCATCACCGAATGACATGCAGCACTCTTCATCATAGCCGCCCGCGCGGTCGATCATCACTTTCGGACGTGGGCCCTGATAGTTCTTTAACCGATCGGTAACCAGCTCAATCTGCTCACGGCGGAATTTAATAATCTCTTCCGCACGTTGTGGTTTGCCAACCAGTTGGCCCATGATGTGAATGCTTTTTTCTGCGTTCTCAAACGGCTTCTCGCGGAAATCGATGAACACCACCGGAATCCCCAGCGAACTGAGCTTCTCAATCAACTTGCCTTCATCCGTCGCCGCTTTTGATTCCAGATTCATCAACACCAAATCCGGCTTCAGCGTCAATGCCTGCTCGACGTTGAAGGTGCCGTCTTTCGCTCCGCCAAAGGTCGGCAGCTTTTTGATTTCTGGGTATTGCTTTTCATAAGCCATGTAGCCGTCGTAATCCGCTTTTGGCAGATCGTCACGCCAGCCAACCACGCGCTGGAACGGTGCCTCAGTATCAAAAGCAGCCAGCAGATAAATCTGTCGACCTTCCCCGAGGATAATCCGCTTCACTTCGGATTTGATTTCTACCTTCCTGCCACTAACGTCTTCAATAACAATCGGGTTAGCGCTGGCGATAACGCTAGCACTCAGCCCCAACAGAGCAACGACTGAAAACAGCCATTTCTTCATTCTTATTCCCTTCTGCGATTATGGTTACAAATGATAATAGTTATCATTATTTAAATGATATCCTGCCGTAATTATCAGAAGCAATGGGTTTTTAGCGCGGCGTTAATAAAAGGTAAAATTAGCCGGAGAATGGCCGAATACCGCCCATCATTGCGGGCTGTGCACTGAGGTAGAGCAGGACGCCGGAGCCAACCAAAATCAGCCCGCCAGCAAACGCCAGAAGAGAAAACGTCGCACGCTGCCACACGGGCGAGGCACGATTTGTACCTAAGCGCTCAACCACGCGACGGCAGTAAAAAACCAACACGGCCAGCGCAGAGATCGTGATCGCCGTTCCAGCAGCCATCACCAGCGCAGAGGCTACGCCCCACCAATACACGCCGATCACTTTAGAGAAAAGCAGCACCAGAATAGCGCCTGAACACGGGCGCATGCCCATCGCCAGCACAATCATCAGACGTGTGCGCCAACTGCTATCGCGCTCAAGTTCCTCATTGCTCGGGAGATGGCGGTGTCCGCAGCCGCAGTCGGCATCGTGCTGATGAGAAGAAGAAAAAAGCGCAGGCGTCGGGCGAAGCACCATACGTCTATCGGTTGGTACGTTAAGCTGGGTGACACGCAAAGGCGTTACGCGCAAAATTGTCGCCGGTTTAGGCTGCCGCGCGACGGCGATATACAGCTGTTTCAACGCACGGAAACAGAGCAACAGTCCCAGCCCCGCCACCAGCACGAAGCTCCCCTTTTCCATCCAGAAACTACTGTTATGCAACGTCCGACTAGACAGCTGCAAGATCCCTAATACCACGCTCACCAGTGCCACCGCCATCAGCCCCTGAACCAGCGACGCGGCAAGCGTCAACTTCAGGCTGCTTTTCAGCTTCGACGGATGCGTCGCCAGATAGGTCATAATGACGACTTTACCGTGCCCCGGCCCGACGGCATGAAGCACGCCATAGACCAGACTGAACATCATCAGACTCAGCCCCGCCTGATGCGGCTGCTGTTCCACCATCTGCAATAGGTGCGACATCTGCTGATGCAGCGATTTCTGCCAGATCGCGCTTTGCAGCACAATTTGAGGCCAGTATCCCACGATGTAATGCAGCGCCGAGGCCAGCAGCGCCAAGAACAGCCACAATGGCCACAGATCGCGAAATCGGCTCAACAACGAACGCCGACGCGGCAGTGAGCCGAGGTTCACTGACATTGCAACGTCACCCGCTGTGCAAACTGTTTCCCCAGATCCATGTCTTCATCCGGCGCATCATTCTTATCCAGCGACAGCGCATAGGATTGCAGTTCAGCGTTAGGTTCTGGTGTGACGAGCGTGGTTTTACAGCGCGAGGCTAGCTCAGGTGCAAGTTTCACAGCCTTATCATTTTGATATGACATATCAACAAAATAGGTAGGATCGTAAGTAGAAATCAGTAAAGGCTTTCCAGCCAGCGGCTGCGGATGTGCCAGCGGCAATACAAATTCCAGTACCGCCTGATTGCCTTTGCGGGAAAGGTGATACTCGGTTGGCAGCAGCGTATATTTCACGGGCTGACCATCACGATAGATATCGGTGAAATAGTGCTGCCCCCAGACATTAGCCATGACTTCCGCCGCCAGCTTTTTCCAGACTTCAGAGTCCTTCTTCGCCTTTCCAGCGTCATACAACAGGTCGGCAGACGTGATGGGATCCATCGTCCACAGCATACGTAAACCGGTGATGTTGTCGTTCTGGCTCTCAACTGTCGTCTGCATATCAATAAAACTGTGTGGGTGAGCGAAAACGGGCTGGCCGAACGCCAAACCTGTCATCAGCAACGTTATCTGTCCGCACCACCGTTTCAAAGAGTTATAATGTAACATTATTTTTACCACACTACGTTATCTTGACAATACGCGCCATAACTTATGCCTTTTCGACCACCGTATGGTGACGGACAGAAGGCCGAATAAACAGGGCCGGAACCGCCAACAGCGCCATCACCCAGAACGTGCCGCCCTGCAGGTGTTCAAACAGGAAACCGGACACCATCGTCATCACCGCGATACTTCCGCCCATCGCCAGCGCGGAATACACCGCCTGTAACCGCAAAATGTCACCACCGGTACGTGCCGCGATAAAGCGCATGGCAGCCAGATGGCAGACGGTGAAGGTGCCACAGTGCAATATCTGTATCACAATCAGCCACGGCAGAGCCACCGTCGCGCCCATCAAGCCCCAGCGCACCACGCCGCATACGGCAGAGAGCAGCAAAAGCTGTCTGGCACTCCAGCGTCGAAACAGGCGTTGGCTGAAGGTAAAGATAACAATCTCCGCAACCACGCCTAACGACCAGAGATAGCCAATAATCGAGGCGGAATAGCCCGAATCCTGCCAATAAATGACGCTGAAACCATAGTACGCCGCGTGTGCACCTTGCAGCAGCGACACGCAAAGCAGAAAACGCCATACCGCGGGTTCGGTCAGCAATCGTTTCCACGGCGTGACGCTAACCGACTGCGCCGTTGATATTGCGGCTTGCGGCATCACGCTGGGGCGAAGCAGCATACCTAATAGCATCACAACCAGCCCCGCGCTGAGAATGGCCAGAATCGCGGGGTGTCCCCAGATTGCGACCAGTTCCCCCGTTGCGGCAGAAGCGATAACAAACGCGATCGAACCCCAGACCCGCACCTTGCCGTAATCCATCACGACCTGCCGCTGCCACGTCGCAGCTAATGCATCCGTCAGTGGTACCAGCGGCGCAAAAAACAGGTTAAACCCGATCATCACGATCATCAGCCACAGCCAGACATTCCCCAGCCAGAAACCAACGGCCAGCGCCAGTGACAGCAACGCCAGCCCACGTAACACCGTAATCAATTTGGACGGATCTTTCACGCTGGGCGTGATGACCAGACTACCGACGAAGCGCGCCACCAGCCCCGCGCCCAGCAGCATGCCGATCAACTCAGCGGACAACCCCTCGCCTTTCAGCCACCCGCCCCAGAACGGCAGGAAAACGCCATAGCAAAAAAAGTAGGTGAAATAGCTCAGCGCCAACCAGCGCGTCGATTGCAAAACCATAATGTCTCCCTTTCGATGACGAACTCCCCTAGCTTCGGCACTTTTTTGCTCGCTACTCTTTTTGCCGGTTACTGTGTCAGAGTGCACACGGCGGTGCAACGCGTTATTCACCATCGCTTGCGACGGCCGGGTATGGAACGCCATAAAAAAACGTAGGGAACGTTTTTCAACGTCGCTTGCGACGGCCCGTAGGGTGGCGGCCAGGGATGGCCGCCATAAAAAACGCCAGCACACAGGCTGGCGTTTGGGAAGTGTTCCGACAGTGATGTCAGAGAAAATGCCGAATTATGCGTAAACCGGGAAGCGGGCGCAGATATCCAGAACTTTCTGTTTCACGCGTTCAATGGTCGCTTCGTCGTTGATGTTGTCTAACACATCACAGATCCAGCCAGCCAGTTCACGCACTTCCGCTTCTTTAAAGCCACGACGAGTTGCCGCTGGCGTACCGATACGGATACCAGAAGTCACGAACGGGCTCTTCGGATCGTTAGGCACGCTGTTTTTGTTCACGGTGATATTTGCACGGCCCAGCGCAGCATCCGCTTCTTTACCGGTCAGGTTTTTGCTAACCAGATCTAGCAGGAACAGGTGGTTGCTGGTTGCACCAGAAACGACGTTAAAACCACGCGACAGGAAAACTTCAACCATTGCTTTGGCGTTTTTCGCAACCTGCTGCTGATAAACCTTGAATTCAGGCTCCATCGCTTCTTTCAGCGCCACCGCTTTACCCGCGATAACGTGCATCAACGGGCCGCCCTGACCGCCAGGGAAAACAGCTGAGTTCAGTTTTTTGTACAGCTCTTCGTCGCCGCCTTTCGCCAGAATCAGGCCACCGCGTGGGCCAGCCAGCGTTTTGTGCGTGGTGGTGGTCACGATGTGAGCATGAGGAACTGGGTTAGGGTAAACATCCGCGGCAATCAGACCAGCAACGTGTGCCATATCAACAAACAGGTAAGCACCGATGCTGTCAGCGATTTCGCGCATCTTCGCCCAGTCAACCACGCCAGAGTAAGCAGAGAAACCGCCGACGATCATTTTTGGCTTGTGCGTACGCGCCAGTTCAGCCATTTCGTCGTAGTCGATCTTGCCGCTTTCGTCGATGCCGTAAGGAATAACGTTATACAGTTTACCTGACAGGTTAACCGGAGAACCGTGCGTCAGGTGACCACCGTGCGCCAGGTTCATCCCCAGAATGGTGTCACCCGGCTGCAGCAGCGCGGTGTAAACGGCAAAGTTTGCCTGAGAGCCGGAGTGCGGCTGCACGTTGGCATAATCTGCACCGAACAGCGCTTTCGCACGATCGATGGCTAGTTGCTCAACGATGTCCACATACTCACAGCCGCCGTAGTAACGCTTGCCTGGATAACCTTCAGCATACTTGTTCGTCAGCTGAGACCCTTGAGCCTGCATAACGCGTGGGCTGGTGTAGTTTTCTGACGCAATCAGTTCAATGTGCTCTTCCTGACGCACCACTTCTTGCTCCATTGCTTGCCACAGGTCGGCATCATAATCGGCAATGTTCATTTCACGCTTTAACATCCGGATCTCCTGACTCAGCTAACATAAATATACTGGGAATTAATGGCCCATTTGGGAATTGGGCTACCCTTTTGGGGAATGGCGTATAGTGTAAACCGTTTTTCCCTAATGAAGATAGGCCTTGACAGAGGTTTTTACGCAAACGATTAGCTACAGGCAGCGCAAGGCTTCAGCAACTATCTGCTGCGCGGTGGTAAACGGATTTTTCTTCATTCTCAACCTGCTATTTCTTCATGTTATTCCCTTTGGCTTCGCCTAAAAACCCCTACCACTAAAAAGGTAATTTACAGCGGCGGATAAACCCAATAAGATGCATATAAAATACAACTTATAAATAATGCCAATAAAAAGGAGTCACCATGCTGGATAACCAAACTATCGCCATCGTTAAATCAACCATTCCTCTGCTGGCGGAAACAGGCCCGAAACTGACCGCACATTTTTACGATCGCATGTTTACGCATAACCCTGAGCTCAAAGATATTTTTAACATGAGCAACCAGCGCAATGGCGATCAGCGTGAAGCGTTGTTCAATGCTATCTGTGCTTATGCAACGAATATTGAAAACCTGGCGGCGCTGCTGCCTGCGGTTGAGCGTATCGCCCAGAAGCATGCCAGCTTTAACATTCAGGCCGATCAGTATCAGATCGTCGGTAATCATTTATTGGCAACGCTGGATGAACTGTTTAGCCCAGGGCAAGAAGTACTGGATGCCTGGGGTAAGGCCTATGGCGTGCTGGCGAATGTCTTCATTCAGCGCGAAGGCGATATCTACCGCAGTACCGAAGCGCAAAACGGCGGCTGGAGCGGCGTGCGACCTTTCCGTATTGTGAACAAGCAGCCACAAAGCTCGGTGATTACCAGCTTCACGTTGGAACCCACCGACGGCCAGCCTATTGCTGATTTTCAACCGGGCCAGTATCTGGCGGTTTACATCAAGCATGACAGTTTTTCCAATCAGGAAATTCGCCAATACTCTCTGACTCACGCGCCAAATGGAAAATCCTACCGGATTGCGGTGAAACGTGAAGCTCAAGGCACTGTTTCCGGCTATCTGCATGATACCGCGCGTGAAGGCGACATCATTCATCTGGCGGCACCGCACGGCGATTTCTTCCTGGATATCCCTGCTTCCACACCGGTTGCCCTGATTTCTGGCGGCGTGGGGCAAACCCCGATGCTGGGCATGTTGCATACGCTCAAGCTGCAGGATCATCAGGCGAAGGTGCTATGGCTACATGCAGCAGAAAATGGCACAGCGCATGCGTTTGCGGATGAAATCAAACAAACAGGACAGTCTCTGCCACAGTTCCAGCATCACATCTGGTATCGGGAACCGCAGCAGGTCGATCGCCCGGGCGAAGATTATCATCACCGTGGGTTGATGCAGTTGGCCTCGTTAAAAGATGAATTAACCACGCCAGATATGCACTATTACCTGTGCGGCCCTGTGGTTTTCATGCAGTTTATCGCACAGCAGTTACTGGCTATGGGCGTCCCTGCTGAGCAACTGCATTACGAATGTTTTGGTCCACATAAAG
Source organism: Pectobacterium quasiaquaticum (assembly GCF_014946775.2). Classification (NCBI taxonomy): domain Bacteria; kingdom Pseudomonadati; phylum Pseudomonadota; class Gammaproteobacteria; order Enterobacterales; family Pectobacteriaceae; genus Pectobacterium; species Pectobacterium quasiaquaticum. The sequence continues at coordinate 1,198,029 of NZ_CP065177.1, read as the reverse complement.
TCGTCTAACCCTCATTGGTGACGGATCAAACCCAAAGGCCGCGATTGCGGCCTTTTTTCATCGTTCAGAAAACCGTCGTCTGTAAAACACCTTATTGATCACAAATCTATATGCCAATACGGCAGTGCTCCACTAAAAAAGAGGTGGGTCACAAAAAACAAATACTTATTAAAATAACATTTCATTTTTAATGAATAGTTATTTCACCAAAGGAGCTGTGTTTAGGCATCGCCCTTGAATCGGCTTGGGTGCACAATAAAAGCCCGACGTTCTCGCTAAAGGCCGTGATAAGAGCGATAAAAAAACAGCGACCTTCCTTTGATAACGTCTGGGTTCATTAACCGTTTTCGACTAACCAACAAGGGATATGTCTGACCATGGCAAAACGTTTTTCAGAAAGTGTAGCTTTAGCTCTGATACTTTCCGCCCCTTTCACACTGGTACACGCTAAAACGCCCGCCGCGGCACACCAGACCTCTGCGTCGGACAGCGTTAACTTGCTGTCCGGTTCAACGCTGGGTGAAAAAACCGGCTTATCCGGTCATGTCACTGTACGGAATATTCATCTGCCTGCCACCATCATTATCAGAGATCAGCAGGGACAGAAGAGGCAGACACAGACGGATGAGCAAGGAAAATATCACCTTGATATCTCTGGCCTCACACCGCCGTTACGTCTTTTAGCCGTCGAATCTGGCGGCAATAACTGCCTGCTAAATAATATTTCTCGTGCAATTTGCCTGTCTGCTGTCGCCCCATCATTGCATGACGGTAAAGAGAATATTGCCAATATCAACCCGCTGACTGACCGCATTACCTCAGATATTGCGGTGGCAGCAGGCTACATTGGTCCACAGCAGCTAACGGACGACACGGCATCACCGAAGCTGGACGCCGCCGCATGGAAAAAAGCCTACGCCGATTTTCATGCAGGCTTTAATGACGCGTTAAAACAGGTAGGCGTCAGCGCGCCCAAGCGTTTCGATCCTCTGACTTACCCCGCAGCCCAGCAGGATGCAGTCACCAAAATCGTCAGCGTCATTAACCATAACCGCAATTATCACAACAATACGGGTTACTCCGGCCACACCGTGCTGACTGACAGCGCATTTCACCCGATTGTTGGCCTGAATGACAAAGGCGACTATGAACCACTGGATTATCGCGCTGCACGTCAGAATCTGGATGCGATTAAGCAAGCACAAACTCGAATCTTTATCGTCGGTGACTCGACAGCAGCCACCTATGAAAAGGGGCGCTTCCCTCGCATGGGCTGGGGACAGGTTTTTGAACAACAGTTCAGTAAAAATAGCGGCGTGAAAGTCGTCAATGGCGCACGTTCAGGCCGTAGCTCACGCGACTATTTTTATGAAGGCTGGTTCCGCCAGATGCAACCCCTGATGAAAGAAGGTGATTTCCTGTTTATCCAAATGGGACACAACGATCAAAACTGCAACGGGGCGAAGGCAGTGCGCGGCTCGGCGGATGTCGCTAACCTCTGTACTTACCCGAACGATGTCGCAGGGAAAAAACAGGCACCACAGGGGAAAGCTGACATGTCGTTCCAGACATCGCTGGAGCGCTACATCACTTTTGCCCGCCAGCACAAACTCACACCAGTTCTGCTTACCCCGACCACCCGAGTGAAAACAGCTGAAGGCAAAGATGGCACGCCAGCGGTACATAGCCACTTCACCAAGCAAAATGCAGATAACGGCTACGCGTTCATCGGCGATTACAGTCAGACCATCAAGAATACGGCAGTAGATAACAAGGTAGTTTTACTGGACGTTGAGCCAGCCACTATTGCGCTGGCGAATCAGGGCGGCAACGACCACTGGAAACAGTACTGGCTGGTGATCGATCCTAAGCAATACCCTTTTTATCGCGATCAGGCGGGTAGTCTGAGCAAGCCGGATACCACCCATTTTCAGAAAAAAGGCGCTATCGCCGTAGCAGGGATTGTTGCTGATGCCATTCGGCAGGAACCCGCTTTAGCGTCGCTGGCAGAAAAAACGACCAGCAAGCACAAATAGTCATCAGTCAGGCAAAACAATAAGACCGAATCACGCGCGACGTACTTAAGCGCCGCGCGTGATGTACCCTTCCCTATTACCAATTAAAGGACTATGGACATGATAGACACCTCACACCTCTGCAAGACGCTGACCTTAGCCATGTTAATTTCCGCCCCTTTGTCGTTAGCACAGGCAGCCGACTACAATGCGCTGGTTTCCGCCAACTCAGAGGACGCCAAGGCCTACAAAACCATTACTGAAGCGATTGCCAGCGCACCGGCAGACAGTTCGCCATTTGTTATCTATGTGAAAAATGGTGTCTACCATGAGCGCCTGACGATTACGCGCCCCAACATTCATCTAAAGGGAGAAAGCCGTAACGGCACCGTGATCACGGCAAACACCGCAGCCGGGACGCTCAAACCCGATGGCAGCAAATGGGGAACTTACGGCAGCAACACGGTGAAAGTCGATGCGCCTGACTTCAGTGCCCGTTCGCTGACCATCCGCAATGATTTCGATTACCCCGCCAATCAGGCTAAAGCCAGCGACGATCCAACTAAACTAAAAGACTCGCAGGCCGTTGCACTGCTGGTTGCCGAAAATAGCGATCGTGCATGGTTTCATGATGTCAGCCTGGTCGGGTACCAGGACACGTTATATGTGAAAGGCGGACGCAGCTTCTTCTCACAATGCCGAATCAGCGGAACCGTTGACTTCATCTTTGGCGACGGCACTGCATTATTTGACAATTGCGACATCGTCTCACGCAACCGTACCGACGTGAAAGGTCAGCCGCTGGGCTATCTCACCGCACCCAGCACGGATATTAAGCAAAAATATGGATTGGTCATTACCAATAGCCGAGTGATTAAAGAGAAAGACGTCCCCGCAAAAAGTTATGGACTGGGTCGACCTTGGCACCCAACAACGACCTTTCCAGATGGACGCTATGCCAATCCTAACGCCATCGGGCAAACGGTGTTCCTGAACACCAGCATGGATGATCATATCTATGGCTGGGACAAAATGTCCGGTAAAGATAAACAAGGTGCGACAATCTGGTTCTATCCACAGGATTCGCGCTTTTTCGAGTATAAATCCAAAGGCGCAGGTGCAGAGAAAAACGATCAGCGCCGTCAGCTAAGCAATGCGGAAGCAGCAGAATACACCGCAGATAAGGTATTGGCGGGTTGGGTGCCTACCGCGCCCAAAGGGAAGTAAATGTGACGAAGCCAGCCTGATAGGCTGGCTTCTATACTCGTCATACTTCAAGTTGCATGTGCGTTGGCTTCGTTAGCTCACCCGAATCACTTACTTGAGTAAGCTCATCGGGACTCCCTCACTTGCCGCCTTCCTGAAACTCGAATTATTTAGAGTATACGTGGTATTGACGAAACGATTAAATCGCTTCTTCGTCTTCTTCACCGGTACGGATACGGACAACACGCGCCACATCAAAGACGAAGATTTTACCGTCGCCGATTTTACCCGTCTGCGCGGTCTGCGTGATGGTTTCCACGCAGGTATCAACGATGTCATCTGACACGACAATTTCGATTTTTACTTTTGGCAGAAAATCGACCATGTATTCTGCGCCACGATACAGCTCGGTGTGGCCTTTCTGACGACCAAAGCCTTTAACTTCCGTTACCGTCATCCCTGTGATGCCCACTTCAGCTAACGCTTCACGCACATCGTCCAGTTTGAACGGCTTAATAATCGCATCAATTTTCTTCATGGAGGAACCTTTGTGTTATCTATGTTGCGGCCAAAGCCGAGCATCAGCAAGTGGACAGCATGTCAGAACTCAAGCGGACAATCTACACCCGCACGGCTCTCTCAGCGCTAGTCTTTAAAATCGTTGGCATCCAGCTCGTGGCGGCCCAACAGTTTATAAAATTCCGTTCGGTTACGCCCGGCCATTCGCGCAGCCTGCGTCACGTTACCTTTTGCGATCTGTAATAGTTTTCGCAAATAGTTAAGCTCAAACTGATGTCGTGCTTCAACAAACGTTGGCAGGGCAGTGTTTTCACCTTCCAGCGCCTGCTCAACCAGCGCATCGCTGATAACCGGTGCACTGGTCAGCGCCACACACTGTTCGATGACATTCACCAGTTGACGCACGTTACCCGGCCAGCTTGCCGTCATCAAGCGCTTCATTGCATCGGTTGAGAAAGTGCGCACAAAAGGCTTGTGGCGATTGGCGGATTCACGCAGCAGATGGTTTGCCAGCATCGGAATATCTTCGGCACGTTCATGCAGCGCTGGCAGCTTCATATTTACCACATTGAGCCGATAATAGAGATCTTCGCGGAATTCGCTCTTCTCCATCGCCTTCGGCAAATCACGGTGTGTGGCGGAAATAATCCGCACATCAATGTCCAAATCGCGGTTGCTACCCAGCGGGCGGACTTTTCGCTCCTGCAGAACACGCAGCAGCTTAACCTGTAAGGACAGCGGCATATCGCCGATTTCATCTAAAAACAGCGTGCCGCCTTCTGCTGCCTGAAAAAGCCCTTCACGGCTGCTAACCGCACCGGTAAAGGCTCCTTTCGCATGGCCGAACAGCTCCGATTCTAGCAATGGCTCCGGCAGCGCGCCGCAGTTAATCGCAATAAAGGCTTTCTTTGCTCGCGGGCTTGCCGCATGAATCGCCTGAGCCAGCACCTCTTTCCCAGTCCCGCTCTGACCGTTAATCAGCACGCTGACGTCCGACTGCGCAACCATTCTGGCCTGTTCCAGCAGACGCAGCATAATCGGGCTGCGCGTCACGATGGTTTCACGCCAGCTTTCATCCCCCGCTGGGGCGGACAATGCCAGCGCTTCGTCTATCGCTTTGTAGAGCGCATCACGGTCAACGGGCTTCGTCAGGAAGCTGAATACGCCCTGCTGCGTAGCCGCGACCGCATCGGGAATGGAACCGTGAGCGGTTAAAATGATCACTGGCATCCCTGGTTGGTAACGCTGTATTTCGGCAAACAGCGCCATGCCATCCATTTCATCCATACGAAGATCGCTGATCACCAGATCGAACGTCTCGCGTGTTAACAGCCGCAGCGCCTCCTGGCCGCTCTCCGCCGTCATCACGCTAAATCCTTCGCTAGTCAGACGCATACCCAAGAGTTTCAGCAGGCTGGGGTCATCATCTACGAGCAACAAACTCGCCGTTTTTCGGGCTGTCATTGTCTTGTTGACTCCTTCGTTGCCGAATTGCGCGAACCGTCTTTATTTGCACTACCGCTATTCACACCGGAGCTACCGCGACGATCGCCGTCGTTATCCGGCATTTCCCCCGACAGTTGCTTACGAGACGACAGTTGACGCTCAATATCCGTCAAATTTTCCAGTTTCTGCGTGGTCGTTTCTAACTGATATTGCAGGTGACTTTGCTGAACACGCATGGCATCTAGCTGTTTGTCGCTGGATTCTTGCAAACGCTTATAGCGCAGACGTTCATCCGATAGCGCCAGGAACAGCGTTTGTCTGTCACGCCAGGTTTGCATCAGCGGGCGCAGCGCCGCCGGGAAAGCAAGACGATATAAATTAATCAGTTCCAGCACCTGACGGCGTTCAGCCTGAGTAATACCGGCATTATCCAGCAGAATGCCTTGCTTAAACACGCTGTCCCAGCTATCAGCCGCAACCTGCCCAGCTTCTTCACGGGCTTGGAACGGCGTCAAACGCCCTGCGCAGTCCATCGCCCGCAGCCAATAAAGCGCGTTGTTCATGGATTCACGATCGTCTATCTTCCACAGATGCTCGCATGGCGCGATACGGAAATCGGCAACCTGCTCTTTCGGCGGTATCGCCTCTGCCTCAAGCAACGCCGATCCGCTGCTCACATGGCTATTACACGCGGCCAAAACGAGCGGTGACGACATGACCACCACTTTCAACAGGCGGAAAAATCCTCTACTCGCCAGCCATCCCTTCATAAATCCTACATTCATTATTTATTCATTCTCGGACTTTATTCATTATCGGACTATTCATTATCGGACAATAAGGGCAGCTCAATGCGGAAACACACATCAGCATAGTCCACGGTAATCAGGCTAAGCTCACCACGCATACGACGAATGCAATCACGCGCAATGCTCAATCCCAACCCACTCCCCTTGACTGCGCCACGGCGCTGATGGCTGCCCTGATAAAAGGGCTCAAAAATCATGCTCCGCTCTGCATCGGGAATGGGCGTACCACTGTTGGCAACATCAATCTGAACGCGATTGCCAATCTGACGGCTATAAATCCAAATGTTACCGGATTCCTTACCGTAGTGCACCGCATTGGAATAGAGATTATCGATCACTCGCATCAATAGCGTCGTTTCCGCCCAACAGTGCTCAACGGCAAGCGTCACATCGGTGTAAATCATTTTGGCGCGGGCGGGCAAGCTGTGAGAGGCCACGACAATATCAACGATTTCTTCGATTTCAACCCGTTCCAGCTCGGTTGGCGTATCCGCCAGCTTGCGATTATAGTCCAGCAGTTGATCGATCAGCTGTAGCAGGTGGCGGCTGCTGCTATCAAGAATAGCGACGACCTCTTTCTGATCGGTAGTCAGCGGACCAACCACTTCATCGGCCAGCAATTCAGTGCCTTCCCGCAGGCTAGCCAGCGGTGTTTTCAGTTCGTGGGAGATATGGCGTAAAAACTCATGTCGCTGCGACTCCAGCCAGGACAGACGCTCGCTCAGCCAGATAATGCGCTGCGCCAGCGTCCGAATTTCACGTGGCCCTTTAAAGGTACTGGTATTGCCCAGCGAGCGCCCTTCCCCCAGGCGGTTAATCATTCGTTCGACGCCATTAACGGGGCCGATAATCATCCGAGTAAAGAGAACCACCAGCAGCACGCTGACCAGAAACAAGAGCAGCGCCTGCCAGCCAAAGAACTGACCGCGTTCAGAAATAGCCTGCTGAAGCTGCTGCCCACGGGAGAAAACGACGTCACGCGTCATCTGCACCATCTGCCCGTTAGCGCGGGAGAACCCTTCCAGCAGGCTAGATGCCGTTTGTTCCGGGCCGCTATTATGGCAGCGTATTTCGCCGAGCTGAGTAAGGAGTTGACGCAGCGTCTGGTAATAACGGGGATCGGGCAGGACCTGCGCGTGAGAATCCAGCATTTGCAAATACTGTTTACGCTGATTCTGATAAAGCGTCGCCAGCGTCTGATCGTCCAATACGCAGTATTGGCGGTAGCTACGCTCCATTGCCAGCGCGACGCTAGTCATCGCCTCACTGCGGCGGGCATCCGTCAGCGTTGTCCGGTTAATCTCCGCAGCCTGTTCGCTCAACATGTTCAGGCTTTGATAAGCCTGATAGGCCAGCACCAACAGCGGCAGCAAAACCAACAAGAACGCCATAATTACTAATTGCCGCAGGGAACGCGGGAATAAACGCCATCGTTTCAAAGAAATCATCTCGTTACCTATCGAATCCGCTCTGATGCTAACTGAGTCTTATAAAACTTCAATGTTTTCCCTTGCGGCATGCGCAACGCTTCGCAATACGGCATGAATATCCATGTAACGACGTAAAAAAGTAACGTCGTAAAAAGTAGCGCCGTAAAAAGCAATCAGGGAGATTCTCTGGGGGAGAGGCGGCGGGTATGAAACGTCACGCAGCCAGAAGAATCGCTCCCTCTGGCCGCGTAACTGAATAGGCGGTGCCTCACTCAACGTGTCGCCCGATGCTTGATAACGTTCGTTTTCACGCCCTGTTATCGGTCTGGTGGACGATAGGCACCCTTTCTTTTGGCATCATTCCAGATGTTATGAGCGAAAATGTTTGCCAGTTAGCAACGCAATCATAACCAGTTGAATGAGCAACGCTTATTAATAGCATTTAGCATGCCAATTTTAAAAAATTAAAATCAACATACTGATTATTAACAATCTTTATTTTAATCATTGCTAAGAAAAACATAATCCAGAATACAAATAACGAAAATACGCGTAAAAGAGACGCTTTATGTCGCTAAAAACAGACAACTTTATGACATCATCGCACCATTCATATAAATCAAACAGTTAAATGTCACCAATTAGAGACACTAAAAAGTTTGTTCGTCGCAAAAAAACGACAAACTGAGAAAACAGACGTAAAAAAGGGGCCTAAGCCCCTTTCTCTGGCTGACCTTAACTTAGCCCAGCTGTCTACGCGCGTTGCGGAACATACGCATCCACGGACCATCCTCGCCCCATTCTTCTGGGTGCCAGGAGTTACTGACGGTACGGAACACGCGTTCAGGGTGTGGCATCATGACGGTTGCCCGACCACTGGTGCTGGTGACTGCCGTAATACCGTTTGGCGAACCATTCGGGTTAGCTGGATAGTTCTCGGTTACCTGACCGTAGTGGTTGATATAACGCAGCGCCACCAGACCGTGTTCTTCAATCGCCGCCAGATGGGCATCGTCGCGAACTTCAACCTGACCTTCACCGTGTGAAACGGCAATTGGCATGCGTGATCCGGCCATATCATTCATGAACAGCGACGGGCTTTTCTCCACTTCGACCAGGCTGAAGCGCGCTTCAAAGCGATCGGATTTATTGCGGACAAAACGCGGCCAGAGATCGGCGCCCGGAATCAGCTCACGCAGGTTGGACATCATCTGGCAACCGTTACATACGCCTAGTGCCAGCGTATGTGGACGCAGGAAGAATTCAGCGAATTCATCACGTACGCGAGAGTTGAACAGAATGGATTTAGCCCAGCCTTCACCCGCGCCCAGCACGTCACCATAAGAGAAGCCGCCACACGCAACCAGCGCCTGGAAATCCTGCAAGTTACGGCGATTCGCCAGCAGGTCACTCATATGGATGTCGATGGCATCAAAGCCCGCACGATCGAACGCCGCCGCCATTTCGACATGAGAGTTCACACCCTGCTCACGCAGGACCGCCACTTTAGGGCGGACATTCTTAGCGATATAAGGTGCGGCGATATCTTGCTGCGGATCGAAGGTCAGCGACACGTTCAAGCCGGGATCGTTATCATCCTGTCTGGCGATATGTTCCTGATCGGCACACTGCGGGTTATCACGCAGGCGCTGCATCTGCCAGCTGGTTTCAGCCCACCAGCGACGCAGCGTTGAACGGCTTTCCTGATAGATCGCTTCTGCACCCTGATTGATGGTGAAACGCGTGCCTTCTTCAGCATGACCGAGGTAATGTACACAATCTGCCAGACCATGCAGTGCCAGAACCGCTTCCACTTCCGCACGACGTGCCGCAGGGATCTGGATTACTGCGCCAAGCTCTTCGTTAAACAGTGTCGCCAGCGTATCCTCGCCCTGAGACGCGATATCGACAGTCACGCCGCAATGGCCAGCAAACGCCATCTCCGCCAGCGTAACCAGCAGGCCGCCGTCTGAACGGTCGTGGTAGGCCAGAAGCGCTTTATTCGCGACCAGTTGCTGCATGGCATTAAAGAAGCCAGCCAGTTGCTCAGGGCTATGCACATCTGCCGTCTTACGACCCAGTTGGCGATAAACCTGTGCCAGCGCCGTCGCACCCAGCGCTTTATTGCCTGCACCCAGATCGATGAGCAGTAGCGCATTATCCTGTCCGGTACGCAGCTGTGGCGTTACCGTGTTACGCACGTCTTCCACACGGGCAAACGCAGAGATCACCAGCGACATCGGCGAGGTGACCGCACGATCTTCGCCCTCTTCCTGCCAGCGGGTTTTCATCGACATAGAGTCTTTACCCACCGGAATCGTCAGACCCAGTGCTGGGCACAGTTCCTCACCCACGGCTTTCACCGCATCGTACAGGCCGGCATCTTCGCCCGGGTGGCCGGCTGCTGCCATCCAGTTCGCAGACAGCTTCACACGAGTCAGCGGGCCGATATGCGTGGCCGCAATGTTCGTCAGCGCCTCACCCACCGCCAAACGCGCGGAGGCGGCGAAGTTACGCAGCGCGACTGGCGCACGTTCACCGATAGACATGGCCTCGCCGTAATAGCTATCAAGGCTGGCAGTGGTCACCGCACAGTCAGCCACTGGCACCTGCCACGGACCGACCATCTGATCTCGGGCTACCATACCGGTAACAGAGCGGTCACCGATGGTGATCAGGAAGGTTTTTTCGGCGACAACAGGCAAGTGCAGCACGCGCTCGACCGCTTCTGCCAGATAGATTTCATCACGCTGTAGCGGCATGCCTTCTACCTGCTTGCGCTCAACGTCACGCAGCATCTTCGGCGTTTTGCCCAGCAGCACATCCAGCGGTAGATCGATCGGCTGGTTGTTGAAGTGACGATCGTTCATCGTCAGATGCAATTCTTCCGTCGCCTCACCAATCACCGCATAAGGTGCGCGTTCACGACGACAAATTTCATCAAACTGTGCCAGCTGTTCTGGCGCAACGGCCAGAACGTAGCGCTCCTGCGATTCGTTACACCAGACTTCCAGCGGGCTCATGCCCGGCTCGTCGTTCAGAATATCGCGCAGTTCAAAGCGACCGCCTCGACCACCGTCGCTCACCAGTTCCGGCATCGCGTTAGACAGACCGCCTGCGCCGACATCGTGGATGAACAGGATTGGGTTGGCTTCACCCAATTGCCAGCAGCGGTCGATCACTTCCTGACAGCGGCGCTCCATTTCTGGGTTATCGCGCTGTACAGAAGCAAAATCCAGATCCGCATCAGACTGACCCGATGCCATAGAAGAGGCTGCACCGCCGCCCAGACCGATATTCATGGACGGTCCGCCCAGTACAATCAGTTTGGCACCAACGCTAATTTCGCCTTTTTTGACGTGATCGGCACGGATGTTACCAATGCCGCCCGCCAGCATGATCGGTTTATGGTAGCCGCGCAGCTCTGTGCCATTGTGGCTATCAACACGCTCTTCATACGTACGGAAATAGCCCGTTAGTGCAGGACGGCCGAATTCGTTATTGAATGCCGCGCCGCCCAATGGGCCTTCGGTCATGATATCCAGCGCGCTGACAATACGCTCTGGCTTGCCGAACTCTTCTTCTTCCCACGGCTGAACAAAGCCAGGAATGCGCAGGTTCGATACAGAGAAGCCCACCAGACCCGCTTTCGGCTTGGAGCCACGGCCTGTCGCGCCTTCGTCACGGATTTCACCACCGGATCCCGTTGCTGCGCCCGGCCACGGTGAAATGGCGGTTGGGTGGTTATGCGTTTCAACTTTCATCAGGATATGGGCGTCTTCCTGATGGTAAGTATATTGCCCGTTAGGATCGGTGTAGAAACGGCCGACGGCGGAACCTTCCATGACGGCGGCGTTATCTTTATAGGCAGAGAGAACGTGATCGGGCGTGTGTTCAAAGGTGTTTTTGATCATTTTGAACAGTGACTTCGGCTGAGTAACGCCGTCGATCACCCAATCAGCGTTGAAAATCTTGTGGCGGCAGTGTTCAGAGTTCGCCTGGGCGAACATATACAGTTCGATATCGTTAGGATTGCGGCCCAGTTTGGTGAAGGCTTCCAGCAGATAGTCAATTTCATCTTCTGCCAATGCCAGTCCCAGACGGACGTTCGCCTCTTCCAGTGCCTGACGTCCTTGCAGCAGAATTTCGATGCGTTTGAAAGGTGCAGGTTGATGATGAGAGAACAGCGCTTCAGCCTGTTTCAGGTCGCTAAATACGCTTTCCATCATTCGGTCATGCAGCAGTGCCCCCAGTTGCTGCCACTGTTCATCGCTCAGCGTCGGCGCATGAATATAGAAAGCCAGACCACGCTCCAGACGCAGTACTTTGCTTAACCCACAGTTATGGGCGATATCCGTTGCTTTGGAAGACCACGGCGAAATGGTGCCGGGGCGCGGCGTGACCAGTAACAGATGGCCTTGCGGCTCGTGCTCCGCGAGAGAAGGACCATACTTCAGCAAACGTGTCAGTTTGGCCTGTTCATCGTTGTTCAACGGGGCGCTGACATCGGCGAAATGTACGTATTCAGCATAGATATCGCTGACCGGCAAAACGTGCTCTTTGCAGCGGACCAGCAATTTATTAATACGAAAAGCCGATAAAGCAGGTGAACCACGCAGTATTTCCATAATCTAAAGTTCTCTCGTCTTCGATGCACTGGCTGCGATACAGCCATGGGGCACAACAGGGGGGAAACACGCATATTATAGAGAATCCTTCCCTCGGACGAAACCGTTTGCGTGGCGATAATTTCACTTCGCGTCCGACGAATGATTAATCGGTGACCAAATCAATAAAAGTTGCACACTGGCGGTTTGTTAAGCAAAATGCCCCCACTCTGGGAAATGACGTATAAAAAAACTGCCGTTACAGACAGCCTGGCCACACGGCCGCCGAGAGATAACTATTTGAAGCCTTTAAAATTAAATTATTTTTTCATCGGGATTATCACGTTACTGCTGGCGTTAGCGCTATGGCCTAGTATTCCCTGGCGCAGTAGTCAGGATGTACAGCTCAGGCAGATCCTCTCACGCGGTGAGTTGCGTATCAGCACGGTCAACTCACCGCTGACCTATGCAATGAGCAACGGATCCCCGACAGGTCTGGACTATGAACTGGCAAAACGGTTCGCCGATTACCTCGGCGTCAAGCTGGTGGTCTCGTCACGCAAGAATCTTGACGAACTGTTCGACGATCTGGACGGTGACGACGCCGATCTGCTGGCTGCCGGGCTGATCTACAACCATGAGCGTCTGGAACGCTTCCGTGCCGGCCCAACCTACTATTCCATTTCACAACAGATGGTGTACCGCCTCGGTTCACCCCGCCCAAAAACACTGGATAAACTGCAAGGCCGCCTCGTCGTGACGTCAGGTTCCGCCCACGCCGCTACCCTGCGCGATCTAAAAGCAGAAAAATACCCGCAGCTAAGCTGGGAATCGGCTTCCGATCAGAGCACGCAGGACTTACTGAAGCAGGTTGCCGACGGCAAACTGGACTATACGCTGGGTGATTCGGTCACCATCGGCTTAATGCAGCGAATTCATCCGCAGCTCGCCGTCACCTTCGATCTCAGCGACGAAGAGCCAGTTACCTGGTATATGCGACGCTCACACGATGACAGCCTGTCCGCCGCGCTGCTGGATTTCTTCAGCCAAATTGTCGAAGACGGTACGCTCGCGCGTTTGGAGGAGAAGTATCTCGGCCACGTTGGCGAATTTGACTATGTCGATACCACCACGTTCCTGAGCGCGATTGATCAAACGCTGCCGGATCTGCGACCGCTGTTTGAAAAATACGCCACCGATATCGACTGGAAGCTGCTGGCCGCCATCTCCTATCAGGAGTCACACTGGAACCCGCTGGCGACCTCCCCTACCGGCGTGCGCGGGCTGATGATGCTCACGCGCAACACGGCAGAAAGCCTGAACGTCACCGATCGCGTCGACCCAGAGCAAAGTATTCGCGGCGGTGCGCAATATATGTCGCACATGATGCAGAAAATGCCGGACACCATCCCGGAAGATGAAAAAATCTGGTTTGCACTGGCGTCTTACAATATGGGATACGCTCATCTGCTTGATGCACGTAAATTGACCGAAAAACAGAAAGGTAATCCCGACAGTTGGGTCGATGTGAAGATGCGCTTGCCGATGCTGAGCCAGAAGCGCTATTACACCCAAACCACCTACGGCTACGCGCGCGGACACGAAGCCTATAACTACGTGGAAAACATTCGGCGTTATATGGTGAGTCTGGAAGGTTATCTGATAGAAAAAGAAACCAAAGCGCAGCAACAAACCCAGATCGCGAAAGGCTATCCGGCCGTTCCTCTCAGCAAGGTACCGGAATAAAAGGTGCCGGAATAGATCCGTATGGAAGGAAAAACGCCCCGCTATTCCTGCGCGGCGTTTTTCTCAGCGGCACGACGGGCTTTGTGCTGTTCACGACGCAGGCGAAAGAACGTGCTGAGCGTTGCAGAACATTCATCAGCCAGAATGCCCGATTCAATCACGATCTGATGATTCATGCCGGGGTGGCGCAGAATATCCACCAACGAGCCCGCTGCCCCCGTTTTCTCATCTGACGCACCGTACACCAGACGCCCAATACGGCTGTGTATCATCGCGCCCGCACACATGATGCACGGCTCCAGCGTGACATACAGCGTTGTCTCTAGCAGGCGGTAGTTCTGCAACACCAGCCCTCCCTGCCGCAGCGCCATAATCTCAGCATGCGCGGTAGGATCGTGATGCCCAATCGGCCGGTTCCACCCTTCGCCGATGGCCTCGTTATCCAGCACCAGCACCGCTCCAACCGGTACTTCGCCTTCATCCTGAGCACGTTGAGCTAGCGTTAACGCATAGCGCATCCAGTATTCATCGTTACTCACGCGACTCACATTTCCTCATTCAACAATTCATATTTTGGCGGCGCATTATACCTATATGAAGAGATGAAAAATCAGATGAAAGGGTGAAAAAATCATTCCAGCTGTTGCAGGCTACCTTCGGGGGTGACTCGCCAACGGTGTTCGCAGAAATAGAGCAGCGGATTGTCCTGTTTGCTGTCGCTGTAACCGCTGTAGAGCTTGAGCGGCGCGCCCAGACGCAGCTCCATCTGCGTTACTTTTTCATGTCCGAGACAGCGCAGCGTTAATACCCAGCCGCCGTAGCGGCGCGTAATCTGGCTTCCCATCAGGCGAACGCTGGGCAGAAAAGGCGAATCATGATAGACCTTTTCCACCAGCCGCTGCGGCGATCCGGTCACGAGCCAGACCTGCGCATTGCTGTCTTCAAGATAGGTTTTCAGCCGCTGCTGAACCTGCGGAAACGGTGTGACATCATGACGAAACGCGCTGACAAACTGCTTTTCCAGTTGAACCAATTCGTCTTCATCACGGCCAAACGTAATCGCCCACAGCAGCCAACTCATCGGCCATCGGGCCGCGCGACCGCGAATCAGTAGCCCCAGCCCGATAATCGGTAATAGCGAGACAACCAGAACGAGATTTAACGGCAGCCGACGAAGTAAAAAACGCAAAAAGCTGCCAAACATGTCCTGCTGATGCAACGTGCCATCCAGATCAAAAAAAACAATGCGTTGCTCTCGCTTATCACTCAAAACATTTCTCCCGACTTACCCCAAGATAATGTTATCCGCCAATTAGCGCCTCACGCAGATAACCATTGTGTTGTTTCAGGCGCTCACGCGCCGCTTCCACGTCAATATTAGCCAGAAGCATCAGGATTGCAGGCTTAACCTCATTATCCGCCTGCACCAGCGCCTGCTGCGCTTGCTCCCGCTCAGCACCCGTTGCTTCAACCACAATGCGGCAAGCCCGATCCAGCAGCTTCACGTTGGTTGCCTTCACATCGACCATCAAATTCTGGTAGACCTTTCCCAGCTTAACCATTGCGCCGGTAGAAATCATATTCAGGACGAGTTTTTGTGCCGTTCCCGACTTCAAGCGCGTCGACCCCGTTAACGCTTCTGGGCCAACCACCGGAGAAATCGCCACCTGCGCTTCCTGTGCGATGGGTGAATGCGGATTACAGGAGATCGCCGCCGTCCGGCAACCAACGTCACGCGCATAGCGCAATGCGCCAATCACATACGGCGTTCGGCCTGATGCCGCAAGGCCAACAACCATATCGGCAGCGGTTAAATTCAGCGCTTTTAAGTCCGCTTCACCGAGTGCAGGGTCGTCTTCCGCACCTTCAACTGCCTTAAGTAACGCGCCAGGCCCGCCAGCAATCAGCCCGATAACCAGCCCGTGTGGCACACCAAACGTCGGCGGACACTCTGAAGCATCCAGCACGCCCAAACGGCCGCTGGTCCCCGCGCCCAAATAGATCAGCCGCCCGCCCTCCTGCAACGAGGCCGTTGCCAGATCGACAGCCTCAGCAATCGCAGGTAAAACCTGCGCAATAGCTTCAGGCACTTTCCGATCTTCCTGATTAAACGCGAGCATCATCTCCAGCGTAGAGAGCTGATCCAGCGCCATCGTTGCCGGATTCCGAGTTTCGGAAACCAGCTTCCCTAAATTAAGGTTATCTCCATCTATCACATCTGAACGCATTCTGCTACCTCATGCTTTATGCCAGCGTTTTACACGCTTATGACAAACTACTCTTTTCGCCACTATACTGCTTTTGGGGAGTATGAAAGTACGCTATTCTGCATCGAATTACCCCTCCACATTCATCTCGCAAGGTAAACAGAGAAACCTCAGTGCGACTCTCCAGTTACACACTTCTCTTGATTAGCTGTCTGCTGTTTCTGCTGGCGGGTTCCCTGCGCGCGGACTGGGATTTTATTACCATTAATCAGCGAACCGAGCAGTTTTATGGCCCAGCAACGCCCGATGCTCGCCGCCGAATAGATGAATGGCAGACGCTGTTGGCCAACGCCCTCAACAAAGAGGAAAAGGTTCTACTCAGTAGCGTGAACCAATTTTTCAATGACCGTATGCTGTTTCGCGATGATATTGTCGTCTGGAATCAGGAAGATTACTGGGCTACGCCGATTGAAGCGCTGCGTAAAGGTGCCGGGGACTGCGAAGATTATGCGCTCGCCAAGTATTTTACGCTGCGTCATTTAGGCGTCCCGGCGGACAAATTACGTATTACCTATGTTAAAGCCCTGCGTCTTAATAAAGCGCATATGGTGGTCACCTATTATCCCACCCCCACCTCGATTCCGCTGGTGCTGGATAATCTGACTGATAAGATCCAACCCGCGACAGAGCGCACTGATTTAGTTCCGGTGTATGCCTTTAATGGCGGAGGCCTCTGGCTGCCCGGCGCCAGTGGCAGCAATAAACGCGTCGGTGACAGTAAACGACTTTCACGCTGGCAGGATGTATTAACCAAAATGCGTGCCGAAGGGTTTTCAATTGAGGAGTAAGGGTAGGCTATGTCTCTATACAAACAATTACTGATAGCCATCTGCCTGTTTGTGCTAATTATTTTCAGCGGGAGTTTTTTCGTCAGCCTGGAAAATTCGCGTGAACAGTACAATAACCAGCTTCACTCCCACGCGCAGGATGCCGCTACCGCACTGGGGCTTTCCCTGACGCCAAATATCGATGACCCAGCAATGGTTGAGCTGATGGTCAGCTCGATTTTCGACAGCGGCTACTTTTCCAGTATCCGCGTGCGGGATTTAAAAACCAGCAACGTTACGCTGGAACGCACTGCCTCGCCGGATATCCCTGACGTCCCGCGCTGGTTTGTTCAGTTAGTGAACCTGCAACCCGGTGCGGGCGAAGCCATCGTGATGCGCGGCTGGGAACAGGCGGCAAAAGTTGAAGTCGTCAGCCATCCGATGTTCGCAGTCACCCGTTTGTGGCGCAGCAGCACGGCCACCTTCCTGTGGCTGCTTGGCTGCGGCACGCTGGGCGTACTCCTCGGCGCGCTGTTCCTGCGCCGCCAACTGCGTCCGCTGGATTATATTGTCGATCAGTCGCTGGCCATTACCCGTCGTGAATTCCTTAGCCAGCCGGATTTGCCCAATACGCCCGAGTTTCGCCGTGTTGCACAAGCGATGAACCTGATGGTCAGCAAGCTCAAAACGCTGTTTGAAGAGGAAGCGGAACGGAGCGAGCGCTTACGTCAGGAAGCCTATCAGGATCCTCAAACCGGATTGAATAACCGTCGCGCGTTTGACATGCAGTTCAACGACAAGCTGGCTGACGAAGAAACCGCCCCCGGCTTCCTTATTATGATTCGCGTTCAGGATCTGGCGGGGATGAATCAGCGGCTGGGCGGCCAGCGCACCGATGCGCTATTAGCCTCCGTCGGGCATATTCTGCGTAACACGCAAAAGCAGCATACCCATGCGGAGAGTCTTCTGGCCCGTATCCGCGGCGGGGAATTTGCGCTGTTCTGCCCAGGGTTGGTCGATAAAGAAGCCTATGCGCTGATTGGCGAACTGACGCGCAACATCGAAACGTTGTATCTGACAGGCGAAACCGATGTCTCACCTGTCGCCCAATTCGGCATGGTGCCTTTCCGCCCCGGTGACACCGCGCAATCCCTGTTTATTCAGGGCGATCAGGTGCTCACGCGAGCCGAAAGCAATACCGATAGCACCGCGCCTCACGACATACCGTCCGCCAGTGCCGAACAGGTCGAAACCGATCGCCATAGATGGTTTAACCTGCTCGATCCCATTTTGGAACAGGAACGCTTGCAGCTTTTCCTGCAACCGGTCGTCTCCTGTGACGATCCCAGCCAGGTGCTGCATCATAAGGTTCTGGCGCGCATTCAGGATGAGCAAGGAAACAGTATCGCCGCAGGTCGCTTCCTGCCGTGGATCCAACGCTTTGGCTGGGATACCCGTCTGGATCAGACTATGCTGCGCGAAGTGCTGGACTATCTTCGCCAGCACGACGGCAATCTGGCGCTGAGCCTGTCCGGCACCACGGTTCTGAATCTTCATCTGCTCGCCGATCTGCTTGCTCCATTGAAGCATCAGCCTGACGTCGCCAGACGACTGATTCTGGAGCTGGATGAGAACCAATTGCCAGACAGCTCACAGTTGGAAGCCTTAATTAAGCTATTGAATGAACATGGCTGTGCGCTGGGGCTACAGCATTTTGGTGGACGCTTTAATATGATCGGCAACCTGTCCCAGTGGGGGCTGGCTTACCTGAAAGTCGATGGCAGCTACATCCGCAATATCGATCAGGAAGACGATAAACAAATGTTTATCGAAGCGCTGTATCGCGCCACCAACAGTATTGCCCTGCCGCTCATCGCCGAACGTGTTGAAACCGCAGGTGAGCTGAAAGTGCTTCAGGAGATGGGATTACAGGGCGCGATGGGACGGCTGCTGGGTGAACCGGTGCCAGCGGTCAGAATCTGATACCACATTATTTTGGCTAACGGCGTTTAACGACCCCGGCTTCTCAGTACGATAGTGAGAAGCCGGAAACGGCTGAACGTGACGTTAAGGGATGATTTCTTCAAAACATCCTTTCCTTAAAACATCCTTTCCTTAAAACATAGTCTCTTCATCGTCGCCAATCAGCTTGTTCAACCCGCCATTCAAGGCTTCACGCGCCTGCGCACGGTTGATCAACTTCAGCTGTGCCGCCTGAGGGAAATCAGTAATGCTGACCACGCCTTTCTGAATCAAAACCTGAATTAAATCCTCCAGCACGCGCACCATTTCCAGATCGCTTTGCCGCAGTTGCTGGAGGCTGGACATCGCGGCCTGATGACTGCGGAACCAGGCCTGCGCCTCACCCGAATCATCGGACAGTTCGCCGTTCATTTCAGGAAAAGGACTCTTTTCTACCTTCATCAGGTGACCATCACTGTCGCGCTGGATATAAAACATTTTCGGAGACCTTTTAAGTTTTTGATAAAGAAAGGAGCCGGGCAGGCTCCCCCTTTTAGTCAGCTAGACGGTTCTGGCTTGCTGACCAGACTTTCAAGCGACGGCAATGCACCGTTATAGTGTTCCAACGTAATCGACACTGCAACCGTTCCGCCTTTATCCGCCGTAAAGTTCCCCGCAGTGCTCACTTCAATCGTCGGTGAACCATGATTATCGGTGATGCGAATATAGCGACTGATATCGGTACCTTCCTCCAGTTCGCCCACCAGATCGCTTAAATCAATCCGGTCACCCTCTTTGGCATTGAAGTCTTTGATCACATCGTTGCCGATATCGCCAGCCTGCCACTTAAAGGTATCCGCACCCGCTCCGCCGATGAGCGTATCGCCCCCCGCGCCGCCAATCAGGATGTCGTCTCCGCTGCCGCCGTAAAGCAGGTCATTCCCCGCCCCACCATAGAGGGTGTCATTTCCTCCCTGGCCGAAGAGAATATCATCTCCGTCGCCGCCATTGAGTATGTCATTACCATCTTTCGCCGATGACAAATCAAATTCCGCGCTGTGCGTTGCAATATAGCTATGCATATCTTTGGCTGTCGGCACACCGGTTTGCATACCTAACTGCTTGCCGATGTAGTTCTGCAAGGCGGTGATTCCGTTGCCGTCGATATTAGGGAATGACACGACATCGCCAAACAGAATGTCATTGCCCAACCCACCACTCAGTTGGTCATTACCCGCAGGTATTGATTCGCTGCTACCCAGAATCGCTTTATTAAGATTAGCAGGATCAATGTGATCCTGAACCACACCGTCGGAGTCATAGCGCTTCAGCGTATCGCCATTTAAATCAGCACCAATACCGATCGCTTCAATCGCTGACTGCTTCTTCAGCAAATTGAAAGCCTCAGTCGCATTGGTATTGCTAACATCGCGGTTGCCTGAATTATCAACCCAGTACCAGTTACCGTGGTAGT
The DNA here is from genome assembly GCF_014946775.2 of Pectobacterium quasiaquaticum. Taxonomy (NCBI): domain Bacteria; kingdom Pseudomonadati; phylum Pseudomonadota; class Gammaproteobacteria; order Enterobacterales; family Pectobacteriaceae; genus Pectobacterium; species Pectobacterium quasiaquaticum. The sequence continues at coordinate 1,177,781 of NZ_CP065177.1, read as the reverse complement.
CCTGCGCCCAATAGCTGCTGTTATTACCGACGCCGCCCAGAGAGGATATTTGATACGTTCCATCCCCCTGCGCGTGTACTTGTCCAATGACCGTCCCAACAATTTTATTACTGTTATCGCTCAAGGCATATTGATAGACGTTCCCTTTACTATCAATCACTTCACGCACAGCACCGCGGACATCCATAGAGTAGGACTGCCCTGGCTTGTAGGCGAAGCTATCGATATTCAGCGTTTGGTTCCAGTCACTTACTTTCACGACATCGGCTTCATTCTTCTGATAGAACGTTGGCTCGCCGTCAGTAATGAAATACGTCAGGTTATTCCCCACATTCTTTTTCACCACATCGCTTTGGAACCAGTTAGCCGTCGTTTTGAACACGTCTTCATAGTTGGTTCCACCGCCTTTCTCCGATCCGCCAACCATTGCATTCAATACGGCGGTCAAATTATCCAGTGCATTGGGATCATTCAGGTTTACGGATACGGTTTTACCCACCTGCGTATCAAAGTCAGCCAGAAAAACGTTTACCGTACCGGAGTTTACGCCGCTAGCACTATTGATCAGACTTTTGAACACGTTGCTCAAGGATGTACGCGTATTCTCGATATCCATTGACGACATACTGCCGGAGGAATCGACCATAAAGGCAATGTTGTAATTCTTGCCTTCAATGATCTGCAACCCGGAGACATCCGCGACCATCACATCGTGGCTAGGTGTACCGGACATGTTGTCATCACCGATCGTACCGACACTCATCCCGTACTGCTCAATACCTTCAGTAGAGTAGCCAGTCGCCGTATCGTGGTTGGCAATTTCTGTCGATGTTGCTTGTGCAACCACGTTGAACTTACCTGCATCAACAGGTACGTCGAGCGTAATCTTGCCAGCCAGCGTCTGAACATTATTGGCGTTCTTGATGAGGTACGATCCATCGTCGCCAACGGTGTATTTCACATTGTTAATGTGGTCAGTCAGCACCGTCCCTTTCGGGATCCCCGTGAGCGTAATCCCTGACAGGGTTTCACTCCCGTCGCGATCGGTCAGAGCTGCCGAGACATCAAGCGTATGTGTCTGCGCGCCAGCCTCAGTAGACGTTTTCGTCGTCGTACGACCACTGTTTGCAGCAACTACGACCCCATCGCCATAAATAATGCCATCAAGGTGATTGCTACCTTGAAGTAACGTTGTTCCTTTATAGGTTACCGACACATTCTCTAGCGTATTGACATTGCTGCTGGCGTTATTATTGGTACCAACCGTACTACCATATCCTTGCGTTTTCGTACCTTGGATAAAGACATAATCGGAATCTGTCCCAGAAGAAATGGTATTCAGATTCCCCTGAACCGCATTGAGAGAACGCCAATTACCGTCCTGCCAGTAACCGCTACCATCATGTACCACAAAGATATCGGTATAGTTACCCGTTCCTTGGGGGTTACCATTCCCATTATCTTTACCGTAATATTTGATTTGATCAGTAGGATGATCCGATTTCGGTGCCGTATCCCCCGGGCTTAACCAAACGCGGACATCCGAACCAATTTTGACGATTTTACCATCCTGAACATCAAACCCATTCGGGTTATTACTGCCCCCATTTACCTGAATAATCGTCGATGTTGGCGTCGTATCACCGGATGTCACCGAAAGCGTCACCGTCGGAGCATCCGCGACAGGCGTAATACCAATGTGCAACGCGGCTTTATCGCCCGTGTTCCCTGCGCTATCGACAGGCCGATAACCAATATCACCCAGCAACGCACCAGAGAGATTACCCACCGGCGTAAAGCGCAGATCGGTGTTGCCAGCGGTAAAGGTTTGCCCAACCGTGACCGCTTTCCAACTCCCGTTATCGTTAAAATAGAGCGTACCAGCGCTGGCTGACGGTAAAGACGAAACCACGATGCTTGTGGTATCGCTCGATACGCCCAGATCGCTCCAGCCAATGTGCAGCGGCGTGTCTTCCGTACCAGACACTGTGTTGTTGTGTGCGGCTGGCGGCGTAATATCCATGATCGCCTGACTGCTATCATGCGCCTGATTACCTGCCGCATCGGTTGCCGTCGCCCCTGCGGTAATCTTGCCTTCCGCTAACGTACTCAGATCGACATTCGTCTGCCATTTTCCGTTCGTCACAGGCACGTCATGCAGCGTAACCGACTTACCATTCACATCGGTAAAGACTAGATCGACCTTCTTCTCGTTGCTCGTGCCGCTGACCAAGGTGTTTTTCGACTCACTCTGGCTAACGTAGCCATCGTTACCCGCGAAATTCGTAATATCAATGTCTGGTGCAACGGTGTCCACACCGTAAGCATGAGAAGTATTGGCAGTCGTGACATTGCCCGCGGCATCACGCGTGGTCACGGTCGCCGAGATATCACCATTTGCGGCCAACACCGATCCCGGCACATTCACGCTCCAGGTTTTGCCGTCGGCATTGACGGTCGTCTGGTAGGTCTCGGGACCGACCTTGACGGTAATCGCATCGCCCGCATTGACTTCATTACCCACCTGACCCGTCACCGCTATCGTCTGACCGGATTCGGTCGCGTTAATGATGTTATCGCTGGTGACAGCGTCAATCGTAATAGACGCCACAGGTGCCACCGTATCGACGCCGTAAGTGTGACTGGTGTTGGCGGTGGTGACATTGCCCGCGGTATCACGCGTGGTCACGGTCGCCGAGATATCACCATTTGCGGCCAGCACCGCTCCCGGCACATTCACGCTCCAGGTTTTGCCATCGGCATTCACGGTCGTCTGGTAGGTCTCGTTACCGACTTTAACCGTAACCGCATCCCCGGCTTTGACGTCGTTATCGACTTTACCCGTCACCGCAATCGTCTGTCCGGATTCAGCGGCGTTGATGACGTTATCCGACGTCACATCGTCGATTGTAATAGACGCGGTTGGCGCGACCGTATCAACACCGTAAACGTGGCTGGTGTTGGCGGTGGTGACATTACCTGCCGGATCTCGTGTGGTGACCGTCGCGCTCACATCGCCGTTGGCGGCCAGAACGGAACCAGGAACGTTCACGCTCCAGGTTTTGCCATCCGCATTGACGGTGGTCTGGTAGGTCTCGGTGCCGACCTTGACGGTAATCGTATCGCCCGCATTGACCTCATTACCCACCTGACCCGTGACCGCTATCGTCTGACCGGATTCGGCCGCGTTAATCACGTTATCGCTGGTGACGTTATCGATAGTAATCGAGGCGGTTGGTGCAACCGTATCTACACCGTAAGCGTGGCTGGTGTTAGCGGTCGTGACATTGCCGGCGGTATCACGCGTGGTGACCGTGGCACTCACATCACTATTTGCGGCCAGCACCGATCCCGGCACATTCACGCTCCAGGTTTTACCATCGGCATTCACCGTGGTCTGGTAGGTCTCGGTACCGACGTTGACGGTAATCGTATCGCCCGCATTGACTTCATTACCCACCTGACCCGTCACCGCAATCGTCTGACCGGATTCAGTCGCGTTGATGATGTTATCCGACGTGACGTTATCGATAGTAATCGACGCCATTGGCGCAACCGTATCCACACCGTAAGTGTGGCTGGTGTTAGCCGTCGTGACGTTGCCTGCGGTATCACGCGTGGTGACTGAAGCAGAGATATCGCCATTAGCCGAGAGCACCGATCCTGGAACATTCACGCTCCAAGTCTTGCCATTGGCATTCACCGTGGTCTGGTAGGTCTCGGTGCCGACTTTCACCGTAACCGCATCACCGGCTTTGACGTCGTTATCCACTTTACCGGTCACCGCAATGGTCTCGCCGGATTCGCTGGCATTGATGACATTGTCGGCGGTGACGTTATCGATAGTAATCGACGCCACCGGCGCGACCGTATCCACACCGTAAGCGTGGCTGGTATTGGCGGTGGTGACGTTGCCTGCGGCATCGCGGGTGGTCACGGTGGCACTCACATCATTATTCGCAGCCAAAACCGAACCCGGAACATTCACACTCCAGGTCTTGCCATCGGTATTCACCGTGGTCTGGTAGGTCTCGGTACCGACTTTAACGATAACCGCGTCGCCCGCTTTGACGTCGTTATCAACTTTACCCGTCACCACAATGGTCTGGCCGGACTCGCGCGTTGATCACGTTATCGGACGTGACATCGTCAATAGAGATCGAGGCGGTTGGTGCAACCGTATCCACGCCGTAAGCGTGGCTGGTGTTAGCGGTCGTGACATTGCCGGCGGTATCACGCGTGGTCACGGTCGCCGAGATATCACCATTCGCGGCCAGCACCGATCCCGGCACATTCACGCTCCAGGTTTTGCCGTCGGCATTGACGGTGGTCTGATAGGTCTCGGTGCCGACTTTCACCGTAACCGCATCACCGGCTTTGACGTCGTTATCCACTTTACCGGTCACCGCAATGGTCTCGCCGGATTCGCTGGCATTGATGACATTGTCGGCGGTGACGTTATCGATAGTAATCGAGGCAACTGGTGCAACGGTATCGACGCCGTAAGCGTGGCTGGTATCGGCGGTCGTAACGTTGCCTGCGGTGTCACGGGTGGTGACCGTCGCGCTCACATCGCCATTGGCGGCTAACACCGAACCGGGAACATTCACGCTCCAGGTTTTACCATCGGCATTGACGGTGGTCTGGTAGGTCTCGGTACCGACTTTCACGGTAACCGCATCACCGGCTTTAACTTCATTACCCACCTGACCGGTAACGGCAATGGTCTGGCCAGACTCGGTCGCGTTAATCACGTTATCCGACGTGACATTATCGACAGATATAGACGCGATTGGCGCAACCGCATCCACACCATAAGCGTGAGTCGTATTCGCGGTGGTGACATTGCCTGCGGTATCGCGCGTAGTGACCGTCGCCGAGATATCACCGTTAGCAGCCAGTACAGAACCGGGAACATTGACATTCCAGGTTTTACCATCGGTATTCACTGTCGTCTGATAGGTCTCGGGACCGACGGTAACCGTAACCGCATCGCCCGCGTTGACCTCATTACCCACCTGACCCGTGACCGCAATCGTCTGACCGGATTCGGCCGCATTAATCACGTTATCGCTGGTGACATCATCAATTGAAATTGACGCTACAGGTGCCACCGTATCGACGCCGTAAGTGTGACTGGTGTTGGCGGTGGTGACATTGCCCGCGGCATCGCGCGTGGTGACCGTGGCACTCACATCACTATTTGCGGCCAGCACCGATCCTGGAACATTCACGCTCCAGGTCTTGCCATCGGCATTCACCGTGGTCTGGTAGGTCTCGGTGCCGACGTTGACGGTAATCGTATCGCCCGCATTGACTTCATTACCCACCTGACCCGTGACCGCTATCGTCTGACCGGATTCGGTCGCGTTAATCACGTTATCGCTGGTGACATCATCAATTGAAATTGAAGCGACTGGCGCAACGGTATCCACGCCGTAAGCGTGACTGGTGTTGGCGGTGGTGACATTGCCCGCGGCATCGCGCGTGGTCACGGTCGCCGAGATATCACTATTTGCGGCCAGCACCGATCCCGGCACATTCACGCTCCAGGTCTTGCCATCGGCATTCACCGTGGTCTGGTAGGTCTCGGTACCGACGTTGACGGTAACCGCATCGCCCGCATTGACTTCATTACCCACCTGACCCGTGACCGCTATCGTCTGACCGGATTCGGTCGCGTTAATGATGTTATCCGACGTGACATTATCGATAGCGATCGACGCCACCGGTGCAACGGTATCGGCACCGTAAGCGTGACTGGTGTTCGCAGTCGTGACATTGCCCGCGGTATCACGCGTGGTCACGGTCGCCGAGATATCACCATTTGCGGCCAGCACCGCCCCCGGCACATTCACGCTCCAGGTCTTGCCATCGGCATTCACCGTGGTCTGGTAGGTCTCGGTACCGACGTTGACGGTAATCGTATCGCCCGCATTGACTTCATTACCCACCTGACCCGTCACCGCTATCGTCTGACCGGATTCGGTCGCGTTAATGATGTTATCCGACGTGACATTATCGATAGCGATCGACGCCACCGGTGCAACGGTATCGGCACCGTAAGCGTGACTGGTGTTCGCAGTCGTGACATTGCCCGCGGTATCACGCGTGGTCACGGTCGCCGAGATATCACCATTTGCGGCCAGCACCGATCCCGGCACATTCACGCTCCAGGTCTTGCCATCGGCATTCACCGTGGTCTGGTAAGTCTCGGTGCCGACTTTTACCGTAATGGCATCGCCCGCTTTAACTTCATTGCCCACCTGACCGGTAACGGCAATGGTCTGGCCGGATTCGGCCGCGTTAATCACGTTATCGCTGGTAACGTTATCGATAGTAATCGAGGCGGTTGGTGCAACCGTATCTACACCGTAAGCGTGGCTGGTGTTAGCGGTCGTGACATTGCCGGCGGTATCACGCGTGGTCACGGTCGCCGAGATATCGCCATTAGCCGCCAGTACCGCCCCCGGCACATTCACGCTCCAGGTTTTTCCATCGGTATTGACGGTCGTCTGGTAGGTCTCGGTGCCGACTTTCACCGTCACCGCATCGCCCGCGTTGACGTCGTTATCGACTTTCCCCGTCACCGCAATGGTCTGGCCGGATTCGGTCGCATTGATCACGTTATCGCTGGTGACATCATCAATTGAAATTGAAGCAACCGGCGCAACGGTATCCACACCGTAAGTGTGCGAGGTATTGGCAGTAGTCACGTTACCGGCGGTATCGCGGGTGGTCACCGTGGCACTCACATCGCCGTTCGCTGCCAGCACCGCTCCCGGAACGTTCACGCTCCAGGTTTTACCGTCCGCATTCACCGTCGTCTGGTAAGTCTCGGTGCCGACTTTTACCGTAATGGCATCGCCCGCTTTAACTTCATTGCCCACCTGACCGGTAACGGCAATGGTCTGGCCGGATTCGGCCGCGTTAATCACGTTATCGCTGGTAACGTTATCGATAGTAATCGAGGCGGTTGGTGCAACCGTATCTACACCGTAAGCGTGGCTGGTGTTAGCGGTCGTGACATTGCCTGCGGTATCGCGCGTGGTCACGGTCGCCGAGATATCACCATTCGCGGCCAGCACCGATCCCGGCACATTCACGCTCCAGGTTTTGCCGTCGGCATTGACGGTGGTCTGATAGGTCTCGGTGCCGACTTTCACCGTAACCGCATCACCGGCTTTGACGTCGTTATCCACTTTACCGGTCACCGCAATGGTCTCGCCGGATTCGGTCGCGTTAATGATGTTATCGCTGGTGACATTGTCGATAGATATCGATGCGGTTGGTGCAACCGTATCCACACCGTAAGCGTGGCTGGTATTGGCTGTGGTGACATTGCCAGCGGTATCGCGAGTGGTCACGGTCGCCGAGATATCACCATTAGCCGCCAGTACCGATCCCGGCACATTCACGCTCCAAGTCTTGCCATCGGCATTCACCGTGGTCTGGTAGGTCTCGGTACCGACGTTGACGGTAACCGCATCGCCTGCTTTGACGTCATTGCCTACCTGCCCGGTGACGGAAATCGTCTGGCCGGACTCGCTGGCGTTAATCATGTTATCGCTGGTGACATTGTCGATAGATATCGATGCGGTTGGTGCAACCGTATCCACACCGTAAGCGTGGCTGGTATTGGCAGTGGTGACATTGCCCGCGGTATCGCGCGTGGTCACGGTCGCCGAGATATCACCATTAGCGGCCAGCACCGATCCCGGCACATTCACGCTCCAGGTTTTGCCATCGGTATTGACGGTCGTCTGGTAGGTCTCGGTGCCGACTTTCACCGTCACCGCATCGCCCGCGTTGACGTCGTTATCGACTTTCCCCGTCACCGCAATGGTCTGGCCGGATTCGGTCGCATTGATCACGTTATCGCTGGTGACATCATCAATTGAAATTGAAGCAACCGGCGCAACGGTATCCACACCGTAAGTGTGCGAGGTATTGGCAGTAGTCACGTTACCGGCGGTATCGCGGGTGGTCACCGTGGCACTCACATCGCCGTTCGCTGCCAGCACCGCTCCCGGAACGTTCACGCTCCAGGTTTTACCGTCCGCATTGACGGTCGTCTGGTAGGTTTCCGTGCCGACTTTTACGGTAATAGCATCACCGGCTTTGACTTCATTGCCAACCTGACCCGTGACCGCTATCGTCTGACCGGATTCGGTCGCGTTAATCACGTTATCGCTGGTGACGTTATCGATAGTAATCGAGGCGGTTGGTGCAACCGTATCTACACCGTAAGCGTGGCTGGTGTTAGCGGTGGTGACGTTACCTGCCGTATCACGCGTGGTCACGGTCGCCGAGATATCACTATTTGCGGCCAGCACCGATCCCGGCACATTCACGCTCCAGGTTTTGCCATCGGTATTGACGGTCGTCTGGTAGGTCTCGGTACCGACGTTGACGGTAACCGCATCGCCGGCTTTAACTTCATTACCTACCTTTCCGGTAACGGCAATCGTCTGGCCGGATTCGGTCGCGTTAATGATGTTATCCGACGTGACATTATCGATAGCGATCGACGCCACCGGCGCGACGGTATCGACACCGTAAGCGTGACTCGTGTTGGCAGTGGTGACATTGCCCGCGGCATCGCGCGTGGTCACGGTCGCCGAGATATCACCATTCGCGGCTAAAACAGAACCGGGAACATTCACGCTCCAAGTCTTGCCATCGGCATTCACCGTGGTCTGGTAGGTCTCGGGACCGACCTTGACGGTAATCGTATCGCCCGCATTGACCTCATTACCCACCTGACCCGTGACCGCTATCGTCTGACCGGATTCGGTCGCGTTAATGATGTTATCCGACGTGACATTATCGATAGCGATCGACGCCACCGGCGCGACGGTATCCACACTGTAAGCATGAGAAGTATTGGCAGTCGTGACATTGCCCACGGCATCGTGCGTGGTCACGGTCGCCGAGATATCACCATTTGCGGCCAGCACCGATCCCGGCACATTCACGCTCCAGGTTTTGCCATCGGCATTCACCGTGGTCTGGTAGGTCTCGGTACCGACGTTGACGGTAATCGTATCGCCCGCATTGACTTCATTACCCACCTGCCCCGTCACCGCTATCGTCTGACCGGATTCGGTCGCGTTAATCACGTTATCGGACGTGACATTATCGACAGAGATAGACGCGACTGGTGCAACGGTGTCCACACCGTAAGTGTGACTGGTGTTGGCAGTGGTGACATTGCCCACGGCATCGTGCGTGGTCACGGTCGCCGAGATATCACTATTTGCGGCCAGCACCGATCCCGGCACATTCACGTTCCAGGTCTTGCCATCCGCATTGACGGTGGTCTGATAGGTCTCGGTACCGACGTTGACGGTAATCGTATCGCCCGCATTGACCTCATTACCCACCTGACCCGTGACCGCTATCGTCTGACCGGATTCGGTCGCGTTAATGATGTTATCCGACGTGACATTATCGATAGCGATCGACGCCACCGGTGCAACGGTATCGGCACCGTAAGCGTGACTGGTGTTCGCAGTCGTGACATTGCCCGCGGTATCACGCGTGGTCACGGTCGCCGAGATATCACCATTAGCCGCCAGCACCGCCCCCGGCACATTCACGCTCCAGGTCTTGCCATCGGCATTCACCGTGGTCTGGTAGGTCTCGGTACCGACCTTGACGGTAATCGTATCGCCCGCATTGACTTCATTACCCACCTGACCCGTCACCGCTATCGTCTGACCGGATTCGGTCGCGTTAATGATGTTATCCGACGTGACATTATCGATAGCGATCGACGCCACCGGTGCGATGGTATCAACACCGTAAGTGTGACTCGTGTTGGTAGTGGTGACATTGCCTGCCGCATCGCGTGTCGTCACGCCGGCAGAGATATCGCCATTTGCGGCCAGCACCGATCCCGGCACATTCACGTTCCAGGTCTTGCCATCCGCATTGACGGTGGTCTGGTAGGTCTCGGTACCGACGTTGACGATAATCGTATCGCCCGCATTGACCTCATTACCCACCTGACCCGTCACCGCTATCGTCTGACCGGATTCAGTCGCGTTAATCACGTTATCGCTGGTGACATCATCAATTGAAATTGAAGCGACTGGCGCAACGGTATCCACGCCGTAAGCGTGACTGGTGTTGGCGGTGGTGACGTTACCTGCCGTATCGCGCGTGGTCACGGTCGCCGAGATATCACCATTAGCCGCCAGTACCGCCCCGGAACATTCACGCTCCAAGTCTTGCCATCGGCATTCACCGTGGTCTGGTAGGTCTCGGTGCCGACCTTGACGGTAATCGCATCGCCCGCATTGACTTCATTACCCACCTGACCCGTCACCGCTATCGTCTGACCGGATTCGGTCGTGTTAATGATGTTATCGCTGGTGACATTATCGATAGCGATCGATGCCACCGGCGCGATGGTATCCACGCCGTAAGCATGAGTCGTATTGGCGGTGGTGACGTTACCTGCCGCATCGCGTGTCGTCACGCTGGCAGAGATATCGCCATTCGCGGCCAGCACCGAACTGGGAACATTGACGCTCCAGGTTTTGCCATCGGCATTCACCGTCGTCTGGTAGGTCTCGGTGCCGACGTTGACGGTAATCGTATCGCCCGCATTGACTTCATTACCCACCTGACCCGTCACCGCTATCGTCTGCCCGGATTCCGCATTGATCACGTTATCGCTGGTGACACTATCAATAGAGATCGATGCGGTTGGCGCAACGGTATCAACACCATAAGCGTGGCTGGCATTCGCGGTGGTCACGTTGCCTGCCGCATCACGTGTGGTGACCGTCGCACTCACATCGCCGTTTGCGGCCAGCACCGATCCCGGAATATTCACGCTCCAGGTCTTGCCATCCGTATTCACCGTCGTCTGGTACGTTTCGGTGCCAACAGTAACGGTGATCGCATCCCCGGCTTTGACTTCATTACCGACCTGGCCCGTCACAGCTATCGTCTGGTCGGACTCGCTGGCGTTAATCACGTTATCGGACGTAACGTTATCGATAGCAATCGACGCTACTGGCGCAACCGTATCGACGCCGTAAGCGTGACTGGTGTTCACAGTCGTGACATTGCCTGCGGTATCACGTGTGGTGACCGAAGCAGAGATATCACCGTTAGCAGCAAGAACAGTTCCTGGAACGTTGACGCTCCAGGTTTTACCATCGGCATTCACCGTGGTCTGGTAGGTCTCGGTGCCGACGTTGACGGTAATCGCATCGCCTGCGTTGACCTCATTACCCACCTGACCCATCACCGCTATCGTCTGGCCGGATTCAACTGCGTTAATCACGTTATCGGACGTGACATTATCGACAGAGATAGACGCGACTGGCGCAACGGTGTCCACACCGTAAGCATGAGAAGTATTGGCGGTGGTGACATTGCCCGCGGCATCACGCGTGGTCACGGCCGCCGAGATATCACCATTCGCGGCCAGCACCGATCCCGGAACATTCACGCTCCAAGTCTTGCCATCGGCATTCACCGTGGTCTGGTAGGTCTCGGTGCCGACGTTGACGGTAATCGTATCGCCCGCATTGACTTCATTACCCACCTGACCCGTGACCGCTATCGTCTGACCGGATTCGGTCGCGTTAATGATGTTATCCGACGTGACATTATCGATAGCGATCGACGCCACCGGCGCGACGGTATCCACACTGTAAGCATGAGAAGTATTGGCAGTCGTGACATTGCCCACGGCATCGTGCGTGGTCACGGTCGCCGAGATATCACCATTTGCGGCCAGCACCGATCCCGGCACATTCACGCTCCAGGTTTTGCCATCGGTATTGACGGTCGTCTGGTAGGTCTCGGTACCGACGTTGACGGTAATCGTATCGCCCGCATTGACTTCATTACCCACCTGCCCCGTCACCGCTATCGTCTGACCGGATTCGGTCGCGTTAATCACGTTATCGGACGTGACATTATCGACAGAGATAGACGCGACTGGTGCAACGGTGTCCACACCGTAAGTGTGACTGGTGTTGGCAGTGGTGACATTGCCCACGGCATCGTGCGTGGTCACGGTCGCCGAGATATCACCATTTGCGGCCAGCACCGCCCCCGGCACATTCACGCTCCAGGTTTTGCCATCCGCATTGACGGTGGTCTGATAGGTCTCGGTACCGACGTTGACGGTAATCGTATCGTCCGCATTGACTTCATTACCCACCTGACCCGTCACAATCGTCTGACCCGATTCGGTCGTGTTAATGATGTTATCGCTGGTGACATTATCGATAGCGATCGATGCCACCGGCGCGATGGTATCCACGCCGTAAGTGTGACTGGTGTTGGCGGTGGTGACGTTACCTGCCGTATCGCGCGTGGTCACGGTCGCCGAGATATCACTATTTGCGGCCAGCACCGATCCCGGCACATTCACGTTCCAGGTCTTGCCATCCGCATTGACGGTGGTCTGGTAGGTCTCGGTACCGACGTTGACGGTAATCGTATCGCCCGCATTGACCTCATTACCCACCTGACCCGTGACCGCTATCGTCTGACCGGATTCGGTCGCGTTAATGATGTTATCGCTGGTGACAGCGTCAATCGTAATAGACGCCACCGGTGCAACGGTATCCACACCGTAAGCATGAGAAGTATTGGCGGTGGTGACATTGCCCGCGGTATCGCGCGTGGTCACGGTCGCCGAGATATCACCATTAGCGGCCAGCACCGATCCCGGCACATTCACGCTCCAGGTCTTGCCATCGGCATTCACCGTGGTCTGATAGGTCTCGGTACCGACGGTAACCGTAACCGCATCGCCCGCGTTGACCTCATTACCCACCTGACCCGTCACCGCTATCGTCTGACCGGATTCGGTCGCGTTAATGATGTTATCCGACGTGACATTATCGATAGCGATCGACGCCACCGGCGCGACGGTATCGACACCGTAAGCGTGACTCGTGTTGGTAGTGGTGACATTGCCCGCGGCATCGCGCGTGGTCACGGTCGCCGAGATATCGCCATTCGCGGCTAAAACAGAACCGGGAACATTCACGCTCCAGGTTTTGCCATCGGCATTCACCGTCGTCTGATAGGTCTCGGGACCGACCTTGACGGTAATCGCATCGCCCGCATTGACTTCATTACCCACCTGACCCGTCACCGCTATCGTCTGACCGGATTCGCTGGCATTGATGACGTTATCCGATGTCACATCGTCGATAGTAATCGACGCCACCGGCGCAGGTATCCACACCGTAAGTGTGCGAGGTATTGGCGGTCGTGATATTACCGGCTGTATCGCGTGTGGTGACCGTGGCACTCACATCACTATTCGCTGCCAGCACCGATCCCGGAACATTCACGCTCCAGGTTTTGCCATCGGCATTCACCGTGGTCTGGTAGGTCTCGGTACCGACTTTAACGGTAACCGCATCGCCCGCATTGACTTCATTACCCACCTGCCCCGTCACCGCTATCGTCTGACCGGATTCGGTCGCGTTAATGATGTTATCCGACGTGACATTATCGATAGCGATCGACGCCACCGGCGCGACGGTATCGACACCGTAAGCGTGACTCGTGTTGGCAGTGGTGACATTGCCCGCGGTATCGCGCGTGGTCACGGTCGCCGAGATATCACTATTTGCGGCCAGCACCGATCCCGGCACATTCACGCTCCAGGTCTTGCCATCGGCATTCACCGTGGTCTGGTAGGTCTCGGTGCCGACGTTGACGGTAATCGTATCGCCCGCATTGACTTCATTACCCACCTGACCCGTCACCGCAATCGTCTGACCGGATTCAACTGCGTTAATCACGTTATCGGACGTAACGTTATCGATAGCGATCGACGCCACTGGAGGCAATGTATCGACCGTTATCGCTTCACTTCCCCCCGTGCCAGGAATACCGGCAGCATCGGTGTAGCTGCTGTCAGAAATACTGACGCGGACTTCTCCCTCAAAGTTAGCGGCAGGCGTCAATGTCGCCGTCCAGCGAGTCGGATCATTCGGATCCTGTACCAGATTCGTTACTGCGCCGTTTGTTACGCTGATATCACTGAGATCAAAACCACTAATCGGTTTTGTGAAGACGAAAATTACTGTGCCACCACTATTTATAACGATGGTGACAGAAGGCGGTGTGGTATCAGTGGTGTCCGCTGTCGCAGCCTGCAACATGGATGAATCGGCGCCATCCAGAACGGATGAAGCGCGGTCAGTAAACGATAGGCCTGCGGTATCATAACCAATCGGGGTGGTAACGACCTCGGCCGTTAAATTCAGCACCACCGCAGGATTGAAATGCCCACCGCCGCCGTCACCCGCTTCTCCGGTGTTGTCATTACCCGCGGCAGTCGCTTCTAATACTTGCGTTGGGTCGGCCCCCTGAGCGATAGCATCTTGTATCGCAGCAACATCATCAGCAACATCCGCATTGGCCTGAGAGGACGCATTGCTAACATCGCTCCAGCGGCTATCACGTCCTAGATCTAATGTTTTTCCATCGGGTAGTGTGATTGAAACCGCGCCATTAGCGCCAGTTACTACTTCTTCACCGCTGTAAACCCGATCGCCAGCAACCAGCAATCTCTGGCTTCCATCAAGCGCGACGATAAACACTTGTCCAATAACGAATTTAATGACACCAATCACACCATTCAAAATACTTTCTCCTTGATATCTATAATTATTTTTATAATATGGCGATATTGCGGCTATAGATTTTTGCTATCATCCTGATAAGGTTGATTTGCTGTGTGTCGTCCCGACATTTTATGAAAAAATCGTTACGATAGTGTTGTCGTGATGCGTCAAATGCTTGACTCAATGCACGATATAATAAAAAATTCAGAATATTCTTTCCAGAAATTTACTCATTTAGAGTAGGCCTTATTTTTCTCGCATTAAGGCCTTTTCAGAAGCAGCACTTAAAACATTGATGTAAAAGGAATAAAATAAAATCAACTCGTTAAGCGTTTATATACCACTCAAACACTTTAATAGGAATAATCACAAATAAAGTTTTTTTGTGAAGGAAAACTGCTGATGATGCGTAGATATTATTTTGCTTTATTACCTTTTATTACCGTTTTTTCCACAGCGACGACACATGCCGAGACGATTCAGGAAGCAATAAAAAGCACGCTTTATACACATCCTGAAGTAAGCGCTGCCATTAATAGCCGTTTTTCTGCCGAACATGATTTGCGTGCGGCAAAAGGCGGATATCTCCCCTCCATCACGCTAAGTGCTGGCGTTGGCCGCGAAGAGACTGATAGCCCCTCGACACGCGCCAGCACCAATAAGCGCGTTGAGCTCAGCCGCCAGGAATCGAGTATCAATCTAAGCCAGACTGTGTTTGATGGCTTCGCCACCTCCAGCGAAGTGGGCAGACAACGCGCTACGGTCAACTCACGCGCCTATAAAGTATTAAATACCAGTGAGGCGACGGCGTTAGATACCGTTCAGGTCTATCTCAGTGTGCTGCAACGTCAGGAATTTGTCCGTCTGGCGGAAGCCAACCTTGCAAGCCATGAGCGCATTTACGATCAAATCAGGCTGCGTAGCGAACAAGGCGTTGGGCGATTGGCCGATTTGGATCAGGCCGAAGCACGTCTTGCACAGGCTCGTAACAACGTGCTGACAGAAAAAACCAATCTTGATGATGCCAAAATCAACTACATGAGCATTGTGGGTAAGGTGCCAGAGAATTTGGTGATGCCCGATGCGTCTGCGATAAAACTCCCCGCCTCGCTGGAAGAAACACTGCGCATCATGCTGGCTAACAACCCAGCGCTGAAATCCGCGGAGTCAGATATTGAAGCCACTCAGCAGCAATATGAGACTTCAAAATCAACGTTTTACCCACGCCTCAACGTTGAGCTCTCTCGCACGATGGATAACAACGTTGGCGGAACACGTGGTCAAAATAATGAGTGGCAGGCGATGCTGCGCATGCGCTACAACCTGTATGAAGGCGGTAGCAGTAAAGCCAACATGGAATCAAAAGCCTATCAGGTAAAAGAAGCACAGGATGTTCGAAATAATGCCCTACGCCTGCTGAGCGAAGAACTCAAGTTAGCCTGGTCAGCGTTAAATAACTCGCGTCAGCAACTGCCGATTGCCGCCGAATATGCCGACCGCAGTATGAAAGTACGAACCGCCTATCAGAAGCAATTTGGTCTGGGAGAAAGGACATTATTGGACCTTCTGGACAGTGAAAACGAGCTGTTCACCGCACAGCGCCGTCTGGTCGAGGTTCGCTTCACCTCCCTCTATACTGAATATCGGATCGCATCCCGTATGGGAGAGCTATTAAACCGTTTGGCGATCCCAGCGCCTGATGCGGGTACCAGCCTGACCAACGTCACCACCCAAGCAGAGTTGCCGAGCCTTAATTAATATATTTCATTGGTCAGACGGCGATAAATTATGCTTTATATGCGGGGAATTGCGTTGCGTAAGGGAACGTTTAGTTAAATGAAGTTGCATTCAGTACAAGAGACAAATGGTTCTGATAAATCAGCTACCGGGGAGTCTATCGTCCAAGAGCCGGTGGGTCATGAACCCATCATTCATGAAAATAGTGACCCTCGCAGCCGTCATGACGATCCCTTATTGGATAGCTTGCTGATCCTCTGCACCTTGCAGGGGAAATCCGTCAGTCGTACCACACTCACCGCGGGGCTCCCCTTAGCCAACCAACGGTTATCAGTAAAATTGCTCCCAAGAGCCGCTGCACGCGCGGGGCTGCAAGGGCGTGTTCTCAAACGTTCTCTGAATAAAATTTCCGACATGTCGCTCCCAGCGATGCTGCTGTTACGGGAAGGACGCGCGGCGATTCTGTTGGGCTGGAACGCTAACGGCAGCGCACGTCTGATGCCCAGTGAAACAGAAGGCGGAGAAATTTCCGTTGAGCACAATACGCTGCAACAGAATTACCTCGGTTTAGTGATGTTTGCCCAGCCTCGTCATCAGTTCGATTTGCAAAATCCGTCGCTGATCCCCCGAACCAAATCCTGGTTCAAAGATACGCTGAAGCTTTCACGCTCGCTCTATCTCGATGCGGTCCTCGCCAGTTTGCTAGTGAACATTATCGCGCTTGCCACGCCGCTGTTCGTGATGAATGTCTATGACCGAGTTGTGCCCAATCAGGCAACGGCGACACTGTGGGTGCTGGCTATCGGCGTGACCGGCGCATTTATTTTCGATTTGATACTCAAAACGCTGCGTGGCATTTGCCTCGATATGGCGGGCAAAAAAACCGACCTGATTATTTCTGCCACGTTATTTGAACGAATCACGGGCATGTCGATGAAGGCCAGACCGCCACGAATCGGTAGCTTTGCACAAAATATTCACGAATTTCAATCACTAAGAGATTTTCTTTCCTCACTGACGCTGACGACGTTGATCGATTTTCCTTTTACGCTGCTTCTGCTGCTGGTTATCGGCATCATCGGCGGCCCGCTGGTCTGGGTTTCCATACTCGCCTACCCTATTGCCTTGCTGGCGAGCTGGGCAATGCAAAAACCGCTATCCGCCACCATTGAAAAAACGATGCACCTTGCCAGTGAACGGCAGGCTACGCTGATCGAAACCTTGAGCTGCCTAGACGCGATCAAGGTCAATAATGCGGAAAGTGAACGGCAGCACCAGTGGGAACAGACTATTGGCAGCCTGAGCAAGCTGGAAATGCGGGCCAAGGCATTGTCTTCACTGGCGGTAAACCTGACGCAGTGGTTCCAGCAATTTGCTGGCGTTGCCATGATTGTCGTCGGCGTCTATATGCTGATTAACGGCAAACTCAGTATGGGTGGATTGATTGCCTGTTACATGCTGAACGGCAGAGCGCTCATGCCGTTGGGCCAATTGTCTGGCTTGGTCAGCCGTTACCAGCAGGCGCGTTTGACGATGCAAACCACCGAGCAGATGATGCAATTACCGCAGGAGCGTAGCGATAACGAACGCCCGCTGAAACGCGAGAGCATCCGGGGCGGTATCGAATTTCGCGATGTGACGTTCAATTACCCAGAACAAAAAACCAGTTCGCTGCAAGGCATCAGCCTGACCATCGCGCCCGGTGAAAAAGTGGGCGTCATCGGCCGTAGCGGCTCGGGAAAAAGCTCGCTGCAAAAACTGATCGTAAACCTCTATCAGCCTAATACAGGTAATATTCTGATCGACGGCGTCGATGCTCGTCAGTTGGATGTCAGCGATTTACGCCACAATATCGGCTATGTTCCTCAGGATATTCAGCTATTTAGTGGATCACTGCGCAATAACCTGATTAGCGGCGCACGCTATGTCGAAGACGAAGCCATGCTGCGAGCCGCAGAAATTTCAGGGGTGAATGAGTTTGCTCGTCTGCACCCTGATGGCTATAACCTTCAGGTTGGTGAACGTGGTCAACAACTCTCTGGCGGGCAGCGTCAGGCTGTCGCGATAGCCAGAGCGCTGCTGCTCGATCCGCCGATTCTGGTGTTGGATGAACCCACCAGTTCGATGGATAACACCAGCGAAGATCGGTTAAAACAAGCTCTGGCCCCCGTGATTGCAGAGAAAACGCTCTTGCTGGTGACCCATCGGGTTTCCATGCTAGCGCTGGT
Source organism: Pectobacterium quasiaquaticum (assembly GCF_014946775.2). NCBI lineage: Bacteria > Pseudomonadati > Pseudomonadota > Gammaproteobacteria > Enterobacterales > Pectobacteriaceae > Pectobacterium > Pectobacterium quasiaquaticum. The sequence goes on along the minus strand of NZ_CP065177.1, from coordinate 1,159,195 downwards.
CGATCGTTTAGTGATTGTCGACAGAGGTAAAATTATTGCCGATGGGCCGAAAGCAATCGTGATGGATGCGTTGAAGAAGGGGCAGATCAATGCGTCTCGGTAAATATATCAGACGAATCAAACAGTATTTTGTCGGCAGAGATGAAGAGAGCCTGCAAACGATGCCTGAAGTGAGCCGAGCAATGACCGAGGATTCGCCGCGATCGATTCGCTTCACGCTGTGGGCTATCGGTGCTTTTTTCCTGTTTTTCATCCTGTGGGCTGGGCTCGCAAATATTGATGAAGTCACCCGAGGTGATGGGAAAGCGATCCCATCTTCTCGGCTGCAAAAAATCCAAAATCTGGAAGGCGGCATTATCACGGAAGTGTTCATTCGTGAGGGACAAGTTGTCAATGCAGGCGATCCTTTGCTGCGCCTTGATGATACCCGCTTTGCCTCCAACGTCGGTGAAACCGAGGCCGATCGACTTGCGCTGCTGTCGCGAATTGAACGTCTGAACGCTGAAATCAACGGTCAAGAGCTCGTGCTTTCCGCAGAAATCACGACACAAGCGCCTAAAATCGCGGCAGGAGAAAAAGAGCTTTATAACAGCCGTCGCCAGCAACTGCATAATGAGATATCTGGTCTGGAAGAGCAGTTGATCCAGCGCCAGCAGGAATTGCGGGATTTCTCAGCCAAGGAAATTCAGTTCCGCAATAGCCTAAGCCTGCTCCAGCAAGAAATTAAAATGTCGGAACCGCTGATCGCGGAAGGCGCCATTTCTAAAGTAGAAGTTTTACGCCTGCGCCGTGCTGAGGTTGAAACTCGTGGCCAGCTTGATTCCATCAAGCTCTCCATTCCACGGGCGGAGTCTGCGATTAAAGAGGGCGAAAATAAAATAGAGGAAACGCGTAGTCGCTATAAAAGCGAGGCGTTATCTCAACTTAGTGAAGCACAAACCAGCCTGAACAAAATTGCAGCAACGGGTAAAGCTCTCGAAGATCGGGTAAACCGAACGCTGGTCGTCTCCCCTGTTCGCGGTATCGTACAGCAAGTTCTGGTGAATACCATCGGGGGAGTGATTCAACCGGGTAGCGATCTGGTAGAAATTGTTCCACTGGATGACAAGCTGTTGGTCGAAGCGAAAATTCGCCCTCAGGATATTGCCTTTTTACACCCAGGTCAGGATGCCATCATAAAATTGACCGCCTATGACTACACCATCTATGGAGGTTTAAAAGGTCAGTTGGAACAAATCAGCCCAGACACCGTCACTGATAAAGAAGGGAACAGCTTTTATATTATTCGCTTACGAACTGATAAGAATTATTTGGGTTCAGCCGATAAGCCGCTTCTTATCATTCCAGGCATGGTGGCTTCTGTTGATATAATCACCGGCAAGAAAACTATCCTCAGCTATTTGTTAAAGCCGATTATTCGGGCAAAAGCAGAAGCACTACGAGAAAGATAATAAAAAAGGCACTCGACAGAGCGCCTTTTTTATTTCATTTATCAATGATCGTTCATGCTGTGATAAATCTGAGTCTGACTGCGCCCCATGGCCTTAGCCTGGTACATGGCGGAATCAGCATTAATTGCCAGCGTCAAAGAATCGGTACCATGCTCTGGATACAGCGCAATACCGATACTGCATGATATATCCAGCGTTTTCCCATCGATCTCAAAAGGCTTGTTCAGTGCGTTATGGATTTTATCTGCAACATAAAGGGTATTGTCAATTTCCTTAATACCCTGAAGCAGAATAATAAATTCATCGCCGCTACGGCGATATACCGTATCAGAATCGCGTACCGCACCACGCATACGCGCCGCCGCCTCTTTTAATAGCAAATCGCCAACAGCATGCCCAAAAGAGTCGTTTATCTGTTTAAATTTATCGAGATCCAGGAACATCAGCGCGATTTTTCTACCCGTTTGTTTCGATAACAGAATCGCCTGTTCCATTTGCTCGGCAAACGTCAGACCATTAGCCAATGACGTTAATGAATCATAGTGCGCCAGTTGCCGATAGTGTTCCTCGCTGCGCCGCAGCATATCAATGGCATGATATCGCTCTATAGCGATCGCAATCAGCTGCGCCGACTTCTCGATAGAGAAAATTTCCTCTTCAGTCGGGACATACACTTTACGATGATAAACGCTTAAAACCCCTAATATTTCTTTGTTCTGACCAATGATAGGTTCAGACCAACAGGAACGCAGCCCGGCATATAATGCGAGCCCTTTATATAAAGACCAATGTGGATGCACGGAAATATCGTCAGCAATCACACGTTTTCCGGTATAGGCTGCGGTCCCAAAAGAAGCCACGCCATCGGCAATTTTAACGTTGTGAATGGCATTTTTATAAAAGCCTGGCAGGCTCGGTGCAGATCCAAGCGTCAAACATTTCTTTTCTTTATCAACGAGCAGTACAGAACAAACGATACGACCTGGGTTTTTTTCTTCCACACTGAAAATGATCGCATCCAGAATATCCTTCAGCGGCGCGCCGCTTGATAACAAATCCAGCGCACGATTGTATGAATTATCATGATGTTCCTGCGATTTCCGCTCTGTAATATCTAACTTAATGCCGACGTATTGGGTCGTGTTACTCGCCTTATTATATATTTTAGCAATATTGGCCTTTTCCCAATACAACTGCCCATCTTTACGTCGGTTAACGAATTCACCGCTCCAAATATTACCTTTATTTATGGTAGCCCACAGATCTTCATAGACACTAGCGTTGGTCATGCCAGAGTTTAATATATTCGTTTTTTTGCCAATAACTTCATCGGGCATATAGCCAGACATGGTAATAAACTGACGATTGACGTAAATAATTTCACAATTTTCATCTGCAATCATAATTGAGGCAGGGCTATATTCCATCGCAAAAAAAGCCATGTTAAGGAAATCTTGCTTTTTCTGATCAGTTTTAAAATTTTGTTTGATTTTTCTATTTTTTACAGAAGAAAACAATAACAACAGTAAAAGTAGGGTTATTATAATTTCATACACAATGACACTCTCCTCAGGCCCGAGTGGTCCTGATCGTACAAATCACAACGCTGATGACGAAAAATCCCGGTAACAAGCCCCCACCCCATAGATTTTCAGGATGAGTGCATTTCCGGAGAGCAGAAAGGATGAAAGAAAAAACGCTCCATGAAGCAGGAGTGTTTAGAAACATAGCAACGTAAGCATAAAGCCCTCGCATATGACTGTGCGCAGATAAAAAACAACAAATTCAAAAGAGTATCTTAATTTAATAGTCGTAATTGTTCGGGTTATAAGCTTCTCTAATGGAATAAAAGAATAATCCTAAGGGTACATGGCGATATATTTTGAACATCAAATTTTTGTAAGCAAATCAATTATACCAATAAGTATCATTGTTTTAATCAACAAAATCTATCACAAAGTGATTTTTGATCGTTAACAGTAAACATTATATTTTTTTACCATTAAAAATCAAATAATTAAAAGAAAAAATAAAATCATTAACGCAAGTGTCTGATTATATATGTCATAATTTGATGCAAAATTCGCAGTGTTCCTCCCCGTTACTTTATCGAAATTAAACACCGTCATAACAAGTAAAACAAGAATTAAATAACAAAAATAAAACAAAATTCAGCATTATTACTTGGAAACAACAAGAGAAAGGAAACCTGTTAGATAGGATAAAATTTGTACAACAATGAAATGTTAGGAAATATAATGAGTTAACATGAAGAAGAAACATGGATGGGCATACAGCGGTACTCTAATGTAAAAAGTGATAGCCAAAACAACAGGTTATCACCTAAAGTTCAAGTTTCAACGTTTCAAAATACTCAAACGGCTGAGGGCGAGAGAGGTAGTATCCTTGGGCAGCATGAGCATGTGATGCCTGAACAATCGCCCACTCTTCCTTTGTTTCGATTCCTTCAATGACGACATAATTGCAAAAACGCGATAGCAAAGCGATCAGCACAGGGAAAACGGTTTTCCCTTCACCACTTTGTTGCAGAAGAATGAAGAGCTCACGTGCTACTTTGATGCAATCATACTGGGCCAGCATGAGTGATGAAAAATTCGCCATGCCGCAGCCGAAATCATCCAGCCACAGTGTTTGCGCTTCAGGGAGCTTGGTTAAGATTTCTTTTGGCAGCCCTCCCTGATTTTCGACTATTTCAAAACGAATCCAGGGCATTGCCGCGATCAAACGTTTGGCTTCCAGACTATTCTGCAACGCCAGTAGCGTCATACCATCAATATTGACAGAGGCAAAAAGCTCGTCGCGAGTAAATCGAAAACTCCACTGAGATAAAAGTTGCAGTTGTTCTACAATAATTAACAGGCGAGTTTCAACATCGATATTCGCGAAGTATTTTTCAGGAGAGATGAACTTTTGCGGCAGGGTAGGAGAAAAAACGGAAGTCAGTAACTCAATAGCCATTAATTTACCTGATGTTCGGTAAATGGGCTGAAAAGTATACCGCCGTTGGCATTGATGCCAGTAATCAGCGCCTAATGGCTCTGTGTCTCCCTGTTGGAAAAATCCTGCCCCAACCTGATTAAGATGACCTTCCTGCTGCACTATGAGTTCCGCCATTAAACTGACACTATTAGTCATAAAATTATATCATACGGACATGCACCATCATCGACTCTCCAGATGCAAACTTAATCAGCAATACCGATTAAATCACTGTCCATGATATTACAAAAATAAGTGGTTCAATATCACAACTAAATTTATTTAAATTGTAAATCAATAAATTAAAACCCAAGAAACACAGTCGCACTGGCTGATTTATACAGTTTAAAGGATAGGTATAAAACCAATTTAACGAACAGATGGTAATTTTACCCTGTAACCTCACTATTTATACTGTCAATAAATTGCATGCTGAAGGCCTTCGAAAACATGCAAAACCCGCAGTAAACGGTCTCGGAAGAGAGGCACATTGAAGACAGGAGAAACCGATTTGACAGTATATTCTCCACCAATGACAGTTACGCGTGTTTAAACAAGCATCAGCGGGTATAATCTGCGCCCTGTTTGTAAGGTAGAAGAACATCATGGCGTTACTCATCACCCATAAATGCATCAACTGTGACATGTGTGAGCCCGAGTGTCCTAATCAGGCTATTTCCATGGGCGTGGACATTTATGAAATTGACACCACCCTCTGTACCGAGTGTGTTGGCCACTACGACACCCCTACGTGTCAGAAAGTCTGTCCGATCGACAACACGATCATCAAAGATCCAAACCATGTTGAAGGCAATGAGCAACTGTGGGAAAAATACGTTCTCATCCACCATGCCGACAGGATTTAAACAACCGTTTACGGACGATCAGCTTTCGATAATCACCGTCGCACAGGCATAGCGTCTTTCATCCGCCAGCGTCACATGGACGTGTCTGACGCCCATCTGTTCAGCCAGCTCCGCTGCTTTAGCAAAAAACCGCAGACAGGGTTTACCCAGTTCGTCATTAAAAACCTCAAACTGGTTGAACGCGAGCCCGTTACGGATTCCGGTACCAAAGGCTTTTGCTGCCGCCTCTTTCACGGCAAAGCGCTTGGCGAGGAAACGAACAGGCTGCTGATGCCGCTGATAATGCGCCCATTCAGCATCCGTCAGAATGCGGCGAGCCAGTCGCTCGCCTGAACGTTCAATCACCGCGTCAATACGAGCAATTTCGACAATATCCGTTCCGAGCCCAAGAATTGCCATCAGCGGCGTGCTTCTCGCATCAGACTCTTCATTTCGGCAACAGCATCCTTCAGACCGGACATCACTGCACGCCCGATAATCGCATGCCCAATATTCAATTCATGCATTTCTGGCAAGGCAGCAATCGGCAGAACGTTATGGTACGTCAGACCGTGGCCGGCATTAACTTTAAGCCCCTTCGCCGCCGCATAAGACGCCGCATCACGAATGCGCTCGAACTCATGTTGGCGTGCTTCGTCATCTGGCGCATCGGCATACGCCCCAGTATGGATCTCGATATAGGGTGCACCGCTGGCCACGGCGGCATCGATTTGTCGCTTATCCGCATCAATGAAGAGTGAAACCAAGATGTTAACTTGACTAAGTCTGGCTACTGCGTTATCGATTTTATCCTGCTGCCCCGCGACATCCAGCCCGCCTTCGGTGGTCACTTCCTGACGTTTTTCCGGTACCAGACAGCAGAAATGCGGCTTCACCTCACAGGCGATGTTCAGCATTTCTTCCGTGACAGCCATTTCCAGATTCATGCGGGTTTGGAGCGTTTCTCTCAGGATCCGCACATCACGATCCGTGATATGGCGACGATCTTCACGCAAATGCACGGTGATACCATCCGCCCCCGCCTGCTCAGCGACAAAAGCCGCCTGAACGGGATCGGGATACGCCGTTCCACGCGCATTACGCAGCGTTGCAATGTGATCGATGTTAACGCCAAGCAGCAGTTCAGCCATGATAAATCCTCGGTAATGTCATGCACGATACGTGGCAGTTTACACCGATGTCACAGCGTCAGGGTACTGAGGTGACGGGATTATTTATCAGAAGATGTGGGTTTGGACAAATTAGCAGCAGGAATGAACTGGCGGAACAATTCACGACTTTTCAGCGGTTTTCCCCCCAGATACGGCTTTAACGCGATACGAGTGAAACGCTTTGCCGCCTTCAATGTGCCGACATCTGGAAATTCACGCGACGCTAGCGAGCGTAACTCATACCCAGTAAAGCTTTTATTATCGACCACTAGGCTGGCAATAAACCCCCTTTCCTCTCGATACTGATAAGTCATGGTATCGGCCACGGGTTCGCCGCTACCAGCACAATGCAGGAAATCAACGCCGTATCCCAGATAGCCCAATAACGCTAATTCAAAGCGTCTTAATGCTGGCTCGGGCGAGGCATCCTGTGCAGCAAGATGTTGTAAACAGTGGAGATAATCGAAGAAAAGAGCGGAGTAATTGGTTTCATGTTCCAGCACACGGGACAGCAGTTCATTAACGTATAAACCGCTATAGAGCATCGAGCCAGTCAGTGGTAGCGCGAGGGAGACAGGCTCGGCGCTGCGTAATGTTTTCACTTCTCCTCGGCCACCCCAGCGCACCAGCAGCGGAGTGAAAGGCTGTAAACAGCCCTTCAGGCTAGAGCGTCGGGCTCGCGCGCCTTTGGCAAGCACACGAACTCGACCATCACTTTCACTAAACAGATCCAGCAATAAGCTGGTTTCACTATAAGGTCGCCCATGCAAGACAAATGCGCGCTGCCAGCCTTCCATCGGCGTGAACCTTACAAGTCTTCGCTATAACCCAAGCTGCGCAGGGCACGTTCGTCATCTGCCCAACCGGATTTCACTTTAACCCACAGCTCAAGGTGCACTTTGGCCTCGAACATCTCTTCCATATCCTGACGAGATTCGATACCAATCGTTTTAATTTTGGCACCTTTGTTACCAATGACCATCTTCTTCTGGCCTTCACGCTCAACCAGAATCAGGCCGTTGATGTCATAACCGCCGCGCTCGTTCGTCACGAAACGCTCGATTTCAACCGTCACAGAATACGGCAATTCTTCACCTAGGAAGCGCATCAGCTTTTCACGGATAATTTCCGACGCCATAAAGCGCTGTGAGCGATCGGTGATGTAATCTTCCGGGAAGTGGTGCGTTGCCTGCGGTAAGTGTTTACGCACAATGCTGGCAATCGTATCGACATTCGTGCCCTTCTCAGCCGAGATTGGAACGACATCAAGAAAGTCCATTTGTTGGCTGAGGAACTGGATATGCGGCAGCAGCTTAGTTTTATCCGTGACGTTATCGACTTTATTGATCGCCAATAACACTGGGAGTTTCTGATCGCGCAGCTTATTCAATACCATATCATCGTCGTCGTTCCAGTGTGTCCCTTCAACAACGAAAATGATCAGCTCAACGTCACCAATTGAGCTGCTGGCAGCACGGTTCATCAGGCGGTTAATCGCCCGTTTTTCTTCAATATGCAATCCCGGCGTATCCACATAAATAGCCTGATAAGGCCCTTCCGTGTGAATCCCCATGATACGGTGCCGCGTCGTCTGGGGCTTACGTGACGTAATAGAAATCTTCTGCCCCAGTAATTGATTCAGTAACGTCGATTTACCGACGTTTGGTCGACCAACAATCGCGACAAAACCGCAGTGTGTCTGTACTTCGCTCATTCAAGCTCCAGTTTTTTCAACGCTTGTTCAGCCGCAGCCTGTTCGGCTTTACGACGGCTCGATCCTGTACCAATGACCGACTCACTAAAGCCGCTCACCTGACAGTGGATAGTAAATTCCTGATCGTGTGCCTCCCCACGAACCTGCACCACCAAATACGTTGGCAGAGGTAAGTGACGCCCTTGCAGAAATTCCTGCAACCGCGTTTTCGGATCTTTTTGCTTATCGCCGGGACTGATTTCATCCAGACGCGTCTGATACCAGTTCAGGATCAAACGTTCGATAGTCTGAATATCGCTGTCGAGGAAAATACCGCCAATCAGCGCTTCGACCGTATCAGCTAGGATCGATTCTCGACGGAAACCACCACTTTTTAATTCACCGGGACCGAGGCGTAAGCACTCTCCCAGTTCAAATTCGCGCGCGATTTCCGCCAGCGTATTTCCTCGCACCAGCGTCGCTCGCATCCGACTCATGTCCCCTTCATCAACCTTGGGAAAACGATGATACAGCGCATTAGCGATCACAAAACTCAGGATGGAATCACCCAGGAATTCGAGTCTTTCATTATGTTTGCTGCTAGCGCTACGGTGCGTCAACGCCTGTAACAAAAGATCGTACTGCTGAAAAGTATAGCCCAGCTTTCTTTGTAAACGATTTATCAGGATGGGATTCATGTGTTACCAATAGATCAACGATGCGTCAAAAACAGCAGCATACGGAACAGCCCTGCTTACTAATTCGGTCAAAACTGTTTCGTTTGCATTGGCTCCCCTAAGGGAGCCTGCCTTTCTGCCCGTCATACTTCGCGTTGCCTGTGTTAGCGTGGTTAAAACGCTAACGTGTTGTCCTGCAACTCGCACTACTTAGGGCATGTTCTTTCAAAAAGAGCGTTACTGAAAATATTCTACAACGGACAGCATCAGAATGCTGCCTGTATCTTATTTCGGTTAATGCTTACTTTTAATTAATGCTTATTTTTGGTTAATGAATGCCACCGATGCGACTCAAACGTACGCCGGTAGGCCATTCACCTTCCTGCTTCTCAAAACTCATCCAGATAGCGGTGGCTTTACCGACCAGATTTCTCTCTGGCACAAAACCCCAATAGCGACTATCCAGACTGTTGTCACGGTTATCACCCATCATGAAGTAGTGTCCGGCAGGGACAACCCATGTCGCAAGCTGCTGCTGCGATTGCTGGTAATAACCACCGAGTTGATCATGCTGACCCGGCACCAACAGAATATTGTGCGTCACATTGCCTAATGATTCTTTGCGCGCGCTCATGCGGGCCCCTTCCACGCTATTGTCATTGACAGGCACCTCATAAAAACCGCTGCGCGACTCTAGTCCAGGCTGATTGAAGGTCTGAACAAAATCGCTAGGCTGTACGTTACTGTATGTGACGGCCAGTGCGGTATCGCACGCCTGCTGCCCCTGACAGGATGGACGAATCGTCACCTGCTTGGTTATCGGGTTATAGCTCACGCGATCGCCCGGTACGCCAACCACGCGTTTGATGAAGTCCACTTTAGGATCGGACGGATATTTAAATACCACCACGTCGCCACGCTTCGGATGACCGGTTTCGATCAGCGTTTTTTGCGTGAAGGGTTCTTTAATGCCATAGGCAAATTTCTCCACCAGAATAAAATCACCGATCAACAGCGTCGGCATCATCGAACCCGATGGAATTTGAAACGGCTCATAAATGAAGGAGCGCACAACCAATACCAAAGCCACTACTGGGAAGACGGATGCGATTGTTTCAATCCAGCCGGGTTGCTCAACGGCTTTCGATGAAACGGCACCATCAGCCAGATCGGCGCCGCTCATCGCAGCAAATTTCTTCCGGCGAGCGGGTGCCCAGACGAAACGTTCTAAACACCAGACAATCCCCGTGACCAGCGTCACCAATGCCAAAATTACGGCAAACATATTGGCCATGCCAACTCCTCAGAATTTATTTACTGTCTTTGCCGACGTGCAGAATTGCCAGAAACGCTTCTTGCGGCAGTTCGACGTTACCGACCTGCTTCATACGCTTCTTACCGTCTTTCTGTTTCTGCAACAGTTTCTTCTTACGGCTGACGTCGCCACCATAACACTTGGCCAGTACGTTTTTACGCAATTGCTTAACCGTAGAGCGCGCAATAATGTGGTTACCAATGGCGGCCTGAATCGCGATATCAAACTGCTGACGCGGAATCAATTCTTTCATCTTTTCGACAAATTCACGGCCACGGTATTGTGAATTATCACGGTGAGTAATCAGGGCTAATGCATCGACACGCTCGTTGTTGATTAATACATCAACGCGCACCATGTCTGATGCCTGGAAACGCTTGAAGCCATAATCCAGCGAGGCATAACCACGAGACGTTGATTTCAGGCGATCGAAGAAATCGAGTACCACTTCGGCCATCGGGATCTCATACGTCAACGCAACCTGATTACCGTGGTACACCATATTCGTCTGCACGCCACGCTTCTCAATACAAAGCGTAATCACGTTACCCAAATATTCCTGAGGCATCAGCATGTGACACTCGGCAATCGGTTCGCGCAGTTCCTGAATATTGTTCAGCGGTGGCAGTTTAGACGGGCTATCAACATAAATGGTTTCTTTAGCCGTCGTTTCTACTTCATACACTACCGTCGGTGCCGTAGTGATCAGTTCCAGATCGTACTCACGCTCCAGACGTTCCTGAATGATCTCCATGTGGAGCAGACCCAGGAAGCCACAGCGGAAACCAAAGCCCAGCGCGGTAGAGCTTTCTGGCTCATAGAACAGAGAGGCATCATTGAGGCTCAACTTGCCTAACGCATCACGGAAGGCTTCATAGTCGTCAGAGCTAATCGGGAACAGGCCAGCGTAGACCTGCGGTTTGACTTTCTTGAAGCCCGGCAACGCTTTTTCAGCCGGTTGACGCGCCAGAGTCAGTGTATCCCCTACTGGGGCACCCAAAATATCTTTGATGGCGCACACCAACCAGCCTACTTCGCCGCAGTTCAATACATCACGGTCGATTTGCTTCGGCGTAAAAATACCGAGACGGTCGGCGTTATAAACCTGACCCGTGCTCATCACCTTAATTTTGTCGCCTTTGCGCATCGTACCGTTTTTGATACGTACCAGCGACACAACGCCAAGGTAGTTATCAAACCAGGAGTCGATAATCAGCGCCTGCAGCGGTTCATCAGGGCTGCCTTCCGGCGGAGGAATATCACGCACCAGACGATCCAGAACATCCGGCACGCCAATCCCCGTTTTTGCAGAGCAGCGCACAGCGTCGGTGGCATCAATGCCGACGATGTCTTCAATTTCCTGAGCAACGCGATCTGGATCGGCAGCAGGTAGGTCGATCTTATTCAGAACCGGCACCACTTCCAGATTCATATCCAGCGCGGTATAGCAGTTAGCCAACGTTTGCGCTTCAACACCCTGCCCCGCGTCAACGACAAGCAGCGCGCCTTCGCAGGCGGCGAGCGAGCGGGAAACTTCATAAGAGAAGTCAACGTGTCCAGGCGTATCAATGAAGTTTAACTGGTAGGTTTGGCCGTCCTGCGCTTTATAATCCAGCGTGACGCTTTGCGCTTTAATCGTTATTCCGCGTTCACGTTCCAGATCCATGGAATCCAGAACCTGCGCCGCCATTTCACGCTCGGTTAAACCGCCGCAAATCTGGATAATACGGTCAGATAACGTTGATTTACCGTGGTCGATATGGGCAATAATGGAGAAATTTCGTATATGCTTCATTATAAAAATTTTTCTACCTTGATATTCCTGAAATTCTTGCCGATGGGCATGCGCATAGGTGAAAACAGCAGCGATATTATTCCACCTGAATCGCAGCATTCTACATGCGAGAAGCCTGAAAACCTAGTCATGTCCAGTGCATTCCCCTTGATTATGACGGTTTTATTTGGAATAGCAGAACAACAAGAGGAAAGCAGGAAGTAAAGTGTCATTACGTGGCAAATATCGTGTCGAAAGATAACAAGCGAGTAAGCAATATTTCCGCGCCGCGCGCCGTTTACGCTGGGGTGAACAGGTCAATTTTGTAAGAGCGTGCCCGGCAGTGCGATTTGCAGGATAACGGGTTCATAACGTTTATTTTTACCTAGCTGCTTTGCCCAGCGCTTCACGCCGATAAACGCCACGCTACCGCCTAACAGCGCGCCAATAACCGCGGCCAGATCGGTGCCGAACAGCGTTTGGCATATCGCTGCCCCGAACAGCAACCCAAACAGCGGGACAACATAAACCAGAGCGGCGGAAAACAATAACCGTCCTTCAGAAATACCCAGCTCCACTTTTTGTCCAATTTCCAAAGGCCGATCGCAAGGAACGTACAGCGTGTTTTCGGCAGAGAGCCCAAGCTGACTTAATAAACCGGTTCCACACGACGAGCGGGATTTGCAGGTGCCACAGCCCGCACTTGGCTCACACCGCAGCTCCGCAATTCCATCCTGCCATGACACCACTGTCGCCCACTCTTTAATCACGGCTCCGCCTTCATACTAATGCTGTCAGCCACGCGCTTAGTCGTAGAGGGCGGTATATCACCGACAACGGTAATCTCGCGGTTGTCTTTCATGACGGTGTGAATGGAGCGCCGCCCCGTGAGTACAGACTGTTCCTCACTCACCTCAGAAGACGGGCTAATATTAACCGAAAAACTGAATAAACCATCGCTATACAGACGTGTTTCAATAGGAATGGACGAACCTGGCAATACTTTTTTGTTGTGCGACTGTTCTTTCATGCCGGCAGGCAACCATTCAGGCACCCAGGTAAAATCACCTTTTTCCGCAGCAGGCGCGGGTAGCGCAGGAGGAAGTTTGATACCTTCCAGCGGACGCATCACGCTCACCAGATCATCGTCAACAATCAATGATGTCGTTAAGAATTGCTCCAACCGTTTGTCGCCATTGCGATCCTGTAAATCAATGCGCAGTGGAAGTTTGGATTCCGCATCAATCCACACCGTATAGCTGTAGCGTGTGCCATCGCGTGAGATGACCCGAATGCCTGATGCCAGACGATCGGCAATGCGTACCCGTCCATCAGCAGGAACAAAATCATAATAGGGCGATAGTTTCTGAAAATCAGCGAAGACCAAAGAAGGGAGAGAATCAACGATATGATCGCTAGTGAGCGTAAACGGCTCAAAACCAGGATCGAAATAGCTGACTTCATTGCCACGCTGCACAATCTCGCGTCGCGGACCATCCATAAACAGCAACTGCGCTAAGGCACGGTTGTTGACCACAGCATGACGATACCGTACCGACTCGAAACCTTGCAGGGTAATGTTAATAAAGGAAATTTCGTAATTCAGAGAACGAGTAGCGCCATTCATCTGTTGCAGCAACGCGCCCGGCTCAACATTCTGAGCCGAGGCGAAAGTAGAATAAAACAGACTGCCAATCAGAAAACAGGCGGCGGACCAAACACGCTTCATTACCGGGGCTGTGTTCCTAATGATTGAGTACCGGGAACCTGAATTGCCGCTTGCTGATCCTCCTGCGGCAGAGCGTGCTCGGCATGCAGCCGACGCTGTAATTCGTAGTCCTGCAAAATGGCGTTAAGGCGATTGCGTTGCATATCGGATCTTTGCTGACCGCTGTTAGGGGCCACATTTTCTGACGGCACACCCAAACTCACTGGAGAGGCGGTACCCATAGCAGGTAAGGTACTGAACACGCCGGATTCCACAACCTGTTCAGAAGCATTACCCTGCTGGTAATTTTGTACGCCGACAATCACTGCTAAAGATACGCAGGCTGCGACACCGACTTGCGTCAATTGGCTGCCCCACGGGCGGATTTTGTGCCAGAAAGGCATCTTCGTCCACTCGACAGGCTGTGGCTGAGATTCAGGCTGCGCTTGTGGAACCAGACGAACAGGTTCTTTTTCGATTGCAGCAGCAACACGAGAAGCGATGTCCAGGTGAATCACGTTTTCACTCACGTCACCACGTATCACATCACGAATCAGATGATAACTTTGCCAACTTTGCTGCAACGCATCATCCCGTGACAGTGCGCCTAACAGTTCGGAATCTACTGCTTCGCCATCCATTAAAGCGGAAAGTTTCTCTTTCTGCATACCGACACCTTTACCTTGTCAAATCCATCATTAGTCATGCGGATAGCTGAAAACGCTCGCTAGCGCTGAATAAGCGGTTGTACTTTATTATCAATCGCTTCCCGCGCCCGGAAAATACGAGAACGAACAGTGCCGACGGGACAATCCATAATCACGGCGATCTCTTCGTAGCTTAAACCGTCCAACTCACGCAGAGTAATCGCTAAACGTAAATCTTCCGGTAAAGACTCGATAGTTCGGAAAACGATGCTTCGTAATTCTTCTGACAACATTAAATTCTCAGGGTTCGATATTTCTTTCAGTGCGCCCGCATTTTCATAGTTTTCCGCGTCATTAGCATCAATGTCGCTGGAAGGCGGACGGCGTCCCTGAGCAACCAAATAATTTTTGGCCGTATTCACTGCGATACGATACAGCCACGTATAGAACGCACTATCGCCGCGGAATGACTCTAGCGCGCGATAGGCTTTAATAAACGATTCCTGCACCACGTCTGGCACGTCCCCTTGGGAAACATACCGCGATACCAGGCTCGCTACCTTATGCTGATAACGAACGACCAACAAGTTAAACGATTTTTGATCGCCTTTTTGGACTCGCTCGACCAGAACCTGATCTGCCAGTTGCTCGCTCATCCGAGGTAATCTCTACTCAAACCGTTCTCCACGCGTAAAATAGTACTGCCAGCTATATAAGTCATTTAGAGCAAGCTCCTCATTAGAACCAAGACATCCAATAAAGTTCCGAGTCATCATTTTTATTTTGCTTAGCGCCGTTACTCGTCTTTGCGATGCGTATCATGACGCATTCTCTTCATCAAAAATGGTCTTCATCTGAGGCTCCACGCTTCTCCGAGGATGATACGATAAATTTGGGGTATGCGCACGATTCAGCATTCCCTTCCCTTCGCTTATTTAGCGTGTAGATAGGGGGCTAAAAACCAATGCAGCAATCAACCATTGGGTGCTACCATCCGATCTCCTCTTCTTTTTGCACCCACGACACGACCATGCAAACGACCACTGAATACGTCTGTGATGTTTTAATCATTGGCAGCGGTGCTGCCGGGCTTTCGCTGGCTCTGCGTCTGGCTTCACAAGCCAACGTGACGGTATTAAGCAAAGGCCCACTCAACGAAGGCGCAACGTTTTATGCTCAGGGCGGCATCGCCGCAGTTTTCGATGAAACGGACACGATTGACTCTCATATCGAAGATACCCTGATCGCCGGCGATGGCCTGTGTGAACGGGAAGCCGTTGAGTTTATCGCCAGCAATGCCAAACACTGCGTGCAATGGCTTATCGAACAAGGCGTGCTATTCGATACCGAAACCAGCACCAGCGGCGAAGAGCGTTACCATCTCACGCGCGAAGGCGGGCACAGCCATCGTCGAATTCTGCATGCCGCGGATGCAACCGGAAAAGAAGTGGAAAACACGCTGGTGCAGAAAGCGCTATCTCATCCGAATATTCGGATTATGGAACGCTGCAACGCCGTCGATTTAATTACCTCGAATAAGCTGGGTCTGCCCGGCACACGCCGCATTGTCGGTGCTTATATATGGAACCGTGAACGGGAACGCGTAGAATCCTGCCGAGCGAAAACGGTGGTTCTGGCGACCGGCGGCGCATCCAAAGTGTATCAATACACCACGAACCCCGATATTTCCTCTGGCGATGGCATCGCCATGGCCTGGCGTGCGGGTTGCCGCGTAGCAAATCTGGAGTTCAATCAGTTTCACCCGACCTGCCTGTTCCACCCGCAGGCACGAAACTTCCTGCTAACGGAAGCGCTGCGCGGTGAAGGCGCGTACCTTAAACGTCCTGACGGCACACGCTTTATGCCCGATTTCGATGCCAGAGGCGAATTGGCCCCGCGTGACGTGGTAGCCCGGGCAATTGACCATGAGATGAAACGGCTTGGCGCAGACTGCATGTATCTGGATATCAGCCACAAGCCCGAAGCATTCATCAAACAGCACTTCCCCACTATCGATGAAAAGTTACAGTCCCTCGGCATCGATCTGACGCGTGAGCCGATACCCATCGTCCCTGCGGCACATTACACGTGCGGCGGCGTGCTGGTCGATCAGCATGGTCGTACCGATCTTGACGGTCTGTATGCGATTGGCGAAGTCAGCTACACCGGATTGCATGGCGCAAATCGCATGGCGTCTAATTCATTGCTGGAGTGTCTGGTTTACGGCTGGTCAGCCGCTGAGGATATTTTGCAGCGCTTACCGCAAATCAAAGCAGTGAAAAAGTTACCGGATTGGGATGAAAGCCAGGTCGATAACTCAGATGAACAAGTGGTGATTCAGCATAACTGGCACGAGCTACGTCTGTTTATGTGGGATTACGTTGGGATCGTGCGGACGACTAAGCGACTGGAGCGGGCACAACGCCGCATCCAACTGCTTCAGCAGGAAATCAATGAGTACTACGCCCACTTCCGCATTTCCAACAATTTGCTGGAACTGCGTAATCTGGTGCAGGTCGCCGAACTCATCGTCCGCTGCGCATTGGAAAGAAAAGAAAGCCGCGGGCTGCATTACACTCTGGACTACCCAGAACAGTTCGATGCCCCAACCCCCACCATTCTGGTGCCGTAGTTCATAAAAAATAACTCATAAAAAATAGTTCACTCAGCAAAGGCAGGCGCAGCAACAAGGCGTCTGCCATCTACATAAAGAGATAAAAATCTTTTGTCAGCCGCTGGAAATCCGTCGAGTAGCACCTTTCTGCATCACGAATGGCCAGTGAGGAATTCGCACATTCTCTTTCCTGGCGAGACAGCGCCAGCAAAACGCGATGCGCAGGTTTCTCTTCCTGCTCCGATACGTGAAGCTGCTGGTGAACGTGCCAATTGTGCTGCTGCGCCAGCGGAATAAAATGCTCAGCAACCTGAACCGGCAGCACCACGCAGAAAAGGCCCTCAGGCATCAGCAGTTGATGAGCACAGCGCAACAACGTTTCATGGGTTAACAAGGTAGTATAGCGAGCCTGATCGCGCTGAGCCGATCCGCATGCGATCCCCGGCGGGAAATAAGGTGGGTTACTGATAATCAACGAATAGTCGGCGGCTCGCGTCTCAGCAAAACCGACGATATCTTCAGCATACACCGTGATTCTGTCAGCCCATGGCGAGGCGGCAATGTTCTCCTTTGCCTGATCGCTGGCGGCACTATCCAGTTCGACGGCATCAATCGGAACATGCGGTTCAGAACGTTGCGCCAGCATCAGTGCGAGAAGGCCGGAGCCGCTGCCAATATCCAGAATCCTTGTGGCTGAAAACACCGGCGTCCAGGCACCCAGCAAAATGCCGTCGGTTCCCACCTTCATGGCACAACGATCGTGCGCCACAAAGAATTGCTTGAAGGTAAATCCATCCCGACGCAGTGTCAGTTTATTATCAGCCTGATGACTCATGAAAATAAGATTCCAAACGCAAACCGCAGTAGCATAGGTGAAACATCAGTACAGGAAAAGTGCCGATGTCTGCTTAAACAGGTGAAGAAACCGGCCAATCCGTCTATAATCGGCGCCCCAAATAGAGGTAGACCATGACTGTAACCAATTTTTCCGAGCTTGATCTTGATGAAAGCCTGTTAGACGCCCTGCGCGACATGGGCTACGAGCGCCCGACCGTGATTCAAGCTGAGGCGATCCCTCCGGCGATGGAAGGCCGTGACGTACTGGGCTCCGCGCCAACAGGAACAGGTAAAACCGCCGCCTATCTGCTGCCGGTTTTGCAGCATCTTATCGATTTCCCTCGTAAAAAATCGGGTCCACCTCGTATTCTGATCCTCACGCCGACCCGTGAACTCGCCATGCAGGTGGCCGATCAGGCGCGAGCGTTTGCTGCACATACGCACCTAGATATCGCTACGATCACCGGCGGCGTGGCCTACATGAACCACGCAGAAGTCTTCAGTGAAAATCAGGATATCGTCGTCGCGACGACGGGCCGTCTTCTGCAATACATTAAAGAAGAAAACTTCGATTGCCGCGCGGTAGAAACGCTGATTCTGGATGAAGCAGACAGAATGCTGGATATGGGCTTCGCTCAGGATATTGAACACATCGCTGGAGAAACCCGCTGGCGCAAGCAAACGATGCTGTTTTCTGCAACGCTGGAAGGGGACGCGATCAAAGATTTCGCCGAGCGCTTGCTCAACGAACCCGTTGAAATCGAATCCGACCCATCGCGTCGGGAACGTAAAAAAATTCTGCAATGGTATTACCGCGCTGACGATCTCAAACACAAAACGGCGCTGCTCTGCCACCAGTTAAAACAGCCGGACGTGACGCGTTCTATCGTTTTTGTACGCAAGCGTGAGCGAGTGCATGAGCTGGTTGGCTGGTTGCGTGAAGCGGGCATTAACTCCTGCTATCTTGAAGGCGAAATGGTGCAAGCTAAACGTAATGAGGCGATCAAACGTCTCAGCGACGGGCGTGTCAACGTGCTGGTAGCAACGGATATCGCAGCGCGTGGCATCGATATTGACGATGTCAGCCACGTATTTAACTTCGATTTGCCACGCACATCGGATACTTACCTTCACCGTATCGGCCGCACCGGTCGCGCCGGTCGTAAAGGCTGTGCTATCTCTTTCGTCGAAGCGCACGACCATCTGCTGCTGGGAAAAATCAGTCGCTACTTGAATGAACCGCTAAAACCGCGCGTCATTGAAGAACTCCGCCCAGAGACGAAAGCGCCAAGCGCCAAAACGACGGGGAAACCGTCGAAAAAAGTGCTGGCTAAGAGACAAGAGAAAAAAGAGAAGGAAAAAGAAAAAGTTAAGGTAAAAGTTCGTCATCGCGATGCTAAAAATATTGGTAAGCGTCGTCAACCAACGCAGAAAACCGACGAACCCTCTGCCGAATAAAACAGTCGATGTTTTATATAGATGTAAAAAAAGGGAGCTTCGGCTCCCTTTTTGTTAAGGCTTGAGTAACAACTTACAGGCTTGCGGTAAAAGTACGAGCGATAACGTCGCGCTGCTGCTCTGGCGTCAATGAGTTGAAACGCACAGCGTAGCCAGATACGCGGATAGTCAGTTGCGGATAGTTTTCCGGATGCTTAACGGCATCTTCCAGCGTCTCACGGCGCAGAACGTTTACGTTCAGGTGTTGACCGCCTTCCACACGCACTTCAGGTTTGATTTCCAGCGGAATTTCACGATACTCGATCTGACCCAGATCGCTCACCGGAACGATTTGATCTTCGCTATAACCCGATTTAGCACACACGCAACGCGCCTGTGATTTTTCTTCATCCAGCAACCAGAAAGAATTGATCAGCGCGCTGTCGTTAGCCTTGGTGATTTGAATACCAGTAACCATAATTGCCTCCGTAAAACGGCGTGTTATTGTCTTAGTTAAAAACTAACTGAGTAAAAATCGCTATCAGCAAAAAAATTGCTAAATTTCGTAACGATCGTATAAAACCGTTTGTATCTGCCTCTTATATACCAGCCTGACAACCAGACATCCTTGACTTAAATCAATTTTAAAACCCCGCAACTTAGTGGGATAATGGCAATATATTGTTTTATATCAATTTTACCAACATGCTGAATTGCAAATATTTTTGTAAATTTTCAATTTTTTTTCAAAAAAGGGCCTTTCATCCCGAGAATAGCGGTTACGGTTTTACCTCAGGACGATAGATCGGTAAGCTACCGACAACACCATTCAACCTGTAAAAAAGAGTGCATGATGGCGACATCTCTCACCTGGCATGACGTGCTGGCACAAGAAAAGCAGCAGCCTTACTTCATTAATACCCTTGAATTCGTTGGGAAGGAACGTGCAGCGGGTAAAACTATCTATCCCCCGCAGAAGGATGTTTTCAACGCGTTCCGCTTTACTGAACTGCATCAGGTCAAAGTCGTCATTCTCGGGCAAGATCCCTATCACGGCCCGAATCAGGCGCACGGGTTGTCATTTTCTGTACGTCCGGGCGTACCCGCCCCGCCTTCTCTGGGTAATATTTATAAAGAATTGGCGAGCGACATCCCTGGATTTGAAATTCCACGGCATGGTTTTCTACAAAGCTGGGCGGAGCAAGGCGTTTTACTGCTCAACACGGTATTAACCGTTGAAGCCGGACAGGCACACTCGCATGCTAATTTGGGCTGGGAAACGTTTACTGACCGCGTCATCGCGGCATTGAATGAGCAGCGGGAAGGCCTGGTTTTTCTGCTATGGGGCTCGCATGCACAGAAAAAAGGCAACATCATCGATCAGCAGCGCCACCATATTCTGAAATCGCCGCACCCTTCCCCCCTATCTGCACACCGCGGTTTCTTGGGCTGTAAACATTTTTCGCAGGCTAACCAGCTTTTGGAACAGCAAGGGCTGTCGCCAATAGACTGGACGCCAAGGCTCTCGGAAGAGGCTTAAGCGATAACGGTTTGGTTGTCTTCAAAAAATGAAGGCAACCAACTGTCGTTTACAAAGAATGATTTACAAAGAATCGCTGACAAACGTATTAAGCAAATGAAAAACGTTGATTGAATAGGGAGAAATTGAAAAAACGGAATGAAATAAGAAGTATGCGATGATTTGGTGGAGCTAAGCGGGATCGAACCGCTGACCTCTTGCATGCCATGCAAGCGCTCTCCCAGCTGAGCTATAGCCCCACAACGTGTGGAATGTTCGTGATAATCAACCAAACAGAGGGAGTGTTTGGTGGAGCTAAGCGGGATCGAACCGCTGACCTCTTGCATGCCATGCAAGCGCTCTCCCAGCTGAGCTATAGCCCCGTATCTTACAGCATCACCGCGAGGGCAAGTACTGTGCGAACGCGTCGCATAATATGAAACCCGATTCGCAGTGTCAACGGCTAAATCCGGTTATCCTATTAACCGCTGAAAAAGACGCCAAAGGTAAGAAAAACAGGCGGCCATTTCGATGTCATCTCATCATAAGCACAATAAAAAGCTGCTAACGATAACGCGATTTATTATCATCACTTCACGTTACGCTTCTGCCTCCTATATAAGCCCCATCACATGCGCTATTTTCCTATGATTGTATTTTCCATGATGGTCTCTGCCTCTGGCATGTTGCCTGTTCGTGCACAGCCCACTATTCCTGATATGACCGAACAAGCAAAAGCTCAATTTGAGATCAGGCAAATTGAGATGAAAAGCGATGCGCAGCATGCCTATCGGCTTTTCATCGCACTTCCCCGCCAACCGGCACCTGAAGGGGGTTATCCGGTTCTGTACATGCTGGATGGCAATGCTCAGTTTCCCGTTGCCGTAAATAGCTATAACGCAAAAAATGGCGCGGCACCGATGATTGTCGCCGTGGGTTATCCGATCGATAAGCCATACGATGTTCCCGCCAGAACGCGTGACTACACGCCACCGACAACGCTCACCGACCCAGATTTTGCCGCAGGCGGCGAAGCTGAGGCGTTTTATCAATTCCTGCAGTCCACGGTAAAACCCTGGGTTGAAGCGCACTACGCCGTGAATAAGCAAAAACAAACGCTGGCCGGGCACTCTTTCGGCGGTCTGTTTACGCTCTATACGCTTTTTAACCACACCGAATCTTTCCAGCGTTATGTTGCCGCAAGCCCGTCTATCTGGTGGGGAAATGGCGTTGTGATTCCGGCAAGAACGCGGCTGATCGCTACACCGCCGCAATCCATTACCGTCACGGCAGGGGAAAATGAAGATGAGCTAGCCAAAACGCAGGCGGGTAAACCGGTTGATGAAAAGCGGGCAGAGCGTCTCAGCCAAAGAAAAATGGTGGAAAGAGCAACAGCGCTGGTCGCACAGCTTAACGAACAAGGCACAAAAGCCGACTTTATTCTGTTCCCCGGTAAAGGGCATGGCGACGTGATCCCCGATGCCATCGGTAAAGCGGTTGCTATCGCCGGTCAATAATCCCCTAAGTCATAAAATAAGAAGCCCCAGCATTTGGCTGGGGCTTCTTGTCTATTCATGCAGTAGGGCTTATTGCTGCGCTTCACGCTCAGCAATGAACGCCAACGCTTTATCAATGCGCGCCAGCGAACGCTGTTGACCAATCGCATGCACAGTCACGTCAACGCCCGGAGACTGACCCGCGCCGGTTACCGCAACGCGCAGTGGCATACCGACTTTACCCATGCCCTGACCAAGCTCGTCCGCCGTGCCCTGAATGGCGTGATGGATATTCTCCGGCGTCCAGCTCGTTATCGCGGCCAGCTTCTCGCGTACCAGCTCAAGCGGCTGACGGGCAACCGGACGCAGATGTTTCTTCGCTGCATCAGCGTCAAACTCAGCAAAATCTTCATAGAAATAACGGCAAGAGTCCGCCATTTCTTTCAGCGTCTTGCAACGTTCGCCCAGTAAGCCAACCAGTTCGCTCAGCTGCGGCCCAGTACGGGTATCAATTCCAGCCTGCTCAATATGCCATGACAGATGCGTCGCCACATATTCTGCGGGTAAATGGTTAATATAGTGATGGTTCAGCCATTGCAGCTTCTCAGTATTGAAAGCGCTCGCCGATTTGTTGACAGCATCCAGCGAGAACAGCGATTTCATCTCATCTATAGAGAAGATTTCCTGATCGCCAGACGACCAGCCTAAACGCACCAGATAGTTCAGCAGTGCTTCCGGCAAATAGCCGTCATCGCGGTATTGCATTACACCCACAGCGCCGTGACGCTTGGACAATTTCTTACTGTCGTCGCCCAGGATCATCGACACATGCGCATATTCTGGCACGGGTGCGCCCAACGCTTTCAGGATGTTGATCTGACGCGGCGTGTTGTTGATATGGTCTTCACCACGGATAACGTGCGTGATTTCCATATCCCAGTCATCGATAACGACACAGAAATTGTAGGTTGGTGAACCGTCAGTACGACGGATAATCAGGTCATCGAGCTCCTGATTGCTGAATTCGATCGGCCCGCGGATGCGGTCATTGAAGATGACCGAGCCTTCCTGCGGGTTGAGGAAACGCACGACGTGCGGCTCATTATCAGCATGATGTTCGTGAGAACCACGGCAACAGCCGTCGTAACGTGGCTTTTCGCCGTTTTCCATCTGCTTTTCACGTAGCGCTTCCAGACGTTCTTTAGAGCAATAGCATTTATATGCCGTACCGTTTTCCAGCATCTGATCGATTACTGCGTTGTAACGGTCAAAACGTTTAGTCTGGTAGTACGGGCCTTCATCCCAGTTCAGGCTCAGCCAGTTCATACCATCCATAATGGCATCAATCGCGTCCTGAGTTGAACGCTCCAGATCGGTATCTTCAATACGCAGCACGAACTCGCCGTCATGATGACGAGCAAACAGCCAGGAATACAGTGCGGTACGAGCGCCGCCGACGTGGAGATAGCCAGTAGGACTAGGGGCGAAACGGGTTTTGATTTTCATTTGGGATTACAGCCTTATTACGCAACGGCTGTCGGCATAGACCGACATAAGCTCAGAGAACAAAAGTGGGCAACATTCTATCACTCTGCTTCGATTCCTCAACGCCGTAACATGCCGCACATGCTTTTATTCTGCTAGCGGTGGCAAGATAACAGGCTGAATTGCGCAAGGATGCAGCACCAACGGCGATAAATACGACGCCTTGACTAATTTTGCAACGAACAATCATTTTAGTTTTAAAAAGCGTTGACTCACATTCAAGGATCCCTATAATGCGACTCCACACAGCGGGGGTGATTAGCTCAGCTGGGAGAGCACCTCCCTTACAAGGAGGGGGTCGGCGGTTCGATCCCGTCATCACCCACCACTCTTTTGAGTCTTAAATAAGAGTAGCTCGCTGTGTAGAGTAAGAAGATTTGAGATTGGGTGATTAGCTCAGCTGGGAGAGCACCTCCCTTACAAGGAGGGGGTCGGCGGTTCGATCCCGTCATCACCCACCAATCTCATACCAGCTGGTCTTCTTATTAGAATTTGAAGAAAATCAAGAAGTAAATGTAGTTCAGAAGTGGGTGATTAGCTCAGCTGGGAGAGCACCTCCCTTACAAGGAGGGGGTCGGCGGTTCGATCCCGTCATCACCCACCACTTCTGCGGGTCGTTAGCTCAGTCGGTAGAGCAGTTGACTTTTAATCAATTGGTCGCAGGTTCGAATCCTGCACGACCCACCACTTCCGCAAAGTGAATCCTCTCTGAAATAAATCCCCCCAATGTTATATATTGCATGTATCGTGTAGGTGACAACCTGCTCAATGATTCCGCATTAGCTTTCCCAATATTCAATAAAGTACCGCAGCCCTACTCAGCTACGGCACCTAAATATCACGCCAGTACGGCTAAATCCGCAGCATCAAAACCGCGTAATTTATCAGTCTGCCCAGAACGCACTTTTTGTACCCATTGCGCATCAGAAAGCAGGACTCGGCCTACCGCGATCAGGTCAAACTCCTCTCGCTCCATCCGCGCGTGCAGATTGTCCAATTCCGCCGTGCCAGAACCTTCACCGCCAAACGCAGCAAAGAAATCCGAGCTCAACCCCACCGAGCCAACGCTGATTGTCGCCGCCCCCGTCAGTTTTTTCGCCCAACCGGCGAAGTTCAGCCCTTCCGCCCCATCAACCTCTGGGAATTCAGGCTCCCAGAAACGACGCTGGGAACAGTGAAGAATATCCACACCAGCCTCAACCAACGGTGCTAGCCAGTCCGTCATCTCCTGTGGGGAACTCGCCAGACGCGCGCTGTAGTCCTGCTGCTTCCACTGACTCACACGCAGGATCAGCGGGAAATCCTCACCAACAGCGGCCCGGACAGCACGAATTACCTCAGCGGCAAAGCGAGAGCGTTCGCGGATCGTTGCGCCACCAAAGGCATCTTCACGCTTATTCGTGCCCGACCAAAAGAATTGGTCGATCAGGTAACCATGTGCACCATGCAGTTCCAGCGTGTCAAAACCCAATCGTTTCGCATCCGCCGCAGCGCGAGCGAAAGCTGCCACGGTATCGGCAATATCTTCTTCGGTCATCACCACACCGCGAGGCTCATCTGGACCGACGATTCCCGAGGGGCTTTCAACAGGCGCATCAGGCTCCCAGCCACGTCCGTGGGTTGAACCCGTATGCCAAATTTGCGGCCCAATACGACCACCAGCGGCATGAACCGCTTTCGCCACCGCGTCCCAACCGGTCAACGCGGCTTCGCCGTGAAAGAGCGGGATTCCTGGCATATTACGCGAAGCGGGACGATCGACTACCGTTCCCTCTGTCAGAATCAGCCCAACTCCCCCTTCGGCACGGCGGCGATAATATTCCGCCTGCGCTGGACCAGGAATGCCGTTTTCAGCCATACCTCGCGTCATCGGTGCCATGACAATGCGGTTAGGAAGGGTTAACCCTTTCAGCGTGAAGGGACTAAACAGAACATCATCAGACATAAATATTTCCTTTTAAGGTTTAACGTCATAGCGGCGTTGAGCAGTGATTAAAAACGCCATTCATACGGTTAAGCAACCCCAATTAACTCGACATCCCGTAAAAATAATGCCGCTCCACTTGCAATATAGATGATACATGACATATATAATAAATGTCATCCAACATCTAAAAATAAAGGTAGCAGCATGAAATACACGACTTTTGGACGTAATACGGGCTTACGCGTTTCCGAACTTGCTCTCGGAACAGGAAATTTTGGCACCGGTTGGGGCTATGGTTCTGAAAAAGAACAGGCTAAACAGGTATTTGATCGTTATGCCAACGCGGGCGGCAACTTCATCGATACAGCGGATGCTTACCAGTTAGGCCAATCTGAGCAAATGGTCGGAGAATTCATTGCCGCAGATCGCGACCATTTTGTCGTTGCGACGAAGTACACCTTAAGTGCCATGCCGGATGCCGGAATTTCCCAAACCGGCAATAGCCGCAAGAACATGCTCTCATCGGTAGAAAACAGCCTGAAGAGACTGAAAACCGATCGTATTGATATGCTGTGGGCGCACTTTGATGACCAATTAACGCCACTGGAAGAGATTGTTCGCGCTTTCGACGATCTCGTTCGGGCAGGGAAAATCCAGTACGCAGGCCTCTCTAATTTTCCCGCCTGGCGCATTGCCCGAGCAGATACCATCGCGGAACTGCGCGGCTGGTCGCGAATTGCCGGTATTCAGGTGGAATACAGTCTGGTGCAGCGCACCGCAGAACGAGAACTGCTGCCGATGGCAGAAGCAATGGGGCTGGCAGCGACACTTTGGTCTCCGCTGGGCGGCGGCCTGCTGACGGGCAAATACCGTAAAAGCAAAGAAGGCCGTCTGATCGGTTTTGGCGGAAGATTAGTGCACACCGAGCAAGACACGACCTTGCTGGATGAGGTTTTTCGCGTTGCAAACGACTTGAACGTCATGCCAATACAAATTGCCATCGCCTGGTTGCGGTATAAATCAGCCCGCGCTAGCACCAGCCTGATCCCTATTCTGGGTTCCCGCACGCTGGCGCAGTTGGATGATACGCTGCTCGCATTAAATGTGACGCTAAGCGACGAGCAGGTCGAGCGACTGGATGAAGTCAGTGCTATTTCTCTGGGGACGCCGCACGATCAGATCGCAGGGTCATTGCCTCGGGCCCAGGGAGGCGACAGCGCTCATATTATTACACCGTGGCCGCCACGGGCCTGATCCGGCTATTGATGAAAGGCATCATCTATTGAGTCTGACTTTTTCATACCCTAAGATGATGCCTGACAGAAAAAGGAGAACAACATGGCCCGTGTATCAAAACAACAGATGGAGCGTAACCGAGAAGAAATCATCCAGGTTTCTTCACAGCTCTTTCGTGAACGGGGCCTGAACGGCGTTAGCGTGAACGACTTGATGGCTGCGGCAGGCTTAACCCACGGTGGTTTCTATGGTCATTTTGCCTCTAAAGATGAACTCGCCGCCATCGCCAGCCGAAAAGCGCTTGAGGATTCCGGTACTCGCTGGCAGGAAATGTGCCAGCATGCAGATAAACATAATCTGGAAACACTGGTGGAACACTATCTTTCCCCCGCCCATCGCGACGGCGCAAAAGATGGCTGCGCCCTCACGGCACTAGCCAATGACATAGCCAGAGAAAGTGCAGATAAACCAGTACACGACATTTATCTCAGCGGTGTCAAAGCCATGCTGGACAGGCTGGAGTCCCTCTCCACGATAGAGGATAAAGAGCAGCGCAAGCAGCATGCTCTGGCGCAATTCGCCCTGTTATCCGGCGCGCTGGCGCTAGCACGCGCAACAGCTGGCGACACTTTGTCGGACGACTTTCTCAATGCCGCCAAAAAAGCACTACTCGGCGAAGCATAAACAGGTTATGGAAAAGGGGCCTGTCGCATCCGGGATAGGTTCCAAACTGCATCCACTCTTAAAACGATTCCCTGTATACAACCCATTCCTCTGACCTTCAGCCATTCAGACTACACCCTTTTTCATAACATCTTGTTATTGCATTATTCCCATCCATCATTAGACCACCGCAATCGCGGTGCTATGCTTATCCGCACTTGCCCTGTTCACCTAATTTTTTGACAGAAAATATCAAATTTATTTGTTTTCTATTCAGGCGTTAAATCGACGACACTGCCGCCTTATATCCAATAGCACTTTTCGTTAACTCACGAGGTTGTCTAGTATGATTTCTCAGTTGAATCAGTGGTTCACGCGTTTAACCGATCATCCCGATGCAGGTAAACTTTTACTGCGTTTAACCGTGGGTATTCTGCTGCTGTTTCACGGCGTAGCAAAAGTTGAGCACGGTGTAGGCTGGATCGTACAGATGCTGCAAGGTGCAGGCCTGCCTGGTTTTATCGCTTATGGCGTTTATATCGGTGAGGTTGTTGCCCCGATTCTGATTATTCTGGGCGTATTTACCCGCGTTTCAGGCCTGATTGCTGCGCTGACGCTGGTTGTTGCTACGCTGATGGTGGGAATGGGTAAATTCTTCACTCTGACCAAAGTGGGGGCCTGGGCGCTGGAATTGGAAGCACTCTATTTCTTCGCGGGCATTATCATCATGCTGGTCGGTAGTGGTCGCTATTCTGTTGCCTCTAACCCCGCTTATCGCTAATCCTTGCCACCAGGCAGGTATTCACGACAAAAGCAAAAAACCCGCGAATTCGCGGGTTTTTTATTTCGATGCCCTATCGATCAAATTTCCCAATCGTGACTATAACGCTTGGGTTTGAACTGAATCACATCGCCTTTCTGTAGCCCGTGCAGACTTGCATCGTCTTTTGCAACTTCCGCTTCAATCAGCTCTGACTGCTCGCCCAGCTTCAACGACAAACGAGTCAAGGCACCGAGTGGGCGAATATCTCGCACTGTCACTGCCTGATAGCCTTCCTGCGCCTGAACGGATAACGACACTTCATGCGGACGAAACAGAATCGTCTCTTCCGTCTGCGCCACTTTCAGTCGGTTACTGTCGCCAAGGAAATGGTAAACAAATTCGCTGGCTGGGTTGTTATACACTTCCGCTGGCGTGCCGATTTGTTCAATCACGCCTTTGTTCATCAGCACGATGCGGTCAGCGACTTCCATCGCTTCTTCCTGATCGTGCGTCACAAATACCGACGTCAGATCGATATCTTCATGCAACTGAGACAACCAGCGACGCAGCTCTTTGCGTACCTTGGCATCCAGTGCGCCAAAAGGTTCATCCAGCAGCAGGATGCTCGGCTCGACGATCAACGCACGCGCCAACGCAATACGCTGACGCTGGCCGCCGGAAAGCTGTTCAGGATAGCGATCCCCCAGCCAGTCCAACTGCACCAGATTCAGCAGCTCATGCACTTTCTTTTCGATGTCACTCTTCGATGGCCGGATATTTTTCGGCTTCATTCGCAGCCCAAACGCCACGTTATCGAACACCGTCATGTGACGGAACAGCGCGTAGTGCTGGAATACGAACCCCACGTTGCGTTTACGCACATCGTGAACGGACACATCCTGACCGTGAAAGATAATGCTGCCGCTATCCGGCTGTTCCAGCCCGGCGATAATACGCAGCAGCGTCGTCTTACCACAGCCCGATGGCCCAAGCAGCGCCACCAGCTCACCGCTATGGATCGACAAATTAATCTCGTTCAGCGCCCGGAACTGGCCAAATTGTTTATTAATATTGCGAATTTCAATGCTCATTTTTGGCCAACTCCTGTTGTTTCTGTATTTGCTTCGTCAATCGACCTTCACTCCACTGGCGCAGCAGCAACACCACTAGTGACATTATCAGCAGCAGAATCGCCACGCTGAAAGCGGCAACGATGTTGTACTCGTTATAAAGAATTTCGATATGCAGCGGCAGCGTG
This sequence comes from Pectobacterium quasiaquaticum, assembly GCF_014946775.2. Lineage (NCBI taxonomy): Bacteria > Pseudomonadati > Pseudomonadota > Gammaproteobacteria > Enterobacterales > Pectobacteriaceae > Pectobacterium > Pectobacterium quasiaquaticum. The sequence goes on along the minus strand of NZ_CP065177.1, from coordinate 1,129,618 downwards.
TTAGTCAGTCCGCGAATGTGGCCGGAAATGACGGAAACGGCGCCAAATTCCCCCATTGCACGCGCGGTACACAGCACCACGCCGTAAATCAGCGCCCATTTCACATTCGGCAACGTGATGTGCCAGAACATTTGCCAGCCGTTCGCACCCAGCAGTCGCGCCGCTTCTTCTTCCTGCGAGCCCTGCTCTTCCATTAGCGGAATCAGTTCACGGGCAACATAAGGCAGCGTGACAAAAATTGTCGCCAGTACGATACCCGGCACGGCGTAAACAATTTGCAGATCGTGTTCGAGCAGAAAGGGATGGAGCGAGCTTTGTGCCCCAAACAGCAGCACGTACACCAGCCCTGCAACCACAGGCGAAACGGAGAATGGCAAATCGATCAGCGCCAGCAAGAAGCTCTTGCCACGAAATTCGAATTTCGTCACGCACCACGCCGTCGCCAGCCCGAACACTACGTTTAGCGGTACAGAAATGACGGTCGCGAGTAGCGTCAGCTTAAGCGCAGAGATCGCATCCGGTTCGGTAATCGCGTCCCAAAATGCGCCGACACCTTTATCCAGCCCCTGAGTCACCACCATCATCAACGGCAGCACCAGAATCAGAAAAAAGACGACCCACGCGAGTGAAATCAGAATGTAATAGGCGGCGGGCTGTTTTTTTCTTTTAGCCGCGCTGGCCTGAGCGGAAATAACCTGTTCCATGACGACCGGCCCTTACAGTTTCGGTTGAATGCGGCGCTGCAACACGTTAATCAGCAGCAGCATAATGAAAGAAACCAGCAGCATGAATACGCCGATCCCAGTTGCTCCCTTGTAGTCATACTGATCGAGCTTGGAGACGATCAGCAGCGGCAGAATTTCGGTTTTAAATGGAATATTCCCCGCGATAAATACCACGGAACCGTATTCTCCAACCCCACGGGCAAAGGCCAGCGCAAACCCCGTCAGCCACGCCGGTAACACCGCAGGCAGCAAGACATGGCGGAAAACCTGAAGCGGACGTGCACCAAGGCAGGCGGCTGCTTCTTCCACTTCTTTCGGAATATCGGCCAACACCGGTTGCAGCGTTCTGACCACGAAAGGCAGCGTGACGAAAATGAGCGCCAGCGTGATGCCAATACCGGTGTAGGCAATTTTGAACGGAAACAGCGAGCCAATCAGGCCATTCGGCGCATACAACGCCGTCAGCGCGATCCCCGCCACGGCAGTTGGCAGCGCGAAGGGCATGTCGATCATGGCATCGATCACTTTACGGCCGGGAAAGGTATACCGCACAAGCACCCAGGCCAGCAGCGTCCCGAGAATACCGTTAATCAACGCCGCTGCCAGCGCCGTACCAAACGAAAGCCGTAGGGAGAAAAGCACCTGACGGCTGGTGATCAGATCCCAAAACTGAGCAAACGTTAGTTGGCTGGCATACAAAAACATCCCCGCCAACGGAATGAGGACAATTAATCCTAAATAGCTCAGGCTAAACCCTAACGTTAGCCCGAAACCGGGGATCACTGAGGAAGAACGTTGTGACATACCGTGCCTTTAATTTTCATACTCACTACCCAGCCAACAACTGCTTGCCGACGCGCGCTACCTGACAGAAAGGTTAAGGCGGCAGATCCTCTGCCTTCTTAACCTGAAAAAAGCCGCTAGGGTGATAGCGGCCTTAATCCGTCAGACATTAAAAACTTACTTATTAATCTCTTTAAAGATGGCGTCGAACACACCGCCGTCGTTAAAGAATTTGTCCTGTGCCGCTTTCCAGCCGCCGAAATCCTTATCAATCGTCACCAGATTCACCGGTGCAAACTGATCTTTAAACTCTTCAGCGATCTTGGCATTACGTGGACGGTAGAAATTTTTACCGATGATGCGCTGCGCTTCATCACTGTAGAGGTATTGCAGATAGGCTTCGGCCTGCTTCTGCGTTCCCTTACGCTCAACGACTTTGTCGACAACGGCAACCGGCGGTTCTGCCAGAATCGACAGAGACGGCGTCACGATCTCAAGCTGATCGCCGCCCTGCTCTTGCAGAGACAGGTACGCTTCGTTTTCCCATGCCAGCAGCACGTCGCCTAGCTGACGTTGCACAAAGCTGATGGTTGCCCCACGCGCACCGGTATCCAGTACGGGCGCATGGCGATACAGTTCAGTGACAAATTTCAGTGCGGTTTCATCATTACCACCCGGTTGCGCTTTGGCATAAGCCCAGGCAGCTAGGAAGTTCCAACGCGCGCCGCCGGAGGTTTTCGGGTTTGGCGTGATCACATCAACGCCTGGTTTCACCAAATCGTTCCAGTCTTTGATTTGCTTCGGATTACCTTTGCGCACCAGAAAAACGATGGTGGAGGTGTAAGGGGTGCTGTTGTCAGGCAGACGTGCCTGCCATTTAGGATCGATCATCGGTTGATTCAGATTTAGCGCATCAATATCACCCGCCAGTGCTAGCGTCACCACGTCAGCCTGTAAGCCGTCAATTACCGAACGCGCCTGCTTTCCAGAACCGCCGTGCGAATTTTTGATGGTGATATCTTCACCGCTAGTGGCTTTCCAATGCTTAATAAACGCCGCATTGTATTGCTGATACAGTTCGCGCGTCGGATCGTAAGACACATTTAATAATTCGGTAGCCGCCGAGGCCACACCGGAAAACAACAGTGCTGCCGTAGCAACAGATAACCCCAGACGACGTATTGGCATTTTTATCACTCCCTAATGCTCGAAAGTATCAGATGAAATCATGACGGATGTGACTGATTAATAAATTAAATAATTCTATTTACAGGACAAAACGTTATCGATTTGAACCGCGTAAATGCAGCTTGAGATAGGACGGGTCAAGATCAATCAGGCTGACAACATGGAAGTGACAATAGTGGATATAAGGAAGGGGCAAAAATATTGTTTCGCGATAATTTATGCTATCGCGTTATATTGTTAATGATTATGTAATAGTTTTCAGTCTAAGCGATTTTATTGCAGCGGAAATGTTTTACGACGCGATATGAGGTAACCCTGATGCCTTGCGGCATCAGGTGGATACGGTGCAAGGGAAACTTGAGTGACGGAAGACGTAAACGGCGTGTCTTTCTGCCCTACTCTTCTTCATCCAGTTGTAAAGCCACGTACAGCAGCAGACGGTCGTCAAAATTCCCCAGATCTAACCCCGTCAATTCAGAGATGCGGTTAAGGCGATATTCCAGCGTATTGCGGTGGATAAACAGCGCTTTTGCCGTCGCGCCGGGCTGGACGTTGTTACGAAACCAGGCACCCAATGTCCGACGCAGCAGACCATTGCCGTCCATTGCTTTAAGCTTCGAGAGCGGGCGCACCAGCTCGTTTGCCTGCCAGCCACCGCGCAGGCTGTCCAGCAGCACGGGCAGCATCAAATCCTGATAGTAATAACAGCGCTGAGCGGGCATACGCTGTTTGCCTACGCTCATGGTCGTTCGTGCCGTGCGGTAAGAACGCGCGATGCTACCGGAGCCCGCAAAATAGTTCCCCAGCGCCAGCCGTACCCGCAGCCGACTGCTTTCCGCCATACGCGACATCAGCGTATCCACGCGACGCCGGTGTTCCTCTGCATCCCAGCGACCGTGGCTGTTCAGTGCCGGTTTTAGCACCACCATTTCCGTCAGAGAAACGATAGCAATGAGGTTGTCGCGTTCCGGCGTGGTCAGCAACGTCTGCAACTGCTGTAGCTCTGCCATAGCAGAGTCGACGCCGAGCTGCCCGCTGTCCACTTCGATCACCGCTGCGACACGCGGCTTATTTAGATCGATGCCTAAGCGCTGCGCCCACTCCATGAGCGCGGGAGACAGATCGTCGGTGCGAATCAGGTTCAGTACCAGCTCTTCACGCAGGCGGCTATCCTGCGCCAGCATATGCAACAGCCTCGCTTGCTCCAGCATCATTTCCGCCGTCATGCAGACAAGCTCGCCGTACTGCCGTAGCTGGCTAGGATTCCCCGTCAGGCCGATGACACCAACAATTTCACCGTCGATGCGCAAAGGTAAATTGATGCCCGGGCGCACACCGTGCAGGTGACGCGCCACAGCATCATCAATATCGACAACTCGCCCCTGTGAAAGCGCCAGCAGCGCGCCTTCGTGCAGTTCCCCCAATCGTTCCTGATCGCCACTGCCGATAATCTTACCGCGAGCATCCATCACGTTGATATTGCTATCAATGATCTGCATGGTCCGCGCGACAATATCCTGCGCCATCTTGGCATTAAGATGATACGACGCCATTTTTACCTCTGAGAGGAACATTGACAATTGCACCAGCATACCGCCACACGGCGCGCCACACATTGTGCAAATTAACAAAGAAACGGGAATTAGATTAAATCTGTGGAAGAACTCACAAAAGCACTTTCAGGGAGAAGCGAGAGGTAGCCGGGCACCCGCGTGCCCAGCAAAAAGACTAACGTAACAAATTGTCTTAAAAGGTAATTATTAACTTACATACTGAACAGATTGATTACTGAGCCAACAGGTAAATCGTGCTGTCACCGCGACGCACATTCAAGGCCAATACGGCCGGTTTGCTGTCCAGAATTTTACGCAACTCGCCAATATTCTGTACCGCCTGTTGGTTAACGCCCAGAATAATGTCGTCCTTCTTCAGGCCAACCTTAGCCGCTGCGGAACCGGGTTTAACGTTATCCACCTTGACGCCTTTTTTGTCGTCCACCTGAGTATTGCTCAGCTCGGCACCTTCAATGCCAGAGTAAAGATTACCGGAAGCCACCTGAGCCTGATTGCTCTGTTGCAGCGTTACCTCAACCGTCAGCGCTTTACCCTCACGCAGCAGTCCCAGCGCGACTTTGCTGCCCACTGGCAGCGATCCAACCTGCGCACGCAGTGCAGAGAAGCTGCTGACCGCTTTACCATTCAGCGTGACAATCACATCGCCCGCCTTGATGCCCGCCTCATCTGCCGCCGACTTCGGCCGTACCTGGCTTACAAACGCACCGCGCTGTGCATCAACTTTCATCGCCTGCGCCAGTTCGGAGTTCAGCTCCGTCCCAGTGATACCCAGCTCTCCGCGCTTTACTTCGCCAAATTCGACAATCTGTGCCACGACGCTTTTCACCATATTGCTGGGGATAGCGAAACCAATCCCGATATTGCCGCCATCTGGAGCAAGAATCGCGGTATTCAACCCAACCAGCTCTCCGTTCAGGTTGACCAGCGCACCACCAGAATTCCCTCGGTTGATCGCTGCATCGGTCTGAATAAAGTTCTCGTAGTTTTCAATATTCAACCCGCTACGCCCCAGCGCGGACACAATGCCCGATGTCGCCGTCTCACCCAGACCATACGGATTACCAATCGCTACCGTATAATCACCGACCCGCAGTTGGTCAGAATCTGCGACCTTAATTGCCGTCAGGTTTTTAAAGTCTTTCAACTGCACCAGCGCGATATCTGAACGCGGGTCTTTGCCTAACACTTTGCCGTCATATTTGCGACCATCGCTGAGTCGAACCTGAATCTTGTCAGCATTATCCACCACATGGCTGTTGGTCACCACATAGCCTTTTTCTGCATTAATAACGACGCCCGCGCCCAGCGCCTGGAAATTTTCCTGCTGCGCTGGCTGGCCGTCGTCGTCACCGTCTCCCTGACACATTGGCGATGACTGGAACGGCGATCCCTCCTGACAGAAAGGCGAGTTTTCACCAAAAAACGGCTGAAGCTGCGGTGGGATACCTTCTTTTCCCACATTGCCCGCATGGGTGGTATGCCCTTCCACATAGATGCTCACCACGGAAGGCATGACGTTTTCCAGCATAGGGGCCAAGCTGGGTAATTGACCCGATGACGCGGCAGACGCCGCTGACTCAGCGGCATTCGCCGTGGTGGAGCCCATCGCCATCGCCAGACTTAACGCCAGCGCACTCAGAACCAGTGATTTTCTTTTCATAGGAGGTTATCTCATAGTCATCAACACGCGAGTCTTACGGCCCGTGTACCCGACACCGGGTACACTCAGTGGTCGTGCTGTATGAGATAAATATGGACCAACAAGGTTCCCGAGGGGAAGATCGTGAAGCGTAAGGAAATATTGAACGGCTTTACAAAAGTCGTGATTTCCATTGCGGCCTGTTCATCGCTAATCTGCCGCCATCAGCTTGCGGTATTCGTCGTAGGCGTACAAATCCGTCATACCGCTGATGTAATCCTGAATCAGGCGCGCCCGATAATAATATTCACGGATGACGCGCTCGGTTTCGGGTAATCCTTCCAGCTCAGCAACCGCTTCGCAATAGGCCAGACAGTGCTTGCTGGATAATTTGTGATAAAGCCGCGTTTCAATCGGATAGCGTTTGTGCGTATCGTCGCTAACAAGCTGGCTGAAATCCTGATAGGGCATCTCGAGCAGCGGGCTGTAAATATCCAGCAGGCCGCGAATTACGCGGTCGCCCTGTAGCTCCAACTGTTCAACTTCATGATGGTTAAAAACGTGCTTTAAGGCGACGCGTTTGAAAATGCCTAACAGGCGGTTCTGCGGGCTGTCGTCCTCAAGCAATGCCTGATTAAACGAACCGGCATAGACTTCCGGCAGGTTATCGATAAAACGCTTCGCGGCATGCGGCACCATCTGCGCCACGGTATTCACGCGAAGATTCATGAAGAACTGATCGTCGTGGCTGCGCCATTTTAAACGTTCACGTCCTTTGTAGGCATGTTCAATCGTTTTAGCGAAGATGTCTTTCTCTATTCCTGCGCCCCAATTTTCACGCAAAAGGTCGTAAAGTTCTTCGATCGTGAGAATATCTTTCTCGACGGCATCCTCTAAATCCGCGATACAGTACGAGACATCATCGGCCGCTTCCATAATGTAGCTCAGCGGATGACGGTGAAATTCGCCCATATCCAGCTCTTCACGCAGTTTAGCGACAAACGCTTCCTCTGCCAGATAGTAGCCCGGCTTCTTCATCAAATAATGGTAATCCGCCGGAAGCTCGCCGTGCCAATACGCAGGACGGGTGTATTTCAGAATGCAGGCCACCTGCCCGTAGGTCAGATTGAGCTTCAGCAACGTATGCACCAGCCGGATCGCCTGTGCATTGCCTTCAAAGTGACTCAGATCCTGTCGGATTTGCCCACGCAATTCGTCCAGCCCATCCTGCTGCATCCGCAGCGTAGGCACTCTACAGTCATCGACGCGTTCCGAGGATTCACTGTCCAGATAGTGGCTATCCAGTAATTTTCTGAACCATTGATTAATCGCCGATTCGCCAAAATGTCCAAACGGCGGATTGCCGATGTCATGCATCAGGCACGCCATTTCGACCAGACTTTCAAACGGTGTTTCTCTGTCGTTCAGACCCAGCGACGCTAGCCGCCCGTCAACTTTCAGGCGGTGCAAAATCTCTTTGGCGATATAGCGGCCAACCTGCTGAACTTCCATTGAATGGGTCAGACGAGAGCGGACGGCCGCATTACGTTCTAGCGGAAAGACCTGGGTTTTTTGCTGTAAGCGGCGGATAGCAGCGGAGTTAATAATACGCCCCCGATCGCTCTCAAACTGACGCACAATCGTATATTCATCCTCAGCCGTTTTAGGCCGGCTGAAATGGCGCTGAAAGCTCATTTTTTTGGCGAAATCGATATCAGACATACGGTTCTCCCTATCATCCCGCGACAGCACAATAATGGACATTCCATCTCATCCCGCTAGCCATGATAGACTAACATCAGCGATATACACCTAATGCTGGTCATTTAACGATCGAGATACACGGTGCGACCACAGGGGTGAGGCATCCCTGCGGGAACCTCACCCTGTGTTTCCCCTAAAATGGGACTTCAGTGACCAGCATTAGGTATACGCCTTCCATTTATAACAGAATTTGCGGGGAACCTTATGAAAGTCGGTATTATCGGCGCGATGGAACAAGAAGTAACGCTGCTGCGCGATCGGATTGAAAACCGTCAGACCTTCCAGCGTGCAGGTTGCGAAATCTACACCGGACAAATCAACGGCGTAGACGTCGCCCTGCTGAAATCCGGTATCGGCAAAGTTTCCGCCGCGCTGGGCACCACGCTGCTGCTGGAACACAGCAAGCCAGACGTGGTCATTAACACCGGTTCCGCTGGCGGACTGGCACCCACATTGAACGTCGGTGATATCGTGATTTCCGATGAAGTGCGCTACCACGATGCTGACGTCACGGCCTTTGGCTATGAGCCTGGCCAGATGGCGGGCTGCCCTGCCGCTTTCCCTGCCGATGAAAAACTCATCACACTGGCGCAGGAAGCAATTGCCGAGTTACAGCTGAACGCCGTGCGCGGCCTGGTTGTCAGCGGCGATGCCTTCATTAACGGCGCAGAGCCGTTAGCTCGTATCCGCACCACTTTCCCAAAGGCGATTGCCGTAGAAATGGAAGCGACTGCGATCGCCCATGTCTGCCACCAGTTCGCCGTCCCGTTTGTCGTTGTGCGCGCGATTTCTGATGTGGCCGATAAAGCCTCACACCTGAGTTTCGATGAGTTTCTGAGCGTTGCGGCACAGCAATCAACGCGGATGGTAGAAGCGATTCTGGCCAAGCTGGCCGCACGCTAATCGTGACAGTCAGGCTCCTCTGCTGGCTAACTGGGCTACTGCTCTGCACCGCCGCTTATGCTATTCCGCAGCGAGTGATCAGTCTCGCACCACACGCGACGGAAATGGCCTATGCGGCAGGCATGGGCGAACAACTGGTTGCGGTCAGCGCCTGGTCAGATTACCCGCCAGAAGCGAAAAAGCTGGAACAGGTAGCTTCCTGGCAGGGAATCAACCTGGAGCGGATCTTCGCCCTCAAACCCGATCTGATTCTGGCGTGGCGCGAGGGGAACCCGCAGCGGCCGCTGGAACAGCTCGCCAATTTCTCGATTCCTATCGTTTATCTGGATGCGAAGACGTTAGACGATATTCCGGCGTCACTACGACAGCTGGCGACCTACAGCCGCCATCCTGAGCAAGCCGAACGAGCCGCGACAGATTTTCAGCAGGAAATAGGTGAGCTCCGGCACTCTGGCAAGGCACCTCACGCCGCACCAGTGCGGGTATTCATTCAATTTGGCACTCAACCGCTGTTTACTTCTTCGCAAGCAACGCTGCAAAGCCAGATCGTTTCACTGTGCGGCGCCGAAAATGTCTTTAGCGACAGCCCCGTGCCCTGGCCGCAGGTCAGCCGTGAACAGGTGTTAAGACGCCAGCCGCAGGCCATTATTGTCGGTGGTGCGCCAGAGAGGATTTCCAACGTGCAGGCGTTTTGGCAGCCGCAGTTAGCGGCTCCGGTTATTACCGTCAATGAAGACTGGTTTAGCCGCAGCGGCCCTCGTTTGCTATTGGCAGCCCAGCAAATTTGTTCTCAATTAGCAGAGTTAAGACCCACGCTTTCGTCAGCCAAGTGATTGTTAATTAACACCATGAAACCATTCCGCTGACAATAGCTTCGTTAGTATTTATGGCGGTCTGTAGCACGGCATATGCAGGGTGTCAGGGCGGACAAATTAACGCTCAACGGACGATACTACCGGCGTGCGGCGTAACGCCTCAGTCCGGTCAATATCAAATGAAATGTAACGTAGCCTCTGTACCACAACCTAAAATTACTGAGTCACGTATTCATATCGATCAGGCAAAATTTTCGACCTCTGCGGCAAAATCGCACAGGGTACGGAAACGCGTCTGATTACGGTCGAATGGTAATCACAGTAAAAACACGAGGCGTATTCTTTTAATTAACGCGTCTTGTGACAGATTGCTTGTTTACTATGCCCTAAATAATTCGAGTTGCATGAAGGCGGCAACCGAGCGAATCCCCAGGAGCTTACACAGGTAAGTGACTGGGGTGAGTAAGGGCAGCCAACGCACAAGCAGCTTGAAGTATGACGGGCATATAAAAAAACCGTGTCTTGTTGCCGAGACACGGTTTTTATTTTTTTAGTCGGTGAATAACCGCAAAGCAGGATCAGACGCTGAAAGAGGAGCCACAGCCGCAGGTGGATTTCGCATTCGGATTCGTGACGATGAAACGAGAACCTTCCAGCCCTTCGGTATAGTCCACCGCACCGCCAACCAGATATTGCAGGCTCATCGGATCAACCACCAGCGCCACACCTTGTTTCTCAATGGTCATATCGCCGTCGTTGATTTGATCATCAAAGGTAAAACCATACTGGAAACCGCTACAGCCGCCGCCCGTGATGTATACACGCAGTTTCAGCTCTGGGTTTTCTTCATCAGCAATCAGGTTTTTCACCTTGCTTGCCGCCGCATCGGTAAATTGCAGAGGCAGTGCTGCTATATCATCGCTCATATTTTTACTCCCAACTCAGGGTTTATCAGGTGATAGACCCATATTCATACGCTTATTATCCGGCAGTATGCGAAAACGTTCAAGATTTGACAGCTACTGTTGAAATAATCGCCGCATTATGCCGCCTCCTCTCCCCCACAGCCAGTACTCTCTATGGGTATGGCGCGGTCTGTTTTCAAGTGAAAACCCGCACAGCGATTTCATAACGGCGGTCAGTTCATTAGAATACCCCTACATTTTACGATCAAGACCAGTCAGGACCGCGTAATGAACAAATCTGAAAGCCTGTATGCTGCGGCGCAGCAACTTATTCCCGGCGGTGTGAACTCACCCGTTCGTGCTTTTAACGGCGTTGGCGGTACTCCGCTGTTCATCGAACGGGCTGATGGCGCTTATCTCTATGACGCTGACGAGCAAGCGTACATTGATTACGTGGGCTCGTGGGGCCCGATGGTGCTGGGGCACAATCACCCGGCAATCCGTGATGCGGTGATCGCGGCAGCAGAACGCGGCCTGAGCTTTGGCGCACCGACAGAAATGGAAGTGCAGATGGCGCGTCTGGTCACCTCGTTGGTGCCGAGCATGGATATGGTGCGGATGGTCAACTCCGGTACAGAAGCCACCATGAGTGCGATCCGTCTGGCGCGTGGTTACACCGGCCGCGACAAAATCATCAAATTTGAAGGCTGCTACCACGGCCACGCCGACTGCCTGCTGGTGAAAGCCGGCTCTGGCGCGCTGACGCTGGGCCAACCTAATTCCCCCGGCGTTCCAGCCGATTTCGCCCGCCACACGCTGACCTGTGTCTATAACGATTTGTCATCTGTTCGCGCCGCGTTTGAACAATATCCTGACGAGATCGCCGCGATCATTGTCGAACCGGTTGCGGGCAACATGAACTGCGTTCCACCGCTACCAGATTTCCTTCCCGGCCTGCGTGCTCTGTGCGACGAGTTTGGTGCCCTGTTCATCATCGATGAAGTGATGACCGGTTTCCGTGTGGCGTTGGCAGGTGCACAGTCACACTACGGCGTAGTGCCAGATCTGACCTGTCTGGGGAAAATCATCGGCGGCGGCATGCCAGTCGGCGCATTCGGCGGTAAGCGTGAAGTCATGCAGGCGCTGGCACCGACCGGCCCGGTTTATCAGGCGGGAACGCTGTCCGGTAACCCGATTGCCATGGCCGCAGGCTTTGCCTGTTTAACCGAAGTCGCGAAACCCGGCGTACATGAAAAGCTCACCGCGTTGACCAATCAGCTGGCCGATGGCCTGCTGGCTGCCGCGAAAGCCGAAAATATTCCGCTGGTGGTGAATCAGGCAGGCGGCATGTTCGGCCTGTTCTTCACGGATGCGGAGAGCGTCACCTGCTATCAGGATGTGATGAAGTGTGACGTCGAGCGCTTTAAGCTGTTCTTCCACATGATGCTGGAAGAAGGAATTTACCTCGCGCCGTCCGCATTTGAAGCGGGCTTTATGTCGCTGGCACACACGCCACAGGACATCGATCGCACTATAGAAGCCGCACAGCTCTGCTTCTCACGATTGTAAAAGCCAACTGAATACACGACGACGGCGTCACTCACTGGCGCCGTCATTTCAGCGCAAACCAGACGCACCATTAATCCCCATTCCCCGGCTCGATACCACTCATCTCACAGGCCAGCGCCCCCGCGCGCTTAAGCGCATAGGTGTAGCGTTCATCAAACGGGTAGCAGCACGATAGCCGAAGCGCATGTTTACAGCGACCGCTCAGCGTGTAAAGTTCGCCGGGCGTGACGCAAATCCGCTCTTGCAGCAGGCGATGGAATAACTCAACACCATCCACACCACCCGGTAACTCCAGCCAGAAAACAAAACCGCCCTGCGGCTGCGTCGCGCGTGTTCCCTGCGGAAAATGTCGGGCAATCAACCCACGCGCTTCATCCATCTGCGCGGCATAGCGGCGACGCAACGTACGCAGATGGTGATCGTAACCGCCGGACTCCAGAAACTGCGCCAGCGTTTCCGATAGCAGCGCCGATTCCGCCATTGACGAGACTGCTTTCAGCCGCGCCACTTTGGCACGGAAACGGCCCGATGCCATCCAGCCGATGCGGAAATCGGGTGCCAGCGTTTTCGTGAAGCTGGAGCAGTAAATCACCCAGCCGTCACGGTCGAAGGCTTTCACCGTCGGCGACAGCGGCCAGGTAAACTGAAGTTCGCTGTATAACCCATCCTCGATCAGCGGAACCTTATAGTCGTTCACCAGCTTTGCCAGCCGCTTTTTATCCGCCAGCGTCATGCTGCATCCCAACGGATTCTGCGCGTTCGGCATGGCAATAATCGCCTGTAATCGCTGCTCTGACAGCAGCAGTTCCAACGCATCCAGCGCAAGACCACGTTGCGGATCGGTGGGAATCTCCAGCGTTTTCAATCCCAGACTGGCAAGCAGAGGAAAGAGATAAAAATAGGTTGGCGTCTCCAGCCCCACACAGTCGCCCGGCTGCGTGACCGTACGTAGCGCCAACTGTAACGCTTCCATACAGCCGTGGGTGATCGTGATGTCCTCGCGGGTCAATGTCATACCCAAATCCATCGCCCGCCGCGCCACTTCGCGCCGCAGCCGTTCACTGCCCGGCGGCAGCGCATAGCGACCAATCAGGTCGGGCTGTCGCCGTAGCAAGGAAGCGGCAATACGGCTGATCTTTTCGGTCGGATAGAAATCGGCATGCTGCGGGCACGCCAGAGAAATATTGATGTAATCTGGGTGCGTCTGAGCAGCAAAAACGGTATCAATCAGATCCAGTTGCTCACTGCCCGGCACAATCACCTGCGCACGGTGGGGCTTGCTCTCCGTCAGCGACGGCAGACGCCCCCGCACAAAGTAGCCGGACTGCGGTCGTGCTTCGATCAATCCGCGATCTTCGAGAATGCGCCAGGCATTCAACACCGTATTCACACTGACCTGATGCGAACCGGCAACGCGGCGAATAGAAGGCAGACGGCTTCCCGGCGCTAACGTTCCTTGATGAATCGCCGTGGCGAAGGTTTCCGCGAGCTGTTGATAGAGCGTACTTTCTTGTGAGTCGATAATGGACACAGTTCCCCCGCCAGCCGATGAGTACAGTTAACGATTAATACATTTTGTACCCATAACAATAGTCATTTTGTGTATCTGTAACCATTTCTTTTTTCTGCCTACCATAGTGTTTTCCCTCATCATCAGGATAACACCATGCTCGACCCTTCTTTTTTCAGCTACGTCACCGTCATGTCCATCACGCCGGGACCCAATAATCTGCTGCTGGCAACCTCAGGCGTCAATTTTGGCCTGCGTCGTACGTTACCGATGATGATGGGCATTTCCGTTGGCTGCGGGATACAAACGGCGCTGATGGGCGTAGCCTTGGAACTTCTGCTGAGCTGGATGAGTATGATTCGCCTCCCGCTCACTGTGCTGGGGTGCGTCTATCTGCTGTGGCTATCGTGGAAAATCGTGCGCTCATCGGCACCGGAATTACAGGGGCGAGTACAGCCGATGACCGTACTGCAAGGGACGCTATTTCAGGCGGTAAATCCGAAAGCCTGGCTGATGTCCAGCAACATCGCGCTGCTTTATGCCGCCAGCGGCGGCCTTTTTACCACAGTAGTCGCCTTTATGGCGCTCAATCTGCCCTGTATTTTAGTCTGGGCACTACTCGGCGATCGCATCGGTAAACATCTTCAGGAACAGTGGAAACTGAAAGCCTTCAACGGCATCATGGCGCTTTCTCTGGTGCTCACCACCTTCTGGATGCTGGTCGAAGCTATTAACCTCTCCGGCTAATCACACGGCGTCGGCGGGCTTCCCTTCCCGCCGTGATCTCGAGGCTTTTGGCGGAAATTACGCCGAATAACGACAAAGCCCGTGATACCCCTGTCTTTGTCTATAAGAGACAATAGATTAACTGGGGGCTGTGAGAGATTATTGACCAAACATTTGTTTGATCCAGTCCGCGACACCTTCTCCGTTTTGCTGGTCTTGCTGCGCTGAAGGCTGCGGCTGGCTCGCCTGACACAGTGCCTGCGGATTGTCCGTCCAGACCGGCAGTACGCGCCCAGCGCTGCTGCCGTTACAGATAAAGTTACCGCTGGCATCCACCGTCATGGTCGTAATGCCTTCCGGCGGTGTCAGCATTAACGGCAGCGGCGTTTGGTTTTCCAGATAGCGACGATAAATCGTCAGCGCACCATTCGCCCCCGTCAGCTTTGCCGGGCCGTTGTTATCGCGCCCTACCCAGCTAATCGCCACTTCTTTACCGTCGATCCCCGCAAACCAACTGTCACGCAGGTCATTGGTAGTACCCGTTTTCGCCGCCAGATGATAATTTGGGAATTTCACCGCCAGGGAACGCGACGTACCGCGTTCGACAACCTGTTGCATGCCATACAGCGTCAGATAAGCCGCCTGCGCCGGAACCGCGCGTTCCGCCTGCGGGAAGCTCTGATACAGCACCGTACCGTCTTCCGCAATCACCGAACGCAGCGAGGAAAGCGGAGCGCGGTTGCCGCCGCTGGCGATCGTCTGGTATTCCTGCGCCACTTCCATCGGTGTCAGACTGATCGCACCCAGCAGCATCGCCGGTACAGGCTGAATCACGTTTTCTGGGATCCCTAAACGCTTCAACGTTTCCGTAATCTGATTCAGCCCCACGGCCATACCCAGATTGACGGTCGGCACGTTCAGCGAGTTCGCCAGCGCATCAACCAGCATGACGCGGCCACGGAACTCACGATCGTAGTTCTTCGGCTGCCATAGCTGTCCATTAGACTGTTTGATCGACAGCGGCTCATCCACCAGCTGGGTATTCAGACGATAGGTATCCGGCTGGCTCAGCGCGGTCAAATAAGTCGGCGGCTTCGCCAACGATCCGACAGGACGACGCGCCTGTAGCGCACGGTTAAACCCGGCGTACTGCGTTTGAGCACCGCCAACCATCGCGCGAACTTCGCCGCTGAAGCGATCGACAATCACCATCGCCGCTTCCAGATCGCTGACGTTACGACCAGCACGCAGTGCCGGAACCCCAACTTCCACCGCTTTTTCCGCCGCATCCTGCGAGACCGGATCGAGCGTGGTAAAGATCTTCACGCCGGATAAATCGTTAACCTTGTCGCCAAGCCGCTGTTGCAGTTCCTGACGTACCAGTTGCATAAACGCGGGCTGAGGACTGATGACGCCGCCTTTCGGCTGTACGCCCAGCGGACGTGCACTCAGCATGTTGTACAGATCGGCATCAATAACCTGCTGATTCTGCAACAGACGCAGCACCAGATTGCGTCGCTCTAACGTAATCTGTGGGTTACGCCACGGGTTATACAACGATGCCCCTTTCACCATGCCCACCAGCAGTGCCTGCTGATCGAGGCTCAGTTCATTCACCGGACGACCAAAATAATACAAGCTGGCAAGCGGAAAACCACGGATCTGATCGTTACCGCTCTGACCGAGATACACTTCGTTCAGATACAGCTCAAGGATACGATCCTTGCTGTAGCGATAATCCATGATCAGCGCCATATAGGCTTCGTTAGCTTTACGCCACAGCGAACGCTCGTTAGTCAGGAACAGGTTCTTAACCAACTGCTGCGTCAGCGTACTGCCGCCCTGAACTGCGCGCCCCGCCGTGATGTTCGCTAAGAACGCACGACCAATTGAGTACAGGCTGATGCCATCGTGTTCATAAAAATGACGGTCTTCGGTCGCGACCAGCGTATCAACCAGCAGATCGGGGAAACCGGCACGCGGCACGAACAAACGCTGTTCGCCATTCGGCGACTGCATCATGGTGATCAGCTTCGGATCGAGGCGGAAAAAGCCGAAGTTACGCTGGTTGTCCAGATTCTGGATCTGCGACAAGCGATCGTTGGCAAACGTCAGGCGCGCCTGAATCTGCCCTTCTTTTCCATCGGGGAAATCAAACGGACGGCGCAGTATGTCGATGCTGTTGCCACGCACGCTGAATTCACCTGGGCGGGTAATGCGGCTCACCTGACGGTATTGCATACCTTCCAGCAGGCTGATCATCTCTTTCTGGCTATAGGCCATGCCCGGCTCAAGGTTGACCATGCGACCATAGACGGCGGCCGGCAACTGCCAGACTTTGCCTTCAATACGGCTGCGGATCTGGCTGTCGAGGTACACGCCATAGATCGCCATCGCCACGGAAAATATCAGGAACAGCTTGATCGCCAGCCCTAACCAGCGCTGTCTTCTCTGCGATTTACGCGTCATGGTGTCATCGATGTCGTCATCATCATTGTCGTCATAGTCGCCCCGATAATCGTCATAGCTTTCATCATCATAGTCGTCATCCCTACGGCGTCGTATGGCCTGCTTGCGTTCAGGCTTACGTTTTGGCGCTCTACTTTTGCGTCCGATAGGTTCGCGGTCATCCCCAGACATTACAATAACTTCTCCATCAGGTTGTTCACGGCTATCTGCTCTGCGCTCAAGCCGCCTACTCTGTTTCCAACTCCTTGTTTGGGAAAGCGGAAACATCTGAAATTAGTGATTCTGATATTTCTTGGTACGTCTCGTCGGAGCCGTATTCGCCGGATCGTCCGGCCAGACATGCTTGGGGTAACGCCCCTTCATCTCTTTTTGCACCTCGCGGTAGGTGCCTTGCCAGAATGCCGCGAGATCCTGCGTAATCTGTAGTGGTCGCTGTGCGGGTGATAAAAGTTCCAATACCAGCGCCACACGCCCTTCTGCCAGCTGCGGGCTCTGCTGCTCGCCAAACATTTCCTGCATTCGCACCGACAGCACGGGAGGCTTATCGTCATAATAGGCGATAGGCAAACGACTACCGCCGGGTGCCGTGTAGTGCGTGGGCAGCGCACTATCCAGCCGCTGGCGCAGCGGCCAGTCCAACAGTCGCAGCAGCGCATCGCTCAAATTAATCTGGTGCAGCGCCCGTAAATCACGCACGCCGACAAGTGACGGCTGTAGCCAGATTTCCAGCGTTGCCAGCAGCGTATCGTCATCCACCAGCGGCCAGTCAACCTCAGACAACCACTGGCGAGCGCACTGTAGCCGAGCGCGGAGCTGTAACGCCGCAGCGTCCCAGTTTAATGCTTCAATCCCCTGCTCCCGAATCCAGGATAACAGCGCCTGCTGTAGTGCTTCATCGGAAGGCTTATTCAACGGGCGCGTTCGTAGCGTCAGGCAGCCTATCTGGTCACGCTGGCTGGCGCGCAGAGTACCCTTTTCTTCGACCCAGTGCACCACGTTACGCTCATTTATTAATCCGGGTAGCCGCCGTTCCAGCCGTTCAATATCCAGCGGCAACGCCAGCAGGATCCGCGCATCCGCGTTCTGATTGTTTTGTGCTGATCGATCGTTCTGTAAGAGCGCCGGAGCCAGCAACCACTCCGTACCTGATAGCGCCTCATCAGCCGACATCATCGCACCGCTGCCGTTCGCAAGCTGGTAGCGCCCATCCTGACTGCGCCGCCGGGCGATGCGATCGGGGAAAGCTTGTGCCAGCAGCCAGTCGGCTTCTACGCTGTCAATGCGCCCCGGAGCCGTCGATAAACGGCGTGTCAGCTGTTTTGCTCGCCGCAGCCAGTGCGGCAATGGGCGATGCAGCCAGTCGGCCAGATTAATCGACCCGCTACGCGGCGGCTCTTCGAGGATCGCCGCCAGACATCCGGCGGTCGCCAGCGCATCTGAATTTTGCTGTGACGCGGCATATAACATCGTCGCCAAACGGGCATCGCTGCCTAACGCGGCTATTTTCCGACCCTCGGCAGTCAGCCGACCTTGTTCATCAGTAATACCAAGCTGGCACAGCAGTTGGCGTGCAGCATAAAGCGCAGGAGCTGGCGGGGTATCCAACCAGGTTAACTGCGTCACATCAGTGCAGCCCCACTGTAATAAATCCAGCCAGACGCTGCTTAAATCACTGTTCAATATCTCAGCTTCGCTTTGCGCCGCTGCGCGTTCTGCCTGTTCACGTGAGCACAGATGCCAGCAAATACCGGGGCTCAAACGTCCGGCACGTCCGGCGCGCTGCACCATCGATGCCTGACTGATTCGCTGCGTCACCAGTCGCGTGACGCCGCTTTTCACATCAAAGCTGGCTACACGCTCAAGGCCGCTATCCATCACCAGCCGGATCCCTTCAATCGTCAGGCTGGTTTCAGCAATATTGGTGGCTAACACCACCTTACGACGGCCCGGTTCCGCGGGCAGAATCGCCTTTTGCTGCTCCGCCAGCGTCAATGCACCATATAAAGGACAAAGATCTGTCTCGCTCGACACGCTATTTTCCAGCAGCGCCTGCACACGGCGAATCTCCGCGACGCCGGGTAAAAACAGCAGCAGCGAACCAGCTTCTTCACTGAGCAAACGCCGTACCTGTCGCGCAACGCCTTCTTCTAAACGCTCCTGATTATTCAGCGGCGCATAACACCGCTCAACTGGATAGCTGCGACCTTCGGAAACCACGCAGACGGCTTCCGGCAGCAGCGTCGCCAGCCGTGCATTGTCGAGCGTGGCGGACATAATCAGCAGTTTTAAGTCTTCACGCAGCCCTTGTTGCACATCGAGCAACAGCGCCAATGCCAAATCGGCCTGCACGCTGCGCTCGTGAAATTCATCAAGGATGATCAGCGCCACGCCTTGCAGTTCCGCATCTTGTTGCAGCAGGCGGGTCAGCATCCCTTCGGTGACGACTTCCAGCTTCGTTGCGTCACTCACGCGGCTTTCCGACCGCATGCGATAACCTATCGTCTGTCCCGGTTCCTCACCGAGCTGCTGCGCTAGCCGCCAGGCCACGCTT
Organism: Pectobacterium quasiaquaticum; assembly: GCF_014946775.2. Classification (NCBI taxonomy): domain Bacteria; kingdom Pseudomonadati; phylum Pseudomonadota; class Gammaproteobacteria; order Enterobacterales; family Pectobacteriaceae; genus Pectobacterium; species Pectobacterium quasiaquaticum. The sequence continues at coordinate 1,110,497 of NZ_CP065177.1, read as the reverse complement.
TTCGCCGCCAAACGACGCGGCTCCAGCATGATGATGCGCCCGTCCACATTGCCCTGTTGCAGCAATTGCAACGGCAGCCAGGTCGATTTCCCCGCCCCTGTTGGCGCATTAAGCAGCACCTGAGGCGCGGTATGTAGCGCCGTTATGACATCATCCAGCACGGCGCTGACGGGCGGTAAAATCACAGACATCTCCGTATAAAGTTAACTTTCAGCGGCGAGCATTGTAGCATCTGGATGAATGTAGCATCTGATGGAATCAGAACAGAGAGATCGCCATGCCAGCCACACGCCGCCTGTTTTTTGCCTTATCACTACCGGAAACTACACAGCAAGAGATTCTCCGCTGGCGTGCCGAGCACTTCCCTCTGGAAGCCGGTCGTCCGGTCGCGGCGGTCAATCTTCATCTGACGCTGGCGTTTTTAGGCGATGTCAGCAAGCAAAAAGCGCAGGTTTTGCAAACGCTGGCGAGCCGTATCCACCAACCCGCCTTTTCCCTTACGCTGAATGACGCCGGACACTGGCCGCGCCCTGGCGTGGTCTGGCTGGGCTGCCGCCGTGCACCGCGTGGGCTGTTACAGTTGGCGGAACTGCTGCGTTCTCAGGCCGCGCGCAACGGCTGCTATCAAACGGCCTTGCCGTTTCACCCGCACATTACGCTATTGCGCGGCGCGACTCGCCCCGTTGCGATTCCCCCCGCCACCTTTAGCTGGCAGGTCGACATGACGCACTTTTCGCTTTACGAGTCACTTTTCGACAACGGCAAAACCCGCTATCAACAGCTGGAAAGCTGGTCATTTATTAAATAAGTAGTCGAGTGGATAAACAAAAAACAGGATACGCATGAACTATACCCCACGTTTACAACCTGCCCGATTGATTAAACGTTACAAACGCTTTTTGGCCGATGTCGTGACCCCGGAAGGCGAGACGCTCACGCTGCACTGTGCCAATACCGGTGCGATGACGGGCTGCGCCATGCCCGGCGATACCGTCTGGTACTCCACATCGGATAACCCTAAGCGTAAGTATGCCCAGAGCTGGGAACTAACTGAAACGCAACAAAATCACTGGATTTGTGTCAATACTCTGCGTGCCAACACATTATTGTACGAAGCCTTATTGGAAAATCGTATAGAAGAGCTAGCAGGTTACCCGAACGTAAAAACGGAAGTAAAATACGGTACGGAAAATAGCCGAGTCGACCTGCTTTTACAGGCGCAGGACAGGATTGACTGCTATATTGAGGTGAAATCCGTCACATTATTGCAACATGAATGTGGTTACTTTCCGGATGCGGTTACACTCAGAGGGCAAAAGCATCTGCGTGAGCTGCAACAGATGGTTTCCAATGGAAAACGTGCAGTCCTTTTTTTCGCCGTGCTCCATTCAGGGATCCAGCAGGTTTCTCCCGCTCGGCATATTGATTCACGCTATGCGGAATTATTTATCGAAGCACAGCTGGCTGGGGTTGAAATTTTATGTTACGGCTCCACATTATGCCCTGATGGTATTCAATTGACGCATAAGCTACCGTTGTTGGGATGATGTACAAGCATTGCATAACACGCCGAACGTACCACCAAAGGCGTAACACATTGTTTATTATTTAATGTAAGCAGGTTGTTCCTCACACTTTATCAGGCCGGTGTCAGGAAGCATTGCCAACCCCATCTTCATCTGCTATTTATAGCGGCCTGTTTTTTCCCCCCTTGGGGGCCGATATACCCAGATAGCTGAAGTTATGGCCAACAACGCCGCAATTTCACTGCATAAAAGGGTATTATGCGTGTCGTGTTATGTAGGAGAAGCAACATGCAAGAAGGGCAAAACCGTAAGACATCTTCTCTGAGCATTCTCGCAATTGCCGGAGTAGAGCCGTACCAGGAGAAGCCGGGCGAAGAGTATATGAACGACGCTCAGTTGGCTCATTTCAAACGTATTCTTGAAGCATGGCGCAACCAACTCATGGATGAAGTGGATCGTACGGTATCGCACATGCGCGATGAAGCCGCTAATTTCCCGGATCCCGTGGATCGCGCAGCGCAGGAAGAAGAGTTCAGTCTCGAACTGCGTAACCGTGACCGTGAGCGCAAGCTGATCAAGAAAATCGCCAAAACGCTGGTGAAAATCGAAGATGAGGATTTCGGATTCTGTGAATCCTGTGGCGTCGAGATTGGCATCCGCCGTCTGGAAGCACGTCCGACCGCCGATCTGTGTATCGACTGCAAAACGCTGGCAGAGATACGCGAAAAGCAAATGGCAGGCTAATTTTCCTGTCCAGAATCGGCTCCTGCCCGTCGCGGGGGCCGACTCCAGGAATGCTACCGCTGATGAATGATGTTCATCACTCTATCTTCTGTCTGGATAAAGCGCTGACGAGATAGCATCAACCTCTTATGTCTGGAACAACTGCTTTCACCAAAACACATCGTTATGTCGGGCGTTTTGCCCCCTCTCCTTCTGGTGACCTGCATTTTGGCTCACTGATCGCTGCACTCGGTAGTTATCTGCAAGCGCGTTCCCAACAAGGGCGCTGGCTGGTACGCATTGAAGACATCGACCCGCCACGGGAAATTCTCGGCGCTGCCTCCCGTATCCTTGCACAATTAGAACATTACGGCCTGTATTGGGACGGCGAGGTGATTTACCAGTCGCAGCGGCATGCGCGTTACCGCGAGATTCTTCGGCAACTTCAACAGCAAGGCATTAGCTACTACTGCACCTGTACGCGTAACCGTATTCAGCAGCTAGGTGGACACTATGACGGTTATTGCCGGACGCGTAACCTGCCCTCCGATAACGCCGCGCTACGCCTGCGCCAGACAACGCCGGTATTTCACTTTCACGATAAATTGCGTGGCGAGCTGTATGCCGACACGGCACTCGCGCAGGAAGATTTTATTATCCACCGCCGCGATGGGCTGTTTGCCTATAATCTGGCCGTCGTGATCGACGATAACGATCAGGGGATTACGGAGATCGTGCGCGGTGCCGATCTTATCGAGCCGACAGTGCGACAAATTTCGCTCTATCAGCAATTGGGCTACGCGATCCCTACCTATGTTCATCTGCCGCTGGTGCTGAATACCGAGGGCAATAAACTTTCCAAGCAGAATCATGCACCAGCGCTGCCGAATAGCGATCCGCGTCCCGTGCTGCTGGCTGCACTGCAGTTCTTGAACCAACCGCTGCCGGAGAATGGTCAGGAGATGACGCTTTCTGCACTTCTGGCCTGGTCTGTCGCGCACTGGTCCCTTGATGTTGTTCCGTTACAGGCGGCAATAAACCCGTCCGCGATCACATCGGCATTCTCAAAGGAGCATTGGTGAGCTATGATTAGCCGCTATTTTTAGTGACGCACTCTCTTTGGCCGTCACATTTGCAGGCCGTCACTGGGTCGATGTCAAAAACGTTTCCCAGAAATTTTTTGCTGTGCCGTTGATTTATCCATCACTATCGAGGTGTATTATCTTTTCCCGAGTTGCTAATTTTTGTCGTAAGGTACTGAATCGTGAGAACGAAATGGTCGAATCAGAGGAACCGCGCCAGCATCTGACGGTGATTCCGCGTGACCAACATACTATTTCACGCAGCGATATCAGCGATAACGCGCTGAAAGTACTTTATCGCCTGAACAAAGCGGGCTACGAGGCTTATCTGGTTGGCGGCGGCGTACGCGACCTGCTTCTGGGCAAAAAGCCGAAAGATTTTGATATCACCACTAACGCCACCCCCGAACAAGTGCGCAAGCTATTCCGTAACTGTCGTTTGGTCGGGCGTCGTTTCCGTCTCGCCCACATCATGTTCGGGCCAGAGGTGATTGAAGTTGCCACGTTCCGTGGTCACCACGAACAGCATCAGGAACAGCAAGAAGTCAAAAACTCCTCTCAGCAGGCCCAAAGCGGCATGCTGTTACGCGACAATATTTTTGGTTCCGTTGAAGAAGACGCCCAACGCCGCGATTTCTCGATCAACAGCCTCTACTACAGCATTTCTGATTTCAGCGTACGTGACTATACCGATGGCCTGAACGATCTGCGTCAGGGCGTCATCCGTATGATTGGCGATCCCGAAACACGCTACCGTGAAGACCCGGTGCGTATGCTGCGCGCCGTCCGTTTCGCCGCCAAGCTGAACATGACGGTCAGCCCGGAAACCGCTGAGCCGATTCCTCGTCTGGCCTCATTGCTGCACGATATTCCTGCGGCGCGCATGTTTGAAGAGTCGCTGAAGCTACTTCAATCGGGCTATGGCTATCCAACCTATAAAATGCTGTGTGAATACCAGCTGTTCCAGCCGCTTTTCCCGCTGCTGAGTCGCTACTTCACACCAAACGGCGATTCCACATTGGAGCGCATGGTTGCACAGGTGCTGAAAAATACCGATCAGCGCCTGCAAAATGATATGCGAGTCAATCCAGCGTTTTTGTTTTCCGCCATGCTGTGGTATCCGCTGATTGAACATGCACAAAAATTGGCTCAGGAAAGCGGACTGGCCTACCTCGATGCCTTCTCGCTGGCGATGAACGATATACTGGATGAGCAGTGCCGTTCTCTGGCAATTCCTAAGCGCATTACGTCTTTAGTCCGTGATATCTGGCAGTTACAAATGCGTCTGTCGCGTCGTCAGGGTAAACGCGCTTATAAGCTGATGGAACACCCTAAATTCCGCGCCGCGTATGACCTGCTTTGCCTGCGTGCCGAAATCGAAAACCATCAGGAGCTGCTGCGCCTGGCTCAGTGGTGGGGAGAATTCCAGGTTGCCGCACCGCCACGTCAGCAAAACATGCTGAAATCGCTGGATGACGGCCCGACGCCACATCGTCGTTCCCGCCCTCGTCGACCGCGTAAACCGACAACAGCACGTCGAGATCCAGCCTAATGACGCGCGTGTATCTGGCGCTGGGCAGCAATCTTGCCCAGCCTTTGCAACAGGTGCGCGCGGCATTGTCTGCGCTAGATGCGATTCCACATACGCGCGTCGTTTGCTGCTCCTCGTTTTATCGTAGCCGCCCGCTTGGCCCGCAGGATCAGCCAGACTACCTCAATGCCGTTGTTGAACTGGAAACCGCATTAGCGGCAGAATCGCTGCTGGACCACACACAGGCCATCGAGCGGGAACAAGGCCGCGAACGCAAGGAACATCGCTGGGGTCCACGCACGTTGGATCTGGACATTCTGCTGTTCGGCGATGTCGTTATCCAGACCGAGCGTCTGACCGTGCCGCATTACGACATGAAGAATCGCGAATTCATGCTCTACCCGCTCGCAGAAATCGCCCCTGAACTGGCATTCCCCGACGGCGAACCCCTCGCCCAGCGGTTAACCCATGTCGACCGCAACGGTCTGACCTTATGGGATAATAAAGAGTGGGATGCTGAACCATGTGATAACGCGAAGCTAACTGGAACAGTCGACCGCGAATAATTCCCCCCCATCTACAACTTGAAGCGCGACGGGTGTATCGCTACACGTCGGCTTACATTAGAATGTCCCCCTCAATTCTTCGCCCTATTGACATAGGAAGACCGTCATGAAACCGACGACTATCTCCCACTTGCGCCAATGGAAACAAGAGCAGCGAAAATTCGCTACGATTACCGCTTACGACGCCAGTTTCTCTCGCTTGTTTTTCGAGCAAGGCATCCGCGTGATGCTGGTGGGTGACTCACTGGGAATGACCGTGCAGGGTCACGATTCCACATTGCCCGTGACCACACACGATATCGTTTACCACACGCAGTGTGTCCGCCGTGGCGCACCGCTGGCGCTGGTTCTCTCCGATATGCCTTTTATGACCTATGCCACGCCAGAACAAACGTTCAGCCAGGCCGCAGAACTGATGCGTGCCGGTGCGAATATGGTGAAGCTGGAAGGCGGAAGCTGGCTTGCCCCGACGGTAAAAATGCTGACTGAACGTGCAGTGCCGGTGTGCGGTCATCTGGGTCTGACGCCGCAGTCCGTTAACATCTTCGGCGGCTATAAAATTCAGGGCCGGAGCGAAAGCGATGCCAATCAACTGCTGGCCGATGCCCTTGCGCTTGAAGAAGCTGGAGCGCAGCTGCTCGTGCTGGAATGTGTGCCTGTCGCACTGGCCAAGCGCGTAACAGATGCCCTGTCGATTCCGGTGATCGGTATTGGCGCAGGCAATGTGACCGATGGACAGATTCTTGTCATGCATGATGCTTTCGGCATTACCGGCGACAACACACCTAAGTTTGCCAAGAATTTTCTGGCGCAAAGCGGTGGTGATATCCGCGCGGCAGTGCGTTTGTATGCACAAGAAGTCGAACAGGGTATTTACCCGGCCGAAGAACATTCGTTTCATTAAGAACAGTCATTTCATTAAAAAACGAGCATTCCGTTAATCGGGCTTATACCCTAAATAATTCGAGTTGCAGGACAAAACGTTAACGTTTTGAACAACGCAAAGCGTTGGCCCCTTTAGGGCGAGGCTCATTTATGGTCCTCGTAACGCGGCAAGAGAAAGAATCCCGATGAGCTTACTTGAGTAAGTGATTCGGGTGAGTGACAAATCTGCCAGAGGCAGGTTTGAACGCTGCTTGCAGCGGCCCCTACGGGCCGAGGTCCACGCAAGTGGGCCGAGTATCGTAGCCAACGCACATGCAGCTTGAAGGATGACGGGTATATTTTTTAGGAGTACGAGTGTGTTAATAATCGAAACCCCTCTGCTGCTGCGCCGCGAGGTTCGTCGCTGGCGTCAGGAAGGGAAACGCATTGCTTTAGTTCCCACTATGGGTAATTTGCATGACGGGCACATGACGCTGGTCGATGAAGCCAGAGCGCGTGCCGATATCGTTATTGTCAGCGTTTTTGTCAATCCTATGCAGTTTGAGCGGCCAGATGATTTAGCCCGCTACCCCCGGACGTTACAGGAAGACTGCGAGAAATTGAATCGCCGCGGTGCCGATCTGGTTTTCGCACCGAGCCCGGATGTGATATACCCCAATGGACTGGAGTCGCAAACGTTTGTCGATGTGCCCGGCCTGTCTTCCATGTTGGAAGGTGCCAGCCGTCCCGGTCATTTTCGGGGCGTTGCGACCATCGTCAGTAAGTTGTTCAATATGGTACAACCGGATGTCGCCTGCTTCGGTGAGAAAGATTACCAGCAGCTAGCGCTGATTCGGCAGCTTGTCCGCGATATGGGCTATGACATTGATATTATTGGTGTCCCTACCGTGCGTGCCAAAGACGGTTTAGCATTGAGTTCGCGCAATGGCTATCTCAGTGCGGAAGAACGCCAGCGGGCGCCGTATGTTTATCAGGTGATGATGGACATGGCGACACAGTTGGACAACGGCGATCGCCAGATAGACACCTTGCTGGAAAAGGCGGCAGACAAGCTGCGTAAAGCGGGCTTTACGCCTGATGAACTGTTTATCCGCGATGCAGATACGCTGCAACCGCTGAGCGCGGCCAGCACGCGTGCAGTGATTTTGATGGCTGCCTGGTTAGGCAAGGCCAGATTGATTGATAACCACCAGGTCGATTTGACTGTATGAACCGAGGTAACAAAGCGATGATACGTACCATGCTGCAAGGCAAGCTGCACCGGGTCAAAGTAACTCAGGCTGACTTGCATTATGAAGGCTCTTGCGCCATCGATCAGGATTTTATGGATGCTGCCGGCATTCTGGAATACGAAGCGATTGATATCTACAACGTTGATAACGGTCAGCGTTTCTCGACCTACGCCATTTCTGGCGAAAGAGGCTCACGCATTATCTCTGTGAACGGTGCTGCCGCTCGCCTTGCTTGCGTGGGCGACAAACTGATTATCTGCTCTTACGTGCAGATGTCCGACGAACAGGCCAGAAGTCACAGCCCGAAGGTTGCCTATTTCTCTGGCGATAACGAGCTGCAACGTCAGGCAAAAGCGATTCCGGTTCAGGTTGCCTGATCGCTTTAGATAAGCAAAAGGCGGTGTTACCACCGCCTTCTCATTCACATACTACGTCCGTAACCCGCGACCGCGTTCAATCAACCACCAGACCAGCAGATAAAACACCACGATAAAGGCAATCAGCACTGACATTGTGAACAGCAGCGGTACATCCTGAATACCTAGGAAGCCATAGCGGAAGCCGCTGATCATGTACACCACTGGGTTCAGCTTGGAAACGGCCTGCCAGAACGGCGGCAGCAGCGTCAGCGAGTAAAACACCCCACCCAGATAGGTCAGCGGCGTTAACACAAATGTCGGAATCAGGCTGATATCATCAAAGGTTTTTGCAAACACCGCATTCAATAAGCCCGCCAACGAGAACAGCGTCGCCGTCAGCAACAGTGTCAGAACAATGATCCACCAGGCATGAACATGCAGCGGGACGAAGAGCAGCGATACGGCAGTCACCAGTACCCCGACGCACAGGCCACGAGCAATCCCTCCACCAACATAGCCCGCAATGATCACGTGAGTCGGTACTGGCGCGACCAGCAGTTCTTCAATATTGCGTTGAAACTTGGCGCTGAAAAAGGAAGAAGCGACGTTAGCATAGGCGTTGGTAATGACCGCCATCATGATCAGGCCCGGAACGATAAACTGCATGTAGGTAAAACCATGCATATCACCAATACGTGAGCCGATCAGGTTACCGAAAATAATGAAATACAGCGTCATGGTGATCACTGGCGGCACCAGCGTCTGAATCCAGATACGCCCAAATCGAGTGACTTCTTTCACCCAAATACTCTGTAGCGCTACCCAATACAAATGCATCATGCCTTTTCTCCCTTACCGTTCGCCCCGTCCCCATTAACCAAGGTGACAAACAGCTCTTCCAACCGGTTCGCTTTATTACGCATACTTAATATCGTTATCCCCTGTGCACTGAGCTGGCTGAATAACGCGTTCAAACCTTGCTCACGCATCACATCTACTTCCAGCGTTGACGTATCCACCAGGCGGAACACATAGCCTTCCAGCTGTGGCAGCGGGCTTTTCGCCGCCAGATCGAAAATAAACGTTTCGGACTTCAACTGAGCAAGCAACTGCTTCATCGACGTATTTTCCACCAGCTCACCCCGCTGAATGATCCCGATGTTGCGGCACAGCATTTCTGCTTCTTCCAGATAGTGCGTTGTCAGGATAATCGTGGTGCCCTGCGCGTTCAGCTCCTTCAAAAAGCCCCACATGGAACGACGTAATTCGATATCTACACCGGCGGTCGGTTCATCAAGAATCAGCAGCTTAGGCTCATGCATTAACGCACGTGCAATCATCAGACGACGCTTCATCCCGCCGGACAACATCATCGCCTTTTCATTGCGTTTCTCCCACAGATCCAGCTGTTTCAGGTATTTTTCGGCACGCTGCAACGCATCCTGACGTTTCACGCCATAATAGCCAGCCTGATTAACCACAATCTGTAATACCGTTTCGAAAGGATTGAAGTTAAATTCCTGCGGGACCAACCCCAGTTGGCGTTTCGCATTCACTTTGTCCAGCTCAAGGTCATAGCCGAAGACGCGAACTTTACCGGCCGTTTTATTCACCAGCGAGCTGATAATCCCAATCGTGGTCGATTTTCCCGCGCCATTTGGCCCCAGAAGCGCATAGAAATCCCCCGCTTCCACGTTCAGGTCGATCCCCCGTAGCGCCTGGACGCCTCCCGAATAGGTTTTGGTTAGTTGCGCCAGTTCCAGTGCATATGTCATAAGAAATGGATTGCCTTATTATCAGTGAGTTCTACAGATTCAAAGTGTGACAAATATATACTCTAAATAATTCAAGTTTCAGGAAGGCGGCAAGAGAAGGAAGCCCGATGAGCTTACTCAAGTAAGTGATTCGGGTGAGTGAACGCAGCCAACGCACATGCAACTTGAAGTATGACGAGTATAAACTATCGTTTTTCAAACGACGCATGTTGCCTTATATTACTCCTCACTGCCCCTTGTTTGTTACAGGTCATTTACTTTCATGAAAGAAATTGAAACGCTCATCGCGAACAACCAGCTTTGGTCTAAAACGATGGTGGAAGAGGATCCTGGCTATTTTGAACGTCTGGCGCAGGCACAACGACCCCGTTTTCTATGGATTGGATGCTCGGACAGTCGCGTACCTGCGGAAAGTCTGACCAGCCTTGAGCCTGGTGAACTGTTTGTTCACCGCAACGTCGCCAATCTGGTTATTCATACCGACCTCAATTGCCTGTCTGTCGTGCAATATGCCGTCGAAGTTCTCGAAGTCGAACATATTATTATCTGCGGCCACTACGGCTGCGGCGGTGTTCAGGCTGCGGTGGAAAACCCAGAACTGGGTTTGATTAACAACTGGCTGCTGCATATCCGTGATTTGTGGTACAAGCATAGTTCGCTGCTGGGGGAATTGCCTCCCGAACAGCGGCTGAATACGCTCTGTGAAATCAACGTTGTCGAGCAGGTTTATAACCTCGGCCACTCCACCATCATGCAGTCTGCCTGGAAGCGTGGTCAGAAGGTCACGATCCACGGTTGGGTTTACGGTATTCAGGATGGCCGTCTGCGCGATCTGGAAGTGACCGCGACCAACCGGGAGACGCTGGAACAGCGTTATCGCCGCGCGATTTCTTCCCTGCCTTGATACGCCGTCTGACGCCCACTCGCTGGGCGTCGCTCACGGCATCAGCCTTATCTTGTACGCTATTCCTGCGGAACCACCTTGCCGACGTAAGGTAAATGACGATAGTGCTGGGCATAGTCGATACCGTAACCCACAACAAACTCATCAGGGATCGAGAATCCAACCCACTCGACTTTCACCGCCACTTCACGGCGCTCTGGTTTATCCAGCAACGTACAGATAGCCAGTGATTTCGGCTCGCGCAGTTGCAGAATTTCCCGCACCCTGCTCAGCGTATTGCCCGAGTCGATAATATCTTCAACGATCAATACGTCTTTGCCGCGAATATCCTCATCCAGATCTTTCAGGATCTTAACATCGCGCGTACTGTTCATACCGCTGCCATAGCTGGATGCCGTCATGAAATCCACTTCGTGAGGGACATCGATCGCCCGACATAGATCGGCCATAAAGATAAACGATCCGCGCAATAGCCCCACCAGTACCATATCGCTGCCGCTATCACGGTAGTGCTCGCTGATCTGTTGCCCCAGTTCGGTAACCCGCGCCATCACTTCCTGTTCAGAAATCATGACTTCCACGGTATGTTTCATCATACTGATAACTCTTTGAAGTAAGGTATTCAGCACCATCGGAAAAATGACAGACTCATTATCGATGATGCGCCAATGCTGACGTTTGAATCAGCCTAGGCAATGCCCAAGCGCGCGAAGTATATCAGAAACCACACCATGAAAGAGACACCATGCGTACACCACTGGTGGATGTTTGCTACAAAGTGAATGTCCCGCTTTCCAGTCAACAGTTCATTGGGCTGTTGGCGAAAACGTCATTGGGGCCGCGCCGCTGGCGGTGGATGACGACCCGAAATGAGGGTTTGAAAAGCACAATAGCACCTGGCTCATGCCTGCGTCAGACCTGCACACAAAGGCATAATCATTTCGTTTCAGGGCCGTCAGCCGAACTGCTGACGGCGGGTAAAGCAGGATACAAGACTGGCGGATCCGTCTTAATGCTTAAACGCACCTGCTGCCCCGGTTCAAACCAGTTGCCAGTCTGCACCAGCAGCAGCAGCTCTCCCATCTTCACCCGATACAAGTTTGATGTGCCCATAAATAGCCTATCTTCGATCGACGCCGGACCATCGGGATCGAGCGCCAACGCCACGTCTGCCGGACGCACCATCCAGTCGCATTGTGAATCCATCGGCTGATTGAGCGGATGGGTCGCCTGATGATCGCCCAATGGGCTTTGCCATTGATGGTCGCTCATAATTTTCACAGGTAAATAGTTCGTATTCCCCATAAAATCAGCCACAAAGCGGCTATTCGGTCGATGGTACAGCTCGGAGGGATAGCCCTGCTGCATAATCTTCCCTTCATCCAGCAAAATCAGATGGTCGGCGCAGGCAAAGGCCTCCTCTCGGCTGTGCGTAGCGAAAACCGCGGCAACATGACGCTGTTTGAGAACCTGCCGTAATTCGGTGATCAGGCAGTAGCGAGTCTGGCTGTCCAGACCCGGGAAAGGTTCATCCAACAACAGCAGTTTCGGCTCACAGGCCAGCGCCCGGGCAATCGCCAAACGCTGCTGCTGTTCATTGGATAGCTCGTGTGGATAGCGCGCGGCGACATCATCCAGTTGCAAGAGCGTCAGCATCTCCGCACAGATTGGCTTTACCTCGCTGTCCGAGCGGCCATATAAACCAAACGCAATATTGCCTTCCACCGTCAGATGCGGAAAGAGCGCGTAGTCCTGAAAAATCAGGCCAACCTGACGCAGCTCGGGTAGGACGTACTCTTGCGGCGAGCTGACGGGTTCACCTTCCAGCAAAATCTTGCCCTGAGTAATCGGCAGCAGGCCCGCAATCACCTGTAATAGCGCCGTTTTACCACAGCCGTTTCGCCCCAACAGGCAGATCGTCTCATCATCACGCACGGCAAATGAGATGTTCTCCAACACGGGAGACTGCTGCAACGTACAACTTACCGCCTGAACGCTCAGAATATCTATCGGCGCGGCCATGTCATTATCCTTTTATATTCAGTGCGCGATTCAGCCAGAAAACAGGGATTAGCCCCACCAGCACTAGCACAAGCGCAGGAAAGGCAAATGACGCAATCTGCTCATCCGCCGTAAGGCGGAAAACATACGTTGCCAACGTATCAATCCCGAAAGGGCGTAGCAGTAGCGAAACATTCAGCTCTTTCATACTTTCCGTAAAAATCAGCAGCGCCCCGATAAACAGGCTGCGGCGCAACAGCGGGATATGCAGGCGTGACCAGCGGCTGAGCGGGGAAGCCCCCAGTACAAGGCTCGCGCTGTCCAGCGAACGCGGAATGGCTTCCATACTGCGCTCAAGGCTGTCCAGCATCAGACGCCCAAATTTAACGCTATAGGCGAGGATGAGAATAAACAGCGATCCCGCTAGCAAAGCCTCCGCGGGAGGTAACCCCGCCACGTTGGCAAATAGATTAATTCCGCTGTCCACCAGCGACAGCAAGGTAAACAGTCCGACGGCCAGTACCGCGCCGGGCAAGGCAAAACTCAGGCTGACTAGCCGAACTGGTGTCTGATTGGCAAATATCCCAGCCGTGCGCGTATAGAAGATAAACGACAGCGCCATTAGCGTAATGATGATAGTCGCGATGGCTGATGCTAACAGGCTATTCATCACTGCATGGAGGAACGCCATATCCCATACCGACATCATGTGTCGAAGCGCCAGAAAGAGTAGATATAGCACCGGGAACAGAAACGACAGACAAACGATGCCCCAGCAGTAACTGCGAACCACCTTACTGCGCCACCCGCTCAACACAGGCGGAACCACCTGAGAAGGATTGGCTTGAGCTTGATAAATTCTCTGCTTGCGACGCCAGACATTAACCAGAAACATCAAGGGGAAGATCGCAGGCAAAATCAATACGCCAACGCGTGCCGCCGCACCGATATCGCCCTGCTTCTGCCAGATATCCAGCACCTGCGTTGTCATCGTTGGGGTATCAAGATAAGACGCCGCGCCATAATCGCCCAGCGTTTCGACCACCACTAGCGCACTACCGCAGGCAATCGCAGGCCATGCAATAGGTAAACATAAGCGGCGTAAAACCTGGGTACGTGTTTGATTCAGTAATCGAGCCGAATGAATCAAGCTGGCAGGCTGTTTCGCCAGCGCTTCACGCACCAGCAGGTAAATATAGGGATAAAGTACCAGCGCTAGCACCAGACTGATGCAGCCCAGCGAAACGGGTAGCCCAGCGATGTGGGATTCCCCCCATGACGAGGCTATCTGCAGCCCGCCTTCCTTCAACAACTGGGACAGATGCCGCAACACATCGGTATAAAGGTAGGCGAGCAGGAACGCGGGCATCGCAAGCGGCAGGCAAAGCGCCCATTGCAGTACGCGATGACCGGGAAAACGGTACATAGCGATAAACCAGGCGGAAGGCAACCCAAACAGTAAACTGAAGAAAAGCGTGCCAATCACGATGACCGCTGAATGTATCAGATAGGTGGGTAACCCGATTTGCCACAGTTGGGTAAATCCCATCCCATCGGCAAAAAAAGCCTGATAAAAAACCGTTGCTAAAGGAAGCAGCAACAGTCCCGCCAACAACCAACTACTGACGCGCCAGACACCGGAGATCATAGAATAAAAACTGTATTAGATGAGATCGCTGTTATTAATAACAGAGGCTAACGGCGGCGTCATCGTATCAAACAGCGATAAATGGGCTTTAATCCTGCGATTAACCTGAGGCGATTGCCATCGCCGACTATCAACAAAATAAAAACCAATCATTTCAATCGATTGCAATTATGAGTTTTCCGCCTTTTCGCCATTCATTTTTTATCGCAATCCCCTAAATAATTCGAGTTGCAAGCAGGCGGCGACACAGCGACAAATTCGTCAGGAACGAATTTGACCAGCCAGTGGCTGGCCTCTGGTGAGAGACAGGATGTCTCTCATTCATCCCCAGGAGCTTACATAAGTAAGTGACTGGGGTGAGCGAGGACAAATCGGCTTAGCCGATTTGAGCGCCGCTTGCGGCGACCCTTCAGGGCGAGGCTCAGAGATGAGCCGAGTATTGCCAACGCACATGCAGCTTGAAGAATGACGGGGATATCAGATGTTTCCCGTAAGAAAACTTGGAACCTCATGGGATATCTGTGATAACGTCATCTGACAACATTTGGAACAGGTTCAACCATGAAAAACTCTGCGCTGGCTCTGCTCCTGCTAAGCCTGATGAGCTTCTCTTCCGCCAGCAAGGCGCTGAATGAATTTGAAGCGGAAGATCTGGCCGATCTGACCGCGATCTTTGTTTATCTGAAAAACCACTGTGGTTATCAAGATCTGCCGAATGAACAGATTCGTCGGACGCTGGTCGCTTTTGCTCAGCAAAACCGCTGGGATCTCAGTAATTACAGCGCGTATGACATGACGGCGATGGGTGAAGACAGCTATCGCGATCTGAGTAAAATCGCTATCCCGACACCAAAGAAATGTCAGTCTCTGGCACGTAATTCACTGGGTCTGCTCTCCTACGCACAATAGTTCCCCCCTCCTCTGTGCTGACTGAAATTTGACCGTGCAAGCGGCAAAAGAGTCAGCTATGATGGCGCGCCAATTTTCATGGCTGTTATCGCGGAGGAAGCCCTAACATGTCCCAGAAAGAAATGTGGTATGAAACCCTGCATGCCAACTTTGGCCAGTACTTTTCGGTTGATCGCGTGCTGTATCACGAAAAGACCGATCATCAAGATCTCATCATCTTTGAAAACGACGCATTAGGTCGCGTGATGGCGCTTGACGGCGTGGTGCAAACCACCGAACGCGATGAATTCATCTATCACGAAATGCTCACCCACGTTCCCCTTCTGTCACACGGCAGCGCCAAACGCGTACTGATCATCGGTGGCGGCGATGGCGGTATGCTACGGGAAGTCAGTCGGCACCGCGGCGTCGAACATATCATGATGGTAGAAATCGATGCAGGCGTGGTGGAATTTTGTCGCCAATATCTGCCCAATCACAGCGCCGGTAGCTATGACGACCCGCGTTTTAATCTGGTGATTGATGACGGCGTTAACTTTGTCAGACAGTGCAACGAAAAATTTGACGTCATTATTTCCGATTGCACCGACCCCATCGGCCCAGGTGAAAGCCTGTTCACCTCCGATTTCTATCAGGGCTGCGCCCGCTGCCTGAACGAAGGCGGGATTTTCGTCGCGCAGAATGGGGTGTGCTTCCTGCAACAGGATGAAGCCGTCGGCAGCCATAAAAAACTCAGCCACTATTTCAAAGATGTCAGCTTTTATCAGGCAGCGATCCCGACTTATTACGGCGGCATTATGACGTTTGCCTGGGCCAGCAATAACCCTGCGCTGCGCCAGATAGAGGCCACCACGCTGCGCCAGCGTTTTGCGCAATCCGCTATCGCTTGTCGCTATTACACGCCTGATGTTCACATCGGCAGCTTTGCCCTGCCACAGTATCTGTTGAGCGCGTTACAAAATGCCCAATAATCCATTACTTAGGGAATCACACAGCCATAAGGGGGTGACGTAAATTGCACAAGCTGAAGCTACACGGCTTTAACAACCTAACGAAAAGCCTGAGTTTTTGTATCTACGATATCTGTTACACCAAAACGGCCGACGATCGCGATGCTTATATCGCCTATATCGACGAACAATATAACGCTAACCGTTTAACAGAAATCCTCACTGAAACCTGCTCAATTATTGGTGCCAACGTCCTTAACATCGCCCGTCAGGACTATGACCCACAAGGCGCCAGCGTGACCATTCTGGTCAGCGAAGAACCCATCGATCCACGAGATGTCGATACCTCAGAACACCCGGGACCGTTGCCTAACTCCGTCGTTGCCCATCTGGATAAAAGCCATATCTGTGTCCATACCTATCCGGAAAGCCACCCGGAAGGCGGACTCTGTACCTTCCGCGCAGATATTGAAGTTTCTACCTGCGGCGTGATTTCACCGCTGAAAGCGCTGAACTACCTCATCCACCAGCTTGAATCCGATATTGTGACTATCGACTATCGCGTGCGGGGATTTACCCGTGATGTCAACGGCATAAAGCATTTCATCGATCACCAGATCAATTCGGTTCAGAACTTCATGTCAGAGGACATGAAAGCGCTCTATCACATGATGGACGTGAACGTATATCAGGAAAATATCTTCCATACCAAGATGTTATTGAAAGACTTCGACCTGAAACACTACCTGTTCAACGTCAGTCCAGAAGAGCTCAGCGCTGCTGAACGGAAAAGAATTACCGATCTGCTGTATCACGAAATGCAGGAAATCTATTACGGCAGAAACCTGCCCGTTCTGTAATCGATACATATAGGGTGTATCTCTTAGTCACAAATATAAGGGCATCAAGGATTTTGCCGTTATCCGGCGTGAAAATTATGCAGCGGTGTGCTTGACCGCCGAGTGAGCGACAGGACGTCGCGAAAGCCAGTGCCGCGTCGGGAACGCGTCACTGGCGGCTCGAAAAGCGGGCATGGGCACCGATGGAACCACGCAGCGGCATAATTTAGCCGGAAGCCTGGGTTCGCAGGGCGGCGGCGCTTGAGCGCCCTGCGTCGGGCGCGTGCGATGAAGTAGCATGAAAATGCCGGTATCATTGCGCACGAAACTGTCTCTTAGTCAGCATAAAAAAGCGTTACTAAGAAGCCACCTTTTACCAAAGGAAAGCTGGATTAGTCATGTTGGCTTTTGTCTTTCCCACATTACCCTTCATTTTGTCGCACACTATTTCGTCAAAAATGATGCGCGTCACATTTATTTCTTTCTGCATTTTTTGCTTGCATTCTCTCACAGCCTTGCTGCATCTGGGCTCGAGTCAATGGGTATAAGGTCAACTAAAAATCATATATCTTGTGTGGTTGAAATTTAAAACACCCACATCTAGTATTCTTTGTGTGGCGCTCGCGTAAGGAGTCGCTACCCAGTGGATCGGTTCGGGTGCACATGCCCTGAAGATAGCCGCTCCAACATACTTCTTTCACGCCAAAGGGTAAATACGAATCATGCGTATTACTATTTTCACTAAGCCAGATTGTGTTCAATGCAACGCCACATGCCGTGCGCTGGATAAGCAAGGAATTCACTATCAACTGGTGGACTTAACTGAAGATGAACAGGCGTTGCAGCAGGTAAGAGCGTTGGGCTATCAACAGGTACCCGTCGTGATGACGGCCGACGATCATTGGAGCGGCTTCCGCCCGGATAAGATCAGTACTCTGAACGCCGCCCTGCAATTGCAGTAAGGGGGCAATATGAACCCGCTGGTCTATTTCTCCAGCCAGTCGGAAAACACGCATCGCTTCATTTCCAGGGTTGGCTTGCCAGCGCTGAGAATTCCGATAGCGACAGAACAGCCTGCATTGAAAGTTGATCGCCCCTATATTCTGGTTGTCCCCAGCTACGGCGGGGGCAGCACGAAAGGGGCTGTGCCGCGTCAGGTCATCATCTTTCTCAACGATCCGCATAATCGCGCTTATCTGCGCGGCGTGATTGCCGCAGGCAATACCAATTTCGGTGCAGCGTACTGCATCGCTGGCGACATCATTGCGCAGAAATGTCAGGTGCCTTACCTGTACCGCTTTGAATTGCTCGGCACGGCAGAAGACGTTGCAAACGTGCGTAAGGGAGTAACTGAATTTTGGCAACAACAGACCACGTGAGTGCAAAGGCAACCAAGGCCGACGCAGATGCCCACTCACTCGACTACCATGCGCTGAACGCGATGCTTAACCTCTACGACGCAGAGGGGAATATCCAGTTCGAGATGGATAAGCTCGCGGCACGCCGTTATTTCCTACAGCATGTAAACCAGAACACCGTGTTCTTCCACAATCTGGAAGAAAAGCTGCGTTATCTGGTGGAAGAAGGCTACTACGAAGCGGAAGTGCTGGATCAATATCAGTTCGATTTCATCAAAAGTCTTTTCCAGCAGGCCTACGCTCACAAGTTCCGCTTTCAAACCTTTCTGGGTGCGTTCAAATACTACACCGGCTATACGCTGAAAACCTTTGACGGCAAACGCTATCTGGAGCGCTACGAAGATCGCGTCTGTCTTGTGGCGCTAACCCTCGCCAAAGGGGACACCGCACTCGCAAGCGCGCTGATCGATGAGATCATCAGCGGACGCTTCCAGCCCGCCACCCCCACGTTCCTCAACTGCGGTAAAAAGCAGCGTGGCGAACTGGTCTCCTGCTTTCTGCTGCGCATTGAAGACAATATGGAGTCAATTGGTCGAGCAATTAACTCCGCGCTTCAGCTCTCAAAACGCGGCGGCGGCGTAGCCTTCATGCTCAGCAACATCCGCGAAACCGGTGCGCCGATCAAACGTATCGAAAACCAGTCGTCCGGCATCATTCCGATCATGAAAATGCTGGAAGATGCGTTCTCCTACGCCAACCAGCTTGGAGCGCGTCAGGGTGCGGGAGCGGTGTACCTCAATGCGCACCACCCCGATATTCTGCGTTTTCTGGATACCAAGCGGGAAAATGCCGATGAGAAAATCCGCATCAAGACGCTGTCTTTAGGTGTGGTCATTCCCGATATCACGTTCCAGTTGGCGAAGAATAATCAGGTGATGTACCTGTTCTCGCCCTATGATGTCGAGCAGGTGTATGGCGTGCCGCTGTCAGAAATTAGCGTCACCGAAAAGTACCATGAGATGGTCAACGACAAGCGCATCCGTAAATCCCAAATTAAGGCGCGCGAATTCTTCCAGATCCTCGCTGAGATCCAGTTCGAGTCCGGTTATCCCTACATGATGTTTGAGGATACGGTGAATCGCGCGAACCCGATTCACGGCCGTATCAATATGAGTAACCTGTGCTCTGAGATTTTGCAGGTCAACGAGGCAAGCCTGTACGACGACGATCTTGGCTACAGCCACATTGGCAAGGATATCTCCTGTAACCTCGGATCGATGAATATCGCCAATTCGATGGCCTCGCCCGATTTCGGCCAGACGGTTGAAATGGCAATCCGCGCGCTAACCGCCGTTTCCGATATGAGCCACATCAGCTCTGTGCCGTCCATCGAAAAAGGCAACGACCAATCACATGCGATTGGTTTAGGTCAGATGAACCTGCACGGCTATTTGGCGAAAGAGCGTATTTTTTACGGCACAGAAGAAGCCATCGATTTCACCAACATTTATTTCTACACCGTCGCTTTCCACGCCATTCGGGCATCGAATGCGTTAGCGATAGAGCGGAACCAGCGCTTCTCAGGCTTTGAACTCTCAAAATACGCCACGGGTGAGTATTTTGATAAGTACATCGAGCAAATCTGGGAATCCACAACAACACGCACACGTGAGCTGTTTGAACAGGCTGGCATCCACATCCCTACTCAGCAAGATTGGGCGGCGCTGCGCGAATCCGTGATGGCGCACGGCATTTATAATCAGAACTTGCAGGCAGTTCCGCCGACCGGTTCGATTTCGTATATCAACCACTCGACGTCTAGCATCCACCCGATTGTGTCACGTATCGAAATTCGTAAAGAGGGCAAGATTGGTCGCGTCTACTACCCTGCCCCTTACATGAACAATGACAATCTCGAGTATTACCAGGATGCCTATGAGATTGGGCCGCAGAAGATTATCGACACCTATGCCGCCGCGACGCAGCACGTCGACCAGGGGCTGTCGCTGACGCTGTTTTTCCGCGATACCGCCACCACGCGCGACATCAATAAAGCGCAGATCTACGCCTGGACCAAAGGCATTAAGACTATTTATTACATTCGTATACGGCAGATGGCGCTGGAAGGTACCGAAGTTCAGGGCTGTGTGTCCTGTGCGCTCTAAGCCATCGCGGAAGGAAATCGAAGCATGACCGTACTCACTCGCGTCCAGGCGATTAACTGGAACAAAATTGAAGACGACAAAGATTTGGAGGTCTGGAATCGGCTGACGTCTAACTTCTGGCTGCCGGAAAAGGTGCCACTTTCTAACGATATTCCGTCGTGGAGTACGCTGAACGCTCGCGAGCGTCAGTTGACGATCCGCGTCTTCACTGGACTAACGCTGTTAGATACCATCCAAAATACGCTAGGCGCACCAACACTAATGCCCGATGCAGTGACGCCACATGAAGAAGCCGTGCTGTCTAACATCAGCTTTATGGAAGCGGTGCATGCCCGTTCGTACAGCTCTATTTTCTCGACGCTGTGTCTAACCAGCGAAGTCGATGATGCGTATCGCTGGAGCGAAGAGAATACGGCGCTACAGAAAAAGTCCGACATTGTTCTGTCGCACTATCGCAGTGACGATCCACTGATGAAGAAAGTCGCCAGCGTGTTTCTGGAGTCGTTCCTGTTCTATTCGGGGTTCTACCTGCCGATGTACTGGTCAAGCCGTGCCAAGCTGACCAACACAGCGGATTTGATCCGGCTTATCATCCGCGACGAAGCGGTACACGGCTATTATATTGGCTATAAATTCCAGCGCGGGTTAGCGAAGGTCGATTCCGCTCGTCAGCAGCAGGTGAAAAATTTCGCCTACGATCTGCTACAGGATTTGTATGACAATGAGGTGTTATATACGCAGGAACTCTATGACGGCGTCGGCTGGACGGAAGATGTGAAGAAATTCCTCCACTACAACGCGAACAAAGCGCTGATGAATTTGGGCTATGAAGCGTTGTTCCCCGCAAGCATGACGGATGTGAATCCCGCTATTCTCTCGGCGCTATCGCCAAACGCCGATGAGAACCACGACTTCTTCTCTGGCTCGGGTTCATCTTATGTGATCGGTAAAGCCGTCAATACTGAAGATGAAGACTGGGACTTCTAAAAAACAGCCACCGAGTTCTGGGTGGCCATATTTTTTCTACAGCCCTTTTTCTACAGAGCCAGAAATGAAAAAGCCCTGAACCATTTCTGGTTCAGGGCCTTCATATAAGTGGCGGAACGGACGGGGCTCGAACCCGCGACCCCCTGCGTGACAGGCAGGTATTCTAACCAACTGAACTACCGCTCCACTCGTGCTCACTGAGCGGGATGAATACTAAGATGATGGCACTATTACGTCAATGCTTTTTATAACTAACCGTTTCTGTTTGCTTATAATTTCATCTTACTGACTATTCTCTCACCCGCAGTGCGATCAACCGATTCTTTTTACTGCGCGAAGGACGATATTACGGCGGTGCTATTCAGCCCGCCACAGGCAACTACCGCCTTTTTTAGCAATCAGATCCAGACGTTGTTCATGCGCTAACAGCTCAGCCTCATCAGCGTAAAGCACCGTTAACGCAGATTGAGGGCGGACGATTCTCTGGATCGTTTCGGTATTCTCGCTCTTCTGCTGCGTTTCACCTTCCATCGAAAAAGTCAGTGACGTCTGACCACCGGTCATCGCCAGATAAACTTCTGCCAAAATCTCGGCATCGAGCAATGCGCCGTGCAGCGTACGCTTGCTGTTATCTATCAGGTAGCGATCGCAGAGTGCATCCAAACTGTTACGCTTGCCGGGAAAGATCTTCCGCGCCATAAGCAGGCTATCAGTGATCTTACAGAACGTTTCAGTCTTCGGTATATCACGATTCAGCAACCGGAATTCGTAATCCATAAAGCCGATATCAAACGTAGCGTTATGAATGACTAATTCCGCGCCACGGATAAAATCGAGGAAATCATCCACGACATCCGCATACGTCGGTTTATCAGCCAGAAACTCATCGCTGATACCATGTATGTTATAGGCTTCTGGATCCACTAAACGATCGGGTTTGATGTAGACATGAAAATGACGACCAGTCAGGCGCCGGTTAATCACTTCGACCGCACCGATCTCGATAATTTTATGCCCTTCGTAGTGAACCCCCAGCTTATTCATACCGGTGGTTTCTGTATCCAGGACGATTTGCCGCGTAATTTCAGTGCTCATCGTTTTCGTTTTATGTCAGACTTGCCGTTTTTACCATAAGGGAGAGTCTACCAGAGATGCGCAAACAGGTAGAAATTTTCACCGACGGATCTTGCCTCGGTAATCCCGGTCCCGGCGGCTATGGCGCCCTGCTGCGCTACAAGCAGCACGAAAAAGCGTTAAGTGCAGGTTATCGTCTTACGACGAATAACAGAATGGAGCTGCTGGCTGCGATTGCAGCGCTTGAAACGCTGACTACCGCGTGCGATGTGGTGCTCTGCACTGACAGCCAATATGTTCGGCAGGGGATAACCAGTTGGATTCATAACTGGAAAAAACGTGGTTGGAAAACCGCCGACAAAAAACCGGTCAAAAACGTCGATCTCTGGCAAAAACTGGATGCCGCGATTCAACACCATTCCGTGCAATGGGAATGGGTAAAAGGACACGCCGGACATCCGGAAAACGAGCGCTGTGATGAACTCGCGCGCGCTGCAGCAAGTGCACCAACGCTTGAAGACACCGGCTATCAGGCTGAGTAAATCACCGTAGACGTTCGCCTCATCTCCGATATATCTTTGTTGCGCCCACCGTGCGGCGCACTGAGGCTTTACGCAACCTCGCTCTCATTGGGGTAAATGTCAGTGGAATTGTGCGCTTTCGGGCAATAATCAACGTCAGGCATCCCAGCATCGGAATATGTTTATTCAACTTCCCTTTGTTTCTTCGCCATGGCGTAACGTGAAAATGGGCCTGATGGATAACCTCATAGTTCAATAGCCCCAGCCAGTCCGTAATACGCATTTGAGTAAACATACGGCTGCAATAAGGGTGTTTCTTATTGAGTCTGGGAATCAGTTTGCCAAGACCCACCAGGCTGAGCGGATTAAACGTACTCAATATTAGCCAACCATCGTCGATCAAGACGCGATCAACCTCCCGCAGAATGCGATGCGGGTCCGATGAATAAGACAGCGTTTGAGCGAGCAGGCAGGCATCGATCGACTTTTCAGAGAAAGGTAATTGATGAGCATCTGCAATTACCTGAAGATTATCGCCATGTGGAGCAACATTAACCTGATGCGCAATCGCGCACTCTGTTATGTGGATTCCCGCACTCAGTGCCCCTACCTTGATAAGATGAAAACCAAAAAGTTTTGGCCACCATGGCAGCAAGGCCAGTTCAAGCGACTCGCGATAAAATTGCCCGCAGGTGATATCATCCCATGAATCAGGTGCCACAATGGTCTGAGGGATTTGTGCCGATTTCATCTTCTGTTCTCGTCCTCAGGCTACTAGCAAAAAGAGGTGATGAATGAATCTTATCAGTATCCCTGCACTTCAGGACAACTACATTTGGTTATTAAGCAATAAAGAAAACCGCTGTGTGATCGTCGATCCCGGAGAGGCAACTCCAGTGCTTAATACGCTCGATCAACACTCACTTTTCCCTGAAGCAATTTTGCTCACGCATCACCATAATGATCATGTTGGAGGCGTCGGTGAACTCCTCAAGCATTACTCCAACCTGCCTGTTTTTGGCCCAAAAGAAACCGCTAAGTGCGGCGCAACCTACCTGGTAGAGGAAGGAAATACCGTCTCTTTGTTAAATTCGGAATTTTCTGTAATTGAGGTACCAGGGCACACATCTGGTCATATTGCCTACTATAACGCGCCATTTTTGTTCTGTGGCGATACCCTTTTTTCGGCGGGATGCGGTCGTATTTTTGAAGGCACACCGAAACAAATGTATGAATCAATTCAAAAAATATCACAACTTCCTGATGACACAGTAGTGTGTTGTGCTCATGAATACACCCTCTCAAACTTAAAATTTTCTAATGTTATTTGGCCTGAAGATCCAGAAATTAAATCTTATCTCCATAAAATCAGTCAGATACGAGAAAAATCACTGTCTAGTTTGCCTACATCGCTGGGCCTGGAGAGGAGAATTAACCTATTTCTTCGCTGCCATGAAATTGATTTAAAAAGGAAATTATCAAAAGAACCTGAAAATATAGAGAATTGGCAAGTTTTTGAGATGCTACGTAGCAAGAAAGACTGCTTTTGAAGGTTTAGGTTGTGCAATTCCTCTAACCAAAGTATCCTTGCTCGTCTTTTAAGCAACTATTGACCAACATATGAAGGCTAAAGCGATGATTATCGCCTCAGTCTTGCTGGCGGGTTGTCAGGTCTCACCGCATGACACCTCGCAATCCAAACAGCATGCACAGAGTTTGTCTTCGGCAAGTCAAAGTGAAGCAGGAAAGTACACAGATGGTCGAGAGGCCTCTGCGCGATGGCTAGATGACGATAGCCTCACGCAGCGAGATCTGTGGAACTTCATTGGCGACGAGCTGAAGATGGAGGTTCCGGAAAACGCCCGGGTCCGCGAACAAAAAATGCGTTATTTGAAGAATAAGAGCTATCTCCACGATGTAACATTACGGGCAGAGCCGTACATGTACTGGATAGTCGAGCAGATTAAGCAACGTAAAATGCCGATGGAACTGGTACTGCTACCCATAGTGGAGAGCGCTTTTGATCCAAGTGCCACATCATCCGCCAATGCCGCTGGGCTATGGCAGATTATCCCTGGCACAGGACGTAATTATGGTTTGAAACAGAACCAGTGGTACGACGGACGTCGCGATGTGATTGCGTCTACAACCGCTGCGCTGGATATGATGCAACGGCTTAACACAATGTTTGATGGCGACTGGTTATTGACTGTTGCTGCATATAACAGTGGTGAAGGCCGCGTCATGGAGGCGATGAAGGCGAATAAAGCGAAAGGGAAATCAACCAGCTTCTGGGCACTGGCGTTGCCGCGTGAAACGTCAATCTATGTTCCCAAAATGCTGGCCTTGAGCGATATTCTTAAAAACAGCAAGAAGTATGGCGTAAGTCTACCGCAGCCCAATGAAAGCCGCGCATTAGCAAAGGTTGAACTGGGTCAACAGATAGAGTTGACACAAGCGGCTGAGATGGCTGGACTGTCGTTGAATAAGCTGAAGAGCTATAACTCGGGCTATAAACGTAATGTTACCGCACCAAATGGGCCACATTACATCATGGTACCTAAAGCTCATGTTGAGCAGTTGAAAGATTCACTAGCTGATGGTGACATCACAGCGATTCAACCAACACGCTTAGCGCAAACACAGCCAAAACCAGCATCGCAGCAGTATAAGGTAAGCTCAGGTGATACCTTATCAGCTATTGCGGCACGGCTTAATGTCAGCACGAAAGATTTGCAGAGTTGGAACAATCTGCGTAGCGCTGGTGCGCTCAAGGTTGGTCAAACGTTGCAAGTTGCCAAAGCGTCAGGCAATAGCAGCTCTATCACCTATCAAGTTCGGAAGGGTGATTCGCTGGCAAGCATTGCTAAACGCCATGGCGTAAATATCGCTGATGTGATGCGCTGGAATACGCTTATCAACAAGAATGCCAACATTCAGCCAGGTGATCGTCTGACGCTTTATGTTAGCAGTAACATAAAACCTGATTCTTAACGTCATTCAAAACCAGTAACGAGAAACAGCCCTCCTACAGATGTAGAGGGCTGTTTTTTTATAGCGATTAACTCAGGCTAAATTCAACGAGTAGTGGATTATGGTCTGAGGCCTGAGTCACCAATATAGAAGACTGGTTAACGATCAGCTCACGGTAAAAGACGAAATCGAGCGGTCGCCCAAACGCCTTTCGCCGTTGGTCATCAACGAAATGTACCTCCTGCAACCTCATCTTTACCACAAACCGATTAAGTGCGTTAATACGCTGCTGACTCCATGCATTAAAATCTCCAGCCATAATAACCGGCCCCTGGTGATGTACAAGTTGTTCCCCAATCGCAGCCAACTGCTTGGTATAAACCTCAACACCAAAACTAAAGTTAACCGCATGGATATTGATAACCATCAGCCTCTGACCACTCTGAAGCGCATAGACCGTTACCAAAGAGGACTTAACCAAACGCAGTAAAGGCTCCCTTTCACGTAAAGGGCAGCAATATACGGGCTGGGCTGCTGATAGTGTCATCACTCCAGATGGATGTTGCGGGAGGATAATGGCGGGGACCTGATCGGCTGAGAGATAGTTGGTGGTTGCAAAACGGATGAGCTCTGGCGTACTTTGCGCTTCCTGCAACAGGACGAGCTGGGTACCTTTACCGAAATTTTGCAACACGGAAAGCCAGTTCATTCGTTGCTGCTTAAAAATATTCCACACCATTACGCGTAAAATATCCCCCTCCAGCAACAATGAGCCTGTCGGTAGCACTTGCCCTAGATAATGCATTTCCCTAGGAGGAAAGATACGTTCAGCTGGTTGGCCAGCAACATACCTCATTGCATAGGTTTTTTTCCGCACGCCTAATCCACTCTCCGTTTCAATACACAAAATACCCTATCAAAAAAGAACTCTCTTCTGTTATAAGAATTTTATCGCAGACTTGCAATGTACGTTCGGCGGCAATGCCTCCAATGAGTAGAACATATATTTTTCGATGAAGGCTCCAATGACTTTTTCGTGGATCTCTATTGAACGCGAGAAGCAAATCGTTTTGCGAGCCAGCCTCTTGATTCGGGTACGGAGAGTCAGGTGTTACGCTCGGCGTCGTGGCTAAAAGGCTGGCCGTGATGGCTGTGATAAGCCCGACGCTGGGAATAGTCAATAAACGCTGGGCTGTATCGTCTTCAGCCATATGGTTTTTTAGCTCTTGTACGACCTCCTCAATTTATTCTGTGAGGTAGGCGTGTTGGTGGAGTCGCATAAGCAACCGCGCTAAATAAGGCGGCCGCTAGTGCTCTTCAAGCACCACGGCAAAACGCCTGATAACCGCGATGCCGCGCGGCATGCTAATGCCAAACTTCAGCAGGAAAGCATGCATCTGATTGGTGGTTTTAACCCAGTCCATGACGAGAGCATCACGAACGCGATGCAAAGCTGACATCACCTGCTAGTCTTCCGTTCTCGGGGTCACGAATCGCATAGAAGGTCTTGACGCAGCTTCGCAAGTAGCCTGCATATTCCGACCCAAACCGATCATTGATTCTGATGTAATCCGATCGCACTTTCCGATTTAATTCGACCGCGGATTCCGATTTGTTCCGGCCAAATCTGGCCATCAGTGAGCGAAGCGGTCGTTCCGTCGGTTACCGGGTTGCCGGAAAAGCCTGTATGAACAACTGGATAAACCCGCGCTGAAGGCACTCCCGCCATACCGGTACGAATACGTTGATATCCGTCGGGCAAAGGTCGGCCCAGACTACCACGTGCTGTACGGCAAACATGCGTACTCGGTCCTCCACGCACTGGTTGGCAGCCATATCGATATCGAGGCAGGTGCCAGGCTTGTTCGTCTCTATCACCGGGGAACGCTGGTTGCCCAGCATCCACGGGCGCAGCAACAGCGTGGCTTCACCACGCAGGCAGAAATATGCCGGAGTCGCACCGGCAGCAACGCTGGAGCCCGGACAGGCTGCTGTCCTGGGGAGAAAGCATCGGCAGTGCCACCCGTGCCGTGGTGGCCTGGCATATGCACCACCGGGCACATCCGGAACAGGCTTACCGGACCTGCCTGGGACTGCTCAATCTTAGCCGGGAATATAGCGATGCCTGACTGGAGAATGCCTGCCAGCAGGCGCTGTTACTGGAGAGACCCTGGCGGCAGGTGATCCTGAATCTGCTAACCAACAACCGGGACCGGCTGAAAGATGAAGCGCCGGATGAATCCCCTGTAGGGCACAGCAATGTACGCGGTGCTGGGTACTACCACTGAGGAAACAATCATGCACAACAACCTGCTGGAACAGATACGCGCCCTGCGGCTAGGGCACATGAGTAACGCGCTGGAGCTGCAATGGTCACAGCCGATGACCTATACCTCGCTGAGCTTCGAGGAGCGTCTGGGGCTTCTGCTGGAGCACGAACTGCTACAGCGTGAGGTCTCGAAGGTCAATCGCCTGCGAAGACAGTCGAAACTGAGGCTGGATGCGCAGCCTTCGCAGCTTGACTACCGGCCGGAACGGGGGCTGAACCGACAGTTACTCGTTCAGTTGCTGACTGGTGCTGCTGATCCTTGACGACTGGGGTCTTGAAAAACTGAATCCTCGGCAGTCCTCAGACCTGCTGGAGGAGATGGAAGACAGATACCAGCGGGGAAGCACTATCATCATCAGCCAGCTCCCAGTGAGCGAATGGTACAAACTGGTGGGTAACCCGACGGTTGCCGATGCGCTGATGGACCGGCTTCTGCATAACGGGCACCGCGTTGAGCTCAGAGGTGAATCAATGCGTAAACAGGCGCAAACCGATCAGACGAGTTAAAAACTAAAGTAAGAAATAATCAGCGCGAGAAGCGCGATCGAAATCGCCGGAATCATCAGAGTACGCAAAAGAGAGTAGTATACATCAATTCAACTAATTAAAGTCATTACCCGCACGGCGATAGTAGAGGAAAAATGAAATGATCGGAAAACACAAAAGGCAGAGGAAGAAACGGGTTCATCTAAAAATTCTAATATTCAAATATGCAAAAGCCCTAAGCTAACGCTTAGGGCTTTTGCATAATAAGTGGCGGAACGGACGGGGCTCGAACCCGCGACCCCCTGCGTGACAGGCAGGTATTCTAACCAACTGAACTACCGCTCCACCGAGTTTTTCTACAATTACCAGATTGCTCCGGCTTACTGCTTAATTTGATGCCTGGCAGTTCCCTACTCTCACATGGGGAAGCCCCACACTACCATCGGCGCTACGGCGTTTCACTTCTGAGTTCGGCATGGGGTCAGGTGGGACCACCGCGCTATCGCCGCCAGGCAAATTCTGTTTCATTCCAGCCGTTACTTTACATGACTTTCTCTTTCATCTCCGTAACCACCAGAACCAATCTCTAAACAAGCTGAATATCGTTCTCTATGAGTCTTTAAAACACCTTCGGTGTTGTAAGGTTAAGCCTCTCGGGTCATTAGTACTGGTTAGCTCAACGTATCGCTACGCTTACACACCCAGCCTATCTACGTCGTCGTCTTCAACGGCCCTTCAGGGGCATCTAGTGCCCAGGGAAGACTCATCTCGAGGCAAGTTTCCCGCTTAGATGCTTTCAGCGGTTATCTCTTCCGCACTTAGCTACCGGGCAATGCAATTGGCATCACAACCCGAACACCAGTGGTGCGTTCACTCCGGTCCTCTCGTACTAGGAGCAACCCCTCTCAATCTTCCAACGCCCACGGCAGATAGGGACCGAACTGTCTCACGACGTTCTAAACCCAGCTCGCGTACCACTTTAAATGGCGAACAGCCATACCCTTGGGACCTACTTCAGCCCCAGGATGTGATGAGCCGACATCGAGGTGCCAAACACCGCCGTCGATATGAACTCTTGGGCGGTATCAGCCTGTTATCCCCGGAGTACCTTTTATCCGTTGAGCGATGGCCCTTCCATTCAGAACCACCGGATCACTAAGACCTGCTTTCGCACCTGCTCGAGCTGTCACTCTCGCAGTCAAGCTAGCTTATGCCTTTGCACTAACCTCCTGATGTCCGACCAGGATTAGCTAACCTTCGTGCTCCTCCGTTACGCTTTGGGAGGAGACCGCCCCAGTCAAACTACCCACCAGACACTGTCCGCAACCCGGATTACGGGCCCACGTTAGAACATCAAACATTAAAGGGTGGTATTTCAAGGTCGGCTCCACGCAGACTGGCGTCCACGCTTCAAAGCCTCCCACCTATCCTACACATCAAGGCTCAAGGTTCAGTGTCAAGCTATAGTAAAGGTTCACGGGGTCTTTCCGTCTTGCCGCGGGTACACTGCATCTTCACAGCGAGTTCAATTTCACTGAGTCTCGGGTGGAGACAGCCTGGCCATCATTACGCCATTCGTGCAGGTCGGAACTTACCCGACAAGGAATTTCGCTACCTTAGGACCGTTATAGTTACGGCCGCCGTTTACCGGGGCTTCGATCAAGAGCTTCGCCTTGCGGCTGACCCCATCAATTAACCTTCCGGCACCGGGCAGGCGTCACACCGTATACGTCCACTTTCGTGTTTGCACAGTGCTGTGTTTTTATTAAACAGTTGCAGCCAGCTGGTATCTTCGACTGATTTCAGCTCCGTGAGCACGTCACTTCACTTACCATCAGCGTGCCTTCTCCCGAAGTTACGGCACCATTTTGCCTAGTTCCTTCACCCGAGTTCTCTCAAGCGCCTGAGTATTCTCTACCTGACCACCTGTGTCGGTTTGGGGTACGATTTGATGTTACCTGGAGCTTAGAGGCTTTTCCTGGAAGCGTAGCATCGGTTACTTCATCACCGTAGTGACTCGTCATCACGCCTCAGTGTTAATGACGACCCGGATTTACCAAGGTCATCCACC
Source organism: Pectobacterium quasiaquaticum (assembly GCF_014946775.2). Lineage (NCBI taxonomy): Bacteria > Pseudomonadati > Pseudomonadota > Gammaproteobacteria > Enterobacterales > Pectobacteriaceae > Pectobacterium > Pectobacterium quasiaquaticum. Next base: position 1,079,603 of record NZ_CP065177.1, on the reverse strand, counting down.
TTCACGCTTAAACCGGGACAACCGTCGCCCGGATAACCTAGCTTTCTCCGTCCCCCTTCGCAGTAACACCGAGTACAGGAATATTAACCTGTTTCCCATCGACTACGCTTTTCAGCCTCGCCTTAGGGGTCGACTCACCCTGCCCCGATTAACGTTGGACAGGAACCCTTGGTCTTCCGGCGTGCGGGTTTTTCACCCGCATTATCGTTACTTATGTCAGCATTCGCACTTCTGATACCTCCAGCAGCCCTCACAGGCCACCTTCGACGGCTTACAGAACGCTCCCCTACCCAACAACACCTAAGTGTCGCTGCCGCAGCTTCGGTGCATGGTTTAGCCCCGTTACATCTTCCGCGCAGGCCGACTCGACCAGTGAGCTATTACGCTTTCTTTAAATGATGGCTGCTTCTAAGCCAACATCCTGGCTGTCTATGCCTTCCCACATCGTTTCCCACTTAACCATGACTTTGGGACCTTAGCTGGCGGTCTGGGTTGTTTCCCTCTTCACGACGAACGTTAGCACCCGCCGTGTGTCTCCCGTGATAACATTCTTCGGTATTCGGAGTTTGCATCGGGTTGGTAAGTCGGGATGACCCCCTAGCCGAAACAGTGCTCTACCCCCGAAGATGAATTCACGAGGCGCTACCTAAATAGCTTTCGGGGAGAACCAGCTATCTCCCGGTTTGATTGGCCTTTCACCCCCAGCCACAAGTCATCCGCTAATTTTTCAACATTAGTCGGTTCGGTCCTCCAGTTAGTGTTACCCAACCTTCAACCTGCCCATGGCTAGATCACCGGGTTTCGGGTCTATACCCTGCAACTTAACGCCCAGTTAAGACTCGGTTTCCCTGCGGCTCCCCTATTCGGTTAACCTTGCTACAGAATATAAGTCGCTGACCCATTATACAAAAGGTACGCAGTCACCTAACGAGTAGGCTCCCACTGCTTGTACGTACACGGTTTCAGGTTCTATTTCACTCCCCTCGCCGGGGTTCTTTTCGCCTTTCCCTCACGGTACTGGTTCACTATCGGTCAGTCAGGAGTATTTAGCCTTGGAGGATGGTCCCCCATATTCAGACAGGATGTCACGTGTCCCGCCCTACTCATCGAACTCACACCTTGTGCATTTTTGTGTACGGGACTATCACCCTTTACTGTGCGACTTTCCAGACGCTTCCACTAACACACAAACTGATTCAGGTTCTGGGCTCCTCCCCGTTCGCTCGCCGCTACTGGGGGAATCTCGGTTGATTTCTTTTCCTCGGGGTACTGAGATGTTTCAGTTCCCCCGGTTCGCCTCATTATGCTATGTATTCACATAATGATAGTGTGTCGAAACACACTGGGTTTCCCCATTCGGGTATCGTCGGGTATAACGCTTCATATCAGCTTACCGACGCTTATCGCAGATTAGCACGCCCTTCATCGCCTCTGACTGCCTAGGCATCCACCGTGTACGCTTAGTCGCTTAACCTCACAACCCGAAGGTGTCTTTGATAAATCAAAGTCACTGTCGCGCTGCGATTATTTGAGAGACTCATTGACAGACTGACTCACCATGACACACCCGAAGGCTGTCATGCATGTTCAGCTGTCATGTTTCAATTTTCAGCTTGTTCCAGATTGTTAAAGAGCAATATCGTAAACATGACTCCGAAGAATCATCTTTAAGATATTCATGATAATGTCTTTCACTCATTATCGGATTGGCGTCCCCAAGGGGATTCGAACCCCTGTTACAGCCGTGAAAGGGCAGTGTCCTAGGCCTCTAGACGATGGGGACACGAAAAATCCGCACCAGGTCATAAACCTGGCACGCTCGCGTCAGCATGAGTTTACACTCATCGCATCAACAGGTGCGCTTGCTCAGTATTTTCATCAGACAATCTGTGTGAGCACTTCACTTAACGCACATCTTCTTGGTAAGGAGGTGATCCAACCGCAGGTTCCCCTACGGTTACCTTGTTACGACTTCACCCCAGTCATGAATCACAAAGTGGTAAGCGCCCTCCCGAAGGTTAAGCTACCTACTTCTTTTGCAACCCACTCCCATGGTGTGACGGGCGGTGTGTACAAGGCCCGGGAACGTATTCACCGTAGCATTCTGATCTACGATTACTAGCGATTCCGACTTCATGGAGTCGAGTTGCAGACTCAATCCGGACTACGACGTACTTTATGAGGTCCGCTTGCTCTCGCGAGGTCGCTTCTCTTTGTATACGCCATTGTAGCACGTGTGTAGCCCTACTCGTAAGGGCCATGATGACTTGACGTCATCCCCACCTTCCTCCGGTTTATCACCGGCAGTCTCCTTTGAGTTCCCGACCGAATCGCTGGCAACAAAGGATAAGGGTTGCGCTCGTTGCGGGACTTAACCCAACATTTCACAACACGAGCTGACGACAGCCATGCAGCACCTGTCTCAGAGTTCCCGAAGGCACCAAAGCATCTCTGCTAAGTTCTCTGGATGTCAAGAGTAGGTAAGGTTCTTCGCGTTGCATCGAATTAAACCACATGCTCCACCGCTTGTGCGGGCCCCCGTCAATTCATTTGAGTTTTAACCTTGCGGCCGTACTCCCCAGGCGGTCGATTTAACGCGTTAGCTCCGGAAGCCACGCCTCAAGGGCACAACCTCCAAATCGACATCGTTTACAGCGTGGACTACCAGGGTATCTAATCCTGTTTGCTCCCCACGCTTTCGCACCTGAGCGTCAGTCTTTGTCCAGGGGGCCGCCTTCGCCACCGGTATTCCTCCAGATCTCTACGCATTTCACCGCTACACCTGGAATTCTACCCCCTCTACAAGACTCTAGCCTGTCAGTTTTGAATGCAGTTCCCAGGTTAAGCCCGGGGATTTCACATCCAACTTAACAGACCGCCTGCGTGCGCTTTACGCCCAGTCATTCCGATTAACGCTTGCACCCTCCGTATTACCGCGGCTGCTGGCACGGAGTTAGCCGGTGCTTCTTCTGCGGGTAACGTCAATCGATAAGGTTATTAACCTCATCGCCTTCCTCCCCGCTGAAAGTGCTTTACAACCCGAAGGCCTTCTTCACACACGCGGCATGGCTGCATCAGGCTTGCGCCCATTGTGCAATATTCCCCACTGCTGCCTCCCGTAGGAGTCTGGACCGTGTCTCAGTTCCAGTGTGGCTGGTCATCCTCTCAGACCAGCTAGGGATCGTCGCCTAGGTGAGCCATTACCTCACCTACTAGCTAATCCCATCTGGGCACATCCGATGGCGAGAGGCCCTAAGGTCCCCCTCTTTGGTCCGAAGACGTTATGCGGTATTAGCTACCGTTTCCAGTAGTTATCCCCCTCCATCAGGCAGTTTCCCAGACATTACTCACCCGTCCGCCGCTCGTCACCCAGAGAGCAAGCTCTCCTGTGCTACCGCTCGACTTGCATGTGTTAGGCCTGCCGCCAGCGTTCAATCTGAGCCATGATCAAACTCTTCAATTTAAGATTTGTTTGATTTGCTGAACTCGTCAGCGATGCTCAAAGAATTAGTAACTGTTTATTCGTAATGAATTTACTGTTGTTCACTCTTCAAGACTTTTTTATATCGTTAAGATACGGTCTTGTGAGTGCCCACACAGATTGTCTGATTAAATTGTTAAAGAGCAGTGCCACATCTTCCGTGGCGCGGGCCGCATATATTATGCTTTTCCGCTGTGAAGTCAAGTCATTACTGACCGCCTTCGGTGAATCTTTTTCTGTCACACCAACTTCGTAAGTCGCTGTTGCCGTGTCAGTGGAGGCGCATTATAGGGACTTCTCGGCCACTGACAAGCGCTAAATGCAAATTATTTTCCAACCGTTCAAAAACAAGCCAAAAGACACCATTTCGCACACTTCACATACAAAAAGTGAATACAACCTGAGCTCATAATGTGAAAACGGGAGCATCCATTAACGAATGCCCCCGTTGATCGCTTACCCGTTCACTCACATTATTCTTGCCGAGCGACTATCTGTTCGCCTTCAATATCTAATGTGATCGGTTTACCAGGTATCAATTTCCCCCCCAGCATCTGCTGAGCGAGTGGGTTCTCTATCAGTTGCTGTATCGCTCTTTTAAGCGGACGCGCACCATAGACAGGATCAAACCCGATTTCCCCGAGCATATCTAAAGCTGCATCCGTAATCGTGACGCTATATCCGCGCTCTTCAAGACGTTTGTATAGTCTCTGAAGTTGAATTTGTGCGATCGACGTAATATGCGCCCTTCCCAATGGGTGGAATACCACGACCTCATCGATACGGTTAATAAATTCAGGGCGGAAACTGTGGCTAACAACTTCAAGTACCATATCTCTCATTCCGGTATAGCTACGCTCACCAAAACGTTCCTGAATAAGGTCAGAGCCCAAGTTTGACGTCATAATGACCACAGTATTACGGAAGTCGACCGTTCTGCCCTGGCCATCAGTAAGGCGGCCATCATCCAATACCTGAAGTAGGATATTGAATACATCAGGGTGTGCCTTTTCGATCTCATCCAGCAAAATAACCGAATAAGGACGACGACGCACCGCTTCCGTTAAATAGCCCCCTTCTTCGTAGCCGACATATCCCGGAGGCGCACCGACCAAACGTGAAACCGAGTGTTTCTCCATAAACTCAGACATATCGATGCGCACCATGGCGTCATCACTGTCGAAGAGGAAAGTCGCCAGAGTTTTGCACAGCTCCGTTTTCCCAACACCGGTTGGTCCAAGAAACAGGAACGCCCCAATCGGACGGTTAGGGTCGGATAGCCCAGCCCGACTACGGCGAATAGAATTCGCTACCGCCTCAACGGCTTCGTTCTGACCGATTACACGCTGATGCAGTTCATCCTCCATACGTAATAATTTTTCTTTCTCGCTTTCCAACATGCGAGAAACAGGAATCCCAGTCCAACGCGCCAGCACATCAGCGATTTCAACATCCGTTACTCGATTACGCAGCAAATGCATCGTCTTCCGTTCCTGCTGCGTTGCTGCTGCCAACTGTTTCTCCAGCTCAGGGATTTTACCGTATTGCAGCTCAGACATTATTCCCAGATCGCCCTGACGACGAGCCTGTTCCAGCGCAATTTTCGCCTGCTCTAAAGACGCTTTAATATTCTGCGTTCCCGTGAGTGATGCTTTTTCTGCTTTCCACTCTTCTTCTTGTTGAGAATATTCACGCTCTTTTTGGTCAAGTTCAGCACTCAGCAATTCAAGTCGCTTTTGGCTGGCTTCATCAGATTCTTTTTTCAGCGCCTGCTGTTCCAGCTTTAACTGTATGATTCGGCGTTCAAGCCGATCAAGGGGCTCTGGTTTCGAGTCAATCTGAATACGAATACTGGATGCCGCCTCATCAATCAGGTCAATCGCTTTATCCGGCAACTGACGATCCGCGATATAGCGATGGGATAGCATGGCTGCCGCAACAATTGCTGGGTCAGTAATTTGTACATGATGGTGCAATTCATAGCGCTCTTTCAGCCCGCGAAGAATCGCAATCGTGTCTTCAACGGTCGGTTCAGCGACAAACACTTTCTGGAAACGGCGCTCAAGGGCCGCATCTTTTTCAATATATTGCCGATACTCATTGAGCGTTGTCGCCCCGACGCAATGCAACTCACCACGAGCCAGCGCGGGTTTTAGCATATTGCCGGCATCCATCGCGCCATCGGCTTTACCTGCCCCCACCATCGTATGGAGTTCATCAATAAACAGAATGACATTGCCTTCCTGTTTAGACAGATCGTTGAGCACACCTTTCAAACGTTCTTCAAACTCACCACGATATTTCGCCCCCGCCACCAGCGCGCCCATATCCAGCGAAAGCACGCGCTTGTTTTTCAGGCCTTCAGGCACTTCACCATTAACGATACGCTGGGCTAACCCTTCTACTATCGCGGTTTTACCCACGCCGGGTTCACCGATTAACACCGGGTTATTTTTGGTTCGACGTTGCAAAACCTGAATAGTGCGGCGAATTTCCTCATCACGCCCAATCACTGGATCGAGTTTGCCTTGTTCCGCACGTTCCGTGAGGTCAATCGTGAATTTTTTTAATGCCTGGCGCTGATCTTCAGCCCCCTGATCGTTCACTTGATCCCCTCCTCTTACTTGATCGATGGCGTTTGTTATACCTTGCTGCGTGACACTGGCCTTTTTCAATATATCCCCCAGCGTGCCGCGAGACTCCAACGCAGCAAGCACGAAAAGTTCCGAGGAAATAAAGGTATCGCCACGCTTTTGCGCAAATTTGTCGCACATATTCAATGCGCGGACTAACTCGTTCGAAGGTTGAACATCACCATCAGTGCCTTCAACCTGAGGCAAACGCGTGATTGCCTGGTCGATTTCAGCTTTGAGGTAATTAAGATTGGCTCCAGCAACAGTCAGAAGTGGACCAACAGTCCCACCATCCTGATGAAGTAAAGCACTCATCAAATGAAGTGGTTCAATAAACTGGTGATCGCGCCCAAGGGCAAGAGACTGGGCATCAGACAGAGCAAGTTGGAATTTGTTGGTAAGACGATCCAGACGCATAACACCTCCCGTACACTGGTCAAAATTGCTACTGGAGATTAAATGAGGTCATCCCTCAAAAATTTCAAGGTTATTTTGCCAGTCGTGACAGGATTTAAACGTTACTTGTCTTGGATCGTCTTAATTCAATAGGTTATATCAGCCAGATTAAACTTGCCATACGTCCAGTCACACCATCACGCCGATAAGAGAAAAATTTGTGAGACTCACTCACAGTACAGGCATTTCCACCAAAAATTTGCGTTATCCCTGCGGCACGTAAGCGCAGACTTGCCAGTTGGTAGATATCGGCAAAAAATTTATTTCCTTCAGGCCGAAATGCTGAGGCCGCAGCCATATCATGCTGAATAAAGGCATCCCTGACTTCAGGACCGACCTCAAAGGCATCAGGCCCAATAGCAGGCCCCAGCCACGCCATAATTTGTGCGGGTTGTGCTCGGAAACAGGCTAACGTTTCTTCCAATACTCCCGCGTGCAATCCGCGCCAGCCAGCATGGGCGGCAGCGACTTCGTCGCCGTTGATTTCACAAAAAAGCACGGGCAAGCAGTCAGCCGTCATCACCGCACAGACCTTCCCTTTCTGATCCGTATAAGCGGCATCACCGCAAACAGACGTTGGGGACGTCTCGCCAATACGAATCACATCGGTGCCATGAACCTGTTCCAACCAATGCGGCATAGTGGGAAGGCCAGCCATCTCCACCAGCGCTTGCCGATTTACGGTAACGTGCGCAGGCTCATCGCCCACATGATTCCCTAAATTCAGCGAATCATAAGGTGCACCACTACGTCCGCCAACACGCGTCGTACTACAAGATTTCACACTTTCTGGCAAAGGCCAGTCGGGGTATATCAGCATAGTCCGTCACCTCTATAAATCGGCACTTATCGTATTGAATATATTACCAGTCGAGCTGATCCTTAAACGCTTCAGTATCGGCCTTCAGCGCATTAATCAGATCGACCATATCCTGTGGCAATTCCGCATGCCATTCCATGTGAATGCCCGTAATAGGATGGTAGAAACGTAACATAGTGGCATGCAGCGCCTGACGATCGAACCCACGCAGCATCTCAATGAAATCCTCCGAAGCGCCTTTTGGCGGGCGCGGACGGCCACCGTATAGCTGATCACCAACCAGAGGATGATTGATATGCGCCATATGCACGCGAATCTGATGGGTGCGCCCCGTCTCCAGACGCAACCGCAAACGGGTATGCGCACGGAAATGTTCCATGATGCGATAATGTGTCACAGCAGGCTTACCCATGGGGTGAACGGCCATATGAGTACGTTTGGTTGAGTGACGAGCGATAGGCTGCTCGACCATACCACCCGCGGTCATCGAGCCAATCGCCACGGCTTCATATTCACGCGTAATTTCACGCGCCTGTAGCGCCTCAACTAAACGCGTCTGTGCGGGTACCGTTTTCGCGACCACCATGAGCCCTGTCGTATCTTTATCAAGTCGGTGCACAATCCCAGCACGGGGCACATCGGCAATCTCAGGATAGTGATGCAGCAAGGCATTCAATACCGTGCCATCTGGGTTACCCGCACCGGGGTGAACCACCAGATCTCTGGGTTTATTGATGACCAGGATATCCTCATCTTCATACACGATATCCAGCTTGATATCCTGAGCTTCCCAGCGAGCTTCTTCTTCAATCAATGCATCAATGGCTACCGATTCGCCGCCAAGTACTTTCTCTTTTGGCTTATTGATGACATTGCCGTTAATCTGTACTCGATTCTCAAGAATCCACTCTTTTATGCGGGATCGTGAATAATCTGGGAACAATTCGGCCAAAGCCTGATCTAAACGTTGTCCGAGTTGAGATTCGGCCACCGTTGCGGTGAGTTGTACTTGTTGTGCCATATTATGCAGCTTCTTCGTTAACGTTGGGTTTTGACGGCGACGCCGTTTAAAATAATGTACTATTGTAGCTGGTCTAAATCGGGAGCTTCACGGACAGTCTCCCGGAATAACATTCTGAGGATAATCAAAACGTCATGACGCGTATGAAATATCTGGTGGCTGCCGCCACGTTGAGCCTGGCGCTGGCTGGTTGCTCCAGCAATTCCAAAGATGCGGTTCCTGATAGTCCGCCATCTGAAATCTATGCCAATGCTCAACAAAAACTGCAAGACGGCAACTTTAAAGCAGCCATCACGCAGTTGGAAGCACTGGATAACCGGTATCCCTTTGGCCCCTACTCGCAGCAAGTACAGTTGGATTTGATCTACGCCTATTACAAATCCGCAGAGCTGCCATTGGCCCAAGCTTCTATTGACCGCTTCCTGCGACTCAACCCAACCCATCCAAATGTGGATTATGTCCTGTACATTCGCGGCCTGACCGACATGGCGCTGGATGATAGTGCGTTACAAGGCTTCTTCGGCGTTGATCGTTCCGATCGCGATCCGCAGTATGCCCGTACCGCATTTCGGGATTTCAGTAAGCTCATTCAGGGATATCCGAACAGCCAATACGCCACCGACGCAAACAAGCGTTTGGTTTACCTCAAAGAGCGTCTGGCCAAGTATGAACTTTCTGTCGCGCAATACTACACGAAACGCGGCGCTTATGTGGCAGTAGTTAATCGCGTTGAGCAAATGCTGCGTGATTACCCAGATGCCCAGGCAACAAAAAATGCCCTGCCGTTAATGGAGAATGCTTATCGCGAACTGCAACTGGCCGCGCAAGCGGATAAAGTCGTAAAAGTCATCGCGGCGAACCCAGCATAAACGATAAGTGACACACAGGCCCAAGACGGCAGCTTCGGTTGCCGTTTTTATGGTTAGACCGGTTGGTTATGCATAGATGGGCAAAAAAACAGGTTGGCATGAGTCAACAACAGCGCGGTAGCGTCAATACATCCTATCAATAATGGCACAGGCCAGATGCCCTCTCAAGTACTTCCGTCCTATTCCCGATGATGCTTCACAAATCGCATTTTCTTGACAAAAAGTGACGAAAAAAAGCGACCAACATCACGCTTTTTGTCACGACTCACTGTATGCTGAAATTATCCAAGACGGACATAGGCAGAGAGGTAAGTTTGTATGACTATTAATATTACCAGTAAGCAAATGGATATCACCCCCGCAATTCGTCAACATGTCGAAGACCGTCTTTCTAAGCTGGACAAGTGGCAAACCCAGCTGATTAACCCACATATTATTTTGTCAAAAGAACCACAGGGTTTTGTGGCCGATGCCACTATCAGTACGCCAAATGGCCCGCTGGTTGCCAGCGCCAAGCATGATGATATGTATGCCGCCATCAACGAGCTGATTGCCAAGTTGGAACGCCAGTTGGACAAACTCCAGCATAAAGGTGAAGCCAGACGCGCGGTAGCTAGTGTCAAAGAAGCGAATCTCCAGCCGACTCAAGAAGAGTAACTCGCCCTCTTTACCTCAATATAACGCGCCTGAGGGCGCGTTTTTGCATTCCAGGCGTCGTCACCCACGTCCTAAAGAGCCAACGCGATACCTCGTTTAAAATTACGCTCGGCGATTTTGTATTGACAGGATGAAAAGCCAACAGTTACCTTACCTACTCAGAATCTGGATATCTTCCTGACTAACCGAGTAAACATGACAAATAAACTGTTCTTCTTCGTATTCTTTTTCACCTTCCCCTGAGTTGGGAGGCGATTCGTCGTAAGAGCAAGAATACGAAGACGAACAAAAAAGCCTCCTGACCAGGAGGCTTTTTTTATATAAGAACATAAGACAGGTAACAGCATCATGACAGACAACCCATTACTGGCACTGCGAGAACGCATCAGCGCATTGGATCTGCAATTAATTGAATTGTTGGCACAAAGACGAGAACTCGCGTTGGACGTTGCCCGCAGCAAATTGCATTCGCATCGTCCAATCCGTGATAAAGAGCGTGAGCGTGATTTGCTGGACAAACTGACTGCCGCTGGGAAAAAGCATCATCTTGATGGTCACTACATTACCCGCTTATTCCAGCTCATCATTGAAGATTCGGTACTGACGCAGCAGGCACTCTTACAGCATCACCTCAACCAAACAACGTCACACTCTGCCCGCATTGCCTTTCTCGGTCCGAAAGGTTCTTATTCCCATCTCGCGGCCCGCCAATATGCCGCGCGACACTTCGAACAATTTATCGAGTGTGGTTGCCAGAAATTTCAGGACATCTTCAACATGGTGGAAACAGGGCAAGCGGACTATGCCGTTCTGCCAATTGAAAACACCAGCTCTGGTTCGATTAACGATGTCTACGATCTGCTGCAACACACGGCTTTATCCATCGTCGGCGAATTAACCAATCCGATAAATCACTGCGTTTTAGTTGCCACCGATACATCATTGGAACAGATCGAAACGGTTTACAGCCACCCGCAACCGTTCCAGCAGTGCAGCCATTTCATTAATCGTTTTCCACACTGGAAGATTGAATATTGTGAGAGCACGGCTGCGGCGATGGAAAAAGTCGCGGCGCTCAACTCGCCAAAAGCAGCAGCACTCGGCAGCGAAGCCGGTGGTCAGCTTTATCAGCTACAGGTGCTGGAACACGATCTGGCAAATCAGTCGCAAAACATCACCCGCTTCATTGTATTAGCACGCAAGCCCATTGATGTGACGGAACAAGTGCCGGCAAAAACCACGCTAATTATGGCAACAGGTCAACAGTCAGGTGCGCTGGTAGAAGCTCTGTTGGTATTGCGTGATAACGGCATTGTGATGACCAAGCTGGAATCCAGACCGATCAACGGTAACCCGTGGGAAGAGATGTTCTATCTGGACGTACAGGCCAACCTGCGCAGCGATGCCATGCAGAAAGCGCTAAAAGGATTAGCCCCCATCACCCGCTCATTAAAAGTGTTGGGCTGCTACCCGAGTGAAAACGTCGTACCCGTGGACGTGAACGAATAGTCGATGTGAACGAATAATTGAAAAAGCCATCCTGGTATCTCTGGGATGGCTTCTTAAACACAACCAAGATAGTAAACGTGCTTATTGACGAATATCGTTTGCCTGACGCAAAAGCACACGGCTCTCCGCCTGAAAACGTTTGGCATAGTCGCCAAACCAGTGTTCGACCTTCTTGAAGCTGTTGATAAATCCTGCCTTATCCGTCTGCTCCAGTAGCTCAATCGCCTCGCCAAAACGTTTGTAGTAACGCTTAATCAACGCCAGATTATCCTCTGAAGACATAATGATATCGGCATACAGCTGCGGATCCTGCGCAAACAGCCGTCCAACCATGATCAATTCCAGACGATAGATTGGCGATGACAGCGCTAATAGCTGTTCAAGCTGTACATTCTCTTCCGCTAAATGCAGACCATAGGCAAATGTCGCGAAGTGACGCAGCGCCTGAATGAACATCATATTCTGGTCGTGTTCGACCGCGCTGATACGATGCAGACGCGCGCCCCACACCTGAATCTGTTCCAGTAACCACTGGTAGGCTTCTGGCTGCCGGCCGTCACAATAGACGACAACCTGCTTGGCAAGGCTGCCGCTGTCTGGCCCGAACATAGGGTGTAACCCAAGTACCGGGCCACTATGCACCGCCAGCATCGCCTGAAGCGGGCCATTTTTTACCGATGCCAAATCAACCAAGATACAGTCATCCGGCAAAGCAGGCAGACGGGCAATCACCTGTTCAGTCACGTGAATCGGCACGCTAACAATCACCATGCCGGCATCAGACAACAGTTCATCCGCGCGCGGCCAGTCATCTTGCTCCAGAATCCTCACCTGATAGCCCGACAGCGTCAGCATTTTCTCAAACAGATTACCCATTTGCCCGCGGCCACCGATGATAACAACGGGACGCAGCTGCGGGCACAGCGTTTTAAAGCCTTTGTCGTTTTCACTGGTGTAGGATTCACGCATGGTACGCCGCAGGATATCCTCAATAAGATCCGGCGGAACGCCCATCGACTCAGCTTCTTTACGACGTGAGCTGAGCATGGCCGCTTCACGATCGGGCGCATAGATGGGCAAACCATGGCGGCTTTTCACTTCACCCACTTCCGCCACTAAACGCAACCGACGTGATAAAAGCGCGACAAGCTCCTTATCTACCTCATCTATCTGATCACGCAATACGGTCAGTTCAGCTACCATATTTTGTTACTCTCCTGAATGTTTCACTCGTGCAGCGCTCAGCTCTTGATGAACGGAACGCAGCAACGTCTCTGTGCTTTCCCAACTGATACAGGCATCCGTGACTGATACACCGTAACGCATATCTGAACGCGGCTGTTCTGAAGACTGGCTTCCTTCGTTAAGGTGGCTTTCCAGCATCAAACCTATAATGGAACGATTTCCCGCCTTGATTTGTTCAATCGCAGATTCAACAACAAGTGGCTGACGGCGGTAGTCTTTATTCGAATTTCCGTGACTACAATCTATCATCAGCGCAGGTCTCAGTCCCGCTTCCTGCATCTGTTTTTCACATTCGGCGACATCCTGCGCACTGTAGTTGGGGTTTTTACCGCCACGCAGAATCACATGACCATCAATGTTCCCCTGCGTTTGCAGCAGACAGACCTGACCGGTTTGATTGATACCCACAAAGCGATGCGGCATTGCAGCGGCTCTCATCGCGTTGATCGCCGTTCCCAGGCTGCCATCCGTGCCGTTTTTGAACCCAACAGGCATCGACAGGCCGGAAGCCATCTCACGGTGCGTTTGTGATTCTGTTGTACGTGCACCGATAGCCGACCAGCTGAATAAATCGCCTAGGTACTGCGGGCTGTTCGGATCAAGCGCTTCGGTCGCCAGCGGCAGTCCCATATTCACCAGTTCCAGCAGCAGCTCACGCGCGATGTGCAATCCTGACTCCACATCAAATGAACCATCCATGAACGGATCGTTGATGAGCCCTTTCCAGCCCACGGTGGTACGCGGTTTTTCAAAATAAACACGCATGACAATGTAGAGGCTATCGTTTAATTCAGCGGCAAGCGACTGCAGGCGGCGCGCGTATTCAAGCGCAGCATCCGTGTCATGAATCGAGCAAGGCCCGCAGACGATCAGCAACCGGTCATCACGACCATGAATGATATCCGCAATGGTCGCTCTCGCTTGCGCAATATCGCGCTGTTCTGCGTCGTTAAGCGGAAATTTGGCTTTTAATTCATCGGGAGTAATTAAAACCTGCTCTGCACTGATATTAATATTGTTAAGTGAATCTTTTTGCATGATCCCATTCCTGAAAAGTTCGGTATATTCGCGATCGTCTGTAAAGACTACTGTCTGTACAACCTGCCTACGCGTGATGTTTACACCATAACACGAACCGTAAAGATTTCAATCCACTTAGTGTAAATAAAAAATTACCACCCTAAATATTGCCAGAAAAACGATATCTGTCTGCTCTATCACTTCCCGATGCAACCATGCTAATCCCAGGCGTGAATAGTGATAGAATCACGCCAACAAGGGGGAAGGATGCTGAAAGCCATAATCATCGATGACGAACAGCTGGCACGCGAAGAGCTCAGCCTGCTACTGGAAAACGAGCCTGATATCACCATCATTGCACAGTGCAGCAATGCGCTGGAGGCGATACCGGCTATCCACCGGCTGCAACCCGATGTGATCTTTCTGGATATACAAATGCCAAAGGTCAGCGGATTAGAGCTGGTCGCCATGTTGGATCCAGAAAATATGCCTTATGTCGTCTTCGTGACAGCCTATGATGAGTACGCAGTGAGGGCATTTGAAGAACATGCTTTTGACTATTTACTTAAACCGCTGGATGCACAGCGACTCAGTAAAACGCTAAATCGTTTACGCCGCGGCGTTAGTGTAAATAAAAACGTACAGGCAATTTCAGAGCCCTTACTCCGCCATATTCCCTGTAACGGACACAATCGTATTTTTTTGCTCAAGATTGAGGAAGTCGAGTATCTTTGTTCAGAACTCAGCGGCGTGCACGTCGTGGGCGTCAGCCAGTCCGGCTATACCCAACTTTCACTGAAAACGCTGGAAGAGAAAACGCCCTTCGTCCGTTGCCATCGTCAATATATGGTTAATACGGAACAGTTGAAAGAAATCCAGTTAATGGAAAACGGCGCAGCAGAAGTATTGACGCATACGGGAAAACACATCCCCGTCAGTCGCCGCTATCTCAAGTTACTGAAAGAAAAATTAGGCATCGCCTGATGCGGTGCTTCTTCAGGCCAATGGCCGCAACATTGAAGGTTTGATGATGAAATACAGTTATGTCTTGGCTGTAGTTCTTTTAATGACAGCATGCCAAAGCAACGTCCCGTCGCTACCCGCTAAAAGTGAGTCGGGCTTCTGGTACGAAACAGGTTATCAGGATGCCATCTCTGGCATGGTCGTAAAGGACAATAGCACTTTGCAGGAATGGTTTGGTAACCCTCAAGTTGACCGTGAAACCTACCTACGTGGCTATCAGGCCGGACAGTCGGCTTTTTGCGGTACAGATAACATGGAAGAATGGGGAAAAGCAGGGAAAAACTTTCCCGCCAGTTGCGATGGCGTAGAGAATGCTGAAATACTGCGAACTCGCTGGCAACAGAGCCTGCCTTAACATCCTCCCGAAGATAAACGATGGCCCATACTCATCAGCAATTTAGCTGGCAAAACGCTATGGTTCATCGCATCTGGTAACAATTCCACTCACTTTTGTACTCGTACAGAAATACGTCAGACATATCTCCCCTCTATTATCGCTCACATTAAATAATCACATTAAGTTATTAACAACCTGATGCTGAGATAACGAAAATTAATATCTCACTGAGAGTTAAATCTATTATTCCTGATAGCGATTGATATTATGGAGTGCTCATATGTCCGGTTCAAGCAAACCTCATAACCCGTCTCTAAATAACAGTTCAAGACTCTTATCACACGCTACCTCATCACAGGAAAGCCACGATGAACGAGTCGCTGCGATAAAGAACAACATTATCGAGTCTGGGGACCATCCCAGCATTTCCGTAGAGGAACAACTCGCGCTTCTGGACGCTTTCTCTCACCTTGAGCTAGGCCAGTTTTTACTAAAACATCACGGGTTAAATGCGCACTGGACGCATAATGTGATAGCACATCAGCCAGCCCACTATGTTAATCCTCTCGAAGAAATCATCTACACACAGCTCCCCAGCGTTTTGGCAACACGTGAACGATTTGGTATTTTCCAACGTCTGCTTCAAGAACTCTTGCGCCCCGACGCTATCATGGTATCTGTCCCCTGCGGTGTTATGGCCGACTTATTGCTGTTGGACTATACGCGGCATCGAGATGTGAAATTAATCGGGATCGATCTAGATAAACAGGCGCTGGAAGAAGCTTATAAACTTGCCAGTCAGAAAGGGCTGGAAAATAAGATATCGTTGGTACTGGCTGATGCCTGGACAATTGATTTGGCAGCACAGGCAGATGTGATTACCAGCAACGGGCTCAACGTCTATGAACAAGATGATGACAAAGTTACTGAGCTTTACCGCGTGTTCTACTCTGGGCTGAAACCTGGAGGTACGTTAATAACCAGCTTTATGACTCCTCCTCCTACGCTGTCACAAGATTCCCCATGGATAAACACTGATCCAAAATTGCTAGCCCTCCAATCTGTGCTTTTCTCACGCATTATTGGTGCAACATGGACAGCATTTCGTACACACAAACAAACACTGTCGCAGCTAGAGCAGGCAGGATTCACAGATATTCAGTTCATTAACGATCGTATGCATATGTACCCCACGGTCATCGCGAATAAGCCGTTCTGAACAGGGTAAAAACGGTATCAACACGATATTTTGATCGCCGTAACCGATCAATATTGAAAAATTGATCTGTATAAACGTTTATAAAATAACCACACCTAATGTCATCATGGTACTGAAATTCAAACAATAATGATGGCACCAGGGAAAGCTAAGCCCACCAAGATGGTGGGCTTTTTACTGCCAACAGGCACAAAAAAGGGCTTAGCCTTTGGCTAAACCCCTTATCAATAACAACTTTCGGATGTTGCGAAAGCGCTATCTTAGTTAAGACGCTCTTTGATACGAGCAGACTTACCAGTACGCTCACGCAGGTAGTACAGTTTGGCCTTACGCACGGCACCACGACGTTTAACAGTAATGCTATCAATAACCGGAGAGTGAGTCTGGAATACACGCTCCACGCCTTCGCCGTTAGAAATTTTGCGAACAGTGAATGCAGAATGCAGACCGCGGTTACGAATAGCGATAACCACGCCCTCGAATGCCTGCAGACGTTTTTTGCTACCTTCAACAACCCATACCTTCACTTCTACGGAATCACCCGGACGAAATGCAGGTACGTCCTGCTTCATTTGTTCGTCTTCGATTTGCTTAATAATGTTGCTCATAATATGTCTCTTACCCTAGGTAAACTGATAGTTGGGTTCGCGCAGTAAATTGGCGTAACCATCTAATACTCTCGTTGCTCAGACTCATATTCACGTTGGAATTCAGCCAGCAACCTTGTTTGCTCGTCAGTCAGAGCTAGGCTTTTCAGAAGTTCAGGTCTTCTAAGCCACGTTCGGCCCAGCGACTGCTTCAATCGCCAGCGGCGTATTTCCGCATGGTTGCCAGACAATAACACTGCCGGAACGTCCATGCCTTCCAGTATTTCAGGGCGAGTGAAATGAGGACAGTCCAGCAACCCATCGGCAAAAGAATCTTCTTCTGCTGAAGCATGATGTCCCAGAACGCCCGGTATAAAGCGGGCGACGGAGTCAATCAGGGTCATCGCTGGCAGTTCCCCACCGCTGAGTACGTAATCCCCTATCGACCATTCTTCATCGATTTCGGTTTTAATTACGCGCTCATCAATCCCTTCGTACCGTCCACAGACCAGAATCATTTTCTGGTTCGTAGCGAGTTGATGTACGCCTTGCTGATCTAATTTACGGCCCTGAGGTGATAAATAAATCACTTTCACGCCTTCGCCTGCCGCTGCTTTTGCTGCGTGGATCGCATCCCGCAAAGGTTGCACCATCATCAACATTCCGGGGCCGCCGCCATAAGGCCGATCGTCCACGGTGCGATGCCGATCGTAAGTGAAATCGCGAGGACTCCAATACTGTACGTTCAGCAGGCCATTTTTAACTGCCCGGCCAGTGACTCCGTAATCAGTAATCGCACGGAACATCTCTGGAAACAGGCTAATCACCCCAATCCACATAGTCTCGTACCGCTGGGTACTACTGATCGATTCAGAGTTCAAAAACCAGGATCCCAATCTACTTCAACAATTTGAGCAGAAAGGTCGACGCGCTTAACAACCTGTTCGGTGAGGAACGGAACCAGCCGTTCCTTGACTCCGAAGGCATCTTTCAGGTTGGCCTTTATTACCATCACATCGTTCGAGCCGGTTTCCATCATATCGATGATTTTACCTAACTCGTAACCGGCTACGGTCACGACCTGACAGCCAATAAGATCCTTCCAGTAATAATCACCTTCGCCCAGATCGGGCAGTTGTGACGAATCTACGACAATTTCACAATTGGTCAGTAAATTAGCCGCATCACGGTCATCAGCACCTTTCACTTTGATGATCAGATCCTGATTGTGATACTTCCAGCCTTCAATCTCGACAAGCTGCCAACCGCTTTTACTCTGGATGAACCAAGGTTGATAATCAAAAATGCTCTCGGCATCTTCGGTGGATGAAAACACTCTGAGCCAACCTCGGATGCCATATGCCGATCCTATCTTCCCCATCACAATCGGGTTAACGGGAGGTTTTGGGCTGAGTTGATTGCTCATTATCACCACCGCAACAGGTTATGCTGCTTTTTTAGCGTCTTTGATCAGCGAAGATACGCGATCAGACACAGTTGCACCCAGACCAAGCCAATGCTCGATACGGTCCAGATCCAGACGCAGGGCTTCTGCTTGACCAGATGCGATTGGGTTGAAGAAACCTACGCGCTCGATGAAACGACCATCACGCGCATTGCGGCTATCGGTCACGACTACTTGATAGAAGGGGCGTTTTTTCGCGCCGCCACGTGCCAAACGAATTGTTACCATAACATCCTCTTTAGTGAATAAAACAACTGGGCCCCATCGAGGAACGGAGCCCAGTATGTCATATAAAAAGCCCGAAAATTTTACTCATTTTGGCGCAAAAAGCAATCTAAAGCGTATAATCACGCCAAGAGTTTCTCTACATCATCGATTTCGGTGATTAACGCCCTGGGAATCCAGGTGGCATCATCCCTTTCATACCGCGCATCATTTTCGCTAGACCGCCGTTTTTCATCTTCTTCATCATTCGTTGCATATCATCGAATTGTTTCAGAAGACGGTTCACGTCCTGTACCTGCATGCCGGAACCCTGCGCGATACGACGTTTACGCGATCCTTTAATAATCTCAGGTTTGGCACGCTCCTGACGCGTCATCGAATTAATGATCGCCTCCATACGCACCAACACCTTGTCATCCATTTGTGATTTAACATTATCAGGCAGTTGGCCCATGCCCGGCATTTTGCTCATCATGCTTGCCATGCCGCCCATGTTACGCATCTGCTTGAGCTGGTCCAGGAAATCGGTCAAATCAAACCCATCGCCCTTCTTCAGTTTATTAGCAAGCTTCTCTGCCTGTGTACGATCGACCTTGCTTTCAATATCTTCAATCAGTGAAAGCACATCGCCCATACCGAGAATTCGCGAGGCAACGCGCTCAGGGTAGAATGGCTCCAGCGCTTCGGTTTTTTCGCCAACACCGAGGAATTTAATTGGCTTGCCAGTAATATGGCGGATAGACAACGCCGCACCGCCACGGGCATCACCATCAATTTTAGTGAGGATCACACCGGTCAGCGGCAGCGCTTCATTAAAGGCTTTCGCCGTATTCGCCGCATCCTGCCCCGTCATGGCATCAACCACAAACAGCGTTTCAACCGGCTTAATCGCCGCGTGAACCTGCTTGATTTCGTCCATCATCGCGTCGTCAACGTGGAGACGACCTGCGGTATCGACTAACAAGACATCGTAGAACTTCAGCTTAGCGTGTTGTAACGCACGTTCTACGATAGCAAGTGGCTTTTCCTGCACGTCTGACGGGAAGAAATCGACACCTACCTGCTCTGCCAACGTTTCCAACTGTTTTATCGCCGCAGGGCGATAAACGTCAGCTGATACCACCAGCACTTTTTTCTTATGCTTTTCGCGCAGGAATTTACCCAGCTTACCTACGCTGGTCGTTTTACCCGCACCTTGCAGACCGGCCATCAGAACAACCGCAGGCGGTTGCGCGGCAAGATTCAGCTCGGCGTTGATTTCACCCATTGCGCTAACGAGTTCATTTTTAACAATCTTGACGAATTCTTGGCCCGGCGTCAGGCTTTTGTTGACCTCATGTCCGACAGCGCGCTCTTTCACGCGATTGATAAAGTCACGCACCACGGGTAACGCGACGTCGGCTTCCAGCAATGCCATACGCACTTCACGCAGCGTTTCTTTGATGTTTTCTTCAGTCAACCGCCCGCGGCCGCTGATATTGCGCAATGTGCGCGAGAGTCGATCGGTTAAATTTTCAAACATATCTCATGCTCAACGTAAGACAGGCCGCCAGCGCGACACGAATGGAAGAGATTATACACAAAAGCGACAACGATCTCAGCGCTGCTGACGGAGAACTGTTGGTGCCCACGGCGACTAACGCTATACTGATTCTCTATTTTACCTAGTTGATATTTAATAGCCTATTTGTATGTCTGTTTTCGCTATTGTGGCGCTTGTCGCCTACACACTCAGCCTTGGACTGATTATCCCCAGTCTGCTACGCAAGAACAGTGCATATCGTCGGCTGGCAATACTCTCGGCCAGCGCTGCGCTAATTTGTCATGCAGTGGCGCTCTATCAACGCATTTTTGATGTTCAGGTCGGCCAAAACCTGAGCCTGCTGAATATTGGTTCGCTTGTCAGCCTCATCATCTGCACGGTTATGACTATTGTCGCCGCGCGCGATCGCGGCTGGTTTATTCTTCCTATCGTCTATACCTTTGCGCTGATCAATCTGGCCTTCGCCAGCTTAATGCCGAGTGAATTTATTACACATCTGGAAGCGTCACCGGGTTTGATGATCCATATCGGACTTGCCCTTTTCTCCTATGCAACGCTGCTAATTGCTGCCCTTTATGCGCTTCAGCTCGCCTGGCTTGATTATCTGCTCAAGAATAAAAAACTGGGATTTGCCGCTGACATGCCGCCGCTGATGGGTATTGAGCGCAAGATGTTTCACATTACGCAGATTGGCGCCATTCTGCTCACATTAACGCTTTGTACCGGTTTGTTCTATATGGATGACCTGATCGATAACAAAGAGAATCTGCACAAGGCCGTGTTCTCCCTGTTTGCCTGGTTCATCTATATTCTGTTGCTCTGGGGACATTATCATGAAGGATGGCGGGGACGACGCGTCGTCTGGTTCAGCCTGATCGGCGCCCTTATGCTGACGCTGTCCTACTTTGGCAGCCGGGTTATACAGCACTTTCTCGCAGTCTGACTGCGTTCACGAGCATAAAAAAAAGAGAACCCACTTCGGTTCTCTTTTTTTATCTGTGCATATCCAGGAAACTAGATATGTAGCTCGGCTAGTTTATCTTTCGGCAGCGCCAGATCGTCATTTTGGTTGATACCAATATCGCGATCCACGATGTGTTGAGCAATTTCCTGCGCTTCTTTCAGTGAGTGCATCTCATAGGTGCCACACTGGAATTCGTTCAGTTCAGGAATTTTACGCTGATCGGTCACTTTCAGAACGTCAGCCATCGCCGCTTTCCAGGAATCAGCAACACGTTGCTCATCCGGCGTACCAATAAGGCTCATGTAGAAACCCGTACGGCATCCCATCGGAGAAATGTCGATAATTTCAACGCCATCACCGTTTAAATGATCGCGCATAAAGCCCGCAAACAGGTGCTCTAGCGTGTGGATACCACGCTCTGGCATGACTTCAATGTTCGGACGACAGAAGCGCAGGTCAAATACTGTGATATTGTCGCCATGAGGGGTTTTCATGGTTTTAGCGACCCGAACTGCGGGTGCGGCCATACGAGTATGGTCAACGGTAAAGCTGTCTAGTAACGGCATAATTCCACCTCCTCAAAGAAAAAATTCATTTTTTCTCGTTTCCGAGAACTTTTCCTTTTTATGCGAGTCTGACTTACTGAAAGACGCGCATTTATTATCATCATCCCCATTAGAGATGTTTATTTGGCCACAGTTTCTGTGGCCTTTTCTTTTTAATGCGTCGCCAGATAGTCGTCAAAAGTCATCGTATCTTCAGACTCAATCTGACGTTGACGCTGCCAGGAGTTTTCGCTAGCAGCAGCCAATTGTTTTTCCGTCAACACCTGCAGCGGCTCGCTGCTGAGCATTTTGCGGTATTCTTCCGCTAAATTCAGCCCCACGCTACCATTGCCTTCTTGCTTCATCAACGTTAATAGTCGACCAGAGAACGTCGTTTCTGGATCGTCAAAACCAACAAGCAGCTCGTCACATACCTGCTGATAGTGCGGTTGATCGTTTTCCGCGTCCAACACTTCCGCAACACGGCGTAAATCCGCAAACAGAGATTTTCCCACCTCAGCAATTGGCTGCTGGATGGTTTCGCACCGCATACCCACGGTTTGACCAGGTTTACGCCCTTCCAGGATCACTCGGTTCCAGTTTTTACGCGTACACAGTAGCTCATCCGCGCTCATTTCAGGCGCATCAGCCAGCGCACACCAGATCAGGAATAAATCCAGGAAACGCACCTGGCTTTCACTCACCCCAGTCGGAGAGAAAGGATTAATATCCAATGAACGCACTTCGATATATTCGATTCCGCCACGCAACAACGCATCAGATGGCGTTTCACCCGCACGCGTCACACGCTTCGGACGAATCGGCGCATACAGCTCGTTCTCAATCTGCAAGACGTTCGTATTCAATTGTAGATAACGACCCTCTTTCTTCATACCAACCTCGGCATATTCCTCAGATGGCGTTTTTATCGCGCGCTTTAACGCGGCGACATAGGTATCCAAATCGTTAAACGTAATCCCCAGATTGCTCTGTGATTTATTGGTATAGCCTAAATCACTAAGCCGCAGAGAGGTTGCATAAGGAAGATAAAGCATGCCTTTTTCCGTACGCTCAAACGGCAGCGCGGTTTCCCGCCCTTTCAGGAACGAAGAGCAGATCGCAGGAGAAGCACCGAACAGATAAGGGATCACCCAGCCAAAGCGATAATAGTTGCGGATCAGTCTGAAGTATCCCGCAGAAATGGCTTTTTTCCCGCTTTCTTCATCAGCAATACCCTCTCGCGCCTGCCAGAATGACAGCGGAAGAGAGAAGTTATAATGCACGCCGGAAATAGTCTGCATCAACGCGCCATAGCGGTTTTTCAGCCCTTCACGATAAAGCGTTTTGAAGCGCCCAGCATTTGATGAGCCATACTGCGCCAGCTCGATATTTTGCTCACTGTCGATAAAACACGGCATGCTAAATGGCCACATCCTCTCATCACCCAGATTACGGGAAACGTGACGATGAATATCGCGCAGAAACGTCAGTAGGTGATCGACATCTTTATCGACTGGCGTAATAAACTCCAACAGCGCTTCAGCAAAGTCTGTCGTGATCCACGGGTGTGCCAACGCCGAGCCCAATATTTCTGGGTGTCCTGTTGTAGCAAGATGTCCGTTTGCTGTTACGCGCAATGTTTCGCGTTCAATTCCACGCTGAATACCCTTCACTGCCAGTGGGTGTTTTTCCAGCCAAGAAAGTGCTTCTGAAATGTCCGGGATCAAATCGACCTCCCGTTGTTAAAATGTAATGGTTGTAAGCATAATTGAAACTCAGCAGCACTCACCAGTTCGCATTGCCATCTGGTTAAGACCACCACGCCATCCCCTGTAACGTTATACCTGCCAATACGATATACCGCAGCGCTTTTCCAATACCGATGAAAACCGCCGATTGCACCCAGGGCATGCGTAGCCAACCCGCTAACACGCACAATAAATCGCCTACTACCGGCACCCAGCTAAATAACAGCGCAGCGCAGCCATAGCGCTGTAACCAGTGCATGGCCACCGTATACCCAGCTTGTTGTTTTGGCTGAGGGAGTAAGCGCCCTATAAAAATATTTGTTAACCCGCCCAGCGTATTTCCTACCGTTGCCACAGCAACCAACAGGTAGGGTTTTGCGCTATCAGCAAGCAATAACGTTACCAGCAGCACTTCCGAACTGCCAGGCAGCAGTGTTGCACTGAGCAGGCTACTCCAGAAAAGAGAAAAAGCGGCCCAGAACTCACTCACGATATACGAACGTCAACCACAGCCATGTTAGCGCGCTTAGCGGCTTCAATGCCGTAGTCTGCATCTTCAAACACGATACAGTGTTCTGGTGCGACAGAAATCAATGCAGCGCAACGCAGAAAGGTATCGGGGAAAGGCTTATGCTGTATAACATCATCAGCCCCAACGATTGCATCAAAATAATCATGCAGCCCTAAATGCGTTAGCAATCTATCAGCCATGCCATGCGTGCTACCCGTACCAACTGCCATAGGACGCCGTCCGCGATAGTGCTTAACAACATCAATCAGCGGCAGTGGTTTTACGGTATCCAGCAGCATTTCCTCAACCAGAGCGGTTTTTTCCGCCGCGAGTTGGTGAGCATCAATATCAACCTGATGACTGTCGATAATACGCTGTGCAATACGCCAGGTGGGCGAGCCGTTCAATGCAGCCATAGCACTGGCATCATATTTCATACCATATCGGGCAAGAACCTGATCCCACGCTTTATGGTGCGTTGGTTCAGTATCAAGCAGGGTGCCATCCATATCAAAGATCAACCCTTGATAGCGATCGTACATCATGACTCCATGATCACTGAAAAGAGAGCTTACTTTATCGTAAAGTGAAAACGTTGTCGCTTATTCAATAACCTTATAAAAAACAGGTTATTACCTCCATAGTAGTAGGTAGCCTTCATTTACGCTTCAGCGTAATCTCAATATATAGGCAAGGGAGGGGTAAGAATTAATACACAGAAGTGATGAGAAAATATCGTTCTGATATCAGAAAAATAGAAGGTTGTTCCGCTAGAGCGCACAAAACAGGGTAGAAAGCGATGGGTAAAACAGAAATGCGTATCGGAGAAAATTATGTCTCTTGCTTAGTATTTTGAGTCGTTGTTAAAGCACGGTTATTCTTACGCTTATTGGTTCGCGCCAAGGTAAGAATTTTATTTAACATCGAAATATGGTGCATCCGGGAGGATTCGAACCTCCGACCGCTCGGTTCGTAGCCGAGTACTCTATCCAGCTGAGCTACGGATGCAGAGTGTGGTGCAGAAATAAATGGGGTGAGCAATTAAACGAGATACTTAAGAATGGTGCATCCGGGAGGATTACTCGGCTTCGCCTCGCCCTTCGGGCTGTTGCTAAAGCAACGTTTTCCTCCCTTGTACTTATAGGCCGCATAAGCTGATTATAAGAACAAGATAACAACCTTACCCATATCGAAATATGGTGCATCCGGGAGGATTCGAACCTCCGACCGCTCGGTTCGTAGCCGAGTACTCTATCCAGCTGAGCTACGGATGCATTGATAATTCTTCATCTGCAACAAAACTTGCTTTCACTAATACTACTTGCCTTGCAAAGGCGGTATTTAATGGTGCATCCGGGAGGATTCACCTCCGACCGCTCGGTTCGTAGCCGAGTACTCTATCCAGCTGAGCTACGGATGCATATTAAATGGCGGTGAGGGAGGGATTCGAACCCTCGATGCAGCTTTTGACCGCATACTCCCTTAGCAGGGGAGCGCCTTCAGCCTCTCGGCCACCTCACCTTACATTACCTGATTTGCTACTAAGAACTTCTTGTTAGTGCTCACCGGTACTGCGTGGCGCACATATTACTTTCCCAGACTTATAAGTCAAACAATTTTTCCCACCTTGTGTTCGTTTGAACAATTCGCACCCAAGACGAGCACTTTCACAACAAAAAGTCTATTTTATCGACAGAAAAACAGGTGGTTACCTTGCCAAAGGTAGCGCATAGGAAAAATGGATATATCGATAAATGTGTGGGGGAAAAACAGGAAATAACAATTGCGTCCCGCGAACACGAGACGCATTGTCAATCAATATGACGTCGGTTGAGATTTTTCGGCCTGGATACGCTGATAGATCTCTTCACGGTGGACAGAAACCTCTTTAGGCGCATTAACACCAATACGCACCTGGTTGCCTTTCACTCCTAATACGGTAACCGTTACCTCATCGCCAATCATGAGGGTTTCGCCAACTCGACGAGTCAAAATAAGCATTCTTTGCTCCTTGAAAGATTATAAAGAGTCGGGTCTCTCTGTCTCCCCGCCATTATCCATCATGTGTCGTGAAAACGTAAACCTAGACGATGGTATAACCACACCATCACAATCCGGTTTGTCACTACTTGTTAGTTTAGTCGATATCAGTAGCTCGTGCTTTTGTTATCACAACAACAGGCCTGAGCATGTAAAGCTTCAGAATATCTGAAGGTAACACACTTTCTATCCTGCTTGCCGGATCCTTTTCCGCAGACAAAAACGCCACAACCAGAAAGTTATGGCGTTTTGTCGGATAACGCGAATAAAACGTTATCTGTCGTTTTACAGCTTAGCAGCAACCCAAGATTCAACGCTTGCCAGCGCAGTTGGCAGTGCAGACACATCTGAACCACCAGCCTGAGCCATATCTGGGCGACCACCGCCTTTACCGCCAACCTGCTGGGCAACAAACCCAATCAGTTCACCAGCTTTTACGCGGTCAGTCAGATCTTTCGTTACACCAGAAATCAAGCTAACTCGGCCTTCTGCCGCCGTTCCGAGGACGATAACAGCAGATCCAAGCTGATTCTTCAGGTCATCAACCATCGTGCGCAGCAGTTTAGGATCCACGTTGTCCAGTTGCGTAACCAGCAACTTCACACCGTTAATCTCTTTTGCTTTGCCGGACAGCGACGAGCTTTCCTGCGCCGCTTGTTGAGCCTTCAACTGCTGAAGCTCTTTCTCCAACGCGCGGGCACGATCCAGAACAGAGCGTACCTTATCCGTCAGGTTGTGACTATCCCCTTTCAGCAGTTGCGCAATGTCTTGCAAAACGTCGCTCTGGCGATGCAGTGCAGACAACGCATTCTCACCCGTGGTCGCTTCAATACGACGCACACCGGCAGCAGTACCTGATTCAGAAATGATCTGGAACAGGCCAATATCACCAGTACGGCTTGCGTGCGTGCCCCCACAGAGCTCAATCGAGAAATCCCCCATTGTCAGAACACGGACATGGTCATCGTACTTCTCGCCGAACAGCGCCATTGCGCCCTTCGCTCTCGCATCGTCCAGCGCCATGACATCCGTTTGCACGGTAAGGTTACGGCGGATTTGAGCGTTGACGATATCCTCAACCTGACGAATCTGCTCAGGCTTCATCGCTTCCGTATGTGAGAAGTCAAAACGCAGATAGCTATCGTTAACCAGAGAGCCTTTCTGCGCGACATGATCGCCCAGAACCTGACGCAGCGCAGCATGCAGCAAGTGCGTCGCAGAGTGGTTCAGACGAATGCGATCGCGGCGTTGACTATCAACGTTTGCATCGACACTGTCGTTAACACGCAGCGTGCCCTGAGTCAGTTTACCGACATGGCCAATTGCCTGACCGTATTTCTGAGTATCCTGAACGGCAAAGCTGACGCCCGCATTTTTCAGTTCACCCTGATCGCCAACCTGACCACCGGATTCACCATAAAATGGCGTTTCATTCAGAATCACAACCGCTTCATCACCGGCTACAATCTGATCGACCGCGTTTCCATTGTGATAAATCGCAATAACCTTCGCTTGTTGCTGCGTTTTTTCATAGCCGCAGAATGGCGTGTTTTCATCCACACGGATGAGGCTGTTGTAATCTACGCCAAATCCGCTGGCTTCACGCGCACGCTGGCGCTGGGCCGTCATCGCAGCTTCAAAACCTTCTTCATCGACTTTCAGTCCGCGCTCGCGGCACACATCCGCAGTGAGGTCGACAGGGAAACCATAGGTGTCATACAGGCGGAAGGCTGTTTCGCCATCCAGCGTATCCCCTTTCAGGTTTTTAATTTCTTCGTCCAGCAGAGACAAACCGCGTTCCAACGTGCGGGCAAACTGCTCTTCTTCCGTCTTCAGCGCCTGCTCAACCACAGACTGCTGTTTTTTCAATTCTTCAGCTGCTGGCCCCATGACATGAATCAGCGGCGCAACCAGTTTGTAGAAGAAAGCATCCGTAGCGCCCAGCATATTACCGTGACGCGCAGCGCGGCGGATAATACGGCGCAGAACATAACCACGGTTTTCATTAGACGGCATCACGCCATCGGCAATCAGGAACGCACAAGAGCGGATATGGTCGGCGATAACACGTAGTGATTTATTGGTTAAATCCGTCGTTCCGACGGCTTTCGCTACCGCCTCAATCAGCGTTTTGAACAAATCAATGTCATAGTTTGAATTGACGTGCTGCAAGACGGCAGAAACGCGTTCTAACCCCATGCCAGTATCGACGGACGGTTTTGGCAGTGGCAGCATTGTGCCGTCAGCCTGACGATTGAACTGCATGAACACCAGGTTCCAGATTTCGATATAGCGATCGCCGTCTTCATCAGGGCTTCCCGGCGGGCCACCTGCGATGTGCTCACCGTGATCGTAGAAAATCTCGGTACACGGACCACATGGCCCCGTTTCGCCCATCTGCCAGAAATTATCAGAGGCGTAAGGTCCGCCTTTGTTATCGCCAATACGAATAATTCTTTCGCGCGGCACGCCAACTTCGTCAGCCCAAATGTCGTAGGCTTCATCATCTGTTGCGTATACCGTTACCCACAGTTTTTCTTTCGGCAGATTGAACCACTGAGGAGACGTCAGCAATTCCCACGCATAGCTAATCGCATCATGCTTGAAATAGTCACCGAAGCTGAAGTTACCCAGCATTTCAAAGAAGGTGTGGTGACGTGCGGTATAACCTACGTTTTCCAGGTCATTATGTTTACCACCGGCACGTACGCAGCGCTGCGAGGTCGTCGCTCGGACATAGCTACGTTTATCCAGCCCGAGGAACACATCTTTGAACTGGTTCATACCCGCATTGGTGAATAACAATGTCGGATCGTTGTTCGGCACCAGAGAGCTGCTATCAACAACCTGGTGTCCCTTACTGTGGAAAAAATCGAGAAACGCTTGACGGATCTCAGCGGTGCTCTTGCTCATAATTGTCCTGGAATCAAGCTAGAAGAACAGATCGCGGGCAAGGTTAGTTCAGCATGCTGACGTTACCGAGCAACTCACGAACAAAAAAGTGGGAATAAGATAAATTTTCTTCGATGGGAAGTAAAATCCCGTGTGCGTTCAATCTGAAAAATTCGTATAAATTGACTGGATTTCTTCATGAAAGAAGCCACGATAGAGCAGATATCGCTGATGTTTGACTTTGTCTTTCCATTCATCGGACAGAGGATGCCCGAATTTTCGTTCCACAACCGATTTCGCCAGCGCACACCAGTCGATATCACTCTCGTTTAATGCAGTGGCTAACGTTGTCTTATCGATTCCTTTCTGGCTTAGCTCCATTTTGATCCGCTGAGCACCGTAGCCTTTGCGGCTCCGACTGCTGATATAGCGGCGAGCATAGCGATCGTCATCCAGCCAACCATGTTCCTTGCAGTACGCAATCGCCGCTTCCACATCTTTCACCGCAGCTCGGGCTGTAGCTTCATCTGCTTCATCTTCTGCGCTTTCTGACTTATATAAATACGCCGCACATTTGCGGCGTATTTCGGTTTCACTATAATCGCGAACAGAAAGCACATTCATCGCATAGCGTAATGGTTTATTCATCCATCTACCCGCTGAAATACTCTGTCGGCGATAATTCAGCCACCATTAAAACTCTTCGTTACCTTCACCAGCGAATTCATCTTCGTCACGGCTATTTCCCGCTGTGGCTGGCACCAGCTCATTGCCTTTGTGCAGCAGCATTTCACGCAATTTCTTATCCAGTTCCGCAGCAATCGCTGGGTTCTCTTTCAGGAAATTACAGGCATTTGCTTTACCCTGACCGATCTTGTCGCCGTTATAGCTGTACCAGGCACCCGCTTTTTCGATCAGCTTGTGTTTCACACCCAGATCGACCAGCTCACCGTGGATATTGATGCCTTCGCCGTACAGAATTTGGAATTCAGCCTGTTTGAACGGTGCTGCCACTTTATTCTTCACGACTTTCACACGGGTTTCGCTACCGACAACCTCTTCGCCTTCCTTGATTGCACCAGTACGACGAATATCCAAGCGAACAGAAGCATAAAACTTCAGCGCGTTACCACCGGTAGTGGTTTCAGGGTTACCGAACATCACACCGATTTTCATACGAATCTGGTTAATGAAGATCAGCAGCGTATTGGCTTGCTTCAGGTTACCCGCCAATTTACGCATAGCCTGGCTCATCATACGAGCAGCCAGCCCCATGTGAGAGTCGCCGATTTCACCTTCAATTTCTGCTTTCGGCGTCAGTGCCGCAACGGAGTCGACGATGATAACGTCAACAGCGCCAGAGCGCGTTAATGCATCACAGATCTCCAACGCTTGCTCGCCGGTATCCGGCTGAGAACACAGCAGGTTATCGATATCTACACCAAGCTTTTTCGCATAAATCGGGTCCAGCGCATGCTCAGCATCGATAAACGCACACGTTTTGCCTTCGCGTTGAGCGGCAGCAATAACCTGTAAGGTCAGCGTTGTTTTACCGGAAGATTCTGGGCCATAAATCTCAACGATACGCCCCATTGGTAAACCACCGGCGCCCAAGGCGATATCTAGAGACAAAGAGCCTGTAGAAATGGTTTCAACATCCATTGAGCGATCCTCGCCCAACCGCATGATAGAACCTTTACCAAATTGCTTTTCGATTTGACCCAGTGCTGCCGCAAGTGCCTTTTGTTTGTTCTCATCAATAGCCATTTCTGCTCCTGTCATGCGGCGTAAAGCTGCTGTCTCTACGCGGCTGCTTAATCATGAATTGCCGAATAATTACTGACATTATACTGTATGCGTATACAGCATCAAGGTTATTTTTTCAGAAACGTGTCGAGCAACGTTTGCAGCGCAAAATGGACCGATTGCAGACGCACCGCGTTTCTGTCTCCACTGAACCACATTGTCTGAGCGAATGCCCCACCCTGTTTGTCTGTGAAGCCAAACCATACCGTGCCGACAGGCTTCTCTTCGGTTCCCCCGTCTGGCCCAGCGACGCCGCTTACCGATATGGCGAAATCTGCATCGGCGGCCTGCAAAGCCCCTGCGGCCATCTCATTGACGACGGCTTCACTCACCGCACCATGCTGTTCCAGTGTCTCTGCGTTCACGTTAACCAGACGCTGCTTGGCCAGATTGCTGTATGTCACAAAGCCGTAGTCAAACCAGCCAGAACTACCCGCGATATCGGTAATAGACTTAGCCAACCAGCCTCCGGTGCAGGACTCCGCACATGTCAGCGTGGCACCACGCGCCTTCAGTTTTTCGCCCACCAAAGTACTTAACCGCAGAATGTCAGCTTCCGTCATTGCCGCCTCATCTTAATCAAGGATTGTTGGGTCAGGGTAACACTTTTCCCTGAAAAAGACGCTCCGCTGCGCGGTATGCGAAGCGCATAGCAAAGAAGATGAAAATCGAGGGAAATCGCATTAAACGCTGACGAATAATCAGGGAGAAAATAGCACGACGCGAATAGATCGTCGGCTAGCAGGAATAGAGAGGAATAGGAGTAATTAATAATGATGGAGCAATTTACATACAGCCTGCACAACTGGTGCATCGCCAGTCCTGCTTATTTATAGCCTGAAAGAAATATCTGAAATAACATTCTTCGATAGGGACATTATTTTCTTCAAAGCTATCGGCCAACCAGTCGATATTTTCCAGAATCCAATCATCCTCATCGAGTCCGTCTCGGTACATTTCATCATCAGGATCGATGATAGAGTAGATCCCCATCGTTCCCATATGATTTTCTTTATATTTTTCCGGTAACGTGAAATCGTTTTCTTTATAAGATATTAACCAGTGACCGTGGCAAAGCAGGTTACCATTACGGCTCCACCTCGCAATAAATGGGTTACTCATATTTATTCCTACCAGCATGAAAGCTGATTATAAACGTATCACGACATGTCTATAAAGTAAATTACACACAACCATCTCGCCATTTAAATAATAGAAAATAGGGATACCATTTTATTACATCTTAATAGGTACAAAACCATTAACGATAACTTGATAAATATCAATTTATATAGCAATGAAATATCTAAACAGAGAAGTACAAATAAAAAAAGCCCACTAAAAATAGTGGGCGGGGTACTGCTATTATCGTTATGTAAAAAACCCTGGTGTTTTGCGGCACTTCATTCGGCTTCTGTCTGATTCTTACACTACCGAACGAACATTAACGCAACATTAGGCGCATAAAGATTCTGACGATTGCTGTGATAGCCTGCGCCAACCCTATCACCACCGTCTCCGCTTTGCTTGTTGGTCGAGATCGGTCAGAATGGCGTGAACATGCCCATAAAGGGGTAATAATCCATTAGGGAGAATGACGGGTGTTTCCCTCTTTCTTAAGAAGAACCGCAGCGAAAAACGGCAGTTATGCCAATGAAATCAGTAGCAGCATTACGATCAATCGCCCAGCAGAACGTTTGTTTGATCTCTGGCGCAAACCGGAAACGTTGCCGATCCTGATGGGCCACTTCGCCAGTATCGAGATACTAAACTATACCGACTCTAATTGGCGGATTAACACGCCGATTGGCGCGCTCATTGAGTGGCAGGCTCGTATTATTGATGAAAAACTGGGGGAGTATATCCACTGGCGTTCGCTGGAAGGGGCGCGGGTTCCGAATGAAGGCCGGCTTTCTTTTCAACCGGCCACATCGGAAGCGGGTACAACCGTAACGCTGACCATTCGCTACAACCCACCTGGGGGCTTGATCGGGAAAAAAATCGGCCAAATGTTTGATATGTTTTCTCGCGATATGCTGACAAAGACACTCTATCGTTTTAAAAAATTAGCGGAGGATGAACTGACCTAAACCGCGCCAAACGCCGTAGCGACAGGTCATCTATTGACCGTTTTCCTGAACTAACGAAAGCGCCCCAATAAAAGGAACGTAGAATGCTGGAATTGATTCAAACCATTGGTCTTGGTCTCGTGTTAATCCTGCCACTCGCGAACCCACTGACAACGGTTGCGGTATTTTTAGCGATGTCCGGCAACATGAGCCAGGGGGAACGAAATCGCCAGATCTTTCAGGCTTCGCTCTACGTCTTCATCATTATGACTGTCGCGTACTACGCAGGTCAGGTCGTAATGAATACCTTCGGAATATCCATTCCCGGATTGCGCATTGCCGGCGGGCTCATCGTCGCATTTATCGGGTTTCGCATGCTTTTTCCTCAGCAAAAGCCAGAGCATGCGCCTGAAGTAAAAAGCAAAAAAGAAGAAATCAACGACAGTTTCTCCGCCAATGAGGTCAATATCGCTTTCGTGCCGCTAGCGATGCCCAGCACCGCAGGGCCAGGAACCATTGCCCTAATCATTAGCTCTGCCTCACAAATCAAGAGCGGCGTCGATATCACGCCATGGGTGATTACCGTTGCCCCCGTACTCACGTTTATGTTGATCAGCCTGATCGTCTGGCTCAGTCTGAAAAGTTCGGGTCTGATTATGCGTCTTATCGGAAAAAGCGGCATTGAAGCCATTTCACGACTGATGGGGTTCCTGCTGGTGTGCATGGGCGTACAGTTCATCATTAACGGTACGCTGGAGATCGTACATTCCCTGCATTAAGTTGAAGCTTTAATTCTATTTTCGTTGCAGATACCCAGAATCAGAGACACGCGTTCTACCCAACCTTGCTGAACATGAAAGGAAGTACGCTGACCTCTGATGCCAGCAAGCAGACGCTCGTGGAACAAAAGTCATTAATCAGCCATTCTTATATTCCCGTTACGGGAAATCTGAATGATATCGACCATTTCAAATGCGTGAACGATGCCTACGGACACAATATCGGCGATGACGTCATCAGGCTGTTGGCAGAAAACATAAAACAGGGCTCGCGCGCATCCGATCTGATTTACCGTA
The DNA here is from genome assembly GCF_014946775.2 of Pectobacterium quasiaquaticum. Taxonomy (NCBI): domain Bacteria; kingdom Pseudomonadati; phylum Pseudomonadota; class Gammaproteobacteria; order Enterobacterales; family Pectobacteriaceae; genus Pectobacterium; species Pectobacterium quasiaquaticum. Next base: position 1,045,842 of record NZ_CP065177.1, on the reverse strand, counting down.
CTGGCGGAGAGGAATTCCTCGCACTTCTGCCCGATACGGACATGACGCAGGCCGCTGATATTGCTGAATGGTTGCGTAAAAAGTGGAAAAAATGCCACTGCCGATTCCTGAAACCATCACGATTTCATTAGGCGTCACCTGTTTTATTCTGGGAACGGAGCAGATCGATAGCGTCTTGAAAATCGCGGACGAGGCCCTCTATCAGGCCGAGTATGAAGGCAGAAGCCGAGTCGTTATCAAAATAGCCTCAGTTAATCATGACACAGAATAGGCACGCTCAACACGAATCCAACAAGCGGGAATACAGGCAAAAAAAACCCGCGCAAGGCGGGCCAAGGTCATTCTAATGACAGGGATGGTTAACTAACACAACACTCACAGGGATGTGAGGTACTGACAAGGGATGTAAGGACTATAGCAAGTCAAATGTATAGTATTGTCATCAGCAAGTAAGGTTAATCTATCGGTTGTAAAACAACATTGGTGAGACTTCCCGGCCGCCCTATCTGACTATTTCAGTTGGCTTTCCCTCGGTCGCAATGGCGCTTTTTGGAGTTTCATCAGCACAACCAGCAGCGCCATGATTGCCCCCTCCCGCTAACCACATGCTCTTGAGCATCCCCCAGTACCTTTAACGCGGGGCGATTTGCTCATAAAAATTCTGCCCGGTTTCTGTCGACGTCAGGCCTCGGGTAGAGCGAAGCAGAAGCGGCGTTGCCAACTGATTTTCAAGCTGCATGATGGCTTTGAACACCGCGGGTTGCCCAGCATCATGCAGTAATCTGGTGTGGGTCACGCGATTCACACCGTGCCCTTCCTTTCCCTGCCATCGCCTTCTTCAGGCACATTCACTTTACCGCCGACCGCATCAGGTATTACTCTGATGCCATGACTTGTCATGACAGGGCTGGCAAATTTTTGCCGCCTTTTTCAAAATATTACGAGGCGATGTATGAAACTATTCATTTACGAACACTGCCCATTCTGTGTCAGAGCCAGAATGATTTTTGGCCTGAAGGATCTGCCTGTTGAGCAATCTGTGATTATGGAAGGCGACATCGACACGCCAACACGCATGGTAGGCCGCAAAGTGGTGCCGATCCTGCAGAAAGAAGACGGCAGCTTCATGCCGGAAAGCATGGATATCGTCCACTATGTCGACAGCAAGCAAGCGCCGTTAATCGCCGATAAACCGGTTGATGCTGAGATTGAAGCCTGGTGTAAGTCCGTTTCCAGCGCGGTGTTTAACCTTGCGGTTCCCCGTTTTACGAAAGTCGATTTCAAAGAGCTTTCCACACCGGAGGCGCGCCATGCCTACATCCTGCGCGAAGAAAAAGCCTTCGGCGATCTGGATGCACTGCTCGCGAAAACACCGGAATTGATTGCGGAAGTGGAGCAGAAACTCGAGGCGCTGGAACCGCGTCTGGCAAACGTCAGCGCCATTTCCACCACCGATTTTATTCTGTTCCCTATTTTATTATCGCTCACGATCGTGAAAGGCGTGCAATTTGGCCCTCACGTTCAGGCGTACCTTGATCGTGTCTCAACAGCCAGCAAGGTCGCATTGTTGACCGATAAAGCGCTGTAAAACGGCAAGATAGAAACAACAAAGGAGCGGCTTATAGCGGCTCCTTATTTTTAGCAACGTTCGGATAACGTCGTTCATTTACCCATATCAATCAGGATTATTGATCCTTGGGATAAAGTTCACACCCTTCTACGTCGTGCTCAAGCTCAGTCACCGAATACGACTGAGCATTTTTCGTTTTCTTTATCAGGAAAGGACTTGTCGAAAAATAGCTCCCAATGTTCGCATCATCCACGAAACAGGCAATGATCTCCTTTTCATTTTCCGAGATAATACGTAGCGAATACGTCCAACTGCCATCTGTGTCTGTTGCTTCTGCCCGGTCTTTTTCCTGGCTAAACACATAATCACCGGTATCTTTCAGCAACGTCCCCTTCGGGAAATGTTTTGGTCCAAAAGAACTGCGGAAAGTAGTCACATCCAAATGTTTCAGCAGCGTCAGCGCATCCGTTTTTGTTGCTGAAAAACCGGTCTGGGGAATCATCAATACTGAAAAAATCACGGCCAAAAATAGCTTCATTTACTGCAACCCTGCGATAGAACATCCATGCGCGTATTTTATTTTAAAAACACGGTTCGCAATAGCGTTATGGGGCACGCTTTTACCCCATAACGCGTGACGGATTTCAGGCGTTATTTTGCCGTAACGTCTTACTAAACGCGCTTTGCGTTTCCGGCATGACATGATGATATTCCAGCGCATGCTGATTAAGGAAGCACACACCTTCGATCGGCAGCGTACCAAAAGGGGAAAGCGGTTTAATGCGACGGTCCATGCTATTTTCCACCCTGTATATTCCTTTATAAGATGACAATATCGATGTCTCGGTGAACGATAAGGCGAGAACAGCGCGCTTATGCCAGATCAGGCTGTTTAACTAAGTAATGGCTAGGCATACCGCGGATTTCCACGATTTCGCCATCCAGTTGCTGTGCTTCTATATTCTTCATTAACACAAACTGCCCATTAACATTGGCGGCAACACCATGCCAAGGCGTCAACCAGTCATCTTTGGTGGGCATCATATGAATGCCCAGTTTTAGGCTGTCCGCAGGTTGAGGGTGAATAGACAAACGGATAGCGTCTGGGAAATTCTCAGCAAGCAGATTGCCCCACGCCCAGCTACGTTGAATAACGCCACATGCGCGTTTTTTAGCATCCTTCTGTAAGGCTGTATTAGAGCCAGTATAGTCAGGCCGCAGGCTATCTTCATAGAGGAAGCGAGTTATTGAACGATAAAGCTGCAAACCTTCTTCGCTCTGCATAAGTTGCTCCTTAATCTCCTCTTCTGATTCGGCGTAATCCTCAACCAGCCGTTGGCGAAGATGATCATAGTCAGCGGTGAGTGCCGCCATATTCTCTACATCCTTAAGATTAAAGACGCTGAGATGAACCGCTCCAAGTTCATGCAATAAGTTTTCGATCTCATCCTGATAGGTATTAATGGTTTCGTCGCTGGTCCCAATCAGATCGCCAAATACATGCCCATCCGAGCAAATACGGATATGTGCGCCAGGCGCATAATAAAGCTGGATACGCTGACATAACGAATTCAGAAATATCAGGGACAAGCGCTCAGCCATGTCTGGCATTCTCCCCAGTACTTTATAAGGGCTGGGAGATTTAACGGGAAACGCTGGCAGAATAAGCTCAATCCGACGACCTTCGTCAACAAAAGCACGAATTCTGGGTAATTGAACCTGAGTCACCAGAGATTCTTCTTCATTCACTGATTTCGTCGAGTGAGTGAATCGACGTCGGTATTGAATTAATTCACTTAATATTAGCGATGAAACTAATTCATTATTTATCATATCAAAAAAACCTTATTAATTTACATTAATTTAAAAATGGAATTAACCACATAGCTACGACGCACAAACAATAGAATAAAAACCATCCATGCGTACAAAGAAAATACTGAATAACATATTCAGTATTTTTATTTACATTGCTAATAATTAAATCCGATCATAAAATTAATATAGAAAAAATAGAGCACCTTTGTGCATTGAAAATAATCATGCAGCAGACACCATTAACAACACCGGCAATACCATGAATAAAGAGGAAATAATTATAATGGAAATTGAACTACCCAGAAAAAGCTAATCAACCACCAGGGCAGGGCGGGATCCCACTTTACTTATTGAAATAGAGAACTTATTTCGATTTTAGGTCACGCATTCAACTCGGTGATCGTCAGGTAGAATGTTCATCTGTTTTCCTAAATATTTAGAAGAAGAGCCTGATGGCAACGGTTGAGGTAAAATGCCCGTTTTGTGAGCAAACAGACTCGGTTAAAAAACATGGACTGGGAAGCACCGGTCATCAGCGCTTCCGCTGTCAGACCTGTTGTCGAAGTTTTCAGCTTGAGTATGAATATCGTGCCTGTCAGCAGGGTATGAAAGAGAAAATTGTTGACCTTGCCATGAACAATGCCGGTATCCGCGATACCGCACGCGCGCTGCATATCAGTATTAATGCCGTTGTACGCACCTTAAAAAACTCGCGCCGCGATGTGTAACCACGCTTCCGCTGGACAATCTCCAGATTCAGCTTATCTGCGAAGTTGATGAAATGTGGTCGTTTGTTGGCAACAACAAGCAACAACGCTGGTTGTGGTATGCATGGGAGCCTCGTCTCAAACGTATTGTTGCTCATGCTGTTGGGCGTCGGAACAAAAAGACGTTGCGCAAATTACTGGGATTGCTTTCAGGCTTCAGCATAGCTTTCTGGTGTACGGATAACTTCAGTGCTTATGAGATGTTGCCGGATAAAAAGCATATAACTGGCAAGCTTTACACGCAGCGGATTGAACGTGAAAATCTGAATCTTCGCAACCGGTTAAAACGACTGAATCGTAAAACTATCGGGTACTCAAAATCAGTGGAAATGCATGACAAGATAATCGGCACATTCATCGAGCGTGAACATTATCTGCAATGACCTGATCTACATATTGAATACGTGCCCCCCCGTGAGAATCCAATCCGTAACGCTTAAATTGTCCATCTTTATTTTTCTTACCAGTATTAAAACCGGGAGATTTAGTATGCAGTGTCGTTTCAGAGTCTGGAGATACATGATCTTTCATGAAGCCTTCTCTTGTTCGGCTTTCAGGAGTAGGTGAGGCTCCTCCAAGATTTGATGATTCTCTAGCTCTCCGACTTGCCTCAATATTATCAAGCACTCTCTGCCGCTGTTCACATGCAGATTCAGCCAACCCCAACGGGTCTACCCACTCCAATGGATTGTGAACGTAGGCTTGAGGCCGGATACCACCCAGCAACCCTATCGGGTCATAGGGACGATCCTGACACGGTCGTACTTTTTAGCGCACTTAACCCATTGAAGCAACGGCCTTTTTAAGTCGCGTTTTTCGCCAACTTAACACCACATTAACCCCAACACCCCGACGCGCACTTTTAGCCCCGAACACGCTACCGCCATGCTGTGACTTCCCTGTCTGCATAAGTCACATCATAGCAGCGGCGCCAGCCGCTGCCATTAGTCGTTTCGCCTTTTGGGTTTACCCCCTCAACCCGCACGGCTTCCGCAACTCGCTTGGGGAAGCCGTGCGGGTTCTGCGGGTGCGGGCGGCAAAGAGTCCGCAAGCGTCGGCCTGCGACGCTCTGGTGCACAGTGCCGGAGGGAACCGCAGGTTTGCATGACCACGCCACACTGGGCGGGTTGCGGAAGCTGGCGAGCGGGGAAGGAGCAAGGAGCCTGCGACTGCGACCCCGCGCAGCCAGACGCAGCCGGGCGGGCATGAAGCCGTTAAGCGCCGTGACGAAGGAACGGCTTCTGCTTTGGGGTTGACGTTGGTCGAGGATTGACGCAGCAGCCTGCGCCGCCAGGGAGGGCGGCCACACCGTGGAAGCCGAAGAACGGGCGCGATGCCGACAGCAGAGGGCGCAGCCCTGTGCGCCACGCTGTTCTGAGGAGCACAACCCCGGCGGCCAGCCGCACACCGATGTGGAAGTAACCGCAGCGCGCCCATTACCCGACCGGCGCAGACATAATGTGTGTTACGCGTTGGCCGCGTTCAGCGGCTTTCGCGTAATGCCACATTATGTTGAATGACGACAGGCCAGCAACGATTGTTGCAGAGAGTGATGACGGTGAGCGCTGGCCGGGCGGCATTTACCGCCGGAGCGCCTTGACCACATAAGGCAAGCGGTGCGCCATGGACGGCGCACCGTTTGCCCTGCACCGTCCTGCGATGTTGAAGAGAGTGAGCTACTTTTTGTGACTGTCTGCGTTCAGTCAGCATCATCCGTCAGCAGGTCGCTTTCATAGTCCTGACCACCGTGCCAGATGCCCAGCACCGTTACCGTCCTTTTGTCTTCTTCCACCATGAAGGCAATGACCGTTCTTTTACGGTAGTTCGTCACGCGAAGCCCCGCCAGAAGGTCATTACGGGTGTTTCCCCTCTCCGGGAACAGCGCCAGTGACTCACAGTAATCAACCACGCTTTCCGTGTAGCTCAGCGCCGTATTCGGTGTCGCCGCCTCCGCGATATAACCATACAACGCGGCAAGTTGATCTTCCGCTTCGGGTGCGAACACCACCTGATACTCCATTATGACTCTCCGGTCGCCTTCTTATGCTCGGATTTCAGTCGGTTTCTTATGTCGTTACCGCTGAGGCTGTCCGTTTCACCCCGTTGCAGCGCATTCCATGCCGGAACAACCTGCTCCTGCAACCACTTCTCCACCGCATTATCACGCGCCAGCAGCGCCCGAAGTCCTTCTCGGATAACTTCGCTTTCCGACGCATATTCGCCGCTGGCAACACGCGCTTTGACCAGTGCCGCCATCTCATTCGGCAACGTGATGCTCATCTGCTGTGTCGTTCTCATTGGTAACCCCTTTCTCCCGCCAAGTAGGATTTAATCATACTCATTCTTTTATCCCTTGTCAGGGGCGACCCGCGTTGCTTTCTTTCGGCGTGACTTCGGCTTCCGCTCTGCCGGATGCGTCTTCTCATGCACCTGTTTCAGATGCCCGATAGCAACCCGCGTGTATATCTGCGTCGTCTCCAGCTTTTCATGGCCTAAGATAGCCTGGATGTGTCGCGTGTCCGCCCCGTTCTCCAGCATCTGCGTCGCCATACTGTGCCGGAACACATGACACGCCCCGGCTTTCTTCAGGTGCGCGTCATCCCGTATCGCCCGGCCTGCCAGTATCGTCAGCGTTGACCGTCCCAGCCGCTTGCCCCATATCGTGACGAACAGATAGCCGCTGTCGTGCTTTGTCGTCAGCCGTGGCCGTACCGCATCCAGATAGCGTTGTACCCAGACCAGCGCCCGCAACCCCACTGGCACCACCCGGTCTTTGTTCCCCTTGCCCTGCCGCACCACCAGAACCCCGCGCCCCACGTCCACATCGGCCAGCATCAGCCCGGCAAGCTCTGACCGCCTCAGCCCCGTGCTCCACAGCATTTCCAGTACGGCACGGTTACGCAGTCCGGTCAGCGTTTCCGTGTCCTGCGCGGCCATCACCGCCTCGGTTTCTTCCTCGCTCAGTATCTGTGCCGGAAGCCGCTTTTCCGCTTTCGGCAGCGCCATCTGTTCGGCGGGGTTGTACAGGATATGATGCCGGTGCAGCAGCCAGCGGAACAGCATACGGATGGCCGTCAGACGGTTAAGCTGTCCACCCTGTGCCAGCAGTTTCCCGTCGGCTTTGCGGTAGCCGTGCAGATGCCGCTGGTACGCTTCCAGCACCGACAGGCTCACCTGTGCCGCCTGCGTGAGTCCCCGCTCTTCACACCACGTCACGAACGGGCGCAGCCGTTCGCTGTAGGATTCGATTGTGCGCGGGCTGTGGTTTGTGGCCGTCAGGTGTTCAAGATACGCCGTGGTGTACTGGCGCAGCGCCTGTGACAGGCCGCTAAGATAAGTGGCTTCGGGACTGGGTGGTTTGGGTCGGGTCATGGCAGCGCGTCCTGCGGAGTGAGAAGAAGGGAACTACGATGTGATGCGCTTAGCTGGCTTTGCCGGAACCGTGCTTTTACCGTTAACCCGACTTGCGACAGATGAACCCTTATCGACTGCGGCTTGGCGCGGTTTTGTTGACCCAGACTTAGCCCCGACTTGGGGCAGACTTGACCCCGACTTGCCATTTCCAGACCCAGACTTGCCCGAGTCGTACCCGTCTTTTTCATTCAGTTCCGGCTCGATTAACCCGCACAGGTGCGCCCCTTCCGGCACGGTGCCATCCCACAGCAGTTCGTACTGCAGCAGATGCCCACGGCTCCCGCCATGAACCAGCAGGTATTCCATTTCAGCCAGTCGCAGGCAGTGCAGCTTAAGCTGACTGTCACTCCACTGCGTCGCATCGCGGATATCCCGCCGGGTAAAGCGCACCTCGCTCGGTTTTTTGCTCTGCGTATGCGCCAACTGGTTCACCATCCCCTGTATCAGCCGCAACAGCTTGCTCGTCTGTGGCGGCATCTCGTCCAGCGTCCGGCCTAATATCTCGTGTGCTAACCGGTTCGCCAGCACGATATCCGACCGTTCCACCTCGATATACTCGATAACCTGTCCACGGTGCGAGACGGTTTTAACCTCCCGCTGGTACTGGTGCAACAGGGCGATGCTCTGTATCAGGGTGAGGTATTTCATATGGTCACGGCGGGTGCGGGTTTTATCGCTCAGGAACGTCAACTGGCTGGCGAACGGATTCACGACCTTAAGCGCGCGTAACAGCCGCTGCGCATTCTGGTGTAACTCCGTCAGATAGCCCTTCTCGTTCTCCATCAGCAAGCCTTCCAGCGTTTGCTTGTGGCGCTGCAAGGCGTGGATAGCTTCCGTCTGTTCGCGGGATTCGTTTACGCTGAGAACCAGACAACGGTTCAGCAGCTCTTCATCCACATCGATGGCCGTAGTGGTTAACATCAGCATCACCGGGCCTTTTACCGTGTACTGTTTGGTGACGAGGTTTCCCGTCGCATCATCCTTGCCCGTTGAAGCAATGGTCAGTTCCCCATCACTCTGCAACAGCTTCAACGCATAGGCGGCTTGCCGCACGCCTTCCTCTTCCGCTATTGCCAGTATCTTGTGTTGCAGGTTGGTTTCGCCCAGATAGAACAGGCTCTGCCCGGTCATGGCTGAGTATTGCAACCGCTCTTCCGGTGGGATGAGGTTCAGCACCGCATCCATCAGCGAGGATTTTCCCGCCGCCGAACTGCTCTGGATTAACACCGCTAACGGCCTGTCCAGCTTGCGCGACACCGCCGCCAGATACCCCGCCACTAAGTTGGTCGATTCGCCGACCACGCCGCAGGCCGCAAGGTCATCCGTCAGCCTGCCGATAAGATTCGGGTCTTGCAGCAACGCCAGCGCCTCATTCCGCTGTTCATCGGTAATATCCTGCGCAGTTTCACCGTGGATTTCCGGCTGGCTCAGATGACTTTCCAGTGCCAGCAGCACACGGCCTAAGCTGCGTTTGATGTCGCTTTCGGCCAGCCCTAACTCACTGGCCGCTAACCGCGCATAACCTACCCGACTACGGGCGCTCATCATGTCCATGCTGTCGGCGAACACCACGCCGCTTTCCGTATCCAGTACCTGCGCGTTCACCTTCATCACGCCGCTACCCGCTTTCACCGACGCCATGCCCCGGATGCGCCACTGCTGGCCGGACAACGCGATATCAAGCTCACCGTTTGGCAGGGCTTCAACCACTACACCCGCAGCTAAGGAAGCAGCAGGTTGAGACGGCTTTTCAGGCTGTGGCGCAGCTTTCCGTTGTGGCACGGATTCAGGTTCAGCACTCACCGCTTCCCCCATCGCCATGGCGCCTTCTACCGCCGCACGGAACGCCCGTTCAGGCTCCGAGACCTTACACAGGTATTCATTCGCATCCATGCCCGCCGGGAACACCACCCGGAACGGCACGATACCGTCAGCCGCTAAGGACTCAGCCAGTTTCACCGCGCCCTCATCCCCTGCCGCATCGTTATCGAACGCGATGAGCACCTGTTTTACGCCGTGACGGATAAGCGACTGGCGCATTTCCTCTGTGAACCCGTTCACCCCATAGGCGGCGGTGACATTGCGGAAGCCCGCTACCCAGAACGACATCGCATCGAGTAACGACTCACATAAGATGACCGACTTACTTGCAACCAGTGCCTGCTCGTTCCACACCCCGCCGTGTGGCCCCGGCAGATACAGATGATTCGGTGTGCCGGCACGCAGACGGTCGCCCACCTTGCGGCCATATAACTCCCGCACCTGACCGTTAAGGTCGATAACCGGAACGACTAATGAACCCGCCAGATGCTCATGGCCGGATGAACGCATCACCCCGATGGCCTGCAACTGCGCTCGGATGGCCGCACCGTCTTTCAGCTTCTTCGATGGCAGACGATAGCCCAGCGTCCGGTTGGCGAACCCTAAGCGGAACTGCGCGACTAACTCAGGATGATTGAGGCGGCGTTTTTCCAGATACGCGATGACCTCCGGCGCATTGAGCAGGGTGTGATGATAGAACTCGGTAACGCGATGCAGTAACGCCTGCTGCTCTTGTTCATTCGCGATATCCGCCACAGGGGGCAACGGCTCAGCGGCGGGCACGCTCCCCAGTTCATGCCGCAGCTTATCGACCGTATGCGGCAGGCTTAAGCCCTCCGTTTTCATCACCCAGTCCAGCACCGAGCCGCCCGCATCGCAGCCAAAGCAGTGATAGAGATTCTTGTCCGGCGAGATAACCATTGAAGGGGTTTTCTCCTGATGGAATGGACACAGCACCACCCAGTCCTTGCCGCGCTTCACCACCTTGCGCCCTTGAGCGCGCACCACCTCAACCAGTGACACGGCGGCTTTCAGGTGCTGCAACTCAGATTCGGGGATGCGGGCCATATCGGGTTCCTTACAAAAATGCGTCAAGGTCATTATTGACCTATATAATACAGGTCAATATAATACTTTCAAGGGTCGATTTTAGAAGGGCGTTTATCATGCAGGACAAACAACTTAACTGGCTTTGTTTCTCCATGACTGATTTTGGTAAACGTTTGGCCTCGCTGCGTAAGGCAAGGCAACTCACCCAGATTGAACTGGCTAACCTGCTGGATATTCAGCCCCGCATGGTCGGGCGTTGGGAGCAGGGACAAGTCAAGCCACAGTTTGATTACATCATCAAGCTGGCTCAGATTCTGGAAGTCAGTATTGACCACCTGCTGTTAGGGGAAGACGGCACCGCCACACCGGTTTTTGATATTAAAAACAAGCGGCTAAAAGAACTGTGTAAACAGGTGGATGCACTCAGAACGGAAGATCAGGATGTGATTTGCCATTTTCTGGATATGGCTATCACACAGGAGAAGGTCAAGCAGGCGATGAAGACAAGATAAGACATTGATAATTAACGCGACGCTACCGTGCGACTAACACGATAACGCCGCTAACCACAAGCAACTAATAGGAGTAGTTACCATGGCTGACGCGCATTCTACGCCAGATACCACCGTTTTTAAAATCTCTCAGGCCGAGCGCTTTACCCGCGTTGGATATCGCCCCATCAAGGGCAACCATGATACCCCCGCGATTAACATTGCCGGGCAGTGGCTAAAAGACGCCGGATTTACCACCGGGCAACCGCTCAAGCTACGCATTATGCCCGGCTGCATTGTCATCACCACGCAGGATATCCATGAACTGTGGGGCAATCTGCACGCCCTGAGCATTGCGCCGTTTGATGAGTACGCCGTCACAAGCTGGCTCAACCATTTTCCCGGCGGGCTGAACATGGAGGGCACACGATGAGTATTCGATACGCATTCCAGCGCGGTGAGCTGCCGGAACTGACGCTGACAGGCCATGAACTGCAACAGGCGGGATTTTCCGCCGAGACGTTGTTTCGTATCAGCCTGTACCGCAACGGGTTAATACTGACGCGACTGGATGAGGATACGGATATCGCGGCGCTGCTGGCTGAACTGGACGGCAACGAGACGGAAGGTGCGGACTGGGTAGGTGACAACGGGGAGTTAATTCTGGCAGGCGACTGGCTGACGCAAAGCGGGTTACTCGGCCAGCCGTTAAGTATTGAGGTCAGGGTAAGATCACGAATGTTTTTTAGACAATTTCCGATGATTGACTCGAAGAGATGGCTATGATCTGATAGCGCTTTTCTCCGCGAGCCGCCCATGAGCTTTGATACCTTTACGCACTATTTTTCCGATATTCAGGAACCACGTCAGTCAGCGAAAATTTCCTATCCGCTCATCGACATACTCTTTTTAACCTTATGCGCCGTCATCGCCGGTTGCGACGGATGGGAAGACATCGAGGATTTTGGCGAGGCCCGGCTTGACTGGCTGCAATCTCACGGCTTCTTTACTCTTGGGCTTCCCGTTCATGACACCATTGCACGCGTTATTTCACAGATAGACGCCGCACAGCTCCAGCGCAGTTTTATCCAATGGGTACAGTCCGTTAGCATCAAAACAGACGGGAAAGTCGTGGCTATCGATGGAAAAACGGTTCGTCGCTCATATAACCGGGATAGCCGCCGTTCAGCTATCCATATGGTCAGTGCCTTCGCCACCGCCAATGGCGTAGTCATGGGGCAGGTGAAAACGGATAGTAAATCCAATGAGATAACAGCAATACCGGAGCTTTTGTCCTTACTGGAACTAAAAGGCTGTCTGGTCACGCTGGATGCGATGGGATGTCAGAAAAAAATAGCGGAAGCCATTGTGGCCAAAGAGGCGGATTATCTGCTGGCAGTGAAAGGCAATCATCCGGTATTGCATGAGGCGCTGAAACAGGCGCTGCGGCCTCCCTTGCAACAAATCAGTAATGAAAATATTGTGATTGAACAGGGGCATGGTCGAACAGAATGTCGGGAATACCATGTACTGGACGCATCGGAACTGAAAGAGGGTGTTGCGGAATGGCCCCAGTTAAACACGATAGGGGTGGCTGTAAGCTATCGCATTGAAAAAAATAAAAAAGAGTCATTGGAATACCGCTATTACATCAGTTCGGCAAAATTGAGTAATGAAGAGTTTGCGGCGGCAGTGCGCGGGCATTGGCGCATAGAAAACCAGTTACACTGGGTGCTGGATGTGGCGATGAGAGAAGATGCAATCGCGATCTATCGGGGTAATGCTGCGGAGAATCTGGCGAGTATCCGCCATATCAGTTTGAACATGATAAGGCAGGAGAAAGGGAAGAAGGCGAGCGTACCTCGTAAACGGCGAATGGCGGCAATGAAAATGGACTATCTTGAAGCGATATTGCTGGCGGGACTGGGTATGAACAGAGCCTGTACATAAATTTGTGTAATTGCCTGATTTTGATATGTTCAACCCAACATTAAAAGCAGGTTACTTTATGGACGAAAAACAGTTGCAGGCTCTGGCTAACGAACTGGCCAAAAATCTCAAAACTCCTGAAGATCTCAACCAGTTCGATCGGCTGCTCAAGAAAATCAGCGTTGAGGCAGCGCTCAACGCCGAAATGTCCCACCACCTCGGCTACGATAAAAACCAGGCTAAAACGGGCTCTAACGCCCGCAACGGCTACTCCACAAAGACCGTAACCACTGTCGATGGCCCCTTGGAGCTGCGTACTCCCCGCGATCGTGAAGCCACCTTTGAACCGCAACTGGTGAAGAAAAACCAGACCCGGATCACCGGGATGGATAACCAGATCCTGTCGTTATACGCCAAAGGAATGACAACCCGTGAAATAGCGGCTGCGTTCAAAGAGCTTTATGACGCCGATGTCTCACCCGCACTGGTATCGAAGGTGACTGATGCCGTTATGGAACAGGTAGTCGAATGGCAACATCGGCCACTGGATGCGGTCTATCCTATTGTTTACCTTGACTGTATTGTATTGAAAGTCCGACAGGATAGTCGCGTAATTAATAAATCCGTGTTCCTGGCACTGGGTATCAATATCGAAGGCCAGAAAGAGTTATTGGGGATGTGGTTGGCCGAAAATGAAGGTGCGAAGTTCTGGCTTAACGTGCTGACAGAACTGAAAAATCGCGGGCTGAACGATATCCTCATTGCCTGTGTTGACGGACTGAAAGGATTCCCGGATGCGATTAACGCAGTCTATCCAGAGGCACGGATCCAGTTGTGCATTGTGCATATGGTGCGTAACAGCCTGCGGTTCGTCTCCTGGAAGGACTACAAGGCAGTCACTCGAGACCTGAAAGCGATCTATCAGGCCCCAACGGAAGAGGCAGCACAGCAGGCCCTGGATGCGTTTGCCGGTACCTGGGACAGTCGATATCCGCAGATAAGTCGAAGCTGGGAGGCAAACTGGGTGAACCTTGCGACATTCTTCGCTTACCCGGCAGACATCCGCAAAGTGATCTACACCACCAACGCCATAGAGTCGCTGAACAGCGTGATCCGTCATGCCATCAAAAAGCGTAAGGTGTTCCCGACGGACGACTCAGTAAAGAAGGTAGTATGGCTGGCAATCCAGGCGGCATCGCAAAAATGGACGATGCCGCTGAGGGACTGGCGTATGGCAATGAGTCGTTTTATTATCGAGTTCGGTGACCGCCTGAACGGTCACTTCTGAGAAAAGGCATTTACACAGAATGGTGTACAGGCTCTATGAACAAATAATAAGCGTTCATGCTCTCGCCCTGGTATTGAGGTGCTGCCCGGTAAAATAACCATTCGGGCAGAACAGGGAAGTATGCTGGCGTAATAATATCAATAGCTAAAAATAAAATAGCCGGAAGGATCGGGTGATCGCTTCCGGCTATTATTAAAAATATCAATTTAATATTGCAGTAACATCTGTTGGTTTTAAAATTTTAATTTCCATCCACATACCTGTATTTAAACCAAATCCTCTTAAAAAAATATCGTCATCAATTAATAGCTCACAGACATCCTTTAATACATCTCCAACAGTGTTATCCATCCATTTTTTTTCTTCATGATCATATAGGCTAATTTTTATTTCATTAGGGGACTCTATTATTAAGTCGCAGCTATCAAATATATCGCCCATCTCATTAATAGAAAAAAGCGTAGCACCATCTGCATGTAAAGTAATAGTTTTATTATCCGCTGATAGCGTCATGCTTGAAACGGAATAATCAGAGAGAGATAAATCACTTAATTCCATTTTATTTAATCTAATCATTTATTCAATGGCCTTATCCCAATGTGAGCATCAGGAGATCGGTAGTCAACTCTATTTAAATTAACATCTAAAGGATTACCTTTCTTATCATAAAGATGCAAGTGTTCATATTTCGTTACCTTATCTGCTGGGTGTATCTTAGCTCTAACATTACCGGATTTATCGACAAACTCCACAAATCGTCCATCTGGACTTTGTCCTTTAACCTTCAATCCTGATGATTTAAGATCTTCAATAAGCTGTTCACGAGGAACACTTTTAACGTCAGATAAATAATCTTTAATTCTGTCTTTCGTTAATTTTGGATCATGTGGCCCTTTCTTCTCTAACCCCAGCGGATCAACCCACTCCAACGGGTTATGTACGTAACCTTGAGGCCGGATACCCCCCAGTAACCCTATCGGGTCATAGGGACGATCCTGATGCAGTCGTACTTTTTAGCGCACTTAACCCATTGAAGCAACGGCCTTTTCAGGCAGCATCTTCGGCCAGGTTAACCGCCCCGCAACCCCAACACCCCGACGCGCACTTTTGCCCCCGGACACGCTACCGCCATGCTGTGACGTCCCTGTCTGCCTGCCTCGCATCATAGCAGCGGCGGCAGCCGCTGCCATTAGTCGTTTGCCTTTTGGGTTTTGGGGTTACCACGGCAACCCGCGCCGGGGACACTGCTTGTCTGTGGCCCCGGCGCGGGTTCTGCGGGGGCGGGCGGCACAGAGTCCGCAAGCGACGCCCTGCGGCGCTCTGTCGCGCTGTGCCTCAGGGATGAACCCGGTTTTGCATGACCACGCCACACCGGGGCGGGGGGCGGAAGCTGGCGAGCGGGGAAGGAGCAAGGAGCCTGCGACTGCGACCCCGCGCAGCCAGACGCAGCCGGGCGGGCATGAAGCCGTTAAGCGCCGTGACGAAGGAACGGCTTCTGCTTTGGGGTTGACGTTGGTCGAGGATTGACGCAGCAGCCTGCGCCGCCAGGGAGGGCGGCCACACCGTGGAAGCCGAAGAACGGGCGCGATGCCGACAGCAGAGGGCGCAGCCCTGTGCGCCGCGCTGTGCTGAGGAGCACAACCCCGGCGGCCAGCCGCACGCCATTGCTGAGGAAGACCGCAACGCGCCCATTACTCAACCGGCGCAGACATAATGTGTGTTACGCGTTGTGGGCCGCCCCGACGGCCCATTTCGCGTAATGCCACATTATGTTGAATGACGAACGGCCAGCAACGATTGTTGCAGAGAGTGATGACGGTGAGCGCTGGCCGGGCGGCATTTACCGCCGGAGCGCCGATGCTGACCAAGGCAAGAGGTGCGCCATGGACGGCGCGCCTGTTGCCCCGCGCCGTCCTGCGGCCTTGAAGGAAGTGAGCTACTTTTTCGGGTTATCCGCCTGCGGCGTGGTGTCCGGTTTGCGCTTCTTCCTGCGCCGGGGTTTCGGTTTCCGCTCTGCCGGATGCGTCTTCTCATGCACCGCTTTCAGATGCCCGATAGCCACACGGGTGTAGATTTGCGTCGTCTCCAGCTTTTCATGGCCGAGTATCGCTTGTATGTGCCGGGTGTCCGCGCCGTTCTCCAGCATCTGTGTCGCCATCGAGTGCCGGAACACATGACACGCACCGGCCTTTTTCAGGTGCGCCTGTTCGCGGATAGCGCTTCCCGCCAGTATCGTCAGCGTTGACCGTCCCAGCCGCTTGCCCCATATCGTGACGAACAGATAGCCGCTGTCGTGCTTTGTCGTCAGCCGTGGCCGTACCGCATCCAGATAGCGTTGTACCCAGACCAGCGCCCGCAACCCCACTGGCACCACCCGGTCTTTGTTCCCCTTGCCCTGCCGCACCACCAGAACCCCGCGCCCCACGTCCACATCGGCCAGCATCAGCCCGGCAAGCTCTGACCGCCTCAGCCCCGTGCTCCACAGCATTTCCAGTACGGCACGGTTACGCAGTCCGGTCAGCGTTTCCGTGTCCTGCGCGGCCATCACCGCCTCGGTTTCTTCCTCGCTCAGTATCTGTGCCGGAAGCCGCTTTTCCGCTTTCGGCAGCGCCATCTGTTCGGCGGGGTTGTACAGGATATGATGCCGGTGCAGCAGCCAGCGGAACAGCATACGGATGGCCGTCAGACGGTTAAGCTGTCCACCCTGTGCCAGCAGTTTCCCGTCGGCTTTGCGGTAGCCGTGCAGATGCCGCTGGTACGCTTCCAGCACCGACAGGCTCACCTGTGCCGCCTGCGTGATGCCCCGCTCTTCACACCACGTCACGAACGGCCGCAGCCGTTCACCGTACCCTTCCACCGTGCGCGGGCTGTGGCTGGTCGCCGTCAGGTGTTCAAGGTACGCCGTGGTGTACTGGCGCAGCGTCTGTGACAGGCCGCTAAGGTAAGTGGCTTCGGGGCGAAGTGGTTTGAGTCGGGTCATGATGGCGCGTCCTGCGGGGTGATGAGGGGTTACGATGTGATGCGTTTGTTTCTCTTCGCCGGAACTGTGCTTTTCACCTTATCGCCACTTGCGGCTGACGAACCCTTATCCGGCGTGGCTTGACGGGATTTTCCCGACTCCAACTTGGCACCAACTTGGGGGCAACTTGAGGCCAACTTGCTCCCCTTAACCTCCAACTTGCGTGAGTCGTACTGTCCTGCCGGATTATCTTCCGGCGGATCGATAAGGCCGCACAGGTGCGTGTTATCACCGTTTCCGCGACCATCCCACAGCAGTTCGTACTGCAACAGATGTCCGCGACTGCCGCCGTGGATAAGCAGATACTCCATTTCAACCAGCCGCAGACAGTGGACTTTCAACTGGTTATCGCTCCACTGGGTCGCATCACGGATATCCCGTCGGGTAAAGCGCACCTCGCTCGGTTTTTTGCTCTGCGTATGCGCTAACTGGTTCACCATCCCCTGTATCAGCAGCAACAGCTTACGCGTTTGTGGCGGCATCTCGTCCAGCGTCCGGCCAAGGATTTCATGCGCCAGTTGGTTGGCCAGCACGATATCCGAACGCTCCACCTCGATATACTCGATAACCGTGCCACGGTGCGCCACCATCTTCACCTCCCGCTGGTACTGGTGCAGCAGCGCGATGCTTTGTATCAGGGTCAGGTATTTCATATGGTCGCGGCGCGTGCGGGTTTTATCGCTCAGGAACGTGAGCTGTGACGCGAACGGATTCACGACCTTAAGCGGACTTAACAGCCGCTGTGCGTTCTGGTGCAACTCGGTCAGATAGCCTTTTTCGTTCTCCATCAGCAAGCCTTCCAGCGTTTGCTTGTGGCGCTGCAAGGCGTGGATAGCTTCCGTCTGTTCGCGGGATTCGTTTACGCTGAGAACCAGACAACGGTTCAGCAGCTCTTCATCCACATCGATGGCCGTAGTGGTTAACATCAGCATCACCGGGCCTTTTACCGTGTACTGTTTGGTGACGAGGTTTCCCGTCGCATCATCCTTGCCCGTTGAAGCAATGGTCAGTTCCCCATCACTCTGCAACAGCTTCAACGCATAGGCGGCTTGCCGCACGCCTTCCTCTTCCGCTATTGCCAGTATCTTGTGTTGCAGGTTGGTTTCGCCCAGATAGAACAGGCTTTGTCCCGTCATCGCCGAGTATTGTAGCCGCTCTTCGGGCGGGATGAGGTTCAGCACCGCATCCATCAGCGAGGATTTTCCCGCCGCGCTTGATGACTGGATTAACACCGCTAACGGCTTATCCAGCTTGCGCGACACCGCCGCCAGATAACCCGCCACTAAGTTGGTGGATTCCCCCACCACGCCACAGGCCGCAAGGTCATCCGTCAGTCGGCTAATCAGGTTCGGGTCTTGCAGCAACGCCAGCGCGTCGGCTTTCGCGGCATCGTCCAGTTCCGGCACGGTGTTATCACCCGTTTCCGGCTGGCTCAGATGACTTTCCAGTGCCAGCAGTACACGGCCTAAGCTGCGTTTAAGGTCGCTTTCCGCCAACCCCAGCTCCGATGCAGCCAGCCGCGCATAACCTGCCCGACTACGGGCGCTCATCATGTCCACGCTGTCGGCGAACACCACACCGCTTTCCGTATCCAGTACCTGCGCGTTCACCTTCATCACGCCACTACCGACCTTCACCGACGCCATGCCCCGGATGCGCCACTGCTGACCAGACAGCGCTATCTCAACCTCACCGTTCGGCAACACGTCAACCACCACGCCTGGCTCTGACGCTTGCGCTGCCTTTACCACTGGAACAACCGCAGCTAACGCAGAAGCCGGGGGCGGTACAGATCCCAGTTCAGGTTCAGCACTCACTGCTTCCCCCATCGCCATGGCGCCTTCTACCGCCGCACGGAACGCCCGTTCAGGCTCCGAGACCTTACACAGGTATTCATTCGCATCCATGCCCGCCGGGAACACCACCCGGAACGGCACGATACCGTCAGCCGCTAAGGACTCAGCCAGTTTCACCGCGCCCTCATCCCCTGCCGCATCGTTATCGAACGCGATGAGCACCTGTTTTACGCCGTGACGGATAAGCGACTGGCGCATTTCCTCTGTGAACCCGTTCACCCCATAGGCGGCGGTGACATTGCGGAAGCCCGCTACCCAGAACGACATCGCATCGAGTAACGACTCACATAAGATGACCGACTTACTTGCAACCAGTGCCTGCTCGTTCCACACCCCGCCGTGTGGCCCCGGCAGATACAGATGATTCGGTGTGCCGGCACGCAGACGGTCGCCCACCTTGCGGCCATATAACTCCCGCACCTGACCGTTAAGGTCGATAACCGGAACGACTAATGAACCCGCCAGATGCTCATGGCCGGATGAACGCATCACCCCGATGGCCTGCAACTGCGCTCGGATGGCCGCACCGTCTTTCAGCTTCTTCGATGGCAGACGATAGCCCAGCGTCCGGTTGGCGAACCCTAAGCGGAACTGCGCGACTAACTCAGGATGATTGAGGCGGCGTTTTTCCAGATACGCGATGACCTCCGGCGCATTGAGCAGGGTGTGATGATAGAACTCGGTAACGCGATGCAGTAACGCCTGCTGCTCTTGTTCATTCGCGATATCCGCCACAGGGGGCAACGGCTCAGCGGCGGGCACGCTCCCCAGTTCATGCCGCAGCTTATCGACCGTATGCGGCAGGCTTAAGCCCTCCGTTTTCATCACCCAGTCCAGCACCGAGCCGCCCGCATCGCAGCCAAAGCAGTGATAGAGATTCTTGTCCGGCGAGATAACCATTGAAGGGGTTTTCTCCTGATGGAATGGACACAGCACCACCCAGTCCTTGCCGCGCTTCACCACCTTGCGCCCTTGAGCGCGCACCACCTCAACCAGTGACACGGCGGCTTTCAGGTGCTGCAACTCAGATTCGGGGATGCGGGCCATATCGGGTTCCTTACAAAAATGCGTCAAGGTCATTATTGACCTATATAATACAGGTCAATATAATACTTTCAAGGGTCGATTTTAGAAGGGCGTTTATCATGCAGGACAAACAACTTAACTGGCTTTGTTTCTCCATGACTGATTTTGGTAAACGTTTGGCCTCGCTGCGTAAGGCAAGGCAACTCACCCAGATTGAACTGGCTAACCTGCTGGATATTCAGCCCCGCATGGTCGGGCGTTGGGAGCAGGGACAAGTCAAGCCACAGTTTGATTACATCATCAAGCTGGCTCAGATTCTGGAAGTCAGTATTGACCACCTGCTGTTAGGGGAAGACGGCACCGCCACACCGGTTTTTGATATTAAAAACAAGCGGCTAAAAGAACTGTGTAAACAGGTGGATGCACTCAGAACGGAAGATCAGGATGTGATTTGCCATTTTCTGGATATGGCTATCACACAGGAGAAGGTCAAGCAGGCGATGAAGACAAGATAAGACATTGATAATTAACGCGACGCTACCGTGCGACTAACACGATAACGCCGCTAACCACAAGCAACTAATAGGAGTAGTTACCATGGCTGACGCGCATTCTACGCCAGATACCACCGTTTTTAAAATCTCTCAGGCCGAGCGCTTTACCCGCGTTGGATATCGCCCCATCAAGGGCAACCATGATACCCCCGCGATTAACATTGCCGGGCAGTGGCTAAAAGACGCCGGATTTACCACCGGGCAACCGCTCAGGCTGCGCATCATGCCCGGCTGCATCGTCATCACCACGCAGGATATCCATGAACTGTGGGGCAACCTGCACGCCCTGAGCATTGCGCCGTTTGATGAGTATGCCGTCACCCACTGGCTCAACCATTTTCCCGGCGGGCTGAACATGGAGGGCGCACGATGAGTATTCATTACGCATTTCAGCACGGCGACCTGCCGGAACTCACGCTGACAGGCCATGAACTGCAACAGGCGGGATTTTCCGCCAAGACGTTGTTTCGTATCAGTCTCTACCGCAACGGGCTGATACTGACACGACTCAATGAGGACACCGACATCGCGGCGCTGATGGCTGAACTGGACGGCAACGAAGCGGAAGGGGCTGACTGGGTGGGGGATAACGACACGTTAACTCTGACAGGCGACTGGCTTACCCTGAGCGGGTTACTCGGCCAGTCGTTAAGGATTGACGTGTTGCCCGGTAAAATCACCATTCGGGCAGAGCGGGGAAGTATGCTGGCGTAATAATATCAATAGCTAAAAATAAAATAGCCGGAAGGTTCGTGGAGATCGCTTCCGGCACCTAATATGATAAAATCACAATTGAAGTTTATTAATTTTTTATCAATGCAATTCCTTTTGGCTCACTCCAATCCAAGCTTTCCATTAAAAAAAAGAACGCTTCCTTTTCATTATTAACATTATGTATCTCATCAAATTGATCCCAATCAATCAATGTCAGTACAACCCAATGATCCACATCCTTTAAAAAATTATCAAAAAACAAAAAAACAGCATTATCACTCACATCTACTCTTTTATTGACACACTGTTCCAAATCGAAAAGAGAACTGCTTTTTAAAGTATAAGCACAGTAATTTCTTAAAGAAACATCCCTACCCAATAAACGCTCATAAGATAAAACATCCTTATTAGCCTCAAATAAAAGCAAGTCATTCCATTTATATACCGCTGGTTCTTGAGGGTATTGCTGACCGCCCCATTCTGTATACACTTCCTCCCAACCAAATTTATTGAAATTTATATTTTTTGGTAAAAAAAACTCGAATAAAACGTCCATAGCTTTACCTATATTGTTTTCATTTCGTTGGATAGTAAGGTGATGGCGCGCCTCTTTTCCATCCATCTTTGCCTTCATAAGTAAATATATGCTGATGCGGATTTGTATGATGATCAGGTCGTCCATGATCAGACCAGTGAACTTCACTTAAAGGAACTGGCTGTCCATCAGCTGCTGGCCATGTATCAGCAGGAAAAGTCGCACTTTGCCTATATTCCTCACCAGTTTTAGAACTAACTTTTCCACCCAATACTGTATGAGCTCGTCCTTCAGCATCAGGGTGAGGCAATGGGATATCCTGACCATTTACCTTATGTTTATCCAGAGGGATTACATTTCCATCTTTATCTCTGGGTATATATACCTTGTCCTCTTTCGGCGTCAGCCCCAGCGGATCAACCCACTCCAATGGATTGTGGACGTAGGCTTGCGGCCTTATTCCCCCAGCGATCCCCAGGGGATCAGGCGACAAGTACTGCGCTGTATCCGGATCAAAATAACGGTGCCGATTATAATATAATCCCGTTTCTGCATCAAACAACTGCCCCTGATAGCGCAGCTCGCAGTACACCTCTTCGTTCGCTGCATCCCCCAGGTAGCGTCGCAGCGGGATAGGTCGCCGCTCTTCCCGGTGGGCGCCCCACAGCCCCTGTTCACCGCGCCAGCGGACTTCCCCTTCCTCACTGCACAACTCTCTCGCGGTTCCTGTCAGGTCCGTGACGATGTAGTGCAGCTGTGTGCTGTCTCCCTGCGCCTCCACCTGTGCCAGCGGCCGGAAGCTTCCCGGTTCGTACACCCACTGCACGTCCCGTGCTGCTGACCCGTCCGCACGGTACTGCTGCTGACCAATCAGCTGGTCACCGTCCCACCGGTACGCCACCCGCGCGACCGCCTGCGCCGAAGGGAGTTGTCCCTCACGTACCTTACTGACTCTGCGGCCAAACGCATCGTAGCGATACCGCCAGCGTGCCCCGTCCGGCAGGCTTACCCGCACCAGACGGTCCTGCACGTCCCAGTCAAAGTACGTTTCCTTCGGCCTGAACCCCGGCCGCGTTTCCCGCTTCACCGCCAGACGCCCGCAGTCATCATACCGGTACTGCGTATGACCCCGCTCGATGACCCGTCCCGCCGCATCGTACCGCGCCGACGCCTGCACCACCGCATCCTGCACCTTCAGCGTCTCGCCCAGACCCGGTGCTATCTGCGACACCTCGCACAGGTTCTGTTCGCTGTCGTAGCCAAACAGCCGTGCCTGACGCCGCCGCCCCTCATCACGGCGCTCTGCCGTGACCTGACCCGCCCCGTTCAGCCGGAACGCCTGTTCACCCCAGTGGCTGTCGCTGATGCCCGTCAGCCGGTCCAGCACATCGTACTGATAACGACGCTCCAGCACGTCATTCACCCGGCCGTCCGCCCCTTCCAGCGCCTGACGCTGCAACAGCCCGTCGGGCTCCACTCGTGGCGTAATGCAAACCCGCTGCCGTTAGTGCGCCGCTGCTCTTCCCCCGCTGCCGTGTGGCTGAACTGCAACGGCTGGTGGGAGCCGATACCCAGCGATGACAGCCGCCCCGACTGCCACGCCAGCTGCAGCGGGGCCAGAATCCCTTCCACCACCGCACGCTGACCGCCCGCGTCGTAACCGCTCTGCACCGCCTCGCCGTTGACCGTTTCCGACGTCACCTGACCGGCCCGGTTATAGGCGTATTCCACCACCGCATCCGGGCTGGCGGCTTTGGTCAGTCTGCCGGCTGCATCATAGTCCAGTTCGGTGATGCCGTCCGTTTCCCCGTCCGCTTTCCGCGCCGTGATGCGCGTTATCCGCCCTGCCGCATCGTGCTCATAATGCAGCGCGCTGCCATCCGGCGCGGTGCGCTGCACCAGACGGTCGGCTACATCGTACTGATAGCGGTACACCCGCCCGTCGTAATGTCGCTCCTCGCTCAACCGTCCACTGCTGTCAAAGCCGTACGTCCAGTCCGTCCCTGACTGTTCGTCACCCCGGCGAACTCCGCTTCCGCATTGTAGTGGTAACGTACCGTCGCCCCGAGTGGGTCCGTCGCTTCCAGCAGGTTATCGAACGCCCCGTAGCGGAACTGGTAGCGCTGCCCCAGTGCATCCGTCACCGCCGTCAGGTTACCTTCCACATCGTAACCAAACCGCGTCTCGCTGCCGTCTTCATAAGGATAAGCAACCAAAACAGAGCATGACTACACCGTGGGATACGCTCCGCACAAACCTGTGACAAACAGGTTTGAACAACGTTAGCTAGCCCGCAGGGCGAGTCTCAAAATGAGACAAATAAAACGACAAGCCCAACCCGCCCTCCGCCATCAACCTTAAAGGCCGCTGGCTCGAAGAGTCGGGCTTTATCACCGACATTTCCATAACTGTCATAGTGGAAAGAGGCTGAATTATTATTGAGACGCAGATTAATTTATAGCGGCTGACTAACTGCCAAAAATAATAAAGCCGGAAGGATCTTTGTGATCACTTCCGGCATTTATACCTAACCTAGTTTAATTCATCTATAACCATCGAGATAATGGACTTTCTTGTAGATATTTTTCCAATAAATCTTTATCGATGATTTTCTTCTCAATAATAGGACGGAGAATTTCTTCCAAAATCTCAAAATCCTCTTGACATCCTGTATTATCTAAAAGAACTTTAAATGCACTATCAACAAGTGACATTTCACCATGAGAGTTAGCATCAAGAATAAAATCAACAAGTTCTGATTTTATTCTCTTATTTTCAAAATACTCCTCCTCATCGGAAGAGTATTCTTTCTCGTAAGATGAAGCTAACTCATCAGACAGATGCACTAGCCGGGAATTTAAATTATCAGTCATTCTATTATCTCATATGCTCCAGCGGGAATACCATTTTTAATCAGCACTTCTCTATCTTTCTTAGCGTACCTTGCTGCTTTACCACTTAAGCCCCCTCCGTCGCTAACATCTATAATATTTTCATCAGGTATTTTTGATAAATCTACTTTTATCTTACAACCATTCCTATTATAAAAATCGGCGGTTTTTTCTTTTTTTGTTGTTGATATTAATTGCGTATCTAATTTCCCATTACTTACATGCTCTTGTGCTGAATAATCAGCACACGGATTTTTAGGCTGAATATCTTTACCTGCCTTAGCCTGAGCTTTTTGTTCTTCCGTCAATCCCCGATAAGTTGTCCCCGTATGCTTCTTATCAGTTTGACTTTCTTCCTTCGGCGTCAACCCTAGCGGATCAACCCAAGTGAGAGGATTATGTACATACGCCTGCGGTCTCAGACCACCCAGCAATCCTATCGGGTCATAGGGACGATCCTGACGCCGTCGTACTTTTTAGCGCACTTAACCCATTGAAGCAACGGCCTTTTTAAGTCGCGTTTTTCGCCAACTTAACACCACATTAACCCGAACACCCCGACGCGCACTTTTGCCCCCGGACACGCTACCGCCACGCTGTGACGTCCCTGTCTGCCTAAGCCACATCATAGCAGCGGCGCCAGCCGCTGCCATTAGTCGTTTGCTGTTGAACCGGGTTTTATCGCGGCGCGAGCCGTTCCGCAGCTTGCCTGTGGGACGGTGAAGCGTCTGCCGGGTGCGGGCTGGCGAGGCCCGCAAGCCAAGCCGTTAAGCAGGGAGGCCCCCGGCGGGGGCCGCACGGGGCGGAGATGGCGAGCACGGGAACGAGCGAGGAGCGGGCGACTGCGAGCCGGGCGCAGCCAGTGCAGCGGGGTTGGGGCGGGGGCGAGGTAAAGCCGTTAAGCGCCGTGACGCAGGAGCGGCTTCTGCTGTGGGGTTGACCTTGATGTTTGCTGAAGGCTGACGCCGGAGCCTGCGCCGCCAGGGAAGGCGGCCACTCCGCCGATGCTGAAGAACGGGCGCGATGTTCGCAGCAGAGCGAGCCTGCGAGCTGTGCGCCACACCGCACCAAGAGCCGAACCCCGGCGGCCAGCCGCACACCGATGTGGAAGTAACCGCAGCGCGCCCATTACCCGACCGGCGCAGACATAATGTGTGTTACGCGCGGGTTGCGTTCAGCAACTTGCGCGTAATGCCACATTATGTTGAATGACGTTCGGCCAGTAACGATTGTTGCAGAGAGTGATGACGATAAGCGCTGGCCGGGCGACATTTACCGCCGGAGCGCCTTAGCCACATAAGGCAAGCGGTGCGCCACGGACGGCGCAGCGTTTGCCCTGCACCGTCCTGCGGCCTTGAAGGGAACGAGCTACTTTTTCGGGCTGTCCGACTGCGGCGTGGTGTCCGGTTTGCGTTTCTTCCTGCGTCGCGCTTTCGGTTTCCGCTCTGCCGGGTGCGTCTTCTCATGCACCTGTTTCAGATGCCCGATAGCCACACGGGTGTATATCTGCGTGGTCTCCAGCTTCTCATGGCCGAGTATCGCCTGTATGTGTCGCGTGTCCGCGCCGTTCTCCAGCATCTGTGTCGCCATCGAGTGCCGGAACACATGGCACGCCCCGGCCTTTTTCAGGTGTGCCTGCTCGCGGATGGCACTTCCCGCCAGTATCGTCAGCGTTGACCGCGCCAGCCGCTTCCCCCATATCGTCACGAACAGGTAACCGCTGTCGTGCTTCGTCGTCAGTCGCGGTCGTACCGCATCCAGATAGCGCTGCACCCAGACCAGCGCCCGCAGCCCCACCGGAACCACCCGGTCTTTGTTGCCTTTGCCCTGTCGCACCACCAGAACCCCACGCCCCACGTCCACATCGGCCAGCATCAGGTTTGCCAGTTCGCTGCGCCGCAGCCCCGTGCTCCACAGCATTTCCAGTACCGCACGGTTACGCAGTCCGGTTAACGTCCCGGTGTCCTGTGCGTCCATCACCGCTTCCGTTTCTTCCTCGCTCAGTATCTGCGCCGGAAGCCGCTTTTCCGCTTTCGGCAGCGTCATCTGTTCGGCGGGGTTGTACAGGATATGGTGCCGTTGCAGCAGCCAGCGGAACAGCATACGGATGGCCGTCAGGCGGTTAAGCTGCCCGCCCTGTGCCAGCGGCTTGCCGTCTGCTTTGCGGTAGCCGTGCAGATGGCGCTGATAGGCTTCCAGCACTGCCAGACTTACCTGTGCCGCCTGCATCAGTCCCCGTTCTTCGCACCACGTTACGAACGGGCGCAGCCGTTCACCGTACCCTTCCACCGTGCGCGGGCTGTGGTTCGTGGCCGTCAGGTGGTCAAGGTAAGCCATGGTGTACTGGCGCAGCGTCTGTGACAGGCTGCTAAGGTAAAGGGCTTCCGAGCTGGGTGGTTTGGGCTTGGCCATGGCGGCGCGTCCTGCGAAGTGAGAAGAAGGGAACTACGATGTGATGCGCTTAGCTGGCTTTGCCGGAACCATGCTTTTGCCGTTAACTCGACTTGCGACAGATGAACCCTTATCGGCTGCGGCTTGGCGCGGTTTTACTGACCCAGACTTAGCCCCGACTTGGGGCAGACTTGACCCAGACTTGCCATTACCAGACCCAGACTTGCGCAAGTCGTACCCGTCTTTTTCACTGACTTCCGGCTCGATTAACCCGCACAGGTGCGCCCCTTCCGGCACTGTGCCATCCCACAGCAGTTCGTACTGCAACAAGTGTCCCCGGCTCCCGCCATGAACCAGCAGGTATTCCATTTCAGCCAGTCGCAGGCAGTGCAGCTTAAGCTGACTGTCACTCCACTGTGTCGCGTTGCGGATATCCCGCCGGGTGAAGCGCACCTCGCCCGGTTTTTTGTTCTGTGTATGCGCTAACTGATTGACCATCCCTTGTATCAGCAGCAACAGCTTGCGTGTCTGTGGCGGCATCTCATCCAGCGTGCGGCCAAGGATTTCATGCGCCAGTTTGTTGGCCAGCACGATGTCCGACCGTTCGACTTCGATATACTCGATAACCTGCCCACGGTGCGAGACGGTTTTAACCTCCCGCTGATACTGGTGCAGCAGCGCGACAGACTGGATTAACGTCAGGTACTTCATATGGTCGCGGCGCGTGCGGGTTTTATCGCTCAGGAACGTAAGCTGTGACGCATAGGGATTGACCACTTTGAGCGGGCGTAACAGCCGCTGCGCGTTCTGGTGCAACTCGGTCAGATAGCCTTTTTCGTTCTCCATCAGCAACCCTTCCAGTGTCTGCTTATGCCGCTGCAAGGCGTGGATTGCTTCGGTCTGTTCGCGGGATTCGTTCACGCTGAGAACCAGACAGCGGTTCAGCAGCTCTTCATCCACGTCGATGGCCGTGGTGGTTAACATCAACATCACCGGGCCTTTCACCGTGTATTGCTTGGTGACCAGATTGCCCGTGGCATCATCCTTGCCCGTTGACGCTATCGTCAGTTCCCCGTCACTCTGCAACAGCTTCAGCGCATAGGCGGCTTGCCTGACGCCTTCCTCTTCCGCTATCGCCAGTATTTTGTGCTGTAAGTTCGTTTCACCCAGATAGAACAGGCTTTGCCCTGTCATCGCCGAGTATTGCAGCCGCTCCTCCGGCGGTATCAGGTTCAGCACCGCATCCATCAGCGAGGATTTTCCCGCCGCGCTTGATGACTGGATAAGCACGGCCAGCGGTTTATCCAGCTTGCGCGACACCGCTGCTAAGTAACCCGCCACTAAGTTAGTGGACTCCCCCACCACGCCACAGGCCGCAAGGTCATCCGTCAGTCGGCTAATCAGGTTCGGGTCTTGCAGCAACGCCAGCGCGTCGGCTTTCGCGGCATCGTCCAGTTCCGGCGCGGTGTTATCACCCGTTTCCGGCTGGCTCAGATGACTTTCCAGTGCCAGCAGCACCCGTCCCAGACTGCGTTTAAGGTCGCTTTCCGCCAACCCCAACTCAGAGGCGGCCAGCCGCGCATAACTCGCCCGCGAACGCGCACTCATCATGTCCACGCTGTCCGCGAACACCACGCCACTTTGCGTGTCGATAACCTGCGCGTTCACCTTCATCGCACCGCTACCCGCTTTCACCGATGCCATACCCCGGATGCGCCACTGCTGACCGGACATCGCTATCTCAAGCTCACCGTTCGGCAAGACTTCAACCACAACCCCGGCCGCTAAAGAGGCGGCAGGTTGAGAAGTTTTCTCTGGCTGTGGTACGGCGGCGATTTCAGGCTCGGATTCAACCCCGATCGCTTCCCCCATTGGCAACGCGCCGTCAACCAGTAACCCGAACGCCGCTTCTGGTTCGGCCACACTGCATAAGTAGCCGTTCGCATCCATCCCCGCCGGGAACACCACCCGGAACGGCGTGATACCGTCAGCGGCTAACGCAGAAGCCAGTTTCACCGCACCTTCATCGCCTGCCGCATCGTTATCGAACGCGATGAGCACCTGTTTTACCCCGTGGCGGATAAAGGCTTGTCGCATCTCATCGGTAAAGCCATTCACCCCATAGGCGGCGGTGACATTGCGGAAGCCTGCCACCCAGAACGACATCGCATCGATAAGTGATTCGCATAAGATGACCGACTTACTCGCTACTAGCGCCGACTCGTTCCACACCCCGCCGTGTGGCCCCGGCAGGTACAGGTGCTTTGGCGTCCCGGCACGCAACTTGTCACACAGCTTGCGCCCGTACAGCTCCTGCACCTGACCATGACTGTCGATAACCGGAACCACTAACGACCCCGCCAGATGTTCATGGCCGCTGTCGCGCATTACCCCGATGGCCTGCAACTGCGCCCGGATGGCTGCGCCGTTTTTCAGCTTCTTCGATGGCAGACGGTAGCCCAACGTGCGGTTGGCGAACCCTAAGCGGAACTGCGCCACTAACTCAGGATGGTTGAGGCGACGCTTTTCCAGATAGGCGACGGCCTCCGGCGCATTGAGTAAGGTGTGATGATAGAACTCGGTAACACGATGCAGTAACGCCTGCTGCTCTTGTTCATTCGCGATATCAGCCACGGGCGGCAACGGCTCAGCGGCGGGCACGCTCCCCAGCTCACGCCGCAGCTTATCGACCGCATGAGGCAGGCTGAGGTTCTCCGTTTTCATCACCCAGTCAATGACCGACCCGCCTGCATCACAGCCAAAGCAGTGATAGAGATTCTTGTCCGGCGAGATAACCATTGAAGGGGTTTTCTCCTGATGGAACGGGCACAGCACCACGACGTCTTTACCGCGCTTCACCACCTTGCGACCCTGACCACGCACCACCTCAACCAGTGACACGGCGGCTTTCAGGTGCTGCAACTCAGATTCGGGGATGCGTGCCATAAAATCTACTCCGTCAAAATCTTGTCAATGGACTATATAGTAGATTATAATATTCACATGTTAATTCATTTGCAACAAGCAGCTAAAAAGGAGGCAGTACAATGAGCGACATTAATTCATTGTGTGCAGGTATGGACATGTCAGCATTTGCCGAACGCCTCCGTTTGTTGCGTGAAGCCCGTAATCTGAGTCAGGTCAGACTCGCCGAACTTCTTGGCGTTGATCCGCGAGTCTATAACCGCTGGGAAAAAGGCGTGAGCGCCCCACACCTTGAGACGGTGGTTAACATCGCTGACGTGCTTCAGGTTTCGATGGATGAACTGGTTGGCCGTAAGTCAGTATCGGATGAAGTGAAGGTACGCAACCACACGCTACATGCGCTGTGGCAGAAGGCGGATCTGTTACCAGACTCCGATCAGCAGGCGCTGATCGCCGTTCTGGACAGTTTCGTTAAGAAGGCAATGATGGAACAGGTGATGAACATCACCAGTAAACGATAACTAGCGCGACGATAACGGGTTGCAGCCCGTTAACGCCGCTCACCACAAGCAACTATAGGAGTAGTTACCATGGCTGACGCGCATTCTACGCCAGATACCACCGTTTTTAAAATCTCTCAGGCCGAGCGCTTTACCCGCGTTGGATATCGCCCCATCAAGGGCAACCATGATACCCCCGCGATTAACATTGCCGGGCAGTGGCTAAAAGACGCCGGATTTACCACCGGGCAACCGCTCAGGCTGCGCATCATGCCCGGCTGCATCGTCATCACCACGCAGGATATCCATGAACTGTGGGGCAACCTGCACGCCCTGAGCATTGCGCCGTTTGATGAGTATGCCGTCACCCACTGGCTCAACCATTTTCCCGGCGGGCTGAACATGGAGGGCGCACGATGAGTATTCATTACGCATTTCAGCACGGCGACCTGCCGGAACTCACGCTGACAGGCCATGAACTGCAACAGGCGGGATTTTCCGCCAAGACGTTGTTTCGTATCAGTCTCTACCGCAACGGGTTAATACTGACGCGACTGGATGAGGATACGGATATCGCGGCGCTGCTGGCTGAACTGGACGGCAACGAGACGGAAGGTGCGGACTGGGTAAGTGACAACGGGGAGTTAATTCTGACAGGCGACTGGCTTACCCTGAGCGGGTTACTCGGCCAGCCGTTAAGCATTGACGTACTACCCGGTAAAATCACCATTCGGGCAGAACAGAGGAACATGCTGGCGTAATACCAACCGCTAAAATAAAATAGCCGGAAGGATCGTGAGTTCGCTTCCGGCTTTTATTTATTTTAATTTCTCTCTTTTAATTAGATTACCTTTTTCAACAGAGAGATAATCTTTATCATTACCATGAATAACTTCAACATATTCATTCACTTCTACAGAGTCAATTATCCCGCAAAGATAATTCCACGAGAACTGATTTTTATTATCAAAAAATATCACTCCCCATTCACATGGAACTATATACCTTTCAAATGAAAGTGGAATGATGTCATAAACAATACCACCAAGCCGAGATATCTCACTCCGAACATCATCTGTAAAAAAAATTACCCCATCATCTTTTTTTCCCTGTGACGCATTACAATCTGGGCAACGTGTTTCTTCTGATTCGTAACTAGAATAACAATTCTGACATGTAATATATTTCATGCTGACTCCTATTTTATTGGAATACTGGAAGTAATAATCCCCGATCCTGTTCCACCGATATGAGGATCAGCATGATCAGTAATAACCCGTATTTTTTGAGTCACACCATTTCTCGTTGCCGTACCTTCAAATACGTTTCCAAAAAAACCTTCCCTATTAGAGGCTATTTTATTCAAAGGATTATTCGCAACTTCTTTAGCTGCGCTTGCAATATCCCTATTTCCCCATTCTGATGGGAACAAAGACCCTTTCTGTCTTTTTGGCTTCATTGAGGCATAAGGTTCCTGCCGAGGAGGACCAACATGGGGAGAATGCCTTCTTAAAGAATGCCGAAGGGAGCCAAAAGAATACTCATAGTCCTCCCCGCCCTCTTTTTCCGTCAACCCCAGCGGGTCAACCCACTCCAGCGGATTGTGAACATATCCCTGCGGTCTCAGACCACCCAGTAACCCTATCGGGTCATAGGGACGATCCTGACGCCGTCGTACTTTTTAGCGCACTTAACCCATTGAAGCAACGGCCTTTTCAGACAGCGTTTTCGGCCACATTAACACACCCGTAACCCGAACACCCCGACGCGCACTTTTGCCCCCGGACACGCTACCGCCATGCTGTGACTTCCCTGTCTGCCTGTGCCACATCATAGCAGCGGCGTCAGCCGCTGCCATTAGTCGTTGTGTTAATGAACCGGGTTTTATCGCGGCGCGAGCCGTTCCGCAGCTTGCCTGTGGGACGGTGAAGCGTCTGCCGGGTGCGGGCTGGCGAGGCCCGCAAGCCAAGCCGTTAAGCAGGGAGGCCCCCGGCGGGGGCCGCACGGGGCGGAGATGGCGAGCACGGGAACGAGCGAGGAGCGGGCGACTGCGAGCCGGGCGCAGCCAGTGCAGCGGGGTTGGGGCGGGGGCGAGGTGAAGCCGTTAAGCGCCGTGACGAAGGAGCGGCTTCTGCTGTGGGGTTGACCTTGATGTTGACGTTGCCTGAAGGCTGACGCCGCTGCCTGCGCCGCCAGGGAGGGCGGCCACACTGTGGAAGCCGAAGCACGGGCGCGATGTTCGCAGCAGAGCGAGCCTGCGAGCTGTGCGCCACACCGCACCAAGAGCCGAACCTCGGCGGCCAGCCGCACACCGCTGCCGAAGCGGACCGCAGCGCGCCCATGCGTTGAACGGCGCCGACATAATGTGTGTTGCGCGTGGGTTGCGTTCAGCAACTTGCGCGTAATGCCACATTATGTTGAATGACGACTGGCCAGCAACGTTAAGTACAGAGAACGGCTTGGGTTGGCGCTGGCCGGGCGGCATTTACCGCCGGAGCACCTTAGCCGGCCAAGGCAAGCGGTGCGCCATGGACGGCGCAGCGTTTGCCCGGCACCGTACCGCGATCTTGAAGAGAGCGAGCTACTTTTTCGGGCTGTCCGGCTGCGGCGTGATGCTCGGCTTAGGCTCACCCGGCTTGCGCTTCCTGCGTCGCGTTTTCGGTTTCCGCTCTGCCGGGTGCGTCTTCTCATGCACCTGTTTCAGATGGCCGATAGCAACGCGGGTATAGACCTGCGTGGTTTCCAGCTTTTCATGGCCCAGTATCGCTTGTATGTGTCGTGTGTCCGCGCCGCGCTCCA
This sequence comes from Pectobacterium quasiaquaticum, assembly GCF_014946775.2. Taxonomy (NCBI): domain Bacteria; kingdom Pseudomonadati; phylum Pseudomonadota; class Gammaproteobacteria; order Enterobacterales; family Pectobacteriaceae; genus Pectobacterium; species Pectobacterium quasiaquaticum. The sequence goes on along the minus strand of NZ_CP065177.1, from coordinate 1,012,484 downwards.
GCATCTGTGTCGCCATCGAGTGCCGGAACACATGACAGGCACCCGCCTTTTTCAGGTGCGCATCATCCCGTATCGCCCTGCCTGCCAGTATCGTCAGCGTTGACCGTGCCAGCCGCTTGCCCCATATCGTGACGAACAGATAGCCGCTGTCGTGCTTCGTTGTCAGCCTTGGCCGCACCGCATCCAGATAGCGCTGCACCCAGACCAGCGCCCGCATTCCCACTGGCACCACCCGGTCTTTGTTCCCCTTGCCCTGTCGCACCACCAGAACCCCGCGCCCCACGTCCACATCGTTCAGCATCAGGTTTGCCAGTTCGCTACGCCTCAGTCCCGTGCTCCACAGCATTTCCAGCACGGCGCGATTACGCAGTCCGGTTAACGTCTCCGTGTTCTGCGCATCCATCACCGCTTCGGTTTCTTCCTCGCTCAGTATCTGCGCCGGAAGTCGTTTCTCCGCTTTCGGCAGCGTCATCTGCTCCGCCGGGTTGTACAGGATATGATGCCGTTGCAGCAACCAGCGGAACAACATCCTGATGGCCGTCAGGCGGTTAAGCTGACCGCCCTGTGCCAGCGGTTTCCCATCTGCTTTGCGGTAGCCGTGCAGATGCCGCTGATAGGCTTCCAGCACTGCCAGACTTACCTGTGCCGCCTGCATCAGTCCCCGCTCTTCACACCACGTTACGAACGGGCGCAGCCGTTCACCGTACCCTTCCACTGTGCGCGGGCTGTGGTTCGTCGCTGTCAGGTGCTCAAGGTAAGCGGTGGTGTACTGGCGCAGCGTCTGTGACAGGCTGCTAAGGTAAGTGGCTTCCGGTGTCGGGGCTTTCGGCTTGGTCATGGCGGCGCGTCCTGCGAAGTGAGAAGAAGGGAACTACGATGTGATGCGCTTAGCTGGCTTTGCCGGAACCCTGCTTTTACCGTTAACCCGACTTGCGACAGATGAACCCTTATCGGTTGCGGCTTGGCGCGATTTTGCTGACCCAGACTTAGCCCCAACTTGGGGCAGACTTGACCCCGACTTGCCATTGCCAGACCCAGACTTGCACGAGTCGTACCCGTCTTTTTCATTCGGTTCCGGCTCGATTAACCCACACAGGTGCGCCCCTTCCGGCACTGTGCCATCCCACAGCAGTTCGTACTGCAACAAGTGTCCCCGGCTCCCGCCATGAACCAGCAGGTATTCCATTTCAGCCAGTCGCAGGCAGTGCAGCTTAAGCTGACTGTCACTCCACTGTGTCGCGTTGCGGATATCCCGCCGGGTAAAGCGCACCTCGCCCGGTTTTTTGTTCTGCGCATGCGCTAACTGATTCACCATCCCTTGTATCAGCAGCAACAGCTTGCGCGTCTGTGGCGGCATCTCGTCCAGCGTCCGGCCAAGGATTTCATGCGCCAGTTTGTTGGCCAGCACGATGTCCGAGCGTTCGACCTCGATATACGCGATAACCTGCCCACGGTGCGAGACGGTTTTAACCTCCCGCTGATACTGGTGCAGCAGGGCGATGCTCTGTATCAAGGTGAGGTATTTCATATGGTCGCGGCGCGTGCGGGTCTTGTCGCTCAGGAACGTGAGCTGACTGGCGAACGGGTTCACCACCTTTAACGGTTTCAGTAACCGCTGGGCGTTCTGGTGCAGTTCGGTGAGATAGCCTTTCTCGTTCTCCATCAGCAACCCTTCCAGCGTTTGCTTGTGGCGCTGCAAGGCATGGATAGCTTCGGTCTGTTCGCGGGATTCGTTGACGGTAAGTACCAGACAGCGGTTTAACAGTTCTTCGTCCACATCGATGGCCGTGGTGGTCAGCATCAGCATCACCGGGCCTTTCACCGTGTACTGCTTAGTGACCAGATTGCCTGTGGCATCGTCCTTACCCGTAGAAGCAATGGTCAGCTCCCCGTCACTCTGCAACAGCTTCAGCGCATAGGCGGCTTGTCTGACGCCTTCCTCTTCGGCTATCGCCAGTATCTTGTGTTGCAGGTTAGTTTCGCCCAGATAGAACAGGCTTTGCCCCGTCATGGCGCTGTACTGCAACCGCTCTTCCGGCGGTATCAGGTTCAGCACCGCATCCATCAGGCTGGATTTTCCCGCCGCGCTTGATGACTGGATGAGTACGGCCAGCGGCTTATCCAGCTTGCGCGATACCGCCGCCAAGTAACCCGCCACTAAGTTGGTCGATTCGCCCACCACGCCACAGGCGGCAAGATCATCCGTCAGCCTGCCGATAAGGTTCGGGTCTTGCAGCAACGCCAGCGCGTCGGCTTTCGCGGCATCGTCCAGTTCCGGCTCGGTGTTATCACCCGTTTCCGGCTGGCTCAGATGACTTTCCAGTGCCAGCAGCACCCGGCCTAAGTTGCGTTTAAGGTCGCTTTCTGCTAACCCCAACTCACTGGCGGCCAGCCGCGCATAACCCGCCCGCGAACGAGCACTCATCATGTCCACGCTGTCGGCGAACACCACGCCGCTGACCGTGTCGATGACCTGCGCGTTCACTTTCATAACGCCGCTACCCGCTTTCACCGACGCCATGCCCCGGATGCGCCACTGCTGGCCGGATAACGTTATCTCAAGCTCACCGTTCGGCAGGGCGTCAACCACAACCCCGGCAGCTAAAGAGGAGTCGGGTTGAGACGGTTTTTCAGGCTGTGGCACGGATTCAGGTTCAGCGTTGACCGCTTCCCCCATTGGCAACGCGCCGTCAACCAGTAACCCGAACGCTGCTTCTGGTTCGGCCACACTGCATAAGTAGCCGTTCGCATCCATGCCAGATGGGAACACCACGCGGAACGGGGTGATGCCCTCAGCGGCTAAGGACTCAGCCAGTGTTACTGCCGCCGTATTGCCTGCCGCATCGTTATCGAACGCGATTAGCACCTGTTTTACCCCGTGGCGGATAAGCGACTGGCGTAGTTCATCGGTCACACCATTCACCCCATAGGCTGCCGTCACGTTGCGGTAGCCTGCCACCCAGAACGACATCGCATCGATTAATGATTCGCATAAGATGACCGTTTTACTGGCAACCAGTGCCTGCTCGTTCCACACCCCGCCGTGTGGCCCCGGCAGGTACAGATGTTTTGGCGTCCCGGCACGCAACTTGTCGCACAGTTTACGCCCATACAACTCCTGCACCTGACCGTTAAGGTCGATAACCGGAACCACTAACGACCCCGCCAGATGTTCATGGCCGCTGTCGCGCATCACCCCGATGGCCTGCAACTGCGCCCGGATGGCCGCGCCGTCTTTCAGCTTCTTCGATGGCAGACGGTAGCCCAGTGTCCGGTTGGCGAACCCTAAGCGGAACTGCGCGACTAACTCAGGATGATTGAGGCGGCGTTTTTCCAGATAGGCGATGGCCTCCGGCGCATTGAGTAAGGTGTGATGATAGAACTCGGTAACACGATGCAGCAACGCCTGCCTCTCCTGTTCATTCGCGATATCCGCTACGGGCGGCAACGGCTCAGCCGCTGGCACACTACCCAGCTTACGCCGCAGCTTATCGACCGCATGAGGCAGGCTTAAGCCCTCCGTTTTCATCACCCAGTCAATGACTGAACCGCCTGCATCGCAGCCGAAGCAGTGATAGAGGTTCTTCTCCGGGCTGATAACACACGACGGCGTGTTTTCCTGATGGAACGGACACAGCACCACCCAGCCTTTACCGCGCTTCACCACCTTGCGCCCCTGCGCACGCACCACCTCAACCAGTGACACGGCGGCTTTCAGGTGCTGCAACTCGGATTCGGGGATGCGTACCATAAACGGATTTCCTCTAAAAACCTGTCAATAGGGTTTGGCTAAAAATAACTCGACAAGTATATACATCAGCTAGTAGTATTTACAACAGTATAATGTAAAACATGGAGTAGATTATGGTCATCAGGTCACAAAGGATTTCAGGTAAAACGACTATGGCCGCACCGATAAGCAATGAAGAACAGGTCTTTATCACCGAACTGGGTAAGCGGATAACCGCACTGAGGAAAGAAGCTGGGATGACACAGACGCAGGTTGCACAGGCGCTGAACGTTTCCCAGCAGGCTGTACAGGCATGGGAAGCAGGAAGAAGACGGATACAGATTTCCATACTCCCAGCCGTGGCGAGAGTGTTATCAGTTTCTCTTGAGGATTTACTCGGTGAGGAAGCAGAGAAGGCCGCCCGTAAACGTGGCCCGACGCCAAAATGGCAACAGCTTATTGAAGAGATAGACAGTTTGCCCAAGGCAAAACAGAAGATGATTTCGGAGATGTTAAGCGCTCTGATTGCTCAGGCGCGTAACTGAAGGATAACTAGCGCGGCGAAGATGAGTTCGCACCTCACCCACGCCGCTCACCACAAGCAACTAAAAGAGGTAGTTACTATGGCTAAGGCACATTCTAAGTCAGGCGTCACCGTTAATAAAGCAGCCAAAACAGAGCGTTACTACACCGTGGGATACGCCCCGCATAATGGTAAATCCAACCCGCCATCGGCCATCAATCTTAAAGGTCGCTGGCTGGAAGAGTCGGGGTTTATCACCGGGATGCCCGTGACCGTCACGGTGGAAAGAGGCAGGATTATTATTGAGACGCAGATTAATTTATAACTGCTGACTAACTGCTAAAAATAAAATAGCCGGAAGGATCATCAGATCGCTTCCGGCTATTTTTTAATTAAGAAATCACTCTCCCAGAGAACTTATCCATTTATCAAAATATTCTTTTTGCTCATCAGGGCTAACTAAATCTTCTACTTCATAATCAAAGATACCAACCAAATCACCCCGATCAGCTTGCCTCCCCCAAGTTAATTCATAAGCTTTTATTCCGTTTGCCATCTGTCTAGCCATTCTCGAAGGGTACACATTCTTTTTTGCCCCTTTACATAAGAAAGTGATATTTTTTACTTTATCTCTTAAACCACAGAGACAAGAAAAAAAATCATTAGCTTGAGATTGTTCTATAACTTCCCCATTAACAAGTAAAGTCATCAAACAAGATGAGTCTTTCTTCAGAACTATCGTCCCAAGAGTCTCTTTTCCATCAATTAATAAACTGACATCAACACTATTAATCATCATCACCACCCATAATGCTTAGGATTTAATATACTATAATTTCCAAAAGTTCCATCGGCATTAACCGGAGTTACACCTAATACATTCTCTGGTTTAACTCCCCGAGGAATTGCGACCTCTAATTCACGAGGGAATGGTGTCGCTTTTCCCAATACAGAATTAACATCTATGCCATTATTAGATCTTATAGCGTACACATAGCCACTTTCTGTATAGAGCTGCGAACCAAATTCTGCGGCTACTTCTGGTGATTTAGATGTGCTTATAAAATTACTAGGGGGAGATGTATTATCGGAAGCGTGTTTAAAAAGATCATTACTATCCCCCCAAGGCTGAAAACCTTCATTAAAAATAGTATTAGGATCTCTTGAATCCCCTCGGTACGTTATTGTTTCCTTCGGTGTCAATCCAAGGGGATCTACCCAACTGAGCGGATTTTTTACATAACCATATGCCCTTCTACCACCCAGCAGCCCTATCGGGTCAGGCGACAAATACTGCGCTGTATCCGGATCAAAATAACGGTGCCGATTATAATATAATCCCGTTTCCGCATCAAACAACTGCCCCTGATAACGCAGCTCGCAGTACACCTCTTCGTTCGCCGCATCGCCCAGGTAGCGCCGCAGCGGGATAGGCCGTCGCTCTTCCCTGTGTGTGCCCCACAGCCCCTGTTCCCCGCGCCAGCGGACTTCCCCTTCCTCGCTGCACAACTCTCTCGCCGTTCCTGTCAGGTCGGTCACGATGTAGTGCAGTTGTGTGCTGTCGCCCTGCGCCTCCACCTGTGCCAGCGGCCGGAAGCTTCCCGGCTCGTATACCCACTGTACTTCCCGTGCTGCTGACCCGTCCGCACGGTACTGCTGCTGACCAATCAACTGGTCACCGTCCCACCGGTACGCCACCCGCGCGACCGCCTGCGCCGAAGGGAGTTGTCCCTCACGTACCTTACTGACTCTGCGGCCAAACGCATCGTAGCGATACCGCCAGCGTGCCCCGTCCGGCAGGCTTACCCGCACCAGACGGTCCTGCACGTCCCAGTCAAAGTACGTTTCCTTCGGCCTGAACCCCGGCCGCGTTTCCCGCTTCACCGCCAGACGCCCGCAGTCATCATACCGGTACTGCGTATGACCCCGCTCGATGACCCGTCCCGCCGCATCGTACCGCGCCGACGCCTGCACCACCGCATCCTGCACCTTCAGCGTCTCGCCCAGACCCGGTGCTATCTGCGACACCTCGCACAGGTTCTGTTCGCTGTCGTAGCCAAACAGCCGTGCCTGACGCCGCCGCCCCTCATCACGGCGCTCTGCCGTGACCTGACCCGCCCCGTTCAGCCGGAACGCCTGTTCACCCCAGTGGCTGTCGCTGATGCCCGTCAGCCGGTCCAGCACATCGTACTGATAACGACGCTCCAGCACGTCATTCACCCGGCCGTCCGCCCCTTCCAGCGCCTGACGCTGCAACAGCCCCGTCGGGCTCCACTCGTGGCGTAATGCAAACCCGCTGCCGTTACTGCGTCGCTGCTCTTCCCCCGCTGCCGTGTGGCTGAACTGCAACGGCTGGTGAGAGCCGATACCCAGCGATGACAGCCGACCTGACTGCCACGCCAGCTGCAGCGGGGCCAGAATCCCTTCCACCACCGCACGCTGACCACCCGCGTCGTAACCGCTCTGCACCGCCTCGCCGTTGACCGTTTCCGACGTCACCTGCCCCGCCCGGTTATAGGCGTATTCCACCACCGCATCCGGGTTGGCGGCTTTCGTCAGCCGACCGGCCACGTCATACGCCAGTTCCGTGATGCCGTCCATTTCCCCGTCCGCTTTCCGCGCCGTGATGCGCGTTATCCGCCCTGCCGCATCATGTTCGTAGTGCAGCGTGCTGCCATCCGGCGCGGTGCGCTGCACCAGACGGTCGGCTACATCGTACTGATAGCGGTACACCCGCCCGTCGTAATGTCGTTCCTCGCTCAACCGTCCACTGCGGTCAAAGCCGTACGTCCAGTCCCGTCCCTGACTGTTCGTCACCCCGGCGAACGCCGCTTCCGCATTGTAGTGGTAGCGTACCGTCGCTCCCAGCGGGTCGGTCGCCTCCAGCAGGTTATCGAACGCCCCATAGCGGAACTGGTAGCGCTGCCCCAGTGCATCCGTCACCGCCGTCAGGTTACCTTCCACATCGTAACCAAACCGCGTCTCGCTGCCGTCTTCATATACCACTTTCGACGGTGACTCGCGCACGCCGTCATACTCCCAGCGCCGCACCTGCACGCCCGCTTCATGCCCGATATGCCGCTCCGTCAGGCGGTCAAGGTCGTCATACCGGAACATGACTGGTGGCGCATTATCCCGCTCAAGGCGGCTCAGCAGGCCACGGCGGTTATAGTGATAACGCTGCAACACACCATCCGGGCCTATCACCGTCGACAGCTGCCCCGTGTCACCATAACGGTACAGCCACTCTCGCCCTTCCGGGTCATTTACCTCGACAACCTGCCCGGCCGCATTACGCTGGTAGCACCATTCGCTGCCTAGCGGATCGATATAGGCCAGCAGTTGTCCGTTATCATCATATTCATATTGATGCACCGTACCGTCAGGGAGAGTAACCTCGGTCACCTGCCCCCAGTCGTTACGCTGATATGTCGTGCGGCCCCCCAGCGGATCGATCTCGGCCACCAGTTGGTTGTCCACCCACTCAAACCGGGTCTCACCACCGTCGGGTGTGCGTTTGAGCAGGATATTATTACGTTCATCGCGCACATAGCTGAATACCCCACCAAACCCGCTGTGGTAGTGGCTGGTCAGGGTGTCATCGTCGTATTCGAAGTGACCCGGCCAGTAGCCTTCCGACGTTCTGTCGCGGATGGCGCGGCCTTTTTTATCGTAGTCGTGCTCAACCCAGGTCGAACCTAAGTCCGACCAGCGTAACAGCCAGCCTTCCTGTGAGTAGCGATAGTCAAAATTACGCCCCTCATCTGCCCGTACGCTCAGTAAATGCCCATGATCGTCATAGCTATAGCTCACCAGCGTTTTTAAGGGCTGGTGCTGCGGGGTGCATAGTGTGAGTGTCGTAATCCTTTGGTGTTCCGATGTGACGTGGATTAAACGCCCGTCCGACAAAGCAACCCAACGCAGTTCACCCAACACCCATTCGAAAGTCACTCGATGGCCCGCAGCATCGTCGATAGATGTCAAACAAAGTTGGAGACCGAGCGCATATTCAAACCGATAGCGTAGGCCACTGACATGGTGGAGTACCAGTTCACCCTGCTGCCGGGTCAACCGCCATTGTGGGTTTGACGATGAGCGACTGACCTCCCCTTCATTATTTGGCAGGGCGAAGAATGCCTGATTGAATTCACCGTCCGTTAGCGTCGCTACGCCATCGTTAAGCGTCAGGCTGATATCCCAGTTAGTACGCCACAGCGTCCCCAACAAACCGGGATGTCGCTCTCCCGTGGAACGATAATAACGTTGCAATGAAAGCGGCAGCGGACTGCTGACCTGAATATCAGTGCGCTGCTCCACCACCGCCCCGGTTGCCATATCGACCGGGTCACCCTTTTTCTCACCATTATTAGAATCAGTCTCAGTACCGTCGTTCTGATCTCGAGCCTTCTTCTGTGCTGCGCCATCGTCACCTGGCTTCGATGGATGAGCAGCACCGGGCGTTATGGGCTGCGTGCCTTTAGGTAGTTCTATCGTTTCCTTATCATCTTGCGGCGTGCCTTTATCTTTGCTTTTTGCTTCATCAGGTTTTTGTTGTGGTTTTTTATCGCTGCTGGATTCACTTTTTGGCTGTGGTTTAGTGTTTGGCTGCGGTTTAGTGTTCGGCGATGTTTCCGATGACGTGGAAGGGTGCTGCTCAGACGGTGTATGTGGGCGTTGAGAGGCATGTGGGGCGCTCGTCGAATGTTTCCCGCCCTGAGAGGCTATACCGACTCTATTCTTACCGCCTTTTCCTGACATAGCAGAAAGTATCCCTACTGACGACATCATTCCGGCCTCAGCCATCGTCAAGCCACCAGGCTTTTCTGCCCGTTGATTAAATTCAGTGATTTCCTCTTCGGTACGATAGTCACCCGATCCCCCCTTTTGCACCGTCATGGCAGATAACTCGCAGCTCCCTTTAGGCCGAGCACTGCCAATAACCTGCGTCATGATTTGAGGGATAAATTCAGCAAATTCATCCTCAATTAATGCCGTGACAACGGTAAACATTGAGATTAATTTTTCGAGGACGTTCACCATGGCTCGAAAGCTGTCAGCCATCAGCACAACGATCCAACTGCGCTCACCAGAAACACTTTTCACCAGCAGATCCAGCGCCGCTTTCATGGTTTCCAGTATTTTTTTCCCTTTATCAGCGTACATTCTGATATCAGAACGTATACCCATCAACCAGTTGACTATATTACCTTTACTCAAACTGCGAATAATTTGAGTGGCTTCCTCAATATGCTGCTGTTTGTTACCTTTCGCGCCTTTCAGTTTCCGTAAAGCTTGCGTAATGGCATTCCCACTGACTTTTAGCGCATCCCCCGCACCAGGAACAAACCCAATGACGCACAGCACCCCGTCAATCTGATGCATGGTGTCGTTCAATAACTCAGCATCTTCATAACTATCCCAGCACCACTTCCCTAGAAAATAGACGTCCATTACCTGCCCGACTACGGGAATGCAGCCCAAAATGACTTCACAGAACAGCAGAACGGCGTTATCAATACTGGATGCCTTACTCGCTACCTCCGCCGCCTGTTGGTGCTGAATCCGGCGGATTTCCCGTTGAAGCTCGCTATCACTTCCATAGAGCTGCCTTTCCAATTCCCAGAAGCGTTTCAACGCCGGTTTATATTGATCCGGTATCGTGCTCAGCGGCATTCTCACTGACTGCTGGACAGACCCATACTCCACCAGCCCTTGCGCTCTCAGAATGACGAACAGGGAAAAGTATTCTCCGGCAAAACTCGCATAGGCAGGGTTAGACATCAAAACGGGGTTGTTTTGCACCGTTTCTTTAGGGTCGAACGTATCGCTGCCTTCCCCCAAAATGAGTTCATACGTGCTACACCCCATGTCGTGGATGAAAAACAGGCCATTTTCGTCAGTTTTACCCCGTATCTCGTGATTATTGCTATCGGTTAATTGAAAAGGGGCATTCGGTATTGGTTCACCCGAATCGTAATGGTAATAAACGAGTATTTCGCAGCCACAGGTTGTACATCCCCCTGAAATTTTATTATCCGTGGTGAAATTACGCTTCGCGGCATCCCCGCTGGCAGCTAACGCGCTGCTTTTATCCTGACTCATGAAATGACGTCCTTTTTATTTTATGCTTCGTCCAGGTGGTCAATGGCTGCCTGATACAGGCGATCCATACGACTTTGCGTGCCAATATATTCAGGCTGTACCAGAATGTTTTTTGCCCAGGGCTGCTGCATGAATTCCGGCGAAAGTTCTGTCGCCAGTGCCAGCCAGCGTACGATATCGCGGTCGTTGTTAAAGCCGCTGTTCCTCGCCTGTTCCGCCTGCTGATGGGTAAACGCCTGTAGTTCATCATCAGGCACGTGTTGCCAGTCAGCATGGTAAGCACGCAGATGTTCCATATAGCGCGCCAGATTGTGATGTCCGTAAGGCACCATGATGGCTTGCCATTGTTCGTCACTCAGTTGGCGAGGCAGGATGTCAGGAATAGAGTGCGGTTCGCGGGCGGTGAGATTTAAGGCACGTATCGTGCCGTCAGGGGAAATATCGCAGAAGCTGGCTATTGGGCCATAGAGCGCACAGGCTTCCTGTGCGGAACTGGCGGATAACAGCTGATTCATCACCTGCCAGTCACCGACACGCATGATGGCATTCTCCCCAGAAGGTGAGGTCACCAGGCTCCACTGTCGCAGATGTTTCGTCACCTCAAGTAGCTGATCGAGCGGTGAATATGCCTGCATAAACCATTCCATCTGTAGCCCCATTCCCCAGCCCGGCTGAGTGATGATGTGTTCTTTCACCTGCGACCAGTTAGCGGCGTGAAGCGGGATGCAATAAGGCGATACCGAGGCATGCACGCGCCCCGCTTCTCCCCAGTACAAACGCGTCTGTTCCAGGCTGCCCCCCCAGCGTTCGGCCAGCCACGGCACAGCATCGTTCATCGACGCTTCGGCGATAACAAAACAGCCGCCCTGAGCGATACGCGTTTGCCAGACGGCGTCATCTTCCGGCAGCAGTTCAAGGAAAGGTTGCGATACACTCACAGCGTGACCTCCGTTATGTCAGGCAGTTCGCCCCGCATCCAACCAGGGCGATGGTAATTAAGCTGCACACTATCAATACGTTCAGGTTCGGATTTAAAAATCCGAATACTGTCCGCGATCGAATAACGTTCAGTTAGATGAATAAAGATCGGGTGCAAATAGAATTCACTGCCGAGCACCCAGCGATGAGCAGACCAGGCTTCACATTCCGCTTCGCTGGCTTTCGGGTAATAGTTCTCAGCTAATGCAATGCCGCTAATAAAGCGAGCTTTTACTATTTCAATATCCAGAGGAAAAAAACATTGTGCACTGACAAAAAGAAATAGTTCATTAGCCAGTCGGTGCAGGCGATTATCATTAGCGAGAAGGTAATATTGATAACGTGTCAAATTAATCTGGTATTCGCTATGAATAGCACTCTTATTTTCTTTATGAATATCCTGCTGTACGAATAGCTGATACTCCCCACGTTCACTATTCATGATGGGCAAATACAGGTTATTCAGTGGACCGAGAAAGTCCGTTTGTGCAGCAAAGTCCAAGGTAGACCACCAGGCCAATAACACCTCTGGTGCATAGCTACGAAATAGTGCTCGTGTGCCATCAGGCCAGAGACAAAAAATGCGCTGCTGCCAAAAATCAATAACCTGTTGCAATGCCAGCTCGCTATGCATGAGGATCACACCGCTCTGTCGCGCTGGCTGTGTATCGGTCAGCCAATGCAGTAATGTTTCTCCTGGTTTTCCTTCTTCTATTTTCACCACAATGGGCGCCCATATCTGCCAGCTTTCGGCACCTTTGCCAAAATACAGCGGTTGCCATATCTCCGCCGCCGCAGGTTGAAAAGCCTGCCAATATTCAGGTAATTCGGGATAGCTCAGCGGTGAAATAATCGCGTACAAAGGCGCATCAACCTGGCTGATTTCAAACAGAGTATAACTGTTCGTTATCATCGCTATTTGCCTATAAATAAATGAGATGATTTTTAATACGATGAGCGTGTATTAAGTGTTATAGCAATGACCAAATAATCATGCTGATTATCTGGTCTGGAAGTGCAGTTTATTTTTATGACGTAGGGAAAATAATAAAAGCCGTGAATAAAAAGGAAATTACAACGGCAGTCCTTTTTCCCAACGCTCCCTGACCTCCGCAGGCGGAAGCGGTGGGAATTTAACGCCGCGATCCAGTAACAGCTGTTTTACCTTTAGCGCCCAAGGGTAGTGAGGAGATTTAGGAGACATAATGGATAAGCTGTCATCCACGGTAAAAGCGAGATTACTGCCTGTCTCATCATAAATATTACTATCTGCGCCGTGTTCTATCAGCCAATATACAATTTCATATTTATTCAGATAAGCAGCATAGAGGGCGCTGTTTCTTTTGGGGCCATCAACGAGATTCAAATCAGCGCCCCGCTCTACAAGCAATTTAATATCGGCCCAGCGCTCTTCCCCAATAGCACTAAATATTGCGGGCTGGCCAAGACGCCCAATCGCATTCGGATCGCCCCCCGCATCCAGAATAATACGCAGCCAGTCTGGATCTTTGGCACCCGCCACGGAATTGACTGCACTGTCGCCAAACCCATCTTTATAATTCGGGTCGACACCCAGTTTAAGCGCCAGCGTGACGGCCTTTTTATCCTTCGTCTCATAAATCAGCCACAGCAGCGGCGTCACCCCTTCTTTGCCCTGAATATTCAGGTTAACGCCCTGCGACAGTTGATAACGCGCCGCTGCTTCGTCACCTTTTTGGATACTCTGCAATACCGCCACCACGGGTGGCTCAAAAAGTTCACTCGCCCGCATACTGTGTCCTCCCGCCTGACAAGCGGTTAATAATCCCAGAATAACGACGCCTACCCATTTTATACGTGCCAACCATTGCATTATATTCCCCTGAATGTATTGGTTATCTTCCCGATATCTTCCTTTTTCTGGCTTTCAATACCCGCAATCACCTGATCCATACCGTGGCGCGCAATCGGTGAACCGCCAACAGCGGGAAGCGCCATCATATCACCGCTGGCTTTCGGCAGCCCCCCTTCCAACAGTTTTGCAACACCGATGACTCCCCCGAGCACTGCACCGGCGGTTCCACCAATCAATGCGCCCGCGCCAGACAATAAACCTGGAATCAATGCCTTACCGTAGGTTTGTGCCATGGTTAATACCTCACCATCCACTGCCTGCGTCTTTATTAAGGAGGCGGTTTTCGCCAAATCGGCACCACCAACGCGCGCCACGGTATTCGTATGCAAACCCGCAGCATTGAAGGTATAACCCAGCAATCCCGTGACGCCAACACCAGCCGATGCCAGGCCACCGCCTAATGAATGCCCTACAATGACGGGAGGTGGTGAGACAGCTCTTTTTACCAGTTTTGCTAAATCCATTGCCTGATTATACTGAGCAGATTCAAGTCCCATCCCCTGAGCAGCATTAGTCAACCAGTCTTTAGCCCCTGTCACCGCGTTATTCGTGCCCCGATAGGTCAACATCGTTTCGCCATTAATCGCAGATTTGAACAAAGCAGAACCAAACCCTGTTTTCATATCCGTCATGTTGGCATTTTTTAGTCCAGGGATCGCGCTGGTATCCAGAATATCCAATCCAACCGGTGCTTTCGGCAGTTTATCCAGCACGCCTCGTCGGAATTCATCGACCGAATAAACGTACTGAGCCGCCTCAGCGCGTAAGATGCTGTCGTTGTTAAACGCCAGTCGCTTTGCCGCATCGGCTAATCCCGGCAGCGTTGCCGCCTCGGTCGCCAATGTGGTGCGTGCCAGATAGCGATCTTTACGTTGGGCGACGGAGAGCAGGTCATCAAGAATGGGAAGCTCGGCGACCGACGCCCACTCCATCAGCGTCGGCAACAGCATCGGCGTCAATGCCAGCAGAGGCGCGCGGCTTTTTGCCGATTGCTCAGCGCACGGCTTCACTGGGGATTGATAGGGCGAATCGCCGATGATCACATTCCCGCTGCCAGCAGCAACCGAGCCGCCGCAGCCGATCGCATCACCAATACGCGCCGCCAGCTTTCCATTGATGATGACCGTACCAGAGCCCGCGGATATCGCACGATTGTGCACACCGTGGGGCATATTTGGGCAAGGGCAGGCATGGAGCAAAACCCCATCGCCTTTACGGGCCGCTGGTTTGCCATTGATGATGACATCACCGCTGCCTTCGATAATCGGGGTGGCAGGGAAACAGCCGTGACCCGCACAGCTGTCCCCTAAACGTGCAGCACCTGGCATAGTTCCTCCTTAACGTCTGTCTGGCGCATCGGGCAGCGTCGGCTTCGTGGGGTCTTCTGGCGTAATGGATACTGGCGCAGTCCCTACACCCGCCGCACCGCCATCGTTGATCTTCACAATCGTCCCAGAAATGGTGACACCCGCGCTATCAATCTTGATGAAACCGCCTGGCGCTTTAATGGTCAGAGCCTGCCCCGCTTCCAGCACGATATCCGCGGCTTTCAGGTAGCTGTCCGTATTCACCAGAACGCGCTGGTGCGCACCGATCAGCGTCTCTTCAGAACCGGACATCGTGGTCTGACGGCTCCCTTCGATACGGGTAATTTCTCCCCCGCCGATGAAACGTTTGAACGACGCACCAATTTTCTGAATAAAACTCCGGCCAATTTCCTGATGATGATCCTGACCTATGTTTTCAAAATCATCCTTGCCTATCGTTCGGTGGCGGTGACGCGTGACCCGTTGGAACTGATCCTGATCCACGCTGAGATGCTGATCGCGCCCTACGCTTTGCCGGTGGATGTTGTTGATAACACCATCCATATCTTTCTGAGCATGATAGTAAATTTGCTCACGCGTCGCCTCATCCTCAAAACGCAGTTCGTTGAAACCACTGCCTTTATGCGTATCGGTACGCAGTGTCGTGCGTGTTTTATGTGCTGGTAAAACGTACGGCGTCGGGTTGGTAGCGTGGAAAGTACGCCCGGTGACAATCGGCTGGTCCGGATCGCCTTCAAGGAAGCTGACGATCACTTCATGGCCGATGCGCGGGATGGCAATCATGCCGTACTGGCCGCCCGCCCAGCCCTGACTGACGCGTACCCAGCAGGAACTCTGATCGTTACTCGCCCCGTATCTGTCCCACGGGAATTGCAGTTTTACCCGACCATACTGATCGCAGTAGATCTCTTCCCCTGCCGGACCAACAACAGTGGCGATTTGCGGGCCGTCCACCATCGGTTTGTAGGGCATGGCAGCGCGCCAGGTGCTTTTCGCGCTGATGACCTCGAAACTGTTGCTCATGGTCGTCGGTTCGCCGCCGCTTTCCTCTTCCAGCGCCTGCGGCTGTTGCCCGACGTGCGTCACGCTCACCGTCTGCCACACCGCATTCAGCGTCGCATTCGGGTGCTCCGTCAGCGTGAAGGTGTTGCCCGGCATCAGCCCCGCGCAGTTGGATTCGCCTTCGCTTGTCACCGCTCCTGAGCGCAGCGCATCCAGCCGGTAGCCGCTGAACGCCTTGCCGCTCGGGTCTTGCTTATAGCGCCCCGGGTAGTCGTAATGCTGATAGCTTTCGCGCTGGTGTGCCAGCTCACTGCTCATTTTCTTGTGCGACAGCCCGTAAGCCGGTGTCTTGAAGCTGTAGTCTTTCAACTCGACTTCGGCCGTACTCACCCGCTCTGCGTAGTGGAAGCGCCGGACATATTCGCCCTCACTCAGCCCTTGTGTCGCCAAGTTGAAGAACAACTCGGGGCCTTTGGTCAGTGCGCCCGCATCGTCGGCAAACACCACCCGGTGCTTACCTTCTTCGTATTCGTGGAAGAAATACATGCCCTCCTCGGCGGCCAGTCGGGTGATAAAGGCTAAATCGCTTTCCCGATACTGCACGCAGTATTCGCGTGGCGCGTGCGCATGGCGCAGCGCAAAGGCGTAGTCGGTGATACCGGCTTCTTCCAGCAGCGCCCCGATAATCGCTTCCGGCTTCTGCGCCTGAAAGATGCGGGCGTTGGTGCGTAATCCCAGTCGCCACAGGGCAGGACGGACGTCTATCTGATAGCGCGTGCGCCGGAATCCGGTGTCACCCTGCGTAAAGCCGCTGATAATCCCGCTGACCCGACGTTTCAGTTCGCCTTCATACCAGATCATCAACTCGCACGGCTGGTCCAGCACCGCGCCGAAATCGACATCCGGCAACGCGCTTGCCAGACTCAGCGACAGGCTGAAAGGCCTATTCAGCCCTTCATCCAGCCTGAAATCCACCACCGCGAAAGTGCCTGCTTCCAGGGCACCGACCTTTACGGTGAACTGTAATCCTGTACTGTTTGCCACCTGTCCTCTCCTTTTTCCTTCGCCGTTACCATGGCTACCGCACGCCTCGGGTTTTCCCAGAGCGGCACGTCACTATCCTGATTAAAATAAAAACCTGCGCTGTGGTCTGAGTCTGCTCACACCACAGTTCATGTTGATAAAGCATCGCGTTGAGAAAAACGCAGAAAACCCGGCACGGTGGCCGGGTTAGAAACAGAAGGATTACGCTTCGACCGGTGCACGCCAGTCATCAGAGCCGGAAGTCCCGGCAACGGTGTGCTCCCAGTCAATTTTGCGGTAGGCCAGCGACACTTCAATCAACTGGGTGTAGTCCAGTTTGGACGGGTCCTGACAGTGTGGCATTTTGCAGTCGATGTCGACGATGGTGGCATCGGTCAGCACGGTAGAGAAGAAGTGTTCTTGCTTGCCTTCCACCGAGGTGCGATACCATTTCAGGGTCACGGTCGGCAGCATTTCGCCGGACGCCAGGGAGTTGTACATCAGTGGAACGGCTTTGTTCAGCGCGACAGTGAATTTGAACGGCTTGTGCACACGCTGACCGGACGGCTGACCAGACTGTGGGTCGGTTGGGACGGTGACAATGTGTTTGAATTCCTGTACCAGCATTTCATCTTCGTGGCCTTGCACATAGATGTTACCGACCGAATCAGACGTGAAAGCACCCGCAGTAATGTTGCCCTGAGTTTTACCTTCGATGCTGATATAGCATGGAGTTGGCATAGTCTTGCTCCTTGTTGTTGAACGAAATGAGTTGTTGAACGAAATGAGTTATTAAACAGAATGAATAACTTCACGCTCTGTATAGCAATCCACATGCCAACTTTCATCTGCATGTTTTATAACGATATTTACTTAACTCAAATTTTCCTTAAGCAAAATTTGAGCAAGAAGTTGCGCAGACCTCGCGAAAAAACGGCATCTATTGCGCAAAAAGTGATTTCAACCAGAAAGTGAGCAAGAAGTTGCGCAGAATGCGCAGTTATGCTGAAAGTTTGCGTTAGGCATTAATTTAATGAAGATATAAACTATTGATTTTATACTTACCGATAGGAATTAATCTATTTTAGGTGATAAATGAACCACACCGCTTACTTATGTAAGTGAGTACATACAAACATTTTATGAGGAAAATCCCCCTGAAAAACGCAATTTACCGTAAAAAAAACGGGCATTGCTATTAAGCAACGCCCGCCTGAGATTGAGTAAAAGAATGTGTTAAGTAAATTTATTCGTGAAATCAATCGATCCGCAGATACGACTTTTCGCCTCTTTTCTGGAGAAAATACCCTGAGTGACCGCTGAAATAGGATAACAGTATCAGCCAATGCTCACACTTGACCTAGCTTTGATGAAAAACATTTTGAGCATCAGCGCGGTGATTATCGCCGTATCGGTGTAGCGCAACGGCCTGCCGTGCCGCTCTGGAGGAGCCTTGTCGTACCATGAAGCAGTCGCGTCATCACGAATTTAGAGCGTCAGTTTCCCCCACTGCCGAAGCGCATCGTTATAAGTTTTCCAATGGGTAATGTTGAACTTTTGCTTTGCCACGGTTCGCCATGCTCTGTCAGGGTTGAGAACATTCTGATCCTGTTTATCGAAGAAAGTTCGATTTCTTCAACAAAGCCAAAAAAGGGGCAAAAAAGGGGCAAAAAATAATTCGCCCCTGACACCGGAAATTACACGTCAGAACCGCCTAACACATTGTCTAGTTGCATTTCTTTCAAAACACGGTCTTGAATGGGTTGCTTGGCAGCGTTAATTTCATCAACTCCCCAAACCATACCAACCGCTGTGCGTGTAGGGCGTTTGCCAGTAGGCATATCTGCTAACGCTAAATAAGCGTCTACGACCATTTGTGGATCAGGTGCTTGCTCACTCTGCATAAATTTGCCGAACGCCTCGAACATAGCGGCTGGAATCTGTGCCAACTCGCCATAACTATCCAGTACGTCAGTACGTGCAGGTTGTTGCCCAGCAGCACTCAGACCTGTCGGGAATGGACCTGGTTGCACTATAGCGACATCAATACCAAAAGGTGCGACTTCGTAGCGTAAGCCTTGGAGGTAGCCTTCCAAAGCATGTTTGGTGGCTGCATAGGTAGAGAAATACGGCGCTGAAATCTGGCCAACCATTGATGAGGTGTTAATGATCAAACCGGAGTTAGCCTCACGCATAGTAGGCAAAACAGCCTGTATAGTACGCATAGCACCATAGTAATTGGTTTCCATCTGCTCTCTAGCTTGGGCAATGCTAAATGCTTCTGTAATACCAAGGTACATTACGCCTGCATTGTTAAGCAAAATATCAATTTTTCCTGCTTTATCGAGCACGTTCGCAATGGCGGCTTTGACAGATTCGTCGTTGGTGACATCCATATCAACAACATGGATGAAATCGCTATGCGCTTCCAGCTCGGCCTTGACTACGGCGTTCTTGCCTTCTGGACCGCGCATGGCAGCGAACACTTGATAGCCTTTATCGGCAAAGTCTTTTACTGCTTTTCGGCCAAATCCACTGCTGCTTCCAGTGATCACTATGCTTTTCTTTGCTTCACTCATCTTTCTTTTCCTATTTGGTTGAAAATTAAATACCAGTTGGTACAATAAACAAGGAAGCATTTTTTGTCAAATTAAAATACCAGGTGGTATAAAAATGAATTTAAATCCTATCAAACCTTCAAGGGGACGCCCCAAGACTTTAGATCGTGATCACGTTCTGGATGTAGCAATGGATGCCTATTGGAAAGAGGACATCGGCAACTTATCCCTTAATGAAATTTGCAGGAGATCTGGTATATCGAAACCTAGTCTTTACCGTGAATTTTCGAATGAAGATGGATTGATGAAAGCTGTTCTTATTAAATATCAGGAACAAGTGCTAAATCCAGTACAGCAGATGTTGAATAGTAAAACTCCGTTTCGAGAGGCACTTGATAACCTCGTGTCATTTGCCACTTCAGTTAGTTGTAATCATGAGTCCCCAAATGGATGTCTTTTTATAAAAATGCGTGAATCACGAATGCATTTGGGTGAAGCAACACGAGCGCAAGTAGATTTCCTTGAAGAACAAGGATTATCAGTTTTCAGAAAATGGGTGGAACGTTCAAAGGCCAAAGGAGAGTTTTCTGCAGACATTTCATCAGAGTTTGCAGCCATTTATATTGATGCGCAGCTAAGTCATGCCTCGTCACAGATCGCTCGCGGTGAAGATCAACAAATTGTGAAGAAGATACTATTAGTCGCTTTTTCAATATTGTGATGAGTATTCCTGTCAGTTCAGTGTTTCTGCAAGAAGAACACATTTCTCATCTGTGACAAAAAAGAACTTACTTAACAACCTGTTCTGACAGGGAAATAGTTATCAATCAAATAATGGGAAGGGAAATGTCCCATCTCGACCTGCTGCGCAAGAATTTTTTACTGACTCTTTTTCAATTTCAGCCTCGTTCGTTTCTTCATTTGGTTGCGCATCAGGAATATCGTCTTTACTGATACTGCACGCAATATTTCCGCCTTGCGCTGAAATCCATATCCGGCTGCGCGTTAGCCAGACTCAGCGACAGGCTGAAAGGCCGGTTCAGCCCTTCATCCAGCTAGAAATCCACCACCGTAAAGGTGCCTGCCGTCAGGGCGCCGACCTTTACGGTGAACTGCAATCCTGTACTGTTTGCTATCGGCTTTCTCCTTCTTCGCCGTTGCTATGGCTACCGGTTCTCCCAGTACGGTACATCGCTATCCTGATGAAAATATTGCCCTTCAATGCACCACCACGGGTTACTCCGTTTTTCCGGATGACCAGTGCATCGCCAACCGCTGCCCAGCTTTGATTTCATCCGGCTGCATCGTCGCTTCCAGATCGTTACGCGCATGAATGGCTTCGCTCATCCCCTCCGTCGCCGCCATCGCGTACCAGGCGTATGCATGAATACGATTGCGGGAAGCCCCCAGCCCGTCCTGACGCATCATGCCCATACGATATTGAGCCATACGATTACCGTCATTCGCCGCCAGACGGTACTGCTTCATCGCCTCGACATAATCCTCTTTTCCTCCTTGTCCCAGCCGCAGCATCTCGCCATAGGCTAGTCGGGACTCAGCATCTCCTGCTGATGCCGCTTTGGCATATTCTTCACGCGCACGTGCGAATTCGTTCGCTTTAAATAACCGTTCACCCAGTTCGCGCTGTGCCTGGATATAGCCCGCAGAGGAAGCCTGAACCAGATACTGTTCGCGCTTTTCATGGGTTGTCTGGCTCTGACTGAGCAGATAATCGGCCTCGCCCGATCCGCCAGACGCGGCACGCTCCAGCCAATAACGCGCCTTTTGCTCATCCCAAGGTAAATGCTTACCTTCGCGGTATGCCTTGCCCAGCCAAAGCTGTGCTTCGGCATCACCTGATGAGGCGGATTTTTTATACCAGTTCAGCGCATTTTCGCCATCTTCGTGTCGCGCCATCCACAGCTGCGCCTGTGCCTGACCTAGCGTCGCCGCGCGGAAATACCAACGTTCAGCCAGATCGCGACGGATCACCACACCTTTACCTTGCTCATAGCGCTGCGCCAACTGATATTGCGCATCCCGATTACCCAGTTCGGAGGCCTTCAGCAACCACGCTACGGCCTCTTTTTCGCCGCCCGCATGCGTTGCGTGCCACTGGGCGACAATCAACTGCGCGGGGGGATAACCATTTGCCGCAGCCGATTCAAAAGCATTCAGGCAGGCCGCCACCAGCTTTCCCTGATGTTGAACCTGACAGTCCATACCAAGCCGATGCCCCGCTTCGCCATTTCCCAGACGTGAGGACGTTGTCCACCACTGGCGAGCAGACGGGCTGTTCTTGGGCGCCCCCAGCCCGGCCTGATACCAGTCTCCAACCTGAAGCGCGGCGGCCGCGCGCAGTTCCGCATTAGCGGGAAGTTCAGAAAGACCAGATGCCTTCTGCATCCACTGCATCGCCTCGGTGTACTGCGATCGCGCGGCTAGCGTCTTTGCCAGTTGATATTGCGCCTCACCGTTTCCCCGGTTCGCTGACGCCACGAGTTCCGATTCAGACAGCGATGTGACGGGCGCCTGACATGACGCCAGCCAACAGGCCGACAGAGCTATCACTAATTTTTTGTATTTCATCATGTGCTCAGCGTTTTTCCCTTCTCGACAATCAACTGGCAGAATTGCTCTGCTGCAAACGGTACAAGCGAACGTTGAAGGCGCGCAGTTCGTCTTCCATCGCACGTAGCTCCGCAGGCGTCAGCGACTGGCTCCTGGTTTTACGCGCCTCAAGCTCCCGCAGCCGTATCCCAAAGGGAACGTCCGATATCAGGTCTTTTTGCATATCGTAGAGCTTTGACTTCAGGTAGGAAATCGTCACCGTCCGGCGCTGCTGCTCCAGTTCCAGCAGTTGCTGCAAGGTATCGTTGACTCTGGCCTGAACCTGTTCGTAGCCCCGCGTTTTCGGTTCATCGCCCTGCTGGCGTTCAAGCGCAATCTGCCATTGGCGTTCCATTTCCTTCACCGCCAGCGAATCGGGATAGAGTTGCTGCATCACGTTTTTCAACCCGTTGCCGTATTGATACAGGTAGAAAGGCGAGGCATTTTTCACCTGTTCCAACTGAGCCTGATAGCGATTGATCAGTTCACCTTCCATGCCCTGTAATTTCTGCTCGCCCAGCGCAATACGTACTCGGCGAATGTCATTATGATCGGGGGCGGCGGGCAACGCGTAGGCTGGCTGTTGCAGTAACGCCAGTGCATCGGCCTTCTGTTCCTGCCAATACTGCCAGCCAGTAATGGCTGCGACAGGCAACGCACAGGTCAGCAGCCCAGAGACAAACCAAAACCACGCTGGCTTATGCTTTTTATGCGCCTCAATTTTCAATACCGTCGGTTTCATTTGCCCTTTCTCTCGTCCGATGAGAATGCTACCCGCAGGCAAAGCAGCCTGACCCGAGCCTGATGAACCACTGCTTGGCACCGTCGCGCCGGGCTCCATGTCAGAGTGAAAGAACACCATGGGCGGAATCTGCATATCCTGCTTTTTCAGTTCCTGATCGTCCGACACAATGACAATCTCGGTTTCATCAAACAAATGGGTATAGCCTTCGACGAAGTGCAGCAGATTCTCGACGCGAGGAATGCGGCTCAACCCCGAGTTATGCAGCTTTTCACTCATCAATTGCAGCGCACGTTCGCAACGGTAAACCAGCCGCTTGTGTTCATGGCTAATGGCGTACTGCCGCACCACTTCGCTGATACGAGCAATAAACCAGTCCAGCATCTCGATACGCGCTCGTTCCTGATGCACTGGCGGCCAGAAGTTATCCCACTGCGTCACGATCAAATTCGCCAGAAACTCACAGCTTTCCGTGAAGCCGGTTAATCCCGCCAGCCGTGAACGCGCCAGCGTAAAGTAAATCGCGGTCTGGAGATCCACGCCCTGCTTTTCAAAGATGGTGGTGGCCATATCGTGCACCAGCATCCAATCCACATCGGGGCGAGACGCATGACTCAACTTGTTAATTTCCGCCCGAAGTGCGTCAAACTCCGGCAGCATCCGTGGATCGCGGCCGACTTTCAGGGCCTGTTGTGCATCTTGCATATCACATCATCCAGCAATAGGGAGCCTGGATAGGCTCCCGAGAGTTAAATTAATAAAGCGAGTCAGGCAGCGTGAACTGGCTGAACAGACCACCGGCAAACGGGTTGTGGCTGGCATCGGTATACACGCGATAGGTCATCGCCCCGTTCTCCAGCGAGAAGCGCACGTCAAAGGTGTTCTCATTCACCTGAGTCAGTTGATCGCTATTGATTAACCGGAACATCGCCCACGGCCCGTTAAAGCTCAGGCTGCGCGGTGAACGCTCACGATCGTCCGGCACCAGCGTCAGCTTACTTTCGGCCCCGTCGCGCATACTGTTTGGCCACACCAGCGGCGTTTTCTGGCGACGACCGTGGCTATATTCCAGCAGTTGTCCATCCAGATTGAGCACGCTACGGCGCTTGTTCGCCGTCAGCTCCAGCGGTTCCAGCACGAAATGCACTTCCAGACTGCCCTGCGCATTAAACAGGGTCTGGCGGATGCGAGTGGCGCGTTCAAGCTGTTTCACCAGTTCAGCCTGCAACGGCGACGCCATGCCTTCTTCCAGCATGCCGCTCTCCATCATCGCCTTGAGGTTGGTTTGATAGAAGCTGTCCAGCGTCCCGCCAGTCATGAAGAACATTTCCATTTCCGATAGCGGCACATCCTTGTTCGATGACGGGTCGAAGGGATAACGATCTGCCAGCTTCTCATTGAATGGCATGACAACCTTATCCAGCCATTCCTGATTCAGCGACGACATCGCCAACCCAGTCACCAGACTCGCGCTTTCTCCAGCTAATTGTCCTACCCAGCGATCCAACGGCGCGGGCAGGCTGCGGGCGTATTGCTGTAAGGCGAATACCGGATCGGCAAATTTATTTCCCTGCCGCGCCTGCACCGCTTTCAACGCCGCCTGTCCCGGATCGGTTGCGTTAACGATCTGATCGAGATAGTGATAGAGATCCGTCAGTTTCTGATTGACCTCTTGCACCAACGGCCCCTGCTCACCACGTCCACTCAGCGCCGCATTGATAGTCATAAACGGACGGCCCGTACGCGTATTAATGCTCTGCGCCGTGTCGTTATCATCATCGGACAGTTTACGGATACGGGTGTTGTCACTCACCGTCGTCAGCACGCGCTGGAAAGGCTGATCGTTGCCGGTAATATCCGTGAGAATATCGAGCGCCTGCTCCGGCGTATCGAGCGTCTGCACATCAATGTTCGCCAGCACTTTCTGCCACTGGTTGATGTAATCCGTGATGTAGCGGTCATTCACCTGACGCAGAATTTCCCGCCGATCGGCCTCGCTGAACTGCGCACGCTCACGCTGTCCCAACACCCAGGCGTCCAGCGCAGTCAGCTCTAACAGCGCTTTGTCCTGCTTGAGGTAATAGTCGCTAAAGCCGGGATACGTCAGCAGTCGAGGCACACTTCCCGCTTTGTCATTACGCAGAGAAAACACCGGATCAAACGTCGGCCCGACTTCATCACGAATCGCTAAATCTGGCGGCAGCACCTGCGTCGCCTTCATCACCAGACTCTGATAAACCCGCTGATACATCGGCAGCTTGCTCAGTTCCTGCTGGGCCAGCGTAATCGGCTGACTAAAGGGTGCAAAAGTGCTGATCGCTACCGCGTCTTTCTGCTCACGCGCCTTGTGCCAATCAGTGTGTTCAAGGGCGTAATCCAGATGCTGCATCAGCTGTTCCTGCACGTTGCCCTGTCCGGGAAATGCCTTCTGCCAGCGCTGCGCCATAAACTGTTCGACCAGCGCTTTATTGCGCCCTGACGCATCATCCAGCATCCGCATCACGCGCAGAATCGTCAGCTTTTGCTCGCTATTGGCAGGTGCCTGATTCAGATCTTCCAGCAGCCCTTGCATCACCGCCGGGAGAAAGCGCTGATTCAGCATTTGCAGGTAGGTGCCTTCAACATGAGGCCCAATCTTGTCGCCCTGATACAGGCCAAGATCGGCCAGCAGCGGCGTACGCTCGTGGTAATTACCAAAGGATAAGGTCGCATCGCGAATCAAATTCAGACGCGGCAACTGCTGATAGCCGTAACCCTGCTGGCCTTCCAGCTCATTGGTGCCGATAAAGGCCTGCGCTTTCGTCAGGACGTTACGTCCCGCCTCTTCATTGACCCGATAGAAATGGTGCCAGCTGCCAATCAGCGCCAGACTGGCGAGTAGCATGCAGCCCACGCCGATACTCAGCCGACGTCGGCGATAGAGGCTATGCAGCCGGTTTTCCCCCGCCAGACTGGCCTCTGGGAAAATGACGTCAGGGAAGAGACGTTGTACAAAGAACGTATTGGATTCACCGCGCAGCGCAGGGTTAATCGGCTCTGGCAGTTGATAGCGTCGGGAAGCCGATTGCGCAAAGGCATCGAACGGCACCCCTTGTTGGTAGACCGAACTGACGTAGACGCCGCGGATCAGGAACGCGCGATCTTCGCCCGTCGCTAACGTTTCCGTCAGCACATCCATCACATAATCTTTCACGCCAGCGAGTTGGCGGACGAACGAGAACAGAGAATTACGCACGCTTCTGTCGGATTGCGTCAGCAGCATATCCGGCAGGTTGTCATTCAGGTGCGTGATCCACTCGTCCCAGAAGCGCTCCAGCTCTTCTAGCCAGCCTTTGCTGTTGCTCGCCTGCGGCGTAAACGTCACGCCTAACACGGCCTGACGCGCGTCGCGGTTCAACTGGCGATAGACCTTATCGAAGCCGCTCAGCATATCCAGCCGAGTCAGTGCGATATATACCGGTAAGCGCGTATTAATGTTGACGGAAATTTCTTGCAAGCGGGCGCGCATCACCTGCGCGTAAGCTTTGCGATCGGCGACGCCAGCCTGCGCCAGCCAGGAAATATCCAGCGTGAGCACCAGACCGTTGAGCGGCTGGCGACGACGGTTTTCACTGAGCCACTGTAGCAAGTGCTGCCACAGTCGAGCATGACGCTGTCCGAGCGAATCGCCTTTCAACTCAGGCTGGGCAAGTAGCTGCCCGCTGGGATCCCAAATCACCGCGGATTCGCCGACCCAACTGCTCACCTGCTGGCCTGCCGCCACGTCTCGCAGCTCCGCATCCAGCTTCGGATTCATTTTGTTTGCCGGATTCGCGCGATGGATCAGGCTACTTTTCCCGCTGCCAGCCAGACCAATCGTCAGATACCAAGGCATCGCGTACAGCGCGCGTTTACCCAACTGGGTCTGGAACGCCTCCAGCCAGCGATCGAGAAACGTCTGCTGGCTGTCGACAAACACCTGCAAGGGATCCTGTTCAATCACCTGCTGTTCATGACGCTCCGCCCGCATCTGCTGCACGCGACGCCAGACCAGCCAGGCGCTGTAGGAAAACGCCAGCCACAGCCAAACCAGCGTGAACACCACGCGGCCCCAGATTCCCTGCAACGGACGGGACTCGCCCACCGTCAAACGCGGCCCCAGCCACCAGGCCAGAACCAACACGACAACCCACAGCAGCACGCCAAAAAGTAACCAGGAGGGTTTCAGTTTAGGCAACTGCTTGCGTAGAAAGGTTATGATTGTTTTAAACATAAGTGACCATTCACTCCGAATGTCTTATTTTTTGCGGGATGCCGCCAACCGCTCCACACGGCTAACCAGTCCCGGTTCCCATTGCATCAGGCCCAATTGTTGGCTTTCCTGCCACATGTGCTGATAGTGCTGTGCTGCCAGTGATTTCATCCCTTCTTCGGCGAGTAAATCCGCCAGAACCAACTCGGCATAAAAGCGGTCGCGCGGCTCTTTCAGGCGACGCATACGTTCATCCAATAGCTGCATCGCTGCCCCAATGCCTTTCTCATCTCGACAGGCCGCCGCCTCCGTCGCCAGATCGTCCTGTCGCGCCCCGCCGCCGCGAACCGGCTGACTGGACTGCAACCACTGGCTACATTTCCCAGTCAAAAAGGGCGTTCCATCGCTGAACGCCAGTTCACGCAGCTCCGGCACACGCTGAAGAAACGACGAAAGCTCCTCGGCAATCGCCGTCGCGACAGAAGCATGTCCCAACCGTGAGGCCACCGAGGCGGACAGCATGTGGCCATCAAACCAGTAAGGTGCCAGCACCAGACTTTGTTCTATGCGTTCCCACAGCGCCAAATCGGCCTGAGCCAGCGCACTTTGGTATTCATCCACGCGATCTGACGAGACGGGTGCCAGTTGGGTTTTATTCCCTTTGGACGACATCGGCGGTGTGGCAATGCCTGACCAGATAGCGTGGCGGCGCAGACGGTAGCCCGTCGGTGAGTCAGGATGACGTTCAACCAGCAATGCCGCGACGTTCAACTGCGTTTGCCGCCAGCCGCGTTCATCGGATGAATTAATCTCCACCGAACTGACGGGCGTCGAGGCCGCGCTGGCGCTGGTTTCACTCCCGCCCGCGCCTCCAGTGCTGCTGGCTGCCGGAGTCGGTTTTGCCGTCTGATTCGCCTGTTCCTGCGCCTGCTGTCGCTGTCTGGCACGCTTAACGCCCTGCACCAGTTCATCCATCAGCGCCGCTTTGTCACTGGCCAGTTCGCCCCAACGAGTCGCCACCTGCTCCGTCAACTGCTGTAATTGCTCCAGCTCTGCGCTGGAGGCACTTTCTGCAATACGGGGCAGCGCGCTCTCAAAACGCCGAACAATCTGGATCATCAGCTTCTGCTTCTGAACCGGACTGGCAGGCCACGCGGGCACCCAGTAACTTTCCAGCCAACTGTCCAGCAGCATCAGGGCAGTAGAAAACGGTGTCGCTTTGGCTGGGTGCTGTAAACAGCGCAAGAGCTGCACCAGTACCCGCATGTCTTTGGTTTTGCTTTCCAGCAAGGTCAGGCAGTAACCCGCCACCACGTTAAGGTCGACCTGGTTATGCGCCAGCGACCCCAGCTTGACCAGTTCCGTCTCAACCTTTTCCCAGAGCGGATCGTCCGGCAATACCGCCGCGCGCAACATCTCATCCGGTAACGAGGTTTGCAGGCGTTTACACCAAGGATGTGCATGCATGAACGCCTCCTTTACCAGTGACATTGCTGACGCAGCGGCGCGAGTGCTTCGCCCAGCCCAGCGAGTTCGATACGCAGCGCGTGACCGTCCGCGCCGTTAAGCACCAGTTCGCGATGCCCAATCCAGCGCTTTAACGCATCAATCGCCGGCAGGCCGCGTCCCGACTCCAGCAGCAGCCCTCGATTGCGGATAAACCAGTTGTCGGAGACCGTCACGCCATCTAGCAGCGATGTGACGGACTCTCCTGCCCAGGGCTCGCTGAGCGTTAAGCGCAAGTGCGTTATATTGCTGGCGCAGCTAATCACCAGCGTATTGCCATCGTCCAGCATACGGGTGAGCGTCATATCGCCGCTGTCTGCTTCACGTCCCAGTTGAAACGTTCCGCCCGTCGCGGCGTTATCACGCTGTGGGGACAGCGTGCCGTTGCGTTCCGCTTCCCGCCCCAGCGCGTCATAACAGGCCAGCCGGAGCTCTGAAGCCGTCTCATTGCGGCACTGTTCCCATAATGACTGCCAGGCGGGATCGGGTGTCGCGGCCGTTGCCAACAATAGAGGTGCCATCGTCAGAAACATCAATTTACCTCCAGCTTCTGGCATTTGTGGTCGAGAGTGCGTTTAGGGATATTGAGGCTATCAGCCACCAGCAGGCGATTGCCCTGAAACTGGCGCAGCCGTGCCTCAATGACAGCCGCTTCATACCGCTGTGTGGCAATACGCAAATCGTAGATGTGTTGATAGCGATCCTGTTCCTCAGTTGTACTGCTCGTCAGTCGCTCGCGCAGTTCCGGCGGTAGCGATGTCAGAGACAGCGCTTCGCCGTCCGGCGTATGTGCGCAGGCGACTTCCAGCAGATTACGCAGTTCCCGCACATTGCCGGGAAATTCATACGCCACCAATTGGCGAAGGAAGGCCCGGTTCAATGGTGCAACGTGCTTTTGCTGTTTATCTGCAAATTGACCGATGAAGTGCTCACACAGCAGACGAATATCGTCCGGCCGCTCGCGTAGCGGGGCGACCTGCAACAGACACTGGCAAAGACGATGATAGAGATCCTGCCGAAATACGCCGTCAGACACCTGCTGCTCCAGCGGCTGATGGGTCGCGGCAATCAGGCGGAAATCGGAATGCACTTCTTTCTCCGCGCCCAGCGGGCGGAAGCTGTGCGTTTCCAACACCCTTAACAGCTTGGCCTGCATGGACTGCGGCATATCGCCGACTTCATCCAAAAACAGGGTTCCGCCGTTAGCTTGCTCGACCAGACCAATCTTGTTACTTTGTGCGCCGGAGAACGCGCCTTTTTGGTAGCCAAACAGCTCGCTTTCAATCAGGTTTTCCGGGATCGCCGCGCAGTTGATGGCGATAAAAGGTTTATCGGCACGTTCGGAACACTGATGCAGCAGACGCGCCACCACCTCTTTTCCTGAACCGGTTTCGCCCTGAATCAGCACCGAAAGACGGTGTTTTGCCGCCTGATAAATCTGCTGATGCAGTTCTTTAATGACGACAGATCGGCCAATCAGCGTCGTTTCCACCCGCGTTTCCTGCTCGCGACGGCTCTGCCCTTCATCCTTAATCTGGCGGAGTGAATCTCTCAGCGCGACCTGCTCCCGTCGGGTATGCGCCAGCTCACGCAGCAGCATAAGCTGACGGCAAAACACCTGCGCCAGCCTCTCGCACTCGCCGTGCTGATGCAGCGTTTGCAGGCGCGTCGGCGTATCCAACAGCGCCAGCACCGCCAGCGGTTTACCGCTCTCCGACAGCAGCGGTAGCGCATGCAGCCCGCAGTTCGTCCCGACAGAAACCAGCATCTGCCGAAATTCACGGTGCTCAATGCGGGCACCGCCATAGAGAGAATCCCAGGTTCGCGCCTGATTCTTATGCAGCGCATACGCCAGCGGGTGGCTAAAGTCATCCACGCCCAGACTCAGCGCCACCGGCGTTTCATGCACTCGTCCCTGGCAGGTCAGTTGCCTGCCGCTGACATCCACCATACCCAGTAGCATCCCTTGAGGCTGCCAGGCGGCCTGCATCGTCTCCAGCAGCCAGTCGCACAGACCGGCCTCGTCATGCTGTCGGGTGAGTGCAAGCGCCAGTTCGAGGGCATGTTGCATACTCAGCCCTCAACCTCAGTCTGGAACTGGCCGGCTTCGACGCGGAAATGAATACGGCTGACAGGTTCACCCGCAGACATGCGTTGCAGCAGCTGTAGCGAGACCGGTGGCAGCAAGGCGCCATCAATCACCGATTCGAGCATACGCGCGCCGTTTTCGCTGCGATTCGCCAACCGCAGAATCTCTTCCGGCACCTCGTTCTCAATGATGACTTCCGCCCCAAAACGCTGTTGCAGCAGAGACACCAGACGCGACAGTT
The DNA here is from genome assembly GCF_014946775.2 of Pectobacterium quasiaquaticum. Taxonomy (NCBI): domain Bacteria; kingdom Pseudomonadati; phylum Pseudomonadota; class Gammaproteobacteria; order Enterobacterales; family Pectobacteriaceae; genus Pectobacterium; species Pectobacterium quasiaquaticum. The sequence goes on along the minus strand of NZ_CP065177.1, from coordinate 981,927 downwards.
TGCCTTGCACGATCTCAACCATGGTGTCATGCGCCAGCGGCAGATAAGGGATGACTTCCATACGCGCCAAAAGTGCGGGTTTGAAGAAGGCTGCCAGCTCAGGGTAAAGCGCATCCAGCAACACATCCGACTGCTCGGCGTAGTTCACAATCGTCTGGAACCCAAGGTTGGACGTCAGGAAGAACACCACGTTGCGGCAGTCGATCACCCGGCCTTCGCCATCGGCGAGTTCACCTTTATCAAACGCCTGATAGAACAGGTTCAGGACGTCTGGGTGCGCCTTCTCCACCTCATCCAGCAGCACCACGGAATACGGCTTCTGGCGGATGGCTTCGGTTAACACGCCGCCTTCACCAAACCCGACATAGCCCGGCGGCGAACCGATCAGGCGTGAAACCGTATGTTTTTCCTGATATTCCGACATATTGATGGTGGTCAGATAGTTGCGTCCGCCAAACATCAGATCGGCAATCTGGAGCACGGTTTCCGTTTTACCCACGCCGCTCGGCCCTACCAACAGGAAAGCCCCCAGCGGACGCCCCGGACGACGAAGATCCGCACGCGCAGTCAGTAGGTGTTTATGCAATTGAGCAATCGCTAGCTGCTGCCCTTTAATTGAATCCCCCAGGAATTCAGGCAGGCGGGTGACGACATCCATTTCACTCTGTGAGATGCGGTTCAGCGGCACGCCTGTCCACTCGGCAATAACGGCCGCAATTTGCGTTTTATCAACGTGGGGAGAAACCAGCACGGAAGCGTGTTGCAGCGCTTCCAGCGCCTGTTCACAGGCCGCCAGTTCCTCCGCAGCCGACACCGTATCAAAATCAACAGACTGATCTTCATCCAGCAGCGCCGTGCGCAGTTCAATCACGCGCTGAACCTGTATTTTCTGCTGCTGCCAGTCGGCTTCCAGCTGTGCCAGCGATGCCGCGCCTGCTTCGCGGGCGTCACGCAGGTCGGCTAACCGTTCTTCGGTATTACCCAGACCAATACGCGCCTGACGCTCAAGCTGGGTAATTTCCATCTCCTGCTGATGCAGGCGGGTTTGCAACTGGCTGACCGCACGCGGTGGCGTCGTCAGGTTAATCGCCACGCGCGCGCTGGCCGTATCCAGCACGTCGATGGCTTTATCGGGCAGTTGGCGACCAGAAATATAGCGGGCCGAAAGCTGTGCCGCCGCCTGAAGCGCATCTTCATCAATCAGCACGCCGTGCGCTTTTTCATAGATACCGCGCAGCCCACGCAGGATAACCGTGGCTTCTTCCGCATTCGGTTCACCGACTTTGACGAGCTGGAAACGGCGGGAAAGCGCCGCGTCCTTCTCGACGTATTTTTTGTATTCGCTCCAGGTCGTGGCCGCGATGGTGCGCAATTCACCGCGCGCCAGTGCAGGCTTGAGCAGGTTAGAAACGTCCAGCCCGCCCGCCTGATTGCCTGCCCCGATGAGCGTATGCGCTTCATCGATAAACAGAATGATAGGGCGCGGTGAATCTTTCACTTCCTGCATTACGCCTTTGAAACGTTTCTCAAATTCGCCTTTCACCGAGGCACCGGCCTGCATCGCTCCCAGATCGAGCGTGAGCAGTTCCACATCCCGCAGTCTTTCCGGCACGGCACCGGCCACGATGCGCAGCGCCAGCCCTTCGATCAGCGCACTTTTACCGACGCCCGCTTCCCCGACCACAATCGGGTTGTTTTTACGACGGCGGGAGAGAATGTCGATCATCAGATCGATTTCATGGTCGCGGCACAGCACCGGATCCAGTTGCCCCTGTCGGGCGGATTCCGTCACGTTTTGGGTATAGCGAGAGAGCTGCGTGTTCGCCGCAGCAGCCTGTTCGGCCGTGGCAGACTGCACCGCGACTTCCGTTTCCACCGAATCCTTCACCCACTCATCAAACTGCTGGCGTAAAAGCTCACGGTTAATCTGCGCCAGCGGGCGGGATACTGCGCCAGCCACATAGCGATTGGGCGTCATCAGCAGGACCAGCAGCAAGATGCCGCTACGCAGGCGTGAATGTTGGAATTCAGCCGAGGCCAGCAGCCAGCTATCCTGTAACCACTCCACCAGCAGAGGGGAGAATGAGGGATAGCCCGCATCAAACTCTTTATCCATGGAGGAAGGCAACAGCAGCGAAGACAGCTCATCCGCATCCACGCCCGCACGCTTGAGGATCTGACGTACATCACACAGTGGCGTTTCCAGCATTTTCAGCAACAGGTGCTCAATACGGATTTCCGCACCCTGATGTTGAATACAGAGTGCCGCCGCTTCTTCCAGCATATGACGGCACACGGGGTTGAGTCGTTCAACCAGTGTCGGCAGTTCAATTCGAATCACGGTGTAGCTCCTGTTATTGTAATAATTCTCCCAGTTGACGCAGTACGTCCTGGGTTTGATGAGTTAGCTGATAGCGGTACAGGCCGAAGGCGGCCACCAAGACCACACACACGCCGACAAATAGCGTGCGTAATGACACCTGTCTGCGCAGCTGGTAGCGCGAGGCTTGCTGCCCCAGATTCAGGTGGAAAACCGTCGGCGAATTCGCAGGCTCGGGGCGCAGGGTGTCATGCAGCTTGTTCACGACGCGATTCAGTTCTTCACGCCCCTGCGTCATCACCCGATAGCGCCCTTCAAAACCCAGACAGAGACAGAGGTAGATAAACTCCAGAATGTCGCGATAGCGGGTGGGGTCGTCCAGCAGCTTCTCCAGCAGGACAAACACCTTTTCGCCTCCCCATGTCTCATTGTGAAAACGGGTCAGCAGAGAATGGGCCGACCACATGCTTTGGCCGCCCCACTCCCGCCCCATTACGGCTTCATCAATGAAGGTGCAGAGGATGTAGCGGAACGACAAGATCACGCCGTTTTCGTAGCCATGAGAGTGTAATTCCTGCTCGATAGCCTGAATTTCAGACACCACGCGCTGATACAGATCTTCCACGCCCTCATAGGCAGAGAGCTGACGTACCCGCTCCACCATGCCCAGCAGCGGCGTGACCGCATCCACCATCGGATTAATGCTTTGTCCACGCAGGCGGAACCAGTAGTCGGAGTCCATATCCATTTGTCGGGCATGGTCAAAAAGCAGGTCGCCCAGTTGCTCATTTTTAATCACTTCGATGCTCATCTCTTCCTCTCCTGACTACTGGCCACGAATAGCCCAAAGCTGCATATCCAGTTCTGGGAATTCGCCAGCAATGTGGAACGCCAACGTATTGCCGGACACCAGCATCTGCCAGGCAGGGCTTTGTCTATCCAGTTGGAAATAGCTGTAGCCCGCGTGATAAGGCAGTTGGCGCGGCGCCACCGGCAGCGGCAGCAGCGGGATCCCCGGTAGTTGCAGGCTGATCAGTTCGCGGATCTTCTCGCTGGAGGCGATCTTCGTTTGTTGCAGCAACTGCTTACGCAGATGCTCCTGCGGCATACGCGCACGTACCGCCAGCACAAACTCGGCGCTAGACATCAATTCCGCATCGCCAACCATTGCTACCATCACGCCATACGGCTGTTTCTTCAGTTGGATGGAGACGGCACGCGGCGACAGCACGGTGCTCAGCGCCTGACGCAGCGCCATCATCAGCGGCTCAAAGCTGGCTTGCTGGTGTTCGTGGCGATAGGCAGGGAACTCTGGCGGCAGGCGCGACTCATCGGTAAACGTCATCAGCTCGCCGCACAGTTCAACCAGCGTTTCGTGCAGGCGTTCAGGGTGCAACGTGCCAAGACGCGCCAGATGCGACAGTTTAGGCTGAGCGCGGTTAAGCAATTGCAGCATCATAAATTCAGCCACGTCTGCGACACCCTGCTGTCCTGGGGCGGCAATGCGCTGCGCCAGACTGCGCGCACGTTCCGCCACCAGACCGGCGGATTCCCCCAAAAAGCGTTTTAGGGTAGGGATCGCGGTGACGCTGATACTGCACGGCATAAAGTTAGGATCCAGAATCAAGCCGCCGTCAGGGCGTTTATCCAGAATGTTGGCAATCGCCAGCGAGGCATAGGCGCTGCGATCGTCACGATCGAGCATCAGGCGCAGGCTGACTTTTCCGACTTCCAGAGAAACGATATCGCCGCCGTCGCTGTGCAGATCGCGCACGTCATGCCGGTGCGATTGCAGACGACTGGCGATCCCCTGCCCCGGCTGACCGACTTCACTGACGCCATTTACCGCCAGCGGCAGCGCCAGATACACTTTCTGGTTTGCCAGCGCGACGTCGGTAATCTCTAACGGCAGTGGCAGGGCATCGTCACCCGGAATATTGAACACGGTGCCGTCAGGCATCACCCCGCTGGCGTTAACCAGCGCGATGCGGCCAAAATTGAGGTATTCCTCATTAATCGCCAGCGACTGCAAGCCATAGAAATAGTCACTGAGGGCGCTGAGACGCGCGTGCAGTGCGTAATCGGTGTGTCGTTGCTGTTGTTGAAAATGCTGCGGTTTAATGAACAGACCTTCCCGCCAGATAATGCGATTGCGACTCGACATAGTTATTCTTCTTCTTGGTCTTTTTTGATTTCAACTTCATCCCTGCGCAGGTGCACGAGGATCTGATACGTCTGCCCAGTGTTCTTTAGCTTGATGACTTTGCGCCACTCTGCGCTTTCTGAATCCGCATAGCGCGCCACCACGCCGAGATAGTGCACTTTTTCATCCAGCGCTTCGGGCGGCAGGTACTTGAACTGCCCCGGCAGCAGTGTGTAGTCCTGATGGCTGAGGTAATTTTTGGTTAACGCCTTTTCGATATCCGTCGTGATCTGGTCGTAATCGGTGGCTAACAGACGCGAATCTTCCGCCAACAGAACCAGTTGGAATTCGATAGGTGCAGCTTCACCGCTGTCATTCGGGTTAACGTCCGGTTCCGCCAGCAGGCTAAACCCCACGGTAGAAGGCTGATGATTATTATTGCCTACCTGAATGTCGGGATTCGCCGCCACCTGCGCCATCTTGCCCAACGTGGTACACCCCGACAGCAGGAACATCAGGGAACATAAGCACAGAGCCCGCAGCATTATTTTTGCTCCTGCTGTTGACGCACGGAACGGTCATACGCCTGTGCATACACCTGATGGAACAGTTTCTGGAAGCCCTGCTGGCGCGGCGACGTTAATTCACGGTAGTAGTGTTGATACATCTGCCACGCCCAGCCGTCATCGGCCGCCAGCGGTTCGCCACTGCGGCGATAGTGCTCAAAGCGGCTGAGCAGCGCGGCAGGCGAGAAGGCCTGAAGAATATTTTCCAACGCCACGGCAATCGCTTGCTGGTTCGCGATGTGATGCACACGCACATTGTTCAACACCTCTTCCACGGCGGCAGGCGCAGACAGGTGCACCGGGCTTTTTCCTTCGGCAAACAGCACCGACAGCGTATCCGCATAGCCCAGCCCCAGACGCAGTGGGTTATCTTCAATCGGGCGTAAATGCGTGTCCGCCATCGCCGCCTGTTCCGTCTGTAATGCCAGCAGGCCTTCCACCATCGCGCGCAGGCTTTTTCCCATCTCTTCCAGCATTTCGCGCAGTCGTGCATCGTCACCCGGCTGAAGTGACAGCCCCAGCCCACGCATCAGCGGCGCCAGAGACGTGCCATCGCTGTAGCCCTCCAGCCCTTCTCCCGCGTACGGTGTGTTGATAGTCGGTAATTCCACAAATTTCTGATCCATGGTGTCCTCAGCAGAAGAAAAAGAAGAAAGAGAGGTCGTGAGCGATGCGTCGACCGCCTCACTGTCTGATGGCAAGAGTGGCTGGCTCTGTTCTTTCTGTAGTGCCCACAGCGGGTCATTCAGCGCGACCGTGGTGTCAGCCAGATCGGTTGAGCGCATTTTTTTATCTTCACTTAGCCAGCCGCCCAGCACATCGACCTTGCCCTGCCCTAATATCTGATCGATATCCTGTTCCGTGGTGGGATCGCCGATATAAACGCCCAGTCGGAAAGGCCCGATAACCAGCTCATCGCCGTGCGACAAAATGACTTTGCGATCGCGCCCAATCGGCGACAGCGATCCGTTAATAAAAGACTGACCGCTCAGATCGCACAGGCTGAAATAGCCGTCGGTCATGTCGATACGGGCGTGCTCCGGCACGACGGAGCCCAGCCGATCCCGCAGTTGCCACTGGTCTTTTTCCGACGCGCCCAGCGTGCCACCACGGTGATCGAACTGGTGCTGCACCTGAGAATTGATATCGAGCTGCTCACTGTTGAGCACAACCAACGTGAGTGGATGGGTTACGTTCACATTTACTCCTGCACACAAATCGTCACATAGGGATCCGCGGGCGGCTGCCCGAGAAAGCTGCTCCATCCCAACCGGCTGCTTTGCTCACTGCCCAGACTTAAGCCCTTGGCTTCGCCTTCGGCAAAACCCAGACGCAGATCCCAGGCCAACTGATCGCGAAGAATGAAAGAGACAAAGCGCACCAGCGGCTGAAAATGCTCGCCGTTGGGCAAGAAGCTGAGAAAGCGGCTAAAGCTGAGATTGCCGACCTTGAGCAAAAACTTGCCGGCGCAGTCATTCACTTTGTCGCCGATAACAAAGTCACCGCCCAACATCATGTTTCCTTTGCCCAGGCGGTTCTGCTGCCCTTCGTGAATGGGCACGCGACGGTGCTGCCAGGCCAGGACAGCCACGTCATCCAGGTCAAAACAGTGAATAACCAAGCCCGCGACCACTTCCGGGGAACGGCTGGGGCTAGCGAGCACCCCGGCGTAGGAAAGCATCTTGGCGCGGTTAACCGGCAGGCTGTCGCGTACGGCGTCATTCCCTAACCCCACCAGCGCAAACATCAGGCGGGAGAATCCATCCTCACCCTCATTTTGAAAGCGGACGTGATAGCGGTATTTGCGCCATGCGCGGTGCAACAGCGTGAGTAAGCGGTGATGAAAGAAGTCAAGAAACACGCCCAGCTTCTGTTCGCCCTGCGCGTATTCCCAGGCCAGCTCTTCGAGGTAATAACCGGGCATCGGTGATTGACTGCCGTGCAGGCCAAGAAACGCGACTTCCAGCTCCTGACGTCCCTCTTCATCACATCCCACCTGCAAGACGTCGCTGGGGTGAAAACCGATGGACGCCGTAGAGCGAAAGCGCAGACGTTCTTGTTCAGGGCGGAAATCCAACGCTTGTTCCAGATCCACGCCTTCCAGTTGGTTAAGTAACTCCACCAATTGGAAAAAATTAAAGCGTGAGGCATCCTGCCGGAACGTCACATCATTGAGTGTTGACCTATCTGTACCGGCCATCGGTAGCGCTCCTTGTTATCGATGTTGACCACTTCCAACAGGTGGAAAGCGTTGACGCTGGCGTATAGCGAGAAGAAGTGCGCCAGCACCGTACTAAACAGATAGAGTTCTCCTTCACTGGAAAACGCGGATTGCCGTACTGACAGGATGGATTTCAAGCCGCGAACCGGCATCCCCTGAACCAAACGGTCGATCGGTGTAGTTTCAATAGAGTCGATACCCGCCAGACGCTTACGCGAGGCTTGTTCCGCCTGCTTGTCGTGCAGCGCAGGGAAATCGTAAGTACGCAAGATTTGCACCAATGCATCGCGCTGCAGCAGCGACACATAGTTCAGAGACAAGTTGGAGATCAGTGTCCAGTGCAGGCTGCCATCCATGGCTGGCCGCAGCGGTCGCGTCGGCCGCACCAGATTGCGAAACGTCGCGAAAGATGGCGAATTTCCAGTGGGTACGCAGATCGACCCAACGGGCAGTTTCGCCGCACGCGATCGGTTGGTACAGGTCAGTGTTACCGAGATGGATTCATCCAAATCAATCACTTCCTGCTCATCGCCGCGGACAAAAGAGAGCATGTGATCAAACCCGTTGCCGCTGACCGCTTCCCTTACCCGAATACGGTAATAGAGCGCGAGTCGTCCTTTAGCGCGCTCAATTTGGTGCTGAAAGCTCTCAAACGGCTGATAGGTGCGTGGGATGCCCCGAGCACGGCCGGAATTCCCTTCGACCCAGCCTTCAACCTTATCCACAGAGAAGATTTCAAAACTATCGGCGTTGCGGTAGCTGGCCTTCAACGGGTAATCCGTCTGGCGCCCGCTGAGGTTGATCGGTTCGCTATGATGCTGAAAGAGATTGATCGCCGGCACGCAGTTGAGCATGAACGAATCAGGACGGATTTTCAGTTCCGCCGGCAACGGACGATCAAAGCAAAAATGCAGACGGAATTCCGTTACCGTCAGCGGAAGCTCCGGCCATACCGCGTCCGCGAGTTGGAAAAAGAGAAAACTTTCAGGAAAACAAAAATATTCCTGCAGGATGCGGTAGCCGGAATAGACATTGCCGGGGTACGGCAATAGCGCATCTTCCCGCTCAAAGCCGACCGTCTTCAGCACGCTGGCTTCCTGACGGAAGTGCTGCCCATCAATTTCCAGCTCAATATGCGACAGCTGGCTGGCGATCCAGAAATAGAGTTCGTAGGCCGTATAGGTATCACCGCCCAGATAAAAGCGCAGTTTGTCGAGTTGCAGGTCACTTAGTGATAGCGGGCCATGCAACCCGACGTCCAGCGTAATGGTGGAAAGATCGTTGCCGCTCTGTACCTTGATCTCACGGATATCCGCTGGATAAATCCAGGCATCGTGACAGGTCTGAAAATGGCACACCACATCATCAATCGGCAGACTATCAAGCTCACAGCCGCGTTCAACAAACGCAGGCTGGGCAATCGCGCCGGGGAGTACCGAAAACTGCATAATCGTCATGCTCGGTACGGGGCGCAAGTAATTAGGCCACAGCATGCCCAGCAGACCGTGTGTCAGTTCCGGAAATTCATCCTCGATCTTCGCCCGCAGGCTCCCAGTCAAAAAGGCGAACCCTTCCAGCAGACGCTCGACGTCTGGATCCGTGGTTTGTTCTGACAAAAATCGGGTAAGCTCTGGGTGCGCCTTGGCGAATTCACGCCCTTGCAGGCGCAAGTAGTTCAGCTCATCCCTGAAAAAATGTTCCAGTGACATAATCAGATCATTCTGTAGTGGCGGTGGCTATCCATATGGATATTGAAAGAGGCAACCTGCTCCAGATCTTCCAATCTGACCCGTGCGGTAACCTGAAACGACATCTCCATCGGATTCGATAAATAGTCCGATGTGTCGACATCCACATGAACAATTCGCGGTTCAAAGCGACAGATACACTGTCGGATCGCCTCCCGGATTTTCCCCCGAATGTCCGCACCACCCTGCGTCGCGTCATTAAAATCAATCACGCCAAGCTCAGGTGCGCTGCGGCAATTTCCGGGCCGGGTGTTGAGCACATTGTCCAATTGACGCTTAACGGACTCGATCAGTGCTTCAACGTCCGTTTCAGGGGAAGAGCGACGCTCCTCCCCACGGATACGATCGAACAGACTTGCCGCGTTTCCCCTTTCCCAGGCAGAAAGAGACGGCATAAGTCTTATTCCTTATCCAAACGCCCTACCAGCGACAGCTCAAAGTTCGCCCCCATATACTTGAAGTGCGGGCGCACAGACATGGTGACCTGATACCAACCTGGTTCTCCTTCTACATCCAGCACTTTGATTTGTGCGGCACGCAGAGGACGACGGCTACGAACATCTGCCGGCGGGTTTTCCTGATCGGCGATGTACTGTTTAATCCAGGTATTCAACTCGCGTTCCAGATCCTGACGCTCTTTCCATGAGCCAATCTGTTCACGCTGTAGCACTTTGATGTAGTGCGCCAGACGGTTGATGATAAACATGTACGGCAGTTGCGTACCCAACTTGTAGTTGGTTTCCGCTTCTTTGCCTTCTTTGGTGTTCGGGAACACCTTCGGCTTCTGCACCGAGTTAGCCGAGAAGAAGGCCGCATTGTCGCTGTCTTTACGCATCGTCAGCGTGATAAAGCCTTCTTCGGCCATTTCATATTCGCGACGATCGGTGATCAGGACTTCAGTCGGGATCTTGGCCTGAAGTTGGCCCATGGCTTCATAAACATGCACGGGCAGGTCGGTAATCGCACCGCCGCTCTGCGGGCCAATGATGTTCGGACACCAGCGGTATTTCGCGAAGCTGTCCGTCAGCGCCGTTCCCATCAGATAGGCCGTATTACCCCACAGATAGTGTTCGTGATCGGTGCTGATATCTTCCTTGTAGTTGAAGGCCTTAATCGGGTTCTCTACTGGGTCATAAGGCAGGCGAGCCAGGAAGCGCGGTGCCGTCAGCCCCAGATAGCGACCATCTTCGGACTCACGCAGCGAGCGCCATTTCGTGTAGGCTGGGCCTTCGAAAACGGACTTCAGATCTTTGATGGAAGGCAGATCGGTGAAGCGATCCACGCCAAAGAAGGTCGGGGCAACGGAAGAGATGAATGGCGCATGCGCCATCGCACCCACGGCACTGACATACTGCATCAGCTTGATATCTGGTGAACTTTGCGTCAGCGCATAGTCACCGATTACGCCACCGATAGGCTGACCGCCGAACTGGCCGTAGCCGCTGGAATACACGTGCTTATAGAAGCCAGACTGTGAGATTTCAGGGGCGAATTCGAAATCTTCTAACAGCTCTTCTTTCGTCGCATGCAACACCAATAATTTGATGTTTTCACGGAAATCGGTGCGATCAACTAGCAGTTTCATAGAACGCCAGGAAGATTCCAGTTCCTGTAATTCTTTCGCATGCAGAATAACGTCAATCTGCTTGCTGAGCTTTTTATCCAGTTCGACGATCATGCTATCGACCAGCGCTTTGTTCACGGGCTCTGCTGCATTACCGCTATCAAGAATGTTAGCGACCAGCGCGGCAATGCCCTGTTTAGCCACGCTGTAGCCTTCATCAACCGGGCTGATACGCGCTTGAGCCATGATGTCATCAAGCAGCGATCCAGAAGCGCTGGCAGCGCCTGCCTGAACCTGTTCTTCAATTATTGACATATTTATTTCCCTATTTCGTCAATTATTCGGCGGGTTTTACCAGATCGAGCTCTTTCAAAAGCTGCTCTCTGGCTTCTTCGCTGGACAACAGATCCTGCAAACGATTACGGAATGAGGGAATATTGCCGAGGGGGCCTTTCAGCGCCACCAGCGCTTCACGTAAATCAAGCAACTTACGTAATTCAGGCACCTGTTGGGCAATGCGGTCAGGGGAGAAATCATTCAGACCGCCGATGCTCAGTTTCACTGGCAGGTCGTCCTGGCTTTCTTCTTCAAGGCGGTTTGGCACACTGAAATTCAATTCCAGATTTGCTTCTTTCATCACTGAGGTAAAGTTGTTCTTATCGATCGATACAGTCTGACGTTCTTCGATCGGCGTCTCCTCTGTGCGCCCTTTCATATTTCCCACAATCATCAGCGTCAACGGCAATTCTATTTCCGCCTGCTGACCACCAGTGGCCGGAACATATTTGATATTAATACGTTCCTTTGGTGCGACAGATGCACCATCAGTTCCTTTTGCCATGTGTCTATACCAACGTAAGGGCACTCGGGCCCGGAGAAGTAAAGTCGATTCCTACCAAAAGCCCGCCATAATCCATAAGAACGGCAGCAATTCGGCAAACAAATATCCCCGTCATACTTCAAGTTGCATGTACGTTGGCTGCGTTCAGTCACCCGAATCACTTACCTGAGTAAGCTCATCGGGATGCCTTCTCTTGCCGCCTTCCTGAAACTCGAATTATTTAGGGTATAGCGTATTTGTTTTTCGACCAGCGAGATGAAATAAATTAAAAACCGAATTAAAAAAATAATAAAACCGTAACATTACGGTTTATATCGGCGTAAAAAGAATCACACCAAGAAGGAATTAAATACATTTATATTTTGAGTTTAGATCATACACACAACACAAACACACGGTCAATGTTTATATAGCAGAGCAACTAAATGGAACCACTAAAACAAAAAACACATTAAAAACAATAAATTAAATTAATCTTAAGTAAAAATAAACGGCATAAAAAATAATGCATATCTGATTTTCAATTAGCGGAAAAGGAATACGTTTTATGCCTTTTAATTTCGTTAGAAACGAAATAATTAACATACTAACAAAGTGTGAAAATTATAAAAAAACATTAATTTTAATTTAGTAAAACCATTTACTCTCTATTTTTTACTTTTGCCAGAATAAATACCTCCATTACATAGATAAACTATTTCCCTGTTAAGAAATAAATATTAGATAGTTTAGCAATCATTGATTTCTTAATGAAAATTAATGGGTTTTTATACTATCAAAAAACACAAACAAAGAACTAATGACTTACCATGGTGTTTTTGCGTTATTTACTAACAAAAACCATCACGACAGGCAGTGAAATGATCTTTTTGACGTCATTTTTAGGTTAAAAAATGGCAGTTATTTGGTAGAAAACGATTCCAGGCTGAACGTGATTCTCTGTGTCCGATGAAAAGACGAAATGAGAGAACAGATACGACGCGCTCAAAGCAGAATGCAGAGAGAAGTTCATCGATACGGATGACCTGCGGACACAGCGTGTTGCGCATCTCGTTCTTGCCCAAACAGTTCTCGCAGCTGCGAGAGCATCCCGATTATGTTTAGGGTTTTAGTCAGGACTCGACATTACCAAACAACACGCGCCCCTCACGCATGGTGACGCTGGAAGAAAAGCGTGACTACTACAATCGAGTGAAACTAAAAAACTATCGGGACAACATGCGCCTTGAGGGATTCAACGTTGAGTATACGCCACTTCCCAGCGACAAGCAGTAAAGGGAAGCGCTCAGAAAAAATCTGATTACCATGTATAAGGCGAGCGGTTATGTCTGATAAATAAGATCGACATTGACGTAAAAAACTAGCCGGAGTCGGTTTTGTCGTTTCTGCTATCTACCTCGCTATTTCGCACTTGGGTAGACAGTTTTAGATTCCATGATCTGAGATATACATAGGCAAGCTGGCCAGTGCAGATGAGGAGTGCCAATATCAGTGTTACAAGAAATGGGAGGCTGGGAAAGCATCGAAATGGTTCGGGGATATGCGCATTTATCCGCTGATCATCTCACGGAGCACGCGAGCAAAATTGATGCAATTTTAGAACGCAATGGCACAAAAGAAGAATGTAGTTTACGCAAAAATCTAGACCGAACACGACATGCCCCCAACTCACCGTAGATTTCAGTGAACGTGAGTAGACGAGCAGAGACAATAAGGGCCGTCAAACCGCATATTATAAGGGCTTAAAGGGTGTTTGAGTAGACTTAGGGAAACGTTAAAATAGGTGATAATAGGAACAATATCTACATCTTATTAATTTGATTAATAATATAAATTACCTGTTTCATCTTTGGTGATACCCCCAAAGATACCCCCAATGGATTTTGTGTCCAATTTAAGGCTTACGTTTATAGGCGGTGAAGGTATGCCGTTCTCTTCTACCAGAAGAGAATTCCATTTAAATAATTACCAAAATAATTATAATCCAAATAACCATTTAAAATCATACACATTGCACGATAACGGCTATTGACTCATTGACTAAAAAATGCAGAAATTATCTCTCCCATAAGGAAAAAGGATTTATGGGGCAGGATTATGGATAATATTAAGGAATAAATAATGGCAAATTTGATCTATCTGAAACTCACTGGCATCAAACAAGGTCTTATCTCTGCGGGCTGTTCAAGTGCAGACTCCATCGGTAATAAATATCAGGCTTCCCATGAAAATGAGATTTTTGTTTATGAGTTAATGAACCAGATAACAAGACAAGATAACGTTTCACTCTCTCCTGTGGAAATCAGGAAGCCAATAGATAAAGCCACCCCGCTTCTGGCACAGGCATTGAATGGTAATGAAAAACTAACCTGTGAGTTCTTTTTTTACAGAACCTCTCAATCGGGTGGTAATGAACTCTATTTTAAAATGGTGCTAAGAGATGCGGTCATCAATGATATTCGCTTTTTCGCCCCAAACTCATTAACACACAACGAATTACAGCCTCAGGAAAATATTTCATTCAAGTTCGCATCGATTGAATGGGAACATGTAGTTGCACGGACAAGCTCTTATATCTTATGGAAAGATGTGGAATATTAAGATGAGTATCGATTCGGCACATCAATTTCACTTTTTAGAGGAAAGCAATCGCCTGAGGAGGGTTGCTCTATTGGCTTCCTCTTTTTTCATTCAAGATAAAACATTAAGAATGCGTTATCTTCGTGAAATTGAGGATTTCATCAATGAAACAGAGATGAAACTCAGGTCATCAACAATTAGTTTTTTTGATAAAAATCATATCCTTCATGAATTGGTAACCGAGCGTGAAGAAACAGAAAGAGACTACCAAAAGCTACGAACAGGTGATTATGTAAAATATATCGTTACAGATATATTTGAAGACCAGGGTGTTTTAAAATACACAAAAATCGCATCTGGTATTATATCGGGTGGTTTTCAGGCATTTATGGGGGTTCAATTATATCGATTGGGAAAACATCTCAATGTAAAGCATTTTAAATCATTCGGGGTTTTATTAGTTTCTCATGGCGGGAATAATATCTATGAGTCATTAAGTCCTATTATCCATGATGGAGAATATAGTTCGGGAACAGTCAGAGATATATACAGAGGCCTTGCATCTTTAGCTGGATATAATAAAGATACCGGAGATGCCTTGTATAGTTTCGGTGATTTGTCCCTCACAATTTATGCTTCTTTAAGGACACCTGTCTTAGTAGACAGTCCTACCCGATTGTTATCAAGAGGATTTCTGGAAAGGCCCAGGATAACAAAATTGTTTAAGTATGCACATTCAGACTTCAAGCCTAAATATACTGCCGCAAGTAACATAATGAAGGTTTATATGGTAGGGGGTTCTGCCTACAAAATATATGCTGAATTTACAGATGAAAATTACCGCTTAGGTGATAAGTGATTCTTTAGCCTAAAGGTATTATCTCCCCCCTGTAGCAATGACAAATGTCATTGCTAACTTCCACAAGTATAAAAACTACATATCATTTAAAATCTGACCAAATAATTAAATGAATTTAAAACCCGCAGAGGGATTAATTTAATCATCATAATCATTGTGATTTTATAGTTTTCACTTTTAGCTTTCATAAAACTGATAACCGCAATTCCATAAATTAATAAAAATATTTTTATACTGTTTATTATAACACCATACTCATAGTAACCATAAATAGCAAACCCCAGAGACATAAGAAAAAACATCAGCATTTGATTCCAGCACAGATATGCGATGAAATAAATATAATCAGAAAAAGATTCAATGTCTTTTATTTTTATATTTTTCCCATAAGCCCTGTTTTTTGTATCTACATAGTTATTTTTCAGGCGAAGTAATTCCCTGACACTCAACCCTGATTTTAATATTAGCGCTCTTTTATTCATATGCACGCCCTCGCACATGCCATTCTAGATTGACCATTCTCACTATGAGTAAAAATTGAACAAGCATCAGTCAATTAGTAAAAAAAACAAAAAACCTAAATTTAATTAATTTTATAATCGTGATCAAGCGTATGTTATAATAATTACTCTCAACCTTTAATACGCAAAAAAGAATTATAGAAAAAAGAACTATAAACACGGTTATACTCGCAACCACATTCCCATTTTTATAAAAATCATAAATAGAAAAAAATAGACTCATGAAGACAGGGAGATACATTGCTTTCCAGCATAAACGAGTAACGATAAAAACATAGTCTACAAAGGATTCAGCTTTCTTCGCTGGGGTATTAAATTTAAAATCATCACTTTTTACATAGACATAATTATTTTTCAGGCGAAGTAGCTCCCTGACCGTCAACCCTGATTTTAAGATTAATGCTCTTTTATCCATCATCCATTCCCTTGGTTGTTTATTCTGCTAACCAAATAAATCATCACCCCTTCGGCTCAATTCCCTTTTTGCGAAGCTCTTTGCGTGCAAGTTCCTTGAACCAATTACCTAAGCTGACGCCTTCTGTCGCTACGACCTCATCAAGCTGTTCACGTAGATCAGGCGAGATGCGTATCTGGAAAGTCGGTGATTTCCCCACTGATGTTGATTTTTTAGTATCGCGTTTTATCATTGACATGTACGTACCTTTTTCAATATGATGAATGTAATAGGTACGTACACTATCACAAAAGCACATTACTCTCATCACCAGTTTCGGCAACAAGCTAAGGGGGGCGTCATGTTCGATAATACCCCTCTGGAACAAGAAGAAATCTGATCCTACCCATCTTGTAGGGTTTATCTTTTGGCTTGGCAGTCTCTACCTGTCTGGCATTGAGCTTCATTTGGGGGCATCTCCTCTAGACCGAACACGACATGCCCCCACCGATGCCCCCAACTCACCGTAGATTTCAGTGAACATGAGTAGACGAGCAGAGACAATAAGGGCCGTCAGACCGCGTATTATAAGGGTTTAGAGGGTGTTTGAGTAGACTTAGGGAGACGTTAAAATAGGTAGGATGGTGCGATAATAGGAGTCGAACCAGACGAATCATGCCATTGTTTTTATTGATTATTTTTTGTTATATAAATTTCATTTATACACACACCTATACACATCGGCGCTTGAGCCACAAAAAGCAAACGCAAAACTTCGCTGTGTAATATACACAATACCGCCCAATAAAATGATTTTTCGAAAAACTGTTCACTATCTTCACATTTAATTTTTTATCTTAATTTTTAGCTAGTTAAGTGGTTAACAGTGAGTAAACAGGTGACGAGTCACTCATCACCCATGCAGGTAAGATACGACTAGGTCGTAATTGTGATACTCTTTATCGCATATATATGCGGGTTAAAGGTGAAAGTACATGCGTTATGAAATGGCGGTACTCGCGGCTCTGGTACAAGAGGATTTACCTAATACGCACTCTATCGTCACTGCTACAGGTATCTCTGAAAGAAAAGTACAGGAAGTATTAAGCACTCTCCAGTCAACGATGGATATCAGCATTACACGAGTAAAAAATGGCAAACGGCAAGCCTTGTCTATCTCGTCATGGGGTGTGTTTGGCGACGGGGAACGGTTGATCGAGAAATTGAAAAATACCGATCTGTCGATATTTAAACAGCACCGGAAAATCACCACAAAAGCATCGCCAGACAAAACGCGATCCCCACGTATGGTGACGCTGGAAGAAAAGCGTGATTACTACAATCAGGTGAAACTCAAAAACTATCGGGACAGTATGCGTCTTGAAGGATTCAGCGTTGAGGATACGCCACTTCCCGCAGACAAGCAGGAAAGGGAATCGTTGAGAAAAAATCTGATAGCCATGTATAAGGCGAGTGGTTATGTCTGATAAATACGGCTCAGGGCAAGATCCTTATACCTATCCTGATAGCGATGTTCTGATAAATAAGCTCGACATCAACGATGACAGTCAATTCGACGAGGCGGAGCGTCAACTATCCGAGCTGGCCGTTCTCGATATTGAATTTAAAGAACCGCCTTACGATCTGCATTATTGGTGTGGGCTGCACGGGAAAATATTCGGAGATTTATTCGATTGGGCAGGAGAAATGCGGCGTATCGATATTTCTAAAGGTCAAACTCGTTTCTGCACCGTATCCCGTATCGAAATTGAAGCCAATAAAATTTTTACACGGCTATCCAATGATGATTTTTTACAAGGCCTTGAACGTACAGCGCTAATAACTCAACTAGCAGAATACTATTCAGATTTGAATGTGATTCACCCGTTTCGGGAAGGCAATGGACGTTCTCAGCGTTTACTGTTCGAGCATTTGATTATCAATTGTGGCTATGGTGTCTCTTTCGAGAATATCGGCGTTCAGGAGTGGTTAGCGGCTAACGTAGCCGGATACCACGGCAATACTCGACCATTAGCCGATATTTTTGAGAAAAGTATTCTCTGACCTCTCCAATAAAAAGGTTTTGCACAAAACCGCCCTTCCTAAAAAATTTATTACAAATAATCAATAAATTAAGCAATAATGAGTTGGTTAACAGATGACGAATGCCCCGTCACTACTTAGTGACGTTTGACGCAAAAACCGGCTAATGCCGGTTTTTGCGCTGGCGGCGTCTACCTCGCCGATTCACATTTGGGCACCTAAACAATCACGCGAGAAAAATAGATGCAATGTTAGATCGCAGTGGCACAACTATGGCACAAGGAGAGAGTGTGGTTTATATCAAAGCAAGATAAGTCATTGAAAAAACTGGTGCCGATAATAGGAGTCGAACCTACGACCTTCGCATTACGAATGCGCTGCTCTACCAACTGAGCTATATCGGCTTTGGGATCGTCGTGGCGAGAGCCAGACGTGAACTACGGGGTGACAAATTAGTGATAATGGTACGTCAAGTCAAGCGTTTGACGATCGTCTGCTGGTTTTATCATCATCCTGTTGAAGATGATACGGTTCTGATAATTTTCCGTACTAATAATGTCGCATGCTATAGCTTTTGGGCTTAACGGAGAAGCCAGGCTCAGGCTTCTATATCACCTTGCTTCGGGAGTCGGTTCCAGACAGATAATATCTGACGATACAAACACCGCTCATTTTTAATCAATATATTTCGCCGTAGAGTAGGAAGGTTACAATAAAAATAACTTTTTACCTTTATGATAAAAATGAAACAGGTCTCAACCAAACGGTCATTTTGTTTTAGGAGAAATCCCTATTCTTTTTATTTATTATTTTGCTCTACTACTGCCAAGGCAATAAGGATGCTGTCTATACGTTGATGCCAAAATAATACTTCACCATCAAAAATATTATTTTCGGCATGACCAGAAAGTACCGTGAGAGGGTGTGAATAATGAAGATGAAAACACTATTTTTAGGCTTGTTATTGGGTACGAGCTATATCGGCATGGCTGCAGCGGATAGCTTTGCCTCAGCAACCGCCAGTGCTCAGTCGACTCATGATGGCAAAACTGAGCGCGTAACCAAAACTGAATCATCATCTGGTCAAGGGCCCAGCCACGTCGGTGCTAGCGCTCATGCCGGTACTGTGGGTGAACCGCAGAAGGCAAGCAACAGTGAATCTCATTTCCGTGATAAAACCGATGCCATCAAAGCCGATATAAAGGCAAGAGAATCAGAAAACAAAAACAGGGAAGCAAAAGTCAAAGCGGATGTGAAAGCCAGAGAATCCGAAGCCAGAAAAGACGCCGAAAAAGGCTGGGCTGATGCCAAAGCCAAGGCGGATAATTTTAACAGCCGTGCGGAAAAACAGGCTCGTGAAACCGCACGGTCAGTCCACAATGCCGCAGAGAAGCATCAGCGTTAATATGAAATAATGCATTATTGTAATAGAGCATAAGTCATTATTACCCTTTATCCTCCGATAGCAAGACAGGTTATGTATTTGTGAATACGCCGCACAAAGCATAGCCTGTTACTATTGGAGGATATTTCTCTGATGCGGTTATTTTATTGCAATTCTATTGCTGTATTACATTTTACGTTAAATACATATAACACAGCAAAAATCACAATTGGAATAAGATGTCTTATTTAGACAAAAAGAGAAAAGTAATAAAATGGAGTGAAAATAACGCTGCGCATATCTCTCAATATACGCAGCTATGCATCGATTAAGCGCGAATCAAATCGTCTCCATAACCAATCCACTTATAGGTGGTCAGCGCTTCCAGCCCCATTGGGCCACGCGCATGCAGTTTCTGGGTACTGACCGCCACTTCCGCGCCCAGACCAAACTGGCCGCCGTCGGTGAAGCGCGTACTGGCATTGACATATACCGCAGAGGAATCCACTTCACGCACGAAGCGTTCCGCATTGCTCAAGGAGCGCGTCAGAATCGCATCAGAGTGCTGTGTACCATGTTCGCGAATATGTGCAACCGCCGCATCCAGAGAGTCAACCAGCGTAACGTTCAGGTCGTTAGAGAGCCATTCATCGTTATAGTTAGCCTCTTCCACCGCAACGACGCTTGCCGGGCCACCGGTCAGATAAGGCATTGCTGACGGGCTGGCGTGGAGCGTCACACCCGCCGCCGCCATTTTCTTGCTCAGCGCTGGCAGGAAACGGTCGGCAATATGTTGGTTGACCAGCAGCGTTTCCAGGCTGTTACAGGCGCTAGGGCGCTGCACTTTGGCGCTTTCAATGACGGTCAGCGCCTTGTCGAAATCGATGCTGTCGTCAGCATAGATGTGACAAACACCGATACCACCAGTGATAACAGGAATCGTCGATTGTTCACGGCACAGCTTGTGCAAGCCTGCACCGCCGCGCGGAATCAGCATATCTACGTAGCGATCCAGCTTCAGCAGTTGATTAACCAGCTCACGATCCGGGCTTT
Source organism: Pectobacterium quasiaquaticum (assembly GCF_014946775.2). Classification (NCBI taxonomy): domain Bacteria; kingdom Pseudomonadati; phylum Pseudomonadota; class Gammaproteobacteria; order Enterobacterales; family Pectobacteriaceae; genus Pectobacterium; species Pectobacterium quasiaquaticum. The sequence goes on along the minus strand of NZ_CP065177.1, from coordinate 961,690 downwards.
CAATCGCCTGCACCGCAGCAGCAGGCAGGCCGCACTGCGACAGCGCCTGCTGAATCACTTTCACCGTCGCCGCGTTGGTGCGGTACGTCTCTTTTCCACCGCGCAGAATCACCGCGTTACCGGTTTTCAGGCACAGGGACGCCACATCAATGGTGACGTTCGGGCGCGCTTCATAAATCACACCGACCACGCCCAGCGGCACGCGGCGACGTTCCAGCTTCAGGCCGTTATCCAGCATACTGCCGTCAATCACCTGCCCTACCGGATCGGTCAGGCGACATACCTGACGCACATCACTGGCGATCGCACTCAGTCGTTCCTGCGTTAAAAGCAGACGATCCTGCAACGCCTCACTCATGCCATTTTGGCGCGCATCGGCTAAATCCAGCGCGTTAGCCGCGAGAATCGTCGCGCTCTCGGCTTCCAGCAAATCCGCAATCGTCAGCAGCGCGCGATCTTTCTGAGCCGTACTCAAGACCGCCAACTGATAAGAGGCCGCTTTTGCCGCTTTCCCCATTTGTTCAAGCATCGCGAACTCCTTAATTGATAATCATGTCGTCGCGGTGGATAGCCACCGGGCCATATTCGTAGCCGAGAATATCAGCAATCTGTTGAGAATGGTGTCCGGCAATCATACGCAGCGCATCGCTGTTATAGCGTGTCACGGCATGCGCCACATCGCGGCCCGCCAGGCTACACACGCGGACCACTTCACCACGAGAGAAGTTCCCTTCTACGGTGCGAATGCCTTTAGGCAACAGAGAACTACCGCGCTCAAGGATCGCCGAAAGCGCGCCGTCGTCGACGGTAATTTCACCCGCCGGCGGTGCGCCAAAAATCCAGTGTTTACGGCTTTCCAGCGGCGCATCAAGCGCATGAAAACGCGTTCCGACGGAGATATCTGCAATCACATCGCCAATCACACCCGGTTTGCTGCCAGCGGCAATCACCACATCGATACCCGCGCGGCAGGCCACATCGGCAGCCTGCAATTTGGTCGACATACCGCCCGTCCCGAGGCCTGATACGCTATCACCCGCAATGCTGCGCAGCGCATCGTTGATGCCGGTCACTTCACGGATCAGCTCCGCATCGGGATTATTACGCGGATCGGCGGTAAACAGCCCCGCCTGATCGGTCAACAGCAGCAGCTTATCTGCATCGGCCAGAATCGCCACCAGCGCAGACAGGTTGTCGTTGTCACCGACTTTGATCTCGGCGGTCGCAACGGCGTCGTTTTCATTAATGACCGGGACGATATTGTTATCCAGCAACGCCCGCATGGTGTCGCGCGCGTTGAGGAAACGCTCACGATCTTCCATATCCGCGCGCGTCAGCAACATTTGTCCGACGTGGATACCGTAGATGGAAAACAGCTGTTCCCACAGTTGAATCAGGCGACTTTGCCCCACGGCGGCTAGCAGTTGTTTGGTCGCAATCGTAGCCGGGAGTTCGGGGTAACCCAAATGTTCACGCCCGGCGGCAATCGCCCCAGAGGTGACAATAACAATCCGATGCCCTGCCGCATGTTGCTGCGCACACTGGCGCACCAGTTCAACAATGTGGGCGCGGTTAAGACGGCGCGAACCGCCGGTTAGCACGCTAGTGCCCAGTTTCACAACCAAAGTCTGGCTGCCGCTCATAATTTCTCTGCCGTTGGATGTCAAAAAAATAAGAATAAGGAAAACGTTGTAGCAGGACAGACGCGTTATGCCAACAGGCACAACGCGAAAACCTGCGAATAAATCGGGGATCGTCAGGGAAGTATCACGGTCGTGCAACGAGGGTACAGGCAGGTTCCAGCGCGTTAATTTGCGTCTCCAATCGAACATGGAAAGCCTTTCTGGCATTTTCCACCTGTTCCATCACGGCTTTGTCCTTGATTTTTTCCTCACGCCAGTTGCCATTTTTATCAAACAAACCGTAGTGATAATCATAGGTAAAGCCTTTGCCAGTATCTTCCAACTTCAACCACCAGCCCCAGAACTCACGATTTTCTGGCGCAGGCTTGATATTGACGCAAACTGCCAGGCAATCAAAGAAGAACGCGGTATCGTCGCACTGCGCTTCACGGATATAAGGCCCCAACGACGTAAAGTTTTTCATGAGTCGGCTTTTGGGGTGTCCACTCGGTAACATCATTTACGATCTCCTCTGGTTGAACCTTCTTTTTAGCAGAGAATGGCAATTTATCAACCACCTGCATGACAACTCATGTCTCTCCCTCTTGTTCGCGCAGGCTTTCCTGAAAAAGCATTGCCGCCCGACACGGAGTATTCAATACTCTGGTCTCTTCGTTGCCGTTAAGAGAAGTGACACCTTATGCCACATTGTATCGCCGAACATTCGTCAAACATTGATGTCAATGCCCTACTCCCTGCGATCTATCACGGTGCGCTCGAATCCAGGTTGTTTGCCAGTGACGGCAGTGACATCAAAGTCAGATCTCTTGCTTACGATAGCTACACGACAGGTGGCGAACGAGCCAGCTTCATTCATGTGGCAATCAAGGTGCTTTCTGGACGGACAGAGGAGCAGAAAAGCAATCTCTCCAATCTGGTACTTCAGAAGATAGAAGCGCTGGGATTGAAGAACCTGTCAGTGACGGTTGAAGTGATTGATATGGAAAGACTTTGCTACGCCAAAAAGATCCTGTGATCGACGACTCTTATCTGGTAGGAACAACGGTCTGTGTAGCGGATATTCGCCTGCACAGACCGTGCGTTGTGCCCGCTCTTCTACACTTTATCCTGCAGCCATCCGCTGATTTGCTGTAGTGCGCGGTGGAAATTCTGGTACACCGGCGAGAAATTAACCGGCAGCAGTTTCCCTTGTGCGGATGAATTCACAATCAGGCTGGCCTCTTCTTTCGGGCAGAGCGGATCGTTATCCCAATAGCCTGCCAGCATCGGCGTCGGGCAGCGACGTCCTAACAGCCCCTGCGTTTTCAGCGAATAGCGCCCCAACTCGGTTTTCAACGAGGCATCCGTCGAGAACGGCATACCCAGCCGGCTCGCCAGCACATCCATAAACATATCCGGCACCTGCTGTTGGCGAGTCGGATCGCTTAACAAATGGTGTACTACCGGGCCGAGGCAGGCCACACCGCGCAAGCGCTGCGATTCCAAATACGCCAGCCGAACGGCAATATTGGCGCCAAAGCGGAAGCCAAACGCGGCAACGCGGGTGTGATCGACCCACGGGACATCCGGCAGCGCACGCAAGACCTGCTGATGCAGGAAACTGGAATCCTGAGTCAGTTTCCAGCGGGAAGAAAATCCAACGGAGGGAACATCGATCGTCAGCATTGCCATGCCCGCTGGCGCAAAATAGTCCTGAAACAGGCGGTGATAATCGCTCTGCAACATTTCCAGACTGCCACACATAAGCACAGTAGGGAAAGGCGCTTTCGCCTGCGCTGGCATATGCAGAAAGCCAGTCAGCGTACCGCCGCCCGTTATCGGGAAGGTCAGTTCTTTGAGGTCATAAGGCAGATACTTAGCGGCTTCTTCATAGGCGCGGTTTGCTAGCGTTTGTGCCTGCTCAGCCAGCTCATCGCCTTTAATATGCGGATAGGCAGCAATACTGTAGAGGTTGGCTGCGTTCAGCCAGAACTGCCCTGTTTGCGCATCATCACCACTTTCGGTTGCCCGCTGCTGCCAGTCTGCGCCCTGCTTAGCCCATTCATAAATCCAGTTACCGCCTCGGTAGCCAATCACCGTATCGAGCAGTTGCTCATTGCTTCTGTCGGCCTTACTAGCAGCAATCCGCGACAGCACGTCTTCGATTTCCCACGGGTCGACACCACGCCAAATCCACATCAGTCGGTTAATCATCCGATACCAACTGAGGGTCTTCTCCCCTTCCAGCGTAGAATGCAGCCCCTGCACATCCTGACTATTCCGCGCACGTCTGATCAACGTCGAGGTTTCTGGATGTTTAAAGGATGGTTTGAATAGCGTTTCAGACAGGTTAGCTTGCGCCACAGCAGCCTCCGTTAATGTAAACCGCTGTTAGCGGACATCAGACGACGTCTTCGTCACCCGCTAAAGTGTAACGAACTCAGGCTAAGGAAGACAATTATCAACAGCAGAAACACACGATCGGATCAAATCCTGCGCTAGAAATGACGAGAGATAAGAAGCAATAATCATCAACAACAATCGTCAAAAACAACAATGCCCGGCTAAACCGGGCATTGATGGAAACGAATATTCGCTCTGACGATTAACGGCCAGACAAAGGCGGAACAAACACCACGCCCATATCCCACGGCTGTTCAATCCAGGTGTCCTGCGGGATATCAATCACGTAGTCGTCAACCAGTGGTTTACCAGCAGGTTTCGCGAAAATGGTCACAAAGTGCGCTTTCGGGTACATATCACGAATCGCTTTCGCCGTACCGCCGGTATCAACCAGATCGTCAATCACGATAAACCCTTCGCCATCTCCCTCGGCACGCTTCAGCACTTTCATTTCGCGCTGGTTGTCGTGGTCATAACTGGAGATGCAAACGGTATCAACGTGACGAATGCCCAGCTCACGCGCCAGCAGTGCGCTTGGCACCAGACCACCGCGGCTAACGGCAATGATGCCTTTCCATTGATCGGCAGGCAGTAAACGCTGTGCCAGTTTGCGGGCATGAATTTGCAACATATCCCAGGTTACGACGTACTTTTCGCTCATAAAATATATCCCAGCCGAATAAAAAACGGCTTAAGTTGAGTCTGAGGGGGGAAAAAGGTTGCGCGAGATTATAGATAGCCAACAACATAAAAACCAGTTTTTCTCAACCTGAGAATCGAGTTTTTCCTGACAACCTGCGCCTCGGCAAGCCCATGGGTTCATATTGCAGCAGGAAAAATAAGACAGAGCCGACGGCAATTCCCCTGCTTTGGTGGAAAATGATATTCTGTTGTGACACGCCATGTTCCGTGGCTAACTGCGATCAACTTTAAACCTGTAGCCCTGCCTGCCAGAACGCGAAGACAGGCCGCTAAAAAGGAGACTGAAATAGTGTCTGAATTGTCTCAACTGTCCCCCCAACCTCTGTGGGATATTTTCGCCAAGATCTGTTCCATTCCGCACCCGTCTTATCATGAAGAAGCGCTGGCCGAGCACATTCTGGAATGGGCTAAAGAAAAAGGCATCTATACCGAGCGCGATCAGGTCGGCAATATTCTGCTGCGCAAAGCGGCAACCGCAGGCATGGAAAATCGCAAACCTGTCGTGTTGCAGGCGCATCTGGACATGGTGCCGCAGAAAAACAACGATACCGTACACGATTTCACTACCGATCCGATCCAGCCTTACGTTGACGGTGAGTGGCTGAAAGCACGCGGCACCACGCTAGGCGCAGATAACGGCATCGGTATGGCGTCTGCGCTGGCGGTGCTGGCCGATCCGAGCGTCGAGCACGGCCCGCTGGAAGTGCTGCTGACCATGACGGAAGAAGCCGGTATGGATGGCGCGTTTGGCCTGCAACCTAACTGGCTTCAGGGCGAAATCCTGATCAATACCGATTCGGAAGAAGAAGGCGAGATCTACATGGGTTGTGCTGGCGGTATTGATTTCATTACCCGCCTGCCGCTAGAGCGCGAACTGCCACCTGCCGGTTACCACACGCTGAAGCTGACGATTAAAGGGCTGAAAGGCGGCCACTCCGGTGGTGACATTCATCTGGGGCTGGGCAACGCCAACAAATTGCTAGCACGTTTCCTGTTCGAACAGGCACAAGCGCTGGATATCCGCATTCTCGATCTGAACGGTGGGACGCTGCGTAACGCGATTCCGCGTGAAGCCTTCGCTACGCTGTTACTGCCTGCCGCTAACGTCGAGCAGTTGAAAGCGCTGAGCCAGGACTATTTGGCCGTGCTGAAAAATGAACTGTCCGCCGTTGAGAAAAACGTGACCGTACTGGTGGAAGCCAACGACAGCAATGAGCACCCGCTGACGCAAGACAGCCGCGATCGTCTGCTGGCGCTGCTCAACGCCACGCCGAACGGCGTGATCCGCATGAGCGACGAAGTCAAAGGCGTGGTGGAAACATCGCTGAACCTCGGCGTTGTGACGATGGAAGACGACCACGCGGAAATTATCTGCCTGATTCGTTCACTGATCGACAGCGGTAAAGACGCCGTCGTCGGTACGCTGACGTCGCTGGGCCAGTTGGCTGGCGCGAAAACGTCACCGAAAGGCGGCTACCCAGGCTGGCAGCCAGATGCCCATTCGCCGGTCATGGCGCTGGTACGCGAAACGTATCAGAAGCTGTTCAACAAGACGCCGAACATCATGGTGATTCACGCCGGTCTGGAATGCGGCCTGTTCAAGAAACCTTACCCAGACATGGATATGGTTTCCATCGGGCCGACCATCACCGGGCCACACTCGCCGGATGAACAAGTGCATATCGGCAGCGTCGATCTGTACTGGAAATTGCTGACAGCGCTGCTGAAAGCGATCCCGCCACGCGCTTAACCGTGTAGTCGTAAAAATCAGGGCGGCGCATAGACGTCGCCCTTTTTTATCCTCAACTAAACAGCCTTATCCCCAATCAAACACCAGCTGTCGTTCAATTTGCGGGTCGAGCAACGTCACATGCAGCCCAACCAGCCGGACGCCTCTGGATTTACGCCGTTCCTGCCAGGTTTGTCGCGCCAGCTTCAACAGATCCTGTTTATTCAGCACCGGCCACACATGCTCCTGCGTCGTTTGCTGAAAATCATCAAACTTGAGTTTGACGCCCTGACGCGCAATATGCAGATCGGGCTTCACCCGTTTCAGGCGGACTTCCAGCTCCTCATAAAGCTGTTCGATCAGATTTTCACACTGTTCCCAGTCGTGAATATCCTGCGCCAGCGTCTTTTCCACGCCAACCGATTTCCTCAGCCGATCGGGTGAAATCCGTCGCTCATCAATCCCCTGACATCGCTCCCACAGCACGCGGCCAAACTTGCCGAACTCTTTCAGCAGATCCGCCAGCGCATACACCCGAACATCCGCGCAGGTATGCAGGCCACGTTCTTCCAGCCGTTTCGCCGTCACCTTCCCGACGCCGGGGATCTTCTCCAGCGGCAGCGCCAGCAGGAAGTCATCCACCTGCTCCGGTGTAATCACATATTGTCCATTCGGCTTATTTAACTCAGAGGCGATCTTCGCCAGAAATTTGATCGGCGCAATCCCCGCCGAGGCGGTCAGATTCAGTTCATCCGCGATGGTTCGACGGATTTCTTCGGCGATGCGCGTCGCCGAACCGTTGCAGTACGGGCTATCTGTGACATCCAGATAGGCTTCATCCAGAGAAAGCGGTTCGATCAGCGACGTGTAGCGGGCGAAGATCTCACGGATTTGGCGCGAGGTGGATTTATACACGTCCATGCGCCCCGGCAACAACGTGAGATGTGGACAGAGACGCAAGGCCGTTGCCGTCGCCATCGCGCTGCGGACACCGTAGCGTCGGGCAGGATAGTTAGCGGTGCTGATGACGCCACGGCGATCGGCACTCCCGCCAATCGCCAAAGGAATATCGCGCAGGCGCGGGTTATCACGCATCTCAATTGCTGCGTAGAAGCAGTCCATATCAACATGAATGATTTTGCGCATACTGGCCCTCTGACAATGCTGTATAAATATACAGATCAAAGTCAGTATAGACAAGCTGCGCGATACCTCACACGTGCGCAATTACGCGCCAGGAGAATGGCTGAGCTTCTTTACCGACGCAGGGTTTATCGTGCGTAACATCACCAGCGACAGGCTGACGCTGGAGTTCAGCAGTTGGATTGCCCGTATGCGTACGCCAGAACATTTCGCAGTCGCGATTCGTGAACTGCAAAAAACGCTGCCGGATGAGGTAGTACAGCATTTTGACGTACAGGCAGACGGTTCCTTTGTCACCGACACTATGATGATAGAAGCCACCCGCGCCTGATACGCTTTTCCCGTAATTAACGACCTCAAAACGATCTCAAATTGAGCGGCCCGCATCCTTTCGGGTCGTTTTTTGTAAATGTTATTTTTTAGCGCTTTTCAACGCTTGATTAATACGAAACCAATGATAATGTGATTTCGTTTTCGTCGTTGCCTATTCGCCGACGAAATAGATACCGATAACGGCTGTCCCCACGCTTTCGCTAAAACACCAGTAGCGCGACGCGGATGCCGCGTGTAGCAGGCAATTTTATTATCAGGAACCATAATGCAAAAAATCGCGCTGTCGTTTGCGATGTTGTTTTTTTTGCCTTCTCTTGTTATCACCAGCGAAGCCAGTGTTGTTACCAGCACCGCCAGCGAAACCGCACCGCCGCTAGCGCCGATAGCAAAAGAATTAAAACAGCAATTATTAGGCTCTCCGATCTATATTCAGATCTTTAAAGAAGAGCGAATATTCGAACTTTATGCGAAAGTCGGTAACGAATACCGTTTACTGGAACAATATCCCATCTGTAAATATTCAGGCGGATTAGGACCAAAACGCGTTGAAGGCGATTTAAAAAGCCCAGAAGGTTTCTATCAGGTTGACCTGCGTCAGCTCAAGCCAGACAGCCAATATTACCGCGCGATCAATATCGGCTTCCCCAACGATTATGATAAATCACAGGGATATTCTGGTCGCTATTTGATGATCCACGGTGAGTGTGTGTCGGTTGGCTGCTATGCCATGACCAACACCTATATGGATGAGATTTATCGCTATGCCGAAGCGGCGTTACGCCACGGGCAGGCGAAGATTGATATCGCCATCTACCCGTTCCGTATGACGGAGCAGAACATGCAGCGCCACCGTAATTCCATCTACGCCAGCTTCTGGAAACAGCTTCAGCCGGGGTATGCCTATTTTAATCAGCACAATCAGCCACCGGCCATCACCGTGTTTAACGGGCAATACGTCGTTAACCCACCGTTGATGACCAGCCAGCCGACTTTAAAGTATGCGCTCGCCGAAACAAAATAGGACGAATTCACCTGGCATAATCTGATGCCAGGTTTCGTTGCCCGTTAGCGGCTGCGTCGCCAGCACGGTGACGACATCATTGGGTGTCGTCTGCTGCTGAAAATCAATCTCCACATCCTGATCCAACAGCGTCGCTTTACCAAACGGCGCGCGGCGAGTGATCCAGTAGAGTTTGGTTGAGCAATACCCCATCACAAAGCGCCCGTCCGACAGCAGCATGTTAAACACGCCTTTCTCCCGCAAGACATCGGCCTGCTTGGCGATATAGCGGAATACCGCTGGCCAGTTGCCCGGCGTACGCGGGTAGCGTTCAGCCAGTTGGGACAGCAGCCAGCAGAAAGCAAATTCGCTGTCCGTCTGGCCAACAGGGCGAAACATGCCTGTTTTCAGGGAATGGTAGCCTTTCAGTTGCCCGTTGTGGGCGAACGTCCAGTTCCGCCCCCACAGCTCACGCGTAAAGGGATGGGTATTTTCCAGCGACACCGCACCGCGATTGGCTTGCCGGATGTGTGAAACCACCGCACACGATTTGATAGGGTAATCCTGCACTAGCCGGGCAATCGGCGAGTTATAGCTTGGCAGCGGATCTTTGAACGTACGACAGCCGTTCCCTTCATAAAAGGTAATTCCCCAGCCATCCCGATGCGGTCCGGTTTTCCCACCACGCTGTATCAGCCCGGTAAAGCTAAAGCAGATATCCGTCGGTACATTCGCGCTCATCCCCAGCAATTCACACATCTGACTTCCTACCCTTCTTGCCCTTTTAGAGTTTATTATTAAGCGGCTTACTGATCCGCCATCTCTTTTTCAATCAGTTGAATCAGGATGTGAATCGCTTTGATATGGATTTCCTGAATACGGTCGGCATAGCCAAAGTGCGGAACACGAATTTCCACGTCGGCTGAGCCCGCCATTTTACCGCCGTCTTTCCCGGTCAGCGTAATGACCTTCATGCCCTTCGCTTTTGCTGCAGCAATGGCTTTAATAATGTTGCCGGAGTTGCCCGACGTGGAAATCCCCAGCAGCACATCGCCTTCACGCCCCAGCGATTCGACATAGCGCGAGAAGACAAAGTCATAGCCAAAATCGTTGCTGACGCAGGACAGATGGCTCGGATCGGAAATCGCAATGGCCGGATAGCCCGGACGGTTCTCGCGGTAGCGGCCCGTCAGCTCTTCGGCAAAGTGCATGGCATCACAGTGTGAACCACCGTTACCGCAGGAGATCACTTTACCGCCCGCTTTAAACGCGTTAGCCAGCAGTACCGCAGCATGTTGAATCGACTGAATGTTCGCATCATCACTCAAGAAATTATTCAGTGTTTCTGCCGCTTCTTTCAGTTCACTACGGATTAAATCCTGATACATGGAATCCTCTCATTTTGTCTGGTGACAGTATCATCTTCTGCAATGCAGTGTAGCGGATTGAACAAACAGCGAGAAGCGCGTAATCACGGGATTGAGAGGATCGCTGATGCCCGTCAGAAAACGCACGACTGCCGCTCGGTTTGTGAAGTGAGTTGTAATTATGATGTAAACGAATTGATAAAAATAATCAGATAAACTACAACGAATATAAGCAACAGGTCAGACCTCTTATGGCATTGACCTATTACGCCTTATTTCACTGATGACACGGTTCTCGCTTTCCACTGCCACGTAACGCCTGATGGAAAGGTGAAAGCCCTCAATTCGATCACAATGCTGGAGACACGTTATGGTTGCTGTCAGTATCCTCCTCCTACTGATTATTATCGGAGCGATGTTTTACCATCGGCTCAGTCTGCTGCTCGGCAGCGCCATCCTGCTGGCCTACTTTGCGGCCATGTCCGCGATGTTACTGTGGCCTGTCTGGCTGATGATTCCGCTCGTGATTCTGCTGATTCCGATTACGGTTCCCTCTCTGCGCCAAAAGCTGGTTTCCGCTTCCGCGCTACGCATGTTCCAGAAGGTCATGCCGCCGATGTCGAACACGGAGAAAGAAGCGATTGATGCTGGGACAACCTGGTGGGAAGGCGACCTGTTTCGCGGCGCGCCGGACTGGAAAAAGTTGCATAACTATCCACGTCCGCAGCTGACCGCCGAAGAGCAGGCGTTTATCGACGGGCCAGTTGCTGAAGCCTGCCGAATGGCAAACGACTTTGAAATCACCCACGAACGCGCCGATATCCCGCCAGAACTGTGGGAATACTTAAAAGAGCACCGCTTCTTCGCCATGATCATCAAAAAGCAGTACGGCGGGCTGGAATTCTCGGCCTATGCACAGGCGCAGGTACTGCAAAAACTGGCGGGCGTCTCCAGCATTGTGGCGATCACCGTCGGCGTCCCTAACTCACTCGGCCCCGGCGAACTGCTGCAACATTACGGGACAGAAGCGCAAAAAGATCACTACCTGCCACGTCTGGCACGTGGTCAGGAAGTTCCCTGCTTTGCGCTGACCAGCCCGGAAGCGGGTTCGGATGCAGGCTCGATTCCCGATACCGGTATTGTCTGCTACGGCAACTGGCACGGCGAACAGGTCGTGGGCATGCGCCTGACCTGGAATAAACGCTATATCACTCTCGCCCCCGTCGCCACCGTGCTGGGGCTGGCCTTTAAGCTGTACGATCCCGATCATCTGTTAGGCGATCAAGACGACGTAGGCATTACCTGTGCGTTGATTCCGACGGACACCGACGGCGTTAAAATCGGCCGCCGCCATTTCCCACTGAACGTGCCGTTCCAGAACGGACCGACGCAAGGTGAGAACATTTTTGTTCCGCTGGATTACATCATCGGCGGCGCGAAGATGGCGGGTCAGGGCTGGCGTATGCTGATGGAGTGTCTGTCGGTCGGACGCGGTATTACGCTGCCGTCCAACTCTACCGGTGGGCTGAAATCGATTGCCCTCGGCATCGGTGCTTACGCGCACATTCGCCGCCAGTTCAAAATCTCCATCGGTAAGATGGAAGGCATTGAAGAGCCGCTGGCACGCATCGCGGGTAACGCTTACGTGATGGACGCCGCCGCAACGCTGATTACCAGCGGCATCATGCAGGGCGAAAAACCGGCGGTGCTCTCCGCTATCGTTAAATATCACTGTACCCACCGCGGTCAGCGCAGCGTGATGGATGCGATGGATATCGCCGGCGGTAAAGGCATCTGTCTTGGCCCGTCCAACTTCCTGGCGCGCAGCTATCAGGGCGCACCGATTGCGATCACCGTGGAAGGGGCGAATATTCTGACGCGCAGTATGATCATCTTCGGACAAGGTGCCATCCGCTGCCACCCTTATGTACTGGAAGAGATGGCAGCCGCGCAGGAAAACGACGTCTCACGCTTTGACCGCTCGCTGGTGGGTCACATCGGCCATGTCGGCAGCAACAAAGTGCGCAGCTTCTGGCTTGGGTTGACCAACGGCCGCCTGAGCAGTGCGCCAGTGAACGACAAAACTCGTCGCTACTATCAGCAGCTCAACCGACTCAGCGCAAACCTAGCCCTGCTGGCGGATGTGTCGATGGCGGTTCTGGGCGGCAGTCTGAAGCGTCGTGAGCGTATCTCGGCGCGTCTGGGGGATGTTCTCAGCCAACTCTATCTGGCTTCCGCGACGCTGAAACGCTATGAGGACGAAGGACGTCAGAACGCGGATTTACCGCTGGTGCACTGGGGCGTGCAGGACAGCCTACATCAGGCCGAGCAGGCGCTGGACGATCTGCTGCGTAACTTCCCGAACCGTGCCGTCGCAGGGCTGCTGACTTTTATCATCTTCCCACTGGGTCTGCGCTGCCCAGCACCGTCTGACCGCCTCGATCACGAGGTCGCGAAGATTCTGCAAACGCCGTCAGAAACGCGCAGCCGTCTGGGACGCGGTCAATATCTGGTTGCCAGCAAACACAACCCTATCGGGCTGCTGGAAGAGGCACTGCTGGATATCATGGCCGCCGAGCCGCTTTACCAACGTCTGTCGAAGGCCAGCGACAAACCACTGCCGTTCATGCGATTAGATCAGTTGGCAGAGCAAGCGCTGATCGAAGGTCAGATTACCGCAGAAGAGGCGGGAATTCTGACCAAAGCCGAAGCCAGCCGCTTACGTTCAATCAACGTGGATGACTTTGCGTTCGACGCACTGGCCGCCAACAAGCCCGCGCCCGTAACGCAGCCGGAAAGAAAAACCGAAGCAGCATAACAGCCTTATTTGCGAAATAGGAACGGTGATAATGGAATAGAAGAGTAAAGCGTCCGCGCCATGGATGGCGCGGCTCGAGCTTACAGGGATGTACTCGCAGCGTCTTTACGATCTATCCATTATCACCGCTCAACAAGCTTTGTCAGTAAACCCAGCGCGGTTATACCGGCCTGTTCTTTCCTTTACATGTTCATCAGTTGTAAAATCCACATCATCTTTCCTTCTGAATGAAACTCGACACATGGCTTACATCCCCAAGAACTACGCCAGACTTGAAAGCGGCTACCGCGAAAAAGCACTCAAACTTTTCCCGTGGGTATGTGGTCGCTGTTCACGCGAATTCGTCTATTCCAACCTGCGTGAATTAACCGTTCACCACATCGATCACGATCACAGCAATAACCCGGAAGATGGTAGTAACTGGGAAATGCTGTGCCTCTACTGCCACGACAATGAGCATTCAAAATATACCGATGCGGATATGTACGGTTCGACGGTCGTCGCGGGTGAAGATGCGCAGAAGGATGTCGGGGTTGCCACCCATAATCCTTTCGCGGATTTGAAGGCGATGATGAATAAAGGGAAGAAATAATCGGTTTGCCGCTCCCATCAGGTTCATTGACGGGAGCGGTTATAAAATAGCGTGGCTAATGACGACTAAGCACCACTCTGTCGCACACGCGCCAGCAGCGCATCCACATCCGCAATATGCGGGGCGGCTAGCACCAGCGTTCTGCCTAGTGAAATAGCATGACGCTGGCACGCTAAACGTGCTTCCGCCTCCTGAATACTATCCAGATCAGCAACGTGCGCCAGCCCAATCGTGCGGCGAATCAGTTCGGTACCGCAGTAGCCAACGGCATCCCGCCACACCTGCTGTAAAAACAGCGCGGCATAACCTGATTCCGCCAGTGCCGGATCGCGGCTTTCATTGTCGCTCAACGCCAGAAAACGAGCGGAAAAGGTCTGCCACAGCGTACGAATATCTTCCAGACGTCGCTCACGTCCTGCCGCCGCCTCGCGCGGAGCCAACAGCCCAGGCAGGCCGCAATAATTCAGCAGCAGATTGCCGATTGCCGTGCCGACATCAAAGCCAATCGGCCCGTAAAAACCGAATTCAGCATCAATCGCTTTTAAGCGCCCTTCTGCGACAAAGATCGACCCACTGTGGATGTCACCGTGCAGCAGCGCCTCGGCTTTGCTCAGGAAGCCATGCTTCAGCCCGGCAACCGCCAGCTTCAGCGCCCGATCGTCACGCAATGCCAGAACATCCGGCGTCAGCGCGGCATCAAACTGGTTTCTTTCATGATCGATATAAGGGTCGGTAAAGAAAAGATCTTCGGTAATCTGACACAGTTCGGGGTTAGTGAACTGGCTGACCGCCGCCTTCTTCTCATGTGGATGCTGATGAAAATCAGAGGTATGGAATAACGTCTGCGCCAGATATTCTCCCAGCTGTGCCGCCGCCTGAGGATAATCCGCGCCCTTAACCAACTCGCTGCGCCAGATACGATGATCGGAGAGATCTTCCTGCACCATCACCGCCAGTTCAGGATCGTGATAGAGCACGGTCACGGTATGCTGTGGACAAAACCGCGCATGCGTCAGCAACGTTTCGGCCTCAATACGGGCGCGGTCAAGCGTCAGCGGCCAGGATTCCCCGACGCAGCGCACATAGGGCAGCGCCTGTTTAACGATCACTCGGCTGATGCCCGTTTCATCTTTAATTTTAAACACCAGATTCAGATTGCCATCGCCGATCTCTTCTGCGGCTACCAGCGTTTGCGGCTGACTGACACCACCGTACTGGCGGGCATATTCAACAGCGTCATCCGCCGTAAAAGTGCGGTAAAGTGACATTCCAACTCCTCGCTATTCTGAAATCAAAACTGTTCTTAAATTAAAACGATTCTTGAACTAAAACTGTTCTTAAATTAGAGATATGGACATAAAAACGTTCGGACGTCTATACATCTATCAGGCATATTGGCAGAATAAGAATATCGATGCAACATGGATTTAACGACCTATGCAGACACTTAACACAACCAGCCTGAAAATCGTTGATAACCAACTGTGGATCCTCGACCAACAGGCGCTACCGCAAGAAAAACGCTGGAGCCCGTGCCCAGATGTCGCGTCACTGGTTGAGCATATCCAGACGCTACGCGTACGCGGCGCACCGCTGATTGGCCTGTCCGCTAGCTTGCTGCTCGCGCTGCTAGCCGAGAGAGGGCTATCGCAGGCCGAACTGGCGCAGGCGCTGGAGACGCTGAGAGCATCGCGCCCTACCGCCGTAAACCTGATGAACAATCTGGATCGCATGAAGCTGGCGCTGGCACAGCCGCAGTTTGTTGAGGCGCTGGTGCAGGAAGCCCTGCGTCTGGTAGAAGAAGATCGCGCCCTGTGTGAACGCATTGCCGATCACGGCGCAGCGCTGGTGAAGCCAAACAGCCGCTTGCTGACCCACTGCAACACCGGCGGGCTGGCAACGGCAGGGATCGGCACTGCCATCGGCGTGCTGCGGCGTGCGCACCAGCAGGGAAAGGTCACACAGGTGTGGGTCGATGAAACGCGCCCGCTCTTGCAGGGCGGACGCCTCACGGCCTGGGAACTGGGTGAGCTAGGTATTCCTTATCAGCTAATCTGTGATTCGATGGCCGCCAGCCTGATGGCGCAGGGTCAGGTCGATGCGATTTGGGTCGGCGCAGACCGCATTGCCGCCAACGGCGATGTCGCCAATAAGATCGGCACTTACAGCCTCGCGGTGCTGGCGCACTATCATCAGATTCCGTTTTACGTCGCGGCACCGCACACCACGCACGATCCCGCGTGCCCAGACGGTCGAGCTATCCCTATCGAACAGCGCGCTGCCACCGAAGTCACCGGCGTTTCCGGCAGCTTCGGCCACTGCCAGTGGGCACCGCAGAACGCGGCAGTCTACAACCCAGCGTTTGACGTCACCCCCGCCGAATTAATCAGCGGCTGGATACTCGACACCGGCGTGGTCACCCCACAGGATGTGAAAGAAGGGATATTTCATAACCACCTGAAATAGAAAAATAAATTTCAGTAGTGCCGTTCTTCTCGGCGTAAATATGCAGAGGAGATGATGGGCTTCTGGATGAGCCGCACGGACGCGGCGAAAGCCAGTGCCGCGTCAGGAACGCGTCACTGGCGGTCCATCAGAAGAACATTAGCGACGATGGGACCGCGATAGCGGCATATTTCTCGCCAAAAGCCAGGGTTCCCAGGGCGACGGCGATTGAGCCACCCTAGGTCGGGCGTATTGTAACATGCAACATAGAGCAGCAAATGTCGAAACGCACGAAACATACTCGTTCATTCATAGAGCGTTCGTTTACAACAGCCTAGAGCGCTACCGCTCCAATTTCGGATACACATCTGCGATCTTATCGCCGGTGAAATGCGCTATCCACCCTTCCGGATTATCGAACAGGCGGATGGCGGTGAAGTGTGGTTCCGGTCCCATATCAAACCAGTGCGCGGTGCCCGCAGGGACGGATAGCAGATCGTTCTTCTCACACAGGATCTGGTAAATCTTGCCGTTCAGGTGCAGACAGAACAGCCCCGCGCCTTCGACGAAAAAGCGCACTTCGTCTTCATGGTGGACATGCTCGGATAAAAACTTGGTGCGCAGCTCCGCACGCTGCGGATTATCAGAACGCATGCTGATGACATCCCAGCTCTGATAGCCTTTTTCTGCCACCAGCTTATTGATTTCATGCTGATAGGCCGCCAGCACTTCTTCAGACGACGGTGCATCGCTCAGCTTCTGGCTGGCTTCCCAGCGTTCAAAACGTACGCCGATGTCGTTCAGCTGTTTCTGAATCGCCTCGGCATCCTGACTTTGCCAAATCGGCTGGCTTGCATCACTGTCGCTAAAAATGGTTAATCCACTCATTGGGCGTACTCCGGTAAGTCGATCTGGTCAAAACGTGCCACCTGACGGTGACGGCTTACGTTATCCGCATCATCACGAATAAGCTGACAGGTATGCCAACCAGCTTCCTGCGCGGCATCCAATTCCTGACGAATGTCCGACAGGAATAACAGTTGCTCAGCAGGTAGCACGATGGCTTGTGCAATCGTGCGATAAGAATCGGTCTCCCGCTTCGCGCCGACGCGGGTATCAAAATAGTCGCTGAACAGCGGGCGCAGATCGCCCGCGTTGCTATACCCAAACAGCAGTTGCTGCGCTTCCACCGAACCTGACGAGTACACATACAGGCGCAGGCCCTGCTGCTGCCATGCGGCGAGCTGCGCTGCCACTTCAGGGTACAGATGCCCCTGAAAATCGCCGTTGCGATAGCCCGACCGCCAGATAATGCCTTGCAGTTGCTTCAGCGCGGTGGATTTACGATCTTCATCCATAAACTGGTTCAGCGCGGCAATCAGCGTCTCGCTATCCGCATCGGGCTGACCTAACTCCTGACGCAACACGTCCAGCGCCTGCGCGATCTCCGGATCGTTACCGTGCTGGCGAACGGTGTCGGCCAGACGTTCGCGGGCATAAGGGAACAGCACGCTGTGAACAAAACGGATGTCGCTGGTGGTACCTTCAATATCCGTCACAATGGCCTTAATCATGCTTTCGCCTCCAGCAGCCGACGTTGCAATTCGCACTGGAACAGGAACTCCAACCCTTCCAGATGACGACGCGCTTCTTTCACCGTCGCGCCCCAGCAGTAAAGACCGTGGCCGCGCACCAGAAAACCGTAACGTAGCGGCGTGTGGCTGGCGTACTCGGTTACCCGCTGCGCCAGCGCCGGAATATCCTGATCGTTATCGAAAATCGGGATCGCCACGCGATCCAAATGGGTGGTTTGCCCCGCCAGCGACTTTTGCATTTCGTAGCCGTGCAGCACCAGCTCAGCGCCTTTCTCTACCCGAGACAGCACCGTCGCGTTTACCGAGTGCGTGTGCAGCACCGCACCAATAGTCGGCTCGCGGCGATACAACAGCGTATGCAGCCCCGTTTCCGCCGACGGCGTGCGGCCACTCGGCACATGATTAGTGGCAATCTCCACCAGCAGGAAATCCTCTGCCTGAAGGCTGCCTTTGTCTTTACCCGATTCAGTAATCAGGCACTGCGCGTCATCAAGGCGTACGGACATATTGCCGCCCGTCGCCGGACACCAGCCTTTCTCGCCGATCCAGTGGCAGGCCGCAAGCAGCGCCTTCAATTGTTGATTTTCAGTCATGAGGCTTCCCGTTTTTGGTCTTTCTGTTTCAAAGCATGCAGTTGCAGGTTTAGATCTTTTCATTATGTCTTAGCACGCAAAGGCATTTAGCCGTTTAAACGTCCAAGCGTCTTGATTGCCAAATACTAACAGCATGTTATATTACCAAGCAATACAGGCTTGCAGGAGTTCCACCCCGCTATGAGCGCCGCTCTGATCCCCGACAGTAAACTGCCTTCGCTGGGCACCACCATCTTCACCCAGATGAGTGCGCTGGCCCAACAGCATCAGGCCATCAATCTATCACAAGGTTTCCCTGATTTTGACGGCCCGGACTATTTACAACAGCGGCTGGCGTATCACGTCAGTCAGGGCGCCAACCAATATGCGCCAATGACTGGCGTCGCGCCGCTGCGTCAGGCGATTGCTGAAAAAACGGAAGAGCTGTACGGCTGGAGGCCGGATGCCGATAGCGAAGTGACCGTCACGGCGGGTGCGACTGAAGCGCTGTTTGCCGCCATTGCCGCGCTGGTACGTCCCGGCGACGAAGTGATTTGTTTCGATCCCAGCTATGACAGCTATGCGCCTGCCGTTACGCTGGCCGGCGGCGTACTCAAGCGCATCGCCTTGCAGCCGCCCGCCTTTCGCGTGGACTGGTCGCATTTTGCTGAGCTGCTGAGCGACCGCACTCGTTTAGTCATCCTGAATACGCCGCACAACCCGTCCGCCACCGTCTGGCAGACGGCGGATTTTGAGCACCTGTGGCAGGCAATTGCCGCGCGTAACATCTTCGTGCTGAGCGATGAAGTCTACGAACACATTTGTTTTGACAGCGACGGACACGCCAGTGTACTGGCCCATACGTCGCTGCGCCAACGTGCCATCGCCGTTTCATCATTTGGCAAAACGTTCCACATGACCGGCTGGAAAGTCGGCTACTGTGTCGCCCCAGCCGCCTTAAGCGCAGAAGTGCGTAAGGTTCACCAGTATCTGACGTTCTCCGTGAACACGCCCGCGCAGTTCGCGATTGCCGATATGCTGCGTGAACAGCCGCAACACTGGCGTGAACTGCCCGATTTTTACCGCGCGCGTCGCGATCGTTTCATCAAGGCACTGGCGAACAGCCGTTTCGAGATTCTGCCCTGCGAAGGCACTTACTTCCTGCTGGCGGACTATCGGGCGATTTCCGATCTGGACGATGTCAGCTTCTGCCGCTGGCTGACCGAACACGTTGGCGTTGCGGCTATTCCGCTGTCCGTCTTTTGCGCCGATCCGTTCCCACATACGTTGATTCGACTATGCTTTGCTAAACAGGAAGCAACGTTAGATGCCGCTGCGGAGCGTTTATGTCGACTTTAAAGATTTCATTGCTGCAACAGCCGCTGGTCTGGCGCGATGGTGAAGCCAATCTGCGCCACTTCGATACCTTATTGGCAGAGATGAGCGGGCGTGATGTGATTGTCCTGCCGGAGATGTTCACCACCGGTTTTGCGATGGAAGCCGCCAAAGGCAGTCTGGATCAGTCGGTTGTAGAGGCGTGGCTGCACCAGTGGGCGCAGAAGACGAATGCGCTGATCGGCGGCAGCGTCGCGGTAAATACGCCAAAAGGTGCGGTGAACCGGTTCCTGCTGGTCGATCCGCACGGCGAGGTGCATCACTACGATAAACGCCACCTGTTCCGCATGGCGGACGAACACCATCACTATCAGGCAGGCACGGAGCGGGTCACCCTTGAGTGGCGCGGCTGGCGTATCTGTCCGATGATCTGTTACGACCTGCGTTTCCCAGTCTGGTCACGCAATCGGCAGGACTACGATCTGGCGCTGTATGTCGCTAACTGGCCAGCGCCACGAACCGCACACTGGCAGACGCTGCTGGCGGCGCGCGCCATTGAGAATCAGGCCTACGTCGCAGGCTGCAACCGCGTCGGCACCGACGGCAACGGCCACAGCTACCGCGGCGATAGCCTGATTATTAATGCGCAAGGGGAAATTCTGGCCTCTGCCGCTCCCAACCAGCCTGCGCGTCTGGACGCAGAGCTGTCGCTGGAAGCGCTGCAAAGCTACCGGGAATCCTTCCCTGCCTGGCGCGATGCCGATCGCTTTACGCTGTAGCTGTCTCGCTACTGTGCAGAGGCGTGGTAGAACACGGTTTGATAAAACGCCTGTAGCGCCAGCGCCACATCTGACGTGGTAACGGACTCGTCAGGATGGTGGCTGATACCGCCGCGACAGCGAACAAATAGCATCGCTACCGGCCAGCGTTCGGCAATCGCAATCGCATCGTGCCCCGCACCGCTTGGCAACATCAGCGTTTTGCCTTGTACCTGCATCACCGCCTCATTTAATACCGACTGCAAGGCGGGATCGCAGCGGGTTGCCGCAATGCGGTAATACTCGTCGGCGCTGAACTGGCAGCCGCGCTGGTGCGCGATAGCCTGCCCTAGCGTCAGGAGTTTTTGTAGCAGCGCATCCAGCGGTGCATCCTCCGGCCCACGAATATCCAGCGTCATCTTCACCTCACCGGGAATAACGTTCGCCGCGCCCGGTAAGCACTGTAATGTGCCAAACGTGGCGACCAGATGAGGATCGCTTTCCCGCGTTATCCGCTCAGCCTGCGCCATCCAGTCGGCGGCCGCCGCCAGCGCATCCTGCCGCTGCGTCATCGGCACCGTGCCCGCATGCCCCGCCAGCCCGAGGAACGTGCAGTTGAGCCGCCTTGCACCATTAATCGCGGTGACCACGCCCAGCGCCAGATCCTGCTGTTCCAGACACGGCCCTTGCTCGATGTGTAACTCCAGATAGGCGGTGATATCGCTGACCGGACGTGCTGCGTGCGCCACCTCAAGCGGATCCAGCCCCGCAATGGTCAAGGCCTGCGTCACGCTGGTGCCCTCAGCATCCTGACACGCCAGCCAGTTCTCCGGCCAGGTGCCCGTTAACCCTCGGCTGCCCAGCAGCGTAATACCAAAACGCGTACCTTCCTCATCGCCGAAACCGATGATTTCCAGCGCCACGGGCAAACGCGTCCCCTGTTGATGGAATGCACGCACGACTTCAATCGCCGTCAATACGCCCAGCATGCCGTCATAGCGTCCGGCATTGCGCACCGTATCCAGATGCGAGCCGAGCAACAGCGCTGGCGCATCCGGTGTTAATCCTTCATAGCGACCACAAATGTTGCCAACGCTATCCTGCCAGACGTTCATGCCCGCTTCGCGCATCCATTCACCCACCTGCGCATTGGCACGCAGGTGCTCCAGCGACAGATAAACACGGGTCAGTTGACCGGGTGTTTCGCTGATTTCCGCCAGCGCATCGCAGCGCGACATAATCAGCTCAGCGGCGGCCTGTGCAGCAGCGGGCAACATCAACATTTCACTCATGCACGACCCTCATCCGACGCATAGCAATTCCAGGCCGCCTGCAAGGCTTCGCCCTGCACGGTACGGAAGCCAAGGCGATTCAGCACCGCCTCCAGCGCCGTCAGCGTTTGCATCACGCAGTCTTTACGCGCATTGTAGCCCATCGTCCCGATGCGCCAGATCTTGCCCTGAAGCGGACCAAAGGATGTGCCGATCTCAATGGCGAAATCTTCCAGCAGCAGCTTACGCACCTGCTCACCGTGAACGCCGTCAGGAATCACCACGCCCAGTACGTTATTCATTTTGTGGGTCAGCGAGCCAAAGGTCTCCAGCCCCATTCCCTGAATCCCCGCCACCAACGCACTGCCGTGCAGCGCATGGCGGGCAATGCTGCGATCCAACCCTTCTTCGAGGATCGTTCGAGCACACTCGCGGGCGGCAAACAGCATGCTCGTTGCCTCGGTGTGGTGATTCAGGCGCTCCGGCCCCCAGTAATCCATCACCATGCCCAGATCGAAATAGTTGGAATAGATCATTTCGTCGTCGCCGTCCTGATGCGCGTCCGTTCGGATCCCCTGCTCAATACATTTGCGACGGCGGATCACCGCTTCCATCTGCGAACTGAGCGTGATCGGTGAACTGCCA
Organism: Pectobacterium quasiaquaticum; assembly: GCF_014946775.2. Classification (NCBI taxonomy): domain Bacteria; kingdom Pseudomonadati; phylum Pseudomonadota; class Gammaproteobacteria; order Enterobacterales; family Pectobacteriaceae; genus Pectobacterium; species Pectobacterium quasiaquaticum. The sequence continues at coordinate 939,360 of NZ_CP065177.1, read as the reverse complement.
GATGGCCCCCCCAGACACTTCTGCAATCCGGCGGAAACCGCATCCAGTCCCCACTTATCCGTTTCCAGCGGATTACCGCCAAAAGAGGCCGTGGCATCGGTATAGAACAGTACGCCGTGACGGCGACAAATCTCGCCCAGTTCCTCCAGCGGTTGCAGCATGGTGGTCGACGTATCGCCCTGCACCGTCAGCAGTAAACGCGGGCGTACCGTTTTGATCGCATCTTCGATCTGATCTGGCGAGAACACCTCGCCCCACGGCACTTCAATGGTATGAACGTCAGCACGACAGCGGCGGGCAATCTCGCACAGCAGATGACCAAAACGGCCAAACACCGGCACCAGCACCTTGTCACCGGGGCGGATCGCTGACAGCAAAATCGCCTCAATGCCCGCACGCGAGGTGCCATCGACCAGCATCGTCCAGCGGTTTTCCGTGCGGAAAAGTTGACGATAGAGCGCCATGACCTGATTCATGTAGTTCGTCATCGCGGGGTCATACTGCCCCACCAGTTGACTGGCCATTGCCCGTAATACGCGCGGATCGGCATTGATCGGCCCCGGCCCCATCAGCAGGCGATGAGGGGGATTAATTTGCGCGTACAGTTCGCTGTTCATGGTTATGTGCTCCAGATTCTTTACGTTACTAATCTGCTAATCGAATGATTTGATACGCGTTTCCGTGCGTGATTAGCTCAAAAGAGGGAAGTATTACGCTTCCGATAGTCCCCGGACCGAGGCGATAAACTGTTTCAGTTCGCGGGTCTGCGGGTTAGCGAACAGCGTTTTGCTGTCGCCCTGCTCCCAGACCGTGCCCTGATGCATAAACACCACACGGTCGCCCACTTCACGGGCAAAATTCATTTCATGCGTGACCAGAATCAGCGTCATGCCTTCTGCGGCCAGCTGTTCCAGCACCTTCAGTACTTCGCCGACTAATTCAGGATCGAGCGCAGAGGTAATTTCATCGCACAGCAGGACTTTCGGGTTCATCGCCAGCGCGCGGGCAATCGCGACGCGCTGCTGCTGGCCGCCCGACAGGTTGGCAGGGTAATAGTGAAGGCGCTCACCCAGCCCCACCTTTTTCAACACCCGCTCGCCCAGCTCACGGCACTCCGCCGCACTTTTACCCAGCACGCGGCGCGGTGCCAGCATCACGTTTTCCAGCGCCGTCATGTGCGGAAACAGATTGAAGTTCTGGAACACCATCCCGACCGAGCGGCTGATTTCCCGCGCCTGCGAATCCCTGTCGGTGACCGTCATCCCGCCCAGCTTAATGCTGCCGTCCTGATAGCCTTCCAGACCGTTCATGCAGCGCAATAGCGTGCTCTTACCAGAGCCGCTGCGCCCGATGATCGAAATGACCTCACCCATTTCAATATCCAGATCCACGCCTTTCAGGACATGGTTCTGACCGTAATATTTTTGAACTTGATTAATGGTGATGAGCGGCATTGAATTTCTTCTCCAGATAGCGGCTGTAGTAAGAGAGCGGATAGCACATCAGGAAGTAGCCCAGTGCCACCAATCCGAACACTTTAAACGGCTGATAGGTCACGTTATTCAACATGGTGCCCGCCTTAGTCAGTTCGATAAACCCGATAATCGACGCCAGCGCGGTACCTTTAATCACCTGCACGGAAAACCCCACGGTAGGCGCGATGGCGATACGCATCGCCTGCGGCGCAATCACCCGATAGAGCGTTTGACCGAAATCCAGCCCGAGGCAGCGCGACGCTTCCCACTGCCCTTTTGGCAAGGCTTCCACGCTGCCGCACCAGATATCCACCAGAAAGGCGCTGGTAAAGAGCGTCAGCGCCAGTGCAGCCGCCGTCCACGGGCTCACATCGATGCCGAACAGCGCCAGCCCGAAAAAGGCGAGGAATAGCTGCATCAGCAACGGCGTGCCCTGAAACAGCTCAGAATACAGATGGACAAAGCGCGTCGGCCATGTGCGTTTCGTCAACCGCAGCAGCATCAGCGGAAAAGTCACTATCGCGCCGCCGATAAACGCCGTCAGCGACAGCAGTAGCGTCCAACGTGCCGCCAGCAGCAGGTTGCGCACAATATCCCAGTCGGTAAATGTCATCATGACGGATTCCCCAGAAAGCGCCGACCTGCCAGCAGTAAGAGTTGTCGCATCAGCACAGACAGCACCAGATAACACAGCGTGGTTGCCAGATACACTTCAAAGCTCAAAAACGTACGGGACTGAATCAGGTTGGCGGCAAAGGTCAGTTCCTCGTAAGACACCTGCGACACCACTGACGATCCCAGCATGACGATGATGCACTGGCTAACCAGCGCCGGATAAATCCGCTGGAGCGCGGGCGGCAGAATCACACGTAAAAAGGTCTGCATTCGCGTCAGTCCCAGCACGCGGGCAGCTTCCCACTGGCCTTTCGGCGTCACCTGAATCCCCGCGCGGATAATCTCGGTGCTGTACGCTCCCAGATTAATCAACATCGCCAACAGCGCGGCCTGTCCGGCGGTGAGCTTCAAGCCCAAACTCGGCAAGCCGAAGACGATGAAGAACAGCTGAACCACAAACGGCGTATTGCGGATCAGCTCGACGTAGACACCCCATAGCCGACTCAGCAGAGTGGGCTTGCCGCTGCGCAAGGCCGCACCGAAGATGCCGATGGCAATGCCGCCGAGGGTTGCCATGACCGTCAGCTCAATGGTGACCCACAACCCCTCCAGCAGCTCAGGCCAGAACGGAAACAGCGCAGAAAAATTAAGCTGATAGGTCATGGCGTGCTCCCGTTAAGCCTTGATGCTGGCCGGCAGCGGCGCTTTCAGCCATTTTTCCGACAGGGTATTGAGCGTATTGTCTTTCAGCGCTTGCTCAATCAACGCATCGACTTTCGCTTTCAGCGCAGGCTCGTCTTTTTTCAGACCGATATAGCACGGCGAATCTTTCAGCATAAACTTCGCTACGGGTGCTTTCGTCGGGTTCTGCTCGGCGATAGCCGCGACAACCAGGTTACCCGTCGCAACATATTCCACCTGCCCGGACAGGTATGCCGACAGCGTGGTGTTGTTATCTTCGTAGCGCTTAATCTGTGCGGCCTTCGGCGCGATATCCGTCAGCACCATGTCTTCTACCGCACCGCGCGTGACGCCGATGCTCTTGCCTTCCAGCGCGTCTGACGATGTCAGCGTGCTGTCTTTCGGCCCAAATACGCCGAGGAAAAACGGCGCGTAGGCGCGGCTGAAATCGATCACTTTTTCACGCTCGGCATTTTTGCCCAGACTGGAGATCACCAGATCAACTTTGTTGGTTTGCAGATACGGCACGCGGTTGGCGCTGGTGACAGGAACCAGCTGCAACTTTAGTTTCATCTCTTTCGCCAGATAGCGAGCGATATCGATGTCATACCCCTGCGGTTGCAAATCCGTTCCTACCGATCCAAACGGCGGGAAATCCTGCGGGACAGCGACACGCAGCACACCGCGCGTCTCGATATCCTGCAACTGATCGGCCATCGCGCTACCGGCTTGAACCAGTAACATTGCCGCGCCCATCACCGCCAGTAACCCTTTTTTGATGCCCAGTTTATTGATCAACATCGTCTCTGCCCCCGGTTAGTATAATTGAAACGAAAGATTCTTTAAAAACAAATATTGAAACCATCGTTGCAGATATTAAGCAAGGAGCATGCCAGATTACGCGGGTACCCTTGACGATGAGGAACAACGTAGAAGGTCAGGCAATCATGCTGAAATATGCCATAGCTGTGGATATGGAATATTGGTGAACAGTTTCGGGCGTGATACTCAGGAGTTAACCTTGTGGTTTTATGCCTTATTCGCGTAAAAAATTGCGCTGAGGTGAGCATGACCGCCGGATGAGCGGCATGGACGCCGCGAAAGTCAGCGCCGCGTCGGGAGCGCGTCGCTGGCGGTCCGTGTTGCGGGCATGAACACCGAAGGTACCGCGAAGCGGCGCAATTCCGCGAAAAAAGCCTGGGTTCATAGGGCAAGCGGCGTTTGAGCTGCCCTATGTCGGGCGTGGCGCTATGTCACAAAAATAATCCAGTGCTATCACGCCCGAAACAATCCACGTGACGACATGACAGATAAGCGCATTAGGAATCTAAACACTCACTTTAACGCATTATTTTGGTGCAATAGCACCATCCCAATGCACCATTAGCGTTGCTCAAGCTCATCCAGTTCACCATAAAGATCCACGATCTGGTGAATGCGTTGGCGTCCGTCACGCAGCATTTCATGCAGTAGCGCATTGCTGATCACGTTCACTAAACTCATGGCAGACGAATAGCTGTCAAACGCCGAGACGCTGTCCAGCGGGACGCACAGCGACCAGGTTACCAACGACATTAGCGTACTGGCCTGTGGTTCGCACAACAGCAGCACAGGCACGCCGCGCTTTTGCAACTGCACCAACAGCGGCTGAATCAGGCGAGGACGGCGGCGAAAAGCCACCACAATCACGACATCCTGCGCCGTGAGATCCACCAGCTCTTCGGATAACGTCTGCCCCGGCTGCGTCAGCAGCGTGACCTGTTGGCGAATCTGGAGCAGCTGTTGGCGCAGGTGCAGCGCCACCGGATAGCTATTGCGCAACCCAATCAAACACAGGCGCTGCGCCTGCATCAGCGCCTGAATCACCGCGCCAAACTGCACGGGATCAATCTGGTTTATCCACTGCGTCAGGTTCGCCATTTCCTGTTTGTAATGCCGCGCCAGCAGCGTATTCCCCTGCACGGCATCCCGGTTATCCGCCAGCGGCATCCCGCTCTGACGCAGCGTTCTGAGCTCATCGCGCATGTCACGGTAGCTGGGGTAGCCCAGCCGTTTGAACAACCGGCTGACGGTCGCTTTGGAGACGCCGCTCAGCCGCGCCAGCTCGGCGCTGTTGTAGCTAATTAAATCGTCAAAGTGATCGAAGATGAAATCCGCGACACGCTGTTCCTGCGGTGAAAGCTCGCTGTAGCGATCCCGTAATCGTTCATCTATTTGCATCATCGTCTCTCATCCGTTGCGCTTGCTGTAACGTTTGTTTCATGTCGCAGAACATAGCACAGGATTGTCAGGATGATATAGATGACCCTTCCTGCACCGCATACAGACTTTCCACCGCAATAAAAAACTGGAACGCCGTTTGCTTATAGCTAGGGTTAATAGAACTCATCACCCTACATAAAACTTAAAAAGGAATCCTAAGATGATGCAAAGCAACACCGCCCCGCTGGGCATGGCGGTAGCACCTCATCATTTAGCCAGTGCCAGCGCGTTGGCGATTCTGCGTGAAGGTGGCAACGCTATTGAAGCCATGGTCGCAGCGGCGGCAACCATTGCCGTGGTGTACCCGCATATGAACGGGATCGGCGGCGATGGTTTCTGGCTGATTGTGCCACCACACGGTGAACCCGTTGCTATCGATGCCAGCGGTGCGGCGGGGTCGCTGGCCTGCCGTGAGTACTATCAGGGCGAAAGCCGCATTCCGCACCGCGGCCCGAAAGCGGCGCTGACGGTCGCAGGCACCGTCGGCGGCTGGCAGGAAGCGCTGGCCTATTCACAAGAGCTGGACAATTCACAAGAAATAGACAGCACGCCGATGCCGCTGGCTCGTCTGCTATCTGACGCGATTCGCTATGCGGCTGACGGTATTCCTGTCACGCAGTCTCAGGAAGATGCGCTCACCCAGCGCTATCACGAGCTGGGCGATTGTCCGGCCTTTAGCCAGCTGTTTATGCCGCAGGGAAATATCCCGCGCGCGGGCAGCCGTTTCACGCAGTCGGATTTAGCCGATACCCTGACGACGCTCAGTATTGAAGGGCTGGACAGTTTTTATCGCGGCTCCGTCGCTGCCAGGCTGTCGGCACAAATGGCGCAGCTCGGTATGCCGCTAACGGCTGACGATCTGGCAAATTACCGCGCCAAGCGGACAACGCCGCTGGTGCTGAAGCACAGCAAAGGCGACATCTATAACCTCGCGCCGCCGACGCAGGGTCTGGTATCGCTCGCGATTCTCGGTCTGACCGATCATTTAGACATGGAAGATCTGAGCGATAGCCAGACGATCCACCGCATTGTCGAATCGACCAAGCTGGCGTTTAGCCTGCGTGACCGCTTCATTACCGATCCCAAGTTGATGACACAGGACGTTCAGACGCTGCTGGAAAACGATGCGCTCGGCGTGCTGGCTCGGCAAATCGATACGCGCAAAGCCGCGCCGTGGGGAGAAGGCAAAGGCCCCGGTGACACGGTCTGGATGGGCGTATGTGACAGCAGCGGCCTGTGCGTCTCTTTTATTCAAAGCATTTACCACGAGTTTGGCAGCGGCGTGGTCTTGCCGGGAACCGGCGTACTTTGGCAGAACCGCGGTGCCTCGTTCAGCCTCGATCCGGCACACCTGCTGGCGCTAGAGCCGGGTAAGCAGCCGTTTCATACCTTAAACCCTGCCGCCGCACGCCTGTCCGACGGACGAACGATGGTCTACGGCTCGATGGGCGGCGACGGACAACCGCAGACACAGGCGGCCATCTTTATCCGTCACGTTCAGCAAGGGCTGCCGCTGCAACAGGCGATTAGCGCCCCACGCTGGCTGCTGGGCCGTACCTGGGGACAGGTCTCCGATACGCTGAAGCTCGAAGATCGCTTCAAACCCGCCACTGTGGATGCCCTGCGTCAGCTCGGTCACGACGTCGAACTCTTGAGCAGCTTTAGTGAAACGGTCGGCCACGCGGGGGCCATCATACGGCACACCAACGGCATGCTGGAAGGTGCCTTCGACCCACGCAGCAACGGCAGCGCGGCAGGTTTTTAATCATCACTCAACAGGGAGAACACCGCATGACGGCAACATCTATCGATAACGACACGCTAGCCGCTTATCTTCAGCACATGGAAACGCTGCTGGCGCTGCAACTCAGTCAGGAACGACGTCAGGAGCTGTTAGTGCAATTCAGCCGCATTCACGCCATGGCGCAGCCGCTGATGGATTTTCCTCTTGATGAGCATCAGGAAATTGCTGGGGTTTATACGCTATGAGTTTATACGCTATGAGTTCATACGCCAGAAGCGCCCCCTCATCGTTATCCATCCGACAGATTCAGCAAGGTTTGCAGGCCGGCACGTTCTCCGCCAAAGAGCTTGCACAGCAGACGCTGGGCACCATTGAGCAGGCCAACCCCACGATTAATGCCTACACCCATGTCACTGGCGAACGCATGCTGGCAGAGGCCGAGCACATCGACGTCTGCCGTCAACGCGGGGAAACTTTGCCCGCGCTGGCCGGCGTGCCTTACGCCGTCAAAAACCTGTTTGATGTCAGCGGCGAAACCACGTTGGCGGGTGCCGAGCTTTTCAGCCAGCGACCGCCCGCCGCACAGGATGCTTTTGCCATCCGCCAGCTTGCCAGCCAGGGCGCGCTGCTGTCCGGCATGTTGAATATGGATGCCTATGCCTACGGTTTTACCACCGAAAACAGCCATTACGGCCCCACGCGTAACCCGCTTGATACACAGCGCATTGCGGGTGGATCGTCTGGCGGATCGGCTGCGGCCGTCGCAGCAGGCTTGGTTAACTTCACGCTGGGCAGCGACACCAATGGCTCGATCCGCGTACCGTCGTCGCTCTGCGGCATTTTCGGGCTAAAGCCGACGTTTGGCCGGTTATCACGTCACGGCAGCCACCCGTTTGTCGCCAGCCTCGACCATATCGGCCCGCTGGCGCGTAGCGCAGACGATCTGGCATTAGTATTCGATGCCTTACAAGGTCGCGACGAACACGATCGTTTTCAGGCCAAGCGGGAAACGCAGCATACCGCCGCACAGTTGGAAGCAGGCAATGACGGATTACGCTACGCGGTGCTGGATGGCTATTTCTCCACGTGGGCCAGCGAGGAAGCCAACGCCGCCGTTCGTCAGATCGCACAGGCGCTGGGCGCGCAGGACAGCCTGACGCTAACCGATGCCGCACTAGCACGTAGCGCCGCCTTTATTCTGTCGGCCAGCGAAGGGGGCAACCAGTATCTACCAGCCTTGCGCACGCAGCCTGAGCGCTTCGAGCCCCTGTCACGCGAGCGGCTGTTGGCAGGCGCAATGATCCCCGCCGCTTGGTATGTGCAGGCTCAACGCTTTCGGAATTATTTCCGTCAACAGACACTGGCGCTGTTTGAGCACACCGACCTGCTGATCGCCCCGGCGACGCCCTGCTCCGCCACGCTCATCAGGCAGGAAACCATGCGCATTAATGATATCGATCTGCCCGTCCGCGCCAGCATGGGCATGCTGACACAGCCGATCTCTTTCGTCGGTCTGCCCGTCGTGACAGTGCCGGTAGCAACCGCCAGCGGCCTGCCGATAGGCGTGCAGATTATTGCGGCACCGTGGCGCGAGGATCTTTGTCTGCGGACGGCATGGGCACTGGAGCAGCAGGGCATCACCTATACCTTATGAGGAAAGAAAATATGTTGCCTGAGGATATTAACCAGCCGGATGTGCTGGCCGACGTGACTGCCGCGTTCTATCGCTATGAGAAAGCCTTAACGGGTAATGACGTTGCGGTACTGGATGAACTGTTCTGGCACGATGACAAAACGGTGCGCTATGGTGCGGGAGAAAATCTGTACGGGATCGAGGAAATCCGCGCCTTTCGTCTTGCTCGCCCCTCTGCCGGTCTGGACAGAACCCTGCGTAATACGGTCATCACCACCTATGGTCATGATATGGCCGTCGCCAGCACGGAGTTTACCCGCGCAGGCAGTACGAAGATCGGTCGCCAAATGCAAACCTGGGTAAAAATGCCCGAAGGCTGGCGCGTTGTCGCCGCCCACGTCAGCCTGATGAGTTCGTAGCAATGAAAAAGAAAACAAGCGCAATCTCTATGCGCTTGTTTCAGTTCCCACTAATCTACTTATCCGCCAGATTAGGGGTATCCGAGGCCAGATAATATTTGCCATCAATAAGCACATATTCACCAGAAGCCAGCTTACGCTTTATCACATCACGCGCCGCCATTTGCAGCTTTTTCCCCAAGGCGAAAAATGCCTGTTCCTGAAGACTTAACGTCGTAATATCGTGTGAGGATGACATAGCTTCTCCTATCTAAACCAAGTCGATTAAATGACTGCATACCGAGGATACGAAAGCAAAAAACAGATGTATATACCCTAAATAATTCGAGTTGCGTGAAGGCGGCAACCGAGCGAATCCCCAGGAGCTTACACAAGTAAGTGACTGGGGTGAGTAAGGGCGGCCAACGCACAAGCAGCTTGAAGTATGACGGGTATAGATAACCAAAATACCTTTCTTGTGACAATGTCCTTATTTCTCTTTCTGGTTTTGCTTCGCAATTTTTAAAAACACTCAAAATCCCCACTTACCGATGGTTGTTATCCCCTAAATATGACAGATATATTATTCAGAACACTCTCATTTATTGGTGGGAATTAACGCAATCATTTTACCTGCAATATCTTTGCTATACTGTATAAAATACCGACAGATAACATAAGTAAAAAATGTAGTTACGTCGGCCTATTCGGGTGTCTATAAGACAAAAATCTTGATTTATTTACCCTATTATTCAATTAGTGGAATTCACTATAAATGGTGATGTATTCACAATCAGAAAAGGTTATATCCTCTGCGAATTCAACGCGTAAAAATCAACAGGTAACATACTGTTATAAAAAGAATTACCCTTCCAATCAAAAATCATAAAGATCACGTAAATCATGAAGATAAGGCAGTAATAATAGCGTTATTGTTATCTCGGATATTCGCCTTACGGGAAACACGCCTGAGGCAATCAAGGGTTGTCTCAGAATCTGAGTATGGTAGGGTAGATTATGTTTAATCATTATCAGGGCTACGTTATAGAATTATAAACGACATAGGAAAACAATAATTTCATGGCAATTAAACTTGAAGTAAAGAATCTTTATAAGATATTTGGCGAGCATCCTGACAGAGCATTTAAACTGATTGATAAAGGCCTGAGCAAAGATCAGGTATTTGAAAAAACAGGGCTTACTGTCGGCGTGAAAGATGCCAGTCTGGCCATTGAAGAAGGCGAGATATTTGTCATCATGGGATTATCCGGTTCCGGCAAATCAACCATGGTACGCCTTCTCAATCGTCTGATCGAACCCACTCGGGGTCAGGTGCTGATCGACGGTGAGGATATCTCCAAGATATCCGATACTGCGCTGCGTGACGTACGCCGCAAGAAGATCAGCATGGTGTTTCAATCCTTTGCGCTGATGCCGCATCTGAACATCCTCAACAATACCGCGTTTGGTATGGAACTGGCTGGCGTGCCGAAAGCGGAACGTGAGCAAAAAGCACTGGATGCGTTGCAACAGGTAGGGCTTGAAGCCTACGCGGCGTCTTACCCGGATGAGCTGTCCGGCGGGATGCGGCAGCGTGTCGGTCTGGCTCGTGCGTTAGCAAACGACCCCGATATCCTGCTGATGGATGAAGCGTTCTCCGCGCTTGATCCGCTGATCCGTACTGAAATGCAGGATGAGTTGATCAAGCTCCAGTCTCGTCATCAACGCACTATCATCTTTATCTCGCACGATCTGGATGAAGCGATGCGCATCGGTGACCGAATTGCCATTATGCACGGCGGTGAAGTGATTCAGGTCGGCACACCCGATGAAATCCTGAATAACCCGGCCAATGACTATGTGCGCACCTTTTTCCGCGGCGTCGATATCAGCCACGTGTTTAGCGCCAAAGATATCGCCCGCCGTCGCCCGGTCACCTTGATTCGTAAAACTCCCGGCGTGGGGCCACGTTCCGCGCTGAAAATCCTTCAGGATGAAGACCGTGATTACGGCTACGTGCTGGAAGGTGGAAAACGTTTCATTGGCATCGTGTCTATTGATTCACTGAAGCAGGCGTTGAAAGAACAGCAGCCGCTGGAACAGGCGTTACTGCCCGAACCTGTTCCAGTGCCCGCAGATATGTCACTCAACGAGCTGATTTCTCAGGTCGCACAGGCTCCCTGTGCCGTTCCTGTCGTCGGCGAAAATCATGAGTACATTGGCATCATTTCCAAAGGAATGTTGCTACAGGCACTGGATAAGGAAGGAGTGACCAATGAGTAAATCAACATCAAATCCGTGGGATAACACCACGGCACAACATCAGCCAACCGATCAAAACGCAGCCCCTGAACAGGCCAATGGCGCACAGCAAAACGATCCGTGGGCGGCCAGCTCGCAAAACGCACCAGCCGATTCTGCACCAGCGAATGATGGTGCTACGCCTGACAGTGCTGCACAGAGTGACCCTTGGTCCACCGGCGCGCCCGCTCAGGATGCACCGGCTAACGGCAGCGATGCCTGGAGCACCGCACCGGCTCCCGATGGTTCCGCCGATGCCGCCCATCAGGCGGCGCAATCCGGCAGTGACTGGCTGAATAACGCCGCACCTGCGACGCCCGAGCATTTCAACCTGCTCGATCCGTTTAAAGACACGCTGATCCCGCTGGACAGTTGGGTCACCCACGGCATCGACTGGGTTGTGCTGCACTTCAGACCGATCTTCCAGGGCGTTCGCGTCCCGGTTGATTTTATTCTGGGCGGCTTCCAGCAGTTTCTGTTGGGTATGCCCGCGCCGATCGCTATTCTGGTGTTTTCGCTGCTTGCCTGGCAGATGTCCAGCCTCGGCATGGGCGTGGCTACCCTGTTGTCTCTCATTGTGATTGGTGCGATTGGTGCCTGGTCGCAGGCCATGATCACGTTAGCGCTGGTACTGACTGCGCTGTTCTTCTGCGTGCTCATCGGGCTCCCCGTTGGGATCTGGCTCGCACGTAGCGAACGGGCCGCAAAGTTCATTCGGCCACTGTTGGATGCCATGCAGACGACGCCCGCGTTCGTTTATTTAGTGCCTATCGTCATGCTGTTCGGTATCGGTAACGTGCCGGGCGTCGTGGTGACGATAATCTTTGCCCTGCCGCCAATTATTCGCTTAACGATTCTGGGTATTCGTCAGGTGCCGGCCGATTTGATCGAAGCCGCCGAGTCATTCGGCGCCAGCCCGCGCCAGATGCTGCTTAAGGTTCAGCTCCCGCTGGCCATGCCGACCATCATGGCCGGTGTTAACCAGACGCTGATGCTGGCGCTGTCGATGGTGGTTATCGCCTCGATGATCGCCGTAGGCGGTTTGGGTCAGATGGTACTGCGCGGTATTGGTCGTCTGGATATGGGTCTGGCTGCCGTCGGTGGTGTCGGGATCGTCATTCTGGCGATTATTCTTGACCGCCTTACCCAATCTCTGGGACGCGATCGCCGCAGCAAGGGTAACAAAAGCTGGTACACCAGCGGCCCGATTGGCCTGTTGACCCGTCCTTTCATCAAGCAATAACGCACGATAAAAACAGAGGGAATCATGATGCGTAACACCACACTTTGGGCCACCGCCCTGACTACCGCCCTGTTGAGTACGCAGGTTTACGCCGCAGACACCGCGCAACCTGGTAAAGGTATCTCCGTTATTCCGGTGCAAAGCACCATCTCCGAAGAAACGTTCCAGACGCTGCTGGTCAGCCGCGCGTTGGAAAAACTGGGCTATGACGTCCAATCCCCCCGTGAAGTGGACTACAACGTGGCCTACACCTCAATTGCCTCCGGCGATGCGACGTTTATCGCCGTGAACTGGGATCCGCTGCACGCCGATCAGTACAAAGCCGCTGGCGGGGACGCGAAATTCTACCGTCAGGGTGAATATGTCTCCGGTGCTGCACAGGGTTATCTGATCGATAAGAAAACGGCTGATAAATACAAAATTACCAATATTGCACAGCTAAAAGATCCGAAAATCGCCAAGCTGTTTGATACCAATGGCAACGGCAAAGCCGATCTGACGGGCTGTACGCCGGGCTGGGGATGTGAAGCGGCGATTAATCATCACCTGCCTGCCTATGGCTTAACCAACACGGTAGAACATAATCAGGGTAACTATGCGGCGATGATTGCCGATACCATCACCCGTTATAAAGAAGGCAAGCCGATTCTGTACTACACCTGGACGCCGTACTGGGTGAGTGATGTGCTGGTACCGGGGCGTGACGTAGTCTGGTTGCAGGTACCTTTCTCTTCTCAACCGGGTGAAATGAAAGATGTCAGCACCAAGCTGCCAAACGGTGCCGACTATGGCTTCCCCGTTAACACGATGAAGATTGCCGCGAATAAAGCCTGGGCCGAGAAAAACCCAGCAGCGGCGAAGCTGTTCGCTATCATGAAGCTGCCGATTGCGGATGTGAATGCGCAGAACCTACGTATGCACAAAGGTCAGGGTTCACAGAAGGATATCGAACGTCATGTTGATGGCTGGATCAAAACACACCAGCAGCTGTTTGACGGCTGGGTGAAAACCGCTGCCGATGCCGCGAAATAATCACCGGTAGACGAACGCCCCTTTCACAGGAAAGGGGCGTTTTTCATTGATGGGCGATAATTACGGCAGGTTAACGATTTCGACCCAGTTCGCGCCTTTTCCTGTCGGAAATTGCCCTACTCGCACTAAATCCCCGTTATCCTGATTGATGCGATACACCGACAGCGACGTCGATTTTTCGCCGCTGGCGATCAGGAATTTCCCGCTTGGATCGATCTGAATGCCGCGCGGCTGCGTTTCCGTCGGGTAGCGCGTAATGTATTGCAACTGCCCGGTTTTCGGTTCTACCCGCAGCAGCGCAATCGTGCTTTTGGTGCGTTCCGATACGTACAGGAATTTTCCATTTGGCGTCAAACGTAAATCGGCGCTCCATATCTGTGGACGGCTGTCAGTGCTATTTTTATCTGGCGTAACAGTTCCCGCTCGCATCCCTGCATCGGCCGGCACGGTGTCCGTGTAATCCAACAGCGTGAGCTGCCCTGTATTTTCATTCAACGCTAGACGCGCGACTTTGCCGGACAGTTCATTGCTCACGTAGAGCGTTTTATTATCTGGCGATAACACCAGATGGCGCGGTCCGTTTCCTTTAGGCAGCGTAATTTCTGCCGGTTCATTTGGCGTCAGCGTGCCGGTTTTCGCATCAAACCGGAACTGTACGATTTGGTCGCTGCCCAGATTGCTGGCAAAAACGAATTTATTTTTGCGGTCGGCAATAATACTGTGTGCCTTCTCACCTGTCGGCACCACGGTGACGACACTCGCGTTCACTTTGCCATCGTTATCAATGCCATTAACGGCGACTTTATTTCCGCCGTACGAGGCGCTGAACAGCCACTTTCCAGTTCGGTCCGTCGAGATGTAGGCCATGCTGTCCGGCAATTCCGCTTTGCCTAACGGGCTCAGCACGCCGCTTTTAGGATCGATTTTATAGCTAACCGCCGAGTAAGGAATGCCGCGCGTCGCGGCATAGAGGAAGGATTTATCTGGGCTAATCGCCATCGGCATCACTTTCGCGCCAGCGGCAGCTTTCCCAATAGCGGTTAATTCGCCGCTTTGCATGTTGAGTGTGTAGGCATCGATTGCGCCGTCAGTGGCAGCAGAGACGTAGACGGCCGTAACCGCCTGCGCGCCCATCGACCACAGCGCTGCTGCGGGCAGAAGTGCACATCCCATTAACACTGCAACGCTTTTTTTCTTAAATATCTGATAATGCTTAAACATAATGTCCCCTGTCGATAATGTTATGACTTTGGCGATAAGCTAAATCAATCTCAGGAAAAACAAAACAAACTTAAGCAGCGTAAAGATATTCTGGTATCTCATTAGGCTCTGCCGGATACTATATACCCTCTGCTTTTAACATCATATTAACGTTCACACTATGTCTCTTCAGCAACAATCTGTATCACCCCAGCCGCAACCGGGGCTTAGCCTGTCTTTGACCCTGATTATGTCTGTCGCGACCGGTCTTGCCGTCGCCAGTAACTATTATGCCCAGCCGCTGCTGGAGACCATTGCCAGAGTCTTTGCGCTTTCCGTTAATCAGGCAGGGTTCATTGTCACCGCCGCACAGCTGGGTTATGCCGTCGGCCTGCTATTTTTGGTGCCGCTGGGGGATATGTTTGAACGCCGAACGCTGATTGTCGGCATGACGCTACTCGCCGCGGCTGGGATGCTGATCACCGCCTCTGCCCCCACGCTCTGGATCATGATTGCCGGTACGGCATTGACCGGGCTGTTCTCCGTTGTCGCACAGCTGCTGGTGCCTCTCGCCGCGACGCTGGCGACGCCGGAAACGCGCGGTAAAGTCGTTGGCACGATTATGAGTGGTCTGCTGCTGGGGATTCTGCTGGCGCGTACCGTCGCGGGTGCGCTTGCTTCACTCGGTGACTGGCGCACCGTGTACTGGGTTGCCAGCACGCTGATGGTCATCATGGCGCTGGTTCTGTGGCGGGCATTGCCGCGTATTCCTCAGCAAAATACGCTGAACTATCCGCAGTTGCTCGTCTCAATCTTCCGCCTGTTCTCTGCCACTCCGCTGCTGCGCACGCGTGCCATCCTGGGCTGCCTGTCCTTTGCCAATTTCAGCATTCTATGGACGTCAATGGCCTTCCTGCTGGCCTCTCCGCCATACGGCTATTCCGAAGGCGTTATCGGCCTGTTTGGACTGGTCGGTGCGGCCGGAGCTTTAGCTGCATCACGCGCTGGGCGTTTAGTCGATCAGGGCAAAGCCAAACCGACCACCAGCGTGGGGATTATCCTACTTTTGCTGTCATGGGGCTTTATCGCGCTCGGTATTCATTCCGTTGCGGCGCTGCTCATTGGTATTATCGTGCTGGATCTGGCGGTTCAGGGCGTACACGTGACCAACCAGAGTGTGATCTACCGTATGATGCCCGAAGCGCGTAATCGCCTGACGGCAGGTTATATGACCAGCTATTTTATCGGCGGCGCGCTGGGATCGCTCCTTTCCGCCTCGGCTTACCAGCAGTGGGGCTGGCTCGGGGTTTGTGCCGCGGGCGGCATTATCAGCCTGTTGAATCTGCTGGTGTGGTGGCGAAGCCATCATCATGAGACACAGGACGAGATGGCAGCGCTGTAGACCTTCGTATTTGCAACACACTCGCGTGAGACTGTCTTATTTGAGACAGTTTCTCGCGAGAAAATTACACCCGATACCATTTCGTCAAAAACCATCACGCCAGTTACGTAATAACGTGAAATTCCGGTGATGCTTTGCTAGTGTTATCGGTTAATTTCCTTTAAGAACAAAACATATCAAGCCAGTGAAGACATTAACCTCATCTGCACCAACAAAATCTGCGTCTTTTAGCGAAGGCGTATTTGACAGCCTGCCGATTGTTATCGGCTACATGCCCGTAGCATTCGCGTTTGGTATGAACGCCGTCAAGCTAGGTTTTACCCCGCTGGAAGGCATTTTCCTTTCTTGCATCATTTACGCTGGAGCCAGCCAGTTCGTCATCACCGCCCTGCTCAGCGCAGGCATGTCCATCTGGGTGGCAGCATTGACCGTCATGGCGATGGATGTCCGCCATGTGCTGTATGGTCCTGCTTTACGGCATCGTATTGCGCAGCGACTACCGACCCGAAAAACCGCGCTGTGGGCGTTCGGCCTGACGGACGAAGTCTTTGCTGCAGCCGCCACCCGACTGGCGAAAGATAACCGCCGCTGGTCAGAAGAGTGGATGATGGGCGTGTCGCTGCTTGCCTGGCTCTCATGGGTGCTCGGCACGGTGATCGGAGCCGTGTTCGGTAACGGCCCGTTGAATGATTACCCTGCCGTTGAAGCGGCGCTGTCTTTTATGCTGCCCGCACTGTTCCTGAGTTTTTTACTCGCGTCCTTCAGGCGGAAACAGAGTCTGGTCGTCGCCTGCGCGCTCGGCGGCGCGCTGCTTGGCCTGCTGCTGTCCTCCATCCCAGCCGCAATACTGTTCGGCATTCTAAGCGGCTGTCTGGCTTCGCTGGTGAATCCTGCCACGCCACAGGTGAACGCATGAGTACAGAAGTCATTCTTATCGGGCTGATTGTCGGCTTGGTGAACTACCTCTTCCGCTATCTGCCTCTGCGGCTGAGCGCCTCACGCGCTTCCGGTTCACTGCAACGCGGCAAAAAAGCGCTGTTGCTTGATAGCATCGGCATTGCTTCCATTTGTGCGCTGCTGATTGTTTCCAGCGTGCCGGATATTCTCGCGCATCGTGAAAAGCTGCTGCCAACGCTGGTAGGATTCATTACGCTGACCGCCTGTTTTTATAAAACCCGCAGTATCGTCTTATCAACGTTACTGGGCGCGCTCTGCTACGGCATTACCTTTAAACTGCTTTGAATCCGTCGTGCGAATTATCAACTAACATTTTGATTTAAATAAAGTAATCGGTGAATAATCTTCATTTTAAGCGATTCTCCGCTTACTTTCTGTCACAGAAATAAGCACAATTTCCCACCTTAATGCCGTTTACCCAGTTAGTAACATTAGTTACTATGCATTCCGTGATTAATGAGGTTTATATAAAAAATGGACAGTTCATTCACTCCTATAGAACAAATGCTCGACCTGCGTGCTTCGCGTAAGCCCGACTTCCCGCGTCAGGAAGTGCTATTGCTGCGTTTATTCATGCACGTACAGGGCAAAATCCTGGAACACAGAAACCGAATTCTGAAAGAACAGGGCATCAATGAAACCCTCTTCATGGCATTGCTGACACTGGAATCTCAAGAGTCTTATAGCATTCAGCCCTCTGAACTCAGTGCCGCACTGGGATCGTCACGCACTAACGCGACGCGCATTGCCGACGATCTGGAAAAAAGAGGCTGGATTGAACGGCGTGAAAGCAGTAGTGACAGACGCTGCCTACATCTGCATCTGACAGAAGAAGGTAAAGCATTTCTTGGTCAACTGATTCCACCGCAGCACCATAGCCTCCATGTGCTTTGCTCCGTGCTTGAATCTGGTGAGCAAAAACAGCTCGAAAGCCTGATGAGAAAGCTGCTGGTCCGGCTGGATGAGATGGACGAGTCAGTCAACGAATAACAGAAAAAACAACAAAAAACAATAGTCAGCACCTTTCCACTCGGAATGACCCGATGCTTATGTATCGGGTGGAGGCGTTTTGCTGCGAAAATTAAGCATGGCTTCTCCGCAACCGCGGTATGCGGCTTAGCAAAACGGCAATCTCACGCTCTGGGCTAGCGACCTTAAGCCCCCCAGGCCGCACAGCAAAATGAATTCATTGCGACTATCGCCAGACTGTTCTGTCTGGTGCGATAGCCGATACAAAGAAAATAAAAAGAGAGAAAATACCATGAGTGAAAGTGTGGAAAATCGGGTGCCACAGACGCCACAGAAAAATAAAAAACAGCAGCGCAAGCGCGTGTTATCACTGCTGACGTTTATTTTCGTCGTGCTGGGCTGTGCCTGGTTGGTTTACTGGTTCCTAGTGCTCAGACACCACCAAAGCACCGACGACGCCTACGTCGCAGGGAATCAGATTCAGATCATGGCGCAGGTCAGCGGCAGCGTCACCCATGTTAACGTCGACAATACCGATTTTGTTAAGCAGGGACAGGTGCTGGTGGAGTTAGATCCGACCGATGCCCAGCAGGCGTTTGAACGCGCGAAAACCGGGTTGGCCAACAGCGTCCGCCAGACGCACCAGTTGATCATCAACAGTAAGCAGTATCAGGCCAATATTGAGTTGCGCCAAACCGAGCTGAACAAGGCGCAAAGTGACTTGAGCCGCCGGGAAGCACTCGGCAGCGCTAATGCTATCGGGCGTGAAGAAGTGCAGCATGCTCGTGATGCCGTCGCAACCGCCAAAGCCGCACTGGAAGTCGCCAGACAGCAATATCAGGCGAATCAGGCAATGATTCTGGATACGCCGCTTGAGAAGCAACCCGCCATACAGCAAGCCTCCGTAGAAATGCGCGATGCCTGGCTGGCGCTACAGCGTACCAAAATCGTCAGCCCGCTCGACGGCTATGTCTCACGCCGCAGCGTGCAGATTGGGGCGCGTATCTCTTCGACATCAGCGCTGATGGCCGTCGTTCCTGCCAATCACCTGTGGGTCGATGCGAACTTCAAAGAGACACAGTTAGCCAATATGCGTATCGGCCAACCGGCTACCGTGATCGCGGATATCTACGGTGACGACGTCGTGTATCAGGGAAAAGTGGTCGGTCTCGATATGGGTACCGGTAGCGCGTTCTCTCTGCTGCCAGCGCAGAACGCGACGGGCAACTGGATCAAGGTTGTGCAGCGCCTGCCCGTACGTATTGAGATCGATCCGAAACAGATCGCCGAACATCCGTTGCGTATCGGTCTGTCCGCGCTGGTTAATGTCGATACCGCCAATACCGAAGGCAGCGCGTTAGCGGAAACCTCACGCACCACGCCGGCCTACCAAAGTGATGCGCTGACGTTGGATCTCACGCCTGTTAATCAGGAAATCAGCGCCATTATTCAGGCGAATGCCGGTTAAGCGGGCAGGAGAGAAACGTGCAGAGAGAACCGCTTAAAGGCGCGAGTCTGGCCTGGATGACCGTTGCTCTGTCGCTGGCAACGTTTATGCAGGTGCTGGACTCTACCATCGCCAACGTCGCTATTCCGACCATCGCCGGTAATCTGGGTGCGTCCAACTCACAGGGAACGTGGGTCATCACCTCGTTCGGGGTCGCCAACGCCATCTCTATTCCTATTACCGGCTGGCTGGCCAAACGGTTTGGGGAAGTCCGCCTGTTTTTGTGGTCAACGGCACTCTTCGCTCTGACGTCCTGGCTATGCGGAATATCCACCAGCCTGGAAATGCTGATTTTCTCCCGCGTGTTGCAGGGGATTGTCGCTGGGCCGCTGATCCCGCTGTCACAGAGTTTGTTGCTCAGCAATTATCCTCCTGCAAAACGCAGCATCGCTCTGGCGCTATGGTCGATGACCGTGGTCGTCGCGCCGATCTGTGGCCCGATTCTGGGCGGCTGGATTAGCGACAACTATCACTGGGGCTGGATATTCTTCATCAACGTTCCGCTCGGCATCGCCGTGGTATTTATTGCCATGCAAACGCTGCGCGGGCGAGAAACCAAAACCGAGATCAAACCCATCGATACCATCGGGCTGGCATTGTTGGTTGTCGGTATCGGTAGCCTCCAGATGATGCTCGACCGCGGAAAAGAACTGGACTGGTTTAACTCGACGGAAATCATCACCCTAACCGTGGTGGCGGTGATTGCAATCGCGTTCCTGATTGTCTGGGAGCTAACCGACGACCACCCAGTGGTGGATTTATCGCTGTTTAAATCGCGCAACTTCACCATTGGCTGTCTGTGTATCAGCCTAGCCTACATGTTTTACTTCGGGGCGATCGTGCTCTTGCCGCAACTGTTGCAGGAGGTGTATGGCTATACCGCCACCTGGGCGGGGCTGGCATCCGCCCCCGTTGGGTTGATGCCGGTGGTGCTGTCGCCGATCATCGGTCGATTCGCGCCGCGTCTGGACATGCGCAAACTGGTGACGTTCAGCTTTATCATGTACGCCGTCTGCTTTTACTGGCGCGCGTACACCTTTGAGCCGGGCATGGATTTCGGCGCATCGGCCTGGCCGCAGTTTGTTCAGGGGTTTGCCGTCGCTTGCTTCTTCATGCCGCTGACGACCATCACGCTGTCTGGGCTTCCGCCGGAACGTTTGGCGGCAGCATCGAGCCTATCGAACTTTGCGCGTACGCTGGCGGGCTCAATCGGAACGTCGCTGACCACCACGCTCTGGACGCAGCGCGAATCGCTACACCATGCGCACCTGACGGAATCTATCACGCCCTATAATCCGATCGCGCAGGAAACGTACCAGCAGCTTCAGGCAATGGGGATGAGCCAAACGCAGGCCTCAGCCTACATCGCAGAGCAGATTACCGCACAGGGACTGATTATTTCTGCCAACGAAATCTTCTGGGCCGCAGCGGCCGTCTTTCTGGTCCTGCTGGTGCTGGTCTGGTTCGCTAAACCGCCCTTTACCACTGGCGGTGGAGGCGGTGGGGCGCACTAACTCACCGTAAGCTTTCTGTCCCCTTCCGCCAGCAACTGGCCGAAGGGGAAGCCTCTTTTACCCTTCCCACCGACCCCTGATGACTCAAATACACTCCCCCTTCTTATAGCGCGGTAGTGAATAAGGATTTACAGATTCGGGATGAACATATTTTCACATTCCGATTACAATGCGCCTCTTTTATTCGGGGATTACGTGGTTCTTCTATGTCACAGGTTTTACATTTCATTTTGGCAACGGCAGCCATTTTTTTGCTGGCACTGCTCGTCAGTCACGACAGAAAACGCATCCGACTGCGCTTTATTGTACAACTGCTGGTGATTGAAATTTTGCTGGCCTATTTCCTTTTGCATTCCAGCATCGGGCTTAACGCGATTAGCGCCTTTGCTGGTTTGTTTGAAAAGCTATTATCTTTTGCCAATCAAGGGACCGATTTTGTGTTCGGCGGGATGAACGCACAAGGGCTTTCCTTTATCTTCCTCAACGTGCTCTGCCCTATCGTCTTTATTTCTGCGCTGATCGGCATTTTGCAGCACTGGCGCATTTACCGCTGATTATCAAAGGTATCGGCACACTGCTGTCCAAAGTGAACGCTCGGGTTGCGCAGATATGAATCTCATCCCTGAGATTCACCCTTTTAGGGCCGTCGTAAGCGACGTTCAAAAACGTTCCTGACGTTTTTGTCCATGGCGCAAACGCTTTACTCTTCTATCCCATTATCACCGTTCTTGTTCTGTCTATGGGATTACAAACTATATGAATCAGAAAGCGACGCAGACGGGAGCATCAATCCGCATGACGGATTCCTGCGCGAAACGTGATTTGTAGGTGGTGCGCAGCGCTTCAATATCACGCTCTTTATCAGCACCGTGAATCAACATCAGCGCCTTGCTGTTCTCTCGGGCAACCACGCCATCGTTCCCCAGCCATTGCCCTTTGGCATCAAACACCGTCAGGCCTTCTTTAAAGCGTGGCGTAACGTCACCATCCAAAAACGCTTTCCACTCAGCCTCTGAAATCACTGGACCAGCAGGACGATTCAAACCAAAATAAAGCGTGGTCTGCACCTGCTTATCACCAATCTGACACGCATCAGCGGCTGACGTAGCGGCAACGGACGAGTGCGGCAGCGAATGGCAACCGCTTACCAGCAATGTACCCAACAGCAACGATACCGCGATAACTTTCTGCTTCATCAATCGTCCTCTCATCCGTGGTTACACCGACTCAGGGAGCCAATTCTCCCTGTGCGTCGATGCGTGATATCAGGCCTGATTCTGTCGCCACCACTCGGACAGCAAAATGCCCGTTGCGACCGAAATATTCAGGCTTTCCACCTTACCGGTACCGCCGATAGAGACTTTTACGTCCCCCTGTTGCCAGGCGCTATCAGACAGACCATCGCCTTCCTGACCCAGCACGATCACAGTTTTCGCCGGAAGCGTCGCTTGCGACAATGCCGTACCTTTATGGCTGGAGGTGGTCACGATGGTATAACCTGCGTTACGGAACTCTGTCAGCACGGACAGGAAATCGTCAGCGTTAATCGCTTTAACGTGTTCCGCACCACCTTCTGCCGTACGCACGGCCGCGCCGGATTCCAGCAGCGCCGCATCCTGCACCAGAATACCTTTCACGCCGAAATGCGCGCAGCTGCGCATAATGCCGCCGAGGTTGTGCGGGTTACCCACATCTTCCAGCGCCAGTACACAGTCTTGCTCGCCAGCCGTTTTCAGGTACTCACGCACATCCAGTCCCTGACGCTTTTTAATCAGGAAGCAGACACCGCCGTGGTGCTCAGTGCCGGAAGCCTTAATCAGCTCGTCCTCTTCCACAACGTGGTAAGCCTTGCGGTTTGCCGCCATCCAGCGCAGTGCATCGCGGAAACGCGGTGTCACTTCTTGCAGGAACCAGGCACGAACGATCACCTCAGAACGGTTTTTAAACAGCGCCTGACAGGCATTTTCGCCGTAGACACGTGTTTCTTCCTGACGCTGGCGACGCAGTTGCTCAGGATCGATATGGCTCTTGCCTGTGATACCGCCATGGTCCGGCGTTTCGCTATCGCTTGGCGCACGAGACACGGTTTTCCACGGGGATTCATACCCTCCCGTCTCTTCACCGCGCGGCCGGCGAGGCTTATCACCACTGCGTTCATTACGATCTTTATTGCCCCACGGCGACTTAGCATTGCTATCGCCGTCACGGGACGGATTTTCCCGGGCATAGCGCGGGTTAACGTCGCGGGGATGCTTCGGCTTTTCGCGTTGATCGCGAGAGCCACCGCCATCACGCCGATCGCCACGGCGATCTTTGTCAGTTGGGCGCTTGTTTTTATTCTCTTTCTCGCCCTCATCATCACTACGGACGTACATCACACGGACTTTGCCGCTTTTACTATTGAATGAATCGCTCATTGTTCTCTCCACCTACGCGCTGGGCGCGAAGATTACCTTATGTACACCCGCTTAGCCACACGCTTGTGGTAAAAGAGCGCTAACAGTCAGAAGCTATTGTAGCTATTGGGCAAACCACGTTGTTGCCATAATGTCTCCCCACCATAATTTATTCACGCTTAAGCAACATGACGTTGACTTTCCAATGCCGCATTGCGCGCATTTTATCAGCGACATCTTTATTTTAGCCCTTTTATCTGAGGCCCTGTTATGAATACGGTATGTGGATCTTGCCAAACAACCAATCGCCTGCCAGAAGAGCGTGTTGATGACCATGCAAAGTGTGGTCGTTGCGGAGAAACCTTATTCAGCGGTGACGTTACCAATGCAACAGAAGCGACGCTCGATAAGCTGTTACAGGACGATCTTCCCGTCGTAATCGATTTCTGGGCGCCCTGGTGTGGCCCCTGCGTCAACTTCGCCCCGGTGTTTGAAAACGTCGCGCAGGAGCGTAGCGGGAAAATCCGCTTTATTAAGGTCAATACCGAAGCCGAACCGGCACTCAGCGCACGTTTCCGTATCCGCAGTATTCCAACCCTCATGATCTTCAAACAGGGTCAGATGGCCGATATCCTCAACGGTGCGCTACCAAAAGCACAGTTTGAGAGCTGGCTGGACGAATCACTGTAGAGAATTAGGGTAGGATAGCAGGTATTATTGCCTCCTACCCTTTTGGTCAACCCGCCTGTCGATTAGAATGTTGCCTTTCTGAATCAGCTTCTCAATGATGAGAAAGAAGCCGATTCGTTGCAGAATCTCATGGCGTCATCTATTTCATGATCAACCATCCTTTAACGGTTAACCGTCCCCTCACGGACAATGCCGTACTCCGCCTGCGCCAGCAACGTCTTGAGCAGTCCACCAAACCGTTCCGCGCCCGCGGTTGCCGCGTAGTACGCTGCCAGCAGTGTTTATTACCCGCAACCAACTGCCTGTGCCATACCATTCAGGCGCAGCAATCCCGCAGCCGCGTCTGTCTGATCATGTTTGATACCGAACCGTTAAAGCCGAGCAATACCGGACGTCTTATCGCCGATATTCTTCCCGAAACGCTGGCGTTTCGCTGGTCACGCACCGAGCCCGATCCCGAGTTGCTTGCGACCCTACAAAACCCAGACATTCAGCCGTATCTGGTTTTCCTTGCCGATGCTGCGGAAGAAGGACGTCAGGTGTTTCACCAACTTCCCGTAACGGAAAAGCCCGCCCTGTTTGTTTTGCTCGACGGGACCTGGCCGGAAGCGCGTAAAATGTTCCGTAAAAGTCCCTATCTGGACAACCTGCCGATCCTGTCGCTGAATGTAGAGGCACTTTCCCGCTATCAACTGCGTGAAGCCAGCAGCGCAGGACAGCACTGCACCGCCGAAATTGCCATCGCCCTGCTCGCACAGGCGGGGGATATCGTCGCGGCCGACGCGCTATCCCAGCATTTTGATCGTTTCCGGCGACACTATCTGGCGGGGAAATCACACCACAGCTTGCGAGAAAGTTTACCCACCGTCACAGCACAACCGGCAGAAAGCGTTTAGTATCAAAGGGGATTAATGTGAAGGAGTGACGCATGAGCCAGCGCGGATTGGAAGCACTGCTACGCCCTAAGTCTATCGCCGTTCTCGGCGCGTCCGAAAAACTGGGAAGAGCCGGTTTTCTGATGATGAAAAATTTGTTGGACGGCCATTTCAGCGGCCCCGTGCTGCCTGTTACACCGAAGTATCGTGCCGTCTGCGGCGTGCTGGCCTATCCGACTGTTGCCAGCCTGCCCATGACGCCCGACCTTGCCGTGATTTGCACCAACGCCAGCCGTAATCTCACGCTGTTAGACGATCTGGGCCAGAAAGGCTGCAAAACGGTCATCATCCTCTCCGCACCACCGACCCAGTTCAGCGAATTAAAGGCCTGCGCTGCACGCTACCACATGCGTCTGCTTGGCCCTAATAGCCTCGGGCTACTCGCGCCTTGGCAAGGCCTGAATGCCAGTTTCTCCCCTGTACCGATTATGAAAGGCAAGCTGGCATTCATTTCGCAGTCGGCCGCTGTGTCCAACACGATACTGGACTGGGCGCAGCAGCGCGGCATTGGTTTTTCCTATTTTATCGCTCTGGGCGACAGTCTGGATATCGATGTCGACGACCTGTTAGATTTTCTGGCACGCGATGGCAAAACCAGTGCGATTCTGCTGCATCTGGAACACATCAGCGATGCGCGCCGCTTTCTTTCCGCTTCTCGTAGCGCATCCCGGAATAAACCAATACTGGTGATAAAAAGCGGGCGCAGCCAGCAGGCACAGCAGTTGCTGAATGACCAGCGCCACGGCCTGGATGCCGCCTATGACGCGGCAATTCAACGCGCAGGCTTACTGCGGGTACGAGATACGCATGAGCTTTTTTCCGCGGTGGAAACCTTAAGCCACCTGCGGCCGCTACGCGGTGAACGCTTGATGCTAGTAAGCAATGGCGCATCGCCCGCTGCACAGGCGCTGGATCAGCTCCTCAGCCGACAAGGAAAGCTGGCACAGCTCAGCGAGGCGACCCGACAAGCGCTACAGGACGCGCTACCGCCGACCGTCACGATCGGCAATCCGCTCGATCTACGTGATGACGCGACTGCGGCTCGCTATCTGGCAGCGGTTTCAGTATTACTGGACAGCGATGAAGTCGATGCACTATTAATCATTCACGCGCCCAGCGCCGCGGCTCCCGGCACCGATAGCGCATCTCAGTTGATCACGCTCTTCCAACAGCATCCGCGTGGGAAAAGAATTACGCTACTGACCAACTGGTGCGGCGAATTTTCCTCGCAGGAAGCGCGACGTTTGTTTAACGACGCTGGCATTCCGACCTATCGCACACCGGAAGGCGCGGTCACGGCATTTATGCATACCGTCGAATATCGACGTAATCAGAAACAGCTAAAGGAAACCCCAGCGCTGCCGCTCAATTTAGGCATCAACGCCAGTCAGGCACATGCGCTGATTCATCAGGCGCTGTCAGACGGCGTGACGCAGCTCGACACGCATGAAGTTCAGCCGATCCTGCAAGCCTACGGTTTGGATACGTTACCTACTTGGATTGCTGGCGATAGCGCAGAAGCCGTCCATATCGCCGAACAAATTGGCTATCCGGTCGCGATTAAGCTGAGATCGCCAGATATTCCGCATAAATCGGAAGTTCAGGGCGTCATGCTATACCTGCGAACCGCCAGAGAAGTCCAGCAGGCGGCAGATGCCATTCTTGACCGAGTGAAGCGCACCTACCCACAGGCACGCATTTACGGTCTGCTCGTGCAGAGCATGGCAAATCGCGCTGGTGCGCAGGAGCTTAGGATTGCCGTCGAGCAGGATCCCGTTTTCGGTCCGCTGATTATGCTAGGAGAAGGCGGCGTTGAGTGGCGAGAAAAACAAGCTGCCGTCGCCCTGCCTCCGCTAAATATGACGCTGGCCCGTTATTTGGTGCTGCAAGCGGTGAAAGGCGGCAAAATTCGGGAATACAGCGCGCTGCGTCCGCTGGACATTCCCGCGCTCAGCCGCTTGCTGGTTCAGGTTTCCAACCTGATTCTCGACTGCCCTGAAATTTCCCGGTTAGACATTCATCCTCTGCTGGCGTCTGGGGACACCTTTACGCTGCTGGATGTCACGCTACATCTGACGCCGTTCAGTGGCGATCCGCAGTCAAGGCTGGCAATCCGCCCTTATCCACACGAGTTGGAAGAAACAGTTACCCTCAAAAATGGTGATAGCTGTCTGTTCCGACCCATTTTGCCGGAAGATGAACCGCTGCTCAGTTCGTTCATTGCAAGAGTGACGAAAGAAGATCTGTATTACCGTTATTTCAGCGAAATTAATGAATTTACTCACGAAGACTTAGCCAATATGACACAAATTGACTACGATCGTGAGATGGCATTCGTTGCCGTGCGCCAGCTCGGTGAGGAGACTGAGATTATTGGCGTGACGCGTGCGATTTCCGATCCGGATAATACGGATGCGGAATTTGCCGTGCTGGTGCGATCCGATCTAAAAGGGCTGGGCCTTGGCAGACGCCTGTTGGAAAAGCTGATTGATTACGCCAAAGCACATGGTCTCTCCCGCTTGACTGGCATCACCATGCCGCATAATCAAGGCATGATCCAGCTGTCCAAAAAGCTCGGTTTTCACATCGACGTACAATTAGAAGAGGGAATTGTGACACTGGAATTGCCGCTGAGGAATTGATAGTAATACGTGACATGGCTCTTGCAACGGGAATTGTGATATCGATTCAATGGCAAAACAGACTCACAACAGCCGGAAAGTAATGGTATTATCGCCCATTCGACTACTCCTTAACTTTTGATAATGACCAGAAGGTCATATACCCTAATGCAGCTCGACGTATGGTGGGTATAAACTGATGAGAGAAGAAACGCACTGTGATGCTGTCAAATTTTAAACGCAATAAATACCAACAGCACCTTGCACAACTGCCCAGAATTCCTCAGAACGCAGATGATATTCAGACGTTGCATTCGCCTGAGCTTTTCCGCACGACGCTGATCAACGCCATTTTGAGTGCTAAAAAACGCATCTATATCGTAGCGTTATATCTTGAGCGTGATGACGGCGGCATGGGAGTTCTATCCGCAATTTATGAAGCCAAACGGCAGTGCCCAGAGCTGGATGTCCGCATTCTGGTAGACTGGCATCGTGCTCAGCGCGGCAGAATCGGCGCAGCGGCAGAAAATACCAATGCTGACTGGTATTGCGATATGGCGAAAAAACATCCAGACACGCATTTCCCTATCTATGGCATTCCTGTCAACACACGCGAAGCATTGGGCGTGCTGCACCTGAAAGGATTCATTGTCGATGACACAGTTATCTACAGCGGGGCCAGCCTAAATGATGTTTATCTGCACCAACATCAGAAATACCGTTATGACCGCTATCAGCTGATTCATAATCCGGCATTGGCCGATACGATGGTGCAATATATCCAGACCATGCTATCGGCTCCGGCAGTACAGCGGTTGGATCATACCGATCGCCCCAAGAGTCTGGAAATCAAAAATGATATTAAGCAGTTCCGCCAAACGTTGCGTACTGCCAATTATCAAGCCCCGGAACACAGCACAGACGCGAACGAATTAACCGTCACGCCATTGGTCGGGTTAGGAAAACAAAGTCCGCTGAATAAGACCATACATCACCTGATGTATTGCGCTGATGAACATGTGGTTATCTGTACCCCGTATTTCAACCTGCCAGCGCTGCTGGTAAGAAATATCATCCGGCTATTACGAGACGGTAAAAAAGTAGAAATTATTATCGGAGATAAGACCGCTAACGATTTCTATATTCCAGAAGATCAGCCTTTTAAAATTATCGGCGCGTTACCGTATCTCTATGAGATCAACCTTCGCCGTTTCCTGAGTCGTCTGGAACGCTACATTGAGAATCAGCAGCTTGTTGTACGGCTATGGAAAGATGGTGATAACAGCTTCCATCTGAAAGGCATGTGGGTAGATGACAAGTGGCAACTGTTGACGGGAAATAACCTTAACCCACGCGCATGGCGTCTGGATCTGGAAAATGCCATCCTGATTCACGATCCTCAGAAGGTTCTATTGCAGCAACGTCTGGACGAACTGGACACGATCAGGACGCATACTCACGTCGTACAAAGCTATACGGAACTGGAGAGCATTGCGCAATATCCCGTGAAAGTCCGCAAGCTGATACGACGTCTGCGCCGTATCCGTATCGATCGACTCATCAGCCGTATTCTCTAAGACCCGTGCTCTGCTTTAAAAAAACCTCGGAAGCCGAGGTTTTTTTATTGTCATTTGGGAGCCTGCCGGTGCAACTACCGACCAGGCGTTATGGCAGCGGTCTGAAAACTAAAGTTTCATTCCCTTCCCTCTGCGATGCAGCGTCAATGACACAATAAACGCAATCGCCCCCATCACTGATACGTACCAAAAGAAAGCTGTTTCCATACCAAACGATTTCAGCGAAAGTGCAACATACTCAGCCAAACCACCAAACAGCGCATTAGCAACCTCATAAGATAAGCCTACGCCCAACGCCCGAACTTCAGGCGGGCACATTTCTGCTTTTAAAATGCCGCTGATGGACGTGTAGAAACTGACAATAATCAGCGAAAGCATCACCAATGAGGAGACAATGACAGTGCTCGCCACACTCTGCAATACCGTCAGAATGGGAACTAATAAAGCAGCAACAACGAGGACGTTATTATGAGGTTGTTTAATAAGAAGAAGCGAGTCTATTCAGGTAAAATGAAGAGTTTACTATCCTGAAATAAACAAAAGGCCATCCTTAACAGGATGGCCTTTTATCTTAATTGAAACCTGGCAGTTCCCTACTCTCACATGGGGAAGCCCCACACTACCATCGGCGCTACGGCGTTTCACTTCTGAGTTCGGCATGGGGTCAGGTGGGACCACCGCGCTATCGCCGCCAGGTAAATTCTTTTTTAAACCGAACATTAACCCAAGTAACTGGTGCTGATACCCAGAGTCGAACTGGGGACCTCACCCTTACCAAGGGTGCGCTCTACCAACTGAGCCATATCAGCGCACCTGTATAATTTGATGCCTGGCAGTTCCCTACTCTCACATGGGGAAGCCCCACACTACCATCGGCGCTACGGCGTTTCACTTCTGAGTTCGGCATGGGGTCAGGTGGGACCACCGCGCTATCGCCGCCAGGCAAATTCTGTTTCATTCCAGCCGTTACTTTACATGACTTTCTCTTTGTCATCTCCGTAACCACCAGAACCAATCTCTGAACAAGCTGAATATCGTTCTCTATGAGTCTTTAAAACACCTTCGGTGTTGTAAGGTTAAGCCTCTCGGGTCATTAGTACTGGTTAGCTCAACGTATCGCTACGCTTACACACCCAGCCTATCTACGTCGTCGTCTTCAACGGCCCTTCAGGGGCATCTAGTGCCCAGGGAAGACTCATCTCGAGGCAAGTTTCCCGCTTAGATGCTTTCAGCGGTTATCTCTTCCGCACTTAGCTACCGGGCAATGCAATTGGCATCACAACCCGAACACCAGTGGTGCGTTCACTCCGGTCCTCTCGTACTAGGAGCAACCCCTCTCAATCTTCCAACGCCCACGGCAGATAGGGACCGAACTGTCTCACGACGTTCTAAACCCAGCTCGCGTACCACTTTAAATGGCGAACAGCCATACCCTTGGGACCTACTTCAGCCCCAGGATGTGATGAGCCGACATCGAGGTGCCAAACACCGCCGTCGATATGAACTCTTGGGCGGTATCAGCCTGTTATCCCCGGAGTACCTTTTATCCGTTGAGCGATGGCCCTTCCATTCAGAACCACCGGATCACTAAGACCTGCTTTCGCACCTGCTCGAGCTGTCACTCTCGCAGTCAAGCTAGCTTATGCCTTTGCACTAACCTCCTGATGTCCGACCAGGATTAGCTAACCTTCGTGCTCCTCCGTTACGCTTTGGGAGGAGACCGCCCCAGTCAAACTACCCACCAGACACTGTCCGCAACCCGGATTACGGGCCCACGTTAGAACATCAAACATTAAAGGGTGGTATTTCAAGGTCGGCTCCACGCAGACTGGCGTCCACGCTTCAAAGCCTCCCACCTATCCTACACATCAAGGCTCAAGGTTCAGTGTCAAGCTATAGTAAAGGTTCACGGGGTCTTTCCGTCTTGCCGCGGGTACACTGCATCTTCACAGCGAGTTCAATTTCACTGAGTCTCGGGTGGAGACAGCCTGGCCATCATTACGCCATTCGTGCAGGTCGGAACTTACCCGACAAGGAATTTCGCTACCTTAGGACCGTTATAGTTACGGCCGCCGTTTACCGGGGCTTCGATCAAGAGCTTCGCCTTGCGGCTGACCCCATCAATTAACCTTCCGGCACCGGGCAGGCGTCACACCGTATACGTCCACTTTCGTGTTTGCACAGTGCTGTGTTTTTATTAAACAGTTGCAGCCAGCTGGTATCTTCGACTGATTTCAGCTCCGTGAGCACGTCACTTCACTTACCATCAGCGTGCCTTCTCCCGAAGTTACGGCACCATTTTGCCTAGTTCCTTCACCCGAGTTCTCTCAAGCGCCTGAGTATTCTCTACCTGACCACCTGTGTCGGTTTGGGGTACGATTTGATGTTACCTGGAGCTTAGAGGCTTTTCCTGGAAGCGTAGCATCGGTTACTTCATCACCGTAGTGACTCGTCATCACGCCTCAGTGTTAATGACGACCCGGATTTACCAAGGTCATCCACCTTCACGCTTAAACCGGGACAACCGTCGCCCGGATAACCTAGCTTTCTCCGTCCCCCCTTCGCAGTAACACCGAGTACAGGAATATTAACCTGTTTCCCATCGACTACGCTTTTCAGCCTCGCCTTAGGGGTCGACTCACCCTGCCCCGATTAACGTTGGACAGGAACCCTTGGTCTTCCGGCGTGCGGGTTTTTCACCCGCATTATCGTTACTTATGTCAGCATTCGCACTTCTGATACCTCCAGCAGCCCTCACAGGCCACCTTCGACGGCTTACAGAACGCTCCCCTACCCAACAACACCTAAGTGTCGCTGCCGCAGCTTCGGTGCATGGTTTAGCCCCGTTACATCTTCCGCGCAGGCCGACTCGACCAGTGAGCTATTACGCTTTCTTTAAATGATGGCTGCTTCTAAGCCAACATCCTGGCTGTCTATGCCTTCCCACATCGTTTCCCACTTAACCATGACTTTGGGACCTTAGCTGGCGGTCTGGGTTGTTTCCCTCTTCACGACGAACGTTAGCACCCGCCGTGTGTCTCCCGTGATAACATTCTTCGGTATTCGGAGTTTGCATCGGGTTGGTAAGTCGGGATGACCCCCTAGCCGAAACAGTGCTCTACCCCCGAAGATGAGTTCACGAGGCGCTACCTAAATAGCTTTCGGGGAGAACCAGCTATCTCCCGGTTTGATTGGCCTTTCACCCCCAGCCACAAGTCATCCGCTAATTTTTCAACATTAGTCGGTTCGGTCCTCCAGTTAGTGTTACCCAACCTTCAACCTGCCCATGGCTAGATCACCGGGTTTCGGGTCTATACCCTGCAACTTAACGCCCAGTTAAGACTCGGTTTCCCTGCGGCTCCCCTATTCGGTTAACCTTGCTACAGAATATAAGTCGCTGACCCATTATACAAAAGGTACGCAGTCACCTAACGAGTAGGCTCCCACTGCTTGTACGTACACGGTTTCAGGTTCTATTTCACTCCCCTCGCCGGGGTTCTTTTCGCCTTTCCCTCACGGTACTGGTTCACTATCGGTCAGTCAGGAGTATTTAGCCTTGGAGGATGGTCCCCCCATATTCAGACAGGATGTCACGTGTCCCGCCCTACTCATCGAACTCACACCTTGTGCATTTTTGTGTACGGGACTATCACCCTTTACTGTGCGACTTTCCAGACGCTTCCACTAACACACAAACTGATTCAGGTTCTGGGCTCCTCCCCGTTCGCTCGCCGCTACTGGGGGAATCTCGGTTGATTTCTTTTCCTCGGGGTACTGAGATGTTTCAGTTCCCCCGGTTCGCCTCATTATGCTATGTATTCACATAATGATAGTGTGTCGAAACACACTGGGTTTCCCCATTCGGGTATCGTCGGGTATAACGCTTCATATCAGCTTACCGACGCTTATCGCAGATTAGCACGCCCTTCATCGCCTCTGACTGCCTAGGCATCCACCGTGTACGCTTAGTCGCTTAACCTCACAACCCGAAGATGTCTTTGATAAATCAAAGTCACTGTCGCGCTGCGATTATTTGAGAGACTCATTGACAGACTGACTCACCACGACACACCCGAAGGCTGTCATGCATGTTCAGCTGTCATGTTTCAATTTTCAGCTTGTTCCAGATTGTTAAAGAGCAAAACGTCGCAGTGCACCCTAACAGGTACACTCTGAAGTTTTCTATAGCGCGAGTAGTGATGGTGGAGCTATGCGGGATCGAACCGCAGACCTCCTGCGTGCAAGGCAGGCGCTCTCCCAGCTGAGCTATAACCCCATCGTTGCTTACAGATACCTTAGATACCACTCACGGAAGAGTTGGTAGGCCTGAGTGGACTTGAACCACCGACCTCACCCTTATCAGGGGTGCGCTCTAACCACCTGAGCTACAAGCCTATTAAGGTATTTCTGCTCGTTATTTTCATCAGACAATCTGTGTGAGCACTTCACTTAACGCACATCTTCTTGGTAAGGAGGTGATCCAACCGCAGGTTCCCCTACGGTTACCTTGTTACGACTTCACCCCAGTCATGAATCACAAAGTGGTAAGCGCCCTCCCGAAGGTTAAGCTACCTACTTCTTTTGCAACCCACTCCCATGGTGTGACGGGCGGTGTGTACAAGGCCCGGGAACGTATTCACCGTAGCATTCTGATCTACGATTACTAGCGATTCCGACTTCATGGAGTCGAGTTGCAGACTCCAATCCGGACTACGACGTACTTTATGAGGTCCGCTTGCTCTCGCGAGGTCGCTTCTCTTTGTATACGCCATTGTAGCACGTGTGTAGCCCTACTCGTAAGGGCCATGATGACTTGACGTCATCCCCACCTTCCTCCGGTTTATCACCGGCAGTCTCCTTTGAGTTCCCGACCGAATCGCTGGCAACAAAGGATAAGGGTTGCGCTCGTTGCGGGACTTAACCCAACATTTCACAACACGAGCTGACGACAGCCATGCAGCACCTGTCTCAGAGTTCCCGAAGGCACCAAAGCATCTCTGCTAAGTTCTCTGGATGTCAAGAGTAGGTAAGGTTCTTCGCGTTGCATCGAATTAAACCACATGCTCCACCGCTTGTGCGGGCCCCCGTCAATTCATTTGAGTTTTAACCTTGCGGCCGTACTCCCCAGGCGGTCGATTTAACGCGTTAGCTCCGGAAGCCACGCCTCAAGGGCACAACCTCCAAATCGACATCGTTTACAGCGTGGACTACCAGGGTATCTAATCCTGTTTGCTCCCCACGCTTTCGCACCTGAGCGTCAGTCTTTGTCCAGGGGGCCGCCTTCGCCACCGGTATTCCTCCAGATCTCTACGCATTTCACCGCTACACCTGGAATTCTACCCCCCTCTACAAGACTCTAGCCTGTCAGTTTTGAATGCAGTTCCCAGGTTAAGCCCGGGGATTTCACATCCAACTTAACAGACCGCCTGCGTGCGCTTTACGCCCAGTCATTCCGATTAACGCTTGCACCCTCCGTATTACCGCGGCTGCTGGCACGGAGTTAGCCGGTGCTTCTTCTGCGGGTAACGTCAATCGATAAGGTTATTAACCTCATCGCCTTCCTCCCCGCTGAAAGTGCTTTACAACCCGAAGGCCTTCTTCACACACGCGGCATGGCTGCATCAGGCTTGCGCCCATTGTGCAATATTCCCCACTGCTGCCTCCCGTAGGAGTCTGGACCGTGTCTCAGTTCCAGTGTGGCTGGTCATCCTCTCAGACCAGCTAGGGATCGTCGCCTAGGTGAGCCATTACCTCACCTACTAGCTAATCCCATCTGGGCACATCCGATGGCGAGAGGCCCTAAGGTCCCCCTCTTTGGTCCGAAGACGTTATGCGGTATTAGCTACCGTTTCCAGTAGTTATCCCCCTCCATCAGGCAGTTTCCCAGACATTACTCACCCGTCCGCCGCTCGTCACCCAGAGAGCAAGCTCTCCTGTGCTACCGCTCGACTTGCATGTGTTAGGCCTGCCGCCAGCGTTCAATCTGAGCCATGATCAAACTCTTCAATTTAAGATTTGTTTGATTTGCTGAACTCGTCAGCGATGCTCAAAGAATTAGTAACTGTTTATTCGTAATGAATTTACTGTTGTTCACTCTTCAAGACTTTTTTATATCGTTAAGATACGGTCTTGTGAGTGCCCACACAGATTGTCTGATTAAATTGTTAAAGAGCAGTGCGTTGTGGCCTTAACCACTTCGCGAGGTGGCGTATACTACGCTTTTCACCTTCGGAGTCAATGCTTATTTTAAAGCGTTTTCTCTTTCTTTATCGACCCAGTTGTGTGTTCACAGCGCCGTGTCGATGGAGGCGCATTATAGGGAGCCAATTCAGAAGCGCAAGCAAATCTCGTAAACTTTTTTCTGTTTGCGCATCTTTCATTCGTTCCGCTTGTTAACTGCGCGTTTTTATCCATTTTGGCAGATCTGCGAGGCTTTCCAGCACACCATCAGCCAGTGCTTCGCCTTGCTCAGTAACGGGTTTACCAGTACGAACCAGCAGTTTTTTTCCTATACCAGCACAAATTGCAGCCTGAATATCCTCTAATTTGTCTCCCACCATATAAGAAGCCGCCATATCAATGTTCAGCTCATGCTGTGCGGAAAGCAGCATGCCCGGCTCAGGCTTACGGCAATCACAACTCTGGCGATACTCACCTTCCCCAGCTTCAGGGTGATGCGGACAAAAATAGATGCCATCCAGATCAACACCACGATCGGCCAGCGACCAATCCATCCACTCCGTCAGTTGCATAAACTGATCTTCTGTAAACTTACCGCGGGCAATGCCGGACTGATTAGTCACCACAACCAGCGCGAACCCCATGCTCTTCAGCTCTCGCATGGCGTCAATGACACCATCAATAAACTGAAAATGGTCAATATCATGAACATAACCGTGATCGACATTGATCGTGCCGTCACGATCAAGAAAAACTGCTGGAACGCTTTGTGCCACTGACTTTGCTCCTGAATGGCGTGAATTACGCGGTAGTATCGCATGTTTTCGCCGATAGGGAGAATGCAAGGCCATGACAATCCCGATTGACTTAGACGTCTAGACGCCCTAACATCCATTTCATATTCTGTTAATTCAGAAACTGATTTATCCAGCCATAGGCACTCACGATAAAAAAATATGATTGAACTTTCTAATATTACTAAGGTTTTCCAGCAGAACGGGCGGACAATTACCGCGCTTGCTGATGTGAGCCTTCATGTCCCAACGGGGCAAATCTATGGCGTTATCGGCGCATCGGGCGCAGGTAAAAGTACATTGATCCGCTGCGTCAATTTATTGGAACGTCCGACAGAAGGGAAAGTGCTGGTCAATGGACAAGAACTGACTCAGTTGTCAGATAGCAACTTGACCCGTGCACGCCGTCAAATCGGCATGATTTTCCAACATTTCAACCTGCTCGCTTCGCGCACCGTTTTTGGCAACATTTCGCTACCACTGGAATTAGATAACACGCCGAAATCCGACATCACCAAACGAGTCAATGAGTTGTTGGAGCTGGTTGGGCTGGCAGATAAGCATGATGTCTACCCCGCCAATTTGTCCGGCGGACAAAAGCAACGAGTCGCCATTGCCCGTGCGTTGGCGAGCAATCCTAAAGTTCTGTTGTGTGACGAAGCAACCAGTGCATTAGATCCTGCCACAACCCGTTCGATTCTTGAGTTACTGAAAGACATCAATCGCCGCCTCGGTCTAACCATCCTTCTTATTACCCATGAAATGGACGTGGTGAAACGTATTTGTGATCAGGTTGCGGTGATCAGCGAAGGACGACTCATCGAACAGGACACGGTAAGCGAAGTCTTCTCACACCCGAAAACGCCACTGGCACAGAAATTCATTCAGTCCACGTTACACTTGGACATCCCAGACGATTACCTCGCCCGTTTGTCTCCCGACTCTCGCCCGGATACCACGCCATTATTACGAATGGAGTTTACCGGTAAATCAGTGGATGCTCCGCTGCTGTCCGAGGTTGCTCGACGCTTTAGCGTCAACAACAACATTATCAGCGCTCAGATGGATTATGCTGGTGGCGTTAAGTTCGGCATCATGCTGGCAGAAATGCACGGCAACGATGCTGACATCAAAGCCGCAATCCAATTCCTGCAGGAAAGTCACGTTACAATTGAGGTTCTGGGTTATGTCTGAAGCAATGATGTGGTTAATGGCTAAGGGAGTATGGGAAACCGTCGCGATGACGTTCGTTTCTGGTTTCTTTGGCTTTGTGCTTGGCTTACCCGTAGGCGTTTTGTTGTATACCACACGTCCGGGGCAAATCATCGCCAACCCAAAACTCTACCGAACCGTTTCTGCACTGGTAAACATTTTCCGCTCGATTCCATTCATTATTTTGCTGGTGTGGATGATTCCTTTTACCCGCATCATTGTCGGAACCTCGATTGGCCTGCAAGCGGCTATCGTTCCCCTCACCGTAGGTGCAGCGCCGTTTATTGCCCGTATGGTGGAAAATGCGCTGCTTGAAATTCCTACCGGCCTGATCGAAGCCGCCCGTGCGATGGGTGCAACGCCAATGCAAATCATCAGAAAAATATTACTGCCGGAAGCATTACCGGGACTCATTAATGCCGCAACTATCACGCTAATCACACTCGTAGGCTATTCTGCTATGGGTGGAGCCGTGGGCGCAGGCGGCTTAGGTCAAATTGGTTATCAGTATGGTTATATTGGTTATAACGCGACGGTCATGAATACGGTATTAATATTACTGGTTGTTTTGGTTTACCTGATTCAATTCTGCGGCGACAGGGCAGTAAAAGCTGTCACACACAAGTAGTCATCACAATACGCATTTGCCATACAGGCATCTGCCAAGAGAATAGTTAATTAGGGGTAAGGATATGGCGATTAAACTGAAATCTATTGCGACCATTGGCGCACTTATTGGTGCTCTGGCGCTAGCGGGATGTGGTCAGGAAGAAAAGAATCCTAATCATATTAAAGTCGGCGTTATTGTTGGTGCAGAGCAGCAAGTGGCGGAAGTTGCGCAGAAAGTGGCGAAAGACAAATACGGTCTGGACGTTGAATTGGTCACATTCAACGACTACGTTTTGCCAAATGAAGCCCTGAGCAAAGGCGACATCGACCTGAATGCGTTCCAGCACAAACCTTATCTGGATCAGCAGATCAAAGATCGTGGTTATAAATTGGTTTCTGTCGGTAACAGCTTTGTTTACCCAATCGCGGGTTACTCCAAAAAAATCAAATCGCTGAATGAGCTGCAAGATGGTGCTCAAGTTGCGCTGCCAAACGATCCAACCAACCTGGGCCGTTCTCTGCTGCTGCTGCAAAAAGTCGGCTTGATTAAACTGAAAGACAACGTTGGTCTGCTGCCAACCGTACTGGATGTGACCGAAAACCCGAAAAACATCAAACTGGTTGAGCTGGAAGCGCCACAACTGCCACGTTCTTTAGATGATGCACAAATCGCGCTGGCGGTAATCAACACCACTTACGCTAGCCAGATTAACCTGACGCCGACCAAAGATGGCCTGTTTGTTGAAGAGAAAGACTCTCCGTATGTAAACCTGTTGGTTTCACGCGAAGACAATAAAGACGCTGAAAATGTGAAGAAATTCGTTCAGGCTTATCAGTCTGACGCAGTAAATGACGCAGCAAATAAAATTTTTAATGGCGGCGCAGTGAAAGGCTGGTAATCCGGCAATTATACGCTAAATAATTCAAGTTTCAGGACAAAACGTTAACGTTTTGAACAACGCGAAGCGTTAGCCCTTTAGGGCGATGCTCAGTAATGAGCATCGTAACGCGGCAAGGGAAGGAATCCCGATGAGCTTACTCAAGTAAGTGATTCGGGTGAGTGAACGCAGCCAACGCACATGCAACTTGAAGTATGACGTGTATACGCGTTTAATTAAAAGATATCTGTAAGACGGGCTACGGCCCGTCTTGTTATTTGTGCAATTGCTTGCTTCAATACCCGCTCTTTGAGAAAAAGCAGAGGAATCCTTAATGCGTGCTGTTCCCTTTATATTGTTAGCCATGTCGCTGACAGGCTGTTCTTTATTTCAGAAGCCACCGGCACCGGCACCTCAACCCGCTATTGAAACCAAAACTGTAGAACCTGCGCCTAAACCGAAGCCAGCGGCTCGCCCGACGCCAG
The DNA here is from genome assembly GCF_014946775.2 of Pectobacterium quasiaquaticum. Classification (NCBI taxonomy): domain Bacteria; kingdom Pseudomonadati; phylum Pseudomonadota; class Gammaproteobacteria; order Enterobacterales; family Pectobacteriaceae; genus Pectobacterium; species Pectobacterium quasiaquaticum. The sequence goes on along the minus strand of NZ_CP065177.1, from coordinate 900,050 downwards.
CGGTGTTATATAAAAGTGCAGAAGAATTAGTCGGTAAACCTTTCCGTGATATGGGCGAAGTTTCAGGCTCCTCATGTCAGGTCAGCGCTCAGGACGCTCCCCCTAACACGGCAAATGCGCGTAAAAGAATGCAAAACCGCGCAACCGCAATGAAAGCCAATGCAGTTTTACTGCATGAATGCCAAACCGTCAGCGGCGTAGCAGGTTGCTACAGCCAGGTCGTTTGCCAAGGCACTGCACTGAAAGTCTCTGCACAATGAGTCAATTTGTTTTCAATCAGATCGGGATTATCCGCTCACCGTATAAAGAAAAGTTTGCCATTCCGCGGCAACCGGGCCTGATTGAAGATGGAGACGGAGAGCTTCAGCTATTACCACCGTACAATCAGGCAGAATGTGTGCGGGGGCTGGAAGATTTCAGTCATATTTGGATCCTGTTCATCTTTCACCAAACGATGGACGGCGGCTGGCGTCCGACAGTTCGACCACCGCGTCTGGGAGGAAACACCCGTACGGGCGTTTTCGCTACGCGTTCCACCTTCCGTCCCAATCCTGTTGGCATGTCGCTAGTTGAATTAAAAGGCATCCGAGCAAAAGGCGATGCGATTACACTCGACTTAGGCAGTCTTGATCTGGTCGATGGCACACCGGTTGTCGATATTAAACCTTACCTACCCTTTGCAGAAAGCCATCCTCAGGCGCGAGCGGGCTTTGCCCAAATGGCACCCGATGCCGCGATGCCAGTCACTTTTTCCCCCCTTGCGGAAAGCCAAATCGTAGAACACCAAAAGAAATATCCCCAGTTAAAACGCTTTATCTCGCAGGTATTGGCGCAGGATCCGCGCCCCGCCTACCGTAAAGGGGAAAATACCACGCGGGAATACGCCGTTTTGCTATTGGAGTTCAATGTGCGCTGGCGCGTCTGCGAAGAACAAACCGAAGTGTTGAGTCTCGACCCGTCACATACGTGTTAATACACGAACCGCAGCAATATATTCTAAAATTGTCCCTGCTCTCTTTTGACACGTCGCCCACGCTGGTAAACTAAGCCACTTTTTATGTGCCTTCGGCTGCACGGCAGCCCTATGCTACTTGTCGTTCTAACGGAACTAAAACCCCATGCGTACTAGCCAATACATGCTCTCCACACTCAAGGAGACGCCAGCCGATGCAGAAGTCATCAGCCATCAGTTGATGCTCCGGGCAGGAATGATTCGTAAACTGGCCTCAGGCCTTTACACCTGGTTGCCAACCGGTTTACGTGTTTTGAGAAAAGTTGAAAATATCGTGCGCGAAGAGATGAACAACGCTGGCGCGATTGAAGTGTCCATGCCCGTTGTTCAGCCTGCCGATTTATGGGTGGAAAGTGGACGTTGGGATCAATATGGCCCAGAACTGCTGCGCTTTGTCGATCGTGGTGAGCGCCCATTTGTGCTCGGCCCAACACACGAAGAAGTGATTACCGACCTGATTCGTAATGAAATTAGCTCTTATAAACAGCTGCCGCTGAATTTCTTCCAGATTCAAACCAAATTCCGCGATGAAGTGCGCCCGCGTTTTGGCGTCATGCGCTCACGTGAATTCCTGATGAAAGACGCCTACTCTTTCCATACCTCGCAGGAATCGTTGCAGGTCACTTACGACACGATGTACGCCGCTTACAGCAAGATTTTCAGCCGTATGGATCTGGATTTCAGAGCTGTTCAGGCAGATACCGGTTCTATCGGGGGCAATGCCTCCCATGAGTTTCAGGTGCTGGCGACCAGCGGCGAAGACGATATCGTTTTCTCAACGGAATCCGACTACGCGGCAAACATTGAACTGGCAGAAGCTGTCGCGCCGAAGTTAGGCCGCGCTGAAGCGACGGAAGAGTTGCGTCTGGTTGATACGCCAAATGCCAAGACCATCGCCGAGCTGGTTGAGCAGTTTACGTTGCCAGTAGAAAAAACCGTGAAGACGCTGCTGGTTAAAGCAACGGAAGAAAGCGGCCATAAACTGGCTGCGTTGTTGGTTCGCGGCGATCATGAACTTAACGAAATAAAGGCTGAGAAAATTGCTCAGGTTGCTAGCCCGCTGACGTTCGCAACAGAAGAAGAGATTCGTGCAACTATCGGTGCAGGTCCAGGTTCACTTGGCCCAGTCAAATTGTCGATTCCTGTTGTTGTCGATCGTACCGTTGCGGCGATGAGCGATTTCAGCGCTGGCGCAAACATTGATGGCAAACACTATTTTGGCATCAACTGGGAACGTGACGTTACCCTGCCGCAGGTTGCAGACATCCGTAACGTGGTTGAAGGCGACATCAGTCCAGACGGTAAAGGCACACTACAAATTAAACGCGGTATCGAAGTCGGCCATATTTTCCAACTGGGCGGCAAGTATTCTGAAGCGTTGAAAGCGACAGTTCAAGGTGAAGATGGCCGCAACCAGACGTTGACGATGGGTTGCTACGGTATTGGTGTAACGCGCGTTGTCGCAGCGGCGATTGAGCAAAACCATGACGAACGTGGCATCATCTGGCCAGATGCGATTGCACCTTTCCACGTCGCTATTCTGCCAATGAATATGCACAAATCTTTCCGCGTGAAGGAAGTGGCTGAGGATATCTACCAGCAGTTGCGCGCTAAAGGCATTGAAGTTCTGCTTGATGACCGTAAAGAGCGTCCGGGCGTGATGTTCGCCGATATGGAGTTGATTGGCGTACCGCATACCATCGTCATTGGCGATCGCAATCTGGATAGCGAAGAGATTGAATATAAGAACCGCCGAGTCGGTGAAAAGCAAATGATTAAAACCAGCGAAATCGTCGATTTCCTGCTGGCGAATATCATCCGCTAATTGCCGCCGAACCGCCCTTTCACGCGAAAGGGCAAATACAGGCATAAAAAATGGTGGGGAAAACCACCATTTTTTATTTCAAGACGTTTATTTCAAAACATCAGTAACTCGTCACGAATTATTCACGAAACAGTTCTTCAATGCTCAGCCCCTGAACCTGCAAAATTTCCCGCAGGCGGCGTAGGCCTTCAACTTGAATCTGGCGAACACGTTCACGCGTTAAGCCGATTTCACGACCCACATCTTCCAGCGTAGCCGCTTCGTACCCTAACAGGCCGAAACGACGCGCCAACACCTCACGCTGTTTGGCATTCAGCTCAAACAACCATTTAACGATATTCTGCTTCATATCGTTATCCTGAGTGGTATCTTCAGGTCCGTTATTTTTTTCGTCTGCCAGAATATCCAGCAACGCTTTTTCCGAGTCACCACCCAGCGGGGTATCGACGGAAGTAATTCGTTCATTCAGGCGCAGCATGCGGTTGACGTCATCAACGGGCTTATCAAGCTGTTCGGCGATTTCTTCCGCACTCGGCTCGTGATCCAGTTTGTGAGACAGCTCGCGCGCAGTGCGCAAATAAACGTTGAGTTCTTTGACAATGTGAATCGGCAAACGGATGGTACGGGTTTGATTCATAATCGCCCGTTCTATCGTTTGTCTAATCCACCAGGTTGCGTAGGTTGAAAAACGAAATCCTCTTTCTGGATCGAATTTTTCAACCGCACGGATCAGGCCGAGGTTCCCCTCTTCAATCAGATCCAGCAACGCCAGACCACGATTGTTGTAACGGCGGGCAATTTTCACCACCAGCCGCAGGTTACTCTCGATCATACGGCGGCGCGATGGGACATCGCCACGCAACGCGCGTCGTGCGAAATAGACTTCTTCTTCTGCGGTTAAAAGTGGCGAATAGCCGATCTCTCCCAAATAGAGTTGGGTTGCGTCAAGGACACGCTGTGGGACCCCTTGTGATAACAGCTCGTCTTCCGCTGAGTCATTATCATTGGTATCTTCCTCTGCCAGCGCTTTATCGTCAAAAACGTCAAGTCCATTTTCTTCGAAATCGGTATCTTCATGTAACTCGTTAACTTTCAGCGTACTTTGGCTCATAAGTGGCTCCTACCCGTGATCCCTTGGCAGAATACCGAAATATTCTGCCTGATTTATCGCTGCGGCAGAAAACGCAGCGGGTTTACGGATTTCCCCTTGTAACGAATTTCAAAGTGCAAGCGAACTGAGCTGGTACCCGTACTGCCCATCGTAGCGATTTTTTGTCCTGCCGTGACATCTTGTTGCTCACGGACTAGCATCGTATCGTTATGGGCATAGGCACTGAGGTAGTCATCATTATGTTTGATGATTATCAGATTTCCGTAACCACGTAGCGCATTACCCGCATACACCACGCGCCCACTGGCGGTTGCGGTGATCGGTTGCCCACGTGAGCCGGCGATATCAATCCCTTTATTTCCCCCTTCAGAAGCGGAGAAACTATCTATGACTTTCCCATCGGCAGGCCAATGCCAACTGCCTACAGCAGCCATATTGCTGCTGGCAACAGTTGCTGGTGCGGAAACAGGAGCGGTTGTTGTCGCCCCTGCCGTAGGTAACATCTTACCTACATTATTCTGTTTACCTTGATTACCAGAATACGCATTAGTTGACTGAGAATCAACCGATGTAGTTTGTATTTGAGCACTTGATGGCGGCGTGGGGATTCCACCTCGGGTGGCATCGGTGGTTGCCAACATTCCACCACCACTCGTCAGTCCGCCGCCCGAAGCATTGTTACCAGATCCGCTGCCTAAGCTCAGTGATTGCCCGACATTCAGGCTGTACGGTTCAGGAATATTGTTGCGTTGCGCCAGATCCCTATAGTCATTACCGGTAATCCACGCGATATAAAATAGGGTATCGCCCCGTTTAACCGTGTAGGCATTGCCGCCGCTGTAGCTGCCTTTCGGAATATTGCCGTAGCTGCGGTTGTAAACAATTCGGCCGTCGGACGTTGTTGCAACGCTTTCACCCGCTGTTGAAATGCGTGATGGTGGCGCAGATAACATTCCCCCTCGGTTGCCCGTATTTCCGTCAACGCTGCTGATCGGTGCGGATTTGGAATTATTGTTGGTACATCCCGCCAATCCTAAGACAATCACCGTACAAGCAGCAATGTGACGCAAATTCATCATTCGGCTTCCCATGCGCCTTACTCCCCTCTAACTATAGCGTTCAAAAAAGTGTCGATAACATTCAAAAAACAGTAATACTCAGAACCCAATTCGGACATGCCTCCCTCGCATCTGCTCTCGCTTAACGGGCCGTTGCTAAACAGCCTATCGCGTAAGTGATTGTAGCGTACCGGTATCCGGTGATTTATTCGTTAGTTGGAACGAGAAAGATCGCTACTTCACCATCGCTGGCGCATAAGCAAAATGGGAAAGGCACCACAATGATTAGATGCTAACAATATCAACAAGTTCGCACTATAAAACCGTTGTGTTGAAATTTTAAAGACTTAACAACAAATGCATACCAACGCCACGTTATCAGGCTAATTCCCCTTTGACCAGCGGAACAAACCGAACAGCTTCAACCGTTTGAATAATAAATTCGCCAGCATGGCGTTGAACAACTTGTAAGTATTGTGACTGTTCACCGACGGGCAATACCATCACACCACCGTCATCGAGCTGCTCCATCAGCGCTCGAGGAATTTCCGGCGGTGCCGCAGTCACGATAATGGCATCAAACGGCCCACGCGACGCCCAGCCCTGCCACCCATCGCCATGACGGGTAGATACATTATGCAAATCAAGCTGTTTTAAGCGACGTTTAGCCTGCCATTGCAGCCCTTTGATGCGCTCAACCGAGCAAACGTGCCGGACCAAATGCGCTAAAATTGCCGTTTGATAGCCTGATCCAGTGCCAATTTCCAGCACGCGGGAGACGGGCGTCAGGCTGAGCAGTTCCGTCATCTTCGCAACCATATAGGGCTGCGAAATCGTCTGACCGGAACCGATAGGCAGAGCGGTATTTTCATACGCTTTGTGCTCGAACGCCTCGTCAACAAAACGTTCTCTGGGTACGGCTTCTATCGCACTCAGTAGACGTTCGTCCTGAATGCCCTGCTGGCGCAACTGCGCCAACAACGTTTCTCTACGTTTGTTTACCATTCCCGCCGACCTTAGCTCTGGTTAACCTCGTCACCAACACAGCAATTTTCCCGCCTAGGGGTAAGCCAGTTGCCGCGATTACACGGTTGCCAGCATTGATTATCTTCAACAATTTTCTGCAAAAACGTATCGCAGCACATCAGGCACCGAGATCGGTATCCTGCTGTGAATGCAGCAATTCACGCACCACGCTGGTCGCAAAACTGCCCGCAGGTAGCCAAAACTTCACTTCCACGGTCGCATCATCCCGCCATTCCCAGTGCATCTGCTGCGGATACAGCAGCACCGCACGCCGGGCAGGTTCAACCCGCTCACGCTTAATCAAAGACCACAGCGCGTCTTGTCCGAGCAAAGCCTGTTCTTCAAATACCCGCGCGTCATCCTGCGTACCCAATTCACCATCACCAGGCAGCGGTGCGGTAATCTGGAGTTCGCCCGCATCAAGGCGCGTCTGTAAAACGTCTAATTCATCAGGCTTAGCAACAAACCAGCTGCCGCGACCTGTTAGCTGCAATGCGTCACCACACAAGACCGTTTTCGCCTGCTGCCCCGCGAGTCGTGCACTGGCAACCTGATTAAACATCGCACTACGGCTGGCGGAAAGATAAAAACTCCGCTTACTGCGTTCTTTTACCCGAATCTCGTTATTCGCCCACAGACGAGCCTGCTCAAGATTATTTCCGTTGCGCCCGAAACGCTGGCTGCCGAAATAATTAGGTGCGCCGTTCGCGGCGATCAGTGCCAAACGAGCGTCAACCTCGTTTCGGTCACTGACCTGGCGCAGCACCAGCGTAAAATGGTTACCCCGCAGCGTACCGATCCGCAGCTTGCGACGGTGGCGAATCACCTCCAGCACGTCACAACCTTCAAGCGCCAGCGAGGAGAAATCAGGCGTCTCTTTTCCCGGCATGTGCAGGCAGAACCACTGTTCGGTGACAGCATGACGATCTTTCAGGCCCGCATAGCTAACGGCACGTAGCGGTAGACGAACAAATTTCGCCAGCATCTCGGCCACAAATTGCGTATTGCAACCGCGTTTGCGCACGCGCACCAATACCTGCTCACCGTCACCATCTGGTTGAAACCCCAGATCTTCCACCACCAGAAAATCTTCAGCAGTGGATTTCAATGAGCCAGTAGCCTGTGGTTCACCGTGCAACCAGACGAGTTGTTCGTTATTTTCCATCGTTATCCTACAAAGTGCATGGCAGGATGACACACGGCCACGACATTGTTTTTTATGCTGTTAACTTTCTATAACTGATAAGACTATCGCTTACCAAGCAATAATTTCACCCATTTCTTTTTTCACCAGCAGGGCAACGGCTTCGCAGGCAATGCCTTCGCCACGACCAGTAAAGCCCAACTGTTCTGTCGTGGTCGCTTTCACATTGACGTCATCCATGTGACACTGCAAATCTTCAGCCAGATTCACGCGCATTTGCGGGATATGTGGTGCCATTTTCGGCGCCTGAGCAATAATCGTGACGTCCAGATTGCCTAACTGGTAGCCTTTTTCATTGATACGACGCCAGGCTTCACGCAGCAGGCCACGGCTGTCCGCCCCTTTAAAAGCCGGATCGGTATCAGGAAATAGCTTGCCAATGTCACCCAACGCGGCGGCCCCCAACAGGGCATCGGTCACCGCATGCAGCACCACATCCCCATCGGAATGCGCCAGCAAGCCTTGAGTATAAGGAATGCGCACGCCACCGATCACCAGCGGACCTTCTCCACCGAACTTATGAACATCAAAACCGTGACCGATACGCATCGCGCGTTCTCCTTATCTGTATTTAACGAATAAATTTAGCGAATAAAATGGGGTGACTGCAAACGGGTTAAATAGAATTCGGCTAATGCCAAATCCTCTGGACGAGTGACTTTGATATTATCCGAACGTCCGCTGATAATTTGTGGGCGATAGCCACAGTATTCCAACGCGGAGGCTTCATCTGTGACGGCAACGCCATCCTGAAGCGCCCGTTGCAGGCACTGTTTCAACAGCGCAGCAGGAAAAAGCTGCGGCGTCAGCGCATGCCATAAATCGTTACGTTCTACCGTGCGATCGATAAACCCGTCCGTGCCGCGCTTCATGGTGTCACGAACCGGTGCGGCCAGAATTCCACCAACGTCACTCTGCTCGACAATCGCCAGCAGGCGCGTCAAATCGTCCTGATGCAGACACGGACGCGCTGCGTCATGCACTAACGCCCATGCACTATCGGCAACAGCGGACAGCCCAGCCAGCACGGAATCCGCACGCTGCTGCCCGCCCGTCACGGCACAAATACGGGGATCGTTAGCAATCGCCAGGGTATGAAAGAATGCGTCATCGGGACTGATAACGACAACGACACGCGGTACTCGTGAATGGCGTAAAAGCGCGTCAATGGTATGTTCAAGAATGGTTTTATGGCCGGTCGCATCATTGCCAATCGTCAGATACTGCTTAGGACGATCGTTTTGCATCCGGCTGCCGTTACCCGCAGCGGGCAAAACGGCAACAATGTCAGGCGGGTAAAGGCGTGGTGTCTGCATGCGTCAACGTTGTGTGTTGTTAGATGAAGCGTTATTAGATGACGTCGTATTCGCGTTACGATGGTTCGATTCTGGCACCAGACGATAGAAGCTTTCACCGGGTTTGATCATCCCCAGTTCATTGCGTGCGCGCTCTTCAATCGCTTCCTGTCCGCCATTGAGGTCGTCAATTTCGGCAAACAGCTGTTCGTTACGGTCTTTTAATTTGGCATTGTTCCCCTGCTGGACAACAACATCATCCTTTACCCGAACATAATCATGAATGCCATTCTTGCCCAGCCACAGTGAGTACTGAAGCCAGCCAAGCAATATCAATAATAACAGCGTAAGCTTTCCCATCCCGCCCCCTGAAAAACCGCCTAATCATCCCATAACTTTTGTTTCGACTCCACTGTGTCCAGTAATGGGAGGCAATATTCACCCTGCCGCGTGCCCAAATGGGGATGTTTCGGGCAGAAGAGCATGCCAAACGTGCTCTCAGGCCACTCTCTCATTCCCTTGTACTTTCTGTTCATCAGAAGACATCAGCGCATAGCGTCCGTCTGGCTAAAACCGACCATAGGAAAAACGTCAGTTGAACCATTAATGCTATCTGTGTATTTTTATGCATACAAAGTGCATAAAAAAAGAAATTTTTACATTTAAACCAGGAGAAAGCCATGTTCAAAAAACTGTTATTCGTCGGTGCGCTCTTCACTACCGCCCTATCCACTACCGTACTGCCCACCAGCGCCTTCGCAGCTGAACCCACTTACGTTGTTGGCTCTGGCGGGACCTATCGCCCTTTTGAGTTTGAAAACGCGCAGAAAGAGCTGGAAGGTTTTGATATTGATATAATTAAAGCGATCGCCAAGGCGGAGAATTTTAATATCAAGCTGATCAATACGCCGTGGGAAGGGATCTTCGCGACCCTTAACTCCGGCGACCGCGACATTATCATTTCCGGTATCACGATTACCGACAAACGTAAGCAAATGGTCGATTTCTCCACGCCTTATTTCCCAGCTGAGCAGTCCATTGTGGTGCCTAAAGGCTCGACGATCGACTCGATTGCTGCGCTGAAAGATCACAAAGTGGGTGTCGTGAACTCCAGCACCGCCGATATCGTGGTCTCCGATGTATTAGGCAAAAACAGTACATCGATTAAGCGCTTTGATAACACCCCGTTAATGTTACAAGAGCTGTATGAAGATGGTGTGGGCGCAGCGGTTGGCGATGTGGGCGTGGTGAAGTTTTATATTAAGACTCACCCTGAAAAACAGTTCAATCTGGTTTCCGACGCCAAATTCGAACGCCAGTATTTCGGGATCGCCGTCGCAAAAGGTAACGACCAGTTGCGCGCGAAGATTAACTCTGGGCTGAAAAAAATCGTTGCTGATGGCACCTACGCCAAGATCTATCAAGCATGGTTTGATAACAACGTTCCGACCTTACCCGCAGAATAACGCCTGCAAGACACTGCGCATCTCTCTAGGTCTCCATTGCCTCACACGAGACATCGCATTAACCGGACAGCTAGCCTGTCCGGTTTAATTTAGAGTAATCATTACGTTAGCCTATTCAAAAAAGGAAACGATCTTGACGGGATTTCGTTGGGAGATCATTCAGGAATATGCCCCGCTGTTTATGGAAGGCACCTGGATGACCATCAAATGCACCATTATCTGTGTCATTCTTGGCACCTGCTGGGGATTAACGCTCGGATTAGGCCGCTTAGCCCAGGCACCGCACGGGCCGTGGAAATATATCCTGCACTACGGCGTTCAATGGCCGGTACGCATCTACATCAGCGCCTTCCGCGGCACGCCGCTGTTTGTACAAATCATGGTGGTGCACTTCGCGCTGGTGCCGCTGTTCATCAATCCGCGTGACGGGCTGCTGGTGACCAGCAATATTATGTCGGTCGATTTTGCCCGTACGCTACGCTCAGATTACGGCGCGTTCCTCTCTTGCATCGTAGCAATTACGCTGAATGCGGGTGCCTATGTCTCTGAGATATTCCGCGCTGGCATTCAGTCGATCGATCGCGGCCAGATGGAAGCCTCACGCTCTCTCGGAATGAGCTATGGCCGCACCATGCGGAAAGTCATTCTGCCGCAGGCTTTCCGCCGCATGCTGCCACCGCTGGGCAACAACGCCATCGCGATTGTGAAGGATTCATCGCTGGCTTCAGCAATCGGATTGGCGGATCTCGCCTATGCCGCTCGTACGGTGTCAGGGGCTTACGCCACGTACTGGGAACCCTACTTGGCGATCTCTATCGTTTATTGGGTTATTACTTTCCTGCTTTCGCTGCTGGTGCGGCACATGGAAACGAGGTTTGGCAAAAGTGATTCACGTTAAAAACCTGCAAAAACAGTTTGGCGATACGCATGTCCTGCGTGGTATTTCCTGCGACATCGCCCCTCAGGAAGTGCTCTGCCTGATTGGCCCATCCGGTTCAGGAAAAAGTACCTTTCTGCGCTGCATCAACGCACTGGAGACGCTGTCGGCAGGCGAGATCACGGTCAACGGTTTTGCCATTCACGATCAGAAAACCAATATCAATCGCGTGCGTGAAAGCGTGGGGATGGTGTTCCAACGCTTTAATCTGTTTCCGCACATGACGGTGTTGGAAAATGTGATTATGGCGCCGATGGATGTGAAGAAATTGCCGCGTGCGCAGGCCGTTGAACGGGCGAAAGCGTTGCTCAGCAAGGTCGGCCTGCTGGATAAAATCGATGCCTGGCCGAATAGCTTGTCCGGTGGGCAGCAGCAGCGTGTCGCGATTGCCCGCGCGTTAGCGATGGAACCCGCGATCATGTTGTTCGATGAACCCACATCCGCGCTGGATCCAGAACTGGTTGGTGAAGTGTTAGCGGTCATGAAAACGTTGGCGAATGAAGGAATGACGATGGTCATCGTGACCCATGAAATGGCATTTGCCAGAGAAGTAGCCGATAGAGTGATCTTTATCGATCAGGGGATTATTCAGGAACAAGGGACGCCAGAAGCGATTTTTACGCATCCGAGTAACCCGCGCACGCAGGCTTTCCTGAGCAAGATACTGTAGCGCGTTAAAACCACAGGCTGTCAGCGCCTTCCACGCTGGCAGCCTTTTTCTTTTTACCACCCCATCAAAAAAGAAAAGACCAGCCAGAACAGACAGACCACCGTCAAGCCCGTCGCAAAGAGCGTATAAAAGAGATAGCCTCTCAGCAAAAAGCTAAACCCGACGCCAACCAGCACTGAAAACGGCATCAGCGCCAGAAAAAACGGCCAAGTGTAGAGCATGAAGAAAAACGTGGTATTGGAGCCGTATACCAGAAAAGGGATAGTAAAGGCCAACCAATAAAAAGAGAACCCCGTGACCGCCCCCATAAACTGGTAGGAAACGCCGTCATCTTCTTCTTGTGCTGGCCGAGTCTTGCTAATCGTTAACTGCGTAGCATTTTGCATAATCTTTCCCATTCTTCCCCTGAATCACCCAACAACGCGGTGAAAAAAGCGGGGACATCAGAGCTTGATAATAGCTCGCTTGCCAAGCAGATCTAACAATTGGTCTGTCAAATTTGTTACGAATTGTTCGCCATCCAGATGACTATCCGGCGCTTCCGGCGCTTCATACGCCGAGTCAATCCCAGTGAAATTACGTAGCTCTCCCGCACGGGCTTTTTTATACAAACCCTTAGGATCGCGCGCTTCACAGGTCGCTAACGGCGTATCCACGAAGACTTCGATGAACTGCCCTTCGCCCAGTAAATCCTGCACCATTTTACGCTCGGCGCGGTGCGGCGAGATAAACGCGGTCAGGACCACCAGACCCGCATCCACCATCAGTTTGGCAACTTCACCCACGCGGCGGATGTTTTCGCGCCGATCGTCGTCGGTGAAGCCTAAATCACGGCACAACCCGTGCCGCACGTTGTCGCCATCCAGCAGGTAGGTGCTGACACCACGCTGATGTAGCGCCTGTTCCAACGCCCCCGCCAGCGTGGATTTACCGGATCCAGACAACCCGGTAAACCAGATAACGACGCCCTGATGACCATGCAATTTCTCGCGCGACTCTCGGGTGACATCGTGTGCATGCCAGACGACGTTATCGTCAGTCGGTTCATCGCGTAAAGACACGTTATTTGCCTCCCAGCAGATCGCGCGCACCCCAATGTGGGAAGTGGCGACGTACCAGCGCATTCAGTTCCAGCTCAAACGCGCTGTGTGCGCCCGGCTCCTGATACACCTGCTCGATAGGTTCCCGCACCAGCCCCGCACCGACCGTGACGTTGCTCAGGCGATCGATAAAGATCATCCCGCCCGTCACCGCATTGTGCTGATAGTTGTCCAACACCAGCGGCTCATCAAAAATCAGCTCAACCGAACCGATACCATTCAACGGCAGGTTCTCCGCGACGCGCTGCGTCAGCGTATTGATCTCAACCTGATACTGAATATTCTCGACCCGAGCACGCGTTTTCTTACCGCCAATCTTGATGTCGTAGCTCTGTCCCGGCACCAGCGGCTGCTCTGCCATCCAGACGACATCCACCAGCGCATGCTGCACCGCTTTCAGCGATTCGCTGCTGTCGATCAGCAGGTCACCACGGCTGATATCCACCTCATCCGCCAGCACCAGCGTAATCGCTTCACCCGCCTGCGCCTGCGGTAAATCCCCGTCAAAGGTCACAATACGGCTGACGGTGGATTCTACGCCGGATGGCAGCACTTTAACCCGTTGCCCAACGCGGATGATGCCGGAGGCCAGCGTTCCCGCGTAGCCGCGGAAATCCAGATTCGGGCGATTCACATACTGCACCGGGAAGCGCATCGGCTGCTCCAGCGTGCGCTGTGCCACATTGACCGTTTCCAGCACGTCCAGCAGCGTCGGTCCGGTATACCAGCCCATCGTCGTACTCGGCGTTGCGACATTGTCGCCATCCAGCGCGGAAATCGGCACAAAGGTGATATTCAGGTCGGCAGGCAGTTGCTGAGCAAAATCCAGATAGTCCTGCTTAAATTGCTCAAACACCGTTTGCTGATAATCCACTAAGTCCATTTTGTTCACCGCCACCACCAGATCGCGAATCCCCAGCAGGGTCGCAATAAAACTGTGACGACGGGTTTGATCCAATACGCCTTTGCGCGCGTCAATCAGCAGGATCGCCAGCTCGCAGGTTGATGCGCCCGTCGCCATGTTACGGGTGTACTGCTCGTGTCCCGGCGTATCGGCGATGATGAATTTGCGTTTTTCCGTCGAGAAGTAGCGGTAGGCCACGTCAATCGTGATGCCCTGCTCACGTTCAGCCTGAAGCCCATCAACCAGCAGCGCCAGATCCAGTTTTTCGCCCTGCGTGCCCAGACGCTTGCTATCATTGTGCAGCGTACTGAGCTGATCTTCATAAATTTGGCGCGTATCGTGCAGCAAACGACCAATCAGCGTACTTTTTCCATCGTCGACGCTACCGCAGGTCAGGAAACGCAACAGCGTTTTATCCTGCTGCGCGTGTAAATACGCTTCCACACCGCCCTGCTCGGCGATCTGCTGTGCAATCGCATTGTTGATGATGACGGCATCTTTCTCAGCCGCATTTTCTGCCGCTGTGTCTTTTAACGAAGTTTGGCTCATTCGACGATTCCTCAGAAATACCCTTGACGCTTTTTCAGCTCCATTGAACCGGCCTGATCGCGGTCAATTACCCTTCCCTGACGCTCACTGGTAGTGGAAACCAGCATCTCTTCGATGATTTCCGGCAGCGTTTGCGCCTCTGATGCCACCGCGCCCGTCAGCGGCCAGCAGCCTAACGTGCGGAAGCGCACCATGCGCTGTTCGATCACTTCACCGGGTTGCAGATCGATGCGATCGTCATCCACCATCAGCAGCATGCCATCGCGTTCCACCACCGGACGCGGCGCGGCCAGATACAGCGGAACAATATCGATGTTTTCCAGATAGATGTATTGCCAGATATCCAGCTCGGTCCAGTTGGAGAGCGGGAAAACGCGAATGCTCTCGCCTTTATTAATCTGGCCGTTGTAGTTATGCCACAGCTCCGGGCGCTGATTCTTCGGATCCCAGCGGTGGAAACGATCGCGGAAGGAGTAAATACGCTCTTTGGCACGCGATTTCTCTTCATCGCGACGCGCCCCGCCAAACGCGGCATCAAAACCGTATTTATCCAGCGCCTGCTTCAGCCCTTCGGTTTTCATAATGTCAGTGTGCTTGGCGCTGCCGTGCACAAAGGGGTTAATCCCCAGCGCTTCACCCTGCGGGTTGCGGTGCACCAGCAGTTCACAGCCGTAGGCCTTTGCCGTCCGGTCGCGGAACTCGTACATTTCACGAAATTTCCAGCCGGTATCAACGTGCAGCAGCGGGAAAGGCAGCGATCCCGGATAGAACGCCTTGCGCGCCAGATGCAGCATCACCGAAGAGTCTTTGCCGATGGAGTACATCATCACCGGATTACTGAACTCGGCCGCTACTTCGCGGATGATGTGAATGCTTTCGGCTTCAAGCTGCCGTAAATGCGTGAGTCGTTTCTCGTCCATACCCTTTCCTTAAGCCAAGTTTACTACCGCTGGGCGGCTGTCTTGTGGCACCGTCGGCGTTGTCTGACCAAACCAGGCAATCTGATGGTGCAAATCCACCACCTCGCCAATCACCAGCAGCGCCGGTGTCGGCGCTTGCCGTGCCAAATGTTCTAACTGTTGCAGCGTGCCAATTTGCACTTGCTGATCGTGTCGGGTGCCGCGACTGATCACGGCAACGGGCGTCTGCGATGAACGGCCATGCGCGATCAGCTGCTGCGAAATCTCGGCGGCCTTCATCGTTCCCATGTAAATCGCCAGCGTCTGACGGCCACGCGCCAGCGTCGACCAGTCCAGCGAATCGCCATCCGGGCGACAGTGTCCGGTAATAAAAAGTACGCTCTGCGCGTAGTCGCGGTGCGTTAACGGGATCCCCGCATACGCCGTGACGCCTGCCGCCGCCGTCACGCCGGGCACCACCTGAAACGTGATGCCGGCCTGCGCGACCGCTTGCAGCTCTTCACCGCCGCGGCCAAAAATAAAGGGATCGCCACCTTTCAGACGCACGACCCGCTTTCCTTCCTGCGCTAGCGTCACCAGTAGCTGATTAATCTCATCCTGCGGCAACGAATGCGCACTGGCACGTTTTCCAACGCAGATGCGTTCGGCGTCGCGGCGCACCAGATCCAGCACGTCGGCGCTGACCAGATGGTCATACAGCACCACATCCGCCTGCTGCATCACCTGTAATCCACGCAGCGTCAGCAGTCCGGCATCACCGGGGCCTGCGCCAACCAGTGCGACTTCGCCACGTGCCGCTGCTGGCTGCTGCTGTTCCTCTTGCTGATGCGCCAGCTGCTGTTGCAATTCATCTTCGGCCTGCGCCAGTTGCCCCGCGGACACCAGCGACGCAAAGCGTCCGACAAACAGCCGCTCCCAAAAGCGACGGCGTGCCGGCATCGAATGCAGTCGAGTTTTAATTCTGTCGCGCCAGCTTCCGGCGATATCCGCCATCGTGCCCAAACTGGCGGGCAGTAATGATTCCAGCTTTTCACGCAGCAGACGCGCCAGCACTGGCGCCTGTCCACCCGAGGAAATCGCCACCACCAGCGGAGAGCGATCGACAATCGAGGGGAAAATAAACGAGCACTTCGGCTGATCGTCCACCACGTTCACCAGCAAATGCCGCTGATTCGCCGCCTCAAATACCGCAGCATTCAGCTCGGCGTCATCCGTGGCGGCAATCACCAGAAACACGCCGGATAACAAATCAGGCGTAAAAGTATGCGCCAGCCATTCAACCTGTCCAGCCTGATGCTGCACCGCCAACGGTTCGGCCAGCGCCTGTGCGACAATTTTTACCTCCGCACCCGCGCGTTGCAGCAGATCGATTTTGCGCGTAGCAACCTCACCGCCACCAACAACCAGTACCGGACGCTGACGAACATCGGCAAATAAAGGGAGATAGTTCACAGTCGCCTTAACTAAGCAAAAAAAGAGATAACGCGACTATACGGTGAGGACAGAACACTTATGAAATGCCGAATTGGAATGACAAGTTCCGTAATGGAATAACAACACGTTTACAACCGTTATTCAGGCGATAAAAAACCGGGCCGTGCTCTAATGCCGATCGTTTAAGCATCGAGATACTCGGGGCGACCACAGGGGTGAGGCGTCCCTACGGGAACCTCCCCCTGTGTTTCCCCTAATAACGGGCTTAAGTAACCAGTATCAGACGATACCCCGTTTTCTCTTTTACCCTTCGTGCAGCCCGCATTCACGTTTCAGACCGAAGAAACGCGTTTCTTCTTCGGCCATACCCGGTTCCCATTTACGGGTGGTGTGTGTATCGCCGACGGACAGATAGCCCTGATCCCACAGTGGATGGTAGCTCAGACCGTTTTCTTTCAGATATTGATACACCGTCCGGTTATCCCAGTCGATAATCGGCAGGAATTTGAAGACGCCGCGCTGAATCGCCAGTACCGGTAATTCACCCCGGCTGCCGGACTGCTCACGACGCAGGCCAGCAAACCAGGTTTTCGCCTTTAACTCGCTCAATGCCCGATTCATCGGCTCGACTTTATTCAGCAGGTTGTAGCGCTCAATGCCTTCTACCCCCTGCTCCCACAGCTTTCCGTAGCGCGCCTCTTGCCAGGCCGGAGACGCTGTTGCGCGATACACTTGCAGATTCAGCGTTAACTGTTCTGTCAGCGCATCAATAAACTGATAGGTTTCAGGAAACAGATAGCCCGTATCCGTGAGAATAACCGGAATATCTGGCCGCTGTTGCGTCACCAGATGCAGCGATACTGCCGCCTGAATGCCGAAGCTGGACGACAACACATAATCGCCCGGCAAATTCTCCAGCGCCCAGCTTACTCTTTCCTGCGCAGACAGCTGTTCAAGTTGACCATTTACGACAGCCAGCGCGGCCGCCTGCTCCGCTTTCGGTAACGCGTTGAGCGCCTCAAGATTAAATTCGGCCATCAGGCTCTCCTGTCAGTCATAAAAATCGCGAGCGGGATCCAGCACCGGTTTAATGATGTTGGTACGAATCACGAAATCCCCGAAGCCTTCATTCGGCTGGCGATCTTGCGCCCACAGCCCGATAAGCCGATCCATTTCTGCAAGGATCTCGGTTTCATTAATGTTCTCGCGATACATACGCGGAATGCGTGTTCCCTCGCGATTCCCACCCAGATGCACGTTATAACGCCCCACCGCTTTACCCACCAGACCGATTTCCGCCAGCATTGCACGGCCGCAGCCGTTCGGGCAACCCGTCACGCGCAGAACGATGTGTTCATCGCCCACGCCGTGCTGCTGCATGATGCCTTCTACTTTCGTGACGAACTCCGGCAGGAAGCGTTCGGCTTCCGCCATCGCCAGCGGACAGGTCGGGAACGACACACAGGCCATCGAATTCTTGCGCTGCTCGCTGACGCCGTCATCAATCAGGCCGTGCTCACGCGCCAGCGCCTCAATCTTCGCTTTGCTACGCGCAGGAACGCCCGCGATGATCAAATTCTGGTTCGCCGTTAACCGGAAATCCCCTTTGTGGATCTTGGCAATTTCCGCCAGACCGGTTTTCAGCGGACGGCCCGGATAATCCAGAACACGACCGTTTTCGATAAACAGCGTCAGATGCCATTTATTGTCGATGCCTTTTACCCAACCGATGCGATCGCCACGTCCGGTAAATTCATAAGGGCGCACCGCTTCAAATTTCACACCGGCACGCGCTTCCACTTCCTGCTTGAAGTTGTCTACGCCCACACGCTCCAGCGTGTATTTGGTTTTCGCATTTTTACGGTTAGTCCGGTTACCCCAATCGCGCTGCGTGGTCACCACCGCTTCCGCAATGGCCAGCGTATGCTCAATAGAAATGTAGCCCAGCTCACTGGCAGTACGCGGGTAAGTTTCTTTGTCGCCGTGCGCGATAGAGAGCCCACCGCCCACCAGCACGTTGAAGCCC
Source organism: Pectobacterium quasiaquaticum (assembly GCF_014946775.2). Lineage (NCBI taxonomy): Bacteria > Pseudomonadati > Pseudomonadota > Gammaproteobacteria > Enterobacterales > Pectobacteriaceae > Pectobacterium > Pectobacterium quasiaquaticum. The sequence continues at coordinate 881,513 of NZ_CP065177.1, read as the reverse complement.
ACCAGGCGGCCGTTATCGGCAATCGCAACGAAGTTGAGATCGTTCGCATGCAGATCGATATCATTCTGCGGCGGGATCACCACTGTAGTTTTGAACTTACGCGGCAGATACGTTGAACCTAAAATCGGCTCTTCATCCGTCGTGGCGACTTTTTCCTGATCCATCCAGATCTCAGCATAGGCGCGCGTGCGCGGCAGCAGATGCTCAGAAATCTTTTTCGCCCACTCATACGCCTGCTGATGCAGTTCGGATTCTATCGGGTTAGACGTACACAGCACGTTACGGTTCATGTCATTCGCCGTCGCCAGCGCGTCCAGCCCAATGCTATTCAGCATCTGGTGCACCGGTTTCACGTTCGATTTGAGAATACCGTGGTACTGGAACGTCTGGCGGTTCGTGATGCGAATGCTGCCATAGATCGTATTTTCAGTCGCAAATTTGTCGATCCGCAGCCACTGCTCTGGCGTTATCACGCCACCAGGCAGACGGCAGCGCAGCAGCATCGCATGACGCGGCTCCAGCTTCTGCTCGGCACGTTCGGCGCGAATATCGCGGTCATCCTGCTGATACATACCGTGGAAACGGATCAGCAGAAAGTTATCGCCCCTGAAGCCGCCGGTCAGACCATCGTTCAGGTCTTCAGCAATCGTGCCGCGCAGAAAGTTACTTTCTGTCTTCATGCGCTCTGCGTCAGCGAGTTTCCCTTCTACCACTAAGGGGCCGGGGTGTTTTTCACTGAAAACGTATTTTTCACTCATTAGTACACATCTCGCTGATAACGGCGCTCAAGGCGCAGATCGCTTAAAAACTCATCGGCCTGTTCACTGTCCATGCCGCCATGCTCAACTATCACATCCAGCAGTGCCCGCTCGACGTCTTTTGCCATACGGTTGGCATCACCACACACGTACAAGTGTGCACCGTCCTGAATCCAGCGCCAGACTTCCGCGCCTTTTTCCCGCAGTTTGTCCTGCACGTAAACTTTATGCGCCTGATCGCGTGACCAGGCCAGATCGATGTTGGTCAGCAGGCCATCTTTGACGTAGCGCTGCCATTCAACCTGATACAGAAAATCTTCCGTAAAGTGTGGATTACCGAAGAACAGCCAGTTTTTCCCTTCAGCCCCATCGGCATCACGCTGCTGCATAAACGCGCGGAATGGCGCAATTCCTGTGCCCGGCCCAATCATGATGACCGGTGCATCGGAGTTAGCAGGCAGACGGAAGTTATCGTTATGTTCGATGAAGACGCGGATTTCGTCGTCTTCGCTCAGCCTGTCGGCCAGATAGCTGGATGCGCCACCGGCACGCACGCGGCCTTCGTATTCGTAGCGCACCACGCCAACGGTGATGTGCACTTCACTTTCGGCTTCCGCCTGCGAGGAGGCAATAGAGTAAAGACGCGGCGTCAGCGGACGCAGCAGGCCCAGCAGTTGCTCCGCCGTCAGCTCAGTCGGCGCTTGTCGCACCATATCGACCAGCGGTGTGCGCTGTGCAAACTGCTGAAGCGCAGGCTTATCGGCCAACAGCGACAGCAGAGTTTCATTACGCGACAGTGCCGCATACTTCTCGACAATCGGTGCCGTGTTCTGCGTCAGCTCAAAGTGGCTTTTCAACGCCTGCGATAATGGCAGCGTCTTGCCGTCAACGCTGACGGACTCATCGCCTTTCAGCCACAGCAGTTCCAGCAATTCCTGAACCAGCGCGGGATCGTTATCGAACCACACACCCAGCGCATCTCCCGGCTGGTAACGCAAACCAGAATCGCCCAGATCGATCTCGATATGGCGAACATCCTTTTCGGAGTTACGCCCGGTCACTTTCTGATTGACGGCAAACGTGGCATGCAGCGGTGAAGCTTTGCTGTACGGGCTGCTGGTAATTTCATCCAGTGCGCCCTGAGCGGCAATCTGCGCCACGGCGTCACCCTGAACCGGCACCCGCGCCTGTAAAATGTCCACCAGTTGGCGTCGCCACTGTTCGGCAAGCCCCTGATAATCGACATCGGCATCAACGCGATCCAGCAGACGTTCAGCGCCTAGCTCAGCCAGACGGCTATCGAAATCCTTACCCGCCTTGCTGAAGAATTCATAAGAAGTATCACCCAGACCAAACACGGCAAACGCGGTGTCTTTCATCTCTGGGGCTTTTTTGGACAGCAGGAACTTGTGCAGCGCGACGGCTTCTTCTGGCGGCTCCCCTTCCCCCTGCGTCGAGGCCACAATCAGCAGCAGCTTTTCCTGCCCGATTTGCTTGAATTTGTAATCACCCGCATTGACCAGATTGACGGACAGCTTGGCTGCCAGCAGATCGTCACGCAGTTGTTCCGCCACCCGACGTGCATTGCCGGTTTGTGAGGCGGAAATCAGCGTAATCGTTTGTACCGGCACCGTGACTGCGGATGCTGTCGTTGCCGTGGCAGCGATCGCCCCCGGCTGCACATTCCCTGGCTGCTGAACTAAACCCCAGAAATAGCCGGATAGCCAGGCTAGCTGCGTCGATGAGAAATCACCGGTTGCCGCCTGTAAACGCGTTAATTGCTCCACACTCAGCGGAAGCAATGAAGTGGGGGAAACCGGAGTAGTCATTGTGATTTCTGTTTCCTTGTGCCTGTGCTGTTAGCCAACGACGCTAATACAAAAATAGGCAATAAAAAGATGGATGGAGGATAAGGGTAACGATCTGCATCTTAACAATTAAAGAAATGATGGAAATATTAAATAACCAAAATGACTAAATGGTTTTTCTGATAGTCCTTATTGCTTAAAGTGTTATAGCTGGAAGTAGGTATCCAAGTATCCGGCACACCATTTTCTCATAACAAGAGCGCTAAACCGTCTTCTCTAAAAGAAGCGAACAGGCTCACATTTCTGGCGTTCGCCGCAGGAATTGATCCTTTGCAATCGCACATCAATGCGATACTCACGCCAGTGGCAACGGGAGAAAAACGATGTGGCAACGACGCGCGCTGGAACTTAATACGCAGGATATTTGGAACTGGCAACAGGTCATCTCGGTCGTCGATTACGCCCATGAACAGGGTTTCAATACGCTGGTGCTGGGTGCGGCGGATTTACTGGATAAGCTGGTGACGCCGGAAGCCTACAATAACGCGCGTTTTGACGATCGCATCAGCAGCCAGCAGCGTTCACGCTGTGTTTACCTGAATCAGGTCGCGGCGCACTGCCGTGAACAGGGGCTGGCGCTGTATCTGCAATGCAAAGAGCTGTCCTTTCCCACTGATTTACTGCTCCATCACCCGGAATTACTCGACGACAAGCATAGCCTCCGCATGGATACCGATTTTTGGTGCAACTACCTTGCCGCCAAAGTCGAACTGCTGATGCAGCAGATCCCGAGGCTGAGCGGCCTGCTGCTGGCGATTTCCAACAGCGATAGCCTACTGCGCTTTTCTGCCCCTTCCGGCGATGCGATCAACGGTGTCGCTCCCGTTACCACGCTCTGGCCGACCAACGCCGACAGCGAGCAGATCTATCACCGTCTATTCTCCGCCGTCGCCCGCGTGATGCACTACCACCAACGCCATCTGGTATTACGTGCGTTTCCCGCCAGCCATCAGGATATCGGTAATGTCCTGAACGCCATTCGCACACTGCCCGAATCGGTCTCCGTCGCCATTAAAGTCACGCCGGAACGCTTCTGGCCGGAGTTTCCCAATAACCCCGCGCTGCTGGACGTCACCGAGCGTGAAGTCTGGGTTGAACTGGATTTGGCTGGCGAAGAAGTGGGCTGGGGCAATCTCCCCTTTCTGCGTTACACCGAGGTGCAGGGGCGGCTGCTGTGGTGCCGGGAGAAAAACCCAGCGATTGTCAGCGCGCTGTGCCGTATCAGTTGGGAAGGAGTGGATAATCACAGCGTGATCGGCACACTCAGCGAATTTACGTTGTTTGCCTGTTCGCGACTGCTGACTAACCAGACCGCAGCGACAAACGAAAGTACGCTGTTTGCACAGTGGTTAATGACACGCTATCAGTGGCAACCGGACGATAGTGTGCTGCACACAATGCAGGCCTTATTAGATCAGGCTCATCAGGCCATTTCCCTGTCGCTGTACACCCGCCACCACGTTTTTCACCGCCACAGTCTGCTGCCGACCAGCTTTGGTCAGGCGATCTGGAGCCTGTACGGTCAGCTCAATCGCAACCACTGGCTGCCGGGTTCCGGTCAGGATATTACGTTCGATCCGCAACATGCAGAGCTGGCTTCGCAAAACCTCTATCACATTGCGAAAGAGAAAGATGCCGCATGGCAGTTGGCGGAACAGTGCCAGCAGGCCGCACTGCAATTCTCCCGCGAACACACAATGCCGGACGCCCTCAGACAGCGCTGGCAGCAGGAATGGCGCGGGCTGACGCTGTATTGCCGCGCCTTTGTTCACGCACAGAAAGCCTTCTTTACGCTGCACTACTGCAAACAGGTGGAGAACAACTGGACGCTGCGGGAAATCGCCAAAACCAATATTCAGGCGCTGTACGGGATTGGGCATGAGATGGAGGATTTCTGCCTGCAACACCGGGATTACCCAGTGAGCCTACATGTGATGTTTGATGCCGAGCGTCCACGCGCGTTAGCCGATAGCCTGCAACAGCAGTTGGCTGAACTCACGTAACGCACCGGCCAATCACATAGCGTAGTCAGTAACTGACTACGCTAGTCATTCACTTAACGAATCATACGTTTCAGAATACGTTCACCTGAATTACTGAAGTTTTTCGCCGATTCTTCCACGCTCTTCTTGCCATAGTCGAGCTGTTCGATGGTTTGCAGGATCAGGCTGGCCAGCTGTGGATCTTCAAGATACGAGGACACCGGCGTTTGCATCGGTTTTTGCAGCGCCATTGAGAGCCCAGCAACCGACAGATCGTTCGTATCCAGTTTCTGTTTTTCTTCCAGCGCTTGTCTGGCGATACGGCTGAGCGGAATGCCGCGCTCGGTGCCCATCAGCAGCGCGCCTTCAGGATCGTTCATTAGATAATTCAACAACAGTGCCGCTTCTTTCGGGTGCTTGGTAGTTTTACTGATAGCAAACAGCATTGACGGTTTGAAGAACTGCCCAGAGTTGTCCGATCCCGGCGTCATGATGTACGGACCTAATTCTAGCTTACTGGGTGCCGCCAGTGGATCGGCGTATTTCTTCACCACCGAAATCCACAGATGCGCCCCACCGTATTCCCCGTTAATCCAGGGACGTGTTTCATACATGCCGACTTTGCCGAACGCGTTGTAATACTTCGAAGACGGCATCACATGCTCGTCGATCAAACGCTTATAGAAGCGAAACGCCTCGATCCACTGCGCCTCACTGTAGTTAAAGCGTTTATTCTTTTCATCGATCATGCCGATCTGGTACTTCTGCGTCATGTAATAGTTGATCAATTCCAGCATGCCTTCACCGCTGTCCTGCGCAGGTGAAGCAATGGGGAAATAGTTATCGCCCAGTTTCTCTTTAAACACCTTGCCTGCATGGAACAGCTCATCCCAGGTGGTGGGATACGGCAGTTCAGCCTTCTTCCAGGTTTCCGTGTTGTAGTACATCACCAGCGCATTTAGCGAAGTGGAAATCGCGTTCACTTTGCCATCGATCGTCGCTGGCTTCAGCGCATCTTCGGGGAAATCCTGCAATTTCAGCGTATCGGTCAGCTTATTCAGGTCATAAAATCCGGTGCCCGTCTTGGAAAAAATCGGCAGCCAGTTCCAGTTAACCTGTAGCACATCCGGTTCTTCGCCGCTGGCAATCTGCGTCGTCAGGCGGGATAGGTGCCCGTCCCAACCGGTATATTCTGGTTTCACGCTGATGTGCGGATACTTTTTCTGAAACGCTTCCAGCGCGGTCAAGGTCGCCTGATGGCGGCTGTTTCCTCCCCACCAAGAGAGGCGTAATTCTACGGGTTCAGCAGCCTGCGCGAACGAACAGAGCGCAGAGAAGGCGATGGCAATCAGTCCAGGTAATCTCATTTTTCCCCCAACGACATTATTATTGTGTTTGTGCGTGTGTCTGGCGTACTGGTGTGGCGATATAGATGAGAAAGCAGGTCAGGTACATAGCCGTGAATCAAACCATTTCTCGACGCTGACAAGATAGGCAGAACCCTTTTTATCGTGCTAGTGATCACGGCGGGAAAACGCGTGATTTGCGGGGCGGACGGAAGAAATGTGAATGACTGCACCGTGTTAGCGGGCGTTTCAACCACACAGCGTGAGCCCTAGGTAATGCGGCAGGGAGATGCCTCACATCATTAACCGACGCACCACACCAAAAAGAGATTTAATTCACAAATAAGAAACACAAAAACAACAAAACCGCTCCATGCAAGCGGCATAAGAGAAAAAGCGGCGTAAAAGTGTGATGAAACACACATGGCATAACGTGTCGCCTCGCCCTCTTCGTTATGCCTTTCACATTTTCTTGCGCCACACGCCGTGCGCTGTGAAGCCCGCTCCAACCTGTGCAGATTTCATCACGACAGGCACAGCCAAAGGTCAGCAAACGTGATGCAATCGGAGCAGGCTCGATCAGATAGGATAACGCGATGAAGCACTCTATTCAGTCATACTCTCCCGCAGCCGACGGCATCACGCCGGATACTGCCATCTTTCAGCAGGCTATCGATCGGATTGCGGCACAGGGTGGCGGCACCCTGACGGTGGAACCGGGGCGCTATCTATTAGGGGGATTACTGCTGCCTTCCAATTTTTGTCTGCAATTGGAGGCGGGGGCTGAGCTCATTGTCAGCGGTGACTATGAACAGTTTGCGCAGGCCACCACGATCAGCATGGCCGAGTTGTCGCACCGCGCGTTTCTTTATGCCTACCAACAGCGCAATATCACGATCTGCGGTCAGGGTAAGATCATGGGAAATGCCGACGCCTATTTCTCTGCAGAGCCCGACGACCAAGGCTATCGCCTGCCTGCACAACATCGCCCGCGCATTGTGGTCTTTGAGGATTGCGAACACGTCAGCCTGTGTGATTTTACGATTGAACACGCCCCTATGTGGACCGTGCATCTGGTCAGCTGTCGCCACATCATCGTCGAACGGCTGACGATTGATAACGATCTGAGCATGGCGAATACCGACGCGCTGGATCTTGACAGCTGCCAGCAGGTGCAAATCAGCAACTGCTCGTTGAGCGCCGCCGACGATGCGCTGTGCATCAAAACTACCCATAAGCCGCCCCATCTGCAACGTAAGGTGCAGCAGGTCGTCATCAGCAATTGCCTGTTACGCTCCAAGAGCTGCGCCCTGAAGATCGGCACCGAAACCTTTGCCGATATCGAAGACATTTCCGTCAGCAACTGCGCCATTTACGATACCAACCGTGCGATCGGCCTGATCTCCCGCGATGGCGGTGCATTCCGACGCTTACAGTTCAGCAACATCACGTTCCAGTGTGTCGCCGCGCATCCGTGTCACTGGGGCAAAGCCGATCCGATCTTTATCTCCGTGCGCCATCGCGATCCCGCCATCGAGCCGGGCCGGATCGAAGCGGTACAGTTTTCTCAGATCGCCGGTGTCAGCGAGGGAGCGATTAACCTGCACAGTACGCCCGCAGGCTACATTCGGGATATCCATTTCCATGCCGTGCATCTCGAACAGCGGCAGAGCGACTCACCGGAACAGGGCATGTACGATGTGCGTCCGCCCTGCAATCCAGAACGCCCGACGGGTATGGGGCTGGACAATGCGTATCGGGTCGATCCGGCGACAGGTCGCGCCTTCGGTGTCGACTATTATCCAGGCGGCATGCCCGCGATCTTTGCCCGTGGCGTCCTGAACCTGACCACCAGCCACATGACGATCCACCGTCCCGACCCGCTGCCTTCCGGCTGGCATCACGCCGCGATCGTGCAGCAGGAAGAATAAGTGATTCAAGCGACGCTTTCGGGTAGTATGCGACGGTTTTTTGCATACTCTGTTCTGAGAGCCCCTTTTTCAGAACGAAACCGGGAACATCGCTATGGTCACTACACTCTTTAAAGATTTTCAGTTTGAAGCCGCGCATCATCTGCCCCACGTACCAGACGGCCACAAATGCGGACGGCTGCATGGGCACTCTTTCATGGTGAGGCTGGAAATTACCGGTGAAGTGGATCCGTATACCGGCTGGGTGATGGATTTCTCTGAACTGAAAGCTGCGTTCAAACCTACGTGGGAACGATTGGATCATCACTATCTGAACGAGATCCCCGGTCTGGAAAACCCGACCAGCGAAGTGCTGGCACACTGGATCTGGCATCAGTTGAAGCCGACATTACCGCTGCTCAGCGCTGTCATGGTGAAAGAAACCTGCACTGCCGGCTGCGTCTATAAAGGCGAGTAACAAAAGAAGTGGTGGTGCTGTAGTCTGGCGTGAGCATCCCTTACTCACGCCGCTACGATCGGTCGCTATTATCAGTAAATGAATATCAGGCGATATTCAGGTATTTATGTGTCTGCATAGACAGCCGCCAGTTGCGGGCGATGCAGGTCTCGATACACAGTTTAGTCGCATCGTCTTTCTGGCTGATCGGCTGTAGTGCCACAATCCGCGGCTTATCATCATCAAGCCGTGCCAGTAATGCATCCAACGCCTCAATGTCACGCTCACGCGCCACCGGATGTTTTATTTCATCCGCCCGTTGCAACGCCTGATCGAGCACTTTCATACCGCCGCGCATATTCACTTTCGGCGATACCGTCACCCAGGTTTTTGGTGAACAGCGCACGTCATGCGTGCCGCTGGTTTCGATCTGGCAACTAAAGCCCTGCTTTTCCAACTGTAGCGTCAGCGGTGCCAAATCGTGGATGCAGGGTTCACCGCCGGTGATCACAATGTGGCGCGCCGTGTAGCCTTGCTGCACCATCAGCGCCAGAATGTCGTCCGCACTCGCCGCACCCCAGGCATCGCTTTCTTCCGTTTTTACCAGCACCTGATCCAATGAGGTTTCCCGCTCTGCCAGCTTGTCCCAGGTATGTTTGGTATCGCACCAGCTACAGCCGACCGGACAGCCTTGCAGGCGCACAAACACCGCCGGCACACCGGTAAAATAGCCTTCGCCCTGTAACGTCTGGAATATTTCATTAATCGGGTACTGCATGGTTTTCACTGTCTCTCTCACTTAAAAATGCAGTATACCCTAAACCATTCGCGTTGCAGGACGTCAGCAATGCGCTAGCAAATCTGGCTGGAGCACACTAAATTGGGGACAGTTGAGTAATTTAGCCCGTGCGTCATAATCAATCTGTTGTTACGACTTCACCTGCTTGCATACGTTTCATTATTAACAAGGAAAAGAATCAATGAAGTTACTGAAACCACTGGCCCTATTATTCGTCTCGTGTGCCTTTGTGCCTGCATTTACTCAGGCGCAGGATATCGCGCAGATTAAAACGCAGCCGGGCTATTACCGCATGATGCTGGGCCAGTTCGAAATTACCGCCCTGTCTGACGGCACTAATACCATGCTAATGGATAAGCTGTTACAGCGCACCCCACCGGAAAAAATCACCGAACTGCTAGCAGAAAAAGCGCTGACGCCGCAGGTAGAAACCTCTATCAACGCCTATTTGGTCAATACCGGCAAGCACCTGATTCTAATCGACACAGGTAACGGCAAGCAGAGCAACCCTACGGTCGGAAAAGTGCTGTCGAACCTGATTGCGGCGGGCTACAAACCTGAACAGGTCGATACCGTATTGATGACTCACCTGCACGGCGACCATTTTGGCGGTCTGGTGCAGGACAATAAACTCAGCTACCCGAATGCCACCGTGTATGTCAGCCAGCCAGAAACCGACTTCTGGCTCAGCCCAGAAAACCTGAAAAATGCCCCTGAAGGCAGAAAAGCAGCGTTCCAACGCGTGCAAAACCTCTTTGATACCATTCGCAAAGAGAACAAGCTGAAAACGTTCTCGGCTCAACAGACAACACTGCTGCCCGGTGTCACCGCGATCCCAAGCCCAGGACATACGCCGGGGCACACGTCTTTTCTGATCGAGAGCGAAGGCAAAAAACTGCTGGCATGGGGAGACATCATTCATGCGGAAGCGGTGCAAATGAGCTTACCGGCCACCACCATCAGCTTTGACTCAAATATGGATCAGGCGACGGAATCCCGTAATAAAGCGCTGGCCGACGCCGCCAGTCAGGGTTACTGGGTTGCTGGCGCTCACCTACCCTTCCCCGGCATCGGCCACGTGGGCACGCGTCTGGAACGCAACGGCACCACTAACGGCTACCGCTGGTTGCCAGCGAATTACAGCGTGGCAGGGTTAAAGAACTAGGTATCAGAATGGCATTCATTACGTTAATTACTGGCGGTTCGCGCGGCATTGGCCGCGCAACCGCGTGTTATCTGGCAGGCAAAGGCCACAAGATTTGCATCGGCTACCGCACCCAGCAGGACAGTGCATATAGCGTTCTCGACGAGATTCGCGCTAACGGTGGGACGGCCATCGCCGTTCAGGTCGATATCGCCGATGAAGAGCAGGTTATCGAGCTTTTTAAGCGAACGGATGAAGAACTTGGCTGCCTCACCGGTCTGGTGAATAACGCCGCGATGCTGAAACCTCAAGCCACCATTGAACAGCTTGATACCGTGCGGCTTAACGATATTTTTGCCACCAACACGATTGGCAGCTTTCTCTGTGCCCGAGAAGCGGTCAAGCGTATGGCGTTCCGTCATGGCGGAAAAGGCGGGGCTATCGTCAACGTGTCATCCGCCGCCGCTAGGCTGGGTTCACCGCATGAATATATTGATTATGCGGCGTCAAAAGGCGCGCTTGATACGCTGACGATTGGCTTATCGCTGGAGGTCGCCGATCAGGGCATTCGAGTGAACGCCGTGCGTCCCGGTTTTATTTATACCGATATGCATGCTGACGGCGGCGAACCGGCAAGAGTGGATCGCATCAAGCACTCGCTCCCCATGAAACGGGGCGGCCACCCGATGGAAGTCGCACAGGCAATAGGCTGGCTGTTATCGGACGAGGCGTCCTATGTCACAGGGAATTTTATCGATCTAGCGGGCGGGAAATAGACGAAACCTATGCAGATTCCCACCGCTTAGCCTGTCTCTTACTCACATTGGTATGCAGATTAAGAGGGGCTTTCGTGCCCCTTAGCCAGCATAACCGATATGACTAAGAGGCAACGCTCGCGTTAATCCAATTACAGATACACCCGCAGATATTCCGCCAGACACAGGATCGCCATTGCCTGGCCGTACGGCATGGAGGTCAAGGCGATGTTGCGGTAGAAATCCAAATCGTTGCCCATCGCGGTGCCGAATGACACTTGCGTCAGTTCACCGTCCTTATTGACGTGATTAATTACGCCGCGAATCGCTTTCTCCGCCACTTCAGCGTAACTCGGGTCCACGTAGCGCTTGCGCACCGCTTTCAGGATCCCGTAGGCAAAACCGGCGGTTGCCGAGCTTTCAAGGTACGAATTCGGATCGTCGATCAGCGTGTGCCACAGGCCGCTGTCATCCTGATATTTCGCCAAGGCTTCAATCTGGCTTTCCAGTACCTGCAACAGGAAGCGGCGCGTGGCGTTATTTTCCGGCAGATCCAGCAGTTCGATAAATTCAGGAATAACGATCGTCAGCCAGCTGTTACCACGCGCCCAGCGAGCCTTCGCGTAGTTGTGTTGTCCTTCGAACGTCCAGCCGTGGAACCACAGGCCGCTTTCGCGATCCATCAGATATTGCACGTGCAGCAGGAACTGATACGTGGCTTCTTCCACAAACTCAGGCCGGTTTAACAGCTTGCCAATTTTCGCCAGCGGCAGCACGCTCATCATCAGCGTGTCATCCCACAACTGCTGATGGTTTTCGTTGTTATAAACAATATGCTGCAAGCCCTGCTTATCCGTACGCGGCATTTCATACATCACCCACTCCGCCCAGCGCTCCAGATACGGCAGCCAGCGCGCATCGCCCGTTTCTTCATAGCGATAAGCCAGCGTCAGGAACGGGCACACGGTGTTCACGTTCTTCGTCGGCGTACCTTCCGCCAGACGCTCGGTAAACCAGTCGTCGATGATGGCGCGCATCTGCTCGTCGCCCGTCTGCTGGTAATACTGGTAAATCCCATACAGCCCGATGCCGTGCGTCCATTCCCAACCCGCCCAGCCTTTGGTATCAATTACCCGACCATCGTCCAGCCGTAACAAAAACTCACCGGTTTTATCCTCAATATTCACCAGATTGTCGGTGATACGGCAAATCAGCGCCTTCAGATCCTCGCGGGAGATGAAGCGTTCTGGCTGACGTAAAAGCGGGCTATGTTTTACACTGAATACGGTCATAGTCATTCATCCAATTGAGTTATCAGTTAACAGTTCAATACAGTTACGACTGCGTGGCGTGCGTGACCGGCTTGTCACCTTTATGGCGATTCAGATAGCCGATGTTGTTATTGCCCCACAGCGATTCATACGGCATACCAGCCAGCATTTCGACCGTTGCCCGCGCCTGCGGCGTAATGTTCTCCGGCACAGGACGCCCGGCTTCACGCATTTTCAGCGTCTCTTCCCGCAGCACGCTGTGCGTTTGCAGGTTGAGTTTAAAGCGCAGAGAAACCAGGAAGCCCAGCGCCAGCACACCCACAGTGCCGAAACTCAAAATCATCAGAATTGTGTGGCTAACGCCCGGTGCCTGTACGCTCTGGCCGGATACAAAGCCGGAGAGCTGTAACACAATACCCACCAACATCACCGCACCGGCCTGAGAGGCTTTGCGAGTCAGCGTCATAATCCCGGCGAAGATCCCTTCGCGACGCTGCGCGGTGATCACTTCATCCACGTCGGCGATGTAAGTGTAGGTATTCCACGGCACGTAGTTGATCCCGCCACGTCCGATACCCGCCAGCGCAGAAATCAACAGCAATAGAGAGAAGGTGTCATGCAGACCGCTGTACCACAGGACGGCATAGGAAAGCGCACTCACGCCAAACAGGCACACGACCAAGCGGTAAGACGGGGCTGGCCCAAAGCGGATGCACAGCGGAATCATGCCAATCACCGCAATGAATTGCAGAATCGCCATCGTTCCCATCAGGTTCGACGCCATGGTTGGGCTTTGCATCAGCACAAAAACCACGTAATAGGTGAACACAGCGTTAAACACGTCCTGCGCGATATACCCGCCCAGATACATCCCGAGATGCTGACGGAAAATGCGAATACGCAGCGTGGAAACCAGTTCGACGTTCAGCCGCTTCAGGCTTTGGCCTAACGTCAGAGACTGGCGCTCTTTCTCCGCCCGCAGCGACGCTTCCGACATCTGATCGCGTGGCCGTTCCCAGGTAAAAAGATAGACCAGCGTCAGCACCAGCGCACAGATAACGGAGAACACCAGACTCGAATAGAAGAAGGACACCGAGTTATCTTTGCCAAAGTAGCCCAGCAGGATACCCGGCAGGAACGCGGCCAGAATCGCGGACAACTGCGCCAGCGCGATACGTGCGCCGGAGAACTTGGTCTTTTGTTTGAAGTCATCGGTCATTTCCGGCACCAGCGTTTCATACGGCACCAGCACCATCGTATACACGACATCGAACAGCAGGTACGTCAGCAGATAGTACCAATAGCTCATATCCCCGACCCACATGAAGCTGTAGCTGAACACGAAGGGAATACCGAGCAGAATAAAGAACTTGCGGCGGCCAAAGCGTTTGCCGAGCCAGGTTGAACCGAAGTTATCAGTCAGAAAGCCCATCAGCGGGCTGACGACGGCATCAAGCACACGCGCCATCGCAAAAATAAACGTTGCCTCAATCGGTGTTAAGCCACAGAACGTGGTATAAAAATAGAGTAACCAAGCGGCCGTCAGCGCTGTTGTACCCGCACCAAGAAAGTCCCCTGAACCGTAGGCTAAATAGTTAGCCAAACCTATCTTACGCGTTTTCATCGCCATCCTTCCCCGAACATTTTTAGTTATGAAGGTGTCACGCTGATACGGTAGCGCTCGGCGATCGTGAAAACCTTTGCGCGTTTGCCACCACGTGCCCCACGCTGGCAGCACAGGGAAGATTGGCGCGATCCGCTTCAAAGATTTTATAAAAAGGCATTTTAACTGAACGAAACCAACAGTTCGTTTATGGCGATCACAGGATAGAAGATGGGACGTCAGCAGAAAGAAGGGCAACGTCGCCAGCGGACGTTGCCTTGTGATGCTTTGAAAAATTGGCGTTTTTTGGCAAAAAAATGGCGCTATTCTGCGTGCTGCAACCGCCACAGGAAGGTTTGCCGCGCATGGGCTAAACGCGGTTGGCGCAGTGCGCCCGGTACCCAGGCCAGATAGTAATCCAGTTGCGTGGTGCCGACAGGAGGCGGAATAATGGCAAGCGCCCCCGTATCCAGCAGATCCTGACATAAATACACCGGCATCACCGTCCAACCAAATCCACTGGTTAGCACACGACGCAGCGCACGCAGATCCTGACTCACCACCGCGGGCACCAGTCCCTTATCCTCCATGCGGTTCTTCTTCAACCAGTGATCGATCAGAGGAAATTCAAGGTCATACGCCAGCATCGGTTCCTGCGCCAGCGCCTGCGGCAGATCGCCCGTCTGCAAGAGCCGTTCGACAATCGCGGGAGCCGCCACCGCCTGTAGTGTCGCACTCTTTAACAGATCGCTTTTCAGCCGCTTATCCGTCACCGGATGCGCCGTTATGCCCAAATCACAGTGCCCTTCCAGCAGCATCTGTTTAATTAAATCGCCGTCGCCGGTATGCATATGCACCCGCACGCCCGCCTCAAGCAGCGGCAATAGCTGTTCCGACACCACTTCTGCCATGAAATCCGCATGACCAATGATATGCAGCGTCCCCGCGACGTCCATTGACCTCGCACGGGCAGAAGCCAGCGCTGCTTCCGCTTCATCGAGCTTATCCCCCAGATCCGCCGCCAGATCATCCGCTGCCGACGTTGGCGTTACACCGTTTGCCTGACGCTCAAAGAGACGACGCCCCACCGCCACTTCCAGCCCGGCAATATGCTGCGACACCGCTGGCTGGGTCAGATTGAGCGCGCGCGACGCGCCGCTAATCGAGCGCTGCCGATAGACTTCCACAAACGTGCGTAGACGGATAAGTGACATACGATGATACCTATAAAATTATTTATACCCCTCGAATAATAATCTTGTTGGCGGACGGATCAACCCCTGCCGTATCCTTTATCCCATCTTGAGTGACCCGGAACCCTCGGTTAACTTTCTGTTTTCTCTGGTACTCGACAACGAAAAGGGGACAAAACATGTCGACACAACAATCCAAAAAGGATTTACAAGCCATCCTGAATACGATGAAGCGTGCTCACATTGCATCTGGCCCAGCCGATGCCACACTGCGTAAAGATCGCTTACAGCGCAGCATCAATCTTATCCGTGAAAACCACGCGGCGCTCGCACAGGCCATGAGTGACGATTTCGGCCATCGCAGCCTGTATCATTCCTTCGCCGCTGATGTCGGCACTACGTTGAAGATGCTACAGAACGCCATCGACAACGTTGAGCGTTGGATGCAGCCAGAGCCTGTTGATGAACCCGCTCCCGGCATGCAGGCGTGGATCCAGCATCAGCCTCTGGGCGTGATCGGCGTGATCAGCCCGTGGAATTTCCCGATCAACCTGTCATTCGGCCCGCTGGCTGATATTTTTGCCGCCGGTAATACC
Source organism: Pectobacterium quasiaquaticum (assembly GCF_014946775.2). Classification (NCBI taxonomy): domain Bacteria; kingdom Pseudomonadati; phylum Pseudomonadota; class Gammaproteobacteria; order Enterobacterales; family Pectobacteriaceae; genus Pectobacterium; species Pectobacterium quasiaquaticum. The sequence continues at coordinate 865,831 of NZ_CP065177.1, read as the reverse complement.
GCGATTCTGAAACCGTCAGAACTCACGCCACGCACATCTGAACTGCTGGCGGAATTGATTGCCCACTATTTTGACCCGCTGGAATTGGCCGTCGTGTTGGGCGATGCGGAAATCGGTCAGGCATTCAGCGAACTGCCGTTCGATCATCTGGTCTTCACCGGTAGCACCGCTGTTGGGAAACATGTGATGCGCGCAGCAGCAGAGAATCTGGTGCCGGTTACACTGGAGCTGGGTGGCAAATCACCGGTCGTCATCGATCGTAGCGCAAACATCACCGAAGCCGTTGAACGCACGCTGACGGTGAAAACCTTCAACGCCGGGCAAATCTGCCTGTCACCGGATTACGTTTTGCTGCCTGAAGGTCAGGAGCAGGCTTTCCGCGATGCCGCGAAAGCCTTTATGCAGAAAAGTTTCCCGACGTTACAGGCGAACCCGGATTACACGTCTATCATTGCTGACAGGCATTACGATCGCCTGATTCGTATTCTGAAAGAGGCTGAACAGCAGGGCGCAACTGTCGTCAGTCTGGCACCGGAAGGTGAAGCGCCCTACGATGCGAAAAGCCGCAAGATTGCCCCGCATCTGGTGTTCGGCGTACATGACGATATGACGATCATGCAGGAAGAAATTTTTGGCCCGCTGCTGCCGATTAAAACCTATCAGGTAGCAGAGGAACCGATTCACTACATCAATGCGCACCCACGCCCGCTGGCGGCGTATCTGTTCAGCAACGATGAAACGATGCAGCAGCGTTTCGCAGCCAGAACGACATCAGGTGCGCTGGTTATCAACGATGTGATGACGCACGTGTCTATCGACACACTTCCGTTCGGCGGCGTTGGCGCATCCGGTATCGGTGCATACCACGGCGTTCACGGATTCCGCCGTTTCAGCCATGCCAAACCGATTGTCATACAAAGTGAAGATGGTGCGTCTAACCTGACACTGCGTGCGCCTTACCATGAAAAACAAGACGCGATTGTCGCCGTCCTCAAAGGCTAACTGGCGTCTATCCACCCGATCATCCTGCAACAATAGAGAGAAAAATGATGAAAATTTTAATGGTACTGACTTCTCACGACAAACTGGGCAACACGGGCAATAAAACCGGCTTCTGGCTGGAAGAGTTTGCCGCCCCTTATTACACCTTTAAAGACGCAGGCGCCGAGCTGGTGCTCGCCTCCCCTGCGGGCGGCCAGCCGCCTCTCGACCCGAAAAGCGATCTGGCTGATTTTCAAACCGAACTGACACATCGCTTTAAAGCAGACCCGGCTGCGCAGCAGGCACTGGCGAATACGGTAAAACTCGATACCGTCAGCGAACAGGATTTCGATGCCGTCTTCTACCCCGGCGGCCACGGCCCGCTTTGGGATTTGGCAGAATCGCCTGTCTCTATCGCGCTCATCGAAGCCTTTGTACGCGCCAACAAACCGACCGGGTTTGTCTGCCACGCCCCAGGCGTACTGATTCATGTTAAAGCAGAAAATGGCGATGCCCTGATTAAAGGCCGCAAAGTGACGGGCTTCACCAACGGTGAAGAAGAAGCAGTTCAGTTGACGGACGTCGTACCTTTCCTGATTGAGGATGAATTCAAGAAACTCGGCGGACTATACGAAAAAGGCCCAGACTGGGCACCATACCTCGTTGAAGACGGCAAGCTGATCACCGGTCAGAACCCAGCCAGCTCGGAAGTGGTTGCCAAAGCGATTCTCAAACAGCTAGCGTGATCGATACTAGCGGTATCAGAGCGTTTTTCAGCATCGCGTAGCAACGGCCAGTAGGGTGGCAGACAGGGATGTCTGCCATAAAAAAACGTCGGGAACGTTTTTCAACGTTGCGTAAGCAACGGCCCGAAGGGTGACGGACAAGGATGTCCGTCATAAAAAAATCCAGAAACGTTTTCACGCTTCTGGATTTTTATAGTTAATCACGTTGGCGTATATCAGGCCGTTTTATCCGCGGTCTGACGACACCAGAAACGTAATTACTGACCTTTAACTTCTTTCAGTCCATTGAACGGTGCAGCATCACCCAGCGCTTCTTCGATACGAATCAGCTGGTTGTATTTAGCAACACGGTCAGAACGGCTCATAGAACCCGTTTTGATCTGGCCAGCCGCTGTACCTACTGCCAGATCAGCGATGGTGGCATCTTCAGTTTCGCCTGAACGGTGAGAGATAACAGCCGTGTAGCCTGCATCTTTCGCCATTTTAATTGCAGCCAGCGTTTCGGTCAGAGAACCGATCTGGTTGAATTTAATCAGGATGGAGTTAGCGATGCCTTTCTCGATACCTTCTTTCAGGATCTTGGTGTTGGTTACGAACAGATCGTCACCAACCAGCTGGATTTTGTCGCCCAGAACTTTAGTCTGGTAAGCGAAGCCAGCCCAATCAGATTCGTCCAGACCGTCTTCGATAGAGACGATTGGGTACTGTTTGGTCAGATCTTCCAGGAAGTGGGTGAATTCTTCAGAGGTGAACGCTTTGTTGCCTTCGCCAGCCAGAACGTATTTACCGTCTTTGTAGAATTCAGACGCTGCGCAGTCCATCGCCAACGTGATGTCTTTGCCCAGCTCGTAGCCTGCTGCTTTTACCGCTTCAGCGATAACAGCCAGCGCTTCGGCGTTGGAACCCAGGTTTGGCGCATAGCCACCTTCGTCACCAACAGCTGTACCCATACCTTTGGATTTCAGAACTTTAGCCAGGGTGTGGAACACTTCAGAACCCATACGGATGGCTTCTTTCAGGGTTTTCGCGCCAACAGGCTGAATCATGAACTCTTGGATATCAACGTTGTTATCCGCGTGCTCGCCGCCGTTGATGATATTCATCATTGGCAGTGGCATGGAATATTTACCTGGAGTGCCGTTCAGTTCAGCGATGTGCGCGTACAGTGGCAGGCCTTTTGACGCTGCTGCTGCTTTAGCCGCAGCCAGAGAAACAGCCAGAATGGCGTTAGCACCGAACTTGGATTTGTTCTCAGTACCATCCAGATCGATCATGATCTTGTCGATGTTCGCCTGATCTTTCGCGTCTTTACCCAGTACAGCCTGAGCAATCGGGCCATTAACAGCAGCAACAGCTTTCGTTACGCCTTTGCCCAGAAAACGGGATTTGTCACCGTCACGCAGTTCCAGTGCTTCGCGAGAGCCAGTAGAAGCTCCTGATGGCGCAGCAGCCAGACCTACAAAACCACCTTCCAGATGAACTTCCGCTTCAACAGTTGGGTTTCCGCGTGAGTCGATGATTTCACGGCCGATGACTTTAACAATTTTGGACATTAGATTTTCCTCAGTACAAGTTAAACTAAAACTTTAGATAGAACTAAAACCCTAGACGAGCAACGCGCGATAGATCGCGCGTTGCTGATATAACTCTTACTTCACCTGACGCTTCTGGTACGCGCCAGCGGCTTTGACAAAGCCGGCAAACAGCGGATGTCCATCTCGCGGTGTTGATGTAAATTCCGGGTGGAATTGACAGGCAACGAACCAGGGATGATCGGGTAACTCGACAATCTCCACCAGTTTGCGGTCGGCGGAAAGGCCTGCAACCCGTAATCCCGCCGCTTCAATCTGTTTCAACAGCATGTTGTTAACTTCATAACGATGACGGTGACGTTCGATAATCGTCTGCTCACCGTACATCTGACGCACCAGACTGCCTTCGGTCAGATGGCATTGCTGCCCGCCAACGCGCATGGTGCCGCCCAGATCGCTTGCTTCATCACGGACTTCAACATTGCCGTTCTCATCACGCCATTCTGTAATCAGCGCAACCACCGGGTACTTACAGTCTGGCACAAACTCCGTTGAGTTTGCCCCTTCCATCCCAGCAACGTTACGGGCAAATTCCATTAATGCGACCTGCATCCCCAGGCAAATGCCCAGATAAGGGATCTTGTTCTCACGGGCGTAATTCGCCGACATGATTTTCCCTTCGACGCCACGATAGCCAAAACCGCCCGGAATCAAAATAGCGTCTAAATCTTTCAATACTTCGACACCACGGGTTTCAACATCCTGTGAGTCGATCAGCTTGATATTTACCGTCAGGCGGTTCTTCAACCCACCGTGTTTCAGGGCTTCGATAACAGATTTGTAGGCATCCGGCAGCGCAACATATTTACCGACCATACCGATGGTCACTTCGCCGCCCGGATTGGCTTCTTCATACACAACCTGTTCCCATTCTGACAGGTTGGCTTCGGGGCAATCCAAGCTGAATCGTTTACAAATATAATCGTCCAGCCCCTGTGATTTCAATAGCGACGGGATTTTATAAATCGAATCAATGTCTTTAAGGGAGATTACTGCTTTTTCCGGCACATTACAGAATAAAGCAATTTTTGCTCGCTCGTTGGCAGGCACGGTGCGGTCGGAACGGCAAATCAGCACGTCAGGCTGAATACCGATAGAAAGCAGTTCTTTAACGGAGTGCTGCGTCGGCTTGGTTTTCACTTCACCTGCCGCCGCCAGATACGGCACCAGCGTCAGGTGCATAAACAGGGTGTGCTCGCGGCCCACTTGCACCGCCATCTGCCGAATCGCTTCAAGGAACGGCAAAGATTCGATATCACCAACAGTACCACCGATTTCGACCAGAACGACATCGTGGCCTTCGCCACCTTCAATGATGCGCTCTTTAATCGCGTTGGTGATATGTGGAATCACCTGAATAGTCGCGCCCAGATAGTCACCACGACGCTCTTTGCGCAGGACATCAGAGTAGATACGGCCAGTGGTGAAGTTGTTGCGGCGCGACATTTTAGTGCGGATGAAACGCTCGTAGTGACCCAAGTCCAGATCGGTTTCGGCGCCGTCTTCGGTGACAAACACTTCACCGTGCTGCGTCGGGCTCATCGTGCCCGGATCCACGTTGATGTACGGGTCCAGTTTCATGATGGTAACGTTGAGGCCACGGGCTTCAAGAATAGCCGCCAGAGAGGCTGCGGCAATGCCTTTACCCAGAGAGGAAACGACCCCGCCGGTCACAAAAATATAATTAGTTGTCATGCTGAACCTGAGAGTTTAGGTTTAAAGACGATGGAGGTACCAAGACGGGAAAGTAGTATACCTGAACCTGATGAACGCCACAAATGTTCGTTTTACACAATGTGGCGATTCCAACACACTCTAAGGCGAGGTAAAACCACCCTCACCAAAACCAATAATTACCTTTAATAACAAAGCAATAAATTCATTAAAATCGATAAAAACAGGGTTTGCGATTAAAAACGGATTAATGGTCTATTTCCTGTTTTTTCACCTGCTGCCATGCCGCTTCCATTTCGTCCAGCGTCGCCTGTTCCAGCGTTTTTCCCGATGCCGTAACGATTTGTTCTACCTTACGAAAACGACGCGTAAACTTACGATTCGCCGCCTGTAACGCATTCTCGGCCTTGTGCCCTAGGTGACGAGATAGATTGACTGTGGCGAACAATAAATCACCAATCTCTTCACCTAATTTTTCTTCATCGACAACGGCTTGCCGCGCCTCAAACATCACCTCGTCGATTTCTTCATACACTTTATCGAGCACCGGACCCAGACTGTCCCAATCGAAGCCAACAGAGGCACAACGCTGCTGAATTTTTTGCGCTTTCATTAAGGCAGGCAGCGCATCAGGAATGTCATCCAACGGTGAATGACGATCTTTCTCCGCTCGCTCCTGTGCTTTGGTCTGCTCCCAGTTTGCCAGCACGGCATCGCTGTCCGTCAGCGTCAGATCGCCGAAAATATGCGGGTGGCGGCGTTCCAATTTGTCGCTGATGGCGTTACACACGTCGGAGAAATCGAACAGGCCCTTTTCCTGCGCCATCTGCGCGTAAAACACCACCTGAAACAGCAAATCCCCTAACTCACCGCGCAAATCATCAAAATCCTGACGGCTGATGGCATCCAGCACTTCATACGTTTCTTCCAATGTATAGGGCGCGATAGTGTCAAATGTCTGTTTCTTGTCCCACGGGCAGCCGTTTTCAGGATCGCGCAGAGTTTTCATGATGGCGAGCAGGCGCTCGATGGAGGATACGTTCATTGAGTTCTCGATTATAAAACAAACAAAAAATAAGGTGCGCCAAAGTCTGTTCCCCACACCTCCGCTGTGACCTGTCTCTCAACCACATATTTATGCCGATGTGGGAAGGGTTTCGTGCGCCACAATACCGCCATTTTCATGCTACCCCGTAGCATGCGCCCGACACAGGGCGGCTCAATCGCCGTCGCCCTGTGAACCCTGGCTTCCGGCTAAATTATGTCGCTGCGCGATACCCTCGTCGGTATCTGGCTTAACGGACCGCTTGCGACACGTTCCCGACGTGGCGCAAGCTTTCGCGGCATCCATGCCGCTCATCCTAAGCCTGCTATCTCCTCAGCATAATTTCTTACGCTGGGTAACAGCCAGCCCCAGTGATTCCCTACATCATTTGAGCCTAAAAGGCAGCCGATGAAGGAAACGTAGGGAAGTGTCACGCCCCCTGCTGGCGCCGCGCGTCAATCACATCCGGCAGTTGGTTGAGTTTCGCCAGAATGCGGCTCAGCACCTGCAAGTTGTAGATCTCGATATCCATATCAATCGTGGCCAGTTGCTGCTTGGTGTCGCTGCGGCTGGCGACGCCCAGTACATTAACCTTCTCATTCGCCAGAATCGTGGTGATATCGCGCAGCAGCCCGCTACGATCGTTGGCAATCACCCTCACCACCAGCGAATAGCCGCTGGAGTAGCTTTCTCCCCAGACGGCATCGACAATGCGTTCCGGCGAACTGGCACGCAGTTCGTCCAACTGTTCACAGTCCGCGCGGTGAATCGAAATGCCCCGTCCGCGCGTGATAAACCCAGTGATCTCATCACCCGGAATCGGCTGGCAGCAGCGGGCAATGTGGTGCATCAGATTGCCTACACCTTCTACCACCACACGGCCGTTGTCCTTCGTGTTACGTGCCACAGGCTGATGCGATTTTTGCGTCAGTTGGCGCAGCGCTTCGCGATCCAGTTCTTCCGCGCTCGGCTGTTTTAGCTGCGATTGCAGGAAATTCACCATCTGGTTCAGGCGAACATCACCGCCACCGATAGCAGCCAGTAACTCATCCAGCGAATTCACGTTGTAGCGTGGCAGCAGCAGTTTTTCCGCTGCTTTCAGGCTGACACCCAGATGCGCCAGTTCGTCATCCAGGATCTGTCGACCCGCCAGAATGTTCTTGTCGCGATCTTGCTTACGGAACCAGTTCTGAATCTTCGAACGTCCGCGACTAGTGGTGATATACCCCAGATTCGGGTTCAGCCAGTCACGGCTCGGGTTCGGTTGCTTCTGGGTGATGATTTCAATCTGATCGCCCATTTGCAGTTGATAGGTAAACGGCACGATACGTCCGCCGATTTTCGCCCCGATGCAGCGGTGCCCGATATCACTGTGGATGTGATAGGCAAAATCCAACGGCGTGGAGCCCATGGGGAGATCCACCACATCGCCTTTCGGCGTAAAGACATAAACCCGGTCGTCAAACACCTGACTGCGAACTTCGTCCAGTACGTCATTCGAATCCGCCACTTCTTCCTGCCAGGCAAGCAGTTTACGCAGCCAGGCAATGCGGCCTTCGTAGCCGGAACGCCCGCCGACAGCCGTGCCTTCTTTGTATTTCCAGTGTGCCGCCACGCCCAGTTCAGCATCTTCATGCATCTGACGCGTGCGAATCTGAATTTCAAGCGTCTTCCCGCCCGGCCCTAGCACCACCGTGTGGATGGACTGATAACCGTTTGGTTTGGGGTTAGCGACGTAGTCGTCAAACTCGTCCGGCAGATGGCGATAATGGGTATGCACAATACCGAGCGCGCCGTAGCAATCCTGCAAGCGTTCAACGACAATGCGCACTGCGCGCACATCGAACAACTCATCGAACGACAGCGCCTTCTTCTGCATCTTGCGCCAGATGCTGTAGATATGCTTGGGACGACCGTAGATCTCCGCCTGCACGCCCTCTTCTTTCATCGCGTTGCGCAGCGTTTTGACAAAATCGTCAATGTACTGCGCGCGATCGATACGGCGTTCGTGCAGCAGCTTGGCAATTTTTTTATATTCATCAGGATGCAGATAGCGGAAGCAGAAATCCTCCAGCTCCCACTTCAACTGGCCGATACCCAGGCGGTTAGCCAGCGGCGCATAGATATTGGTACACTCTTTGGCTGCCAATACCCGTTCTTCTTCTGGGGCATCCTTCACTTCACGCAGATGCGCGATCCGCTCCGCGAGTTTGATCACCACGCAGCGGAAATCTTCCACCATCGCCAGCAGCATGCGGCGGATGTTATCGACCTGCTCAGACGCGCCGGAATCATTCTGCGTCGCTTTGAGCTGGCGAATTGCATCCATATCGCGCACGCCATGCACCAAATCAACGATGTTTTTCCCAAACGCGGCTTCTAGCGTCGCCTCATCGACCACGTTCGCATCGGCCAGCGGAAAGAGCAGCGCCGCGCGCATGCTGTCATTGTCCATGCTGAGTGTGGACAGGATTTCCACCATTTCGATGCCACGCCACAGCAGTAGCGGCGCATCAGCGTGGTCTTGCGTTTGCTGCTCACAATAACGCCAGGTTTCGGCTAAACGTTCACACGATTGCTGACTGGCAATGCCCAGTGAAGCAATCCACGCGTCAGGGACAAACTCACCTTCCGTATTCAAATGCGCACTTCTTACCGCAACCATAATTTCTCCCTACGTTACCCTTCACCTTGCAAATGATGCGTTTTTGCTGCTTATTGCGCCTTCCGCGTGCCCGTATCGTGCAAAAACAGTGCCATCGATTCAAGGTGACCGGTATGTGGAAACATATCCAACATGGCGACATTCGCCAGTCTAAAACCCGCAGCCAGTAAGACTTTGCTGTCGCGCGCTAGCGTCGTGGCGTTACAGGAAACATACACCACCCGTTTAGGTGCCAGTCTGGTTATCTGCTCCATCACGCCTGCCGCGCCCGCACGTGCCGGATCAAGTAATATCTTATCAAAACCCTGAACCGCCCATGGCTGCTGCGTGACATGATCTTCAAGATTTTGGTGAAAAAATGTGACATTGGACAACCCATTGCGCTGGGCATTTTCGCGTCCTTTCTCAACTAACGCGGTCACCCCTTCAACGCCGACGACGCTCGCGGCATGCTGTGCCAGCGGTAGCGTGAAGTTACCCATGCCACAAAACAGATCTAATATTCTATCCTGCGGTTGCACATCCAGCCATGCCCGCGCCTGCGCGACCATCTGCTGGTTCACCGCGTCATTAACCTGAATAAAATCGCGCGGGCTAAAGGCCAGCGTCAGCCCAGCAACGTGATAAACCGGCTCTTCGCCCTGTAGACACGTCAGCGAATCGGCATCCGGTGCCAGATAAACCGAAACGCCCTGCTGCTGCGCAAAATCACGCAGCGCCTGCTGATCCGATGAATGGAGTGGATCAAGGTGCCTCAGCACCAGCAGCGGACCGTTATCCGCTTGCACCAGTTCTACATGCCCAAGGCGCTTCACCGCCTTTAATCGGCTCAGGCAGTCGCGCAGCGGTTGCAGCAACGCTTCAAGCTCGGGGCGCAACACCGGACAGGATTTGATATCCACCAGATCGTGAGAATTTGGCTGCCGATAGCCCATCAACAGACGCTGCTCTTTTGCCTGAAAGTATAACGCAAGCCGCGCGCGCCTCCGATAGGCATAAGGTGTGCCAGCAATCAGCGAGGCTTCAGACAGATCTACGCCCGTTTCCCGCGTCATCAGACGCATCAATGCAGCCGTTTTGCTGCTCTGTTGCAGCGCGATGTCCGCATGCTGCTGCTGGCAGCCGCCACAGCGGGTAAAATGCGGACACGGCGGTGCGACGCGCTGCGGGCTATGGATCAGAAGGCGTTTAAGTTTTGCATGCGAAAACTGACGTTTCTCTTCTGTCAGTTGGACCTCGGCCTGCTCTCCCGGCAGTACACCCGTGACAAACACCGTCTTGCCTTCGTGACGCGCCACCCCCTGCCCAAATGGATCAAGCGACGTGACCGTAACAGTGAGGTTCTTAGCAGGAATTGCTTTCCGGGTCGTCACACGCCGGTTTGGAGAGTAGAATTGCGCCATAATGTACTATCGATTTTCTCTTGAGTTGAACGGCTGTAACCGGTACATGCAGTACCCGATAACTAATGACATCATTGGGTGCTCAGCATCCTCTAATTCTCCCACATTGGAACCTCATGACCAAATACAGTCTTCGTGCACGGATGTTGATACTGATTTTGGCACCGACGCTGATGATCGGGCTGCTGCTGAGTTCGTTCTTCGTGATTCATCGTTACAATCAGTTGCAGTCGCAGTTGGCCGATTCAGGCGCCAGTATCATTGAGCCGCTGGCAACCATCAGCGCTTACGCCATTACCCATCGCCAGATGGACACGATTCCAGCATTAATCAATACGCTTCATCGCCGCCATTCCGCGATTATTCGTACTATTAGCGTGTTCGATGCGCGTAATCAGCTTCTGGCGACCACCAACGTACGCAACAACGTGACATTGCAGTCGCTCAGCAACGATGTACTTGCACACAATAAACTGCACCTGCACCACACGAATGACGCGCTGATTCTGCACATGCCGATCGTCAATGACAGCGAATTCATGCAGGGCGGAACGACTCCGGTGCTACCCAGTACCGCGACACCTCTCGGCTATCTGGTGATCGAGCTGGATACCAGCCCCATTCAGCTTCAGCAGTATCAGGAAATGTTCATTGCCGCGCTCTTGCTGCTGCTCTCTTTGGGCGCTGCCGTCATCTTTGCCTATCGTCTGATGCGGGATGTCACCACCCCGATTCGTAATATGGTGGATACCGTTGACCGCATTCGCCGTGGGCAATTGGATAGCCGGGTCGAAGGTTACATGCTCGGCGAGCTGGATATGCTGAAAAACGGCATCAACTCGATGGCGATGTCGCTGACCGCCTACCACGAAGAAATGCAGCAAAATATCGATCAGGCGACCTACGATCTGCGGGAAACGCTGGAGCAGATGGAGATCCAGAACGTCGAACTGGATCTGGCCAAAAAGCGCGCGCAGGAAGCGGCACGCATCAAATCAGAGTTTCTGGCAAATATGTCGCACGAACTGAGAACGCCACTGAATGGCGTGATCGGTTTCACCCGCCAGACGTTGAAGACGCCGCTGAACACCACGCAGACGGACTATCTACGCACCATCGAGCGGTCTGCCAATAACTTGCTGAATATTATTAACGATGTGCTGGATTTCTCAAAGCTGGAAGCCGGAAAGCTAGTGCTGGAGGATATTCCGTTCTCCCTGCACAACACGCTGGACGACGTGGTGATGCTACTGGCGCACACGGCACATGAAAAAGGATTGGAGCTGACGCTCAGTATTCAGAATGACGTGCCCGAACAGTTTGTCGGCGATCCACTGCGGATACAGCAAATCATCACCAACTTGCTGGGCAACGCGATTAAATTTACCGAACAGGGCAATATCGATATTCGGGTGGAGAAGCGCCGGCAGGAACCACATCAGGTGCAGCTAGAGGTGCAAATACGCGATACCGGCATCGGTATTGCCGAGTTGCAGCAATCGCAGTTGTTCCAGGCTTTCCGCCAGGCCGACACCAGTATTTCGCGCCGTCATGGCGGCACGGGTCTCGGGCTGGTCATCACCCAGCGCTTGGTCAAAGAGATGGGTGGCGACATCAGTTTTCAGAGCGAACTCAACAAGGGATCGACCTTCTGGTTCCATATCACGCTGCCGCTCAACCCGCACGCCATGCCGACCGAGCCAGCCTACACGATGTTGCAAGGCAAGCATCTGGCGTACGTTGAGTCCCATTCTATTGCCGCACAGGCCACGCTGGATATCCTGAGCCAGACGCCGCTTATCGTGAGCTACAGCCCGACGTTTGAGCAACTGCCGGAAGGGGGATTCGATATCCTGCTGCTCGGTATTCCCGTCCAATATCGCAACTCTCTGCTCGACTACACCCCCAGACTGCGCGATATCTGCCGCCGTTCGCCTTATGTGATTCTGGCGCTGCCCAGCCTCGCACAAATGGATGCCGAGCAGTTGAAAACCTTCGGCGTACATGCCTGCCTAAGTAAACCGCTCGCCGCGTCACGCCTGCTGCCGCTGTTACACGACAGCACGCTGTTCCAGCTCTCTTTTCTGTCGGATGCCGCCGCACCAAACCAGAGTGCAATGCGACATCCTGCCCGTTTGCCACTGAGGGTGATGGCGGTGGACGACAACCCAGCTAATCTGAAACTGATCGGCACGCTGCTGGAAGAGCAGGTCGAGACGATTATCCTGTGCGAAAGCGGACAAGATGCGATTGCACAGGCAGAACGGAATCAGTACGACATTATCCTCATGGATATTCAGATGCCGGGTATGGACGGCATTTGCGCCAGCGAATTGATCCGTCAGATCCCTCACCATGCCACCACGCCTATCATTGCGGTGACAGCGCAGACCATGACGGGGGAACGTGAGCATCTGCTGCGTTCGGGTATGGATGACTATTTGGCTAAACCGATAGACGAACAGATGCTGAAAAGCGTGCTGACACGCCATGCGAGGAGAGATCCGTTGAAGCGCTACCGAGGCGATATCATAGGTTTACTGAGTGAGCACAACGATAGCCAGCTATCGCTCGACTGGGCGCTGGCGCAGCAACAGGCGGCCAACAAACCAGAACTGGCGCGCGACCTGCTGCAAATGCTGTTGGACTTCTTGCCAGAGGTTCAGCGGAAGATAGAAAACGTGCTGAAGGGGCAGACGGATGATGGCATCATTGAGCTGGTTCATAAACTGCACGGCAGTTGCAGCTACAGCGGTGTTCCGCGTCTGCAACGCATCTGCCGCTATCTGGAACAACAGCTGCGTAAAGGGGTTCACGCCAGCGATCTGGACCCCGAGTGGCTGGAATTGCTGGACGAAATCGACAACGTCAACAAAGCCGCCCAGCCGCATATCAAATCAATGCATTCGTAATCAATATCCCAGCATAGACCTGTATTTTTGTCACATGCTATGTGGATGCAGAGACCGTTTCGTGCGCTTTGCTGTCATACGGCGTAAAAAATTATGCTGAGGAGATAGCGGGCTTCGGATGAGCCGCAGGACGCGGCGAAAGCTTGCGCCACGTCGGACAAAAACGCCAGAGACGTTTTTGAACAGCACTCGTGCTGGCCCGAAGGGCGAGCCCCATTTATGGGGCGAGTAAACGTGTCGCAAGCGATCCGTTAAGCCGGATATCGACGAAGGTACCGCGTTAGCGGCATAATTTCCGCCGAAAGCCTGGGGTCACGGGGCGAGCGGCGTGTGAGCCGTCCCGTGTCGGGCGCGTGCTGCGAAGTAGCATGAAATAGCCGTATTGTGGCGCACGAAATCGTCTCTCAGTCTGCATAGAAAAATACCAAACACCATCGAATCACGATGACGATCAACGCGATACCGACTGCGCCAGTCGGATCGTGGCGGCGATATTACGTGCCGTCATCCGTACATTCTCTGCCGCATTATCCAGCGCTTCTTCGAGTGAACAGATGTTGTAAAGCACGCTGAATACGGCATCCAGGCCATGTTCATGCACCACGGCGACATCTGCCGTCAGGCTACCGGCAATGCCAATCACCGGTTTATTATACTGTTTGGCAATCCGCGCCACACCAATCGGTACTTTGCCGTGGATCGTCTGGCTGTCTATGCGCCCTTCCCCGGTAATCACCAGCGTGGCATCTCGTACGAGTTCATCCAGCCCCAACGCTTCCGTGACAATCTCAATGCCCTGACGTAGCTCAGCGCCGCAAAAAGCCTGTAGCGCTGCCCCCATACCGCCCGCCGCGCCCGCACCGGGAACGTGTTCCACATCCATATCCAGATCGTGGCGAATCACCGCCGCATAATGCTTCAGCGCATTATCCAACTGTTCAATCATCTCCGGCGTTGCCCCTTTCTGGGGGCCAAAAATCGCCGACGCGCCCTGTTTCCCCGTCAACGGGTTAGTCACATCGCAAGCCACTTCAAAGCGACAATTTTTAATACGCTCATCCAGCTCGCTGATATCGATGCGTTCAAGTTTGTCGAGTTCACCACCGCCAAAACCAATCTGTTCGCCCTGCTTATCCAGCAACTTCGCGCCCAGCGCCTGTACCATGCCCGACCCGCCGTCATTGGTTGCGCTCCCGCCAATTCCGATGATGCAGTGCCGAACACCGTGATCCAACGCGCAGCGAATCAACTCACCCGTGCCATAGCTGGTGGTTTTTAACGGATTACGCAGTTGCGAAGGCACACGCTCCAGACCGCTTGCCGCCGCCATCTCAATAAAAGCCGTTTTTTCATCACCAGACAGGCCAAAGAACGCATCGATGTTATCGCCTAACGGTCCTGTCACCTTAACATTCACAATCTTGCCATCGGTCGCAGCGACCATGGCTTCAACGGTGCCTTCCCCACCATCTGCAACAGGCAATTTGACATAGCAGGCATCGGGAAATATTTCACGAAATCCCTTTTCAATCTGCGTAGCAACCTCTTGTGCAGACAGACTTTCTTTATAAGAATCCGGTGCGATCACTATTTTCATAAACGATCCGATTTCATCAACGTTCCGATTGCATCAATAATCCGCGCGCTCATGAAACGGCGCTTATACCTGCCAACGTTCAGGGCAGCAGATCCTGAAACCCAGGAGGTAGATCAGAGTGATTATCTGCCAGTCGGCTGGCATCCCGTGCCAGCCTCGTGACTATCGCTTCACGGCTTATCGCGTAACTTCAACTTTGGCCAGCTTCTCGTAGTAGCACGCCAGCGCACTGTGGTCGGCCGATCCCAGATCGTCCGCTTTCAGCGCCTGCATCATTTCCATCACCGCCGCCGTTAACGGCAACTGTGCGCCGACGCCGTGTGAGGTATCCAGCGCGTTCGCCAAATCCTTGATGTGCAGATCGATGCGGAAACCTGGCTTAAAGTTACGATCCATCACCATCGGCGCTTTCGCATCCAGCACGGTGCTGCCCGCCAATCCACCGCGGATCGCCTGATAAACCAGATCTGGGTTAACCCCAGCTTTCGTCGCCAGCACCAACGCTTCAGACATGGCGGCAATGTTCAGCGCCACAATCACCTGATTCGCCAGTTTGGTCACGTTCCCTGCACCGATATCACCGGTATGAACAACGGAACCCGCCATGGATTTCAGAATCTCAAAGCAGCGATCAAACTGAGCTTTGTCGCCACCGACCATCACGGACAGCGTGCCGTCGATCGCTTTAGGCTCACCGCCACTGACCGGCGCGTCCAGCATAGCGATCTCTTTCGCCGCCAGTGCGGTAGCAATTTCACGGCTGGCAAGCGGGGCGATTGAGCTCATATCCACTACAATGCTTCCGGCGCGAGCACCGTCGATGACGCCGTTTTCACCCAGCACCACGTCTTTAACGTGTGGAGAGTTAGGCAGCATGGTGATGATGACATCGCACTGCTCTGCAACCTGTTTCGGCGTTGTAGCCGCAGTGGCACCCGCTGCAACCACTTCCGCGACCGCGTCCAGATTTCTGTCCATCACGACTAATGAGTAACCTGCTTTCAGCAGATTTTTACTCATCGGTTTTCCCATGATGCCCAATCCAATAAAACCAATTTTCATCGCCCTAACCTCATTGTCTGATGTAGATATCACTTCAATTCACGATGAACCCGCCTCATGGCGGATCCGATTCGCACGGAATGACTGAATTACTTCTTGTACTTGTCGCTCAGCGCCTGTGTTGCGCTGCGGAACACGCCCAGATCGCTACCGACTGCAACGAAGCTTGCGCCCCATTCCAGATAGCGACGCGCATCGGCTTCAACCGGAGCCAGAATGCCGCACGGCTTGTTATGCGCCGCCGCACGATCGAAGATGTGGCGGATCGCTTTCTGCACGTCAGGGTGGTTAGGCTGACCGAGATAGCCGAGCGCCGCAGACAGGTCGCTCGGGCCAACAAATACGCCGTCTACGCCGTCTACGGCAATAATTGCATCCAGATTATCGAGGCCGTCCTGACTTTCGATTTGCACTACGACGGTAATGTTGTCGTTAATGTTGGCAAAATAGTTCGGTTCGGTGCCATAGCCGTTGCTACGGTGCGCCACGGAAACGCCGCGGATACCCGCTGGCGGATAACGGGTTGACGCGACCGCACGCGCAGCTTCTTCCGCCGTTTCCACGAAAGGAATCAGGAAGTTATTGAACCCGATATCCAGCAGTCGTTTGATGATGATCGGCTCATTGCACGGCGGACGGACGACGGGCGCGCTGTGGCTGCCTTTCAACGCCATGAGCTGAGGAATAAACGTCACGATATCGTTAGGCGCATGCTCTCCATCCAGCACCAGCCAGTCGAATCCCGCCAGCCCCAGCACTTCAGTTGAAATCGGGTTGCCCAGCGCACACCAGCAGCCAATCAACGTTTTCCCGTGCAGTAAATCCTGGCGAAAACGGTTAGGTAACAGCGGAGTCTTCATTTTTTATCCTCGGTCATTCCAGCGCCGCTTGCCTGAAGCGGCGCGCTCAAAAAACGGAAAATCAGAATGTTAGCGAACCAGACACGGACGTTTATTATCAAACGTCCACTCAGGAATAAGGTACTGCATTCCCATGGCGTCGTTACGTGCGCCTAATCCCATGTTTTTATACAGTTCGTGTGCTTTCATCACCTGATCCATATCCAGTTCGACGCCCAGACCCGGTTTCTTCGGCACTTCCACCATGCCGCCAACAATCTGCAACGGTTCTTTCGTCAGGCGTTGATTACCTTCCTGCCAGATCCAATGCGTATCAATCGCCGTAATCTTGCCCGGAGCCGCCGCAGCGACCTGAGTAAACATGGCCAGTGAAATATCAAAGTGGTTATTGGAGTGAGAGCCCCAGGTTAAGCCCCATTCGTGGCACATCTGCGCCACACGTACGGAACCTTGCATCGTCCAGAAGTGCGGATCGGCCAACGGGATATCGACCGATTGCAGCGAAATGGTGTGCCCCATCTGCCGCCAGTCGGTGGCGATCATGTTGGTCGCAGTAGGCAGCCCCGTCGCACGGCGGAATTCCGCCATCACTTCACGACCGGAGAAACCTTGCTCCGCGCCGCATGGATCTTCTGCATACGCCAGCACGCCGCGTAGCTGTTTACCCAGGCCGATAGCTTCATCCAGCGACCAGGCACCGTTCGGATCCAGCGTGATGCGAGCCTGTGGGAAGCGTTTCGCCAGCGCGGTAACCGCTTCGGCCTCTTCGCTACCGGCCAGTACGCCGCCTTTCAGTTTGAAATCGTTGAAACCGTATTTTTCATACGCGGCTTCAGCCAGACGCACGATGGTTTCTGGCGTCAGCGCTTCTTCATGACGCAGGCGATACCAGTCGCATTTCTCGTTAGCCTGACTCTGGTAAGGCAGATCGGTTTTATTACGATCGCCGATGTAGAACAGATAACCCAGCATCTCGACGGCATCACGCTGTTGACCATCGCCCAGCAGCGAGGCCACGCTGACGTTGAGGAATTGCCCCAGCAGATCGAGCATGGCGGCTTCGATCCCCGTGACGACATGGATAGTGGTACGCAGATCGAATGTCTGCAAACCGCGTCCGGAAGCATCGCGGTCGGCGAACTGCACACGTACCGCCGTCATCACGTTTTTGTATTCGCCCAGCGTTTTGCCCACCACCAGCGCAGCAGCATCTTCCAGCGTCTGACGGATTTTCTCACCGCCGGGAATTTCGCCGACACCGGTATTCCCAGCGTTATCTTTCAGGATCACAATGTTGCGAGTGAAATAAGGTGCATGTGCGCCACTCAGGTTGAGCAGCATACTGTCGTGACCTGCGACCGGAATAACCTGCATGTGGGTAATCACCGGAGTTGAACTTTGCAATGTCATTTTCTTATCCTTTCTCTCTAATTTTTCTATGTAGGGTTAGCGGCCAAAAACCGGGCGTTTACGATCAAATTTCCAACCAGGAATCAGGTACTGCATGGCGGCGGCATCATTACGTGCCCCGCTCGGTAATTTTTTGTACAGATCGTGGGCTTTCATGACCTGTTCCCTATCCAGCTCAATTCCCAGACCGGGACGGTCCGGCACCTTAATCTTGCCGTTGACGATTTGCAGTGGCTCTTTGGTCAGATGCTGCCCTTCCTGCCAAATCCAGTGCGTATCAATCGCCGTCGGGTTACCCGGTGCCGCCGCCCCTACGTGCGTGAACATCGCCAGAGAAATATCGAAGTGGTTATTGGAATGGCAGCCCCACGTCAGGCCCCACTCATCACACAGTTGGGCGACGCGCACCGCACCGTGCATTGTCCAGAAATGCGGATCGGCCAGCGGAATATCGACCGCCTGTAGCATCACGGCATGGTTCATTTCGCGCCAGTTGGTCGCAATCATGTTGGTCGCGACCGGTAGCCCGGTGGCACGACGGAATTCCGCCATCACTTCACGACCGGAGAAACCTTGTTCAGCACCGCACGGATCTTCCGCGTAGGTCAGAATGCCCTTCATGTCTTTGCACAACCCGATAGCTTCATCCAGCAGCCAGGCACCGTTTGGATCGACGGTAATACGCGCATCTGGGAAACGCTTTTTCAGCGCTTTCACGGTATCGATTTCCTGCTCGCCAGGCAGTACACCACCTTTGAGTTTGAAATCTTTAAATCCGTAGCGGTCAGTCGTGGCTTCGGCCAAGCGCACAATCGCGTCGCTGTCCATCGCCTGCTGGTGACGCAGGTGATACCACTCGTGCTTGCCTTTCTCACCAGATAAATAGGGTAGATCCGTCTTCGTACGATCACCGATATAGAACAGGTAACCGAGCACGGTGACTTCATCACGCTGTTTACCCGGTCCCAGCAGCTCAGCAACGGGGACCTCCATGAATTGCCCCAGCAGATCGAGCAACGCAGCTTCGAGTGCCGCCACCGCATTCACACGCAGTTCAAACGTCCAGGCACCTTTGCCAAAGGAATCAAAATCAGAAGACTGGTTGCCGACATGGATGTCATGAACCAGACGGTTCATGCGGGCGATTTGTTCGCCTTTCACACGGGGAATGGCTTCAACCAGCGTGTTGTAAATGACGTCGCCACCGGGCGCTTCGCCAACACCGGTATGCCCAGCGCTGTCGGTTAAAATGACGAGGTTACGCGTGAAGTAAGCACCATGCGCACCGCCAATGTTCAGCAACATGCTGTCATAGCCCGCAACGGGGATGACTTTCATGTCAGTAATCACGGGCGTCGCTGAAAAGTGTGTCATGACAGGCTCCCGTCACAAATGGAGCGCACAGGATTGACGCTTAGGTTTCCGATGTTTGCCACAACGCAGGGGCGCGTTGAAGTAGATGAAAATAATTCAGTCATACAGAAATAAAAAACAGATGGTGCACCAGTAGATGATTTCATGTTGTTTTCCTACTTTATTAGCGCGACCTTGTTTTTACTCTGATTTGAACTGAACACTGCTTGTAGGGTTATCAGAATAAAAACAGGTTATTACTGTCCCGATATCGGAATAAAACAGTCAGAAAAGCAGTGTCGTCATCAATGCTGCCTTACCAACCTCAGTAAAAAGTATAAGTTTTCTTATTTCACAACTCATTGGGCAATAGCACAGCATTCCCTGACAAAATGCAGATTAAATATGTCATTATCACAGACCAATGGGAGGTGTTTCACGAAAACCGAGAAAAGCGAATTTCTGCTTTATCAACACCGCAATACGTCCCTTGGCACCCGATTTACAAGAGGTAAAACCCGACGTTAAAGGGCATGAATAAATGACAAATCTATACCCTAAATAATTCGAGTTTCAGGCAGGCGGCAAGAGAAGGCATCCCGATGAGCTTACTCAGGTAAGTGATTCGGGTGCGTGAGCGCAGCCAACGCACATGCAATTTGAAGTATGACGGGTATATAGCGAAACGCTGCGCCATCATACTGATGGAACAGCGTTTTGTGTTATTGCCTATATTCAAACTAATACGGTAACGACTGGCCTTAATTCTTAACGAACGGCTTCAATTCGACACGTTTAATATCTTTCACAATGAACAGGTAGCTGAAGATCGCAACCAGCGCATGAATCCCGACATACACCAGACCACCATTGAAGGAACCGGTCATTCCGATGATGTAGCCAATCGCAATCGGCGTCACGATACCAGACGCGTTACCAAACATATTGAACAGTCCACCGCTCAATCCGCTGATTTCTTTCGGTGCAGTATCGGCCATAACCGCCCAGCCCAGCGCACCAATGCCTTTGCCGAAGAAGGCTGCAGACATCACCGCAATAACGACCCACTCGGTTTCAACGTAGTTACAAATCACCATCGACATGGAGAGCAACATACCGAGAACGATTGGCGTTTTACGGGCAAAGGTCAGTGAATTAGTCCTGCGCATCAGGTAATCGGAAATAATGCCGCCCAGAACGCCTCCCACAAAACCACAGATAGCAGGAACCGAGGCGACGAATCCTGCTTTGAGGATCGACATACCGCGCGCCTGAACCAGATAAAGCGGGAACCAGGTGATGAAGAAGTAAGTCAGTGCGTTAATACAATATTGACCGATGTAAACACCAAGCATCATACGGGACTGCATTAATTGCTTGATCTGGTGCCATTTTTCACCCTTTTCAGTCGCTTTCTTCGACCCTTTGGCATCCATATTGATCAGTGCGCCACCGGCCTCGATGTAATCCAGTTCGGCCTGATTCACGCTAGGGTGATCTTTAGGATCGTGGATCACTTTCAGCCAGACAAAGCTCAGAATGATCCCCAATCCGCCCATGAACCAGAACACATGCGCCCAACCCACGGCGTGTACCAGCCAGCCCATGATAGGAGCAAAAATCACGGTAGCGAAGTATTGTGCCGAGTTGAATATCGCGACAGCAGTACCGCGCTCTTGTGCAGGGAACCAGGCCGCTACAATTCGGCTATTCCCCGGGAAGGAGGGTGATTCACACAAACCAACCATAAAGCGCAGCAAGAACAGGGAAATGACGATGCCCGCACCGCTGAAGATATCGACAAAACCTTGTAATAAGGTAAAAATCGACCAGGTAAAAATACTATAGAAGTAGACTTTCTTTGAACCAAAGCGATCGAGCAGCCAGCCTCCGGGTATTTGCCCAATAACATATGCCCAGGAGAAAGCAGAGAAGATATAGCCCATCCCCACCGCATCCAGCCCAATTTCCTTAGACATTGCTGAACCAGCAATGGACAAGGTTGCGCGGTCCCCATAGTTAAATGACGTGACAATAAACAACATCACGACAATCCAGTAGCGGGCGTTTGTTCTCTTTTGTATCGCGCCAGCTGCTGAGCTTACTGTATTCATGATGAACTCCTGCTTCAATCGCGGTTCGCTCATTCATTCCGAATAACAGATAACGGTGTAGGGTTATCAGAATGAAGATCAGTGGATAGTTAAATTCCCATTTTTATTTTTTTTGCGAATAGCCAGGCTATATAGCCTCAGAGTAATTAGCTGACATCTTCAACTCGCAGGAACATTATAATTTTTACCCACTGACTGCTCACTAGCTAAAAGCACAACATTAAAAATGTCCTTTTGAATATGTTGGTGCACTTGCCCTATATAGTGCGAGGTGTTTCACGAAAAACGCCGCTATTCTCTTTTTACATTCATACACATTATTTTCATTTCTGACTTAAAAACCGTGCGCTGAAAGAATGTGATCAATCTCACCAAAAACTGGGGCTTCGCCTGATAAATCAGAAACAAAAAGCACTGGCTTAGGTCAATTGCATAATGTACGAGAAGGGAACCTCACGTATACTCATTAGCGAGCAATGAAGTAATAGTGTGGTAATAGCTACCACCGTGTTTCTGATAAACCAATAATAAAGGCTTGCATCATGTCAGATAAATCAGAAAGTAATGCTGCACAAGAGCAGCCACTTTATATTAAGGTCCACGATTCTGATAATGTTGCCATTGTTGTTAATAATAATGGCTTACGTGCCGGAACCCGTTTTAATGATGATCTCGAATTAATTGAGCATGTTCCGCAAGGTCACAAAGTTGCCCTTGTGGATATCGCCAAATCAGGCGCCATCATCCGCTATGGTGAAATTATCGGGTATGCGCAGCGTGATATTGCGAAAGGAAGCTGGATCGATGAATCGTTGGTCGAGTTGCCTCAAGCTCCCGCGCTGGAAACCCTGCCGCTAGCGACCAAAATCCCACCCGCGCTGCCTGCGCTGGAAGGTTATACCTTTGAAGGTTACCGCAACGCCGACGGCAGCGTAGGCACGAAAAATCTGCTGGGCATCAGCACCAGCGTGCACTGCGTCGCGGGCGTGGTCGACTATGTCGTCAAAATTATCGAGCGCGATTTATTGCCGAGATATCCCAATGTGGATGGCGTTGTCGCACTCAACCATCTTTATGGCTGTGGCGTAGCAATCAATGCCCCTGCTGCGGTGGTTCCTATCCGTACCATTCACAATCTGGCGCTGAACCCAAATTTTGGTGGCGAGATACTGGTGGTTGGTCTGGGCTGTGAAAAATTACAGCCGGAACGCCTGCTGGAAGGGACGTCTGACGTACAGGCCATCTCCCTTGACGACACCAGCATTGTCCGCTTGCAGGATGAACACCACGTTGGTTTCAGATCGATGGTGGATGACATTCTGACGATGGCAGACAAGCACCTACAGCGGTTGAACAAACGTCAGCGTGAAACCTGCCCAGCCTCTGAGCTGGTTGTCGGCATGCAGTGTGGCGGCAGCGATGCTTTCTCCGGCGTCACCGCGAACCCAGCCGTTGGTTTTGCATCCGATCTGCTGGTACGCTGCGGCGCAACCGTCATGTTCTCCGAAGTGACCGAAGTACGCGACGCCATTCATCTGTTAACGCCGCGCGTCATCAATGAAGAGGTCGGTAAACGCTTGCTGGAAGAAATGGCCTGGTACGATAACTACCTCGACAGCGGGCAGACCGATCGTAGCGCTAACCCATCGCCGGGCAACAAAAAAGGTGGCCTCGCGAACGTGGTGGAAAAAGCGCTCGGCTCCATCGCCAAATCCGGCACCAGCGCGATTGTCGAAGTCCTGTCCCCCGGTCAGCGCCCAACCAAACGCGGGCTGATTTACGCCGCAACGCCAGCCAGTGATTTCGTGTGTGGCACTCAACAGCTCGCTTCTGGTATCACCGTGCAAGTCTTCACCACCGGTCGTGGCACACCCTATGGCCTGCTGGCTGTCCCTGTCATCAAAATGGCAACCCGAACCGCATTGGCAAACCGCTGGCACGATCTGATGGATATTGATGCCGGAACCATTGCTACCGGAGAGGCCACGATCGAAGACGTGGGCTGGCAGCTTTTCCACTTCATTTTGGATATCGCCAGCGGCAGGAAAAAAACTTGGTCCGATCAGTGGGGACTGCATAATGCACTGGCCGTCTTCAATCCAGCGCCAGTAACCTGATTACCGTTCTCCGCAGGCCAGCGTCATTATCTGGCCTGCGGATCGCATTATTTGATCTATAATAAATTCAGCGTCAATAAACATGGAAGAAAGTCGTAATTAAAAGAATAAACAGCAGAGCAGCAACATTTAATTTCATTCACGCAAAGAAAAAATAAAAAAAACTTAACAAGTCATTCTTCTTAACGTCATCATCATCGACACCAAAACACCTTTTAAGAAAAATCTCTATTTTACTCACCCTATTTTTAATCATTTTTTACCATTTATTTATTGTCAATAAAATGAATCAATTGACAGATAATCATCCTCATCATAAATTTACGCGTGCTGAAAAAGCGTGCTAACACTGATGACATATTTGTTACAAAAATACAGTTACAAAATCTCCATCACGCACAATATAGGGTAAATAGGCTGATCATTATAAATAATGTCTGACATTATTTTATATAAATGAACGCGTCACCCAAAAAATTTCAGTATACCTATTTGAATAACTTGAATATTTATACAGCAATATGCCTGACAGATTTCACGGGACGGACCATTCGGCAGCAACATGGCGTTTCAGCCTCTGTAACAACCAGAGCGTCTGAAGCAAGAAAAGCGGCCAACGTGTCTGAACATGAAAACTGAGCGGGATACGTACGCCGGGGTTTCTAATGAGATTAAATACACCTGTTACACAGCAGGAGTATCTGTTAGACATGGACACCATATTGATGTCCACGACAAATATTCACAGCCACATCACCTATGCCAACTCTGCCTTCATCACGGTTAGTGGTTTTTCCGAAGAGCAGCTCATCAATCAGCCTCACAATATTGTGCGCCATCCCGACATGCCCGTTGAAGCCTATGCCGACATGTGGTTTACGCTGAAACAAGGCGATAGCTGGACTGGATTAGTTAAAAATCGTCGCAATAACGGTGACCACTACTGGGTCCGCGCCAACGTTACGCCGGTTTATCAGCAGGAGCAGCTCGCAGGCTATATCTCAGTACGTAACACGCCTAACGCTGAAGAAATCAAGTATGCCGAAACGCTGTATAGCGCCGTGCAGAAAAAACAGGCGGGCAGCCGTAAGTTCTACAAAGGGTTAGTCGTTCGTACTGGGCTCTTTTCGCCACTGTCGCTCTTACAGAAATTATCAGTCCGCTGGCGCTTGCGCCTGGCAGTCTTAACGGTGGGCCTCATTCCCGCACTGCTTGCGTTCAACGGCATAAATCCGCTGTGGCTATTGGCACTGACGCTACTACTCATCGTCATCATGGATCAGTTTCTGCAAAAGCAAATTGCCCAGCCAATCAGGATGATACTGAAGCAGGCTCAGCATGTGGTATCAGGCCGTAAAGTAAAGCATGTCCACCTGAACCGGGTCGACGAAATCGGCTTGCTGCTACGCTCTGTTAACCAGTTTGGCCTGAACCTGCATTCGCTTGTCGACGACGTCAGTACACAGGTAAACGGCATCACCAACGTCAGCCATAAGCTGGCGGAAAACAATGTCGACTTGAATACCCGCACGGAAGAGACATCGGCCAATCTGCAACAAACTGCCGCCGCCATTGAAGAAATTACCGTTGCCGTGCAGCAGAGTGCAGAAACGGCAGCACAGGCCACCACCTTGGCAGAAGCCGCCAGCAGCACCGCGTTTAAAGGTGGCAATATCATGAAGGAAACCATCGGTATGATGGATTCCATCTCCAGCGCCAGCGATAAAATCGTTGATATCATTGGCGTGATAGACAGTATTGCCTTCCAGACCAACATCCTTGCGCTGAATGCGGCCGTTGAAGCCGCTCGTGCTGGCGTACAAGGACGCGGGTTTGCGGTGGTAGCCGCTGAGGTTCGCAATCTGGCGCAGCATTCCGCCTCTGCGGCTAAAGAGATTAAAACGTTGATCGACGCCAACGTCGAAAGTGTGAAACAGGGCAGCATAATGGTCGAGAACGCGGGCAAGCATATCAGCGACATTGTTGATGAAGTCTTGCAGGTCTCCACTATGATCAAAGAGATCAGCAACGCAACGCATGAGCAAACCTCGGCATTGGGCCTGATCAATACCTCTATTGCACAGATAGAACAAATGACACAGCGCAACACCGATATGGTTACGCACTCCACAGAAGCGGCTGAAGGGCTAAACCTTCAAGCCAGAAGGCTGAATAGCGCGATTAACGTGTACGGAAGTTAACTGACGCTATCTTCTTTTTCTCCCTTTACTGACTGATACATTTTGTTACATGAGCTGTCAAAAAAGTGAGCGTTTCATGTTTGATTGCCAACAATATTACCTTCGAGAAAGTGCTTAAATTGCCGATGCAAAGGCATGTAGCACAAGTCATTAGGGTACACCGGCATCTTTTCAGGAGGGAAAATGTCAAACACCATCAGCAGTATCAGCGTATCGACAACAACGGCAAGCAGCAGTAAAAGCAGTAGCAACACTTCTGAGCAACAGATTGCGCAGCTCAATAAGCAGGTCCAGACGCTAACCAAACAGGTCAGTAAGCTGGCTGAATCCGCTTCCAGCGCAGAAAGCGACGAAGAACGTCAGCAGATCCAGCAACAGCAGCAGACTATTCAGGCACAGATCCAGATGCTACAGGCGCAAATTGCCCGTTTGCAGAGCGAAGGCTCGGAACAGCAGTCTGCTTCCTCTGCGTCGACTCAAAGTGCTAAACAAGAAGGCGTTAACCGCCCGACAGCAGACAACCAGATTAATATCTACGTCTAATCTACGTCAGGGATGGGGTAGCCAGTAAACGTGAAAGATCGCTTCATTGAAGCGATCTTTCAGACTGCTGACGAACCCCATGTTTCTGTGTGGGGTTTTGTTTTTGTAAGCGACCGCAGGTCGCGATCGCGGTATTTTCACTATTTAGTCCATCACGACATTTATCGGACCTGAACGCCAGCTATCACGCCCTAATATCCATTTCAGGGCCACTAAAAACCGACAAAATAGCGCCAGCAGCGCCATTTTCTTCATATTCTGGGCCGTTGCTGCCAACAGACATTGCATCTGTACTTTCTTCAACCCACGGAACCGCGCATAGCGATGACCATGATGTTGTTTCGCATCGGCGAAGCTTCTCTCCACCGTTTCCTTGCGTCGCGCGTAGATTTTCTTGCCCCATTTTGTCAGCCGTAGTCTGTTTGCTTCTTCTTTGGCCTCTTCCCACACATGCCGGGTCAGGGTTCTTTGTTTCTTGCTGTTTTTTGTGCAGTTCTCGCGTAATGAACAACCTATGCAGAGGCTGGGGTCTGACCGATAGTGCCGATAACCGTTGCGGTCTGTCGTACCGTACGTCAATAATTTTTCTGTCGGGCAGATATACACATCCCGCGTGGGGTCGTAAGTGAAGTGTTTCTTCTGGTATTCATTTTGTCCTTTGTTCGGTCTGCGGTAGCCCGGCACCAGCGCCACGCCCATTTCCTGTGTCAGATGACATACCGCCGCTGTGAAGTACCCCGCATCCACACCAGCCGCCACTGGCTCCAGCCCGAAGCGTGTTATCTGCCGCTCAAGCCGTCCTATAAACGGTTGACTATCATGCACATTCCCCGGCGTCACATGAGTGTCAGTTATAATGCCGTGCTTACCATCCACAGTGCGGTGGTCGAGGTAAAAGAAGCCCTGCGGTTTGTTGTCCCGGTGCATGAAGCCACTCTCCGGGTCGGTGGTGCTGACTTTGGTGTTCTTAACGGCGGCGGTGTTTTCTGGCTTGTTTTTTGCGGCGGGCAGCGGCTTTTTTTCGTGTTGCTTCCTGTCGGCCTCCACAGCAGCATTGAGTTGGTCGATGTATTCGCTTACCCCTTCCGGGCGTAGTTCGTTGACAGATTTACGCGGGTTGGCATCAGCTTTCAGGTGTGTGCTGTCGGTATAAAGTACACGGCCATTGACCATACCCTGTGACAATGCCTGTTCGACGATATGGTCAAAAATCTGCTGGAAGACATCGCTGTTGTTAAAACGGCGAATACGGTTCTGGCTGAGGGTGGAGGCGTCGGGCACTTTTTCGGTAAGCCCCATGCGCAGGAACCAGCGGTAGGCGACGTTGACCTGAATTTCTTTTACCAGACGGCGCTCGGAAGGGATGCCGAAGAGGTAACCGAGCAGCATCATTTTAATCAGGCGCACCGGGTCGATGGCGGGACGTCCGTTATTGTGGCAATAGAGATGGGTGACCGTATCGCGGATAAATTCGAAATCGATGGCGGCATCAATTTTGCGCACCAGATGGTCTTCAGGCACCAGTTCTTCAAGTGTGACCATTTCAAACTGGTATTGCTGTGTGGCGGGTTCTCTGAGCATGGCGGTCAGTCCGTTTTTTGTACTGACCTTATTAGATCAAAGTCCTGGCCTCACGGCCAGGACTTTGTCAGCAATCTGAAAGATCGCTTCATTGAAGCGATCTTTTTTCGTCAGGGGTTAGACAAGGAACGGATTGTCAGGAACGGGGTCGCTTCAACGGCGTGACCAACCCTTGCAGACCCTCTATCTTGATTGCCAGCGTAACCTGCATCAATTCCCCTAAGCGACCTTTAGGAAATTCATCCTTGCGGGAGAACCACAGCAGGTACTCTTCCGGTAAATCGATCAGCACTCGCCCTTTGTATTTACCAAACGGCATCTGCATCGTGGCAATGTCTATCAGGTCTTCTTTTTCCACCTCTTACACTCCCAATAGTCGGATCATTTCCGCCTCATCGAGCACTGGGATCCCCAATTCTTGCGCCTTCGCCAGTTTAGAACCCGCGGCTTCACCCGCAATCACCATATCGGTTTTCTTCGAGACGCTGCCGCTTACTTTCGCCCCTAACGCCGTTAGCCGATCTTTGGCTTCGTCGCGGGACAGAACACTTAGCGATCCGGTCAATACCACCGTTTTCCCCGCAAATGGGCTGTCGATCTCTTCAGCGTTGACGACCTGAACCTCAGGCCAGTGAATGTTGATGCCCGCGGGATCGGTCAATTCGCGGATCACGGTTTGGTTGTGCTCTTCCTCAAGGAAATGGCGAACGTGCGCGGCGACGACTTTACCGACATCCGGCACTTCCAGCAGCGCGTCTTCATTGGCAGCAAAAAGGGCTTCCAGCGAACCAAAATGCGCAGCCAGATTAGCCGCCGTCGATTCGCCAACGTCACGGATCCCCAGCGCATAGAGGAAACGTGCCAGCGTGGTGCTTTTCGCCTTTTCCAGCGCATTGACCAGATTCGTCGCGGATTTCGGCCCCATGCGATCCAGCCCCGTCATGATCCCTGCACTCAGACGAAACAGATCGGCTGGCGTCTTGACGTACTCTTTTTCCACCAGTTGATCGATGATCTTATCGCCCATGCCTTCCACATCCAATGCGCGACGAGAAACAAAATGCTTCAGTGCCTCTTTGCGCTGGGCACCGCAGATCAGGCCACCGGTACAGCGCGTGACGGCCTCACCTTCTACGCGTTCAACGTCAGATCCACATACGGGACAGGCCGCAGGGAAAACGATCGGGCGCACCGTTTCTGGCCGCTCAGATTCCACGATGCCGACGATCTGCGGGATCACATCCCCCGCTCGACGCACAATCACGCGATCACCAATCTGCAAACCTAGCCGCTCAATTTCATCGGCATTATGCAGCGTGGCGTTGCTGACGATAACCCCGGCCACAGCGACGGGTTCCAAACGCGCAACCGGCGTAATCGCACCTGTACGCCCGACCTGAAACTCAACATCGCGCACCCAGGTCAGCTGCTCCTGCGCTGGGAATTTAAAGGCCACCGCCCAGCGAGGCGCACGGGCAACAAACCCTAACCGCTCCTGCAGTTCCAGAGAGTCAACTTTGACAACGACGCCGTCGATATCAAAGCCTAACGAACTGCGGGTCTGCTCAACCTGACGATAAAAATCGAGTACTTCAGCCGGACCCGTGCATAGTTTAATTCTGTCGCTAACCGGCAATCCCCACGCCTTGAACTGCATCAGCCGCTCCCAGTGGCTCGTAGGCAACTCACCGCCCTCCAGCAGACCTACGCCATAGCAGAAGAAGGTCAGTGGACGCTTAGCCGTAATGCGCGGATCAAGCTGGCGCAGCGATCCGGCGGCAGCGTTACGCGGGTTAGCAAAAACTTTACTCCCCGTACGACGAGCCTCTTCGTTCAGCTTTTCAAAACCGCTGTGCTTCATAAACACTTCACCGCGTACTTCAACACGACGCGGAATATTGTCACCCTCAAGGCGCAGTGGAATCGCTGCAACGGTACGAATGTTACTGGTGATATTTTCCCCGGTCGTGCCATCCCCGCGCGTGGCCGCCTGTACCAAAACACCCTCTTCATACAACAAGCTGACGGCTAAACCATCCAGTTTCAGTTCGCAGCAGAATGTCAGATCGTCACCGTTTTTAAGCCTGTCGCCAATTCGCTTGCTGAAGGCCAAATAGCTCTCTTCATCAAAGACGTTATCCAGCGATAACATCGGCACTTCATGACGTACCTGCTCAAATGCCGCCAGCGGTGCCGCGCCCACGCGCTGCGTGGGAGAATCACTGGTTACCAGTTCGGGGTGATCCGCCTCTAACGCTTTCAGTTCCTGCATGAGCTTGTCATATTCGATATCAGGAATGTCGGGCGCATCTTCAACGTGATATTTGTATTCGTGATGGCGTAAGACCCGGCGCAACTCCGCTACCCGCAGTGCGGCCGCATTCACTTCGGCTGGTTCTTTCTTCACTGGTTTCATACCTGTTTTATCTGACGTGTCGCCCTGTCGGCGTCGTGATTGTTATGATTCTCGCTCGTGATCTACCAGAGCGAGAATCATTAGCTTGCGGCCTAACGGTGCCGAAATCTTGCGAGCACCGTCAGTTTTATTTCATTTAAGATTGAGACGTGTTGGCTTTAATCGTGTTGATGATGTTCGTCGTGGAACAGCCGTCCTCAAAGTTCAGGACTTTCACTTCACCGCCGTTGGCCCAGACTTCTTCACTACCGGCGATTTCATGTGGCTGGTAGTCTCCACCTTTCACCAGAATGTCCGGCAGAATGCTGGCAATCAGGCGCTGCGGCGTATCTTCTTCAAACGGCACGACCCAGTCGACGGCTTCCAGTGCACCCAGCACGATCATGCGCTGCGGCAGCGGGTTGACGGGACGAGTCGGCCCCTTCAGGCGTTTGGTCGACGCATCGCTGTTTACTGCAACGATTAACCGGTCACCAAGTTTGCGGGCGTTTGCTAGGTAAGACACGTGTCCGGCGTGCAGAATATCGAAGCAGCCGTTGGTCATCACAATCTTTTCGCCACGCTGACGCGCCAGTTCAACGGCATGTTTCAGCTGTTCTTCGGTCATGACACCAAATCCAGTGTCGGCACGGCCGCGGATAGCATTTTCCAATTCAATCGGCGTGACCGTGGACGTACCCAGCTTGCCGACGACGACGCCTGCGGCAGCATTCGCCAGGAAACAGGCTTCTTCCAGCGGGTTACCTGCCGCCAGCGCAGCGGCCAACACACCGATGACGGTATCGCCCGCACCGGTCACGTCGTACACTTCCTGCGCCTGCGTCGGCAAATGCAGCGGTGCTTTGCCCGGCTGTAGCAGCGTCATCCCTTGCTCGGAACGGGTAATCAGCAACGCGGACAGATCGTAATCGGCTACCATCTGCATACCGCGCTCAACCAACTCGTCTTCCGTTTTGCAACGCCCTGCTACCGCTTCAAACTCAGACAGGTTTGGCGTCAGCAACGTCGCGCCACGGTAACGGGCAAAATCCGTGCCTTTCGGGTCGATCAGCACCGGAACGCCAGCCGCTTTTGCCGTCTGAATCATGGTTTGCACATGCGCTAGTGCGCCTTTTGCATAGTCAGACAGCACCAGTGCGCCAATTTTTGGCAGCGCCAGTTGAATACGCTCGATGATCGGCTGAGGATCAATCCCTTCAAAGCCCTCTTCGAAATCCAGTCGGATCAACTGCTGATTACGCGACAGCACGCGTAGCTTGGTGATCGTCGGATGCGTAGGAACAGCGACAAAGTCACACTTCACATTCACTTCGCCAAGTTTGGCATTCAGTGCGCGTGCAGCATCGTCAATGCCCGTTAACCCCACCAGACGCGATCCCGCGCCCAATGCCGCGATGTTCATGGCGACGTTCGCCGCGCCGCCTGGGCGCTCTTCGATCGTATCAACCTTGACCACAGGCACCGGTGCCTCTGGTGAAATTCGGCTGGTCGGCCCATACCAGTAACGATCCAGCATGACATCACCGACCACTAACACACCCGCTTGACGGAAATCAGGCAGCGTCACTTTCATCCTCTACTCCAGGCTTATTTCGCATAATGCGCGTAATAATATCATAGGCACGTATCATACACGCCACTGCTGCGCGGCTCTAAACCGCACGACACATTTTGACCATATAGATATACCCTAAATAATTCGAGTTGCAGGACAAAACGTTAGCGTTTTGAACAACGCCCTGCGTTGACCCTTTAGGGCAAGGCCCATTTATGGCCTTGTAACGCGGCGACGCAGCGAGTCCCCAGGAGCTTACATCAGTAAGTGACTGGGGTGAGCGAGAAAAGCCAACGCACATGCAGCTTGAAGTATGACGGGTGGAGGAGCTTACGCTCCTACCAGCCACTTATTCCAACTCACCAGCACCTGCTCCCGCTCCGCGACAAACCGATCCTTGCTGACCCGCCCGGACAGTTCCTGCAAGGCCAGATGGTGCAGTTCATTGCGCATGGTGACGTAGGCCAGCTTGAGCGCATTGGCTTCACTCTCTTCCATTACGCCATATTGCGCCATCAGTTCCAGAATACGCACGTTGTCTGACCAACGGGTCAAACGCGGTTCCTGAGCGGCGTAACGTAGCATCAGATACTGGGCAATGAATTCGATATCCGTAATGCCGCCCGCATCCGTTTTGATGTCAAAGAGTGCTTTATCTTTGTTCGCCAGATGCTGACGCATTTTTTCCCGCATTTCGCGCACTTCGGTTCGCAGCGTCTCCGCGTCACGCTCTGCACACAGAATGCTGCGACGAATAGACTCAAATGTTTGCTGCACACCGCTTTCGCCGTACACCATACGCGCACGCACCAGCGCCTGATGCTCCCACGTCCATGCCTCATTGCGCTGATAGTCATCAAACGCTTCTACCGTACTCACCAGCATACCCGCCGCGCCCGATGGCCGCAGACGGGCATCCACTTCATACAAAATGCCTGATGACGTCCGGGTGCTAAACAGATGCATCACTCGCTGTGCGAGGCGCAGATAAAACTGACGACCATCAATACTACGTTCGCCATCCGTCATCACGTCCGATGGACAATCCAGCAAGAAGACCAAATCCAGATCGGAGCGGTATCCCAGCTCCCAGCCGCCGAGTTTGCCGTAGGCAATCACGGCAAACCCACGACCTTCACGATGCTGCAAATGCGACGGCTGGCCATAGCGCGCCACCATCTGCCCCCACGCCTGCTGAACCACGGCCGCGATAATCGCTTCCGCCAAATAGGTTAAGTGATCGCTCACTTTCATCACGGGCAATACGCCGCCGATATCTCCTGCGGCGATACGCAGTTGCTGCGACTGTTTGAACTGGCGAACGGCTTCCAACTGCTGTTCTTCATCATCCTCAGGGACACGCATCAAATACTGACGTAGCTCATCGGCATACGCGCCCGGTGCCGTCGGCTGATATAGCGTTGACGCATCGAGCAATTCATCCAGCAGCAAGGGATAGCGTGCCAACTGGCTGGCAACCATTGGCGACGCCGCACACAGGCGAATCAGTTGGCCGAGCGCAGCGCGAGACTCCAGCAGCAGTTCAAGATAGGTGGTGCGTGTGACGATCCCCAGCAGCAGCGGCGTCAGACGAAACAGCACCGTATCCGCTTCCTGACGAGCGCAGACTTCCGCCAGCAAACACGGCATGAGCTGATCCAGCACGTCTCGCCCGCGCGGCCCTATCGTGCGTTTCGCTACATCGTGACGGAATTCCACAATCGTCCGCATCAGTTTTTCACGCACGCTTTCTGAGAGATGCGGCGTCAGCGGAGCCAGTTCGCCGTCATCCAGCGTGTCCTGCCATAGGCTGCTATAGCTGCTATGTTCAGGGATATCATTATTGTCCGGCGCATCATCGCCAATCAGGTCATCAAATACGTGACGCACCGCCTGCATATGCTGTTCCAGCATGGATTGCAGCGTGCCCCAATTATCGAAACCCATTCCCCAGGCCAGCCGCTGCTGATTCAGCTCATCACCCGGCAAGGTTTGCGTCTGCTCATCGGCAATCGCCTGCAACAGGTTCTCTAAACGACGCAGAAATAGGTAAGAGGTACTGAGATCGAGCACCTGCTGCGGCGTTAATAATCCCAGCGTTCCTACATGCTGGAGCGTAGGCAGCAGCGAGCGCCCCTGCAATCCTGGTTCACGCCCGCCACGAATCAGTTGGAAAACCTGCGTGATAAATTCGATTTCACGAATGCCGCCCGCACCCAGCTTGATGTTATTGCGCAGATCCCGTCGACGCACTTCGCGGGCAATCATGCCCTTCATATTTCGCAGCGACTGGATCACGCTGAAATCGATATAGCGACGGAAGACAAAGGGCTTCAGCGTACTGCGCAGTTCCTGACTATAGTCATCGTCCATTCCCCCCATCAGGCGCGCTTTGACCATTGCATAGCGTTCCCAATCGCGGCCCTGCTCCTGATAATAATCTTCCATGGCCGCAAAGCTGAGCACCAGCGGGCCACTGTCACCAAAGGGACGTAGCCGCATATCCACACGGTAAACAAAACCATCGACGGTCGGCTGATCCAGCACCTTAATAAGCCGCTGTCCCAGACGCGTGAAGAACTGTGCATTATCCAGCTCGCGACGCCCGCCTTGCGTATGACCATTTTCGGGATAGACGAAGATCAGATCGATATCCGAAGAGAAGTTAAGTTCCCCCCCACCCAATTTTCCCATGCCAAGAATCAGCAGAGGCTGAGCTACGCCCTGCGCATTGCAAGGTGTACCCCACTCGCGACAACAGGCCTGATATAGCCAGCTTCTGGCCGCCACGATCACCACCTCGGCCAGCTCACTGAGCTGACGCAGCGTGTGTTCCGTCGTACTGGTTTGCAGCGCCTGCGACCACGCAATTCGCGTCAACATATGTCGGCGAAACCGGCGCAACGCGGCCATCAACGCATTTTCATCGTTAACATCGGCCAATGCATTGCTCAACCAGTCGGCATAATGCTGCCACTCTTCGGGCTGCGGCGGTTGCTGATGAATCCCTTGCCACCAGTCAGGATGCAGTGCAAGCGCGTCGCTGACAAAATCGCTCAATGCCAGAACAGCAGAGTCACTGTCGGTTATCGGTTCATCAGGTGCGGCTTCCCGCAAACGCGACAGAGCACGCTGAGAGTGTTCCGTCAGAAGCACAGGTAAAGCGGGCAAAGGAAGTATCGACATGGGGGTTCCCTTGATGCGCCGCCTATCTTCACTGACAAGCGGCAGTTAACGGTTACTGTGATGGTCCGCCGCTATGTAGCCAGAACGGGGACAAGTTCAGCACCTCTTTACGGTAGGCTTCCAGATACGCAGAAGGAGCCTGCCCGGCAGCGAGCCGCTCAATTTCGTGCAGTAACGCCTGCCAGTGTTCAACGTAGGCTTCCACCTGCTCCGCTGGATAAGCGCCGGATAAGAGAAAAAACGCGCAAATATTACGTTGCAGACGGGGGATTTGCTGTTCGTACTGCGCTTCCGTCAATTTAGAGGAAAAGGCGCTTTTCAGATCCGCCGTGCTACGGCTTAACATAATGTCGGCAAAGCGTTTGAACGATCCCTGTAGCTTAATGCGATCTTTATTATCCATATGGTCACGCCAGCCAGACTCGATCAGCCAGGAAGTAAGTACTAACTTACTTTGCAGGTAGTCGACGCTGTAACACACTTCCGCGCCATCGGAGCCTTGTAGCCGAGCCTCCAGAGTGGCGAGTGCAGAGCGAAAAAGCGTGGTGACCTTGCGTAACACGACGCCGCCCACCAGCACCAACATTTCGCGCATCAACGCGCTGGCCTCTGGCAGGGCTTCACGGGCAGAGGCATTCCCTCTTACCCACAGTTCTTCATGGTATTGCCAGTGACTCAACCCCAGTTCCAGCGCCGCGCGGATGGCTTGATCGATATTGGTTTTTGGATCCACAACCAATCGATTGAGAGGCTGACACTCGCGAACTGGGTTACCTTTAGCCAAATGGTATCCGCGCGCCGCCTTACTCAGGCTGCCCTGTCGCATACCACCAAATTCCGCGATTTCCTTTGCCAGCTCCAGCAGATGGGTGGTCTGCCCGACCTTAAGCTCCATCTCAAGCTCGCACAGCGGTTCACTCAGATCTCCGGCACGAATCTCACCGCGATCTAAAGCAACCTCAATCACGCTTTGATAGTAAGTAAACACCCACTTTTCACGCGTAAAATCCGTACTAAACAGCGGATTAAGCGACGATTGCAGCGCCTCAACATCGCAATCCTCCGGCCAAACTTCCGCCGGAAACAGGCTGAGATCCAGCTCAGCTTTCTCCAGCTCAACATTATATTCTGGGTGTTGATGCAGCCCGCCAATCACCTTGCCGGCCCTTTTCGCCGTCATTTCGTAGCGTTCATTTTCGCCACGAATACGCAGGCCGATGCCATTGCGGCGCAGGTAATTATCCGCCGTTTCATAATAGGTATTGCTCAGACGCTGGGCACGCATGTGCTCATACTGACTGTAATCACTCTCCCAGTCAGCCAGTTGCGTCAGCAGCGATTCAACGCTGTCGGGATGAACAATAAACTTCAGCTCAATTTCTTCACTCATAGCATTCACAACACCAAGACCACATTCATTATCATGTCAGTAAATAACATTTTACTTCAGCTTACTACTCTTACCGCACACACTCTTTTTCACCTGCGAACAAGCGCGCATTTCTTATGCAAAGCTGCCATTGGCAACATCGCTTTCCCCCGCTTAAACACGCCGCCCACCGCCTTCTAAGAACCGATCCCAATAGGCGTTATTGGGACGAAATAGCCCTCATGGGATAGGTTCTAAGACTGTTCTCATTTAGGTTTATACATTGCCTCGTCAGACTTAAGCCTCTACTATCGGACCACCATTAACGCAACATGATGATCTTATGCAGAAATTAGGCTTACTCTGTTTTACTTTATTTTCACTCACGCTGAGTTGGACCGCACAGGCGGAAGAAAAACGCTATATTTCCGATGAGTTATTGACGTATGTCCACAGCGGGCCGGGCAATCAATATCGTATCGTCGGCACGGTGAATGCTGGCACTGAGGTCACGCTACTCAGCGTTAATGAAAGTGCAGGCTATGCGCAGATTCGTGATGATAAAAACCGCACCACCTGGATTCCTCTCGACCAGCTTAGCGAGACGCCAAGCCTGCGCACGCGGGTACCGGAGCTGGAAAAACAGGTAAAAGACCTGACTGACAAACTGAATAATATCGATCAGACCTGGAACCAACGCACCGCGGATATGCAGCAGAAAGTCGCAGCCAGCGATGGTGTTATCAATGGGTTGCGTCAGGAAAATCAGGATCTGAAAAATCAGCTTATCATCGCGCAGAAGAAAGTCAGCGCGGCGAATGTCCAGCTTGACGATAAGCAGCGCACCATCATTCTACAGTGGTTTATGTATGGCGGCGGCGTTGCTGGCATCGGCTTGCTACTGGGTCTGCTGTTGCCGCACATCATCCCTCGCAAAAAGAAAAATGACCGCTGGATGAGCTAATCGGAATACTTGCCTGCGAGACGCTGGCATTTTTCTTTGCGGCCAACGCCACGGAGCAAAGATGGTAGTATGTGGTGAAGTATTCGTTATCAATTCAGGAGCCCGACGTTGAAGATCTACCTTGTCGGCGGCGCTGTTCGGGACAGCCTGCTGGGTTTACCCGTCACCGAGAAAGATTGGGTGGTGGTCGGCGCGACGCCGGAGAACCTGCTTGAGCAGGGTTACCAGCAGGTTGGAAAGGATTTCCCCGTCTTCTTACACCCCGTTAGCCACGATGAATACGCGCTCGCACGTACCGAACGCAAATCTGGCAAAGGCTATACCGGTTTTGTCTGCCATGCTGCCCCCGATGTCACATTAGAGCAGGATTTGCTGCGCCGCGATTTGACCATCAACGCGATCGCCCGCACCGAGCGAGGCGATCTTATCGATCCTTATCACGGTCGTCGCGATCTCGAGAATCGCGTGCTGCGCCACGTTTCCGACGCATTCAGCGAAGATCCGTTACGGGTGCTGCGCGTCGCCCGTTTTGCCGCGCGTTTTGCTCATCTCGGCTTCCAGATTGCCGAAGAAACCATGGCGCTGATGCAAACAATGGCGCATGAGGGCGAGCTGGCTTACCTGACGCCAGAGCGCGTCTGGAAAGAGACGGAAAAAGCGCTCGGCACCTCGTCGCCAGATGTCTATTTTCAGGTACTGCGTGACTGCGGTGCGCTGGCCGTGCTGTTCCCTGAAATCGATAATCTGTACGGCGTGCCGGCTCCCGCCAAATGGCACCCGGAAATTGATACCGGTATTCATACGATGATGACAGTGGCGATGTCTGCTCGCCTCAGCCCTGAGATTGACGTACGTTTTGCTACGCTATGCCACGATTTAGGAAAAGGGCTGACGCCCCCCGAACTGTGGCCGCGTCATCACGGGCATGGCCCAGCGGGCGTCAAACTGGTTGAAGCACTGTGCCAGCGTCTGCGCGTACCTAACCCGATTCGCGATTTGGCAAAGCTGGTTGCGGAATATCATGATCTGGTTCATACCGTGCAGGTGCTGCAACCCAAAACCCTGCTGAAGTTATTTGATGCGATTGACGTCTGGCGTAAACCACAGCGTCTGGAGCAGTTAGCACTCACGAGCGAAGCCGATGCCAGAGGTCGTGCTGGTTTTGAAGAGAACTCGTATCCACAAGGCGACTATCTGCGTGAAGCCTTCTGCATCGCCAGTCAGGTCAGCAGTGCGGACGTCGTCGCCGATGGATTTAAGGGCATTGATGTACGTAACGAACTGGCTCGTCGCCGCATTCATGCACTGGCAGACTGGAAAGCACAACAGCCAGATAGCTCGGGCGCGTCCTGAAACAAAGAGGCCACGCATCAGCGTGGCCTCTTCTCTCTATAAATAATGGTCGACCTAACATCTACGCAATCAGTCTTACATAAACACCATGTAAACCACGCCCGCGACGATAAAACGGTAAATCGCGAACGGGACAAACGAGATGCGTTTGATGATTTTCAGGAAGGTTTTAATCGCAATCAGCGCCACGATAAAGGCCGTCACGAAGCCTACGGCAAACATCGGCGCATCGGCCAGCGACAGGAAATGCCAGCTTTTATACAGATCCAGAACGGTCGCACCCATCATCATGGGAACCGCCAGAATAAAAGAGAACTCAGAAGCCGCATAGCGGCTAACGCCCATCAGCATCCCGCCGGAAATGGTCGCTCCCGAACGAGAAAAGCCGGGCCACAGCGCCAGACATTGAAAACAGCCAATCATAAATGCCTGACGATGCGTGATGTCATCCAGCCCAGCAGCACGAGGCTGTTTTGGCTTGAACCATTCCGCCGCTAACAGCAGGAAACCACCGATCACCAGCGCATACATCACGTTCTGCGGATAAAACAGCGACTTGATCACGTCATGGAAAACCAGCCCAAGCACCACGGCGGGAATCATAGCCAGCAAGATGTGCGTTAATTTCAAACGCCCAGCGGTTTTCCCCTCGTGCGCAACATCGCCGAAGTGAATCCCTATCAGACCAAAGAGGCGGCGCCAGAACATCACAACAACGGCCAGAATCGAGCCAAGCTGAATGATCACTTCAAACGTCTTGGCTTTCTCATCGGCGAACCCTAACCAATGACCAACGATAATCATATGCCCTGTAGACGATACGGGCAAAAACTCGGTCAGTCCTTCGACCACGCCAAGAATAAATGCGATTAGCAATGAATGCAGGTCAGTCATCTAAAAATCCTTGCCTCTAATAAAAACGAAAATGCAGCGCACAAAAAAGCGGCCGCGTACTTCCGCGAGCCGCTATAACTGGCTTATAGACTATTTGGGTTACGGTTTAGTTGCACGTAAATCAGTATTTCTTCTGTTAAATCAGATTTATCGCGTGCCGCGCTCAATGATAACGCCAACCTGCCGCGCCTGCGCGACGGCACCCGGCTTGCTGAGCTTGATCCGCAGCCAGGGAATCGAGAAGCGCTGCATCAACATGTGTGCGACTTCTTCGGCAACGCGTTCCACCAGAGCAAAGCGCTGGTTTGCCACGTGGCCAATCACCGCCTCGCTGACATCGGCATAGCTCAGGCAGTCCTTAACATCGTCACTGGCGGCTGCCTGACGGTTATCCCAGCCCATTTCGATATCGAACACCAGTTTCTGCTGGATGGTCTGTTCCCAATCGTAAACACCAATAGTTGTGATTACAGTAAGTTCTTCAATAAATACGATATCCATCACGCCATTCTCTGTTTTTGTCGCTGTCGGATACCACTTCCGACGGAATGTGCGTATTATCCACAGATGAGAAGAGTAAAACGACCCTTATTAAACGTCTCTCTATACAAACTAAACGGAATAGCGTTATGAGTGTTACCGCGCTTGGTATGATGTTAATCGCGTATCTGTGTGGCTCTATTTCCAGTGCGATTTTGTTCTGCAGAATTACTGGGCTGCCCGATCCGCGACAACATGGTTCTGGGAACCCCGGAGCCACTAACGTATTGCGTATTGGCGGCAAAGCGGCCGCTGCAACCGTATTGGTGTTTGATGTTCTGAAAGGCATGCTGCCAGTCTGGGCCGCTTACGCGCTGGGCGTTCCCCCGCTGTATCTCGGGCTAACCGCTATCGCTGCCTGCCTCGGCCATATCTATCCCGTATTTTTCCACTTTCGCGGCGGCAAAGGTGTGGCAACGGCGCTGGGTGCCATTGCCCCGATCGGCTGGGATTTGACCGGCCTGATGACTGGCACCTGGCTACTGACCGTGCTGCTGAGCGGTTATTCCTCGCTGGGTGCGATTGTCAGTGCGCTCATCGCGCCGTTTTATGTCTGGTGGTTCAAGCCACAGTTTACCTTCCCCGTCGCGATGCTCTCTTGCCTGATACTGATGCGTCATCATGACAATATCCAACGCCTCTGGCGCGGACAGGAAAGTAAAATCTGGAATAGGCTACGCAAGAAGAAGCAGCCAGAAGACGAACAGACGTCCTCCGAAGAATAAGACAAAAAAATTCCCCTAAATAATTCGAGTTGCGTGAAGGCGACGACACAGTGACAAATTCGTCGGGAACGAATTTGACCAGCCAAAGGTTGACCTCCGGTGAGAGACAGGATGTCTTTCATTGCCGGAAGACATTGAGTAACGAACGTATTTTTACTTAAACGACTCGCGCAAGCGCATCACGCCTTGCACACGCTAAAAATCAGGGACATTAAACGCTTTTTGGCTATAATGACGGCCACGCTATTTCAGGTTTAAGAGAAGGAAACCGACATGAGTCTGAACAATGTCCCGGCGGGTAAAGATCTGCCGGAAGATATCTATGTAGTGATTGAAATTCCCGCGAACGCCGATCCGATCAAATATGAAATTGATAAAGATACCGGTGCGCTGTTTGTAGACCGTTTCATGTCTACGGCCATGTTCTACCCATGCAACTACGGCTACATCAACCACACGCTGTCTCTGGATGGCGACCCAGTTGACGTTCTGGTTCCGACCCCGTATCCGTTGCAGCCGGGCTCAGTGATCCGCTGCCGTCCTGTTGGCGTGCTGAAAATGACCGACGAAGCAGGCGAAGATGCCAAGCTGGTTGCCGTTCCACACAGCAAGCTGACCAAAGAATACGATCACATTAAAGACGTTAACGACCTGCCTGAACTGCTGCGTGCACAGATCGGCCACTTCTTTGAGCACTACAAAGATCTGGAAAAAGGCAAGTGGGTGAAAGTTGAAGGTTGGGATAACGCTGCTGCGGCGAAAGCCGAGATCGTTGCTTCCTTCGAGCGCGCGAAAAACAAATAAGCGCCACACGATATGCCTTAAAGCCTTACGGGCTCAAGATATCGCATGATCAAAAACACCGCCTTGTGCGGTGTTTTTAATTATAGCGACCATGACTTGATTGGCGACTCGCCCTCAAGCCTCTTCTTCATCTTCTTCACTGCGCTTTAGCCAGTCACCGCTGGCAATACGCGTCAGCCCTGCAACAGGGTGCTTGTACAGATAGATCCAAGCACTGCCCAGAGGCGTAGGAATCAACTCACGCTGGTATTCGTGGCCGTCCCGCTTTAAAGCATCCAGTTCTGTCAAAATCGACGAACTAATGCGATAGACCTCGCAATGGATTTCTCCATTACCAGGTACGACTGCCGGATAATGGCCGAGATCGTACAGCTCGAAACCCGCGAGCTGACAATCCCCTAACCATTGCGCATTTGTCATCCAATGACTGTTTCCCTGTTTGCGTCGTAAACTGCCGTAAACAATAATTCGCATCGCTAGAACTCAAACTGATAGAGCACATCTAATGCCTGGCTAATGCCAGACACCGCTTCCAAGTATAGCTTTGGCATCAGGCGATAACGCAGCGTTAACGTTGCCAAAGAATCAAATATGCCAACACCATATTTTACTTGCAGACCCGGAAGGACGTAGCCGCTGACGACAACCTGAGAATTATCGCCAACACCCTGTGTATCCAGAGCTAAATTACTTACGCCAAAGGCCTCGCCGATTTTACCCACAACTTGACCACTTTGTGCAACCCCTAAACCGACTAACATTGAGGTCATTGCCGAGCTATCTGCTCCGCCGCTGTCCAAACCCTGCCCACGCAGCAGATAAGAGAGCGCTTCCTGCTGTGACATCGCCGGATCGGAGAAGACTTCAAGCTTCGGTGTCGTGGCCATGCCGGTCACACGCACACCGGCAATGACGTCGTTCGCCGTGTTGTCTGGGTTACGAATAGCTTCGATATTCAAGATCGGCTGATCCGGCGGGCCAGAGAACAGAATCAGCCCTTTGCGGACGATCAGATCCTGTCCGTAGGCTTTAAAGCGGCCAGATGGAATGTCTATCTGGCCGTTCAGCCCTAATCCGCGCTCGTCCTGAACCATTTTCAGGTCACCCTGTAGGCGTGCCGCCAGCCCGAACGCATCCAGTTGCACATCATTCCCGACGCGGATCGTCAGGTTGCTGTTAATCGGAATCGCGGCGCTGGCTTTCTTCAACGGCTGGCGCTGGGCATCCAGCATCACTTCATCCGATGACACCGCCACCGCGCTTTCCGGCATATCTTTAACCATAATGCGCGCCCACGGAATACTGACCGACCCGTTTAACGCGAACAGCTGCGGCGTGGCCTCGAAGACCATATCCGGCGAGACATCCAGCCGCGCCATCGGCGGAATCGTCACCCGCAGCTTCTGGCCTTTCGCCGCAATGCGCGCACGCCAGGCATCAGGCCGCGACCAGTCCGCATTCCCACCGAGGTTCAACTGCCCGTTGTCCGTTTTCAGGAAGCCTTGCAGCGTTGACGACATCCCACTGAAATTCACCGCCAGCCGCCCGTTGGTCAGATCGACTGGCATCCAGTTGCCGTCAATGTCCACCCGCTCCAGCACCATCTGGCCGAAGAGCTGAGGACGCGCCGCATTCCCCGCCAGACGCAGGTTCGCATTGAGTATCCCCGCCGCTTTCTCTCCTTTACTCAACGCAGGGTTGAGCAGCGCCAGCGAAATCGTGTTGATCGTGACGCTGCCGCCGAGATTGCGCCGGCCCCGTGGGTCGGTTACCTGAATATCACCGCTGAAGCGTCCGTTCTCGCGAATCGCCATCAGCCAGCCAAGCTGGGCCCGACCGCGGTCGAGCCCAGCATTCAACGTAAAGGTATCGAAATCAATCGGTAGCGTGTTGCCCCGCATCTGCTGGCGAACGCTGACGCCGTTACCCACCAGCGACACTTTCGCCTGCGGTAAACCTTGCCCCGCCTGCCAACTGATATCGGCACCGCCGGTGAACGTCCCGGCCAGCACGGTATCCGCCGTCAGGAAGGGTTTCAGCATGGCGAGATCGAAGCGGTTCAGTCGAATGCTCGCCTGTCCGCTCGGTCCGGCCTCAATCGCTTTTGGTACGCAGAGTTCTGCATTCGGATTCCGCCAGCAGTGCGTGCCGATAGTAATTTTCTGCTGCGCATTCAGGTAATCCAACGCCATATCCTGCGTCAGACGCCATTCACCCACCGGCGTGTCGAAGCGGGTATTGTTCAGCGTGCCGCGCCAGCGTTGTTCCTGACGATCAAAGCTGCCCGAAAGTGCCAGTTGCCCCGCGATCGGTTCACCCTGCATATTCAGCCGAAGCTGGTGCTGTTTCTCGTTACCGCTGGCATCCAACGTCAGCAGAGCAATATTCAAGCCTTCTTCTTGCTTCAGTGCTTCGAGGCGTACGGTCAGCTTGCCCTGAATCTGCTGCTCAGCGCGCACATCGCCTTCCACCCTCACACTGCTAATCGCCATAGCCTGCCAACGCAGGCCAGAAGCCGTGATATCCGCCAGCATCTGTGGTTCACGCAGATTGCCTCGGAGTTTGAGT
The DNA here is from genome assembly GCF_014946775.2 of Pectobacterium quasiaquaticum. NCBI lineage: Bacteria > Pseudomonadati > Pseudomonadota > Gammaproteobacteria > Enterobacterales > Pectobacteriaceae > Pectobacterium > Pectobacterium quasiaquaticum. The sequence continues at coordinate 821,601 of NZ_CP065177.1, read as the reverse complement.
GCGCCGATGGCGCGTCCTGCCAGACCGGGTAAGATGCCGTCCAACGACGGCGCATTGATGTCGGCATCCAACTGCCACTCGTCGCTCAGGTCGCCTTTGACGTTCAGTTGGTTGCGGCCTAGCGCCAGATTCAGCGCTGGAATTGTCCACTGGCCCGCCGCGTTACCGCGCAGTTCACCTCTGGCCGTGAGCTTATTCGCTTTCACGTTGCCGTCCAGACGCAGTTCCGGCACCTGCAACTGCCAGCTACCGCCATAGACGCTACCGCGCGTCGTAATCTTGCCGTCTACTTTAGCTGGCCATTCAGGCCACTGTTTCGCCGTGTTAATCCCGTTCAGCACCAGTTCACTGCGCCAGCTTATGGCTTTGCTCCAGTCGATAAGCGCACTCAGATCGGCATTGCCCTGCAATGCTGCCAGCCGCAGGCGGCTCAGCGTAAACTGTTGCTCGCTGCCTTTACCATCGAGCAGCAGCGTTGCGGGAGGAATCTCCGCGCCGCTCAGATCGCCGTGCAGCGACAGCGCATAGTCGGTCGCTTTGCCGTTAAAACGCAGCTTGACGTTGTCAGCCTGATATTGCGTCGCGCCCGTCAGCGGCCAACGCACACGTTCGGTTTGCAGCGTCAACGCCAGCGGCAGCCCAGCTTCCGCCAGTTGAGTTTGCAGCTCTAACTTCGCACGCTGCGGTCCCGACAGGTTCAGCGCCACATTCAGCTGTTCGCGCAGGCCGCCATCAACCGTCAGTTTCAGCTTCTCGCCTTTGAGCGGATCAACGTTTAGCACGCCGTTCGCCGTCAGCGAGACCGGCCAGCTATCGCTGAGTGTCGCTTCACCGCGCACATTCAATCCACCCTGTGGCGATTGCACGACCAGCTTGTCCAGACGCCAATGTTGTTGCTGGGTCGATGCCTGTAAGAAAAGGTTATTAATCAAAATGTCCTGATCGCCCGTCAGTCGCAACTGTTCACCGTGAATCTCAACAATATTCAGATCCAACGGCAGCGTGAACTGCGGCAAATCCGGTAATAGCGGTTTGGAGAACAGCTCGCTAAGACGTTCAACTAGCGGTTGTTCAGGCACGGCAAGCTTGTCAGAGGTGCTATCCGTTTTGGATGTCAATGCCGTCAGTGTCGTGGTGGTGGCTGCCGCGACGGTATTGTTTGCGGCCAGCGCGTTATCAATGTGAAGCGTTTGCGAGGTACCTTGCTCGGCCGTTTCACGCACGCTCTGCACCGTTTCTTTGACGACAGACGCCATTTCCGCCGCCGTCACTTTGCCATCTTCCAGCACATCGACGGGGGTTTTCGGTAAGGCCACCAGCAGCGCGCTGATTTTGGTCGGTAGCAGCGTCAACGCGCGCCCTTTCCACTGCATGCCCGTGCGGAACTCGCCCAGTGAAATCGCCGTATCATCCACGGTAACCTGAACGTTGCTGAGCGTTAGCTGGCGCAGAGAAATAGGGAATGGTGTTGAAATTTCCGTTACTGGCGTTGAAGGCGGCGGTGGTTCTGCCGCCACAGGCAAGGCTGTGGAATCCACAACCACATCAATGCGGTTTGCCGAGAGGTCATTGATGCACAGCTGACTTTTACGCAAGCAGCCCAGCGCGAGCGACAGATGAAATTCATCGATCTTTACCGTCACGCCTGGCATTTCGTAGCTGACGTTTTTCAGCGTTAAATCACGCCAGCCGCCGCTCACGCTAGCAATGTCCAGCCCCGGCACCACGCGTGCGGCGGTATTCAGCAACAGATGCAGGCCCGGTGTGGTGCCCACCAGCAGCCCTACGCCAACAACGAGCAGCAGTAAAAATGCCACGAGGCCAATACCGACCTTTTTCCACCAGCGCCCTTTTCGTGCTGGCGTCGGCGGCGCATTATCCTGCGCGACGTTTTCTTCTGTCACCGGATCCTGTGCTTTTTTTTCGTTTTTCTCATCCATCATAATTCAGGCCCCAGCGCGATATAGAACTGAACATCGTTCTTCTTCTCTGCATCGCCGATCGGCATAGCAACATCGAGTTTTACCGGCCCAATCGGCGAGGCCCAGCGTACGCCGACGCCCGTGCCGGTCTTGAAATTACTGCGTTTTATGTCATTCACTGCTTCACCTGAATCAACAAAAACTGCGCCCCACCATTTTCCCGAGACGTTGTATTGGTATTCGAGCGAGCCGGTCGCCAGCTTGGACGCACCAATCAGTTTGCCGTCGTTGTCGCGCGGCGAAATAGATTTGTACTTATACCCACGGATGCTGCGATCGCCACCAGCAAAGAAACGCAGTGAGGGCGGCACGCGGGAGAAATTGTTGGTTTCAATCCAGCCCAGATTGCCGCGCGCGACAAAGCGGTGTTTATCCACCAGCGTACGAATCCAGACGTTTTGTGCCTGAACCACGGCAAAATCGATATCCGATCCCCAGGTGGTGTCGGAAATATCGATAGAATAACGTTGCGTATCGCCCCATACCGGCATCAGCCCACCGCGTTGGCGAGTTCGGTTAATGCTGACGCCCGGATAGATCAGCATCGTGGTATCCGTCACGCTTGCCTGAGTAAAGTGATCGAGGCTCCAGCGCAGATTAATCGCCCGTTGCCAACCACTGGAGAGATCCCAGTAGCGTGCCACGTTCAGCGTGGTGCCATCGGATTTGGTATCGTTGAGATCTTCACGTTTGAAACCGCCTTGCAGCAGGTAATACTGCTCAAGCGGGTTCTTCAGCAAGGGGATTTTGTAGCTAAAATCGAGTGATTGCTCCGGCGCAGACACGCTCAGGCTGCTTTCCAGACTGTGGCCCCGTGAATTCACCCAAGGCTTATTCCAAGTCGTTTTAAAGCGGGGGCCAACATCCGTGGCATAGCCGACACCGGTTTCAATACGGTTACGGGTTCGTGGCGTCACCACGGCTTCCAGCGGCAGCACCTTAGAACTTTTCGACTGGTCAAAATCAGGAGAAACCACGACAGAGTTAAACCACCCCGTCGCAGAAAGACGGCGGTTTAACTCACCGAGATTTTCACTGGTGTAGGCATCGCCTTCATGAAACGGCACCAGATTTTGCAGGTAATCATCGCGGATTTGTGCGCCCTGAAAATGTACGGCGCCAAAGCGATAGCGTTCACCGCTATCAAAATCGATATCCCAAAACGCTTCTCTCTCTTCCCGCATCACGCCGAGCTGGCTTTGCTGGAAGCGCGCATCAAAATAGCCTTTGCGTAATGACAAACCGTTCAGCCCACTTTTAAAGCGATCGAAATCGCCATGGTTCAATGCTGAACCGATTTCGGGGCGATCGTCTTTAACCAGTTGTTGGTAGTCTTTATCGTCATGTGCACCACCGCGCAGGGTGATGTTCACCCCAGCAATTTTTACCGGTTCACCGGGAGTCACGGTGGCAATCAATACGGGTCGTCCGCCATTAACGGCAGGCCGGAATTCGAAACCAATCTGTGGATCGTAGTAGCCAAGCGCGCGCAACCCCTGACGGATCGCTTCATCGACGCGTGAGCGGAAACGCCCATCGGCATTCACCTCATCAACCGAAATGGTTGATAAGCGTGCCCGTACATTCTTTTGTAACTGCCCTTCCAGCCCCATGACTTGCAGACGCACATTCGCTGCCTGGCTCTCTGGGGCCAGCATCAGCAGCGCGCACATAAGGCCAAGAACCCAGTATCGTGACGCCCCACAGCCAGCAAAGCTATTCTTTTGTCCTGCTATGCCTTTTTGCCCGGTAACGTTTTTTTTTCCAATGAAACTTTTCGTTGAGATGAAAATAGTCACTGAGCTCCCTGATAAATCGGTCTGTCGTCTAAAACCTTGTCGTCTAAAACCTATAGCATGGCTTTTATCACTTCGCCCACCGCATTGACGACCGTCGCGGTACGCTTACCGGACAATCCGCAACGCAGCGCCGAAATCTCCCACCAACTTTGCATGATGTTAGTGATAAATACTAATTTTTCAGCTTAAGAATAGATTTTCACCTAAAAATATCCGTAGGAGGCATTACAGATACACATTACCTTAACATTAAACACCATGAAGATATCAAGACAGCCACATGCTTCTTGGTTATGCTTTCCATGAAAGCGGGTTATTTACCCAGTCTAGCTGGAGTTAACAACATGATGAATTCAATTGATAAGACACGGCGGATTACGCAATCCGATGCTTTACCAGGGCGTTCCACCCCCATGCCCGTCGCTAGGCTGCATGTCGTTCATGAACATTCCATGACGCATGTGCCAGACTCGATGTCCGTGGCGATTTTTGCGATGGGCTGCTTCTGGGGCGCGGAGCGTTTGTTCTGGCAACAGCCGGGTATCTATAGCACAGCGGCGGGTTACATTGGCGGTTACACGCCCAACCCGACCTACCGTGAAGTGTGCAGCGGGCAGACCGATCATGCCGAAGCGGTGCGTGTCGTTTTCGATCCCGCGGTGATCGACTACGAGCAACTGCTACAGCTGTTCTGGGAAAATCACGACCCCGCGCAGGGTATGCGTCAGGGCGGAGATATCGGCAGTCAGTACCGTTCTGCTATCTATACGCTCACGCCCGAACAGGAAAAGGCGGCGCAGGAAAGCCTTCAACGCTTTCAGCAGGCGATGAGGGAGAACGGTGACAACCGCGCCATCAGCACAGAAATAGAGTCTGCGGGTCCGTTCTATTACGCGGAAGACGAGCACCAGCAATACCTGTACAAGAACCCGAACGGCTATTGTGGATTAGGCGGCATCGGCATCTGTCTGCCTCCTCAACGTTGACCACTGGCGGTAATTTCACCGCTCCTGCTATACTGCGTCCGAACCGGGCGGATCGTTGCTCGGTTATAGCCTTCAATAACGATCATAATGTGTTCACTTTACTGTGTTCACTTTTCTGAGAGTCGCAGTGCCACTTTCGGTTCATGCAAAAACTTATCTAAAGTAAAAACTATGTTAAACAGTCTATTACTGATTCTTTTTCTCATTGCCATCAGTGCATTTTTCTCGATTTCCGAGATCTCGCTGGCGGCATCCCGTAAAATTAAACTCAAACTGATGGCCGATGAGGGAAACCTCAATGCCGATCTGGTGCTCAAGTTTCAGGAAACACCGGGCATCTTCTTTACCGTGATTCAAATTGGCGTCAACGCCGTCGCGATTCTGGCCGGTATCATCGGCGATGCGGCATTTTCCCCGACGTTTTCCCTACTGTTTGAACGCTTCATGTCACCCGAAGCCGCAGATAAAGTCAGTTTCATCTGCTCATTCGTACTCGTCACCAGTCTGTTTATTCTGTTTGGCGATCTCACCCCGAAACGCATTGGTATGATTGCGCCGGAAGCCGTTGCCGTACGCATAATCAACCCCATGCGCTTCGGTCTGTTACTTTTCCGCCCGCTGGTTTGGGTATTTAACGGCCTGGCTAACGTCATTTTCCGCCTGCTCAAGCTGCCGATGGTGCGTAAAGATGACATCACATCCGATGACATTTATGCCGTAGTGGAAGCCGGTGCGCTGGCTGGCGTACTGCGTAAGCAGGAACATGAGCTTATCGAGAACGTGTTTGAGCTGGAATCCCGTACCGTACCGTCTTCAATGACCTCACGCGAAAGCGTGGTCTATTTCGATCTGCGCGAGCAGGAAGACAGTATTAAGGAAAAGATCGCCCAGCAACCGCATTCCAAGTTTCTGGTTTGCGATGGCACGATCGATCAGATCGTCGGCTATGTGGATTCCAAAGACCTGCTGATTCGGGTGCTGGGAAACCAGAGCCTGACGCTGAGTAGCGGCGTGCAGATTCGTCCCGCGCTGATCGTGCCGGATACACTGACGCTGTCCGAAGCCTTAGAAAGCTTTAAAACCGCGGGCGAAGATTTCGCCGTTATTCTGAATGAATACGCGCTGATCGTCGGCATCATCACCCTTAACGACGTGATGACGACGCTAATGGGCGATCTCGTCGGTCAGGGAATGGAAGAACAGATTGTCGCGCGCGATGAAAATTCGTGGCTGGTTGAAGGCGGTACGCCAATAGAAGACGTGATGCGGGCGCTGAATATTGATGATTTCCCGCATTCTGGCAATTACGAAACCATCGGCGGTTTCATGATGTATACGCTGCGAAAAATCCCGAAACGTACCGATGCGGTGCGCTTCTCTGGCTATAAGTTTGAAGTGGTAGATATCGACAGCTACAAGATCGATCAGTTGCTGGTGACGCGTCTGGAAGATCGCCCGATTGTCTCATCAAGCGCGAAGATTGATAGCGACGATTAACCGCTAAAAGGCATGCATAAAAAACCAGAACGGCCCGCTACGGGCCGTTTCTTTATCACTCATCCCATCTCGGCCTGAAGCCGGATGACCTGGCGATTGACTTCGGACATCACCAGAAGATGCTGCTTATCCTGTTTCTTTGGCAATAGAATTTTGCCGTAGTCGAACTCAAAAGCACCAACCCCTTTTATGTACAGCCGCCCACGAAACAGGGTTTTCACATACTTGGCAACTTTTAAAGGATTGTAACGTTCGAAGATCCTCATCGTTTTACTCTCCCGTTTTATTTTTTTTACGCTCTCCCTTTTGCCAACATGGCCGAGGTTCTGGAGCGCTAATGAGATAACGGATACTGCTAGTTAGTACTGTAAAACGGCATTTAGTTCCCTCACTATTCAGTATTCTTAACTGCTTTTACAGACTTTTACAGAGTAGTGTTTAAGGAAACCCTTAGTCATCAGTATAAACCTTCAAAAATAAGGGTTTTGTGCACTCGGGCACAAACCGTTTTATCGCGGAGCAGGACAGACCAGTTTCCTGAATCTACGCTTATTCCATAGCCTGATATTTCCCATCTCTGACATCGCATCGGGCCACCCACATTGAAGGACATACCATGATAAAAATACGCCACCTGCTCCTCGCGATCTCTATCACGCCTCTGCTGGGGCTCCCAGCCTTAGCCCATATGCTGGTACTCAACCAATTGGTTCCACCGGTTGGCGTCGCAGACAAGGGAGAACTTCAGTACCTTAATAATCAGTTTAGTTATAAAAACTGGAACAGCGCGCAGTTGCCTGGAAAAGTGCGGGTGATACAACATATCGCTGGCCGCACCTCTGCCAAAGAGATGAACGATCCGCTCATCTCTGCACTGAAGGCCGCTAACCTACCGCATGATTATTACCAAACGACGACAATCGTGAATACCGACGATGCCATCATAGGCACCAGCATGTTTGTGCGCAGTAGTCTGGAGGACAACAAGAAAGCCTTCCCGTGGTCGCAATTCATTGTCGACAGTAACGGCAACGTACGGAAGACCTGGCAGCTACAACCGCAAAGCTCAGCTATCGCGGTGCTGGATAAACAAGGGAAAATCCGTTTCGTGAAGGATGGCGCGTTGAGCGGACAGGAAGTGCAGCAGGTGATGTCCCTGCTGCGCCAGTTGCTGGAAGAGAAATAGCACTAAAGCAGTTAAAACAGGGAGACGCGAAAACCGGGGTTGAGGAAAGATTCACGTGGCGTGTAGGACAGCGGGCGCCCTTGCCAATCGTTAACCTGCGCCCCAGCGGCGACTGCCACCGCATGGCCTGCTGCGGTATCCCAAATGTTAGTTGGCCCGAAGCGTGGGTAAAGCTGCGCTTCGCCTTCTGCCACCAGACAAAATTTTAGCGATGACCCAATCGCCACCGTCTGGTGCTCACCCAATTGGCTAAGATAATCTTTCAGTTCACTATCGGCATGAGAGCGGCTAACCACCACCAGCGGCGGATGCGCCTGCTTCACCGTAATTTGCCGACGCTGGCCGTTCTCTTCTTTCCAGGCTTTGCCGTCCGCCGCAAAATACATCACGCCCGTGACCGGCACATACACCACGCCCAGCACGGCCTGACCGTTCTCGATCAGCGCAATATTCACCGTAAACTCGCCATTGCGGCTAAGGAACTCTTTGGTGCCGTCCAGTGGATCAACCAACCAATAGCGCTGCCAGTGCCGACGGATTTCCCACTCCGGCGGATCTTCCTCTGACAGCAAAGGAATGTCAGGATACGCCGCAGCCAGCCCGTCCTTAATAACGCGATGCGCCGCAAGGTCGGCAGCCGTCACCGGTGAGTCATCTTTCTTGTGCGCAACATCGACAGGATGTTGCCCTTCGTAAACCTGCATAATCGCAGCACCAGCATCGCGAGCCAGTTGGCAAACAGTTTCTAACATGATCGACCTCGTCGTTATCGGTTACACGTAACGCAGACTTCATCTCTGTCATTCATTATACATCTGTGAGGCAATCTACGATTATTGCCATTATTGATGTCATCCTCAGCATTTAGAGACGATAATCACTTTAACTTCATCATGATATGAAAGACACCCCGATCGCCTCACGCGTCGATAATTACCGCACAAGGAGTTACGCAATGAAGCATTCACTGGCACTCAGCCTGCTTGCTACGCTGGTCGCCACGACCGTTCATGCAGCTACTGTTGATCTACGGGTATTGGAAACTACCGATCTGCACAGCAATATGATGGACTTCGATTATTACAAGGATGCGCCAACCGATAAGTTTGGTCTGGTGCGCACCGCCAGCCTGATTCACGCCGCGCGTGAGCAGGCCACCAATAGCGTGCTGGTGGACAACGGCGATTTGATCCAAGGCAGCCCGTTAGGCGATTACATGGCCGCGAAGGGGCTGAAAGCGGGCGACGTGCACCCGGTTTATCAGGCGATGAACACGCTGGATTATTCCGTCGGCAACATCGGTAACCACGAATTCAACTATGGCCTGGACTATCTGCACAAGGCGCTGTCCGGCGCGAAATTCCCTTATGTGAACGCCAACGTGCTGGATGCCAAAACGGGCAAACCGCTATTTACGCCTTACCACATTGAAAACAAGTCGGTTACGGATCGCGACGGCAAACAGCATACCCTGCGCATCGGCTATATTGGCTTCGTCCCACCGCAGGTCATGGTGTGGGATAAAGCCAATCTGACGGGAAAAGTCACCGTAGAAGACATCACGGAGAGTGCCAAAAAGTGGGTGCCTGAAATGCGTAAGCAAGGTGCCGATCTGGTGATCGTTATCCCTCACTCCGGCCTTTCTGCCGAACCGTATAAAGTAATGGCGGAAAACTCTGTTTACTACCTCAGCCAAATTCCTGGGGTCGATGCGATCATGTTCGGCCATGCTCATGCGGTTTTCCCCAGCAATGACTTTGCGAACATCAAGGGCGCTGACATCAAACAGGGAACGCTTAACGGCGTGCCTGCGGTGATGCCGGGGCAATGGGGTGACCACCTCGGCGTCGTCGATTTCACGCTGAATAATGACAGCGGCACATGGCAGGTAGAACAGGCGAAAGCGGAAGCCAGACCGATCTATGACAAAGCGCAGAAGAAATCGCTGGCGACGGAAGACGACAAGCTGGTGAAAGTGCTGTCCGATGCGCACCAGAATACGCGCGAATTTGTCAGCAAACCGATTGGTAAATCCGCAGACAACATGTATAGCTACCTGTCGCTGATTCAGGACGATCCTACGGTGCAGATCGTCAACAATGCTCAGCGCGCCTATGTGGAACACTTTATTCAGGGCGATCCCGACCTGGCCGATCTGCCGGTACTTTCCGCCGCCGCGCCGTTTAAAGCCGGTGGGCGTAAAAACGATCCTGCCAGCTATGTCGAAGTGGAAAAAGGCCAGCTCACCTTCCGTAATGCTGCCGATCTGTATCTCTACCCGAACACGCTGGTGGTGGTGAAAGTTAACGGGCAGCAGGTACAGGAGTGGCTGGAATGCTCTGCGGGTCAGTTCAAACAAATCGATCCGAGCAAGCGTGAGCCGCAATCCCTACTCAACTGGGACGGCTTCCGCACCTATAACTTCGACGTGATCGATGGCGTCAATTATCAGATTGATGTGACGCAGCCTGCTCGCTATGACAACGAATGCGCATTAATCAACGATAAAGCACACCGTATCAAAGCGCTGACGTTTAACGGCAAACCGATCGATCCTAAAGCGACCTTCCTGATTGCCACCAACAACTACCGCGCCTACGGCGAGAAATTTGCCGGTACGGGTGAGAAATATGTGGCTTTTGCATCACCGGATGAAAACCGCTCCGTTCTGGCGGCCTACATCAGCGCGGAAACGCAAAAATCGGGAGAAGTGAAACCGCAGGCGGATAACAACTGGCGCCTGGCGCCTATTGTCAGCGAGACACCGCTGGATATCCGTTTTGAAACGTCGCCGTCTGAAAAAGCCATAGCGTTTATCAAAGAGAAAGCCCAGTACCCGATGACGTCCGTCGGCAATGATGAAACAGGCTTTGCGGTTTATCGCCTTGACCTGCAACACGCTAAATAAAGAGGATAGGTTATGTCAAAAACAGTCGTTATTTATCATTCAGGCTACGGCCACACTCAGCGTTTGGCTACTGCCGTTGCCGAAGGCGCTAACGCCGAGCTGATTGCCATCGATGCGGAAGGAAATATCAGCGATGCCGAGTGGGAGCAACTCGCTGCCGCTGACGCCATTATTTTCGGTACACCGACCTACATGGGTGGCCCAACCTGGCAGTTCAAAAAATTCGCAGATGCCAGCTCTAAAGCCTGGTTCTCCCGCAGTTGGAGCAACAAAGTGTTTGGTGGCTTTACTAACAGCGCCAGCCTGAACGGCGACAAGCAGGTCACGCTGATTTATCTGCAAACGCTGGCTTCACAGCACGGCGGAATTTGGGTCAGCCTGAATCAACTGCCTTCCAATGCCAAAGCAGCAAAACGCGATGATTTGAATAACCTCGGTGGTTCTGTTGGTCTGCTGGCACAGACGCCGTCTGACGCCAGCGTAGATGAAGTGGTCGCGGGCGATCTGGCGACCGGTAAGCTATACGGCCAGCGCATTGCTGACATCGCCGCAAAACTGGCTAACTAGTTCAGCAACACACTCTACGTACCATTATCCAATTCACAAGCGCCGCCCTTTCGCGGCGCTTTTTTTATCCGCTAGTCGCGAAACGCTCCCCGCCCATTGCGATAGTACCCCTTCCCCCGCTCATGCCCGCGTCTGTCCCACTCACCGCGATGCGGCCCGCGATCGTCCACGTAGCGAGGGGGATCAAAGCGGCGCTGATCATAATAGCGCCTGTCGCGCTGACTCTCACGCCACCAGCGGGCATCGCGCCAGCGCCAGCCATCCCAATAGTAACCGTGCTGATTACGTTCACCACGATGGTAACCTCGGTGCTCCTGCCACCAACGCTCACTGCGCCAGTCATAGCCATCCCAGTAATTACCTCGTCTGTCACGCTCGCCGATATTCAATGTGACGCCGGGCATCAGATCGATGCTGGCTCCCTTAGCCTCTGGCGCTGGCATGACCGCAAACATTCCTACAAACAGGGCACTGATGACGAGTGGCTTAAACATAGGGTAACTCCTTGCTCACCGCGACTGCGGCCTGACAGAGATATACGGGGAATTCCCCTACGTCACTATCAGATAAATACTTATTTTCCTGATTTTACCGTTCTTAACGTTTTATCTACGAGTCAGCACAGCATGCTTTTTACCGCCTACCTCGTAAGCGGTATATCCAATGATTAAAGATGCATTTAAAATGCAATTTATAAACTGCATTCGTTGAGAGGCATCATCATGGCATACCGCGATCAATCCCTGGGTGAGTTGGCTATCGCTATTCCGCGCGCGACCAAACTCTTTCGTGAACTCAATCTGGACTTCTGCTGCGGCGGAAAGCAAACGCTCAGCCGCGCGGCGGGCAAAAAAGATCTCAATATCGACGAGCTGGAAGCACAGTTAGCAAAACTGGCCGCGCAGCCTTCTGACGCACGCAACTGGCGTGAAGCACCGCTGGCCGACATTATCGCGTACATCATCCCTCGCTTTCACGATCGCCACCGCGAACAGCTACCAGAGCTGATTCTGATGGCAGAAAAAGTCGAGCGCGTGCATCACGATAAAGCCGACTGCCCGCACGGCCTCGCAAATCAGCTGACCACCATCTATAACGAGCTGTCTCAGCATATGATGAAAGAAGAACGCATCCTCTTCCCGATGATCAGTCAGGGAATGGGCGCGAATGCTGCCGCACCGATTTCAGTGATGGAGCATGAGCACGATGACGCTGGACGTGATGTGGAAGTGGTCAAAGAGCTAACCAACGGTGTCGTACCACCAGAAGGGGCCTGCAACACCTGGCGTGCGCTGTACTCTGGTATCAACGAGTTCATTACCGACCTGATGGAACACATCCATCTGGAAAACAATTTGCTGTTCCCACGCGCGCTGCGCGGTGAGTAATGTCATTTCAATAAAAAAGTAATTAAAAACAATTTAAGTAGAAACAATTTAAGTAGAAACAAAAAAGGCGCTCAGTGAGCGCCTTTCTTTTGTCTGGAGATTACAGAATTTCCAGCAGTTCCACTTCAAAAATCAGCGCGCTGAACGGCGGAATAGAAGCACCCGCGCCACGTTCGCCATACGCCAAATTGTGCGGAATATAGAGTTCCCACTTGGAACCCACTGGCATCAGCGTCAGCGCTTCAATCCAGCCTGGAATCACGCCGCTTACTGGGAATTCAGCAGGTTGACCACGCTGGACGGAGCTGTCGAACACGCTGCCGTCAATCAGACGACCGGTGTAATGCACACGTACGCGATCCTGACGAGCCGGGATCGAACCTTCACCCTGCGTCAACACGCGGAATTGCAGACCCGATTCCGTGCTGTTCACGCCTTCTTTCTGCGCGTTTTCGGCCAGGAACTGCTGACCTTCTACCGCCAGCACCTGTTGGCGATCGCGACGTACCACATCAGCACGTTCGTGAATTTCACGCAGCGCACGATGAACCACATCCACAGGCACCGCTGGCGCATTACCTTCCAGCGCATCACGTAGACCAGCAAGCAGGGCTTCTGGGATCAGACCTTCAAGACCTGATTCCTGTAACTGTTGACCAACTTGTAAGCCGATGCCGTAACTTGCCTGCGCTTCGACGCTATCAAAAGAAGGAGTTGTCATGGATGTTCCTTTTAATCTGTAAAAAACTGAAAGCGCAGCATAACAGCGACGGGGATTGGGGTAAAATCCTGTGTGCAAGTAACCACGTTAACCACACGCCAGCCAAGCCATTCAAGGAAGCGAGCCTATACTGGTAGTTCTGATGTTGCTATCGCACGGGTTGCCTTAATCATCAACGCGTTAACTGGTCAGCCCATGCGGATTATCGGTATACTGGATTGCGTTATTATCCTGATACTGTTTTTATGCCGACGCCGCGTAGCTACTGGTATAGCGTAGTGACTGGTATAGCGTTGTTAGTGACGTCATTTTTATACTGATTGTTTTTATACTGAACTGTAGTAAGAGAGGTCACCATGGGCAGAATTGCGCCCAGGAAGCGGAAAACCACCTGGGATTATCAAACGCTAGTACGCTTCTGCCAGCGAATCATCCAGCGGCAGCCCTCACATGCTGTAATCGTAGAAAACGACGGGGAACACAAAGAGCAGGAACAACTGCCCTCTCCTTCCCTGCGTGAGCGTCTTGGTGCCATGCTACAGAAAGTCTGGCATTTGCCCGACGGCTATCACTGGATGGAACCGCTGCCGTTCCTCCATCGCCGCGGGATTTTAATCGCTATCGCACTGCTGCTGGTCGTGCTGCTCTGGCCTTACAGCGCCCAACATTCGCAGCCAGCCCGTACCACGCCCGTGCCTCTTACGCAGGCAGATAATCAGGCTGCGATGCAAGCCGTGATTATTGAAAACCAGCCTTCCATACCCCAGCAGCGGCCTGCGGCTACCGAGCCTCCGACGCCGTCATCAGCACCGTGGCGACAGTATGAGATCGCCTCAGGGCAAACGCTGGCCCAGCTCTTTCGCGATAACAATCTGCCAGTCAGCGATGTGTTCGCGATGGCTCAGGTGGAAGGCAGGGATAAGCCGCTCAGCAATTTACGGGCGGGTCAGGCAGTCAAATTACAGTTGAATGCACAAGGTATGGTCGCAGAGCTGGAGATCGAAACCACGGCGAACCAGACGATTCGGTTCACCCGCAGTGCAGACGGTGCTTTTACTCGCACTCGCTAACGAGCCAGCCGTTCCAATAGAAAATCGCGCAGGACGATAGCATGGTTGTGCTGCGCGTCATAAACACGGATGAGATGAATCAAGTCAGACATGCAGTCTCCGGCCTGCTTTTAGGTGTAGGTAATGATAGGTCATTTCCCGATCCCTAAAATGCAAAACGCTGGCACAAGGCCAGCGTTTCACATGTTAACTAAAGTGTTAATTCAACGATAAACGTGAATTACGCTCCAGCAACAACAACGACATTCAGTGCAGCAAAGACATCGCTGTGTACCTGGAAGCTCACTTCATGCTCACCCACAGTACGCAGAACGCCGTTCGGCAGGCGAACTTCGCTCTTAGCAATGTCAACACCGGCAGCCGTTACCGCATCAGCGATATCGCGAGTACCGATGGAACCAAACAGTTTACCTTCGTCGCCTGCTTTAGACGCGATGGTAACGCTACCCAGTTCTTTGATTTTAGCAGCGCGAGCTTCAGCAGCAGCCAGAACGTCAGCCAGTTTGGCTTCCAGTTCAGCACGGCGTGCTTCGAAGAACTCAACGTTTTTCTTGGTTGCCGGGACAGCTTTGCCCTGTGGAACCAAGAAGTTACGAGCATAGCCCGCTTTAACGTTCACCTGATCACCCAGGCTGCCCAGGTTTGCTACTTTATCAAGCAGAATAACTTGCATTACTTTATCCTCTCAAAGTCTCGTTAATGGACAGTGGCCGATTACTGATGACGGTCAGTGTACGGCAACAAAGACAAGTAACGCGCACGCTTGATAGCGCGGGCCAGCTGACGCTGGTATTTTGCACGAGTACCGGTGATACGGCTCGGAACAATCTTGCCGCTTTCAGTGATATAGTTTTTCAGCGTAGCGATATCTTTATAATCAATCTCTACAACGCCTTCCGCGGTGAAACGGCAGAATTTGCGACGACGGAAATAACGTGCCATGTGGCTAGTCTCCAGAATCTATCAATTCAATCTGCTCGGCATGTAACACTATCTTGCTCAAGCCATTGCGCCCTTGATGGCAGCTAATGAACCCGTGCACGGTAAGTTGCGTGCCGACCGTTATACTGTGGGTAACTGCTTGTGACGAGAGTCCGCTGACAATCACGGGCATACGACACCATGCTTGCCGACTCAATCCGGCTTCCTCCTGTGTCGAGCGGTGCTCAAGCACAAACTGACAGTGAGGAATGCCTGACGGGCTGACTTTACGAATGGGCGTCTTGCACACTGTGCCGGACAACACCAGACGATTCACCGTCACCACAACAATTACTCTTCAGAATCCCCTGCATCCACATCATCGCCAGCTTCAGCGAAATCTTCACGACGCTCACGGCGTTCGTCTTTCGCTTTCACCATTGGAGATGCTTCAGTTACCGCGTGCTTAACGCGCATAACCATGCTGCGGATAACGGCATCGTTAAAGCGGAAGTTTGTTTCCAGCTCATCGATCGCTTCCTGCGGCGCTTCAACGTTCAGCAGAACGTAATGTGCCTTGTGCAGTTTGTTGATCGGGTAAGCCAACTGACGGCGGCCCCAGTCTTCCAGACGGTGGATCGTGCCCTGCGCACCAGTGATGGTAGCAGTGTAGCGCTCGATCATGCCCGGAACCTGTTCGCTCTGGTCAGGATGAACCATAAATACGATTTCGTAATGACGCATCGAATTGCTCCTTACGGATTATTCAGCCTCCTGTCTGGGTCAACCGCGGCCCGTGGAGGCAAGGAACGTGTATGTGTGCGGCTGAAAAAATGACGCGTAAGTATAGTGCCCGACATTAAAGAACACAAGGAAGAAACACAGGAGTTTTCTGCATGGTGATGTTTACACCATCAGGGCAGGATTACAGCGTCCGCCGGAAGAAATCAGCACCCGCCTGCAGCGCCGTTGGCGTAATGCGATGCCCTACACCCGACTCGGTCAAATACGTCAGATTGGCCAGCTTATCGCGTGCCTGTAATGCCTGATAGAGACGGGCGCTTTCTGCCGCCGGCACGACATCATCCGCTTCCCCGTGCCACACCAGCAGCGGCCGATCGGACAACGCGTCCAGACGCGTGGTGACATCATAATCAGCCAGTTTGCTCGCTAACGTCTGCAACACCGCTTGATTTTCCTCACTATCGACAGGAACGGGAGGAAACAGCGCGGACGATAGCGTAGAGAAATAGCCCGATCCCATAAACGCTGCCACCGCAGTAATCCACGGATAACGCGCCATACATCCGAGTGCACTCATTCCACCAAGTGACGCGCCGCAAACGCCAACCCGTTCCCCGTCGATCAAGCCACGCTGCCGATATTCCGCGACATAATCGGGAAGTTCTTCAATATTCGATTGCAGAATATCCCAGAAATGGCGCAATCGATGCGCTTCATCGCCGTTATAGCGCACACCGTGCATGGCCGCATCGGCCAAAATCACCCGAAACCCAGCCTGAGCCAACGCATAGCCAAAGTACGAATACACCTCTTTTGATGACGTGTAACCATGAAAGAAAAAAATCGTCGGCAGGGGCTGTTCTCTTTTTCCCGTCGGCACCGCGTGAATCACTTCAATACCGCTACCGAGTTTATCCAGTGACATTTCGACCATATTTCCCTCGTGTTCCGTTCCGTCAGCCTATTTTTATGTAGCGAAATTGTATTTAGCGGAAAATTTACTACCTTTTACGATAACCACACTCACAGCAATGTTTTACCTCCGTGTCGTCATTCGTCACGTGCTGGTCTAACTAGCGCATTTATGTGAATAAAAAATAGCATTAATCTAGATCAATAACTGAAGTTAACACTTGCACTCCGTGATTAATTTTTTTCATTTACTGCCGTTAACGCATGTGAAGTAAGACTAAAAAATAACCTTTTTTATTATAAGAGACACACATATGTTGGGACTTTCCTTTAAGCACTGGGGTTTGGGTATCAAACTATCAATTATCGCCTCTCTAAGCGTGGCGATATTGTTCATAGTCTTTACCCTCACCCTAACCCGCTCCGCAGGCGTTCAACTGAAATCGTTGACCCTCAATAACATGCAGAGCCAGGTGAATGGCGTCACCGACATGATCAACATGTACGATACCGGCCTGCAAGCTGAGGTCAGCAACTATACGCAGTTGTTGGCGAGCTTTCTGCCGACGCGGTTTTCACTGGATACAGTTAACCGCACGCCTTTCGGCAACACCTCTCACCCAACGCTTAAGGCTGGCGATACGGTATTGAACCTCAACACCGAAGTGCCGGACGATTTTCTGAGCCGTACCAATGCCGTTTCAACCGTTTTTGCCCGTGATGGAGAGGATTTTACGCGCGTTACCACTTCACTAAAAAAAGAAGATGGATCGCGCGCGATGGGCACCAAACTCGATCGTGAAAGCCCAGCCTATGCGCACGTGATGAAAGGTGACACTTACAGTGGGTTAGCCACGCTGTTCGGCAAACAATACATCACCCAGTATCAACCAATACGCGATAGTGAAAACAAGGTGATCGGCATTCTGTTCGCCGGCGTCGACATCACGAAGCAATTTACCGAGATGCAGCAAACGATTCTGAACAAGAAAATGGGTGAAACCGGCCATTTCTTTGTCCTTAGCACGAAAAAAGGAAAGGATGCAGGTAACTATCTTTACCACCCAAGCAATGCCAACCAGCGCCCTGACTGGTCAGACGGTGCGTTAGAAAACGTGCTGGCAACTGGTAATGGTACGATCGAATACGTCAACAACACGATGACGGGCGAAGAAAAAAACCGAATCATGGTGTACCGCAGTATTCCGCAATGGAACTGGATTGTTGCAGGCACGGTGAGCAAAGAAAGCCTGATGGCAGACATTAATCACACCCGTAATCTGTTTTTGGGCGGCGGCATTATTCTGGTTCTGCTCTTCGCTGGATTCTTTGTCGTACTGACGCGCAAATGGCTGAGCCAGCCGCTGGTTGAAATCGTCAAAGTAGCGGAACAGTTTTCTGCCGGTAACCTGACGGCAACGCTTTCAAGCAACCGTTACGATGAAGTTGGCCGCTTGATCGATGCCATTAACGGCATCGGACAAGGGCTAACGACCATCGTGTCGCAGGTGAGAAATTCGTCCGAAGAAATCGGTTCTAGCACCGATGCGCTGGCTGCCGATAGCGAAAATATCAGCGAGCAGATTGCCCGTCAGGCCAGTAGCGTCGAAGAGACGTCTGCCAGCATGGAGCAACTCTCCGCCAGCGTGAAGCAGAATGCCGATAACGTCTCCGCCGCCAAAGATCTGGCAGCGCAGAGCGCCGCAGCAGCACGCAACGGCAGCCAGACCGTTATCGACTCCGTTTCTACAATGAGTGATATCAAGAACTCATCCCAGCGGATTGCTGATATCACGACAGTCATCGAATCTATCGCTTTCCAGACCAATATTCTGGCATTGAACGCTGCGGTAGAAGCCGCTCGTGCGGGTGAGCACGGTAGAGGCTTCGCCGTGGTTGCTGCCGAAGTGCGGGCGCTGGCACAGCGCAGTTCTACTGCGGTGAAAGAGATTGAAACCCTGATTGATGAATCACTGGAGAAAATCGAAGCGGGTTATCATTTCTCAGAAAAAACGCAGGCGGTAATGGATGACTTGCGTGACCGCATCTTGCAGGTCAGCACCATCGTGAACGATATCGATATCGCCTCACGCGAGCAGTCTGCGGGTATCAGCCAGGTAAACATCGCGATTGTACAGATTGGTCAGACAACACAGGAAAATGCCATTCTGGTCAACAATTCGGAAGATACCGCGCAGAGCCTGCGCCAGAAAGGTCACCATCTCAGCGAGCTGGTCAGCGTCTTCCGTATTTAACATTCACACAGCGGCCATCGTATTGCACAATGGCCGCCGCTTGCGTATTATGCAGACGTTTTTTCACCCATCCCCCACACTGACAAAGGAGACGACATCATGACAACACCAACTCTGATTCTTTGCAGGACATCTCGGGACTAATTCCGCATTCTTTTCCGCTTTGCGTTATCCCCCCAGCTGTAGCCTGCCTTACCCTATTTTTAAATTGATCAGCAGGATGATCTATGGGCAATGCTATTCGCTCTATTTCGGCGCGCGTCAGTGTGATCGCGACGGAAAACACCTGGATTGAAGATAAAGCAATCCAACAACTTCACATTACATCACAACTTCCCGATATGGTTCGCGTGGCCGGCATGCCAGATTTGCATCCGGGCCGAGGTTACCCTATCGGTGCCGCCTTTTTTTCACAGCAGCGTTTCTATCCGGCGCTGGTCGGAAACGACATCGGCTGCGGCATGGCGCTATGGCGCACGAGCCTGAACGCCAACAAAATCTCTCTGGATAAGCTGGAGAAACGGCTTGGTAATATCGATGGGCCACTGGAAGACGATATCGAGATTCCCCCTTCGCTGGCGGATTTTCGCTATTCGCTGGGCACCATCGGCGGCGGTAATCATTTTGCGGAACTACAGCAGCTTGATGAGATCTATCAACCCGATGAACTACACGCTTTGCACATTGATCCTAAACAGCTGCTGTTGCTCGTCCACAGCGGCTCGCGCGGATTAGGGCAAACCATACTGGAAGCTCACGTGCGGGAATTCGGTCATCATGGGCTTGAAGCCAATACGCCTGCCGCGGAGGCCTATCTGGAACAGCACCAGTTCGCGCTGACGTTTGCCACCCACAATCGGCGACTGATCGCACAGCGAATGCTGGAACGTTGGCATACGGAAGGCGATGCCGCACTGGACGTGAACCACAATCTGGTGACATCAGCAACGATTGAGGGTATTTCTGGCTGGCTGCATCGCAAAGGCGCGACACCCGCCGATTGCGGACCAGTCATCATTCCCGGCTCGCGCGGCGACTACAGCTACATCGTGCAACCCATTCCTCACGCCGATAGCCTGTATTCACTGGCACATGGCGCTGGCAGGAAGTGGATGCGCACGGAGTGTAAAGATCGGCTGTCTTCACGCTATAGCGTTCAGCAACTCGCGCGAACCCGCTTCGGTAGCCGCGTGATTTGTCAGGACAGGCAGCTGATTTTTCAGGAAGCGCCGGAAGCCTACAAACCCATAGATAGCGTTATCGGTGCGATGCAGCAAGCGGGGTTAATCACGCTGATTGCTCGCTTGAAGCCGGTACTCACCTACAAAACGCGCGGGGAGGATAAATGATATTGCTTCAGTTTTCCGCCGCGCAGGGGCCGGACGAATGTATGCTGGCAACCGCAAAGGCTTTGCAGGCTATGACGCGAGATGCCGCACGGCAAGGCGTCGACAGTGAAATTGTCGAAACCGAAGCGGGGAAACGCGCTGGCACACTACGTTCCGCACTGGTTCTGTTAAACGGTGAACAGGCAGAATCGCTGGCCGCCAGTTGGTGCGGTACACTTCAGTGGATGTGCAATAGCCCCTGGCGCAAAGGTGGCGGACGCAAAAACTGGTTTATCGGCGTCGCACGCTTTCATCAGGAACAGGCGTTTGCCGATAACGAGATTCGCTTTGAAGCCACCAAATCATCTGGTCCCGGTGGGCAGCATGTGAATAAAACCGAGTCTGCCGTCCGAGCCACCCATGTCGCCAGCGGTATCACGGTGAAGGTACAGAGTGAACGCAGCCAGCACGCCAACAAGCGTCTGGCCTGTTATCTCATCGCCTATCGTCTGGAAGCGTTACAACAGCAGCAGCATGCTGAACTACGGGCACAGCGGCGTCTGTTCCACCATCAGATAGAACGCGGCAATCCGGTAAAAATCTTCAAAGGCGAAGATTTTACGCTGGTCACCTCGCGCTAACCTCAGCTAACAGCGGGCACCGATTGCCCGCTGTTAGTTTTCTCTTGTTAAAGAGAATGCCATCGGCCCGACGATAGCGCTACACTTCCGCTATCTACTCCTGTCAGGCTGAAACGATGAACATCGTGCGGATACTTTTCTTACCCCTAATACTGATGCTGTCCGGCTGCCAGATCATACAAGGTCAGCCTGTCGCGCCACCGCCGCCTGCGGAGAAAGCGCTTGAAATTCGCTATGCGCAAGCCAGCACGCTGGAAAAAATGGGGACGATTTCGGTGAGCATGCGCGGAAACGCAGATGATGTGGATCGTGCCCTTCAACAAAAAGCCGATGCCTCTGGTGCACATTATTATGTGATTGTAATGAAATCCGAGGCTGCCACGCTCCCCGGCATGTGGTTTGCGCGCGCCGTGATATATCGCTGAATCTGTGGACAGGTTGTCAAAACACGGTAAACAAAGGTGCTGGGCAAGGATATCCACCAAACAATACCGGGCGGATTCCCGGTATTGTCATGCAATGGCAAATTAATACGACATACACGCCGCATTCAGAATCCCGCCGCTGAGCGAGGCGGCACAAAGAAAGGTGCCGGAAGCAATATCGTTATTCTGGATGTGTTGGCTGAGGCGCGGCATATACAGACGCACCGCGAAATAAATCAGTAATTGCACCACCAGCGCGACCGCTCCCCAGGTGATGTAATCCACCAGGCTCAACGAATTAATCGCCGCACTGGAAAGCGGGATCACATAGCCAATTAACGCCCCACCAAACCCAATGGCCGCCGTACCGTTGTTCTCTTTAATCAGTGCCCATTCATCATGCGGCGTGATACGGGTGTAGATAAACAGAAAGGTCAGCACCAGGGCAAATCCGATTAAGAAATAGGAGGCGAAAGCGAGTAGCGACGTAACAATAGGCATAGCGATATTCCTTTTATATGATGATATAGATGATTCTTGCATAGCAGAGCGTTTATACATGACTTTACGTGATAAAAAACGCAGAAATCCCCAGCGGCACACTTTACCTACCTAGCTATCATACCCGCACGATTTTTAAGAAAATGGATAAGCATTGCGCCTGAAATGCCGATAACAGATAAGGTATATTTTATCAGTTAGATAGGAGCCCGTTTCACACTCATCACCTGCTTTTTATGCAAACACACAACAACAGCTAATCCGTTATTGACCTGCGATGACGGTAAATAATTAATGAACGAAAGGAAGAGGTTTATGCTGCGCTGGATGTCATTTCAAAACCTGTCCGTAACGCGTAAGTTATTAGTAGGGTTTGGTTTATTGCTCGTCATGGGAGTCATCCTCTCCATGGTCGGCTTTTACGGATTGCACAATAGCGACCAATCGTTAAAACGCATCAGCCGTCTTGGTGCCATGTATGACAAGACGGTAGTCGCGCGGGAAGGCAACTTTGGTTATGCGCTGGAGCGTAAAGCACAGTATCTGGAACAGCACGACAGTGCGATCGGTAACATTAAGGAAGAGTTGTCCGCGTTGCTGAAAGCTATCGACACGGGCCACTGGCCAGCGGAAGACAAAAGTGCCATTCAGGATATCAATGCGTCACTCAGCGCTTATATTTCACAACGCCAGCAGGTTATGAGCCCGGAGGTGAGCCAACAGCGGCTCAGTGAATTGAACGAGCAGATGGCGGTGTTGCAAGAAAACATCAACAAACTTTACTTCACCGAAGAGAGCCGCGCAGGTCGTAACGTCATTAGCAGCGACATACAACTGGGCGTGATTACGCTGATTGCCATCATACTCGGCCTGACCACAGCAATTGTTATCTCACGGCAGATCGTTCGCCCACTGCATCAGGCGTTACACGCCACCCGTGCGATTGCGGAAGGCGATCTCACCGTGCAGCTTCACAACGATCGTCATGATGAATTAGGCCAGTTGATTTCAGCCATGGGGCAGATGAACAGCAATCTGCACAGCATGATTGATAAAATTCGCCTCAGCGCAAATCAGATTTCTTATGCCGCAGGGGAAATTTCTGCCGGTAACACCGATCTCTCTTCTCGCACGACGCAACAAGCTGCTGCGCTTGAGGAAACCGCCGCCAGTATGGAACAACTGACGTCAACGGTGAAACAGAATGCCGATAACGCCCATCAGGCTAATCGACTGGTTATGGATGCTTCAGACACCGCGAATCAAGGGGGAGAACAGGTTTCTAAAGCCGTCAACACCATGCACGATATCGCGCAAAGCTCCCACCGCATCGCTGAAATTACCTCAATGATCAACAGCATCGCGTTTCAAACCAATATCCTGGCGCTTAATGCTGCGGTAGAGGCGGCACGAGCCGGTGAACAAGGACGTGGTTTCGCCGTTGTCGCCAGCGAAGTGCGCAATCTGGCACAGCGCAGCGCACAGGCCGCCAAAGAGATCGACACGCTCATTGCCGAGTCGGTTTCGCAGATTAATAACGGTGCGGCACTCGTTAACGGCGCGGGGAAAACGATGGAAGGAATTGTCCAGTCGGTGACGCAGGTCCACGACATCATGAAAGACATTACTACCGCCTCTGACGAACAGCATCGCGGCATTTCTCAGGTTGGTCAGGCCATTATAGAAATGGATCAGAACACGCAGCAAAACACCGTGCTGGTGGAGCAATCTTCGTCTGCCGCTCAGTCGCTGGAGCAGCAGGCGATCGTGCTGTCTGACGCGGTGTCTGTTTTCCGGCTTTTACAGCCTTCGCAGCAAGACGTTCGCAGACTGACATCTGCTGCATAATCACTATTTAGAACACCAACCAAAAAAATCAACGAGGTGCCTGCTGGCACCTCGTCATTATTGATAGCGACGGCAATTATGCCCGTTGGCGAACAGCTTCAAACAGACACACGCCAGTAGCAACCGACACGTTCAGTGAAGACACGCTGCCCGCCATCGGAATACTGATCAGTTCATCGCAGTGTTCACGAGTCAGACGACGCATCCCTTCCCCTTCAGCGCCCATTACCAGCGCCAGCGGCCCGGTCAGTTTGCTTTGGTACAGCGTATGATCCGCTTCCCCCGCTGTACCGACGATCCAGATATTACGTTCCTGCAACAGGCGCATCGTACGGGCCAGATTGGTCACGCTGATAACCGGTACGGTTTCCGCCGCACCACAGGCCACCTTCTTCACCGTCGCATTAAGCTGCGCGGAACGATCGCGTGGCACAATCACCGCGTGCACGCCAGCCCCATCCGCATTACGCAGGCAAGCGCCCAGGTTGTGTGGATCGGTCACGCCATCCAATATCAGCAGGAAAGGCGTTTCCAGATTATCTAACATCGCGGGCAGATCGTTTTCCTGATATTTCCGCCCTTCTTTGACTTTCGCTACGATCCCTTGATGCACCGCGTCTTCAGCCTGCTTATCCAGCCATTGGCGATTCGCCACTTGAATGACGATGCCTTGCGCTTCCAGATCCGCAATCACAGGCTGAAGGCGACGATCGTCGCGCCCTTTCAGAACAAAAACTTCCAGAAAACGCTGTGGATCGCGCTCAAGCAGTGCCTTAACCGCGTGGATACCGTAAATAATTTCGCTCATTGATACTCTTCAAATTAATCATAACAGGCGGTGCCCGTTAATGTAGAGATAGAGGTTTTCCCCGCGCCCCCCTTCTCAGTGGAGGGCGCGGGCTCACTAACCTTACTCAGTAGATTTTTTCTTCGCGCGTTTCGCTTTGGTCGCGGCGGCGATTTTACGCGTTTTTTCCGCGTTCTTTTTCGCTTTATCGCGGTTCTTTTTCGGCTTGGCTTTTGACTTATCCGACTTCGTGTTGCTATCGCCTTCTTTACGGAATGCGGCATCCGGCTCAAAGTTTGCCGGCGCTTTGCTCGCGCTGCGACGACGCCGAGCTGGCTTAGCCTCACGTGATTCAGGTTTCTTCACACGATCGCGAGCCGTTTTCCCTTCGCCACGCACCTTGCGCGTGCTGGAGATCAACGCGAAATCAATGTTGCGCTCATCCATATGAACGGCTTCAACACGAATTTCGACTTCATCACCCAGACGATAAACCTGCCCGCGCGATTCGCCGATCAGCCGCTGGCCAATATTATCGTAGCGGTAGTAGTCATTATCCAGCGTGGAAACGTGCACCAGCCCGTCGATAAACAGATCTTTCAGGCGCACAAAGAAGCCAAAACCGGTCACACTGGCGATAATCCCCGTAAAGACCTCACCCACGTGATCCTGCATAAAATCGCATTTCAGCCAGTCCGCAACGTCACGCGTCGCTTCATCCGCACGGCGCTCCGTCATCGAGCAATGCATACCCAACTGTAGCATCTCATTAATGTCGCTATGCCAGCCGCCCGTTGACGTCCAGCGCTCATGACGATCGCTCAGCAGATACTTAATCGCGCGGTGCAGCGACAGGTCTGGATAACGACGAATCGGTGACGTGAAATGGCCGTAAGACGTTAATGCCAGACCGAAGTGGCCTCGGTTCTCTGGGTCATAAATCGCCTGCTTCATTGAACGCAGCAGCATAGTTTGCAGCATTTCCCGATCGGGACGGTCAGCCAACTCATTCATCAATTCCGCATAATCTTTCGGCTGTGGCTTCATTCCGCCTTTCAGCGTCAGCCCCAGCTCGCCCAACACGCTACGCAGGGCTAAGACATGGTCTTCACTCGGCTGATCGTGCACGCGGAACAGCGCAGGCTCTTCGTTTTTCTCCACAAATTTCGCGGCGGAGATATTCGCCAGAATCATGCATTCTTCGATCAATTTGTGAGCATCGTTACGCACCACCGCTTCCACTCGGTCGATACGGCGTTCAGCATTGAAAATGAACTTCGCTTCTTCCGTTTCAAACGCGATACCGCCACGCACTTCACGCGCATGTTCAAGGGCTTTGTACATGCGGTGCAGCTCTTCCAACCCACCCACCAGCGGTTTGTAGTGCTCGCGCAGTTCAGCGTCGCCTTGCAGAATATTCCACACTTTGGTGTAGGTCAGGCGCGCATGTGAGCTCATCACTGCTTCATAGAACTTATAGGACGACAGCTTACCCTGCGCCGAAACGGTCATTTCACAGACCATACACAGGCGATCGACCTGCGGGTTAAGCGAACATAGCCCGTTCGACAGCACTTCCGGCAGCATCGGCACCACCTGCGACGGGAAGTACACCGACGTGCCACGCGCCCGTGCTTCATGGTCAAGTGGCGTATTCGGCCGAACGTAATAGCTCACGTCCGCAATCGCAACCCATAAGCGCCAGCCACCGCCACGTTTCGGTTCACAGTGCACCGCATCGTCGAAATCGCGAGCATCTTCGCCATCAATCGTCACCAGCGGCAGCTTACGCAGATCCACACGGCCTTTTTTCGCGGCTTCCGGCACCTCTTCGGAGAGATCCTTTACCTGCTCTTCCACTTTCGGCGGCCAGGTGTGCGGAATATCATGGGTACGCAGGGCGATATCCACCGCCAGCCCGGTGCCCATGTTGTCACCGAGGATCTCGACGATCTTACCCACCGCTTTGGTGCGGCGTGTGGCGCGTTGCGTCAGCTCAACCACCACAACGAAACCCATACGGGCGCCGTTAATTTCTTCTTTCGGGATCAAAATATCGAAGCTCAGGCGGCTGTCATCTGGTACGACGAATCCAACACCCGCATCGACAAAATAGCGACCGACAATTTGTCCGGTACGCGGTTCCAGCACGCGTACAATGCGCCCTTCACGACGCCCTTTACGATCCGCACCCAGCGGCTGTGCCAACGCAACATCGCCGTGAATCGTCCGTTTCATCTCTTCAGCCGACAGATAAAGATCGTCTTTACGGCCTTCCACCCGCAGGAAGCCAAAACCATCACGGTGACCAATAACCGTACCGCGCAGCAGATCGAGCTTTTCAGGCAACGCGTAGCACTGGCGGCGGGTAAAGATAAGCTGGCCATCACGCTCCATCGCACGCAGGCGGCGGCGCAGCGCTTCGAGCGCTTCTTCTCCGGTTAATTGCAGGTCGGTGGCTAATTCTTCTCGGCTAATCGGGGTATCGCGTTTGGCGATGTGAGCCAAAATATATTCACGACTGGGGATGGGAGATTCGTATTTTTCTGCTTCTCGTTCCTGGAATGGATCTTGTGACATTGCGGTTCCTCCGTTGTCATCAGCAGGAGGCTGAACAAAACTCATTCAACCAACAATAATTTATAAAGCGGTGGGTTTTCTTTGACCATATCAGCCAGCGTGTATTGATCCAGCTCATGCAGAAAATTTTGTACCGCCTGTTGAAGCACCTGCTTTAAGCGACAGGCCGGCGTAATGTGGCAAAATTCGTGGCTACAGTTAACCAGCGTAAGTGGCTCCAATTCGCGCACGACATCGCCAATTCGGATGGTTTCTGCCGGTTTTCCAAGACGGATACCGCCATTCTTGCCGCGCACGGCCATCACCAACCCAGCACGACTAAGTTGATTGATAATTTTGACCATATGATTACGGGACACGCCATACACTTCCGTGACTTCCGAAATGCTGGTCATTTTCCCGCCCGGCAGCGATGCCATGTAAATCAGCGCCCGCAAACCATAATCCGTAAAACTTGTTAACTGCACATAAACCTCGGATACCTCTGGGTATCATTGACTGGCGTATTGAATACGCCCCTGAAAAACCAACGCTATTAACAGATAATAAACTAGGCGTAAACGCTACGGCTAATTATTTATACCCTTTGCGTTGAGATAAACCAGTGTGAGAGAAGCCTGTGTTGCGGGAGGCCTCTTGGCTACGCCCTTCTTGCCCAATCCTTTTCACGTCTGCCATAGCTTTTTAATTTTATCTCACCGCAACACAGATAACGTATCCTCTTTAATGACACATACTACACTCAGTGATGACTGGTTTATCACCGACGAAGGCGGCGTAAGGAAAAGGACACCATGAGGTTGAAAAATATTTCTATTCGTACCGGCTTATTAACGTTATTGCTATTAACCACCCTGCTGCTGCTTATCGTCAGCAGCATGGGCGTAGTCGCGATTAAGAAAGACAGGGAAACGCTGACAGCACAAAACCAAATTCAGGGCATTGAGCTGGGCAACCTGATGAGCGGCTATAACCAGACGCTCAGCGCGCGAGCCTCGGCAACGCTCGCCGTCAGGAAAATCGAAATCGGTCTGCTGGACGACGGTACCAAGGAAACCGGAGTCGTAGAGAAGCATCTTCGCCAATCGCAGGAAGACATTGACCGTGTGATCAAATCGGCCAATGCCGATCCGAAGCAGCAGACGCTGGCACAGGACGTGTTGAAAACCTATCAGGCCTATTTTCAGCAGGGCATGACTCCGATGCTGAGCGCACTGCAAAAACAGTATACCGACGAATATTATGACGTTCTGGAAAAACAGCTCGGCCCACTGAGCGAAGCCTTTGATTTGTCGATCCAGAATTTCCGTCAGTATGCCCAACAGCTTTCCGAACAGGGTCTGGCACAGTCCGAGCGCAATGAACGCATCATGCTGCTGCTCATTGCTATTGCCAGCCTATTGTCTATCACGCTGGTGGCATTAGCTTGGATCGCACTGCGGCATATGCTGCTCAAACCGCTGGATTATGCCATTGAGCAGTTGGAGCTGGTTGCTGGCGGTAACTTGACCCGCCGCCTGATTCAAGGCGGAGACAACGAGTTGGGTCGGCTCAATGATGCCATCGGCCGCATGCAGAGCGCGCTGCTGGAGTCGGTCAGTCAGGTACGCGATGCCAGCACGCAAATCGATCTCGGTAGCCGCGAACTGTTTGAAGAAAACGCTCAGCTTTCCCAACGCACCGAGGAATCCGTTGCCGCACTGGAACAGACGGCAGCGAGCATGGAGCAATTGAGCGCGACGGTAAAACTCAATGCCGATCACGCGGAACTCGCGCATCAGTTGGCCAATAATGTCTCGAACACCAGCAGCCGCAGCAACAAGTCTGTCTGCTACGTCATTGAAAAAATGCAGGAGATCGCCACCAGCGCCAAGCGCATCAATGACATTCTCAGCGTCATTGACGGCATCGCATTCCAGACCAACATTCTGGCGCTGAACGCCTCCGTTGAGTCCGCTCGCGCAGGCGAACAAGGCAGAGGCTTTGCCGTCGTCGCCGGAGAAGTGCGTAATCTGGCGCAGCATAGCGCACAGGCGGCGAAAGAAATCCGCGCCTTGATTTTAGATTCCCAAACGCGCGTGTCCGAAGGGCTTGAATTAGCCACTAAAGCCGGTGAAACCATGGACGAAGTGACCGACGAAATCATCCGTATTACACAGCTGATGCGAGACATTTCCACCGCCACGCAAGAACAGCATCGCGGTATTGAGCAGGTTAACGTCGCTTTCACACAGATCGACAAAGTCGCTCAACACAACGCACAGCTCGTCAAAGCCTCATCGGCGACGACGCAGTCGCTGGAGCAGCAGTCTCAGCAGTTGATGCGTTCCATGGCACTGTTTCAGGTAGAGCCTCGGCTTTCCTAATCTACGGATGGATTGCACCGCCTGTGGTCGGCCCAGCGCTAAAACGGTGTGAAATAAGCCCATCCCGACAGCGCTGCTGGTAGCTTTGCTCGAACGTTTGCATTCCCGCAGCGGCTCCTGTCTGAATCAGGCCGGGAAGCTGGTGCGTTTTCCCTTCCCGAATCAAGTTGCTGGCTGCCGCACTCGCCGTCAGCACTTCATAAAGCGCAATTCGGCCACCTTGCGCAGCGGGCAGCAGCCTTTGCGTCACCACGGCCTGCAAACAGGTAGCTAACTGGCTACGAACATAGGCTTTCTCTTCACCGGGAAAGACGTCAATCAGACGATCGACCGCCTGCGATGCACTACGGGTATGCAGCGTCGACAACACCAGATGGCCGGTTTCCGCCGCCGTCAGAGCCAGCCGAATCGTCTCTGTATCGCGCAATTCTCCTAGCAGAATGACATCAGGATCCTCCCGCAATGCAGCACGTAGCGCCTGCGCAAACGATGCGCTGTGCGTACCGATCTCCCGCTGTTGAATCAGGCAACGTCGGCTGGCATGGATAAACTCGATCGGATCCTCCAGCGTAATCACATGGCGATCGCGGCTGTCGTTTAACGCCCCAAGCATGGCCGCCAGCGTCGTAGATTTACCGCTCCCCGTCGCACCGGTAATCAGGATCAGCCCGTTCGGCTTCTCCAGCAGCGTCGAGAAAACGGGTGGCGCGTGTAGCGCTTCCAATGAAGGCTGAACGGACGGGATAACACGCAGCGCCGCAGACAGCCCTTCCCGCTGGCGAAACACGTTCACCCGCAAGCGTTGCCCATCAGGCAGCATTAACGCGCCGTCCACCTGACCAGCCTGCCGAAGTTGCTCGCGCTGAGCCGGTTCGAGCCAGGCATCGCACCATTGTGCCACCTGATCCGAGGTTAAACGTGGTAAGGTATTTTCAGGCTGTAGCCGCCCGTCCACACGCAGCATCGGCGGGTGACCGCTACAAAGGTGCAGATCCGAGGCATTATGTTTTACACTACGCGCCATCCACTCATCCAACTCCATAGATAACCTCCTGAATAACCATGACGACAATCCAGCAGAATCTACAGGACATCCGGCAGCAAATCGCCACCGCCGCGGCGCATTGCGCACGGGCACCAGAAGAAATTACGTTACTTGCAGTCAGTAAAACCAAACCTGTGAGCGCGATCGAAGAAGCTATTGCGGCAGGGCAACGGGCGTTTGGCGAGAACTATGTCCAGGAAGGCGTGGAGAAGATCCATTATTTCCAGAAAAACCAACCGGACACGCCGTTGGAGTGGCACTTTATCGGCCCGCTACAGTCAAATAAAAGTCGACTGGTGGCCGAGAATTTTGACTGGTTTCACACCGTGGATCGCCTGCGCATCGCGCAGCGTCTGAGCGAACAGCGCCCGACTTCCTTGCCGCCGTTAAACGTTCTGTTGCAGATTAATATCAGCAGCGAACCGAGCAAATCAGGCATTATGGTGGATGAACTCGCGGAACTCGCCGCCAGCGTCGCCACGCTGCCTAATCTGCGCCTGCGTGGCTTGATGGCGATTCCGGCACCAGAAACCGATTATGAGCAGCAGCTTGCTGTTTTCAAGCAAATGGCCGTGCTGTTGCAAACGTTGTCTGCAAATCATCTGCATATTGATACACTTTCTATGGGGATGACGGACGACATGCGTGCGGCGATTACCGCCGGCAGCACGATGGTGCGCATTGGTACGGCAATCTTTGGCGCACGTGACTATTCGGCAAAAAGCCTATAAATAAACAGTCAGTCAAAAACGAATCAACAGCAGGGCACGCCCTGAACGGCACGTCATCTTTGACAGAATACAAACGGAACAGGTGATTAGCGATAATGCAAATGCAACAACGTAAAATAGCGTTTATTGGTGCCGGAAACATGGCGCAGGCCATTATCGCCGGATTGGTCAACGGCGGTTATCCCGCTCAACACATCAGCGTCTGCGCGCCTTCGGGTAAGAATCGCGATGCGCTGGCTGCACACTATGGCGTGATCAGCAGCGCGGACAATGTCCGCTGCGCTCAGGAAGCAGACGTTATTGTGCTGGCCGTCAAACCGCAGATGATGGCAACGGTTTGCGAACCGCTGCGTGAACAAGTCAACTTCAGCGGTAAGCTGGTGCTGTCGATTGCCGCAGGCATCAACATTGCCCGTTTTCAGGCGCTGCTGGGGGAGCCACTGAATATCGTGCGGATTATGCCAAACACGCCGTCTCTGGTCGGCAAAGGCATGAGCGGGATGTATGCCCCCGCCTCCGTCAGTCAGGCTGATAAAGACTTCACCGCACAGTTGATGCAGAGCGTCGGTAAAATTTGCTGGGTGGATAGTGAGCAAGGTATTAACGGCGTGATCGCCGCCGCGGGCAGCGCACCGGCCTATTTCTTCCTATTTATGGAAGCGATGCAGCAGGAAGCCATCCGTCAGGGATTCGATCAGGCCACGGCTCGCCTGTTGGTGCAACAGGCCGCGTCGGGCGCTGCCGCATTGGTTGAAGCCAATCCCGATACGCCGCTATCGACCCTGCGGGAAAATGTGACGTCCAAGGGCGGTACCACGGCAGAAGCCTTGCGGGTATTTAACGAACAGCAGTTGACGCAAACCGTGGCTGAAGCCATGCAGGCGGCAATTGCTCGCGCACAGGAAATGGAAACGCTTTTTTAACCACAGCGGGTTCCCCGATTCTTTATCTTATTAAGGAAAAGACGTACTTATGCTCACCCTGACTTTTTTGGTCAAAACGCTGGTCGACCTCTATGTAATGGTCCTGCTGCTACGCATCTGGATGCAGTGGTCACGCAGCGATTTCTATAACCCGCTGTCGCAGTTTGTCGTCAAAATCACCCAGCCGATTGTCGGGCCACTGCGCCGCATTCTGCCGTCGTTAGGGCCGATTGACAGCGCCTCGCTGCTGCTGGCCTTCATTCTCACGACAATCAAATACCCGTTACTGCTGTTGATTCAGGTTGGCGCGATTTCCCTTAGCCCAATGAACCTGCTGGTCGGGCTGATTTCGCTGATTAAATCCGCGGGCTATCTGGTTTTCTGGGTCATCATCATCCGTTCGATTATGAGCTGGGTCAGTCAGGGACGTAGCCCCATCGAGTATTTACTGCATCAGTTGACCGAACCGTTGATGGCGCCACTCCGCCGCATTATTCCAGTTATGGGCGGTATCGATTTCTCCGCGATGGCGGTGATTCTGATTCTGTATATGCTCAACTATCTGGGCATGGACCTGTTTCCGGGGCTGTGGTTCCTGCTGTGAGTGCCATTACCCGCCACGGCGATGCGCTGGTGATTCGGCTGTATATTCAGCCGAAAGCAAGCCGGGATCAGATCGTGGGTTTGCATGGCGACGAACTGAAAGTCGCCATCACCGCACCACCGGTTGACGGGCAGGCCAACGCCCATCTAACCAAATTTCTCGCCAAACAGTTTCGAGTCGCCAAGAGTCTGGTCGTGATTGAAAAAGGCGAACTCGGACGGCATAAACAGATTAGAATTACCCATCCGCAACACATCCCGGCTGACGTCGCGGACTTCATTGAATAAATACGCAGGACAAGACGATGCAAAAAGTGGTTTTGGCTACCGGAAACCCCGGTAAAGTGCGCGAGCTCGCCAGCTTGCTGGCCGATTTCGGTCTGGATATCGTGGCGCAGACCGAACTGGGCGTGGATTCTGCCGAAGAAACCGGCCTGACCTTCATCGAAAACGCCATCCTGAAAGCACGTCATGCAGCACACATCACGGGACTGCCAGCGATTGCCGATGATTCCGGTCTGGCTGTAGATGCACTGGGCGGCGCACCGGGTATTTACTCGGCACGCTACGCGGGCGTGGATGCCAGCGACCAGCAAAATCTGGATAAGCTACTGCTGACACTAAAAGACGTACCGGACGAACAGCGCCGCGCCAGCTTCCACTGCGTGTTGGTGTATATGCGCCACACGGAAGACCCGACGCCGATTGTCTGCCACGGTAACTGGCAGGGTGTGCTGACGCATGAAGCGGCGGGCAGCGGCGGCTTCGGCTATGATCCGATCTTCTTCGTGCCGGAGCTGGGTAAAACAGCAGCGGAACTGACGCGTGAAGATAAGAACGCGCAGTCTCACCGCGGTCAGGCGCTGCGCCTGTTGCTGGATGCGCTACGCAATGCTTAAGCTTCCCCCGCTCAGCCTGTACATCCATATTCCGTGGTGCGTACAGAAATGCCCGTATTGCGACTTCAACTCTCACGCGCTGAAAGGCGACGTGCCGCATCAGGAATATGTCGATCACCTGCTGGCAGATCTGGATGCCGATTTGCCGCTAGCGAGCGGTCGTGAACTGCACTCGATCTTTATCGGCGGCGGCACGCCCAGCCTGCTGAGCGCGGAAGCGATGCAGGCGCTGCTCGACGGCGTGCGGGCGAGAATTCCGTTAACGCCGGATGCCGAAATTACGATGGAAGCCAATCCCGGTACGGTTGAAGCCGACCGTTTCAGCGGCTATCAGCGCGCGGGCATTAACCGTATCTCCATCGGCGTTCAGAGTTTCGATCCGCAAAAGCTGACACGCCTCGGGCGTATTCACGGCCCGGACGAGGCCAGACGCGCTGCGCACCTAGCGACCGGTCTGGGATTGCGCAGCTTTAATCTGGACCTGATGCACGGTTTACCGGATCAATCGCTAGACGAAGCGCTGGACGACCTGCGTCAGGCCATCGCGCTCAATCCACCGCATTTATCGTGGTATCAGTTGACTATCGAGCCCAATACGCTGTTTAGTTCGCGCCCGCCGACACTGCCGGACGACGACGCGCTGTGGGACATCTACGAGCAGGGCCACGCGCTACTGAGTGCAGCGGGTTACCAGCAATATGAAACGTCCGCCTACGCCAAGCCGAGCTACCAGTGTCAGCACAACCTGAATTACTGGCGCTTCGGCGACTATTTGGGGATTGGCTGTGGGGCACACGGCAAGCTGACTTTCAGCGACGGCCGCATTCTGCGCACGGTAAAAGTCCGCCATCCTCGTGGCTATATGCAGGGCACGTATCTGGATAAACAACACGATGTTGCTAACGACGATCGGCCTTTTGAGTTTTTCATGAACCGCTTTCGCCTGCTGGAAGCCGCTCCGCGCACAGATTTCACGGCGTACACCGGTCTGGAAGAGCACAGCATCCGCCCGCAGTTGGATCAAGCGCTGGCACAAGGTTACCTGACGGAAACCGCCACACACTGGCAAATCACCGAACACGGCAAACTGTTTCTGAATTCCCTGCTGGAACTGTTTCTGGCGGAAGAATAATGATAATTCAGTGGGCACGTTTTCTTTTATAAGCCTGCCCACCATTTCCCACCCGACCTCTCCTTTTCAGCAGCGCTTTGCCGCTCCGGCTTGACGATACGCCTGTGCGATGTAGAGACCTTCCAGATAGATGCCATATTTCCCCAGCCAGGTTGGGTAGCTCATGAAGAAAATCGCATAGCCAACAGGCTTGCCATTCCATAAATAGTCCCGAAAGATAACTTGTCATACAAATAAAAAAGAAAAAAGACCACGTTAATTAATTGATATAAAATGGAAATAACTCCACATAGTTTCTGATTCACGCCACTTTTATTATCATTTTTTTGTGACCTGTCTAACACATACCAAGAAACGTAACCTTCTTAATAAAATCCGCAATAGTTAATCCCCAACAAGGGGATAACAATAGCCGCGAGCCTGGCAAGAAGTTCCTCAATCATCATCTGGAGTTTCCAATGACCAACAATAATAAGCTGAGCGTTGCGGAGAAAATCGGCTTTGGCATGGGCGATGCCGCCTGTGGCATCGTCTATTCTTCCGTAACCATGTTTCTTACCTACTTTTATACGGATATCTATGGCATCTCCGCAGCCGCAGTGGGGGTGATGTTTCTGGTTACTCGCGTGCTGGATGCCATCGTCGACCCACTGATTGGCCTGATTGCAGACCGGACCAAAACCCGCTGGGGACATTTTCGCCCGTGGCTGGTCTGGTTTGCCGTTCCCTACGCCGTGATTGCCGTGTTGGCCTACACCACACCAGAGCTTAATGGCACCGGAAAACTGGTTTATGCCTACATCACTTACACGTTGCTGATGCTGTTCTATACCTTTATCAACATTCCCTACTGCTCACTCGGCGGAGTGATCACCAGTGATGAAAAGGACAGAATTTCCGCGCAGTCCTACCGTTTTACCATCTCCTCAATGGCCGGGTTATTGGTGTCGGTCGGCACGCTGTGGCTGGTTGACTGGATTGGCGGCACGAACAAGCAATTGGGCTATCAGGGCACGATGATGATCATGGGCAGCCTAGCTGTCGTGATGCTGTTTTTCTGTTTTTTCACTACAAACGAACGCATCAATCCTGCGGTAGATAAAAATCAGAACGTCTGGGACGATGTCAGAAATCTGCTAAGCAACGATCAGTGGCGCATCGTAGCCATCATTACTTTCTTTTCCAGCATGGCTGGCGTCATGCGCGGTGCGGCGACGCTTTATTATGCAACCTACCTGATGGTGGGGCCGGAGCAAGACAGTGCCGCCGGAACGGCAATGAAATCCGCGTTTATTACTACCAGCGTTGTCGGCACCATTATTGGTGCAATGATGGCGGGTTACTTTGGCAAGAGATTCAGCAGCATAAGTCTTTTTAAAAACATCAACCTGCTGCTGGTGTTTGTCGGCACCATCCTGTTTATGGTGCCGCCACAGTGGCTGGCTGTTGTTTTCCCGCTCTATTTTTTGATCGGTTTTTTCCACCAGATGTACCAACCTTTCAAATGGAACATGATGGCAAATGCCGCCGATTACGGTGAGTGGAAAACAGGCCGCCGGATTACCGGCCTGTCATTCTCTGGCAACCTGTTTGCGCTGAAGCTGGGTATGGCAATTGCGGGAGCTATCGTCGGCTTTTCACTCGGCTGGTTCGGCTATGTCGCGGGTTCACCGACACAAACGCCACTTGCCACCGCTGGTATTATCGGCCTGCTGAGCATCGGCCCCTCACTTTCCTACCTAGTACTTTATTGGCTGGTACGTTTTTACAAACTGGACGATAAGACGATGGCAACCATTCAGGCCGATCTGGCGAAACGTCACAGCACGGCTGACCGCACAGCAGAAAGTGAACTTCCTGTCGGTCAAGGTCTGACGCCAAAAGGCGCAGCCTGATCGCGATACCGGCGGGCAATACGTTGCCCGTTCTTTATTATCAGGATAATAACATGAGCACAGAACATTCTCCCTGGAACCCAGATTTGGGTAACGGACGTTATAAAAATCCGATTTTATGCGCCGATTATTCCGATCCTGACATCGTGCGAGTCGGCGACGACTTTTACATGGTGTCGTCCAGCTTTAACCACATGCCAGCGTTACCAATCCTGCATTCTCAGGATCTAGTGAACTGGGCGCTAATCAACCACGTATTGAGCCGATTCGATCTGCCAGGATATGAACAATTTCAGCCGGGCAAAGGCATCTGGGCACCCAGTATTCGCTATCATTCGGGAAAATTCTGGGTGTTCTTCAGTACGCCTGATGAAGGGATCTTTATGTCACAGACTGACGATCCCAGAGGCGAATGGAGTGCGCCGCATTGCCTGAAGCAGGCTAAAGGCTGGATCGACCCCTGCCCGTTCTGGGATGACGATGGCACAGCCTGGCTAATACACGCTTTTGCCTTCAGCCGCAGTGGTAAGAAACACCTGCTGCAACTGTGCAGAATGGCAGAAGATGGCCGATCCTTACTTGATGAAGGCAGAATTGTTGTCGATGGTCGAGCGACGCAGCCAACCATCGAAGGGCCGAAGATGTATAAGCGCCATGGCTGGTATTACATTTTTGCACCAGCGGGTGGCGTTCCTACCGGCTGGCAAACAGTACTACGCACGCGTTCACTGAATGAGCCATGGCAAAGCAGAATCGTCCTGCATCAGGGGACAACATCGGTTAATGGGCCACATCAGGGCGGGTGGGTCGAGTTAGATAACGGTGAAAGCTGGTTCGTACATTTTCAGGATCGTCATGCTTATGGCCGCGTCGTCCATCTACAGCCAATGTGCTGGCAGGATGACTGGCCGCTGATCGGCGAACAGCATAATTCGCAGGGACAGGGGCAACCGGTGCAGGAAGCGTCTAAACCTCGTGTTAATACTCCTGTTGTCATACAGTCCCCCTCAACCTCCGACGATTTCTCATCGGCCACGCTGGGGCGGCAATGGCAGTGGCAAGCTAACCCAGACTCACGCTGGCTAACGCTCACTCAGCCGGGGCTCCAGCTATTCTGCCAGCCCATGCCTACTCGCGCGGGCGAACCGTCATGGTATGACGTACCTAATTTGCTGATGCAAAAATTTCCGGCAGAGGAATTCGAGGTGACCGTACACCTGACGCCGGTTTTTGAGCAGATAGGCGATCGCTGCGGCCTGATTATTTATGGCGAGCGCTTCGCTTTCCTCGGCGTTGAGAAAAGCGCGAAAGGTCTTGAATTAGTAACCGGATTCGGCTGGATGAGTGATGCACAGCAGTTGGATCAATATCAGGAACCTCTGATGGTGTTGCCCAGACAGCAGAGTCTCATCCTACGCGTCACCGTGCGGCAGAATGCCATTTGCCAGTTCGCCTGGCTGGGCGATGACGGAGAATATTGTACGCTTAACGATAGCTTCGCAGCAGGCCCTGGCAAGTGGGTCGGCGCTAAAGTGGGGTTGTACGCGCTGACAACAGCATCAGGAAATGGCGAGAGTCACGCTCAGGTTAAAGACGTGAAAATCACCGCTATCGATCAGTAGTCCGATAACGGCTATAGGAAAATCACGAGTCTGGCTGCCTATGCTTCAGTACTGTTCTGATATCAAATATCTCTGATATCAAAATGTTATGGTATTAAACACCGAGAGCATCAGCAACCAGCTCGCTTTCCGCTTTGGAGAATTTTGCGTAAGTAAGC
Source organism: Pectobacterium quasiaquaticum (assembly GCF_014946775.2). Taxonomy (NCBI): domain Bacteria; kingdom Pseudomonadati; phylum Pseudomonadota; class Gammaproteobacteria; order Enterobacterales; family Pectobacteriaceae; genus Pectobacterium; species Pectobacterium quasiaquaticum. Next base: position 783,181 of record NZ_CP065177.1, on the reverse strand, counting down.
GCATCAAGTAACGCAGTGCGATCGATCGTCGGATAGATTTCCGGACTCTGCAAAAGCTGGCCTATTTCATGGACGGTGAGTGGGGGATAAATGGCGTGTAATGCAGTGGCAATGTCGCGAGCGGCGTAACCCAATTTGCGTAAAATCACCGCAATTTGCTGATGTGCGATCGTCTCCTGATACACGGTATAAAGCACATCGGCGATTAATGTCGACGTCAAAATCGAAATACGGGACACATCACCAGCTCGCCCCCCCAATGCCTGAAGGATGTGCTCGACAGCCTGTTCTGGCGTTTTTCCCTTCGCCTGTTGTGAAGCCAGTACGGAAACCAATTTATTTTTTATTTCATCATTTGCCATCGCCCGGTTCCTTCATACATTGATTACAGATGTTATTTTAGTATAAACGCTACCTGTCGTGGCAGTAATGAGCAAATAAAATCATGCGGCAATCTCCTTCCATCGGTACAAAAAGATATCAATCCGCTATATTGCCGGAAATCGACAAATCCACGCGATGATGGCAGGCAAGGCAGAGAAAAACCCGCAGGAATAATCGTTCCTCTCCAAACCGGCTTCGTCCGGTTTTTATGGCATGCCATCCCTGAGCGCCCCTCTTACGTGCCGTTGCTGGCACAACGTTAAAAATTTCTCCCAGAAATTTTTTATTTGAGTTTTCCCCTATCCAAACAAAGCTGAGTACTGAAGAATCCAACGTCGATAACCCAGTTTGTCAGGCAGGGTAAAGAAGGGCTGACAAGAGACAAGTTGCCTTATACTTTATGAGATTATTCGCTCGTTACGGTGTCAAACCGCGCTCAACGTCGCAGAGGACAAAACATGAAAGGAAAGTTCGCACCATCGCAAATTGCATTGCACTGGCTAGTTTTTCTGTTGCTCGTTGTGACTTATGCCACCATCGAACTACGCGGATTTGCTGAACGCGGTTCGCTGCTGCGCACCGTGATGATGGTGACGCACTTTAGCTGCGGCGTAGCCATATTGGTTCTCATGCTGGCTCGCCTGTTCTTGCGCCATCGGCATACCTCACCCGCGATTACGCCACCGCCGTCCCGCTGGCAAAGTGCGCTGGGTTCACTCACTCACGCCATCATTTACCTGCTATTTATCACACTACCGATGCTGGGCATTGCCTCACGCTATTACAGCGGTAGGGACTGGATGCTTTTTGGGATCGGCATGCCAACCGCCACGACACCAAATTTCGATATCGCTGAAACGCTGATTGGCTGGCATGAAACGCTGGCACCGCTAGGCTACTGGCTCATTGCCCTGCATACCGCCGCGGCCCTGTTCCACCACTATGTGATGAAAGACAACACGCTGCTGCGCATGATGCCAGCCAAGCGCGATTAACTGGGCAACGAGGGAGCAAGTATGAAAGTCGCACTGGGACAATTCGCTGTTGACCGCGAGTGGCAGCAAAACGCCACGACCATTACTGAGTTTATGTTGTCAGCACAGCAAAACGGTACCGACCTGCTGGTGCTGCCCGAAGGCGTGCTGGCTCGCGATATTACCAATCCCAATATGGTGCTCACCGCTGCCCAGCCGCTTGATGGCCCGTTTATCTCGCATCTGCTGGAAGCCAGCAAAGGCAGCGACCTGACAACCATGTTGTGTGTGCATATCCCGAATGGCGAAGGGAAAGTCTGGAACACGCTGCTGGCGCTGCGCAACGGCGAGATCGTCGCGCAATACCGGAAGCTGCATCTGTACGATGCGTTTTCCGTACAGGAATCGGAAAACGTACTGGCAGGCGAAGTAGTTCCGCCGCTGTTGACTATAGCTGGGTTGAACGTCGGGCTGATGACTTGCTATGACATCCGCTTCCCTGAGCTTGCACGCCGTCTGGTGCTGGACGGCGCTGACGTACTCGTTCTCCCCTCAGCCTGGATTAAGGGGCCGCTGAAAGAAGCGCATTGGGAGTTGCTGGTGCGCGCTAGGGCACTGGAAAATACCACTTATCTCGTCGCCGTTGGCGAATGCGGCGTCAAGAATATCGGTAACAGCATGGTGGTCGATCCTTTAGGCGTTGTTGTCGCTCAGGCACCGGAAACACCCGCACTCATCTATGCCAACATTGATCCTGAAAGACTGGCGTATGCCCGTCAGATTCTCCCGGTTCTCGAGAATCGCCGCTTTAGCACACCCACGCTGGAAGAGGAAAACTGAGTCGCGGTTCACCCTAAGAGGTTTTCTTTCTCATTAGAGCACCAAAAAGTGTGATTAGTTACACATGTTGTTTCCCTCTGAGGCCGTTCTGCACATATAATGCGCATCCGGTCGTCATGGCGACCCTAGCAGACCAGCCTCCTGATTCGGGGGGTGCATTCACCACTCAAATAAAGAAATGAAAATGAGTATTCGCGCGATCTTTACTTTAGTTCTTGCAGCAGCCGCATTCAGCCAAGCCGCTTTTGCCGTTGTTTATCCTCTGCCTGCGGCTAACAGCCGGCTGATAGGCGAGAATATCGACATCACCGTACCGGAAGACAGCACACAGCCGTTGGAACATTTTGCAGCACAGTTCCAAATGGGTCTGAGCAACCTGATGGAAGCCAACCCAGATGCGGACGTTTACCTGCCCATTCCCGGCAGCAAAATGGTGATTCCTCATCAGTTGATTCTGCCTGATGCACCACGTGAAGGTATTGTCATCAACAGCGCAGAAATGCGTCTGTACTACTACCCGAAAGGCTCCAAGACCGTAGTCGTGCTGCCAATTGGCATTGGTGAGTTAGGTAAAGACACGCCGATTAACTGGACAACGTCTGTTCAGCGCAAGAAAGCGGGCCCAACCTGGACACCTACTGCGAAGATGCATGCAGAATATGCGGCACGCGGTGAAACCCTGCAAAAAGTTTTCCCAGCGGGCCCAGATAACCCAATGGGGCTGTATGCGCTGTACATCGGTAACCTGTACGCGATCCACGGCACCAACGCCAACTTCGGTATTGGTCTACGCGTAAGCCACGGCTGCGTCCGTCTGCGCGCCGATGATATCAAGTATCTGTTCAACAACGTTCCGGTCGGTACTCGCGTTCAGTTCATCAATGAACCAGTGAAAGCCACCGTTGAGCCAGATGGTTCACGCTATGTTGAAATTCACAATCCGCTGTCTCGCACAGTAGAAGAATTCCATTCTGATACTCCGGCACCGATCAGTATGACGCCAAAAGTGAGCAAGGTTCTGGCCGACGCCAGCGTGAACACCAGCGAAGTCGATCAGGCAATCCAGAGACGTTCTGGTATGCCGACCAAAATCAATGGTCTGATCGAACAAGCCACGCCAGCCATTCCGGTTGAATCTGTTGCGGCACCGATTGCACCAGAAGCACAGACGACGACCGCAGCCGACGCTAACCGTTCGTAATCGTCTATGACGCGTTGGAAACCGATTCAGATTTCCAACGCGTGTCTCTAACATCCCTATCGTTTATTTTTTCTGTGAGGCTTCCAGCGCCTGCGCCACATCAGCGATGATGTCGTCAATGTGCTCAATACCGACCGAAATTCTGACCAGATCCTCACTCACTCCCGCTTTCGCCAGCTCTTCTGCATTCAACTGCCGATGTGTGGTACTTGCCGGGTGGCACGCAAGCGATTTAGCATCGCCAATATTCACCAGTCGTAAAATCATCTTCAGCGCATCAATAAAATGACCGCCTGATGCTTTCCCGCCTTTAATGCCAAAGCTGATAATCCCAGACGCCTTACCCGAGGTAATTTTGTCGCAGTTTGCTTTATAGGGGCTATCCGGCAACGCACCATAGTTCACCCAAGTAACCAACGGGTGCTGATTCAGGTAGCCAGCCAGCGCTTCCGCATTGCTGCAATGGCGTTCGATGCGCAGGCTGAGGGTTTCCAGACCTTGCAACAGCAAGAAGGTGCTATGCGGAGAAAGCGCCGCGCCCGTATTGCGCAGCGGCACCACACGGCAGCGCCCAATATAGGCAGCTGGGCCGAAAGCGTCGGTATACACCACGCCGTGGTAAGAAGGATCGGGCTCATTCAGTAACGGGAAACGCGCTTTATTCGCGACCCAGTCAAACTTACCGGAATCGATAATCGCACCGCCGATCGTGGTGCCATGACCGCCGATGTATTTGGTCAGTGAATGGACGACGATATCTGCGCCGTGCTCAAAAGGCCGGCACAGTACGGGCGTCGCAACCGTGTTATCAACAATCACCGGAACGCCGTGGCGATGTGCAATCTCCGCGATTTTGGCAATATCGACGATATTTCCCGCCGGATTCCCGATCGATTCACAAAAAACGGCGCGAGTGCGTTCGTCAATCAGCGATTCCAGCGTCGTAAAATCATCGAAAGAGGCCATCCGCACGTCGACCCCCTGACGTGGCAGAGTGTGGGCAAACAGATTGTAGGTGCCGCCATACAGTTGGCTAGTGCTGACGATATTGTCCCCAACCTGCGTGAGCGCCTGAAGCGAATAAGTAATCGCCGCCATACCGGATGAAAGCACCAGCGCGCCAATACCGCCCTCAATAGCTGCCAGCCGCTGTTCCAGCACCGCATTCGTCGGGTTCATGATACGGCTATAGATATTGCCCGCCACCTTCAGATCAAACAGATCGGCACCGTGCTGCGTGTCGTCAAATGTGTAAGAAGTCGTCTGGTAAATCGGCACGGCGGCGGACTTCGTTGTCGCTTCAGATTCATAACCATGATGTAGCGCAAGGGATTCAAGTTTCATCTTACGGGCCTTTTTGTTGATCGTTGGAGTGAGGAAAATATCCAGACAAAATAGCAGACAGCGATCGGGAAAAGCACTTGATGATGTAGAAGAAATGGAGATAAGTTATTAAAAACAAGACTAAATTTCAGCGTTACATTATTACGCTGAAGCCCCCTCACAAAATCGTGCTCCACCGCGGAACCGAATCTAAAAAAACGATAAAATTTGCGCAGAGAAAAAAACGTGCGCACCGTAACCTATCTGCGCGTCACGTATTGCACCGCCTGCAAATCACAGCTACTTTTAACGTCATGGATCATCCCACCCGAAAGCGCAATAAATGACTGATACAATAAAAAATATCGCCACCTGCGAATTGCCAGCCAGCGTCAAATTCCCCCACTACGATCGTAAGGCGCTGAAGCCGCGCATCGTACATATCGGTTTTGGTGCTTTTCATCGTGCTCATCAGGCACTGCTCACCGATCGCGTGCTGAATATAGTGGGAGGAGACTGGGGAATTTGTGAAGTCGTGCTGTTCAGCGACGGCACCATGATCAATGCGCTGCGCCAGCAGGATCATCTGTTTACCGTGTTGGAAAAAGCAGCGACGGAAAATCAGCCAATTGTGGTCGGTGCCGTGTGTGAATCGTTACATGCCAAAATAGAAGGCATTGGCGCCATTATTGAGAAACTCGCCGCGCCAGAAACTGCCATCGTTTCCCTGACGATTACCGAGAAAGGTTATTGCATGGATGGGACGAGCGGCAAGCTGGATCGGGCCAATAAGCTAATTCAACAGGATCTCAGCGATCCTCGTCATCCTGCCTCAGTGCCGGGATTGCTGGCGGAAGCGCTGCGCCTGCGCCACGAACGCGGGATCGCACCGTTCACTATCCTCTCATGCGATAACGTGCCGGAAAATGGCAAAACGGCCAAAGCCGCCGTGCTGGAATCGGCGGGACTCAACGATCAGAGCCTGATCGATTGGATCGAGGCTAAGGTTTCTTTCCCGAATACGATGGTGGATCGCATTGTCCCTGCCGCGACGCCAGAAGCGTTGCAGGAAATTGCCGATCATCTTGGCGTCGCCGATCCCTGTGCGATAGCCTGCGAGCCCTTTATTCAATGGGTGATCGAAGATCATTTCACTGCCGGACGCCCTGAGTGGGAAAAAGCGGGCGTGCAGATGGTGCATGACGTACTGCCGTTTGAAGAAATGAAACTGCGCATGCTGAACGGCAGTCACTCGTTTTTAGCTTATCTAGGCTATCTCGCTGGCTATGATCACGTCAGCGACTGTATGAATGACGAGAACTATCGCCGTGCGGTGTCTCATCTCATGCTGCTGGAGCAAGCACCGACACTCAGTGTGGTGGATATCGACCTGAAAGACTATGCCGTTCAGCTACTTACCCGTTTTTCCAACCCCGCACTCAAGCATCGAACCTGGCAAATCGCGATGGATGGTTCACAAAAGCTGCCTCAGCGTATGCTAGAATCGCTACGCTGGCATCTGCGTAATGGTGGGGACTATCGCTGTCTGGCATTAGGTGTCGCTGGTTGGATGCGTTATGTCAGCGGAAAAGACGATGCAGGCAACCCTATCGAAATCCGCGACCCGCTGGCTGACAAGCTCAGACAGATCGTTGCGGAAACGTCAGATAGCCCCGAGCGGGTCAGTGCGTTTCTCAATATTCGTTCTATTTTCGGCGAGGATCTGTCAGCAAACCACGATGTATTTAACGCTATCGCACAGGCTTATCTGAAGCTACGCGATCACGGCGCGAAGAACACCGTGGCCGCACTGGTACAAGACTTTAAATAACGATAAATCCAAGCAGCGCAAGATATACCGTACTTTGGACGCCCAGCGACAGAGTGCGGCCTTTCCCCTTTGTTTCATCCAGCCACGGCAGCGATGACCAACTCATTCCCGCACCAATAACCGCGATCAACAGCATCGCTGCGGCAACCAGCCAGACAAGCTTATCCAGCAGAGAATTGGGAAACAAAATTTGCATTGCAGAAACGACGAGAAACAGCGTAGCGCAGCGCAACACCCCGACCAAAATACCCGCACGATCTCTCAGCCCACGCGGTGCGGAAGGCGGCAACCAGGCCTGAAAAGCAAACAACCCAACCACAGCAATAAAAATCACATAAATAATGGCATAGACCAGCAAATGACTCACGTTACGGCTCCTGATGAGGGAATACGATAAAGTAAACTGGGCGGGATGATGACGACATTTCCTCTCTGCGGTCAATGCGTTATTTCATACCATGCCATCGATTTGTGGGGCTGCGCCCACTATTGCCTCGTCGCCAATCTGCACGCGCAACACTTCCCGTAAGAAACCTACAGACTTTGTAAGTTAAGAACATAAAGACAATATCAAAAAATTATAAAAAGCAAATTAAAATATCTTATTTCATGATCTGCCTGACAGATCGTCATTAAAATCGCGCTAAAGCGTGATCGTCAGTTTACTTTCTTTTCAATAGAGCAAATGATAAAGAAATGATAGTTCAATAGAACTGAAATATTGTTTCATCTTTGTAACTAGGCTGATCATGAATAAACCAATCTCTTTTAAACATACGTTCTGCTACGGCAGTGCGAACCTGCTTGGCAGTGGTGCCCTTGCTATCAGCGGCGCATGGCTGATGTACTTTTACACCACATTCTGTGGATTAACATTGGTCCAGGCTGCTGCTATCTTCTCCGTTGCCAGTATCATTGATGCTGTCAGTAACCCCATCATGGGGTACATCAGCGATAACTTCTACAACACTCGGGTTGGTCGCCGATTTGGCCGCCGCCGCTTCTTTATTTTGCTGGGTGTCCCGCTGGTTCTGGTCTACCCCATGCTCTGGGTTGAAGGCTTTGGCTTCTGGTACTATCTGGCGACGTACGTGCTGTTCGAGCTGATTTACACCTCGATCATGGTGCCGTATGAAACGCTGGCTACCGAAATGACCTCTGACTTTAAACTGCGCTCTAAGCTGACAGGTTCTAAAGCCATTTTCGGTAAAATCGCCAACTTCCTGGCAGCGTTCATTCCTGGGCAGTTTATTGCCATCTACGGTAAAGATTCCGCAACGCCATTCTTCTACACCGGCCTAGTCTACGGCGCCATTATGTGTGGGGCGATGATCGCGCTGTACATGACATCCTGGGAGCGCCCGGTCAACGAAATCGTCCGTGAAAGTACATCTAGCCTGTGGCAAGCGATGAAAAAGCTGAGTGTGGATATGGTTTCCACCTTCCGTCTGCGTATTTTCCGCAAGCATCTGGGGATGTACCTGTTTGGCTTTGGCGCTGAATGGCTTTTCGCTTCCGCGTTTACCTACTTCATCGTCTTTGGTCTGAAGCAGAACACGGCGTTGGTATCGCACCTCAATAGCTTTAGCTCAATTATGCAGCTCATTTCTACCGCAGCCTTCATTGGTATCTGCGTCAAAATGGGCTTTGCACGACCATTCCGCCTGGCACTGATGGTAGTGATTGTCAGCGTGATGGCCTATGCCGCGCTCTATTTCGCTAACTGGTCAGAAGACATGACCATCTTTGTTCTGTTCGCCATTACGGCAGTGTTTGGCCTGAGTACGGGCGGTATCTACTACATTCCGTGGACGGTTTATACCTTCCTGGCCGATGTGGATGAAGTCCTCACTGGACGTCGTCGTGAAGGGATTTACGCCGGTGCTATGACGTTTGCCGGTAAAATGGTTCGCTCTGTGATTGTCTTCGCGATGGGCTGGACGCTGAGCCAATTCGGCTTTGTCTCCGGACAGTCAGTACAACCGGAATCTGCCGTACAGGCGATTGTTGGCGTGTTCTCGCTGGGTGTTATCGGTCTTGCGCTGGTTGCGATTTACTACACGACGCAGATGAAGCTGGATCGTAAAAACCACGCCATTCTGCTGGAAGAGATTGCACGTATCAAAGCGGGCGGCGCGATTGCAGACGTACCGGCTCATGCTCGCGCTGTCGCAGAAGAGCTGACGGGCTGGGAATATGAGAAGTGCTGGGGTAACAACCCGTTAGGCGTTCAGTCAGAAGAGGCTAAACCGCAGGTTGCCACTGCCCAACATTAATTGAAGACAGGTATCAGGTAAAAACAATCAGCCCAATCTCGTATTGGGCTGATTCATTTAGCGCGTCGTGTTTTGATTAACCGATCGGGCAGGATTAAATCAACGATGCTTCTTTCAATTCACTTTTCAGGTAAGCGTAGTATATCGGGGCAGCAATCACACCGGACAAGCCAAACGCCGCCTCAAACACCAGCATCGCCAGCAGGATTTCCCACGCGTGCGCTTTGATCCTCGTCCCAACGATTTGTGCATTCAGGAAGTATTCAAGCTTGTGAATCAGCATCAAATACACCAGCGCAACCAGCGCAATCGGCAATGAAAGCGATAAGCCAGACAGGAAAACGATCGAATTGGAGATCAGGTTACCAATCACAGGCAGTAGACCGAAAACAAAGGTAAGCACCACCAGCGTTTTGGCAAACGGTAGATGGATACCACACAGCGGTAGAGCGCCAAGAATGAAAATGGCAGACAGCACCGTGTTAACTGCAGAGATTTTCACCTGAGCGAAAACGATGTTGCGGAACGAGGCCGACAACAGCGAAACCCGACGCAGTAACTCCGCTTTGAGTAACGGTTTTTCCGTATCTTTATCGACGTTATAAAGCGAGACAATCGCGCCCAGCACCATACCAATCAGCATCGTCACAAAGCCATGTAGAAAACTTTTTCCCATGTTCTGCAACATCACAATATGCGCCTGAACCCATTGCAACAGCTCGTGCTGGAGCTCTTCAATACTAACCGGCAGATACCCCGGTAAGTAGTGGACGATCTGCTGCTGGATATCATTGAGGATGTAGCCAATGCGCACATTGAAGGCAGCTGTATCCTTCATTTCCTGCATCAACAGCCCGACCAGACTGCCAAACAATAGGCTCAACAGGCTGACGACCGATGTGCTGATCACCGCGACCACAATCCAGCGAGCTCGCTTACCGCTGATGACCCGTTGAAAATAGGGCGTCAGTAAATTCACAATTTCATACACCAAAAAACCGGCAATAAAGCAGGTCAGCAGGCGTAAAGGCAGCAATATAAGCAGGCCACCCATAATAAAGAAAAAGCTCAACAGGCGAGCTTGTTTCAGATTCAGTAACTGCATGATGACATCCCGTATGAAGAGGCAACGCCGAGGATACGCTTTGTGGAGTATGCTACGCCTTTTTCGGTACCAACAGATTGATATATATGCGTCAGATTGACGTCTATTCTGCCAGTGATAACAAACGAGGGATATTTTTGGTGTTTTACCTGCAAAATACCAGCAGTGTTTTAGCTCGGACGGATATCCACCCACCAGGCAACACGCCGAGTCACCTTCACTGGCAGCGTCCGTGCAACGGCATCAAGCAAGCGATCGGTTTCATGTAGCGGAAAAACGCCGGAAATCCGTAGCGACACTACCGCAGAATCAACATGAAAATAACCATTTTGATAGCAGGAAACTTTATTGATGAACTGCCCTAGCGGCATGTTATCCGCAACCTGCGCCTGTCACGGGTAAAGATAACCTGCTGCCAGGCAAGCTGGTGGATATCATGCTGATGTCAACATCGTTGCCATGCCTGACGCATTTGGACAGACGCCGCAGAAATACCCCAGCACGTAAAGTACGCGCTAACAGGTGGGTACGGAATTTAAGCATTACTGATCCCCTATCGCATAAGAAACACTTTTTCAGAAGCTATGCCAATTGAGAGAGTAAAAAGGGGAACCAAAAATCGAAAAGTAATTAAAGTAACCGGTTATCAATCAGAAATATTAGGAAAAATACGGCGCCGCTATTGGTAAACCGATACAGGGACTAATAAAAAACTGACGTCATCTTTATCAAAACGTGCTATATCGCGATAAACACGGTATAGGTTCAACCACATCAATAATTAGACGATAGTCTACTTATTCATTTGTCATCTTTTCGGATTCAACACACTAAAAATAAAGAAAACTTCCAGAGCTTATTACCAGCAGTTAATAAACTATGATGTCTAAGGGAATAATTTGTGGACAGGAAAAAGAAAGAATGAATAGGTAAGAAGAAAGGCTGAATGATATCGAAACGTTTCGCTGTTTATTTTAAACAAGCATAGTATATGCAATAAAGTATATAACTCTCTATTTTTCTTAATTTTAACATTGTCGTAGTTAATAAATAATGCCTTTCATTCTTCATTCACGAAAAACTGGCGCGACGCCATCACTTGCTGTTGAAAAAACGGCGTTAAATCAACCACAAAAACGTTATTAATTGCAACAATTTTTCTTTTGTCGTGATTTTCCACTGAGAAATACGCGTTTCTAGCATTCCAGCAAGATAATCTCCGATTACTCGAGATTATGACGCTAAATTCGTCGAAGGCTCAACCGCATCCTGATTTAGGATCAGCAGAGAAAGCACGCGGTTTTCAACGTTCAACTTCGAAAAAGACAGCGTACTTAACTGCTTTTTGGTAAAGCCATCAGACAACAAATCCGAAACCACACGCGTACTCAACATGTTGGAATTCGTCATAAAATCGTGATAAGCAAACTTCACGTTGATAGGGAGTACATCATCAATTGAGACAGGCGTATTCATTTCAGCACGCAATCCAAAATGGGCTTTGAAAGCAGAATTCGCGCAAACAACCTTACATTTTTCGTCAATCACCGCCACCGCACGGCGATCGTTATGAACAGGTTGAGAAAGCATGCCTAAAATCTCATTCCGGCCAAATATCAGACTCATTGTTTCCTCTGCATCATGCTATGTAAAAAGATATCTGACAGCGCGCCATGACGCCACGACGCACTATTGATAAGCAATCAACCTACCGGAATATAAAAGGTTTCCGGACTAATAATGTTCTTCCCCACCCCAGAAAATCACCCAATAAGAATAGGGAATTTCGCTAACCGGAACCATTTACACGTTCTCAGGCTACTGGAGCTAAAACACCTGCCGCTTTACTCAACGTCAGTTGCATTGGGTATATCTATGTTATTTATTTTTGGAAACCGAGTATTTCTGAATCAGACACAAAAAATAACACTTTATTTTTCTTTTTGTCAGCGGCTAGCACACGTCATCTTTATGCTTTTAAGCAGCTCCATATCTGTGCTGTAGAACTCAGGGTAGATTATCAATGTTTACCTCCCCCGTTGATAATCAGATAAATCTATTTCATTAATAGTCTACATATAATTAACAACCGGAACAAAATTTCAACACATCAACCATAGTTTAACGTGCTAACTAGCTGGTCTACGTAGGAATATACTCTCAACAGGATTTTTACTATCGGCTGAATAAGCGGGATCTTTATGCCTTTTGATCGTAAAGGGCGATCAAAAATTTGATAACAATAGATATAATCTATTGAAAACAATGAATTGATCGTTAATGGCATGGTAACAGCTCTGATAATTCTGCTAGCCGTCATATTGTGACGTACATCACTTACTGCATTTTGACTACCACGAAAAAACTGCCTGCTTTCTGAGCCAAAAGGCTATCTTTTAAGTAACGCCCCACTGCTTTTCCAGCATTGCGTGATCAATCGCGCAAAAAAGAAACAAAGATAACAAGCCAACTACAATTAACGATTATTTGACATAAAATTAACATGTTTAAGGAGAAGCGCTATGACACAACATAATAAACACGCTATTCCCGCTTCAATTGCGGAAAATGCACTGATAAATGCCCAGCAATACAAAAATATGTATCAGTTGTCCGTTGACGACCCCGACGCCTTTTGGGGCGAGCAAGGAAAAATCGTCGATTGGATTAAACCCTATAACACGATCAAGAACACGTCATTCGACCCTGGCCACATCAGTATCCGCTGGTTTGAAGACGGTACACTCAATGTGGCAGCAAACTGCTTGGATCGCCATCTGGCCGAGCATGGCGATGAAACCGCCATCATCTGGGAAGGCGATGACGCAACAGAAAGTAAAAAAGTCACCTACCGTGAACTGCATCAGTCCGTGTGCCGCTTCGCCAATGTACTGAAGTCGCAGGGCATTAAGAAAGGTGATGTCGTCGCCATTTATATGCCGATGGTGCCAGAAGCGGCCGTGGCAATGCTGGCCTGCGCCAGAATCGGGGCAATTCACTCGGTGATCTTCGGGGGCTTCTCTCCCGAAGCGATTTCTGGGCGTATCATCGATTCCAGCGCTAAACTGGTCATTACTGCCGATGAAGGCGTACGCGCTGGACGCGTGATTCCGCTGAAGAAGAATATTGATGAAGCGTTAAAAAACCCGAACGTCACCACCATTTCCAGCGTTATCGTTTTCCGTCGTACGGGTAAGATCAATGAATGGCAGGACGGACGCGACCTGTGGTGGCACGATCTGGTTGAAAAAGCAGACGACCATTGCCCGCCAGAAGAGATGAAGGCGGAAGATCCGTTGTTCATCCTTTATACGTCAGGCTCGACCGGTAAGCCCAAAGGCGTGTTGCACACCACTGGCGGCTATCTGGTTTATGCCGCGCTAACCTTCAAGTATGTCTTCGACTACCATCCCGGCGAAATTTACTGGTGTACAGCGGACGTTGGATGGGTCACGGGGCACAGCTACCTGCTTTATGGCCCGCTGGCATGCGGTGCGATTACGCTGATGTTCGAGGGTGTGCCAACTTGGCCGGACGCCAGCCGCATGGCGCAAGTGGTCGATAAGCATAAGGTCAACATCCTCTATACCGCCCCTACTGCGATCCGTGCGCTGATGGCTGAGGGTGATAAAGCGATCGAAGGAACATCACGTGAATCCCTCAGGATCATGGGTTCCGTCGGTGAGCCGATCAACCCAGAAGCTTGGGAGTGGTATTTCAACAAAATCGGCAATAGTAAATGCCCCATCGTCGATACCTGGTGGCAAACGGAAACGGGCGGCTTCATGATCACCCCGCTGCCCGGCGCGATTGAGCCGAAAGCGGGTTCCGCGACGCGCCCTTTCTTCGGTGTACAGCCTGCGCTCGTCGATAACCTCGGCAACCCGCAAGAAGGCACCGCTGAAGGTAATCTGGTCATCGTGGACTCCTGGCCGGGTCAGGCACGAACCCTGTTTGGCGATCACGATCGCTTCGAGCAAACCTATTTCTCCACCTTTAAAGGCATGTACTTCAGCGGTGACGGCGCGCGCCGTGACGACGATGGCTATTACTGGATCACGGGCCGCGTTGATGACGTGCTGAACGTTTCTGGGCATCGTCTAGGGACAGCGGAAATCGAATCAGCGCTCGTTGCACACCCCAAGATTGCCGAAGCAGCCGTGGTCGGCATTCCGCACCATATGAAAGGGCAGGCTATTTACGCCTACATCACGCTGAACCACGGCGAAGAGCCGTCCAGCGAGCTGTATACGGAAGTCCGCAACTGGGTGCGTAAGGAAATCGGTCCGATTGCTACACCGGACATCCTACACTGGACTGACTCTTTACCAAAAACGCGCTCCGGCAAAATCATGCGTCGTATTTTGCGTAAGATCGCTGCCGGTGACACCAGCAATCTGGGGGATACCTCAACGCTGGCCGATCCTGGCGTCGTCGAAAAACTGCTCGAAGAAAAGCAGGCGATGAGTACCGCCTCTCAATAACCTTCTGACCCACCACTCTCTTCATTCCTGTAAGCCATGATGTGGATTGCGGGAATGTGGGTGGCGATAAATCAGATAGTGACGTCGCGGTAGCACCCAACCCTATAGATTACTGGAGACTTACGATGAATGATGCCATTTATCAACGGATTGAAAGTCACCCCTTATTCAGAGAACTGGTCAACAAGCGACAGCGTTTTGCCGCATTTCTTTCACTCATCATGCTGGTGCTTTATGTCGGCTTTATTCTGCTGATCGCCTTTGCGCCTGGCTGGCTGGGAACGCCAATCGCTCCAGGCTCCAGCATTACCCGAGGTATTCCGATTGGTGTGGGATTGATTGCGATTTCTTTCATTCTAACTGGCGTCTATGTGTATCGCGCTAACGGTGAATTTGATCGTCTGACCAAGCAGTTACTGGATGAGGTAAAGCAATGAAAATACGCTTTATGATGCTGTTCGGGCTTTTGGCGCTGCCTGTACTTGCATGGGCGGCAGATGCCCTCACGGGGGATGTCAAGCGCCAGCCGTTGAATATTCAGGCAATCGTGATGTTTCTGCTGTTCGTCGGCGGCACGCTGTATATCACCTACTGGGCGTCGAAGAAAACGCGTTCACGTAGCGATTATTATACGGCTGGCGGCAACATCACCGGCTTCCAGAACGGGTTGGCGATTGCAGGCGACTACATGTCCGCTGCATCCTTTCTCGGTATTTCTGCGCTGGTCTATACCTCTGGCTATGACGGCCTGATTTACTCACTCGGCTTTTTGGTCGGCTGGCCGATTATTCTGTTTCTGATCGCAGAACGGCTACGTAACCTCGGGCGTTACACCTTTGCTGACGTCGCATCCTACCGTTTGCAGCAGCGCCCGATCCGTAGCCTGTCCGCCTGCGGTTCGCTGGTGGTGGTGGCCTTGTACCTCATCGCACAAATGGTGGGAGCAGGGAAACTCATCGAGCTGCTTTTCGGCCTCAATTACCATATAGCGGTGGTGCTGGTTGGGATTTTGATGGTGATGTACGTAATGTTTGGCGGCATGCTCGCCACCACATGGGTACAGATTATTAAAGCCGTGCTGCTGCTATTCGGTGCCACCTTCATGGCTGTGATGGTCATGAAATCCGTGGGCTTCAGCTTTGACACCCTGTTCAAACAGGCGATAGCGGTTCACTCGAAAGGGGCGGCTATCATGAGTCCCGGCGGGCTGGTCTCTGATCCGATATCAGCGTTGTCTCTCGGGTTAGGACTGATGTTCGGTACGGCCGGTCTTCCACACATTCTTATGCGTTTCTTCACCGTCAGCGATGCGAAAGAAGCACGAAAAAGCGTGTTCTATGCCACGGGCTTCATGGGCTATTTCTACTTCCTGACCTTCATCATCGGCTTTGGTGCCATCCTGCTGGTCAGCGCGAATCCTGCATTTAAGGACGCAACGGGTGCGCTTATCGGTGGAAATAACATGGCGGCCGTGCATCTGGCCGATGCGGTCGGCGGTAACTTCTTCCTCGGCTTTATCTCCGCCGTGGCCTTTGCCACCATTTTGGCCGTCGTCGCGGGTCTGACGCTGGCGGGTGCCTCTGCCGTGTCCCACGATCTCTACTCTAACGTGATCAAGAAAGGGAAAGCGACAGAGCGTGAGGAGTTGAAAGTCTCAAAAATCACCGTGTTGGTGCTGGGTGTAGTGGCGATTTCGCTCGGTATCCTGTTTGAGAAACAGAACATCGCCTTCATGGTCGGCTTAGCATTCTCCATCGCTGCGAGCTGTAACTTCCCGATTATTATCATCTCGATGTACTGGTCGAAGCTGACCACGCGTGGTGCCATGATTGGTGGCTGGGCGGGGCTATTGACCGCGGTTATTTTGATGATATTAGGGCCGACTATCTGGGTGAAGATCCTCGGTCACGCTACGCCTATTTACCCTTACGACTATCCAGCGCTGTTCTCCATGCTGGTCGCGTTTATCGGTATCTGGTTCTTCTCCATCACCGATCGTTCCGAAGCCGGACAGCAGGAACGCGCACGCTTCCATGCACAGTTTGTCCGCTCACAAACGGGCGTCGGCGCATCAAAAAGCAGTTCCCACTAATCTTCCTCTCTCATCCTCCCCTTCACAGGGGAGGATTTAACTCTTTGATGTTTCTGGTTCACTCTCCCCTACCAAGATTTTTATACATAGACTCCACGACTGATAAGGGATTATGCCGTTATCCGGCATACAAAATTATGCAGCGGTATTCATGAACGCCGAGTGAGCGACAGGACGTCGCGAAAGTCAGTGTCGCGTAGGGAACGCGTCACTGACGGCTCGATTAGCGGTCATGAACACCGATGGAACCGCGCAGCGGCATAATTTAGCCGGAAGCCAGGGTTCGCAGGGCGGCGGCGATTGAGCGCCATGCGTCGGGCGCATATACGATTTAACATATGAATGATCACGGTATGGCGCACGAAACCGTCTCTTAGGCGACATAAAATACAACCAATAATAGGCTGCCACGGTGAAGGAAAAATCTAGTCATATCCCAAATATAGAGGCTTGTAAGAGGTCTGAAACCCACTAAAGAAGCGTTAACTTCTTTCATATTCGAACACGGGATATGCTGGAATTAGCGCACGACATCGGGCTATTATTTGAACACTGGAATCTGTCTTTGCCACTGCGGCACGCGTTATTACTGTACGTCGCGACAGTGGGCAACACGTCTGACATAGACAGGTTCATTGATTCAGTGGCTGAGCCCCTGTCAACGCATAAGGAGGACACAATGACCATTGCACAACAATTACACCAAAGGGGATTTGAGCAGGGGATTAAAGAAGGGATGAAATCTAGCGCATTGAACATCGCCCGTCAGTTGTTGCAAAACAAGATGGAGCAGGAGCTAGTTCAGCGCGTTACCCAACTGTCCGATGAAGAGATGACGCAACTGCTCCGCAGCGAGCAGAAATAGTTTTTTATCGTGGGCTATCCCTGCCCACGCCCCTTCGGGCCAACGCTGCGCGTTGTTGAAAATCGCTCCTGCGCTTTTTTATCGTGGGCTATCCCTGCCCACGCCCCTTCGGGCCAACGCTGCGCGTTGTTGAAAATCGCTCCTGCGCTTTTTTATCGTGGGCTATCCCTGCCCACGGTTCTGCGGAACCCAGCGCTTCACCTTGTTAAAACGGGGTTTATTCCTCGCTTAAGGTCACCACGTCATACATCACGCTGCCGCCTTTTAATTGTAGCGTGATCGTGTTGTTGCCGTTTTTCAAAAAGCGAGATGACACAGGGATGCGGGCAATGTGATAACGACCACTCTGTAGCGCACCGCGATAAATGGTTTTGTCATTTGCGTAAGTCAGCGTTTCCAACGTGGTACCGTTCACCGCTACCGCCAGCTGTGGCATGGTCGGCTCACTCATGCCACTGTTGCTCGCGGCCGCCAACGCAATGTTCAGAAAATAGGCTTTCTTCTCCGGTTGCAGGGCAAAACGGATATCCCATTTTCCCGATTTGGTCTGTGCGTAATACCAGTCACGCTGATAGTCGCTGCGGCCAATATCGAACGTCAGGTTTGCCGGAACCTCATGCTGCCAGCGGGTGTTGCGTGCCTCATTGCCAAAGCGGAATTCGCTCGCCTGCCGATTGGCCTGTCCAATAGCCCACACAACCGGCTCGGCTTTAGGCAGGGCAATCACAGGCAGCACTTGCTTATCACCGGAAACGGACAGCGTTTGTTCTGCCAATATTCCCGGCTGTGTACCGCTATTGGCGTATACCGCCAGATGGTAATTGCCCGGACGGACATGGGGAATCGCAAAATTCCCCTGAGCATCGGTGATTGCCTGGTACGAATAGCCGCGAGTTTGCACATCAAACGGTTCATCCAGCGATGACGAAAGCACGACGGTCACCGGATGCTGACTGGCAACGCGTCCACTTACCTGCGTGCGCTCGCGCGCATAGCGGGAATCGTCAACCCATTGGTACGGCCAACTGACGGCTTCCGTCAGCGCCTGACGCTGAGCATCCGCCAGCATGTGTCCGGTATCGCCCTGATTGATATACAGCAGCCACGGACCGTAGAATTTTTTCCAGCTCGGTGGAGCGACCATATCCGGCGTGCCGAAATGTGAACCCGTCATGTAGTTCAGGATGATCGCATCCTGATGCACCAACAACTCCTGCTTGAGCGCATCGCCGGAGAAATACTCCCGATTACCGTGAATCAGCCACGCGCCCACGCCGTTACCGAAAACGCCCCAGAAAGGCGCAGCACGCATGTAACCGGCAAAATCATATTTGGAATAAATGCTGCCATCTGGCAATCGCCAGGTTTCATCCTGCACCTTCGGCGACGCTTCAAGCTGGCTGTAGAGCAGCGGTTTACCCTGACGATCGCCATTGTAGAGATGATCTAACTGGGCGGGATCGAAGCGATAGACGTTACGTAGTTCACTGACTTTAACGTCCTGAGTTCCGCTATTTTCAGCAACGACATAGCTATAAAGCCCGCTAACACCGCGACGCATAATCAGGTGATATTCAAGCCGTAACAGCCCGTCGCGATCGTCGATATAGGCGACATGCGCCATCTCACGATCGTTGCGCAGCACCTCTACCCGCTCGGGGACAAAATCTTTGACGCCTTTAGCATGAGCATCGTTAATATAGTAATCGAGGTAAGCGCTACGCGTTTTGCTTGGGTCACGCGCCGCGCCGGACAGATTGGTGACGATATTTTTGCCTCCCGTCACCATACTCACCGCGCTGCCATCCTCCCCGAATGCAATCTTCAGCAAGCCGTTATCCAACACGGTATTCAAACCAGAAACGGATAACGACACCGCATTATCCTGCGCGCTATAGCTATAGGGTGCCAGCATGGCCCCCACCAACAACAAGACAGATCGCTTCACAGTCAGCCCTCTTGTGTTCAATTGGTTAGACAGAATTTTTATCGCATCCGTTCAGGCCACTGCCGCTTCAATATCGAGATACACGGGGCTACCACGGTGCGAGGTATCCCTGCGGGAACCTCATCACCGTGTTTCCCCTAATATCCAACATTGGGTGTCACCTGAGATATCAAAAAAATGCCAGCTATTTGAAATATATACCCTAAATAATTCGAGTTTCAGGAAGGCGGCAAGCGAAGGCATCCCGATGAGCTTACTCAGGTAAGTGATTCGGGTGACTGAACGCAGCCAACGCACATGCAACTTGAAGTATGACGGGTATAGCCGTGATGGGAACAACATAGTCTAGGGGATAAGCGCCCTCCTTCACGCTACTGCCAGCACAAACAAGAATCTGGCAATAGCGGGAAGAAAGTCAGGATCGACATCGCAGAAATCAAAACTGATCAGAATGACAGCTCGCGAATCAGTACGGCGGACACCACTTTCCAGCCGCGAATCAACAGGCTTTGCGCCTCACCGTCCATCACCACCGTGCCGCGCAGCACCTGCGGCTGAGCACGATAATCGTCGGGCAGACTGAGCAGCACGCGATAAACGGCCTGCTCAGGATGCAGCTTGCGCTGTGAATCGCTCAGCGTGGCAATATCGCCGCCATAAATCGATGCCAGTTCCGGTGCGGCGTTCAGATCGCGGGTTGCCGTGCTGGCAATCTCCACAATGGTGAGCGGCAGCGACGAACGGCTCACATCCTGTAAATAAAACATCCCCTTTGCACCCGTGCGAAGCCGCTGCCAGTCTTTTTCCGATACAAATGCTTCTACCAGCCCGCCGGTTGGCTTGGTGACAACAGCAAGCCATTCGCCCTGCCCCAGCCACTCGCCGGTTTCCAGCGGCGTTGTCATGTCTGCCACCACGCCGTCTATCGGCGCACGCACCGTCAGTTGCTCAGACTGACGCTGTAAGACCTGTAACTTTTGCAGCGCGGCTTCGTGCTCCTGCTTTACCCGCTGGTGATCGCCAGCCGCTTCCTTGTTGAATACCTGAAAGGTGCTTTGCCAGTTCAGCGTGGCGATTTGTCGTTCTAGCTGTTGCCGTTCATGCGTCAGCGCGTCAGACGACAGCGTAAACAGCGTTTGTCCTGCTTGCACGGGCTGGCCGACCTTCACGTCAATGCGCTGAATCATCGCGGGCACAGGCATATACAGGCTGCTTTGCTGTTCCGCCCGCAGCAGCGCTGGAGCGTACACGCCGCGCTGCCAGGGAATCATCAGCAAGAGCAGCACCACAGCGCTCACGGTCAGCGTTGTCGTCATATTACGGTTCATACGGTAATCCTTACGGCGTTTACTCCATTCGCGCACTTCATTTACCACGGGCATCACCACGAAGTAGCCGATTTCAATCGCGAAAAGCAGCATCCCCAGCAGTTTGAACGTCATGTGGTAAACCAGAATCGCGATACCGGTAAACAGGAAGAAACGGTATATCCACACCGCGAAGGCATAGCCCACCAGCGTGCGTTGCAGCCAGCGTGGAAAGTGCTCCGGTGGCGCATCCCCTAAGCCGAACAGCCATTCCCTCATCTGCCAGCGGCCGATCGCGAAGCCCCGATTTTGCAGATTCGGCATCTGCAATCCATCGGACAGCAGGAAATAGCCGTCGAAGCGCATCAGCGGGCTGAGGTTAATCGCCAGCGTCATGATCCAGGTTGTCGTCGCCAGCATAAACGCGGCGCTGCGCAGCATGCCGTCCGGCAAGAAGCTCCATGCCAGCGTCGCCCACGCCGCCAGCACCAGCTCGGTCATCATGCCCGCCGCGCCAATCGCCATCCGCTCCCGATGGCGGGTGAGCTTCCACGAACCGGACGTATCGGTGTACAGCACCGGCATCATCACCAGAAACGCGACGCCCATCGTGGCAACACGCGCACCAAAGCGCTTGCAGGTGTAAGCGTGGCCGAACTCATGCAGAATCTTGGTAAAAAACAGCGTCAACCCCGCCAGCGCTGCGCCTTCCAGCGTGAAGAAATGCAGAAACGTATGCTTGAACGTTTCCCACTGGCGTCCGGCGAGGAAGAGCCCCAGCACGGCCACCAGCAGCGTCAGTTTGAGGAAAGTCCGGCTGAAAAACGGTTCGACCCACGGCAGCGTTGCGCCCAGAAAGCGATCGGGGTGCCATAAGGGGATGCGAAAAAACAGGTA
The DNA here is from genome assembly GCF_014946775.2 of Pectobacterium quasiaquaticum. Lineage (NCBI taxonomy): Bacteria > Pseudomonadati > Pseudomonadota > Gammaproteobacteria > Enterobacterales > Pectobacteriaceae > Pectobacterium > Pectobacterium quasiaquaticum. The sequence continues at coordinate 761,654 of NZ_CP065177.1, read as the reverse complement.
GTTCTTCAGTAGCTTGCGCCAAATCGAAACGCGTGACTGTTCCACCTGACGAGAAAACTGCGCCAGCGCCTCATCGCCGGAAACGCGCGTCAGGCTGTTAGCCTGCAAGAAGCGATTGAAGTACTGCACATCGCTGTCATCAAGCATCAGCGTAGAAGTCTGGTTAACCTCGGCAACAATTTGCGCGGCGTTCCCCATCGACCAGCGCGATAACATCGCCATTTCCGCCCAGCCGATACGAAAGTAGAGGCCACGTAGCGGATCTTCCAGCGTCCAACTGGGCGATCCGTCACGGTTAGCCGGCCCAGCGTGCAGGATCAGTTCATCGCGCAGCGGGCTAAGCCCAGCGGCTGACGTCGCGCCTCCGGCCATCGTTAGACGCCCAGCCAGACGCGCAGGGATGCCAGCGGTTTACGCAGCAGGTAAACAAACAGCACCGTGCGTTTCCCGTACAGCTTAGCGGTCCCCTTCAGGCCCACGCGCAGCTGCGGGTCATCCTGCGTAAAGCGCGCCCGTAGCCGATAGGCCATCACATTATCCGGCGTCGGTGCGGCGCGATAGCCAATTTGTTCAAGCCGCGCGTCCTGTGCCGAATTCGGTGCAACATTGAGGAACAGGCGCACGTCCGCACCATTTTCCAGCGCAATCGCATCCGCCGCAGGCAGTTGGATCTCCAGCTCAACATCATGCGGATCGGCGATCATCATGATGCGTTCTCCCACAGCCACCGAGCGCCCAATCCAGTCGCTGCTATCGTCAAAAATCGCCACGCCGTCACGCGGGGAAGCGAGCTGCATGCGCTCCTGCTGACGTTGCAGAAAATCCATCTCGCTCTGCGCCTGCTCGCGGCGGCTTTGCAGCACGGCCAGGCTGGCTTTGCTGTTAGCATCGAACAGCGCCTGCTGCTGTGCCTGACGATACTGAGCATCGGCGGTAGCAAAAGCCTGTCGGGCCGATTCCAGGCGGTTTTCCAGTTCGCGCACATCCAGTCGCACCAGCGGCTGATTAGCGCTGACAGTCTGATTAGGGCGAACCAGAATGTCATCCACCACGCCCGCCACGGGCGCACGCACCATCACCGGACGATGCGCGACGATCTCTGCCGGCGCCAGCACCGACTGGCGAACGGGAACCAACAAGATCAGCACCAGCGCTACGATCGCAGCAACGATCAAACGGCGTCTGGCAGGCGGCGTTTTCGACGGGCGGCGGCGCACCTTGCACAGACTCGACCAGGCGTGCGCATAGGCATCTGCCAATTTCTCCAGCAGCACGATCTCGGCAGGCAGCCACGCGCTATCCCGCGCTAGTACCAGCACCAGCGGCGTATCGCCCTGCGGTAAACGCAGCGGCAGCCAAAGTAAAAATTCCGGCAGATGTTCCTGCCACAAAATTTGGTCATCGGCAGGCAGCTCGCGGCATTGCAGCACCTGCGTTTGACGCCCTTCTTCCTGCCACTGGCGGCACAGGTGGCTAAATTCGGTACAAAACGGCGCGTTGTGATCGAGCGAGGCCAGCCCGGAAGCCGCCTGCAAGCGCTGTTTATCGCAGTCCCACAGCAGCGCCTGCCGATACTTCACTAAATTATGCGTCTCGTTGACGATGAAAAACGCCAGCTCATCCAGCGTTTCACGCGCTCTGGCACGGCTTTGCAGTTGCAACAGCTCGGCCAGCAGCGCCAGCCGGGTATCCTGTTCGGTTTGCGCTGCTGTCGTGGTGTTTCGATCGGTCATGGCGACACGCTACCGACATCAGGCGGTACGATTTGCGCCACGCCGCTCATGCCCGGCAGCAATCCAGCGGTAGACTGGGTAATGCGACCAAAGACTTTTACCGACTGACTAACCGGATCGATCGCCGACGAGAGTCGGCTGATTTCTGCCGGATAGCTCAGGCCGGTTTCATCCAGCACGACCTGAAAGGCACTGCCCTGCCTTAACCACACCAGCCAACGCGACGGCACGATCATTTCCAGTTCGAACGCGCTGTCATCATAAATCGCTAACAGCTCTTTGCCTTCCGGCACGGATTCCCAACGCTTCACCTTGGTTTCCGTGACGCGACCGGAGAATGGCGCTTTAATCACACAGCGTTGCAGCATGGCGCGATTAACACCGCTTTCGGCCTGCGCCATCGACACCGACGATCGCGCCTGATCGACATCCGACAGACTGATCGAATTGAGCTTATCCAGCCGATCGGCAATCGCCAGCTTCTTACGCGCGGCATTCTCTGCGGCGTTTGAATAATTCAGCTTCTCGCGCAGCACGGTGCAGTCAAACGTCACCAGCGTATCGCCCTGCTTGAAGTGTTCGCCCTCTTTCACCGCAATATCCGTCACCTTCCCGGCAATTTCGCTGGATAACACGGTATAGCGCTGCGCGCTAAGCTGTACGCGAATGTCTCCCGTTGTCGCAGCCTGTCCCAACAGGGGCAGACCTAACGCACTGACCAGCAATAGCGGACGCATCATGCCAAAAGCCATTAACGCGAACCTCCCGCCTGTAAGGATTGCAGGTTATCCCACATATCCGTGTTCACCACGCGATAAGGCTTACCCGCGCTAGCCGATGATGTCGCAGCAGACGATGCCGTCGTCGACGAGGCAATTGGCTTCGAGACTGGTGCAGCGGATGGTGTAGATGCGGTTTTAGCCGACGCCGTCATGGTGGCAGGCGTAGCCGGTGTTGCCAGAGACAGACGCGGCACCGCAACGCCACCTTTTTCAAGGTTACCCGTGGTGCGGGCAATCGAGCTGCTCAGCGCCGTCAGACTGACATCGCTAACGTTATCCGGCAGCATATCCAGCCCGGCAGCCTGATACATCGCGCCCAGCGCGTTCTGCACATCAGCAAAGCTACGGTCACGCGCGCGGGTGGTCAAAATCGTTTCCGTGCTGACGCGCACCTGTTCCATCTGCGTTTCGGCACGGTGCTGTACGCTGAGAGTGGTCTGGTTGAGGATACCGCGCTGAATTCGCGCCAGTTCCTGATAGCGACCAAACATCTGCGTACTCTGCTGATATTCCTGCCAGGCGACGTTCACCTGTGTCAGCACCGCCATGCGCAGCGCCTGACGACGAACTTCCGCCAGATCTTCATTCGCCTGTCCGGCACGTTTCACCGACGACCATGACAGCACGTTCAGCAGGTTGCCGCTGACCTGAACGCCCGCGTTCGCCCACTGGTGATTGACCAGATAGCTGTTGCTGTCGCCGTTGATACCGGCAAACAACGACACACCCGGCAGCAGACGCAGTAGTGATTTACGGGTTTCCAGTACGCTATTGCGTGCCAGATAGCTCTCTTCGCGCACTTCCGGACGCTTAACCATCGAGAAGTTTTCCAGGTCGTCGAGCGAGTAGGCCATCTTCGGTGCGACCAGACTGCTTTCGCTCGGCACGACGACATCGTATTTGCTCGACGGCGGCAGGTTCATCAGCGCGGCCAGACGGGATTTCGCCACCACCAGATCGCTGTCGACAATCTCTAACTGGCGCACCATCTCCAGCATGTTTTTCTGGAAACGCAGCGCCTCAACCGGTGCCAGCAGACGCTGCTGTTCGGTCTGACGCGCATATTCCAGCGCCTGACGCGCCTGCGTCAGCGCAGTGGTCACTTCCGGCTGCAAGCGCTGTGCCGTTGCGGCTTCCCAATAGGCCGTCCGCACCTGACGGGTAATATCCGCGACCACGCGACGACGGCGCTCTTCCGCCGCCAGCGATTTGTTCGCCTGTACTTTGGCGTTGAAATAGCTGATACCGAAATCCAGCACGTTCCAGCTCATCGTCAGATCGGCGGTACGCTGGGTCTGATCCTGACTGGTGGACGCTTCCAGCGACTGCCGACCCGTGGTCACCGACTGGCTGCTAGAGCCCGCCACATTATCGCGGGTTTGTAACCCAGCGCGCGCGGTCAGTTTCGGTAACAGCATGTCCAGATTCTGTACGCCCAACAGGTCATCTTCCATCGCCTGTTCCAGCAACGCGACCCGCTGTTGCAGGTTATATTTCAGCGCACGAGCAATCGCTTCATCCAGCGTGATCGTGCCGCGCACCGGTTCCTGATTAGCGAACATCTGTGTTCTGTCGCTCAGCGCCTGTGCAACCTGCTGTTCGATCGTAACCGGCTCAGGTTTGACGGCACAGCCAGCCAGCCCCAGACAGGCAAGGGCTACCGCGATCCGTAACGCCCGGGAACCCGCGGTGCGTGGTGTAGCCTCGTGTTGAACGTGCTGCTGACTGTCGTGTTGCTGGCTATCCCAGAAATGCGCTATGTGCTGATTCACCCGGGTTCTCCCCATCTTCTATTTGTCTGTTCCCTTCATCTGGCAAACTCCCGCCTGCCAGCGTCAGGGTTAGTGGTTAAGTAAATAAAATCTCGTCTTAATATTCAGCCTACGTGTGCTATGTACGCAGGCTGCTCAGTTCACTGAGTGCCGCCAGCAGCGCATCCTGTTCAGACTGATGCTGACGCAGCTGTTCGGTAAAGGCGGTTTTTCCCGCAGGCACTAACCGCTCTGCATCGCGGTTTTCTGCGGGAAGTGCATCAGAGTGGACAGGCAGTTGCATCGCACCACGGTCAGTTGCCATCTCTGCGCCATCGCCCTGCCCGGTTTGCAGCGTAATCGGTACGATCCGGCTGGTGCCGTCTGCGGCCTGCGCTTTCAGCGCCAGTTGGATCTGATTAACCTGCACCGCGCTGGCATCGGTAATGCGCACCACGCCGTTGCGGGCATCGAACTGCACCCACGCAGGCAGCGGACGCCCGTTCGCCAATTGCAGCGTCAGCGTGGCATTGCCTTCACGCACGCTGAACATGCGCTGTGGCAGGCTAAAGACGAGCGCGCCGGAGGCATCCGGCTGTAACGCCCCCTGCACGCTGCTGAAAGCCGACTCCAGCGCCGTTGTCTGACCGCGCACGCTAAGGAACAGGTTGGAATCAGCCGGACGCAGCGCGGCGTTATCACGTGTAGACGCTTCAGCGCGCGAAGAGAAGTTGACCTGATCCAGTGTTGGCATCAGCGATGACATCACCGGATCGAGCACCCAAGGGGCATCCGACTGACGTGCCGTGTCGGCATCGCGCTGACGCACAGGTTCGGTAACGATGTTGTTCGGTAGCGGCTGCGCTTCCGGGCGAGACAAATCGGCGACAATCGCCCCCAGCGGCTGGTCGCGATCTCTTTCGCTCGAATCAACAGGCAGGCTCACACCCTGCTGCACCAGAATCACCGGTGCCGCTGTGGTGGTGTTGTCGGGATTGACTGGCTCTGTTGGTGTGCCAGGGTCAACCGGCGTTCCCGGATCAACCGGCGTTGAAGCGGCATTGACCGTCAGCGCCACATTCAACGGCGTCGCGTTACCCGCGCTGTCCGTGGCGGTAATTGTCAGGTTGAACACACCGGCGGCTGACGGCGTGCCGCTGAACGTCCGTGTTGCACTATCAAAACGCACGCCGTCTGGCAGTTGCGCATCATTAACAGTAAACGTCAGCGCATTATTTTCAGGATCGGTAAATAACGTACCCGATAAGGTATAAGACCAGTTGGTGCCAGCCTGTGCCGTTGGCGGCGTGAACTGCTCAGCATGAGCCACCGGCGGCAAGTCCACCTCTCTCGACAGCGTAACGCCGAGCACCTGCGCAGCAGAATCAGCTACGCCGTCATTGAGCACCAGCGTCAGCGATGTCGCATTCCCCGTCAGCGGGGCGCTCGTCGCCCAGCTAATTTGGCGAGCCATCGCTGTCGCATCCGCACGGGAAAGGGCAGCCGTGAAGGTCACGGTGAGCTTGCCGTCTGCCTGCGTGAAGGTGGCTACCGCTTGTCCATCGTTGCTAATGACGCCATTCGCTAAGGTGAAACCGTTGCCCGCAGTAAAATCGAAGCGATCGCCGGCTGATGCCGTTTCACCACGCTGTAGCGTGATTGAAGCATCCTGATAATTTCCCGCACCGCCGTTCAATGCATCCAGTTCCGCATCGCTGAGGACGATAGACGGTGCAACGATAATTGCCGGGCCATCGACGCGATAAACCGGTAGACGAGAGACTTCATCCAGCACCGACACACCGTTGCCAAGCGCAATCAGACCACCGTCAACCGGCAGCAGATGAGCGAAGCTCGTACCCGCGTTTTTCAGCGTATCGAGTTTTGTCAGCGTCTGGTCGTTCAACACATAGCGAGTGAGCGCACCGTCGCTTTGCGTGACGTACAGCACCCGCGCATCCGCAGAAAGGGCAATATCACTCACCGTGCCTTCTGCCGCGACGCGAGCAATATGTGTGAAGGTGCCCGTAGCGGTATCCAGCGTGAAGGCATCGATATGCTCTGCGTTAGCAACAAAGATGCTACGACCATCGGCACTGACCGTTATCTGCTCCAGCCCTGAGAGTTGTACGGTATTGCCTGCAGCGTCGGTAAAGCCGCGGACATGTCCCAACGGCGTCAGTTTGCCGCTATCGTCGCGCTGATAAACAATCACCGTCGCGCCATTGCTTGGATCGGTGGTGACAAAGAGCAAGTTGCCGCGGCTGAGAATACTGGTCGGGGCCCACAGATAAGGCGGGCTGGTCATATTTCCTTCGATAAGCCCAGCATAATCGAGCTTGCCTGTGGCCGTATCGCGGGTAAACCAGAGAAGGTTGTAGTTGTTGATGACATACAGCGTCTTACCATCATCAGACAGGGTGATGCCTTTGATGCCGTAGAGGTTGCTTTTATGTATATCGTAGTTATCAATGATGGTTTCTTTATGCTCCAGATTGCCCTCGGCATCGCGGCTAAACCAGACAATCGCGTTACCGTCGGCACGCAGTGCATACACGCTATTGCCCTCGGCGGAAACCTGTAGCTGACTTATTCCTGTCACGCCTTCAGCGGCGGCAAAGGTCCGCACATAGGTTAATTCGCCGCTGTTCGCATCACGCTGGAATAAGGCAATCGCCCCTTTATCATCGCTGACATACAGCGCCAGCCCGTCCGTTGTGCGAGCAGCCGCCGTTACCGTACTCAGACCGCTAATCGCGGTATAGGTATTCACCAGACGCAGTTCATCGGCGGAGAGCACCGGATCGTTCGCCACGACAGGCGTGTCGTTGATCGCGGTAACCGCCACCGATAAGGCCGTAATCTGAGACTCCAGATAGCGATCGGACAACGTAACGGTCACTGCCACTTGCGCGGCAGGCGTATGGCTGTCGCTGGCGTAGGTAACCTGACGTAGCGTGTTCTGCACATCTTCCGTGGTGGGGATGGTGCCGGCATTCGCGTTAAAGCGGATCGTCAACACACCGTCTTTATTGCTGACCTGACCGATGGTAACGCCGTCTTTTTGCAGCGTATCGCCGGATAGCGTCAGGCCGTTACCCGCGTTAACACCAAGCTTATCCAGCGCCGTTTTGCCGTCACCCAGCGTAATCTTGAGCGTCGCGCCGTCGTAGTTACCCTTGCCATCGTTAAGCTTATCCATCTGCGCATCGGACACCGTCGCATCCGGTGCCAGCACGATAGGATCGGCACGCTCGGTATACGTCGGCGTGATGCCCGGAACCGTAATGACTGGCGCAGTATTGGTTTCTGCCGCAGGCACCAGCGTTAAGGTAATTGCCTGCTCTAACGTGGTTTCCGGTGCGCTGCCGCTATAGTTATTCTCCTTGATCATCAAGGTAACGTGGCGTTCCCCGCTAGCGTCGCTACCCAGATAGTTGTAGCCGATGCTGTCAATGATCGCGGCAGTGCCACTACCGTCTTTCCCGACGTACAGGAGAACCGTTGCTTTACCGTCTTTCACCCCAACAGAATATTGCAACCCACTGGCGGTGCGCGGTGTACCGTTAGATTTTTCGAGCACGATCGTACTGCCATCGACGCTGATCGTCTCATTAGGCCCTGACACATCAAACGTCAGCACCACCTGCCAGATAGTTTGCCCGCTCTCAATGGTGTCGATATGCGTATCGTTAAACAGCTTAACGAACTCGCCGTTGCCCGGAATCTGTGGATTCAGCACCGTCGTCGTCAACGTTGATGGATCGTTCACTCCGACGAGATTGACGGTGATATCAAGGTCAGCGACGTTATTGTCATTGTCACGAATGCTGAAAGTGAAAATTGGTGACGAACCCGCCAATTCAGGATCCTGACTGGTATTCTGGTAGGTAATCTGACGCAGAACATTCTGCGCATCGGATTTAGTTGTTGCTGCCGTGAATGTCACGGTTAATGCGCCATCTACCTGGGTAAAGGTCGCGATTACCGCGCCATCTTTTAGGATAGTGTCACCATCACGCGTTAAACCGTTATCCGCCTTCAAGCCAAAGACATCTTCCGGCCGCCCGCCATTCTCTCGACCCACCGTGATGACGGCACCATTATAGTCGCCCTTCGCTTCATTCAAGGCATCAAACTGCGGGTCGGACAGGCGGCCTGACGGCAGCAACACAACGGGATCATTGCCTTCGGTGTAAACAGCCTCAGCCGTACCAATATTCAGTATGAGGACCTGATCGCCACCGACCAGATAGAGTTGCTTACCATCTGCGCTCAATTCCACGTTTTGCAGCCCAAAGAAACCGGTGCCAAGCGCGCTATCACCACTCTTAATGGTCTGTTTCAGCGCCAGGCTACCATCTTCAGCGCGGGAGAAGAGGGTGATGTTCTTCCCGATCACGAATAGCGCCGAACCATCAGCGGACACCACCAGATCGGTCGCCAGCGCTTCGCCGGTATCGCCACCGTCATCGGTGATTGGCGTTGTCGATACCAGCGTGAGCACCCCATTGGCGCTCACCGCTATCGTATTGAGCGTGTAATTCCCCACATCGGCATGAATTGCATACAGCGTTTTGCCATCGGGCGACAGCGCTAGTCCGTTAATGTAATACTCGCTCGCTCCGCTAATCTGACCGACCTGAGCCAGCGTACCTTGCGCATCAATGCTGAAAGCGGTGACGCCGACTGTGCTACCTGACCCGGAAACAAACAGGTAGCGCCCAGTCGGATCAACCACCAGACGGCTCGCCCCAATCAGATTATTAGCCTGAGAAACCGATGTCAGTTTGCCGTCCGCTTCGCGCTTAAACACCAGCACGCTCCGGCTGTCATTATCACTGTCAGATTGGGCAGCAGTGAGGTAGAGATAATCGCCTTGAGAAACGATGTGGGAACGCACATCCAGCGAACGTCCGCCCAATGCAGCCTGATCCAGAACACCCGTTTGCGTCAGTTCACCGTCGCTGCCCACACGGAAGAGAGTGACCGTGTTGCCTTCACTGCCCACCACATACAGGTACTGCCCATCAGAGGACAGGGTCACCTCGGACGCCCCTGCTAATGAGGGATTGTCGATAAACCTGTCGTTCTGTAGCGTATCGTTATTAAATACCTCTCGGTAATGAGGGAATACTTTTGATAGAGTGAACTTCCCTTCTGCATTGCGCACAAAGACGCTCAGTACCGCTGAGCCACCATCCGGTGAACTCACGACGTAGAGGGTTTTACCGTCAGCAGACAGCGCGGTGTCTTTTACCCCCGCCATCAGATTCCTTTCGATGACCTCATTATACAAGTCTTGCAGAGATTGATCGTTTTTCAGCGTGGAAGACTCACCGCCAATCGTGGGGACTTGTTCAGGGTTGGGCGCAATGGTTAGCGTGAGCGTCTGCTCCACCTGTGCGCCCGACTCATCACTCGCCGTCACGCTGATCGTAAAGGTTCCAGAGCCATTGAGCGCTGGCGTACCGGAAATGGTGCGTGTTTCGGGATCGAAGGTTAATCCCGCAGGAAGACCGTTGACCTGCAGCGTCAAAGCACCATTTTCAGGATCGCGGAACAGGTTTGCTGGTAGTTCTGCGGTATACGATTGTCCCGCTGTCGCCGACGGTGGAACGTACGCGTTATTCTCCACCACTGGCGGCTTGTTCGGCACCAGTGTCAACAGCAGGCTGGTCTCCTTAGCGCCATCGCTAAAGTTGACCTTCATCGGAATGGCTGCGCCTACCGTGTCGCCGCCGTTGCGGTAAGTCACCTGATGCAGAACCTGATTGGCGACCGCTTTAGTAACACTGCCGGTAAAGACAATCTTCGCCGTGCCGTCATTCACACTAAAAGTGGCGATTGTCGCGCCCTGATACTGAATCTCGCTGCCAGATAACGTCAGATCGCCGCCGTTCTGGAAAGCAAAGTGGTCATTTGCCGATGCATCGCCGTTACGACCAACGGTAATCGTCGCGCCCTTGTAATCATCAGCGGCGTCCAGATCCTGGTCTGACAACGTGACGCTCGTGGCAAACCGGGCATCCGCCGTCTGGCTATAAGGCGCATGAGCCAGCGCGCTGGACATCATCACACCGGTATTAAAAAAGCGTGCGCCGGTATACAGCGATTTGCCATCTTCGGAGAATGTCAGCGTGGTAATCGGTCGCCCTACCGTCAGCGTACCCGTTTGCGCTAGCGTGCCATCGGCACCAATCGCATACACGGCAACTGCACCGAGATTGTTACCGACGTAAAGCGTTTTGCCGTCCGAAGAGGCCGTCACCCCCCACGGACTGTTATTGATAAACGTCAGGGCCTCAACCCGGCTGACCGTGTTTTCAGTAACATCGTAATGCAGTACCGTCAGGCGGTTGCCCACATTGCTGGTCACAATGTAGAGATAGCCCTCATCGGTGACGGTAAATGAGGAGTTGGCGTGGTTAAGCTCGTTGCTGCTCTCCAGTGTACCTGCGGCTTTCTGAACACCCGCGCTATCGGTATAAGTCAGCGCAACGCCATCACGCACTAACTGGCCGGCGTAGTTCAGTCCACCATTTTCATCCGTGGTGTAAATCGTGATTCGACCCGCATTACCCAGCACATACACCGTGCCACTAGCATTCACCGCCATCCCAATCGGCGTGGTGCCATCAACCTGCGTGAAGACGTTGGCTTCGCTCAGAGCACCAGCATCGCCAATCGCATAATGGTGCAGCCCACTGACCGTTAAGACATACAGGCTCTTGCCATCGTCCGAGCGAGCCATTTTCAATACGTTGCCGGACGGTCCCTCAATACGTTCACTCAGGCTCAGCGTATTGTTCGTGGCATCCTTAGTGAAGACCAGCACGGCCGAGTCAGCGCTGAGATACACCGTTGAACCATCAGCGGAAAAAATTGCGGCACGCCCCACCAGCCCACTGATTTCCAGGCCGTTGCTTGCATCGCCATCATCCTGACCCGATGCGAGATTCTGAGACAATGTCAGTTTCCCTGTATCCGGGTCGCGCTGGTAGAGGCTTACCCGCGCATCACCATTGTAGTTGGTCGACGTTGTCCCGATGACCAGCAGTGAGCGACCGTCGTCAGACAGCACAATGCCGCTGACGGAGCTGTTATAGCCAGTAAGCAGCCCATCCGCGTAATACAATGCAGGATCAACGTCACTATCCGACTGAATGACGGGCGCGTTGTTAATTGCCAACTGAATGGTCGCCGTAATGTCAGGGTGGCCCGTATCGCGTCCTTCGCCTTGCGTCCCGCCATTGTCACGCAGACTGGCCAGCGTCACGGTACGGGTGCCCACGGTTGCCTGCGGCGTATCGTTAACATAGGCGATGCCGTTTACCAGCGCCTGCACCGCTCCCGCGTTCATGCCCGTGCTACTGTGCACCGTCAGCGTACCGTTGCCGTTATTTAGCGTGTAGGTATAGGTGTAACCGCTACTCGTCTCGCCACTTCCTGCCTGGGTCAAATCCACACGCGTACCATCGACAATCAGGAATTCGTTCGCTGCCTGCGCCAACCCGCCGATATCCAGCGTCATATCAAGAATGGTTTGTCCGGCTTCACCGGTCGCAAGCTGTGACTGTGTGAACACGTTAACCGTCGTAGCAGAGGTGTCATAGACCGGAAGCGGTGCGACCGTCGCCGTCAGTAGAGGCGCGGTATTGGCAGTGATCAACACATCCAGACTCACGCGCTGGCTGTCTGCTTTTCCGTCATTGGCATGTAGCGTCAGCCTCACCACGGTGCCGTTAGCCACCGTTCCCGTATTCTGATAGGTGATTTGACGCAGAACGGCATTGGCATCGCTCCGGCTCACGCCGGGCAGAAAGGCAACGGTCAACACACCACCAGTCTGGCTGAAGGTAGCAATGGCATGATCGCCCTGAAGAATCTGTCCATTATCCAGCCGCAGGTTATTCCCTTCACGGAAACTGAATACGTCCTCGCTTGATGCACCACCGTCTCGGGACAACACCAGTTGCGCCGAGCCGTAATCACCGTTGCCATCGGCCAGTCTGTCGAAATTGGCGTCAGAGAAGGTCAGTCCGGATGCGATCGTGGTTTCCGTTCCACGAATTTGCGTCTGAATTGACGTATAACGGTTTAGGCCGTTACCGGAAACCACGATGGAATTGCCGTCTGCAGACAGGGCAATATCACTGCCGTTAGTACTGCCGCTAACACGTCCCGTCAGCGTCAGGTTGCCATTTGTCGCAACCGCATAGGTGTTGATCGTGCCATCGGTCGTCACCGCATAAAGCAGGGCTTTATCGGTATCCAGCGCCATACTGCCTACGCTACCGCTAGATATCGTGTTGATGAGCGACGGCTTGCCATTACCGTCAAGCTTATAGATGGATATCGTGTTTGCCGTTGGATCGCCCAGATACACGAATTGTCCATCTTTCGACGCAGCAACGGCATACTCAATGAACGTAAACCCCGTGTGGCTGAGCTGAACGCTGTCGAGGAGCGTTAATACGCCAGTATCGCTGCGCTGGTAGATTTTCAGTTCGTGTGAATCGAGGAATGTCCCCCCCGCGTGAGCGATGTAAACATAGTCGCCAGACGTCGCGATCACACTGTTACGCAGTGAATCCAGGGTTTGCACACGTGTCAGCGCACCTTCATCGCTGCGACTATAGACGTACACGATCCGGCTAACATCGTTGCTGGCATCCACGTAGACCTGAGCGCCGTCACCTGATATCGCCAGCCCCCCTGTTGAACCTGAGCCAACCGAGACCGTTGCCGTATGCGTCAACACACCATCACTATTAACACTCCATTGCATCAGATTGCCGTTGCCAGAAAGGGTATAAACCGACTTGCCATCGCCGCTGACGACCAGATGATTGACGGCTCCCAAATTCTCAACCACCACACTCTGCTGTGGTGTCAATCGCCCCAACGTATCGACCGAGAAGACAGAAAGGGTGTTAGCCGACCCTGCCGCATAAACATAGTTACCATCCGCGGAGTAAGCGATCGTTGTAGAGCCTGACAGAGATCCGGCGGCAAAGGATTCCGCTTCCTGTAACGTTCCCCCGAACAATTCCGGCGCAACGTTGACGGAACTGTCGATAGTAACGGTGGAATGAATATTCAGCTCGGCAGTATCGGTATCATCACCGCCTTCATCACTCAGGCTTTTCAGCGTCACCACGACATCGCCGCCGGCCACGGTGTTATCCAGCGGCTGGTAGGCAATACTGTCAATCAATGCCCTGGTATCCGCGAGATTGTCGGTAAAACCGTCGATATTCACGGTTACCGTCGTGGTGTCGCCGCTCACGGCCACGCGGTATGAGAAGCCATCACTGTCAGCCCGTGTCGTTCCGCTTCCCGATTCCAGCGCGATGCTTTTACCGTCAATGACTAATGCCTGATTCGCGCCCGTACGGTTGACGGTAATCACCAAATCTTTCAGTGTTTGTCCGTCTTTATCTGCTGACACGTGAACATCGCTGAACAGATCGACCGGTTGGAAGCTGTCGCTGGAATCGGTGATGGTGACTGTCGCCTTAACCGGTGTGGCATCAACGCCAGGTGCCGTGTCCGTTGCCGCGACGGTCGCCGCCACATCCACTGCCGTGACCACAGCAGCGGCATCAAACATCATGCGCGGTTCCAATACCCACGCCTGACGCGGCGTGCGCGTTAAGCCTGAACCAGATTTTGAGCGGGAAAAAGTCATCGTGTCATGTCCTGTAATGAAAGGGGCAAATCGCGTCATTCCTGGCTACCTTCAGCGGTCATTCAACCAGCCGAACATAGCCGCCCTCGGTTTCGATCTGGCCGGCAATACGATCCAGACGTCGGATCAATTGATCCTCAACGCCCTCAGCACCGAACCCTGCACCATCGATAAAGCTCATTCGTTTTTCACCCTCGGTGCAGACCAGCAGGCCCGGCGTCGCTTCGCGGTCAAACAGGTTGCGGCCAAAGTCTTCAGGATCGCCGGGACGAATGCCGACAAAATAAAATTTGATGTTGCGCGCGCGGAAGCTAGCGCACAGATCGCGGAAGCGCTGCGCAGCAAAGGTACGGGCGGGATCCGAGCCGGTTTGACCACTGAATGCATTGCGATTGAAGTTGTAGCTGTCGGTGTCGAACCAATCGCCCACGGTATTCGCCATCATCACGATCACTTTTTGACCATCACCGTTACCGTCCAGATTGAAATCCAGCGGCAGCGTGGCATCACCCCAGCCGTCTGAGCCGCGCATATTGGGCGACAGCGCCGCGCCCGCCCACGACATACCGATGGCGTAGTTCACGTTGAAGCGGGCAGAAAACTGTTCGATACGCTGATTCAGCTTACTTTCTTCATTGGTCAGCGGCATTAGTGCAGCATTCGGACACCCTTTGTCCGCGACGATAAAGCGGGTATCGACTGCGTCGGAACCGTTATTCCATGGATAGAGATCGGGATTGGGGCCGCGCCAGGAGATCGGCGGTGCGCCGGGGCTACCGTTTTGCGGCAAATCGTGACGGTAGTACACACGAAATTGCCCAACGGGCGGTTCATCCCAAAAGAAGTTTTCTTCCCGCCCCAACCCGCGATACATACACAGCAAATTGGCACGACGATCGGGGAAGCGACGGTCGACCAAGCTGCTGACAACACCACTGGCAAACAGTGAACGCAGTTCTGGCGGATTCAGTGCACTCGGTGTAGACCAACGGCGAATCCGGTTGGCGTCTTCCGCATCGTACACATTCACCGATTGGCTGTACGGCACCAGCGACAGCCACAGGTTGTCACGTTTGCCGTCTGCGCTGCTCAGCATCCGCTCAACGAAACTGCGGCTAACACTTTTCAGCGAACGGATATCCCCCTCACTCATATCCCCCGTCACCGGCATGACAAAGGCAATTTCGGTCGGGCGGTTGATGACTTCGGCAGTCGAGTATACTTCTTGTTTCCTCGCCCCGAGGCTCAGCAAACTGGGCTTGGTTTCGAAGGCGACGGTGACGGTATAAGTTTTACGCGTCTCGCTGTTGCGCCCTTCAATAACGGACACGTCACCTGCTGCCAGTTTTTCACTCAGAGCACTATTCATCCCCAGATTATTTTTGACGTAGTCATACGCCAGCTTATTGGTCTCTTCCTGACTATACTCTTCGCCATTAATGGTCGCCTGATGCCCGACGGCCAGCGCAGCGGCATCCGTCGCGCGCTTGATCTGCGTGGCATCACCGGTTGCCGTGGAGGTATCAACAATAAAAGCCGCCGTCACCAATAACGCCATCGCACCCAGTGCATAGAATGCGGTGCCCGCGCCCTTTTCCTGATGCATAAAGGCAGACAAGCGTTCACGCCAGAACAGAGTAATTCCGGTAGCGTCTTTTTTTACTCTTCTGTTCTGTAAGGTTTTTTTCATTCCTTCCTATCCTGTATTCCTGGATTCAGCGCGTACTCAACCCGCCCATAAAACGGGAAAATAAAAACGACATTGCTCATATGCCTATAAATTTTTAAGTGTTTCATTATTACAGTAACGAGAAGCTCGCTGCCGTTTGCGGTCTATTTGCCGCTTCTATGTCCGGTATAAAAATGTCCGGTATAAAATCCGTCGCTATTGATCTTTTTCTTCTAGACCGGCCTCTTTTCTGAGTACCTCATCAAGCTCAACCACGTCGATAGCGACCCGGTTGACTGACGATGCATGCAGCAGCCCGCCCAGCGATAGGCCGCCCAGCAGACCCACATCCTTTCCCTGACGGCAGATCTCAACCACGATCATGGAGATATTCTTGCTGCCCTCTTCGCGGTCTCTTTCCGGCAATTCAGGAAGATATTCTTCACCAGGCAGCGTTTCACTTTCCGTACACAGCGCTTCTGCCGTGCCTCTGCTCAACTGCCAGTGCAGCTCACCGGTCTGGCGCACGTTGCTAATTAATAGCTGGTAATTACCTAAACCTTCCGTTGGCAACACCGTCTCGAGCAACCCCTGTAGTCCGCTTTCATCCAGTTCCTGCTGCATCGCTAATATTGATGCGATAGCGCCCGCACGCTGTTCCATGCGCGTACGTTCAAGCCCGACGGTGTAGATATCCGCGCACAGCGACCCAATCGCCAACACAATCGGGAACGCTAACGCCGTTTCTACCGCGGTAGAAGCTCGGCGAGAAAACCAGAAGCGGCGCATCCCGCTCAGGAAACGACTGGTTTTCAGTAAAAGACTAGGTTTCAGTAAACGACTGGGTTTCAGTAAACGATCAGTCATTGCGCAGTTCCGTCCCAAACACATGTTTGTACTGATAGCGGAAAGTGTCCCCTAGCGTTAACACCTCCGGCAGCGGCGTAATAAACGCCTTTTTAATCTGCACCGTCACGGACCACACCGGCAGCGTTGTCGTTTCCTCACCGTTCGGGTTGTCCTGACTGCCATTGCCGTTCGTCAGCCCGCCAAGCTGGCTCAGATTGTCGAAGTGCAACACGCTGACGGTTAAATCGTCTTCCTTGAGGTAGCCGTATCCCGCTTCAACCATGCGCGCCTTTAGACGGGTTCCCATCTGTTCCGCGCTGTCCGATGCGAGATTATCGAGGCGGAAAGCCTGCACGGCTTTGTCCAGCGCGGCGCTTCCAGCGGCAATGACCAGCCCGATACGCGCCAGTTCAAACAGCATCATCACCCCGACCAGCACCACCGGCACCAGAAACGCCACTTCCGTCGCGATCACACCGCGCGTGCTGCGCCAGTGGCGCTCATGGCGCGGCACGATGCGTCGTACTCTGCTTTGCACGACGCCGTTATCACGCCACAGGCCGAGATTACGCAGCCACGCCATTACTCAGGCGTACTCAATTGCAGGCGTTGACGGCTGGATAACAGCAGCGCTTCACCACGGGATTTATCCTGCTGCATCTGCTGTAAACGTTGATTCAGCTCGTCAATCAGGCCATCAATACGCTGTGGCTGTGCAATGGTCGCCAGCGCCGAACGCGCCTCAGCGTCTCTGCCGCCAGAGAGGTAGGCCAGTGCCAGATTCAATCTGCCGGTTGCATTACTCTCATCCACCGAACGCAGCAGAGAAATCGCCTTGTCTGCGTTGCCACTTGCCAGCCATGAGAGCGCCAGATTATTGAGTGCCGCGACATCTGCCGGGTTTATCTGCAAGGCTTTTTCAAACAGCTGACGCGCTTCGGCGTGTTTGCCTGAGGCATCCATCACCACGCCCATTCCATTGAGTGCGCCCGCGTCATTCGGCTGTGCTTTCAGCGCACAGGCAAAGTCGGTTTGCGCCATCGCATTTCGCCCTAATGCCAGCTGCGCACGACCCATTCCCAAACACACCGCCAGCGCTTCTTCCGGCGTCATTTTGTTGGTATCGCCACCCAGCGCCTGACGTGCTCGTCCGTACAGTTCCAGCGTTTGCTGCGGTGAACGCGCCAGAGCCGCCACGCTGGCATACTCCAGCATCTCTGCGCCTTTCAGCGCATCGCGGCTGTCGAGGCGCGCGTACACTTCCGTCGCCGCTTCAACACGCCCCTGATCGCGCAGCAGACGTGCCAAACGCAGGCCTTCATCTTTGCTGCCCTTAATCGCCATCGAGCTGCCGCATCCCGCCAGCACGGTACTGACAATCAGCAGTGCCAGCATGGGCGCGCCGCGCTTAAGTTTTGCTACCAGATCGACCATCTTCGATAACTCCATCGGTTGTAACCGTTGCGACTCCCAGTTCATAGAGGGAGTCGATGTTTTTTAAAATCAATGTTTTGCAAATAAAAAACTACTGCGCCAGCAGGCGGATCACACGCACCAGTGCAGGCGATGCCATAATGGCGATAATCGGTGGCAAGATCAGCGCCATCAGCGGCACGCTCAGTTGCGCAGGCAATTTACCGGCCTTCTCTTCCAGCCCCAGAATCAACGTCTTGCGGCTTTCATCCGCGATCGTACGCAGCGCCTGAGACAGCGGCGTACCGTAGCGCTCCGCCTGAATCAGCGTCGCCACCATGCTTTCGATCTCGCTGACTCGGGTACGCTCTGCCAGATGCTTCATCGCTAACGTACGATCCGACAGGATCTGTAATTCGGCGGCGGTGTAGTGCAGTTCATCCGCCATTTCCGGTGAAGACAGCCCCAGCTCTTTCGATACCACCTGCAACACGCGTCCGATAGGCAGGCCGGCTTCGGCGCAGACCACCATCAGATCCAGTGCATCCGGCACCGCACGCGCCAGCTTTTCACCCCGGCTTGCTGCACGCCACTTCAGCCACCATTCCGGCACCATCGAACCGACAAAGAAGCCGATCAGCCCCGCCGCAACGCCCGTCAGGCCTGCACGGTCAGCGGGTGGTAACCATCCCCATACCAGCGCGATAGCGAACAGCGCCCCAGCGACAAATTTTCCCATGACCAGCCAGCCCACCGCTTCGTTGCGGCGGAGCCCAGCGAGATCCAGCAGGCGGCGCAGATTGCGGCGATCGCGATCCGATCCCGACAGACGTTCGCCCTGCGTGGCAACCGGCTGCAAGATTTTTTCTAACCAAGGGGATAATGCGGTTCCCTGGCCTCTCAGAATATTTTCCTGAGAAGCCACCTCTGCAGAGGCAACGGGCAGATGCCCACGCATGCGAATTTCCAACCGCTTGTATTGCTGCGCTTTATGCTGTGTACGTGCCAGGTAAATCCCAGCCACCATCAGCACGAGCGCCAGCAGCAGTAAGGGATCGTCAAAAACAGTCATGAATGGCTCTCCCTTTACCCTATTCGCTTAACCATCACGTGCGTGATCAACATGCCGACCGAGACGCTGCACAAGGCATAAATCAGCACCGACGTTCCCACCGGATCGGAAAACAAGAAACTGAAATCCTCCGGTGACTTCATGTATAGATAAGCCAGACAGCCGGGGAACAGTGCGGCGACAATCTTGGCGGACGCGCGCGCTTCAGACGTTTTGGATTGCACTTTCAGTTGCAGTTCCCGACGTTCACGCAGCGTCGCGGACAGACGCTCCAGCGTTTCCCCCAGTCGCCCACCCGCTTCCTGATTGATGATCAAAATCACCACGAAGAAACGGTATTCGGACATCGGCACCCGTGTTGCCGAGGCCTGGATCACCTGACGCAGCGGAATCCCCAGCCTCAGCCAGTGATCGATCGTCTTGAATTCATTCGCCAGCGGCCCAGTGAGGTGTTCGGCGACAATCGCGAAGGTATTCGCCACCGGCACACCAGCACGGCAGCTGCGGGTAATGGCATCAATCGCTTCCGGCAGGCTCTCGCGCAGCGCTTTCAGGTGTTTTTGCAGCGTCGAACGGAATAGCAGCATGCCAATGCTGATAAACAGCATCAGCGTAAATATCAGCCCCATCGTGAGCGGCAGCAGGGTGCGTTGCCCCAGAATCATGCCGAGAATCAGGCTCACCGCCCCTAGCGAAAGGGAGCGCTGGAGCAGGTTCTTTTTCCAGCCGATGAACGTCATCTGCGCCCAGAGGATCGCCAGCCAGCGCCCAATGACCGGGACACCCATCAGCGG
Source organism: Pectobacterium quasiaquaticum (assembly GCF_014946775.2). Lineage (NCBI taxonomy): Bacteria > Pseudomonadati > Pseudomonadota > Gammaproteobacteria > Enterobacterales > Pectobacteriaceae > Pectobacterium > Pectobacterium quasiaquaticum. The sequence goes on along the minus strand of NZ_CP065177.1, from coordinate 741,897 downwards.
CGTTCTGATCTCATCACGCAGAATGGAATCAGACGCTACGGCGGCGGCCGACGGGCTGACCTCGTTCAAAATCTGCTGCCAGCGTTGTTCACGCTGCATGCGCTGCTGCCGTGATTTTCTCCAAGCGTTGACCGCCAATAGCAGCATCAGCACGCTGCCAAACACCAGCAACGTGATCAGATTCAGGCGTAAATCACTCATCGCGTCTCCTCTGCCCGTCACTGCGCATCGAACAGATGCGCTTTATCGCTGTAGAACTGCGGGCGCTGAATGTGCTGAACATAGTCACCCGTCAACAGACCCTGTCCATCCATCCCCTGAATGTTGAAGCTGAACAGATCCTGAAGCTGGATCACTTCGTTCTCCATGCCACACACTTCGGTAATGGACACCACGCGGCGCATGCCGTCACGCATACGCTCGATCTGAACGATCAGGTGCACCGCACTGGCGATCTGGCGGCGGATCGCCATCAGCGGCAGTTGCATGTTCGCCATCATCACCATGTTTTCCAAACGTTGTATCGCATCGCGCGAGGTATTGGCGTGCACCGTACACAGCGAACCGTCGTGACCGGTGTTCATCGCCTGCAACATGTCAAAGCTCTCGCCGCCGCGCACTTCGCCCAGAATGATACGGTCAGGGCGCATACGCAGGGCGTTACGCATCAGATCGCGCTGGTCGACGCGCCCCGTACCTTCGGCGCTAACAGGACGGGTTTCCAGCCGCACCACGTGCTCCTGCTGCAATTGCAGCTCGGCGGCATCTTCGATGGTGATGATGCGATCGGTACTGCCGATCTTCTGCGACAGCGCATTCAGTAAGGTGGTTTTACCCGCCCCCGTTCCGCCCGAGACGATCACGTTAACGCGCGCCTGCATCGCTTTGTTCAGGACATCCGCCATCGCGTAGGACATGCAGCGGCGCTCTGCCAGCATTTCCAGCGACAGGTTGCGGCGCATAAATTTACGGATCGAGATCGTGGTGCCGTCGATCGCCAGCGGATAGGTAATGACGTTGACGCGGCTACCGTCCGGCAGACGTGCATCCACCATCGGGCTGGCTTCGTCGATGCGACGACCCACCGCGGCGGCAATACGCTGCGCGGTGTTAAACACATGCTCTTCATCAATGAAGGTAATCGGCGACAGTTCCAGTTTGCCAAAACGCTCGACAAACACCTGACCGGCACCGTTGACCAGAATATCGTTGACCGTGTCATCCGACAGCAGCGGCTGGATCGGCCCGATCCCAGTCATCTCATCCAGCATTTCGGCGGCGATGGTTTCCTCTTCCTGACGAGAAAGCTGCAAGCGCTGCTCATCACAGATGCGGCGGATCACCGTTTCGATCTGCACTAACAGCTTGTCGCGTCCCATCATCGCCGCTTTACCCGCGTCGATCTGATCGTAGAGCTGTGCGCGGATAATCCGACGCTGGCTGTTTCGGTTGTCCGTCTGGCGGGCAGCCGGTGCCGATCCAGAAGAGGTATTCACCGCAGGCTGTGTGCGGTTCTCCGCAGCCGGGCGCGTTTTCAGTTCTGCTACATTGGCAGCAGGCGCAGGCTGAGGCGTGCTTTTTCCCGCTTCACTTTTTTGCAGGTTATTCTTGCGAATCAACATAGTCCTGAACCCCAAAAAACAGTCTGTAACCCTTTGAAAAACGGTGAACGCTGAACATCATCAGGCACGTTTTAACCAACGCGAGAACCAGCGTTTTTCCGCTGGTCTGGCGCGTACGCCGCAGGCCAGATCGACCAGTTGACGTAATCCCTGCTGGAAAGCAGGTGCCGCGGCCAGATTCAATGCGCCGAGCGTCAGGCTCTGCGATAACGCGTGGCCCGCATTCGGCAGCACGACATCAATCTTCCGGCCGGTAAATTGTTCGAACTGATCGCGGCTCAACGGCGCGGTCGTAGCAAAACGGCTCTGGTTATGTACCAGCAACAGACGTTGCCCTTCGCTTTCGTCGCCGATCTCATTCAGCACGCGCCGTACATTACGCGCATCCTGAAGCATCAATTCCGTCACGATGATGCGCAGATCCGCGTAGGTCAGCACATCGAGCGCACCGGTCGGGTAGCTGCTGGGCAGATCCCAAATCACCTGATTGAACATGCGGCACAGCGCACCGCCAAGATTCAGCACGTTATCGACGTCAACCGGGGCCAATTCTCCCAGCTCTGGCTTCTGTGCCAGCAGGTGCAGACGGGTATCCACGCGCAGCATGGCGCGTTGCAGTAGTCGGGTATCCAGTTCCTGCGTTCCCAACACCGCCGCCAAACCCGCGTCATCGGTTTGCCCATGTAACAGCAGTTGGTCGCCGTTACGACGGTCAAAATCCACCAGTGCCACAGGCAAATGACGCTCGCCGGACAGCAGGCGGCTCAGCCCCATCGCCACGGTACTGGCACCACTTCCGCCGCTGGCGCTGACGACCGCAATCGTCCTGCCCATGCGGGCATATTCCGGTCCAGCCTGTTGGCCTTCACACTTCGCCAGCGTTGCCGCCAGCAGATCCAGCGTGAACGGCTTCACCAGATAATCCACCACGCCCGCCTGAAGCAGGGCGCGGTATAAGCCGACATCCTGTTCTTTGCCCGTCGCAATCACCTGACTGGTGGGGCCGCAGACGCTCAGCAGCTCTTCGAGTGCCGGAAGCGGCCAGTGCGCCCCTTCCAGATCCACCAGCAAAATACGTGGCGGGACATTCAGTTCACACCATTGACGCGCCGCAGCGATACCGCCGGACATCACCGGCACATCCGGCTGTTTAAGGCGAGTAAAGAGATCGCCGATATCGGCTACATCGCGTACGTCATTGGCGAACGCCACCAGCGGCAGCGCCAGTTCTTCACCATCGTTAGGGGTAATTTCACTCATGGAATGTCACGCCCTTAATCTTCTTCAAAGTTAATGTCGATGAGCTCTTTCACCTCATCTTTGTGATAGCGTTCGATGCTATTGACCGCCGCCACGCCATCCGCACTATCCAGCGCTTTGGCCTGAATCAGATCGCGTGGTTCGGCGACCATCATCGCCAGATTGTTTTGCGTGGCGCAGCCGAGAGAACCCATTGCCTCATAGGGCTTCACCATCAGTTGATTGGGGTCGTTGATCGTGCAGCGGGTGGTTTTGACCACCAGCGCTTCGGAGATCACTTCCAGATCGCCATTCTGTCCACTCGCCGTAGAACGGCGCATCTGCTTCACATTCTGTGGATTAGCACCGGCGTTTTTCAGCACGGTAGCCAGTCGCCCTGCCATCTGCTCACCGCTTGTGCTGTGCGGGATAAGCGTCAGCGTCTGTGCGGAGAGCCGTCCCTGATCCTTCAGCATGATATTCAGCTGTTTCAGGGATTCCGGCAGGAACCCGCGCCCGTTCGGTGCAACCAGTAACGGTACTGATACCGATGAAGGCTGGACGGCAATCGGTTGCAGCCCAGGCTGATCGAAGCGCTGCATACGCACGTCGTTAATCGGCTTATTCCATCCGCATCCTGCCAGCAGAACAACGGCGGTCAGCACCGCTGCACGCAGGTGCAGTGGGCGAAGCAGAGGGTAACTGTTGTTGATCGTTTTCATGTTTTATTGCCCCTCGCGGACTCAGTAGAGATAGCCGATAGATGCAGAGCGCGGCATGGATGAATCCAGCATTTTCACGCCTTGTCCCGGAGTCTGCAGATCGCCCGCGTTAACCGGCTCAACGACATAGGCGGTCGCGATAATCACCAATTCCGTTTCTTCCTGACTGGTGGCTTCGCTTTCAAACAGGCGGCCAAACATCGGGACACTGCTTAATCCCGGCACGCCGTTGATCGTCTGGCTACCGGCGCTACGCAGCATGCCCGCCAGCGCAAAGCTCTGGCCACTGGCTAGCTCTACCGTGGTATCCGCACGGCGTACGGTTAAGGCCGGAATGCGCGATCCGCCTTCCAGCTGTACGGAACCGACGTCGGTTAGCTCACTGACTTCCGGTGCAATGTGCAGGCTGATGCGATTGGCTGACAGCAGCGTTGGCGTCATGCGCAGAATCACACCATAGGATTTGTAATCGATGCTGACGCTGTTGTTGGTGATCAGAACGATTGGCACTTCCCCGCCTGCGGCAAACGCCGCGGTTTCCCCTGACATCGCCGTCAGGTTAGGTTCAGCCAACACGGTCGCCATGCCCTGCTGGTTCATCGCGGTTAACAACCCGCTCAGTCTGGAACGGCCGAAGTTCAGGAAGCCAGAATCTGTTGGGTTAGCAAATCTCCCGGTCGTGGCGTTGAACAAATTAAGACGCGATCCGCTGCCTGCGGTCATGTTGCCGCTACCGGTGCTCAGTGATGCCGCCCAGTTGAAGCCCAGTTCACTGGTTAACTTGCGGGACACTTCCACTACACGCACCTGAATATTGATTTGCGAAGGCGTTTTGATTTTTAGCTGGTTGATCACTTTGCCAGAGGATTCGCTGGAGCCAGGTAGTCTTTCGCCACCGCCTCCCCCACCCTGCCCGCCGCCGCCGGAGGACGCGCTGATATAAGCCTGTATGCTGTCGATCACGCGCTTGGCATCCTGCGGGGTATCGACGCTACCGCGCACAATCACGCCGCTGGGAATCGAGGCTTCCAGTTGGATATCCGCACCGGGGAATTCACGCTTCATGCGTTCACCCAGCGCTTTCAAATCATGCTCAGACACCAGACGAATGGCGTTGATCACATTGCCATTTTCATCCATCGCGTAGAGCGTGGTGGTGCCGACGCTTTTAGCGTAGACAAATAGATTACCCGGTGAAGGCAGTTCAAAACTGGCAATATTCGGATCGGCCACCAGCACGCTGTCCGGCAGCGCATTGAGGTGCAGTAACCGTCCCTGATTCACGGTCAGTCGCACCTCATCGGTGACTGGCGCTACCGATACACCGGCAGCCAACGTGGTCGCAGGCGACATCATCGTCGTCAGCGTGACAGGCAATACTGCATTAAACAGGCCAGCGGCCAGCAATCGTTTGCACGTACCCCGAAAGTCCGATTTCAAAAACAGCGAAAACATCGTCATTTACTTAATTCCGTAATGGGCTTTATTGTTCCATGAGCAACTTGCGGCACCCCGCAGGCTGTCAGATGGCGTGTTCTTCCTATCGGGAGGGGAACGTCACCACGTCTTTTTGCTCAGCGCGATAGATTTTCACTTTGTGTCCGCCGGATCCGGCAGATAGCGCTCCGTAGATATCGGTCGCCAGCGGAACTGTGGTCACATGTGGTCGCCCTGTGGCCAGATCGACAACATCATCCAGATCGGCACTGCGCAGTGCCAAATGCAGAATGCCTAGTTCTTTGGCAACTGCCAGCGCTTCAGCCTGCTGAGGCGTCACTTCCAGCGTCACGGTTTGATAAGTTGCAGGACGAGAACGCACGGCAGACTCACGGCTTTTGGCAGTGGCATCAAGCACCGTACCGTCTTCCGCGGTATCAAAGCGTGGGTATATCGGCGTACCGGTTTTATCGTTCAGCGCCAATACACGTAAATCGCGTACGATCGTTTGTGATGCCAGCAGCGGCATCACAACAGGCTGATTACGGCTTGCAGGTAGCTCTGACTGATCGTCTCGTTTCATGCTGAGGATCACATCAACACGATCGCCAGCGGACACTAACCCAGCATTGCTCGCAATAGCGCTGGTAGGAACGGAGATAGCACGCATCCCTTTACGCAGCACAGCAGCAACAAAGCCCGGCTCATTAGGCTTTACTAATACATTACTGTTTAACGGCGCACCTTCTGCCACTGTTTCACGCAACGTTGAGCCGAACAGTAGCGACTGACTGTCTTTACCGCGAACAAAGTTAAATGAACGAGAAACCGATTCATCTGTCTCCTGCCAGCGCAGGGAGGATGAATCCAGAAAGTCACCGGGATGCAGATCTTTCGCGGCCACCAAAACAGCCGTTTTTTCCGGTGCTTTAACCACAATCGGAGGCGGCGCAGGGGGTTCAGAAGAGAGATGGCTACGCACCATCAGCGCAACAATGCCTGCCAGAACGAGCGCGCCTGACAGTACGTATGTAGAGTTCACTTTCATTTCAACTTGCCTACCTAAGCCGTATGTGTCTTAAAGCTGCGACAGAATTAAAACAAGGGAAAAATCAGGACATACATCGCGCCAAACGCAATGGCGACGCCGTAAGGTATGCCTTGAGAAAGATCGGCGGGCAGCGCGGGTGGCATAGGCAACCGACTCTTGAATATCCGGTTGGTAGTTTGAATGCCCATCGCCACCGCTGTGGGTACGGTATTCAGCAGCGGCAAACTGAGCGCCAGAACACCGCCCGCCAGCGCCGTCACCATGACGAAAACGATCTGGTGTCCTTGCCCAACCCACAGGCACAGCACACTCATCAGCTTGACATCCCCAGCACCTAATCTGCCGGTGAGGAAAAGCAAAAAACCCACAACCAGTACTGCCGCCGCGCCTGGCAGCGCCCAGAGCGTTTTCTGTAGTGCCAACATATCTAACGCGCCGGATTGCAGGACATGTGAAGCGCTGAAAAACAGCCAGCCCAGCAATAAAATCAGTACCGCCTGATTCGTAATTTTGCGTACTAACAGGTCGGTACTGATACACCACAGCAGGCACCCCATCAGAAGTGCCGTCTGCGGCCAGTGCGCGTAATCCGCCATCCCGTACTTATTTCGCTGCGCCGGATGTACCGCCGCTGGTACCCGTACCGGTGATTTGATCGGCGATTTGGCTGAATTTCTCATTCAGCGCTTTCACGAAGATACCGTCGCCGCCGAAAATCGCGCCGATGGCTGCTGCCATTGCCGCTGCAAGAATGCCGTATTCGATAGCCGTTACACCGCTCTCGTCACGCAGGAAAGAACGCAGTTTTACTTTAATATTTTTCATGGGAAGACTCTCTAATCCGCAGACAAAGAAATCATGACCTACTCAGAAATTCGGGGGGAGCCATGATGATAATAAGATTAATAATGAGACTTATTATCAAGCAGAGCAAGCAGTGGAACATTAATATTCGTTAATCTTTCCATACAAAAAATTATCAATATAAATCAATAATTAAAACAATTTACATTGCAGGAGAAATTAATAAATATTCATGTTTTTTGCAGGGATATTCATAAGCGATCAAGAAAAAAATAGTCGCGGTAAGCAGGGTAAACCCACTCACCACGCATCGTATTCATCAAGAAAAAAAGAGGATTAGCAGCGATTAAGGCACAGATAAACGTTCAGGCCCGGCTCTGAGGAGTCCAGATAGAGTTTGCCACCGTGCAGGTCGGTAATTGCCTGCACCAGAGATAATCCCAACCCGTAACCGGACTGAAACCAAGTATCCAGCCGCTGAAAACGCTGTAGCGCTTTGGCATGCAGCGCAGGCGGAATGCCCGGACCGCGGTCAGCAACGCTCAGGGCGATCCAGCCACGATACAGCGTCACGCTCAACGTGATGTATTTTCCCTGTGCTGCGTATTTCAGCGCGTTCTCGACCAGATTGGCCAGCGCCTGAAACAACAGCGCTCGGTCGCCAAAGAGCTGAATACCGGCTTTTATTTCAATCTTCAAGCGACAGCCGCGCTCTTCCGCCAGCGGCTGATAATATTCGGCAATTTCTTCCAGCAACTGGCGTGCTTCAATGTTCTCAAACTGGTGTACACAGCGCCCACTTTCGATTTCACCGATACGCATCACGGTACGGAATAGCCCGAGGATTTTATGCACCTCGCCCACCGCCAGATTCAACTCATCACGAATGTCGTTATCCAGCCCTGCCCGCTCCGTCAGGTTGAACAAGCGATTTTGCAGATGCGTCAGCGGCGTACGCAGTTCATGCGCGACATGGCTGGAGGTGCTGCGCACCTGCTCCATCAAGCGCTCAATCCGTTCCAGATTCTGGTTAATATCGGCACTCAGGCTGTCAAAATCATCGTCGTAAGGCGACAGCGGCATACGCACCTGTTGCTCACCGCTGCTGTAGCGATGTAGCGCTGCACGGATTTTCTCCACGCTGCGCAAGCGGCGTAAGCTGAAATGACGGCTGATAAACAGGCAGAAAAGCAGCACGACAAACAGTCCCGCCCCCGCCACAAGCGGGATTGTCCTCACCCGCTCTAACATGGGTCGAATGTTGTAAGCAGTAAACAGCACGCCCCCGTCATCTAACATCACGGACAAACCGATCAGATTAGGATCGTCTGGGGTGGAAATTTCGGCTTTAAGACAGCTGACATCCATCTGGCAATCGGTATGCTGTCGGATTTCCAGAGGGTGCGTATTGGTAGAATAGGGGGGTAAAGGATGCATTTTTAAGGGATGATTGTGATACAGAATATCACCGTGTTTATCCATCACCAGAAACAGCGGTAATTCATCCCCTTTCGCTCGATTATCCTGCCGTAATTGCGTAATCAGGCTATCGACATTCGTTAAACGCGACTGCATCGAGTAGTCGTAAATATTACCCAGAATAACTTCACGGACATGCGTTCTAATCAGCGTTTCACTTAATGAACTGAAGCCGACAATACACATCAGCATCATCAATAAGAACAGAAAAACAATGGTTATTGCCTGGCGAAAATTAGAGGTGCATAAAAAGCCAGGGTATTGGCTTGCCCCCAGTAATTGCCAGTGTTTTATTTTTACCTGCCAGCGCTGCCCGAGCTTCTTTATTTTTATTTTATTCAGCGTGGCTGCCAACATCGGTTTTGTCCTTATCTACCGCGCCTAGTGCGTAGCCCATCGCTCTTAGCGTTTTAATTAATGGATGCGGGAAGCCTCTATCAATTTTTGCCCGCAGCTTTGACATATGAACGTCGATCAGATTGGTCTGCGGATCAAAATTGTAGCCCCATACGCGCTCTAACAGCATCGTACGCGTAATCGCCTGCCCCGGATTTTCCATTAATATAATCAGTAATTTGATTTCTTTATCGGTCAAATCGATACGCTTACCGCCGCGCCATGCAATACGCTGCATACGGTCAAGCTGCAGGTCTTCAAAGGTCAGCATGGAAGGATTATCGACATGGTGTTTACCGCGCCGCGCCATAATATCCAGACGTAATCTAAGCTCATTAAAATTAAAAGGCTTGCCGAGATAATCCTCCGCACCAAGCTCTAAGCCCATCACCCGATCGACATCACGATCCAGCGCCGAGAGCAGCATAATAGGCGGATGACGTGAGCCTTGTAATTCACGTAATACCGTAAATCCATCCATGATGGGTAACATTCTGTCCAGCAGAACGACATCATAAACTTCATCCTTGATTGCTTTTAATGCGTGTGCGCCATCGTGCACCATTCGGCAAGAATGGCCGTGGGAATGTAATTTAGACCCCAGCCAATGGCACAGCACAGAATCATCATCAACCACTAATACACGCATAATTTTCCCCTATAAACGTGGCTTATTACCTAATTAATTCAGGGTTAATGTCCGTTTATTTTATCTGGTCCTTCAAACAGCTATTCACCCCACACGATGTTGATACCGTGCGGGCCGTTTTTTGCTTCTCGTTTTTTGCTTCTAATTTTTTACTTCTCTGGTTTTTACTTCTCTGCTTTTCACTTATGAGAAAAGTCCTACAGATAATAACAATCATTATCATTTAGTGACAAGCAGTTTACAATCGCCTGACGTCGTTCTTAGACTGGACGCATAAAAAACCTCCCCATTACTTACGCCATGGGGAGGGTGAAAAAGGATAGAGAAGAGAAAGAAATCAACGCGGTAACGAGGATCGCCTCACCGCGCCTTACTCGTTTTCGATAAGGAGCGCTTCCATCAGATCGAGATCGCGCAGCATTTTTTGCAACGTCTCATTGCTGATTTGCTGCGTGGCACGCAGGTGATACAGCTCTGCACGTTCAGAATTCAGCGCAGTCAGGCGAAAACGCCGTTCCAGATTCTCAATCAGCAGGCCATTTTCAGGGTCGTCTTTATCAATGAGCCGTCGGCGCAGATTACCGATGACGCGCGCACTGACTTCTTTCAGCACCTGCTCATCAATGTTTTCCTCCCGATCGGCGGCCAGACGCTCCTCCATTTTGTGCATACTTTTGATCGCCACTTCTGCCACCGCCATACGCGCCATGCGGATTTCTTTAGCATGCGCGGTCTTGTCCGCGACCACCACACCACGCAACAGAAACGGCAACGCCAGCACGCCACACAGCAGAGAAAACAGAATAACGCCCGTGGCGATAAACACCAGTTGATAGCGTGACGGGAACGCGGTGCCGTCCGTCAGCAGCAGAGGAATAGAGAGCACGCCCGCCAGCGTAATCGCCCCTCGCACGCCCGCAAAAGACGCAATCCACAGCTCGCGCGTGGAAAACTCAGCAAAGATCATCGGGCGCTTTTTCTGGATGTGCATGCTGTATTTTTTCATCACCCACAGCCAGCAGAAACGCAGCAGCAGCAAAGCACCATAGATGATCGCGATATCGGTAAACAGCATCCAGGTTTCAACCGTTGGATCCAGTTCAGCCTGCGTCACCGAAGTTTCCAGAATGCCCGGCAATTGCAGGCCCAACATGATGAACACCATGCCGTTAAACACGAATTCCAACATCGACCATACGCCGTTCGCACGTAGCCGCATCGTCAGCGGCGCGCTACGAATGACACCCGATTGACCCATCGTCATCCCCGCGGCTACCGCGGCCAGAATGCCCGACACACCAATGTGTTCCGCAATCAGATACGACGCAAAAGGCAACAGCAGCAGCAACACGATCTGCGTTGCGGCATCGCCACCGCTCCAGCGGCTGATAATACGCAGCGATTTACCGAATAGCCAGGTCACGCCGACGCCCGCCAGCAGACCGCCCAGCGCCACCTGCATGAACGCCAGCGTGGCACCGGAAACCGTAAACACCATCGTGCCCATCGCAATCGCGACAGCAAATTTTAGCGACACCAGACCGGACGCATCGTTCATCAACGCTTCGCCCTGCAAAATGCCCATCAGCTTTTTCGGAATACGATCTTCACCCACGATACCAGACAGCGCAACGGCATCCGTTGGCGACAGCACGGCGGCAAGCGCGAAGGCTGCAATCAGCGGCATACCTGGCACCATCCAGTAGATGAAATAGCCGATGCCCACCACGGTAATCAGAACCAAAACCAGCGCCAGACCAATAATTTCACGACCGTGCCTCAGGAACTCACGCGTCGGTGTTTTCCAGCCGTCGGCAAACAGCAACGGCGGAATGAAGAGCACCATAAACAGCTCGGGATTGAAATCAACGTGCAAGCCGAACTGAGGCCAGGCAAGGATGGCACCCAGCGCGATTTGCATTAAAGGCAAAGGGATTTGAAAAGGTAAAATGCGGGTAACAACCCCAGACAGGGATACAACCAGGGTCAAAATAAGAATCGTAAAAAATATTTCCATGCTTTCCTTAGACGTACTCCTAAATCAAAAAATTCTGCCTGTTAGCGAGTAAACTGCTCTTCCATGTCTAACGCATTTAGCTCGGTATGAAAATAGACTTTTAGCCGAAAAACCGAGGTTAATAACCAAGTTGATTATCACACAAAAAACTTAAACCTAAAGCCAATAAAAAGGCACATAAAATCGTGTTTGGCGTAGGTAATGAGAGAAGAAGGAAAGATGAGGAATGACAGACCTTCTGGACGGTGCCAGAAGGTCTGTTGGAAAGGATTACAGCGCCCAACCACCAGCGTAGAACACCACTAACGCGACAGCAATCACCACGGTGCCGATGTTAAGTTTGCGCCATTCACCAGAGAAGATGCGGCCTAATACCAGCGCGCCAAAGCCCAGCATGATACCGGTCACGATGTTACAGGTCAGCACGATGAATACGGCACAGACCAGACCAGACATCGCATCCACGAAGTCATCAAAGTTCAGTTTGGAGACGTTGCCCAGCATCAGCAGGCCGACGTACATCAGCGCGGGTGCAGTGGCATAGCCCGGTACCAGATACGCTAACGGAGACACAAACAGCAGCAGAAGGAACAGTACACCGACTACGGTTGCCGTTAAGCCCGTTTTACCACCGGCTGCCGTGCCCGCTGCGGATTCGATGTAAACCGCAGCCGGCGACGTCCCGACCAGGCTGGAGAAAATGCTGCTCACGGAGTCTGCGGTCAGGGCTTTACCACCGTTGATGATTTGCCCGTCTTTATCCAGCAGGTTCGCCTGTCCGGCAACGGCACGGATCGTCCCCGTGGCATCGAACACAGCAGTCATCACCAGCGCCAGCACGCTCGGCAGAACCATCGGCTGCAATGCGCCCATGATATCCAGACTGAAGATCAGCGACGAACCATCAGCCGCTGTCAGGCTCGGCAGCGCAAAGAAGCCCGCGTATTTTACCTTCGGGTCAAAAATCAGCCCCAGAATAGAGATCGCGATGATAACCAGCAGAATACCGCCCGGTACGCGACGTTTCTCTAAACCGATAGTCGCCGCCAGCCCCAGCAGAGACATAATGACGGGGAAAGAAGTGAAATCACCCAGCGCGACTGGCAGGCCATCAATGGGGTTTTTTACCACCAGACCGACACCGTTGGCGGCAATAATCAGCAGGAACAGGCCGATACCAATTCCCGTGCCATGCGCCACGCCCATCGGCAGGTTACGCAAGATCCAGGAGCGGATGCCCGTGACAGAAATGATGCTGAACAGCACCCCCATAAGGAAGATCGCTCCCAGCGCGACAGGAATGCTAATTTGCTGACCCAGCACCAGGCTGAACGCGGTGAACGCCGTCAACGAAATCGCGCAACCAATCGCCATTGGCAGATTGGCCCATAATCCCATCAGCAGCGACCCCAGCCCGGCAACCAGACAGGTTGCAACGAACACGGCGGTAGGCGGGAAGCCAGCCTTGCCCAGCATACTCGGAACCACAATCACGGAGTAAACCATCGCCAGAAACGTCGTCAGGCCAGCTAACACTTCCTGACGCACGTTACTGCCGCGCTGTGTGATTTTGAAAAAAGCATCAAGCGTGCCTTGCGAGCCTGCCTGACGGGTGGTGTTTGACATGGTGGTATCCCCTGAAATGCCATTATTATTTAAGATCGATTTTGACGGTTCCTGCGGCCTTGCCCCGCGAATGCACCAACATCGCTGGCGCATCATGAACCGTATATACCCGTCATTCTTCAAGCTGCACGTGCGTTGGCTGCATTCAGTCACCCGAATCACTTACTCAAGTAAGCTCATCGGGATTAAATGAGAGACATCCTGTCTCTCACCGAAGGCCAGCCTTTGGCTGGTCAAATTCGTTCCCGACGAATTTGACCCTCGCTTGCCGCCTTCCTGCAACTCGAATTATTTAGGATATAGCCCCGCACGCAAACGATTAACTCGCTGGGTGAAAAGCAGGAAAACGTTGTCGTATCTAGATATTGACCTATAAAACACCGCTGTATTAAACAGGTGGTACTAAAACAAGCTGGACAAAACGGCGCCAAGCAATGTGAAGCGCGTGATTATCCCGCTTCACCCGCGCTTATTTCAACTGCTAATCGAGACAATTTACCTATCTCACTTCATCTGTCTAAGGAAGCACCAAGCCAGTACAGGTAATGCTCAATCAGGCAACTCGCTGAAAGTGGGTCAGTATGAAGAAAAAGCAGAAAGGGTTCTTAGACGGAAATCAAAACAGCGGTTTACTCTTCACAGACTGAATGTTCATTTTTTTGTGATTCGCATCACAAAAAAGTTGACCCCCCGTATCAGTGCGAGTATTCTTAAAAACGTGAACAGCATCACAGAAAACAAATCAACTAACCACTGAGGAAATGACCATGAAACTGCTGAACAAAATCATCGCTATGTTTGAAAACATCAACATCAACTTTGGTACTTTCAACCAATAATTATTTAAGAATCGTGGGGATAAAAAAGATGCGCGTTGTCCGCAAAATCAATCAAATATTAAAAGCGTTGGGCAAAACCTATCGCGGTGTTAACCCCCACGCTATCTTCCGTTAATCGTACTTAAGTACGTTAACCACCCTAAAATGGCTGCCATCCGGTAGCCATTTTTGTTTGTGCATCATGCGTAAGGACTCTTTTGCCAATATGTTGGATGGCGCTGAAGCACCATCCAATTTCAAACGCTTACGTCATTTAACACAACGTACATCCAACATCCACACTGTCCTCAGGCGTAAAGCGACACTTCCCCTGCCGGGCGCGTTTTAAAACGACGGTGCAGCCAGAGATACTGCTCAGGCGCACGCATGATTTCTTTCTCAATCACCTTATTCATGTAACACGCCGCGGCCTGTTCATCGTGATAAGGATAATCCTGTAATTCAGGTTGAATCACCAGTTGATAGCCCAAGGCATTGGGTTTGCGAATCAGCACTGTCGTCATCATCGCCGGTTTTGCGAGACGGCTAATCGTGTATGTGCCGTTCGTGGTTGCCGCATTTTTCACCGCAAAGAACGGGGCAAAAACGCTGCCTTTAGGGCCGTAGTCCTGATCGGGAGCGAACCATACCGCTTCACCCCGTTTTAGCGCTTGCACCATGCCACGCAGATCTTTACGGTCGATCATCGCTTTGTTGGAACGAGAACGTCCCCAGGTTTGTACCATTTCCATCGCTTTATTATTGTGCGGACGGTACATCGCCATCATTGGCTGACACAGCCCCATCGCCCTACCGCCCAGTTCCAACGACATAAAGTGAATACCAATCACCATTACGCCCTGACCTCTTGTGGTAGCGCGCTGTAAATGCTCCAGCCCTGAAACATCAAACCACTGGCGCACGCGGCGATCGGACCAAAACCAGGCCATACCGGTTTCAACCAATGCCATCCCGAGCGAAGCGAAGTTATTGTCGATCATCGCTTCTCTTTCGCCGTCGGAGATCGTAGGGAAGCACAATTCAAGATTGCGTCTGGCAATCGACACCCGGCGTTTAAGAAAGATACGGGATAGACGACCTGCACTGCTCCCGAGTTTCATCAGTAGCGGATAAGGGAGTTGAACTAATAAAAACAGCACGCCAAGGCCAAACCAAGTCATCCAATAGCGCGGGTGGAGTAGTGCCCTGGTAAATGTTTGCTTAATTTTCATGATACTCGTCTTTAAGTGATTAACAGCGTACCGCATAAAGAGTCGTTCTCATCGCGCTACATCTATCATGACACTTATTTATAGGGATCGTTTCAATTGTGTGGAAAACCGTTTCTGACCGTTATCGCGCGTGAGGTTAAAAAGCAGGATAAACATGCTGATAACACTGAGGGGATTTTTGAGCAGCCGATGAACGGCTAACGGCAGCGGCATCATACCCGATTCACGTTTAATAAAGGAGTGGTCGGACAAGAAATATTCGCAATATTACGCCGTCTAACGCTAACATCTTAGCATATACCAAAAAAGCGACTGGCTTTCTGGCAGCGAAAATAGGCAGGCAGCAAGCTACCGCGTAATCAAGGACTTGATAGAAAATGACTTTTTCTTTCCCTTCCCGCCTCTCTATGCTAACGGCACTGATCACGGGGATTCCTGTTCTGGCGTTTGCCACAACCTTCGCTGATAGCACTTTCTTTCATAAAGACTGGGAAGTGGTCTGTGATAACACGCTAACGTGTCGGGCTGCCGGCTACTCGCCAGAAGAGAAGTACACGGGAGAAGAGGGGGATATTCCCGGAGTCTCACTGCTTCTCACGCGTCATGCTGGGCAAAATACGCCAATAACGGCCGACGTCATACTCGCAGAGGTATACCAGGCAATTCCTAAAAGCACCACACTCACGCTAACCATTGACGGTGTGGATAAAGGACAACTCATCTCAACCGGAGACAACCTCTGGCAGCTCAATGAGACACAGATTCCCCTCGTACTACAGGCACTAAAAGGAAGCGGGAAAGTGGCGTTTCACCACAATGACATCGTTTCCGAACTGTCTGGCGCGGGTGCCTACGCGGTACTGTTAAAGATGGATGAGAAACAAGGTCGCATCGGGACAACGGATGCCATCACCAAAAAAGGAAATAAAAGCAGTGAGTTATCTGCTGTAACTGCCCCCGTTATCTACGCGGCAGCAACCAAACAGGAACCCTCACGGAATCTGACAGACGCAGAACAAGCGGCCATCCAGAAAACGCTACTTAAGACGTTAAAGGCAGATGACTGCGACAGCTTCCCACCGCAGGATTATCAAAAAGCAGAACCGATTGAACGCATTCCATTGAATGACAGTATGTCGCTGCTCAGTACTCTTTGCTGGCGCGCGGCCTATAACGAAGGCTACGCCTACTGGGTCATCGATAACGCCATGCAAACTCAGCCACAGCTCGTCACGCCAAGTGGAACGGGTTACGAAAACGGTGAAATTACCTCGGTACAGAAAGGACGCGGGCTCGCAGACTGTATGAGTGATGACGCCTGGACATGGGATGGCAAAGCGTTCCAACTGAGCCGCATGTCTATCACAGGATCGTGCCGCATGATCCGTCTCGGCGGTACCTGGGATTTACCCTACTGGACGACGATGGTGGTGAAACCGAGTAAATGATAGTGAACAAAAGTGATCTCTTCCCTTTGTTCAGTGCCAGTGCAAGTGCAAGTGCAAGTGCAAGTGCAAGTGGAATTAAGAGTGGTGTATTTTAAATAAAATACAGTCCAACATCAGGGCAAGCATGAGCCGGTAGTTTAATTGCTACGAGCTTTCGTCACATTCGACAACTACTAAATTTTATTTATATAAGGATATATTGTCGTCTTTTCTAAAAAAACAATATTTTCACTCTATAATTAGTAGGATGCAAATTACCAGCCCAGCAAATACATTGAAGTCATGCCTGTTATTCGGGTAAACTATCTGCATAAAAGGAGAGAACAGGCCTAATAAAAGGGACACAACATGCAACTATCAGAATATTTAAAATACAAAATGGAATCTGACAAAATTCTCGCAACCCATTTAGATGACATAACAAAGAAATTAAAGAGCAACTCAATAAGTTTAACAACTGATCTATATAGTGGCATGGAAAGAACAAGCTGGTATTCATCATGTCTCTTTGAGAAATATAACGATGTATGTCAAGAATTACAGTATGAAGACTCCAGAATGGTTAGCGCAATAAAAGAAGTATTTAAAAGAGATGATGTTATTCTGGATATGGTGAAGATTTATATCGATAATTTAATGAAAGATTTTGATGAAAATAAACAAAAAAAGATAGCCAAAGCAGTTTTAGGTATAGCTTCTGAATTTTCCACAAACAGGGCGATAAAATAATCAATATCATATGCACTAGCTAAATTTATTAGCACGACGCTTAATTTCCAAGCATCTTTACGCAAAACAATAAATCAAACATCTTATTGGGCTATAACAGTAACAGCATTTTACGGAAAAGTTCAGAAAGCAGCCATGTCAGCCCGTCATTTACGGGATATTAATCCCGCATTATATGCTTTATTTTATTCACAAAATTTAGAAATGTTATACTTTTTAATAGAACCAATCCTCTCACCATATAATTTAACAAATTATAAAAATGAAGAAGAAATAATCAACTTAATTAATGGAGTTATAAAGCAATGAATTTAAAAAAAACATTAAAATATATGATAAAAAATTTTATAATCACTGAGGTTTTAGTTGCTATAACCATAGCATTATGGTTTTTTTATGTTTCGTTTATTCCAGAACACTGGATGAAACTGATGTTGTTTTCAATTGTAATAATCATATTTATCAACATAAAATATGGTTCAAAAAAATCAGGCCGAAAGTAAATCGGCCTTTAGTATAATATCAATAGGCTACATTTTGCCAAAGCATGTAAGCGCTTGTTCTTGCAATAACATGCTCCCATTCAATAGAAGCAAATTTGAATGATACACTTTCCTGTGGCTGAACTTCATTGTGTGTCAGTGAGTTAGGATAGAAAAAACGGATATTGCTGATAAGTGCATCCCGCAGGGTGAGATAGTGATTTAGATAGGCGAGTAATTTATATAACCCACTGAAAGATTAGTGATAAACCCAGCTATTACTAGATTTGACGGACTTGAGTAGACGATGAGATAAGAGAACTTGGAACGAGTGAAGGGAATCGAATAGAAAATATAAGACAATGTAATTATTACAATTTAATGTATTATAAAAAGTACTTTACTCATATTTCTATACACATCTATTTCTTCTTTCTCATCGCACTGCTACTGAAATTCGGCTGTAGTTTAATGTCTTGCTGCAACTGAGCAATCTGTTTGCTTACAAGACAAAAACAGACAGTCTACTCGCGTACTCTTGACACCAGAGTACGCGAGTAGACACCAGTAGACGTCATCCATCTTTGTGTTTAAACTATAACCAAGTCTCTTCACTCCATGAGGGCAGAATATGATTACACATTCGCCGCACACTATCGCCAACAGAACTGAGCGTATCGGGCGTTTTTCTGTACCCGGCGTTTTGGGTGATTTTGAAGTGAGAAGCATGAAAAACCGTAAAGAACGACCAGTACTTATGGTGCTACGTTCAGACTGGGAAAATACGCCAACTTATTCAAAAGTGAAGCCAGTTGTTGAGGTGACCATTGAAAAAAATGGGCAGATGATCCCTGTTAATCAAGCTTCTCTTTGGCATGACTTGAAAAATTTGAATGTAAATTTCTCTCAACGCGCGTTGGAGTCCTTTTTTACTCAGTCGAGCCACATGCATCAATGTCGCCAAATTTGATAGCTGAACACGATAAAACCTTATACTGGCCGGATTCTATTGATATGGATTCCGGTCATTTTGTTTGGTTGCAATTTACCAGCAAGAGTGGCAGACATTACCGTGCTTTGCTTGAAGATTACCACAATGAAATGGCAATGCTTTATGTTAAGGATGAACTATCCGACGAACATATAGCCAGTTATGTATTATCTTTCGAGTTAACGCCACCGCTTGATTTGGGTACCCGCATTCCTCAAGTTGAGTCAGCCTACGTTGATGCTGACTATCAGTTAGGCGGTGTATCAACAGCTGTATATAAAACGATTATCGAGCACTATGGCGCTGTGATTAGTGATACACACCAAACAGAAGCAGGAATGCTACTTTGGTTATTCGGTATCCCTAAGGAAAGCAGCCTTGAGATCACCCTCCTAACCGTAGTCGATGGCAAACTGGAATTTAAAACCAACGCAACTGGTGCAAGATACGTGTACCAAGGTGATATCCAGGCAATGCAGGCTGTAGCCGATACAATTTGGGGCAATCCTGATAATGTAGAATTATCCGACCCCATAAGTTTGGGCTTTCATCCCACATGGCATGATCGAAGCGATCACGTTCTTATCGCCACAAAGATAGATACTTAGTCGGCATTTATGGTTTTTTTAGCAAAAAAAACAGCTTTCCATTCACCCACACCAAATAAACACTCACACCACAAAATCGGCGCTACACCGCACCCGCCTGCGGTTTCGGATCATAAAATTTTTCAGTTTTGCCGTTTTTTTCTGGTTTTGAAACCCGCAAAAATCACGTTATCTCTTTGAATTTAAAGACACGTTATTATTTTATGTGACGTGGTAAAAAATCAGGCGAGAAAAGGAACGCACAGCAGTTCCGGCAATCCCTTGCAGAACGGGGCTTACAGACGAGTAGATGTGTTGAAGCCAATAAAAGATAAACGGCCAGATACATCAATAGGCTAATGAATTTATAACAATCACGCTGTCCCTTCGGTCCGTTAGGTTAGGGAGGCCATGACCATCATTTCTAATGTAGACCTTGGCGCTGCTGAGTTCAAAACCTGTAAGCAGCATCTGTATAGTTTACCTCCGAGTATTGGAGTGACGCGTATAGTATTTCAGATGTCCTCATGTCCTACACACATAACTATACACACTAGGCTGTAGATTTAGATAGACGCGGGTTTTCCCTGAACGACTGAGAAATCGTGGAAAGCCTTGTAGTTACTGGATTTGATGGACTTGGGTGGACGATGAGAGAAGTATGATTGGAGCGAGTGAAGGGAATCGAACCCTCGTATGCAGCTTGGGAAGCTGCCGTTCTACCATTGAACTACACTCGCACACAGAAGCGACTGGCATTATAGCGCTATGCCGTTGCCGAGCAAGTAAAAAACCCGGCAAAGTGCTGATGTTTTAGCCGGTTATGCAGCTGTGGAGAGCGGTAGAAACAGCGTCTCATAGCCGTTGGAAATGACGTGCCAGGCAAAGTAAGCAAATAGCAGCGCAGAAATCAGGCTGCAATAGAATGAGATCCGTTCTTTTAGCAGGCGTTGACCATACTTCACCAGCGCCGCGAGGAAAAACGTCCACAGTACGCCGCCGACGAAAAAGCCCAGCAGAAACAGAGTAATCATGAAAGCAGAGCCATCGGTAGACTGCGCAATAATCGTGCCGCCGATCGCCGCAAACCACAGTAACGCCGTCGGTGACGCCAGCGCCATGCCGACGCCGCTGAGAAATTCGGTATATCGGGCAGGTGGGGCAGTAAAATCCGCCGCATTCGCTGTCGCAGACAGGTCGGCGAAGCGCTTAACCTGATAGTCACGCCATGCCGCGCGCGCCATGTTGAATGTCATCCAAATCAGAATCAGCCCGCCGCCAATCCATAACACCCAGCGGACGGGCGTCAGGTTAAAGACCACCGCCAGACCCAGCACCGACAGCGTGGCATAAAACAGATCGCCGAAACAGGAACCCAGCCCGATATAAAACGCCGAGCGCGCGCCGTGTCGCAGCCCACGGTTAATAATCGCGGTATTGACCATTCCCAGATCGAGACAGAGTGACAGGGATAGCAGCATCCCCGTGAAGACAACTAACAGCATGGTATTCCCTTCGAGCGTTAAGCAATAAGGCGAGTGTAGAGCCCAAGGGAAATACTGTATTGTCAAAAATTGATACGGCGGAACTGCCCCGGTGTCATCGCGTTATAGCGGTTGAAGGCTTTAGTGAAATGCGCCTGATCGGCAAACCCAACATCGCCCGCAACCTGACTAATCGCAGCGCCCTGCCGCAGCAGCTCCCGCGCTTTACACATGCGTCGCTGCATCAACCACGCCAGCGGCGGTAGCCCGACTGCCTGATTAAACGAGCGCACCAGATGTGCGACCGACAGATTTTCCTGCTGCGCGAGCTGGTCGAGCGTGGGGACATCGCTAAGATCGTTCAGCAACCCGTCTTTAATCCGCGTGATCCGCTCTGCTTCTTTGACATGTCCCTGAGACGGAACATGATGCTGATTTTCCATCAACCCCGCCAGCAGCAGGATAATACGCTCCTGACGCGTGCTATCGTCCAAGTCAGAGGTGACGAGCTGTTTTAACTCAGACGCCAACTGCGCCGACGGATTCCAGCCCCGTGAGAACCGAAAGGTTTGGTGGAAATAATGCTCAAATGCCTGTGGGTGAACGTACAAGGATGCGCACTGCCAGCGATCAAACGCGTTATCGCTACCTTGTAGCTGATTGGGATTGTAGGTCGTCACCATATCGTTGGTGGCAACAAAGGTCTCTCCATCCAGCCAGACCGTTTCCAATCCGCTGAGATTGGCGCTGATGACAAACTCGTCATGCGTATGTCGTGGAAAACTGCGGCCATTAGTTAACAGCGCCAGCTCGAACCAGGCATCGCGGTACGTCATCATGAGGGTGTTCCGGCAGTGAATGAATGCCTGAAAATAGCATCTTCCCCCGTTGGGCGACAATCACAGAATGACGGCAAGAATGCGGAAGTAAAATGAGATGATAATACTATCGAGGTGAGATCGAGATACACGGGGCTACCACGGTGCGAGGTATCCCTACGGGAACCTCATCCCCGTGTTTCCCCTAAAATTTTGCATTGTCGATAATAAAAAAACCGGTGCAATTGCACCGGTTCAATAAAGTATGACGACAACGTCAGGGTTATTTTTTACGCCCTGCGTCTTATTTCTGCGGACGCATCGCCGGGAACAGGATCACGTCGCGGATGGTGTGGCTGTTAGTGAACAACATCACCATACGGTCGATACCGATACCCAGACCCGCTGTTGGCGGCAGGCCGTGCTCCAGTGCAGTCACGTAGTCTTCGTCGTAGAACATCGCTTCGTCATCGCCTGCATCTTTAGCGTTCACCTGCTGAGCAAAACGCTCTGCCTGATCTTCGGCATCATTCAGCTCAGAGAAGCCGTTACCGATTTCACGGCCGCCGATGAAGAACTCAAAGCGATCGGTGATTTCCGGGTTCTGATCGTTACGACGCGCCAGCGGTGACACTTCAGCCGGATATTCGGTGATGAAGGTCGGCTGGATCAGGCTGCTTTCTGCCGTTTCTTCGAAGATCTCGGTCACGATGCGGCCCAGACCCCAGCTTTTCTCGATCTTGATCCCCAGAGACTGGGCGATCGCGGTCGCTTTCTCCAGGCAGTCCAGATCGGCAACGTTGGTTTCAGGACGGTATTTGCAGATCGCTTCACGCATCGTCAGCTTCTCGAACGGCTTACCGAAGTCGAATGTCTGGTCACCGTATTGCACCGTCGTCGAGCCCAGCACGTCCTGCGTCAGCGTACGGAACAGGTTCTCCGTCAACACAATCAGGTCTTTATAATCGGCATACGCCATATAAAGCTCCATCATGGTAAATTCAGGGTTGTGACGCGGGGAAACGCCTTCGTTACGGAAGTTACGGTTGATTTCGAACACGCGCTCGAAGCCACCAACGACCAGACGCTTCAGGTACAGTTCCGGCGCGATGCGCAGGTACATGTCGATGTCCAGCGCGTTATGGTGCGTGATGAATGGACGGGCAGACGCGCCGCCGGGGATCACCTGCATCATCGGCGTTTCGACTTCCATGAAGCCATGATCGACCATGAAGCTACGGATCGCCGCCATCACTTTGGAACGAATACGGAAGGTATTGCGTGATTCGTCGTTGGCAATCAGATCCAGATAACGTTGACGATAGCGAGTTTCCTGATCGGCCAGACCGTGGAATTTATCCGGCAGCGGGCGCAGCGCTTTGGTCAGCAGACGCAGTTCGGTACAGTGGATGGACAGCTCGCCCGTCTTGGTTTTGAACAGCTTGCCGCGCGCGCCCAGAATATCGCCCAGATCCCACTTCTTGAACTGCTCGTTATAGATGCCTTCCGCCAGATCGTCGCGGGAAACATACAGCTGAATACGGCCACCGACGTCCTGCAAGGTCACGAAAGAGGCTTTACCCATGATGCGACGGGTCATCATACGGCCCGCGACAGTCACTTCGATGCCCAGTTCTTCCAGCTCTTCGTTCTCTTTGGCATCGAACTCAGCGTGCAGACGATCGGACGTGCTGTCACGGCGGAAATCATTCGGGAATGCGATCCCGGTTTCACGCAGCGCCACCAGCTTTTCACGACGCGTTTTTAATTCGTTATTCAGATCTTGCGCCTGATCGGCACCCTGTGATTGTGATTCAGCCATGTGAATTCTTATAACCCCGCTTTTAAACTTGCTTCAATAAATTTGTCCAGATCGCCATCCAGTACCGCCTGAGTGTTACGTGTTTCCACTCCGGTACGTAAATCTTTGATGCGCGAATCATCCAGAACATAGGAACGAATCTGGCTGCCCCAGCCGATATCCGATTTGTTGTCTTCCATCGCCTGTTTCTCAGCATTTTTCTTTTGCATCTCAAACTCGTACAGCTTCGCTTTCAGCTGTTTCATCGCCTGATCTTTGTTTTTATGCTGGGAACGGTCATTCTGACACTGCGTGACAATGTTGGTCGGAATGTGGGTAATACGCACTGCGGACTCTGTCCGGTTAACGTGCTGACCACCCGCACCGGATGCACGGTACACGTCAATACGCAGGTCGGCTGGATTGATTTCGATATCAATATCGTCATCCACTTCTGGGTAGACAAACGCGGAGCTGAATGAGGTGTGACGGCGGCCACCGGAATCGAACGGGCTCTTACGCACCAGACGATGTACGCCCGTTTCAGTACGCAGCCAGCCAAACGCATAGTCACCGATGATCTTGATGGTGGCGGATTTCGTACCGGCCACGTCACCGTCTGACTCTTCAATAATTTCGGTTTTAAATCCTTTGGCTTCCGCCCAACGCAAGTACATACGCACCAGCATGCTGGCCCAGTCCTGCGCTTCCGTACCGCCAGAACCCGCCTGAATATCCAGGTAGCAATCCGCACTGTCGTACTGGCCGGAGAACATGCGACGGAACTCGAGCTGGCCTAATTTATTTTCCAGCGCGTCCAGTTCTACCGACGTTTCATTAAACGTCTCTTCGTCGTCTTCTTCCACCGCGAGCTCAAGCAGGCCGTTCACATCTTCCAGACCCTGAGTCAATTGATCGATGGTATCGACGATAGCTTCCAGCGAGGAACGTTCTTTTCCCAATGCCTGAGCGCGTTCAGGCTCATTCCAGACATCAGGCTGTTCCAGCTCGGCGTTTACTTCTTCGAGGCGTTCTTTCTTGGCATCATAGTCAAAGATACCCCCTAAGAACGGCACTACGTTCAGACAGATCCTGAATGCGGTTTTTTACCGGATTAATTTCAAACATGATTTTTTATATTCTTACGTTAAGTCGTTGACAACGGAATGGTGTAACCCGCCATTCTAGCGGATAAAAGGCCTATTTTATAGACTTTCTGCCCGCCGTATTCGGTTCACGCGGCCACAGATGTTGGATCATCAATTGCACCGAGCGTTTACCACGAAACTCATTAATATCCAGCCGGTACACCATTTCCACTTCTTTAATGCTGGGATCTGGCCAGATGGTGGTATCGACATTGAACGCGATGCCATCTAACAGAGGCACAGCGCCTGTTGCGCCTATCGGTTCAAACATCGCTTTCAAATGGCGCTCTTTGAGTAGGCGAGGTTGCAGAATGCGGAAGCAGCCATCGAACGTCGGTTCGGGAAACGCCTGTCCCCACGGTCCTGCGTAGCGCAGCATTTCTGCCGTTGAGAGCAGATCCAGTTCCGGCAGCATCAGTTCGCCATCAGACCAGACGACGCCTTCAAGCTGAGACGGATCGAGCCATTCGCCGACCAGTTCTCCGAAGCGCTGACGAAAATCCTCAAACCGATCTTCATGCAGCGATAGCCCTGCCGCCATCGCGTGTCCGCCAAACTTATCCATCATACCGGGATACAGCGTATCCAGCCGCTCCAGCGCATCACGCAGATGCAGGCCGGCAATGGAACGCCCTGACCCTTTCAGCATGCCGTCGCCAGCCGGTGCAAAGGCAATCACCGGACGATGAAAACGCTCTTTAATACGCGATGCCAAAATGCCAACAACGCCCTGATGCCACTCTGGATGATACATTGCCAGACCGTAAGGTAATTCGGTGCGGGTACGTTCCAGCGATTCGCACAGGCGCAGCGCTTCGACCTGCATCCCCTGTTCGATCTCCCGACGATCCTGATTCAACGCATCTAAATCATTAGCTAGCATGCGCGCCTGAGTAATATCGTCACTCAATAACAGCTCAACGCCGACCGTCATATCATCCAGCCGTCCGGCGGCATTCAGCCGCGGGCCTAACGCAAAGCCCAAATCGCTGGCGACCAGTTGGCTGGCATCGCGGTTCGCCACTTCCAACAGCGCCCGAATGCCCGGACGACACTCGCCCGCACGAATGCGATTCAGCCCCTGAGCGACCAGAATGCGGTTATTGGCATCCAGCGGCACCACGTCAGCCACCGTGCCCAGCGCGACCAGATCCAGTAATTCGGTGAGATTCGGCTTAGCCAGCCTCTGTTGCGTAAACATGGGTTGCGTAAACCAGTTACTATCACGCAGGCGCACAAACAGCGCCATCATCAGGTAAAACGCGACGCCCACGCCAGCCAGCGCCTTGGAGGGAAACTGACAGTCAGGCAAATTGGGGTTAATCATGGCATCGGCGTCAGGCAAGATTTCGCCCGGCAGATGGTGATCGGTGACCAGCACCATGATACCGCGCCGGTGCGCATCTTCGACCCCCGCGTGAGAAGAGATTCCGTTATCCACGGTCACAATCACTTCAGCACCCAGCGCGGCAGCCTGCGCCACCACTTCCGGGCTTAGCCCGTAGCCGTTTTCAAAACGGTTCGGCACCAGATATTTCACGTTCACGCCGCCCATACTGCGCAGCGCTAATACGGCGAGCGCCGTGCTGGTGGCACCATCGGCATCAAAGTCACCAACGATGACGATGCAGCGCTTTTCAGCGAGCGCCTGTTGCAGCAAATCAATCGCTTTATCAATGCCGCTAAGCAAACGGTAATTGAGTAAACCACTCAGGCTACGTTCCAGCTCTTGCGCACCTTTCACGCCGCGCTGCGCATAAAGGCGACGCAGCAAAGGCGGAACGGTGTCAGGTAAATCAATGTCCTCCGCCAGCGGACGCCGGCGGAGTTGGGTAATCATATCCACGTAGCATTAACCGCCGGTTTTTTTCGAGGCTTTGTGCGCTTCCAGCATCGCCAGCATTTCTTTCGGCCCTTGATATCCCGGTACGACCATACCGTCTTGCAGCACGATGGCGGGGGTGCCCTGCACGCCAAACTGGATACCCAGTTGGTAATGCGCGGCAATATCGGTTTTACACGTTGCAGCCGAGATCACGTCGCCCTTCATCGCACTATCAAACGCTTTATTGCGATCGGCCACGCACCAGATGGACTGCATATCTTTCGCTGCCGGCGATTTCATGCCCTGACGCGGGAAGGCCAGATAGCGCACGGTAATGCCTAGCGCGTTGTAGTCTTTCATCTGTTCATGCAGTTTGTGGCAATAGCCGCAGGTGATGTCGGTGAACACGGTGATAACGTGTTTTTCCTGCGCGGCTTTATAAACAATCATCTGTTCTTGTAGCGCATCTAGCTTGCCGATCAGGATTTTATTGGTGGTGTTGACTGGCATGGTGCCGCTCACGTCGTAAAGCGGGCCTTGCAGCAAATGCTTGCCGTCTTCGCTGATGTACAGCACACCGCTATCGGTAATGACAGTTTTCATACCCACCATCGGCGAAGGCAGGATTTCCGCCCCTTGCATATCCAGACGCGTTAACGTCTGCTTGATCGCAGCATCATCGGCATGGGCGAAATGAGTCGCCGTCGCCACCAGCAAAGAAAGCAGTAATAACCCTTTTTTCATTTCATCAATCCTGTGTTTTCGCAACATGGTTCGTAGCAAAATAGCCTTGTACCCATGCGCGGTGATAGTAAGCGGGAAATCCCGCCAGCCAGATAACATCCTGTTACTCTGTATCATGACTTGGTGGTTACGTTATCCCTATGCGCGCGGATGGTGCTGCTGATGTAGCTGCTTCAGCCGCTCCGTCGCGACATGGGTGTAAATCTGCGTCGTGGAAAGATCGCTGTGCCCCAAGAGCATCTGTACGACCCGTAAATCCGCGCCGTGGTTCAATAAATGGGTCGCAAACGCGTGACGCAAGACGTGCGGCGAGAGCTTCTCGCTGTCGATGGACGCCAGCACCGCATAATGCTTGATGCGGTGCCAGAACGTCTGGCGCGTCATTTGCCGTGCGCGATTGCTGGGAAACAGCACATCCAGCGTCTGCCCATTCAGCAGCCACGGACGACCATGTTCCAGATAATACTCGATCCAGTACACCGCTTCTTCACCCAGCGGCACCAGACGTTCTTTATTGCCTTTCCCCAGCACGCGTACCACGCCCTGCCGCAGGCTGACATCGCTCATCGTCAAACTAACCAGCTCGGAAACACGCAGCCCCGTCGCATACAATACCTCAAGCATGGCCTTATCGCGTAATTCCAGCGGTTGTTCAATGCTTGGGGCGTTGAGCAACGTATCAACCTGCGCCTCGCTCAAATCTTTGGGTAGACGCTGCGGCAGTTTTGGCGATGATAGCACCGCACTCGGATCGTCGCTGCGACGCTTTTCCCGATAAAGGTACTGAAAGAAGCGGCGCATCGCGCTCAGCAAGCGGGCTGAACTGGTCGCCTTGTAGCCCCCCTCGACTCTGTCAGCGAGAAACGCCTGAAGATCGAGCGACTGAGCCTGTAGCAAACCGTTTTCATGATGTTCAAGCCACTCCGCGAGCGTTCGCAGATCCAACCGATAAGAGGCCAGCGTATTCTCTGCCAGATTTCTTTCCAGCCACAGCGCATCGAGAAACTGTTCGATAAGCGCCTGATCGTGTTCTTGCATCGCCGTGTCCTTCTTCGCTGGTTGGTAATAGTATGCCGATGAAGCGGCGACTTTACACCTTCATCCAGTCCGCATTCTCTCGAAAACAGAATTGTGCGCGATCTCACATATTCCGTGAACACCAACATCGCCATAACATTCTCCGGCAAAAATAAGGCCGAGGCACATTATATCTTATGTATCGTCAATATAGCGGAACAGGCTCCTTGAAGCCGCGCGTCTACTGGCATTGACCTTACTGAATCAACGTTGAAAAGCCGATTTTTCTGTGCGTAGAATGGCTGTTCGTGTTGTTAAAATAAAGAAACATTATGCAAGCCACCACCATCACTCCCACTCTCGATGCCGAAGCGGAAGCACCACCCGTAAACTCACGCAATAAAGTGATTGTTGCGTCATTAATTGGCACCGCTATCGAATTTTTCGATTTTTATATCTACGCCACCGCTGCGGTGCTGATTTTCCCGCACATTTTCTTCCCACAAGGCGATCCGACTGCAGCGACGCTACAGTCGCTCGCCACCTTTGCGATTGCCTTTGTGGCTCGCCCGATTGGCTCGGCAGTCTTCGGTCACTTTGGCGACCGCGTCGGACGTAAAGTCACACTGGTCGCTTCTCTGCTGACCATGGGGATTTCAACCGTTCTGATTGGGCTGTTACCGACCTACGAAACCATTGGTATTTTTGCACCGATTCTGCTGGCACTGGCGCGCTTCGGTCAGGGCCTGGGTTTGGGCGGTGAATGGGGCGGCGCGGCGCTACTGGCGACCGAAAATGCCCCGTCCCATAAACGTGCGCTGTATGGGTCGTTCCCCCAGCTTGGCGCGCCGATTGGCTTCTTCTTCGCTAACGGCACTTTCTTGCTGTTGTCCTGGCTGCTGACGGAGGAGCAGTTCATGACCTGGGGCTGGCGCGTGCCGTTCGTCGCGTCTGCCGCGCTGGTGCTGGTTGGCCTGTATGTCCGTATCTCTCTGCATGAAGCTCCCGTCTTTACCAAAGCGGTCAAGGCCGGCAAGCAGGTACGTATGCCGCTGGGCACGCTGCTCAGCAAACATATGAAAGTCACGATCCTCGGCACCTTCATCATGCTGGCGACCTACACGCTGTTCTACATCATGACCGTGTACTCCATGACGTACGGTACAGCGCCAGAACCTAAGGGGCTTGGTTTCTCACGTAACAGTTTCCTGTTGATGCTGATGATCGCGGTGATCGGCTTTGGTCTGATGGTGCCGGTAGCCGGCTATCTAGCGGATGCTTTTGGCCGCCGTAAGACCATGATTACCATCACCTGCCTTATGATCGTCTTCGCCATGCTGTTCCCTTATATGCTCGGTTCAGGTAATCAGGCGCTGGTGATGGGCTTCCTGGTGCTGGGTCTGAGCATCATGGGACTGACGTTCGGCCCGATGGGTGCCCTGCTGCCGGAACTGTTCCCGACGGAAGTGCGCTACACCGGCGCGTCATTCTCGTATAACGTTTCGTCGATTCTAGGTGCCTCGGTCGCACCGTATATCGCAGCGTGGTTGACGGCTAACTATGGCCTGTTCTACGTCGGTGTTTATCTGGCTGCCATGGCGTCGCTGACGCTGATTGCACTGCTTCTCACCAAAGAAACGCGTCACCAGTCTCTGGGATAATATCCCCTTCGGTGGGGGCTACGGCCCTCACTGCGTCTTTCTTTACTCCTGTTCTCCTTTTAGAATACCGACATCCGGCGGCATCTTTCGCCCATCAGATCATCTCTGTGATCAGAAGCGAACGCGCCCTTATTGATAGAAATTGTTTATAAAGAACTGAATATGAAAATCGGTCTGTTTTACGGCTCAAGCACCTGCTACACCGAAATGGCAGCGGAAAAAATTCGCGACATTCTGGGCGAAGCGCTGGTGGATCTACACAACCTTAAGGATGTCGACCCTCAACGTATGGAAGATTACAGTACGCTGATTCTCGGCATCCCCACCTGGGATTTCGGTGAGATTCAGGAGGACTGGGAGAACATTTGGGGTCAGTTAGCGACGCTAAACCTCAAAGGCAAAGTCGTGGCGCTATACGGTATGGGCGACCAGCTTGGCTACAGCGAATGGTTTCTTGATGCGCTGGGTATGTTGCATGACCAACTACTGCCGCTGGGTGTCACATTCGTTGGATACTGGCCGATAGAGGGCTACGAATTCACCAGCCCGAAACCGCTGACTGCCGACGGCAAACACTTTGTCGGACTGGCGCTGGATGAAGTGAACCAATACGACCTCAGTGATGAACGGCTGGAACAGTGGTGCGAACAGATCCTGCAAGAAATGGCGTCACTGCTGTAATCTGAGCCGAATGGTGATGTGAGGCGGATACCGTTGCGATCGGCATCCGCGAATATTGATATCCGTAAAGGTTGAAGTAGCCTAGCGCTTTTGTAACCAGCGGGTACGCGCCGCGGTATCAAGGAAACTCCACGCGACAAAGCGGCTTTGCTTCTGGCCTTGCGCCATATCTATCGTTCTGACCTTCTCCGCATCAACCGCTTCCAGCGCACGATAAATCTCCGGCAGGTTCTCTTTGCGTGACACCAGCGACGTAAACCACAGGCACTGACGGGCGAAACCGGCGCTCTCTTTGATCATCTGACCAATAAAAGCGGACTCGCCGCCTTCACACCACAGCTCATCCTGCTGCCCGCCAAAATTCAGCGGTGAGCGCTTATCCAGCCCCAGATTATGCAGTTTGCGCTGCGATCCCTGACGAGCATCCTCCGCAGACGCATGGAACGGCGGATTACACATGACGGCATCAAACGTGTCGTTCTTGTGAATAATCCCTGCCAGTATCGCTTTGCTGTTCTTCTGACGACGCAGGCGAATCGACCGATTCAAGCCAGAGTTCGCCTCAATCGTCTCATTGGCGGCTTTCATCGCTTGCGGATTGATCTCGCTGCCAGTAAAACGCCAGCCGTACTCGCGATGTCCAATCAGCGGATAGATACAGTTGGCACCACAGCCGACATCCAGCACGGACGCATCGCGCGGCACCACCGAACGGTTATCTTCCGCCAGCAAGTCAGCCAGATGGTGGATATAATCGGCACGGCCAGGAATTGGCGGGCACAGAAAGCCCTCTGGAATCGTCCAGTGCTCAATCTGATAAAAATGCTGCAACAGCGCCTGATTCAGCGTTTTCACCGCCTCAGGATTGGCAAAATCCACGGACTCATCACCGTAGGCATTCACCTTTACAAACGGGATCAGCGCAGGATAA
Source organism: Pectobacterium quasiaquaticum (assembly GCF_014946775.2). Lineage (NCBI taxonomy): Bacteria > Pseudomonadati > Pseudomonadota > Gammaproteobacteria > Enterobacterales > Pectobacteriaceae > Pectobacterium > Pectobacterium quasiaquaticum. Next base: position 710,458 of record NZ_CP065177.1, on the reverse strand, counting down.
CTCTGTTTGAGCGCGGGAAAATCATAACGGTCGCGATGGCGATTACGAGGGTGCAGACCATTTTTTTGCACTGCGGGCTTAGTCATCAGTTATATCCAATCAATTTCAAAGCACGGCCAAACGATGACCGAATAAAAACATGTCCAACGCGCTGCTATCTTGCCCAGTGTTTCTGCTGCAAAAGAATTTGACGCAAGTGACGCCATTCGTCATCGCCCATGCTGTCCGATGCCAGCCACAGCTGTTGTTTGTCTTTACCGTTAACCGCTTGCAATGACAGCAATACGCCATTCTTCAGCAGCCACGGTCGTTTAACGATCTGCCATTCCTGCTGCCGCCAGTTCAGGGTCGTTTCGCTAAGCAGAACGATTTCCCCCTGTCGGGATTTGATATTCTTTTGGCTACGGATAAAACCGAACATCACCATCGTGACCAGGCATAGCCATAGCCATGCATAGCCGTCCGGCCACGGTGCCAGCAGAATGAGCAATACTAATAGGCCATGCACAACCAATGATAACAGTTGCATGCGCCAGGAAACGCGAAGGTCACATCGCCACTGGGCCACGATCTTTATTTCGCGTCTGAATAAGGGAAATCATGCGTTTCAGCTCTCCGTCCTCCGGTTCACCGTGGTTCATCAGCCAGTTGAATAAATCGGGATCGTCGCTTTGTAACAAGCGTACAAACGTGCGCTTATCCGTGTCATTAAGTGTGTCATAGTCATGCTCAAAAAACGGCATGATCGCGATATCCAATTCGCGCATACCACGGCGGCATGCCCAATGAATGCGTGATTTATTATCGATTTCCATATTTCATGTCCACCTTGTTATCGCTGCTTGCCGCTAGTGTACTCTGATTCCGGTAGCGGGTATCAACTAATAGTAACATTTTGACATAGTTTACTGGTGTGCGCCGCGCCGAGTGCGCTCATCAGCATCAGGATGTGCTATGCCATAACGCTCGTGAATAACCACTTGCAAACCCTGAGCGCTCTTTTACCATTAGGTCATTCGGGTATCGCCCTTAGCGCAGGATTGTACTATATGGTTAATCAACATACGGCTCATCAACGCCCTTTTGCATCACAACCCCCATTTGCTTCCGCTCAACTAGCCGCTACGCTCATCTCTCTGGATGACTGGGCGCTGGTCACGATGGTCGGGCCGGATACCGTCAAATATCTTCAGGGGCAGGTCACCGCGGATGTCGGATCGCTGCCTGACGATGGGCACACCCTTTGCGCCCACTGCGACGCAAAAGGAAAAATGTGGAGCAACCTGCGTCTGTTCCATCACGGCGAAGGCTTTGCTTTTATTGAGCGCCGCAATTTACGCGACGCCCAGCTTAACGAACTGAAAAAATACGCCGTTTTCTCGAAAACGACCATCGCACCGGACGACAACGCCATCCTGCTGGGCGCGGCGGGTGCGGGCATCCGCGAGCTTTTGGCCTCTGTATTTAGCCAGCTTCCAGATGCTGAACACCCTGTTGTACAGCACGAAGGGGCTACCTTACTGCATTTCGCCCATCCTGCAGAACGTTTCTTGTTGGTACTGTCTCCTGAGCACAGTGCATCGCTGCTTGAACAGCTCGGCGATAAAGTCAGCCTGAATGACAGCCGTCAATGGCTGACGCTGGATATTGAAGCAGGTCAGCCCATCATTGACAGCGCAAACAGTGCGCAGTTCATCCCGCAAGCGACTAATTTACAGGCATTAAATGGGATTAGTTTCAGCAAAGGGTGCTATACCGGTCAGGAAATGGTCGCTCGGGCAAAATATCGCGGTGCCAACAAGCGTGCGCTTTATTGGCTGGCGGGTAAGGCCAATCAGGTGCCGCAGGCGGGGGATGACCTCGAATTGCAGCTCGGTGAGAACTGGCGTCGTACCGGTACGGTGTTGGCAGCCAGCCAATTGCAGAACGGTGACGTGTGGGTACAGGCAGTGCTGAATAACGATCTCACCGCAGAGAACGTCCTGCGCGTCCGTGACGATACCGAAAGCCAGCTCACGGTTCAGCCTCTACCGTATGAAATAACGGATTAATTCGACACGTTAAGCCACATCATAAAGATGGCAAATTTCTTCTCAGAACGATAACAGTGATAGTGGGATAGAAGAGTAAAGCGTCCGCGACAGGGATGTCGCGGCTCGAGCGTACAGGGAGGTATTCACAGCGTCTTTACGATCTACCCATTATCACTGCAAGCCGTACGTTGCTGGCAATCATGTAAGGTTAAATATAGAGATAAATCGCCAGAAAGTGACAGACGCTGCCGCCCAACACAAATCCGTGCCAAATCGCGTGATTATAGGGAATGCGCTTGCAGGCATAGAAAATCACCCCCAGCGTGTACACCACGCCGCCCACCGCCAGCAGCGTCACGCTTCCCGCCGCCAGTTTCATCACCATCTGATAAATCACCACCAGCGATAGCCAGCCCATCACCAGGTAGGTAATTAACGACAGCACTTCAAAACGGTGAGCAAACGCCAGTTTGAAGATCACGCCCAGCAGCGCCATGCTCCAGATGACGACCATCAGGCCATGCGCCAACGGTGAATTCAGCCCTACCAGCAAAAACGGCGTATAGGTTCCGGCAATCAACAGATAGATGGCGCAGTGGTCGAATTTCTTCAGCCACGGCTTAATACGCTGAGACGGAATCGCGTGATACAGCGTCGATGCCAAAAATAGCAGGATTATGCTGCCGCCATAGAGGCTGTAGCTGGTAATCGCCACGCTGCCGGCGTCATTGTTGACCGCCTGCACCAGCAATAAAACCAGCCCCACAATCCCGAAAATCACACCGATTCCGTGGCTTATGCTGTTCGCAATTTCCTCTGCCAGAGAGTAATCCGGCATTTGTTCATTTTTTGACATCAATCGATTCCACAGTATTCAACAGTACACGTCGTGTGCTGACGTTATCCACCTTGCGTTTCCCCTTTTTATGCAGGCGCGCAGGTGTTTAACCTTTGAGCAGATTAACTGAGAATAGTTTCAGTGTACACGTGTAAGCTAAAATATTTACACTCACCTGACTTCCGGCTTTCTCTCTCACTTAGCCTGTAATCATTCATGTCAATCTCGGGCGACATCCCCTACAATGATCGGCGTTGATATTTCCCTGTTTTTTGAAGGGCTCTGCCGTTTTTACCGGTTATTCGCGTTAACGGTCATCCGGTTCTGACGCTCACAGCGCCTTCCTGTAGTTTTCACTACATGTCGTTTTGGTTTTCACTACATATCGTTTCACTGCATGATTTTTACTGCATCGTGTTCACTGCAAGAGGTAAGTTTTTCATGTCATCTGCCCCATCTACTCTGAATTTCGGTTCTATGACCGATGTCTTCGGCTTTCTGATAGAAATCGATAAATTAAAAAGCGTGCAGCGCCGTAACAAAATTATCGGCAGCGAACGTCACGAAGATTCTGCCGAACACAGCTGGCACTTTGCCGTCGCGGCAATGGCGCTGGCACCTTATGCCGGTGAAGGCGTGGATATCCAGCGCGTGATCCAAATGGCGCTGATTCACGACATCGTCGAAATCGATGCAGGCGACGTACTCGTTTACGATCTTTCCGCTCGCCTGGCAATTCACGATCAGGAAGTCGCCGCCGCCGTCCGTATTTTCGGCCTGCTGCCCGAGCCACAGCGTCAGCAATTCCACGATCTGTGGGAAGAATACGAAGCGAATGAAACCCCCAGCGCCCAGTTCGCTCTGGTGCTTGACCGCGTCATGCCGATGCTGATGAACCTGTCTAACGGCGGCCAAAGCTGGGTAGAAAACGGTATCCGTCTGGAACAGGTTCTTGACCGCGCCGAATTCATCGCCACGATCAACCCGGAACTGTGGCAATACCTCCAGCAACATCTGGAAGACGCCAAAGCCAAGGGCTGGTTGCTATAATTCGGTTTTCTCGCTAGACGCCCCGTCGCCGGGCATGCACGTCAGGAGAGGGTGATGTCTTTAAAAACAATCGCAAATAACCTGGGTTTGTCCGTGGCGGCAGTGAGTCGTGCGCTGAACGGCCATCGGGATATCTCCGACGCCACGCGCCAGCGTATTCAGGAAGAAGCGGCGCGTATTGGCTATCGTCCCAATACGCACGCACGCCGCCTCAAAATGGGCAAAAGCAACGCCGTCGGGCTGGTCTATCCCTACGCCTCTTCCCTGAGTAACGATATCTTTTTCGAGATGATTGGCGCGATCAACCGCAAGCTAGCACAGCATGAGGTCGATTTTCTCCTGCTGGCTGACGAGCAAGACGCCTGTCAGGGCGCTGCCCGGTTGATCGCCAGCCGCCGTATCGATGCGCTGATCGTCGCGCATACGTGTGAACAGGATGCGCGGCTGACGTTACTGCAACGCCACAACGTGCCTTTTCTGGCGCTGGGGCGCAGCCAACTCCCTCACCCTTACGCCTGGTTCGATTTTGACAACCGCGCTGGTATGATGCTGGCAACCGAACACCTGATCGCGCTCGGCCATCGCCGTATCGCTATCTTAAGTGAAGACCACCCGCAGGCGTTTATTATGCAGCGTCGCCAGGGCTATCGTGATGCCCTGCAACGTCACGGCCTGCCGTTTCACGACACCTATCTGCGCTGTGTTAACCCCACGCGCCGCGCGGGCTATCAGGCCATGCTCGACCTTTTGGCGCTGCCTGAGCCGCCCACTGCGATGGTGATGGATGGCAATGTCCACGGCGACGGTGCCGTTGCGGCATTGCAGCAGGCGGGGCGGCTTTCCGGTTCACACCCCATCGCATTAGTGATGTATGACGGCCTGCCGCAAGACAGCCTGACCGACATCACCGTGACCGCTATCGAACAGGCAACTCGCGAGCAGGTTGGCGAACAGATTGCCAGCATGATGCAGGCACTGATCGCGGGCGAAGCCGTAGAAAACTTACAGGTGTTATGGCAGCCAACGTTACGCCTCGGTAACACGAGCTTTCCCGCCTAATCTATTCCGTTATCGACCACGTTTAATAAAGTCATCGGTTGGTTTGCTACGCCAACCGTCAGCAAGATGATCTTCACCTCCTCATCGCAACCTTTTTCCATTTTCTAACGATTATTTTAACAACATCACATTTCTTAAACGTTTAAGTTGATGACTTAAACGTTTAAGTTCTTACTAAGATCCACTATTCATCATTTGGTCGTCGTAATTTGGAGCCTTCCTCATGAAGCCTGATATTGTTCAATTAACCAGCGCGCAGTGCGATGTCATCGTACGCTGCGCCCCAGCGGCGGAAATTCTCTACTGGGGGCCACGGCTGCGCGGTTTTTCACCAGAAGATATCGTTTCTCTGCAACGCCCCGTCGCTAATGGTCGTCTGGATGTGGATCTTCCTCTGACGCTGTCGATGGAATACGGGCGTGGTCAGTTCGGTTCACCGGGTATTGAGGGGCACCGTTCAGGCTATGACGCCGCCCCGATCTTCACGACGACGCTGGCTGACGTTCAGGGCAATACGCTCACCATTACCGCGGAAGATGCACAGGCCGGGCTTCGCCTGATCAGCGAACTGCGTCTGGATCCGCAGACCGACGTTCTGCAACTGCGCCACACGCTAGAGAATCTGCGTGCGGATGTCTGGCAAGTACAGCGCCTCGCCGTCACGCTGCCCGTCCCGGAACGGGCGAGCGACGTCATGGCATTCCACGGCCGCTGGCTGCGTGAGTTTCAGGCTCACCGCCTCACGTTGCAGCACGGCGGTTTTATTCAGGAAAGCCGTCGGGGAAGAAGCTCCCACGAATATTTCCCCGCCTTTATCCTCGGCGAGTCCGCGTTCAGCGAACAGCATGGTGCCGTATGGGGCGTGCATTTAGGCTGGAGCGGCAACCATCGCCTGCGTGCCGATATCAAAACGGATGGCCGTCGCGTCGTGCAGGCGGAAGCCCTGTATCTGCCGGGCGAAATCACGCTGACGCAGTCAGAATCCCTCACGACGCCCTGGGTCTACGCCGCTTTCTCCGATGCCGGTTTAAACGGCATGAGCCAGCGCTATCACACCTTCTTACGCCAGTCCCTGATCCAATTTTCCGGCGATAAACCACGTCCGGTACACCTCAATACGTGGGAAGGGATCTATTTCGATCACTCCCCTGAGTACATCATGCAGATGGCGAGCAAAGCCGCCGACGTTGGCGTAGAGCGCTTCATTATTGATGACGGCTGGTTCCGCGGGCGTCACCACGACCAAGCCGCGCTCGGCGATTGGTATCTGGACGAGGAAAAATACCCTAACGGGCTGATGCCGGTGATTGAGCACGTCAAAGCCCTGGGGATGGAGTTCGGCATTTGGGTCGAACCGGAGATGATCAACCCCGATTCCGACCTGTTCCGCGCTCATCCTGACTGGGTGCTGCAACTGCCTGGCTACGCACAGCCAACAGGCCGCTATCAGTACGTGCTGAATTTAAACCAGCCCGAGGCCTTCGCGTATCTGCTGGAGCGGCTGAGTTGGCTACTGGGTGAGCACCCGGTCGATTATGTGAAGTGGGATATGAACCGCGAACTGGTGCAACCCGGCCATGAGGGGCGTCTGGCCGCCGATGCGCAAACCCGACAGTTCTATCGTCTGCTTGATACCCTGCGCCTGCGTTTTCCCCATGTCGAATTTGAATCCTGCGCCTCCGGCGGCGGCCGCATCGACTACGGCGTACTGGAACGTACACAGCGCTTCTGGGTGTCGGATAACAACGACGCACTGGAGCGCCAGACTATCCAACGCGGCATGAGCTACTTCTTTCCACCAGAAGTCATGGGGCAACACATCGGGCACGCCCGCTGCCACGCCACCTATCGACGTCATACCATCGCGTTTCGCGGCCTGACCGCCCTATTCGGCCACATGGGCATTGAGCTGGATCCCGTGAAGGCTGACGACGACGAGCTGGAAGGCTATCGCCACTACATCCAGTTGCACAAAACGCTGCGCCCGCTGCTGCACGGCGGCACCACCTGGCGGGTCGAGATGCCGGACGATACGGTGCAGGCCACCGGCGTGGTGAGCAACGATCGGCAGCATGCCGTTTTCCAGGTAGCTCAGCTACGCATGCCGGCTTATTCGCTGGCGGGCACGCTCCGCTTCCCCGGTCTACAGCCCGACGCACGCTATGAAGTCACGCTGCTGGACGGCCCGGAAATCAAAACGGTGCGTGAAGGCGGCGGCACCATGCGTGAGCTTCCACCGTGGTTACGTCAGCCAATCGTGGTTTCCGGCGACTGGCTGATGCAGGCTGGCCTTGCCCTCCCCGTTCTAACGCCGGAGACCGCCATTCTGATCGGGCTTTCCGCGGTGACAAAAAGCACAGGCAACTAACATTATCGCGCCCCGTTGGCGGTTAAGCCGTGGGGCGCGATGTGACTATTTCACGTCCCGCAACGCCGTTTTATCCACATAAGGCTTCATGATGCCATCCGCCTCTTTTTGTGCGGCAGCGGCAGCGTCATCGACCTTTTTCGCCGGATCGTTTAGCAGCGCCGCCAGCTGATTTTCCATCGCTTTACGCACCGCAACCGTTTCATAGGTGGCGTACCACGGATGCGCATATTGCAGCTGTGACAGCGCAATGGTGGCACGCGGATCTTTCGCCAGATAGTCCTTCATTTCTGGCAGATCGTAGGCCGCCATGCGCGGGGCGAAGTAGCCGGTAAAACGACTCCAGTTTCCGCTCACTTCCGGGCTGACCAGATAGTTCATAAACTGCCAGGCCGCTTTCTTCTGATCTTCAGAAATCCCTTTGAAGCTCACCAGACTTGCTCCGCCGATGGTCACGCCACGACGCTCTTTTTCCGGCATCATCGCCACGCCAAGCTGGAAATCTTTGGTGTTTTCACGCATAAAGCCCAGCGCGCCGGTACTCAGCATCGTCATACCCAGCTTGCCGGAGAAAAATGCGGCGCTGATCTGTTTGGAATTCAGCACGCCAGCAGGCATCACTTTGTCGCGATACACCAAATCGTGCCAGAACTGGAGCGCGCCTTTGGTTGATGCGGTGTTGTAATACACTTCGCCCGGATAGTCGGCATTGTAATACGCCCCGCCGTTGGCACGCGTCAGCGCAGACAGCATCCAGCCGCCGTAGTCATCGTTCGTAGACGGAATCATGATGCCCCACTGCCCTTTTGCCGGGTCAGTCAGCTTTTTCGCTACCGCAATCACTTCATCCCAGTTTTTCGGCGGTTCGTTGAATCCCGCTTTCTTCAGCATGTCTTCGTTGTAATAAAGGATCGGCGTCGAGTTGTGGAACGGGATCGCATAAGTCACGCCCATCACCTGCGCGTTCTGATGCAGCGCAGGCCAGAAGTTTTTAGTCAGGAAAGGCGTGGCCTTTTCGTTGCCGTATTTGAATAGCTCGTCCATCGGCAGAATTTCATCTTTGATGACTAGATCGGCAGTGAAGTTTGCCGACATAATCACCAGCGCCGGCGGATCGCCCGCTTTGGCGGCCGCTTCCGCTTTCACTTTGGTCGTGTCGTAATTGCCGGTGAAGATCCCACGCACTTCAACCTGATCCTGCGATTGGTTGTACTCCTTGATGATGCGCGTCATTTCCATCGTCAGCTTGCCATCAACCGGCGCGGGGAACATGAAATCGATACTCTCTTTCGCCAACGCGGGACCAGACATCAGCAAGGCGATTGCCAGCGCCATCATACGGGGCTTACGCATTTCTTTTCTCCTGGGATAAATTACGGGCGGTTTGCCCGGAAAACCAATGACAATCCTGCGGTGAAAAATGAAGCACAATGGATGCGCCGACATCCGGCACGCCATCGCGATTTGGCCGACGGTAGCGAATATTCCCCAACGGCGTATCCACATGTATCAGATACTCCGCGCCAAATAGCTCCCGTTGCTTCACCGTTCCCGACAATGACAAGTCGCCGTCTGACGCGGCGTGTTCGGTAATATGCTCAGGGCGAATCCCGAGTAGCACACGGGTTAATAAACGCGTTTCTTCACTGGCGGGCAGCGCCACTGACAATGCCTGTAGAAATGCCTGCCCATCAGCACAAGGCAGCGTCACCATATTCATCGCGGGCGTGCCGATAAACCCGGCGACAAAGACGTTAGCCGGGTGCGAATACAGCTGTTCCGGCGTACCAACCTGTTGCAGCACGCCGCGATCGAGCACAGCGATTCTGTCCGCCATCGTCATCGCCTCGATCTGATCGTGCGTGACGTAAACGGTGGTTGTTTTCAACTGCCGATGTAGATCCATAATGCCGTCCCGCACGTCGCTGCGCAGGCGGGCATCCAGATTCGACAACGGCTCATCCATCAAAAACAAGCGCGGATCGCGCACGATCGCCCGTGCCATTGCCACACGCTGGCGCTGACCGCCGGACAGTTTCCCCGGCTTGCGTTTCAGTAGCGGCTCAAGCTGAAGCAGACTGGCAACGCGCTGCACGCGCTGTGGATACTCCGCTTTCGGCTCACCGCGCATCCGCATCCCAAACGTGATGTTCTGCTCGACCGTCAGGTGCGGAAACAGCGCGTAGTTCTGGAAGATCATCGAGAAATTGCGCTGCTTCGGGCTCCACGTCGTAATGTCATCGTCACCCAGCAGGATTTGCCCATCGCTCACGTCTTCCAGACCGGCCAGCATACGCAGCAGTGTACTTTTGCCGCAGCCAGACGGCCCGACCAGCACCAGAAACTCACCGTCAGCGATATCCAGCGACAGCGACGCCAGCGCCTGCGTGTGCTCGAAGCGTTTACTGATATTACGTAACTGAATCACGGCCATTACGCATCCACCGGACAGCTGATACGCGGATCGTAGAGGTAAGGCCCAGGGTACGACGCAATCGACTGGCTGTAGCTCACCAGCCCGGTGACTGGCACGTAGCGGTGCATGACCACACTGGCGGGTTCCAGGTTGTAGTACGACGTATCGTCATAGTAGAAATACGGCACCTGATGGACGGTACCCGGCACGGTGGCGATAATCGCCTGCCGATGCTGCGTCATAATCAGGCGGTGCGTATGACCACAGAAGATCCGCGTCAGCTGCGGGAAACGCTCGATCAGCGTCAGCAGTTCACTCCCGTTTTCGCAGGCGATCCGATCCATGTGCGCCGATCCCAGCGGGAGCGGTGGATGGTGCATGAAGATCGCCGTTTCACGCGTTGAGTGATCCTGCAATTGCTGCTCCAGCCAGCCCAGCGTGGACGGCGTCAGCCGGCCTTTCGCCTGCCCAGCCAGACTGGTGTCGATGAATAGCAGGCGCATCGGGAAATCATCCACCGCATAGCGGATGTTCTCAGGCTCATCGCCTAACTGCGGGCAAAGCGGGCGCATCGCGTTGAGGAAATGCTGCTTGTCATCATGATTGCCCGGAATCACATACATCGGGTAATCCAGCATCTGCAACACGCGCTGTGCCACCTGATACTCCTGCGGGCTTCCGCAGTTGACGATGTCGCCGCTAATCACCACCGCGTCCGGCCGCTCGTTCAGCGCGTTTAGCTGGTTAATGACCTTGGCGTTTTCTCCGTTAATATCAATAAATTCATAGAGCTTTCGCCCCTCACTGCGAAAATGCAGATCGGAAATCTGTGCCAGCAACATAACCACCACCTCTATCGTTCGATTGTTTAAGCACCGAGATACACGGGGCGACCACAGGGGTGAGGCGTCCCTGCGGGAGCCTCCCCCTGTGTTTCCCCTAACAACGGGCTTAAGTAACCCGTCTTCCCCGCATGGCCTCATCCGTGATTCACTTAATGCCCGAGAAGCCGAAGCTGCTCAGGAACTGCTTCTGGAACACCACAAAAGCCACCATCAGCGGCAAGCACACCAGCAGCGTGCCCGCGCAGATCAATCCCCACTGCCCGCCGGACTCTGCACCCATGGCGAACGAGACCAGCCCGATGGTCAGAACCTGTTTGTCGGGGTCATTGAGCACCATCAGCGGCCAGAGATATTCGTTCCAGTGGTAGGTAATGCTGACCGTGGCGAAAGCCAGAATCGACGGCCAGGTCATCGGAATCAGGACGTGAAACACCACCTGCCACCAGCGACAGCCTTCCATTAACGCAGCCTCTTCAATCTCTTTGGCGATATTCAGAAACGCCTGACGCATCAAAAACACGCCAAACGCCGAGGCGAAATACGGCATCATCACGCCGGTCAGGGTATTGAGCAGGCCGAGCTGCTTGAGCGTCATCATGTTCGGCACCATCATGACGACGGGCATGATCATCATCTGAATCAGCAACAGGTAGAACAGCAGCGTTTTGCCGCGGAATTCGTGATAGGCAAAGATGTAGCCCGCCGTGGTGATCGTCACCAGCTGTACCAGAAACGTGCCGACCGCAAAGATCAGCGTATTGGTGTAAAACCGTAACCAGTCGGCGCTGCCCCACGCATCGCGGAAGTTATCGAATGTCAGCGGGAGACGCGGCAGCAGCGAGGCCATGTCCACGCCAAAACTGCTGGTGCTGACGGAAGAAGACAGCATCCAGATAAACGGGCTGACCCACAGCAGCGCGGCGCACATCAGCAACAGCGGCAGCGTAAACCGCGTCGTGATGCGAAGCGGGTTAGTCACGCTTCGGTTTTCAAGGCGCTGACTTTTCAGGCTCCGAACCTCAACGATCTGATTTTCAACGCTCATAATGCGCCCCTTTCTCCAGCACTTTCAGATTCATAATGGAAAAGGCGAACAGCATCGCCAGCGTCAGGAAGGTCGCCGCAGAGGCTTTACCCAGATCGTGCGTGTCATTCGCCAGATCCTGGATGTAATAGAGCAGCACGGTTGTCGCGTTATTCGGCCCGCCGCGCGTCATGACGGCAACGTGGTCGATCTGGGTAATGGCGTAGATAAAAGCGATGGTGACCACAAAGGCGATGGTTGGCCGCAGCAGCGGCAACGTGACGTAGAAAAACACCTGACGCCGGGAAGCCCCTTCCATCAGCGCCGCCTCGCGTGCGGAGGCAGAAACCGCTTGCAGGCCAGCGAGAAAAAACAGCATGTAGTAGCCAGCGAATTTCCAGATACCAATGACGCTCACCGCTATCAGCGCGCTGTCGCTCATACCGAGGTAGTTGTTGTTCATCGGGCCGAACACTTTCGCCAGATAGTAATCCAGCAGCCCCAGCCCCGGCATAAAGATGAACAACCACAGCGTCGCGGCGCTCACCAGTGGAATAATCATCGGAAAGAAGAAAGCGGTACGCAGCAAGCGGTTAAGCCGCGTGTTTTCCCACAGCAGCACTGCCAGCAACAGCGCCAGTAGCACACCGGGTACCACCGTCATCAGGATATACAGCACGTTGTTCAGCAGGGCCTGCCAGAACACCGCGTCCTGCACCAAACGCACAAAATTATCCATCCCGACGAACAGCGGCGCATCGGCATTCAGCCGAGTGTCATACAGGCTGTCGATGACCGAGCGCAACAGAGGGAAATAGGTGAAGGCAAGCAAAAAAACCAGCGTCGGCAACAGCACAAGATAGGGAAAGCATTTTGCACGCATAACTCAAAGGCCGCTCAGTGTGAAACACAGAGGCCTTACCCTAGAACGCTAGCGTGTCAGTGGGGCGTCAGTTTAATGACAATTTATTTTCGGGTAGGGAAAATATGCCTGCGAATGATTTATCTCCGTTTTGGCAGATGATTTGCGGGAAGGCTCGAAGTCCCTAAAAATACGGCTGGGAAGAGTGACTCACTTTGCTGTATCATTTTTAACCTGTAGAATGATAAGGAATCAATCATGCTAGGGCTTGAAGCTATGGCTATCGTCAACCAAGGGCCGGATAAGATAGAGAACGTTTTCAATAACGTATCTCAGCCTATTGAACGATCCATATCTGACTTTGATAGAAGTCACGGGAATTCTATCTCGAAAAAACAAGCCTCCAATGCACTGAAAGTCATCTACAGAGTCATGGCCCCTGTTGAAAGAAGCTGTGAGAAATATAAAGAGTTTATCGATATTCTTAGCAATGGAACTGATGAGAACATTGCGGCACTAGACATTCAGCGCAGTGACATCGACAAGCTAAACGATCAGGTTAATCAAATAGATCATGGCATAACGAGGCTTCTTTATACCTTCTTTGTTGCCGAAAATAACAAAGCGTGGCTGCCACATCTCACCACGCTTATGACAATGAAAAACCACGCGATCAACACGTTCATTGAATACAAGAAGTTGACTATGGCTTTAGCTACTCTCGGCACTCAGTTTCTTCCTCTTGAATACGAAGAAGCAGAGGAATTTAGTGATGAAGAATTAGCTGCTTTCAAAAAGTCAGTTGAAGACAGCCACAAAAGACTTGGCATGGAGCCGCCAGCATGGAAAACCGCGTAAGCATTATTGTTGATGCCGCCGCAGGTCAATTGGAAAATTTCTTTGCTAAAGCATTAGCAAATTATAAAAACAACGGCAAAGTCTCTGCATATCTTGGAAAGATGGGCGGTTTTGAACGTTCACCTCAATCAACCCTTTCTGGGATTTACAAAGCTCATATTCGTATTCCAGGAGAAGAGAACCCGTGGCCGGCATTACAGCTTCTTCATCGTAGAGTAAGTGATAATTTTTTAGTGTTTGCGATACATAATATACATCCTCTGCATATTCAAGTGATTGCGATTATTAAGCCAGATGGTCATGAAAGAATTAAGAAGCTATTACCCACCATTATAAAAATAACGGAAAGCAAATTTCAGTCGCTAAATGAAAGACAGCTTAATTCACTCTCTTATTATAAATAAGAGATGCTGAATATTGAGGAATGGTTGAATAAACCAAACGCGCCTTATGGTATCAGTTTAACATTCTCCTCAGAACCAAATAAATTTAGCCTCGCATACGTTAAAACACATGCGAGGCCAATATTCACACCGAACGTATTAATAGTCGCTCATCGGCACACACGAGCAGAACAGGTTACGGTCGCCGTACACATCGTCCAGACGCTTCACGCTCGGCCAGTATTTGTGTTCGCTGCCTGCTGGGAAGACTGCCAGCTCACGGCTGTATGGATGCGCCCAGTCGGCCACCAGCTCTGCCTGCGTGTGCGGTGCGTTAACCAACGGGTTGTCATCCAGCGGCCATTCGCCCTGCGCGACGCGGTTGATTTCGGTACGGATCGCCAGCATCGCATTAATAAAGCGATCGATCTCGACCTGACTCTCCGATTCCGTTGGCTCCACCATCAGCGTACCCGCGACCGGGAACGACATGGTCGGCGCATGGAAACCGTAGTCAATCAGACGCTTGGCGATATCCATTTCGCTAATGCCGGTGCTCTCTTTAAGCGGACGAATATCCAGAATGCACTCGTGCGCCACGCGACCGTCACGGCCGGTGTAAAGCACCGGATAGGCCTGCTGCAAGCGCGTCGCGATGTAGTTGGCGTTCAGGATCGCCATCTGGCTAGCCTGTTTCAGCCCTTCCGCGCCCATCATGCGAATGTACATCCAGCTAATCGGCAGAATAGAAGCGCTGCCGAACGGTGCCGCAGAGACTGCGCCCTGCTCCGTCAGTACACCCTCGATTTTTACCACCTGATGACCCGGCACAAACGGTGCCAGATGCGCTTTCACGCCAATTGGTCCCATGCCCGGCCCGCCGCCACCATGCGGAATACAGAAGGTTTTATGCAGGTTCAGATGCGAGACATCTGCACCGATGTAGCCCGGCGTGGTGATGCCAACCTGCGCGTTCATGTTCGCGCCGTCCAGATACACCTGACCGCCGTATTGATGCACGATCTGGCACACTTCGCGGATCGTCTCTTCATAGACGCCGTGAGTGGATGGGTAGGTCACCATGATGCAGGAAAGCTGTTCGCCCGCCGCCTGCGCTTTCTCACGCAGATCGTGCAGATCGATATTGCCCTGCTTATCACAGGCGACCACCACCACGTCCATCCCCGCCATCTGCGCCGATGCTGGGTTCGTACCGTGGGCAGAGCTAGGAATCAGGCAGAGATTACGGCCGGCTTCATTGCGGCTTTCATGATAGCGACGGATCGCCAGCAGCCCCGCGTATTCACCCTGCGCACCCGAGTTGGGCTGCATGCAAATCGCATCATAGCCCGTCAGTTGCACCAGCCAGCCAGAGAGCTGTTCGATCATCTGGCGATAGCCCAGCGCCTGTTCCGGCGGGCAGAATGGATGCAGTTCGGCAAATTCCGGCCAGGTAATCGGCAGCATTTCCGCCGCCGCGTTGAGTTTCATGGTGCACGAACCAAGCGGAATCATCGCCTGATTCAGCGCCAGATCTTTACGTGCCAGACGGTGCAGGTAGCGCATCATTTCGGTTTCGCTGTGATAGCGGTTGAACACCGGATGCGACAGGATCGCGTCGTGGCGCACCAGTCCAGCCGGGATCGTTGCCGCTTTCTGGCCGATGGCCGCATCAAGTACGTCGATATCCAATCCGTGATCGTCGCCTAACAGCACAGCAAACAGCGCCAGCACATCTTCACGCGTGGTCGCTTCATCCAGCGTGATGCCCACGGCGCTTGCCAAATCGCCGCGCAAGTTAATACCAAAACTTGATGCCCGACTCAGCACCGCTTCCTTGTCCGCGACTTCGATAGTCAGCGTGTCGAACCAGCTGCGATGGCGCAGCAGCAGCCCGCCCTGCGTTAATCCCGCCGCCAGAATATCGGTCAGACGGTGGATGCGCCCGGCAATACGTTTGAGCCCTTCCGGCCCGTGGAATACCGCGTACATCCCCGCAATGTTGGCCAGCAACACCTGCGAGGTACAAATATTGGAGTTCGCCTTCTCGCGGCGAATGTGCTGTTCACGCGTCTGCATCGCCATGCGCAGCGCGGTATTGCCCGCTGCATCGCGCGACACGCCAATGATACGTCCCGGCATGGCACGTTTATGTTCATCACGGCAGGCGAAGAACGCCGCGTGTGGCCCACCGTAGCCCATCGGCACGCCAAAGCGCTGTGCTGAACCAAAGACGATATCCGCGCCCTGCTTGCCCGGCGCAGCCAGCAATACCAGCGCCATGATGTCCGACGCCACGCAGCTGACGACCTTACGCGCTTTCAGAGCGGCCATCAGGTCGCTGTAATCGTGCAGTTCGCCCGTTGTCCCCGCCTGTTGCAGCAGAACGCCAAACACCGCATCGTCTTTCAACGCGTCTTCCGCCTTACCGACAACAATTTCAAAACCGAAGGTTTCCGCACGGGTACGCACCACGTCCAGCGTTTGCGGATGCACGTCGTCAGCAACGAAGAAACGTTCGGCCTGTTTGAGCTTGCTGATGCGCTTCGCCATTGCCATCGCTTCCGCCGCTGCGGTTGCTTCATCCAGCAGCGAGGCAGAGGCCAAATCCAGACCAGTTAAATCCTGTGTGACCTGCTGGAAATTCAGCAGCGCTTCAAGACGCCCCTGAGAGACTTCCGGCTGATACGGCGTATAGGCGGTGTACCAGCCTGGGTTTTCCAGCAGGTTGCGTAAAATCACTGGCGGCATCAGCACCGCGCTGTAGCCCATGCCGATGTAGCTTTTATAACGTTGATTGCGTCCTGCAATGGCCTTCAGCTCAGCTAGCGCCTCATGTTCCGTCACCGCCTCTCCCACCGCTGGCGGGCTGGGCAATTGAATGTCCACCGGGACAATCTGGCGGATCAGCGCATCCAGCGACGTCGCGCCCACCACCGACAGCATATGCTGCTGTTGGCTGACGGAAGGACCGATATGGCGCTCGATAAACGCGCCGTCATGTTCGAGTTGACTGAGTGTCTGGGTCATTACAGTAATTTCCTGGATCAATCGTGCCTGCATCAATCGTGATCGCTGCCGCGCTGAAAGACGACGCGGGCGAATAAAACAAAACGCCCCCGGTTCAGCAAAACCGGGGGCGCGATAACTACTCGTCTTCTTCTAACGACGCCTGATAGCCTTCGGCATCAAGCAGTTCGTCCAAATCAGACTCATCAGAAATTCTGATGCGGAACAGCCAACCATCGGTATAAGGCGCGCTGTTGACCAGCTCAGGGGCGGATTCCAGATCTTCGTTAACTTCCACGATCTCACCGCTGATGGGCGCATAAATATCCGATGCCGCTTTTACCGACTCCGCCACCGCGCAGTCATCACCTGCGGCGACGACCGTGCCCACTTCCGGTAAATCGATAAAAACCATGTCACCCAGAAGCTCCTGCGCGTGTTCGGTAATGCCCACGCTGTAGATACCGTCGCCCTCGTGCAGCACCCATTCGTGCGACGTGGTGTATTTTAATTCTACTGGTACGTTGCTCATTGCATCCCCTTTACTAAAGTCGTTAATCCCGTGCGCTACCCGTCATACTTCAAGCTGCATGTGCGTTGGCTTTCCTCGCTCACCCCAGTCACTTACTTGTGTAAGCTCCTGGGGATTCACTGTGTCGCCGCCTTCCTGCAACCTGAATTATTTAGGGTATGACATAAGAAGTTATTCAATACTGAACGATGGCTTTTCCGGCGCGGACAAAGCCGGGTTTGGTCACGTGGACAGGCAGTTCGCGGTTACGAATCAGCACCATCGCCTGCTCACCAATCCCCACCGGAACACGCGCCAGCGCGATGCTCACGCCAAGCGTCGGCGAGAACGATCCGCTGGTGATGACCCCTTCTCGCACCACGCCATCACTATCAGTAAAGCGCACAGGTAAATCATTGCGCAATACGCCTTTTTCCGTCAGCACTAAACCAACCAGTTGATCGGTCCCTTTTTCACGCAGATGCGTTAATGCTTCACGCCCGATAAACTCGCGATCCTCCGGCTGCCAGGCGATTGTCCAGCCCATATTGGCGGCCAGCGGCGAAATGCCCTCATCCATATCCTGACCGTACAGATTCATCCCCGCTTCCAGCCGCAGCGTATCGCGTGCGCCCAGTCCGCATGGCTTCACGCCAACTGCCAGCAGTTGTTGCCAGAAATCGACCACCTGCTCATTCGGCAGCGCGATCTCATAACCGGCTTCGCCCGTATAACCTGTCGTGGCAACGAAGAAATCGCCCGCCTGCTTGCCAAAAAACGGCTTCATGCTGGCAACAGCAGTCACGTCTGCATCACTCAGGCCTTTTGCCTTCAGGAGTTCTTGCACTTTTTCCTGCGCCTGCGGACCTTGCACCGCGACCAGCGCCAGGTCGTCGCGCTCATGGATTTCAACCCCGAACGGTGCAGCGTGCTGCCCGATCCAGGCGAGATCTTTTTCACGGGTCGCGGAGTTCACGACCAGTCGGAAATGGTCTTCCGTGAGAAAATAAACGATCAGATCGTCGATGACGCCGCCGGAGGCATTCAGCATGCCGGTATACAAGGCTTTGCCTGGCTGTGTGAGTTTGGCGACATCATTCGCCAGCAGGTAGCGCAGGAATTCACGCGTTCTCACGCCGTGCAAATCGACGATGGTCATGTGGGAGACATCAAAAATACCGGCTTCCCGACGCACAATGTGGTGCTCATCCAGTTGGGAACCGTAATGCAGCGGCATCATCCAGCCGTGAAAATCCACCATTTTGGCACCATCGGCCAGATGTTGTTGGTACAACGGGGTCTGCTTTGCCATTCTTCATCCCTCTTCAGCGCATGGCGTTCAGGCGATAAAACACACTGCGCAAACGATATCTTATGACTGAACTTACCACCGACGCGCAGGTTAAACCACTCTCTCAGACATAAGATAAATTATATAGAAGACAAAGAAAGTCGAGCCACCCACAAAAAACAAAGCAGCGTAATATTCTTAATAATTAACAAAAATAAGCATGTAAATTATTTAAATCAGCGTAAAACACAAATTAATGACATTAAAACTGGCTAATGCAGGCATTGAAACCCAACTAAAAACGCCATTCGGATTAGATAATGTAATGATAAAAACAAACCTAAATTAGATTTTTTCAATCAAAAACCAACAACGACTCCCAACCTGACTCCCTACCTGACTCCCTACCTTCCACCATCATCATCACGATTCTGTGAACCGTTTCTCAGGCGTCTTTACTTCAGTGCCAGCAAACAAGATGACATGGCACCTGACGGAAGGCGCTGAGAACCGACTTATCCCACACTAACAGCAAGGAATTGCGCGACATGTATTTTTCGCTTTATCAAAATCAAACGTGATTAGGAGATAGATGATGGCTAACAGAATGATCCTTAACGAAACGTCCTACTTTGGCACGGGCGCGATTGCCCACATTGTCGATGAAGTGAAGCGGCGAGGGTTCAAAAAAGCGCTATTGGTGACGGACAAGGATTTGGTTAAATTTGGCGTCGTGACCAACGTCACGGCGAAACTGGATGCGGCAGGCTTACCCTACGATATCTACGATGAGGTGATTCCCAATCCAACCATTGCCGTTGTGGAAAGGGGCGTCGAGCGCTTCAAGGCATCACAGGCCGATTATCTGATCGCGGTTGGCGGCGGTTCGCCGCAGGATACCTGTAAGGCTATCGGGATTATTATCAATAACCCTGAATTCGCCGATGTCCGCAGTCTGGAAGGCGTTGCGGCCACCCGACGCACCGCCGTCCCGATTATCGCGATCCCGACCACCTCCGGCACGGCCGCAGAAGTCACCATCAACTACGTCATCACCGATGAAGAAAAACGCCGCAAATTCGTGTGTGTCGATCCGCACGATATTCCGATTGTCGCTATCGTCGATCCCGACATGATGATGAGCATGCCTGCCTCGCTGAAAGCCGCTACGGGGATTGACGCCCTGACGCATGCCATTGAGGGTTTCACCACCAAAGCCGCCTGGGAACTGACCGATACGCTGCATCTGAAGGCCATTGAGATTATCAGCCGTTCACTACGCGACTCCGTTGCTGGGAAGCCGAAAGGCGTGGAAGAGATGGCGCTGGGGCAATACATCGCCGGCATGGGGTTCTCGAACGTCGGGCTTGGGCTGGTACACGGCATGGCGCATCCGCTCGGCGCGTTTTACAACACCCCGCACGGCGTTGCTAACGCGATCCTGCTGCCGCATATCATGGCCTACAACGCGGATTATACGGGTGAAAAATTCCGAGACATCGCCGTGGCAATGGGGGTAAAAGGCGCGGCTGAGATGCCGATAGCCCACGTGCGGGAAGCCGCGATTAACGCCGTGCGGCAGCTTTCCCACGATGTGGATATTCCACCGAGACTGCGTGATGTCGGAGTAAGAGAAGAGGATATTCCGGCACTGGCACAGGCCGCCTTTGACGATGTCTGCACCGGCGGCAACCCGCGCGATACGAATATCGATGAGATTAAAGCGCTGTATCAGTCTATTTATTAACGCGTTATAACAAGGCTCTGTTTTGTGCCCGCCATCGTTACTAAGCGGGCACAAATAAGCGGGCACAAAATTGATACAAGCTAAATCAACACGCTAATATTCAGATTCTCCATCAGCCAGTGGTTATCGGAATAATCAACTGGGATCGCAATCACGGCGGGGCCGTCAACGTCCATCGCCTGACGGAGTTTGCTAACCAGTTCATCCGCAGATTCAACCGCAAACCCTTTTGCGCCGAATGCTTCCGCATAGGCTTTAAAATCAATCGGCCCAAACGACACGCCTGCCGGACGATGGTATTTGTGCCGCTGCTGGATTTCTACCATGTTGTAGCCGTTATCCACCCAGATGATATGCAGAAGATTGCTTTTCAGGCGCACCGCTGTTTCCAGCTCCATACTGGACTGCATAAACCCGCCGTCGCCGGAGACGGACACCACTTTTTTGCCGGGCTGCACCAGCGATGCGGCGATAGCCCACGGTAGCGCCACGCCCATCGTCTGCTGGCCGTTGGTCATCAAAATCTGCCGCGCTCGGAAGCTATACAGGTAACGCGCCAGCCAGATGTGGAAACTCCCCATATCCACGCACAGCGTGACATCCTCATTCACGATATCCTGCATCGCCCGCACCAGACGCAGAGGGTGGATCGCAAATCCCGCCATGTCGATCGCGCGCGTACTGAGATCGTGACGCTGGCGCTGACGATCCTGCAATACGAGCTGTGTATCAGCAGACAAGATAAACGGCTCGCTGATGCAGGTATTCAACGTGTCCACCGTCATCGCGATATTCCCTAACAGCTCGATATCGGGACGATACGCACTGTCGATCTCCGCCCGCAGCACATCGATGTGGATCAGCGTCGCCTTACCGCTATTCCACAAAACCGGATCGTACTCAATCGGGCTGTAGCCCACGGTCACGATCACGTCCGCCTGTTGCAGTAGCTTATCGCCCGCCTGATTGTTGAATAATCCGACACGTCCGGCAAAGTGATCGAACTGCTGCTGATCGATCACGCCAGCAGCCTGATACGTGCTGGTAACGGGGAGTTGGCTATGGTGCAGAAAACGACGCAGTGCCTGCGCATTTTCCTGCTGGCTGGCCATTAATCCGAGCAGCAGCACCGGGTTTTTAGCCTGCCGCAGCCGCTTGGCCGCCTCGGCAATATCACTATGTGGCGCGCCATTTAGCAGCGGCAAATTCGGACACGCCAGCACCGAGCTAATCACCGGTTCATTGACGATATCCTGCGGCAGGCTGACAAACGCCGCTCCCGGACGCCCACTCTCTGCCGCCCGAAAAGCATTCGCCAACACTTCCGATATGGCGGAAGAAGCCGTGATTTCCGCGCTGAATTTACTGACTGGCTGAAACAAGCTGACGGTGTCCAGACTCTGGTGCGTCAGCTTAAGTTTATCTGCCCGCTTAACCGCCCCGCCTAGCGCCACGACCGCATCCCCCTCTGCGGTTGCCGTTGCCAATCCGGTGACGAGGTTGGAACAACCGGGGCCGGATGTCACCAGCGTCACTCCTGCTTTCCCCGTGAGGCGCCCTATCGCCGCCGCCATAAACGCGCCGTTCGCCTCATGCCGTACGGGGATCGTTTGGATCGTCGAGTCTTCCAGCTCATCAAACACGCGATCGATTTTTGCGCCGGGAATACCAAAAATATGCTTCACGCCCTGCGCTTCCAAGTGTTTTACAATCAGCTCGGCTCCGCTACGCCAGCTTTGCTGTTCGGTGGACTTTTCCATGACATGACTCCGATGAAATAACTAACTCTCTACTGACTGGATTACGCTGTTAAGATTTTCTGAGGACAGGTTGGCATTGAGAAACTCCCGATCCTGAGGCAGATCGACGATCAGTTTGGCAATCACACCAAACGTCAGCGTGCCTTGCTCGACGTCATAATTCAGAATATGCCCGCCGCCCTGGCGATCGTCAGTAATGAAATGTTCGTGGTAACCCGCAACATTCATTCCCTGGGTGTAAGCTGGACTACGAAAACCAATAACGCTGCCGCTACGGTGTTCAAAATGAAATGTTGGTTGCCCTTCAATCGCTTCCTGCATCGGTTTATAAGGCCGACACTGTCGGGGGACAGTACGCGTTTCAACGCAGCGAAAATTCCCATCAATCCGCAAAGCACAGAACAGATTGTCCGTTCCCACAATCTCATCGATCTGGCGATGCACGTCTTCACGCGAGGTCCAGCGCTCAAAATGGATCGTTTCCGTCGGGCGAAAGAACGTCATGACCGCAAACGGCGTTTTCTGCTCCGGCTTCGCCGCCCGTGCGCTGCCGTCGGATAACAGTTGGAAAATCTGGCTATTCAAGGCAACCAGTTCTCCATCCAAACTATTAAATGTTCCTAATCCAAAATCTCCATGCTCCAGTAATTCAGCCATCGTTCGGCTGCCTTCGTATACGCCATTTATTAGTCCACTCATTAATGAGGTTTGATAAATAACGCTGTCTGCACACTGTCGCTGAAAATCATAGGCGTAGCTAGTAAAGGCGTTTTCACAGGATTGTTCACTGAAATTCGTTTTCATACCGTCCTTCTCACCGCACCAATTACTTAAATAAAGCTAATATTTAGATAAAGATTGACGCGGAAGAGGACAAAATTCCAATATGCAATAAAGGTCATTTCAAGATCGGAAACATATGGAGTCACGTAAATGGAGCTACGTTATCTGCGCTATTTTGTCGCCGTTGCCCAAGCGCGGCATTTCACGCGTGCAGCGGAAAATCTGGGGATGTCACAGCCGCCCCTCAGCCAGCAGATCAAGAAATTCGAGCAGGAGATCGGTACACCGTTGTTCAAGCGACTGACGCGCGGCGTAGAAATGACGGAAGCGGGACAAGCGCTGTATGAGGATGCTCGTCAGATTTTGCAGTTGACCGACTCGGCCATCGCACGGACAAGAAGCATTGCGCGGGGTGAGAAAGGTAGCCTGAACGTGGGGTTTTCGCCGTCGGCCATGTTCCACCCGACGGTGCTTGCCCTGCTGCATCGTTACTGTCAGCAGTATCCGCATGTCCAACCGCTGCCAAAGGAGGAAAACCCAGCAACGCTCATTGCTGCGCTGCAAGAACGCAATATCGATATCGCATTTCTGCGTTTACCTTGCGATCTCAGTGATGAGATTAACGGGGAAATTTTGGCTGAGGAGCCGATGAAACTGGTGTTGCCCGCAGGGCATGCGCTTAGCCATAAAGCGCAGGTTTCGCTCAGTGAGTTGCGTCAGGAGCCGCTGATTATTTTCCCACGCGAGGTGTGTCCGGGGCTGCACGATATGATTATCCGCACCTGCTATCTGTCAGGCTATGGCCCCAGACCCAGCCCCTTTGCCCCGCAGCTTACGGCGACGATCGGGATGGTCGCGGCGGGCTTCGGCATTACTCTGGTGCCGGAATCTCTCGCCTGCATTAAGGCGGATAATGTGACCTATCATGATATCGGCATGCCCGAAGTCCATACACAAATTGCGGCTATCTGGCGCAAACATGAGCGATCGCCCGCTATCGTGAATATGATCCACCTGATACGCCAGCATTTGAGCACTCAACATCCCGATTAACGTGCCTATGTAGAAAATTCCAACAATCTGCTCGTCAAAAAGCTAGTAATTGATATAAATTCTTATATGATATTAGTTATCATTATCACTTTTGACGGGTGGAAAAATGCTGACAGCAATGATCACAGCCTGCGGGCTATGGAGTGTGAGCTGGTGTATGGGGAAGCATCTGTCCAGTGCCTGGGGCGTGCTGCTGCCTTGTGCCATCATGCCGCTATTGGCGCTGCTCAACCTTAATCTGACGCATCTGAAAGTGATTATCGCCATCGCCCTGCTGGCGACGCTTGTCATGCTGTTCCATCAACGCTTACGCCACTATTTACTGTTACCATCCTGCATTGCACTGGCTGGCGGTTTGGCGGCGCTGTCCGTCACGTTTAATCTCACGACGCTGTAAATGTGCGTTGATAGAGAAAAAGTACACAAAGCCCAATAGGTAAATGAACGCGGAAAAGCGCTGTAGCCAGAAATGGGATAAAAGAGGATAAAAGAGGATAAAAGAGAATAAACAGAGAAGAAAATCAGGAAGATACAGAATAAATCTGTGGTGCGAAGAGAGGGACTTGAACCCTCACGTCCGTAAGGACACTAACACCTGAAGCTAGCGCGTCTACCAATTCCGCCACCTTCGCACTGAGAACGTTGTTTGTCTTATTACAGCAAACCTATCTTACACGCTAAATCTATCACAACATGGTGCGAAGAGAGGGACTTGAACCCTCACGTCCGTAAGAACACTAACACCTGAAGCTAGCGCGTCTACCAATTCCGCCACCTTCGCAATTCTGTCATGCAATTTATCATGTAACACTGATTACTGCTTCGGTTCGACAAACCAGAACCGCTGTAGTGATGTTGGTGCGAAGAGAGGGACTTGAACCCTCACGTCCGTAAGAACACTAACACCTGAAGCTAGCGCGTCTACCAATTCCGCCACCTTCGCAACACTGCTTTACGCAATATCACTACGGGGGCGAATTCTAGAGGTTTTCGCGTTCACGTCAATGATTATTTCCTCTGGAATGCGGGGTTTGCTGCAAAAATCATCATCTCGCCGCAGCGTTGCGCGTAAAGAGCTCATCGAGCCATTCGATAAACACCCGAATCCGTGGCGCGAGAAAGCGACCGGGCGCATACATCACGTAAAGTGGCATCGCAGGCGGCGGCATTTCCGGCAGGATCTCTACCAGTTCCCCGCTTTCCAGAAACGGGCGCAGGCCGCGACGAGGTGCCTGAATAATCCCCAATCCGGCACGCGCGCTGGCGATGTAGGCATCGGTGCCGTTCACCTGCAACGCACCGGGCAACATACGCGTAATGCACTCATCACCCGACATGAATTCCAGCGGATAACGGTATTCGGTACGCAGAGAGAAATAGCCGACCATCTGATGCCCCGACAGCTCATCGAGCGAACGCGGCACGCCGTAGCGCGCCAGATAGTCGGCCGACGCACAGGTTACCTGCGGCATTGACGGCAAATGGCGGGTCGCCAGCGTTTCGTCGTCCGTCTGCCAGGCACGCAGCACACAGTCAACGCCTTCACGCAGCACATTAATCGCCGCATCGTTGGCGCTCAGCATCAACGTCACCTGCGGATAACACGCATAAAAATCCCCCAGCGCCGGAACGACGATCTCTCGCGCCAGCGAGTGCGGCATATCCACCCGCACCTTACCCACCGGCTGCTGCTTTTGCTGCGTGAACAGCGTGTCGATCTCTTCAATTTCCGCGAGCAATTGCAGACAGCGTTCATAATAAACGCGCCCTTCATCGGTGATCTGCACCTGACGGGTCGTGCGTTGCAGCAAACGTACCCCCAGCCGTGCTTCAAGCTGTTTGATGGTGTTGCTCACCGTCGCGCGTGGCAGCGTCAGTCGCTCCGCCGCGCGGCTGAAGCTGCCCAGTTCGACAATACGCACAAAAACCCGCATCGCCTGAATGTGATCCATCGCTGCCACCATTGTTGGTTATTTTTGAATAGTGTTGCATAAAAAGCGGTATTTATCTTTTTTGGATAAACAACCAGACTGCTTGCACTGCCAACGAGATAAGGAAGATGACAATGCAACAACGCAAATTAGGCGCGAACGGCCCGCAGGTGTCGGCGATTGGGCTAGGCTGCATGGGAATGAGTGATTTCTACTCCACGGCGCAGGATGAAAAAGAATCCATTGCCACGTTGCATCGCGCACTGGAGTTGGGCGTCACGCTGCTGGATACCGCCGATATGTATGGCCCCCACACCAACGAACTGCTGCTCGGCAAAGCGATAAAAGGCAAGCGTGAGCAGGTCTTTCTGGCGACCAAGTTCGGCATCATCCGCGATCCGGCAAACCCCAACGCACGCGGCGTCTGCGGTAAACCGGACTACATCCGCCGCGCGGTGGAAGGCAGCCTGACGCGCCTCGGGACGGACGTTATCGATCTTTACTATCAGCACCGCATTGATCCAACCGTTCCCATTGAAGAGACGGTCGGCACGTTGGCAGAGCTGGTTCAGGAAGGCAAGATTCGTTACATCGGCCTGAGTGAAGCCTCCGCCACCACGCTGGAACGCGCGCATCGCGTGCACCCTATTACGGCGTTACAGAGCGAATACTCACTGTGGACCCGCGATATGGAAGCCGAAATTCTGCCCACCTGTGAGCGTCTGGGTATCGGGTTTGTGCCTTACAGCCCACTGGGACGTGGCTTTCTGACCGGTGCGATTCGCAGCCCGGACGATCTGGCTGCCGACGATTTCCGTCGTACCAATCCACGTTTCTCGGGGGAAAACTTCGGCAAAAATCTGCAGTTGGTAGAGAAAATTCACCAACTGGCACAGGAAAAGCAGGTTACGCCTTCACAGCTGGCACTGGCGTGGGTATTGGCACAGGGTGAACATATCGTGCCGATTCCGGGCACTAAACGCCGCCGCTATCTGGAAGAAAACGTCGCGGCGCTGGATGTCACGCTGACGAAAGAGGAACTGGCCGCCATTGATGCCATCTTCCCTCCCGATGCCGCAGCAGGTGAACGCTACGGCAAGGAGAGCATGGCAGCCTTGAATCAGTAGGATTATCGACGACCTTTACCTGTACGCGGCGGACGACCCACGGTGGCCTGATACACCTTAAAGCGTCCGGTCTGCGCCAGCACTTCATGGCTACCAAAGGCGGCATCTAACAGCGCCGGATACGGCAGGAAAGCATTAGCGACGATGCGCAACTGTCCGCCAATCGGTAAATGGGTCACCGCACCACGAATCAGCATTTCCGCGGCTTGCAGGCTAGTCTGCAAGCCGTCATGGAATGGCGGATTAGACACGATCATATCGAAGCGGCCATTAATGTCGGAATAGACGTTACTCGCAATCACCTCGCCTTCCAACGCATTCGCCGCCAGCGTTGCCTTGCTGGATTCGATAGCGGCTGCGCTGACATCACTCAACGTCAGGCGGATTTTCGGTGACTGTTTCGCCAGTACCGATGCCAGCACACCGGCGCCACAGGCGATATCCAGCACTTTGCCTTTCATGTGCGGCTCAAACGTAGACAGCAGCAGTCGGCTACCCGGATCTAGGTCATCACGACTGAAAACGCCCGGAAGCGTTTTGACGATCACGCCGTCCGTCACATACTCGTCCAACCAGTCATCCAGCGTGAAGCTGGCCTGCTTGTCAATCCGACCATGGTAAAGCCCACAGCGGCGCGCGCTGTCGATTTTTGCCAACTCAACGAAGTCAGACAGCACAGGTTCAGCGCTGCGCACGCCGCTGCGGTTTTCACCAACAACGAAGATTTCCGCACCGATCGGCATCAGTGACAGCAGGTTACGCAGTTGGAATTCTGCTTCCTGTTTGCTCTTCGGCCAGTAATAAATCAGCGTGTCACTATCCGCCACCAGCGCCGCATCCGCCACCAGAGCATATTGAGCGTTATCCCCAAGTGGCTTTGCCATCTGTTGCCAGTGGTGGTATTGGTTGCAATGGACACGCACTGACGCCGCCTCAAATTGCGCGGGCAGGGTATCCTGCAAATCACCGGCAAACAGAACTCGGCGTGAAAGAAATTCGTCACTATGGCGCAGTATGACTTCACTGGCGGGGGTTAATGCGGACATCGGGCTACGGCTCCTTAATCATTGAGCGGGGGATTATATACGCTTCGTCCCCGAAGTTGCAGAGCGGAGAGGAAATAACCGCACCGACGTTGGCGCAGTCTGACGGGGTTTGTTAGCATAGGCACGAATCATTTTCTCGCACGCCAGACAGGATAACGCATGGAATCAAGACGTGACAGGCTGCTACAGCAACTGGGGATTACGCAGTGGACATTGCGTCGCCCGACTGTGCTGCAAGGCGAAATCGCCGTCAGTCTGCCCGAGCAGGTGCGTCTGGTGATCGTCTCCGCCGAGCCGCTGGCCGATGATGAACCGCTGCTAACCGACGTTCTGCACAGTCTGGCGCTCACGCCTGCGCAAGCCTATCGCCTGACGCCACAGCAGATCGACATGCTGCCCGCCGATGCACGCTGCCATAGCTGGCGGTTGGGCATCGCGGAACCCATTGCGCTACAGGGCGTTCAGCTTTCCAGCCCTCTGCTTTCCGAACTTTATCAAAATGCCGACGCCAAACGGGCGCTGTGGCAACAGATCTGTGAACATGAACACGATATCTTCCCTGACGCCAGTTGACCTAGCACAAGCCTTTAAAATTGAACAAGTCAGCCACGCCTTTCCCTGGTCGGAGAAGACGTTTATCAGCAATCAGGGTGAGCGTTATTTCAACCTGAAACTGGAGCATGACGGGCAGCTTGCCGCTTACGCCATCACGCAGGTCGTGCTGGATGAAGCGACGTTGTTCAATATCGCGGTGCACCCCGATCATCAGCGTCAGGGCTTGGGTCGCCAACTCTTAGAACACCTGATCGACGAAATGGAGCGACGCGGCATTCTGACGCTGTGGCTGGAAGTCCGCGAGTCAAACGCGCGAGCCATCGCGCTGTATGAGAGTCTGGGATTTAACGAAGTCTCCGTGCGCCGCGATTACTACCCCACGGCACAAGGTCGGGAAGACGCCATTCTCATGGCGCTGCCGCTCGGCTAACCTCTTTATCTATACTCCTCGTGGCAAGACGGGTGCCATAATGTGCGCCCCATCCCGCTCTGCCTGTTTTCCTGACAGAAAAATCCCCGCAACGTGATCGTCATAAATAAAACCTCGTTTCTTTTTTATCACAATAAGGTTCCATTTCATGTTTCTGGTTTACAGGCATGCCATGATTTATCCGTTATCTACGAGGAATAATATGAAAAAATACACTCTGGCTACGACGCTTCTGTGTGGCTTATTCTCTCTTTCCGCTTACGCGGTGCAAGTAACGGCGGTGACAGCCTCCGCTTATGATTCAGACAAAGGCCACAAACCGGCCAACATTGCCGATGGCGACGTAAAAACCCGCTGGGCGGCAAACGGTGAGAGCTGGGTTCAGGTAGAACTGGATAAAGAACAGTCGGTTGAGAACTTTGTTTTAGTTCCTTTCAAAGCAGATGAGCGCAAACTGAAGTTCTCCGTGTCCTACTCCACCGACGGGAAAACCTGGCAAAAACTGGCTGATAATCTGGTCACCTCCAACAACGCCAAAGACGGTGAAAAATTCACCTTCCCTGCTGTGAAAGCGAAATTCTTCAAGCTGGATACGTTTGGCACCGATGTGAACAAATGGAGCGCCATCAACGAGATCAGCTTTAACAGCGCCGCACAGGTTCCGGCTCAGGCCATTAAGTAACGTATTGGGATGACCTGGAGCTTGGGTCAGTCGATTCCGCTGCCGTTGAACGCACCACGCCCGACGCTGTTAGCAAGTGTGGTGCATTTCAGTCTTCCTGCCCCACCTTTCCAGTCTTACTGCCCCGCGTAGTCTTACCGCCCCTTCTGTTTCCCTCTCCTCATCAGTACCCACATTTTCCTTAGCATTGAAATAAAAATCATTCTCAACTAATATGCGCCTGAAATTTGACCTCCTATCGTTCCGGTTCAGGCACCAGACATGTCATCAGCCAATATTGATACCTCAGCAGATATGCATCAGCTCTATTGCCAGCATCATGGCTGGCTGCAAGGGCTATTGCGCAAACGGCTGGGGAATCTGTGTGATGCGGCCGATCTGGCGCAGGATGTATTTTTACGGCTCTTGCTAAAACCACGTCAGTTCGACAGCCACGCGGGTGCGCGGGCTTATCTGAGCGTGATGGCGCAAGGCATGTGCGTCGATCTCTGGCGTAAGCGGGAAATTGAGCGCGTCTGGCTCGCCTCGCTCGCCGAACAGCCGGAGCCGGTTGCCCTGTCAGCGGAAGACAGCAACATCATTCTCGAAACCCTGTATCAGGTCGATGCCATGCTGCGAGCGCTGCCAGAGAAGGTACGCGCGGCCTTTATCATGGCGCAGGTACAGGGATTACCCTATCGAGACATTGCCGAAACGTTGGGTGTTTCCGAACGCATGGTGAAAAAATACATGGCACAAGCCATGCTGCATTGTGTGCTGCTGGAAGCGGAGATAGACGCAGACAGTCCGGCCGTTGATTCATGAATAAGCCCAGCTTTATCGCCTTGCAGCAGGCATCGCAATGGTACGCCCAGTTGTGCGATCGGGAACCTGACGATGAGCACTACCACCACTGGCAGCGTTGGATGGACGAAAGCGAGGAACACCGTCAGGCTTGGGAATATGTGCAAACGGTCAGCCAACGTTTCCAGCCGCTGCGTGGCGACAGTCAACAACCCGCGCTGAATACGCTGCTGCACAAGTCTGCACCGATGACTCGCCGCCGTGCGCTCAAGCTCACCGCATTGCTCAGCACCGGTTCTCTGCTGTCCTGGCTGACTTACCGCCACACGCCGCTAAAAGGCTCTCTGCTGGCGATGACGGCCGATCATCACAGTGCGGTAGGAGAAATCAAATCGCTGACCTTACCGGACAACACCCGACTGTGGCTGAATACCTCCAGCGCGATTGATATCCGCTACAGCGATCAGCATCGGGAAATTGCCCTGCTGGCGGGGGATATTCTGATTGATACCGCCGCCGATGCTCGCCCTTTCTTCGTCACCACCGCGCAAGGGCGTATGCAGGCGCTAGGCACGCGCTTCAGCGTCGCGCAGGAACCGGACGCTACAACACTGACCGTTTACCAACACGCGGTCGACGTCAGCGCCAAGTACGCCACCGCCGCACGTCGGGTCAGCGCGGGCTATCACCTGCGCTTTAATGCCGACGGTCAGGGTAACATCGTGCCCAACCCGCAGAGCGATGCCGACTGGGCACACGGCGTGCTCCAAGCGGACAACATGCCGTTGGGTGAAGTCGTGGAGAAACTATCACGCTATCGCCACGGCTATCTGGCGTGCCAGCCTGCCATCGCAGATTTACGCGTGATGGGGACTTTCCCCTTAACCGATACCGACATGGCACTGAACATGCTGGCGCAGGCCTTCCCAGTCCGCATCCAGCGGCGTTTTCCGTGGTGGGTAACCGTCGAGCCGCGCTGATCTCGCCGTCTTTTTTGGATACCGTTCTTTAGGGATACAGCAAAAAATTTTCTCTTTTGAGTTCCCTTTTCTCCGCTGTCGTTCGATTCACAGTAAAACCACCAATTTTTACTCTGGGTCAGAAGGCGAATTTTCATGGCATTGATTCCATTTTTCTCTACACAGCGCACTCCTTCCAAACTGGCAATTGCCGTTCACCTGCTGCTGTGCGGCGCACCGCTGCTCGCACATTCCACTGCAATCGCAGCAGAAACGACAGCCACTGCGGCCACCAAAACCTACGCGATTTCTGCCGGGCCACTTAACCAGCAGTTGAACCAGTTTGCCGCCCAATCAGGCGTTTATCTGGTCGGTGATGCACAGCTGACGACAGGCAAAGCAGGGAAATCCCTGCAAGGGAACTACAGCGTGGAGGACGGATTTGCGGCGCTGCTGGCAGGAAGCGGGCTTCAGGTCATCCCACAGCCTAACGGTGTCTGGCGCTTACAGAGAATACCGCAGGGAGATGAGATGCTGGTCGTGGCGGGCGTCAACCGCAATGGCGTGACCGAAGGCACCCAGACCTACACCACGCGCAGCATGAACACCGCGACACAGCTGAATTTGTCGCCGCGAGAAACGCCGCAGTCGGTGAGCGTTGTCACGCGCCAGCGCATGGACGATCAGAATATGACCTCGCTGGATGAGGCCATGAAGCAAACCACTGGTATCAACGTGGTCAATCAGAACAGCTATCAGGTGAAATACGAATCTCGCGCCTTCGTGATGGATAATATCAAGGAAGACGGGGTGAACTTCTCCAGCCAGAATAGCGTATCCAACATGGGCGCGGTGCAGGCCTCCAGCGAATCGCCCGATCTGGCGATTTATGACCGCGTCGAGATCCTGCGCGGCGCGTCCGGCCTGTCACAGGGTAATGGCGAACCCGGTGGCACGGTTAATCTGGTGCGTAAACAGCCCACTCACAACTTTCAGGCGTCTGGCAGCGTTGGCGCAGGCAGTTGGGATAATTACCGCAGTGAACTCGATGTCTCTGGGCCGCTAAACGACGATGCCAGCCTGCGCGGCCGTCTCGTTGGCGTTTATCAGGATAAACAAAGCTTTAAAGATTACGAGCACAGTGAAAGAAAAGTGCTGTTCGGTACGCTGGCCTACGATCTGACGCCGTCCACCACAGTCACTGGCGGCATCAACTGGCAAAAGACCCGGGGCGTGCCTGATGTCTATGGCATCCCGTTTGCCACCAATAAAAGCAGCCTGAACCTGCCGCGTTCCACCTACCTGGGCGCAAGCTGGAACCGCATCGAGTTTGAAAAAATTAACCCGTTTGTCGAACTGGAGCACCACTTCGATAACGACTGGACGCTGAAAACTGCACTGAACTATATCCATTCCCGCGCAGCAAGCAGCTATATCGGCATCATGAACGGCACAAGCGGTGTTAATCCGGCAACGGGAAATTCTTCGCTAAACAATAACCTGCGCTATGACAATAAGGCCGAACAGTGGGGTTACAACCTGAGCCTGAACGGCCCGTTCGAGCTGCTGGGGCGCAACCATGAACTGGTGGTGGGAGGTGATTATCAGAAAGAAAACTTCGATAACAACCACATCCGCATTAACAACACCAGCACCGTGAATATCTTCAACTGGCAGCCGAATTCATTGGCAGAACCAGACTGGTCAAATACGAGTCTCTACAACAACCACTATAACGACCGCTTCAACCTGTATCAGCGCGGTGCGTTCGCCACGGCCAGATTCGAACTGGCGGATGACTGGAAGCTGATTCTGGGCGGCCGCTACAGCGCCTACAGCTATGACGAATATTTCACTAACCATCTCCGCAATACGTCCTCACTCAGCAGCCTGCATGCCAGCAATGAATTTGTGCCTTATGGTGGCCTGCTGTGGGACTTTGCTGACAACTACACCTGGTATCTGAGCTACGCCGAAATCTACAAGCCGCAGAGCGAAAAAGATCGCAACGGTAAGCTGCTGCCCGCCATTACTGGCACCAACTATGAAACCGGCGTGAAGGGCGAGTTCTTTGATGGCGATCTGAATACCTCGCTGGCACTGTTCCGCATCATTCAGACGAACCGCGCGATGGCCGTCGCGGATAGTTCCGTTTGCCTGATCGGGACAAGCTGCTCCCAAGCTCAAGGCGAGGTACGCAGCCAGGGTGTCGAGTTCGATATCACGGGCAAACTGGCCGAAGGCTGGCAGATTCAGGCCGGTTATACCCTGACTAACAGTAAATATCTTGAAGGAAGCGCAAGCGAAAGAGCCACACAGTTCAGCCCGCGCACGCCGAAACATATGTTCAAACTCTACACCTCATACAATCTGCCGGGTGAGTTGAACCAATGGACGATTGGCGCGGGTATGACGGCACAGACCGAGACGCAAACCTACCCTAACCGGGCTTATGGCCTGCATCAGGGCGGTTACACCCTGTTTAACGCCAATATCCGTTATCAACACAGCAAAAACCTGAGCTTCAATCTGGTGGGCAATAATCTGACGGATAAAACCTACTTCTTAAACCTGAACAACCGTCATCTTAGCGGCAACAACTATTACGGCGATCCGCGTAATTTCATGCTGACCGCGAAGTGGAATTTCTAAGCGAACACGCCTGCCAGTTGAGGCTGGCAGGCCATCGCCCCATCCATTATGCAAACGCTTAAACGCTTTTATGCGCTGGTCGCACCTTTCTGGCTGACTACACGCGCCACGCTACTGTGGTTATTGCTGCTGCTGATTATGAGCCTGACGCTCTCCGTCGTGTGGATCAGCGTGCAGTACAACAACTGGAGCCGGGATTTTTACGACGCGCTGGCCGACTATTTTCAGCACGCGTCAGTCTACGATATGGCCCTGCGCTATCTGGCCTACACGCTGCTGTTCGTGCTAGTCATCATCTGCGGCAACTGGCTCAAGAAACAGCTGATTATCCGCTGGCGCGATACCATGACGCACCAGTATGAGCAGGATTGGCTGCACAATCACGCCCACTATCAGCTCAACTCAGGGCTGGATAACCCCGATCAGCGCATCGCGGAAGATATTCGTCTGCTGATAGAACAAAGTCTCGAACTCCTGCTTTCGCTGCTGAAAAATACCGCCCGTTTTTTCTCTTTCATCGCCATTCTCTGGCAGCTTTCCGGCGTCCATACCTTCACGTTGAGCGGCTACACCATCACGGTACACGGTTACCTGGTGTGGATCGCACTGGTTTACGCCACAGTAGCCAGCATCGTGACGCATCGGCTGGGGCACCGCCTGCACAAGCTGAATATTGAGCGTCAGCGAACAGAGGCTGACTATCGCGCCACACTGCTGCGGGTGCAGGATAACAGCGAGCAGATTGCGTTCTACCAAGGGAGCAACGCCGAGCAGTTGCGGATGCGGCAGTATTTCCAGCCCATCGTGCAAAACTGGCAGCGTTTAATGGCGCGGGAATTCCGGCTAGAGAGCTTTACGACCAGCTATTTCCGCTTCAGCCTGATTATTCCGGTGTTCGCTACCCTACCGCTGTTTCTCGCCCGTCAGATTAGCCTCGGGGCGATTATGCAGGCGCGATCCGCCTTCGGCTATGTGCTGGATGCCTTTGGCTGGTTTATCGATGCCTATCGCCAGCTGGTTCAGTGGTCTTCGACTGTTGAACGCCTGTGTGAATTCCAGCACCGCTTACAGCAGTTACCAACGCCAGAGGAACCTCGCCATGAAGGCCATGCTCTGCACATCAACGCGCTATCAGTCTCGCGCCCCGAGGGTTTTCCGTACTTCGCCCCGCTGACGCTCACGCTTCAGGCTGGCGAATGGGCGGTGCTCAGCGCAGTCAGCGGCACGGGAAAAACCACGCTGCTGAGGGCGCTGGCAGGGCTGTGGCCTGTTTCACACGGAGACTGGCATTTCCCCGCAGGCTGCACGCTGTTTTTACCGCAAAAAGCCTATTTACCGCAGGATACGCTGCGTCAGGTGCTGTGTTATCCGCAGACGCAGTTAGCGGATACTGCACAGCTGATTGCGGTGCTGGAACAAACCGGGCTGACCACGCTAATTCCCCGTCTGGACGACACGGCAAACTGGAGTCGGGAACTATCGGGCGGTGAGCAACAGCGTCTGTCGCTCGCGCGTGCACTACTGCTGCGCCCGACGCTGCTTTGTCTGGATGAAGCCACCAGCCAGCTCGACGACGCGGCGGCGCTTCAACTGCTAGAGCACATCAGGATTACGCTGCCACAAACCATTGTTTTGGCCGTCAGCCATCAGCCTGCGGTGCTAGCATACTTCAAACATCAGGTACGGTTAACGCCGCTCGAACCAGAGAAGAAAGCGCACACAGAGAGCCACACAGACGAGCCTTCTGTTGCGCCGCCAGCAGCGGACAGGCAGCAGGTTGCTTACGGAAAGATGTGAAGGGAAAAACAGGAAAAAACAGCCCGGAACGGATGTCCGGGCTAGCATGATATTATTCGTTATCGCCCAGCAGAACGGATTCCAGCGCGATTTCGATCATTTCGTTGAAGGTGTTTTGACGCTCTTCTGACGTGGTCTGCGCACCAGTACGAATGTGGTCAGAAACGGTACAGATAGCCAGCGCTTTCGCACCGAACTCTGCCGCTACGCCGTAGATACCGGCCGCTTCCATTTCTACACCCAGAATGCCGTATTTTTCCATCACGTCGAACATCTGCGGATCTGGCGTGTAGAACAGATCGGCGGAGAAGATGTTACCGACGCGGACAGAAACATCACGTGCTTTGGCAGCATCAACGGCATTGCGCACCATGTCGAAATCGGCAATCGCCGCGTAGTCGTGATCTTTGAAACGCATACGGTTCACTTTGGAATCCGTACAGGCACCCATGCCGATCACCACGTCGCGC
The DNA here is from genome assembly GCF_014946775.2 of Pectobacterium quasiaquaticum. NCBI lineage: Bacteria > Pseudomonadati > Pseudomonadota > Gammaproteobacteria > Enterobacterales > Pectobacteriaceae > Pectobacterium > Pectobacterium quasiaquaticum. The sequence goes on along the minus strand of NZ_CP065177.1, from coordinate 674,136 downwards.
AGCTTAACATCTTCACGTACCGCACCGCAGGAACCCACACGAATGATTTTCTTCACGCCGAATTCGGTGATCAGTTCTTTCGCATAAATTGAGCAGGATGGGATACCCATGCCGTGGCCCATGACCGAAATTTTACGGCCTTTGTAAGTCCCCGTGAACCCTAACATGCCACGCACGTTGTTCACTTCGCGGGCATCATCCAGAAAGGTTTCTGCAATGTACTTAGCGCGCAGCGGGTCGCCCGGCATCAGTACAACGTCCGCGAAATCACCCATTTCTGCATTAATATGTGGCGTAGCCATGCGTTTATTCCTTAATTAATCAAGTTTCACGTAAAAAACGGTGTGTTTTACAGTATCGATTTGCCGTAGTCCATAGGCGACAGGCCAAAGTAGGCCGCGACCGTCTGCCCGATATCGGCGAAGGTTTCACGGTGGCCGTATGATCCCGGTTTCACGTTCGGCCCATAGATCAACACCGGGACGTTCTCACGAGTGTGATCGGTGCCGTGCCAGCTCGGGTCACAGCCGTGGTCGGCCGTCAGAATCAGGATGTCGTCACCCTTCACACGGGACAGCATTTCTGGCAGGCGGCGGTCAAATAGCTCGAGCGCGGCGGCGTAGCCCGGAATATCGCGGCGGTGACCGTAGGCGGAATCGAAATCAACAAAGTTGGTAAACACGATGGTGTTGTCGCCCGCGCTATCCATCTCTTTCAGCGTGGCGTCAAACAGCGCATCGATGCCGGTAGCCTTCACTTTCTTCGTGATACCGACCTGCGCATAGATATCCGCAATCTTGCCGACGGAAACCACTTCGCCGCCTTTTTCATCCACCATTTTTTTCAGGATGGTTGGCGCTGGCGGTTCAACAGCCAGATCGTGACGGTTGCCGGTACGCTCGAAGTTGCCGGGTTTGTCGCCGATAAACGGACGTGCGATCACGCGCCCGATGTTGTAGCCGCCTTCGGTCAGCTCTTCGCGGGCAATCTCACACAGTTCGTACAGCTTATCCAGACCGAACGTTTCTTCGTGGCAGGCAATCTGGAACACGGAATCCGCAGAGGTGTAGAAAATCGGCTTGCCGGTTTTCATGTGCTCTTCAGCCAGTTGATCCAGAATCACCGTACCGGAAGAGTGACAGTTGCCCAGATAGCCCGGCAGATTGGCGCGTTTCACCAGTTTTTCCAGCAGTTCCTGCGGAAAACTGTTTTCTTCATCTTTAAAATAGCCCCAGTCGAACAGGACAGGCACACCGGCAATTTCCCAGTGACCAGACGGCGTATCTTTGCCAGAGGAGATTTCGCTGGCGTGCGCGTAAGCACCGATGATGTCGGCGTTTTCATCCAGCCCAGGCGGGAACGTTCCCGTTGAGGCCTCGGCGGCTTTACCCAGCCCCAGACGGCTCAGGTTAGGCAAATGCAGCTTGCCGCTGCGCCCTTTATCCGCCGTCCCCGCGGCACACGCCTGAGCGATATGACCCAGCGTATCTGAACCGACATCGCCAAAACGTTCTGCATCAGCACTGCTGCCGATCCCAAACGAGTCAAGCACCATAATATATGCACGTTTCATTCTTTTTCTCCTGCGCAGCTATGCGCTAACGCCCTGCCGAGAGGCAGGGGAAAATCAATTCAAGACGACCATTAAGCAGCCCTGTGCGATCACGCTTCTGCGCTCACTCGACGATAAACCATCGGGGTCTTTTCTGGTGCGGTGTCGCCCAGTTGGATCGCAGCACGGACTTCATTCGCCGCCTGCTGCCACTGCGCTTCCGTGTTGGCGTGGATCACTGCCAGCGGGCGCTGCGCATCAACACGCTCACCCAGACTGATCATGCTATCCAGACCGACGCTGTAATCGATCGTATCCGTGGCCTGACGGCGTCCGCCGCCCAGCGAGACGACTGCCATGCCCAACGCGCGGGTATCCATCGCGGTCACAATGCCTTCACGCGTCGCGAACACCGGCTTACTTAATGTCGCTACCGGCAGGTAACGATCGTAGTGTTCGACAAAATCGCCCGGACCACGCTGTGCGGCGACCATGCGCCCAAAGACTTCAGCAGCTTTGCCATTATCCAACACGGCTTGCAGACGTGAATGTGCGTCGTCCGCTGAACTTGCCAGTCCGCCCGCCAGCAGCATCTCACCACATAGCGCCATAGTAACATCATACAGGCGCGGATTGCGGCTCTCTCCCGTCAGGAAACGCACGGCTTCCCGCACTTCCAGCGCGTTACCCGCACTCGAGGCCAGCACCTGATTCATGTCCGTCAGCAATGCGCTGGTGCGGCATCCCGCGTTGTTCGCTACGCCGACAATCGCCTGCGCCAACTGTTCGGACAGTTCATAGGTCGGCATAAATGCCCCCGACCCCACTTTGACGTCCATCACCAGCGCATCCAGCCCTTCAGCCAGTTTCTTCGCCAGAATCGACGCGGTAATCAGCGGGATGGAATCGACCGTGGCGGTAATGTCACGCGTGGCATAAAAGCGTTTATCCGCCGGAGCCAGCGAGGAGGTCTGCCCAATGATCGCGACGCCGACCTGCTGGATGATGCGGCGAAAATTTTCATCGTTCGGGAAAATATCCAGTCCCGGAATCGCTTCGAGCTTATCCAACGTGCCGCCGGTATGCCCTAAGCCACGTCCGGAGATCATCGGGACATAGCCCCCGCAGGCGGCGACCATCGGCCCCAGCATCAGCGAAGTCACATCCCCGACACCACCGGTAGAGTGTTTATCCACCAGCGGGCCGTTCAGGTTCAGACTCCTCCAGTCCAGCACCGTACCGGAGTCACGCATCGCCAACGTCAGCGCCACACGCTCGTCCATCGACATATCGTGAAAATAGATGGTCATCGCCAGCGCCGCAATCTGACCTTCGGAGACGGTATTGTCACGAATACCGTTGATAAAGAAGCGGATCTCTTCTTCGCTCAGAGCTTTTCCGTCACGCTTCTTACGAATAATTTCTTGAATCAGAAACAAGGTCTGTACTCCTGATGAATTCTGATGTGGTTCCGCAGCCTGTCGCTGCGAGCACATTTGCTGTGGTGAGCCAACGCGGTCATGAATACAAATGCTTTTATAAACAATATGTTGTCACGAATAGTGTTGTCACGAATCACGTCGTCAAAAATAAACTATCACAAATAAAATAGTGCACCTGTGCGCGTGCTTAGTAGCCGCCCTGCGGAGCCGCGGTTCCGTGGCCCAGCGTGGTCAGCAGGCTCGCCAGCAGACTGGACGCGCCAAAGCGAAAATGCTGTGCAGTCGCCCATTCCGCGCCCATGATATCGTCCGCCAGTTGCAGGTAGATGGCGGCATCTTCCGCGTTACGCACGCCGCCGGCCGCTTTAAAGCCAACACGCTCGCCCACACCTTTATCGCGGATCGCCTTCAGCATGATCGCCGCACTTTCTGGCGTCGCGTTCACCGGCACTTTACCGGTCGAGGTTTTAATGAAATCAGCACCCGCATCAATGGCAATTTCGCTCGCCTGACGGATCAGCGCTTCCTGTTTCAGCTCGCCCGTCTCGATGATCACCTTCAGCGGCACGTGGGCATCCTGACACACCGCTTTACATGCCTGAACCAGCTCAAAACCGATTTGCGCGTTGCCTGCGATCAGTGCGCGGTAAGGGAAGACGACATCAACTTCATCGGCGCCGTAGGCGATTGCAGCTTTGGTTTCTGCAACCGCAATTGCCACATCATCATTGCCATGAGGGAAGTTGGTCACCGTCGCGATGCGGATATCCGGCGTACCCTGCTCACGCAGGATCTTTTTCGCCAGAGGGATAAAACGTGGATAGATACAGATAGCAGCCGTTTTTCCGGCCGGGCTGTTTGCCTGACGGCAGAGTGCCGTCACTTTTTCATCCGTATCATCCTCATTCAGCGTGGTTAAATCCATCAGCGCCAGCGCGCGTTGCGCGGCCGTGGTCAGCTTGGTCATACAACACTCCAACTCGTCAGCCGGTCTAACCGGCCCTGAACATTAACTGGTGCAAAACCAGCACGTTTGGCGAGCGGACTTGGTTCCTTGAAGATAGCGCCCAGGCGAAACAACCTGTAGCGGCACCGAGATCCTTCTCACCGCAATCAGCCTTCCTCTACCCTTCATTCTGTGATTATTTCAACACTGAAAGAATGACATCGAAAGAAACCTATTTATTAGACAAAGTTATTAGACAAAAAAACGATTTATTAGACATTGGAACACGCTATGTCGGACTACTTTGTGCATTTACTCACATTTGATGTAATAGAAATGCAATAAATGGTGATTATATGTGATTTTTATCACACAAACTGTTCCAGATAAGGTTCATCCGATGAATTAACCGTGACAGCCTTGTCGGCCAGACGTCCATTTATATCGGGAAAAAGAGGGGCAAAACAATAGCGAGTTATCACTTCACGCAGCAGGACAAGCGTCCTAAACTGACTGACAACACGACGGCTTACGAGAAACCACAGACAACACCATGACCGAACACGCCGAAGATTCTCACTGGTATCTGTACATACTGCGCACGGTCGCTGGGGCACTGTACACGGGTATCACAACGGATGTCAGCCGCCGCCTGAATCAGCATCAAACGGGAAAAGGGGCAAAGGCGCTGCGGGGAAAAGGCGAGTTAACGCTGGTGTTTCACTGTCTAGTGGGCGATCGCTCAGACGCACTTAAACTGGAATATCGCATTAAGCAGTTGAGCAAAAATCAAAAAGAAAGGCTGGTACAAGACCAGCCCAAGACACTTTGTATTTCAAACAATTTGTATTGATGCGCTATCGGCTAACGAATCACGTTAGAGAAAGCGGTTAAACGGTTCAGCGTATTCCACTAGCCCACTTGCACTTTCAAACCCGCTTTCGTCCTCAGGACGCCCCTCACCGACAACATGATTATCTGCCAGCGGATAGACCTGAAAAGCTGATTCACTGTCTGGCCAGCGGCAGTGCAGTTGATGTTCTGTGGCAGGAACGAAGCCAAAACGAGAATAGTACGTTGGCTCACCCAGTACGACGACAGCGGTGTAGCTAAACTCATTCAGTGCATCCAGCCCTTCGTAGACCAGCTTCTCCCCTACGCCCTGTCGGCGCAGGCTATCATCTACCGCCAACGGCGCAAGCGCCACCCATTGGCGATCCTCACCGTCGATCAGCACCGGGCTGAATGCCGCGTAGCCCACCACGCCACCTTCATCGTCAGTCGCCACAACGCCGAGCGTCAATAAGCCATCTTCACGCAGTTGATGAACCAGATCCGCTTCCGCGCCCGTTGGAAAAGCACGGCGCAATAAGTTGTCGATCCCTGCAGCATCAACGGGAATTTCCACCCGAACTAGCATGATACTGGCGCGTGATTCACTGGTTGCACTACGCCCTCCTGTAAGCCGGCTTCCACAAAGTTTGCCAGTTGCAACAGGCCAATGCGCAGCGGCGCAGGCATGGCTTCCAGCTCAATGGCATCCATCAGGTTCTTCACATACAACCCTAACTCGGTATCGCCCTCAATGCGCAGACGACGCTGGAAAAAGAGCGTATCAGGATCTTCTTTACGCGCGGCAATCAAAATCAGATCGTTCGCGTCTGCGCTGAAGCTGACATCCGGCGTCTCAGCATGGCTCACGACCAGACGCCCGTCGCGTAGCGTCATAAACCACTGCAAGCCAACGTCACGCACCTCAATTTTCAGCCAGCGGCTTTCGAGAAATGCCAGATCGCCCTCTTCCAGCGCCTGACGGAACTGCCAGCCCAACATCTGTTCCAAAACCTGACGCTGTAGCGCAAAGGGAGTGAACTTGAGTGGCTTACCGAATAAGCTCGGTCCCTGACGCACAATCTGCGCTCGTAGTTTTTCCAACACTGGCGTACTCCTCTTAAAGCAATCTGACTGTTCAGATAATCTGCAAGCATTTTGCCACATCCACCGCATGCGGCAGAGGTCTATGTCAATAATTTAGTCGGTTATTCGATTATGCCCAACAGATTTTGTCCTTGCGCGACGATTAGCACCATAAACTGCCTTAAATCAAAGTCCTTACCGATTTGGTTAATTAAGATTCCCAATCGTTAACAACATTCACCGACTGATAAAAAATCGCTTACGGCAACCCGCAAGGGCGAGAGGCTGAATGCCCGTCATAAACGCGATCGTCAGTCTGAACATCATTGATCGTACCGAGCAGCTACGGCCCCGAAGGGATTAATGAAGGATTGTGTATGGAACTGCTTTGCCCCGCTGGCAACCTGCCAGCACTGAAAGCTGCCATCGATAATGGCGCAGATGCGGTCTATATCGGCCTGAAAGATGACACCAACGCACGTCATTTTGCCGGGCTGAATTTTACCGATAAGAAGCTACAGGAAGCGCGCGAGTACGTGCACCGCCACCGGCGTAAGCTGCACATCGCCATCAATACGTTTGCTCACCCGGACGGTTATCAGCGCTGGCAACGCGCTGTGGATATGGCTGCGCAGATCGGGGCCGACGTGCTGATCCTCGCCGATCTCGCCATGCTGGAATATGCCGCCGAGCGCTATCCCCATATTGAGCGTCACGTGTCGGTTCAGGCTTCCGCGACAAACACCGAAGCGATCCGTTTCTATCATCGCCATTTCGATGTCTCACGCATCGTGTTGCCGCGCGTGCTGTCCATCCATCAGGTGAAGCAAATCGCCCGTACCAGCCCCGTGCCGCTCGAAGTGTTCGCCTTCGGCAGCCTGTGCATCATGGCGGAAGGCCGCTGCTATCTCTCTTCTTATCTGACCGGTGAATCACCGAATACCGTGGGTGCCTGCTCGCCAGCGCGATTTGTACGCTGGCAGCAGACGGAAAACGGCATGGAATCACGCCTGAACAACATCCTGATCGACCGCTATCAGGACGATGAAAACGCTGGTTATCCCACGTTGTGCAAAGGGCGTTATGTAGTCGATGGGCAGCGCTACCATGCGCTGGAAGAGCCAACCAGCCTGAACACGCTGGAACTGCTGCCTGAATTGATGGCTGCCAATATTGCTTCCGTGAAGATAGAAGGCCGCCAGCGCAGCCCGGCCTACGTCAGCCAAATTACGCAAGTATGGCGACAGGCTATCGATCGCTGCCGTGCCAATCCTGACACATTCGTTCCCACTCAGGCCTGGATGGATGCGTTAGGTGCGGTGGCAGAAGGCACGCAGACCACGCTTGGCGCTTATCACCGTAAATGGCAGTAGCAGGAGAACACATGAAATACGCATTAGGGAATATCCTCTACTATTGGCCGAAAGAGGATGTTGAGGCGTTTTATCGGGCCGCGGTGAACAGCAGCGCCGATATCATTTATCTCGGCGAAACGGTGTGCAGCAAACGCCGTTTGATGAAGGTGGCGGACTGGTTCAACGTTGCCCGCGAGGTCGCCAACAGCGGAAAACAGGTGGTGATCTCTACGCTCGCGCTCTTACAAGCGCCGTCTGAACTTACCGAGCTAAAACGCTATGTGGAGAACGGCGAGTTCTTACTGGAAGCGAACGATCTGGGCGCAGTTAATATCGCCGCCGAACGCAATCTGCCGTTTGTCGCCGGACACGCACTCAACTGCTACAACGCGTACACCCTGCGAGTCCTGCATAAACAAGGCATGGTGCGCTGGTGCATGCCCGTTGAGCTATCCCGAGACTGGCTGCAAAACTTATTGAATCAGTGTGACGAGCTTGGCTTTCGCCATCAGTTTGAAGTGGAAGTGCTCAGCTACGGCCATTTACCGTTAGCCTATTCCGCCCGCTGCTTTACCGCCCGCTCAGAAGATCGGCCGAAGGATGAATGCGAAACCTGCTGTCTCAGCTATCCACAAGGCAGAAAAATGCTGTCGCAGGAAAATCAGCAGGTCTTTGTCCTCAACGGCATTCAGACGCAAAGCGGCTATTGTTACAACCTCGGCAACGAACTGACGTCAATGCAGAATCTGGTCGATATCGTCCGGCTGTCCCCGAACGATATCAGCACCCCGGCGATGCTGGATAAATTCCGCGCTAACGAACAAGGCAATGCACCATTAACGCTGGAAAATCAGGCAGATTGCAACGGCTACTGGCGCCGCGTCGCCGGCCTTGAACTCGTTCAGTAACGCATTTCCTATCAGGGCGGTCAGCCGCCCTTTTCTCAAACGCACCTTTTGAATTACGCATAACAGACACATTCCCTCATACTGCTCTGACTTTCATCATTGACTGACAGCGTTAGCATCCACCGTGATGGGTGGAGTCAGTGAACAACAAAGTGAGCCATATTATGTCCACACCTTCTCAATCCACCGTGTTTTCCGTCCTCGATCTTGCCCCTATTCCGCAAGGTGCGACAGCGCGTGACGCCTTCCATCGCTCGCTGGATCTGGCGCAGCACACAGAAAAATGGGGCTATCATCGCTATTGGCTGGCGGAACACCACAGCATGACGGGTATCGCCAGCGCGGCAACTTCCGTGCTTCTCGGCTATCTTGCTTCGGGAACACAGCGCATTCGTCTCGGTTCCGGCGGCGTGATGCTACCAAACCACTCACCGCTCGTCATCGCCGAGCAGTTCGGTACGCTGGAATCGCTGTACCCCGGCCGTATCGATTTAGGATTAGGCCGTGCACCCGGCACCGATCAGCGCACCATGATGGCGCTGCGCCGTCACCTTAATGCCGATATCGAAGATTTCCCACGCGATGTGCAGGAACTGCAACGCTATTTCGCCGATGCACAGCCGGGTCAGGGAGTGCAGGCCGTCCCAGGACAAGGCTTACACGTTCCGATCTGGCTATTGGGATCGAGCCTGTATAGCGCACAGTTAGCCGCGAGGCTGGGTTTACCTTTTGCCTTCGCCGCCCATTTCGCGCCCGATATGTTGCTGGAAGCCTTCCGTCTCTACCGTGAAAACTTTGTCCCTTCTGCCACCCACGCCAAGCCCTACGCGATGGTTTGCGTCAATGTGGTTGCAGCCGATAGCGATCGAGATGCGCGTTTCCTCTTCACCTCGATGCAGCAGCAGTTCATCAACCTGCGCCGTGGCTCGCCGGGACCACTGCCCGCGCCGGTAGAAAACATCGATACGGTCGGATCACCTGCAGAGCAGTTTGGCGCGGAGCAAGCACTGCGGCTGTCAATTGTTGGCGATAGCACGAAAGTCCGTCATGGATTGCAGAGCCTTTTGCGTGAAACGCAGGCGGATGAAGTGATGATCAACGGTCAAATCTTTGATCATCAGGCGCGAAAAGACTCTTTCGAGCGGATTATGCAGATACGTCAGGACGTGATCGGTTAACACAATCCGCTAGGCCGAATACGGTGGAGAAAGCGCATCCTCTCCACCCTGGCTATTACTTGGGGATTATTTGCCGTCGGCGGTGTAAGGCAAGCTGTCAAAGGTACTCAATCCTTTCTTGCTGTACGGGTTACCTATCCAACGCTCTGATTCACGAAATGCAGGGCTAACCAGACTTTTTTCTGGCTCCTGAAGATCGTAGCTGAGCCCCGCCAAGGTCGACCAGGTATGCAGCAGGTGCGCATTGCTATATTTCCGATCAACATAGGGTGAATAATCGATCGGATGATCTTTCTGCCACTGAGGTGAAGTCCAGAGAATAAACGGCACGGTATACATAGTACGCGTCGGTACTGTCTCATTTCGTCCCAACACGTTATGCGGCGGCGTCTCGTAAACATCTTCACCGTGATCCGAGAAATAGAGCAGGAAGCCATTTGGCTGCGTTTTTTCAAAGGTTCGGATCAGCGTTTCAAGAACGTAATCGTTATACAACTCAGCATTATCGTAGTCGTTATAGACTTCGACATCACTGTCGTTAACGCCGTCAGGAATTCCTTCTCGCCCAACAAATTGAGTCGCCTCTTCCGGATAGCGAAATTTATATTTCATATGAGTGCCTAACAAGTGCACAACAATAAATTTCTTCTCAGCGGGATCAGTCAGCACCTTTTCAAACGGCGCAAACACCACGTCATCATATTGCCGTGCGCTTTGAGTGCGCTGATTATTCATATAAAACTGTTCGTCTGTTTGCTGGGAGAACACCGTCAGGAGCGTATTACGTTTGGTCATCGTCTGCTGATTGGTAATCCAGAACGTTTTGTATCCAGCCTGTTTCATCATGTTCATCAGCGAAGGCTTGCTCAGATAGAGATCCGGTTTCTGCTCATCAGCAAACGTCAGTGCCTGCTGCAAGATTTCAATGGTGTACGGACGTGAGGTCACTACATCGTTAAACACCACCAGATTGGAATCGCTTTTACGCAGCGCATCCAGTCGCGGCGTGGTCTGTCGACCATAACCATACAGGCTCATGCGGCTGCTGGTGGTTGATTCGCCGATTACCAATACCAGTGTGCGCGGCGTATTACCGTTCGCATCTTTCAGGTTTGCCAAAGGTGGCAACGCTGCATTCTGCTGGAGCATATTGGTCATGCTTTCCAATTGCTGGCGGTACTCCACATAACCAGCAATGTACTGCCATGGGGCAGTAGTGGACATACGACTTGCCAGATAGCCGCTGGCTTCTGCCAACGTGTGCCCCTCATTGTGCATTTTTTTATAAAGGGGAATACCAAACAACACCACAACAATTAATGAACAAGCCGTCACTTTATATTTAAACGGTAAATAAACTGGCCGTAGTTTTCGCCACAGAAACCAGACGATCGCCGTATAAAAAAACAATATCGCCAAGACTCTCAGACTGAAATATTGACTTACATATTCACCTGCTTCTTTGCTATTAGACTCGAACATTACAAACATCACGCTTTGTGAGAACTCTTGTTTATAAATCGAGTAATAACCAAGTGCAATCAGGGATGTACCCCATAACAGAATACCCAATACGCTGCTGATGATTCTGGTCCGAGTAGGGAAAAGAAAAACAGGAATCAGCCACAGTAAACTGTAGAGTAGCGAATCACGTAATCCCGTGGTGCCGCTATGTCCAGTCAGAACAATGACAAGCTGTAATGCGCAGGAAAAAAACCAAAAATAGAGCAAAAGCCACCCAAGCGAGCGCCAACTAAAACGTTCTTTAGCAAAGAGTTCAGACATGTTTAATTCCACACAACGTTGTTATTTTTTATGCAGCGCCAAAGAGCAGTATTATCCGTTTAGAACCTAATGAATACAGATAATAAATGTAACACCCGGTTTGGACTGACTGGGAGTGAAGATACCAATAGGTTATCTCATTCTTTCTACAGAAGACGCGCGAGTAACATGAACTATAGACAGCTAAAGCAGTTTACCCTGAGAACGGTGTCGGAAGAAGAGTTAAAAAGCTATCAGAGTAACTGAACTGTAGTGCCGCGTAAGTATATTGAGTTCATGCAGTCGTCTAAAGTGTTCGAGGTATTAAGAGTAGTGACTTAACGTGCACTTCGGAGTGAATTCCTCCTTAATATAAAATTAATATAGGCTGGTTAGTCATAAAAAGAAGCGACCCATCAATAATGATGGGCCGCTTATTATAATAATATACAAAGATAAATGTTGCGTAACACACTATTTCGTTATTTGAAGCGAAGTATTTAATCTCGCCCTAAACGGTAAGCCAATACGCTTATTACTCAATGTTAGTTTTATTGACCCGCGTCAGCAGGACGACGACGTGGAGCACGCGGTGCAGCGGCATCACGGTTGAAAGAACGCTCGCGACGCTCACCGCCGTTAGCGTTACCTTCACGGCGTTCACCACCGCCGAAAGAGCGACGTGGCGCTGCACCATCACGACGTTCGCCGCCCGCACCCGCAGGACGACCACCACCGCGACGTTCTGGCTGTGCAACTGCATCACCCAGCAATTGCATATTCATTGGTTTGTTCAGAATACGCGTGCGGGTAAAGTGTGATAACAGGTCACCCGGCATACCTTTCGGCAGTTCAATCGTCGAGTGAGACGCGAACAGCTTGATGTTACCGATGTAGCGGCTGCTGATATCCCCTTCGTTGGCGATAGCACCAACAATGTGGCGAACTTCAACGCCGTCATCACGACCCACTTCGATACGATACAGTTGCATTTCACCCGCATCACGACGCTCACGACGCTGTGGACGGTCACCATCACGGGGCTCACGGGAATCGCGGGGTTCACGGCGACGATCGCCACGTGAATCACTACGAGACTCATCACGATCGCGGTATTCGCGACGCGGACGGAATGCCGGATCTGGCGGCAGAATCAGAGGACGTTCGCCTTGCGCCATTTTCAGCAGCGCAGCAGCCAGCGTTTCAACATCCAACTCTTCCTGCGGTTGCAATTTCGTCAACAGCGCACGGTACATATCCAGATCGCTGCTTTCCAGTTGTTGCTGTACTTTAGCGGCAAACTTAGCCAGACGGCGTTGACCCAGCAATTCTGCATTTGGCAATTCCACTTCAGGAATCGTCAGCTTCATTGTGCGTTCAACGTTACGCAGCAGGCGGCGTTCACGGTTTTCAACAAACAGCAGTGCACGACCCGCACGACCTGCACGGCCCGTACGACCAATACGGTGGACGTAAGACTCGGAATCCATTGGGATATCGTAGTTGACAACCAAGCTGATACGCTCAACGTCAAGACCACGCGCCGCAACGTCGGTTGCGATCAGGATATCCAGACGACCATCTTTCAGACGCTCCAGCGTTTGTTCACGCAGCGCCTGATTCATGTCACCGTTCAGCGCGGCACTGTTGTAACCGCTACGCTCCAGGGCTTCGGCCACTTCCAACGTCGCGTTTTTGGTACGAACGAAAATAATCGCCGCATCAAAATCTTCCGCTTCCAGGAAACGTACCAGCGCTTCATTTTTACGCATACCCTGCACCGTCCAGTAGCTCTGGCTGATGTCTGGGCGCGTAGTCACGCTTGATTGAATGCGAACTTCTTGTGGATCTTTCATGAAACGGCGCGTAATGCGGCGAATCGCTTCAGGCATGGTCGCAGAGAACAGCGCAGTCTGATGTTCAGCAGGGATCTGAGCCATGATGTTTTCAACATCTTCGATGAAGCCCATACGCAGCATTTCATCAGCTTCATCCAGCACCAAACCACTCAGGTTGGACAGATCCAGCGTACCACGCTTCAGGTGATCCAACAGACGGCCCGGCGTACCCACAACGATCTGTGCTCCACCACGCAATGCGCGCAGTTGGACGTCATAACGCTGGCCACCGTACAGGGCAACGACGTTAACGCCATGCATATGCTTGGCAAAATCATTACAAGCTTCAGCAACCTGGACAGCCAGTTCGCGGGTTGGAGCCAACACCAACATCTGAGGCGCTTTTAACTCAGGCTTTAAATTATTGAGTAATGGCAGAGCAAAAGCCGCAGTTTTACCACTGCCAGTCTGTGCCATACCCAGCACATCGCGACCGCTCAGCAGATGGGGAATACATTCAGCCTGAATTGGCGATGGTTTTTCATAGCCCAAATCAGTCAGGGCGTTAATAATAGGAGCAGACAGCCCCAAATCGGAAAAAGAAGTAAATAAATCAGTCATGTACACGTGCCTCATTAAACATGGCGGCCAGTCTACATAACTCGTCGTGAAAATTTTCAGTCATTTTCATTGAAAAGTGTGAACCGGCTCAAATTGGATTAAAAAGCGAACAAAAAAGCCCTCACCCGTGAAGGTGATAACCGAAGTTTTTTCAGGCTGATTAAGTGTTCGTCAGCTATTGCTGGTCCGATCCTGATAGGTCGTCTTGCTCTTGGCCTAATAGCGCCAATTCCAACAATGCATAGCGGTGCTCAACAAAGTTATGGACGTTGTTGGCAACCGTCAGCTTGAACAGCGCCAAAGCGGTGTTCTTGTCCCCCAGACTTAGGTAGTGCTTACCTAAATAGAAGTCAGTTTCACTGAGATGCTCAGCGAGCGAAGTGTTATCCGTAGCTTCTACCTGTAAACGCTGCATCAGTGTTTTTTCACTGATACTGCCCAGATAGAATTCGACAATATTCCATCCCCAAGGCCCTTTCTTGGCGTCGTCATAACGTTTCTTCAACGCAATTTTGGCCGTCTCTGGATTGATTTCTCGCTCCACAAGATACAGCCATAACGAACGGAAAGGATCATTCGGATCGTCTCGATAAAACGCCAGCAGATCATCCTGCGCTAACAGGTAGCGACCGCCATAAAACAAAGCGATGCCCCGGTTTAAACGCGCATAATTGTAAGTTGGATCAAGCTCTAGTACAGAATCAAACGCTTCATAGGCAGCATCAAAGTTGCCTGCCTGCGTTAAATAGATACCCAAATAGTTAAAAACTTCTGGAATATCAGGGCGGATCGTCAGCGCTTGTGAAAAATCATTCCGCGCCAATGCCCGTAACCCGAGACTATCATACAGCACTCCGCGCTCATATAATAGCTGTGCTCGCTCATCATCGGTTAATGCTCGGCTTGCAAGGATTTGTTCCATACGTGCCAGAATCACTTCCTGCTGTAAAGTAGGCTGTAACGGAATCGCCAATACTGCGTCTTTACGCCAATCAGTGTTGCTGCATCCTGCCAGCATGAGTGCTGTTGCAACATAACACCAGCGCAAGAAAGGCTTCATTTCCCACTCCCGAAGACAAACATTGGATGAACATCCTGTCCCGGACCGCTCAACGCAAGGACATCCATTCCCTTACGATACACGCAGCACCTTGCCATAATAATCAGGCAAGGTGCCATAAGACCGTTTTCTAACAGTCGTTATTCCTCAGAAGACGGGGCTGCCGCTTCCTGGGCTTGCGCATTTGCTTCTTTGATGCTTAAGCGCACGCGGCCCTGGCGATCAACTTCCAGAACCTTGACCGGCACTTCCTGACCCATTTGCAGGTAATCAGTCACTTTCTCTACGCGCTTGTCGGCGATCTGAGAAATATGCACCAGGCCTTCTTTGCCGCCGCCAATAGCGACAAAAGCACCAAAATCAACGATGCGGGTAACTTTACCCTGATACACACGGCCGACTTCGATTTCGGCAGTAATCTCTTCAATACGACGAATTGCGTGTTTCGCTTTTTCGCCGTCGGTTGAAGCGATTTTAACAGTACCATCGTCTTCAATTTCAATGGTCGTGCCCGTTTCTTCAGTCAGCGCACGAATCACAGAACCACCTTTACCGATCACGTCTTTAATCTTATCGGTACTGATCTTGATGGTGTGAATACGCGGTGCGAATTCAGAGATATCGCCACGCGGTGAGCTGATCGCCTGCTCCATCACGCCCAGAATGTGTAAACGTGCACCTTTGGCTTGATTCAAAGCAACCTGCATGATCTCACGGGTAATCCCTTCGATCTTGATATCCATCTGCAGCGCAGTGATACCTTCACGGCTACCGGCAACTTTGAAGTCCATATCGCCCAGGTGATCTTCGTCACCCAGAATGTCCGACAGAACAACAAAGTTATCACCTTCTTTCACCAGCCCCATCGCGATACCCGCAACGGCTGATTTGATTGGCACACCTGCATCCATCAGTGCCAAAGAAGCACCGCAGACAGACGCCATAGAAGAAGAACCATTGGATTCTGTGATTTCAGACACGACACGTACGGTGTACGGGAATTCGTTCGCCTTAGGCATAACGGCCAACACGCCACGCTTAGCCAGACGACCGTGACCGATTTCACGACGCTTAGGAGAACCGACCATACCCGTTTCACCAACAGAGTACGGAGGGAAGTTGTAGTGCAGCAGGAAGCGATCGGTACGTTCACCAGTCAATTCGTCGATATTCTGCGCATCACGCTCAGTCCCCAACGTAGCGGTTACCAACGCCTGCGTTTCACCACGGGTGAACAGTGCAGAACCGTGGGTACGCGGCAGTACGCCAGTACGCACATCAAGACCACGAATCATATCTTTTTCACGGCCATCGATACGCGGTTCGCCAGCCAGCACGCGGCTACGTACGACATTTTTCTCAACGTTACCCAGAATTTCCTGGATATCGCCCGCATTCAACGTTTCGTCTTCAGCTTGCAGAGCGGCAACAACATCCGCTTTGATGACGTCAACTTGTGCATAACGCTCTTGTTTTTCAGTGATGCGGTAAGCGTCACCCAGACGTGCTTCAGACAAAGCCTGTACACGCTGCTCTAAAGAAACGTTAACTTCTGGCGCATGCCACTCCCACTTCGGTTTGCCTGCTTCAGCAACCAGAGCGTTGATGTTCTGGATAACGATCTGCTGTTGCTCGTGACCAAAAACCACAGCACCCAGCATCTGATCTTCGCTCAGCAGCTCAGCTTCAGATTCCACCATCAGAACCGCGCCTTCTGTACCTGCAACCACCAGATCTAGACGGCTTTCTTTCAGTTCGTCCATCGTTGGATTCAGGACATACTGGTCGTTCAGGTAACCGACGCGAGCGACACCGATAGGGCCGTTGAACGGAATACCAGACAGGCTCAGCGCCGCAGAGGCACCAATCATGGCAACGATGTCAGGGCTAACCTGTGGGTTAACAGAAACAACGGTCGCAATCACCTGAACTTCATTCAGGAAGCCTTCTGGGAACAGAGGGCGAATCGGGCGGTCAATCAGACGAGAAGTCAGCGTTTCACCTTCACTTGGACGGCCTTCACGACGGAAGAAACCACCAGGGAAACGTCCAGCAGCGTAGGTACGCTCCTGATAGTTAACCGTCAACGGGAAGAAACTTTGACCCGGCTTAGCACTTTTAGCGCCGACAACAGTAACGAATACCGCGGTGTCATCCATGCTTACCATCACAGCGGCGGTAGCCTGGCGTGCCATCATACCGGTCTCTAACGTGACGGTATGCTGACCATATTGGAACTTACGGACGATCGGATTCAGCAAAATAATATCCTTAGCTGGGGCGCGCTACACGTATTCTAGATAAACGCGCCAGTGAACTCCCGACCTTTGCACTACATTCTCACGACTAATGACAACCCTTATCTTGCTTATGCAGATAAAGCCTCTCATTAGCCGCGCGAACCTCTGTAATGAAAGATCATATTAACAACAATACACTACTCTGTTTTGCTAACGCTTCCTAGAAGAAAGGGGCCAAAGAGGCCCCTTTCCACTGAAACACAGAAGACTTAGCGACGCAGACCCAGACGCTCGATCAGACTGGTGTAACGTGCTACATCTTTACGCTTCAAGTAGTCCAGCAGCTTACGACGCTGAGAAACCATACGCAGCAGACCACGACGGCTGTGGTGATCTTTTTTGTGCTCAGAAAAGTGGCCTTGCAGGTGGTTGATCTGCGCAGTCAGCAAAGCAACCTGAACTTCAGTAGAACCACTATCGTTAGTGCCACGACCGAAGTCTGCTACGATTTTAGCTTTAGCTTCAACACTTAGAGACATTGTAATACTCCAAACATTATAGATAAAAAAACAGGCGCCGATCTCTAATTCAGCCACCCAATAGTCAAGCCGCACTATTCTACCCTCAGCGTTCTGCGATAGCAAGGCAGCAACGGGCGGGTTTACACTGGAAACTCAACAACCAAACGACGCGGCGCAACGCGGCCATCACTGTCGATTTCGCCCATTCCGATAAATTTGTGTTCGCCACCTTCGGTGATTCTCACCATACCGTTCGAGGGCGCATCCGCTGCCTGAACCGCTTGCCCCAGCTTCAAATAACCCGCGACAACTGGCGTCAAATTTACCTCAGGAAAATCAATAACTGGGCTTTCCATCGGCATGAGCAGCGGATCGAGACTCAGCGAAAGTGGGTGTTCTTGTGTTTGAGCCTGCTCAGCTAAAGCCGCTAGCTGCTCCAGCGTCACCATTCTTTCGGTAGGATACGTAGCAACCTGCAAACGACGCAGGTAAATCACATGCGCGCCACAGCCCAGTTTTTCGCCCAGATCGTCAATGATGGTACGGATGTACGTCCCTTTAGAGCAGTGAATCTCTAGCTCCAGTTCATCACCTTCCCAGCGAATAAACTGCAGTTCGTAAACGGTGATTTCACGTGCTTCACGTGGAACCGTCAGCCCCTGACGCGCATACTCATACAGCTTGCGCCCTTGGTATTTCAGCGCTGAGTACATGGATGGCACTTGCTGCGTGGTGCCACGAAAGCCTTCCAGCGCCAGCTCCAGATCGGTAGCAGAAAAACCAATCGCACGCTCTTCAATCACGTTGCCATCGGCATCAGAGGTGTCAGTCCGTTGCCCAAGTCGAGCAATGACACGGTAGCGTTTATCAGAATCCAGCAAATACTGGGAAAACTTCGTCGCTTCCCCAAGACAAATCGGCAACATACCGGTGGCTAATGGATCCAACGCCCCCGTATGGCCCGCTCTGTTCGCGTTAAAAATCCGTTTTACCTTCTGCAAAACATCATTAGACGACACGCCCTGCGGCTTATCTAATAACAATACGCCGTGTACATCACGGCCACGGCGGCGAGGACGACTCATTAATCCTCCTGGTCTTCGCCCGTCACAGGACGACGTTCCGTATCGTTTCTGACCACATTCGTCACCAGATTGGACATTCTCATCCCTTCAACCAATGAGTTGTCGTAGGAGAAGGTTAATTCTGGAACAACACGCAGGCGCATTGCCTTACCAATCAGCTTACGGATAAAGCCAGATGCATCTTGCAGTGCTTTTACTGCCTTTTGAATTTGCTCTGGTTCGTTATCATTCAGGAAGGTCACAAAAACCTTGGCGTACGCCAGATCGCGAGACACTTCCACACCGGAGACAGTCGCCATGCCGATGCGCGGATCTTTGACTTCACGCTGAATAATAATGGCGATTTCTTTTTGCATTTCCTGCGCGACGCGCTGGGTGCGGCTGAATTCTTTTGCCATGATAAATCCTCAAGTAAAAATCGGGGGGCACTAGGCCCCCCTTACTAATAACTTACATCGTCGCTGAAAACCGATTATGCGATCGTACGTTTGATCTCAATCGTTTCAAAGACTTCAATCATATCGCCAGGACGAACGTCGTTGTAGTTCTTAACAGCGATACCACATTCCATTCCGTTACGGACTTCACCAACGTCATCTTTGAAGCGGCGCAGAGATTCCAGCTCGCCTTCATAGATCACCACGTTGTCACGCAGTACACGGATCTTGTTATGACGCTTAACGATACCTTCGGTCACCATACAACCCGCAACAGCACCAAATTTCGGTGATTTAAAGACGTCACGTACTTCAGCCAGACCGATGATCTCTTGCTTATATTCCGGCGCCAGCATACCGCTCATCGCCTGTTTCACTTCGTCGATCAGATCATAGATGACGGAGTAATAACGCAGATCCAAGCTTTCCGCTTCAACGACGCGACGTGCTGATGCATCAGCACGAACGTTAAAGCCAAGGATAATCGCATTCGATGCTGCTGCCAGCGTAGCGTCCGTTTCTGTGATACCGCCCACACCGGAGCCGACGATCTTCACTTTCACTTCATCAGTAGACAGTTTCTGCAGTGAATCGGAAATCGCTTCGCAAGAACCCTGAACGTCAGATTTCAGAACGATATTCAGTTCAGAAACTTCACCTTCCGTCATGTTGGCAAACATGTTTTCCAGTTTAGATTTCTGCTGACGAGCCAGTTTAACTTCACGGAATTTACCCTGACGATACAAGGCCACTTCACGCGCTTTCTTCTCGTCACGAACCACCGTCGCTTCGTCACCTGCGGCAGGTACACCGGACAGACCGAGTATTTCTACCGGAATAGAAGGCCCCGCGGACGTGATTTCACGACCTAACTCATCACGCATCGCACGGACACGGCCATATTCAAAGCCGCACAGAACGATATCACCTTTATTCAGCGTACCTTCACGTACCAGTACGGTTGCAACCGGGCCACGACCTTTATCCAGGAAGGATTCGATCACGACACCGTTCGCCATGCCGCTACGGACCGCTTTCAGTTCCAGAACTTCGGCCTGCAACAGAATCGCATCCAGCAGTTCGTCGATCCCCGTACCCGCTTTAGCCGATACGTGAACAAACTGAGATTCACCGCCCCACTCTTCCGGCATGATACCGTACTGAGACAGTTCGGTTTTCACACGATCGGGGTCGGCATCAGGCTTATCGATTTTGTTTACTGCGACAACAACCGGAACCTGAGCCGCTTTCGCGTGCTGGATCGCTTCGATGGTCTGAGGCATTACGCCATCATCCGCCGCCACAACCAGTACCACGATATCCGTAGCCTGAGCACCACGAGCACGCATGGCGGTAAACGCGGCGTGTCCCGGTGTATCCAGGAACGTAATCATACCGTTGTCAGTTTCAACGTGGTAAGCACCGATGTGCTGAGTAATACCACCCGCTTCACCTGCTGCAACCTTGGTTGAACGGATATAGTCGAGCAGAGAGGTTTTACCGTGGTCAACGTGACCCATAATGGTCACGACTGGCGCGCGCGATTCTGCCGCAACCCCCATATCACGGTCGCTCATTACCGCTTCTTCCAGCTCGTTTTCACGACGCAGGATGACTTTATGGCCCATTTCTTCCGCCACGAGTTGCGCGGTTTCTTGGTCGATGACCTGATTGATTGTTGCCATTGCGCCCAGCTTCATCATCGTTTTGATGACCTGAGAGCCTTTAACGGCCATTTTGTTAGCCAGTTCAGCAACGGTAACCGTTTCACCGATTACCACATCACGGTTAACTGCCTGAGCGGGCTTATTGAAGCTCTGCTGCAGTGTACTTGGTTTACGTTTACCTTTACCACCACGGGTAACGGCACGCGCTTCTTCACGGTCTGCCTTAGACTCAGACTGGCGATTACCTTTCTTCTGCTTGGTGACTTTGGCAGCGCGGGTACGGGTACGGCGCTCACCTTCAACCTGACGGTCGTTTTCATCTTCCGCTTCGCGGGCATGATGAGACGTCGTCACATGATAATCAGCAGATTCTTCAGGTTTAGTCGCGCTTTCAGCTTCCCAGCGCCCTGCATTTTCTTCAGCCATACGGCGAGCTTCTTCAGCAATACGGCGAGCTTCTTCTTCAACTTTAAGACGTGCAGTTTCTTCCGCTTTGCGCTTAAGTTCGGCAGCTTCCGCTTCGCGTTTCGCTTTCTCAGACTGAGCCGGCTTGGTCATATTTTCGTTTTGTTGGTTCGTCACTTTTTCTTTTTCCGCTACATCACGCTTAGCTTTTTCAGCGGCTTCACGTTTGGCTTGCTCGTCGGCAGCACGCTTCGCTTTCTCAGCAGCTTCGCGCAGATCGGCCTCGCGTTTAGCCTGCTCTTCAGCGACACGTTGTGCCTGTTCTTCCGCTTCACGCCGTGCCTGCTCTTCCTCTTCTGCCTGTTTGGCATCAATCGGATCGCGTTTTACATAAGTGCGTGTCTTGCGGACTTCGATCTGCACCGACTTACTTTTTCCGCCGGTGCTAGGGACATTTAACGTGCTGCGCGTTTTGCGTTGCAACGTCAATTTACTTGGCGCATTACCGCGATCGCGGTTCAGATGCGCCAATAACGTTTCTTTTTCATGCTGGGTCACAGAGTCCGATGCAGACTTGGTCATTCCCGCATCAGCAAACTGCTGTATCAGGCGGTCAACCGGCGTTTGAATCTCTGCGGCCAGCGATTTTACGGTTACATCTGTCATGCTGTTCCTTTCCTGCTACAGTTCGTTATTCGTTGTCGTCGCCAAACCAACAGATATTACGTGCGGCCATAATCAATTCGCCCGCTTGCTCATCATTAAGCTCTTCAATATCTGTCAGGTCGTCAACGCCCTGTTCAGCAAGATCTTCCAGCGTACAAACACCGATCGCAGCAAGCTTGAACGCCAACTCACGCGACAGCCCAGGCAAGCCAAGCAAGTCTTCAGCAGGTTGACCGTCACCAAGGCTTTCTTCATGCGCCAGTGCCAGCGTTGTTAATGCGGCTTTCGCACGCTCACGCAATGCTTCAACGGTTTCTTCATCAAAGCCTTCGATGGCCAACAGTTCCTTGATTGGCACGTAAGCCAGTTCTTCAAGTGAGGAGAAACCTTCTTCAACCAGCACGGTGGCAAACTCTTCATCAATATCAAGGTGCTTGGTAAAGACGTCGATTGCAGCATGTGCTTCAGCCTGATGCTTGGCTTGAAGATCTTCCACTGTCATCACGTTCAGTTCCCAACGATCGTCTGAACGATGCTGTTTCAACAGTTGGGAGGCCAAACGTACGTTCTGCCCGTTTCGACCAATCGCCTGAGCCAGATTGCTCGACTCAACAGCGATATCCATCGTGCAGGTATCTTCATCAACCACGATCGATACCACATCGGCAGGTGCCATAGCATTGATCACAAACTGTGCAGGGTTATCATCCCACAGAATGATATCAATACGCTCGCCGCCCAGTTCGCTGGAAACAGCCTGAACACGTGCACCGCGCATCCCCACACAAGCACCGACGGGATCGATACGTTTGTCATTCGTCTTCACTGCAATTTTCGCACGTGAACCTGGATCGCGGGCTGCGGCCTTGATCTCGATAACTTCTTCACCGATTTCTGGCACTTCAATGCGGAAGAGTTCAACCAGCATTTCCGGACGGGAACGGCTGACGAACAGTTGAGCACCGCGAGCTTCAGGGCGAACAGAGTACAGCACACCACGAATACGGTCGCCAGGGCGGAAATTCTCACGAGGCAGCATATCTTCGCGGCCAATTACCGCTTCTGCACTGGTGTTAGAGCCATCGATTGGTCTGACTTCAAGCGAAATATTATCACGATTCACCTTCTTCACGACACCGGTGATAATCTCGCCTTCTTGCTCACGGAACTGATCAACAACCATCGCACGTTCTGCTTCACGAACTTTCTGTACGATAACTTGTTTTGCCGTTTGCGTCGTGATGCGGTCAAACGTTACGGATTCGATTTGATCTTCAACGTAACCACCAACATCAAGAGCAGGATCGTCAAACTGCGCCGCTTCAAGCGTAATTTCACGAGTTGGCTGAGTGACTTCATTCACCACTAACCAACGACGGAAGGTATCAAAATCGCCCGTTTTGCGATCGATACTTACGCGAACATCAATTTCCTGCTCATATTTTTTCTTGGTCGCTGTCGCCAGTGCGGTTTCCAGCGCTTCAAAAATCTTCTCGCGAGGAAGGGCTTTCTCATTGGAAACTGCTTCAACAACAGCCAGAATCTCTTTGTTCATCCTAGTTGCCTCATCCAAACTTTAAAAGTGGGGTACAAGATTCGCTTTCTGAATGTTGCTCAGTGCGAATACTTCATCTTTGCCTTCCACTGTTATGGTGATCATTTCGCCGTCAACAGCTTTGATCACACCCAACCATTTACGGCGATTCTGGACTGCCATACGCAGCACCACTGTGACATCTTCACCGACGAAATGCAGATAATGTGCCGCCGTGAATAAGGGACGTTCAAGCCCTGGAGACGAAACTTCCAGGTTATAGGCGACAGTAATTGGATCTTCTACGTCCAATACCGCACTGACCTGGTGGCTGACATCAGCACAATCATCAACAGTGATCCCATCTTCACTATCAATATAGATACGCAGCGTAGATTGACGACTACGGATGAACTCAATCCCAACCAATTCATAGCCTAATGCGGCAACGGGTGCTGAAATCATCTCTGTTAATTTTTGCTCTAATGTGGACAAGTCCACCCCCAAGACATAAAAAAAGGGCCTAATAGCCCAGTTGTTTGTTGCCAAATAACAAAAAACCCCGAAAATCGGGGCTTTATGCAACTGGACCCTAATACCGCTAACCAGCGCGGCATAACTTCGGTAAAGGATTTTTTCAAAAATCACTGCAAAAAGAGAGAAAAATTGAGTGAAGAACGTATTTGAAAAAACACTTTACTGGAAGTTAAGTGGTTGCGGGGGCCGGATTTGAACCGACGACCTTCGGGTTATGAGCCCGACGAGCTACCAAGCTGCTCCACCCCGCGTCCGAAATCGTGGCAAATACTACGCTGACAACTGCATAAATGCAAGTCATCCATAGGATTGGTTCGAAGGCAATTCTTATACGCTAGGTAAGTTTCTTTGTCAAGAATAAGCGTTCGCCTGAAAGTGGTCATCGCAAAAATGGATATTCTACTTTTTTGTAAGCAGACCTTGCGTGATGCCATCACGCAAGCCGTACAGTAGACCTATCGTAGAAGGTCGAAGCAAAGCCCCTGATGCCAAGAAAGTTGAAAGAGATAACGTATGAGATTCCCTGATGCTTAAATCAAACAATAACGACTAATATAATGAGATAAAACTTATCTTCGTTCTTCTTCTAATAGCACGATCGCTGCCTGCGTGCGGTTACGCACATTAAGCCGCCTGAAAATCGACTCCAAATGCGACTTCACCGTTCCTGCGCTAATGTTTAATGTTCGACTGATTTGTTTATTGGAAGCGCCTGACGCAATGAGTTGCAGAACTTCATGCTGCCTTTCGCTGAGTTTGCCTTTTACACTATTATCGACACTCCATCCCTCATAGATCACCCCATCATCCGGTAAACAGACCATACCCATCGACACTGTTTTTAATGCCTGAGCAATAGAATCAACCGACGATGTTTTAAGAATGACGCCCATCACATGGTGTTTCAGATAGTTATTCAAAATATGTCTTTCAATAGTATCAACCATAATAATAACACTGACATTAATATATTTCTCATGCAGTAACTCAAGGAAAAAGCTGTACTCTCCATTCTCTTTATTACAATTTAGCAAAATAAAAGCATTGTTCATTTCCTCAAGGACAGGCCATACATCTTCAATTTCTTTTACGCCAACAATATTGGCATCACGCATAAAATCATTCAACCCAACAGATAACCCCTGAATGAACACAGGGGACTTATCAATAATAACAACATTCACTATGCAACCTCCATTTACCTTTATTTTAAAATGCCATGCTTAAAAGTGCCTTTAAGAAGTTTTAGCCTATCTTGAAAGAATAATGTCACGCCATTTGGCATATGCCGTTTACCTTATAGACCAGGCTATATTTATTCGCGCATACTGACATGATAATTCCAGACAATCGCCAAAAAAAGGAATACCCTTAGCAATGAAATATTATCTTAAAATAAGACCTGGTGGCGTAATGATTTTATAAACACACAAAACATTTATCGCAGAACTTTAAAAATGGAAAATATAGATCGGGAGTAAATAGCCTATGCCAGATTACATTATATCTATAACATAATGGCTGATACGCACCTCCCTCATTAGCTGTTAACTTTTTCTCAAATTATCATTTATTTCACTCCAGGCTATTCATATTTATCGTCTGAAAAATAAGATAAGGAGAGCGTATGTCATTCAAGAGCTGGATAACGGGAAAAAATAAAAAAACAGAAAATGACAACAATACTAAAAAAGAAAACCCCCATTCCAAACGGAATGATAGCATCATGTCATCAAAGGCAATGACGCTAGCAGATATTGCTCGCGGTATGCAGCATGCTGCCACTGCCGCCAACCAATTTATCGCCCATCAATATCAGCAAACACTCGAACCTTTTTTTGAACATGACGCTGATGGCGTGTTAACCCCAAAGACGGTTGCGATTCAACTCGATCCCCGGCACCACGTCGAACTACCACTGGTTGCGTTTTCTACTCCGAGGGGGTTGATGCTGGAAAAAATGAAAGTGCGAATGACAGTGAGAACCGATGCGGTCAGCCAGGACAAAATCACCTCACCTTTAGACGATCATAACATCACTAATTTTCACGTCAGCATGTCGCCTTCAGGCAAAAATAAAAAAGGCAGAAATAGTCAGCACGTCGATATAGAAATGCAATTCACTACGCTGGATCCTCCAGAAAGCATCATGCGGTTAATTGATGAATACACCAATCTCGTTATCCCAAAAATTACGCAAGAGGAAAAAAACAATGGCTAATATTCCAGGCACGATCAATGAAGCGGGTCTCTCTCTGATTAAGAGTTTTGAAGGTCTGAAATTAACAAAGTATCGTGACACAGCAGGTAAATGGACGATTGGATATGGACATTTAATACTGCCGAATGAAAACTTTGATAACGGAATTACCCTCCAGGAAGCGGATTCTCTGTTACAGCAGGACTTAAAAACGGCGGAAACGGGTGTTCAGCATTATGTGAACGTTGATCTCAACGACAATCAATTTGGTGCATTAACATCATTTACCTACAATCTGGGAGTCAATAGCCTGAAGACGTCGACATTATTACGCCTGCTTAACCAAGGGGACTATACTGGCGCAGCCGATCAATTTCCACGCTGGGACAAAGATGGTGAGCAAATCGTGGCAGGACTCCTGCGACGTAGAGAAGCAGAGCAAGCACTTTTCCTACAAGCCATCACATCAAATTAATATTCAACAAAAGTAAAAAATGATATTTCATAGAAAATCATCGTGGATATATTATGGATACATTACAACTCCCTATTATTTATGACATTCTGATCAGTGATATTATTGCATCAGTTGCAGGATTATTCGGCGGCCTCAGCATTTCCTTTTTTTGGCGACCGCAGAAACTGAATAATTACGACAAATTCATTGCCGCATTAATCATTATCATCATCAGCATTTCAGCAGCCTTCTCACTGGTAGGGATTATCGCCGAATTGCTGCACGTTAATATTAGTAAAATGGAGAACGCAATAGGATTAGGCTATCTGGTTGGTGCGATTAGCGTAGGCCTAGTTACGCTGTTGGCAAATTTCTTCAGCTATCGAGAGAACAACGATATTCTGGATGTCGCATCGGAAATAAAACAGGCCAGAAAAGGCGTTCATTTGATTAATGAGGCCCAGAAAAAAACGCCCGATGACAAAACCCCATCAGACCCTTAACAGATTGTTCTTAACGGTCAATGTTATTGAGAGCAAGCGTTCTTAAGAATAAAGACTTTCAACCGCAAGCTGCACGTATAGCAGTAAGGCACCTCGTTGCCTTACTGCTACTGCTCTCCTCTTCCTGACGTGTTCAGCCATCCAGACAATACATTGCCAATAAAACCAACGCCTCAATGCGGGTCTCCTCAACGAAGGTGTCTCAATTCGGGACACCTTCGTTAGCATTATCTACAGGTTACTGCACAAGAGAGGCGTATTTGGCTGTACGATATCCAGCAGAATTTGATGGTACTGATGGGACAGTGTGGCAATCTCGCCCGCTTTAAAAGCCGCTTGCTGATAATTAAAACACAGCGCCAGAGCCTCATCGTCATAAACAGAGAGCGTTAAATCCAGCCGAGCCTGATGATTAGCAATATCCGTAATCTGATAGGCAGTTTCATTAATCTGTACGACTGGCGGCATGGCTGTCAGATAGTTAAAACTCACAGGAAAACGCAGCTTGTCAGACCATCCTTTAGCCCGGACATCGGCCATTAACACATCATAGGGCAACGTCTGATTGTCCAAAATCGCATGGATCTTATTCTGGCTGCGAGCCAAAAGCGTGCTGAAAGATTCCTGAGCCGGCGCATCATCGTAGTAAGCCACCATATTAACGAAACAGCCTATTGTGGTGGCGTTTTCAGTCAACATACGATTCGACACCGGAATACCGATGGGAACATGACTATAGTTTGTCGTTTTGAGCAGTTGGGTAAAAGCGGTCAGCATGCAAACAAACGGCGTCGTGCGCTGCTGTTGGGCATAGTGCTTTATCGCCTGCGTCAGCGTATCTGACAAAATGCACCAATAATTTTCTCCGTCCTGGCTGTCACTGAGCGGGAATGCCGTCGCATCGGCTCCTGCTGCCAGGTAATCCTCCATCTTATCCAGCCAGAACTGCCGCTCTCTCAGATAACATTGATCTTTGGTGCGCCGTTGCTGCTGCCGATAGCGCAGATAGCGCGCTTCACTGCCTATTCGATAGCTGCGATCGCCGGCGCTATAAGCACGGACGTAATCAACAAACTGATGGAAGAACAAACCAATAGCATCATGATCGAATACCGTATGGTGTACACGTCCCAGCAGAATATGCCGTTGCGTTGTCAGCGAAATCAGATGAAAACAGATGAGCGGCGAGTGTGCTACATCCATTTCCGGTGTGCTGATCAGCTCCAGCAGTCGTCGGTCACTCAGCGTATTCTTTCCCCCATCCGGAGAGAACGCCGTCAGCCGTTCAATCGGGATCGCCTCGATCGGATAATCCCCTTCAAGGCACTGTAGCCGATCCAGATCGAAGCGGGTTCGCAGCACCGGATTACCTTCCAGAATACGCCGAATACTCCACTCCACGGCAGACTCATCCAGTGGGCCCTTTATCGTCAGACGGAAAGCCAATTGATAGGCCGACGGCTCCGGACTGAGCTGGTCCAGCGTCAGAAAATAACGCTGCTGCGATGAGGGGGTGAGCGCCTCGATATCCGCGTTGTTCTCGTTAAACGCAGGTTCGTCATCGTTCACATAGTAAGGGACAATGAAAGCCAGCAGATGGGGCGTCGCGTTGTTGAAAAATAACGGGTAATCAATGTCACTAAACAGCCGTTTTCTAATCAGTAGCCGGGCTTTCATCGCCTGAAGCGAATCGCCGCCTAAATCGAAAAAGTTATCGTTGGCGCCGAGTTCGCGAAAGCCAAGCACCTCTTGCCAGATATCAATCAATTCCTGTTCCAGCTCATTACCTGCGGTTTTAACCGGATATCCCAACTCAGGGCGCTGCGGGCAAGGCTCTGGAAGTCGGCTCACATCCAATTTCCCGTTAGGCAATTTGGGCAGGGTTTCCAGCATAATAAAGTGGGACGGATGCATCGCTCGCGGCAGTTTATCCTGCAAGAAGCGCCGCAGATCGTTCGTGGCAAGCGACGGGTTACGGCTCACCAGATAGGCGACCAGACGCTGACGCCCATTTTCCTGAATCGGCCGCACCAGCGCCTTGTCGATATCGCCATGCTGACGTAACACAATTTCGACTTCTTCAGGCTCGATACGAATGCCATTAATCTTAATCTGGCGATCGATACGTCCCAGATACAGGATCTCCCCTTCTGGCGTCATTTTCCCTAGATCGCCAGTACGGTGCCCCCAAGAGTGTTTATCGGCTCGAACATGGGTGAAGAAACGCTGCTGCGTTAATTCGTCGCGGTTAATATAGCCACGGGCGACGCCTTCGCCGAATGCGCAAATTTCCCCTTCTTCCCCTTCAGCCACAGGACGTAGACTCTCATCCACGATCATGATTTCGCTGCCACGCAGTGCTTTACCGAGCGTCACACTTTTCCCCGACCTTAATTCAGCAAATGAGCAGTTGGCCGTCGTTTCCGTCGGGCCATACAGATTAAAGAGCCTGACATCAGGAATCTGCTGGAACGTACGCTCTTTTAAATCAAAAGAGACAGGCTCGCCGGAGAGAAAAACCGTTTTAGGTAATGCCCATGCGTGAGAAGAAGATGCCTGATAGCGCAGCAGCTCATCCCAAACGGTCGGCACGCAATAAATGGCACCGTCGGGATGTTGCTGATGCCAGCGTAATAAAACCTCCGGCTCATTCAAGCTGTCGGCAGGCAAAATAAACAGGGTGTCGCCGCGCAATAAAGGCGCATAAAGCTGTGTCACGGCAGCGGCAAAGCTGAGTGTCGATGTCAGAGGGAGCGTCGCACGGGTCTCTGGCCACACATCTTCATTAAACCAGTTCAGGTAATAACTCAGGTTCCGATGCTCAATGGCCACCCCTTTTGGTTTCCCTGTAGAACCGGAGGTATAGAGAATATAAGCAAGATCGTTTTCGCAAACGGGTGGCAGCGTCGTCACTGGCGACGCAGGATAATGGATATCCTCTACTACCAGCGTAGAGGGAAAAATCTTATCGATGGCCGTTTTATTTAACATCGCTCGCGTGGAAATAAGCAAAAACGTCGAAGAGTCCTCAAGAATTTGAATGATTCTTTCTGACGGATGAAAATGCGAGAGCGGAACATAGGTATGTCCTGCTTTCAAAATAGCCAGCAAGACCACGGGCATCATCACACCAGGTTCCAGATAAACGGCGATTCTATCCCGTTTATTATCTGGATAATGTGATAACAAATAATCTGCCAAACGGCACGACTGAGATTCTAGTTGTTGATAATTCAGCCTGTCGCCATTAAATTCCACCGCCGTTTTATCGGGACTTTTCAGTGACCATTCAGAGATAATTTCAAAGACCGTTTTTCTATTCTTCATCATTTTCCTTCCATATTGTAAAAGGATGCTTTTTTCTGGAATGGTTATAACGCGACTTCCGGTATCTCACGCAGTGAAAAATTAATGCTGTAAAAATAAGAACACGTAATGATGGGGTCGTCATGCTAATACCAGGAAAGACACATAAAATAACACGCATGCCTGAGTATGGGTTTAACAAATAAAAGACAGTATTGCCTATATCCCAAAAGGACTATGCCAGAATGCGAAAGTCCCCCCGTACCCTGACGGGTATTATTTCCCCTTCCCTTTGCTATTTTTATTGACAGTGCATCACACCCTATCCGCAGATAATTGGAGGCTCCGATGGATTCACAATTTATCGGTTCTGTTATTAATGCGCTACCGCTGGAAAATATGATTAGCGGGCCATTACAAGCAATGATTAACGCACAGGTCCAAGCCAGCAAAGCCTATACGGATTTTTTATTATCCGTCTGCATTCAGAATAATAAAGCGGTCGCCATCCAATTCGACTACGACGAAACGCTTATTGATGAAAGCGGAGTCGCAAAAGGTGCCGTGACAAAAACGATGCGCATACCGCTCATTGCCGCGATTACCCATCCGATTATTTCTATTGAAGAAGGGACGATCGATTTCGAGCTTGAAGTCACACAGAGTGAATCTTCATCCGATGATACCGGAGAAGACGGCAATCTGGCGGCGTCACTGGGATGGGGGCCATTCAAAGTCAAAATGGCCGGTCGGGTATCACACAAGTCAGCGCAGACCCGAGCGACGGACACACGCGCCAAGTACAGCATTCACACGCAGGTAAAACGTCAACCCGCGCCCGAAGCGCTCATGCGCGTCATCGATTTTCTGACCGATGCCGCAATCAGACCCAGTATTCCCGCAGAGAAAAGCGCACCGCAGGTAGCGGAAAACGCCGCACCACCAGCACCTGCGGAGCAACAAGAAGCGTCATCATAATCAAAGCACATTATTCAGCGGCATAGTGCATGTGTGCCGTACCTGCATAACGCGTAAAAGGATGCCCGGTGTGACCCCAGGCATCACCAGAGGATCAGATCATGGCATCGGCAAGAGTGCTCCACACCTTATTTGAACAGCAGCGGCATCAGACGCCGGACGCCATCGCCCTGAGAAGCGATACAGAAACGTTGACCTACCGACAACTGGATCAGCGGGCAAACGCCATGGCGAGCGATCTATTGCAGCGGGGCGTAAAGCCGAAGGATGTTGTCGGTATTTATTTGCATAAAAGCCCGAATCTGATCGTCAGCCTGCTCGGCGTATTGAAAACCGGTGCGTGCTATTTACCGCTTGATCCTTACTATCCGCACGAGCGCCTGGATTACATGGTCAATCATGCCGATGCGCGTCTGGTCATTACCGACAATGCCCACGCGCTTACGCTGGCACCGAGCCATCGTGAGATCGTTGACATCAATCAGATCGATCTGAGCGTTCAGGCTACCCCCACGCTTCCCTCGGTCAGTGAAGAACAGCTTTGTTATGTGATGTACACCTCCGGCTCCACCGGAACGCCAAAGGGCGTCATGGTCAGCCACAGGACGGTGGTCAATTATCTGGCGTGGATGCAAAGCGCCTTCGTGCTACAGCACGACGATGTGGTCCTTAACCAGTCCACGTTCAGCTTTGATGTCTCAGTGTGGGAAATTTTCTGGCCGCTGATCGCCGGCGCAAGCTGTGCGGTCATTACCGAGGATGCCAAGTACGATCCGCAGCTGTTGGCTGAGTTTATGCACCGTCATCAGGTCACGGTCGCACAGTTCGTACCGACGGCACTGCGCGTCATTGTGGATGCGGAGGTGCTATCTCGCTGCACCTCTCTATGCCATATCTTTTCTGGTGGCGAAGCGCTCGATCAAACACTGGTCAACGATCTCTCCCTGCAATATCCGGGAAAGATCCACAATCTCTACGGCCCGACGGAGGCAACAATCTTTGCCTGCCATTGGCTCTGCCAGCCGGGAGCAGAAGAAAAAATTGCCCCGATTGGCAAGCCCATCCCTCACGCCATCGCTTATGTATTAGATGAGGCGCAACAGCCAGTCAATGTGGGGGAAAGCGGTGAACTCTATCTGGCAGGGGATATTCTGGCAAAAGGCTATCTGCATGCGGAAAAGCTGACGCAGGAGCGATTTGTTGATGACCCGTTTAGCCATCAGGCCGGGCAAAAAATGTATAAAACCGGCGACTGGGTTAAGCAGCGCGTCGACGGCGTTCTGGAGTTCATTGGCCGAATAGACAGTCAGGTTAAATTGCGCGGACACCGTATTGAGCTGGCGGAAATAGAAACGCACCTACAGGCTCTGCCGCAAATTAACCATGCTGCCGTTATTCTCGACAAGCGCTCGGAAAACGCAGCGCCATCACTCTCAGCATTTTATGTATTACGGCATCAAAAGCACATCGATATTCAAGAGATAAAAGCGCACCTTGCTAAGACGCTGCCTTTTTTCATGGTGCCCTCTCATTTCGTTGCGTTGGAAAAAATGCCAACGCACCCCAATGGAAAAATTGATAAATCCAAGCTGTGTTCCTGCGTAAATAACTAATGGTGAAAAAATGTCAAACGACAAAGCAATATTACCTTCCGAGATAGAGAAAAATATTATTTCTATCTGGCGGACCGTACTCAATAATCCAAAAGTCTCTATTCAAGAGAACTTCTTTGATGCAGGAGGCAATTCCCTGCTGATGTCCAAGGTTTATCGCGAAATAAAAAACAAAATGGAGTCACCTATCTCTATTGTTGATTTATTCCAATACCCAACGGTACAGATGCTAAGCAAGCGTATTAGCGAAGTACACGCTGGGAAATCAAGCAGCAAGAAGTAATTACGCCAAAAAGCGTATCGATAATCTAGGGGAATAACCGCCCAACAATGGGCAATGTGTTTCATCATCCTTATTTCACTGATAATAGGTGGTAATACCATGTCTGCAACTCAATTGAACGCTGCCTCGGCAGTCAAAGCGAAAGTGGCTTCGGCAATTAAATTTGTTCTGAGTCACCAAAATTCATCCAAGCCCGCTCACTACTATGCGATTGGCCAGAAAATTCTTCCTAACACCAAGAAATACTGGCGTGCGAAGTCTATTCCAGCCATTCCTGTTTCAATCAAAGCAGCATTGCAACACCCGTCGGCATCTAACCTGCAAAGCCTCATCAGCCGGGTTACTGCTGGCGTCGCAGGTAGCAAAAAGTAATTAACTTTTAATGTAGCTGTCCCTTCTATATTCACGGCGTAGGACGTCGACCTTTCTTCCTCTGGATAGTATTCGGAGAAATAAGGTTAGCGGCCTGCGCCGTGAAAAGGAGGCGAATATATTCACGGTGAGGTAATGAAATGAAACAGCAAGAACAGTTCCGCGATAAGGATATTGCCATTGTAGGAATGTCGGCTCGCTTTCCCGGTGCAGAAGATACCGCAATATTTTGGCAAAACCTGTTGGACGGCGTGGAGACGATCAGCACATTCAGTGAAGAAGAACTGAGGGAGTCAGGCATTGAAGAAGAAATGATCGCCTCGCCCAACTATATTCGCCGCCGGGGCATTCTGGGTAACGCACAGCACTTTGACGCTAATTTTTTTGATATTACGCCCCGCGATGCCGAAATTATGGATCCACAGCATCGTGTCTTTTTGGAATGCTGCTGGCACGCGTTTGAAGATGCTGGCTACGTCCCTGCCACCTATCCTGGAAAAGTGGGCATATTCGGCGGAACGGGAACCGCCTGGCATTTGAGTAAAGTGAATGCCCATCCTGAAGTGCAGAAGTACGCCAGCGGTGCGTCGGTCGTCACCAACAATGATAAAGACTACGTAACGACCCGAGTGTCTTACAAGCTCAACCTCAAAGGACCGAGCGTTAACGTACAGACCGCCTGTTCAACCGCGATGGTCGCCGTCGTGATGGGTATGAACAGCCTGCTGAACGGGGAAAGCGATCTAATCGTCGCGGGCGGCGTTTCCGTGGATACGCCAGAACGCCGGGGCTACCCTTATATGCAAGGCGGCATGGAATCCGCAGATGGCCGCTGCTATGCCTTTGACTCGCGAGCCAACGGCACGGTGTTCAGCCGCGGTGCTGGCGTCGTGTTACTGAAACGTCTGAATGACGCCGTACGCGACGGCGACCATATTTACGCCGTGCTGAAAGGCGGCGCAGTGAATAACGACGGTAACCTGAAAGCCGGCTTTACCGCGCCGAGCATCCACGGGCAGATCGCCGTTGCCAAACAGGCGATCGCTAATGCACAGCTCGATCCTGCCACGATCAACTTTGTTGAAGCTCACGGCACCGCCACGGCACTGGGCGACCCCATCGAGTTCACCTCACTCACACAGACGTTTCAGGAATACACGGATAAAACCCAATATTGCCGTCTGGGATCGGTGAAAACCAACATCGGCCATACGGACGCAGCGTCAGGCATGGCCAGCCTCATCAAAGCGTCACTGGCGCTGGAAACCGGCAAACTGCCAGCCTCGCTCCATTTCGAATCGCCAAACCCTAACATTGAGTTTGAAACCAGCCCGTTCATCATGAACACCGAACTCAGTGAACTGGAACCGTCAGAAACACCGCATCGCGCGCTGGTGAACTCTTTTGGCGTCGGCGGCACCAATGCCTGCGTCATTCTGGAAGCCGCACCGTCGCTAAAAGCGGGCGATACCCATGACAACAGCCTGCTGGTTTTGCCTTTCTCTGCGAAAAGCCGCACGGCGCTGGAAGACATGAAACACCGTCTGCGCGATTACCTCAGTGCGCATGACGATGCCAATCTGGCAGATATCGCCTACACCTTGCAGGTTGGGAGACAAAAATTCTCTCACAGCACGGTTATTATCGGGAAGGATCGCGATTCACTGCTGGCCAAGCTGGATCAGCCTTCACTGGTGGTGACGCAGCAGGGAAAAAACCAAAAATCCGTCGTGTTTATGTTCCCGGGACAGGGCAATCAGTACGTCAATATGGCGCGTGAACTGTACGACACCTACGATGTTTTCCGCGCGAGCCTGGATCAATGCTGTGACTATCTGGAGCCGATTCTGGACGTCAATCTGACGTCGATTATCTTTCAGGACGGCGATAATATCGCCGAGTCCCGCATCAATGAAACCCAGTTTACCCAGCCGTCCCTGTTCGTGATCGAGTACAGTCTGGCAAAATTGTGGATGTCATGGGGCATTCAGCCGGATGTCATGATCGGTCACAGCGTGGGGGAATACGTGGCAGCCTGCCTGTCCGGCGTGTTCTCACTGGAAGATGCACTGAAAGCCGTCGCGATGCGGGGCAAGATGGTACAGGCATTACCCGCAGGAGATATGCTTGCCGTCCTGCTCGATGAAGAAAGCCTGAAGGCTAAACTTCACGGTAGCAAGCTGGAAATTGCGGCGGTTAACTACCCTGGATTATGTGTCATCGCCGGTGCTTCAAACGATGTCGCGCGTTTCCAACAGCAGTTGGAAGACAGCAATATCTTCTGCAAACATCTGGATACTTCGCATGCTTTCCACTCACACATGATGGAACCCATGCTGCCCGCCTTCAAAAAGGTCATTGATAGCATCACGCTGCACGCGCCGCAGATCCCATTTGTTTCTACCGTTAACGGCGAATGGGTGACGGAAGAACTGGCGAAGAACAGCGACTACTGGGTGCGTCACGTACGCAATCCGGTGCTGTTCTCCCACGCCTTCAAAACGCTGATGGCTGAAGAACATCACGATTTCGTGTTCCTTGAAGTCGGACCGGGACGTTCGCTGGAATCGTCTGCCAAGCAGCATTTCAGCGCAGAAGACGGCGCGTTGATTTATGCCTCCCTGCCAACGGCGAAAGACGTGGCCTTATCCGGCGAGCATCTCCTGTCGACGCTCGGTGCGCTCTGGGCAAGCGGCGTAAACGTTCCCTGGCATCAGCATCATCCAGAACAGCACCGTCGCCGCATCCCGCTGCCGGGTTACCCCTTCGAGCGTAAACGCTTCGCCCTGCCAGCCCTGTCGTCAGCCAGTAATGACATGCAGAGTGAGCAATCCGTTAAGGCTAAAAAGCGGAAACAGGCGGATATCGGCGATTGGTTCTATATGCCGACCTGGAAGAAAACCATTCCGGCGAAATACATGGCGGGCAAACGCGTTGAAGCAGAGAACACCTGCTGGCTGCTCCTGACTGATACGTTGGGTATCGCCGAACGTGCGAAGCAACTGCTGGAAAAGGACGGGCATAAGGTCTTTTTCGTCAGCCCGGGAACGCAGTATCAGGAAGCGCTTTCCGAAGGCCGATACACCCTTGATGCATCCTCGCGTGCCGACTATGTCCGACTGCTGAAAAGCCTGACAGAACAAGGATTACGCCCATCACGTATCCTGTATTTATGGAACCTGACGGCGGCGGAACAGGTTCAGCCGCTTGACCACACTTATCTTTCCTCACCGCTGAACACGTTCTACCCTGCCCTCTATCTCCAGCAGGCGCTGGTGAACGAGAATTTGCTGGACGATCTGCATGTGACCTTCGCCACCAGCAACACGTTCAGCGTGATGGGTGAGCGCATCGCGTCACCAGAAAATGCGTTACTGGTTGGGCCTTCGCGTGTGTTCTATCACGAGTATCCTGAAGTGCAATGCCATCTGGTGGATATCGATCTTAAACAAAACGCCGAACAGCTTGATGAGTTTGCCCACAATCTGGTTGCAGAAAGCCATATCGCCACACACGGCAATCTAGTGGCTTACCGCGGAAACCAGCGCTGGGAAGAAAGTTATCAGGCCGTGCATCTGAAACAGGATGCCCTCGGTTTACCTGCGGAATTGAAAGACGACGGCGTCTACCTCATCACCGGCGGCCTCGGCGGATTGGGGATACTGCTCGCCAACCACCTATCTGAAAACAGTAATGCGGCGATCATCCTGACTTACCGTGCAGCGTTACCGCCGCGCGAAGAGTGGCAAGCCTGGATCCAACAGCATCCGGTTGACGATCCTATCAGTGAAAAACTGGCGAGCGTTTTACGTCTGGAAGCCCGTGGCAACACGATACATCTGGCACAGGTCGATGTGAATGACTATCACGGTATGCGCGAGATGCTATCCGCGTTCCCGCAGGTCGATGGCGTATTCCATACGGCAGGCGTGGCTGGCGGCGGTATCATTGCGCTGAAGAATGACGCCGATTGCGCCAACGTGCTCGATCCCAAAGTGGCAGGATCGCTCATTCTGGATGAGCTGCTGCAGGACAAACAGCCTGACTTCTTTATTTTATTCTCTTCTATTACCTCCATTGTCGGTGACGAAGCCCGCATCGATTACTGCT
The DNA here is from genome assembly GCF_014946775.2 of Pectobacterium quasiaquaticum. Classification (NCBI taxonomy): domain Bacteria; kingdom Pseudomonadati; phylum Pseudomonadota; class Gammaproteobacteria; order Enterobacterales; family Pectobacteriaceae; genus Pectobacterium; species Pectobacterium quasiaquaticum. The sequence goes on along the minus strand of NZ_CP065177.1, from coordinate 636,641 downwards.
CGGGTAACGCGTTTATGGATGCCTTTGCGCATTATCGCAACCAGCATCGTCGTGGGCGCACCGTCTCGCTGAACTGGGGAAAATGGGGCGATGTGGGAATGGCCGTCCGTTGGGGCAAACAGCTGCAGGAGAAGAAAAACAGCAAGCTGGCTGCCGTTGAGGAAACCAAAGGCGACCTGCTGACGCACCTGGAACGTGAAGGCACGCAGGAAAGCTATCAGGTCAATCTCACCACGCAGGACTGGGTTATCGATGAGCACCGCCTTGCGAAACAACCTTCACTGGTCGGGGCGACAATCTTATCGCTACTGCATGAATTCATGACGTGCTTTAAGCCTCAGGAAAGCCTTCAGGTCAAGAACCTGATGCTGACCAAGCCGGTGATCTATACCGATGCCTGGCCGCGTCAGATGAGGCTATTCACCACGCCAGAGGGGAAAGGCTATAAGTTCAGCCTCAAGACTCGGGGCGTGCTTGAGCTGGCATGGCAAGAACACGCGTTCGGAAGCATAGGCCACGGCGCTCCAACGGCTGACCTCACGCCACAATCGATTGACGCCATCAAACAGCGCTGCACCACGCAGGTTCCCTACGCGCCGTTTATCACCGAGCTGGGTAATGCCAACACGGGCGAGAATTTCCTGTCGTTTAGCCAGCGTTGGAACAACCACCGCGAGATTGTTCAGGGCCATAACGAATGGCTGATCCACAAAGTGCTGGGAAGCGAGTATACGCACGATCTTACCCGCTACCCGTACCATCCCGCAGTGATTGATGCTACGGCCATCTCCTGCCTGTCATTGATTACACAGGAGAATTTCCTGCCTATCAGCTATGGCAAGATGACCTTCTTATCGCCACTGGGGCAAGAGTGCTACGTCCACGCCAGGCTCAAGCAGGTTTATCAGCCGCAGGATAACGCTATCGTCATGGATATCACGTTCCTTTCACCAGAGGGCGTTCCACTGCTGATCCTGGAAAACTACACGTTGATGAAGATGACGATGGGCAATCAGCTCGCTACGCCAGAAAACACATCAGCGGCAGCTACAGCAGCAGTAAAAGTGAATCTGGCAGATAAAGACATTCTGTTGCCAGAAGGGCTGGATGCAATAAAACGCCAGCTCACGCATCTGGAATTTGAACAGTTAGTCGTCGTCACCAGCGATCTGGATCAGCTCATTTATGAGTCGATCCCTGAACAGGAAACGCCTGAATTCATTTTGCAAAATAGCGAATCAACGGAAGGATATGCCCGACCGGCCCTCTCTGTGGATTATGTCGCGCCAGAAAATGACATCGAGAAGGAGATCGTCAAAGTCTGGCAGTCGATTCTGGGGATCTCGGGGATCGGCGTTAACGACAGCTTTACTGAACTGGGCGGTAACTCGCTGCTGGCAGTACAGGTCGTTTCTACCGTTTCCGGCCTATTTGAAATCGATATTCGCGTTGATCTGTTTTACCAGAACCAGACCGTGAAAGGGTTAGCAACGCTGATCCTTACCGAGCTGGAAGCCCTATTGCAGGAATAAGGGAACGGCCGCCTTCAGTATGCATCTCGAAGGCGGCCGCTAATGTAAAACCGAATGCCACAAAATGAGACTCGATAATGACGCAGCTTCCCACCGCAAAACTGACCTCGCTTAGCCTGGATGAACTCAAAAAGCTGGCAAGAGAAAAGAAGAAAACGGGCAACGCATCTTCAGGCAAAGCCATTGTTCCGCACGCGACACCCGGCAGAGTACATTTCCCCATGACCAGCGCGCAGAAGCGTATCTGGATGCTCTCCCAATACCTTGACGATAGTCAGGTCTACAATAATCCCTATGTGCTTGCCTGCCGGATCGAGCACGACATGGAGCCGCAGCGAGTACAGCAAACGCTCGACTATCTGATGCAACAACATGACATTCTGCGTACGACATTCCGACTGATCGACAACGATGTGTGCCAGTGCGTTGCTGATGACATGTCTTTCACGTTCAGCTTTGAAGATATCTCCGCATTCAGCGAAGAAGACATTGAAAAATATGTCTCGGAGACGGCCAAAGCGAAAGGGAATATTGTTTTTGATCTGGAAAATGGCCCCTTGGTTTATCTCCATATGGTCAAAACCCATCAATATGACTATGTGCTGTTCCTGACCTTTCATCACATTATTTCCGACGGGTGGACGGTCAATGTGTTCTTCAAGATGCTCATGGAAAACTACTTTCGTCTGCTACAGGGCGGGACATTACCCAGCGAAAAAACGCTCCAGTTCACTGATTATGCACTGGCGGAAGATCGGTGGCATACCGAGGGTGAATACCAGACCGGGCTGGCCTACTGGGCGAAGAAGCTGGATGGCATCACAGGGCAGTTAGATCTGGCGACGGATTACCCGCGTCCGGCCAAAATGAGCACCACTGGGGGAATCGCCAGCCAGTTCTTTGATGCATCTTTCTGCCAGCGCTTGCAAACCTGTGCGACACAGCATCAGGCGACACAATTCCACGTTATCCTCACGGCATACCAACTCATGCTGCATAAATACAGCGGGCAGCAGGAAATCATCATCGGCGCACCGTTTGCCAACCGAAATTTACCTGCCACGCAAAACATGATGGGGCTATTCATGAATACCCTGCCATTACGTTTTGATATCGATCCTAATGCCAGTGTCGCCTCCCTGATCGAGGGCGCGCGCGCCGAGTGTGAAGAAACCTTGAGATACCAGGATGTGCCGTTCAATTATATTCTGGACGAGATTACCTATGTGCGTAATCCCCAGATCAATCCCATCTTTCAGGCAATCTTGACGTATCAGGTCTTCCCCCATTTTCACAGCAGCTATGGCGGGTTCAAATATAAGCCGTTAAAAGTGGATTACGGCACCGCAAAACTGGATCTGAACTTATGGGTAGAAGAAGACAAGGATAGCGACGGCCTGCTGTTCACCATGAACTACAGTAGCGCATTATTTTCCAGCAGCACCATCCAGCGCATGCTGAACGATCTGCGGACCGTTCTTGAAACCTTAATCACCCAGCCGCAGTTAACCGTTCGGGATATCTCACTGTTAAGCGACGAAGAACGCCGCGCGACAATCGCACAATGCCGCCCAACCGCTAATACGTTCCCGCCTGCGGTTCATCGGCAGTTTGAACAACAGGCACAGCAACATCCCAATGCCATCGCGGTTCGCTGTGAAGGCCGTACGTTCAGCTATGCTCAGCTCAATGAACGGGCAAACCAGCTGGCTCATCAGCTCCAGAAAGACGGCATTGCTCATGGCGAGTGTGTCGCGCTGTTCATGCCGAAAAGCGAGTATTACGTCGTCGCGATTCTGGCCGTGTTAAAAGCAGGCGGATGCTATGTTCCCATCGATATCGATCTCCCTGAACAACAGGTTGAGTTCATCCTGCAAAATTCCGCCGCCCGCTGTGTCATCATCGACGAACAGGCACCCGGTGACAGACTCCCCTGCCTCTACGTAAGACAAAATCGCAGCATGATGCCGGTAAGCAACCCATCGCAGCCACAGGTTACGGATGGTCCGGCTTACATCATTTATACCTCGGGCAGTACCGGCAAACCGAAAGGCGTTCGTGTCAAACACTCCCAGCTTAGCCACTACTGTCAGGCCATTCGGCCCGTGCTCAACCTGCCGCCTGATGCCCGCTACGGCATGTTTTCATCCTTCACCACCGATTTGGCACACACGGTACTGTTCCCCGCGCTGATTCATCAGGGTCAGTTAGACGTGATTAGCACGGAATTACTCCGCTCCCCACAGGAGCTGTTCGCTTATCTGGCGCAATACCCAGTCGATTGCATAAAGATTACGCCGTCGCATTTAGCGACGTTATTGACGTCACCGCAGGCTGAAGCGCTGTTGCCTCGTCAGTTATTGGTTATCGGCGGAGAACGTGTTCCTCTGTCACTCATCAAGCGTGTACGCGAGTTCCAAACGTCTTGCCGCCTACTCAATCATTATGGGCCAACCGAATGCACCGTCGGCGTCACCACCTATCCGGTGCCTGACGATCTCAGTCTCCTTTCGGGCGACTATTTGCCTATTGGTAAACCTCTGTCTGATAGCCATGTTCTGCTGCTCGATCCTTATAACCAGCTCGTTCCGGCTGGTTTACCAGGAGAAATTTATCTGGGCGGTTCGCATGTCGCAGAAGGGTACATCGGCCTGCCAGATCAAAATAACGCGCGCTTTATTCCTCATCCTTACCTTGAGGGCGAGCGGCTCTATCGCAGTGGTGATAAAGGTCGTTTCCTGCCTGATGGCAATCTTGAATTTATGGGACGCTTGGATCGTCAGGTGAAAGTGCGCGGCTACCGTGTTGAGCTGACGGAGATCGAACAGGTATTGCAACAGGTTGCTAATGCGACCCACGTTGCTATTAAACAAAACACGCTGTCCCACGGGGAAACCGTCTTAACCGCTTACCTGTGCGGCATTGATGAACCCAGTCAGGCCACAGTAAAAACGGCGCTGCAAAAAAAGCTGCCAGACTATATGCAGCCAGAACGCTGGGTATGGCTAGACGCGATGCCATTAACCGCCAGCGGTAAGATAAATTATGCTGCGTTACCCCTGCCTTCAGCAGAAAAGCGCGTAGCATTCCATGCCCCGGAAAATCAGCGTGAACACGACCTGCATGAAATTTATCGCGACATTTTACAAAGCGAGACGATTGATACGCAGGAGAGCTTCTTTACTCTTGGTGGGAATTCTCTCAGCGCATTAAAGCTCATCCTGAGCGTTAATCAGCACTTTGGGACATCCCTGTCTCTGGGGCAGTTGTTCGAAAACAGCAGCATTGCCCAGTTGGCCCGCGTGATTGAAGACAAGGGATCGCAGACTCAAGCCGCAAGGGTGACGATCAATCGTGGGCAGCCTGAAGATAACCCCACTTTGCTTCTGATCCATCCCGCTGGCGGTAACGTGCTGTGTTATTCCGGGCTGGCGCGTGAACTGGGCGAGCGCTATCCGATCTATGGTATTCAGGTGCCCGATTTCAGTGTTAACCAGCCTTATAACGCCGATATCAAAGCGCTTGCCGCTTTCTATCTCTCAGAAGCTGGCGACATCGTTCATCACTCCCGCCTGGTACTCGGAGGATGGTCTCTCGGTGCAACTATTGCTTTTGAAATGGCGCAGCAGCTCGCGAAAAAAGGCATAACACCGACGGTGTTAGTGTTGGACCAGCCTGCTCCAGAGATCAACATTGATGGCTCAACAGACATGAACGAGGCTGAACGTCTGGCGTATTTTGCGCATAAAGTGGCTTTGTTTACCGGTGCATCTTTCGATCTTTCAGAACAGTTGCTTGCAGACATGAGCAATGCGCAACGAACGTCGCGCTTTCTGGCCGAATTTAAACGTGTGGGGCTGGTTCCTGAGTCGATTGGGCCTGGAGAATTTCAGGACTTTATTAATATCCTGCAAACCCATATCTATGCGACGGACGCTTACCGTGGCGAGCGCTACTCAGGTGATGTGCTGGTCGTCGAGGCAGAAGATATTTTACCCGGCCGTATCCGCCTGCCAGAGTCAGGACTGGGGTGGCGTCGCCTCACTTCAGGTTGCCTGACGGTACTGCCGACGTCCGGCGATCATATCTCAATGATGAACGCACCGCACATTTCCCGCATAGCCGAACAGCTCAAAAAAGTATGGCAATAACACATTCGCCGTCTGCGGTTTCAAACGCAGAACGGCGGTTTTATTACGCAAGTGAGGAGAAAACATGGGCCATCCCCCGTCGTTAACCGTTTGGCGATATCTGGTATCGCGCGATGCGCTTCTGACCATCATCATACCGGTCGTTATGTATAACATCGCATTTTTACAATGGGGGGCTGGCGTCGCGCTGTTAATAACCGCGATCTATTCCGGTGTACTGCAACTCATCAGCCGCTGGCAAGGTTATCTGCCAATCATTGCTCTCATTCTGGTATCGGGGCTTAGCCACTACCTTTATCTGGAAGGCATCATCCTGTTTGATATCCATCAAGAGAGCGTCTTTTTGTCGGTCAGCGGCGCAATTTCAACCGTGATTATTTTTACCATTTACAGCATCAAGGGGCGTCCGGTCATACAAACATTGGCGGAACAAGCCACGCCAGAGCTTAAGACACTCCCCGTTTATGGCACACCGCAGTACGTCCGAGTCTGGAACGAGGTATCACTGGTCTGGATTCTGGTTTACCTGGTGAAAGCCATCATTATCTACCTACTTTCCCGCCAGTCTGGTTTGCCGATGGATACGCTTGTCCTCATCAGCGGATGGCCTCTTACGCTACTGCTGGTGATCTTCAGTTTCCGATGGCCAAAGCATCGCTGGTCATCACTCGCACACAATAACGCTGCCTGATCAGCGTTGCAGGTAGTGCATAACATAATGAATATTAAATATAGGGAATATTATGAACCCGTTAGAAAACAAGCTGATTGTACTGAATCGTCATCCTGATGGCCCCGCACAGTTAGAGGATTTCAGGCTCGAAGAACGCCATATCAATGCACTACAGCCTGGCGAATATCTGGTTGAAAATAAATGGCTATCCATTGATCTTTATACACGCCCACGGCTTAACAAAAACACAGCCTATGTGAGCCCAATCAAACAGGGAGAAGTGATTCAAGGTGAAACGGTAGGCTACGTCGTGGCAACGAAGAACCCACACTTTAAGGTTGGAGATTGTGTGTTCACGTTTTCAGGTTGGCAGAAATACTATGTCGGCACGCCTCAGGATTTTATTACGCATCGCCTGCAGTCAACGGCCCTGTCACCCTCTGTTTTTCTCGGCGTGGTGGGCACACCGGGACGTTCCGCTTATTTTGGCATGAACAAAATTGCCAAACCCAAAACGGGAGAAACGTTGGTGGTATCCGCCGCGTCAGGGAGCGTAGGTTCCGTCGTTGGTCAGTTAGGTAAACAGGCTGGATGTCGGGTTGTCGGTCTGGCTGGAAGCGAAGAAAAATGTCGCTATGTCGTTGAGACATTAGGCTTTGATGCCTGTGTTAACTATAAAGAAGATGACTTAAATCACGCTTTGCGGGCTGCCTGCCCTAACGGAATTGATATCTATTTTGAAAACGTTGGCGGCAGAGTTTCACTTTTCGTTGCCAAACTGCTTAACGAAGGCGCAAGAGTCCCCGTCTGTGGCAGTGCGGCACAATACAATCAGGATCCTGACGTTGACGCGTCCAACATAGTGGCATTTTTTTCTTCTCTCCCCGATGCGCCGCTGAGCCGCTTTTTTCTCGTCACCGAGTGGTTCAAAGACTATGCAGAAGCAAATATCTGGCTATTGGATGCCGTGGAGAAAGGGCAGTTAAAATATCGAGAGAACATTATTGAGGGAATAGAGAATACGCCTCAAGCCTTTATCGACTTATTAGACAGCAAACACTTTGGCAAGCAGTTGGTGCGCCTGTAAGGCGCTGAGACAGTAAATTAAAGACAAAAAAAATAGACGTCGATAGACGTCTATTTTTTATGTTGGTACCGAGGACGGGACTTGAACCCGTAAGCCCAATCGGGCACTACCACCTCAAGGTAGCGTGTCTACCAATTCCACCACCACGGCATCACAATCGCTGATTTAAAACGCTTACTTCGGAATATCACTCACCGGCGTTGAAGGCGCAACAGGCGTTGTCGTCTGCTCTGCTTTTTCTGGCTGGTTCAGGTTGTCCCATGTTCCGCCTCTTTTCTGCAACGAACTTAAGTTGCCCAGAATGAGACTAATAATGAAAAACAGGGTCGCCAGTATTGCTGTCATGCGGGTCATGAAATTACCAGAGCCACCCGAACCGAACAAAGTGGCAGAAGCACCTGCTCCGAACGAGGCCCCCATATCAGCACCTTTACCCTGCTGAAGCATGATCAAAGCAACTAGCCCGATCGATACTAACAGGAAAATTACTAATAGAGCTTCGTACATAGTCGTACCCGTTAACCGTTTTCTCCATGATTCATGGAGATGCTATATTCTGGCGGTAAACCGCGTGTCATTCCGCGAAGCAGGATGTAGAACATCCCTTATCAAGCGGGTCTGAATACTAACCAAAGGATGTAGCGTACGCAAGGGTAATTTAGTCAACACAGGTTGATTGCAGAAAAAAACAGCGGCTTTCGACGCAAGATACCTATCGAAAGCCTTATCTCACTGATTGGCGAATCAAAAACGCCCTCAGCCAGCGGCTTTTACTGCATCGGCAATACGATTCGCCAACACGATGACCGTCTCTTCGTGTTCACCCTCAACCATAACGCGAATGAGTGGCTCAGTACCGGATTTACGCAGCAATACCCGTCCGCGTCCAGCCAATTCTTTTTCCACATCCTGCGTAATCTGCTGCACATTTTTGTCTTCCAGCGGATCGTGTTCCCCCGTAAACCGCACATTGACCAGAATCTGTGGAAACAGCTTCATACCGCTGCATAAATCATGCAGGCTCATATGGTTTTTCACTATCGCGGTAAGGACTTGCAAACCGGCAATCACACCGTCACCCGTCGTGGTTTTGTCCAGCAGAATCACATGACCGGAGTTTTCCGCACCAATGCGCCACCCTTTTGCCTGCATCATTTCTAATACATAGCGGTCGCCCACTTTGGCACGAGCAAACGGGATACCCAGTTGTTTTAACGCCACCTCAAGCCCCATGTTACTCATCAGCGTGCCCACCGCGCCACCGCGTAGTTGCCCTTGGCGTAAACCTTCGCGAGCGATGATATACAGAATCTGATCGCCATCAACCTTGTTGCCTAAATGGTCGACCATGATGAGCCGATCGCCATCGCCGTCAAACGCCAGACCAACGTCCGCTTTTTCAGCCAGCACACGCGCCTGTAGCTGCCTGACATCCGTCGCCCCGCACTCTTCATTGATGTTCATGCCATCTGGCTCACAGCCAATCGCGATGACTTTAGCGCCAAGCTCGCGCAATACGCTAGGGGCGATATGATAGGTAGCGCCATTGGCGCAATCGACGACAATCTTTAAGCCATTAAGGCTAAGTTCGCTCGGAAACGTTCCTTTGCAAAATTCGATGTAGCGTCCGGCAGCGTCAACAATGCGGCTGGCTTTACCTAACTCTGAGGACTCAACGCACGTCAGTGGTTTTTCCAGTTCAGCTTCGATTGCTTCTTCTACTTCATCTGGCAGCTTGGTGCCGTCAATCGAGAAGAATTTAATACCGTTGTCGTAATAAGGATTGTGAGAAGCCGAAATCACGATACCCGCTTCAGCACGAAACGTGCGGGTAAGATAAGCAACCGCAGGCGTAGGCATCGGGCCAGTAAAAGAAGCCGATAAACCGGCGGCGGCCAGCCCAGCTTCCAATGCAGACTCCAGCATATAGCCAGAAATACGGGTATCTTTGCCGATAATAATTTTACGCGAACCATGCCGAGCTAGCACTTTCCCCGCAGCCCAGCCCAGTTTAAGTACAAAATCAGGGGTAATCGGCGTATCACCAACCTTGCCACGTATACCGTCGGTACCAAAATATTTGCGGTTACTCATCTCGTTTTTCATTCCTTCGCAGAAAGGGTGGCCTCAACAATGCGCATAGCATCAGCCGTTTCTTTAACATCGTGAACGCGAATAATCTGCGCCCCCTGCATCGCCGCGATCACCGCACAAGCGACGCTGCCATGAACACGCTGCGCAGGCGGTACGTTGAGGATCTGTCCAATCATGGATTTCCTCGACATACCAACCAGAAGAGGCAGTTCAAAACGATGTAACTCGCTCAGGCGAGCCAGAAGCGCATAATTATGGGCAAGATTCTTACCGAATCCGAACCCAGGATCCAGCAATAGCTTACTTTTCGGAATATTAGCATTCACACAGCGATCAATCTGCTGCTGCAAGAAATCGCCAATGTCCTGCATCAGGTCATCATAATGCGGTTTGTGCTGCATGGTTCTCGGCATACCTTGCATGTGCATCAGACAGACTGGTAAACCTGTAGCTGCGGCCGCCTCCAGAGCACCGGGTTCTTGCAAAGCGCGAATATCATTAATCAGATGTGCCCCCGCCTGCGCCGACGCCGTCATCACTTCGGGCTTTGACGTATCGACCGATATCCATACGTCAAAGCGTTTAGCAATGGCTTCAACCGCGGGCACCACACGGTCCAGCTCTTCTTCCGTACTTACCTCAACCGCACCGGGGCGTGTCGATTCACCGCCAATATCGATCAGGGTCGCCCCCGCGGTAACCATCTCCTGAACGTGCAGTAATGCCGCATCGAGCTTGTTGTGTTTACCTCCATCGGAAAAAGAGTCCGGCGTGACGTTAAGGATACCCATGATGTGTGGGCAGGAAAGATCCAACGTTGAGTCTCTGGCGACCAGTTGCATGATTTACCTCCGCAGTCTGGTGTAGTTAGCATGAAATGTGGTTCGAAGAACGCTCCCAGTAAAAAACCCCAGCCTGAGCTGGGGTTTCGTAAGTTACAGATGTGAATCGCAGGCGGATTATTTGTCGTCCACTTGCTCAGACATCGTATTACCAGGATTAGGCGTCTGCGGCTCATCCACTGGCGTAGGGGCTTTAGGTGTACCGCCACCGTTACCAGAATCGTTGTCAGAACGAGACGCTTCCCAACCGGCTGGCGGACGTACTTCTTTCTTACGTCCCATCAGGTCATCGATCTGCGGCGCATCAATGGTTTCATACTTCATCAACGCATCTTTCATTGAGTGAAGAATATCCATGTTTGCCATCAACAGTTCACGAGCACGCACATAGTTACGTTCAATCAGCGATTTTACTTCCTGATCGATAATACGCGCGGTTTCATCAGACATGTGCTTGGCTTTTGCCACAGAACGACCGAGGAATACCTCACCCTCTTCTTCCGCATAGAGCAACGGACCGAGTTTTTCAGAGAAGCCCCACTGCGTCACCATGTTACGAGCAATCGAGGTTGCCACTTTGATGTCATTGGACGCGCCCGTAGAAACATGCTCCACGCCATAAATAATTTCTTCGGCCAGTCGACCACCGTACAGCGTAGAGATCTGGCTTTCCAGCTTCTGACGGCTGGCGCTGATCGCATCGCCTTCAGGCAGGAAGAACGTCACCCCCAGCGCACGACCACGCGGAATGATCGTCACTTTATGAACCGGATCGTGTTCTGGCACTAGGCGACCAATGATCGCATGCCCAGCTTCATGATACGCCGTCGATTCTTTCTGCTTCTCAGTCATAACCATGGAACGGCGCTCTGCACCCATCATGATTTTGTCTTTCGCTTTCTCAAATTCGACCATCGAAACAACGCGTTTGTTACCACGAGCGGAGAACAATGCGGCTTCGTTAACCAGGTTAGCCAAATCTGCACCAGAGAAGCCTGGCGTACCACGTGCAATCACTGACGCATCAATATCTGGAGACAGCGGTACGCGACGCATGTGAACTTTCAGAATCTGCTCACGACCGCGAACATCTGGCAGGCCAACCACAACCTGACGGTCAAAACGACCTGGACGCAGCAACGCGGGGTCAAGAACATCAGGGCGGTTAGTTGCGGCGATGACAATAATGCCCTCGTTGCCTTCAAAGCCGTCCATCTCAACCAGCATTTGGTTAAGCGTTTGTTCACGTTCATCGTGACCACCGCCCAGACCTGCGCCACGCTGACGGCCAACGGCGTCGATTTCATCGATAAAGATGATACAAGGCGCAGCTTTCTTCGCCTGCTCGAACATGTCACGGACACGAGAAGCACCGACACCGACAAACATTTCAACGAAGTCAGAACCGGAAATCGTAAAGAAAGGCACTTTCGCTTCACCGGCAATCGCTTTTGCCAGCAGCGTTTTACCTGTTCCCGGCGGGCCGACCATCAGAATGCCTTTTGGAATTTTACCGCCCAGTTTCTGGAAACGGCTAGGCTCGCGCAGGTACTCGACCAGTTCGCTAACCTCTTCCTTCGCTTCGTCACAACCCGCTACATCAGCAAACGTCGTCTTGATCTGATCTTCAGTCAGCATGCGCGCTTTGCTCTTGCCGAAGGACATAGCGCCTTTACCGCCGCCGCCTTGCATTTGACGCATGAAGAAGATCCAGACGCCAATCAGTAACAGCATCGGGAACCAAGAAATAAAGATAGAAGCCAGCAAGCTCGGTTCTTCCGGCGGCTCACCAACGACTTTCACGTTCTTCGTTAGCAGGTTATCCAGTAGCTTGGGGTCATTGACAGGAATGTAAGTCGTGTATCTGTTGCTGTCTTTTTTGATAACACTGATCTCACGCCCGTTAATACGTGCTTCACGGACCTGATCCTGATTCACTTCAGTCAAGAAGGTTGAATAATCCACCCTACGGCCATTCGACTCGCTGGGCCCAAAGCTCTGGAAAACAGACATCAGCACCACTGCGATGACTAACCAGAGAATTAGGTTTTTCGCCATGTCACTCAAGGGATTAACCTCATATTACAACTGTGTTAAAAAACAGCGTTAGGGTACTACAGTTTGCGCCCTGTCGCTACAATATACACTTCACGAGACCGGGCACGTGAGGCGTCTGGTTTACGAATTTTCACTTTCGTAAACAGGGAGCGAATTTCCCGCAGGTATTCATCAAAACCTTCTCCCTGAAACACTTTCACCAGGAAACTTCCGCCTGGTGCTAATACATCTCGACACATACCAAGTGCTAATTCAACCAGATACATCGACTTCGGAATATCAACAGCTGGAGTACCACTCATGTTAGGGGCCATGTCAGACATCACCACCTGAACTTTGCTATCGCCAACCCTTTCGAGCAAGGCTTTGAGGACCAGTTCATCACGAAAGTCCCCTTGCAGGAAATCGACGCCGACAATCGGATCCATCGGTAAAATATCACACGCGATAATTCGACCATTTCCACCTATTTGCGTGACCACATACTGTGACCAGCCGCCAGGTGCCGCGCCTAAATCCACAACTGTCATACCGGGTTTAAACAGTTTGTCGCCTTGCTGTATTTCGTCAAGTTTAAACCAAGCACGTGAGCGCAGCCCTTTTTTCTGGGCCTGCAGCACATATTTATCGCTAAAGTGTTCCTGCAACCAGCGACTGGAACTTGCAGAACGCTTTTTATTCGCCATCGATTTTCCAACTATTCTCAGTAACACGCTCGTGTGTGGGGAGAAACTTCTCACATATTACCAATCAGAGCAGTCAAATTGGTTATAATTATGAGATGGCGGTAGAATGACCCGTTTTCAATCCCAACCTAAGTAAAAAAGACAATGAACCTAAGTAATAAACAAAAACAACACCTGAAAGGCTTGGCACATCCGCTAAAACCGGTTGTCATGCTGGGTAATAACGGTCTCACCGAAGGTGTTCTGGCTGAGATCGAACAAGCATTGGCACATCACGAGCTGATCAAGATAAAAGTAGCGACGGAAGATCGCGAAACCAAGGCCTTGATCGTGGAGGCAATTGTTCGTGAAACGGGTGCCGCTAACGTTCAGGTTATCGGCCATACGTTGGTGCTCTACCGGCCTGCAAAAGAACGTAAAATTGTGTTACCACGATAACACTTTTTATTTCAGGATACTCGGTTTTAACGGAAAGGTGCCATGCCTATCGGTTAGAGAAAAGGCCGCAAGCGGCCTTTTTCTTTTCTTTACAATTTTTGCTGTTTTAATCAACAACTCGGCAAGATTTATAGATATTCGACCTTCAGGATCTCATATTCCACGTCGCCGCCCGGTGTACGGATGACCACAACGTCATCCTGCTCTTTGCCGATCAGGCCACGCGCGATAGGGGAATTCACAGAGATCAGATTCTGTTTAAAATCCGCTTCGTCATCGCCAACAATTCGATAGGTTTGCTCTTCTTCGTTATCCAGATTCATCACCGTCACAGTCGCACCAAAAATAACACGCCCATTGTTCGCTGACATTTTCGTGACATCGATAACCTGTGCGTTAGACAGTTTTGCTTCAATATCTTGAATACGTCCTTCACAAAAACCCTGCTGCTCGCGGGCAGCATGATATTCTGCATTTTCTTTCAGATCGCCGTGCTCACGTGCTTCGGCAATCGCGGCAATAATTTCAGGTCGACGCACAGATTTCAGGTGGTCAAGCTCTTCACGCAATTTTTCAGCGCCACGCAATGTCATCGGAAATTGTTTCATATTGTCTATACCTCTAAAAAAGTCCGTAAGACTCAAATAATCGTCATCCTGACGCGCTAAAAATCAAAGGCGACGGAGTCTCTGCAACGTGCAAGTCCTCACTGGACATAAAACAAAAGCAACCAGCCCCAGAACAAAATTTCCAGGCTAGCAGTGGTTTTGCATTTTGATACGTATTTTACCCCAGAGTTCAATGAGGGTCATCGTTTACTTTAGCCCTTGTTGCGCCGTAGTATGACCACACGTTACCCCGTTATTAGCTGAGATTATGCGTTTTTCATCGATTGTTACCGGACTTGCCTGCGCTTTTGTTCTGCATGCCAATGCAGCTTCTGTTGAGGATCATCGCCAATATTTACCAGATGGTGCCAATTTGGCGCTATTGGTACAAAAAGTTGGCGCAACAACACCCAGTATGGCCTTCAATAGCCAGCAAATGGCGCTTCCAGCCAGTACGCAAAAGGTGATAACCGCATTAGCTGCATTACTGCAATTAGGTCCAGATTATCGGTTCATCACCACGATGGAAAGCCACGGGCCTGTTACCAGCGGTATTCTGAACGGTAATCTCATTGTACGGTTTAGCGGCGATCCTACGCTTAAGCGCCAGCAAATACGGAATATGGTGCAGGAATTAAGAAAGCGCGGGATACAGGAAATCTCGGGGGACGTGCTGATCGACACCTCAGTGTTCGCCAGTCACGATAAAGCGCCGGGCTGGCCCTGGAACGACATGACACAGTGTTTCAGCGCCCCTCCGAGTGCTGCGATTGTCGATCGCAACTGCTTCTCCGTCTCACTCTACAGTGCGCCTAAAGCGGGTGATAATGCGTTTATCCGCGTTGCATCCTATTATCCGGTGCAAATGTTCAGCGAAGTCCGCACGCTGGCTAAAGGTTCAGCCGATGCCCAATACTGCGAATTGGATGTAGTCCCTGGGGAATTAAATCACTTTACGCTTACAGGTTGTCTGGTTCAACGCACAGAGCCGCTTCCGTTGGCATTCGCGATTCAGGATGGCGCCAGCTATGCCGGCGCTATCGTTAAAGATGAGCTACAGCAGGCAGATATTCGTATTAAAGGCAGCCTTCGCCGCCAAACACAGCTTCGTCCAGCGGGAAGCGTACTGGCCCAGACGCAATCGCCTCCGCTGCACGACTTGCTCACTATCATGCTGAAAAAATCAGACAACATGATTGCCGATACGGTCTTTCGTACTATTGGGCACGAGCGTTTTAGCGTATCAGGAACATGGCGCGCTGGCGCTGATGCCGTGCGACAAATTCTGCGTCAGAAAGCGGGTGTAGATTTAGGAAACAGCATTGTTGTCGATGGTTCAGGCCTGTCACGACACAACTTGATTTCACCGGAGACGATGATGCAGGTCTTGCAGTACATCGCACAGCACGATAATGAACTGAATTACATCACGATGCTTCCGCTTTCCGGCTATGACGGCACGCTGCGTTATCGTGGAGGCCTGCATGAAGCTGGCGTCGATGGCAAGGTTTCGGCTAAAACAGGGGCATTGCAGGGCGTATACAATCTGGCAGGCTTCATTACTACTGCGAGCGGCCAGCGCATGGCATTCGTCCAGTTCCTGTCCGGCTATGCCGTGCCACCAGAAGACCAGCGCGCACGTCGCGTCCCTCTGGTGAGATTTGAAAGCCGTCTCTATAAAGATATTTACCAGAGCAATTAAAAGAACAACGCGGGCTTACCCTGATAGGATAAGCCCGCGTATGTAAGACATGACTAGCAGAAGAACGAATTATTTTTGATAGATGATTTCAACGCCTTCATCATCTTCATCGTCCCAGTCATCATCCCACTCTTCTTCAGCTTCTTTTTCTATCTCAGCCAGCTGTTCGCGGTGATAATCATCCCACATGAACTCCACTTTTTCCGGTGCGCTTTCGGCAATCGCCGTTACTTTCGGATTGGCTTTCAGGAAGTTCATCACATCCCAGCAAAGTGGGTTGACGCCTTCACGGTTCGCTGCAGAAATCAAATAGTACTTATCATCCCAGCCAAGCGCAGCCGCAATCTCTTTGGCACGTTTTTCCGCTTCAGCCTTGTCGATCAAATCAACCTTGTTGAAAACCAGCCAACGTGGTTTTTCTGCCAAACCCGCGCCATACTGCTCTAACTCGTTGATAATGATTTTGGCATTTTCAATTGGATCTGACTCGTCAATCGGTGCTAAATCAACCAGATGCAACAGGACACGACAGCGTTCAAGGTGTTTCAGGAAACGAATCCCTAACCCAGCGCCTTCAGATGCGCCTTCAATCAAACCAGGGATATCCGCCACAACAAAGCTCTGCTCGCTATCCATACGGACAACACCAAGGCTCGGCACCAGTGTGGTAAACGGATAATCCGCCACTTTCGGCTTTGCTGCTGATACTGCGCGGATAAAGGTCGATTTACCTGCGTTAGGCAGGCCAAGCATGCCCACGTCCGCCAGCAACAGCAGTTCTAGCGTCAGCTCACGTTCTTCGCCTTTCGTACCGCTGGTTTTCTGACGAGGAGCACGGTTGACGGACGATTTAAAACGCGTGTTACCTAAACCATGCCAGCCGCCTTTCGCCACCATCAGGCTTTGCTGATGACGCGTCATATCGCCCAGAACTTCGCCGGTTCCCTGATCCAGAACACGGGTACCAACAGGGACTTTAATCGTAATATCTTTGCCGCGTTTACCCGTACAGTCACGACTTTGCCCGTTTTGTCCACGCTCAGCGCGAAAGGATTTTTCAAAACGATAGTCGATCAGCGTGTTCAGGTTTTCGTCTGCCAACAGATAAACGTCGCCGCCGTCGCCGCCGTCACCACCATCCGGACCGCCGTTGGGAATATATTTTTCACGGCGAAAGCTGACACAACCGTTACCGCCATCGCCTGCCACAACGAGAATTGTGGCTTCATCTACAAACTTCATTGATTCTCTCCGCAAAAAACCAATAGAGAATATCTACGTGTTTTAGGCTTGTTATTGGTTCTTCTTGGCGTAACTTTTTGATTTTACGGCATGTAGCGTATTTCTACTCACCATTAAAAAACTGACGCACCAGAACGCATTCCAGCAAAGGAGCGGATTGTACCTGCCCGCTCCAATAATTTCATCTGTATTAAAAATAAACAACACATGCAGGCTGTCAAAAGATGGCAGTGACCACTGCAATACACTTTCTCTTAAGCTATTTTTTCGCGACCAATGGCAGCACAGGCTCTTTCTTTCTAGGAAGGAAACGATGTCCAATAGCGGAAAACATGGCGCCAGCAACAACCACAAACGCACCGACGTAACCAATCCAATTCAATACTGGCACAGCAAAGAAAGTCGGCCACCCTAATGCCAGCAGATCGGAAAACAGCAGCGTAAACAACGGCGTCAGCGTAATGACCGCACTAACCTGCGACGCCTGCCAGCGAGCCATTGCCTCCGCCAGCGCACCATATCCAATCAACGTATTCGCACCGCAGAATAACAGGCAAAGAAGCTGCCAGTTGCTCAGTTGAAAAATAACCTCAAGCTTGGCAAAAGGCGTGATAAAGACGACACACAGAGCATATAACAAAAACAGAATCTGCTGTGATGTCAGACGTCGCAATAGAACTTTCTGCGCTACACCATAGGATACCCATACCGCCGAGGCGCAAACACCCAGCAGCACGCCCAACGTGTAGTCTGTCAGTCGGGTAAAAATCTCAATCAGGCTGGTATTAAAGAACAGGAGCAGACCACAGATCAGCATGATCGCACCAATAACCTGCGTACCGCGCATCTTTTCCTTTAGGATAAGTACGCTGGCGAACATCATCCCAACAGGGGAAAGCTGCCCGATAACCTGAGACGCTGTCGGGCTCAGATATTGGAGAGACGAGCTAAAGAAAACAAAGTTACCCAGCAGCCCAGCCGTCGCAATCAATAGCAGAACCCACCAGCGCCGATGCCGGAAAACACGCATTGGTGGCAACGTCTTACGGGATGACAAAATAATGCCAAGTCCAATGGAAGCAATAAAAAAGCGATACCAAACAATCGTATAAGGTTCCATCACCACCAGAACCTGTTTCATGGCTATCGGTAACGCCCCCCAGCAAACAGCCGTAGTCAGCGCCAGACAAAGACCGATGCCCGTCTGTTGTTTAGTATTCATACTTATCCAGATGGTTTACTCAGAATCAGAATGTAAAAAGCCCCGCAAAGAATTGCAGGGCTTAAATCCGTCAGACCTAAAGCGAAAAATTATTCAGCAACGATGCTGATAAATTTACGGTTTTTCGGGCCTTTAACTTCAAACTGAACTTTACCATCAGTCAAAGCAAACAGAGTATGATCTTTCCCACAGCCAACATTAGTTCCTGCATGGAATTTAGTACCACGTTGACGAACTATGATGTTGCCAGCCAGTACACTTTCGCCGCCAAAACGTTTTACGCCCAGACGTTGTGCGTTAGAGTCACGACCGTTACGGGTTGAACCGCCAGCTTTCTTGTGTGCCATTTAATCCGCTCTCCTAATCTTAAGCGCTGATGCCGGTAATTTTCACGTCAGTAAACCACTGACGGTGGCCTGCTTGCTTACGGTAGTGTTTACGGCGACGGAACTTAACGATCTTCACTTTTTCGCCACGACCATGAGCAACAACTTCAGCTTTGATTTTACCGCCATCGACGAAAGGAACGCCGATTTTGATTTCTTCACCGTTGGCAACCATCAGAACTTGGTCAAACTCAACGGCTTCACCAGTTGCGATGTCCAGCTTTTCCAAGCGAACGGTTTGACCTTCGCTTACTCGGTGTTGTTTACCACCACTTTGGAAAACTGCGTACATATAAAACTCCGCTTTCCGCGCACCCGTTAATAGGTTTCAGAGCACGCTATAAATATTCATAATAGGGCGCGAATTCTACGCAAAAATACTGAGGATGACAAGTGCATAATCAACGGATGTGAAGAAAAAGAATACAACGTATCAACTGCCGTTTATCTCTCTCATTTTTCAAGTACAATCGGCGCAATAAGTTCCGTCTTGCCGATATGCAACAGCATATCTTACGGCAGTGTTGAAGACATACGTTGGCACAAACCATGAATCTAGAACAAATTACAGCATTGACTGCACAGGATATGGCGGCTGTTAATAACGTCATTCTTGAACAACTGAATTCCGACGTCGTTTTGATAAACCAGCTTGGACATTACATCATCAGCGGTGGTGGAAAACGTATACGCCCGATGATTGCTGTACTTGCAGCCAGAGCCCTCGACTATACCGGTGATAAGCATGTCACTGTCGCCGCACTGATCGAATTTATCCACACCGCAACGCTGCTACATGATGATGTGGTAGACGAGTCCGACATGCGTCGGGGTAAAGCGACAGCAAATGCCGCCTTTGGCAACGCAGCAAGCGTGTTGGTTGGGGATTTCATCTATACTCGCGCCTTCCAGATGATGACCAGCCTCGAATCGTTACGTGTGCTAGCGCTGATGTCAGAGGCAGTGAACGTGATTGCTGAAGGCGAAGTCTTGCAGCTAATGAACTGCAACGACCCAGATATCACTGAAGAAAGCTACATGCGCGTCATTTACAGTAAAACAGCGCGTTTATTTGAAGCAGCAGCGCAATCTTCATCCATTCTTGCCGGCGCAACGCCAGAGCAAGAAAAAGCGCTTCAGGACTATGGCCGCTACTTGGGCACTGCGTTCCAGTTAATTGACGATCTGCTCGACTACAGCGCGGACGGCAAAACGCTGGGTAAAAACACGGGCGATGACCTCAATGAAGGCAAGCCAACACTGCCGCTGCTGCATGCGATGCGTCATGGTAATGCAGAACAACGTTCGATGATTCGCAAGGCGATTGAAGAAGGAAACGGGCGTCATCTGCTGGGACCGGTTCTTGCCGCCATGCAGCAATGTGGTTCACTTGATTATACGCGTCAGCGTGCCGAAGAAGAGGCAGATAAGGCGATTAGCGCACTACAACTGCTGCCGGAAACGCCACACCGTATGGCGCTCGAAGGCCTTGCTCACTTAGCCGTACAGCGCGATTTCTAACGTGGTGTAAGGTTCTTATCTGATAAGATCGTTGATTCATAAGTAGCGCTGTCTTGCAGCGCTACTCGTTCGCCAGACTTAGGCAGTCTGGTCGAGTGTGACATCATCCAGCCGAGACAGCATCGCTATTGTCCCTTCACGCAAGATGAAATTAATCAGCCGACTTCGTTCATCAACGGAAAGTTGATGGAAGATATGCACCCACGATGACAGCAGGGTAGGCTCATTATCTATACGATAATACTCGGTTGGAGGATTTTCCTTTACCAGTAGGGAGTTCCTGACCTCGTTTGGCAAACTGCGAATAGAGTATTCGACACCACGCCCTTGAACCCCTTTCCGCCTGCGCTTTTCCCAACCGTCGTCACGCGCCCGTTTGTTCAGCCCCTGCGGTGATTTCGGCAAACCACCTACGCCAACCAGCTCACTTGTTGCAAACCACTCTTTGTCCATACTCGTCACTCCCTTGTTTGTTTTGAACAGGCATTACGTCAACTCGCCCAAAAGTTTCCATATAATAGACTATTGTTACCTAAACCGCTAACTCTTACATGTTACCAGTACACCTAAATAATAGAAGAAATGATGAAATCCAGCGTGATACCCAACCACCGCGGCAACATAACGGACTATAAAGCAAAAGAAAGCACAGGTTCCTTTTCATCGCTGATGATTAACGTTCAAATCGCTGATGATTAACGTTCAAAAAGATCGCCAGTAGCGAATCAGTCAATCACCATCGATGAGATAGGTTCCTCATCCGACGGTGTAATGCCTAACTGGCTCAGCGTGGTAGAGACCCCGACTCGCAAAATATAAGCGATTAACTCATTTCTTTCTTTTTCAGATAGTTGTTGATAGATCTGCATCCATACGGCCAGTGCCGCAGGCTGTTTCGCCGAGTAGGCGGAAGGCTCGATTTCGAGTAATAGGGATTTTTTTACCGTATCCGGCAAGCTGTGAATTGAGTATTCCACCCCTCTTCCCTGGACGCCTCTACGGCGACGCTTCTCCCATCCATCCTCGCGGGCGCGTTTATTTAATCCTTGTCTTGATTTCGGAAGGCCGCCGACTCCAACCAATTCGCTGGTAGCAAACCACTCTTTTTTCATTGCCTTTCATCCTGATAGTGCCATCCCTAACAAAAACGCGACTATTTGGAAATTAATTGAGAATTTTAAGGAAAATTAATGCTATATTATTTCCAAATAATAATGTCATGTTAGTTCGGCATATAACTAACATCCGTTATTTATACCACTAATCTATAGTCGTCTTATAGCAAATAAGGGAAGGATTATGATTTTAAGGAAACAAGACTGGCATCCCGCTGATATCATTGCTGCACTGCGCAAGAAAAACACGACGCTGGCGGCGGTATCGCGAGCGGCCGGATTAAGCTCATCTACACTAGCTAATGCACTATCACGCCCTTGGCCCAAAGGGGAGTGGCTTATTGCCGATGCGCTGGGTATTCACCCATCAGAGATTTGGCCCAGCCGGTACTACAATCCAGAAACTAATGAGCTTATCGACAGAAAAAAACTCATCCGCCCCGATTAAAAAAAGAAAAGCCGGAGATGGACATCTCCGGCTTTTTATTCAACGTCACGTATTAGAAACATCTCAATGATTAATTCTTGATGAATGTCTCGCCTAACTCAATATCCTGATTCAGCGTATCCAGCATGCTGCTAAGCGCATTTTGCTCAAAAGCACTTAATGTGCCGATGTCTTTACGCTCGGCGACGCCGTCTTTACCTAACAGAATCGGCTGAGCGAAGAAGCGGGCATATTTGCCATCACTTTCAACGTATGCACATTCAACCACACCGTTTTCACCTTGCAGCGCACGAACCAGAGACAGACCAAAACGCGCAGCTGCCTGACCCATAGACAGCGTTGCCGATCCGCCACCCGCTTTGGCTTCAACAACCTCAGTACCCGCATTCTGAATACGCTTGGTCAGATCGGCCACTTCCTGCTCGCTGAAGCTGATACCAGGAACCTGAGACAGCAGTGGCAGAATCGTCACACCAGAGTGTCCACCGATAACCGGCACATTAATGTCCTGCGGCTGTTTGCCTTTCAGCTCAGCAACGAACGTGTTGGAACGGATGATATCCAGCGTGGTGACGCCGAACAGTTTGTTTTTGTCATATACGCCAGCTTTTTTCAGCACTTCTGCTGCGATGGCAACGGTTGTATTCACCGGGTTGGTGATGATACCGATACAGGCTTTCGGGCAAGTAACCGCAATTTGCTCAACCAGATTACGCACAATGCCAGCATTGACGTTGAACAGATCGGAACGATCCATACCAGGTTTACGTGCCACACCCGCGGAGATCAGCACGATATCTGCACCAACAAGCGCTGGTTTAGCATCTTCACCGCTATAACCTTTGATCTTCACGGCTGTAGGAATATGGCTCAGATCGACGGCAACCCCCGGCGTGACCGGAGCGATATCGTAAAGGGATAGTTCTGAACCTGAAGGAAGCTGGGTTTTGAGGAGGAGTGCGAGTGCCTGACCGATACCACCTGCTGCTCCGAGAACTGCAACTTTCATCCTAAACTCCTTATTATCGTAAAATAAAAAAGTGCCGTGAATTCATTTGGTTATAAACAGAATATAAAAATGGGAATACGAGCAACCTACTTATCTCTCCACAAATTGTATGAGAGACAAAAATACGCTATGTCTCTAATAATAAATCAAAAACAACCATTCGTTTAAAAGGTAAGTAAAGTTAATAAGCTATTGAGCTATAACGCGGTGTTCATTCACGTGCAATTAACCTGTGCGCTACATTACACCGATCGGTGGCGTCCAAACAACATCATTCTGATAACATTTGATTTACTTTTATGTGACGCAGGACGCATTTTTCGGACTACCCGAGAGTCGATTTTTTTTGAAAACAGCGACTAACGCATATCTGGTGAAATGGATTGGAATTATACGCAATTTAATTGCATAAAAATTCACACAACTGCATAATAGGAAGATTAACCATAACAATTAATCCGGTGCAGAATGCGAAATTCGACAAAACAAGAAGACCTCGTTAAAGCGTTCAAGGCGCTGTTAAAAGAAGAGAAGTTCAGTTCTCAAAGTGAAATTGTTCAGGCATTGCAAGACGACGGATTTGAAAACATCAACCAATCCAAGGTGTCACGCATGCTAACGAAATTTGGCGCCGTGCGCACTCGCAATGCCAAAATGGAGATGGTGTATTGTCTCCCTGCTGAACTTGGCGTCCCGACGACGTCCAGCCCGCTGAAGAACCTTGTACTGGACGTGGATTACAATGATGCCGTCGTCGTGATCCATACCAGCCCTGGCGCTGCGCAGCTCATTGCTCGCCTGCTGGACTCATTAGGTAAGTCAGAAGGCATTCTCGGCACCATCGCGGGGGATGATACTATCTTTACCACCCCAGCAAGAGGCTTCAGCGTCAAACAGCTTTACGAAGCGATTCTGGTTCTATTCGAACAAGAGCTGTAATGCGCTTTTTTGCTACGCTTTCTTCACTACGTGTAAAGCAGTTATCTACACGTAGTGGTTATCGCTCGAACACTCACACCGCAGGCAATTCAGCCAACGGCCAACGTGGCCGAACGGATACGCCCAGCGTCTGGCTCGCGCCATGAACCAGACGTACACTGCCCGCATAAGCAATCATCGCACCGTTATCTGTACAGAATTCGGGGCGTGCATAAAACACTTCACCACCGCGTTTCGCCATCACTTCACCTAAGCGCTGGCGCAACGTCCGGTTTGCACTCACCCCCCCCGCCATGACCAGTCGTTTAAAGCCCGTCTCATCCAACGCACGACGACATTTTATCGCCAGCGTATCTACGACGGCGTCTTCAAACGCACGAGCAATATCGGCACGCGTTTGATCGTCATCACCGTTGCTACGAATCGTATTGGCAGCAAACGTTTTTAGCCCAGAAAAGCTAAAATCCAACCCCGGCCGGTCTGTCATCGGGCGCGGAAACGTAAAGTGTTGGGAATTCCCCGCCTGCGCCATTTTCGACAACATTGGCCCACCGGGATAATCTAATCCCAGTAATTTTGCCGTTTTATCAAACGCTTCACCCGCCGCGTCATCAATCGACTCGCCCAGCAAACGGTACTCACCAATGCCTGTCACGCTGATGAGCTGCGTATGACCACCAGAAACCAGCAGTGCTACGAAAGGAAACGCTGGCGGATTATCTTCCAGCATCGGCGCCAGCAAATGCCCTTCCATATGGTGCACAGGAATCGCCGGGACACCCCAGGCGAATGCCAACGACCTACCGATCGTTGCACCCACCAATAGCGCGCCAATCAAACCTGGGCCTGCGGTGTAAGCCACACCATCGATATCGTCAGCCTGTAGCCCAGCTTCACACAGCGCCGCCTGAATCAACGGAACCGTTTTACGCACGTGATCGCGTGAGGCGAGCTCAGGCACTACGCCGCCGTAATCGGCATGTAATTTGACCTGGCTGTATAACTGATTGGCGAGCAAACCGGTTTCCGTGTCATAAATGGCCACACCGGTTTCATCACAGGATGTTTCGATACCCAATACGCGCATTGCTGTTCCTAACTTTGATGATGATACGAGCACGCGTTAAATGCCGCTTGCTTCAAACTGCGGATAGTCTACCATAAGCAGCCTGATTTCTGCGCTGGCCGTGGTTGGGCGTTTTATGATCACCGCAATGCTTTACAAAGACGTCACGTTTGCAGTAGAATTCCGCACCATTTTGAAAAGGCTGGCACAAGGCCAGCGGCAAACCGAATTTATTGAGGTGAGAGGCACATGCCGGTAATTAAAGTACGTGAAAACGAGCCGTTCGACGTAGCTCTGCGTCGCTTCAAACGTTCCTGTGAAAAAGCAGGCGTTCTGGCTGAAGTTCGTCGTCGTGAGTTTTATGAAAAACCAACGACAGAACGCAAGCGCGCTAAAGCTTCTGCAGTGAAACGTCACGCAAAGAAATTGGCTCGAGAAAACGCACGCCGCACTCGTCTGTATTAATTTTCAGGAGGGTTTCCCTCCAACGCGTGATTAATCCGCAGACTTAGCAGTTGCATACGTAAGGCCGTGCTTTCCGAAAGGAAGCGCGGCTTGTTGTCGTTTATAAGCTATATCCAATGTAATCATCTTACAGAAAGATATACACTAGGGGCTTATGGCTGGACGAATCCCACGCGTATTTATTAATGACCTGCTGGCTCGCACCGACATCGTCGATCTCATTGATGCGCGCGTCAAACTGAAAAAGCAGGGCAAAAACTATCATGCGTGCTGCCCGTTCCATCACGAGAAAACCCCCTCATTCACCGTAAACGGTGACAAACAGTTCTATCACTGTTTTGGCTGTGGCGCACACGGCACTGCCATAGACTTTTTAATGAATTACGATCGTCTCGAATTCGTTGAAACCATTGAAGAACTGGCTACGATGCATGGTCTGGAAGTGCCTTATGAAACTGGCACAGGCCCAACTAAACAAGAAATTCACCAACGACATAATCAGTACGAGTTGATGGGACACATCAGCTCGTTTTATCAGCAAGCACTGCAACATTCTGTCGGAGTTCCTGCGTTGCAGTATCTGCAACAGCGTGGTTTAAGTGCAGAGGTGATCAGCCATTTTGCAATTGGCTTCGCCCCATCCGGCTGGGATAACGTTCTCAAGCGGTTTGGTGAAGGTAGCGATCGCAACGTATTGAACGATGCCGGTATGCTGGTGACTAACGACCAGGGCAGAACGTACGACCGCTTTCGCGAGCGAGTGATGTTCCCCATCCGTGACAAACGGGGAAGAGTGATTGCCTTCGGCGGACGTGTGTTAGGTAACGATACGCCGAAGTATCTGAACTCACCAGAAACGGGCATTTTCCATAAAGGTCGCCAGCTGTACGGTCTGTATGAAGCACAGCAAAGCCATAAAGATCTCAAACGACTCTTGGTTGTTGAAGGTTATATGGATGTGGTGGCGCTGGCGCAGTTTGGTATTGATTATGCGGTGGCATCGCTGGGTACTTCCACCACAGCTGAGCACATTCAGTTACTCTTCCGCGCCACAGACCAGGTGGTATGTTGTTACGACGGAGACCGTGCCGGACGTGAAGCGGCATGGCGTGCGTTGGAAACTGCGCTACCCTATTTGAACGATGGTCGCCAGCTACGTTTTATGTTCCTGCCAGACGGTGAAGATCCCGACACGCTGGTACGTAAAGAAGGCAAAGCCGCCTTTGAGCAGCGTATGGTACAAGCATTGCCGCTGTCGCAGTTTCTGTTTGAGACGCTGCAACAGCAGGTGGATATGAGTTCTGCTGACGGTCGAACCAAACTCGGTATTCTCGCTATGCCATTGATTGGCCAGGTGCCGGGAGAAACACAGCGGCTTTACCTACGCCAGCAGCTTGGCAACAAGCTGGGTATTTTGGACGACAGCCAGTTGGATCGGCTGCTGCCCAAAGCCGCAGAGCTGGAGCAGTCTTACCAGACGCCGCAACTAAAAGTCACAACTATGCGTATACTTATAGGACTCTTAGTGCAAAACCCAAGACTGGCGGCAGAGGTGCCTGACCTTGCGTTGGAAGGTGTTGAGCAAGACAAAGTCCCAGGTTTATCGCTGTTTCAGGACTTGGTGAAAACCTGTAACGCCAGCCCGAGGATGAGTATGGCTCTGCTGTTAGAACAATATCGCGACAGCAAATACTATAAACAACTTGAAACCATCGCGGTATGGAACCATATGATCGTAGATGAAGAGCTCGAAGAGAAGTTCAGAATTAGTCTGGCAGAGCTCTACGATCAGTTATTGAACCAGCGATTAGAAATTTTGATTGCCCGTGACAGGACAAATCCGAATGGGCTCAACGCCAAAGAAAAAAAAGAGCTTTGGTCGTTGCAACTGGCGTTGACCAGAAAACACTGATACAGAGGCTTAATTGCCGATAAATAGCAGGGTTGAGCCCTGCAAAGAGCCGCTACAGGGGCGCGGCGATAAGAAAAATACCCCTAATGCTATTGTTAGCGAACTACGCTGACCGACACCAACCCAAATACTCTGAAGTGTGGATACCGTCTTATGGAGCAAAACCCGCAGTCACAGCTGAAGCTGCTTGTCACCCGTGGTAAGGAGCAAGGCTACCTGACCTATGCTGAGGTCAATGACCATCTGCCGGAAGATATCATCGACTCGGATCAGATCGAAGATATCATCCAGATGATTAACGACATGGGCATCCAGGTGATGGAAGAAGCACCGGATGCAGACGATCTGTTGCTGGCCGAAAACACCAATGATGCCGATGAAGATGCGGCAGAGGCTGCTGCGCAGGTTCTATCCAGTGTCGAATCGGAAATTGGTCGCACCACCGATCCGGTTCGCATGTACATGCGTGAAATGGGTACCGTTGAGCTGTTGACGCGTGAGGGCGAGATCGATATCGCCAAACGTATCGAAGACGGTATCAACCAGGTTCAGTGCTCTGTTGCCGAGTATCCTGAAGCTATTACTTACCTGCTGGAGCAGTATGACCGCGTCGAAGCGGGCGAAAGCCGCCTGTCCGACCTGATCACTGGCTTCGTCGATCCTAATGCGGAAGAGGACATTGCGCCTACCGCGACTCACGTTGGTTCCGAGCTTTCGAGCGAAGAAATGGACGATGACGATGAGGAAAAAGAAGACGAAGAGGAAGAAGAGGACGACAACAGCATCGATCCTGAGCTGGCGCGTGAGAAGTTCACCGAGCTGCGTGAGCAATATGAAACGACCCGTCAGGTTATCAAAGCTCACGGCCGTAGCCATGCATTGGCAGCACAGGAAATCCTGAATCTGTCAGAAGTCTTCAAACAGTTCCGTCTGGTGCCAAAACAGTTTGATTTCCTGGTTAACAGCATGCGTTCCATGATGGATCGCGTTCGTACTCAGGAACGTTTGATCATTAAGTTGTGTGTTGAACAGTGCAAAATGCCGAAGAAAAACTTCGTCACGATGTTCACTGGCAATGAAACCAACAACACCTGGTTTGCCGCAGCAGTCGCCATGGGCAAGCCATGGTCTGAAAAGCTGAATGATGTTGAAGAAGACGTCACCCGCAGCCTACAAAAACTGCAGCAGATCGAAGAAGAAACTGGCCTGACGATCGAGCAGGTGAAAGACATCAACCGCCGTATGTCGATTGGTGAAGCGAAAGCGCGTCGTGCCAAGAAAGAAATGGTGGAAGCTAACCTGCGTCTGGTTATTTCTATCGCGAAGAAATACACCAACCGTGGTTTGCAGTTCCTCGACCTGATTCAGGAAGGCAACATCGGTCTGATGAAAGCGGTAGATAAGTTTGAATATCGCCGTGGCTACAAATTCTCGACCTATGCGACCTGGTGGATCCGTCAGGCGATCACCCGTTCTATCGCCGATCAGGCGCGTACCATCCGCATTCCGGTGCACATGATTGAGACGATCAACAAACTAAATCGTATCTCTCGTCAGATGTTGCAGGAAATGGGCCGCGAGCCAACGCCGGAAGAGCTGGCTGAGCGTATGCTGATGCCGGAAGACAAAATCCGTAAAGTGCTGAAAATCGCGAAAGAGCCGATTTCAATGGAAACCCCGATTGGTGATGATGAAGATTCACATTTGGGCGATTTCATTGAAGATACGACGCTGGAGCTGCCGCTGGATTCCGCCACGTCGGAAAGCCTGCGTTCTGCGACACACGACGTACTGGCTGGCCTGACCGCACGTGAAGCGAAAGTCCTGCGCATGCGTTTCGGTATCGATATGAACACCGACCATACGCTGGAAGAAGTGGGCAAACAGTTTGACGTTACGCGTGAACGTATTCGTCAGATCGAAGCGAAAGCGCTGCGTAAACTGCGCCACCCAAGCCGTTCCGAAGTGCTGCGTAGCTTCCTGGATGATTAATTCATTCCTCAGCTAATCCACACTCCAGATAACTACATGATAAATAACCCCGGTCTGCCGGGGTTATTTTTTGCCCGTCAAAACGCTCAGATTGGTTTCACGCCTTATTCTGCAATGCCTGATACAGTTCCTGATACGACGCCACCAGCGACTCCAGCGTCGCACGGTTCAGTCCGCTAGGGTTCGGCAGTACCCAAACCTGCGTCTCGCCAATATGCTGCTCCTGACGCCCCCACGAAACCTTCTTGATACCAAACGCCTGACTGAACGCCTGCTTCCCTAACACCGCCAGCGCACGCGGCTGATAGTGCGTCATCTTCTCGACAATCGCGTTGCCACCTTGCAGCAGCTCGTCTCGCCCCAGTTCGGTGGCTTCAACCGTTGGGCGCTCCACCAGCATGGTGATGCCGCATCCGGTGTCCAGCAGATGCTGTTCTTCCGCAGGCGTCAGCAACCGCTCGGTAAAACCTGCCTGATAAATCACTTTCCAGAAGCGATTACTGGGATTAGCGAAGTGA
Source organism: Pectobacterium quasiaquaticum (assembly GCF_014946775.2). Lineage (NCBI taxonomy): Bacteria > Pseudomonadati > Pseudomonadota > Gammaproteobacteria > Enterobacterales > Pectobacteriaceae > Pectobacterium > Pectobacterium quasiaquaticum. The sequence continues at coordinate 606,935 of NZ_CP065177.1, read as the reverse complement.
TAACCATAATGGGCCGTCGACAGCCCGGGATTGATGCCGCAGAAAACAACCTGAAGATTCATGGCCAGAATATCGGTAATCATGTCTTTCCCTACTTCCGTTGACTACAGCCATCGTAAATTCTGATAAGAATAACAACAAGCTATCTTGAGTATAAAACCACCACCCAGCAGATAGGCTATAGACCTCCCCCCGCATATTACCGTATAATCATCGCCCATTCGGCCCCTTAGCTCAGTGGTTAGAGCAGGCGACTCATAATCGCTTGGTCGCTGGTTCAAGTCCAGCAGGGGCCACCAAACACCTAAAAGCCACTCATTGTAGTGGCTTTTTTTCTTAGAGAGCTCAAGAATGGCAGACATGAATATTGAATTCATTGGTGGCAACCTTGACGGGCAAATTATTTCTCCTATCAACAAAGAAGAGCTGTCAGGCCTTGGCTATCGCTTACAACTTAAAGGTGAAGCAAGAGGCAATGAACTTGCTCACTGCATAGCTGTTCCTATTGAATGGACTCCAGAAGAAGGGCATAAAGCAGTTATGGAAAAATATCGCCGACAGTGACTGCTTACCTTTCAATAAAAATCATATGAACTTACCGAGTGAACTGCATGGGACTCTTCAGCAAAATAAAGAAAGCAATGGGCCTAGGGAAGCAGGGCGAGAGCATGAACGCTTATTATTTGTTCATACCCAGTCCCGCCAGCAATATCGCTTCAAGATAGTCCATTTTCATTGCCGCCATTCGCCGTTTACGAGGTACGCTCGCCTTCTTCCCTTTCTCCTGCCTTATCATGTTCAAACTGATATGGCGGATACTCGCCAGATTCTCCGCAGCATTACCCCGATAGATCGCGATTGCATCTTCTCTCATCGCCACATCCAGCACCCAGTGTAACTGGTTTTCTATGCGCCAATGCCCGCGCACTGCCGCCGCAAACTCTTCATTACTCAATTTTGCCGAACTGATGTAATAGCGGTATTCCAATGACTCTTTTTTATTTTTTTCAATGCGATAGCTTACAGCCACCCCTATCGTGTTTAACTGGGGCCATTCCGCAACACCCTCTTTCAGTTCCGATGCGTCCAGTACATGGTATTCCCGACATTCTGTTCGACCATGCCCCTGTTCAATCACAATATTTTCATTACTGATTTGTTGCAAGGGAGGCCGCAGCGCCTGTTTCAGCGCCTCATGCAATACCGGATGATTGCCTTTCACTGCCAGCAGATAATCCGCCTCTTTGGCCACAATGGCTTCCGCTATTTTTTTCTGACATCCCATCGCATCCAGCGTGACCAGACAGCCTTTTAGTTCCAGTAAGGACAAAAGCTCCGGTATTGCTGTTATCTCATTGGATTTACTATCCGTTTTCACCTGCCCCATGACTACGCCATTGGCGGTGGCGAAGGCACTGACCATATGGATAGCTGAACGGCGGCTATCCCGGTTATATGAGCGACGAACCGTTTTTCCATCGATAGCCACGACTTTCCCGTCTGTTTTGATGCTAACGGACTGTACCCATTGGATAAAACTGCGCTGGAGCTGTGCGGCGTCTATCTGTGAAATAACGCGTGCAATGGTGTCATGAACGGGAAGCCCAAGAGTAAAGAAGCCGTGAGATTGCAGCCAGTCAAGCCGGGCCTCGCCAAAATCCTCGATGTCTTCCCATCCGTCGCAACCGGCGATGACGGCGCATAAGGTTAAAAAGAGTATGTCGATGAGCGGATAGGAAATTTTCGCTGACTGACGTGGTTCCTGAATATCGGAAAAATAGTGCGTAAAGGTATCAAAGCTCATGGGCGGCTCGCGGAGAAAAGCGCTATCAGATCATAGCCATCTCTTCGAGTCAATCATCGGAAATTGTCTAAAAAACATTCGTGATCTTACCCTGCCTAGGGAAGCAGGAAGTATTTCGGCGCTGGTCTGATTCTGAGCTTGAAGAAAAGAAACTGTATCTAGAGAGTAAGTATCCTGAAGAGTTTACTGCTGAAGATCACTATCTCACTGCTGAATGGGTAATTCAACGATACCTGCCAGAAGGTGAAAACCCAACACATGAACAATGGTCAAAGACCATAGATGACATTCGGCAGAAGATTGACATTAATCTAAAGAAAATTGCTACTGGTGAGCTTGTTAAGACCGAGTATGTCCAAGAAGAACCATATGCCTTAACCAAAGAAGACTTTTTGAAGGATGTAGTCCCCACATTCTCAAGGTTTGGGCTATTGCCTGACCCTTATCTGAAGGATAGGCAAGGCAAAGAGTTATGGATGGTGCTGTTTGAATTCACTCAACCATATTCCTACAAGCATAGTGAAGCAAGAGATGCCTTGATTCTCTTCTGTGATACCTACCTATCTGAAAAGCTTGTCCAGGACCTGGGAAGAATCTATACGGCATTACGAAGTGCTCAGCTTAAAGACTCTACTAAGGTGAAGGTGATTTGCTCTGACAAGCAGTGCCAAGAATGTATGACCCTGGATGGCAAGAAATTAGCAGTTGAAGAGCTCCTTGCTTCCTTCAAAAATGGGGCTCCTTTATTTCCTCATCCATTGCGTAATGAAGATGAAGTCAGTTGGTGCCCAGCTCCGTATCTCTTACCAGAGATTGCATTGAGGGAAGGTGATGACCCTGAATTTCATGAAATGTTGATGAAGATTCTTGAGAAGTAGAAGACAGGCAATGACAAAAAATTGAAATCTATATCAGAAATATTGGGTATAAAAGGCTATTGATGCTGCACGTTGAGGCTGCTTTATTCTGATCTAACGCAACCCCTGTAAATAATTTTGCATAATTACCATCCGGTTAAAAGTGAATGGTGACTCATTCACTAAACTAGTACCCCCCAACCGCAACGCTAGTCCAGCAGGGGCCACCAAATTCAAGGAGTTGCGTTAATAGCGCAGCTCCTTTATTTTTGGGCGTCGGTTTATGTTTATCAGGAAGAAGCGGGATGGAATGGAAAACCAAGACGATCTGTTGCGTGCTGGCGGCAGCTAGTGCCTTAGCGGGCTACAATTATTACTTCAAGCATAGCGGCCCATCCTGTCTGGAGGTGACGTATGAGCAAGCCATCGACTATGTGAAGCACGATTTCCTGACACTCCGCATTCCACGCTGGGTTAAGTTCCAACCCGAACACCTCGGTACCGCAACACCAGTGATTGCTTTTGATAAAGCCGATTCATCTACGTTATCCAACCCCGAGGTTTACCTCCTGGCATTCACCGTCTCCGGTCCACAGAAAACACACTCGCTGTTTGCCATGTACGAATGTAAAACAGGTTCAGTTGAGTATGCGTCGAAAAACTAACGGATGAATTAGCCCACACATTCACGTCTTAATTATCTGCGAACACACGTCGATAAACGCGCGCAATTTGGGTTGATTCCTCGCAGCTCTTGAGAAATAAAGAAAGAGGCCGTCATTTCCGGGTGAGAGATCGAGTAACGCGGCTTCCAGCGTGCCGTTTGCCAGCTCGCGTGAAGTATGGAACGTGGATGAGTAAATAAGCCCAACGCTCCTGACCGCGAGGCTACGCATGAGTTCGCCATCGTTCACGGTAATGGTACCAGTTGGCTCAACTCTTACAGTTTCTTTATTTTCGACAAACTCCCATCGATAAATATCCCCCTTTTCAGGGCGACGAAAGCGAATACATTCGTGATGCACCAGATCGTGCGTCGCTTTAGGCTTACCATTCGCTTTGAAATAGTCCGGCGAACCAAATACCGCCCACTTGAATGGCGGGGAAAGCCGCACGGCAATCATATCCTGTTCGATGTATGAACCGATCATGATACCAGCGTCATAGCCTTCAGAGACGAAGTTATCGTGACGATTACTCACCGTGATATCGATATTCAAATTCGGCCACGCCTGACGAAATGCAGGGATGAGCGGCTCGATAACATGGGGCAATGCTAATCGCTCGACGATCAGCTTCAACGTCCCCGATGGTTTTTTTGCCGATTGAGCCACATCTTCAAAACCTGTTGCGATAACGTGTGCCGCAGGCCCGATTCTCAGCAGCAGCTCTTCCCCCGCTTCCGTCAATGCCATCTTGCGCGTCGTGCGGTGGAAAAGCAGCACGCCGAGGCGATGCTCCAGTTTCTGGAGCGACAGGCTCACCGCTCCCGGCGTCTTACCCAGATCGAGCGCGGCTTTGCGAATGCTCAAGCGTTTCGCTATCGCCAGAAATTCTGCCAGTCCATCAAAACTATCGGATTGCCCCATCAGGGTTCCTCATCGTCATGCAACACAGGGATCATAAAACGCATTTTACGATAATTTATCACGGCAATATAAAGTGATTACATCGATTTTTTAAACAATACGTTCCGTTTTTACCGTCTGTTTTCAGCCAATTATCACGGATATAGTGGCGACCATCACCACCTGCTGAAAGGAGTTTTTTATGTCAATTATCAAGCGCTGTGCTGGTCTTATCGCCGCGATGGCTGTGTTTGCCGCAGCCTCCCCTGTTTTCGCTCAGGCCAATTTGAAAGAAGAGAAGGTATTAATCGTCGTCTCCAGTCTGGATAAAAAAACCCCCGATCTCGTTGGCGGTTTCTGGTTCCCAGAACTCACTCATCCGGTCGAGGTTTTTGACAAAGCTGGGCTGGATTACGATATTGCGAGCCCCAAAGGCGGGATGCCTCCGTTTGACGGATTCGATCTCAAAGATCGGGCAAGTCTGGATTTCTGGACTAACCCGGAACACCGCAACAAACTGGCTAATTCAATCCCGCTGGCAAAGGTTGATCCCGCGAAATATAGCGCGATCCTGCTGGTTGGAGGACATGGACCAATGTGGGATTTCGTCAACAATCCTGAGTTGATCAACATCGTGCGTACCATGTACGAGAAAAATGACATCATCAGTGCCGTTTGCCACGGTCCGGCAGGCTTGCTGAATGTGAAGCTCAGCAATGGTGAACTGTTGATTAAAGGCCGTCGCCTTACCGGCTTTACCGCGGAAGAAGAAGTGTCCCGTAATTACGACAAGATCGTTCCGTTTGAACTTGAAGCGGCACTGAAAAAAGATGGCGCAACATTTGAAGAAGCCCCAATCTTTGAAAATAAAGTCGTCGTTGATGGGCGACTGATCACCGGCCAAAACCCGGCATCTGCTCAAGCGCTGGGCGAAGCCGTCGTCAAAGCACTGAAAGCGAAAGCGTAATTACCGTATCAGCAGGCGTTAGGGGAAAACACCTAACGCCTGTCGGCGCGAATCATACCCGCACGCAAAGATGCCGTGACTCGCGTCACATAACCAGACGGGGGCATTGCCGCAGAGATTCAGGATTGTATAGTGTTCTAACAAGACGTTACCGCCAATGGCGGGCGAGACTTGGGCAGAGGTGAGTAGTGATACTCTCTTCTGCCCAAGTTTTTTTTTGCCTGTCATCCGGCGGTTCCCAGTGCGGAGCCACCGCGCAGCGTAATGATGTAGAAAACGATAAGGAGAAATACCATGAAAGCATTCCCCGACGGATTTTTATGGGGCGGTTCAGTTGCAGCAAATCAGGTTGAAGGGGCATGGAATGAGGACGGTAAAGGTGTGTCGACCTCCGATCTTCAGCTACAGGGCGTGCATGGTCCGGTGACGGAACGCAATGAGAGCATTAGCTGCATCAAAGATCGGGCCATCGATTTTTATCATCAATATCCGCAGGATATTCAGCTGTTTGCCGAAATGGGTTTTAAGGTGTTGCGCACCTCGATTGCCTGGACGCGTATTTACCCCGAAGGCGATGAAGCCGAGCCCTGCGAAGCCGGTCTGGCCTTCTACGATCGTCTGTTCGATGAAATGGCAAAGCATCAGATTCAGCCACTGATTACGCTGTCGCACTATGAAATGCCTTACGGGCTGGTAAAAAAACTGGGAGGTTGGGGCAACCGTGCCGTCATCGACCATTTTGAGAAGTATGCCCGTACCGTTTTCAGTCGCTATAAAGACAAGGTGAAGTACTGGCTGACCTTCAATGAAATCAACATGGCGCTGCATTCACCCTTTACGGGCATCGGGCTAGACGGTGAACCTTCAAAACAGGATATTTATCAGGCTATCCACCACCAGTTGGTTGCCAGCGCACGCGCGGTAAAAGCCTGCCACGACATTATCCCAGACGCCAAAATCGGCAACATGCTATTGGGCGCGGTACGCTACCCCATGACCTGCCATCCGAAAGATGTGCTGGAAGCGCAGAGCAAGAATCGGGAATGGCTGTTCTTTGGTGACGTGCAGGTTCGCGGTACCTATCCGGCCTGGATTCAGCGCTATTTCCGGGAAAATGGCGTCGAGCTCACCATTACCGCACAGGATAAAGACGACCTGAGCCACACCGTAGACTTTGTCTCTTTCAGCTATTACATGAGCGGCTGCGCGACCTTCGAGCCGGAGAAATATCAGTCCTCACGCGGCAATATCATCCGTCTGATTCCTAACCCGCACCTTGAAGCCTCCGAATGGGGCTGGCAGATCGACCCCGAAGGCCTGCGCTTCCTGCTGAACGAGCTGTATGACCGCTATCAGAAGCCGCTGTTCATCGTGGAAAACGGGCTGGGTGCACGCGACGTGGTGGAAGAGGACGGCAGCATTCACGACAGTTACCGCATTGATTACCTGCGTCGCCATCTGATTCAGGTGCGTGAAGCCATCGACGATGGCGTCGAGCTGCTGGGCTACACCAGTTGGGGACCGATCGATCTGGTCAGCGCGGGGACGGCGCAGATGTCAAAACGCTACGGCTTTATTCATGTCGATCGCGATGATGACGGCAAAGGCACGCTGGAGCGTCGGCGCAAAGACAGCTTCTACTGGTATCAGGATGTGATTAGCAGCAACGGAAAATCGCTGTAACTCTGTAGAACATAAGACGATAGAGAAAATCAGACGGCATATTCACACAGCGCCGTCTGATTTATTAAGAGGCTAAAACCCTACGCCAGCGCGATTACCGTGTCTCCTACCCTCAACTGACGTGCTGTACCCGGGCTGAATACGTGATATTCCTCTGCATTCGTAATAACCATCGGTGTCACCGTGTCGTAGCCCGCCTTCAGGATCGCCTCTAAATCAAACTCCAGCAGCAGTTGGCCTTTTGTCACTTTATCACCTTCTGCAACGTGCATCTGATAATACTGGCCTTCCAGTTGTACCGTGTTGATGCCGACATGAATCAGAATCTCCGCCCCCTTTTGCGAGAGAATGCCGACGGCATGGCCGCTAGCGAACGTGCTGGCAATCACGCCGTCCACCGGCGAATAGATGCGCCCTTCCTGCGGCAGAATGGCAACACCCTGCCCGACGACGCCGGAAGAAAACACTTTGTCATTTACCGCTTCCAGCGAAATCAGTTCACCTTTTGCTGGCGACCCCAGCTGTTCAGCCGTTTCAGGTGCGTCTTTCAGCGCCAGAGGCACAGCATTCGCGTTCTGACGTGATACAGGCGCAGCAGGTGTCGCTGTTGAAGAGTGCGTTGGCACTGGCGCTTTTTCAGCAGGCGGTACGGGATCGTCAAACCCAACAATGATGGTCAGCACAAAACTCACCGCGAAGGCGATAGCGCAACCAATAAGGAACCCAACAAAACCTTCGCCGTAGAAAATCGGCAGCGTCAGCAAGCCGGGCATCCCCATAGAGACCGCAGAGCTTTTCGCATAGCCGACGATAGCGCCCCCGATTGCAGCGGCGATCACCGCGCAGATAAACGGTTTTTTCAGCTTCAGCGTCACGCCGTAAACTCCGGGTTCCGTGATGCCAAACAGCGAGGCGATAAACGTACTACCCGCCAGCGCTTTAAGCTTTTTATCTTTGGTACGCACCATGACGCCCAGCAGTGCGCCGGACTGGGCAAAGACCGACGGGCTGGAGGCGGCTTTAAGGTAGCTGTGCCCCATGACAGAGAGATCGTTGATGAACACGGTCACAAATCCCCAGTGAACGCCAAAGATCACCAAGATCTGCCATGACGCCGCCATCAACGCCCCGGCAAGAATAGGATTGAATTCATAGATACTGACGAACACCGACGCAATGAGCTTACTGGCTGAAATGCCAATCGGCCCGATGGTCATCAGCGTGAGTGGCACCATCAGCACCAGCAGGAAGAACGGCGTCAGGATATTGCGCACGCTTTCGTGAATATGGCGATTCAGGAAACGCTCGATATATGACATCAGCCACACGCTGAAGATAATCGGGATCACCGACGAGGTGTACTTCATCATCACAACGGGCAGACCGAAAAACGTCACGGGCTGACCGGCGTCGAACAACCCCTGAATCGTGGGGTAAACCAGTGCGCCAGCAACCGACACGGCCACAAAAATGTTGGTTTCGAATTTACGCGCAGCCGTAATTGCCAACAGCATCGGCAGGAAATAAAACAGGCTGTCAGATGCCGCGTGCAGGATGACATAGGTACTTTCTTTGGTATTCAGCCACCCGAGCGCAATCACAATAGACAATGCGCCTTTCAGCACCCCCGCTGCCGCCATCGCCCCCAGCAATGGGGTAAAGATCCCAGCAACCAGATCAATCAGCCGCCCCATCGCAGACGTTGATGCCTCACTTCCCGCCGTCTGGCGTTTCCCGTCGCCATCCTCCAGCAGCTTGGAGATCGAACCAAAAGCGCGGTACACCTCCGGCACCCGATTCCCGATCACCACCTGCAATTGCCCTGAAGCATTGATGACCGTAATGACGCCATCCAGCGCCTCAAGCGCAGCCACATCCACTTTACCGTGATCCACAATCTTAAAGCGCAAGCGTGTTGCACAATGCACCAGAGTCGAAACGTTCGTCTCTCCTCCGACCAACCTCAGAATATTTTCAGCGAGCACTTTGCTATTCATAATGACTTCCCGTTTCGTCAATGGCTGCAACCGCCTGATACACGTCATCCCACTTGTTATCCGCTGGCCAGCTGGAAAATAAGCAAAAAAAAACCTGGATAAAGCAGCGTGCTATACGCTGCTTTATCCAGGTCTCGCCCAGAAAATTCTGGTGACGTCCTTTCCTGTTTTCTAACAAGTTCACACGGAGAAAGCTATCTCTACGTTTTATTCTGTGAAAACAGTCACTAAATTTTCATCAATCGTGCGAAGCCGCCCGCTCCACGGCCTGATAAAAACAAAATGACGCCTCTCAGAAGAGGCGCCATGGGCAAATTTACGGCTTGCTTTGCTTCTTCAACCAGGCTTCCATTTGGTCGATCTCCGGCTGCTGGGCTTTGATAATCTCTTCCGCCAGCTTACGCAACTCCGGGTCTTTGCCGTATTGCAGCTCCGTTTTTGCCATATCAATCGCGCCACGGTGATGCGCAATCATCCCTTTGGCAAAGGCAATATCAGGGTCGCTGGACTGCATCCCTTCCATCATCTCGGTATGCATCGCATCCATCCCTTTCATGTACGCCTGCTGGGAGGACGATGCGTCGTTCGCAGCACCGTGGCCGCTATGCGCGTTGTCGGCAGCGAACGAGAGAAACGGAATCAGCAACGTTGCCGTTAATAACAAATGGACTTTCTTCATCACAACCCCTCAATCAGTCACAGTAACTTTGAGGGTAGACGTTCCAGTAAGGGGAAGGTCAAGGGAAGAGTCAGACCTCTTCGACCAGACGCATACAGACGCGATTACGCCCCTGCGCTTTCGCTTTATACAACTGCTCGTCCGCCAGCCCGATCAGATCGTAAATATTGCCGCCTTCATGTTGGGGAAACATGGCAACGCCAATACTGGTCGTAAAATGGATTTTCCGGCCGTCGGACAGCGTCAGCGCCGTGGATTCCGTAAGGTGCCGCAACGCTTCAGCCATGGCTTCGGATTGCTCAGCCGTCAGGTCATAAGCCGCAATGACGAACTCTTCCCCACCCCAGCGGCAAAGGATGTCGCTCGGACGAATCGTAGCACTCAGCATACGGGCAAAGCTGGCGATCAGTTCATCGCCACAGGCATGACCGTAGGTATCATTGACCTGCTTAAAATAATCGATATCCAAAAACAGCAGCGTTAATTGGCGCTTTTTCTTATTCATCAGCACGCCCTGCCGCCCGTTCAACATGCTGAGAAAAGCGCGACGATTGAAAGTGTTGGTGAGCGCATCCTTCAAGCTGCTGCTTTCGATGATTTTAATCAGTCGTCGGTTCATCGAAACAAAATGAGAGACGCTTAACATCGCCATAATTAACATCGCGATATTCAGGCGCGCCGTAGTGAGAAACGAATTAATGTATGCTTCGGAATTCGAATCGATGAGTATACCGACTTGATTAATATAGAGATAATTCAGTATCACGCCGGTAATCGCACAGAGCAACGACATGATAGTAAAAGAGTAATTGAACGCACACAGCGTGAGTGGAATAACGGACAGCGTAATCAGGCTGGCATCCAGGAAAAAGAGGCTCACTAATAAGAAAATGATGAAGACCAGAAAGGGAAAGATATTTTCTCTGATGTTCTTAGGGCACAACGGAATATTCCGTAACGCGCGCAGGATGTCTTTACCCCGCAGGAAAAAGAACGCGAGGATAATACCGGTTCCGAGTTGCTCACTGAACCAGTCCATAAACTCAGCATAGCGGTTTCCCGTATCGTAGACATACGCATAAACCCCATACGCCACACCGGATAAGAACGCGCCGACAAACGTCGAAGCGAAAATAATATAGACGTAATACTTGGTGAATTTTTCAAATGTCGACCACTTTCCGGTAAACCGACACATCAGGCAAAACGCGCACCAGGCTGTCACCACAAAAACCATATTGCACAAACATAACAGCACCTTGGTTTTTAACGGTGAGTTATTGTCCATCAGTAACGCAGCCGACAGCATCGCGACATAACTCACCAAAAAACTGCTACAGATAAAGAGCGTTTTACCTGTTATCGTCCCTTTTCTGGCTCTGAAACTGATCATGAGGCAAAACACCAGAATGTTGGCGGGCCAAAACAGCGACAGCTCATCCAACACCCGAAACCGAAATCCCATACAGCTCACGATGAGAGTGGTCAGAAACAGCAGCGGCATGAATTTTATAGTTTTTAACGTCAAATCGTGATTCATCTGTCCTTTACCGCCCGCTATCCGATCATTTCACCTGCTGTCTCCGCGTGAGAATAGCATTAATCATTTCCCTACTCACAGTGCGATGGCCGCGGGAAAATAAATAAAAAAACCACCGGACCGAAGCATTACCCATGAGGTAATGCGTCAATCCGGTGGTCTACTGACTTGAGTATTTTAGCTATCGCGCCGATTCATGAAATAACATGTTATTCCGCAGGAACAGGCTTGCCGTCAGGTTTTGGCGGTTGAGTCAGTCGTTTTTCAAAATTGTCGTTGTACTGCTTTTTCTGCTCTGGCGTCAGAACGTTGTAAATTTTGTTCTTGGTTTCCAGACCGCTCAGCATTCTAGCTTTGTGCACTGCGTCGGCTTTATCCAACTGTGCCTGTGCTTTTGCGGCATCAAAGGTATCGGATGCAACTAGGCTATGCATATCACGACGATCATCCTGCATCGTTTTGTGCATTTTCTCGCGGGACTCTTTCATGATGTCTTTAATTTGCTGTTTCTGCGCTTCAGTCAAATTCAGCTCCTTAAACATCGCATCGGGCCCCATCATGCCACGATGCTCCCGACCCTCTTTCATCATCATCTTGTGTTCCGGGCCAGGACCTTTCGGTGCGTCATTAGCCTGCGCGATACCTGCCGCGCCCAATGCAAAAGAAGAAGCAACCAGCATTGCAGTGAGTTTACGCATATTCTATTCCTCTCTCTGAATTGACTTGTCGACGGCGAGTGCCGTGCTACGAGAGAAAGTATAGGCCCGACACCTTCAGTTAATTAGAGCAAGGGTAAATATCTGCAAGCGTCAGCTCCACATTTGCGGCAATTATGGAGAATGAGGAGGAATTGTGTAAGGAAGCGGAAGTATTACGTTAACGAAATAGGGCGTACGAAATATCGTATTAACACTGCGGCACGATATGGCTGAAAAATGCCAGCGGAGCGGTTACCGCAGTGAGCGTCTGAACGCGCTGGCTTCTTGTGCCAGTGCATCAAGGTGGGCATGAATGACCTTCATTTTCTGAAGCAGCGGATTTCGTTCCGGCGAACTATCCATCGCACCCAACTGCGCAGAGAGCCGTTCAATCTGCGTACAAAGGTAAGCGTCACGCTCTTTCGCCTGAAGCAACTGCTGCTGGAGGGACTGATGCTCCTGCCGCCACGTCTGCTGCTGACGCTGAACGCTTTGCTCTAACGCACGGAGTGCGCTATCCAGACGATATTCCAACTCTTCCACCCGCATAACAGTACCTTTGCCCGATAAACCCGCGGATTATAATGTCACACGCCCCCGACAACAAACACTCCGGCACACGATCCCTTGCCTGCCCGCGCTTCTCCCCAAGATTCGCAATGACATCAATCACAATAAATAAACATAAATTTCACAATTCCCTCAATTACGGCTAGATTGAACACCATGACTCATCAGACCAGTTAACCTCACCGGAGAGTGTAATGACTGCCTACCCTACGCTGCTTTCTCCACTCGATCTTGGCTTCACGACGTTAAAGAACCGTGTGGTGATGGGATCCATGCATACCGGTCTGGAAGAACACCCAGACGGCACCGAAAGGCTGGCAGCATTTTACCGTGAGCGGGCGCAGGGCGGTGTAGGCCTGATTGTAACAGGCGGCATTGCGCCAAACGCCAAAGGTGCCGTTGCCAAAGGCGGCGCGACTCTGCATGACGAGGCGCAGATCGCGCATCATCAGGTGCTAACGCAGGCGGTACATGACGCGGGCGGGAAAATCGCACTGCAAATTCTCCACACCGGCCGCTACAGCTATCAACCCGATCCGGTCGCGCCATCGGCCATTCAGGCACCGATTAACCGCTTTGCACCACGAGAAATGAGCACGCAGGATATCGTGCAAACCATCGACGACTTTGCCCGTTGCGCCGCGTTGGCGCAGCAGGCGGGTTACGACGGCGTGGAAATTATGGGATCGGAAGGCTACCTGATTAATCAGTTTCTGGTGACGCACACCAACCATCGTGATGATGAATGGGGCGGCGATTTCCAGCGCCGTAGCCGCTTCGCGCTTGAGATTGTTCGCGCCGTGCGGGAACGAACAGGCCCGGACTTCATCCTGATTTACCGTTTATCGATGCTCGACCTGATAGAAGAAGGTTCAAGCTGGCAAGAAATTGTGCAACTGGCGCAGGCAATTGAGCAGGCAGGTGCCACCCTCATCAATACCGGTATCGGCTGGCATGAAGCGCGGATTCCGACTATCGCCACGCTGGTGCCGCGCGGTGCCTTCGGCTGGGTAACGCAGAAGCTAATGGGGAAAGTCCGCATCCCGCTGATTACCACCAACCGCATCAACGATCCCAGCGTCGCAGAACAGCTTTTAGCCGAAGGCTGTGCCAACATGGTGTCGATGGCGCGTCCTTTTCTCGCCGATGCGGAACTGGTGGCAAAAGCGCAGTCGGGACGTGCAGATGAAATCAATACCTGTATCGGCTGCAATCAGGCCTGCCTCGATCAGATTTTTGTCGGCAAGGTCACGTCCTGCCTGGTCAACCCGCGTGCCTGCCACGAAACCGAACTGCCTATCCAGCCCGCCAGAGTCGGTAAACGCTTTGCGGTAGTCGGTGCGGGGCCTGCTGGTATGGCTTTTGCCGTCAACGCCGCCGCACGCGGCCATCAGGTTACGCTATTCGAATCGTCTTCTTATATCGGCGGCCAGTTCAATATTGCCAAACAGATCCCCGGCAAGGCCGAATTTTATGAAACGCTGCGCTACTACCGTCGGCAGTTAGAGCTACTCGGCGTCACGCTGCGCCTGAGCACGCAGGCAACCGCCGCTGATTTACTCGGTTTTGATGACGTGATTCTGGCCTGTGGCATCGTGCCGCGTATTCCCGCGATTGCAGGTATCGATCACCCTAGCGTGTTGAGCTATCTGGACGTGCTGCGCGACAAAAAGCCAGTCGGCAAACGGGTTGCCATTATCGGCGCAGGCGGTATCGGTTTCGATACCGCGCACTATCTTTTGAACAATACGCACTATCTTTTGAACAATAATCGTCTTCTTAACGACAGCCATCGTCTTAATCCCCAGTCTTCTCAGGCAGGACATGACGACTTTTATGCGGAATGGGGCATCGATAAGCAGTTGCAGCATCGGGGCGGCCTGCTGCCACAACAGCCTGACGGACTTCCTCACCAGCGGGACATTACCTTATTACAGCGGAAAACCGGCAAGCCCGGTGAAAATCTGGGGAAAACGACAGGCTGGATACATCGCACCACGCTGCTGCGCCATGGCGTGACGATGCTGGGCGGCGTGGAATATCATCATATTGATGATGAGGGGCTGCACATTATCCACGACCAGCAAATGCATTGTCTGCCGGTGGATAACATCATTATCTGTGCCGGTCAGGAACCTAACCGTAAGCTGTATGACCCTTTACTCGCTGCCGGATGTCACGTTCATCTGATTGGCGGTGCCGATGTGGCGCAGGAATTAGACGCACGCCGGGCGATCGATCAGGCCACCCGGCTGGCGTTAACGCTGTAGTTTAGGCAAGTTTAGCGGGACGACCCCGTTTTCACCGCGCGCAGTACCGCAAACTTCGTGTTGCTAGCGAGGGTTTCACAGTTACCAAATAGGCGCTTCAGCTTGTGGAAATAATCCAGATGGCGATTCCCCACGATGCGCAGTTCTCCACCAACCTGAAGGCAGCGGCGGGCATCCATAAACATCTGCCAGGCGATTTCGTCCGTCACAGCCTGCTGCTGGTGGAATGGCGGATTACACAATACGGCCTGCAACGTATCACGCTTAACGCGAGCCAATCCGTGGTTCACCACGAAGCTACAGCGCTCGATATCCTGCGGGCAGTTAACCTCAACGTTCATCTGGCTTGAGGCTACCGCCATGTAGGATTCATCAAAGAAGCCGACGGTGGCCTCCGGGTTAGCTTTCAGCGCCGCCAGCCCAATGACGCCGTTGCCACAGCCGAGATCGATGATCTTACCGTCTATCTGTTCCGGCAAATGCTGCATAAAGAAACGGGCACCGATATCCAGCCCATTACGCGAATACACGTTAGCCAGGTTTTGAATGCGATAGCCGTAACCATCCAGCTCCCACTCAGTAGTAAGTGGCTGCTCACTGACTTTTAGTTCCGCCCACTCACAGTGAACCAGACGCGCCTTTTTCCAGGCCAGCGAGGTTTTCGTCGGCCCCATCACGCGTTCAAACAGTTGCAGCGTAGAGGTATGAATATCCCGTGCTTTCGCCCCGGCGATGATACGCGTTTGCGGCGTAACGACCTTGCGCAACATTCTCAACTGGTGTTCCAGCAGCGCGATCGTTTTCGGTATTTTTATCACCACCAGCGCGGGCGCATCCGGTAGTTCCGCCATGCTATCCAACAGGGTTACCGCATCGACAGCATAACCGTTCAGTTCCAGATTATGTCGCGTCGCCAGTTGGCTCAGGTAAGAGTCGCTGATACTAATGGGCGATTGCGCCTGTAAACCGCAGGCCAGCGCACCAAACGTATCATTGAAAATCAGGCGCGGGCCCGGCGCGATTTCCATGGTAGCCAGTTCACGCAGCAGATATTCATCTGCGGCATCCCACGCCTGTAGCGCCGAGTTTTCAGCGACCTGAGGGTAACGCACCAACGTCAGGTTGCACGTTTCCAATTCGAGTTGGCTCATTAGCCTCTCCTGCATCATAAAATTTGCGCTGTTTATCCCTTAAAATAGCCCATCAGTAAATGCTTTTCTCTGCCAGAACCGGAAATGATTGACGTTGCCTTGTCATTTCACCGTGATAATCTGCATAGCCATCACAAATGCCTTCAGGATACCAAACGCTTATGATTCGCTTCGCCATTGTAGGAACCAGTTGGATCACCCGCCAGTTTGTTGACGCCGCCCACGAAACCGGCAAACTGAAGCTCACCGCTATCTATTCACGTACGGCAGAAAAAGCGCAGCCGTTTCAAGCCGATTACATGGTGGATACGCTGTTTGATTCACTGGAAGCCATGGCGAAATCCGATCTTATCGACGCCGTGTATCTGGCTAGTCCTAATTCCCTGCATTGCGAACAGGCTTTGCTCTTCCTGAGCCATGGCAAGCACGTCATCTGCGAAAAACCGCTGGCTTCCAACCGCTATGAAGTCGAACAAATGATCGCCTGCGCCAGAGAAAATCAGGTCGTACTCTTTGAAGCCTTCAAAACTGCCAGCCTGCCCAACTTTAGCGTGATCCAGCAGGCGCTGCCAAAAGTCGGCAGACTGCGTAAAGTGGTGCTGAATTACTGCCAATATTCCTCGCGCTACCCGCTCTATTTGGCCGGCGAGAACCCCAACACGTTCAATCCGACGTTTTCCAACGGTTCCATCATGGATATTGGCTACTACTGTCTGGCGTTCGCCGTGGCGCTGTGGGGAGAACCGTGCACCACGCAGGCCAGCGCGACACTGCTGGAAAGTGGCGTTGATGCGCATGGCAGCGTCGTCCTGAATTACGGCGATTTCGATGTGACCATCGTCCACTCCAAAGTCAGCCATTCCTCTATCCCCAGTGAAATTCAGGGGGAAGACGGGTCGCTGGTGATTGAAAAAGTGTCCGAATGCCAGAACGTGAAATTCATCCCGCGTGGAGGCAAGCAGGTTGATCTCAGCCAGCCGCAGCATATCAACAGCATGCTGTACGAAGCCGAGGTCTTTGCCACGCTGGTCAACGATAACGACATTAACCATGCGGAACTGGCACGTTCGCGTACCGTCGCGGGGCTGCTGACGGAAATTCGCCGCCAAACGGGTGTCGTATTTCCTGCCGATGCCGCAACGCTGGGAAATGCGGAGTAAGGCAGCGATAATTATTTGACCAAGATCATCTTTTCACCTATCTTCTGTCAGGCAAAGGGGAGTAACTTTTCCGCCGGTCAATCGTCATTACGATGCTTTACGCATCCGGTTACCGGGCAACCTTGATGAGACAGCTTCATTAATGTTGTAAGTGAGACCTTGCCGGAAGGCGAGGTGCATCTGCAGCTTTAATAACAAGCGGCCAGCGTCCTTCCGATGTTGGCCGTTTTTGTTTCTATTTAAGGATCTTGCTATGCACACCATCGGCACGCCATGGTTATGGGGCAGCTTCGCTGCCATTGTTATAGTGATGCTGGCCATCGACCTGCTCTATCAAGGGCGCAAAGGGTCGACGGTAATGACGTTCAAACAGGCTGCCGTCTGGTCTATCATCTGGGTCACGCTCTCTCTGCTGTTCAACGCCGGTTTCTGGTGGTATCTGGATGGTACGATGGGCCGCGAGGTGGCCAACGCCCAGTCGCTCGCCTTCCTGACTGGTTATTTGATCGAGAAAGCGCTTGCCGTCGATAACGTCTTCGTCTGGCTGATGCTCTTCGGCTACTTCGCCGTTCCCCCGCAATACCAACGTCGCGTGCTGATTTACGGCGTGCTGGGTGCCATCGTTCTCAGAACGCTGATGGTGTTTGGCGGCAGTTGGTTAGTCACGCAGTTCCAGTGGCTGCTCTATGTGTTCGGTGCATTCCTGCTGTTCACCGGTCTTAAAATGGCGCTGGCGAAAGAAGATAACGGAGCGATCGGCGACAAGCCGCTGGTGCGCTGGCTGCGTAGTCGTCTGCGCATGACGGATAGCATCGAGAATGAAAAATTCTTCGTCCGTCGTAATGGCATCCTGTATGCCACGCCGCTGTTTCTGGTGCTGATTATGGTTGAAATCAGCGACGTGATTTTCGCCGTAGACAGTATCCCAGCTATTTTCGCCGTCACGACCGATCCCTTTATCGTGTTGACATCGAACCTGTTCGCTATTCTGGGCCTGCGTGCGATGTACTTCCTGCTGGCTGGCGTGGCTGAACGCTTCTCGCTGTTGAAATATGGTCTGGCTGTCATCCTGATCTTCATCGGTACCAAGATGATGCTCATCGACATTTTCCATATTCCGGTGGCCGTTTCTCTGAGCGTTGTTGCCAGTATTTTGATTATCACTATGCTGATCAACGTCTGGGTGAACAAACGCGCCGGGCGTTAACGCTTCCCCCCTCTCGCCGCACGGTTTCGCCCGTGCGGCGTTCGCTTTCCTCATTCCATTGTTTCCGTTCCTACACATGCGCAGCAACGGCCCGCAGGGTGACGGACACGGATGTCCGTCATAAAAAACTACATCATTGCTTTTCTCAAGAACAAATTCTCATATACTGATACGCGCAAACACATATCGTTACGGAAAGAAAAAGTCACCCGACACATGTCAGAGGTGCCAACTCCGTACAAACAACCACTTAGCGGAACGGTTATCCCGTCAAAATTATGGCAACTCAACACTCTCGTTTTTTGCAGTACATTACCCACGGCAGCCTGGTTAAACAGATTCTTCTGGGACTTGCGGCTGGTATTATTCTGGCTTCACTGTCCACACAGGCTGCACTGGCGGCTGGCTTATTGGGAACGCTGTTCGTCGGCGCATTGAAAGCCGTCGCCCCCATTCTGGTTTTGATGCTGGTCATGGCATCTATCGCCAACCACCAACAAGGGCAGAAAACCAATATCCGCCCGATCCTGTTTCTCTACCTCATCGGCACCTTCTCTGCGGCCTTCATTGCCGTCGTGTTGAGTATCACGTTTCCCTCTACGCTAGCACTGAGTGCGCAAGCTACTGACATCACGCCACCATCGGGTATTGTCGAAGTATTAAAAGGCCTGTTGATGAGTGTTGTCGCTAACCCGATTCACGCTCTGCTCAATGCCAACTACATCGGTATTCTGGTGTGGGCTGTAGGTCTGGGGTTAGCTTTCCGTCATGGGTCAGCTTCCACAAAGAACCTGATCAGCGATGCATCTCATGCAGTAACGGCTATCGTGCGTGTTGTGATCCGCTTCGCACCGCTGGGGATCTTTGGTCTGGTCGCCTCAACGTTGGCGGAAACCGGCTTCGGTGCACTGTGGGGCTACGCCCACCTGCTGATGGTGTTGATCGGTGGTATGTTGCTGGTTGCGCTGGTGATCAACCCGCTGATCGTCTACTGGAAGATTCGCAGCAACCCTTATCCGCTGGTGCTGCGCTGTCTGCGTGAAAGCGGCGTGACCGCCTTCTTTACCCGTAGCTCTGCCGCCAATATTCCGGTGAATATGGAACTGTGCCGCAAATTAAACCTGAATGAAGATAGCTACTCAGTCGCCATTCCGCTAGGTGCCACCATCAATATGGCTGGTGCGGCGATTACCATCACAGTGCTAACGCTGGCAGCCGCCCATACGCTGGGAATTCAGATTGACGTGCCGACCGCGCTGCTGCTCAGTGTCGTAGCGTCGCTGTGTGCCTGTGGTGCATCAGGTGTGGCGGGTGGTTCACTGCTGTTGATTCCACTGGCGTGCAGTATGTTCGGCATCTCCAATGATATCGCCATGCAGGTGGTTGCGGTTGGCTTCATCATTGGTGTATTGCAGGACTCCGCAGAAACGGCATTAAACTCATCAACGGACGTGATTTTTACCGCCGCCGTGTGTCAGGCAGAAGATGCCAAACTGGCGGAAAAAGAGCGTTTGAATCTGCTGTAACCGCTCAAGGAGCTATGCCTTCCGCTGAACTGTCTCTTAGTCACATTTTTATGCAGACGTAGAGACAGTTTCGTGCGCCAGCGTGCCATCATTTTCATGCTACCTCGTAGCACGCGCCCGACACAGGGCGGCTCAATCGCCGTCGCCCTGTGAACCCTGGCTTCCGGCTAAATTATGTCGCTGCGCGATGCCTTCGTCGGTCTCAGGCTTAACGGACCACTTGCGACACGTTCCCGACGTGGCGCAAGCTTTCGCCGCGTCCATGCGGCTCATCCTAAGCCTGCTATCTCCTCAGCATAATTTCTTACGCCAGATAACGTCTACACTACCGCATCTCGACCAAATCAAAGCCTGAAATTACGCTTTATTCTCTACGCTGAATGGATCGATGCCGCGCTGCTGCATGCGCCAGAAGCGGATGATGTTAAAACCGTTCATTAGCAGGAAACTGCCTTCGATCAGCGACCCACCAATCGAGCCCAGCCAAATATTATGCGCGACCCAGCAGGCGGTTGAGCACCACATCACGCAGCGCGTCGTCAACCCAGACGTACGGAACAGCGCCCAGGTACTGGCTACCGTGCCCGCTATCGGCAGCAGTTCCATCGCATGGTTCATGCCCGACAAACCAAAGAGCAGCGTCAGTGAGATAAAGACAAACATCACGAGGATGTTGTGCGTTTTCAGTGAGATTAGCGTACGTGCCGAGTTCAACAATGCGCTGGCACCTGCCGCATTCGCCCCCATCAGGAAGAAATGCAGACCAATAACGGCGCTGTATGCCGATAGCTGTATTTTGAATTTTTGATCGTTACGGTTGAAAAACATGGTGATACCGACCAGAAATGCCAGTACACCAACAGACTGGGCAATCCAATACTGTGTCATGATCCCTGCCTCTAAAAAGTTGTGGCGAAAAAAAACGGCGCCATTACAAAAATGAAACGCCGTTTTATTTTAATTGGAATAAATGTAATTTACAACGTCACACCGCTCTTAAATATGGCTAATTCGCGGAAGTCGTTCACTTCATTCTTCGTCGGCTTGCCGTCAGCAATCTCGACAATCAGCTCGACAAACTGGCTCAGCAGCTCATCCATCGGCATGTCGTGAATCAGACGCCCCGCATCGAAATCAATCCAGTGCGGTTTCTTCTTCGCCAGCTCGCTGTTGGTCGCCAGTTTTACGGTAGGCACAAATCCGCCGTAAGGTGTGCCACGTCCGGTACTGAACAGCACCATATGGCAACCGGCTCCCGCCAATGCGCTGGTTGCGACGGCATCATTCCCCGGTGCGCTGAGCAGGTTGAGCCCCGGAGTATGTAAGCGCTCACCATATTTCAGCACGTCCACCACTTTGCTCTGTCCGGCTTTTTGCGTACAGCCCAGAGATTTCTCTTCCAGCGTGGTGATCCCCCCCGCTTTGTTACCCGGCGAGGGGTTCTCGTAAATCGGCTGGTTGTGCGCGATGAAGTACTGTTTGAAGTCATTCACCATGTGCACGGTTTTCTCAAACGTCGCTTCATCACGGCAGCGGCTCATCAAAATACGTTCCGCACCGAACATTTCCGGCACCTCGGTCAGCACAGTAGTGCCGCCGTTGGCGATCAGATAGTCAGAGAAACGCCCTAACAGCGGGTTGGCAGTAATACCAGACAGCCCATCGGAGCCACCGCATTCCAGACCAAACTTCAGCTCGCTCAGCTTACCCGGCTCGCGTTTGTCATGGCGCATCGCCTCATACAGAGTATGCAGCCGCTCCAGACCGGCTTCGACTTCATCGTCCTGCTGCTGGCACACCATGAACGTCACGCGATCGGAATCAAAATCGCCCAGCGTCGTACGGAAGGCGTCAACCTGATTGTTCTCACAGCCCAGACCGATCACCAGTACTGCCCCCGCATTCGGGTGACGCACCATGTTTTGCAGCATCGTACGGGTGTTTTCGTGATCCTGACCGAGCTGTGAACAGCCAAAGGTATGGCTGAACAGGTAAACGCCGTCGATCCCTTCGGCATCGTTGGTTTCTTTCAGGAAACGCTGCTGAATCTGACGCGCAATCCCGTTCACGCAGCCAACGGTTGGCAGGATCCACAGCTCATTACGGATACCCACATCACCATTTTTGCGACGATAGAGCTGCACGTCCCGATCGCCCATCTGTGGCGGCAGTTCGAGGAACTCAGGCTGATACTGATATTCATCCAGATCGCTCAGATTGGTTTTCGCATTCTGAGAATGGATGTGTTCTCCGGGAGCAATAGACACCAACGCATGGCCAATCGGCAGGCCATACTTGGTAATCATTTCTCCCGGTGCGATGGTTTCCAGCGCGAACTTATGTCCGCGCACGACAGGTTGCTGAAGTGTCACCGTATGGCTATCCACCGACACCGTTTCGCCTTGCTCGACATCACGCAGGGCGACAGCCACATTGTCCAGAGAATGAATTTTTATAATACTTTGCATGGATAACCCTTCTTACTGATTAGCAATAACCTTCCACGGCTGCGCGCATGCCGCGCTCAACGATGGTTTGCAACTGTTCAGTCACCTGCGCAGCCAAGCCAGGAACCTGTGTTAAATCCTGTTCCCAGTGATCGGCATCGCGCAGTACGACATTCACCAGCTCAGCCAGGCTGACGGTGTTTTCTTTTACGCCCGCCCACAGCGTGGAATAACGTTCCAGCCAGTGTGCATCGTCCTGCAATGGATAGGTTTGTAACGCATCGCCTTCACCGCTGCGCTCGCCGCGATAGAATGCAATCAAGGCCGCCAGCGCAAACGTCAAGCGAGCAGGCAGTTCACCGTGACGCTCACGGTAGGTCAGCAGTTGTGGCAGAATGCGGGTGCGGAATTTGGTCATGCCATTCAGCGAGATAGATAACAGCTGATGCTGAATGAATGGGTTACGGAAGCGGCTTAATACAGCCTGAGCAAACGACGTCAGTTCGTCATGCGGCAAATCCAATACCGGCACAATCTCTTCGGCAATGGTCTTTTCCACGAATTTGCCAATCAGGGCATCATTCATCGATTCGCCAACGGTATCCAGACCTGCGAGGAATGCCACCGGCACCAGCGCAGTATGAGCACCGTTGAGAATCGCGACTTTACGTTCTTTGTACGGCTTGATGTCATCAACGATACGAACATTCAGATCCAGCTTATTCAGACGCAATTCTTCCGCCAGCCACTGTGGTCCCTGAATCACAAAAAGGTAGAAGTGTTCCGCTGTATCCCAAAACGTATCCTGATAGCCCATTTCCTGCTGTAGCGCTTCCACTTCGGCACGCGGGTAACCCGTCACAATGCGGTCCACCAGCGTTGAGCAGAAGGTATTGTGATCGTTCAGCCAGGCAGTAAACGTTGGCGTCAGTTTCCACTGTGCGGCATAGCGCAGCACCAGCGCTTTCAGCGCCACGCCGTTATAATCAATCAGCTCGCACGGCAGCAGCACCCAGCCTTTATCCGCTGCGCCGTCAAAATGACAGAAGCGCTCATACAGCAGACGGGTTAATTTCGCCGGGAAGCTGACAGGCGGCGCGTCGTTCAGGCAGTCATCGGCGTGATAGCTGATACCCGCTTCAGTGGTATTGGAGAACACGAAGCGGATATTCGGATCGTGCGCCAGCGCCAGATACTCATCGAACTGACGGTACACGTTAATTTCACGGTTTACCGAACGGATCAGACGGGGTTCGCGAACCGCCTCGCCCTGCTCGTTCAGACCACGGATAATCGTAGTGTACAGCCCATCCTGCGTGTCAAGCGCGGGCGGGAAATCGGAATCGATCGGGCGAACCACGACAATACCCGCATCCAGATCGGTGTGCTCATTCAGCAAATCCAACTGCCAGTCGACGAAAGCGCGTAGGAAGTTGCCTTCACCAAACTGGATAACACGATCTGGGTGTTGACGACCGGGGAAGTTACGACGATTTAACGTTTGCATTAACAGGCTACCTTAGGACGAATCTCACATTCAGGGCACGACCGATCGACCACCGTCATCCTTGCCCTATATTCATAATCACCCGCACCGAATCACCACCGGTGCCGATGACAAAAGACCGAGACACCGAGAGCCGCGGCTTAATCCCCTTTAGGAATCTTACTGCCGCGCCCTCGTGCAACTCACACCGATACGGTGGAATTACAGCTCGATAGCAAAATAGTTTTTAGCGTTATCGAAACTGATGTTTTTCACCATTTCGCCCAGCAACGGCAGGTCGGCTGGCGCTTCGCCATCTTCCACCCAGCGACCAATCATCTGGCACAGGATGCGGCGGAAATATTCATGACGGGTATAAGACAGGAAGCTGCGGCTATCGGTCAGCATACCGACGAAGCGGCTCAGCAGACCAAGCTGTGCTAATTGGGTCATCTGACGCTGCATGCCGTCCTTCTGATCGTTGAACCACCAGCCGGAACCGAACTGCATCTTGCCCGGCATCCCTTCGCCCTGGAAGTTGCCGATCATGGTACCGAGTACTTCGTTATCGCGCGGGTTCAGGCAGTAAAGGATGGTTTTCGGCAGCAGGTTTTCTTCATTCTGTTTGCTGAGCAAGCGAGACAGTTCCTGAGCCAGCGGACGGTCATTAATGGAATCGAAGCCCACATCCGGCCCCAGCAGCTTGAACTGGCGCAGGTTGTTGTTACGCAGAGCACCAATGTGATACTGCTGAACCCAGCCGCGACGGGCATATTCCGCACCCAGCCAGACCAGAACGCCGGTCTTGAACTGTGCTACTTCATGTTCACTCAGCGTTTCACCCGCAAGACGACGCGCCAGAATGTTATCCAGCGTTGCCTCATCCGCTTCGGCAAACATCACCACATCCAGCGCGTGGTCAGACACTTTACAGCCGTGTGCCGCGAAGTGCTCCAGACGCTTGGTCAGCGCCGTTTGCAGATCGCTGAAACGACGAATGTCAGTGTCGGAGACTTCACCCAGTTTCGCCATGTAGTCGTTGAAGGTTGCCAGCTCAATGTTGAACGCTTTATCCGGGCGCCAGCTCGGCAACACTTTGATAGAGAAGCTTGAATCCTGAGCAACGGTTTTATGGTGGCGCAGATCGTCAATCGGATCGTCTGTCGTACCCACCATTTTCACGTTCATCTGCTGCATGATGCCGCGCGCGGTAAAGTCATCGCGCTCCAGCATGGCATTACAACGATCCCAAATGTCTTTTGCCGTGCTCGGTGACAGCAGCGTGCCGGTTACACCGAACGGACGACGCAGTTCCAGGTGTGTCCAGTGGTAAAGCGGGTTGCCGATGGTGTGCGGCACGGTAGCGGCCCAAGCTTCAAATTTTTCCCAATCGCTGGCATCACCGGTACACAAACGCTCAGGCACGCCGTTGGTGCGCATAGCGCGCCACTTGTAGTGATCGCCTTTCAGCCAGATGTCATACAAATTTTTAAAGCGATAGTTTTCTGCGATCTGCTCAGGCGGCAAATGGCAGTGATAGTCAAATATCGGTTGGTCGACGGCATACTCATGATAAAGACGACGGGCAAATTCACTGTCTAACAGAAAATCTTCACTCATAAACTGGGGCATGTTCTCTTCCTTACCGTGCTTCTTGTGCACCAAATTAGTTAACCGTTAAAAGATATCACACCAATTATGCGCGATATCTCACAGTATTTGTGAGGTCATGATCGCAAAAATGTCACAAACAGTACAATAACCCAGCATTTATCGCCGTAAACGGCTGTCTCTCTCGGTTTAAACGAGGAACTCGCTATTCCATTATAAAAATAATGGTTTTGTGATATCACTCAACTTTTAAAGTTGTATGACAAATTATTGTAGCGCTGCCTTAAGCAGGGATTCAATCGCTATCTCACAAAGAGAAGGGTTTTCCTGTTCAACACAACAACAAAACGTGTCGCACGACATCACAAGACACATCACACCCTGATGCCACTCAAGAGACATTACGGTGTTTTTTATTGACTCGGAGAAAAAGTAAATGCGTAAAATCAAAGGATTACGCTGGTACATGATCGGCCTGGTGACCATTGGCACCGTGCTGGGATATCTGACACGTAATGCAATGTCTGTTGCCGCACCGACGTTACAAGATCAGTTGCACATCACGACACAGCAGTATTCTTACATCGTTGCAGCCTACTCAGCTTGTTATACCATTATGCAGCCTATCGCTGGCTATGTACTGGATTTGCTTGGCACAAAAATCGGCTATGCCATGTTCGCCATTCTGTGGGCCATCTGCTGTATGGGCACCGCGCTGGCAAACAGCTGGGGGGGATTAGCGATCGCCCGTGGCGCAGTCGGTATGGCAGAAGCGGCCATGATCCCTGCTGGCCTGAAAGCCAGTAGCGAATGGTTTCCGGCAAAAGAGCGCTCTGTTGCGGTGGGTTACTTCAACGTGGGGTCATCGATCGGCGCCATGATCGCGCCACCGCTGGTCGTGTGGGCGATTGTGGCTCATAGCTGGGAAATGGCTTTTATCATTACCGGTGTACTGAGCCTGATCTGGGCCCTCTGCTGGCTCGTTTTCTATAAACACCCAAAAGATCAGAAAAAACTCAGCGACGAAGAGCGCGACTACATTCTTAGCGGGCAGGAAGCACAGCACCAGACCAATAACGCGAAAAAAATGTCCGCCTGGCAGATCCTGCGTAACCGCCAATTCTGGGGTATCGCACTGCCGCGTTTTCTGGCTGAACCCGCGTGGGGGACTTTCAACGCGTGGATCCCGCTGTTCATGTTTAAAGCCTACGGCTTTAACCTGAAAGAAATCGCCATGTTCGCCTGGATGCCAATGCTGTTTGCCGATATCGGCTGCATTCTGGGCGGCTACTTGCCAATGCTGTTCCAAAAGCATTTCAAAGTGAACCTGATCGTTTCTCGCAAGCTGGTGGTTACGATGGGCGCAGTGCTGATGATTGCACCTGGCATGATCGGGCTGTTCTCCAGCCCTTACGTCGCCATCGCCCTGCTGTGCGTCGGTGGTTTCGCGCACCAGTCGTTGTCCGGCGCGCTGATTACCCTGTCATCTGACGTATTTGGTCGTAATGAAGTCGCCACAGCGAACGGTTTAACCGGGATGGCAGCTTGGATGGCAAGTACCCTATTTGCACTGGTTGTAGGTGCGCTGGCCGATACACTGGGTTTCAGCCCGCTGTTTGCTGCACTGGCAGTCTTCGATCTGCTAGGTGCTGTCGTCATCTGGACGGTGTTGAAAAACCAACCGGCATCAGAAGTCGCCGCCGCAGCGGAAACGTTGAAAGAAGCCAGCCAGCACTGATAATTCCTGCATTATCCTGGCTCATCCGGTATGATCTGCGACTGGGTGAGCCACCTCCCTCCGATAACACACCGCGATAACTGTGACCACAACATTGGTTGCAGCTATGATTAAGTGGTATAACAAATCATCCTTGAAAGATTAACGAGATAGACACTCAGGCCCTGACGTGGCACATGGACCGTCATCTATCGAGAGTAGACATCATCATGGCACTCACTGAACCCCGTCGGCTATACCAGCAGTTAGCCGCAGAATTAAAACAGCGCATCGAAAGTGGTATGTATCAGGTCGGCGAAAAATTACCGGCAGAGCGCTATATTTCTGAAGAAATGAACGTCAGCCGCACCGTGGTGCGCGAAGCCATCATCATGCTGGAAGTCGAAGGGTACGTTGAAGTACGAAAGGGTTCAGGCATTCACGTTATTTCCAACCAGCAGAAGAATCCGTTCATTAATAGCGGCGATAGTGAATTTGTCGCGGCAGGCCCCTTTGAGCTGCTTCAGGCTCGCCAGCTTATTGAAAGCAACATTGCTGAATTTGCGGCCACGCAGGTGACCCGTCAGGACATCATCCAACTGATGGAAATTCAGGAATATGCGCGTCAGGAAGATCGCTTCCGTGATTCTCAGTGGGATCTCAAATTCCACGTTCAGGTCGCACTGGCAACACAGAACTCCGCGATGGCGACCATCGTCGAGAAAATGTGGAGCCAACGGATCCACAATCCCTACTGGCGCAAACTGCATGAGCACATTGACGACAAATCGATTGAAAGCTGGTGCGAAGAGCACGACCGCATCCTTAAGGCATTGATTCGCAAAGATCCTTATGCAGCCAAACTGGCGATGTGGCAACATCTGGAAAACACCAAACAGATGCTATTTCGCGCTACAACGGATGATTTCGAGTTTAACGTCGACCGCTATATGTTCGCCGAAAATCCGGTCGTCCACCTCGACCAGATACACACTGGCAAGTCCTAAATAGGCATCCTCCCCCTTGTTTTGAGCGAAGGGGGAAAATTTTGCACCAAAGGGAAAAAGTCAGAAAACGTTGATTTCTGTCAGCGAGTGTAAAATATCGCAGAAATCCCCACTCTTCTTCGAAAAATCCCCCTAAACCGCCCCAGTTGTCGTAATATTTTTCTGTCTCAGTAACACCTATTTTGTTACAGTTAACGCGTCTTTCTTACGCTTAATCCGTCGCTTTGGATGCAAAGTCTGCCAAGACCAAACAATCCCCAAGCAACCTGTTTATCGGGTTCGCAGCGAAAAGCGAGCATCAAGTCAGACGCCAGCTTCGCTATCAGGCAGAAAAACAGAGATCATCAAAAAATCATAATCCTGTGCCCTGATATACCCTGAATAATTCGAGTTTCAGGCAACTTGACGTATGACGGGATTAACACTGTATTCACTCTTATCATGTCCAGAAGCGTGCGTGATTGTCGCCAAGGCTAAAATGCAACTGCAGTATTAGGAATACCGGATGGAATTAATCAAAGAACTGTTAAACGCACTCTGGCATCAGGATTTCGATATTTTAGCCGACCCTAAGCTGGTATGGACCATCTACATACTACTGTTTCTGATTATCTTTCTGGAAAATGGCCTGCTCCCCGCCGCGTTCCTGCCCGGCGATAGCCTGCTCATTTTAGTCGGCGTCCTCGTTGCCAAGGGCACAATGAATTACCCTTTTACGATATTTCTCCTGACGACGGCCGCCAGCCTCGGCTGTTGGGCCAGCTATATTCAAGGGAAGTGGCTTGGCAATACGGGAGTGGTTCAGGGCTGGCTATCACATTTGCCCGCGCACTATCACCAACGCGCCCACCAACTCTTCCATCGTCATGGTTTGTCCGCGCTGTTAGTTGGCCGCTTTCTGGCTTTTGTCAGAACGTTACTCCCAACCATCGCAGGCTTGTCTGGCCTGAATAACGCGCGCTTTCAGTTCTTTAACTGGATGAGCGGGTTCATGTGGGTATTTATTCTGGTTACGCTAGGCTTTGCTTTAGGAAAAACGACAGTCTTCCTGAAATATGAAGACGAGCTGATGTTCTGCCTGATGATGCTGCCACTAGTGCTGCTGTTTATCGGCCTGTTTGGATCGCTTTTTGTCCTGTGGCGTAAAAAACGTGACGCTAAGGCAAATAATGCAGAAAAAGGGAACTAACTGTGTCAATCAGCGGGTTATTCCCTAAGCTCTTCTCCAGAAAAGCAGCTCGAGTACTGCTATTGATTACACTATCGATGATTGGATTGACGCAGTCTCAGTCACTACGCCGCTCTCAGGACGATGCGATGCTACACATCAGGCCTTATGACGGTGCCGCGTTGCCCGATGGCTTTTACGTATATCAGCGTCTCAACGAAAAAGGAATTGCGATCAAAAGCATTACGCCAGAGCAAGATAGCCTGATCGTCCGTCTGGCCTCGCCGGAACAGAGTATCGCTGCCAGAGATGTCCTGCGTTTGTCTCTACCCAAAGTCACGATTACCGCGCAGCAAGTAACAACTCCGACGCCCTTCTGGCAGCAAAAACTGACACAGAAACAATCCAAACTGGGGTGACGACGATGAAACTATCTCCATAGAAACTATCTCTATAGAAACTATCTCCATCCATTCCCTACAAAACACACGACCACTGTTCATTTTGCATTCAAAAACCAAATCGCTAAAATTTACAGCGAGTTATCAGAATTTTCCGTACTGTTTAGGGCGGCATAAATATCAGCTTAAGCTATAGTTAACGTTCAGGTTTATAACATGAAGGGTTATTAATATGGCTAAAGATCAAAATTCTGAGTACCTACGCGCCGAATTGAAATCACTGGCGGACACGCTGGAAGAAGTATTAAGCACCTCCAGCGATAAATCTAAAGCGGAACTCGACAAGCTGCGTAATAAGGCAGAAAGCGCGCTGAAAGAAACCCGCAGTCGCCTGAGCGATACCGGTGAGCGCATCGCTTCCCAAACCAAAGAAGCGGTTGAATCTGCGGACGATTATGTACGCCAGAATCCGTGGACCGGTGTCGGCATTGGTGCAGCAGTCGGTGTCGTGCTTGGCGTCCTGCTGTCTCGTCGCTAATTAGCGGATCGTTATGACGGATAAATCACAACAAGGCCCCGCAAGCGGGGTCATGGCTTCTGCTCAGCGCATCATCTCCATTATTGTCAGCATGGTGGAAAGCCGTGTTCGACTGGCGGTCATTGAATTAGAGGAAGAGAAAGCCAATCTGATTCAGTTGCTGATAATGGTCGGCCTGACGCTACTTTTTGCCGCTTTTGGCATTATGAGCCTGATTGCGCTGATCATCTGGGGCATCGATCCGCAGTATCGTCTTTTTGCGCTGGGGTGTATTACCGCCACCTTGCTAGGACTAGCGCTGATAGGCGGCATATGGACACTCGTGAAGGTACGTCGTTCCACCTTGCTCAAAGCGACGCGCAAGGAGCTTGCGACCGACAGATCGCTGCTGGAGGACGAGCCCAAGTGAACGAGCGTCAACAGCGAGACAGAGAAAAAGCCCAGCTACTGCGCCAGATACAGCAGCAGCGGCTGGATTTATCAGCAGGTAAAAAACACTGGCTGGATACCACCGCACGTTACGATCGCGGCTGGCAAAGCCTGATGCAGTGGCGTAAATACTGGATCGTGGGCTCCAGCCTCGTGGCGCTCTATGGCGTGCGCCATCCTAGCCGCATGATCCGCTGGGGACGCCGCCTCGTCGGGCTGTGGGGGACATTCAGGCTCGTCCGTAAAACGTTTGAGCCACGTCCGTAATCCTTCCTATCACCTCGGCCATCTGCCTTATCTATACACCACTTTTCATCTGACTTTTACCTAACGCGCTCACGCCATCACAGCGTATTCTTGCCTAACTAACTGAACATCAATTTTTCTGAAATAAAACAACAATTATACTCGCTGGCAGCGCAAATCATCTCTCTATACTATCTGCCCATAACCTGATGGCGGGCCAGGTTTTCAGACCACACCTGCTACAACAAACACAATAGGGCGATATAGCCCACAACAAAATCAATTGGAGAGATGATGAAAAATTTAGAAAGCACTGCACTGCTGGTTGCACGTATCTTAATGCCGACTCTGTTTATCGTTGCAGGTTACGGTAAGCTGGGTGATGCCTATGCGGGCACACAACAATACATGCAGGCGATGGGCGTACCAACCTTCCTGCTGCCGCTGACCATTCTGCTGGAACTGGGTGGTGGCCTCGCGGTGCTGTTCGGTCTGCTGACACGTACCGTCGCGCTGTTCACTGCGGGCTTTACGCTGCTGACTGCACTGATTTTCCACTCTAACTTTGCAGAAGGCATGAACCAACTGATGTTCATGAAAAACCTGACCATCGCTGGCGGCTACCTCCTGCTGGCTGTAACAGGCCCAGGCGCATTCAGTATCGACCGCCTGCTGGGCAAAAAGTGGTAAGACGAGCCTTTTCCGGCCTGTACTACACTTAATAGTCGAATACCGAATGAGGCGGCAAGCATATAAGGCTTGCCGTTGTTTTATCATCACTCACTAACGGGGGGATTTATGGGACAACTGGTTGACGGCGTATGGCACGATACCTGGTATGAAACCCAATCTACCGGCGGCCATTTTAAGCGTTCAGAATCCGCATTCCGCAACTGGGTAACGCCCGATGGCGCACCCGGCCTCACCGGCAAAGGTGGCTTTCCTGCCCAGTCCGGCCGTTATCATCTCTATGTTTCGCTTGCCTGCCCGTGGGCGCACCGCACGCTGCTCATGCGACAGTTGAAAGGGTTAGAAGATCACATCGCCGTTTCGGTGGTTAATCCACTCATGCTCGATCATGGCTGGACGTTCGGTACCGATTTTGAAGCCGCGACGGGTGACTCACTCTATCAGCACGAATTCCTCTACCAGCTCTACCTGCACGCTATGCCAGACTACAGCGGTCGGGTGACCGTGCCTGTCCTGTGGGATACCGAGCAGCACACCATTGTCAGTAACGAATCCGCCGATATCATCCGCATGCTGAACAGCGCTTTTGATGGCGTAGGGGCAACGGCGGGAGATTATTACCCAGAAGCGCTACGTGCTCAGATTGACGAATTGAACGGCTGGATTTACGACAAAGTCAACAACGGTGTTTACAAAGCCGGTTTTGCGACAAGCCAGTCAGCCTATGATGAATCCGCCACAACCGTTTTTGCTGCGCTCTCCGATCTGGAACGCATTTTGGCAAAACAACGCTATCTGACAGGTGAGCAGTTAACCGAAGCCGACCTGCGGCTGTGGACGACGTTGATCCGTTTCGATCCGGTCTATCACACGCATTTTAAATGCGATAAATATCGCCTGAGCGATTATCCCAACCTGTTCGGTTTTCTGCGTGATATTTATCAAATGCCCGGCATCGCCGATACCGTCGATATGGCGCATATTCGTCACCACTACTACCGTAGCCACGGCACGATTAATCCGCATGGCGTGATTTCGCTGGGTCCAGAGCAAGATCTGAACCAGCCCCACGAGCGTGATAAGACGTTTGTCGATTTATACTAGGTTTTGGCCGATTTTCGCTAAGCAGGAGTGAAATAGTGCGGCAAGGTGTGGAGAACACCTTGCCGCAAAATGCGCGGAATTTAAGGTTGGTTCAATAGTTTCGGAATCTCACGCAGGAACCAAGATTTCGCCTCGCCCATGCTGTCTCGCCGCCACGCCATAATAATCTGGCTTTCCATCTGATGCTCCGGTCCAATCACCAGCAAACGCCCTTCGGCAATATCTTGCGCAATCATCTGATACGGCATGGTCGCGACGCCCAATCCCGCCAACAGCGCACGCCGTTTATCATCCAGCGAACTCACCGTCAGACGTTGTTGTTTATCCAACAACTGCACGGTCAGTACCGGGCGTTCACGCGCGGTATCCGCCATCGCAATCCCACGGTATTTCACTCGGGTTGCATCCGAGAGCGGTTCAGGCTCCTGATGAATCGGATGATCTGGGCTGGCGACATAAACGTTATTCATTGTGTACAGCTTGCGGGTATTCATTTCAGAAGACGCACGAAAATGCATGTCCGGCGCAATCACAATATCGGCGCGCCCTTGCTCAAGACGCTCCCATGCCCCAGCCAGCACTTCCGTCAGAATCGATACCTGCGTATTGGCTTTAAGTGCCAGTTTATCGATTAATGGGAAAATTCGCTGAGTCGGGATCAGCGCCTCCGTCACAATCGTCAGGTGCGTTTCCCAACCGCGTGACAGCGCCTCTGCGTCCGTCGTGAGCTTATCCGCGGCCTCCAACAGGATACGACCACGTTCCAGCAGCATCCGCCCAACATTCGTGAATTTAGTACGATGTCCAGAACGATCGAACAACACTACATCTAACTCTTCTTCCAGTTTCTGCATGGTATAGCTCAGCGCAGAAGGCACCCTACCCAGTTCGTCTGCTGCAGCGGCAAAGCTGCCACGACGATCGATCGCATCCATCACCCTCAACGCTTCCAGCGTCAGTGCTCGTTCTCTCGCCATCTTCGTACTCATTCAGGAATTTTGAATATACCCACCAGATTAACTAGCTAACAATCCAACGTCCACACAATTACTATCAGTTCAATAAATAATTCTCTGGGGGATAAAAATTATGATCACACGAAGAGCAGCAGGTCAATGCGGCCAGGCCGACTATGGCTGGTTGCAGGCGCGCTATACCTTTTCTTTTGGTCACTATTTTGACCCACAGCTGCTGGGCTACGCGTCTCTGCGCGTGCTCAATCAGGAAGTATTGGCTCCAGGGGCATCATTTCAGCCGCGAACCTATCCACGGGTTGATATTCTGAATATTATTCTTCAGGGCGAAGCGGAATACCGCGACAGCAACGGCTGCCACATTCAGGCCAAAGCCGGAGATGTGCTGCTGCTCGCCACGCAGCCGAATGTCAGCTATAGCGAACATAATATCAACGCCAACAAACCGCTGACGCGGCTGCAATTATGGCTGAATGCTTGCCAAACGCGAGAAAACAGCCCGTTGCAGCGCATGGGGCTGAGTTCAGTAAATTATACGCTGCTTGCCTCACCGGAAGGTGAGCACAATAGCCTGCAACTGCGCCAGCAGGTTTGGGTTCATCATGTCGATCTCCAGCAGAATGAGCAAAGCACAATCGCGCTACAGGGAAATCAGGCGTATCTCCAACTGATTCACGGTTCAATGGCGGTAAAAGGCAGCCAGAACAGTGAAACACTGCACTGCGGCGACGGAGCCTTCATTAAGGAAGAAACGGCGTTGACGCTACAGGCAGAGTCGCCTTTGCGGGCGCTGCTCATCGATCTGGTCGTGTAGCGCTTCTGTCCGTTGTTTTTTGCAGAGAGTTGTTTTTACAGGAAGTGGTTTTCGCAGGAAAACGCCGCCAGTTCGGCGTTTTTATTCAGTCGTGGTAAGATATCCGTCTTGTTCCTCAATGCGTCAGGGTGATATGACAATGGATTCAACCCAACAGGACAAACTTCTTGCCCAGGCTGAACAGATTTGTCAGCAGCGCGCTGTGCGTCTCACGCCACAGCGGTTAGAGGTTTTACGCCTTATGGCACAGCAGTCGGGTGCTATCAGCGCTTATGACCTGCTGGATCTGCTGCGCGTTTCCGAACCTCAGGCGAAACCGCCGACTGTCTATCGCGCGCTGGATTTTCTGCTGGAACAAGGCTTCATTCATCGCGTCGAATCAAACAACAGCTACGTGCTGTGTCACCATATCGAAGACCACAGCCATACATCTGCCCTTTTCATCTGCGACCGCTGTGGGCAAGTCACGGAACGTCAAACCGAAGGTGTGGAAGAAACGCTGCGTAGTCTGGCACAGCAGTCGGGATTTACGCTGCGTCATAGCGTAGTGGAAGCGCATGGGTTGTGCGGAAGCTGCCAGGAAGTCGCATTATGCAAACAGACGGACCATTGCGATCACGACCATACCGTTCCGATTAAAAAACGATAGTATCCATTGATGGAATCTCCTTCGTGACAGGACGTTGTATACAAAGAAAACGATAGCCCAAAAGCTATCGTTTTCTTTGAGAAGCACGAACGAATTCAGAAAAAACTCGGGCATCTCCTATTACTGTGGAACGGTTAGCTCCAGTCGCTGTTACGAATCACGCCAACCGCCAAGCCTTCTATCGAAAAGCTTTGCTGACGTAGATCGACAACAATCGGGGCAAACTCTTCATTTTCAGCGAGGAGGTGTACCGTATTGCCCTGCTTTTTCAAGCGCTTCACCGTCACTTCATCGTCAATACGCGCGACGACAATCTGGCCGTTGCGCACATCTTCTGTTTTATGCACAGCCAGTAAATCGCCATCCATAATACCGATATTTTTCATCGACATGCCGCTCACCCGCAGCAAAAAGTCAGCGCTGGGTTTGAACATCGCAGGATCAACCTGATAGCGGCATTCGATATGTTCCTGTGCCAGCAGCGGTTCACCTGCGGCCACGCGACCAACCAGAGGAATACCCGTCTCTTCTTCCATCAATAGACGAATACCACGAGACGCGCCCGAAACAATTTCAATCACACCTTTACGCGCCAGCGCTTTCAGATGTTCTTCAGCCGCATTAGGAGAGCGAAACCCCAGTTGTTGAGCAATTTCCGCACGCGTTGGCGGCATTCCGGTTTGCGCAATATGATCGCGGATCAGGTCATAAACCTGCTGCTGCCTTGCTGTTAATACTTTCATTCCGCCCCCTGGTTGTTTATACAGTTTTGCTGTGAGTATATACAGGTAAGCCACAATTGGAAATGAAGATATCGGCAAAGCCCCTGACTTTTACTCATTTATGCGTGCCGTCAGGCAAAATGTTGCCAGAGGATGCAGCCCCACACGACAGCAGCTAACAAGATGGCAACAAAGACAGCCGCCGAGCCAATATCTTTCGCCCGACCGGATAATTCGTGGTGCTCGAGACCAATGCGATCGACCACGGCTTCAATGGCGCTATTGGCCAGCTCAAACAGCATAATCAGTACCACAGACCCGATCAGTAGCAATTTCTCGACCAGCGTAATCGGTAGTAAACACGCGATAATGACGCCGACAAGGGTCAGTATCGTTTCCTGACGAAATGCCGCCTCATGCTGCCACGCCTGCTTCAGCCCCTTAAAGGAATAACCGGTCGCCTTAATAATCCGGGTCATCCCCGTTGCTTTATTCATTTATCCTCCATTTTTAGACTCTAAATAATTCGCATTTTAACGCGCTTACGTTGTCTCATCACCACAGATCTCCGGCGCAGTTTCTGGTATCCTTGCGGCGCATTGCTAACAAGAGGCTCCATGTTGTTATGTCAGGTTGGCGTAAAATTTACTATAAATTATTGAATCTCCCACTGAAACTGCTGGTGAAGAGCAAAGTTGTTCCCGCAGATCCGGTGGTCGAGCTGGGGTTAGATCCCTCACGTCCTATACTCTATGTTCTGCCTTATAACTCTCAGGCGGATCTCTTGACGCTACGAGCGAAATGCCTGGCATTGGGGCTACCCGATCCCTCGCAGCCGTTCGAATTCGATGGCGTCGAACTGCCTAGCCACGTCTTTATCAATGACGGGCCGCGCGTCTTCCGCTATTACGTTCCCAAACAGAAATCCGTCAAGCTGTTCCACGACTATCTGGATTTGCATCGTGCCAATCCAGATTTAGACGTACAGATGGTGCCGGTTTCTGTGATGTTTGGACGTTCTCCGGGTCGGGAAGGTCACGCTCAGGCCGCACCACACCTGCGCTTGCTCAACGGTATCGAGAAATTCTTCGCCGTCCTGTGGCTAGGCCGCGACAGCTTTGTCCGCTTCTCCAGCCCGGTATCACTACGCTATATGGCGACCGAGCATGGTACTGACAAAACCATAGCCCACAAACTGGCGCGTGTCGCACGTATGCACTTCTCCCGCCAACGCTTGGCGGCAGTTGGGCCGCGCTTGCCAGTGCGTCAGGAACTGTTTAACAAGTTGCTGGATTCCAAAGCGATCAAGAAAGCCGTAGACGATGAGGCGCGCAGTAAGAAGATTTCTACTGAAAAAGCGCAGCAGAATGCAATTGCGTTGATGGAAGAAATCGCTGCTGACTTCTCCTATGAGGCCGTGCGTCTGTCGGATCGCGTATTAAGCTGGACGTGGAACCGTCTTTATCAAGGGATTAACGTCCATAACGCCGAACGCGTTCGCCAACTGGCGCAGGATGGTCACGGCATTGTCTATGTGCCCTGCCACCGCAGCCACATGGATTATCTGCTGCTGTCCTACGTCCTGTACCATCAAGGCTTAGTGCCGCCGCACATCGCCGCTGGCATCAACCTTAATTTCTGGCCAGCGGGGCCGATCTTCCGCCGTCTTGGCGCGTTCTTTATTCGCCGTACCTTCAAAGGCAACAAGCTGTATTCCACGATTTTCCGTGAATATCTGGGTGAGCTGTTTGCCCGAGGTTATTCGGTTGAATACTTCATGGAAGGCGGACGTTCACGCACGGGCCGTCTGTTAGAGCCGAAAACCGGTACGCTGGCCATGACCATTCAGGCCATGCTCAGAGGCGGCACGCGCCCCATCACGCTGGTACCGATTTATGTCGGCTACGAGCATGTAATGGAAGTCGGCACCTATGCGAAAGAGCTGCGCGGGGCGGTGAAGGAAAAAGAAGGCTTTATGCAGATGGTGCGAGGTTTGCGCAAACTGCGTAATTTGGGTCAGGGTTATGTGAACTTCGGCGAACCCCTCCCGCTGACAACCTATCTGAATCAGCATGTTCCGCAATGGCGTGACGCGATCGATCCCATCGAAGCACAGCGTCCGAGTTGGCTAACGCCGACGGTGCAGGATATCTCTATGGATATCATGGTGCGCATCAACAATTCTGCGGCAGCAAACGCGATGAACCTGTGCTCTACGGCCTTATTAGCCTCGCGCCAGCGTTCACTCACGCGCGAACAAATGCACGAGCAGTTGGATTGCTATCTGCAACTGCTACGTCAGGTGCCTTACCACAAAGATATTACGGTGCCCAAAAAGACAGCGGATGAACTGCTGGAACACGCGTTGGGCATGAACAAATTTGAAGTAGAGAAGGATAGCATTGGCGATATCATCATTCTGCCGCGCGAGCAGGCGGTACTGATGACGTACTATCGCAATAACATCCAGCATCTTTTGGTCTTGCCGTCACTGATCGCCAGCATCGTCATCCATCATCGCCGGATTACGCTTGCCGATGTCGTGCGACA
Source organism: Pectobacterium quasiaquaticum (assembly GCF_014946775.2). NCBI lineage: Bacteria > Pseudomonadati > Pseudomonadota > Gammaproteobacteria > Enterobacterales > Pectobacteriaceae > Pectobacterium > Pectobacterium quasiaquaticum. The sequence continues at coordinate 568,705 of NZ_CP065177.1, read as the reverse complement.
GATCACGCTGGTCTATCCGCTGCTGCAAGCCGAGCTGTTCCTGCACTATTCCAAAGAACAATTGCCAAGCGTGCTGGAAACGTTGGCTAACGAACTGATTCGACAAGAGCTGCTGTGTAGCCGTGACGGTCAATTAGCTATCAATCCGCCACGCATCCGTACGCTGCAACTGCTGTCAGCAGGCGTGCGTGAAACGCTGCAACGTTATGCGATTACGCTGTCCTTACTGTGCGCGAATCCAGAAATTAACCGTGGAACGCTGGAGAAAGAAAGCCGGAACATGGCACAGCGTCTGTCCGTTTTGCACGGCATCAACGCGCCGGAATTCTTTGATAAAGCAGTGTTCTCAACGCTGGTCGCGACCTTACGTACGGAAGGGTATATCACCGACAGTAAGGAAACAGCGCAAGGCGATATCCTGGAAATTTACAGCATCCTCGGTGATCTGATCACCCCAGAAGTTCGGTTGACTATCGAAAGCGCCAGCTCATCTGCTGAAATGGAAGCCAATAGTCAGGCAGTAGAAAAAGTGGAAGAGACAAAGCAGGCGTAGCCAGACAGTAACGGGAAAATGGCGGATAACACGCCGCCATAAAGCCGTAAATGCGTTTGGCATAACAAACATCTCTGAGCATTCCACCATAAAAAAAGCAGCGAGAAATCGCTGCTTTTTGTCTTTGACGGTTTGCGCTACAGACCAAACAGCACGCCAATAAATATTGCCATACCTGCGTATTTATTATTGTGAAAGGCTTTGAAACAGGCATCACGCTCGCGCCCAGCGGTCAGGATTTGCTGATAAACAAACATCCCCGCAGCCACCAGCAGCGAAATAGTGTATGGCGTTCCTAATCCGGTGGTGATGCCCAAAGCCAGTAGCAACGCCAGCATACTAAACTGCAGCAACCCGATGATGATATTGTCAAAACGACCAAATAGGATCGCGGTGGATTTCACGCCGATCTTCAGATCGTCATCACGATCCACCATCGCATATTGGGTATCGTAGGCGACAGTCCAGCAAATATACGCTAAAAACATCATCCAGCAGCTCGCCGGCAGGCTTTCACTCACCGCGGCATACGCCATCGGGATCGACCAGCCAAACGCCGCACCCAGCACAAACTGAGGAAGATGGCTGACCCGTTTCATAAACGGGTAAACCCACGCCAGAATCAGCCCCGCAACGGACAGCCAGATCGTCATCTTATTCAGCGTCAGCACCAAGCCAAACGCCAGCAAGACCAGTACGACAAACAGCACTTTGGCCGCTCGCTCACTCACCTCACCGCTGGGCAAGGGGCGAGAAGCGGTGCGTTTTACATGGCCGTCAAAATGGCGATCGGCATAATCATTGATGACGCAGCCCGCCGCACGCATCAAGAAAACGCCAGCGACAAAAACAAGCAGCGTCCACGGTGCAGGCGCTCCCCCACCCGCCAGCCACAGCGCCCATAGCGTTGGCCACAGGAGCAACAGAGAACCTATCGGTTTATCAATCCGCATCAAGCGGCAATAAGCCAGCCATTTCCCTGCTGTAACACTTCTTTCCAAGGATTTATCTCCCCAAATTACCTGCCAACCTTCATCACCGGCTGAAATAAATCGGTGATTCCGGTAAGAAAAGCTCAGTCAACAGTAACGGATAACCCGAGACACAGAGGCGGGAACGCCGCGCCCATAAGCCTTCACTGCATCCGGTATGGATATAGTCACGCGTCAGCGCCTTTTGCCCAAACAGGTAGCGGCCTAGCGGCTGATTACCTATTTTCGTCAGGGCTGAATCCGTGCCGTCGAGCGTTTGTTGCGGAACAATGGTTCGGCCAAAAAGCCAAGGACGATCGCCACCATACAGCACCACCTCACGCAGCCAGTAACGCTCACTGTACGGCAGTTGTTCGCGTTCTTCGCCCAGCGCCTGTGGCGTAATGAATCTCTCACTACACAGCGTGGTCTTCAGTTGGGCACAATATTTTTCAAGCCGCCGCGTCATAGAGCCGGTTTCCATCAGCCAGTCACCAATGTGCTCAGGTAATACCGAAGGGGGCTCAGTAAACCAGGAAATAGAGCGCAGAAGCGTAGACGCATCGTCAGACATTGTCCCTACTCCGAACAGAGTTGTTTTGAATAAAAAGGTATTTGTAAATAAAGTAACACCGCCATTGTAGCGCAGAATGCTTTCCCCGATAACAGGCTATAAACGCATTCATCAACGATACGGCAACATTTCAGCAATGCCGCGCATAAAAAAAGCGCCACCCAGCCTCGCGACCAGATAGTGCTCTTTGGGTAATACTTCCAATTAGTAAAACATATGTTTTTCAATGAACGCCCGATGACTTTTTCATGCAATTCAATCGAGCGTGAGAAACAGAGTGTTTTCTGGGCCAGACGTTTAATGCACGTCCTCAATATCAGGTTGTTACGCTCAATACGTTGAGTGAAGATTTTGCCTACCAGATGCTTATCCTTGGGCACTTCTCTGGCATAGCTGGCGTTTTTAAAGCTAGTTGTCACCATTGACCATTTTAAGCGGCCTGTTTTTCAAATTTCATTATCATCCCTTTGTCTATCCCTTTTCTTTTGGTTAAACGAACACCACCAAGAATAATGACTTACCTTGTTATTCTCATGTATTACTCAGGTAGTTTCTATACACGTGTGACTATCTGCCCGTACTGGTAACATACTCTGTCGAGTGAAAAACTCGCCGCCAGCAGCGGCAAGCGGTCTGGGCAGTCACAGATCGCATGTTGGCGCGCCGTGCGGCCGCTGAGCCAGAACCACACGGCGGTTAATTTGATCGGTTTGCGGCATAATATCCTCCGTTAAACAAAGCGTGTTGATAACATCACTTCGTTAACAATAGGATCGGTTCTTTCATCTGGCTACGCAAACCGTGCAGCGTTCATTATGTCGTTTTGCTTTTTTCGTAACGCGACATGCGATCCAGATACCCCATGACCAGTGCAGACAGCACAAACGTCAAATGGATAATCACGTACCACATCAGCTTGTTATCCGGAATATTACGGGCATCCATGAACACGCGCAGCAGATGGATCGACGAGATAGCGACAATCGAGGCGGCAACTTTATTTTTCAGCGAGCCGGAGTCCATCTTACCGAGCCAGTTCAGCTTTTCTCTGCCTTTAGAGATATCCAGCGCCGAGACAAAGTTCTCGTAACCGGACAACATCACCATCACCAGCAATCCGCCGACCAGCGTCATATCGATCAGTGACAGCAGCACCAGCACCAAATCGGCTTCAGCAATATCCAAGATATTAGGCAGGACGTGGAACACCTCCTGGAAAAACTTGATCGCCAGGGCCAGCAACCCCACCGACAGCCCAAGATAAACCGGGGCAAGCAGCCAGCGCGATGAATACATCAGATTCTCAATAAAACGTTCCATAATTCACTATATGCAGGTGGAAAAGAGAGAAATAATAGCGAAAAGTCCTACTGTGGTGTTAATCAATTCTTGAGCAGAATGCACCATTTACAGAATGCCCTGCCGTGCACTCAGCGATGATTTCCGCGTTTTGTGAGCCGGCCTGCACTCACCTTCAAACCGATGCCGTCCTTCTGTTGCTCGTGGCACGCATCTGAAGGCTCACCCTTTTTCACCTCCCTACACAGTCTAGCGCCAGCAGGTCTGGCAGCAATCATACACGGCACTCTACATTCAGAGCCGAATACAGGCTTACCACAAAATAAAACAAGGGGTTAGGCATGAGCAATCCGATTTTGCTTGGTATTTTCTGGCACTTCATCGGAGCGGCCAGCGCGGCCTGCTTCTATGCGCCGTTTAAATGGATGCCGCGAAACCCATGTACACCGCGGCACAAACGCTGGGAATCAATGCGCTGTATGTCGCACTCCCCAGCTACGTGGTGATTATGGGCGGTGGTGCCATCGTCAATCTGGGTTTCTGCTTCATCCGTTTGGCAACCTGCAAGGGGATTTCATTAAAAGCCGATCTGGCACAGGCACTGATTGCCAACGCGCTCTTCGCCATTCTGGGCGGCGTCATGTGGTATTTGCAGTTCTTCTTCTATGCCTGGGGACACGCCAACATTCCGGCTGATTACACCTACATCAGTTGAATGCTGCACATGAGTTTCTACATACTGTGCGGTGGCATCGTCGGCCTGCTGTTTAAAGAATGGAAAGCCGTTGGTCAGAAGCCAGTACGCGTGCTGGTTCTCGGCTGCATGGTCATTATTCTGGCGGCGAATATCGTCGGACTAGGAATGGCCGTGTAAGCGCCTTATCATCGCGTTCGGTGCCACCAAAGCGGGTACCGGACGCGATGGCATTACCCTTGATGCACGATGCATAGCTGGATGCGCGTCTGCGGATACATCGCGTTAATGGCGTCAGGGAACCCTTTCAGTCCATCAACACAGGTGATGAGAATATCGTTAAGGCCGTGATTTTTCAGCTCTGTCAGCACGTTAAGCCAGAACGTTGCACCTTCGTGTTCAGCCAGTCACATACCCAGCAACGCTTGCTGGCCTGCAATGTTAATCCCCAGTGCAAGGAACACCGATTTATTGATCACTCGGCTACACTGTCGGATCATGAGGAAAATAAATTAAAAAAACAATGAGTTAAATGGAATTCAGTGGATAAATCTGCCATTCAACAACCTGTCCGTAACCGCATTAGTGACCTTTGAGCTCAGCGAATGTGGGACATCAGCACCATACAACGCTTTAAATGCAGCGGCGATCGCGCGGAGTACACAATTCCAGCGGATCATCGCCCGTAATAACGGTTTTTCGTCCATAAAGCAATCTGCTTTTGATGTTAGATTGAACATATCAAAATCAGGCAATTACACAAATTTATGTACAGGGTCGAATCCGCCCTAAACTATTTTTTATCGGCTATTTATTGGTGAGTTGTATTCATTTCTCTCGTAATAAATATACATTTTGTATATTTTATTGAATCTTTCTTTCATTTTTGAATAAAAAATTCACAAAAAATCAACTAACGTCATCATTTTGCTGTGTGATAAAAATTTAAAACCACATTGCTAATAACAAAATATGCTAGAGAGATTGTTCGATATATCAATTAACCTCTTTATAAGTACATGATGTCTATGTAAGACTATAACCTTTAATGGTTAGATTGGTAAAAAAATGAACTTTTTTGAACAAACACCTCCATCTCGGAGACGCTATGGATTAGCTGCTTTTATTGGTTTGATTGCAGGCATTGTTTCATCTTTCGTAAAGTGGGGGGCAGAAAATCCGCTTCCTCCACGTAGCCCCACAGATATGTTCACCAGTGCTTGCGCACCTGAATCACTGATTAGAGCTGCCGAGCACATTGATTGCTCTCGTAATTTTCTTAACCCTCCCTACATCTTTTTACGCGATTGGCTTGGGGTTGTTGACCCTAATTCGGCGGTTTATACCTTTGCCGGCCACGTATTCAACTGGGTTGGTGTGACACATATTATTTTCTCTATTGTTTTTGCTTTAGGTTATTGCGTTGTTGCGGAAGTATTTCCTAAAATAAAATTATGGCAAGGTCTGTTTGCTGGTGCGCTGGCTCAACTGTTTGTTCATATGATTTCCTTCCCATTGATGGGGCTTACGCCATCTCTGTTTGTTCTCCCTTGGTATGAGCACGTATCAGAAATCGTGGGCCATCTCATTTGGTTCTGGTCTATTGAGATTATTCGTCGTGATTTACGTAATCGAATGACTCACGAACCGGATCCAGAGATTCCTTTGAGTGCTTCACGATAGGCTGTGATTTTATTTTAGATAATGTGAAATAGTGCGATGCTTATTATTTAAGTGTCGCACTATAAATTAGCTTTGAAATAAATTAGCCGTAAAAATTAAAATTAATTCCATAACGCCTTGATGTCCTCTCAGGGCGTTTTTACTTCCTTGATCTTACGCACGAATTGTGGACACAGCCCTAAGCGAGGTTCTGGTTTTCAAATTGTTCCGGGCTAAGCCCCCCGCAAGCACTATGTCGGCGCCAGCAATTATAATCGCACTCGATATAATTAAATACCGTTGCTCTCATCACTTCCTGGAGTTGCCCCTACTAAAACGGACACGGCTAATTAACAGCTAACATGGCATCGCGATATTCGCGTGGGGATTTCATATTCAGCCCCTTGTACGGATGCAGGTTATTATAGTCCTCCATCCATTCTGCCATTTTTTCCATCACTGATACTGCATCCAGCAGGTCATTTACGTAGACGTAATCCCGCTTCAACGTCTTGACGAACGATTCTGCCATGCCGTTGCTTTCCGGGCTACGTACTGGGGTTGTACACACGATGAACCCCAGTGAACTGGCGATGGTATTCTGTGGACTCCGCCTGTTTCTAGTGATGTTGAGGCGAATCAATTGTATTCCCAATGTGAAGAACTCCGCAAAGAAGCAGCGATTGAAGCATCATGGGATAATTATTCGACCGCGGAACGAATGAGAGATAAGGCAAACACTCTATTGCTTGCTGATGTCGATCGGCACTGGCGGCAGCATCCGGAAATTCTTGCTCTTGCTAGCTAAATTGACGGGTACTTTCTTACATGACAGACTTAGTAAAACACTTACTTTTTCTGTGATTCTTCGGGGGTAAAATGACTATTCATACTCGATACGAGACTGATGTTGTCGCCTGGTCTAATGAGCAGGCTGAACTTTTACGCTCCGGTAAATTTTCAGAGATCGACTGCGAGAATATCGCGGAGGAGATTGCAGACGTGGGTAAGAGCGAACAACGGGAGCTGGCAAACCGCATGGCTGTCTTGATTGCTCACCTGCTGAAATGGAAATATCAACCGGAACGCCGTGGTTCGAGCTGGGAAAAGACGATTAAGGCACAGCGCAAAGATGTTGCGTATGCGTTGAAAGAGTCTCCCAGCCTGAAAACCAAACTGAATGATCCTGATTGGTATGATGTGATCTGGTCTAAAGCCGTGGCTATTGCTGCGTCGGAAACACAGCTTGAAAACCTGCCTGATGAACAAATCTGGACGGTAGAAGAGGTGTTGTACGCCGATTTTTGGCCAAATTAACTTTTTCCATGTAGCAATGGGACACTAACGCTGGCTTCGGCCAGCGTTTTTCTTTTCTGAGCTCGTTTTTAGTTTAGCGTTGTCCTGTTTAGGCTTGTCGGCAGAATAACCACCTGATTTTGAGATTTCTCTTAAACGGTGGAGACTGATGACAAGACGGTAATGACTCTAATTGGTTGAATTGACTTATACTGCTCGCTTTTGAGGTTTTCTTATGGCCAGCGTTACTGTTCATTGTCCCCGTTGTCAGTCTGCTCTGGTTTACCGACATGGGCAGAACCCTAAAGGCCGTGATCGGTTTCGCTACCGCGATTGCTACCGCGTGTTCCTCCTCACTTATACCTATGAAGCCCGTAAGCCCAGTGTCAAAGAGCAAATTACCGAAATGGCCTTCAACGGAGCGGGCGTCCGAGATACGGCAAGGACACTCAACGTCGGTATTAACACCGTATTCGCACGTTAAAAAACTCGCGCCGAAACGAATAACGTCATCTCCGGTTGCCCATGCGGATGTGGCACTCATATGTGAATTTAATGAACAGTGGAGCTTCGTTGGCAGTAAGGCGCGACAACACTGGCTCTGGTACGCTTACAACACCAAAACCGGTGGTGTACTGGCCTACACCTTCGGTCCACGTACCGATGATACATGTCGGGAGTTGCTGGCACTTTTGACGCCGTTCAGCATTGGCATGATAACCAGTGATGGGGCAGCTATGCCAGAGAGGTGCCGAGGGATAAGCATCTGACGGGTAAAATCTTTACGCAGCGCATTGAGCGTAACAACCTGACTCTCCGTACGCGAATCAAGAGGCTGGCTCGCAAAACGATTTGCTTCTCGCGCTCAATAGAAATCCACGAAAAAGTCATTGGAGCCTTCATCGAAAAATATATGTTCTACTAATTGGAGGCATTACCAGATTGTCCCGAGATTGTGGATTTCTGGTGCCAGCACATCGTTTCCGTCATACGTTGGCTACGGAGTTGATGAAAGCACCGGAGCGTAATTTGCTGCTGGTCAAGGATCTGCTGGGGCATCGAAATGTGAGTACGACAATGGAATATGTCGAGCTGGACATGGAGATCGTGGGACGAACACTGGAAAAAGAGCTGGCGTTACATACGGATATTTATGCGCAACCCGTTTTACATGACTTGACAGTAATGTAATTCACTGTAACCATACACGGGAACGAGAAAAGGGAATTTGCCTAGCAGCAGATTCCCTATCTTGAGGATTTTAGTTCTTATTCACAGTGCAGCCTTTCGATTATCTCTGCACAGGAACGATTTTATGACCGAACCCTGTATTAACCGCCCGTTAAGCTTTTCATTCTTAACCAGCGTGCTTTGATGCAAGTGGTGCCCGGACTCGGAATCGAACCAAGGACACGAGGATTTTCAATCCTCTGCTCTACCGACTGAGCTATCCGGGCAACGGGGCGCATTAAACCTTAATCCCGTATTATCGTCAACCCTATTTAGGGAAAAACCGTTCAACTGCTTAAGTTTACGGCAATCTGTTCGGGTAGGCGTCTATTTTGCACAAATCTTCCAGGTTGATGCGTATGAACGGGCAATGCTGATAGTGAAAAGAGGGGGACGAGATGGCGAACAACTGGCTTGAGCTACGTCAGCATGCAGATTGGGGGATTGAAACGATCAAGGCACATTTTGAAGGGCACGCCTATGATCCACACTGGTACGACAGCTACCTCGTGGGGTGACCCTTTCCGGTACGCAGCAATTTCACTGCCGTCGTGAACGACATCATTGTCGTCCTAGTGATGCCTTTTTACTGGAGCTAGGTGAAATCCACGACGGTGAAAATATCGCTCTGTCTGACCTCGCGCGAGAGACGGGCACCGATCGCTTCACGCTGACACGTGCTTTAAACGTCAATTTCATCTGGCTCCGCACGCCTGGCTTATCCAGCTCCGTTTAGCGAAAGCGCACCACCGTTGTCATGGTGCGCTTTCAGCGCCTGTTCGTTTCCGCCTGGGCAGGCATGCTCGCTTAGGTCAACGCACCATTTTTGCGGCACAGTGCAAAGCGTAAAACATCTTCTGCCAGCCGCTGGGCAGTGGCGATGCTGGCAGCCTGACGCTTGACCAACAGGTTGCTCAGGCAGCCCTCCAGAATCAATTCCATCTGCTGTGCCACCATCTCGGGATCGTCGGTTTCCAGCTCTTCCAGCAAGTCGCGAGTGTATTGGTAAGATGCCTGCTTCTGCTGTTCCGCAATTTGGTGAATAGGGTGGTTGATATCAGGGAAGAAGCTGCACGCGGCAATAAACAAGCAGCCTGGATAACGCTGTTGATTCACCGACTCATGTAGCACCTGATAGCGCGCCAGCAGCTTTTGCTCGATGCTTTTCTCGTCGTCCAAGAGAAGCTGACGCCGCCAGGTATCGACCTGCTGGCTATGATGGCGCAGGCCGTCGTACAGCAGTGCCTCCCGATCCGGCCAGAATGGCGTCAGTTCCCCTACGGGAACCTCCAGTTTCTCCGCCAGCATATCCAGCATCGTCATGGCAAAGCCGTGCTGCTCCAGCAGAGTAAGCGCATGTTCAAGAACGTCTTCCCGTTGCATTAGGTCTCCTCCAGAAGCACATATAACGTGTTGTTTATGGGCTGAACTTCTGTAAATGTGCCTGAAATTGTTCAGCATTCATAAAACCGGTGATGCGCGAGCCGGGTATTTCTTTCCCCTGAGCGTCAAAGAATACGATGGTCGGCAGCCCTAAAACCTGTAGCTTTTTCAGCAGCGCGTTTTGTTCTTCGCGGTTAGCGGTGACGTCCGCCTGTAGCAGCGTGATGCGCGACAGATGGTTCTGCACCGCTGGGTCGCTGAACGTGTATTTCTCGAACTCTTTGCAGGCAACACACCAGTCAGCGTAAAGATCGAGCATAACAGGCTGAGCGCTCTTTGCCAGCGCACTGTTGAGATCGGCAATATTGGCGACAGGGGCGAAGTTCAGTGCTGAGGTATGAGCTTGCACCACGCCAGCCGGAGGAAATACCCAGTCTTGCAGCGGCTTGGCGCTGATCACCATGCCTGCCAGCAGCAGCAGTAGCTGTACGCCACGCATCCAGCCTTTGCTACTGCGCAGCGTCAGCATGAGCGCCCAGCCGAAGAAGGCGATGCCCAGTGCGCTCCACAGCCGCATTCCCCACGTTTCACCCAGAATGCGTTCAAGCAGGAAGACGGGCAGTGCCAAAATGATGAAGCCAAACGCTTCCTTAACGTACTGCATCCACGGGCCGCTGCGCGGCAGCAGTTTGTTGCCAAACAGCGTGACCAGAATGAGCGGTAAGCCCATGCCGAGCGCGTAGAGATAAAGCGTGCCGCCACCTGCCAGCATGTTGCCGCTCTGGGCGATATAAAGCAGGATGGCGCTGAGCGGCGCCGTGGTGCAGGGGGAACAAATCAGCCCAGCCAGCGCGCCCATGCAGAATACGCCAGTGACGGAGCCGCCTTGCTGACGGTTGCTCCACTCTGTCAGTCGGGTTTGTACCGAGGACGGGAGTTGGAGCGTATACAGGCCAAACATGGACAGCGCGAGTGCGGCAAACATCACCGACAGACCAATCAAAATATAGGGATGCTGGAGCGCGGCCTGAAAGCGTAATCCGGCGGCGGCGACAACCAGCCCGAGCAGCGTGTAGGTCAGCGCCATGCCCTGCACATAGGTCATAGACAGCAGCAGCGTTCGACGCGGCGTCAACTGCTCTTTTCTGCCCAGCACCAGGCTGGCAATCAGCGGGTACATCGGCAGGACGCAAGGTGTAAAGGCGACACCGATACCAATCAACAGCGCCCACCACGGCGAGAACGGCATCGGCGTAGTCTGTGGCGTCTGGGCTGATGCGGTATTCGCTGTGTCTGTGCCTGAGTTAGCCAGCACCTGACTGAGAGGAACAACTCGCGTTTCCGGCGGATAGCAGAAACCCGCATCGGCGCAGCCTTGATAGATGACTTTAACCGTCGCGCCGCTTTCGGCCTGTTGAATCGGAACCATTAGCGCCAGCCGATCCCGCAGGATAAAGACCTGACCGAAGAATTCGTCGTTATGGCTTTCACCCTGTGGCAGTTCCACCTTGCCAAACGTGGCACCGTTCCCTTCGATCTTGATTTGCGCGCGGTACAGGTAGTAATCGGGATGGATATCCCAGCGCAGGTTGAGCTGGTTATCCTGCTGCTGAAACTCAAAGGCGAAAGCACTATCGACCGGCAGAAAGCGTGACGTCGTGCTGTTGCCAAACAGTTTCTGACCGAAAGAAGAGGCGGCCACATTGGGTGTGCCGAAAGCCGTCCATAACAGGAAAATCAGCGTAAAGATGCGTTGAGCCATGTCAGATAATCGCTATCGCCCCCGGATACCGGCAGAACTAACAGCTCCGGCGTATCGTAAGGGTGTTGTTGTTTCAGGTGAGTCAGCAGGGCTTGCTGATGTGAGGTATCGCTTTTTATCAGCATTTGTACTTCTGATTGCTGTTCGAGCTTGCCTTCCCAGTAGTAGAGCGAACGTGCGCCGGGCAGCAGGGTGACGCAGGCGGCGAGCCGCGTTTCCAACAGCGAGTCGGCAAGCCGTTGCGCGCAGGCGTCATCAGGTGCGGTACATAATATAACGACAGCATCGCAAAGCGGGCGGTCAGACATCACATCCTCCGTGTCAGATGAACAAATTCCAGACAACCAGAGCCACACTATACCTTGCTTTATTGTTTGAAGGGAATGCGGCGGATCGACGAGTTAAGCCGATCCGCGAGGGACTGCCTGAAAGGCAATCTTTAGATCAGGATGCTGCCGAGGATAAAGCCAAATATCACCGACAGCGTAATCGCCATCACGCCCGGAATCAGGAAGGAGTGGTTAAACACAAACTTGCCGATGCGCGTTGAGCCGGTATCGTCCATCTCCACGGCGGCTAACAGCGTCGGATAAGTTGGTAGTACGAACAGCGCGGAAACGGCAGCAAAAGACGCTACGGCCGTGACCGGAGACACACCCAGCAGTAGCGCAGCAGGCATCAGTGCTTTTGCCGTTGCCGCCTGCGAGTAAAGCAGTGTCGCGGCGAAGAACAGCACGACGGCCAGCATCCACGGGTAGCTTTGCAGCAGCGCACCAGCGGTATCCTGAATATCGGAAATGTGTGCTTTAACAAAGGTATCGCCCAGCCAGGCCACACCCATCACGCAGATACAGGCGCTCATGCCGGACTTAAACGTGCTGGCAGAGAGGATGCGAGAGGTGTCGATTTTGCAGGTGATGCAAATCAGCGTAGCGATCGTCAGCATAAAGACCACAATCGCTTCGTTACGTGGCAGAACCGGATTCTGAATCAGCCCAACCGTGCCGCTGATCGCCGTGGCATACAGAACGACAGCGACGATGCCGATCAGAAACAGCATCACGGAAAGTTTGGCACCCGGTTTGACCTCATGCTGGCTATTACCGCGCAGCGTGGTTTCACCTTTTTTCAGACGTTCCTGATAAATCGGATCGTCTTTCAGCTCTTTACCCAGAAAGTTGGTCACAATCGCCGTCAGCATGATCGCGGCCAGCGTGGTAGGAATACAGATGCCTAACAGCAGCAAATAGCTGACCCCGTGCGGCTCAAGAATACCGGCAACAAACACCACCGCCGCCGAGATCGGCGAGGCGGTAATCGCGATTTGCGAGGCAACGACGGCAATCGAAAGCGGACGAGAAGGGCGAATCCCCTGCTCTTTGGCAACTTCGGCGATAACGGGCAGGGTGGAAAACGCGGTGTGTCCGGTTCCGGCCAGAATCGTCATGAAGTAGGTGACCAGCGGCGCGAGAAAGGTGACGTATTTCGGGTGCTTACGCAGCAGTTTCTCCGCCAGACTGACCAGATAATCCATTCCGCCCGCCACCTGCATGGCGGCGATGGCGGCGATAACGGCCATGATAATTTCAATGACATCAAAAGGGATGACGCCGGGCTTTATCTGAAACCCCAGTGTAAGAACAAGCACCCCAAGGCCCCCGGCGAAACCAATGCCGATGCCTCCTAGCCTCGCCCCCAAATAGATGGCGAGCAGAACGATCAGTAACTCAAGACCAAGCATGACTATGCTCCTTAATTAATAATAAAAATTTCATAACTTATTCTTATGGCTGTATGCAGCAAAAAATAAAGGCACGGCGTTCTTCGTGAACGGACGTGCCTGTTGGTATTAGGTGTTGGTGTTAGGGAAGATCGTTTTCATCGGTGTAGCGTTTAGCTTTGTACGCCGGATGCATCAGGTTCTGGATGGAGAAAATGTCATCCAGCTCGGCTTCCGTGAGTAGGCCGCGCTCCAGGACAACTTCACGCACGCTTTTCCCCGTTTCTGCACAGATTCTGCCGACGATATCGCCGTTGTGGTGGCCGATGAACGGATTCAGGTACGTCACAATCCCTATGGAGTTGAAGACATAGGCTTCGCACACGCTCTTATTGGCGGTGATGCCGTTGACGCATTTTTCCAGCAGGTTGTAGCAGGCATTGGTCAGAATGTGGGTCGATTCAAACATCGCCTGACCGATCACCGGTTCCATCACGTTTAACTGTAATTGCCCGGCTTCTGATGCCATCGTGACGCAGGTGTCGTTACCGATGACCTTGAAGCACACCTGGTTGACGACTTCCGGCACGACCGGATTCACCTTAGCTGGCATGATTGAAGAACCTGCCTGCAACTCCGGCAGGTTGATTTCATTCAGGCCTGCACGAGGACCGGAAGAGAGCAAGCGCAGGTCATTACAGATCTTTGAGAGCTTCACGGCCAGACGCTTCAGCGAACTGTGCACCATCACATAGGCACCGCAGTCTGACGTGGCTTCAATCAAATCTTCTGCTGGCACACACGGCAGGCCGCTGACTTCCGCCAGACGCTGAACCGCCAATTGCTGATAGCCGTCTGGCGTGTTCAGGCGCGTACCGATTGCGGTCGCGCCCAGATTGACTTCAAGCAGCAGTTCCGACGTGCGCAGCAGGTTTTTGATTTCTTCCTGCAACAGCACGTTAAATGCATGAAATTCCTGGCCGAGCGTCATCGGTACGGCGTCCTGCAACTGGGTGCGGCCCATTTTCAGCACGTCTTCAAACTCTTTGGCTTTGCGCTCGAACCCATCGCTCAACTTCGCTATCGCCTCCGTCAGTTTCAGTACGGCCGCGTAGACCGCGATACGAAATCCGGTGGGGTAGGCATCATTGGTGGACTGGCATTTATTCAGGTGATCGTTAGGGTTTAGATACTGGTATTCGCCTTTCTGGTGGCCCATTAACTCCAGGCCAATATTGGCTAATACTTCGTTGGTATTCATGTTAACCGACGTGCCCGCGCCCCCTTGATAGACATCGACCGGGAACTGATCCATGCATTTGCCGTTATTCAGCACTTCATCGCAGGCGCGGATAATGACGTCGGCGATTTTTTTCGGGATAGTTTGCAGCTCTCTGTTCGCCAGCGCCGCGGCTTTCTTCACCATGACCATACCGCGCACGAACTCGGGTATGTCACTGATTTTATTGTTACTGATATAGAAATTTTCGACAGCGCGCAGCGTGTGAACACCATAATACGCGTCTGCGGGAACTTCTCGGGTGCCTAACAGGTCTTCTTCAATACGGATGTTTTCTGACATGAGCGTGCCTATCCTGTTGTGCGACTAGTGATGCAATTAGACGTTGTGGGCTGGTGTGTCGGGCGGCGTTATCTCGAAAAACCATTATCTCGAAAAACCATTATCTTTAAAAACAATGTGGTCTCGGATAAACCGTCTTATCGCGGCAATAGTCTCGGGATGTTTGACCAACCAGGAATCCATTGCCGTGAGGATATGTCGTTACGACAGCGAAAAACAGGTGTTTAGATCACTATACTGGCGTTCTCTACCACGACGGTAAATGAACTGTGACTGTAGTCACGCGTCACTATTTTAGAACAATAATCGTAGGGCGGCGGCTTGAAAATGCGCAAAGCCGTACCCATTTCAGTAAATCATGATGTGCCGGATCGCAGAGCAGGCGCGCATTTTACCTAACCCATTGGTAGTAAATCCGATGGGGAGTAAAGCGTACTGGGTTTTCAATAGCGATGGCTTAACACGTTCTTATTAACAGACGTTTTTATTAAAACAGTACGCGTAAAACACACAGGAGTACCGGGTGCGCTGGTTACCGTTATTACTTATTTTTCTTTTGGCTTACATCGAGATATCGCTGTTTATTCAGGTGGCTGAGGTGCTTGGCGTCGCCATGACGCTGTTGCTGGTTGTCTTCACGTCCTGCGTGGGCGTCTCGCTGGTGCGTAATCAGGGGATGAAAACGCTGGTGCAGATGCAGCAGAAAATGGCGGCAGGTGAAAGCCCAGCGGCTGAGATGGTAAAAAGCGTTTCACTGGTGCTGGCGGGCTTCCTGCTCCTGATTCCGGGCTTCCTGACTGACTTTCTGGGGCTGCTGTTGCTGCTACCGCCGGTGCAGAAAAGGCTGACGCTCAAACTGATGCCTCACTTGCATGTCTGGCGTTCTGGTCCTGGATCAGGCCCTGGTGCGTCGTCTTCCGGCGGTAACACCTTTGAAGGTGAATACCAGCGCAAAGATGGCGCAAGCACAAATATTGAACACCGTGACGATAATGACAACCGTTAACGTCAAGACGAATTGAAAAGCAGATAAGGATTATCATATTGATAATCCTTATTTTTTATCAGATGTCAGCGATAGGCCGACGCCTAACGCAAAAAAAATGAATTTTTTCCCTTGAAGGGCGGTGAAACGCCCCCACTTAGAACACCACAAGGCCGATTATGAAAAGCATAATCGTTATGAAACATAGTTGTTATGAAGACATAGTCGGCGTTTATCCTAAACCGATATGGACTTTCTCAAAGGAGAGCTATCAATGAATATTCGTCCATTGCATGACCGCGTGATCGTCAAGCGCAAAGAAGTTGAGTCAAAATCTGCTGGCGGTATCGTACTGACTGGTTCCGCTGCTGGTAAATCTACCCGCGGTGAAGTGCTGGCCGTAGGTCACGGACGTATCCTGGAAAATGGCGAAGTGAAGCCGCTGGATGTGAAAGTTGGCGACATCGTTATTTTCAATGATGGCTATGGCGTGAAAGCAGAGAAGATTGATAACGAAGAAGTGTTGATCATGTCTGAAAGCGACATTCTGGCAATTGTTGAAGCGTAATTGCGCGTAATCATCTGAACTGAAAGAATTTGAGGGAAATAGACCATGGCAGCTAAAGACGTAAAATTCGGTAATGACGCTCGCGTGAAAATGCTGCGCGGCGTAAATGTACTGGCTGATGCAGTGAAGGTTACCCTAGGCCCGAAAGGCCGTAATGTCGTGTTGGATAAATCCTTCGGTGCACCGACCATTACTAAAGACGGCGTATCTGTTGCGCGTGAAATCGAGCTGGAAGACAAGTTCGAGAACATGGGCGCACAGATGGTGAAAGAAGTTGCCTCTAAAGCGAATGACGCAGCAGGCGACGGCACCACGACCGCAACCGTATTGGCGCAGGCTATCATCACTGAAGGCCTGAAAGCTGTTGCAGCGGGCATGAACCCGATGGATCTGAAGCGCGGTATCGATAAAGCCGTTATCGCTGCTGTTGAAGAGCTGAAAGCACTGTCTGTACCGTGCTCTGACTCTAAAGCTATCGCTCAGGTTGGTACCATCTCTGCTAACTCCGACGAAACCGTAGGCAAAATGATTGCCGAAGCCATGGACAAAGTCGGTAAAGAAGGCGTGATCACCGTTGAAGAAGGTACCGGTCTGCAAGACGAGCTGGACGTGGTTGAAGGTATGCAGTTCGACCGTGGCTACCTGTCTCCGTACTTCATCAACAAGCCGGAAACGGGTGCTGTAGAACTGGAAAGCCCGTTCATCCTGCTGGCTGATAAAAAAATCTCCAACATCCGCGAAATGCTGCCAGTACTGGAAGCCGTAGCGAAAGCCGGCAAACCGCTGGTTATCGTTGCTGAAGATGTTGAAGGCGAAGCGCTGGCAACGCTGGTGGTTAACACCATGCGTGGCATCGTTAAAGTTGCTGCGGTGAAAGCACCGGGCTTCGGCGACCGTCGTAAAGCAATGCTGCAAGATATCGCGACGCTGACTGGCGGTACCGTTATCTCTGAAGAGATCGGTCTGGAGCTGGAAAAAGCGACGCTGGAAGATCTGGGTCAGGCAAAACGCGTTGTGATCAACAAAGACACCACTACCATCATCGATGGTACGGGTGAAGAAGCTGCGATCCAGGGCCGTGTTGCTCAGATCCGTCAGCAGGTTGAAGAAGCAACGTCTGATTACGACAAAGAAAAACTGCAAGAGCGTGTGGCTAAACTGGCTGGCGGCGTAGCCGTTATCAAAGTTGGCGCAGCAACTGAAGTTGAAATGAAAGAGAAGAAAGCACGCGTTGAAGATGCCCTGGCTGCGACTCGCGCCGCGGTAGAAGAAGGCGTGGTTGCGGGTGGTGGTGTTGCGCTGGTTCGCGTTGCAGCCAAACTGGCTTCTCTGACTGCTCAAAACGAAGACCAGAACGTGGGTATCAAAGTTGCGCTGCGCGCGATGGAAGCACCACTGCGTCAGATCGTTTCCAACGCTGGCGAAGAGCCATCTGTGGTTGCGAACAGCGTTAAAGCGGGCGAAGGTAACTACGGTTACAACGCAGCAACGGAAGAATACGGCAACATGATCGACTTCGGTATCCTGGATCCAACCAAAGTCACCCGTTCTGCGCTGCAGTTCGCGGCTTCCGTTGCCGGTCTGATGATCACCACCGAATGTATGGTTACCGACCTGCCGAAAAGCGATGCACCTGACTTAGGTGGCGCTGGTGGTATGGGCGGCATGGGTGGTATGGGCGGCATGATGTAGTGCGACGAGAGTCGTGTAGGTAGCTAGCCTGGCGGACTACTTTTCATAGTGAGTATTAACGAATGTTATGCTCACTATTTCCCGCTGAATTAGCACAAATATGATAAATGTCCGATGTTCCGGATTTTAAATTCCTCCGGAACATCGGCTCTTCGCTAAGCGAAGAACTCACTTCTGGATATGGCTTTAAAGTCAGAATCCCCTAAAACTTACAAATATCTTAACTGTTATAACTATTTGAAATTTATCAAATATAGTAACGATTATAACTATTGTAACGTCCAAAAGATTCACGCTGAAGCAAGTTGAGGTTTGACTTGTGATGTAGCGGCATAACTATCGTCTTTATCAAATCTATCAACGAAGCCGCATGCTGGGCGGCGTTCGCGCCAAAATGGGCTTCAACCGCGATAAAGCAAAAATGGATGCACGTGGACGTTCAATTACGTTTGGCGATGACGCCCGTCAGGAGCACCAGTAAACCGCGACTTCCCCTTATCATCATGCTGTTTTATATAAAAATAATATAGCGATGGAACAGGGAGGGATCGTTACCCGGCGTAAAAATTATGCTGAGGAGATAGCAGGCTTAGGATGAGCCGCATGGACGCGGCGAAAGCTTGCGCCACGTATGGAACGTGTCGCAAGCGGTCCTCTAAGCCTGATACCGACGAAGGCATCGCGCAGCGACATAATTTAGCCGGAAGCCAGGGTTCACAGGGCGACGGCAACTGAGCCGCCCTGTGTCGGGCGCGTGCTACGAGGTAGCATGAGAATAGCAGTATTGTGGCGCACGAAACCGTCTCCGCATTCACATAGAATGTGACCAGGAAACCGCTAATCGCGGTGAAAGGGCAGCACCGCTGCCCCACTTACGATCAGACATCCGTCAGGCGCTTGCGATCGACCTTACCGCTGCCAGTTTTGGGCAGCTTGTCGAGCACCACAATGCGTCCCGGCACCATGTAAGCCGGTAAGAACTGATGCAGCTGTTTACGCAACGCCAGTTTAGTCATCTCCGAGCCGGGTTTATATTCCACGTAGCCGACCAGCACCGCCTCATCCCCTTCACCCTGAAGTTTGACGGCCGCATCCTGCACCTGCTCGATCCGCTTCAATTGCGCCTCGATCTCCCCTAACTCGATGCGAAATCCCCGTAACTTCACCTGATCGTCGAAACGCCCCAGATACTGATAGCGATCGTCCGCCAGCAGCCGGACTTTATCCCCGGTGCGGTACATTCGCTGTCCAGACTCCGCCTGCTGAATAAAACGATCCTGCGTCAGATCGTCACGCTGCCAGTATCCGCTGCTCAGCGCTTCACCGAGAATGCACAGTTCGCCGACCATCCCTTCCGACAGCGGATGACGATCGTCATCGATCACCAGATGCTGGTAGCCCGCCAGCGTGTTGCCCAGCGCGACCGTGTGCTGGTTCTCCAATGCCGCGCCGTCAATCTGCGCCATCTGCGACCAAATTGTCGCTTCGGTTGGTCCATAGCAATTCCACAGCGTCTTACAACGGCTGACCAGACGCTGCGCCAGTCGCAGATCCAGCGCTTCACCGCCGCACAGCGCCACCAGATCGGGTTTGCCCTGCCAGCCCGCCTTGAACATCATTCGCCAAAACGCGGGCGTGGCCTGCAATACGTTGATCTCAGGCCTAGCCTGCAAATAGGCCGCGACCGCCTGCGGATCTTTGTATTCCTCATGCGTAGTCAGATGCTGCACGCCGCCAACCCACAGCGGCGCAAACACTTCCAGCATGGAGATATCAAACGCCAGCGTGGTAATCAGCAGCCAGTTGGCGTTATCCGTTAAAGCCAGCCGATCTACGCTGGCATGAATAAAGGTTTGCAGCGCCCGCTGACCAATCACCACGCCCTTTGGTTTCCCCGTCGAACCGGAGGTAAACATCATGTAGGCCGCGGTTTCCGGCCCACCGATCCGCGCCAACTGTATGCTCGCCGTGGAATCGCTGGCGGCATACGGTAAATCACACAGGTTCAGTATCGGGCAATCAAACGCCAGCGAACCGCCGGTATAGCCGTCCTGCAAGACCGCTGCCAGCGCCGCTTCCTGCTGAATCGCCTGTAGACGCTCTCCCGGAAAATCCGGCTCCAGCGGCACAAACGTCACCTGAGAAAACAGGCAGGCCAGCAGCGCCGCCACGGTGTCAGGCTGACGGCTAAGGTGCAGCCCCACGCGCTGACCGGCCGTCACCCCTTGCGCCGCCAGCGCCTGCTGAATCAGCGCCACGCGTTGCAGCAGTTCCCGATAGCGAATTTCGCGTTCCTGAAAGGCGATCGCCACACGATCCTGACGAGTTTCCTCAGTAAGACGCGCCAGCAGTTCATCGTGCAGCGCGAGCGTCGTCGCCCTGTGCGGTAGCGGTGCCACCTGCGGACTGAAGCGAATCTGCGCCAGACGCTCCCAGCGCTGTGTCAGCAGGCCATCAAGTAGCTGCGTGAGATCGCAGGCAATACGCTGTAGCTGCCGATTGTCGAACTGCCCATCAGGCGCGGTCAGAATGACCCGATCGTGCTGAACCTGCACGATGAGCGCCACATTCTGAGCTACGGCAGGTAACGATGCCCTCTCCCCCACGATCAGCAGGCTGCTAAACAGCGCATGCTGGGTATCTGCGGCCGGAATCTCTGGCGCAGACTGCGGATCGCATGACGATCCCACGGCGGCGATCCACTCGCTGACGAGACGATCGCGCTGTTGAAAATGCACGATCAGCGGCCTTACGCTGTCAGGAAGATCGCCTGTGACGAGCGCCGCACACACCTGCTCTTCACCGCTGTATTTGTACAGCAGCCAGCTCCACGCCGCGCTCACCAGCGACGTGGGATAGTGCTTAACCAATTCACTGCTGTGCCGCTGTTCACTGTGCGCTGCTCCCGCCCGCTGCCCGAAGGCCGTGGGTTGTTGGATATCCGCCAGCGGATTCCCCACTGCTTCATCGTTCCCTGTCATGACAGCGTTTCCTCATTGGCGGTAACCCTCGACTGTGCCAGATACCCGCTCAGCGCCTGCGGTGACGGGTAGCGTTGTAAAAGCGCCACACTCACCGGCTGCGCTAACACACGGCTCAATGCCTGTGCCAACGCAATACGCTGGAGCGAATCAACACCGCTTTCACACAACGTCTGCGACCAGAGGCCGGATTCATTGAGATGTAGCACCTGCGCCCACACGCGCAGCAGCGACTGGGCTGACGGCGTATCCGGCTGGCTAATACCGCTATCTGCCACCGTTTTCTGCGCAACCACCGAGCCTGTCGCTTTCTCATGCCCGATAATCTCGGCTGGCTGCTGCGGTGAGCTATTGATTAGTGCGACCACTTCGTCATGCCAGCGCATCAGCACCCGACGCGCCTGCGCACTGTCCAGCACATCAGCGTCAAACTCGAAACGCAGCAGCATGCAGCCCGCCTGCTCACGCACCACCAGATTCAGCGGCATCTCGACTTTTTCATAGGCGGCGGAGAACTCGGGAGATAGCCGATGCGGATCGTCAGCGCATTGGCCCTGCTCTGCTTTTGCGCCGGGCTGCTTTTCATAAATAGGATAGTTTTCATAAATAAACAGGCTGTTGAACAGACGCGAGCGTCCGGCCGTCAGCGCAATCAGCGACTGCGTAGCATGCTGGTTCATCGCCATCAGCTCATTCTGCAACTGCACCAGATGCTGTTGCAGCGATACCAGCTGCTGCCAGCTCAGCGCCAGCGGCAGGCTGTTGATGTACAGACCCACGCTGCTCGCCACGTCCTCCACCGGACTTTCCCTGCCCGACAGCACATTCCCGACAATACTGACCGCATCACCGGTTGACCGCGCCAGCAGCCGGTGCCAGGCATATTGCGCGATAATGCTGTGCGTAACGCCCACCTCACGGGCAAAAGCGGTTAACGTCGCCTGATCCTGTTCGTTCAGGCTCACGCCGGTGACCTGCGGTTCAACCTGCGTAAGATGCTGGCTGAGATCGGCGCGTTTCCCCGCCGCCGCAAACAGCATCGCTACATCGTTCGTCTGCGCCAGCAGCGGCTGCCGCTGCTGCCAGAAAGCCTCAACAGCGGACTGCTGCGCCACGGCATGCCGCGCATAATCCACATAAGCACGATCCACCTGAATCGCGGATGTTTCGCCGTGCATAAATGTTTCGCCGTTCATCAACATCTGATAATCACGATGCACCGCGCCTAGCAGCTGCGGACCACTCCAGCCATCAATCACGCTGTGATGACAGCTCAGGAGCACCCGATAATCCTGCTCACCCAAACGGAAACAGGCAATACGCAACAGCGGCGGCTGCGACAAGTTAAATCCGGTGCGTAAATCCTGCTGGCGATAGCGTTCGATGACAGCCAGTGGGTCGGCCTCCTGCGCCACATCCTGATAGTAGAAAGGCAGGTCTGCCTGCGTCACAATCACCTGCACGCTGGCATACTCGCTTTCCAGCGCGGCACGTAGCGCCGGGAAACGCTGAATCTGACGCTGCCATGCCTGACGATAGCCTTCCACGTCCAGCGCCTGCGCGTAGCGAATCGGCGTTTGCAGATGATAAGCATCGTCCTGCGGACAGCGTAGACGGTGATACAGCATCGACTGCTGGAGCGATGACAGCGGCAGCAACGTGTCGATGTCATAACGCTGCGACAGGCTGTCGAGTTGCGTCTGGCTCAGCGTCACCGCTGGGAAGTCGCTGGGGGTAAAGACCGTGCCGTGACGCAGCTGTGCCAGACAGGCTGCCGTCAGCGCACGCAGATTCTCCGTGAACCGCGCCATCAGACGTTCGCTGTCGCGCTGGTTGAGGCAACCCACCTGACGCAGCGTCAGCTGTCCGCGCGCAATACCGCCGTGAAGGCTGATAATCTCCGCCGGTTTATTCTCCGGCGAAACGCAGCCTCCCGGCGCAACATCCACCGGACGCCACACGCCAGCCGCCTGAACCGACAGCCCGAGATAGTTGAATACAATCGGCGAGAGCGTCAGCGCATTGCCCTGCGGATGGTGGTAGCGCAGCGGGTTAAACCCAACGCCTTTATCCGGCACCTGACGCAGCTGTTCTTTGCTGGATTTAATCAAGGAAGCCCAGTCGAACCGATCTTGCAGACACACCGGATAGGTGCTGGTAAACCACCCCACCGTGCGGCTGACATCCAGCGTCGGCTCAATCGCTTCGCGGCCGTGCCCTTCCAGCATGATGCGCGCTTTGTCGCCCCAGCCGAGATCGTTTAGCGTGCGGGTCAGCGCCGCCAGCAGCAGATCGCTGACGTCGGTATTAAAGGCACGGTTAGCCTCGCTCACCAGTTGGCCTGTGGTTTCCGCGTCCAGCGTCAGAATCGCAGCACTAGCCAGGCCCTGCGGATCTTTCGCCGCCAGCAGTGCCGTCTGATCTACGCCGTCTTCCTGCGCCAGCCAGTACGTCAGCTGTTCCGCATGTTGTGTGGCGTAGTTTTGCAGTGCCGCCCCCCACTGGCGATAGCTCGACGTTTTCGGCAGCAGCGGTTCACCGAGGTACAGCCGCTCCAGATCGTCGACCAGAATGCGCCAGGAGACGGCATCAATCACCAGATGATGGAAAGCGAGGAACACAGCCGTGTCTGCCTGCGGATGGTGACGCACCAGTGCGGCGGCCATCGTTCTTCCCTGCGCGGGATCGAATTCACTCTGTAGCGCGGTAAACGCCTGTTGCAGGCCGTCGTCACCAAGCTGGCGATAATCCAGCGTCAACACCGCAGGACAAGGCACATCCGTCAGATAGCGCTGCCCGTCGGCATCACAGGCCAGACGTAGCGCGTCATGTTGCGCCATCAGCGCCTGCAACATCGCGGTAAGGCGTTCGGTATCCACGTCCGGCAGTTGGATCATCGCAGCCTGATTCCAGTGCTCAGGACGTGCCAATGGCTGTTCCACAAACCAGCGCTGAATCGGCAGCAGCGCGAATTCGCCTTCCAGCGTGCCCTGCTCCGCCACAATTCCTGTGTCGTGGTTATTCTGCGCCAGCACGCGACACAGACGCCGCACGCTTTTTGCTTCGAAAACGTCTTTCACCGTGCAAACATAGCCCGCGCTGCGCAAGCGCGTCGTCAGTTGGATACTGAGGATGGAATCACCGCCTAAGCGGAAGAAATCATCCTCGACGCCCAGCGGCGTATTCAGCACGCTGCGCCAAATCGCCAGTACGTCCGCTTCCAGCGGATTATCGGCTTCACCGTCGCCTTCACTTGCCTCCAGCACCGGCGGCAGCTGTTTCGTATCCAGCTTGCCGTTTGGCGTCAGCGGCATATCTTCGAGCAGAATCAGTCGGAACGGCACCATGTATTCCGGCAGGTGCTTCGCGACATCAATCAGCACGGCGGCAGGTTCCGGCGTGCTGCTGCCCGCTTTCACCGTGCCATAGGCAACCAGCGCCGGACGGTTTCCGACCTGTGCCACGACGACTTTCATCTGCTTCAGCGACGGACATACCGCCGCCAGCTGTGCCTCAATTTCACCCGGCTCAATGCGATAGCCGCGCAGCTTAATCTGCTCATCAATACGGCCACAGTATTCATAGTCGCCGTTGTTCAGCAGTCTGGCCTTATCACCCGTGCGATAAATACGCAGCGTCGCCGTGCTCTGTTCGGTGTTGTTCACGTCATTCAGCGTGATGTGCTCAAAGCGGCTGGCGGTCATCTGCGGCTGGTTGAGATAACCGCGCGCCAACCCAAGCCCCGCAAGACACAGTTCACCCGGCACGCCCGCCGGACACAGCTGTCCTGCTGCGTCCAGAATCAACGCCTGAATATGGGCGATGGGTTTGCCGATGGTCACAGGCTGACCTTTACGCAGGCGGGTGCTCAACGCGGTAACGGTACACTCCGTCGGCCCGTACATGTTGTACAGCGCGACCTTATCGGCCCAGTTTTCCACCACGGCGTTCGGGCAAGCTTCACCGCCCATGCCAATCGCCTGAATGCCGTTAACGTGCAGTGGATCGAGAATTGACATCAGCGCCGTCGGTAGGATCAGATGCGTCGCCCCCGCTTGTTCGGCCTGCACAATCGCCCGATCGTTGGGTTCGCCAAACGCCAGCGTGCCACCGCTGCTCAGCGGCAACAGCGTCGTCATGTTACCGGCGTCAAACGAGAGCGACATGCAGTTGAACATGGTGCTTCGCGGCGTGAACGCGATGCGATCGCGATGATCGTCCAGCAGATTGATCAGCGAACCGTGTTCGATCATGACGCCCTTCGGCAGACCGGTCGATCCCGAGGTGTAGATCACCTGTGCCAGTTGCTGTGCATGGCGCAGAATGGCTGGCGGTTGATCGCCCGGCAGATCGTGCCACTGCGCGACAACCGTAGGATCGGTCAGATCGATGCACTGTTCGGCAGACCACTGTGCCAGCTGCTGCCCATCGCCGCCGAGAATGACGGCAAGATTAGCATCGGTAATGATGTGGCGCAGCCGTTCCGGCGGATAGTCAGGATCCAACGGCACATAGGCAGCACCCGCTTTCCAGACGGCCAGCAGCGCAATGACAAAATAGCGATCGCGCTTCGCCAGCACGCCAACCAGCGACTGTTCGCCCAGCCCCTGACGGTGCAGCCAGTGCGCAAGCTGATTCGACTGCCTGTTCAGTTCAGCATACGTCAGCGTATCGGTGCGCTGTTCGCCATCAAAGGCTATCGCCAGTTGCTGGGGATCGCGCTGGGCGATGGCTTCAATCACGTCGGTTACCGTCAGCTGCGGCTGCGGATAGCTACGCGGTAGCTGCTGGCTTTCCGCCAGCATGGCGGCAAAGCGATCCGCTTCCATCAGCGGCAGATGCCAGACATCGGTTTCCGGTGCCTCAACCACGGCCTCAATCAGCCGGATAAAACGGTCGGCGTAATATTGGATCGTCTGACGCTCAAACAGCGCAGTGGCAAACAGCCAGTCCAGCCGCACCTCGCCCATCAGCTCCGTCACCTTGACCGAAATATCGGTCTTGGCAGGCAGCACCGGCGACGTTTCTTCCGCCGCATCACAACCGGGGATCAGATCGTTAAAATCCACTTTGGCCTGATACACCAGCATTACCTGGAAGATCGGGTTGATCGCGGTGGTGCGATCGGAACCGATCGCCTCGCTCAGCGCTTCAAAACGATAGAGTTGATGATCGAACGCTGACAGATCCTGCTCACGGCAGTATTGCAGGTAATCGACAAAGCTCTGGCTGTCCTGCAACTGGGTGCGCAGCACGATGGTGTTAACGAAGAAGCCGACGACATCTTCGATATCCGGCCGCTCGCGGTAGGCCAGCGGTGAACCAATGACGATATCTTTCTCGCCGCTGATCCGCGCCAGCATCAGGGAAAACACCGCATGCAAGCCGATAAAATTAGACGTGTTGTAGCGCTGGCACAGGCGTTTGAATTTATCCCACAGATCGTTGTTGATCGCGGAGAAGATCACCTCACCACCGCTGTTCTGGTGTGCCGGACGCGGTTTATCCAGCGGCAGGCTGTGCACCTCAGGGATCCCCGTCAGCCGCTCAACCCAGAACGGTTTGAACTCGTTGTGGTAATCCAGAAACGAGGCGGAATTGAACCAATGTGCGTAGTCAATATAGTTAAGCTGCGTCGGCTCGGCGGGATGAGGCTGGCGGTTTTGACAGGCCAGAAAAGCCGGTTTGAAGTCCGCAAACATATTCTTCACCGACCAGCCGTCGGAAATAATATGGTGCTGGGTGATCATCAGAACGTGCACTCGCTCGCTCATTTTCACCAGCCGCACGCGGGTGAGATCGCCCGCCGTGAGATCGAACGGGCGACTGATTTCCGCTTTTACCTGCTGCTGCAAGCGCGCTTCCCGCTCGGCTTCCGGCAGCGGTGAGAAGTCATCATGCTGTATCACAAACGGTTGATAGGCATCGATACGCTGTTCACCCTTGCCCTGTTCATTGACCACAAAGCGGGTGCGCAGGCTGGCATGGCGCTGCGCCAGCGCGTCAAAGGCAAACTCCAGCGCCGCCACATCCAGCGTGCCGGTCAGGCGAAAATAGACCGGCATATTGTAGAGGTGTGACTGCTCTTCGTACTGTTCGATAAACCACAGTCCGCTTTGCGATGACGACAGCGGGCCAGACGTGGCATTTTGCGGCGTGATGGGGCGCTCAAACGCCTGCTGCGCCGTCAGGCAGCGCACAATGGCGTCTTTGTTTTCCTTAATCGTGCGCCCGATGTCTGCCGTGATCGCGTCTTTGTTGGACTGCGAAATCAACTGCCCCTGTGGATTCAACGCCAGACGAACGCCCTGCCGTTCCAACTGCTTTAACAGCGTTACGATATCTTTCATGACTTGTCACTCTCTCAGCAAATCAGGCCGTCAGCGTTGCCCCGCCATCCACCACCACGTCCTGCATGGTGATGTGGCTGGCCAGATCGGAAGCCAGAAAAACCACGGTATTGGCAATCTCTTCCGGCTGAGCAATCTTGCCCAGCGGAATCCCCAGTTTGTACTGGTCAGGAAAGCCCGCGATAGTGCGCTGCTCGGCATCGGCGCTGTGCCACATGCCGCGCTGCATCGGCGTATCCGTCGATCCCGGTGACACCAGATTGCAGCGCACGCCGTAAGGTGCCAGCTCCAGACCGGCACAGTGAGACAGGCTGGTGAGCGCCGCTTTTGAAGCGCAGTACGCCGCCATCTGTAGACGGGGGACATGCGCAGCATTGGAGCCGACACAGACAATCGCGCCACGGCGCTGCTGCTTGAAATGCGGAACCAGTGCGTTCAGCAGGTAAAACGCACCGGAGGCGTTGACGTTGATGCACTGGTGCCAGTCGTCCACGCTCAGCGCGTCGATGTCGCCCAAGCGCAGAATCCCGGCGGCGTTGACCAGCACGTCGAGCCCCGTTTCTGCTAACTGCTGGCGACAGACCGCCGCCACGCTGTCCGGTTTGCTGATATCCAGCGTCACGCAGGTAAACGGATGATCGTAATGTCGAAATGCGCGGTCGAAGCCGATCACGTTCGCGCCCAGCGTGACAAACTGGCGGGCAATGCTTTCGCCAATGCCGCTCGCCGCACCGGTGACCCAGACGGTCTGGCCGCTGAAATCAAACTGAAGAGGTTGTGCCTGGTTCATCATTTTCCCTACCACACCATTTCCACGCTGTTTTCATCCTGTGACAGCCGGTCGTCGAGATAGCGGCAGAAGTCGCTGAGCTGGGGATGATCGAACACATCAGACACCTTGATGCTGACGGAAAATTCAGCGGCCAGACGGTTGACGATCTGGATGGTCTGCAACGACTGTCCGCCCAGTTCGAAGAAGTTATCCCGCGATTGGATCCCCGACACGCCGAGGATCTGCTGCCAGATGGCGCTAACCCGATTCTCGGTTTCGCTGGCTAACGCCTGCGCCGGTGCCTCGTCGCGGTATTCCGCTAATAGACGCTTGCGATCGACCTTGTTGGAGCCAGTTTTCGGCAACTGGCGGAAGGCGCGATAATCGGTCGGGATCATTGCTGGCGGCAGTACGCTGCCCAGACGCTGTTTCAGCGCACGCGCATCAATCTCACCGGCTTTCGTGGCGACAAATGCCACCAGACGCCGCACGCCGTTGGGGTAAACAATGCCCTGCACGCAGGCTTCATCAACGTCCGGCTGCGCCAGAAGATGGGCTTCGACTTCCCCTGGCTGAATCCGGTAGCCGCTGATTTTAAATTCGTTGTCCATACGTCCGAGGTACAGCAGCTGTCCCTTTTCCAGCCGGACTCTGTCGCCCGTGCGGTAAGCCGGAAGATCCCGATCGCCCACCGCTATTTGCGTAAACGCCGTATGTTCTGTACCGATGTAACCCGCCGCCAGCGTTGGCCCCAGCAGCACCAGTTCCCCTTCTGCCGCAGGACGATCGCCCGCTGCCAGAATCAGCGCGTTGACACCCGCCAGCGGCAGACCGATAGGAAGCTGCGCCACATCGGCAGACTGTATTTGCAGATCGCAACTGGTCGCCACCACCGTGGTTTCCGTTGGGCCATAGGTGTTGATTAAGCGCAGCGTATCCGGCGCATGGCGTTGCCACTGCGCCAGCTGTTCGGGGTACACCGCTTCACCGCCGATGATGATGGCACGCAGTGCGGAAGGCATGGTCAGCGTGCCGGTTTTCAGCCCCACCACCCATTCGTTCCAGAATGCGGTCGGCAGATCGAGCAGCGTAATCGCCTGCTCTTCGACCTGCTCGACAAAGGTCGGAATCGATTCCAGCATCTCATCGGTGCGCAGCACCAATGTCGCACCACTGGTCAGCGTGGCAAAAATTTCTTCAATGCTGGCATCGAAATTGAACGGGGCAAATTGCAGCACGCGATCCACCGCTCGCAGGCCGTAGCGCTGACGTGCCGCCGCCGTGAAGTGATCTAACGCGTCAGCGCCGATCTCCACGCCCTTCGGCAATCCAGTCGATCCCGAGGTGAACATGACATAGGCAATCTGCCCGTCTCTCGCTTCCACAGGTGGCCGCGCGGCAGCCTGTGCGCTGGATGACAGAAGATGCCCCGCAAGAACGATCTCGCCGGAAAAGACCGACGCCAGCCGATGCTGGTAATCCGCCTGCGTCACAATCGTGCGCAGCCCGCCAATCTGGATGATGTGCTGCTGACGTTCGTGCGGCTGTTCAGGATCGAGCGGCACATACACCGCACCGCACTGCATCACGGCCAGCAGGCAAATGATGGTTTCCGGGCTGCGATTCAGCATGATGCCAATGCGCTCACCGGGCTGAACGCCGCGCTCATGCAGCGCCGCAGCGGCCTGACCGCTCAGATCCAGCAACTGCTGGTAGCTGTACTGCCGGTCGCGCTGCGTCAGCGCTGGATGATGCGGGTTTTTACGCGCCTGCCTGGCAATCGCGGTCAGAACCGGTTCGACAAAAGGTTCAGGTTCGCGGCTGGTGATCAGCGCCAGTTCGCGTTCTTCACGCAGCCAGCGTCCCAACAGCTCGCCGCTGGTCTGCTGCGGCTGTGCCAGCCAGCGTTGAAGCAGCGTGAACAGCGTTTCTTGCAGGTTGGCAAGCGCTTCTGCGCTGTAACAGGCTGGGTTGGCATCAAAATCCAATACCGGTGTGCCATCGGGTTTGAAGTGGATCTCGATCGTCAGATCTTCTACCGGTCCGGCGCTGAGATTCAGCGTGCTGGACGACAGCGATCCGTAGTTGAGAGGATGATCGAACGGCATGATATTGATCAGCGGGCCGAAGAGTCGCTGCTCGCCGCCGACGCGGTTCAGATCGCGCCGTAAATGCTCATAGCGATAATGCTGATGACGACGTAGCGTGCGTTTGGTGCGGGCAACCTGCTGTGCCAGTGTGACAAAGTCCGCCTGCTCATCGACCTGAATGCACAGCGGCACGATATTCATCTGCATGCTCGGCACCGTCAGCGAGGCGGAGCCGATGCGGTTCATCACCATCATGCCGAACGTCAGTCTGTCGCTGCCGGACACCAGCTTGAGGTGCGTCGCCAGCATCGCCAGAAACAGATCCGGCCAGCTGATTTTATTGCCTTCACACAGCGCGGTCAGCGGCTGCCAGATATCCGTCGGCAACACGCTGCTCTGGCGCAAAAAACGCGCCGCAATCGGTGCTTTCTTCTCGCTGAAACTGGCCGGTTCCGGCATCGCGTTCAGTGTTTCCAGCCAGAAATCGCGCGCCTGCGCCGTCTGCCCACTGGCATCGCGCTGCTGTTCTTCTTCCAGTACCTCGCTGAACGGGCCGAACTCCGCCACCGCCACGGGTTGCCCCGCCGTCAGCGCGGTATAGATCTGGGCGATGCGTTGAAACAGCATCGTCGTGCCAAAGCCGTCCAGCGCAATGTGGTGCACGCAACTATAGAGAAAATCACGTTTTTCACCGCACAGCAGCGCAAAGCGGCAGGGTAATCCATTCAGCAAATCCAGCGGCTGGGCGATTTCCTCACGCGCCCACTGGCGTATCGTCTGCGCTTCATCCGTCATCGGCGCAGGCAACAGTTCACTAATCGGCAGTACGCCGATCGGCACTGGCAGTTGTGAAGCCACAAAGCCGATTTCCGGCTGGTCGGCGTGCTCACCCGCCACTTCAACAAACTGGCAGTACAGACACTCGCACTCCATGACCGCCTGACGGATCGCGCTCAGCATGGCTTCGATATCGACTTTGCCGTCAAACGCAATGCACTCCGCCGTGTTGAACGTCGCCTTATCATCGTTCAGGGCATGGCCTAACCACAGCCCGCGCTGCGCAACGCTCAACGGCTTCATGATGCAACTCCCTGCTGTTTTTCGATCAGCGCCCACCAGGCATTCAGGCTGGGGTTACGCGCCAGATCGACAAAGCTCAGCGTGACGCCCTGATTGCGCCATTCGGTCAGCAGCGCCATCATGCGCACCGAATCCAGACCGTAGTCGATCAGGTTTTCATCTTCATCGAACTGATCTTCTTCTTCGTCGATCAAGGTCAGCAGGTGTGCTCTCAGTCCTTGTTTCGTCAGTGCCTGTGCCATTTTTGCTCCTGTGAGTTCTGCCGTGCTAACCACCCGTCCGGCGCGCGTCGCCACGTACTTCAGCGCCATCTGGTGTTCCTGAAGTGAGAAATCCGCCACTGCATCGCCGACCATGAACGGCTTGATGTCGCGCATGAAGGCATCCGTCGCGGTAATCATGCAGCCGATATGTGCGTAAACGCCGCAAATAATCAGTTGATCTTTACCCATCTCTTTCATCATCGGTTCCAGCGGTGAACGGTGGAATGCGCTGTAGCGCCACTTCACCAGCACCGTGTCGCGCTCATCTGGTGCCAGTGCGCTCACGACGCGCTGTTTTTCCGGATGATTATTCAGCCCTGCGCCCCACATGTCGTTCAGCAGCGCCCGGTCGGCCGCGCTTTGCTCGTTCGGCTGCGCGGTATACACCACCGGAATCCCCTGTGCTTTGCAGTAGGTTCGCAACGCCACAATGTTCTCGATCAACTGCTGCGCCAGCGGGCTGTCCGCGCCATAGAAATTCACGAAATAGTCCTGCATGTCGTGAATCAGCAGCACCGCGCGCTCAGGTTCAAACGCCCAAGAAACCTTGTTCTCAGGGAAATCCTGTGCGCGCGGCAGGGGATAAGACGCAATAGAAGGGATTGCCATCACAAAATCCTTATTTGTTTTGAATACTAAGTTCGGTTTTGAGTGCTAAGTTGGGTCTGGATGCGCTGACGGAGTGATTTCTTATCAATCTTGCCGACCGGCGTAACGGGCAAAGTGTCGATCATCTCGAAGCGGTCCGGCAGTTTGAATTCAGCAATACCCTGATTGCGAAGATATTTTCTTAACGTGATGGCTTTCAGCGCGGGATCGCTGACCACCAGAAAAGCGCAGCTCTTTTCGCCCATGATCGGATCGGGCATTGACACCAGCGCGGCATGGAGGATGCCGTCATGCTTGAGCAGCAGGTTTTCGATCTCTTCCGCGGCAATCTTTTCACCACCTCGGTTAATCTGATCTTTCTCCCGCCCGACCACGCGCAAATAGCCCTCTTCGGTCATCTGCACCACATCGCCCGAGTGGTAGAAGCCTTCGCTGTCGAAGGCGCGGGCGTTGTGTTCCGGACTGCGGTAATAGCCGCGGAAGGTATACGGGCCGCGCGTCGCCAGCAGCCCCGCTTCGCCTCTCGGCACCGGATTGCCGTCGATATCCAACACTTTCACTTCATCATCCGGACTCATCGGATAGCCTTGCGTCGTGAAAGTGTGCTCGTCGCTGTCGTCCAGTCGGGTGTAATTCACCAGCCCTTCCGCCATGCCGAGCACCTGCTGTAGCTGACAGCCCAATACCGCCGGAATACGACGGGCGACGGTTTCGCTCAGCTTTGCCCCCCCCACCTGCAAGATCTTCAGGCTACGCAGCGCGCCACCAAACTGTTCGGCCGCCTGGATCCACAACGCGGCAGCGGGCGGCACCAGCGAGGTCATATCGATCTGATGGCGTTCGATCAGCGGGAAACAAGTCATCGCCCCCGGATCGGGCGCCAGCACGACCCGTCCACCAGCGTAGAACACCCCAAGCGAACCGGGCGAACTTAACGGGAAGTTATGTGGAGCAGGCAACGCGCACAGATAGCGGGTTTGTGGCGTCAGCTCACAAATTTCCACGCTGCGGCGCACGCTGTAGTAATAATCGTCATGGGTACGGGGAATCAGCTTCGGCGTACCGGTACTGCCGCCAGAAAGCTGGAAGAAAGCGACCTGCCCCGATGCAGAAGGCTGATACTGACTGGTCGACGCGTACGGTTGCAGCCAGTCCGTCAGACTGTGCCCCAGCGGGCTGTCGCCGAGCATCACCACCGTTTGCAGGCGGGGAACCTGCGTCTGTAGCCGATCCAGAAATTCACCGTTGCCAAACAGCGAATGTTCAGCCGAGGCGATCAGCAAACGTGGTTCGATCTGCGTGGCGTACGACAGCAGCTCCAGCTTGTTATGGCTGAACAGTGCGTTAACAGGCGCAACGCCCATTTTCAGCAACGCAAAAAAGGTCAGGTAGAATTCGGCCACGTTCGGCAACTGCACCAGCGCGGTGTCGCCACAGCGCAGGCCGCTTTCCGTCAGGCGTGATGCCAGTGCGGAAGACTGTCGATCCAGCTCCCGATAGCTCCACTGGCGCTCGCCGCACACTACCGCAACGGCATCAGGTTGCGTCGCCAGATGACGTTCCCAGGCATCCGTTAGCGGCAGGCCAACCCAGTACCCCTTGTCGCGATAACGCTGTGCCAGTTCCTCTGGCCAGGGCGTAAATTCAATGCTCATAGTCCATCCACACCTGAGTTAAGCCCAAACGCATTCAGCATCGTGTTTAATTTAGCGGCGGTTTCAGCCCATTCGTCCTCGGGGACGGACGCCTCAACAATGCCCGCACCGGCAAACAGGCGGACTTTGTTGTGTTTGATGGTGCCGCAGCGAATCGCTATCGCCCATTCACCATCGCCGTTGGCATCACACCAGCCGACGATACCGCTGAATACGCCGCGATCGTGCGGCTCCAGCTCGGCAATCAGCTGACGCGCTTCCTGCGTGGGGAAGCCGCACAGTGCGGGGGTAGGATGGAGCTGGCAGGCGACCTGAAGCGCCGTCATCTCCGGGTTCGCCAGTTCACCGCGGATAGCGGTAGACAGGTGCCACATGGAGGCGGTGTGCATCAACGAAGGAGCCGATGGAATCGTTAACGACGAGCATAGCGGCATCAGGCGTTGGCGGATGTCGTCCACCACCAGCTTATGCTCATGCTTGTCTTTACCCGATTTCAGCAGACGCTGGCTGTTCAGATAATCCAGATGTTCATCGTTCATCCGTCGCGCCGATCCCGCCAGCGGATTAGAGACAATGACGTTCCCCTGCTTGCGCACCAGCAGTTCCGGGCTCGCGCCCAGCAATACCGAACCATCCGGCAGCGGCAGTGAGAAATGGTATCCACCCGCGTTCTGCACCATCAGGTTATTGAGGATCGTTTGCGCCTTAACGGGGCTCGTCAGCTCAATGTCCAAAACGCGTGACAGCACCGCTTTGCTCAGTTCACCACGGCGGAACCGCTCAACGGCCTCTGCCACGATGGACTTGAACTGACATTCGTCTGGGACGCTGTTTAACGTTAGCGCGGTAGGGCCCGCAGCCGTGTGCTTACGGGCACGGCTGACGAGTTCAGATTTCGTCGTAACGTTATAACTATCAGGGATATAGAGACAAGACGGTTGCGTGGTATCAAAGGGAATCGCTCCCACAACAATAGGCAGCGACTGCCCTGCCTGACGCGCTCGCTGGAATGCCTGCGCGATTGCAGGGCTAAGCCTGTCATCGTGCGAGCCAGGAACACAAACAGGGGACGAAATACGTTCAAATAAGCCTGAAGTAGACAGGCTTCGGTGTTCCGATGCATATAAAAAAGCGGTTTGTTCCGAATAGGTTAACCCGCTAAATGCTTCAGTTTTTGTAATCAGTGTATCCACAAGACAGCTCCTGCGCTCGCAAATTAAATACCAATGATTATTAAAATCATTATCATTTATATTAAGCGCAGTTAAATTACACTGAAGTAACGTGTTCGGTCAATCCTTCCACAGAATGGTTATTCACACCCATTAATTAGGGGTTATATTGATGTTAATCAATTTTTTTGTGCATGTTTCATAATGGATAATGGTTAGCAACAGGAATGTATTGATTATAAAACCCACATCACAGATGATAATGAAAATACTTATCATTCATTGTCAGAAAAATTAAGCTGCGCTAGACTGCGCAAATATTTTACTAATTATGTCTAAATGTGAGCCTGTCATGGATGAAAGCATGTACCGCCCGCACACCCGATCCGTTGTGCATCTGGCGCTGCTCATTAACATGCTTTCTCTCGGTAGCCTGATGATGGTGATGCCGCTAGGCCCCGATTTCGTCAGCGCCCTGTCTATGGATGCCAAGAACATCGGCTACATTAGCGGCGGTGCAACGTTTGCCTCCGCCATCGTCGGCTTCCTCGCCGCTCCCTATCTGGACAGATTTAACCGTAAACATGCTCTGATCGTGCTGCTGACGCTACGCTTTGGCCTGACGGCAGCCTGCATGTTTTCCACCAGCCAAACCGATCTTTTGCTGCTGTTTATTCTGGCGGGCTGCGTTGCCGGGCCGGCATCCGGTGTCTTGATGGCTGCGGTTGTTGATATTGTGCCGGCCAACGAGCGCGGAAAGCAGCTTGCCTATGTCGGCATGAGCTTTTCGCTCGCGGCGATTGTCATCATGCCGCTGTCGTTGGAGTTGGCTCACCGTATTAACTGGCAAGCGCCGTTTTATACTTTCGGCCTCGGTGGCCTGTTGCTGGTGTTGTTGGTGCTGTGGCTCTTTCCTTCCATGCCGCCGACGCATCGGGTTCAGCAAGGTAATTCCCCCACGACGGCACCCACGTCGGTATTACATGACCTGTTAGCATCCCCCCTTTTCCTGCTGGGGCTGACGGTAATTTCGCTGCAAATGTTCGGTCATTTCCTGCTGATTCCCCACTTTTCCAACTACTTCCAGTTCAATCTGGCCTTCCCGCGGGATGATATTTCCCTGCTCTATCTCTGCGGCGGGCTGGCAAGCATGGTGACCATGCAGCTGTGCGGCAATCTGTTGGATCGGGGATATGCCAGCCGAACGATTGTAGTCACAACGCTGCTGCTGGCCGTTGTGATTCTCTGCGGTTTCGTTTTGCCTTTTTCACTTTCCCTGTATCTGGTGTTCACCCTGTTCATGGCGCTCAGCGCAGCCCGATCCAGCAGCACGCTGGCAATTACCGCCGGTATTCCGCTGCCGCATCAGCGCGCCGCGTTCATGTCCTATCAGGGAACCGCAGCCAACGTGGCATCCGGGCTTGCCAGCGTCGCTTCTGCCGCTTATCTGAGCACCTCCGTTGAGGGAAAAATTGATGGATTCTCACAGCTCGCCATCGCCAGCACCGTATTTGCGCTGGCCGCCATGCTGCTGACCCTGCGCTTAATTCCGCAGTTGGCTGAACGCAGCCGAAAGATGGCTCAACGCCAATCCGCGCGGGCTTTAGAGCAATGAATCGATCGATTCACACCGCGAGTGGGTCGGCAAGATAGGTAATACAACACGTTATTTACGGGGATATTTTTCCACTCTTTGATGGGGTCTTTGACATGCAGCTAAAACCAGAAAGTCGTTTTTCACATCATCATTTCCCACACAGCAAGGTGTATAACGCCCTGCTGGTGACGGGGTTACTGGCACTGCCTGCACTCGCACAGGCGGAAAACGCAGCAGATGAAAAAATCGTTGTGACAGCAACACAGACGAAACACACCACGCTAAGCGCCCCCGCCAGCGTTTCTGTCATCACCCGCGCCGAGCTGGAAAAGATGTCGGTGAATAACGTTACCGACGCGGTGAAAAAGCTGCCGGGCATTAACATCAATCCGTCATCTACCTATGGTCGTAACGAAATCAAAATCCGTGGCATGCGGGCAGACTACACGCTGCTGCTGGTGAACGGTCGTCGAATTAATGCGCAAGAATCGCTTGCGACCGATATGGGGAATGATTTCGATCTGAGCTCCATTCCTATCTCCGCAATTGAACGTATCGAAGTGATTCGCGGCCCGATGTCTTCTCTGTACGGTGCCGATGCGTTGGGCGGGGTGGTAAACGTGATTCTTCGCCAGCCGGGGGAGAACGTTGCTGGTGAGATCGGCTATAACTTTCAGGCACCGACCGAAGGTTCCGGCGGTGACAACAATCGCCTGAATGGCTACGTCAGCGGCCCATTGATAGAGAATACGTTGCTGGGCAGTTTGATTGTCGATGGCGGAAAACGTGACGCGTGGCGTACTGAGCAATCGCAAAACCGCAACACGGACGCGTTGGAAAAACGTG
Organism: Pectobacterium quasiaquaticum; assembly: GCF_014946775.2. Classification (NCBI taxonomy): domain Bacteria; kingdom Pseudomonadati; phylum Pseudomonadota; class Gammaproteobacteria; order Enterobacterales; family Pectobacteriaceae; genus Pectobacterium; species Pectobacterium quasiaquaticum. Next base: position 531,319 of record NZ_CP065177.1, on the reverse strand, counting down.
ATAACTACAGCGTATTGGGTAACCTGACGTGGTTGATCGATTCCCAGCAGAGCCTGGATTTTGATGCGACATACAGCAAGGATGACCGATCCGTTGACTGGAACAACTTTAAAAAAGTTGCCCATAACACACAAAAAATTGATCGCCTTGGTATGGGTCTCACGCATAACGGTAGCTGGGACAATGTTGATACGCGGCTACGCTATTACTACGAAAACATCGACTTAATGGACAACTCTCAGCTTAATGAGGGTATAGCCGATATTACCCAGAATAATCAGACGGTTGACGGACAAATTTCTGGCTATCTGGGCGATCACCTGCTGACCGGCGGCGGTGAATACCGCATCACATCGCTGGAACACAGCATGAACATGACGGGCGGTAAAGTAACCGTCGATCAGAGTGCTCTTTTCCTGCAAGATGAATTCAAGATCGCGGATTTAGCCCTCACCTTTGGCAGCCGCGTCGATCATCATGAAGTCTATGGCACCGAATTCAGCCCACGCGCCTACGCTACTTATAGTTTAACCGACAACTGGGTGATTAAAGGCGGCGTCAATAAAGCGTTTAAAGCACCAACACTGGCTCAGTTCACCAAAGGTTACTCCAAAGCTGACTGCCGCGGAGATTGCCGACGCATAGGCAATCCAGACCTCAAAGCTGAAACCTCTATCAGTTATGAAATCGGTACGGCTTATGAAGCCGAACGCTTCGGCGCAGGCGTTACCTTATTTAATAATGATATCAAGGATATGATCCAAGCCGAGGTGTGGGATCGTGTAGTTAGGGCAACTCCGACTAAGATTACTTATTACAACGTGGATAAAGCGCGAATTCAGGGGATCGAAACCTCATTCTGGGTCGATATCACGGAGGATTTGAACTGGACCACCAACTGGACCATCGTCGATGCCGAAGACCGCACCACCAGAAAGCGCCTGAAGCAAACGCCGAAAAATACGGTTAATACTCAGTTGAACTGGCAGGCGCTGGATAACTTATCAACCTATGTGTCCTATCAGTACACGGGCAACCAATACTTGCGTGATAAAGAAACGATTAGAACAAGGGGCTTTAATACCGTGGATATCGGTGCCACCTATACGCCGGTTAAAAACGTGGATCTGAAACTGGGTGTCACGAACCTGACTAACGAAAAACGCGACTATGTTGCTACCGACAACGACTATTTTCTGTCTGGACGTACGGTATACGGCGGCGTGAGCTATAAGTTCTGATGGTCATAGCTCTAGCCCGCTAACGCGGGCTTCAGGCCGTTGACAAACCTATTTGCCGAATGAAAACGGGAGTAACGGAATAGAAGAGTAAAGCGTTTGCGCCAAGGATGGCGCAAACCGAGCTTACATGGACGTATTTACAGCGTCTTTACGATCTATCCGTTACTCCCGCTCTACGGACGTTGTCAGCAACCTCAGCGCTAACGCGGGCTTTTTTAGCAGCAGAGAAACGTGGTGACGTCGTACTCTCTTAACAGATATGCGCCTTTAAAACGGCGTCCGGCGTAAAACATCGGCGTCAGATCGGTCAGCAGTTCCAGCTCGAACTCGCGTTTGGTGATATCCAGCGCCACCAGTCTGGCATCCAGAAAATCGAAATAGTGCCTGACCTGCGGGTAAAGCGCCTTAAACAGGCTCTCCTTCGCCGAAAAGCTGATCGTCAGCAAACAGCTAAATGCTTCTTCCCGCTCCTGCAACCATTGGAATTCTTCGTCACCAATGATGCCGGGCCACAGCGATTGCGCACGCTCGTCGGACATCAATCCTTCGATATCCACACCCACGCACGATAGCGCATCGCTACGTAAATGGGCGGCACAGAGTACGCTGTCTTTGTTATGGCTCAGTGAACCGGCAATATTTCCCGGCCACTGTGGCGAGCGGTCTTCCCCGCTATGCAGAACAAAATCAGGGTGTTCTAGCTTGTTCAACACGTGTTTGGCCACACAGCGCCCAGCCAGAAATTCAGCGCGGCGTTTCGGCACCGCACGCTCTAGCGCGTCGGAAAAAGGAATGTTCGCCTCGGCAAAAAGCGCGTCGTCGTAGGCAGACAAGTGGAAATGGCAGCGAGCAGTAATACCTGGATAAGCGACACCGTCCGTTGCCCGTGGAAACGTAATCCATTCAACATCATCAATAAAAGCAGAAAGCATGTTGCTCCACTCTGGCAAGCCTATCGCGCCCGCATTCGGTAAATGCTGCATAAGTCACGCTTAAACCCTAGGAAATGCGGGGATTTAAACGAACAATGGGCGACTTTCGCCGCCCATCATCTCGCTACTGCAAGAATGCCTGGTTACATTTACAGGGTCAGGAAGAACCCTGCGATGCAGGCGCTCATCAGGTTAGAAAGCGTACCTGCCGCAACCGCTTTCAAACCCAATCGGGCAATATCCTGACGCCGAGTCGGTGCCATACTGCCCAAACCTCCAATAAGGATAGCAATAGACGAAAGGTTAGCAAAGCCGCACAGCGCGAACGAAATCACCGCTTTGGTATGCTCCGACAGAACCTGCAAGCCCGCAGCGGCAACCACATCATCTGCCTTCAGGTACTCGCTGAAATTCATGTAAGCGACGAACTCGTTGACGATCAGTTTTTGCCCAATGAACGAGCCCGCAACCGTTGCTTCATGCCACGGTACACCGATCAAGAAAGCAACGGGCGAGAACACCCACCCCAGAATCAGTTGCAGCGACAGTTGCGGATAATCAAACCAGCCACCGATGCCGCCCAGAATGCCGTTAAGAAGAGCAATCAACGCGACAAAAGCCAGCAGCATCGCCCCCACATTCAGCGCCAACTGCATACCGGACGCCGCGCCACTTGCCGCGGCATCAATGACGTTAGCTGGGCGATCGTCTTCATCGACAAAGCCAACCATCTCGTCATGGTCGTGCGTTTTCTCCGTTTCCGGCACCATCAATTTGGCGAACAGCAATCCACCCGGTGCCGCCATGAAGGAGGCCGCAATCAGGTAGTCCAGTGGCACCCCCATCTGGGCATAGCCCGCCATCACCGATCCCGCAATGGAAGCCAATCCACCACACATCACCGCAAACAGCTCAGAACGCGTCATGTTGGCGATATAGGGACGAACCACCAGCGGCGCTTCCGTTTGGCCGACAAAGATGTTGGCGGTTGCAGAGAGCGATTCAGTACGGGAGGTTCCCAACAGTTTCTGCAACCCGCCGCCTAATAAACGGATGACCCACTGCATCACACCCATGTAATACAGTACCGCCACAAGGGAAGAGAAAAAGACGATGATCGGTAAAACACGGAATGCGAAAACAAACCCACCACCGCCAAAGACTTCGAACATTTTGTCGGAAACCAGACCGCCAAAAATGAATGAAACCCCTTGGTTTCCGTAGGCGATAACGTTTGCTACACCGCCCGTCAATCCTTCCAGAATTTTGCGTCCTACTGGCACATACAACACCAGCGCACCGATACCAATCTGAAGAATGAAAGCACCCACTACGGTGCGCAATCTGATCGCTTTACGATTACTGGACAACATAACCGCGAACAAAATCAGAACAAGCATGCCGATGAGACTCATAACGAGTTGCATGTGCAGTTCCCTATAACGCGTGAAAAAGTGAAAACAGAATAAAAATCGTGTCGCCAGAACGGTAAGTACGCCTTGGCGAGCCGATTATAAAGAGTGGCCCGAAAAGGTCGCTAATTTATGTCACAAATACACACAACATCGAACAGTCCAAAACACTGAAAAGTGATCTGCATCACAATTTGATGGATGATATATGAAATCGGAATGACTGTTCTGTCTGCTGTTGCACAGAAATAAGAGAAAAGTGAAAGCAAACAGGCTCCCGCTTTAGGGGAAGCGTTTCAGCATAACGGTAACGGTGTTATGTCGGAGTGAGCCGCCCAAACAGCCTGAACGAATTCTGCCACAGCGCCTCAGCAATCTCTTCAGGCGGTTCTGCTCGTAGCTCACACAGCGTTTGAAACGCGCACGAAATACGCTCGGGTCGATTGGGCTGCCCCTGATAGCCACTCATCGGCATATCGGGCGCGTCAGTTTCCAGCAGCAGCCTATCTAACGGTAGCCGCGCGATCGCCTGACGCGTTTTGTTCGCTCTGTCATAGGTAATGGTTCCCCCCACACCGATGTAATAGCCCAGCCGGATAAAGGCCTGCGCCTGCGCCAGGCTGCCTGCAAACCCATGGACGACGCCAGTACGCGGCACATCGATACGGCGGAGCCATTGCGCCAGCCTGTCGTGACTGCGTCGCGAGTGCAGGATCGTCGGGAGATCGTATTTTTTCGCCAGCCGAAGCTGAGCCTCAAGAAAGGTAAGTTGCCTCTCAAACTGCGGTTCCGGCATATAGAGATCCAACCCAATCTCCCCCACCGCCACCAGCGTGACAGGCCACTGGCGCAGTTCCTCTTCCAGACGGAGCAGGTCACTTTCCTGATGTTCAGCGATATAAAGCGGGTGAAGGCCCAGAGCGGCATAAAGTGGAGAGTAGGTGCGAGCAAGCGTCAACACGCGCTCAAAATGCTGAGAAGCCACAGCCGGAATAATGATGCGCTCAACTCCTGCGTCTTGCGCCAGACGCAGGCTTTCCGGTGCATCATCATGGAATAAGGGGAAATCGAAATGGCAGTGGGTATCGATAAAGCGGTGTCGTTCAGAAAGCACGTTGCTTCTCTCCGTCAAGATTAGGCACGTCAAGATGAGGCGACCTAATCTACACCCAAGTAATATCCTGCCAAAAGCCTCATGGCAGAATCGGACTTGTCGTTGCGGTGAGGCCTCAGTGTAGCGTGGTTTTCTCTGAGGATACCTCTTCGTGCGCTTTTCCGTAACCCTCTTGCAACACGCCGGACAGGTAATCGTTACTCCCTTCCAGCCAGGCACAGTCGCTGTCAAACCAATCGGCACACAGCGCCAGAAAATTCCCTTTCCACTGTTTCCATTTACCAACAACGATATCGCTATTCATCATCACCCTCCTGATAAACTGTCGAAATGCAGCAAATACGCGGGTCGTATTAGTAAAAGATTTGTATCAGTAAAAGATAGTGTGCCGGTAAAAGATAGTGTGCCGGTAAAATATGACAGCCGCGTGGCGCGGCTGTGTGCTCTGTATGACATTTCTTTCTATGGAGAAAGAATGAAAGAAGGTGCTGTGCTACGGCCGTTTTCGACCCGAGAACAAGCTAACCAGAAACAGAATAATACCGACCACAAAGACGATTTTCGCCGCACCCGCTGCTGTACCGGCCAATCCGCCGAAACCCAGTGCTGCCGCGATCAGTGCGATAACTAAAAATATAATGCCCCAACGAAACATACGCTCTCCTTACCAGACAAAAATGAAAAATAATCATGGTGGTCATCCTGACGCGCGTCTTGCGTCCTGACTGCGTATCCACAGAGGGTGTTTGTTATGCGGATTAGGTAGGGTTATCCGCCATTACGGATAACCCTGTACGGTATAGCGATGGTTATTTCACTGTCAGGTCGTTCTTGACGCTTTTCACGCCGTCAACGGCCTTCGCAATACTTTCAGCACGGTCGGACTGCGCTTTGTTATCCACCCCGCCGCTCAGTTGCACGACGCCAGCCTGCGTTTCGACTTTCACTTTACGGGACGGAACAATGTTATCTGCCAGCAGTTTGGCTTTAATCGTGCTGGTAATCACCGCATCATCGGCATAAGCGCCAACCGATTGTGATTGGGAATCTTTCACCTGCAGTTTATCGCTGACGGACTGGACACCCTCAACCTGCGTCGCGATTTGCACCGCACGGGTGCTCAATTCCTGACTACCGACAAAGCCGCTCAGCGTGACGACGCCATTTGATGTTTCAACGGAAATGTCGCTGCTGGTAATCGATTTGTCTTCCAACAACGCACTCTTCACCTTGGCTGTGATCGCGCTGTCACTGACGTAGCCAGAGGCTTTATTGGCGGAGTTATCGATTTTTGTACCAGTAGTGTCCGCGATACGTTCCACCTTCTGCCCTAATGTTTCCTCAGCCATGGCACCGCCAGCCAGAATTGAACCCAGGGCAACGATGATCAGCGATTGTGTCAGTTTGGTCTTTTTCATCGATCTCTTCCTTCTTATGTTTTCTATAAACCCGAAGTAGCCTACTTTGGGCCACGTTAACGCCCGCATAGTCATCAGCAAATCAAGGTGATAATGACATTATCAATACTCCGATGATTATCTCTTATTACATAAAAAAATCAGTGCATTGAATTGCAAAGGCGAAACAAATCAAAATAATGAACCAACTTAAATTGTACTAACAGTTGAACAAGCTAAATCAGTTAACACGCCGTTAACTATAGCCTACAGAATGGAAAATCACAGGGGAACAAGGGGATATGCGCGGCAATTCAGATTTGTCTGTTACACCGAGGCGAGAAATCACAGCAGAGGAAAAATCAGATTAATATATTGTTTTCAATACATTTAAAAATAAAAACACCCAGCATTTTTGGCCTAAAGCCAAGCATAACCGGGTGATGATTATTTTAACAACATGGTCACTATTTAAACGCCACAGCCTCGATGATTTTCATGAAACCGTAGAACCACCAATCCATGTCATTATAAAAATAAAAAATTAATGCTCGCGCGTTTGGTGGAACGTCACTTCTGGGTAGCGTTCCCGCGTCAGGTTCAGGTTCACCATCGTCGGAGCCACATAGGCCAGGTTATCCCCGCCATCCAGCGCCAGATGCAGTTCGTTCTTACGCTTAAACTCTTCGAATTTCTTCGCATCGCTGCACTCAACCCAGCGCGCGGTAGAAACGTTCACCGACTCGTAAATCGCCTCAACGTTGTATTCCGTTTTCAGACGGGCAACAACCACATCAAACTGCAGCACGCCGACCGCACCCACGATAAGATCGTTGTTGGTTAATGGACGGAAGACCTGCACCGCACCTTCCTCAGACAACTGTACCAGCCCTTTAAGCAGCTGTTTCTGCTTGAGCGGGTCGCGCAGGCGGATACGACGGAACAGTTCCGGCGCAAAGTTGGGGATACCGGTGAATTTCATGTCTTCACCCTGGGTAAACGTATCGCCAATCTGGATAGTACCGTGGTTGTGTAACCCGATGATATCGCCCGGGTAGGCTTCTTCAATATGGGAACGGTCGCCCGCCATAAAGGTCAGCGCGTCTGATATCACCACGTCTTTGCCCGTACGCACCTGACGCAGCTTCATGCTCTTTTCATATCTCCCGGACACCACGCGCATAAACGCCACGCGGTCACGGTGTTTCGGGTCCATATTGGCCTGAATCTTGAAGACAAAACCGGTGAATTTCTCTTCCGCCGCCGTTACTTCACGGGTATCCGTTTTACGCGGCATCGGTGCAGGAGCCCAAGCGACTAACCCATCCAGCATGTGATCGACACCAAAGTTACCCAGTGCCGTACCAAAGAAGACCGGCGTCAGCTCACCGGCCAGAAATGCTTCCAGCTCAAATTCGTGCGATGCCCCTTGCACCAGTTCCAGCTCTTCACGCAGCTGTGCAGCCAGCTCTTCGCCAACGGCAGTATCCAGTTCTGGGTTATCCAGCCCTTTAACGATGCGTACTTCCTGAATCGTATGGCCTTTACCGGTCTGATACAGATAGGTTTCATCTTTATAGAGGTGATACACGCCTTTGAACAATTTGCCGCAGCCAATCGGCCAGGTAATTGGCGCACAGGCAATCTTAAGCTCGCTCTCGACTTCATCCAGCACTTCCATCGGATCGCGGATGTCACGGTCAAGTTTGTTCATGAACGTCAGAATCGGGGTATCGCGTAGGCGCGTGACTTCCATCAGCTTACGCGTACGATCTTCGACGCCTTTTGCGGCATCGATCACCATCAGGCAGCAGTCGACCGCCGTCAGCGTACGGTAGGTATCTTCGGAGAAGTCTTCGTGCCCTGGGGTATCGAGCAGATTCACCAGGCAATCACGGTAGGGAAACTGCATCACGGACGTGGTGATGGAGATACCACGCTGCTTTTCCATCTCCATCCAGTCGGATTTCGCATGCTGGTTCGAACCACGCCCTTTTACCGTACCGGCAGTCTGGATCGCCTGTCCGAAAAGCAGGACCTTTTCGGTAATCGTGGTTTTACCGGCATCGGGGTGAGAAATGATAGCGAACGTTCTTCTTTTGGAGACTTCGCGGGCGTATTCACTTGGAGACATGATTTTCAGGTTTCTTTTGTTAGCCACCCGGCGTCAGCATCAAGTCAACAACACACCGATGTCAGATCGTCAGGCAAAGCGGAAATAAACGGTAGCCGAGCATTTTCCCTGATTTAACGTGCAGACACAATCGGTGATGGCATAAACAGCGCGGAGATATCATGCCCGCCGTCACCGTTCTGATATCGCTATCAACAATTACGCCATAAATCATTTATAAAGTTATCATTTATCTTTGCCGATAATATCTGGGTCAATATTTAACCATTTGATCGCACTTAAGGAGAGAGTATGAGCTTGTCTGTAAATAATACGGGTTATAGCAATTCTCAGGCCCAAAGCACCGCGACATCATCGAACACAGCACGATCCACGACAGCAGAGCCCACCGCGGCCAGCAGCGACATCACACACATTATCGATCCGATTACTGGGAAAACGACGCTCACCTTCCCCAGCAATATAAACATCACTACGGAAGCGATCGCGCGTTTGAAAAAAAACGGGGGCACTCCCCCACCCCCTAGCGTGACCAAGATAGATGAAAACATGCAGCGGGAAGAGGTACAGGCCATTGATCTCGAACGGCAAAAAAACACCACGGATCCCAGCCTGAATATCAAACTATCTGTTAATGATGTCGAGACCAATAAAATGGCACTCGAAGGTTGGTCAAATAATCTCAAGGCAGGGAGCGATATCAGCAAAGAAGGCTTTGTCAGCTTGATTAATCAGGCGCTATCGAGACCGTTCGGCGTGACATTATGGAACTACACCACCGATAGCATGGAAATCACAATAAAAGCCGCAAAGTTGGAAGAACTCAAAAACCGCTATGTGGATAGCCGCGCGCACCAGCAAGCCGATAAGGATATTCAGGATTTCATCCAGTACCAGTCTGATGCACTGAGTAATGTAGAAAAAAACATTCTGCAAGATGAGTATCAGCGCAGCGTCGATGCAGGAGACACCGATGAGGCAAGCTCCACGTTTCTGGAACTACAGAAAAACGCGGAAGGCACGTCAGCCACACAGGTTCAGCGCCAGCAAATCTTTTCTCTGGCCGCATCAAGCGACAGCGACACCTTGTTTAGCCGTTTTCGTCACTATATTTCCGTTACTTCCCCCGATCGCTACACCAAAAGCGAATACACCTCGATACTCAATCAATTCGATAGTCATTGGCTGGAGTTTCAACTGGCGTTGAAATAACCCGCTGCGCTCTCCGTACAAACAGACCGTTTGTACGGGGTGTCCGTCCGCGTGTCAGCGGCTTTTCTCTTCCCCATTTTTTTTCACACCCGCGCCGCTGTCCGGCAGCGTTTCACGTTCTACCTCATCCTCTTCTTCTTTCACTGGTGTACTGGCCGTGAGAAGATAAGGCGACTGTTGCCAGCGAGTTCGACGATTCTGTAAGAGCGTGCGGGTCAGGATGATGCCAATAGCCAGTGAAAGCAAAATCATCAGACGCAAAATATTGGTGGTGTTATCGACCTGTCTGGCTTCGGTCGCCAGTACATGCGTATCTAAGGTAATCCGCAGGAAACCGATCGGCCCTTCTTTTCCCTCAATCGGCTGCACCAGTTGATGGTTAAAGTAGCTACCGACCCGATTGCCATCCAGCGCCAGCCGGTCTCTCAGTTGCACTTGCTCACCGATATGCGCCACCAGCGAGCCATCTTGCTGATACACGCCGGCATCCAAAATGCGGCTGTGATCGGTAAGCTGTGTGAGGATGGTATTAATTTTTTGACTATTATCGTCCACGCTGCCCATTAGCGGCGAAAGGCTGTAAGCCACCTGTCTGGAAAGCGTACGCGCCAGATCTTCAACCTGTTCAGATCGCGCCATCTGGTGGCTCAAACTGAAATAGGACGCACCTTGCATTAATACCACTAGCAGAGCGAGGCAAATCAGCACAATTGCCGTGCGGTGTAGCCGAAATTTCACCCGGGCGCGAACCATGATAATCCTTACACGATTTGGATACTTTCATGTTGCCAGAAGCGCCGACGATAGGATAGCTTGTTGCCCAGTTTTTGGAGGGATATGTTTGGTCGACGCCGCATCCCTCTTTATCGCACGACTTTATCGCCCTACTGCCAGCAGAGGATTTACCCCATGTCGAATAGTCTGACCTATCGTGACCTCCCTGATGAGATCAACTGTTGGCCGGGACTGCCATTATCACTGAGCGGTGACGAAGTGATGCCGCTTGACTACCGCGCTGGCGACACTGGCTGGCTGATTTACAGCGATGTCCTCGATAAGAACCTGATTTCCCGCTACCAGCGTAAGTTGGGGTGCGCGATGGTGATTGTGAGCGCCTGGAACGTGGGCGATTATCAGGTCGTGCGTTTAGCCGGCACGCTGACGCCACGCGCAACCAAACTGGCTCACGAACTGGGCATCGATGTCGCGGCCATGCGTAACGCGCCAACGCTGCGTTCGCCGGGTTTGCTGGTGATGGACATGGATTCCACCGCGATTCAGATCGAATGTATTGATGAAATCGCCAAACTGGCGGGCACGGGTGAACTGGTCGCTGAAGTCACCGAACGCGCGATGCGCGGCGAGCTGGATTTCGCGGCCAGCCTGCGCCAGCGCGTGGGAACATTAAAAGGTGCCGACGCCACTATCTTACAGACGGTGCGTAAAACACTGCCGCTGATGCCGGGCCTGCGTAATATGGTTAGCCAGCTTCAGGAAGCAGGCTGGCACGTCGCGATTGCATCGGGCGGGTTTACCTACTTTGCTGATTATTTACGTGATGAATTAGGTCTGGTCGCCGCCGTTGCCAACGAATTAGGCATGCAAGACGGCAAGCTGACCGGTGACGTCATCGGCACCATTGTCGATGCAAAATATAAAGCGACCACGCTGCAACAGCTAGCGGAAAAGCTGGAAATCCCCATGCATCAGACCGTTGCGATTGGCGACGGCGCAAACGATCTGCCGATGATCAAGGTAGCCAGCTTAGGCATTGCCTATCACGCCAAACCGAAGGTCAATGAACAGTCTGCGGTGACCATCCGCCATGCCGATCTGATCGGCGTGCTGTGCATCCTTAGCGGCAGTATGAGACACGAAAAGCGTTAATCAGTGGGAGGTGATACGTGGCAAAAGCCGTCAAACGGGCGTTTGTATGTAATGAATGCGGGGCTGACTACCCGCGCTGGCAAGGGCAGTGCAGCGCCTGCCATGCCTGGAACACCATTACCGAAGTCCGTCTGGCCTCGGCGTCAGTATCACGTTCCGACCGTCTCACCGGCTATGCAGGCGAAAGCGCTGGCGTCAGCCGGGTACAAAAGCTCTCGGAAATCAGTCTTGAAGCCCTGCCGCGCTTTTCTACTGGCTTTCAGGAATTTGACCGCGTTTTGGGCGGCGGCGTCGTTCCGGGCAGTGCGATTCTGATCGGCGGTAGCCCCGGCGCGGGTAAAAGTACACTGCTGCTGCAAACGCTCTGCAAGCTGTCAGAGAACATGAAAACCCTGTACGTCACCGGCGAAGAATCATTACAGCAGGTGGCGATGCGGGCGCATCGTCTCAACCTGCCGACCCAGAATCTCAATATGCTGTCAGAAACCAGCATCGAACAGATTTGCCTGATTGCCGAGCAGGAACAGCCGAAGCTGATGGTGATCGACTCCATTCAGGTCATGCATCTCGCGGATATTCAATCGTCTCCCGGCAGCGTGGCGCAGGTGCGTGAAACCGCCGCCTACCTGACCCGCTTCGCCAAAACGCGCGGTGTTGCCATCGTGATGGTCGGCCACGTCACCAAAGACGGTTCGCTCGCTGGGCCAAAAGTATTGGAACACTGCATCGACTGCTCCGTGTTGCTGGATGGCGATGCCGATTCGCGCTTCCGTACCCTGCGCAGCCATAAAAACCGCTTCGGTGCCGTTAACGAACTGGGCGTGTTCGCGATGACGGAACAGGGTCTACGCGAGATCAGTAATCCGTCGGCAATTTTCCTCAGCCGCGGGGACGAAGTCACGTCCGGCAGTTCGGTCATGGTGATATGGGAAGGCACGCGTCCGCTGCTGGTCGAAATTCAGGCACTGGTGGATCAATCGATGATGGCTAACCCGCGTCGCGTGGCGGTCGGGCTGGAGCAAAATCGCCTGGCGATCCTGCTGGCGGTATTACATCGCCACGGCGGCTTGCAGATGTCCGATCAGGATGTGTTCGTGAATGTCGTCGGCGGCGTTAAAGTCACCGAAACCAGCGCCGACCTGGCGCTGCTGCTATCGCTGGTCTCCAGCTTCCGCGATCGCCCACTGCCGCAGGATCTGGTCATCTTCGGTGAAGTCGGTCTGGCGGGTGAAATCCGCCCGGTTCCGAGCGGCCAAGAGCGGATTACCGAAGCCGCCAAGCACGGCTTCAAACGCGCCATCGTTCCTCATGCCAATATGCCGAAGAAAGCCCCTGCCAGCATGCAGGTGTTCGGCGTGAAAAAGCTAGCCGACGCGCTGACGATCCTCGACGATCTCTAAACGGACCACAGAAGGCCATCCGCCCCTTTCATCCTGAGCTAAACAGGGGATGAAAGCGTAGCGGATGTTGCCCTGTTCTGTGGTACTTTGTTTAGTAAGCTAAACAAGAGTGCTGCACTATGTCATCATTTGATTACCTGAAATCCGCCATCCGGCAGAAGGGTTGCACCCTACAGCAGGTTGCCGACGCAACCGATATGACCAAAGGCTATCTCAGTCAATTACTTAATGCCAAAATCAAAAGCCCCAGCGCCCAGAAACTGGAAGCGCTGCATCGCTTTCTTGAACTGGAATTCCCGCGCTACGAAAAGAGCGTTGGTGTCGTCTTCGGTAAGTTCTATCCGCTACACACCGGCCATATTTACCTGATTCAACGCGCCTGTAGCCAGGTTGACGAACTGCATGTGATTTTAGGTTACGACGAACCGCGCGACCGCCTGCTGTTTGAGAACAGCTCGATGTCACAGCAGCCTACCGTCAGCGACCGCCTGCGCTGGCTGCTACAGACCTTTAAGTATCAGAAAAATATTCATATTCACGCCTTCAATGAGCAAGGAATGGAGCCTTACCCGCACGGCTGGGATGTGTGGAGCAAAGGGATTCAGGCGTTTATGCAGGAAAAAAGCATCACGCCAAATTTCGTCTATACCAGCGAAGAGCAGGATGCCGCACAATACCGCGAGCACCTAGGCATTGAGGCCGTCCTGATCGACCCACAGCGCTCTTTTATGAACATCAGCGGTTCGCAGATTCGCCACGATCCCTTCCGTTACTGGGACTATATCCCGACCGAAGTGAAGCCGTTCTTTGTGCGTACCGTTGCCATTCTTGGCGGCGAATCCAGCGGTAAATCCACGCTGGTGAACAAGCTGGCGAATATCTTCAACACCACCAGCGCCTGGGAATATGGTCGCGATTACGTGTTCTCCCATTTGGGCGGCGACGAGATGGCGTTGCAGTATTCCGACTACGACAAGATTGCGCTGGGTCAGGCACAGTACATTGATTTTGCAGTGAAATATGCCAATAAAGTGGCCTTTATCGACACTGATTTCGTCACCACGCAGGCGTTCTGCAAGAAATACGAGGGTCGTGAGCACCCGTTCGTTCAGGCACTAATCGATGAATACCGCTTCGATCTAGTGATTTTGCTGGAAAACAACACGCCGTGGGTCGCCGATGGGTTGCGTAGCTTAGGCAGCACCACCGCCCGTTCGGAGTTCCAGGACCTGCTGAAAACGATGCTGGCTAACAATAATATCCCGTACGTTTACATCAAAGAGTCGGACTACGATTCGCGCTTCCTGCACTGTGTGGAATTGGTACAACAAATGTTGGGTCACGATCGGGTGCCCGGACCGATCAAAAGCTAGCGTGTGGTCCACTGCCAATGGCGGGAGGGGGTAATAATTTCCGGCAGCGGAATGTCCCAGCTTTCCACTGGCAGTGCGTCAACCTGCTGACAATCGTGGGCCAGACCGATCGGATAAGGCCCACGCGACATCTGGTTGCGATACTGCAACGTACGGTCGTAAAACCCGCCCCCCATACCCAACCGCTGTCCCAGATGATCAAACGCCACCAGCGGCGTCAGCAGGATGTCCAATTGCGGTAACGGCAGCACCTGACGCACGTCCAGACGCGGCTCCATAATCTTCAAACGATTGCGCACCAGTTCGGTGTCCGGTGCATAGCGCAGGAACAGCAGATACCCGGTACGAAACGGATGCAGAACCGGCAAGTAAACGCGTTTCTCCTGCTGCCACAGCTGTTGAATCAACGCAGACGTATCCAGCTCGCCATCAAATGACAGAAATACCGCGACACTATCTGCCTGTATGATTTTCGGGTGTGCCATGACGCGTTCACTCGCCTGCTGCGCAAAGCGCGACTGCTGCTCTAGCGTCAGTAAACGACGCTGCTGACGCACAACCTGACGAATCTGTTGACGCGATGCTGCCGTAGAAAAGAATGAGGTATCGGGGAGTGCCGATGAAGATGAATCAGAAGATGACATGGGCTGCATTCGCCACGGGTCAAAAGTGATAATAGAAAGGGAATCTCCGAGATGCCGCCGCAGGCTGTAACCCTTGAACCCTTGGTTCAAGGTGAACATAACGTCGCAGTCTTAAGGCTTCTCGGACGAACCGAGCGTGCTCACCAACCGCAGAGCATTACATTCTGTTGGTATGAAATATCGGCTCAGGGGACTGGCCCGCTGACGAACATCTCAGAGAAATTTTATTCGTTACTTGCGATAAACCTTAGCACGTCTTATCGCGTAAAAACACCGTACTTTTGTCAAAATACGACGTTATTCAAATTGTGCACCCTGACGTTCGGTGATTTTGCCCTGCTCCAGCAACGCCTGTTCGATGGTTTGCTGCAACATACGAATACGCTGTTCCATATTCGACGCATAATCACGCGTCTTACCCCGTTCCTGCGCCAGCTCATGGCACACGTTCAGTGCGGCAATAAACACCAGTTGCTCAGTGTTTGTGACTCTAGTGCGAACTTTAAGATCTTGCAACCGCTGGTTAAGATCTTCCGCCGCCTGATTCAACGCATCTTGTTGTTCTGGCGGACAATTCACTCTTAACGAACGGCCAAAAATTTGAATATCTACTGGTTGTGCAGACATACCACCTTCCTGCCTTCTGTCGTTCTTGCGCCCGCGTCCCGCATAGCATGACCCGTTACATCGGGCTCGTTAAAGCGGGCGCAACTATATATAGCCGAGATCTAAGATACAAGCGCTTTCTGGTATCGAAAGGGAGCTTGGTGGTAGCATAGCACGAACCCATCCAGCCAACGATGACGAATCCGCATGTCTATAGAGAATACGTTTCCCGCCTATGAAGGCCTTGACCAACTGCTTCACCAACAGCAGGTCGCGCTGACCGCAGCAGAAATGCACGGTTTGATCAGCGGGATGCTGTGTGGTGGAAACCATGATGACAGTTGGAGAACGCTGGTTTTTGAACTGACTAACGAAGGCATGGCGTTTACCCAGACGCTGTCGCAGCCGCTTCAGGACCTGTATCAGGCCACGCGTGAAGCGCTGGAAGATGATGGTTTTCTGTTCCAGCTTTTCCTGCCGGACGACTCGCTGGATGACGTAAGCGTGTTCGATCGCGCTGACGCGCTGGCAGGCTGGGTCAATCACTTCCTGCTTGGGCTGGGCGTGGCTCAACCCCAGTTGAATAAAGCCAAAGGTGAGCTGAAAGAAGCCATCGAAGATTTACGCAACATTGCGCAGCTTGGCTACGACGAAGATGAAGATCAGGAAGAGCTAGAGCAATCGCTGGAAGAAGTGATTGAGTATGTTCGCGTTTCTGCCATTTTGTGCCATACCGAATTTACCAGCCAGCGCGTTGTGACTGCGCCCGAGCAGCAAAAACCAACGCTGCATTGATTTTATGCAAGGCGGAAGGGAAAGGTAACCGCACGGACTATTTTCAGGAGCAGGTGATGAATCCACAAGAATTTCTTCGTCGTCGTCAGGGTCTGTTGGAAAAAATGGCACCGGGCAGCGCGGCGATTATTTTTTCTGCGCCGGAAGCGCAGCGCAATGCCGACAGTGACTATCCTTATCGTCAAAATAGCGATTTCTGGTATTTCACCGGCTTCAACGAACCGGAAGCCGTGCTGCTACTGGTAAAAAGCGATGTAAAACATCATCACAGCGTAATCTTCAACCGCGTACGCGATCTAACAGCTGAAATCTGGTTTGGTCGTCGTCTTGGTCAGGAAGCAGCTCCGGCCAAGCTCGGCGTTGACCGTGCACTGCCGTTTGGCGAAATCGGCGCACAGCTGCATCTCTTATTGAATGGGCTGGACGTGGTGTACCACGCGCAAGGGCAGTACGACTATGCCGACAAACTGGTCTTCGCCGCGCTGGATACCTTGCGCAACGGTACGCGTCAAGGTTTTGCTGCCCCTGCTACACTGACCGACTGGCGCCCGTGGGTGCATGAGATGCGCCTGTTCAAATCGCCTGCAGAAATTAGCGTGATGCGCCGCGCCTGTGAAATTACCGCACTGGCCCACACGCGCGCCATGCAGAAATGCCGCCCCGGCATGTATGAATATCAGCTTGAAGGCGAAATTCACCACGAATTTACCCGTCACGGCGCGCGCTATCCTTCTTACAACACCATCGTCGGCAGCGGAGAGAATGCCTGCATCCTGCATTACACAGAAAATGAAATGCAAATGCGCGACGGCGATCTGGTGCTGATTGACGCTGGCTGTGAATACAAAAGCTATGCTGGCGACATTACCCGTACCTTCCCCGTCAACGGTAAATTTACCGCACCACAGCGTGCCATTTACGACATCGTGCTGCGCTCACAGCTACGGGCGCTGGAACTGTTTGGTCCGGGTCGCAGCATCCGTGAAGTGAACGAAGAAGTGGTGCGCATCATGGTCAGCGGGCTTATCAAGCTCGGTGTGCTGAAAGGTGAAATGGAAGAGTTGATTGCCGAACAAGCACATCGCCAGTTCTTCATGCACGGCCTCAGCCACTGGCTGGGTCTGGACGTGCACGATGTAGGCAATTACGGCACCACCGATCGGGGCCGCCCGCTTGAACCGGGTATGGTACTGACCATCGAACCAGGCCTTTACATCGCGCCCAATGCCAAAGTGCCGCAGCAGTACCGAGGAATTGGCGTACGTATCGAAGATAACATCGTGATCACCGAAAACGGCAATGAAAACCTGACTGCTGGCGTAGTCAAAGACGCTGATGCCATTGAAGCACTCATGGCGCAAAGGCATGATAAACAACACTAAGCAGTGCTTTCAAAGGGCGATGACATCATTGCAAAGGACAACAGCATGGCGGTCATGATTGTCGGTGGCGGGATGGCGGGTGCAACGCTGGCGCTGGCGATCTCGCAACTTTCGCAGGGCACAGTCTCGGTCGATCTTATCGAGGCGCACTCGCCACTCGACAAGGAACATCCGGGTTTTGACGCACGCGCCCTCGCGCTGTCTGATGGCACACGTCAGCAGCTCGCAGCGCTGGGCATCTGGCAAGCGCTCTCAGGTAACGCAACGGCGATAACCGACATTCACGTCAGCGAACGCGGGCACGCCAGCGTAGTGAATCTGCAAGCCTCAGACTATCACGTTCAGGCATTAGGCCATGTGGTTGAACTGTACGACGTCGGACAACGCCTGTTTTCCCTGCTGCAACAGTCACCGGGCGTGCGTCTATACTGCCCGGCCAAAGTCGTTACCGTCACGCGGACGCAGGATAATGCGACGCTAACGCTGGACGATGGCACCGAACTAACGGGTCAACTGCTGGTCGCTGCCGACGGTTCGCGCTCCATGCTGTCACAGTCTTGCGGGATTCAATGGCAGCAGCATGATTATGATCAGATTGCGACCATCGCCAATGTGACGACTGCCGAACCCCATCGCGGCCGCGCGTTCGAGCGATTTACCCCGCACGGCCCGCTGGCACTCTTGCCGATGAGCAACGGGCGCTGCTCGCTTGTCTGGTGCCATGACAAACACCGTCAACATGAGGTCGATGGATGGAGCGAAGCCGAATTTCGCCAACAACTACAGCAGGCTTTCGGCTGGCGTCTGGGGCAGTTCACCCACATCGGCGAACGCCACAGCTATCCGCTGCGCTTACTCAAGGCCAGCCAGCATATTAGCCATCGGCTGGCGCTGGTGGGTAATGCGGCACAAACGCTGCACCCGATTGCTGGACAGGGCTTTAATCTGGGGATTCGCGATGTGATGTCGCTGGCGGAAACCGTCATCGAGGCAGCAAAAAATCAGCAGGATATCGGCCATTACACAGTACTCAACCGCTATCAACAGCGGCGCACGCCCGATCAACACAGCACGGTGGCGATCACCGATGGACTGGTCAGGCTGTTCGCTAACCGCTATGCCGCGCTGACAATCAGCCGTAATCTGGGTCTGATCGCCATGAATAACCTGCCGCTGATGCGCGACGCCTTTGCTCGTCGCACGCTGGGCTGGGTAGAACGTTAATTAAGCTCGCCAACAGGAAAAGACGGAAATGCAATCATTCGACGTGGTTATTGCCGGTGGCGGTATGGTCGGTTTGGCGCTAGCCTGCGGCTTACAGGGCAGCGGCCTGCGTATCGCCGTGCTGGAGAAACAGGCGGCCGAACCTCAGCCGCTCGGGAAAGACCATGCCCTGCGCGTCTCCGCCATCAATGCCGCCAGCGAATGCCTCCTGCGCCATATCGGCGTCTGGGAAAATCTTGTGGCGCAACGCGTCAGCCCTTACAACGATATGCAGGTATGGGACAAAGACAGCTTCGGCAAAATCAGTTTTAGCGGTGAAGAATTCGGCTTTTCCCACCTTGGGCATATCATTGAAAACCCAGTGATTCAGCAGGCGCTGTGGCAACGCGCTTCTCAGTTAAGCGACATCACCCTGCTCTCCCCCGCCTCGTTAAAACAGGTCGCCTGGGGCGAGAACGAAGCCTTTATTACGTTGCAGGACGACAGCATGCTGACCGCCCGGCTAGTGGTCGCCGCGGACGGTGCGCATTCGTGGCTACGTCAGCATGCGGATATTCCGCTGACCTTTTGGGACTACGGCCATCACGCACTGGTCGCCACTATTCGAACTGAACACCCTCATCAGTCCGTTGCACGTCAGACGTTTCACGGCGACGGTATTCTGGCGTTCTTGCCGCTGGACGAGCCTCACCTTTGTTCAATTGTCTGGTCACTTTCACCGGAACAGGCTCAGGCGATGCAAAGCCTGCCAGCAGAAGAATTCAATCGTCAGGTCGCGATGGCGTTTGATATGCGCCTGGGGCTATGTGAACTGGAAAGCGAATGCCAGACTTTCCCACTGACCGGACGCTACGCTCGCAGCTTCGCGGCACACCGGCTGGTGCTGGTCGGCGACGCAGCGCACACCATTCATCCGCTGGCGGGGCAAGGCGTCAATCTGGGTTTCATGGATGTCGCCGAACTGATTGCGGAAGTGAAGCGCTTACAGGCGCAGGGCAAAGACATCGGCCAACACCTTTATCTGCGACGCTATGAACGCCGCCGCAAGCACAGCGCCGCAGTGATGCTCGCCAGCATGCAGGGGTTCCGCGAGCTGTTTAACGGCGATAATCCGGCGAAAAAGCTGCTGCGTGATGTCGGTCTGGTTCTGGCGGATAAACTGCCCGGCATTAAACCCACACTGGTACGTCAGGCAATGGGATTACACGATCTGCCAGACTGGCTTAGCATCGGAAAATAATAAAACCAGAATAGATAATAAAGCTCGCCGCTTAAGCGGCGAGTTATCAATAACGCTTTCATCTTAATTAAATCAATAATTTCTTTAGCCATCGCCTTTTTTATTTAAGCGTTCGATCTTTTTTTATATAATAAATTTATCATCAAAATATAATTAGCAGAATAATAAAATCTGCCCGAACAACTAATTATCATTTAAAACAATCAATTATGGTATCTTGGAAAGGATATCTTTCTGATAGGAATCCTATTTCTTATTAAATAGTCGATTTCTTCTTTTTTTCAATCAAGATTTACGTTATAACTTTCCCAACAAGGATTTTTTAACAAGGAGTTACACGAATGGCTAATTCTATTTTCATGAAGATCACCGGAAAAATTCAGGGACTGATATCTGAAGGGTGTTTAAGTATCGATTCTGTAGGAAATAAACATATCTCTGGTCACGAAGATGAAATTTTTGTTTATGCCACAAATTACGACCTATCAAGAGATCGACACGTCAATCATCATCCCTTTTCTGTGACCAAAGTCGTTGATAAGTCTACACCGTTAGTCCTAACTAGCATCGCTAATAATGAACTGCTGGAAATTGAGTTGAGGTATTACCGCACCTCCGCCAGCGGGACCCAAGAGAACTACATGACAATCACATTGAGAGATGCGTCTATTGTCAACCTCTCGAACCAAAACCCCAACTCATTAACGCATAGCGATATGCAGCCTTTTGAAATCCTAAGCCTGCGTTATGAAAGCATTACCTGCCAGCACAATATCGCAGGGACATCGGGATACAGCATATTAACTGAAAATATGTACTGATAAGCCATAAAATACACCTCATTAATTCTTTAATGCATTATGGTTTTTTATGAGGAGGGATAGTGAGCAACAAATGGCAACTCAGTGATAAAATCTTCAGTCGGAGTCAATTGGAATGACAACAAGAGAACATATAAAAAATGAGCGTTTAATTTATACCGAACAGCTTGGGTGGATTGATTTAGGCCACGCAAAAGGTGATGATGCGAGGGATTTGTGGGGGCAGCTCATCAGTGAACCTGCGAATCCGTTACTCAAAGGATATTTCCTGGTTAATTATTCTCAGGCCATGCATTATCGCCGTGTACAGACGGGGGTTCATGCGCAATGGAAGATAAAAAGAGGGTTATCGATAGAGACTAAACGTTCTATTGCACTCTCTATAATGTTTTATGTATCTCTAAAGTTTGAAGGGTTACAGTCTAATCCTCTGTTCTCGCTTGCTACGGATAGCGGTTTTAGCTGTGAAGATCTGGTTTCCAATTTAGTCGGTTTTTATTCAGTAGTTCTTCCCAGAGATTATATTTCACTTAGTCAGAAAAAATCGAAAGAATATGCTTTTAAAATATGGGATTACTATGGCCCAGTGGGAAGATATAAGAATAATGAACTCAGACCACTCATTTTCCCCGATCCAGAAATGCATGCTTATCCTTATAAAAGACCATTACCACCTTATTTGTCAGCGATAAAACCTTTTTCATCTTACGAAAACGATCTGGTTATCAACACGATTGATGAGAATGTATTTTTGGGATTTAAGTTGTAATGAAAACGATCTTAACTATCTTCATTTCATTATCTTCCCTGCTATTTTTTTGGGGATGGCTTATCATCGTTCCTTATACCATTTATACGGAGAAAGACATTTTTAAGTACTATACATTAACTTATAAAGAAATCAGGGACGTACCGAGACTATCAAATAATTATTATTTTTCTTATGGGCCGAGCGATGAGGCAACCCCTCAAACTAGTGCTATATATCTTTGTGATTTAACTCATATTAATGATACTTACAGGGAATTGCTTTCTTATGTTGAAAGTACCAAAATACCATTAATCGATGGTTTTAGTTTAGGTAATTACCCGACATTTCAAGAATATTTTCAGATTGTAAAAACAAAAGAAAAAAACAACAAAACAGGAAAAGAAAGCGAATGTCTAATGTTGATTTTCTCTAAGGAACAAGGATAATCAAGTGAGTGACGTAGTGGCTTATAAATAAGTCCAAAACTCGTTATCATTAATAAAAAACGACTACATTTATAACGTCAATTTTCATTTCCATTCGGTCTTATTTCTTTTCTATACACGGGTTAGCCTCTGTCCGTACAGATAATTCACTATGAAAAACATAAATACATTACTCTTTGCTCTATGTTTTTATCTCTATTCAATTCTCTGTGCCATGATAATCTTGGTCACATCAATAAGAGACTATGAAGGGATGATTGATGGGATAGAAATAAGAGATCTCTGTGAGATACCTGAATCAGATTCCGACGGTTCCTTTGCGTTTATTATTATTCCCCTATCCATTCCTTTCTTTTTTGTAAAAAAGAGCATCGCCAGAATAATCACTTATCTTATTGTTTTAATTTATTATTTATGGAATTTTTATCTCCGTTTTACTCTATGTTAAAACTCGCCGCCGCAGCGGCGAGTCCAGTGTATCAGGCGTCGGGTCCGACTCTGACCACTAATTTACCGAAGTTGCGGCCATGTAGCAGGCCGATAAAGGCTTCGGGAGCGTTTTCCAATCCGTCGACGATCTCTTCGCGATATTTGATCTTACCTTCCTCCACCCACGGCGAAACGTCCTTCCAGAACTCATCGAAGCGATGACCATAATCATCAAAGATAATGAACCCCTGCATCCGAATACGTTTCTTCAGGATCGTCCCCATCAGCAGCGGTAAACGATCCGGCCCATCCGGAAGCCCTGTGGCATTGTAGCCAGAGACTAACCCGCACACCGGAATACGCGCCGAGGTATTCAGCAGCGGCAGCACGGCGTCAAAGACTTTCCCGCCGACATTTTCAAAGTAGATATCGATTCCCTTCGGGCAGGCTTGTTTCAGTTGTTCCGCAAAATCATCCGCCCGGTGGTCGATGCAAGCATCAAATCCCAGTACTTCAACCGCATAGCGACATTTTTCCGCGCCCCCCGCCACGCCAACGACCCGACAGCCTTTCAATTTTCCGAGCTGCCCAACCGTCGCACCAACTGGGCCAGTCGCGGCGGCCACCACCAGCGTTTCACCCGCTTTAGGCTGGCCGATATCTGTTAGCCCCATATACGCAGTGAAGCCCGGCATACCCAGCACGCCCAACGCATAGGAAGGATTTGTCGGCGACTGACCGAGATTGGTTAATCCTTTGCCGTCGGAAATTGCATAATCCTGCCAGCAGCTGAAGGACAACACCCAATCGCCGGTCTGATAATCTGGGTGTTTTGATTCCACCACGCGGCTGATTGTCCCGCCGACCATCACGTCATTCAGTTCGACGGGTTTAGCATAAGAAGGGGCGTCACTCATGCGGCCACGCATATAAGGGTCAAGGGAGAGGAACACCGTACGCAGCAAGATATGTCCTGAATCGACCTGTGGGACAGGCTGCTGTTCTAGACGGAAAGTCTCTGGTGTTGGCGCGCCGTGCGGGCGCTGAGCCAGAACCACACGGCGGTTAATTTGATCGGTTTGCGGCATAATATCCTCCGTTAAACAAAGCGTGTTGATAACATCACTTCGTTAACAATAGGATCGGTTCTTTCATCTGGCTACGCAGACCGTGCGGCATTTATTATGCCGTTTTGCTTTTTTCGTAACGCGACATGCGATCCAGATACCCCATGACCAGTGCAGACAGCACAAACGTCAAATGGATAATCACGTACCACATCAGCTTGTTATCCGGGATATTACGGGCATCCATAAACACACGCAGCAGATGGTTCGACGAGATAGCGACAATCGAGGCGGCAACTTTATTTTTCAGCGAGCCGGAGTCCATCTTACCGAGCAAGTTCAGCTTTTCTCTGCCTTTGGAGATATCCAGCACCGAGACAAAGTTCTCGTAACCGGACAGCATCACCATCACCAGCAATCCACCGACAGCCCAAGATAAACCGAGGCAAGCAGCCAGCGCGATGAATACATCAGATTCTCAATAAAACGTTCCATAATTCACTATATACAGGCGGGAAATAGGGAAAAGTCCTGCGGCGATGTTAATCAATTCTTGAGCAGATAGCCCCTTAACAAATCTACTCAACAAACAGCTTGAACTACAGAAAGAAAAGCGTGCCTCACTGGTTGCGCTGGCTGAATATGCAGAAAGCCTGAAAAACCTCAAAGTCGAACAGGGTAACTCCACGCTTTCAGTGAATTCTCTGCACAGCGCGATAGATGCTTTGGGCAAAGTCATCGGCACGCTGACCAACGCCAGCCTGTTTTGGGACCAAATGTCACAATATTGCGACCGGATGACCAGCAGCGGATTTCAGCGTGATCTGGAAGATCTCAAGGAAATGGATCTCGAAACCCGTCTGGAAGAATATCAGGATCCAAATTTTATGAAATCGTTCTTCCTCTATCTATGCCAATGGGTGGCGGTAAATGGTTTGTCGGGAGATTACCTCCTGGCCGCCACCGACGCGCAGAAAAAAGCGGTCCAATATTTGAGTGAATCCCCGACGATCCAAGAGGCCATACGCAAAGCGCCAGAGCTAGCCAAAAATCTTGCACTCATTGTACAAAATAATCTGCTTGCGTCCCGTAACCAGAGCATCGAGTTGGAACAACAACGAGCCATCCTTATTGCGCAATAACAAGGAATCATAGAGATGAATAATCAAATACAGTTCTATGCGAAAAACGAGTTGCAACCTACCTCAGACGAATTCAAAAAGGTGGTCGCGAGTTTAACTGAAGCCGCCAGTCATCTGCATAATCAGCGCAAGGAGGAAGCCATAGCGGTGGTCACTGCAATGACGGATGACGTGACATATCTGCACACCCAGACGATACAGGGTGAGCTACTTTACAAAGAAGAGCAGAAAAAAGTGACAGAAAGGGTTGCATCAATAATTCTTCAGACCGGAAAATTAAACGAGGAGATGGTGCAAATTAACACACAGATCTCGGCTCTGTAGTGCGATACTAAAATAATAAGCATCCCAATATTTCACATTATCTAAAATAAAATCACAGCCTATCGTGCAGTATTCAACGGAATTTCAGGGTTCGGTTCGTGAGTCATACGATTAGCCTCTCCTTAAAGATTTCGTCATCGTGGATTGCTTCCTAATAGCTGATGCGCATCAGTAGGGACTTCAATCAATGGTAGTGATAAAAACCGACACCACCACTGAGTTTTAAGGAAAAACCTTATGCAATAGCGAACGTAAGAGCTTCCCGCATATATATTTTTATGGAATTGAAAATCAATTTTTATTCTTTTACATGCATAAGCCCGCCCTCTAGAGTAGCGAAAAGACCGCCGTGTATGGCCTCATGTCATCGTAAAGGACACAGGGAATGGAAAAAAATCACCCGCAAGTTACGACTCTCGCCGCAGGATTACTCTCGTTACTTTTCGCACTCAATCCCGGTGCTTACGCTGCACAAAGCGGTGAAAAACCGGTATCAGGTGGTATTCTGAACGTAGGTCTGGGCAGCGATACGCCGATTATCGACCCGCACATTACGGCCTATGGCGTTACCGCGCTGATTTCCCGCAACGTGGTGGATTCACTGGTAGGACAGGCGGAAGATAACCGCTTTACGCCCTGGTTGGCGGAAAGCTGGAAAATTAACGACAACAACACCGAGTACACCTTCCACCTGCGCAAGGACGTGACGTTCAGCGACGGCACCAAGCTGGATGCGGAAGCGGTGAAATACAACATCGAGCGTATTCTCGATCCGAAAACCACCTCCAGCTACGCGAAATCACTGTTAGGCCCTATCGACAAGATCTCAACGCCGGATGACTATACGATTGTGCTCCACTACAGCTCACCGTTTGCGGCGCTGTTGCAGGGTCTAAGCCTGCCCTATCTGGGCATTCAATCACCGACGTACCTGAAGAAAACACCAAACACCAGCACCACCGTGGTGGGTTCCGGTCCGTTTATTCTTGATTCCTTTGTGAAAGGCAGCGGCAGCAAGCTGACGAAGCGCCCTGATTACAACTGGGGACCGGGTTATGCCAAGCACACGGGTCCAGCCTATCTGGACGGTCTGGTGTTCAAATATCTGCCGGAAGCGTCGGTTCGCCTCGGCGCACTGAGCAGCGGCCAGATTCAGGCGATTGACGCCGTACCACCTGCTAACTTCCCGACGGTGAAGCGCAATCCAAAGCTGGAAGTGATTACCTATGAGAACCCGGGCGTTAACCGCGTACTCTATCTCAACACCACCAAAGGCCCTTTCCAGGATGTCGCGGTGCGTAAGGCATTCCAAAGCGCGGTGGATACCAACGCGGCGGTGAAAGTTGCCTTCTTCGGCACGCTGAAAGCCGCCGATAACGTTCTCGGCCCCGCCACGCTGTACTACGATCAGAGCGTTGCCTCCCGCTGGGGCTTTGATGTGAAAAAAGCCAACGAACTGTTGGATAACGCAGGCTGGAAACAGAAAGACGGCGAAGGCTTCCGAACCAAAGATGGCCAACGCCTGAGCGTCAGCTTCGTTTACGCTTCAACCAACGTTGAAGCCGCGGATGTCGCGCTGTTCCAGGCGGTGCAATATCAGGTGAAGCAGGCAGGCTTCGACGTCAAACTGACGCCGGTTGATGCGGGTGAATTCACCACGCGCACCAATGCTAACGAGTACGATATCGCTTCTAACTTCTTCGTGCGAGCAGAGCCGGATATTCTGCGTACCGTGTTCGATTCAGCCTATGCACCACCGAACGGCAACAACTTTACGCGTATCAGCGTGCTGAATGACAAGCTGAGAAAAGCCATTGGCGCGGGTGACGCGGAACGTAAACAGCTCTACAGCGAAATACAGCGTGAGGTCATCGATCAGGCGTATGTGGTTCCGCTATACATTCCTGCCTACCAACTCGGCCTGTCCAAACAGGTACAGGGCATAGGCTGGGCTACCAACGCAAAACCGAACTTCTATGATGTCTGGATTAAACGTTAATCTGTACGCGATAGGTAAACGTCTTTTCACCATTCTGGCTGTGCTCTGGGGCGCAGCCACATTGACGTTTATTGCCGTCAAACTGATCCCCGGCGATCCCGTCGCTATTCTCAGCGGCGGCGATAACGTGGTGGATGAAGCCTATCGCGCCGTACTCATCAAGCAATTTGGGCTCGACCAGCCGCTGTGGGTGCAATACCTGCGCTACTGCGGACAGGCGCTACAGGGTGATTTTGGCGTCAGCTATCTTTACCGCCTGCCAGTCGGCAGCGTGATTAGCGATGCGATGCATGAAACGCTACCGCTGGCGCTTGGCGGCTTAATTCTGGCGCTGCTCCTTGCCATCACCAGCGCACTGCTGACCGCAGGCCGCTATGGTGTAATGCGTACCACCGTGTCCTGGCTGGAACTCACGCTGCTTAGCACGCCGGTCTACTGGATTGGTATCGTGCTGCTAAGCCTGTTCAGTTTTCGTCTGCAATGGTTTCCGGTCACTGGCAACGATGGCGTCATGTCGCTCGTACTGCCCGTCATCACGCTGGGCCTACCGATTGCCGCTATTTTGAGTCAGGTACTGCGCGACGGTCTGGAAGATGCGCTCTCCCAACCGTTCTCGCTCACCGTGCGCACGCGCGGCGTCAGTGAAATCCGGCTACGCTTCCGCCACGGTTTACGCCACGCGGCGCTGGCTGCCTCAACGCTGACTGGCACGCTGTTGGCAAGCGTACTCGGCGGCTCCGTGCTGACCGAAACCGTCTTTGGCCGCGCGGGTATCGGGCAGGTCACGTTGAGCGCAATTGAAAACCGCGACATGCCGCTGGTGCTCGGCGTCGTCATGCTGTCCGCATTCCTGTTCGTCGTTATCAACCTGCTGGTGGATGCGCTGTATCTCCTCATCGATCCCCGCTTACGCAAGAAGGCGAGCGCCCATGAGTAGTGAACCAATGCCCTTCACGCAGACGCCATCAAGAAAAACCTATCGCAGCCCGTGGCTGAGCACGGCGACGCTGCTGCCTGCCGCTATCGTTTTCCTACTGGCGCTAGCGGTCTTTTTCCCTTCACTGTTTACCAGTCGCACCGCCGATGAAATGGATATGGGGGCGGTATTCCAGTCGCCGAATAGCACTTACTGGTTCGGCACCGATCAACTGGGGCGCGACATTTTTTCCCGTATTGTTCACGGTACTTCGCTGTCGCTGGGTATTGGCGTCGGCGCGATGCTGATCGCCTGCTTCGGCGGTGTGCTGTTTGGCACGCTGTCGGTGCTCGCGCCGCTGCGCATCCGTCAGGTTCTGGTGCGCCTGCTGGACATCATGCTGGCGTTTCCCGATCTGCTGCTGGCACTGCTGGTGATCGCCGTCCTGGGACGCGGACCGGAAAATACCATGCTGGCCGTCGGTCTGGCGGGGATTGCTGGCTATGCGCGTTTGATTCGTTCTCAGGTGCTGCAAGTCAGGCTATCCGGCTACGTCGAGCATGCGATTGCGCTGGGTGAACACCCGCTGTATATCGTTTTCCGCCACATCATTCCCAATACGCTGCGCCCGTTGCTGATTGTCGCCACCATTGGCGTCGGCCACGCGGTGCTGTCCGCCTCTGCGCTGAGCTTTCTCGGATTGGGCGTTGTCCCACCGACCGCCGAATGGGGCGCGCTATTGGCCGACGGACGCAACTTCCTTGATATCGCACCGTGGGTCAGCCTGCTGCCCGCCAGCGTTGTGGCGCTGTCGGTGATTTCCATCACGCTGCTGGGGCGTCGTTTACAGGCTATTTTGGCAAAAGGAGAGGCACGATGAGCCTGAACACACTCCCTCACTCCTCTCATTCATCTTCAGATGCACCCGCGAAGACGCCGCTGCTACGTGTAGAGAACTTGAGCGTCACGTTTCCCAGCCCATCCGGCCCCATTCGTTCGGTTAAAAACCTCTCTTTTCAGGTGAATGCTGGAGAAATTCTGGCGCTGGTCGGCGAATCGGGCTCAGGGAAATCCGTTACCGCCCGCACGCTGGTAGGTCTGGCCGGTGAAAACGTTGACGTACAGGCAAGCGCGATTGAGCTCACGCGCCATGATGGCAGCCTGTGTGATTTACGCTATCTGACCGACCGCGACTGGCGGGCGATTCGCGGCCGTGAAATCGGTTTTGTTTTGCAGGATGCGCTGGTGTCTCTCGATCCGCTGCGCAAGATCGGGCAGGAAGTCGCCGAACCGATTCTGACTCATCGCCTGTTGCCTCGTCAGCAGGTTCCCGCCCGCGTTGCTGAACTCCTGACGAAGGCGGGCATTCCCGATCCAGAGAATCGCGCAGCGCAGTATCCGCATGAACTGTCCGGCGGACTGCGTCAGCGTGCACTTATCGCTTCCGCGTTGGCGGCGGGTCCACAGTTGCTTATTGCCGATGAACCCACCACCGCGCTGGATGCCACGGTGCAAAAGCAGGTGCTGAAAGTCTTCACCGCATTGGCGCAGGCAGGGCACGGCGTTTTACTGATCACCCACGATCTTGCCGTCGTCGCAGAGGTGGCAGATCGCGTCATCGTGATGCAACAAGGATCGCTGGTAGAAGGCGGTGAGGCGCGGCAGATCCTGTCCGCGCCGACGCATCCCTACACCCGCAAGCTGCTGGCGGCGATCCCGACCGCGTCTACCCGTGGAAAGTGGCTGGCTGGTGCTGACCCGTTACAGAGCGGCATTGCACCGTCACCCGCTTTTTTGGCAGCCAATCACACCAACACCAACGACGCCATTGCACTAACGGCGGATCGGATTGCGGTGTCGTTCAAGCGCCCTGACGGCAGTCGGATGCACGCCGTCAATCAGGTTTCTCTCCAGATTAAGCGCGGCGAAACGCTGGGCATCGTCGGGGAATCCGGTTCGGGGAAAACCACGCTGGGCAAAGTCATTCTGGCGCTGCAAAAGCCGGACAGCGGTGAAGTCCGACTCGCGGACAATGCCTGGAGCACATTAACGGAACGCGAACGCCGACCGCTGCGCGCACGCATTCAGACGATCACACAAGATCCGCTTAGCTCGTTCGATCCGCAATTTACCGTCGCGCAGATTCTGCGCCAGCCGCTGCGCCTGCGTCGCGATCTAAGCGACGATGAGAAACAGCGCCGCATTCTGACGCTGCTGGAGTATGTCGGCTTGACGCCTGACTTGCTAAGCCGCCGCCCAACGGCGATGTCCGGTGGGCAACGTCAGCGCGTCTCCATCGCACAAGCGCTGGCTTCAGAACCCGAGATTCTGATCTGCGACGAACCAGTATCGGCACTGGACGTCACCACACAGGCGCAGGTGCTGGATTTGCTGGTGGCGTTGCAACGCCAGTTAGGGCTGACGATGCTGTTCATCTCCCACGATCTGGGCGTGGTACAGCATATGAGCCACCGCATCGCGGTCATGAAAGATGGGGATATCGTAGAAACGGGGACGGTCGAGCAGATCTTCAATCAACCGCAGCACCCTTACACGCGCCTGCTGCTTTCAACGGTGGCGGAGTAGGGGTGTTGACGTGTAGTGGCACGCTGAATTTGGCGAATGGGTAATCTCAGAAGACAGGATTAAGGGTTTTGGTAACCGGCTTCTTTTTGATGCTTGACGGTCAGGATCACCACTCTGTCAGTCAGTTCATCATGACGGTAAAGCATCACGTACCCGCTGCTGCCGAATTCGATCACCAGTTCCTGATATTCAAGAGGGAGATGTTCAACGGGTCGCCCGATATTCGGCAGCGCTTCTAACTGACGAATGCCGCGAATCAAAACTTCAGCGGCCTTTTTCGCAGCCAGCGCATTTTTGTTTTTTAGAAAATCCTGCAGACGCTGCAAATCACGCTTCGCGCGTTCTGAAACGATCACTTGTGGCATGCAGGCGCATCCTGTTCATGTCCAGAACCCCAAGATTCTAACCAGGTAACGGTTTCATCTGCAGTGATATGTTTGCCAGTGTCCTGATAGTCTTCCCACGCGGCCAACGCCTCTTTACGGTACTGGCTGCGTTTTTCTTCCCGCTCAACGTATTCGGCAATCGCTTCCAGCATCAGCGCATGGGCTGAGCTGTTGCGGTCATCGGCCAGCGTTTTCAGTCGTTCCTTAATGTCCTGATCGATGCGCAGCGTCGTGGTTTGACGTGTGGTGTCAGCCATAATATGCTCCGGTTAATATCATTGGTGTCACCAGTGATATTAACCCCGAACGATGCGGGTGTCACTCCACATTCAGGAAGCGCTGGCGATAAGCGCTGGGCGAAACGCCGAACGCCTGATGGAACACCACGGAGAAGTAGTTACTGTCTTCAAAACCGCACAGTGCGGCAACGTCGCCAATGGTTTGCAGGTCATAACGCAGCAGCTCCATCGCCTTGCATAGCCGCAGCTGGCGCAAGTAGTGCGGCACGCTCATGCCGGTTTGTTCTTTAAAGCGCGAACGTAAAGTGCGGGCGCTGAAGTGGTGCTGTTCACAGAAGGCTTCAAAGCGAAACGGCGCGGCAATGCTGGCACGCAGCGCATTCATCAACATATCCAACTGGTGCGCGTCCGCCAACTGTGGGCTATCCGGAGAATGGCGATAACGTGCCGCCAGCAGTGCAATCTGCAACAACAGTGCTTCACTCAGTTGCAACGACAGCGTATCCGACTTCATACACTCCTGCGTCAGCGCGTCCACCTTCTCACGGAGGGTATCCATGCCTTGCGAGCCTAAGCACCAGTGACGCTGGCTTTGTGGCAGCTCCCCGCCCGGCAGTAACGCTTGCCAGTCGGCGGATAGCGTCAGGCGATTGCGAATATAGAGAATATTGTCCAGTTCGAGCCCGTGGACGGATTCATAGCTGTGGCGATCATTCGCGGAGACATAGAACATATCGCCACGGGTAATGCGGTAAGGCACATCGTTCCAGAGGTGAAGGCCATTGCCACGCCAGACAATCACCAGTTCGTCGAAATCATGATGATGCAGCGGAAACACCGGCTGAGGATGCCGTTCAGCAACCATCACGGCATTTTTGTCGGTGAGAAAATAGTCTTCAGTCTGTAATTTCAAACCCCGTATTACTGTCGCCATTCCCTCACCCGCAGTTGCTATTACCTACTCTTCACGAGAAAACGCCTGATGGCGTAGTGACTTAGGTGCCTGCGAGAATGCCTTGCGGAATTGCGTCGAGAAGTGATTGCTGTCGCTAAATCCACAGGCGTGCGCAATCGTGGTGATAGAATCATCACTCTGCTGCAACCGCCGACGAGCCTCCAGTAATCTTAACCGATTCAGATAGCGTTGTGGCGTCATACCGGTGTGTTGTTTGAGCTGACGATGCAACGTACGCAGCGGCAGCGAGAACTGGTCAGCCAAGTCGCCCCAGTTCACTTCTTCACTGTAGTTGTTTTGCAGCCAGCCCAGCAGCGCCTGCACTCCTTGACGCTCGGAGCCGTTGCCCTCCGTCTGGAAACAGTGTTGACGCAGTTGCACCAGAATGTGCAGAAACAGGCTTTCGCTGGCAGCAATAGCCTCTGGCGCATCGCTCTGCGCCAGTTCAGCCAGACTGTTCAACGACTGTTTCAACTGCTGCATCCCCGCTGCATTCACCTGCCACTGCCCTTGCCATTCGCCGTTCGGGCCATACGGCAAAAAGGCGGCGATATCGGAAAGGAAGCGGAACCCGCGCGGCGAGCGGTACAGCATGTTGGTCAGGCACAGCCCTTCGACGTCTTCAAACAGATGCCGATCGTTATCGCGAACGAAGAAGACCGAACCGCTGCACAGCGCATAAGGTTGGTCGTTAAACACATGGACACCCGCACCCTGCTCCACCAGCACGATTTCCCAGAAATCATGATAATGCTCAGGAAACGCCACTTGTGGGGTACGCGGTTCCACCGCAACCGTTACGGCACGCGAAGTAAAAAAATCATCACCACGAAGTAACGTCATTTCAGTTCTCCATTCAGCCTCTGGCAAAAGTGTAGCCTTTGAAAAGAGTAGTCAGAAGCCACAAAACCGGCCTTCAAATACCGTCGCCCACACGCCATCTGACTGCTCTTTTTTTAAGATCTCATCGCCTAATTGATTGAAGTGTGGCAAGGATCACATCGCCTTTTCCCCTGATTTCCTCATGGTTATTCCCTAAGTAATTTCCCAGATTGTGAGCCCTTTCACGGTCAGCTTTGTCATTTTGCCAGCCGCCTGTTGTAGATGGCACTCATAGGAAGGTGGCTTCTGTTACCGCTCCTTACACTGCAACACATCCAACAAGTAAGGAGTGCGGCTATGGCGGTGAAGAATATCGTGGCGGTGGATTTAGGTGCATCCAGTGGTCGGGTCATGCTGGCAACCTTGCACACCGCAACGCAGCATTTGACGCTGAAAGAAATTCACCGTTTCAGCAATACGCTGGTGTTTCAGGACAACCATCACCAGTGGGATCTGGCCGCGCTGGAAGGTGACATCCTCACCGGATTACACCAAATCGATGCCATGGGTATCACCCCCGATAGCATCGGGATCGACAGTTGGGGCGTGGACTATGTGCTACTCGATAAGGACGGGCAGCGTGTTGGCCTGCCGTATTCCTATCGCGATCACCGCACCGACGGCGTGATGGCTACCGTCACTGCCGAACTGGGACGTGAGGCGATCTATCAGCGTACCGGCATTCAGTTCCTGCCATTTAATACGCTTTATCAGCTTAAAGCGCTGTGTGACGCACCGTCTGACGATCTGAATCAGGTGGCACACCTGCTGATGATTCCCGACTATTTTCACTATCGCCTCACGGGGAATGTCGTCTGCGAATACACCAACGCCAGCACAACCCAACTGCTTAATCTGGAACAGAAAACCTGGGACAGCGAACTGCTGGACTATCTGGGCATCCCGCGCCGCTGGTTGAGCGATCCGGTGCAGCCGGGGCACGCCGTGGGGAACTGGACAGCGCCAAGCGGACGGCAGATTCCCGTCACCGCTGTCGCCACGCACGACACCGCCAGCGCGGTGGTCGGCGCACCGTTGCTAAGCCGCGACAGCGCCTATCTCAGCTCCGGCACCTGGTCGCTAATGGGCATCGAGAGCGACACGCCGTTTAATAGCCAGCAGGCGCTGGCCGCCAATATCACCAACGAAGGTGGCGTGGACGGCACCTATCGGGTACTGAAAAACATCATGGGGCTGTGGCTGCTACAGCGCGTTTGTCAGGAGCGTGACATCAAGGATTTAGGCGCGCTGATTCAGTCCGCCGCCGCTCTGCCCGCTTTTGTCAGTCTGATTAATCCGAATGACGATCGCTTTATCAATCCGCCGTCCATGCATCAGGCGATCCGCGACTATTGCCGTGAGCACGGCCAGCCCGTGCCCCACAGCGATGCCGAGCTGGCACGCTGCATCTTCGACAGCCTCGCGCTGCTCTATAGGCAGGTGGTACTGGAACTGGGCGAACTGTGCCACGCGCCAATCCGCCAGTTGCATATTGTCGGCGGTGGCAGCCAGAACGCCTTCCTGAACCAACTGTGCGCCGATGTGTGCCAGATTCCGGTTCTGGCCGGGCCGGTCGAGGCCTCGACACTTGGCAATATCGGCTGCCAACTGATGGCGCTAGGCGCCGTTGCCGACCTTAACGCATTCCGGCACATGCTGACTCATAACTTCCCTCTGCATCGCTATACCCCATGTGCGGAGAGTGATTTTGCCGGGCACTGGCGTCGTTTTCAGGCGCTCAGCCAGCCAGAAACCGCCCCACAGGGCAAAAAGGAGACTACGCAATGAGCACACCAATTGAAACCGCCTGGCAACTGGCAAAAGCACGCTACGCCAGCATGAATATTGACGTAGAGGCCGTGCTGGAACAGCTCGACCAGATTCCGGTGTCAATGCACTGCTGGCAGGGCGACGATGTGGTCGGATTCGAGAACACCGGCGGGCCACTCACCGGCGGTATTCAGGCCACCGGCAACTACCCCGGCAAAGCGAGCACGCCGGATGAACTGCGTGCCGATCTGGAACAGGCCTTTGCGCTGATCCCCGGCCCTAAACGACTGAACCTGCATGCCATTTATCTGGAATCCGCACAGCCCGTCGCCCGCAACGAGATTGCCCCCGAGCATTTCAGCACCTGGGTTGAATGGGCCAAGCGCCACCAGCTCGGGCTGGATTTTAACCCGACCTGCTTTTCTCATCCGCTAAGCGCAGACGGCTTTACCCTGTCGCACCCGGATGAAAAAGTCCGCCGTTTCTGGATTGAACACTGTCAGGCCAGCCGCCGGATTTCCGCCTACTTCGGACGCGAACTCGGCACACCGTCTGTAATGAACATCTGGGTGCCGGACGGCATGAAAGATTTGACCATCGATCGTCTGGCGTTCCGCCAGCGGCTGCTCAGCGCGCTGGATGAGGTCATCGCCGAACCACTCGATCAGGCACACCATATCGATGCGGTGGAAAGTAAACTGTTCGGGATCGGCGCGGAAAGTTTTACCGTCGGCTCCAGTGAATTCTGCCTTGGCTACGCGGCCAGCCGCGGCACCGCGCTCTGTCTGGATGCCGGACACTTCCACCCAACCGAAGTGATTTCCGACAAGATTTCCAGCGCAATTCTGTACGTCCCGCGCCTGCTGCTGCACGTCAGCCGCCCAGTACGCTGGGACAGCGACCATGTGGTGCTGCTGGACGACGAAACGCAGGCCATCGCTCACGAAATCGTGCGCCATAAGTTGCTTAACCGCGTGCATATCGGGCTCGATTTCTTTGATGCCTCGATCAACCGCATCGCCGCATGGGTCATCGGCACCCGCAACATGAAGAAAGCCCTGTTGCGCGCACTGCTGGAACCGACGGAAACGCTGCGCACACTGGAACAAAACGGCGATTACACCGCGCGTCTGGCCCTGCTGGAAGAACAAAAATCGCTGCCGTGGCAGGCCGTGTGGGAACATTACTGCCAGCGTCATGACGTCATCCCAGGCAGCGAATGGCTGCAACAGGTACGTCAGTATGAAGAAACCATCCTCACTCAACGTCAAGGGTAAGATTATGCAAGCAATTCTCTCTTCCTGGTTTGTACAGGGAATGATTAAAGCCACTAGCGACATGTGGCTCAAAGGCTGGGACGAACGTAACGGCGGTAACGTCAGCCTGCGCCTGACGGCTGAGGATGTGACGCCTTATGAAAGCGATTTCTACCCGCAGCCGCGTCATGAAGCCCTTTCACAGCCGATGCCTGCGCTGGCTGACTGCTGGTTTATCGTCACCGGCTCCGGCAAATTTTTCCGCAACGTGCAGTTGGATCCGGCCGATTCACTGGTGGTGTTGCAGGTCGATAGCGACGGTAAAGGCTACCGCATTTTCTGGGGGCTCACCAACGGCGGCCTGCCGACTTCTGAACTGGCTTCGCATTTCCAGTCGCACATTGTGCGTATGGGCGTCACTCACGGACGCGACCGCGTCATCATGCACTGCCACGCGACCAATCTAATTGCCCTGAGCTATGTGCTGGAGCTGGATACCGCTACGTTCACCCGTGAACTGTGGGAAGGCAGCACGGAATGTCTGGTCGTTTTCCCAGACGGCGTGGGGATTGTGCCGTGGATGGTGCCGGGCACCGATGCCATTGGCGATGCCACCTCCGAACAAATGAAGCGTCATTCGCTGGTGCTGTGGCCCTTCCACGGCATCTTTGGCACCGGCCCAACGCTGGATGACGCCTTCGGCCTGATCGATACCGCAGAAAAATCCGCTGAAGTGATGGTGAAAGTGAGATCGATGGGCGGTAAGAAACAGACGATCTCAACCGAAGAACTGATCGCGCTGGGTAAACGTTTCGGCGTCACGCCACTGGAAGCTGCGCTGCGCGTGTAGCAGACTTTAAGCATAAATTATTTTCAGCATAAAATTACCGTCAGCCTCAACTCGCCACGGCATCACCGCCGTGGCCTTCTGCCAATGACTACGGGGGATTCATCCATGTTGCGTAAGGCTTTTGTGATGTCAGTTTTTCCTAACAGCCACGATGAATATCAGCGTCGCCACAATCCTATCTGGCCGGAACTGGCTGAGGTGCTCAAGAACCACGGGGCGCACCACTACAGCATTTTTCTGGATAAGCAGCGCAATCTGCTGTTCGGCTATGTCGAGGTCGAGTCCGAAGCACGCTGGGAAGCGATTGCACAAACGGAAGTCTGCCAGCGCTGGTGGAAACACATGAGCGACGTCATGCCCTCCAACCCTGATAACAGCCCAGTTAGCGATGCACTGGAACCGGTGTTCTATCTGGACTAACGCATTCTCTGAACCAAGCATCATCGTGTAGCGGTAATAACATTACCGCTGCGTCATTACTGTTGAAGCTATAAAAAAGAAATAATGTGTCATTTAACTCATGAATTCTGTTACCTGTGATCGTTATTTTAACGGTATAAATAATTATCGATTATTGATGGTGGTCACATTTTATTTTCCCTATTTGTGAAACATCCACCTCTCACATTAAAAATAAAAATATTTATTAAAATATTAAAAATTAACAGGATTTAATCTCGCCATTATTAACATTGTTGTTGTTAAATCCTGTTTATTCGCCAACCTCTCTTTATCGAATTACATATTATAAAGATCTTATTTTCTTTGCCGTTATCACTACTACCTTCTCTCTATAATCAATAAGAATAGCGATGAAATTCTCTCAACTCACAGTGCTTTCCAAATTGTTACTCGGATTTTCCGTCCTGATAGTTATGATGTTGCTATTAGGCGTAGTTTCACTCTTACAGCTTAGTATTAACAATAGTCGTATTGATGAATTAAGCAGCAGCAGCCTCCCCGGCGTGCGATATAGTCTGGAAATGCGCGGTGTACTGTCTGAAACACGTTTGCAGCAAGTACAGTATATTGACTCAAAAACCCCCGAGGAACGCGAAGGCCACCGTAAAGAATTACTGCAAAATGCTGATGCCTTCATGACGGCGTTTAAGAATTACCAAACCGTTGCCAGCACTGAGGATAAAAAAGCGCTGATTAAGGTGATTGGCGAAAACTTCTCTGCTTTCAACTCCGTCAACGCCACGCTGATTGACATCGTGAATCGGGGCGATTTGGAAGAAGCCAGTAAAATAAGTGGAGCAAGCTCTGGCAAGTATCGCGGCCAACTCATGAAAGATCTGGCGAAACTCGTCGAGATGGAAATCGCGACAACCAAAGCGATCGTAGACAGCGCGGAAAGCACGTACCGCACCTCACAATACTATGTTTGGGGGCTGCTGGTGTTGGCGCTGCTGGCAACCATTGCTATCGCGACCATCATCTCACGTAATATTTCTCGTCAACTCGGCGGCGATCCACATTACGCACAAGAAATCATGACTGAGATTGCCTCCGGCAATCTGACAGCGCAAATCCACCTGCGCCAAGGGGACAACAGCAGCCTGCTTGCTTCAATCCACTACATGAACCAGCAGTTGATGAGCATAGTGCATACCATCATGAGCGGCAGTGAATCCATCTCGCTGGCATCCAACGAGATCGCTCAGGGCAACAGTGACCTGTCACAGCGTACCGAAGAGCAAGCAGCCTCGTTGATTCAGGCCTCGGCCAATATGCAGCAGTTGACGCATACCGTGCGACAGAACGCAGATAACGCCAAAGAAGCCAGCCAGTTGGCGCAGCAAACCTCCGAAACGGCTTCTCAGGGTGGGCTTATCGTAGACGACATGCTCAAACGGATGCATGAAATCTCCGACAGTTCACAGAAGATCGTCGATATTATCGCCGTAATTGAAGGTATTGCCTTCCAGACCAATATCCTTGCGCTGAACGCAGCGGTAGAAGCAGCCAGAGCGGGCAGTGAAGGGAAAGGCTTTGCCGTTGTGGCTGGTGAAGTACGGACGCTGGCACAGAAGAGCGCCAACGCCGCCAAAGAGATCAAAACACTAATCGAAGGCACCGTCGAGAAAATCACCGATGGCTCCGCACGGGCAGATAAAGCCAGTCAGGCGATGTCGGAGATTGTGCAGTCGGTGAAAAAGGTGACGGATATCGTGGCAGAAATTTCGCAGGCTTCGAACGAGCAGCACATTGGCATCAAAGAGATCAGTGTGGCGGTAGAACAGATGGATCGCGTCACGCAGCAGAACGCCGCGCTAGTTGAAGAATCCGCCATGGCCGCACAATCCATGACCGAACAGGGTGCGCAGTTGCGCGATGCCGTTCGTTTCTTCAAAGTTAATCAAGATCACACGCTGAGAATTCATTAATGCTCATCAGCCCCGCTGGCGACTCGGCGGGGCTGACACCTATTTCTGAGTACTATTTCTGAGCACTATTGCTTCTGATAAAAGCCCTTCCAAGCCTCTCCCCTATAACGGCACAATACGCCGCACGTGCTGGTGTGATCATCATCTTTGATGAACCTGAGCGGCCTGCTGCGGTTCTGGCAGGAGTTTCGGACTAATAAAGCCGCCGAAGCACTGAAATCGATGGTGCGGACACCGCCTGCCGAATCAGGCCCCCCGATGAAACCTTCTCGCCATACATTCAGGATCGCTGTCTTTCTTACCCTGATTTCACTGATTAACATCACAATACTGTTCACCGTAATCTAAACTGTAAAAATACCGATACAGCAGCAAAAACAAATACCACCTTAGATGTGGTATAAGTTAACGATCTTATTGTAAAAAAAGAGAGAAAAAAGATATAAACAATTAAATAATAAGCAATATATTATTATTGACAGGGTGGTACACAAAATAGACATGGTTTTTTTAAGGGAAGCATGGCGTCAGCGCTAAACCATTCTCTTATTAGGCCGAAACTAGAATAAACCCTTGTCTATTTTTGCACACTGCACATGTCAGGAACGAACTACTTGCAGACTATGGAGCACACCTATGAAATCACTTCATCACATCTCGATCCGTAGTAAGTTCATTCTTGCCCTTCTCCCGCCCATCCTCGCCCTCCTCTGGTTCAGTTTTTCCGGCGTGATGGAACGCCGCAACATAGAAAATGAAATGATCCGTATGGAGAAACTCATCACACTGGCGCGCGATGCAGGCGAGTACGTTCACCAATTACAGCGTGAGCGCGGCTTGAGCGCAGGCTATTTTGGCAGTAAGGGGAAAAATTTTGGCCCGGAGCTTACCACGCAGCGGCAAGCCACCGATCGGGCACAGCAGGTGCTTGAGCAAACCGCCGCAAACCTGAGCCGCGCGGAGCTTGGCGATGCCGTCAGCGAAGAACTCGATCGCGTCACCCAAAAAATACATCAGCTTGGGGAACATCGCCGCAGTGTCGATAGCATATCGATACCCGTCGCCCAAGCCATTGGCTACTATTCCGACTCGGTCAGCAATCTTCTAAGTATCGTTGGGGATATGACCCATATGGTTAGCGACGGCAGTATTGCCCAGCGGTTGGCAGCCTATTACAACCTGCTGAACGTCAAAGAGCAGGCCGGGCTTGAACGCGCGGTGCTTTCCAACACGTTCTCTGCCAATAGCTTTGCTCCCAGCATGTTTGAACGCCTGAACCAAATGGTTGGCAAAGGAGAGGCCTACACCACGGCCTATAACATGTTCGCCAATCCCGAGCTGCGCAGGGCTTTTGAACAGGCCCTCAACAATCCTTCTGCACAAAGCGCACTTCAGATGCGCAACAAGGCCATCACCTCTCCTGGCGGTAATTTTGATATCGATGCTACTCAGTGGTTTAACCAACAAACGGCAAAAATCGATGAGTTGAAAAAGGTTGAACAGCTTGCCACCAACGACCTGACGACACAGGTGAATACCTTAGCCGCCAAGGCCCGCCAGTCGTGGATTAGCTATCTGGCCGGTGTGCTGGTTTCTCTACTCATGGCGCTCGGCCTTGCTTTCATGATCATACGCAGTATCAACGAGCAGCTTCAACAAACGCTGACAACCATTCGCGAGATGGGTGGGGATCTTACTCGTCGCCTGCGCGTGCCAGGAACCGATGAACTGTCACAACTGAATCAGGCGTATAACGCCTCACTGGAAAACATCGCCAATATGGTGGTGAGTATTAAACGCAGCTCACAGACGATCGGACAAGCCAGCAGCGAGATCGCCAATGGCAATCAGGATCTGGCGCAGCGTACCGAAGAGCAATCCGCTTCGCTGGTACAAACCGCCAGCAGCATGGAAGAGATTACCGCCACGGTAAAACAAACCGCCGACTTTGCCGGACAAGCACGCCAGTTGACGACAGAGGTGGACGATCAGGCCCACCGCGTCGGAACCATTACCGAATCCGCCAGCGGCGCGATGGAAAAAATTCAGGATGCTAGCCAACGCGTGAATGCAGTGGTTTCCGCCATTGATGCCATTGCCTTTCAGACCAACCTGCTGGCGCTAAACGCGGCGGTTGAGGCCGCACGAGCGGGGCAGCATGGCCGCGGGTTTTCTGTCGTCGCAGCAGAGGTTCGTCAGCTATCGCAGCGCAGTGCAGACGAAGCAGGCAAAATCCGCGCGCTCATCGCTGACAGTATTGCCAGCGTCAGCGAAGGGACGAAGCTGGTGAACCAATCGAATCGGGGGATTAACGATATTGTCACTGGCACCCGTAAAGTGCGCGATTTGGTAAATGAAATCGCGGTCGCCACCGATGAGCAATCGCTGGGCATCGCGCAAATTAACGAAGCACTCAGCCAGTTAGAGATGGTCACGCAGCAGAATGCGACGCTGGTTTCTCAGGCTTCCGTTGCCAGCCAGTTACTGGATGAACAGGCAATTGAAATGGAATCGCTGGTCAGCCGCTTCAAGGTTGAGGACAGCGCACCGCAGCAGACTTTGCGACAAGCGCTGTTAGCCAGGTAGAGCAAAAAGAGACCTGCCCCACAGAAAACATCACGACAGCGCCTGCAACGGAGAGCGCTGTCGCTTATCAGCAACGTTAATTTCGCCCAGTACGAAGGCAAACAAATAAACCTGCCAGCCACCTACCCCGTCCAACCTGTTACAGATGGCATACCATCGTGAGCATATTTTTGGTTCATCGCGCTTTAGCGTGAACGAATAGAAAACGGCAGTCAGAACGTTTAGGTTTGTCTTCGCCAAAAAACACCCTGAACCTTCAAAACTGCCGCTACCATGAATGCTAACCTGACTTCGCTTTTCTGGAAAGGATTCGGTGTCTCCTCCTGCACTGTAATTGCCTTTCATACTCTGCTCATCCGTCTTGAGCCTCTCCCTTCAC
Source organism: Pectobacterium quasiaquaticum (assembly GCF_014946775.2). Lineage (NCBI taxonomy): Bacteria > Pseudomonadati > Pseudomonadota > Gammaproteobacteria > Enterobacterales > Pectobacteriaceae > Pectobacterium > Pectobacterium quasiaquaticum. Next base: position 489,152 of record NZ_CP065177.1, on the reverse strand, counting down.
CACCTGCCTGCTGTCGACGCTGTAACCAGCATGTCTGCGCGATACACGATACGACCCTGCGCCGTGTCAGGGAGCGCGAGTTGCTTGACTGGCAGGTCTGGCTGGATATTCCTGTTCGTCGTTTACGCTGTCCGTCCTGTGGCATCACTACCGAAAAAATCGACTGGCTGCCCGAACGTCAGCGCTACACCGCTGCCTTAGCGACATGGGTTGAGTCACTGGCTCGTCTGCTGCCGATTAAGCACGTAGCCAGACTGACTGGGCTGCACTGGCATACCGTTAAAAATATCGATTACCGGCGTATGCAACGGGAAGTCACGGAGCCAGAACGACATACACTTCGTCGTCTCATGATGGACGAATTCGCCCTGTTTAAGGGACACCGTTACGCGACTGTCGTGGCGGATGCGGATACGCAACAGGTCCTGTGGGTGGGGGAAGGCCGCAGCAGAGCCGCCTTGCGTCCCTCCTTCATCTGGCTGGGGCCGGAGGGATGCGCCAGTATCGACTCGGTTGCCATGGACATGAATACCGCTTTTGACCTTGAAGTCAGGGAGCACTGCCCTCGGGCTAAGGTAGTGTATGACCTGTTCCATGTGGTGGCGAAGTTTGGCCGCGAAGTCATCGACAGAGTGAGGGTCGACTAGGCGAATCAGTTGCGTGATAACCCGAAAGCCAGGCAGGTCATCAAACGCAGTCGCTGGTTGTTGTTGCGTAATGCGGAAAATCTGCCGGATGGGCATGAGGTGAAGCTGTCAGAGTTACTGGAAGCCAACCAGCCGCTAAATACGGTGTATGTGATGAAAACGGCGCTGAAAGAGCTGTGGTACGCCCCGGATGAACAGGAGGCAAGGCAACGGTGGAATGAATGGTACAGGCAATCACAGGAAAGCGGCATAAAGGCGCTGAAACAGTTCGCCGACAGGCTGAAAGGGTATGTAGGCGGGATTATAGCCAGCGCGACGCATCACCTGAACACCAGTGTACTGGAGGGGATGAATAATAAAATCAAGGTAATCAAACGCATGGCATATGGATACCGGGATAACGACTACTTCTTCCTGAAGATAAAAGCAGCGTCCCCGCTAAAGCGCGATGAACCAAACAAAAGCCCAACGATGCTGACCGACTACGGAAGTATCTGGCACGTTTTGGACTGAACTGGGAGGGGGTGAGACGGGTATAAATTCATCATAAATTTATACCTTAACGTGTAGGCTACGATATCATTACTCTGTTATTCTCAAGGCAACAGCAAGATGAAAATTACTCGCTATCGCCACATAGCAGAAATCTACCGCTTATAGCCATATTCAACATAAGCAATTGGTTTAATTAAGGCAGATGATATGAAAACCACAATGTCTCAGAAGTCGGCCCGTGAAGGCCTTGGCAACCCTGAACTGTTCCAGGGGGGCGTTTATGTAACGAAAAATGGTTCCGCAGAACTCTTTGTGCAAACAGCGGCAGAGCGGGAAGCAGAACTGCTTGAAAGAGAAAGAGAAAGGCAATCTAACGCACTCTTGAAACTGGTGATGACGGCCAAAAAAGAAATTAAAGACGGTCAGGGAATGTCCGCCGAGGAAGCCCTACAAAAATTACGTGAAGCGCGAACGTAAATAAGGAGCCAATTTGGCCAATTCGTACACCATTAAAGTCGCTCCCGCGGCTGTCTGGTCTTTGCAGGACGCAGAGTCTTATAAATCTCACTATATCGGTATTGCGCAGGCCGCTACGTGGTCTGAATCCCTGTTCTTATCATCCATACAGGCCATTTCTCAAGATCCTGCCCGCTACAGGCATAATGCAATATTATCCGATAAGGGAATCGCACTCCGCGAGCGCCTCTCGATAGAAGATGATTTTCGCTGTTTATATGATGTTGATGAAGAGCATGGCGTCATAGAGATCCTGCTTTTTGTCAGCATGAAACAGGACCTTGAAAAAATGCTTTATCGCTATCATGTGTTGAGCTGATGGGTTCCATAAGATACCGCTCGATAAACAGAAAACTTTTCCGCCCCCACAGGCAGCGTAGTCGCCTCATTTTAGGGGAAACACAGGGGGAGGTTCCCGTAGGGAGGCCTCACCCCTGTGGTCGCCCCGTGTATCGCGGTTTGCCAGCGGAGGCTTTCAAGCCTGTTTCTGCGAGCTCCATTCCAAAACCTGCTGTAATTCCACTGTAAATCCATCCACCCTATTCCACGTTTTCCGCCGTTGGAATACAGTCTCTGTGCTGCGGCAACATCCGCAGCCGGGCTTGGAACCCCGAACCTCTCAAGACTGAAAAACGCTTTGTTTTTTCAGAGGCTGCGTGCACACTCTTTACGGTGACGCAGGCAGGGCAACCGCAAGGTTGACCGGTCTTCTTGAGAGCCGGGGTTCCAATCCTGTCTGTGTCACCCCCCAAGTTTGGAACCTTGTGTGGTGGCGGACTTAATTATCTCAAGGAAAAAATGACCATGACGGACACTCACGCCACACCCGCTGACAGCACCATTACTATTTTCCGCGACCTGATCGCCAGCCTGCCTTTCGCGCAGTTAGATGACGTTCAGCTCTGCGACCTCGGCGCAATTGCCGCCGAATCGGTCGAAGGCCTGTGCCACGGCCTGCATTACCTCGGCGACACGCTACAAAATGACGTTGAACTGCCGCAAGAAAGCCTCAGCCAGCTCGGCGCGTGCCTCAACGCCACCGCACACCTGATTCCGGCACTGCTGGAAATGTGCGAACAGGCGGAACGCCATGTGCGAACAGTAACGCCAGTGAGCGACGAGCTTCTTACAACACAGTAAAAACAATACCTTATGACTACTTAGGTTGGTCTTAGCCACATTTTTATGCTGCCGTTGAGGTAGTTTCGTGCGCGATAATGACGTCATTTTCATGCGACTTCGTAGCACGCGCCCGACACGGGACGGCTCACACGCCGCTCGCCCCGTGACCCCAGGCTTTCGGCGGAAATTATGCCGCTGACGCGGTACCTTCGTCGGTATCTGACTTAGCGGACCGCTTGCGGCACGTTTACTCGCCCCATAAATGGGGCTCGCCCTTCGGGCCAGCACGAGTGCTGTTCAAAAACGTCTCTGACGTTTTTGTCCGACGTGGCGCAAGCTTTCGCCGCGTCCTGCGGCTCATCCTAAGCAAGCTATCTCCTCAGCATAATTTTTTACGCCTGATAACAGCAAAATCCGCAATCCCCTGTATTTATGTATAAAAACAACACTAAAAAGGGGAAGAATACAATCGGTGCTCTAGCAGCCACACCGTGTCATTCATTTTATCTTCAGATCCGCTAAAGCTAGAAATAAGAAAAAATGAATCAGTGATGCAACCTGTATTTTTTCTGAAGTTAGCCGACTATTCTGACCTCAGTTAGCGAGGTCGTAGTCAGCGAGATGAGATAGACTAACGCTTCATATTTCGACGACATTCACCTTGCAGCGTAGGCAAACTCACATGGTTAAACGCACAGTGTCCGCCAATAAATCGATCGATATGTACGCCGTCTATGTTTTTGTGACGATGGCGGAAGCAGGAAGCATGACGGCAGCCGCCACGCGGTTAGGCCTGACGCCCTCTGCCATTTCGCAAACGATCCGGTTATTGGAAGAAGATTTCGGCGTCAAATTGGTAAACCGGGCTCGTCGCCCCTTTGTCCTGACGCCTTACGGCATTGCGTTGAAAAACCGAGGAGAAATCCTGACGGAGGAGATCGCGAACCTGAAGGCGCAGGTGCTGGAAGCAGGAAAAGGGATTAAACCTGACTTGCGTATCGGCCTGGTGGATTCGTTTGCTATCACCTGCGGTTCGGTGTTTACCAAGAGTTTGATGAAGAGCTCATCGCAGTTGCTGATTCGTACCGGGCTCAGCCCGCAGCAGGGTGAAGCGTTAATGCGACGCGAGCTGGATTTGATCGTCACCAGCGACCCGTTGATCGACAGCGATAGCGTGGTGCGTCATCAGTTGTTTTCCGAAGGCTATTTCATTATCACGCCGCCGGATTACCGCAAACGCATCAAAACGGTCGAGGACATCCGCGAGCTTTCCGCCGCACTGCCGCTGGTGCGTTTTAACCGGAACTCGCAGATTGGGATGCAGATTGAGCGCTACCTGCGCCGCATTGATGTCCGCGTACCAAACATGCTCGAATTTGATAATGCGGATACCTTAACCTCGATGGTGGCGGCAGGTATCGGTTGGGCGGTAACCACTCCGCTCAGTTTCCTGCAATCCGTTGCACATTCTCGCGAGGTGCTGACGCATATGCCGGAACCTGTGAATATCAAGCGCTCGCTTTATATTGTTGGGCACCGTGATGAATACAGCGCATTCTTTGAAGAAGCGTGCGATGTCACGCATGACATTATCAAAACCGTATTTATTCCGAAATTGAAAACGCTGAACCGCGGAATAGAAAAGTTGGTTGAGATTAACCCGGATAATACGGAATAACCTATTAACGATGGGGAGAAAAATAATGGGGGAATATATCCACCACTAGTCATTTAACGATGCTAATTCAATGTTCGTCTCCCCGAGAACGCTTTTTAGTCATGATTTTATACAAATCGTGATGGGTTCGTATTACCTGAAAATCAAAAAACAGGAAAGACAAACCCTAAAAAATCATAGTCTTAATATTGAAAACGATGCTATGTACATCGAACAAGAAAAAGGAAGAAGAACCATGTCAATGAATATCCGTATTGAAGAAGACCTGTTAGGTACCCGTGAAGTCCCTGCTGATGCCTATTATGGTATCCATACGCTGCGTGCGATTGAGAACTTTTATATCAGCAATAGCACCATTAGCGATATTCCAGAATTTGTTCGCGCTATGGTGATGGTAAAAAAAGCAGCCGCGCTGGCGAACAAAGAACTGCAAACCATCCCACGTAAAATTGCCGATACCATTCTGCAAGCCTGTGATGAAGTGCTGAATAACGGTAAATGCCTTGACCAATTCCCTGTCGATGTCTATCAGGGCGGTGCGGGTACGTCAGTCAACATGAACACCAACGAAGTGCTGGCGAATATCGGTCTGGAACTGATGGGTCACCAGAAAGGTGAATACCAATACCTGAACCCGAACGACCATCTGAACAAATGCCAGTCTACCAACGATGCCTATCCGACTGGCTTCCGTATCGCGGTGTACACCTCTATTCTGAAACTGGTCGAAGCGATTACCCAGTTGAGCGATGGCTTTGAGCGCAAAGCGAAAGAGTTCGAAAACATCCTGAAAATGGGCCGTACCCAGTTGCAGGACGCCGTGCCGATGACCCTCGGTCAGGAATTCCACGCGTTCAACGTGCTGCTGAAAGAAGAAAACCGCAACCTGCTGCGCACCGCCGAACTGCTGCTGGAAGTGAACCTGGGCGCAACCGCCATCGGTACGCGCCTGAACACGCCAGACGAGTACCAAAAGCTGGCCGTTCAACATCTGGCAAAAGTCAGCGGTCTGCCTTGCGTACCGGCTGAAGACCTGATCGAAGCGACCTCCGACTGTGGCGCTTACGTGATGATGCACAGCGCCCTGAAACGCGTCGCGGTTAAAATGTCGAAGATCTGTAACGACCTGCGCCTGTTGTCTTCCGGTCCGCGCACTGGCCTTAACGAAATCAACCTGCCGGAACTGCAGGCTGGCTCGTCCATCATGCCAGCCAAAGTTAACCCAGTCGTACCAGAAGTGGTCAATCAGGTCTGCTTCAAAGTCATCGGCAACGATACCTGCGTCACCATGGCGGCAGAAGCGGGTCAGTTGCAGTTGAACGTGATGGAACCGGTTATCGGCCAAGCGATGTTCGAATCCATCCAGATTCTGTCCAGCGCCTGCTACAACCTGCTGGAAAAATGCGTTGACGGCATCACCGCTAACAAAGAAGTATGTGAAGCTTACGTCTTCAACTCTATCGGTATCGTGACCTACCTGAACCCGTTCATCGGCCACCACAACGGCGATATCGTCGGGAAAATCTGTGCCGAAACTGGTAAGAGCGTGCGTGAAGTGGTACTGGAACGCGGCCTGCTGACCGAAGAACAGTTGGACGACATTTTCTCTATTCAGAACCTGATGCACCCGGCTTACAAAGCCAAACGCTACACCGACGAAAACGAAGCCGTTTAATTTTCGTTTTCCGTCGCGCTAGCCCGAAGGAAACTTCGGGCTTTTTCTTGCGCATTATTTGCAGTACGCGAGTACTGATTGCTCTTGAATATTTGCGGTGGCTTATTCCCTACTGACACTATTCCAGCAATCGTGACACGGCGTTGGCTTAAGCTGCCGCTTACGGTTTTGCCGTGTCAGCGTGCAAATTTTTCAGCACGAAAGGGACTGAATAACGCAGTAACTGAGGTAAAGGGAGCATGACATCTCTCCGAGTGATTGATTTCACATCTCCCTAACAGATAGTTCACTTATTCGTCAAAGAACCAATATCCTTGATTAACCAGCTCGGTTAATTCAACCACAAATGCCGGATTTTTCAGCGCCGCACCCAGCTCTTTTTTACCGAGAACGGTATAACGGCACAGCGCATCCGCCGCTTTCGGATCAACGGTATCCAGCCGTTCACTGTTAATGAAGTAGCTACCACCCACTTCAAGAACGCGCAGCCCGCTTAGACGCGTCAGTACACCGCCGTCCATCAACGCCCACACAACCTCATCCGGCTTGTAGGGCGGTTCTGCCGGAGCGATATCCAGCTCGTGGCGCGGCGTCGTCACAAAGCGGCCGAACCACTGCTTCAACGCTTCTGGCTGATTGATCACGTCGATCATCATCTCGCGCAGGCGGTCAAACTCATACGCCTCAACCCGGCCAGGATGCTCCCGACAGGTCAAATCAGGGTCGCTATAGTGCTCACCGCCTAGATCGTTCTCCAGCACATAGTCCGCAAAGCTGCTGATTAAGTCTCTGCCGTTCGGTCCACGGAACCCCACGGAGTAGTTGAGTGCGGTTTCATGCGTGAAGCCATCGTGCGGGAAGCCTGGTGGAATATAGAGAATATCGCCCGGCTCAAGATCCTCATCAATAATCGGTGGGAAAGGATCGACATGCAGCAACGCGGGATGCGGGCAAAACTGACGCATCGGCAACTTGTCACCCACACGCCAACGACGGCTGCCCATCCCCTGAATGATGAAGACATCATACTGATCGATATGCGGGCCCACGCCGCCGCCCGGTACGGAAAAGGAGATCATCAGATCGTCCAAACGCCAGTCCGGCAACACGCGGAACGGACGCACGAGTTCAGCAGACGGCGCATGCCAGTGGTTCACTGCCTGAGCCAGCAGCGACCAGCCGGTTTCACCCAGATTATCAAAATGCTCAAACGGCCCGTTGCTGGCCTGCCACTGACCATTTTTATGGCTGACCAAACGGCTATCGACCTCCGGCTCCATCGCTAGACCCGCCAGCTCATCCGGCGTAATCGGATCGACGAAATTCGGGAAAGCATTCTTCAATACAATAGGTTGTTTTTGCCAGTATTTTTCTAAGAATTCAGGCCAGTTAAGGTTGAGTTGGTAAGCCATGCGTCCACACCAGTGAGAAGAGAAACGGGCCTGATTATAAAGAAGGCCACGCCTTATCTACTTTGTCATTGGTCAATGGGCGGATAACTATCATGCAGACTGCATATTTTTCTTTATTAGATAGTGCCGTAACATGCCTTCCTCAGGAAAATCTGGTAAAGACATGTGCAGCTGATAACCTTGCTTTTCATAGAAAGGAAGTGCCTGAAAACTAAAGGTATCCACAAGCGCATGACGGCACCCAAGACGCATCGCCTCCTGTTCCGCTTCCTTCACCAGCGCGCTACCGAGCTTCAGGCCTCTGGATTCTTCCCCAACCCATAAATAATCAATACACAGCCATAATCCTTTACGCGTGGCGATCAACCCGCCCGTCATCACTCCGGCGCTATTTCGGTGAAAAATACCGATTTGCCCAAAGGAGGCAGGATTAATAAATCGGTAGTTATAGCTCCGAAGACCCGCAAAAAGTTCTTCCCGATCATTATCCATAATGTCGTGTGTCACGATTAATTCCACCCACCCTCTCCAGTTCCCGTTAATTAAAAGTAATGGCCTCGTATGAATAGTGCTCGGCTGAAAATATAGTTTCAGAGATTCCTGAGCTTCTGTACGCCACCCAACGTAGGCACTGCGTTTCAGCATAAGTCCAATCCAATGTTAGGTATATGATTCTTTTTTATGGCGATTGTGATTATCTGTGTGGTTACAGCGGTATCGAGGGGATGCCACATCGCCACTGGCAAACCGTGGGCAGGCAAGCTGGTGACACAGGGTGTGGTGATTTATGTCGTCGGCGAAGACTGCACCCGTTCATTAGTGCGGGATGATATGCGGGCAATGGGCTTTGATGTGAACAAGAAGTTTACCCGTTGGCTGGACAAGCTGGAAAAAGATGGCCTGATCGCCTTTGAGGGGGAGCGGATTACACCGCTATCGCAACGGAATAAGGTGGGGGATGGTTTGCTAATGGTTTACTTTGCCGATACACGCTAAATATAACATTTGAGTTATTATAACTTATAAGTTATATTCCCCATTAATAAGGGGACTGACATGTATGAATTGATTTTTCACCCCGAAGCTGCAAGCGAAATTTATGACCTCGAACCTGTTATGCAGGCGAAAGCGCTTAAAGGGCTTGAAAAGCTTGAAGCTAAAGGGCCCGAGCTAAGATATCCCGACACGGACATCATCGAAGGTGGGTTGTTTGAGCTACGGGTTGGTAGAAAAGACATAAGCAGAACGTTTTTTGCTTACGCAAAAGGACGTAAGATCTATATTTTAAGGACATTCGTAAAGAAAACCCCTAAGACCCCGAAAGCTGAAATAGCACTGGCAAAGTCAAGATGGGAGGAATTGAAAGATGGCAGTTAAAGGTATCAACTTCTCTGAAGTTAAAGCGAAAGCGCTTTCCAATCCTGAAGTTAAAAAAGCGTATGAGGACGAAACTCAAGAAGAAGCGCTTCGCGCGGTTCTGATCGAAATGAAGTCCAAGTCAGGTCTGACAAGTACAGAGATCGCCGCTCGCATGGGTGTAAGCCAACCTGCGGTGAGCCGCCTTGAGAGAAATGTTTCCAGTGCGAGTATCTCAACCTTACAACGGTATGCCGCTGCTTGCGGGATGCAGCTTAAACTGTCACTGGGTTAAGATTCACGCGGTATTTATAAGCCGGATTTTGCACTGGCTTGCCGATTAGCATTGGTGCTACAGGTGCCGCTTGCTATTTCTACATGGTAGAAGACGATCTGGCGGAAATGATATCTAGGTATTAAGAGAATCAGAAAAATCATCCACATAAGAACAATGAGCGCCAGCCCCTCCGCAAAAAGGGGCTGGCGCGGAGCTTAATGCATAGGCTTTAGATACAGGATACGCCCTGTATTTCTATTGATTATACTTGCTTCAGTCTGGCGATAAACGCCTGCATATCAAATTGATTAACAACACGCCCTGCATCAACATCGGCAAGTCCCTGTAAGACCCTCTGATGACGCTGTTCTGCCTCCTCAATCAGAGAAGTGAGCGCTACCGCTGGTTTTTTCGTTTCTTTCATCGCCAGATCTCTAATGAATCAAATATTTTTAAACTCATACGGCACCACATACTCATCCCGATTGGCATCCAGATAATCCGCCCACCATTGCAGCATTAGCCTGCGCTCATCCAGATGCTCCGCTTTGTGGATGTAGGCAGCACGGACGCCGTTGCGTTCCTGATGACTCATCTGGCGCTCTACCGCATCCCGCGACCACTGGCCGGACTCCACCAGTGCGCTACAGGCCATGGTGCGAAAGCCGTGTCCGCACACTTCGGTAGTGGTGTCATAGCCCATGGGTCGTAATGCGTTGTTGACAGTGTTTTCACTCATCGGTTTGGTTGGCAGACGATCGCTGGGGAAAATCAGTTCATGAGCACCGCTGATGGACTTAATCTCTTCCAGCAGCGCTAAAGCCTGTCGGGATAATGGCACCAGATGTTCAGAGCGCATCTTTGCACCGCGCTGCGAGTGCTTCACGCAAAGAATGGCTTCACGTTCAGCCGGTATCGTCCACATAGCACGTTTAAAATCGATTTCCGGCCAGCGGGCAAAGCGTAGCTCACTGGAGCGGATAAAAACGCACAGCGTGAGTTTTAACGCCAGTCTGGTTAACGCCCGCCCTTTGTGGCGTTCTATCCTTGCCAGAAAATCAGGCAGTTTATTCAGTTTCAGGGCTGGCCGATGGGTGGCCTTGGGCGCGGCTATCGCCCCCATCACGCTTCTCTCTGGCCTTTGCCAGCGAAACTAGCGGATAGGCACCGAACGCAATCCGGCTTTCCTTACCTTCAAAGCGGTACTTGAGATACCAGCGCTTAGAGCCGTTAGGACTAACCAAAAGATACAGGCCGTGCGCGTCCGCGAGTTTGTAGGCTTTCTCGCGAGGCTTGTCGGTACGGGCAACAACGTCGGTTAGTGCCATAATTTGGGGGTCAACTCATAATCGAAGTGAATTGACCCTTATCTTGACCCCCAAATCATCTGGATGTCAATGGACGAAAAAAGACCACTGTGGATAAAACAGACAAAATCGCAGCGAGAGAAATGAAATTAAAATCGTTATTTTACAAATAGATATGGACATTACTGGACGATTGCGGACACAAAAAAAGCCACCCTGAGGTGACTTAATTTTCATACTATGGTGCCGAAGGCCGGACTCGAACCGGCACACCTTGCGGCGGTTGATTTTGAATCAACTGCGTCTACCGATTTCGCCACTTCGGCACAGAAGTAGTATGCGGAAAACGGATGCATTATACCGTTTGACGGCTCTCACGCAACGTTAATCCACTCCATGTTTGGTTAAGTGCTGAAAAAATCATCTTTAGCAACGTGTTAAGCCCGTTTCGCCTTAATAGGGTACGGTAATGGACGTTGCAGAGAGCACGTTGTCACAGCCAAATAAAAAAGCGCCAAGGGGTAACACACTCGGCGCTTTCTCTGATTTATTGAGTGCTACCGGCGTTTCAGTAGCAGCGCGACGCTAATGAACAGAAACACAGAGCTCGGCAAGATAGCGCCCAGAATCGGCGGGATACCATAGACCAGACTGAGTGGGCGGAAAATCTCATTCAGCAGGTAGAAGAGGAAGCCGAAGCTGATACCTATAACTATACGTGAACCCGCCGACACGCTGCGCAGCGGGCCGAAGATGAAAGAGACCGCCATGAGCATCATCACCGCCACTGAGACCGGTGCAAAAATTTTGCTCCACATGTTCAGTTGGTAGCGGTTCGACTCTTGCCCACTTTGTTTCAGATACTTGGCGTAATCATGTAACCCACTGATCGACAGTGCATCCGGCTCCAGCGCCACCACGCCGAGCTTATCCGGCGTCAGGTTAGTTTTCCATTCTCCGCTGAACGTCTGGCTGCCGCCAATCTGTTTACCGTCGCTCAAATCAGATTCATCAACCTGCGAGAGCTTCCAGACATTCCTGTCATCTTCAAACTCGGCAGAGGCCGCATAGCGCACAGATAGCAGCTTGTTCTTATCGTCGAAGTGGTAGATGTTGACGCCAGACAGTTCTTTATCGCCCGTCACTCGTTCGATATAGATAAAGTCATTGCCGTCTTTTGCCCACAGTCCGCCCTGCGTAGAGATCATCGACCCACCGGAAATCATCTGAGAGCGGTAGTTACGCGCCATCTGTTCCCCTTGCGGAGAAACCCATTCGCCAATCGCCATCGTCAGCAACACCAGCGGGATCGCGGTTTTCATCACGGCCGTCGCAATCTGCAAGCGGGTAAAGCCAGAAGCCTGCATCACCACCAGTTCGCTGCGGGTCGCAAGCTGACCCAGCCCGAGCAATGCGCCGAGCAGCGCCGCCATTGGGAAGAAGATCTCAATATCTTTAGGTACGCTGAGCAGCGTGTACAGCCCAGCGCCCAGCGCCGAATACTCGCCCTGGCCAACTTTACGCAGTTGGTCGACAAACTTGATGATGCCGGAAAGCGACACCAGCATGAATAGTGTCGTCATGATGGTGGTGAAAATCGTTTTGCCGATATAGCGGTCTAATACACCAAACATCAGGCCGCTCCTTGTGTTCTAAGCGTACGAGGCTTAAAGCGGGCGCGCACTTTGCGCATCGGCACGGTATCCCATAGGTTAAGCATCACAGCAATACCGAAGTACGTCAGGTTGGTCAGCCAGACCCAGACCATCGGATCGATTTTGCCTTTACTGGCGTTAGAACGCAGCGAGCTTTGCAGCAGGAAGAAAATCAGATACAGCAGCATCGCAGGCAGCATGCTCAATACCCTGCCCTGACGGGGGTTCACTACACTCAGCGGCACCACCATCAGCGCCATGATCAGCACCGAAACAATCAACGTCAGCCGCCAGTGGAACTCTGCGCGCGCATCGTGCGCATCCGAATACCACAGAGTCTGCATATCCATTTGTTGCACGTCGCTATTATTGAGCGTCACGCTCTGGTGACCAATCACAGCCTGATAGTTGGTGAAATCCGTGATACGAAAATCACGCAGCAGCGCCGTACCTTCGTAACGCGAACCGTTATCCAAGGTCACGACCTGCACGCCGTCTTCGTTTTGCTTGATATGACCGCGATCGGCCACGACGACAGAAGGCCGTGCGTTACCACTGGGGCGCAACTGTGCCAGAAAGACGTGCTCAAACTCCGATCCTTTGACATTGCCGACAAACAGCACCGCGTTGCCGCCCTGTGCGGACTGAAACTGCCCTTCTACCAATGCCGCCATACTGGGGTTCGCCTTCGCTTCCGCCAGCACTTCTTCCTGATGACGGGACGACCATGGGCTGAGCCACATGACGTTAATGGTTGCGACGATGGCAGTGAACACCGCCAGGACCAGCGCGGCTTTCAGCAACACGCGTTTGCCCAACCCGCAGGCGTGCATGACGGTGATCTCGCTTTCCGCATAGAGGCGGCCAAACGTCATCAATACGCCAAGAAACAGACTTAATGGCAGGATGAGCTGCACCATTTCTGGCACGCCCAATCCCAACAGGGAGATAACCAAATTTGTCGGGATTTCACCATCAACAGCGGCGCCCAGTATCCGTACTAATTTCTGGCAAAAGAAAATCAGCAACAGAATGAAAAGGATGGCCAGTTGACTCTTAAAGGTTTCCCGTACCAGATATCGAATGATGATCACGCTTAATTACGCCTGTGAAAACTTGTCTTTTTGCAGGAAAATCGATAGTTTCTTCGCTAATGCGCCATTTATACTCATTTTTGGCTGCCTTCTTAGCTAAAACTGTATTACAACACACTGCGTTTGAGCTGTTGTATCAGAACCTGCTTATTAGTCACTAAAACAGGTTCGTTACGTCGTTAAGATTAACACAGGTTATGTTAACGCAACGGCGGGAAGTATTACGGAGTGTCACATTCTAGCCGTTGCCCCCGCGGTTGTCTTTAAGATTCAGGAGAGTACATGGAGTTCAGCGTAAAAAGCGGTAGCCCGGAAAAACAACGCAGTGCCTGCATTGTCGTCGGCGTGTTTGAACCGCGTCGTCTGTCCCCTATTGCCGAACAACTCGATAAAATCAGCGACGGCTACATCAGCGCGTTGCTTCGCCGTGGTGAATTAGAAGGCAAAGTGGGGCAATCATTGCTCTTACACCATGTACCTAACATTCTTTCCGAGCGCATTCTGCTGATTGGTTGCGGTAAAGAGCGCGAACTTGATGAACGCCAGTACAAACAGGTGATTCAGAAAACGATCAACGCCCTAAACGAAACCGGCTCGATGGAAGCGGTTTGCTTCCTGACCGAGCTGCACGTGAAAGGCCGTAACACGTACTGGAAAGTACGCCAGGCGGTCGAAACCGCAAAAGAGACGCTGTACACCTTCGATCAGCTTAAGAGCAACAAGGTCGAGCTGCGCCGTCCGCTGCGCAAAATGGTCTTCAACGTGCCGACGCGCCGTGAGCTGACCAGCGGCGAGCGTGCCATTCAGCACGGTCTGGCGATTGCTGCGGGCATCAAAGCCGCGAAAGACCTCGGCAACATGCCGCCGAATATCTGTAATGCCGCGTATCTGGCTTCGCAAGCGCGTCAACTGGCCGATACCTACAGCCAGAACATCATCACACGCGTGATTGGCGAGCAGCAGATGAAAGAGCTGGGCATGAATGCCTATCTGGCCGTGGGTCAGGGCTCGCAGAATGAATCACTGATGTCCGTGATCGAATATAAAGGCGATCCAAATCCGGAAACCCGCCCGATTGTGCTGGTCGGTAAAGGGCTGACGTTCGATTCCGGCGGCATTTCCATCAAACCTGCCGACAGCATGGACGAAATGAAGTACGACATGTGCGGCGCGGCCACGGTCTACGGCGTGATGCGCATGGCGGCCGAACTGGCGCTGCCGTTGAATATCATCGGCGTGCTGGCGGGTTGTGAAAACATGGTCGATGGGCGCGCATACCGTCCGGGCGATGTGCTGACCACGATGTCCGGCCAAACGGTAGAAGTACTGAACACCGATGCGGAAGGCCGTCTGGTCTTGTGTGATACGCTGACCTATGTCGAGCGTTATGAGCCGGACGTGGTAATTGACGTCGCGACACTGACCGGCGCGTGCGTGATTGCGCTGGGGCACCACATCACTGGGCTGATGGCGAACCACAATCCGCTGGCGCACGAGCTGTTGAGCGCGTCCGAGCAGTCTGGCGACCGCGCATGGCGTCTGCCACTGACCGACGAATTCCAGGAACAGCTGGAATCCAATTTTGCCGATATGGCGAATATTGGCGGTCGTCCAGGCGGTGCGATTACCGCAGGCTGCTTCCTGTCGCGCTTTACGCGTAAGTACAGCTGGGCGCATTTGGATATCGCAGGCACCGCCTGGCGTTCTGGTAAAGCCAAAGGCGCAACGGGTCGACCGGTCGCGCTGTTATCACAGTTCCTGCTTAACCGCGCCGGACAGAACGACGTAGAATAAGACTTTCACGTCAACGGCGATGACCAAAGCCAGCGATTGCCTTATCCTTATAAGGTGATTGCCGTCTTATGGGCCGGACTTCCGGCCCTTATCACTTTCTGGCTCTTAGCAATCAATAGTGTAAACAATGAAAAACGCAACGTTCTATCTTCTCGAACACGACAGCAAAAGCGGTGAGCTCAGCGCCCATGAGGCACTGGCATGCGATCTGGCGGCAGAACGTTGGCGAGCAGGAAAGCGCGTGCTGATTGCCTGTGAAGACGAGCAGCAGGCCATCAGGCTGGACGAGGCACTGTGGCAGCGTGACCCCAGCGCATTCGTGCCGCACAATCTGGCAGGCGAAGGGCCGCGTCACGGTGCGCCGGTCGAACTGGCCTGGCCACAGCGGCGTGGCAACGCGCCACGGGATCTGCTGATTAGCCTATTGCCGCAGTTCGCAGATTTTGCCACCGCTTTCCATGAAGTGATAGACTTTGTTCCTTACGAAGACTCCTTGAAACAGTTGGCGCGCGACCGCTATAAAACCTATCGCAGCGTCGGCTTCCAATTGACCACGGCTACGCCGCCAACTCACTGAATTTTGAGCATAATGGAAACGAAATATAACCCGCAAGATATCGAGCAGCCGCTCTACGAACACTGGGAAAAGCAAGGCTACTTCAAGCCGCACGGCGACACGAGTAAAGAAAGCTTCAGCATCATGATCCCGCCGCCCAACGTCACCGGCAGCTTGCACATGGGTCATGCTTTCCAGCAAACCATTATGGATACGTTGATTCGCTATCAGCGTATGCAGGGCAAAAATACCCTGTGGCAGGCAGGTACCGACCACGCCGGTATCGCCACACAAATGGTCGTTGAGCGCAAGATCGCCGCCGAAGAAGGCAAAACTCGCCACGATTACGGCCGCGAAGCGTTCATCGACAAAATCTGGCAGTGGAAAGGCGAATCCGGTGGCAACATCACCAATCAAATGCGCCGTCTGGGCAACTCCGTTGACTGGGAACGCGAGCGCTTCACCATGGATGAAGGCCTGTCCAATGCGGTGAAAGAAGTTTTCGTCCGTCTGTATAAAGAAGACCTGATTTACCGTGGCAAACGTCTGGTGAACTGGGATCCAAAACTGCGCACCGCAATTTCCGATCTGGAAGTCGAAAACCGCGAAGTGAAAGGGTCGATGTGGCACCTGCGCTATCCGCTGGCCGATGGCGTGAAAACCGCTGACGGGAAAGACTATCTGGTTGTCGCGACTACCCGTCCGGAAACCGTGCTGGGTGATACTGGCGTCGCCGTTAACCCGGAAGATCCGCGTTATAAAGATCTGATCGGCAAAGAGGTGATCCTGCCGCTGATTGGCCGTCGTATTCCGATCGTTGGCGACGAACATGCCGATATGGAAAAAGGCACCGGCTGCGTGAAGATCACGCCAGCTCACGACTTCAACGACTACGAAGTCGGTAAACGCCACCAGTTGCCGATGGTCAATATCCTGACGTTCGACGGCGATATCCGCCAGAGTGCTGAAGTTTTTGATACCAATGGCGAAACCAGCACCGCTTGCAGCAGCGAGATTCCAGAAGCCTTCCAGGGTCTGGAGCGTTTTGCCGCGCGTAAAGCGTTAGTCGCTGCATTCGATGAGCTCGGCCTTCTGGAAGAGATCAAAGCGCACGATCTGACCGTTCCTTACGGCGACCGTGGCGGCGTTGTCATTGAGCCGATGCTGACCGACCAGTGGTATGTGCGGGCTGCCGTGCTGGCTAAGCCAGCGGTAGAAGCGGTGGAAGATGGCCGCATCCAGTTCGTACCAAAACAGTACGAAAACATGTACTTCAGTTGGATGCGTGACATTCAGGACTGGTGTATTTCCCGCCAGCTGTGGTGGGGTCACCGCATTCCGGCCTGGTACGATGCCAATGGCAACGTCTATGTGGGTCGCACCGAAGCGGAAGTACGCAGTGAAAACAACCTCGCTGACGATGTCGTTCTGAATCAGGACGAAGACGTACTGGATACCTGGTTCTCATCCGGGCTGTGGACGTTCTCTACGCTGGGTTGGCCAGAGCAAACGCCCGATCTGAAAGCGTTCCACCCAAGCAGCGTGATGGTCAGCGGCTTCGACATCATCTTCTTCTGGATTGCCCGTATGATCATGCTGACCATGCACTTCATCAAAGATAAAGACGGCAAACCACAGGTGCCATTCCACACCGTTTACATGACTGGTCTGATCCGTGATGAGGAAGGCCAGAAGATGTCCAAATCTAAAGGGAACGTGATCGACCCGCTGGATATGGTGGACGGTATTTCGCTGGAAGCCCTGCTGGAGAAACGTACTGGCAACATGATGCAGCCGCAACTGGCGGAAAAAATCCGCAAGCGTACCGAGAAACAGTTCCCGAACGGTATCGAGCCGCACGGTACGGATGCCCTGCGCTTCACGCTAGCGGCGCTGGCCTCTACCGGCCGCGACATCAACTGGGACATGAAGCGTCTGGAAGGTTACCGCAACTTCTGTAACAAGCTGTGGAACGCCAGCCGTTTTGTGCTGATGAACACCGAAGATCAGGATTGCGGTTTTGGCACAGGCGAGAAAGTGCTGTCACTGGCTGATCGCTGGATTCTGGCGGAATTCAACCGCACGGTGAAAGCCTACCGCGAGGCGTTGGACAGCTACCGCTTTGATATTGCGGCCAACATTCTGTATGAGTTCACCTGGAACCAGTTCTGTGACTGGTATCTGGAGCTGACGAAACCTGTGATGAATGGCGGTTCAGAAGCGGAACTGCGCGGTACGCGTCACACGTTAGTTACCGTACTGGAAGCGTTGCTGCGTCTGGCACATCCAATTATTCCGTTCATTACCGAAACCATCTGGCTACGCGTTAAAGCGCTCAAAGGCATTAGCGCCGCTGTTCGTACAAATGAAAGCATCATGTTGCAGCCGTTCCCTGAGTTTGATGCCGCGCAGGAAGATACGCTGGCGCTGAACGATCTGGAGTGGATTAAGCAGGCGATTATCGCCGTGCGTAACATTCGTGCGGAAATGAACATCGCGCCGGGCAAACCGCTGGAAGTCTTACTGCGTGATGTCACTGGTGAAGCACAGCGTCGCGTGGAAGAGAACCGCAGCTTTATCCAAACGCTCGCACGTCTGGAAAGCATTACGCTGCTGCCTGCGGGCGATAAAGGTCCGGTTTCCGTCACTAAACTCATTGATGGTGCCGAGCTGTTAATTCCGATGGCAGGCCTGATCGATAAAGCGGCAGAGCTGGATCGTCTGACGAAAGAAGTAGCGAAAATCGAAGCAGAGATTGAGCGCATCGAAAGCAAGCTGTCCAACGAAGGCTTTGTGGCACGCGCACCGGAAGCGGTCGTCGCCAAAGAGCGTGAGAAGCTGGACGGTTACGCCGTAGCGAAAGCCAAACTGCTGGAGCAGCACGCAGTCATCGCTGCGCTGTAACGCTCACCGATTTTCTAGCGGTAGTACGGTAAGTACGAAAGCCTCGTTGCAAAACGAGGCTTTTTTATCAGCGGATAACGGCGTCTGGTTAACGCTAACGGTTCCCGTGTCGTTTATCGATTCCACACCATTTATGGATTGATGAGTGCGTACATAAATCGCCTGTCTTCGCTGCCCAACCAGCATGAGCGAAAACAGGCGATGGGGATCGGTTAACGATTAGCGCGCATCGGCCAGCGCAATGTTCCGGCGCAAGCCGGGCAGCACGTTGTCCATTTCCATGCTTTCTCTTGCGATCTGGAAACGGGAAACGGACTGTTGCAGATTAATAACCTGCTCCTGAAGTGAATTCGCCGAGGTCGCCACTTCGGATACCAAAGACGCATTCTGCTGCGTCACACCATCCATCTGATTGATGGCGATACTGATCTGCGAAATGCCGCGACTCTGCTCACTGGAAGCCAGCGTGATCTCATCCATGATGTCGACCACTTTTTCCACATCCATCAGCACTTCGTCCATCGTGTTGCCCGCGACTTCAACCAGCCCTGCACCCTTTTCAATACGGCTGAGCGAATCGTCGATCATGGTGCCAATCTCTTTCGCGGCCGTCGCACTACGCGCAGCCAGCATCCGCACTTCCGAAGCCACCACCGCAAAGCCTTTACCATACTGACCCGCACGCGCAGACTCCACCGCCGCGTTCAGCGCCAGCAGATTGGTCTGGAAAGCGATACCGTCGATCACACCTACAATGTCTGAGATCTTCGCAGAGCTCACCTTAATAGAACGCATGGTATCCACCACTTCGGAGACAACATTTCCGCCGCGAGACGCGGAGTCAGAGGCCTTCTGCGCCAGTTGATTAGCCTTACGCGTGTTGTCTTCGTTGTTTTTCACCGTCGACATGATCTGCTCCATACTTGAAGCCGTCTCATCCAACGAAGCCGCCTGCTGCTCGGTACGGCTGGAAAGATCGATGTTGCCGGAGGCGATTTCTTCAACCCCTACGCTGATTGCATCGGTACCGTTACGCACCACACGCACCATATTTTCCAGCCCGTCACGCATACGTTGAACCGCAGCAAACAACTGTGCAATTTCATTTTTTCCGCTGCTATCAATCTGTGCCCGCAGGTCGCCTTCGGCGATGCGATCAAAGACGGAAATCGCCTGATTCAGCGGTTTCACGATCATGTTGGTCACCACAGACCAAGCCAGCACCGCCAGCAGCAGAGCACAGGCGATCGCACCGTACAGGATGGTTTCCATCAGCGCCACACGCCCATTTGAATCTGCGTAGGCTTCATCAATGCTCTTCAACTTAAAGGCAACCAGCGCTTTAGAGGATTTATCAAACGCGGCATACAGCACCGTCGATTTCCCAGCACGCTGGCGATATTCATCCAGATTCCCTGCATTAAGCGCCGTAAATGCCGGATCGATAAACTCCTGCATCAGCGTGTTACGCTTTTCAGCCATGTCCGCCGAAATGACCTTCTCCGCTTCGGACTGCGGGTATTTCAGGTATTCCTGCCACTTTTCACTGGCACCGTCGACTTTGCCTCTGGCGCGCCCTAGCGCAACTTTAGCTGCTTCGACGTCCCCTTTCCCCATTAATGATTCGTACAGACGCAAATCCAACCGACCACGCAACAGCAGCTCTGAGCTGTCATTCAGCGCAACCAGCCCTGGCAGCACGTCCATATCAACGCGAGCAAATGATTTATTCCCTGACTGAACGGCAACCAACCCTAACACGCCGACGAAAAGCAGTAATACCGCTAACGAAAACACCATCATGCTAAGTGCAGTACGGATCTTTATCTTACGAAACATAAATTATCCCTGTAGTCTGAGAATAAGAAAGGATGAGCACCAGCTCCAGAGCAGAGCCGTTCCGTTATTTACGTAATAGTCGTTGTTCATCTTCCAGACGTGTGAATTTCCACGAACTGAAATAAACTTGTTATAAAACCGTAATAAAAAAAAGAAACGAATAAAGAAACGTATAGAGAAAAAGATGGCCGACAGAAAAAGATTTCTGCCGACCATTAATTTTTATTTTTTATTATTTTTCTGAGAATGATTTTTTTCTAAGAAGCGTTGCAACTCATCTTTATAAAACTTCGCCGACATCATGGTGCCATGTCCGCTGGTATCTTTACTGGCGGGAATAAGGAACAATGTCGCCTGCTTAATTTTTTTAAGCTCATTCTCTAGGATGCCTGTTTCAATAGGATTACGCTCATCATCCGCAGAGTTAATCACCAGAACAGGGGCCTTAATTTTATTCAGTTCCGGTGCCGCATTATAATTTGCAGACGAACCCCAGATATAAATAAAGTCATTCGCATCGCTTGTAGATGGTGCCGCAAGGCGATCTTCTACCAGTTTGTCCGCCTGCGCGCGCGTCGGCGCTTTGCTCTGATACGCGAGCGTACCGCCAGTGGTGGCAATACTGAACATAATGTTGGCCGTTTTCAGCGTTGGCGGCTGCTGTGTGTAATCACCGTTATTCCACACCGGATCGTTCTTGATGGATTCAATCAAAATGCGGCGCATCATCCAGTTACGACCAGACAGCTCATTCGGCAGCGATGCCATTGGCACCAGCGCATCCATCATGTCTGGGTATTTTTCACCCCAGAGCCAGGTTTGCATGCCGCCCATGGAATATCCCATCACCAGGCGCAGGTGGTTAATGCCCAGCCCTTCTTTAACTAAGCGATATTGTGCCTGCACCATATCGTTATAATCGTACTGTGGGAATTTCATCCGTAAGCCGTCTGACGGTTTGGACGATTTTCCAGAACCGATACTCTCCGGCATGATAATAAAGTACTTACTGCTATCCAGCGCCTGACCTGGTCCGAACAGCTCCCCGCCAAAGCCATTGGCTAGCAGTGACTTAATCGGCTGGTTCGTTCCATGTAACAATAAGATGGCGGGCTTGGTCTTATCACCGATCGTGTAGTAATGAATACGCAGATCTTTTAATTTTTCGCCGCTGTTGAAGGTAAATTCTGGCGCAATCCAGTCGCCTTCTTGGGGCTCTGGGAAATTGGCCTGTGCATGCGTTAATGGTGACAGCATTAACAGAAATGCACCCACCACCCCTGATAAAATTCGGTTAATCATAAATAACTCGTCGGTAATCATGAAGTCGTGAAGCAGCGATTTTAATGCCTATTAGGAAAAATCCCAATAAACATAAGCAAGCTAATAATAAAAAGATATTATTCTCTGATTTTTTTATTTATCGCGAGAGATTCTACAGATAGTTTTTAATAGGATGATATTTAACGCATTTTTGTTAATCGACTGGCTACGTAGCTCATGCTTTTCGTTCGACATTCTCGTTTATAAAAACAGCAAGTCGTATTTTTTTTGTTCAAACGTCTAGCAGAAAAGGGATCGTGTGCTGTGAAACCACACACGATCGGCATAAGGTAGGTTAGATCGAGGTGAGAAGCGAGACCTGAGGATTAGTACTTATTGATCTCGCTTTCAATGACTTTCAGCCGCTCATCCATATCGGGGTGCGTACTCAGCCAGTCAGGTAAATCCAGCGAATCAATCTCATCCTGAGTGTGGTCGTGAGCGATCAAGGCCCGATACATTGCCTGCATCGACTGAAGCGAACGGCCCTGTAGCTGCATTTCTGCTATTGCCCATGCATCGGCTTCCCGTTCCATATCGCGGGAAAACTGCATCTCGTTGATAAAAGCAGCAGACTGCAACAACGTATCCCCCACGCCGCTAACATCCCCCGTCATCCACATGAAAGTCAGGGATACCAGCGATGAACGCACCACCATGCGCATTGGGTGGCGATAGGCGTGGTGCCCCATTTCATGCAACATCACGGCGGCCAGCTCGTTGTCATTTTTCGCCAGCTTCACCAGATCATCACTGATAATTAGCGTGCCATCCGCCAGCATAAAGGCATTCGGCCCGATAGGCGCAGACATAATTTCCAGGCGCAGTGGCGTTTTATCTTCCCGCATATCAGCAGGCATAACCTGTTGAAACAGCGCTTGCATCGCCTGCTGACGCTCAACAGGCAGTTCCGAAGGCTTAAAATCACTGTGCCGTAACAGCGTTAGCGTGTTTTGCCCCAGTTGCTGTTCGATAGCGCTAGGCATCCGTAGCGCCAGCGCGGAACTTGCCCACGGCAGAACGACGTAAACGTAGTTTATGACGAGCAAAATTGTGGCGAGTAGCGTGAGAATGACGCCACGTTTATGGCGTTCCAGACGATGGACAAGTCCTGGGCGACGTCGTGCGGAATACCAGGTGCGAAAAGTGGGATCGTCGGCAGGAACAAAGCGACCACCGTCAGGAAAGGTGAGCGTTAGAGGAATCGAGCCCAGCGCATCGGAAACCGTGACCTGCTCTAATGCAAATGTCGTATTCGATGACCCAGTGTTCAACACCATCATCGAACCGTTGTCCGTTAAATGAAGAGAAGCGGCCACGCGGGCCGCCAATCCGGGGTATTGATAATGCCCCTCAATATTCATATTCCTGCCTTAGAGACCGACACCCAAATCGAGCGCCTGCACGGCTTCTTCGGCCAGTGCGCTGTTTGCTGTGTCCTGATGAGCCTGAACATGCAGCAGTGCTAGATCGCCTTCAACCGCTGTCGCATTCGCAATATAGCGCGCGTGACGAATCTCTGCCACCGGTGCAGCCCAGCCAAAAGAGAAAATAGTGATCAGGCTATTGGTTATCAGCAGCCCCATGTAAGACAGCGTCTGCATGGAAGAGTGCAATTTCACACCGCCATTCAGCGACGTCTGATTAAACAGATAATTACGCTGTGCGACCACTAGATAGCTGCTGGAAACCAGCACACCCAACAGCGCCACGACAACCATCATGACCATATTGAAGATGTTGCTCAGCAGCATCATCATCACGAGTTCTTCATTTCCACCACCCATCATCATCGTTTGGAACAGCGTGAAAAAGAATGAGCTCATAAATGACAGCGACGCGATCAAGAAAGGAACAAAAATCAGCAGGCTAATGAGGGTGAATTTAATAAATGCTGCCTTCGTCAATTCCGCTTTAAACGCTGTTTTGCCGAAGAACAGGTTATTCACATAAAAATCAAGTTGCATCATTTTCATGATGCCGTTTACTGCGGCAAACCCTGGAATAGCAATTACCAGCAAGATGAATCCAATCAGAATCGGGCTATCGCTCTGCGAGCCAATCAACAGCGCTACGGCCAACACGGCGTAAAACGCCAGCAGCAGCAGAATAGGGCAAAGCAGTAATACCCAATACGCGCGGCCAGTCTGGCAATGATAGTTAAAACGGATGCCACGGTAGCTGGACATAATGGCGTCATAACGCCAGTTGCGGATCACAATAATCGGAATCAATGCCGCAAATGCCAACGCGATAACAGTACCAAGCTCAGGTGACATCATCATCACAATATAAAACAAAACGATTCCAGCGATAACCAGCAAACGCCCTTTGAGGATCTGAATGGGTTGTGCGTGGTAATCAAAACGGTCACCGTTAATTTCCGTATTACCGTAGAAATAACGGCGGCGGCGCACTGTTGCCCAGGCAGAATAAATACCTAAGGTGATTATTGTTAATAATGCATTCACCAGCCAAATTGCAAAATATTCCCCAGCCTTACCATGAAACTGCACGCGATGCTGCGCGCTATTTTCTGAAATATTGATTGTCATAACCCTTTCATCCTAAAAGAAATAAGACTCAATAACGTTTCATTAGACACGTTATTGGCATACAAAAAGCGGCTTATTTAAGCATGCCTTGTTAACGACAACAATAAAACTTAACAGTAATTAAACAACTGAGTAGTCTTATAAACCGTAAGGAATAGCGCTATCTAAATATTTATATCTTAAGAGATTGCAGGAAATTTTACTTATATCTTAGATAATTCAAGCTCCAGAGTGTCATATTATGGCTTTAACAGTAGAAAATGCTGGCGCGTGAGTGTGGATATGGAATAAAAATCACCACAGATACCACGCGAAGAACACCAGGAAGAACGGGTATAGACGTTGCATCAATGTGGTCTGAAATGGTATTACAATCGGCTAAGATCAGTCCCCCTCGTAAACCGTAAGAGCAAGAGTACGTATTATGACAACCGCGACCTCCGCCAATCTTCAGGTACGCCCAATCACTGCGCGAGACGATGCCGCTATCGCTCAGGTCATCCGTCAGGTTTCTGCTGAATTTGGTTTGACGGCTGATAAAGGCTATACCGTTTCCGATCCCAATTTGGACGCGCTGTTTGCCCTCTATAGCCAGCCGAAAAGCGCCTACTGGGTGGTTGAATATGAAGGCCGCGTGGTTGGCGGTGGCGGCATTGCCCCGCTAGTCGCAGGCGAAGAAGATGTGTGTGAATTACAGAAAATGTATTTCTTACCCGTCGTACGGGGCAAAGGGCTGGCACGTCAGCTGGCGATACAGGCGCTTGATTTTGCGCGTCAGCACGGCTTTCGCCGCTGCTATCTGGAAACAACCGGCCACCTGACCAGCGCGATCCGACTGTATGAGTCACTGGGCTTCGAGCTGATTCCCCACTCAATGGGTAACACGGGCCACACCGACTGTGAAGTGACGATGTTGAAGGTACTGTAATCGGCTTAAGATGCAGTAATCACGCGCTGTCATATCGAATAAAAAACGCCGCAGGGGTTCCGGCGGCGTTTTCAGTGAGGCGTATTCTTTCGAGTTAATGACTCAATAATTAGTGGCGCTTGCCGTCATCATCTTCATCATAAAAATCTTCATCATCCCCGTCTTCTTCGCCTTCACCATCAGGATCTTCGAAGTAGGTGCCCCATCCGTCGTAATTCACGCCGTGGCGTTCTGCCAGCGCCAGCAGTTGTTCTACCTGCGCGTCGATTATCTCCGCCTTCAGCGCAACTTCACTGATAGCATCGCAGCACATCAGTAACACGCCCTCTTCCACTTCCAGTTCTTCCGCATCCGTCACTTCATAACCCAACTTGAAGGCTTCTACAGCGACTTTTTCCAACACTTCAAACTTCTCAGCAGAGAAATGGTGTTCAATGGTATAGAGCGCGTCAGGATCGCTGCCATCATCCAGCAGTTCTTCAATGATCAGGCGTGTCTCTTCCCGTTGCTCTTCCAGTAATTCGCGGTTTGCCATGCCTCAGTCCTCATTAATCGACGTAATATTACTTATTGTCCCACAGCCCTGCGGCTTGCTCCACCACAAAGTTTGATATCACCACTTGAATTTGAATAATTACACATATAAAGTGAATTTTAATTCAATGAATAGCTTTTAATCCGATAGATATACCCTAGATAATTCGAGTTGCAGGAAGGCGGCAATCGCACGAATCCTCAGGAGCTTACTCAAGTAAGTGACTGGGGTGAGTAAGAGAAGCCAACGCACATGCAGCTTGAAGTATGACGGGGATAGTGTTGAGCCACATGGAGAGGTACATCATGCAACCGTTCTATAAGCGTCACTTTTTAAGGTTAATGGATTTTACACCCGCAGAAATTGCCAATCTTTTAGCCCTGTCAACGAAACTGAAAGCCGACAAAAAAAACGGGACAGAAGCCCGCCGCCTGCAAGGTAAAAACATCGCACTCATCTTCGAAAAAGATTCGACTCGTACTCGCTGCTCTTTCGAAGTTGCTGCATACGATCAGGGCGCGCAAGTGACCTACCTCGGCCCAAGCGGCAGCCAAATCGGCCATAAAGAATCCATCAAGGATACTGCACGCGTACTGGGAAGAATGTACGACGGTATTCAATATCGCGGCTACGGCCAGCAAATTGTCGAAACGCTGGCGCAATACGCGGGCGTGCCGGTCTGGAACGGGCTGACGAACGAATTCCACCCTACGCAACTGCTGGCAGATCTGCTGACGATGCAGGAACATTTGCCGAGTAAATCGCTGTCAGAAATGACGCTCGTCTATGTTGGCGATGCGCGCAACAACATGGGCAACACCATGCTGGAAGCGGCGGCGCTCACCGGGCTGGATTTACGCCTCGTTGCGCCAAAAGCCTGCTGGCCGGATGCTGGTCTGGTGGCTGAGTGTCAGGCGGCGGCAGAACAAACCGGTGGCAGCATTACGCTAACGGAAGATATCGCTGCGGGCGTCGCGGGCGCAGATTTCATTTATACCGATGTCTGGGTTTCTATGGGGGAACCGAAAGAGACCTGGAAAGAGCGTATCGCGCTGCTGAAACCGTATCAGGTGAACATGGCAATGATCGCCGAGACGGGCAATCCGCAGGTGAAGTTCCTGCACTGCCTACCTGCGTTCCACGACGATCAGACGACGATGGGCCAACAAATGGCGGAGCAATATGGTCTGCACGGTGGAATGGAAGTCACGGATGAGGTCTTTGAATCCGCGCACAGCATCGTGTTCGATCAGGCGGAAAACCGCATGCACACCATCAAAGCGGTGATGGTCGCTACGCTGGTTCAGGATTAAGGTTTAACCTGCCTCTGAGATGTTTTAAAAACAGATCAGAGGCAGACTGTTTCATCGCTCAAAACAGTAATAGTTTTTGTTGCTGAACCACAGAAAACACGATTCTTGCCTTAATTCTGCATATTGAAACAAGCCGCTACTCTCTCCAAGCATTGATCCCTTTTGCATCAATATCAATCGTAGGCATGACTGGCATTTTACCGTCATAAAAAAATGATGAATTGCTAAATGAATAAATTTTGCCTGTCATTTTGACCGTAATACGGCTCCCCACTCCGGAAACTGACACGTCGCTACGGTCTGCCGTCAGAAATGGCGCAGAATCGCCAAGTACGTTCATTGGATCGCCATCAATATGACGGTAAAGATAGTAGCGATAAACGTCAGAATCCGTCGCGCCAGCATTCTGGTACTGGGTCACATAGAGCCAGATTTTATCAGTAAGCGGTTTTTGGCTGTAAAGCCGATCATTATAGCGGCCAGATGATAAGAACTGAATCATACAGAAACCGACGACAGCAACGAGCAGTACCGCTGTCAATAAACGATGCCCCCACTTAATAGCCGTGCAGGCGTGCATAGTCTATTCCTTGTTGAATCCAGAACTGATCGCGTGGATCATCACCATAGGGTGGCCGATGATACCAATATCCCCAGTCAGGTCGAGAAGTGCCTGCCCGACTCTGGGCCCAGCCAGCTCCCATCAACAATATATTTGGCATAATTCCCGCAGCCGTACCCGCCGCACCGTAATTAAAATTACCGAAGTTAGCCAGCGAACGATCACGCTGCTTGTAATCCCACGGGCCACCATTACGAACCTGCTGATAAAACCAATAGTAGGTCTGCGGAACAGCCATACTCCGTGGCATACCATTTCTGCGAGCCTCATAGAGATTTTTAAGCAGAAGAGGAAAACCACCAGCGGGCATCTGAGGAATTATTGCCATTATTTTCTCCATTTTATGATTGAACGTCCTTGTTCACAGCAATCCTACACCAGCGATGCGTCGATTTTCACTACAGCTTTGCGTACGTGCGCGGGTTCGCCAACGGCACACAGCGGTTTATGCACTTCGCCAGGGAAGAAGACGACAAAATCCCCTTCCTGCATCACAAATTGTTTTTCCTGCTCGCCCGCAGGCAGGAAAGCAATGTCTTTATCCGCCAGCCAATCGGTATCGGGCTTGCCCGCTGGCAGGTTACTGAACGTCATCCCTTCCACGCCGGACAGCACGATCTGGATGTCCAGATATTTGGCGTGATACTCGGCGCGGCGTTTTTCCAGCAGATCGGTGCTGTCGTTGGAGATCAGCACAAACACACTGTTACCTTCGATATCATGCTTGCCCAGCGGGGTATCCGCCGTAATATTTTTCTTCACGTATTCAATTGCTTCACGCAGTTTGGCAGGCAGATAAGGAACCAGTTCAAGGTGGTGGACGTTGCCAGTAATCATAAAAACCCTCGTTGATATAAAAATGAAACCCTGTTTTACAAACCTTATACTCTCCAAATGTGACGCCCGCCAGCGCGTTAATACGAAAAAGTGAACTGCCCATCACTCTTCTCAGTCTCCCCTCTTACACCCGCGAGCGCTATGCATACCGCACGCGACCCGCAACCGATTGCGATGCGTAAAAAACCACGTTTTCTGCTTGAAATAGCCTAGTCGGCGCGTATAATTCCCGACAGTTTGCTGGGAGGGGTCATGCACCGTTACACCAAAAAATCCGCTGCTTATGTTGGTTCTCAACCACAACTGCCATCCGGCAGCCAGCTAGCGTTTTCCTTTCCGTTGCTCAATTATTCAATGAAGAAAGCCCCTCAATGAGGGGCTTTTTTTTGGCCCACAATCTGGGCAACCCGATACGACATTTCCTGTGTACACGTTAGGAGAAAGACAACATGGTCAATCCGCTCTATCAAAAACATATTATTTCGATTAACGACCTCAGTCGGGAAGATTTGGAACTGGCGTTGCGTGTCGCCGCCAGCCTGAAAGCCAAACCTCAGCCTGAATTGTTGAAACATAAAGTGATTGCCAGTTGCTTCTTCGAGGCCTCCACCCGGACGCGTTTATCCTTTGAAACCGCGATGCATCGTCTGGGCGCATCCGTCGTCGGTTTCGCTGACAGCAACAACACGTCGTTGGGGAAAAAAGGCGAAACGCTGGCCGACACCATTTCCGTCATCAGCCAATACGTGGATGCCATCGTGATGCGTCACCCGCAGGAAGGTGCTTCCCGCCTTGCGACCGAGTTCTCCGGCGGTATTCCGATTCTGAACGCTGGCGACGGCGCGAACCAACACCCGACGCAGACGCTGCTCGATTTGTTCACCATTCAGGAAACGCAGGGCCGACTGAATAACATTAATATCGCGATGGTCGGTGATTTGAAATATGGCCGCACCGTGCATTCACTCACGCAAGCGCTGGCGAAGTTTGAAGGCAACCGCTTCTACTTCATCGCTCCAGATGCGCTGGCGATGCCGGACTACATTCTGAGCATGCTGAAAGAGAAGAATATTGCTTACAGCCTGCACAACAGCATTGATGAGGTCGTCGGCGAGCTGGATATTCTGTACATGACGCGCGTGCAGAAAGAGCGTCTGGATCCGTCCGAATACATCAACATCAAATCCCAGTTTGTCCTGCGCGCGGCTGACCTGCACAGCGCCCGCCCGAATTTGAAAGTACTACACCCGCTACCGCGCGTTGATGAGATCACCATTGATGTGGATGCCACGCCTTACGCCTATTATTTCCAGCAGGCAGGCAACGGTATTTATGCTCGTCAGGCGCTGCTGGCGCTGGTCCTGAATCGCGAACTGGTTCTGTAAGAGGAAGAAGCCATCATGACACACGATAATAAATTACAGGTTGAAGCGATCAAACGTGGCACGGTGATCGACCACATTCCCGCACAGGTGGGTTTTAAGCTGCTGACGCTGTTTAAACTGACCGCGACAGACCAGCGCATCACCATCGGCCTGAACTTGCCGTCCAACCATCTTGGGCGCAAAGATCTGATCAAGATCGAGAACGTCTTCCTGACCGAACAGCAGGCGAATCAGTTGGCGATCTACGCACCGCAGGCGACCGTCAATCAGATCGATGATTATGACGTGGTGCGCAAGCTGGTGCCGACACTGCCAGACCACATTACTGGCGTGCTAACTTGCCCGAACAGCAACTGCATCAGCCGCAGCGAGCCGGTTTCATCGTCATTCAGCGTGAAGCAGCGCGACGGCGACGTTCACCTCAAATGTAAGTACTGCGAGAAAGAATTTGAGCGTCAGGCGGTACTGCAAGATCGCTAGTTTTCTGCGTTGCCCCGCGATGAACATTGCCTGTCGCGGGGCTTTTTTGAATAATGGCGGCGTCCGCATTCCTTTTACGCCCCCATCAAGGAGATACCATGTCACGCATTATCAGCACTGAGCACGCCCCAGCCGCCATCGGCCCTTATGTTCAGGGCGTCGACCTTGGCAGCATGATCTTCACCTCCGGCCAGATCCCCGTGCACCCGAAAAGCGGTCTGGTGGCAGATAACATCACCGCCCAAACGCGTCAGTCACTGGAAAACGTTCAGGCGATCGTAGAAGCCGCTGGCCTGAAAGTTTCCGATATCGTGAAAATGACCGTGTTCGTGAAAGACCTGCACGATTTCGCGCTGGTCAACACCGCGTATGAAGCCTTCTTCAACGAACATAGCGCACCGTTCCCGGCTCGCTCTTGCGTTGAAGTCGCACGCCTGCCAAAAGACGTGAAGATCGAGATCGAAGCGATCGCCGTTCGTCGCTAAGCACCATTATTGCTCGTTCCCTTCGCAAGACGCACCATTATGGCTGCGTCTTGCTGATTTCTAGCGTCTTTATTCTCCCCCCTCAGTGCAGACTTTCCTTGCTACGCACCAATTAGAGGAAAAAATCCTCTTCCCCTCTGACTACATCACGCTTTTCTCAAAATGGCGCATTTTATGCATTGTCCCATTATCGCTATTAAGCGTGCTGCCTGGGGATGACAATGATAAAAATGAAACTTCCATCTGTGCCTTATTATGACGAGATGCTTTCGTCACAAGGCCAACAACGTCAACATTACAATTCCTATTGGCAATGGCTTCAACAAACCGACCAACAGGCCATTAAACAGAAGAAAGAGCAGGCGGAACTGTTGTTTCACCGCGTGGGGATTACCTTTAACGTTTATGGCGAGGAAGGGGGCACCGAGCGCTTAATCCCCTTCGATAGCGTACCGCGCATTATTCCCGCCCACGAATGGCAGTTGCTCGATCGCGGCATCCGTCAGCGGGTACAGGCACTGAACGCCTTTCTCTACGATATTTACCATCAGCAGCACATACTCAAGGCCGGTATTATCCCCAGTGAACAGGTACTGGCGAATGAGCAGTATCAACCTTGTATGCAGGGTGTGAACCTGCATAACAACATTTACGCCCACATCACTGGGATCGATATGGTGCGTAACAGCGACGGCCATTATTACGTACTGGAAGATAACCTGCGCACCCCATCCGGCGTCTCCTACATGCTGGAAAACCGCAAAATGATGATGCGGCTCTACCCAGACCTCTTTGCCAGCCAGCACATCGCCCCTGTTGAACGTTACCCCAGCTATCTGCTACAGACCCTACGTGAAAGCACACTCGTTGACGACCCTACCGTGGTCGTGCTGACACCGGGCCGTTTCAACAGCGCCTACTTCGAGCACAGCTTTCTGGCGCAGCAAATGGGTGTCGAGCTGGTGGAAAGCGCGGATTTATTCGTGAAAGAGGGGGCCGTGTATATGCGCACCACGGAAGGCCCCTGCCAGGTGGATGTGATTTATCGCCGCGTGGACGATGCCTTCCTCGACCCACTGGCGTTTCGCGCGGATTCGATGCTCGGCGTGCCCGGTCTGTTGTCCGTGTATCGTGCTGGTGGCGTCGTACTGGCGAATGCTGTCGGCACCGGTGTCGCCGACGATAAATCCATCTATCCCTATGTGCCAGAAATGATTCGTTTCTACCTGTCTGAAGAGCCGATTCTCCACAACATTCCTACCTGGCAGTGCCGCAACCCCAGCGATCTGCGCTATGTGCTCGATCATCTGGATAGCATGGTAGTGAAGGAAGTTCACGGTGCAGGCGGTTACGGTATGTTGGTCGGCCCGCGGGCCACGCGTGGGGAAATCGAGACATTCCGCCAGCGTTTACTCGCGCACCCGCACAACTATATCGGTCAGGAAACCTTAGCGCTCTCCACCTGCCCAACATTCATCGATGACGGTCTGGCTCCCCGACATATCGATTTGCGCCCTTTCGCCTTGTCCGGTGAGGAAATCCGACTGATTCCCGGCGGCCTGACGCGTGTCGCACTCACCGAAGGTTCTTTGGTCGTCAACTCCTCACAGGGCGGCGGCACCAAAGACACCTGGGTCATGGAGGAGGACGAATCATGCTAAGCCGTACTGCCAGTGAACTGTATTGGATGGCTCGCTATCTGGAACGGGCAGAAAGCCTCGCCCGTGTACTGGATGTCACCTACAAACTTTCGATGATGCCGCGCCACAGCCAGCAGCAGCGCGATCTGTATCTACCCCTGAACCTGACCGTCACGCATGAGCTATTTCAGCAGCGCTACCCCCAATTTTCCATGAATAACCTGCTGAATTTCTTCGCGCTAGATAGCGAGAACCCCAGCAGCATCTACAACTGTATCGAAATGGCATGGAACAATGCGCACGCCGTGCGCGGCAGCCTGTCCTCCGAGGTCTGGGAGTGTATCAACGCGACCCGCATCGATATTCGGAACCTGCGGCATCAGGGTGTTGATCATATCGGGATTGATGCGTTTTTTGACTGGGTGAAAGAGCGTTCCCATCTGTTTCGCGGTGCGATGTTCGGCACACTGCTGCGCAATGACGCCCAGTGCTTCATTCGTGTTGGCACACTGATTGAGCGCGCCTATGCAACCGCGCAGTTGCTGAAAGTGAAACACCAACAGCTCAATAACGACCCCGACCCAGTACGCGAGTATTATCGTCTGGATACTCTGCTGCGTGCAGTGAGCGCACGCGAGGCTTACCACAGCATCTATCGCCAGCCTATCAGCCCAGAAACCGTTACCGAACTGCTGGTCTTACGCGAGGACGTTCCGCGTTCGCTGCACGCCTGCGTCGGCGATCTAGTGCTTCAGTTGGAAGCCATCGGCAGTCAACGCGCCAAAGTGCCACATCGGCTCGCTCATCTGCTGCACGTCGAGCTACGTTTCAGTACGTTGGATGACATTCTGGCGCAGGATTTATCCACGTACCTCAACAATTTCATAATTAAAATCAATGAACTGGCAGACAGCATTCGTCATACCTATCTGGAGGCGCTATGAAACTCACCATCAACCATCTCACCCACTACCGCTACGATGAAGAAGTGAAGTTTAGCACCCAGTACCTGCGCCTGACGCCGCAAAACTCCGCCCATCAGAGAATACGGGAGTGGAAGCTAACGCTACCCACCTCAGCGGTTCAAACCACCGATGCGTATGGTAATGTACTGCATGTGCTGACACTCGATCACCCGCATCAGGACATTACGATTTATGCGGAAGGCGTGGTCGATATTCTCGACAGCGGCGCAGCAGAAAATCCCGCAATACAGGATGGGCTGTCACCGTTAGTTTTTTTACGCCCGACGCCGCTGACCGAAGCCGACAGTGAGATTCGCGCGTTTGCACAACGCTATTACCGTCCGGATGCAGCGGAAGAGAGCCTGAATACGCTGATGGCGGAATTACGGCTGAAAATGCCGTATACTCCCGGCGCGACGCAGGTACAGGATACCGCGGCGGCAACATTTGCTATGCAGAAAGGCGTTTGTCAGGATCACACGCATGTGTTTCTCGCCTGCTGCCGTAGCCTAAGTATTCCAGCACGCTATGTCAGCGGTTACGTGTACAGTCAGGATACCCACCATGTCGCCATGCATGCCTGGGCAGAGGTGTGGCTAAACGGGTACTGGCAAGGGTTTGATATTACCAACAATGCCCGACAGCTCCATCAGCATCTGCGACTGGCCGTAGGCATGGATTATATGGATGCCTGCCCGGTTCGCGGTACACGACTGGGAGGGGGATGCGAAGAGATGTTTTCAGAAGCTGAAGTCCGCTTGTTTGAACAACAACAGCAGGTGCAGCAGCAACAGTAGAATTTTTAACGAAAAGGTACCTTATGACGTACTGTGTCGCCATGTGTCTGTCTGACGGCCTGGTTTTTGCCTCCGATTCCCGCACGAATGCGGGCGTCGATCACATTGCAACGTTCAAGAAACTCTATGTTTTCCAGCATGAGAATGAACGCGTGTTAGTGATCCAATGCGCGGGAAACCTGGCGACAACGCAAAGCATTATCAGCCTGCTCAACGCCCGTATTGACGCGCAGCATACGCCCAATCTCATGCAGGTTAACTCCATGTATGACGCCGCGATGCTACTCGGGGAAACCGTGCGAGAAGTGATTCACCGCGATAGCAGCGCGCAGCAGAGCGGCAGTAATACCAATTTCGGCTGCAACCTGCTGCTAGGCGGCCAGATTGGTAGTGAAACACATCGGCTGTTCCACATTTATCCTGAAGGCAACTTCATTGAGGCCACGCCAGACACTCCCTATTTCCAGATCGGCGAGAGTAAGTACGGAAAACCGATCATCGATCGCGTGTTGACGATGGATACCCCTCTGGAACAAGCCATGTGCTGTGCGCTGATTTCTATCGACTCCACCCTGCGCAGTAATCTGTCGGTCGGCCTGCCACTGGACGTGATGATTTACCGCACTGGCAGTTTTGACAGCAGTGAGCAACAGCGCGTTACCGAAAACAACGCCTATTTCAACACGATCCGCAAAGCCTGGTCAGAAGGGCTAGTAAATACCTTCCGTCAGCTTCCCCCCTTCCCTGATAGTCAACAGTAACTCGCCCCTTCATCGGTCATCGGCATTCAGTAGTCACCATCACGCTTACGACGAATGCCGAAAAACACCATCTGGCATTTCAGATATTTCTGTACTTTTACTCTCCTGCCCATAAAAAAACTCCCAATAAGCCGCCAGACTGCGTATCGCAAGCCTTCGCGCCCCCCACACTCAACCTGGTCAAATGTTGTTCAAGTTCGATTTATCTACTAGGTGGGAATTTCTTTGCTCTACATCAATTTTACAGCGATAAAAGCGCAAACACCCCGATGCAATTTCAATATATAGTGCCTATCCTGTAAACACGAACTACATATAGTGTTTATCCACAATGTCATCCACAGCCCCCTGTAACCCTTGTCAGTTACGGTTTTCGCCTGTGGATAACCTTTCCAGAGGAAGAAAACGTGAAACCAGTCGTGATTAAACGGGACGGTTGCCAGGTGCCTTTTGATGAAGTGCGTATCAAAGAGGCGGTCGAACGTGCGGCACATGCAGCCGGTGTCAATGATGCAGACTACTGTGCAACTGTTGCCTGTGCGGTCGCTCAACAAATGCAGGATAAATCGCGCGTAGATATCCGCGATATTCAGGACGCGGTCGAAAACCTGTTGATGTCCGGCAATTACAAAAAACTGGCGCGTACCTACATCGAATATCGCCATGACCGCGATATTGCGCGTGAACGCCACGGTCGTCTGAATCAGGAAATTCGCGGTCTGGTCGAGCAGAGCAACATGGCGCTGCTGAACGAAAACGCCAACAAAGACAGTAAAGTGATTCCCACCCAGCGCGACCTGCTGGCTGGTATTGTCGCCAAGCATTACGCCAAACAGTACATCCTGCCGCGTGATGTGGTGCTGGCGCACGAGCGCGGTGAGATTCACTATCACGACCTCGATTACTCGCCCTTCTTCCCGATGTTTAACTGCATGCTGATCGACCTGGATGGCATGTTAACCAACGGCTTCAAAATGGGTAATGCGGAGATTGAGCCGCCGAAGTCGATCTCCACTGCTACCGCCGTCACCGCGCAGATTATCGCGCAGGTCGCCAGCCACATTTATGGCGGCACCACGATTAACCGTATTGATGAAATTCTGGCGCCGTTCGTCACCGCCAGCCATGCGAAACATAAAGCGGTGGCAGAAGAGTGGCAGATTCCGGATGCGGAAAACTATGCTTTAACCCGCACGGAAAAAGAGTGCTACGACGCCTTCCAGTCACTGGAATATGAAGTCAACACGCTGCACACCGCTAACGGTCAGACGCCGTTCGTGACCTTTGGCTTCGGGCTCGGCATCAGTTGGGAATCGCGTCTGATTCAGGAATCGATCCTGCGCAACCGCATTGCCGGGCTGGGTAAAAACCACAAAACAGCGGTCTTTCCGAAACTGGTCTTTGCGATTCGCGACGGTCTGAACCACAAAGTGGGCGATCCAAATTACGATATCAAACAGCTCGCGCTGGAGTGCGCCAGCAAGCGCATGTACCCAGATATTCTGAATTACGATCAGGTCGTGAACGTCACGGGTTCGTTCAAAACGCCAATGGGCTGCCGCAGCTTCCTCGGTGTTTATGAAGAAGACGGCCAGCAGATTCACGACGGCCGCAATAACTTAGGTGTGATCAGCCTGAACCTGCCGCGCATCGCGCTGGAAGCCGAAGGCAGCGAAACCCGCTTCTGGACGCTGCTCGACCAGCGTCTGACGCTGGCGAAGAAAGCGCTGATGACGCGCATTGCGCGGCTGGAAAACGTGAAAGCCCGCGTTGCGCCAATCCTGTATATGGAAGGGGCCTGCGGCGTGCGCTTAAAAGCGGACGACAACATTGCGGATATCTTCAAGAATGGACGCGCCTCGATTTCACTGGGCTACATCGGCCTGCATGAAACGATTAACGCGCTCTTCGGTAGCCAAACACACGTGTTTGATGACGAGACGCTGCGTGCCAAAGCCGTGGCTATTATCGCCCGCCTGAAAGCCGCCACCGAGCAGTGGAAAGACGAAACGGGTTATGGCTTCAGCCTGTACAGCACACCGAGCGAAAACCTGTGTGATCGTTTCTGCCGTCTCGATACCGCCGAGTTTGGCGTCGTTCAGGGCGTGACGGACAAAGGGTATTACACCAACAGCTTCCACCTTGATGTGGAGAAGAAGGTGAACCCTTACCAGAAAATCGACTTCGAGCTGCCCTATCCGCCGCTGGCTAACGGGGGGTTCATTTGCTACGGCGAATACCCGAACCTGCAACATAACCTCAAAGCGCTGGAAGACGTGTGGGATTACAGCTACAGCCGCGTGCCTTACTACGGCACCAACACGCCGATCGACGAATGCTATGAGTGTGGCTTCACCGGTGAATTTGAGTGCACCAGCAAAGGCTTCACCTGCCCGAAATGCGGCAATCACGATTCGGCCCGCGTTTCCGTCACGCGCCGCGTGTGCGGATACCTCGGCAGCCCGGATGCACGCCCGTTCAACGCCGGTAAGCAGGAAGAAGTGAAGCGCCGCATCAAGCATTTAGGCAACGGTCAACTGGGGTGATCCCTTCTGGGCCGCCGCAATGCGGCCCCACTTACGCGGCACCGTCAACACGCGCCCGCTTTACAACATGGGCTTACCGTATGAATTACCACCAGTATTATCCCGTTGATGTCGTCAACGGCCCTGGCACCCGCTGCACGCTGTTTGTCGCTGGCTGCGTGCATGAGTGTGTGGGGTGCTACAACAAAAGCACCTGGAGACTCAACTCCGGTCAGCCGTTTACGCAGGAACAGGAAGATCGGATCATCGCCGATCTCCAGGATACGACGATCCCACGGCAGGGCATTTCGCTGTCTGGTGGCGATCCGCTTCACCCACAGAACGTGCCTGACATCCTGCGTCTGGTCGAACGGATACGCGCGGAATGCCCCGGCAAAGATATCTGGGTCTGGACGGGCTACGTGCTGGCAGAGCTGACGCCGGAGCAACAGCGGGTGGTCGATCTCATCAACGTGTTAGTCGATGGAAAGTTTGTGCAAGATCTGAAAGATCCCGCACTGATCTGGCGCGGCAGCAGCAATCAGGTTGTCCACCGCCTGCGTTGATCGACAAGAGGTTACTGAAGCGCCTGCTGCTTACCCAGTGAACGTAATTGATCGGATTCGAGCACGGTGACCCGCGCTTTGGGCTCGGGTGAGAACGCCTGATTCAGCAACGCCTGCGCGACCGTTTTCCCTTCAATGGCTCGCCATTTTGCTGGGAACAGGCGAAACAGCGGGGCGGCCAGACTTTCTAGCGGACGACTATCTTCTCTTTCCCCCAGCAGCATCGACGGCTGTGCCAATGTCAGATGCTGCCAGCCTTGCTGACGCAGCGATTTTTCCGTTTCCCCCTTCACGCGCGAATAGAAGAAAGGCGACGTCGCACTCGCGCTCATCGAACTGACGACTAACAGGTGCGTCGCGCCCAGCGCCAGCGCCACTTTTGCGCCTTCCACCACCAGCGTGTAATCCACATAGCGGAACGCCTGCTTACTGCCTGCCGTCTTGAGCGTCGATCCCAGACAGCAAAACGCGATATCGACAGGATCGGTCAATTGCGCCAGCGCGGCTGAGAGATCGGGATCGTGCGGATTCACCACTTTCTCTGACGGTGCCAGCGGCTTACGGGTCGGCGCATAGATCGTCTCTACCCGATTATTGGCTTTCAACAGCGCTAACAACTCGTGCCCCACTAACCCCGTTGCACCTAATAACAGTACTCGGCTCATCGGTTTTCCCCCTTGCTCAACGTCTTTCACTATCCCATCTTTTTACGTTTCTGTTGTTATGTATGGAAAATGTTAGTTATGACAAACGTTAGCGCTGCCAGTGGCGCTTCTTACCAAAGCCTAACGTATTGTCCGTCATTTTGATTTCTGTCAGATCGAGCCGCCAAACCGGCGCTTGCGATGCCCGGGCAATAGGGAAACGCGCGTTGTATCGCGCTCTGGCCTGCTGCGCGTCATCCCCTTCCAACTGCACCGCCTGCGCCCGAAACTGCACGCCTTTAATCAACATGACGCTCTTCGGCTGGCCGCTCACCGTACCGGCCACCTGCGGCAGCCTTGCCATTATTTCTCCGTGGCGCGTCTGCAACTCCGTCATTAGATAGAAGGCTATCTGTTGATCGTCATAAGTATAGAAGCAACTCGCACACCATAATTCCGAATTTTCACCTACGCATAACGTCAGTACGTGCAACTTCTTCAAATAGCGGGAGATTGCCTCAAGATCGCTACCTGCTTCTCTCAGTTTTTTCTGCATTACGCTGCCTCAATCCACTTTCTGAACGAACGTATCCTGCCCGACCACTAACTGCCCTTCCGCAGAATGCGGCAGCATGGCATATTTTTGGCAACACCCAGCGATCGCCAACCTCATCCAGCGCGCGGGTGACAGGGCACACATCCTCTTTCAGACTTGTGCGCTTCACCATAAATATTTCCTCTCCTTTTTCTGTTCATCCTACTGGCCTTATCCGCAAGCTGAAAAACTGACCACCGCTTTTGGTTGCAAAAAAACGTACTATGAAAACGAGCCCTATTCATACCACGTCATCCGTCACCGAAGGTGATCTTTACCGCAATGCATCGCCAATGTTTACTACGCGCAGCCCTTGGTGCGATGGCAACCACGACAGCTTATGGCGTTGTAGGCTGGTCAGGCATGAGCATCCTTAGCGCAGCCGCCAACCTGCTAGCGCTGCTCTTCTGGAAAATGACGCTGCACATCTCAGCTCCGTCACTAACAGCATTAACATCATCTTGATAAAGGAAAAAACATGAGCGAACTGACGTTACTCGCGGATGCCGATGAGCGCATTGCTGACGGAGATAAAAGCTCGGACCCAGCGCTGAACACGCGGTAAAACGACTATCCCCACATACGCGGGGATAGGGGAAAAGGATGATGTCATCAGGCTATTTGCGCACTGGAATACGCTAGACGTAAACGCTAATACTGGAGACCTGCCCCTGAAAGCGATTCAGTGCCTCGGCCGCACGTTGCAGGCTTTCGGTATTTTGCACTTCGCTGCGGGATGATGCGCCCGCTACGCCTTGCTGAATGGTGTCGAAAACATTAATCGGCTGGAATACATTGGAAGGCGGAATACTCCCCCCTTCGGATCTTGGCGACGAGACAAAACCCAGCAGCGCGGAACCTTCTTCACGTCCCAACCGCCCACTGCTGACAAGGCCTTCTACTGTTTCATACAGTTCGGCAGGGCTAATGCGGGTGAAATCATACCGCGTCGTCTGGCCCACAGGAACGGCACCGCTGCCCGCCTGATAAGACTGGAGCTGTTCGGACAACGCCGCTTTCTCTGCATGCTCTGTTGAACGCTTCGCCATCACCTGCTGGCTGGCAAAGACGGACGACTCTGCGGCTTCAACTTTCATATCACCTCCTTACGGTAACGTATGGAAGACAAAAATCATTGGTATAGCGCCTCACCGTGACGATGAGTGCAAAAATGGCGTGCTTTAATACTGACACGTAATCCCCCATCGCGCCAGCCAGAGGCGGGATTTGGTTCCGTGCGGGGGACACACAGGCAAAGGCGACCAAGTGCTCTGCTCTGTAGGTGTATCTCTGAAAACCCAGCAGAACCATAAACAAAAAATAAGAAAAAAGAGAATAATATTTAAATTGTCTTATAATTAACTTATATCAGGGAAGGATTTCGTTTGAGGGATTCATGATTAAGGTTAGTTGGTCAAAACGGGCATTAAAACAACTCGGCACCATTGACACCAGATATCGAAAACGAATCAAAGAAAAAGTGGGCGAGCTGAGTACATTTCCAGATGTGAATCTGGATCTGAAAAAACTCGAGTCGTCTGGCAAGCAATATCGGCTACGGGTTGGGGATTACCGCATTATATTTCAGCTAATCAACGATGTACCACAAGTGTGCGAGATACTTGAAGTCAAGCGAAGGACAACGACGACATACTGAGAAGGAAAGCGCATTCTTCTTTTACACCACAACTGATTTTCACCCATAGAAAGAAAATGTTGGAGCAATACACTATGAGCATACAAGTGATTCGGGATAAAAGCGGCAAACCTGAATATGCTGTTGTTCCGTATGAGTTATATCAGAAACTTATTGAAAACGCTGACGACCCAGCCCTTTATGAGAGTATTCCCTACACTCATAGCGCAGAGGATGACGTCTCCATTCCTCATGAAGTGGTTAGCATTCATATTGATCAAGACGTCAGCTTACAGGCAGCCTGGAGAATTTTCAGAGGCTTCTCTCAGCAAGAGGTGGCAACCGCACTTGGCATGACCCAAGCAGCCGTCTCCCAGCTCGAGTCCCCAGACTCAAGGCCGCAGAAGCGCACCCGAGAAAAGCTGGCTAAGCTTTACAACTGCGAACCAGAACAGCTAATCCTTTAGCTGCCTCAATCCTCAATGCTTTATCCCCGCTGACGCGGGGAAGACTAAGCAATCATTCAGAGGTTAAGAACGAGCCTCACGCCGTCGGCGCATTACTCGCTAGCGCGACGACGTTCTCTTGCTCTGCGGGGGCTTTGCTGGTTTTCTCTTTTTTCTTTTCCACGTAGGTCAGTTTTTCCTGGCTCTGCGCTGGCGGGGTCAGCGGGTGGGATTGGCCGGTGAAGACACCGCCTTTTTCGATAGAGAGTTCATCGGTGAAAATATCGCCGAAGACTGTTCCCTGCGCCAGAATGGCAACGACGCTGGCGGCTATGCGTCCTTCTACGCGACCGTTGATAACGATCTGCTGCGATTTCATTTCGCCGTTGACCTGACCGGTGTGCTCCACTTTAATCGTGTTATCACACTGCACATCACCTTCTACTCGGCCTTCTACGGTAATGTTGCCATCCACGGCCAGAGAGCCCGTCATACGCGCGCCCTGAGAAATGAAGGTGTCTTTTTTCACGCGCACAGGGTTCACTGAATTAATCAACTCGTTCGATGGGCTGATAGCGGGAGAGCTGTTTATTTCACTGCGCTCTTGCGATTCTTTGGCGTCTTTTTTGTTTTTATCGAATGAAAACATCGTGTTATTCCTTTTAACAGTATAGAAAAATGCGATCGTGGCACTTGCGGCGAGGACGGCAGCCACTCCCTGACCGTAATAGTGAAGGGGAAATTCGCTATAAATATCAATAAGCCAGGCGATAACCAATAAAGCCCATATCGCCCATATTCCCCAAAGCAGGTTGTAACTACGCACGATCGGAACGCCGATTAAATTCAATTTCCAGGGTGGAAATATCAGGAATGGTAATACGAAGCGCTTTACGTCCACCTTCCAGATAGCGTATGTCAATCTGAACATCAGCACTCTCACCGACGTGCTGTTTCACTACCGTTTTTAATTCATCCAACATGTTATCCAAGATTTTATGAGCCATGCCATTCTCTCCTTCTTGGTATCTTCCTTCTTATGACAGCCGCGCAGTACCGCTAAACGACATAAAGAGTATCGGGCAAAAATGTATTTTATTTAGCCCGCGTGTTCGAAAACTCGATCGCGTTCACTTTCCTTTTTCTACGCCTTTATGTCAAAAAAAACATGATTACCCATACACTTAAAATATTCCTGTAACTCACAACGTCTCCCCCAGCTTATTTCTTTACTGTTATTTTATCCTCAGACATTCTCATAATGATATTGCACAGCTAAACCGATTCTTCTATTTTAGCAAATAGTTTAATTATCATGGATAAGAGTAACGTTATGGCAAACAGAATTTGGGTCATGGGCGACGCGGTTGTCGATCTCATCCCAGAAGATACGGAACGCTATCTGAAATGTCCTGGCGGCGCGCCCGCCAATGTGGCGGTCGGCATTGCCAGACTCGGGGGAAACAGTGCCTTTGTTGGTCGTGTCGGTGACGATGTTTTTGGCCATTTTCTAAAAACAGTGCTGGAACAGGAAAGCGTTGATACTCGCTATATGGCGCACGATAGGCTCCACCGAACCTCAACCGTGGTCGTGAGCCTCGATGAAACAGGAGAACGCACCTTCACGTTTATGGTGCGCCCAAGTGCCGATCTGTTTTTACAACCGGAAGACCTGCCGGTGTTCAGCCAGAGAGAATGGCTGCACCTCTGCTCGATTGCACTCTCACAGGAGCCCTCGCGCAGCACCGCATTTGCGGCGATGCAGCAGGTGAAAGCCGCACAGGGATGGATTAGCTTCGACCCGAATATCCGTGACGATCTCTGGCAAAGCGAGCAGGAGCTGCGCGACTGCCTGACACAGGCGCTGATGCTGGCCGACGTGGTGAAGCTATCGCGTGAAGAACTGGCCTTTCTCTGTTCAACACCGGATGTTGAAGCGGGGATTCAGCAGTTTATGCAGCACTATCCTACCCAGCTCTTGCTAGTGACGCTGGGCGGCGAAGGTGTCTGGCTGCACGATCGCCATCGGCTACAACACTTTGCCGCACCGTCGGTGACGCCCGTCGATACCACCGGTGCGGGGGATGCCTTCGTCGCCGGTTTGCTGCACGGCTTGGCGCAGTATGACGACCTGTCACAACCGCGTAGCTGGGACCCAATTATCGAGCAGGCGCAGCGGTGCGGCGCACTGGCTACCACGGCGAAAGGCGCGATGACCGCACTCCCCCACGCTCAGCAGTTGCACGCACGCCCCTAGCCAAGCCCTAATCCCCTCGTTTGATACGGTTACCACCCGGTTTTGTAGTCAGGATCACAGTTACAGAATCGGGTGAGTGAAATTTCTTGCTAACCCTTCTGCTGGCTTTTATTTTCCTCTTGAAAAACCGGTTTAGCAATTTAGCTAAACATGAGAAATACAAAAACAATAAATCGCCTTCACGACGAGAACGAAAAAATGAAACCAAGCCACCTTGCTGTGACGATAGGATTATTACTTTCCTCCCCGTTTTATGTTGCCGCTGCCAACACCGACAGTATTGAAGCCCGTCTGAACGCCATGGAGCAGCGTTTGCAACAGGCTGAAGCCCGCGCTCAGGCCGCCGAAGCCAGAGCCAATGCGGCTGAAAAGCAAACCCAGCAGCTAGCCACCCGCACGACCCAAACCGAACAAAAAACCCAGCAGGTGGAACAGCGCACAACGGCGCTGGCTAAGCAAAAAACATTCGCTGATGGATTTGAATTCCACGGCTACGCGCGTTCTGGCCTGTCGATCAATGATTCTGCCACCAGTTCCAAAACTGATATCGGACCAGGTATGTCCCCTGCGGGTCAAACTGGCGGACATATTGGCCGTTTAGGCAATGAAGACGACACCTACGTCGAGCTCAAGTTGGAGCACAAACAAAAGCTGGATAACGGCGCAACCACCCGCTTCAAGGTGATGATGGCGGACGGCCAACGCAGCTATAACGACTGGACGGCAGCCACCAGCGACCTGAACATCCGTGAAGCCTTCGTCGAGCTGGGTTCACTGCCAACCTTCACCGGTGCCTTTAAGGACACCACGCTGTGGGCGGGTAAACGCTTCGATCGCGATAACTTTGATATTCATTGGCTGGACAGCGACGTGGTCTTCCTCGCGGGCACCGGCGGCGGGATCTATGACGTGAAATGGGCGGATAGCGCCAAAAGTAACTTCTCACTGTATGGCCGCAGCCTCGGCGAAATTACCTCGCTGGATAACGACATCAAAAACTACGTCTTTACTGCTAATAACTACGTCGGGCCATTCCAGTTCATGCTGAGCGGATTAACCGCGAAGAACAACGATGTAAAAGAAAACACGGGCACCAGCCGCGATAACACCGTCGTTACTAACACCAATGCGGGCGACAAAGGCTATCACGCGATGGTGGCTTACCACGGCGACAGCTTCTACGGCTTGCGCGACG
The DNA here is from genome assembly GCF_014946775.2 of Pectobacterium quasiaquaticum. Classification (NCBI taxonomy): domain Bacteria; kingdom Pseudomonadati; phylum Pseudomonadota; class Gammaproteobacteria; order Enterobacterales; family Pectobacteriaceae; genus Pectobacterium; species Pectobacterium quasiaquaticum. The sequence goes on along the minus strand of NZ_CP065177.1, from coordinate 444,335 downwards.
GGACATCGAAAACTGCGATCCTCTACGGTCACGGTCTGGGTGGCGAAGTGAAAAACATCGGTGCCGACGGCAACCTGACCAACGATGCCAACACCTGGCGCTTTGCGACCTACGGTACTACCGCGCTGAACAAGACCTGGAGCTTCGCCCCGTCCATTCTGGCGCAAACCAGCAAAGACCGTTACGTCAGCGGGGATAGCTACGAATGGGTGACGTTTAATGCGCGCCTGATTCAGGAAATCACCGAAAATTTTGCACTGGCCTATGAAGGCAGCTATCAATACATGGACCTCGATCCGCGCGGCTATCGCAGCCTGAATCAGGTGAGCGGCGGCTTCTACAAGCTGACCTTCGCACCGACGTTCAAGGTTGGCGATATCGGTAACTTCTTTAGCCGCCCTGAACTGCGCGTGTTTGCCAGCTACATGGACTGGGATAAACGACTGGATAACTACTCCAGTGAAGATACGTTTGGCTCCACCGGCTTTAAAGCAGGCGGCGAATGGAACTTCGGTATCCAGATGGAAACCTGGTTCTAACCCTTGCCCGGCCTTGGCGTCGATTACACGCTAATCGACGCCAAAGACACTGCATATCCGATTGAAAAAGAGGAATAACATGGATATCAACAAAACCGCCGCCGCGCTCATCCCCCTTCTTGGCGGAAAAGAGAATATCGACAGCGCGGCTCACTGTGCGACTCGCCTGCGTCTGGTGCTGAATGATGACAGTCTGGCTGACAAGAAAGCGATCGAGAACGTCGACGGCGTGAAAGGCTGCTTCCAGAACGCCGGACAAATGCAGATCATTTTCGGCACAGGGCTGGTCAACAAGGTGTATGCCGAGTTCATCAAAGCGGCAGGCATCAGTGAATCAAGCAAATCCGAAGCCGCCTCGATTGCCGCGAAAAAACTGAACCCGCTGCAACGTCTGGCGCGCCTGCTATCGAACATCTTCGTCCCTATCATGCCGGCGATTATCGCGTCCGGTCTGCTGATGGGGCTGCTCGGCATGATCAAGACCTACGGCTGGGTCGATTCCAGCAGCGCGATCTTTGTGATGCTGGATATGTTCAGCTCCGCTGCCTTTATTATTCTACCGGTTCTGATCGGCTTTACCGCCGCGCGGGAATTCGGCGGCAACCCTTATCTGGGCGCGACGTTGGGCGGTATCCTAACCCATCCAGCGTTGACCAACGCCTGGGGCGTCGCCGGTGGTTTCCAGACCATGCATTTCTTCGGCATGGACATCGCCATGATCGGCTATCAGGGCACCGTGTTTCCGGTCCTGCTGGCCGTCTGGTTCATGAGCATCGTGGAAAAACGCCTGCGTAAAGTCGTACCGGATGCGCTAGACATCATCGTCACACCGTTTTTAACCGTCATCATTTCCGGCTTTGTCGCCATGTTGCTCATCGGTCCGGCTGGACGGGCGCTGGGCGATGGCATTTCTTTGGTTCTCAGCACATTGATTGCTCACGCTGGCTGGCTGGCCGGTTTACTGTTCGGCGGCCTCTATTCAGTTATCGTGATCACTGGCGTCCATCACAGCTTCCATGCCATTGAAGCTGGACTGCTTGGCAACCCGAATATCGGCGTCAACTTCCTGCTGCCAATTTGGGCGATGGCGAATGTGGCGCAGGGCGGCGCGTGTCTGGCGGTATACTTCAAAACGCGTGATGCCAAAACCCGAGCGATTGCCGTTCCCGCTGGGCTTTCTTGTCTGCTAGGCATCACGGAAGCAGCGATATTTGGTATCAACCTGCGCTTCATTAAACCGTTCCTGGCGGCGCTGGCAGGCGGCGCACTCGGTGGCGCATGGGTGGTTTTCAATCACGTCAATATGACGGCCGTCGGGCTGACCGGTTTTCCGGGACTGGCGATTGTGCAAGGGGGCTCAATGCTTAACTACCTGATTGGGATGTTAATTGCGTTTGGTGCCGCCTTTATCCTTTCCTTACTGCTGAAATATAAAACGGATAGCGAATAATGAAGGAAGTCCACTTACTAAAACGCATGGTCCACGCCCTGATGTCAGGCCATTCACGCAAACAGGAAGATCCGTATCGCCCAGAATGGCATCTGTCTCCGAACGTTGGTCTGCTCAACGATCCGAACGGATTTATTCATCACAACGGGCGTTACCATCTGTTTTATCAGTGGAATCCTTTAGCCTGTGCCCACGGAGCGAAATTCTGGGGGCACTGGAGTTCCGCCGATCTGGTGAACTGGGCGCATGAACCCGTCGCGCTGGTACCGAGCGAAAGCTATGAAAGCCACGGCTGCTACTCCGGTTCTGCCGTAGTGGATCATGGCGCGATCACGCTGATCTACACCGGTAACGTGAAATACGATAACGGTTCGCGTACCGCGTTTCAGTGCCTCGCCCGTGAGAATCCTAACGGTGAATATGACAAGCTGGGAGCAGTCCTAACGCTCCCCGACGGCTACACCGGTCACGTCCGCGACCCCAAAGTGTGGCGTCATGACGACCACTGGTACATGGTACTCGGCGCACAGGATCTCGCTCTTCAGGGCAAGGTGCTGCTCTACCGTTCTGCCGATCTGCTGGCGTGGGAGAAGATCGGCGAGATCGCCGGTTCCCGTCTAGGCGGACTTGGTGATTTTGGCTACATGTGGGAGTGCCCAGACCTGTTCCCATTGGATGGCAAAGACGTCCTGATTTGTTGCCCACAGGGGGTTCCCGCCGAAGAGGAACGCTACCTGAATACCTTTCAGGCTGGCTATTTCATCGGCTCACTCAATTACGAAAACGGCGCTTACCCGCATCAGGATTTCCACGAACTGGATCTCGGCTTCGAGTTTTACGCTCCACAAACCACGCTGAGTGAAGACGGGCGACGCCTGCTGTTCGGCTGGATGTCGATTCCCGACGATAATGAATTTTTTGAACCGACGATCGAACATGGCTGGATCCATACCATGACCTGCCCGCGTGAACTCACGCTGCATGACGATCGCGTTTATCAACGTCCTGCGCGCGAGTTGCAGTTGCTGCGCAGACAGCATTACGCCTGGCAGGGTGCCGCAGACTACGCGTCTCCGCTGGACGCTAGCAGCGCGGAAATCCTTATCACCGTGCAGGGAGAATTCCAGCTAAGCCTCGCTTCCCAGTTGGTTCTCTGTTGGGACGGTGAACGCGTCACGCTGAGCCGACGTAACCGTCGCACCGGCGAGCCCGAGCATCGCTACTGGCGCGGCGATCTGAACCAATTGCAGATCCTGTGCGATCGCTCCAGCATTGAAATTTTTATCAACGACGGTGAAGCCGTGATGTCTGCACGCTATTTCCCAGAAAGCGAAGCAACCATGACATTCAGCGGCTCTGGGCGATTAACGCTACAGCACTGGCTGTTAGCGCCATGCGTGATAGAATAACTCTCCTTTTTTCTGATAGCAGACCTCGCGGTGAAACCGACTAAACGCATAACAATCAGTGACATCGCCGCGCTGGCCGGTGTATCAAAATCCACTGCCAGCCTGGTGCTTAACGGGCGTAGCAAAGAGTTTCGGGTTTCTGATGAAACCCGCGACCGCATTTTAGCCGTCGCGCACGAACAACGTTATCAGCCCAGTATTCACGCCCGTTCGCTGCGTTCCTCACGCAGCAACACGCTGGGGCTGGTGGTGCCAGAAATGACCAACTACGGCTTTGCCGTGATTTCCCGCGAGTTGGAAATGCTGTGCCGTGAAGCGGGGCTACAACTGCTGATTGCCTGCACAGACGAAAACGCCAGTCAGGAGATGATGGCGGTCAACAGTCTGGTGCAGCGTCAGGTCGATGGCCTGATTGTCGCTTCCAGCCTGTTAAGCGATGTCGAATATCAGAAAATTAATCAGCAGTTGCCCGTCATACAGTTTGACCGAATGATTGGTGATTCCACGCTGCCAATGGTGATTTCCGAAGCGGTAGAATCCACGGCAGAAATGGTCGAACGTATCGCCCGCCAGCATCGTGATGAATTCTATTTCCTTGGCGGCCAGCCGCGAATCTCCCCGACTCGCCACCGTCTGGAAGGCTTCCAGCTTGGACTCACGCGCGCAGGTATCGACTACAAGCCGGAGTGGATTATTCACGGCAGCTATCACCCCAGTGCGGGTTATGAAATGTTTGCTCAGCTATGTGCAACGTTGGGTCGTCCGCCAAAAGCGCTGTTTGTTGCCGCCTGTGGCCTGATGGAAGGCGTGCTGCGCTATATGAACCAGCATAACCTGATGGAAAGCGGCATTCGACTGTGCTGCTTTGACGATCACTATCTGTTTGACTGCTTACCACTGAAGATCGATACCGTGGCACAGGATTGTGAAAATCTGGCGCGCAACAGCTTTGAGATGGTGACCAGCCTGATTGCACAACAGCCGCTTGAAGAAGATCGACGCTATATCCCGACGCGTATTCACTGGCGTCATCCTGATTCGCGGGCGTAGGCTAACGCCCAAATCATCTAGACGTAAACCTACAGACGTAAAAAAAGGAACGCGGTTTGAACGTTCACCCCGCATTCCTTCTTACAACACAACCCGCTGCCGTTATTTAGCGGCAGCGGTTTCCGCACCGACCAGGCCGACCTTGAGGTAGCCCGCTTTACGCAGTGAATCCATTACGCTCATGATGGTTTCATAATCGACGCTTTTATCCGCCTGAAAGAAGATGGTCGTTTCTTTGTTAGCACTGGTTTTCGCATCCAGCACCTGCGCCAGCGACTGCTCGCTAACCACCTCTTCACCCAGGAACATTTGCTTATCCGCCTTTACCGTCAGATAGAGCGGTTTTTCCGGTCGCGGCTGGGGTGCTGCCGATGAAGCAGGCAGATCGACACGAATGTCGACCGTCGCCAACGGCGCAGCCACCATGAAGATAATCAGCAGAACCAGCATGACGTCAATGAACGGCGTGACGTTAATGTCATGCATTTCACCGTCATCACTCACGTCCTCCTTCAAATGCATCGCCATGACTTAGCCCACCCGCAGTTTATGCGTAACTGAAGACGCTCGGTTATCGTTGCTGGCAGCCACGTCGAGATCGCGACTTTGCAGCAGCAGCACTTGTGCAGCCACATCGCCGACCATCGCTTTGTAGCCAGCAATCGAACGAGCAAAGACGTTATAGGTGACCACCGCAGGAATCGCAGCAACAAGACCGATCGCCGTTGCCAGCAGAGCTTCTGCGATCCCCGGCGCCACTACCGCCAGATTGGTGGTTTGCGTCTGTGCGATACCGATGAAGCTGTTCATGATGCCCCATACCGTACCGAACAGCCCCACGAACGGGGCAACCGCGCCGACCGTCGCCAGATAGCCGTTACCGCGCCCCATGTAACGCCCTGTAGCCGCCACGCGACGTTCCAGACGAAACGCGGTGCGCTCTTTAATTCCGTTGTTGTCATCAGAACGTGCGGAAAGCTCCAGTTCGTTCTGAGCCTCAACCAGCAGTTGCTGTGCGACGCTGCCAGCTTTGAACGCGTCCGCGGTTTCCAGCGCGTCCTCCAGTGTTTTCGCCTCTTCCAACGCCAGATACTCACGGCGCAGGCGGCGTTTCGCGCCAGCCATCTCAACGCTTTTACTGAAGAAGATCGCCCAGGTAATCACTGAGGCCAGCAGCAAACCGATCATCACCGTCTTCACCACGACATCGGCGTGCTGGTACATACCCCAGACGGACAAATCGGTTTTCATCAGGTTATTGGTGCCCGGTGCAGCACTAGCAGGCAGCGCAAGTGCTGATGCCGAAGCCTGTGCGTTGGTCGTCACAGGGGCAGAAGGGGACGCAGCAGCAGGCTGCGCGGCTGACGTTGCATTCTGTGTCGACAACGGCGCCGTTGCGGGAGCCGCAAACGCATTTCCACTTAGTCCCGCCGTACACAGCAGGATAACCAGCACGCTACGGGAAAATGCGCTGAACGCGCTACGTTTTTTTTGCCAGGTTGATAACACCTGTTGAGTTGTATTACTGACAGCCGTCTTCACGCTGTGCCTCCACCGTTCGTTCTGTACAATACCTGCACATACCCGCAGGTATAATGCCGCAATAACGCAGCCTGAAATGATACCAAACCCTGAACGAATTGATAGTCGTTCTCATTATTATTTACACCAGATAACACACTTTTTCTTGCGTTCTGACAGGGTTTTTGGGGGTATTACCTGCACATCGACAGGAAAGGCATAAGAACGACAAGAAGAATAGCGTTCAAGAATATATCAGACAGAGGCTCCCCCTAAAACACAGTGCGATAGCCAAGATTTTTATGATCGGCTTTTGTGATCAACATTAAGTTATTACACCATTTCATGATGGCTGGCGATAAGTTTGTTGAAGTAAACAGATGAATAATCACACGATAAGATAAATAAAAACAAAAAGTTATGTATATCTCTATAAGTCAAATAGAAATTAAATCCATATAAAACAGCATTTCATATTAGCTTTTTCTTTTGTGACGCGAGTCATTCTACGAAGTTGTATAATAGGTTAGCTTAACTCGCAGAGAATACTGACATACGCCACAATAATACGTAATAGGCGGTCGTTTTCTCATCATTAAACCCATTCTTCATCATACTATTTCTCATGGGTTTATATTTTTAAATCACCATTTTATTACCGATAATATCACCCCACCTCTGGAGATAACTCAATGAAGCTGTCGAAAACATTGATCGGCGTTTGTCTGGGTTCTACTGCACTCTTGATGAGCCACGCGATTCAGGCACAACAAATTAAAGCCTCTGATGTCCACCCTGAAGGTTACCCGAATGTCGTCGCCGTTCAGAAAATGGGAGAGAAATTAAAAGCTGCCACAAATGGCAGACTGGAAATTAAAACCTTCCCCGGCGGAGTATTGGGTGATGAGAAACAAATGATTGAGCAGGCGCAGCTCGGTGCCATTGATATTATTCGCGTATCAATGACGCCTGTTGCGGCGATTTTACCGGAAATAGAAGTCTTCACACTGCCCTATATTTTCCGTGATGAAAATCATCTGCATAAAGTGCTGGATGGCCAAATCGGACAGGAAATTGGTGACAAGATTACCCAGAGCAGTAAATCAAAATTGGTTTTCCTGGGCTGGATGGACGCGGGAACGCGTAACTTAATCACCAAAGATCCGGTGGTGAAACCAGAAGACCTCAAAGGCATGAAAATTCGCGTACAGGGTAGCCCAGTTGCGCTGGCCACACTCAAAGCGATGGGGGCTAACTCAATCGCCATGGGCGTCAGTGAAGTCTTCAGCGGCATGCAAACCGGCGTGATTGACGGCACCGAAAATAACCCACCAACGTTTGTCGCACACAACTACCTACCAGTAGCGAAAAATTATACCTGGAGCCGTCACTTCATTATTCCTGAGCTATTCCTGTATTCCAAAGCCAAATGGGACAAACTCTCCAAAGAAGATCAGGATCTTATCCTGAAGCTGGCGAAAGAAGCGCAGCAGGAACAGCGTGTACTGTGGAAGGAATATACGCAACAATCTCTGGATAAAATGAAAGCCGGCGGCGTTCAATTCCATGACATTGATACCGAGTATTATTTCAAAGCCACTCAGTCCGTACGCGATCAGTTTGGTGCCAAATATCAGGATCTGATTAAAGCCGTCGCCGACGTGAAATAACCGCTAAAAATACGGGTAAATCACGATGCATTTACCCGTTCTTATCTTCATCAGGTAAATAAGATGGCAAATAAATATATTTTAGCCATGGATATCCTCTATAAAATTGCTATGTGGGTATCCGGCCTTGCTTTACTCATCATGACTATAATTATTCCAATTGGCATATTCTCTCGTTACATCATGAATGAGGGAATATCCTGGCCAGAACCCATATCAATTCTTTGTATGGTGACGTTCACCTTTGTTGGTGCTGCCGTCAGTTACCGAGCCTGTACGCATATTGCTGTCACGATGTTAACCGATCGTTTATCAGAAACGATGAAAAAAGGCTGTGCTTTTCTAGCCGATCTTTTAATGATGTTAATAACACTATTTATTCTTTATTACGGCATTCAGCTTTGTCTTGAACTTTGGGAACAACAGGTTGCCGAATTTCCGTTATTAAGTGCTGGGCAAACTTATTTACCTCTTCCGATAGGTTCATTTATCACTTTTTTATTCATCATCGAACGCATTTGCTTTGGCCCGCAGGATAAACGCCCTGTGGTCATAATGGGCAATGCCTAATCTGGAGCGAGTATTATGGATGCCTTTGTTTTACTTGCATCATTAGCGATATTGCTCGCCGTTGGTGTGCCCGTCGCCTATTCCGTTGGCTTGAGTGCCATTATCGGTGCCTTTTGGATCGACATTCCGCTGGAAGCGGTGATGATTCAAATCACCAGTGGAGTCAATAAGTTCTCATTACTGGCTATCCCGTTCTTTATTCTGGCTGGAGCCATTATGGCCGAAGGCGGCATCGCCCGCCGTCTGGTTAATTTTGCCTATATCTTCGTTGGCTTTATTCGCGGCGGCCTGTCGCTGGTTAATATTGTCGCTTCCACGTTTTTCGGTGCCATATCCGGTTCTTCGGTAGCAGATACAGCCTCGATTGGTTCAGTGATGATCCCTGAGATGGAGAAAAAAGGCTACCCACGTGATTTCGCTGCTGCCGTTACTGCCAGCGGTTCCGTTCAGGCAATATTGATCCCTCCCAGCCATAACTCTGTTATTTATTCACTGGCTGCTGGCGGTTCAGTGTCTATCGCTGCTTTATTTATCGCAGGCATTCTACCGGGGATTTTACTGGGTTTAACACTCATGGTCATGTGTGTAGGTTTTGCGCATAAACGGGGTTATCCAAAAGGCGAAGTGGTTCCCTTTCGTGAAGCGCTGAAAATCTTTGTTGATACCCTGTGGGGCTTGATGACGGTTGTCATCATTATGGGCGGAATTCTGTCAGGCATTTTTACCGCAACCGAGTCAGCAGCCATCGCCTGTCTGTGGTCCTTCTTCGTGACCATGTTTATCTACAAGGACTATAAGTGGTCTGAACTGCCTACGCTGATGTACCGCACGGTGAAAACCGTCACAATCGTGATGATCCTGATCGGTTTTGCCGCCGCCTTCGGGGCCGTTATGACTTACATGCAGCTACCGAGCCGCATTACCGCGTTTTTCACCTCCATTTCGGATAACAAGTACGTCATCCTGATGTACATTAACATCATGCTGCTGATACTTGGCACGCTGATGGACATGGCGCCGTTAATCTTAATCCTCACTCCAGTACTTTTACCGGTAGCGGTATCACTCGGCATTGACCCTGTTCACTTCGGTATGATCATGATGGTGAATTTGGGCGTTGGCCTAATCACACCGCCAGTTGGCTCAGTATTATTCGTCGCCAGTGCAGTCAGTAAGCAGAAAATAGAACAGGTCGTTAAAGCGATGCTGCCCTTCTACTGCGGGCTCTTCTTTGTGCTGATGCTGGTCACCTATATTCCGGCCATCTCGCTCTGGCTGCCTAAGCTCTTTGGCGTCCATACGGGTTAACGCACGCCCCATTGCGCCATGTTGTTCGCAGCAATGCAAACAACATGGCGCTTTCCCGACATTTTCTGACCTGAAATATTTTCACCTACTTCCGACCTTCTCACCGCAGAACGGGCAGAAAGCCCGTTCTCCACGGGTATGCCAGCGGTGCGGCGCATTTTCCCGCCGTGACAAAACCCGCCCACACGCCGTCCAAGCCGTGATAACGTAGACCTCATCAATCGAACGCTTATACATCCAATCATGCCCCGCCCCACGATTCCCTCTGCATTCGCCGTTGGTAATCGTCGGTGTAGTGAGTCATCCGGCAGAACTGAACAGAAAAGGTGATAGTGGTTATGACAAGCAAAAAAACGGCAACAGTATTAGTCGCCGCAGGACGCAGCAAGAAATTCACCCACGGCTCCGTCAACCCCGTGATTCAGCGCGCGTCCTCTCTGGTATTCGATACCGTGCAGGACAAAAAAAACGCCACGATTAACCGAGCAAAGGGGGCGCTGTTCTATGGTCGCCGCGGTACGCTGACACACTTTTCGTTTCAGGAAGCAATGGTTGAGCTGGAAGGCGGCGCGGGCTGTGTGTTGTACCCGTGCGGTGCAGCGGCTATCTCTAACGCCATTCTTTCTTTCGTCTCAGCAGGCGATCATGTGCTGGTGACCGGTTCGGCCTATGAACCCACGCAGGATTTCTGTAATAAAGTTCTCAGCAAGATGAACGTCAGCACCACCTACTTTAACCCGCTGATCGGTGCCGATATTGCCGAGCTGATACAGCCCAATACCAAAGTGGTCTTTCTCGAATCGCCCGGCTCCATCACGATGGAAGTCCACGATGTGCCCGCCATCGTACAAGCCGTGCGCCGCATCAATCCCGACATTATTGTCATGATTGATAACACCTGGGCGGCAGGCATTTTGTTCAAGGCATTCGACTTTGATATTGATATCTCCATTCAGTCCGCCACCAAATATATTGTCGGCCATTCCGATGCCATGATAGGCACGGCAGTCGCTAACGAACGCTGCTGGGCGCAACTACGTGAACACTCTTACCTGATGGGACAAATGGTCGATGCCGATACCGCCTATGTCGCCAGCCGTGGCCTGCGCACATTGGGCGTTAGACTCAAACAGCATCAGGAAAGCAGCATCCGCATTGCGAAATGGCTAGCGGAACAACCCGACGTCGCAGTGGTTAACCACCCAGCCTTACCAGAGTGCAAAGGGCATGAATTCTACGTACGCGACTTTAAGGGCTGCAACGGCTTGTTCTCTTTTGTGTTGAAAGAGAAATTAAGCAAAGAAGCGTTGGCGCATTATCTGGATAACTTTGAGCACTTTAGCATGGCGTACTCTTGGGGCGGCTTTGAGTCGCTAATTCTGGCGAATCAGCCGGAAGATCTGGCCGCCATCCGCCCTGCTGGCGGCGTGGATTTTACTGGTACTCTTATTCGGTTACATATTGGACTTGAAGACAGTGACGATCTGATTGACGATCTGGCTGCGGGTTTCAGCAGACTGAGAACCTAGCAAGTCGTCAGCAGAATCAACGCAGCCAAACGACCTGCAGGAAACAAAATAGAGAAAGTGTGACGGCCATAAAACCGACGCGTCTTGATTTCCCCTGCGGCGCGGTGGGTAATGCGTTATGATAACCGTGAGTCAACGCTTACCAAAAAACTGCGTTACCTTAACCAAAATTAAGCATTAAGCCCTGTCGCATTCTCATCATGCGGCAAGGCATTTTGCCCATTAGGGCTTGATAGGCAGTAGATTTCAGGTAGCCCAGCGTTCCACGCCGCAGCCTGAGAGATAGTGAATATCGTCACTTGCGGGAAGTCATATGAGTGTGGTTCACGACATTATTCAGGCGCTCTGGCAGCAGGATTTTAGTGCACTGGCCGATCCCCACGTTGTTTGGGTCGTTTACGGCATTCTGTTCACGACACTGTTTCTGGAAAACGGTCTGCTCCCTGCCTCTTTTCTGCCCGGCGATAGCCTGTTGCTGCTCACGGGCGCCATGATTGCCAAAGGCGTGATGAGCTTTTTCCCTACAATGATTCTGCTCACCATCGCCGCCAGCCTCGGCTGCTGGCTCAGCTACCTTCAAGGGCGCTGGCTGAGTGATACGCGCTTGGTAAAGGGCTGGCTGTTACAGCTTCCCGCCCATTACCACCAGCGCGCCTATCATCTGTTCCACCAGCACGGTCTGGCGGCGCTGCTGGTTGGCCGCTTTTTAGCGTTTATCCGCACGCTGCTGCCAACGATGGCGGGCATTTCTGGGTTAAACAATACGCGCTTTCAGATTTTCAACTGGCTCAGTGGTCTACTGTGGGTTGGGGGTATTGTCACGCTCGGCTATGCGCTCAGCCACATTCCGCTAGTCAAACGCTATGAAGATCAGGTGATGACCGCGCTGATCCTGCTCCCGATTATTTTGCTGGTTAGCGGCCTGATCGGCATGGCTGTTATGGTGTGGCGCAAAAAACGTGCGGTCGCCTAATCGCGCAACGGCACGTTTTCTTCACGTCTTCAGCTTCCCTCAACCGCCATGTTACTGGCCTTTACTCTCGTGACTTCATCGCTTGGCGTCGCACCGAAATAGCGCTTAAATTCCCGGCTAAACTGCGACACGCTCTCATACCCTACGCGAGCTGCCGCAACGCCCGCTCTCAGCCCCTCGTTGATCATCAGAACCCGCGCTTTATGCAAGCGGTAGGATTTCAGGTACTGCAACGGCGATGTGTTGGTGACGGCCTTAAAGTTGTGATGAAACGCCGAGACGCTCATGTTCACTTCAGCCGCCAATTGTTCCACATTCAGGCTATCGGCATAGTGGTTTTCAATACGTCGCAGAGATTTTGCTATCTGGCTGAAATGCGTGTGCCGATTCACCAACGCCTGTAACGCCGCACCGCGTTCACCGCAGAGCATATGATAGATAATCTCGCGCACAATCGCTGGGCCCAGCACACGGGCATCACGCGGGTTATTCATCGCATCCAGTAGTCGTTCAACGGCACACAAAATCTCATCGGTCAGCGACACGCTGTTCACTCCACACGTGCAGGAACAGGGGCGGATCGCGCTGTCGTCGTCACCGATATCGATCAGTAAATCCTGAAGCATCTGGATATCAATACGAATCGCCATCCCGACCAGCGGGTGTTCAACGCTGGCTATCGTTTCACATTCGAACGGCAGCGGCACGGTCATCAACAGGTAGTTTTCTGGGTCATACTGGAACGTTTTCCCGCCCAGATAACCAATCTTTTGCCCCTGAAAAATGATGACGATCGTCGGTTCATACATCACCGGCACACGCGGATGGTGCTGTTCCGTATACAGGATTCTGACCTGCGGGACGAGCGACGGCGTAGCCCAGCTTTTAGCTGAACAGCGTATTGCCTGCTGCACGATGCGCTGCCGCACGGTCTGCTGCTGTTCTACTGGATTCTGAACGTCTTGTTTCTGAACATCTTGTTTCTGAACATCTTGTTTCTGAACAAGCTGCCCACATGGGTTTTCCGTCGACATGCTTTGGCTGTCCGTCAACATGTATTGGGTTCGCGTCAAAATGGTGTTCTCTCGCTACGGGTTTGCTTTTCCTGTCCGAAGCCTCTCTCCTGACAGAAGAAACAAAATGACATACTCGCGAATTATTATCACCCTTTTCTCCTGTATTTTGGAGAAATAGGCAATAAGCAAACAGAAATGTGCATTGAACGTCTTACGTGGGTTGATGACAATACTGAGCATACCGTTACCCTTTCATCCCACGGGAAAAGACATGAATAAAACGATTGAACTGTTCACTTCACACCGCAGTGAACGTAGCTATCTTGATAAAGCGATTCCCGATGACGTGCTGGATGCCATTATTCAGTCTGCACATCTGGCACCGACGTCCGTAAACTCTCAGCAGGTCTCGCTCATCGTCACCCGCGACCCAGAACGCAAAGCACGCATTGCCGAATTGGCTGGCGGCCAGCCGTGGATTGCCCAAGCACCGATCTTCATCACCGTAGTACTGGACATGCATAAAACGCAGGTTGGGATTGCCATGAGCGACAAGCAGCAGCACGCGCATGAAAGCCTCGAAAGCCTGATTTCCGGCACAACGGATGTCGGCATCGCGCTCGGCACGCTGATGGCCGCCGCACGCTCGTTTGGGCTGGGCATCGTCCCGATTGGCGGTATTCGTCGCGAACCACAGGCGATGATCGACTTTCTGGGACTGCCTGAACTGACGTTCCCCGTTGCAGGCGTTGCGATTGGCTACGTGGATACCCCTGCGCATCAGAAACCGCGCCTGCCACTGAATTCCTTCCGCCATGATGAAACCTATCATCAGGACGTTCTGCCTGCGGCGATTGAGCAATATAACCACACGCTGGTGGCACACTGGCAGCAAACCGGCCGCGCAGACGGCGACAACTGGGGTGATAACACCGCCAGTTACTATCAGCACATCTACTTCCCGAAAGTTTTGCCCACGATCCTCCAACAGGGCTTTAAACTGGACAAATAACCTATGCTAAATTTCACACTCCATACCCCTACCAAGATTTTGTTTGGCGAAGGCCAGATTGCTGAATTAGGTAAAGAAATCCCTGCCGACGCCCGTATCCTCATCACCTACGGCGGCGGCAGCGTGAAGTACAATGGCGTACTGGATCAGGTCTATCGTGCCTTAGAAGGCCGTAATGTCCGTGAGTTTTCCGGCATTGAACCCAACCCGACCTACGAAACGCTAATGAAAGCCGTCGAGATCGTCCGGGCGGAGAAGATTGATTTCCTGCTGGCGGTTGGCGGTGGCTCTGTGGTTGATGGCACGAAATTTATCGCTGCCGCCGCAGACTATCAGGCCGCACAAGACCCCTGGCATATTCTGCAAACCGGCGGCGCGGAAATCGATCGCGGCGTCGCAATGGCGGCGGTGCTCACCCTGCCAGCGACCGGTTCGGAATCCAACAACGGCGCGGTCATCACGCGCAAATCGACTAACGATAAGCTCGCTTTCCGCTCACGTCACACGCAGCCGCTTTTCGCCGTGCTCGATCCGGTCGTGACGTACACCCTGCCCGCTCGCCAGATCGCGAACGGCGTGGTCGATGCCTTCGTTCACACCGTTGAGCAGTACCTGACGTATTCCGTCGATGCCAAAGTACAGGACCGTTTTGCGGAAGGTTTACTGCTGACGCTGGTTGAAGAAGGCCCGCGCGCACTGGCTGAACCGGAAAACTACAAGGTCAGAGCCAATGTGATGTGGAGCGCCACCATGGCGTTGAACGGCTTGATTGGCGCAGGCGTGCCGCAGGACTGGTCAACCCACATGCTGGGACACGAATTAACGGCGCTGCACGGTCTTGACCATGCCCAGACGCTGGCTATCGTTCTGCCTGCCATGCTGGCGGCAAGAAAATCCCAGAAGCGCGACAAACTGCTGCAATACGCCGAGCGCGTCTGGAACCTGCGTGACGGTAGCGAAGATCAGCGCATCGACGGCGCGATTGCTGCCACGCGTGACTTCTTCGAGACAATGGGCGTGCCGACTCGCATGTCTGACTATCAGTTGGATGGCAGCGCCATTCCGACGCTGGTCGCCAAACTCAGCGAGCACGGCCTGACGGCGCTAGGCGAACATCGCGACATCACGCTGGAAGAAAGCCAGAAGATTTACGAGGCAGCACGTTAAGATACCCCGTATTTAGCTACGCCACTGCCTATCTAAAAATAACAGATAGGCAGTAACACAGTGGAACCAAATACTCACCACACCTGTTCAGCCAAGTATCGATAAAATGTCATCCAATATTTACCGTTCCCCCGCCAACCAACACACTACCGCAACTTACTCCATCCCCAGAACGCGCCGCAGGTTTACCATCAATAAATACACTCGATGAACCACCGCTGATGCTTCGACTATGTCCGTGCGGAGCCAGAGGGTCGCCTTGGCGAGCCAGTGGCAAACCATCAACCTTAACGGTTGAGGAACCCGCTACGACGGAGGTTGGCGGATGACTACCGTGCCCGGTGTCGTTATCGCCTAATTTAACGGCATTGCCCATTTTTAGTCCTTGTTAATATATCCGTTACAATATCGAGCTAAGAAAGCTATTTATTCCAGAAATATTATTCTGAATTATCCTAAATACGTGTGCGAGTTACTCTCGAATAAGAAGGTAATCCCCCTAAAATACCAAACGCTTGATGCACCGAATCGGGCATTTTAATATCGGAAAAGTGTCAACCTATATCAGAGCCAGCCTTACGGTTATATTCACTGACAACCACACTGAGCCGGCGGTGATTAAGCAGCACAAAACTCAAAACGCCTAAAAGTAGCGCCAGCCAGCAGAACAAAATTTTTACTCCACTGACCCCACAGAACAACAGAATAATGGACAGTGCAAACCCTGGAAAAAACACGATTGCGGCAGTTCCTGCTAACACCCCACTCAGCCACTTAAATGTCGGGGAGTGTAAGAAAGGTCCAAGGATAATAATTATTGCCAATGGGCCTAAGAAAGCGATCAACAGTGCGTAGCCCGGCTCTTGCACCAGAAAAAGAAAATTAAAAGGTAAGGTCAGCATGACATGTCTCTTCAGAAATAATTGTAATAACGGATGGAGATGATCACACATCAGCTTCGCCAGCGTCAGGCTAGGAAACGTATTGATGCCACGATTATACAAGGTGGTATTTTGTTAGGGCATTCACATCGCTCGGCGATTCTATCTTCCCACGCAGATAGCATGCTGCTGCAAACGCTGCGGTAATTCATTTCATACTCTCTTACATTGAGGGTGAGTAAAAAGAGAACGAAAACAACTGCTCAAAGTGGATATCGACCTGATGTTGTTTTACTTCAATGGGAACCGCGAGTATCAGCGCTATCGCCAGAGCGATGCCGACCAAAAAGTAACGAGCACGGCTAAACACAACCGTTAATTTTTTGCGGCGCTGGATATTGCCGATGGGAGCAATGCCGAATACACGGTGCAATTTGTCGCGCGTGATCACCCAGTCATCACCATGCCGGACTGCATTACCAATCAACAGATACTTGTGGCCTTGTTTAACAATATATTCTCGCTCAATTTCGCGTCCACTGCGCCGCTGTGCATTAACCGATAACAGATGGAAGTCCAAGTCGATGGCATCAACCCGCACACTACCCGTGCCGTCACGCAGCAGAAATGGATGGCAACACTGCTCCTCATGAATGATCCGGTAATGCGTTCTCCCCTCACGGTCGCGTTTTTCTTCAGTAACACAGTGGTAGTAACCAATACAGCGCTCTTCGCTCAGCGGTGCCAACATCTGCTGTTGCGCCACCAGTTTGCCTTCCAATTGAACCATGCCGGCCGTCATTGAACGCACTTTACTGCCAGGTAACATTTCTTGAAAGCGCATAAAACGGCGCTGAGCTGATGGCTGCATAATTCGGAAAATTACGATACCCATAAGTGCAATAATGCCCAATACGCCGAAAAAAGGAATCAGTATCAGCGCGATAAGCGTCAGACTATTCAGCACGATTTTCCACAATGGCGTACGTTTTGTCGTAGTGGTTGTGATGTTTATTGTTGGGCTGCGGGTAGCAACATGGCAGGAGGCGGCCTTTCCCTGAGGAGGTTCAGGCGTACCCGAGCCATCATCCTTAGCGACGCGAAGAAGTGCAGAACAGCCATAAAATAGCAGAGCAGGTACGGTAACCAGCGCAATAATCCCAACTGGCGTTAAGAGCATATTGAAAAACGCATCGCCAAAGATCAGATGAAAAATTTTGCCAGCAGCGATAAGCAGGGCAGAGAGTATGACCGGTAGCAACAGAAAGCCGGCTCCGTTTAAAAAACGAGACAGATATTTAAACCACATATTGATACATCAACGCTCCTGTCGTTGTAGACTCGTCGTGATCGGAAAAGAGATGCCAGCGGATATGCCCTATGCCCGTATAGAGCATAAGCACCACAGCCAATCAGCCAATCGTCACACTTCCACCGCCGAATGACGGTTATCCATCCCCAGCACACCGTTAGTTTTGATGGCGCAAAACGCCGAGTTAATATCGAATACGCTGCGAATTCGTAACGGTTCCTCAGCGGCAGTAGCGGTAGACATCATGATTAGTCCTACAAAAACTACGTGCATACATTTACGCCATTTTTCCCTCATGATGTCTCCCTGATTTTATCGATGACTAAAATAAAAATAGCAGCCTAAACTTTCTCATTTTCAATTTAGTATTACACATTATTTTAACGAATTAAAACTTAATGCACACAATTCCGTTATCAGCCAAGGATACTCATCACTAAATTTGTTATTGCTCAAACGAATAACATGACTATTTTAGGCGTTAAATTAAAATACTGGAGTAAGTGGTTCACTTACTCCAGAGATCCGTATATTTTTAATCTTCACTAAAAACTAGATAACAGGAATAAACCTTCCATCAATGAAGGAAAATATGGGGGAAAAGGATCCAATAAACCTCTCCCCCCCCTCATCAGTGAAATAAGAAATGGGAGAAAATGTAGGGTCTGACTTATTGATAAAACGAAGCATCCGCTGATCATTCATTACTTCAATTTCATAATCACTCCAATTGATAGGGATCATTTTGAATGAAGGATCTTTAAGATCAAAGAAAAGATCAGAATATATATCATCGACACTCTCCCCTGTAGTTATTGCCCATGCTTGCAACGATTCATTAAAAGTTTTTTTTATCGCTGCATTATCTTTTTCAGCTAAAATATACCAGAGGTCAAGGTATGCACGTTTAAGTGCCAAAGCTTGTTCTGGTTTGTTAGTAAATGGAGTCGCTTTCGTCCATTTCCATTCGGGGAGATTCTTAAGATGGACTTTCTGCGTAAATTGATAGAGCTCCATCCCAGCAGGAAAATCATTATCAGAGAAATATTTATCAGGAATATGTCCCTTTTCCACCTGCTGCGCGAAAATTTTCTTTACCACCACCTTTTCGGCTTTATCGCTGTTTGCCCCTCCTTCTCCGCCTGATTGCGCATAAGGAAGTCCGTCTTGACCAATAGCAATAGTGAGCTGACTCAATACCTTTGACTGTTCACCTTTAAACGCGGTTAAAGCGACTTTACATCTTGCATCCGGTTTAAATACCCCGCGAGCTTCATCACCGATGGTTTCTGGTGAGAACCAACCCAGCGCCCCGATTTCAACCGTAATCTCATTTTCGCCATTTTCCAAAAATAACAATGAATTAGTACTGGAGGTGCCAAATCCTCTTCCAGCGACCGCCGAATGACGGTTATCCATCCCAATAACACCGTTAGTTTTGATAGCACAAAACGCCGAGTTAATATCAAATACGCTGCGAATTCGTAACGGTTCCTCAGTAGCATTAGCGGTAGACATCATGATTAGCCCCACAAAAACCACGTGCATACATTTACGCCATTTTCCCCTCATGATTTCTCCCGACTTTTTCTCTATACCGCGTTCAGAATTGGTAGCCTGATTTACCGAATTTTTATAAGCTATCACACACATTAGTAATAAAGTAAAATATTGATAAAAATTATTCTGCCAATCGTTAAGGATACTCATCACTGACTTTTCCATTACTTAGATTAATAACATGAATCACTGGAGTAAGTTATTCACTCACTCCAGATATTAGCGAATTTAACCTTCCCTAAAATTAGATAACAGGAATAAACTTACCATCAATGAAGGAAAAAATTGGTGAATATCCTCTAAGCCGCTTACTGCCATTTTCATTTACTATAAAATAACTTAATGGAGAGAAACTTGGATCAGATTTGTTTATAAAACGAACCATTCTATGATTATTCATCACCTCAACTTCATAATCATTCCAGTTGATGTTAATCATTTTAAAATTATTACTTTTTAAATCATCTACAAATGTATTACTCTTGTAAACATCATCAATATTATCCCCAGTAGTCATTGCCCATGCTTTCAAAGACTCATTAAGATATCTCTTTATTTCTATATCATTCTTTTCTGCTAAAAGGTGCCAGAGATCGAGATAAGCAATCTTTAGCGCCTGAATCTGTTCTGGCTTGCCCGTGAACGGGGTTGCTTTTGTCCATTTCCACTCAGGGATATTCTTAAGATGGACTTTTTTAGTAAACTGATAGAGCTCCATACCAGCAGGGAAATAGTTATCGATCAGATAATCCGAGGAGAGATGTCCCATTTCAACCTGCTGTGCTGTGATTTTCTTTACCATCACTTTTTCAGGTTTAGCACTGTCCACTTCCCCGCCTGATTGCGCATAAGGAATACCGTCTTTACCGATAGCGATTGCGAGCTGGCTCAATATCTTCGACTGTTCACCTTTAAACGCAGTGAGGGCCACTTTACACCCTGCATCCGGCTTAAATGCCTTACTCGTATTGCCACTAATGGTTTCCTGTGAGAACCAGCCCAGCGCTCCTATTTCAACCGTAATCTCATTTTCGCCATTTTCCAACGCAAGCAATGCGTTAGTACTGGATGTACCAAACCCTCTCCCAGCCACCGCAGAATCTCGGTTATCCATACCAAGGACGCCGTTAGTCTTGATGGCGCAGAACGCCGAGTTAATATCGAATACACTACGGATTCTTAACGGTTCATTAGCTGCGTTGGCGGTAGACATCATCACTCCTGACAGTATTAGGCATTTCCATTGAAAAAACTTCCCCATCATGCGCTTTCCTTGTATTCCTAGCGTTTTGGATTGGATCCCATGGCCCAAGGTTCCTGACTCGTTTTTTGCACTGCATTATAGTTGGGATTCGATCCCATTGCCCACGGCTGGGCAGGTATCACTTCTGGCTTGGTAATGACTCTCTCTTTACCAAACAAATTAATTCTCATCGCAGACTCATCCGCTTTTAATGGCCCAGCCAATTCGGTTGTTGATTTGTATGAATATTCATCGTCCGTACTGCCTTTCATACCACGATCTGGTGCTGATTTAAAATCAGCCATTAATGCTACTTCAGCCTTAATCCCATCGTGATATCCCACCAAATCGATACCGTCCTTATGTGGATCCAGTTTCATTCCGGCTTCCGTTTTGAGGCTTCCTTTTGCCTTTAAGGTTATTTCAACAAATAATACTTCTGTTTCAAATGATTGGCTGACAACCCCTTCTAGAACAAAAGCCAGTTTATTGTTGTCGTCCTCTGGCGCGAAGGTCCACTGTGCTTGCTTATAGGCCGCACCGACAGAAAAATGCAGCTCTGCCGTCAGTTGTATATAACACTCGAGGGAACTGCCGCCCTTCGCGATATATTCCCGGCACTTCGCGGCAATACGTTCTACTTTACAATAGGCCGCCAGAAGCTGTATCAGGTCTATTTTCATACTCATGCTAAGAAATGGCGCGGCGTAAAAACCCATAAAATGCGTAGCGTCATCTACGCTGTCCTTGCACTGATACGCATAGGACACCCCAAGATTAATCGGCTCAACGGAGAAATCAAAAGGACGATACTCACGCGTTCCCTTTTTTTCAGGGTCGGGCTCAGGCAGGAGATATTTGTTGATATTCGATAAAAAGCGCTCTACTTTGCCAATCTGTTCCAGCGTTTTGACCGTTTTGACTCTATTGCGCGTCATCTCCGCAAACTTAGCCGAATATTCCGTACCACCGATTTTTAACCCGTACTCAATATTCAGCTTCTGCTCCTGCGTGATTTGAAACTGATCGGTCTGCAATGTCCAGCCACTCCGCAGTTTATTGCCGTTTTTAGGCTGGGTATTCTCCATCTTTTTTCTGGCAGCGATCTGTTCATCCCGCCGCTCTTTCCAGGTGCGTTCTTTTCCCCTTAGCGCATAGCTGAAACCGATAACAGCCCGTAGCTCCACTTCAGGATAAACATCTATTTGTGCATAACTCGCTTTCCCCGTACAGCCCTGTGTAATCAGTTGATAACGATGAGGCGCAGCAATCGCATCAGAGGGCAAATGAATACGATTGAAATAGGACCATATCGGATCGACGGGCGGATCATCCTGCTCACTATCAGCCGGTTTCTTGTAATAGAGCGTGATGGGGTTTGGCGTTCCGTTCTTTAACGCAATTGTCTCATTTCCACTCTCCAACGTGGCCTGCGGACAGGTTGGCTTCTCGCACTTCCCTTCTATTTTTATCGTTCCCTGACTGCCGGTTCCATCATCTAAGACTTTGAGATGAATGTTCTGCTCCACAGGCCAGGCATGCGTTTTCTCATCGAATGCATCGAGCGTTATCTCATAAGTACAGGGATCGGGATGATTGCAATGTGCGCAGGCACTGCCCGCCGCAAGTGAGACTTTTCCTTCAGACATAGGCTTTTCCTTTAGCGGGGAATATATCCCAGAGTGTCTTTAAGCAAACGTTCAACCCGGTAATGGCCGGGAAAGTTTTCATTACTTAATAAATCCAGCCATAGCGGCGGGATTTTTTTTAATGAATACATCTCTTTTTCTATTAACAAATGCAATAATCCGCGAATAGCGCGATCGTCTTCAATGCCTTTTGCCTTACAAAAATGATAACACTCGCTCACAGACTCGTTGACTGTTAAGCGCTCAGGGCTATCTTTTAAGCCGTTATAAATGTCCTCCGTCTGGCTCATTTTCCATTCGGGAGTATGCGGTACAACATATTGTATTTTTTCTGCGTATTGAGTAATCGTTTTAGTCGTTAACCCCCCGATGTATTTCATTTCCGCATAGTGATTCAGTAAATCAAGTTGTGGCTGGCTGATTCTGAACAATTTCATTCGACTTTTAGCCGTTGGCGGAAACTGGGCACGGACGGGCTGAAAATGCTCTTCCCGGATTATTGCACTATGGACAGTCATCATTTTTTCAATCGGGCCCATAAAACAATGCAATTCCCATTCACTCAAAACATGGCATAAATCCCAGATATTCCGTGGATCGTAAAAACGGAAAAACACGGGTTTATCTTCTGAGGGAAGAAGAACCTGTAAATATTTACGCAAGTGTTGGCGTAAATCCTTCATGCTTACCGACGTAAATAAATAGATCCCCCACGGAGAAGTTTTATTCACCAACCAGGATGAAACCTCCTGCGTGACTTCAACTAAATAGGGAGCCAACGGGATTAACTCCTGCTGTAATGGCTCTGCATATAAGCAACAATGCGGCGCATCGTGTTCAGCCAAAAAATCCAGTAGCCCCTCTTCAATGGAACCGTCGATAACGGCATATTGTACGATTTCACTCACTGTTTCCTTTCTCCTTTACCGGACAGTGCGCGACAAACAGCGTCCCTGTGGCGGCGGCCGCTTTCAATATCGCCGGATCGGCAGGGAGTGCCACATCGCCCGGGCTACCACCTGAATTCAGGTTAATCGCCGGTCCTTTGATGTCCACCCCGCCAGCGTGGATAACCACAAAACTGCCCCCGACTCTGAGTGTCAGTTTGCTGCCGCTTTGCAGCGTCAGATCGCCATTGCTGTCCACGCTGAATACGCCGTTGACTTTCTGCGTCAGATCGCCCTTAACCTGTATACCCTGATCGCCTTCGGTTAACGATAAATGATGGCCTGTGGTTTTGTGATCCTGACTGCCTTCCACCGTAACTTTACGATTGTTGGCGACCACCAGTTCTTCATCATGTCCGATACTCGTTGTGCGGTTATAGTCCACGCGCTCATCTTTAGCATTGAGCACCCGCACCGCCATATTCTTCTGGGCGTGAAGGAAGATTTCTTCGTTGTCGGTCGCATCCTCAAAGCTGAGTTCGTTAAACCCTTTGCCTTTATGGGTTTTGGAGCGAAGCGTGGTACGCGTTTTGTTAGCAGGCAGCGGATACGGCGTCGGATTGGTGGCGTGGAAAGTACGCCCGGTGACAATCGGCTGGTCCGGATCGCCTTCAAGGAAACTGACGATCACTTCATGCCCGATGCGCGGGATGGCGATCATCCCGTACTGGCCGCCCGCCCAGCCCTGGCTGACGCGCACCCAGCAGGAACTCTGGTCGTTACTCGCACCGTAGCGATCCCACGGGAATTGCAGTTTTACCCGACCATACTGATCGCAGTAGATCTCTTCCCCCGCTGGGCCGACGACAGTGGCGATTTGCGGGCCGTCCACCATCGGTTTGTAGGGCATGGCAGCACGCCACGTCGTCGTGCCTTTCACCACCGCAAAACTGTTGCTCATGGTCGTCGGTTCGCCGCCGCTTTCTTCTTCCAGCGCCTGCGGCTGCTGCCCGACGTGCGTCACGCTCACCGTCTGCCACACCGCATTCAGCGCCGCATTCGGGTGCTCCGTCAGCGTGAAGGTGTTACCCGGCATCAGCCCCGCGCAGTTGGATTCGCCTTCGCTCGTCACCGCCCCTGAGCGCAGCGCATCCAGCCGGTAGCCGCTGAACGCCTTGCCGCTCGGGTCTTGCTTATAGCGCCCCGGGTAGTCGTAATGCTGATAGCTTTCGCGCTGGTGTGCCAGCTCACTGCTCATTTTCTTGTGCGACAGCCCGTAAGCCGGTGTCTTGAAGCTGTAGTCTTTCAACTCGACTTCGGCCGTACTCACCCGCTCTGCGTAGTGGAAGCGCCGGACATATTCGCCCTCACTCAGCCCTTGTGTCGCCAAGTTGAAGAACAACTCGGGGCCTTTGGTCAGTGCGCCCGCATCGTCGGCAAACACCACCCGGTGCTTACCTTCTTCGTATTCGTGGAAGAAATACATGCCCTCCTCGGCGGCCAGTCGGGTGATAAAGGCTAAATCGCTTTCCCGATACTGCACGCAGTATTCGCGTGGCGCGTGCGCATGGCGCAGCGCAAAGGCGTAGTCGGTGATACCGGCTTCTTCCAGCAGCGCCCCGATAATCGCTTCCGGCTTCTGCGCCTGAAAGATGCGGGCGTTGGTGCGTAATCCCAGTCGCCACAGGGCAGGACGGACGTCTATCTGATAGCGCGTGCGCCGGAATCCGGTGTCACCCTGCGTGAAGCCGCTGATAATCCCGCTGACCCGACGTTTCAGCTCGCCTTCATACCAGATCATCAGCTCGCACGGCTGGTCCAGCACCGCGCCGAAATCGACATCCGGCAGCGCGCTCGCCAGACTCAGCGACAGGCTGAAAGGCCGGTTCAGCCCTTCATCCAGCCTGAAATCCACCACCGCGAAAGTGCCTGCATCCAGGGCACCGACCTTTACGGTGAACTGTAATCCTGTACTGTTTGCCACCTGTCCTCTCCTTTTTCCTTCGCCGTTACCATGGCTACCGCACGCCTCGGGTTTTCCCAGAGCGGCACGTCACTATCCTGATTAAAATAAAAACCTGCGCTGTGGTCTGAGTCTGCTCACACCACAGTTCATGTTGATAAAGCATCGCGTTGAGAAAAACGCAGAAAACCCGGCACGGTGGCCGGGTTAGAAACAGAAGGATTACGCTTCGACCGGTGCACGCCAGTCATCAGAGCCGGAAGTCCCGGCAACGGTGTGCTCCCAGTCAATTTTGCGGTAGGCCAGCGACACTTCAATCAACTGGGTGTAGTCCAGTTTGGACGGGTCCTGACAGTGTGGCATTTTGCAGTCGATGTCGACGATGGTGGCATCGGTCAGCACGGTAGAGAAGAAGTGTTCTTGCTTGCCTTCCACCGAGGTGCGATACCATTTCAGGGTCACGGTCGGCAGCATTTCGCCGGACGCCAGGGAGTTGTACATCAGTGGAACGGCTTTGTTCAGCGCGACAGTGAATTTGAACGGCTTGTGCACACGCTGACCGGACGGCTGACCAGACTGTGGGTCGGTTGGGACGGTGACAATGTGTTTGAATTCCTGTACCAGCATTTCATCTTCGTGGCCTTGCACATAGATGTTACCGACCGAATCAGACGTGAAAGCACCCGCAGTAATGTTGCCCTGAGTTTTACCTTCGATGCTGATATAGCATGGAGTTGGCATAGTCTTGCTCCTTGTTGTTGAACGAAATGAGTTGTTGAACGAAATGAGTTATTAAACAGAATGAATAACTTCACGCTCTGTATAGCAATCCACATGCCAACTTTCATCTGCATGTTTTATAACGATATTTACTTAACTCAAATTTTCCTTAAGCAAAATTTGAGCAAGAAGTTGCGCAGACCTCGCGAAAAAACGGCATCTATTGCGCAAAAAGTGATTTCAACCAGAAAGTGAGCAAGAAGTTGCGCAGAATGCGCAGTTATGCTGAAAGTTTGCGTTAGTGATAAATTATTCAAAGGAATAACCAATTTAAATGTGTTGTTTTGATAGGCTAATGGTAAATGAGGCGATAATTTGCTCAATTTTGATTAGCGTGTAAGTGAGTAATTACTTATGTATATAATGCAAAATATGCACGGGCTTGATTTCATCAGCCAACCTATAACCGACCAAATTTTCTACTAAACTAAAATCATATGCCTGTTCCTGCGTGGGATTACGTTCCTCTCTGCCCGTGATATGAACAGGTCGCCCATCCCGTTAACCCTATGATATTTGCATGGATTAATGGATATAAAAGGAGAGTGAGATGACGCAACCGAAAGTTAAACTGGCGGACGGCAATATCATGCCCCAGATGGGCCTTGGTGTCTGGCGAGCAAGCAGTGAGGACACAGTGATCGCCGTGACTGAAGCATTGTCCATCGGTTATCGGGCGATCGATACCGCCGCGATTTATAAGAACGAGGAGGCCGTTGGTCAGGCACTGAGTGCCGCGAACCTGCCGCGTGAAGAGGTGTTCATCACCACCAAGCTCTGGAATGGCGATCACACCGATCCCCAAAAAGCGCTGGAAGAGAGCCTGAGAAAACTTCGATTAGATTATATCGATCTCTACCTGATTCACTGGCCGCTCCCGCAACAGAACACCTTCGTGGATGCCTGGCGTGGACTCATCAAACTCCAAGAGCAGGGTCTGGCGAAAAGTATCGGCGTCAGTAATTTCCATACTCACCACTTACAGCGGCTAAAAGAAGAAACGGGCGTCTTGCCGGTCATCGACCAAATCGAGCTGCATCCTCTTCTCCAGCAAAAGCAACTTCATTCCTGGAACGCCACGCACCATATCCAGACCGAATCCTGGAGCCCGCTGGCGCAGGGTGGCGCAGGCGTCTTCGACCATCCCATTATCCGTAAACTGGCGACAAAATACGGCAAAACGCCGGCACAGATCGTGATCCGCTGGCATCTGGACAGTGGGCTGGTGGTGATTCCTAAATCGGTCACGCCGTCGCGTATCAAGGAAAATTTCGAGGTGTTTGATTTCCGTCTGGATAAAGACGAGCTTAGTGACATTGCCAAGCTGGACTGTGGGAAACGTCTGGGATCGGACCCTGACGAACCGAGAAACGACTAAGAACTCATCCCATTAGGGCTACTGGGATCGACTCTATCCCCCTTCGATGCCAGCCTTCACCGTGCTGGCATTTTTCTTCTCATCCTAATCAGCAAACTGAATCTCATACACGTCGCTACGGCAGTGTGCTTCGCTGTATTCCAACAGTTCACCCTGTTCGTTATAAACATGCAGTTGGCAATACAGCGCTGGGGACTCCGCCACGATACCAAGAAGCGTGGCAATGTCTGCCGTACAGGCAATCGCTTTGAAACGATAGCGTTTTTTGTCAGGCGCTATATCACGCGTCATCCAATACTGATAGAGAGACTGCTCAAGCGCTTCAGGGTCGGGTAGGAATTCTTGCGGTATCCAGGTCGTTTCCAGTGAAACGGGCTCGCCATTACTGAGCCGGACGCGTCGCAGATAGGTGACAGCCTCGCCTTCCGGCAGAGACATTTTCGCGGCAATGGCGGCGGATGGAATCTGTATTGTCTTTTCTAACCACAGGCTGCCAGCTACGCCGCCTTGTTTCAATATCAGCGCGGTGAAACCTTCATCCTCGGCGCTCAACGTGTAGTTAAGCCGTTGGGCCACGCGGGTTCCCACCCCCTGTTGTCGCACAATCAGCCCTTTTTCTTCCAGCAGCGACAAGGAACGGGAAACCGTTACGCGCGACAATCCCAACTGCTGAGCAATCAGTCTTTCGGCGGGTAAGAACTGGCCAGATAACGTCTTACGACGGCTGATTTCTGATTCAAGCAACGACGCGAGCTGCATGTAGCGAGGCGCCGACGGCGCTCCAGCCAGTTGATCCCTGACCCAAAGCAGTAATTCCCGCATAGTGCAGCCCTTTTAGTGACGCAGCGTTCTGGCTACGTACAGGTTAAAACAGAAAGTGGACCTGATTTCATGACGAAACGAAACGCACGGGCTCTGGCATTGTTGTAATAAAAAATGTTCTTTTAGCACAATCCGATCCGAAGCAGCGCACGACGCAAAAACGCTATTCACCCTTAATTAATAGCAACATCAATATGTAAGGTATCGTCCGCACAGCTTCGCATCTTTAATTTTGGTTTGTCTGAATAGAGGTGGATCACATTAAGAAACAGATGAGTCTCGGAAGCGTTGCCGTCTGACAAGCGAGCGGTGCGTCAGACGGGGAGGGCGTCACATTTGCCACGGCGGAGGGTAACGCAGAGAAACCGGCAGGCTATCGGTTGGTTTACATCGCAGACTGTACGATGAGCTGTCCCGTCGAACCGCGATCGGCCAGTTCCAGCGTCTGGCTGTAATACAGGAAAGGGAACGCCATTGAGGAGGGCTGCGTGAAATAAACTAACAGCTCGACATCGTTATCCACCCACACCGTATCTTTCCAGCCGCTGTCTTCCACCGCCGGTGGTCTACCATTGGCACTGCGCACCAGGAACTTGACGCCCTGAATGTGGAAAGCCTGCGGCGTGTCAGCGTGGATTATCCAGCGCTCACAGCGGCCAAGCTGGGTTTGTACATCAGCACGCGTCATGTCCCACATCGCGCCGTTGATGCCAGGCAGACTGTCACCCAGCCGGAATTCGCGCGTGCGGCTAATGCTGCCTTCAATGATGTTGTCGGCCAGTAAACGCATCGGCAGGTTATCCGTGACTAATGGCAACAGCCCCGTCGGCTTCAGCGTGAGTATTTGAGTCGAAATCAGCATGCTGGAAGGCTCAAACAGCCCGCGCAGACGATCCATAATCCCAGCCGACTCACCTGCCGTTAGCGTGACGTCTTCGCCTTGCGACATGTCGATCAGTATTTCGCGCCGTTCGCCGGGTGCGAGAGAAAGCTGGTTCACCGCCATCGGTGCAGGCAGCAACCCTTGATCGCTGGCGATCACACGCATCGCTCGCCCATCGCTCAACCGCATCACGTAACGCCGGGAGTTCGAGGCATTCAGCAATCTCAGGCGAACCCAGCCACGGGACACTTCAACAAAAGGATTTTGCACGCCGTTGACGAGCAGCGAGTCCCCCACAAATCCACCGTTAGAAGGCGGGTTATAGAGAGGAACACCAAAGTTATCCAGTCGTTTATCCTGAATAATCAGTGGGAAATCATCAACACCGTAGTGATTGGGAAGCGGTAAGGATTTACTGGTGCTGTCTTCCACCAGCCAGAGCCCAGCCAGCCCGTTATAGATATGCGGGGCCATGCGGTTCGGCGTATTCGCATGATACCAGCAGGTCGCTGCTGGCTGACGAACGGGCAACACCGGTGACCAGTCGCTTCCTGGAGAAATGATACGAGCCGCGCCACCGATCAACGGCCCCGGCACCTGCAACCCACCGATCGTCATCGCGACAGGCTCATTCAGGCGGTTACTATAAATCAGCTTAACGTCATCGCCGTCATAGACCCGCACCGTCGGCCCTAAATAGCGGCCATTGATGCCCCAAATGGCGGTCTTACGGTCACCGGAAAATGCCCAATGGGCACGTTGCATGGTTAGAAAAAGAGGCTGGCCTCGGCGCGACTCCAGTAATGGCGGTATCGGCAATGCGATGGGATTCCCACTGGCTTTCGCCACCCGTGGTGTCATACCCGCGCATAACGCAAAGCCCGATGCCTGAATAAACTGACGTCGGCTGAGTGACATAATGACTCCGTAACTCCAATAAACCGTAAGCAAAGTTTATCTTCCGATTCGTTCTTAAATAGGCAATCGGAAGCAATAATCGCGTAACTCGATGGGGTAAGTTTATTTTTTGTCTGCTGCTTCGCGTGCCGCGACTTCCGCATCCAGCTCCGCAATCCTAGCAGCCATCACATCATGGCAGTGTGCAGCAAGTTCGCGAACCTGCTCTTTGGTATATGCGCGGGTATCGATGGGTGGCAACATTTCTACGATAACGAGTCCGTTATTCCAGCGGTTCAACTTCACCTTGTTGCTGGTCGTAGAAACGCAAATCGGCACAATTGGCACGTCTGCGCTAATCGCAGCATGAAAGGCACCGGTTTTGAATGGCATCAGGCCGCGTCCACGGCTGCGCGTACCTTCAGGGAACATCCAGATAGACGTGTTGCGCTCTTTAATATGCTTCACGACTTGGGCAATGGTGCCATGCGCTTTGGCGCGGTTTTCACGGTCAATCAGCAAGTTACCCGTCAGCCAATAAAGTGGCCCGAAGAACGGGATCCACAGCAGGCTTTTCTTACCCACGGTAACGGTACGAGGCTGAACCGCGCTAGATACCGTGACCATATCGTAGTTGTTCTGATGGTTCGCGATATAGATGCAGTTGCCGTAATGCGCCGCTTCTTCCGGTATCCGCATTTCTACTTTCAAGCCAAACACCACAGACAAGCGACCAAAAAGATGGCCGAAGGTCGCGACATGGCGGGGATTTCGAGGGCTGAACAGGCAGTAAAACAAGCCAAAAATACAGATCAAAATCGAAAATATAATGACAATAAAAAAACGCAAAATGGATAACATAGCAACCTCATGAGCCGACAGCCGCCGCTAGTATAGCGATTCCGCGCTAAAACACACGGTGATTCAATTTGCAGCGGGATGGCAACCAGAAACTAAAGAAAGGCGATATGACACCGCCTTTCTCAACATGCACAAGACAATACGGAAGCGTTATTCTTCACTGCTGCCGGTGGTGTCAACCTGCTGGGGTGCATCCACCTCAATCCGGTCAATACCTTTTAACCCACGCAGCAACGTGCCTTTCAGTCCGCGTTTGCCCTGATAA
Organism: Pectobacterium quasiaquaticum; assembly: GCF_014946775.2. Classification (NCBI taxonomy): domain Bacteria; kingdom Pseudomonadati; phylum Pseudomonadota; class Gammaproteobacteria; order Enterobacterales; family Pectobacteriaceae; genus Pectobacterium; species Pectobacterium quasiaquaticum. The sequence continues at coordinate 413,740 of NZ_CP065177.1, read as the reverse complement.
TTCTGAAAATCATTGGGGCGTAGCAACTGTTTGCGCTTACCAACGTAGAGCGTGACAGAAGCCTGCGGCGGTAATAGAAGCAACTGAGCCAGACGATCTTTGCCTTCCGCAAAATCAGCCGAAGAGATGGAGACAATCTTGTTGCCCTTGCCTTTCGACAGCTGTGGCAGCTCGGATACAGGGAACAGCAGCATTCTGCCTGCGGCAGTGATCGCCATCAGCAGATTATCGTCGCCGTTGATCTCGATCGGTGCCAGCACCTTCGCATTATCCGGCAGCGTGATCAGCGTTTTTCCTGCGCGGTTACGCGTCACCAAATCACTGAAGGTACACACAAAACCATAGCCTGCATCCGATGCCATCAGTAGCAGTTGATCGTCTGCGGCCATCAGCACTTGTTCCACCTTCGCACCCGGCGGCAGCGTGCGTTTACTTGTTAGCGGTTCACCCTGACCACGAGCAGAAGGCAACTCATTCTGATCCAGTGCATAGCTGCGGCCAGTAGAGTCAATAAACACCACAGGCTGATTGCTTTTCCCTTTCGCAGCATCACGGAAGCTATCACCCGCTTTATAACTCAGCCCAGTTGGGTCGATATCATGCCCTTTGGCACTGCGTACCCAGCCCATTTCCGACAGCACAATGGTGACCGGTTCGGAAGGCGTTAACTCGTGCTCGTTCATCGCTTTGGCTTCGCTGCGTTCATGCAGCGGAGAACGACGATCGTCACCATAGACTTGCGCATCGGACTGAATTTCTTTCTTAATCAGGTTACTGAGCTTACGGTCTGACGCCAGCAGTGCTTGAAGCTGATCGCGCTCTTTTGCCAAATCGCCCTGCTCACCGCGGATTTTCACCTCTTCCAGCTTGGCCAAATGACGTAATTTCAGCTCCAGGATCGCTTCAGCCTGTGTTTCACTCAGGCTGAACTGGCGCATCAGAACGGGCTTCGGTTCATCTTCCGTGCGGATGATATGAATGACTTCATCGATATTCAGGAACGCGATCAGCAAACCTTCAAGGATATGCAGGCGCTTGAGCACTTTTTCCAGACGGTAGTTCAGACGGCGGCACACGGTATCGCGACGGAAGACCAGCCATTCACTCAGGATCTCGACCAGCCCTTTCACGCTCGGGCGACCATCCAGACCGATCATGTTCATGTTAACGCGATAGCTTTTTTCCAGATCGGTCGTGGCGAACAGGTGGTTCATCACCTGATCCATATCGATCCGGTTCGAGCGCGGCACCAATACCAGACGGGTTGGATTCTCGTGATCCGATTCATCACGCAGGTCTTCGACCATCGGCAGCTTCTTCGCACGCATCTGGCTGGCAATCTGCTCCAGCACTTTGGCACCAGAAACCTGATGTGGCAGCGCGGTAATCACGACATCACCGTCTTCTTTCTTCCACACCGCACGCATACGCACGGAACCACGGCCATTCTGGTAGAGTTTGCGCACTTCATCGCGTGGCGTGATGATTTCAGCTTCTGTTGGGAAATCCGGCCCTTGAACATGCTGCAATAACTCGTCCAGCGAGGCCTTCGGGTTTTCCAGCAGCATTACCGCAGCGGCGGCGACTTCACGCACGTTGTGCGGCGGTATGTCCGTGGCCATCCCTACGGCGATTCCGGTGGTGCCGTTCAGCAGAATATTCGGCAGACGCGCAGGCAGCATCTTCGGCTCTTGCATCGTGCCGTCAAAGTTCGGGGTGTAATCGACCGTGCCCTGCCCGAGTTCGGACAGCAGCAGTTCCGCATATTTGGACAGCCGCGATTCGGTATAACGCATGGCGGCGAAGGATTTCGGGTCGTCCGGTGCCCCCCAGTTCCCCTGACCATCCACCAGCGGATAGCGGTACGAGAACGGCTGCGCCATCAGCACCATTGCTTCATAGCAGGCGCTGTCGCCGTGCGGATGGTATTTACCCAGCACGTCACCCACGGTACGGGCAGATTTTTTGAATTTGGCGCTGGCATTCAGTCCCAGCTCGGACATCGCATACACGATGCGACGCTGCACAGGCTTCAGGCCATCGCCAATGAACGGCAATGCCCTGTCCATGATGACGTACATGGAATAATTTAGGTATGCATTTTCGGTAAACGTGCGCAGCGCAAGGCTTTCTGCGCCGTCATGAGTCATCTCACTCATTTATCTCACTTCCCTCACATCGCGGCGCGATGGTTACGCTTTCCGGCACGCCATAGCGGCGGTATGTTTGGCGAGAATAGTACCTTATCTAATGAGGTGATGTCACAGGGAACCATTCGCAGGGAACCGCGCCACAGGAGTGAGTCACGTACTTCTTTAGCCGGTATCCAGAATGAGTCCGGGTACTCGCGGTTAAGCGCTTCATCATCGTCCAGCTCGTAGTGTTCGGTTTCATAAGTCAGTCATTTCATTACGCCTCATTGAGGCATAGCCAGTCGCTTTCATTTTGATAGCAACCATCCCGTTTCATTAAGAATTATTCATCATCGTTGCAACATCAGATGATAATGCTTAGCATATTGATAATGGTTATCATTACCACATGATAATTAATGTTATTTGCCGTTTTGCATTTCCCTTGCAGACGTTAGCGACCAGCACGCCATGTTTCCCCAACGCCGCTGGCCAGAACAACCTTATAGCAGAGTATCATTATGTTAATTAACAAGAATTTAAATAAAATTCTTCTCACCGGCATCTTGACTGGCGTTGCGCTGAACGGGATGGCAGCGGATAGCACCACAGGTAACAACGCACTCAACGTGAAGAATCAAGACGATTCGGCGTCGAAAACGGGACAGACTGACGATGTGATGACGGTTCACTCGCCAAAAGTCGAGAAAAAAGCCGGTTCAATTACGACGCTGACTGCCGCAGACATGCAAAGAGAAGGCGGCAACAATTTCGGCACGATCATGCGCTATCAACCTTTGGTGAGCGCAACAGGATCCAGCGGCGGCAGCAATACAGGGAAAAGCGGCTTCGACCGCGGCGGTTACACGGGCTACAACATTCGCGGCATTGAAAGCAACCGTGTAGCGATCGATACCGATGGCATCGCCCTGCCTAATGCCACGGGCCGCAGCTACGCCAGCCGTGCCGGATTCAATACCTTCGGCATGGGACGGGACTATATCGACCCTTACGTGTACAGCAGCGTCGATATTGAGTCGGGCGTCACCTCCGCAGAAAATACGGTCAACGCACTCGGGGGCAGCGTCTCCTTTCGGCCAAAATCTGCCGATAATTACCTAAAAGCAGGCAAGCAGGACTACTTCGGTTTCCAGAGTGACTACGATTCCGCCAACCATGGTTGGCATAATGGCATCACCGCCGCAGGCGGTGATGACGAACTGCGCGGCATTGTCGTGCTCAGCCGCCGCGACGGCCAGCAAACGCGTAATAACAGCGACGAGATCGCCGCTTACCCCGCCAACTGGCACTCTAACGCCATTTTGGCGTCCGGTATTTGGCAGGCTAACGATGAGCATCAGCTCACCGGTACGCTGGATTATTACCATAAAACTAACCACACCCATTATGACTACTGGGGTAGTCTGCCAAGCAGCAACAACACCATTTACGGCACGGCGCAACAGAGCAGCGAGACACGCCGTTGGACCGCCAGCCTGAAAGATCGCTGGACGCCCGTTAACAACACGCTGGTCGATTTGGTTGATAGCCGCATTTACTTCCAAAACAGCGAATCACACGACAATACCTGGCTGCCCGCAACCACAGGGATGGCGGCAGCAGATAGCCACCGCGTCTATTCTGACTACAATGTCACCACCTATGGGTTCGATACCCATATGGTGAAAAGCTGGGATCGCCACGAGTTCAGTTGGGGTCTTAACGCCAGCCAAAGCAAGACAGAGCGCCCGTTCAGGCAATCACCGAATCAAACGGGTGCCAATAACCTCATGCAGCCAGAAGCCGATAGCAACAGCTACACCGTCGGCGGCTTTGTGCAGGATACCGCTACGTGGGATCTGGCGGGGCACGCCTTCTCGGTTGTCCCTGCCGTACGCGCCATCCACCAGCGTACCAAACCGACCAATACGGTTCGCCTGAGCGGTGACGGCAGTGTCATCAGTGAATCCGATGTCAACAAACTGTACGGCAAAGCCAACAGCGATACGCAAGTCCTGCCGTCTCTGAGCTTCCTCTATGACATCACGCCGACGCTGACAACCTATTTGCAGTACCGTCGTGGCGCACAGTTCCCGGATGCCAGCCAGCTTTATGGCAGCACCAACCTGGACGCCAACTATGCCGGACCAGTTCAGTATGCCTTTATCGGCAATAGCGACCTCAAAACGGAAACCAGCAACAACGTAGAGTGGGGATTAAAAGGGGAAGCGACGGAGGGGGTCACCTTCCGTACCGCGCTGTTCTACAACACGTATAAGAACTTTATCGCCAATACCCGCTACCGTCGTAGCGCCAACCCCGATAAATTCGTCAATGTACCAAGTAATATCAGCACGATATATCAGGCGGAAAACCGCGATAAAGCCTACATCTACGGTGGTGAGGTCAGCAGCAAAATACAGCTAGGCACCTGGTTCCCAGCGGTTGATGGGCTCAGCACCACGCTGGCGTTTGGCTACACCAAAGGCCAATCGCAATCGCGCTACCTCGGCGACCGCTATGTCGATCTCGACAGCGTTGCGCCAATGAAAGCCGTGGTAGGTATCGCCTATGATGATCCTGCCCAACGCTACGGTGCTGCCCTGACATCTACCTTCCAGAAAGGTAAGCAGGCGAAGGATACCAGTCGCGAAAGCTATACCAATGCTGGCAACGCGATCGCCACCTCGAATACCGAATATATGCGCATTCCCGGCTATGGCATGGTTGACCTGACCGCCTACTATCGCATTAGCAAGAACGTGAAAGTCAGCGGTGGCGTGTATAACCTGACTGACCGTAAGTATTGGGATTATCTCAGCAGCCGTCAGATTGAAACCAACGATCGGCAGGGACAGTATGACCGCGCCCTCTCCGTGCAGCCTGGTCGTTCCTTCCAACTGGGTGTGAATGTGGACTTTTAATCAATAGTGTTATGCGCAAGCGCGCATTTTGCTGATTAACGCAGGCACCTGGACGAACACTTTGCCAGATCGACGTTTTAGGTACCTTTCTACCGCTGTGGGCAACACCTCACAGCGGATTTTCTGTGAGTTCCTCGCTCATAAAATCGAGAAAGCAGGTAATGCGCGCCACTAGCTGACTATTGCGATAATACACCGCGTGACTTTTATAAACGAATATACCTGCCTCGATGAGGTGTTTACTCAAGCGTTAGACCTCGATCTCCGCCTTATCGCCTTTCTCTTGCAGCCAGTTGCGGCGATCTTCCGAGCGTTTCTTCGCTAGCAGCATATCCATCATCGCCATCGTCTGATCGATATCCTCTTCGCTGATGGTCAACTGCACCAGACGGCGAGTATTCGGATCCAGCGTAGTTTCGCGCAGCTGTAGCGGGTTCATTTCGCCCAGACCTTTAAAGCGCTGCACGTTAGGCTTGCCTTTCTTACGCTTAAGCTGCTCCAGCACGCCCGCTTTTTCCTCTTCATCCAGCGCGTAGTAAACTTCTTTGCCCAGATCGATGCGGTACAACGGCGGCATCGCGACATAAACATGCCCGCCCTGAACCAGCGCCCGGAAATGGCGGACAAACAGCGCACACAGCAGCGTGGCAATGTGCAGGCCATCGGAGTCCGCATCCGCCAGAATACAGATCTTGCCGTAACGCAGTTGGCTGAGATCGGCGCTGTCAGGATCGATACCGATCGCGACTGAAATATCGTGTACTTCCTGCGACGCCAGCACCTCATCGGAGGAGACTTCCCAGGTATTCAGGATCTTACCTTTCAGCGGCATGATCGCCTGGAATTCACGTTCGCGCGCCTGCTTCGCCGATCCGCCCGCCGAATCCCCTTCCACCAGAAACAGTTCCGTCCGGTTGAGATCCTGCGAGGTACAATCCGCCAGTTTGCCTGGCAGCGCAGGCCCACTGGTCAGCTTTTTACGCACCACTTTTTTGGCGGCACGCATACGGCGCTGAGCACTGGAAATCGCCAGCTCGGCCAACTGCTCCGCAGCCTGTACGTTCTGGTTCAGCCACAGGCTGAAAGCGTCTTTCACCACGCCGGACACAAACGCGGCGCACTGACGGGAAGAGAGACGCTCTTTGGTCTGCCCGGCAAACTGCGGTTCCTGCATTTTGACCGACAGCACGTAAGCACAGCGTTCCCAGATGTCATCTGCACTCAGCTTCACGCCGCGCGGCAGAATATTGCGGAATTCGCAAAACTCGCGCATCGCATCCAGCAAGCCTTGGCGCAGGCCGTTAACGTGCGTCCCGCCCATTGGCGTCGGGATGAGGTTCACGTAGCTTTCCGTCAACAGCTCACCGCCTTCCGGTAGCCAGAGCAGCGCCCAGTCCACGGCTTCAGTATCGCCAGTAATCGACCCTAGAAACGGTTTTTCCGGCAGCGTGATCAGGCCATTTATCGCTTCGCACAGGTAGTCATTCAGGCCATCCTGATAGCACCAGCGCTGCTCGGTGTTGTTAACTTTATCTTTGAAGATGATTTCCACACCGGGACATAAGACCGCTTTGGCCTTCAGCAGGTGCGTCAAACGGGAGACGGAAAAACGGGGGCTGTCGAAGAACTTCTCATCCGGCCAGAAATGCACGCGTGTTCCGGTGTTACGACGTCCGCAGGTGCCGGTTACAGTGAGTTCCTGCACTTTATCGCCGTTTTCAAACGCGATGTCGTACACCTGACCATCGCGCTTAACGGTAACTTCAACGCGGGTAGACAGGGCGTTCACCACGGAAATCCCTACGCCGTGCAAGCCGCCCGAAAACTGGTAGTTTTTACCGGAAAATTTGCCGCCCGCGTGCAGGCGACACAGGATCAGCTCAACGGCAGGTACGCCTTCTTCCGGGTGGATATCCACCGGCATCCCACGGCCGTCATCAATGACTTCCAGCGACTGATCGGCGTGCAGAATCACATCAATACGGCGTGCATGGCCCGCCAGCGCTTCATCAACGCTGTTATCTATGACCTCTTGTCCCAGATGGTTAGGACGCGTGGTATCGGTGTACATTCCCGGACGACGGCGCACCGGTTCCAGTCCGCTGAGTACTTCAATCGCATCAGCGTTATAACTTGATTGAGCCATAGTTTGCGTTAATTCTTTGAGTTCAGTGAATGGTGTTTAACGAACCGCTTTCGGCGCTTCGTTTTTCAATGCCTATGTGTGGTGATTCAGTCTGTCGTGAGCCCTAAAAAATTCACAATCGGTGCGAAAAAGTGCTCAAATCCGACAAAGGCATGATTGCCCCCTGACTCCACAGTTTGACGGCAGGCCGTGTAATACGCGACTGCCTGACGATAGTCCAGAACCTCATCCCCTGTCTGCAACAGTAGCCAGAGCAAATCCGGCGATTCCAGTCGGTCAACCTGCATGACCTTCAGATCGTAAACGTGCCGAGACTCTAGCACATATTTTTCACCGGTGTAGGGGTTCTGATAGTCGCCCAGATGGTCCAGCAACAGTTCAAACGGCTTCACCGCAGGGTTCACCACCACGGCAGGCAGCATAAAACATTGGGATAGCCAGGTGGCATAATAACCACCGAGGGAAGAGCCAACAATGCCCACCGGACGACCGGCCCGCTCCATAATCAGCGACTCCATCATCTCGGCCGCTTCCGACGGATACGGTGGAAGCTGGGGAATCACCATGTCAATTTCAGGGTGCCGCTCTGCCAGCCACGTTTTCAGTGCCGTCGCTTTCGCCGACTGTGGCGTACTGTTGAAGCCGTGCAGATAAAGAAGCGTTGGCATTAGTAACCGTCCGAATCCATGTCAGGCAGAAATTCGCTGCCTGAAAGACGATAGACCTCGGTTTCCAGACGGCCATCAGGCAGCAAGTCCAGATAGCGCCAGCCCGGCGCCACGTCATCAATGGTGAAGTTAGTGCAGTGCGGTTTAAACTGTACGCAGGTCGACGGCGTGGCTAGCAAGCGGCGGCCGTGCCAGTCAAAATCCATCTCCTGATGAATATGACCACACAGCACGGTGTTCACCTGTGGATAGCGATCCAGCACCGCAGACAGATTATGCGCGTTACGCAAGCTATGCTGATCGAGCCAGGTACAGCCGGAAGGATGCGGGTGATGATGCAGCAGCAGCAGCGTAAAGCGATCGGGCTGACTTTTCAGGCTGCGCTCCAGCCATTCAAGCTGGTATTCGCTCAGCTCACCGTGCGGCACGCCAAACACCTGACTGTCCAACAGGATAATTTGCCACTTGTCGCCCAGCAGCACATGCTTGGACGGCGCAATACCGGCGTCAGCCAACGCATCGACCATCGCCGGTTGGAAATCGTGGTTACCCGGAAGCCATACGCAAGGTGCAGGGATCTCCGCAATTCCGCGCGAGAAATGATGATAGGCTTGCAGCGTGTGATCCTGTGCCAAATCGCCTGTCGCGACGATCAAATCAAACACATCCTGCCGAGCCTTGATGGCATTCAGCACAGCGTGATAGCTACGATAGGTGTTGATACCCAGCAAGGTTTCATGCTCGCCCGCAAAAAGATGGGTATCTGTTATTTGTAAAATCCTGACTCTGGCGCCACTCGCCACAGGCAGTGTCAACAGGCTTTCCAAATGGTGTCCTTGGTTACGTAAATCTGTCTCTACCCGTCATCTTTCAAATTGCAGAATACGTTGGTTTCCCTTGGTGGCTCGCCAGCCACTTTCCTGCGTGTTGAAATCTATTGGGTATCAAAAACCGGTATCGACATCGAACCATACGCCAAACAATACTTTAGCCAATCAGCAAGAAACTGATTAATTTGGTGCTTTTCGTCACGTTGATGTAACTTCTTATTCGGATAATCATAACGTGCTTTGAAGCGAAAGATCTGCTGGCTGGCACACACTTCCGCAACCAACGCATCATGATACAACCTAACGCTCATCATTGGCAGGCTCCAATAGCTGACAGTGGGCGCTGTCTGCTTAATTTCCACCAATGAGGTATAGCGAGTAGACTCAAGAATCGTCAGTTGATAGACCGCATTATTGACGTGATAAACCGCGATTTCGCCGACTTCATCATTTTTTGGCAGCAAACGCCGCAATTGCATGAAGTTGGTTTCACATAGCCTCATCATGGCTGGGAAATCCGGAGTATAACGTTTCATAAATTCAATCCACCCACTCACGTTTCAGTTCTTCATGGTGCAATGCCAACCATTGCAAGGCAATGACAGACGCCGCATTATCAACGATGCCTTCTTCAACCCATTGATAACTTTGTTTACGGCTCACCACATGTACGCGGATATCTTCATTTTCTTCCGCCAGGCCGTGAATCCCTTTCGCCGTACGCGTATCCACTTCGCCCACCATCACCGCCAGACGCTCACTGGTGCCGCCGGGGCTAGCAAGATAGTTGATTATTGCTCGGCAACGGCCAACCCTTAATCCAGCTTCTTCCTCTGCTTCGCGCCGCGCCACCTCTTCGTGGCTTTCTCCTGGCTCAATCATGCCAGCCACCAGCTCAAACAGCCAGGGAGACGCGCTGGTGTCGTAGGCAGCGATACGAATCTGTTCTATTAATACCACTTCATCACGCACCGGATCGTAAGGCAGCAACACGACGGCATGGCCACGTTCGAAGATCTCACGGCTGACCTCACCGCTCATGCCGCCATTAAACAGGCGATGACGGAAACGGTAGCGCTCCAGCGAAAAAAAACCGTCGTACAGCGTTTCGCGTGCAATAATTTCTACATCATCTTTAGTGAAAGTAACCGAACTGGATGCGGAAGACGACATGGCTGTACTCCTGTAACAAGTATTAATGGAATCTGGTATTGTATGGCGGAATCCGCTGTCATTATACTCATCATTGTTTTTGAACATTTATTAGGCGTGACGTCGGCCAAGTGAGGGGATTCCCACCCATCGCATCACTTTTCGGTGCCTTACTGAACAGCAAAACGCCGCACTGAATCATCCAACAGGTCAATTTACCTGACTCTGTGGACATATTCCGCTGAAAGATGGCACGTTCAGCTACCTTATCCTATTGGCAGATTCTGATAGAATCGACAATTATTCGTCTACAGACAGCGCTACCATCGCGAGATTGCTGCACAACAAGGAATGCAAATGAAGAAATTGCTCCCTCTTCTTATTGGTCTGAGCCTGGGCGGTTTTAGCGCCATGAGTCAGGCGGAAAACCTGTTACAGGTCTACCAGCAGGCAAAAAGCACCAACCCTGATTTACGCAGCTCTGCGGCAACCCGCGACGCCGCGTTTGAAAAAATTAATCAAGCGCGCAGCCCGTTACTGCCTCAACTCGATCTAGGGGCCGACTATACCTATAACAGGGGCTACCGTGACAGCAAAGGCGTCGACAGCAACGTCAAAGGCGCTTCACTGCAGTTGACTCAGACCCTGTTCGACATGTCCAAATGGCGTGCGCTGACGTTGCAGGAAAAACAAGCGGGTATTGAAGACGTTACCTATCAGACCGCTCAGCAAAACCTGATGCTAAACACGGCAACCGCCTATTTCAACGTCCTGCGTGCGATTGACTCGCTCTCCTACATCAATGCGCAGAAGCAGGCGATTTATCGCCAGTTAGACCAAACGACACAACGCTTCAACGTGGGTCTGGTTGCCATTACTGACGTCCAGAACGCCCGTGCTCAGTATGACAGCGTGTTGGCCAATGAAGTGTTGACGCGTAATACGCTGGATAACGCATTGGAATCACTGCGCCAGATTACCGGTAATTTCTACCCGCAGTTGGCTGGCCTGAACATTGAGCGTTTCTCTACGCAGAAGCCTGAAGCCGTTAACAACCTGCTGAAAGAAGCTGAAAATCGCAACCTGAACCTGTTGTCCGCACGTTTGAGCCAGGATTTGGCACGTGAGCAGATTCGCTCCGCCGAAACAGGCTATATGCCGACGCTGGATCTCACCGCATCAACGGGCGTGAGTGATACTCGTTACTCCGGCTCACGGACGAATAACAGCAACTCGTTTAACGACTCAGACGCTGGGCAGCACAAAGTCGGCATTAACTTCACTCTGCCGCTTTATAGCGGTGGCGCGACCAGCTCTCAGGTCAAACAGGCGCAGCACAGCTATGTTAGCTCGAGCGAACTGCTGGAAAGCGCACACCGTTCTGTGATCCAGACGGTACGTTCATCTTTTAACAATATTTCTGCCTCCATCAGCAGCATCAACGCTTACAAACAGGCTGAAGTGTCTGCACAAAGCTCTCTGGATGCGATGGAAGCCGGTTATCAGGTAGGAACGCGCACCATCGTTGACGTGCTGGATGCCACCACCACGCTGTATAACGCCAAACAACAGCTCTCCAACGCACGTTATGATTACCTGATCAATCAGTTAAACATCAAATCCGCGCAAGGCACGCTGAGCGAGACCGACCTGCAAGCGCTGAATGCGTCACTGGGTCAACCGGTATCCACCACGCCAGCCTTAACGGACAACAATGCTCCACAGGCCACTACCGCCTCGGCGCAGCGTTAATCGGTAGCCGCGTTTACACGCATCAAATACAGGGGAACCACGGTTCCCCTTTTTTATACTCGCGCCTTTCCCAAAAAATAACGCAACGCATCAGAATGCGGAAACCGTCTTCTTTCTTTATAAAGCGAAACGTTGCACGACAGAATGTATAGCAACGTAAAGGCACCTCCCGTTACACCTATTGCCGCTTTAAATTCAAGCAGCGTTCCCCTATTCTTAGGCACACTTATTGGTTATTGGCCGTGATGCTTTGCTCTGGGATAAACACGATGAAACGTACAAAAAATATTAATCAGGAAACGTTCCGCAAGGAATGGCGGACGCACCGTTTGGCACCTGTTGCTTTGGCCGTCAGCGCCGTATTTTTCCTCGCGGGCTGCGAACAAACTGACGAAACCGTCTCCCTCTACCAGAATGCGGATGATTGTTCGTCAGCTAACCCATCAATGGCTGCCCAGTGCACCACTGCATACAATAATGCGTTAAAAGAAGCAGAAAAAACGGCACCAAAATACGCAACGAAAGAAGACTGCGTAGCAGAATTTGGCGAAGCGCAGTGTACTCAAACGCCTGCACCAGCACAGGCTGGTATGGCAGCAGAATCTCAGCAGGGCGGCGGTATGTCCTGGATGCCGTTGATGGCTGGCTACATGATGGGCCGAATGATGGGTGGTGGTGCCGGTTTCGCACAGCAGCCGCTGTTCAGTCCAAAAACGCCAGCCAGCTCGGCCAATGGCCAGTTTGTTGATGCTGCTGGTAAAAACTACGGCAACGCGACAACAGGCCGCACGATGACCGTGCCGAAAACCGCACTGGCACCGAAGCCTGCAACGACCTCAACCATCACGCGTGGGGGCTTTGGTGAAACCGTCGCGAAGCAAAACAGCATGCAGCGCAGCAGCGCCAGTTCAAGTTCCAGCGCTTCCCGTAGCATGGGCGGCTGAGGACGTATTAGATGAAGCGGATAGATATTACAGCGCGTCCTGACTGGCAGGAAAAAGCCACCGAATTTGGTTTTCGTTTCCACACCATGTATGGCGAGCCCTACTGGAGCGAAGAGGCTTACTACCAGTTCACGCTCGCTCAGATCGAAGAGCTGGAAGAAGCCACTGCCGAACTGCACCAGATGTGTCTGCAAGTGGTGGAAAAAGTCGTCAACAGCGATGCGCTGCTCGCCAAATTCCGTATTCCTAAACACACTTGGGAATTCGTCAGACATTCATGGCGCACCAATCAGCCTTCGCTGTATTCACGCCTTGATCTGGCGTATGACGGCAAATCTCCAGCCAAGCTGCTGGAGAACAATGCGGACACGCCGACGTCGCTGTACGAAGCGGCCTTTTTCCAATGGCTCTGGCTGGAAGATCAAATCAACGCCGGAAACCTGCCGCAGAATTCAGACCAGTACAACAGCATTCAGGAAAAGCTGATCGAACGCTTTGAGGAGCTAAAGCTCAATCACGGCTTCGGCCTGTTGCACTTCGCCTGCTGTCAGGATACGGAAGAAGATCGCGGTACGGTACAATACCTTCAGGATTGCGCGCTGGAAGCCGGTCTGCCGAGCGAGTTTCTGTACATTGAGGAAATTGGCCTCGGTGAGAAAGGCCAGTTTACCGACCCTGAAAATCAGGTAATTGGTAATCTGTTCAAGCTGTATCCGTGGGAGTTCATGCTGCGCGAGATGTTTTCCACCAAGCTGGAAGATGCCGGCGTGCGCTGGTTGGAACCGGCCTGGAAAAGCATCATTTCCAATAAAGCGCTGCTGCCAATGCTGTGGGAAATGTTCCCAAACCACCCCAACCTGCTTCCTGCCTATTTCGCGGAAGATGAACACCCAGAACTAGACAGCTACGTCATTAAGCCGCTGTTTTCACGTGAAGGGGCGAACATCAAGATCGTCGAAAATGGCAAAGAGATTGCGTCAGCCGACGGCCCTTACGGCGAAGAAGGGATGATCGTCCAGCAATACCATCAACTGCCAAAATTCGGCGACAGCTACACGCTGATTGGTAGCTGGCTGGTGAACGATCAACCTTGTGGTATCGGCGTACGTGAAGATCGCGCCCTGATCACGCAGGATCTCTCGCGCTTCTATCCGCATACCATTCTGGATTAAGCCGAAAAATATACTCTAAATAATCCGAGTTGCATGGCGGCGGCAAGAGAAGGCATCCCGATGAGCTTACTCAGGTAAGTGATTCGGGTGACAAATCTGCCGGGAGCAGATTTGAACGCTGCTTGCAGCGGCCCTTTAGGGCGAGGCCCACGACGGGCCGAGTATTTAAGCGCAGCCAACATACATGCAGCTTGAAGTATGACGAGTATAGAAGGCACGGTTTTCACCGTGCCTTCTCATTTCTGCCGCAAACAGCGGATTATCCCACCTGTACCGACAACATACTCAGCGATCCCATTTCAAGCCCATCGACCGGAATGCCGATCGCCTCTTTACCGTCCCAGCTTCCCAGCACATAGAGCAACGGGAAATAGTGATCAGGCGTCGGGTTGGATAATGCGGCACCCTCATGCTGCATAAAATTAACCAGCGGGTGGTCGTCACCCTGATAAGTCAGGTTATCACGCACAAATTGATTGAACGAAATAGCCCACGGATACGGCTCAGCGTCGCCGTCCCATTTCACCATCCGCAGGTTATGCACGACGTTGCCACTCGCCACAATCATGAAGCCTTCATCACGCAGGGCTGCCAGCTTACGCCCTAATTCATAGTGATACGCGGCAGGCTGCGTACCGTCCACGCTCAGTTGCACAACGGGAATATCCGCATCGGGATACATCTTGATCAGCACGCCCCAAGAGCCGTGATCCAAACCCCATTGGCTTTGATCAGCGGTAACGGGATACGGGGCCAGCACCTGCTGAATTCTCGCCGCCAATTCAGGCGAACCGGGTGCCGGATACTGGGTATCGAACAGCGCCTGCGGGAAACCGCCAAAATCATGGATGGTGCGCGGGTTTTCCATCGCCGTCACAGCCGTACCACGGGTATACCAGTGGGCAGAAACCGCAATAATCGCCTTCGGACGCGGCAGCGTCTCACCCAGCGTTTGCCATGCCTGCGTATACACATTGTTTTCCAACACGTTCATCGGGCTACCGTGGCCGAGGAACAGTGCAGGCATCCGAGAAGTGTTGTTCATAGTCATATCCTCTGAAAGATGTCAGCGAGCGTGCAGCCGCACGCGATGGCCTTACTTTACGCGCTTTATGACACAGAAAAAGTCAGAGTTATGTGATGGAGAACATCAATTAATTTGAAAGGTATGACGCGGCAAGAAAAACTACCGACAAGGGATAGGACTCGCAAAAGACCAGATTAAGCAGAGCGACCTTTCGTATCAGAATAAATCTGGCTACCTTCGCGCTTTCCAACTCCCATAACCATCACAGTGATGGTCTCATCCTGGACCAAATACACCAGCCTGTAGCCAGCGGACTTCAGTTTAATTTTATACTGGTCTTTACGGCCATGAAGCTGGGCTGAAGGAACACGAGGATTTTCCAAACGCTCAACCAGCTTTTTCTTGAACTGCTCACGGACAGGATGCCCTAGCTTTTTCCATTCCTTCATTGCAGAAGGCACAAATTTTAACTTATAGGTCATCGAGCGAAATCTCTTCCGCGTCAGCTAGCTCTGACATCCGATCATCAACGGTACGCCCCAGCTCTGCATCTTCAGCCAATTCCATTAAATAAGCGAATACGGCAGGAGGCACACAGTAGAACGCCGGCTCATTCCGGTTCAGTATAGCGATAGTTTCACCTTCAGCAGCCCGTACCGTCCCCATCGGGTCACGTTTCAACTCAGTAATACTGGCGGCTGTGTTAGTTAGGATGTTGAAAGCCATAATTTCATTCACTCAATTCAGTTAGTCAAAAGCGACTTAAACACACTAATAATAGCACTTTTAAAAGCACTTATTATAGTATCTCCTAAGCATCACTTCACACTGACCGTTAAGCCGCGTTCTTTCATAAAAAGTGTCGTGGACAGTCATTCATCTTACCTGCCCCCCATAAAGCAAAACCCCGCCGAAGCAGGGTTTTATGATGAAGGGCGTTGACCGTTAAGCCGCGTTCTTTCATAAAAAGCGTCGTGGACAGTCATTCATCTTGCCTGCCCCCATAAAGCAAAACCCCGCCGAAGCGGGGTGTTATGATGAAGGGCGTTGACCGTTAAGCCGCGTTCTTTCATAAAAAGCGTCGTGGACAGTCATTCATCTTGCCTGCCCCCATAAAGCAAAACCCCGCCGAAGCGGGGTGTTATGATGAAGGGCGTTGACCGTTAAGCCGCGTTCTTTCATAAAAAGCGTCGTGGACAGTCATTCATCTTGCCTGCACCCATAAAGCAAAACCCCGCCGAAGCGGGGTTTTATGATGAAGGGAGTTGACCGTTAAGCCGGGTTCT
Organism: Pectobacterium quasiaquaticum; assembly: GCF_014946775.2. Classification (NCBI taxonomy): domain Bacteria; kingdom Pseudomonadati; phylum Pseudomonadota; class Gammaproteobacteria; order Enterobacterales; family Pectobacteriaceae; genus Pectobacterium; species Pectobacterium quasiaquaticum. The sequence continues at coordinate 397,707 of NZ_CP065177.1, read as the reverse complement.
GTCGTGGACAGTCATTCATCTAGGCCAGCAATCACTCACTGGCTCAAGCAGCCTACCCGGGTTCAGTACGGGCCGTACCATGTGAACCCCTATTTGGCCTTGCTCCGGGTGGAGTTTACCGTGCCACGAACTGTTGCCAGTCGCGCGGTGCGCTCTTACCGCACCCTTTCACCCTTACCTGATCCCACTTGCGTGGGCCATCGGCGGTTTGCTCTCTGTTGCACTAGTCGTAGGCTTGCGCCTCCCAGGCGTTACCTGGCACCCTGCCCTATGGAGCCCGGACTTTCCTCCCCTCCACCTGTCTCCCCCGAAAGGGACGGCAGTGAAGCGGCGACTGTCTGGTCAACTCCGGCGCGGATGATAGGGCAAATCGCCCTACTTGTCATCCCCCGATTCACCGCTATCGCCTTCTTGCTCCAGCCCGTAGCGGTAAAGCGCGTTTTTCTTCACGCCGTGAATTTCAGCCGCCAGCGCAGCCGCTTTCTTCAGCGGCAGCTCAGCACGCAATAGCGTCAGCGTGCGCAGCGCTTCCGCCGACAGCGCGCTGTCATCAACCTGATGCCCTTCCACAATCAGCACCATTTCCCCTTTGCGGCGGTTCTCATCTTCTTTCACCCAAGCCAGTAGTTCGCCCACGGGCGCGCCGTGGATAGATTCCCAGGTTTTGGTGATTTCGCGCGCTAACACCACGTAGCGCTCGGCTCCCAGCACTTCGCTGATATCCTGCAGGCTGTCCAAAAGACGATGTGTGGATTCGTAGAAAATCAGCGTGCGGGTTTCTTCCCCTAGCTCACGCAGCTTATCCTTACGCCCTTTCGTTTTGGCGGGCAAAAAACCTTCATAGCAAAAACGGTCAGACGCCAAACCGGACGCGGAGAGCGCCGTTATCGCCGCGCACGCACCCGGCAACGGCACCACGCGAACGCCCGCTTCACGGCAGCGTCGAACCAAATGGTAGCCGGGGTCATTAATCAGCGGCGTGCCCGCATCGGAAACCAGCGCGATGCTTTGTCCTGACTGCAATTTAGCCAGCAACACATCCGCTTTTTGTTGTTCGTTATGATCGTGTAATGCGAACAGCCGCGCATTAATCGCAAAATGTTGTAACAGCAGACCGGTATGGCGGGTATCCTCTGCGGCGATCAGATCAACGCTCGCCAATACCGCTAGCGCACGCTGCGTGATGTCGCCCAGATTGCCGATTGGCGTGGGGACAATGTAGAGGGTAGATGCAGAAATGTCTGCTTGTTGGTCTTGATTCATTGTTTCATCCGGGTTGCCGATTTAATATTGAGCATCTTTTTAAAAAAAATCACTGGATACAGTATGCTTCCCTTTCATTTCGTCCGTACCCAGGCAGGGCGTGTTATCCCTGTTTTGTTAGCGGCACTGTTTCTCGCAGGCTGTCCAAGTCATGCACCGCAGAGCCCGCCACCCGAGGTTCAGGGCAAAGCCGACGCATCATCCGATTATTATCTGCAACAGATGCAGCAAAGTAGCGATAATAACAAGGCTGACTGGCAATTACTTGCTATTCGTTCCCTGTTACAGGAAGGGAAAGCCCCTCAAGCAAGCCAGCAGTTCAATGCACTGCCAGAAAAATTAAGCGCAGCGCAAAAGCAAGAACAGCAGTTACTCAGTGCAGAACTGTCCGTTGCCCAAAACAATAGGGATGCGGCTAAAGCAGCGCTGAGCCAGCTTGATGTGGGTGCACTTTCCGATCAGCAAAAGCAGCGTTACTACCAGACGCAAATCAAAACAGCACAAGGTCGTCCGTCCATTGAGCTGCTGCGGGCCTATATCGCCCAAGAGCCGCTGCTGAAAGGCGACGAGCATCAGATGAACCTCGATCAAACCTGGCTGGCATTGACGCAAATGTCGTCACAGGAGTCGAACTCGCTGCTGATTAATGCGAATGAAAATGTGCTGCAAGGCTGGGTCGATCTGCTTAATAACTATCAGGATAACCGTACTTCTCCCGATCAGTTAAAGAGCGCGATTCAGGATTGGCAAACCCGCTATCCGCACCATCCGGCTACAAAAACGCTGCCTACGCAGTTGAATCAGGTCATTAACTACCAGCAGTCATCGGTGAACAGCATCGCCTTGCTGTTGCCACTCAATGGTCAAGCGCAGGTTTTCGCCAATGCCATCCAGCAAGGTTTTAACGCAGCAAAGAACGGTCAGATAGCCATCGCAGCCGTCTCTGCCTCTGTCGCACCACCATCGGATGCCACGCAAACCGAACAGGTTACCCCTCCGTCAGGGGGGCAGAGTACCCAATCGCCCGCGCCGTACAGCGGTCAGGTGTTAGCCTCCCCGACGCCTGCACCGGAAGCACAGGCGACAAGCGCGGGGCTGTCCAGCTCACTCCCGGTCAAAGTGTATGATACGTCTTCACAACCGCTGGCGAATATTCTCACACAGGCACAGCAAGATGGCGCTTCGCTGGTCATCGGTCCGTTGCTGAAAAATGAAGTGGATCAGTTGGCAAACAGCCAGTCACCGCTGAATATTCTGGCGTTGAACCAGCCGGAACACGTCGAAAATAGCGCTAACATCTGCTACTTCGCCCTCTCTCCAGAAGATGAAGCCCGAGACGCGGCAAAATTTATCCATCAGCAGGGTAAACAGCAGCCGCTGGTTCTAGCCCCCCGAGGCGCACTGGGCGACCGTATCATTAACGCATTCGCTCAGGCCTGGAACCAGCAAAGCGGCACCAGCGCTCTGCAACAGCGCTTTGGCAACACGGCAGAGTTAAAACAGGCGATTAATAGCGGCGCGGGCTTAAGCCTGAGCGGTCAGCCTGTTAACGTGTCGCAGCAGCAGGCACAGCCAGGCACCACCATCGGTGGCTTAACCATTCCCTCTCAGGTTCAGCCTACGTCCAGTTCGTCCGTCAGTGGCAATACCGATGCGGTCTATATCATCGCAACGCCAGATGAGTTGGCGCTGATTAAGCCGATGATCGATATGCGCACCACGTCACACGCACGTCCAGCGCTCTACGCCAGCTCACGTAGCTTCCAGGCCGGATTAGGGCCGGACTTCCGCCTCGAAATGGAAGGGTTGCAGTTCAGCGATATCCCGCTGTTAGCCGGCGCTAACCCAGCACTGATGCAGCAGGTCAGCAGCCAGTTTAAAAACGATTACTCGTTAGTCCGCCTGTATGCGATGGGGATGGATGCCTGGGCGCTCGCCAGCCACTTTGGTGAAATGCGCCAGATTCCGGGTCACCAGATTCCTGGGGCGACAGGCATGCTGAGTTCAGGACCAGATTGCACCATCAACCGGCAGCTCACCTGGCAGCAATATCGTCAGGGCCAACTGGTACCTGTGCTCTGAATCAGCGAGCGGCTGGTGCAGTGTATGAACAACGGGCCCGGCGTTATCTTGAACGCGCGGGCCTGACCTTCACTGCGGCGAATGTTACGCTACGCGGCGGTGAACTGGATTTGATCATGCGCGATCGCCATATTTGGGTGTTTGTCGAAGTGCGCTATCGGCGCAACGCCCAGTTTGGTGATGCCGCAGCCAGCGTCACCCGACGCAAACAGCAGCGGTTGTTGCATGCCGCTGCCGTGTGGTTGGCACAGCGAGGTGCCAGCTTTGACACGGTGGATTGCCGTTTTGACGTGCTGGCCATTACAGGCGAACAGTTCGACTGGCTCCCTAACGCCTTTGCCGCACAGGGATAATATATCCTTGATGAATTTCAATTTACGTAGGTTAACTCAACGTGCTGGATAGAATAAAAGTTTGTTTTACCGAGAGTATTCAAACGCAGATTGCAGCGGCAGAAGCCTTGCCAGACGCTATTTCCCGTGGCGCGATTGCGATGGTGCAGTCTCTGCTAAACGGCAACAAAATTCTGTGCTGCGGTAACGGAACATCAGCAGCCAATTCGCAGCATTTTGCCGCCAGCATGATTAACCGCTTTGAAGCAGAGCGCCCCAGCTTACCGGCTATCGCACTTAATGCGGATAATGTGGTCTTAACTGCGATAGCGAATGACCGCTTGCATGAAGAGGTCTATGCCAAACAAGTCAGAGCATTAGGTCAGGCTGGCGACGTACTACTGGCGATTTCAACCCGTGGCAACAGCCGCGATATTGTTAAAGCTGTAGAGTCTGCCGTTACCCGCGACATGACGATTGTCGCCCTGACAGGCTACGATGGCGGAGAACTGGCTGGGCTGCTCGGGCCGCAGGATGTGGAGATTCGCATCCCATCACACCGCAGCGCTCGTATTCAGGAAATGCACATGCTGACAGTAAATTGCCTGTGCGATTTAATTGATAACACACTTTTTCCACACCAGAACGATTGAAGGAGCACTACATGAGGATAAGTTCTGCATTTGCCGTGCTGTCTGTCGCCCTGTTGCTACAAGGCTGTGTCGGGGTTGTTGCTGTTGGTAGTGCTGTGGCAACCAAAACGGCCACTGATCCGCGTACTGTAGGCACGCAGGTTGACGATGGCACACTGGAAGTCCGAGTGATGAATGCCATTAGCAAAGACGAGCAGTTGAAAAAGGATGCCCGTATCGTTGCAACGGCTTATCAGGGGAAAGTGTTGTTAACGGGGCAAGCGCCGAGCACAGAAATGGCAAGCCGAGCTAAGCAAATCGCCCTCGGCGTGGACGGCGCAGCCGAAGTCTACAACGAAATACGCCAAGGTACGCCAGTTTCAATGGGAACCGCCTCCATGGATACCTGGATCACCACTAAAGTTCGCTCGCAGATCCTGGCAAGCGACACGGTTAAATCCTCTAACGTCAAAGTCACAACGGAAAACGGTGAAGTCTTCCTGTTAGGTCTGGTGACACAGCGTGAAGGCACCTCCGCCGCAGAAATCGCCAGTAAAGTTGGCAGCGTGAAGCACGTCACGACGGCCTTCACCTACCTGCAATAACGCTGTTATCTCTTTAATATTTTGTCTTTTTAAAAAACCGCTGATGCCTTCATCAGCGGTTTTTTTATCTGTGCACTTTTTATCCCAGTTCAGGGACACATATCTTACCCGCTGAGATCAGGACGTAGCGGGATTAAGCAGCCAGAGCTCACGGCGAGTTTCAACGCTGATATGACTCGGTTCTTTATCGCGCACACTCGCCTCCCCAGTGAGCAATTCAGCAAAGCCCGCTTGCCTGATTTGCATCTGGTAACGCGGCGTTTTCAAACCACGATCCGCCTGCAATAGCAGCGGAATCAAGCGGCTGCTTTGCCTGTCCATCGTTTTGCGCGGCCATGCCTTGTTTTCATCCAGATACGGTGCCATAAAATCCAGCGCCTTTATCACACTGCTTCCCTTCGGCGTGTGGTACTGCCAGATATTTTCGCCGACGCGGGAAGCTAGCATCGCCATATCCGTTATCGCCTGAAGGTTGAAGTAGCTGTAATGGAAAGAGCGGGTACGCGCCAGCTCTTCCGGCTGAGCACCATCCGGTTGCAGTTGGTGATCCAATTTTTCCCGCTGTAACTGCGCCATGGATTTCACCACGTCGATTTTCCCCAGATACCAGGCGATCCCCGCAACCTGTACCGTATACCAACTACCATGGTTGTTCTGGGCTGTAGCCTCTTTTTTCCCCAGCTTGCTGGTTTGTAACCAGTGCAGATAATCGCTCATCCATGTCTGCATCTGCTGTTCATCCTGCGCCGTCCAGCCCGGAGCGTGACGCAGCATAATCAGTGAATCGACGATGCGGGTGGAAAAATAACGCCCGTCCAGCACGCCCGAGCTTCTGCCCGGTGCAATGCCCGGCACGCCCTGCGCGAAGTCGAGGTTAGGGTTCATGCGCGTAGCGGGGTCGATAAACCAGGTACGGATCATCGACATGGCCTTGTCGGCATAAGCCTGTTTGCCAGAGAAGTACCACGCTAGCGTCAACGCCTGCGTTTGGGCAGTGAATTTTGCCAGTCTTACCCCATCGGTCTCCTCATCCTTACTGGCAGGGTTTACCTGCCCATCACGACGAATCCAAGGTAAACCATCAGCTTTGTCGGGATCGGGCCACCAGTAGGCGCTGAGGCTCAAATAATCATGCTTTGAACCACTGGGTGGCGTAGATTTCTTTTCCGTCACGCTGGGATTATTTATTTTCAGCGCGCGATCGGCTTCCGAAATAAGCTGCTCGTACGCCATTCGCGTCTGCGGCTTTTCCGTTTTCTGCTGTAGCAGCTGTTTTACTGAGAATAGCTGAGACTGCTGCAAGAAGGCGTAGGGATTATCGGGGGATGACGCTTTAGGCTCCGCGTCCGCACGGGCAACGGAAGCCACACAACACAATGCAACCAGTAAACCTGACCAATAACGTAACCGCATACTTTCTCCTGATGTCGAAAACACGACCCTTAACGCGAAAATTTCTCGGTATAGTAAACGAACAAGGCGAATTAATTCATATTGTTATCTCACAACAGATCGTTATCTCGCAAAAATGCGTCGCCGCCCATCTGCCTCATCTGGCGCAAAATCCACTGCTGGCGTTGAATAACATAGCCGGAGGGCGCATTCGCACGAAAGCGAATGGGGTTCGGTAGCACTGCCGCGAGCAAAGCGGATTCACTTGCCGTTAGCCTGCTGGCAGGCTTGTTGAAATAACGTCTGGCGGCCGCTTCCACGCCAAAGATGCCGGGGCCAAATTCGGCGATATTCAGATACACGGTCAGAATCCGCCGTTTCGTCCAGACCAGCTCAACACCGGTGGTAATACCCGCCTCAAGCCCCTTGCGCACCCAGCTACGCCCATCCCACAGAAACAGGTTCTTCACCACCTGCTGCGAGAGCGTAGAGGCACCTCGAATCCGCTGCGTGTTGCGCTCGTTGTGCTTCAATGCCTGACCAATCGCATCAAGATCGAAGCCCCAGTGCTGAGGGAATTTTTGATCTTCCGCCGCCATCACCGCTAGCGCCATTTCAGGGGCAATCGCCTCCATAGCCACCCAGTCAGAATGGGCAACGTAGGAAAATTCGCCTTTCAGCCATGCGCTGATCTGCCTGTCGACCATCACCGCAGAGAACGGCACAGGCAGGAAGGAAAACAGCAGGATGCCAGCCAACCACGCTCCGATGACAACCAAAACACTCCGAACAATCAGGCGCTTCAGCCACGTGAATAAGCCTCCATGCCCTCGGTTCCACCTCATTCGGTGAGATCCAACACGCGAGCAACGAGCTTATCAATGCCTTGTGCCGCTTCGCTGATGGAATGAGCCAGCATATAGGCAGGTGTGGTCACGATTTTATGTTCCGCATCGACCACGATATCATCGACCGGACAAACCACGTGGATACCGCCCATCTCTTCGACGGCTTCAGCGGTATCAATATCGTTACCAATGGTTACGCGAACAGGAATACCCAAAATCGTCGGTAGCAGCGCAGGTGAGATGCAAATAAAACCAATTGGTTTATTTTGCTTATAAATTTCCTGTGTGAGCAATTGCAGCGTTTCATCAATCTGACACGCCGTTCCCTGCGTCGCGAAGTCACTTAAATTTTTCGCCGCGCCAAAACCACCCGGCACAATCAGTGCATCTAAGTCTTGTGCATTCGCGGTGGAAAGCGGCTGGATTTTTCCTCTGGCGATCCGTGCTGATTCTGCTAAAACGTTGCGATTCTCACCAGTTACGTCACCTGTCAGGTGATTAACTACCTGTAATTGTGGTTTATCTGGCGCAAAGCAAACCGCTTGCGCGCCCGCGCGATCCAGCGCAAGTAACGTCAACACGGCTTCATGAATCTCGGAACCGTCATAAACACCACAGCCACTAAGGACAATGCCGACTCGTTTCATCATCTTTTCCTTCGTTTCATTACATCAACTAATTGATTTTTTAATTGACAAACACTAATCTACATCACACATTTTAATGATTCTTGTAACAAAGATTTCTACATTTGCTATTTTGTTGCTTGACGAAGATGTACAGTAACGAGGTTTTAGTCGCTGTTGTAAGTTGTACTAGTAAGAACGTTGGTAGTAAAAACGTTGGTAGTAAGAACATAGTTAAGACACGAATATCCGCACTTGCGAGTTTACAAACCCTGAGATCTAAATGCAGGTGCATGTTTTCCCTGGTGTTGGCGCATAATTCGCGCACCCCGGCTTCGGCCGGGGTCATTTTTTTCTACCGAATGAAAACGTGCAAATCCCTCGCATCCCCGACCCTTACTCAATCGTAAACACCACTTAATCTCACGCCGTTTTGCATTTTTTTCATGATACCCGCGTAAGACGAAAAAAATTGTCTAACCGTTTTGCTCGCCACGTCCCTGTGGCCGCCATAGACGGTATCAACGCAACAATCCATATCAGGATTCTTTTTCTGCTTTTGCTACCCAATCACGCAGTACTTGAACGTCATGGCGCCAGTCGTGCTTCAGCTCATCAACCCATTCCTGCACGTTATCCCACCATGCCGGTAGCGATGAGGTCTGAATCTGCTGGGCGACTTGTTGCAGATGCCGTAATCCAACGGAACCCGCCGCCCCCTTGATTTTGTGCCCTTCTTCCGTAATGCCTTTCTGGTCGCGCGCCGTCATGTTGGAATCCAGAATTGCCAGATAGCCCGGCATCATCTGTTCAAACATCTCCAGACTCTGGTGGATCAATTTCGGCCCCACCAAATCCAGATACTGTTCCAGCATCGGGATATCCAGCAGATCGTCTTCTGCATTTGCCATGTCATCCTCCTCCTCAACCACCGGTTCTTCCGCCCACACCGTATGCGTGTCCCAGAACTGTTTGATGACAGCCGTCAGCGCAGGCACCGACAGCGGCTTACTGAGCACGTCGTCCATACCCGCATCCAGATATTCACGTTTATCTTTCAGTACGTTCGCCGTCAGCGCCACCAGCGGCGGCATGCTGCGTTTGCCATAGCGTGAACGCAACTGACGCGCCACGTCCAGACCGGTCATATCCGGCAGTTGAATATCGAGCAGCACCAGGTCGAACTCATCGGGATCGAACATATCCAACGCTTCCTGCCCAGTCATGGCGACATCCACGCTATTACCCAGTTTTTCCAGTACCGAACGCGCGACCACGACGTTGAGCTCAATATCCTCCACCAGCAGAACGTGCAGCGCTGGTAGCGGCAAATCATCGTCGTCTTCCAGACCGCTTCCCGCTTCATCGACGCTCGGTGCCGTCACAGTCAGGGTGAAGCAGGAACCCTTGCCTTGCGTGCTGGAAACCTGGATATCGCCCCCCATGTTCTGTGCCAGACGCTTCGACACCGCCAGACCGATTCCCGTGCCCGTTGCGGGCTTCCCACCATGCTGGTCTTTGACCTGATAATACATGGCGAAGATTTTTTCCAGCTCATCCGCCGGAATGCCCATCCCAGAATCTTCCACTTCAAAGCGCAGGCGATCGCCTTTTTCATGCCAGACGCGCACCACGATTTCGCCTTTTTTGCCGTTCTCACCCTTCGGCGTGAATTTCACCGCGTTACTAAGCAGGTTCCACAGAATCTGCCGCAGGCGCGTGCCGTCAGTAATGACTTTCTGCGGCAGAGGCTGATGCTGATCCATAATCAGCTTCAGGCCTTTCGGTTCCGCCAGCAGGCCGCCGAGGTTTTCCAGATCCACCAGAAAACCGGTGAAATCAATCGGCTGATTATCCAGTTGCACCTTGCGGCGCTCCTGTTTGTCCATCTCAATCACGTCGTTAAAGATATTGCCCAGCGTGATCGCGCTGACGTGAATGGTTTTCAGGTATTTTTGCTGTTCAGGGTCGAGTTGCGTATCCAGCAGGATGCGACTTAACCCGACAATGCCATTAAGCGGCGTACGAAGCTCGTGGCTGATTGTTGAGATAAAAGTGGTCTTCTCCCTACTGGCGTTCTCTAACGCGTCCTGGTAACGCTTACGCTCCGTGATATCGCGTCCAAAACCCATCAGCCCGTGACGTTTGCCCATTCGGTCATAAAACGGCACCTTGCGCAGCTCAAAACAGGCTTTACGGCCATCGGGATACACCAGCCATTGTTCATAGGTCAGAGAAACGTTGTGGCGGAACACTTTTTCGTCCGTCTCCATCACTTTCTCGGCAATATCGGGGGCGTAAACATCCTGTGGCGTCAGGCCAATAAGCTGCTTCTGGCTTTTACCCACCAGCAGTTCCATTGCGCGGTTACAGCCGGAGAATTCTTTCTCTTCGTTACGGTAGTAAACCAAATCCGGCGAGGCATCGAGGAACGAACGCAGCAGCGCAGATTGCTGCTCCAGTTCAATCTGCGCCTGTTCACGGTGGGACATCTCTTCTTTGAGTCGGCTCATCACCAGCACGCGCGCCTCTTCCGCTTTGATACGGTCAGCGATTTCCTGATTGAGCTGCGCGATGTTTTCCTGAAGCTGCGCATTCAGCTCCAGATCCCGATGGCGCATTTCTTCCAGCTTCGCCACCAGCTTAGCCAGCCGCTGACGCGACTCTTCAAGCTGTTCCACCACCACGGAGAGAAAATAAACGGCCCAGGGCGTAATCAACAGCCCGAAGAAAATGGAGCGGACGACGTCGATATTTTCGACTTCCCCGCTGAGCAACAGGGTGACGGCCATTTGCACCACCATCGCTAGCAGCACCAATACCGAGGCCAGCAGCAGTGAAAAACGGACAAGCCCCAGTTTTACCATTAAATCAACATAGTACTGCGCCAACAGACGAATTTGCTTCATAGCGATTTCCCTTAGTCACCCACCCGCGCATCATAACGTAAAATGGCGACGTATACGGTGCCGCCACGCAGATTCACGGCATGAAATATCGGCGTCTACCGCCCGTGTCTTCTGACACATCAAGCCCCATCGTAACGGTAAGGCGAACCCAGCGCGGAACCCTGTACACCCTGCGTTTGCAGATAGCGATCCAGCTCCACCATGCCCGTCCAGCGGTTTTCACACCAGAGCGGTGCCAATAGGGTCGGGCGGCGAGCACTGGCAGAAATGCGGTGATAAATCACCTCCGGTGGCGTATGGCGAATCATCTCTCCCGCTATCTCCACGTAGCGATCCAGCGCCAGCTCGGGCAGCCTTCCCGCTCGCCAGGCCTTCGCCATCGTGCTGCCTTCCACGATATGGAGAGGATGAAGCTTAATACCTTCCACGCCTGTCTCGATAACCTGCTCCAGCGTCGATAAACAGCGCTGTGCATCTTCTCCCGGTAAACCCACAATCAGATGGCTGCACACCTTCAGACCGCGATCACGCGCACGGCGGGTGGTTTCCTGATAGCAGGCGAAATCATGGCCGCGATTAATACGATGCAGCGTTTTGTCACACGCGCTTTGCAGCCCCAGTTCCAGCCAGACTTCGTAACCCTGTTCATGATAGCGGGACAGCAAATCCAGTACCGCATCGGGCACGCAATCGGGGCGAGTACCCACGCAAATCCCCACCATTTCGGCCTGCTTCAACGCTTCCTGATACATGCTTTCCAGAACCTGAACCTCGGCATAGGTGCTGGTATACGCCTGAAAATAGGCCAGATAACGTTTAGCTCGGTTTACCTTTCCCGCCTGCACTTCCAACTGCTGCGCGATGCTGCGTTGCTGCATCTGCTCATCGGCAAACGAGGCCACATGACAAAACGTGCAGCCGCCCCGCCCCAGCGTGCCATCACGGTTTGGGCAGTTAAACCCGCCGTGCAGCGTCAGCTTGTGGATCTTCTCGCCATAGCGACGTTGAAGATTTCCGCCAAACATATTGATTAATTTTTGCAATTGCATATTCTAACCTGCTCCCTTGAGGGACAGCAGACTACCTTTCTCTCGCCCCCTTCGCGATGACCGCGATCAATCACACACATCCCAATGAAATGAATTTTTATTCGCTTTTAGTGAAAATAAACTCATGTCAGTGCTAATTAATTTTTCTTATCACGCATGCTCGCTTAATGAAAAGATGAAGCAACACTTAAAAATAGTTTCATAAAATCTAAAAGTGACCATATTTGGCATAATATGCTGCAACGTAGAAAGAACATAGCATGGAGAAGGGTTCTCACGCTTTTGTATAGTGATACAGCTCACACTTCAATTAAACTCCATATTCATTTATCGAGATAGTTTTTCTAAAAAAATCATTATCTTTCATAGGTATAATTAAAAACTATCGCTTATCAGCACATTTTACACTGGTATTTGACCTGAACAGGCTTTCTCGTTAATTTGGGGATCCGCTGGAAGCTTTCCTGACGGGCACACGACTCGTCATATTTATGCAGTAAATGAAGACTCCCTCTAAAAACAAGTCATTTACCACTTGTGAGACCGTCACGAGAGGCCGAAGAAGAGAGCGTAATATTAGTCGCTCAACGCCACGGTGCTTTCTCGCAGTAGGTTGTGAGAGTCACACAGAGCCTGGGGAGGTTCACTAACATGTTGTACGATGCATCCCAAGAGAGAGATAACTGTGGTTTCGGATTAATCGCCCATATAGAAGGTGAGCCGAGCCATAAAGTAGTGCGTACTGCCATTCACGCACTCGCACGCATGCAGCACCGTGGCGCAATCCTTGCTGACGGCAAGACTGGCGACGGCTGCGGTTTATTACTTCAGAAGCCCGATCGTTTCTTTCGTCTCGTGGCGGAAGAGCACGGCTGGCGTTTAGCCAAAAACTACGCCGTTGGCATGATGTTTCTCAATCAGGACGAAGAGCTGGCTCGCGCCACACGTCGGATTGTAGAAGAAGAGTTGCAGAACGAAACGCTGTCCGTACTCGGCTGGCGTGAAGTTCCGACCAACCCGGATGTATTGGGGGAAATTGCCCTGTCGTCCATGCCGCGTATTGAGCAAATTTTCGTTAATGCCCCGGCAGGCTGGCGTCAACGTGATATGGAACGTCGCCTGTTCATGGCGCGTCGCCGTATCGAAAAGCGCATTGAAGATAAAGAGTTCTACGTTTGTAGCTTCTCTAATCTGGTCACGATCTACAAAGGTCTGTGCATGCCGGCGGATCTACCGCGCTTCTACCTCGATCTGGCCGATCTGCGTCTGGAGTCGGCAATTTGCCTGTTCCACCAGCGCTTCTCAACCAACACCGTTCCACGCTGGCCGCTGGCGCAGCCGTTCCGCTATCTGGCGCACAACGGCGAGATCAACACCATCGCGGGTAACCGCCAGTGGGCTCGCGCGCGTGCTTACAAGTTCAAAACGCCGCTGATTCCAGATTTGCAGGATGCCGCGCCGTTCGTCAACGAAACCGGCTCTGACTCCAGCTCACTAGATAACATGCTGGAACTGTTCCTGAGCGGCGGGATGGATATCATCCGTGCTATGCGTCTGCTCGTTCCGCCAGCTTGGCAGAACAACCCAGATATGGATCCTGAACTGCGCGCCTTCTTCGACTTTAACTCCATGCACATGGAGCCGTGGGATGGCCCAGCCGGTATCGTGATGTCCGATGGGCGCTATGCCGCCTGTAACCTGGATCGTAACGGCCTGCGCCCTGCGCGCTACGTCATCACCAAAGACAAGCTGATCACCTGTGCTTCTGAAGTCGGTATCTGGGATTACCAGCCGGACGAAGTGGTTGAAAAAGGCCGCGTCGGTCCGGGCGAACTGATGGTGATCGACACCCGCAGCGGCCGCATCCTGCACTCAGCCGAAACCGATGACGATTTGAAAAGCCGCCACCCTTACAAAGAGTGGATGGAGAAAAACGTTAAGCGTCTGGTGCCGTTTGAAGAGCTGCCAGACGATCAGGTCGGCAGCCGTGAATTCAACGATGAGCTGCTGGAGACCTTCCAGAAACAGTACGGTTACAGCAGCGAAGAGCTGGATCAGGTCATCCGCGTGCTGGGCGAGAACGGTCAGGAAGCCACGGGGTCGATGGGCGATGACACGCCGTTCGCCGTGCTGTCCAGCCGTCCACGCATCATTTATGACTACTTCCGTCAGCAGTTCGCGCAGGTAACCAACCCGCCGATCGACCCGCTGCGTGAAGCACATGTCATGTCACTGGCGACCAGTATTGGTCGTGAAATGAACGTGTTCTGTGAAGCGGAAGGTCAGGCCCACCGCCTGAGCTTTAAATCACCGATCCTGCTTTACTCCGACTTCACCCAGTTGACCTCACAAGATGAGCTGCACTATCGTGCCGTCACGCTGAACCTGACGTTTGATCCGTCACAGCAAACGCTGCAACAGACGATCGAAAAGCTGTGTGACGAAGCAGAAAGTAAAGTCAGAGACGGTGCCGTTCTGCTGGTGCTGTCCGACCGTGGCATTAGCGAGTCACGCTTGCCCGTCCCTGCGCCGATGGCCGTGGGTGCCGTTCAGCGCCGTCTGGTCGAAAAGAGCTTGCGCTGTGATGCCAACATCATTGTTGAAACCGCCAGTGCACGCGACCCGCACCACTTTGCCGTACTGTTAGGCTTTGGTGCGACGGCTATCTACCCTTACCTTGCCTACGAAACGCTGGCGCGGATGGTCGATAACCACACCATCGACAAACCTTATCGTGCCGTGATGCTGAACTACCGTAACGGCATCAATAAAGGCCTGTACAAGATTATGTCCAAAATGGGCATCTCGACGATTGCGTCTTATCGTTGTTCCAAACTGTTTGAAGCCGTGGGTCTGCATAAAGATGTGTCGACGCAATGCTTCCTAGGCGTTGTCAGCCGCATCGGCGGGGCAAACTACAGCGACTTCGAACAGGATCTGTTGAACCTGTCCAAGCGTGCCTGGCTGAAACGTAAAACGCTGGAACAAGGCGGCCTGCTGAAATTTGTTCACGGCGGCGAATACCATGCCTACAACCCAGATGTGGTCACTACGCTGCAAACCGCAGTGAAAACTGGGGAGTACAGCGATTATGAGCAATACGCCAAACTGGTTAACGAGCGCCCAGCAGCGACCTTACGCGACCTGCTGGCACTGAAACCACAAGAGGGCGCGGCTATCGCGATCGACAGCGTTGAACCGGCCTCTGAAATGTTCAAACGCTTCGATACCGCAGCCATGTCCATCGGTGCACTCAGCCCCGAGGCCCATGAATCGCTGGCTGAGGCGATGAACGGACTGGGCGGTTTCTCCAACTCCGGTGAAGGCGGCGAAGATCCCGCACGTTACGGTACCAATAAAGTGTCCCGTATCAAGCAGGTTGCTTCTGGTCGCTTTGGTGTGACACCAGCCTATCTGGTTAACGCCGATGTGATTCAGATTAAAGTGGCGCAGGGCGCGAAGCCGGGCGAAGGGGGTCAGTTACCGGGTGATAAAGTCACGCCGTACATTGCTCGTCTGCGTTATTCCGTCCCTGGCGTGACGCTGATTTCACCAC
Organism: Pectobacterium quasiaquaticum; assembly: GCF_014946775.2. Taxonomy (NCBI): domain Bacteria; kingdom Pseudomonadati; phylum Pseudomonadota; class Gammaproteobacteria; order Enterobacterales; family Pectobacteriaceae; genus Pectobacterium; species Pectobacterium quasiaquaticum. The sequence goes on along the minus strand of NZ_CP065177.1, from coordinate 382,413 downwards.
CGCCGCACCACGATATTTACTCTATCGAAGATCTGGCACAGCTGATTTTCGATCTGAAACAAGTCAACCCGAAAGCGATGATTTCGGTAAAACTGGTGTCCGAGCCGGGCGTTGGCACTATCGCGACGGGCGTTGCCAAGGCGTATGCCGACCTGATCACCATCGCCGGTTACGACGGTGGTACTGGCGCTAGCCCGCTGTCCTCCGTGAAATACGCGGGTTGCCCGTGGGAGTTGGGTCTGGTTGAAACGCAACAGGCTTTGGTCTCCAACGGCCTACGCCACAAAATCCGCCTTCAGGTGGACGGTGGCTTGAAAACCGGTCTGGATATCGTCAAAGCGGCGATTCTGGGCGCAGAAAGCTTCGGTTTCGGCACCGGACCGATGGTTGCGCTGGGCTGTAAATACCTGCGTATTTGTCACCTGAATAACTGTGCAACAGGCGTTGCAACGCAGGATGAGAAGCTGCGCCGCGATCATTACCACGGCCTGCCTGAACGTGTAGCTAACTACTTCCACTTCATCGCGCATGAAACTCGCGTGCTGATGGCAGAATTGGGCGTCAGCCGTCTGGTGGACCTGATTGGCCGTACCGACTTGCTGGTCGAGCTGGACGGTTTCACTGCGAAACAGAACAAGCTGGATCTGTCGCCGCTGCTGTACGCCGCACAGCCTCAGCCGGGCAAAGCGCTGTACTGCACGGAAAGCAATCTGTCGTTCGATAAAGGCTTATTGAACAAAGAGCTTCTGGCACAGGCACAGCCGCACCTTGATGCGAAACAGGGCAAAGCGCTCTACTTCGATATCCGCAACACCGATCGCTCCGTCGGCGCGACGCTGTCTGGCGCAATTGCCGAGAAACATGGCGATCAAGGTCTGGCTGGCGATCCAATTAAAGTGCACTTCTCTGGTACCGCAGGGCAGAGCTTTGGCGTCTGGAACGCAGGCGGCCTAGAACTGAAATTAATCGGCGATGCCAACGACTACGTGGGCAAAGGCATGGCAGGCGGCAGCATTTCCGTACGTCCTCCGGTGGGTTCAGCCTTCCGCAGCCACGAGGCCAGCATCATCGGTAACACCTGCCTCTACGGCGCTACCGGCGGTAAACTGTTTGCCGCAGGCCGTGCAGGTGAGCGTTTCGCCGTACGTAACTCCGGCTGTATCACCGTGGTAGAAGGCATCGGTGATAACGGCTGTGAATACATGACGGGCGGTATCGTCTGCGTGCTGGGCCGTACTGGCGTGAACTTTGGCGCAGGGATGACCGGTGGATTCGCCTACGTGCTGGATGAAGACGGTGAATTCCGCAAACGCGTTAACCCGGAACTGGTGGAAGTGCTGGATGTCGAAGAACTGGCTATTCATGAAGAACACCTTCGTGGCCTGATCACCGAGCACGTGCAGAATACCGGTTCACACCGCGGAGAAGAGATCCTCGCTAACTGGCCGACCTGGGCACCGAAATTTGCTCTGGTGAAACCGAAGTCAAGTGATGTGAAGGCATTGTTGGGTCACCGTAGTCGTTCCGCAGCCGAGCTGCGGGTTCAGGCGCAGTAAGAGGTCATCATGAGTCAGAATGTTTACCAGTTTATCGACTTACAGCGCGTTGATCCGCCCAAGAAACCGCTGAAGATTCGTAAAATTGAATTTGTTGAGATCTACGAGCCGTTCTCAGAAAGCCAGTCCAAAGCCCAGGCAGACCGCTGCCTGGCGTGCGGTAACCCTTACTGTGAGTGGAAGTGTCCGGTACATAACTACATCCCGAACTGGCTGAAGCTGGCGAACGAAGGCCGCATTATCGAAGCGGCCGAGTTATCGCACCAGACCAACAGCCTGCCGGAAGTCTGCGGTCGCGTATGCCCGCAGGATCGTCTGTGTGAAGGGTCTTGTACGCTGAATGATGAATTCGGCGCGGTCACCATCGGCAACATCGAACGCTACATCAATGATAAAGCGATAGAGATGGGCTGGAAGCCAAGCGTTGCCAACGTCAAACCAACCGGCAAACGCGTCGCCATCATTGGCGCGGGCCCAGCAGGACTAGCGTGTGCCGACGTACTGGCACGCAGTGGCGTACAAGCTGTCGTCTTCGATCGTCACCCTGAGATCGGTGGTCTGTTGACCTTCGGTATCCCTTCTTTCAAGCTGGAAAAAGAAGTGATGGTGAAACGTCGTGAGATCTTCACCGAGATGGGCATCGAATTCCGTCTGAATACCGAAGTCGGCAAAGACGTGCAGATGAAAGCGCTGCTGGACGAGTACGATGCGGTATTCCTCGGCGTCGGTACCTATCAGTCTATGCGTGGCGGATTGGACAATGAAGACGCTCAGGGTGTCTACGATGCGCTGCCGTTCCTGATTGCCAACACTAAGCAGTTGATGGGCTTTGAAGCCGCTGTTGACGAGCCTTACGTCAGCATGCAAGGTAAACGCGTTGTGGTACTGGGCGGTGGTGACACCGCGATGGACTGCGTGCGTACCTCGATTCGTCAGGGTGCAACGCACGTTACCTGTGCCTATCGTCGTGATGAAGAGAACATGCCGGGTTCTAAACGCGAAGTGAAAAATGCGCGTGAAGAAGGCGTCGAGTTCAAATTCAACCTGCAACCGTTAAGCGTCGAGATCAATGGCGCGGGCAAAGTGTGCGGTGTGAAAATGGCGCGTACTGCGCTAGGCGCACCAGATGCCAACGGCCGTCGTCGTCCTGAAATCGTAGAGGGCTCCGAGCACGTTCTGGAAGCCGATGCGGTCATCATGGCGTTCGGTTTCCGTCCGCACAAAATGGCGTGGCTGGCAGAACATGACGTCAAGCTGGACGACCAAGGTCGTATTGTCGCACCAGAAAGTTGCGATAACGCCTTCCAGACCAGCAACCCGAAAATTTTTGCGGGTGGCGATGCAGTTCGCGGTTCCGATCTGGTAGTTACGGCTATCGCTGAAGGTCGTAAGGCCGCTGACGGCATCATGAACTATCTGGAAGTGTAGAAACACATTTCGTCTCTTGAGGGCAGCGCTAGCTGCCCTTTTTTTCGTCGTGATCTGAAATTGCAGTTCCGATAGTAATCAGCTCTATATTTCCCTCTGCGGAATATCACACCAGATTGACTAATAAAAACTTCATCTTTCCACTGGGTTATAAAGAACCTTTCGTAATAAATCCTGCAATATCACGTTAAAGACCTACACTTACCTCCTACATTGATTTGTCTTTATTGAGATGGGATTTCATTAAGGAGGAAAGTATGGCAGTCGAAGTGGCTCTTGTAACAGGGGCCGGCCAAGGTATTGGCCGCGCTATTGCTCTCAGACTGGCGGCAGACGGTTTTGCCGTCGCTATCGTGGACTATAACCAAGAAACCGCACACAACGTGGCGCAGGAAATCGAAAAATCCGGCGGACAGGCCATCGCACTACAGGCGGACGTCGCAGATCGTGAGGCGGTTTTTGCTGCTGTCGCCGCAACCAAAGAGCGCTTTGGTGACTTTAACGTCATCGTTAATAACGCTGGCATTGCTCCATCAACCCTGATTGAAGACATCACGCCAGAAATCGTCGATCGCGTTTATAACATTAACGTCAAAGGCGTTATCTGGGGCATTCAGGCTGCGCTAGATGCCTTCAAATCTCTGGGTCACGGCGGCAAAATCATCAATGCCTGTTCTCAGGCTGGGCATGTGGGCAACCCTGAACTCGCCGTCTACAGCTCAAGTAAATTCGCAGTTCGTGGCTTAACGCAAACTGCCGCGCGCGATTTAGCACCGCTGGGCATCACGGTCAATGGTTACTGTCCGGGTATCGTAAAAACGCCAATGTGGGATGAAATCGATCGGAAGATCTCTGAATCCGCAGGAAAACCGCGTGGCTATGCGACGGAAGAATTCGCCAAACGCATCACGCTGGGCCGCCTTTCCGAACCGGAAGATGTCGCTGCCTGCGTGTCCTATCTGGCCAGCCACGATTCCGACTATATGACGGGACAATCGCTATTGATTGATGGCGGAATGGTGTTCAGTTAACCATATATTCAGCGAACAACTGGGATAAGAAAGGGCACTGCTAAAGTGCCCTTAGAAACAAATTACTTCACGACCCGTAGCGACGGTCGGCCACCTTTAGGCGGCTGTGGTGGTTCATCATCCGAACCAGAGCCATCGTCAGGTGCTTCAGAATCAGGTGAGCTATCGACAATCGACATGACCGTCCCTGAAGCGGGTGCGCCTTCCTGAAAGTCGTCGTATTCACCTGCGGATTCGTAAGCAGGTTCGGACTCAAACATCGTTCCAGCCCCGTTCTCACGAGCATAGATCGCCATTACGGCTGCCATCGGCACATAAACCTGGCGCGGCACACCACCAAAACGAGCATTGAAACGAACGCTGTCATCAGCTAACTCAAGGCCACCAACAGCGCGCGGTGCGATATTCAGCACAATCTGGCCGTCACGGGCGAACTCCATCGGCACCATAACACCAGGCAGAGTCACATCGACCACCAGATGAGGCGTTAATTGGTTATCCAGTAACCAATCATAAAAAGCCCGTAATAAATACGGACGACGCGGAGACAGTTGAGACAACGCCATACGGTTTAACCTCGGGTTTGCAAACGCATTTCACGTTCCACTTCCGTCAGGGAAGCCAGGAACGCATCACGCTCAAAGACGCGAGTCATGTAGCCTTTCAGCTCTTTCGCGCCCGAACCACTCAGTTCAATGCCTAACTGCGGCAGACGCCACAGCAGCGGAGCCAGATAGCAATCCACCAGGCTGAACTCTTCACTCATGAAATAAGGCGCTTCATTGAACACGGGGGCAATGGCCAGCAGTTCTTCACGCAATTGCTTACGCGCTGCGTCCGCTTCCTGAGCGCTGCCGTGCGTAATTTTCTTCAGCAAAGAATACCAGTCGCTCTCAATACGATGCATCATCAGGCGGCTATTACCGCGCGCAACCGGATAAACAGGCATTAACGGCGGATGAGGAAAACGTTCATCCAGATACTCCATGATAATACGTGATTCATAGAGCGTCAGTTCACGATCGACCAGCGTTGGCACGGAACCGTAAGGATTGAGGTCAATAAGATCCTGAGGCAGATTATCCATGTCTACCTGCTCAATCTCGACACTCACACCCTTTTCCGCCAATACGATGCGGACCTGATGGCTAAAAATGTCGGATGGACCAGAAAACAGCGTCATTACCGAACGTTTGTTGGCAGCGACAGCCATGAAAACCTCCAAGTTTATCGAGAAAATATGGCGAATAACCGCGCAGTCAGTAACCTGCAAAACGCTATTCGAAATGCTGCTCGCCAATGTGTGTAAACGTCACCGGACAAAAATCCAGCTGTTTTAAACAGCTACACGGTAGCTTACACACAGGCATAAAATCGGCGGGTAGTTTATCAGATTTTGTTCGTTTTGTGGGGATATAAGCGGATAATCTTATTTAACAAAATGATAAATAAGTGTTTTTTTATTAAATACAAATTTTTCATTTGCAATCGCGAAGTCTAAACAACGCTGCCAGAGAATAATCTATCCCCGGCATTAGTCTACGCTGAACCGTCAGACCCCTGGAAGCCGACGAGGGCCGTCGGCTTCTAAGTAAGCGAAATTAAAGCACATTGACGCCGTTAAGCCAGCGGTTAAGGTCGTGCCGCCGTGCCATCCGGCAAGCGTGCATTCGTCCATGACGGCAATCCACCTTCAACAGGGAATTGCTTCGCTTTTTGCTCATCGATATCAATCCCTAATCCTGGCTTATCGTTCAGGTACGCGTATCCGCCTTCAATATCTGGGCAACCGGGGAAAACGTCCCGTAGCGCTTCATTCATCGGCGTATATTCTTGAATACCCAGATTAGTAATGCTCATATCAATGTGCATATTCGCGACTACACCGACAGGTGAGATATCCCCCGGCCCATGCCAGGCGGTTCTCACACCATGAAATTCGGCGAGTGTCGCCAGTTTTTTGGCTGGCGTAATCCCACCGATCATACTGATATGGCAGCGAATAAAATCAATCAGATGATTGGTTATCAGGTGCTTGTATTCGGCAACATGAACAAACAGTTCTCCCATCGCGATTGGGGTGGATGTTTGTTGGCGCATCACGCTAAGGAAATCAACATTCTCTGGAGCAACGGGGTCTTCAAGATAAAAGAGCTTGTAATCTTCCAGAGACTTCGCCATTTGCAACGCGGTAACCGGCGATACCCGCTCATGAACATCATGAATAAATTCAACATCAAACCCAATCTTATTGCGCAGATGATCGAAAAAGGCCGGAATGCTTCTGGCATAAGCATCAGGATCGAAATAAATGCCAGGCGTCTTCGTTCTTGGTGAGCGCTTCGGCGTGATATTGGCTTTATCCAACTGAGTGGCAATCAGTTTGAGGTCTTCCGTCCCGGCCCCACCGTACATGCCCATCTGACAACGAACATACTGATACCCTTCTTCCATTGCCGCACGGATGTTATCTTCCGCCGCGACCGCATCCGCACCATCACAATGACGATAAAGCGGAATACCGTCACGGCACTTGCCGCCCAGCAATTCATAGACCGGCAGGTTAGCGACTTTACCCTTGATATCCCACAGCGCCATATCGATAGCCGAGATCGCATTGTTCATCACCGGCCCATTGCGCCAATAGCCGCTCACGACAGCGGACTGCCAGATATCTTCAATACGAGAAGGATCTTTCCCGATCAGGAAAGGCTTCATGTACTCATTAATGGCCGCTTCAACCGCGAAAATACGTTGGGTAAAGGTTGCACATCCCAAACCGTATAAACCGTCCTGATTGGTTTCGACCTTGACGACAACCAGATCAATGCCACCCGGTGCCGTTAGAATCGTCTTTACGTTTGTTACCTTTATCATGCAAAAACTCCTGTGATAGCCACAATCAGATTATGTAGAATCTCATTTGTTGTATGACATCATATCTCTTGAGGTATTACTATCAAAAGAAAAAAATAAAAGCAACTTATATCGAGGAGAAAACAGGGAAATACAGCAGGTTGAAGGGGGTGTCACTAAAGGTAATCATTTTAATAAATTAGATAAATAGTGGATCACTACGGGTACATTTCAGATACAAACATATCGCGAAGTCACATCAATTGCTGATGCTACAAAGCAAGCATCAGCAGGCCGTTACTGACATAGAAATAAAGGAGAGGTAAGCGACCTGAGAAATAGGGCAATATTTACGCGTTAGTTATTATCAAGGTTGTTAATCATAACAATGTTACATTCCATCGCCTGATCCAGGCACAGCTTAGCGGTTTCAACATCACGATTTTTTATTGCCATAAAAATTTTGATATGCGCATCAATACTATCCAACGTTATGCCTAGCACGCGGTTTAACTCTTCCAGATAAAAATAGTACATATTTTTCACATACTTAATTGCATGTGAAAACACTTTATTATGCGCCGCATTGATAATCGCCATGTGGAAATCCAGATCGGCCTGGGAGTATTTTTTATAGTCGTTTTTGTTGACCAGCATTCGGTTAAGCGCATCTTCTATAAGAGCAATATCCTCATCCGTTGCATTTTTTGCCGCCAACTCAATGCACTTAAATTCTACCGTTTGCCGAAACACCATCATGTCCATGAATTCACCTTTCGTCAGGTGAAGAATCGGCTTGTCATTCGCCTGCATACGGAAGCTTTCAATTTCATTTGAAACAAAAGAACCTCGACCATGTTTGGTATAGATGATTCCCAGGTTTCTCAATTTTTGCACCGCACTGCGAATACTCGTTCGACTTACTTCAAAAGCTTCACTTAATTCAAACTCAGACGGTAATTTCTCACCCTGTTTCCACTCACCGCTGAGTATTTTTTTCTGCATCTTCTGATAAACGGCTTCAGCAATATTATTTCTTGGTATTGATTCTATATTGTCCATAACGCCTCAAATCAATTATTGGAATCATGATCACAAAAAAACGCTTTGACTGTTGATTGAAGTATAACAAAGCGACACCATCACTTCCACTCATTAGTTGTATGACAACATGATGTATGACAATACTACCTCTTAAAAAATAACCTATTCACTACTCAATAATCAGTTAAGGAGTTGATAATGGATGCCGCAAAACTATTTGATCTATCAGGGAAAACTGCACTCATTACCGGTTCTGCAAGAGGCCTCGGGTTTTCCTATGCAGAAGGATTAGCATCGGCTGGTGCCGCCATTGTACTTAGTGACATCAGAGAAGAAACACTGAACGAGGCGGTACAAAAGCTAACGGCAAAGGGCTATAACGCTAAAGGTTACGTGATTGATGTCTCAAAAGAAGACCAGATCGTCAATGCATTCAACCTGATAGATGCCGCCGGTATAGAAATCGACATTGTGATTAATAATGCAGGGATCCAACATCGTCAACCGTTAGTCGACCTCGCGCTACAGGACTGGCAGCGCGTCATGGACATTCACCTGACAGGAACATTCCTCGTGTCGCGCGAGGCTGCAATCCGCATGATAAAACGCGGTCGCGGCGGAAAATTTATCAATATCTGTTCACTGACCAGTGAACAAGCACGCCCTACCGTCGCCCCTTATACCGCAGCTAAAGGCGGAATCAAAATGTTGACGCGCTCCATGTCGGCAGAATGGGCAGAATATAACATTCAAGCGAACGCAATTGGCCCCGGCTACATACTGACCGACATGAACGAAGCCTTAATTAAAGATGTTGAGTTCGATAAGTGGGTCAAAAGTAGCAACCCAACTAAACGCTGGGGAAAAACCGAAGAACTTATCGGTACGGCTATTTTCCTGTCTGCTGATGCATCGAATTATATCAATGGTCAGGTCATCTATGTCGATGGCGGATGGTTAGCGGTACTCTGATTCTCAGGAAACTAATATTTGTCAGAGATGATTGATAAGTCAACGTGTGGTTTTAATGCTCTCCACCGCGACAAAGGAAAACCACACTATATTATTTTAGAGGTATCAATATGAAACAAGATACGCTTACCTTTGATGCATGTATTGTTCATGGAAAAAAAGACGTAAAAGTAGAAAGTCGTGAATTGACTTATACCGAAAACGACATTGTCGTTAACGTTGAATGCGGCGGTATTTGCGGTTCAGATATTCATTATTATCATGAAGGCCATGCCGGTTTGTCTGTAATAAAACATCCCATGGTCATTGGTCACGAATTCGTTGGCAGAATTCATCAGGCCCCTGCCAATAGTCAATTAAAAGTCGGCCAAAAAGTTGCAATCAATCCTTCCCAGCCTTGCAATCAATGTAACTATTGCCTGGAAGGCAAACAGAACGAATGTCAAAGTATGCGATTTATGGGGAGCGCCCAATTTAATCCGCACGTACACGGCGGTTTTGCTCAATATGTCACTGTTTCTGCGCAACAGTGCTATCCCTATGATGAAAATGTCCCTTCACAAATTATGGCACTTGCAGAACCAACGGCGGTTGTTATTCATGCCATTAACGTCGCAGGCAGCCTGGTCGGTAAAAAAGTCCTGGTCATCGGTGCGGGCCCGATTGGTGCCTTGACGATTGCCGCAGCGAAAGCCTCGGGCGCCGTAGAGATTGTTGCATCCGATATCAGTGAAAGGTGCAGAAATATCGCGTTGGAAATGGGAGCCGATGCCTCCGTCAATCCGCTTGATGAAAGTGCAATGGAAATCTATAACCAAAATAAAGGCTACTTTGATGTGACATTCGAGGCCAGCGGTGCGCCTGCGGCAATCGCCTCATCGGTCTTTGCGACACGCCCTAATGGCTTGATTGTACAAATTGGTATGGGCCCAAGCCCTGTCCAATATCCCGTTGCACAAATGCTAGTAAAAGAACTCTCGTGGAAAGGATCATTCCGATTCATTAATGAATTTGCGACTGCGGTTAAATGGCTCGAGAAAGGTATTATAAACCCACAGCCCATTATCTCCGCTGAATATTCTTATCATGATGTTGAAAATGCATTAATTGCTGCAAGTGATAAAAATATTTCTTCAAAAGTACTCGTTAAATTTTAATAAAAAAACACCTTTAATCTTAAATCGGATTAATACGGCAAAGGAATGCTGATAATACGCTATTGCCCCAAAATCAAGATGTGGTGTTTTTCTTATTATTCTATCGATTAATTATTTCCACACATTGTCTGGAAATGATTTTTCGTGTGTGCCACCAGGTATTTATACCTCACCACATATTGAATTAAATCTAATAATCATATGGTGACACTATGAACTCATCTCCAGTTAAAGTGAAAAGAAGCACGTCCGATCTTGCCAGGGCATCCGTTTCTGGCTGGCTCGGTACAACATTAGAATTCATGGATTTCCAGCTCTATTCTCTTGGTGCCGCACTGGTCTTCCATGAAGTTTTCTTTCCTGAACAATCGGCTGCGATGGCATTAATTCTCGCGATGGGAACCTATGGAGCAGGATACATTGCCCGTATTGTCGGCGCCGTCTTCTTCGGGAAAATGGGAGATAGAGTAGGCAGGAAAAAGGTCCTGTTTATTACCATCGCATTAATGGGCATTTGTACCACATTAATAGGCGCACTCCCGACTTACCAGCAGGTTGGCATTCTGGCACCGATTCTATTGGTGGTGCTCAGAGTTATTCAGGGACTAGGTGCCGGTGCCGAGATCTCTGGTGCCAGTACCATGCTGGCAGAATATGCGCCTGCAGGTAAAAAAGGCATTATTGCCTCACTGGTTGCAATGGGAACCAACTGCGGAACATTGAGTGCGACGGCCATTTGGGCTGCGATGTTTTACCTCTTTAGCAATGAAGAGATCATTGATTGGGCGTGGCGTCTTCCCTTCCTTGCGAGTTTCGTGGTGATGGGGTTTGCTATCTGGTTACGTCTGAATCTGAAAGAAAGCCCGGTATTTGAAGGGGTACAAGACACAAAAGAAGTCGCCCACCAGCACACTCCTTTTTGGTCTTTGCTAAAAGGGAAAGCGTTTTGGATTGCAACAGGCCTTCGCTTCGGGCAGGCGGGGAACTCGGGCATTATCCAGACTTTCCTGGCTGGCTACATGGTACAAACGCTACTATTTAGCAAGGCCGTTCCAACCGATGCCATCATGATTAGTTCAATCATCGGCTTTCTGACAATCCCATTGATGGGGTGGCTATCAGATAGAATCGGGCGCCGCATTCCTTATATTATCCTGACGTTGGGCTCTATTCTTCTCGCTTATCCGATGATTTCAATCATCGTGAATAAAGAGCAGGCCGTTGCCACGATAACAGTATGCTTAATCCTAATTCATAACATCGCGGTGCTGGGGCAAGCCGCTATCGAAGGGATCACGATGGCAGAGATGTTCGGTTCAAAAAACCGCTTCTCCCAAATGGCAATTTCCAAAGAAATCGGTGGGTTATTCGCTACGGGGCTCGGTCCTTTGTTAGCGGGTATTTTTTGCCAAATGACAGGGTCGTGGTATCCCATCGTTGTGATGCTAATTTGCTACTCCTGCATTGGCTTGCTATCCGCCCTTTTGATGCCAGAAGTCAAAGATCGCGATCTGCATGAGGTAAAAAACGCAACGGAATAGCAGTAAAGGTAAACGCTAGACATAAAAAATGTCCGCTGTCAAGCTTATTGTGAAACCGGACAGCAACGCTAAAGGCTATATGGGGCAATGAGTTAGGCTAGATTCCAGCCGCCGCGCGCACTTGGCGACCTACGGGCCAAGTGCCACATAGGGGCTTCGAGACAGCAAGCCTGAGAGCACTGTAGCGGGCGGGTCGGTTCATAACCAACTCACTTCTTACTCGCCATCATATGCCCCCTTGCCTTCGTTGGTCCCCAAAAGTGAAAGTGCAGCCGATGGCTGCGCTTTCGTGTATGGCTGGCGGTTTTCATACCGCTAGGTTGGTTTCTGCGGCACCGGCTTGGGGGAAGTCCCTCTCCTAAATCCTCGATCCCCTGTCATAAATGCCTCCAGCATGTGCGGAATCAGCGTCGCCGCATCGACTGTTTCGCCATAGGTCTGCGCATGCAGCGCGGCGTAGCGGTCAAGGTCAGCCTTGAGGCTGGTCGGACACGCGAAGGTCAGCTTGACGCTCTCGGTCTTGGGCAGCGGACCCAGCCGCAGCTTGCGCGTAGTGCTCATCGTGAAGTCCCCCGATTGAAGAACAGCGGCTGATAGGGCCGCAGCACCAGATCCCGATTGACAATGATGCGTACCGGCAGACCCGGCCGCTCCGTCAAGGTTGGCTGGATATTGAGGTTGCGCCGAGTCATCTCTTGGCCAACTTGGTTCACGCTGTCCTGCAGGCTGTTGCGTCCGGCGTTGATGACGCGGTCGCCGTTCTGGCGGTTCTCCGGTGCGGCCAGTTCGGCACCGACACCCAGCAGCGTCGTCAGCGCAGCACCCGCGAAGATGCGATCCCAATGCCAATCGACGCCATCCTCCAGTCCGGAGTTGCCGGCGGGGTCGGCACCGGCCAGGTTGTCCAGCGTCAGCGAAGACGTGTCGGGCAAGATGATCCGATTCCACACCACCTGCACCCGGCTCTGCCCATAGCTCACCTGGCTGTTGTAGCGGCCGAGGATGCGCGAACCCTGTGGGATCAATACAAACTTGCCCGTGGCCGTGTCATAGACCGGTTCCGTCACGGTGGCGATCACGTCGCCCGGCAGATCGGACTTGATGCCCGTCACCAGCGCGCCCGCAATCACCGTCCCGGCCATGACCTGGTACGGTGAAGCCGGCATTTTCAGGTTGCCGGAATTACGAGTTTCCGTAGTTCCGGCTTTCAGGAACGCCTCTTTCTGGTCCTGCCGGTTCTGCACGGTGGTCGGATCAGCCGGCTGTGCTGCCGTCGAGGCTGGCCCGGCGGCCATCGGGTCGAAACCCGCAAGGCCGGACGCCGGACTGGCCGTGGCCACCTGCGTTGACGGGGCAGCGGCGCGCTGGTTGCTGGACCGGAAAAACACCGATGCCCCCGCCGCCGCTTCCGCTTCCTTGCGCTGTGCGTCGTGCTCGGTATTTGCTGGAACGTGGCCGGGCGGCGTGTAGGTGGGTGTTACTGGTTGCTGAGATTTCACGATAGCCGGACCCAAGTCACCCGGCAGCGGCGGCCCCAGCTCGGGTACTTGGGGCGGCACAGCCCGTGACAGCTTGGAGTAATCGGTCGGAAGCTGGTCCAATCCTTCCGAGCGCGACACGCGATCCACGTTGTAAAGCTCGGTCTGTTCGCCTGCACTGCGCTTGCGCGGTTGCAGCGACCACGTCGTGGCGCCCAGCACGGCCACGGCGAGACCGCCAGCCAGGATCGCCAATGTGCGCCGGCTCAGGCGCGTCACCGGGCGCGGCTGGGCGCGTAGCGCCACGTTCTCTGGCGCGACCTTTGGAGCTGCGTCGGGGACAGGCATGTCCGGGGTGTCGTTCTGGCTCATGGTCAGTTCCCCCGCGCTGTGCCCACGACCCCATCCGTGCGCTCGATGCGCACCACTTCGCCCCCATCGCTTCCCTTTCCACCGCCCAGGCGCAGTTCGGCCGCGCCAAACAGCCGATCCACGATGTAGTACGGCGGGCGGAAACGGTAGTTCACCAGTTGCCCGTCGCCTTGAGCGCCGATCACGAACAGCGGCGGCAGCTCGCCTTGCGCGATGCCAGGCGGGAACTGGATATAGACCTTCTCACCATCGTCGAAGGCGCGCAGCGGTTTCCACGGCGGTGTGCTGCCGCTGATCGCATAGCGGAAGCGAATCTTCTCCAGCGACAGGCCGGTATCGACCGGTGCGGTCGCCTGCGCGGCCTGCGCCTGGCGTTGCAGGGCCAGCATCCGATCTTTCGGATACTCCCACGACACCGAAGCCATCCAGGCACGTTCGGTCGAGGTCAGCTCGATCAGGTAGGTGCGCCGACTGGTGGTGATGACCAGATTGGTCTTGAGGCCCGAGCGGATCGGCTTGACCAGCACGCTGACGCGCAGCGCATCGCCGGTGCCGCTAGAGGTGTCGCCGACAATCCAGCGCACCGTATCGCCGGCGGCAACCGTCACCAGTTCCTCGCCGGGTTGGAGAGAGATCACCGTAACCCGCCCCGGCGCCGCATAGACCTGATACAGCGCGCCATCGGTGAAGGGCCAGACCTGGATGGCGTTGACGTAGCCCTCGCGTGTGGGCGCAATGCGCGCCTCGGCATTGGCACGCGAGACCCGGAGCTTCTCATCGGCGGGTTCAGGTGCAGCCTTGGTCTCGCCTCCCTCCGGCAACGGTTTCATCTGTGCCGGCATCGGCAGCACCTTCGGCACCTCCACCACTTCAACCGGTTTGGGCGGTTCGGGCAGCGGCTGGGCCTGCACTGGCTCATCGAGCGAGATGGTCGGTGGCGGCGTGCCCTTCGTGGCGCAGCCCTGCAACGACAGAACTGACGCTGCAAGCGTCAGCACGAAAGCGTAAAAGCGGAAAGACGGGTTCATGGCTTGGCTCCTTCAGAGGCATCGAGTTCGCGGCTCCACGACAGTCCGTTGACGTAGATGCCCAATGGGTTCTTGCGCAAGCGCTGCTCGGTGCGCGGGGTTTGCAGGACGGTGGAAATCACGGCATTCCAGCGCTCGGTGTCGGCCGGCGCGCCATTGACGAAGCGCTGTTCGGTCCAGCGCACGTTGAACGACGCATCGCTGGCGCGCACAACGCTGGTGATCTGCACCGTGACCGACTCCTTGCCGATGCGAGCGAATGGGTCATGGGTACGCGCGTACTCGTTGAGCACGCCCGCGCCGCGGTCGGTGGTGTAATCGTAGGCATCGAGCCAGTTCTGCCGCACGACGATGGGGTCAATCGACAGCGAACGAACCAGCACGACGAAGTGCGCCAGGTGGTAAGCGATCTGCGCATCGTTCGGCCGGTATGGCGTGGCCGCTTCGCCAACGGCGCGGACCTGTCCGGCCTGGTCCACCTCCACTACGTAGGGGGTGACGATGGACTGTGCGGAGCGCCAGACCAGCCCACCGGCCATCAGCAGCGCGAGCGACAGGCAGCCGAAGGCCATCAGCCGCCAGTTCTTTGCCTGTACGCGGGCCGAGCCAATGCGCTCGTCCCATACCTGCGCGGCGGATTGGTAGGGAGTGGCAGGCTGCGGCGTATCGGCGTAGCGCACCTGCGGTCGTTTGAATCGCATGGTTTGTTCTCCTTATGAATGGCTTCAATCGTCGGAACTGTTCAAACTCGGGCCGCTGCTCGAACCACCGCCGTCGCCTCCGCGCAGCGTGTGGGCGGCGGTCGTGGCGGCATGGCTGATCTGCTGGCGGCGATGCAGACGTTTGGCCCAGGCTGGTTGCGCCTGTTGCTGCGGGTCGGCAGCGCCGGAATTGGCTTCGTTGGCGATGGATTGGCCTGATGCGGCGGCGCCTCCAGATGCCGGCCCCGCCTCGTCGGAACGGAAGGCGGATGCCGCGCGCTCCTTGAGCGAGCGCATCCCGGCGGCGGCCTTTTGTCCGACGGCTTGCGCACCGGTCCTGGCAACATTGCCCACACCGGCAGCGGCACCTTTGAGACCACCACCGGCCGCTGCGGAACCTGCTTGATAGGCCGAGCGCGCGCTGCTTGCGGTCGAGGCAGCGGCACGCGCACCATTGCCAGCCATCTTGGCTGCGGCGGGTGCCATGCGCGCCCCAGCCACCACCGCGCTACCCACCCCGGTTGCGACGGCGCCGACTGCAGCAGCCGTACCGGCCGCGCCCATCGCTGCACCCGCCATCGCACCGGCGCCTAGCTGCGGCGCCCCGGACACGAGGCCGGTGGCAATGCCGGGACCGAAGATGCCTAGTGCGAGCATGGCGAGCGAGGCCAGCATCACCACCAGCGCGTGGTCCACGGAAGGTTCATTCGGCGTGACCTGGAACTCGGCGAACAGGCCCGTTCCAATCCCAACGATCACGGCCAGCACCAGTACCTTGATGCCCGAGGACACCACGTTGCCGAGCACCTTTTCAGCGAGAAAGGCGGTCTTGTTCCAGAGCGCGAACGGCACCAGAACGAAGCCGGCGAGCGTGGTCAGCTTGAATTCGATCAGCGTGACGAAGAGCTGCACCGCCAGCACGAAGAAGCTGATGATGACGATCAGCCAGGCGAGGAACATCACTACGATGGGCGCGATGTTGATGAACACCTCCGGGAACCCGGCCATCTCGCTGATCTGTTGCAAGATGGGCGCAGCCGCGTCGATGCCGGCTTTGGCGAGGCGCCCCGGTTGCAGGAAGGTCGCCATGGTCAACGTCGAACCGGAAGCCGTCAGGCCGAGGCCGGCGAAGGATCGGAACACGATGCTGGAGAGCCAGTTGAAGTTACCGATGATGTAGGCGAAGGCGCCGACGTAGAGCACCTTGCGCAGGAGCTTGGCCATCACGTCTTCGCCCTGGCCGGTGGCATGGCCCAGCGCCCAGTAGAGGCCGGCCAGGGTCATGTCGATCGCCACCAGCGTTGCGGTCAGGAAAGCGACTTCACCGTGCAGCAGGCCGAACCCCGAGTCGATGTACGTGGAGAAGACGTTGAGGAAACGGTCGATGACGGAGACGTCGTTCATGGCCGCATCCGTCAGTTGCCGTAGAAGTTCACGGACTGCGGCGTGTATGCCGTGCCGCTGCCGAGGAAGCGGCGCGTCACTTCGCGCCCACGCTCGACGGCGGCGGCTTGCCTCGCCAGTTCCAGCGAGGCCGCGCGACCCTGCGTGAGTTGGAGCTGCTGTGTCTGGATGGACTGCTTGGCTTGCAGGGCCAGGAGCTGATTGGTGGCCTGCATGGCCTGCAAGGCGCCGGTGGCCGATTGACTCTGATCGACCAGATCGGCCAACACGCCTTCATCCTGGTTCAGGTTCTGCGACACCTGCGCCTGCATGCGCATGGCGGTCTGCAAGCCCTGGAGCGTGTTTTGCCAGCGCTGGTGTGCGTCCTGGAACATCCGGTTGCCGCTCACGCTGGCGGCGTACTGCTCCGGGTACAGTTGCGCGAACTGCTGGTCCATGTTCTGGATGTCGAAGGCCAGTCCCCGTGCCTGGGTGATCAGTTGCCGCGTGGTGTCCAGGTTGCTCCGCAGGCGATTGACCACGTTGAACGGCAGGCTTGCAAGGTTGCGGGCCTCGTTCATCAAGGATTGCGCCTCGTTCTGAAGCTGCTTGATCTGGTTGTTGATCTGCTCCAGCGTGTGCGCGGCAGTCAGGATGTTCTGGGCCAGATTCGTGGGGTCGATGACGACCCATTGCGCTTGGGCAACCGGCATGACACCGATCAAGGCGGCGGCAGCGACGGCAAGAAGACGTATTTTCATGGCGAAACCTCCAGAGGTTGGGAAGCAAGGAAGGACGCGGCCGAGGGAGCGGACGGCAACAGGTCGGCCGCCCAATCGAGGCCGCGATGGCGCAGCCAAGCACCTGCGAAGCCCGGTGTTCCGGCATCGCGCAGCACGTTGTCGATAGCGCGTTGGTCTTGAGGCGTCGAAGCGCCCGCAAAGGCGAGCGTGACCGGCCCGAGGTCCAGGTCGAACAGGCGGTTGCCCAGACGCGACTGGTAGTAGTAGTCGCGCTTGGGCTGAGCGGTGGCGACGATCTCGATTTGCCGACTGTTGAGCCCGAAGCCCTCGTAGATCGTGCGAATCTGCGGCTCGGTGGCCTGCGGGTTGGGCAAGAAGATGCGGCTGGCGCAGCTCTCGATGATCGCGGGCGCGATGGTCGAGTCTTTGATGTCGGCCAGCGACTGCGTGGCGAAGATGACGCTGACGTTCTTCTTGCGCAGCGTCTTGAGCCACTGGCGAATGCGCGCCGCGAATACCGGGTCGTCCAGGAACAGCCAGGCTTCATCGAGGATCAGCAGTGTCGGTGCGCCGTCGAAACGCTCATCGAAGCGCGCGAACAGATAGCCCAGCACGGCCAATACTGCGGCCTTGCTGTGCATCAGTTCCTCCATCTCGAAGCCCTGAACGTCGCCCGCGCCCAGCCGGTCGCTGTCGGCATCCAACAGCTTGCCGTGCGCACCGCCGAGCACGTAAGGCGCGAGCGCCTGACGCAGCACGTTGGATTGCAGCAGCACCGACAGGCCGGTGAGCGTGCGCTGCTCCACGGGCGCGCCCGCAAGACTGACGAGCGCCGACCAAATGGCCGCCTTCTCGTCTGGGCCAACCGCAATGCCTTCTTGCCGCAGGCGACCTTCGACCCATTCGGCAGCCCAGGTGCGATAGCCCTCCCGGTCGATGCGCGCGAGCGGCTGAAACGCAATCGCACCATCGGCACCGAGGTCGTAGTGCTCGCCGCCCAGTCCGAGAATGGTGGCGCGCATCGAGCGCCCCATGTCGAAGGCGAAGATACGTGAACCGGGATAGCGGCGGAACTGCATCGCCAGCGTGGCCAGCAAAACCGATTTACCCATGCCGGTCGGCCCGGCCACCAACGTATGCCCCACGTCGCCGATGTGCGTCACCAGCCGGAACGGCGTGGCGCCCTCAGTACGCGTCACGATCAGCGGCGGCCCATCGAGGTGGTCGTTCTTCTCCGGCCCGGCCCACACCGCCGACACCGGCATCAGGTGCGCGAGATTCAGTGTCGAGACGATGGGCTGGCGCACATTGGCGTAGGCATTGCCCGGCACCGAAGACAGCCAGGCCTCCACGGCGTTCAGCGTTTCCGGGATCGTGACGAAGCCGCGCCCCTGGATGACGCGTTCCACCATCCGCAGCTTCTCGTCGGCTGCGTTGGCGTCGGCATCCAGCACGGTCACGGTCGCGGTGACATAGCCGAAAGCGACCTGATCGCTGCCCAGCTCCTGCAAGGCCGAATCCGCATCGGCGGACTTGTTGCTGGCATCGGTATCGACCAGCGGGCTTTCCTGCTGGAAGATGGTTTCGCGCAGCAGCGCGAGGACATTCTTGCGCTTGGCGAACCACTGTCGGCGCAGGCGGCCCAACTCCTTTTCGGCCTCGGCCTTGTCCATGCACAGGAAGCGCGTGCTCCAGCGGTAGGCGAAACCGAGCCGGTTGAGGTCGTCCAGAATCCCCGGCCAGGTCGAGGTCGGGAAGCCGCGCACCGTCACCACACGCAGGTGCTGGTCGCCCAGCATGGGCGCGAGACCGCCGACCAGCGGTGCATCGGCCAGTAGTGCATCGAGATGGAACGGCACCTCCGGTACGCCGATGCGGTAGCGGTGTGTCGAAACGGTCGCATGCAGGTAGGTCAGCGTCTGGCTGTCGTCGAGCCAGTCGATCTCCGGCATCACGCCGTCCAGCAAGTCGTAGATGCGGTCGGTTTCGGCGACGAAGGCCGATAGGCGTTCGCGCCAGTCCACGCCTTGCGTGGGGGTGTTCTCGTAGAGCATCTTGGCCGCCCGTGCGCGCGATTCTTCCGGCGGCAGGTATTGCAGCGTGAGGTGATAGCCGCTCTCGAAGTGGTGACCAGATTCTTCGAAGGTCGCGCGCCGCTCCTCATCCACCAGCCAGGACAACTGCTCCGGGAAATCCGAGTGCGGATAGTCCGCTGCAGGCCGGCGTTCGGCTTCGACGAACAACGCCCAGCCAGAGCCAAGCCGACGCAGTGCGTTGTTCAACCGTGCCGTGGTGGCAATCAGCTCGCCCTGCGTGGCGCTGTCCAGGTCCGGCCCACGAAAGCGCGCCGTGCGCTGGAAACTGCCATCCTTGTCCAGCACGACACCCGGTGCGACCAGCCCGGCCCAGGGCAGCCAGTCGGCAAGCAAGGCTGGGCGCTGGCGGTATTCGGCGAGGTTCAACATGGCATGGTCCTCACACGTCCAGCAGCGGTTTGTGCTTCAGGTGCATGGCAAACACCTGCATGAACTGCGGATCGACGCGCGCGCCCCACATCGCCAGCGAATGGCCGACGATCCAGAGCACCAAACCCGGAATCCATAGTTGCAGGCCCAGGCCCACGGCGGCAGCCAGCGTGCCATTGGCAATCGCCACGGTGCGCGGCGCACCACCCAGCAGGATCGGCTCGGTCAGCGAGCGATGCAGCGGAATCTCGAAGCCCGGCAGGTCGTTGGCCGTGCTCATACGACAGCCCCGCCGGAGAAGCTGAAGAACGACAGGAAGAACGAGGACGCGGCAAACGCAATGGACAGACCGAACACGATCTGGATCAGCTTGCGAAAGCCTCCTGATGTGTCGCCGAAGGCCAGCGCTAGGCCCGTCGAAATGATGATGATGACGGCGATGATCCGCGCCACCGGCCCCTGGATGGAGTCGAGGATGGATTGCAGCGGCCCTTCCCAAGGCATCGAGGAGCCGGCCGCCTTCGCGGTGCCTGCCATCGTCAGCATCGCAGCGGCCAACAGCAGGCCGTGATGGACGGGCTCGGCAAGCCGGCGCAAGCGAGTGAAGATCGAAGCCGGATTTACAGAAATACGGAAAGCATGGGCATACGTCATGGCAGGTCTCCAGAGGGGTTGGGGGAAAGAGAAGGAACGGCGGAAGGAACGATGGAAGACAGCGGCAGCAGCTCTGGGAATGGCGTTTCCTGTGCGTCCGCCAGGCCATCGACGAGCTGGTACCCAGCACCGTCGAAGCCGGTGACACGGGCGATGGTTTCGATGCGGCGCTTGCGGCCACGGCCGACGATGAACACGACGACGTTCACCGCTTCGGCGATCAGAGCGCGCGGCGGATTCACCGCGACTTCGAGAACCAACTGCTCCAGGCGCAACAGCGCGCCCAGCGCGGAGCCGGCGTGGATGGTGGCGATGCCGCCAGGGTGACCGGTGCCCCAGACTTTGATCAGATCCAGCGCCTCGCCGCCGCGTACTTCGCCGACCACCACGCGGTCGGGGCGCAGCCGCATCGTGGCGCGCACTAGCTCAGTCATGGACACGACGCCCGCACGCGTGCGCAGCGGCACGTGGTCGCGGGCAGCGCATTGCAGTTCGATGGTGTCTTCGAGCACCAGCACGCGGTCGCCGGTGAAGGCAATCTCGGCGAGCAAGGCATTCGCCAGCGTCGTCTTGCCAGTGCTGGTGCCGCCGGCGATCAGGATGTTCTGCCGCTCGCGCACCGCATGGCGTAGGAATTCGGCCTGTGGGGCGGACAGGATGCCGTCGGCCACGTAGCGATCCAGGCCGATGATGTTCACGGCCCGTTTGCGTAGCGCGAAGGCAGGCCCCGGTGCAGCGGGTGGCAGAATGCCCTCGAAGCGTTCGCCCGTCTCGGGCAACTCGGCGGTCAGGAGCGGTTGGCCGCGATGCACTTCCGCACCGACGTGTGCTGCGACCAGCCGGATGATGCGTTCGCCGTCTTCTTCAGACAGTTCCACGCCCAACGGTGCGCGGCCGGAGGACAGGCGATCGACCCACAATGACCGGTCGGGGTTGAGCATGATTTCCACCACGTCCGGGTCTTCCAGCGCGGCGGCGATCACCGGCCCCATGGCCGTGCGCAGCATGCGGATGCGCCGGTCGAGCGATGTGGCGGAAAAGGATTCCGGTTGCGCGCTCATGAGGCACGCTCCTGGGCTTCGGCCAAAGCTGCCGCTTCGTCCAGCCGCGCAGAGTCGGGTTGAAGTTCCTCCACCACGTCACGCACCAGACTGCGCCCACGCATCAGGTGGCGGCCGAGCTGTTCGACGAACTGCTCGAAACGCGCCTTGCCTTGGGCGCGGGCCGCTTCCTGATGCGCCTCGGGAACCGGCGTGCTGACGGTCAGGAAGTAGCGAACGAATAGCGCCAGCGTCTCGATCTCAATGTTCTGATCGCGCTCCAGCCGCTCGAACTGGCGTGACAGTCGATCAAGTCGTTTAGCGATGGCTGCCTCGCGCTGATCGCCTGCGTCGGGCGACAACCAGGACGCCAGTGCCGCCGCGACGATGGACGACTTGGACACGCCTTTTTTGGCGGCCAGCTCGTCCAGGCGCTTCGCGTGCTCGGGCGGAATGAACAGGTTGAGGCGGTATTGGCTCATAGCTGGATTCCATCGTCGGGGTCGAGGGAGGCCAGCCGGGCCGTGCGCTGCATGGCCGGGTCGAGCTGGCAAGGAAGCGGCAGCGGCAAGTCGTCGTCATCAAGCAGTGCCAGGTCGTTGCTGGCAGGCTCCTGTTCGGGGTGGTACTCGGTGACTTCAGACAGCTCCGGCTGACGGCGTGGCCCGCCGTCATCGGCGGTGCTGGTTTCGCCGTCGTTCAAGACCGTAGCGGCAGGTGCTGTTGGTACGGTGGGGATTGCCAGACCACTCCAGTCATCGGGCTGCCGAGGCGGTGCGTCGGCGTAGCGACTGGCTGCCAGCACGGGCGGCGGCAGTACGCGCCGCTTGAAGTTCACGTCGGCGTAGTAGCGCAGCTTCTTGGCCTTGATCGGCGCCACGCTGGACACCATCACGACGGCCTCGTCCGGCGGGAGTTGCATCACCTCGCCTGGCGTCAGCAATGGCCGCGCCGTTTCTTGCCGCGACACCATCAGGTGACCCAGCCACGGTGCGAGCCGGTGTCCTGCGTAGTTGCGCTGGGCACGCAGTTCCGTGGCAGTACCCAGCGTCTCGGAAATCCGCTTGGCGGTGCGTTCGTCGTTGGTGGCGAACGTCACCCGGACATGGCAATTGTCGAGGATGGAATGGTTCTGGCCGTAGGCTTTGTCGATCTGGTTGAGCGACTGCGCGATCAGGAAGCTGCGAATGCCGTAACCGGCCATGAAGGCCAAGGCCGTCTCGAAAAAATCGAGTCGGCCCAGTGCGGGGAACTCGTCGAGCATCAACAGCAGTTTGTGGCGCCGCGCGATGCCGTCGCTGCCGTCGAGCGATTCGGTCAGGCGCCGACCGATCTGGTTGAGGATCAGGCGTACCAGCGGCTTGGTGCGGCTGATGTCGGACGGCGGCACGACCAGGTACAGCGATACCGGATGCTTGGCCGAAATCAGGTCAGCGATGCGCCAGTCGCAGCGCGAGGTGACTTCGGCCACGGTTGGATCGCGGTACAGGCCGAGGAAGGACATGGCCGTGGACAGCACGCCCGAGCGCTCGTTGTCCGACTTATTCAAGACCTCGCGTGCGGCCGAGGCGACGACGGGGTGCGGCTTATTTCCCTGATCTGCGCCAAGGTGCCGCGTCGTCATCATGCGATGCAGCGTTAGCTCGAACGGGCACGCCGGGTCGGACAGGAAGTTGGCAACGCCGCGCAGCGTCTTGTCTTCACCTGCGTAGAGCACATGCAGGATGGCGCCGACCAGCAGCGCGTGCGAAGTCTTCTCCCAATGGTTGCGGCGCTCCAGCGCGCCTTCCGGGTCCACCAGGATGTCGGCGATGTTCTGCACGTCGCGCACCTCATGCGCGCCGCGCCGGACTTCCAGCAGCGGGTTGTAGGCTGCTGACTTCGCATCGGTGGGGTTGAACAGCAGGCAGTGCGAAAAGCGCGAGCGCCAGCCAGCGGTGATGGTCCAGTTCTCGCCCTTGATGTCGTGGATGACAGCGGACGCTGGCCAGGAGAGCAGCGTTGGCACCACGAGGCCGACGCCCTTGCCGGAGCGCGTCGGTGCGAAGGTCAGGACATGCTCCGGGCCTTCGTGTCGCAGGTACTGGCCGTCATGCAGGCCGAGGAAAACACCGGCAGGCTGATTCAGTCCGGCTTTGCGAATGTCGGTAGCATCAGCCCAGCGCGCCGAACCGTAGGTCGTGACCAGCTTCGATTGTCGCGAACGCCATACCGACATGCCGATGGCAACAACGACAGCGACCAAGCCGCTGCCGCCTGCAATCGCACCGCCGATGTCAAAGACATGCGGCGCATAGGCATCAAAGAAGAACCACCACTCGAACAGCCGCCAGGGGTGATAGACCGGCGTGCCGAAGAAATCGAACCAGGGCGAACCCAGGCGTAGTTGGTAGCCCAGGGCGGCGGCTGTCCATTGTGTGGCACCCCACACGCCGGCGATCACGATGCTGAAAACAACGGCGATCTGCCCGAACAGCACACCCTGACCTTGCATCCTGTCCTCCGATTTCTCCCACATGGCGAGTGGCACGAAGACGTGCCGTTGTCATCAGGATCGGAGGTGGAGCAAGGCCGGTCAAAGACCGTTATCGGGACAAATGCGCTTCAAAAAGCATCAATTCATGCAGGTGAAAAGCCAATATAAACGCCGCAAGCAAAGGCGTGTTGCGGCGTGCCGAGAAAATAAATGCAATTCCGTGGTGTGTCGCCCACGATCAGAACTTGGGTTGCTCCTTCAGCGGCGTGTAGGGTGTTTTGCCGCCGCCGAGAAAACGTCGGCTCGTCGCCTCGGCCACTCGGTTACAGAGTTCATCGCCAAGTCTCACGCGGTCCGTCTTGCATTGCTGGCGCAGTGTCTTCAACCGTTCAGGATTGGCAGCGAGAGATTCGACCGTTTCAACTGGCGCCGAGTTGTTGCTCGCTGCGGGTGGCTCGGGTTTTCCGCAAGCGACCAGCATTGCGGTGAGCAAAAGTGGGATGATTTTTTTCATGGCTCGTTTTCCTCCGGTGCGTCGGTGGATGGAAATGATGTCGATGCGCTGTCATCAAATTCTTTGACAGCACGCGCACGCTCAATGAAACGAGTCGTCGTTTCCAAGGGGTCTTCTTCCAGGCGCAGCAGGTAGGTCGTGAGTACCTTAGAACGACCGGCCAAAGGCCGCGCCACCACTTCCGACTCACGGCATGTGACCACATGTGATGCTCCCGCCAATCCAAGGGCAAAGCCAGCTGACACCAGCACCATCATCAAATCATATGACGCTACTCGTTCTGCGATTAGGGGTTCCTGATCTGCTTGGCGCAATATCCGATCTACTTGACGCACGTACCCTTCGCATATTTGTGGATCACCCAAAACGAGCGGGTAGCGCAGTACTTCATCCAGAGGGATTCGTTTGTAAGCGAGCAATGGGTGCCTTGCGGGCACGACCACCATGAGAGGATCTCTCCAAACCGGTTCGGCGATGATGCGTTCGCCGACTTCATCGGATTGGGCAAATCCCACATCATAGAGATCGTCATGCAGCCCCCGTATTTGCTGTGAAAGCGGTACTTGAGACAGACGAATCTCGACCTCGGGTTCTTCCTGCCGGCACAGTGCCAGGAAGGCAGAAAAGCGCGCAGTTGAAATGCCATCTGACAATGCGACGCGCAATTGATCGTGATAGCCGTTAGCAGCAGCTTTTACGCTGTCGCGTGCCTGCTGCATAGCTGTGAACACGCGTGGAACATGTTCTAGGAATAGATTTCCCGCACGGGTCAACTTCGTACTGCGCGTAGTACGGGCGAACAGCACCACACCCAGTTCTTCCTCTAAATCTTTGATCGCGCGTGACAATGGGGATTGTTCAATATGCAGTCGTTCCGCAGCTCGCGCAAAATGAAGTTCCTCAGCCACGGCAATGAAACAGCGAAGATGACGGATTTCCATGCTCCTCCTTTGGCGCACTTGACGCGATCAAAGCGCGATCAGTTCTAGGTCATGCGGTTGTAACCTGCCCCGAGCGTCATACAGCGAAAGCTATGCATCAATACAAGCATTAGACTCTCGCCTGAGGAGCGTAGCGATTGCCGCCGTATTAGCATTACGACAGGAGGCGGAGTGCGAACCTCTCTTGAGCAGCTCCTTTGACTATGTATCCGCAGAATTACTGTTGGTACATACGTGCAATAGACACCTCTCCCTTTAAATAGAGTCGGTTCGCATCCACTCGGCGCGATGCAATCGAGCAAACGGTTACGCGGGCTGGAAGGAAAGTTTCAGCTCGGGATACCACTCATCGGTAACGGTCGCGATGAAGCGCCCCAAGTTTGGCAGCGTGCGTGCGAAGTCTGTAATTTCTGGGTGCATGCCACGCGCTTGGAAAAACGCTTGGGTGAAGCCGAAAACAACCGCGTCATAAGAGCTAGGACGATCATTGCCTAGCAGGAAGCGCTTGTCGCCAATGAGGATGTCAATAGCTGCTAGGTCCTTCTTTGCCTTATCGATGATCTCGGCCTCAGTAAAGCGCGCAATGCCTTGGTCGAAGCAGCGCTTGCGGAAGTCTTCCCGACGCACCCGCAAAGCTTCCTGGATCTCGGCAGGCAACGCCATAGGATCGCCGACCATAGTCTTCATGAGGAAGTCCCAACCGCCTTGGTCAAAGAACTCGTAGTAGATGATGACCCAGTAGAGGTGATCTTCAAGCGTGCCCTGAACCATTTGACCCAAGGCCTTCTGCTCGGCAGTCAGCTGGGCATCGGGGTCGCCTAGGGTTCGTTTGAGATAATCGATGATGAGTCCGCTGTCAGCAATTTGCGTATCGCCGACGCTGATGAAGGGCACTTTGCCGCGCGGACCAACGTCAGGGACGGGCACAGCAACGAGCTCGTGTTTGACACCGAAAATTCGGAAATAGGCTTGAAGTTTCGAGGCGAAGGGTGACAGGCTGGCTACGTAAGACGCCAAGTCATTTTCAGCGAGCGGGATCGCGTGCAGCTTGAGGACGGTGTCAGCGCCGATGTGGAGGGCGCCATAGGGATTCTGGTAGACGGGATACTGTTTCATATTTAACTCCATGGGCAAAAAATCGTAAACATAGGTCGCCGGAGATACTTCCGGCGGGAGGGCGCGACGGATTTAGGTAATGACTCCAAGTCGCGATTTATGTACTATATCGAACATAAATCAAACGATCAAGGATTATTTGCGAAATGGTACAAAAAACAAAGCAGGAGGCTCCACGCCCCCGCGGACGCCCGCGAAAGTTTGACGAGACCGAAGTGGTTGAGCGTGCGCGTGACGTGTTCTGGAACTATGGCTATGCAGCGAGCTCACTGGATGATCTCGCTGCGGCGACCGGGCTAAATCGCCCAAGCCTGTATGCGGCGTTCGGCGACAAGCATGCGCTCTACTTGCGCGCGCTTCAGGAAAACAGGATGTGGTCGGTAGAAGGAATTCGACAGCGCATGGCTAGCAGCGCGCCGTTGCGTGAAGTGCTCCGCGACTTTCTTATCGAAGCGGCGGAGAGCACACTGGCGGGATCTATGGGCGCGCGGGGATGCTTCGTCATCTGTACAGCGGTCACTGAGTCGCTTCGCGATCCCAATACGCGCGCGGTTGCGGCGGGCTATGTTGCGGATGTTGACCGTGCTTTTCGCGAGCGCTTCGAGCGATCGAAGGCCGAGCTGAATGGTGGTGTCGACCCGACCTCTGCTGCCGTCGTCGCTTCGGCGATGCTGCAAACGCTGGCTGTGCGTGCACGAACGGGCAGTGGACGCGAGGAATTGGCCGGCATTGCGGACGCCGCTGTCATTGCGATCTGCGGTCGGATCGACGCGGGAGCTGGATCGTGAGGACGGCGGTATTCGATGCGGTCGGTGACCTCACCGACCGGCGAACAGGCAAAAAACGCTGTACGGATCTAACCAGACTGCAGCAAGATGCTTAACTAACTCCACGTCCTCGCTGACCACCAATTTCCCAGGAGACACTACTCCCTCGCACCGTTGCTGTAATCTGCTGTCCTAATCGCTGTTCGATTGCGAGCCTCCACGGCACCAGGCTGAACCCTACGCCGTCGTCGAGCATTGCGTAACGCCCACTGGCCAGCATGACGCTGCGCCGATACGTACCAGCTATACGCTGACCCTCGACCACCGGACGATGCTCCAAACCAGTTTCCGTCGCTATGTCCTGCGCAGCCTTCACCAGCTCGCGCCCGCGTAACGTCGCCAAGAGGTTACGTGCCAGGACCACGCGCTGACCGTGACGTTCGGCCAGTCCCTGTTCGGTCAAGAACTCGGCGCGCTCACACAGTGCGTCCTTCACCTCGGCGCCAAAGCCCAGGTCTCCTAGTCCCTTGCCCCCACCGATCAACTGCTGATCCAGCCAAGTCGCGCCGACTACGCGGGTCTGCCGTTCAATCGGCAAGTGCGATTTCAGCTCCACCGCCACGCCACCGCCCAGGCGCTGCGTATCGTACTGGCGGCCTTGGTCGGCCAAGTCACCAGGCACGCGCCAGACGCCTTCGGCAACGCGCTCCACGATGCCGGCGCGGCGCAGGGCTTCGAGTCGACGCACGTGCGCCGCCACCACCTCACGCGGATCACGGTCGGGCTTGGCCTGACCTTGCGCGACGGCCAAATGATGATCAGTGCGATACACGCCATCGACGGCCAGCGCGACGATGTTGCGGTCAGCAGCGCGCATGTCGACCGAGCCTTTCACTTCCACCACGGCGCCGGTCGGATATTGCTCCAGCTCAGAGCGTGGCGGTAGCGCGACGTAGTGCGCCTTGCCGTCCGTGCCATCAACGATCAGATAGCCTTTGTCGTACAACTCGTCGGCCAGTCCCTTGCCGACGACGCGACCGACGATTGAGCGGCCATCCTCGCCGGGTTGGAATACGGCCAGATCGCGTTGCTTGCCGCTCATGGCGCGCTGCATGGTGCGGATGATGTCGCCGCGCTCGCCCATGGCCCGCAGGGTCGGCTCGGCCTCGGCGTGGATAGCCCATGTACCGGTCTGCTGTTCGGTCGCCAAACCCATACGCTGCAAGTGCTGCAGGCGGCCGATCAGCATTTGACGCTGGCGTTGCAGCCGGGGTTCGGCCAACGTCTCCGGCAGCACCAGACCGTCTTTGGCCTCACGCTGCAAGGTGCGATCCAATCTCGTCCACCGCTCCTGGTCGACTTCGCGCTGCGTGGCGCGCTCGATCTCCAGTTCGGTGCGCGGCCCCAGCCATTCGTTTGCCAGTTCGGCAGCCCGGTGGCGCATCCCCTCGGCAATGTAGTCGCGGGAAATGATAAGGTCTTTACCGGTGTCGTCCTTTCCGCGCAAGACGACGTGGGTGTGCGGGTTGTCGGTGTTCCAGTGATCTACCGCCACCCAGTCCAGCCGGGTGCCAAGGTCGGCCTCCATGCGCGCCATCAGGTGCCGGGTATAGGTGTGCAGGTCATCGAGCTGTTCGGCGTCCTCCGGCGAGATGATGAAGCGGAACTGGTGACGATCCTCGCGCCCACGCTCCTCGAAAGCGGAGGTATCCGCCGCGTCGGTCGCCGGGCCGTAAGCCTGACCCGGCCCGCCCTCACGATCGACTCCCTCACGCTCGATGTAGCGCAGGTGTGAGGCAGTCGAACGCGGCCCTGCCTTGGGCAGATTAACCAGTCGTGTCTTGATGGTCACACGCCGCGCGTTGGCTGTGAGTGAGGCTCCGGCAAAGCGGGCCGCGACGTGGCCGCGCCCCAGCCGGGAACCGGGCCGATGGCCGACTTTGCCGACCGTCTTGCCGAGCTTGGCACCGGCCTTGTTGGTCTGGCGTAGTACCTTGCTGATGAAGGCGTCGCCACGCTGTTTCGGCACGCCAGGCCGCAGCTGGAAGCGCTCGTCGTCTTGATTGCTCATGCGGTGCCTCCATCGAAGACCAGCGCAGCCAGGAGGGCAAAGCACGCGCCTTCGCCAATGCAGATGCGGCATTGCGCACTCTCGCGGCACGCTGCCGCCTCTTGGCGCGTGCCGCGCCACCCCCACGTGCAGACAAGGTTTTCAAGCGGCCATGTGCCGCGACCTTTTATCTTGCCTTCCGCCTTTGCCCTTCGCTTTCGCTCTGGGCGTTGGCGGTCCGGCGGTGCTGCGCTGCCCGCAGCCAGCCCACCGGCGAACGCAGCCACGGCCACCGGCCGGGTGTGTTCGAGGCAAGACGCCTGCACGTAGGAGGACGGCGCTGGAGGTTGCGCGAAGTGCGGTGCACGATACGCAGGATCGGCACCAGCACTGCACGCACAACGACACGGCGACGACCAGCGGAACGACATGCCGGATGGCACGATGAAGTGCACGGAAATGTGCAGCGAATCGGCGGCCATCATGGACGTGTTTCCAACCAGATCGGATGCGCAACACCGATCACCGTGGATGCAGCAACCGGCCCGAAATAGCGGCTGTCAAACGACGCCGGATTGGTCACGCTCAACAGGAACAGCTCGCCCGGTGCGAGGCGGCGGCATTGCTGCCACGACGGCAGCGGACGGCCCAGTCGGTCAGTTCGCAGCACAGCGGCCGAAAGCACGCCGTCGATGCGGACGATGCCGCCCGCGATGCACACTTCCTGCGGTGCAATCGCACCCACGCGCTTGAGCAATGGAACGCGCGTCGGCAGATAGCCGCGCTGCGCAGCCAGCACGCCGGCCTCGGCCGGCGGCGGCACAAGCACAATGCTGTTCACGGACAACGGACTTGGCAGCGAGTCGGCCTGGTGGTCGAGCAGATCGACGCGATACCAGCCGACCGCTACGCTGTCGGACGGGTTGTAGGTCAGGCGTGGCAGCGGCCGCATGTGGTCAGGAAGGAAGGACGCGCAGGCCAGCGCAGCGAGCCCGCAGGCGGACAACGCCGCCAGCACGAGGTGAGCGCGCCTGCGCGAGAGAGGATGCGGCGTGGTGCCAGATGTGGAAAGCACCGTCATGACAGCGCCCTCCCTGCCAGCCAGGCGGCATGCCGCTCGGTTGTGTAGGCTGGCAGCGGTAAGCGTGCGGCGAGCCGGTTGCCCAGCGTGCGCCAATACGCGGGCGACACGTCGGCGGGCACGATGCTTTGCGCCTCGATGGCGTCGAGTTGCGCCAGCACGGCGCGCACGGCGAGTTCTCCCTCGGCGTGCAGCAGCAGGCGCGCGCCGGGCAGCACACCGGGGATGCGCTGCGCCGCATCCAATAGAGTGCAAGCCTGCATCACCATGAGCTGCCAGCGCACGGTACCGTAGTCGTTGGCATGCCAGCGGATACGGCAGAACACAGCGCCCGGCGGGAACATCGCGACGCGCCGCCAGCGGTCGAGCCGGATCGTACGCATCGGTTCGCCGAAGCGCAGATAGATATCAATGCGCTGCTCAATGTAGGCCAGCGAAACGCGGGTCAATGGTGCAGTGCCGGCTCGGCCAACGAGTTCTGCGAGTGAAGTTGGTGGTGCAACCGTGCCTGGCAAGGCGTGAGCATTCATGGTGTTCACTCCGTAGAAACTTCCGGGAATTCGCGCTCCAGCAACGCGCGCAGCAGTTCGGCCACCGTCACGCCCTGCGTGAAGGCCGACACCTTGATGCGCGCACGCATCGCGGGCGTGATGTCGAGGGTCAGGCGTGCGGTGTAGAGGTCGCCTTTCTGGATGTCGTTGGCTTCCCCCTGGCGAACCCACGCCTCTGCGTGCGGGTTCGCTGGTGGCCGTACTCCGATGCCGACGCGCTTGCTGCTTGTTCCAGTCATGTCGGCCACCGCAGCAGTTCATCGACCAGTGCGGTGATCTCGCGCGCGGCCGCACTGTCTGGCGCCGTTTCACGGGCGAGCCGCCCGGCAGCTACGCTGTCGGCGAAGGCGATGCGCTGGTGCACTTCCGAACGCAGCGCAGGCAGCGGCTGGTCGGTCAATGCCTGGCGTGCTTCGCGGCCAATGATGGTCGTGCTGACGCGTCGATTGATGACGAAGGCTGCGCGCAGTGCTGGTCGAAATACCTGTGCCTCGCGGATCAGCGCCACCATCTCGGCCGACGCCCACAAGTCATAGGGGCTGGGCTGCACCGGGATCAGCACACGCTCGGCTGCCAGCAGCGCCGAGCGCGCCAGCGCGGCGATACGTGGCGGACCATCGATGACGACGTGATCGGCCCTGCGTGCCAGTTCGGGGGCTTCCTGGTGCAGCGTCTCGCGTGCGAGGCCTACGGCGCTGAACAAGCGTGGCAAGCCCTGCTGTGCTCGCCGCTGCGTCCAGTCCAACGCCGAGCCTTGCGGGTCGGCATCCAGCAGAACGACTTGCTGGCCGCGCATGGCCAGCTCTCCGGCGATGTGTGTAGCAAGCGTGGTCTTGCCCACGCCGCCTTTCTGATTGAGCAAAGCGATGATCATGACCTGGCCCTCCTTTCTGGAAAGCCGGCTTTTCTTCCCTGTGAGCAGGGCCGTTTGGCAGTTTTCCACCGAAACGGCGCGCTGTTTTTATTAGTTAAAGAATTTAAGTTAGGGAAGTTAGAGGGACTGGAAACCCGCACCGTTATTGGGTTTTCGGCGGTTTCGCACGCCTGATAGCACGATAGGGACACGCCCGATAGCACGATACCCGGCACGCCTGATAGCACGAGGCCATTCACAGTTTTTCCACCGGTTATCCCCGTGCCGTCCGAAGCACGGGCCGGAAAGTCAGCAGTTCGGCCCCGTCGTCCGGCATCCGCTCGATGCCCAGGACGTAGCCCGGCATCGACTGCCGCGCCACCAGCGCGCGTAAGTCGCAGGCGAAGTCGTAGGGCTTCGCCGTGCTGCCCGATTTGCGGTGCAGGTGTTTGAAGTCGAACTGCCAGCCACCCGGCTGCTTGCCGCCGTGCTTGCGCACCAGGCGGTACAACCAGCGCTCGATGCCACCCGTGAGCTTGAAATAGGCCGGGTCGATGGTCAGCACCAACGCAGCATCCATCACGCCGACAAAAAACCAGTCCGGCAGGATCAATTCGATGCCCAGCGGAGTGCTGCGGGCATCGGCCAGTTCCTTCCATTCGTTGATCCACGAGAAGCGATGTAGGCGCCGCCCGGTCGTCTCGCGGATGGAGGTGGCTACCGTGGTCGATTGCAGCCGATCCAAGGCTGCTTTGAGGCGCTGATAGTCGCGCAGTGACGTACCGCGTCCGATGAAGCGCAGGATCTCGTAGGGCGTGGCGCGCATGAGGCGCGATGGGCGAATGCCCGCATCGCGCGCTTCCACGATCTGGCTGGCTGCCCAGATCAGGATGTCGGCATCCCAGATCGTGGCGATACCGTGCTCCTGCGTTCCCTCCACGCGGATCGTCACGCCGCCGGCGCGGAAGTCGATCGGCTGGACGCGCTTCGACTTCGCCAGCGAGAAAAACGGAAAGGCCATCAAATCCTGGCTGTCGCGCGGCGCCATGTCGCCCGGCAGCGCGCGGAACAGATCGAGCTGTTCCCGCTCCTGCGCTGGCCGCTGCCCCGATGATCGGGGTGGCAGCGATGGGCTGGACATGGAGATAGCCACCGGCGAAGCGCCGATCAGCGCGCACGGCTGTCGGCCGAGTGGTGCTCGGCGTATTCGGGATCGGACGTGGCCTCGAAGCTGCGCTGGTCGGCCCAAACGTCGAGGTCGGCCACCGCGTACATGACGCGACGGCCGAACTTGCGGAAACGCGGGCCGCCGCCGATCACGCGCTGCTTTTCCAGCGTGCGTGGCGACAAGCGCAGGTATTCGGCGGCCTCGTCGTTGGTCAGGTAGCGTTGGGGTTGTGCAGCAGCAGCGGATTTCTGCTGCGTGGCGGGCGCGGCAGCAGGCCGCAAGGGAGCGGGTCGCATCGGGTAAGCCTCCATCGGTTAGGACAGTCCAGCCGCACCGCGCGGCCAGATGGAGGCAGTCTCAAGAAAGCGATGCGTCTCGTAGAGGGTCGTTTTGCGGGGGATGCAAAACGACCCTGCTCAATTCATTGGAGTTGCGCCAAGCGGCGATACCCACCGCGCATCAGGCCCTGGCCGCGTCGCACCAGACGGCGCACGCGGGAACGCAAGCCGCCATCGGCATACCAACCGTGCACGACGGCATCGGTACCGAACAGGCCTTCGGCGACCTCACGCAAGGATGCCCCTGCCAGGTTGGCGTCGAGCGCCTGCAAGGTGTGCAGCTCCTGCAACGCAGTTGGCGCAGGCCGGGGCCGAGCCGCTGCCGCAGGCGTGGTTTCGGCGGCTACGGCCAGCTTGTCCAGTTCGGTCCGGAGCGTGCAATGGCGTGCACAAGGCATGTTGCACGCGCGGATGGCATAGACGTAGGCCATGCCATCCTCCAGGCTTGGCGCCAACGTCAGGCGCAGGCAGCAGCCGGGCCAGCGCGTGGCGAGCATCAGGCGTCGGCCATCGTGGACCAGGTGTTTTTGACCGGGAATGCGCCACAGCTCGAACGCGATGGCATCCGGTGGCGGGTCGATGTCCG
Organism: Pectobacterium quasiaquaticum; assembly: GCF_014946775.2. Taxonomy (NCBI): domain Bacteria; kingdom Pseudomonadati; phylum Pseudomonadota; class Gammaproteobacteria; order Enterobacterales; family Pectobacteriaceae; genus Pectobacterium; species Pectobacterium quasiaquaticum. The sequence goes on along the minus strand of NZ_CP065177.1, from coordinate 348,523 downwards.
GGTGAAGCTGCGCGGTGCAGGGATGGCCGGGAAGCCAGGCCGGATGCGCGTCGCGCGCATCCAGGGCCGGGTCTTCCAGCATGCGCAGCCCCCAACTTTGGGCAGCCTCCAGTTGGCGGCGACGGTGTAACCAGTCGTGGCGGTAGTCGGGATGCCGGCGCAAATACTCCCAGGCCAGTGCCAGGTCATCCAGGTGCAGCACGTAGAGATACGCGGCAGTGGGATACCAAGGTTCGGTGCTTCGATCAGTCATGACGCAACCTCCTGTTGGGCAGGGATCGTCGCCACGGTTCTTGGTACGCAGGAGCTACACCATCGAAACCTCAACGCGCACCCAGCAAAGAGATACACTTAAGTTGTAACGAGCGGTGTCAAGACTAATTGGCTCCGAAGTTTTATGTGAACTGTCCGAATGCGACGGCTGCATAACCCTGAAATGGGGTACAGCAGAGGAGACCCTGCCGCAAGTCTTGCTGTGCGTCATGTCCTTTTCGGTCAGGGCGCGTCGCCTTGCCGCAAGAGTGGCGATTTAGATCGCCAATGTCATAAATAAGACCAAAAAAGACACAATGCGCCGCAACGGCCTGTGTCTGGATGGCCCGCGCTACGGGGCCATGCGGCTCGATCAGTCGGGGATCGAACCGTCGATCTGCGCCAACTGGACATACTCCGATAGCGGCCGCGATGCTCGGAAATACAGATCACGTCGGATGGGCTGCTGATGCGGCCCGACGATGCCTGCCAAGTCGGACAACTTGACCGTCCCCAACTCCGGCATGCCGATGCCGAGATCAATGAGGCCCCAGGCCGTATCATCATCAGCCGGATCGAGCGCAGCCAGCAACCAGGTTGCGTGCGCATCCGGCGTGAACAGCCGCACCACGGGTTTCGGATCGATGCCCCGATCTGCCGCACGTGCTTGGCCGTTGGCGAGCAGTTGCGCTCGCTCGTCGGCGGTGATGAGAGGCTGGATCATGGTCAGGAACCCCGCAAAACCGAGAGTGCACGAAACCGCTTTTGCGCGAAAGCGCAGAAGCACCGAACCGGATGGGTGCTTTCGTGGGTAAACACAGATACGCAAGCCGTCGAATCCGTACTGACACAGAAATGCAAAAGCGGAATTGTGGAAGTCAGGCAAGACACGGATACGGTTTCCCGGTTCTGTTGAAATCCGCCGATACGGGTTTCCGTACAAGCACGGATGCGGACGACACTCCAACCAATGAGTTAAAGATAACGTGGTTTTAATTGTCTCGAAATTGGACGCTTCTGTCTATGCAGAAGCGATCCATCCAACCCGGTCGGCCGACCGGTGCCACCACCTTCGATGCCGAATTGGCGCAAGCCTTCGGCGCGGCGGTGCGCGCACTGCGGGCGGAACGCGGGATCGCGCAAGAGTTGCTGGCGAATCTAGCCGGCATCGAGCGTTCCCACATGGGAAAGGTCGAGCGCGGCGAGCACATGCCCACGCTAGCGATCATCTTCAAGATCGCCGGCGCGCTTGAATGCAGTACCTCGGTGCTGATGACCGAAACAGAAAGCCAGCTCGCGGCGGCCCGGTCGTAGGTTTGCCGTGCAGAGCACGGCTGCCCCGCCGCAATGGGCGGGGCGCTGAGGCGGCCTTCAGGCTGCCTGGGGCTTGCTGCGCGACCAGATCAGGTTGTGCGTGCCGTCCTCTTCCTCGATCAGGCGGGCATAGATCGTCGCCGGGAACGTGGGATCGTCGAGGGTCACGGACACGTAGGGCCGCTCGGCCTTGCTGACTTTCTTCCACGCCGCGCCGATGTCGTAGCCGCCTGCCGCCTGGACGCGGAAGTCGGGGGCGTTCTCGCTTTCCTTTTCGTTGGGGATAAGCTTGACCTTGACGTTGAGCGTCAGGGTGCGGATCGTGCCGGTGAAGCTGTCTTTGTCTGCGGTGAAGGTGCCGATGGTGGCCATGATGTTTTCTCCTTGCGGTTTAACCAAGGCCGCGCCCATCGCGTCCTTGTTGTGATCCGTCAGGCGGTGGATGGGCGGGTCGCATCGCTTGCGGCCGAAACGCAGTGGAGGACCGGGAGGCGCAAAGAATTTGTCCCGCGAGGAATGCGCCGAACGCAGTGACCGCGCAGGGGGAATTGTTTGCACCGGACGGTTGCGGCCATGAAGCCCAAGGCGTAGCCGTGCCCCCGCCAGGATTCACGACAAGCCAAGGACGCATGGGCCGATTGCTCCGCAAGGAGGCAGGGCTGACTCGACAGCCCCGCCAGACTGCTTCACCGGTTTGCCCCTGTGATGCTGACAAGCCCCCCAACGGAAAGCGCAAACGATCCCGCCGCATCCTGCGGCGGCATGCTTGAGGCGTGGTGTGGAAGCTCCATAGCTAGGCTGGGCGGCGTGTCCGTGAATCGTATGTCATGACGTAGGGACGACGAACCGCCAGCATTGAGGACGGCACGCATTTACACAACCTGCCGCAGCAAGCCGGGGCGTTGCCCCGCACCCCGTCCATTGTGGTGGGGCACTGGTCTGGCCGATCCGGTGCAAGCCGGTTCGGCGCTTTCACAGGGGCGCCAAGCTGCGTGCGGCGGGGATGGGCCTTGCGCCGATCCCCTGGAGGCAAGCGAAGCGCGCAGCGCCGCAGGCGCGAAGGCGTGAGGGATTAGAGCCGAATGGCCGTGACGGCAAAGACGGCACGGGGCGTAGCCCGAAAGCCCGGCGGCGCACCGCGCCGACACGCTCGCTGCCTGCAATTTTTAGGATATGCGAAGGGCCACGTAGGCGATCTTCCCATCCGAAGAAAACGAGATGTCGTCAATCAAAACATTGTCAGATTGAACGTTATCAATGCTTTCAAGCGTGATGTTTGGAGGGATCCCCAGAACGCTCCTGGCGATGTCCCGCACGCGCTCTGCACTACCAACAGAGGTATTGAAAGAACTCCTGTCATGACGCGTACCGTCAGCATTCCACGATGCCTGCATATTCTTTGCGCTGGTGTGCTTGTTCTTGGCGATGTGGATGTGACGTTGTAGGGGAATTCTTGGATCTTCGGGGTCTACGCGGTACATCCAGTCCTTGTTCCCTGAAGGCATCCAGATGCTCTCTAACGTGATTTGCAGATTGCAGCGGCGAAGAGCATTGGACGAAAGAAGAACAGAAATTTCCTCTGGCTCCGCGTCGGCATCCAGCCCCCTTAAAATTTCAGCCAATTTCATGTAAATCTCCCCTATATAAAGTCTCGTTTAACATCATGTTAAACACGAAAGCAGTCAGATGGGGCTGCTTTGGGTAGTTTCAACTCTAGTGCCTGAGTCAGAGCGAAGCCGATTGCGTTCTGATTCCGCAATTGCCCTTCAACACCGGGCGCGGCCACGGCCGCACCCGGATTTTTGGTATCCACCGGCCCCAAGGCGGGGTGGCTTGGGGCCGGTGCTGGCGGTGGTGCGAGTCACGGGCGGTTTCTTTCCCAGCAAAGCGCCCCGGTCGATGCCGGGACGCTTGCCTTTCAGCGTGGGTCAAGCGGCCAGCGCCTCGGCCGGTTCCTCCGCCACAGCTTCGGTAGCCTCCGGGGCTTCCTGCACCGCCGGGCCTTCTGCCTTGAAGATGGCGGGCATCCAGCCCGTGCCATCGGCCAGCCGCTCGGCTTCGCTGGCAATGTCCGCCTTCTTGAGCTTCGCCAGCCGCGTGACGTGCTCCGGTGCATATTCGCCCACGGCTTGCAGAATCGTTGCCTTCGGCACATGCCGGAAATAGCCCTCGGCGGTCGGCTTCCACCATGCCGCCATGTCGAGGCCAACGGCCTGCGCCAGTTCCGCGCCGGGCTGGCGCTGCGCAGCGCGAGGCGTCACCACGTCCACCGTCGAGGCGACGCACAGGGCCAGCAGCGTGACCAGTTCGTCTTGCTCCATCGCCAGCAGTGCGGCGAACAGTTCGGCGCTGTCCTCGGGCAGCTTGCCACCCCATGCCTGTTGCAGTTCGCGCAGTGCGAGAGCGGCGGACGATTCCGGCCAGTCCGGGGCCATGCCTTCCAGCCTGTCTTGCACGGTGAGGTGCACACCTAACGGCAAGTCGTGGCCGTAGTTGCTGCCCTGCAAGACGGCCTGCACCATGCCATGCACCAGCGCAGCCAGCGCCACTCGTGGATGCCGGGCAACTTCGATTTGCAGCGCGGCGGTGCGATGTGCGCTCAAGCGCTGCGCCAGCCGGTCGGACATGGCGGGTGCGTTCGCTTCATCTGCCGTTTCGCCTTCGTCGTCGTTCTCGGCTTCATCACTGCCGAAACCCTGCCGCAGCCGTTCCAGCGTGCGCAACGCCTTGGCCTCGGCCTCGCGCAGCAGCCCGCGATGAATGACGGTCTCGCCGTTGCGGTCGATGGTGACGATGGCACCGGCGGCGGCCTTCACGTTCGGGCTGTAGTCCTGCAAACCATCTTCCAGCGCCTGCAATTGTTCGCCCAAGGCTTCGCCTTCCTCTTGCAGCGCGTCGGCCTTTTCTTCGTCCTCCGCGTCCAGCGCGGCATTGAGGGCTTCGCCCACCTCCTGCATCTTGGTTTGCAGCTTCTCGATGCGCTGGGCCTCACGTTTGGTCGGTTCGCGGCGCTCCCTCGGGGCACGTTGGAAGGCGTGCAGATCGGCATGGGTCACGCCGGGCGTGGCATCCACCCATGCCCATCCTTCGCTGCGCACCCCGGCGGCGATGCCCGCCAGCTTGTCGTGCGCCAGCCTTTCCAGCAATGCAGCATCGGCCAGATATACGCCTGCATCGCCTTCCGCGAACAAGTCGCGGCGAACACCGCCGCCAGCCTGCTCGTAGGTATCCAGCCCAACGAAGCGCACCAGCGGATGCCGGTAGGCGTCGATTTCGCGTTCGGTGAGACGTTCGCGCAAGTTGGACGGATGGCGCTGCCACGTTGGCGCATCGTAGAACGCGCTTTCCTGCGCGGCGTGGTTGTCGGTGATGGCAAGCGCCATCAACTGATCGAGTGTGACGGCATCGGCGCGATAGTCGACCATCAGGCGCGGCGAGACATTCGCCAACTTCAAGCGGCGCTGCACTACCAGCGGCGTCACGCTGAAATCCGCCGCAATGTCCTCAATGGGCCGACCTTCGGCCACCAGTGCGGCGAACGCCTCGAACTGGTCGGCGGGGTGCATGACTTCGCGCTGCACGTTCTCGGTGAGGCTGGCGGTGCGAGCCGTGCCATCGGCCACCAACAGGCAAGGCACCTCCCATTCCTTCGGGATGCGGTGCTTCTTCGCCAGCAGCTTGAGGGCAGCAAGGCGACGGCCACCGGCCACGACTTCGTAATGCTCGCCATCGGCGGCGGCAATCACGATGAGGTTTTGCAGCAGGCCCACGCGCTGAATGGACGCGGCTAGTTCGGGGATGGACATGCACGGGGTCTTGCGCACGTTGCGGCCCGTGGGACGCAGCACCAGCCGCGACAGGGGAACCAGAATCAGGTTCTTGCTCGGGTCGGCAGCTTCCAGCGGGATAGCGGCGGCGGTGTTGATGGTGCGGGCTTCGGTTTGGGTAGTGGCGTTCATCGTGTATCTCCAATCGAATGAAACAAGGAATGGAGGGGAAACCGCCCCTCCGGCGGGAGGGACGCTTCAAGCTTTGAGGGCGCGCATGCCATCGGCCAGCAGCCACAGAGCGCGGTTCAGACGGATGTTTTGGTCAATGCCCTGTACCGGGCGCGTGCTCTGCCTACGGCCATTCGCGGTGCGGCCATGCAAGCCGCCCTTGGTCAAGTTCTCCTGCGTGCGGTTGAACACGCTCCACAGGTCGGGGCGGCGGTCGTCGAAGCGGCGCGGCATCAGGATTTGCGATTCGGTGACGGGTGCGGGCTTGTCCGGGTCGTCGTACTTGAGGGCCAGCGCTGCACGGGCGAACACTTCGGATTCGCCATCGTCCAGCGTGATACCGCGCATCAGGTCGCGCGATTCCTTCACCTGCTCAAAGCCACCCAACACTTGATAAGCGCCTTCGATGACAAGTCCGGCCACGTCGCCTTTGTGGGGTACGCGCACATCTGCCACGGTGTCGCCACAGACAAGGCCATTGCTGCAAACGAAGCGGAACATCCCGGCCAGCATCTGATAGCTGCTGGTGCCGTCGTGCGAGTTCAGCAGCACGACTTCATTGGCTTCTGCACCGTTGATCTGGCTGGCATGACGCAGGCGCAGCATGTGTTTCGTGTGCTCGCGCTTGCCTTCGTCGCGGACTCGGGTCTGCGTCACCATGAAGGGCTGAAAGCCTTCTTTGCGCAGTTCGGTCAGCACGGCGGCGGTGGGGATGTAGCTATACCGCTCGGAACGGCTCTCATGCGGGGCGTCCGCGAAGATGGACGGGGCCACGCGGCGGATTTGGTCATCGGACAGTGGGGAATCGCTACGCAGCGATGGGGATCGGGAAGCGAAACGGGATGCGAGTTGCATGATCTTTCTCCAAAAAAGTTGCTGCTGTGGTTTCAAAGCTGACCGGATTCCAAGATTCGGAGCCCGTTGTGGCCTCGGTTGGTTCGGCGCAGAGACCTGGGCCAGTCCCTGTTTGCCGCCGTCTTTCCTGAGTTCATCGCCCGCGAAAAACCGGGCCAGCGAGGGACGGGCTGTCAAGGAAGCAAGCGCAGGGTTGGTGCGGCCCGCAGCGCAGCGAGGACTCGGCCCTGCGCGCCTTGACGGCCAGGCGCCGCAGGCTACGGTCGCGGGAAAAAGCGATGAACTTGGGGAAAGACGAACAGCGGCCGATGGGCCAGGAGATGCGCTGAAACCAACGCCGCGCGGCGAGCGTCCCTGCGTGCCGCAGGCACGCCTAGCTGGAGGGGGGGTGGCCGATCAGGAGCAGCCTGTTCGGCTGCATTGCAGGGGCGCCAAACAAAGTGCGGCGGGGATGGGCTGCCCAGCCGATCCCCTGGAGGGCAAGCGCAGCGCGCAGCGGCATTTCGGACGAAGCAAAAAGGGGCGATGCCCCCTCGGGCTGCAGTAACCCGCGTTCTGCAAAACTCGTCACGTCAGCCCGCGATGGCGCGGCGAGGCCCGAGGGATGGTTATGGAAAAAATCGCCGCTGCGGTGTTGAACGCCGGCGATCCCTTGACCATCTCGCGCGGATACGCCGATGTCTAGGACTGAAGAGAGATGGAGTAGGAGGCGCCTGTTCCAGGCGCTCCCCGGGAAATCGCTCAGTCCGCGTATTGGCGCAGTGATCCGAGCGGGACGTTCAGTTCCTCCAGCTTCGCAAACACATCCAGCAGATACTCTACGGTCACTCGCACCCGTGGAGCGACCAGCGCTCGATGCGGGTATTGAAGCGTCATTTCATAACTGCCCGGGTCATGCGAATCCAGCAGCACCGCCCTCAACTCACCGCAGCGCAAATGCTGCCAGGCGTGGTGTACCCCCACCTGCGCGATACCGGCGCCAGCCAGCGCTGACTGGGCGAGCGTCTCAGGAGAGGACATTGTCATCACGGCGTGCTCGGTGTCGAGCGTGGTGATGCTGCCGTCCGGCGCCTTGAAATGCCAGGGCGAAACCCGCCCACCCAGAAAGCGCCGCACCAGCAGACGGTGCTGTGCCAGCTCGGCCGGGCTGCGCGGCACCCCGTAGCGTTCAAGGTACGCGGGAGAAGCCACCAGCAGCATATTGAGCTGGCAGACAGGGCGGGAAATAAGGGACGAATCCGTAATGCGCCCACCGCGCAAGGCGAGGTCGTAGCCGTCATGCACAAGGTCGATCACGCGATCATCGAAATCCACTTCCACCGCCAGCCCCGGATATTTTTCCAGCAGCCCTGGCAAGGTCGGCGCCAGCTGTTCGCGCCCGAAGCCGACGCTGGTGGAAATGCGGACCTTGCCGGAAGGGGTGGCCCGATGGGCGATTACCGCATCGGTCGCGGCGTCCAATGCATCCAGCGCGATGCGCGCCTGTCGCAGAAAGGCGCTGCCTTCTTCGGTCAGATTCAGGGTGCGCGTCGTGCGGTTCATGAGGCGCACGCCGAGCGCCTTTTCCAGCCCGGCAATATTCTTGCTCACGGCTGCCGGAGAAATGCCCAGCGTCCGCGCGCCACCGGCAAAACTGCCGGCATCGGCGACCTGGATGAAAGACAGGATGGCGCGTACGCGCTGGGAAGAGTCCATGGTGAGCCTAGTAAGGAGTGTGGATTCGTAACCTTTGGTTTATTAATAATAAACCACACGTGGCATTCCGGTAATCAATGCGAGCACCCAGAATACACGCATCGCAGTTTCTTCCGGAGCCCTTCGCCATGCTCAACTTTGATTTCCAGAACCCCACCCGCATCGTGTTCGGTAAGGACACGGTGGCCCGGCTCAGCGAGCTGGTGCCGGCCTCCGCCCGCGTGCTGATCCTCTATGGTGGCCAGAGTGCAGAGCGCACCGGTACGTTGGCTGAAGTGCGTGCCGCGTTGGGCGCACGCACGGTGTTCGAGTTCGGTGGCATCGAACCAAATCCGGCGTTTGAAACGCTGCTGCGTGCGGTGGAGCTGGTGCGTGCCGAGCATATCGACTTCCTGCTCGCCGTGGGCGGTGGTTCGGTGATCGATGGCAGCAAGTTCGTAGCGGCTGCCGTGCCGCTCGCAGGAGATCCGTGGCAAATTCTGGAGAGCTTCGGTGGCGTGGTGCAGAGCGCCCTGCCGCTGGGCGTGGTGCTGACCCTGCCGGCCACAGGTTCGGAGATGAATCACACTTCGGTGGTCACCCGCAAGGCCACGCACACCAAGGCTTTCTTTGCCTCCCCATTCGTCGCGCCGCAGTTCTCCATCCTCGATCCGATTAAGACCTACACCCTGCCGGCGCGCCAGTTGGGCAACGGTGTGGTCGATGCCTTCGTGCATGTGGTCGAGCAGTACCTGACCTACCCGGTCGACGCCCGCGTGCAGGATCGCTTTGCCGAAGGCCTGCTGCAGACGCTGATCGAGATCGGGCCGAAGGTAGTACACGAGCCGGCGGACTATGACTCGCGCGCCAATCTGATGTGGGCCGCGACCATGGCGCTCAATGGCCTGATCGCCACCGGCGTGCCGCAAGACTGGGCCACGCACATCATCGGCCATGAGCTGACCGCGCTGCACGGCATGGACCACGGGCAGACGCTGGCCGTGCTGCTGCCCTCGATGCTGGAGCTGCGCCGGGAGGCCAAGCGCGCCAAGCTACTGCAGTACGCCGAGCGTGTCTGGCAGCTCACTGAGGGCAGCGAAGATGCTCGCATTGATCTGGCCATCCACAAGACACGCGAATTCTTCGAAAGCCTAAGTGTAGCCACGCGGCTTTCCGCCTACGGTGTTGGCGCGGACGCGATCGATGCGCTGGTCGCCGCCGTCGAAACCCACGGCATGGTGAGCCTGGGCGAGCACGGCGACGTGACCCCGGCGCTGAGCCGCAAGGTCTACGCAGCCAGCCTCTGAACCCTTCATCTCGCCTGCCGGCCTGCGAGCCGGCGGGTCTCAACACACAGGAGCGTGCCATGCAGCGCGTCATCGTCAAGGCGCTCGGTGGACCCGAGTACATGGTAGTCGAGCCGTTTCCCGACCTGACTGCCCCCGCAGCGGGCGAAGTGCTGGTCGATGTGGAAGCAGCCGGCGTCAATTTTCTCGACATCAATCTGCGCAAGGGCGCGGGCGTGCATGCCATGCCGGCGCCTTTCACCCCCGGCCTCGAAGGCGTGGGGCGGGTGCGCGCGGTGGGCGAGGACGTGGCCCTGCAGCCCGGGCAGCGCGTGGCGTGGATGAATGCCCGCGGCTCCTACGCCAGCCAGCTTGTGCTGCGCGCCGAGCTGTTGGTGGCGGTGCCGGAAGCGCTCGCCGTGCCGCAGGCGCTGATCTTCCAGGCCATGACGGCGCAATACCTTGCGAACGAATACCGCGCCATCCAGCCCGGCGACCGCGTGCTGGTGCATGCCGCCGCCGGGGGCGTCGGGCAGCTCCTGGTGCAATGGCTCAAGCATCTGGGCGCCTGGGTGGTCGGCACCGTTTCCAGCGAGGAAAAGGCTGCCGTGGCGCGCGCGGCTGGCGCGGACGCGGTGATCAACTACGGCCGCGACTACCGCTTCTTCGATGAGCTGATGTCACTCACCGAGGGCCGTGGCGTGGATCTTGCTTTCGATTCGATTGGCGCGGCGACCTTTGCCAGCACGGTGAAGGGGCTCTCGCGCGGCGGCATGGCGGTGAGCTTCGGCGTGTCATCCGGCCCGGCGCCGGCGATCAATCCGGGCGAGCTGATCGTGCCCTGCACGCGCATCGCCGCCGGCTCGGTGTTCAGCTACATCGCCGAGCCCGGCGAATTCCAGCACCGTGCCGCGAGCATCTTTGACGGACTGCAGGCCGGCTGGTTGCGCTCGCCTGAAGCCACCGCGCATCCGCTGAATCAGGCGGCAGACGCGCACCGCGCGCTGGAAGGCCGCCTTACCCACGGCAAGCTCTATCTCGCTCCTGAACAGCAAGGAAACAAGCTTTGAACCAACCCGCCTATTTCGTCATCAACGTGAAGATTCACGACCCCGAAGCCATCAAGCCCTATCAGGCGAAGGTGGCCGAAACCTACAAGCCCTTCGGCGGCGAGCGCATCGTCGCCGGGGGCCTGCCGCAAACCATTGAAGGCGAGCCGCCGCTCGGGCGCATCGTGATCCTGCGTTTTCCCAGTATGGAACTGGCCCACGCTTGGCACGACTCGCCGGTCTACCAGGCCATCCTCGGCTATCGCCTCGCGGCGGCCGAGAGCCACGCCTATTTCGTCGAAGGCATCGCCTGAACATCCTCCATATTCCAAGGACATTTCCAATGAAAACCCTCGTCATTGCTTCCCATCCCTATCCCGAGCAGTCCCTTGTCATCAAAGCGCTGCAGAAGGCTGTCGGCAGCATAGCGGAAGTCGAGGTGCGCAATCTCGAAGCCCTCTACGGCAGCGACCTCGCCGCCTTCGATGTGGCCGCCGAACAGAAAGCATGCGAGCGTGCCGACCGCATCGTTCATCTCTTCCCGATCCACTGGTTTAACCTCACGCCGATGCTCAAGGCCTACATGAATCAGGTTTGGTCCTACGGCTGGGCCTTTGGCCCTGATGGCAAGGCGCTCAAGGGCAAGGAACTGCTGGCGGTGGTCACTGCAGGCGCATCCGAATTCACCTATTCGGCCGAAGGGCTGGTGCAGAGTTCCATGGACGAGGTGCTCACGCCGCTGAGAGCCAGCGCCCTGTATGTGGGCATGCGCTTCGCGAAGCCATTGGCCTTCTTCGAAGCCATGGGCGCGGATGAAGGCAAACTCGCCGGCTTCAGTAAGGTACTTGCCGCGCGTCTGGCGCAGCCGGTGGCCGCCACAATTTCCTGAACGCAACAGAGCGAGGAGCATCATGATCAAACGCAAACTTGGTCAGGGGCTGGAGGTTTCGGCCTTGTCTTTGGGCTGCATGGGCTATGGCAAGGCGCGCGAACTGCCGGACCGCGCCGAGATGATCGCGCTCATCCGCGCGGCTGTGGATCACGGCATGGATTTCTTCGACACCGCCGAGGTCTACGGCCCTTGGACCAACGAAGAAATGGTCGGCGAAGCCCTGGCACCGGTGCGCGATAGGATCAAGATCGCGACCAAGTTCGGCTGGGACGTGGATCAGGACACCGGTGTGCATCGCGGCGGCGTCAACAGCAGGCCCGCGCAAATCCGCCGCTCCGTTGAAGGCAGCCTGCGCCGCCTGCGCACCGATTACATCGACCTCTATTACCAGCACCGCGTGGATCCCGAGGTGCCGATGGAAGAGGTGGCCGGCACGGTGCAGGACCTGATCGCCGAAGGCAAGGTGCGCTGGTTCGGCATGTCAGAAGCCAACGCGGCATCGATTCGCCGCGCGCATGCCGTGCAGCCACTCGCCGCGCTGCAGAGCGAATACTCGCTGTGGACCCGTGAGCCGGAAGTTGAAGTGATCCCCACACTAGAGGAACTGGGCATCGGTCTGGTGCCTTACAGCCCGCTGGGCAAGGGGTTCCTCACCGGCAAGATTGACACCGCGACTCAGTTCGACAGTTCCGATATCCGTGCCCAAACGCCGCGCTTTGCCGAGTCGGCCCGGCGGGCCAACCAGGAACTGGTTGATTTGATCCGCCATATTGGCGAGCGCCACGGTGCTACGCCGGCGCAGGTGTCACTGGCCTGGCTGATGGCGCAGAAGCCCTGGATCGTGCCGCTATTTGGCACCCGCAAACTCGAACGCTTCGAAGAGAACATTGGCGCACTACAGCTCACGCTGGATACGTCCGACCTGAGCGCCATCGCCGAAGCCGACATCGTCATTCAGGGCGCGCGCTATCCGGAAGCTATGTTGCGCCTCTCAGGGCGTTGAACTGCCACGGCTGACCATGCTGAGGTAAGCGACCGGCGGCCCGGATGTTCCTTGGGCATCGCTAAAGACGGGGTTTCCGGAGAAGAGTACCTGAGGTCTTTTTCGCCAGACCAGATTGATGAGTCGAGTTTCAGTGGTCGCTGAACCAGGGTGTTCTTCCAGTGAAGCGGACTCCCTTGCAATACTGAACGCTCCCCTGTATGAGAGAAGCAAAAAACTATGAGTATCAAGTCGGGTGCAGTCCTTATCGCGACACTGTGTGTTTCTTTCGTCCATCCGGCCTCGTGGGCGGCGGATCCGGCACAGGTCAAGCCACATGCCTTCTACGTGGCGGATTTCATACCACGGGATTCGGCTGCGATCCGACCCTACAGTACCCGAGTCGAGTCGACTTTTGCGCCGTACAGCGGCCGGTATGTGGTGCGTGGTGGATCCGTCCTGCCCCTCGAAGGTGTGGCTCCCATGGGACGCATGATTGTCATCGAGTTCGATAGTTTGGAGCAGGCGAAGGCTTGGTATGACTCGCTGACCTATGCCGAACTAAAACCCATCCGGCATGCCGCAGGCGAAACGAACGCTTATATCATGGAAGCCTCGGTGGCTCCGCCGGTGTCGAAGTAAATCCACAACCAGTCTGTAAGGAGATATGTGTGAAGAAATCCAGTATCCGAAATCTTGTGGCCGCGCTTGTCATGATTTTCTCGGCGGGAACGAGTCTGGCCGAGCAGCCCGCTGGAACGATTTTGCGGATTGCCGAGCTTGAGATTGATTCGGCGCAGCTTGACGCGTTCAAGGCGGCGGTAACCGAAGGTATGCACGCGGCGGTGCGTACCGAACCCGGCGTGATTGCGCTCTATTCGGTGGCCGTGAAAGACAACCCGTCGCAGCTACGCTTCATCGAGATCTATGCAAATGAGGAGGCCTACCTTCGGCATCGTGATACGCCTCACTTCAGGAAGTATTTCGAGACCACGCAGAAGATGATCCGGTCTCGGAAATTGATCGAGACCGATACTGTACTGCTTGCCGACAAGGCAACTCTTCCTGCTGCAAGGTAGTATCGCCTAACCCGCTTCCGCGCTATCGATCCGAGTCGAAGCGCAATGTTTCGATCACTAGCGCCAGCGCCGGCGCGATCTGTTTGCGATTTGCGTAGTAGAGGTGGTAGCCCGGAAAGGTGGGCCACCAGTCTTCGAGCACCGGCAACAGTTGGCCAGAGTCGATATGCGGCTGCATCAGGTCATGCGGGACAAAGGCGAAACCAAAGCCATCGAGGGCTGCCTGCAGCATCAGGAAGGTGTTGTTGAACGTAGTCTGGCCGTCCACGCGAACGTTGATGGCTTGACCGTCCTTTTCGAAATCCCAGGCATAGAGCCCACCGTGGGTGGGCAGGCGCAGGTTGACGCAGCGGTGGCCGGTGAGTTCCTGCGGTGTATGCGGTGCGGTCTTGCCTGCGAGATAGGAGGGAGAAGCCGCCACCGCCATACGCAGATCGGGTGCAATCCGCACCGCGATCATGTCGCGGTCTACCCGATTTCCCACGCGCACACCGGCATCGAAGCGCTGGGCGGCGATGTCGACAAAGGCGTAGTCGACGTTGAATTCGACCTTGATGTCGGGATACTCAGCCAGCAGCGGCTGCAGGCGCGGCCAGAGCACGGTGGTGATGGCATGGTCATGTGCGGTGATACGCACGGTGCCGGCTGGCTTCTCGCGCAGCGCGCCCAACGCGACAAGCTCCAGCGTAATCTCGTCCAGCCTCGGCGCGAGGGCGTCGAAGAGTCGCGCGCCGGCTTCGGTGGTAGACACGCTGCGGGTGGTGCGCGTGAGCAGCCGCACGCCAAGACGCGCTTCCAGCGCCAGCATCGCGTGACTCAGTGCCGAGCGGGAAAGACCCAGTTGAGCAGCGGCCCGCGTGAAGCTGCGCTCGCGCGCAACGACCAAGAAGGCTTGCAGATCGTCGAGGCTTTCTTTTGCCATTGGTGAATCCTGTTCACAGGTGCATCCAGATTTTACAGTCTTACCAACGAATGACCAGTCTTCTAGAATTCTTCCTGTGGCGTGCGAGAGTGGCGCCGTTCGCCGGCTCCTTTGATGTCGGCGGCACATGACTCCTCCCGGCCTGAAGGATCAAGCATGGATTACCGCTATCTCGGGCGCAGCGCCCTAAAGGTTTCACCGCTCTGTCTGGGCAGTATGATGTTCGGCGGAGAAACCGACGAGGTCACTTCGGCCCGCATCATCGGCCAGGCCTTCGAGGTTGGCGTGAATTTCATCGACACCGCTGACGTGTATCATGCAGGTCGCTCGGAAGAGATCGTCGGCCGCGCGATTACTGCGCACCGTGACCACTGGGTGCTAGCCACCAAGTTTGGCTTTCCCTTTGCGCAAGGGCCCAACGAACAGGGCCAGTCGCGTAAGTGGATCTATCAGTCGGTCGAGGCCAGTCTGAAGCGTCTGGGCACCGACTACCTCGACATCCTCTACTTCCACCGTGCAATTCCTGGTCTGCAACTGGAAGAATCAGTGCGTGCCGTCGGCGATTTGGCCCGTCAGGGCAAACTGCGCTACTTCGGCCTCTCCAACTTCAAGGGATGGCGTATTGCCGAGGTGGTCCGCCTGTGCGATCAGCTCGGCATCGAGCGCCCGGTGGCGAGCGAGCCGCTCTACAACATCGTCGACCGCACCGCCGAAGTGGAGCACCTGCCGGCCGCACGCCACTATGGACTGGGTGTGGTTTCCTACAGCCCGCTGGCGCGTGGCGTACTCACCGGCAAGTACGCACTCGATGCACCGCCGCCTGTCGATTCGCGCGTGGCCCGCGGAGACCGCCGCATCCAGCAGACTGAGTGGCGAGCTGAGTCGATCCATATCGCACAGACCATCGCGGCTCATGCGGCCGAGCGTGGCACCACGTCCGTGGCCTTTGCTCTCGCCTGGGTACTGAACAACGCTGCGGTGGCTTCAACGATCACGGGCCCCCGCACCGAAGCGCAATGGCAGAGCTATCTGCCTGCACTGTCGCTCGCACTCACCGATGAGGACGAGAAGCTAGTCGACAGCCTCGTTCCACCGGGCCATACCTCCACACATGGCTATACCGATCCCGGCTATCCGGTAGAAGGTCGTCCGCTTGTCTAAAGTCGTCCCCAGAAAAGCGATGTCAATGCTTTTGTCGTTAATGGCCGCAATCTTCCTTTTCGCTGCTCATGCCAGCGGAGCACTGGCGGACGAGTACATCAGGGCCTCCGATGGACTCATTACCTTCGAGCCCGGTGCGTGCTCGGTCTGGCATACCCATCCGGCAGGCCAGCGCCTGGCGGTGATCAGTATGGTGAATGGAAAGAATGTGGCATGGATGGAGAAAGTCAGCGATGAGCAATACCAGGGACACTGAACGCGGCCGCTCGGCCGTTTACGCCGGCGCGATGGTCATGGCGCTCAATCTCGTCTGCGCATCGGCGGACGCATCGAACGAAACTGGGGGAAGTGCCGTGAATGTCGGAATCAGCACCACGCAGGCCGCAGCAAGCCTCGACATGCGCCAGCAGGCCATCGTGCCGGTTGCCGCCTTTGCTGCAGCCGGCAACATGTCCGGCTTGAACGCGGCTCTTGAACATGGGCTGGACGCAGGCCTTACGATCAGTGATGCCCGCGAGATTCTGGTGCAGCTCTACGCCTACGCCGGCTTTCCGCGTAGTCTCAACGCGCTGGGCGAACTGATGAAGGTGTTGCATGCCCGCAAACAGCACGGCATTCGGGATGTCCCTGGCCGGGAGCCTTCGCGTACCATCCCCAAGGGCGACGCGCTGCTCGCCGCCGGCAAGGCAAACCAGACCCAGCTCTCCGGTGCGCCGGTCGAAGGCGCTCTCTTCGAATTCGCTCCGGTGGCAAACGAATATCTGCGCAGTCATCTTTTCGGCGACATCTTCGAGCGCGACAACCTCGACTGGTCTAGCCGTGAACTGGCTACGGTTGGAATGCTTTCCGCATTATCTGGCACAGAGCCGCAACTCCAGGCACACCTGCGCATCAGCATGAACATCGGGCTCACGGCGGGTCAGTTGCAGCAGCTTACCGAGGTACTGGAAGAGCGCGTGGACGCCGAAACGGCCCGTCGCGCCCGTGAGGCGCTGGCGCGTCATCTGGCCACGCAGCCTAGCAGTAAGCACGACACAGTGTGACTCAACACGCCTCACGAAAATAGAATGTCCGAAGTCATTTCTCCAGCATCGGCTTTGCCGATGCGATCGAACGCTGCTGTCCTTGGTCAGTGGCGTCAGGGATCAACGCCGCATGGCCATGACTCGGCACGAGGCATGGGGCAACGCCTGCGAGCCCGACGGCGGCATGCCGGGACGCTCTTCTGTCGCTACGTTCATCTGAAACTTCAAAACACTCAATCCATAGGTTACGACCTGACCACACGCATTTAGCGCATCGTCAGCAGGTTGGAGATGAGAATTGTTTTGTCCATGGAGTCGTCGATTCGGTCAAGAATCGCTGTTGCGCAGTCAGCGCCTCCCTCAAATCATTGCCTAAATCGTGGTGCCCCTGACTCAATAGTTCTGCCATCACGCACTCGGCGATTTGCGAACCCCGAGGGAACGCCAAAAGCGCGCCTTCGGCCAGTACAGATGGGAACTCCATGCTCGAACCAGAACCTACCAAGTTCTTCACAATCCACAGCATCTGTCCGGCCAATTCCTTGGGGAGCAATACCAAATGAAATCCATCAAGCAGCCATTGCACAGTCAAATGGTTGAGCTGGTAGAGATAGAGTTTCGAGGCAAGGGGAATGCGCGCGCCAATGCGCTTAGCGACATGCACGGCGCCCGCAAGATGATGAGATCCGCCACTGTTATCAAGGAACAAACGGCCATCCCAAGCTCGCACGCTAAACGTGTCGGAGCCACGTCCGTGCAGTAGCCGGATTTCGCCATGTGAACAAAGCTCTTTTAAGCTCGCATCATCCAGCCCGAGCGGGGGCTTTCCTTTTCTGGCATAGCGATTCTGCTCATCAATATAATAGGCACCAAAAACGTTCACACTTTCGTGCGGCATATCAGCCGACTTACTTGAGGAGATTCCCTCTATATCGCTTGCGTCGCATTCAAAGTGAGGCACCATCGTCACTTGCACTAGCGATCCATGAGGACTTTGGAAAGCCTCCTTAGCGCCCCAGGCTAAGCCCGAAAAGCGGCTCCGCAAAGTAAAATTGCCGCGGTCAAGATTGTCCAGGATGTCCCATCGACGGCGTGAGTCATCAAAAATCTTCGATTTTGGGGTGTTGAGGCGCACGCCTTTTCCGACCGCCTCCCTGAGCCCCAATAGCTCACACCAAGCTTCGCACCGCTTCCGTACCAGCGCTGGCGGTCGCTTCCAAAACCGTCGCCACCACGACCATGTGTGGAGTTCAAGCACAGAAATTGGAAACTCAGAGAGCGACATCGCATGCATAGATTACAAGTACCTGCTTGTGGTCAATGTGCGCCTACGTCTTCGCCGCCGACTGATGCTCGAAGGGCGGCGGTGAGCGTGGGGAGAACGCGCTCTTTGAGCGTCACATCGGCCCATTCGGAAAGATCAGGTATGGTGCGTATTTGCACGGTGCGCAGCGCAATAGTCAAACGATGCAAAAGTGGCAGAGACCCGGTTTCGATCGCGGCATCCACCCACTCGTCTGCGTGTGACCATGGACGTGAAAATAGATCGGCCATCGCTTGCGTTGCTGCCTCGATGGGGCCTTGATCGTGGCAAAGGACGCGACCGTGGTCGCCGAGATCGTGCACAAGATGGCCCAGTCCCTCTTCGTTTGCGCGTAACAATGGGAATGGGCACTGGCCGATGTTCAGCAAAACAAACGCGTCCATGCGTTGGCTGTCATCGCCAACCGCCGCTGCGGGAAGCCTGGCAAGTTGTCCAAGGATCATCCAAGCCACCGCGTTGCCAAGCATGTGCGGGCGCTCCTCTCCGAGATCAATAGATTCGCCGATGACGTCGCCGTGACGATTGGACGGCCAGGCTTTTTCGCCTTCTATCTTCAGATGAATCAACCGACCGTCTGGTGCAGCCATCGCGACCAGCGCGTTTTCGATGGGTTCCTCCATGGGCTCGATAGAAAGAAGGCCGTCGATGACTCCAGAACTGAATCCGCCTGTTTTCTCCGCCATGCAACGAATCGCCTGCGCACCGACCATGTCCCCGAGATAGACAGTGGACAAGCGATTGCCAAGCCAAGTGCCAGCTTCCTGCGGGTCTACTGCAGCGCGGCGTGCAAGTTCGTCGCCTGCGGCATCTGCAAGCTCTGAGAGGAAGGCGGCAGGGATGGTCGGCACCACGACATCCTCGCTGCCTGCGTGACGATAGGTGCGCACCGCACCTTTGGATTTGAGTTCGGCCACCGCATGGCGGGCTTCGTCGGAAAGAGCATCTTGTCGCACGACGAACCCATTCGATGC
The DNA here is from genome assembly GCF_014946775.2 of Pectobacterium quasiaquaticum. Taxonomy (NCBI): domain Bacteria; kingdom Pseudomonadati; phylum Pseudomonadota; class Gammaproteobacteria; order Enterobacterales; family Pectobacteriaceae; genus Pectobacterium; species Pectobacterium quasiaquaticum. The sequence continues at coordinate 329,739 of NZ_CP065177.1, read as the reverse complement.
TGCCAAGGCCAGTTCGGCCGAACGGGCACCCTCATCGGCAAGAGTGCAACGCGCGAGCACCCGATAGCCGCGAAGCAGGTCCGCCTGATGGGCGTAGCTCCGGCGCGCAGCTTGCACAAGTTCCAAGCCAAGCGCTGGAGGAAGAAGCAAGGCGCTGTCCGGGTCTTGGTATCGTGGGTTACGGGCGGCATCATCGTAAATCGTGCGAAGTACCCATGGCGCACGGTAGTCCTCTGCGTACTCCGCCCCCTTCTGGAAGAGAACTTTTTGATTGGCGAGAGCGCGCTGCGCACTTTGAAACTCTTCCAAACTCAAGGGTCCGATTTCGATGACCTTTGCTCGATCTCCCACCGCCGTCTGCGTGCGACCGTTTGGAGCCTTGACCAGCCGTTCCGCGCGATCAGTGGTCAAAATGACATTGAGCTTGTTGCCAGGCCGCAGGCTCGCCAGTTCCTCCAGGTCGGCAGCCATTGGCGTACCTGGCTCTACATCGTCAATAGCAAGCAAAAGGGCCGGCCCCGCTGGCCCGGCGGACATCCGCCGCAGCCACTGGCGAGCATCGTTCGCGGTGAGGTTCCATTCAAGCTCGATGGCGAACAAGTTGGCCAGCGACTGAAACAGCCCAGGCCCTGAGCCTCGCAACATCAGGACGGCCAAGTCTTCACTGTCCAGCGTGCGCAAGGCGAGTTCGCGTAGACAACTGCTCTTGCCGCTCTGTGCTGCACCCTCGACGATCGTGAAGGTCGTCCCAGCTTGAGCTGATGTGATTGCGGCGAAGGTACTGAGACGAGGAAACAGCAGAAGCTCGGCGAAGGCGCGATCGGACTGGCCGGGTGGATTAGTCATTTCGGTCAGGAGCCTCGCCGTTGCAGATCGCACGATGGGAACCCAGACCCCGGTTTCCCGCCCCATCAAAGCTTCAGTCGCCCACCGCATATCCGCCGCCGCCAACTTGGCGGCATTGGCAAGCAGACGGAGCACCGCACTGGCGGAGTCTTGCTCGCCGGACCAAAGTTGCCCTGTATTGGCGTCGTAGATGCGGGTATCGCGCCCATTCGTGACAACGACAAGAGGAGGTCGTGGCGTCAACTGATTCGCGTAGCTTTGCGCTTGCTCATAGTCAGCATGAGTCAGCGCAAGATCCTCTCGCTTGAGTTCCACCACAGCCAGCGGCCGTCCACCATGAAAGATGAGTACATCCGCTCGCCCAGTCTTCTCCCACTGGGCAGCGCTGTCGAACTCATGTGTCTCGTGACCGAGGCGCACGGTGAAGCGCCGTTGTTCCACCAGTTGCTCACGGGGAATATTGGGAAAGGCTGCGGACAGAGCCGCTGCCATTCGGCTCTCCAACTCGGCCTCGGGACGAACGGATGGCGACACTTGCTGATCTTGTTTTGTACGAGGCATTGCGACGGCTCCTTAAACCCAATCCCGCAGCGACTTGACTGCAGCCTCCATTTTTTTCAACAGTGAACGCAGCGGCGGGCAGTCGGGATAATGCTGGTCCAGCAGCTTCCTTGCTTTCATCAGACTTTCAGCGTGTCGTTTCCTCTCGGCTTCAGGAAGTGATCGGGAGAACGTCGACCCGGACTCGTGGTAGTACAACTCAAAAAATTGCTCATTCGACAGTTCGGCGCCGTTGTATTCGCGCTGCACCCATTCGTCGAGTTCGCTGCGGATCGCATCAACGCGGTTGTAGACACCCTTACGATGGTAGGTGGCTACCAGCACTGATTTCAGAAGTCGACCGACTTCCGCATGCGCCTCAATCGGCATCTGCCCCTTTGGACGACGCTGCGGACCGACAAAAGTCTGCACATAGCCGACCGAATTGCGCTGACCGTTCGACTTAGGCGGTGTTTTCTGCTTGTCCTTCTCGGCTGCCGCCTTGGCGATGGTGCCGGGACTCACGAAGTACGGCAGCGTTGGTGCGGACTCGCCTTCCCATGCTGCTTCCACGATGGGCGCTGGCAATTTGTCCAGCGCAGCGGCGATGGGCTGCAGCGGGATGCCCTTCGTCTCCTCGGCAATCAAGTAGAGGCGTGAGCCGACATCTGGTGCGTACATACCGGCCCATTCAGGCTTGACGATGGCGAAGCCATGCTGCTGCACCCAATCTTCGCGCTCCTGAACCTTGCTTTCGACCGCCTTCTCATAAGGCTCATCCGCAAACAAATAACGCTTTGTCTCACGGTCGTACCAGATGCTGTAGTGATCGCGCCCGGGGATGGCGTTGCTCGAACGGCCACCAGGAAAGGCGCGGCTGTGGCTCTTGGATGGACGCAGCTTCGTTGCGTCCATGAAATGCAAGGCACGTGCAGCAGCGCAAACTGTGCGCCGGGCCTCAGATTGAGTACGTAGCAGATGCTCGCGTGCGAGGTGGTCGGGCCCCTCGACTCGGAAATTCACCAATGCGCGATGATTCTGGAGCTGAGAGGATGAAATCAACTCAGCCCAGGGCGCGGACAGCCAGACGGTCAACGTTTCGCGTCCGCTTCCACCCCCCTCACGGTCCTTCCAGTAAGCGGTCAGGAAGGTGCAATAGCCGGCGCGTGGGCGCTCCGCTTTAGGTGCTGCTGCACGCAGCACATTGCTCGCATGGCGAAAGTTCTGGAATCCCGCCGCCTGCGCCGCGTCGTCCAATGCGCGGACGTGTTGGATGCCTCGCTCGACCTTAAGCGATTTGGCAAGGCGTTTGATGCCGTCCAAGGTGGACGGTCGAATAGCTTCACTCGACATGACAGTTCTCCCGGTTCATGACGAAACGTCACCCGTCTGCCGCTTCTCGAACCTGAACATGGCATGTACAGGAAGAGAGGGATGTACCGGCAGTGCTGTCAACAGCTTTGCTATGACGGGTGGCAGGCTCCTGCCCGAAGCCTTGCCATCAGTATCCCACAAACCCGGGGTAATTGGCGATAACTGAATATCATGGTATTGTCAAGCTTGGTTGCCGTCACCAGCCGCACGCGCCCTTTGGGGTACGACGAAGACGGAGTATTTCAGTGCCTACCCATTCCATGTTTGATTCCTTGGGCGGCCCGCAAAGCGTGCACCGGCTCGACGCCCGATGGAGATCAATCTATGGACACCCAGAAGCTCAAGGTGTTTGCGGAGCGCTTACGCGCATACCTCGAACGCCACAACCTTATCCTCAAGCATGGCCAGGCACTCGATCTGATCGCCGCCATTCCTGGCCTGCGCAATTGGCCCGAAGTCAATGCCTTTCCTGTCCGCGTCGCTACTGCGCAGTGGGATGACCACTCGGCTGACCGGCTCGCTCAACGCATCACGAAACTGCATGGCCTGAGCCTGCCGATTGATGAATTGTGCCTAGCACTAGAACCAGAATCCGCCAGTAGGCTACCCCAGCCCCCTGTCATTGATATTTTGTTCCGCGCTCTTCTTACAGGCGATCAAGCCGCACTAGATGACCTTTCCACTCATCGAGCAGCGGAATGCGCGGACCTCAGAGCCCTTGTTAGCACTGAGCAAGCGGGTGCCGTGAAACTTGATCTTGGACTTGGCGCTACGTCCAACATCTACGTCACGCCTATTTTCGAGGGCCCCAACGCATTTTTCATATCGCGTCACATCAGCGTGCAGGCGCGACTCACTGGCGGGCAAACAACCGTGCCACTTGATTACTCTTTGAGTTTCGATTCCAACTTCGCCGAGAAAATGCGAGCCACACTGAGCGGCGAAAATATCCAACCAGTCGATCGCAACCGTGTAATCGAAGTTCTGATGCTTAAGGCCAAGAACCCGAGAGTACAGTTTGATTTAATGCCGTTTCTCTACGAGAACGTCCGTCTAGCACGGGAAAACGAAAGCAACATGCGGCCGTTAAATACAGTGATCGCCTTTCGCATGCTCGATCACTTGAACTGGGACGCTTTCAAGAGTGATCCTGGCCGGTTCGATTTCGATGCCCCCATCGAAAAACTAAAGGCATCACTTCAGCGTGAAGCTGATACCTTTTTATCAAGCTTGTATAGCGCACCCGCCATTGTGCATCACGAAGCCAAAAGCCTCGGTATTCAGGCGCTATTGCTTCGATTTTCTACACTGTGGCGTAAAGAAGGAAAAAGAGAGGCTGCGCGCATTCTTAGTCAGCTTGTACAGTTCTGCATATCGGAATTGGGGTTCCTTCCCGCGACGGAATTAAGCCTAATCTGGAGCGGCATACGTGGCAAGGTCGTTGCACCATTCTTTGGGCCGCTTATCAACCCTTCGCCCAAGCTACTCAAAGCAGTGCGTGGAATGGCCTGGGATATGACTCACCTTCGACTCATGGAACAAACCGCTCATCTCACACAGTACGGTTCATTTTTCATCCCTCACTTCGTATCCTTCGACGAGCGTTGGCGTGATCTGTTGCGTTTGAATCCCGTGCGCTTCATGGTGGTGGACGACACAAAAAAAAGTGCTCTGTTTGGTCGCGCCAACGAACTCGATTTTCAGCAGGCGCTTCACGAATGCTCAGGCGACAGCCTTTTAGGTGAAAGCAGCCCTGAGAAAATAGCGGCGCGTCGAACAGCCGCACGATCCATCACCGTAGATGCCATGCAGCAATTGGTCGCGACAGAAGAGCGCGCGTGGCTTTGAGTCAATATATGACAACGCCCTGCTGATTCAGCAGGGCGCACATCCGAACGCGACAGAATTTTCCCTGTCCGCATGTAGTAACAGAAAACGGTTGAACGCTGGCAATGTTCATACCCCCGTCTCTCGATTGCTGCGTTGCTCGATCTGTGACTGTGCTCGTTGGGTCGCTTGATGAAGCCGCTCTACCAGCATGCCCCTCGGCGGCAAGGCGGTCAGGTACTCGGCGACGTGGATGCCCGACTTGTCCAGTTCCAGCAATTCGATCTGCTCGCGCTTCTTGCCCGTGCAAAGGATGATCCCCAACGGCGAGGCTTCCTCCGGCTCGCGCTCATGCCTGTCGAGCCAGCGCAGGTAAAGCTCCATCTGCCCCTTGTACGCGGCCTTGAACTCGCCGACCTTCAACTCCACTGCCACCAGCCGCCGCAGCTTACGGTTGTAGAACAGCAGATCGAGGTGAAAATCCTCGTCGTCAATCGGGATGCGCTTTTGCCTGGCCACGAAGCTGAAACCCGCGCCCAGTTCCAGCAGGAAGGATTCCATTTCACGGATGATCGCCGCCTCCAAGTCGCCTTCCTGCCAGGTGTCGCGCAGCCCCAGGAAGTCGAGGATGTACGGGTCGCGCATGACCAGGGCGGGCGACATGCGCTGCGCATCGCGCATCGTCGCTAGTTCCTGTGCGATCGTCTCGCCCGGCTTCTTGGAAAGCGCCGTGCGCTCGTACAGCATCGAGTCGATCCGTTCACGCAGCGTCCGCACGCTCCAGCGTTCGGTGCTTGCCATCTGCGCGTAGTAGTCCCGCTGGAGCGGGTCTTTCAGCGGGATCAGCGCGATGAAGTGCGTCCAGCTCAATTCTCGTATCAGTGATACGAGAATCTGCTCGTCGGGGAAGGTGGCCGCAAACTGCACCATGCGGCGCAGGTTCTGCTCGGCAAAGCTGCCGCCGTACTCCTTCACCAACTGTGTCGCCAAGGTGGGCAGGACTTCCTTGCCGTAGGCGCCTCGGCGCCCGTCCAAGACCTGCGTGCGGATGCGCTGGCCGATGCGCCAGTAGAGCATCGTCAGTTCGCTATTCACCGTCGAGGCGGCACGCTTGCGCGCCGCCTCGATCAGTGCCCGGATGTCGCCCAACAGCGCCGAAGGCGCTGCGGGCGAAGGAACGGCGACTTCGCGCTTGCTCATGCCGTCGCCTCCGCAGGCTGCGGCTTGGTGCCGGTGATTGCCTTGCGCCGATTCGCCACCAGTTCGGCGGCTTCCCGCACGGGCTTGTCCTCGGTGTGGACGTAGCGCATGAACATCACCACGGTCTTGTGCGCCGTCAGGGCCATGCCGACCTTGACCGGGATACCCGAATTGGCAATATCGGTCGCTGAGCGATGGCGGATGCCGTGCGTTCCAACGTGCGTCGCACCCGCCGCTTTGAGTGCACGACTCCAGCCACCGTAATACTCGCCTGTGGTCAGGTGTTGCCCTGGATGGCGCGGCGACGGCAGTATGTAAGGATTGCCTTCCTGCTTCGGTGCCGTCGAAAGCAGCCGGTAGGCTTCCTCGCTGATGGGCTTGGACATACCGCCGGTCTTGCTGTCGGGCCAGACGACACGGCGGTTTTCCAGATCGATCCATTCCCATTCGAGCGAAACGATTTCTCCACGGCGGCCGGCAAACTCAAATTGCAGGCGGATCGCCAACGGGATGACGTAGTTCTCCAGCCCCTCGGCCTCAATCTTGTCGAGCTGCCGGAACAGCTTGCCCATGTCTTCGTCGCTGATAAGGTGGGTGGACTTGCCGGCCGGGAACATCGGGACATGGCGGCAAGGATTGGTGCCGTCAGGCCTATAGCCCCACACCTCGGCCAAGTTGAACATCTTGCGCAGGATGCTGAACGCCTTGTTCGCCTCGGTCTGCTTGTACGAAAGCTTTTCCATCAGTCCGGCAATGTCAGGGCGTTTCACATCGTGGACCTTCTTGCGGCCCAGCAACGGGATGATGCACCGGTCAATGACACCTTGATAGCCGACGCGGGTGCTGGGCTTGTTGCGCTTTTTGGAGTGGTCCTCCATGAACTTCTTGCACAACTCCTCGACGTTGGGGGCTTTGCGGGCTTCCGCCTTGGCTGCGCCGGGATCACCACCCCGGCGTACTTGGGCCAGCCATTCTTGCGCGAGCGAGCGGGCCTGTTCGACGGTCAGTTCCCCATACTGGCCCAAGGCAGGCTTGCGGCGCTCGCCGGCGTTCGTCCGGTACTGGAGCATGAACACCTTGCGGCCCGACGGGGTAATCTTGCACAAGAAACCGGGCACCAGCGTATCCCGGAGTTCGACGGCCTGCGCCTGTGGTTGTGCCGCATCGACAGCGGACTTGGTGAGCTTGATTTTTGCCATGATGACTCCTCAGAAAGACCCGGTTCCCAGGAGCCTTCTAGGGGCCAGCAGAGAGGAAGTCGGGTCAAGTTTCAGAAAGCACCGGCATATGATGAACCCGCCTAAGTTACTGATAAACCTGTTGTATCTAGTCTTGGCGTAGTCCAGCGAAGTACCGGGCTGGAGTCATGGTGAAATAAAAAAACCCGGTGACCAGCACCGGGTTTTTTGCATTGATTTCGCTGCAAAGCAGCCAGAAATTAACGCTTGGAGAACTGAGGACGACGACGTGCTTTACGCAGACCGACTTTCTTACGTTCAACCTGACGAGCATCACGAGTAACGAAACCAGCTTTACGCAGTTCGCTACGCAGAGACTCATCATACTCCATCAGAGCGCGGGTGATACCGTGACGGATCGCACCAGCCTGACCAGAGATACCACCACCTTTAACGGTGATGTACAGATCAAATTTACCAACCATGTCGACCAGTTCCAGCGGTTGACGAACTACCATGCGGGCAGTTTCGCGACCGAAGTACTGTTCCAGACTACGCTGGTTGATAACGATGTTACCGTTGCCCGGTTTGATGAACACGCGAGCGGCGGAGCTTTTGCGGCGACCAGTGCCGTAGTATTGATTTTCAGCCATTGCCTATAATCCCGATTAAATGTCCAGAACTTGCGGTTGCTGTGCCGCGTGATTGTGCTCGGTGCCCGCGTAAACTTTCAGTTTACGGAACATAGCACGACCCAACGGGCCCTTCGGCAGCATGCCTTTAACCGCGATTTCAATCACACGCTCAGGACGGCGGGCAATCATCTCTTCAAAGGTCGCTTGTTTAATACCACCGATGTGACCGGTGTGATGATAATAAATCTTGTCAGTACGCTTGTTGCCAGTGACAGCAACTTTGTCAGCGTTCAGAACGATGATATAATCACCCGTATCAACGTGCGGGGTATATTCCGCTTTATGCTTGCCGCGCAGACGACGAGCCAGTTCAGTAGCGAGACGGCCTAAAGTTTTACCGTTCGCATCAACAACGTACCAGTCACGTTTTACGGTCTCTGGTTTAGCTGTAAAAGTTTTCATTAAAAGCTTACCCAATAATTAGTTACACGTTGGTGAACACCCGAACGCTCGAAAACAGTTGAGGCTCACACGACCATCAAGTCCAGCAAACCTACCCCTTCGAATAGCCATTGCCGGCACTATAAAGTTTTTGGGAAAAAAACTTTGTTGTAACGTGGGGTCGCAAGATTATAGAGAAGTCATTCTTAAAAATCGACCCTTTTTCACTCGAAAATGGCGAAAAGCCATAGTCTGCGTTACGCCAAATGGGGTTGACGCAAGTACTCTTCGCTTTGCATTTCCTGCAAACGGGATAAACAGCGCTGATATTCAAATTTCAGGTGTTCTCCCTGATAGATTTCAAACATCGATGCCTGCGCAGAAATAATCAATTTGATACGGCGATCGTAGCACTCGTCCACCAGCGCCAGAAAACGGCGGGCGGTGTTCTCTTCCTTCGTTTCCATCACCGTCACATTGTGCAACAGCATCGTGTGGTAGAGGCGTGACAGTGCGATGTAATCATTCTGGCTACGCGCTTCGGTGCACAGCGTGTGGAAATCAACCGCCAGCACGCCGTCACTCGCGCCAAGTGTCGATAACGGACGATGATTGATCTCCAGCACTGGCCCCGGCGTCTGCCACGGTTTCCCGGTCAGGCGGGTAAACATCTGCTGCATCGCAGCATCCGTCTCTTCATTCAGCGGCGAGAGATAAAGGTGTGCCTGCGTCAGCGTACGCAGACGATAATCGATACCCGCATCAACATTACGCACTTCGCAATACTGCTTAATCAGCTCAATCGCAGGCAAAAAACGCGCGCGTTGCAGTCCATTACGGTAGAGATCGTCTGGCGGAATATTCGACGTCGCCACCAGCGCAATACCACGAGCAAACAGCGCTCGCAACAGTTCAGCCAGCAGCATCGCATCGGTAATGTCAGAGACGAAAAACTCATCGAAGCACAGCACATCCGTTTCGGCTTTAAAACCGTCGGCCACTTTCTCCAGCGGATTTTCCTGCCCCTGAAACTGATTCAGCTCTTCATGCACACGCAGCATAAAACGATGAAAGTGCAGGCGCATCTTGCGCTCAGCGGGCAAGCTGTGGAAAAACATATCCATCAGCCACGTTTTACCGCGCCCGACGCCGCCCCACATGTACAGCCCTTGAACCGGCGCGGATTCCCGTTTATTACGCCGCCCCAGCCAGCTACGCCATTTCCCCACGCGCTCGGATGCGCCCGCATCGCCATCAGCAGCGCGTTCACATAACGCCTGATGTATCGCCTCCAGGTGCACAACGGTTTGCCGCTGCACCTCGTCCGGCTGATATTCACCAGCGGAAAGCGCCTGCTGATAAAGCGCCAAGGGTGTTGCTTGCTGTTGTGTTGTCTGTGGAATAACCATTGCCATCGCAATCCCTGAGAAAAAAGTTAGTCGTGTTTTGCTGTGTGTTGTCGTCGATTTAAGCCGTAATCGTCGCAGTTAACAACCTTGATGTCTGCGGTAGGTCAACATTCCTTTCTGTCATCGAGTATCAGGATTCCACTCAGGCAAGGTTAACGGTTATAGTGACTATTATTAAGTGAAAAACCCTACGGGACAACGACGTCAAAATAGGAGCTATTATGACTTGGGAGTATGCGCTGATAGGTTTAGTTGTCGGTATTATTATTGGTGCTGTCGCAATGCGCTTTGGTAACCGTAAGCTGCGGCAACAGCGGGTCTTGCAAAATGAGCTGGAGAAAAGCAAAACCGAACTGGAAGATTATCGTCAGGAATTGGTGGGTCACTTCGCCCGCAGTGCGGAGCTGTTGGATAACATGGCGGATGATTATCGTCAGCTTTATCAACACATGGCGAAAAGCTCCAATAACCTGTTACCTCACGTTCCCGGTCAGGATAATCCGTTTAAATATCGTCTGACCGAATCAGAAGCGGATAACGATCAGGCCCCGGTGAACATGCCGCCGCGCGATTATTCAGACGGTGCATCAGGCCTGCTGCGGGGCGAACGCCCGATTCGCAAGTAATTCATTCAATTACCTTAAGCGTGGGGCTTTCTGTCTCACGCTTTCTCCTCTCTTGTTCTACGCTTAAAACGCTTGTACGTTTAAGATGTGTACCGCAGGCTGTCATCGCCCGATCACGCACTAAAAAAGCGATAGTTACAATCTGCTGACGAAACAGCAGTGAACTTTACACATTGATCGCCAGTCTGACTCTTCACCGTGTCTTTAAGTTTATATATCATCGTTTTATTCATCCGCAGGCCGTGAGAGAGTTAATAACAATGAAAAAAACATCATTACTATTTAGTGCACTGGCAATGAGTATAGGTTTGACCCTGTCCACGCTTCCCGCTGCAAATGCTGCGCTGCCTGCCGTGGTTCAAGGTCAACAGACGCCAAGTCTGGCCCCGATGCTGGAGAAAGTCTTGCCAGCCGTCGTCAGCGTGCATGTTGAAGGTACACAGGTTCAGCGTCAGCGCGTACCGGAAGAATTCAAGTTCTTCTTTGGACCTAACTTCCCGACGGACAAACAAAATTCTCGCCCGTTTGAGGGATTGGGCTCTGGCGTCATTATTGATGCTGCAAAAGGTTACGTGCTCACCAACAATCATGTGATCAATAACGCCGACAAGATCCGCGTCCAGCTTAATGACGGACGTGAGTATGAGGCGAAATTGATTGGGCGTGATGAGCAGACCGATATCGCCCTCCTACAGCTGAATGACGCCAAGAATCTGGTCTCTGTAAAAATGGCCGATTCCGATCAACTGCGCGTCGGTGATTTCGCCGTTGCTGTGGGCAACCCGTTCGGCCTTGGTCAGACTGCGACGTCCGGTATTATCTCCGCGCTGGGACGTAGCGGCCTGAATCTTGAAGGGTTAGAAAACTTCATCCAGACCGATGCATCCATCAACCGCGGTAACTCCGGCGGTGCGCTGGTTAACCTTAACGGCGAACTGATCGGTATCAACACCGCGATCCTGGCACCGGGCGGCGGAAACATCGGTATCGGTTTCGCTATCCCTAGCAATATGGCCCAGAATCTGGCGCAGCAGTTGGTTGAATTTGGCGAAGTGAAACGTGGGCTGCTGGGTATTAAAGGCAGCGAGATGACGTCGGAAATGGCGAAAGCCTTCAACGTCGACGCACAGCGCGGCGCCTTCGTCAGCGAAGTCTTACCGAAATCGGCCGCAGCCAAAGCCGGTATCAAGGCAGGCGACGTATTGACGACGCTGGATGGTAAACCGATCAGCAGCTTTGCAGAACTACGGGCCAAAGTCGGCACCACCGCACCGGGCAAGACCGTGAAAATCGGTCTGCTGCGTGATGGCAAACCGCAGGAAGTTTCCGTCGTGTTGGATAACAGCTCATCGGCATCAACCAGCGCTGAAACGCTTTCACCGTCATTGCAGGGGGCTTCTCTGACCAATGGCCAATTGAAAGACGGCAGCAAAGGCGTGCAGATTGATAACGTCGCTAAGGACACTCCTGCTGCGCAGGTCGGTCTGCAAAAAGGCGATATCATCATCGGCGTGAACCGCGAGCGTATCGAAAACATCACGCAACTGCGCAAACTGCTGGAAGCGAAGCCTTCCGTTCTGGCCTTGAATATCGTTCGGGGCGAAGAAACGATTTATCTGCTGCTGCGTTAATCGCTTGCCGTCTTTTTCGGCAGCTTAACTGGCCAAAACATCGCTGATGTTAAAAAATTTCTTGGAGAAATTTTTAACGTTGCATCAGCAACGGCCCGTAAGGGGGGCGGCCAGGGGTGGCACGCCATAAAAAATCGGACACCGAGTCATGCGGTGTCCGAACTTCTCGTGATATCCTCCCCTTACCTCCCTTTTCCACAGTAAATCACGGTCATGCTTGCTAAGTTATTACGTTCAGCGCTCTTTGGTGCCCTCGTCGCCGGTATTATTCTGGCCGTACTGCCCTTTGTCGGGTCTGGCACGTCGTTTCTGAAAGGCAATGACAAAAATAGTGATGGTTTGCCCATAAGTTACCATCAGGGAGTCAGCCATGCAGCGCCTGCTGTGGTGAACGTTTATAACCGCGTTGCAAAAGAGGGGAAACCCAATGAAGTCGCCATTCATCCTCTCGGATCCGGCGTCATCATGAATGAAAAAGGGTACATTTTAACCAACAAGCATGTGATTAATAACGTGCAACAAATCCAGATAGAGCTATCAGACGGCAGGCTGTACGAAGCCCGCGTGATCGGTTCCGATAGCCTGACTGATCTGGCCGTGTTGCAAATTGACGGCATCAATCTGCCCGTTATTCCGATAAATCCAGACCGCATACCGCACGTCGGCGATGTCGTGATGGCAATCGGCAACCCTTATAATCTGGGGCAAACCGTCACGCAGGGCGTCATCAGCGCCACTGGCCGCGTCAGCCTTAGCACTTATGGTCAGCAAAGAAGCCAGGTAGGACGCCAAAACTTACTGCAAACCGATGCGTCAATTAACCACGGGAATTCCGGTGGTGCGCTCGTCAATACGCTCGGTGAGTTGGTCGGTATTAACACCCTCTCGTTTGATAAAAGTAGCAACGGCGAAACGCCGGAAGGCATTAGCTTCGCCATTCCCGTGGCGCTGGCAACCAAGGTGATGGGCAAGCTCATCCGCGATGGCCGCGTGGTCCGTGGCTATATTGGCGTCAACGGCGTACAGATCGAGAATATTGAGAACAGCACGCTGACCAACAATCGTGATGCGCAGGATCGGTTAAGCGGGATTCTCGTTCAGACTATCGACCCCGGTGGACCGGCGGATAAAGCGGGTATTCGTGTCGAAGACGTCATCGTTAGCGTGAACAATAAGCCTGCGCGCTCGATTATTGAAACGATGGAACAGGTTTCGGAAATACGTCCCGGCACTGTCATTCCGGTCACGATTGTGCGTGATAAAAATCAAATCACACTACAAATGACGATTCAGGAATTCCCTACCCAATAACGGCAGTCAGGTCGGTGATAAAGTCACATCGGCAGGTAAACAAGAAACCGGGTGGGAACCCACCCGGCTGACAAACCTAATTGTGAAGATAAACCAGCTAAAACGCTTACTCGTGCTCTTTAACGCGCTCGATATTCGCACCTAACGCACGCAGCTTATCTTCGATGCGGTCATAGCCACGATCGATGTGATAAATACGATCGACTATCGTCACACCTTCCGCGATACAACCGGCTAATACCAGACTGGCTGACGCACGTAAGTCGGTCGCCATCACCTGCGCCCCAGACAGCTTATCAACGCCGTGGCAAATCACCGTGTTGCTCTCAATTTCCGCCTGTGCGCCCATACGGATAAGCTCAGGCACGTGCATGAAGCGGTTTTCGAAGATGGTTTCGGTAATCACGCCCGTCCCTTCCGCAACAAGATTCAGCAGGCTGAACTGCGCCTGCATATCGGTCGGGAACCCCGGATGCGGCGACGTGCGAACGGTAACGGCTTTTGGACGCTTACCGTGCATATTCAGGCTGATCCAGTCTTCGCCAATTTCGATCTCCGCGCCCGCTTCGCGCAGCTTAGCCAACACCGCATCCAGCGTATCAGGACGGGTATTGCGACACATAATCTGACCACGAGATACTGCAGCCGCGACCAAGAATGTCCCAGTCTCAATACGGTCAGGCACCACGCGGTAGACACCGCCGCCCAGACGCGCAACGCCTTCAATGGTAATTTTATCCGTGCCTGCACCGCTGATTTTCGCACCCAGCGTATTCAGGAAGTTTGCCGTATCGACAATCTCTGGTTCACGCGCGGCATTCTCAATAATCGTGGTGCCTTCCGCCAGCGTCGCCGCACTCATGATGGTGACCGTGGCACCCACGCTCACTTTATCCATCACGATGTGCGCACCTTTCAGGCGGCCATCAACCGTTGCTTTGACATAGCCTTCTTCCAATACGATCTGCGCACCAAGCTGCTCAAGGCCGTAAATGTGCAAATCTACCGGACGCGCGCCAATCGCACAGCCGCCGGGCAGCGAGACCTGACCTTGACCAAAACGCGCCACCAGCGGCCCTAAAGCCCAAATAGAGGCGCGCATGGTTTTCACCAGATCGTACGGCGCGCAGAACACGTTTACCTCGCTGGCATCCACATGGACGGAACCGTTACGCTCAACGCGCGCACCCAACTGACCCAGCAGCTTCATGGTGGTATCAATGTCGCGCAGTTTCGGTACGTTCTGAATTTCTACCGGCTCTTCTGCGAGTAGCGCAGCGAACAGGATGGGCAACGCAGCATTCTTGGCGCCAGAAATGGTCACTTCCCCCGCTAAGCGGGTTGGGCCCTGAACACGAAATTTATCCATAGTCTTTGTATCTCAATGTCTTAATTCAATATGTCGTCACACTGATACTGGCAGTTTATTCCCACTCGCACGGGGAACAATACTTAGAAGCCGTTCAGTTTACGGTCGCGTTGCCACTCTTCCGGCGTATAAGCCTTGATCGACAACGCATGAATACGGTTATCCGCGATGTACTCCATCAGCGGCGCATAAACGGCCTGCTGTTTTTTGACTCGGCTCATTCCAGCAAAAAGTCCGCCCACCACGATGACCTGAAAATGGCTGCCATCACCAGAAACATGGGCTTCTTCCAGTGCCAATGCGTTCATCAGCACGTCTTTAATTTCGTTATTTTCCATCGCTCTCGATTTCTATGTCAGGGGGAGATGATTTACAGGGAGGTATCTTAGATGAATATGACGCTATCTTAAACAAAGAATACGCCCCTTCAGACGATGCCTAAAGGGGCGAATCCGGTAACCCGCGTTACCGTTTAAGACACAGGAATGATTTCATTCAGGTTATAGAGCGCAATGAGCGTTTTTAGCCGATCGCTGGCACCGACAATCGTTATCTCTCCGCCTGAAGACGGCTGCTGATAAACGTGCATCAGCAATGCTAACCCGGCAGAATCAACACGGTTTAATCCAGACACATCCAGCGTCTTTTTACCCGCCAGCAACGATTCACGCTGCTGCCAGAACGGTAACAGCGTTTCACGATCCAGATCGCCCGTTAACGCCAGCGTTGATTCCTGTGCCTGCCAGTTCAATGCGTTCGCCATGTTCGTACCCAAATTACTTTTTCTGATCCAACGTGATGGTCTGCTTCGCCGAGGATTCCAGCTGTTTAGTCAGGCCATCCACGCCATTCTGACGCAATATTGCCGCCCACTCGTTCTGCTTGGTGGTGATCATACTGACACCTTCGGCAATCATGTCGTACGCCTGCCAGTTACCGGTTTTACTGTTCTTACGCCATTGGAAATCCAGACGTACCGGAGGACGGCCGCCGTTATCAATGATGGTGACGCGAATAGAAACGATATCGGCATCGCCCAGCGGTTTCTCAGGGGCAATATCATAGGTCTGCCCGTTATACATCGCTAGCGCTTGGCCGTAAGCCTGCTCCAAATAGGCTTCAAACGCTTTGAAATAGGCATCACGCTGTGCCGGTGTCGCATCTTTGTAGTAACGACCCAGCACCAGCGCACCAGCGTATCTCACCTGAACATACGGCAGCAGTTCTTCACGTACAACATTGCGCAAATAATCAGGGTTTTGTTTGATCTTTGGCTGTTCGTTCTTTAAACGATCAAACGTTTTTTCCGCCGCTTCATTCATTAAACGATAGGGATTCGTTTGATCCGTCGCGTTGGCTAATGGCGCGACCACCAGTAAAGCCACCATCAGTAAACGTTTAAACATGCAAATATCCTCTTATGGATGTGAAGGAACAGGTTCGTTGTTGTGTTCAGGGGTTGCCGCAGGATTGGCACCCGGCTCCGTACCTGATTGATCGGCATTATCTTCGCTATTGCTGCCGCTCTTATATAGGAATTGACCGATGAGATCTTCAAGCACCATCGCTGACTTGGTGTCCTGAATCACACCCCCGTCTTTCAGGATCGCGGTGCCCATTTCTTCATCTTCAAACCCAATGTTCAGCGCCAGATACTGTTCGCCCAGCAAGCCGGAGGTACGAATGGCCAGAGAGCTGGTATCAGGAATATGATCGTAGCGCTGCTGAATATCCATCGCCACGCGTGGCAGGTACGTTTTCTCGTCCAGTGAAATATCCGCTACGCGGCCAACCACTACACCGCCAATGCGGATCGGAGAACGCGCTTTCAGCCCGCCAATGTTGTCAAACGTCGCATACAAGCGGTACGTCGGCTCGCTACCAATCGATTTAAGATCGGCGACTTTCAGGCATAAAAAGAGGATGGCAGCCAGCGCGATCAACATAAACACACCAACCCAGACTTCAGTTTTCTTTGTTTGCATCGACTCAGTTCCCAAACATCAGTGCTGTCAGCACAAAATCCAATCCCAGTACCGCTAACGACGAGTGCACGACGGTTCGGGTCGTTGCACGGCTGATCCCTTCAGACGTCGGGATCGCGTCATAGCCGTTAAACAGTGCAATCCAGGTCACGGTAATCGCAAATACGATACTTTTAATCACGCAGTTCAAGACATCCTGACGCCAGTCAACCGCGCCCTGCATGGCAGACCAGAAGAACCCACTGTCGATGCCTTTCCAGTCCACACCAACCAGCCCGCCGCCCCAAATGCCCACCGCGACAAAAATCACCGCCAGCAGCGGCATGCTGATTACCCCCGCCCAGAAGCGCGGCGCGACAACGCGGCGCAGCGGATCGACCGCCATCATTTCCATGCTGGAGAGCTGTTCTGTCGCCTTCATCAGGCCAATTTCCGCCGTCAGCGCGGAACCTGCACGTCCGGCGAACAGTAGCGCCGTCACCACCGGACCAAGTTCACGCAGCAGCGACAGCGCCACCATCATGCCCAGGCTGGCCTCGGCGCTGTAAGTCGTCAGGATGAGATAGCCTTGTAACCCCAGCACCATGCCGATAAACAGACCGGAAACCATGATGATCAGCAGCGACTGTACGCCAACGCTATACAGCTGTTTCACCAACAGCGGCCACTGTTTTCCGAATTCGGGTTTACCCACCAGCGCATTAAATAGCATCAGCCCAGCGCGTCCAAATGAGGCACAGGTGGAAATTCCCTGACGCCCCAACGACGCCAACGTCCGTAATAACATGACTGCGTTAACCCCCTGAACCTAGCAGCGACGTTTTATAGTCGCCCGCCGGAAAACGGAAAGGCACTGGCCCGTCGGCGATACCATCCAGGAACTGACGAACCTGCGGGTCCTTGTTCGCCCTCAGTTCATCCGCCGTTCCTTCAGCCACCACCCGCTTATCGGCCACGATGTACGCGTAATCGGCAATGCTCATCACCTCCGGCACATCGTGAGAAACCACAATGCAGGTCACGCCCAATGCATGATTCAACTCGTCGATGAGCTTCACCAGTGTCCCGAGCGTAATCGGGTCTTGCCCGACAAAAGGCTCATCAAACATAATCAGTTGCGGGTCGAGCGCGATGGATCTCGCCAACGCCGCGCGCCGCGCCATGCCGCCGGAAAGCTCCGCTGGCATCAGTTTCGCCGCGCCGCGTAGCCCCACCGCCTCCAACTTCATCATGACGATGCTACGCAACAGTTCTTCCGGCAGTTTGGTATGTTCACGTAGCGGCCAGGCGACATTATCAAACACGTTCAAATCGGTGAATAACGCACCGGACTGAAACAACATGCTCATTTTCTTGCGCGCGTTGTACAACTCACCGCGCGACAACGTCGGGATATTCTCGCCATCAAACCAGATTTCGCCGCTGTCTGGCGGTAGCTGTCCGCCAATCAGGCGCAACAATGTGGTTTTGCCGATACCGGAAGGCCCCATGATCGCGGTGACCTTGCCTTTAGGAACATTCAGCGTGATGTCCGTAAAAATCTCTCGCTCTCCGCGCCGAAAGCTAAGACCACGGATCTCGACCAGATTAGTTGCCTCATGGTTCATTATTTCCATTCCTTACCCATCAGTACGCTCACAAAGAGGTCTTTTCACTCCAGCCTAACGGCTGGCATTCATCAAGGTGCGAGTTTTACAAAAACTTACCGTAAGTTCTTGTCCAAAATGGCGGCACAAACCGTTACTGGGTTTTACTTATCGCGACAGGTTTTACTTTTCCGCCAAGCACCGTCAGAATTAGCACTCATCACAGAAAATGCTTTTTGTGCGAAAATCGTCCAGAAATACTGACTTATTCGACAACAGGCCGGTGATTATACACTAAATAATTCGAGTTGCAGGAAGGCTGCGGCGCAGTGAATCCTCAGGAGCTTACACCAGTAAGTGACTGAGGTGAGCGAGTATAGCCAACGCTCATGCAGCTTGAAGTATGACGGGTATATATCCTATTAAAGGACGCTGCATGCTTTTTGCAACACTACTCTTGTTCGTTGGTTTGCTATTACTGGTTTACGGTGCAGATCGTCTTGTCTATGGCGCTGCCGTGCTCGCGCGTTCTCTTGGCTTACCGCCTTTCGTCATTGGCATCACCATTGTCGGCTTTGGCACCTCGCTACCCGAGCTCATCGTTTCGGTTACTGCGGCTTTGAACGATCAGAGCGACATGGCCGTCGGTAATGTTCTGGGTTCCAATATCACCAATATTTTACTCATTCTCGGCAGCGCGGCGCTCATTCGCCCGCTAACGGTACATTCAACCATCCTGCGCGGGGAATTGCCGCTCATGTTATTCGTCACTTTATTGTGTGGCGTGTTACTGCATGATAGCTACCTGAGCCGCACCGACGGCACAATGCTGCTCGTAGCCGCCATGCTGTGTCTGGTGTTGATACTCCGCATGGCGCAGCGGGAAGGCGGCGATATCCTGACACGTGAACAGCTAGCAGAACTCCCGCAGGATGACAGCAGCCAGATGGTCGCCGTGCTGTGGTTGATTCTCGGCATGATTATTTTACCCATGGCCGCCCGTATGGTGGTGGATAACGCTACCGTCATTGCACGCTACTTCGATGTCAGCGAGTTGACTATCGGGCTGACCATATTGGCGATTGGCACTAGCCTACCTGAGCTTGCTACCGCCATCGTCGGGACGTTGAAGAAAGAAGATGATATTGCGCTGGGCAACCTGATTGGCTCGAACATTTTTAATATCGCGATTGTTCTGGGCGTACCTGCTTTGCTCTCGCCGGGCGCACTGAATCCTCAGGCTTTTCAGCGCGACTATTGGGTCATGCTGGCGGCAAGCGTACTGTTAACCGCACTGTGCCTCAGCAAAAAACGCCGTATAGGACAGGGCGCAGGCGCATTATTATGCGGTGCGTTTATCGCCTATCTGGCGGCCCTATTTTGCTTTTCATAAGAAGTTTTGCTTTTCATAAGAAGTTTTGCTTTTCATAAGAAGTTTTGTTTTCCATCATAATCAGGACTATTGGTATGTCACAGTTTGAACAAGATGCTCATCTAAAACAGCAGTCTGACCGTGCACTATCCGATCATGCGCCACAAGCCGATCACACGCGACAAAAGGCTCATGAACTAGCAGATTTCGACTTCCAGCAGGCGGGCAAGCAGGTACTGAGTATCGAACGCGATGGGCTTGCGCAATTAGACCAGTACATTGATGACAATTTTACCCTCGCCTGCAAAAAGATATTCGATTGCCAGGGCAAAGTGGTCGTGATGGGAATGGGCAAATCCGGCCACATCGGCTGCAAGATTGCTGCGACCTTCGCCAGCACCGGTACACCTGCCTTTTTTGTTCATCCGGGCGAAGCCAGCCACGGTGATCTCGGCATGGTGACGCCGCACGATATCGTGATCGCGATTTCCAACTCGGGCGAGTCCCATGAAATTCTGTCGTTGATTCCCGTTCTGAAACGCCAAAACGTGTTCCTGATTTGCATGACCAGCGCACCGGAAAGTACGATGGGTAAAGCGGCGGATATTCACCTGTGCGTTCACGTCCCGCAGGAAGCCTGCCCGCTCGGTCTGGCCCCCACCACCAGCACGACTGCGACGCTGGTCATGGGAGATGCGCTGGCAGTAGCCTTGTTACAGGCGCGCGGCTTTACCGCAGAAGATTTCGCCCTTTCTCACCCCGGTGGCGCACTCGGCCGCAAACTTTTACTGCGCGTCAGCGATATCATGCATTCGGGCGACGAGATTCCCCATGTCCCACACGATGCCTCATTACGTGATGCCCTGGTGGAAATTACGCGCAAAAATCTGGGTATGACGGTAATCTGCGAAGCGGATATGAAAATTCTGGGCATCTTTACCGATGGTGACCTGCGCCGCATCTTCGACATGAATATTGACTTGAACAGCGCGCGCATTGCTGATGTGATGACCGCGGGCGGCATCCGTGTCGCACCGCAAACGCTGGCGGTGGATGCGCTTAACCTGATGCAGTCGCGCCACATCACCTCAGTGCTGGTGGCAGAAAACGATCGTCTGGTCGGGATCGTCCATATGCACGATATGCTGCGGGCTGGCGTGGTTTAAAAAGAAAGGATAATAGTGAATGAGTGAAGTCAGGGCGCAAACCGATACCTGCTATGGGCCTGTCGATCAACAGGTACTGGATAAAGCCCGTGAGGTTCGCCTGTTAATTTGCGACGTTGACGGCGTGATGTCCGATGGTCTGATTTATATGGGCAATCACGGCGAAGAGCTGAAAGCCTTTAACGTCCGCGACGGTTATGGTATTCGCTGTTTGCTGACGTCCGATATTGAGGTTGCCATCATTACCGGTCGTTCAGCAAAACTGCTGGAAGATCGGTGTAAGACACTGGGTATTAACCATCTTTATCAAGGGCAATCGGATAAGGTTTTGGCCTTCAACGATCTCTTGGATAAACTGTCAATAACAGCAAATCAGGTGGCATATATCGGCGACGATATGATCGACTGGCCAGTGATGGCGCAGGTCGGGCTGAGTGTTGCCGTGGCAGACGCCCATCCGCTGCTGTTACCACGCGCAGATTATGTCACCCGCATTGCGGGAGGTCGTGGCGCAGTGCGTGAGCTGTGTGATTTGATTCTGTTTTCGCAGGACAAACTGGAGCATGCCAGAGGGCTGTCAATATGAGCAAAACCAAGCGTTGGCTCACCGCTTTTCTGGCCCTGTTGGTGCTTATCCTCATCGGCTGGAATATTGCAGATGGCGACACGGTAGCAGCACCGGATGCAAACGACCCCGCCGTGCCGGTTTATACCAGCGAAAAGACCAACACGCAGGTATACAGCCCTGCGGGTAAGCTGAGCTACAGACTGGTTTCGGAAAAAGCAGAGTATTTCAACGACGAGCAGTTGAGCTGGTTTATCACGCCTATTGCTACGCTGTTCAATGAGCAAGGCACGGCAACTTGGTCAGTCCGCGCCGATCGCGCCAAGCTGACAAAAGACAAGATGCTCTATCTGTACGGCAACGTCGAGGTGAATAGCCTGGCGAAAGACGCACAGCTTCAGCGCATCACAACGAATAATGCCCAGGTGAATCTGGTCACGCAGGACATCGCTTCCGATGATGAAGTGACCCTGTACGGTGCTAGCTTTACCTCAAGCGGAATGAAAATGCGCGGAAATCTGCGTAACAAAACGGCCGAGTTGATCGAAAAGGTAAAAACCTCTTATGAAATCCAAAACCAATAATCTGATGCGTAACACCCTGATCGCCAGCTCGCTGTTCGCCGTCAGCGTTTCCGCCTTTGCCGTGACCGGCGATAGCAATCAACCTATTCACATTGATTCAGCACAGCAATCTCTGGACATGCAGGGCAACACGGTGACGTTCACCGGTAATGTTGTCGTGAAGCAAGGCACGATTGAAGTAAAAGCCGACAAGGTCGTCGTGACGCGTCCACAGGGCACGCAAGGCAGTGAAGTGGTCGAAGGTTACGGCAACCCTGTGACGTTCTACCAGATGCAGGACAACGGCAAACCGGTAAAAGGGCGCGCGCAGAAAATCCGCTACGAGCTGGCCACCGACTTTCTGGTGCTGACAGGCAATGCCTATCTGGAACAGCAGGACAGCAATGTCAAAGGCGATCGCATCACTTATCTGGTAAAACAGCAGCAGATGGAAGCGACCAGCGACAAAGGAAAACGCGTGACGACGGTGTTGGTCCCTTCTCAGCTTCAGGAGAAAGAGAACAAGAGCCAGCCTTCTCGTTCTCAGCAATCGCAACCACGGGTCACTGAATAAGTTATGGCAACACTAACCGCAGAAAATCTAGCCAAGGCGTACAAAGGCCGTAAAGTCGTGGAAAACGTCAGCCTCACTGTTAATTCTGGTGAAATCGTCGGCCTGCTAGGGCCGAATGGTGCCGGCAAAACGACAACGTTCTACATGGTCGTAGGCATCGTTCCGCGTGATGAAGGCCGCATCGTCATTGACGACAATGACATCAGCCTGCTTCCCCTGCACGAACGCGCCCTGCGCGGCATCGGCTATCTGCCGCAGGAAGCCTCTATTTTTCGGCGCTTAAGCGTCTATGACAACCTGATGGCGGTATTACAGATCCGTAAAGATCTGACGACCGAACAGCAGGAAGATCGTGCCAATGAGCTAATGGAAGAATTCCATATTATTCATTTGCGCGATAGTCTGGGACAATCGCTGTCCGGTGGAGAAAGACGCCGCGTAGAGATTGCGCGTGCGCTGGCAGCGAATCCGAAGTTCATCCTGCTGGATGAACCGTTTGCGGGCGTAGACCCGATCTCCGTACTGGATATTAAAAAAATCATTGAGCATCTGCGTGACAGCGGGCTTGGCGTGTTGATTACCGATCATAACGTCCGCGAAACGCTTGATGTTTGTGAACGAGCCTACATCGTGAGTCAGGGTAACCTGATCGCCCACGGTTCACCGACCGATATTCTGGCCGATGAACAGGTGAAACGCGTCTATCTGGGCGAAGGCTTCCGACTCTGATAGGGTAATATCTTCTCTTTGCAGTACTTATGGGACGTTAGCGCGATTTATGAAGCAAGGTTTGCAACTCAGGCTTAGCCAGCAACTGGCCATGACTCCACAGCTCCAACAGGCGATCCGCCTGTTGCAACTGTCCACGCTTGAATTGCAACAGGAGATTCAACTGGCGTTAGAAAGTAATCCGTTGCTCGAACAAACGGATCAGCACGACGAAATCGAGTCATTTGAAAAGGCAGACAGCGATTCACTGGATACCGGTGAAGCCCTTGAACAAAGGGACATGCCAGAAGAATTGCCGCTCGATGCCACCTGGGATGAAATTTACTCCGCAGGCACACCATCGGGCACTGGCACCGACTATCGCGATGAAGAACTGCCGATTTATCAAGGTGAAACCACGCAAACGCTTCAGGATTACCTGATGTGGCAAGTTGAGCTGACGCCGTTTTCCGACACCGATGCGGCTATCGCGACCTCTATCGTCGATGCGGTGGACAACACCGGTTACCTGACCGTACCGCTGCAGGACATTCTTGAGAGCATCGGTGACGATGACGTGACGCTGGAAGAGGTTGAAGCCGTACTCAAACGCGTGCAGCGCTTCGATCCCGTTGGCGTCGCCGCTCGCGATCTACGTGATTGTCTGCTGGTGCAGCTTTCCCAATTCGCCGACGACACGCCACGCCTGACCGAAGCGCGCCTGATCGTCAGCGATCATCTCGATCTGTTAGCCAACCATGATTTCCGCAGCCTGATCCGCGTTACTCGTCTGAAAGAAGAGGTGCTGAAAGAAGCGCTGGCGCTGATCCAATCGCTCGATCCCCGTCCGGGACAATCGATCAACACCGGTGAATCCGAATACGTGATTCCTGACGTGCTGGTACGTAAAGTTCAGGGGATCTGGACCGTCGAACTGAACACCGACAGCGTTCCTCGGTTGCAAATTAACCAGCAATACGCTGCGCTGGGTAACAGCGCGCGCAACGACAGCGACGGGCAGTTTATCCGCAGCAATCTGCAAGAAGCGCGCTGGCTCATTAAAAGCCTGGAAAGCCGCAATGACACGCTGCTGAAGGTCACCCGCTGCATCGTCGAACAGCAGCAGGATTTCTTCGATCAGGGTGAAGAATTCATGAAGCCCATGGTACTAGCAGACATCGCGCAAGCGGTGGATATGCATGAATCGACCATCTCACGCGTGACGACACAGAAGTTCCTGCACAGCCCGCGCGGCATTTTTGAGCTAAAATATTTCTTCTCCAGCCACGTTAATACCGATAGCGGCGGAGAAGCCTCGTCAACGGCAATCCGCGCGTTGGTGAAGAAGCTTATTGCAGCGGAAAACCCCGTGAAGCCACTGAGCGATAGCAAGCTGACGGCGCTGCTCTCCGATCAGGGCATCATCGTGGCGCGTCGAACCGTGGCAAAATACCGAGAGTCTTTATCTATCCCACCATCGAATCAGCGTAAACAACTGGTTTGATCTCAACAGAGAAGGAAGACACTATGCAGCTCAACATTACCGGCCACCACATCGAGATCACTGAACCACTGCGTGATTTTGTCAATGGCAAGTTTGCCAAATTAGAGCAGTATTTTGACCGGATTAATCAGGTCAATGTGGTATTGAGAGTGGAAAAAGTTCAGCAAATTGCCGAGGCCACGCTCCACGTTAATGGCGGCGAACTGCATGCGACCTCAGAGGCGGCAGATATGTACGCCGCGATAGATTTATTGATTGATAAGCTGGCGAGACAGCTCAATAAGCATAAAGATAAACTCAAGCAACACTAATTTTCTCCTTTGCCGTTTGGCAAAGGACAAACTCGGCCCATCCATTTGATGGGTCGGGATCACCAGAAGTGAAAGAGTCGTTAAGTGAAAATAAAATGAACCACGATCCCGTATTGCAGCTCAGCACCGTATTACGTCCTGAGTGCACCCGAAGCACGGTCCACTGCCAGAGTAAAAAACGGGCATTGGAAATTATCAGTGAGCTGGCCGCCAGGCAGCTTAACATTCCTTCGCAGATTATCTTTGATGCCATCCTGACCCGGGAGCGGATGGGCAGCACGGGAATCGGCGGCGGCATTGCCATTCCTCACGGTAAGTTGGAAGACGATAATGCGCTGGGCGCCATCGGTGTTTTCATCCAGTTAGAGCAACCGATCGCTTTCGATGCTATTGATAATCAGGCCGTTGATCTGCTTTTTGCCTTGCTGGTTCCAGCGGAACAATGTAAAACCCATTTGCATACCCTGTCGCTTGTTGCCAAGCGGCTGGCGGATAAAACGGTTTGTCGGCGCCTGCGTGCGGCGCAAAGCGATGAAGAGCTGTACCAGATTATGACGGAAGCTGGTTAAGCCGGATGGTTGTCATGTTCACGATGACGGGCGATTCGCCATGGATTCAGAGAATGCTTGCAATCCCTGCGCTAAGCCGTCATTTTTTTAGCTATACATCACTTTTTTATAAAAACAGTGGCAATGAAAATTCGCTATCACGTTGCCAGAGGGGAGTCGTCAGATGGTGCTGATGATTGTCAGTGGTCGCTCAGGTTCAGGGAAATCTGTCGCCCTGCGCGCACTGGAAGATATGGGGTTCTACTGCGTAGATAACCTACCAGTGGTTCTACTGCCAGAACTGGCTAATACGCTTGCGGCACGTAATATTTCCGCTGCAGTCAGCATTGATGTGCGCAATATGCCGGAATCACCCGAGATCTTCGAGCATGCCATGGAGCAACTGCCACCCAGCTTCTCGCCTCAATTGCTGTTTCTGGATGCCGATCGCAATACGCTGATTCGTCGCTACAGCGACACCCGTCGCCTTCACCCGCTCTCCAGCAAGAATCTATCACTGGAAAGCGCGATTGATGAAGAAAGCGACCTGCTGGAGCCGTTGCGTTCACGTGCCGATCTGATTATCGATACCTCAGAGATGTCGGTACATGAACTGGCCGAAATGCTGCGTACCCGGCTGCTCGGCAAGCGAGAACGCGAGCTCACGATGGTCTTCGAATCGTTCGGCTTCAAGCACGGTATCCCTATCGATGCGGATTACGTCTTTGACGTGCGCTTCCTGCCGAACCCGCATTGGGATCCGAAACTGCGCCCGATGACCGGTCTGGATAAGCCCGTTGCGTCCTTCCTCGACAGGCACACCGAAGTTCACAACTTCATCTACCAGACTCGCAGCTATCTGGAACTGTGGCTGCCGATGCTGGAAACCAATAACCGCAGCTATTTGACTGTCGCCATTGGCTGTACGGGCGGTAAACACCGTTCCGTCTATGTCGCCGAACAGTTGGCAGATTACTTCCGCTCACGCGGTAAGAACGTGCAGTCGCGACACCGTACGCTGGAAAAACGTAAACCTTCATAATATTCGGCAAACCAGTACAACTAGGTAACCTATGACAGTCCGGCAAACGGTTGAAATCAAAAACAAGCTAGGCATGCACGCTCGCCCAGCCATGAAGCTGTTCGAGCTGGTGCAGAGCTTTGGTGCCGAAGTGATACTGCGTAATGACAGCGGCACCGAAGCCGAAGCCAGCAGCGTGATTGCCATGCTAATGCTGGACTCGGCCAAAGGGCGACTCATCGAAGTAGAAGCGACAGGCCCAGATGAAGAACAGGCGCTTGCCGCCGTCATTGGGCTGTTCGAAGCCGGGTTCGACGAGGACTAGCATTTCCTTAGCAGGCTATACCCTAAATAATTCGAGTTGCGTGAAGGCGGCAATCGCGCGAATCCTCAGGAGCTTACACAAGTAAGTGACTGGGGTGAGTAAGGGAAGCCAACGCACAAGCAGCTTGAAGTATGACGGGTATCTGCCAGCCTTCGTGACAAGGAGCGCTTCACTTTCCCTTCCGAACCTCCTACTATCTACCTCTATAAATCATAATATTTTCTTATACCCCCTGCTCCTTTGGGTGCGGGGGGTTATTTTTATATCATCTGAAAATACCAACTGGAGAGGAGTATGACGAAACCTAACCTGACAATCAGTGAATTGGATGCAGAACGTCTGGATATGTTATTGGAGCAGCCCGCCTTTGCGGACAGCGATATCGCACAGGCGTTGAATGAGGAGCTGGATCGGGCGGACATTCTGCCTTCGGCATCAATTCCCTCACATGTCGTCACCATGAATAGTCGGGTGCGTTTCCGCGATCTGAATACCAACGAAGAGCACATCCGCACGCTGGTTTATCCGGCCGCGGTGAAGGACAGTCAAGAACCGCTGTCGGTGATGGCTCCGCTGGGCGCAGCACTATTGGGAATGCATGTGGGAAATTCGATCACCTGGCAGTTGCCAAACGGTGAAGAAACGCGAATTGAAGTACTAGAACTACTCTATCAGCCAGAAGCCGCAGGCGAGTACCACCGCTAAATTAGCAAGGTGCTACTCTGCTATAAATACATGCCAATATCGGTATAGAGTAACAGCCGTCGGACACTGCCGACGGCGACGGTGACTCACACAGAGCAGGTTTATTCCCCTGCGATCTTCATATCTGGCAGCAGAACGGAACCACACTGGATATTGCTTCGGGTTTCGATATCATTCCCCACCGTCACAATATTGCGCAGCATGTCTTTCAGGTTACCCGCGATAGTAATCTCGCTGACCGGATACTGAATTTCGCCGTTTTCGACCCAGAAGCCGGATGCGCCACGGGAATAATCCCCCGTCACACCGCTCACACCCTGCCCCATCAGTTCGGTCACCAGCAGGCCTTTGCCCATCTGTTTCAACATCCCGTTAAAATCCAGCCCCTGTCCGGCAATCCGCCAGTTATGAATGCCACCCGCATGGCCGGTGCTCTGCATTCCCAGCTTACGCGCGGAGTAGCTTGTCATGAGCCAGGTCTGCAACACGCCCGCCTTCACAATGTCACGCGCCTGCGTCCGCACGCCTTCGCTATCGAACGGCGTAGAGGCCAGCCCTCTCAGCAGATGCGGCTGTTCCTCAATCGTCAGCCACTCTGGCAGAATCTGTTGACCCAGTTTGTCCAGCAGGAAGGTCGATTTACGGTAAACGCTACCGCCGCTGATCGCGCCAACCAAATGGCCAAACAGGCCTGTCGCTACTTCGGCAGAGAACATCACCGGTGCCTGCATGGTAGGCAGCTTACGCGGTGACAGGCGGGATAGCGTGCGGCGCGCGCATTCTTCGCCCACCCATTCCGGGCTGCGCAAGTCATCCAGCGCACGGCCAACGGTATAGGCATAATCCCGCTCCATATCGCCATTCACTTCGGCAATCACACAGCTGGACATGGAATGACGGCTAGAGCAGTAGCTTTTCAGCAGGCCGTGGCTATTGCCGAACACCTTCACGCCGTAGTGGCTGTTAAAACTGCCGCCTTCGGTGTTAGTAATGCGCTTATCCGCCTGTAATGCGGCCTGCTCTGCGCGAGCGGCTAATTCAATGCCGCGATCCGCATCCAGCTCAGTTGGATGGAACAGATCCAGATCCGGCGCGTCGAACGCCAGAAGATCTCGATCTGCCGGGCCAGCAAAAGGATCGACAGAGGTATAACGCGCAATATCTAGCGCGGCCTGTACGGTACGGGCTATCGCATCCGGGCTGAGATCGGTAGACGATGCGCTGCCTTTACGCTGTTGGTGATAAACCGTAATGCCCAACGCGCCATCGCTGTTGAATTCAACATTTTCAACCTCGCCATAACGGGTACTGACGCTAATGCCCGTCGTTTTTGACACCGCGACTTCTGCTGCATCAGAACCGGCACGCGCCAGTTCCAGCGCCTGAGCAACCGCGAGCTCCAGCGCTTTACGCTGCTCTGCAACCTGAGTAGTTATCGTCATTGTTCTGCCATAATGAGTGGAAGAAAGCTCACCATCATCCCCACTCGAAAAATATGAGTAGAGAGAAATATGCTCTAAATAATTCAAGTTTCAGGAAGGCGGCAAGCGAAGGAATCCCGATGAGCTTACTCAAGTAAGTGATTCGGGTGAGTGAACGCAGCCAACGCACATGCAACTTGAAGTATGACGAGCATAAAAAGGTGTAGCATAATGCTTTCTAGTCTAACAGGATCTACGGACAATTTCGCACAAAGCCCAAACCTGTTAGTATCAGCCTCTTTTTTCTGGTGGGCACGCTGTTCACCATCCCGGAGCCGCTACGCGTAGCGTTACGAATTGCTCCTGGACACTTTTTAGGAGCCAACCATGAAGCAAAAGTACGAAGACTGGCTGAATGACGTC
The DNA here is from genome assembly GCF_014946775.2 of Pectobacterium quasiaquaticum. Lineage (NCBI taxonomy): Bacteria > Pseudomonadati > Pseudomonadota > Gammaproteobacteria > Enterobacterales > Pectobacteriaceae > Pectobacterium > Pectobacterium quasiaquaticum. The sequence goes on along the minus strand of NZ_CP065177.1, from coordinate 300,575 downwards.
CCCGATAACCAAGAAGACGACGAAGATGATGAAATTATCTGGGTCAGCAAAAGTGAAATAAAGCGCGATGCCGAAGCGCTGAAAGATCTCGGCGCGGAACTGGTCGATCTGGGCAAGAACGCTCTGGAAAAGATCCCGTTGGACGACGATCTGCGTGCAGCGGTGGAACTGGCACAGCGGATCAAGAAAGAAGGTCGCCGCCGTCAGCTACAGTTGATTGGTAAAATGCTGCGCGCCCGCGATCCAGAGCCGATCCAAACCGCGCTGGATAAGCTGAACAACCGCCATAATCAGCAGGTGGCGTTATTCCACAAGCTGGAACAGCTGCGTGATCGTCTGATTGAAGAGGGTGACGATGTGGTTCCTGATATTCTGGCGCTGTATCCTCACGCAGACCGTCAGCAGTTGCGTTCTCTGGTGCGGAATGCGCAGAAAGAGAAAGCGACGAATAAGCCGCCGAAATCCGCCCGCCAGATCTTCCAGTATCTGCGCGAACTGGCTGAAACCACAGACTAACGGCAAAAGCGGGGTGAGGAGTCTATCTCACTCATCCCGTGTATTATCACCCAAGATAGTGAAGCCAAAATGGTGGTTATGGACATCACTGAATATGAAAAACAGCAAGAAACATTTGCCTTGCTGAAGCTGTTAGCCATTCACCACGTAAACAATCTCCTGCTCGGCTCCGCACCGTCCACCAAAATTAGCTGCTTAACGCATGCTGATAATCACGCAGAATCCCGCTTAGTCGCCCTACAGGTGCCGTCACGCTCGGGGGAAGCTGCTGTTCTGTCAGCATCTGCTGATAACGTTCAAGCTCGTCCAACAGCTGCGTGAAATAGCGGCTGCGCGTAGTATCGCGCCGAGCTGAAATCACCTGCTCTGCGGTTGCACGAATCTGGCGATGGAAGGCAGACAGCACCGCGTTTTGCGGAATATCCAGCGTTCTCAAACGTTGGTGCATGATGATCAGCCACAGCGCAAGGCGATACTTGGCAATATCGTCAGGGAAGCGGCTCAGCAGCAGGAACAGCTGTTGATACAGCGCTGGCAGGTGATTTTCTTTTCGCCGCACGGTGTTGGTCGTCAGTGCCGAGACTGCACCATACACAAAGCGGTTCAACAGCGTTCTCCCCGTATGTGCCTTGGTGTTATCTCGGATCAGCAAGATCACCATCAACGCCAGAAAACAGCCGATGATCTGGCCGATCGCGCTGTCCAGAAACTGGCTAATGTTGAATGTCATCGGGTTATCCAGTACTAGGATATTGATCGTACTGGCTAATGCGCCCAGCGAGCCCAACCGACGCTTTTGTACCTCAAGCCCGAGGAAGAAAGCCATCGCCCCCAGACTCAGGCACAGCAGCAGCATGCTTTGCTGCGTTGACGGCATAATAAACATGAACATCAATGCGCCCAGCGGCAGCGCGTAGATCGTCCCAAAAAGAAAATCCTTTGCCATCATCTGCGGGTTCGGTAACCGCATGGCAAGCGACGTCACCACCGCAATCATCACCATACACACGCTGCCGGAAGTCCAGCCAGTACTTAGCCAGAACAGGCAGCCCAGCGCCGTCGCCACTCCGGTGCGTAAACCGTTGATCATGGCATGATGGGTTTCAGCCGAAGGCGCTTTGATTTCCACCTCGCTGTTCAGCACGTCAGCTTCTATCGTACTAATGCGTCCATTGGTCTGCACGCCCTTCGCCAGCAGCAGATAGCGCGTTGCCGCTCCAACCCAACTGACCAACGTAGGCGGCACATCGCGGCTATCAGCCGCAATCAAGTGACGTAATGCTTTCACACGGCAATGCACATCGCGGAGCGATTCAACAGGCTGATCCAACACCAATTTCAGGCTGCTTTTTACAGGGGTAGGGACATCCTGCAACATCAGATAGGTTTCACACGCCTGTGTGATCATCGTGAGCGATTGCGTATGCAGCGATGTTAAGCGGCGATTGCTGTTCTGCCAGCGTGAAGACTCCAGCATCAGGCTACTGCGCATGCCATTTAACGCGGTCGTTTTACGCACCAACGCATGCCATGCCGTATCTATCACTTCTCTCTCCGCTCCACTCATGCTGAGTTGCAGTAATCGATACTGATCCACCAGCAGTTCACCGATACTGCGGTCAACATCCTGCTTGATCGAGCGCGGTGAGAACAGTAAATCCGCCAGAATGGCGCAGACGATGCCCAGTACAATCTCGCTACATCGCTCCACGGCAAACTGCGGCGTCAGCAGCGGTGTCCCCTGCGTCGACACAATAATAATCAGTGCGGTATAGCCTGCCAGCCCGAACACATAGGCGTTTTCGACTTTAACCAGTGAAGAAACCCAGGTGCAGAGGCCAGCCCAAATACAGCACAGCATCAACATCACAACCGGTGCGCGAACGGTCACGATAATGATGACAAGCGCGCCGATACAGCCGATAAAAGTGCCGACAACACGTAGCATACCACGATGGCGAATGGCGCCAGAAAATGGCTCACCGCCCGCAGCAAACGCCGGACCAGCGGCGACCAGCGCCGCCGTCAGCACCGACCAGCGCGGTGTTTCCAACTGGAGATGGAACCCCAGAAACAGGGACAGCACGATCGCGAAGCTCAGCTTGAAAGCGAAGCGCAAGCGCGCAAACTGTGGCGTCGTAAAGAACATAGAGCCTGTTAGCGACGGAGTTTTCATCATCGCCTCACTTAGCCAAACTCGCGCAGGCGATAAAGAAGGCGAATGAGCGGCGACGGTTTTTTGTCGTTGTTAACCTGCTCGCCGGTAATCACCACGGTCGCCGTAGTGCCAGCCGGATAGAGATCGCCCATTTGTCGATCGAGACGGATTTTTACCGGCACACGCTGCGCCAAACGTACCCACTCCAGATTGGAATCCACGTTAGCCAGACCTTTCGTGTTCGCACTGTTGCTGCTGTTATTCACACCAGCCGCCACGCTATCCACCGTGCCATAGAATATCTTTTCGCTACCCAACGGGGTGATTTCCGCACGATAGCCACGACGCACGCCTTCAAGTTTGGTCTCTTCCATGTACGCCAGCAGGTAAAACGAATTCTTTTTCACCAGTGCCACCGCCGTATTACCGCGTTCGATAAATTCACCACTTTGCACATGAAGGTTGGTGACCCAGCCGTCGGCAGGGGCATGAACCACGGTGCGCTCCAGCTCCAGTTTCGCCAATGACAATACCGCCTGCGCTTTAGCAAGCTGGTGCGTGACGGTTTCCAATGCATTACTGGACTGATCAATATTTTCCTGTGACATCGCACTGATGCCCAGCCGCGCCCGACGCCCTGATTCCCGGCGTTTTTCCGTCACCAGCGCCTGATAGTAGGCAACATCGGCTTCCGCCTGCGCCACGGCATGGTGGTAGCGAGGCTGGTCGATGACAAACAGCACATCACCTTTGTTTACCAGCTGATTGTCCGTGACGCGAACATCGGTCAATAACCCGCTGACATCTGGTGCGATCGCCACCACATCTGCGGTAAATTTGGCATCACGCGTCCAGGGCGATTCGGTATAAAACGCCCACACCCGGAAGATTGCCACAATGGCACACAACACAATCACCAGCGTAATAACTACGCGGCTTAGTTTTTTGATCAGCACAGCCTGCTGTCTAAACAAGGGTAAAAAGAACGCTTTCACAGACACCTCATAGACCGTAACGGAACAGTAAATAAAACAGACAGCAGAACAGCGCGCTGTTAAACAGCGCCGGATGCCAGACGAAGTCATAGATACCCGTCGGTTGCAGCAAGCGATTCACGACAAAAAACAGGGTGAGCGATACCAGCAAGACAAAAAATACGGGGGGAAATGACAGCCCGAACAGCACCATAACCGGGAGTGAACTCATCCTCTTTTCCTTTTTCTATTAGAGAGCGGTAGCGAGCAGGTGCGCTACCGGGTGGTAAATTATGTCGTCTGGCGCGGCCTTTCAGCACCGACGACAGAGCCTCATGCCGCAGGCGGGTAGCCAACGGATGGGATAGCGTTAAACTGATGAATAGCGATGTCAGCAAGGGCTGACTAACGATGGGAAATCAGCGTATTACTCTAATTAGGTAAATAAACACAATCATTGAATGGCTCTGTTCTGCTCAGAACCACCGGATAGGCTATATTATGGATGCTTATTATCACCTTATCTACATAGTGTGATCTAAATCACTTTTAAGCCAGAGTGAATAATGGAAAGACTAAAGAGTATGTCGGTGTTTGCCCGCGTAGTGGAATTTGGTTCTTTTACCGCCGCTGCCCGTCAGTTACAGATGAGCGTATCCGCCGTCAGCCAGACCGTCACCAAGCTTGAAGATGAGCTACAGATTAAGCTGCTTAATCGCAGTACGCGCAGCATTGGTTTGACGGAAGCGGGGAAAATTTACTACCACGGCTGTCGCCGCATGCTGCACGAGGCGCATGAGGTCCATGAGCAGCTTTACGCCTTCAACAACACGCCGATCGGCACGCTGCGCATCGGTAGTTCCTCCACGATGGCGCAGAATGTGTTGTCCACCATGACTGCCGCCATGCTGAAGGAATATCCCGGTCTATCCGTCAATTTGGTCACCGGGATTCCCGCTCCCGACCTGATTGCCGACGGGCTAGATATCGTTATCCGCGTCGGCGCGCTACAGGATTCCAGCCTGTTCTCGAAACGATTAGGCTCGATGCCGATGGTGGTCTGTGCCGCAAAAAGCTATCTGGCACAGCACGGCACGCCGGATAAACCGGCAGATATGGTGAATTTTTCCTGGCTGGAATACAGCGTACGACCCGACAGCGAATTCGAGCTGATCGCCCCAGAAGGCATTTCGACCCGCGTCACACCACAAGGACGCTTTGTCACTAACGATCCACAAACGCTGGTACGTTGGCTTAAGACCGGCGCGGGTATCGCGTACGTGCCGCTCATGTGGGTCGTGGATGAAATTAACCGCGGTGAAATCGAGATTCTGTTTAACCGCTACCACTCCGACCCGCGTCCGGTCTACGCGCTCTACACCCGCAAAGACAACCTGCCGCTGAAAGTACAGGTCTGCATTAACTACATGACGGAATACTTCAAAAACGTCGCCCTGACATATCAGGGCTATCGGCAGAATCATAGCGAGGAAAAAAAGTAGGTTTTGCAAAGAGGAAAATGCGAGGCGTTTCCCTCTTTCATACAAAACACATCCCGCTCCCAACATTCTTGCGCTATATCTCTTCCCTTCGTTCAGGAAAGTAAAATCACATGGATAACGTACGAATAAATTCGTACAATATAGATGAGGAATGGGATTCAAGGATGCCAAAAAGCAGCTTATTGTCTGTTTGCAGTCAGGTAATGTGCTGCATGAAGCCAGAGGGAACATCAGCACGAAGAATTTTCTGGCAACCGGACAAACATCAATAACAGAACTCATTGATATTATTTATCAATCTGCCGAGCCATCTTACTCCTCTTCACCACATCATTTTGCAGCGCATATTGATGTTCATATCATCCGTTGCCGCCATCGGGGAATACTGTGGTATATCAAATGGTATTTTACCGAGCCAGATTGTGTCTTTATTAGCGTCCATCATTGAGGCGATGACATGAAAATTTTCAAAGTCGGCGATACACAAGTCGCTCTCTGTGACACATGCCAGTCACTTGAAACTGCGACGTTTCAACTTAAAGACGTCCCGTTCAGCGATAATAGCGGCGTGGTGAGGCAGGTTTTGGTTGGCGTTTGCGAACGCTGCGGAAATGTTGCCATCATCCCCCATCAGTCGACCCCCATGATTAAGAAAGCACTGGATGTGCAGCGTAAAGCGCTGGAAAGTCGAGTGCCCGCGCACATGATAGACATCCTGAATCTGGCAAGTTGCGAATTAGGTGGGGAGCCCGATTTTATTCCCACGCTGATGAAATATTATCTGCACACGCTGGCAGCTGACCACGCAGCGGCAAAAGATATCCCGCGTTTTCTACAAAGTGATTTGGCAAAAGGAAAATCCGAGAAACGTCTTTCGCTTAAAGGCAGGCATGTCGCGACAGACATTGATGTACTCAAAACCGCGACAAATATCTCCAGCACCACAGATCTGTTAAAAGGCATTGTTCTCAAGATTAAGGAAGACGTTTTGGTACAGCGGGATGAAATACACATCAAGCAGCTCAAATCGATTATTGCCGCGGTGTCCTGATTGTGTGTTCCGCTACATAAAAAACCGCGCTAATAACGCGCGGTCTTAAAGGGAACTCAGGACTCAGAGCAAATTACGCGGTGCCGCCGACGGTTAGGCTTTCCAGCTTCAGCGTAGGCTGACCCACGCCGACAGGCAGACTTTGCCCCTCTTTGCCGCATACGCCGACGCCTTTATCCAGCGCCAGATCGTTGCCGACCATCGAGATCTGCTGCATCGCTTCAATGCCGGAGCCAATCAGCGTCGCACCTTTGACTGGGGTAGTGACACGGCCTTTTTCGATCAGGTAGGCTTCGGATGTCGAGAAGACGAACTTACCAGAGGTAATATCGACCTGACCGCCACCAAAGTTTGGCGCATACAAGCCGTATTCGACGCTGGAGATAATCTCTTCCGGCGTGGATTTTCCGGCCAGCATATAGGTGTTAGTCATACGCGGCATCGGCAGATGCGCATAAGATTCGCGACGCCCATTGCCCGTTGGCGCAACGCCCATCAGACGCGCATTCAGCTTGTCCTGCATGTAGCCTTTCAGAATACCGTTTTCAATCAGGACATTGTATTGCCCCGGAACCCCTTCATCATCCATCGAAACTGAACCGCGACGTCCGGTCAGCGTGCCGTCATCAACCACCGTGCACAGCTCTGACGCAACGAGTTTCCCCATCTGCCCGCTGAATACTGACGTACCGCGACGGTTAAAATCACCTTCCAAACCATGACCAACGGCTTCATGCAGCAGTACACCCGGCCAGCCGGCACCCAACACCACGGGCATTGGCCCAGCAGGAGCGGCCACCGCCGACAGGTTAACCAGCGCCATTCGCACGGCTTCCTTCGCCCAGGCGTCGACGCGTGCTTCGCCGTCAGCCACTTCCCAGAAATAGTCATAGCCGCCACGCAGGCCGCCGCCGCTGGAACCGCGTTCACGTTTGCCCTCAGATTCAACCAGCACGCTGATCGACAGACGAACCAGCGGGCGCACATCCGCCGCCAGCGTACCGTCCGTCGCAGCCACCAGCACCAGCTCATACACGCCGGTCAGGCTGGCTGAGACTTCCTGTACACGCGCATCGGCGGCACGCGCGACCGTGTCGGCACGCTGCAACAGCGCAATTTTGTCCTCACGCGTCAGGCTATCCAGCGGGTTCAACGTTGGATAAAGCGCATGATGCGATACTGCACCCAACGTGTGCGCCGTGCCTGAACCCTGTTCCCGTACAATGCTGCGCGCAGCCTGCGCGCTCTGATGTAATGCGTTCAACGTGATCTGATCGGCATAAGCAAACCCGGTCTTTTCACCGTCAATCGCACGGATACCCACGCCCTGATCGATATTGTAAGAACCGTCTTTAATGATGCGATCTTCCAGTACCCAGGACTCATGGTAGCTGGACTGGAAATAGAGATCGGCATAGTCCAGTCGACGCTCATTAAGCGACCCCAGCACAGCAGCAAGATCGTCAAGATTCAATTTATTGGCGGTGAGTAACTGCTCACTGACAAACGAAAGGCTCATAGTTTTTCACTCTTTATCAGATAATCGGCTGAGTACGCTGCGCTGCCCTAACGGCATTATTCGCCTTTCTTCTTGTTCGGCTCACGCAACACTTCCTGAATCTTTGGCTGATCGAGGCTACCGGAAATCTGGTAGCGTATCAGCGAAATCTTGTTCCATAGCGGTGCCAGCACTTTACTGGCAGCAAACACTGCGGCCCCGACAACCGGGTTAACGGCAAATGCGGTCGCCACCCCCACCGTCGCGGAAATTTCCGGAGCGATAACCGCTTCCATATTGACCTGTCGCTTAGCGAGATCGAGATCGCCTTTTATCGCGATATCGGCCTCCAGCCCGTCGACCAACATATCATCAGTATGCAACACGCCGTCTTTAATCCATGCCGTGTTGCGAATCGAGTCGAAGTAAAATCCGCGACCAAACGTATCGCTAAAATCGAACCGCAGCTTACGCATCAGCGCATCAAAGCTCAATAAACGTAGCAATTGACCCGCCTGACCCGCGCCCACTTCGGCAATTTCACCTTTACCAATGCGCGTGTGCAATATTCCGCTCAGGCTGGCAATATCCGGTGCCCAAGGCGTACCGCGCCAGTACAGATCGTAGTCCACATCGAAAGAACCGGCTTTCAGCGGTGAATCAACGCCAAACCAGTTAGCGTTTTGCTCCAGATTCTCCCCTGTCAGGCGGCCTTTTAGCGCCGTCCGCACGCCTTCCGCGTTTTCCTGCCAGGAACCGTTTACCGTCAGACGGGCTTTGCCCGTATCAATGATGCCATCCGTCAGCGTTAATTTTTCCTTTTCTGTCAGCAGCGTCCCCTGAATACGTCCCATATTCTGCCCGACAATCCAGCACTGGCGACAGTTAACTGCCAGCGACGGCCAGTCTTCAAAGCTGATACTCGGGTCGTTTAGCGGTGATTTTTTCTCTGCTAATGCCACCGGGTTGGTCGCTTCATTCCCTTTCCACTGAGGATTGTAGTAGAGATAATGGATGTCGCTGCGCCACATGCCACGATTGGGTATCTCAACCGTTCCGTCAATTTCGCGCCCTTTTACCTGCACTTCACTGCCAGCAAGCATATTTTTACGCGTGATTTCCAGATCGTGCCACTGCTGCCCCAGCAGCTGTAGCTCAGGCGTTCGCAACGTCACGGCTTCTGGAAAACGAAGCGTACTGTGCGCCTTTTTCCCTTCCACTGGTGTCGAAGCACGCAGAGAAGGCAAAAGCCCCAGCCAGCTTTCAGCATCCAGCGGCGGAAGATCGAGCACCAGCGAAGAATCTTCTGGCAATCCAGGCGCCACCGCTGCCCCTTTCTGCCAGCTTGCCCGCGCCAGTGTCACCGTGTCGCCTTTCAGCAGCCATTGGCTATTGAAGTGGTTATCCTTGCCCAGCCGTCCCTTCATCGCAAAACCATTCAGGTCGCCGCTGGCTTTTACCTCCAGCGGCAGGCTCTCGCCAGCGGGTTTACTTAGCGGGTTAGGTAAGTGACTACTTACTTTATTGAAATCAGTTTGTACATCAACATTATAAGTTGTCTTACCAGAATGCGGCAGGTTGACGGCAATCGTACTTTTCCAGCCTGCCGTGCCGGACAGGGCTTTGCTGGCCGATGCAGGTAAACCGGGCAAGCGCGCAGGCTGCCAGTCACCCTGCAAGCCCACATTCACCAGAAAAGCCTTCGCTTGCTCTTCCGTCGTGAAATTGACCGCCATCGGCTGATTCAGCCAATTCGCCTGAAGGGTTTCACTGCGTAAGTTGCCGTTCTCATAGCGGAACTTACCCGTGAGATTCTTAATCGTGGTATCCAGCGGCTTGATGTAGAGACTGTTATTGTTCAGCGTAATGTCGCCACTGGCGCGGACATCGTCACCAACAAGCGGAATATCCAGATGCAGCGTCCCTTTCACCGGTCCGCCAATTTTCAGCTCATCCAATGCCGTACCCAGCGAGGGTTTCAGCGGCGTCTGATGAAAATAGTTCCCTACCTCAGGCCCCGGACCGTCCAGTTCGCCATCGACGAGCAGCATCTCTTTTTCATAATCGGGAATGACCGCGCTAATATTCTTGCCTTCCACTTTGCCCAGCCAGGCTTGCGGCGCAAACATCCACAAGCCGTTGTTGGCAAAATCCAGATTAATATCCAGCGGTGTCAGCGCAGGCCAGCCCGGCTGAAATTCAAAGGTAGCCTCTTTAACTGGCACCCAGACTTCAAACTGTCCTTCGTTATGCGTATAGGGGAAATGCTGCGGATTACCGGCAAAGATCAAGGTGGCGTTATCGACATGTCCGCCTTTCAGTGCGCCGCTCAGATAATCCACCAGTTCGGTGCCCATAAACCGTTCAGGATAATAGCGCCAGGCATCCGCCGCATCGGTCAGCCGAATGCCCGCCAGAATATCCAGTTTCGGTTCCTGCTTAACTGGCTGTTCATAGCGGAAATCGCCGTTAGCCCATATCGATTTCGCCTGCACGTCCAGCCCATGGCTCCAGAGCGCCAGACCCTGTGCATCATTACGCCAGTCAATCGTGCCGCTGGCTTGCTTGATTTCCAGCGGCGCACGGAACATATCGGCATAGGGCAGCGTGCTCTGCTTTAACGCGATGCTGACCTGACCGCGTTCGGCACTACCACGGGCAGAGCCGGAGAAATGATCGACGCCCGGCAGCAATTTCCACTGCTTCCAGCTAACATCCTGCCAGTTGGCGTGGAAACGGCTTCTCTCCGGCTGTTGCAAAGGGATATCGACGGCAACGCTATTCAATGTGCCCGTCGGTTGCAGTGCCTCCCAGCGATCCTTCAAGGCCGGTGTTGTGCCGGACAGCAGCGGAAGCAGCGTACTTATCCGCTCTAATGCCACATTGCTGGCTCGAACGCGAAGCTCTTCCTGCCGATCGGGCCCCAGCATGTGTTCATTTTTTGGCAACCACAGGGCAGAAAGCCGACCTTTGGGCCAGACGATGCCATCCGTTGCCAAATTCAGCGTGGGAACATCTACCTGCCAGCCATTTTCCTGACGGCTGACGTGCAGCGTCATATCATCCACATTCAGGCGATGCGCATCGCTGCCTTCACCCCAGCCTGCCGTTCCGTGATTGAGGAACACATCGCCGCTGTGAATGTCACCATCACGGAGGTTGAGCCACGCTGCGAGACTAAAATCGGCACTTTCCAGCCCGGTTGTGTTTTTCATCCAGCGGCTAAGCCAGGGCTTCATATCGATATTGTCAGCCTGCAGGTAGAACGTGCCATTGCTGAGCAGCCCATGATCGTCGTGCAAGTCCATACGCATCTGCACGACGCCGTGCTGACCATTAAAACTCGACAGGCTGATCAAGCCTTCCGCCCGGTGACGCTTCTCGGAATTTAACCAGGTCAGTTGAGGAATGCTCAGCTCCGCGCGGGAACCAGAAGGGGTAAGAAAGGTAATGCGGCTGTCACGCAGGTCAAAGTGGTCAAACTGGCGCAGGAAAAGATCGCTGACCTTCCCTGATGCCATCAGCTTGCTATCCTGCTGCTGCCCGGTAAATTGGCTATTAATATCCAGTTTTAACTGGTGAAATGTGAGATCGCGAAACTGCCAGCGCCCGTGCAACAGCGACTGCCACACATCCAGCGCTAGCGTAATGCGTTCAACCTGCCAGTCCGATTCCGGCAGGGACGTGCGAAGCTTTTCAATTTCCAGCGTGGGGCCAAAGGACTCCCAACGCCCCGTCATCGAGCCGATTTCTAACGGAACACCGGCAGCAGACTGCGCCCAGGCCACCAGCTGTGGCCGGAAGTGATCGAGCTGTGGCAGCACCAGTCTTAAGCCGCTGACTAACAGCGCAACCATCACGACAAGAGTGGCACCCGTGATGATGAGTATTCCGGGCAGTCGCCTCACTAATTTCTCCTTCTTTCGTCGCCGACGACGAGCGCACGAATTTACATCATGACAACGTCAAACTGCTCCTGGCTATACAGGGGTTCGATTTGTACTTTGACCTGTTTGCCGACGAAAATTTCAACCTCAGCTAACGCGTGCGACTCTTCGCTTCTCAGCGCTTCCCCGACAGCCGGTGAGGCATAGACCAGGAAACGATCGGTGTCATAAGCGTGGTGGACTCGCACGATTTCGCGCATGATTTCATAGCAGACGCTTTCGACCGTCTTCACCGTGCCACGACCATGGCACGTCGGGCATTCATGACACAGCACGTGTTCGATACTCTCACGCGTGCGTTTGCGCGTCATCTCCACTAACCCTAGTTGAGAGAAGCCGTTAATACTGGTTTTGACCCGATCTTTACTGAGCGCCTGCTCCAGTGAATGCAGCACCCGCCGACGGTGATCTTCGTTATTCATATCGATGAAATCGATAATGATGATGCCACCAAGGTTACGTAGACGCAGCTGTCGCGCAATCGCCTGTGTCGCTTCTGTGTTGGTATTGAAAATGGTTTCATCCAGATTGCGATGGCCGACAAACGCCCCTGTGTTGATGTCGATAGTCGTCATCGCTTCAGTCTGATCGATGATCAAATAGCCGCCAGACTTCAGCTCAACCTTTCTGTCCAGCGAACGCTGGATCTCATTTTCCACGTCAAACAGGTCAAAAATTGGCTGTTTGCCCGCATAGTGCTCGAGTTTGCGGGTCATCTCTGGGATATATTCGACGGTAAATTCCAGCAGTGCTTCATACGTCAGCCGAGAATCAATCCGAATGCGATCCAGCGCAGCACCGGCGAAATCACGCAAAATTCGCTGGGCGAGCGCCACTTCACCGTAGAGCTTACATTTGGTCTGATTGCGCTTTTTGCGCTCCATCACCTTGCCCCACAGACGCTTCAGGAACGCCGCATCCTGCGAGAGTTCTTCTTCACCAATCCCTTCCGCTGCGGTACGAATGATGAAACCACCGTCATCATCACAATACTCGGCGACCGTCTTCTTTAAGCGCTCGCGTTCCGCTTCGCTCTCTATTCGCTGTGACACGCCGACATGCGATGCACCGGGCATAAACACCAGATAGCGCGACGGCAGCGTGATATCCGTCGTCAGCCGTGCGCCTTTGGTTCCCAGCGGATCTTTGACCACTTGCACCATGAGATCCTGCCCCTGACGTACCAGTTCGGCGATGTCACGGACGTGAAAATTCTTCTGTTCGTCACCGGCAACGCATTCGGTGTGCGGCATAATATCGGACGCGTGCAGGAATGCCGCTTTATCCAGACCGATATCCACAAACGCTGCCTGCATGCCCGGCAGGACGCGACTCACGCGGCCTTTATAAATGTTGCCGACAATGCCGCGCTTCGCATCGCGCTCAATATGAATTTCTTGCAGAATACCGCCGTCGATATAGGCAACGCGCGTTTCTGACGGTGTGACGTTTACCAGTAACTCAGCAGTCATGTTTTCCTCTTGCACTCCGCAACGCAGCAAAATTACTGAATAGCTCATGGGTTTCTACCAGCGGCAACCCAACCACCGCGTAATAGCTCCCGTTAAGCGACCGGACAAAGCATCCACCTTTGCCCTGAATACCGTAAGCCCCGGCTTTATCCATCGGTTCGCCACTGGCGATATACCGTTCGATATCCTGCTGCGAGAGCGGACGGAAGACGACATCGGTTACTACCAGACAGCTCAATACATCGTCTTTATCTGCCAGCGCGACGGCTGTCATCACCTGATGTGATTTCCCGGACAGCTGACTCAGCATCTCTGCCGCATGGGCTTCATCCTGTGGTTTTTCCAATACTTGGCCGTTCAGTACCACAATGGTGTCGGCACCCAGAACCGGCAAATCAGACGGTGCCGCCACGACACCCGCAGCCGCTTTCTCATGCGCCAGACGCCGGACATACACTTCCGCCGCCTCCTCCGGTAACCGCTGTTCTTCCACCGCGATATTCAGTACAGAAAAAGGAATATCGAGCTGCGTGAGCAGTTCGCGACGGCGAGGAGAAGCGGAGGCCAGATAAAGCTGAGTCATGAATCACCTTATTGCACAGTAAACTGACGACGAATTTTACGCATCAGCAAGAACAGCCACGGCCAGAGTACGCCATCAACGACGCTATTCCAGAATGTTTCCGGTCGGAAAGAGACATTAATAACTAAAAATTCTGCCCAGAATACCGTGAGATCCATCAGCAGCGACAACAACATAACGATTAACGCCTGCTGCCATAGCGCCATATTTCGGAATAGCTGGAATTTAAAGGCGACCAAATAAGCAATAATGCTCAGCGCCAGCGCCCGTACTCCTAGTGTAGACCCAAGAATCAGGTCCATAATCAGACCTAATATAAATCCTGTGCCAACATTCACCCGATGTGGCAATGCCATCACCCAGTAAATCAGGAATAGTGTCAGCCAGGAGGGGCGAAACATGTAGATTTCATCCGGCCACGGCATAATCTGCAAAACCATGGCGATCAGAAAAGAAAGCCAGATAATCCAGTTGCCATGCCTACGATAACGGTTCATTGGCGGCCTCTCTGCGGCTCAGCGGTGGGCGTAGCGATATCAGGAGGAAGCGGCGGTCCCATATCGTTAGGCGACGGTAAAACCTGCGGCATCATCTGCATCAGACGCTCATTGGCAACCCGATGCACTTCCGCTGGCGGTAACGCCGTATTGGCGTTGTTTTCCACGCCCCACAGTAATAGCAAATAGCGCAGGCGCTGTAGCCCCGCAGTCGGACGTGCCTGAATAATCGTATAGGCTCGCTGCGTATCGGCCTTGACCGATGACACAACACCAACCGGATAGCCTTCTGGGAAACGACCGCCCAGACCCGATGTGACCAGTACGTCACCCACTCGGATATCGGTATTGTTAGGCAGGTGTTCGAGTTGCAGATCGTCGGCGCAGCCATTGCCGGCGGCAATCACGCGGATATCATTGCGTAGCACCTGAATCGGCAACGCGTGGGAAACATCACAAATCAACAAAACCCGGCTGGTAAATTGACCCACCGCCACAACCTGACCCACCACGCCTTTATCGCTGATGACCGGCTGCCCTTCATACACGCCGTTCGCCTGACCTTTATCAATCACCACCTGATCGCTGTAAGGGTCGGTTCCGGCGGACATCACCTGCGTTACCATTTTCTGCTCATCCTGACGCAGCGGCGAGCCGAGCAGTTCACGTAAGCGCGCATTTTCCTGCTTGAACTGACCTAGCAGCAAAAGGTCACTGTTTTTCATCAACAGTTCCTGACGCAGCGCGGTATTTTCAAGGTTTAATTGCTCACGGGTTGCCAGTGAGGCAGACATATTGTCCAAAACCTGACGGGGTCCATTCGCCAGAAAGTAGAATGGGCTGACAGTGGTGTCCATGTACGTTCTGATTTTGACGAACGAACCGAGCCGACTGTCCGCAACGATCACGACAATCGCGGTAACGACAGCAAGAAAAAGTCGTAATTGCAGGGAAGGCCCCCTGCTAAAAAGCGGCTTCATAAAATTTGCGTATTCCTCGACAGCAACTTCAAATCGCACCTAGCGATTTTTAACGTCACAAAGCGGCACCCTGTAGGGCGAATTTCATTGCTCAGGCAAATAAAAAAGGGGTAACCACGAGAGATGAAAAACGCAGGCGTTCATCCATCCGGTCCCCCCTTTTCCAGACAGGATTACTCCTCGCTGAACAAATCGCCACCGTGCATGTCGATCATTTCCAGCGCCTTGCCGCCACCACGGGCAACACAGGTCAGCGGATCTTCAGCCACCACAACCGGAATACCGGTTTCTTCCATCAGCAAACGATCCAGGTTACGCAGCAGCGCACCGCCGCCGGTTAACACCATACCGCGCTCGGAAATGTCGGAGGCCAGTTCCGGCGGGCACTGTTCCAACGCCGCCATGACTGCGCTGACGATACCCGTCAACGGCTCTTGCAGCGCTTCCAGTATTTCGTTGGAGTTCAGCGTGAATCCACGTGGAACACCTTCTGCAAGGTTACGGCCGCGCACTTCAATCTCCAGCACTTCGTCGCCTGGGTAAGCAGAGCCGATTTCATGCTTGATACGTTCTGCCGTCGCTTCACCAATCAGTGAACCGTAGTTACGACGAACGTAGTTGATGATCGCTTCATCAAAGCGGTCACCACCAATACGGACAGAAGAGGAGTACACCACGCCGTTTAGCGAGATCACCGCAACTTCCGTAGTACCACCACCGATATCCACCACCATGGAACCGGTCGCTTCGGATACTGGCATGCCAGCACCAATCGCCGCCGCCATCGGCTCTTCAATCAGGAACACTTCACGGGCACCGGCGCCCAGCGCGGATTCACGAATGGCGCGACGTTCAACCTGCGTTGCGCCAACCGGCACACACACCAGCACGCGCGGGCTAGGACGCATAAAGCTGTCGCTATGCACTTGCTTGATGAAGTGCTGCAACATTTTTTCTGTAACCTGAAAATCGGCAATCACACCGTCTTTCATCGGGCGAATCGCCACGATATTCCCAGGCGTTCTGCCTAGCATCTGCTTAGCGTCATGGCCGACTGCTGCCACGCTCTTTTGAGAACCCGCACGATCCTGACGAATCGCAACCACAGAGGGTTCATTCAGTATGATGCCCTGCCCTTTAACATAAATCAGGGTATTGGCGGTACCCAGGTCGATGGACAAGTCGTTGGAAAACATGCCACGAAATTTCTTAAACATAACGAAAGGATAATCCTGCAAGCTGGGGGCGAAAAATAAATCCGCCTACTTTACCAACCACACGAAGCAGCGACAAGGCACGAAAAGGCTCTGCTTCGGTGAAAAATGAGTCTGCGTTGCGTACGTCGGCGTCAGGGAGAAGGCACAGCATGCTTTCACCTCAGGCGGCAAGGCATCTTACCACTGTCCACCCGACAAAATTGCGCTAACACAGGACATAAAATCTAACATTTAATCGGATTGCCGCTAACGTAAGCACACACTAACCGATTTAACAACCGCCTCATTCTACGTCAATTTGCACGGGACGTTTACATTAAACACGATGCCGCGATGAATATTTTTTCAGCTCATCCGTTACAGGGACTGATGCGGCAAAAAAATCGCCTTGCCCACCATAAACGCCCTTGCCCAACAGCATCCGCCACTCCTCTTTGGTTCGTACACCTGCAGCAAACACCCGCGTTTGCGTGCCTTTACAGGCCTCGGTCAGGCTTTGTACAAACAGCTGATTTTCTGGGCGGCGCTCAAGACTGCGGACCAAACCGAGATGAAGCTTGATGATCTCCACGGGAAGTGACTTGATATACGTCGTACTGACCAGCGTTAAACCCGCGTGCGTGACCGCTAGGCGACAGCCTAATCCCAGGATCAAATTGAGCACTGGGCGCAGTCGACCGATATATTGACAGACATCTGCCTCTGCAAGTTCAAATAAAATGCACTGACGCTGTCTTTTCGGACATTGCAGCAACATCTCTCTTAGCCAGCGCAGGAACGGCTTTTGCAAAAGTGAGTCCACACTTACCGGTAAGGCCAGTGTTTCTCCGGGCCAGCTCGCTGACAGATCAATAATTCGAGCCACAAGCTGCCTATCATAGCTGGCTGCCAACCCCAGTTGTTGAACCAGCGGCATATACTCCGCCGCGAGCAGTTCCTGTTCTCCGTCGTAAATCCGGCTCATCATTTCGCGATGATGCACCACGCCCTCTTTTGTCACCGCAGGTTTCTGATACAGCCGTGGACCGCCGCGTGCTAACGTCTGTTCGAGCAAGGTCCGCCATTTTACGCTGCCGCGCCCTTTATCAGGTACCTGCCTGTCAAACACGCACCAGCTGTTCCCCCCCTGCAATACCGCATTGCGCGTCGCGTCTTCCACACTCTCCATCACCTGTTCGGCGCTTTGCCCGCCGCGATAGGCACAAATACCAATGTGGAGAACGTCCTCGCGATCGATCAACGAGCAGGTCGGAAGAATATCGATAGACTTCACCAACTGCGTGGCGATTGCAGTGGCTTCCTTTAGCGTGCTATGGGGGAGTAATACGGTGAAATCGCTGCTGAAATAACGCGCCAGCAGCGCAGAGGGGTAGCGCATGACAAACGTCGATAGCAGGTTGACCAGCGTGAAACGATATTCCTGAAGCGCATTGGTATAGCCGTGCGTTTCCTGCAAGGTTTCAAAATCTGGTACGCGAATCATCATGACGACGCCGTGCGTCCCCACTTCTTCGCCATCTTCCAACTGTGTGGTCAATTGATTATCAAAAAACAGACGATTACTCAGCCCGGTTTCAGCATCCTGCGCGGCGAAAGCACGGATTAAGGTATCAACCCTGCCACGCTCTTCCCGTGCTTCCACTAAATCGGACAACAGTTGATCGAGCGCTCCGCTGGTATTGACTGGCCATTCACGTACCGACCCCTGCATAACCGATTCACGCTCGCCCTTGAGAATACGCTGCGCGCGTTTTTCCAATTCTTCCTGTCCGGCAGCCTGCCGACGTAGCCAGCGAATGGAGAAGTACAGCATCAGCAGCATCAGGCCTGCGGCCAGCAATACCGATAACGTCGACACCACGAACCGCGGTAAACCAATCAACGGGTCGACATATTTTAAGGCGATCGTCATGTTTAAATGGTGCATCAGCGGAAATTCGACCTCATGATAGAGGTGGGTACGTTCCCAACCGGCCTCGGGCAGTTGTATGGAATAGAGGGTCGAATCATTATCCTGAATATCCAACGCAACAATGCCTACCGACTTCATCATTCCCGGCAGCCAATATTGAATATTTTCGGGCGATTGCACTAATAGCGCCTGATCGATACTGGCCGTGACCTCGCGTAGCTGCTGCTCGGTTCGCAACTGGCTATAATAACAGAGGCTAAATATGCTACTGAAAAACATAAGAAAAATGGCGATAACCGTCAGCAATACTATGAGTATCGAGAACCTGGTCGTAAATCCCATCCCTGCGTCCTATTCCAAATCATTGTCATTTCTGCGAGTTTGTTGTTTTTTATCAGTTCGCATGAACCCGCTACAACGCATAGTACCAATACTAACGAAGGTAACTGTATTAACAAATAGTAGCTGTAATAACTATAGTCGTTAATGACTTCCCCCATATTTAATCCTGCTACAGGAGATAGCCCATGCAGGCTTTAGTTCTTGAACAGTCAGACGGACTGACCCACGCTCAGATTCGCGAGATTGGCGCAGAGCAGCTTCCCGCTGGGGATGTGACTGTTGATATCAGTTGGTCCGGTATTAATTATAAAGATGCGCTTGCCATTACTGGCAAAGGCAAAATTATTCGTAACTTCCCGATGGTTCCTGGAATCGACTTCGCAGGAACCGTACGCCACAGCGACAGCGATCGGTTTAGCGTCGGCCAGCCTGTTATCCTGACCGGTTGGGGCGTGGGTGAAAACCACTGGGGCGGATTGGCGCAACAGGCACGCGTGAAGAGCGATTGGCTGGTTCCACTGCCCGCTTCGCTGGATGCGCGTAAAGCCATGATTCTTGGCACCGCAGGCTTTACTGCGATGCTGTGTGTGATGGCACTGGAAGACGGTGGCATCACGCCGGAAAGCGGCGACATTATTGTGACGGGTGCCAGCGGCGGCGTCGGCAGCACGGCTGTCGCCCTGTTTGCAGAGCTAGGCTATCAGGTTACTGCCGTCAGCGGCCGTGCTGACAACACTGATTACCTGAAAAAATTGGGTGCCAAACAGGTGCTGGATCGCAGCGAATTCAGCGGCAGCCCTCGCCCGCTGGAGAAACAACGTTGGGCTGGCGCGGTGGATACCGTCGGCGACAACGTGCTGGCGACGCTGCTGGCGCAGATGGATTACAACGCGACGGTCGCCGCGTGCGGTCTGGCTGGCGGTATTGCACTGCCAACGACCGTGATGCCCTTTATTTTACGCAATGTTCGCCTGCAAGGCGTGGATTCCGTGATGGCACCGCTGGCTCGTCGCCAGCAAGCGTGGGAGCGTCTGGCTACCATCCTGCCTGAGTCGTTCTATCAGCAGGTGACGCAGGAAATCGGGTTGGAAGACGTCCCTGCTGTCGCTGCCGCACTGCTGGAAAACAAAGTCACTGGCCGCACGCTGGTGAAAATCAGCTAACATCTTTTTCTTGTTGTACGTTATACCCTAAATAATTCGAGTTGCAGGAAGGCGGCAACCGCGCGAATCCCCAGGAGCTTACTCAAGTAAGTGACTGGGGTGAGTAAGGGAAGCCAACGCACATGCGGCTTGAAGTATGACGGGTATAAGCCACCTTCGGGTGGCTGTTACACCCTGCAAAAAAGTATTTCATCTCTCCTGTCGCGGTTTCTACCGCACTTAATCTATAACTAAGTGCACGGTAAGCAGTAAAAACGCCACTTTGCGTCAACAATAATAATGACTGGCGGGAGTTCACATGCACAAACATCGCAAATTCACGGAAGCCGACGTTACCCCGGAATCCCTCTTCTATCAGCGTCGGCGCGTCTTAAAAGCGCTGGGTATTTCCGCTGCGGCGCTCTCACTGCCGTTTTCTGCACAGGCTGACCTGCTAGCCTGGTTTAAAGATGGTGATAAACCCAAAGCGCCACCGGGTAAACCGCTCACGTTTAGCCAACCCGCCGACTGGAAGCTCGAGTTGCCGCTCACGCCGGAAGATAAAGTTACGGGCTATAACAACTTCTATGAGTTCGGGTTAGACAAAGCCGATCCGGCGGCCAATGCGGGCGGGTTAAAAACCGAAGGCTGGACCGTTAAGATAGACGGTGACGTCGCTAAGCCTCTCACGCTGGATATCGACGATTTGCTAAAACGCTTTCCATTGGAAGAGCGGATCTACCGTTTCCGCTGCGTCGAGGCGTGGTCGATGGTGATTCCGTGGGTCGGCTTTGAGCTGGCTAAGCTGATTAAATTCGCCGAACCCACCAGCAACGCCCGATACGTGGCGTTTCAGACGCTTTACGACCCGGAACAGATGCCGGGGCAAAAAGATCGCTTCATGGGCGGTGGGCTGGCCTATCCCTATGTAGAAGGGCTGCGGATGGATGAAGCGATGAATCCCCTAGCGCTGCTAGCCGTCGGCGTCTACGGCAAGACACTACCGCCGCAGAACGGTGCGCCCATCCGGTTAGTTACACCGTGGAAATACGGCTTCAAGAACATCAAATCCATCGTGCATATCCGGCTTACTCGCGAGCAGCCCCCATGCACGTGGAATCTAGCGGCTCCGGATGAGTATGGCTTCTATGCCAATGTTAACCCGCATGTGGATCACCCCCGCTGGTCGCAGGCGACAGAGCGCGTCATCGGCTCAGGTGGTTTACTTAACGTTGAACGCCAACCCACGCTGTTGTTCAACGGTTATGCCGATCAGGTCGCCTCGCTGTATCGTGGTCTGAATCTGCGCGATAATTTTTAGTTAACAACACAAAGCATCTAGCGAATAACACAAAACTTCTCGCTACAGCATCCTGTCAGGATAGGAATCCACATCAGCATGAGACTGACGTTACAACACATTACCCGGTTAAAAGTGCTACTCCATCTGGCTGGTTTTCTGCCGCTGCTGTGGCTGATATTGTCCGTTGACCAAGGGTGGTTCAGCGCGGACCCAGCTAAAGACATCCAGCATTTTACCGGCCGAATGGCGCTGAAATTGCTGCTGGCGACGCTCTTGGTCACGCCACTGGCGCGCTACGGTAAACAGCCGCTGCTGATTCACTGCCGACGCCTCCTCGGGCTGTGGTGCTTTTTCTGGGCGACGTTGCATCTGGTGAGCTATGCGCTGCTGGAGTTGGGTCTGGATCATCTGGCACTGCTGGGGAACGAACTGATATCCCGACCGTATTTGACGTTGGGAATCATAAGCTGGCTGATTTTGCTGGCGCTAGCGGTGACATCACCACAGATAATGATGCGCAAGTTGGGATCGCACTGGCAAAAACTGCATAATTTCGTCTATTTAGTCGCCATCCTTGCGCCTATCCACTATCTTTGGTCAGTTAAAACGCTCTCCCCACAGCCTATTTTGTACGCGCTCGCGGCGCTGATCTTGCTGCTGTTACGTTATAAGAAATTTCGCCAATGGTGGCGCTAAACGCCGCAGCAATACAGGACAAGCTGGTTACGGACCGCAGTGAAATTCACGCCTTCTCACGGCTTGGTGCAGGAATATCTCCGCAGATAAGACCAGTATTTAGCTGCGAATTGCCACGATATGGTTATAATGCACGACTTTAATTTCTCGGGCCGGACAATTTGCGTCACGAAAGGTGACAAACGAATAGCTTCGCGCTATTTTGTGCGACACGGTTTTGCCAATCTTGGTCAATCGCGGGAGATAGCAGCACAATGGCAGAAAAGTTTCACATTTTGCTCTTGAACGGTCCAAACCTGAATCTGCTAGGAACCCGAGAGCCCGACAAATACGGTAACACGACGTTAGCAGACATTGTCAGCGAGCTGGAAACACAGGCGCAGGCATTGAACGTGAAGTTTTCCCATCTGCAATCCAATGCGGAACATGTTCTGATCGATACTATCCATCAGGCCAGAGGAAACACAGACTTCATTCTGATTAACCCAGCGGCATTTACCCACACCAGCGTTGCGCTGCGTGATGCCCTGCTGGCGGTCGCGATTCCGTTTATCGAAATTCATCTGTCCAACGTGCACGCACGTGAGCCTTTTCGTCATCATTCCTACCTTTCTGATGTTGCGGTAGGCGTAATATGTGGCCTGGGGGCAGATGGTTATCAGTATGCTTTACAGACGGCGGTAAAACGCCTGTCAACTTCCAATTAAACAAAAGAGTACGGAACCACATCCATGGATATTCGTAAAATCAAAAAACTGATCGAACTGGTTGAAGAGTCCGGCATCGCCGAACTGGAAATTTCTGAAGGTGAAGAATCAGTACGTATCAGTCGTGCCCCAGCAGCGGTTAACTACCCGATGATGCAACAGGCTTACGCGACACCAATGATGCAGCCACAGCCTGCTCTGGCGGCCGCCGTTGCACCAGCGCCAGTGGAAGCAACTGCCGCACCGGCTGCCATCAGTGGACACATCGTTCGTTCTCCAATGGTTGGAACCTTCTATCGCACCCCAAGCCCGGATGCTAAAGCCTTCGTGGAAGTGGGTCAGCACGTCAACGTCGGCGATACCCTGTGCATCGTCGAAGCTATGAAAATGATGAACCAGATCGAAGCCGACAAATCAGGCGTGGTGAAAGCCATCCTGGTCGAAAGCGGTCAGCCGGTCGAATTTGACGAGCCACTGGTTGTCATCGAATAACGAGGCTTATCATGCTAGATAAAATCGTTATCGCTAACCGCGGAGAGATTGCGCTGCGTATTTTGCGTGCCTGTAAAGAACTGGGCATCAAAACCGTCGCCGTTCACTCCAGTGCGGATCGCGATTTGAAACACGTATTGCTGGCGGACGAAACCGTGTGTATCGGCCCGGCGCCGTCAACAAAAAGCTATCTGAATATCCCAGCGATTATTTCCGCTGCGGAAATCACCGGAGCCGTCGCGATTCACCCTGGCTACGGTTTCCTGTCCGAAAATGCGGATTTTGCCGAGCAGGTTGAACGATCCGGCTTTATCTTCATCGGCCCACGCGCAGAAACCATTCGCCTGATGGGCGACAAAGTGTCTGCCATCACCGCAATGAAAAAAGCGGGTGTTCCGACCGTACCAGGCTCTGATGGTCCTCTGACCGACGACATGGACGCTAACCGTGTTCATGCAAAACGCATCGGCTATCCGGTCATCATCAAAGCCTCTGGCGGCGGCGGCGGTCGTGGTATGCGCGTCGTGCGCAGTGACAAAGAGCTGGAACAGTCCATCAACATGACCCGTGCGGAAGCCAAAGCGGCTTTCAACAACGACATGGTCTACATGGAAAAATATCTGGAAAACCCACGTCACGTGGAAATTCAGATTCTGGCTGATGGTCAGGGCCACGCCGTCTATCTGGCCGAGCGCGACTGTTCCATGCAGCGTCGCCACCAGAAAGTGGTGGAAGAGGCGCCAGCACCGGGCATTACGGAGGAGCTGCGTCGTAATATCGGCGAGCGCTGCGCCAAAGCCTGTATCGATATCAACTATCGTGGTGCGGGTACGTTCGAGTTCCTGTACGAAAACGGTGAGTTCTACTTCATTGAAATGAACACCCGTATTCAGGTGGAACATCCGGTCACCGAGATGATTACCGGCGTGGATCTGATCAAAGAGCAGTTGCGCATCGCTGCTGGTCAGCCGCTGTCTATCAAGCAGAAAGACGTCAAGGTTCGCGGCCATGCGGTGGAATGCCGTATCAACGCCGAAGACCCGAACTCGTTCCTGCCAAGCCCGGGTAAAATCACGCGTTTCCACGCGCCGGGTGGCTTTGGTGTCCGTTGGGAATCGCATATTTACGCCGGTTATACCGTACCACCGTATTACGATTCCATGATCGGCAAGCTGATCACCTACGGCGAAACCCGCGAAATCGCGATTTCCCGTATGAAGAACGCGCTGGCTGAACTGATCATCGATGGCATCAAAACCAACATTGAACTTCAGATGAAGATCATGAGCGACGAAAACTTCCAGAGAGGTGGCACAAACATCCACTATCTGGAGAAGAAACTCGGCTTGCAGTAAACACTGCACGATTTCAGTCGTGACAATCTCAAAGGTCGGTGAAAGCCGACCTTTTCTTTTTCTGTGAATTCTTACTAGTCAATTGGCCCACATGCCGTAAAATTCCCGCTTTCGTCATCACGACGTTCATAACGATACCCATTCTCCCATTTACGGTGGAGCAGAACATGGATACACGCTTTCCTCAGGCGCACAAAGAGGCCCGCTGGGCTTTTGCCCTGACGCTGGTTTATTTAGTGGCCTGGGTGCTTGCCGCCTATTTGCCTGACAACACACAAGGGATCACCGGCCTTCCACACTGGTTTGAGATGGCTTGCCTGCTGCTGCCGCTCGTGTTTACGCTGCTGTGCTGGCTGATGGTGCGCGTCATTTTCCGCGATATCTCACTGGAGAGTGACGATGCAAATTGAAATTTTATTGCCGCTGATTGGCTACCTACTGCTGGTGTTCGGGTTGTCGGTCTATGCGTACCGCCGCCGTCAGGCGGGTAACTTTCTTAACGAGTATTTCCTCGGCGGCCGCTCAATGGGCGGGTTTGTTCTGGCGATGACGCTGATCGGCACTTACGTCAGCGCCAGTTCATTTATCGGCGGGCCGGGTGCGGCGTATAAATACGGGCTGGGCTGGGTGCTGCTTTCGATGATCCAGCTTCCCACCATGCTGCTATCGCTCGGGATTCTGGGGAAAAAGTTCGCCATTTTGGCGCGACGCTACAACGCCATCACACTGAACGACATGCTGTATGCCCGCTACAACAGCCCGCTGCTGGTCTGGTTCGCCAGCATCAGCCTGCTGGTCGCGTTTATTGGTGCCATGGCCGTGCAGTTCATCGGCGGCGCACGCCTATTGGAAACTGCGGCGAACATTCCTTACGACATCGGTCTGCTGATTTTCGGCGTCACCATCGCGCTATACACCACGTTTGGCGGCTTCCGCGCCAGCGTGCTGAATGATGCGATGCAAGGCATCGTGATGCTGATCGGCACCGTCATCCTGCTGGTAGGCGTGATTTATGCCGCAGGGGGCTTGCATAGCGCGGTGGATAAACTGCAACAGATCGACCCGATGCTGGTATCGCCACAGGGCAGCAACGGTATTCTATCAATGCCGTTTATGGCCTCATTCTGGGTGCTGGTCTGCTTCGGCGTCATCGGCTTGCCGAACACCGCCGTGCGCTGCATCTCTTATCGCGACAGCAAAGCGCTGCACCGTGGAATTATCATCGGCACCATCGTCATCGGCATCCTGATGCTCGGCATGCACTTGGCCGGTGCGCTGGGCCGCGCCGTGATGCCAAACCTGACGATTCCCGATCAGGTGTTACCGGCGCTGATGGTTACCGTACTACCGCCGCTGGCCGCTGGGATCTTTCTCGCTGCGCCAATGGCCGCTATCATGTCCAACATTAATGCGCATTTGCTTCAGGCTTCTGCCACGATCATCAAGGATCTCTATCTCAGCGTACGTCCGCAACAGATCCATAACGAACGCCGCATCAAGATCCTGTCCAGCATGACCACGCTACTGTTGGGTCTGCTGGTACTGCTGGCCTCCTTACGGCCACCGGATATGATCATCTGGCTAAACCTGCTGGCGTTTGGCGGACTGGAAGCGGTGTTCTTGTGGCCGCTGGTGCTGGGTCTGTATTGGGAACGCGCGAATGCCGCGGGCGCGCTTAGCGCCATGTTCACCGGGGCGATTTGCTATACCTTACTGGCCAGCTTCAATCTTCAGTTGGCCGGATATCACCCGATTGTGCCATCGCTGTTACTCAGTCTGATGGCGTTTATTATTGGCAACCGCTTTGGTCATAATCCACCAGCGCCGGTTGCCACTTCATCTTCACTTTAAATGTAATAGAGACTGCTATGCCGTGGATTCAACTGAAAATAAACACCTCAGGAAAGGTTGCTGAACAACTGGGTGACGTCATGATGGAAAGCGGTGCGGTATCCGTTACGTTTCAGGATACGCACGATACCCCCGTGTTCGAACCGCTGCCGGGCGAGACTCGCCTGTGGGGTGATACCGACGCGATTGCGCTGTACGATGCCGAAACCGATATGAACGCGGTTATCGCCATACTGGAGCAAGAACCGCTGCTGGGTGTCGGTTTTAAACACAAGATCGAACAGTTGGAAGACAAAGACTGGGAACGCGAGTGGATGGATAACTTCCACCCGATGCAGTTCGGCAAACGTCTGTGGATTTGCCCAAGCTGGCGTGACATTCCTGACCCGACTGCCGTCAACGTCATGCTCGATCCCGGTCTGGCATTTGGCACCGGCACCCATCCGACAACCGCGCTGTGCCTGCAATGGCTCGATGGGCTGGATCTGGAAGGGAAAACCATCATCGATTTCGGCTGCGGTTCCGGCATTCTGGCGATTGCGGCTCTGAAACTGGGTGCAGCATGCGCCATCGGGATTGATATCGATCCGCAGGCGATTCAGGCCAGCCGCGACAACGCACAGCGCAACGGCGTTTCTGAGCGTCTTGAGCTTTATCTGCCAAAAGACCAGCCTGCCGACCTGTCTGCCGATGTCGTTGTTGCCAACATCCTTGCTGGCCCACTGCGCGAACTGGCACCGCTGATTAGCTGCCTGCCAAAAGCAGGCGGTCACCTCGGCCTGTCCGGCGTGCTGGCAACGCAAGCTGAAGGCGTCGCAGAAGCCTACGCAGACAAGTTCACGCTCGATCCGGTGGCTGAACGCGAAGAGTGGTGCCGCATTACCGGCCAACGCCGCGCATCGTAATAACATTATCCCGCTAGTCTCGCCCACCGTATGTGCAACGGTGGGCACCTTTCTTCTTGCTATATCTCACGATTGATCCCCATAAACTGGCGTATTATTCGGCTCGGTAAGCGACTGGACGCACCTGCGCCCCGCGCTCAACGATGCCATATCGTTATTTTCAAGGGATGAAAAATGAAAGGTAAACTCTCTATCGTATTGATGCTATCTGCCTGCTCTTCCGCCTTGGCAGCCGATCCGGTGCACTGGGGCTACGAAGGCAACGGCGATCCGGCACATTGGGGAAAGCTGTCTCCAGACTTCTCGCTGTGTGAAACCGGTAAAAACCAATCTCCCATTAATATCCGCCAGGCTCTGGACGCCCAACACGCCCCTTTACAGTTAGCGTTCCAGTCTGGGACACAGCAAATTATCAACAACGGGCATACCGTTCAGGTTAACGTCAGCCCAGGGAATACGCTGGTTTTGGATAACGAGACATTCACCTTGCAGCAGTTTCACTTTCACGCACCGAGTGAAAATGAAATCGATGGTAAGCAGTTTCCGCTGGAAGGCCATTTTGTCTATAAAGATGCAACTGGCGCGCTCACAGTTATCGCACTGATGTTTCAGGAAGGAGAGGCCAATCAGCCGTTAGCCACGACATGGCAGCAGATTCCGACTCAGGTTAATCAGGCGGAGGACGTGCGCACGCCAATCGCGATTCAGGCCATGCTACCGACATCATTAAACTACTATCGGTTTAGTGGGTCACTCACCACACCACCTTGCTCAGAAGGCGTTCGCTGGCTGGTGCTAGACCATCCCGTCACCGCTTCCGCTGAGCAGATAAACCAATTCCGCTCGGTCATGCGTCACGCCAATAATCGCCCCGTACAGCCGCTTAATGGCCGCGTCATCATCCATTAAGCCACTCCGCGAGGCTGGCATGACCGCGTGTCGGCCAGCCTCTGATCAATCGCCGCCCTTTTTTGCCGCACGAACCAATGCATTTCACTGATAACACATTGATAGCCTGCTGTATCTCCACTAAAAATGGCCGCGCTTGCAGATAAAATTCTGTAAACAGATGAATATTTCCCAGAGCAAAAAATCGACATAAAAACATAACTACATGTTAAATATGAATAATATTTTTACACATCCTCACGAAGTGCATTTTCATTGATCGATAGCCGTAAATTGGTCAAAGTTTGGCCTTTCATCTGACGTAAAAAATGCGTAATATACGCGCCCTTGCAGGCACAGTATGGTCAATTTTTGTCTATGCATATTGGACAATTTCAGCTTACCAATCGTTTGATAGCAGCCCCAATGGCTGGTATTAGCGATCGCCCATTTAGAGCACTCTGTCACGCGATGGGCGCTGGAATGACCGTGTCTGAAATGCTTTCTTCCAACCCAGAAGTGTGGCGTTCAGACAAGTCGCGTTTGCGAATGGTTCATAGCGATGAACCGGGTATCAGAGCCGTGCAAATTGCCGGTTGTGACCCCGATGAGATGGCGGCGGCAGCGAGAATTAACGCTGATTCCGGCGCGCAGATCATTGACATCAATATGGGCTGCCCGGCGAAGAAGGTGAACCGCAAGATGGCAGGATCTGCGTTATTGCAGTATCCGGATTTGGTCAAACAGATCCTCTCTTCGGTGGTGAAAGCGGTAGACGTACCGGTAACACTGAAGATCCGAACCGGTTGGGCACCAGAGCATCGTAACTGTGTAGAAATTGCCAAACTGGCTGAAGACTGTGGCATTCAGGCGTTAACCATTCACGGACGCACTCGTGCGTGCCTGTTCAATGGCTTCGCGGAATACGACAGTATTCGGGCAGTTAAGCAGGCCGTTTCCATTCCTATTATTGCGAATGGCGACATTACAGACCCGCATAAAGCCAGAGCGGTTCTTGACTACACCGGGGCTGACGCCCTGATGATAGGACGAGCCGCTCAGGGAAGACCCTGGATCTTTCGGGAAATCCAGCATTATCTGGACACAGGGGAGTTGCTGGCACCACTGCCGTTGGTAGAGGTCAAGCGCTTGTTGATCGAGCATATACGGGAATTGCACGACTTTTATGGTCCAGGCAAGGGATTTCGTATCGCTCGTAAGCACGTATCCTGGTATCTCCAGGAGCATGCCCCAAACGACCAGTTTAGGCGCACATTCAACGCCATTGAGGATGCCAGCGAGCAGCTGGAGGCGTTGAAGGCATATTTTGAAAATCTTGCGTAAACAGAAAAAGAGCTGACAGAACTATGTTCGAACAACGCGTGAATTCTGACGTACTGACCGTTTCCACTGTAAACTCTCAGGCTCAGGTAACCCAAAAACCCCTGCGCGACTCGGTTAAACAGGCACTGAAGAACTATTTTGCTCAATTAAACGGTCAGGATGTAAGTGACCTGTATGAGCTGGTATTGGCTGAAGTTGAACAGCCACTGTTGGACATGGTGATGCAATACACCCGCGGTAACCAAACCCGCGCTGCCCTGATGATGGGCATCAACCGCGGTACTCTGCGTAAGAAATTGAAAAAATACGGCATGAACTGATACTAATCAGTTAAGCATTTGAAAAAAGGCGCTTTACCTCTTGGGTTAAGCGCCTTTTTCTTTGCTTTCTATTTAGGCAGCAACCTGAGCGTGGACACGATGAGCGGTGGCGTCTGCGATATGGGAAATCCGTTGTTAATGACTCATCCCTTCTTGTTTATCCGTTTCTGACGCATGGAAGAGTCGGTGCAGGTTATCCAACCGTTCCGCTAACACGAACGTTAAAATCTCTTTCGATTCTGGATTATTCAATTCGACAATGGCGTAAGCCAGCGCACGACACTGATCGAGCGCTTCTTCGGGTTCTAGCGGCGTGTTATCAAACATGGTGCACCTCCTGAACAGGCAGGCGACCAGCGAAGACCATGACATGATCATCAGGGGAATGTTCCCGCGTCTGATGTTCGATGGCAGCGATAATATGCACGACACGTTGGGAGGATGTGCACAGAGCAAGAAAGCGATACTGAAATTCGGGGCAAGTTTGGGTAAACTGGATATCAGCCATAGTGTTAGCTCCAATAACATTGTGGTTAGAGGCCCGTAGGTGTTGGTAGCACCTGCGGGCTTCGCTATTTTTAACCTTGAACAACTCAAGGTGTCAGCCACTATAGAATTAAGTGTCAGCCACGTCAACGCTATTTTTTGCGCTTTATTGTGTATACTGTCTGCCACCAACCAGCATTAGGAATAGTCATGGCAACGAAAGCAGTAAATGCAAAATCAAGAAAGCTTGAGGCGAGAGTTCCACATGATGTTGCTGAAGCAATGGAAAAAGTAAAAGAGCCAGATGAAAGCACAGGGCAATTTATCGTTTCTGCCATGCAAGGTGAGATCAAACGCCGCCAGAGCAAACATCCTAAAGATGAATCCTAAGGCTGACTGGTGTTGCATTCTTGTCCTATTTGTGTCATGATTAAGTCGTAGTTTAGTTGTGGCGGTAGGAATATCCCCACGGTAAAAACCCAAATTCCTTGTTTGTTTGTGGCGGTAGGAACATCCCCACGGTAAAAACCTAAATTCCTTGTAAGATAACTACCCTAAAAACCCTGTCTGTTTGTCAGGGTTTTTTTGTATCGAAAATCGGATACTTATGGAACTTAGAAAGCTAGATAACACTTTTTATCAGCATAATCCCGTGGTGCATGAAGCACTCGATTTCGACGCCAGATCAAATTCATGGCTCGGTGGCGATAAAATCAGAGGCCATGGAATTGTTCAGATACAGCTGAATGGACTAACTTTCGCCATTCCAGTCAGATCGCATATCCGCCATGATGACTGTCACATCATTGAGCGCGACACAAGCAGGAACGACGTCAGGGGAATGGGGCTGGACTACTCTAAAGCCATGCTAATAACCGATCCGTCTTACGTTAGCACCGAAGTCTTCCTTCTGAAAAGTAAAAAAGCCGCGAAAGACCTGCTTTCTAAAGAATCGCATATTACCAAACAGTTTTCCAAATATGTGGCTCGTTATGTTGAGGCCGTCAGAAAAAATGATACGAACATACTGCGCCGCGATTACCGCTTTACTACCCTGATAAACTATCATACCGAGCTTGGATTAACAGTACCGTCTACCGAATGAGCCGCTCCCACGTCCCTGCCGAATATACTGCGTATAGCATTACCTGCAGCTGATTAGCACAAGAGTGTATATAATATATCTCTACCCGATTGCCAAATTCAGTCGCTCCCGACGACCAAACACAGTCGGGCTTATCAACAACCAACCCAGAATCAAAGCACCTCGACCAGCTCAAACTCTTCGAACACCAGCAGCATATCTGGGGCGAAGGAGCCTCCTCTTTCAAAAAAATCTTGATGTGCTTGTCGCCAGAAAGCCAGGCTTTTATCCCCTTCGCCCTCTTTCGCCGCCATCTCAGCGGTGACGTCGCAGTAGCGCACCAGCGTTAACGAGCGCGTGCGAATCACGCAGGAAGGCTGTCCGGCACCGTCCAGAACGATGTTGTAATCGCCGACCTGTGGCGTATCCTCGTTTTTAAACGCGTGATACGAGCTACAGGTTGCGGTTTTATGCCCTTCCAGTACCAGTTGCAGCAATTCATCCGCCAGCGCGGGGCTGTCACCAAATGACCAGCGCAGCGCGTCTGGGTATTGCTCTAATCCTTGTTTATGGCTCATCATCTTCCTCTGTTATACGGCTATGATTGCTCTGTTTTCTCACGCCATGATAGCCATAAAGCGACCATCAGGTAATATCCACTTCTACCCAGAGCGCGGCATGGTCGGACGCCGCCGTGTCCCATGAGGTCACTTCGGGTAGCGGCGTAACGGGTTCCGCACCCTCTTTGGCGGCAATCTTGTCGATATTATAAATCCCCCGACGCTCGACTCCCCACTCCACCACCGCCTGATGCAGCGGTGCAGACAGGAAAATGTAGTCCAGTTGGTTTAACCGAGCCCCTTTCTTTCCGCCAGCAAAATAGTAGGTATAGCGCTCTTTTTCCGGGCGTTCAGGGTCGATAACCGGGTGTAAATCCGACAGCGAAAACAGCGGAGCCAAACTGTGCCAAGGGTTTGACGAATCTTCATTCAAATCGCCGAGAATGACCACGTAGTCCTTCTTGAGATCGTAAGTCTGTTGCACAATCTCCGCGACGCGTTCGGCCTGATCGCGACGCTTCTCCGCCCCACGCAGCCGCTCTTCTTCCGTTTGACCGCTCTGGCTTTTGAAATGGTTACACAGAATATAAATCGGCTGTTTGAGACCGGCATCCAGCGTCACTTCGAGGCAGTCACGACTGAATACGGGATCGAAACGCTTTCCGGCATCAAAAATATGCGTGCGGAGCTGGGCAATCCGATAGCGCGTCAGGCAGGCGACATCAATACCGCGCGGATCGTTCGGGCTGTCGATCATCACGAACTGACTGAATTTATCGTCCCCCAGCACCTGATTGTTGAAATCACGCAGGACATCCATGTTTTCGACCTCAACCGCGCACAGAATGTCGGCGTTAAGCAGGGTGATAATCTTGCCCGTATTCTTACGCTGTTGACTGCTGAACTCCTGCGCCTTAAACACGATTTCGCCGATCCAATCCCCACGACCACGGCAGCTTTTATTGATCCTAAATCCGGTGCCGACGTCCTCTTTTTTCCATCGCCCCAACGTACCTGCGTCAGTACGGATATCAATATAAGGGCGCAGTGCGATAGAAAGGCGGAACACCTGATCTTTCAGGGCATCATCGTATTGGGGCTGTTCGAGAAGGTGCTGAAGCTGCCTGCCCTGCTGCAACAAGGTGTCAATCTGCCGAGAATCAGGGAGGTTGAGAATCGCGGTACGGTGGAACAGGTTCTCGACATTATAGCTGGCGATGCGGATCTTCATTGTTGTCTCCTTAACGGATAACGACAGAAGCAATAGTCCTCTTTAGCGTAGCATCCCATTGTGACAGCCGGACCACGCAAAAGGTTTTATCTTTACACCGTTAAACCAGTAAAAACGTGAAAATACGTGATGATAAAACCCACCATATAGAGCGGTGATAATAGGTAATTGCCCTGGTGAAGGCGCGTTGCTCAACGACCCTATTATCACCGTTTGTATTCAACAAACCCAATGCGACGATCTGATGTTTCTTATCAAAATCAGGTGGGTATCGGCGCATCGGCCGTGATTAATTTCTGTTCCCTGAGCTCATCCCAAAAGCCTTTGGGAATACTCACCTTCATCGACTGGATATTGGCTTCGACCTGCCCAGGAACACGAGCACCAGGAATAATGGCCGATACGATAGGTGGCGCAGCAGCAAATTGCAGCGCCGCAGTACGAATGTCGATACCGTGCCGATCCGCGATAGTGGCTAAACGAGCCCGCTTCTCAACCACGCCAGGAGGAAGATCATTGCTGAAGTGATAACGATTTCTCCCCCCCAGAAAACCGTCGTTAAGCGGCGTACCAACCGTCACCGTAATGCCTTTTTTCGCCAAAGCCGGAAACGTTTTAGTCAGTGTTTCCTGATGGTCGATAATACTGTACTGGCAGGCAAGCAAAACAATATCCGGTGTTGGCCCCTTGTCCAATTCAGCCGCCATCACCGCAGCATCACCGCGGTTGATACCGAAACCCCAAGCTTTGATGAGCCCTTCCGAACGCATCTTTTCCAGTTCAACCATCGCACCGTTACGCGCAATCTCAAATGAGGTCGTCCACGGTGTAGTCAATTCTGTATTATCTGGGCTGAGATCGTGGATGTAGACGATATCAATACTGGTTAACCCTAACCGTTGCAGACTATCCTCAACAGAGCGTCGGGCACCAGCAGCGGTATAGTCATACTCATAAGAAAAGTTAAGTTTGTCCGCCCATAGCGAGTCAGGCAACGGCGCTCGACTGGGATGAAAAATACGTCCCACTTTTGTAGAAACAAGATATTGATCGCGCGGCTTGTCACGCAGGAACCTCCCGAGCCGATGTTCGGAAAGGCCGTGACCGTAGAAAGGTGAAGTATCGTAGTAGCGAACACCGCCGTCCCACGCAGCTTGTAGCGTAGAGTGTGCCTGCTCATCACTGATAGGGGCGAAAATATTGCCAATCTGTGTGCCCCCCATACCGAAACGAAAAGGTGTCCGATAACGGGTATCCTTCGTTGCAGGGGCATTGAGTGGTAACGCCGTACCTGTAACCCTGCCACGCGTCGGCAACACCGTTCCCTGCACCGTCAGGGGTTGAAAAGCGGAACTAACCCCATTCGCATTATCCGTTTGGGCAAACGCGCGCCCAGTTGCCACAAGGGCGGCACTGCCAGCAGCCAGCTTCAGAAAATTTCTGCGTTCCATACTGAGTACCTCTTCACCTATATCTATTGATTACGCTATGTTCACTACAGAGAAACGGTGCAAGATCGCTTGTTAACGTAAATCGGGCGCTTCACCCAGTAACGCCGGATCCCAATGCTCTACCGCTTTACCGTCTTTAATACGCCACGTGTCATACCATGTTGTGGTATAGGAACCCCCTGCCGCTTTCGGGTCACGAACAGTGCGCGGATAAAGCACCGTAACCAAATCGCCTTCCGCTACCACGGCAATGATTTTCATATTTAGCCGTTCAGGGAGTGGCTGAGGCTTAACCTTGAGCACCTTGGTAAAGTAATCCACAACCGCGGCACGACCGCTCTGGGCATTCGGGTTATGTTGTAAATACTCAGCAGAAAGGAGTTCATCCGCCTTATCCCAGTGCCCCGCGTCAAGCAATTCACGAAGGATGCGGTAAACCACCTGCTTGTTCGCGTTTAGCGTGGGATCGGGACTGGTAAACAACGCCTCAGGGTTACGAGAAACGGACGCCGGCGTTTGTGCGTATACGGCACAGATCGTGAGGCTTAATCCCAGCGTTGCCGTCAGAAACAGCGTCTTTATCATAAGAATCACCTTGCTATTGAGTGGTCGGGAATCGTGTACGGTGGTATCAGGAAATAACATTTGAGATAATTACGATGTCGTTAACTTTTTTACAAGTACGCACCAAAAAGTTAGTGTCATATGACTGAATCAGGAGAGAAACATGACGCCAGAATCCTCACCTAGTTTTACCTGTGCTGATGTGATGGCAGAAGCGTGCCCCTCACGAACCATTCTGCGCGATGTGACGAGCCGCTGGGGGGTATTAGTATTGTTGGCACTACGTGAGCGCACCTATCGATTCAGTGAACTACGGCGAACAGTGGGCGGCGTTAGCGAAAAGATGCTGGCGCAAACGTTGCAAACGCTGGAGCATGACGGTTTTGTTTTGCGCGTATCACATCCCGTGATCCCGCCGCATGTCGATTACTCGTTAACGCCAATGGGCAGAGAAGTCAGCAAACTTGTCGAGGGACTGGCCCTATGGATAGAGGGCAACCTCCCCTCCATTTTACATGCCCAAAACACCTCAAATGAGGCGGATAGCCTGTTCACGCAGTAAGGTGAGCAACATCGCCAAAACGACGCCAAGCCACTATATTCACTTCTGATATAAACCATCACACAACGTGATTTATAAACAGGTGTTTTGTTGCGTAGATTCGTTATTAACAAAAGTTATAAGCGCATCGCTGCACCTCACTCACAGGAATTCATAATGAAAAAAATACGTTTTGCTTTACTGACCAGCGCACTGCTTGCTACCAGCGTATTCGCTCATGCCGATGACCTTAGCGCCATCAAATCCGCAGGGGTTATCAAGATCGGCACGGAAGGCACCTACGCACCTTACACCTATCATGATAAATCCGGCCAGTTGGTTGGTTTCGATGTGGATATTGGCCGTGCGGTAGCAGAGAAGCTCGGCGTGAAAGCTCAGTTCATTGAAGGACGTTGGGACGGGTTAATCGCCGGTATTGATGCCAAGCGCTACGATGCGGTCATCAATCAGGTTGGCATAACCAAAGAGCGTCAGGCCAAGTATGATTTCTCCAAGCCGTATATTGATTCCAAGGCGGTGCTGGTTGTCCGTGGCGATAACACCACCCTCAAAGATTTCAGCGATCTGAAAGGCAAAAAAGCGGCTCAGAGCCTGACCAGTAATTACTCTAAGCAAGCCACCAGCTACGGTGCGGACATTGTGCCGACGGACGGTTTTAATCAGTCTTTGGATCTGGTGCTCAGCGGCCGTGCCGACGCCACGTTAAACGACAATCTGTCATTCCTGGATTTCAAAAAGCAGAAACCGGATGCCAACGTGAAGATTGCAGCGACCTCAAAAGACGGTGAACCTTCTGCGATTCTGGTGCGTAAAAATCAGGAACCACTGGTGGAGGCATTGAATAAAGCTCTGGATGAAATTAAAGCAGACGGCACCTATAAAACGATATCTGTGCGATACTTCGGGGAGGATGTTTCTCAATAATCGCACTGTTATCAGCGCATACCGTTATCGGAGCTCGTTTTCATGCCGCCTTGGCTACAACTCATGGCAGACTCCTTCTGGAGTCTGCTTTCTGCGGGACTTAAATTCACTGTCCCTCTGGCGATTCTGTCTTTCATCTTTGGCTTAGCCCTCGGCATTCTCATCGCGCTGGTTCGCCTTTATGGCCCCAAGCCGCTGAAATGGCTGGGTGATTTCTACGTTTGGGTTATCCGTGGCACGCCATTACTGGTGCAGCTTTTCCTGATTTTTTATGGGCTGCCCAGCGCGGGGATTACTCTGGATGCCTTTCCTGCCGCACTCATTGGCTTCACCGTCAGCGTGGGTGCCTATAGCTCGGAGATCGTGCGCGGGGCCATTTTGTCTGTTCCGAAAGGCCAATGGAATGCCGCCTATTCTCTCGGCATGAATGGCAGACAGGCGATTCGCTGGGTCATCTTCCCGCAATCCGTTTTCGTGTCGCTGCCGCCGCTTTCCAATACGTTTATTTCCTTAATCAAGGATACGTCGCTGGCCGCTGTCATTACCGTGCCGGAGATGTTCTTATCCGCTCAGCGCATCGTTTCCGTGACCTATGAACCCTTGATTCTGTACGTCGAGGCGGCGCTGATTTACCTAATGTTTAGCACCGTGCTGAGCCAGCTACAAGTTAAGCTTGAAAAGTATTATCGCCGCCACATCACACACTAACATTCACGCCATCAACCCACGCCACCGCTGGGCTGATGGCACTACCCCCCACTTAGCACTCAGCCTTACTCACTGTTCTCCACAACGCGCAGAGTGGCTGAAGGCATCTCGCGCTCTCCATTTTGACGCACCAAAAAAGGGCACATTGCCCGCTTTGCATTTATCACGGTGCGCTCATACCTATTTAGAATTACCTACTTAGATCAATAACCCTTCATTTTCGTCTTGATTATCAATCAAATAGAGAATTGGCATTTTATTTGCTTCGCTCTGCTCACGTCGGCATCCCGACAGACAGGTAAGGTGCACCTTTATTGTGTACTTCAAAAATAGCAAATAACTTTAGACGCTAGGATGATTATGAAAAGAATAGTGATTTCTACTCTGGTTGCTGGCGCGTCACTCTTTGCCGCAATCAATCAAGCCCATGCGGGTGCAACGCTGGATGCCATTCAGAAGAAAGGATTTGTGCAATGCGGTATCAGTGATGGCTTGCCCGGCTTTTCCTATGCAGACGCCAGCGGCAAATACTCCGGCATTGATGTTGATGTGTGCCGCGGCCTTGCAGCCGCCGTATTCGGCGATGCCAATAAAGTTAAATACACGCCGCTGACGGCGAAAGAACGCTTCACTGCGCTGCAATCCGGCGAGGTTGATGTGCTATCACGTAACACCACCTGGACGTCTTCCCGTGATGGCGGCATGGGCATGCTCTTTACTGGCGTGACCTACTACGACGGCATTGGCTTCCTGACACACAACAAAGCGGGCTTAACCAGCGCCAAAGAGCTGGACGGCGCAACTGTCTGTATTCAGGCCGGCACCGATACCGAGCTGAACGTCGCCGACTACTTCAAGACCCATAAAATGCAGTACACCCCTGTCACGTTCGACCGCTCTGATGAAAGCGCCAAAGCGCTGGAGTCTGGCCGCTGCGATACGCTGGCATCAGACCAGTCACAGCTGTACGCACTGCGTATCAAGCTGAGCAAACCTGCGGAATTCATCGTTCTGCCAGAAGTGATTTCCAAAGAGCCGCTGGGCCCGGTGGTACGCCGTGGCGATGAAGAGTGGTTCTCGATTGTACGCTGGACGCTGTTCGCCATGCTGAATGCGGAAGAGATGGGCGTGACCTCGAAAAACATCGATCAACTGGCAGCAAAACCAACCACGCCAGATATGTCTCACTTGCTTGGTCATGAAGGCAGCTACGGTAAAGATCTCAAATTACCGAACGATTGGGCATTCAAAATCATCAAACAAGTCGGCAACTACGGCGAAGTCTTTGAACGTAATGTCGGCATGGGCAGCGAACTGAAAATTAAACGCGGCCTGAACGAACTGTGGAACAAAGGCGGGATTCAGTACGCGCCAACGGTACGTTAATTATCAGAAAACCCTGGGCGTAGTGGATCGCTGCGCCCTTCAGTACCCCCGTTTCGAGGTTCAAGCATGCTACAACGCCCAACCGTAAAAGGTGATTTATCACTGACTAATCCAGCGGTGCGCGCCTGGCTGTATCAAATTGTCGTTGTTATCGCTGTATTGGCTGTCGCAGCCTACCTGTTGCACAACACCGTGACCAATCTGGCACAAAGGGGCATTACCTCTGGCTTCGATTTCCTGAATAAAAGCGCTGGCTTTGGCATCGTCCAGCACCTGATTGACTATCAACAAGGTGACACCTACGCCCGCGTTTTTCTTGTTGGGCTATTCAACACGCTTCTGGTTTCAGCGCTGTGTATCGTGTTTGCGTCGGTTCTCGGCTTCACTATTGGTCTGGCACGACTGTCCGACAACTGGCTACTACGAAAAATATCTAACGTTTACATCGAGATATTTCGTAATATACCGCCGCTATTGCAAATCTTCTTTTGGTATTTTGCCGTACTGCGGAATCTGCCGGGGCCACGCCAGTCAATTAGCGCGTTTGATGTCGCCTTTCTCAGCAATCGTGGTTTCTATCTGCCCTCCCCTGAATTGGGACCGGGTGCGGCGGCATTTTTTCTTTCTCTCATTATTACGCTAGTGGTGACATGGGGCGTTTTCCGGCGTAACCAGCGCTATCACGCGTTAACCGGTCAACCGCGCAAAACCTGGCCGCTGACGTTAGGCCTGTTACTTGTGCTGTGTGCACTCAGCCACCTGATTTTCGGCCCCGCCTTCCACTGGGATATGCCGGAATTAAAAGGGTTTAACTTTCGCGGCGGCATGGTGCTGATCCCTGAACTGGCAGCGTTAACCGTCGCCCTGTCGGTCTACACTTCATCGTTTATCGCCGAGATCATTCGTTCAGGCATCCAATCGGTTTCCCACGGTCAACACGAAGCCGCGCGTTCTCTCGGCTTACCAAATCCCGTTACGCTGCGCAAAGTCATCCTCCCGCAGGCGCTGCGGGTCATCATTCCGCCACTAACCAGCCAGTACCTCAATATTGTGAAGAACTCGTCGCTGGCTGCCGCGATTGGTTATCCCGATATGGTGTCGCTGTTCGCAGGAACGGTGCTGAATCAGACCGGTCAGGCTATTGAAACCATCGCCATTACCATGTCGGTTTACCTCATTATCAGCCTGCTGATCTCGCTGCTGATGAATCTGTATAACCGCAAAATCGCGTTAGTCGAACGCTAAGAGGACGTCATGACGATGAACCATTATACGCAAGGCCGTCAGTCCCCTCTGTTCAAAGCGATGCTGTGGGCACGGCGTAATCTCTTCTCCAGTATCAGTAATAGCCTGTTAACGCTGTTTTGCCTCTGGCTATTGTGGGTTGCCATACCGCCGCTGCTCAACTGGGCAATCTTTCAGGCTAACTGGATTGGTACAACTCGTAATGACTGTACGCGTGACGGTGCCTGCTGGGTCTTCATTCATGTCAGATTTGGTCATTTCATGTATGGGCTGTATCCAGCAGAGGAAGTCTGGCGCATCAACTTTGCACTCGCCATCGGGTTGCTGAGTATCCTGCCGATGTTCCTGAAAAGCATTCCCTATCGTGGACGCTATATTGCCGTCTGGGCAGTGGCGTATCCGCTCATTGCCTGGTGGTTGCTTTACGGTGGTTTTGGCGGGCTCAGCCGAGTGGAAACCTATCAATGGGGCGGATTAACGTTAACGCTGATTATCGCCGCCGTGGGTATCGCGGGTGCGTTACCACTTGGCATTTTGCTCGCATTAGGTCGCCGTTCCACGCTGCCGATTGTCCGTATTCTTTCTGTTGTCTTCATCGAGTTCTGGCGTGGCGTACCACTCATCACCGTGCTTTTTATGTCATCTGTGATGCTGCCGCTGTTTTTAACGGAAGGCACCACGATCGACAAACTGCTAAGAGCGCTGATCGGCGTTATTTTATTCCAGTCCGCCTATGTCGCTGAGGTAGTACGCGGTGGCTTGCAGGCGCTACCTAAAGGGCAGTACGAAGCCGCTGAATCCCTGGGCTTAGGCTATTGGCGCATGCAGGGGCTGGTCATCCTCCCGCAAGCACTGAAAATGGTTATCCCAGGCCTGGTGAATACCATTATTTCTCTCTTTAAAGACACGAGTCTGGTGATCATCATCGGCCTTTTCGATCTCTTCAGCAGCATCCAACAGGCAACGGTCGATCCCACCTGGCTGGGTATGTCGACAGAAGGCTATGTCTTTGCCGCCATGGTCTATTGGATTTTCTGTTTCAGCATGTCGCGCTATAGCCAACATCTGGAAAATCGTTTTAACACCGGACACAAGTCACACTGAGGCCATCCATGAATCAGACTGCATTAACTCAATCAACCGATCACATGATTACCTTAGAGAATGTGAATAAGTGGTACGGGCAATTTCATGTGCTTAAAGATATTAATTTGCAGGTCAGGCAGGGGGAACGCATTGTGCTGTGTGGCCCTTCCGGCTCGGGGAAATCAACCACCATACGCTGTATTAATCATCTCGAAGAGCATCAGCAAGGACGAATTGTCGTTGATGGGATTGAATTAAATAATGATTTGCGCAACATCGAAAAAATTCGTACTGAAGTTGGCATGGTTTTTCAACACTTCAATCTTTTCCCACACTTAACTGTGTTGCAGAACTGCACCCTGGCGCCATGCTGGGTGCGCCATACACCGAAAAAAGAAGCGGAAGAGTTAGCAATGCACTATCTGGAACGCGTGCGCATCGCCGCCCACGCCCATAAATTTCCGGGGCAGCTGTCTGGAGGCCAGCAGCAACGCGTGGCTATCGCCCGTTCTCTATGCATGAAGCCCAAAATTATGTTGTTTGACGAACCGACGTCTGCGCTGGATCCTGAAATGGTGAAAGAGGTACTCGATACTATGCTTGGACTGGCGCAGGACGGGATGACGATGCTCTGCGTCACGCATGAAATGGGGTTTGCAAAAACTGTCGCTGATCGGGTGATCTTTATGGATCAAGGTGAGATCGTAGAACAAGCCCCACCAGATATTTTCTTCTCCAGCCCTCGTTCAGAGCGCACGCAATCATTTCTTTCACAAATCCTGCACTAATCTGAAGCCCCCTGCCTGCTTGCTTATGTAGCTCACGTTAGTTATGCGATAACGTGAGCTGTGAGATCCCTCATCATGGTGATGATGAGGGAAAGGATGCATAAGGTGGAAAGGTTTATGCATCTTAAAAACTGCCTCTCTATCACGTATTTACTACGGCTATCGACCTAATACACAGCAATATAAATACACAGTGAATAAATCTATTGCAGATAACACAAAAAAATTCCCATAGCAAAAAGCCCCTGTCTTTCGACAGGGGCTTTCACTTATTTGATGCCTGGCAGTTCCCTACTCTCACATGGGGAAGCCCCACACTACCATCGGCGCTACGGCGTTTCACTTCTGAGTTCGGCATGGGGTCAGGTGGGACCACCGCGCTATCGCCGCCAGGCAAATTCTGTTTCATTCCAGCCGTTACTTTACATGACTTTCTCTTTGTCATCTCCGTAACCACCAGAACCAATCTCTGAACAAGCTGAATATCGTTCTCTATGAGTCTTTAAAACACCTTCGGTGTTGTAAGGTTAAGCCTCTCGGGTCATTAGTACTGGTTAGCTCAACGTATCGCTACGCTTACACACCCAGCCTATCTACGTCGTCGTCTTCAACGGCCCTTCAGGGGCATCTAGTGCCCAGGGAAGACTCATCTCGAGGCAAGTTTCCCGCTTAGATGCTTTCAGCGGTTATCTCTTCCGCACTTAGCTACCGGGCAATGCAATTGGCATCACAACCCGAACACCAGTGGTGCGTTCACTCCGGTCCTCTCGTACTAGGAGCAACCCCTCTCAATCTTCCAACGCCCACGGCAGATAGGGACCGAACTGTCTCACGACGTTCTAAACCCAGCTCGCGTACCACTTTAAATGGCGAACAGCCATACCCTTGGGACCTACTTCAGCCCCAGGATGTGATGAGCCGACATCGAGGTGCCAAACACCGCCGTCGATATGAACTCTTGGGCGGTATCAGCCTGTTATCCCCGGAGTACCTTTTATCCGTTGAGCGATGGCCCTTCCATTCAGAACCACCGGATCACTAAGACCTGCTTTCGCACCTGCTCGAGCTGTCACTCTCGCAGTCAAGCTAGCTTATGCCTTTGCACTAACCTCCTGATGTCCGACCAGGATTAGCTAACCTTCGTGCTCCTCCGTTACGCTTTGGGAGGAGACCGCCCCAGTCAAACTACCCACCAGACACTGTCCGCAACCCGGATTACGGGCCCACGTTAGAACATCAAACATTAAAGGGTGGTATTTCAAGGTCGGCTCCACGCAGACTGGCGTCCACGCTTCAAAGCCTCCCACCTATCCTACACATCAAGGCTCAAGGTTCAGTGTCAAGCTATAGTAAAGGTTCACGGGGTCTTTCCGTCTTGCCGCGGGTACACTGCATCTTCACAGCGAGTTCAATTTCACTGAGTCTCGGGTGGAGACAGCCTGGCCATCATTACGCCATTCGTGCAGGTCGGAACTTACCCGACAAGGAATTTCGCTACCTTAGGACCGTTATAGTTACGGCCGCCGTTTACCGGGGCTTCGATCAAGAGCTTCGCCTTGCGGCTGACCCCATCAATTAACCTTCCGGCACCGGGCAGGCGTCACACCGTATACGTCCACTTTCGTGTTTGCACAGTGCTGTGTTTTTATTAAACAGTTGCAGCCAGCTGGTATCTTCGACTGATTTCAGCTCCGTGAGCACGTCACTTCACTTACCATCAGCGTGCCTTCTCCCGAAGTTACGGCACCATTTTGCCTAGTTCCTTCACCCGAGTTCTCTCAAGCGCCTGAGTATTCTCTACCTGACCACCTGTGTCGGTTTGGGGTACGATTTGATGTTACCTGGAGCTTAGAGGCTTTTCCTGGAAGCGTAGCATCGGTTACTTCATCACCGTAGTGACTCGTCATCACGCCTCAGTGTTAATGACGACCCGGATTTACCAAGGTCATCCACCTTCACGCTTAAACCGGGACAACCGTCGCCCGGATAACCTAGCTTTCTCCGTCCCCCCTTCGCAGTAACACCGAGTACAGGAATATTAACCTGTTTCCCATCGACTACGCTTTTCAGCCTCGCCTTAGGGGTCGACTCAC
Organism: Pectobacterium quasiaquaticum; assembly: GCF_014946775.2. Lineage (NCBI taxonomy): Bacteria > Pseudomonadati > Pseudomonadota > Gammaproteobacteria > Enterobacterales > Pectobacteriaceae > Pectobacterium > Pectobacterium quasiaquaticum. The sequence continues at coordinate 256,755 of NZ_CP065177.1, read as the reverse complement.
CCTGCCCCGATTAACGTTGGACAGGAACCCTTGGTCTTCCGGCGTGCGGGTTTTTCACCCGCATTATCGTTACTTATGTCAGCATTCGCACTTCTGATACCTCCAGCAGCCCTCACAGGCCACCTTCGACGGCTTACAGAACGCTCCCCTACCCAACAACACCTAAGTGTCGCTGCCGCAGCTTCGGTGCATGGTTTAGCCCCGTTACATCTTCCGCGCAGGCCGACTCGACCAGTGAGCTATTACGCTTTCTTTAAATGATGGCTGCTTCTAAGCCAACATCCTGGCTGTCTATGCCTTCCCACATCGTTTCCCACTTAACCATGACTTTGGGACCTTAGCTGGCGGTCTGGGTTGTTTCCCTCTTCACGACGAACGTTAGCACCCGCCGTGTGTCTCCCGTGATAACATTCTTCGGTATTCGGAGTTTGCATCGGGTTGGTAAGTCGGGATGACCCCCTAGCCGAAACAGTGCTCTACCCCCGAAGATGAGTTCACGAGGCGCTACCTAAATAGCTTTCGGGGAGAACCAGCTATCTCCCGGTTTGATTGGCCTTTCACCCCCAGCCACAAGTCATCCGCTAATTTTTCAACATTAGTCGGTTCGGTCCTCCAGTTAGTGTTACCCAACCTTCAACCTGCCCATGGCTAGATCACCGGGTTTCGGGTCTATACCCTGCAACTTAACGCCCAGTTAAGACTCGGTTTCCCTGCGGCTCCCCTATTCGGTTAACCTTGCTACAGAATATAAGTCGCTGACCCATTATACAAAAGGTACGCAGTCACCTAACGAGTAGGCTCCCACTGCTTGTACGTACACGGTTTCAGGTTCTATTTCACTCCCCTCGCCGGGGTTCTTTTCGCCTTTCCCTCACGGTACTGGTTCACTATCGGTCAGTCAGGAGTATTTAGCCTTGGAGGATGGTCCCCCCATATTCAGACAGGATGTCACGTGTCCCGCCCTACTCATCGAACTCACACCTTGTGCATTTTTGTGTACGGGACTATCACCCTTTACTGTGCGACTTTCCAGACGCTTCCACTAACACACAAACTGATTCAGGTTCTGGGCTCCTCCCCGTTCGCTCGCCGCTACTGGGGGAATCTCGGTTGATTTCTTTTCCTCGGGGTACTGAGATGTTTCAGTTCCCCCGGTTCGCCTCATTATGCTATGTATTCACATAATGATAGTGTGTCGAAACACACTGGGTTTCCCCATTCGGGTATCGTCGGGTATAACGCTTCATATCAGCTTACCGACGCTTATCGCAGATTAGCACGCCCTTCATCGCCTCTGACTGCCTAGGCATCCACCGTGTACGCTTAGTCGCTTAACCTCACAACCCGAAGATGTCTTTGATAAATCAAAGTCACTGTCGCGCTGCGATTATTTGAGAGACTCATTGACAGACTGACTCACCACGACACACCCGAAGGCTGTCATGCATGTTCAGCTGTCATGTTTCAATTTTCAGCTTGTTCCAGATTGTTAAAGAGCAAAACGTCGCAGTGCACCCTAACAGGTACACTCTGAAGTTTTCTATAGCGCGAGTAGTGATGGTGGAGCTATGCGGGATCGAACCGCAGACCTCCTGCGTGCAAGGCAGGCGCTCTCCCAGCTGAGCTATAACCCCATCGTTGCTTACAGATACCTTAGATACCACTCACGGAAGAGTTGGTAGGCCTGAGTGGACTTGAACCACCGACCTCACCCTTATCAGGGGTGCGCTCTAACCACCTGAGCTACAAGCCTATTAAGGTATTTCTGCTCGTTATTTTCATCAGACAATCTGTGTGAGCACTTCACTTAACGCACATCTTCTTGGTAAGGAGGTGATCCAACCGCAGGTTCCCCTACGGTTACCTTGTTACGACTTCACCCCAGTCATGAATCACAAAGTGGTAAGCGCCCTCCCGAAGGTTAAGCTACCTACTTCTTTTGCAACCCACTCCCATGGTGTGACGGGCGGTGTGTACAAGGCCCGGGAACGTATTCACCGTAGCATTCTGATCTACGATTACTAGCGATTCCGACTTCATGGAGTCGAGTTGCAGACTCCAATCCGGACTACGACGTACTTTATGAGGTCCGCTTGCTCTCGCGAGGTCGCTTCTCTTTGTATACGCCATTGTAGCACGTGTGTAGCCCTACTCGTAAGGGCCATGATGACTTGACGTCATCCCCACCTTCCTCCGGTTTATCACCGGCAGTCTCCTTTGAGTTCCCGACCGAATCGCTGGCAACAAAGGATAAGGGTTGCGCTCGTTGCGGGACTTAACCCAACATTTCACAACACGAGCTGACGACAGCCATGCAGCACCTGTCTCAGAGTTCCCGAAGGCACCAAAGCATCTCTGCTAAGTTCTCTGGATGTCAAGAGTAGGTAAGGTTCTTCGCGTTGCATCGAATTAAACCACATGCTCCACCGCTTGTGCGGGCCCCCGTCAATTCATTTGAGTTTTAACCTTGCGGCCGTACTCCCCAGGCGGTCGATTTAACGCGTTAGCTCCGGAAGCCACGCCTCAAGGGCACAACCTCCAAATCGACATCGTTTACAGCGTGGACTACCAGGGTATCTAATCCTGTTTGCTCCCCACGCTTTCGCACCTGAGCGTCAGTCTTTGTCCAGGGGGCCGCCTTCGCCACCGGTATTCCTCCAGATCTCTACGCATTTCACCGCTACACCTGGAATTCTACCCCCCTCTACAAGACTCTAGCCTGTCAGTTTTGAATGCAGTTCCCAGGTTAAGCCCGGGGATTTCACATCCAACTTAACAGACCGCCTGCGTGCGCTTTACGCCCAGTCATTCCGATTAACGCTTGCACCCTCCGTATTACCGCGGCTGCTGGCACGGAGTTAGCCGGTGCTTCTTCTGCGGGTAACGTCAATCGATAAGGTTATTAACCTCATCGCCTTCCTCCCCGCTGAAAGTGCTTTACAACCCGAAGGCCTTCTTCACACACGCGGCATGGCTGCATCAGGCTTGCGCCCATTGTGCAATATTCCCCACTGCTGCCTCCCGTAGGAGTCTGGACCGTGTCTCAGTTCCAGTGTGGCTGGTCATCCTCTCAGACCAGCTAGGGATCGTCGCCTAGGTGAGCCATTACCTCACCTACTAGCTAATCCCATCTGGGCACATCCGATGGCGAGAGGCCCTAAGGTCCCCCTCTTTGGTCCGAAGACGTTATGCGGTATTAGCTACCGTTTCCAGTAGTTATCCCCCTCCATCAGGCAGTTTCCCAGACATTACTCACCCGTCCGCCGCTCGTCACCCAGAGAGCAAGCTCTCCTGTGCTACCGCTCGACTTGCATGTGTTAGGCCTGCCGCCAGCGTTCAATCTGAGCCATGATCAAACTCTTCAATTTAAGATTTGTTTGATTTGCTGAACTCGTCAGCGATGCTCAAAGAATTAGTAACTGTTTATTCGTAATGAATTTACTGTTGTTCACTCTTCAAGACTTTTTTATATCGTTAAGATACGGTCTTGTGAGTGCCCACACAGATTGTCTGATTAAATTGTTAAAGAGCAGTGCCACATCTTCCGTGGCGCGGGCCGCATATATTATGCTTTTCCGCTGTGAAGTCAAGTCATTACTGACCGCCTTCGTTGAATTTTTTTCTGTCACACCAACTTCGTAAGTCGCTGTTGCCGTGTCAGTGGAGGCGCATTATAGGGACTTCTCGTCAGGCCGCAATAGGTGTTTTAAAGAAAAATGACTGTTTGCTGCATTCCACAGCAAAACCCCACTTTATACCTATTTTTGCACAAACTTATCCACAGAAAGCATTCTACTCAAAAATTGACGAGCATCACGCAAACGTTTTCGCTACAATTCACCCCGTTCAAAATCGTCGTGTTTTTGCGAACGCTAACTGAATATTTCTCTTTATTCCGCAATTATGGCTCTGACAAAGACGATATTCACATACCGTTCTTTACTGACTACCCAAATCCAGGGGATAACATCATCATGCAACAACGCCGTCCAATTCGCCGCGCTCTGCTCAGCGTTTCTGACAAAGCAGGTATTGTCGAATTTGCTCAAGCTCTGTCCCACCGTGGCGTCGAGCTCCTTTCAACGGGTGGAACAGCCCGTTTGCTGGCCGATGCTGGGTTAGCGGTGACTGAAGTCTCTGACTACACCGGTTTCCCAGAAATGATGGATGGGCGAGTGAAGACACTGCACCCAAAAGTACACGGCGGCATTCTGGGACGGCGCGATCAAGATGATGCGATCATGACACAGCACGACATCAAGCCGATTGATATCGTCGTTGTGAATTTGTATCCGTTTGCTCAGACCGTCGCTCGTGAGAACTGCACGTTAGAAGATGCGGTTGAGAACATCGATATCGGTGGCCCGACGATGGTCCGCTCCGCCGCCAAGAACCATAAAGATGTGGCTATCGTGGTCAAGAGCAGCGACTACAGCACCATCATTAATGAAATCGACGCCAACGAGGGTTCACTGACCTACGAAACCCGTTTCGATTTAGCCATTAAAGCCTTCGAACACACTGCCGCTTACGACAGTATGATTGCCAACTACTTTGGTGCACTGGTTCCGCCTTACCACGGTGAAACCGATAAACCATCAGGCAACTTCCCGCGCACGTTAAACCTGAACTACATCAAAAAGCAGGACATGCGCTATGGCGAGAACAGCCATCAGCAAGCTGCCTTCTATATAGAAGAGAATATTCACGAGGCCTCTGTCGCCACCTCGACACAGTTACAAGGCAAAGCGCTGTCTTATAACAACATTGCCGATACCGATGCGGCGCTGGAATGTGTGAAAGAATTCGCCGAACCGGCCTGCGTTATCGTTAAGCATGCGAATCCGTGCGGCGTAGCAATTGGCGACTCAATTCTTGATGCTTACGAGCGTGCCTATAAAACCGACCCAACATCGGCATTCGGCGGCATTATCGCTTTCAACCGCGAGCTGGATGAAGAGACGGCGAAGGCCATCATTAGCCGCCAGTTTGTCGAAGTCATTATTGCGCCATCTGCCAGCGAGGCCGCATTGAAGGTGACCGCAGCCAAACAAAACGTACGCGTCCTGACCAGCGGTAGCTGGCAGCAACGCGTTCCTGGTCTGGACTTCAAACGCGTCAACGGTGGTTTACTGGTACAGGACCGCGATCTGGGCATGGTCGATTCATCTCAATTGCGTGTCGTCAGCGAGCGCCAGCCGAGCGAACAGGAATTACGTGATGCCCTTTTCTGCTGGAAAGTGGCTAAGTTCGTTAAATCCAATGCGATTGTGTACGCACGCGACAACATGACCATCGGGATAGGTGCTGGCCAGATGAGTCGCGTTTACTCAGCGAAAATCGCCGGCATCAAAGCGAGCGACGAAGGGCTGGAAGTAAAAGGTTCCGCCATGGCATCTGATGCGTTCTTCCCATTCCGTGATGGTATTGATGCCGCGGCTGCTGTTGGCATTACCTGCGTGATCCAACCGGGCGGGTCGATTCGTGATGATGAAGTCATTGCTGCCGCCAACGAACACGGCATTGCGATGATCTTTACCGACATGCGCCATTTCCGCCATTAATTCTGGAGCTGACCGAAATGAACATTTTAGTAATTGGTAATGGCGGACGCGAGCACGCGCTAGCCTGGAAAGCCTCGCAGTCACCGCTGGCGAAACGTGTTTATGTTGCTCCAGGAAATGCGGGTACCGCGCTTGAACCAGCGCTGACCAACGTCGATATCGCCGCCACTGATATTCCAGCGTTAGTCGCTTTTGCGCAGGAAAACCACATCGATTTGACCATCGTTGGCCCGGAAACACCGCTAGTTATCGGTGTTGTGGATGCATTTCAGAGCGCGGGGCTAAAAATCTTTGGCCCAACGCAGGGCGCTGCACAGTTAGAAGGCTCTAAAGCCTTTACTAAAGATTTTCTGGCACGCCACAATATCCCATCAGCGGAATACCAGAACTTCACCGAAGTTGAACCCGCGCTGGCCTATGTACGCAGCAAAGGCGCACCTATCGTCATCAAGGCCGACGGACTAGCCGCGGGTAAAGGCGTGATTGTCGCCATGACGTTGCAGGAAGCAGAGAACGCCATTCAGGATATGCTAGCGGGGAATGCATTCGGCGATGCCGGACACCGTATCGTGGTGGAAGAGTTCCTTGATGGCGAAGAAGCCAGCTTCATCGTGATGGTAGATGGCAAGAATGTCTTGCCGATGGCAACCAGTCAGGACCATAAGCGTGTTGGGGATAAAGATACGGGCCCGAATACCGGTGGTATGGGCGCTTATTCGCCAGCTCCGGTCGTGACCGATGAAATCCACCAGCGCGTGATGGATCAGGTGATTTGGCCGACCGTCAACGGCATGGCCGCAGAGGGAAATACCTACGTCGGTTTCCTGTATGCCGGTCTGATGATTTCTGCCGATGGTCAGCCAAAAGTGATCGAATTCAACTGCCGCTTTGGCGATCCAGAAACACAGCCAATTATGCTGCGTCTGCGCTCCGATCTGGTGGAACTGTGTCTGGCAGCCTGCGACGGTACGCTGGATCAGAAAGATTCAGTCTGGGATGAACGCCCGTCTCTGGGCGTGGTATTAGCTGCAGGCGGCTATCCGGCTGACTACAATACAGGCGATGTGATTTCCGGTTTACCGCAGCAGGACGCCGAAGATGGCAAAGTTTTCCATGCTGGCACCAAGTTGAACGGCATTAATGTCGTCACCAACGGTGGCCGTGTACTGTGCGTCACTGCATTGGGCAATACCGTGGCTGAAGCGCAACAACGTGCTTATGAAATAGCAGCGGGTATTCAGTGGCAAGGAGTATTCTGTCGAAAAGACATCGGCTACCGTGCTATTGAGCGCGAGCAAGCCTGATAAACGATTGTCTGATAAATACTGAAGCCCGGAGAAATCCGGGTTTTTTTATAGCTAATGGCTATTTAGGCTGCCACTGGCAGACGTCATCCTCCACCACCAGTAATAACTGCGTCCCTTCTGGCGCGTCCAGCCACGCGACGTTTAGCGGGCGCGTTGCATGCGCTTTTTGCTGTGCGATCCATTCACGCGAGTCATTGTCAAAATCAGGGCGAACCACCGTACCGTCACACGACTGCACCTGCCCTTCCAGCCATTTCCCTTGCTTTAGCATCACCTTGCCTGCACGCAGTACATCGCTCAATTCCAGCATGCGCTTAGCATCAAAGTGGTAGAGCGCGATTTCATCATCAGAAACCGATTCACGCCTTTCGGCAAGCTGCCGCTGCATAAAGCTGACAGTGCCATCTTCTGCAAAGCGCAAACGCATATCTTCTTGTTGCGCACCGAGCTGATTACGCTGTATCTCGCGTAACTTATCCTGCTGGAACGTATAGCGAGTCACTACCAGACCATTACCTTGAAGCGGGTTGTATACGGTGGTCAGTGCCGCCGTATTCTGCGCATCATCCTTGCGCCACAAACGCACAACACCACGATCGGCAACGTAACCGCTGGCGAAAACGTCTGGCGGTGCGGTGCGGCTACTGCAGGCCACCACGGCTATAAGCACGAGGCTTGCGCCACACCAGCGTCGTAAAAGCAAAAGGGGCGAAAACGCCCCTCTGCTTAAACTTTTAACCGACATGGGGTTATTTAACAGCGTCTTTCAGAGCCTTGCCAGAAACAAATGCTGGCACGTTGGCTGCAGCAATTTTAATTTCTTTACCGGTTTGTGGGTTGCGGCCAGTGCGCTCATTACGATGGTTCACTTTAAACGTACCAAAACCAACTAATTGTACTGCATCACCTTCTTTCAGAGACTCGGTAATTGCCGCCAAAGTTGATTCCAGAGCTGCTTTAGCCTGTGCTTTTGACAGATCAGCTTTGTCCGCAATTACATCAATCAGTTGAGTCTTATTCATAAGTTATCCTTACAGTGTGTTTATCGCTTGCTAAGCATCGAGTGCGATGGATATGCCCCATCCCGTTTTAGGGTGTAGTAGCACTCTCCTGCATACACGCACCGACAGCCACTTTTTTACGCCCCCCAAATGTAGACCAGACAGGGTGCGAATGTGAAGCCTTAAGACAGGCCATTTCAGGCCTTAAATCACGTTTTATCGCGTTATTGATGCAAATTTATCCCGATGTTACTACTTCCGGCCTCGCGCACATCGGACCGGAGCCCTTTGATCAGTTCAATGTCGCGTTCTTCACAGGCCGCCAACAGGCGAAAAATCTCCCATTGGATGTCCCACTCTTCTTCAATCGCAGGCAAAATCTTGAGCTCATCGTCGGTCATTTCTTTGCCCGCCTGCGTCATTTCCAGCATGGCAACCGTGCGGATAGACGTTTCGCTAATCGCTATTGCATGTTCCAGCGTTTCCCCGCTTAAACGCGAATGAATCAGTTCACCCAGCGCGATGCAGGCATCAATAGCTGGGTAGACGCCGTAAAGATCGTAATCTTCCGCAGCGGGAACCGCTTCTTCCAGTTTTTCCAACTGGCTATCGAAATTAACCTTCGCATCTTTAACAACCAATGTTTCCCATACCAGATCGAGAATACGACGGTAAACCATCGCGTCGCCGAATGCTGTTTGACGACAAAACTCGTGGTAATTTGGATACATACGTTCACAAAGACATGCCATGAAAGTGACATGTTGCCAGCTCGTCAGCTTTTCCAGACGTAAATGAATGGGATTACGTAACATTTTTATGCTCATTAACGGCGACGGACGGCAGTGTACCTGAAATCACAGTGACGCCCTATGCCTGAATTCCTAAAGTTTTACGACAATACGTTAGCCACTTGCTGCCGTTGCCAACGCACAAATGCGGGACGGTTTGATGCGACAGCATCAGCCCAACGAGTCGGCTCCGGTAAACGGTAACCGCGCATACAAGATTGCACCCAGTACAATGCTCTATCCTGACTGACTCGATGCCCCGTCGCCACAAACAACGGATTACAGCGCGCTTTACTGCGCCATACCCAGCCAATCTGCTCGCCTTTATCCAGTAACGGCTGCTGACTGCCAACGCTCTCCGCCAATGGCTCAAATCGGCCACAAAGTCGACTTTTCGCCACGCCAATCGTCGGAACATCAACGAGCAGACCAAAATGGCTGGCAACGCCGAGACGACGTGGGTGGGAAATCCCATGCCCATCAACAAACAGCAGATCCGGTTTCTGTTTAAGCAACGCCCACGCGGCGAGCAGCCCAGGGCATTCACGAAACGAAAGAAAGCTGGGGATATAAGGCATTGTCGTGCTGATACGCGCAATCTTATATTCTATCAGTTCTAACGAAGGATAGCGCATTACCGTAATCGCAGCGCGGGTTACGGAGCCTTCTTGCTCAAAGCCAACGTCCGCTCCCGCGATAAATGCGGGCTGCTCAAAAGGTAAATCGTCGTGTCGAATTACATCAGAAGCGCGGGCCAACTGTTCAGCCCGCAGCCGTTGTGTATCAATCACATCACCTCCTGTGAATCATGCGTGATAAGGGCGAGACAACCGATGGACGGCCTCAACAAACACGCCCGCATGCTCCGGTGGCACATCCTGATGAATGCCGTGACCCAGATTGAAAACATGGCCATTGCCTTGTCCAAACCCAGCCAGGATCGATGCCACTTCCTGCTCGATCCGTGCCGGATCGGCATACAACATCGACGGATCCATGTTTCCCTGTAGCGCGACTTTATCACCTACGCGACGGCGTGCGTCGGCAATATCGCTCGTCCAGTCCAGCCCCAACGCATCACAGCCGGTTTCCGCCATCGCTTCCAGCCACTGGCCTCCACCTTTGGTGAAGAGCGTCACGGGTACGCGGCGGCCTTCATTCTCACGTTGTAAACCATCAACAATCTTATGCATGTAATGCAGGGAGAATTCTTTGTAGTCACGCCCGCTCAGCGCGCCGCCCCAGGTATCGAAGACCATCACCGCCTGCGCACCCGCGCGAATCTGCGCGTTGAGATAAAGAATGACGCTATCAGCCAGCTTATCCAGCAACAGGTGTAGCGTTTTAGGCTCGGCGAACATCATTTTCTTGATGACGGTAAACGCTTTGCTGCTACCGCCTTCAACCATATAGGTCGCCAGCGTCCACGGGCTGCCAGAGAAGCCGATAAGCGGCACTTCACCCGCGAGATTTTTACGGATCGTCCGCACCGCGTTCATCACATACCCGAGTTCCTGTTCTGGATCGGGGACAGGCAGGTTAACCACATCGGCATGCGACGCGATCGGGGCGTGAAAACGTGGGCCTTCACCCGCTTCAAAATAAAGCCCTAAGCCCATGGCATCAGGGATAGTGAGAATGTCAGAGAACAGGATCGCCGCATCCAGCGCATAGCGCCGTAAAGGTTGTAACGTGACTTCACAAGCCAGCTCTGCGTTTTTACACAGCGACATAAAATCACCCGCCTGCGCGCGCGTTGCCTTATATTCCGGCAGATAACGCCCCGCCTGACGCATCATCCACACCGGGGTGGCATCAACGGGTTGGCGTAATAACGCCCGCAAATAGCGATCGTTTTTCAGATCAGTCATGTTCTTTTCCTTTCAACCTCACGGCGGTTCTACACCGGATAGATGTGATGAAACGGATGCGTTATAAGGCAAACGCTTTATGACGCAAAGAGTACCACGTCAGCCTTCGTTCTCGTGATAAGTGCGGCACAGTACCACCGTATCTTCAATAAGCCGACGCGCCACGGTGCCCGGTGGAGGCAACTGCGGGAGTTGGTCATAACGGAACCAGCCCGCGTCACGTAGCTCTTTCGGATCATGCTTGATTTCACCACCTGCATAGTCGGCCATAAACGCCATCATCAGAGAATGAGGGAATGGCCAAGGCTGCGAGCTCACATAGCGCAGATTTTTTATCTGAATTTGGCTCTCTTCCATTACCTCACGCACGACCGTCTGCTCCAGCGTTTCGCCCACTTCGACAAACCCAGCCAGTACGGTGTACATGTTTCCGCGATGCCGATTGTGCTGCGCGAGCAGAATCTCATCACCACGGCGAATCGCGACGATGATGCAAGGCGCGATCTGCGGATAATAGCGCTCTTTGCAGTGGTGACATAAGCACGCCAGCTCCGTTTTGCTCCGCACCATATCATGGCCGCAATAACCACAAAAACGATGAGAACGATAGAACTCAGCCAACTGTACGCCTCGCCCTGCCAGTTGGAATAAATCCACGTCCTGATCGAGCAGTTGGCGAACCGATGCCATATCGGTATCGCGGCCCTGGCACACCAACCAGACAGGCAGTCCTTGCCATTCACCGATTTGGCGAGCCGTTTTCCCCTGCAACGACCACGCCATAGCCGTTCCGCGCGGCAGTACTCCCTGAGGGAGCCAGATTTGTACCGCGTCGCTAACCACCCACCAGCCGGTTTCATCACCTTTTAGCGTCTGTTCCATATCTTTTTATTGCTCCACTGCCACTTCACTGGCATTTTACATTCAGAGTGATTACATAAGTTTTATAACTGGGATTTCAGTTATTTCTTACCGTTCACGGAGTCAACAATGCTAAACCAGCTACAAAGTCTAACTGAATACGTTGGTGGCAATAATGCGTTAATCGACCAATGGCTACAAGCGCGTAAGCAGCTTCTGGTGGCTTACTATCATCTGGTTGGCATCAAGCCGAATAAGGAAACGCTTTCTCTTCTGGATGAAGAGGCATTGGATAATTTTTGCCAGAATCTGGTGGACTATCTTTCTACCGGCCACTTTCATTTATACGAAAAAATGCTGCATGAAGCAGCGACGCACAGCGAACAAGTATTAGCGCTTTCCACCCAGCTCGACTTCGCCCTGCAAAATAACACGCAGCAAATTATGACGTTTTACGATAGCCATCTGGCGGCAGCCATCGACCATGATAACTGCCTCGAATTCCAGCAGGCACTCTCCCACGTCGGCGAAGCGCTGGAGGAACGTTTTACGTTAGAAGACAGAATGATTCAGCAGGTTTACGACAAATAGCCGTCATTTGACGTTATTTCAGGACATCATCACACATTGTAAAAGCAAAAGCGGCACGCTTTGACATCCGCGTTTTGCCGACATACAGTGTAGGGGTTTTATTGGCCCGTTTAAGAGACGGGTATATCTTGTCGGAGTGCCTAGCGTGCTCGTGTTTTGTTTTACGAAATCAATCGTTATGACGAAACTTATGAGCGCACAGGCTGAGACCGTTAATTCGGGATCCGCGGAACCTGATCGGGTTAATACCTGCGAAGGGAACAAGAGTAATGCCCCCCTATTGAGCCCAAGGCTGCGTATTCCTACATACCTGCTCTGACGCCCAATATCATTATTACTCCCTCCGGCTCCAGACAAGCAATCTTCCCTTTACGTCTTACAGGAACTTGCTATGTCTACAGAACCTTTGTCTATAAAAACAGTATCGTCAAAATCGGGTCGCCGTGAACAGCGTGCCGCCGCCCAGCAGTTTATTGAAACCTTACAGGGTACCGCCTTTCCCAATTCCAAACGCATTTACCTTGCGGGCTCACGTGATGACATCCACGTGCCAATGCGAGAAATTCAGCTTAGCCCGACGTTACTCGGCGGCAGTAAAGACAACCCCCAATACGAGCCCAATGAGCCAATCCCGGTTTACGATACGTCAGGGCCTTATGGCGACCCCGCTGCGCAACCCGATGTCCGCGTTGGGCTAGCGAAGCTGCGCGCCAGTTGGATTGCAGAACGTCACGACACCGAGTCGCTATCCGGCGTCAGTTCTGATTTCACCCAACAGCGGTTGGCGGATGCCGGTCTGGATCATCTGCGTTTCGAACATTTGCCACGACCTTTGCGTGCCAAAGCAGGCCAACGCGTTACCCAGCTCCACTATGCCCGACAGGGGATCATTACCCCGGAAATGGAATTTATCGCCATTCGCGAAAATATGGGACGCGAACGCATTCGCGGTGAGGTGCTGCGCCAGCAGCATCCGGGGCAAAGTTTCGGAGCCCTACTGCCGGAGAACATCACGCCGGAATTTGTCCGTCAGGAAGTGGCCGCCGGTCGCGCCATTATCCCTTCCAACATCAACCACCCAGAATCAGAGCCGATGATTATCGGTCGCAACTTTCTGGTGAAGGTTAACGCCAATATCGGCAACTCCGCCGTGACCTCCTCCATCGAAGAAGAGGTGGAAAAGCTGGTCTGGTCTACCCGTTGGGGCGCGGATACGGTGATGGATCTCTCCACTGGTCGCTATATTCACGAAACCCGCGAGTGGATTCTGCGTAACAGCCCCGTGCCAATCGGGACGGTACCGATTTATCAGGCGCTGGAAAAAGTGAACGGCGTGGCGGAAAACCTGAACTGGGAAATGTTCCGCGATACGCTGCTGGAACAGGCCGAGCAAGGGGTGGACTATTTCACCATCCACGCTGGCGTGTTGTTACGCTACGTGCCGATGACGGCCAAACGCCTGACCGGCATCGTCTCACGCGGCGGTTCCATTATGGCGAAGTGGTGCCTGTCGCATCACAAAGAGAGCTTCCTGTTCGAGCATTTTCGCGAAATCTGTGAAATCTGCGCCGCTTATGACGTCGCGCTGTCGCTGGGTGACGGCTTACGTCCCGGTTCCATTCAGGACGCCAACGACGAAGCCCAGTTTGCCGAGCTGCATACGCTGGGCGAGCTGACCAAAATCGCTTGGGAATACGACGTTCAGGTAATGATCGAAGGCCCCGGGCACGTTCCGATGCAGATGATTCGCCGCAACATGACCGAAGAGCTGGAGCACTGCCACGAAGCGCCATTCTATACGCTCGGCCCGCTAACTACCGATATCGCTCCGGGTTACGATCATTTCACCTCCGGCATCGGTGCCGCCATGATCGGCTGGTTCGGCTGCGCGATGCTCTGCTACGTGACGCCGAAGGAACATCTTGGCTTGCCGAACAAAGAAGACGTCAAACAGGGGCTGATTACCTATAAGATCGCCGCCCACGCCGCCGATTTGGCGAAAGGCCATCCTGGCGCGCAGATCCGTGATAACGCCATGTCAAAAGCGCGCTTCGAATTCCGTTGGGAAGACCAGTTTAATCTGGCGCTCGATCCCCAAACGGCCCGCGCCTACCACGATGAAACACTGCCGCAAGAATCCGGTAAAGTCGCCCACTTCTGTTCCATGTGCGGCCCCAAATTCTGCTCGATGAAAATCTCACAGGAAGTACGCGACTACGCGGCGAAACAGGAAGCGGAAGCCAAACCGATTGAAGTGGGTATGGCGCAGATGTCGCAGGAATTCCGTTCTCGCGGCAGCGAGCTTTATCACAGCGCCACCAGCCTGCAAACCGAGGAGAGCAAATGACGGACTCGACGCCTTTTGCCCCAACGGCGCAGCGGCTGGGGCTGTATCCCGTTGTCGATAACGTGGAATGGATCGAACGACTACTCAGCGTCGGGGTAAAAACGATCCAACTGAGAATCAAAGATCGGTCAGATGAACAAGCTGAAGCCGAGGTGATCAAGGCGATCGCCTTGGGTCGCCGCTATCAGGCGCAGCTTTTCATCAATGACTACTGGAGATTGGCCGTCAAACATCAGGCATACGGCGTACATCTGGGGCAGGAAGATCTGGACACCACCGATCTAGCCGCGATTAAACAAGCTGGCCTGCGGTTAGGCGTCTCCACGCACGACGATCGTGAGCTGGCGCGTGCGGTGGCAATCAACCCGTCCTATATCGCGCTGGGGCATATTTTCCCAACCCAAACCAAAGACATGCCATCAGCGCCGCAGGGACTGGCCGAACTGACGCGCCACATCACCGATCTGCAAGACCGTTTTCCCACGGTTGCAATTGGCGGCATCAGCATCGACAAAGTGCCTGCGGTGTTGAAAACGGGCGTAGGCAGTATTGCCGTCGTCAGCGCTATTACTCAGGCACCAGACTGGCGGCAAGCCACTGCGACGTTGCTCAAGATGATTGAAGGACGGGGGGCATAAAATGGTCACGAATCACCATACAGCGCCTGCGGGACTGAGCGATAGCGAGTTCATGCGCTATAGCCGTCAACTGATGCTGGAAGATATTGGCCCTGAAGGTCAGGAGAAGCTCAAAGCCGCCCGCGTTCTGCTGGTGGGCCTGGGTGGGCTGGGCTCACCCGCGTCGCTCTATCTGGCGGCCGCCGGGGTTGGCACGCTGCTGCTTGCCGACGATGACGCACTGCACATCAGCAACCTGCAACGCCAGATTCTGTATCGCACCAGCGATACCGACAAGCCCAAAGCCGTGCTGGCCCAGCGCCAGCTACAGGCGTTAAACCCGAACTCAGAAGCGATTGCGATTACCGAGAGGCTCAGCGGCGACGCATTACACCGCGCCGTTAGCCGCGTCGATCTGGTGCTGGATTGCAGCGACAACATGACCACTCGCCATGCGGTTAACGCCGCCTGCTTTAGCGCAGGCAAGCCGCTCATCAGCGGGAGCTCCGTCGGTTTCAGCGGCCAGCTCGCGGTCTTCACACCGCCTTATCACGCTGGCTGCTACGCCTGCCTGTATCCCGATACAACCGAACCACAGCGCAACTGCCGTACCGCAGGCGTGCTGGGGCCGGTGGTCGGCGTAATTGGCACACTTCAGGCACTGGAAGCGATCAAGCTGCTGGCCGGTATGCCGTCCGCGTTGGACGGCAAGCTGAGAATGTTCAATGGCAAACAGCAGAGTTGGAACACGCTCCAACTGACGCGTTCGCCTCATTGCCCGGTATGCGGGGGAGCAGTATGAGAATCACGCTGAATGATGAGCACTTTGAATTCCCAGAGGCTATCACGGTTGAAGCGCTGCTGAGCCAGATAAATCGGCTCCAGCCCGGCACAGCACTGGCTATCAACCAAACCATTATCCCGCATGCCATCTGGTCACAGCATCAGGTGCAAGACGGTGATGATATCTTGCTTTTTCAGGCAATAGCGGGAGGATGACATGCTGCACATTGCCGATACGACATTCACTTCACGGCTGCTGACAGGCACCGGGAAATTTGCCACGCCAGAATTGATGCTGGCAGCGCTTGAGGCTTCTGGTTCGCAGTTGGTCACCATGGCGATGAAACGCGTTGACCTGAACGACGGCAACGACGCCATTCTCGCCCCGCTACGCCAGCTCGGCATTAAGCTGCTGCCGAATACCTCAGGGGCCAAAACCGCAGACGAAGCCATTTTTGCGGCCCGACTGGCGCGTGAAGCGCTGGGCACTCGCTGGTTGAAGCTGGAAATTCACCCCGATGTAAAATACCTGCTGCCCGATCCTATCGAAACCCTGAAAGCCGCCGAACAGCTGGTAAAAGAGGGATTCACGGTGCTGCCTTACTGCGGTGCCGACCCTGTGTTGTGCAAACGGTTGGAAGAAGTCGGCTGCGCGGCAGTGATGCCGCTGGGCGCACCGATCGGCTCCAATCAAGGACTGCAAACGCGAGATTTTCTTCGCATCATCATCGAACAGGCGCGTGTTCCGGTGATTGTCGATGCGGGCATTGGCGCGCCCAGTCATGCGGCCGAGGCACTGGAAATGGGAGCTGACGCCGTACTGGTCAACACGGCCATCGCCGTTGCCCGCGATCCCGTGGCGATGGCACACGCATTTCGGCTGGCAGTCGATGCCGGTGGGCTTGCCTGTCAGGCAGGTCTGGGAAGTAAGCAATTTGTCGCCAGTGCCACCAGCCCGCTCACCGGTTTCCTTCATCGGCAAACAGAAGGGACAAAGTGATGAGCGTCGATTTCCAAACCGTCTGGGAACAGCTCGACTGGGATGACCTGACGCTGCGCATCAACGGTAAAACCGCACGTGATGTTGAACGAGCGCTTGCTGCCCCACACCTGACGCGTGACGATTTTATGGCGCTTATTTCACCTGCCGCCAGTGCCTATCTGGAACCGCTAGCTCAGCGGGCGCAGCAGCTTACCCGCCAGCGTTTCGGCAATACGGTAAGCTTCTATGTCCCGCTGTACCTGTCCAACCTGTGCTCCAACGACTGTACCTACTGCGGCTTTTCGATGAGTAACCACATCAAGCGAAAAACGCTGGATGAAGCAGAGATCCTGCGTGAATGCGCCGCTATCAAGAAACTGGGGTTTGAACACTTGTTGCTCGTGACCGGCGAACACCAGCGTAAAGTAGGCATGGATTATTTTCGTCGCGTCTTTCCGCTGATCCGACCGCTCTTCAGTTCGCTGATGATTGAAGTTCAGCCCTTGTCGCAGGACGAGTACGCCGAATTAAAAGCGCTGGGTCTGGATGGCGTGATGGTCTATCAGGAAACCTATCATCCGGCGACCTACCAGTTGCACCATCTAAAAGGACAAAAGCAGGATTTCCACTGGCGACTCGCCACGCCGGATCGACTGGGTCGTGCAGGGATCGACAAGATCGGGCTAGGTGCTTTAATCGGCCTGTCCAATAGCTGGCGCACCGACTGCTACATGGTGGCGGAACACCTGCAGCACTTACAGCGGAACTACTGGCAGAGCCGGTATTCTATCTCGTTCCCGCGCCTGCGCCCCTGTGCGGGCGGCATTGAACCGGCGTCGCTTATGGATGAAGCGCAGCTCATGCAGGTCATTTGTGCATTCCGGTTGCTGTCACCGGATATTGAGCTGTCGCTTTCCACGCGTGAATCGCCTTTCTTTCGCGATCATGCCATTCCTATCGCAATTAACAACGTCAGCGCATTTTCCAAAACCCAGCCAGGTGGCTACGCCGACGACCATCCTGAACTGGAACAGTTTTCACCGCATGATTCACGACGCCCTGAAGAGGTAGCTCAGGCCATCATACGAGCAGGTCTCCAGCCCGTATGGAAAGACTGGGACCGTTATTTAGGCAGAGAGTCATTGCGCAGGTAACGCGGCGATATGCCTGATAGTGGTCACTGAAGCGTGAAGTGAGAGGGAAACACGGTGATGAGGTTCCCGCAGGGACACCTCGCACCGTGGTAGCCCTCGCATCTCGGATCTTAAGCGATTGGTATGAGTGATACGCCTGATTTGGGATGCAGTTCGCAAGCTGAAATGAGAATTACACGGAAGGCAACATTCTCAGGATAGCGCTGCGCAACATGACATTCGGCCTATCGTCACGGCATTCGCTGAGTAATACAGTAGCGTCGTTGGCAAGCCTGAGCATGGTTACGGAGCGTGCTGACCAGAGCCGTTTGTACTTATCGGCTCTGCACATCAACCCGCCGATACGGGGCTTATCCTTACCCGTATCGGCCCTTCCTTAAAATTATCAGGGTGCGTTCTGGTCAGGAAAAGTATGCATCATCTTCGCGACTTCATTGCCCACAATGCGAAGCCCTTCCCTTATTTCTTCCGTAAAGCGATTGGCATAATTGAGTCGAATACAATTGCGATATTTGCCTGAGGCGGAGAAGAGCGAGCCCGCGGCTATCTGTATGCCTGCTTTTCTGACCTCACGACTGAGCTTGAGCGAATCAAAATATTCGGGCAGCTCAATCCACATCAGAAAGCCCCCCTGGGGACGGCTCACACAGATGTTTGACGGAAAATACTCACGAACCCAGCAAGTAAACGTATCCAGATTCGCTTTGTACTGAGCACGCATGCGGCGTAGATGAGGTTGATAGTGTCCGTTACGAATAAATTCCGCCACGGCTAGCTGTGGCTGCACCACCGTCGATCCTGTACTGATGTATTTTGTATGAATCACCCGCTCCAGATAGCGCCCTGGGGCGATCCAGCCGACGCGCAAACCGGGTGCCAGATTCTTTGAAAACGAACTGCACAACAGTACACGTCCGTCTTCATCAAATGATTTTATCGCGCGGGGACGCGGATATTCATAGGCCAGCTCACCATAGGCATCATCTTCAATAATCGCGATATCAAAATGCTGCGCCAGCGTCACCAGCGATTTCTTGCGGGCGTCAGGCATGATGAAGCCAAGCGGATTGTTACAGCTCGGCACCAGCAGAACGGCTTTGATCGGCCACTGATCCAACGCCAGTCTTAACGCTTCAAGGCTGATCCCCGTTACTGAATCGGTTGGGATCTCGATCGCTTTGATATCCAGCCCACGGAGGATCTGCATCGTGCCCGGAAAAGCGGGTGATTCAACGGCTACGATGTCGCCGGGTTGGCAAACGGCACGGACCGCAACAAATAAGGCTTCCTGACATCCGGTCGTGACCACAATATCATCTCGAGTGAGCTGGCAGCCGCAGTCGACGGTAAGGCGGGCAATCTGGTCGAGCAGCTCTGGCATACCATAAATACTGTCATATTGTAAGACACGGGAATCCTGATATTGGCAGAGGCGGGCCATCTCTTTCCACAGGGGTTTGATGGTCGGCTGGCTCACATCCGGCATTCCGCTACCAAACTTCAGTATGTTCGTTTCCAGACGTACGTTCACCAGCTCCAGTACCGATTCCCACTGTGTGATCTCGACCGGACGTTGGGCAGGACGCGTTAGCGCGGGTACAGGCGGCGTGGCCTTACGCGGCGTGACGAAATATCCCGAACGCGGCTGCGGCATAATCAACTGCCGAGTTTCCAGCAGATGGTAGGCCTGCTGTACGGTACTGATGCTGACACCATGCTCTGTACTTAGCGCCCGTACCGAAGGCAGGCGCTCTCCACTTTGGTACAACCCTTGTTCGATCCGCTGTTCTAACAGCCCAGCAAGGTGTTGATAACGCGTCATCAGTATCGTCCCCTATTAAGATACCCAACCACAACCAGTACAGATTCGAATAAAAATCACCATTCAGATGCAATATCACACAATCTGTATGCTAAAAAAATGGATTTTTTGCATCTGTATTGAAAATACCTTTCGCCTCATCATAGCGATCATTCACTGGCGAGGGGGAAAATATGGAATTTCATGAGAATCGATCACAAAAACCGTTCCGCGAGTCACCATTTTGGCTAATGCTGATTTTGCCGTACCGCTTGTGGAAAGCCTGGCGGGCAAGGGCACAAACGCTGAAGATACTAAAAAATATGAGTGATGACGGGCTTAAGGATATCGGGCTGAAGCGAAGCGATCTTGATCGGTTCAGATAACGCCACGGCAAAAAACAGTAGACTAGAAAACAGTAAAAAAATATGCCGATACAGACACTGAATCTGTATCGGCACGCGAGATGGGTGAAGTGAAGAGGTTAGTCAGGCAAAGCGTCCGACGATGTTGCCTTCATCCGCATCCCGACAATCGCCGAAAGTAAGCAGCCAATGGCAAGGTAAGCCGCCACCGCATGCCATGAACCATCCATAAACTGCACCAGCAGAACGGCGATAAAAGGTGTAAACCCGCCGCCAACCACGCTGGCGACCTGATAACCCACACCCGCTCCGCTATAACGATACGCCGTACCAAATAGTTCGGTAAACATCGGCTGCTGTACGCTAACAATCATATCGTGAGCAATATTCGCCAGCATGATGGCAAAGAACAGAATCAGCAGTGTGTTATGGCTTTCCAGCGCCATAAAGAATGGCACCGCACTCGCCGCCCCAATCAGTGCACCAGTAACGTAGATCCGACGGCGGCCAAAGCTATCTGCCAGATAGGCAAAGAAAGGAATAGATACGCAACTGATCGCCCCCACCAGCAGCCCGATGTTCAGGAAGATATCCCGCGATAGTCCAAGATGCGTCGTGGAATAATTGAGGGCAAACGCGGTGACGATATACATCGTCAGCAGTTCGCCAAGCCGTAGCGCAATAATCAGCAGAAATGCCTTCGGGTGCTGGCGCAGTGCTTCCATGATAGGGAACGAACGCAATTTATTGGCTCTTTCTCCCAGCGTTTTATTCGCCTCAAATTCCTGAGACTCATCCATCCCGTTACGCACCCACCAGGCGATAGCCACCAGAATCAGGCTGAATAAGAACGGCAGACGCCAACCCCAGGTGGTAAATTCTTCATTGGTCGTCAAGTTGCTCACCACCGATACCGACCCAGTAGCTAGTAACAATCCGACCCCAAAGCCAACCTGTACGCCGCTACTATAAAAGGCTTTCTTCTTCTTCGGCGCATTCTCTACCGCCAACAGCGCCGCCCCGCCCCATTCACCACCGACCGCAAAGCCCTGAATTGCCCGCAGCGTAACCAGCAGCACCGGTGCCCACCAGCCAATCGAATCAAACGACGGCAACAGACCAATCAGCGCAGTAGAAATGCCCATCATCCAGACCGTGATCATCAGCATTCGTTTACGGCCCAGCTTATCGCCGAAGTGGCCGAACACCATACCACCTAGCGGTCGAAACAGGAAACCAACGCCGAACGTACCAAATGCCGCCAGCGTCCCCATCGTTGGGCTGATCTGTGGGAAAAATTCGGTATTAAATACAAGAGCGGCAACAATTCCGTACAGCAAAAAATCGTACCAATCGACAACGGCCCCCACAAAACTGCCCCATGCTGCGCGTTTTGCTCGATGTTGAGAATGGCTTACTGTCTGTGTTTGTAAGGTTTTATCAGAAGAAAGTGAGTCATCTTGCTGAGGTAATGAGCCGCCAGGCTGTGAGAGTGTTGGCGTAGTTGAGGTATCCATGTCGGTTCCGTTCTATTTACTTTACACTACTGTACAACAAAAAATTTCAGGATGATATAAAACGCCGGGAGCGTTTTTTAACAACGCATCGCGTTGGCCCGTAGGGTGGAAGGCAGGACGCCTTCCATCAATTTTTAACGTCGTTTACGACGGCCTTTAGGTAGCGCACAGGAATGTGCGCAATAAAAAAACCCCAGCCATGATAGCTGGGGTTTTTGTTATTTACCGCATGATAGTGCAGCGTAAAGAGACTTACTCGTCGTCGCTGCTACCAAAGCCTGCGTTCAGCAGTTCGGCCAAGTTAGCAGAAGCTTCATCGGCACTCACCTGAGGTACGACAGGCGCTTCCCCCGCCTGACGGCGGCGCATACGATCCTGATGATACGCATAACCCGTACCTGCTGGGATCAGACGACCTACGATAACGTTCTCTTTCAGGCCACGCAGTTCATCACGCTTACCAGCAACAGCAGCTTCGGTCAGTACGCGAGTGGTTTCCTGGAACGATGCCGCAGAAATGAAGGACTCGGTCGCCAGAGATGCTTTGGTGATACCCAGCAGATCGCGGCTGAACGTTGCCGTAATCTTGCCATCCGCTTCCAACTTGCGGTTAGCAATCTTGATGCGAGAGAACTCTGCCTGTTCGCCTTCTAGGAACTCAGTGCCACCTGCACTAACGATGGTGCCTTTACGCAACATCTGACGAACGATAACTTCGATATGTTTATCGTTAATCTTAACGCCTTGCAGACGGTAAACTTCCTGAACTTCGTTGGTGATATAACGCGTTACTGCATGTACACCACGCAGACGCAGAATATCGTGCGGAGACTCTGGGCCGTCGGAAACCACGTCACCACGCTCCACAACTTCACCTTCGAACACGTTAAGCTGACGCCATTTCGGAATCATCTCTTCGTAAGCATCGCTGCCATCCAACGGAGAAATTACCAGACGGCGCTTACCTTTGGTTTCTTTACCGAAGGAAATGATACCGCTGATCTCTGCCAGAATAGCCGGCTCTTTCGGACGACGGGCTTCGAACAGATCGGCTACGCGTGGCAGACCACCGGTAATATCCTTGGTACCACTGGATTCCTGAGGGAGACGCGCCAATGTATCACCGGCACCAATCTGAACCCCATCTTCCAGTTGAACAATTGTTTTACCCGGCAGGAAGTATTGAGCTGGCATATCAGTACCAGGAATCAGTACATCTTCACCTTTGCCATCAACGATTTTCAGTGCTGGACGTAGGTCTTTACCACTACCAGTACGCTCTGCGCTATCCAGAACCACGATAGAGGACAAACCAGTCAATTCGTCGGTCTGGCGAGTAATGGTCTGACCGTCAATCATATCAGCAAAGCGGATGAAACCGCTTACCTCGGTCACCACTGGCATGGTATGCGGGTCCCAGTTTGCGACGGTTTCGCCACCGCTAACTTCTGAGCCGTCACCCTTCGCCATCACTGCACCGTAAGGCACTTTATAGCTTTCTTTGGTACGTCCGAATTCGTCGATCAGTTTCAGTTCGGTATTACGTGAAGTAATAACCAGTTTACCATTGCTGTTCATAACGAACTTCGCGTTGTTCAGTTTCAGGCTACCTTTGTTTTTCACCTGAATGCTGGACTCAGCTGCCGCACGCGATGCCGCACCACCGATGTGGAACGTACGCATGGTTAACTGTGTACCTGGCTCACCGATGGACTGTGCCGCGATAACCCCGATAGCCTCACCTTTGTTGATGATATGACCACGAGCCAGATCGCGACCGTAGCAATTGGCGCACACGCCAAAGTCGGTTTCGCAACTTACCACTGAACGTACTTTAACGGCGTCAACGGAGTTCTCTTCCAACATGTCACACCACTGCTCATTCAGTAGCGTGTTACGTGGAACCAGAATGTCCGCGGTACCCGGTTTGATCACGTCTTCAGCCGTTACACGGCCCAGTACGCGCTCACGCAGTGGCTCTTTAACATCGCCACCCTCGATAACCGGCGTCATCATGATACCTTCATGGGTACCACAATCGTCCTCGGTCACCACCAGATCCTGTGCAACGTCAACCAGACGACGCGTCAGATAACCGGAGTTCGCCGTTTTCAGTGCGGTATCCGCCAGACCTTTACGCGCACCGTGCGTCGAGATGAAGTACTGGAGTACGTTCAGACCTTCACGGAAGTTTGCGGTAATTGGCGTCTCGATGATCGAACCATCTGGTTTCGCCATCAGACCACGCATACCCGCCAACTGACGAATCTGTGCTGCAGAACCACGCGCACCGGAGTCGGCCATCATAAAGATGCTGTTGAAAGAAACCTGCTGCTCAACCACGCCATCACGGTTAACCACATCCTCAACGGACAGGTTTTCCATCATCGCTTTCGCAACACGTTCGTTCGCCGCTGCCCAGATATCGATCACTTTGTTATAGCGTTCGCCCGCGGTAACCAGACCAGACTGGAACTGCTCCTGAATCTCGGCAACTTCGGTTTCGGCTTCTTCGATAATCTCGGCTTTTTTCTCTGGGATAACCATGTCATCGATACCTACGGAAGCACCAGAGCGCGCCGCGTAAGCAAAACCGGTGTACATAGTCTGGTCAGCGAAGATAACTGTCGGCTTCAGACCCAAAATGCGATAACAGGTGTTCAGCATTTTGGAGATCGCTTTCTTGCCCAGAGGCTGGTTAACGATCGAGTACGGCAGACCTTTCGGTACGATCATCCACAGGATGGCACGACCGATAGTTGTATCGATAATCGATGTCTGATGCGTAACCTCACCTTCGATGCTCTTGATCTCTTCCGTGATACGCACTTTAACGCGCGCATGCAGAGAGGCCAGACCAGCGCGATAAACGCGTTCAGCTTCTTTCGGACCCGTTAGCACCATGCCTTCGCCTTTGGCGTTAACACAGTCACGCGTCATGTAATACAGACCTAATACCACGTCCTGAGAAGGAACGATGATTGGCTCACCATTCGCAGGGGACAGGATGTTGTTGGTCGACATCATCAACGCACGCGCTTCCAACTGGGCTTCCAGCGTCAACGGTACGTGTACAGCCATTTGGTCACCGTCGAAGTCGGCGTTATATGCCGCACAAACCAGTGGGTGCAACTGGATCGCTTTACCTTCGATCAATACAGGTTCAAACGCCTGAATACCCAAACGGTGCAGTGTTGGTGCACGGTTCAGCAGTACCGGGTGTTCGCGGATGACTTCGTCCAGGATATCCCATACAACGGCTTCTTCACGCTCAACCATTTTCTTGGCGGCTTTAATGGTGGTAGCAAGACCACGCAGTTCCAGCTTGCCGTAGATGAACGGTTTGAACAGCTCCAGTGCCATTTTCTTCGGCAGACCACACTGGTGCAGACGCAGGTATGGACCAACGGTTATTACAGAACGACCGGAGTAGTCAACACGCTTACCGAGCAGGTTCTGACGGAAACGACCCTGTTTACCTTTGATCATATCAGCCAAAGATTTCAGAGGACGTTTGTTAGAACCAGTGATCGCACGACCGCGACGGCCGTTATCCAGCAGGGCATCAACCGCTTCCTGCAACATACGTTTTTCGTTACGTACGATGATGTCTGGCGCAGCCAGATCCAGCAGGCGTTTCAAACGGTTGTTACGGTTGATCACGCGACGATACAGATCGTTCAGGTCGGAAGTCGCGAAACGACCGCCGTCCAGCGGAACCAACGGACGCAAATCTGGTGGCAGTACAGGCAGAACGGTCAGGATCATCCACTCTGGCTTGTTACCAGACTGTACGAATGCTTCCAGAAGCTTAATGCGCTTCGTCAGCTTCTTACGTTTGGTTTCAGAGTTGGTTTCGGTCAGCTCTTCACGCAGCTGCTCGCATTCCTGCTCCAGATCCATGTTCTTCAGCAGAGCTTGGATCGCTTCGGCACCCATTTTGGCGTCGAATTCATCACCAAACTCTTCCAGCGCATCCAGATACTGCTCTTCAGTCAGGATCTGACGGCGCTCAAGGTTGGTCATACCGCCTTCAACCACGACATAAGATTCAAAATAAAGCACGCGCTCAATATCACGCAGCGGCATATCTAACAGCAAACCGATACGGGAAGGCAGTGACTTCAGGAACCAGATGTGCGCAGTCGGAGAAGCCAGCTCGATGTGACCCATACGCTCACGACGTACTTTAGTTTGGGTCACTTCAACACCGCACTTCTCACAAATAACACCGCGGTGTTTCAGGCGCTTATACTTACCGCACAAGCACTCATAATCTTTTACTGGCCCAAAGATACGGGCACAGAAAAGGCCGTCACGTTCAGGTTTGAACGTACGGTAGTTGATGGTTTCTGGCTTTTTAACTTCACCAAAAGACCACGAACGGATCATGTCTGGCGAAGCCAGAGCAATTTTGATCGCATCAAACTCTTCGGTCTTAGTTTGCGCTTTCAGAAACTTTAATAAGTCTTTCACGGATTGGCTCCTGTCGGAGTTAGACCTGATAGACACCTGAACCATGCTGTTAAAAACACAGTTCAGGTGTCCCTATGACGAATGCCAGCAATACAACAGGCTGGAATTACTTTTCTTCCAGCTCGATGTTGATACCCAGCGAGCGGATTTCTTTCAACAATACGTTGAAGGATTCCGGCATGCCTGGCTCCATCTGATGATTGCCATCCACGATGTTTTTATACATCTTGGTACGGCCATTCACGTCATCAGACTTAACGGTCAACATTTCTTGCAGGGTATAAGCTGCACCATAAGCTTCCAGCGCCCACACTTCCATCTCACCGAAGCGTTGACCACCGAACTGCGCCTTACCACCCAGCGGCTGCTGAGTAACCAGGCTGTAAGAACCGGTGGAACGAGCATGCATCTTATCGTCAACCAAGTGGTTCAGTTTCAGCATGTACATGTAGCCCACGGTAACCTGACGCTCAAATTGCTCACCGGTACGTCCATCGTACAGGGTAATCTGACCGGAGGTAGGGATACCGCCCATCTGCAACAGTTCCTTGATTTCTTTCTCTTTTGCACCGTCGAATACCGGCGTTGCAATTGGCATACCTTTCTTCAGGTTTTCAGCCAGACGCATAACTTCTTCGTCTGAGAAAGTGCTCAGGTCAACTTTTTGACGCACATCGTCGCCCAGATCGTAGGCTTTCTGGATGAACTCACGCAGTTTAGTCACTTCTTCGTGCTGCTTAAGCATGGCGTTGATTTTCTCGCCGATACCTTTTGCAGCCATACCCAAGTGGGTTTCCAGAATCTGACCGATGTTCATACGTGAAGGTACGCCCAGCGGGTTCAGTACGATATCGACCGGCGTACCGTTCTCATCGTAAGGCATATCTTCGATCGGGTTGATCTTGGAGATAACACCTTTGTTCCCGTGACGACCTGCCATCTTGTCACCCGGTTGGATCTGACGTTTAACGGCCAGATAAACCTTAACGATTTTCAGCACACCAGGTGCCAGATCGTCGCCTTGGGTAATTTTACGGCGCTTAGCTTCGAGTTTTTTCTCAAACTCGTGCTTCAGCTCATCATACTGTTCTGCCAGTTGTTCCAACTGATTCTGTTTATCTTCATCAGTCAGACCCAGTTCCAACCAGCGCTCGCGCGGCAGTTTGTCCAGTTTGTCAGCTTCTACGCCGCCGGCAACCAGCACTGCGTGGATACGTCCAAACAGACCCGCTTCCAGAATCTGCAACTCTTCAGTCAGGTCTTTCTTCGCCTGCCTCAGTTGCATTTCTTCGATTTCCAACGCACGTTTGTCTTTTTCCACACCATCGCGGGTAAAGACCTGTACGTCGATAATCGTACCGGAAACACCGTTTGGTACACGCAGAGAAGAGTCTTTAACGTCAGACGCTTTCTCACCGAAGATCGCACGCAGCAGTTTCTCTTCTGGCGTCAACTGGGTTTCACCTTTCGGCGTTACCTTACCAACCAGAATGTCACCACCGGTTACTTCCGCACCGATATAAACGATGCCAGACTCATCCAATTTAGAAAGTGCTGCTTCACCCACGTTCGGGATGTCCGCAGTAATTTCTTCAGGCCCTAACTTGGTGTCACGAGACACACAGGCCAATTCCTGAATGTGGATGGTCGTAAAGCGATCTTCCTGAACCACACGCTCGGAAACGAGGATGGAGTCTTCGAAGTTGTAACCATTCCATGGCATGAATGCCACGCGCATGTTCTGACCCAACGCCAGTTCACCCAGATCGGTGGACGGGCCATCTGCCAGAACGTCACCACGTTCTACCGGCTCGCCCAAAGACACACACGGCATCTGGCTGATGCAAGTGTTCTGGTTAGAACGGGTATATTTGGTCAGGTTATAGATGTCGATCCCAGCTTCGCCCGGATACATTTCATCGTCATTAACGCGGATTACAATACGCGATGCATCCACGTACTGTACTGTACCACCACGTTTGGCTACGGCAGTTACACCGGAGTCAACCGCAACAGCGCGTTCCATACCGGTACCAACCAGCGGCTTATCAGCGCGCAGAGTCGGAACGGCCTGACGTTGCATGTTCGCACCCATCAGGGCGCGGTTGGCGTCATCGTGTTCCAGGAACGGAATCAGGGACGCACCGACGGAAACCACCTGCTGTGTGGAAACGTCCATGTATTCAACCTGATCGCGGCTGAACAAACTGGACTCACCTTTGTTACGGCAGGTAACCAGTTCGTCGATGAAGCGGCCTTCTTCGTCCAAATTGGTGTTCGCCTGTGCGATAACGAAGTTACCTTCTTCAATCGCAGACAGGTAATGGATCTCATCCGTTACCACATTTTCACGCACGCGACGATACGGGGTTTCAAGGAAACCGTATTCGTTAGTTTGCGCATAAACGGACAGGGAGTTGATCAGACCGATGTTCGGACCTTCCGGCGTTTCGATAGGACAAACGCGACCGTAGTGAGTCGGGTGTACGTCACGAACTTCAAAGCCAGCACGTTCACGCGTCAGACCGCCTGGACCCAATGCGGAGATACGACGTTTGTGCGTAATCTCCGATAGCGGGTTGTTCTGATCCATAAACTGTGACAGTTGACTTGAACCGAAGAACTCTTTCACGGCAGCCGAAATCGGCTTGGCGTTGATCATGTCCTGTGGCATCAGCGTATCGAGGTCGCCCAGAGACAGACGCTCTTTTACAGCACGCTCTACACGCACCAAACCAACGCGGAATTGGTTTTCTGCCATTTCGCCGACGGAACGGATACGACGGTTGCCAAGGTGGTCGATATCATCCACTTCGCCTTTACCATTACGGATATCAATGAGCTTCTTCATCACTTCGATGATGTCATCTTTGCTCAGGATACCGGAACCTTCGATCTCGTCACGCAGCAGAGAACGGTTGAACTTCATACGACCAACCGCAGACAGATCGTAGCGGTCTTCAGAGAAGAACAGGTTCTCGAACAGCGTTTCTGCGGCTTCGCGCGTTGGTGGCTCACCAGGACGCATCATGCGATAGATTTCAACCAACGCACTTAAACGATCGTTTGACGGATCGACGCGCACGGTTTCAGACATGTATGCACCATGATCAAGATCGTTGGTGAACAGTGTCTCAATACGTTTGTGGCCAGACTGGCTCAGTTTAGCCAGCAGATCCAGCGACAGCTCCATGTTGGCTGCGCCGATCAGTTCACCGGTGCTCTCGTCGACATAATCTTTGGACAGTATTTTGCCAGCGATATACTCAACAGGCACTTCAATGCGCTCAATACCGTCTTTCTCTAACTGACGGATATGGCGCGCAGTGATGCGGCGACCTTTCTCGATATAAATTTTACCGTTCGCTTCAATATCAAACGATGCGGTTTCACCACGCAGGCGCTCAGGAATCAGATCCATCTGCAATTTATTGCCATTGATTTCATAGACAATTTTATCGAAGAAAAGATCGAGAATCTGTTCGGTGGAATAACCCAGCGCGCGCAAGATAATGGTCGCAGGCAATTTGCGACGGCGGTCGATACGGACAAACAGGTTATCCTTCGGATCAAACTCGAAATCCAGCCAGGAACCACGGTAAGGAATAATACGTGCGTTATACAGCACCTTACCTGAAGAGTGGGTTTTACCTTTGTCGCTATCGAAGAACACACCTGGGCTACGGTGCAACTGAGACACGATTACGCGCTCAGTACCGTTGATCACGAAGGTACCGTTATCGGTCATGAGCGGAATTTCGCCCATGTAAACTTCTTGTTCTTTGATGTCTTTAACGGTGCCTTCAGGCGCTTCGCGCTCGTAGATCACCAAGCGCAGTTTTACGCGTAGTGGCGCAGAGAACGTCACACCACGGATCTGACATTCTTTGACGTCAAATACAGGCTCGCCCAAGCGATAGCTAACGTATTGCAGCTCTGAATTGCCGCTATAGCTTTTTATAGGGAAGACAGAACGGAATGCAGCTTCCAAACCGTACTGACCTTCTGGGTCTTGCTCGATAAACTTCTGGAACGAGTCAAGTTGGATAGAAAGGAGATAAGGTATGTCCAAAACCTGTGGACGTTTACCAAAATCCTTACGGATGCGTTTTTTCTCGGTATAGGAGTAAACCATAGGGTTCCTCAGCTAGCTGACAAGTCGAACCACTCTGTCTGCCCTAACAAGGACAGTTCATGCAACACTATTTATGTTGGTCGGAAAATAGAGAACTTTCCGTAATACGTCTTTCTATTACTCTTAAACCATTTCGTTGCTCTTGCTTAGGCATGGAGCCCATGCAGGAAAGCAGTATATTAAGTCGTCAATAGAAAAAAATATTGGGGGAAATCAATGGCTAAACAGTGTGAAATCCCATTGATGCCCTACAGCGCAAAAAGGCTGGTGACTAAAAAGTCACCAGCCATCAGCCTAATAAATCAGGCTGCAACCTGAAAGGTTGGCTTATTTAACTTCAACTTCTGCGCCAGCTTCTTCCAATGATTTTTTCAGTGCTTCAGCGTCATCTTTGCTCACGCCTTCTTTCATCACGGCTGGTGCAGACTCAACCAGATCTTTGGCTTCTTTCAGACCCAGACCAGTTGCGCCGCGAACAGCTTTGATTACAGCAACTTTGTTAGCACCGATGGCTTTCAGCACAACGTCGAACTCAGTTTTTTCTTCAGCAACTTCAGCTGGGCCAGCAGCAACAGCGACAGCAGCAGCAGCAGAAACACCGAATTTTTCTTCCATAGCAGAAACCAGCTCAACAACATCCATTACAGACATAGCTGCTACTGCTTCCAGAATTTGATCTTTAGTGATAGACATAACAATTGTTCCTAAGAATCAGAAATAGTTTATACGTTAGCAAGTACGTTAGAAAAGAAAGTGCTATTACGCAGCTTCTTTTGCATCGCGAACAGCAGCCAGAGTGCGGACCAGTTTGCCGGCAGCGGCTTCTTTCATGGTCGACATCAGACGTGCCAGTGCTTCTTCGTAAGTCGGCAGCGTTGCCAGACGGTCAATTTGAGCCGCCGGGATCAGCTCGCCTTCAAAGGCTGCAGCTTTGACCTCAAATTTTGCATTCGCTTTAGCGAACTCTTTGAACAGACGAGCAGCAGCGCCCGGGTGTTCCATAGAGTATGCAATCAGGGTCGGACCAACAAACGTGTCTTTCAGGCATTCAAATTGAGTGCCTTCAACGACGCGGCGCAGCAGGGTGTTACGAACAACACGCATGTAAACGCCAGCTTCACGCGCTGCTTTACGCAGTTCGGTCATTTTATCAACGGTAACGCCACGAGAATCCGCAACAACCGCAGACAGCGCACCTTTGGCTACTTCGCTGACTTCAGCAACAATCGCTTGTTTGTCTTGAAGATTTAATGCCATTAGCTTTTGCTCCTGGATTTAGCCGGAGAAACTCTCCGGAACTCACTTCACTTATCGCCAAAATTAGAGATAAGCGTTGAAACACGGTGAGCAGAATCCAGTAAAAAATTATTCTTTATAAATATAAAGAAAAACGTTATTTAGGCTCTGTCACCGTCTACGCAGGAGAATTAAGTTTCTTACGAAACACCTGCGGTCTTGGACGGAGGCCTGGATAGGCCAGGCTCCAACCGAAAAATTCTTGCATTATCCCACTTAAGGAACAACGGGCGTAAAATTATAGGTAAATTTCACACCCGAGTAAAGCGGAACAAAAGCTATTAGTTAGCAGCAGCGTTCAGACCGCTCTGGTCGATGGCAACGCCAGCGCCCATAGTAGTAGACAAGCTAACTTTCTTGATGAACACGCCTTTCGCCTGAGATGGTTTTGCTTTTTTCAGCGCAACCAGCAAAGATTCCAAGTTTTCCTTCAATTTGTTAGAATCGAAATCAACCTTACCGATAGTGGTATGAATGATGCCGTTCTTGTCGTTACGGTAACGAACCTGACCCGCTTTAGCATTATTAACTGCTTCAGCAACGTTAGGAGTCACAGTACCCACTTTCGGGTTTGGCATCAGGCCGCGTGGACCCAGAACCTGGCCCAATTGGCCAACAACGCGCATTGCATCTGGAGATGCAATAACAACGTCAAAGCCCATTTCGCCTTTCTTGATCAGGTCAGCCAGATCTTCCATGCCCACAAACTCAGCACCAGCAGCTTTAGCAGCTTCAGCGTTTGCGCCTTGGGTGAAGACTGCTACGCGAACAGAACGACCGGTGCCATGAGGCAGAACGGTTGCACCGCGAACGTTTTGGTCAGATTTACGTGCATCGATGCCGAGGTTAACAGCGACGTCTACACTTTCTACGAATTTAGCAGTGGCCAGCTCTTTGAGCAGAGCAACAGCTTCGTTGATGTCATACTGTTTAGTTACATCAACTTTGTCACGGATCACGCGCATGCGCTTGGTCAGCTTAGCCATTTATTAATCCTCCACTACCAGGCCCATGGAACGAGCAGTACCTGCGATAGAGCGCGCCATGGCGTCTACATCAGAACCAGTCATGTCCGCAGCTTTAGTTTCTGCGATTTCACGAACCTGAGCGCTCGTTACTTTACCTACTTTGTCTTTGTTCGGCTTGCCAGAACCAGACTTGATACCAGCCGCTTTCTTCAGCAGAACAGCTGCTGGAGGCGTTTTGGTAACGAAGGTGAAAGAACGGTCAGAATAAACGGTAATAACAACCGGAGTCGGCAGACCCTTCTCAAGGCTTTCAGTTTTAGCATTGAACGCCTTACAGAATTCCATGATGTTAACACCTTGCTGACCCAGAGCAGGACCTACCGGTGGGCTCGGGTTAGCCATACCAGCCGCAACTTGCAGCTTGACGTAGGCTTGTACTTTCTTGGCCATTTAACTTTCCTCGATTGGGTAATAGCGCCTAGTGAAAGGCTCCCCGTGGTTTGTATTACGCTTCAGTCGCCATTGAGGCCACTGAAAAACAAAAGGCGCGAAATTATAGGTTAATTTCGCGCCATAGGCAAGTCGCTATTTTCAGCAAATCTTATCAGGTAATTAGCCTTTTTCGACCTGAGCAAAGTCTAGTTCAACAGGTGTCGCACGACCAAATATAGAAACAGACACCTTCAGGCGGCTCTTCTCATAGTCTACTTCTTCAACAACGCCGTTAAAGTCGGCAAATGGACCATCGTTAACGCGAACCATTTCACCCGGTTCAAACAACGTTTTCGGACGAGGCTTGTCACCAACCTGCTGGAGACGATTCATAATCGCATCCACTTCTTTGTCACTGATTGGGGCAGGACGGTCAGATGTGCCACCAATGAACCCCATAACACGAGGTACGCTGCGTACAAGATGCCAACTAGCATCTTCCATCACCATCTGTACTAAAACATAACCAGGGAAAAACTTGCGTTCGCTCTTGCGACGCTGGCCACCACGGATCTCAACGACTTCTTCAGTAGGAACCATGACTTCGCCAAAAAGCTCTTCCATATTATGGAGTTTTATATGCTCACGCAGGGATTGTGCTACGCGACCTTCAAAACCAGAAAACGCCTGAACGACGTACCAACGTTTTTTTGGAGCTTCAGACATCTTAGAACCTCAGGCCAGTGATAAACGATACCAGACGGACCAGAATACCATCCAGCCCCCACAAAATCAGTGACATCACGGCAGTCACCGCGGCAACGATTAACGTGGTGTGTAACGTTTCCTGACGAGTCGGCCAAATTACTTTGCGTACTTCAGTACGCGCTTCGCGAGCAAACGTTACGGTTGCTTTGCCTTTTGTGGTCAGCAGAGCCACACCACCAGCTGCGGCGATCAGGATAACAACAGCCAATGCACGCAGAGGAAGACTAAGTTCGCGGTAATAATAATTGCCAACAATCGCAACGACCAGCAAGGCACCTACTACCAGCCACTTAATCACTTCCAGGCCACGCCCACTATCCTGAGCTTCGGTATTCGCACTCATAAACCAACCTGTCACAATGATTCAGACAAATAACTTTGCCCCGTAACCACGGAGCAACCAAACCGAAAGATGTTCTGTAAAACGAATAATTCGGTATTTACGCCGTATCTACAGAGCCTATCTCACCAATGATTATATCTCACAATCGCTGATGAGATAGGTTCTACCATGACAGCGTAGAAAAAGGGCATCAAATGATGCCCTTTTATCGCGTGTCGCGTCAAACGTTATCAGCGATTAAGCGATAACTTTAGCAACAACGCCCGCGCCTACTGTACGGCCGCCTTCACGGATTGCGAAACGCAAACCGTCATCCATCGCGATTGGGTGGATCAGGGTAACAACCATTTTGATGTTGTCGCCCGGCATTACCATCTCTACGCCTTCTGGCAGTTCGATGGTGCCCGTCACGTCAGTTGTACGGAAGTAGAACTGAGGACGGTAGCCTTTGAAGAACGGAGTATGACGGCCGCCTTCATCTTTGCTCAGGATATACACTTCGGATTCGAACTGAGTGTGCGGCTTGATTGAACCCGGCTTAGCCAGTACCTGACCACGCTCGATTTCTTCACGCTTGATACCACGCAGCAGAACACCAACGTTCTCGCCTGCACGACCTTCGTCCAGCAGTTTGCGGAACATTTCTACGCCAGTACAGGTAGATTTCGCCGTATCTTTGATACCAACGATTTCAACTTCTTCACCCACTTTAACGATACCGCGCTCTACACGACCGGTAACAACAGTACCACGACCGGAGATGGAGAATACGTCTTCGATTGGCAGCAGGAACGGCTTGTCAATCGCACGCTCTGGTTCTGGGATATAAGAATCCAGGTAGCCTGCCAGTTCGATGATTTTTGCTTCCCACTCAGCGTCGCCTTCCAGCGCTTTCAGAGCTGAACCACGAACCACTGGGGTATCGTCGCCTGGGAAGTCGTACTGAGACAGCAGCTCACGCACTTCCATCTCAACCAGTTCCAGCAGCTCTTCGTCATCAACCATGTCACATTTGTTCAGGAACACGATGATGAAAGGAACGCCAACCTGACGACCCAGCAGGATGTGCTCACGGGTCTGAGGCATTGGGCCGTCAGTCGCAGCAACAACCAGGATCGCGCCGTCCATCTGGGCAGCACCGGTGATCATGTTTTTCACATAGTCGGCGTGTCCTGGGCAGTCAACGTGCGCGTAGTGGCGAGATGGGGTATCGTATTCAACGTGAGAGGTGTTGATGGTGATACCACGTGCTTTTTCTTCTGGCGCGTTATCGATCTGGTCGAATGCACGCGCGTTACCACCGTAGGTTTTAGCCAGAACGGTAGTGATTGCAGCGGTCAGCGTTGTTTTACCATGGTCAACGTGGCCGATAGTACCGACGTTAACGTGCGGTTTTGTACGTTCAAATTTTTCTTTAGACATCGATTGTCCCTCTAAGACACGGATAAATCGGTGGTATCACCACATCAACCAAGCATTAGCTTGCTGAATTTATTCACAGAAAGAAAATCAGGAGGAGGAAAAGGAAGTGGTGCTGATAGGCAGATTCGAACTGCCGACCTCACCCTTACCAAGGGTGCGCTCTACCAACTGAGCTATATCAGCACATCTTGGAGCGGGCAGTGGGAATCGAACCCACATCATCAGCTTGGAAGGCTGAGGTAATAGCCATTATACGATGCCCGCATCCTGGAACTCGGCTACCTAATTTTTCTGTAGATTTTGAAATTGGGGAATAAGATTTTATATACCCCGCCTTCGTCGATCCGGCTTACTCTTACTACCGTATCGAGTATCCTGTTGCCAGGATTGAATTTGGTGGTGGGGGAAGGATTCGAACCTTCGAAGTCTGTGACGGCAGATTTACAGTCTGCTCCCTTTGGCCGCTCGGGAACCCCACCTGATTATGTACTTGATGGTGCCGGCTACCGGAATCGAACTGGTGACCTACTGATTACAAGTCAGTTGCTCTACCTACTGAGCTAAGCCGGCTTCAAGTGCTGCGCATTCTAGGTAGACAGAACGCTCGATGCAACAAAAAAATTGCGCAAAATGCGCTATCGCTTAGATTTTATCCAAATCCGGCTATAAATCTAGAGTAACAGTAAGAATTAGCGCAAAGAACCACCAACTCTATCCAGTAAAGTGGAGGTTTCGCCATCAAATTTCCGCCTATGCCTCTTGCACCTAAAATACGGTTTTGCTCTTTAGAAGAGCACGCACTGCACTGGCTGATGCTATTTTGCTCGCTTTTCTAAGGAAAAGCACTTGGAATACATTTTGCTCGGTTAGAAATAAATTTCTGTCGAAGAGGAAAAATACGATGAAAACCGTTCAACTCAATGCCGCAACCTTACCTGCCTATCGTGAGGAACTGGCTAGCCTACTCATAGATGCTGTAGAAAAAGGTGCTTCTGTTGGGTACCACTCGCCACTGTCCCACAAAGAAGCCACAGAATATTTTCATAGTTTGCAAACATTCGTCGCCAGCGGTGAACGCATGTTATGGGTAGCGCGCGATGAGGATGGTGTCGTCGGAAGCGTACAGCTTGAGTTGTGTCAAAAGCAAAATGGGAAAAACAGAGCTGAAATTCAAAAATTATTGGTTCATAGTCGCACAAGAAGAGCAGGAATAGGCCGACTGCTCATTCAACTATTGGAACAGAGCGCGCTTTCACAACAGAGGGGATTACTCTACTTAGATACTCAAGCAGGTTCCCCCGCAGAAGCGTTCTACCGTGCATTGGGCTATCGCCATCTGGGAGAATTACCAGACTATGCTTGCACACCCGATGGCTATTATCACCCAACGGCCATTTATTATAAGCGCCTCTTTGCCGTGAATGGTTTAGGTAAAGTCATCGCTAGTTAGCAAACACCCGATGCGTCAACATGGCAGCATCGGGTACAGCACCGATTTTCTCTTCTTATTTCTAGCAGCAAAGTGTTAACCTGCCCATTATCAAAAATTTATTACATAAGAGAAGGTGCCGCGATCATCGCGTTGACTAAACTAATAGCCCGTT
This sequence comes from Pectobacterium quasiaquaticum, assembly GCF_014946775.2. NCBI lineage: Bacteria > Pseudomonadati > Pseudomonadota > Gammaproteobacteria > Enterobacterales > Pectobacteriaceae > Pectobacterium > Pectobacterium quasiaquaticum. The sequence continues at coordinate 219,759 of NZ_CP065177.1, read as the reverse complement.
TTCTTCGCTGGGCTGAGAGTCCCTTTTCTTACCTGTGAAGCAGGCAGAACACGACTTATGAGCAATAGAGAGCAATCTTTGTCCACGCCATATCTACAATTTAACCGCAGCCAATGGGCCGCCTTGCGCGATTCCGTCCCGTTAACGCTGACAGAGGAAGAAATCGTTAAGCTTAAAGGGATTAACGAAGACCTTTCATTAGACGAAGTCGCGGAAATTTATCTACCGCTATCTCGCCTGCTCAATTTCTATATCAGCTCTAATTTACGACGTCAGGCGGTGCTTGAGCAGTTCTTAGGAACTGATGGACAAAAGATACCTTACATAATCGGCATTGCAGGCAGTGTCGCTGTAGGGAAAAGTACCACAGCTCGTGTGCTTCAAGCGTTATTAAGCCGTTGGCCGGAACACCGCAGTGTAGAACTCATTACAACCGATGGATTTCTTCATCCAAATAAGGTGCTAAAAGAACGCGACTTGATGAAGAAAAAAGGCTTTCCGCAATCATACGATATGCATAGCCTAGTGAAGTTTGTTTCTGATATAAAATCAGGGACACACAAAGTCACAGCCCCAACTTATTCTCACCTGACATATGATATTGTCCCTAATAACAATAAAGTGCTGGAGCAACCTGATATTTTAATATTAGAAGGCTTGAATGTTTTACAAAGCGGAATGGATTATCCACATGATCCACATAGAGTTTTTGTTTCTGATTTCGTAGATTTCTCTATTTATGTGGATGCGCCTGAAACACTGTTACAGACATGGTATATAAATAGATTTTTGAAGTTTAGGCAGGGTGCATTCTCAAATCCAAACTCATATTTTCATAATTATGCAAAATTGACGGAAGAAGAATCTATCGGTATTGCATCTCAATTATGGAAGGAAATTAACGGACTTAATCTAAAAGAAAATATCCTCCCTACCCGGGAGAGAGCTAGTCTTATTATGACTAAAAGCGCCAACCATGCCGTTGAATGTGTTAGATTAAGAAAATAAATATATAAAAGGGGGATATCCCCCCCCTTTTTATACACCGCGCAGAGAAATTTCCCCACCAATATACGGTGCTATCAAACCATCGTTTTCTAATAACAATGCACCCTGGTGATCGATTCCTCGTTCTATCCCATGTATTTCGCGATTACCGATAATCAAACGGATCGGACGATTAAAATAGTTATCCAATTTTTCCCATCTGGGAATAAATGGTTCAAGACCTTGTAGTTCAAAGACGGCCAAAGCGCTTCTTAATTCAGAAATAAGAGCCGAAGCGAGAGTATTACGATCAATCTCTATACCAGCCTCTTGTAAATTTATCCAACCTTGATTAATCGTATCTGGGGCAGGTGCCCTCATTTGTAAATTAATGCCTGCACCAATTACCAAATTAGCAGCATCCCCAGTTTTCCCAGTCAGTTCAACAAGAATACCAGCCAATTTTCTATCCTTCAGATATAAATCATTAGGCCATTTGACTCGAACACCATCAGCACCAAGCTTATGTAGCACTTCGGCCATTACGATACCGATAACCAGACTCACCCCAACAGCCGCAGCCGGTCCCTGCTCTAAACGCCAATATAAGGATAAATACAAATTCGCACCAAAGGGTGAAAACCATTGCCGCCCCCGACGACCACGCCCAGATTGCTGATACTCAGCAATACATGCATCACCGGATGACAGCGAATCCAATCGTTCTAAAATGTACTGATTCGTAGAATCAACGACAGGTAAAACCGTCACGCCACTTTCCGGTAGGCGCTTAAGAATAACTTCTTCATCTAGTAACTGCATAGGCGTTGGCAAAGAATAGCCCTTACCCGTTACAGTAAAAACATCAATTCCCCAATCACGTATAGTTTGAATATGTTTATTAATCGCAGCTCGGCTCATCCCCATCATTTCGCCCAGTAGCTCACCGGAATAAAATTCACCATCAGATAGGATTTTAATTAATTTAAGAGGAACCGTAATATCTTTCATGATAATACCTCGATGGCATTGACCTCTCCATGCGCAGCAATAAAGCGAACTTCAGGTTCCAGTTGTATGGAGAATTTTTCAGAAACCTGGTTGCGGACGTAACGAGCTAATTCAACAATATCTGAGCTTTTTGCATTATTTTTATTAATCAGAACTAATGCCTGTTTCTCATGAACAGCGGCACCACCAAGCTGGAATCCTTTAAGTTTGCATTGATCAATTAACCATCCAGCGGCCAATTTAACGTTACCATCAGCTTGTAAATACTGAGGAGCATTCGGATAGTCTTGTAAAATACGTTCGGCCTGCTGTTGTGTAATTATTGGGTTTTTGAAGAAGCTACCAGCATTACCTGTCACTACAGGGTCTGGAAGTTTACTTCGACGCATATGACAAACAAAATCAAATACCTGCTGTGACGTCACGGTTTCAGGATTCAGTTTTGCCAAATCACCGTAGTTGAGTACTGGATTCCACTCTTTCTTTAAAAAAAACCCTACAGCAGTAATCGCAAACCCAGAGCGATATTTATGCTTGAATATGCTTTCACGGTAACCGAATTGACATTCCTCAGAGCTAAGACGCATGACCTTACCTTCAGTCAGATCCAGCAATTCCACATAATCACAGACATTTTGTAATTCAATACCATACGCACCAATATTTTGTATCGGTGCAGAGCCCACACATCCAGGAATTAACGCAAGATTTTCTAACCCAGTAATACCGTATTTAAGCGTATATTCAACTAATTGATGCCAATTCTCACCTGCACCAACATGAAGATACCAGCCATCGCTCTCTTCTCGAACATCTATACCTTTGAGCCGATTTAGCAGAATAGTACCTAAAAAATCTTCCAGAAAAAGGACATTACTTCCTTCTCCTAGCAATAAAACGGGCTCTTGTAATGCGCAGGAGACGCGCCATTCTTCGATCAATTTCTCTTGAGTATCCGCTACCGTAATGCGAGACGCAGACACAGATAATGAGAAAGAGTTATGAGACTTCAATGAAATAATTCTCGACACCATGCTGGAAATACCTACTAATTCAGATATCACATAGTCTACCTGATCTACGCAAGATACCGACTGTCTTTTACCACAGGTAAGGTATAAACAACATATACACAAAAAAATTCCCATAGCAAAAAGCCCCTGTCTTTCGACAGGGGCTTTCACTTATTTGATGCCTGGCAGTTCCCTACTCTCACATGGGGAAGCCCCACACTACCATCGGCGCTACGGCGTTTCACTTCTGAGTTCGGCATGGGGTCAGGTGGGACCACCGCGCTATCGCCGCCAGGCAAATTCTGTTTCATTCCAGCCGTTACTTTACATGACTTTCTCTTTGTCATCTCCGTAACCACCAGAACCAATCTCTGAACAAGCTGAATATCGTTCTCTATGAGTCTTTAAAACACCTTCGGTGTTGTAAGGTTAAGCCTCTCGGGTCATTAGTACTGGTTAGCTCAACGTATCGCTACGCTTACACACCCAGCCTATCTACGTCGTCGTCTTCAACGGCCCTTCAGGGGCATCTAGTGCCCAGGGAAGACTCATCTCGAGGCAAGTTTCCCGCTTAGATGCTTTCAGCGGTTATCTCTTCCGCACTTAGCTACCGGGCAATGCAATTGGCATCACAACCCGAACACCAGTGGTGCGTTCACTCCGGTCCTCTCGTACTAGGAGCAACCCCTCTCAATCTTCCAACGCCCACGGCAGATAGGGACCGAACTGTCTCACGACGTTCTAAACCCAGCTCGCGTACCACTTTAAATGGCGAACAGCCATACCCTTGGGACCTACTTCAGCCCCAGGATGTGATGAGCCGACATCGAGGTGCCAAACACCGCCGTCGATATGAACTCTTGGGCGGTATCAGCCTGTTATCCCCGGAGTACCTTTTATCCGTTGAGCGATGGCCCTTCCATTCAGAACCACCGGATCACTAAGACCTGCTTTCGCACCTGCTCGAGCTGTCACTCTCGCAGTCAAGCTAGCTTATGCCTTTGCACTAACCTCCTGATGTCCGACCAGGATTAGCTAACCTTCGTGCTCCTCCGTTACGCTTTGGGAGGAGACCGCCCCAGTCAAACTACCCACCAGACACTGTCCGCAACCCGGATTACGGGCCCACGTTAGAACATCAAACATTAAAGGGTGGTATTTCAAGGTCGGCTCCACGCAGACTGGCGTCCACGCTTCAAAGCCTCCCACCTATCCTACACATCAAGGCTCAAGGTTCAGTGTCAAGCTATAGTAAAGGTTCACGGGGTCTTTCCGTCTTGCCGCGGGTACACTGCATCTTCACAGCGAGTTCAATTTCACTGAGTCTCGGGTGGAGACAGCCTGGCCATCATTACGCCATTCGTGCAGGTCGGAACTTACCCGACAAGGAATTTCGCTACCTTAGGACCGTTATAGTTACGGCCGCCGTTTACCGGGGCTTCGATCAAGAGCTTCGCCTTGCGGCTGACCCCATCAATTAACCTTCCGGCACCGGGCAGGCGTCACACCGTATACGTCCACTTTCGTGTTTGCACAGTGCTGTGTTTTTATTAAACAGTTGCAGCCAGCTGGTATCTTCGACTGATTTCAGCTCCGTGAGCACGTCACTTCACTTACCATCAGCGTGCCTTCTCCCGAAGTTACGGCACCATTTTGCCTAGTTCCTTCACCCGAGTTCTCTCAAGCGCCTGAGTATTCTCTACCTGACCACCTGTGTCGGTTTGGGGTACGATTTGATGTTACCTGGAGCTTAGAGGCTTTTCCTGGAAGCGTAGCATCGGTTACTTCATCACCGTAGTGACTCGTCATCACGCCTCAGTGTTAATGACGACCCGGATTTACCAAGGTCATCCACCTTCACGCTTAAACCGGGACAACCGTCGCCCGGATAACCTAGCTTTCTCCGTCCCCCCTTCGCAGTAACACCGAGTACAGGAATATTAACCTGTTTCCCATCGACTACGCTTTTCAGCCTCGCCTTAGGGGTCGACTCACCCTGCCCCGATTAACGTTGGACAGGAACCCTTGGTCTTCCGGCGTGCGGGTTTTTCACCCGCATTATCGTTACTTATGTCAGCATTCGCACTTCTGATACCTCCAGCAGCCCTCACAGGCCACCTTCGACGGCTTACAGAACGCTCCCCTACCCAACAACACCTAAGTGTCGCTGCCGCAGCTTCGGTGCATGGTTTAGCCCCGTTACATCTTCCGCGCAGGCCGACTCGACCAGTGAGCTATTACGCTTTCTTTAAATGATGGCTGCTTCTAAGCCAACATCCTGGCTGTCTATGCCTTCCCACATCGTTTCCCACTTAACCATGACTTTGGGACCTTAGCTGGCGGTCTGGGTTGTTTCCCTCTTCACGACGAACGTTAGCACCCGCCGTGTGTCTCCCGTGATAACATTCTTCGGTATTCGGAGTTTGCATCGGGTTGGTAAGTCGGGATGACCCCCTAGCCGAAACAGTGCTCTACCCCCGAAGATGAGTTCACGAGGCGCTACCTAAATAGCTTTCGGGGAGAACCAGCTATCTCCCGGTTTGATTGGCCTTTCACCCCCAGCCACAAGTCATCCGCTAATTTTTCAACATTAGTCGGTTCGGTCCTCCAGTTAGTGTTACCCAACCTTCAACCTGCCCATGGCTAGATCACCGGGTTTCGGGTCTATACCCTGCAACTTAACGCCCAGTTAAGACTCGGTTTCCCTGCGGCTCCCCTATTCGGTTAACCTTGCTACAGAATATAAGTCGCTGACCCATTATACAAAAGGTACGCAGTCACCTAACGAGTAGGCTCCCACTGCTTGTACGTACACGGTTTCAGGTTCTATTTCACTCCCCTCGCCGGGGTTCTTTTCGCCTTTCCCTCACGGTACTGGTTCACTATCGGTCAGTCAGGAGTATTTAGCCTTGGAGGATGGTCCCCCCATATTCAGACAGGATGTCACGTGTCCCGCCCTACTCATCGAACTCACACCTTGTGCATTTTTGTGTACGGGACTATCACCCTTTACTGTGCGACTTTCCAGACGCTTCCACTAACACACAAACTGATTCAGGTTCTGGGCTCCTCCCCGTTCGCTCGCCGCTACTGGGGGAATCTCGGTTGATTTCTTTTCCTCGGGGTACTGAGATGTTTCAGTTCCCCCGGTTCGCCTCATTATGCTATGTATTCACATAATGATAGTGTGTCGAAACACACTGGGTTTCCCCATTCGGGTATCGTCGGGTATAACGCTTCATATCAGCTTACCGACGCTTATCGCAGATTAGCACGCCCTTCATCGCCTCTGACTGCCTAGGCATCCACCGTGTACGCTTAGTCGCTTAACCTCACAACCCGAAGATGTCTTTGATAAATCAAAGTCACTGTCGCGCTGCGATTATTTGAGAGACTCATTGACAGACTGACTCACCACGACACACCCGAAGGCTGTCATGCATGTTCAGCTGTCATGTTTCAATTTTCAGCTTGTTCCAGATTGTTAAAGAGCAATATCGTAAACATGACTCCGAAGAATCATCTTTAAGATATTCATGATAATGTCTTTCACTCATTATCGGATTGGCGTCCCCAAGGGGATTCGAACCCCTGTTACAGCCGTGAAAGGGCAGTGTCCTAGGCCTCTAGACGATGGGGACACGAAAAATCCGCACCAGGTCATAAACCTGGTACGCTCGCGTCAGCATGAGTTTACACTCATCGCATCAACAGGTGCGCTTGCTCAGTATTTTCATCAGACAATCTGTGTGAGCACTTCACTTAACGCACATCTTCTTGGTAAGGAGGTGATCCAACCGCAGGTTCCCCTACGGTTACCTTGTTACGACTTCACCCCAGTCATGAATCACAAAGTGGTAAGCGCCCTCCCGAAGGTTAAGCTACCTACTTCTTTTGCAACCCACTCCCATGGTGTGACGGGCGGTGTGTACAAGGCCCGGGAACGTATTCACCGTAGCATTCTGATCTACGATTACTAGCGATTCCGACTTCATGGAGTCGAGTTGCAGACTCCAATCCGGACTACGACGTACTTTATGAGGTCCGCTTGCTCTCGCGAGGTCGCTTCTCTTTGTATACGCCATTGTAGCACGTGTGTAGCCCTACTCGTAAGGGCCATGATGACTTGACGTCATCCCCACCTTCCTCCGGTTTATCACCGGCAGTCTCCTTTGAGTTCCCGACCGAATCGCTGGCAACAAAGGATAAGGGTTGCGCTCGTTGCGGGACTTAACCCAACATTTCACAACACGAGCTGACGACAGCCATGCAGCACCTGTCTCAGAGTTCCCGAAGGCACCAAAGCATCTCTGCTAAGTTCTCTGGATGTCAAGAGTAGGTAAGGTTCTTCGCGTTGCATCGAATTAAACCACATGCTCCACCGCTTGTGCGGGCCCCCGTCAATTCATTTGAGTTTTAACCTTGCGGCCGTACTCCCCAGGCGGTCGATTTAACGCGTTAGCTCCGGAAGCCACGCCTCAAGGGCACAACCTCCAAATCGACATCGTTTACAGCGTGGACTACCAGGGTATCTAATCCTGTTTGCTCCCCACGCTTTCGCACCTGAGCGTCAGTCTTTGTCCAGGGGGCCGCCTTCGCCACCGGTATTCCTCCAGATCTCTACGCATTTCACCGCTACACCTGGAATTCTACCCCCCTCTACAAGACTCTAGCCTGTCAGTTTTGAATGCAGTTCCCAGGTTAAGCCCGGGGATTTCACATCCAACTTAACAGACCGCCTGCGTGCGCTTTACGCCCAGTCATTCCGATTAACGCTTGCACCCTCCGTATTACCGCGGCTGCTGGCACGGAGTTAGCCGGTGCTTCTTCTGCGGGTAACGTCAATCGATAAGGTTATTAACCTCATCGCCTTCCTCCCCGCTGAAAGTGCTTTACAACCCGAAGGCCTTCTTCACACACGCGGCATGGCTGCATCAGGCTTGCGCCCATTGTGCAATATTCCCCACTGCTGCCTCCCGTAGGAGTCTGGACCGTGTCTCAGTTCCAGTGTGGCTGGTCATCCTCTCAGACCAGCTAGGGATCGTCGCCTAGGTGAGCCATTACCTCACCTACTAGCTAATCCCATCTGGGCACATCCGATGGCGAGAGGCCCTAAGGTCCCCCTCTTTGGTCCGAAGACGTTATGCGGTATTAGCTACCGTTTCCAGTAGTTATCCCCCTCCATCAGGCAGTTTCCCAGACATTACTCACCCGTCCGCCGCTCGTCACCCAGAGAGCAAGCTCTCCTGTGCTACCGCTCGACTTGCATGTGTTAGGCCTGCCGCCAGCGTTCAATCTGAGCCATGATCAAACTCTTCAATTTAAGATTTGTTTGATTTGCTGAACTCGTCAGCGATGCTCAAAGAATTAGTAACTGTTTATTCGTAATGAATTTACTGTTGTTCACTCTTCAAGACTTTTTTATATCGTTAAGATACGGTCTTGTGAGTGCCCACACAGATTGTCTGATTATATTGTTAAAGAGCAGTGCCACATCTTCCGTGGCGCGGGCCGCATATATTATGCTTTTCCGCTGTGAAGTCAAGTCATTACTGACCGCCTTCGTTGAATTTTTTCTGTCACACCAACTTCGTAAGTCGCTGTTGCCGTGTCAGTGGAGGCGCATTATAGGGACTTCTCGGCCACTGACAAGCGCTAAATGCAAAAAAATTACCGAGTGAGGTTTTTTTCAGCAAAGCGAATTAAAAGACGCCATTATGCCGGGTTTTTCGCCGCGAATTGAGCGAAATCCTGAGCGAAACGGGAAACCTGCTGCCAGTCTGTATATTCAATCTCTTTAGTACTATCTGTTTCCCCCCCAGTTATACGCATAATGAGTTGAATCATTACCCGATCGAACCAGCGGTAGCGTGGGTAGCGTAGGGCGCCAGCGAACACGCAGCACAAATCTGGCTGCCAGGGAGAATTCAGCAGGAACTTACGCGTATAGGCATTGGTCTGTACCGTGCGTTTTTCTGGCTTACGTGCAGTGAGGTTCACGGAGAAGAATGCGCTGGGTAGCTGCTGTAGAGAAGTCAGATGCTTATGGATAAATTTATTTACCGCAGGATGAAAGCGCCCGTATCGAATCGATGCCCCAATCAGGACCTGATCGTATTGGCCCAGATCGATATCATTCGCATTGAGTACGTTAACCACATCGCACTCCAGGGTTCCTTTCAGCGTATTTGCAATATAGGAGGCAATCGCTCTTGTTTGCCCGTCCCGACTCGAAAACACGATCAAAGCTTTCATTGTTCTTTATCCTTATGGGACTATTCCTGCCAGAAGGTTGGCGTAAACAGCACTAAAAGCGTGAAGACTTCCAAACGACCAAACAGCATCGTCAGTATCAGAATCCATTTCGCCGTATCATTCATCGAGGTAAAATTCTCAGCGACAACGCCCAGCCCAGGCCCTAGGTTATTCAATGTGGCCGCGACCGCCGCAAATGCGGAGAAATCATCAACACCTGTCGCAATGACAGCCAACATGCTGACAATAAAAACCAGCGCATATGCGGAAAAGAATCCCCACACAGCTTCCAGGATACGCTCTGGCAACGCCCGATGACCCAGTTTAATCGTATAAACCGCATTCGGGTGCACTAAACGCTTAAGCTCACGCGATCCTTGTAGAAAAAGCAGCAGGATACGAATCACTTTCAAGCCGCCCCCGGTTGAACCTGCACACCCGCCAATAAATGCCGAGCACAGAAGCAAAACCGGCAGAAAAAGCGGCCACGATGCAATGCTATCCGTGGTAAACCCTGCCGTTGTCGCCATAGAGACAACCTGAAAGAACGCCTGATTGATCGTCTGCATTCCGCTGTCATAAACGTGGTGGAACCACAGGACAATCGTACACACGGCCACCAGCGACAGTTGAACAAAGATGAACATGCGGAATTCTGGGTCACGCCAGTATACCTTCAGGCTGCGGCCGCTCAGCAGGGCAAAGTGCAATCCAAAGTTACAGCCGGAAATCAGCAGAAATATCGCGATGATGGTGTTGATTGTTGGGTTGTTGAAGTAGCCGATACTGGCGTCGTGGGTAGAGAACCCGCCGACGGACACCGTAGAGAAGCTGTGGCCAATCGCATCGAATACCGGCATGCCAGCCAGCCAAAGCGCGACAGCACAGGCAATCGTCAGTAAGAGATAAATCAGCCACAGCGTTTTTGCCGTATCGGCAATACGCGGGCGCATTTTGTTTTCCTTCAACGGCCCCGGCATCTCCGCACGATAAAGCTGCATCCCACCAACACCGAGAATCGGCAGGATGGCAACGGCAAGTACGATGATCCCCATCCCACCAAACCATTGCAGCATTTGTCGATAAAACAGGATGGCTTTAGGCAATGAATCCAGCCCGACCAGCGTAGTGGCACCCGTTGTCGTCAGGCCAGAGAACGATTCGAAAAAAGCATCCGTTACGCCCAGATTAGGGTGTTCCGCAAACAGGAAAGGCAGCGCACCGACGCTTCCTAGCACCGTCCAGAAGAGAACAACGATCAGGAACCCTTCGCGAGATTTCAGTTCATGCTTCTGTTTGCGGTTTGGTAACCACAGCGTGATGCCAATCGCCAGCGCGACAATAAATGTCTGCGTAAACGCTCGGCCTGCGCCATCGCGGTAAATTAACGCTACCAGTCCGGGAATAACCATTGTCCCGGAAAACAGGATAACCAACTGGCCGACAATACGAGTTATGGCGCGCAAGTGCATCGCAGGGAATTCCTTAATGATTCATAAAAAGCGCTGGGATTATTATGGAATCGGCAATAAATGCAACGCGCCGCGGCTTAAATCACGTAATTTCATTGCCGCCTCCTCGGTTCCCCTAACGGGGATAGAGAACCGCAATACGACTTCCACGCCATACTCACTATGCAGAATTTTTCCGCCAAGCTGGAAGATCAGGGATTCCACCTGGGGCAACAGTGCATAGTCACATTGTAAGCCATACTCTTGTTGCAATACTTTCTCTTGCAGCGATAGCAGCTTCAGCGCTTGCTGAACACCACCGCCATAAGCCTTTACTAACCCCCCCGTGCCCAGCGGGATTCCGCCATAGTAGCGTACGACCACAGCCGTAATCTCACCGATACTGCTTCCCATCAGTTGCGACAGCATCGGCTTACCCGCCGTGCCGGAAGGCTCACCATCGTCAGAAAAACCAAGCTGCTGGGAATCGTCAGGCGCACCCGCAACAAATGCCCAGCAGTGGTGACCCGCCGAAGCATGCTCTTCCCTGACATGCTGGATAAACGCTTTCGCCGCGTCGATTCCCGGTGTTGCCGCCAGGATCGTCGTAAAGCGGCTTTTCTTGATTTCCTCGCTGAAGCTCACTGGCGCAGCAGGAATAGGATACGCTTGCATCAGGCCAGATTCAGGTCGCGCGTCATGTTCTCCACACGCCCTTCATGAATGACAATATTATCCTCGATACGGATACCGCCAAACGGTTTCAGCGCATCGATTTTTTGCCAGTCAAAGTGCTGACGCAATTCTCCCTCACGCCACGGAGCAAGCAAGGATTCGATGAAATAGATGCCCGGTTCGATCGTCATGACCATGCTGGGTTCAAGCACGCGAGTACAACGCAGATAAGGATGCTGCGACGGCGCCGCCAGATGTGTGCCGCGATCGTCTTGCATAAATCCGGCGACATCATGCACCTGCAAACCCAGCGGGTGGCCAAGACCGTGCGGCAGGAAAGGCGATGTCAGCCCCTGCTCCACCATGGCCTCTTCGCTGATATCCCGCACCAGCTGATGTGATTTCAGCAGCTTCGCAATCCGCTGATGCATCTGAAGATGGTAATCGGTATAGCGCACTCCCGCCTGAACGGTATCAATCAATGACAGCATTTCCTGATTGAGATCTTTAATCAGCGAGGCAAACGCACCATCACTCTGCGCAGAATAGGTACGTGTCAGATCGGCGGCATAGCCGTTATATTCGGCACCCGCATCAATCAGAAAACTGCGGACATCGGAAGGCACCTGATGATCGAGTTGGGTATAGTGCAACACTGCGGCATGTTCATTTAGCGCGATGATATTACCGTAAGGGACATCGATATCACGATGACCAGTGGCAGTCAGATACGCCAGGTTAATATCGAATTCGCTCATCCCGGACAGGAACGCTTCATGCGCCGCTCGGTGACCGATAACGGCGGTCTTCTGCGCTTCACGCATGCAGGCCAGTTCGTAATCCGTTTTATAAGCCCGATGGTAGTGCAGATAATCCAGCACGCCCTGAGGGTTAATATTGTCTGCACGAATCCCCAAATCCTGCGCACGCTGCGGGGCATAGCCGATGTAGGCAACACGCTCGCGCTGCGATGGAAGCAGTTGCCCAATATCATCAGCATTCCGTAGCACGGTAATCTCAATTTCATCAGTCCAAAAACTCTCGGGAACCGGTGCAACGTTATGCCAGTAATCCACCGGCGAGTAGAACCACAGTTTTGGCGGGTTAACGCCGTCAACCCATAGCCAGCAGTTCGGCACCTGCGTGACGGGCACCCAGGCTTTAAATTGCGGGTTAACTTTAAAAGGATAGTCGTGATCGTCCAGAAAAACGGTCAACAGCTCACCAGAGTGAATCAGTAATGCGTCAAGCTGATGGCGCGCTAAAACCGCCTGAGCACGCGCTTGCAGCGTAGCCAGATGGTGATGATATAAAGAAGCCAGCTTTTCCATGAGTATCCTTGTACGTCACGACATGATCCCTCCATTTTAACACAGGCATTCCCCAAGGGCAGCGTCCGGTGCTTTGTGATCGATTCGGCAAAAAATTAATCTCTCGTTTGCAAAACGTTAACATTAAAACCACAATTCGATTATCTGGTCATACCAGATCACTCACACAAACAGCGGAGATAAACATGCTTTATCAAGGTGAATCCCTCTACCTTAACTGGCTTGAGGACGGCATTGCCGAGCTGGTATTTTCTGCCCCTGGCTCCGTAAACAAGCTAGATACCCGCACGGTTGCCAGCCTGGGTAAAGCGCTGGACGTTCTGGCGGAACAGCCGAATCTGAAGGGCTTACTACTACGTTCCGATAAACCAGCATTTATTGTCGGTGCCGATATCACAGAATTCCTTTCTCTTTTTGCCGCACCGGCCGAAAAGCTGCATGAATGGCTTGTCTTCGCCAACAACATTTTCAGCCGCCTTGAGGATTTGCCCGTTCCTACGCTGTCCGCGATTAATAGCTATGCGTTGGGCGGCGGGTGTGAATGTGTGCTGGCGACCGATTTTCGGTTGGCAACGACGGATGCGCGAATCGGGTTGCCCGAAACCAAGCTGGGGATCATGCCGGGCTTTGGCGGCACGGTCAGGCTACCACGCCTGCTGGGTACAGACAGCGCGCTGGAGATTATCGCCGCAGGTAAAGACATCGGCGCAGCCGATGCTTTAAAAGTGGGGCTGGTGCAAGCCGTTGTCGCCAATGACAAGCTGGTTCCCGCCGCCATCAAGATGTTGAAACAGGCGATTAATGGCTCACTGGACTGGCAGGCTTACCGACGTCCGAAACTTGAACCGCTGAAGCTCAATAAGATTGAAGCCATGATGAGCTTTACCACCGCCAAAGCGATGGTGCTACAAACTGCGGGCAAGCACTATCCCGCACCGATGCTAGCGGTAAAAACCATCGAAGCTGCTGCGACCATGACACGCGATGACGCATTGCAGCTTGAGACGCAGCACTTCGTTCAACTGGCGCGTTCCAATGAAGCCCGCGCACTCGTCAGCATTTTCCTCAACGATCAATATGTTAAAGGCAAAGCAAAGAAGCTGATTGGCGAGACATCTATACCGCAGCAGGCAGCAGTGCTAGGGGCAGGTATTATGGGCGGCGGCATCGCCTATCAATCTGCGTTCAAAGGCGTGCCGATTCGGATGAAAGATATCAACGAGAAGCCGCTCGCGTTGGGGATGAATGAAGCCGCTAAGCTCCTGAATAAACAAATGGAGCGCGGCAAGCTGGACGGAATGAAAATGGCGACGATTCTGGCCAGTATTCAGCCAACGCTGGATTACGCTGGGTTCGAGCGCACCGACATCGTCGTTGAGGCCGTAGTTGAGAACCCGAAAATCAAAGCCAGCGTGTTGGCAGAAACCGAATCGCACGTGAGTGAGAATACGATTCTGGCTTCGAATACCTCAACGATCCCAATTGCTTCACTGGCTGCGTCGCTAAAACGACCGCAAAACTTCTGTGGTATGCACTTCTTCAACCCGGTACACCGCATGCCACTGGTCGAAATTATTCGCGGCCCTCAAACCAGCGATAGCACCATCGCCAGCGTGGTGGCTTACGCCAGCAAGATGGGCAAAACGCCCATTGTCGTGAACGACTGCCCTGGATTCTTCGTGAATCGGGTGCTGTTCCCCTATTTTGCTGCATTCAGCCTATTGCTCAGAGACGGTGCCGATTTCCGCGATATTGATAACGTCATGGAGAAAAAATTCGGTTGGCCGATGGGACCGGCCTATCTGCTGGATGTTGTCGGTATTGATACCGCTCACCATGCTCAGGCCGTGATGGCTGAGGGCTTCCCACAGCGCATGGCGAAAGACTATCGCGATGCGATTGATGTGCTGTTTGAACACCAGCGTTTCGGGCAAAAGAATGGTCACGGATTCTACCGTTATCAAACCGATAGCAAGGGGAAGCTGCGTAAAGAACAGGATGAAGCTGTAGATGCGATCCTTCAGGACATCAGCCAACCGAAAAAAACGTTCAGCGCAGAAGAGATTATCGCGCGCATGATGATCCCAATGATTAATGAAGTCGCTCGTTGTCTGGAAGAAGGTATCGTCGCCAGCCCCGCCGAAGCAGACATGGCGCTGGTATATGGGTTAGGTTTCCCTCCCTTCCACGGCGGAGCCTGCCGCTATCTGGATACATTAGGTAGCGAACGTTATGTCGAGATGGCGCAACAGCTGGCACACCTCGGCGCCATCTATCAGGTGCCAGACGGCTTGCAGCAAAAAGCCAGAAGCAATGAAGGCTATTACCCATCGGTCGCGCCACACGCGGACGTTTCTTACGGTCAACCGGCATGAGGACAGGAAATATGGAAAAGGTAGTAATTGTTGATGCCGTACGTACGCCGATGGGGCGCTCCAAAGGCGGCGCTTTCCGCCAGGTAAGAGCCGAAGACCTGTCTGCACACCTGATGCGTAGCTTGCTGAGCCGTAACGCGGCGCTGGACGCCCGTGAGATCGACGATATCTATTGGGGATGCGTGCAACAGACGCTGGAACAAGGCTTCAACGTCGCCCGCAATGCCGCTTTGCTGGCAGAAATTCCGATGAATGTCCCTGCGACCACGGTTAATCGGCTGTGCGGCTCCTCCATGCAAGCGCTCCACGATGCCGCCCGCGCCATTATGGTGGGAGACGCGAATGTCTGCTTAATCGGTGGCGTTGAGCATATGGGCCATGTGCCGATGAATCATGGCGTCGATTTTCATCCGGGGCTGAGCCGCACCATAGCTAAAGCCGCAGGTATGATGGGGCTCACGGCTGAGATGCTGGGGCGTATGCACAATATTAGCCGTGAGATGCAGGATCAGTTCGCCGCACGTTCGCACCAGCGCGCCCACAGCGCCACCCAGTCAGGAGCGTTTCGTCATGAAATTATCCCCACGGCGGGCCATGATGCAGACGGCGTGCTGCAACGCTTCGATTATGATGAGGTCATTCGCCCAGACACCACCGTCGATAGCCTTGCGGCACTCAAACCCGCGTTCGATCCGGTTAACGGTACAGTGACAGCCGCATCATCCTCGGCGCTATCCGATGGTGCCGCAGCCATGTTGATCATGAGCGAATCCCGTGCGGCATCGTTAGGTTTACCCGTACGGGCTCGCATTCGGGCGATGGCCGTGGTTGGCTGCGATCCTTCGATTATGGGTTACGGCCCGGTCCCCGCGACCAAACTGGCACTGAAGCGAGCAGGATTAAGCCTCACCGATATCAGTCTCTTTGAGTTCAACGAGGCCTTCGCCGCTCAGACGCTACCCTGCATTAAAGATTTGGGGTTGCTGGAGCAGCTCGATGAAAAGGTCAATCTCAATGGCGGTGCGATTGCGCTGGGTCACCCGCTCGGCTGCTCAGGCGCGCGCATCTCTACCACATTGATTAATCTGATGGAAAGCCGCGACGCTCAGTTTGGCGTGGCGACGATGTGCATCGGGCTGGGACAAGGCATTGCGACGGTATTTGAGCGCGTCTAAACACAGGAAAGTTCTGTCAGAGCACGACTAGAAACCAAAAATCCCACAGCAGTGGGATTTCAGGCTGTTGACAAAGTCCTGCCCTCACGGCAGGAACGTTGAGCTCATGAGGTCAGTGCAAAAAACGGACTGACCACCATGCTCCGAGAACCAGCCACGCAGCAATACCCGTTTGAAAATGGTTACCCTTGAAGAACTCGTGCCCGAAGGCCATCTCGTGCGCAAAGAAGAAGATGGCGCTGCTGGCGCTTCTTTGTCGGTTATTACAGGCACTGGCACGTCAGAGCGTCACGCACCCATCCGACCCGATAAAAGCGTTTGCAGGCTAAACAGGGGGAAATATCGCGGCCTGCGGTCGCTACAAAAACAGAACCCCACAAAAAACGTGGGGCTCGTCAACAGTCTGAATGGGGCTAACGCCCCATTTAATTAATCATCGCTTTCAGTGTATTCTTCCACTGCATCCATCTGCGGCTTACCACCAGACAACGTATGGAAGCGTTTAGGGCGACGGACACGTTCCAGATATTTGGACCAGATTTTTTCCAGTTCCGTTTCCGCTTTACGTTCGCCGCGGCACATCGCAACAAACGATGTCTCTTCCTCAGTCACTGGTTCACGTTTACCCAAATCCAGCTCGTTAAACGCGTAACCGTGGCGCTCCAACAATTGTGCTTCTTTAATTGTAAAGTCGCCATGTCGAGAAAAACCACGCGGGTAGAACTTGTTATCAAAAAAACGATGAGTGGTAGAGAAGCTTTCTGCCATCTTACACGCTCCTAATTCTTCTATGGTCGTGTTGTTTATGGCGCGGAGTATTAGATAGGCTTGACATTGTGTAAAACAAAACATTTAAATCATTACGACAAAATTTTTTTGGAGATGGGCGTGGATACCGAATTACTAAAAACCTTTCTGGAAGTCAGCAGGACAAGACACTTTGGCCGTGCCGCCGAATCCCTGTATCTCACGCAGTCAGCGGTGAGTTTTCGGATTCGCCAGTTAGAGACGCAGCTTGGTGCCAACCTGTTCACCCGCCATCGGAACAACATACGCCTGACGCCCGCCGGCGAACGGCTTCTGCCCTATGCGGAAAGCCTCATCGGTACCTGGCAGATCGCAAAAAAAGAAGTCGCACGCTCGCAGCAACACAGCCTGCTTTCGGTGGGGGCAACCGCATCGCTCTGGGAGGCATATCTGACGCCCTGGCTACAATCGCTGTACCAACAGCGCCCGCTGCTCCAGCTAGAAGCGCGCATTGCCTTACGTCACTCGCTGGTAAAACAACTCCATGAGCGTCAGTTGGATCTGTTGATTACGACCGAACAGCCAAAAATGGAAGAATTGGCGAGCCAGCTACTGGGCAACTTCTCCCTTTCGCTGTTTGCAGCAGAAGCGCACCCACCCGGACAGGAACTGCCTTATATAAAATTGGAGTGGGGCGCAGACTTTCATCAGCAGGAACATCGCCTATTAGCCAGCGATCAACTTCCCGTTTTGACAACAACATCGGCCCAACTGACCCGTCAATTGCTTGAAACAACCGGCGGCTGCGCGTTTTTACCCAGCCATTGGTTACAAACCTACTCCAACCTGCGGATAGTCGGCGACAGTCAACCCGTCGTGCGCCCGTTTTATGCGGTTTGGTTACAAAACAGCGATCAGCAGACGATGATTCGTCAGTTGCTGAAAACGCCTATTGTGATTAATCCATGAGCTCAAGGTACCATCAACCGTGATATACGTTTGAATCAGACCTTGAATCAGTACGCCAAACAGGGTGCCCATCACCCGCGCTATTGCGAACGCAAAGAAAGGATCAATTCCATACGTACCGATCAATTTGGCCAATAACACACCAGTAAATACAATGACTGGCTCTACGGAGAGATCGATCCCGCCAGACAGGATGACAAACGTCATCCCAACAGCCACGATCCCCAGAAAGGCATTATCCGTCAGTAAATCAAAGAAAACTCGCGTCGAAGCAAAGCCGAGAAACTGGCTGAGACAGAATAAATAGCCAGCAATAAAGACTAGAATCGTTATCAACAGGGGAAAGTGGCGCTTCAACATTATGTTTTCCTCCTGAACAGGTGATGCAGCGAAATACGCGGAGATTGCATAACCAAAACCAGCAGAACGACGAGTGCCTTCAGAACCAGTTTGAATTCCGGCCGATAGCCAGACAGCAGTACAGAAGGGAGTGGATGACCTGCGGCGGTCAGTGTTGCGGCCGTCGCTCCAGCAATCGCCATAACTGTGCCCACAGACTTCGTCGCTACCACCAGTGGCAACCACCAACGTCATACCTAATGCCAGCAGCGCAACGGGTGCACCGAGGTTAAGGATGTCGATCAGGCGAATAATTTCAGCATGCGCACCGACATCGATCCCTCGCGTTGGCTCATCCAAAATCAAGAAGCGCGGTTCTATTGCCAGCCAGCGCGATAGCAGGACCTTTTGCTGATTCTTACCCGATAGATACTGAATTTCCTGCTCTGGACTCGGCGTACGAATCCCTAATAGGCTGATAAATTTTTCAGCGATATGGGTTTGCTCACGTAAGGAAATGGGCTTCAGCCAGCCACGTTGCGCCTGAAGCGCCAAAATGATGTTATCTCGTACCGTTGCCGCACCGACAATGCCGTCAGTTTTGCGATCCTCAGGGCAATATTTCCTGCTGCACGCGGCGTGCGAATGCTGACTTGTTTGCCATCAACTCTGGCTTCACCGGCAACACCTTACGCTTCTTGATGGCGTGCCTGATCACGCTGTTCAGTGATTCGATAGCGTTGGTTGTGTAGATGACTTTGCGAATGTCTGCCAGGTAAGCGAAGAACGTCACCAGATTGACCCAGTTTTCCTGCCAGCTACCGCTTATCTGAGGATACTGGTTGTCCCATGCTCCGGCGAATGCTTCCAGCGCCTGCAAACCAGTCTCTTCCGTGGGGGCCTGATAGATGGCTTTCAGATCGTGCGTTACGGCTTTTTAGTCCTTCCAAGAGACAAAATGCAGGCTGTTACGTACCATGTGGACGATGCACAGTTGGATCCGGGCCTCCGGATACACCGCGTTAATGGGGTCAGGGAAGCCTTTCAGGCCGTCAACGCAGGCGATAAGAATATCGTTCAGGCCGCGATTCTTCAGCTCTGTCGGCACATTCAGCCAGAACTTCGCGCCTTCATTTTCGGCCAGCCATATCCCCGGCAACGCTTTCTGGCCTTCAATATTAATGCCCAATGCCAGAAACACCGACTTGTTGATGACGCGGCCGTCCTGCCGAACCTTCAGAACAATACAGTCAATATAAACAATGGGATAGATTGCATCCAGTGGGCGGTTTTGCCATTCGACAACCTGCTCCATGACGGCATCGGTGACCTTTGAGACCAGCGCTGGCGAGACATCGGCGTCATACAGCCTTTGAATGCGGCGGCGATCTCGCATGTGGTCATCCCTTTGGCGTACAGCGACAGGATCTGGTTATCCATGCCAGTAATTCGGGTCTGGTTTTTCTTCAGCAATTGAGGCTCAAAGGTAGCTTCGCGATCGCGAGGAGTACGCAGTTCAAGCGGGCCATCAGTCGTCGCTACGGTCTTTGTCGAGTAGCCGTTGCGGGTATTGGAGCCAGATTGAGGCTGATTTTTGGTTCATCGCGCTTTCCATCAACTAATGTTTCCATCGGCGTGCGTCCACAGCACATTTTTCCCTGATGCGTTCTGGCATTATTATAATACTCCAACCATTCATCAAGATCAGATTGCAAAGTATCAAGGTCCCCGTAAAGCTTTTTACGGAATGTCACCTGATAAAATTCCTGCAATATCGTCTTATGGAACCGTTCACAGATACCATTAGTTTGCGGTGACATTGCCTTCGTTTTCGTATGCTCAATGTCATTTATCGCCAGATAAAGCTGGTAATCATGCTGATCCACTTTGCCGCAGTATTCGGTGCCTCTGTCTGTCAGTATCCTCAGCATCGGCAGCCCATGAAACTCATAAAACGGCAGTACACGGTCATTCAGTAAATCAGCCGCTGTAATCGGCGTTTTAGTCACGTAGAGCTTGCAGTGAGCCACTTTCGAGTACGTATCAACGAACGTCTGCTGATAGATACGCCCGACGCCTTTCAGATTGCCCACATAGAACGTGTCCTGTGACCCGAGATAACCCAGATGAGCAGTGTCAATCTCACCACAGGCCTCATCATGAGCTTTCCGTTCCAGCGCCGCGATTTCGATCGCGCTTCTCGCGCTGATTATTTCTTACTTTAGTTTTTAACTCGTCTGATCGGTTTGCGCCAGTTTACGCATTGATTCACCTCTGAGCTCAACGCGGTGCCCGTTATGCAGAAGCCGGTCCATCAGCGCATCGGCAACCGTCGGGTTACCCACCAGTTTGTACCATTCGCTCACCGGGAGCTGGCTGATGATGATAGTGCTTCCCCGCTGGTATCTGTCTTCCATCTCCTCCAGCAGGTCTGAGGACTGCCGAGGATTCAGTTTTTCAAGACCCCAGTCGTCAAGGATCAGCAGCACCGGTCAGCAACTGAACGAGTAACTGTCGGTCCAGCCCCCGTTCCGGCCGGTAGTCAAGCTGCGAAGGCTGCGCATCCAGCCTCAGTTTCGACTGTCTTCGCAGGCGATTGACCTTCGAGACCTCACGCTGTAGCAGTTCGTGCTCCAGCAGAAGCCCCAGACGCTCCTCGAAGCTCAGCGAGGTAGGTCATCGGCTGTGACCATTGCAGCTCCAGCGCGTTACTCATGTGCCCTAGACGCAGGGCGCGTATCTGTTCCAGCAGGTTGTTGTGCATGATTGTTTCCTCAGTGGTAGTACCCAGCACCGCGTACATTGCTGTGCCCTACAGGGGATTCATCCGGCGCTTCATCTTTCAGCCGGTCCCGGTTGTTGGTCAGCAGATTCAGGATCACCTGCCGCCAGGGTCGCTCCAGTAACAGCGCCTGCTGGCAGGCATTCTCCAGTCAGGCATCGCTATATTCCCGGCTAAGATTGAGCAGTCCCAGGCAGGTCCGGTAAGCCTGTTCCGGATGTGCCCGGTGGTGCATATGCCAGGCCACCACGGCACGGGTGGCACTGCCGATGCTTTCTCCCCAGGACAGCAGCCTGTCCGGGCTCCAGCGTTGCTGCCGGTGCGACTCCGGCATATGTTCTGCCTGCGTGGTGAAGCCACGCTGTTGCTGCGCCCGTGGATGCTGGGCAACCAGCGTTCCCCGGTGATAGAGACGAACAAGCCTGGCACCTGCCTCGATATCGATATGGCTGCCAACCAGTGCGTGGAGGACCGAGTACGCATGTTTGCCGTACAGCACGTGGTAGTCTGGGCCGACCTTTGCCCGACGGATATCAACGTATTCGTACCGGTATGGCGGGAGTGCCTTCAGCGCGGGTTTATCCAGTTGTTCATACAGGCTTTTCCGGCAACCCGGTAACCGACGGAACGACCGCTCATTCAGCGCCTGCAGTCGCTCACTGATGGCCAGATTCAGCGCAGCCAGCGTATGACACGTCATGCCGTAACCGCATCAGGATCCAGCGCTCCACGACCAGGACGGCGTTTTCAACCTTGGGTTTGTCTTTGGGTTTACGCGGTCTGGCCGGGATTATTGCCGTGTTGTAGTGGCGGGCCAGCTTACGGTAGTTCTCGTTCAGTACCGGCTCATAGCGGTCTGCGCGGCTGACCGCCGCTTTCAGGTTGTCCGGAACCAGAAGCTGAGGCACACCACCGAAGAACTCGAATGCTCTGACGTGCGCTATCAGCCAGCTTTCCTGGCGCTGGTTTTCACAGGCTTCGACGTAGGTGTAGTTTGAGGCACCCAGCGTGGCGACGAAGATATGCGCCTGTCTCACTTCACCCGTATCCGGGTTGATGACAGGGATTGTTGGCCCGCAGAAGTCGAGGAACAGCTTCTCTCCGGCATCCTGTTGATATTCCTGCCAGAGCAGGATTTTGGTCATCCCTTTACGCTTCAACTCCTGATAGCACATCGGGAAGTCCGGCATCCGCTTATGGCTGTCGCTGGCTCGCTCGGTATAGAGCAGCGCTTCGAGCTGTAATTCCGTCATATCTTCTGGCAGGGGCCAAGCCAACTGGCTTCCCCTGAAGCGGGTGACCACATCAGATACAGTGCTGCACCCGATATTCAGACAGGCCGAGATGCTCCTGTTGGGCAGGTGACAGTCAAATTTAAGGCGCAGCAGTTCTTTAATTTTACTCATCCGCGTTCTCAGTCTTGCCATGGCGACACGTCTCCGGAAGATGGGTTATCAGGAGAAAGTGTTGTCCATTGTTTTAAAAGTGAAAAGCGCGGGATTCCGACGACAGGATCACGGATTCCGACAGATGGCCAGATTTGGCCGGAACAAATCGGAATCCGCGGTCGAATTAAATCGGAAAGTGCGATCGGATTACATCGGAATCAATGATCGGTTTGGGTCGGAATATGCTGTTGTTGCGTAATCCGGAAAATCTGCCGGTAGGACATGAGGCGAAACTGGCAGAGTTACTGGAAGCCAACCAGCCGCTAAATACGGTGTATGTGATGAAAACGGCGCTGAAAGAGCAGTGGTATGCCCGAGATGAACAGGAGACAAGGCAACGGTGGAATGAGTGGTACAGGCAATCAGAGGAAAGTGGGATAAAGTTCGCCGACGGGCTGAAAGGGTACGTGATTGGGATTATAGCCAGCGCGACGCATCATCTGAACACCAGTGTACTGGAGGGGATGAATAATAAAATAAAGGTAATCAAACGCATGGCTTATGGATACCGGGATAACGATTACTTTTTTATGAAGATAAAGTCCGCGTTCCCCAGTAAAGCGCGATGAACCCAAAAAAAACCCTTCACGATAACGTGAAGGGTTTTATTTGGCAGGGGCGGAGAGACTCGAACTCGCGACACCCGGTTTTGGAGACCGGTGCTCTACCAACTGAGCTACGCCCCTAAATTACGCTTAATATTATGCCTGCTAAAACAAGCAGGCATAATTTTTAATAAGTGGCGGAACGGACGGGGCTCGAACCCGCGACCCCCTGCGTGACAGGCAGGTATTCTAACCAACTGAACTACCGCTCCACCGAGTTTTTCTACAATTACCAGATTGCTCCGGCTTACTGCTTAATTTGATGCCTGGCAGTTCCCTACTCTCACATGGGGAAGCCCCACACTACCATCGGCGCTACGGCGTTTCACTTCTGAGTTCGGCATGGGGTCAGGTGGGACCACCGCGCTATCGCCGCCAGGCAAATTCTGTTTCATTCCAGCCGTTACTTTACATGACTTTCTCTTTGTCATCTCCGTAACCACCAGAACCAATCTCTGAACAAGCTGAATATCGTTCTCTATGAGTCTTTAAAACACCTTCGGTGTTGTAAGGTTAAGCCTCTCGGGTCATTAGTACTGGTTAGCTCAACGTATCGCTACGCTTACACACCCAGCCTATCTACGTCGTCGTCTTCAACGGCCCTTCAGGGGCATCTAGTGCCCAGGGAAGACTCATCTCGAGGCAAGTTTCCCGCTTAGATGCTTTCAGCGGTTATCTCTTCCGCACTTAGCTACCGGGCAATGCAATTGGCATCACAACCCGAACACCAGTGGTGCGTTCACTCCGGTCCTCTCGTACTAGGAGCAACCCCTCTCAATCTTCCAACGCCCACGGCAGATAGGGACCGAACTGTCTCACGACGTTCTAAACCCAGCTCGCGTACCACTTTAAATGGCGAACAGCCATACCCTTGGGACCTACTTCAGCCCCAGGATGTGATGAGCCGACATCGAGGTGCCAAACACCGCCGTCGATATGAACTCTTGGGCGGTATCAGCCTGTTATCCCCGGAGTACCTTTTATCCGTTGAGCGATGGCCCTTCCATTCAGAACCACCGGATCACTAAGACCTGCTTTCGCACCTGCTCGAGCTGTCACTCTCGCAGTCAAGCTAGCTTATGCCTTTGCACTAACCTCCTGATGTCCGACCAGGATTAGCTAACCTTCGTGCTCCTCCGTTACGCTTTGGGAGGAGACCGCCCCAGTCAAACTACCCACCAGACACTGTCCGCAACCCGGATTACGGGCCCACGTTAGAACATCAAACATTAAAGGGTGGTATTTCAAGGTCGGCTCCACGCAGACTGGCGTCCACGCTTCAAAGCCTCCCACCTATCCTACACATCAAGGCTCAAGGTTCAGTGTCAAGCTATAGTAAAGGTTCACGGGGTCTTTCCGTCTTGCCGCGGGTACACTGCATCTTCACAGCGAGTTCAATTTCACTGAGTCTCGGGTGGAGACAGCCTGGCCATCATTACGCCATTCGTGCAGGTCGGAACTTACCCGACAAGGAATTTCGCTACCTTAGGACCGTTATAGTTACGGCCGCCGTTTACCGGGGCTTCGATCAAGAGCTTCGCCTTGCGGCTGACCCCATCAATTAACCTTCCGGCACCGGGCAGGCGTCACACCGTATACGTCCACTTTCGTGTTTGCACAGTGCTGTGTTTTTATTAAACAGTTGCAGCCAGCTGGTATCTTCGACTGATTTCAGCTCCGTGAGCACGTCACTTCACTTACCATCAGCGTGCCTTCTCCCGAAGTTACGGCACCATTTTGCCTAGTTCCTTCACCCGAGTTCTCTCAAGCGCCTGAGTATTCTCTACCTGACCACCTGTGTCGGTTTGGGGTACGATTTGATGTTACCTGGAGCTTAGAGGCTTTTCCTGGAAGCGTAGCATCGGTTACTTCATCACCGTAGTGACTCGTCATCACGCCTCAGTGTTAATGACGACCCGGATTTACCAAGGTCATCCACCTTCACGCTTAAACCGGGACAACCGTCGCCCGGATAACCTAGCTTTCTCCGTCCCCCCTTCGCAGTAACACCGAGTACAGGAATATTAACCTGTTTCCCATCGACTACGCTTTTCAGCCTCGCCTTAGGGGTCGACTCACCCTGCCCCGATTAACGTTGGACAGGAACCCTTGGTCTTCCGGCGTGCGGGTTTTTCACCCGCATTATCGTTACTTATGTCAGCATTCGCACTTCTGATACCTCCAGCAGCCCTCACAGGCCACCTTCGACGGCTTACAGAACGCTCCCCTACCCAACAACACCTAAGTGTCGCTGCCGCAGCTTCGGTGCATGGTTTAGCCCCGTTACATCTTCCGCGCAGGCCGACTCGACCAGTGAGCTATTACGCTTTCTTTAAATGATGGCTGCTTCTAAGCCAACATCCTGGCTGTCTATGCCTTCCCACATCGTTTCCCACTTAACCATGACTTTGGGACCTTAGCTGGCGGTCTGGGTTGTTTCCCTCTTCACGACGAACGTTAGCACCCGCCGTGTGTCTCCCGTGATAACATTCTTCGGTATTCGGAGTTTGCATCGGGTTGGTAAGTCGGGATGACCCCCTAGCCGAAACAGTGCTCTACCCCCGAAGATGAGTTCACGAGGCGCTACCTAAATAGCTTTCGGGGAGAACCAGCTATCTCCCGGTTTGATTGGCCTTTCACCCCCAGCCACAAGTCATCCGCTAATTTTTCAACATTAGTCGGTTCGGTCCTCCAGTTAGTGTTACCCAACCTTCAACCTGCCCATGGCTAGATCACCGGGTTTCGGGTCTATACCCTGCAACTTAACGCCCAGTTAAGACTCGGTTTCCCTGCGGCTCCCCTATTCGGTTAACCTTGCTACAGAATATAAGTCGCTGACCCATTATACAAAAGGTACGCAGTCACCTAACGAGTAGGCTCCCACTGCTTGTACGTACACGGTTTCAGGTTCTATTTCACTCCCCTCGCCGGGGTTCTTTTCGCCTTTCCCTCACGGTACTGGTTCACTATCGGTCAGTCAGGAGTATTTAGCCTTGGAGGATGGTCCCCCCATATTCAGACAGGATGTCACGTGTCCCGCCCTACTCATCGAACTCACACCTTGTGCATTTTTGTGTACGGGACTATCACCCTTTACTGTGCGACTTTCCAGACGCTTCCACTAACACACAAACTGATTCAGGTTCTGGGCTCCTCCCCGTTCGCTCGCCGCTACTGGGGGAATCTCGGTTGATTTCTTTTCCTCGGGGTACTGAGATGTTTCAGTTCCCCCGGTTCGCCTCATTATGCTATGTATTCACATAATGATAGTGTGTCGAAACACACTGGGTTTCCCCATTCGGGTATCGTCGGGTATAACGCTTCATATCAGCTTACCGACGCTTATCGCAGATTAGCACGCCCTTCATCGCCTCTGACTGCCTAGGCATCCACCGTGTACGCTTAGTCGCTTAACCTCACAACCCGAAGATGTCTTTGATAAATCAAAGTCACTGTCGCGCTGCGATTATTTGAGAGACTCATTGACAGACTGACTCACCACGACACACCCGAAGGCTGTCATGCATGTTCAGCTGTCATGTTTCAATTTTCAGCTTGTTCCAGATTGTTAAAGAGCAATATCGTAAACATGACTCCGAAGAATCATCTTTAAGATATTCATGATAATGTCTTTCACTCATTATCGGATTGGCGTCCCCAAGGGGATTCGAACCCCTGTTACAGCCGTGAAAGGGCAGTGTCCTAGGCCTCTAGACGATGGGGACACGAAAAATCCGCACCAGGTCATAAACCTGGTACGCTCGCGTCAGCATGAGTTTACACTCATCGCATCAACAGGTGCGCTTGCTCAGTATTTTCATCAGACAATCTGTGTGAGCACTTCACTTAACGCACATCTTCTTGGTAAGGAGGTGATCCAACCGCAGGTTCCCCTACGGTTACCTTGTTACGACTTCACCCCAGTCATGAATCACAAAGTGGTAAGCGCCCTCCCGAAGGTTAAGCTACCTACTTCTTTTGCAACCCACTCCCATGGTGTGACGGGCGGTGTGTACAAGGCCCGGGAACGTATTCACCGTAGCATTCTGATCTACGATTACTAGCGATTCCGACTTCATGGAGTCGAGTTGCAGACTCCAATCCGGACTACGACGTACTTTATGAGGTCCGCTTGCTCTCGCGAGGTCGCTTCTCTTTGTATACGCCATTGTAGCACGTGTGTAGCCCTACTCGTAAGGGCCATGATGACTTGACGTCATCCCCACCTTCCTCCGGTTTATCACCGGCAGTCTCCTTTGAGTTCCCGACCGAATCGCTGGCAACAAAGGATAAGGGTTGCGCTCGTTGCGGGACTTAACCCAACATTTCACAACACGAGCTGACGACAGCCATGCAGCACCTGTCTCAGAGTTCCCGAAGGCACCAAAGCATCTCTGCTAAGTTCTCTGGATGTCAAGAGTAGGTAAGGTTCTTCGCGTTGCATCGAATTAAACCACATGCTCCACCGCTTGTGCGGGCCCCCGTCAATTCATTTGAGTTTTAACCTTGCGGCCGTACTCCCCAGGCGGTCGATTTAACGCGTTAGCTCCGGAAGCCACGCCTCAAGGGCACAACCTCCAAATCGACATCGTTTACAGCGTGGACTACCAGGGTATCTAATCCTGTTTGCTCCCCACGCTTTCGCACCTGAGCGTCAGTCTTTGTCCAGGGGGCCGCCTTCGCCACCGGTATTCCTCCAGATCTCTACGCATTTCACCGCTACACCTGGAATTCTACCCCCCTCTACAAGACTCTAGCCTGTCAGTTTTGAATGCAGTTCCCAGGTTAAGCCCGGGGATTTCACATCCAACTTAACAGACCGCCTGCGTGCGCTTTACGCCCAGTCATTCCGATTAACGCTTGCACCCTCCGTATTACCGCGGCTGCTGGCACGGAGTTAGCCGGTGCTTCTTCTGCGGGTAACGTCAATCGATAAGGTTATTAACCTCATCGCCTTCCTCCCCGCTGAAAGTGCTTTACAACCCGAAGGCCTTCTTCACACACGCGGCATGGCTGCATCAGGCTTGCGCCCATTGTGCAATATTCCCCACTGCTGCCTCCCGTAGGAGTCTGGACCGTGTCTCAGTTCCAGTGTGGCTGGTCATCCTCTCAGACCAGCTAGGGATCGTCGCCTAGGTGAGCCATTACCTCACCTACTAGCTAATCCCATCTGGGCACATCCGATGGCGAGAGGCCCTAAGGTCCCCCTCTTTGGTCCGAAGACGTTATGCGGTATTAGCTACCGTTTCCAGTAGTTATCCCCCTCCATCAGGCAGTTTCCCAGACATTACTCACCCGTCCGCCGCTCGTCACCCAGAGAGCAAGCTCTCCTGTGCTACCGCTCGACTTGCATGTGTTAGGCCTGCCGCCAGCGTTCAATCTGAGCCATGATCAAACTCTTCAATTTAAGATTTGTTTGATTTGCTGAACTCGTCAGCGATGCTCAAAGAATTAGTAACTGTTTATTCGTAATGAATTTACTGTTGTTCACTCTTCAAGACTTTTTTATATCGTTAAGATACGGTCTTGTGAGTGCCCACACAGATTGTCTGATTATATTGTTAAAGAGCAGTGCCACATCTTCCGTGGCGCGGGCCGCATATATTATGCTTTTCCGCTGTGAAGTCAAGTCATTACTGACCGCCTTCGTTGAATTTTTTCTGTCACACCAACTTCGTAAGTCGCTGTTGCCGTGTCAGTGGAGGCGCATTATAGGGACTTCTCGGCCACTGACAAGCGCTAAATGCAAAAAAATTATCGTTTGTCTACTATTTGCCCATAAGGCTATCAAAGTGGCAGTTTTTCCAGCGAATCGAAGCCATAACGCTGCAATATTGGCCACAGCGTAGCGACTTTAGGTGTAATCGCCAGGCAATAAACCAGATTCTTATCTGTCGAAAGTGCAGGATTATCCAGATTAGCAATCAACCATGCTGTTCTTCTGGCAATAGCGGCACCGGAATCGACAAGACGTGTACCATCTGGCAACGCTGCTTTCAGCTCTTCTGCTAGCAACGGAAAATGTGTACACCCGAGCACAACCGTATCTGGCGGTTCAGGTAAGCGCAGCCAAGGGCGCAGAATTTTTTGCAATTCGGAAATGGAGATCATCTCCCCCTGCAATTTCGCTTCTGCTAACTCGACCAGTTCTGACGATCCCAATGACAAAATCTGGCAATCCGTCGCAAAACGGGCAATCAGTTCGTGCGTATACGAACGTTGAACCGTTGCGCGCGTTGCCAATAGGCCGACAACGCCGTTGCGCGTCAGCTTAGCCGCAGGCTTCACCGCAGGGACAACACCCACGACAGGGAAAGTAAAGCGCTCACGTAACGCAGGAAGGGAAATCGTACTCGCCGTATTGCAGGCGATTACAACCAATGCGAGCTGATGGCGTAGTTGAACTGCGTTAACAATCTCAACCACGCGCTCGATAATAAACTGCTGTGATTTCTCACCATAGGGAAACGCTTCGTTATCAAATGCGTATATATAGTGAAGATCCGGCAAGAGCTGCCGGATTTCATCATAAACAGACAGCCCGCCTACGCCAGAATCGAAGACCAGAACCGTAGGACGGGATGGCAGGTTAGAAGGTATAACTTCCTGTGAGATAGTATTCTCGCCCTGCCGTGCGGTAGCCATATGCCGTCTCATAATCTTTATCAAACAGGTTGGCGATTCTACCACGAACTGTCAGATGAGAGGTGATCGGATATGAGGCGGAAACATCAACCGTACTGTAGCTAGGTAGGCGGCGGGTATTTTCTGCATTATCAAACCGCTTACCTACATACTGGTAACTCAGATTAAAATCGACGTCATACAGGTTCCAATCAACTTGGTACTTTGCTTGCTGCTTCGCACGACGGGCCAAAACCTTATCGTTTTCATCGTTACGGGCATCAAGATAGTCCAAAGTGATTTGATGATTCAGTACACCAGTCTCAAATGATCCCGTCCACTCCAGCCCCTTCATTGTTGCTGCATCAACGTTATAATAAGTCCCAGTATTTGTTGCAAAAGCATGCTCATACGCGATCAGATTATCGATCTTATTAATATAACCCAACAAACGCCAACTTAATGGTCCGGTTAAACCTTCCAATCCGGCTTCCCATTGTTTCGACTCTTCAGGCTTTAGGTTTTCATTTGATTCAATATCGAAACGCTTCTGACCATACAACTGTCCCAAAGTGGGCGCCTGAAAGCCTGCCGCATAGGAGAGGGTTACTCGGTAATCGGGGAAAAATTCCCAGCCTGATGCAAGCTGCCAAGTACCATGTCTACCAAATTTCTCATTGTCATCACCGCGTACAGATCCTTCCAGAATAACAGCACCATATTGCTGTTGCGCGGTTAAATAGGCCCCTGAGTTATCCTGCTTATAGCGGTTACTCTCGCGGTTTAGTGTATTAAAACTAACACCTTCTGAAGTTAACTTCTGCTGGCGCCAGTCAATACCCGCACTGACCATACCATGGCTGAGCGCCAAGGTATTCCCCCACAGCACGTCATATTGGTCAATATCATCTTGAGAGTTATAAGCACCATAGCGCCCTTGAGTACTGAGATATTGGATTGAAGTATATTTCTGATAGCTGGCAATCAACTGAGAAGCATAATTTTCCTGGGAGAATCGCAACCCGCCACTATAGGTATGGTTGTAGCTCTGCTGTTCATTTTGAATAGGAAAACCAAAGTCTTGGGAAAGCGCATCATAGTCACCGTTGCTGCCATAACCGTAGCCACGGAAGAACCCAGAAATTGAATCGTTAAACTGATGTTCAACACCTGCCCAGAATGTTTTATTGCGCCAGCCATCTTTATCTGAGTCTAACGCCTGATTAGATGAATCCGGGTAAACATTGAATCCCCGAGTATCCTGATAAGCTCCAGCTAAAGAGACTCGCGTGCTATCACCAACCGACTGATGCAAACTTCCACTATATTCCTGATAGCGGTTCGAACCAGCCCCTGCATTAAGTACTGTTTTATTTTCTGTTGTTTGCGTAATGATATTAGCCACGCCACCAATAGCGTCGGCACCGTATACCGCCGAACGTGGACCACGCATAAACTCAATGCGCTGTACTAAAGCAATAGGGATAAGGTTGAAATCTGGATCGCCTGTAATACCGTATTTAGCAATAGGGACACCATCAATGAGTACCAACGTATGACGTGCTTCCGAGCCCCGAATATACATTGATGCGCTTTGTCCCAACCCACCAGTCTGAGCAATATTCACCCCTGGCAATCGACGCATAACTTCCAAAACATTCTTCGCTTGCCACCGATTGATGTCATCACGAGTGACCACATCAATGGGTGCCAGCACCGAAGAAACCGGCTGTGCGAAACGATTTGCTGTGACTACCATATCATCGGCATTTTTTTCCGATGACGAATTTGGAGATGAAGGGTTTTCCTGTGCCCAGCCAGAAAATGCCGTGACAGAAAGCGCCGTCAGCAGCGAAATTTTTTTAATCATTGTTAAAGCATCCGAGAAATAATAAGGATGCCGCAGGCTCTGTTAATAGCACGCGATATGCAGAACCAATTGCGACGTATTCCGGCAGGTCTTCGGGCTTGGATGCCGTTGTCCCACAAATCGTCAACGACGGTAGGTGATACAACGAAAGCGATGACTTCCCATCCTCAAAAGTTGAAGACAGTGTCTGCATAATAATGCTATCGCCGAGGCATTCCTTACCGCTGCGCGTCAGCTCCAGATTTACACTGGATTCCCTTTTAACTTGTGGAACAAGGCCGGACGCTCATCCTACAATCGCGAATTGTGGAAGTCTAGACTTCTATATCACTACAGTATAATCACGTAACAAAACTGGACTTCCTGGCCGGATTCCCTACAATTCCCGGCCAATAACACCCTTTTAGACGCTGTTGACGAGAAAACCATGACGCCAGAAATCCTGCCCATCGAACAATACGACGACCAGCTTGCAGAGAAAACCGAGCGTCTGCGTGGGATGATGGCACCGTTCAATGCACCAGAGCCTGCCGTCTTCCGTTCTCCCGTCAGTCACTATCGGATGCGCGCCGAATTCCGTATCTGGCACGATGGCGACGAGCTTTATCACATCATGTTTGACCAGCAAACCAAACAGCGCATTCGGGTCGATCGCTTTCCGGCTGCCAGTGAACTGATCAACCGCTTGATGCCGGAACTGCTTGCTGCCATTCAGCCCGATTCCATCCTGCGCCGCAAACTGTTCCAGATAGACTACCTGTCCACCCTGAGCGGGGAAGTAATCGTTTCGCTGCTGTATCACCGCGCACTGGATGAGGAATGGCAGGAACATGCCCGCGCGCTGCGCGACAGCCTGACAGCGCAGGGGTTCCGCCTACAGTTGATTGGTCGCGCGACAAAAACCAAAATCTGCCTCGATCGCGATTATGTCGATGAATGCCTGCCGGTTGCAGGTCGGGATATGATTTACCGACAGGTAGAAAACAGCTTCACGCAGCCGAATGCCGCGATAAATATTCAGATGCTGGAATGGGCGCTGGATGCGACAGCGGGATCAACAGGAGATTTACTGGAGCTGTATTGCGGTAACGGCAATTTTTCACTCGCGCTGGCAAGAAATTTCGAACGCGTACTGGCGACGGAGATCGCCAAACCCTCCGTCGCGGCTGCACAGTATAATATCGCGGCGAACCAGATAGAGAACGTGCAGATTATCCGCATGGCGGCAGAAGAATTTACGCAGGCTATGCAGGGCGTACGCCAGTTTAACCGCTTACAGGGTATCGATCTGACGAGCTACCAGTGCGAGACCATTTTTGTTGACCCGCCGCGCAGCGGACTGGATGACGAAACGGTGAAACTGGTGCAGGCGTATCCGCGCATTCTTTATATTTCCTGCAACCCAGAAACGCTGAGCAACAACCTGCAAACTCTAGCGGAAACCCACGACATTCGCCGTCTGGCGCTGTTCGATCAATTCCCTTACACCCACCACATGGAGTGTGGCGTGCTGTTGGAAAAGCGTCAGTAACAGCACACAACCTGGCGGGTCACCCCGCCAGAATACACTCGCTACAGCGTCTCGCTCTCGTCTGCGGATACGGAATCCGACTCTTTTCTGCGGCGCAGCTTCAGGCCAATCCAGAAAACCAACACTACGCACAGGATTGACGGAATAAAGTTCGATCCTATGGCGGGATATTCAACGCGCACAATGGCGCTGTAAATCAACAATCCCAGCAGAAAACTGGCCGCTGCCAGCATCGGAATACCTTCCGGCATACTGTGGTGCAAATAACGTTGATGCAGACAATAAATGGATAATATCAGCGCAAGCAGGGGAAAAATCGAGAATGGAACAATGCTGCTAAACAGGGCGGAAAATGCGCCGTTTACGGATAGGCCCGCAATCAACGCCAGCACCAGCGTACCTTTTTCTTGATGAGGTTTGTGTGTCATGGTTTATCCCTTCTCATGTTGGTATAGAGGATTTATGGCACGGTAAAGCTACTATCGTGTTCTTTTCTGTACCAGTAATAAGCACCTTTGGCGATCATCCGCAGTTGCAGTACTAGCCGCTCTTCTAGCTGTTTACGCTGTTCCAAGGAAACATCCAGGGCTTCCGCCCCCGCGCTGAAAACAATGGTCACCATCGCTTCCGACTGCGCTTCCGCGAAACTGCGGGGAATATGGTTTTCCACCTCAAGATAATCCGCCAATTCAGCGATAAAATGCTGAATTTCCCGCGCGACCGCCGCACGGAATGCCGCCGACGTCCCTGAGCGCTCACGCAGCAAGAGCCGGAACGCATTAGGATTATTGCCGATAAATTCCATGAAGGTGGCAACCGACGTCCTGATCACGCTACCGGTTTTGGCGATACGCTGCCGGGCCTGTCGCATTAACTGGCGCAACATCAACCCGCTTTCGTCAACCATTGTCAGCCCCAGCTCATCCACGTCACGAAAATGACGATAGAAAGACGTCGGTGCGATACCCGCTTCACGAGCGACTTCACGCAGGCTCAGGCTGGCAAAGCTACGCTCAGCGCTTAACTGGCTAAATGCAGCTTCAATAAGGGAACGACGAGTCCGTTCTTTCTGTTGTGCTCTGACACCCATTATGCTGCCCAAATGATCTACTCCCTTTTCCAGAGGGGCACTATAGCAAACTTTATTGTCCGCAGAATGAGACAAAGTTTGCCATATTAAGAATGTGAGAATCTGTTTCCATAGTAAAGGCAGGGATGATTGGGTTCTTCCGCAGTCGATGTTAC
This sequence comes from Pectobacterium quasiaquaticum, assembly GCF_014946775.2. NCBI lineage: Bacteria > Pseudomonadati > Pseudomonadota > Gammaproteobacteria > Enterobacterales > Pectobacteriaceae > Pectobacterium > Pectobacterium quasiaquaticum. The sequence continues at coordinate 185,326 of NZ_CP065177.1, read as the reverse complement.
AATGCACAATGTTACAGCCACGTTATTATTTTGTATAAAAACAGGTTTAACCTACCATGACTCTAGAACATCAATTCGATTATGATGCCATTGTGATTGGTTCCGGTCCCGGCGGTGAAGGTGCAGCAATGGGATTGGCCAAGCACGGTGCCAAAATTGCGGTGATTGAACGTCACTACAATGTCGGCGGCGGCTGTACCCACTGGGGTACGATTCCTTCCAAAGCCCTCCGCCACGCCGTCAGCCGTATTATCGAGTTCAATCAAAACCCCCTCTACAGTGACAACTCCCGCATTATCCGCTCCTCATTTTCCGACATCCTGCGCCACGCCGACAGCGTCATTGGTCAGCAAACCCGTATGCGACAAGGATTCTATGAGCGTAACCAGTGCGAGTTGTTTTCCGGTGAAGCCAGCTTCATCGATGCACATACGATTGCCGTTCACTACCCAGACAACACCCATGAAACGCTGACCGCCGCAAATATCATTATCGCGACCGGTTCACGTCCGTATCATCCGGCAGAAGTCGACTTCAACCACCCGCGTATTTACGACAGCGACTCGATTCTGCAACTCGATCACGAGCCTCAGCACGTCATTATTTACGGCGCGGGTGTTATCGGCTGCGAATACGCCTCGATCTTTCGCGGCCTGAGCGTTAAGGTCGATTTAATCAATACCCGCGATAGGCTGCTAGCCTTTCTCGATCAGGAAATGTCGGATGCCTTGTCCTACCACTTCTGGAATAACGGCGTGGTGATTCGCCACAACGAAGAGTTCGAGAGTATTGAAGGGCTGTCTGACGGCGTTATCGTTAATCTGAAGTCAGGCAAAAAGATGAAGGCAGACTGCCTGCTTTATGCCAACGGACGCACGGGTAACACGGAAACGCTGGGGCTAGAGAATATCGGCCTGAGCACCGACAGCCGCGGGCAGCTCAAGGTCAACAGCATGTACCAGACGGCGCTGGCGCATATTTATGCCATCGGCGATGTCATTGGCTATCCAAGCCTAGCATCGGCGGCGTACGATCAGGGTCGACTCGCCGCACAGGCGATCATCAAAGGCGATGCCAGCGCGCATCTGATCGAAGATATCCCAACCGGCATTTATACCATCCCAGAAATCAGCTCCGTGGGGAAAACCGAGCAAGAGCTCACCGCGATGAAAGTGCCTTATGAAGTCGGGCGGGCACAGTTCAAACATCTGGCACGGGCGCAGATTGTTGGGATGAATGTGGGGAGTTTGAAGATTCTGTTCCATCGTGAAACGAAACAGATTCTGGGTATTCACTGCTTTGGTGAGCGCGCCGCTGAGATTATCCACATCGGGCAGGCCATCATGGAACAGAAAGGTGAAGGCAATACTATCGAATATTTCGTTAATACTACCTTCAACTATCCAACCATGGCAGAAGCGTACCGTGTAGCCGCGCTGAACGGGCTTAACCGCTTATTTTGACAGGTTTTCCATATAGCCTTGCATATGCTCGCGGATGGTATCAGCAAGTTGCTCATAACGTCCGCGCAGCGGTGAACCAGGGCGATACACCAGCGCGATAGTGCGCTTGGGCTCCGGCTTATAGCACGGCAAATAGCAGACGCCGTCGCGTTCGCGCTCGCGCGGAACCGATAACGCCGGCAGCAGCGTAATACCGCTTCCAGCTGCGACCATGTTGCGCAGTGTCTCCAGGCTGGTTGCTCGGAAATGCGTATCTTCATCCGCCCCCGCCTGAAAACAAAAACCCATCGCCTGATCGCGCAGGCAGTGGCCGTCTTCCAGCATCAGCAGTTTTTCACCCGCCAGATCGGACATCGCCACACGTTCGCGGTTCGCCCAAGGATGATCTTGGTAAATCGCCAGTTTCATTGGCTCGTCGAAGAGAGGAACTTCGATGAAAGCTTCGGACTCTTTCACCATCGCCAGAATGGCGCAGTCCAGTTTGCCGCTGTCCAACTGGGCTAGTAGTTGATGGGTTTGCGCTTCGTGCAGGTACATTTCGAGTTTGGGAAACGTGCGATGCAGCATCGGAATGATTTGGGGCAGCAAATAAGGCCCCACGGTGGGGATCAGGCCAATGTGCAGCGGCCCAGACATGGCTTCGCCCTGCTGGCTTGCCATCTCTTTTAGTACCTTGACCTCACGTAATACCGTTCGGGCCTGCTCGACTAGCAACAGCCCAGCTTGCGTAAACAAGACCTTGCGACTGGTTCGTTCCAGTAGCATCACCCCGAGTTCATCTTCCAGTTTACGAATCTGTCCACTGAGTGTTGGCTGACTCACATGGCAGGAATCTGCCGCACGCCGAAAGTGACGATGTTCTGCCAGCGCGACAAGATACTCTAAGTCCCGAATATTCATTATTATTCTCCTTATAATGATAGCTAACAGCAATAGATAGGATATCAATGAACGATAATCCCTATCAACATCCAAAATGAATAATATATCCCACCAAAGCGTATCTATTTATTTCTACAGGAATAAAACAATATTTTTACGATTTCGGTACCACGGGTATACCTACTCTTGCCTTCCGCCACGCTATAACAACCAGACTAACGTCTTCAAACGACTTGGCAGCAACAGCATTTTGTGTGTATCGGCCAACGATACTCCCGCGATCGATACCTGGAAATCTGACCAGCAGGCAAAGCCATTAACAGGATGAGGATAGGTGGAGAGAAAGAGGGGATTCGAATAGTCAGGCGGATGGCTCATAACGCCGCCGAGCGGTCATCGTACTGTTATGAGTGATAGAAACGATTATTTATAGGAACGACTAGCAATAAAAATGGGGTAAGAGATAAAAGCAGGCGCGGGAGATAAAGATTAGCCAGACGGCCGAGCCGCATGAATAGGAATCTCATCCTGAGACTCCTCCTTTTCAGGGCCGCCGTAAGTGACGTTGAAAGGCATCCCAATATCGTTACTCTTCGTCACCGCATGCGGCCTTTTTCTTCCTGAAACCTTGCGTGTCGCCTCAGCGTGCCACATCAGGGCGGACGCCCAGCGTATGGCAAATCGCATAGCTCAGCTCCGCGCGGTTCAGCGTATAGAAATGGAAATCTTTTACGCCTTCACGACTGAGAATTTTCACCATGTCCATGGCGATAGACGCGCCCACCATTTTGCGGGTTTCTGGATCGTTATCCAGGCCGTCAAACATGGTCGTCATCCAGTTCGGCACGCGGACGTTGGTCATCGTGGCAAATTTTTGCAACTGCTTGAAGTTCGACACTGGCAGAATGCCCGGCACAATTTCTACATCGATGCCCGTCGCCACGCAGCGGTCACGGAACCGCAGATAGCTTTCCACGTCGAAAAAGAACTGCGTGATAGCGCGATTCGCGCCAGCATCAATCTTGTGTTTCAGGTTAATCAGGTCAGCCTGCGCGCTTTTCGCTTCAGGGTGTACTTCAGGATAGGCGGCAACCGAAATATCGAAATCACCGACCTCTTTCAGCAGCGAAACCAGATCCGCCGCGTACATATCCGGTTTGCCACCTTCTGGAGGCAAGTCGCCACGCAGCGCGACAATATGGCGGATACCGCTCTGCCAGTAATCCTGCGCGATTTCACGCAGTTGCTCACGCGAGGCATCAATGCAGGTCAGGTGAGGTGCCGCTTCCAGACCGGTACGTTCTTTAATGGTTTTGATAATGCTGTGAGTACGGTCACGCTCGCCAGAATTTGCCCCGTAGGTCACCGAAACAAACTTGGGCTTCAGGCTGCTCAGTCGATCGATAGAGCTCCACAGGGTGTCTTCCATCTCGCTGGTACGCGGCGGGAAAAATTCGAATGACACATTAATGCGCCCCTGTAATTCCGCCAGACTTTGATTCAGCGCTTCCCGCTGGTTTGCGTGAAAAAAGCTCATACCTGCTACCCCGTTGACCGTGACTGTTATTATCATTCGCTACACGTCTATACGTTTAGACGGCTATATAGAAAATGACGTAATCCGCTTAAAGAGTCAACGTTTTTCAGCACGACAAACCGTGATGATTGCTCACGGTAAATGAAAAAAGTTCATGATGGATCAGGCGTGGTGACTTTTATACGCAAACGCAGAAGATGTCGCGGGTTTTGCCGTTATCCGGCGTAAAAAATTATGCTGAGGAGATAGCAGGCTTAGGATGAGCCGCAGGGACGCGGCTCAAGCTTGCGCCACGTAGGACAAAAACGTCAGCAACGTTTTTGAACAGCACTTGTGCTGGCCCGAAGGGCGAGTCCCATTTATGGGACGAGTAAACGTGTCGCAAGCGGTCCGTTAAGCCTGATACCGACGAAGGTACCGCGTTAGCGGCATAATTTGCGCCGGAAAGCCAGGGGGCACGGGGCGAGCGGCGCTGAGCCGCCCCGTGTCGGGCGTGTGCTACGAGGTTGCATGAAAATGGCGGGATTGTGACGCACGAAACCATCTCTCAGGCTACGTAAACGCAAGGGGATACGCCGTCAACCACAGGGGAAATCGTGAAAATGTACGGTATGCCCTTCTTTCGTCGTCAGAAAAATGGCGTACTGCGGGGCTTCCAGGCTGACTTCAAATCCTGGAGCGAAACGCAGCGCGGATTGATGGTTGGTGCCGCGCACCGTGCTGAACGATATTCCCCGCCAACTGCCGCTAGCAGGCCGATGCACGTGCCCTGCGGAAATATGCCGCACATTACCGAAGCGATGACACACCTGATACAGCGCATCTGCTGCCTCAGGGGCTAATCGAACATTATCCAGCGCCGGAAGCCCGATCGACATCGGAGGATGATGCAGGAACAGAAACACATTCTTGCCTTCCGCAGCCTGAAGCTGTTGCTCCAGCCACGCCAGCCGCGCGGAACACAGCGTTCCGGCAACGTCACCGGCCTGCAACGAATCCAGCAGAATGACGCAATCATCTCCCACGGACGTCACGTTCTGCACAAACCCGTTTTCATCCGCCAGCGTCGGGAACTGGGCCAAAAACGTCTCCCTGTCGTCGTGATTCCCCATCGTCACACGCCAGGGAAGCTGGAGTTCAGCCAGCGCCGAGGCCAGAAACACATAAGATGCCGCACTGCCGTCATCGGACAGATCGCCGGAGATGACCACCAGATCGGCATCGCGATGGTGTGCGTTGATATCGGCAATCGCCGCTTTCAGTTGCTGCTCTGGGTCGCGGCCATGCAAGTTGCCGCCTTGTGCGGTCAAATGGAGGTCGGAAAGTTGAATCAGTTTCATATTTCTCCTCGTTTTCACTATCCACGCGCTATCGCCTGCCAATGCCGTTACGCCGACTGGCGGCGGATGAGCGGGGCAGCCACTTTCGCTCGACATGCGGGTTCTTGTCCCTGAGACTGGCGTCGATCGAGCAACGCCAACGCCTGTGCCGCCATCGTTGCGGGATCCTGACGAAATGTCGTCAACGCATAGGCATCCCACCCTGCGGCCGGAATATCATCAAACCCGATCACCATGAGATCCTGCGGAACGGCAAGCCCACACTGCTTTGCGCGGTCGATCACGCCGAACGCGACTAAATCGTTAACGCAGAACACCGCATCCGGCCTGGCGGCTGCGGGAAGTGAAAATAGCCTCTGCCCCACCGCCAGCCCGTCGTCATAATCCGTATCACCACCACGCACCACAACGACGGACAGCCCTAACAAATGCGCCTCTTCACAAAACGCCTGTTCACGCTCGATGATATTGGGCGTTGCCGACGCCGCTCCAGCCAAAGCCAGACGCGTTCTGCCCGATGAGGCAAACAGCCGCGCCGCCATACGCGCGGCGGTGTCATTATCGATGTGTACGCTGTCACACGCCGGCTCATGCCGCCCAATAACAATCAGCGGCTGACCGTTTAGCTGCGCCAGCTCAACAAACTCTTTCGGTGGCGAGCCGGAAAGCACAATCGTCGCTTCCGCACGGTGACCAAACAGAATCGAACGCGCGGCGGCCATCGCTTCCCGCACATGACCGGTATTGATAAGCACAGGAATTGAGCCGCGTTGGATTAACGCCTGCGACAGTTCTGCAACCAAATTGGCACGAAACCCGACCTCGGGGTGCGTCACCACCAGCCCAACCAGACGGCTGCTGTTCGCCAGCAGGCCGCGGGCCAGATCGTTAACCTGATAGCCCAACTCCTGCGCCGCCGTCATGACTTTGGCATAGGTGGCAGCCGACACGCTGGCGCCGGGGGTAAAACTGCGGGACACCGCCGAGCGTGATACGCCAGCCCGACGCGCAACATCCTGTGCGCTAACGTATCCCTGTTTACCTGCCGTCATTTCCCTATCCTTGCCATTACGTCGGCTTTCAAAAAACGTTCCACCACCAGCATGAACAGCACAGAAGGAATCAGCAGCACCAGCGCAGTAATGGAAGCGATCTGATAGTTACCGCCCGCCCCCGCGGTATAGAGCAGCAGCGGCATCATCTGCACATCCGGTGCTCCCACAAAGTAGCTACCAGTAAATTCATCCAGCGATTCGAGGAAAACGAAGATGGCCGATGCCATCAGCCCCGGCATAGCCAGCGGCAAAGTGATATCGACAAAAGCACGCCACGGCCCGGCACCAATTGATCGTGCCGCCTGCTCCATTTCACGTCCCACCGCCGAGAACGCCGCCGAGGCAATCCAGACCGCAAATACCAGCCCGTGAACCGTGTGAACCAGCACAACGCCCAGCAGCGTGCCGTTCAGCCCCCACTGATAAAATAGGCGAGCGATATTGACGTACACCGTCAAATTCGGAAATGCCTGTGGGATCAGGAAGACCAGCAGTATCAATCCACGAGCGGGCAGCGGCAGGCGTGCCAGCGCATATCCCGCCGGAATCGCCAGCGACAATGAGGCCAGCACGGTGAACACCGCCACCAGCACGCTATTCCCCAGCGCTTCCCAGGCTACCCCGCGCGGTGAAAACACCCGCTTCCAGAAGGCAAAGCCCCAGTCATTAGGCAGCAGATGGGGATAGAACCATTTTTCCGCCACCGACCACAGCAGGAGGTTAGCCAATGGCCCAAAGATCAAGAAGATCAGCGTCCCCAGAATCAGCATTCTCGGGATCAACCACAGTACGTTCTTCATGCTTTATCCCTCATGTTCAGGCGGAGATAAATCACAGCAAACAAACCAGTCATCAACAGGGAAATCACCCCCAACGCATTCGCCACGCCATAATCGCCGTAGGCGTTAATGCGGAAGGCAATGTTGGCGGTTAGCATCGTCGGCGACTGAGCATTAATCATCATCGGCACGGACAGTACCGACATCATGGTGACGAAAGAGAGAATGAGCCCAGTGAGCAGCGTTTGCCCAACCTGAGGCACCACAATTTCACACAAGATACGAAGGCGTGATGCGCCTAAGTTACGGGCAGATTCGATCATCGTACGATCCAGTGACGCCATCGCTCCCGCGACCAGCAGCGCCACAAACGGCGTCTGTTTCCAGACAAAGGCGAACACGATGCCGCGCCAGTCCAGCCAGTTGCTGGCGCTGGCCATATCGACAATACCGAGCGTATCCAGTGCGCCATTCAACCAGCCGTTCTTGGCCAGAAACGTGCGTAAAATTTGCCCGGTCACGATAAACGGAATAAACAGCGGCCAGCGATAGACCCAGCGCAGCAGCGCCACCATGCGCGGGCTTTCCCCTAACGTCAGGTAGCCGCCGATCATGACGGACAGCAGGCCAATCAGCAGCGTCGCAAGGCTCACAATCAGTAAGGTAAACAGGATATCGGGCAGATACAGCGTTAATGCGGTGACAAAATTATCAACGCCCACGCCATTTTGACTAACAAAAGCGCCCCCAACCGACAGCCCCAGCGGCGTGATAAAACAGACCGCCACCACCGCCAGCGCGGGTAGCACAAGCGCGATACCCGCCAGTCGGGAAGAGAATTGGGATACTTGCAACATGAATGTCTCCGCGCTCTGGCTTCATCGCGCCAGAGCGCCTGTGATGCTAAGGGGTATCTAAGCCAGCGGCACTATTTTGCCATCGCCTGCTCATAGGCGTTCAAAATCGCGGTGTGATAAGGCGCGATAGGGAACGTCTTGCCTTTGCTCGCCAGTTCATCAGGCGTTACGTCCGTGAAAAGACGCTGCCAGACAGCGGGCTTCAGCTCGGCCTGAACGTACTTGGCATCGATCCCCGGATACCAGTTAAAGCGTTCCACAATCCCTTCGGCCTGTACTTTGGCGCTGGTTGCCAGTTCGACAAACTGTTTAGCCAGTTCGCGGTTCGGTGCCTGCGCGGGGATGACATAGTGCATCGGCTGCCCTGGCATACCGGGCGCAGGAAGCAGCAATTTGAAATTGTCCGGCAGTTGCCCGCTCGCTTTCCAGGAATAGAACATATCGACCCACACCGGCCCCATCGCGATTTCGCCACGGCTCAGCATGTCGAGCGTGCCAGCGTTGCCCGGCGTCAGCGTCACGTTCTTGTTAAAGGCTTTCAGGCGCTCAAACGCCGGTTGCCATTTCTGTGCTTCCGCTTCGTCAAACGGCCCGTTCATCAGCTTCTGAGCATCGCCGCCGTAAGCGTAAATCCAACCCATTACGAAGCTCACACCCGATGCGCCGCCCTTAATGCCGTTGTAGCCGAACATCTTCGGATTCGCGGCAGCCCACTGCTGGATTTCGTCATAGCTTTTAGGCGGATTCACTACCATGCCGGGGTTATAGGCCAGCGCCGTCTGGCTGCTGAACATCGGCATGACGTAGCCTTTTACGTCTGTGCCCATGGCTTTATCCGCAGCAGCCATGCTGACCAGCTTGCCGCTGGCGATATCATCGCGATATTTCAGCAGGTCGCCCTTTTGCACCATCGGGCCGACAAACTTCTCATGCACAACCGCCACATCGGTGTCCCAGACTTTGGCACCAGCGGCCTGCTGTGCATTGAAACGCTCAAGAATCTTCTGCGACCCCGCATCACCCGGTCCGGTACCGACAGCGCGCACTTTTACGCCGGGATGCTGCTTCTCAAACAGCGGCCCTAAGTATTCATTCACATAATCGACCATGTTCTGGTCACCCGCCGTCAACACCGTTAATTCCTGTGCCTGTACCGCCGCCAGCGGCGTACTCATCATCAGCGTTGCAGCAAAAATGCGTTTCATATCATTTGTCTCCAATTCAGGATCAGGCCGTCAGGCCGGGAAGCGAGGAATAACGTGAAGTGGTATCTGGTACCGCCGTCAAAGGCACAGCCTCTTCTGCCAGCGGGAAAAGAAACAGCGCCTCAGCAGGGATCTGCACCGCAACCCGCTGCCCGATGGCATAGGGGTGCGACGCATGAACCTGTATCCGCCAAGTGCCGCTGGAAATCGTATGCAGCCAGTATCCGCCGGGGTAGCTCTGTGCCTGTACCGTGCCGTAGCGCATCAACATGCCGGGCTGGATAAGCGGGACGTCCGCCGCATCGTAAAGGCGAGCGGCTTCCGCACGAAAACGTGCTTCTATCGCTCCGGGCGGTAGCGACGTATTCGCTGGCACCAGCGAATGACTCTCGGCATCACCGGGAATCATCAGCGTCTCGCCGTCATAGCGAGCTTCTAGCACAAGCCGATTCTCCGCGCCCATAAACGCCGCGACAAACGAACTGGCAGGATGGTGATACACCTCTTGCGGGCTGCCCGCCTGCATGATCCGACCCTGATTCAAAATCACGATGCGGTCCGCCATCACCATTGCTTCTTCGCGATCGTGCGTCACGTGGATCGCGGTCAATCCCAGCCGCTGTTGCAACGCTCGAATCTCATCGCGCAGCTGTAGGCGAATGCGGGCATCCAGATTGGAGAGCGGTTCATCCAGCAGCAGAATATCGGGTCGTACCGCCAGTGCGCGCCCCAAGGCAACCCGCTGGCGCTGTCCACCGGACAGTTCCGCAGGCTTACGGGCGCTCAGGCCCGTTAAACCGAGCATGGTTTCCAGTTCCGCCACACGGCTGGCAATCTCCGCACGCGGGACGCGACGCAAACGCAGTCCATAGGCAATATGCTGTGCCACCGTCATATGCGGCCACAGCGCATAGCTCTGAAACACCAGCGCCATTCCGCGTTTCTCCGGTGGCGCTTGCGTCATATCCTGCCCGTTAACGCGAATCGCCCCCGCTCGCGGTGACGAGAACCCAGCGACCGTACGCAGTAACGTCGTCTTGCCGCACCCTGACGAACCGAGCAACGCCACGAATTCGCCCTGTGCAATCTCCAGATGGATATCGTTCAATACGGCGGTCGTGCCGTATCCAACATGTAGGTGGTCGATGACAATGTGCGGGGCTGCCGCAGAGGACGTTGTTTTTTGCACAGCTGTGCATTCCACGATAATCAAACAATGCGCTGATTGTGCGGTGACATCGTGTCAGTGGCGTGTTGTCACCGTGACATTTCAATGACACGACTGACAAGAAAGATAGCGGTGGAAATTTTTTAGCCAGAAGGGAAATGAGGGAATGGGTCTCTTGAGTATTGGCCATCTCCCCATACGCGGAGACGGCCAATAGTATGTCGCGCTGACAACAGGTTCTACAATAACTGCGCCAAACGGTTCAGGTCAGACTGAAGCGCACCGGCGGTGACATCGCGCCCCGCGCCCGGCCCACGGATAACCAGCGGGTTATCCCGATACCAGCGGCTTTCAATCGCAAACACGTTATCACCCGGCAACAGCGAGGCCAGCGGATGATCGGGGCGAACGGCTTCAACGCCCACGCGCGCTTTACCATTGCTGTCGAAGCGTGCGACGTGACGCAGAACCAGACCCATTTCCTGTGCGGCTTCCAGACGACGCAGCATCTGCTCGTTCAGCGAATCGCCGTTCTCGAAGAAGTAATCGACAGAACCCTGCTCACAGCCCGGCGGCACCAGCGACTCAACCCGAACCTGACTCGGTTCGATATCATAGCCAGCCTCACGCGCCAGAATCACCAATTTACGCATGACATCCTGACCAGAGAGGTCAACACGCGGATCCGGTTCGGTCAGCCCCTGCTGGCAAGCCTGATCGACCAGTTCGGTGAACGGCACGGTGCCGTCAAACTGCAAGAACAACCAGGAAAGCGTGCCGGAGAAAATCCCGCTAATCGCCAGAATACTGTCACCGCTTTCCCGCAGATCGCGTACGGCAAAGTTGACCGGCAACCCTGCACCGACGGTCGCGTTATACAACCAGTGGCGATCCGTTTTCGCGAACGCGTCGCGGATCTGGCGGTAGTTATTGCCACCGGACGCCCCCGCCAGTTTGTTGGCGCTGATGACATGGAAACCGTAGCTGGCGAAATCCAGATACAGATCGGCGACCGATTCACTGGCGGTGACGTCCAGCACCACCAAATCATCGAAGGGGTGCGCGCGCATCCACAGGAACAGATCTTCGCCATCCCGCTCTTGTGCTTCACTTTCGAAGAAAGCCAATGCACGGCTGGCATCCAGCCCATCATAGTTCAGCAAGCTGCGCGTACTGTCCACCACGCCAGCCAGTACAAATTCAAAGCCGGTGCGTGCAGACAGATTACTCTGCTCACGCGCAAACAGCTCCAGCCAGCGTGAACCAATATTCCCTTTGCCAAACAGCACTAGCCCAATACGTTTTTCTGCTCGGAACAACGAATGGTGCAACCCACGAATCAAATGCTCCGTCGGACCAACGCGCAGCACAGCGACCAGACTGATGCCATCATCGGCCTGGCAGACAAATTCAATCGGCTGATCTTTCAACTGCTGATAGAAACGGTGGCTGTGCAGCGGATTGTTACCCACGCCCGCGCCCACCATCGCCACCATCGCCAGCCCGTCACGCTGGTTGAGCTCAACGGATAACGCGGCCTGTGTCAGCAGTTGTAACGCGCTATCCACCACTTCGGAGGTGTAGCACAGTTGCAGCAGGTTACGATCCTGATGAACGCCGATCGCCAGCGGTTTCAGCTGCGCACGGTTCAGAAGCTGTTCGACTTCTTTTTGCAGCAGCACGAAATCGTGTTCAGAAGGAACCTGAACTTCAATCAGGCACACGTCATCATGGCTAGTGACAATTTTGGCACCTGTGCCCGAGGCCAGCACGCGTTCGATGCGCGTCGACCCTTGTTCAGGCTGATAGCTGCAACGCAGTTGCAGGTCGATATCGCTGCCGGAAACGGGCTGTAAGGTACGCGTATGTAATACCGGTGCCGCCAGACGTGCCAGTTCACTGGCTTCATCTAACCGCAGCAGTGGCAACAGGCAGGCATCTTTCACTTTGCGCGGGTCGGCGCTATACACCCCAGCGACGTCGCTCCAGATAGTCACACGCTCAACGCCCGCCAATGCACCAATTTGCGTCGCGGAGTAGTCACTCCCGTTGCGCCCCAGCAGTACCGTTTCGCCTGCATCATTACGGCAGATAAAACCCGTTACCACTAAACGCTGACCTGTGTGTTGCGTCAGATATTGCTGCAACAGCGGCCAGGAGCGCCCTTCATCCACCTGCGGCTGCGCGGCACGTTCCGCGCAGAGAAAATCGCGTGCATCCAGCCACGCGGCATTCATATCTCGGTGATTCAGCACAGCAGACATCAGGCGAGCCGACCAGATTTCACCGTGCCCGACCACTTCGGCGTAGACGGCATCCGTCATCTTGCCATCCAACAGCACAGCCAAACGCTCCAGATCGCGAATAAACTGGGCGGTCAGCGCTTCTGCCTCTTGCACAGGCAGAAGCCCAGCAATCAGTTCACTGTGGTAGCGGCGTAATGCCTGCTGAACCTGATGCGCCGACAGGCGATCGCTTCGGCTCAGTTTCAACCAGCTAATCAGTTGGTTTGTGGTACTGCCAGCGGCAGACACCACCATCAAATCACCGGGGTGGCTATACTCCGCCATAATACCGGCTACGCGCAGGTAACACTTCACATCGGCCAGACTGCTACCACCAAACTTATGCAACTGTCGGCCCGTTACCGATGGCGCTGCTCCTAATGCACTCATTCTTACCTCTTGGCAGCGGCTTGAAACGCACGATCCAGATCGGCAACCAGATCATCGCCGTCTTCAATGCCGGTGGAAATACGCAGTAATGTTTCAGAGATACCCGCCGCCGCACGCGCTTCTGGCGCCATGCCGGCATGCGTCATCGTTGCCGCATGAGAGATTAGGCTTTCCACTCCGCCCAGCGATTCCGCCAGCGTGAACAGCTCCAGCGATGCCAGAAAACGGCGCAGCGTGTCTTCATCTCCATCCAACTCAAAACTTAGCATAGCGCCAAAGCCAGATTGTTGACGGCGGGCAATATCATGGCCGGGATTGTTCGGCAGTGAAGGATGATACAGCGCCTTCACCAACGGCTGCGTCTGTAAGAATTCAACGATTTGTTGCGCATTACGCTGCGCGGCCGCCATACGTGGCGATAAGGTACGCAGGCCGCGTAGCAGCAGATAGCTGTCAAACGCCGCGCCTGTAACACCAATATTATTTGCCCACCAGGCCAGTTCAGTAATGGTGTCGGCATCTTTGGCGATCACCGCACCCGCCACCACGTCAGAGTGACCATTCAGGTACTTGGTACACGAATGCACCACCAGATCGGCACCCAGCTCCAGCGGCTTCTGCAACGCCGGGCTCAGGAAGGTGTTATCCACTACGCTAACCGCACCCGCTTCGCGCGCGGCCTGACAAATCGCGGCAATATCCACGACGCGCAGCAGTGGATTGCTTGGACTTTCCACCAGCACCAGCTTCGGCTTTTCTGCCAACGCCGCGTTGAGCGCATCGGTATCACTTTGATCGACAAATTTGACGCGAAATGCGCCGCGCTTGCTCAGGCTGTCAAACAGACGATAGCTGCCGCCATAGCAATCATGCGGCGCCACCAGCAGATCGCCGGGACGCAGAAACACCGTGCAAACCAGCATAATCGCCGACATTCCGCTGCTCGTCATTACCGCACCCGCACCGCCTTCCAGTTCGGCAAGCGCGCGCTGCACAACATCACGCGTGGGGTTACCGCGACGCGAATAGTCGTGTGCCCGTGGCTGGTTGAATCCGGTAAAGTTATACGTGCTGGAAAGGTGAATGGGTGGGACGACGCAGCCATACTGCTCATCATTATTTAACCCGCTGCGGACTGCGATCGTTGCCTGTTTACGCGTCATCGGCTCATTTCCTGGCTGGAGGCTGAAAAGATAGGAAGTTAAGAGTAAACGCAGTTTTAATAGACGTCAACACATCTAGACATCTAAACTTCTTTGCGTATAGATTGAGCATAAGCAGAATAACCGTTAGAATTGTGGCATTTCATGACAGATGCTGTCTTCATTAGATTAATTTTTAAGGTATCCCATGGCTGAGTGGAACGGCGAGTATGTCAGCCCTTACGCTGAACACGGTAAAAAAAGCGAGCAAGTCAAGAAGATAACAGTATCTATCCCATTGAAAGTATTAAAAATACTAACTGACGAACGCACGCGTCGTCAGGTGAACAACCTGCGCCATGCCACCAACAGCGAGCTGCTGTGCGAGGCGTTTCTGCACGCGTTCACTGGTCAACCGTTACCGAATGACGAAGACCTGCGTAAAGAACGCAGCGATGAAATTCCTGAAGCCGCGAAAATCATCATGCGTGAAATGGGTATCGACCCGGATACGTGGGAATACTGATCGCGCTTACGCTGTCAATTTTCTAGCAAAACCCCGCCTTCTCCGGCGGGGTTTTGCTATGCAGAGAATCCCGCTCAACACATCACTCTTCATTAACCTCTAAAACCTCGCCCCTCTACCGCTCGCACGTCTTCCGAATGCTTCGTCTTCCACTCATGTTGTGAATCGGGATTGCCTTTTACTTGATATGTTATATCACAACATTTTCAACCTATAACGGTGATATGCGTGCATCATGACAGAGCTTCTCTCCAGTAAACCCGTGCTGCTGCGCGTTCGCCACGTCGCTGTTAGTCACGCTGACTGCCGTGCAACTGCGATTGGCTCAGCCGACAGTTACTGGCACCACAGGAATTGCCCATCGGGATTATTACCGCGGGATTAGGCGGCATCTTCGTGCTGGGGATGCTGGTAAAACGTCAGCAGGGATGAAATAACTCCCATAACTCCAAAATATTGCCAACCGGAGTTATTGGGGTTATCTTTATCGTATTAAAGGGCTGCGGGGTGCAGGGATGGATAGCAGGACGTTAATAGCAGAAATCAAGGCCGATGGGTGGGAACTGATAAGAGTGAACGGAAGCCACCACCATTTTATGCATCCTAGTAAACTGGGGTTAGTCACAATCCCCCACCCTAAGAAAGATTTACCGATAGGCACGGTAAAAAACATCAGGAAACAAGCAGGAATATGATCATCGCTGACTCGAAGAGGCTTAATTATGTTTTATCCGATTGCAATTGAAGCAGGCGACGATACCCACGCATACGGTGTAACAGTGCCAGATCTACCGGGCTGTTTTTCCGCAGGCGATACGCTAGACGATGCCATCGCGAATGCGAAAGAGGCGATTACCGGACATATCGAACTGCTGATCGAGATGGGTCAGGATATTCCTACCGTGTCTTCAGTAGGCCAATGGGCAAAAAGCGCAGAATACGCTGGGTACACGTGGGCGGTTGTTGATATCGATGTGACGCGTTTAATGGGCGGTTCAGAAAAAATTAACGTCACGCTGCCTAAATCCCTGATTGACCGAATTGATCGTTGCGTGGCGAGTAATCCTGAATTTAAAAGCCGCTCAGGTTTTCTCGCGCAGGCGGCATTAGCGCGAATCTCGTCTTCCCGATGAACAGCACTGAGCCACCAGAAACAACAAAGGCACCTGTCGGTGCCTTTGCAGAAAGTTACTGTGCCAATGAGGCCAGTAAAACTTATTTTTTAGCGCCTGGAACGGAGAAACGCTTGTTGAAGCGGTCAACACGGCCACCAGTTGCAACATCACGTTGTTTGCCAGTGTAGAACGGGTGGCATTCGCCACAAACGTCCAGGTTCAGGTCACGACCCACAGTAGAATGGGTTTTGATCACGTTACCGCAAGAGCAAGTTACAGTAACTGCAGAATAATTCGGGTGAATACCTTTTTTCATGGGAAACCTCTGTTAAGGCCGTGTCGCTATCCAGCCCTGTTCCGCCAGACACCACACGAAAGTTGTATGAGTAAGTTCATTATGCAAATGGCACAATGGCGGCGGATCATACAGAATCCGCTACCCTGATGCAATCGCATCCACACATTATCCCTCGCAGCATGTACACTAGCGCCTTGCCTTATTTTCACCCCGCGTCGCACATGATACAAACCGCTCGGTTATGTCATTGATCGCCACGCAAATCACGTCGACTATCACGGAGAGGTTATGTCTGTCGCTCAGGTCGCATTGCCCGTGCCGCTGGCACGTACATTCGATTATTTGCTACCCGCAGGAGGCGTGACTCCGCAGGTCGGCGCACGCGTCAGCGTCTCCTTTGGTAACCGTAAAGCGATCGGCATTATTACCGCGCTGAGCGACACCAGTGAACTTCCGCTTGAGCAATTAAAACCCGTGCATGACGTGCTGGACGAGCAACCGCTGTTCCCACCCAGCCTGTGGCGCATTTTGCTGTGGGCCGTTGAGTATTATCACTATCCGATTGGCGAAGTGCTGTTCCACGCGCTGCCGATCCTACTGCGTCAGGGGAAACCCGCACACCGCGCTCCGCTCTGGCAGTGGTTTGCCACCGAACAGGGTCGGGCGACCCCGCTCAGTACACTCAAACGTGCCGCAAAACAGCAGCAGGCGCTGGCGGCCCTACTTCAGTCGCCGCTTTACCGCCATCAGGTGAGCGAAATTGGGCTGACGGAGATAGCATTGCAGGCGCTGCGTAGCAAAGGGCTATGCGAATTACAGGCTACAGAGCAAACGCTTCACGACTGGCGTCAAAGCTTTAGCATGGCAACCGATCGCCTGCGCCTGAATACTGAACAGGCCACTGCCGTCGGCGCGATCCGCAGCGAAGATAACCACTTTGCCGCTTGGCTGCTCGCGGGTATCACCGGCTCGGGCAAAACCGAAGTCTATCTCAGCGTGCTGGAAAACGTGCTGGCACAGGGCAAACAGGCGCTGGTGTTAGTGCCGGAAATTGGCCTGACGCCGCAAACCATCGCCCGCTTCCGCGAACGGTTTAACGCTCCGGTGGATGTGCTGCACTCTGCACTCAACGACAGCGAACGCCTCGCCGTCTGGCTACGCGCCCGCAGCGGTGAAGCCGCCATCGTCATCGGAACGCGGTCGGCGTTATTTACGCCCTTTGCCCGTTTGGGGCTGATTGTGATCGATGAAGAACACGACAGTTCCTACAAACAGCAGGAAGGCTGGCGCTATCACGCCCGTGATTTGGCGGTCTTCCGCGCCAGAGAAGAAGACATTCCCATCGTTATGGGGACGGCGACGCCCGCGCTGGAAACGCTGTATAACGTCCAGATCGGCAAGTATCGACGCTTGAATCTGACCAAAAGAGCGGGTAATGCCGCGCTCGCCAAACAGCACATCATCGATCTGAAAGGGCTGCCGTTAACAGCCGGGTTATCCCAGCCGTTGATTACCCGTATCCGCCACCATCTAACGAACGATAATCAGGTTATTTTGTTCCTCAATCGGCGCGGGTTCGCCCCCGTGGTAATGTGCCACGAGTGCGGCTGGATTGCTGAATGTCAGCGCTGCGATCACTACTATACCTATCACCAGCATCAGAGGATGTTGCGCTGCCACCACTGCGACAGCCAGCGTCCGGTTCCACAACAGTGCCCCAGCTGCGGTTCGACGAATATGGTGCCCGTCGGTCTGGGCACCGAGCAGCTTGAGCAAAGCCTTGCGCCGATCTTTCCCGATGTTCCGATCACCCGCATCGACCGTGATACCACCAGCCGCAAAGGGGCGCTTGAGCAACAGCTCTCGCAGGTCAGGCAGGGAGGAGCGCGTCTTCTCATCGGCACACAGATGTTGGCGAAAGGGCATCACTTTCCTGACGTGACGCTGGTGGCTTTGCTGGACGTGGACGGTTCGCTGTTCTCTGCCGACTTCCGCGCAGCCGAACGTTTTGCACAGCTCTATACTCAGGTGGCGGGTCGCGCAGGACGTGCAGGCAAGGCGGGCGAAGTAGCGCTGCAAACTCACCACCCGGAGCATCCACTATTACAAACGCTGCTGCAACAGGGCTACGATGCCTTTGCCAGTCAGGCGCTGACTGAACGGAAAAGCGTTTTTCTGCCGCCGTTTACCAGCCATATCCTCTTTCGCGCTGACGATCACGATAATCAGCAGGCCGCCTTATTCCTTCAGCAGTTGCGTAATTTGCTGGAGGCGAGCCCGCTGCGAGATGAATCACTCTGGCTGCTGGGCCCAGTCCCTGCTTTGCAACCCAAACGCGCGGGACGCTTCCGCTGGCAGCTCTTGCTACAGCACCCTTCCAGAGCGCTATTGCAGAAACTGGTCAGAACATCGCTGACGCTAATCGGTACGCTGCCGCAGGCGCGTAAAGTGAAATGGATGCTGGATGTCGACCCCACGGACGGTTAGCGCTTCCTGTTAGATCATTTCGGTTTCTTGCCGCGCATTTTTTGCGATCGGCGTCGAGAACACGATATTCATCACACTTTCTGTGCAAATTAAGCAACAAAACCTGCGTTCAATCTGTTATCACTGTCTGCGCAGAAAAGCGATACCCATAATCATAGAAAGTCAGCAGACAGGAGCGTTCTGCTGGCAGTCAGCGCCAGTTAACGCTGACGCAAGGAGAAAAGCGTTGAAGCAAAAGAAAGGCGTCACCACGGCGACGATGAAAGACGTGGCGGATGAAGCGGGGGTTTCCACCGCGACCGTGTCCCGAACGTTAATGAACCCAGAGAAAGTCTCTGCGACCACCCGTAGGAAGGTCGAGCAGGCCGTCATCGCCGTTGGCTATTCGCCCCACGCGCTCAACAGGAATCTCAAACGTAACGAATCGCGCACGATCCTGACGATCGTCCCGGATATCTGCGATCCCTATTTCTCCGAAATATTTCGCGGGATAGAGGAAACGGCAGCCGAACACGGCTATCTGGTGTTGATTGGCGATTGCGCTCACCAACATCAAAAAGAAAAAACCTTCGTCGACCTGATTATTACCAAGCAGATCGACGGCATGGTGTTACTCGGCTCCAATCTGCCGTTTGACGCAGGCCAGGAAGAGCAGCGTAATCTGCCGCCGATGGTGATGGCGAATGAGTTCTCACCGGATCTGGCGCTGCCCACCGTGCATATTGATAACCTGACCGCCGCCTTTGAAGCCGTACATTATCTTTATCAGGCGGGTCATCAGCGCATCGCCTGCATTGCGGGTCCGGAGCACATGCACCTGAGCCAATATCGCCTGCAGGGGTACGTTCAGGCCTTGCGCCGCAATGGAATTCTGATCGATAACCAGTACATTTTTCGCGGTGATTTCAACTACGAAACTGGGATTAACGGCCTGATTGCGCTGATGCAGCACCCGCAACCGCCCAGCGCAATCTTCTGTCACAGCGACCTCATGGCACTGGGTGTGCTGGCGCAGGCCAGAAAGATGGGGCTGGATATCCCACGCGATCTCTCCGTTATCGGTTTCGATGATATCGAACAGGCGCAGTACAGCTGGCCACCTCTGACTTCTGTCGCCCAGCCCCGTTATCAGATCGGACGCGAGGCAATGCTGCTACTCTTAGAGCAGTTGCAAGGCAACACGGTACAAAGCGGTTCCCGTCTGTTGTCCAGTGAGCTGGTCATACGCGACAGCGTCGCCGCCCCGAATTACGCCCGTAACCGGCTTTAAGACTTCAGGTGCTGGTCAAATATTTGAGGGTTCAGTAACATTACCCCCTAATTATGTTATTTACCTATCAATTCACAGCGAAACAACAGTGGCACAAAGAGACTACGTGAGCCGAGGACGTTCATCAGGAACGCATCGGAAAACGACAAATAGCCGGAAAAAAAGCAACGCTTCAGGCGCGTCCAAAACGATGGTCGCACTCGCTGTTGCCGTTTTGGTCACCTTCGCAGGCGGTCTGTACTTTATCGCCCATAATAAACCGGACGAATCCCCCATCCTGCCGCATCAGAATGCAGGCAAAGGTAACGGACTGCCGCCCAAGCCGGAAGAACGCTGGCGCTACATTAAAGAACTGGAAAACCGTCAGTTGGGCGTCACCACACCAACGGAGCCTTCCGCAGGTGGCGAGATTCAGTCGCCGGTACAGTTGACGGACGAGCAGCGCCAACTGTTGGAACAGATGCAGTCTGATATGCGTCGTCAGCCAACACAGCTTTCCGAGGTGCCGTATAACGACCAGACGCAGGTTCCGCGTTCCCAGGTGACGATTAAGCCACCGACGCAATTAATGCAGCAGCCGCCTGTCGTAACGACTCAGCCCACCACGCGGGCGCCTGTAGTCACGCAAACGGCGCCTGTTGTTTCCAGACAAGACATGCCAAAACAAGAAGCACCAAGACAGGAAGCACCGAAGCAACAGCCAGTTAAACAGCCTGAAGCGCCAAAAGTCGAGAAAGTCCAACACTGGGCGATTCAGTGTGGCTCCTTCAAAACGATGGACCCTGCAGAATCGGTAAGAGCACAGCTGGCGTTTGCCGGTATCGAAAGCCGCATCACCTCTAACGGAGGCTGGAACCGTATTCTGCTTGGGCCTTATAACAACCGTGCTGCCGCAGATAGCATGATCCAACGTCTTAAAGGCGCAGGCGCATCAAACTGTATTCCTCTTGCCAGCGGGGGTTGAAAAACCCCACGCTTTCCCCCATCTATAAAATCAATGTGCCCCGAATCATGCGGGGATCTTTTTCTTCAAACGGGGACTGACTCGTGACAACAATTGTAAGCGTACGCCGCAATGGCCGGGTGGTCATTGGCGGTGATGGACAAGCCACTCTGGGCAACACCGTGATGAAAGGCAACGTGCGTAAAGTGCGTCGTCTCTACCATGACCGCGTCATCGCGGGCTTCGCAGGCGGCACGGCGGATGCCTTCACCCTTTTTGAGCTTTTTGAGCGCAAGCTGGAATTGCATCAAGGTCATCTGGTAAAAGCGGCCGTCGAGCTGGCGAAAGACTGGCGTACCGACCGTATGCTACGCAAGTTGGAAGCCCTGTTAGCCGTTGCGGACGAAAACGCCTCGCTGATCATTACCGGTAATGGCGATGTCGTGCAGCCTGAAAACGATCTGATCGCTATTGGTTCCGGCGGTCCTTATGCACAGGCCGCCGCGCGTGCTTTACTGGAAAACACCGAGCTGGGTGCGCGTGATATCGTCGAGAAATCTCTGGGGATTGCTGGCGACATCTGTATCTACACCAATCAGTTCCACACGATAGAAGAATTAGCCTCCAAGGCGTAAGGATCAACTATGTCTGAAATGACCCCGCGCGAGATAGTCAGCGAGCTCGACAGCTATATCATCGGCCAGCATAAAGCGAAACGCGCCGTTTCCATCGCGCTGCGTAACCGCTGGCGCCGTATGCAGTTGGACGAAGCACTTCGTCATGAAGTGACGCCTAAAAACATTCTCATGATCGGCCCGACCGGCGTCGGTAAAACCGAAATCGCTCGTCGCCTGGCGAAGCTAGCCAACGCACCGTTCATCAAAGTGGAAGCCACCAAATTCACCGAAGTCGGCTATGTCGGTAAAGAAGTTGACTCTATTATCCGCGATCTGACAGATTCCGCGATCAAAATGGTGCGCCTTCAGTCCATCGAAAAAAACCGCTTCCGTGCGGAAGAGATGGCGGAAGACCGCATTCTGGACGTGTTGATTCCCCCCGCGAAAAACAACTGGGGACAGGCTGAAAGCACACCGGAGCCGTCTTCAACCCGTCAAGCATTCCGCAAAAAACTGCGTGAAGGCCAGTTGGATGACAAAGAGATCGAGATCGATCTGGCAGCCGCCCCTGTTGGCGTAGAGATCATGGCTCCTCCGGGCATGGAAGAGATGACCAACCAGCTCCAGTCCATGTTCCAGAACCTGGCAGGACAGAAGCAGAAAGCCCGTAAGGTCAAAATTAAAGACGCCTTCAAGCTGCTGATAGAAGAAGAAGCCGCCAAGCTGGTGAACCCGGAAGAGCTGAAACAGCAGGCGATTGAAGCTGTTGAACAGCACGGTATCGTGTTCATCGATGAGATCGACAAAATCTGTAAGCGTGGCGAAAGCTCCGGCCCAGATGTTTCCCGTGAAGGCGTTCAGCGCGACCTGCTGCCGCTGGTCGAAGGCTGCACCGTGTCCACCAAGCACGGCATGGTCAAAACTGACCACATCCTGTTTATCGCGTCCGGCGCATTCCAGGTTGCCAGCCCGTCCGATCTGATTCCAGAATTGCAGGGGCGTCTGCCGATTCGCGTAGAGTTGCAGGCGCTGACCACAGAAGATTTCGAGCGCATCCTGACGGAACCCAGCGCCTCGCTGACCGAGCAGTACAAAGCGCTGATGGCGACAGAAGGCGTGAATATTTCGTTCACCCCCGATGGTATCCGCCGTATTGCCGAAGCCGCCTGGCAGGTCAACGAAAGCACCGAAAATATCGGTGCACGCCGTCTGCATACTGTGATGGAGCGTCTGATCGAGGACGTGTCTTACGACGCCAGCGAAATGAATGGTCAAAGTGTTACCATTGACGCAGATTACGTACGTAATCATCTGGATGAATTAGTAGCAGATGAAGATCTGAGTCGATTTATCTTATAATCCGTTTTCGCGGATCGCACGATTAACGATAAAGTGGGAGGCGTTGGCCTCCCACTTTTGTTTCTGACGCGCCATCACTGACTTTTCTTGTTTATAAACGGATGATTCACGCAATTGAATCGTCAATAAAATTGAAGCACACCATGACCTTATCGACCCATAGCAGCAAAACCAAAGCCTGGCTGGATAGCCTGCGTCCAAAGACGTTGCCATTAGCTTTTGCGTCCATCGTCACCGGCTCGGCGATCGCGAGCTGGCATAGTAGCTTTAAACCGGGCGTAGCATTACTGGCGTTGTTAACAGCCGGACTGCTGCAAATCCTTTCCAATCTGGCGAACGACTATGGGGATGCGATAAAAGGCAGCGATACCGAGGAACGCATCGGGCCGTTGCGCGGTATTCAGACCGGAGCGATTACACTGACACAGCTACGCAATGCGCTAATCGTGACCGTGGCACTCACCATCATTTCCGGTGTGAGCTTGGTGATTCTGGCGTGTGAAAAGCCAGCGGATATCTTTGGTTTCCTGATTCTGGGGCTGCTGGCGATTTTCGCCGCCATCACCTATACCGTTGGCAACAAGCCCTACGGTTACATCGGACTTGGCGATATTTCGGTGCTGATCTTTTTCGGCTGGCTCAGCGTCGCAGGGTCGTATTACCTGCAAACTGGGTATTTCGACAGCGTCGTGATGCTGCCAGCAACGGCCTGCGGTCTGTTGGCGACGGCGGTATTGAATATCAATAACCTGCGCGATATCGATAACGATCGCATCAGCGGAAAAAACACGTTAGCAGTGCGTCTTGGAGCGGAAAAAGCGCGCTTCTACCATACGATGCTGCTGTTGCTGGCTCCGGTTTGTCTCGGTCTGTTTGCAACGTTTTATCTGCACAGTCTGGCAGGCTGGCTCTTTATTCTGACGCTTCCGTTACTCATTCAGCAGGCACGCTATGTACTGCGTGAAACCAGCGCATTCAGTATGCGTCCGATGCTGGAAAAAACGGTGAAAGGCGCGCTGCTGACCAACATTCTGTTCGCTGTCGGCGTGATATTGAGTTAGTGCGGGTAAAGTAAGCACAGGCGAAAAGCGGTGCGTATTTACTGATACGCATCAAGTTAACATTTGATGATTTTGCCAACAGCCGCCAGAAAGGGATATACTCATGATTCCGGCGGCAAACAGACGTTAATCCTATGAAATACGATACTTCCGAACTGTGCGATATCTACCACGAAGAGGTGAATGTTGTTGAGCCTCTGTTCTCTAATTTTGGCGGGCGTACTTCATTTGGTGGCAAAATCACCACAGTGAAATGTTTTGAAGATAACGGCCTGCTGTTCGATCTCCTTGAAGAGAACGGTCTCGGGCGCGTGCTGGTGATCGATGGCGGAGGCTCCGTGCGCCGCGCGTTGATTAACGCGGAAATCGCTCGGTTAGCGGCGCAAAACGAGTGGGAAGGCATTGTCGTTTATGGCGCGGTGCGTCAGGTTGACGATTTGGCCGAGCTGGATATCGGTATTCAGGCGATGGCGGCCATTCCGGTCGGCGCGGGTAGCGAAGGCATCGGCGAGAGCGATATTCGCGTCAACTTCGGTGGCGTCACCTTTTTCTCCGGTGACCATCTGTATGCCGATAATACCGGTATTATTTTGGCGGAAGACCCGCTGGATATTGAATAATATCGTTGCATTGTCAGGGATTGATGGCGTCGAGCGATGATAATGGGTAGATCGTAAAGACGCGGTAAATACATCCCTGTACGCTCGAGCCGCGCCATCCCTGGCGCGGACGCTTTACTCTTCTATCCCATTATCACCGTTCTACTTCAGTGAAACAGGCTTCTCAGGCTGTCAAAAGTCCTATTAGACTTCTTCCATTTTGCCTAACAGCGCGCGCAGGCGCTCTTGCCATACCACTTGCTCTTCTTTCAACTGCTCGTTCTCGCGCACCAGCGCTTCACGTGAACCCGCTGCCGCCTGAACATCCTGCGACAGCGCGTTGTTCTGCTCTTTCAGCTCTTCAATTTCCATTTGCAACAGCGTGATGGTATCAATCGCCTGCTGAACTTTCGCTTCCAGCTTTTCAAACACTTCAAATGACATTCTTCAAACCCCTTTTAATCGCAACAAGGCAAAGATCGGTTAACGCTGGCTTTCGGACTCCATAACCAACACTCAACGGTGTCGCGTCATCCGCCCGTAAACATAATCCTGACCGCGGGACGGCTGGCAAGACAGACCATAGCAAAATTGTATGTAGCCAACCGCCACCTGTCTAGCACACATCCCCCACTACGCGAGTGTGGCAGCTTTTCTTACGTAACACTATCAGTACAAACTGAAAAACAGGCAGTACAAACTGAAAAACAAACAGTACAAACTGAAAAACGGAAAGCCGAAATGGAAAAATGGGCGGCGTAAACTGAAAACGACGCCTGTTCGCTTCCCCATTACCCCTATTGTGTTAATAAATTTAACCTGAGCGTTACTATCAACCGTGGGCGAAAAACCACCGCGAGTCATTTTATAAGCGAATACGCTCATTTTATTGACGCACAACACACATTTAAATTTCGATATTTCTCGTTTTCGCGCACTAACGATAAATTCACATCATAAATACATTTAAAACAGAGGATGCCCCAACAGTATCCTTAGACCTACCACTCTGTATGTTACCCAGCAGGAAAAAATATGAGCCAAGCAGAACGTTCAACGCTAAAAGGCCAGTGCATCGCCGAGTTTCTCGGCACTGGCCTGCTGATTTTCTTCGGTGTCGGCTGTGTCGCCGCCTTGAAACTGGCGGGAGCCAGCTTCGGACAGTGGGAGATCAGCATCATTTGGGGTCTGGGGGTTGCGATGGCAATCTACCTGACCGCCGCCATTTCCGGTGCTCACCTCAACCCAGCCGTCACTATTGCCCTGTGGCTGTTTGCCTGCTTCGATGGGCACAAGGTTGTGCCTTACATTCTGGCGCAGATTGCAGGAGCCTTTTGTGCCGCTGCACTGGTCTACGGTCTGTATCACAATCTGTTCGTGGATTATGAACAAACCAACAATATGGTGCGCGGCAGCACCGAAAGCCTGAGTTTAGCGGGCATTTTCTCAACCTATCCGAACCCACACATTTCTGTCATGCAGGCGCTGCTGGTTGAAACCGTCATCACCGCCATACTGATGTGCCTGATTCTGGCGCTGACCGATGATGGTAACGGTATCCCACGCGGGCCACTCGCTCCGCTGCTGATCGGTATTTTGATTGCCGT
Organism: Pectobacterium quasiaquaticum; assembly: GCF_014946775.2. Lineage (NCBI taxonomy): Bacteria > Pseudomonadati > Pseudomonadota > Gammaproteobacteria > Enterobacterales > Pectobacteriaceae > Pectobacterium > Pectobacterium quasiaquaticum. Next base: position 159,341 of record NZ_CP065177.1, on the reverse strand, counting down.
TATCGGTGCATCCATGGGGCCGCTGACCGGCTTCGCCCTTAACCCCGCGCGTGACTTTGGTCCTAAACTGTTCGCGTTTCTGGCGGGCTGGGGCAACGTGGCCTTCACTGGCGCACGCGACATTCCTTACTTCCTGGTTCCCATCTTCGGCCCGATTATCGGTGCCTGCCTGGGTGCCTTCGGCTATCGCGCACTGATTGGCCACAATCTGCCATGTGATGTGTGCGAACCCGAGGCAGAAAGTACCCCGCGTCGTGAAGGCCGTTAAACTTAACGCCACGACCATCCTATTTCACGGTTAATCATTACAGGATTGGATTTATGAACCCGGAAAAAAAATACATTGTCGCGCTCGATCAGGGCACAACCAGCTCCCGCGCCATCGTACTGGATCACGATGCGAATATCGTTAGCGTTTCACAGCGTGAATTCACTCAGATCTATCCAAAAGCAGGCTGGGTAGAGCATGATCCGATGGAGATTTGGGCATCACAAAGCTCAACGCTGAACGAAGTGTTGGCTAAAGCCGACATCAGCGCAGATGAAGTCGCAGGCATTGGTATCACCAACCAGCGTGAAACCACCGTCGTATGGGAAAAAGAGAGCGGCAAGCCGATTTATAACGCCATCGTCTGGCAGTGTCGCCGTACCGCTGAAATTTGCGAAAAGCTGAAGAAAGACGGTCTGGAAGAGTACGTGCGCAACACCACCGGTCTGGTGGTCGACCCCTACTTCTCCGGCACCAAAGTGAAATGGATTCTGGATCACGTTGAAGGCTCTCGCGAGCGCGCCAAACGCGGTGAACTGCTGTTTGGTACCATCGACACCTGGCTGATCTGGAAAATGACGCAAGGGCGTGCTCACGTAACGGATTACACCAACGCCTCCCGCACCATGCTGTTTAACATTCATACGCTGGAATGGGATACCCGCATGCTGGAAGCGCTGGATATCCCGCGCGAAATGTTGCCAGAAGTGCGCGCATCTTCAGAAATTTACGGCCAGACCAACATTGGCGGTAAAGGCGGCACGCGTATTCCTATCGCCGGTATCGCGGGTGACCAGCAGGCGGCGTTGTATGGCCAGCTTTGCGTCAATCCTGGCATGGCGAAAAACACCTACGGCACGGGCTGCTTCCTGCTGATGAATACCGGTAAAGAAGCGGTGCTGTCCAAACACGGCCTGCTGACCACCATCGCCTGCGGCCCACGCGGCGAAGTGAACTACGCGCTGGAAGGCTCCGTGTTCGTTGGCGGTGCATCCATCCAATGGCTGCGTGACGAGCTGAAGCTGATCGGCGACTCAATGGACTCCGAATACTTCGCGACGAAAGTGAAGGATTCTAACGGCGTTTACGTCGTCCCTGCCTTTACCGGTTTGGGTGCCCCTTACTGGGACCCGTATGCCCGTGGCGCGATCTTCGGTCTGACCCGTGGCGTGAACGCTAACCACATCATTCGTGCGACGCTGGAATCGATTGCCTTCCAGACCCGCGACGTACTGGATGCCATGCAGGCGGACGCCAATACGCGCCTGAAAGCGCTGCGTGTCGACGGTGGCGCGGTCGCCAACAATTTCCTGATGCAGTTCCAGTCCGATATTCTCGGCACGCGCGTGGAACGTCCAGAAGTGCGTGAATCCACAGCACTGGGTGCCGCTTTCCTGGCGGGCTTAGCGACAGGCTTCTGGAACGATCTGGATGAAGTGAAGAGCAAAGCCACGATCGAGCGTGAATTCCGCCCCAGCATTGAAACGGTAGAGCGCAACGTGCGCTACAGCGGCTGGCAGAAAGCCGTGGCTCGTGCTCGTAACTGGGAAGACCACGACGCGTAATCCGCCAACGCATCTATCCACATCAGGCGCGCCTGTCGCGCCCGTTTTTTCCCTATCGCCCAACCGCCTCCCTACATCGTTGTGATAAAATCCTGCCCACATCTCTTCCTTTCCCGATCGACAATAGACAGGTATTTATGAAACGTGAATTAGCCATCGAGTTCTCGCGCGTCACCGAAGCAGCCGCGCTGGCAGGCTATAAGTGGTTAGGCCGTGGCGACAAGAATGCCGCCGACAATGCTGCCGTACAGGCAATGCGCATCATGCTGAATCAGGTCAATATCAACGGTCAGATTGTCATCGGTGAAGGGGAAATCGACGAAGCGCCTATGCTGTTCATCGGCGAGCAGGTCGGTACCGGTCAGGGCGATGCCGTCGACATTGCCGTCGATCCGATTGAAGGCACACGGATGACGGCAATGGGTCAAGCGAACGCGCTGGCCGTGTTGGCCGTTGGCGAAAAAGGCACGTTTTTGCACGCGCCAGATATGTACATGGAAAAGCTGATTGTCGGCCCCGAGGCAAAAGGCGCGATTGACCTCAACCTGCCGCTGGCAGACAACCTGCTTAATGTCGCGCTGAAGCTGGGTAAACCGCTGAGCCAATTAACGGTGACTATACTCGCTAAACCGCGCCACGATACCTGTATCGCGGACATGCAGCAGTTGGGTGTGAAAGTGTTCGCGATCCCAGACGGCGACGTTGCGGCGTCCATCCTCACCTGCATGCCAGACAGCGAAGTTGACGTGCTATACGGCATCGGCGGCGCGCCAGAAGGCGTAATTTCAGCAGCCGTTATCCGCGCGCTTGATGGCGACATGCAGGGGCGTTTGCTCGCCCGTCATCAGGTCAAAGGCGATAGTGCTGAAAACCGCCGTATCGGTGAAGATGAGCTGGCACGCTGCCGCCAAATGGGCATCGAAGCCGGTGGCGTCCTCAAGCTTGATGACATGGCGCGCAACGATAACGTGATTTTCTCTGCAACTGGCATCACCAAAGGTGATTTGCTGGACGGGATCGCGCGTAAAGGCAATATGGCAACGACCGAAACGCTGCTGATCCGCGGCAAATCCCGCACGATCCGCCGGATTAAATCGACGCACTATCTGGATCGTAAGGATCGTATGCTGCACGAGTTCCTGCTGTAGCTGACCACCGATCGGGGGACTGATTGTTTCACAGTTGTTAATAAATGGCGTATCGTAGATGCACGAATAGTGGCGTCAATACCCTAAATAATTCGAGCTGCAGGACAAAACGTTATCGTTTTGAACAACGCACATGCAGCTTGAAGTATGACGGGTACAACAGGAGCAGAAAAATATGGCTGAATGGGTGACAGGCAAGGTAGTTCAGGTAGAAAACTGGACAGAAAGTCTGTTTAGCATTCGGGTTCACGCGCCCACCGATGCATTCACTGCCGGGCAGTATGGCAAACTGGCGCTGGAGATTGATGGCGAGAAGGTGCAGCGCGCTTATTCCTACGTGAATGCGCCCAGCGATCCCACGCTTGAGTTCTATCTGGTGACGGTGCCAGAAGGTAAGCTCAGCCCGCATCTGCATGCGTTGCAGCCCGGCTCAGACGTCCTGATCGTCAAAGAGGCTGCTGGCTTTTTCGTGCTGGAAGAAGTGCCTGATTGCGAAACGCTGTGGATGCTGGCAACAGGGACGGGTATCGGCCCTTATCTGTCGATTCTTCAGGAAGGCAAGGGTCTGGAGCGTTTTAAGAATATCGTGCTGGTACACGCCGCCCGCTTCTCACGCGATCTGAGTTATCTGCCGCTAATGCAGCAGTTACAGCAGCGCTACCACGGTCAACTGCGTATTCAAACGGTCGTCAGTCGAGAAGAAGAAACGGGCTCGCTGACGGGCCGCATTCCCCAGCTTATCAGCAGCGGTACGCTGGAAGCCGCCGTGGGCCTGCCGATGGATGCAGCGACAAGCCACGTCATGCTGTGCGGCAACCCGCAGATGGTACGCGACACTCAGTTGTTGCTGAAAGAAGAGCGCCAAATGACCAAGCACCTGCGCCGCAGGCCCGGCCATATGACCGCCGAAAACTATTGGTAAACCGCGTTTTATACCAACTAGCGGCGGAAACGAAACGGCTCCGCCGCTGCTCCAAAGCGGTTTTCTCCTTTTGTCCCCAGAAAAACGCCGCAGTCGAGCAGCGTCATCACGACAATCAGGATCGGCAAGAAACGGCCAATGCCCCATTGCCAGATGGGCGAGAACATCGTCCAATTCCCCGAAACCAACATCCACGCCACCACGAGCAGAAGCGCCCACCAGCCGCTCTTATTACGGTCATGCAGCCGTTTCACCATGATCGCCGCCGTCGGCCACAGTAATACCACCAAACCAAACGCCGTCGATTGCGTATCCAGCCAGCTTTGGCCAGATAGCGTAAACAGCACCGCCATCAATGCGACCCAAATCGCCATCCAAAGCCAGAAATCACGACGACCGACTCGGCCTTTAAACGAGAAGCACCACTGCTGTAATGTCATTAACGATAACGCCCTGAATTGTCGGCCTCTCTGGCCGAATTAATCTGTATTTTACGCTGGCTGATTTTACCTCAACCGAGACAGTTGCCCGCAATCTTTACGCGATTTTTGTCAGCCACGTGTGATTTCTCACAACGACGTACTATTTTTGACAACGACGTACTATGTTTGACAACGACGTACTATGTTTGACAACGACGCACTATTTTTGACAACGACGCACAAATGCCGTTTTAATCAAACGTATTCCGCCGTTAGCGGCCTGGACATCTTCTGCAGTGGTTGACCCGAATCCCTATGACACGAAAACGCATCGCTTCACTTTTGGTTTTATCATCGCTAGTGCTGTACCAGACTCACGCAGGAGCCGATCCGACGTTCCCGCCTAAAACCTCAGCCAATGCGCCGTATCTGCTGGCTGGTGCCCCTACCTTCGATCAAACCATCACGCAGTTTCGTTCTCGCTATAATCTGAGTAATCCGACGCTGCCGATCGGGGAATTTAGGGTTGTCGACACCGGTAATATCACCAGCATCTTGACCCGCGCCGCCAGCCGGATCAACGACAACCTCTATGCCTCAACCGCGTTGGAAAAAGGCACCGGGAAAATCAAAACGCTGCAAATTACCTGGCTACCGCAACCGCAAAGTGAACAAGAAACCGCGGTGCGTCGTAAGCAGGCCATCGACTATATGGCTGCGCTGGCGCGCACATTCGCACCGTCACTGACGGAAGAACAGAGTGTGAAAAAAGTCACCGGACTGCTGGAAAAAGGCAAGGGACAGCGCTTTTATCAGCAAACGGAAGGAGCTTTGCGTTATGTTGTTGCAGATGATGGTGAAAAAGGGCTAACTTTTGCTGTTGAACCGATTAAGCTAACGCTATCTGAACCGTGATCAGCACGGTAATTCATGACGAAAAACAGAGCCACGGTCACATTTCGTCTCTATACTGTGCGCAGGTCATATTGCCTGTCGGCAGTAAAATTTATACATCGGTTCATTAACACCTTGATTTATTAACATATTGATTCATTCGCGATTCCGGCTGGAGGAAAAAAGATGCGACATCCATTAGTTATGGGTAACTGGAAGCTGAACGGCAGCACTAACATGGTCAACGAACTGATCGCGGGCCTGCGTAAAGAGCTCAGCACCGTTGACGGCTGTGGCGTAGCGATTGCACCACCGGCTATCTACCTCGATCAAGCTAATCACCAACTGGCCGGCAGCCGCATTGCGCTGGGCGCGCAGAACGTTGACGTGAACCTTTCCGGCGCTTTCACCGGCGAAACATCTGCCGAGATGCTGAAAGACATCGGCGCGAAATACATCATCATCGGCCACTCTGAGCGCCGCACCTACCACAAAGAAAGCGATGAATTCATTGCGAAGAAATTTGGCGTGCTGAAAGATGCCGGTCTGATTCCGGTACTGTGCATTGGCGAAACCGAAGCAGAAAACGAAGCAGGCCAGACGGAAGCCGTCTGTGCGCGTCAACTGGACGCTGTGCTGAATACGCTGGGCGCGAAAGCATTTGAAAACACCGTTATCGCCTACGAACCTGTATGGGCTATCGGTACCGGCAAGTCTGCGACTCCTGCGCAAGCTCAGGCTGTTCACAAATTCATCCGTGACCACATCGCTAAGCAAGATGCTGCCGTTGCTGAACAAGTAATCATCCAGTACGGCGGTTCGGTGAATGCGGCGAATGCTGCCGAGCTGTTCACCCAGCCGGACATCGATGGCGCGCTGGTTGGCGGTGCATCACTGAAAGCTGACGCCTTTGCTGTCATCGTGAAAGCAGCAGCCGACGCTAAACGCGGCTAAGCTTTATCGAAAATGGGCGGACAAAGGTTCGTCCGATCAAAAAGCCGGTTCACGCTATCGCGCCAACCGGCTTTTTTTATGACGGATATCCCTATCCGTCACCCTTCGGGCCGTTGCTTGCGCAACGTTGAAAAACGCTCCCAGCGTTTTTTTATAACGGATATCCCTGTCTGTACCCTTCTTTTAAACCGTCAGTTAACGGCTCGACCGTTACTTCGCCGCAGGGATTTGCTGCGTAATGCAGTGAATATTTCCCCCGCCCAGCAGGATTTCCCGCGCAGGCACGCCGCTAATCAAGTAGCCAGGGAACATCTGTTGCAGCAGATCGCGTGCAACGTCATCCGTCTTCTCATCCAGCAGTGGGAAAATGATCTGCTGATTGCTGATCAGGAAATTCACGTAAGACCCCGCCAGACGCGAGCCAGCAAGACGTTCAATCGCATCGCCGCTGTCCACACCCTGCGCTTCCTCTTTGGTCGCATGCAGCGGGCCGGGTGCAGGCAGTTTCCAGATTTTCAGCTCACGCCCTTGCGCATCCCGCGCGGCCGACAGTACCTCATAGGCCGCGACGGAGCGTGCATACTGCGGATCGTTTTCATCATCCGTCCAGTGCAGCGCGACTTCACCGGGACGCACGAAACAGCACATGTTATCGATATGCCCGTCGGTTTCGTCGTTGTACACGCCCTCATCCAGCCAGATAATCGTCGAGATGCTGAGGTAATCACGCATCAGCTGTTCGATTTCCGCTTTGCTCAAATGCGGGTTACGGTTCGGATTGAGCAAGCATTCCGCCGTAGTCAGAAGGGTGCCTTCACCATCGACATGGATCGAGCCGCCTTCCAAAATCAGCGGTGCGGCATAACGTGCAGCCTGATGATAGTCCAGCACCTGTGCCGCGACTTTCTCATCCTGACGCCAGTCTTCGTACAGACCGCCCAGCTCGCCGCCCCAGGCGTTGAACTGCCAGTCGATACCCCGACGTTCACCAGCCTGATTCAGCACGATGGTTGGACCGGTGTCACGCATCCAGGCGTCATCGCTTTCCATTTCCACCAGCGTGACGTTCACCGGCATCACTTGTTGCGCATCCGCCATGTAGCGTGCAGGCACGCCCATGATCACCGGCGTGTTCTGGGCGATGGCTTCCGCGACGCGCGCGAACGTTTTCTGCGCCGGAACGCCCTGTTCGCGCCAGTTATCGGTCCGATACGGCCAAATCATCCACACGGCATCATGCGGTGCCCATTCGGCAGGCATCGCAAAACCATCCTGATGCGGCGTGGTGAGATGGGGAGTAGCTAGCTGTGACATCACTTATCTCCGGGTCTTGCCGTCAGAGGTGGCAATCGTGCCGTACATGTCCGGGCGACGGTCGCGGAACAGCCCCCATGACGCACGCTGTGCAGCAATGGCTTCTAAATCAAATTCATGCACCAGAATCGCTTCATCTGTCTTGTTGGCCTGAACCAGCAGCGCACCCGTTTGGTCGGCAATAAAGGACGAACCGTAGAACGTCATTTCCAGACCGTCGATGTATTTGCTGGCTTCGGTACCGATACGGTTGGATGCGATCACCGGCACCAGATTCGCGGCGGCGTGACCTTGCTGAACGCGAGTCCAGTGCGGCTGGCTGTCGATATCCGGGTAAGCCGGTTCGGAACCAATCGCGGTCGGATAGAAAATCAGCTCTGCGCCCTGCAACGCCAGGCTGCGGGCGGTTTCCGGGAACCACTGATCCCAGCAAATGCCCACGCCGATTTTTGCGTAGCGCGTCTGCCAGACTTTAAAGCCGGTGTCGCCCGGAATGAAGAATTGCTTCTCCTGATACGCCGGGCCGTTCGGAATGTGCGTTTTGCGGTAAACGTCCAGCACGGCGCCGTCCGCGTCAATCATCACCAGCGAGTTGTAATAGGCGTTATTGGCACGCTCAAAGAAGCTCAACGGCAGCACCACGTTCAGCTCCGCCGCCAGTGCGGAAAAATGCTTAATCAGCGGGCTGGTTTCCAGCTCCTGCGCCAGCGCATAGTGCTCCGGGCTTTGATCGATACAGAAATACGGTGCGGCAAACAGTTCCTGAATCAGGATAACCTGCGCGCCTTTTGCATGCGCTTGTCGCACCAGTTTTTCAGCGTTTTCGATATTCTTGGGCAGATCCCAGGAACACGCCATTTGTGTTGCGGCAACGGTAACTTTTTTCATGCGAAAACCTCAATAATAACGATATATACCCGCCCTTTCTTACCGGCGAGTATCGGCAATAAGTGTTTCTCTCGGTCACGATTATGCATCGGCACTAACCGGCACGGCCTTAACGAGTGTAGGCCAACACGCCGACTCATGCCCGACGGGAACGTTCCGTTAAGGTATTGACCGAAAATGACATGCGCATTATGCCAGTTAATGACGAGACTTCACTATGCTGAAAATGAATGATCTCGCGTGACGAGCAGAAAAGAAAAACCGCCTTTTCCACGGCGGTTTCTATCAATGATTAAGATTGAGAGAAAGCGGTAGGCAACAGCATCAGGCTTCAATAGTATCCGCCTGATGTAGCGCCTGACTGACCACTTGCCGCTGTTCCAACAGCATTGGGCTGGTGCGGTCACGAGGATAGGGCAACGTCACGGGCAAAATTGCGCTAATCCGGCCAGGTCGGGGCGACATCACCACTACTCTGTCAGCCAGAAAAACCGCCTCTTCCACATCGTGCGTCACCAGCAGGATCGTCAAGTCCGTTTGCTGGCGTATTTCCGCCAGACGCTCCTGTAACTGCTGTTTGGTCAGCGCATCCAGCGCACCAAAAGGTTCATCCAACAAGAGAATACGCGGCGTCGACACCAGCCCACGAGCAATTGCCACACGCTGCGCCATTCCTCCTGATAGCTGATGCGGCCACGCGTCAGTAAAGCCTTCCAGCCCCATCATCTGGAGATAATGGGCAATTCGCTGCGCAACTTCCGCTGGGGAAAGCGTGAGATTAAGCATACCGAGGCGGATATTGTCCGTCACGGTGAGCCACGGAAACAGGCGCGGCTCCTGAAACACCAGACTGACATCATCGGGAATACCCTGTACAGGCCGCTCACCAATCAGAATGCGTCCACGTTCTGTGGTATCAATCCCGGCGGCCAAACGCAGCAGCGTCGATTTACCACAGCCGCTGGCACCGATGACCGCAACCAGTTCGCCAGAATGCAGCGACAGATCGATGTCCTGTAACACCGTCAGCGGCGCGCCGTTGACGGTAAAATGTTTAGTAATATGCTGAAAATGCAGGGACATAGATTCTCCGTTAACGGTCACGCAAAGCGCCAGCGGGTCAGCCGCCGTTCAGACAAGGTAATCAATCGGGAAAACAGCGCGGCCACCACAGCAATCAGCACCACGCCAGCCATGATGCGATCGGATTCAAGCAACTGCTGTGCGCGAATCATCATGCCGCCCAATCCCTCTCCCGACGGCATGAAATACTCTGCGCCAATCGCGCCCGTCCACGCATGCATCAGCGCCAGCCGCAGGCCGGAAAACAGCGGCGGCAATACGCTGGGCAGTATCAACATTCGGAGCGTCTGCACCGGCGTCAGACGTAGCACCTGCGCCACTTCCAATAGCGCAGGCGGAAGCTGGGCGATCCCCTGACAGGTTGCCAGCATCACAGGAAAGAACGCCGCGACGGCGATAAACACGATTTTGGCGCTCTCCCCTAAACCAAACCAGGCGGTGATCAGCGGCAGCCAGGCAAATAGCGCCACGCAGCGCAGCGCGGACAGCGCCGGATTAAACAGCCTGTCGGCGATACGCCAACCGCCAAGTAACGCACCGACCAGCACGCCGATCGCGCTGCCCAGCACAAAGCCCTGTAGCGCACGCAGCAGGCTGGCATGAAGATCGGCCGACAGCCCGCCCTGAACCAGCCCCGTCCACAGCGCGTCGACCACGCTGCTCGGTGCGGGAAGAAAGGCCACGTTCACCCACTCGTGCACGCTGCTCACCTGCCACAGCACAACCAGTACCAGTGGCACTAACCAAGGCGTCATCGACAGGCTCGGCAGCGTAGTGCTCAGGCTATCGCGCCCCAGCACTGGTGCAGGCCAGTGAATCCAGCGACGCTCCAGCTTCAGCAGCACACGCTCCCCGGCAAATCCCAGTATTCCAATAATCAAAATGCAGACAAACACCAAATCCAGCATAAATAGCTGGCGGCTTTGTACCAGCAGATAGCCCAGCCCTTCGCTAGATGCGAGCAGCTCGACCGCGATCAAGGCGACCCATCCGGTAGAAAACGCCAGCCGAATGCCCGTCATCACATAAGGCAGCATCGCAGGCAGAATCAGGTAACGCAGGAAAGCGGCGGGGGGTAAACGCAGGCTACGCGCCATTTCATGCAGCTTTTGTGGCGTCTGTTGAATACCGGCACACGTGTAGAGCGTAACCGGCACCGTTACCGATTTCACCAGCACCACCAGTTTCAGCGCTTCACCGATACCCAGTGACAACATCAAAAGCGGAATCCAGGCCAGCGTCGGGATCTGCGCGATGACGGTGAAGAGCGGCATAAACAGCGCATTCAACCGGCGATTCAGGCCAAACAAGCTGCCGAGCACCAGACCCAGCGCGATCCCGCCGCTAAAGCCAATCACCAGCCGTATCAGGCTGATAGGCAACTGGTGAATCAGCTCTTCGGGGATAAAAGCCCGCGCGCTATCGATGACTGCCAGCGGCGAAGGAAGAATCTGTTCAGACATCCACCCGTGACGACTGGCCAGCCACCAGCAAGCAAGGACCAGCAGCGGCACGACTAATGAAATGACCAACGCGGAATATCCCGCTGACAGCGTGGCGGTCAGCGAAGCGTCAGGGGCGGAGCGTATCCGCAACAGGTATTTAGGCATCATGATCGTCGGTATCCGGCTACGTTATTTTTGCGTTAGCAGGGATAGACGCGTAATCCCCGCCTGCTCGACATCGGCCAGCAGCGCGGCAACCTCGCCGTAATTCGCCTCTTTGTCCGCCTGCACCTGCACCACCAGATCAGCGTTACCTGCTTTAGCCTGCTGCAAACGCGGTACCAGTTGTTCGCGTGCCAGATTTTCTTTATTGATGAACACACGCTGCTCACCATCAATGCTGATCACCACCGGATCGGCGCGATCGGCCGGTGCCACCGCCGACGTTTTCGGCAACTGAATCGGAATGGCATTCGTCAACATCGGCGCGGTAACAATAAACACCACCAGCAGCACGAGCATGACGTCCACGAGCGGCGTGATATTCATTTCACTCATGACGTCTTCATCATTACGCGAGGTAAACGCCATATCACACTACCTCTCTCAGGTTCTTCACGGAGAAAGCGGCGGCCGATGGCTCAGCGCTGGTATGAAACGTGCTGACGTGAAAATCGTGTGCCTGCATCACGCTGTAAACATCATGGGCGAAGTCATCCATGTCTGCGACAGCCAGCTTGAGGCGACGTAAAAAGTAGTTGTAAATCAGCACCGCAGGAACGGCGACAGCAATCCCTATCCCGGTCGCAATCAGCGCGTTGCCAATCGGCCCCGCAACGGTGTCGAGACTGGCAGAACCAGAAAGCCCAATTTCCTGCAACGCGGCCATAATCCCCCACACGGTGCCAAACAGGCCGATAAACGGCGACGTGCTGCCGATACTGGCCAGAACCGCCAGCCCGCTTTCCAGCGAACGGCGTTCACGCTGGATCTGCTGTTGCAGCGCGCGCTCAACCCGATCGGGCAGATGAATATTCAGAGCAAGTTGCCCGCTGATCCGCTCCGGTGCTTTAACGGCGGCCAGCGCCAGATTGGCGAGGGAACCGGGCTGTTTTGCGCTGGTTTCTGGCGTCTGGCTGACGTCATCCTGCTGCCAGAAGGCGGCACGAAAGCGTCGATCGCGCCGCTGCGCCCGCCCATATTGGACGAATTTCAGTAGCCCCAATCCCCAGGTGACGAGAGAAAACAACAGCAGCAACAGAATCACTGCGCCTTCCGCAGAAAAGAGTTCAATGTGTCCGAGCGTCATAACCAATACCTCATGAATTTAGCGAAAAATCGACGGGAACAACCACCCAGCCGCTAACCGGTTGACTGCCACGGCGTGCCGGAACGAAAGACCAGCGCCGCACCGTGTCTCTGGCGGCGTCATCCAGCGAGGGATAGCCGCTTGATTGATGGATACGAATGGTTTGCACCTTGCCGTCGGCACGCACCTGCACGTTCAACAGCACGGTACCTTCATAACCACGGCTAATCGCCACGTCGGGATAAGGCGGTGCGGGATTGTGCAGGTAATCAGCATTCGCGAGCGGCGGCGTCAACGGCGCGTCAACGGGCTGTGCGACCGCCTGTTGCGCCACCGGAGCTGGCGTTACCGGGGCACTTGCCGATACCGTTTCAGCCTGAGATTTTGGCGTCGGTGCGGGCGGATTCTTTTTCACCGCGACCTTTTTAGGCGCGGGTTCAGGCTTTTTCTCAGGCTCTTTTTTCTCGGGTTCCTTTTTTTCAGGTTTCGGCGGCAACAGCGCGTTGTCATCCACCGGCTTGTCCACGGGCGGCGGAACGAGTTCCGGCGGTGGCGTTACGACGTCAGGCTCAATAGGTTCAGGTTCGACAGGTTGGGGTTGCGGCACTGGTTCGGCAACCGCAGCAACCAGCTCGACGCTGACAGGCTGTGGTCGGGCAGGTACCGTAACGGGCGGCGTCGATGCGCTGTTGAATAACGCCAGTACCGCCGCGTGCAATAGCAACGTCGCGACCACCGCCAGCCAGCGTTCAGGTCGGGACGATACCGTCGTATTCAACATCGGCAAGCGCGGCTGCACGACGCCGCTCACCCGGCTGGCGTGCGGAGTCGGCTCCGGTGAATAAGACCGGGATACTGACGCCGCTCCCGCATAGAGTAATTCCGTCATGGTGGACTCCTGACCGTGTTTATTTATACCCGTCATACTTCACATTGCAGGCGTCATGGATAGATGACCTGAAATAGCGGTGGAATAATCGATTCTTCTCGAGTGCTTAATAAAGTCAACGTATGTATCTGTATATCGATATTTATTTAATTGGAAAGATAATGGTATTCATCGCCTAACGACAAACTAAAGGTAATAAGTCCCGATAGGCTAATGCATAGTTGGAATAGTTTTTTTTCGTTCGCTGCATAGTGATGAAATAAGCGATGAATGCTGATTTAGCTATTTACTAAAAATAATAATGCTTTTTTTGTATTAGTCAGTTTATTGCCAAGCCTTTAAATGTGGTTCTGCAACGAGATGACGCCGTGCTAAACCGGCGCAATAACAACATTGATATTCGCACACTCACATTCAAACACCTCATCACTGGCGGGTAAGAAATGACAACATCAGGACGAAAATGGTTAGTGACCGGCTTATTGGCAATGGGTATGGCCTGGTCAGGCATCACATCGGCGATTACTGAAATTCGTATTGCCGCACCAGACATTGGCGCAGGCACAAAACCCAGCGGCGGCGGCCTGCTTGACGTCATTCACAGCCAGAAGCTGCTGGAGCGCGAGTTTGGCAAAGACGGGATCAGCGTCCGTTGGACATTCATCAAAGGCGCAGGCCCCGTCATCAACGAAGCGTTTGGCAACCATCAGGTTGACGTGGCCTATCTGGGTGATTTAGCCAGCATTATCGGTCGCTCTCGCGGTCTGGATACGCGCGTGATCGCCGTAGCATCACGCGGCATCAACCATTATCTGGCGGTAGCGAAAGGCTCCGGTATTGAGAAAATCCCCGACTTGAAAGGCAAACGTATTGGTATCTTTCGCGGAACAGCCGGTGAGCTGTCCTTCGTTAGCGCGCTCGATTCACAGGGCCTGAAGCCTTCTGATGTGAAGCTGATCAATCTCGATTTCGCAGCAGCCAGCGCGGCGTTAGCCGCTGGACAGATTGACGCCACCTGGGGCGGCAGCAATACGCTCTCGCTGCGGGATAAAGGGCTGGCGGACATTCCGCTGTCGAGCCGTGACCTCGACGGCGCAGGCCAGCTCAGCGGCTTCCTGCTGGTGGATGAGAAATTTGCCAAAGGCAACGAAGATATTCTGCGCCGCCTGGTCAAAGTCCAACGAGAAGCGGCAAACTGGGCGAGCGATGAGAAAAATAAAGATGAGTTTATTCGACTCTTAGCTACCCAATCAGGGTATCCGGAAAATATATTACGCGTCGAATGGGATACATTGCCGCCATTAACCGAGCGTCTTTCACCCGAATTGGATCGGGCCTTTGTGGAAAAACTAAAACGTGCCGTCACATTGGCCTATGAATCACGCCTTATTCGACAGCCTTTTGATGTCGATAAATGGCTGGATGATTCTTATCTGAAAGCAACTCAGTAATTTATTCCCCCCAAAAGATTATAGCCCACGTATTGCCGTGAATTTCACGGCAATCGGCAGCCTATTGACTCAATTCGGAAGAAGCTATGTATTTAAAACAACACCAACAGTATTTAAAAAAACACCAGCGCAAAATAACGTCAGGCCTTTTAATGAGCTGCGTCTTAACGCTTCCCGCGATGGCACGAGCAGCCGATCCGCAAATCACAACGGATAACCCATCACAACAGATCACACCCGGCACCGAGGCAGCAACCGCCGCCCCCGTTCAACTAAAGCGTGTGAAAGTGAATGCTCAGCGTACGCCTGTTCAACCACCGACCACGCTGGCATCGGTGATCGATGGCAAAACGCTCGAAGAAGAACGGATCTACCGCTTTGAAGAACTGTCGCAACTGGTAACAGGGCTGGATGTCGATACCGTCGATGTAATGGACACCACCGTGACTATTCGCGGGATTGGCGACGGCGGCGAGAGCGGCACCAACATCGGTATGCCGGGCAGCGTGGGGCTGTTTGTCGATGGTGTTTACTTGTCCCGCCCCGGCGTCATCTCTAATGACTTGCTGGATATCGACAGCACCCGCGTGCTGAAAGGCCCGCAGGGCGCGGCCTACGGCTTCAATACCACCGGCGGCGCGATTGATATTCGCACCCGCAAGCCGACCTTCACGCCTGAATATTCACTGGAACAATCGTTCGGGCAGCGCGGCTATCTGCAATCCAAACTGATGGCGTCTGGGCCACTCAGCGAGCACTGGGCGGGACGCATCAACCTGTCACGCACGGAGCGTGGCGGAAACGTCACGAATATCGAAAACGGCCATAAGCTCGGAGGTAGCACCAATAACGGTGTGCGCGGCCAGTTGCTGTATCAGCCCAATGACAGTTTTAGCCTCCGAATTACTGGCGACTACAGCGATTCCACCCAGCGTCCGGTCTCAGTACTGGTGAGTGCAACCGATGCATTCCGCACCCGTGCGCAACAAACTGGCCTTAAGGTTGTCGGTGGTCGTCAGGTCGCGATGGATGACGAGAACGTGATTCGCGTTGCACAAGGCGGCGGCTCGGTAGAAGCCAACTGGAAACTGAAGAGCGGTTATAGCCTCAATTCATTGTCATCACTGCGCTATTTCCGTGTGCTGCCCAGCACGGCAGATAACTGGAATATCCCACTCTATCGCGACAGCGGCGCTGACGTACGCGATCGCGTCTGGTCGCAAAGTTTTTGGCTCGATTCGCCCAAAGGCAATACCTTCGATTATTCAGTGGGCGTCGATTACTGGGGTGAGAACCTCGATACCGAGGCAAACAGTCGCTACTACAACGACAACCGCGTGCGGACGTGGGTCGGAAATGGCTATCAGGGCATTAACGTTCAGCGCTTTGGCACACTGGATGACACCGTCTATTCCGTCTATGGCCGCGGGACTTGGCATGCCGCCGATAAACTGGATGTCATTGTCGGTCTACGTCAAACCTATGAAAAGAAAGAGGGAACATTCCAGCGTAAAAATCGTGCCACCTTTGACTCCGGCCCGCTATCGCAAACCAACCGCCTGCCTTCGGGTTCCATCAGCCTGAACTGGTTCGCGGCACCGAATGTGACTCCTTACGTCACGCTAGGCTACGGGGAAAAATCCGGTGGCCTAAATGTATCATCTGGGGCAGCAAGGCAACTGGGGATTGATTCGCTGTACGTCGATCCAGAGAAAACCCGTTCAGCGGAACTGGGGGTGAAAACCCACTGGCTACAACGCAAAGTAGAATGGAATACCGCGCTGTTCTGGAGCGTCGTCGAAGATTTCCAGAACAATGCCTATGACGAGGAAACGGATACCAGCTATCTGATTAACGCCGGGAAATTCCGCTCGCGCGGCGGCGAAACGCAGTTAACGCTGCACCCCGTTGACGGCCTGAGCATCAGTCTGGCCGGTACTGTTCTGGATGCCAGCTACCTGAATTTCCCTAACGCCCGCTGCCCGGCAGAAATCTCCGCCGTCTCGTGCGATATGTCTGGAAAGCGCGTCTTTAAATCCCCAACTCTGAGCTACAACACCCGCGTACGTTATCAATGGGATACGCCAAATAACCTGCAAGCCTCAGTTTCCGGTCAATGGTCATGGCGGAGCTGGGCCTACGGCACGCTCGACGACTCCGAATCCAACCGCATTCCCTCGTACGGTGTCCTCAACCTGTCTAGCGGGCTGAGCGGCAAGCAAGGTGACAACCGCTGGAATGTGTCTCTGTGGGTGAAAAACGCGCTGGATAAAAACTACTACCGCTCCGTCAGAGGCTCCAGCGCTACAACGGGCGTGATTGGTGAACCGCGCATGGTTGGGATCTCCGTCGGCTACGATTTCAAGGGCTAACGTCATGGACAAGATGGCTTACTCACGCCGGCGCTTCCTGCGCGACAGCACGCTGCTGGCGTTGTCGGCACCGTTCTGGAGATCGGCGCACGCCGCCGCGCCGCTTGCCTCAGCCTACGCTGGTGAAGTGGTGCCGCAAGTCAGCCTGCGCTGGCTGGACGGGAAACGCCCTCTCGCGTTCACCGGCGTGACCTGGGGCGTCCCCTGGCCGCAGGGGGCCGTGCGCAACGACAGCGGTTTCCAACTGCATGATGCACAGCAGCGAGCTTATGACCTGCAAAGCTGGCCATTGGCTCGCTGGCCGGACGGCTCGATTAAATGGTCAGCACATGCGCTGGGCGGTGACACCCCGCCGGAAGACGGGCTAAGGCTGCGGCCGACAGCCACAGCAGAGGAGCCATCGAGTTCTGGGATGGTCAGCGAACATGCCCATGGCTGGACGGTGGATACCGGACACATTCGCTGCATGATTCCACGTTCTGGCCCCCGTCTGATCGAAGAGATCTGGCGAAATAATCGGCTGGCGTTAACCAACGGCAGGCTGGTGCTGCGCATGCAGCGAGGCACGGAGACGGATAGCACGCTGACGCAGGATGCCTATCAGGGCGTGATCGAGACGGTCACGGTGGAGCAAAATGGACCGCAGCGGACGGTGATTGCGCTACGCGGTACACACCACGCGCAGCCGCAAGGGGTGACGCACATCCCCTTTATTATCCGGCTGTATAGCTATGCGAACACCGACTCGCTGCGCGTCATACACACGCTGATCTATGACAACGACGACGACCACCTCAGCCTGAAAGGGCTTGGTCTGGCGTTCGACGTTCCGCTACAGGGAGAACTGCACGATCGCCACGTACGTTTTGTTTCGGATCAGGGCGGGCTCTTTCGTGAGGCGGTACGCGGCCTGAGTGGACTACGTCGCGATCCCGGCGCAGCCGTTATTGCGGCACAGCTGGCGGGGCAAGCCACGCCGCCGATAGCGGATTTTTCACCAGAAGTCGGGAAACGGCTGGATTACATACCCGCGTTTGGCAGCTACCGCCTGACGCAGCACCACCCTGACGGTTTCCAGATACACAAACGCACTGCTGCCGGACAGGGCTGGCTCCTTTCCGCCACGGGCGAACGAGCAGCGGGCGTCGGCTATCTGGGTACGCCGAAAGGCGGCGTGGCGTTCAGCCTGCGAAATTTCTGGCAGAGCTATCCCGCTAGTCTGGAAATCGACAATGCCCACACCGACGTGGCGACCGTCACGCTCTGGCTGTGGTCACCGTGGGCAGAACCGATGGATATGCGCTTTTATCACGACGGGCTGGGTCAGGATACCCATGACAAACAGCGTGAAGGGCTGGCGATCACCTACGAAGATTACGAACCGGGCTTCGGTTCGGCGGTCGGCGTGGCACGCACCAGCGAACTGTTTATCGATGTGCTGCCCGCAACGCCAGACGCGGAAAATCTGGTGAATCGGGCGCGACGCATGCAGCAACCGCCGCTGCTGGTGGCGGACGCACAAGCTCTGCACCACGCGCAGGCATTTGGCCCATTGTGGGCACCCGCTTCCGCCCCTTCTTCCTCTGCCACCACGCCCGGCCGCATCAGGCTGGAGAAACAGCTGGATGCGTATTTCGACGTCTATCAGCAGGAAGTCGAACAGCGCAAATGGTACGGCTTTTGGGATTTCGGCGACGTGATGCACACCTATGACAGCGACCGTCACGTCTGGCGCTACGACGTGGGCGGCTACGCGTGGGATAACTCGGAACTCAGCACCGATCTGTGGCTCTGGTATTACTTCCTACACAGCGGGCGCGCCGAGGCGTTTCGCATGGCGGAAGCCATGACGCGCCACACGGGCGAAGTGGACGTACACCATCTGGGACGCTTCAGTCCGCTGGGGTCGCGGCACAATGTGCGCCACTGGGGCGACAGCGCCAAACAGCTGCGTATTTCTACCGTCGCCAACCGCCGCTTTCTCTACTACCTCACCGCCGATGAGCGCATCGGTGAACTGATGGATGAACAGGTTGAGGCGCTGCGTACGCTTGGCACCGTGCTGCCCGGCCGCAAAATCGGGCAGACATCGCCTGCCGATCCGCATCACGTCAGCCTGAGTTTCGGAACGGACTGGGGTGCGGTAGCCGCCGTCTGGCTAACCGCCTGGGAGCGACACGGCGATCCGGCAATACGCGCACGCCTGCTCACCAGTATGCAGACCATTGCCGCCCAGCCGCACGGCTTTTTCACCGGTGGTTCGGCCATTGACCCCGATACCGGCCGCTTTCTTCCCGCGCCTGCGGATCAGGTGGAGATCTCACATCTGAGTGCGGTTTTTGGTCTGACGGAAATCTGTAGCGAACTGGTTGAGGCGTTGCCCGACCCCGCCTTTACGCGCGCGTGGCTCGACTACTGCCGACTGTATAACGACCCCGTCGCGTTAAGTGCGGCCGTGGGCAAGACGGTGAAAAAGCTCAATCTGGCTCAGGGACATGCCCGACTGACCGCCTTTGCCGCCCGACAGTTGAACGATCGCGCGCTGGCGCAGCGCGCCTGGGCAGAGTTTACCGCTGGTAGCGGCGGCATCGCCCATCCAACTCTCGAACAGCGACGCTTAACGCCTCCTATCGTGCTCTATCCGATCAATGAGCCGGTGATCGATTCCACCATTCATAAACATGCCGGCAGCACCGCAGCCGTCAATCTGGCGACCAACGCCGTCGCCCAGTGGGGATTAACGGCCATCGCCCTGCTGGCCTTGCTGGATGACATTCCCTCTTCTTAATGCCGCCACCCGGCGGCACGCTACAGGACATCACCATGACTGACCCAGGCTGTACTGAAAACACGCTCCTCCTGTCGCCGCAGGCAGACGGCACGCGTGAAATTATCGATTCACCACACCGTTCAACGTTTCTCTGGTCCACGGATCCCACTGGCCAGCCGCTACGCTGGCAGGTGGAGCAGGAAGACCCTGACCGCACCGCGATCCAGACCACGCCAGATCGTCTAACGCTGGAAAGCGCCGCTGGGCTAACGATCTGGCTGGATGCCCCGCTCTCGGGCACCTATCGCATCGCCTTTACGCGAGAAGTTCTGGTCGCCGATCGCCCTTACGACCGCGTATCCGACCTGAACCAGTTCTGGGCCGCGCGCGACCTGCATCATTCGAATCTGTTTACCCGGTACGGCAAACTCAACGAGTATGACAGCCTGAATCTGTACTATGTCGGGATGGGCGGTAACTGGAACAGCACCACGCGCTTTCGCTATTACGACGGTCACGGCGAGCGCCTGCTGCTCGGCGAGTACACCGATGCCGCGCATCTGCTGCGTCCTCATCATCGCTATCGCATCGTGATTGAAGTGGATCGGCGGGAAACCCGTTTTTGGGTCGACGATGTGCTCTATTTCCATGCCAGCTATCCGAATACGCCGGCTCTGGGCTATTTCGGCTTTCGGACGGTATTCTCACGTCAGGAAATCCGCGAGTTCAGCATCACTCCGCTGTAAGCGCCACGGGTGTACCGTGCAGGTCGCTATCGACCTGCACGAAGGTTTCAATCAGCTTGCGCGCCAACAGCGATAGACGGGCGTCCACCAGATAAATAATGCCGTAATGGGTATAAAACTCGTCGGTATTGTCGTCCAGACCGGCAATCTTCAACATGTGAATACCATGCCGATCGGGCTCGTTGAAATGATTGGTCGTCCCAATGGCATCCGAATGACGTACCACATCCAGCAGGCTGTAGCCATTCTCACATTCAATGCTGGTACGAATATCCAGTTTACCGCTCAGTTGCACCAGCGCGCGGTGCAGGTTGGGTGGGCGGATCGTTGCCGCCAGCGGATAGGAAAAGAACTGCTCGACGGTAATCTCTTCCTGCGTCGCCAGCGGGTGTCCGCTGCGGCAGCAAAATCCCCAGCGGTGCTGGCTCAGAGGCTGTACGCGATAGCGGGTATCGAATTCAAAGTTGCGCATATCCGCCACGATGAAATCCAGCTCTTCGGCCATCAGCCGATGGCCCAGCGCCTGCCAGTTATCGACGCGAAAAACCATCCGCACCTTTGGGTAATGTCGCGAGAAATCCCCGATCACCTGCGGCATAAGCCAGGCGGCGGGAGCCGGACCGCAGCCAAAATTCACTTCGCCCGCTTCTTTCTCATTGAACTGTTGAATGTCGTTAAACAGATCGTGCGT
Source organism: Pectobacterium quasiaquaticum (assembly GCF_014946775.2). NCBI lineage: Bacteria > Pseudomonadati > Pseudomonadota > Gammaproteobacteria > Enterobacterales > Pectobacteriaceae > Pectobacterium > Pectobacterium quasiaquaticum. Next base: position 138,210 of record NZ_CP065177.1, on the reverse strand, counting down.
CTGATTAATCAGGCGACGCGCATGTTCCAGCACCACCAATCCTTTCGGCGTCGGCTCCAACTGATTCATGCGATCAATCAGGCGGGTGCCGATGGTCTGCTCCAGCGACTGGATGCTGCGGCTGAAGGCAGATTGGGAAAGCTTCATCGCCTGTGCCGCCGACGTAAAATTGCGATGCTCAATCAGGGCAATAAAGTGACGCAGTTGGCGAAGATCGATATTCATAGCGGCAATCGGCGTGTCATCAAGACGGAAGGAATGGGCAGGCTAGCAGGTCTAGACGTGCAGAAAAAATAATAAAACCGATGTTTATATTCTTACCGGTTATATATGCAGCACGGTCTCTTATACGCCAATCCAGGGGCATCGCGAGTTTTGCCGTTATCCGGCGTAAAAAATTATGCTGAGGAGATAGCGGGCTTAGGATGAGCCGCAGGGACGCGGCTCAAGCTTGCGCCACGTAGGGAACGTGTCGCAAGCGGTCCGTTAAGCCAGATACCGACGAAGGCACCGCGTAGCGGCATAATTCGCGCCAAAAGCCAAGGGGTCACGGGGCGAGCGGCGCTTAAGCCGCCCCGTGTCGGGCGCGTGCTACGAGGTAGCATGAAAATAACGACATTACCGCGCACGAAACCGTCTCGGCGTCCGCATAAAATGGACTAAGAGACGGAGGATCAGATTTCTTAGAACAGTTTTTTCGCTGTATCCAGCCAGTCGCCTTTGAAAGGACGCTTCATGTTCTCAATGGCATCAACGATGTCATGGTGCACCATTTTCTCATTCTGGATACCGACACAGCGGCCGCCGTAACCCTGCTGTAGCAGCTCAATAGAGTAGGCACCCATGCGTGAGGCCAGAATACGGTCGTAGGCAACTGGCGAGCCACCGCGCTGAATGTGGCCGAGTACGGTCGCACGGGTTTCGCGTCCCGTTTCTTTCTCAATGTATTTAGCGAGTTCATCGACATCGCACACCAGTTCGGTGATCGCCACAATCGCGTGTTTCTTGCCTTTCTCGATGCCCGCTTTAATTTCACAGACCAGATCTTCCGGGCTGAACGGCACTTCTGGCAGAACGATGAACTCACAGCCGCCGGCAATCGCCGCCGCCAGCGTCAGGTCACCGCAGTGGCGTCCCATGACTTCAACAATGGAAATACGCTGGTGTGAAGAGGAGGTATCGCGCAGGCGGTCAATCGCTTCCAGCACGGTTTCCAGCGCGGTAAAGTAACCGATAGTGTAGTCCGTACCCGCAACGTCGTTATCGATCGTGCCGGGCAAGCCGATACAAGGGAAACCCATTTCGGTCAGGCGCTTGGCTCCCATATAGGAACCGTCACCGCCGATAACGACCAGCGCATCCAGGCCGCGTCTTTTCATATTTTCCACGCAGACCTGGCGCACCGCTTCATCACGAAACTGCGGGAATCGCGCGGAACCCAGAAACGTGCCGCCACGGTTAATCACATCCGACACGCTGTAACGATCCAACTGCTCCATGCGATCTTCGTACAAGCCCTGATAACCATCATAAATGCCGTAAACTTCTAACCCTTCCGATAGCGCAGCGCGAACTACACCTCGAATTGCGGCATTCATACCTGGTGCATCGCCACCGCTCGTCAACACTCCGATTCTTCTAATCATGACAACCTCTGGACTTGTAGATGTAATTTTGCAGGATTCTTCTATCGTAAATTCACCGCCGCCGTGAAACACAGCAGCAACGCCTTATTCTTTTATTAGCATATTATAACAAACACCCGAAGCTGAATTGATTCAGGTCAGGCTAAATTGTGCATAAATTTTCATGGCATATCACGTTTTTAACATAAAATGCTGAAACCTAGCCGACTACGCCGTCAATCTGCCACGCTGATTTTCCGGCACGGCAGAAACCGGATCCTGATGGATAATAATATCGGCCCCCGGAAACTGTTCACGTAATGCCTGCTCCAGATCGTCTGCAATTTGATGCGCCTGAACCAGCGGCAGCGTGTCATCCATTTCCAGATGCAGTTGAATAAAGCGCGTTGGGCCGGAACGTCGGGTACGCAACGCATGTGCGCCGCGAATGCCCGGCCAGTTCACAATCACCTCAGCAATGGCACGGTGCTCCTCGTCCGGCAGCGCACGATCTAACAGCGACTGCACGGCGTCATACCCCATGCGTAACGCGCTATATAAAATATAGCCGCCAATACCCAATGCAAACAGGGAGTCGGCGCGCATAATACCTTTCCAACTGAGCGCCAGCGCCACCAGAATCGCACCGTTCATCAACAGGTCGGACTGATAATGCAGCATATCCGCACGCACCGCCTGACTATGCGTACGCTTCACGACCCAGCGCTGGAACGCTACCAGCAGCAGCGTAGCCACCAGCGCAGTGAGCGTCACCCACATGCCCACTTCCGGTGCGTGCAGCGTCTGCGGCTCCAGCGAATGTTGCAGCCCCATCAGAATCAGGAACAGCGCCGAACCGGAGATAAACATGCTCTGCGCCAGCGCAGCCAGCGATTCCGCTTTACCGTGGCCGAATGCATGCTCAGTGTCTGCGGGTTGCAGCGAATAGCGCACCACCAGCAGGTTCACCAGCGACGCGGCGATATCTACCAGCGAATCAACCAAGGACGCCAACAGGCTTACCGAACCGGTATGCCACCAAGCAAACACTTTCATTATGAACAGTACCAGCGCCACGACCGTTGCGCTCACGGCTGCCAGCGTCACCAGACGTGCATAGTGTGGATTCATCATGCCCTCACGTAAAACGAATGCCCTTACAGAAAACGGAGACGTTGACAGAAACAAGGATCGCTTGGGTCATTGCCCGTATTCAGTTCGCCAATGATGTTTTTAACACACGGGCATAGCGGACAAACGTAAAAATACAGCACACGGTTGCCAGTATCGCCATCGCCGCACCCATGAAACCGATGTCGGGCAGGCCCAAATGGATAATAACCTGATTGCCCAGCAGCGCACCGCCGCCGATCCCAATGTTATAGATTCCTGAGTAGAGCGCCATCGCCACGTCGGTGGCATCCGATGCCAGCGTCAACACCTTGACCTGCATCCCCAGACTCAGCGCCATAATGGCGATCCCCCAGACGACACACAGCGTCGACAGGCTCCAGCCGCTGAATGACAAAGGCAGCAGGAGTAGTAAACACACCGCCAGAAACGCGAACGAGACAATCAGGAAGCCTGCCGGATATTTGCCGCTGTAGCGGCTGAACAGCATGCTGCCAATGATGCCAGCACCACCAAAAATCAGCAGCAAGATGGTCGTGAAGTTTTCACTCAACAACGCCACTTTCTGGATAAACGGCTCAATATAACTGTAGGCGGTAAAATGCGCCGTAACGATCATGACGGTCAGGCCGTACACACACAGCAGCGCCGGACGTTTAAGCAGAAGAGGCAAACTCTTCAACGAACCGGAATTACTGCTCGGCAGCACAGGCAGCAGTTTCATCAGACCCACCATAATCCCCGCAGCAATCAGGCCAATCAGAACGAACGTCACACGCCAGCCCAGATACTGCCCGACCACACGCCCCAGCGGTAACCCCAGCACCAGCGCCAGCGCCGTGCCGGTCGCCAGCAAGCTTAACGCCTGCGCTTTTTTGTCTGCAGGTGCCAAACGCACCACCAGCGATGCCGTAATCGACCAGAATATCGCGTGAGCCAGCGCCACGCCGATACGAGCAATCACCAACACCCAATAGTTCCAAGCCAGACCGGACAGCACATTGCTGACGGCGAACAGGATAAAGATTTTGATCAGCAGGCTGCGTCGCTCCATATCGCTGGACATCAGCATGCAAGGCAGCGACATCAGCCCGACCACCCAGGCATAGATCGTAATGATCAGCCCAACCTGCGCAGCGCTCATGGAAAAACTGGCAGCGATGTCTGACAGGAGTGCTACGGGGGCAAATTCAGCGGTGTTAAAAATGAAGGCCGCCAGAGAAAGGCTGACGACGCGTAACCAAGCGGTCGAACGGGAAGAACGGGTCATGGTATTGATATCAAAAGTTAAAATAAAAGAATGCGCCCCCTGTCGTGGCAGAGGCTAACGCGATGAAGCAATGGTACAGGGAAAGTATGACATCGCCGTGTAATCGGCGAGCGGCCAAGGGTGTTTCAGCGTGCTTTTATGAGGATGTCAGCCAAAAGCCTGAAAACAGGTAAGGGAACATTCATGAGCATCATTTTTGGTGCTCACATTCTACGCTTTACCGCTCCCTTACGCTGTCTTTTTTCGTGCTCTTCTTACTCAACTTTTATGCTGTTCTCTAGCGGAGAAGAGTAACTGCGTTACGAGGTTTCACAGTGAAATATGGGCTTTCACTGTCGTTTTTATGCAACAAAACCGCCGAAGCGGGATACTATTAAGCCTGTTTCAGGTGTTCGCTAAGTGTTTCAACAATAAACGTATTCACTGAAATTTGGCGTTCAGCGGCCGCAATGGTCAGTCGTTCCCCGAATGATTCAGGATAACGGAGGGTGAATGTTTTCACCTTCTCTTCACGCTCGTAAGGTTCAATGCCATTTTCCTGACAGTCTTCCAGATATTCGCGTAGCGAAATTTCACCCTCGCTTCTCAAGCCATTAATACTGTCGGCGACAAAATCACAGTAGCCAGATAAACCAATAAACTTACCGCGAAACATACCCATTTCCGGTACATAACTGATAATGGCCGGTTGTCCAGAAACAACCATCGTATTTGGTGTGTTGAGTGCTTTCGTCATGGTTTTACTCCTATACTTTCCAGCCATTCACGCAGGCTAACCAGTGCGCCTTTATCAGTATCCGGTGACGGATGAGGACGATGGAATCGGGCGATACTCCCGTTCAATAAAAATCGCACTCGTGATCCGCTACCTTCCTTAATTTCACCGCCTAACGCAGTAACGAGTAACGAGTAACGAGTGACGAGTGACGAGTGACTCAATATTCGACCATTTAACACCTGAAAGTACTGGTGTTTTGAAAATTTGGATCAGCGTTTCCCGCTGCTTCTTTCGTAGGCTGGCTATTTTTCCCTGCATTACTGATTCCATGATGTCATTTACTGAAGTCAGTATAGACGCCGCTAATATGAAGTCAAATCATGAAGTCAAAACACGCTATATGCCTTAAAAAAACCAAAAAAAAGCCCTCCATCATGGAGGGCAAAAAGACAGGGATGGTGTCTATGGCAAGGAAAAACAGGGTGTGTACCTACTACACATGACTACTCGGACTGCACTACGCTTACTACAAGCTACTTACTACACTCGCACTACTACTCGGGATTCTCTGTCTCGGCATGGCTTGTCATACCTGGTGCCGGCGCGGCCATCTGGCTCAACATCGATATCTGTTGCTGCATCTCTTTCATGCGTTGCTTATGCTTCAGCTCTAATATCTCTTTCTGCGCTGGCGTCAGCAGGTTATACATTTGGTTGCGCACTCGGGTCATCTGAATCTGACGCTCGAGCTGCACACTCATCATTCGGGTTATCTGCGCTCGCACCGCCGCTTCATCAAACGTTTCTGCCGTCACCAGCTTATGCATGGCTTTAACATCTTCGGCATTAAACGTCGGCTTGTCCTGACGACTCTGGTGCATCAAATCACGCATTTGCTGACGCTGTTGCTCAGTCAGCCTCACGCCATCGAACATACCTTGCTGGACGGATGTGCCTTTTGTGACGGAATCATCGATATGCCAGCCGCTCACCGAGGCGTCTCCACTTTCTGCTGCAACGGCGGTAAAAGTGCCTAACATAAGCAGTGAAGCAAGAGATAAGGTTGCGAACTGTTGCATCAATAACTCTCCAGAGCGGTACGTCGTTTTGTGAATCAATGAACAGGAGTCTACGCATCTTGCTGCAAACATGCGTCAGAGGATGTAAAACTACGTAAAGTCATGGAATAGCGCTAATCTATGTCGTATTTTGCCCTTGGAGGTAGAGAAAACATGAATAAAATTCTGCTGGTTGATGACGATAGAGAGCTGACCGCTTTACTGAAAGAATTGCTCGAAATGGAAGGTTTTAACGTCGTTGTCGCCTACGACGGCGAGCAGGCGTTACAGATATTAGATAACACCATTGACCTGTTATTACTGGATGTGATGATGCCGAAGAAAAACGGTATCGATACATTAAAAGAACTACGACAGCAGCATCAAACGCCGGTCATTATGCTGACCGCCCGCGGCAGCGAATTAGACCGCGTTCTTGGTCTGGAACTGGGTGCAGATGATTATCTGCCGAAGCCTTTTAACGACCGGGAACTGGTGGCGCGGATTCGCGCAATTCTCCGCCGCTCCAACTGGACCGATCAACAGCAGGCGGGTGATAACAGCGCCCCGACGCTGGAAGTCGACAGCTTGCGTCTGAACCCCGGACGACAGGAAGCCAGCTTCGACGATATCGTACTGGACCTGACAGGCACCGAATTTACGCTGCTCTATCTGCTGGCACAGCGGCTGGGACAGGTAGTGTCCCGCGAACATTTAAGTCAGGAAGTGCTGGGGAAACGGCTTACGCCGTTTGATCGCGCGATCGATATGCATATCTCGAACCTACGACGCAAATTGCCAGAACGCAAGGACGGCCTGCCTTGGTTTAAAACGCTGCGTGGACGAGGCTATTTGATGGTATCGGCTGCATGATCAATAGCTTGACCGCCCGTATTTTTGCCATTTTTTGGTTGACGCTGGCGCTGGTACTCATGCTGGTCCTGATGGTGCCTAAGCTGGACTCGCGCCAGCTTACCGCCTTGCTGGAGAACGAGCAGCGGCAGGGCATCATGCTGGAACAGCACATTGAAGCAGACCTTGCCAATACGCCAGCCAACGATCTGCGCTGGTGGTTACGGCTATTCTGGGTGCTGGAAAAGTGGGCTCCACCGGGGCAGCGCCTCCTGTTAGTCACCAGCGAAGGACGCGTGCTGGGTGCACAAAAGAATGAAATGCAGATCGTGCGCAACTTTATCGGGTTGTCAGATAACGCCGATCATCCACAAAAGAAAAACTATGGCCGCATTGAACTGCTTGGCCCCTTCTCTATTCGTGATGGTGAAGACAACTACCAACTTTACCTGAGCCGCCCAAGCAGCAGCCCACAGTCCGATTTCATCAGCCTGCTGTTTGACCGCCCTTTACTGCTGCTGATCTTCACCATGCTGATCAGTTCACCGCTGCTCCTCTGGCTCGCCTGGAGTCTGGCGAAACCCGCACGTAAGCTCAAACACGCAGCCGACGAAGTCGCCAAAGGTAACTTACGCCAGCACCCTGAGCTGGAGTCTGGCCCACAGGAGTTTCTGGCGACAGGCGTTAGCTTTAACCAGATGGTCAGCGCGCTGGAACGAATGGTTACCGCACAGCAACGCCTGCTGTCGGATATCTCCCATGAACTGCGTACGCCGCTGACACGCTTGCAGTTGGCAACGGCGCTGCTGCGTCGGCGTCAGGGTGAAGGCAATGAGCTGAACCGCATTGAAATGGAAACTCAGCGGCTCGACAGCATGATTAACGATCTACTGGTGCTCTCACGTAATCAACACAAGAACGAACTGACCCGTGAGTTCCTGCGTGCCGATGAACTGTGGGGCAATGTGCTGGATGATGCCGCCTTTGAAGCCGAGCAGATGGGGAAAACGCTGGAAGTGCCCTATCCTCCGGGGCCGTGGACGCTCTTTGGCAACACCGCCTCGCTCGACAGTGCGCTGGAAAATATCGTGCGCAACGCGCTGCGTTATTCTCACAACCACATCGAAGTGGCCTTCTCGGTGGATAATCAGGGCATCACCATTAAAGTGGATGACGATGGCCCCGGCGTGAGCCCAGAAGATCGCGAGCAGATTTTCCGTCCCTTCTACCGTACGGATGAAGCGCGTGACCGCGAATCCGGCGGCAGCGGTTTAGGGCTCGCCATCGTGGAAACTGCCATTACGCAGCACAAAGGCTGGGTAAAAGCGGAAGACAGTCCACTGGGTGGATTGCGTCTGATCATCTGGCTGCCGTTGCATCAGCGGTAAGTCGGACGAGAGTTTTTCCCGCCACCGACGTTTCCCTCGATAACACGCTCTCAGGTGCCCGACATGGGCACCTGTCACTTTCTGTTTATCTTCTCACGGTTATACTGCATTGAGTTTTTTAGGCGATTGCGTAGAGTACTCGTCACTCATGCCGAAAACAGGCAAGACCCGTGTTGAATGAAGGATACAAACCATGAAAGGAGTAACGCTGCTGGCTGGCGTACTGACCGCGCTAATGAGCAGTCAGGCATTCAGTTCCAGCGATGGAGTGTGCGGCTTTTCCGACTCGGAATGTGGCGTGTCTGCCCTGCCCTATTTGCAGCCGGGCAACGACACTCGTGCTAACCTGATGTTGCTGCAAAGCCGTCTCCACAACATGTCGCTTCCGTTACCCCATCCTTTACCCGATCAAACGCGTTCACGTATCGACCCTTTTACGGCCTACCGAGTCATGGGGATTGCCGCCACAGAAGGGGTTCCCTCTTCCGATTCTGGGGAAGATGTCACGGCTGATGCGCCCTACCTTTCAACGCTGAATAAAGCGAAGCAGCTTAACCTCTCTTCAGCCGTTCAGGGCACGATCTCCACGTTTTCGCCTGACGATAACGAAGGTCGCCATATTTCCAATGCGCTTTCCACGCTGGAAGCGTTTTTCGACGTCCTGCGGGCTGACACACCGCTCACCCATGAACAGCGCACGCTGCTGGCACATCAGCGGGTGAATCTTCTCAGCCCGTTGTATACCAAAGAGGCGCTGAACAAAGGTCTTGCCAGCCTACCGGGCGAAGGACATGCCAGCGCACTCACTCAGTATCTGTTCGCGGCGCTGGCGTTTTATCAGGGCCACTTCGATGAGGCGGAAAGCAGCTTTCAGGCGTTAACATCTTCACCACAGCCGTGGGTCGCGGAAACCTCGCGCTATATGTTGATTCGCGTAGCGATCAATAAAGCGATGGAAAACGCGCTTGATGAATACAATATGTTTGATGCCAGTAAAGCCGATAAAGCGGCTGCACAGCTTGCCATTCAGCATATTGGCGACTATCTGAAACAGTATCCAGACGGGCACTACATCGAGTCCGCTAACGGGCTGTATCGCCGCGCTTACTGGATTATGGACGATATGAATGCCTTAGCGACAACGTACCAACACGAGCTGGACAACACCGCCGACGTCGAAGCACTCCTTGAATTGAGCGACGAGATCGACAACAAGCTGCTGGAAAATCGGCAATTCACCAGCGCGCCGGGCAGCCCTCCGTTGACGATGGTGCAAGACCTCAAACGCTTGCGTTCAGATGACGGCTGGCTGGCATTACCCGCCTTATCCGCTGACGAGTTGGCCGCGCAGAAACCGCTGTTTGCGCAAGACAACATGCAGGATGCGTTCAGCTACCTTCAGGCAGCACAGCTGTTTTATGGTCAAAAAGATTACGCTGCCGTGGTTAACAGCGTTCCCGCGACACAGGCGAACGATCTGACTGATACTGTGCGTTTCAGCCTGCAAGTCTTACGCGGTCGGGCGCTGGTGCGTCTGGAGCGCTGGGATGAGGCGGAAGCGCATTGGCGTCAACTCTTAACACGCAATATGGGGTACACGCAAAATCAGTTCCTGCAACTGGCGCTGGCGGAAACGTTGGTCAAGGCAGGTCATCCAGAGCGGATCTTTGCCGCCGACAGCCCAGTGAAAAATCTGCGTTTCCGTTCCGCCGTGCTGAAAATTAGTGCCAGCGCCGAGCTGCTGCGTCAGCAAACGGGCCCGCAGCAAACCCATGAAGAACGGGCTATCGCACTGCATACGTTGTTAACCAAGTCGCTCACCCACGGTGATTACGCCAGCTATCTCAAAGATGTTCAGTTGAGGAAAGACATTGCGCCGCTCGTCAGCAGCGAAAATCAAAGCTGGAATCAGGAAGATTTAACAGCATTTGACTGGGACGGCAGCGATACCGAAGAAGACTACCAATGCCCAGCGCTGAATGACGTGGTCGAGACGCTGAATCAACGCCCCAATGATGCCCGTTCGATTAACTGCCTCGGCGAGTTTTTCCTGCGCACCAATAACAGCGTGGGCTTCGACTGGGGAGAAGGCAGCATGTTGAGTGGACTCACCAACGCGCCAACGCAGTTCGTCGGCACCGAATATAACCGTTTGGATGGGTATATGCGGGTGATTGCCGACCCAAAAGCGCCGCCGGAAGACAAAACCTATGCCCTGTATCGCGCGGTTAACTGCTATGCGCCAAGCGGCTATAACGACTGTGGTCCGCAGGACATCAGCAAGGCAACCCGCAAAGCCTGGTTTACCCAACTAAAAACCAAGTACAAAGGCAGCGTGTGGGCAGACAAGCTCGATTATTACTGGTAACGCCGTTAATCATGCTGGCTGGCCTGCTCGCGTTCTGTACGCAGGCCGCTTCCGTTAACGTTGCGCCTTCAGCCATCAACGCGGTGCCCGCCATCGTCGACGCGACACGCTATCAGGACTTCTGGCTATGGGCGGCGGTGCGGCCCCAGCCGATTCTGCATCAGGCACAGACGCTATACCTGCATCAAGGTGAAGTGGCGCGCCGTCAGGGTAAAGTCGTGTTCCTGCGTCAGGGGATCCCGCCCAGCCAGTTGCGCGTTAACCGTGTCTGGCTGGCTTTCCGCATGACCACGCTGGAGCTTTCCGATCGCCACCTGAACCGGATACTAAAGTTACGGGAAAAGTGGCAGCGTCAGGGCAATCAAGTGGTTGGGATTCAGATCGATTTTGACGCGAAAAGCTATCAGTTAGCAGGCTATGTCGCGTTTCTGACGCAATTGCGCAAGCGTTTACCCGAAGATTGTCAGCTCAGTATTACGGGGCTGCTCGACTGGTCGAAAACCGGTGATGTTGCGACGTTGAACCGCTTACAGGGCAAGCTGGATGAAGTGGTGGTACAAACCTATCAGGGTCGCAGCACCATTACCAACTACGCCGAGTACCTGCCTGCACTGATGAAACTGACCCTGCCTTTCCGAGTCGGGCTGGTACAACACGGCAAGTGGGAACCGCAGTGGCAGCAACGCCTTGCCACTTCACCGTATTATCGCGGGGAAGTGGTGTTTCTGGTGAATCCACCCCTGAAAAAATCCGCCAACGGCAGACTGTAGCAAGCTATGGCTACAGGCAACCACCGAAGCCATTTTGCCGCCAGGCTTCATAGCTGATGATCGCCACGGCATTGGACAGATTCAGGCTGCGGTTATTAGACTGCATGGGAATGCGGATACGGAAATCCGACTCAAAGCCGTTACGAATCTCGTCTGGCAGGCCGGACGTTTCCGATCCAAACAGCAATACATCATCTGGCTGGTAGGTTGGCTGATCGTAGGGACGGCTGCCTTTGGTGGTACACGCGAAGATGCGTTTACCGAGAACCGCCGCCAGAAAGTCCTGATAGTTTTTATGACGGCTGACGTTCGCCAGATCGTGATAATCCAGCCCCGCGCGGCGCAGCTTTTTCTCTTCAAAATCGAACCCCAGCGGTTCAATCAAATGAAGCGTACAGCCGTTGTTGGCCGCCAGTCGGATAATATTGCCGGTGTTCGGTGCAATTTGAGGCTCATAGAGCGCGATATGGAACATGAGATAGCGTCAACCACGAAGAAAAATTCCGCCGCAGTATAGCGCATTCCCACGGGGCAGCCCAAAACCTGTGCACGCAGGATTGCGGATTACTCTGCACGACGTTTTCCTCTACAGCGATTACACTTAAGGAAAGACATCAGTGCTATGTACTGATGAAAACACGATGCAGGCATACTGCCTGTGTGGAGGTTTAATGAAACACCCTAAGACATTATTGGCCTGTGCCGCCCTGCTCGGCCTGCCGCTTCTGGCAAGTGCTAACACGCCGCAAGCGCCCACGCCTCAGCAGCAGTTTGAGAGTGGTATCAGCAGCCAGAAACAGTTGCAGCAGAATATGCAGCAGAACCAGAAATTGCAGCAACAGCAGTTGAATAATCAGCTCCAGCAGCGCAACCAGCAGTTGCAGCAACAACGCCAGCAGCAGCTACAGCAGGATTTACAGCGTTCACAGAGAACCACACCGCCACCATCAATTAAACAGAACCCCTGATTCGATGGCTGACTATAGCCGCACACCCATCAGCGTTAAAATCAACGGCGTGGTTAACGCCGCCATCGCCGTTGATAACAGCAGACTTGATGCCACTGGGCCGCCCAGCACATCGAACTGGCGCGACATCAGATAGACGTTGACGCCCACCGCCATCGACCCCAGCAGCACGACCGCACGCGTCTCCATTTCCGGCAGGCCGAGTGCAATCGCAATCCCCCAGATCACCAGCGGCTGTACCAGCAGTTTGATCGTACAAATCGCCGTGCTGATCTGCCAGCCGTCACGCACGCGGTATTCCGCCAGCCCCATTCCCAGCGCCACCAGCGACAGCGGCGCGGCAATCTGTCCCAGCATAGCCAGCGGCTGATCGACATACGACGGCAGCGGCAGGCCCGTCAGGCTGAACGCCGTACCGGACAGAATGCCGATAATCAGCGGGTTCTTCAGCACGCCCAGCGCGGTTTTGGTAAAGCCCTGTAGCGACAGCGCCCCGTTACGCGCCCATTCCACCGACACCGTCACCAGCGTCCACAAAATAAGCCCGTTAAACACCACCACCAGCGCGACCGACGGGATCGCCTCTTCGCCCAGCATCAGCGTAGCAATCGGCAGCCCCAGCATCACGTTGTTGGAGAAGATGCCGCTTAACGCAAACAGCGAGCCGGAGACGCCATCAAGATGAAAGACCTTGCGCGCCACGATGCGACCTAGAACAAACACCAGCAGGCAGCCGCCAAAAAAGGCGATCAGCAGTCGGGCATCTACCACCGGACGTTTGGAAAAATCCGACATCAGGCGGAACAGCATGGCGGGCATGGCGACGGAGAAGACAAAGCGCGTCATGCCGTCGGTCACGGTGGTCGGCCATTTACCGTAGCGAATCAGGCTATAGCCGAGCGCGATAAGAACAAAGAGGGGTAACGACAGAAAAATCTGGTGCCAAAGCGAAACAATAAATGCGGGCATGACGCCACTTCCTTATTACCGGCACCGAGTCAGAAAGGGGATCGCCGCATTATCTTTATTGCGACGATATCAATATCGCCACAGCACGCTATTACGGGAAGGAGGCAGACCTCAGCCGGTCGCGAAGTGTGCCCCGATTAAATCTATCCGGTCAGTACAGATACAGTCAACGCCCCAATCCAGCAAAGTTTGCGCGCGATCAGGTTGGTTGACGGTATAAACCAGAATGCGCAAACCCGCCGCTTTCAGCGACGCGACGCGTTCTGCCGTCAGCAGTTTGTGATTCAGGTGGATGGACACACAATCCAGACGCTGTGTTAACGCCAGCCAGTCTTCGTCCCACTCATCCAGCAGCAGCCCACGCGGCAGTTCTGGCACCGCCTGCTGCGCCGCTTCCAGAGCGTCGATAGAGAACGATGACAGCAGCGGTGCTGCCGGATGATCGGCCCACAACTGGCGCGCCGCCAGCGCAATCACCCGCCCGGTTTCTGTTTCATATCCGGTGGTGGGTTTAATTTCGATGTTGGCCGCCATGCCGTACTGCACACAACGTTTTGCCACTTCCGATAGCAGCGGCAGGCGTTCACCGACAAATTTATGACCGTACCAGCCGCCGACGTCCAGCCCGACCAGCTTGTCCCACGGCAGTTCCCCAGCAATGCCCCAGCCGTTGCTGGTGCGCTCAAGCGTGTCGTCGTGTAAAAGGAAAATCTGGCCGTCCTGCGACAGCTTGGCGTCAAATTCGATCATCTTGTGACCGAGGCTGGCACCAACATCAATCGCCGCCAGCGTGTTTTCCGGTGCCAGTGAACCGCCGCCGCGATGGGCGACAATGCTCGGGTAAGGCCAGATTGTTTCCATTATTCCATCCGTAATCCGCTTTGCGAATCAAACAGGTGCCATGATGACGTCGGTAAGTGTAGCCAGAGCGTTGAACCGATCGCGGGGCAGTGCTCATAAGAGAGCCGCGCGATCACGTTCTGCCCGCCCCACTTGCCGTGCGCTAAATTGTCCGCGCCCAGCAGTTCGAGTGTTGAAATCTGCAACGGGATACCGCCGGTTTCGCTCGTCGCCAGCTGAATATGCTCTGGTCGAACCCCCAGCGTCAATGCTTTACCACGCCATTGCGGCTTCGGTTCAGGCAGCGCCAGCGCGATGTCACCATCGATTTCAAAGCGGCAGCCGTCATCGCTAATGCGACCTGACCACAGGTTCATGGCCGGTGAACCAATAAAGCTGGCCACAAACAGCGATGCCGGGCGGCGATAAATCTCAGCCGGCGCACCGATTTGTTCGGCGATCCCTTTGTTCATGACGATAACGCGCTGTGCCAGCGTCATCGCTTCAACCTGATCGTGCGTGACGTACAGGCTGGTGGTTTTCAGGCGCTGGTGCAGTTGCTGTAATTCGAGCCGCATCTGTACGCGCAATTTAGCATCCAGATTCGATAATGGTTCGTCGAACAGGAATACCGCCGGTTCACGCACAATCGCCCGTCCCATCGCCACGCGCTGACGCTGACCGCCCGATAGCTCACGCGGTTTGCGTTGCAACAGCGGCATCAATTCCAGAATTCGCGCCGCATCTTCCACGCGCTCGCGGATCTGCACCTTACCGAAGCCACGGATTTTCAGGCCGTAAGCCATATTGTCGAACACATTCATATGGGGATAAAGCGCGTAGTTCTGGAACACCATCGCAATACCGCGATCTTTTGGTTCCAGATCGGTGACCCGCTGGTTATCAATGTAGATATCACCGCTGGTGGTGCGTTCGAGGCCTGCCACCATGCGCAGGAGCGTCGATTTACCGCAGCCTGACGGCCCGACCATCACGACGAATTCGCCGTCCGCGACGTCCAGATCGATAGGTTGGATAATCTGTGTTTTGCCATCGTAAGACTTGGTGACAGCCTGAAGTTTTAAACATGCCATAAGCGTTTCCGAAATTCGTCTTGATTTATTTTTCGCTGTCGACCAGACCGCGAACGAACCAGCGCTGCATCAGTAGCACAACCAGCAGCGGCGGCAACATAGTCAGCAGCATGGCCGCCATCACCTGATTCCACTGCGTGGCCCCATCGCCGGAGGCAATCATGCTTTTAATCCCAGCGACTGCGGTGCCCAGATCGGCATCGCTGACAATCAGCAGCGGCCACAGGTATTGGTTCCAGCCGTAGATGAACGTGATCACGAACAGCGCCGCCAGATTGGTCTTCGACAGCGGTAAAACCATGTCGAAGAAGAAACGCATCGGGCTGGCACCGTCGATACGCGCCGCTTCCATCAATTCATCCGGCAGCGTCATAAAGAACTGACGGAACAGGAAGGTCGCGGTCGCCGAGGCCATCAGCGGCAGCGTTAAACCGGTGTAGCTGTCCATCATGTCCAGCCGCGCGATCACTTCCACCGTCGGGAAAATACGCACTTCCACCGGCAGCATCAGCGTCAGAAAAATCATCCAGAAGAACAGGTTGCGCAGCGGAAAACGGAAATAGACGATGGCGTAAGCGGACAGGATCGATACGGTGATTTTGCCTATCGTAATCGCCAGCGCCATCACGAAGCTGTTGAGCAGCATCAGTCCGAACGGCGTGGTGTTGTTGCCCGCGCCGTGCAGCCAGATATAACGCAGGTTTTCCCATAGGTGAGAACCGGGGATGAGCGTCATCGGAGCCTGAAAGACTTCCTGATTATCCAGCGTGGCGGCCACAAACCCCACGTACAGCGGAAACAGTACGGCGAGAATACCGACGATCAGCATGACATGGCTGAAAATAGTTAACCCGCGACGATTCTCAATCATTGGCATTGACCTTGTAGATTTATCTTCATTGGTAATTCACCTTCCGCTCAACAAAACGGAACTGAATCACGGTCAGCCCGATAACCAATATCATCAGTACCACCGACTGCGCTGCCGAACTGGACAGATCCAGCCCTGCGAAGCCTTCACGATAAATTTTGTAGATCAGCGTGGTCGTCGACTGCACAGGCCCACCGGCCGTTGCGGCATCGATAATCGGGAAGGTATCGAAAAAGGCGTACACCAGATTGACCACCAGCAGGAAGAAACTCACCGGAGAAATCATCGGCAGCACCAGATTGAAGAAGCGCCGCACGGGGCCAGCACCATCAATCGCGCCCGCTTCCACCAGTGAACGGGGGATCGATTGCAGCGCAGCAAGGAAGAACAGGAAGTTATAGCTAATCTGTTTCCAGACCGACGCCAGCACGACTAAAAACATCGCCTGACCGCTGTTCTGCGCGTGGTTCCACGTATAGCCCAGCAGCCCGAGAAAGTGGGTGATCAGCCCCAGACCGGGGTTAAACAAGAACATCCACAGCACGGCAGCAACGGCGGGCGCCACGGCATACGGCAGGATGATCAACGTCTGGTACAGGCGGCTGGCACGGATCACGTAGTCCACCAGCGCGGCCAGAAAGAGTGAAATCAGCATGCCAAACCCTGCCACCAGAAAGCTGAATATCAGCGTGGTGTAAAACGAATCAAGGTAGTAAGGGTTATTAAGCAGTTGCCTGAAGTTTTCCATGCCGACAAATTCGCTGGATAGCCCAAATGGATCCAGGTTCTGCACCGAATACCACAGCGCCTGACCAGCAGGCCAGATAAAGAAAATCACGGTAATCAGCAGTTGAGGTAACACCAGCACGTAAGGCAACCAACTGCTGCGAAAAACGGGGCGGGATGATGTCATGCGGTAACTCATTGCAAACAGAAAAGAAACAGGCCGATTCCCTTCGGCCCGATATTGCTCAACAGAAGCGTATTACTTCGTCGATTGTTCAAAGCGACGCAGCAGCGCGTTACCGCGTTCTACTGCGCTATCCAACGCCTGTTGTGGCGTCTTCTTACCTGTCCATACGCTTTCTAATTCTTCATCCACAACGGTACGAATCTGCGGCATGTTGCCCAAACGCAGACCTTTGGTGAACGGCAACGGTGGCTTGTTCAGCATCTGACGCGTAGCGATATCCGCACCTGGGTTTTTCTCATAGAAGCCCTGCTTCTGCGTCAGCTCATACGCTGCCGTGGTGATCGGCAGGTAACCGGTTTTCTGGTGCCATTCGGCCGCATTTTCTGGCTCGGCCAGGAACTTCATAAACTCAGCGACGCCTTTGTAGGTCGCGGCATCTTTTCCACCCATCACCCACAGGCTGGCTCCGCCGATAATGGCGTTCTGCGGTGCGCCTTTCGCATCGGCGTCATATGGCATCATGCCAACACCGTAGTTGAACTTGGCATGTTCGCGAATATTCGCCAGCGAACCGGAAGAGGCCGTGGTGATAGCGCAGTCGCCGTTATAGAATTTCTCGGTCGGCTCATCTTTGCGCCCGAAATAGGTGAAGTCACCCTTCTTGTTCATGTCCTGCAACAGCTGAATGTGCTTAACCTGCGTTGGTTTGTTGAATTCCAACACGGCATCGGTGCCGTCAAAGCCGTTGTTTTTGCTCGCAACGGGCAGACCGTGCCAGGCACTGAAGTTTTCAATCTGAATCCAGCCTTGCCAGCCGCTGGCGTAGCCACACTTCATCCCGGCTGCACGCAGTTTGGCGGTGTACTCAGCCATCTGCTGCCAGGTTTTCGGCGGCTGCTCAGGATCTAAGCCGGCCTTCTTGAAGGCATCTTTGTTGTAGTACAGCACCGGCGTGGAGCTGTTAAACGGCTGCGACAGCAGGTGACCGCTCTTCGCATCGGTGTAATAACCGGAGACAGTCGGTACAAACACCGACTCATCGAAATTAATGCCTGCGTCTTTGAAGACTTCATAGACAGGCTTGATGGCTTTACTTGCCATCATGGTCGCCGTACCGACTTCATAGACCTGCAAAATAGCGGGCGCATTCCCCGCACGATAGGCCGCAATCCCGGCAGCCAGGTTTTGTTCGTAGTTGCCTTTATAGACCGGCACAATTTTTACATCGCTGTGCGCTTTGTTAAAACGGTCAGCCAGAGAATTCACTTCTTTCCCTAATTCGCCTTCCATGGAGTGCCAGAAAGGAATTTCTGTCGCGGCCTGCGCACTGGCGCTCATCAGCGCTAATGCCACACACGCCGCGGCGGTGCGAATAGCATGTGTTTTACGAATTGTGTTGTTGAACATGCCTGTCTCCTGCAATCAATTAAATGCGCCATCATCACGGCGTTTTTTATGCGAAGGTAAACATGACATGAGTGCATGACAGAAAAATAACTGGAAAATGACGGGAAAGTGACAAAGAAAGGGGAGGACATAAGTAAAGAAGTCTTTTATCCTACAGTAAATAGATTTTACAGGTTTTCACTAAACATGGACGACAACCAGCGTAAGAAGTGGAATAACAGTCTAAAAACCAATATTCAAGATAATGCTGGTCGTTACTCCTTATACCACGCTATCTTGGCAGGAGATGAAAGCGGCGAAAGTCCATTGACGCTGCATGAAATTGCCGAGAATAAAAAGCGTAATCAGAATAGTTCTTCTAGCCCGCCCCCATCGCAACAAAGGCTAGAATAACGGCATGAAACCATAAGGTTCTATTAAACACTCTGAATACCCTACTCAAGGCTATTTTCGAATGGCATCAACGATAACGGTTTTCGGATCGTTGATGATTCCTATATGTATAGTTTTATCTGAATCCGTAGACTTCCAATACTCACCCGTCGTGTCTGTGTAACTCAGCGTAAAACCAAGCGACGCTAGATAGCTGCGTATGTTTGTCGCATCATTGGTATTTTGAAACGTAATATTGCTGACTTCCAACGCAGGGCCATCAACCGTTGCATAGCCAAAATCATAGAGAGAAGAAATGCGCGGGCTATTTTTAATGATATCGTCCGTAAGCATTTCATACCGTCGGGTGTCCAGCTCCGAATAGCGAGAACTTCCTTCCATCAGAATGACTAATGCAGGCCAATAATAGATAAGCGGCAAGGCAATGAGGAGCGATACAGCGAGTAATATAATTATCTTTTTTTTCATTTTATTCAAATAGATGAGTTATTATTTCAGTGCCATCGTAGGATGCAATACCTACGTTTCCTGACTTAAAATCATTATAGGGTTGTATTGTTTGCATAAAAGAGGGGAGATACCCCAATCGAGGTTGAGCATGCGGCATCTTCTCAGGGTCTGGAAATAAAATAGGGCGGAATCCTATGTTTTTAAAATTTCCGATAGGGCCATAAAAATCCCATCGTTTTAATGCTTCTTCTTTACTCACTGGCCGTAATAAATAAAAAGGATTAGGAGTAGAAACCACTCGGTAAAAACCTAATAAATCTGAAACAAGATCTTCCCCACTAAATCCACTATCTGTAACTAAATTGAATGGAAAAGAGGCCTGCATAGATTCAAACCGTTTCGCTACGGTGAGCATCATAGCAAGAGCAATGCGATGTCTTTCTTGAAGAGACCTTCCTTTTTTTATCCGCCATTTAATAAACCGGTTGATAGTGACACTTCTTCTGAGTCCAATCATGCCTTGTTTATAGGTCACATCGTAGTATGGCATTCCGTCTTCAGTATTCTCTCCGACATACATTTGTTGAATAATATCCTTAATGTCGTCCCCTTTCGCATGGCCTAAATCAATCCACCCTAGCACCTCGGTATAAATCAAGCCATATGTCACACCAGAGGCTTGTCGGCCATCAATAATTTCACTACGCACGCTCATTATTTACATTCCTTTGTTTTTCATGAGTTTATTTAATTAACGACATCGCGATAATACGTTTATTTCCACATTCGACTCAAGACGATAGTTAGACCGTCCCAATTTAGCTATCCCTCTCACCCCGCCACCAGCACCTCAACCCCCATTTTACATAATGCATCTTTGGCGGCGGCGGGCAGGCCGTCGTCGGTGATGATGCTGTCGAAGACGCTGAGCGGCGTGGCAAGATGGGTGGCAATGCGACCGTATTTCGACGCGTTTTCTGCTGGCTGAACATCACAGCGTTTTTTAGGCGAAAACAAACATGGCATGCGCGTATGACAGAAAAAATAGCTGGAAAATGACGGGGAAATGACTAAGAGAGGGAAAGATAAAAGCACCGATTAAACATACTATTTCGTGCCACTACAATTGCAACCATTGCAGAAAACCCGTAATTTAGACTATAGTTATTATTACTAGTCATGTTTAAGGATTAACCGTGGCGGTATACACCACTAAGCTCTTCGATAAAAAACTAAAAAGCGAAATACTTTCTGATAGTTATCTTTGTAAGATTGCTCATGAGGTGATGAATGGCAGTTTTGAGGGTGACCTTGGCGGTGGCGTGCTTAAAAAACGAATTGCATTGAATGCCGGAAAGAGTGCAGGAGCCAGAACAATCATCTTTTTCAAGCTGGCTCTAATCTATTTTTTGCCGATGGATGGAAAAAAATCAGGTCAGGAAAGGCGTTAAAGAAATTCAGGATGATGAGCTGGCTGTTTATAAAGACATTGCTGGTGACCTATTTCAACTCACCGTTCAACAAATAGCTCAATTAGTAAAAGTGAAAGAACTACGAGAGGTGGAATGCGATGGCTGCAAAAATGAAAGAGCTACAGGAAATGGCGAAAAGCCTGCATGAACATGGAGGTATCACTGATACCACGATGGAACGCATCAATAATCGGGTTGCAGCAAGGGAATTCCGTGAACGCATTGAGCAAGCTCACGCAATGAGCGGAGCAGACATTCAGAACATGCGTTCCCGTTATAAAATGTCGCAATCTTCTTTAGCTTACGCTCTCAATATGTCCGTTGAGAGCGTCTCAAAATGGGAACGAAATGAGAAGAAACCCTCAGGGGCTGCACTACGTCTTCTCAATATAATCAACGAGAAAGGTCTGGATATTTTTGCCAGTTAGACAAACAGACATAATCCCCTCCTTCACGCCACCAGTACCTCAACCCCCATTTTGCTCAAGGCTTCTTTGGCGGCGGCAGGCAAGCCATCGTCGGTGATGATACTGTCGAAGACGCTGAGCGGCGTGGCGAGATGGGTGGCGATGCGGCCGTATTTTGAGGTGTCGCACAGCAGGACGCATTTGCTGCTGGCTTCCACCGCCGCGCGTTTCACAACCACTTTGTCTTCATTCGGCGTGGACAGCCCGCGCAGGCTCCATGAAGAGGCGGAAATAAACGCAATATCGATAAACAGGTGGCGCAGCGCCTGCGCCACCCCTTCCCCAATGCAAGAGCGGTTTTCCCGACACAGCGTGCCGCCCGTGTGGATCATACGGCACTGGCTGGACTCAATCAGAAAGGCTGCGATAACAAAATCGTTGGTGACAATCAGCAGATCGTCACGATCGGCCAGTTCGCGCGCCAGCGATAGCGTGGTAGTGCCCGCATCCAGATAAATGCAGCTATTGAACGGGATATGCTGTGCCGCCAGTTTGCCAATTGCTTCTTTCTGCTGGCTGAACATCACCGATTTATCCTGATGCGACGGCTCAATCGCCAGCCGTTCAGGCGAGCGCACACCGCCGGAGACACTCAGCAGCAGGCCGTCCTGCTCCAGCTTTTGCACATCGCGCCGTACCGTCATGTGCGACACGCCCAGTCGCTCGGTCAGTTCGTTAATGCTTACCGCGCCGCGCTCGGCGATCAGCGCCAGAATCTGTTGATGACGTTCTACTGGAATCACGCTGTCCGTTCCCTGTTTGATTGTGCTGGTCTGATAAATAGGGGGGCTGATAAATATTGTGAGAAACACCCCGCTTGATGACGATAATTATCATAAATTCACGTCATAAACCACGCCAGACATAACAACCTTTCTCATCACTCAATGCCAAAATAGAGATAATATAATGATATTTAAAGATAATAATGGAAATTACCTTCCCAGCGAGGTTCAACTACACTGAATCATCACGATCTCAATGTTAATTTATGTGATAAAAATCACCACAATTTGTTCTGATAGTCCTTATATTTAACACCAGAGAACAAAAAATCACTAATTTTAACAAGGCAACCACGATGAAAAAGACTTCTGATTATGCTGTCGCCGTTATCGGTCTGGGTTCCATGGGCTTTGGCGCTGCGGCGTCCTGCATCAACGCTGGCCTGACGACATACGGTGTCGATATCAATCCGCAAGCACTGGAACGCTTACGTCAGGCGGGGGCGGCACAGGCAGAGACACATATTGATGCCTTCGCTGACAAGCTGGATGCCGTGCTGCTGTTGGTCGTAAACGCCGCGCAGGTTAACGGGATTCTGTTCGGTGAGCCGCAGGTCGCAGCGAAACTCACGCCCGGCACCGTGGTTATGGTGTCTTCCACGATCTCCGCGCAGGATGCCAAAAACATTGAACAGCGTCTGGCTGAGCACCAGCTCATCATGCTGGATGCACCGGTATCCGGCGGGGCGGCAAAAGCTGCCGCAGGCGACATGACGGTGATGGCATCCGGCTCCGATCTGGCTTTTGAGAAACTGAAACCTGTGCTCGATGCCGTCGCGGGCAAGGTCTATCGCATCGGTGAAGAGATCGGGCTGGGTGCGACCGTTAAAATTATCCACCAGCTGTTGGCAGGCGTACACATCGCCGCCGGCGCAGAAGCAATGGCACTGGCCGCGCGTGCGGATATCCCGTTGGATATTATGTACGACGTGGTGACCAACGCTGCCGGGAATTCCTGGATGTTTGAAAACCGCATGCGCCACGTTGTGGACGGCGACTACACGCCAAAATCCGCCGTTGATATTTTCGTGAAAGATCTGGGACTGGTCACCGACACCGCCAAATCGCTCCATTTCCCGCTGCCGCTGGCCTCCACGGCATTCAACATGTTTACCGCCGCCAGCAACGCCGGATTCGGTAAAGAAGACGACAGCGCGGTCATCAAGATTTTTAACGGCATTACGCTGCCGGAAAAGAAGGAGGCACCATGATCAAGCTAGGTGTGATTGCCGACGATTTTACCGGCGCCACGGATATCGCCAGCTTTCTGGTGAACAACGGGCTGCCGACCGTGCAGCTCAACGGCGTACCGCCGTCCGATTTTAAGGTCGACACGCAGGCCGTGGTGATTAGCCTGAAATCGCGTTCCTGCCAGGCGGAACAGGCCGTGGCGGATTCACTCAAGGCGCTGGCGTGGCTGCAACAGCAGGGCTGCCAGCAGTTCTACTTTAAATATTGTTCCACCTTCGACAGCACCGCGAAAGGCAACATCGGTCCGGTGACCGATGCGCTGTTAGAGCAGCTCGGCGAAACGCAAACCATCATCTCTCCGGCGCTGCCGGTGAACGGCAGAACCGTCTATCAGGGCCATTTATTCGTGATGGATCAGTTGCTGTCTGAATCTGGGATGCGCCACCATCCCGTCACGCCGATGACGGACAGCAACCTGATGCGCGTCATGGAACAGCAGGCAGCCGGACGCTGCGGGCTGGTGCCGTATGCGGTGATGGATCAGGGTGCAGAGGCCGTTAAGCAGCGGCTGACGCAGTTGAAAGAACAAGGCATACGCTATGTGGTGCTGGATACGCTGAACGAACAGCACCTGTTAACGCAGGGCGAAGCGCTGCGCGACATGAAGCTGGTCACCGGTGGTTCCGGCCTGGCGATTGGCCTGGCACGTCAGTGGGCAGAGCCCGCAGCACAGACTGGCTCCGCCACCGAGGCAGGTAAGCCACAATCCGGCGCAGGCGTTGTACTGTCCGGTTCCTGCTCAGTGATGACCAACAAACAGGTCGCTCACTACCTGAAACAGGCAGCGGGGCGCGCGATTGACGTCGCTCGTTGTCTGGAAAGCGATGATGCTCAGCAAGTCTATGTGCAGGAACTGGCAGACTGGGTGAAGGCACATCGTGGTGACGCACTCGCGCCGCTGCTGTACGCCACGTCATCACCCGACGAACTGGCGCAGATTCAGCAGCGCTGGGGCGCAGAAGCCAGCAGCCAGGCGGTTGAGAAACTGTTTGCCGCCGTCGCCCGCCAGCTTCAGCAGGATGACTTCCAGCGCTTCATCATCGCGGGCGGGGAAACCTCCAGCATCGTGGTGCAAACGCTGGGCATTCACGCATTCCATATCGGGCCGTCCATTTCTCCCGGCGTGCCGTGGGTGCGTTCGACCAATCATCCACTCTCTCTGGCGTTGAAATCCGGCAATTTCGGTGATGAAGACTTTTTTGCCCGCGCCCAAAAGGAGTTTGCTGCATGAGTGAAACACACCACAGCACAGAAGCTGCGTTGAACAACGAACAACGCGCACGCGCGGAAATGGTCAAGCTGGGCGCGTCCTTTTTCCAGCGCGGCTACGCCACTGGCTCAGCGGGCAATCTCTCGCTGCTATTGGATGACGGCACGCTGCTGGCAACGCCGACCGGCTCCTGCCTTGGCGAACTGGATGCCGAGCGGCTGTCCAAAGTCAGCCTGAGCGGCGAGTGGATCTCTGGGGATAAACCGTCGAAAGAGGTCAGCTTTCACCTGTCGATTTACCGTAACGACCCCGACTGTAAGGCGATTGTCCACCTGCACAGCACTTACCTGACGGCGCTCTCGTGTCTGGAAGGGTTGGACACGCAGGATGCCATCAAGCCGTTCACACCTTATGTGGTCATGCGCGTCGGTAAAGTGCCCGTCGTGCCTTATTACCGCCCCGGCGATGCCCGGCTCGGTGAAGATCTGGCGAAGCTGGCCTCGCGCTACAAGGCGTTCTTATTGGCTAACCACGGCCCTGTCGTCACTGGTAAAGATCTGCGAGCGGCGGCGGACAACATGGAAGAGCTGGAAGAAACCGCCAAGCTGATTTTTATTCTCGGCGATCGAAAAATTCGCTACCTCACCGCTGACGATATTGCAGAGCTATCTTGATGAGCCATTTTTTGCTGAGCCAAGGAGTTAACCATGCCTAAGTTTGCTGCCAATCTTTCTATGCTGTTTACCGATGTGCCGTTTCTCGACCGTTTTAAAGCCGCTGCCGATGCGGGTTTCACCTCGGTTGAGTACCTGTTTCCTTATGACTATCCGGCACCGCTGCTAGCGGAAAAGCTGCGGGAAAATGGCCTGAAGCAGGTGTTATTCAATACCGCGCCCGGCAATATTGCTGCGGGTGAATGGGGCGTTTCTGCGCTGCCCGACCGCATTGAAGATGCCCGCTGGGATATCGATAACGCGCTGGAATATGCGCTAGCACTCAACTGCCCGTCGGTGTTGGTGATGGGGGGCGTCGTGCCGCCCGGTGAAGACCGCGCGGCCTATCAGCAAACCTTTATCGATAACCTGCGCTATGCCGCCGATAAATTTGCGCCGCACGGCATCAATATCATGATTGAGGCGCTGAGTGCGAAAGTGAAACCGAATTATCTGTTCGCCAGTCAGTATCAGGCGCTGGAATTAGCCAATCTGATCGACCGACCGAATGTGTATATCCAGCTGGATTTCTTCCACGCACAAATTGTCGATGGCAACCTGACGCAAATTATTCACGATTTGGCTGACCGTATCGGACATATTCAAATTGCTTCGGTTCCTGCACGACACGAACCCGATGAAGGGGAAATTAATTATCCGTTCATCTTTGCCGAATTGGATCGCGTGAATTATTCCGGCTGGGTTGGCTGTGAATATAACCCACGCGGTAAAACGGAAGACGGATTGGGATGGGCTAAACCTTGGCTGGAGAAAAAACACTAATTCACTTATCCAGGATAATAATGTCAACACCAGAAACATAGTCGTTAGACGCGAATAAATAAAAAAGAATAAGTCAGACTCCTGTATATATTGCAGGAGTCGAGGCATCCCTTTATTCAAATAACAAACAGATACCCACTACCTTTTCAGCCTCTGAATTGAAAAATGGGTCAATGAGGATAAGAACATGGCCACCTCGCTCTTACTCTGCATCGCTATCGCCGGGGTATTACTCCTGCTGCTGATGGTCATTAAATTTAAAATACAGCCCTTTGTCGCCCTGCTGGTTGTC
The DNA here is from genome assembly GCF_014946775.2 of Pectobacterium quasiaquaticum. Taxonomy (NCBI): domain Bacteria; kingdom Pseudomonadati; phylum Pseudomonadota; class Gammaproteobacteria; order Enterobacterales; family Pectobacteriaceae; genus Pectobacterium; species Pectobacterium quasiaquaticum. Next base: position 112,152 of record NZ_CP065177.1, on the reverse strand, counting down.
AGTCTATTGGTTGCATTAGCAACCGGAATACCCACAGAAGAAATAATGAAAGTGATGTCCAGTGGAATGGGCGGGGTACTCGGTTCGATCACCATGATCATTGGGCTAGGTGCCATGCTAGGCAGAATGATCGAGGTTTCTGGTGGTGCTGAGTCTTTGGCAAAGAAATTCACGCAAACACTGGGAGAAAAACGCGTCATTGCCGCATTGACCATAGCGGCATTTATTCTCGGCATTCCGGTATTTTTTGATGTCGGCTTTATTATCCTCGCCCCGATCATTTACGGCTTTGCGAAAGTCGCGAAAGTCTCTCCACTCAAATTCGGTTTGCCCGTCGCCGGTGTCATGCTGACTGTGCACGTTGCGCTTCCTCCTCACCCAGGCCCAGTGGCCGCGGCCAGTTTGTTAAAAGCCGATGTGGGCTGGTTAACCATATTGGGGCTGGCGATCTCTATTCCTGTCGGCATTATCGGTTTCTGGGTTGCAAAATATATTAACCGTCGGCAGTACGCGCTATCTGTTGATGTGCTGGAGCAACTGCAATTAGCAAAAACTGAAGAAAAAAATGAGGTGGCGCCACATAATAATGCGCCTTCCGCCAGTCTGGTTACGGCGCTGATTGTCATCCCTATCGCCATTATTATGCTCGGCACCGTGGCGGCGACGCTGTTCCCAGCAGGCCACCCGCTGCGTAATATCACCACGTTGGTCGGTTCCCCTGCGGTTGCGCTACTGATTGCCCTGGCACTCGCCTTTTACTTTATCGCTATGCGTAGAGGCTGGTCGCTTGAAAAGACCGGCAACATTATGGGCGATGCCATGCCTGCCGCGGCGGTCGTCATCATGGTGACCGGTGCGGGCGGCGTATTCGGTAAAGTGCTGGTGGAATCCGGTGTCGGTAAGGCGCTGGCGGATACGCTGACCAGCATTCACCTGCCGCTGGTGCCTGCCGCGTTTCTTCTGTCACTGGCGCTGCGTGCCTCGCAAGGTTCCGCTACCGTTGCCATTCTCACCACCTGCGGCCTGCTGAGCGAAGCCGTCAGCGGCCTGAACCAGATGCAGCTGGTGCTGGTGACGCTCTCTGCCTGCTTTGGCGGACTGGGCCTGTCGCACGTCAATGACTCTGGCTTCTGGATTGTCACCAAATATCTGGGGCTGTCCGTCGCCGACGGCCTGCGCACCTGGACGGTGCTGACGACGATCCTCGGGCTGGCTGGGTTCCTCTTCACCTGGGCATTGTGGCTGGTGCTGTAATAGCGCTGGTGCTGTAATAGCGTGAAATTTCACAATGGGGAGGCTGCGGCTTCCCCGTTGGTATCAACTGAATAATGCATGTACATACCTCCTTTATGCTGAAAAATGCGCCCTTTTTACTCCCGTATTCCACATCTACCCGTTTTTATTCTGCCTTTATAATATCTTCAGGTAAGAAACAACGCGTTTTCCTGCCTACTCTCGCAAATTGGCATACCGCACACATTAATGTAATTAATCAGAAGTGCACCCAATTCCTGACCTGTCGCAAAGGATGCCCAATCTATAAGGCAAAGCCTGCATCAATCAATGAAAAATAATAAAGGAACATTATGAATTTTCTATCAAAAATGAAACTGGGTGCCATGCTTGGCGCAGGTTTCGCTTCTGTCATCATTATCGGTCTGATGGTTGCCATTCTGGGGCGCGTCCATCTCGCCAATCTGGGTAAAGATATTGAATCACTCTCTGAAAAAAACCTGACCAACCTGCTTCTGATTCAGGACACCAAGAGTGGCTTTGAGGTTGTCGCCCGTGTTGTCCGTAATATCGGGCTGTCACAAGACAGCGCGCGTATCCAGGAAGAAAAACGCATTTTAGATCAGCAAATTACCCGTAATAGTGAAGCGCTGGAAAAAGTCTATAAACAGCTTGCCGAACCGGAGGCGCGTGCCTTGCTGGAACAACTTACGCAGGCTCGGCCGGTTTATCTGAAAGCGGTGAATAAAGCTATTGCATTAAGCCTCTCTGGGGTGCCGGAAGAAAAAGTGCAGGCCGCGTTAGTTATGGTCAATGAATTACCCCCCGCACAGGCGTCAGTTTTTGCGGCTCTGGACGGGCTGACAGCGTTGCAGAAAAAACAAACGATGGAAACGACGACCAACGCCATGCATAAAGCCAGAGACGATGGCAATACGCTGCTGCTGTTCGCTGCGTTCGCAGTCTTCGTCGGGATTTTTATCTCCATCTTGATTACCCGCACGATAAAAAATCTGCTGGGTGGCGAAGTCGCTTACGCCGCATACATCGCGCAAGAGGTTGCACAGGGAAATCTGGCCGTCAGCGTCGATCTGCGCCCCGGCGACAACCACAGCGTGCTGGCCGCCATGAACGGTATGCGCAAAAGCCTGAGTGGGATTGTTGAACAGGTGCGTGAGAGCAGCGAATCGATCGCAACCGGTGCCAGCGAGATTGCCGCAGGCAGTACCGATCTTAGCCAGCGCACAGAAGAGCAGGCGGCCAATCTGCAACAAACCGCCGCCTCAATGGAAGAAATAAGCCAGACCGTGCGCCAAAACACCGAGACGGTGCGTAATGCCACACAGCTGGCACAGGCCACCAGCGATACCGCAGCCAAAGGAGGCAAAGCCGTTGGCAATATCGTTGTCACCATGAAAGAGATTACCGACAGTTCGCGTAAAATTGGCGATATCATTAGCGTCATTGACGGCATCGCCTTCCAGACCAACATTCTGGCGCTCAACGCCGCGGTGGAAGCCGCACGGGCTGGCGAACAAGGCCGTGGTTTTGCGGTGGTTGCGGGTGAAGTGCGTTCTCTGGCACAACGCTCCGCTTCTGCGGCAAAAGAAATCAAAGAGCTGATCGGCCACAGCGTCGAGAAGGTGGAAGCCGGTTCCGCCATGGTAGACAGCGCTGGCGCGACGATTGAAGAGCTGGTACGTCAGGCACACAATGTTGCGGGTCTGCTTAACGAAATTGGCGTCACCACGCAGGAGCAAGAATCCGGCGTCTCGCAGATTCATGATGCCGTGAACCAACTTGACCAGGTCACACAGCAGAACGCCGCACTCGTTGAGCAATCCGCTTCTGCCGCCGATAGCCTGAGCGATCAGGCTGCCCGTCTGGTCGAACTGATGAAAGTGTTCGTCGTTGAAGGCGGATCGTCACAGCGTATTACACCGCCGTTGAAACGGCCTGACAGCGCCAAACTCTCTCTCGCTAATCCTAAAAGCAGCACGAGAAGCGATAACCAAAACTGGGAGCAGTTCTAATTCTACGCGGGGGATGGATCGCACATCCCCCCACTTTACTTTCACATCCCTTCACCGCCAGCAGCATCTATTTCCTGCATGTCCTGTTTTTGCCTCATCCGCATGCGGCAATATCGACAATTAAAATCAATGTTTTCTCTGGTCATGCCGATATTCTAGAGTGGACTGCTTAGTTATTCATCAGAAGGATTTAGAAACTGCAGTCGTACATCGCTCCCGTCGTGCAAAAGAAAATCCGCTTAATAACAATAAACAGTGTCAATAAGTCATGAGGATAACATGCAGAATAAAAGAAAAATGAAACTGGGTACTCAGGTCGGTTCGGGTTTTGCCATTGTTATTGTTATCGGCCTATTAGTGGCCATTTTCGGCAGAATGCATCTAGTTGGCCTCGGTAATACCACTGACAGGCTGGCCAAACACCACCTCGCCAACCTCATCGTGCTACAAGAATTGAAAGATAATCTTAACGTCACGATCAAAGCCACGTTGCGTATGCTTATCGCAACCGAACAAAAGGTTCTGGAAGACAATCAAAAACTGATTGAAGCCACGAGCGCCAAAAACACGAAACTCGTCACTCAGTTGGAAGAAAATTTACGTGCAACCGAAGTCCGCAATATTCTGGGTGAGCTTCAGCAAAATCGCACTGAATTTGCCACCGTGGGCCGTCAGGCCGTCGCGTTGTCACTCAGCAACAGGCAGGCCGAATCTATCGAGTTGGTGAAAACCCAGCTTGAACCCATACAAACCCGGCTTTTTAACAATCTGAACAACATGATTCAGTTGCAGAAAGACTACACCACGCAAACGGCAACCAACGCGATAGAAGAGTCCTACTATAATGGCAATTCACTGCTGGTTCTGGCCGTCATCGCTTCATTGTTTGGTGCAGGCATTGCCTGGCTGATTACCCGCCATATCAAGAAGCAGCTGGGGGGCGAACCCGCCTATGCCACGCAGGTCACACAGGAAATCGCACAAGGTAATCTCGCGATGCCGGTCGATCTGACATCAGGCGACAATACCAGCCTGCTGTTCGCAATGAACAACATGCGCAAAAGCTTAAGCAGCATTGTTGAGCAAGTGCGTGAGAGCAGCGAATCGATCGCAACCGGTGCCAGCCAAATTGCCGCAGGCAGCACCGATCTCAGCCAGCGTACGGAAGAGCAGGCGGCGAATCTGCAACAAACCGCCGCCTCCACGGAAGAAATGAGCCAGACCGTGCGTCAGAATGCCGATACGGTGCGCAATGCCGCTCAACTGGCGCAGGCCGCCAGCAATACCGCGGCGAAAGGCGGTGAAGCCGTCGGCAATATCGTTATCACCATGAAAGAGATTACCGACAGCTCGCACAAAATTGGCGACATCATTAGCGTCATTGACGGTATTGCCTTCCAGACCAACATTCTGGCACTTAACGCCGCGGTAGAAGCCGCACGCGCAGGTGAACAAGGTCGTGGCTTTGCGGTCGTAGCAGGCGAAGTTCGCTCGCTGGCACAGCGTTCTGCAACGGCAGCCAAAGAGATTAAAGAGCTCATCGGCCACAGCGTTGAGAAAGTCGAAGTAGGCTCCAGACTGGTCAGCGATGCGGGAACGACAATCGAAGAACTGGTGCGTCAGGCCCGCCACGTTGCCGATCTGATTAACGAAATTGGCGTGACGACGCAGGAACAAGAATCCGGCGTCTCGCAGATTCATGATGCGATTAACCAGCTTGATAAGGTGACGCAGCAGAATGCCGCGCTCGTTGAGCAATCCGCTTCCGCTGCCGATAGCCTGAGCGATCAAGCGGCCCATCTGGTCGAGCTCATGAAAACCTTCACCGTAGAGGGCGGATCGTCACCACGCATTGCACCACAGCTGAAAAGACCTACCAGCGCCACACTCTCTCTCGCCAATCCTAAAAGCAGCGCGGGAAACGATAAGCAAAACTGGGAAACCTTTTAACAGCCAGCCAAAAGTCCCCCAAAACCGCTGAGCGATCGGCGGTTTTTTGATCCCTTTATGACCCGAACGTCTCACATTACCTTTCCGACCCTCATCGACAATGACGAGCGAAATCTTTCAATAGGGAAAGACAATGAATAAAGAGAAAAATCAGCAATGCATTTTATATTAAACGTAATTGAATAAAATCAATAAAAAAACAAGTAATGCAATGTTCGATGATAAAAACATCAAATATATGAAGGTAAAAACATCATGTTGTTCGAAAAAAAAGAATGAATAAAAAATAAACACCCCTCAGCGTTGAATAAATAAGCAAAAAATCATAACCACAACGTTTATTAACATGATTGTCAATTTAGCATTACAGTATGACTCCAGTTTATTTTTTCTCTAACCCATAGAGATATTGCGGCTTTTACCGCCACCTTTTATACTCCAGCGCCATCATTTACCCTTATTTGTCTATGTTTTAGCGCACCAGACACGACGACTACTTACCGGAAAGCGTGACAGGAAAAAGTAAACTTAGGATAAGTTTATTAGCCAAGGAAAACAGGCAACGATTACGGGAAAGGATATACCTGTCATTCTTCAAGTCGCATGTTTATTTATCTTTCTGCGACGCGAGTCTTTAGGGTATCAACGTGATGGTGCTTGCAAAATAAATACATTTTCGCAACGCCTATTTCACGTTTAAAGCACGCCGACACCAACCATATTCATTCTCAACATATAATAAGGGACACAATGAATCTCATAAAAAAGAGTAGCCTGGGTAAAATGCTAGGGACTGGCTTTACCCTGGTCATCGCTATCGGATTTCTGGTGGCGGTATTTGGCCGTATCCAACTCGACAAGCTCGGAGAAAACATCCAACTGCTGTCGCAAGTCCGCATTACCAACCTCATGATGATGAAGGAGTTTAAAGACAACATAAACACTAACGCGATCACCATCAGAAACCTCACGATGCGGGAAAACAGCCAAAAGATACAGGAAGAGAAAACCCACATCGACAATATGATCGCCCGTAATAATGCGTTACTCGCCAAAATACGCGACCGCGCTATCGATCAACACTCACAAGAACTGATTGCGGTACTGGATCGCGTGCGACCAGCCTATAACGACAGCATAAGAAGCGCCATCGCACTGGCCACGGCACACAGGAACAAAGAAGCTCAAGACCTACTATTAACCGACGTTCAGGCTAAGCAGGATATCGTCTTCAGCGCATTGAATGATATGGTTAGTTGGCAAGAGAAGATTACGGTTGATGCTGCTAACCAGTCCTTAAAGAATGCTACCAGCGCAGGTACATTGATGGTCATCATCGCCCTGCTTGCTGTTGTGTTGGGCGCAATAATCTCATGGTGGATAACTCGAACCATTAAACGTCAGCTCGGGGGAGAACCGGCCTACACGTTGGAAGTCACGCGTCAGGTTGCGCAAGGGAATCTGGCCGTTGCGATTGAATTGCGCGACGGTGATACCACTAGCGTGCTGGCCGCGATGGAAGAGATGCGTCAAAACCTGAGCAACCTCGTCGGTCAAGTGCACCAGAGCAGCGAATCTATCGCTACAGGCGCGACGCAGATTGCGATGGGAAACACCGATCTGAGCCAGCGCACGGAAGAACAGGCTGCAAATCTTCAGGAAACTGCCGCCTCAATGGAACAAATGAATACCACGGTGAAGCAAAATGCCGCCACCGTGCGCACCGCAACAGAGTTGGCCCATTCCGCCAGCACGACGGCGCAAAAAGGTGGCGATGCGGTCAATAACGTTGTGCGTACGATGGAAGATATTATCGCCAGTTCGCGTAAAATTGGCGATATTATCGGTGTGATTGACGGTATTGCCTTCCAGACCAATATTCTGGCGCTCAACGCTGCCGTTGAAGCAGCCAGAGCGGGTGAACAAGGCCGTGGCTTCGCCGTGGTCGCCGGTGAAGTGCGATCTCTGGCACAGCGTTCCGCTTCTGCCGCGCGTGAAATCAAAGATCTGATTAGCGTAAGTGTGGCCAACGTGGAAATGGGGGAGAAACAGGTTAACGATGCGGGCATCACCATCAAAGAGATCGTCGAAAAGTCTCAGCACGTTGCCAACCTGCTCAGTGAAATTGGCCTGACCACGCACGAGCAGGAACAGGGCGTTGCTCAGGTGAATGATGCGGTGAATCAGCTCGATCAGGTGACGCAACAGAACGCCGCGCTGGTTGAAGAATCTGCCTCCGCCGCCGACAGCCTGAGTGAGCAAGCCAGAACGCTGCTGGAATTAATGGGCGTGTTCAAAATCAGCGGCGTTCAAACGCCAGCACCACGGCTGACATCACAAGCGAAGAAGCCGACGACACCGAGGCTGGCTCTGGCTGGTACACCAGGCAGCACAAGCCGTGATAATTGGGAAACCTTTTAACGAACGCGGCCAAGTGATAGATTCCGGAGCCACTTAGCACACAAAATAAAGCCGCTGACTCTTCAGCGGCTTTTTACATTAGCGGGTAATCCGTTATCGGCGATTACAGCGCCCGACGCAGGCGAGCCACCGCTTCATGCATTTGCTCATCCGTTGCCGTCGCAAAGGACAGACGCAGCGTTGAGTAATCGAGATTATCTGGGAAGAAGAACTCGCCCGGCACGAAGACCACGCCCTGATCCAGCGTCTTCTTCAGCCATTCCGTCGTGTTGAAATCGTCCTGACGGAACTTCGCCCACAGGAACATCCCACCTTTCGGTTGGTTGAAGGTGATCACATCACCCAGTTCCTTCTCGACCAGTTGTGCCAGCAGTTCGCCTTTGTGCTTATATGCGTGGCGAATTTTCTCGATCTGCGTATCCAGACGTCCTAATCCCAGATAGCATTCCGCGACGGTCTGCGATAATGCGCTGGCATGCAGGTCAGCGGCCTGTTTGATAATCGCGACTTTGTGCAACAGCCAATCCGGCAGAATCGCCCAGCCGAGACGTAATCCCGGTGCCAGCACCTTCGAGAACGTAGAGGTATACAGCACGTATTCCGTGCTACCCAGTTGCTCTTGCGCCAGTTGGAACAGCGTCGGGTTGCGCTCTTCGGTGAAGCGCAGCTCGCCATAGGGATCGTCTTCGATAATGACAAAACCGTAGCGCTCTGCCAGTTGAACCAATTTCAGGCGACGTTCATAGCTCAGCGTCACGCCGCTCGGGTTACCGAAGTTCGGAACGATATAAACGCCTTTGATGCGCTGTTTCTTCAGCAACACTTCCAACTCGTCGACGACCATGCCGTCGGCATCGGACGACACCGACATCACCTGCGCCTGCGCCAGTTCCAGCGTTTGCAGCGCAGCCAAGTAAGTCGGGCGTTCAACGACGAACACATCGCCCGGATCGACCATCGCACGCATGATCAGGTCAAGCGCCTGCTGCGAACCGGCCGTCACGACAATGTCGTCACCGCGCGTTTTTACGCCGCGTACGGCGCACAGCTCGGCAATGCGATCGCGCAACACGCCGCTGCCTTCGGTTAAACCATACTGGAATGCCGTTTTCGGCTGTTCGGTAATCGCTAACTGCGTGGCCTGGCTTAGCCCTTCGAAATCAAATAATGCATCTGACGGAATCCCGCCAGCCAGCGAGATAATATTTTCCATCTTGCTGTGTTTCAGCAGTTCACGGATGGCGGAACTTTTTAACCGAGCGATGCGGTGCGCTAACAACCCTTCAATGGCCATTTCTTCTTAACCCTTCTACGAAACAGGCCGGTAAACCGGCCCGATAACGATTCTCCCTGTAATCCTTCAAGCAGCATGCGCGTTGGCGTTCCGCCGCTCGAATGATTTAGGGTAGATCTGCTCTAAAATTATCCGCCCAGATAGGCCGAACGTACCGCTTCATTAGCTAACAATGCCGCTCCGGTATCTTCCAATACGACATGGCCGTTTTCAAGTACATAACCCCGATCGGCCAGTTTCAGCGCCTGATTGGCGTTTTGCTCTACCAGGAAGATGGTCATGCCCTCTTCGCGCAGTTGCTGGATCGTATCGAAAATTTGCAGGATGATGATCGGTGCCAGGCCCAGCGACGGCTCGTCCAGCAGCAATAAACGCGGCTGGCTCATCAGCGCACGGCCAATCGCCAGCATCTGCTGCTCACCGCCGGACATCGTACCGGAACGCTGGGCGCGTCGTTCATACAGACGCGGGAACAGATCGTAGACGCGCGCAATCCGTTCCTGATACTGATCGCGCTCGGCAAAGAACCCACCCATCGCCAGATTCTCTTCTACCGTCATGCGGGAAAAGACGCGACGCCCTTCCGGCACAATCGCGATAGCTTCACGCATAATCTGCGCGGTCTGCCAGTTCGTGATGTCCTTGCCATCAAACGTGATGGTGCCTTCTGTGGCGCGCGGGTCACCGCACAGCGTGCCCAGCAGCGTGGTTTTACCGGCACCGTTCGCGCCGATCAGCGTAACAATCTCGCCCTGATTAATATGCAGGCTCACCTGATGCAGCGCCTGAATTTTTCCGTAGTGGGCCGAAACCTGATGTAATGACAGCATAAACGTTATCCTTCACCCAGATAGGCACGGATGACATCCGGGTTGTTACGAATTTCAGCTGGAGTGCCTTGTGCCAGCGGCGTGCCCTGATTGACAACATAAATCCGGTCGGAAATTCCCATCACCAGTTTCATATCATGTTCAATCAACAACACGGACACCTGATGGCTACCGCGCAGTTCCGCAATCAGCTGATTTAACTCGTCAGTTTCTTTCGGGTTCAGACCAGCCGCAGGCTCATCCAGCATCAGCAGCTCAGGGCGCGTCACCATGCAGCGGGCAATTTCCAGACGGCGCTGCTGGCCGTAAGCCAGATTCCCCGCCTGACGGTTCGCTAAATCCAACAGACCGATACGCTCCAGCCACACCGCGGCGCGCTCTTGCGCATCGGCTTCCGCACGACGAAAGCCCGGCGTTTTCAATAGCCCAGCAAACACGCCACTTTTCAGGTGCTGATGTTGCGCGACCAGCAGGTTCTCGATCACCGTCATTTCACGGAACAGACGAACATGCTGGAATGTGCGCACCACGCCCATTCGGGCAATCGCCTGTCCGGGTAACCCTTCCAGGTGACGATCGCGCAGCATAATGGTGCCGCCGCTTGGGCGATAAAAACCGGTCAGGCAGTTAAAGACCGTGGTTTTCCCTGCCCCGTTCGGGCCGATCAGCGAGACGATTTCGCCCGCATGAATATCCATTTCAACGTTGTTGACCGCCAGCAGGCCGCCAAAACGCATCATCAGACCTCTGACTGATAATAGTGGCTGCGTGCTCATGCTTGCTCTTCCTTCTTCGCGACTTTCAACTTCATCTCAGGACGCTTCATCGGCAGCAGGCCTTGCGGACGCCAAATCATCATCAGAACCATCAACGCGCCCAACAGCAGCATGCTGTATTCATTCAGATCGCGCATCAATTCGCGGGACACGACCAGCAAAATTGCAGCGAGAATGACCGCAAACTGCGAGCCCATCCCGCCCAGCACGACGATGGCTAGCACAAAGGCAGATTCAGCGAACGTGAACGATTCTGGGCTGACAAAGCCTTGACGCGCGGCAAACAGCGTACCAGCAAACCCCGCGAACGCAGCGCTGATAGTAAACGCAGTCAACTTAATGCGCGTTGGGCTTAGCCCCAGAGAGCGGCAGGCGATTTCATCATCGCGCAGCGCTTCCCAAGCTCGTCCTAACGGCATCCTTAACAGACGGTTAATAACAAACAGGGTTAACACGACCAGCAGCAGCGCGACCAGATACAGGAAGATAATACGGTCGCTCGGATCATATTGCAGACCGAAGAAATTGTGGAACGTATCCCAACCGCCGTCGCGCGCACTGCGGCCAAATTCCAGACCAAAGAAGGTCGGTTTAGGGATCTGGCTGATACCGTTCGGACCACCGGTAATTTCAGTGTTGTTCAGCAGCAGGATACGGACAATTTCACCGAACCCGAGCGTCACAATCGCCAGATAATCACCGCGCAAACGCAGCACTGGGAACCCCAGCAGGAAGCCGGACAACGCCGCCGCCATGCCCGCCAGCGGCAGACTTTCCCAGAAACCCAATCCGTAATAGTGATTCAACAGCGCATAGGTATACGCACCAATAGCGTAAAACCCGCCGTAGCCCAATACCAGCAGGCCAGACAGGCCCACCACAACGTTCAAGCCCAGACCCAGCATCACGTAAATCAGCGTGAGCGTGGCGATATCCACCGTACCTCGCGACACCAAAAACGGCCATGCAATAGCGGCGATAATCAATGCCGCTGCTACTATCTTCTGCCGTGGCGTACTGCCATCAAAGCTCGGCAGCACCAGCGCAGGTGCAGAGAATTTCTTGATGCTTTGCTGGAAGAACGGGCGAATCAACTGGAAGAAGAACACCACGATGCAGCCCGCACCAATCCAATACCAACGAACTTCATCAGCACCGCGCACCACCAATTTGGTGCCATCCAGCGCCAACTGCATGCCCATTAAGAACGACGCCAGCACCAGCAGCATGAGCGCGGAAACTAACGCATTAAACAGGTTGAGCTGTTTCATACTTTCTCAACCTCCGGGCGACCCAGAATGCCGGTTGGCATCACTAACAGCACCACAATCAGCAGCGCAAACGACACCGCATCTTTGTATTCCGTGCTCAGGTAAGCGGACGTCAGCGCTTCGGCTACGCCCAGAATCAGCCCACCGATCATCGCACCAGGGATACTGCCGATTCCACCCAGTACCGCCGCCGTAAAGGCTTTCATCCCGGCCATAAAGCCGATATAGGGGTTGATAACGCCGTAGAATTGTCCCAGCAGCACACCGGCAACGGCGGCCATGAGCGCACCAATGACGAAAGTCAGGGAGATCACGCGATCGGTGCTGATACCTAACAGGCTAGCCATTTTCAAGTCTTCCGCACAGGCGCGGCAAGCGCGACCCATACGGGAATAACGAATAAATAACGTCAGTGCCAGCATGGCGAGGAACGTAACAATCCAGATGGTTAACTGCATGGTGCTAATCGTCGCAGCAAAGCCATTGCTTTCGCCCAGCACCCACTGGCCGGTCACCAGACTCGGCAGCGCAACATCACGCGAGCCCTGATTCAGGCTGACGTAGTTTTGCAGGAAAATTGACATCCCGATGGCAGAAATCAGTGCAATCAGACGCTTTGACGTTCGAACAGGTCGGTAAGCCACCCGTTCGATACTCCAGCCGTAGGCGCTGGAAATGACCACGGCGGCAATGAAAGCGGCACCAATCAGGAGCCAGCCAGCATCGATACCCATCATCATCAGGGCCGCAATCACAATAAAAGAGACGTAGCTACCGATCATATACACTTCGCCATGTGCGAAGTTAATCATGCCGATAATGCCGTAAACCATGGTGTAGCCAATGGCGATCAGCGCATAGGTACTGCCCAACGTCAGGCCGTTGAACATCTGCTGAAAAAAGTAAAGGAACTGCTCGGACATACCTTAAACCTTAAATGCTGCCCCCGCGCCTTGCGGCAACGGGGGCTTCGGTATTGAGGGATTAGTAGTGGTATACACTCAGCGAGCGGAGAATGCTCTTCACGCCGAAGAGGCAGACAACGGCATCTTCATCCGTTACCCACCTCTCGGCATGATGCTTATTTCACTGCGCTGGAAGTACCGTCTTTGTGCCACTCAAATACGCCAAATTCAAACCCTTTCAGGTCGCCTTTTGCATCCCAGCTTAATGGTCCCATTACCGTATCCACAGGATTGGCTTTCAGATCCGCGACCAGTTTTGCCGGCTCATCGCTACTGGTACGTGTCATCGCGGTGGTCAGCGATTGCAGTGCGGCATAGGTCGTCCAAACGAACGGACCGGTTGGATCCAGCTTCTTAGCTTTCAGCGCATCAACAATTGGTTGGTTAGCCGCAACCTGATCGTAACGCTTCGGCAGCGTCACCAGCATGCCTTCAGACGCATCGCCTGCGATGTTGGACAGCGACGAGTTACCCACGCCTTCTGGGCCCATGAATTTTGTGGTCATGCCAGCCTGACGCGCCTGACGCAGAATCTGCCCCATTTCTGGGTAGTAGCCACCGAAATAGACGAAATCGACGTTCTCTTTCTTCAGACGCGCAACCAGCGTGGAGAAATCTTTATCACCCGCCGTCACACCTTCAAACAGAACAACGTTCGCACCGGCTTTTTTCAGGCTATCCTGAACAGAGCGGGCCAGGCCTTCACCATATTGCTGTTTGTCATGAACCACGGCGATACGCTGTGGCTTGATGGTTTCGACAATGTATTTTGCTGAAGTTGGCCCCTGATCGGAATCCAGCCCCGTCGTGCGCAGCACCATTTTATAGCCGCGCGTGGTTAAGTCAGCGTTGGTTGCCGCAGGCGTAATCATGATCACGCCTTCTTCTTCATAGATATCAGACGCAGGCTGCGTTGAGGAGGAACACAGATGACCAATCACATAACGGATACCGTCATTGATGACCTTGTTTGCGACGGCAACGGCCTGCTTAGGGTCGCACGCGTCATCATATTCAACGCCAACCAGTTTGTTACCGTTTACGCCGCCTTTTGCGTTGATGTCTTCAATGGCTTGACGCGCGCCAATGAACTCCATATCGCCATACTGTGCAACGGGGCCAGACATGGCACCAACAACCGCAACCTTAATATCGGCAGCGCTGACTGCGTGACTCAACGCCGCAGCCATACAACCCATCAGCAATACTTTACCTTTACTGAGCTTCATTCTTTTTACCCCATCTGTCATTATGGATATTGCCGAAAACCTGACCGCCTTCCGCCATAACCTGCTATTTTCTTATAAGTAAGAAAGGCTTAGGTTATTATTAGTAATAATTTCTAATAAGGCTTTATTTTTCATATTATTAAACAGGAATTTTATGCTGCAAATCAACTGACACTGTCAGAAACAAGCGGAGCAAACAGCACAAAACACCAGATGCAAAAACCAGCATTTAATTTATATATAGTCAGATATTCTACTTTGTGCATTAATTGTTGATGGATTACTCGAAAAACAAAGAATGAGAAAAACATTTGCCCTATTAACCATAACGATCAAATTACATCACCGAACCACTACAAAACAACGACATTATTCTTCACTCATATGATGGAGTGCCGATAAAAATGAAACTAACAGTTGAATGCCTCACCCGATTCAGCCCTCAGGATAAAATTGATCTGGCAAAAATCTGGCCACATCAGAACATTGATTTATTAGAAGAAGACCTCTCACTCGATTGGCGATTATTTGCAGCCCGTTTTAACGATCGGCTGTTAGGTGGTGTGCTGGTCGAAATTGAAGGGGACTATGCAGAGCTAAGCGATCTGATGGTGAGAGACGTCACGCGACGACGGGGCGTAGGGAAACTGTTGATTGATGAAGTGCGTCGTCAGCTTCCTGAAGTGAACGAGTGGTGGCTGGCCACAGCCGATCACGCGACGATCAAAGAGGAGGTACTGGCGCGATTTATGTTGTCTTGCGGCTTTTCACCTGTATCCGGCGGCTGGCGCTACATTCGTAGAAAAGAAACGCCGTTGGTTCTTGACCAACTCAACCCAGAGAAGTCATAGCTCACGCTCTGCGGGCTGGTATCAGACAAAAAAAACAAAACGACCGGGTATTATTACCCGGCCGCGAAAGAAAGAGGCGATGAGAGCGATTAAGCTTCTATGGCCGCTCGCAGTTTTTTCATCGCATTCTTTTCTAGCTGACGCACACGCTCTGCGGAAACGCCGTATTGATCGGCTAGCTCCTGCAAGGTGGATTTGTTGTCATCATCCAACCAGCGGGCGCGAATAATGTGCTGGCTGCGTTCGTCCAGCCCTTCCAGCGCGTAGGTGAGCTTATCGGCCGCATGCGTTTCCCAGTTATCTTCTTCAATGCCATCGGCAAAGTCAGACGATTTATCCTGTAGGTAAAGCATCGGCGACATCGCCTTGCCGTCGTGTGAATCTTCTTCAGGCGTCGGATCGAACGTCATGTCCTGCGCCGCCATGCGGGATTCCATCTCGCGCACGTCTTTGCTCGTCACGCCAAGCTCACGCGCGACCAGTTCGACTTCATCCTGATTAAACCAGCCGAGGCGCGTTTTCGACTTACGCAGGTTAAAGAACAGCTTACGCTGTGCTTTAGTGGTCGCGACTTTCACGATACGCCAGTTGCGCAGCACGTATTCATGAATTTCGGCTTTGATCCAATGCACGGCGAAAGAAACCAGACGCACGCCGACTTCAGGGTTAAAGCGACGTACCGCTTTCATCAGGCCGATGTTCCCTTCCTGAATCAGGTCCGCCTGCGGCAGGCCGTAGCCGGAATAGTTACGGGCAACGTGAATAACAAAACGCAGGTGTGACAGAATCAGGTGCTTAGCCGCATCCAGATCGCCCTGATAATGCAGCCGTTCAGCCAGCGCCCGCTCTTCCTCCGCCGTCAGCATCGGATAGGCATTGGCGGCACGAATATATCCTTCCAAACTGCCTTGGGGAACTAAGGTGAAAGTTTGCATATCTTTGGTCATTCAACCCTCTCAGTTGCTCTACTCGTCATATTGCAGTTGGCTATCTTAGCACTGCTTAACCGCATCGTTTTGCGCGAAAATGGCAAAATGCGGCACCTTAAAAGCTTATTTTATGAAAAACCTAAAACCAGATTAATCAAATCCTAAAATCTGTCTATTCAGACTGTGATTTCGCTCGCAAGTTCCTCTCATTTTATTCACCTCATGCCAGAGATCAAGCAAGAGAAAAACGCGTCACTCACACACAAAAAACCAAGGGGAAAACACAGCGGGAAGAGCAAAGAAGAAATGTCGCTGAGGAGATTTCCCCTGCAATACGGTCTGAATTACAGGGGATAATTATACCAGAAAACGCTTACTGTGGTGTAAAACGGCGTAAATGTTGCACCGTTGCCAGCCAGGCGGCCAACCAGCCAATCATGCCAGCGATTAACAGCAGCAGCAGAGATTCATCCCAGCTTAATCCTTTGACGGCAAACGTCGTACCGAAGACGGACGCTACCTGCGCCACCACCGCACCCAGCTTCCAAACCAGCGCCTGCGATAAAGTCAGCGACAGCACCGCGCCGCCTACGCCCATCGCCGCCCCGCCATTCAGGAACGGGCGCAGAATAAAGCCATCCGTCGCACCGATCAACTTCATCACATTGATGGTTTCGCGGCGGCTGAAAATACTCAAACGCACGCTGTTGCCAATCACCAAGAAGACGGCGACGATCATCAGGACACCAATCATCGCGGAAATTTGCCCAACCAGATTGGTCAATGCCACCAACCGCGCAAACCAGCTATCGTCCATCCGTACTTCATCCACGCCCTGCGTCGCCGCCACGCGGTCGCGCAGCGTCGTCAGCGTCGTGGAATCCTGAAAACTCATTTTCGGCGTGATAATCGCCACGGCTGGCAGCGGGTTCTCTTCCAGCATATCGAGCGCGCCACCAAAACCGGACCAGTTGCGGAACTCGCCCATCGCTTCATTGCGCGACAGATAATTGATTTTATCGACACCGTCTTCAGATTGAAGCTGCGTGATAACCGCCTGTGCTGCGTTGTCATCCAGCGATTTGTCCAGATACACCGTCAACTGCGGCGAGGGATACCACTGTGTGGCCGCCTGACTGACATTTTTCCAGACCAGATAGCAGATGCTGGGCAACGCCAACGAGATAGCGATGACCATCACGGTCAGAAAGGTAGCCAGCGGCTGGCGCAGCATATCAGCTAACATATCGGCCCAGGCATAGCGCCACTGTTCCTGCCAGCCACCGCGCAGCGCTTTCGCTTTTGCGACAGGTTTTTTCGCATTACGGACGTTATTCGCCATCGTGGTTTCCCCCCACCATGCGGCCATCCGACAGCATCAGCACACGGTAATTACGGCGGGCGATAAGCCCAGTGTCATGCGTCGCCATCAGGACGGTAACGCCAACACGATTGAATTCTTCAAACAGGCGCAAAATGCCTTCTGACAGCGCGTCGTCCAGGTTGCCGGTCGGTTCATCCGCCAGCAATACCGCAGGTTTGTTCACCACTGCACGTGCAATGCCAACACGCTGCTGCTCACCACCGGACAGCTGAATAGGATAGTTCTTCGCTTTATCCAGCAGGCCAACCTTGTCCAGTGCGGCGGATACCCGGCGACGGATATCCTCACTGCTGGCGCCCGCGATAATGAGCGGCATCGCGACGTTGTCATAGACCGTGCGTTCCATCAGCAGGTGATGATCCTGAAAGATCATGCCGATCTGGCGTCGCAGGAACGGGACTTCGCGTTTTTTCAGGCGGCTGATATTGTGGCCGCCAAACAAAATCTGACCCGCGCTAGGACGTTCAATGCCACAAATCAGTTTCAGCAGGGTACTTTTCCCTGCGCCGGAATGGCCAGTCAGGAACGCCATTTCCGCGGGGCGCAGATGGAAATCCACCCCTTGTAATGCCTGACGCCCACCGAGGTAAGCTTTACTGACCTGTTCAAAACGAATCATCCGTTTTAATCCTCTCGGGCAAAAAGTGCCTCAATAAAATCATCGGCCTTGAATGGCCGTAAATCTTCAATACCTTCACCTACCCCAATATAGCGGATAGGAATAGCGAACTGGTCGGCAATGGCGAAAATCACCCCGCCTTTCGCGGTACCGTCCAGCTTAGTTAAGGTAATACCCGTCAGCCCAACCGCCTCATTAAACAGCTTGGCCTGGCTCACTGCGTTCTGCCCAGTGCTCGCATCCAGCGTCAGCATCACTTCATGCGGCGCGTCTTCATCCAGCTTCTTCATTACGCGCACAATCTTTTTCAGCTCTTCCATCAGATGCGCTTTGTTCTGCAAGCGGCCGGCGGTGTCCGCGATCAGGACATCAACGCCGCGCGCTTTCGCTGCCTGAATCGCATCGAAAATCACCGATGCCGAATCCGCACCGGTATGCTGTGCCACCACCGCCACGTTATTGCGCTGTCCCCAGACCTGCAGTTGCTCGACCGCCGCCGCACGGAAAGTATCACCCGCCGCCAGCATCACGGATTTGCCCTGCGCCTGGAACTGACGTGCCATTTTCCCGATGGTGGTGGTTTTACCCACACCATTAACGCCAACCATCAGAATGACATACGGCGTTTTGCCTTCGATATTCAGCGGGGCGTCCACCTTAGCAAGAATCTCCGCCATTTCTTCTTTCAGCTTCACAAAAAGCGTATCAGCATCTTTCAGTTGGCGGCGGCTGGCGTGCTCCGTCAGGCTGCCGATAATTTTACGGGTCGTCTCAACCCCGACATCGGCAATCAGCAACTGTTCTTCCAGTTCGTCAAACAGATCGTCGTCGATTTTCTTACCGCGAAACAATCCGATAAATCCGGAACCGAGATTTTGGCGCGTTTTGACCAAACTACGTTTCAGACGAGCGAAGAAACCTTCTTTTGTCGGACGTTCCTGCTCTTGCGCCACAGCTGGGACATCATCTAGCTGCACAGGTTCTGGTTCTTCGTATTCTTGCTCTTCCTGCTGCGCAACGTCCGGCTCAGCATTAGCCACCGTCGCGCTGTCGGCGATCGCGGTCTGCACGATCGGATCGACGACATCCCGATCGAGAACGTCATGGTCGATCGCGTCAGCAAAGGCGGTAACATCACGCTCAGCACCCGATTGGATCACGTCTTCCGCTTCAACCTTTATCTGTTCTTCAACAACTGGCTGCTCTGGCGGCTGTTCCTGTTGCTTCTCTTCCTGTTTCCCTAATCCCAGCCAGGAAAAAAAACCGCGCTTCTTTTCTTTTGACATGTGTGATCGCGCTCCACGCTGCTCACCGCAGCGAATCAATCAATGAAAATCATATTTAAACAAGAAGTTTAACACTTTCCGGCCGACAGCAACACGCAGCCAACGGGGCAATGACCGACAATTCTCGGCGCTGCCGACAATCTTCGTAACGAAAGGCACTGTCCGTAACGAAGTGTGTCAAACGCTGCGCGTTATCGAAAGCCCGTAGATAGCACAAAATTTTGGGTTAAGCGCTTTAACACCCATCTTAACATTCCCTCTACACGTAACCGCCGCTAGAATAGCGCCAGAAATTTCCTGCCCGCATCCACACCATGATGATGCGGCACAACAATAACCCTGTGAGCTATGGCTAAAAAAAATGCATCGTCAGCCGCCGGACAAATCCGAATCATCGGTGGTCAATGGCGCGGCAGAAAACTTCCGGTTCCTGATAGCCCCGGTTTACGTCCCACCACCGATCGCGTGCGGGAAACGCTGTTTAACTGGCTGGCTCCCGTCATTCAACAGGCGCGCTGTCTGGACTGTTTTGCTGGCAGCGGTGCGCTCGGGCTGGAAGCCCTTTCTCGTTATGCTGCGCACGCCACATTATTGGAGATGGAACGTGCAGTCGCCCAGCAATTAACGCAAAATCTGGCGCTGCTTCGGGCGGAAAACGCCGAGGTCGTCAATACTGATGCCCTGAGTTGGCTGGCGAAGCTGGGCACGCCGTTTGACGTTGTGTTTCTCGATCCGCCGTTTCGCAAAGAGCTGCTGAACAACACGCTTGCCCTGCTGGAACAACAGGGCTGGCTGGCACCCGATGCATGGATTTACGTGGAAACCGAGGCGGAAAATGCGCAGCTGACTATCCCAGAAAATTGGCAACTGCACCGTGAGAAAATTGCGGGTCAGGTCGCCTACCGTTTATACATCCGTCAGTGATCTTCGCAGCGACGGTAAGGGTAAGAGATGATTTTGATTAACCTTGGCAGGCTATTGATGCTGGGCGTGTGGGGATTTTTGTTGCTTAACCTGATTCAACCGTTTCCCAAGCCGTTGAATATCTTCATGACCGTGGCGATGGTATTTATGATCCTGATGCATGGTTTTCAGTTGCTGCTGTTAAAATCCAGCCAGCCGAAAGACAGCCCCGCGCTGAGTCGCGCGCTTCAGGCACGCATTTTCCTTTTTGGCGTGTTTGAACTGCTGGCGTGGCAGAAAAAACAGCCTAAACCACCGAAGCCGTAATCGCTACCTCTGCTGGGGCACAATCCGAATTGAGGCACAATGCGAATAAAGCTCGTGCCCTTTCGCTCAAAGGACACGCGCCGAGAAAATCAGGGTTTCTTGCTGGGAAGATAAGGGAACGTAGTAACGTTGTCGCCTAAATCAGAAATGCGCGCGCTGCCTTTTTCCGTCACGGCATCAATGCGAATGATCGCCTGTAGAGGGATGAAACTGCGGCTCACACCGGAGAATTCCGTTTTCAGTTTCTCGGTTGACGGGTCAACCAACACCGTAGACTGGCTATCAAACACGAAGTCGGCAATTTCAATAAAACCGAATAGGCTGCTCTGCACCAACTCACGCACGTAAAGCTGGTAATTCTTACCGTTATTTATAAATTGAATACGATAAAGCGCGGATTCATTACTCATTCAACACAATGCTCCCTTCTAGACTTCACGGCGCCCATCTACAATAAAAACAGGCGATAACATAACATGAAGCTAACAGAAGTCGCATCCGTCTCGCCCCGTGTTGTTTAACTTCCCCACAATCCCCTACACTGAACAAAGAACGGTTTATTTTTATCCTGACACAAACAAAAACACAAAAAGGACACGCTATGCTTTGGTCATTTATTGCTGTGCTTTTTTCTGGTTGGTTGTATGTAGACGCCAGCTACCGTGGGCCAACGTGGCAACGTTGGTTATTCAAACCGGTCACGATGCTACTGCTGCTGGCTCTGGCCTGGCAGACGCCGCTGCTTGGTGTGCCGGGCTATCTAATTGTACTGGGGCTGCTGGCAACGCTGGTCGCAGACACCCTGCTGTTGCTGCCGACTCAGCGCCTGCTTTACGCGTTTGGTGTTTATTTCCTCTCCCATCTGCTGTACACCATTAGCTTTTTTACCGGACAGATTTCACTGACGTTCTTTTGGCCGCTGGCATTAACGCTCGTCATTCTGGCCGCGATCCTGATCGCCATTATCTGGGGACGATTGGACGCACAGCGTTGGCCCGCCTGCGCATTCATCATCATGACGACGTTAATGGTCTGGATTGCTGGCGAGCGGTATTTTGCGCTGGGGACAAACGCGAATGTCTCCCTGCTGACGGGCACCGTACTACTGTTTATCGCCCATGCGGCCTGGCTGATTCACCATTACCGTTTTCCATTCCGTGCCCATCAGGCGATTGTGGCGGCGGGCTATTTTGGCGGCCATTTCCTGATCGTTCGCTCCCTCTATTTCTGACGCTCGCGGCGCTCACGAAAATCTGGCTAAGCATTGAGCGGCGGTGTAAAGTTCCTGATGAGAATGTCAGTCACTAACAATGGAGGAAGAGATGCACTCTCATCAGCATAACCACAGCGCTGAGAAATCAGCCTGCTGCAATAACAGCGTTCACCGCGCGCCACGCCGCGCCAAAAGTTGCTGCAACGAGCACACGCAGCATTCAAACCACGCCGACCACAGTTGCTGTTCAACCAAGCACACATCTGACGCTGTAGTGCAGAGTGCGTGCGGCACAGATCAGTCGTCGTCAGACAGCGGCGGTAGCACGGATTCAGACGACCCCGACGGCGGAGACAGCGACAGGCCCCGATCCCACCAGCGTTTCAGCTGGAAAATCAGCGGGATGGATTGTCCCAGCTGCGCACGTAAAATCGAAAATGCCGTAAAAAATCTCACCGGAATTGAACAGGCCAAAGTGCTGTTCGCCACCGAAAAACTGGTTGTTGATGCCAACACCGATATTCGACTCCAGGTTCAACATGCTGTTCAGCAAGTGGGCTTCATCTTGCAGGACACCGCACTCCCCCTCGCGCCACCCGACACGTCGACCGTACGTCGCTTCGTACATGAATATGGTTTCTTAATACTTTTCACTCTGCTGGCTGCTGCAAGCTGGGGACTTTCCCTGCTAAGCGAGCGCGGCGGGCAGATCGCGTTTATCGCGACCACCATCATCGGGCTGATTCCGATACTGAAGAAAACGGTGCAGCTCATTCGCACGGGTACGCCCTTCGCGATTGAAACACTGATGAGCGTGGCTTCCATCGGGGCGCTCTTGATTGGCGCCACCACCGAAGCCACCGTCATCCTGCTGCTGTTTATGCTGGGCGAACATCTGGAATCTTACGCGGCAAACCGTGCACGGCGGGGCGTAACGGCGCTGATGGCGCTGCTTCCCGAAGATGCTACGGTCGTCGGCAACGGGCAGCGACGCCTCGTTCCCGTCGCCAGTCTGGTTCCCGGTGACGTGATTGAAGTCGCCCCCGGTGGCCGGCTCCCCGCCGATGCGGAACTCTTGAACAGCGACGCCAGCTTTGATGAAAGCGCGCTGACCGGTGAATCGGTTCCCGTTGAACGTACGCCCGGTGAGAAAATTGCCGCAGGCAGCCTGTGCGTCGATCGGGTCGTGCAACTGCGCGTGGTGTCACAGCCGGGCAACTGCGCGATCGACCGCATTCTGCAACTGATCGAAGAAGCGGAAGAGCGCCGTGCGCCGATAGAACGCTTCCTCGATAAATTCAGCCGCTATTACACGCCAGCCATCATGCTGCTGTCGCTGCTGGTGATTCTGGTGCCGCCGTTGCTGCTGGCGCAGCCGTGGCAAGAGTGGATTTATCGCGGCCTGACGCTGTTGTTAATCGGCTGTCCGTGTGCACTGGTGATCTCAACGCCTGCGGCGATTACGTCGGGGCTAGCCGCTGCAACGCGCCGTGGAGCGCTGATTAAAGGCGGCGCGGCGCTGGAATCGCTGGGCAGCATCAAGACTATCGCGTTCGATAAAACGGGCACGCTGACAGAAGGCAAACCGCAGGTGACGGACGTATTGCCCGCCGCAGGCGTGAGCGCAACGGCGCTGCTGACACGCACCGCCGCCGTGGAGTCCGGTTCACACCATCCGCTTGCCAAAGCGATTGTCCAGCATGCGCGATCCAGCAGCACGTTCCTGCCAATGGCGGAAAATCGCAAAGCGCTGGCGGGTGTCGGCGTGGAAGGTACGATTGGCGGCAAGCGAATTCAGGTCAGCGCGCCGACTCGTGTCGCGTCCGACTTGCTTGATACCGACTGGTTACAGCGGGTTGAGGCGCTGGAAAACGAAGGAAAAACCGTCGTGGTGGTGCAAGAGGACGATAGCCTGCTCGGCGTGCTGGCGTTGAGCGATACGCTACGTCACGATGCGCGTGAAGCGCTGGATGCCTTACAGCAGTTGGGGATTCGTGGGGTCATGCTCACGGGCGATAATCCCCGCGCGGCGGCGGCGATTGCGGCGACATTAGGGATCGATTACCGCGCCAGCCTGCTCCCCGCCGATAAGGTCGCGGCAGTCAGCGAATTGAGTCAGCAGCATCCTGTGGCAATGGTCGGCGACGGCATCAACGACGCACCGGCGATGAAAGCCGCAACGATCGGGATTGCGATGGGAAGCGGTACGGATGTGGCGCTGGAGACGGCCGATGCAGCCTTAACGCACAGCCGCCTGACCGGTCTGGCGGCGATAATTAGCCTGTCGCGGGCGACGCAGCGCAATATTCACCAGAACATTACTATCGCGCTGGGGCTGAAAGCCGTCTTTCTGGTCACCAGCATTCTGGGTATTACCGGGCTGTGGCTCGCCGTGCTGGCGGATTCCGGCGCAACGGCGCTGGTCACCGCCAACGCGCTGCGGCTGCTGAGAAAACAGGACTGATATTACCGTTGCTGGCTGTTGGTTGAAGGATCGAGATACACGGAGCGACCACGGGGCGAGGCCTCCCTACGGGAACCTCATCCCCGTGTTTCTCCTAATCACACACGTCAACGAACGATATAACGCACCGAGTATTATTAACCTTTGCGCAGCAGATAACGATAGGGAACTTGCTCGGTCTCTTGTGTCAGAAGCTCATGCTCCATGAACACGCAAAAACTGGGAATATCGCGGGTGGTGGCCGGATCGTCGGCAATAATCAGCAGCGTTTGCCCAGTTTCCATCTGGCGTACCGTCTTACGCACCATCATTACAGGTTCAGGGCAGCGCAGCCCCTGTGCATCAAGGGTTTTATCCGGGTTGGTAAAGGGATCGGTCATCAACGTTCTCAGTACAGGAATCAAAAAACCGCCTTAGTTTACGCTGAGGATTTCCCGACGCAAGCGACGACAACATTTGCGCATAAAACAACCATTTTTTATAGGCAAAACACATGCCCGTAGCGAAATAATTGCATTAACGAAACAATTGCGTATTATGCCGCCGCGTTGCAGCATAAATCTGCACGTTATCCCTTGGGTTCCCTAACCCCAATAACCAAAAAGGTCACATTATGTATCGTTTTACTCCCCAGCAGCGGCTTACGGCGCTGATCTGGCTATCGTTGTTCCATGTCCTGATCATTACGTCGAGTAATTATCTGGTTCAGCTCCCGGTATTGATTTTCGGTTTTCATACCACCTGGGGCGCGTTTACCTTCCCGTTTATTTTTCTGGCAACTGACCTGACGGTACGAGTTTTCGGTGCGCCGCTGGCGCGTCGTATCATTCTCACCGTGATGGTGCCTGCTCTGGTCATTTCCTATCTGGTGTCGAGCCTGTTTTATCAGGGATCGTGGCAGTCGTTCGAGGCATTCAATCAGATAAATATCGTCGTGGCACGTATCGCCTGCGCCAGCTTCATGGCTTATGTTCTCGGCCAGATTCTGGATGTTCATGTCTTTAATCGACTGCGTCAGAAACGCGCGTGGTGGATCGCGCCGACTGTGTCGACCGTGTTTGGTAATTTCAGCGACACGCTGGCCTTTTTCTTCATTGCGTTTTACCGCAGTACCGATGCCTTCATGGCGGCAAACTGGGTTGAAATTGCGATGGTGGATTATGCCTTCAAGCTGCTGATCAGCTTGGCATTCTTCCTGCCGATGTACGGCGTCATGCTGAACATGGTGCTTAAACGTCTAAGCGAACAGAAAGACTCGGCCGACTACCGTTCCGTCAGCAGCCACCATTAATGCCAATCAGGCGGCCATTTGTGCCGCCTTTTCTCATCAAGTCACTCATCGTTTTGTAAAAATAACGCAGGCAACAACAACGGTTTGCAACAACAAAATGCTTGTTTTTGCTATCTGAATAGGGTGCCATACTGTTATTACCTGTTTATACCCGTCATATTTCAAGTTGCATGTGCGTTGGCTGCGTTCAGTCACCCGAATCACTTACCTGAGTAAGTTCATCGGGATTCCTTCCCTTGCCGCCTGCCTGAAACTCGAATTATTTAGGGTATAGAAAAATTATCTGTTTCAAAAACGAGAGAAAGGGATCCCATGTCGAATATCATCAAATACCTCGGTGTCGGCTTGCTTGTCGGCCTGCTTGCTGCCTGTGATGGCAAAACGGATGACGCCGCAAAAGCGGGCGCACAAGATAAACCTGCCGCAGAAGCCAGCGCAGGTCAGAATATTGAATTAATGGAAGGCAAGATTGCGTTTACTCTGCCGGCCGATATGCGTGACCAGAGTGGAAAAGTGGGAACGCAGGCGAACAACATGCACGTTTACGCCAATGACAATGGGCAGAAAGCGGTCATCGTGATTCTGGGCGACAACACCACAGAAGAGTTGACCGTGCTAGCGCAGCGTCTGGAAGATCAACAGCGCACGCGTGACGCCAACCTCCAGGTCGTTACCAACAAGACCATCGACGTTGACGGCAAGAAGCTGCAACAACTCGACAGCATTATCACCAGCAGCGGACAACAGGCTTATTCCTCTGTCGTGCTGGGTAAAGTGGAAAACCAACTACTGACCTTGCAGATCACGCTGCCAGCGGATAATCAGCAGCAGGCACAGACCGAAGCGGAAGGCATCATCCACACCCTGAAGCTGAAATAATCCCCCCCACCAGTCTCTTAATAAATCCCCAGTTCACTGGGGATTTATGCACCTACCCGCTTAGTATTTAACCTAATAACCCTGCCTATACCAAC
Organism: Pectobacterium quasiaquaticum; assembly: GCF_014946775.2. Classification (NCBI taxonomy): domain Bacteria; kingdom Pseudomonadati; phylum Pseudomonadota; class Gammaproteobacteria; order Enterobacterales; family Pectobacteriaceae; genus Pectobacterium; species Pectobacterium quasiaquaticum. The sequence goes on along the minus strand of NZ_CP065177.1, from coordinate 85,909 downwards.
GTGGGAGAAAGAGTCGCTCTCTATGAGTTTTTACTTAAAAATAAAATTATTTCAATATCAATCAATTGATTGACCTGTTTTCAGTCCTTTCTTCATACTATCGATTTTCACTTCGCCTGCTATCCTCCCCTCGCTGTTATTTATCAACAGGACCTGCGCCAAGGATGTGACAGGGGACGTTTTTAGTATTCTGCCTACCGCCTAAAACCTGCGCTCTGTTTGCTTTTTACCGTGTAGTGAACACACCGAATCGCTGTTCAATTTAAATTCCTGCGCTTTTCTCTAAAGCCGCGTTTTTTCTCGCATGGTGTTTAGCCCGCGTCGTGTTTTATCAACATGAACTGTGGTGTGAGCAGACTCAGACCACAGCGCAGGTTTTTATTTTAATCAGGATAGTGACGTGCCGCTCTGGGAAAACCCGAGGCGTGCGGTAGCCATGGTAACGGCGAAGGAAAAAGGAGAGGACAGGTGGCAAACAGTACAGGATTACAGTTCACCGTAAAGGTCGGTGCCCTGGATGCAGGCACTTTCGCGGTGGTGGATTTCAGGCTGGATGAAGGGCTGAACCGGCCTTTCAGCCTGTCGCTGAGTCTGGCGAGCGCGCTGCCGGATGTCGATTTCGGCGCGGTGCTGGACCAGCCGTGCGAGCTGATGATCTGGTATGAAGGCGAGCTGAAACGTCGGGTCAGCGGGATTATCAGCGGCTTCACGCAGGGTGACACCGGATTCCGGCGCACGCGCTATCAGATAGACGTCCGTCCTGCCCTGTGGCGACTGGGATTACGCACCAACGCCCGCATCTTTCAGGCGCAGAAGCCGGAGGCGATTATCGGGGCGCTGCTGGAAGAAGCCGGTATCACCGACTACGCCTTTGCGCTGCGCCATGAGCACGCGCCACGCGAATACTGCGTGCAGTATCGGGAAAGCGATTTAGCCTTTATCACCCGACTGGCTGCAGAAGAAGGTCTGTACTTCTTCCATGAGTTTGAGGAAGGCAAGCACCGCGTGGTGTTTGCCGACGATGCGGGTGCACTGACCAAAGGCCCCGAGCTGTTCTTCAACTTGGCGACACAAGGGCTGAGCGAGGGCGAATATGTCCGACGTTTCCACTACGCGGAGCGGGTGAGTACGGCCGAAGTCGAGTTGAAAGACTACAGCTTCAAGACACCGGCTTACGGGCTGTCGCACAAGAAAATGAGCAGTGAGCTGGCACACCAGCGCGAAAGCTATCAGCATTACGACTACCCGGGGCGCTATAAGCAAGACCCGAGCGGCAAGGCGTTCAGCGGCTACCGGCTGGATGCGCTGCGCTCAGGGGCAGTGAAGAGCGAAGGCGAATCCAACTGCGCGGGGCTGATGCCTGGCAACACGTTCACCCTGACGGAGCACCCGAATGCGACGCTGAATGCGGTGTGGCAGACGGTGAGCGTGACGCACGTCGGGCAGCAACCGCAGGCACTGGAAGAGGAAAGCGGCGGTGAACCGACAACCATGAGCAACAGTTTTGCCGTGGTGAAAGGCACGACGACATGGCGTGCTGCTATGCCGTACAAACCGATGGTGGACGGCCCGCAAATCGCTACCGTCGTCGGCCCAACGGGGGAAGAAATCTACTGCGACCCGTATGGTCGGGTAAAACTGCAATTCCCGTGGGACAGATACGGGGCGAGTAACGACCAGAGCTCCTGCTGGGTGCGGGTCAGCCAGGGCTGGGCGGGCGGCCAGTACGGCATGATTGCCATCCCACGTATCGGCCATGAAGTGATCGTCAGCTTCCTTGAAGGCGATCCGGACCAGCCGATTGTCACCGGGCGTACTTTCCACGCCACTAACTGTCCTCCTTATGACCTGCCTGCCCACAAGACGCGCACCGTACTGCGCACGAAGACGCATCAGGGAGAAGGATTTAATGAATTGCGCTTCGAAGATCAGGCCGGTCAGGAGGAGATTTATCTTCACGGGCAGAAAGACCTCAAGGCGCTCGTTGAGAATGATGTGGTCTGGCACATCAAACATGATGCCCACACGGAGATTGATAATGAGCGAGTCATCCGCATTAAAGCTAACGATCACCTGACGGTGGAGAACGAGAAACGTGACCACGTGAAAGGAGGCCTCTCGCTGACCGTTGATGCGTCGATGCATCAGAAACTGGGGCAAGCGTTACTGGTTGAGGCGGGTGAGGAAGTGCATGTAAAAGCGGGGGCTAAGGTGGTGCTTGAAGCGGGCGCGGAGCTGACGCTGAAGGTTGGGGGAAGCTTCGTGAAGATTGACCCCAGTGGCGTGAGCATCGTTGGCCCAGCTATCAATATTAACTCAGGGGGCAACGCGGGTAGTGGTTCGGGCTGGGCCGGACAGAGCCCCATTCTGCCGGGCGGTGTTGCCGTCCCCTCTGCTCCTCCCGCGACATTACCTGCACCCGCCATTCATAAAAGCATGGAATCGATGTCACCGTTGGTCAAACCTTGCCCCCTTGCGAAGGGAGGCAAAGCATGAGTCTGAATACGTGGCAAGCACAACATAGCGGCACCCTCTTTGCTATTGTCGACGGCGCGTTAGATCGCGCGGCGGTAGCCCGTTTCTATGAACTCAGTCAGGGTGAAGCTTTCCCCCTCTTTGCGGGGACAGAATTTGACGAACAAGTGGCACTTGGCCCCTGGCTGTTGTCTAACCCTTCACCTGCATTCGTGGCGGATTCTCCGGCACTGAGTGGGTTCTATCTGGTCAGTGAACAGTCTCTTGACGTCGTTCGCCACCATTGGCAAAGCCTGATATTGGCTATCCGTGAAGGAGAGGCGGTCTGGTTTCGTTTCTCTGAGCCTCGTATTTTTCTGCCGATGTTCTGCGCGATGAACCCAGAAGAGCGGGATGCCGTGCTTGGCCCCTGCAATGGAATTTGGATCAACGACACTGGGTTTACACGGAATCCAGAGACGCCATTTCATCCCCCGTTAAAAAGCCCCTGGTTTCACATTCATCCGTCTCATCTGGCGGCGTTGTATGACGACGATCGCCATGCCTATATTCTTCGTCGGCGTCTGTGGCAGACCATGACGAGCATGATGGCACGTCATCCCGAACCGGTCAGGGCTATTTTGTCCGTTCTCAGGCAAGCCAATGCGGAGAAGCTTCAGGACGACGTGCTCGATGGAGTGGTGGCTGGAGCCTTGACCTTGCAGGTCGGGCTTCCTCTGGAGAGTATTCGAGCGCCGCTGATGCTGACCGAAGCTGAATTCGCGCAGGTCAACCACTGGATGGTGCAGCATAATGCATTGATAGGAGTTAACTAATGGCAGCCGATCCCTACTGTATCCCCTGCGAACATTACGATTGCTGGATAGAAATTGAGGTGCGTGATGAACACAATCGTTCGTTTAAGGGGCTAAAAGCGACACTCACCGACGATACCGGCAAGTCCGAAACAGTCACCCTTAAAGAAGGGCCTGTCGTCGTACAGGGCTTTGCGGTGGGCCCTATCACCGTGAAGCTGGAGACGCAGCCCTGGCTCAAGGCGGCGCAATCACGTGAAGTATTGAAGGACGGGCAAAGTGCCGTCCCTGCCTATGTGGCAGAGAAAGCGGGATACGATGACACGCCACGTGAACATATTAAGGCGACCACCGGTGACCTGTGCCTGACCGCACCTGAGCAACCCTTGCCAGAAGCGCATCAGGAAGGCAAAGCCGGTAGCGTCCGTTTCTTTACCAACCATTCCTACGTTATCGAGGTCAAAGGCTACCAGATCAACGTGCTGCGCATCGGCGTGTTCTTCGATGGCACAGGGAATAACACCTATAACGCCGAGTCTGGCCTCAGAAAAGTGGAACAATGGCTGGCTGAAACCTGTGCCGATCCGGCACAGCGGGAGAAAGAGCTGCGTGGCTGTCAGATGGGGAGGCTTCCGGTGAGTGACAGTGCGGCGAACGACATTACTAATGTGGGGAAACTCTACGATCAATATATCTTTGGGGCTAAGACATTGAGCGCCCATAGCTATATCAGCGGCATTGGCACGCGCGATCCGGTTGCAGGAAACGAGGGGCAGGAATACCGATCGGACAATATGTTAACGAAGGGGCTGGATCTCGATTTTGGTGGTGAAAATACCTCTATCGTTGGCAAGGTGAATCAGGCCTGTGAACAGAGCATTGTTTCCGCAGTCATGCGGGATTTGGAGGATGTTTTACCCAATATTGAATGCATCCACCGTATTGTCTTCGATGTGTTTGGCTTTAGCCGTGGGGCGGCGGCGGCACGCCATTTTGTCAATGTCATCGACCAAAAAGCCGATCACCCGCTGGTACAAGCGATCGCCAATATGCCCACTATCCGGCTGAAAGCGGGGTTTGACTGGGCCAAGCGGGACGATGTGCGTATCACCTTTGTCGGGATTTTTGATACGGTAGCCTCGTCGTACCATCCCAGCCTCAATATCCGCTTGCAGGATGACTGCGCCGAACGGGTGGTACATTTAACCGCGCTGGATGAGGTACGCAAGCACTTCCCCTTAACACGCATCACGCCCACGGCCATTGGCACCAGCATCCCTGCGCATTTTACCGAACTGGCGCTGCCGGGTGCACACTCGGATATCGGCGGCGGGTATTACAGCCGCTGGAGCCTGCGTAACCCGAACAGTGACCCAGCGCTGACCGAGTGCCTTGAACTGGAGCGCTTTATGAGCGAAGAAGCGACGACTACGCCGGAGACGGAAAGTCGCGCCTACCACCAGGCACGCGCTTATGCCGAGGAAAAGATCGCACAGGGCTGGGTGGATCGGCTTCACCCGCATTTACCGCGTGCGACCACGCCACCCGTGGGTGGCAATCAGTTTGATCCCCTATTCGTTTATCCGCAAGCGCGGTAAGGATGATGCCTGGCCGAAAAAGGCCGTGTATGTGGAGGTGGTGATGAACCGCGTGGTAGAAGGGGAATACTCGCGTATCCCGTTACATATGATGGTGGAGGCCGGACGTTCTGCTGGGGTGCCGTTTAAGGTGTGGGATCCCACAATAAACGGGCATCTTCTTGAATCTGGAGCCATCAAATTGCCAGCGGTTAATCTGGCTAAACTGGATCAACTCTGGGCATTGGCAGCCACCGAGCAGGGCGTGATAAAGAACCTGAGTCAGCAGCTCTCCCCCGAGGTTTATCGGGCGCTGCGTCGCGACTATGTGCACCGCAGCGCCAGCAATCAGGGCATATCCAGTCCCGCAGGAGTCCACAAACAGGAAACCACCGTGAGCAAGGAACGGCGGCATATCATCGGCAATCAGGAGGCATGATGTTGAGATATTTTATTATAGCGGTGGGATTATGTATCTCGCTGAACGCCTGCTCAACCCCGAACCCAATGACTCACGTTCGCTGGAGCTATGGTTCAGGTAGCAATATTGACAGTTTTTGTACGACAAAAGCCACCTTCTATCATCATGGGAAAATCGTATCCAGTTATCCCGGTGGAGGATGTAACGCTGGTGCACCGTATAAAAGCATCATTGACAAAAAGTATTATTGGGCTGGGGGGGGCGGGTTACCTACCGAGGGTGTTCCCGTCCCTGACAGCGCGTCGATAGAAATGGTGTCCTTCTACGATCGTAAGCGGTACCGCATCACGGTTGATTTACCTGCAAATTTAGCGCGACAAATGCAGCAACGCTATCAGGTTGGCGAACGCCTTGATCAACGAAATCGGCTCTATTTTGGCCTGGCACCCGGCGGTTATTATGAGGTGGTCTTGATGGGGCGTGGGCTTGGCGTCAGTCCAGATCTCTTGCTTGCCCGTGGTATTGCCGAAGAGGTCACCGATGATTGGAGAGATAAGGCCATACCCTTGGAAAAACAATATGAAAAGCGTTGGGCTGAGTTTGGCAAGCAGTACGGCGAGCTGTTTAAACAGCACCCTATCCCATTAGGTAGGGACTGGGCACCGATCATGGATGCCTACCGCGCCAACCAGCCTAAAACAGACCAACAGCCTGTGAGGTAATGAGGTCACCGTGAGCAAGGAACGGCGGCATATTATCGGCAATCAGGAGGCATGATGTTTATTATGGCTGCCCTCATCCTTGCGCCGGACGCTGGGTCAGTCGCCACGTCAGTGCCAGACCGCATAGCCCTAGCAGCGCCGCCGCCAGATAAATAGAGGCAATACCGGTATAGGCCATCAGCACGCCCGCCACCGGCCCGACGATGCCCAGCGATAAATCGAGAAATATCGTATAGGTTGCCAGCGCGCTCCCTTGATTCTGCGGCGATACGGCCTGAACGGCGACGACACCCAATGCTGGGAACACCAGAGAGAAACCCGCCCCCGCGAGGAACGCACCGACTTCCGCCATCAGCGGCTGCGTCGCCCCCCAGACCAGCAATAACCCGACGATCTCAACCACAAAGCACGCCATCGCCACGCGCAGCCCACCAAGCCGTTGAATACTTTTAGGAAACACCAATCGTGCACCGACAAAGGCACAGCTGAAAATGGTTAGCGTCAGCGCCGCGCCTTCCCAGTTACGGTCAGCATAAAACAGCGTGATGAAGGTGGCGATCACACCAAAACCCGCAGAGGCGATCGCCAGAATAATGCCGTAAACCCAGACTTTCCCCAGCACTTCGCGGAAAGGAATCTTTTTCCCCGGAGCGACCTGCACCGCGGGACGCGGTAGCGCGAGGACAATCGCCACGGCTGCGATCAGGATAATGCAGACGGAAAGCAGTTTTAGCCCACCGATATGGTTGAGCCAGACGCCGAGCGGTGCGCCAATCGCCATCGCGCCATAGGTGGCAATGCCATTCCATGAAATCACGCGCCCGATGTGTCGGGAACCGACCACACCGACGCCCCAGAGCGTTGCGCCTGTACCGGCAAAGCTCTGTCCGGCTCCCAGAACGACACGTCCGAGACACAACAACAGCAGCGTGATGGCAGGCGAGGCATCGCTAAAGGCGGCCATCAGGTAGAACACTCCGCTCAGCATGACGCCAGCCAGCCCCCAGACGACAATTTTCTTCGGCCCTTTTTCATCGGCGCTGCGGCCCGCATGCGGGCGGCTCAGTAGCGTGGAGAAGTATTGCAGGCTGATCACCAGCCCGGCCCAGAATGCACTGTAGCCAAGGTGATCATGCACATACCCCGGCAGCACCGCCAACGGCAGGCCGATATTCAGATAGCTGGCGAAGTTGAACGCCACAATCGACACGATGCGCAGATTAAGGCGCAGCCCGCTCAGCGCCGGTTCGGATGGGGAAGGTGTTGGCATGGAAAATTCACTCGCTTAACGTCCGTGTATGACGTACGTTCAGAAAAAATTGAAAAATCATATTGTTATATACTCTAAATAATTCGAGTTTCAGGCAGGCGGCAAGAGAAGGAGTCCCGATGAACTTACTCAAGTAAGTGATTCGGGTGACTGAACGCAGCCAACGCACATGCAACTTGAAGGATGACGAGTATATTGTTGGTTATAATCAACCTTATGCTAATAAACTAATCCCGAACACAGGAGAAACGCAATGCCTGTACCGGCAGACTCGGAGCGCCAGTCAACATCGTCACCCCCTGAAGGGGATAAATCACCACAGAAACCCCTTTCGTTTCTGGGCAAGAGTCAGCGTCTGGTCGCCCGTATTCAGGCGATCCCCAGCGTGGCGCACCTGATTCGCGCGGGCGAACGTTTCAACGATCGGATGGGCAACCAGTTTGGCGCGGCCATTACCTATTTTTCCTTTCTGTCGCTGATCCCGATTCTCATGGTGTCTTTTGCCGCCGTGGGTTTCGTGCTGGCCTCCAACCCTGACCTGCTGACAAGCCTGATTAACCGTATCGTCAACAGCATCAGCGATCCTAATCTGGCCAATACGCTGAAAAGTACCGTTAACACCGCCGTGCAGCAGCGTACCACCGTGGGGCTTACTGGGTTACTAATCGCACTCTATTCCGGCATCAGTTGGATGGGAAACCTGCGTGAGGCGATTCGCGCCCAGTCGCGCGACGTGTGGGAACGAAACCCGAAAGATGAAGAGAAGATTTACTTTCAGTACACGCGGGATTTCCTGTCGCTGATCGGCCTGGTCATTGCACTCATTATTACGCTTTTCCTGACCTCTGTTGCCGGCACCGCGCAAAACATGATTGTGAACGCGCTGGGGCTGGATGGCATAGAATGGTTGCGCCCCGCGTTAACGCTGATTGCCCTGTCCATCTCCATCTTCGCCAACTATCTGTTATTTCTGTGGATATTTTTCGTTTTACCGCGCCACAAACCCAAACGTAAAGCACTCTTTCGTGGCACGCTAATCGCCGCCGTGGGCTTTGAAGCAATCAAATTTGCGATGACCGTCGCGCTGCCTAAATTAGCCAGCTCCCCTTCCGGAGCTGCGTTCGGTTCGGTCATTGGCCTGATGGCGTTCTTCTATTTCTTCGCTCGTCTGACGCTCTTCTGCGCTGCTTGGATTGCCACAGCGAACTACAAAGGCGACACCTCGACGGATAAGAATGAGCAAGAAAAAGAACCGCCCTCCGATCGCTAAAAGCAGCGTGAAAGCACTGGTTTTCCGATCTGCGTCATGAAAAAATAAAACATCGTTTCAAGGCTATTGACTCAGTCTCGCGTAATGTTGAGACTGACGTTAATTTCCGCATTTTTTATCCCCAATAACATCAGGTGCAGGGTACCTTTTCAAACAGGCCAAAAGTGATGACAACTACTAACATTGCCGTAATCGGCGAATGCATGATCGAACTGTCGCAGAAGGGCACGGATCTTAACCGTGGATTTGGCGGCGATACGCTGAACACTGCCGTTTACATTGCCCGTCAGGTAAACGCCGATAAGCTGGGTGTGCATTACGTGACCGCACTCGGCACCGATAGCTTCAGTACCGAGATGGTGGCTGCCTGGCAAAAAGAAGGGGTGAAAACCGACCTGATTCAGCGACTGGACAACAAATTACCCGGTTTATACTTCATTGAAACCGACGATAGCGGCGAGCGTACGTTCTACTATTGGCGTAATGATGCTGCTGCCCGTTACTGGCTGGACAGCCCGGAAGCAGAAAAAATCGGTCAATCGCTAGCACAGTTTGACTATCTCTACCTGAGCGGCATCAGTCTGGCGATTCTGAACGCCGAAAGCCGTCAGCGTCTCCTCGCCCTGCTGCGCGCCTGCCGCGCCAACGGCGGTAAAGTGATTTTTGATAACAACTACCGCCCACGTCTGTGGCAGAGCAAGGAAGAAACGCAGCAGGCCTACACCGACATCCTGTCCTGTACCGATATCGCTTTCCTGACACTGGATGACGAAGACATGCTGTGGGGCACGAAGCCACTGGAAACGGTGCTGGATCGAACACACGGTTTGGGCGTTAACGAAGTGGTCATCAAACGCGGTGCCGATTCCTGCATCGTGTCTGAACGCGGACAAGAGCTGGTTGATGTCCCAGCGGTCAAACTGCCAAAAGAGAAAGTGGTCGATACCACCGCCGCAGGCGACTCTTTCAGCGCAGGTTATCTGGCAGTACGTCTGAACGGCGGCAGCACGCAGGAAGCCGCACAGCGCGGTCACCTGACGGCCAGCACGGTCATTCAATACCGTGGCGCAATTATCCCGCTAGAGGCAATGCCTGCATAAACAGGCTGTCGCGTGATAATAAGTAAAAGGCCGCAATCGCGGCCTTTTCTATTTACTGATTAATGAGTTACTGATTAGCGAATTACTGTGCGGCGGGTGCCGTTTCCTGCGGTTTCGTTCCTTCAGGAATAGCCCCTTCCGGCGCAGCCGCCGCGGTACTGGCAACCGGCTCGGTCGCCGGTGTCATAATACGGTCGTAGGCTTCCTGCAACGCTTTCATATTCGCTTCCGGTTCACCGGGCTGTTGGATCAAAATCAGCGTCGTATCCTGTACCAGTTGCTGGTGCAGTTCCTGATTCAGCATATCGAGCGTCAACGCGGACAGATAGGTCTGGCGCAGTTTCTGATACTGCTCGGGAGAAATATCTACGACGCCATTCTGCTGGGAGCGCAGTCGCTGATCCATCAGGATGTCCGTGCTGGTCCGCGCATAGGTCGCAAACAGCTTGTTCAGTTCGTCCGTCTTGCGCGCAATCAGCGCATCAAACTCTTGCTGTGTCAGCCCTTTTTCACGCAGCGTCGCCAGCTCACGCGCCATAAACGTCACGCCCAGCTCAACGCCGTCGCTATTCGGTACATCCATATGAATTGCACACTGAGAACGGGTATAAAACACATTGCAGTCGAAACGGAGGTTGTTGCTCTTCAGCGAGCTCTTCTCCAGCACCTGCTGTAGGTGCCAGAACATCGCCTCCCGCGTCATATCACCCAGCCAGTAGCGAACCAACGCCTGCGATTCACGAATCGGGTGCCACGGGGCATCCCACATTAGCGACAGCGTATCCTGCTGGACGTTGTTATTCATCAGGCTGATCGCCTGCGGCGGTAGCGGGCTCAGTGTCGGCAACGGCGCGGGTGATTCACGTTTCCCTTCCAGCGGGGAGAAGACTTTCCCGATCTGCTCGATCACGCTGCGGTTATCCACATGACCGACGATGTAGAGCGTCATCGCATCGGGTGTGTACCACGTTTTATAAAACTGCTGGAGCTGCTCGCCATTCAACGGCGGTTTGACGTCCTGAGCAGGATCGTGCGCCAGCAGGGGTGAGCCTTTCAGGCGATAGCGCCAGCTCGGATCCTGTGGGTTAACTGGAAAGGTTGCCACCTGATCGGGCACCTTCAACGCAGCCTGTAGGCGTTTTTCATCAAACGTCATCTGCCCTGCGCTTTCCGAAAGCCACGTCAGCGCTTCTTTCAGCAGTTCGGGGCGATTATTCGGCAAACTCAGGTTATACGACGTGAAGTCGTACGAGACAATGACCGGAGGCAAGACGCGTGAGCTGTTAGCGTCCCGCATCCACATGGAAGGTCGCTGAGCGGCGGACAGCTTATCGCTGGGCGCTAAGGCCAGACGGGGAAGAAAATGGGCAAAACCTACCTGCTGGGCGTTTTCCAGCAGCGACCCGGCATTAACAACCAGACGCAGTTCAACCCGATCGCTGGGGCGCTGTGGCGTGGTTAATAACTGCCAGGTAAAACCATTATCAAGCTTACCCTGCTGCCAGGCAGGATCGGGCTGTAGTGCTTCAGCCTGCACGCCGCTGCTGACCACGGCCAGCAACAAACCACCAACGAAAAGCGCCTTTTTGGTGCCCTGCATGTGAACCCCTACTCATAGCTATCCAACATAATAAATGTGGTTATTGTTGATCATTATAGTGGCCTTGCGTCTGCCACCGCACACTCTCGTGGATATATCACGGAAAAAATTGAAGACGCGAAGTGTACCATTCCCTTGGACAGCGCGCTTTTGTCTATGTCACCTCAAGAGGCGAAATAATCCGCAAAAAAGGAAAAAATAGTCATATTTAACAATATTTTTACGTTTCTTGGCGAGCAAGAAAAGGAAGGGAAACAGTTTGGTTCGATATGTTGGCAGACAAAAAAATTCCCCACAGAGCGTTAGCGCCGTGGGGAATTGACTTAGAAAACTATACCGGAATGATGACTATACGTTGGAATTATGACTGTGCAGTCGGTGTGGCTGCGTTATCGTTTTTGTTGGTGCCAGACAGCTCAGCATCCAGTTTCTTCTCATCCAGCTCGCGGCAGTATTTTGCTACCACGATGGTCGCCACACCGTTACCAATCAGGTTAGTCAGCGCACGGGCTTCTGACATAAAGCGGTCAATACCCAGAATCAACGCCAGACCGGCAACAGGCAGGTGGCCTACGGCAGACAGCGTTGCCGCCAGCACGATGAATCCACTTCCCGTCACGCCCGCTGCACCTTTAGAGGACAGCAGCAGAACCACCAGCAGGGTAATCTGGTGCCAGATATCCATATGGCTGTTAGTCGCCTGAGCGATAAATACCGCCGCCATCGTCAGATAGATGGAGGTGCCATCCAGGTTGAACGAGTAGCCGGTAGGAATCACCAGACCCACTACGGATTTTTTACAACCGACCTTCTCCATCTTCTCCAGCATACGTGGCAGCACGGATTCAGAAGAGGATGTGCCCAGTACGATCAGCAGTTCTTCACGGATGTAGCGAATAAATTTGAAGATGCTGAAGCCCGTCGCTCTGGCAATGCTGCCCAGCACCAGGAACACGAACAGTACACAGGTGATGTAGAAGCAAGCGATCAGCTGTCCCAGTTGTATCAGCGTACCGACACCATATTTACCGATGGTGAAGGCCATTGCACCGAACGCACCCAGCGGAGCCAGTTTCATGATCATGTTAATGACGCCGAAAATGACCTTGGAGAAGCTATCGATCACGTCAAAAATCATTTTGCCTTTTGGCCCTAAGCGGTGCAGCGCAAAGCCGAACATCACAGCAAACAGCAGAACCTGCAAGATATTACCGCTGGCAAACGCACCGACCACACTCCCCGGAATCACGTCCATCAGGAACGGAATCAGACCCTGTTGCGAAGCCTGTTGGGTATAAACCGCCACCGCAGACGCATCAAGTGTACTTGGATCGATGTTCATGCCCACGCCAGGTTGCACCACGTTGACGACGACCAGACCGATAATCAGCGCAATCGTACTCACGACTTCAAAATACAGCAGGGCGACCGCGCCAGTACGACCGACCGACTTCATACTTTCCATGCCTGCGATACCGGTTACTACCGTACAGAAGATAACCGGCGCAATAATCATTTTAATTAATTTAACAAACCCATCGCCCAGCGGCTTCATTTGCTCGCCAAGCTGGGGGTAGAAATGCCCCAACAGAATCCCTATTGTAATGGCAGCAAGAACTTGAAAATAAAGACTTTTAAAAATTGATGTTTTCATACATACGTCCTATGGTGGGGAAAACACAGGAGGGGAATAGGGTACGAAAATGCCGCCTGTGATTGCGCCGAAAAGTAACATTGCAATAACAAGCTGAGAATGTTTTATAAGTTTAGTTTGTGAACAACAGGTTAAAAACAAGAGCTGAATCACGTCAGCAGGAATTATAAAGAAACATCAGTGCAATTTACCTGTAACAGATGCACATTTTTTCGGCAGAAATATTGCCTTGAAAAACCCTCAAACCCCGTCATACGGGGAATGTGCCGTTCAGGAAACCTTTCTATGAAAAGTAACATTTGCGTTACCTGCAAATACTCAGGAAGGCACCGTAAGAGGATGAATCCCGGATTTTTTATCACGCCGCGCCAGCTGCATAGCAAAACGTGCCTGTGATAAAAGCAGTGCCGCGTCTTCGGGTCGAGGATCGGTAATAGTAAGGATACCCACGCTGACAGCCCGTGCAGACAGGGAGCCAGCAGGTAAAAAGGGAGAATTAATCGCCAGCATCACGTTTTGCGCCCAATCTTGCGCCTGTCCGGCGGATTGCAGCTGCTTCCCGATGATAGCGAACTCATCACAGTCGAGACGCGCCAGATAGATGAGCCCAGCCTCGTTCTGTTCTTCAATCACTGCGCTGAGCTGCTTCGCTAGCGTGTCTACCTTATCCTGTTTGCCAGCAGAGGAATCCAGCCCGAACACCAGCAGACTGAACGGTGTGGCATCGGCCAGACGCTGTTCAAGACGTCGCATAAAGTATGCGTTGTCCGGCAACCCCGCCCCTCCCGTTCCAGCAGAAAGCGACTGCGCCAGCAGTTGTTGATTGCGGTTATAACTGCGCACCAGCGCGCCCAGCTCATCGTCCTGATGCCAGGGCGGCAGCGTAAGCGGACGGTGGAGCATGTCGTCCGGCGGGAGATTCTGTAACTCGACAATAATCCCACGCAGCGGGTGTATCAACAGGCGGTTGATGCACCAGGTAATGGCGATCGACATAATCAGCGCCAGCAGCAGATACGTCGCCAGCATGGTTGAAAAAGTGCTGACGATAAATTGATACATCCGGTAGGAGTCCGCCTGCAACACCAGATGCGCTAGCGGAGCCGAATACTGCGTCTGTGGCGGTGAATAAAGCGGAATAGAAATGCGAATTGGTAACTTAAAGACTCGCGCGATCCAATCCGGCACTGGGCGCTCTTTCGGGAAATTCGCGTGTAGCGTCTGGAAATCATCCGGCAGCAGCACATCTGCCCGGCTCAGAAAGGCAACGGGTAATAAGCTGTCCAGAATATTGCCCGCCCGCTGCACTTCACCTTGTAACACCGCATCCGTCAGCGGTTGACGCACGGAATAGGCGATGCTCTCCAGTTGCTTGGCATAATCTTCACGGCGCTGATGAACGAAGTGAAAGAGCTGTATGACGATAAACAGGCTGATCGTCACCAGTGCCACGGCAGACACGGCTGTCATCTGTTTAATCGTTAATGAACGTCTGAGCCGCAAGCGCTTTCTCCGTCAACCTTTATACAAACCTGGATACCTGACCCACCAAACCACAAACAGGTGAGCAATATACAACGCGAAAAATGCGCACGCGTTACACACAGCAACACGATTGATACGCGGCAAATAGTATAAGGCAGCTTATCGTCGCCTTAATGCTGTTTTCTGTTGATGTTCGGGGGATTTCATCTTAATCCTAGGCTAGCAGCAGTAATGCGGCCTCAGAATAGGGGATATACCCTGCATAAGCCAGTATCGCTATTCGGGGAGCAGACTGAAGAATCGGGCAGGATTCTCGCCTGCCTGAGGCGGACTTTAAGTGACAGCATCAGGAAACGTTGAGGGCTTCACCTTTACGCCATTGGCGCGGGCTAATGCCAAACCAGCGACGGAATGCACGGGAAAAGGCGCTCACCTCGGAATAGCCGAGCAACAGCGCCATTTCCGAAATCGGCAGTTGCTTCTGTTGAAGATAGTGTGTCGCCATTTCACAGCGCAGTTTGTCTACCAACAGAGAGAAGCTGAGTCCTTCCTCTCGCAGACGACGCTGGAGCGACCAACTGGACAACCCCACCTTCTCCGCCACCTCTTCCAGCGTCGGCTCTTTCTGCATCAATAATAGATGAACCTGCGTACGCACCTGATCGACAATACTTTGCTGCGGTGACGTCTCGTTCAGACGGCGAATCGCATCTTGCATCACCAGCAGCAATGTCATGTCGCGATCCGGCATGGTGCGGGTCAGTTGGTGTTTGGGAATAAGCAGAGAATTATAGGGTTGATCGAAGTAAACCGGTGCATCGAACACCTTACAGTGCTCATGCCACATTTCCGGGCGCGGATGCTCAAAATGCACTTCACGCGGTGCCCAGTGCTTGCCCAAAACATGGCGAATCAGGTTGAGCAGCATACCCAGCGTCAGTTCAGCATCCTGCCGACGATGCAGAATAGCGCCGTGCCGAACCTGGTAATCCAGCCGCCAGCAGTCGCCTTTATCCACCATGCGCGTCAGCGTGTCGTGCTGATGGCAGGGAAACGCCTTCACCACATTGTGCAGCGCCTGCTCCAGCGTATCCGAACATAAACCGATATAGCCGATCAGGCCTAATGACTGCGGTTTAAACTGCTTGCCGTAGCGTAAACCGAAATTATCAACGCCTGAATTACGCGCGGCTTCCTCCATCACACGGCAATAGTTCACCAGCCCCAGACTGAGCGTCGGGCTGGCGAGCTGCTCGGGATCGACGCCGCTGATGCCGAATATACGATCGGCATCACCGCCATTATCATGGATAAAGTCGCCGAGTCCGGTTGCCGCCGCCGCCAGCACGCCACAATTGCGGGAGAACGCCGCATTCAGCGCCGAAGAGTACGTCACGTTTTCCATTGCCTTTCACCTCGCCGTATCACACAACCCGCCAACGGGCCATGAAACGATCAGCAGACTTCATACCAGCAAGTTTCATACCAGAGCGTGAGGAAGCGAAATCAATGGGTTACAAATCTCTTGTGGGACGAGCAGGCATTACGATAGCGCACGCTGCCCGTCCGTGGTGCATTCAGGCCACGCCAATCGGCAGATCGCTGGTTTCCAGATAGCGCCGACACAGACGCACGCTGTGTTTTGCCCAGTCTGGCCCAAGACTCTGCGCCATCTCGGTTTCTGCGTGCGACCCTACCCACGCCGTAAGCTGGATGCGCCGCTGGATCAACAGCGTCGGCAACAGCGCCAATTCCTCATCGCTGACGTGCGCCACACGTTCATAACCACACAGCCAGTTTTCAACCCACTCCGCCGCACGCGGATGGTGCTCGACAAAGCTGATCGCTGCGGCCAGATCGTGCAGATACCACCCCATACCGCAGTCATCAAAATCGATAACTCGCGTTTCGCCGCGATGCAGAAGCAGATTGGTCAGGCGCAGGTCGGCATGAATCAACCCGTAGCGGTGCGACGCTTTGCCAAATTCCGCCATTTCCGCCCCCATACGCCCGATGGCCTCCTCGACAATACCGTGTTCGCCACGCGATAGGTTCGGCGCGTCACGCCAGTTTCCCCAATGACTCTGCGCGCTGACCATCGTGTGATGATCCCAGACAATACGCTGGAAACCGTCAGGTTTTTGCCATTGGCGGCTATGCTGGTGCAGGCGAGCGGTGATCTCGCCCAGTTGCTGGAACGCTCGCGGATCAATACTGGTGGTCGGCATCTCGCCGTCAATCCAGTGAAACAACACGGCATAGCGACAGGAACCGTCGGATAAACCCAGTGACTGCACACGCTCCCCGTCCACATTACGAACCGCTTCCGGCACGGCAATGCCCGTCTCTCGCAGCGCATCCAGCCACAGCAGCTCGCTTTCAATCTCTGCTTTCTGGTGATAGTGGCTACGATGTAGCCGCAGTGCATAACGCTTACCTGCCGACGAAACAAGAAACGTCGCATTTTCCGAGCGGCACAGCAGCCGCACTTCCCCTTGTAGCGCCGCCGGGTAGCAAGCAAGCGCCCGGTGCGCCAGCGCGGTAATTTCTGCATTATTTAAGGTGTCATATTGTTTAGCACTCATGGTTCCCACTCCGACGCGAGTCAACGAGCGTTCAGCATGGCGTGTGTCGTACAGAGAAACTTGACGCACCAGAACCTCGGTTTGACCCCAGAAGGCGCAGGCGCGATACCCACCGTAAAAGTTGACTTCAGCGCGCAGCATTCGATACGCCAGCGTCAAGTTTTCCACCAACAAGCGTGGGCATTATCGCTACACAAGCCAACAGGGGTTGCCGTACTGGCCCTGAATAACCATGAGCAGACTGACGGGGATAATGTGATGACGAGCAAATTAACGCCCACGCTGGGCACCCTGCATTTGTGGGGTATCGCGGTAGGACTGGTAATTTCTGGTGAATATTTTGGCTGGAGCTACGGCTGGGGTGTCGCTGGCACGTTGGGATTTTTAGTCACGACGCTGTTCATTGCCGCCATGTACACCTGTTTTATTTTTAGCTTTACCGAACTCACCACGGCGATCCCCCATGCTGGCGGCCCTTTTGCCTATAGCCGACTCGCGTTCGGCGATCTGGGTGGCCTGATTGCTGGTATGGCCACGCTGATTGAATTTGTTTTCGCACCACCAGCCATTTCAATGGCGATTGGTGCCTATCTGAACGTGCAATACCCCGAGTTGAATCCCAAATTCGCGGCAGTTGGCGCATACCTTATCTTTATGAGCCTGAACATTCTCGGCGTGAAGCTGGCGGCGATGTTTGAGCTGGTAGTCACGCTGCTGGCCGTCATGGAACTGCTGGTGTTTATGGGTGTGGTTGCGCCAGGCTTTAGCCTGAGTAATTTCGTGGCACACGGTTGGGCGGGACAACATGAATTTTCACCCGCGGCCATTTCCGGTATGTTTGCAGCGATACCGTTCGCCATCTGGTTTTTCCTCGCCATCGAAGGCGCAGCAATGGCTGCCGAGGAGGCGAAAGATCCGAAACGCACCATCCCACGCGCCTACGTGAGCGGCATCCTGACGCTGGTGGTGCTGGCAATTGGCGTGATGGTGATGGCTGGCGGCGTGGGCGACTGGCGTCAGCTCTCCGACCTCAACGATCCTTTGCCACAGGCAATGAAACTCATCGTCGGGGAAAACTCCAACTGGATGCACATGCTGGTGTGGATTGGTCTGTTCGGTCTTATCGCCAGCTTCCACGGTATTATTTTGGGCTATTCTCGCCAGTTCTTCGCACTAGCGCGCGCAGGCTATCTTCCGCCGGGGCTTGCCAAGCTGTCCCGCTTCCACACCCCACATCGCGCCATTCTGGCTGGTGGCGCAATCGGGATTGCCGCCATCTTCTGCGACGGGATTAACCTACAGGGCATGAACCTGACGGCAGCGATGATTACCATGGCGGTTTTTGGCGCCATCGTCATGTACATCATGAGCATGTTAAGCCTGTTCCGCCTGCGCCGTAGCGCTCCCAATATGGCACGCAGCTATCGTGCCCCCGGTTACCCCATCGTCCCCGCGTTCGCCCTCGTCTGCGCCATCATCTGCCTGATTGCGATGCTCTGGTTCAACCCGGTGATCGGTGGGCTGTTCTGCACCTTTATGCTGCTCGGCTACCTCTATTTCCTGACGACCAAAGCACGACGGGAACATCTGCTCGAGCCGCTTGTCGCCGATGCCAACTAGCACTGCAGCGCACATTTTATAACGGGAGAGAGTATGTCAACACGTTCAACCATCATGGATACCAACAGCTTCCGCGCCGAACATGCCGACGGCAAGAAATACCTCGATGTATAGGCACAGGTGTGATCGTGACGCGTGAAGCCTACCACGGCACCAGCGATCTGACCTCCGGCGTCTCACCTGCATTGGGCAGCGGCCAGCCGTTGGCGGCGACCACGCAGTTGGTTCCACCACCGGATGCCTATCGGGTCAATGCACCGGATCTGGGCTGCTGGCAAAAAGCGACGTACTCGCCGCCTTCAGCGACCAGATCCCCTACTTCAATACGTTCGGTGGGAATCCGGTGGCGATGACCGCGGCACAGGCGGTGCTGAAGGTGATTCACGATGAGCAGCTTCAGGAACACAGCCGCATCGTGGGTGCACAGTTGCTGGCGGAACTCACTACTCTTCAAGAAAAATACGCCAGTGTAGGCAACGTGCGCGGTGCTGGGCTATTCATCGGGTTTGAGCTGGTGAGTGACAGAGAGAACAAAACGCCGGATAAAGCACTGGCGCTGAATCTAACGGAAGCGCTACGCGACAACGGCGTACTGACGTCCGTGGCGGGTCCTTATGGCAACGTGCTTAAACTGCGTCCGCCGCTGGCATTCCAGAAACAAGATATCGACTGGCTGGTCGGCGCACTGGATGACTGTCTGGGGGCGCTAACGCGTACTTGATTTCGATCTCTTCCTCCTCATAGGGTTTCCATCGCAGCGGAAACCCTATGATAAATATCAAGATTACACTATCTTGCAATAGAGTTACCTTCTGAATATTCTCAAGCCAATGATAAATATTGCTTTTATTCTTATTAATTAAATTTCTCAATGCATTCTGTCGAATTTCTATCGGGCATCGAGTTTACCTAGCCACGGAATATGGCATTTGTGTATATAAGCGCAAAATGTAAATCAACGTAAGGATTGCGTTCATTTTGTGTAAAACCCTTTCTTTTATAAGCCTTATTTTTTTGAGCGTCAGCAGCTCAACCTTTGCCGCCACTGCCATCAGCCCAACGGATCGCGATGCGCTAGAACTCCAGCAAAAAGCATTATTGGAGCAGGCCAAGCAGCAGCGTTTATCGTTGGAAAACAACACCAACTTAACGATACCCACGGTCACTGAACCAACAGTAAAAGATGCCGTCTGCTTCCCCATCCAAAGCATTGTCTTTCACGGTGCAAACACTCTCTCGACGAAAGATCGGGCCGCTCTCCAGCAACGCTACCAAAATCGCTGCCTTGATTTAGCCACCATCCATAACGTCGTGAGGGAAACCACCAACACCTACCTCAATCACGGCTTTGTCACCAGTCAGGCCTATTTACAGGAGCAAGACCTCTCCGGCGGCACGCTCATCATCAGCGTCAGCGAGGGGAAGATTGAAGCGATTCGCATGGAAGGGGAAACACCACTCGCAATCAAGATGGCATTCCCCGGGCTGGAAGGACGTATTCTTAATCTGCGCGATATCGAACAAGGGATGGAACAGCTTAATCGCCTGCCTTCGCAACAGGTGGCGATTGATATTCAGCCGGGAAAACAAGCCGGAAGTTCGATTGTTTATCTAAAACGCACCACAAAATCCCGCCCTGTGGCCTTGTCTCTCAGCACGGACAACAGCGGACAAAAAAGCACGGGCCGCGAACAACTTTCCACTCATCTCACGCTCGATAACCCGCTGCGACTCGCTGACCGCTGGTGGCTCACCGCCAGCCGTGATAGCGCATTCAACCATCGCTACGGCAGCAAAGCCTTATCGGGCGGGATGTCCTTGCCTTATGGCTACTGGACGCTCGGCTATCAATACGCCTGGAACGACTTTTTCCAGCCGATCCCGATTGGCAGCAGCGCGTATCGCTATGAAGGCCAAAGCAATACCCACCGCCTAAGCCTCAACAGAACGCTCTATCGGGATGGGAAGCAAAAGCTGGCGCTGGATAGCGCGCTTTCTCGTCGACGCACCGAGAACCGCATGGCAGGCGAACGCCTTGAAGTCAGCAGCCCTACGGTCAGCAGCGCCAGTATTGGACTCAGCTACAGCACCACGCTGGCAGGTGGATATTTTACGCTCAACCCGATGCTAAGCCACGGCTTGAGGAGCTGGGGCGCGACGGATGACACAAAGGAAAACAGTGGCCTGCCACGCAGCGAGTTCCGTAAATTTAGCGTCAGCAGCAGCTATTTCTACCCGCTTGCACCTTCGCTGACCTTCCTGACCTCCCTCTACGGCCAAACCACGCCGGACAACCTGTATACCAGCGAACGCGTCTCGCTCGGCGGCGAGTATTCCGTGCGGGGCTTTAAGGAACAAACGCTGACCGGCAATCGGGGTTTCTACTGGCGTAACGAAGTGAACTGGCAATTCGCCACGCTGCCGTTCCTGGGCGATATCGCGCTCACAACGGCAGTGGATAGCGGATGGATCGCCGGGAAAACCGGCAAAGTTGATGGCGGCAATATGACCGGCGCTTCCGTTGGTCTGTCCGCGTCTTCACGTTGGGTAAGCCAATCCGTGTCGCTCGGCGTACCGCTGCATTTCCCGGACGATCTCCATCCCGATAACGCCGTTGTTTACTGGAACGTCTCCCTCCCCGTTACAGCACTTTTTGATTAAGAATTTATTCACAGCAAAAGGAAAACAAGGAAAGTCACATGGAAAAATTCAATAACCGCGCCACACGCGGACTTAGCTACCTGCTGATCTATCTGACCGCGATTCAGCCCTTACACCCTGCATTCGCGGCGCTCACGCCAGACGGCCCTCGTACGCAGGTCAACAACGCGGGTGCCGTCCCGGTCATCAATATCGCGACGCCAAATGCGGCAGGTGTTTCTCACAATACCTATAAAGATTTCAGCGTCGGAACACCTGGTGCCGTGCTAAATAACAGCATTGCCGCAGGTCAATCGCAGTTGGCCGGACAGTTAAACGCTAACGCCAACCTCAATGGCAAAGCGGCCGATTTGATTATCAACGAGGTGACGGGCTCCACCCGCTCAGACCTGCAAGGGAAAATAGAAGTATTCGGGAATAAAGCCAACGTATTGATTGCTAACCCGAACGGCATCACCTGTGACGGATGCGGGTTCATCAATACGCCTTCAGCCACGCTGACGACGGGTAAACCGGTTTTAGATCAGCAAGGCGCACTTGAAGCGCTGGAAGTTAAAAAAGGCAGCATCACCATTGGTGGCAAAGGCCTGGACGGTTCAGCAACGGACTATGTCGATATCCTCAGCCGGGCAACCGAACTGAACGGCAAAATCAACGCGAAAAGCCTAACACTGACTCAAGGCAGCAATCGGGTTGACTTCAAAACCGGCACGATCGCTCCTATCGCCGGAGAAGGTGCAAAACCACTACTGGCAATCGACACCAAAGCACTCGGCGGGATGTACGCTGAACGCATCCGGCTCGTGGCAACCGAGGATGGCGTTGGTGCGAACGTCGCTAACCTGACCAGCTCTCAGCAAGGCATTACGCTAGACAGCAAAGGTAAAATCCAGCTCGGTAATGTGCACGCGAAAACCGATATTAATCTGAATGCACAGCAGGTCGATATCGCCGCAGGCAATACGGTGAAAAGCGACCGCGATATCACGCTTGCCAGTACCACATTAAATAACCAAGGGAATATCGTCGCAGGCCAGGATATGCGCCTGTTCAACGATAGCCTGACCAACACGCAGGCCACCATTCAGGCCAACAATAACCTGTGGATTCAGAAAGACGCGACGGGAAACAAAGGCGTTAAGGTCGAAAACCGCTCGGGGACTATAAAGACCCAAACAGGTGACATGGTTATCCGTACGGGACAGTTAGATAATATCATTGATAGTATTAATGTTACTGAAAATAATATCCTACCAACAGAATCCAGAATATCTAACGACCGACTAGGTTGGCAGAATAGACATATCGAACCTTTTGGGCCAGTTGTTTTCCACGTCAGAGGCGCATTCTCTCCAGAAGAACCCAAAACATGGTTTAACACTGTAGATTTTAAAACTATATCCAACTTAAATGTGGAAAGAAAAGAGTATGGTACAGCGAAAACTCTGTCATCACTGATCTCAGTAGGTGGTGATGCATATATAAATGCAACATTATTAAATAACAAATTCAGCACAATACGCTCCGTGCATAATATAGTATTAACTGGAAATGATTTGTTTAATAAAAGTATGAGAATCGGCGTTGTCGATAGATATAACCTATTCTCCAAAAATCCAATTTTATACGAGTTAAAACCTGAATTATTATCAAATGACTATCCATATGAAATGCAGATGGGAGGAGTAACACGGTTTAAACATACAGCAGAAGCATTTTCATGGGATCAGAAGGAAAATCTCCTCGCAAGTATTATTTCAGAGGGAACACTAACTGCTGATTTTAAAAACTCAATCGCTGTTGAACAATCTAAACCTTACGAGAATACAGAAATATCGGAGAGCAGAGAAAGTGGGGAAGTCGCCTCTATTTCGGCGAGTGATATACTACTCAATGCGGGAAATATTCATCTTTCAGGAGGAGTGAAGTCAGACAATGATATTGTGCTTATCTCAGAAAAAAATATTATCTTAGATAATGCGTCACTGAATACAAAGAATTCAACTTCACTACTGGCTACAAACAACATTGATGCCAAACAAAGCAACATCATTAGCAAAAACATCAACCTGACCAGCAGAGAGGGAAATGTCAATATTTATTCAGACAATGCTGTCCGACATTATGCAACAGATGGTTCTCGTCAGTTCAGTACGTTAAACGCCGAAGGAGACTTATCCATTCAGTCAGGAAAAGACATCGTTTTGGATGGAGCCAACATTACCAAGAACCAGAATACATCATTACTGGCAGGTAATAATCTGACCATCAAGAATGATGATATACACCTCAATCAACAGCGTTTGGGTGTAACGCTCATCAATACCGAAAAGCAAAAAAGCGTTAATGACATCTTTAACCTGCTTGGACGCATTAGCTCAACAGGCAGTATTACGTTCAATGCTGGAAACACGCTGGATATCGCAGGTGTTTCGCTGAATGCAACAAAAGATATCAACCTGACAGCAGGGGCTGATATCAATCTGAGCCCGAGGGTACTTAACGCCGTTCCCGAAGAATTATTTGTCAACTCGCGACAGGCAGAACTTAGTAGTACCGTCAGCGCCGGAAACCAGCTGTTAATTTCCAGCGG
The DNA here is from genome assembly GCF_014946775.2 of Pectobacterium quasiaquaticum. Classification (NCBI taxonomy): domain Bacteria; kingdom Pseudomonadati; phylum Pseudomonadota; class Gammaproteobacteria; order Enterobacterales; family Pectobacteriaceae; genus Pectobacterium; species Pectobacterium quasiaquaticum. The sequence goes on along the minus strand of NZ_CP065177.1, from coordinate 62,082 downwards.
AAAAGACTTGCTTGCACAATCAGCGACCTTATCTTCCAATGGCAACACAACCCTGCTCGCAGGCAATAGCCTAAAATTGCTTGCTACAGCCTACTCCGCCATTGATAGCCAGAACGACAATAATAAAGACGACCGAAATGTTACTGCCAAAGTTCATGCGGGAAAAAACCTGACGATAGCTTCCAATGGCGAATTTATCGCAACAGGAACCGATTTCTCTTCCGGTGGTGATATGACATTAAGTTCTGGCGGAAAAATGGAATTTAATGCCGTCGTTAATCATATCTATCGAGAAGGAAACAACGAATATAGCGAGTCCGTCACGCAAAAAAATGCCGTTTTAAACAGTGGTGGAATACTTACCCTGTTATCCAACGGCAGCATTCTCTTCCAGGCGACCCAGCTTATCGCTAAAGGTGCATTAGATGCGGCCGCCAAAGGCGGTTTCCTCTACGCACAAGCGGCGGAAGAAAGTAGCCATTACGAAAAAACCACCACCAAGCGCAAGTGGTACGGCAAGAAAACCACCATTCGACAAATCAGCCACAATGTGACAAATAAAGTGACAGAATTCACTGCTGGCGGTGATATTAATCTACTCAGCCGTGATGACAGCACCTATGAAGCCAGCAAAATAAACGCGGGCAAGAACGCCAAACTGACCAGTACTCAAGGCAGTATCAACTTTAAGGCGGTCAAGGACACCGCATTCGAGCAGACGATCACCACTTCAAAAGGGTTCTTCATTAAGAGTGCTGATAAAGGCTATACCAAAGACACCTGGTTGCTTCCAAGTATTCACTCTGGCGGCCAACTCACTCTTGATGCCGCCAGCGGGATTACTGCTGATGCAAAAACCCAGAATGCGCAGTCCCTGCAAAATGCTCTTTTGGTGTTGAGCAACAACCCCGGCACTGCCTGGCTTAAGGATTTAAACAGCCGCACAGATGTGCAATGGAACACGGTACAAGATGCCTACAGTACTTGGAACCACACCACACAAAGCCTGAACCCCGTTGTTGGAGCCGTGATTGCGATTGCCGTTGCGGCGGTAACCGCAGGAGCGGGGCTGGCTGCCGCCGCAGGTAACATGGCAGCTGGTGCTGTGGGAACGGGAGCCAGCGCGACAACAATCGCTGTCGTAAACGGTGCAGCTTATTCAGGCATGACGGCACTGACCTCGCAGGCAGCAGTCGCGCTGGTGGATAACAAAGGCAACCTGTCCAAAACGTTCCAGGCCATGAGCAGCAGCGACTCGGTCAAATCACTGGTTACCTCAATGGTGATCGGCGGCGCATTAGCAGGCTTCGATGAAGTCATGCAATTTAGTCAGGCCACTAACGGCACAACCGTAATCGACCCCGCTAAGGCTAAGCTACCCATGCTCAGCAACGGTGACTGGAGTAAGGTGGCGCAACGTGTCGCCGGACAGTCAGTTATCAGCTCCAGCATCGGCACCGCGATTAACGGCGGTAGCTTCAAAGATAATTTCACCACGGCACTCCTGAGCAATATCGGCAGCCAGATCAATGCCGAAGGTGCAAAACTGATTGGGGATAACGGCACTATCCTTGGCGTGCCGGGCAAGACGCTCAGTCATGCCGTTGTCGCAGGCGTAGCAGCTGAAATCAGCGGTGGTAACGTCAAAGGCGCTGCGGCTGGTGCGCTGGCAGCAGAGTTGGCGGGCATAATAATCAACGATAATCTTGTAAAATCAGAGGGATGGCAAGAAAAACAGGCTCAAATCAGCCGCTTTGCAGGTGCAGTTATGGGAGCAGTTGCCACAGGCAAAGCCAGTGGCGTCAATAGCGGTGCCAGCGCTGCTGAAATTGTTGAACGTTTTAACCGGCAATTACACCTTGATGAAATTCAGGCCATCCAAGAACTTGCCAAAGGTAATAATGAAAAGGAAATGCGCCTGTTGGCTGCGTCCTGCCGCAAAGTTAACTGTGTGGCGCAGGAATCGTTAGATTCTGCCGAACGCCAGCAATACGAAATGTTGATGGAAATGTACCCCACAACGCGCGAAGAAGATGGAATACTCGCCAATTATTGGGTGCAAAAAGATCGGCAACGCACAAGTAATTACCCGCTCTATGTTGGTTATGACATGGAACAGTTGTTTACTTATACTACAGGCGACAGCATTTCTGATGGTCAGATGTTTGCCAGAAACCGATGGATTGAAAATTTTAGCCAGATGACGGGCTGGTCTAAGGACACAGTAGAAACTTTAGGTTTTGGTATTTCGATAGCGAGTACATTCGCAGGCATAGGCAAGGCAGGCGTCGGTAATCAATACCTGTCAAAAAGCCTCGTGACGCCAACCGCAGGCTGGAAAAGTTATCTGGTTAATGAGAAGACCATACAGCAAGCGGCTGGTTTTAGGCAGCAGGTGACAGATTTAAGAGCAGGACTACCATCAGATCCCAAACGTAGTGGTAATGTTGCCGTCGCAGATATTAATATCCCCGGCATTCCAAAAACACTAGCTGCGCATAGTGGTGTGAATGTATCCGGTAATGGCTTAGTTGGTAAAGGAAGTGAGAGTTTCAAATACCAAGAGATACCTAATAATAAGGGGTTTATAATAGCCAGAAATACGGATTCAGAATATAAGATACTGGATAATATTTCAGACAAATTAGCTGGTAATATATCAGCTAAAGGAACGGTTACTATCTTTACAGAGCGTCCAGCCTGTGGAAGTTGCTTAGGAGTTGTAGAGCAATTTCAGCAAAGATACCCTGGGATTGAAGTGAAAATACTTGACAACAACGGGATTACATTGAGACCAGGAGCAAAAAAATGACAGAGGAAAGAATTAATTATGAAGAAATTAAAAACTCTCTTTTAAGATATTATTATGCCTATTGCAGGAATAAAATTGAGTCGTTTAATCGCCGAGGTGAAAGATGGGCTGAACATGAGTCAGAGATCGGCTATGCATACTATCAGTTTGAAAATGCCTATGCATTAGATATAGAAAACCTAATGCTCGACGTGGTCACATTGGTTTTAATGGCAGGAAGGGGACCACAACAGGTTGAAAAAAATTTACGTAACAGTATAAACAGTATCCTCTCAAATCAAGGTTTGGATAAACTAACCCAAGATATTACCGAGGAGGAAAGATCAGATCTTCTCTATGATATGTCTTTATTAGGGTTAATTGATAAAAAATCAGAATAACGCAGACAGAGCAGCCCTTTCGGGCTGCTAACTTATAGGAAAGTAAAATCAATACCCTATCGCTGCTCCGGCCGGGCGGCGCATGTCATTTGCGCCGTACAGGTAACCTTCACGTACTTTGCCAGATACCGCCGAGTCATTGCCTGAATCCGCAGGCGTCACGCCCGCCGCACCCGGTAAGCCGACCAGAATCAGCTCCGCTGCCCCCCAAGGCGTTTGTTCCACCATCTTGTAGCCGCGCTGCTTCAGCAGGTTCAGCGTATCGGCAGACAGCCCGCGCTGTTCGTAATACACCTCGTCCGGCAGCCACTGATGATGGATGCGCGGTGCGTCCACCGCTTCTTGCGGTGCCATGCCGTGGTCGATGATATTCAGCGCCGTTTGCAGCGTGATGGTGATAATGCGCGAACCGCCGGGTGAACCGAGCACCATGAAGACTTTGCCGTCTTTCGTCACCAGCGACGGGCTCATGGACGAAAGTGGGCGCTTACCGGGGGCGATCGAATTACGTTCCCCTTGCACCAGTCCGTACAGGTTTTTCTCGCCAACCTTCACGGTAAAGTCATCCATTTCGTTATTGAGGAAGAAGCCCGTACCCGGCGCGATCACCACCGAACCAAAACGCCCATTCACGGTATACGTGGTAGACACCGCGTTACCCTGATTATCCACGATGGAGTAGTGCGTGGTTTCCGGTCGCTCGTGTGGGCCAATCCCCGGCTGCACGTTTTTGGACGGCGTCGCGTTCTCCGGTTCGATTTGTTTGCGAATTTCAGCAGCGTAGTCCTTACTCAGCAGGCGCTCGACGGGATTACTCACAAACGCCGGATCGCCAAGATACGTGTTGCGGTCCATGTACGCGTGGCGCATCGCTTCCGTCAGCACATGCACGGTAGCCGCCGAATTAAAGCCCGCCGATTTAATGTCGTAACCTTCGACAATATTGAGAATTTCACACATCGTGACGCCACCGGAGCTGGGCGGCGGAGAAGAGACAAATTGATAACCGCGATAGTTACAGGTTACCGGTGCCGTTTCGGTAATGCGGTAATCGGCAAAATCAGCCGCCGTTAGAATGCCGCCGCCCTGCTTTGCCGCCTTCTCCACCGTCTGTGGGATCGTGCCTTTGTAGAAAGCATCCGGCCCTTTCGCGGCAATCGCCGCCAGCGTATTCGCCAGATCGGTTTGCACCAGCTTATCGCCGGGCTGCAACGCGCTGCCGTCAGGGCGCAGGAAAATACGCGCCGCTTCAGGATCGGCTTTGAAGCGCTTTACCGTGGTGTCCAGAATATCGGTATCCGCTCGCGTAAGCTCAAAGCCTTCACGCGCCAGTTTAATCGCCGGTGCCATCACCTGTTCGCGCGTCAATTTGCCGTATTTTTGCAGCGCAGTATCCAGCCCCAGCACCGTTCCCGGTACGCCAGCGGCCAGATAGCCGTACAGGCTCGCGTCTTTTTTCACGCTCCCATCAGCCTTCAGATACATGTTGGCGCTAGCTGCCGCAGGTGCCGTTTCACGGAAGTTGATAAAGGTGTCTTTCCCATCGGCCAGGTGCAGCGTCATAAATCCACCGCCGCCGATATTGCCACAGCAGGGGTTTACCACCGCCTGCGCGTAACCTACGGCCACGGCGGCATCAATCGCATTGCCGCCCATTTTCAGGATATCGACGCCAATCTGCGAAGCCAGATATTGCGAACTGACCACCATACCGTTTTTCGCTTCCACCGCAGGGGCAGACGCCGCCTGCGCGGTTCCACTCACTAGCAGCGCCGCCACGCTCAGCGACAGCAACCATTTTCCCGATACCGCTCTTCCCAATGCTGCGTTTCTTATTCTCATGAAGACCCCTTTATTCCATTGATTTCACTGGGTGCGTTTTATCGCACATCCATGATCCTTAGCCGTTCAGCCTTGTGCTACAACGGCCGCGCAGGCAGCCATGAACGTAACCGCGCGCCAAACACATTCACCAGCAGGCCGACCATAATCAGCAGCGCGCCCACAATTTGTAATAATGAAAGAGATTCGCCGAGGAACACGGCGGCGCTGACCAACCCAACCACCGGCACCAGCAGCGACAGAGGTGCCACACGCCAGGTTTCATAGCGCGCCAGCAGGCTTCCCCAAATCCCGTAGCCGATGATGGTTGCCGCAATTGCCAGATAAACCAGAGATAATATCGTCGGTAGTTGGATGGTCGTTAAACTATGGACAATCGCGTCCCGACCTTCAAACAGCCAGGAGCTGATGAAAAACGGCACGACAGGCACCAGCGCCCCCCACACCACCAGTGACATGATGCGCACGTCGCTGTTTTGGCTCATGATCACTTTATTGATAATGTTGCCCACCGCCCATGACAGCGCCGCCGCCAGCGTCAGTAGCAGCGTGGTGGTAGTCATTCCGGACGACATTTGCAGCGCTGTGCGACCTTCTGCCAGCACCACCATCCCTAGCGCCGCCACCAGAATGCCGACAACGTGATTCCAGCGAAGCTTTTCCGACAGCAAAACCGCACCAACCAGCAGTGTAAAAAAGGCCTGCGCCTGTAATACCAACGAGGCAATCCCCGCAGGCATGCCCAGCTTGATGGCGAGAAACAAAAAGCCAAACTGACCAAAGCTGATTGTCATGCCATAGGCGAGCAGCCATTTCAGGGGAATACGTGGGAAAGGAACAAAGAAAATTGCCGGGAGCGCCACCAGCGAAAAACGTAGCCCGGCCAGTAAGAAAGGCGGCATGTCGTTCAGCCCAACCTTGATCACCACGAAGTTCACGCCCCATAGCACGACAACACAAAGCGCAAGTAGCGCATCTTTCAACGACATCCTCATCCCCTGATCAAATACGTAACAGATACCTTCCTCAAGGTACGCGTAAAATGAAAAAACGGATAAGAAAAGATAATTATGGCGTTACGTGACAATGACTAAGCGTAACCATGACGTGAGATGGCCGACCACCAGATTCTGTGGCCGGCATAGATAGCGTTACTCGATGGCGATGGGTTTTTCCGTCAGCGTGGTTTTGTTGTCACCCTGAATGGCTTTCACTTTCTGCTCCGTTTTCTGTACCGCATCAGCGCTACTCAACAGGCTGTATGTCAGCTCAAATGTCGTGCTCTGGCCGGGCTGTAACTTTTTGACCCGTCCTTGTTCGCGTTCAATCGTAACCGGATAGGCGTAGTTAGTACCGGGCTCGATCCCCGTGACGTAGCCCTGTTTTTCCGTATCCGTGTTTTTCCACAGCGTCAGCAGCGGCAGTTGATGGGTGTCAAAGGCAATCGACACGCCCTTATCTCCCGCCTTGTTCACCAGCGCCGCCAGCGTTTTACCCTGTGCATCCGTATACGGTGTAATGTTGAACACCATTTCATCGAAGTCTTTTGTCGGCCCTTTGTAGGTTTGCCAGGTTGCCAGACCTGCTTTGGCATGGTCATTAAACGGAGAAATGTCTTTTACCGGCGCAATGAAACGTGCGCCTTCTTCCAGAATCGGCGTACCGAAATTACTGTGGTAGATAATCTGATAGTCGCGCGCGTAGTCGGCTTTGTTGGTCAGCACATCGTGCACGGTGAACGACTCGCTACCGGGGACGTAGCGCAGCTCGGTCCAGGTTTCCAGATTCGACTTCTTGAAGCTGTTTTCCTTCAGCAGGCCGCGCACCGTAATGGTGTGCGGTGCAGTATCGCTGACTTCCACCACCACTTTTGACGCTGGCGTGTTGCCCGCGCGGCCATGCAGGGTATAGATCATGCCCTCGCTGACGACCGGGTGCCCCGTCCATTCGAAGCCGCAGCGCACCATCATCTCATTGAAACCTTCCAGCCAGCCCAGTCCGTTACGGCTTTCCAGATTGATGGTATTCGGGTTGACGACCTCATCAACCGGCGAATCCCACCCCAAACGGATGTTTTTTCCCGTCACATGCAGCAAGTTCATCCCTCGCGTCGGGCTGAGGGCAATTTTCAGGCCGTCCTGACTGGTAATCGTGATCACTTTACTGCCTTCCTGACGTCCGCCGTGCAGGACTTTTTGCTCAATGCTGAAATGCTGATTTTTTATCTTCAGGGCATCACTGCCAATTTGCCAGTTTCCCTTTTCCACACTGCTTTCAGCATCTGTCAGCACAAACGTCTGCGCCGAGAGTTGCCATGATGTCAGCGCCAGTGTAATGCCTATAGCCAGTAATTTTTTCATGTTAACCATCCCTCTCTGCTGAATTGTTTTAGCTAATGCGAGCTAAAGACTACAAATCAGCGAATGGTCAGAATGTGATAGCTATCACCAGATGGAAAAATTCGGCATTGTCGCGTTATTTATCCAATTAGCATCACTAATTCACTATGAATAGCATCTATGATTGCAGAATTATTGAGATATCGATCGGTAAAAGCTGAAAACGTTTCAGCAAAATAAAGCCGACTGTCTGAAATCATTTCCACGCTCAGGTTAGAGTCAGCAAGTTATTCTGAATATTAAACGCTACGCGGGATAAAAAATTACCAGTCTGTTTTTTGACCACATTGCACCCTATTGGCGCAAGCGCTATGGTTGCCGGTAACCTGTGTACGACCACTGATAACTAAACTATGAACTTTTCTCTTTTCGGCAAAAAATTCACGCGCCACGCTGGCATCACTCAATTAATGGACGATCTGAACGAAGGGCTGCGTACGCCAGGCGCCATCATGCTGGGCGGCGGCAATCCGGCGCATATTCCGGAGATGGACAGCTACTTCAAACAGCTGTGTCAGGATATGCTGGAACAAGGGAAATTAACGGAAGCGCTATGCAACTACGACGGCCCGCAAGGTAAGGATACGCTGCTTAAGGCGCTGGCCGAGCTGCTGAGTAATGAATTAGGCTGGCAGATTGGACCACAGAACATTGCGCTAACAAATGGCAGCCAGAGTGCGTTTTTCTACTTATTTAACTTATTTGCCGGTCGCCACAGCGATGGCAGCCTGAAAAAGGTGCTGTTCCCGCTGGCACCGGAATATATCGGCTATTCAGATTCCGGGCTAGACGACAACATGTTCGTCTCCGTTCGTCCTCAAATCGAGCTGCTACCCGAAGGGCAATTTAAATATCACGTCGATTTCGATCACCTGTCGATTACCGATGAGATCGGGCTGGTCTGCGTATCCCGCCCGACCAATCCGACCGGTAACGTGCTGACCGACGACGAGCTGATGCGTCTGGATATTCTGGCGCAGCAGCACAACATTCCCCTGCTGATTGATAACGCCTATGGCGTGCCGTTTCCCGGCATTATCTTCAGCGATGCGACGCCGCTGTGGAACCCGAACATCATCCTGTGCATGAGCCTGTCCAAGCTGGGTCTGCCCGGCTCACGCTGCGGTATCGTGATTGCAGATGAAAAGGTGATTTCGGCGATCGGCAACATGAACGGCATCATTAGCCTGTCTCCCGGCGCAATCGGCCCAGCGCTGGCGCACGAGATGATTCAGCGTGGCGATCTGCTGCGCTTATCTAATGGCGTCATACGCCCGTTCTACCAACAGCGCGTGACGGAAACTATCGCAATTATTCGTCGTTACCTGTCGCCTGAGCAGTGCCTGGTTCATAAACCGGAAGGCGCAATCTTCCTGTGGCTGTGGTTTAAGGATCTGCCTATCACGACGGAAATTCTGTACCAACGCCTGAAAAAACGCGGCGTCCTCATGGTGCCGGGTCACCATTTCTTCCCTGGCTTAGATCAGGACTGGCCGCACGCTCACCAGTGCATGCGCATGAACTATGTGCCAGAGCCGGAAAAAATCGAACGCGGTATTGCGATTCTGGCTGAAGAAGTGGAAAAGGCGATGCAGGAAAGCTAAGTCGCCGCTGACAGAGATGCCCCCACGCTCCATCAAAGCAGCGTGGGGCATCGAAGGCAAACTAGGCTACAGCGGTGCCCTGTTCGTCCTGATCGACGGCGAAGCAGGCGACCTGCTGCTCGCCGTAGGTTTTCAACTGCGGCTGGAACTGTGTACAGGTACTGAAACAGCGCTGGCAGCGAGCGTTGAACGCGCAGCCCGGCGGTGGATTCAGCGGGCTGGGCAGTTCACCCGTCAGCTTGATGCGTTCGCGGCGTAAATCCGGGTTCAGGCGCGGCGTCGCGGAAAGTAACGCCTGCGTATACGGGTGGCGCGGATTGTTGAAAATGGCATCTTTACTGCCCTTCTCCACACAGCGGCCCAGATACATCACCATCACTTCATCAGCGATATGTTCGACCACGGACAGATCGTGTGAGATGAAGACGTAAGACAGCCCCAGGTCCTGCTGCAAATCCATCATCAGGTTCAGCACCTGCGCACGAACCGACACGTCCAGCGCTGAAACGGGTTCATCAGCAATCACCACGTCTGGGTCCAGCATCAATCCACGAGCAATAGCGATACGTTGACGCTGGCCGCCAGAGAACATATGCGGATAACGGTCGTAATGCTCCGTTTTCAGCCCCACTTTTGCCATCATCGCCAACGCTTTTTCACGACGCTCAGCTTTTGACAGTTCCGTGTTGATCTGGAGTGGTTCCTCCAGGATCTGGCCGACTTTCTTACGCGGGTTCAGCGATCCATAAGGATTCTGGAAAACGATCTGGATCTTCTGCCGACGCAGCTTCTGTGCCACCGGATCAGGCTTCAGCAGATCCTGTCCCTGATAGTACAGTTCGCCATCAGACGGGGTTTCGATCATCGTCAGCAGGCGACCCAGCGTGGATTTTCCACAACCGGACTCTCCGACCACCGCCAGCGTTTTACCGCGTTCCAGCGTAAAGGAAACGCCGTCCAGCGCTTTCACCATCCGTTCTGGTGCGAAAAAGCCCTTTTTCACCGGATAGTGTTTTTTCAAATCAATCGCATGCAGCAAATACGGCTGCGATGGTGCGTTCAGTTCACTCATAAGGTTGGCCTCCCCGCATCATCCAGCGGTGTATGACATTTCACCTGACGACCAGGAATATCGCGCAGAACAGGTTCTTCCTGACGGCAGCGGTCTTGTGCATAGGGGCAACGCGGGTTTAGCAGACAGCCGTTCGGGCGGTCATATTTACCCGGTACCACGCCAGGCAACGATGCCAGTCGGGATTTATCCGCCGCAAACTCCGGCAGCGCACGCAGCAGCGCCTGGGTATACGGATGACGGGGCGCGCTGAAAATATCCGCCGCTTTGCCTGATTCCACGACCTGCCCGGCATACATCACGATGATGTGGTGTGCCGCTTCGGCCACCAGCGCTAAATCATGGGTAATCAGGATCAGCGCCATGTTCTCGCGCTGCTGCAATTCGAGCAGCAGTTCGATGATTTGCGCCTGAATGGTTACATCGAGCGCCGTGGTCGGTTCATCGGCAATCAGCAACTTCGGCCGACAGGCGATCGCCATCGCGATCATCACGCGTTGGCTCATCCCACCGGAAAGCTGGTGCGGATACACGTCAAGACGCGAACCTGGATCGGGAATCCCGACCAGCGTCAGCAGGTCAATCGCACGCTGGCGACGGGTTTTGCGGTTACCGCCCTGATGCACCTTGATGGCTTCCATGATCTGGTAGCCCACGGTGTAACACGGGTTCAGGCTGGTCATCGGGTCCTGGAAAATCATCGCGACTTCAGAACCCACCAGATTACGCCGTTCTTTCTCAGAAATTTTTGTTAAATCACGCTGGTTAAATTCCAGCTTGTCGGCCATCACTTTGCCGGGGTAATCAATCAGTCCCATAATCGCCAGCGAACTGACAGACTTACCGGAGCCGGATTCCCCGACGATACCGACGACCTGACCTTGTTCCACCTGGTAGCTGATACGATCGACCGCACGAAACGGCAGATCCTCATCACCAAAGTGAACCGACAGTTTATCTACATTGAGCAACGCCATCTCTCTACCTCTACTACTGCTTGAGTTTGGGGTCGAGAGCATCACGCAAGCCGTCCCCCATCAGGTTAAACGCCAATACCGTCAGTAAGATTGCCAGACCGGGGAACGTCACCACCCACCAGGCGCTTTGCGCAAACTGCAAAACGTCCGACAGCATGGTGCCCCACTCTGGCGTTGGCGGCTGTGCACCCATACCGAGGAAACCCAAAGCAGCCATATCGAGAATGGCGTTAGAAAAGCCGAGAGAAGCCTGCACAATCAACGGTGCCAGGCAGTTAGGCAGAATGTTAACGAACATCTGACGCGCCGAACTCGCTCCCGCCACGCGTGAAGCCGTGACGTAATCGCGACTAACTTCCACCAGCACCGCCGCGCGGGTCAAACGGACATAGTGCGGCAATGCCACGAAGGTCAGCGCCAGCGAGGCATTCACAATCGAAGGTCCGAAGACGGCCACCAGCACCAGCGCCAGCAGCAGGCTCGGCAGCGCCAGCATGATATCGACGATACGCATAATGAGCGCATCGACCACACCGCCGAAATACCCGGCCAGCAGGCCGAAGATCACGCCCAGCACCAGCGACAGCGCGACGACCAGACAGCCGACCAGCAGCGACAGGCGTGCGCCGTACATCAGACGGGACAGGACATCACGCCCGACGTCGTCCGTTCCCAGAATAAACTGCCAGCTTCCGCCCTCTTGCCAGACCGGCGGACGAAGCAGCGCATCGCGGAACTGCTCGGCGGGCGCATGCGGAGCCAACACGTTGGCACCAATGGCGATAATCAGCATCAGCACGACATACACCATGCCAACAACCGCCCCTTTGTTACGTTTAAAATAGTGCCAGAATTCCTGTAGCGGGGTCATCGGCTTCGGTGCGCTATTTACAACAGGTTCAGTGACGTGTGTCATCTTAGCCTTCCCCTTATTTCTTGTGACGGATGCGTGGGTTAACCACGCCGTAGAGCACATCGACCAGCAGGTTCACCAGAATGATCATGGTTGCCACCAGCAGTACGCCGCCCTGAACCACCGGATAGTCACGACGCTGCAACGCATCGATTAACCACCGTCCCAGCCCCGGCCAGGAGAAAATGGTTTCCGTCAGGATCGCCCCGGCCAGCATGGTACCGACCTGTAAACCAATTACCGTTACCACTGGCAGCATCGCATTACGCAACGCGTGCACGACAATCACACGCAGACGGCTCAGCCCTTTGGCACGAGCGGTACGAATATAATCCTCACCCAGCACTTCCAGCATCGCAGAGCGCGTCATACGCACAATCACCGCCAGTGGAATGGTACCCAGCACGATGGCAGGCAGGATCATGTGCTCAACCGCGTCGATAAAGTCGCCTTCCTCGCCCCAGAACAGGGTATCGATTAGCATAAAGCCGGTTAGCGGCATGCTGTCATCAAGGAAAATCGTATCGCTGACGCGTCCCGAGACGGGCGTCAGATTGAGCTGAACGGAAACCAGCATAATCAGCATCATGCCCCACCAGAAGATAGGCATGGAGTAGCCCGTCAGCGCCAGGCCAACAGAGGTATGATCGAAAATGGAACCGCGTTTGACCGCAGCCAGCACACCAACCGGAATCCCCACTGCGATAGCAAACAGCATCGCGCAGATACCCAGTTCCAGCGTCGCTTTGAAGCGAGGCACAAATTCTTCCCACACGGGGATGCGACTCTTGAGGGAGATCCCCAGATCGCCCTGCATCACACCGCCAATGTAGTGGAGGTATTGCTGCCAAAGCGGCTTATCCAGCCCCATTTCAGCCAGCAATTGCGCATGACGTTCGGCGGAAATACCCCGTTCCCCCGCCATGATCATCACCGGGTCGCCCGGAATCATGTGCACGAACGCGAAGGTTAATAGGGTGATACCAATAAACGTTGGGATAACCAGCCCCAAACGCCGGAGTATGAACTGCAACATATCCCGAACTCTCTATTCATGCCCGTTGGCTCATTGGCCATCAGGCTTATCATTGCTCACAGATAAAAAATCGCCAGATGCGATTTTAACGTCGTGCGCGACGGCCCACAGGGTGATGGCAGGAAGTCCACCATAAAATTTAACGGGCAAGAAACCCCGCCTCCACGGCTCCTCTAACGAGAGACCGCAAGGTCGGGGTTTTTAATGTCCGTGAAAATCGAGTGGCTGACTTAATCCAACGTCACGTTGTTAAAGCTATGCACGCCACGTGGCTGAACCACATAACCTTTCACGTTTTTACGCACTGGCTCGTACACGGTGGAGTGCGCGACAATCAGCGCCGGAGCCTGATCGTGCATCACAACCTGTGCCTGCTTGTACAGTTCAATACGTTTTTCGTGATCGGAAACGGCGCGCGCCGGTTGGATCAAGTCTTCAAACGGCTTATAGCACCACTTGGAGTAGTTGGAGCCATTTTTAGCCGCATCGCAGCTGAACAGGGTCGCGAAGAAGTTATCTGGATCCCCATTGTCGCCTGTCCAGCCCATCAGCACGGTCTGGTGCTCACCGTCTTTCGCACGCTTCAGATACTCGCCCCACTCGTAGGTGACGATCTTGGCTTTCACGCCCACTTTCGCCCAGTCGGACTGAATCATTTCCGCCATACGACGCGCGTTCGGGTTATACGGACGCTGTACCGGCATTGCCCACAGGTCGATAGAGAAACCGTCAGCCATACCCGCTTCTTTCAGCAGCGCTTTCGCTTTCTCAGGATCGTAACTGTAGTCTTTAACGTCGTTGTTGTAGCCCCACATGGTCGGCGGGATCAGGTTAGTTGCGGCCTGGCCGGCACCCTGATAGACCGCCTCAATGATGGCAGACTTGTTCACTGCATAGTTCAGCGCTTGGCGAATCTTGACGTTATCCAGCGGTTTTTTCTCAACGTTGTAAGACAGGTAGCCAACGTTCAGGCCCGGCTGTTCCATCAACGTAATGTTTTTGTCTTCTTTCATGCGCGCAAGATCGGCCGGGTTTGGATACGGCATGATCTGGCATTCGTCTTTTTGCAGCTTGGCGTAACGCACAGACGCATCTGGCGTGATGGAGAAGACCAGACGGTCAACACCCGGCTTGGTGCCCCAGAAGCCTTCAAAGGCTTTGTACAGAATACGGGAATCTTTCTGGTACTGCTGCAGTTGGAATGGGCCTGTACCGATTGGGTTCAGGTCAATCTTCTCTGGCGTACCGGCTTTCAGCATCTTATCCGCATATTCCGCTGACATGATGGAAGCGAAGTCCATTGCCAGGTTTGCCAAGAACGGCGCTTCAGGGCGGTTCAGCACAAAGCGGACGGTATAGTCGTCAACTTTTTCGATTTTGCTGACTAGCTCTGGCATACCCATACCCTGATAGTATTCATAGCTGCCGCCAGATACTTTGTGGTACGGATGGTTGGCATCCTGCTGACGCATGAAGGAGAAAATCACGTCATCGGCATTGAATTCACGAGAAGGTTTGAAATCCTTGCTGTCTTGCCATTTCACGCCTTTGCGCAGATGGAAGGTGTAGGTTTTGCCATCTTCGCTAATATCCCATTTTTCAGCCAGACCCGGACCGGTGTCCGTGGTGCCGTCTTTAAATTCCACCAGGCGGTTATAAATAGGAATAGAGCTGGCATCAAACGTTGTGCCGGAGGTGAACAACTGTGGGTTAAAACCTTCCGGGGAGCCTTCTGAGCAGTACACCAGCGTCTTTGCCTGAACGCCTGCAGCGACGGACATGGCGAGCAAGCCAAGGCCGAACTTCAACACCCTTGATTTAACTAGGGATTTTTCCATTACGTGTGCTCCATTGTGGATGATGTTGTGTGCTATACCCGCCATACTCCAAGCTGCATACGCGTTAATACTGTCGTTAAAAACGTAGTGGCTAACAGCGCTGATAGTCCGTCCTGCATCTCGAAATCAATTGGGTATGGTTGGCCAGACCTGTATTTTTAAGAACTGTGGTCTGTACCCTGTCGCCCGAAGGCAAAATTAAAATAATGGGGAGAGGAATGGTGATTGCCACAACCGATAGTCGCACACTGCTAGATATAGTCATAATAACTACAACGTATACCTTGAAGCGCCACAACCCGCTCACGGATGCTGGATGAAGACGTAGAATCATTCAGACAAGCCGCTGCTTTCCTCCTTATATCCCTATGACGCCCTCAATTTCTCAACAGATGGCGGTGACGTCAATATAAGCCGTAAGGATTTACAAAATTTCCTTACATTTTCTTAAAATAGAAAATACAAGTTCATCACCTCAAGTAAGGCATATTCCCTGTTTTTTTATGAAAAAACAGCGATAGAAACTGATACAATGCGGACATAAAGAAATTATCACCATTAAAAAAACTATAGTTATCTGGTCTTACATGTCCAAGATTTGAGCACTATTTTTTGTTAAAAACGTTAACGGCAGGTGAAAATCCTGACAGATAATAAGAAATTCTGATATTTACCACGTTACTATAAGTAGACAAATGACTATCTACGCTACATAAAAAAACTCTATGGGGCAGAAGAAACGCCTTTTCCCCCTCCTCCAACTGGCCTTATCCAGCGTTGTTTATCTGTGGGATAGCCGTTACCAGAAATCCGTTGCTGAAGACATCCGTTAGATAAAAAGGCAACTGATGCAGGGTTGAGGACGCATTCTGTTCGCAGTAGGGTCGCCAGGGTGGCGAGCCGCGAGACAATGATATTGCTCAATAATTAATTGGCTATTTTAGTTAAATAAATATTTTCACTAAAATCAAAACACGCTATTTACTTATTCCTATAAAGTGGTATTTTTCACTCTGTGAGTTACCTCTCCTTCTGTTTTAATTCCCCACCCCGTCTCAATGGATTATTTTAATTACAAAAAAATAATATAAGTTATTTAAAATAGAGTTGCTGATAAGTTCACAAATACGTAATTAACGTATTATTTTTAACATTTCCTCATGCTAGATTACCCTTCAACAGGATTCATTGTTAAATAACATCAACCATTCATTATCTTTTTGTTACTAACTGATAAAAAACAAAAAAACGTATTTTTCTTCTTTTTGATAATAAACATACCGCCGCCATTGGCATTAGCAAGGCTCGATATCCATACCGATATCGGTAAGCAAAAGCCAATAAAATGCGTCGATAACGATGCGTTACCAATATCCTCAACGATATTACACGGCAGGTATGTCATTTCTTTCTGTACCAACTGTCCTAGCAGGGTGAATATAATGAAAAAAATTGAAACTGATATTTTATGTGAGAACGATCTCGCTCTGGAAACACAAGAATCGTTTATCGGGGGATTTTTTAAAAAGAAAATCGGCTCCGTTCCCGTTGCACTTTTTATGGCGATTGCCGCCATTGTCGCTATCGCGGCCTACGAAGGATATTTGCCTAAAAATATGATTGGCGGTTTCGCCGTCATCATGACGATGGGTTTTTTACTGGCACACATTGGCAGCAATATTCCCGTGTTCAAAGATATCGGTGGCCCGGCCATTCTGTGCCTGATGGTGCCTTCCGTGATGGTGTATTTTGAGCTGTTCAACGACAACACCATGAAAACCGTCCACCTGCTGATGAAAGAGGCGAATTTCCTGTATTTCGTTATCGCTTGTCTGGTGGTCGGTAGTATTCTGGGTATGAACCGCAAAATCCTGATTCAGGGGATGGTGCGCATGTTCGTTCCTCTGGTCATCGGCACCGCAACCGCACTGGCAACCGGTTTACTGGTCGGTAAACTGTGCGGCTACAGCTTCTATCACACCTTCTTCTTCATTATCGTGCCAATCATCGGCGGCGGTATTGGTGAAGGCATCCTGCCATTATCTCTCGCCTACTCTGCCATTCTGGGACAAACCCCAGATGTGTATGTGGCTCAGTTAGCGCCTGCTGCCGTCGTCGGCAACATCTTCGCGATTCTGTGTGCCGGCGTGCTGTCTCGTCTGGGGATGCGCCGCAAAGATCTGAACGGCGAGGGCCGTCTGGTTCGCAGCGATGAAGACAACGCGATGTTTGCCGTCAATGAGGCACCAAAACCGGTTGATTTTCACCTGATGGGCGGCGGACTGTTGATGATTTGCGCCTTCTTCATCGTCGGTGGCCTGTTTGAGAAACTGGTACACATCCCAGGCCCCGTGCTGATGATTCTGATCGCCGTGTTCTGTAAATACGGACGCGTGATTCCAGCGATTATGGAAACTGGTGCGCACAGCGTTTACAAGTTCGTATCCAGTTCTCTGGTGTGGCCGCTGATGATCGGGCTTGGCATGCTGTATATCCCGCTGGAAAGCGTCGTCGCGGTATTCTCTGTGGGTTATGTCATCGTCTGTGGTTCTGTGGTGCTGTCCATGGCGCTGGTGAGCTTCCTGATTGCACCTTACCTGAACATGTACCCGATTGAGGCTTCTATCGTAACCACGTGCCACAGCGGACTGGGCGGTACGGGTGACGTGGCTATTCTGTCTGCTTCTAACCGTATGTCTCTGATGCCGTTCGCACAGATCGCTACCCGTATCGGCGGCGCATCTACCGTCATCGCCGCAACGCTGCTGCTGGGCTGGGTTGCTTAATCTCAGTATCACGGTTTCCCTCAATCAGGGGGAAACCTTATTCTGAATGAGAAAAACCATTTAAGCCCGTATACACAGCGTTTCAGCTATGCCGTTATCTGTGTCACAAGTTCAGAACCGCGCTCCGCTACCCCATCAACCGCGTTCTTATCTAACCTTCTTGAAAATGATCAGAATCAGAGTCATGCACACAGGAAAACCAATTAAAGCAACCTCAAGGACATTATCTGTGGCCTTATAAATATTTTCTATAACAGCCTCATGATATTCGATAGTAACCACCTTACCCAGTGGCATGTCCCCTTTATCATCTAACGGAAAAATAGCAAGAAAGAGCCACAGATAATATACAAAGGTTACTAATGCTATTCCTCCCCAGCGCATAACCGTCTTACATTCACTTGTTAACATCATGCATCCCTTCTAATAATCCCCCGACAGTACCACCAGAATAAGGCGACACCTTGCCAACACCAGAAGCTATCTCAGCGGCAGCTCGAAAAGCTTTCATTCTTATTGTTGATTCATCTAGAGGGTTAAACCCATTAATATTGGGGTGCTGTTTTCTAAACTCACTCGTCATATCAACAACAAGCATCGATGACTCAGCGCTTTTTCGTTCTAAATACCGCTGTAGCGATACCGGCACGGCAAAATCTTCTTCGTAATTAATCCGTATCTGAGAGTGAGTCGTATATCCTCCCTCAAATATCTGTGATCCCGCAATCTTCACACCTTTTGTTGCATGGGTTGTACAGTTAACCCCTGTCACATCATATTGATCAATTGTGTGGCCATTTCTTTTGGTACTATCCCTCATAGATGGAGTTTCTTTTGCCTTTCCCCCTGAACGCCACAACTTTTCAAAGTACATTCTTGCAATCGTAGGATCTGCATCTGTAATGATGAATGCCTTCGCCTCCATCTTGTACAGCTCTTCTCGGTAATACGTTCTGGCATCTTCAAACTGCAAAAAATTTAAGATGCCATCGCCGACAGCCCCGACAATACCAGACCGTCTACCAAAGCGGCCATAAGTGAAAACAGAAGCACTATTACCCTCATGAATGGAAACAAAGGCGTGACCTGTCCCCTTAGTTTCTGTCCAGATAAATACACCGTTTTCTAATGGGTTATTTTCTTTTTTGCATTCTTGGCTCTGATTAATCCATTCCCCTTTTGAGGGGGTGAGGTAAATCGGGTCATCCCTGAAGTAATTTATTGGGTCAGGCTTAATATTTTCCCGTGGATTCCGCCATAACCCTAACCCACGGCCGTACTGCATAAATTTATCGTGTTCCACTTAACCAACTCCATTTGGTTTCATCGTCACTGAATTGTGATAGCACAAGGCGGGATTGCTCCCGCCTTGTCTCTGTTTACCTTATTCAGCGCGATTTACTTACCGCTTTTTATTCACAGCCTTTTATTCACAATTCACAGTATTGGCGCAGCGAGTCCTGTTTTTCTGGCAGCAGGCGATACAGATAAACCGGTCGGCCGGTAGAGCCGTACAGGATATTGGTGGTCAGGATGCCAGTATCAGACAGATAGATCAGATACTTACGGCAGGAGACGCGGGATATACCAATCGCATTCGCCAGCATTTCGGTAGAGAACTCGATGCCCTGATTGCCTTCAATCCACTCGCAGACGGTACGCAGCGTCAGGCTGGTCAGCCCTTTCGGTAATTTCTTACGTTCGCTAACCGTGCTACCGCTGGTACGACGAATCAGGTTATCAATATCCGACTGCCCAACAAAATCGCGGTGTTTGAACAAGTTCGCCTCTTCACGATAGGCGGTCAACGCCTGTTCGAAACGCGAGAACTGGAAAGGCTTAATCAGATAGTCCACCACACCGTAATGCAGCGCTTTCTTGATGGTGTACACATCGCTGGCAGACGAGATGATGATGACGTCCGTCTTTTCGCTGAATTCACGGATAGTCGGCAGCAGATCCAGTCCATTATCCTGCTGCATGTAAATATCCAGCAGTACCAAATCGATTTCCGAGTCAGGTTGCATCAGCAGGTTTCGCGCCTGTTGCAACGTGGGAACCGTCGCATAGCAGCTAAATCCAGAAACCTGGTTCAGATAAGATTTGTTAAGCTCTGCAACCATGGCATCGTCATCAACAATCAGTACATTAATCATGGTCAAACAGCCTTGCTTGATAAGGAATAGTAACGAAAAACTGGGTGTACACCTCAGGTTCTGATTCAAACTCGATAGTGCCGCCAATCTTCTCCAGACTCTGCTTGGTCAGGTACAGGCCGATACCGCGCCCGCTGCCTTTGGTAGAGAATCCCTGTTCATAAATGCGCGCCTGACTCTCCGGTGAAATGCCGGGGCCGTCATCCCCCACGGTACAGTGAAGGCGCCCGCTCTGATGATGAAAGCTCACGCTGATTTCACAGTTTTCCTGCCGATCAATCGCGTCCATCGCATTCTCAATCAGATTACCCAATACGGTAATCAATTCATTTGTGGCATCGACATCATCAGTATCCGGCAGCAGACTCTCCTCGCTGATGGAGAGCGTAATGCCGAGATCGCGTGCGCGGTTGATTTTACCCAACAGGAAGCCAGCAATCACTGGCGATTTCACTTTACGAATAATCGAGCCAATTTCCGCCTGATAATTATTGGCGGTCTTCAGGATATAGTCTTCTAGCTGCGAGTAATACTTTAAGTGCAGCATCCCCAAGATAACGTGCAGCTTGTTCATAAACTCGTGCGACTGCGCACGCAGCGCATCCGCATAGTAGGACATCCCGCTCAACCGTTGTAGCAGTTGGCTGATCTCCGTTTTATCACGGAATGTCGCAATCGCGCCGATAATGTCGCCCTTCACAAAAACCGGAACGGTGTTAGTCAGCAGCAGGTGGCCGTTAAAGTTAATCTCTTCATCACGCCGCGGCGTACCGCTCTCCAGCACTTGTTTCAGGTGCAAATGCTCAAGCCACTGGTCGCTGACGCGTTCGGCTGGCTTCGGAGCCGGCGTTTCACTGCCCTGCGGCTTATTCTGCCGGAAAAGCCGTCGCGCCTCATCATTGATGACCGTAATCCGGCCATGCTGATCGACCGCGATAACGCCTTCTTTGATATGTTTGAGCATCGCGTTACGCTGTTCAAACAGGTTTGAGATCTCAAACGGCTCGAATCCCAGCATAATGCGCTTGAGCACCTTCACCAGAATCAGCGTGCCCAGCCAGCCGACCAGCGCCCCCGCCAATAGCGTCCAGGGAATCATCCAGCGGTTATCGCTGATCACCTTCTGCACGCTGGTTAAGGCAATTCCCAGCGCGACGACGCCAACCTGCTTATGGTTGCTGTCGAAAACCGGTGTAAAGACCCGCAGCGCGGGATCGAGCGTCCCCCGGTTGATGGCGGTATTTTCCATACCCAACAGCGCTGGGTAGATATCCCGACCGGCAAAATGTTCACCAATTCTTTCCGGTTCAGGGTGGCTATGGCGCACCGTATCCATGTCCGTGACGGTGACGAAGAGCAGTTGATTACGCAGTCGGATCGTCTCCGCCGCGATCTGCACTTCCTCAGGCCGACCAATCCCTTTAAGTTCATCAATCACCACGGGAGAGGCGGCAAAAGTGCGGGCAATGGCAAAGGCTTTTTCTCGCAGATGATCTTCTGAAAGCTGATTAATGCGAAAAAACAGCAAGGAATAGACCACCAGCAACACCGCACCAAGCACAACCGACACCATCAGAAACACCGATGTTCCCAGCTTTAGCGGTGCCTTTTTCTTGCCCATGTCACTCTCCGAAACCACCATCATCACACCGTTATCTTATACTGTTTCGTCGCGTTTCGCGTGCCGTGATGCATACGCCCCGTCACAAGGACAGGGCGTAGGCGTGAAGAAAGGAAATCAGGCTTAACGTTGCGGTACATTTTTTGTGTCAGGAATATTTCGCATCGAAAGCCTGTGGGTATCTGCGTTTTTACCAGAAACCGAGCAGTTTCCACCACATTCCGCCAACACCCAACCAGATAGGGATGATGACCAGACTGACCAGGAAACCGATCTTCCACCAGGTTCCTAGCGGCACGTAGCCAGTGCCGAACAAAATTGGTGCTGGGCCACTGGAGTAGTGGGTTGTGGACATAAACAGGTTACTGAAGATACCGAATACCAGTACGGTCAGCATCGGCGGCGCACCGGCTGCCAGCGCGATAGAGACAAAAATCGCATACATGGCGCTGATGTGGGCAATCGCACTCGCCATCAGGTAGTGGCTGTAGTAGTACACCAGCAGCAGCAGACCCAGCATCGGCAGCCAGTGCATCCCACTCACGGCATTACCGGCCAATCCGCCCAGCCAGGCAATCAGCCCCATCTTGTTGAGCTGACCCGCCAGCGTCATCAGTACGGCAAACCACACCACGGTGTGCCAGGCTTCTTTCTCACTGACCACATCGTCCCAGGTCAGCGCACGGCTGAGCAACAGCACGCTCAGGCCCGCCAGCGCGGTCAGGGTTGCATCGATATTCAGCGTGGAACCCAGTACCCAGAAGATCACCAGACCCAGGAACACACCCAGCACCACCCACTCGTCGCGGGTCATTTTGCCCATTTCACGCAGTCTTTCGACGGCGATCGCACGCATTTCTGAGGTTTTCTTCAGTTCAGGCGGATAGAAACGATAGATCAGGTAAGGAATCAGCGCCAAAGACAGGAAGCCCGGCAGCAGTGTCGCCAACGCCCAATCCGTCCAACTGATGTGAATACCAAACTGAGAAGCCAGCTTCGCCACCATCGGGTTACCCGCCATGGAGGTCATGAACATCGCGGAAGTCACGGCGTTACACTGGAAAATGGACTGCACCAGAAACGCACCAATGCGACGCTGCGTGCCTTTTTCCGGCGTGGAGTCATAGGCTTCGGCAATGGACCGGAACAGCGGAGTGATGATCCCGCCGCAGCGTGCAGACGTGGAAGGCATGGCCGGAGCGAACATCAGGTCGGTGAACACCAGACCATACGCCAGACCGAGTGAGCTATTCCCCAGCTTGCTGATGAACAGCAGACCAATGCGTCGGCCAAAGCCGGTTTTGATAAAGCCGCGAGAAATAAAGAAGGCGCAGGCGATCATCCAAATAGTGGGATCGCTAAAGCCCGTCAGCACATCTTTAATGGGTAATAACCCTAATATGGCGACCGAGGTCAGGCTGAACATCGCCATCGCGCCAAGCGGGTAAGGAGAGAGAATCAGACCGACAACGGTGGCAATGAAAATCGCCATCAGATGCCAGGCATCGGGTTTTACCCCATCAGGAACCGGCAATAACCATAAGCCACCGGCAATACAAAGGATAACTAGAAGCTTTATCAACCTGCTGTTATTCGCAGACATAAGAACACCACTCTTCATTAAAACGGATTCTGTATTCCCCGTCATACTTCGAGTCACACTCAAATTATTCAGGAGATATTCACGACGGATGTCCCGTGCGGAGGAGTGGGTATTTCGTTATTCTTCCTTCGTCACCCTGCTGAAAACAACGCAACAGGAATCATCTGCGGAAAAAAAGACGAGAAAACAAGGGTTCAGGGTGCTTCTCTCGTCTTATCAAATCAAGTGATTAATGAAGAGATAGTATTATAATGCGCCTACAAAATAGCGTAACTTTAGTTACTAAAGCGGTTCATTAATTTATTTAAGAAACCATCGTGGTTTTAATTTCCTGATAAAAAACCCTTAAGATTCAATAATAATTGACATTTAAAGAACATAAAATTAACGAAGTTAACGACAACGCAATGATAAAAAGACCTTATACATAACAGTGGTAATATAATTCTTTTCCAGACAGTCAGTTATCCATTAATTATTTATTCACTCAGGTATTCTTCTATTAAAAAATAAAAAAATAAATCCCCATTATTCGGCGAGAAAATATTATTTTTTATCCAACTGATAACATTTAGAGGGTAAGAAAAAGTACGGCTAACAGCTGCGGCGACATAATGCGCAGAAACATCGCCAACGGGTAAACCGTCGCATAAGACAGCGCCGCCGCACCGCTGGTCGAGTGTAGACCATTGGCAAACGCCAGCGCAGGTGGATCAGTCATGGAGCCCGCCAGCATGCCGCACAGCGTCAGGTAGTTCATCTTACCCAACGTTCGCGCCAATATGCCGACAAGCAGCAGCGGCACAATGGTAATCAGCGCGCCATAGCCAATCCACCACACTCCGTCGCCGTTCAATAACGTCTCGACGAAGTCGCCGCCAGATTTTAGCCCCACTACCGATAAGAACAGCACAATGCCGAGTTCACGCAGCGCTAGGTTCGCGCTGGGCGGCATAAACCAGTGAAGTTTACCGATACTGCCGATGCGCCCCAGCACTAGCGCTACCACCAGCGGCCCCCCCGCCAGCCCAAGCCGCAGCGCGACGGGAAAGCCGGGAATCATCAGCGGTACCGAGCCCAGCAATACGCCCAGCCCAATTCCGATAAAGACGGGCAGCATCTGTACCTGCTGGAGTTTTTGCTGCGCGTTTCCCACGATATCCGCGACGGCATCGATCGCCGCTTTTCGCCCGACCAGATTCAGAATGTCGCCAAATTGCAGGCTAGCCTGATTGCTGGCAACCAGCTCGACGCCCGCACGGTTCAGGCGCGAAATCACGACATCGTAGTTTTGCTTCAGATTGAGCTCGCGAATCTTGCGTCCCAACACCTTCTCATTCGTCACCACCACGCGCTCAACGTGCAGATCCGTGCCACGCGTTGAGAGCGATGCCTCCACTTCATTACCGATGACCAGACGCGCCTGCTCCAGATCGTTTTTCGCCCCCACCAGATGCAGATAATCGCCCAGTTGGATGAGCGTCTGTGGCGACGGCACCATCAGTTCATCACCGCGTTTCAGGCGGGAGCAGACGATGGTGTCGCGGTTCAGAATCGGCACAGCCTGAATCGCCAGCCCTTGCAGATTGCTATTCGTCACCGACACATTCATGGTGTGCAGTTGCTCGTGATGCAGACCGTTGCTGACTTCAAACTGCTTTGCCTCGTTCTCCACCGCGACGCGAAACAGGATCCGCATCAACCACATCACCAGTAAAATGCCGCAGATCCCCAGCGGGTACGCCATCGCGTAGCCTGTTCCCATCTGGTTCACCAATGCAGAACTCGACCCGAGATCGGTCAGAATCTGTTGACCCGCGCCGAGCGAAGGCGTGTTGGTCACCGCGCCGGAGAAAATACCGAGGATAATGGGCAAAGGAATATTAAGCAGTTTATGCAGCAGGACGGTCACCACGCAGCCGAGGAACACCGTCAGCAGCGCAAACGCATTGAGGCGCAGGCCAGATACACGCAGAGAGGAAAAGAAACCCGGCCCGACCTGAATGCCAATGGTATAGACAAACAGAATCAGCCCGAACTCCTGGATGACGTGCAACATGTCATCATTCAGTTGAATCTGGTACTGATGGGCAACATGCCCGACGATGATCCCACCGAACAGAACCCCGCCAATCCCTAAACCGACGCCGTAAATCCGCCAGTTGCCGATCCATAACCCCAGAACCGCAACCAGCGCCAGCATACTCACGGTAAGTGCGATATCACTCATACCCGTATCCTTTGCGGACGTTTTTATTGGGAAATGCCACTGCTGCCATACTCTATGATGAGTATATTGTGATTCTGGCAGAATGCCGGGGAGGGAAACGTGGCGGGCAACACAAAACCGCGCCCGTAATGATACGAGCGCGGGAAATCATCAAACAAATAATGCGGATATCGCGTTATGAGGCATCTTCAGCAGGCTGCTGGTTCAATGCCGGACGGTCACTATTGATGGCGATACGTTGAGGCTGCAAGGCTTCCGGCACGTCACGCACCAGATCGATATGCAGCAGGCCATTTTCAAAGTGTGCATCGGACACATGCAGATGCTCGGCCAGCGTGAAGCTCAGCGTGAAAGGCTTAAACACCAGCCCCTGATGCAGATATTCCACGGCTTTCTTGGACGGTGCCGGGCTGCCTTTTACTGTCAGGCGCGGGCCTTCTACTTCAATGTCCAGATCGGCCTGCCGGAACCCTGCCAGAGCAAGCGTGATGCGGTAGTGGTTGTCGTCTTTCTTCTCGATATTATACGGAGGAAAATCAATCGGTTCCTGGCTGCCCTGCATTGAGCTGGCTAATTTGTCAAAACCGATCCACTGACGCAGTAAAGGTGATAAATCGTAGTTACGCATAATATGACTCCTTCTAAGAAGCGAGATTAATGGTGCCCATACGGGCATACACTATGCCAGCCACAGTTCTATTCTATAGCTGGCGTCGTCCCCATTCGGCAGACGAAGCGTTCATCCACCGCACTGCCGTTTCAGGCAATGCGCGATTCGTGCAAATAACGTGATGTGGGTTTACTTGATTTCAATCCGACGCGGCTTCATCGCTTCCGGCACGATACGTTCGAGATCGACGTACAGCAGCCCGTTTTCCAGATTGGCGCCTTTTACCTGAATATGTTCGGCCAGTTGGAATTTACGCTCGAAGTTGCGCTCGGCAATCCCCTGATACAAGTAGTTGCGGGCAACCTGCTCACCGGCATGGGCACCTTTTACAATCAATAAGTTGTCGTGCGCAGTGATATCCAGTTCCTGCTCGGCGAAGCCAGCTACGGCAATCGCAATGCGGTATTGGTTCTCGTCAACCAGTTCGACGTTGTAGGGAGGGTAGCCGCCGTTACTCTGGGTCTGCCCAGTTTCTAAGAGATTAAACAGGCGATCGAAACCAATAGCAGAACGGTACAGTGGGGAAAAATCGGGGTTACGCATAAAACAGCCTCCTAAACAGGCAGCGAGGATTTATTTTTACCTTCCTCATAAGGACAGGTTCACAGCCGAGACAGATACCCTGACGGCGTATCGTTTTCTTTCGGCTTATCATCAATATGGTGACCCCCCTCAGACTTTCAAGAGGCAAAAAGGAAAAATCGCTGGGTTTCATGCAATATTCACTTACGCTACGGGTCTTATCACATACACTCAAGATAGACAGGCTTTGACCTCATGCCGATCGTTTAAGTATTGAGATACACGGGGAAACGGACTTAAGTGACCAGTATTAGGCTTTGACCCGCTCTGACAGCGGTTATTAATGGACAGGAATATGACCTTACTGAAAAGTGCGTTGTTCTCTTTCATCATTACCGGTAGCGGTGCGGTGGCAACCAGCGGTTGCTCCAGCGTAATGACGCATACCGGAGGCGATCAGGGATACTATTCCGGCACGCGCGCCAGTGTGGATATGCTGCGTGACGACGATACCAGTTGGGCGATGATGCCGCTGGTCGCTATCGACCTGCCGTTCTCGGCGGTGGCTGACACCCTGTTGCTGCCCTACGATTACTACCGCACAGGCAGCGATAAGAACAAACTGTCGACGCGCGAGCGCATTTCCCACAGCGAAGAGCAAAACCAGACCGCCAGTTCGCAGCTCGCCACGATGCCGCATAATCAGCTTTGATAGCACCGCACTCGCCATGAATTCGCGCGTAAGGGTTACGTCGTTGCTACAACAAAAAGCTGATTAAAGCCGTCAATCTCGCGCATATACGCAATCTGTTTCCCATCAGGGGAAAAGACCACGGCATCCGCACTCGGTGCGCTGTCCGTCCGCGCTGTTAGCCGAACAAGCTCACCGCTTTTCGCCTCACACAGCATGATGCTGTTGTCAGACACAAATGCCAGAGAACGTCCATCCGGGTGCCAGTTAAAGGCCGACTGTACGCCGTGCTCCATGCGCGTGACCTGCCTTGGCTCACCGCCGTTCGGGGAAAGCGTCCACAACTGCACCACGCCTGCCTCATCCCGCATCAGGAAAGCAATCTCACTGCCGTCGGGCGAGGCTCGCAGCCAGTGGCGCGGCTGGTTCACCAGACCAGGATAACGACGCGAGTGCGTAAACGTTAAACGCCGCTGCTGCACGCCCACTGGCGGCGCAGGCATTGACGTTGCCGTCCCCGCCAGTGGCGCATCACCCACTTTGGCGTACTCTTCCAGCGCCTCCGGCAAGTCGACGATAAAAACCTCCGGCACCGTTGTCCCATCCGCCGCGCGCGTATCGCCGATAAACGCCAGCGCCCAGCGCTGCCGCGAACCATCCTGTCTGATATAGCCCGCCGTTCCTACCCAACCTTCTTCATAGGCGCGATTGATCTCATCGCTGCCGGGCTGCGGCTGCGGCGTCGTTCTGCTAACCAACACACAATAGTGGCTACCGTCATATTCACGCGGATGGTGTTTTTCAACGGTGACGGCCTGTAGCGGCACGGCTACGCCCACATTGCGCAGGTTCAATGCCGGATCGCGCTCATGCAGCACATGGTCGTTATAGGTAAAGCTCAGGCGGCTGGCATCCGGGCTGAAGACATGAACATGCGTGCCGCCGCGCAGCGCACCGGCCTGATAAGGCGGCGTAATGGAGAAAGCATCGAGCGTGATGGCCTCATCGCGCTGGCGATCCGCCACTATCGTTCCACACCGATGGTGAAAATCATACTGCCACTCGCTATCTGGGTTTTCTGGACCGTGGATAAAGACATAGCGTAGCGGTTCCTGCGGGCTACAGGTCACCACGCCCACGTGCGCCCCCGCCGTCGCCCGATAAATCACCTCGGTTTCCCGGCTTTTCAGGTGTATGCGCTCAATGGTCAGCCCTGTGAATGAAGATCCATAGGGTCTTATGTCATAAACCAGCCAATTCCCATCACATGACCAGCAATTAATATTGGTAAGTTGATGACCAGAAGAATTAAACGTTAGTTGAACCTCAACAGACAAGACATCACCCCACTTATTCAATATCAGTCAATTTTTTGTAAATAAATTTCAGTTTTATGTATAACTTATTGTTTTTAATTTAAAAAAAACAAACAACATCGATAAATCTCATTCAAAAAAATAGAAAGACTAGCTCAATAACATCCGTTTTTTAATTTATTAGCATCGGCGTAACATTCTTCATATCGAAAGGGCAGCCCCCTTTCACCTATCAAATCAGAAAAGGATAAGACACCATGAAAAACGTAAAAACCATCGCCGCTGCTGTTGTTCTCGCTACCATGACTTTCGGTGCTTCTGCTGCTGAATACGTCTCTCCTGCACAGGCTCAAAATCTGGAAAAAGCAGGCGTCGTTACCGCTACCGCTCAAGACCTCAGCTCACTACAGGCTCAGCTCGCGGCGAAAGCAGAAAAAGCAGGCGCTAAAGCTTATACCATCACGTCTGCGACCGGTAACGATCAACTGCGTGGCTCTGCGGTAATCTACAACTAATCGTTGTTTACCCTAATTTTTTATCCCGCTATGCCATTATAGAAACACCTGCAAGACATCGCGTATTACCCTCTTTCCGGCTTGCCTCCTCATCAGGGCAAGCCGTTTTTTTATGTGTGATTTTTATGTGGAAGGGAGACTGTGGGGAAGCTGGAAGGACGATTAATTCGGTGTGGCAGAATGCCACACCGACATGGATAAAGACTTACGACGTTGAACCTTGAAAGCCATTCTCGGCCGCTGTCGCCGCGAACCATTCCCCGCTTTTCTTCACCGTGCGTTTTTGCGTTGCCAGATCCAGTTGCACAAAGCCATAGCGATTTTTGTAGGCATTCGACCACGACCAGTTATCGATAAACGTCCACATATGGTAGCCAAGGCAGTTGCTGCCTTCGGCGATCCCTTTGTGTACATACTTCAGGTGCTCACGGACAAAATCGATGCGGTAATCATCCTGAATCTGGCCGTTAACGTCGAAACGCTGTTCGTTCTCGACACCCATGCCGTTTTCCGAAATAAAGCAGCGCGGATTGCCGTAATTTACTCGCAGGTTGGTCAGAATGTCATAGATGCCCGGTTCGTAAATTTCCCAGCCGCGATAGGGATTCATTTTTCGCCCTGGCATCTCATAGCTGGAGAAAAACCACTCGGGCATAAATGGACTATCAGGGTTAACCAGACTGTCGCGGCACTGAATACGCCGCGGCTGGTAGTAGTTAATCCCCAGCAGATCGACAATCCCATCGGCCAGCAGCGCACGATCGTCAGGCTGGCAATGCGTCAGTTGACCGTATCGATGCAGCAGATCGACCAGTTCCTGCGGGTATTCGCCCCGCAGTGCGGGATCGAGGAAGCTGCGGTTAAACATCAGATCGGCGATGTTGGCAGCTTTAACATCGGCCGGATGCTGGGAACGCGGGTAGGAAGGCGTCAGATTGAGGATAATGCCAATTTCCCCACCCTGAGACTGCTGGCGATACGCCCTCACCGCCAGCGCATGCGCCAGCATCGTGTGGTACGCCACCGTCGCCGCACGTTTGAAATCCACCACGTTCGGATAGTGGAAATCATACAGATACCCGCCTTCCACTGGCACCACTGGCTCATTAAACGTAAACCAGTGTTTTACCCTGTCGCCAAACAGGCGGAAGCAGGTCGCCGCATAGCCCGCATAAGCCACGACCACCGCCCGATTTTCCCAGCCGCCCAGCCGCTGCATCACCATCGGCATATCAAAATGGAACAGATTGATAAACGGCGTGATGCCCTGCGCCAGCATTTCATCAATGACCTGATTATAAAACGCGACTGCCTGCGGATTCGGTTCACCGACGCCATCGGGAATCAGCCGCGCCCACGAGATCGACGTTCGGAACGTGTTGTGATTCAGCGTCTTCAGCAGCGCGATATCTTCACGCCAGTGCTGATAAAACGTGGAAGTCTCTGCCGGCCCAACCTGCTGGTGAAAACGGCCGGGCTGCGTGGCAAACCATTCGTCCCACACGGTGGCGCTTTTACCATAGTTGAGGCTTTCGCCTTCCGTTTGCGGTGCCGAACTGGCGCTACCCCACCAAAAATTCGCGGGAAAGCGAAAATCGTTCTGAAGATGATCGTGCATACGTTCCTCTCTGCTTCACTCGTGTTTATGCGCTGGCGCTGGAATGAGGATTTCAAACGAACGCGCCACGCCAGTAGGCACCTCTTTCGGCAGGCGAATCGTGATGTTGCGTTTCTTCAACCAGGCATATATTTCACCTGTGGCCCCAACAGCACAACGTCATACTTCCCGATCTACTCATCGAATTTATGGGCAGCGTAGGCGGCAATCTCAACGTCCAGACCACGTGCGCTGGCCGCCTCCTTCATCTTTCTCATTAAAAGGCTGGTAGACATCCCAGCGGAACAACAAAGCATGATCCTTTTCATTTTCAATACCCCGTCGTCATACGTTATGAATAAAAAGCGTTATGAATAAAAAATGGCATCAATAAAAGCATCGTGAATAAACACCGCTATTGGACATACATGCATTGGAAACACGCCTATGGAAACCGTTTTCCATGAAAAGACAATATATGAGAATAGGTTCACGAAATGATAGACATTGCGGGAAACAATGTGAGGCAGGTCATGTAAAACGGATTTCGGACGTGAAGGACGAGTAAAACCCACTATTGCAGTGCTTATTACGCTAAGTGCTCTGATTTCAGGCATTTTCTATATATGGTGGATTCTGCAATACACGCGCATTCACCGTCGCCGCTCACCAAAGGGACGCCGCTGGCAATCGAGACGGGATAACTTATCGCTAGACTTAAAATCAAAAATATTGACAGACAATCTCAAAACACTCCGTTTTTACTTCTACCTGCATCGGCGTAATATCCTCTTCATCGAAAGGAAATGACCTTTCACTCCAAACAACATTGAATAGGATACATCACATGAAAAACGTAAAACTCTTCGCCGCTGCTGCCGTACTGTCTACTCTGTCTTTCGGTACTTTCGCTGCCGATCAGGTGTCTTCACAACAGGCGCAGAGCCTGGAAAAAGTGGGGGTCGTTAGTGCTACCGCGCACAGCCTGGATTCACTGCAAGCGCAGCTGGCTCAGAAAGCAGAAAAAGCCGGTGCCAACGCCTTCACCATTACGTCTGCCACCGGTGACAACCAACTGCGCGGCGTCGCTGTTATCTACAAATAATGGCTGCTGATAAACAATCAAAAAATTAAACGGACTTTCCTCAACCAAGAGGAAAGTCCGTTTTTTTATGGTTTTTTCCAGAGCCTACCGCACGCAAGTAACGAGCGTTAGCCTACACGTTTCACTTCACCCACCAGTAAGATGTAAGACAGTGCACCGACCAGTGCTACGCCAGCAATATAGGTCAGTGCCGGAGCAAAACCGTAATCCTGCGCCAGATAGCCAATAATCAATGGCACCGTGATACCGCCCAGACCGCCGACAAAGTTGAATACCCCGCCCGTCAGACCAATCAGGCGAATCGGTGCCAGAGACGACACCAGCGACCAGGTGATGGAGGCAAAACCATTGCCAAAGAATGCCAGCGCCATCAACGTCATAATCCATACCGGATCGTTCGTATAGTTCGCCCCCATGATGCAGGTTGAAATCAACAGGCCACAGATAATTGGCGTTTTACGCGCCAGACCGATCGACTTTCCGCTACGCACCAGACGGTCCGCCACAAATCCAGACAGCAGCACGCCAACGAACGCCGCCAGGAAAGGTACCGTCGTCATAAAGCCTGCCGTCAGTGCACTAATGTGTTTTTCCTGTGTCAGATAGTTCGGGAACCACGTCAGGAAGAACCACAGCGTAGAGGTCACGGCAAACTGTCCGATATACACGCCGACCAGCTTGCGGTTAAACACCAGTTTCCAGTCGGCTGCCGTTAATGGCGTACGTGCTTTTTTCTCAGTCGGGGCATCACCATCAACGATACCGCCGCCTTCGGCAATGTAATCCAGCTCAGCCTGATTGATCCCTTTGCTTTTCTTCGGTGGCTGATAAACAAAGTGCCAGATCATTGCCCACACAATACCGACGCCGCCGGTGACGATGAATACCCAGTGCCAGCTCAGGATTTCCTGCAACCAGATAAGCAATGGCGTAAGGAATGCCAGACCAACGAACTGTCCTGACGTATAGAATCCAACGGCAGAAGCACGTTCCTGCTCAGGGAACCAGCTGGTCACCATGCGGTTATTCGTCGGAAACGCAGGCGCTTCAAACAGCCCGGTCACCGCACGCAAACCAATCAACGACGCCAGACCCGTGGCGAAACCTTGCAGCAACGTGGCAATCGACCACCCCATGATGGCGATAAAATAAGTGACCTTTGAACCGACGCGGTCAAGGAACCAGCCGCCAGGTATTTGGCATAACGTATAGGTCCAGGCAAACGCGGAAAAGATATAGCCCATTTGTGTTTTTGTAATGCCGAACTCTTCCTGAATATGTGCCGACGCCACAGCCAGATTGGCACGATCCACATAGCAGATGACGACCGTAATAAAAATCATCAGCAAGGTGAAATAACGCCGTTTTGTAGGACGGGTAGTTAATGTCATATCCATCTTATATTCCTGTTATTTATTAAACGGGCTGCGATATTTATCGCCCGCTATTTTTGAACGTTCAACAACACCAGCAGTTGGTATATTTTATTTTTAAAATCCTGGTGGTGGCTTACTCATGATAAATGGAAGATTACTTTCCCCGATGCTAATAAAATAAAACAGTAATCCCTCACAAAATAATATATTCCGTGATAATCCATGATTGCTTTATTCCGTCGTGCCGGGGAAAGGCGTTATGTATTACTGGTTATTAAAATCCTAACCTATTTTTTTCGTTATATCCTAAATCATTTGAGTTGCAGGCAAGCCAACGTGAGTGACGGGTATTACCACTCAGCGACGGCACCGTCAGGATAACGCCACACTGGGTTACGCCAGTCTGGCGCATTTTTACTACGTTCAATAACCAGCTCTTCATTAATTTCCACGCCGAGGCCAGGCTTATTCAGCGGATAGAAATGGCCATCGGTCATAGCAAAGTCTTCTTTATTGATAACATAATCCAACAGCTCGGCACCTTTATTATAATGGATGCCCATACTTTGCTCCTGGAATACGGCATTACGCGCCACAAAGTCGAGATGTAAACAGGAAGCCAGTGCAATTGGGCCTAATGGACAGTGTGGTGCCAACGCGACATCATAGGCTTCCGCCATGGCAGCAATTTTAAAGCACTCGGTAATACCGCCTGCGTGAGACAGGTCAGGCTGAATAATGGCCAGTCCGCCGTCTGCCAGCACGCGTTTGAAATCAAAGCGTGAGAACATCCGCTCGCCCGCCGCAATCGGCAGGTGGGTTTGCGCCGCCAGACGAGGATAGTATTCCGCCTGTTCAGCCAGCACGGGCTCTTCAATAAACAGCGGACGGTACGGCTCCAGCTCTTTGATCAGGATTTTCGCCATCGGCGCATCCACACGACCGTGGAAATCCAGACCGAACTCGATGCTGTTGCCAAAGGCTTCGCGAATTTCCGCGACCACGGCCACCGCCGCATCCACTTTGCGTGAGTTATCAATGATGCCCATCTCTTCACAGCCGTTCAGCTTGAAGGTATCGAAGCCAATGTCGGTCAGCTTCTTGATGCCTGCGATCACTTCGGAAGGACGATCGCCGCCCACCCAGCTGTACGCTTTGATCTTATCGCGCACCAGTCCACCCAGTAACTGATAAACTGGTACACCCAGCGCCTTGCCTTTGATGTCCCACAATGCCTGATCGATACCCGCGATAGCGCTCATCAGGATCGGGCCGCCGCGGTAGAAGCCCGCACGGTAAAGCACCTGCCAGATATCGTTGATGCGCGCCGGGTCTTGCCCGATCAGATAGTCAGACAGCTCGTGAACGGCAGCTTCAACGGTACGTGCACGGCCTTCGATAACCGGCTCGCCCCAGCCGACAATGCCTTCATCGGTTTCAATTTTCAGGAACATCCAGCGTGGCGGCAGCCGGTACGTGGTGATTTTGGTAATTTTCATTGAACAGCGTCCTTATAGGCGTTAACAAATGCATGTGCTTTTTGCGCGGTGACGTCAACCGACTGACCGGCTCGATACAGATCGCTGCCTAACCCGGCACCGATGCAGCCCGCACTAAGGTAATCCTTCAGGTTTTCGGGCGTGACGCCACCGACGGCAAAGACGGGAACGTCTTTTGGCAATACCGCTTTCAGTGCCTTGATGTAGTCAGGTCCAAACGCCGATGACGGGAAAATTTTCAGCGATTGCGCACCCGCATCCAGCGCCGTGAAGGCCTCCGTCGCAGTAGCACAGCCAGGGCACACCATCATGCCGTAACCCACAGCCCGACGAATCACTTCGGGGGAAATGTTGGGCGTAACCACTAACTTGCTGCCAATTTCCTGTAATTTATCGACATAGCCGGCTTTTAGTACCGTACCTGCCCCAATCAGGGCGCGATCGCCAAAATGCTCTACCGCCAGTTGAATACTTTCATACGGGTTCGGCGAATTCAGCGGGATCTCTACCGCATCGAATCCGGCATCCAGCAGCGCCGCGACGTGTTCCAGCACCTCGTCCGGCGTGATACCGCGCAGAATCGCAATCAAGGGAAGATTAGTATTCCAGCTCATTAACAATGCTCCTTATTCCTGCCTGAAAAGCCCGATCGCCATCCAACTGCTGCCAGCGCAATCCAGCTTGTTGTAATGCTTTTTCGTAGCGCGCGGTCAGCGCAGGAGAGCCGATGAGTGTGATGCTGTCTCCGACTGCCATCTGATAATGGCGCTGCATTTGTGAGACTTCGTTGCCAATCAGCAGCCCGGATAACCAGTCGCTCACGGCACTTTTCTCCAGACGCCCCAGCACATGCGCCGCGCGGGTTTCAAACAGGCAGCGGATGATATTGTCGTCGGCAAAGCCCAGTTCCAGCCCTTGCTGGAAAGCGGTAGAGGACGGCTGCTGCTCGGTCAGCCCCACGCCAATTAGCGACTGCGTCATCAGCAGGTGATGCAGTTCACCGGTCATCACCGTGCGGAAATCCAGCACGTTGCTGTCATCAGCCCGCACCCATTTCGAGTGGGTTCCCGGCATTAAATAAAGAGAGGAAGGACATTCGCTATATGCGCCAATCAGCTGGGTTTCTTCACCGCGAATCACATTGCAGTTATCGTCCTGCGCAATACTCAACCCCGGCACAATCCAGGCGGCCAGCGGCTGGGCTTCTTCCACGCGCGTCAGGCGATGGGCGACGTCCGTCAGGCGAGTCGGGCATGACAGATACGGCACGGAAAGCCAGCCCGCATTGCTGCCAATCATGCCCGCCATCACGACAGGCACGTTGTGCTGCTGCCACGGCGCAACGATCTGCTGAAAAACCTGCTGCGGTGTCTGACCGTTCAAACGCGTGACGCCCGCTTCAGACTTCACGCTGTCGATACAGACGCCGTCCAGATACAGCCACGCCCGTAGGTTGGTCGAACCCCAGTCAATGGCGATATAGCTTTCACTCATGTAATGTCCTTTAACCGTTTGGTCGAGCTGGCAATCATGGTCAACGCCGCCCGCTCTGCTGCTTCAATATCCTGATGCCGAATGGCATCGTAGAGATCCTGATGCTCACGCAATGTCCGTGGCATGTTGTCTTCGTCCGGCATATAGGTGCGTTCAAACACTGCCCGCTGCAAGGAACTGATCGCGACGCTCAACTGCTGTAACACCGGGTTATGCACCGCCGCCAATACCGCCTCATGGAAGCGAATATCTGCTTCATTAAATGCGTCGCGATTCTGATGGTTGGAAATCATGTCATTCAGCGCCGCTTCAATTACCGCCAGCTCGCTTGAGGTCGCCCGTTCGGCGGCCCAGCGGGCAATCGTCGGCTCTACCAGATTACGTACTTCGCTCATCGCGCTGATCAACCGCGGGTCGTAATCGCTTGCCAGAACCCATTGCAGAACGTCGGTATCCAGGTAATTCCACTGGTTACGCGCGGCCACAAACGCGCCGCGATACCGTTTCACTTCCACCAGCCTTTTCGCCATCAACGCTCTGAACACTTCGCGAATGATGTTGCGCGAGGTCTGAAATTCTTCACACAACTCAGCTTCTGCGGGTAACGGCGTACCCGGGGCATATTTCCCGCCAACGATCTGTTGGCCAATATCCAGAATGATGCGGTCGGTTTTGCTTAATTCTTGCTTATTCATCATCACCTCAACGAGACAAAACGGATTGATATCACTGCACTTACTTTACCCGCCATGCCGCCTGACGTCGTCGAACTGTTGCACAATAACCGCATCCTTCCCTCTTTTCTCGGATTTATTGTAGTACTATATATATGCTTTGTACTACAATCTGGATCACAAAACGGACAATAAATACAATTTGGCAACATCGCGTGTTACCAGATTTCAACATCCAGAGGGATTGGGTCGAGCGAAGATGGAAGGCGGCTCCATTATTCCTAACAAGGATTGCTTGCTAATATAGCCTGTGGGTTATAATGTATTTACGGCGTGTAGGACATGGAGGTTTACAGATTGGCATGGGAAATAGTCACACGGGCACTATTCGATACGTGGTTTGATGAGCAAACTGAAACGGTACAGGAAGAAATTTTGGCACACCTCTCTATACTCGAAGAGGATGGCCCACAGCTAGGGCGACCACAGGTTGATCAGATTAAAGGCTCAAAATACAAAAATATGAAGGAGCTTCGAGTTCAGGTTAGCGGCCACCCATTCCGAACATTCTTCGCGTTTGACCGGACACGTAAAGCGATTGTTTTATGTGCAGGAGATAAGAAAGGCGAAGATGAAAAGTTGTTCTACGAACGTATGATTAAGATCGCAGACGCTGAGTTTGCATCGC
Organism: Pectobacterium quasiaquaticum; assembly: GCF_014946775.2. Taxonomy (NCBI): domain Bacteria; kingdom Pseudomonadati; phylum Pseudomonadota; class Gammaproteobacteria; order Enterobacterales; family Pectobacteriaceae; genus Pectobacterium; species Pectobacterium quasiaquaticum. Next base: position 24,666 of record NZ_CP065177.1, on the reverse strand, counting down.
ATCTGATATCACCGGAGGTAAAAGAAGATGGCGACGCTTAAAGAAATGATGGCTAAACGTTCACCGGAGAGCCGCGCCCGCATTGAAGCGCGCACGGCTGAGATCCGTCAGGAAATCACTTTAGCGAAATTACGCGAAGAGCTGAACATGTCGCAGACTCAGCTTGCGTTAGCACTGGGCGTCAAGCAGCCATCTATTGTTAAGATGGAGAAGGTCGAAAATGACCCAAAACTGTCAACGCTGAAACGCTATGTCACTGCTCTAGGCGGCAAGCTTACGCTAGATGTGACCTTGCCTGATGGTAAGCGTATCGCGCTTACTTTGTAATTAAGTCGTTCTGGATTTTCAGTAAACGCGATTCGTTCACTCCAGAACAAAATGCCCCTCTCCGACTTGCTTATAGCGACGTGCGGGAGGATGGAAATCAGGAGCGCGTACCGGGCTGCGCAGCTCATCATTGGTGATATTGCGCACCGGGCGGGTGTCTGGATCCGGCACGGGCACCGCGGAAATCAGACGTCGGGTATAGTCATGCTGCGGATTGTCGAAGATCGCCGAACGTGGCCCGATCTCCACGATTTCACCGAGATACATCACCGCCACGCGGTGGCTGATTCGTTCGACAACGGCCATATCGTGCGAGATAAACAGGAATGACAGCCCCAGTTTCTGCTGGAGATCCAGCATCAGGTTGATGACCTGCGCCTTGACGGACACATCCAGCGCCGACACCGATTCGTCAGCAATGATCACTTTTGGCTCCAGCGCCAGCGCACGCGCAATACAGACGCGCTGCCGCTGCCCGCCGGAGAACTGATGCGGGAAACGTGAAGCCATATCGCCGGATAATCCCACCTGTTCCAGCAGTTCGCTCACTCGCGCATTCACATTCTGTCGGGTCGCCAGACCGTGCAACAGCATCGGCTCGGCAATGGCTTCCCCTATCCGCATGCGTGGATTCAGGCTTTCATACGGATCCTGAAATACCATCTGAATCTGCCGCCGCGAATCCGTCAGCTCACGCTTATCCGCCGTCAGGATATTTTTTCCCAGCAGTTGAATGTCACCGCTGACGGCGTCATTGAGGCGAATAATCGACCGACCCGTGGTCGATTTACCGCAGCCCGATTCCCCGACCAGCGCGAGCGTTTCGCCCGGCCAGAGATCGAACGAGACATTCTCCACCGCGTGAACGCGCCCGGACAGCCGACGGAAAAACCCTGATCGGATATCAAATCGAGTAACCAGGTTTTTTACCGTCAGCACCGGCTCCTCGCCCGACACGGTGTTCACCGCCTCCGGCACCGGCTGGCGCTCGCCCGTTTTGAGATCGACCAGCGGAAAGCGCTGCGGCCATGCGCTACCGGACATCGAGCCTAATTTGGGCACCGCGGACAGCAGCATGCGGGTATAGGGCTGCTGCGGATGATGGAAGATCTCCCGCGTGACGGCGTTTTCCACCATTTCGCCCTGATACATCACCAGCGTGCGGTCGGACACTTCCGCCACCACGCCCATGTCATGGGTGATAAACAGCACCGACATCCCTTCTTCTTCCTGAAGGGTTTTTATCAGCGTCAGGATTTGTGCCTGAATCGTAACGTCCAGCGCCGTCGTCGGTTCGTCGGCAATCAGCAGCTTCGGGTGGCAGGCCAGCGCAATCGCAATCACCACGCGCTGGCGCATCCCGCCGGAGAAGCTCTGCGGATATTCGTTCAGCCGTGATTTAGCCGCCGGAATACGTACTTTTTCCAGCAACCGCACCGCTTCGGCACGCGCTTCGGCTTTCCCCATGCCGCGATGGCGTCGCAGCACTTCCGTAATCTGGTAGCCAATCGGCAAGACCGGATTCAGGCTGGTCATCGGCTCCTGGAAAATCATGCCGATGCGGTTCCCGCGCACGTCCTGCATCGCTTTATTAGGGAGCGACAGCAGCTCGGTGTCGCCGAAATGAATCTGACCCTCAACCCGGCTTTGCCCGGGCGGCAGCAAACGCATGATGGATTTCGCCATCACGCTTTTCCCTGAACCGGATTCCCCCACCACGGCGACCGTCTCTTTCTCGCCAATCGTGAAGGACAAATCCCGCACCACGTTCATCCACTCGCCGTTCACCTGAAAGGCTGTGGTCAAATGCGAAACGGACATAATCGGCGCTGTCATGTGTGCGTTACCCCTTATTCCTATGGGCGTTCCCACAGATTAATTCCGCGGATTGAGGATGTCGCGCAGCGCATCCCCGACCAGATTGATCGCCACAATCAGCAGCAGCAGCGTCAGCCCCGGAAAGAAACTGATCCAGTAGTCGCCCGACATCAGGTATTCAAAGCCGTTTGAGATCAGCAGCCCCAGCGACGGTTCCGTCACAGGCAGCCCGATCCCCAAAAACGAGAGCGTGGCTTCCAGCATGATGGCGTAGGCGATGCGCATCGTCGCTACCACGATCAGCGGTGCCAGACAGTTGGGTAAAATATGGCGAAACAGAATGCGGCGGTTGGATAGCGCCATGCTGCGCGCCGCGTCCACGTAGCTGCGGCGACGTTCCACCAGTGCCGAACCGCGAATCGTGCGCGCATAGTAAGCCCACTGGGTCACCACCAGCGCCATGATGATCTTGTCGACCCCTTGCCCCAGCACCGCCAGTAGGATCAGTGCAATCAGGATCGGCGGGAAGCTGAGCTGGATATCGACGATACGCATGATCGTGGCATCCGTTTTTCCACCGACGTAGGCGCTAATCAGCCCCAACGAGGCACCAATCAGCAACGCAAGCACCGCACTGGAGAAACCCACTATCAGGCTGATGCGGGTGCCGTACAGAATGGCGCTGAACAGGTCGCGCCCTTGATCGTCCGTCCCCAGCCAATACGTCATGCCAGCCATGCTCTGCGCACTCGGCGCGAGTCGGCCATCCATGATGTCGAGCTGCATCAAATCGTAGGGATTCTGCGGCGACAGCAGCGGGGCAAGGAGCGCCAGCAGCACGAAAATTGCCAGCATGATCAGCCCGCACAGTGCCAGCCTATCGTTAATCAGCGCCATCACCACGCGCCTCACCGGATGAGCGTTTTTTTGCACGGCAGCGGGCTGGTGTATCGTATTTCCCGTCATCCCTTATCTCCTCCGAGCCGCACACGTGGATCGACCAGCACATACAGCAAATCGACCAGCAGGTTAATCACGCTGAACATCACGACGGTAATCATCAGATAAGCCAGGATGACCGGACGGTCGAGCACGGCGATCGAGTCGATAATCAACTTGCCCATGCCCGGCCAGGCATAAATGGTTTCCGTGACGACGGCGAATGCGATCAGCGATCCCAGCTCCAGCCCCAGCACGGTAATCAGTGGAATCAGCGTGTTGCGCAGCACATGCACCAGCACGATGCGGGTTTCCGACAGCCCTTTCGCACGAGCAAACTGCACATAGTCCTGTTGCAGACACTCCATCACGCCCGCGCGCATCAGGCGGATAACCAGCGAGATTTTAAACAGCGCAAGGTTAAACGCAGGCAAGAGAAGATGTTCGAGACCATCGCGGGTCAGAAAACTGAATGGAATACCGAATAACTCATGCGTATCGCCCCGACCAGAGGACGGCAGCCAGCCCAGCTTCACGCTGAACAGCATGATCATCACCAGCCCAATCCAGAACGTGGGCAGGCTAAAGCCGAGGATGGAAAAAGTCATGATGGATTTGGACACCGCGCTGTCCGGCTTCAGGCCAGCGTAGATCCCCAGCGGAATACCGACAACCAGCGCCATCACGAACGCCACCATCGCCAGTTCGAGCGTGGCGGGCATGCGCTGGAAAATCAGCGTCAGCGCGGGTTGGTTGAAGATAAACGAGTTGCCCATGTCGCCCTGCAAGGCGTTCCAGACAAACAGCCCGTACTGTTCCCAGACGGGCTTATCCAGACCAAAGGACTGAATCACCGCCAGCCGCTCCGCTGGCGTGGCCGTCGCACTCAATAGCATATCGACCGGATTACCGACCAGATAAACCCCCACAAACACCAGCACCGACATCACAGCCAGCGTCAGCAGCGTTTGTCCGATTCGGCTCAGCAGGTAGGCGACCATCAGCGCTCCTCAGATCCATTGATTGCTTCAACATCATTTATTGCTTCAGAGCCATAGCGACGCAGGCGATCGGCAATCAGCCCGAGGAATCCTTGTTCGTCGATTTCCCGCATGACCAGCGCATTCGCTGGCTCACCCAGCTTGTGATAAAAATCGGCAAACACGTAACCCATGGTCTTACCAGAAACGTCTACCCCGACGCGAACGTGTTTTGACTTGAATAGCTCGGGCTTCAACAGCCACGCAATGACGGTCGCATCATGAATCGGTCCACCTTCACGGCCAAAGCGCTCGACTTCGCTACGGTCAAACATGCGCAGCAGCGCGGCCATCGCCTTACCCGGCGCACCGCCGCTACGTGCGATGGCATCAACCTGTTCTGTCTGAATCAGCGCCTGAAAGGTTACATCCAGCGGCATGATGACAATCGGAACACCGGAAGAAAAAACAATCTCCGCCGCATGCGGATCGGCATAAACGTTAAAATCCGCCCACGGCACGCGATTCCCCATCGCGGTAAAGGCGCAGCTCATGGACACAATCTGTTTGATGCCGCGAGCGACATCAGGATGGAAGCACAGCGCCAACGCCAGATTCGTCAGCGGGCCAAGTGAACAAATGGTGATCGGGTTATTGTCGGCCGCCGCCTGACGCGTCATCCGCACCAGAAAATCGACGGCGTGTTCCTGTTCCGGTGACAGCGTGCTTTCTGGCAACCACTCAGAGGAAAACTTGCCGATATGGGCATATTTACCGAACACCTGATCGCGGATGAGTGGGCGCGAGGCACCCGCAAAAATCGGCACATCGGTTCTGCCCGTCACCCCTACCACATTGCAGGCGTTCGGCAGCGTGGCGGCAAGCGGCACATTGCCTGCCACCACGGTAATCCCAAGCACGTCCAGCTCGGGCGACGCCAGTGCCAGCCAGATGGCTATCGCATCGTCGACGCCGGGATCGGTATCAATAATAATGCGTTCTCGAACCATGTCAGACACCCTCGCTGTAGCGGCTCAATAGGTCAGCAAACAGCTCGACAACCTGTTTAGCATCCACCCCCGTCACCACATCGACATTCGGCTGACGATCGGTTTTTCCGTACCAGTCGGCAACGGTCTGCCCCATGCACAGCTCGCTTTCCTGCTCAATGTAAACACTGGCTTTTTCCGTCGTGAAACAGTGCGGTGCCAGCACCCAGGCAATGACCAGCGGATCGTGTAGCGGGCCGCCGCGTGAGCCGTAGCGACGGATATCATTGCGGTCCCAAAACGCCATCATTTCACCCAACGGCGCGGAGATGCGTCCGGATAGCGCAATGAAACGCGCCACTAATTCCGGCGTTAAAATTACCTGATGCGTGACATCCAGCGGTAACGCGACGATGGCAATCGACGAGTCGAACACCACCTTGGCGGCCTGCGGATCAGCGATCATATTGAATTCAGACGTCAAGCTGCGGTTGCCCGCTTCGCGGTACGCTCCGCCCATCATCACGATGCGTGCAATTCCGTCGACAATCTCGGGTGCCATACGCAGCGCCATCGCCACGTTGGTTAACGGCCCTAATGTACAGAGCGTAATCGGCGTGCCGTCAGCGATCGCCTGACGACACTGCTCAATGATAAAATTCACCGCATGTTTCGCTTCGGCCTGTTTTTGTGGCGCAGGCAGCACCGTCTGGCCCAGTCCGCTTTCGCCGTGAAACTGGCCATGAATAGGGTCGCGCAGCAGCGGCCGATGGCAGCCAGCGAAAACGGGGATATCCGTGCGTTGCCCCAGTTCAACAATTTGCAGCGCATTATGCACCGTCTTGTCCAGCGACTGGTTACCGCACACTGTGCAGATACCGCGAATATCCAACTCTGGTGCCACAAATGCACTTAATAACGCAATCGCGTCATCTATCCCCGGATCACAATCAATAATAATAGGTAAAGCGCTCATCCTTCGATGATTCCTTTTCTCTTTTTAATAGGTACTGCCGAACATCAAGGTGCAGAAAACCCCACACCTCTATATAGCGTGAAAAATAACAAAGCTATTAGGTGTTAAAGAGAATCGGGTGACACCAGATAGGGAAAAACACCGCTAAATGTATTCACTCCGCTCTCCTTGTTACGGATAGATAAGGGGTGAATACTCACCCCTTATTTGAATCATAAATGACAGGTGACTATTTCGCAGAACGGACGAAGTACGGCAGCGTGTAGGCATCGGAACGGCCCACGTAGGTATACTGCTTTTTCATCGCCCAGGTGTTGGACAGGAACATCACCGGAATCACACCCAGATCGTTCATGCCAATGTTCATCGCCTCAGCCAGCAGCGCACCACGTTTGGTTTCATCCAGCGTGACACGTGCTTCGTTCAGCGTTTTATCAAAGACAGGATTGGAATAGCGACCACGATTACCCTGTCCTGCATTGGGGCCAAAGGTTTCTAACAATGGCCCCAATACGCCAGAAGCTTCCCCGGTTTCAATCGCGGCCCCGCCCATAATCAAACTGAATTCGAGACGGGACGCACGTGAGAAGTACACACTGCCGGGCATCGTAACCACCTCGGTTTTGATACCAGCCCGTGTGAACATTTGGCCAATGGCCTGAGCAATTTTAGAATCATTAGGATAACGATCGTTCGACGCGTGGAAGGTCAGCGTGAAGCCGTCGGGGTAACCCGCCGCCGCCAGTTCCTGTTTGGCTTTATCCGGATTATAAACCGGCGCAGGAATGGAAGCGGAATAACCTAGGTACCCCTTAGGTACAAGCTGAGAGGCAACAACAGCCTGCCCCTCCATCACACGGTCAACGATTGCCTGGCGATTAATAGCTAAAGACATCGCCTGGCGTACTTCTTTTTTTAGTAATGGGTTTTTACCATCAGGACCTTTGGCGAACGGTGATTCATCTCGCTGCTGGTCCATGTGAAGGTAAATAACACGATTCCCTGGTGTTGAAATCGTTTTTAACTGCGGATTTTTTTCAATATTACTGCTATCGGCTGTTGGAACGTTTTCAATCATGTCCACATCACCGGATAATACGGCTGCTACACGTGCACTACTGTTTTTAAATACACGGACAGTAACGTTGTCCCACTCTGCTTTTCCTCCCCAGTAATCGTCATTTCGAACAAGGACTACTCGGTCGTCCGGCACCCAGGAAACAAATTTGAATGGCCCTGTACCAATCACATCTTTTCCTGAATTCAACGTTTCCGTTGGGACGTTCTCAAGTCGAGCAGGCAAAATGGAAACTCGACTTAAATTATTCAGCAGCAGCGGCGAAGCCTCTTTTGTCTTAATCCGCACCGTTAGTGGATTTACTTCTATTACCTCAGCAATGTCGCTGACGTAAGGTGCATAAGAGCTAGGGCTGTTTTTCGATGCCAGCGCAACACGCTTGATGCTGGCAATCACATCTTTAGCCGTAAAATCACTGCCGTCGTGAAACTTAACGCCAGGACGCAATGCAAATTCCCACGTCTTGTCGTCAATCACTTTCCAACTGGTTGCCAGGGCAGATGCAATCTGCTGTTTTTCATCCTGTACAACCAAACCGTCAAAAATATTGCGCGCCATTGCGCTATTCGCCCCACTCACATAAAACTGTGGATCCATTGATGTGGTGGAGGAAGCCAAACCGATATTCAGGTCCGCGCTATAAACCAAAGGTGAAGATGAAAATAAAACGGTAAACAATAACGCCAGCGTTGATTTCTTCATTCACTAACCCTCTATTCCATGATTGATTACTAGTGAAGTGTATTAAATCTTATGATTGTCAGTCTATGCGCGAGATTGGATAATGAAAAATTGCATTTTGTGTTAAATTGATAACTAAATGTTATGTTTTAAGGTGACGAGCATGCGTATCAATCCCCGCCAGGTTGAAGCCTTTCATAAAGTCATCCTCACTGGAGGCATCACCGCTGCCGCAAACATGATGTACATCACCCAGCCCGCGGTCAGCCGACTCATTAAGGACTTTGAAGACGCACTGAACCTTAAGCTGTTCGATAGGGACGGGCGCGGCCTGGTTCCACGCGCGGAGGCGATGAAGCTGTATCGCGAAGTCGAGCGTCTTTATCTGGGGTTGGATCACATCGGGATGATTGCGGATGAAATTCGCCATGCCAAGGGCAGCGTGCTGCGCATCGCCGCCGTTCAGGCGCTCTCGTTTCTTTGTTCAGATCAGGTTCTCCCTACCTTACTCAAGAAATACCCCGATCTTTCCCTGTTTTTAGACATAGAAAGCAGTAGCCATATTACGAGCGCCATTTCTGAAAATCAGTATGACGTCGGCTTTATTTTTGGCCAGCCGGGCATCAAAGGGCTGGAAGCTGAACCACTGGCGGACGCCAGTGCTGTCGCGGTGTTAGCGGTGGATCACCCTCTTGCCACGGCGGATGAAATTACGCTTGCCGACCTGGCCAGTACGCGCGCTATTCTGCCGGGAAGAACCACACCACTGCGGGCGCAGCTTGATATCTCCTCCAGAAAAGAGCAGATCTATCTGCATAACCCCATCGAAACCTCAATGGCTAACTGCTGCGTGCTGGCATCAAGAAACGTCGGCATCGGCGTGGTGGATTTTATTACCGCCCTGAACAGCCCTTCGCCGGTTATCGTTAAGCCTTTCAATCCTGATATAAAAATGGCGTATTGCGCGGTTTATCCCCCGCAAATTCCCCGCAGCCAGGTGGTGAATCACATCACTCAGGTTATGAAAGAAAAAATAGCGAGCAGTCTGGAATTAAAATAATTTCCAGCAAAAATCGTTATTTTTATTAATGTATTTATTGAATAATGACTACTGGGGAATGGATTTATAAAAAATAAATAGCAGATTATTATTTTAAATAAAAATAGCCATCATTGATGGCTATTCCAATTTATATCTCTCTAATCAGGCATTCAGCACAAATTTCTCGATCGCGTAGGCGACACCGTCTTCGATGTTGGTTTTGGTGACGAACTGGCTGGCTGCTTTCACTTCGTCGATGGCATTGCCCATCGCGACGCCGATACCCGCATAGCGAATCATCGCCAGATCGTTCTGCTGGTCACCCAGCGTCATGACGCTTTCACGTGGAATGCCGAGGTGCTCCGCCAGCATCTTCACGCCTTCACCTTTGTTGACGCGTTTATCCAGAATTTCCAGATAGTATTCGGCGCTCTTCATGATGGTGTAGCGTTCAAAGGCTTCCGGTGGCAACTGGCTGATGGCGCGATCCAAGATCTCTGGCTCATCAATCATCATCACTTTCGGGAACGTCAGGCTGCGATCCATTTCCTCTATCGCGCGATACTTCAACGGCATCCCGGTCAGGTGAGATTCATGAATGGTGTAAGGGCTGATGTCTTTATTGGCGGTATAGACGAAATTGAAGTCCAGCGCGTGGAAATGGACGCCCAGTTTGCAGGCCAGTGCTTCGAAATAGAGATAATCATCGAAGCTCAGCGCCGTTTGCGCCACACAGTCGCCATTGACCGTACGCTGTACCAGCGCACCGTTATTGGTGATGCAGTAACAGCCTTCCTGCTGCAAATCCAACTCCATCAGGTAGCGTTCCACGCCGATGTAGGGGCGACCGGTAGCCAGCACAACTTGCACGCCTTTCTCTCTGGCAGCGGTAATCGCGGCTTTTACCGCAGGTGAAATTTGATTTTGGGGCGTCAGCAACGTCCCGTCCATATCAATCGCGATCAGTTTTACAGACATAGTTTTTCCAGCATCAAGTTATCTGTTTTCATGCTAACGCGATTCAGCGATGAAGTCGTTAGTGAAATACAGCAGGGTGACAGGCGTATTACATATATACCCTAAATAATTCGAGTTTCAGGAAGGCGGCGAATGAGAGAATCCCGATGAGCTTACTCAAGTAAGTGATTCGGGTGACCGAATGGAGCCAACGCACATGCAACTTGAAGTATGACGGGTATAACGTAAAAAGCCGTGCGGCTAAGCACGGCTCTGTGACCAACGTTTTCCTGTAATCGCCGTTATAATTCAGTGCCGTTGCTGGCGATCACCTTCTTATACCAGTCGAAGCTCTTTTTCTTCGAGCGCTTGAACGTGCCAGTGCCATCATCGTGTTTATCCACGTGGATGAAACCGTAGCGTTTGTTGTACTGGCCCGTGGTGAACGACACGCAGTCGATGCAGCCCCACGGGGTATAGCCCATGAGTTCCACGCCGTCTTCCACAACCGCTTTCTTCATCTGATCGATATGCGCCTTGAGGTATTCGATGCGGTAATCGTCGCTAATGCTGCCGTCGGTTTCCACCTTGTCTACCGCGCCAAAGCCGTTTTCGACGATGAACATCGGTTTCTGATAACGCTCGTAGAAGCTGTTCAGCGTATAGCGCAGGCCAACCGGATCGATCTGCCAGCCCCACTCCGATGCCTTCACATGCGGGTTCTTCACGCCGCCGTCAAAGCCCGTAATCGCATCTTCCTTTTTCTGGCCTTTTGCCGCCAACTGCACCGCGCTGCTCATGTAGTAGCTGAAGCCCAGATAGTCCGTGCAGCCTTCGCGCAGCGTCCGTTCGTCTTCCGGCTGCATATCAATCTGATAGCCTTTGCGCGCCCACTCTTTCAGGATGTAAGACGGGTAGTAACCACGCAGTTGCACATCACCGAACAGGTGGCGTTGGCGCATCGCTTCCTGGGCAAACATCACGTCATCTGGATGGCATGACCACGGATAGATCGGCACCAGCGCCAGCATGCAGCCAATTTTGAAATTCGGGTTAATTTCATGACCCAGCTTCACCACTTTCGCACTGGCGACAAACTGGTGGTGCAGCGTTTGGTACATCGCCTGCTCTGGCTTGTCGTGATCGGTAAAAATCACGCCGGAACAGCAGTAGCCAAACAGCGGATACTGCCAGTTACGCTGGTTATTGATCTCATTGAAGGTCATCCAGTATTTCACTTTAGACTGATAACGCTTCATAACCACTTCGCTGTAGCGGACAAAGAAATCCACCACTTTACGGTTCAGCCAGCCGCCGTATTGCTTAACCAGATGATGTGGCATCTCGAAGTGAGACAGCGTAATCACTGGCTCGATGTTGTATTTCAACAGCTCATCAAACAGGTCGTCATAGAATTGCAGACCGACTTCATTCGGCTCCAGCTCATCGCCATTGGGGAAAATACGCGTCCAGGCAATCGAGGTGCGGAAGCATTTGAAGCCCATTTCGGCGAACAGGGCAATATCCTGCTTATAGTGGGAATAGAACTCCACCGCCTGATGGTTTGGATAACTGACACCAGGCTGTACGCCATCGGTAATCACACGGTCAACGCCGTGAGCACCGCCGGACAGGACATCACAAATGCTGACGCCTTTGCCGCCTTGATCCCAACCACCTTCAACTTGATGCGCCGCTACCGCGCCGCCCCACAGAAAGTCTTTCGGTAATTGTTCAGCAGACATCTTGTTTCCTTTTCGTTAGTTCAGATTTACATGTTGTTCATTTACAATCGGTTTAATGGATAGATTGTTTCAGGGTGGAGATTTCCCGATGCAGTTGAATCAGCTCCTCCACCAGCTCACGGCATAGCATCGCGTTCATCAGGTGATCTTGCGCGTGAACCAGAATCAGGTTGACCGGGATTTTTCCGCTGCCCTCATCGGCACCAATCAGGGCAGTCTGGATTTGATGGGCTTTACGCGCCACCACAGAAGCCGTGTTAAGCAGTTCCTCAGCCCTGTCCCAGTCGTATTTTCTGGCGGCGATCAGCGCTTCCATCGAGCTGGAACGTGCCTCTCCCGCATAGATAATCAGTTCCATTACTGTCGTTTCATCAAGAATGGTTTCATCGCGCATCACTCACTGCCTCCTCTGCCGTCCCCACTTCTTGTGCGACCAGCTGACGTTCATACATTTTGAAGAAGGGGTAATAGATTAAGGACGAAACGACAATCAGTACCCCCACCAGCACCACCGCACGCCAGTCCCACCCCGTAGACCAGGCTGCGCCAATCGGGCCCGGCGTTGTCCAGGGTGCAAGAGAAATGACGCGGTGTACCAAATCGGTTTTTAATGCGATATAAGCAAGGATGGCGTTCACCAGCGGCGCGGTAATAAATGGGATGAACAGCAGCGGGTTCATCACGACGGGTGAACCAAAAATCACCGGTTCGTTGATGTTGAACATGCTTGGCACCACGGCCAACTTGCCGATGGAGCGCAGGTGAGCAGAACGGCTACGCAAGTAGAGAAAGACCAGCCCCATGGTCGCTCCCGAGCCGCCCACCGTAATGAAGAACTGCCAGAAGGGTTCAATAAAAATTTTGGTGATCGGTGCGCCCGTGTTAAACGCTTCCTGATTGATCCCTAAGTTAGTCAGCCAGAACGCCTGCAAAATGCCGCCGACGATAACCGCCCCGTGAATCCCAGCAAACCACAGCAGATGGCAGAGCAGCACCGCGATCAGGATGGCGGGGAGCGAGTCGGATGCCGAGATAATCGGCGCGAAGACGGCCATAATCGCCTGCGGTAACAACATGCCGAACTGGCTCTGCATAAACAGGCTAAGCGGGAAAAGCGTCAGGAAGATAGCAAGAATCGGGATCAGCAGATCGAAAGACTGGCGGATTTTCGGCGGTACCTGTTCAGGCAGGCGGATACCAACATTGTGCTTCTGCAAAAAGTGCATCAGTTCCGTCGAATAGATCGCCACGATAATCGCGGTGAAAATTCCCTCGCCGCCCAGCGACCCGACCGGCAGGCTTTTGTCGATTTGCGGCGCCGCAACGACCATAAACGACATCAGCGCCAGACTGGCCGCCATAAAGCCGTTCATTTTATAGCTCTGTGCCAGGTTATAAGCGATGGCGCTGGTGATATACACCGCCATAATGCCCATCGTCATGTTATAGGGCATCATGATTTGTTCGCCGTGGCGTTCCACCATCCCCAGCCACCACTGTGCAAAAGCCCATTCACTATTCGGGCTAAAAGGTGGATGAGCGAATAACATCATAAAAGAGCCAACAATTAAAAACGGCATCGAGGCAATGAAGCCATCTTTAATGGCAACGACATGACGCTGGCTGGAAAGTTTAGCCGCAATGGGGCTAATACGGTTTTCGATAACGCTGAATAATGACTCGCTTAATTTACTCATTATTCCTCCCGTTATATTACGCGATCATCGCCAGGGCATCGTTAAGGACTTTTTCCCCATTCATCATGCCGTAATCGACCATATTAATGACCGCGATCGGCTTCGCTTTCTCGTCAGCTATCGCCTTGAATTCAGGCAATTTATACTTAATCTGCGGCCCCAGAAGGCAGCAATCATATTCATCAATTAGCTCATTAAACTCTTCAAAACCCACGGCTTTTATCTCAACAGCGATCGCATTTTTCTCGGCGACCTTTTCCATCCGCTGTACCAGCATGCTGGTAGACATTCCTGCTGCGCAACAGAGTAAAATCTTATTCATACTGCACCTCACCGTCCGTTTTTTTATTATTCAAGCAAGACACAAAATAATATGCAACCGGTTTCATATTGTTTTTACTATTTTTTGAAGGCGATCATAAATAGCGCAATCGGGGAATATTTTTATCCCTACACTTGTTATTGGTGATAAAAAAGGAGGATTTTTCCCTATAATGACGACATCAGGCAGTACAGGAGAGCGAGAAAGTACGATGGTAACCATGCTCGATGTAGCGAAAAAAGCCGGTGTATCCAAAGCCACCGTATCACGCGTGCTGACAGGGAATAACTACGTCAGTAAAACCACGCGGGATCGGGTATTCCAGGCGATTGAAGAGATTGGCTACCGGCCCAACCTGCTGGCGCGCCAGCTCGCCACGAGCAAATCGCAAATTATTGGTTTGGTTGTGACCAACACGCTGTACAGCGGCCCCTATTTCAGCGAATTGCTGTTCCAAACGGCAACCATGACGGAGAAATACGGGCGGCAGCTCATCATGGCAGATGGCAAGCACAGCGCGGAAGAAGAGCGCGAAGCGATCCAGTTCCTGCTCGATTTACGCTGCGATGCCGTCATTATCTATCCGCGTTTTCTCTCTACGAATGAACTGGAAGAGATTATCGAACAGCACGATCAGCCGATCATGGTCGTGAACCGCACACTGCATCAGCACGGCGATAACGGCATCTGCGCCAATCACCAGCAGCACTGCCATGATGCCGTCAATTACCTGATAGCACAGGGCCACCGTGATATCGCCTTTGTCTGTGGATCGGCGAACTCCCCCACGGGTACAAGCCGACTGGCGGGCTACCGGCAGGCGCTGGAGGAAAACGGGATTCCCTATAATGACGGGCTGGTTGCACCAGGTGACTGGACCCATGACAGCGGCTATACGGCGGCACAAATCCTGCTTCAGCGGTCTGCCACCTTCAGTGCGCTCGTCGCCAGTAATGACGATATGGCGATTGGCGCGGCCAAAGCGCTACGCGAACACGGCCTCGCGATTCCGCAGGATGTCTCGCTACTGGGGTTCGATGATTTACCGATGGCATCATGGTTCTACCCGCCCCTCACTACCGTGCATGTGCCCGTCGCCGAGATGATCAGCTATACCCTTGAGAAACTGCTGTGCCGACTGGAAGGTGAAACCATCGCGCCTACGCCAGCCTTCAAAGGCGAATTGATTATCCGCGATTCCGTCAACAAAGGCCCTGCCGCCTAATCCTCGCTCACGCAGTGAGGCGTCCTGCCTCACTGCTATCTTGATTTAAGTACCACCTGATTTGTGACATTTTCGTGAATAATCTAAAGACATAGTGTTTCTCGCCGATAATTTATTTGTGACTTACATCACAAATAATGACGAGTCGCGCAAGGGAATGACGCCAAAACAGAAAGGAAGACAATCGATTGATTCTTTTATGAAACAAGGTGCCTACAGGCGCTTATATCCTCGAGGATATTACGCATATGTCTACAACACTGTTACCGGTTAATCACAGCAATCTACCCATTCATTCCTCGCCAACCGCGTTAAGAAGAAAACTCAGCACACGGATGCTGATGCTCCTGGCGGGCGTCACCACCATCGCACTCGGTTTTATTCTCACCATCGGCCTGCTGATTTGGCAATCTGGCCAGCAGCAAAAGACCATCGCACAGCAGTATCTTGAGCAAACGGCGTATACCAACAGCTACCTGATTCAGCAAAAACTGGATGTCGCACTCCATGCGGCACGTAATTTGGTGCAGAGCGTGGTCAGCCTGCAAGAAGCAGGTAACGCCGATCGAAAAACTGCGGAGACACTGCTGAAGAATGCGCTGAAGAGTCATCCCGACTTCCTTTCGATGTCGCTGGCGTGGGAACCCGATGCGTTTGACGGCAAAGATCGGGAGTTCGCCAGTCAACCCGATCAGGACCCGCAAGGCCGCTTCGTCCGCTATGTCGATCGCGATACCGCAGGCAACGTTGCTCTGCATAATCTGGTGGATTATGAAACGCCCGGCAGCGGCGACTACTATCTGCTACCGAAAAAGCTCCAGAAAGAAGTGATTCTGGAACCGTATAGCTACCCCTACAACGGCGTCGATGTCCTGCTGACCTCCATTGCCGTGCCTATTATCATCAACAACAAATTTTACGGCTCCGTCACCGCAGACTTTTCGCTGGATACACTGCAACGGCTCGCTAATGACATCAAACCCTATAAAGGCTCAGGCTATGCACAGCTGCTGTCCCACACGGGTGCCTATATTTCTCATCCCGACAACGCTCGGGTGACCAAAAAAATTGAAAATGACCCAACGCTGCTTGAACATGCCACCACCGGTCAGCCTTATCAGATCGAACGTAACAGTGCCGTGCTGAACACGCCGGCGTTTAACGTGTATGTGCCAGTAAAAATCGGCGATACCGGTACGCCTTGGATGCTCGGCCTGTCTGCTCCCGTTAATGTGGTGATGGCGGAAACGGTGCAGCAGCGCAACATGGCGCTACTGCTTATAGTGCTGAGTATCGTGGTCGTTTCCGGCGTACTGGGCATCATCTTTAACCACAAGGTTGCCCGTCCTATCGGCGGGGAACCCGCTCAGGCCGCGCAGATCGCGCTATCCGTGGCACAAGGGGATTTAACGCAAATTATCCCCGTGCAGCCAAAGGACGACGGCAGTATTTTTTACGCAATGCACACCATGCAGGCACAGTTGAGAGATATCGCCGAGCAGCTAATTAGCACCAGCGAATCCGTCAGCCACGGTGCGACGGAAATTGCGGCAGGCAACATCGATCTTGCTTCGCGCACCGAGCAGCAGGCAGCGGCGTTGGAAGAAACCGCCGCCAGCATGGAACAGATTACGGCGACGGTGAAACAGAATGCGGATAACGCCCATAACGCCACAACTCTGGCGCAGAACGCGGCCCACATTGCCCAGAAAGGCGACAAGATTGTCGGTCAGGTTGTTCATATAATGAATGAGATCGACGACAGTTCGAAGAAAATTGCCGACATTACCAGTATCATCAACGGCATCGCGTTCCAGACCAATATTCTGGCACTCAACGCGGCGGTGGAAGCGGCCAGAGCGGGCGAACAAGGGCGCGGTTTTGCCGTTGTTGCCAACGAGGTACGTAATCTCGCGCAGCGCAGCGCCAGTGCCGTAAAAGATATCACCGCGCTGATTACAGAATCCGCCAGCCGCGTCGACAGTGGTGTCACGCTGGTGCAGAACGCCGGTGAGACCATGCAAGAAATGCTGAGTGCCGTCACGTCGGTAAAAGACATCATGGATGAGATCGTCTCAGCGTCGGATGAACAATCGCGCGGGATCAGTCAGGTGACACAGGCCGTTCACGAGATGGATGGTGTCACCCAACAGAACGCCGCGCTGGTGCAGGAAGCCACGGCGGCGGCAGCGTCACTGGAAGAACAGGCCAGACAGCTCGCGCAAACGGTGCTGGTATTTAAGCTCTCGTAATCACCATTTCTTCCTTCACCAACTCACCCGCACGGGCCGGAAACGGCCTGTGCGTTATTCCCAGCGTGGACAGCAATCCTCGAACGAATCTGACCAAATACCCCCCAAATACGATTTACTCGTCATGCCATTCTCTCCCTATTCTGCCGAAAAGGCGGGTATCAATATTCGCCATAGATGATATAAGTAATAGGCTAACCTTATGATCCATTTGCCAGGGAGTGACGCCCTGTTCCTGCGCCAGCTCTCACGATAATAAAATCTACAGACCTGTAAGCTGCAAAAACAACATGAAATTCATAAAACTACCGCTACTAGCGCAAATCTCATCAGCGCATCTGGTGAGTCACTTCCATATGATGGTGCTGCCCGCGCTCATTCCGCTGCTGTCAGCCCAGCGTGATATTAGCTTTGTCGAGCTCGGTTTTGCGCTCAGCGTATTCAACATTGTCTCCGCCTGCGTGCAGACACCGATTGGTTTTATGGTGGACCGTATCGGCGCACGCCGTACGTTAACCGCCGGGATCACGCTCGGAAGCCTCTGTTTTCTCTCGCTCGGTTTTTCAGGCAGCTACGTTTGGCTGGTCGCCGCGATGGGACTCGCTGGGGTAGCGAACGCAGTTTACCATCCGGCGGATTACGCCTTGCTGTCGCGCGGGATTGATGAGAAACGCATGGGCCGCGCGTTCTCGGTGCATACGTTTTCCGGCTTTCTGGGCACGGCCATTGCGCCCGGTATTTTGCTGTCCGTTGCCGCCTTTTCCGGCATCAGTAGCGCATTCATCGTTTCCGGCGTTCTCGGCTTGCTGACGATACCGCTGCTTCTGACCGATCGCGATGAGCCCATCCGAGTGAAACCTGCGGCAGCAACAGGCACCCAGCCGAGCAAATCGCGCGCACCCGTTTTCACGCTGCCGATTCTGGCGCTGCTCATTCTGTTCCTGCTGCTGAATTTAAGTACGGGTTCAATCCAGAACTTCTCGGTGACGGCGTTAGTCACGGGCTACGATTTGTCGCTGTCACAGGCTAACGTGGCGCTGACCGCATTCCTGTTCGCCAGCGCCTTTGGCGTATTGGCTGGCGGCTCATTGGCAGATAAAACTAAACGCCACGGGCTGGTGGCGACGGCGGCGTTAGCCGTCACCGCCGTGCTGGTCAGTATCGTTGCCATGTATTCTTTACCCACCGTTGTGCTCGTGCCGTTGTTGGCCGCCGCTGGTTTCCTCTCCGGCATGATCGCCCCTTCTCGGGATATGCTGGTGCGCGCCGCCTCTCCGCCGGGCGCGGAAGGACGAGTATTTGGGATTGTCTCCACCGGTTTCAACATTGGCGGTGCCGCAGGACCGGTTCTGTTCGGCTGGCTGCTGGATCACGGCCATCCTCACGCCATTTTCTGGTCTGCCGTTATCTTTATGCTGATCACGTCTTTCATCACCCTGCTACAGGAAATGCGCAGCGCTAAACGACGTGCGCTAGCCTGATAAAAAGATATAAAAAAGCCAGCTCCGTAGGGAACTGGCTCAGGTTGCTGATAAACCGATCGAGCGGTCAGAATCTATCTAAATCAGATATCGATATTCATTGCCTTCAAGGCGTTCTCTTCGATAAACGCACGACGCGGTTCAACCGCATCACCCATCAGGGTCGTGAACAGCTCATCGGCAGCAATGGCATCTTTCACTGTTACACGCAGCATGCGGCGGCTAGCCGGATCCATCGTGGTTTCCCACAGCTGATCCGGGTTCATTTCACCCAGACCTTTATAACGCTGTATGGTTAAGCCACGGCGGGACTCTTTCACCAGCCAGTCCAGCGCTTGTTCAAAGCTGGCAACCGGCTGGCGACGTTCGCCACGTTCGATGTACGCATCTTCTTCAATCAGGCCACGCAATTTTTCACCCAACTGATTCAACTTGCGGTATTCACTACCCGCCACGAAGCCTGCGCCCAGAGGATAATCGGTATCCACACCGTGCGTGCGTACGCGCAGTGCCAGTTCGAATACACTACGCTCTTCGTCGTGGTGAATCACAAAGCTGTACGTACTGCCGTGCACTTCGTTTGCGTTCAGGCTGCTAACCAGCGATTCCGCCCACGCCTGTACTTTTTCACGCTCGCCTAAATCGGCTTCGGACAGCGTAGGCTGATAGATCAAACGGTTCAGTAACGCACGCGGGAAGCGGCGTTCCATGCGGCCAATTTGTTTCTGCACGGCATAATGCTCAGAAACCAGTTTTTCCAGCGGTTCACCCGCCAGCGCAGGCGCTTCAGCATTGGTGTGCAGCGTCGCGCCGTCCAGCGCCAGTGCAATCTGGTACTGATCCATCGCTTCATCGTCTTTGATGTACTGCTCTTGCTTGCCTTTTTTCACCTTGTACAGCGGCGGTTGCGCAATATAAACGTGACCACGCTCAACAATTTCAGGCAGTTGGCGATAGAAGAAGGTTAACAGCAGGGTACGGATGTGCGAACCATCGACGTCGGCATCGGTCATGATAATGATGCTGTGATAGCGCAATTTGTCCGGGTTGTATTCATCACGGCCAATACCACAGCCCAGCGCGGTGATCAGCGTCGCGACTTCCTGCGAGGAAAGCATCTTGTCAAAACGGGCTTTCTCGACGTTCAGGATTTTACCTTTCAGCGGCAAAATCGCCTGATTCTTACGGTTACGCCCCTGCTTAGCAGAGCCACCCGCCGAGTCCCCTTCCACCAGATACAGTTCAGACAGTGCTGGGTCGCGTTCCTGACAGTCCGCCAGCTTGCCAGGCAGGCCAGCCAGATCGAGCGCACCTTTACGACGCGTCATATCACGCGCTTTGCGCGCCGCTTCACGGGCACGTGCGGCATCGATGATTTTACCGACCACAATTTTGGCGTCTGACGGATTTTCCATCAGGTAATCCACCAGCTTTTCGTTCACCAGCGATTCAACAGCGGTTTTCACTTCGGAAGAAACCAGCTTGTCTTTGGTCTGCGAGGAGAATTTCGGATCGGGTACTTTCACGGACACCACGGCAATCAGCCCTTCACGCGCATCGTCACCGGTGGCGCTGATTTTGGCTTTCTTGCTGTAGCCTTCTTTATCCATGTAGTTATTCAGCGTGCGGGTCATCGCGGCACGGAAACCGGCAAGGTGCGTACCACCATCACGCTGCGGAATGTTGTTGGTAAAGCAGTAAATGTTTTCCTGGAAGCCATCATTCCACTGCAACGCCACTTCAACACCGATGTCGTCTTTCGTCATCGAGAAATAAAACACGTTCGGGTGGATTGGCGTCTTGTTACGGTTCAGGTAATCAACAAACGCCTTGATGCCACCTTCATAATGGTAATGATCGGCTTTATCTTTCTCACGCTCATCAATCAGGCGGATAGAGACGCCGGAGTTCAGAAACGACAGCTCACGCAGACGCTTGGCTAGAATTTCATATTCGAATTCCAGCACATTGGTGAACGTCTCATGGCTCGGCCAGAAGCGTACCGTCGTACCGGTTCTGTTGGTTTCACCCGTAACAGCCAGCGGAGCCTGCGCCACGCCGTGTTTATAGGTTTGTTCGTGAAGTTTTCCGTCGCGGTGAATAACCAGTTTCAGTTTTTCTGACAGGGCGTTAACCACGGAAACCCCTACGCCGTGCAGGCCACCAGAGACTTTATATGAGTTATCATCGAATTTACCGCCTGCATGCAGCACAGTCATGATAACTTCAGCCGCGGAAATCCCTTCTTCTTCATGAATGCCAGTAGGAATACCACGACCATCATCCTGCACCGATACCGAGTTATCAGCATGGATGGTGATGATAATGTCTTTACAATAGCCAGCGAGTGCTTCGTCGATAGCGTTGTCCACAACCTCGAATACCATGTGATGCAGGCCGGTACCGTCGTCCGTATCGCCGATATACATACCTGGGCGTTTACGTACCGCATCCAGCCCTTTCAATACCTTGATACTTGAGGAGTCATAAGAATTCGACATCAACGTTTCTCGCTCATTTTAGTCCTGTGATTGAACCGTTATTTTACCCTGTTCTACGCGGAACATCTTGCCCTTTTCACCAACCATGTCCTCTATCTGTTCAGCGCTCACGGCACTGACAAAAACCTGTGCATGGGTGGCTTTTAACCGTTCAGCCAGCAAACGGCGGCGGGTACTATCCAGTTCGGAAGCAAAATCATCGATCAGATACAGACAGCGCAGTCCGTTCTGACGGGTGAGAAATTCACCCTGAGCCAGCCTCAGCGCACACATCAGCAGCTTGAGCTGGCCACGGGACAGCATATCCTCGACCGCCACGCCGCTGGCGCGGATGCGGAAGTCGGCTTTATGCGGTCCCAGCGCCGTATAACCTAATATACGGTCGCGTTCGAACTGCCGTTCCAGCAGTTCGGCGTACTCACTTTCTTTATCCCAGCCGCGCTGGAAAGAGAAACTGAGCGAAAATTCAGGCAAAAATTGCGTACAGGTCGTGGCAATATCATTGGCAATCGCCTCAGCGTATTGCGCACGCCATTCGCTGATACGTTCTGCCAACGGCGCCAGTTCCTGATCCCAGGCTCTAAGCTGCCCATAGTGACTCACCTGACGCAGCGCTGCATTACGCTGGCGCAACAAACGCTTCATGTTGCTCCAGGCCGCGAAAAAGCCGGGTTCATTATGGAAACAGCCCCAGTCGAGAAAGGCGCGACGAAATTTCGGGCCGCCGTTGAGCAGGGTAAATCCTTCTGGGGTGATCAGTTGTATCGGTAGCAGTTGCGCCAGTTCAGCGATTTTATGACCGTCGCTGCCGTCAATCCGCACTTTGCTGTCACCCTGACGGTTTTTGCTTAACCCGACGGATCGCTCCGTTTCGATACCGTCAATACGACCATGCAGCACAAATTCCGGCTGATCGTGACGAATCACGCGTCCCGCCTGGATGCTACGAAACGCTCGCCCGTGCCCGAGCGTATAAATCGCTTCCAGCACGCTGGTTTTACCGCTGCCGTTGGCGCCGACCAAAAAATTAAAGCCAGAAACCAGCGCCAAATCGGCCGCCTCAATATTGCGGAAATCTTTGATGAGAAGACGAGTAAGGGCCATGTTGCAGTTATCTTAATGATGAAAGGGCAAGTCAACTTGCCCGATAATTCTACAACCGCATTGGCATGACGACATAGGCCGCGGCTCGGCTGGCGCTATCTTCGATTTGCACGCTGGAAACGGAATCGGTCAGCAGTAAACGCACACCTTCGCATTTCAGCGCATTTAGCACATCCAGTACATAGCTCACGTTAAAGCCGATTTCCATCTCGGTGCTGTCGTATTGTACATCCAGAATCTCTTCGGCTTCTTCCTGCTCTGGGTTGTTAGCAGTAATTTTGAGCTGATTCTTAATTAGATGCAGACGCACACCGCGGAATTTTTCATTCGATAAAATCGCCGCACGGGAGAAGGCCTGCTTGAGCAGATCGCAGCTGGCTTCCAGTGTTTTATCTGGGTTCTTCGGCAATACGCGGCGATAATCAGGGAAACGACCATCAACGAGCTTCGACGTGAAAATGAAGTCACCGACATGCGCACGAATATTGTTGCTGCCGATTTGCAACTGCAGCGGGGTATCACCACCATCCAGCAGACGCACCAACTCCATCACGCCTTTACGCGGCACGATCACCGAATGTGATGGTAAAGATTGGCCAACCGGCATGGCGCAAACCGCCAAACGGTGACCATCGGTCGCGACCGTGCGAAGCTCTTCGCCTTCGGTTTCAAACAGCATGCCGTTGAGGTAATAGCGAACATCCTGATGCGCCATCGAAAACTGCGTCGCTTCGATCAAACGCTTCATCGTCGCCTGCGGTAGAGAGAATTCAACCTCGCTCTGCCAGTCGTCCAGATTAGGGAAATCCGCTGCAGGCAGCGTGGACAGCGAGAAACGGCTGCGGCCGGAGCGCACCAGCATGCGATCGCCATCCAGCATAATCGTGATTTCCGCGCCCTCCGGCAGACCCCGGCAAATATCAAACAGTTTGCGGGCAGGGACGGTCGTGGCACCCGGTTCATGCGGTTGAGTCAGCGCGACCTTCGCTACCATCTCCATTTCCAGATCGGTACCGGTCAGCGACAGCACGCCTTCCGTCACCTGAATCAACAGGTTGCCCAGAATCGGTAAAGTCGGTCGGCCGCCCAGCGGGCTGCTGACCTGTTGTAATGGCTTTAACAGACGTTCGCGTTCAACAATAAATTTCATAGTGTTATGACGATAGAGTTCTGATTAAATTGGAAAAATCTTCTTTGATGTCGTGGCTTTCTTCACGCAACTGCTCAATCTTGCGGCAGGCATGCAACACCGTCGTATGGTCACGCCCGCCAAAGGCATCGCCGATTTCCGGCAGGCTGTGATTCGTCAGTTCTTTCGCCAACGCCATCGCCATCTGGCGCGGACGCGCCACCGAGCGGGAACGACGTTTAGACAGCAGGTCAGCTACCTTGATTTTATAGTATTCCGCCACGGTCTTTTGAATATTGTCGATAGTAACCAGTTTTTCCTGCAACGCCAGCAGATCGCGCAGCGCCTCACGCACAAAATCAATGGTGATCGAGCGGCCGGTAAAATTAGCATTTGCGATAACGCGGTTCAGTGCGCCTTCCAGTTCACGCACGTTAGAACGCAGGCGTTTGGCAATAAAGAACGCCACTTCGCCAGGCAGACGAATATCGTTTTCATCCGCTTTCTTCATCAGAATCGCCACGCGTGTTTCCAGCTCTGGCGGTTCAATCGCGACCGTTAACCCCCAACCAAAGCGGGATTTTAGGCGATCTTCCACGCCGTTGATCTCTTTCGGGTAGCGGTCAGATGTCAGGATGATTTGCTGGTTACCTTCCAGCAACGCATTAAAGGTATGAAAGAACTCTTCCTGCGAACGCTCTTTATTAGCAAAGAATTGGATATCATCGATCAGCAGTGCATCAACAGAACGGTAGTAGCGTTTGAATTCTTCAATCGCATTGTTCTGCAACGCTTTAACCATATCCTGCACGAAACGCTCGGAGTGCATGTAAACCACTTTCGCATTGGGCTTGCGGGCAATGATGCCATTCCCCACCGCGTGCAATAAGTGCGTTTTACCCAAGCCAGTGCCGCCGTAAAGAAACAGTGGGTTATATGCGCCACCAGGGTTATCGGCCACCTGACGTGCCGCTGCGCGGGCTAACTGGTTCGATTTACCCTCAACGAAATTATCAAATGTATGCTTGGGGTTCACATTCGAACGGTAGGTATGCTCTGCCTGTACAGGCGAGTTATCCCAGCTTGGCCGTACCGGAGCCGTACGCACTGGCTGCTGCCGTGTCACGCTGACAGGAGTGTGATGCAACTGCGCAGGCTGGCTTACCGTCTGAACCAACGGTTTACTTCCCACTTCGAAACGCAGTAAAGGGGCATCCGTCCCGCAGAAATCATTCAGCAAAATATTTATATTATTTAAGTATTTATCACGGACCCAATCCAGCACAAAGCGATTGGGGGCGTAGAGCGCCAGAGTGTTATCACTCAGCTCCGCCTGCAACGGGCGTATCCACATACTGAATTCTGTGGCAGGTAACTCATCCTGCAAACGGGCAAGACACTGCTGCCAAAGCGAAAGTGACAC